>NZ_FNST01000002.1:5128552-10257104 GCF_900105695.1 Streptomyces melanosporofaciens
CGAAGCCCCCCGCCTTCACCACCGCGATCGGCAGCAGCAGGAGCAGCACGCCCACCGTCTTGACCACGAACTGCACCATGTCGGTGAGGGTGATCGACCACATGCCGCCGAGCGTCGAGTAACAGACCACGATCGCCCCGCCGAGCACGATGGCGATGACCCGGTCCAGGCCGAAGATCACGTCGAAGATGGTGGCGTAGGCGATGGTCGACGTGACCGCGAGCATCAGGGTGTAGCCCCACATCACGATGCCCGAGATCAGCCCGGAGGAGCCGCCGTAGCGCAGATCCAGCATCTGGCTGACCGTGTACACCTTGAGGCGGGCGATGCGCGCCGAGAAGAAGACCGACAGCGCCAGCAGCCCCAGGCCGATGGTGATGACCATCCAGGCGCCGGAGAGCCCGTACTGGTAGCCGAGCCCGACGCCGCCGATGGTGGACGCGCCGCCGAGCACGATCGCGGCCATCGTCCCGGAGTACATGAACGGCCCCAGCCGTCGGCCCGCGACCAGGAAGTCGCTGGTGGACGTGGTGCGGCGCATGCCCCACCAGCCGAGCGCGAGCATGCCCGCGAGATAGACGACGATCACGGTGTAGTCGACAGCGGTCATGGCGGTGCTCCTCGGTCCGGCGGGGGTCGGCTAGCGGTCGGGAGATCGGGCGAGCGGAGCCGCACGGGATGGGGGAGGTCCCGGCGATCCGCGGGGATCGGGTCGTGGGGAGTGCGGGGGAGTACGGGGCGTGCGGGGAATGTGGGGAGTGACGGAGACCCTAGGTGTCGCCGGAGCGTCCGGGAAGTGTACGTTTCCTCCACTCCCGATCCCCGGGATGTACGAACCGTCCTCTACGAACCGTCCCCACGCGAGGCCCGCCGTGATGAACGACCGCGTACCCCCTACGGCCCCCGTCCCGCTCGCCACCCTCCTCGGCCACCCCGCCCTCGGGCTGCGGCAGGTCGCGGGGGCGCGCGAGGCGGACACGCCCGTGTACTTCGTCCACACCAGCGAGATGGAGGACCCCGTCCCGTATCTGCTGGGCGGCGAGCTGCTGCTCAGCGCGGGGGTGCACTGCCCGGAGGCGGCGGGCGCAGGCACCTACTGGGACCGCTATGTGGCCCGTACGGTCCAGGCGGGCGCGGCGGCGCTCGGCTTCGGCATCGCACCGGTGCACGACACGGTGCCCCGCGCGCTGGTCGAGGCGTGCGACCGGCATGGGCTGCCGCTGGTCGAGGTGCCGCGGCAGACGACCTTCACCGCCGTCGCGAGCGCCGTCTGGGACGCCATGGCCGAGCGCCGCCACCATGAGCTGCGGAGCGTCACCGAGGCACAGCAGTCGCTGGCGACGGCCGCGGCGCGCCCGCACCCCGTACCGGCCGTGCTGCGGCAGCTGGGCCAGCACCTCGGGGCATGGACGGTGCTCTACGACCCGGACGGCGCGGAGCTGGCGGCCGCCGGACCGCGGCCGTCGCGGGAGGCCCGTACGGCGCTCGGCGCGCTCGCGGCGCGGCTGCGCTCGGGCCCGTCCTCGGCGGCGGGCAGGGCGGCCGGCGCGGACGGTGCGGAGCTGCAGCTGACCGCGTACGGGCTGGGCGGCCCGGCGGGGCCGGAGGACCGGCTCGCACTCGGCGTCTGCGCTCCCCGGCGGGACGGCGCGGACGGGGCGATCGTGGGGGTGGCCGTGGTGCTGCTGTCGCTGCTGACGGCGCGGCGGGTGATCGGGGCCGAGGCCGAGCGCACGGCGGCGCTGGTACGGCTGATGCTCGGCGCCGAACCGGCACGGGTGGCCGGGCTGCTGAGCCGCTCGCCGGGGCAGGCGGGGACGGCCCCCGAGGTGAGATCCGGGACCCGGGAGGGCGGCGGGCTGTGGACCGTGGTGCACGGGCGGCGGCGCGGCCGCGGCCGGGACGACGGACTGCTGGCCGCGGCGGCGCTCGCGGCCGGGCTCGGGACGCCGCTGGTCGACCTCGACGGGGACGGGCTGTGCGCCCTCGTGCCAGGTGAGGCGGAGGTACGGGCACAGCCCGGCTGGACCTTGGGCGTCGGGGCGCCCGTACCGGCCGCGGATCTGCCGCGCGGTGGCGCCGACGCCGCCCGTGCGCTGCGGCGGGCCGTCGCCGAGCGGGTGCCGCTGGTGCGGCACGGCCCGGCCCGCGCGGGCGGGGTCGTCTCGCTGGTGGACCCGGCCGAGGCGGGGGCGCACGGCCGGGCCCTGCTCGCGCCGCTCGACGGCGCACCGGCGCTGCTGGAGACGGTGCGGGTGTGGCTGTCGCTGCACGGCAGCTGGGACCGTACGGCGGTGGCACTGGAGGTGCACCGCAATACGGTCCGTCAGCGGATCGCCCGCGCCGAGGCCCTGCTGGATGTGGACCTGGGCGACGCGGACGTCCGGATGGAGCTGTGGTTCGCCCTCAAGTGGGCCTGAGTCTCACGTGGGCCTGAGTCTCACGTGGGCTGGGCCTGAGCCCCAACCGGGCCTGAACCCCAACCGGGCCTGAGCCCCACGTGAGCCTGCGCTTCACATGTGCCCGAGCCTCAAGCGAGCCCGAACCGCGCCGCCTCGGGCTGCCGAAGCGACCGACCGTCAGAGCTTGGTCCACGCCTCCGTCAGCACCGCCCGCAGGATCTGCTCGATCTCGTCGAACAGCGCCTGATCGGCGATCAGCGGCGGCGCCAGTTGCACGACCGGGTCGCCGCGGTCGTCGGCCCGGCAGTACAACCCGTTCTCGTACAGCGCCTTGGAGAGGAAGCCGTAGAGGACCCGCTCGGTCTCCTCCTCGTCGAAGGACTCCTTGGTGGCCTTGTCCTTCACCAGCTCGATGCCGTAGAAGAAACCGTTCCCCCGGACATCGCCGACGATCGGCAGATCGTGCAGCCGCTCCAGTGTGGACCGGAACGCGCCCTCGTTGTCCAGCACATGCTGATTGAGGCCCTCGCGCTCGAAGATGTCGAGGTTGGCGACGCCGACCGCGGCCGAGACCGGGTGGCCGCCGAAGGTGTAGCCATGGAGGAAGGTGTTGTCGCCCTCGTAGAACGGCTCGGCCAGCCGGTCGGAGATGATGCACGCACCGATCGGGGAGTAGCCCGAGGTCATGCCCTTGGCGCAGGTGATCATGTCCGGGACGTAGCCGAACTTGTCACAGGCGAAGATCGTGCCCAGCCGACCGAAGGCGCAGATGACCTCGTCCGAGACCAGCAGCACGTCGTACTTGTCGCAGATCTCGCGGACCCGCTGGAAGTACCCGGGCGGCGGCGGGAAGCAGCCGCCCGCGTTCTGCACCGGCTCCAGGAAGACCGCGGCCACGGTGTCCGCGCCCTCGAAGAGGATCTGCTGCTCGATCTGGTCGGCGGCCCAGCGGCCGAACGCCACGGGGTCGTCGCCGAAGATCGGGGCGCGGTAGATGTTGGTGTTGGGGACCTTGTGGGCACCGGGGACCAGCGGTTCGAAGGGGGCCTTGAGCCCCGGCAGCCCGGTGATCGACAGGGCTCCCTGCGGGGTGCCGTGGTAGGCCACCGCCCGGGATATGACCTTGTGCTTGGTGGGCTTGCCGGTGAGCTTGAAGTACTGCTTGGCCAGCTTCCAGGCGGTCTCGACGGCCTCACCGCCGCCCGTGGTGAAGAAGACCTTGTTCAGGTCGCCGGGTGCGTAGCCCGCGAGCCGCTCGGCGAGCTCGACGGCCTTGGGGTGGGCGTAGCTCCACACCGGGAAGAAGGCGAGCTCCTGGGCCTGCTTGTAGGCCGTCTCCGCAAGCTCGACCCGGCCGTGGCCCGCGTTGACCACGAACAGGCCGGCCAGGCCGTCGATGTACCGCTTGCCCTTGTCGTCGTAGATGTACGTGCCCTCACCGCGCACGATCGTCGGCACGGGGGAGTTCTCGTACGACGACATGCGGGTGAAGTGCATCCACAGGTGGTCGTACGCCGTCTTGGAGAGGTCGGCGCTCATTGCTATCTCGTTCCCCAGGTATAGGTCTGCTTCCGGAGCTTGAGGTAGACGAAGCTCTCGGTGGAGCGCACACCGGGCAGTGTGCGGATCCGCTTGTTGATCATTTCGAGGAGGTGATCGTCGTCCTCGCAGACGATCTCGATCAGGAGATCGAAGGAACCCGCGGTGACGACCACGTACTCGACCTCGTCCATGGCGGTCAGCGCGTCCGCGACCGGGTCGAGATCGCCCTCGACGTTGATGCCGACCATCGCCTGCCGCCGGAACCCCACGGTGAGAGGATCGGTGACGGCGACGATCTGCATCACGCCCTGGTCGAGCAGCTTTTGCACGCGCTGCCGCACGGCGGCCTCGGAGAGCCCCACGGCCTTTCCGATGGCGGCGTACGGCCGGCGGCCGTCTTCCTGGAGCTGCTCAATGATCGCCAGGGATACGGAGTCGAGGGTCGTGCCGTTCTTGTCAGGTGTGGCCACGACCCTCACTGTGCACGAGCCTCGCCCGTGTCGCAACCCTTCATCGATGAATTCCGTCGTTCAGGGGCCCTAAAAACACTGATTCCGTTGTTCTGGTGTGGCGGGTATGTTGAAAGCGCAGCCCCGGCGACTACTGTGGGTGTCTCACCCATCGGACAGCTGACAGGAGGGGTGGCACGTGACCACCGAACTGCGTCGTCTGCGCAACTACATCGACGGAGCGTTCCGGGACGCCGCGGACGGGCGGACCACGGAGGTGGTCAACCCGGCCACGGGCGAGCCCTACGCCACCGCGCCGCTGTCGGGCGCGGCGGACGTGGACGCGGCGATGGCCGCCGCCGAGGCCGCCTTCCCGGCCTGGCGCGACCTGGTGCCCGGCGAGCGGCAGAAGGCACTGCTCAAGATCGCTGATGCCTTCGAGGCGCGGGCGGAGGAGCTGATCGCCGCCGAGTCCGAGAACACCGGCAAGCCGATCGGTCTCACGCGGGACGAGGAAATCCCGCCCATGATCGACCAGATCCGCTTCTTCGCGGGCGCGGCCCGGATGCTGGAGGGCCGCTCGGCCGGTGAGTACATGGAGGGGCTCACCTCGATCATCCGGCGTGAGCCGGTCGGGGTCTGCGCCCAGGTCGCACCGTGGAACTACCCGATGATGATGGCCGTATGGAAGTTCGCCCCGGCCCTCGCCGCGGGCAATACGGTCGTCATCAAGCCCTCGGACACCACGCCCGCCTCCACCGTGCTGATCGCCGAGATCATCGGCGGAGTGCTGGCGGAACTGGGCCATCCGCAGGGCGTCTTCAACGTGATCTGCGGCGACCGCGAGACCGGCCGGCTGATGGTCGAGCACTCCGTGCCCGCCATGGCGTCCATCACCGGCTCGGTGCGGGCCGGCAAGCAGGTCGCCGAGAGTGCCTCGAAGGACGTCAAGCGGGTGCATCTGGAGCTCGGCGGCAAGGCCCCCGTGGTCGTCTTCGAGGACACCGACATCCCCAAGGCGGTCGAGGACATCTCGGTCGCGGGCTTCTTCAACGCGGGCCAGGACTGTACGGCCGCCACCCGGGTGCTGGTCCACGAGTCGATCCACGACGAGTTCGTGAGCGCGCTCGCCAAGGCCGCCGCCGAGACCAAGACCGGCGCGCCCGACGACGAGGACGTGCTGTACGGCCCGTTGAACAACGCCAACCAACTGGCCCAGGTCACCGGCTTCATCGACCGGCTGCCCGCCCACGCCAAGGTCGAGGCGGGCGGCCACCGGGTCGGCGACAAGGGCTTCTTCTACGCGCCCACCGTGGTCTCCGGGCTCAAGCAGGACGACGAGATCATCCAGAACGAGGTCTTCGGCCCGGTCATCACCGTGCAGACCTTCTCCGAAGAGGCGCAGGCGATCTCCTACGCCAACGGTGTGGAGTACGCGCTGGCCTCGTCGGTGTGGACCAAGGACCACGCCCGCGCGATGCGGATGTCCAAGGCCCTGGACTTCGGCTGTGTCTGGATCAACACCCATATCCCGCTGGTCGCCGAGATGCCGCACGGCGGCTTCAAGAAGTCCGGCTACGGCAAGGACCTCTCCGCCTACGGCTTCGAGGACTACACCCGCATCAAGCACGTCATGACGTCGCTGGGCTGATCCCGGGCCGATCCCGGGCCGCCCCCGGCCGATTCCCGCGCCGGGATTGTCACTTGGTCATGGCAGGATCCCCTGTCATGACCAAGTGGGGGAAATCCGGACGTCGGTGGATCGCGGCGGCCGCCGCGATCCTGCCGGCCATCGCGGGCTGCGGCGAGAAGAATGAGGGCGGCCCGGCCGCGTCCGAGCTGGGGTTCCGGCACTACGCCGGGGCGGTGCAGTACCCGGCGATCACCAAGGACAGCGGCGGTGAACACGGCCTCGACGCGCTCGTGCCGTACGGCGACTGCGTCCTCGGCCTCGGCACGTACAGCAACGGCCACCGCGACGTGGGTGTCAACTGGACCGGCGACGCGGCCTGTACGAAGCTCTCGCTCGATCCGGCCCCGGAGACCGGTACCACCCCCGGCGAGGTGCCCGGGGACATGGCTCCGGGAAACGGCGCCGAGGGCTGGGGCGGCGGCGGGCTCGCCGGGAGGGCGGTGCTGTCCGGCGAGGACGGCTCGGTGTACGCGGCCGGCACGTCCCTCTCCCGCCTCGACCGCTCGGGGCGCGTCCACCGGCTGGCCGACCTGGAGGTCCCGCCCGTGGAGCCGGATCCGGATGCCGAACCGGGCGCCCGGGACCCGGGCGGCGCGGCCGTCATGGTGCGCAGCGGGCAGCGGCTGGTCCTCGGCGGTTCGGTGACCGAGAAGCGGCGGCTCGTACCGACGGTATGGATCTCCACGGACCAGGGGAGGACCGTCCGGCGCCGGCGGCTCCCGGAGCTGCCCGACGCTCAGGGCGCCTCCCTCACCAGGACGGGCGTGCTGGCCATGGCCGCCGAGGGCCGCCGGATCGTGGCCATCGGCGGCAACGCCCAGGGGCAGGGCCGGCCACAGTTGCCGGTCTGGGCGTCCACGGACGGTGGACGCACCTGGCGCACCGCGCTCACCCCCCGGCTGCACGGCTACGCCCCGGTCAGCGGCGTGCTGTGGCACGACGGCCGGTGGATCGCCTACGGCGCCCGCTCCTACGGCGGCCGCGAGGACTACGGCGAGCCCGACCGACCCTCCGTGCTGACCAGCGCGGACGGCCTGCACTGGACGGTCGAGGACACCTCGGTGCTGGGCGAGGGGCGAATACGGGGCGCGAGCGTCGACGGCTCGGGCGCGCTGGTGCTCCTCGGCCTCCGCAGCGGGGACCACCTCTTCTGCGGCATGGTGTGGACCGGCTTCGGCGCGGACGCCGAGCGGGCCGAGCTCGGCTGCGGCGATGCGCTGCCCTCGGCCATCACCACCCGTGCCGACGGGGAGGTCGTCATCGCGGGCAGCAACGACCTGTGGGTGGGCGGCGCCTCCGCCCGCCGCGCGGTCAGCCGCTGATCAGCCGCTGAGCAGAAGGGCCGCCAGGGCGCCGACCCGGTTGGTGGTGATCCCGTCGACGCCCGCCCTCAGCAGCCGGGACATCGACCGGCGGGTGTCGGCGGTCCAGGCGGAGACCAGCAGCCCGTCGGCGTGATGGCGGGCGACCAGCTCCCGGGAGACCAGCCCGAAGCGGTAGTTGAGCCACCGGGGGCGCAGCGCGGCCAGCAGCGCCGGGGCCGGCGGGGCGAGCGTGGTCCAGGTCAGCGCGATCTCGGCGGTCGGCTCCGCGCGGCGCACGGCGTGCAGGGCCGCCAGGGCGCCGCAGTAGTACACCCGGTCGCCCGCCCCGCTCTCCCGCACCTGGGCGGCGGCGGCGGGCGCGGCCGACGCGTCCGGCAGGTCGATCAGCAGCCGGGTGGAGCCGGCGCACGCGAGTGCCTCGCGCAGGGTCGGGACGCCCCCGCCGGTCAGCTCCCGCACCTCGTCGGCGGTCAGCCCGGACAGCGGCCGGTCATGGCCCCACAGCCGCTTCAGCGTGGCGTCGTGGAGCAGCATCGGCACGCCGTCCCGGGTCAGCCGTACGTCGATCTCGACCGCGCCCGCCCCCGCGCCCACCGCGGAGCGGATGGAGGGCAGGGTGTTCTCACGGCACACATACGGGTCGCCGCGGTGGCCGACCGGGACGCATCGCGCCCCCGCCGCCCTCATCGGCCCGCGACCGCCGTGTAGGCGTCGATCTCCGCGGCGAGCCGCGCCTTGCCCTCGGCGTCCAGGAAGGACGCCTCGACGGCGTTCTTCGCGAGCGCCGCGACGCCCGCCGCGTCCAAGTCCAGCAGCCGGGCCGCGACCTGGTACTCGGTGTTGAGGTCGGTGCCGAACATCGGCGGGTCGTCGCTGTTGATCGTGACGATCACCCCGGCGTCGACCATCTGCTTCAGGGGATGCTCATCGAGCGTGGCGACGGCGCGCGTGGCGAGGTTGGAGGTCGGGCAGACCTCCAACGGAATGTGGTGCTCCGCGAGATGGGCGAGCAGCTTCGGATCCTGGACAGCGCTGGTGCCATGGCCGATGCGCTCCGCCCGCAGCTCGATGAGGGCGTCCCAGATCGTCTGCGGTCCAGTGGTCTCGCCCGCATGCGGCACGCTGCGCAGCCCGGCGGCGATGGCGCGGTCGAAGTACGGCTTGAACTGGGGGCGCGGCACCCCTATCTCCGGGCCGCCGAGGCCGAAGCCGACCAGCCCCTCGGGGCGCAGCTCACAGGCGATCCGGGCGGTCTCCTCGGCGGCCTCGAGACCGGCCTCGCCGGGAATGTCGAAGCACCAGCGCAGCACCGTGCCGAACTCCGACTCGGCCGCCTTACGGGCGTCCTCGATCGCCTCCACGAAGGCGGTGTCCGGGATGCCGCGCCGGGTCGAGCTGTAGGGGGTGACGGTCAGCTCGGCGTAGCGGATGTTCTGCCGGGCCATGTCGCGGGCGATCTCGTAGGTCAGCAGCCGGACGTCCTCGGCGTCGCGGATCAGGTCCACCACGGAGAGATAGATCTCGATGAAGTGCGCGAAGTCCCGGAAGACGAAGTACTCGGCGAGGGCCTCGGGGTCGGTGGGCACCTTGGAGTCGGGGTGCCGGGCGGCCAGCTCGGCCACGATGCGCGGGGACGCGGACCCCACGTGGTGCACATGGAGCTCGGCCTTGGGCAGCCCGGCGATGAAGGTGGTCAGATCGGTCAACGAAACCTCCGGGAGACGCCCGCCGACGGCGGGTTCCGGTCATCGTATGGTGTGCCGCGGACGGGCTCGCCGCAGGCCGTAGCATGGGCGGACGTCTTTGTGGGGGAGCTTCATGGCCGACCAGCACGACCCGTCCGAGCCGCAGGCGCAGGATGAGCCACGGCGGCCCGGGCAGCCGAGGCAGCCCGAACCGCTCGAGCGCGATCCCTGGGCTCCACCGGCGCAGCGGGTCGCGATGGACAAGGGCCCGATGGACAAGGGCCCGATGGACAAGGCGGCGGACGAACAAGGGATTCCGGCTCCCCGCCCCCCGGTGGCCGAGCAGCCGACCCTCACCTCCTATCCCGCCATGCCGGGCCCGACGCCCCCGCCCCCTCCGCCGCCCCGGCCGGGCCCCGTGGCCGCGCCGGGCGCGGTGCCCCCGCCACCGCCCGCGCCGACCGGCCCGGGCACGCCCAGCGCCTATCCGGTCGCCGGGCCGTACGGTCCAGCGGGCTACGGGCCGACGGGATACGGCCGGCCCGGATACGGCCAGCAGGCGCCCCCCAAGCAGTCCCCGTACGGCGGGGTGCCGGGCTTCCCCGGCTACGGCTACCCGGGCACCGCCCACCCCGGCACGGGGTACTCCGGCACCGGATATCCGGGCACCGCCTTCCCCGGAGGGACGTACGGCCAGGGCTGGCCGGGCGGGACATTTGTGCCGAACAACGGCCATGGCACGGCCGCCCTGGTGCTCGGCATCATCGGCCTGGTCCTCTCCCCGAGCATCGTGCTCGGCATCGTCCTCGGTGTGCTCGCGATCGTCTTCGGGGCGCTCGGCCGCGTCAGGGCGGCAAGCGGCGAGGCGACCAACGGCGGTTCGGCGCTCGCCGGGGTGATCCTCGGGGTGGTCGCCGTGGTGGCGAGCGTCGTCATGATCTTTGTCTACATCGCCACCGCGGACGACGGCTCGGACAGCGGCGACGATCCGGGCTATGCCGATGTCTCGAGCGCGGTGGTGCTCCCGCTCGCCGATATCGGCCGCTGACGCGCCTGCGGCAACGCGACCGGCTTCCCGGGACTCTCCCACCCCGCACCGACAGGCGCCGTCGACAGCGGCGCCGACCTGGGCAATCGAGCTGTCCCGGGATGAGGCATGCCCATAACATTGCCGGACGTTTACCAGGAGGGGAGACCACCGATGTCCAGCTCCATGCCCGGCCCGCCGCAGGATCCGTACGACCCCCAGGCCAATCCCTACGCCACGCCCGCGCCGCCGGCCCAGCCACCGCAGTACCCCGGCGCCGGCTACCCCGCCGCGCCGCCCGTCTATCCGGGGGCGGCCGGGATGCCGATGCAGCCGAACAACGGCATGGGCACGGCCGCGCTGGTCTGCGGCATCGTCGGTCTGGTCTGCGGGATCACCTACTTCCTGTGGGTCTTCGCGGTCATCCTCGGCATCCTGGCGATCACCTTCGGCGCCATAGGCAAGGGGAAGGTCGGCCGGGGTCAGGCGAACAACGCAGGCTCGGCCACCGCCGGTCTGGTCTGCGGAATCATCGGCATGGTGCTCCCGGTGATCTACATCTTGGCGGTGGACGCCGCCCTCGACTCCATCTTCTAGACCGACGGTCCGGACCGGCATCCGGTCAGCGTCCGAACCGGGCGTCCGGAGCGGCGTCCGGCCCGGCTGTCCAAACCGTCGGTCCGGACCGGCATCCGACGCGGAAACGGTGACGCCGAAGCCGCTCTGATCACTGAATCCGTCGCGAAATCAAAAAGCAACAACGGAATCCCTTGTTGAAGCGAAGGCTCTCTGTCAGGATCGGCCTTCAATTCCGGTTGGAGCTACGCCGCGCCTCGTTGGGGCGGACCGGCGGAGGAGAGCGCGATGGATCAGCGGTTCGACGTGACGGAGCGGTTCGCCGACGGTGCCCAGTACATCGCGGGCCGCCTGCGCCAGGGCGGCTCCGAGGGCACACATCAGGTCGTCGACCCGGCCACCGGCGAGCAGGTGTTCGGCTACCGGCTCGCCGGTGCGGCCGATGTCGACGCGGCCGTGGCCGCGGCCGAGGCCGCCTTCCCCGAATGGGCGGGCGCCACCCCCGGCGAGCGGTCCGACGCGATGCACCGCTTCGCCGCGGTGCTCACCGAGCGCGCGGACGACCTCGCCTACGCCGAGTCGCTGCAGTGCGGCAAGCCCATCAAGCTCAGCACCGAGTTCGATGTGCCCGGCTCCATCGACAACGTCTCCTTCTTCGCGGGCGCCGCCCGCCAGTTGGAGGGCAAGGCCGCCGCCGAGTACAGCGGTGACCACACCTCGTACATCCGCCGCGAGCCCATTGGGGTCATCGGCTCCATCGCCCCCTGGAACTACCCCCTCCAGATGGCGGCCTGGAAGGTCCTCCCGGCCATCGCCGCGGGCAACACCATCGTGCTGAAGCCCGCCGAACTGACGCCCCTGACCTCGTTGATGTTCGCGCAGGCGGCCACGGAGGCGGGCCTTCCGGACGGCGTCATCAACGTGGTGAGCGGCACCGGCCCGGAGGCGGGCGAATGGCTGGTCTCCCACCCCGCGGTGGCGATGACCTCCTTCACCGGATCGACGGCGGTCGGCAAGCGCGTCGCCGAACTCGCCACCTCCACCGTCAAGCGGATCCATCTCGAACTCGGCGGCAAGGCACCCTTCGTCGTCTTCGACGACGCGGACCTGGAGGCCGCCGCGCACGGCGCCGTCGCGGGCGCGCTGATCAACAGCGGACAGGACTGCACCGCCGCCACCCGCGCGTATGTCCAGCGCCCGCTGTACGACGCGTTCGTCGCCGCCGTCGCCGAACTCATGGCGTCCGTACGGCTCGGCGACCCCTTCGATCCGCACACCGACCTCGGCCCGCTGGTCTCCCACGCCCAGCGCGACCGCGTGGCGGGCTTCGTGGACCGGGCCCGCGGCTACGCCACCGTCGTCACCGGCGGCGAGATCCCGGGGGGCGACCTCGCCAAGGGCGCCTACTACCGGCCCACGCTCATCACCGGCGCGCCCCAGGACAGCGAGATCGTCCAGTCCGAGATCTTCGGCCCGGTCCTGGCGGTCGTCCCCTTCGACAGCGACGACGAGGGCATCGCGCTCGCCAACGACACCCCTTACGGTCTCGCCGCCTCCGCCTGGAGCCGCGATGTCTACCGGACGGGCCGCGCCTCCCGCGAGCTCCGGGCGGGGTGCGTGTGGATCAACGACCACATCCCGATCATCAGCGAGATGCCGCACGGCGGTGTGCGGGCGTCCGGCTTCGGCAGGGACATGTCGGCGTACTCCTTCGAGGAGTACACGCAGGTCAAGCACGTGATGTTCGACAACACCGCAGTGGTCCGCAAGGACTGGCACCGCACGGTCTTCGGAGATCGACAGACCTGACCGACAGACCTGAATGTGCGGCCACCTCCGCGTGGCCTCGGCCGGGCCGCCACCGGCCGACACCCTCGAAAGGCACAGCTTATGGAAGCACGGCACGAGTCCGAGAGCCTGTCCCCACCGCAGATCGCCGCGATACGGCGCTCCATGACCAGCGGCCGGATGGCGCTCACCCGCCGCTCCCTGCTGCGCGCGGGAGGCGCCGGGGCCATCGCCGTCGGCGGGCTCGGGGCGCTCGGCGGCTGCGGTATCCCGCCCGCGGGGCGCACCGAGGTGGACAACGCCTCAGATGACCACTCGGCCGAGGAGAAGCGGCTCGCCTTCTCCAACTGGACCGAGTACATGGACGTCGGCAAGGGCGGCCGCCATCCGACCCTGGACGCGTTCCAGCGCCGTACCGGCATCAAGGTCAAGTACACCGAGGACATCAACGACAACGTCGAGTTCTTCGGCAAGATCAAGCCGCAGCTTGCGGCGGGCCAGGACACCGGCCGCGACCTCATCTGCGTCACGGACTGGCTGGCCGCCCGGATGATCCGGCTCGGCTGGATACAGCCCCTGGACCCCGCCCAACTGCCCCATGCCTACACCAACCTGGGGAAACCCTTTCGCACCCCGGACTGGGACCCGGGCCGCGCCCACTCCTACCCGTGGACCGGCATCCCCGCCGTCATCGCGTACAACAAGAAGGCCACCGGCGGCCGTAAGGTCACCTCGGTCTCCCAGCTGCTGGAGGACCCCAAGCTCAAGGGCCGGGTCGGGCTGCTGACCGAGATGCGCGACACCGTCGGGCTGACCCTCCTGGACATGGGCAAGAACCCCGAGACGGTCACCGCCGACGACTACGACGCCGCGATCGCCCGCCTCCAGAAGGCGTCCGACCGGGGCCAGGTCCGCCGCTTCACCGGCAACGACTACACCGGAGACCTCACCAAGGGCGACATCGCCGCCTGTATGGCCTGGGCCGGGGACCTGATCCAGCTCCAGTCGGACAACCCCGAGATCGAGTTCGCCATCCCCGACGCCGGCTATATGACGGCCACGGACAACCTTCTGGTGCCCAACAAGGCGCGCCATAAGAGGAATGCCGAACGGCTCATCGACTACTTCTACGAGCCCAAGGTCGCCGCGAAGATAGCCGCGTACATCAACTACGTCTGCCCGGTCGACGGGGTGCGCGAGGAGCTCGCGAAGATCGACAAGGCGCTGGCGGACAATCCGCTGATCCTTCCGGACGAGGAGATGGCCGCCAAGTCCCACGCCTTCCGCTCGCTCTCCAGCAAGGAAGAGGCGGCATTCGAGGACAAGTTCGCCAAGCTCACCGGCGCCTGACAAGCGAGGAAGCGCACCGCCATGACCCAACCCACCTCCGGCGGCGACGTCCGGCTCGACCGGATCAGCAAGACCTACGGGTCCTTCACCGCCGTCCACCCGCTCGATCTGCACATACCCGCCGGCTCCTTCTTCGCCCTGCTCGGCGCGTCCGGCTGCGGCAAGACCACCACGTTGCGCATGATCGCGGGACTGGAGGAGCCCACCAGCGGCATCGTCCGGCTCGCCGATGAGGACATCACCGCCCTCCCGCCCCATAAGCGGCCCGTCAACACGGTCTTCCAGAGCTATGCCCTCTTCCCGCACCTCGACGTCTTCGAGAACGTCGCCTTCGGACTGCGCCGGCGCGGCGTCAAGTCGGTGAAGAAGCAGGTCGAGGAGATGCTGGAACTGGTCCAGCTCGGCGACTTCGCCCGCCGCAGGCCGCAGCAGCTCTCCGGCGGCCAGCAGCAGCGCGTCGCCGTCGCCCGCGCCCTGATCAACCACCCCCGGGTGCTGCTGCTCGACGAACCGCTGGGCGCGCTCGACCTCAAGCTGCGCCGTCAGATGCAGCTGGAGCTCAAGCGCATCCAGACCGAGGTCGGCATCACCTTCATCCATGTCACCCACGACCAGGAGGAGGCCATGACCATGGCCGACACGGTCGCGGTGATGAACGGCGGCCGGGTCGAACAGCGCGGCGCCCCCGCCGATCTCTACGAGAACCCCGGCACCACCTTCGTCGCCAACTTCCTCGGCACCTCCAACCTCATCGAGGCCGAGATCACCGACAAGAGCGGCGGCGACCTCGTCCTCGCCGCCGCCGGCGGCAAGCTCTCGCTACCCGCGGACCGATGTAGCGCTCCCGTCCGCACCGGAGGGAAACTGCTGGTAGGGGTGCGTCCCGAGAAGATCACCCTGGCCCACACCGAGGACGCCGGGACCATACCCGAGGGCCGCAACCGGATCACCGGGCGGATCGCCGACTCCAGCTTCATCGGCGTCTCCACCCAGTACCTCATCACCACCCCGGACTGCCCCGAGATCACCGTCTACGAGCAGAACATCGAGCGTGACACCCGGCTCGTCCCCGGCGCCGAGGTCGTCCTGCACTGGAACCCCGCCCACACCTTCGGCCTCGACGCGACCCAGGACATCGACGCCGGTACGGAGCTGGACGAGGAGGCCCCATGAGCGTGTCCCGGCGCGCTGCGCGGGCTGGACTGAGGAGCCGCGCAGCGACGAAGGAGCGAGCAGTGACGAGGGAAGCCCGCGCGTTGGAGCGCGCCGGGACTGAGCGGGGAGAGGGGACGGCGACAGCCACTCCCGAGGCTCCGCGGGACGCCGCCGGGCCCGAGCCCGAGCCCGTACAGAAGCCGCCCCTCTTCAGGCCCGCGGTCCGCAAGCGGCTGGTGCCCTACTGGCTGCTGCTCCCCGGCATCCTCTGGCTGCTGATCTTCTTCGCCGCGCCGCTGATCTACCAGGCGTCGACGTCCGTCCAGACCGGCTCCCTCGAAGAGGGCTTCAAGGTCACCTGGCACTTCCAGACCTACTGGGAGGCGCTGAGCGAGTACTACCCGCAGTTCCTGCGCTCGGTGCTCTACGCCGCCACCGCCACCGTGATGTGCCTGGTGCTCGGCTATCCGCTCGCGTATCTCATCGCCTTCCGGGCGGGCCGCTGGCGCAATCTGGTGATGATCATGGTCATCGCGCCGTTCTTCACCAGCTTCCTGATCCGCACCCTGGCCTGGAAGACGATCCTGTCCGACAGCGGCCCGGTGGTGGGCGCGCTCAACTCGCTGCACCTCCTGGACGTCACCAGCTATCTGGGGATCACCGAGGGACAGCGGGTGCTGGCCACCCCGCTCGCGGTGGTCTGCGGGCTGACGTACAACTTCCTGCCCTTCATGATCCTCCCGCTCTACACCTCGTTGGAGCGCATCGACCCGAGGCTCCACGAGGCCGCGGGCGACCTCTACGCCCGGCCCGTCACCACCTTCCGGAAGGTGACCTTCCCGCTGTCCATGCCGGGGGTCGTCGCGGGCACGCTGCTCACCTTCATCCCCGCCACGGGCGACTACATCAACGCCGAACTGCTGGGCTCCGCCGACCAGAAGATGGTCGGCAACGTCATCCAGTCGCAGTTCCTGCGGGTGCTGGACTATCCGACGGCGGCGGCGCTGTCCTTCATCCTCATGGCGGCCATCCTCACGATGGTCACCGTCTACATCCGCAAGTCCGGGACGGAGGACCTGGTGTGAGCGCCCTGACGCGCTGGATACGGCGGAACCTGGTGGTCATCGCGGGGCTCGGCACCCTCGCGTATCTGATCCTGCCCAACGTCGTCGTCCTGGTCTTCTCCTTCAACAAGCCCAACGGGCGCTTCAACTACGAATGGCAGCGGTTCTCCACCGAGGCCTGGACCGATCCGTGCGGCGTCGCCGACCTGTGCGGCTCGCTCTCGCTCAGCCTGAAGATCGCGGTATGGGCGACGATCGGCGCGACCCTCCTCGGCACGATGATCGCCTTCGCGCTGGCCCGCTACCGCTTCCGGGCCCGCTCCTCGGTCAACAGCCTGATCTTCCTGCCGATGGCCATGCCCGAGGTCGTCATGGCCGCCTCGCTGGCCACCCTCTTCCTCAACATGGGCGTGGACTTCGGCTTCTGGACGATCCTCATCGCCCACATCATGTTCTGCCTGAGCTTCGTGGTGACGGCGGTCAAGGCGCGGGTGATGTCCATGGACCCCCGGCTGGAACAGGCCGCCCAGGACCTCTACGCCTCCCCGGCGCAGACCTTCCTGCGCGTCACCCTGCCGATCGCCGCGCCCGGTATCGCCGCGGGCGCGCTGCTGTCCTTCGCGCTCTCCTTCGACGACTTCATCATCACCAACTTCAACGCCGGCTCGACCGTGACCTTCCCCATGTTCGTCTGGGGATCCGCACAGCGCGGCACGCCCGTGCAGATCAATGTGATCGGAACGGCGATGTTCGCCGTAGCGGTGCTGTGCGTTCTCGCCGGCCAACTGGCCGGCGCCCGCCGCAAGAGGAGCTGAAAACCATGGCCACGGACGCCATGACCCGCTCGCCCGGGGGCGACAGCGCCCCCGGCCCGTCCGCCCTCAAAGCCCTGGCCGACGCCGCGTACCGGCCGTACTGGCTGGACGACCCCGGCAGGCCCGGTCCCCGCCCCGCCCTCGTCGGCGAGGAGCGCTGCGATCTGCTCGTCGTCGGCGGCGGCTACAGCGGACTGTGGACCGCCCTGATCGCCAAGGAACGCGACCCCGACCGCGAGGTGGTCCTGGTCGAGGGCCAGGAGATCGGCTGGGCCGCCTCCGGGCGCAACGGCGGCTTCTGCGCCGCCTCCCTCACCCACGGCCTCGGCAACGGCGCGGCCCGCTGGCCCGATGAGCTGGCCGAACTCGAACGGCTCGGCCACCGCAACCTCGACGCCATCGAATCCGCCGTCGAGCGCTACGGCATCGACTGCGACTTCGAACGCACCGGCGAGATCGATGTGGCCACCGCGCCCCACCAGGTGGTGGAGTTGCGCGAAACCGTCGAACAGGCCGGCGCCCTCGGCCTCGAACCGCCCGAGTTCCTCGACCGCGAAGCGGTGCGCGCCGAGGTCGACTCGCCCACCTTCCTGGCCGGGCTGTGGGACCGCCGGGGCGTGGCCATGGTGCACCCCGCCAGGCTCGCCTGGGGCCTGGCCCGGGCCTGCGCCGAGCTGGGCGTACGGATCTACGAGCACACCCCGGCCGAACGGCTGGCGAGCACCGGGTCGGCGATGGCCGTCCGCACCCCCTACGGCCGGGTCCGGGCCCGCAAGGTGGCCCTCGCCACCAACGCCTTCCCCGCCCTGGTGCGCCGCGTCCGCCCGTACATCGCCCCGGTCTACGACCATGCGCTGATGACCGAACCGCTCACCGAGGAGCAGCTCGACGCGATCGGCTGGCAGCGCAGGCAGGGACTCAGCGACACCGCCAACCACTTCCACTACTTCCGGCTCACCGCCGACCGGCGCATCCTGTGGGGCGGCTACGACATCATCTACCGCTACGGCGGACGGGTGCGCGCCGAATACGATCACCACCCGGCCACCTATCGCACCCTCGCCCAGCACTTCTTCCAGTGCTTCCCGCAGCTGGAGGGCGTGCGCTTCAGCCACGCCTGGGGCGGCGCCATCGACACCTGCTCGCGCTTCTCCGCGTTCTTCGGCCGCGCGCACGGGGGGAGGGTGGCGTACGCGCTCGGCTATACGGGCCTGGGGGTCGGGGCGACCCGCTTCGGCGCCGAGGTGATGCTCGATCTGCTCGCCGGTGAGCGCACCGAGCGCACCCGCCTGGAGATGGTCCGCAGCAAGCCTCTGCCCTTCCCGCCGGAGCCGGTGCGCTGGGCGGGTATCGGCATCACCCAGTGGTCCATGACCCGGGCCGACGAGAACGGCGGGCGCCGCAACCTGTGGCTGAAGGCCATGGACAAGGTGGGGCTGGGGTTCGACAGCTGAGCTGAGCCGGACTGCGGTTGCCCTGGGCCGTTCCGCGGGCCTGGGGCAATCGCGGCCCGCTTTGAGGCAGCGGCCGGGGCTCGACCGGCTCAACCCGTCTTCCGGCTCGTACGGCTGAGCCGGAGCAGCGCCCACAGCAGCAGACCGGACAGACACCAGCTCGCGACCGTGTCCAGCGGCCAGTGGTAGCCGCGCCGGACCAGCCCGGCGGCCACGGCGAGGTTCAGTACGGCCACGGCCACCAGGAGGGGCCGCCGTAGCCGCGGGCGCAGCAGAGGGTGGAGGAGCAGCGCCGCCGCGCCATAGGCGACGGCGGCCGTCGCGGCATGGCCGGAGGGGAAGAATCCGCTCTCGCCCGCCAGCGGACCCGGTGGGCCGGGGCGGTCGATCAGCGCCTTGAACGGAACCACCAGCGCCGGAACCGCCACCATCGCCACCGCGGCGGCCAGCGGCGACAACCACCAGCGCGGCTCTCCCGTGCGCCGGGCGCACCACGCCGCCCAGGCGAGGGCGACGGCGAGGAGGGGAACCGCCACCGCCGTATTGCCGAGGTCGGCGAGGAACTCGGCGACGGGGGAGGGGAACGCCGATCCGGACATCGCGCGGCCGAGCCGTTCGTCGTAGGTCCGCACGGGGCCATGGGCGGCGATCTGCCAGGTGCACAGCGCGAGCAGTGCGATCAGAGCGAGGGGTGTGAGGAGGGCGCGGGGCGGGCGGGGCGTGAAGAACGGCGCCCGGGGCGCGGAAGGGGGGTGAACAGTCGGCGGCCCCGGAACAGGGGGGGTAGTTCCGGAGCCGCCGTGGCGACCGGTGTGCCGCGCGCCCCGGGGGGTTTGGGGCGGGCGGCCGTCCGATCGGTGAGGAGATCCGGAGCCGGAGGCTCCAGTGGTGTGCGCGAGGGCACAGCCGGGTCGGGGCTGGGGAAGCACCGGCTCGGCATCGCCCGCAGTCCCCTGCGAGCGGGGTGTTTCTCTCATCTGCAATGACCGTACGGCAGCGAAGCCCCGCCCGACAGACCGATCACCCACCTGTCATCGGCCCCGCACATCTTCTTCACGCCACCCATCGATCACCCATAGTCACAGCTCGGCGAACGCGCCCTCGAGGACGTCGAGACCCTCGTTCAGAAGGTCCTCGCCGATCACCAGCGGCGGCAGGAAACGCAGCACATTGCCGTAGGTTCCGCAGGTCAGCACCAGCAGCCCGGCCGAGTGGCACGCCTTGGCGACGGCGGCCGTGGCCTCGGGGTTGGGGTCCTTGGTGCCGGACTTCACCAGTTCGATGGCGATCATGGCGCCGCGGCCGCGGAGGTCGCCGATGATGTCGTACTTCTCCCGCAGCGCGGCGAGGCGGCCCTTCATGACCTCCTCGATGCGCTTGGCCTTGGCATTGAGGTCCAGCTCGCGCATCGTCTCGATGGCGCCGAGCGCCGCCGCGCACGCCACCGGGTTTCCGCCGTAGGTGCCGCCGAGACCGCCGGAGTGCGCCGCGTCCATGATCTCCGCGCGGCCGGTGACGGCGGCGAGCGGCAGACCGCCCGCGATGCCCTTGGCGGTGGTGATCAGGTCCGGGACGATGCCCTCGTCCTCACAGGCGAACCACTGGCCCGTGCGGCAGAAGCCGGACTGGATCTCGTCCGCGACGAAGACGATGCCGTTGGCCTGGGCGAACTCCGCGATCCTGGGCAGGAAGCCCTTGGCGGGCTCGATGAAGCCGCCCTCGCCGAGGACCGGCTCGATGATGATCGCGGCCACGTTCTCCGCCCCGATCTGCTTGCTGATCATGTCGATGGCCTGGGCCGCGGCCTCCTCGGCGCAGTTCTCCGGGCCGGTCAGCCAGCGGTAGGGGTAGGCGAGCGGAACGCGGTAGACCTCGGGCGCGAAGGGGCCGAAGCCGTGCTTGTACGGCATGTTCTTGGCGGTGAGCGCCATGGTGAGGTTGGTCCGGCCGTGGTAGCCGTGGTCGAAGACGACGACCGCCTGGCGCTTGGTGTACGAACGGGCGATCTTCACCGCGTTCTCCACCGCCTCGGCGCCCGAGTTGAACAGCGCCGACTTCTTGGCGTGGTCGCCGGGCGTGAGCCGGGCCAGCTCCTCGCAGACCTCCACATAGCCCTCGTACGGCGTGACCATGAAACAGGTGTGCGTGAAGTCCGCCAGTTGCGCGGACGCCCGGCGCACGACGGCCTCCGCGGAGGAGCCGACGGAGGTCACGGCGATACCGGAACCGAAGTCGATCAGCGAGTTGCCGTCCACGTCCTCGATCACACCGCCGCCCGCGCGCACGGTGAAGACCGGCAGCACACTCCCCACACCGCCGGCGACCGCCGCGTTCTTACGGGCGAGCAGCTCCTGCGACTTCGGGCCGGGAATGGCGGTGACGACGCGACGCTCCTGGGGGAGGGACGGGCCTCCGGACAGTTCGGTCATGAGGGGCTCCAGGGAAAAGAACAGCGGTTTTAGTCGCAGGCTAGGGGCGCGGCGGCGGATGAGGCATGTTCCGTTCGGGAGCACTGCGCGTGTTGCCTTGTCCGCGACGGCCATAGCCCGCCGGCGGCCTTACGGATCCGGCGACCGCTTCAGGGCTGCGGCGGCCGCCTTACGGATCCGGTGACCCCTTTACGGATCCGGTGACCGCTTTAGGAGCCTCGCGAGTGAGACGGCACCGCCCGGGTCGCTGAACTCCCCGCGCGGGAACACTAGATTGAGCGATGGCGCGAAAGCCGAGGAACAGCCGGTCAGGGGGCAAGGGGCAGCACATGGACACCGAGGGCACGTTCGACCCACGCAGCACACGCCACAACCCGCTCCCACCCCCGCCCCCGCATTCCCCGCCCTCCTTCCCCACGGCCCCGCCGCCGGTGCCGCCGACCGCGCCCCCGGCGGTGCCTGGCGCGGCCCCGGTACCCGCGCAGGCTCCCGCCGCGCCCCCGGCCCCGGGCCCGCGGCCCGTCCGTCCTTCGTCGCCTGGCTGCGCGCTCCGCGGTCCGAGGCGGCACCGGGGGTGTGGACGTACGAGCACAAGCCGAAGGCGCCGGAGGACCCGGATCGGCTTCCCTCGCGTGGGCTGATCAGCGGTGCGCTGATCGCGCTCCTGTGCACCTGGCTGTTGTGGTCGCTGATCACCAAGGGGTACTTGGGCCCGTACTGGTTGTGGCCGCTGAAGCTGCTCAATTCGGAGGACTGGTTCAACCGCAACGGCGACAAGGACATGCTCAAGTGGATCGCCAATGGCTATGAAGCCCTGTGGTTCTTGATCATCGCCGCCATCTTCAGCCGCGTCGGCCACTGGTCCGAAGTCTGGCGCCGTTACGTCGCGCCCCTCTTCCGGCGGGCCTGGGATGAGCCCGCCCCTGAGGCGGTCGTCGCGGGGCGGCCGGAGGGGGATCCGCTGGAGTGGCCGCACTTGCGGGCCGCGGGGGCGCACAGTGCGGCTGATCGGTTGGCGGCGGACGCACGGGCGGGGGCGATGAACGACGTCGACCATGCCCGGATCGAGCGCGCCTGGCAGTCCGTGCGGGCCGGGAGGAACTCCCTCGCCTCCTTCACCGACACCGTGCTGCGCCACGGCGCCGCCTCCTACGGTCACCCGTCCGGGGCGCGGGATCTGCCCGTCAGGACGGCGCGGCATGATCTCCTCGCGCATCAGGTCCGCCTCGGCACCGTCTCCGACGACCCCCGCAACCCGTACCAGCACCGCGGCGTCGGGCTCGCTCTCGAGCCCGATGTGCTCGCCACCTCGCTGCTGGCCGTCGGGCCGCCCGGTTCGGGGAAGACGGGGCGGATGGTGCGGCCCGTCGTGGAGTCGCTGTGTCTGCAGGCGCTCGCCGGGCAGGTCGCCGTCGTGGCGGTCGGGGCGGCGGGGGCCGGGCTCGGGGCGGATGAGGCGTTCGACGTCGTCGTGAAGATCGGCCGGCCCGACTCCGGCTACGACTTCGACCTCTACGGCGGCACCACCGACCCCGACGAGGCCGCGGGCATCCTCGCCGAGGCCCTGATCGGCGACATGGCCGCCTCGCTGCCCGGCGGGGACAGCCGCCGGGCCGCCACCGCGCTGGCCCAGCTGCTCGGCCCCTACCGCGCCGCCCACGGCCGCTTCCCGTCCGTCCCGGATCTGCGGGAGCTGCTGGACGGCTCCAAGACGGCCGTCAACGCGCTGCGCGAGGCGCTGGACGAGGCCGGGGAGCGGGCGCAGGCCCGTGAGCTGGAGGCGCGGGTCCGGCAGTCGGGTGCCCCCGGGGACGTGGGCACGCTGCTCGCGGACCGGATCGCGCTGCTGGACCGGCCCGCGTTCGCCGATTTCTTCGACACCACCGGCGACCGCCGCCCGTTCTCCCTCCGCGCCCTCGAACACCCCCTCCGGGTCCGTATCGATCTGCCCGAGCGCGGCCATGCGGAGGCGTCGCGGATGCTGGCGCGGCTGGTCCTGGCGCAGTTCACGGAGTGCGCCGTGGGCCGCGCCGACCGTTCGCTGTTCGCCTGTCTGGTCCTCGACGACGCCTCGCACACCATCACCCCCGAGGCCCTGCGCGGTATCCAGCGGCTCCGTTCCGCCCACGCGGGCGCCGTGCTCACCCTCCGCACCCTCGACGACGTCCCCGAGGCGCTGCGCAGCGCCCTGCTCGGCGCGGTCGGCTGCCGGATGGCCTGTGCCGGGGTGACGACCTGGGACGGGGCGCGGTTCGCGGAGGTGTGGGGGACGGAGTGGGTCGAGACGCGGGACGTCACCGACCGGCAGATCATCGCCGAGGAACCGCTCACCAAGGTGCTGCACTTCATCCGTAAGGTCGTCACCGGTAAGGCGGTGACCACGCAGTCGGTGACCGTACGGACGGTGGAGCGCGAGCGCTGGTCCGCCTCCGAGCTGGCCCACGCGGTTCCCGCCGGGCATGCGGTGCTGTCGGTGACCTCCGTAAGGGGCGAGGGCGGGCCGCCGGTGCTGGTGGATCTCCGCGGGTGACCGACCGGCACCCCCGGGTGTTCCTCATTGCCGCAGTTGACCATGACGCTGCGGTTGCCCCGCTCAACGTGACGGGGCGACCGCAGCGTCACGGCCAGACCGGTGGCCGAATCAGGCCGTCAATTCCACGTATTCCTCCATTGAGGCAGAATCGGCAGTAGCCGTTCATACGGGGCGGTGAAGTCGTCGCATTCGCATCGAAGGTGCCATGCCTCCCACGCTCGCCTCACTCGTCCGCCACCCCGGTCTCAAGCTGTCCGTGCTCGCGGGCGAGGACCGGCTGGAGACACCGGTGCGCTGGGCACATGTCAGCGAGCTCGCCGACCCCGTGCCCTATATGGAGGGCGGCGAGCTCCTCCTGATCACCGCGATGCAGATCGAGGCCGAGGACCCGGAGGAGATGAGCCGCTATGTGCGGCGGCTGGTGGGCGCGGGCGTGGTCGGGCTCGGCTTCGCGCTCGGCGTCAAGTACGCCGAGGTGCCGGCCGCGCTCGCCGCGGCGGCCAAGGAGGAGGGGCTGCCGCTGATCGGCGTGCCCCGCCCCACCCCCTTCATCGCGATCAGCAAGGCCGTCTCCGCGGCGATAGCCGCCGACCAGTACCGGGCCGTGACCGCCGGATTCGAGGCGCAGCGCGAGCTGACCCGCGCCGCCATCGGCGCCGAGGGGCCCGCCGCGCTGCTCGCCCGGCTCGCCGCCCATGTCGACGGCTGGGCCGCGCTCTACGACGTCTCCGGCTCGGTGGTCGCCGCCGCCCCCGACTGGGCCGCCCGCCGCGCCGCCCGGCTCACCCCCGACGTCGAGCGGCTGCGCTCCCGCCCCGGCCCCGCGAGCATCGTGGTCGGCGGGGGCGGCGAGACCGGGGCCACCGGCGCGGAACCGGCCGAGGACCCGGCCGTCGCCGACCGGGTGGAGCTCCAGTCCCTGGGCACCGGGCGCCGTACCACCCGCGGCGTGCTCGCGGTCGGCACGGGCGCGCCGCTGGGCACCGCCGAGCGCTATGCCGTGCACTCCGCGGTCGCGCTGCTGACCCTGACCACCGAGCGTTCCCGCGCCCTGCGGGAGGCCGAGCAGCGGCTCGGCGCCGCCGTGCTGCGGATGCTGCTCGCGGGCGAGCCCGACCATGCGCGGGCGGTCGCCGGGCGGCTGTACGGCGGGCTGCTCGACGCGCCGTTCCGGATGCTGGTCGCCGAGGTGCCGTCCGGCGGCGCGGCCCAGCAGCCCCACGCGGCGACGCCCGGCGCGGACGAGGCCCCTCCGGAACCCTTCACGGAAGCCGCCACGACCACGGGCACGGCCGCCGGTGAGACCGAGGCGACGGACCCCCTCGCCACGCTCACCGACACCATGGAGGCGGCCGCGGCCCGCATCGGTGAGTCGGTGCTGGTCGTGCCCGACGGCGAACGGCTCATCGTGCTGGCCCCCGACGGCGGCGCGGCCGTCGCGGCATGCGCCGAGCACGCCCGGGCCGTCGAGAGCCGCCGCGGCACCAGGGCCCGCCCCCGCGACCGTGCGGCCGCCGCCGCGCCCCACGGCGACGAGCTGGTCATCGGGCTGTCCGCCCCCGCGGGCCCCGTCGCCGCCGCGGCCGCCTACCGCCAGGCCGAGCAGGCGCTGTCGGTGGCGCGCCGCCGCGGCCGGATGCTGGTCGAGCATGAGCAGGTCGCGGCGGGCTCGGTGCTGCCCCTGCTCGCCGACGACGCCGTAAGGGCGTTCGCCGACGGCATGCTGCGCGCCCTGCACGAGCACGACGCCACCGGCCGGGGCGATCTGGTCGCCTCGCTGCGCGCGTGGCTCTCCCGGCATGGCCAGTGGGACGCGGCCGCCGCCGACCTCGGCGTCCACCGGCACACCCTGCGCTACCGGATGCGCCGCGTCGAGGAGATCCTGGGCCGCTCCCTGGACGACCCGGACGTCCGGATGGAGCTCTGGCTCGCCCTCAAGGCCACGGCCGCCGGCACCTCGGGCTGAGGCGCGCGCCTCCGCCACGGGGCGACCGTCTCGCCCCGGGCACCCTCTTCCCGGTCACCTCATCCCGATCTCCCCCGAATCGGCCACGCCATAGCGGAGCGCCGACGGCCCCGACTGCTACGCCCCGGACAAACGCCCAGCGGGCCGGGCGCGCCTACGGTGGGGAGGAGAGACACCACTTCAGAAGGGTCGGGATCCGCTGTGCCAGACACAAACGAAGCTGTCACCCATGCGTTCTGGCTCGCCGGCCGCAAGGCGACGGGCGAGAGCACGCTCGAGGTCACCTCGCCCTGGGACGGCCGCCGCGTCGGCGTGGTGAGCGTTCCCACCGATGCGCAGATCGAGGAGGCCGTCGCCGCGGCCGACGCGGTGCGCGAGGAGTTCGCCGCGACCCCCGCGCATGTCCGGGCCGCCGCGCTGGACCATGTCTCGCGCCGCCTCGCCGAGCGCGGTGAGGAGATCGCCCGGCTGATCTCCGACGAGAACGGCAAGCCGATCAAGTGGGCCCGTGGCGAGGTGGGCCGCGCCGTGTCCGTCTTCCGGTTCGCGGCCGAGGAGGCCCGCCGGTTCAACAGCGGGGAGGCCCAGCGGCTGGACACCGACGCCGGTGGCACCGGGCGGCTCGCGCTGACCCGCCGCTTCCCGCGCGGCACCGTGCTCGGCATCTCGCCGTTCAACTTCCCGCTGAACCTCAGCGCCCACAAGGTCGCCCCGGCGCTCGCGGTCGGCACGCCGATCATCCTCAAGCCGGCGCCCGCGACCCCGCTGTCCGCGCTGATCCTGGGCGAGCTGCTGGCCGAGACCGAGCTCCCGGCGGGCTCCTGGAGCGTCCTTACGGTGCCCAACGACCGGATGCCCGCACTGGTCCAGGACGAGCGGCTGCCGGTCATCTCCTTCACCGGTTCGGAGAAGGTCGGCTACACGATCAAGGAGTCGGTGCCGCTCAAGCACTGCACCTTGGAGCTCGGTGGCAATGGCGCCGCGGTCGTCCTCTCGGACTACGCCTCCGACGCCGACCTCGACTGGGCGGCCACCCGCATCGGCACCTTCTCCAACTACCAGGGCGGACAGTCCTGCATCTCCGTACAGCGGGTGATCGCGGACGCGTCCGTCTACGAGGAGCTCGTGCCGAAGATCGTCGCGGCCGTCGAGGGGCAGGTCACCGGCGACCCGAACGATGACGCCACCGATGTCGGCCCGCTGATCAGCGAGGACGCCGCCAAGCGCGTGGAGTCCTGGGTCGACGAGGCGGTCCGGGCCGGTGCGAAGCTGCTGACCGGCGGCAAGCGCGAGGGCTCGAACTACGCCCCGACGGTGCTCGCGGACGTCCCCGCGGATGTCACCCTCTCCTGCGAGGAGATCTTCGGGCCGGTGCTCACCCTGCACAAGGTGACGGACGAGGACGAGGCGTTCGCGGCCGTCAACGACTCCAAGTACGGCCTCCAGGCGGGCGTCTTCACCCGCGAGGTGCGCACCGCCTTCCGCGCCCACCGCGCCCTGGAGGTCGGCGGCGTGATCATCGGCGATGTGCCCTCGTACCGCGCCGACCAGATGCCGTACGGCGGCGCCAAGAAGTCCGGCGTCGGCCGCGAGGGCGTGCGGTACGCGATGGAGGACTACACCTACGAGCGGGTCATGGTCCTCACCGGCCTCGACCTCTGATCCACCCCGCCCGGCCCCGTCCCACCGCGGGGCCCGGCGCCGGGGAAGGCTCGCCTCGGCCGCTCCGGACCCTCACACCCTCAACCGGAGAAGCCGAGGCGAGCCAGTCTCAGACCGCCGCGCAGCGTGATGTGCAGGTCCTGGACGCCGGTCGGCGGCGTGGGCAGGGCGGCGCGGAGCGTGGTGTACGCGTAGCGGCCGCCGGTGGGCGGCACGGCGACGGTGGCCAGGGTGGTGCCGTCGGCGAGATGCGCCTCGACCGTCGCGTCGTCCCCCGCCCCGGCCGCGGCCGCATCGCGCGCCGCCTCGACGGTCATCGACGTGGCGCCCGCGCCGAAGTCGCAGGCGCGGAAGAGCAGTCGGCCGACCGCGCCATCACGGCAGGCCACCGCGTCCCCACGGACCTTGGTGCGGTCCACCAGCACGATCCCGTCCGCCGCGTCGTAGTCCGCGGCCTCCAGACCGCGCCGCAGCACCGGGCGCGGCGCGGGCGGCGGGCCCTCGACGGTGACGGTGGCGGTGGCGCGGAGATCCGCGCTGGACGCGCCCGCGTGGATCTCGTACGTCCCCGGGTCGACGGTCCAGCGGCCGTGCGCCACGTCCCAGAAGCCCAGCGCGTCCTCGACCGGCACGGTGAAGAACAGCCGCACCCGCTCGCCCCGGCGCAGCCGCACCCGGCGGTGGGCGATCAGCTGGCGGTGCGGCAGCGGCACCCGCGACCCCGGCGCGCTCGCGTAGATCTGCACGACCTCGTCGCCGTCGTACGGACCGGAGTTGGTGACCTCGCACTCCACGATCAGGCCCGCCGCCCGCCGCACCGACAGCTCGCCGTAGCTGAAGTCGGTGTACGACAGGCCGTGCCCGAAGGGGAAGAGCGGGGCGCCGTCGAAGTACAGATAGGTGGCGCGCGAGGCGATGATGTCGTAGTCGAGCAGATCCGGCAGATCGTCGTGGGAGGCGTACCAGGTCTGCGGCAGCCGCCCCGCCGGTGAGACGTCCCCGAACAGCACCCGGGCCAGCGCCGTGCCCGCCGCCTGGCCGCCGTGCGCCGTCCACAGCAGCGCGGGCAGTGCGTCTGCCGCCTCGCCGACCGCGTAGGGATAGCCGGCCGTCAGCACCAGCGCGGTCCGCGGATTGGCGGCGTGGGCCGCGCGCCACAGCCGCTCCTGCTGGGCGGGCAGGGCAAGGGTGGTGCGGTCCTCGGTCTCCCGGCCGCCGATATGCGGATCGTTGCCCGCCACGACCACCACGGCGTCCGCCCGCGCGGCGGCGCGGGCCACCGCGTCCTCGCCGCGCTCGACGACCTCCAGCCGGAAGACGGTCTCCTGCGCGCCGCTGTCACGCCCGGCAACCTTCAGCCCGCCCGCGGCGACACAGACATAGCTGCCCGTCCCCATGTGTCGGAGGAGGTGTCCGTCGCGGTGTGCTTCGAGCCGATACGTCTCCTGGACCACCCAGCCCCCGGGCCGTTCGGCCGCCGCGCGCACGAAGCCGTCCTCGGCCACGGTCAGATAGCGGCCGGAGGGCGCGCGCAGGGTGAGCACACCGCCGCCCCAGTCGGCCAGGGACAGCTCGGTGGGGGTGTCGCCGACGGTCAGCGGGGGCAGATCGGTGCGGCCCGCCGTATGGGCAGGGTTGAGCGAGCCTTCGTCTGCCGGGCCCTCGTCCGTGAGCCCTTCGGCCGCCGGCCCCTCCTCCGCCGGACCCTCGCCTTCCTCCCACCCCGCCGCGTCCGGCACCCGCACCCAACCGGCCGCGGTGCGCAGCCGTACGGTGTCCAGGCCGTCCGCGAACAGCACCCGGTCCGCGCCGAGCCGCTCGGCCAGCGCCTCCCGCGGCGAACTGCGCCGGATCAGGCTGCCGCTGTACCAGTCCAGCTTGCACTCGTCCGCGAGCGGACCGACGACCGCGAGGGTGCCGACGGTGCGCTCGGAGAGCGGCAGCAGACCGTCGTTGGCCAGCAGGACGACGGCCTGTTCGGCGGCCTCCAGGGCGAGCGCGCGATGGGCGGGGGTGTCGAAGGCGCCGTCGGTTCCGTCTGCCGACCCGCCGGGCTGGTCAGGCTCGTCGAACTCTCCCAGCGCACACCGCATCGTCAGCAGCCGCCGCACCGCCGTGTCCACCGTGGACGCGTCGATCAGCCCGCGCTCCAGGGCGCCCCGCACCCGCGCGATGGTCGTCGACGCGTCCTGGTCGTGGTCGGTGAAGCTGTCCACCCCTGCCAGCAGAGCCGCGGCGATGGCCTCCTCATGGGTGTCGAAGTAGTGCTCGGAGTCGACCAGATTGGACGGCGCGCCCGCGTCGGAGCAGACCACCAGCTCCTGGTCGGTCCAGGTGCGCAACTGCTCGCGCAGATATGGGGAGACGTGGTTGGGACGCCCGTTGACCAGGTTGTACGCGGGCATCACCCCGGCCACCGCGCCCGCCCGCACCGCCCCGCGGAAGGCCGCCAGATCGTATTCGTGCAGCACCCGCGGCCGCACCGAGGAGGAGGTGGTGTCCCGGTCGGTCTCGTTGTTGTGCGCCAGCCAGTGCTTGAGGACGGGGGCGGTGCGCCAGTGCTCCGGGTGGTCGCCGCGCAGCCCGCGGGTGTAGGCCGTGGCCAGGGCCGAGGTGAGACACGGATCCTCGGCGTACCCCTCCTCGTTGCGGCCCCAGCGCGGATCGCGCAGCAGATTCACCGTCGGCGACCACACATTGAGGCCCACCCGCGGATCGCGTACGCGCATGGCCCGCGCCTCGCGGCCGACCGCCTCGCCGACGCGCCGCACCAGTTGCGGGTTCCAGGTCGCGCCGAGCCCGAGGCCTTGAGGAAAGACGGTCGCCGGACCCATCCAGGCGACACCGTGCAGCGCCTCCTGCCCGGTACGGAAGGGCGCGAGGCCGAGCCGCTCCACTCCGGGCGCGAACTGGTGCAGCATCGCGATCCGCTCATCGAGGGTGAGCCGGGCCAGCAGATCCGCCACGCGCGTACCCACCGGCAGCCGCGCATCGCGAAACGGCGGACGCGTGATCAGACCACCGTCATCACTCATCACGGATACCGATCCCCTTACCCAGTTCGTCGGAGACGTGCCGCACACGGTGATGCATTGTCAATTCGAAGCGCTTCGATGCTGAAGCCGCCACACCGACCCTGTCAAGGCTCAATGAGCCAAGGCTCGCGCCCGACCCCTCGATTGCCCAGATCCTCGATCACCAGACGCCCAAAGGCTCATTTGGACACCGCTCTTGCGCGACCTCACCCCCCGACTTAACCTCAGCGCAATATCGAAGCGCTTCGACCATCGGTCGTACGGCGGGCACGCCACGAAGGGTTGACGCACATGTCGAATTCCCAGGCTTCGGCCTCCACTTCCGCTCCCGGCCGGAGAACCTTCCTGGCCTCCACGGCGGTTGCCGCGGTGGCCGTCGCGGGAGGGACGCCGCTGCTGTCCGGGTGCTCCACCGAGGAGGGCTCCGGCAAGGGCGGCACCACCTCCGGCAAGGAGCTGAAGAACCTGTTGCCGACCTATGCGGCCTCGACGGTGGCGGACCCGGACATCCCCAGCGTCAACGGCTCCAGCCCCGGCTACACCAAGGCCCCGCCCGCCGCCGCACTGGTCGCCTCCGTGAAGGGCAAGCCCGGTCACGGCGGCAGCTACACGATGTTCGAACCGCTCTGGGGCACCCCGCCGCCGAAGAACAACGCCTACTACAAGGCGGTCAATGACGCGCTCGGCGCCAAGATCAGCCTGCAGCCGCAGGACGGCAACACCTACGGCGAGAAGCTCGGCGCCGTCCTCGCCTCCGGCGATATCGCCGATATCGTGATGATCCCGCTCTGGGAGATGGGCGGGCGGATCCATGGCGCGGTCAGCGCCAAATTCGCCGACCTGGGCCCGTATCTCTCCGGCGACCAGGTCAAGAAATATCCGAACCTTGCCGCCATTCCCACCGCCGCCTGGCAGATGTCCGTCTTCGGCGGCAAGCTCCGCGGGCTGCCCATGCCCTCCCGCCCGCTCGCCGGCGTCATTCCGTACTACCGCGAGGACATCTTCGCCAAGGAGGGCTACCAGGTCCCGAAGAGCCCGGCGGGATTCCTCGATCTGGCCAAGGAGATCACCCGGCCCAAGAGCAAGGTATGGGCCTGCGACGACATGTGGTGGTCGGCGCAGCGGTTCTTCGGCTGCCCGGGGGAGAAGCCGTACTACTGGGTCGAGAAGGACGGCAAGCTGGTCCACAAGGTCGAGACCGAGAACTATCTCGAGGCCCTGGAATGGTGCCGTAAGCTCTTCGCCAGGGGCTATGTCCACCCCGACGCGGTCGCGGGCAAGGGCAATGACGCACTGACCCGCTTCACCTCCGGCCAGACGCTCCTCTACAACGACGGCGACGCCAAATGGTACGGCGCCACCTTCGAACAGGCCGGGCCGAACCCCGAATTCAAGATCCAGGGAATGGACTGGTTCGGCCCCGACGGCGGCGACCCGGTCATCTATCTGGACCCGCCCGCCCAGATCTGGTCCTTCCTCAACAAGAACCTCTCCAAGGACGAGATCGAGGAAATCCTCGCCCTCGCGAACTTCATCGCCGCGCCCTTCGGCACCAAGGAACAGCGCCTCATCGACTACGGCGTCGAAGGCGTGCACCACGACATGAAGAAGGGGGTGCCGGTCAAGAACGCCACGGGCGTCCGGGACGTCCAGGACACCTACCGCTTCATCGCCTCCCCTCAGGCCGGCGTCGCCTATCCGGACTTTCCGAAGACGGTCGAGGACTACTGCGGCTGGATGCAGCGGATGGGCAAGTTCGCCAGGAAGCCGCTCTTCTACGGGATGCAGGTCCAGGAGCCCAACCGCTACGCCTCGCTCTACACGCCGTTCGAAGACCTCGCCAAGGACGTCACCCGCGGCCGTAAGTCCATCAAGGACGCCCAGCGGGCCATCAGCGACTGGCGCGGCGGTGGCGGCGACCGGCTCCGCGACTGGTACGCGAAGCTCCTCGACAAGAACGGCAGCGGCTCCCGATGACGCTGGACATCCGCGGCCGGGCCAAGGGGCCCGGCCGCGCGAAGGCTCGCGGCACCCCAACCGGCCGCGGCGGATGGTGGCACCGGCTGCGCCGGGACCGTGCCCTGCTGCTGATGACCGCGCCCGCCGTCGGTCTGCTGCTGCTGTTCACCTACGTCCCGCTGATCTGGACCACCGTCGCCTATCTGGACTACGACCCGTTCACCCAGGGCCTGTGGACCAGCCCCTGGGTGGGCTTCGACAACTTCACCCTCCTCTTCGAGGACAGCCGCTTCTGGGACGCCTTCGCCAACACCCTCTCCATCACCTTCATCCAGCTGGTGCTGTTCTTCCCGGTGCCCATCGCGCTGGCGCTGCTGCTCAACAGCGTGCTCAGCGACCGGGTCCGCGGTCTGGTGCAGTCGATCCTCTACCTGCCGCACTTCTTCTCCTGGGTGCTGGTCATCACGATCTTCCAGCAGATGCTCGGCGGCGCCGGGCTGCTCGCCCAGCAACTGCGCGCCCATGGGCACGAGGGCTTCGACCTGATGACCGACCCGGCGGTCTTCAGGTTCCTGATCACCGCCCAGCTGGTGTGGAAGGACGCGGGCTGGGGCGTGATCGTCTTCCTGGCCGCCCTCTCCGCCGTCAACCAGGACCTCTACGAGGCCGCGGCGGTGGACGGCGCGAACCGCTGGCGCCGGATGTGGCACGTCACCCTGCCCGCGCTGCGCCCCGTGGTCGCCCTGCTGCTGGTGCTGCGCGTCGGCGACTCGCTGACCGTCGGCTTCGAGCAGATCCTGCTCCAGCGCGACGCGGTGGGGCCCGGCGCCTCGGAGGTCTTCGACACCTATGTGTGGTGGGTCGGCATCGCCAATACCGACTACGGGATCGCCGCCGCCGGCGGGCTGATCAAGGGCGTCTTCAGCCTGGTGCTGGTGCTGATCGCCAACAAAGTCGCCCATATGCTCGGCGAGCAGGGGGTTTACCGGAAATGACCGTGACCGAGCGGACCCGGGCCCCGCACACCCCGCCCACACCCACCGCCCCGCCCCCGCGGCGGCGTGGCGGCGAGAAGCGCCCGGTGTGGGAGGAGGAGCCCGGCAAGGTCGGCCAGGGGCTCAAGGGGGTCACCCTGACCGGGGTGTGTCTGATGATCCTCGGCCCGCTGTGGGTGGTGATCGTCACCAGCCTCTCCGACCAGAGGACCATCACCGACGCCGGGGGACTGGTGATCGTCCCCAAGACGATCACCTTCCGGGCCTACACCGAGCTGCTGAGCGGCGGCACGGTCACCCGCGCGACGCTCGTGAGCCTCGCGCTCACCGCCGTGGGCACCGTGATCAGCACCGTGGTCTCGGTGCTGTGCGCCTACGGACTCTCCCGCTCGGGGTCCTTCCTGCACCGGCCGATCCTGATGGTGCTGCTCATCACCATGTTCTTCAACGCCGGTCTCATCCCCACATATCTGCTGGTCACCGGCGTCGGTCTGGAGGGCAGCTACTGGTCGATGATCCTGCCCGGGGCCGTCTCGGCCTTCAACGTCCTGGTGCTGCGGGCGTTCTTCCAGAACATCGCGCCGGAGCTGATCGACAGCGCCCGGATCGACGGCGCGGGGGAGTGGCGGATCCTGCTGCGCATCGTGCTGCCGCTGTCGAAGGCCGTGATCGCGGTGGTCTCGCTCTTCTACGCGGTCGGCTACTGGAGCCAGTGGTTCAACGCCATGCTCTACCTCAACGACCAGGACAAATGGCCGCTGCAGATGATCCTGCGCCAGTTGGTGATCAAGCAGCAGGCGCCGCAGGGCATGTCCCAGATGATCTCCACCCAGCAGATCCCCGGACTGGCCGTGCAGATGGCCGTCATGGTGCTCGCGCTGATCCCCGTCGCGGTGCTCTACCCCTTCGTCCAGAAGCACTTCACCAAGGGCATGCTCACCGGCGCCGTCAAGGGCTGACGCCGGTTGCCCGTGCCCAGCCGACCCGAGACGGGAGCCGGTATGCCCGACCTGAACGACGCCACCCGCGGCCGCATCCTCTACGGCGGCGACTACAACCCCGAACAGTGGCCCGAGAGCGTCTGGCACGACGACATCCGGCTGATGCGCCGGGCGGGCGTCACCACCGTCACCCTCGGCGTCTTTTCCTGGGCCCGGCTCGAACCCCGCCCCGGCGCACGGGACTTCGGTTGGCTGGACCGGGTCATGGATCTGCTCCACGACGGCGGGATCGAGGTGTGCCTGGCCACCCCGACCGCCTCCCCGCCCCCCTGGATGGGCTCCCGCCACCCGGAGACCCTGCCGCGCGACGAGACCGGCTCGGTCGTCTGGTACGGCTCACGGAACCAGTTCTGCGCCTCGTCCCCCCTCTACCGCGACTACGCGCTGCGCATCACCGAGGACTTGGCGGACCGCTACGGCGGCCATCCGGCCCTGCGGATGTGGCATGTCGGCAACGAGTACGGCACCCACTGCTGGTGCGACGAGACCGCCCGGGACTTCCGCCGCTGGCTGCGCGCGCGGTACGGCGGTCTGGACGCTCTCAACGAGGCGTGGGGGACGGCCTTCTGGAGCCAGCGCTATGATTCCTGGGAGGAGATCATCCCGCCGCGCCGCGCCCAGTACATGATCAACCCCGGTCAGGGGCTGGACTTCCGCCGCTTCACCAGCGACGCCCTGCTGGAGTGCTTCACCGCCGAACGCGACGCGCTGGCCGCACGCACCCCGCGCATCCCCGTGACCACCAACTTCATGCCGCTGTTCATCGGCCAGGACGGCTGGGCCTGGGCGGCGGAGGAGGACGTGGTCTCCGTCGACCTCTACCCCGACCCCAAGGACCCGCACGCGGCGGCGTACGGGGCGATGGTCCAGGACCTGACCCGCTCCCAGGCAGGCGGCCCCTGGATCCTCATGGAGCAGGCCGCGGGCCCGGTCAACTGGCGCGGCGTCAACCACCCCAAGCCGGACGGGCTGATGCGGCTGTGGTCCCTGCAGGCCGTCGCGCGCGGCGCCGACGGGATCTGCTTCTTCCAGTGGCGGCAGTCCCGGCAGGGCAGCGAGAAATTCCATTCCGGGATGGTCCCGCACGCCGGTGAGCACAGCCGCACCGTCGCGCGGGTGCGCCGACTCGGCGCCGAGCTGCGCGAACTGGCCCCGGTCACCGGCTCGGACGTCCCCGCGCGGGCCGCGATCCTGCACGACTGGCACTCCTGGTGGGCCACCGTCCAGGACGGCCGTCCCTCCTCCCGGGTCCCTTACGAAGGGCTGCTGCGCGCCTGGCACCGGGCGCTGTGGGAGCGGAACCTCACCACCGACTTCGCCCATCCGCACGCCGACCTGACCGACTACGCCCTCGTCGCCGTCCCCCAGCTGTATCTGCTGACCGACGAGGCGCTGGACAACCTCGTGGCGTATGTGCGCGGCGGCTCCACCCTCGTCTGCGGCTTCTTCACGGGCGTCGCCGACGAGGACGACCGGGTGCGCCCCGGCGGCGTGGACCGGCGGCTGCGCGAACTCCTCGGGATCCGTACGTTCCACGAGTGGTGGCCGCTGGACGAGGGCGAGACGCTCGACGCCGAGGGCGCCTGGCTCGGCCGGTTCCACGGCACCGGCTGGTCCGAGGACCTGGAGCCGTCCACCGCCGAACCGGTCGCCCGGGTCAAGGGCGGTGAGCTCGACGGCCGCCCCGCCGTGACCCGCCACGCCTACGGCGCCGGGACCGCCTGGTACGTCTCCACCCTCCCCGAACCCGCCGCCCTGCGCACCCTGCTCGCCCGCGCCGCCGAGGAGGCGGGGCTGGCACCGGTGCTGGCCGGTCTCCCCGAGGGTGTCGAGGCGGTGCGGCGCGGCCCGTATCTCTTCCTCCTCAACCACGGCCGCACCCCGGCGGTCGTCCCCCTGCCGTCCCCGCGGACGGATCTGCTCACCGGACGCGCGCACCACACCGGCGTCCGGCTCGACCGCTTCGCGGTCATGGTCCTGGCTCCGCCCGAATCCCCCCGTCCGACCCCCCACGCGAAGGGACAAGCCCCGTGCGACGAACCGCCCGAACGCTCCTCCTGACCCCGCTGATCGCGTTACTCGCGCTGATCGGCTTCGCCGCCGCCCCCGCCCAGGCCGCCACCTGGTCCTCCTCGGACCAGTGGGGCACCTGGTCCAACGGCGGCTACACCCTCTACAACAACATCTGGGGCTCCGGCGCCGGAGCCCAGACCATCTGGGCCAACTCCGCCAGCGACTGGGGGGTGTGGGCCAACCACCCGAACACCGGCGGCATCAAGTCCTACCCCAACGCCAAGAAGGTCGTCGGCAAGAAGATCAGCGCCATCTCCACCCTGACCAGCACCTACAACGTCACCGTGCCGTCCTCGGGCGCGTACAACACCTCGTACGACATCTGGGACAGCAACTACGACTACGAGATCATGCTCTGGGTCAACAAGACCGGCCCGGTCGGCCCGCTCGGCACCGCCCAGGGCAATGTCTCCCTCGGCGGCCACACCTGGAGCGTCTACAAGGGCAGCAACGGGGCCAATGAGGTCTTCTCGTTCATCCGCACCTCGAACTCCACCTCCGGCTCCGTGGACATCAAGCCCATCGTGAACTGGATCAAGAACACCAAGGGCTGGTTCGGCGATGTGACCATCGGCGACGTCCAGTTCGGGTACGAGATCACCTCCTCGGCCGGCGGTCTGGACTTCCGGACCAACAGCTTCGGAGTGAGCGCGAGCTGACGCCCCCCGTACCGCCGCCGCCCTCCCGCGCGGCGGCGGTACGCCGCCGGGCCCGCGGGGTCAGGAGGCGCCGGGCGCAGGACCCGAGCTGGTCCGTACGGTCAGCTCCGGGGCGAGCAGCGTCACCTGCTCCTCGAGGGGCTGCCCCTCCAGCTTCGCCACCGCCAGCTCCACGGCGCGCCGCCCCATCTCCTGCGCGGGGATGGCCACCGAGGTGAGCCGCACCGACGCCTGGGTGGCCACCTGCTCGGGGCAGACGGCCACCACCGAGACGTCCTCGGGAACCGCTCGCCCCTGCCGCCGCAACAGGCTGAGCAGTGGTTCGATGGCCGCCTCGTTCTGCACCACGAAGCCGGTGGTGCCGGGCCGCTCGTCGAAGATCCGGGAGAGGGTGCCGTCCATGGACTCGTAGCTGCCCTCGCACGGCCGGTGCAGCAGCCGCACCCCCAGCTCACCGGCGCGGCGCCGCAGCCCCTCCAGGGTCCGCTCGGCGAAGCCGGTGTGGCGCTCATAGACGGCCGCGGCCTCGCCCACGACGGCGATCTCCCGGTGGCCGAGCTCCGCCAGATGCTCGGCGCACAGCGCGCCGGTGGCGGTGAAGTCCAGATCGACGCAGGTCAGGCCGACGGTGTCGGCGGGCAGCCCGATCAGCACGGTGGGCTGGCGGGCGGCGTGCAACAGCGGCAGCCGCTCGTCCTCCAGCTCCACATCCATCACGATCATGGCGTCGGCGAGCCCGCTGCCGGTCACCCGGCGCACCGCCGCCGGGCCCTCCTCGCCGGTGAGCAGCAGGACGTCATAGCCGTGGGCGCGGGCGGTGGTGGCGACCGCGATGGCGATCTCCATCATGACCGGCACATACATGTCCGTCCGCAGTGGCACCATGAGCGCGAGGATGTTGGAGCGGCTGCTGGCCAGGGCGCGGGCCCCGGCGTTCGGGTGGTAGCCGAGCTCCTTGATGCTGTGCTCGACGCGCTCGCGCGTGGGGGCGGAGATCGATCGCTTGCCGCTGAGGACGTAGCTCACCGTGCTGGCGGAGACTCCGGCGTGCCGGGCGACCTCGGCGAGGGTGACCATGCGGGGCGACTCCATCCGATGGGGGTTGTAAAGGGATTGCGATACGCTTCGGTGAAGCGCTTCGATCCCATGGCCGAGCCTCTTTCTGCTGGCCATGGGGATTGACAGTAGACCTGTAGCGCAGAGCTGTCCAGACTCATCGAAGCGCTTCGACGCCCCGTCGCACACCCCTCACGCGCCCCGTAAGGCCCACGGCCGCGGCAATCCCGCTCCGCCGCCCCGATGACCCCAGATAGCGGCGTCCTCCCGCTTTGCCGACCGGTCGGACCGGAGGCACACTGGCAGCGGTACGTGCCGGTAATGTCACGAGATCGTCATTCGCGGCAAGGGAGCACCGATGACCGCATCCTCCGTCAGGCCGGTGTCCGAGCGTGAAGCGCGCCAGGTCGCCGAGGCCGCACGCGAACAGGTATGGCACAAGCCCAGCTTCGCCAAGGAGCTCTTCCTCGGCCGCTTCCGGCTCGACCTGATCCATCCGCACCCTGCCCCCGCCCCGGACGACGTGCGCCGCGGCGAGACCTTCCTCGCCAAGCTCCACGAGTTCTGCGAGACGCGGGTCGACGCCGCCCGCATCGAGCGCGAGGCCCGGATCCCCGACGAGACCATCCAGGGGCTCAAGGAGCTCGGCGCGCTCGGTATGAAGATCGACACCAAGTACGGGGGCCTCGGCCTCACCCAGGTCTACTACAACAAGGCCCTCGCCCTGGCCGGCTCCGCCAGCCCGGCGATCGGCGCCCTGCTCTCCGCCCACCAGTCCATCGGCGTACCGCAGCCGCTGAAGCTCTTCGGCACCCAGGAGCAGAAGGACCGCTTCCTGCCGCGCTGCGCCCGCACCGACATCACCGCCTTCCTGCTCACCGAGCCGGACGTGGGCTCGGACCCGGCCCGCCTCGCCACCACCGCCGTGCCCGACGGCGACGACTACCTCCTCGACGGCGTCAAGCTGTGGACCACCAACGGCGTGGTCGCCGACCTCCTGGTGGTGATGGCCCGGGTGCCGCGCTCCGAGGGCCGTAAGGGCGGCATCACCGCCTTCGTCGTGGAGACCGCCTCCGAAGGCGTCACCGTCGAGAAGCGCAACGCCTTCATGGGGCTGCGCGGCCTGGAGAACGGCGTCACCCGCTTCCACCGGGTCCGTGTCCCGGCCGCCAACCGGATCGGCCCCGAGGGCGCCGGCCTCAAGATCGCGCTGACCACGCTCAACACCGGACGGCTGTCGCTGCCCGCGATGTGCGCGGGCGCCGGCAAGTGGTGTCTGAAGGTCGCCCGCGAATGGTCCGCCGCCCGTGAGCAGTGGGGCAAGCCCATCGCCAAGCACGAGGCCGTCGGCGCCAAGATCTCCTTCATCGCGGCGACCACCTTCGCCCTGGAGTCCGTCATCGACCTCGCCTCCCAGATGGCCGACGAGGACCGCAACGACATCCGCATCGAGGCGGCGCTCGCCAAGCTCTACGGCAGCGAAATGGCCTGGCTGATGGCCGACGAACTGGTCCAGATCCGCGGCGGCCGGGGCTATGAGACCGCGGCCTCGCTGGCCGCCCGCGGGGAGCGGGCCGTCCCCGCCGAGCAGATGCTCCGCGATCTGCGCATCAACCGGATCTTCGAGGGCTCGACCGAGATCATGCATCTCCTCATCGCCCGCGAGGCCGTGGACGCCCATCTGTCGGTGGCGGGCGATCTCATCGATCCCGACAAGTCCCTGCAGGACAAGGGCAAGGCGGCCGCCAAGGCCGGCGGCTTCTACGCCCGCTGGCTGCCCGGCCTGCTCACCGGCCCCGGCCAACTGCCCCGCGCCTACCCGGAGTTCCATCCGGCCGGGCATCCGGACCTGTCACCGCATCTGCGCTATGTGGAGCGCTCGGCGCGCAAGCTGGCCCGCTCGACGTTCTACGCCATGTCCCGCTGGCAGGGCCGGATGGAGACCAAACAGGGCTTCCTCGCCCGGATCGTGGACATCGGCGCGGAGCTGTTCGCGATGAGCGCGGCCTGCGTACGGGCCGAGATGCTGCGCTCGCGCGGTGACCACGGCGTCGCGGCCTACCAGCTGGCCGACGCGTTCTGCCGGCAGGCCAGGATCCGCGCCGACGAGCTCTTCGGGCGGCTGTGGACCAACACCGACGAGCTCGACCGCAAGGTGGTCTCCGGGGTGCTCTCGGGGACGTACGAGTGGCTGGAGCAGGGCGTTCTCGACCCCAGCGGCGACGGCCCCTGGATCGCCGACGCCACCCCCGGCCCGACCGCCACACAGAACGTCCACCGCCCCATCCATTGAGGAGGGGCCGAGGAATCACCGAGGAGGACCGAGGAGCCCCCGGAGCCCGCGATCGCCGGAACCCGGGGCATGTCCCCGAGCCGTCATCCCTTGCCGCCACAATGGGGGGATGACGGAATCCCTGGCTGACCCGCATCTGCGCTTTCCGGCGGCCACCGCCGCGGAGAGCGTGCGCGACATCGTGATCCTGGGCTCCACCGGTTCGATCGGCACCCAGGCCATCGACGTGGTGGTGCGCAACCCCGACCGCTTCCGCGTGACCGGCCTGTCCGCCGCCGGGGGACGGGCCGGGCTCCTCGCCGAGCAGGCCCACCGGCTGCGGGTGGACAGGGTGGCGGTCGCCCGTCCGGAGGCGGTGCCCGAGGTCCGCGAGGCGCTGAGCGCGCTCTACGGAGCCGGTGAGCCGCTCCCCGAGATCCTGGCGGGGCCCGACGCGGCCACCGAGCTCGCCCGCTCCCAGTGCCACACCGTGCTCAACGGCATCACCGGCTCCATCGGCCTGGCGCCGACCCTGGCCGCCCTGGAGGCGGGCCGGGTGCTGGCGCTGGCCAACAAGGAATCGCTCATCGTCGGCGGCCCTCTGGTCAAGGCCGTCGCCAAGCCCGGCCAGATCGTCCCCGTCGACTCCGAGCACTCCGCGCTCTTCCAGGCGCTGCTCGGCGGCGCCCGCGAGGAGGTCCGCAAGCTGGTCGTCACCGCCTCCGGCGGCCCGTTCCGCGGCCGGACGAAGCGGGAGCTGGCCTCGGTCACCCCGGAGCAGGCGCTGGCCCACCCCACCTGGGACATGGGCCCGGTGATCACGATCAACTCCGCGACCCTCGTCAACAAGGGCCTGGAGGTCATCGAGGCTCATCTGCTCTACGACATTCCCTTCGAGCGGATTGAGGTGGTGGTTCACCCTCAGTCGTATATCCACTCGATGGTTGAATTCACCGATGGCTCGACGCTCGCCCAGGCGAGCCCGCCGGATATGCGGATGCCCATCGCGCTCGGCCTCGGCTGGCCCGAGCGGGTGCCGGACGCCGCGCCCGGCTGTGACTGGACCAAGGCCCACACCTGGGAGTTCTTCCCCCTGGACACCGAGGCGTTTCCCTCGATCGGGCTCGCCCGCCATGTCGGCGGCCTCGGCGGCACCGCCCCGGCCGTCTTCAACGCGGCGAACGAGGAGTGCGTGGACGCGTTCCTTGACGGAAAGCTGCCTTTCGACGGAATCGTCGATACGGTCGCCGAGGTGGTGGCCGAGCACGGCACCCCCGCCGTGGGAACCCGGCTCACCGTCGCGGACGTCCTCGAGGCTGAGACATGGGCCCGCGCCCGCGCAACGGAACTGGCCGCCAGAGCGGCGAAGGCGACCCCGGAGGCTCGCGCATGACGACACTGATGACGGTCCTCGGCATAGTGGTGTTCGCCGTCGGCCTGCTGATCTCGATCGCCTGGCATGAGCTCGGCCATCTCTCCACGGCCAAGCTCTTCGGCATCCGGGTCCCGCAGTACATGGTCGGCTTCGGGCCGACGATCTTCTCCCGTAAGAAGGGGGACACCGAGTACGGCGTCAAGGCGATCCCGTTCGGCGGCTATATCCGCATGATCGGGATGTTCCCGCCGGGCGACGACGGCAAGCTCACCGCCCGCTCCACCTCACCTTGGCGCGGCATGATCGAGGACGCCCGGTCGGCGGCCTTCGAGGAGCTGCAGCCCGGCGACGAGAAGCGCCTCTTCTACACGCGCAAGCCGTGGAAGCGCGTGATCGTCATGTTCGCCGGGCCCTTCATGAACCTGATCCTCGCGGTGGTGATCTTCCTCGGGGTGATGATGAGCTTCGGCGTCAACACCCAGACCACCAGCGTGGGCACGGTCTCCCAGTGCGTGGTCGCCGCCTCGTCCGCCACCGACAAGTGCCCCAAGAGCGCCAAGGACTCCCCGGCCAAGGCCGCCGGTCTGCAGCCGCGGGACAAGATCATCGCCTTCAACGGGCACCGCACCCCGGACTGGGGCGCGCTCCAGAAGGACATCCGCGAGACCACCGGCCCCGCCACGATCACCATCGAGCGGGACGGCGTCCGCAAGACCCTGCACGCCAACCTCATAAAGAACCAGGTCGCCAAGTCCGACGGGAACGGCGGCTATGTCGAGGGCGAGTACGTCACCGCCGGCTTCCTCGGCTTCACCCCGGCCAGCGGCGTGGTCCAGCAGTCCTTCGGGCAGTCCGTGGACCGCATGGGCGACATGGTCCAGGACGGCATCGACTCCATGATCGCGCTGCCCTCCAAGGTCCCGGACCTGTGGAACGCGGCCTTCGGGGACGGCGAGCGCAAGGCGGACTCCCCGATGGGCGTCGTGGGCGCGGCCCGGGTCGGCGGCGAGGTCGCCAGCCTCGACATCCCGCCCTCCCAGCGGATCGCGACCATGCTCTTCCTGGTCGCCGGGTTCAACCTCTCGCTGTTCCTGTTCAACATGCTCCCACTGCTGCCGCTGGACGGCGGCCATATCGCGGGCGCGCTGTGGGAGTCCATCCGGCGCCACGCCGCCCGGCTGGTCCGGCGGCCCGACCCCGGGCCGTTCGATGTGGCGAAGATGATGCCGGTCGCCTATGTGATCGCCGGAGTCTTCATCTGCTTCACCCTCCTCGTCCTGGTGGCGGACGTCGTGAACCCCGTGAAAATCTCTTGATGACGCGAGATGTCCTGAAGTTCACCTTTGGGTGGACTTCAGGAGCACGGTGTGCTGACGCCATCACCGTTGCCGTAATCTCGGAGATCGGAGTCTGCTGATCTCCGGCCACGCACACACCTTCTTGGGGTTACGAACCAGATGACTGCGATTTCGCTAGGAATGCCGTCCGTACCGGCCAAGCTCGCCGAGCGCAGGGTCAGCCGGAAGATCCAGGTCGGTCCGGTGGCCGTGGGTGGCGACGCGCCGATCTCGGTGCAGTCGATGACGACGACGGTGACGGCGGATATCGGGGCGACGCTGCAGCAGATCGCGGAGCTGACGGCGTCGGGCTGTCAGATCGTGCGGGTGGCGTGTCCGTCGCAGGATGACGCGGACGCGTTGCCGGTGATCGCGAAGAAGTCGCAGATTCCGGTGATCGCGGATATTCATTTCCAGCCGAAGTATGTGTTCGCGGCGATCGATGCCGGGTGTGCGGCGGTGCGGGTGAATCCGGGGAACATCCGGCAGTTCGACGACAAGGTGAAGGAGATCGCGAGGGCGGCGTCGGGTGCGGGTGTGCCGATCCGTATCGGGGTGAACGCGGGGTCGCTGGACAAGCGGCTGCTGGAGAAGTACGGCAAGGCCACGCCGGAGGCGTTGGTGGAGTCGGCGTTGTGGGAGTGCTCGCTGTTCGAGGAGCACGGTTTTCGGGATATCAAGATCTCGGTGAAGCACAACGATCCGGTGGTGATGGTCAATGCCTACCGTCAGCTCGCGGCGCAGTGTGACTATCCGCTGCATCTTGGGGTGACGGAGGCGGGTCCGGCGTTCCAGGGGACGATCAAGTCGGCGGTGGCGTTCGGTGCGCTGCTGAGTGAGGGGATCGGGGACACGATCCGGGTCTCGCTGTCGGCGCCTCCGGCGGAGGAGGTCAAGGTCGGGATCCAGATTCTGGAGTCGCTGAATCTGCGGCAGCGGCGGCTGGAGATCGTTTCGTGTCCGTCGTGTGGGCGGGCGCAGGTGGATGTGTACAAGTTGGCGGACGAGGTGACGGCCGGGCTGGAGGGCATGGAGGTTCCGCTGCGGGTCGCGGTGATGGGGTGTGTGGTGAACGGCCCCGGTGAGGCGCGCGAGGCGGATCTGGGTGTCGCTTCGGGCAATGGCAAGGGGCAGATCTTCGTGAAGGGCGAGGTCATCAAGACCGTGCCGGAGTCGAAGATCGTGGAGACCTTGATCGACGAGGCCATGAAGATCGCCGAGCAGATGGAGAAGGACGGCATCGCCTCCGGCGAGCCTCAGGTCTCCATTAGCTGATTTTTCCGAGGCTCGGTTCGCCTCCGGGCGCGGGATGCTTCCCGGCCGGGGCAACCGCCCAGCGGTGGCCGGAGGAGAGCGATCCGCCCCGGAGGCGAACCAGCCCTCGAAAAACCCCCTTCTGGACCTGCGCGATAGAGTCTGGAGAATTGACGTCCCCGGCCCGCAGGCCCGCACCACGTGAGGCAGACCGACACGTGCTGACCACGTCCACCACCAGGGTCCTCGAGCCCCATGAGCTCGACGCGGCCCTCGCGGTGCTCAACCGCGACCCCGTCTCGAACGCCTTTGTGGCGGCCCGCGTCCAGGTCGCCGGGCTGGATCCGTGGCGGCTCGGCGGCGAGATGTGGGGCTGGTACTCCGGCGGACGGCTGGAGTCGCTCTGCTACGCCGGAGCCAACCTGGTGCCCATCTGCGCCACCCCCGAGGCCGTGCGAGGCTTCGCCGAGCGCGCCCGCCGGGCCGGCCGCCGCTGCTCCTCGATCGTCGGCCCCGCCGAGACCACCGCCGGGCTGTGGTCCCTGCTCGAGCCCAGCTGGGGCCCGGCCCGTGAGGTCCGCGCCCGGCAGCCGCTGATGGTCACCAACGCGATGCCCGCCGACGTCCCGCCCGACCCGCTGGTGCGCCGCGTCCGTAAGGACGAGATGGACGTGATCATGCCGGCGTGTGTGGCGATGTTCACCGAGGAGGTCGGCGTCTCGCCGCTCGCGGGCGACGGCGGGCTGCTCTACCAGGCGCGGGTCGCCGAGCTCGTCACCGCCGGGCGCTCCTTCGCCCGGATCGAGAACGGCCGGGTGGTCTTCAAGGCCGAGATCGGCGCGGCCACCCCGCACGCCTGCCAGATCCAGGGCGTATGGGTCGCCCCCGAGTACCGCGGCCGCGGCCTCTCCGAGACCGGGATGGCGGCCGTGCTGCGCTATGCGCTGGGCGAGGTCGCCCCCGTGGTGAGCCTGTACGTCAACGACTTCAACACCGCGGCCCGCGCCGCGTACCGCCGGGTCGGCTTCCGGGAAGTCGGCGCGTTCATGAGTGTGCTGTTCTGATCGACGGCCAAGTAGGGTGCCGCCCATGCTGCATCTTGCCGGGGGGCGGACCCCGGAACCCGAAGACGTCGTCGTCGGGTCGCTCGACCTCGCCGCACGCGTGGACGAAGCGCTCGCCGTTCAGGCCGTCGCCTTCGGGCTGACGGGCGAGGAGATCGGCGTACGACGCCATATCGTGCTCCGCCATCTCAAGAGCCCCGGCGCCCGCGCGCTCGGCGCGACCACCCCTTCCGGGCGGCTCGTCGGCTTCGTCTACGGCATGCCCAACAACCGCACCCACTGGTGGTCCACGGTCGTCCAGCCGTATCTGCGCGCGGCCGGGCAGGACGGCTGGCTGGACGACTCGTTCGTCATCACCGAGCTGCACGTCCACCCCGACTTCCAGAACCGCGGCATCGGCCGACGGCTGATCACGACCATCACGGACGGCGCCGACCAGCCGCGCTCGATCCTCTCCGCCATCGACACCGAGAGCCCGGCCCGCGCGCTCTACCACTCACTGGGCTACCGCGACCTCGCCCGCCCCGTGCTCTTCCCGAGCGCCCCGAGCCCGTACGCCGTGATGGGAGCCCCGCTGCCGCTGCGCCGCCGCTAGGCACCGTCCCCGCCTAACGCATTTCCGGGAAACCGACCCGTGCGGCTAACCTCCTGAACATCCCATCGCACGCAGGAGAGACCCCATGGCCCACGCCGTCAACGTCCAGCGCTTGTCCACGACAATGCTGAAGACGCTGCGCGAAGACCCGGCGGACGCCGAGACCGCCAGCCATAAGCTGCTCGTCCGCGCCGGCTATGTCCGCCGCGCCGCCGCGGGCATCTGGACCTGGCTGCCGATCGGCAAGAAGGTCCTGGAGAACGTCTCGCGGATCGTCCGCGAGGAGATGGACGCCATCGGCGCCCAGGAGGTCCTCCTGCCCGCGCTGCTGCCCCGTGAGCCGTACGAGGTGAGCGGCCGCTGGGACGAGTACGGCGATCTGCTCTTCCGGATCAAGGACCGTAAGGGCGCCGACTACCTCCTCGGTCCGACCCACGAGGAGATCTTCACCCTGACGGTCAAGGACCAGTGCACGTCCTACAAGGACCTGCCGGTCATGCTCTACCAGATCCAGACCAAGTACCGGGACGAGGCCCGCCCCCGCTCGGGCGTGCTGCGCGGGCGTGAGTTCCTGATGAAGGACTCGTACTCCTTCGACACCACCGACGAGGGCCTCGCCGAGTCCTACCGGCTGCACCGCGAGGCGTACCAGCGGATCTTCCAGCGCCTCGGCCTGGACTACCGCATCGTCTCCGCGGTCTCCGGCGCGATGGGCGGCTCGGCCTCCGAGGAGTTCCTGGCCCCGGCGGCGGCCGGCGAGGACACCTTCGTCGACTGCCCGAACTGCGACTACGCCGCGAACACCGAGGCGGTCACGGTGGCCGTCTCGCCGGTCGAGGGCGCCGAGCACGGGCCCCTGGAGGAGCTGGACACCCCCGACACCCCGACCATCGAGTCCCTCGCCGAGTACCTCGGCGTCCCGGCCTCCGCCACCCTGAAGAACCTCCTGGTCAAGGTCGACGGCGAGATCACCGCGGTGGGCGTACCCGGCGACCGCGAGGTGGACCTGGGCAAGCTGGGCGAGCACCTCGCCCCGGCCGTCGTCGAGCTCGTCACGGCCGAGGACTTCGAGGGCCGCCCCGAGCTGGTGCGCGGCTACGTCGGCCCGCAGGGCCTGGCGGGCAAGTCCCTGCGCTACATCGCCGACCCGCGCATCGCCCCCGGCACCGCCTGGGTGACCGGCGCCAACAAGCCCGACACCCACGCGCGCAACGTGGTCTGCGGCCGTGACTTCGAGGTCGACGACTACCTCGACGTCGTCGTGGTAGAGCCGGGCGACCCCTGCCCCCGCTGCGGTACGGGCATCGAGCTGGACCGGGCGATCGAGATCGGCCACATCTTCCAGCTCGGCCGCAAGTACGCCGACGCCTTCCAGCTCGATGTGCTGGGCCAGAACGGCAAGCCGACGCGGGTCACGATGGGCTCGTACGGCGTCGGCGTCTCCCGCGCCGTCGCCGCGCTCGCCGAGCAGACCCTCGACGAGTCGGGCCTGTGCTGGCCCCGCGAGGTGGCCCCGGCCGACGTCCACATCGTGGCGGCGGGCAAGGCCCTCCAGACCGAGATGGCGCTCGACATCGCCGAGAAGCTGGGCACGGCGGGCGTGCGCGTCATGGTCGACGACCGCGCCGGGGTCTCCCCGGGCGTGAAGTTCACCGACGCCGAGCTGATCGGCGTCCCGACCATCCTGGTCGTGGGTCGCGGCGCCAAGGACGGGGTCGTGGAGCTGAAGGACCGCCGTACGGGTGAGCGCGAGGAGCTTCCGATCGACGAGGCGATCTCCCGCCTCACCGCCATCACCGCCTGACGGCCGGGCCCGCACCGGACGAACCGCAGTCCCCGGCTCCCGCGCTTCCGCGCGCGGGAGCCGGGGACTGCACGCGGTGGGTGGTTCGGCTCCCCGTCACGGGAAGCCGCCCTCAGCGGCGGCGACGTGAGGTGAGCGGGAGGGGGCTACAGCCAGCCCGCGAACTCCAGCAGCAGCTCCGCGCGGCGCCGGTCGCCCGCGGCGGCGTGGCGCAGGCCCGTCTCGACGGCGCGGTAGAAGGACCAGCCCCGCAGCCGGTCGCGGTCGACCTCCAGGGCGTCCGCCAGCTTGCCGACCCGGCGGCGCGCGGCCGCGGCGGGGCCGGGGCCGGCGGCCAGGTCCTCGCAGCGGTCGAGCACCAGCCGCGCCAGGTCGTACGCGCGCTCGCCCACGACCGGCGCCGGGCCCACCGCGAGCCACGGCGCGCGCTCCCCGGCCAGCACCTTCCCCTGCCGGAAGTCGCCGTGCAGCAGCACCTCCTCGGGCGGCTCGGCGGGCAGCGCCTCCCGCAGCTCCAGCGCCTCGTCGGTCAGCGGGCGGGCGTCCACCGCCCAGCCCCCGGCGCCGAGCGTCCGCAGGGTCTCGCGCTCCTCCTCCGTACGCCCGGTGACCGACGCGAACGGATGTCCCTCGGGCGGCACCACCCACAGCCGCCTTACCGTGCCCGCCGCCTCCAGCACCGCCTTCGCCTCGGGCAGCGAACGCAGCGAGACCGTGCTGCGCAGCCGCTCGATCAGCAGCGCACCGGTGTCCGGGTCGGCGCGCAGCAGCCGGGCCGCGCCCCAGCCGTCCCAGTGCGCGAGGGCGGCCCGCTCATGGCCGGCGTCCGGGCCGGGGACCGGGAACTTCAGCGCCGCCGGGGTGCCGTCCGCCTGCCGTACGAGCGCGACCAGTCCGCGGCGCCCTCCGGGCGCCGACACCCGCTCCAGGGTCAGCTCCCACGCCGCGAGCTGCCGCTCGGCCGTCTCGGGCAGGGCGTCGAGCCAGCTCCGCACGGCGCTCGCCGGGCTGTCGCTCAGCGCGTCCAGGAGCCGCTTCGGCACCTGGACGCGGGCCGTATCGCGGCCGCCGGGCCGTGGTGCCGATGCCATTCCTGAGCTGTCCCCTCCACCATCAATGACGTCACAGTCCGCATGGGTCTCGCAGAGCTCACCGGACTCGTCGGCCTCATCCGGCCCGGGTGCCCGTTCACACCCCGTCCGCCCCGCCGCTGGGCGACGCCGACGGAGTGGCCGGTGCGGCGCGTTCGGTGAGTCCAGGGAAGGCTACGCCGCCGCCCCGCCAGCGCACCGCCCGGACCGCCGCCTCGCGCAGCGCGCCCGCCGCCTGGCGGCGCAGGGACCCGGTCGAGGCCCGGACGAGATCGGCGTAGACGGCGGCGACCCGGTTCTCCAGCTCGGCCGCGAGCCGCACCGCGGCGGGCGCGTCCGGCACCGCGAAGGGCAGGGCGTAGGCGGGCGCCGCGGCCTCGGGGCTGCCGCCGAGGTCGCGCACGGTGCGGGCGAGGGCGTCCCGGCGCGCGCGGTGCGCGGCGTAGCCTTCGCGCGCCTCCGCGAGCCGGTCGTCGCCGATCCGCCCGCCGACGACGCCGTATCCGTACACCGCGGCGTGCTCGGCGGCGAGTGCCGCCTGTGCGGCCCTGAGCGCCGCGGCGCGCTCGCCGACGGCCGATCGGCCTGCTCGAGAGGCCATGTCAGTACCCCTTCCCGGTGGTCCCGAGCGTGATCACGAATCCGTGTCGCGCTGCGTGAGGAGATACACGTGGGCGGCGCCGCAGGCCGCGACGGAGGCCAGCAGCCGGGCCAGCTCGGGCGGCGCGGTGGCGAGCGCGGCGGTGCGGGTGTCGGCGGTCTGGCGCTCGGCCTGGGCGAGGGCGGAGAGGGCCTGTTTCTCGTCCTGGGGCACCTTCGGCACCCGCTGCCCGCCCGCGGAGGGCGAGCGCGACGCGGTCGCGGAGGGGGAGGCGGACCGGTCCTTGGTGGTGAAGACCGCGGCGTGCCGGGCCGTCTCCTCCCGCAGCGGCGCCAGCCGCTCGGCGAGGTCGGGATGGGCGTCCACGGTCGCGTCGTAGCGCGCGAGGAGTGCGGTGGAGTCCCGCGCGCCCCGAGCCCGCAGCAGGGCGACGGCCGCCTCGCCGCCCGCCTCGCGCCGGGGCTCGGCATCGTCGGAACAGCCGCTCAGCAGCGCGACCGCCCCCAGCGCTCCGCCGCCCAGCAGCAGACTCCGCCGCCGGGGCACGGCGGCGTCGCGCGCCGAGGACTCGGCGGACGCCGGGGATGCCGGGGACTTCGCGTCGGTGGCGGGTGTGGGAGGAGGTGGGGGAGTCGTGATCGACACGTTCCTCTTTCCGGGCTGCGGCCGCTCCCGGCCGCCGGTAGTGATCACAGCAGGCGAGCGTACCCGCGCCGAGCCCGTCTGCCCGGCAGCGGCCACCGAATCGTCAGCCCGCCGCCGGAACAGATAGGCTTTGACCTGACACGCGACCTTCCCACAACAGCACACGCGGCCGAGGAGTCACCCGGATGAGCACGACCCAGAGCGAGAGGCTGCGCGGACTGCTGGAACCGCTCGTCAGCGCGCGAGACCTGGATCTGGAAGAGGTCGAGGTGACACCGGCTGGGCGGCGGCGTGTGCTGAGAGTGGTCGTGGATTCCGACGACGGCGTCCAGCTGGACACGTGTGCGGAGCTGAGCCGGGACATCTCCCAGACGCTCGACGACACGGACGCGATGGGCCAGGTTCCGTATGTCCTCGAGGTCACCTCTCCCGGCGCCGAGCGCCCCCTGACCGAGCCGCGCCACTACCGCCGCGCCACCGGCCGCCTCATGCGAGCGCGGCTCACCGACGACGGCGAGTTGGTCGCCCGGATCGTCGCGGTGGACGACGAGGGGCTCGATCTGGAGGTCCCCGGTGTGAAGGGGCGCAAGCCCACCGCCAGACGGCTTGCCTTCGAGGAGATCTCCAAGGCCCGGGTGGAGATCGAGTTCAACCGCAAGCCCGAGGACAAGGCCGCGGGCGAGGACGACGAGAGCAAAGAGGAGGCGTAGCCGTGGACATCGACATGAGTGCCCTGCGGGGTCTGGTGCGAGAGAAGGAGATCTCCTTCGACCTGCTGGTCGAGGCGATCGAATCGGCGCTCCTCATCGCCTACCACCGCACCGACGGAAGCCGTCGCCGCGCCCGGGTGGAGCTGAACCGCGACACCGGCCATGTGACCGTATGGGCCCGCGAGGACGCCGAGGACCTGACGGAGGGCCAGGAGCCCCGCGAGTTCGACGACACCCCCTCCGGCTTCGGCCGGATCGCCGCGACGACCGCGAAGCAGGTCATCCTGCAGCGGCTGCGGGACGCCGAGGAGGAGATCACCTTCGGCGAGTACGCGGGACGGGAGGGCGATGTCGTCGCCGGTGTCGTCCAGCAGGGCAAGGACCCCAAGAACGTGCTGGTGGACATCGGCCGTCTCGAGGCGATCCTGCCGGTGCAGGAGCAGGTCCCGGGCGAGGACTACGCGCACGGCACCCGGCTGCGTACGTACGTCGTACGAGTCGTCAAGGGCGTGCGCGGTCCGTCGGTGACTCTTTCGCGTACGCATCCCAATCTGGTCAAGAAACTCTTCGCGCTCGAGGTGCCGGAGATCGCGGACGGTTCGGTGGAGATCGCGGCGATCGCCCGTGAGGCGGGCCATCGCACCAAGATCGCGGTCCGGTCCACTCGTTCGGGGCTGAACGCCAAGGGCGCGTGCATCGGCCCGATGGGCGGCCGGGTGCGCAGCGTGATGGCCGAGCTGCACGGCGAGAAGATCGACATCGTCGACTGGTCGGACGACCCCGCTGACCTGGTGGCGAACGCGCTGTCACCCGCGCGGGTGAGCAAGGTCGAGGTGGTCGATCTGGCGGCCCGCTCGGCCAGGGTCACCGTGCCCGACTACCAGCTGTCCCTCGCCATCGGCAAGGAGGGGCAGAACGCCCGGCTGGCGGCCCGGCTGACCGGCTGGCGGATCGACATCCGGCCGGACACCGAGCAGTCGGGTGATCAAGGCTGATTCAGGCCGGATCCCGCGGGATCCGGCCTGAATCGAGTGACGATTCGATCACTCCCCCCAAGGGGTGAGGTCGGTATGGGGAGGTAGACTTAAGCAGTGTCTGGCCGCACGCGCGCTGGTGCCTGCCCTGAGCGAACCTGTGTGGGATGCCGGGATCGGGCGGCCAAGAACGATCTGCTGCGCATCGTGCTGGTCGAGGGTGTTTGTGTCCCCGACCGGCGCGGTACGCTCCCCGGTCGGGGTGCTTATGTTCACCCCACACGGGTCTGCCTTGACCTGGCGGTTCGCCGCCGGGCCTTTTCCCGGGCCTTCAGGGGGCCGGGGGCGCTCGACACCACGGCGCTGCGCCGGTTTGTCGAGAAGGGTGAGCAGGCGACACCCTGAGTAAGTAGTTGGAAGAGAACGGCACGGGACACCGTGCGGTCAGGTACCTCGCGAGTCGGAAGTAGGTCGAGATTGCGATGAGCACTCGATGAGTACGCGATGAGTACGCCCATGAAGTAGCGACGGTCCGGCGACAACCCGGACCTAAAAGGAGCGAAGTGGCTAAGGTCCGGGTATACGAACTCGCCAAGGAGTTCGGAGTTGAGAGCAAGGTCGTCATGGCCAAGCTCCAAGAACTCGGTGAATTTGTACGTTCGGCGTCCTCGACGATCGAGGCGCCGGTTGTGCGCAAGTTGACTGACGCATTCCAGGGTGGCAACGGCTCCGGCCGTGCCGCCGGTAAGCCTTCGGCGCCGCGCAAGGCGACGCCCAAGCCGCCGACCCCCGGTCCGGCGGCCGCGGCCCGTCCGGCCGCCCCCAAGCCCCCGACGGCGCCCGGCCCCAAGCCGGCTGCCGAGGGCCAGCGCGGCACCCCCGGTGCTGCGCCCACTCCGGGTGCGGCGCCCACGCCGGGCCCGCGTCCCGCGCCCGCTGCCCGTCCGGCGGCCCCCGGCCCCAAGCCGGGCCCCGCGCCGGCGGCTCCGGCGCAGCCCGAGTTCACCGCGCCGCCGGCGGCCCCGAGCCCCAAGCCGGCCGCGGCCAAGCCGGGCGCGCCCGCCAAGCCGGGTGCCACGCCCGGTCCGCGCCCCGGCGCCCGTCCGGGTGCCCCGGGCCAGGGCCAGGGCGGTCAGGGTCAGGGTGGCCAGGGCCAGGGCGGTCAGGGTGGCCGTGGCGGCCCGCGTCCGGGTCAGGAGCGTCCGCGTCCGGGCGGTCCCCGTCCGGCCGGTCCCCGTCCCGGTAACAACCCCTTCACCTCCGGTGGCTCCACCGGAATGGCGCGCCCGCAGGCGCCCCGTCCCGGCGGCGCCCCGCGCCCCGGCGGCCAGCCCGGCGGCGGCCCGCGTCCGCAGGGCGGCGGCCAGGGCGGTCCCGGCCGTGGCCAGGGCGGTCCCGGCGGTCCCCGTCCCACTCCGGGCCAGATGCCCCGTCCGCAGGGCGCCCAGGGTGGCGGCCCGCGTCCGGGTCCCGGCGGCGCTCGCCCGAACCCGGGCATGATGCCGCAGCGTCCGGCTGCCGGCCCGCGTCCGGGCCCCGGTGGCGGTGGCGGTCGTGGTCCCGGCGGCGGCGGTCGTCCCGGCGGTGCCGGTGGCGGTCGTCCCGGTGGCGGCGGCGGCTTCGCCGGTCGTCCCGGCGGTGGCGGCGGCGGTCGTCCCGGTGGCGGCGGTTTCGCCGGTCGTCCGGGCGGTCCCGGCGGTGGCGGCGGCTTCGGTGGCGGCGGTGGCCGTCCCGGCTTCGGTGGTCGTCCGGGTGGTCCCGGTGGCCGTGGTGGCACGCAGGGTGCGTTCGGCCGTCCCGGCGGTCCGGCGCGTCGTGGCCGTAAGTCGAAGCGGCAGAGGCGCCAGGAGTACGAGGCCATGCAGGCCCCGTCCGTCGGCGGTGTGATGCTGCCGCGCGGCAACGGCCAGACGGTCCGGCTGTCGCGGGGTGCCTCGCTCACCGACTTCGCGGAGAAGATCAACGCCAACCCGGCGTCTCTGGTCGCCGTGATGCTCAACCTCGGCGAGATGGTCACCGCGACGCAGTCCGTCTCCGACGAGACGCTGCAGCTCCTCGCCGACGAGATGAACTACAACGTCGAGATCGTCAGCCCGGAGGAGGAGGACCGCGAGCTTCTCGAGTCCTTCGACATCGAGTTCGGCGAGAACGAGGGCGGCGAGGAGATGCTCGTCGCGCGTCCGCCGGTGGTGACCGTCATGGGTCACGTCGACCACGGTAAGACGCGACTGCTGGACGCGATCCGCAAGACCAACGTCATCGCGGGCGAGGCCGGCGGCATCACCCAGCACATCGGTGCCTACCAGGTCTCGACCGAGGTCAACGACGAAGAGCGCAGGATCACCTTCATCGACACCCCGGGTCACGAGGCGTTCACCGCCATGCGTGCCCGTGGTGCCAAGTCGACCGACATCGCGATCCTCGTGGTGGCGGCCAACGACGGTGTGATGCCGCAGACGATCGAGGCGCTGAACCACGCCAAGGCGGCCGATGTGCCGATCGTGGTCGCGGTCAACAAGATCGACGTCGAGGGCGCGGACCCGACCAAGGTGCGCGGTCAGCTGACCGAGTACGGCCTGGTGGCCGAGGAGTACGGCGGCGACACCATGTTCGTCGACATCTCCGCCAAGCAGGGGCTGCACATCGACGACCTGCTCGAGGCCGTCGTCCTGACCGCGGACGCCTCGCTCGACCTGCGCGCCAACGCGGAGCAGGACGCGCAGGGCATCGCGATCGAGGCGCACCTGGACCGCGGCCGCGGCGCCGTGGCCACCGTGCTGGTCCAGCGCGGCACCCTGCGGGTCGGCGACACGATGGTCGCGGGCGACGCCTACGGCCGTGTCCGGGCCATGCTCGACGACAACGGGAACGCACTGGAGGAAGCCGGCCCGGCGACCCCGGTCCTGGTCCTCGGTCTGACCAACGTGCCCGGCGCGGGCGACAACTTCCTCGTCGTCGACGAGGACCGCACCGCCCGCCAGATCGCCGAGAAGCGTGCCGCCCGCGAGCGGAACGCGGCGTTCGCCAAGCGCACCCGCCGGGTCTCCCTGGAGGACCTGGACAAGGTGCTCAAGGCCGGTCAGGTCCAGCAGCTCAACCTCATCATCAAGGGCGACGCGTCCGGTTCGGTGGAGGCCCTCGAGTCCTCGCTGCTCCAGCTCGACGTCGGCGAAGAGGTCGACCTGCGCGTCCTGCACCGCGGTGTGGGTGCGGTCACCGAGACCGACATCGACCTGGCGACCGGCTCCGACGCCATCGTCATCGGCTTCAACGTGCGCGCCGACGGGCGTGCCACGCAGATGGCCGAGCGCGAGGGCGTGGACGTCCGGTACTACTCGGTCATCTACCAGGTGATCGAGGAGATCGAGGCGGCCCTGAAGGGCATGCTCAAGCCGGAGTACGAAGAGGTCGAGCTCGGTACGGCGGAGATCCGCGAGGTCTTCCGCTCGTCCAAGCTGGGCAACATCGCCGGTGTGCTCATCCGCTCCGGCGAGGTCAAGCGGAACACCAAGGCCCGCCTCGTCCGCGACGGCAAGGTCATCGCGGAGAACCTCAACATCGAGGGTCTGCGGCGCTTCAAGGACGACGTCACCGAGATTCGGGAAGGCTTCGAGGGCGGTATCAACCTCGGCAGCTACAACGACATCAAGATCGACGACGTCATCGCGACGTACGAGATGCGCGAGAAGCCGCGCGGCTGACAAGCGGCTGTCCCACCGGGGCCGGTCGGCGGAGAAATTTCCGTCGATCGGCCCCGGCCCTTGCGTGTACGGTGCGAGAAGCCCGCATTCACAAAGGCCCCACGGGTGGCTTGACCCGGACCGCATGTATGTAGGGACGTTGTCCTTTGACCTGCTTCTCGGCGACGTACGGTCGTTGAAGGAGAAGCGCTCCGTCGTCCGCCCGATCGTCGCCGAGCTGCACCGCAAATTCGCGGTGAGCGTGGCGGAGGTCGGGGACCAGGACCTCTACCGCAGGGCCCAGATCGCCCTGGCGATGGTCTCCGGGGACGCGGGCCATCTCACGGACGTGCTCGACCGCTGCGAGCGGCTGGTGGCGGCGCGGCCGGAGGTGGAGCTGTTGTCGGTGCGACGGCGGTTCCACGGTGGCGATGATGAATGAGGGCCGGATCGGCGGTGGCAGACCGCCCCGGCCATCGATGACTGACGCGAAGAAGAGAGAAGAAGACGCATGAGCGACACCGCGCGGGCACGCAAGCTGGCGGACCGCATCCGGGTCGTGGTCGCGGAGACTCTGCAGCGGCGGATCAAGGACCCGCGGCTGGGCTATGTGACCATCACCGACACCCGGATCACCGGTGATCTGCGGGAGGCGACCGTCTTCTACACGGTCTTCGGCGACGACGAGGAGCGGGCGGCCTCCGCCGCGGCCCTGGAGAGCGCCAAGGGTGTGCTGCGGTCGGAGGTCGGACGCCAGACGGGGGTGCGCTTCACCCCGACCCTGACGTTCGTCCCGGACGCCCTGCCGGAGAACGCCCGCACCATCGACGACCTGCTCGCCAAGGCCAGGGAGGCGGACGCCCAGGTGCGCGAGGCGTCCTCGGGCGCCAGCTACGCCGGCGACGCCGATCCGTACCGCAAGCCGGACGAGGACGAGGACGACGAGGAGCCCGGCACGGACGGCCAGGACCCCGGCACGGGCGGCAAGGGTTCACCGGACGCATGACGCGCAAGGGCAGGGCCGGTTCCGGGGCACCGGACGGCCTGGTGATCGTCGACAAGCCGGCCGGTTTCACCTCGCATGACGTCGTCGCCAAGATGCGCCGCTTCGCCGGCACCCGGCGGGTCGGCCACGCCGGAACGCTGGACCCGATGGCCACGGGCGTGCTCGTGGTCGGCGTGGAGAAGGCGACCCGGCTGCTGGGCCATCTGGCGCTGACCGAGAAGGAGTACCGGGCCACCATCCGGCTCGGCCAGGCCACCGTCACCGATGACGCGGAGGGCGAGATCACCGCCTCGGACGGCGCCGTCGGGGTCGACCCGGGCGCCGTCGAGGCCGGGATCGAGGAGCTGACCGGCGACATCCAGCAGGTCCCCTCGAAGGTCAGCGCCATCAAGATCGACGGCAAGCGCTCCTACGCACGGGCGCGGGAGGGCGAGGAGTTCGCGATCCCGGCGCGGCCGGTGACGGTCTCCTCCTTCGTCCTCCACGACCGCCGCGAGGCCAAGGCGGAGGACGGCACCACCGTCCTCGACCTGGATGTCACGGTGGTGTGCTCCTCCGGCACCTACATCCGGGCGCTGGCGCGCGACCTGGGCGCCGGACTCGGCGTCGGCGGCCATCTGACGGCCCTGCGGCGGACCCGGGTCGGTCCGTACGGGCTGGAGGCGGCCAGGACGCTGGAGAGCCTGGAGGAGTCGCTGGAGATCATGCCCATCGCCGAGGCGGCGGCCGCCGCCTTCCCGCGCTGGGACGTGGACGACCACCAGGCCCGGCTGCTGGGCAACGGCGTACGGATCGACATGCCCTCGGGGGAGGGGGCGCCGGGTCCGGGGCCGGTCGCGGTCTTCGGGCCGGAGGGGCGTTTTCTGGCCCTCGTGGAGGAGTCGAAGGGCAAGGCGAAGAGCCTGGCCGTCTTCGTATGAGGCCGACGGGCCCGCGTATGAGGCCAGCGGGCCGCGTCGTCGCCGGGCGCCGCGGTGTGTCGTGACTGACTCCGTGCTGCGTTGCGAGCGCCCGGACCGGCCGCCTACGGTGGCTTTCCGGCCGGTCCGGGCGCTCGTGGCGACCACCGATGCGAGGCGGGCGACCGGAGCATGGCAGTCTTAGACCTGCGAAGTCGACAGACAAAGGTTCGGGCGAGGAGCGGGCAAAGTGCAGCGCTGGCGTGGCTTGGAGGACATCCCTGAGGACTGGGGGCGCAGCGTCGTCACCATCGGTTCCTACGACGGGGTGCACCGAGGGCACCAGCTGATCATCGGCCGTGCCGTGGCACGGGCGCGTGAGCTGGGCGTACCGGCCGTCGTGGTCACCTTCGACCCGCATCCGAGCGAGGTCGTGCGGCCCGGCAGCCATCCGCCGCTGCTGGCCACACATCAGCGGCGCGCGGAGCTGATGGCCGGGCTGGGCGTGGACGCGGTCCTGGTCCTGCCGTTCACGACGGAGTTCTCCCGGCTCACCCCGGCCGACTTCGTCGTGAAGGTGCTGGTCGACAAGTTGCACGCACGGGTCGTGGTGGAGGGTCCCAACTTCCGCTTCGGCCACAAGGCCGCCGGGAACGTCGCCTTCCTGCGCGAGCTCGGCAGCACCTACGACTACGAGGTCGAGGTCATCGACCTGTACGAGCGCGGCACGGCGGGCGGCGGCGAGCCGTTCTCCTCGACGCTGGTGCGTCGGCTGGTCGCCGAGGGCGATGTCGCGGGCGCGATGGAGGTCCTCGGCCGGCCGCACCGGGTCGAGGGCGTGGTGGTGCGCGGTGCGCAGCGCGGCCGTGAGCTGGGCTTTCCGACCGCCAACCTGGAGACCCCGCCGCACACCGCGATCCCGGCCGACGGCGTCTACGCCGGCTGGCTGACGGCGCAGGGCGAGGCGATGCCCGCGGCGATCTCGGTCGGCACCAATCCGCAGTTCGACGGGACCGAGCGGACGGTCGAGGCGTATGCGATCGACCGGGTCGGACTGGATCTGTACGGGCTCCATGTCGAGGTCGACTTCCTGGCCTATTTGCGGGGCCAGGAGAAGTTCGACTCGATCGAGGCGCTGCTGGAGCGTATGGCGGTCGATGTGAAGCGGGCCCGTGAACTCGTCGAGGGGCACGGCGGCAGCCGCTGAGGCGGTGTGCGGCGCGCCCGTGAGGTACGCCGTGCGGTGAACGTGGATGCGCCCCGTGGGCCCGGTGATCCGGGCCCACGGGGCGCATCGCTTCCGTCTGCTACTGCTGCGGCCCGGGTGGCTGCTGCTGCCAGGGCTGCTCCGGCTGCCCGGGCTGGATCTGCTGCCACGGCTGGCCGGGCTGCGGCTGCTGCCCCTGCCCGTAGGACTGCTGCCAGCCCGGCTGACCGCCCGGCTGACCGCCTTGCTGCGGATATCCGGGGTACTGCGGCTGCTGGCCCTGCTGAGGCGCGTAGGCGCCCGGATAGGGCTGCTGACCGGGGTAGGGCTGCTGCGCCTGGCCGGGCATCGGCGGGGCCACCTGCGGCGGCTGAGCCGCGCCGTCGCCCGTCCACAGCCCCTGCTCCTGCTGGGCGCGGGTGAAGTCCTCCGCGACCATGGCCGAGAGGTTGAAGTACGCCTCACGGGTCTTGGGCCGCATCATGTCCAGATCCACCTCGGCGCCCGCCGACAGATGCTCGTCGAACGGCACGACGATCACCCCGCGGCAACGGGTCTCGAAGTGGGACACGATGTCCTCGACCTTGATCATCTTTCCGGTCTCCCGGACTCCGGAGATCACGGTGATGCTCCGCGAGACCAGATCCGCGTAGCCGTGCGCGGACAGCCAGTCGAGGGTGGTGCTGGCGCTGCTCGCACCGTCCACGGACGGCGTGGAGATGATGATGAGCTGGTCGGCGAGGTCGAGGACGCCGCGCATGGCGCTGTAGAGCAGACCCGTGCCCGAGTCGGTGAGGATGATCGGGTACTGCTTGCCCAGGACGTCGATGACGCTGCGGTAGTCGTCGTCGTTGAACGTCGTCGAGACCGCCGGGTCCACGTCGTTGGCGAGGATCTCCAGCCCCGAAGGCGCCTGTGAGGTGAACCGCCGGATGTCCATGTAGCTGTTGAGATACGGGATCGCGGTGACCAGGTCGCGAATGGTCGCACCGGTCTCCCGCCGCACCCGTCGGCCGAGGGTGCCCGCGTCCGGGTTGGCGTCGATCGCGATGACCTTGTCCTGGCGCTCGATGGCCAGGGTCGAGCCGAGCGCGGTGGTCGTCGTGGTCTTGCCGACCCCGCCCTTGAGGCTGATCACCGCGATGCGGTAGCAGGAGAGCACCGGCGTACGGATCAGCTCCAGCTTGCGCTGCCGCTCCGCCTCCTCCTTCTTCCCGCCGAGCTTGAAGCGGGAGGGGCCGGGGGTGTTCTTCTTCGGCTTCTGCTTGCCCTTGATCAGCCGGTCCGAGGAGAGCTCGACCGCGGCGGTGTACCCGAGCGGCGCCCCCGCGCCTCCGGCCTGGCGCCGCTGGTCGGGCGTGACGGTCGGCCAGCCGCCGGTACGGGGGTCGGCCGGGGCCGCCGGGGCGGCATGGGCGTCGGGGCGCGGATAGCCGTAGCCGTCGTGCGGCTGCCCCTGCTGTGGCCCCGGCCCCGGCCCTGGAACGCCGTCGCCGGGCCGCGGGAAGCCGTAGCCGCCCTGAGCGCCCGGACCCTGCTGCCCGGGGAACTGCTGCCCCTGGGGGTCATGCGGCGGCTGGCCCTGGACGGGGCCGTTGGGCGTGTACGGACCGGGCTGACCGGGCTGGCCCGGGTACATCGGCTGGCCGGGCTGTGCGGGCTGTCCGGGATACTCGGCCTGTCCCGGCTGGGGCGTGGGGTAGTGAGGTGTGGGGGGCTGCTGATACGGGCCCTGGCCCTGCTGGTCCGGGGCGGGCGGCTGCGGGAAGCCGTAGCCCCCCTGGACGGGCATCGGCCCCTGCCCCTGACCGGCCGGGGCGGGGCCGGGCTGGCCCCCGGGGTGCGGATAGCCGTAGTGGGGCCCCTGCGGAGCCGGGGGGCCCTGCGGACCGGGACCCGCCACGCCCGGGCCGGGCTGCTGATAACCGCCTTGGGGGCCAGGCACGTTGGCCGCCGGGGGCTGTGCCCCCTGGACCTGATCCGGCAGCGGGGCCGGACCGGGCTGGCCGGGCACCGCACCGGGAGCGCCCTCGCCGGGACGCGGATAGCCGTATCCACCCTGCGGCCCGGGCCCAGGCGCCGCGGGGCCGGGCTGACCGGGCTGACCCTGCGTCTGGGACGGGGGAGGCGCCCAAGAGGTGTCCTGGGGCGGGAGCGGTACGCCGGCGCCAGGAGTGGCAGGCCCGTCCGTCCGCTGCTCCGGAACCGGAGCGGGACCCGGAGCCGGTACGGCGTCCTCGGGCGCGGCGGGCTGGAAGTCCGGCGGCAGGGGCGGCAGCCCCGACTGCGGAACCGGCGGCGGAGCCCAGCCGGCGGCGGGCTGCTCGGAGGAGGGCGCGCTCGGCGGCACGGCGTCCTCGGGGACCGCGTCCTGAGGCTCGACGGCTGCCTGCCTCAGCTCCTCCATCTCACGCCGTAGCTCGGCGGTGGAGAAGCGCAGCGTGCCCTCGCTGCGCACACCGTCGTCGGCACGGTCGCCCGTGTCCGCGAAGCCGGAGTCGTCACCGGAACCGGACGCAAAGCCAGAACCGGAGCCGGAACCGGAAGAAGAACCGGAACCGGGATCGGCACCGGAACCGGCATCGGAACCAGCCTCGGCGTCCTCGGCGTCCTCACTCCGCCTTTCGGTCACCTCGCGCCGCAGCGCGGCGGTGGAAAACCGCACGGTGGAGTGGCTGACCACATCGCCGTTGTCGCTCTCATCGGAGCCGGACGCGGGCTCGGAGGAGCCGGACGCGGGCTCGGACCCGGGCGCGGGCTCAGGGACGTCGTCCCGAGGGCCTGCGGCGGGCGCCAGGTTGAAGTCGTCATCGGCGGGAGCGGAAGCGGTGTAGGAAGCCGGAGCGGAAGCCGCCGCAGAGGACTCTGCCTCGACCTCGGAAGCCTCGGCGGAAGATTCTCGGTGCTCGGGTTCGGACTCGGGGTTGTCCGACGCGGCACCACCCGTCACGGCGTCAGCCGCGGGCGCACTGCCCCATTCCGGCGCAGAGTCGGGCAAAGGCGGCATGCGGCTGCCCGTGTCCGACCCTTCCGCCTCCGCTTCAGGCCGGGCCTCGTCCTCCCGCCGCGCGGGGGCCTCCTCCACCTCGGAGGCGTCCGGCGCGACATCGGCGGAGGGCGGCGCGGTCGGCGGCGGCCAAGCACCCGGAAAGCCACTCGGCTCCGGCGCCCCCGGCACGGACACAGGATGACCCGTGGGCGGCGGAGGCGGCGGGCTCGGCGCTCCCGCACCGGTGCCCGTCCCGATTCCTCCGGAACCGCCGGTCGACGCGGGGGCCGTGGAGGCCGGCGAGGACGACGACGAAGCGTTCTGCGTGTACCAGGCGGGCGGGGTGTAGTCGATGGTGAACTCGCCCGTGTGCTCGGTCTCCGCGTCGGACCGATCATCGCCGGGTGTGTTTCCGCCCGTGCGGATCTCGTCCCGATCGCTGCTCACAATGCCTCCTGGTGTGGTCGAACACCCTTGAAAATCTTGGCGAGGCCGATCTGTTGCCGATCGCTACTGTCGTCCGACCGTTCGGCTTTCCCCTTTTGTATCGCCGGGGATCCCTGAACAGGTTCTCCACCGGGTACCCCAAGACTAATCACCATGAGCGCCGCGAGGGCAGGCCCGTCCGCGCACTCAAGCAGTCCGAGACCTCACCGTGCCTTACGGCGGTACGTACCCGGCAACCACGGGGGGAAGTCCAAGCGTCCGGTGGTACAAAGAATCCCCGCTCAATGCCGTTGCACAGTGGGACCTGCGACCACGTCGCCCCTTTCCGGCCGGTGCCGCCGACCGGATCGCCGGGAGGAGGCCGACCGGTCGGTGGACTCGCGTGAGAGGTAGGCGCAGATGTCGCAGCCGCCCCAGCCCCCCAACCAGCCGCCCTCCGGCGGCTTTGGCCCGCCCCCGGAGCCCGAGGAGCCCCAGCGGCCTCGGGTGGCTCAGGAGCCCGGCCAGGGCGGCTTCGGTTCGCCGCAGAGACCTCCGGTACCACCCGTGCCGCCCGCCGCGCCCCCGCGACCCCCATCGGCTCCGTCGACGGGCCACACCCCGCCCCAGATATGGGACACCGGCGTCCTGCCGTCGAGCCCGCCGCCCGGCGTGCCCGGTCCCCCCGGCACGGACCCCGCGAACCCGTACGCCCAGAGCCCGTACACGAGTCAGCCGGGGTACGGCGGCCCGCACTCCCCGCCGCCCGGCCGGCCGTACGGCGCGCATCCGCCCAGCGGCGGCGGCCCGGGCCGTAGGCGCAAAGCCCTCGTCATCGGCGCGGCGGTGGCGGTACTGCTCGTGGCGGGTGGTGGGGTGTACGCCGCGGTGGGCGGCGATGACGACGGTAAGAAGCCCACCGCCGGCCCCACGACGACCACCCCGGACCGACCGCGGACACAGGACCCGACGCCCGGGCCGACCGGCAACGGCGACAACACCGGCGGCCGCGGCAGCGGCGAAAGCGACCCCAACGACCAGCGCCGGGCGGGCGAGGCGAAGGTCCTCTACCAGACGCCCGCGCCCGAGCTCAGCAAGAAGAACCTGGAAGTGCCCGGCTTCTGGGCGATGAAGGGCTATGTCGTCAAGGCGGTCGAGAACAAGATCGTCGCGTACAAGGACGAGGGAGGCAGCAAGTGGACCCTCTCGCTCCCCAAGGCGGTCTGCGCCGCTCCCCACTCCACGACCGGGGGCAAGGTCGTGGTCGCCTATGAAGGCCACGGAAAGGACTCGTGCAGCCAACTCGCCCTGATCGACCTGAACAAGGGCGTCAAGCTCTGGGACCACCACGCCCCCGAGGCCGGTTCCCTGGGCAGCGGCTACAGCAACGTGGGCATGGCACAGAGCGGCGACCTCGTCGGCATGGCCTGGTTCGGCGGCTCCGCCGTCATCAAGGTCGGCGACGGCAAGGAAGTCTCATCCCCAAAGCCGAGTGCGGGCTGCTCCATTGACGGTTACGCGGGCGGCAAGGTCCTGCTGCGCGCCTACTCCTGCACCAATGGCACCGCGAAGCTGCAGCAACTCACTCCCAGCGGCTCGATCAAGTGGACCTACAGCGTCCGTAAGGGCTACAAGGTCAACAACATCTTCTCCAGCAGCCCCGCCGTGGTGGCCCTCACCGACCAGAACCGGCAGTCCGGCGGCATCCTGGCCATCTCGGACAACGGCAAGGAACGCTCGACCCTCGCACTGGGCAAGCACTCCTACCAGCCGGAGTGCGGCACGGACATCTTCGGCACGAACATGGGCAACTGCGAGGGCGTGGCCGTCTCCGCCGACACCTTCTACCTGCCGACCGAGATGACCCAGGACCAGGGCACCGGCTCGACGAGCGAGATCCACGCCTTCGACCTCAACACCGGCAAGCGCAAATGGGCCGTCAAGGTGGCCGAACGGCTCCTGCTCCCACTGAACATGGACGGCAAGACCCTCATCGCCTACGAAAAGCCCTCGTACAGCGAGCCCGGCCAGATCGTCCGCATCGCCCCGGACGGCGGCAAGCCGAAAACCCTGCTACGCCTGCCCCAGGCCACCCAAAGCACCGAGCGCGACTTCTACTCCGCCACCCACACCTACCGCAACGGCAACTTCTACATCGCCACAAACCGCGTCACCGGCAGCGACACCACCCCCGAAAAACTCCTGCTGGCCTTCGGGCCCTGAGCGGCGGCCGAGCGGCGGAACGACCGTGGGGGTGGACACCGGCCGGTGTCCACCCCCCCCGGCCCGCGCTTCTCAGGTCAGATCGAATTCGCCGTCCCGCGCGCCCAGGACGAAGGCACGCCATTCGGCCTCCGTGTAGCGCAACACGGTCTCGGGGTCGGTGGAATTCCGCATGGCCACTGCCCCATTCGGCAGGTAGGCGATCTCCACCCGGTCCTCGGAGGTGCTGCCAGGTGCGCTCAGCCACTCGACATCGGAGATGTCGAGGGCGTACAGCTCTTCCTTCTCTTTGGCGTCGGCCATCGGTGGAGAATCCCTTCGGGTACCGCGGAAACTAGCCCGCCTGGTGCTTGGCTGACAGTCTCATCCACGGTGTGCGCGGCGGCAATCGAACACCGTCAGTCCATGCGGCGAGCCCCGCCCAACAGGCCCGACTCGACGTCCGTCGGATGGGTCGCCACATAGAGCCGGGTCTGGCGATCACACCAAAGAGTGACCCCGTCGGGGAGCGTGGACAGTGACTCGACGTCCATGGACGGCAGCCCCATGATCCGCCCGACCTGGACGGCCTCCTCGGGGGACACCCGCTGGACGCCCACCAGGTCCGCGTTCTCCATGAGCCGGGGCGCGACCGGGCTCAGATAGGGCAGAAGCGTCAGCACGGACTGCCATGGCGCCGAGGAAACCCGCCCGCGCGGCGGCCGCATGCCCGCGTCACGGATCACCAGGACGGGGCTGCCGATCGACGGCCCTTGTGGCGGCACACGTCCCACGTCGTGGAGCGTCATGCTCTGGTACCCGCCGTTCGCGGCCTGCGCCAATGACGCCCACATCTGCTGACGGCCGGTCTCCACGGTGACCCGAGCGCCCGTGGCGACCGCTCGCAACCCGATCACCTGAGCTGTCCACAGCCCACCGACCAGGACGACATTGAAGGGGGTGGGACGGTGCAGGCCCAGCACGGCAGGTTGATCCCGCGCGCCGACGCCGATCACCACCCCGTCGTCGCCGATCGGCAGCGCCAGCGCGTCGAACTGCTCCGGGGGGAGTTCATGCCCTTGGCGCCGCGGCCCGATCAGCCCGAAACCCCGTCGCAGCCTGCGGGGGCGGGAATTCCCGGCTCGTCCGTCTGACCGGGCATGGGGCCAGGTGTGGAGGGCGGGGAGTAAGACGGGCCGCCTGAGACGGTCGTGGACATGGCCATCAGCGGGTCCCTCCCAGGGGCAGAGTGGCGAGCACGCCGGGTACCTGCTCACGGTCCAGCCGTGCGAGCCCCACCCGTACCCCACGGGCGGTGCGCTGGAGCTCCCGCCGCATCCCGACCAGGTCGTCCGCGCTATGACCCGTGATCCGTACATACCCGCTCACCGTGGGGGCGGGCCGGCCACCCTGCGTCCCGCCCCGTCGCAAGGTGAGGCTGAACGTGGTCGCGAGCGCGGGCAGCGACGTCAGCAGCGCGGCCAGCTGGGGCAGCGGCGTGGCACCCGGCCCCAGCTGCGGCCACCGGCTCACCCAGTAGGTGGTGTGCCACCGGTCGTCGCAGCGCCAGGCTCGTGTGCTCTCCACCGTGCGCCGACTGAGCGTGTTGGTCTGCCGGGCCTGCGCCGTCGCTCGCGGGTTGACGCTCGCGGCGGTGGCGATCGCCGCTGTCACGCCTTCCTCCGTCAGGAGCGTCACGCCGAAACCGGCCCCCTGCAGTCTGCTCGACAGCTGATCCGCGGCCCGCAGCACGCACCGCTGCGCGCCCGCGAGGCCCCCGCCCCTGGCCGCGACGGCCTCCGGACAGAGCTCCGGGTTGAACTTCAACGCCACCCACGTCACACGGACCGCGGGTGCGCCCGTCTGCTCCTGAAGCGGACCGTAGTTGCGCACGGGCACCGTCTGCGCCGACAGATGGGGCGCGGGCGCCGCCAGCGCATGCTGTACCACCTGCACGGACTCCAGGACGATTCCGTCGACGTCCATGGCGTCACGCAGCAGCGAAAGCGGAAGCGGACGCTGCGTACGGTGAGGACGCAGCGGCGAGTCCGTCGCGTCCACCTGCAGGATGGCGGTCAGGAAGGTGCCGTCGCCCACCAAGCCGACCATGCGCCGCTCACGATCGGTGAACGTATAGGTGCGCAGGGCCGGTTCGCACTCCAGGACGGGCGTGAACACGGGGTCCGCGCCCGCGTCGATCGGCTTCGCCGCTTGCCGCTGGCGCCTGCGCAGCGCGAGCGCGGTGCCCAGCCATTCCGGAATCGGCTGCTGATGACGCGTGACCACGGCCAGCAGAACCAGGACGACGCCCACGACTCCGGCGGGCACCAGCAAGAGCTTGTTGGCGACCCCTGCGGCCAGCACGATCGCCGCGGCCACCTCGACCAGCACGAATTGCTGCAGCCGCAGAGGGCCGATGCTGCCGGGCCGGGACGTCGTGCGTGGGGTGGCGGAAGCGACGGGGGCCGCTGTCGGGGGAGCGTCAGCGGGCGCGGGCGGACGGGGTCCGCTCGGTGCTCTTCGGCCGGACGCGCTCCTCGCGGTACGTGCGCGCGTTGCGGCAGCCATCCCCGTCAGCCCCCTCATATCCGAAACCGGCCCGAACGGCCCGGTCGTCGACCGCCCGCCGGTGAGTGTCCCCGGGCGGCATGAGCCAGTTCACTACCGGCATAGTAGAGGGTCGGTACGACACCAGGACCGACGGCAGGCTACCTGACTACCGAGGCCGAAAAGCGGGGAGAAGCGGCTAAAAATGGCATCACGGCGGGATGAACTCAACGCCTATATCTATGCGAAGAAGCGGACGGTCGCCGCGTTCTTGCAGCCCACGCCGAGTGGTACGGAGGAGGGCGCGCCGCGTCCGCTGCGCGCGGTCCTTCCCGGAGTCGTCGTCGGGGCCTTGATTCTCGCCGGCTTCGGCGCCTGGGGCATGTTCAAGCCCGTCGCCCCCAAGGGGTGGGACACGCCGGAATCGCATGTGATCGTCGGCAGTGACTCCACCACTCGGTACGTCATCCTGAAGACCGACGGCAAGCCGCAACTCCACCCCGTGCTGAACCTCGCCTCCGCCAAGCTCCTCCTCGACCCGGAGAAGTCCAGCATCATCAAGGTGAAGGAGTCGGAGCTCGACGACGGCCACATCCCGCGCGGCCCCACCATCGGTATTCCGTACGCGCCGGACCGCATCCCCAGTGCGGACGAGGCGAAGAAGCGCATGACGTGGGCGGTCTGCGAACAGCCGGGCGGCAATGGGAAGACCACCCAGAAGGCCGTCTTTCTCTTTTCCGAACGGGACCCGAAGCTGAAGAAGATGCGGGGATCCCAGGCGCTCCACGGTGGTCAGGCCCTCTATGTGCAGGGCCAGGACGGTGCCCGCTATCTCGTCGACCCGCGGGGCGTCAAATATTTGATCGGCGGCCCGGACTGGAAGGCGAAGTCCGCCGAGGACAGCAATCTGCTGTTGCGTTCGATCTTTCACGACGGGGCTCAGCCGCAGCACGTCACCAGGGACTGGCTGGCCACCTTCAGGGACGGGGCACCGATCGACTTTCCGCAGGTTCCCGGCCGGATCGGGGATGACGCCGGGGTGTCGAGCCTCGGTGAGGCGAACCGGGTCGGCATGGTGCTCGAAGCGCCCACCGGAGCCGGCACCCAGAAGTATGTGGTGCTGCAGGGCAAGGTCCAACGCGTCTCGGAGTTCGTCGCCAAGCTCCTGCTCAGAAGCAAGGCCTCGATCAATGAGGCGAGTTCGGCCAAGCGAGTGGCGGCCCCGTCGTTCACCCCGGACACGGAGACTGAGTTCTACGGCAAATACCACTGGCCCAGCGAAATCCCGAACCAGGCCAACTCCGTCGATCCCGCACTGGGCAGCGGAGCCCGGGACACCAGCTGCAGCGTCATGGACGGAGTGACCGGCAAGGGCGGTGCGAAGGTGGCCACTTGGGCCGGCAAGGACTTCCCGGCCACCATTCCGGACGGTGCCACCAGCGCCTATGTGACCCCGGGCTCGGGAGTGCTCTACCGCCAGGTGAGCGGTCGCCAGATCAAGAACGGACCCGTCTTCCTGGTGACCGACACCGGCCTTCGCTACTCGGTCCAGTCCAACAACGACAGCGGTTCCGGCACCTCGAAAATCGGCGACGACGGCTCCGACAAGAACAAGGCCACCGAGACCCAGCAGGACGTCAACAAGGCCCAGCGCAGCCTCGGATACCAGGACGTCAACCCGACTCCGGTGCCCGCGGACTGGTCCGAATTCCTGCCCACCGGTCCACGCCTCGACGCCAACAGCGCCAAGCAGCCCCAGGGTTCATAGGACATGAGGAAGCCCGAACACATGCGGCGCATCATTAAACCCTTCGCCCTGTCGGCGGCGACGGCCCTCACCGCTCTGACCGTGGCAGCCGGAGCACCGCCCTCCCCAGCAGCCGGACCGATATCACCCTCCACGGCGCCGAATCCGTCCCTCGCGGGCAGCGGCGAATGCAGTTACCCCGCCAAACAGATCAAGGGCACCCCCTGGTCCCTTCAGCGCGTCATGCTCGACCAGCTGTGGCACGACACCAAGGGGCTGGACCCGAAGGGCCGTCCGGTCAAGGTCGCCGTCATCGACACCGGTGTCGACAACACCAATCCTCAGCTCAAGGACGCTGTCGACGCCAAGAGCGGCAAGGAGGTCCGCAGGGCCGGCAAGAAGGGCCTGTCCAAGGGGAAGAAGGGCGACGGGACGGACGACTCGGTCGGCCACGGCACCAAGGTCGCCGGCATCATCGCCGCCCGCCCACACTCGGGCACGGGGTTCGTCGGTATCGCACCGAAAGCCGAGATCATCCCGATCCGGCAGAACGACGAAAAGGGCTCCGGTACCACCGACACCATGGCCACGGCCATCGACTGGGCGGTCGATGCGGGAGCCCGCATCATCAATATCTCCCAGGACACCGTCAAGCCGCTCCAGGCAAACAGCAATCTGCAGCAGTCCGTCGAGAAGGCGCTGCAAGCGGACGTCGTCGTGGTCGCCTCCGCCGGCAACGACGGTCTCGACGGAAAGGTCAAGAAGACCTACCCGGCCGCTTACGACGGCGTCCTCGCCGTCGGCGCCTCGGACCGCAACAACGAGCGCGCCGCCTTCTCCCAGTCCGGCGACTTCGTCGATGTCGCCGCCCCCGGCGTCGAAATGGTCTCCACCGTCCCCAAGGGCGGCCAATGCGTGGACAACGGCACCAGCTTCTCCGCGCCCTACGTCGCCGGCGTCGCCGCCCTGATCCGCGCCAAGCACCCGGACTGGAAGCAGCACGAGGTGGTCGCCCAGATCGAGCAGACCGCCGAGCGAGCCGTCAACGACCACGACCGCTTCATCGGCTGGGGCGTCGTCGACCCCGTCCGCGCCCTCACCGAGGACGAAACCCGCATCGACCACGTCACCCTGGACAAGGGCGCCGCCCACGACGTCGCCGCTCCCGACCCCGCCCCCATGCCCCTGGGCGAGACCCCCGAGGAGCGAAGGGAACGCCTCGCGACGTACTCCGTGGGAGCCGCGGCCGTCATGGTGGCAGGCATAGCGGGCCTGGCAGCCGTTCTCAACGAACGGAGGCGCCGTCGCTCCGGAGTAGCTGAGTAGGAGTACTCATGGAGGCGCCTGATCATTTTCCTACACTGAGCTATTTGACGTCGCTGTGAATCATGTGAGGGGGGCGTATGTCGACGTTCGAGGCGGAATGGGCGCAGATGAAGCGCGAGGCGTCCGGTGACACGGGGATGAGTCTCGCGAGCGCCGACGACAAGCCGGGATGGGCACAAGGCGGATCAGGCGGGGTGAAGTCCAGCAAGACGGCCTGGACCACAGCCGGTCGGAGTGTCGGCAAGCTCCGGGGGGACATCAAGACGGCGCTGACGAAGCTGGAGGAGGAACAGACCGGCCTGGGCGCGGGCAGCGACTCCGGTGGCGGCATCCGGAGCGCGGCGGCCCAGCGGGAGCTCTACAGCTCGTGGAAGCGCTACCTGAAGGGCGTAAGCGGGAAGTGCGGCGCGATCCAGGACCGGCTTGAAAGGGCCGGGGATCACCAGTACAAGAACGACGAGGCCACCAAGTGCGCGTTCGACGGGCTGGACGTCCTGTACAAGGACACGAAGCCCGTCGGCGGCGACAGCCGGGGCCGGTGAAGCGGCGGTGGATTACGCGACGCTCAAGTCCCTCAAGCCCTCGGAGTTCGAGGATGCCGCGAGCGGCTATCGGACCGTCGGCGACATGGCCAGTCAAGCCAAGGATGACGTCGAGAGTCAGATCATCGCAGGCATGCGGAAACCGGTCGATGGCCAAGCCGTTCTCGAAGGTGAGGCCGCTGAGGCCGCCGTGGTGCAGCTCCGGAAGCTGGCGACGAACTTCCACTACACCCAGGTCGAATGCGCTCTCATCACCACTGCCCTCAACTCTCTGGCCTACGAACTACGAGCAGCCAAGGACACGCTCGACGCCGCTGTGGAGGACGCCGAGGCAGAGAAGTTCACGGTGGGCTCCGACGGCTCGGTGAGCTACCCCGCGGCCGGTGACAAGGTCGACGGCAAAATGCCGGAGGGCGGCACGGTCCAGGGCAGCGCGAAGGGCAAGCCCACGAACCAGCCGATCGACCCGACCGGCGACGCGAATGACGCCGCCGACGCCCTGGATCGCCAGGCGGCGAACATCCACCCCAACCCGAACTTCGGCCGTGCGGTGGCGATCGCCAATCGCATCGCCCAGGCGGTGTATGACGCGACCCAGGCCGACGAGAAGTGGGCCCCCAAGCTGCGCAGCCTGAAGGCCGATGACGATCTGCACGTTTCCCGTTACGACTGGGCCGACACCCAGAGCGACACGAGCGGTGTCCGCAGCGGAGCTAGAGACTACCTCGACGACATCAAGCATCCGCCCAAGGACGGCAGTCCTACGGATAATGCGAAATGGTGGAAGGGCCTTTCCGATCAGGAGAAGGCCGACTATGCAGCCATGTACCCCGCTGGCCTAGGCAAACTGGATGGCATCCCCGCGGATGTCCGTGACGAGGCGAACCGTATTGAGCTGGCGGAAAAACGAGCCGACTACCAAATCCGGCTCGATGCGATACCAAAGGAACCTACCAAGTTCAAGGATCTCGGTCCCAACGTTACAGCCTACACTCAAGAATGGCTCGACTGGCACCATAAGTACGAAGGCGAGAAAGGGCGCCTAGAAGGTGCCCTGAAGGGCATGGATGCCATCCAAAATCGGTTCGATCAGACCGGTCGAAAAGGCTTGCCGGAGGCGTACCTGCTCGGTTTTAGCCCTGAAGGTCGGGGGCGCGCGATTGTCGCCAACGGAAATCCGGATACGGCCGACCACACTGCCGTCTATGTCCCTGGTACAACTTCGAACCTCAGCAAGATTCACGGGGACATTAACCGCATGACGAACTTGTGGCATGCATCCGAACCACTGGCGCCGGGGCAAAAAGTCTCGACCATTACCTGGCTCGGTTACGATGCGCCGCAAAATATTGTCACGGACGCCACCCGCCCCGGATACGCGAACACTGGTGCGCCCGCGTTCAACCAATTCGTCGATGGTCTGAACGCGTCGAACGAGTCGGGGACGGACAGTCACGTAACTGCGATAGGCCATTCCTACGGCTCCACCCTCATCGGTTCCGCAGCGCGCCAGGGGGACCTGAACGCGGACGATGTTATCTTCGCGGGAAGTCCGGGTGTCCAGGTGGGCAGCGCCGAAGGCCTGGACGTACCCAGGGGGCATGTCTGGAACGAGTACGCTGACGATGACCCTGTTCCCGAACTAGGCCGCGCATTCCACGGTGGCGACAAGAGCAGCCGCTTCTGGCACGACGCGGACATGCCCATCATTCCCGCCGATGCCCAATTCGGAGCTCATCAGATGACGACCGACACCGAGGGGCACAGTGGCTACTGGGATTATGACTTGGATCGTGAAGACAGCTCGCAAAGTCTGCTAAACCAAGCCAACGTGGTAGTGGGGCGACATGACAAGGTGCAAATCAGTGACTAGCTCCGCGCGTAACCGGATGGGACTTATTTCGTCTATCGGTATTATCATGTCTCTGGCTTCGGTATGGGCATTGGCGGGATGTTCGGGAATGAGTGGTAAGAAGAAGGACGAGCTGGGCTATACGCCGAAGACGCGGACGGTTGCTGACGCGGAGGAAGAAGCGGCTGGTCTTTCCAGTGAAATCTTCGACGTCATTGACCTGCGCGGAAAGACGAGCAAACCGGGACCGTCGGTTGCCCGATGCAACGGCCAGGATGAGGATAAATTCTATAAGATCAACCATGCTTGGTCACTGTGGGGCGTGCCTGTCAAGGATATGAAGCAGGCCATGGCGAGGCTCAAGGAAGACCTCCCGCAGAAGGGCTGGAAGATCGTCGAATACGGGCCCGACAAGAGCCCGAGCAAAAGCCCCGAACTTATTGCGGATTCCATCAAGAAGCAGTTCTCGGTCAGTATCCATCTCTACGACGAGAGTGACAAGAGCGGGTCCAAGGCACCCAAGTCCTTGATCTATGTGCTTATGACCTCGAACTGCTTCCAGGTCCCTGATGGCCAGACCGTAGATGAGTACTGACCGACTGAGGCATGGCGCCACCGAGCCTGCAAACTACTGACCTCATACATGCCCCGGTCTCAGTGGGAGCACCCACGTCCCTGTCTGAGCAAGGTTCTGCGCTGGACTTGGGTTGTCACGGTGGGTAACCCAAGTGCCGGACCTCGCCTAAACCCGGCCCCTCCGTGGCGAGGGATGAAGCGTGTCGGAACGTATGGGGAAGTGACACGAAAGTGACAGAGTCCGCACAACGCCGATTCGCCTGGCGTGTCGGCCTCGCCATATCTTCCCTCATCGCCGCGACAGGATGCTCAACGGTGACAAAAGACGACGATGGTCTGGATTACACGCCACAGCACATGAGCCTGGAAGATGCAAAGGACTTGGTCAGGCGACAATCCAGCAAGATCCTCGACCTCTCTGAACTGCGAGGCGACGTTTCCCCGGCTGCCCCGCACGCCAGCCCCTGCAAGGAAGTTGATCATGGCTACCGTGTGAACCATTGGTGGTCGGTGGTGGGGCCGTCCGCGGATGCTCTGAAGGAAGCCATGGACAGGCTTCATCGTGAGCTTCCGAAGCATGGCTGGAAGGTCTATCGCTATGGAGAGGCCAACTCCAAGGCACGTCAGCTTCGACTTGAGGTGGAGGACAAGAAGGAGCACCACACGGTGACGATCGAGCTGAGTCTTCCTTCCACCTACCCGAATCCATCGAAGTGGGAGAAGAAGATGCGCGACAGCATCTCGATCTCGCTGGCATCGCCCTGCTACGTCGATAAGGCTTACAAGCCCAACGACCAGTAGAGGGCTGTGGGTGGGGGTGAACGCTGATCCCGCCGCGCACAGCCGCACTGTGCCCCCCGCCGCCACGCTGTGGCAAGCGCGTTCAGGGGCCGACCGCGCCAGGCCCATACCCGGTGCCGTGTTGCTGCGTGCTGCGTCTCCTCCGAGAGCGAGAGGACGTCGGGCTGTCGTCCCGAGAAATAGGTATGCGTACTCATGTGCGTCTGTGGTGAAGTCGATAGTGTCACCGGATGTGACGTGTGCCTCGTATGCGCCATTTGGGGGAGGGGACCGTTACTGAACCGTCGACGTCCCACAGCTACGGGGCAGTTGGGGCGTTCAAGCCTGACGGATAGAGTGGCTTAGGACATCGTTGGTGTCATACGGGGAGGGACAGCGTGAGGCCCATAGAGCCGGGGTCTGAGCCACAGACGCCGTTCGGCAAGAAGCTGGTCAAGGAAGCCGAGACGCTTGCGAAGTTCAAGACGCGCCTGGACAAGGTCCTGACCGACCTGGAGAAGTCCCCGGCATCGCGCAAGACGATCTCGCAACAGTCCATCACGCGGGACGCGTACGGCTCGGGCTCCGGGTTCACCTCTTCTGACGACCTGGCCAACCTCTACGAGAAGGTCCACGCGCGGCTGGAGACCCTGTGCAAGTCCTTCGGCGACCAGATTGAGGCCATGGGCCTCTTGGCGATCGTCGCCGAGCGTGGGTACGACGGCATGGACGCCGAACAGGCTCGTCGCATGCGGGAGATCCAGGCACATACGCAGAAGTACTACCGCGAGCCCACCGAAAAGCACGCTGGTCAGAGTGAGAACCACGGCAGCAAAGAGGTCGGGGGCGACGCGCTGTGAGGGGGAGAAGGTAGATGGCCGGGGGGAAGTTCGAGAATCGGTCGCACGACGAGCTCTACAACATGGTCGCTTCCGCGCAGCCGGGTCAGCTGACCGACGTCGGTGCCGCGCTGATGGCTGCCTTCGACGACATCAACGCCATCGCGGACGAGCTGAAGGCCCACGCCGAGCGGGTGCACTGGGAAGGCGAGGGCGCCGACGCATTCCGGACCTGGGGTCGCGAGGTGGCCAAGCAGACCCACAAGATGGCCGACTACACCTTGCTCGTCGGCCTCCATATGTCCACTGCTGGCCAGGGCCTGACCGAGGTCAAGGCAGCGATGCCGGCCCCGACGGCGGCCGATGACAAGAAGCACAAGAGTGATGCGGAGAAGGCGGTCGCGGACAAGCACCACCTGGAAGCGCTCCAGCAGATGGACAAGCTGGACTCGTACTACGAGACGGCGTACACGGAGATCAAGGCTCTCGAGGAGCCGAACTTTCCACCTCTGCCAGCCGGGTTCGCTCCGCCCAGTAGTGAAATCCGCTCTTGGCCCCAAGGAGTGTCGGGAGAGAGAACGACTGGCGGCGGAACCGTAGCCGGTCCCTCGTCACCGGGCACTGGTGCCCATTCGCAGAAGTCCCTGGGCGCTGATGGCACTGGCGTACATGGACCCGTAGTGGATCCGGGCACGATGCCGGATGCGCATACGACCATCGACGCCACGGACACTCTGCCTTCGCCTGAGGTTATCGACAAGACCAGGCATCCTGCGTCACCGCCTAATATGCAGGAGCACCAACCTACCCCTGTGGTGCCGAACGGACCCAGGCCGCTCCTGCCAAGTGCCCCGCCGCCCATCCGAGGCGGGGGCAACCCTGTACGTGAGCCCCTCGCGCCTTACCAAGGGGTGGCAAAGCAGCCTCGGCCGACGACCCTACCTCGAACCGGATTGCCTGACGGCATTCACGGTGGGCAACAGGCTCGCCCACCAGGGCAAACCAACACTCCGCGGATTCCCCGCGGCAGGGTTATCGGAGAAGAGCAGGGGCTCATGAGGCGTGGGCCGATGGGACCCGCCACGCACGGTTTCAAGGGCACGCCTTCGCCCGCGAACGGCGGGCCGGGCCGACGACTCGCCTCAGAGCCGGGTGGGACCGTGGACAGTCCACGAGGACCGAACAACGCGAATGGGCAGCGTCTACCGAAGGGCGCGGTCGTCGGAGACGAACATGGCATCCCTCTCAGGCGTGGTCCCCTGGGCACGGGCGGTGTGCCCGCCGATGGAGGTGCGCATGCGCCCGGGAGCAGTGGTGGCCAGGGGCGGCGGCTCGCGTCTGAGTCGGGAGGCCCCGTCAGCGGTACGCGTTCTGGGCGGGGAACGCGGTCCGAGTTCACCCCAGGGGGATCCGGGCTTGTGCGCGGTAACCAGGAGGAGCCTGAGCCGATGCCGCGATCTGGCGGGACAGCCCCGAACGGCTCGGAACCCTCCGGCTCCAGGCCCGATTACCTTCAGGAAGACGAAGAGAGCTGGTCGGGTGGACGGCGTGACACGGTCCCGCCGGTCATCGAGTAGATCGACAGATCCCTGTGCAATGCCGAGGAGAGCACTCACCTATGCCACTTCAGAAGTACGGAGCGCGGCGGCGCTCCCTGTCGGCTCTGGCGACACTCGGAGCCGGGCTCATGGCGGTGAGTGGTATCGCGCCTGCGGCAGCCGCACAGGACATCAGCTCGCAGCAGTGGTACCTGAAAGACATGCAGGCTGACGGTATGTGGAAGGTGAGCAAAGGCAGGGGAATTACCGTCGCCGTTATCGACACGGGCGTGGACGCTTCACTGCCAGAGCTGAGAGGCCGGGTTCTCGATGGTATAGACGCCTCTGATAAGGCTACCGATCCCACTGACGATCCCAACGGGCACGGTACTAGTATGGCTGGCATTATCGCAGGTACCGGTAAAGGCGGTGGCATTCAAGGGCTGGCACCTGAGGCGAAAATCTTGCCGGTGAAGGCATCGCTCGTTGAAATGAAGTCGGAATCCGTCGGATCGGTGATGGCAAAAGCCATCAAATATTCTGTTGATCATGGGGCGAAAGTCTTGAATATTTCGCTCGGAGTGACTGGACTTCCTGGTTACTTCTCCAAAACTCAGAATGCCGTGAACTATGCCCTCAAAAAGGGAGCCTTGATCTTTGCGGCAACTGGAAACGCTGGTGACAAGGAGAACCATTCCGAATACCCTTCGGTTCTTCCCGGTGTCGTTGGCGTAGGCGCCATTGACCGCACAGGCAAGGTGGCCAAATTCTCAACGACCGGCGATCAGGTCGGATTGGTGGCAGTCGGAGACCAGATCCCCGTGCGGTGTAAGGACAGCGAGTCGGTCTGCATGACGCGCGGGACCAGTGATGCCACCGCCATCACCTCCGCCTCCGCCGCCCTGATCTGGTCCAAGCACCCCAAGTGGACCAACAACCAGGTCCTGCGCGTCATGATGCAGACCGCCGCGAAGCCCAAGACTGGTGACGTCCCGAGTAGCTATGTCGGGTATGGCTCGGTTCGTCCTCGCAAGGTGCTTCTGGATGGCGAAGGGGACCCGGGGCCGGCCAACACCAATCCGTTGCTCGCTCGTGAGGGAGCTACGAAACCAAAGCCCTCAGAATCGGCGTCTAAGGCCGCAGGGGACGCCTCACAGCCCCCCGCATCAGATAAGCAAGCCGCTGAGAAGCCCGCAGCAGAGGCCAAGGCGAGCGACGACGGCGGTAATACGACGCTTTGGGTCGCCTTGGGCGCGGGCGTTGTCGTGGTCGCCGGGGCCGCGGTCGCCTTCACCGTCGTGCGACGTCGTGGTGGAACGATGGCCAGGCCGTAAGCAGCAACAGCAACAGCACCAACTACAGCTAGACGCTTCCTGCCATGTCGGGTAGGAACTCCACAGAGTGGTGAGCTGACGAAGAATCCCCAGCTCGGCTCACCAACACATCATGGGGGAAGGTGGAAAGATGTCGGGCTCGCAGCGGATTAGCGACGCACATTTCAAGAAGTTCGAGGGCGACCTCGGCCGCGTCAGCGAGGACCTCTCGCAGAACCTGCGCACGCTGATCAACGCCATCGACACGGTGGAGGCGGCGTGGACCGGTCAGGGCGGAAGCGCGTTCAGGAGGGCGCAGATGAGCCTCAATGAGGACCACGAGGCTCTGCGTCAGCTGATCGTCAACATCCACGAGGCGGTGCAGCTCACGCACCGTTCCGGTGGTGCCAACGACAGTGAGATCGCGTCCCAGCTCCGCAGCGTTGACGTCAACGGCAGCGCGGCCGGCGGGCACCTCGGCAGTGGTGCGGATGGCCTGGCCCACAGCAAGGTCGACCAGTTCTAGTCGCTCAGGGGCGCCATCAAGGCCCCTGGGACAGAAATGATCGACAACCATCAAGACACCACGAGGGGTGGAGCATAAGTGTCCGGTGACGGGATGGACATCAAGGTCACATACAACTCGCTCGAGGACACCGCCGGTGACCTCGAGCGCGGCGCCAGGGTCGTGAGCCAGCAGATCGAGGCCATCATCGCCTCGGTCAAGACCGTGACCGAAGGTTGGGAGGGTGAGGCTCACCAGATGATGCTGGCCGCCGAGAGGCAGTTCAAGACGCGCGCCAACCACATCGAGAGCACGCTCAAAGAGGTCGCGACCAAGGTCAGGACCGGCAGCATGGACTACCACGCGACCGACAAGAAGTCGGCTCAGCTGTTCCAGGACATCACCATCTGAGGCTCTGGTCGCAAGTACATGGGGGTGGGCAACCGCTTCAGCGGTTGCCCACCCCCATGTTTGCGTTTTACCGCAGCCCCGGCTTCGGTGGCGGTGCCACATCCTTCGGGTCCGGGTATTCGGGAGTTTCCCGGCAGTCCAACTGTGACGTTATCTTCTTCGCCGAGGCGATGAGCAGTTTGGCGTGGGAGTGGTCGCTGACGGTGAAGTAGTCGCGCAGGGCGAACTCCAGGAAGCGAGCGCCTCCCGATTCTGTCCCGCTGCCGCTGCCGCTGCCGAGGTCACACGTGACGCGGAGCCTGCCGGCGTCCTCCGGGCCGACGGTGGTCGTGTAGTGCACCGATTGGCCCGACGGGGGCGAATGGGGAGTCCACGCCACGGTGATGGCGAGCAGTTCCTTCCCCTCAGCCTTGTCCGTCAAGGTACAGAGGTCCTCGGGCGTGCCTCTCCTGGCCGGCTCCTCCCGCAGTGCCTTCGCTACCTGACCGGTGCTCTCGGTCTTGACCGGATAGACCTTGCTGGGCCCGTTCGGTTCCCGAGCCTCCTTCGCGATGGCCTCGTCGAACAGGCCATCGCAGGCTTGGGCGACAGGTATGAGCCCGGCGCCGGCGGTCGGCTTCGAGGTCGGCTTCGGGGCCCCGGATTCGCCGTCGTCGCCGCCACAGCCCGTGACGGCGATGACAGACGTGCAGACGAGGGCTGCCAGTCGCCCCAGAGTCGGGCGAAATTTGCGGTGCACGATCTCTCCTGTCGACTCCATCAACTGCCGCTCCCGGTCAGCTGGGCGTCACCGACGCCACGTATGTAGCCGGCCTTTACGCGCTCGCTGGCCTGGTTGTACCAAGCGCTGTTGTCGAGTTCAGGATGGCCGGCGATATAGGCGTCGAGCGGGTTGACCGAACGACGCTGACTCGTTTCGACGAACTTCTTCTGCATGTTGTGAGCGTCTGCGTCGACCTTCGCGTCGAACTCCTTCTGCTGCTTCTCGATTTCCCGGTCGATGTTGATGCCGGCCTGGGTATCGATGGCGCCGGTGGCGGCGTCGACGAAGGGCGTGACGAAAGGCGTGGCCTTGGCCGCCTCGAACGGAACGGTGACGAGGCTGGTGACGGTGCTGATCCCGGTACTCGTCCGGTACTTCTGCCACTCTCCCGCCTCGGACAGCTTCCTCGCTTTCTCCTCTTTGCTGTCGTTCGCGTCGCTCATGATGGCGTCCGAGCGAGCCTCGTCCAGGATGCCCTGCGTCTCCGCGCCGGTGCCCAGAGCCAGAGTGAGAGGGTCGTCCGCATTCGGATGGGCCTTGAGAACGTTTGTCGTGAAGTCGTGCTGGGCCGCGGAGAGAATCTGGTAGCCGCTGTCATCCCTGCCGACCGCCGACAGGAAGTTCTTCGCTGTCTCATTGGCGACGGAGATGTCGGACGGGCCGAGTGCGCCGAAGGCGGCGTCGCGGGTTTTCGCCCCCGATTCGGCATCGCCGTGGTTGGCGGTGGCCCAGTCCAGATTGTCGATGTAGCCGGCGCCCACGCGGGCCAAGCTGTCACTGAGGCCTTGTTTGTCCGCGAGGATGCCGGAGTTGTCGCCGACCACACTGATCAGCTGTGTCGCGACATTGACACTGGCGGGGTCGCGGTGGAGGCCCAGCTCGGGTTGGTCGTACGGATGCCCCAGCGAGGCGGCCTCGAAGGCGTGCCCCAGTTCGTCGTAGCCGTATCCCTTGCCGTCGTCGGCGAAGAAGTTTCCGTTCAGCCACTTGCGTTCCTTGAGCAGATACATGAGGTCGTCGTTCGGCGGGACGCTCGCATCCTGCTCAAAGCGGTCACGGTGGAAAATCGTCTGCGCCGCTTCGGGGTTGTGCCCCAGCGACTCCATGTAGCCGGCCATGGGGTCGACTCCGTGGTCATTGTCCTCGCCGAAGTTGACGTACGTCTCGTACCCGTCGGGCCAGTAGAGGTCCTTCAGGTCGTCCTTGTGCTTGCGGTCGAACTCGAACAGGCCGCCGGTGCGACCGTCCTTGCTGTGCGGATCGGGGTAGCCCTTGCCGTAGTCGACGAGGAAGTCCTTGTCGTACTCGCCGTACCGCAGGAGGCTGCTCATCACCTGGAAGCCATACGACCCCGGATCACGCGTCCCGGCCTCCCAGTCGGTGTCCATGACACGCTGGGGCCCCAGCTTGATGATGTCCTTCTTCCACTGCTTCATCTCATCGCTGTTGGAGTGAGAGGCGGTGGCGAGGGTGTAGCCGAGAGATCTCTGGAGCTTTTCCAGGTTCTTGGTGCGTTCGTCGCCGAACTGCTGACCCGTCGTGACGTGCTGCCAGAATTCGAGGGTTCCCTTCGGGCCGAGGTCGGTGGCGAACTTCTCGGAGAAGTAGGGGTCGCCCTCGTGCCGGGCGAGGAGCGTGTTCGCCCGCGCGATCTCGGTGGCGCTGAGGTTCTTCTTGGACTTCGCCAGCTCCTCGACCTCTTTGAGGTCCTTGCGTGCCTGCTCGCGACCGGCCTTGGCGTCCTTGGTGCTGGTGTACCCGTCGGCGGAGAACCCCTCTTTCCGTCCGTTGCCGTCCTGTGTCAGTGCCCAGGCCAGGATCTCGTCGGTCGTGGTGGCGTTGGCGACGATCTCGTTGATGTACCGGTTGTAGTCCGCCACCACGTCGCGGTAGTTCTTCGCCTGCATCCCTTGTTCCGCCGGCGTAAGGTCATCAAGGTTCGTCGGCTTGTAGGAGACGTGCCCGGTGTCGTCGATCGCCAGTTGCTTCGAGTCCTCGACGTCCTTCTTGTATTCCAGGAGCTTCTTCTTGGCCTCCTTGAACGCTTTGTGTGCGTCGTGCAGGAGGCTATGGACGTCCTCGGCCTCGCAAGCGGCCAATTCGATTTCTTTCGCCGCTTTTTGGATCCTCGTGAAAGCTGCCTCCGCCGCCTCGCCCTCCCAATCCGAGTTGGTCAGGGGCGTTTCCACCTCCGTGCGCAGATTCGTGCCGACCTGTCGGAACTTGCCTGGCAGGGTGCGCCACTTGCCGACCGCTTCGGAGAGTGGGGTGAGGTCGACGGTGATGAGCGAGTGATATGTGACCATGTGTGCTTCCGCCTTGAGCTGGGGCCGTCGTTCCGGGGGGCAGGTGCTACCTGGCGACCTTGTCCTGGCCGCCGCCCTGCTTCTTCCCTCGGTCAAGCCCCTCGCCGACGCCCTTGTCGGTCACCTCGAAGTGCGTGGCGGCGTCCCTCAGCGGCCCCGCCAGGCCCTGCGACAGGAGCCCCTGGGCGTACCGCATCTGGTCCCGCCACCGCTCCTGGAATGTGGCGAAAGCTGCGGCGGAGTCGAAGCCCTTGAGGCTCGCTTTCACCTGACCGGTCTCGGTCATGGTCTCGTTGTCCGCTTTGGCGAAGCCGGTGCTCACGTGGTCGACCTTGCCGGCCTTGTTTCGCAGTACCGAAGCGGTGACCTTCAGCTTCTTCTGTGGAATTCCCCGGCCGCCGTTGCCGTCGTCGAGCTGGTTGAGCCGCATATGGGATTCCTGCTGCTTTGCGGCTTCGGCTTTGATATCAGCCCATTCGTCCTCGAATGCCATGATTCCCCCGTTGATTGACGTCGCAAAGCGAACTTGTTTGATGTCCACGTCAAGCTAGCAGGGGGCTGTGCGGCTCGCAGCCCCCTGCGCACGCCGCCCTACTGCTCCCGTAGTCAGCCCACTTGCGTCAGCGGCATCACACCTTCGGGAGACGAAGAAGGCGCGGCCGGGCGGCATGGGGAGAGGGCAGACGCGGCCGGGGCGTCGCCCTCTGAAGGACTCCTCACCCGGGCGGAGCGGCCAGGCCGGGCCGAGGAGGCTGAGAGCGTGGACCAGTTGGGCCGTCGCCGCGCCTCATGCCGACGCGATCATGACCTTGTCGCTACGGGGTTGAGTGCCCATGATGCGGGGCATTCGCATTGTTTGACCGCGCCCGGGGCGCGCAAAAACCCGGTGACGTGCTGTATTGCGGAGCGCATCTAGCTACGAGAACAGTTAGTCATTCCAATGAATGACTACAGGACCATCTGGAAGGCTCTCGGAGCCCGGGCACTTGACCCATTCTCGAGACATATCCCGTGCCGCCTATGCAGCAAATGGAGCGAACGGACGTGGCTACACTGGTGCCAATAGTGATGAGCTGCCAGCCCCGGTATATTTCTCCGGATGGGAGCCATAATGCATGTACATCGCTCCATTGCGGTTGCTGAGGTAGCTATATGATTCACCCAGACTTACCAGGATCCCCTGACCATGGATAAGTTCGCTGATTTGATGTACCTTGAGCGCAGAATTTGAATGGCGTCGAGTGAGGTTGCTCCTGTCAATGGGACCCATCGGACCCAGAGCCATTCCAGTGAACTGATACGGGTCCGTCCTGCAGCTTCGCTGAATCTGGACACTTGAACCATTCTTGGGACAAAGTGCGAGCTACCTGGGCGGTGAATTCGAGGTACGCGCGGTCTGTCGTCGTCAACTTATGAGTTGTTCGACTGAAGCTGTCAGCCTGCTCTGCGGCATCGGCATTTGTGGCAATAATCAGTCGGTCTTCGGGGTATCGTGTAGACGGGCAGGGCACGTAGAGCCTGATTCGGTTCTTGTCGGTCATGGTGCCGTATGCGTCACCGAGAGAGACAGGAGTTCCTCGGCGCTGGATGCGGCTGCGCGTGTATTTATTACCTGGAATGCGAGTGAACCCGATTCCGACTTCCTGGTCCCCGGCCTTCAGGACGCATTCCCCGCTATACCCAGGGGTTGGCTTCGAGAAGCCGGATGTGTCTTCCTCGACCTTTGATCCCTTGGTGGGAAGCAGGGGGGCCACGGTCTTGCCCGGGATACGTTCGAGGCAGACTCTGGATGGGATCTCTATCGCGTCGTCGTCTGAACGTGGATCGGCTGTCATCCACCATACCCCGGCGCCGATGAGGGCCATGGTTAGTGTAGCCATGATGACTATCCTCGGTCGTGACCTCAATACCTCGGACGATATCGAAGCGAGAGGCATTCCGTTCACCTAGCCTTTCCATCGGAGAACGCCACGTTAGATGCGCCGTATACGTCATCAACTACGCCGCTGATCTTGTCCTCGTGAAGTCCAGCCTGTTTAGCCGCGGCGCGCGCTGCCTGCTTCATGGACTGCCCGGTGTCCTCACGTTCACCATCCAAGTAATCTTCTCGGTTCTCTGTGATCTGCTGGGCCGCTTCAGCCGGGTCCTTGGTGTAATGACCGACTACGGATTCCTGGATGTCTTCAGCTACCCAGCCGGCCGCATCGCCCGCCACGGGGATTTTGCCAACCCCCATTTCGACGATGCGGGATACCCATTTGTTTCCTGTCTCCAACTTCTCGTTGTATTGATTGATCTTTTCCACGCTGTCGTCCGCGGCGGCTATTGCATCGGCCCGGCCAACGGCTGTGATGCCGGCGATGGTTGCTCCAGGAGTGGTCGCACGAGCGGCGACGCTTGAGGCTGACTCGCCCCCAGGGTCGGCCAGTGCATCGCGCATCATTTCGGTGGTCACGGCCTGCCTGGCGTGTGTGATGGAGGCGTAGGCGTCGGGGTCCCATGCGGTAGCACGCAGAAATTGCTTCAGATGTCCCTTCTCGACATCTTCTAGGTAGGCGTCGGCTCCGAAATGGCCGATGTAGCCGCTTTCGTCGCCGCCGGAAATCGATCGCTGAATATCGTGCATGTACTCGGCCGAGATGTTACCTAGGCTGTCGGCAATCGGTGCGAGGTCGCCATCCGTCTTCATGAGGCCAGGATTCGCGCCGAGTTTGTCCACTAGTGTTGCAAAAAGTTCTGCCCCTCCCTGGCTGTGCTTCACTGAAGGCCCGTCGCTGTCATACGCCCGGCCAGTCGTGGCGGACTCAAGAGCGTGGCCTAGTGCATCCTTCCCGAACGTCTTACTCTTTTCGTCCGGCAGGACGTAGCCGCTTGTCTTGTCCGCGGGCCATTCGCGGCCGCCCTTCCCGTCCTTGTCGCCCAGGAAGTAATCAAGGTTGCTCAGCTTCTTGAGGTCGTCGTTCGCGCCTTCACCCGTGGAACCGTTGAAAAACGCAGTCGACGCCTCGGGGCTGTGACCGAAGGCTTCCAGGACCCCGGTCATCGGATCCCAGCCGGGGCCGCCCTTTTTGTCGAGGTTGAGGCCGAAGTGATTCTCGCCGTTGAACTGGTCAGGAATGGGCCAGCCGCCACCTTTTCGTTCGATGGTGACCATGTCCTCGGCAACGGGGACGAGGAAGCTCTTGTCGTAGTTTCCATGTCGCAGCAAGGACGAGAGGGCCTGATAGCCGACGGGCTCGGCGTGGTCGAACCCGATGCCCAGCTCGAGTTTGTTTCGACCGACCCGCTTGAGCTCTGACTGCCATGCCTTACCGAGGTAGTCCTTGTTCTCACGGAACGCGGTGTCGGGGTTGTCCTTGCCAGAGGGCGGGTCGGTAGCGGTCGCCAGGGCTACGCCCATGCTTGTTTGAATGCTGTGCGCCAGCTTGAGCTGGGTCTTGTCTCCCTCCGCGGAGGCGTCGATGGCGATTTGCGCCTCGAAACGGAGTGCGTCCTTGGGCCCCAGGGACTTGTAGAAGTCGACCGTGAACTCGCGATCCTTTGCGTTGTCCGACAGCAGTTGCTTGAGCTCTGTGAGCTCCTTGGTGCTGAGCTCCTCGCCCTGCTTGTACTTGGCGAGGCTCTTCTTGGCCAGCTGAACCGCTCGCTCGGCCTGGACGTCATCCAGCGAGTCGTACTTCGCATGGCCGAAGTTGTGGCTGTCGCTGCCGTGGATCTTCTTCAGGGCGCCGGCCACGGAGTTGTCGATCTCGTCTGCCTTGGCGATGAGGTTGTTGATCCGGCTCGCCAGGTCGTCCAGATAGTCGAGTTGCTTCTGCGTGCGCTGGTCGCTGTCTCCGCGCTGATGGAGATAGACGCAGTACACCGTGCCGTCGTCCAGGCCTGTGACCCGGACGTTCTTGCTCTTGGCCTCGACATCGACGATCTTCTTGATGTCCGACTGGACCGAGACGAGGTCCGAGTGTGCGTCCCGGAGCATGCTCCAGATGCCCTTGGCTTCGGTGTGGGCGTCGCCGAACTCCTTGGCGGTCTTGCGTACGAACGGTTTGGTGACGTCGGAATTGGCGCCTGCCCAGCGGGCCGCGTCGGCCTGCTTCATCATGCCGTCAACGGCGTCGGTGGCCAGCGTATCGAGCTGGTCCACCATCTCCTTCCAGTCGTCGGCCGCAGCTCCGAGGCTGCTGAAGGAGACGTGATAGATGTCGTCGAAGGTCAGGCGTGCCATGGCAAGTCCCCTTTACTTGTAGTACTTGGAGATTTCGGAGGCCGGCATGGCGCTGCCGTCCCTCCGTGCCATGGACGCAGCGATCTTCGCATCCTCATTGGTGTGCGACTTTTTTGTGTAGTCGAGATGGTTCGAGATATGAGCGCATGCCTGGAGGAGCGTTTTGAGCTGATCGTTCCACATCATCGCTGTCGTCGTCAGAGCATCGCCGATGGTGAAGTGGTGTGAGGAGAGGACGGTCGCCGCTTTGGAGGTTGACCCGTCGTCCTTGGCGCCACGGGTAATGTCGCCGGCTTTCTTGAGACGGCCGTGCAGTATGTAGGCTTCATGGCCCACCCGGCCCAGGTCGTCCTGGTTCACGACCAGATCGCCTCGAGAGGACGTACTGGCCGCGCCTCCACTGTCCGCCTGGTTGAGGCGCATACGTGTCGACTGTTTGTCCACGGCCGCGGCCCGAAGCTGGGACCACTCGTCGTCGAACGTCATACTTCCCCCAAGATGTATGAAGCCGCGTGGTCTGCACGGCAGTTGTTCCTCAAAAGCTAGCAACTGGGTGGGGTCTCGCCCACCATGTTCAGCGCTACTGCTCCGGCAGCCACCCCACCTGGGTCAGCGGCACCCCACGCTTACGCGAGACGAAGAAGCCACGACCAGGCGGCATGGGCCGCGGGCGGACCCCACCGAAGACGTCGCCCTCGCCTGGGTCACCGGACAGCACCATGCCCTGGGCGCCGAGTTCCTTTACGCGCTGCATAAAGGACTCGAACATCGAACGGGAGGAGCCCGCGGAATTGCGGGCGATGATGAAGCGCATGCCGACGTCGCGGGCGAAGGGCAGGTTCTCGGTCAGGACTGCCAGCGGGTTGCCGCTGCTGGTGGAGACCAGCTCGTAGTCGTCGATGATGACGAAGAACTGGGGGCCGCTCCACCAACTGCGGTCGCGGAGCTGCTGCGGGGTGATATCCGGCTTGGGGGCGCGTCGCTCCATCAGGCCGTTCAGCGCACTGGCGTGGAGTTCCAGCGCGGACGCGATCGGAGCGTACTCGAGGAGATGGCTGTCCGGGATGACCCCGAGCAGGGAGCGGCGGTAGTCGCCGACCACGATCTTCGCCTCATCCGGACCGTACCGCTCGATGATCTGCTTGGCGATCAGACGGATGAGCGATGTCTTGCCCGACTCGCTTTCACCGAAGATGACGAAGAACGGGTCGGTCTCGAAATCGATGAATACCGGTTCGAGGTTTGTCTCGTCGATGCCGATCGCAATGCCGTGCTGCGGGTATTCGAAGCCCTTGGGGAGGTCGTCCGCGCGGAGCTTGCGCGGGAGCAACCGCACGCGCGGGGCGGGCGGGCCGGACCAGGCGGCGCTGACCGCGCGGACCAATTCGGTTGTGGCCTCCGTCATGCTGTTGGGGTCGTGGCCCTTGTCGATGCGCGGCTGAGCGCCCATGAAGTGGAGCTTTTCCGGGAGTTGCCCGCGGCCGGGGACGCCGACCGGGACGTTCGCGGCGACCTTGCGGTCGAACTCCGAGTCCATCGTGTCGCCGAGACGCAGTTCCAGCCGGTTGAGCAGCTGGTCCTTCAGCGACGCGCGGACCTCCATGTTGCGGGAGGCGGTGATGACGACATGGACGCCGTAGCCGAGCCCTCGGCCGGCGATGTCGGTGACAATGCCTTCCAGCATGTCGTACTCGGCCTTGAAGTTGCCCCAGCCGTCGACGATGAGAAAGACATCGCCCCAGCCCTGGTCGGCGTGTTGTCCTGCCGCCCGCTGGCGCCGGTAGGTGCCGATGGAGTCGATGTTCTTGGCGCGGAAGTACTCCTCACGCCGGGCGAGAACCCCGGAGACCTCCGCGACGGTCCGCCGCACCTTCTCCGGGTCCAGGCGGGAGGCGACCCCGCCCACATGCGGCAGATCCGCGATGGCACTCATACCGCCGCCACCGAAGTCGAGTGCGTAGAACTGCACCTCGGCGGGGGTGTGGGTGAGGGCGAAGCCCGTGACCAAGGCGCGCATCAGAGTGGACTTGCCGGACTGCGGGCCGCCCACCACCAGCATGTGGCCCGCGGCGCCGGAGAAGTCGCGGTAGAGGATGTCGCGCCGCTGCTCGAACGGCTTGTCGATGAGGCCCAGAGGAACGACAAGACCGCCGGGCCTTGCGTAGTCCGCCGACTGAAGACCCCGCTCCGGGGTGGGGGCCAGCGGCGGCAGCAGCTCGTCCATGGACGGCGCCTCGTCCAGGGGAGGCAGCCAGACCTGGTGGGCGGGCTGGCCCTGGCCTTCCAGACGGCTCACGATGACGTCCAGGACCGTCTCGGCCAGTGCGTCGTCCTCGGGCTGGGCCGGGGCGTTCAGCCTCGCCGGATCCGGGGCGGCGTAGGTCACCGGGACGGGGGCGGCCGTGAACAGCACCGGCCGGCGCTCGACGGGCAGGGACGCGCTGTCGAATCGCGCGGGGGCCGTGCGGTACGTGCCGGAGACGTACGCCGCCTTGAAGCGGGTCATCTCGTCGGTACCGAACTTCAGATAGCCGGAGCCGGGCACGGGGGGAAGGTGGTAGGCGTCCGGCACGCCCAGGGCCGTACGGGACTCGGCGGCGGAGAAGGTGCGCAGACCGATGCGATAGGAGAGGTACGTCTCCAGGCCGCGCAGGCGGCCCTCCTCCAGCCGCTGCGAGGCGAGCAGCAGATGCACACCCAGCGAACGGCCGATTCGGCCGATCTGGATGAACATCTCGATGAAGTCCGGCTTCGCCGTCAACAGCTCGCTGAACTCGTCGATCACCAGAACGAGTGACGCCAGGGGCTCCAGTGGGGCTCCGGCCGCCCGCGCCTTCTCGTAGTCGTGCATGTTGGCGTAATTGCCCGCCGAACGCAGCAGCTCCTGACGCCGCTGCAGCTCACCGGTGATCGAGTCGCGCATGCGGTCCACCAGCGTCAGGTCGTCCGCGAGGTTGGTGATCACCGCGGCCACATGCGGCAGCTCCGACATGCCCGCGAAGGTGGCGCCGCCCTTGAAGTCCGCGAGGACGAAGTTGAGAGTCTCGGACGAATGCGTGACCGCCAGCCCCAGCACCAACGTTCGCAGCAGCTCCGACTTGCCCGAGCCCGTCGCGCCGACGCACAGACCGTGCGGGCCCATACCCTCCTGTGCCGCCTCCTTCAGGTCCAGCATGACCGGGGAGCCGTCCTCCGAGACCCCGATCGGCACCCGCAGCCGCTCGGCCAGCGAGCGGGGCCGCCAGGTGCGGGAGACATCCACCGAACCGGCGTCGCCCAGCCCCAGCAGCTCGGTGAAGTCGAGATTGGCCAGCAGCGGCTCATCGTCGTCGTCCCCGCCCATGCGCAGCGGCGCGAGCTGCCGCGCGAGCGCCTCCGCCGCCTCCACGGACAGCGAGTCGGGTGTGCCGTCGTATCCGGCGACCTGCGACTCCAGCTGCAGCTTGCCCGGCCGTACGACGATCGACAGACCGCCGCGCGGCTCGTCGAGTTCGCCCGCCACCACCTCGATGACGGTGACGCCCTGCAGCCCCTCGGCCGCCGCGAACGCCGAGTCCGGCGGCACCATCGCGCCGTCGAGCACGAGCACCAGATGCGGCTGGTCGAGGAGCGGCTGTCCGTCCCTGCTGAAGCGGGTACGGCCCTCCAGACGCCCCCTCAGCAGCTCCTCCACCTCGGCCAGGGAGTCGCCGAACAGCCGTCGCGAGCCCGCGCCGTCGAAGGATCCCGGCACCTGCGCATGGGGGAGCCACTTCGTCCACTCCCACTGCTCCGCCGCGCCGCGGGAGGCGACCGTCGCGATGACGAGGTCCTCCGGCGAGTGCAGGGTGGCCAGTTGGGCGATCAGTGCCCTGGCGATCCCGTGCACCTGCTCCGGAGCCCCGGACACGGTCATGTGGTAGAAGGCGCGCAGCGACACCGCCATGGGCAGGTTGTCCAGTGACCCCTGGGTCGCGAGAAAACGCTGCATCGCGCCGGCCGTCAGCGGCTCCAGCTCGTCCACGGTGGCGGTCTCGGGAGCGATCAGGGGCGTGGAGAGCTGCTGTGTTCCGAGCCCGAGCCGCACCTGTACGAAGTCGTGGTCGGTCAGCCGCCGTTCCCACACCCGGCTGCCTTCGGCGACGATCGACCAGAGCTGCTCCGGGGCGGGGTGCAGATAGAACTGGGCGTCGCGCTGCCGCTGGGCCGTGCGCCGTACGGTCCGGCGCGTCTGTGCGAGGTACTTGAGGTAATCGCGACGCATGTCCGCCCGCTGGCCCTGAGAGCCCTGCCGATGCCGCATGACCATGGCGATGGTCATGGCGAGCGTGGAGAACATCATCATGACGCCCATGATCTTCATCATCGGGGCGGCACCCGGCATGAAGAAGTAGACCATCGACGAACCCATGCCGAGTGTGGGCAGCAGCTGCATGAGCATGCCCTCTTGCTGCCCGCGCGGCAGTTCCGGGGGTGGTTCGAGGCGGAGTTCCTCGGTCGGCACCTCGGGTGGCAGAGCCCTTGGCTGGCGCTTGACGACGACCTGGCTCACCGGATCCCTCATCCCTCCACACGGAGGGACAGTTCTCGTCCGGCACCCCCGTGGCGACGGCCTCCCTCCGCGAGTCAGCGATCCTATCGACGTATCGGCTCCAGAGCCCCGGTAGGGTGGCCGCCGCGCGCATGACACCGGCGATGTCGCAGACCGAACCAGGGGGCCCTACACGTGAGTACGTCCGCAACAACCGGTTTCTGCAGGGTGACCGTCGTCGCACCCGACAGCCGGATCGATGTCGCCCTCCCGGAGGACATCCCTGTCGCCGACGTTTACCCGGAGATCCTGCGCCTGACCGGGCAGACGCAGCCGACCGGCGCTCCCACCGGGTATCACCTGGTGCGACGCGACGGCACCGTCCTGGACAGCAGCCGCTCTCTCCTCGCCCAGCAGATCCTGGACGGGGAACTGCTGGCTCTGCGGCCCTTCGCCGAGTCGCTGCCCCCGCCGTCTATGACGATGTGTCCGATGCGATCGCCTCCGCGGTCACGCGTGACCGCACGCTGTGGAACGACCGGTTCCTGCGGGCCGCGGGGCTGCTCGGAGGGGCGCTGCTCCTGATCCTCATGGGCTTCGTGCTCTGGTTCGCCGATCCCGTCAAGCACGATATGCACGGCCTCCCGGGCATCATCGCCGCCGCCGTGGGCGTGCTGTTGACCGCCCTCGCGGGGGTGCGGGCACGGGTGTACGAGGACCGCGCCTCCGCCATCGCCCTCGGCATGGCCGCCCTTCCCCATCTCATGATCGCCGGGTCGGGGATCATGGCCCTGGACGCGGGGGAGGGCGTCGGACGGCTCCAGTTCCTGCTCGGCTGCGTCACCGTGCTCGTCGGCTCGGCCGTCCTGGTCATCGTCATGCCCAGTGGCGACGCTCCCTTCGTCGCCGCCGTCTTCGCGGCGAGTGTCGGGACCCTCGCCACCTTCTGCGAGATCCTCACCGACGCCGGCGCCACCGAGACGGCCGCCGTGTGCGCCGTCGTCGCGATCGGAGTGATCGCCTTCCTGCCGGGGCTGTCGGCTCGCGTCGCCCGTCTGCCCATCGGCTACGCCGCGCCCCACTCGTCGGCCGATGACCTGGACGCCGGCCCGGACGCCGAGCCCCTCGACATCCACCGCATCGCCGCCCAGACCCGGCGCGGTCACGAGATGCTGCTGGGCATGGTCGGCGGCTGCTCCGCCGTCGTCGTGGGCGCCGCCGCGGTCCTGGGCTTCTCCGAGGGTGTGTGGGCGCAGCTTCTCGCGCTCGCGGCCGGTCTGGCGATGCTGCTGCGTGCCCGCCTCTTCCGGTACACCGCCCAGGTCGCCGCCGTCTTCGGCGCGGGTCTGCTCGCCCTGGCCCTGCTCGTACTGGGGCTGTCGCTGAACCCGCCGGCCGACGCGGTACTCAAGCTCCTGACCGAGAACGACCGCGGACCGCTGGACATCCGTACGATCTGGCTCGCGGTGTCCGTGACCGTGGGCGCAGGCTTGATCATCGGCGTCGCTCTGGTCATTCCGAAGAAGGGCCTGTCACCCTTCTGGGGACGTCTGTCCGACCTGGCCGAGAGCGCCTTCCTGCTCTCTCTGGTACCCCTGTGTCTCGCCGTGCTGGACGTCTACAGCTCGGCACGGAGCCTGACCAGTGGCTGAGTGGCCACCGCGCGTCTGTCGGTGCGATGGGGCGCCCGGCGGCGCGCGGGAACACCAGTGGCGGGGACACCTGAACAGGCATCAGCACCGCTGAGTCCGTCGGTGTCCCCGAGCGTCCGCTTCTCGTCACACGGCGGACAGCTTCATCCAAGCCCTCAATTTTTTGTCCAACGCTCCGACGAAGCCGGCACTTTCTCCGGCAGTTGCGACTCTTCCGAGCAGCCCAGGGCTTTGGCGAGGTTCCGCGACACGGAATTAAGAATCGATATCCTTGCGAAGTCGGTGTCCTTCTCGGAGAGTGAGGACCGCGGACTGCGCAGATTTCCGTGGATCAGGTCCGGAACATCCTTGTTCTTGGCCGGGCAAGAGAAGTAGATGTCCGCCCCGCTGCCCGACGCGCGGGCGTGCCGCCCAATGGGGAAGATGATCCACTCATCCGCGTCGCTCGACTCGAAGCTGCTACGTGTTGGATGCTCGGTCCGCCGGGAGAAGTCGATCTGTACGGCTGGGCTACTCGCGTCGGGAAGGTAGATCTCACAGGCGCTTCGGACGGTGTCCGACGATGACGCGAGCTTCTCGGCAACACTCTTGAGCTTGACCTCGTCAGTCTGTTCAAAGGTGTCCGCGCCGGTGAGCCTGCGCAGATCCCGGGCTGCTTGCCCAGTGATCGACGCGTCGCACACTTTCGTGGCCGACAGCCCCTTCGGCTTCTCCTCGTTTGCCTCTTCATGGTCGCCGTCCGAGTTCGAGCACGCACTGGTGAGTACGAGGAGGGAGACCGAAGCGAGGAGAAGCGTCCCGCGCGCCAGCGGCTTGAGCCGAGGTTCTTGTGAGGACTTCAGAGAAGCGTGCACTGGTGGTCAGTCCTTCTTGTAGGGAGGTCGCCCGCGGTATTTGTCCTCGTTCGGCCCGGTCCCGTAGTACATATCCTTGAGATCGCGGTCCAAGTCGTCGTCATCGGCCTTGTCCGCGAATCGAGAGTCTTTGAAGTACTGGTCGTATGCCTTGCCCATGTCGTCGGCACCTGCCGCGAAAAACTTCCTTCTCGCCTCCTGGGTCTGTTCTATGGGGTCGCTGTTCGCACCGTCCACCGCTTCGTCGACCTTTTGGCCGAGGAACGTGTTCAGCATCTCACCAGCGGCCTCGGTGGCCACGGGGGCGAGGGCGATGGCCGCACCGGTGGAGCCGGGTACGGGGACCATCGCGACCCCCGCGGCGACACCGGTCCCGATGAGGTACTTCCCCCATTCTCCGGACTTGGCGATGGACTTGTTGGCCTCCTCCGAATTCGCACCGTACGTGGTCTCGGCCTGTTGCACACGTGAGTGGTCCAGGATCCCTCGGACTTCAGCGTCCGTCAGCAAAGCGTCCTTACCGCGCTGGTAGTGCGCATCGCTGTTGGCGGGACTGTCGTCGAGGACGCTGAGGGAGTAGATGTGCTCGGCAGCGGTGACGATACCGTGGGACTTCTCGTCCTGACCCAGAACGCTGAGGAAGTCGATGGCTCCCTGATTGCCGAATTCGGCCCGGCCTTGGTACTTCGCGGGGAACTCACTCGGGTCGTGGCCGGCGTTGTCGCTGATGCCGGAGACGGAGTTGTTGATGTCGTCGATGTAGGCGGCGCCCATCCTGCCGAGACTGTCGGAGATGCCCTCCTGCTCGTGGATGAGCTTGGGTCCGTCCTTGCCGCCGTAAATGTAGGCGACCTGTTCCATGACGCCGGCGGTCTCCGCGGTCCTCCGATCAGCGGAACCGGGCACCATCGGGTGTTTTCCGTTGAGCTCCGACGCGTCGTACGCGTAGCCGGTGGTGGCTGATTCGAGAGCGTGACCGAGCTTGTCGTAGCCCACGATCTTGTCAGGATCACCCATGGGAGCGTCGGAGCGCCAGACCCGCTCCTTGGTGAGGTACTTCAGGTTCTCGTTGACCTCGGAGTCCCTGTCTACGGTGTCGTTCTCTCCCGGGGGCGCGGCGAAGAAATCGGTCGATGCCTCCGGGTTGTGGCCCAGGGCCTCGAGGAAGCCATTCATCGGGTCGCGGCCGCGGTCGCTCTTTCCGTAGAAGTTGAGATCGGCGGTGTCCGCATTGCTCGTCCAGTAGGGGAGGTCCTTGGAGTTGTGCTTCTTGTCGTACGCGATGAGATCGTTCCCGTAGTTGGTGAGGAACGTCTTGTCGTACTCGCCGAACCGCATCAGATTGCTCATGACCTGGAAACCCTGCGGATTTCCGGCGTGGTCGATCTCCAGGCGCTGCGGGCCGAGCTCGACCATTTTGCTTTCCCATACCTGCATGTCGCTACTATCGGACAGTGTGGCAGTGCCGATGGTGGTGCCCAGACTTTTCTGGAGTTTCTTGGCGATATCGCCGCGACCGGGATCGTAGCTTCCCTGGTAAGGATCGGCGACGCCTGCCCAGAATTCCAGGGTCTTTTTGGGACCCAGTCCTGTCGCAAAGCGCTCAGCGAACAGCGGGTCGTCCTTGTAGTTGTCCAGCGCCGTGTTGATCTGGGCGAGTTGCGTGTTGGTGAGCTCGCTGGGATCCTTCTTCGCCAATTTGACGATCTTGTCGGCGTCGGCGATGGCCTTTGCGGCGTGGTCGCGGTCCTGGTAGTACGTCTCGGAGAATCCGTAGGGGCTCTGCGTGGTGAGTATGCGGAGTGCCTGCGCCGCCGATGAGTCGGACTCCGTGGCGTTCTTGACGATCCGCTCGATGTCGCCGGACAGGTCCTCCATGTCGGCCTGGTCGTGCTCGGGTAGATCAACCCCTTTTCCGGCTCGATCGGGGTGGATGTTCATCTGGATCGTCCAGCCGCTTCCGCTGGGCACCACCGTGAGATTCTTCTCCTTTTGCGCGGCGCTGATCGTCCTCTTGAGTTCGTCCCGGTAGCCGATGAGTTCGTTCCGGGTGTCCTGAAGGATGTTGCGTATGGTGACCGCCTGATTGTAGGCGTCGCCGAACTCTTTGGCGGTTTTGGTGACGAACTCGCGTGTCACGGTGGCATTCTCGCCCGCCCAGTCGGCCTTCTTCGCGCGTCCTTGCAGTACCTCTTCGGCATCCCACTTGAGCGACTCGAGCTTGTCGATCATTTCGGTCCAGTCGGTCACCGCTTTGCCGAGGGACGAAAAATTTCCGTGGAGAAGGGCTTCAAACTTCATGGCTCTGTGCTCCTAGCGGAAGTTCTCGTCGAGGGTTTCGTAGCTGAACGAGGCCGCGATGTAATGTTCATCGCCCGCATGTGCCTTCTTGGTGTAGTCCAGGTGATTGGAGATGTGAGCGCAGGCGGCAAGCAGCGAGTTGACCTGAGTGCGCCAGGTTTCGACGACGTCGCTCAGTGCTCCGCCGATGTCGAAGTCGTCCTTGAGGTCCTTGGCCGCTGTGGCACTGGTGGCCTGGGCGTGATCGCCGTCCTTGTCGAGCCGCTGGTGGAGCTTGAATGCCGCGTCACCGATCGCGGCCAGGTCCTTCGCCTTGACGCTCAGGTCTCCCTTCTGGGCCGCAGGACTCGGGGCGGTACCACCTGGGCCGTCGACCTGATTGAGGCGCATGTGCGTTTCCTGCCGCTGTGCGGCCTCGGACTTGATCTGGGCCCATTCATCCTCGAATGACATGTTTTCCCCCGTGGTTGAACACCACCAGCGAGTCCGGTGATTGGCGTAAAGCGTTAAACTAGCAAGGGGTTGTGTCTGTTTACATCCCTTCTGTGTGCCATCTCGTGGCCTGATTGCAGGTACCCATGACCATTGGGGAGTGGGCCTTTCCGGGCCCTGAGGTTCGCGCGAGTCCAACCGCCCGCACGGCCGGAATCGTTGGTGCTGGGAGTCCTGTCCGACAGGTCGGGCAGGAGCCGGAGGCGACCACGTCTGCGGTGTGAACCTGCCGTGGGGCGGCTGTGGTCGGAGTAGGTAGGGTGGCGGGGCGCATGCTGCGGAGCGCCTGTGGCATCCGCGGTATCGGAGCAGGCGGTTACCGGACCGCCACCAGACCTTCACTGCCTCCGACAGCTATGTCGAGGGCATCGTTTCCGAAGCCACGCCCCGGCGGCTGACGGAAGTGCTCGCCGTACCGTGGGGGTTGGGGACATGGAACCGCTGAGCGGGGACGATCCGCGGCGGCTCGGGCCGTAACACAGCATCGCCAGACTGGTTCCCGATGAGGAAGACCCGTCGGCGGCCGACCGCCTCTTCCTCGCTCGCAGCCCCGGTGGGGTCCGTACGGTGCTGATCAGCACGCCCTCCGCCGAGTTGCCCGACGACGCGGCGTATCGGGTCCGCTTCCTGACGGAGGCGGAGAGCCCCCGACGGCTCGCTGACGCTCGGGCGCTTGCCCGGCTCACCCTCGTGTTGATCTCCGACAGCGCGTCCGAACCCCCGTGGCGCGCGTTTCCATACCGCCCGATGCTGCCGCTGCCGGGCGCGTTGCGGGTGTGCGGAGGGCCGCTTCCGGTCCGGACGGTGCGTGCGCCTGGGAGCGGCCCTGGCCGAGACGCTGACGGAGATCTACAAGGCGGGCTTCACCCACGCGGGAATCGCGCCGGGGACCGTGTTCGGTTGGCGAGTGACGGGCCATGGCTGGGAGGCTTCGGCGCGGTTCGGGCAGTGGGGCCCGACGGGCGGAGTCGCGTGGGCCCTTCCGGGGCTGTCCACCGACGCCCTGCCACCGGAGCAGGCGGCGGGCGGGCGCCCACGGCCGCTGGGGGATGTCTACGCGCTGGGCGCGGTGCTGGCGTACGTGGCGACGGGACGGCGGCTGCCGGACCGGAGGGGGGCGAGTTGCCGGAGGGGGGCGAGTTGCCGGAGGCGGGCGAGCTGCCGGAGGAGCTGAGGGACCTCATGCTCCCGTGTCTCGCTCCGGATCCGGCGGCCCGGCCGACCGCCGCGGCGCTGGTGGACGGGCTGACCCGGGATGTCAGGTCCCCGCTGCCGGAGAGCCCGCCCGGGGCACTCTCAGGGCCTCCGCCGACGCTCCTCGACGCGAGCCCGCGGCCCCGCCACCGGCGGTTCCGGTCGGTGGGCCCGGTGCGACCGCGGTGGACGGGGGCCTCGGCAGGGCCGCGGCGCTGCTGAGCCCCGGCTGGCCGCCGGCGCCGGTGGTCGTCGCGCTGGCCGAACAGTCGGCGGCGACGTTGGCGGCCGAGGTCGAACCGGCGGAAGCGGAGTCGGCGGCGGGCGTGCCGCTCGGGGAGTGTGTGTCGCTCAGGGGAGCGTGCCGCTCCTGGAGAGCGCGCCGCTCGGGGAGTGTGTGCCGCTCAAGGAGAGCGTGCCGCCCAAGGAGGACGTGCCCCTCGGGGAGAGCCTGCCGCTCAGGGAAGGTTTGCCCCCGAGGAGTACGCGCCGACCCGGGAGAGGCGCCCGGCACGCCCGCCCCCATCGCCGTGGGCCGGGAGACACACCCGGCGCCCCGCACCCGCCCACCCGCCTGGCGGGCGGCGCGGCGGCCGTCGCCGGGGGGCGGCCTCGGCTGGAGCCGCACGGCCCTCCAGGCGTGCCCTGCTCCGGGGCGGCCTCCGGCTCTGCCGGTCTCGCGCTCGGCGGCGGTGCGACGTGGATGGCGACCGCCGAGGACGCACCTCCGCCGCCCACCACGGCCGAGCGCCTTGCGGCGGCCAACCACTCCCGTCGTCGGCTCGCCGGTGCCCCGCCCACACCGCTGTGGCGCCATGACGTCGCCGGTGGGCCACCGGCGTGCCCCCGCTCATCCGGTCGGACAAGGTCGCCGTGGTCGCGAACGACGCGGCCGTCACCGGAATCGACCTCCGTACGGGCAAGCGACTCTGGGCGCGGGACGACGTCCGCCCCAGGGGACGGCTTCTGCCCGTCGGCAAGGAGTCGATCTGGTGCCGGGCGACGGGCTCGCCGCGCTGTCCGCCGAAACCGGAGAATCATCCAGTGGTGGCCGAAGAGCCTCCGGGCGGGTGGACGCACTCCGTACGCCGCCCTGCTGGCGGCGGAAGGCGGGACCGTCTGGCTCGCGGCGGGCCGCCGGGGGAGCGGCGCGGCCGACGATGGCCTCCTGATCGCCTATGACCTCGCCGGTCGGGAAGAGCTCTGGCGCAGCCCGCTGCCCGGCGGTTTCGACGAGGGGTACCCGACGAGGGACAGGCTCGTCGTGCGGGGCGAGATGTTCCTGGCCTTCGACAGGGAGCGGGGGACACAGCGGTGGCGGCGTTCCTACGAGGGCGTGACCGCCGGACGGCAGGTGACCACCGACGGCCGCGAGACCCTCATCGCCGCTGTCGGCACCGCGCTGCGCGGATACGGCCTGGCGGACGGCGGCGGCCCCGCGTGGAGCGTGAAGGCCAAGGGCGAGACCGGGTCCGGGCACACCGCCGACTTCCGGGGCTCCGGTCGTGCACGGCGACACCGTGTACGCCACCGACGGGGGCCACGCGGTCCACGCGCTCTCGACGGCCACGGGAGAGGTGCGGTGGCAGCGCGCCTACGCCTTCGCGACGAAGACGCTGTCGGGTGCGCGCACACCCGACACGGCCGCGGATCCGTCCGGGCGCACGGTGCTCACGGCGAACGATGTGGAAGTCGACGCTTTCGACGCCGAGGACGACGCTTTGCGGTGGCGCTTCAGGGACCTCGGCGCCGCGGCGGGCAAGGGGCCGGGCAAGGGGTCCGTCGCGGCGCGGCGCAGGGTGGCCGTGACGACGGCCCGGCCGTCGTCACCAGCGGGAGAAGCGTCTACGCGCTGCCGTTGTGCTGAGCCACGGCTGTCCGGAGGAGTGCATGGAACCGCGGCGACAGGCCGAACCGACACGGCTCGGCCCGTACCGGGTCATCGGCACGCTGGACGCCGGTGGGCGGGCCGATGACGCGCGCCGCCGTATAGCGCGGGACGACCGCACCGGCCGCACGGCCGTGCTGATGCTGCCGCACGAAACCCTCGCCGACGACCCCGGATACCGGGTGCGGTTCCGCTCGGAGGGCGAGAACTCGCACCGACTGACCGGGGGTCGGGCGGCTCCCGTGATCGACGTCGCGGGACCGGGCGCGGATCTCCCCTGGGTCGCCTACGCCTGCTTCCTCGCATTGCCGCTTCCCGCCGCGCTGGCCGCGTGCGACCGTCCGCTTCCGGAACCCACGGTGCGCGCGCTCGGCGCGGTCCTCGCACACGCCCTCGCGGACTGGCACGCGGGCGGCCTCGTGCACGCCGGGATATCGCCGCGGGCCACGCTGCTCATGGTCCTGACTGGAAAGTATGCGAGCGGGGGCACGGGGACCGAGGACCACGCGGTGGTCTGCTACGACTCCGTGCGGCGCGAGGGGATATGGCGTGCGCCGCTTCCCGCTCCCTACCAGGGAGACGGCGACGCCACCGCGGCGCTGCTCGGGCTGGACACCGAGGACGGCAGGAAGCGGTGGTCGGCACCGGGCGCCGACGCGGCGGTGCTGCTCGGCGCCGACGAGGGCGCTGCCAACCTCGCCACGCGCAGTGGTGGGATACGCGCCGTGGACCTCACCTCGCCTCGCACCGCACGCTGTGGACCATCCCGGCGCCCGTGGCCACATCGGCCAAGGCGCCGGCCCGAGCGGCGGTCGCCGGGGGCCGCCTGGTGATCCACGGATCGGGCGGCGGCGTGGCCGCCCTCGACGCCCGCACGGGCCGGACCGCATGGGGCCCGCGCGAACAGGGTTCCCCCACGGCCCTCGCCCCCGCCGTCGCGGACGGCGTCGTCTACCTCGGAGGGAAGGGCCTGAGGGCGCTCGTCCTGGTGAGCGGTGAGGAGAGGCGGACCCATGCCGGGCAGGGCGGGACCGGCTGGACCGCGCCGGCGGTGCGGGGAGCGTGGTGTACGCCGTGGACGGCACCGACCTGTCGGCGCGGCAGGCGGAGGACGGGGCGGAGATGTGGACGCTGCCGTGCGCGTCCGACGACCATCGCCTTGACGCCCCCGTCGCCGAGGGTGGCAGTGTGTGAGCGGCTCCCGACGAGCACGGGGACCACGGCGTGGCGGCGGCCGATGTCCGCAGCGGAAGCATCGCTTGGCCGTACGCGCCGGGGGCCGAGGGAGGCTGGCGGCTCGCGGCGGCCGGGAACCGGGTGTTCGCTCTGCGTCCGGCACGCTCACCGCCATGCCCGTCTTCCAGCCCCACCGCGCACGCCCCCACCAGCCCCCGCCCCCGACGCTGGTACTCTGTGTGTTGGCCGTTTGCGTACGCGTCCCCGGAGGCTCCGAGTCTCGGGAGACAGCGCCCAGCGGACCCCGCCTCCCGAGTCACGGAAGATCCCCTGAGACAACGACCAGGGGCACTCGGCGGCTGATACGAAGCAAGGAGTACCGAGTGTCGCTCGACGCCGCTACGAAGAAGCAGATCATGACCGAGTTCGCCACCAAGGAGGGCGACACCGGCTCCCCCGAGGTCCAGGTCGCGCTGCTCACGCGCCGCATCTCCGACCTGACCGAGCACCTCAAGACCCACAAGCACGACCACCACTCCCGCCGTGGTCTGCTGCTCCTGGTCGGCCAGCGCCGCCGGCTGCTGCAGTACCTGGCGAAGAAGGACATCACGCGCTTCCGTGCGCTGGTCGAGCGCCTGGGCATCCGCCGGGGTGCGGCGGGCGCCAAGTAAGACGCCAAGGAGGGAGCGGTTCCCGCTATGGGGGCCGCTCCCTTTGCCATACACGGCGCCGTACGGTTTCAGCCAAAGGTGACCCGTACGGCCTTCACGCCGGTGCGTAGCCAGCGTGCTACGTACCGTAGGGGCCGGAGAGCACAGCCGTCGTGATGACGGCCGAAGCTTTGTAGTCTGGTCCCAACAACGCCATAACGAACGAGGAGGAGCGCCTCATTCCCGCCGCACCGGCGCCACAGGAGCCGGTCCTCGGTAGTGGCTCCCGGAACTGGCAATTCCGGTGGCTTCGATCGAAGACCGGCCCGGCCGCCGGCCCGCAAGGCCAGGGGCGCTGCTCCACCACCGTCCCCCGTCACACGGACGAGGGACGCAGAAGAGGAGATTTCCCTGGTGGAGAACGAGACCCACTACGCCGAAGCAGTCATCGACAACGGCACCTTCGGCACCCGCACCATCCGTTTCGAGACGGGCCGCCTGGCCCGTCAGGCCGCCGGTTCGGCCGTGGCCTACCTGGACGACGACACCATGGTGCTGTCGGCCACCACCGTTTCCAAGAACCCCAAGGACCAGCTCGACTTCTTCCCGCTCACGGTCGACGTCGAGGAGCGGATGTACGCGGCGGGGCGCATCCCCGGCTCGTTCTTCCGCCGTGAGGGCCGCCCCTCCGAGGACGCGATCCTCACCTGCCGTCTGATCGACCGCCCGCTGCGCCCGTCCTTCAAGAAGGGCCTGCGCAACGAGATCCAGGTCGTCGAGACGATCATGGCGCTCAACCCCGACCACCTCTACGACGTGGTCGCGATCAACGCCGCCTCCTGCTCCACGCAGCTGGCCGGGCTGCCCTTCTCCGGGCCCATCGGCGGTACCCGCGTCGCCCTGATCAAGGGCCAGTGGGTGGCCTTCCCGACCCACTCCGAGCTGGAGGAGGCCGTCTTCGACATGGTCGTCGCCGGCCGGGTGCTGGAAGACGGCGATGTCGCGATCATGATGGTCGAGGCCGAGGCCACCGACAAGACCATCCAGCTGGTCAAGGACGGCGCCGAGGCTCCCACCGAGGAGATCGTGGCCGCCGGCCTGGAGGCGTCGAAGCCCTTCATCAAGGTCCTGTGCAAGGCGCAGGCGGACCTCGCCGCCAAGGCCGCCAAGCCGACCGCCGAGTTCCCGATCTTCCTCGACTTCCAGGACGACATCCTGGAGGCGCTGACCGCCGCCGTCCGCGACGAGCTGGCCCAGGCGCTGACCATCGCGGGCAAGCAGGAGCGCGAGACCGAGCTGGACCGGGTCAAGGGTCTGGCCGCCGAGAAGCTGCTGCCGCAGTTCGAGGGGCGCGAGAAGGAGATCTCCGCCGCGTACCGCGCGCTGACCAAGACCCTGGTGCGCGAGCGCGTCATCAAGGAGAAGAAGCGCATCGACGGCCGCGGCGTCACGGACATCCGTACGCTCGCCGCCGAGGTCGAGGCGATTCCGCGGGTCCACGGCTCGGCGCTGTTCGAGCGCGGCGAGACCCAGATCCTGGGCGTCACCACGCTGAACATGCTCCGCATGGAGCAGCAGCTGGACACGCTCGCGCCCGAGACGCGCAAGCGCTACATGCACAACTACAACTTCCCGCCGTACTCCACCGGTGAGACCGGCCGCGTCGGCTCCCCCAAGCGCCGCGAGATCGGCCACGGCGCCCTGGCCGAGCGCGCGCTGCTGCCGGTGCTGCCCACGCGCGAGGAGTTCCCGTACGCCATCCGCCAGGTCTCCGAGGCGCTCAGCTCCAACGGCTCGACCTCCATGGGGTCGGTCTGCGCCTCGACGATGTCGCTGCTGAACGCCGGTGTGCCGCTGAAGGCGCCGGTCGCGGGCATCGCCATGGGTCTGATCTCCCAGGAGATCGACGGCGAGACCCACTACGTCACCCTCACCGACATCCTCGGTGCGGAGGACGCGTTCGGCGACATGGACTTCAAGGTCGCCGGCACCAAGCAGTTCGTCACCGCGCTGCAGCTGGACACCAAGCTGGACGGCATTCCGGCGTCCGTGCTGGCCGCGGCCCTCAAGCAGGCCCGCGACGCCCGGCTGCACATCCTCGATGTGATGAACGAGGCCATCGACGTCCCGGACGAGATGTCCCCCAACGCGCCGCGGATCATCACCGTCAAGATCCCGGTCGACAAGATCGGTGAGGTCATCGGCCCCAAGGGCAAGATGATCAACCAGATCCAGGAGGACACCGGCGCCGACATCACCATCGAGGACGACGGCACCATCTACATCGGTGCCGCCGACGGCCCGGCCGCCGAGGCCGCCCGCGCGACCATCAACGGCATCGCCAACCCGACCATGCCGGAGGTCGGCGAGCGCTACCTGGGCACGGTCGTGAAGACCACCACCTTCGGTGCCTTCGTCTCCCTGCTCCCGGGCAAGGACGGCCTGCTGCACATCTCGCAGATCCGCAAGCTGGCCGGTGGCAAGCGCGTGGAGAACGTCGAGGACGTGCTGAAGGTCGGCGCCAAGGTCCAGGTCGAGATCGCCGAGATCGACCAGCGCGGCAAGCTCTCCCTCATCCCGGTCCTCGAGGGCGAAGAGGGCTCGGACGCGGATGCGGAGGAGGCCGGCGCCGAAGCGCAGCCCCAGACGAAGGACGAAGCCGCCAAGTGACGTCCCGCGACGACGAGACGACGGCCCGCACCTCTTCAAAGGCGCGGGCCGTCGCCCGTACCCAAACGCTTCTCGAAGGCGAGAACGGCATCGGCACGGTCCGCAGGACGACCCTCCCCGGGGGCTTGCGCGTTGTCACCGAGACCCTCCCGTCCGTGCGCTCGGCGACCTTCGGCATCTGGGCGCACGTCGGTTCGCGCGACGAGACCCCGACGCTCGGCGGCGCCACCCACTATCTGGAGCATCTGCTCTTCAAGGGCACCCGGCGGCGCAGCGCGCTGGACATCTCGGCCGCCATCGACGAGGTCGGCGGCGAGATGAACGCGTTCACCGCCAAGGAGTACACCTGCTACTACGCGCGGGTGCTCGACACCGATCTGCCGCTGGCCATCGACGTCGTCTGCGACATGCTGACCGGCTCGGTGATCGGCGCGGCGGACGTGGACGCGGAGCGCGGCGTCGTCCTCGAAGAGATCGCGATGACCGAGGACGACCCGGGCGACTGTGTGCACGACCTGTTCGCCCACACCATGCTCGGCGACACCCCGCTCGGCCGCCCGGTCCTGGGCACCGTCGACACCGTCAACGCCCTGGGCCGCGACCAGATCGCCCGCTTCTACCGGAAGCACTACGACCCGACGCATCTGGTCGTCGCCGCCGCGGGCAATGTGGACCACGACGACGTGGTGCGCCAGGTGCACGCGGCGTTCGACGGGGCGGGCGCCCTGTCCCGCACCGACGCGGTCCCGGTCGCCCCGCGCTCCGGCATCCGTGCGATCCGTACGGCGGGCAAGGTCGGGCTGCTGAACCGCAAGACCGAGCAGGCCCATGTCGTCCTCGGCATGCCGGGCATCCCGCGCACCGACGACCGCCGCTGGGCGCTCGGGGTGCTCAACACCGCCCTCGGCGGCGGTATGAGCTCCCGGCTCTTCCAGGAGGTCCGGGAGAAGCGCGGGCTCGCCTACAGCGTCTACTCCTACACCTCCAGCTTCGCCGACTGCGGACTCTTCGGCGTCTACGCCGGCTGCCGTCCGAACCAGGTGCACGACGTCCTCAAGATCTGCCGCGACGAGCTCACCCAGGTCGCGGAGAACGGCCTGAGCGACGAGGAGCTGCGGCGCGCCGTCGGCCAGCTCGCCGGCTCCACCGTGCTGGGCCTGGAGGACACCGGCGCGCTGATGAACCGGATCGGCAAGAGCGAGCTGTGCTGGGGCGAGCAGATGTCGGTGGACGACATGCTCGAGCGGATCGCGGCGGTCACCCCGGACGAGGTGCGCGAGGTGGCGCGCGATGTACTGGGGCAGCGTCCTTCGCTGTCCGTCATCGGCCCGCTGAAGGACAAGCAGGCGGCCCGTCTGGACGAGGCCGTCGCCTAGCCCGTGCGGAAGCCTCCCGGAGCGAAGGAAACAGGATCGATGAGCAAGCTGCGTGTGGCCGTCCTCGGCGCCAAGGGCCGGATCGGCTCCGAGGCCGTACGAGCCGTGGAGGCCGCCGAGGACCTGGAGCTGGTCGCCGCGCTGGGGCGGGGCGACGGGCTGGAGACCCTGGTCGAGGCGGGCGCCGAGGTGGCGGTCGAGCTGACCGAACCGGCCTCGGTGATGGACAACCTGGAGTTCTGCCTCCGGCACGGCATCCACGGCGTCGTCGGCACCACCGGCTGGACGGACGAGCGCCTGGCCAAGCTGCGCGGCCGGCTCGACGCCTCGCCGACCACCGGTGTGCTCATCGCGCCCAACTTCTCCATCGGTGCCGTGCTGACCATGCGGTTCGCCCGCCAGGCCGCCCGGTTCTTCGAATCGGTCGAAGTCATCGAGCTGCACCACCCCAACAAGGTGGACGCTCCCTCCGGCACGGCCGCGCGCACCGCCCAGCTGATCGCCGAGGCCCGGCGGGAGGCCGGCTGCGGCCCGCAGCCGGACGCCACCACCACGGCGCTCGACGGGGCGCGGGGTGCGGACGTGGACGGGGTGCCGGTGCACTCGGTGCGGCTGCGCGGGCTCCTCGCCCATCAGGAGGTCCTGCTGGGCGGCGAGGGCGAGACGCTCACCATCCGCCATGACTCCACCCATCACAGCAGCTTCATGCCCGGCATCCTGCTCGGCGTCCGCCGCGTGGTGACCACCCCCGGCCTGACCTTCGGCCTGGAACACTTCCTGGATCTGGACTGAGGGCACAGCAGTGCGCGCAAAGATCACATATTTCGTTCTCGCGGCCGTCCTGGTCGTCTACTTCGTACTGGTCGGCGACCGCGGGGTGCTGCTGATCCGGGAGGGCACCCCGGTCACGATCGTCTTCGGCCTGGCGGTGCTGGTGATGCCCCTCATCGGCGTCTGGTTCCTGTGGCAGACCACGCAGTTCGCGCGGAGCGCGGACCAGCTCGCCCGGGAGCTGGAGGCGGAGGGCGGCCTCCCCGTCGACGAGCTGGTACGCACGCCCGGCGGGCGGATCGACCGGGACTCGGCGGACGCCGTCTTCGCCAAGCGCCGGGCCGAGACGGAGCAGTCGCCGGACGACTGGCGGTCCTGGTTCCGGCTCGCCGTGGCGTACCACGACGCCCGGGACACCGCGCGCGCCCGTAAGGCGATGCAGCGCGCCATCGCCCTGCACGACGGCAAGCCGGTGCGGGCGGCCGGGGGCTGACCCGGGGCCGCCCGCGGCGGCATGGCTCAGCGGTGGGCGGCGGCCCAGCCCTCGATCGCGTCGGCGGCCCGCTCGAAGCTCTCCGCATGGCCCAGGAAGTCGGCGCCATGGGTGGTGAACATGGTGTCCGGCGCTCCGCCGCGCACCGTTTCGAGCAGCACCGCCTGGCCCTGGACGGTCCGCGGCAGGCCCAGCCATCGGACCGGCTGCTGGGCCGTGCGTATCGCGGCGATGTCCTGCCAGCGCACGGTGGTGCTGCGGAGAAGGCCGATCCGGCGCAGCCCCTGGGTGCTCACCTCGACGCCGATGCGCACCAGCCTTACGGCTGTCACGATCATCAGCGCCCCGACGGCCGCGCAGATGCCCGCCGCGGGCAGCGATCCCGCCATCGCGATGATCATGGCGGAGAAGAGGACGTACGAGGCGAGCAGAAGCAGAAGAGCGGCGCCCCCGACCCTCCAGGGCCCCGGTCGGTAAGGACGGCGCCAGCGGTCCCGGTCTTCGTAGCCGAGCGGGTCCGCTCCGGCCGCCGCGTCATCATCGTGGGCGCGGTCGGCGGTCAGGAAGGGCAGGGGCACGGGAGGTCCTCACTCACACACATGTCCGGATGAGCCTGTGCTGGGTGAGGCTATCCCAGCGCCGGTCAGCGTCCGTCGGACGCCTCGGGCTGCTGGATCTGTTGGGTGGGGTGCGACTGGCTGTCGAGGGCGGGCATCCCGAACATCAGCGAGCCGATGAACCCCGCGATGATCGTGAGCCCGATCAGGGTCCGCCCGGCTATCTGGGACGGTGTGGCGCGGGGGCGGGGCGGTGGGGTGACATTGCTGCGGAAACGGTCGGCTTCGGCGACGAAGGCGAACGGCACGGGCTCTCGCCGGCGGGACATCTGCGGGCTCTCCTTGGAACCTCGAACGTGAGTACTTCAATGTGTAGGACGTGTGAATGAGCGATTGGGTGCCCTGCACCGTCCACTTTCTGTCAAAAAGTTTGGCGGAGCGGGACTGTCGGTGGTGGCCCGTAAGCTGGGCGCCGCCCCGAGCGATGCACCACGGAAGGACCCCGCACGTGACCGAGATCCCCGCCGAGAGCGAAAAGGCCGGCTTCCGCAGCGATGTGACCGTCGAGCTGGTCAAGCACAGCGCTGCCGACTCCGATGTGCTGTGGGCCGCGCGGGTGTCGACCGCGGGCGAGCAGTCGCTCGAGGAGATCACCAAGGACCCGGAGCGCTCCAAGGGGCTGATCAACTTCCTGATGCGGGACCGCCACGGCAGCCCGTTCGAGCACAACTCGATGACCTTCTTCATCAGCGCTCCGATCTTCGTCTTCCGCGAGTTCATGCGGCACCGCGTGGGCTGGTCGTACAACGAGGAGTCCGGTCGCTACCGCCGCCTGGAGCCGGTGTTCTACGTGCCGGGAGAGGCGCGCAAGCTGGTCCAGCAGGGCCGTCCGGGGAAGTACGAGTTCGTCGAGGGCACCGCGGCGCAGCACGAGCTGACCGGCCGGGTGATGGAGGACGCGTACCGCCATGCGTACGAGGCGTACCAGGAGATGCTGGCCGCCGGAGTGGCCCGCGAGGTGGCCCGTTCAGTGCTCCCGGTCGGCCTGTTCTCCTCGATGTACGCGACGTGCAACGCCCGCTCGCTGATGCACTTCCTCGGCCTGCGCACCCAGCATGAGCAGGCCGCGGTGCCCTCGTTCCCGCAGCGGGAGATCGAGATGGTGGGGGAGAAGATGGAGGCGGCCTGGTCGCGGCTGATGCCGCTCACCCACGCGGCCTTCAACGCCAACGGCCGAGTGGCCCCGTAGCCCGGGGCTGGCCCGCTCCCCGGACGGATCACCGGGCGAAGTGTCCGTATTGCGGCGTTTCGAGAAGTTCATCTAGGCTGAACAAACGGGCCCGGCACTGCTTGAACCCCCGAGCAGGCAGTGCCGGGTCCCATCTCTTCGCTCCGTCCGCCGCCCCGAGCGAGCGCCGTAGGGCGCGCTACGAGTAGCGTGGGCCCCATGGCACCGACATCCACATCGCAGACCCCTTTCGGGCGGGTGCTGACCGCCATGGTCACGCCATTCACCGCTGACGGCGCGCTCGATCTCGACGGCGCCCAGCGACTCGCCGTTCATCTGGTGGACGCCGGCAATGAGGGCCTGATCCTCAACGGCACCACCGGCGAGTCCCCCACCACCAGCGATGCGGAGAAAGCCCAGCTCGTACGCGCCGTGGTAGAGGCGGTCGGAGACCGCGCCCACGTCGTGGCCGGAGCCGGTACCAATGACACCCGGCACAGCGTCGAGCTCGCCCGCGCGGCCGAGCAAGCCGGTGCCCACGGGCTGCTGGCGGTCACGCCGTACTACAGCAAGCCTCCGCAGGAGGGTCTCCTGCGGCACTTCACCGCCATCGCCGACGCCACCGGCCTGCCGGTCATGCTCTACGACATCCCGGGCCGCAGCGGTGTCCCGATCGGCACCGAGACCATCGTCCGGCTCGCCGAGCACCCGCGCATCGTCGCCAACAAGGACGCCAAGGGCGACCTCGGACGCGCGAGCTGGGCCATCGCCCGCTCGCGCCTCGCCTGGTACTCCGGCGACGACATGCTGAACCTGCCGCTGCTGTCGGTCGGCGCGGTCGGCTTCGTCTCCGTGGTCGGCCACCTGGTCAGCCCCGAGCTGCGGGCGATGCTCGAGGCCCATCTCGCGGGCGACGTCGCGAAGGCAACGGAGATCCACCAGAAGCTGCTGCCGGTCTTCACCGGCATGTTCCGCACCCAGGGAGTGATCACGACCAAGGCCGCGCTCGCCCTTCAGGGCCAGCCCGCGGGGCCGCTGCGCCTGCCGTTGGTCGAGCTGACCCCCGAGGAAACGGAACAGCTGAAGCGCGATCTCGCCGCGGGCGGGGTACAGCTCTAAGCAAAGAGGCGATTGGTCGCACCTTCATACTTCACAACTGCATACAGACACATCAGCAAGTGCACGAATGTCACGCGCGCCATGTGCCCAGGGGGCATGTGGCGCGCGTGGTGAGGAGAGTCTTTTGAGTCATCCGCATCCTGAGCTTGGCCCCCCGCCGAAGCTCCCCGAGGGCGGCCTGCGCGTCACCCCGCTCGGCGGCCTCGGTGAGATCGGCCGGAACATGACGGTCTTCGAGTACGGTGGCCGGCTGCTGATCGTCGACTGCGGGGTGCTCTTCCCCGAGGAGGAGCAGCCCGGAGTCGACCTGATCCTGCCGGACTTCACATCCATCCGGGACCGTCTCGACGACATCGACGGCATCGTCCTCACCCACGGGCACGAGGACCATATCGGCGGTGTCCCCTTCCTGCTGCGCGAGAAGCCAGACATCCCGCTGATCGGCTCCAAGCTGACGCTCGCCCTGATCGAGGCGAAGCTGCAGGAGCACCGGATCCGCCCGTACACCCTCGAGGTCGAGGAGGGGCACCGCGAGCGGATCGGCCCCTTCGAGTGCGAGTTCATCGCGGTCAACCACTCGATCCCGGACGCCCTCGCGGTCGCCATCCGCACCCCGGCCGGCATGGCCGTGCACACCGGCGACTTCAAGATGGACCAGCTGCCGCTGGACGGCCGCCTCACGGATCTGCCCGCCTTCGCCAAGCTCGGCGAGGAGGGCATCGATCTGCTCCTGGTGGACTCCACCAACGCCGAGGTCCCCGGGTTCGTACCGCCCGAGCGCGATATCTCCGGCGTGCTGCGCCAGGTCTTCGGCAACGCGCAGAAGCGCATCATCGTCGCCAGCTTCGCCAGCCATGTGCACCGCATCCAGCAAATCCTCGACGCGGCGCATGAGTACGGACGCAGGGTCGCTTTCGTCGGCCGCTCGATGGTCCGCAACATGGGCATCGCACGTGACCTCGGCTATCTGCGGGTGCCGGCCGGTCTCGTGGTGGATGTGAAGACCCTCGACGACCTACCGGACGACGAGGTGGTGCTCGTCTGCACGGGGTCCCAGGGCGAGCCGATGGCCGCGCTGTCCCGGATGGCCAACCGCGATCACCAGATCCGGATCGTCCAGGGCGACACGGTGATCCTGGCCTCGTCGCTGATCCCCGGCAACGAGAACGCGGTCTACCGGGTGATCAACGGGCTGACGCGATGGGGCGCCACGGTCGTCCACAAGGGCAACGCCAAGGTCCATGTCTCCGGCCACGCCTCGGCCGGAGAGCTGCTGTACTTCTACAACATCTGCAAGCCCAAGAACCTGATGCCGGTGCACGGCGAATGGCGCCATCTGCGCGCCAACGCCGAGCTGGGCGCGTTGACCGGGGTTCCGAAGAACCGTTGCGTCATCGCCGAGGACGGTGTTGTGGTCGACCTCGTCGACGGCATCGCCAAGATCGTCGGCAAGGTGCAGGCGGGATACGTGTACGTGGACGGCCTCTCGGTCGGCGATGTCACGGAGACCTCGCTCAAGGACCGCCGCATCCTCGGCGAGGAAGGCATCATCTCGATCTTCGTGGTCGTCGACAGTTCGACCGGCAAGGTCGTGGGTGGTCCGCATATCCATGCGAGAGGCTCCGGGATCGAGGACTCGGCCTTTACCGCGGTCATCCCGAAGATCGAGGATGCCCTGGTGAAGTCCGCCTCCGACGGGGTCGTGGACGCGCATCAGCTCCAGCAGCTGGCGCGTCGTGCGGTCGGTAAGTGGGTCTCCGACAGCTACCGACGGCGCCCGATGATCCTCCCTGTGGTCGTCGAGGTCTGACGTTTGGCCTGACACCTCCTCAGCACCACACCGGCACTGAACACCCGGCGGGGCTCCTCGATTTGCATCGAGGAGCCCCGCTCCAGTACGTTTACGGCTCCGCCAGAGGGGAACCCCGAGGACTCAACGGTCTCCGGAGGAGCCCACCGGCGGGGGTGGAAATCGACTCAGAGAGATTCTGATAAAGTCGAGGACACCGAAAGGGAAGGCCCTCCAACGGCCACCGGAAACGGAATTCGGACCGGAAACGGAACGGAAAATGGATCTGGTAAGGTTGGAAACACCGAAGGGAAGCGCCCGGAGAGACCGGTGAAACGGTTTCGAAGGAAGCGTCCGTTCCTTGAGAACTCAACAGCGTGCTAAAAGTCAACGCCAGATATGTTGATACCCCGTCCATCTCGGACGAGGTTCCTTTGGAAAAATACACAGCGAGGACGCTGTGAGCGGACTGGATTATTCCTCCGGTCTGCTCCGCTCTCGTGACTGTGTGACCGGGATATCCCGGAAGCATTCACGGAGAGTTTGATCCTGGCTCAGGACGAACGCTGGCGGCGTGCTTAACACATGCAAGTCGAACGATGAACCGGTTTCGGCCGGGGATTAGTGGCGAACGGGTGAGTAACACGTGGGCAATCTGCCCTGCACTCTGGGACAAGCCCTGGAAACGGGGTCTAATACCGGATATGACACGCTCCCGCATGGGATGTGTGTGGAAAGCTCCGGCGGTGCAGGATGAGCCCGCGGCCTATCAGCTTGTTGGTGGGGTGATGGCCTACCAAGGCGACGACGGGTAGCCGGCCTGAGAGGGCGACCGGCCACACTGGGACTGAGACACGGCCCAGACTCCTACGGGAGGCAGCAGTGGGGAATATTGCACAATGGGCGAAAGCCTGATGCAGCGACGCCGCGTGAGGGATGACGGCCTTCGGGTTGTAAACCTCTTTCAGCAGGGAAGAAGCGAGAGTGACGGTACCTGCAGAAGAAGCGCCGGCTAACTACGTGCCAGCAGCCGCGGTAATACGTAGGGCGCAAGCGTTGTCCGGAATTATTGGGCGTAAAGAGCTCGTAGGCGGCTTGTCGCGTCGGATGTGAAAGCCCGGGGCTTAACTCCGGGTCTGCATTCGATACGGGCAGGCTAGAGTTCGGTAGGGGAGATCGGAATTCCTGGTGTAGCGGTGAAATGCGCAGATATCAGGAGGAACACCGGTGGCGAAGGCGGATCTCTGGGCCGATACTGACGCTGAGGAGCGAAAGCGTGGGGAGCGAACAGGATTAGATACCCTGGTAGTCCACGCCGTAAACGTTGGGAACTAGGTGTGGGCGACATTCCACGTCGTCCGCGCCGCAGCTAACGCATTAAGTTCCCCGCCTGGGGAGTACGGCCGCAAGGCTAAAACTCAAAGGAATTGACGGGGGCCCGCACAAGCGGCGGAGCATGTGGCTTAATTCGACGCAACGCGAAGAACCTTACCAAGGCTTGACATACACCGGAAACCTCTGGAGACAGGGGCCCCCTTGTGGTCGGTGTACAGGTGGTGCATGGCTGTCGTCAGCTCGTGTCGTGAGATGTTGGGTTAAGTCCCGCAACGAGCGCAACCCTTGTTCTGTGTTGCCAGCATGCCTTTCGGGGTGATGGGGACTCACAGGAGACTGCCGGGGTCAACTCGGAGGAAGGTGGGGACGACGTCAAGTCATCATGCCCCTTATGTCTTGGGCTGCACACGTGCTACAATGGCCGGTACAATGAGCTGCGAAGCCGTGAGGTGGAGCGAATCTCAAAAAGCCGGTCTCAGTTCGGATTGGGGTCTGCAACTCGACCCCATGAAGTCGGAGTCGCTAGTAATCGCAGATCAGCATTGCTGCGGTGAATACGTTCCCGGGCCTTGTACACACCGCCCGTCACGTCACGAAAGTCGGTAACACCCGAAGCCGGTGGCCCAACCCTTGTGGGGGGAGCCGTCGAAGGTGGGACTGGCGATTGGGACGAAGTCGTAACAAGGTAGCCGTACCGGAAGGTGCGGCTGGATCACCTCCTTTCTAAGGAGCGCATAGCCGACTGCGAGCGCATGTCTCGCACGGTTTGCTCATGGGTGGAACGTTGACTATTCGGCACAGTCCTTCGTGTGATGACTGCTAGTACTGCCCTTCGGGGCGTGGAACGCGGCTCGGAGCAGGGGGACGGTGTCGGGCACGCTGTTGGGTGTCTGAGGGCACGGGCAATTTTTGCTTGTTCCTTCGGCCGGTCCCGGTGTACTGCATCGCAAGGTGTGGGTGACGGGGTACGGGTCGTTGTTTGAGAACTGCACAGTGGACGCGAGCATCTGTGGCCAAGTTTTTAAGGGCGCACGGTGGATGCCTTGGCACCAGGAACCGATGAAGGACGTGGGAGGCCGCGATAGGCCCCGGGGAGCTGTCAACCGAGCTTTGATCCGGGGGTGTCCGAATGGGGAAACCCGGCAGTCGTCATGGGCTGTCACCCATACCTGAACACATAGGGTATGTGGAGGGAACGCGGGGAAGTGAAACATCTCAGTACCCGCAGGAAGAGAAAACAACCGTGATTCCGGGAGTAGTGGCGAGCGAAACTGGATGAGGCTAAACCGTATGTGTGTGATACCCGGCAGGGGTTGCGCATACGGGGTTGTGGGAGTGGACTTCAGTCGTCTGCCGGCGGCTGGGTGAGTCAGAAACCATTGCGATAGGCGAAGGACATGCGAAAGGTCCGGCGTAGAGGGTAAGACCCCCGTAGCTGAAATCGTTGTGGCTTGCTTGTTCATTTCCCAAGTAGCACGGGGCCCGAGAAATCCCGTGTGAATCTGGCGGGACCACCCGCTAAGCCTAAATATTCCCTGGTGACCGATAGCGGATAGTACCGTGAGGGAATGGTGAAAAGTACCGCGGGAGCGGAGTGAAATAGTACCTGAAACCGTGTGCCTACAAGCCGTGGGAGCGTCGCCGTGTTCTTCGGAGCACGGTCGTGACTGCGTGCCTTTTGAAGAATGAGCCTGCGAGTTTGCGGTGTGTTGCGAGGTTAACCCGTGTGGGGAAGCCGTAGCGAAAGCGAGTCCGAATAGGGCGGTTTAGTAGCGCGCTCAAGACCCGAAGCGGAGTGATCTAGCCATGGGCAGGTTGAAGCGGAGGTAAGACTTCGTGGAGGACCGAACCCACCAGGGTTGAAAACCTGGGGGATGACCTGTGGTTAGGAGTGAAAGGCCAATCAAACTCCGTGATAGCTGGTTCTCCCCGAAATGCATTTAGGTGCAGCGTCGTGTGTTTCTTGCCGGAGGTAGAGCACTGGATAGGCGATGGGCCCTACCGGGTTACTGACCTTAGCCAAACTCCGAATGCCGGTAAGTGAGAGCGCGGCAGTGAGACTGTGGGGGATAAGCTCCATGGTCGAGAGGGAAACAGCCCAGAGCATCGACTAAGGCCCCTAAGCGTACGCTAAGTGGGAAAGGATGTGGAGTCGCAGAGACAACCAGGAGGTTGGCTTAGAAGCAGCCATCCTTGAAAGAGTGCGTAATAGCTCACTGGTCAAGTGATTCCGCGCCGACAATGTAGCGGGGCTCAAGCGTACCGCCGAAGTCGTGTCATTGCAGCATGTGGTCCAACGATCGCTGTGATGGGTAGGGGAGCGTCGTGTGCCGGGTGAAGCAGCCGTGTAAGCGAGTTGTGGATGGTTCACGAGTGAGAATGCAGGCATGAGTAGCGATACACACGTGGGAAACGTGTGCGCCGATTGACTAAGGGTTCCTGGGTCAAGCTGATCTGCCCAGGGTAAGTCGGGACCTAAGGCGAGGCCGACAGGCGTAGTCGATGGACAACCGGTTGATATTCCGGTACCCGCTTTGAAGCGCCAACGTCGAACCAGGCGATGCTAAGTCCGTGAAGCCGCCCTGGAGCCTTCGGGTGAAGGGGAGTGGTGGAGCCGACGGACCAGACCTGTAGTAGGTGAGTGATGGGGTGACGCAGGAAGGTAGTCCAGCCCGGGCGGTGGTTGTCCCGGGGTAAGGGTGTAGCCCGAGGAGTAGGTAAATCCGTTCCTCATGAGGGGTGAGACCTGATGCCGAGCCGATTGTGGTGAAGTGGATGATCCTATGCTGTCGAGAAAAGCCTCTAGCGAGTTTCATGGCGGCCCGTACCCTAAACCGACTCAGGTGGTCAGGTAGAGAATACCGAGGCGTTCGGGTGAACTATGGTTAAGGAACTCGGCAAAATGCCCCCGTAACTTCGGGAGAAGGGGGGCCATTGCTGGTGATCCGATTTTCTTGGTGAGCTGGTGGTGGCCGCAGAGACCAGCGAGAAGCGACTGTTTACTAAAAACACAGGTCCGTGCGAAGCCGTAAGGCGATGTATACGGACTGACGCCTGCCCGGTGCTGGAACGTTAAGGGGACCGGTTAGTCACATTTCGGTGTGGCGAAGCTGAGAACTTAAGCGCCAGTAAACGGCGGTGGTAACTATAACCATCCTAAGGTAGCGAAATTCCTTGTCGGGTAAGTTCCGACCTGCACGAATGGCGTAACGACTTCTCGACTGTCTCAACCATAGGCCCGGTGAAATTGCACTACGAGTAAAGATGCTCGTTTCGCGCAGCAGGACGGAAAGACCCCGGGACCTTTACTATAGCTTGATATTGGTGTTCGGTTCGGCTTGTGTAGGATAGGTGGGAGACTGTGAAGCATTGACGCCAGTCAGTGTGGAGTCATTGTTGAAATACCACTCTGGTCGTGCTGGATGTCTAACCTGGGTCCGTGATCCGGATCAGGGACAGTGTCTGGTGGGTAGTTTAACTGGGGCGGTTGCCTCCTAAAGGGTAACGGAGGCGCCCAAAGGTTCCCTCAGCCTGGTTGGCAATCAGGTGTTGAGTGTAAGTGCACAAGGGAGCTTGACTGTGAGACCGACGGGTCGAGCAGGGACGAAAGTCGGGACTAGTGATCCGGCGGTGGCTTGTGGAAGCGCCGTCGCTCAACGGATAAAAGGTACCCCGGGGATAACAGGCTGATCTTCCCCAAGAGTCCATATCGACGGGATGGTTTGGCACCTCGATGTCGGCTCGTCGCATCCTGGGGCTGGAGTCGGTCCCAAGGGTTGGGCTGTTCGCCCATTAAAGCGGTACGCGAGCTGGGTTTAGAACGTCGTGAGACAGTTCGGTCCCTATCCGCTGTGCGCGTAGGAGTCTTGAGAAGGGCTGTCCCTAGTACGAGAGGACCGGGACGGACGAACCTCTGGTGTGCCAGTTGTTCTGCCAAGGGCATGGCTGGTTGGCTACGTTCGGGAGGGATAACCGCTGAAAGCATCTAAGCGGGAAGCCTGCTTCGAGATGAGGACTCCCACCCACTTGATGGGTTAAGGCTCCCAGTAGACGACTGGGTTGATAGGCCAGATATGGAAGCCGGGTAACCGGTGGAGTTGACTGGTACTAATAGGCCGAGGGCTTGTCCTCAGGTGCTCGCGTCCACTGTGTTGGTTCTGAAGCAATGAACCGTATTGAGCCCCCCTTTTTGGGGTGTGGTTCCGGTTTTGGTTTCATAGTGTTTCGGTGGTCATAGCGTTAGGGAAACGCCCGGTTACATTTCGAACCCGGAAGCTAAGCCTTTCAGCGCCGATGGTACTGCAGGGGGGACCCTGTGGGAGAGTAGGACACCGCCGAACAAATATTGCAGAGAGCCCTGTCGGGACTTCGGTCACCGACAGGGCTCTTCTGCTGTTGTGTTGTGGGCTACTCGGTGTTCATGTTGCCTGGGCAACATGCCGCTCATGGGGACACCTACGGATGAGCTGCTGCATGAGTTGACCCGGGCGCGGGTGCGGCCGGGCGACGAGGTAATCGTGCCGTCCTACGGCACTCCCGAGGCCGCCGAAGCGGTGCTGCTGGCCGGCGCCAGGCCGGTGTTCGTGGACATCGACGCCCATACCTACTGCATAGACCCGGCCGCGGTGGCCGAGGCGCTGACGCCCCGGACCGCGGCCATCGTGGCCATTCACACCTTCGGACATCCCGCCGACATGGCGGCCCTCACCGATCTGGGCCAGCGGCACGGCGTGCTGGTGATCGGATACGGGTCGGTCGGTGAGCCCGTCGGGGAGATTCTGCGGCGGCAGGCCAACGCGGCCTATCTGGACGGAAAGTTGCGCGGTGTTCTCACGCCGCTGGTCGCGCCCGGCGTGGAACACACCTATCAGCAGTACGTCGTTCGGGTCCCCGGCAATGGCCGGCCGGACCGGGACGCCTTCGCCCGCACGCTGCGTTCTCGCGGCGTCGTATGCCATGTGCCCGTACAGACCCCCGCGCACCGCACCGCGCGCTTCCGGCGCGATCTGTGGCTCGCGGAGACCGAGCGGGCGGCCGATGAGTGCCTGGCGCTGCCCGTCGATCCGACCATGTCGCGGCGGGAGTTGCAGCGCGTGGTCTCGGCCTGCAACGCGCTGGGCGGGCTGCTGCAGTCAGCCGCTTGAGGCACGGGGGCGAGTGGTCGGGAACGCACCCGAGTTCGGGTATGATCTATCCCGTCGACGCGCCCCAATAGCTCAGTCGGCAGAGCGTCTCCATGGTAAGGAGAAGGTCTACGGTTCGATTCCGTATTGGGGCTCTCCTGCGAAAGGCCCCCGCCATATGGCGGGGGCCTTCGTCATGTTCGGGCTTCGTCATGTTGCGGTATTGGGCCGGGGCGTCCCCGGCCGCCCGCCTCAGGAGTCGGCGGGCTCGGGGACGCGCATCGCCAGGATCGCCATGTCGTCCGACGGCGGCTCCGCCGCGAAGCGCTCGACGGCCCGCAGCACCCGGGCGGCCACCGCGCCCGCCGTAAGGCCGGTACAGGTCGTGAGGACGTCGATAAGGCCGTCGTCGCCGAGCATCCTGGTGCCCTCGCGCCGCTCCGTCACACCGTCGGTGACGCACAGCAGCACATCGCCCGGGTCGAGCGTCACCGTCTGCTCGTACAGCTCGAGATCCTCCATGACGCCCAGCAGCGGCTGGGGCTCGGCCGCCGCCTCCACGCTGCCGTCCTGGCGCAGCCGGAGCGGCAGGGGGTGCCCGGCGCAGACGACCTTGAGCACCGCGCTTCCGTCATGCTGCGGCCACAACTCCCCGTAGAGGAGGGTCAGGAAGCGGCTGCGGGCGCCCTCGTCGAGGATGGCCGCGTTGAGCCGCTCCAGGACCGCCGGGCCCCCGAAACCCTCGCGGGCGAGCAGCCGAAGGGCGTGCCGGGCCAGTCCGGTGACCGCGGCGGCCTCCGGACCGGTGCCGCAGACATCGCCGATGGCGAAGCCGTACGCCCCGTCGCGGATCGGGAAGAGGTCGTAGAAGTCGCCGCCGACCTCATTGCCCTCGCCCGCCGCGCGGTAGATGACCTCGACCTCGACGCCGGGGACCTCGGGCTGCTCGGGCGGCAGCAGACTGCGCTGAAGGGACTGGCTGATGGCGGTGCGCTCCGAGTAGAGCCGCGCGTTGTCCAGGGCGAGCGCGGCCCGGCGGGAGAGGTCCTCGGCGAGCTCCAGGTTCTCCTGGCGGAAGTGCTCGTCGGTGGGCTTGCCGAGGATGAGCATACCGATGACGCGGTTACGGGCCACCAGGGGCAGCACGACCGTCTCCCCGCCGACCGCCGAGGCGGTCGCGAGCGAGGCGCCGGGGCCGGAGGAGGGGCGGGCGGAGTCGCCGAGGCTGAGGCTGCGCAGCGAGGTGCGCAGGGCGGCGGCGTGGGCCGCGTCGTAGGGGCCGGACCAGCTGCGGGCCCCGCCGGTGGGGACCTGCTCCGGTGGGTCGATCTTCATCAGCAGGGCCTTGAGCCCGTCGATGCGGTCTTCGTCCTCGTGCAGGACGTACGACAGCTCGGGCTCGGACGCCTGGTCGGCGACCGTATAGACGGCGCACCAACTGGCCAGCGTGGGCACGGTCATCTGGGCCATCAGCGCCAGCGTCTGATCGCGGTCCAGGGTGCCGGCGAGGAGGTCGGACGCCTCGACGAGGAAGGACAGGGAGCCACGGCGCAGCCGCTCCAGCTCGGTGAGGCGGGCGCGCTCGACGGCGAGGGCGATGCGGTCGGCGGCGAACTGCAGCCGCAGGGCCTCTTCGTTGCTGTAGCGGGCGGGGGACTCGGCGGCGACGCCGAGCGAGCCGGTGAGCCGGCCCTCGACCTTGAGCGGGACGGTGACGACGGAGCGCATCCCCGTGTTCACCAGCAGTGGAACGGCGCCGGGCACCGCGGACAGATCCTCGTGGACGGCGGGCATGCGGGCCGAGCCGTAGCGCCCGGTGCCCGCTTCGACGGGGACGCGGGCGAAGCGCTGGCGGGCGGAGGGCAGCCCGGTGGAGGCGCGGACCTCCAACTCGGTCTCGTCATCGGTGGCGAGCAGCAGATAGGCGGCGTCGCCGTCGAGCATGTCGCGGGCCCGCTCGACGGTGCGCTGGAGCAGACCGTCGAGGTCGTCGGGGGCCGGGGAGCCGATGAAGACCTCGAAGGCGTCGGTGGCCTGGCCCCGGTCAGAGTTGTCGGCGGTGTCGACGTTCGCACCGCGCATCGGGCTCTGCAGCACGGCGCGCTCGCGTTCGCGCACCAGCAGACAGACGGTGGACGGCTCGCCCTCGGCGTCGCGGATGCGCAGATGGGAGGCGTAGACGGGGGCGACGCGGCCGTCGGCGCCGCGGATGCCGTAGGAGCCCTCCCAGCGCGAGAGCAGGAGCGCCTCGGCGACGCCGGTGCCGGTGCCCGGGGTGTGGGGCCACGCGGCGAGATCGGTCAGCGGCTTGCCGATGACCTGCTCCGGTGGGTAGCCGAACAGCTCCTGAGCGTCGTCGTTCCAGGCGCTGATCAGACCGCTGCTGTCGACCTGGACGACTCCGACCCGGACCCGGGCGTCGGCGATGGGCAGGGCGCTGGAGGGCAGGGCGGGTCCGGCCGCTCGGGTTCCGGCCGGACGGTCGGGGAAATCGAGCTGGAACCAGACCTGCTTGTGGGTCGCGGTGTACTCGACGCCCCAGCGGCCGGCGAGGGCCGCGCACAGCAGCAGGCCGCGGCCGCCCTCGCGGTCGGGGTTTCCGAAGTGGTGGCCGCCGTTGCTCTGCAGCGGGACCTCGCGCTCGGGGTAGCGGTCGGCGACCTCGACGCGCACGCCGGTGTCGGCGCGGATGCAGATCACATCGGCGGTGGTACCGGCGTGCACCACCGCGTTGGTGACAAGTTCGCTGGTCAGGACGACGGCGTCGTCCACGATGTCGGTGAGGCCCCACCCCTGGAGGGTGTCCCGGACAAAAGTGCGGGCGGCGGCGACCGAGCGTCCCACCGGCTCGAAGGTGGCGGCTGCCCGCGCGGTGATCACAGGTCTCCTCATATGTGTCTCGGCGAACTGCTCACCCATGTCGCAGCGCCCCTCCGATGCCCTGGCCGGTTGCCAGGTTACTTACCACCGGCGCCCGCGCGAATGCCGGTCGGCCTCGATTCCCCCCAGAGTGGGCGTTCGAGGGTGTGGGATGCTGCCGAACTGTTATGGCCTGGTTGGGGCATGGTGAAACACTGGGGAAGCTGGAAGAAGAACCCGACGAGGATGGTCAACCCTGCGGGAGGGACACGGTGGAGTCTGGCGCAGCGGCGCGGGGCACGAATACGCGCGCGAAAGGCGGACGGTCCCGGAGCAATGGGACGACTGAAGTGGATACGGCGGCCCTGAACCGGCTGCTGACCGCGATGACAGCCATGCGGGACGGAAACTTCCGCAAGCGGCTCACGGTCTCGGGCGAGGGCGTGATGGCCGAGATCGCCGCGGTCTTCAACGAGGTCGCGGATCGCAATCTGCAGCTCACCGGTGAGCTGACCCGGGTGCGGCGGGTGGTCGGCCGGGAGGGCAAGCTGACCGAGCGGCTGGAGACCGGCGCCTGTGAGGGCCAGTGGGCCGCGGCCATTGACGCGTCCAATGCCCTGGTGGACGATCTTGTGCGGCCGGTGTCCGAGGTGGGCCGGGTGCTGTCGGCGGTCGCCGAGGGCGATCTCGAGCAGCGCATGGACCTGCGGGCACAGGGCGCCGATGGATCGGCGCATCCCCTGCGGGGTGAGTTCCTGAAGGTGGGGCGCACGGTCAACGGCCTGGTGGACCAGCTCTCCGCGTTCACCGACGAGGTGACGCGGGTCGCGAGTGAGGTCGGCACCGAGGGCAAGCTGGGTGGCCAGGCCCGAGTACGTGGAATGTCGGGTTCGTGGAAGGACCTCACGGAGTCCGTCAATACGATGGCCTCCCGTCTCACCGCCCAGGTGCGTGATATCGCTCTCGTGACGACGGCGGTGGCGAAGGGTGATCTGTCCCGGAAGGTCACGGTTCATGTGTCCGGGGAGATGCTCGAGCTGAAGGAAACCGTCAACACGATGGTGGACCAGCTCTCCTCGTTCGCCTCCGAGGTGACCCGGGTGGCCCGTGAGGTGGGCACCGAGGGCGAGCTGGGCGGTCAGGCCAAGGTTCCGGGCGTCGCGGGCGTCTGGAAGGACCTGACCGACTCCGTCAATCTCATGGCGGGGAACCTGACCGCGCAGGTGCGCGGGATCGCGCAGGTCACCACGGCGGTCGCCAACGGCGATCTGTCGCAGAAGGTGACGGTGAGCGCACGCGGCGAGGTCGCGCAGCTGGCCGACACGATCAACACCATGACCGAGACGCTGCGCACCTTCGCGGACGAGGTCACGCGGGTGGCCAGCGAGGTCGGCGCCGAGGGGCTGCTGGGCGGTCAGGCGCAGGTGCCGGGTGCGGCGGGAACGTGGAAGGATCTCACCGATTCGGTGAACACCGCGTTCCGGAACCTCACCGCGCAGGTGCGGGACATCGCCCAGGTGACGACGGCGGTGGCGAACGGCGATCTGTCGCAGAAGGTCACCGTGGATGTGGCCGGCGAGATGCTGGAGCTGAAGAACACCACCAACACGATGGTCGACCAGCTGCAGTCCTTCGGCGCCGAGGTGACAAGGGTCGCCCGGGAGATCGGCGTCGAGGGCGAGCTGGGCGGTCAGGCGCAGGTGCCCGGTGCGGCGGGAACGTGGAAGGACCTCACCGATTCGGTGAACACCGCGTTCCGGAACCTCACCGGACAGGTGCGCAACATCGCCCAGGTGACGACGGCGGTGGCGAACGGCGATCTGTCGCAGAAGGTCACCGTCGATGTCTCCGGTGAGATGCTCAAGCTGAAGAACACCGTGAACACGATGGTGGATCAGCTCTCCTCGTTCGCCGACCAGGTCACCAGGATGGCGCGGGACGTGGGCACCGAGGGCCGGCTCGGCGGTCAGGCCCGGGTGGACGGGGTCAGCGGCGTCTGGAAGGACCTGACCGACTCCGTCAACTCCATGGCCGGGAACCTGACGGCGCAGGTGCGCGGTATCGCCCAGGTGACGACGGCGGTCGCGCGCGGCGATCTGTCGCAGAAGATCGAGGTGGACGCGCGCGGCGAGATCCTGGAGCTGAAGAACACCATCAACACGATGGTCGACCAACTCTCCGCCTTCGCCGAGCAGGTGACCCGCGTCGCCCGTGAGGTGGGTACGGACGGCCGGCTGGGCGGTCAGGCGCAGGTGCCCGGTGTGGCGGGCGTATGGCGCGATCTGACCGACTCGGTGAACGGTATGGCGGGCAATCTGACCGCCCAGGTGCGCAATATCGCGCAGGTCGCCACGGCGGTCGCGCGCGGTGACCTCTCCCAGAAGATCGACGTCGATGCGCGCGGCGAGATCCTGGAGCTGAAGAACACCCTGAACACGATGGTCGACCAGCTGTCGTCCTTCGCGGAGGAGGTCACCAGGGTCGCCCGTGAGGTGGGCACCGAGGGCCAGTTGGGCGGCCAGGCCGAGGTGCAGGGCGTCTCCGGGACGTGGAAGGACCTCACCCAGTCCGTCAACAGCATGGCCAACAACCTGACGTCCCAGGTGCGTTCGATCGCGGAGGTGACGACGGCGGTCGCCAAGGGCGATCTGTCGAAGAAGATCACCGTCGATGCCAAGGGCGAGATCCTGGAGCTGGTCACCACCGTGAACACGATGGTGGACCAGCTGTCGTCGTTCGCCGAGCAGGTGACCCGGGTGGCCCGTGAGGTGGGCACCGAGGGGCAGTTGGGCGGTCAGGCGCGGGTTCCGGGCGTGACCGGTATCTGGAAGGACCTGAGCAACAACGTCAACCTGATGGCCAACAACCTGACCATCCAGGTGCGGAACATCTCGCAGGTCTCGGCCGCGGTCGCCAACGGTGATCTGACGAAGAAGGTGACGGTCGAGGCGCGCGGCGAGGTCGCGGCGCTGGCCGACACCGTCAACACGATGGTGACGACGCTGTCCTCGTTCGCCGACGAGGTCACCCGCGTGGCCCGCGAGGTGGGCACGGACGGCATCCTGGGCGGCCAGGCGCGGGTGCCCGGCGTCTCGGGGACGTGGAAGGACCTCACCGAGTCCGTGAACTCGATGGCGTCCAACCTGACCGGACAGGTCCGCAACATCGCGATGGTCACCACGGCCATCGCCCAGGGTGATCTGACCAAGAAGATCGACATCGAGGCGCGCGGCGAGATCCTCGAGCTGAAGACGACCATCAACACGATGGTGGACCAGCTCTCGTCGTTCGCCGACCAGGTGACCCGGGTGGCCCGCGAGGTGGGCACCGAGGGTCAGCTGGGCGGCCAGGCGCGGGTGCGGGACGTGGCCGGCACCTGGAAGGACCTGACCGAGTCGGTGAACGAGATGGCCGGCAACCTGACCCGTCAGGTGCGCGCCATCGCCGAGGTCGCCACGGCGGTGACCCGCGGCGATCTCAACCTCAAGATCGATGTGGACGCCTCGGGCGAGATCCAGGTCCTCCAGGACCACATCAACACCATGATCGCCAACCTGCGCGAGACGACGCTCGCCAACAAGGAGCAGGACTGGCTCAAGGGCAACCTCGCCCGGATCTCCGGTCTGATGCAGGGACGGCGCGACCTGGAGGACGTCGCCCGGCTGATCATGAGCGAGCTGACCCCGGTGGTCTCCGCCCAGCACGGCGCTTTCTTCCTGGCCGTACCGCCGGGCGAGGGCACCGAGGTGGTCGCGGACAGCACCTCGGACAACGGCTACGAACTGCTGCTGGTCGGCTCCTACGGCTACACCCTCGGCTCGATGCCCACGCGCTTCAAGGCCGGGGAGACGCTGATCGGCACGGTCGCCGAGGAGAAGCGCCCGATCCTGGTGGAGAACGTGCCACCGGGCTATCTCAAGATCGCCTCGGGGCTCGGCGAGGCGGCTCCGGCCCATGTGATCGTATTGCCGGTGCTCTTCGAGGGGCAGCTGCTGGGCGTGATCGAGCTGGCCTCGTTCCAGCCCTTCGCCCAGATCCAGAAGGACTTCCTCAACCAGATCGCCGAGATGATCGGCACCAGCGTCAACACCATCAGCGTCAACACCAAGACCGAGGTGCTGCTGAAGCAGTCGCAGGAGCTGACCGAGCAGCTGCGCGAGCGGTCCGCCGAGCTGGAGAACCGGCAGAAGGCGCTCCAGGCGTCCAACGCGGAGCTGGAGGAGAAGTCCGAGCGGCTGGCCCGCCAGAACCGCGACATCGAGGTCAAGAACACCGAGATCGAGGAAGCCCGGCAGGTGCTCGAGGAGCGCGCCGAGCAGCTCGCCGTCTCGATGCGCTACAAGAGCGAGTTCCTGGCGAACATGTCGCATGAGCTGCGCACACCGCTCAACTCGCTGCTGATCCTGGCCAAGCTGCTCGCCGACAACGCCGACGGCAATCTCTCGCCGAAGCAGGTGGAGTTCGCCGAGACCATCCACGGCGCGGGCTCGGACCTGCTGCAGCTGATCAACGACATCCTGGACCTGTCGAAGGTCGAGGCGGGCAAGATGGACGTCAGCCCGACCCGTATCGCCCTGGTCCAGCTCGTCGACTATGTGGAGGCCACTTTCCGGCCGCTGACCGCGGAAAAGGGCCTGGACTTCTCCGTAAGGGTGTCGCCGGAGCTTCCGGCGACGCTGCACACCGACGAGCAGCGGCTGCTGCAGGTGCTGCGCAACCTGCTGTCCAACGCGGTGAAGTTCACCGACAGCGGCGCCGTGGAGCTGGTCATCCGGCCGGCGGGCGCGGATGTGCCGCACGCCATCCGGGAGCAGCTGCTGGAGCACGGCGCCCTGCGCGACGCGGACGCCGACATGATCGCCTTCTCGGTCACCGACACCGGTATCGGCATCGCGGCCAGCAAGATGCGGGTGATCTTCGAGGCGTTCAAGCAGGCCGACGGCACCACCAGCCGGAAGTACGGCGGCACCGGACTCGGCCTGTCCATCAGCCGGGAGATCGCCCGGCTGCTCGGCGGCGAGATCCACGCGGCCAGCGAACCGGGCCGCGGCTCGACCTTCACGCTCTATCTGCCGCTGCACCCCAGCGAGCTGCCGCCCCAGGGCTATCCGCAGCTCGCCCCGAGCAGTTCGGGGCCGGGCCCGCTGGCACTCGCGGCGCTCCCCAGCGGCGCGGAGGAGACCGCGGAGAACGGGGCCGGGGCGGAGCAGGAGGGCGCACAGGACGCCTCCGGCGCTTCCTCGGCGGCGCGCGGCCGTGGCGGCTCCGGGCTGTTCCGGCGGCGTCAGCGGGCCGAGCAGGAGGCCTCGCGGGCCGACGGGGAGCAGGCACCGCCGCAGGCGGAGCTGAGCGCCCGGTCGTCCGGCCGCCGCGCCGGGCGGCAGTCGCAGGCCCCCGAGCCGTGGCTGCTGGGCGGCCAGGACCTGGTGGCCCCGGAGCCGGTGGGCGGCTTCCACGGCGAGAAGGTGCTGATCGTCGACGACGACATCCGTAATGTCTTCGCGCTGACCAGTGTGCTGGAGCAGCACGGGCTGCAGGTCCTGTACGCGGAGAACGGCCGGGAGGGCATCGAGGTCCTGGAGCAGCACGACGATGTCGTGCTCGTCCTGATGGACATCATGATGCCGGAGATGGACGGCTACGCCACGACGGCCGCGATCCGCAGGATGCCCCAGTTCGCCGGGCTGCCGATCATCGCCCTCACCGCGAAGGCGATGAAGGGCGACCGGGAGAAGAGCATCGAAGCGGGCGCGTCGGACTACGTCACCAAGCCGGTCGACACCGATCATCTCCTTACCGTGATGGAGCACTGGATGTCGACTGAGTGACCCGCGGCACGCTCGGGCCGGCCGTGGTGTTGACTGAGTGTCGCCGAACACGTGTGGGAACGCGGTATTCGGGGAACCTTCTGGTCTCCCACCGCGTTTCTGCTACGTGCACAGTGACATCGCGGTGACAGGGTGTGGCGAACAGCGGGGTGCGGCTACCATGACCGGCACAAGGACGGGCGGCGCAAGGGAGTCGTCCCCTGGGGCGGCGCCCGGTGCTTCCCTCAGCTCTTCGAGCTGGGGAGACCCCAAGCCGGGACGAGGAGGACGGGGCATGGTGCAGAAGGCCAAGATCCTCCTGGTCGATGACCGGCCGGAGAATCTGCTGGCGCTGGAGGCCATTCTCTCCGCGCTCGATCAGACCCTGGTGCGGGCATCGTCAGGGGAGGAAGCGCTCAAGGCGCTGCTGACGGACGACTTCGCGGTGATTCTGCTGGACGTCCAGATGCCGGGCATGGACGGATTCGAGACCGCGGCGCACATCAAGCGCCGGGAGCGGACCCGGGACATCCCGATCATTTTCCTCACGGCGATCAACCACGGCCCCCACCACACCTTCCGGGGCTATGCGGCCGGCGCGGTGGACTACATCTCCAAGCCCTTCGATCCCTGGGTGCTCAGAGCCAAGGTCTCGGTCTTCGTGGATCTGTACATGAAGAACTGCCAGCTGCGGGAGCAGGCGTCGCTGCTGCGGCTGCAGTTGGAGGGCGGTCAGCCCGCCGCCGGTGAGGCCAAGGAGTCGGCGGGGCTGCTCGCCGAGCTGTCCGCGCGGCTCGCCGCCGTCGAGGAGCAGGCCGAGGCGCTCTCCAAGCAGCTGGACGAGTCGGCCGATGCCGCCGCCGTGGCCACCGCGGCTCATCTGGAGCGCAAGCTGACCGGACTGCGGCGGGCGCTGGACGCGCTGGAGCCGGGTGCGGGCAGCGGGGCCGGCCAGGTCCCCTCGCAGAACTGAGCGGTCACCCCACCGTCACCGTCGGTCGGTCATAGCCGATCGGTCACCCGCACTTTGACGCGCCGTCACGGCCGCCTCACCGTCTCGACGGTGCAGCGGCACCGGTGTGACGTCCGTGGCGCCTGATACCCCCGCCATGCGTGCTCCGTACGGCGGACGCGGGTAATCTCGCCTCCATGGCCTCTCGTACGTCCGGCAAGGGTTCCCAGAGCACGGCGGGCACCTCGAAGAAGCGCGCCGGGCAGTCCGGAGGCGCTGCGAAGAAGGCGGCCGCCAAGAAGGCGCCCGCGAAGAAGGCACCCGCCAAGAAGGCCGCCGCGCCCGCGAGGAAGGCCGCGGCGAAGAAGGTGGCGCCGCCTCCCGCACCGAATCCCACCAGCGGCGTGTACCGCGCCGTGCGCGCCGTGTGGATGGGCACGGCGCGCGCCGTCGCGGCGATGTTCCGCGGCATAGGACGCGGCGCCAAGGGACTCGACCCCGCCCACCGTAAGGACGGCAGCGCCCTGCTGCTGCTCGCCCTCGCCCTGATCGTCGCGGCGGGCACCTGGTCCAATCTGGACGGGCCGGTCGGCAGTCTGGTCGAGATGCTGGTCACCGGTGCCTTCGGCCGTCTCGACCTGGTGGTGCCGATACTGCTGGGCACCATCGCCGCCCGGCTGATCCTCCACCCGGAGCGGCCGGAGGCCAACGGGCGGATCGTCATCGGGCTCTCGGCGCTCGTCATCGGCGTCCTGGGGCAGGTCCACATCGCCTGCGGCGCCCCGGGGCGCGGCCAGGGCACCGAGGCGATACAGGACGCGGGCGGCCTGATCGGCTGGGCCGTGTCCCGGCCGCTGATCTACCTGATGGGCGACGTGCTGGCCGTACCGCTGCTGGTGCTGCTCACCGTCTTCGGGCTGCTGGTGGTCACCGCGACGCCGGTCGCCGCCATTCCGCAGCGGCTGCGGCAGCTCGGCGTCCGGCTCGGCCTGGTGCGGGACGACGAGGACGCGTACGCGTCGGAGGCCGGGTACGACGCGGGGGAGTACGCCGGCGAATGGCGCGAGAGGCCCGCCAGAGGCGCTCGCAGGACCTCGCTCGCCAAAGGGGACCCGGACGGTGCCGGAGGCCCGGAGCGGGCCGAGGAGGAGGCGCTGCGCAAGCGCCGGCGCCCGCGCCGCTCGTCGTCCGCGGGGCAGCCGCTGGACCGGCCCATGGACGCCGTGGACGTGGCGGCCGCGGCCGCCGCCTCGCTGGACGGGGCCGTGCTGCACGGTGTGCAGCCCTCGCCGCTCGTCGCCGGGCTCAGCAGCGGGATTTCGGGCGAGCGTGAGGACGGGGCCGCGAGCGGCGGGGTGCCGGTCGCGCGCGACGCCGACAAGAACTCCGGGAAGGGCGGCGCCAGGGGCAAGGCCGCGGGCGGGAAGGGCCGTACGGACGGAGCCGGCGAGGCGGACCCGGCCCAGGTCCCCGACCTCACCCGGCCCGTCACCGAGACGAGCGAGCCGCTGCCGCCGCGCGCCGAGCAGCTGCAGCTCTCCGGCGACATCACCTACTCCCTGCCCTCGCTCGAGCTGCTGGAGCGCGGCGGTCCCGGCAAGACCCGCAGCGCGGCCAACGACGCGGTCGTGGACTCGCTGACGAAGGTGTTCACGGAGTTCAAGGTGGACGCCGCCGTCACCGGCTTCACCCGCGGCCCGACGGTCACCCGCTACGTGGTGGAACTGGGTCCGGCCGTCAAGGTCGAGCGGATCACCGCGCTGACCAAGAACATCGCCTACGCGGTCGCCAGCCCCGATGTGCGGATCATCAGCCCGATCCCCGGCAAGTCGGCCGTCGGCATCGAAATCCCCAACAGCGACCGCGAGATGGTCAACCTGGGCGATGTGCTGCGCTCGGCGGACTCCGTCGGCGACGACCATCCGATGCTCGTCGGGCTGGGCAAGGACGTCGAGGGCGGCTATGTGGCGGCCAATCTGGCCACCATGCCGCATGTGCTGGTGGCGGGCGCGACCGGTTCCGGCAAGTCGTCCTGCATCAACTGCCTGATCACGTCGGTCATGGCCCGGGCCACCCCGGACGATGTGCGGATGGTGCTGGTCGACCCCAAGCGCGTGGAGCTGACCGCCTACGAGGGCATTCCGCATCTGATCACACCGATCATCACCAACCCCAAACGCGCCGCCGAGGCGCTCCAGTGGGTCGTGCGCGAGATGGATCTTCGCTATGACGACCTCGCGGCGTACGGCTTCCGCCATATCGACGACTTCAACGCGGCGGTCCGCAAGGGGAAGGTGAAGGAGCCCGAGGGGAGCGAGCGGGAGCTCAAGCCCTATCCGTATCTGCTGGTGATCGTCGACGAGCTGGCCGATTTGATGATGGTCGCACCGCGGGATGTCGAGGACTCGATCGTGCGGATCACACAGCTGGCGCGCGCGGCCGGTATCCACCTGGTGCTGGCCACCCAGCGGCCCTCCGTGGACGTCGTCACCGGTCTGATCAAGGCCAATGTGCCCTCACGGCTCGCCTTCGCCACCTCCTCGCTGGCCGACAGCCGCGTCATCCTGGACCAGCCCGGCGCCGAGAAGCTGATCGGCAAGGGCGACGGCCTCTTTCTGCCGATGGGCGCGAACAAACCCACCCGGATGCAGGGCGCCTATGTCACCGAGGCCGAGGTCGAGGCGGTCGTCGCGCACTGCAAGGCGCAGATGGCACCGGTCTTCCGCGAGGACGTGACGGTCGGCTCGTCGAAGAAGAAGGAGATCGACGAGGAGATCGGCGATGATCTCGATCTGCTCTGCCAGGCCGCTGAGCTGGTGGTTTCCACTCAGTTCGGCTCGACCTCGATGCTGCAGCGCAAGCTGCGGGTGGGTTTCGCCAAGGCGGGGCGGCTGATGGATCTCATGGAGTCGCGGGGCGTGGTCGGCCCGAGCGAGGGATCCAAGGCGCGCGATGTGCTCGTCAAGCCGGATGAATTGGATGGCGTGCTCGACGTGATCCGCGGTAAGGCTCACTCATAAGGGTTTGGCGGGCAACCGTTTCCCCTACCGAAACGTCAAGTTGAGGGAGGTGGCGGAGTGAGACCCCAGAATCGTGATCGAACGGCAATCCCGATGGCGGACAAACTCCGTCCTCCCGCTTGCCCGACCCTTTCGCCCCACCCCTAGACTGAACCCCCAGCAGGTGGCTCACGCTCGAAAGGCGCCCCCGTGTCCATCGGCAACCTTCCCGAAGACGGCAACTCCCCCGAAGACGACCGGGTTTCCATCGGTCGCGCCCTCCAGCAGGCCCGTATCTCCGCGGGGCTGACCGTCGAAGAGGTCAGTTCCTCCACCCGGGTGCGCACCCCCATCGTGCGGGGCATCGAGCAGGACGATTTCTCGCGCTGTGGCGGCGATGTCTACGCCCGCGGACACATCCGTGTGCTCGCGCGCGCCGTGGGCTGCGATCCGGAGTCCCTGATCGCACAGTTCGACGCCGAACACGGCGGCCGGCCCGCGCCGACCGCGCCGGCGCCGCTGTTCGAGGCCGAGCGGATCCGCCCCGAGCCCCGGCGCCCCAACTGGACGGCCGCGATGGTCGCGGCGATCGTCGCCGTCGTCGGATTCGTGGGCTTCACTCTTTTCAGGGGCGGCAACGGCGACGGCTCGACGGTCGCCGACGACACCGCCTCGCCCAAGCCCAGCGCCTCCGCGCCCACCAACAGCGCCGCGCCCTCCAGGCCCGCCACCCCGAACAAGCCCAACCCGTCCGACAGCGCCATCGCGGGCGTCCCGGCGGACAAGGTCACCGTCAAGCTGACCGCCGACGGCGGCCAGAGCTGGATTTCCGCCCAGGATCACAACGGCCGGCTGATCGAGGAGGGCGTGCTGCGCGAGGGCGACTCCAAGACCTTCAGCGACAGCAGGCGCATCGACCTGGTGCTGGGCAACGCCGGGGCGATCAAGCTGTTCGTGAACGGCAAGGAAGTGAAGAACGTGGGCACCAGCGGGGCCGTCCAGCGGCTGAGCTACACCAAGGGAGACCCCGAAGCGGGCTGAGCCACAGCAAGATCGGGAGCCCTGCCAGCGGGGGCTGTCGTGGGGACGAAGTAGTCTGACCCCATGCCCGAACGCCGCACTGTCGCCCTTGTCACGCTTGGCTGCGCCCGTAACGAGGTGGACTCGGAGGAGCTCGCAGGCCGCTTGGCGGCGGACGGCTGGGAGCTCGTCGAGGAAGCCACCGAGGCGGACGTCGCCGTCGTCAACACCTGTGGCTTCGTGGAGGCCGCCAAGAAGGACTCGGTCGACGCCCTGCTGGAGGCGAACGACCTGAAGGACCACGGCCGCACCCAGGCCGTGGTCGCCGTCGGCTGCATGGCCGAGCGGTACGGCAAGGAGCTCGCGGAGGCGCTGCCCGAGGCCGACGGGGTGCTCGGCTTCGACGACTATGCCGACATCTCCGACCGGCTGCGAACCATCCTCGCCGGCGGCGTCCACGCCTCCCACACCCCTCGCGACCGCCGCAAGCTGCTGCCGATCAGCCCCGCCGAGCGGCAGGACGCCGCCTCGGTGGCGCTGCCCGGCCACGCCCAGGACACCGCGCCCGAGGACCTGCCCGAGGGGGTGGCCCCGGCCTCCGGGCCGCGGGCCCCGCTGCGCCGCAGACTGGACAGCAGCCCGGTCGCCTCGGTGAAGCTGGCCTCCGGCTGCGACCGGCGCTGCTCGTTCTGCGCCATCCCGTCCTTCCGCGGCTCCTTCATCTCGCGCCGCCCCTCCGATGTGCTGGGCGAGACCCGCTGGCTGGCCGAGCAGGGGGTGAAGGAGATCATGCTGGTCTCCGAGAACAACACCTCGTACGGCAAGGACCTCGGGGACATCCGGCTGCTGGAGACGCTGCTGCCGGAGCTGGCCGAGGTGGACGGCATCGAGCGGATCCGGGTCAGCTATCTGCAGCCCGCCGAGATGCGCCCCGGGCTGATCGACGTGCTCACCTCGACCGAGAAGGTCGCGCCGTACTTCGATCTGTCCTTCCAGCACTCGGCGCCCGGGGTGCTGCGCGCCATGCGCCGCTTCGGCGACACCGACCGGTTCCTGGAACTGCTCGAGACGATCAGAGGCAAGGCGCCCCAGGCCGGTGCCCGGTCGAACTTCATCGTCGGCTTCCCCGGCGAGACCGAGGACGACCTGGCGGAGCTGGAGCGCTTCCTCAGCGAGGCGCGGCTGGACGCCATCGGCGTCTTCGGGTACTCGGACGAGGACGGCACCGAGGCCGCCGGTTACGAGAACAAGGTCGACCCCGAGGTGGTCGCCGAGCGCCTGGAGCGCGTCTCGCGGCTCGCGGAGGAGCTGACCACCCAGCGGGCGGAGGAGCGGCTCGGCGAGGTCGTCGAGGTGCTGGTGGAGGAGATCGACGACACCGGGGCAGTCCTGGGCCGTGGCGCCCACCAGGCGCCGGAGACCGACGGCCAGACGCTGCTCAGCACCGACGGGGAGCCGGAGGTGGGCCGTATGGTCGAAGCGAAGGTGATCGCGACGGAGGGAGTGGACCTCGTCGCGGAGCCGCTTGAGCCGCTGGAGCGGCAGGGTGGCGGCGAGCCCACCGGGAAGGCGGACAGATGACGGGTGTCCCGGCCTCCGCCGCGGGAGGTCACCGCCGTCCGGCGGCCGCTGTCGGGCCTGCCGGTTTGTGGAACATCGCCAATATCCTCACCATGGTGCGGCTGCTCCTGGTGCCCGGGTTTGTGTTGTTGATGCTGCACAATGGCGGGTACGACCCGGCGTGGCGCTCCGTCGCGTGGGCGGCGTTCGCCATCGCGATGATCACCGATCTCTTCGACGGTCATCTGGCCCGCCGGTACAACCTGGTCACCGACTTCGGGAAGATCGCCGATCCGATCGCGGACAAGGCGATCATGGGCGCGGCGCTGATCTGTCTGTCGGCCCTCTCCGACCTCCCCTGGTGGGTGACGGGGGTGATCCTCTTCCGTGAGATCGGAATCACACTCATGCGGTTCTGGGTGATCCGGATCGGGGTCATTCCGGCCAGCCGGGGCGGAAAGCTGAAGACGCTCGCGCAGGGCACCGCCGTCGGTATGTACATCCTGGCGCTCACCGGGCCGCTGGCCACGCTGCGGTTCTGGGTGATGGCCGTGGCCGTGATCCTTACCGTGGTCACCGGCCTCGACTACGTCCGGCAGGCGATCGTGCTGCGCCGGGCGGGCCGTGCGACGGAGGAGGCCACGAGGTGAGCGGCGACGGGACGGCGGCCGAGGTGCTGGCGCTGCTGGAGCGGCGCGGGCAGACCCTGGCCGTCGCCGAATCGCTCACCGGCGGTCTGGTGGCGGCCGAGCTGACCGCGGTGGACGGCGCTTCCCGTTCCTTCCGTGGCTCGGTGACGGCGTACGCCACCGAGCTCAAGCACGAGCTGCTGGGCGTGGACGGGGCGCTGCTGGCCGAGCGCGGCGCGGTCGACGCCGAGGTGGCCCGGCAGATGGCCCGCGGCGTACGGCGTGCGCTGGGCGCGGACTGGGGCGTGGCCACCACCGGTGTGGCCGGTCCCACACCGCAGGACGGCCAGCCCGTGGGCACCGTTCATGTGGCGGTCGCGGGGCCCTCGGAGGCGGTGGCCGCGGCAGCGCTGCGGCTCGAAGGAGACCGTGCCGGAATTCGCGGACAGACCGTCCGCGCCGCAGTCAAGCTGCTGTTCAGCGAATTGATCGCGACAGCAGGGGCAAAGGATACGGAACAACACGACGAGTTTTGATGTTTGCAGCCCTGAGTGAACACGACATCGCTCCCCGCACGGGCGCAGCCCGAGGCGGTACGGTGGGGCGTGAAGGATCCGGATCCGAGGTCCGAGGAGGGAGCCAGCGATGATTCTGCTCCGTCGCCTGCTGGGTGACGTGCTGCGCCGGCAGCGCCAGCGCCAGGGCCGTACTCTGCGCGAGGTTTCCTCCTCCGCCCGGGTGTCGCTCGGCTATCTGTCAGAGGTCGAGCGCGGCCAGAAGGAAGCCTCATCCGAGCTGCTGTCGGCGATCTGCGACGCCCTTGAGGTGCGGATGTCGCAGGTCATGCGCGAGGTCAGCGACGAGCTGTCGCTCGCCGAGCTGGCCGAGTCGGCCGCGTCGACCACCGAGAAGGTCCCGGCGCCCATGCGGCCCGTGCTCAATCCCGTCTCTGTGACGTCCGTGACGGGCGTTCCGGAGGAGCGGGTGACCATCAAGTCGCCCAAGGAAGCCGTGGACGTGGTGGCGGCCTGAGGGCCTGACCAGAGCTCTTCGAGGCCCCGGCCGGTAGTCATACCGGCCAGGGCCTCGATGTTTGTCCGGCCGGATTCGGGTCACCCCACATGGAGAGAGGTAATCAAGAGGGGCCAAACGGTCGAACAGGAGGAACCGGATGTCTGTGGTGAGGAGCCCGCTGCCGGAGGAACACCTCAAGGTCGTCGCTGACGCGCTGCAAGGCGCCCTCGTCGATCTCGTTGACCTCCATCTGGTGGGCAAGCAGATCCACTGGACGGTCGTGGGCCCGCGATTCCGCACGATCCATTTGCAGCTCGACGAGGTCGTGGCGACGACCAGGGATCATGCCGACACGGTGGCGGAGCGGGCCTCGGCGCTCGGGGTGGCACCGGACGGACGGGCTCAGACGGTCGCCGCGACCAGCGGTGTGGCCACGGTCAAGGACGGCTGGACCGATGACACCCAGGCCATTACGACGCTCGTGGACGCCCTTGGAGCGGTGATCACGCGCATGCGGGAGCGGATCCGCGCGACGGATGAACCGGACCCGGTGACCCAGGACATTCTCATCGAGCTCACCCGTGACCTGGAGAAGCACCACTGGATGTTCCAGGCCGAGAACGGCGGCCATCGAGCCTGAGACGCCGACCCGGGCCCGGGCGGGTCCGAGGCGTCGGAGGGCGTCGGCTCAGGTGCTGGTAGAGGCGCAGACCCGGGCCTCGGGCGAGCTGAGGCCGACTGGGCGCCGGGGCGGGTGACAGCCCGGCTTCGGGGTGGCCGACCGTGGTGGTCGGCCCGCCCCGACGCCGGGCGATTTTCTTTTCCGCCCCTTCGACCTGGTGTTTCGGCTCGGCGGCTCGCTCTGGGTGCGCGGTGTGGCCCGGCTGGGCACACTGGGGGGATCGCGAGTGTCCGACACGCGCCGACGTGCTTCCTGTGCGCCCTCCCGCTGTATGCGAACAGGCGTCTAGCGTCGCCGAAGGAGGCAGTCATGGCAGCCGTCGGAGGGGCCGACGCCCAGGGCCTCAGGCCGGTCCGGTGGGTGTTCGCGCTCGCTCTGGGCGGTGTCTGGTGGTGGTCCGTGCTGCGGCTGGCGATACAGCCGGGAGAGGCCGGGCCTGTGGAGGGGGCGTTAGCGGTCGGCGGCTGGGGGCTGAGCCTGCTGCCGGTGCATTGCGGTCCCTCGCCCAGAAGAGGCGGCGCCCGTAGGGGAGGCCCTCCCGGCGCCCGTAGGGGAGGCCCTCCGCGTCAGGACGGGGCGGGCCCCTGTGGTCCGGCCTGGCAGCTCGGGCACCAGAAGGTCGAGCGCTCCTGACCCGCACGGCCCTGGTCGGCGGCGCGCACCGGCGTACCGCAGCGCAGACAGGGCCGCCCCGGGCGCCCGTACACCCACAGTCGGCGGTCGGGGCGCGGCTCGGTCGTGGTGACTCGGGCGCGCCGGTTCCTGTTGGCCTCCAGGAGCTTCTTGGCGTGGGCCACCAGGCGCTCGGGGGAGGACACCTCGCCGATCGGCAGCCAGGGCGACACCCGCAGCACGAAGCACAGTTCGGACTTGTAGACATTGCCGATCCCGGCGAGGTTCCGCTGGTCCAGCAGCGCTTCGCCCAGGGGCCGGGACGGATCGGTGAGCAGCCGGCGCAGCGCCTCGTCCGGATCCCAGTCGGGGCCGAGGAGATCGGGGCCGAGATGGCCGACGACCCGGTCCTCGTCGCCGGTACGGAGCAGTTCGAGGACGGGCAGACGGTAGCCGACGGCGGTGTGGGCGGCGGTGGCGAGGATGGCCCGGATCTGGTGGTGCGGGCCGCCACGCCATCGCTCGCCCGGCCCGTACACCTGCCAGGATCCGTCCATCCGCAGATGGGAGTGGAGGGTCAGCCCGCCCTCGACACGGGTCAGCAGATGCTTGCCGCGCGGCACGACCTCGAGGACGTGGCGGCCGGTGAGGTCGACGGTCGCCAGACGAGGGACGCGCAGATCACTGCGGGTGAGCGGAGAACCGGCGAGGGCCTGGTGCAGGCGCTGTGCGGTCTGCCAGACGGTGTCTCCTTCGGGCATGGCATCCATGATGCCCGCGGGGGCGGACAGGTGGGAGCGCTCCGGCTCCGTCCGGTGCGGAACCCTCGTTGGATCAAGGCCGCCTGGGGGAGCGAGCGCGCCACGTGGGGTGGGAACGCCACGTGGAGCGAGGGAGTCGTGTGGCGCCGAGGGCGCTGGCGATCAGGGACGCAGCCGGAAGCCCCGAGGGGTCGGGTGGAAGCCCGCCGATTCCAGGAGCTTGCCGATCGGGGACGAGAGCGCCTGGACGCCGTTGACGCGCTCGACCGTGACGGAGCCGAGCGCACCCGCGCGGGCTGACTCGGCCAGCGACTCCACCGCCGTCAACAGCCGGACGTCGTCCTCGGGGGAGGCGGCCTCGGCCTCGCCCGAGGGCCAGGCGAGCAGGGTCTTGCCGCCCCGCTCCATGTAGAGCGCCAGCTCTCCGTCGACGAGCACCACCATCGCTCCCGCCTTACGGCCCGGCCGGTGGCCCGCGTCCGCGGGCGGATCGGGCCAGGGGAGCGCGGCGCCGTAGGCATTGGCGGGGTCGGCCGAGGCGAGCACGAAGGCGCGCCGGGACTGCCCCCGCTGTCCGTCGAAGGCGGGGGCCGCCGTGCGGTCGCGGGACGTGCTGACCGCGCGCAGCCGGTCCACCGCGCCGTCCATCGCGAACTGGGCGGCGCCGAGCCCCTCGACCACATAGCCGCGGCGCGCCTGGCCGGTCTCCTCGAACGCGGACAGCACCCGATAGGCGGCCGAGAAGCCGCCCTCGACCCCCTCGGCGGCGACCGCTCCGCGGGTGACCACGCCGTGCCGGTCGAGCAGGGTGCGGGCCAGGGCGTGGGCGCGGTGGGTGGGCTCGGTCTCGCGCTCCGGCAGCAGGGACCAGCGCCCGGCGACGGTGGGCGGGCCGTTGCGCGATGCCGTGGGTCGGCCGGTGCGGCCCGTAAGGCCGCCGTAGCGCCCTCGGGGGACCGTGCGCTTGGCGCGGTGGGCGGTGGAGCCCGCCGTACGGCCCGAGCCCAGCAGGGAGCGCAGCGGGGCGAGGGTGTCACCGGTGACCCGGCCGGACCAGACCAGGTCCCACAGGGCCTCGGCGAGCTGGGGGTCCTGGAACTCGTGCCCGGCGGCGCGGGCCTGCTCGGCGATCTGGCGGAAGAACAGCCCGTACCCCCCGGCCAGGGAATCGAGGACGGCCTGGTGGAGGGGGGCCGCCTCAAGGGGGTGCGGGGTGTGCAGCAGCAGCGGGGCGGTGTCGGCCAGGTGCAGGGTGACCCAGCCGTCCTTCCCCGGCAGCGCTCCCGCCCCGGCCCAGACGACCTCCCCGGAGGCGGCGAGCTCGTCGAGCATCGTGGGGGAGTAATCGCTCACCCGGGACGGCAGAACCAGCTTCTCCAGGGCGGACGCGGGCACGGGCGCGCCCTGGAGCTGCTCGATCGCGCGCACCAGCCCGTCGATACCGCGCAGGCTGTGGGTGCCCAGATGCTGCCACTGCGGGAGGAAGGCGGCGAGCGCGGAGGGCGGCACGGGCTCCAGCTCATGGCGCAGCGCGGCCAGGGAGCGGCGCCGCAGCCGGCGCAGCACGGTGGCGTCGCACCACTCCTGGCCGATGCCCGAGGGATGGAATTCGCCCTGGACGACGCGGCCGTCGGCGGCCAGGCGGTGCAGGGCGCCCTCCGTGACGGCCACGCCGAGGCCGAAGCGGGCGGCGGCCTGCGTCGAGGTGAACGGGCCGTGGGTGCGGGCATAGCGGGCCAGCAGATCGCCCAGGGGGTCCTTGACCGGTTCGGTGAACGCCTCGGGGACGCCGACCGGCAGCGCCGTACCGAGCGCGTCCCGCAGCCTTCCCGCGTCCTCCACCGCGGCCCAGTGGTCCTCGCCCGCGATCCGGACCCGGATGGCGCGCCGGGCCCCGGCCAGGTCCTCGGCCCACCCGGGCTCGGCACCGCGCTCGGCCAACTCGGCGGCGGTGAGCGGGCCGAGCAGCCGCAGGACGTCGGCGACGCCCTCGGCGTCCTTGATCCGGCGGTCCTCGGTGAGCCACTGCAGCTCGTGCTCCAGCTCGGCCAGGACGTCGGCGTCGAGCAGCTCGCGCAGCTCGGCCTGGCCCAGGAGCTCGGCCAGCAGCCGCGCGTCGAGGGAGAGGGCCGCGGCGCGGCGCTCGGCGAGAGGGGAGTCGCCCTCGTAGAGGAACTGCGCCACGTAGCCGAAGAGCAGCGAGCGGGCGAAGGGGGACGGCTCGGGGGTGGTCACCTCCACCAGCCGGACCCGGCGGGCCTCGATGTCGCCCATCAGGTCGGTGAGGCCGGGGACGTCGAAGACGTCCTGGAGGCATTCGCGGACGGCTTCGAGGACGATCGGGAAGGAACCGAACTCGCTCGCCACCTGGAGGAGCTGGGCGGCGCGCTGGCGCTGCTGCCACAGCGGGGTGCGCTTGCCGGGGTCGCGGCGGGGCAGCAGCAGCGCGCGGGCGGCGCATTCGCGGAACCGGGAGGCGAACAGCGCCGAACCGCCGACCTGGTCGGTGACGATCTGGTTGATCTCGCCCTTGTCGAACGCGACATCGGCCGCGCCCACCGGGGACTGATCGGTGTCGTACTCCACGCCCTGGCGCATCGGGTCGGCGTCGAGGAGGTCGAGCCCCATCAGATCGGCGTCGGGCAGCCGCAGCACGATGCCGTCGTCGGCGTGCATGACCTGGGCGTCGATGCCGTACCGCTCGGACAGACGGGAGCCCAGGGCCAGCGCCCAGGGGGCGTGCACCTGCGCGCCGAAGGGGGAGTGGACCACCACCCGCCAGTCGCCCAGCTCGTCGCGGAACCGCTCCACCACGATCGTGCGGTCGTCCGGCACATGCCCGCAGGCACGGCGCTGCTCGTCCAGATACCCGATGACGTTCTCGGCGGCCCAGGCGTCCAGACCGGCGGCCAGCAGCCGCAGGCGGGCGTCCTCGGGCTGCAGCGCGCCGACCTCGCGCAGGAACGCGCCCAGGGCGCGGCCCAGCTCCAGGGGGCGGCCGAGCTGGTCGCCCTTCCAGAAGGGCAGCCGGCCGGGGACGCCGGGGGCGGGGGAGACCAGGACCCGGTCGCGGGTGATGTCCTCGATCCGCCAGGAGGTGGTGCCCAGGGTGAACACATCGCCCACCCGCGACTCGTAGACCATCTCCTCGTCGAGCTCGCCGACCCTGCCGCCGCCCTTCTTGGGGTCGGCACCCGCCAGGAAGACGCCGAAGAGCCCGCGGTCGGGGATGGTGCCGCCGGAGGTCACCGCGAGCCGCTGCGCCCCGGGGCGGCCCGTGACCGTATGGGCGACGCGGTCCCACACCAGGCGCGGCCGCAGCTCCGCGAAGGCGTCGGAGGGATAGCGGCCCGCGAGCATGTCGAGGACCGAGGTGTACGCCGACTCCGGGAGCGAGGCGAACGGCGCGGCGCGGCGGATCAGGGCCAGGAGCTCGTCCACGTCCCAGGTGTCCATGGCCGTGATGGCGATCAGCTGCTGGGCGAGCACGTCCAGCGGGTTGGCGGGCACCCGCAGCGATTCGATGGCCCCCTCGCGCATCCGCTCGGTGACCACCGCGGCCTGCACCAGATCCCCGCGGTACTTCGGGAAGACGACGCCGGTGGAGACCGCGCCCACCTGGTGGCCGGCCCGGCCCACCCGCTGCAGACCGGAGGCCACCGAGGGGGGTGACTCGACCTGGACGACCAGGTCGACCGCGCCCATGTCGATGCCGAGCTCGAGGCTGGAGGTGGCGACGACGGCGGGCAGACGGCCGGCCTTGAGGTCCTCCTCGACCAGCGCCCGCTGCTCCTTGGACACCGAGCCGTGGTGCGCGCGGGCCAGCAGCGCGGGCGCGCCGCGGGCCGCACCGGACTCGGCCATCAGCTCGGCGGGGGAGTGGTCCTCGGGCAGGGCCTCACCGGTGGCCCGCTCGTAGGCGATCTCGTTCAGCCGGTTGCACAGCCGCTCGGCCAGCCGGCGGGAGTTGGCGAAGACGATGGTGGAGCGATGGGCCTGGACGAGATCGGTGATCCGCTCCTCCACATGGGGCCAGATCGACGGCCGCTCGCCCGCCTCGCCCTCCTGGGCGGGGGAGCCGCCCAACTCGCCCAGGTCCTCCACGGGCACGACCACCGACAGGTCGAACTCCTTGCCCGACGGCGGCTGGACGATCTCCACCTTGCGCCGCGGCGAGAGGAACCGCGCCACCTCGTCCACCGGCCGCACGGTCGCGGACAGGCCGATGCGCCGGGCGGGGCGATCGAGCAGCTCGTCGAGGCGCTCCAGGGACAGCGCGAGATGGGCGCCCCGCTTCGTCCCCGCGACGGCGTGGACCTCGTCCAGGATCACGGTCTCCACCCCGCGCAGCGCCTCCCGGGTGGCGGAGGTGAGCATCAGGAACAGCGACTCGGGGGTGGTGATGAGGATGTCCGGCGGGCGGGTGGCCAGGGCGCGACGCTCGGCGGCCGGGGTGTCGCCCGAGCGGGTGCCCACCCGGATCTCCGGCTCGGGCCTGCCCAGCCGCACCGACTCCTGGCGGATGCCGGTCAGCGGGCTGCGGAGATTGCGCTCGACGTCCACCGCCAGGGCCTTCAGCGGGGAGACATACAGCACCCGGCAGCGCTTCTTCGCCTCGGCGGGCGGCGGCTCACCGGCCAGCTTGTCCAGCGCCGCCAGGAAGGCGGCCAGGGTCTTGCCCGAGCCGGTGGGGGCGACCACCAGGACGTCCGAGCCCTCGCCGATCGCCCGCCACGCGCCCTCCTGCGCGGGCGTGGGCGCGGTGAAGGCGCCCGTGAACCACCCGCGGGTGGCCGGGGAGAATGCGTCGAGCGCCGAGCCTGCCATGCCCTCCATCGTGCACCGCACCACTGACAATGGACGGAGTCGCAGGTCAGAGGAGGCCCGGGCGGGGCGCACAATGGTGCCATGGTCAACCGGGAGAGCGCGCGGCACTGGCGGTACCCCCAGCTTCCGGGCGTCGATCTGCTGCGGGCCCGCTACATCCACAAGACCTTCGTATGGCACACCCACGAGGCCTTCGTGATCGCCGCGATCACCGAGGGCGTCGAGGAGTTCCACCACCGCGGCACCGTCGAGCGCACCGGGCCCGGCGGCCTCGCGCTCATCAACCCGGAGGTTCCGCACACCGGCCGGGCGGGGGCGCCCGAGGGATGGGCGTACAGCGTGCTGTACCCGGCCGCGGACCTGGTCGCAGCTGTCGCCGCCGAGACGAGCACGCTCCGTGGCACGGCCGGATTCCGGCTCCCCTCCGTCGACGACCCCCAGGGCGCGCGGCTGGTCACCGCGGTGCACCGGGCCGCCGAGGAGGGCAACGCGCTGGCCGCCGACAGCCTGCTGCGCATCGTCCTCGCCCGGCTGCTGCGCGACCATGGCGGCCCGCTCCCCGAGCGCACGGCGCGCACCGCGGGTGCGCGAAGGGCGGCGCGCGCCCGCGCGATTCTCCAGGAGCGCATGGCGGACCCGCCGTCCCTGGAACGGCTGGCGGCCGAGCTGGACACCGGTCCCTTCGCCCTGCTGCGCGCCTTCCGCGCCGTCAACGGGATGCCGCCGCACACCTGGCTCACCGACGCCCGGGTCCGCCGGGCCCGGCAACTGCTGGACGCCGGGACCGCGCCCGCCGAGGTGGCCGTGGCCGTCGGCTTCACCGACCAATCCCATCTGAACCGTCACTTCACCCGCATCGTGGGGGTGCCACCGGGCGCTTACCGGCGGGAGCGCGCAAGAACGTACAAGACCGGATCCGAAGCGCTCTCCTAACGTGCGCGGTGTGTCAGAACAGATAGAGATGCGAACCGATCCCGCCGCGCCTCCGGCGGATTCGGCCGTTGTCCGCGACGCCCTGGGTGTCGGTGTCGCCGTGGGGCTCTCCGGCTTCGCCTTCGGGGTGACGTCGGCGGGCGCCGGCCTCGGCCTGCTGCAGACCTGCGCGCTCAGCCTGCTCGTCTTCACCGGGGCGTCGCAGTTCGCCCTCGTGGGCGCGCTGGCGGCGGGCGGCAATCCGTTCACCGCCGCCGCCGGGGCGTTCTTCCTCGGGGTGCGCAACGCCTTCTACGGGCTGCGGCTGTCCGGACTGCTCGAGCTGCCGCGCGCGGTGCGCCCCCTGGCGGCCCACTGGGTCATCGACGAGACCTCCGCCGTCGCCCTCGCCCAGCCCGACCGGCGCACCGCGCGGCTCGGCTTCACCATCACCGGGCTGACCCTGTACGTCCTGTGGAACCTCACCACGCTGATCGGCGCCCTGGGGGCGTCCGCGCTCGGCGACACCGACGCCTGGGGTCTGGACGCCGCCGGGCCCGCGGTCTTCCTCGCCCTGCTGGCCCCCATGCTCAGCGGCACCGTCGAACGGGCCGTGGCCGGTCTCGGCGTCCTGCTGGTGCTCCTGTGCCAGCCGGTGCTGCCCGCCGGGGTCCCGGTCCTGGTGGCGGCGCTCGCCGCCCCCGCCGTCCTTACGGTGCACGGGCGCATGACGCGCGGCACGGAGCCGGGTGAGCGCCGATGACCATCTGGATCGCCATCGGCGTCACCGCGGCGGGCTGCTATCTCGTCAAGCTGCTGGGCCTCTCGGTGCCCGCCGGAGTCCTGGAGCGTCCGCTCGCCAGGCGTCTGGCCGCGCTGCTGCCCGTGGCCCTGCTGGCCGCCCTCACCGCTCAGCAGACCTTCAGCGACGGTCAACATCTCCTCCTGGACGCGAGGGCGGCCGGGGTGGGGGCGGCGGCGCTCGCGCTGGTGCTCCGCGCCCCCTTCCTCGTGGTGGTCGCCGTGGCCGTCGTCGTCACGGCCGGGGTGCGAGCCCTGTGACCGCCGTGGACGCGCGCGCTCAGATCCGCCGTCCGTAGGCCCGCAGCGTCAGCAGCGCCTCGATGGTCGCCACCGACCGCCACTCCAGCGTGGCGCCCGGCGTCCATGGGCGCCGGGGCGGCGGCCAGCCGCCGTCCTCCTGCTGCGCGGCCACGAGCACGTCCAGGGACCGCTCCACCTCGGCGTCGGTGAACCACCGGCGCGCCAGCGAGCCGGGCGTACGGGCGATGTCGTGCACCTGGAGGGGCTCGCCGGGGCCCTGCCCCGGCGGCAGGGGGCGGTCCTCGCCGCGCTCGGGGGCCGGCGGCGGCACGATCAGCCGCTCCTCCCGCACCCGGCGGCCGAGCCGCTCGGCCGCCGCCTCGGCGCGTGCCCGGTCCGGCGCCCCGTCCAGGAAGGCGACGGCCGCCGCGACCTCGTAAGGACGCGTCGTCGCGCCGCCCTCCCCCAGGGCGGCAACCGCCGCCCAGCAGAAGTCCGTGGCCCGGAAGAGCCACGCATGCCACACCTCGTTGCGGTGCAGCAGCCCCACCACCGGCCCGGTGGTCAGCAGATCACTGCGCGCATCGTCCGCCGCCGGGACCCAGGGGGCCGCCGGATAGCCGCGCAGCGAGGGGTGGCAGGCGGGCAGCGCGCCGTCCGGGGTGGACACGGACGTCAGATAGCGGCACAGGCGTTCCACCCGCTGACCGCCGCAGCGCCCGATCCCGTCGAGCACCCGTAAGGCGTGCACGGCATGCAGCGGCTGGCTCACCGGGCCACGCAGATCCGGCTCCAGCGCATGGCCGTAGCCCCCGTCGGTCCCCAGATACGCGGCCAGCGCGGTCTCGACCGCCTCGGCACCGCCGCCCAGGAAGTGATACGCGAATCTGCGCTGCTCCAGCACGCGGGCGGTCAGCCAGACGAACCGCTCGGCGCGGGAGAGCGCGGAGGACTCGGCCGACGGAGCCGGCTCGGCGGGCCCGGGCGTGGGAAGGGAGGGCGAGGAGGGGAGGCTTGCGGATCGTTCCATGGACAGACCGTAGGCCGCGAGACACGGTCGGTAGGGGGCTCACGCCTGGGTGCACCCCCGGGAGCGCGATACTGGTCACATGCGGTTGACGGACTTCTGGCAGCGAATGGCGGACCACTTCGGTGAGGCGTACGCCGACTCCTTCGCGCGCGATCATGTGATGTCGCAACTCGGGGGCCGGACGGTGCACGAGGCACTGACGGACGGCTGGGAGGCCAAGGACGTCTGGCGCGCGGTCTGCGCCGCGATGGAGATCCCCGAGAGCAGGCGCTGAGCGGCCCTCCGGCCGCTCCGGGTGCACCAGCTTCCGGGGTGGCCGGATTTCTTCGTCCGGTGTAGGCCACACTTGCTCCGTGGCCCCGACCGAAGAGACCCTCCCCTCCGACGCCGACGACACCCCGAGCGCCGCTCGGGCCTCCTCGGACTCCCCGCAACCCGCCGCGCGCATGCCGCGCTGGCTGCCGCGCGCCATGGTGCTCGCACTCGCGCTGGTGGCCTGTTACCGGCTTGCGACCTGGGCCTTCGATCAGCTGACCGGGCTTCTGCTGAACATCCTGATCGCGTTCTTCCTGGCGCTCGCGATCGAACCGGCCGTGGACCGGATGGCCGCCCGCGGCATGCGCCGGGGGCTGGCCACGGGACTGGTCTTTCTCGCCATCCTCATCGGCACCGCGGGCTTCTTCACCCTGCTCGGCTCGATGCTCGCCGATCAGATCATCACCATGGTCCAGGACTTCCCGCAGTACCTCGACAATGTCGTCAAGTGGATCAACGACACGTTCCACACGCATCTGTCGCGGCTGGAGATCCAGGACAGCCTGGTGCACTCCGACTGGCTGCAGAGTTACGTCAAGAACAGCGCCGACAACGTGCTGGACGTCTCCGCACAGGTGCTCGGCGGGTTGTTCAAGACGCTGACGGTGACCCTGTTCGCCTTCTACTTCGCCGCCGACGGGCCCCGGCTGCGCCGCGCGCTGTGCTCGGTGCTGCCGCCGACCCGGCAGGTCGAGGTGTTGCGCGCCTGGGAGATCGCGGTCGCCAAGACCGGCGGCTACATCTACTCCCGCGGGCTGATGGCGCTGATCTCCGGTGTCGCCCACTACATCCTGCTGGAGGCCCTGGGTGTGCCCTACGCCCCGGCGCTCGCCGTCTGGGTGGGGCTGATCTCGCAGTTCATCCCGACCATCGGCACCTATTTGGCCGGGGCGCTGCCGATGCTGATCGCGTTCACCATCGACCCCTGGTACGCGCTGTGGGTCCTGATCTTCGTCGTGATCTACCAGCAGTTCGAGAACTATCTGCTGCAGCCGAGGATCACCGCCAGGACGGTGGACATCCACCCGGCCGTCTCCTTCGGATCGGTGATAGCGGGCACCGCGCTGCTGGGCGCGGTGGGCGCGCTGATCGCGATTCCGGCGACCGCGACGCTGCAGGCGTTCCTCGGCGCGTACATCAAGCGCTATGACGTGACCGACGATCTGCGGGTGCACGGGCGCACGCGGCGGCGCGGCATGTCGGCCCTCGCGCGGATGCGCGCCGCGTTGGCGCGGCGTAGTTGACACAAAAATCGAACATCCATTCTGATGGAGGCCCGACAGGTTATCCACAGGCCGAGGACGTCAGGGCCGCTTGTCAGTGGCAGGCGCTAGCGTCATGGACGTGAAGCGATCGACTCAAGCAAACCGGGTGGGACCCATGGCAGGAACGGACCGCGAGAAGGCGCTCGACGCCGCGCTCGCACAGATTGAACGGCAATTCGGCAAGGGCGCCGTGATGCGCATGGGCGATCGGCCAAACGAGCCGATCGAGGTCATCCCCACCGGGTCGACCGCTCTCGACGTCGCCCTCGGCGTCGGCGGTCTGCCGCGCGGCCGGGTGGTCGAGGTCTACGGCCCCGAGTCCTCCGGTAAGACGACCCTGACCCTGCACGCGGTGGCCAATGCCCAGCGGGCCGGCGGCACCGTCGCCTTCGTGGACGCCGAGCACGCCCTCGACCCTGACTACGCGCAGAAGCTGGGCGTGGACACCGACTCCCTGATCCTGTCCCAGCCGGACAACGGCGAGCAGGCGCTCGAGATCGTGGACATGCTGGTCCGCTCCGGCGCCCTCGACCTCATCGTCATCGACTCCGTCGCCGCCCTGGTGCCGCGCGCGGAGATCGAGGGCGAGATGGGCGACTCCCACGTCGGCCTCCAGGCCCGGCTGATGAGCCAGGCGCTCCGCAAGATCACCAGCGCGCTCAACCAGTCCAAGACCACCGCGATCTTCATCAACCAGCTCCGCGAGAAGATCGGCGTGATGTTCGGCTCGCCGGAGACCACGACCGGTGGCCGGGCGCTGAAGTTCTACGCGTCGGTGCGCATCGACATCCGCCGCATCGAGACCCTCAAGGACGGCACCGACGCGGTCGGCAACCGCACCCGTGTCAAGGTCGTCAAGAACAAGGTCGCGCCGCCCTTCAAGCAGGCCGAGTTCGACATCCTCTACGGCCAGGGCATCAGCCGCGAGGGCGGTCTGATCGACATGGGCGTCGAGCACGGCTTCGTCCGCAAGTCCGGTGCCTGGTACACCTACGAGGGCGACCAGCTCGGCCAGGGCAAGGAGAACGCCCGCAACTTCCTGAAGGACAACCCCGACCTCGCCAATGAGATCGAGAAGAAGATCAAGGAAAAGCTCGGCATCGGGGTGAGGCCCCAGGATCCGGCGGCCGCGGCACCCACCACGGACGCGGCCGGTGCCGCGGGCGTGACCGACGCCGCGCCGGCGAAGGCCGTGGCCGCCCCGGCGGCCAAGTCCGGGGCGAAGGCGGCCAAGACCGCCGCGGCCAAGAGCTGATCCATGACACGGCGGACCGAATGGCCGGACGGCCCAGGCCGTCCGGAGCGCCCGGACCGTCCGGACAGCGGCGCCCCCTCCTTGTCGAGGGCCGAGCAGGGGCCGCCGCCCGGCCCGGAGGAGCAGGCGCGGGCGATCTGCCTGCGCCTGCTCACCGGGACCCCACGCACCCGTAAGCAGCTCGCGGACGCGCTGCGCACCCGGGGCATTCCCGATGACGCGGCGCAGGAGGTGCTGTCCCGGTTCGAGGGCGTCGGCCTGATCGACGACGCGGCGTTCGCCGAGGCATGGGTGGAGTCACGGCATCACAGCCGGGGGCTCGCCCGGCGGGCGCTCGCCCGTGAGCTGCGCACCAAGGGCGTGGACTCCGCCCTGATCGACGAGGCCGTGGGACAGCTCGACGCCGATCAGGAGGAGCGGACGGCGCGGGAGCTGGTCGAGCGCAAGCTGAGGGCCACCCGTGGCCTCGACCGGGAGAAGCGGATTCGCCGTCTCGCCGGGATGCTGGCCCGCAAGGGCTACTCCGAGGGGCTGGCGCTGCGGGTGGTGCGGCGTGCGCTGGAGGAGGAGGGGGAGGACCCGGACCTCCTGGAGCACCATCTCCCCGACCTCTGAGCCCCAGCGGCCCTTGTCGCGGCGGGGCTGTGGGCTGTGACGGCCCCGGGGGTCAATCCGGTGAAGCCGGTTACCGAGAACGAGCGATGTCCGGCCGTGCGGCAGACGCGCGGTCCTCAAGGCGCGTGCCCCCGATCAGTGCGACACCCGATCAGTGCGACACCCGAGCCGTGCGGTACCCGAGACGCGTGACACCCGAGACTGCGGCTCCCGAATCCGGTGGGTGGCTCTAGCCCACCGGGAGGCCCGCCGCGCGCCATGCCTGGAAGCCGCCGATGAGATCGGTCGCGCGCTCCAGGCCCAGCTGACGCAGCGAGACCGCGGCGAAGCTGGACGCGTAGCCCTCGTTGCACACCACCACGACCCGCAGATCGTGATGGGTGGCCTCGGGCAGCCGATGGTCGCACTGCGGGTCGAGCCGCCACTCCAGCTCGTTCCGCTCGACGATCAGCGCCCCCGGGATGGTGCCGTCGCGCTCCCGCAGCGCCGCGTACCGTATGTCCACCAGCAGCGCGCCCTGGACCTGGGCCGCCGCGGCATCGAGCGGCTCCAGCCGGTCGAGTTCCTCGCGGGCCTCGGCCAGCAGCTCGTCCACGCTCCGCTTGGTCGTGCCCACGATCATCCCCACTCCTCGGGCCGCTCGACCTGCTCCAGCCGCAGCGTATGACCGGTGCGGCTGTAACGCCGCATGAGCGGCAGCGGCGGATAGTAGGCGTGCACCGACACCGCATGCTCGGTGTCGGACGGATTGATCACCTCATGCACATGATGCTGTCCAAAAGCCCGGCCCTGCCCGGCGGGCAGCAGCCGCTCGCGGTCCACATCGTCGGCCAGCTCAAGGGTCTTCCAGCCCTCGGTGGGCAGCCGCGCGGCGAGTGACTGCTCGTTGAGCGCACCCGCCGCCGCGACGAAGGCGCCATGGGAGCCGCCGTGGTCGTGCCAGCCGGTGCCGGTGCCCGGAGGCCAGCCGATCAGCCAGGCTTCGCTGCCGCCCGGCCCGTCGAGGCGCAGCCAGGTGCGGCCCTCCGGATCGAGCGGAAGGGAGGCGACGAGCTCGGCGTCGGCGGCGGTCCGGCGGGCGAAGTCGAGCAGCTCCGCGGCGCTGGGCGGAGCGGCGGGGCCGGATGCCGGGTCCGTGATGATGTCCGTGGGAGGGCGCACGAGGCCGGGAGTGGAAGTGCGTACGTCGGGCACAGAGAACCGTCCTGAGTGATCGCGAAAGAGGCGCGGCCGCACCGCGCGGGGAAAGAAGCGGATCAACAGGACGGACGACAGACACAGCCCGCGTAGCGGACCAGGTCCAGATGGACCCTCCGCCAGAAGCGAGGCAAGCAGGTGTCAGTCACGCTGCGAAGTGAATCATGTGCCGGAAAGGAAGGTCAACCTCACCGGCTCGCGCCCCGACCACGCACGCCCGGCCGCGGACCGCACGCCCCGACTCGGACCGCACGCCCGGACGCAGGCCGGGCGTGCGGCCGAGGACCGCGCGCCCTGGGACTGACCGCGCGCCCGGAGACAAACCGACCGCGCGCCCGAGCGCGCCCCGGGCCCGGCCTCGCCGGTCGATCCCGCACTACTGCCGCGCGCTCGCCTCCGCCGGTACGCCCCTGGCCGCGTTCCCGCCCCGGGCGGCGTCCGCGCACGCGTACAGCGCGCTCGGCCGCACCCCGGCCAGCGCGGCGGCGAGATGGCCGTCCGGCCGCACCAGCAGCACCGTGTGCGCCGGGGCGCCCGGATACGCCTCGGCGACCAGCAGCTCGGTGCGCAGGGGCAGCGCCGCGACGGCCGCCGCCAGCCTCGGCATCAGCCCGGCACGCATCCAGTGACGGCGGTCCCACACTCCGGTGCCGGGGGCGACCAGCACCACCAGCAGCTCCCGGCCCAGCCGCTCCCGCAGCCGTACGACCGAGCCGTCCGGCGCGGTCACCGGCACATCGGCGACCGGCGCCCCGGGCGCCGTACCCACCGTGATCGAGCCATCCGGCGGCGCCGCAGGGGCCAACGGCGAACGGTCGTAGACCGGCGGCGCGCCCAGCGGCCCCTGTCCGAGATGACCGTCGGTGAGCAGCGCGTCGTGCCCGCGCGCCCCACCGGGCCGCACGGTGCGCCGCACCGCGTGCCAGCCGCCGGCCGCCCGCACCAGCGGCAGCGCCTGGTCCGCCGCGCGCAGCCGGGCCCCCACGGCTCCGCGCCGCTCCGCCTGATAGCTGTCCAGCAGCGCCTCCGAGGCCCCGTGGTGCCAGGCCAGGGACAGTTTCCAGGCGAGGTTGTCGACGTCCCGCAGCCCCTCTTCGAGCCCCTGGGTGCCGAGCGCGCCCAGCAGATGGGCGGCGTCCCCGGCCAGGAAGGCGCGCCCCACGCGCCAGCGCAGCGCGAGCCGGTGGTGCACGGTGTGCACGCCGGTGTCCAGCAGCTCATAGGGGGGCTCGGAATCCCCGCACCACCCCGTGAGGGTGTCGCGCACCCGCACCAGCAGGGCATCGGGGGTGACGAGATCGCGGCCGGGCGGCAGCAGCCAGTCGACCCGCCACAGGCTGTGCGGCAGCGGCCGGGCGGTCACCTCGGCGTCGATGCTGCGCCAGGGCGGGGAGCGGTGCAGCACGGCCTCGCCGGGCCAGGGGAGTTCGGCGCGCAGCGCCGCGACGGCGTGCCGCTCCACCGCCGTACGGCCCGGGAAGCGCACGCCCAGGAGCTTGCGGACGGTGGACCGCGGCCCGTCGCAGCCCACCAGATAGCTGCCCCGCCACCAGGTGGCCTGGGCGCCGCGGGTGCGCACCCCGACCCCGTGGTCGTCCTGCTCCAGGCTGTCGATCCGGCTTCCCGAGACGATGCGGACGAGATCCTCGTCGCCGATGGCGGCCAGCGAGCCCCGCAGCGCCCGGGTGAGCTCATGCTGGGGCAGATGCACCGGTGAGGCCGTCGGCACCGGTGCCGCCTCGTCCTCCGGCCCGTCACCGCCAGGGGAGTCCATGGCCTCCGTAAGGCCGCCGTCCCAGCCGCCGGCGCCGCGCTGCCCGCCGAAGAGACCGCCGGTGCCGCGCTCGCCGCCGAAGAGACTGCCGGGCGTGAGGGCCACCTGCCGTACCAGCTGCCGCCGCCGCATCGTGCGCCATCCGGTCCACGGCCGCGTCCGGGCGGTGACCCGGCAGCCCAGCCGCTCCAGCAGGGCGGCGGCGTCCGGGCGCAGCACAACGGTGCGGGCCAGCCGGCTCTCCTCACCGCCCGTGGACTCGTCCAGCAGGATGACGGGCACCTCGAGGCGCGCCAGGGCGAGGGCCAGGGTGAGGCCGACCGGGCCCGCCCCGGCGACGATCACCGGGTCCACGGTGCGGTTCCTGCGGCCCTGCGGGTCGTACGTGGCGTACGGAAATTGGCAGTTGAAACCCGGTGAGCGATCACAGAAAGCATGCAACCCACTGCCGCTGCCCGCGTCAAGCGACGAAGGGCGGTGGCGCGTGCGCCACCGCCCTGGTAAGGGTTTCACTCGTCCGCCCGGCCCCCCGGACGGACCTCCGCCAGGTCCTCCCGGCCTCCCGGCCCCCCGGACGGACCCTCAGTTCGTCTTGCCGGTGGGTGCGTCCGGGGCGGAGACCGTGGAGTGGTCGACGACGTCGAGCGCGTCGGCGGCCGCCAGCGGCTGGCCCGCGTCCGCGACCCGGATGCCGGTCTTGGCACGCCGGCCGCGCCGCTCGATCCAGGTGGCGAGGGCGGAGAGGGCCAGACACATCGCGATGTAGATGGCGCCGCCGACGATGATCACCGGAACGTAGGGGTTGTCGTCGTTGACGACGATGTTGCCGGCCAGCTGCTGAAGCTGGAACAGCAGTTCCTGATAGGTGATGACATAGCCGAGGGAGGTGTCCTTCAGCGTCACCACCAGCTGGCTGATGATGGTCGGCAGCATCGCCCGTACGGCCTGCGGCACCAGGACCGTCATCATGACCTGGGTCTTGCGCATGCCCAGGGCGTAGGCGGCCTCGCCCTGGCCCCTGGGCACCGAGTTGATGCCCGCCCGCAACACCTCGGCCTGGACCGAGCCGTTGTAGACGGTCAGGCCGATGACCAGGGCCCAGAAGCCGGTGTTGTCACCGCTGAGGCCCAGATCCGACCGGTAGGTCAGGAAGAGCACCCACAGCACGTAGATGGTGATCAGCAGCGGGACGGCCCGGAACAGCTCGATGAAACCGGTCGCGAACCAGCGGACGGCCTTGTGGTCCGAGAGCCGGCCGACGGCGAGCAGGACACCGAGGACCAGCGAGAGGACCGCCGCGACCGCGAACACCTTCAAGGTGGTGACCACGCCGTCGCGGATGCTGGTCCGCACGCCCGCGTAGTTGAAGATGTCCCACATCTCGGGCGCGAACTGACCCTTGTCGTTCAGCCGCACCACGGCGAAGACGATCAGCCCGAGGACGGCCAGGCCGCCGACGACGGAGTAGATGCGGTTCCGGATGCGGGCCTTGGGACCGGGGGCGTCGTACAGGACGCTCGAGCTCATCGGGCCACCTCCAGGCGGCTCTCCAGCAGTCGGAAGAGACCGCTGATGGCGAAGGTGATGACCAGGTAGCACAGCGCGATCCACAGGAAGATCCAGCCGATCGCGAAGCCCTTGTCGCTCAGCAGCTTCGAGACGTTGAACAGTTCGGTGTTGCTGAACGCCCCGGCGATGGCCGAGTTCTTGGTGAGCGCGATGAAGATGCTGCTCATGGGGGGAATCACGGACCGGGTGGCCTGGGGGAGCACGATCAGCCGGAGGGTCTGGAAGAAGGTCATGCCCAGGCTGCGGGCGGCCTCCGCCTGGCCGAGCGGCACGGTGTTGATACCGGACCGCACGGCCTCGCAGACGAAGGACGACGTGTAGCAGCCCAGCGCCCCCATGGCGAGAACGAACGGGCTCGTTCCGGGGAAGAAGATCTGCGGGATCACGAAGAACGCGATCAGGAACAGCAGGGTCAGCGGGGTGTTGCGCAGCAGGGTGACCCACGCCGTCCCGAAGGCCCGCAGCGGCGGTATGGGCGACACCCGGAAGCCGGCTATGACAATGCCCAGGACGAGAGCCAGCGCCGCACTGGCCGCCGTGATGGAAAGGGTTCCCAGGAACCCCTCACGGAACTGGGGCAAATGATCGAGGAGTACGTTCATCGATTCTCCGCGGTAGCGGTCAGGTCAGCGGCGTGCGGAGCGCACCGGCTTCCAGGCGAACGGGGAATCCTGCTCAGTAGCGGGGCAGGGGGGTCTTCGGGGCGACGTAGGAGGAGCCGGACTTGCCGAGCGTGCCTTCGTACGCCTTCTTGTAGTCGCCGTTCTTGATGTGCTTCTCGAGCGAGTCGCTGATCGCGTCGCGGAGCGCCTTGTCGTTCTTGTTCATGCCGATGCCGTACGGCTCCTCGGTGAACGGCTTGCCGACCACGTGCAGCTTGGTGGAGCGCTGGGCGGCGTAACCCTTGAGGATCGCGTCGTCGGTGGTGACCGCGTCGACCTGGCCGTCGAGGAGCTGCTTGACGCAGAGCGAGTACTTGCTCAGCTCGGTGGTCTTGGCGCCGTACTTCGGCTTCTTGATCTCCTGGAGCGGAGTGGAGCCGACGATCGAGCAGACCTTCTTGCCCTTGATGCTGTCCGGGCCGGTGATCTTGCCCTTGTCCTCCATGCGGACCAGGAGGTCGGCGCCGGCCTGGTAGTACGGGCCCGCGAAGCCGACCTGCTTCTTGCGCTCGTCGTTGATGGTGTAGGTGCCGACGTAGTAGTCGACCTGGCCCTTGGAGATCGAGGTCTCGCGGACGTTGGAGTCCACCGTCTTGAAGGTGATCTTGTCCGCGGAGAAGCCGAGGTCGGCCGCGACCATCTTGGCGATCTCGATGTCGAAGCCGGAGCGCTTGCCCTCGGTGTCCTGGAACCCGAGGAAGGGCTGGTCGGCCTTGGCGCCGATGACGATCTTGCCGCGCTTCTGCGCCGCCTTCAGGGTCGACGAGTCGATCTTCACGTCCTTCGCGACCGTGTAGTCGCCGCTGAAGACCTCGCCGCCCTTCGGCTTGTCGCCGGCGGTGCCCTTTTCGCCGCCGCAGGCGGTCGCCGTCGCGGCCAGCGCGAGAACCACCGTGGCCGCCGCGGCCGTCTTACGAATCCTCATGGTGCCCATCCCTCTGTGTTCAGTACGTGGTCCAGATACGCAGTGGCGAACGTGCCGGCGGTCTGCCGGGCCGGCGTGGACTCAGTGGTGAAGGATCTTCGACAGGAAGTCCTTGGCCCGGTCGCTGCGGGGGTTGCTGAAGAACTGCTCCGGCTCGGCCTCTTCGACGATCCGGCCGTCGGCCATGAAGACCACCCGGTTCGCGGCGGAGCGGGCGAAGCCCATCTCGTGGGTGACGACGACCATGGTCATGCCGTCCCTGGCGAGCTGCTGCATGACCTCCAGCACCTCGTTGATCATCTCCGGGTCCAGCGCCGAGGTCGGCTCGTCGAAGAGCATCACCTTCGGGTCCATGGCCAGGGCGCGCGCGATCGCCACGCGCTGCTGCTGGCCACCGGAGAGCTGCGCGGGGTACTTGTCCGCCTGGGCGCCGACGCCCACCCGGTCGAGCAGCGTGCGGGCCTTCTCCTCGGCGGCCTTCTTGTCCGTCTTACGGACCTTGACCTGGCCCAGCATCACGTTCTCGAGCACCGTCTTGTGCGCGAAGAGGTTGAAGGACTGGAAGACCATGCCGACGTCGGCGCGCAGCCGGGCGAGCTCCTTGCCCTCCTGGGGCAGCGGCTTGCCGTCGATCGTGATGGAACCGGCGTCGATCGTCTCCAGCCGGTTGACCGTGCGGCACAGCGTCGACTTTCCGGACCCGGACGGCCCGATGACGACGACCACTTCGCCCCGACTGATGGTCAGGTCGATGTCCTGGAGCACATGCAGCGCGCCGAAGTGCTTGTTGACTCCTGACAGCGCAACCAACGCGTTCGCCACTGGTGCGGCGTCCTTGGTCACCGATACTTCGCTCATCGGCGTCTCGCTCCGTCCTCCTCGGTTGGGAGGACAGTAGTGACCTGCTGCGACCAGCGTCATTACATCTGAGCTGAAATTGAGGATAACGATATGGCTGCGGCGTGACACGCTGCGTGAACGAGACGACGCGCGCCGTACCGGCTGCATAACGGAAACCGGTGTGTGACCGAATGCGTCTTGACGGGTGCCCCTCGATCGGGGTGGATGCCCTGTGGCCATGTTCGTGGCCGTATTCGAAGCCATGGTGACGGGGGCGCGTACGAGACGCGTCTCCGCTGGTACGGGAAGGTGGCGGAGGGGCTGGTGAGACTTCTGCTCGTCGAGGACGACAACCACGTCGCCGCGGCCCTGTCCGCCATCCTCGCCCGGCACGGTTTCGAGGTCACCCACGCCCGCAGCGGCGAGGAGGCGCTCCAGGCGCTGCTGCCCGACTCCGGCGCGCCCTTCGGCGTCGTACTCCTCGACCTCGGTCTGCCCGACCAGGACGGTTTCGAGGTGTGCGGCAAGATCCGCAAGCGCACCGCCACCCCCGTGATCATGGTGACCGCGCGCGCCGATGTGCGCTCGCGGATACACGGGCTCAATCTCGGCGCCGACGACTATGTGGTCAAGCCGTACGACACCATGGAGCTGCTCGCCCGCATCCACGCCGTCAGCCGCCGCACCGCCGCCCAGGACACGGGCCATGGCGCCGACGAGTCCCCGGACGGCCCCCATCCGCCGCTGCGGCTCGGCCCGGTGACCATCGAGCTGCCCACCCGCCAGGTCTCGGTCAACGGCACGACCGTCTCGCTCACCCGTAAGGAGTTCGATCTGCTCGCCCTGCTCGCCCAGCGCCCCGGCGTCGTCTTCCGCCGGGAGCAGATCATCAGCGAGGTCTGGCGCACCAGTTGGGAGGGGACGGGGCGCACCCTGGAGGTCCATGTCGCCTCCCTGCGCTCCAAACTGCGGATGCCCGCCCTGATCGAGACGGTGCGCGGGGTGGGCTACCGCCTCGTCGCCCCGGCCCACTGAGCGACCGGGACTCCCCAGGTGCGCACCCGACTCCTCCCGCTTCTCATCGTCCTTATGGCGGGCGTGCTGCTCGCGCTCGGCTTCCCGCTCGCCGGGAGCGTGGCCGCCCGGGAGCAGCAGCGGGTGGTCGTCGACCGGATCGACGACACCGCGCGCTTCGCCGCGCTCGCCCAGTTCGTCACCGCCGGGCCGACGGAGGCGGTCGGCGCCGAGGGGGACGAGCGGCTGGACACCCTGCGCGCCGAGCTCAAGCGCTACCACGATCTGTACGGCATCCGGGCCGGGGTCTTCTACCGGGACCGGGACGCGCCGCCCATGGCCGAGGCGCCCGGCAGCTGGCGGCTGCCGGACACGGGCGAGAGCGCCCGGGCGTTCGACGAGGCCCTCGCCGGGCGCCGCAGCCACGATCCGCCCCAGGTGTGGCCCTGGCAGCGGGGCAGGCTCACCGTCGCCTCCCCCGTGGTCCGCGACGGGGACGTGGTGGCCGTCGTCGTCACCGACTCGCCCACCGGCCAGATGCGATCGCGGACCCTGCACGGCTGGCTGGTCATCGGCGCGGGCGAAGGCGCCGCGATGCTGCTGGCCGTGGGGGCCGCCTTCCGGCTGACCGGATGGGTGCTGCGGCCCGTGCGCGTCCTGGACACCGCGACCCACGACATCGCGACCGGGCGGATGCAGTCACGTGTCGCGGCCGCCTCGGGGCCCCCGGAACTGCGGCGGCTCGCCCGCTCGTTCAACGAGATGGCCGACAATGTCGAACAAGTCCTGGAGCAGCAGCGGGCGTTCGTCGCCGACGCCTCCCACCAGCTGCGCAACCCCCTCTCCGCGCTGTTGCTGCGCATCGAGCTGCTGGCGCTGGAGCTGCCGGACGGCCATGAGGAGATCGCCTCGGTGCGTGCGGAGGGCAAGCGCCTGGCCAGCGTCCTGGACGATCTGCTCGACCTCGCCCTGGCCGAGCACTCCGCAGCCGATCTGCGGCTCACCGATATCGCGGAGCTGGCGACCGACCGGGTGAACGCCTGGCTTCTGGTGGCCGAGCGGGAGGAGGTCGGGCTCGCCTACACCGGCCCCGCCGCCATCACCGGCTGGGCCGACCCGGTGGCCCTGTCCAGCGCGCTGGACGCCGTCGTCGACAACGCACTGAAGTTCACGCCCGAGGGGGCACATGTGGAGGTCTCGGCGCGCACGGAGGGCGACACCGTCGCGATCGTCGTCGCCGACGGCGGCCCGGGCCTCACCGAGGACGAACTCGCCCGGGTCGGCGACCGCTTCTGGCGCAGCAGCCGCCACCAGAACATCTCGGGTTCGGGTCTGGGCCTGTCCATCACCCGCGCCCTGCTCGCGGCGGGCGGGGGCACGATCGACTACGCCCCCAACGAGCCCCGCGGGCTGCGCGTGACCATCACCGTCCCGCGCACCGGACCGGGTGAGCAGGTGAAGGGACCGGGCCCGGTGAGGACGTGAAGACCGTAAGGACGTGAGGAAGACCGTAAGGACGGGCGGCGCAGCGGGCCACAAGCCCGCTCAGCCCTGCGGCTTGCGCCAGATGATGCTGTAACGCCACAGGAGATGACGGCGGTACAGCGAGCCGGGCAGGATCTCGGCGGCCATCGCCCGCATCTCCGGGTACGTCACCGGCGGCGGCCACACGATGGGCGACGGGTGGTGCCACAGCCCTTTCCTTGCGCGGTGGACGGCACCGACGGTCACACCGGCGAGGATGTGCGGCAGGTCTTTGGGCAGGGTGTTACGGGCGAGGCCGACGACGGCCAGGACACCGCCGGGCCGCAGCAGGTCGCGCATCCGGGCCAGCCCGGTGGCGCCGTCCATGTGGTGCAGGGCGGCCACCGACGCGATGACGTCGAACGAGGCGGGCTCGAAGGGATGGCTCAGGAAGTCGCCGAGGATGTAGTCGACATCGTCCCGGTACGCGCGGCCCAGCTCGATACTGGCCGCGTCGAGGTCGATGGCGGTGACGTGCGGCACGGCCCGCCGCAGTTCGCGGGCGAGCATGCCCTCGCCGCAGCCGACGTCGAGGGCGCGCCGGGCGCCGTCGGGGACCGCGCCGAGGATACGGGGGTGGTAGTGGATGTTGTTGTTCCACCGCCTGCCGTTCTTCACAGTCATAGGAGGATCCTGCCGGACCTTCCGGCGGGGCCTCGGCGGTTTCGGCCGACCCCGGACGTGGCCCGGCTACGGCTTGACCGAGCGGTAATAGCGCGCCGCGCCCTTGTGGAGGGCGAGCGGATCGGTGAAGACGGCGGTCCGCAGGTCCACCTTCTGCGCGGCGTGCACCTTCGCCCCGATGCGGTCCCGGTTCTCTATCACCGTGCGGGTGACGCCCTCCGCCAGATCGGGGTCGACCCGGTCGGTGGTGACCAGGAGGTTCGGTACGGCGATCGTCTTGACCGGCTCCGGCCTGCGTATCTCCTCGTACGCGTCGGCGGGCACGGTGGCCGCCCGGTAGTAACGCGTCACCCCGCCCTGCCGGTGCAGCGGGCCGGTGAGGTCGCCGAGCTGGACGAGCCGGATCGGGTAGGCGTGGGCCAGGGTGCGCACCGCGGTGGTCGGCAGCCCGCCCGACCAGAAGAAGGCGTCGAGCTTGCCCTGCCGCAGCAGCCTCGGCATGGCGTCGATGCCGACCCGCTCCGCCCGGATGTCCCGATTGAAGTCGAGCCCGGCGGCCTTGATCAGCGCCCGGGTGATCAGCTGCACGCCCGAGCCGTCGTCGCCCACGCCCACCCGAAGATGCTTCAGGTCGCGAGCCGATCGCACGGAGGAGCCCCTGGGCACGACCAGCTGCATGTAGTCGTCGTACAGCCGGGCACAGGCCCGCAGCCGCCCCGCGCCCTCGCCCTGGTAGGCGGCGACGGCGTCGGTGGCGGCGATGGCGAAGGTGGCCCTGCCCCGGGCCAGCCGTTCGACGTTGTCCGGGGATCCCCTGGTCTGTTCCAGCCGTACATCGACATCGGGGAGGTCCCGGGCGAGGTCCCGCTCGAGCATCCGGCCATAGGTGTCGTAGACCCCGGTGGAGACCCCGGTCGCGAAGGTCGCCCGGCCGCTGGGGGAGGGGCCGCCGCCCACCGCCAGCAGCCACCACAGCAGCAGCCCCAGGGCGACGAGGCCCGCGGCGGCGGACTGCAGGGCACGGCGCCGGTCCAGGCGCGGAAGGGTGACGGCCATGGCGAGGATCCTGCCAGCCCCGCTCCCGGGACGGGAGGGGCGAGCCGCGGATCCCGCCGGGCACTCGGTCACGTGCCGGACCGCAGGGCCCTCGACAGTCCCAGGGCCGCGGTCCGGACGGCCGGGGCCAGCTGCGCGGGCCGGAAGCGGCTGCGGGGTACGGCCACCGACAGCGCCGCCACCGCCGTCGGCCCGTCGAAGACGGGAGCCGCGATACAGCTGACCCCCGGAGCCGCTTCTTCCTCCTCGTAGGCCAGACCCGCGACCTGGGCCTGCTCGATGGCCGTGCGCAGCCGGTCCGGATCGGTGATCGACTGGGGGGTGAGACGGGGCAGGGACGCGGCCAGGACGTCCTCGACCAGCTCGGAGCCCGAGAACGCCAGGAGCGCCTTACCGACGCCGGTGCAGGTCAGGGGCAGTCGGCCGCCGATGCGGGACGGCAGCCGAAGGGCGTCGTGGCCGTGGATGCGCTCGACATAGACCACCTCGTGGCCCTCGCGCACCCCGAGGTGCACGGTCTCGTGGGTGGCCTCGAAGAGGTCCTGCAGAAACGGCAGCGCGGCCTCCCGCAGATCGCGTCGGCGCGGGACGAGCGAGCCCAGTTCGAACAGAGCCCCGCCGAGCCGGTAGGTCTCGGCATCCCGTTCGAGCAGGCCCAGACGGACCAGATCGGCGCAGAGCCGGAAGGCGGTGGTCTTGGCCAGCCCGGTACGCGCGGACAGTTCTGTGAGACGGAACGCGCCGCCGTCGGGCCGGAAGCAGTCGAGGACCGCCACTGCCTTGTCGAGCATATTGCCTTGGGAACTGTTCCGTGTCATGGAACATAGTGTGCCGAGGGGTGCCCGGACCACCGCCAGGCAGGGGGGCTTCTGTGAGCGCCTACCCTTGATGCGTGACCATCAGCAGCGACCGGAGCCCGGCAGTGGACGTTCAAGCACCCAAGAGCTACGAGATCCGCACCTACGGGTGCCAGATGAATGTCCACGACTCCGAGCGGCTCTCGGGCCTGCTGGAGGAGGCGGGCTTTGTCCGCGCTCCCGAGGGCACCGGCGAGGGCGAGGCCGACATCGTCGTCTTCAACACCTGCGCGGTGCGGGAGAACGCCGACAACCGCCTCTACGGCAACCTCGGCCGGCTCGCGCCGATGAAGGCGCGGCGGCCGGGCATGCAGATCGCCGTCGGCGGCTGTCTGGCCCAGAAGGACCGCGACACCATCGTCAAGAAGGCCCCCTGGGTCGATGTGGTCTTCGGCACCCACAACATCGGCAGTCTGCCGGTGCTGCTGGAGCGCGCCCGCGTCCAGGAGGAGGCCCAGGTCGAGATCGCCGAGTCCCTGGAAGCCTTCCCCTCCACCCTTCCGACGCGGCGCGAGTCCGCGTACGCCGCGTGGGTCTCCATCTCGGTGGGCTGCAACAACACCTGCACCTTCTGCATCGTCCCGGCGCTGCGCGGCAAGGAGAAGGACCGCCGCCCCGGCGACATCCTCGCCGAAGTGGAGACCCTGGTCGCCGAGGGCGTCACCGAGATCACCCTGCTCGGCCAGAACGTGAACGCGTACGGCTCCGACATCGGTGACCGCGAGGCGTTCAGCAAGCTGCTGCGCGCCTGCGGGAAGGTCGAAGGCCTGGAGCGGGTCCGGTTCACCTCGCCGCATCCGCGTGACTTCACCGACGACGTGATCTCCGCCATGGCGGAGACGGAGAACGTGATGCCGCAGCTGCACATGCCGCTGCAGTCCGGCTCGGACACCGTGCTCAAGGCGATGCGCCGCTCGTACCGGCAGGAGCGCTACCTCGGCATCATCGAGAAGGTGCGCGCCGCCATGCCGGACGCCGCCATCTCGACCGACATCATCGTCGGCTTCCCCGGTGAGACGGAGGAGGACTTCGAGCAGACGCTGCACGTGGTGCGCGAGGCGCGATTCGCGCAGGCGTTCACCTTCCAGTACTCCAAGCGGCCCGGGACGCCCGCCGCCGAGATGGCCGGCCAGGTGCCCAAGGCGGTCGTCCAGGAGCGCTACGAGCGGCTGGTCGCGCTCCAGGAGGAGATCTCCTGGGAGGAGAACAAGAAGCAGGTCGGGCGCACGCTGGAGGTGCTGGTCGCCGAGGGTGAAGGCCGTAAGGACGACGCCACGCGGCGGCTGTCCGGCCGCGCCGCCGACAACCGCCTGGTGCACTTCGCCCGGCCCGATGAGCCGGTGCGCCCCGGCGACGTCGTCACCGTCGACATCACCTACGCCGCGCCGCACCATCTGCTGGCCGAGGGCCCGGCCCGGGGCGTGCGGCGCACCCGTGCCGGAGACGCCTGGGAGCGGCGGAACGCAGCCGGGGAGAAGAAGCCCGCGGGGGTGATGCTGGGCCTGCCGACGGTGGGCGCCCCGCCGTCGCCGCCGGCCGCGCCCGCCGCGGGCTGCGGCTGCGACTGAGCGCCCGGCTAGGCTGACGATCATGCTGATCGCCGCCGCCGTCTGCCCGTGTCCGCCGCTGCTGGTGCCCGAGGTCGCCGCCGGAGCCGCTCCCGAGCTGGACGGGCTGCGCGCGGCATGCGCCGAGGCCGTCCGCGCCCTCGCGGCGGCGCGTCCGGAGCGCCTGATCGTGGTGGGGCCCGCCGAGCGCGCCGGGCGCGGACCGCATGCGCAGGGCGCGGCCGGATCGTTCCGCGGCTTCGGCGTGGAGGTGGAGGTGCGGCTGGCCGCGCCGCCGGCGGACGGGGCGTCCGGGGGCGACGATGCAGCGGGGCAGGCCCCCTCGCCCTCGCTGCCACTGTCGCTGGCGGTCGCCGCCTGGTTGCTGGAGCACGCGGGGTGGGACCCGGCGGTGCCCGTCGAGGGGCTGGGTGTGGGGGAACCTCTCGCGGCCGAGCGGTGTATTGAAGTTGGAAGGGAGCTCGCCGGGCGGGCGGAGCGAATGGCGTTGCTGGTGATGGGCGACGGCACCGCATGCCGCACGCTGAAGGCGCCGGGCTATCTCGACGAGCGGGCGGCCCCGTTCGACGCCGAGGTGGCGCGGGCGCTGGCGGCCGCCGACACCGGGGCGCTGGCCGCGCTCGACGAGGAGTTGGCGTACGAGCTCCAGGCGGCGGGCCGCGCGCCGCTGCAGGTGCTCGCGGGGGCGGCCGAGGGGGCGCCTCTGAAGGGGGAGTTGCGGTATGACGAAGCGCCGTACGGCGTGGGGTATTTCGTGGCGAGCTGGTCGTCGTAGCCCGCTCGCGGCCGTGGAGCGTCCGCTCCACGGCCGCGTACCGGCGGGGCCGGCCGGTCTGGGCCCGGCGTCGCCCGCCCCCGACTTGGGCGCCGTCCTGGCCTGGCCGGCTTTATTCGTCGCGCTTGCGCTTGGGCTTGTCCTCTTCCATGTGCGAAAGGCGGTTGAGAGCGCCCTTCGCCTTGCCCCTGCCAGTCTCGATCTTGGCGCTGTACTTGCCCTTGGTCCTGGTGTCGACCGTCTTGGCCGCCTTCTCCAGGCCCCGCTCGATCCTGGCCTCGTGCTGCTGCGCAAGGCTGCCGGCCTTGCCCTTCATCTGACCGGCCTTGGCCTTGAGATTGTCCATCAGCCCCATGTGCCACCTACCCTCGTCGGCTGCCTATGTGCGGGTGCTCCCACCGGTCTCGCTGTCGGCCGCCTGGGCCGCGGACTGCTGCTTGGGGAGTCCGGCGCCTTCACCCGCCGGGCTCTCCTTCCCGCTCCGCGCGGTTTCAGCCCCGTCGCCGGTCCCGGACGCGGCCTCCGCCGTCATGGCGTCGGCAGCGACCTGGGTGTCCCGTGCGGACGGTGCCTTCTCGGACGAGCGGCTCGCCTCCTTCGGCACATGACGATCGCGACGAAACCTGGAAAACACGCCCATAACCACTCCATACCTTACTCGTGCGGGGGAAATCCCGTGCCGCTCGGAGCGTTCCCTTGCGCCGCGCGCGGAGGCCGATGAGCTGAACCGGCCCCCGGAACCTCGCAAGCGGGCAACGAACCCGTCGGTGCCCCGTCACGTCGCTCATTCGAGGAGGCCCCCGGCGTTTGCGAGACTGGCCCGGTGAATACTGCAGGCCACCCGCCGCGAGTCATCGCCGTCGTCGGCCCCACCGCGGCCGGAAAGTCCGATCTGGGCGTCGCGCTCGCCAGACATCTCGACGGCGAGGTCGTCAACGCCGACTCCATGCAGCTCTACCGGGGCATGGACATCGGCACCGCCAAGCTGACGGAGGACGAGCGGCAGGGGGTCCCACACCGGCTGTTGGACATCTGGGACGTCACCCAGACCGCGAGCGTCGCCGAGTACCAGCGGCTGGCCCGGGCCGAGATGGACCGCCTGCTCGACGAGGGCCGCACTCCCATCCTGGTCGGCGGATCCGGCCTCTACATCCGCGGGGCCATCGACGCGCTGGAGTTCCCGGGCACCGACCCCGCCGTCCGGGCCCGGCTCGAGGCCGAGCTGGAGGAGCGGGGCTCCGGGGCCCTGCATGCCCGGCTCGCCGCCGCCGACCCCGAGGCGGCGCGCGCGATCCTGCCCAGCAATGGCCGCAGGGTGGTCCGGGCGCTGGAGGTCATCGAGATCACGGGCCGCCCCTTCACCGCCAATCTGCCCGGGCATGAGGCGGTCTACGACACGCTCCAGATCGGCGTCGACGTCGAGCGGCCCGAGCTGGATACGCGGATCGCCCTGCGGGTGGACCGGATGTGGGACGCCGGGCTGGTCGAGGAGGTCCGTCTGCTGGAGGCCGCCGGGCTGCGCTCGGGCCGTACCGCCTCCCGCGCCCTCGGCTATCAGCAAGTGCTCGCCTCGCTCGCGGAGGAGTGCACCGAGGAGGAGGCGAGGGCCGAAACCGTGCGCGCCACCAAGCGGTTCGCGCGCCGCCAGGATTCCTGGTTCCGCCGCGATCCCCGGGTGCACTGGCTCAGCGGAGCCGCCGACCGCAGAGGGGAACTCCTGGCGAGCGCGCTCGCGTTGGTTGAACGGGCGGTCACAGCCTGATCACGTCATGGCATCGGGACGCTCAGCTCGTCATTCGGGCCCCGGCGGGCATGCCATCATCAAGCTCCGATCGTGCCGTGGTGTCTGGAGTTGGGAGGGCGTGTGGCGATGGAGGCCGGCCCTCGCGACGCATCGCAGCAATCGCCGCACGGAGACGCGGGGCCGCTGACCCCCGACGGCCCCGATGAGGCCGGAGGAGCGCTCCACGAACCCGGCGCACCGGTCCTCGAGGACGGCTCCGAGGACCCGGACGGCGCGGGATCCGTCTCCGGGGAGTCCTTCCGGGAGCTGCGCCCGCCGCGTCGGCTGCGGATCTGGCAGATCGCGCCGATCGTCGGCCTCGCCATCCTCGGCTCGCTGATGTTCGCCTTCCCGCTCGCCTTCGAGTTCGGCGACGGAGGGGCGGTCGTGGCCATGCTCGGCCTGCTGCTGAGCTGCTGCGCGGCGGGCTGGGGCCTGATGGCCGCCCGCCGGGTGGGCTACACCTGGCCGGGCCTTCCCCCCAGAGGCTCCGGACGCCGCCCGGACTGGCGCTTCGTCGTCCTCTACGTGGCGATCGTGGCCCTGCTGGCCGCCCTCACCTTCTGGCGGGTGGCCCGCCTCCGCTAGACCCCCTCCGGCGCATCCTCGCGGCCTTACGGCGCCCGGCACGGCGCCTCGCGGCGGTGCGCTCGTCGCGGCCCTGCGGCCCGCCCGGCACCGACGGCCCGGGCACGGCGGGACGGCGCACGCGGTCCCCCGTAGGATCGAGGGATGAGCACCGCACCACGGCTGTCCTTCCTCAAGGGTCACGGCACCGAGAACGACTTCGTCATCGTCCCCGACCTGGACGGCAGCCTGGAGCTGTCCGCGGCCGCCGTCGCCCGGATCTGCGACCGCCGCGCCGGTATCGGCGGTGACGGGCTGATCCGCGTCGTGCGCGCCTCGGCCCACCCCGAGGCGCGGGCCATGGCCGACCAGGCCGAGTGGTTCATGGACTACCGCAACAGCGACGGCAGCATCGCCGAGATGTGCGGCAACGGAGTCCGCGTCTTCGCCCGGTATCTGCAGCGGGCCGGGCTCGCCGAGGCGGGCGATCTCGCGGTCGCCACCCGGGCCGGGGTGCGCCGGGTCCACATCGCCAAGGACGCCGGTGACGCCGCGCGGCCGGGCGAGGCCACGGCGCGGTCCGAAGGCCCGATCACCGTGGTGATGGGCGAGGCCACGCTGCCCGGGCCCGGCCCCGGCCCCGAGGCGGAGATCACGGTCACGGTCGGTGAGCACAGCTGGCCCGCCCGCAACGTGAACATGGGCAACCCGCACGCGGTCGCCTTCGTCGACGATCTCGCCCAGGCCGGTGATCTGCTGGCGGCCCCCGCCGTGCGCCCCGCCTCCGCGTACCCCCACGGCACCAATGTCGAGTTCGTCGTCGACCGCGGCCCGCGCCATGTCGCGATGCGCGTGCATGAGCGCGGTTCCGGTGAGACTCGCTCCTGCGGCACCGGCGCCTGCGCCGTGATGGTGGCCGCGGCGCGCCGTGACGGGGCCGACCCGGCGGTGACCGGCCACCCCGTCACGTACACCGTGGACGTCCCCGGAGGGCGCCTTGTGATCAGTGAACGGCCGGACGGTACGGTGGAGATGACCGGCCCTGCCGTGATCGTGGCCGAGGGGGAACTGGATCCCGCTTGGCTGGGCACGGACCTCGGCTGACAGTTCCCTCGAATGGGTGATCCGTTTCACTCTGGGCGAGAGCCGGTCGGCCGTGCGTGATGGGCTCGATAGCATCAAGCACCGGCCCCGGGGAGCACCCACGCCGGTTGACGCTCGACGCCGCCGGAGGTTGCCCATGAGCGCAGAGGCCACCGACCAGGCCCCGTTCGGCCGCAGGCGCGGTCTCCCCCGCATCGACCTGCGCAATCTCCGCAGGTTCAGCCGGGCGGCCCTGCTGGGCCCGGCCTCCCGCGGCCGGCTGCCGGACGCGATCGAGCATGTGGCCAAGGTCCACCGCGCACACCATCCCGGAGCCGATCTGGATGTGCTCCGCAAGGCGTATGTCCTGGCCGAGTCCTCCCACCGCGGCCAGATGCGCAAGAGCGGTGAGCCGTACATCACCCATCCGCTGGCCGTCACGCTGATCCTCGCCGAACTGGGCGCCGAGACCACTACGTTGACCGCCTCGCTGCTCCACGACACCGTCGAGGACACCGAGGTGACCCTCGATCAGGTGGGGGAGGAGTTCGGCGAGGAGGTCCGCTATCTCGTCGACGGTGTCACCAAGTTGGAGAAGGTCGACTACGGCGCGGCGGCCGAGCCCGAGACCTTCCGCAAGATGCTCGTGGCCACGGGCAACGACGTCCGGGTGATGTCGATCAAACTCGCCGACCGGCTGCACAACATGCGCACCCTCGGCGTGATGCGCCCCGAGAAACAGGTGCGCATCGCCAAGGTCACCCGCGATGTGCTGATCCCGCTCGCCGAGCGGCTCGGGGTGCAGGCGCTCAAGACCGAGCTGGAGGACCTGGTCTTCGCCATCCTCCACCCCGAGGAGTACGCGCAGACCCGCGAGCTCCTCCAGGCCCACGCCGGGCGCCCCGACCCGCTGACCCGCGCCGCCGAGGACGTCCGGGGCGTGCTCCACGAGGCCGGCATCACCGCCGAAGTCCTGGTCCGGCCGCGGCACTTCGTCTCCGTCCACCGGGTCGGGATCAAGCGCGGTGAGCTGACCGGCACCGACCTCGGCCGCCTCCTCGTCCTCGTCTCCGACGACGCGGACTGCTACGCGGTCCTGGGCGAACTGCACACCTGCTTCACCCCGGTGATCTCGGAGTTCAAGGACTTCATCGCGGTCCCCAAGTTCAACCTCTACCAGTCGCTGCACACGGCCGTGGCCGGGCGCGACGGCGAGGTCACCGAGGTCCTCATCCGCACCCATCAGATGCACCGGGTCGCGGAGGCCGGGGTGATCGCCCTCGGCAATCCGTACACCCCGACGGAGGGCGCCGACGCCCCCGAGGGCGAGCGGGCCGACCCGACCCGCCCCGGCTGGCTGTCCCGGCTGCTCGACTGGCAGAGCGCCACCCCGGACCCCGACCTCTTCTGGACCTCGCTCCGTGACGAGCTCGCCCAGGACCGGGAGATCACGGTCTTCCGCTCCGACGGCGGGACGCTCGGCCTGCCCGCGGGCGCGAGCTGCGTGGACGCCGCGTACGCCCTGTACGGCGAGGACGCCCACTCCTGTATCGGCGCCCGGGTCAACGGCCGGATCGCGACCCTGAGCACGGTGCTGCGCGACGGCGACACCCTGCAGCTGCTGATGGCAGGCGACAGCCGGGACGCCGCCTCCCACGGCCCCTCGCCGGAGTGGCTCGACCACGCCCGCACCCCGGCCGCCCGCATCGCCATCAACCGCTGGCTGGCCGCCCACCCGGCGCCGCAGCCCGCGCAGCACGAGTCCCGAGAGCCTGAGGCGGAGTCCGCCGCCACGCTCGCCGGCCAGGACGCGCAGGGCTCGCAGGCTTCGCAGGGCGGCGAGACCGCCGTCCCCGCGGCCGGGGCGGTCCGCCCCGAGGGGGGCATCATCGTCGACCGGCCCGGCGCGACCGTACGGCTCGCCCGCTGCTGCACCCCCGTGCCGCCCGACGCGGTCACCGGCTTCGCGGTCCGCGGCGGGGCCGTCACCGTGCACCGCGAGCGGTGCCCCGGGGTGGCGCGGATGATCGCGGCCGGGCGCACGGCCGTCGGGGTGCGCTGGGCGGACGAGGACGACGGAGACGGAGGCGGCGACTATCGCGTGACCCTCTTCGCGGAGGCGTTCAGCAGGCCGCATCTGCTCGCGGATCTCACCGAGGCCATCGCCGCCGAGGGCGCGGAGGTGGTCGCGGCCGCCGTCGAACCGCCCCGTGAGCAGCGCGTCCGGCACACCTACACGCTCCAGCTGCCCGACGCGGGCAGGCTGCCGACGCTGATGCGGGCCATGCGGAACGTCCCCGGGGTCTATGACGTGACCCGCGAGGGCCGCAGCATGGCCGCGGCGCGCTCTTGAGCGCCGCCCGGTCCGCCTGAACTCCTTCGGGTGGATCAAAGCCGGGAGCGACTGCGCCGGTGCCGGGGCGCTGGTAGCCGTAGGGCATGACGTTTTCTTCGGGGCGCCGCCCCTGGCCGCCGCGCACCGGGCGCCGCAGGACCGCGCTGGTGGCCGCGGCCATGGCCGCCGTCTTCCTCGCGGTCGGCCCCTCCTCCGCCGCGGGGCCGGTATCGTCCACGCACCCCGGGCCCCTGGGCATCGGCGACCCCCTCTTCCCGGAGCTCGGCAACCCCGGGTACGACGTCGCGGCGTACGACATCGCGTTCGACTATCGCCGCCAGGACCGGCCGCTCGACGCCGTCACCACCATCGACGCCCACGCCACCGCCCCCCTGCGTACCGTCAACCTCGACTTCGCCCAGGGTGTCGTGGACTGGGTGCGGGTCGACGGGGCCCGGGCCCGGTTCGTGACGGCCGGTGAGGACCTGGTGGTCACGCCGTCCGCCCCGCTCCGTAAGGGCGCCGCATTCCGGATCACCGTCCACCACACCAGCGATCCACAGGGCGGCACCAACGGCGGCTGGGTCCGCACCAGCGACGGGCTGGTCATGGCCAACCAGGCCAACGCCGCCCACCGGGTCTTCCCCTGCAACGACCACCCCGCCGACAAGGCCCGCTTCACCTTCCGGATCACCGCTCCGAAGAGCCTTACGGTCGTCGCGGGCGGTCTTCCCGGACTGCGCATCCGCAAGGGATCGCGGACCATCTGGACGTACCGCCTCGCCCATCCCATGGCCACCGAACTGGCGCAGATCTCCATCGGCCGCTCCGCCGTGCCGCGCCGCGCCGGGCCCCATGGGCTGCCGGTGCGCGACGTCGTACCCGCGGCGGACCGCGCACGGCTGGAGAAGTGGCTCGCGCGCACTCCCGGACAGCTGGCCTGGATGGAGAAGAAGGCCGGGCGCTACCCGTTCGAGAACTACGGCGTCCTGATCGCCCACGCCACCACCGGCTTCGAGCTGGAGACACAGACGCTCTCCCTCTTCGAGCGCGATCTGTTCACCAGCGAGGAGCTGCCGCGGTGGTACATCGAATCGATCATGGTGCACGAGCTGGCGCACCAGTGGTTCGGCGACAGCGTCAGCCCGCGCCGCTGGTCCGATCTGTGGCTCAACGAGGGGCACGCGACCTGGTACGAGGCGCTGTACGCCGATGAGCGCGGTAAGGCGAGCCTGGAGCGGCGGATGCGCAAGGCGTACGAGCAGTCCGACGCCTGGCGGGCCGAGGGCGGGCCGCCCGCGGCCCCCAAGCCGGCCGACTCCGGTCAGCAGATCGGCATCTTCCGCCCGGTCGTCTACGACGGCAGCGCGCTGGTGCTGTACGCACTGCGGCAGCGGATCGGCCGGACCGCCTTCGACCGGCTGGAGCGGGAATGGGTGCTCCGCCACCGCGATGGAGTGGCCTCGACCGCCGACTTCATCCGGCTGGCCTCCCACGTGGCGGGTCGCGACCTGAGCGGATTCCTCCGTCCCTGGCTGTACGGCAAGAAGACGCCGCCGATGCCGGGACACGCCGACTGGCGGCCGACGGCGAAGGAGAGCACGAAGGGCGCCGCGCTGCCGGGCGCCCGGGCAGGGCGGCATGCGGTGCGTTACGCGGTGCCATGGGCCGTGAAACCAGGGTGACGGCCCGGCCGCCGCGTGCGACCATCATGGAGTCGGCGTCGCGGCCGGACCCGGCGGGGAATCCCGCGGGCTCGCCACGCGTTGTCGACAGTGACGGTATTCCACGACGTAAGGATTCCTTTGACCCACTCCTCTTCCCTTCCGCAGGACCGGCAGCGACCCGCCGAGAGCCTTCGGGCCGACGCCCTGATGGAAGAGGACGTCGCCTGGAGTCACGAGATCGACGAGGAGCGTGACGGCGACCAGTACGACCGCTCCGACCGTGCCGCGCTGCGGCGTGTGGTGGGGCTGTCCACCGAGCTCGAGGACATCACCGAGGTCGAGTACCGGCAGCTGCGCCTGGAGCGCGTGGTGCTGGTCGGCGTATGGACCTCCGGCACGGCGCAGGACGCGGAGAACTCCCTCGCGGAGCTGGCCGCGCTCGCCGAGACCGCCGGTGCCCTGGTGCTCGACGGCGTGATCCAGCGGCGCAACAAGCCGGATCCCGCCACCTACATCGGCTCCGGCAAAGCCGAGGAACTGCGCGACATCGTGGTCGAGTCCGGTGCCGACACCGTGGTCTGCGACGGTGAGCTGAGCCCCGGCCAGCTGATCCACCTCGAGGACGTCGTCAAGGTCAAGGTGGTCGACCGGACCGCCCTGATCCTCGACATCTTCGCCCAGCACGCCAAGTCCCGAGAGGGCAAGGCGCAGGTCTCGCTCGCCCAGATGCAGTACATGCTGCCGCGGCTGCGAGGCTGGGGCCAGTCGCTGTCCCGGCAGATGGGTGGCGGTGGCTCCGGATCCTCGGGCGGCGGTATGGCCACCCGTGGCCCCGGTGAGACCAAGATCGAGACGGACCGGCGCCGCATCCGCGAGAAGATGGCGAAGATGCGCCGCGAGATCGCCGAGATGAAGACCGGCCGCGACATCAAGCGGCAGGAGCGCCGGCGCCACAAGGTCCCCTCGGTCGCCATCGCCGGTTACACCAACGCGGGCAAGTCCTCGCTCCTCAACCGGCTCACCGGTGCGGGCGTCCTGGTGGAGAACGCACTGTTCGCCACCCTCGACCCGACCGTGCGCCGGGCCGAGACCCCCAGCGGGCGGCTCTACACACTGGCGGACACCGTCGGGTTCGTCCGGCACCTTCCGCACCACCTGGTGGAGGCGTTCCGCTCCACGATGGAGGAGGTCGGCGACGCCGATCTGATCGTCCATGTGGTGGACGGCTCGCATCCGGCGCCGGAGGAGCAGCTGGCCGCCGTGCGCGAGGTGATCCGCGATGTGGGCGCGGTCGACGTGCCCGAGATCGTCGTGATCAACAAGGCGGATCTGGCCGATCCGCTGGTGGTGCAGCGGCTGCTGCGCATGGAGCGGCGCGCCATGGCGGTGTCGGCCCGCAGCGGGCTGGGCATCGACGAGCTGCTCGCGGTGATCGACGAGGAGCTGCCCCGGCCTCAGGTCGAGATCGAGGTCCTGCTGCCGTACACCGACGGCAAGCTGGTCGCGCGCACCCACGTCGAGGGTGAGGTGCTCTCCGAGGAGCACACCCCCGAGGGCACGCTGCTCAAGGCGCGGGTGCACGAGGAGCTCGCGGCGGAGCTGCGGCGCTTCGTACCGGCCGCGGCCGCCGGACAGCACTAGCCACGACCGGCACACCGCGAAGGCACGACAGGCATACGGCGAGGGCCCGCCCCCGGACTTCCGGGGGCGGGCCCTCGCCGTATGGTGCCTGACGGCTACCGGCTCAGCCGGTCACTGGCTCGCGAACTTCTTGCTGACCGCGTTGTAGACGCCCTTCGCCTCGGGGCCCAGGTGCGGGCCCGCCAGCCAGGTCGCGTTGGACGGGCCGATCGAGGTGTTGGACACCAGCGAGGGCTTGCCGTCCGCGCCCTCGGCGACCCAGCCGCCGCCGGAGGAACCCGCGGTCATGGTGCAGCCGATGCGGTACATCGTCGGCTGCTTGGCGTCCAGGGAGAGCCGGCCCGGCTTGTCCGCGCACTGGTTCATCTTCTGGCCGTCGAACGGCGGCGCGGCCGGGTAGCCGGTGGCCGTGATCTCGTCGATGGACTTCACCGCCGGGGCGTTGAAGTCGACCGGCAGCGCGCCGCCCACCATCTCCTCGAGCGACTTGCCGCCGCTGACCTCCGGCTTCACATGCATCACCGCGAAGTCGTACGGAGCGCCCTTGCCGCCCACGGCCGCGCCCCTGTCGATCCACTGCGAGGAGGTCTGCGCCCAGTCGGCCCACCAGACGCCCTTGGGAGCCAGCTCCTCCTTGGTGGCGTTCTCCAGCTCCGCCTGCGACTTGCCCGCGTCGTTGTAGGAGGGGACGAACATCAGGTTCTTGTACCAGCCGCCGCCCTTGCCCGCGTGGACGCAGTGGCCCGCCGTCCACACCAGGTTGGACTTGCCGGGGTGCGCCGGGTCCTCGACCACGGTCGCGGAGCAGACCATCGAACCCTCGGGGCCGTCGAAGAAGACCTTGCCCGCGTAGGGGACCTTGGAGCTGTACGGGCTGGTGACCTCCTTGGCCGGGACAGGCTGCGGATCGGGGTCGGTCACACCCTGGTCGTCCGCGATGTCGCTGTCGTCGACCGGCTTGTCGGGCTCCTGCGCGTCGCGCATCCGGTCCGGCTTCCACAGACCCTTGATGATCGGGTTGATGAAGTCACCGGCCTCGCGCAGCCAGTCGTCCCGGTCCCACTTGTTCCAGGCACCGTTCTTCCACTGGTCCAGATCGATGCCGAGGTTCTTCAACTTGTCGTTGAGGTTGTCGGGCAGCTTGATGTCGTCCACGCCCTGCTCCGACGACGCGGTCGGCCGGGCGTCGGTGTTGTCGTCCGAGGAATCGCACGCGGTGGCGGTGAGCGCCAGAACCGAGGCTATGGCGGCCACGGCCAGTGCGGGTCGGCGTGAGGATGGCATGGGCGGAACTCCCCCTGAGTACTGATCTGCTCTACGGCCTATGTGGAATTGTCATGCACCGCCCCGGCAATGGGGTGGTATCCCACTATGCCGGTGCCGCCTACGACGGCTGCGAGCGGGTCCTTGGTTCCCGGCCGCGAGGATCTTCGCCCCCGGCCGCAAGGATCTTCGCCAAGCCCGTGATCCGGAGCCTCACGCGTCGTTGGTACGTACGGGGGACAGCCGGAGGGTGTTCAGCAGCAGGAGGACCGAGACTCGTGGCCGTGACCCAGCTCCCGCCGATGGCCCTGTCCGCCGTCTGTGACGACGGCGGCGCCACCCAGGGGATTCTGCGGCGCCAGGCGCTGCGTGAGTCGGCCGCCCGCACCTATGCCCGGGCGCTGCCCATCGTCCCGGTGCGCGCCCGGGGAATGACGGTCGAAGGGGCCGACGGCCGCCGCTATCTCGACTGTCTCTCCGGGGCCGGGGCACTGGCCCTGGGGCACAACCACCCGGTGGTGCTGGAAGCGATCCGGGCCGTTCTGGACTCGGAAGCGCCGCTGCAGGTCCTGGACTTGGCCACACCGGTCAAGGACGCCTTCACGGACGAGCTGTTCGCCACCCTGCCGCCCGGACTCGCCGCCGGTGCGCGGGTGCAGTTCTGCGGACCGGCGGGCACGGACGCGGTCGAGGCCGCGCTCAAGCTGGTGCGGATCGCCACGGGGCGCGATGGCCTGCTCGCCTTCTCCGGGGCCTACCACGGCATGACGGCCGGGGCGCTGGCCGCTTCCGGTGGTGCCTCTGCGGCCGGTGTGACCCGGCTGCCCTTTCCGTATGACTACCGCTGCCCGTTCGGGGTCGGCGGGGAGCGCGGTGCCGAACTCTCCGCGCGCTGGGCCGAGAAGCTGCTCGACGACCCGAAGGGCGGGGCGCCCGACCCGGCCGGGATGATCCTCGAACCCGTACAGGGCGAGGGCGGGGTGATCCCGGCACCCGACGGCTGGCTGCGCCGGATGCGCGAGATCACCGCGGCCCGCTCCATCCCGCTCATCGCGGACGAGGTGCAGACCGGCGTCGGGCGCACCGGGGCCTTCTGGGCGGTCGACCACAGCGGGGTGGTGCCCGATGTGATGGTGCTGTCGAAGGCCATCGGCGGGGGCCTGCCGCTGGCCGTCGTGGTCTACCGGGAGGAGCTCGACGTCTGGCCCCCCGGAGCCCACGCGGGCACCTTCCGCGGCAACCAGCTGGCGATGGCCGCGGGCACGGCCACCCTCGCGTACGTCCGGGAGAACCACCTCGCCCAGCGAGCGGCGGTCGTCGGCCGAAGGATGCTGGAGCGGCTGCGCCGATTCGCCGCCGGACGCCCCCAGATCGGGGAGGTACGCGGCCGCGGCCTCGTGATCGGCCTGGAGCTGGTCGCCCCGGAGGCCGGACCCACCGCGCAGGCGTCAGGCATCGCCCAGGCCGGGGCCATGGCGGAAGCCGGGGCCATGGCGGAGGCCGGGCAGTCCGGGCCCGCAGCGCAGGTCGGGCCCGTCGCGGACGCCGACTGGGAGGGGACCCTGGGCGGCACAGCCCCATACGGAGCGTCCATGATCGAGGTGGCTCCGGGCGAAGTGACCCCGTGTGAGGGAGCCTGGCTGACGGGCGCCGAGGGCGGGGGCGCGCGCGGAGTCCTGAGCGGGGAGGCGCGCCAAGTCCTGGGCGGGGGAGTGTCGTACGCCGGTGTCACGCGTACGGCGGCCCCGCCCGCCGATCCCGCGCTCGCGGCGGCGGTCCAGCAGGAGTGCCTGCGGCGCGGGCTCATCGTCGAACTCGGCGGACGCCACGACGCGGTGATCCGCCTCCTGCCTCCACTCACCATCACCGACGAGCAGACAGAGGCCGTTCTGGACCGGCTCGCCGACGCCCTGGACGCGGCGATCCGCACCTCCGGAACCCGCTCCCGCTCCCGCTCCGGTGAACTCCCGCCCGCCGCTGGCCCATTCGCCCCACCGTTCGCCGGAAACCGCCACTGACGTGCCCCGCACCGTACGACCGCACCGCCATCGCACCACCGAAGGAGGCAGGCGCCGGGCCCAGGACGTGAACGCCGTGATGCCCGCGCCGCACCCACCATGCCGCACACTCCCGGGGAGCCCCCGTGTCTCCCCGACCGCAGCCCGTGCCCGGCGCCCTGACCGACTCCGGCGACTCCGCCCACCCTGGCCCCCCGCCGCCGCTCCCGCACCCGCCCCACACGGTGCCTCCTCCGGCCGGGACGACCAGACCGCCCACCCCGCCCGCCCCACCTGCGGCGGTCTCGACGGTCAGGGCACCGTTCACCGCCATGACGGCCGCCGGAGACCAGGCGGAGCCCCCAGCACCGTCACCACCCTCAGCACCGTCGCCACCCCCCGCTGCGGTGCCGCTACCCCTGGCGACAGTGCCAGCACCCTCGGCGGCAGTGCCACCCTCGGCGGCAGTGCCACCCTCGGCGGCAGTGCCACTCTCGGCGGTGGTCCCACCCCCTGCTGCGCTGCCATCACCCGGGGCGGCAGGGCCACTTCCCCCGGCCGCGGTGCCACCATCCCAGGCGGCGGAGCCATTGCCCCCCGCGGAAGAGCCATTGCCCCTGGCGATGTCGCCCGCCACGACTCCGCTCGTCGGCGCAGCGGAAGCGAGCGCAGGAGCGAGAGCACCCCAGCCCTCCGTCCCGGAGCCATCGGCGGAGGAGTCGCCCGTGCCGCAACTGCCCGCCCAGGGGCCGCCCCTCCCCTCGCCGGTGGTTCCCCGGCAGGACCGTGACTGCCATGACGCGCCCGCCGACCGTGCCCGTGTGGTCGGCGTGGATCCGCTCGACGACCCCGACCCGCAGATCGCTGCCGACGGCGCGGGCGTCGAGAACCTGCTGCGCTGCTGGGTCCGCGAGAGCGGCCTCGCGCGCCCCGACGGGGACACCCTGCGCATCCCCCTCGCCGCCAGCGGAACTGTCCTCCTCGTCCCCGTGCGCTACTGGTCGCCCACCGGCTGGCACCGCTTCGGCCCGCCGCTGCTGGAGCACGGCCCCCATGACGCGCCCGCCGTCGGGGCGGTCACCCTCGCGGCCCTGCTCACCCGCGAGGCGGCGTACAGCGCGCGACGGGACGACCCCGACGCGGACGCCACCGAACTCGTCGGCCGTGTCGCGGACTCCGTACGACGCACCGCCCTCTTCCTCGCCCACCGCCGGTCGGCGCCCGCAGATCCCGGCACGAGCACCCCGTTTCTCAACGCGGAACAATCCCTCCTCTTCGGTCACCCCCTGCATCCCACGCCGAAGAGCCGCGAGGGCCTCTCCGACAGCGAATCCACCGTCTGCTCACCGGAATCGCGTGGCTCCTTCCCCCTTCATTGGATCGCGGTCGCCCGGTCCGTGCTGGCCTGCGAGTCGTCCTGGACGGAGCGCGGCCGGACCGTGCCCGCCGAGCGGCTCGCCCTCTCCCTGGCGGGCAGCGGCCTCCAACTGCCCGACGGAACCGTACCCTTGCCGCTGCATCCCTGGCAGGCCCGCGAGATCCGGCACCGCCCGGACGCCGCCGCGCTCTTCGACTCCGGCCTGTTGCACGACCTCGGGCCGTCCGGCGGACACTGGCACCCCACCTCCTCGGTCCGCACCGTCTACCGGCCCGGCGCTCCTGCCATGCTGAAACTGTCCCTCGCTCTGCGGATCACCAACTCCCGTCGTGAGAACCTCCGTAAGGAACTCCGCCGCGGTGTCGAGGTGCACCGGCTGCTCCGCAGCGGACTGGCCGAGCAGTGGCGGGCGGCCTTCCCCGGATTCCCCGGCTTCGACATCGTCCGGGACCCGGCCTGGCTCGCCGTCGACGGATCCGATGGCGAACCCGTGACCGGCCTCGACGTCGTCATCCGGCACAACCCGTTCGGCCCCGGCGACGACGCCGTCTGCGTCGCCGGACTCCTGGCGCTGCGCCCCTGGCGCGGACAGCCGGTGATGCGCTCCCGGCTCGCCCACCTCGTCGCCCGGCTCGCCGCTCGCACCGGCCGTTCCACCGCGGCCGTCGGCGCGGAGTGGTTCCTGCGCTATTTGCACACGGTCGTACGCCCCGTGCTCTGGCTGGACGGAGAAGCCGGTATCGCGCTCGAGGCGCACCAGCAGAACACCCTGGTGCTGCTGGACCCCGACGGCTGGCCGATCGGCGGCCGCTACCGGGACAACCAGGGCTACTACTTCCGCGCGTCCCGGCATGCCGAACTCCAGCGCCGGCTGCCCGGTATCGGCGGCCGCAGCGACACCTTCGTGCCCGATGAGGTCACCGACGAGCGGTTCGCCTACTACCTGGGTGTCAACAACGTCCTCGGAATGATCGGCGCCTTCGGGTCCCAGCGACTCGTCGACGAGCGCGTCCTGCTGGCCGCGTTCCGCCGCTTTCTCACCGAGGCCGCGTCCGGCCCCGGCAGAACCCGCTCACCGCTTCCCGCCCAGCTCCTGGAGACGCCCACCCTGCGCTGCAAGGCCAATCTGCTCACGCGGCTGCGCGGCCTGGACGAACTCGTGGGACCGGTGGACACCCAGTCCGTCTATGTGACCATCGCCAACCCCCTCGTCACTTCTGTCTCTCCTTCCGGCATCCCAGCTGTCACCCCCATGGCTTGACTCCGCGACCCGCGATCACGCCCCTCACCCTCACGTCCCTCACGACGTGCCGAGACCCCCGAGAGGAGAGCGTCGCCGTGCCGCACACCGACTCCAGTACGAGCTCCAGCACCGACGACACCATCGACATGCGGCTGCGCCAGGAAGAGGACATCGCACGACTCATCGACCTGGGCTCCACCGGACGGGAGGCCGACAGCCGGGCGGATCTTCTCGACCACATCGTCGAATGGCGGCCCACCAGCACCCCGTTGGGCACCTTCCAGCTCGTCCCGGTCCGCATCGGGCGTGATCTGCGGCTCATCGCCCAGTGGATGAACGACCCCTCCGTCGCCGCCTTCTGGGAGCTCGACGGCCCCGATGAGATCACCGCGAGCCACCTCGGGGACCAGCTCGACGGCGACGGTCGCAGCGTGCCCTGTCTGGGCGTCCTGGACGGCGCCCCGATGAGCTATTGGGAGGTGTACCGCGCCGATCTGGACCCGCTCGCGCGGTACTACCCGGCCCGGCCGCACGACACGGGTATCCATCTCCTCATCGGCCGGGTCGGCGATCGTGGCCGTGGCCTGGGGACGACCCTGCTCCGCGCGGCCGCCGATCTCGTCCTCGAGCATCGTCCGTCCTGCACCCGCGTCGTGGCCGAACCGGACCTCCGCAACACCCCCTCCGTCGCCGCCTTCCTCGGCGCCGGATTCCGCTTCTCCGCGGAAGTCGAACTCCCCGGCAAACGCGCCGCGCTGATGCTGCGCGACCGTGCCCTGCGACACGTCCTGTGAACCTCCGCAACCATCCGTGCCCCCCGGTGATGTGCCTGCTTCGATGCGAGCTTTCACTGTTGATACACCGCTCGCCCGGTCCCGGTTCCCATGCAGCGAGGACGGCCGTCCCACGAAGGCGGGTGCCCTCCGTGCCAGGAATCGGCGATTCGCCCCAGCTCCGCGCTTGCCGAAACCGTCCGTCACCGACCACACCGACGGGAGTGATGTCGGTGCCGCCCCGTAGGCTGGCAGCCCTATGACTGAATCGTCCTCGCCTCCACTCGCCGATCTGCTGCACGCCGCCGTCACCACCGTCGGCGGCACCGAGCGCCCTGGTCAGACCGCCATGGCCCAAGCCGTGGCGGAGGCGATCGACGACAGCTCCCACCTGCTGGTTCAGGCCGGCACCGGCACCGGGAAGTCCCTGGGCTATCTGGTGCCCGCCCTCGCGCACGGCGAGCGTGTCGTCGTCGCCACGGCGACCCTCGCCCTGCAGCGGCAGCTCGTCGAGCGAGACCTGCCCCGCACCGTGGAGGCCCTGCATCCGCTGTTGCGCCGCCGCCCCGAGTTCGCCATGCTCAAGGGCCGCTCCAACTATCTGTGCCTGCACCGGCTCCACGAGGGCGTCCCGCAGGAGGACGCCGATGAAGCCGGCCTCTTCGATCCGTTCGAGGCCGCCACGCCCACCAGCAAGCTCGGCAAGGACCTGCTGCGGTTGCGCGACTGGTCGGACGAGACCGAGACGGGCGATCGGGACGATCTGAGCCCTGGTGTCTCGGACCGCGCCTGGTCCCAGGTGTCGGTCACCTCCCGGGAGTGCCTTGGCGCGTCCAAATGCGCCTACGGCGCGGAGTGCTTCGCCGAGGCCGCCCGTGAGCGGGCCAAGCTCGCCGATGTCGTCGTCACCAATCACGCGCTGCTCGCCATCGACGCCATCGAGGGCGCCCCGGTGCTGCCCAGCCATGAGGTGCTGATCGTCGACGAGGCCCATGAGCTGGTCTCCCGGGTCACCGGCGTCGCCAGCGGGGAGCTCACCCCCGGACAGGTCAACCGGGCCGTGCGGCGTGCCGCGAAGCTGGTCAACGAGCAGGCGGCGGACGCCCTCCAGACCGCCTCGGAGGGCTTCGAGCGGCTGATGGAGCTCGCCCTGCCCGGCCGCCTCGAGAAGGTCCCCGAGGACCTCGGCTATGTGCTGATGGCGCTGCGCGACGCCTCCCGCACGGTGATCTCGGCGCTGGGCGCCACGCGGGACGCCTCGGTCAAGGACGAGGACGCGATCCGTAAGCAGGCGCTGGGCTCCGTGGAGAACATCCACCAGGTGGCCGAGCGGATCGTCGAGGGCTCCGAGTACGACGTGGTCTGGTACGAGCGTCACGACCGCTTCGGCGCCTCGTTGCGGGTCGCCCCGCTCTCCGTGTCGGGATTGCTGCGGGAGAAGCTCTTCGACGACCGGTCCGTCGTCCTCACCTCCGCCACGCTCAAGCTGGGTGGGGATTTCAACGGGGTGGCGGCCTCACTCGGTCTCGCCCCCGAGAGCCCGCAGGATCCGGAGGGCGGCGAGGAGACCGCGCCGCGCTGGCAGGGCCTCGACGTCGGCTCGCCCTTCGACTACTCGAAGCAGGGGATCCTCTACGTCGCCAAGCATCTCGCCCAGCCCGGCCGCGAGGGCAGCCGCGCCGACATGCTCGATGAGCTCGCCGAGCTGGTCGAGGCCGCGGGCGGTCGCACGCTCGGGTTGTTCTCTTCCATGCGCGCCGCCCAGGCTGCCGCGGAGGACCTGCGCGGGCGTCTCGATGCGCCCATCCTCCTCCAGGGCGAGGAGACGCTGGGCGAGCTGATCCGTGCCTTCGCCGCCGATGCCCGGACCTGCCTGTTCGGCACGCTGTCCCTCTGGCAGGGCGTCGATGTGCCGGGGCCCAGCTGTCAGTTGGTGGTGATGGACCGGGTGCCCTTCCCCCGCCCCGACGACCCGCTGATGAGTGCCCGCCAGAAGGCGGTGGAGGAGGCCGGGGGCAATGGCTTCATGGCCGTCGCCGCGACCCATGCCGCGCTGCTGATGGCCCAGGGCGCGGGCCGGCTCGTGCGCGCTTCGGACGACCGGGGGATCGTCGCCGTCCTGGATCCGCGGGTCGAGCGGGCCCGCTACGGCTCGTTCCTCCGCAAGTCCATGCCGGATTTCTGGTACACGACCGACCGCAACCAGGTGCGCCGCTCGCTGGCCGCCATCGACGCGGCGGCCAAGGCCCAGGGGTCCTAGCGGGCCAAGGACCAGGCGGCCTGGCGGGGCGTCGCGCCCCGAGGCCGCCATGGTCGCCCCCTACGACGGCCCCTATGGTCGGCACATACAGCAGGGCCCCGGAACCGGCGCAGTGGTCCCGGGGCCCGGTCGTGGGGCACGCTCAGGGCGCACCTCGGTCCGGTGCGCTCAGACGCGCCGCAGCACCGCGACCACCTTGCCCAGAATGGTGGCCTCGTCGCCGGGGATCGGCTGGTAGGCGGCGTTGTGCGGGAGGAGCCACACATGGCCGTCCTCGCGCTTGAAGCGCTTCACCGTGGCCTCGCCGTCGAGCATCGCGGCGACGATGTCACCGTTCTCGGCGACGGGCTGACGGCGCACCGTCACCCAGTCCCCGTCGCAGATGGCGGCCTCGATCATGGAGTCGCCGACCACCTTCAGCACGAAGAGCTCACCGTCGCCGACCAGCTGCCGGGGGAGCGGGAAAACATCCTCGACCGACTCCTCGGCGAGGATCGGCCCACCGGCCGCGATCCGGCCGACCAGCGGCACATAGGAGGCGGCGGGCTTGCCGGCGGTGTCCGTGGGCTGGGCGCTGGGCTGGTCGGAGCCGCGGACCTCGTAGGCCCGGGGCCGATGGGGGTCGCGCCGCAGAAAGCCCTTCCGCTCCAGCGCCATCAGCTGATGGGCGACGGACGAGGTGCTGGAGAGGCCCACCGCCTGGCCGATCTCCCGCATGGACGGCGGGTAACCGCGCCGCTGCACAGAGTCGCGAATGACCTCGATGACGCGCCGCTGCCGGTCGGTCAGCCCTGAGCTGTCCGCCCGGATGCCTGGAGGTCGCCCTGGTAGCGAGCGCGTGGGCTTCTGTCCTTCCGGATTCGTGGCGTCGTCGTTCATCGGGTGGGTCTGGTTCATCGCGTGTGTCTGTTCGAGTCGGCTCTGGGAGCGCTCCTGGGCGGTAACGGTGGCGCTCTCTGCGGTGGTGGTCACGACGGCCCCTCTCGAGATGTTCTCCCTAGTTGGACAACGGTAGTTGCTTTCGAAAGGTTGCGCCAAACACACGTTCGAGTGAAATTTCGCAGATGGGCTGACGTGATCACAGGGTTAGGTGTATGGACCGTTTGATCCGGCCGCCGTGGGGGCGGCCCCAGTCTTGCATCCCGACCCCCGTGAATCCGGGACGCGTGGGGCTCGCGTAGTCTCGTGCCTGCTCCCCAGCCGTGACACGCCATCCGGCTCGGTTGAGTGCCAGCCACCAGATCTAGTGGTTAGATGGATGCAAGCCACCCACAAGTTGTGGTCCTGGTGGATTCGCTGCCAAGGTTATCGCCTATGCTTGTGGCCGTTCCGGCGGGCCTCCCGGCCCGGTCGGGGCTAGTCAGGCATGTCCAGGCATGCGCCGTTCTTGAGGGTGAGGGAGGGTTCGGAGTCATGCACTGCCCCTTCTGCAGGCACCCCGACAGCCGTGTCGTCGACAGCCGCACCACCGACGACGGCTGCTCGATCCGCAGGCGCCGCCAGTGCCCCGACTGCTCGCGTCGCTTCACGACCGTGGAGACCGCGTCACTGATGGTGATCAAGCGCAGCGGGGTCACCGAGCCCTTCAGTCGCGACAAGGTCATCTCCGGGGTGCGCAAGGCGTGCCAGGGTCGTCCGGTCACCGAGGACGCCCTCGCCAAGCTCGGTCAGCAGGTGGAGGAGGCGGTCCGGGCCACCGGCAGCGCCGAGCTGTCCACCCATGACGTCGGACTCGCCATACTCGGCCCGCTCCAGAAACTCGACCTCGTCGCCTACCTCCGCTTCGCCTCCGTCTACCGCGCCTTCGACTCCCTCGAGGACTTCGAGGCGGCCGTGGCGGAGCTGCGTGACCAGCAACGGCCTCCCGCGCACGACCGCGGGTCCGGCGCCGAAGGGGCCGCGGAGGCCCCCGCGCCGGCCGTCGCCGCCGACTGACCGGCGACCCACACACCTACCCGGGGCGCTTGCCGCATCCGGGTGAAAGACAGATACGTGCCTGGGGAAGAAATAGGCACATCAGGGCGTTTTCGCCCGTACCAGGGAGGCGGAATGACAGAGACGACGAGCGGCCCGGCACGAGGCTCCCGCTCCAAGGGAAGCAAGGCGAACAAGGGTCTGCGCATCGAGCGCATCCACACCACCCCCGGCGTGCATCCGTACGACGAGGTGGTCTGGGAGCGTCGTGACGTCGTCATGACCAACTGGCGCGACGGTTCGGTCAACTTCGAGCAGCGCGGCGTGGAGTTCCCCGACTTCTGGTCGGTGAACGCGGTCAACATCGTCACGAGCAAGTACTTCCGTGGCGCGGTGGGTTCCCCGGAGCGGGAGGCGAGCCTCAAGCAGCTCATCGACCGCGTGGTGCGCACCTACCGCAAGTCCGGTGAGGACAACGGCTACTTCGCCTCGCCCGCGGACGCCGAGATCTTCGACCACGAGCTCACCTACGCGCTGCTGCACCAGGTCTTCAGCTTCAACTCGCCTGTCTGGTTCAACGTCGGAACCAGGCAGCCGCAGCAGGTCAGCGCCTGCTTCATCCTCTCCGTGGACGACTCGATGGAGTCGATCCTGGACTGGTACAAGGAAGAGGGAATGATCTTCAAGGGCGGCTCCGGCGCCGGCCTGAACCTCTCCCGCATCCGCTCCTCCAAGGAGCTCCTCTCCTCGGGCGGCAACGCCTCCGGCCCCGTCTCCTTCATGCGCGGCGCCGACGCCTCCGCCGGAACGATCAAGTCGGGCGGCGCCACCCGCCGGGCCGCCAAGATGGTCGTGCTCGACGTCGATCACCCGGATGTCGAGGCGTTCATCGAGACCAAGGTCAAGGAGGAGGAGAAGATCCGCGCCCTGCGCGACGCGGGCTTCGACATGGACCTGGGCGGCGACGACATCACGTCCGTCCAGTACCAGAACGCCAACAACTCCGTCCGCGTGAACGACACGTTCATGAAGGCGGTCGAGTCCGGCTCCTCGTTCGGGCTGCGCAGCCGGCTGACCGGTGAGCCCATCGAAGAGGTCGACGCCAAGTCCCTCTTCCGTAAGATGGCCGAGGCGGCCTGGGCCTGCGCCGACCCGGGCATCCAGTACGACGACACCATCAACCACTGGCACACCTCGCCGGAATCGGGCCGGATCACCGCCTCCAACCCGTGCAGCGAGTACATGCACCTGGACAACTCCTCGTGCAACCTGGCCTCGCTCAACCTGATGAAGTTCCTCCAGGACGACGACGCGGGCAACCAGCGCTTCGACGCCGAGCGCTTCGCCAAGGTCGTCGAGCTGGTCATCACCGCGATGGACATCTCCATCTGCTTCGCGGACTTCCCGACCGAGAAGATCGGCGAGACCACCCGCGCCTTCCGCCAGCTGGGCATCGGCTACGCCAACCTCGGCGCCCTGCTGATGGCCACCGGCCACGCCTACGACAGCGACGGCGGCCGGGCCCTGGCCGGAGCCATCACGTCCCTGATGACCGGCACCTCGTACAAGCGCTCCGCGGAGCTCGCCGCCGTGGTCGGCCCGTACGACGGTTACGCCCGTAACGCGGACGCCCACAAGCGCGTCATGAAGCAGCACTCGGACGCCAATGCCGTCGCCAAGCGCATGGACGACTTGGACACCCCGGTCTGGGCCGCGGCCACCGAGGCATGGCAGGACGTGCTGCGCCTCGGCGAGAAGAGCGGATTCCGCAACGCCCAGGCGTCGGTGCTCGCGCCGACCGGCACCATCGGCCTGATGATGGACTGCGACACCACGGGCGTCGAACCGGACCTGGCCCTGGTCAAGTTCAAGAAGCTGGTCGGCGGCGGCTCCATGCAGATCGTGAACAACACGGTCCCCAAGGCGCTCAAGCGGCTCGGCTACCAGGAGGAGCAGGTCGAGGCGATCGTCGCCCACATCGCCGACCACGGCAATGTGATCGACGCGCCGGGGCTCAAGCCCGAGCACTACGAGGTCTTCGACTGCGCGATGGGCGAGCGCTCCATCTCCCCGATGGGCCATGTGCGGATGATGGCGGCCGCCCAGCCGTTCCTGTCCGGCGCGATCTCCAAGACGGTCAACATGCCGGAGTCGGCCACCGTCGAGGAGATCGAGGAGATCTACTTCGAGGGCTGGAAGCTCGGCATCAAGGCGCTGGCGATCTACCGCGACAACTGCAAGGTCGGCCAGCCGCTCTCCGCCAAGAAGAAGGAGGAGAAGGCCCAGGCCGAGCCCGAGGTCGAGAAGGTCGTCGAGTACCGCCCGGTCCGCAAGCGGCTCCCCAAGGGCCGTCCCGGCATCACCACCTCCTTCACGGTGGGCGGCGCCGAGGGCTACATGACCGCCAATTCGTACCCGGACGACGGTCTCGGTGAGGTCTTCCTGAAGATGTCCAAGCAGGGCTCGACCCTGGCGGGCATGATGGACGCCTTCTCGATCGCCGTGTCGGTCGGTCTGCAGTACGGCGTGCCGCTGGAGACCTACGTCTCGAAGTTCACCAACATGCGCTTCGAGCCGGCCGGTATGACGGACGACCCGGACCTGCGGATGGCGCAGTCGATCGTCGACTACATCTTCCGCCGGCTGGCGCTGGACTTCCTGCCCTTCGAGACCCGCTCGGCGCTCGGCATCCACTCCGCCGAGGAGCGCCAGCGGCACCTGGAGACGGGGTCCTACGAGCCCAGCGACGACGAGATGGACGTCGAGGGCCTGGCCCAGTCGGCGCCTCGCCATGTGGACGCCCCGAAGAGCAGCACGTCCCAGCCGCGGACCACGTCCGAGTCGGCGAGGGAGGCCCACAGCTCGACCGAACTGGTCGAGATCCAGCTGGGGATGAACGCGGACGCGCCGCTCTGCTTCTCCTGCGGCACCAAGATGCGCCGCGCGGGCAGCTGCTACCTGTGCGAGGGCTGCGGTTCGACGAGCGGCTGCAGCTGATCGCAGATCCTTACGGATGACATCCGCGGCGGGGCGCGGGCCTTCGGGTCCGCGCCCCGCCGTCGTCGTCCCCGGGGCGTCGTACGGCGCGATGCCGAACCGGGGGCGGACTCTCCGGTATGTGATGGGGGCCACCGCACGGCCGTAGGATGGCGCGGTGCTGGTCAAGTGGATTCGCTGCACCGTGGTGGACCGCCCGGGTTTCGAGCGGGGGCAGCGGAAGTGGGCGGGGTTGCCCGGCGAACCGGGATTCCGGGGGCAGGGCGGTGGCTGGAGCCGGGGGCGTCCGGATGTGGCGCATGTCTTCGCGTTCTGGGAGAGCCGGGCGTTCTACGACTCCTTCATGGCGCGTTCGCACGACCGGCTGGCGGCCGCGCAGTCGGGCACGTACCGGGATATGCAAGTCCGGCTGTTCGAGCACCGATTCGATGTGAAGGTCGGCTTCGAGCCGCGGTTCTCCGACGCGGACGTGGTGCGCGTCGCGCACTGCCGGGTGCGCCCCGACCGGGTGGATCACTTCACGCTGGTGCAGGAGAAGGTGTGGAATCCGGCCATGGCCGGGTCGCCCGGGATGCTGCGCGGGGTGTTCGGCGAGGCGCCGGGGAACGAGTTCCTGGTGCTGTCGATGTGGGATTCGGCGGCCGAGCACGGGAAGTACCGGGTGGAGCGGGTCGAGCGGCTCGGCCTGCGCGCGCAGACGGAAGCGGATGTGGCGGCGATCGCCGGCGATGTCGTACGGGTCGAGTCCGCCTGGACGGTGGTGTGATCAGCTCTCGGCCGCTCGGGGGCGGGTCCGGCGCTCAGGAGGCGGACCTATCACCGATGGGCAGGGGAATACGCCCCGGCCCGGACCGCGGCGGCGACGGCGGCCGCCGTCTGGTCGGCGAGCGGCGTGTCGATGGGCTCACGGGTGATGAGCGCCCGGAAGAACAAGGGCGCGGAGACGGCGCGTACGACCGCGGCGGCGTCGGTGCCGGCCGGGGCCTCACCGCGGCCGACGGCCCGCCGCACGACGGATTCGCAGCGGGCGAAGCGCTCGGTGTAGAAGTCGCGCAGCGCCTCGGCCGCGCGCTCGGACTGGAACGCGGCCGCGACGAAGGCGGTCGGGGCGGCGGCGGCCGGCGCGCTGCCGAAGGTCTCGGTCACCTCGCGGGCGAGGGCGCGCAGATCGCCCTCCAGACTTCCGGTGTCGGGTGGGGTCCAGGCGTCCTTGCCCGCGAGGTCGAGCGCGTCCGCCACGAGCCCCTCGACGCTGCCCCAGCGCCGGTAGACGGTCGTCTTGTGGATACCGGAGTGCTCGGCCACGTATTCCACGGTCAGACCGGGATAACCGTGCTCGGCGAGGCCGGTGAGCACGGCGTCCCGCACCGCCGAGCGGGTGCGCGCGGTGCGCCCGCCGGGGCGGACAGTTCCCGGTGTGGGGGCGGCGCTCTCTGCGGACAAGTGCAACTCCAGTTGTGTTAGCGGGTTTCCTGTGTCATGGTGAGGGTAACGCAACTGTAGTTGTATTTGGAGCGTGCGGTCCGGATGGCCCACGTGCTCGCGTGCTTGGAGGTACGCCCCTGTGCCCACGCAGATCTCACTCCGAGGGGTCACCCTGTCCCGGGGCGACCGGCTGCTGCTCGACGACGTGTCCTTCGCGGTCCGGCCCGGGGAGCGGGTCGGCGTCGTGGGGGAGAACGGAGCGGGCAAGTCCACCCTCCTGCGGCTGCTGGCCGGGAGCGAGTCACCGGACGACGGCGCCGTGGTGACGGTGGCCGACGGCGGCATCGGTCACCTCGGCCAGACGCCCGAGCTGCCCCCGGACCACATGGTGCGCGACGCGGTGGACGCCGCACTCGCCGAGGTGCGCGCCATGGAGCGCGGGCTGCGCGAGCTGGAGGCGGATCTCGGCGGCGGCGCCCCCGGCGCGCTCTCCGCATATGGTGATCTGCTGACCGCCTTCGAGGCCCGCGGCGGCTATGAGGCGGACGCCCGGGTGGAGAAGGCCCTGCACGGTCTGGGGCTCGGCGGCATCGGGTACGAGCGGCGGCTCGGCAGTCTGTCGGGCGGCGAGCAGGCCCGGCTCGGGCTCGCCTGCCTGATCGCCGCCGCCCCCGAGGTGATGCTGCTGGACGAGCCGACGAACCACCTCGACGGTGCCGCGCTCAGCTGGTTGGAGGAGGCGCTGCGGGGGCATTCGGGCACCGTCCTCGCGGTCTCCCACGACCGGGTCTTCCTGGAGCGGGTGGCGACCGCGATCGTCGAGGTGGACGCCGACCGGCGCACCCTGGTGCGGTACGGCGGGGGGTATGCCGGATTCGTCGCCGAGCAGACCGCAGCGCGCCGCCGTTGGGAGCAGGCGTACGAGGAGTGGTGCGCGGAGACGGCCGCGCTGACGGAGGCCGCCACGACCGTCGCACGGCGGGTCGCCCCGGGCCGCGGTATGAAGGACGGCAACAAGCTGGCGTACGACCGGGACAGGGGGCGTGTGCAGTCCTCGGTGTCCAGCAGGGTGCGCAACGCCAGAGAGAGACTGCGCAGGCTCCAGGAGGACCCGGTGCCGCGCCCGCCGGAGCCGCTGCGGTTCTCCGCGCTCCCCGCCGCGGGCACGGCGGACGGTGCGCTCATCGACCTCCACGACGTCCGCGTGGGGGAGCGGCTGGCGGTCGACCGGCTCACTGTCGCGGCCGGGGAGAGACTGCTCGTCCACGGTGCCAACGGCGCGGGCAAATCCACGCTGCTGCGGGTCATGGCGGGATGGGAGGAGCCGGATACGGGCCGGGCGACCCGCCGGGGCAGGATCGGCTATCTCGCCCAGGAGATACCGGCTGCCAGGCCCCGGGAGCGGCTGCTGTCGGCCTTCGGCCGTGGGCTGCCGGGGACACCGGAGGAGCAGGGCGCGCTTCTTCTGTCGTACGGACTGTTCCGTACGGACGATCTCCACGTCCCGGTGGGATCGCTCTCCGCGGGCCAGCGCCGGCGGCTGGCGCTTGCCCGGCTGCTGGCCCGTCCCGCCGATCTGCTGCTGCTCGACGAGCCGACCAACCATCTCGCCCTCGGCCTGGTGGAGGAGCTGGAGGAGGCGCTGGCCCAGTGGACCGGGGCGCTGGTGGTGGTGTCGCACGACCGGCTGCTGCGCAGCCGCTTCACCGGGCGCCGGTGCGAAATACGAGGAGGCCGGCTCATGACCCAGGAGGGGGATGCGGCAGCGGCCGCGGCCTCGATCTAGGGTGGCGCCATGGCACGACCCCGGCGCATCGTCCTCCTGCGGCACGGAGAATCAGAGGGGAATGTTGATGACTCGGTGTACGAAAGGGTGCCCGACCATGCCCTGAAGCTGACCGAGACCGGGCGCCGGCAGGCGACGGAGGCGGGCGAGCGGCTGCGCGCCGCTTTCGGTGACGAGCGGGTGTCGATCTATGTGTCGCCGTACCGCCGCACCCACCAGACCCTGAGGCTGCTCGATCTCGACCCCTCGCGTACCCGGGTCCGGGAGGAGCCGCGGCTGCGGGAGCAGGACTGGGGAAACTGGCAGGACCGCGAGGACGTGCGGAAACAGATGGCGTACCGCGACGCCTACGGACACTTCTTCTACCGGTTCGCGCAGGGTGAGTCGGGTGCCGATGTCTACGACCGGGTGGACGCGTTCCTGGAGAGCCTGTGGCGCAGCTTCCAGGACCCGGCACATCCGCCGAACGTCCTGCTGGTGACCCATGGGCTGACCATGAGGCTGTTCTGCATGCGGTGGCTGCACTGGAACGTCGCCGAATTCGAGTCGCTGTCGAACCCCGGCAACGGTGAAACACGGGCCCTGCTGCTCGGCTCCGACGGGCGCTACCACCTGGACCGGCCCTTTGAGCGCTGGTGCACCCCCAAGCCCTACGGCCGCACCGGTTAGAGTGCGCAGCGATGACCGCTGACCGTTTCCATCGGGCTCTTCGGAGTCTGCGCGGGCTGGCCGTGGGCGACGCCCTCGGTTCCCAGTTCTTCGTCCCCGCCAACTATCCGTTCCTCAAGCGCCGCGAGCTGCCGCCGGCCCCCTGGCAGTGGACCGACGACACCGAGATGGCCTGTTCGATCCTGGCCGTCCTGGTGACCCACGGCCGGATCGACCAGGACCATCTCGCCCGGTCCTTCGCCGACCACCATGATTTCGACCGGGGCTACGGCCCCGCCGTGAACCGGATGCTCCGCCTGATCAGGGAGGGCGGCGACTGGCGTGACCTGGCCGCCGGGCTGTTCCAGGGGCAGGGGTCGTGGGGCAACGGCGCCGCCATGCGGATCGCCCCGCTGGGCGCCTGGTACGCGGGCGATGTGGAGCAGGCGACGCATCAGGCGGAGATCTCGGCGTACACCACACATCAGCACCGCGAGGCCGTGGCGGGAGCCATGGCGGTGGCCGCGGCCGCCGCGCTGGTGGCGGATCCGGCGGGCCACGGCGGGCCGGAGGAGCTGCTGGACCGGGTGGTCGAGGTGGTGCCGCGCAGCGCGGTCCGGGCGGGGCTGCGCCGCGCCCGCGACATGCTCGACTACGCGGACGCCGGGACCGTCGCCGCGGTACTCGGCTGTGGCCGGCGCACCAGCGCCCATGACACCGTGCCGTTCGCCCTGTGGGCGGCCGCCCGCCACCTGGGCTCCTTCGAGGAGGCGTTCTGGCGGACGGCCTCGGCCGGCGGGGACGTGGACACCACGTGCGCCATCGTCGGGGGAGTGGTCGCGGCCGCGGCCGCCGGTGCGCCGCCCGCCGACTGGCAGGACCGCACCGAGGCGCTGCCGGAGTGGGTCCCGGCGCGGGCCGGCTGACCCCTCCCCGCGCGGGTGTGATGCGGTGGGTCGCCCGGTTTGCCTCACCGGCGAACCGACCCTCCACCGCGCCGTATTGAGTGGAATCGGCCACCCGGTTCACCGAGGAAGGGACCGCCCGGAGGAGCCGGGGACCGCTGCCGAGGATCCGGGTTCCGAACGCAGGTAAGAGCGGCGTAAGGTTGTCCTCGCCATGGCATATGAACCGCCCACCCACAGTGTCGAGCGCTCGCTTCGCGCCACGACGGGAGCCAAGATCGTCGTCGGCATCGACGAGGTCGGGCGCGGGGCATGGGCCGGGCCGGTGACGGTCTGCGCGGCGGTCACCGGTCTGCGCCGTCCGCCGACCGGGCTCACCGACTCCAAGCTGCTGAGCCCCAAGAAGCGCACGGCCCTGTCCCAGGAGTTGCACTCGTGGGTCACCGCGCACGCCCTGGGTCACTCCTCTCCCGAGGAGATCGACGGCCTGGGGATGACGGCCGCCCTCCGGCTCGCCGCTACGCGTGCGCTGGACGCGCTGCCGGTCCGGCCGGACGCGGTGATCCTGGACGGGAAGTACGACTACCTCGGCGCTCCCTGGGCGGTCCGTACGGTCATCAAGGGCGATCAGTCCTGTGTGTCCGTCGCCGCCGCCTCGGTGATCGCCAAGGTGCGCCGGGATGCGATGATGGCCGAACTGGGAGCCGAGCACCTGGACTTCTGCTTTGAGGACAACGCCGGATATCCGTCCCCCGTGCACCGCGCAGCCCTGCGGGAACTGGGACCCACGCCCCACCACCGGCTGTCCTGGGCCTATATGGACGGGCTGCCTCGCTGGCGGCACCTGAAGCGGGTCCGCAGCACCCCCGAACCGGTCGGGCTGGAGGACGAAGGCCAACTCGGCTTCGACTTCTGAGCAGACCAAGCGGTCAAAACCGCCACCCGCCGATGCGACTCGCACCGACGTTTGATAGACATCAGCCCATGCCTCTCATCCCCGAGGAGCCTCAGATTCACGAGAGTGTCCCGGGTCCCCGCGCGACACCGGCCGCAGGCCGCACCGCGCCGACCCCTCGTCCTGTCCCTGGTCCCGGCCCCCGGCCCGCACCGCGGCGGCCCGGAAGCCCCGGTCCCAACCGTGGCTCCGCCGGGACCTCGTCGGCTCAGTCGCAGCGCACCACGAGTGATGCGACGAAGCCCGTGCCGACCGCCCCGGCGGCTTCGGCTGCCAAGGCCGCCCCTGCCGCCACGAAGACCGGTCCCCAGCTCCAGCTGATCCCCGCCACGGTGGACGGCGCGCTGGACGCGGCGGACGAGGCGGTCGACCTGCTGCTGGATTCCGGCCGGGCCCCCGGTGACATCCTGGTGCTGACCACCGGGGAGCAGCATCCCTGGGCGGCGCATGAGTTGTCCTTCGGCGAGGCGTCGTACTGGGCGCAGCACGACGCCGGAGACGATGTCTTCTACGCCGGTGCGGATGCCGATCGCGCCAAGGGCCGCCCGGTCGTGGTCGTCGCCGTCAACGGCGGTGCGGACGACGTCGTGGCCGGCGCGCTGCCCGAGGCGATGGGCCGTGCCGGGACGCTTCTGATCGTCTGCGGCGACCCGAAGCGCATCAACGCCCTCATCGGTCCGGGCGCCTGAGGCCGCACGTCCCCGAACGCCCGGTGTCCGGCATGCTCTGTCCCCCGTGACGGAGCTGTCCGGCGCCCGGACGGACGGCGGTGGCCACGGGCGCCCCGCGACCGGTCGGGCGCGGGCGTCCGGCGACCGGTCGGACGCGCACCCCGCGACCGGTCAGACGGCGGCGGAGTGGCTCAGCGCCGTACGCGCTCCGAGGTGGGGTCGCGGCAGCGCCTTCGGGTCGCTGTCGCCCTCGACGGCCACGTCCAACTCGGTGGGCAGCGAAGCGGAGTGCGGCCGACGGCCGCCCCGCCCTTCGCCGAGGACCCGCCATCCGTCGCGGGTCAGCGTGATGTACGCGCCGCAGCGCAGGCCGTGCAGGGTGCAGGCGTCGCGCAGCCCCCACATCCAGGCGCCGTCCTCGTCCGTCCACCGGCTCTCGCCCTCGCGGCAGTAGAGCAGCACGGCGGTGCGGATCGGTGTGCGGCGCCGCAGATCGTGTGGGATCACCCGGCGCAACTGCGCCAGCAGCGCGTTCCGGAAGTCCCAGCCGTCGACGGCGGCGGCGCGGCGCACGAACGAGGCGCTCGCCGTGAGCCGTTCGTCCGGATCGAGGACCGCGACAACGGCGGTCGAGGGCGTCGGCAGATGGCGGCTGTGCAGTCCGGTGACCACCTCGCGGGGATTGCGCAGCAGCGGGATCCCCGCTGCCGCCCACTCGGCGGGCTGGAGCATCCGGCCGACCCGGGAAGCGGAATCGGTGGACGGTGGCGGAGCGAAGCCGAAGGTCACGGTCCTCCCTTCGTCTGCGCCCACGGTCCGTGCGAAGGGTCGGGCACGGGCGCGGGCCACGACACAGCCCCGTCGGACCACGGACGGACCGGGGGCGGGGGAGCTGTGGACAATTCTCGCGGTCGCGCCCGCGTGCGGCAATGAGCAGTTGGTCCCACTGACCGTTTTGCCTGGATGTGCGTTCTATATTCCTGACCGGTTCACGCCCCGCCGCGGCCCCGCTCGCCCCTACCCCTGCACGGCCAGGACCAGCGGAAACACTCCGGCCGCTCCGGCCCGGCGGAGCAGCCGGGAGGCGACGGCCAAGGTCCAGCCGGTGTCCGCCATGTCGTCCACCAGCAGCACCGGCCCACCCGCCTCGGCTAGGGCCGCCGCCAGCTGCGGAGGCACGGTCAGCGCGCCGTGCAGCGCTCGCAGCCGCTGGGCGCTGTTGGTGCGCGGCACCCGGGTGTCGAAATCGCCGTCGTGGTACGCGATGCTCCCGAGCAGGGGCAACCGGCCGACGGTGGCGATCCGCTCGCCGAGTGTCCCGATCAGCTGCGGACGGGTGCGCGAGGCGACCGTGACCACGCCCACCGGGCGGTCCGCGGCGTCCGGCGCGCCCGAGGCCCAGCCGCCGGGGCCCTTGGCCCAGTCGGCGAGCACCGTCACCACCGCACCGGCCACATCGTCGGGCACCGGGGTGTCCGGGCTCTGCGGGGCCAGCAGCGGCCGCAGCCGGTTTCCCCAGCCGATGTCGGAGAGACGGCCCAGGGCCCTGCCCGGGGCGGCCTGCTCATCCGCCGGAATGCGGCCCTTGAGGTCGACACCCACCGCGGGCAGCCCGGTCGGCCACATACGGCGCGGCTCCACCTCGACACCGGGCCGCCCCAGCTCGCCGCGCGCCGCGTCCAGCGAGGCGTCGGACACCTCGGTGGTGAACCGGGCCCCCGCGCAGTTGTCACAGCGGCCACAGGGCGCCGCCTTCTCATCGTCCAGCTGCCGCCGCAGGAACTCCATCCGGCAGTCGGCCGTCGAGGCGTACTCCCGCATGGCCTGCTGCTCGGCCTCCCGCTGGCGCGCCACCCACGCATACCGCTCCGCGTCGTACGCCCAGGGCTGCCCGGTCGCGGTCCAGCCGCCGCGCACCCGCCGCACCGCGCCGTCCACATCGAGCACCTTGAGCATGATCTCCAGGCGTGACCGCCGCAGCTCGACCTGGGGCTCGAGCGCGGGCAGGGACACCGGCCGGTCCGACGCCGCCAGCACCTCGAGGGTGCGGCGCACCTGCTCCTCGGGCGGGAAGGCGAGCGAGGCGAAATACCGCCAGATCGCCTCGTCCTCGCGGCCGGGCAGGAGCAGCACCTCGGCGTGCTCCACACCGCGCCCGGCGCGCCCGACCTGCTGGTAGTAGGCGATGGGGGAGGACGGCGAACCGAGATGCACCACGAAGCCGAGGTCCGGCTTGTCGAAGCCCATGCCCAGCGCGGAGGTGGCGACCAGCGCCTTGACCCGGTTGGCCAGCAGGTCCTCCTCGGCCTGCTGGCGGTCCGCGTTCTCCGTCTTGCCGGTGTAGGAGGCGACGGTGTGGCCGCGCTGCCGCAGGAACGCGGTCACCTCCTCGGCCGCGGCGACGGTGAGGGTGTAGATGATCCCGGAGCCCGGCAGCTCATCGAGGTGCTCGGCGAGCCAGGCGAGCCGATGCGCGGCGTCCGGCAGCGGCAGCACGCCCAGCCGCAGGCTCTCCCGGTCCAGCGGCCCGCGCAGCACCAGCGCCCGCGCGGTCCCTTCGCCGGTGCCCAACTGCTCGGCCACATCGGCCGTGACCCGTGCGTTCGCCGTCGCGGTCGTGGCGAGCACGGGCACGCCCTGGGGCAGATCGGCGAGCATGGTGCGCAGCCTGCGGTAGTCGGGCCGGAAATCATGGCCCCAGTCGGAGATGCAGTGTGCCTCGTCGACGACCAGCAGGCCGGTGGTGGCGGCAAGCTGCGGCAGCACCTGGTCGCGGAAGTCGGGGTTGTTGAGCCGCTCGGGGCTCACCAGCAGCACATCCACCCCGCCCGCGGCCACCTCCGCCTGGATGGTGTCCCACTCCTCGGTGTTGGCGGAATTGATGGTGCGGGCGTGGATACCGGCGCGCGCGGCGGCCTCGACCTGGTTGCGCATCAGCGCGAGCAGCGGGGAGACGATCACGGTCGGACCGCTGCCGCGCTCGCGCAGCAGCGCGGTGGCGACGAAATACACCGCCGACTTGCCCCAGCCGGTGCGCTGCACGACCAGCGCCCGGCGGCGCTCGGCGACCAGCGCCTCGATCGCCCGCCATTGATCCTCCCGGAGCCGGGCGGAGCCGGTGGTGTCCCCGACGAGGCGGGCCAGGACGCGGTCGGCCGAGGTACGCAGATCTTCGTCGCTCATGCCCCCATGCAACCCGATCCCGCCGACATCGCGCCAATGGTCCCGGCAGCCTGTGGATAACGTTATCCACAGGGGTGGCGGGACCGACGGGGCTGAGGGACCGTCGGGCCATGACTCGACACAACGAAGCGGCCGGCCTGCCCGGCGAAGAGCAGGTCACTCTCCGCAGCCCGGCCGAGCTCGCCGATGCCCTGCCCTATGTCCTGGGCTTTCAGCCGGACGACAGCATCGTGATGATCGCGCTGCACGGCTCTCGCGGCCGGTTCGGCGGCAGGCTGAGGCTCGGCATTCCCCGGATCCCGGAGGAGTGGCCCGAAGTCTGCGACCAGCTCGCCGAATGCCTGATCAGCGGCAGCGAGCGGCGTGGCGGGCGGCCGGACGGGGTCGTTCTGTTCCTGTGCCAGGAGCCTGCCGAGGGCGAGTCGGGGGAGGAGGCGATGGAGCGGCTGCGGCCCCTCGCCCAGCGGCTGCGCACCGCGTGCGGCGGGTTGGAGGTGCCGGTGTTCGAAGCGCTGTGCATCTCCGGCGGCCGGTTCTGGTCGTATGTCTGTCCCGACCGGCGCTGCTGCCCGCCGGAAGGCGTTCCGCTCGCCCTGCCCGGCACCTCGGTCATGGCCGCGGCGGCGACGTTCGCGGGGGTCCAGGTGCGCGGCTCGCTGCGGGAGATGGAGGCCAGGCTCGCCCCGCTCGGCGCACCCCGGGCCGACGGGCAGGAGCGGGCGCTGGACGCGGCCGGGGCCGAGCTCGTGCCGAGGATTCTGGACGGTGCTGGGTCCGCGACGGTATGTGCGCAAACCCTCGGTCTGGTGGGCCGGATGCTGGACACGTTCCAAGCCGCGCCGTCGGCTGCCGACGCGTGTACGGCTGATCTCCACGATGACCGGCTGCTCGACGATCAGGAGGCGGCCGCGGTGATCATCGGGCTGCAGGACCGGCGGACCCGGGACCGGGCGGCCGGGTGGATGGAGGAAGTGGACGCCGACGCGGCGCTGCGGCTGTGGCGCGCGCTGGCCCGTCGCTGCGTCGGCTCGTACGGGGAGCATGCGGCGGCACCGCTCACCCTGGCGGGCTGGGTCGCCTGGTCGTCGGGTGATGAGCTCACGGCACGAGTGGCGCTCGGCCGTGCCCTGCGGGTCGATCCCGACTATCTCTTCGCCAGGCTGCTGCACCAGGCGTGCAATGAGGGGGTCCCGGCGAAGCTGCTGCGCCAATGCCTGCGGCGGGAGGACTCCGACGGGGCCGACCGTGCCGAGCGTGCCGACCGTGCTGTGCACGCGGCGGTGCACGCGGAGTTGGAGAGGCTCGGCGACCTGGCGGACGCCGAGCCGTTGGAGACGGCCGGGTCTTCGGCCGCAACGGCCGAAAAGGTCGGAACCGTGGAGACGGACGGACCGGTCGAGTCGGCTGAGCCCGCCGAGCGGGCCACCCGCGCGGAAGCAGAGGAGCCGGCGGAGGCAGAGGAGTTGGCAGAGGCGGAGGAACCGGCGGAAGCGGAAGCCGAGGGAGAGCGGCAGTCTGCGCGGGAGTGGCCGTGCGGGACGGTGGGCCCGGGTGGAAAGAGTGGCCCGGCCGGGGCGGCTGCCCCGGGTGGCCGGCGCCGTCCGGAAGGGCGGCCGCGCGCCCGGCGCCGGACCGGTGGACGGGGGACGCGCAGCCGCCGCTGACGGACTGGCGGGGGAGCCATGGGGCGGGGGCCAGGGGCGACAGGGGAGCCCTGGGACGGAGGTCAGGAAGTGGACGGTGGACGGTCGGTGGGTGGTCCGGGGGCGCGGTGGTCCGGGGTGTTGGGGCGGCTCGGAGGCGTTCGGAAGGAGGTGCGGGATTCGTGCAGACGAGCGCTTGAGAGAGCGTTTTCCCGAACATTGGTGATCATGCTCAAGGGCCTGATTATCGTCAGGCAGACGACTATGATCGCGTCATGCCCTACGACCCGTCGGCCTTTCCGGCGTTCGCCGTCACCGTTGATCTGGTCGTGCTCACCGTACGGCGGCATTCGCTGTGTGCGCTGGCCGTGCGACGCGGGGAGGCGCCCTTCAAGGGGCGGTGGGCGCTACCCGGCGGTTTCGTGCGGGCCGATGAGGATCTCGCCGCCGCCGCTGCCAGGGAGCTGGCCGAGGAGACCGGGCTGCTCGCCCATGACCCCACGCTTCCGGTCCCTCCGAACGCCGCCCATCTCGAGCAGCTCGCCACCTACGGCGATCCGGAGCGGGACCCCCGAATGCGCGTGGTCAGCGTGGCGCACCTCGCGCTGGCACCCGATCTGCCCGCGCCACGGGCCGGAGGTGACGCGCACAGCGTGCGCTGGGCCCCGGTCGAATCGCTGCTCGACCAGGACGGGGCCTTCGGCCGCGACAGCGATCTGGCCGCCCCGCTCGCCTTCGACCATGCCCGCATCCTCGCGGACGGGGTCGAGCGCGCCCGCTCCAAGATCGAGTACTCCTCGCTGGCCACCGCCTTCTGCCCGCAGGAGTTCACGGTCGGCGAGCTGCGCCGGGTGTACGAGGCGGTGTGGGGCGTGGCCCTGGACCCGCGCAACTTCCACCGCAAGGTCACCGGCACCCCGGGATTCCTGGTGCCCACCGGCGGTACGACGACCCGTCAGGGCGGCCGTCCCGCCCAGCTGTTCCGGGCCGGAGGGGCGACACTGCTCAACCCGCCCATGCTCCGTCCCGAGGTGTGACGAGCCATGACACGACGAATCCACAGGGAGGGTATGTCCCGACGAAATAGGACATAGCGGGTTAACGTGCTCCGGTACGCCACCAGTCCCCACGTGCCATCGAGCGGTTCCATGCCCCGCGGGAGAAGCCATGATCCAGGCCACCGGACTGACCAGCACCCCCCGCCGCAACCAGCCCCCCGTTGTCGACGACCTCACCTTCGAGGCCCCGGCGGGCCGGGTCACCGCACTGCTCGGCGGCCCCGGCGCGGGCAAGACCACCGCGCTGCGGCTTCTGCTGCAGCTCGACCGGGGCCATGGCTCCGCCTTCTTCCGGGGCCGCCCCCTGCACCGCATCCGGCGCCCGGCTCATGAGATCGGCGTTCTCCTCGAGGACGTCCCCGGGCACCCCGGCCGCACCGTGCGGGGGCATCTGAGGATGCTCGGTGCCGCGGCCGGGGTGCCCGCCGCACGCGCCGATGTGGTGCTCGACGTGGTGGGCCTCACCGATCTGGCGGACGAGCGTCTCGGTGATCTGTCGACCGGGGCGGAGCGTCGTCTCGGGATCGCCATCGCTCTTCTCGGGGATCCGCACACCCTGGTGCTCGACGAGCCCGCACGGGGCCTTTCGGCCCGGGAGACCGCCTGGCTCTACGGGTTGCTGCGCCAATTCGCCGCCCAGGGTGGCGCCGTCCTCGTCGCCACCGAGGACGCCGAGGATGCCATCCGCGTCGCGGACCAGGTGCTCACCCTGGAGTCGGGCCGGCTGGTGGCCGATCAGCCGGTGGGCGAGTTCGCCCAGACCCGGCTGCGCCCCCGTGTCGTGGTCCACTCCCCGCTCGTCGGCCGGCTCGCCGCCGTCCTGGAGGAGGAGGTCAACGCCGCCCGTCAGCTGGCCGAGGCCAAGGCGGAGGAGGAGGCCCGGGCCGCGGCCGAGCTCGCGGCCAAGGCCGAGGCGGCAAAGGTCGACGCCGCCCCGTCCGACGTCGCCGAAGGCGTCGACGCCGCCAAGGGCGAGAGTGCCGCACCCAAGGTCAGGAAGAGGGCGCTCTGGCGCAAGGTCAGGAAGGCCCAGTCCGCCGCCCGGGGCGCCGCTGTCGGGGCCGAGGCGAAGAGGGCCACCGTGGAAGCCGCGGCCAAGGACAAGGTGGCCCGGTCGGACGACAAGGTGGCCCGGTCGGACGACAAGGTGGGCAAGTCGGACGACAAGGCGGCTCGGCCGAACGACAAGGTGGCCAAGTCGGACAAGGCGAAGAAGGCTGCCCCCGCCGCCTCTGTCCCCGCCCCCGCTGCCGAAGCCGATGCGGCCGCCGCGCGGACCGGGGCCGTGGCCGGGACCGAGGCCGAGGATGAGCCGGTCACAGCCCTCGCCGACCCGTTCTCCGTGGTGCGCGACGACGACACCCACATCTCCGTCTACGGCCTGTCCCCCGCCTCCGTCGGGGAGACCGCCTACCGCCACGGCATCGTGGTCCACCGGCTGGTCGAGGAGACCGCGGATCTGGGCCCGGGCGCCTCCGCGGGCGCCCGCGCCCGCGACCCCGAGGCGCCCCCGCTGCGCCTGCTCCCCAAGCTCCGCTTCCCCGGCCCCGCTTGGCCGATGCGCTACGAGCTGCGCCGCACCACCGGCGTACGGACCGGCTGGCTGATCGGTGTCGCCGCCATCGTCGCCTCCCTCCTCGCCTCCGTGCTGCTCGCCCGCGCGGGTGGCGTCGGGGAGCTGCACCGGCTCACCGGCTGGCCCGCCGACCTCCCGCTGCCTCCCGTGGCCATCGCGGCCGGCCTTCTGGGCGCCCTCGCCTTCGGGGACGAGTTCCGCTTTCCGGCACTCGCCGCGACCCGGGACGCCGTGCCCCGACGGCTCGGGCTGCTGGCCGCCAAATTCGCGGTCTGCGCGGCCGGTGCCGTCCTGCTGTCGCTCGGCGTCATCGTGCTCGACAGCGCGGCGCTCCTGCTGCTCGTCGGCGGCAGCGCGGTACCGCTGCCGGGCGACTGGCCGGAGTTGGTGGTCGCCGTCTTCGGGCTGACCATCGGCTCGTCGTGGGCCGGGCTGCTGGCCGCCGGAGTCTTCCGGTCCACCGCCCTCGGGCTGGCCACCCTGCTCGCCGTGCCGATCCTGGCGGTGCCGGTCGTCCAGCGTGCGGCGGAGGATCCCTCGCTGCGAACGCTGGCCATGCTGCCGCACCGGCTGCGCGCGGCGACGCTGGACCGGCCGCCGTCCATGATCGACCGAGGTCTGGCGGTCGCGCTGCGGCTCGCCTCCCAACCGGTGGGACAGGCGCTGATGTTGTCGGTCGCCGTTCTGCTGTGCGCCTACGCCCTCACCGGTCTGCGCGGCAGGAGCACCCGCCAGTAGCGCCCACCCCGGGCCGTGCGGCCGGGCCCGGCCGCCCGGCCGACCGGCCCGTGCGGAGCCAGTGGATCAGGCCCGAAGTGGATTCGCACACCCATAGCGCGAACTGCTCGCAACTCCCCGCAGCATGCTTCTTTCTGTCCGATTGAGCGTCAATTATGAGGTAATGGGCGATCACCCTTTCGTGTGCTTTTCACCAAAGACCTCAAGGGCTTCCGAGGCGTCGCCGACAAAGGATGCGTGAGTACCCTTGCGCACACCACGATGACCGCGGCTCGCCCCGCCGACTCCGGCCTGGCCGGTTCGGGCGAGCTTGACCGCTACTCCTACGCCGACGCCCCCGGCGCCGGCCGCGGCAGCGCCCCCTCCTCCTGGGACGGTGCCGAGGCAGAGATCGGCCGGGTGGGCCGGCGCGCGGCCGGCAACCGGGGCCGCGGGCTGCACGGCCAACTCGTACAGCAGCTGGGCCAGATGATCGTCTCCGGCGATCTGGGTGCGGACCGCCCGCTCGTCCCCGAGGAGATCGGACAGCGCTTCGAGGTCTCCCGCACCGTCGTACGGGAATCGCTGCGGGTCCTCGAGGCCAAGGGCCTGGTCAGCGCCCGCCCCAATGTGGGCACCCGGGTCCGCCCGGTCAGCGACTGGAATCTGCTCGATCCGGACATCATCGAGTGGCGCGCCTTCGGGCCACAGCGCGACGACCAGCGCCGCGAGCTGTGCGAGCTGCGCTGGACCATCGAGCCGCTGGCCGCCCGGCTCGCAGCCGGGCACGGCCGCGAGGAGGTGCAGCAGCGGCTCGCCGACATGGTCGAGATCATGACCCACGCGCTGACACAGGGTGACACCCTCACCTTCTCCCGCGCCGACGCCGAGTTCCACGGGCTGCTGCTGCACATCGGGGGCAACCGGATGCTGGAGCACCTGGCGGGCATCGTCGCCGCCGCGCTCCACGTCTCCGGGGCGCCCGTCTCCGGCTGCGACCGCCTCACCGAGGCGGGGGTCGCCCACCACCGCCGGATCGTCGAGGCGATCGGCGAGGGTGACGCCGCGGGGTCCGAGGCGGCGATGCGCCAGCTGCTGACCGTCCACCCGGATCTCGATCACGCCGAGGTCGGGGTGCCCGCGCCGCGCGAGCACTGATCCGTCGGCGCGTCCGGTGCCCGGATCCCCGGGCGTCCGGAGCGTGCCGCGTACGACGTACGGCAAAGCGGTGTCAGTAGGCGGCGAGTGCCGGCCCGATGGATGCCGTACGGCGTACGAGAGGGCGTCGCCGGATCCCGCGCCGCGGGTTCGGCGGCGCGGCGCGACCGATCGGTCGGCACCGTGCGACTCCCATCGGTGCGCGACTGGGAGTTTTCTGTCCCGTTGGATGGGCATTAAGACCGTTATGGGGTGTGACTCGGGCCACGAGTATTGGGCGTAACGCTCTTTGGGGTAGCGCGATGATTAAAGAGGTGGCAGCCGCGGAGGGAATACGGATGTCGCTCGTAACGCTGTACTCCTCCGCACTCCGCCCGCGCCGTCGGTTCATCCCTGCCGGCGGTCGTCGGCTCCGGTCCCCACCGGACTGAGCCGGAAGCCGTTTCCAACGTTCCGAGAGGTTGTTCGTGTCGGCCAGCACATCCCGTACGCTCCCGCCGGAGATCGCCGAGTCGGAGTCTGTCATGGCGCTCATCGAGCGGGGAAAGGCTGAGGGGCAGATCGCAGGCGACGATGTGCGCCGGGCCTTCGAGGCTGACCAGATTCCGCCAACCCAGTGGAAGAACGTACTGCGCAGCCTCAACCAGATCCTCGACGAGGAGGGTGTGACGCTGATGGTCAGTGCCGCAGAAGCGCCCAAGCGCACCCGTAAGAGCGTCGCAGCGAAGAGCCCGGCGAAGCGCACCGCCACCAAGACTGTCGCGGCCAAGACGGTCACCGCCAAGAAGGCCCCCGCCGCCCCGGCGATTCCATCGGCGGACGCCGGCGATATCCCGGCCGATGAGGCCGGGGTGGGCCCCGCGAAGAAGGCCGCCGCCAAGAAGGCCACGGCCAAGAAGACGGTCGCCAAGAAGACCACCGCCGCCGCCAAGAAGACGGTCGCGAAGAAGACCACCGCCAAGAAGGACGTCACCGACGAGCTTCTCGAGGGCGACGAGGTCATCGAGGAGGCAGCCGCACCGGGCAAGCCCGGTCCCGAGGGCGCCGAGGCCGAGCCCGAGAACGCGGGCTTCGTGCTCTCCGACGAGGACGAGGACGACGCCCCCGCGCAGCAGGTCGCCGCGGCCGGTGCCACGGCCGACCCGGTCAAGGACTACCTCAAGCAGATCGGCAAGGTCCCGCTGCTCAACGCAGAGCAGGAGGTCGAGCTCGCCAAGCGCATCGAGGCCGGTCTGTTCGCCGAGGACAAGCTCGCCAACTCGGACAAGCTGGCCCCCAAGCTCAAGCGCGAGCTGGAGATCATCGCCGAGGACGGCCGCCGCGCCAAGAACCACCTCCTGGAGGCCAACCTCCGTCTGGTGGTCTCCCTGGCCAAGCGCTACACGGGCCGCGGCATGCTCTTCCTGGACCTCATCCAGGAGGGCAACCTCGGTCTGATCCGCGCCGTCGAGAAGTTCGACTACACCAAGGGCTACAAGTTCTCCACGTATGCCACCTGGTGGATCCGTCAGGCGATCACCCGCGCCATGGCCGACCAGGCCCGCACCATCCGTATCCCGGTGCACATGGTCGAGGTCATCAACAAGCTGGCGCGCGTCCAGCGCCAGATGCTCCAGGACCTGGGCCGTGAGCCCACCCCGGAGGAGCTGGCCAAGGAGCTCGACATGACCCCCGAGAAGGTCATCGAGGTCCAGAAGTACGGCCGTGAGCCGATCTCGCTGCACACCCCGCTGGGCGAGGACGGCGACAGCGAGTTCGGTGACCTGATCGAGGACTCCGAGGCGGTCGTCCCGGCCGACGCGGTCAGCTTCACCCTGCTGCAGGAGCAGCTGCACTCCGTGCTCGACACGCTCAGCGAGCGTGAGGCGGGCGTGGTCTCGATGCGCTTCGGCCTCACCGACGGCCAGCCGAAGACCCTCGACGAGATCGGCAAGGTCTACGGCGTGACGCGTGAGCGCATCCGCCAGATCGAGTCCAAGACGATGTCGAAGCTGCGCCACCCGTCCCGTTCCCAGGTCCTCCGCGACTACCTGGACTGATGCGGACCACCGTCTCATAACCGAAGCGGTACAGCGCGAAGGCCGGGCCTCTTGAGGGGCCCGGCCTTCGCGCTGCGTCGGCGCCATGTTCCCCGCTTGGCCCACTCGGGATGCGGTTTGCGACACAGGGGGTAACTCTGAGTGTGCGAGACGCTCCGTATGGTCAGGAGGCTGCATGCGTACGTCGCTCCGCTCGCTCCTCGTCGTCCTGGTGGTGCCGTTGACCGCCGCGCTCGCGATGGTGCTCACCGCGCCCGCTCCGGCGACGGCCGACCGTGTCGTGATCGGCGGCCATCCGGCCCGTACGGTCGAGGCGCCCTGGACGGTGGCCCTGGCCAGCCGTGCGCTCTTCGGGGAGAAGAGGTCGGGCCAGTTCTGCGGCGGGGCGGTGGTGGGCCCCACGACGGTCATCACGGCGGCCCACTGCCTGAGCCGTGGGGTGCTCGGCATGGACTGGCGCCAGGTCAAGGACCTCAGGGTGATTATCGGCCGCAATGACCTGCGGAAGAGCGACGGGGTGGAGTACCCGACGGCGCGAGTGTGGGTCAATCCGGCGTACGAGGGCGACAACCGGGCCGGGGACATCGCGGTCCTCACCCTGGGGGTCGCGGTGCCGGCGGCCTACACCATCCCCATGGCGGGCAGCGGTGACCGGGCGTACCGGCCGGGCGAAAAGGCCGCGGTCTACGGCTGGGGTGATACGGAGGGCGATGGCAGCTATGCGTCGGCGCTGCGCACGGCGGCGGTGCAGGTGCTGGCCGACACGGTCTGTGAGCGCGCCTATCCGGGCAACGCGGAGGGGGACTACGATCCGCAGTCCATGGTCTGCGCGGGGTTGCCAGCCGGGGGTCGGGACGCCTGCCAGGGGGACAGCGGAGGGCCGCTGGTCGCCCGGGGGCGGCTGGTGGGCCTGGTGTCCTGGGGCAGCGGATGCGCCGTGGCGGGACGGCCCGGCGTCTACACGAGGATCTCGGCGGTGGCCGATCTGGTGGCCGCCCATGGCTGATGCGGAGCACCGGGATGGCGGTGAATCCCGGAAGGAGCCCCGGCGGGCCCGTGGGGTGGCGCGGACGGGCCCACGAAACGAGCGTGGGCGGCCGCCCCACTCAGGGGGCAGACCGCCCGAATCCGGCCCTGGGCCGGCGTCGCTCGTCGTCGTGGGTGTGAGGCGTCAGCGTTCGTCGTCGGACGCGGACGCCGGAGCTGCGGTGAGCCGCTCGGTCTCGTCCTGTATTTCCGCGGCGATCTTCTTGAGTTCCGGCTCGAACTTGCGCCCGTGATGGGCACAGAAGAGCAGTTCACCACCGCTGATCAGCACCACGCGCAGGTACGCCTGGGCGCCGCAGCGGTCGCAGCGGTCAGCGGCCGTCAACGGGCTCGCGGGGGTCAGAACAGTAGTCACGTCGCCTCTTCTCTAGCTCGACGAGCTGTCGTACCAGGGTCAACATCCAACCAGCCTGAAATCGTTCCCGCTCGTGGCTTTTTCCCAAAAATTGCTTCTGAGTAGGCCGGATGGTGACGTTTGGCGGCGAATGAGCCGTATTGCCTAGCTTTGGTGTATTGCGTCGTTTGTCTGGTTCACCCTCCCGGCCGGGTTGCCGGTTGTGAATGATGACGTGCCCGGAGCCTAAATGGTTCATGCCTGAAAGGGAACGTGATGTGTGCGTCACCGCCACGAGATATCGAACGTACGAGCGAAACAGTGGCCGGTGCGACTAGCATGGACGTTTCAACGGGTGGCGGCACAAAGGCTCTATCAGGCCTCGGTACGCTCTGACGGGCGACCATGCCACCATCGTGCCCACAGCTGGGCCAACCAGAAATTCAGCGAGGAGCGAACCGCGTGACCGCCGACACGTCCGTGCCGTCCACTGCGCTGCTGACCGGAGCAGACCGGGGCGGCTCCAACTACACCGCGCGGCACCTTCTCGTCCTCGAGGGGCTCGAGGCAGTGCGCAAGCGCCCTGGCATGTACATCGGCTCGACCGACAGCCGTGGACTCAGCCACTGCCTCTGGGAGATCATCGACAACTCGGTCGACGAGGCCCTGGGCGGCTTCTGCGATCACATCGAGGTCATCCTCCACGACGACGGCTCCGTGGAGGTGCGCGACAACGGCCGGGGGATCCCGGTGGACGTCGAGCCCAAGACGGGGCTGTCCGGCGTCGAGGTCGTGATGACCAAGCTGCACGCCGGCGGAAAGTTCGGCGGCGGCTCGTACGCGGCCTCCGGCGGTCTGCACGGCGTCGGCGCCTCCGTGGTGAACGCGCTGTCCGCCCGTCTCGACGTGGAGGTGGACCGCGACGCCAAGACCCACGCGATCAGCTTCCGACGCGGCGTCCCCGGGATCTTCACCGAATCCGGGCCGGATGCTCCGTTCGACCCGTCCAGCGGCCTCCTCAAGGGCAAGAGGGTCCCCAAGACCCGCACCGGCACCCGCATCCGCTACTGGGCGGATCGCCAGATCTTCCTCAAGGACGCCAAGCTCTCCCTGGAGACGCTGTACGCCCGCGCCCGGCAGACCGCGTTCCTGGTGCCGGGGCTGACCCTGGTCGTCCGGGACGAGCGGGCCCTGGAGGGGCGGGAGGGGCCGGTCGAGGAGACCTTCCGCTACGACGGGGGGATCAGCGAGTTCTGCGAGTACCTCGCCCAGGACAAGGCCGTCTGCGATGTGCTGCGGCTGTCCGGGCAGGGCACCTTCAAGGAGACCGTGCCGGTCCTCGACGACCGCGGCCATATGACGCCGACCGAGGTCACCCGCGACCTGGGCGTCGACATCGCGCTGCGGTGGGGCACCGGATACGACGCGACCGTGAAGTCGTTCGTCAACATCATCGCGACGCCCAAGGGCGGCACCCATGTCGCCGGCTTCGAGCGCGCGATCACCAGGACGGTCAACGAGGCGCTGCGCACCGCCAAGCTGCTGCGCGTCGCCGAGGACGACGTCGTCAAGGACGACGCCATGGAGGGCCTGACGGCGGTGGTGACCGTCCGGCTGGCCGAGCCGCAGTTCGAGGGCCAGACCAAGGAGGTGCTGGGCACCTCGGCGGCCTCCCGGATCGTGGCCAATGTGGTCTCCAAGGAGCTCAAGGAGTTCCTGACCTCCTCCAAGCGGGATGCCAAGCAGCAGGCCCGGGCCGTCCTGGAGAAGGTCGTGGCCGCGGCCCGTACGCGCATCGCGGCCCGCCAGCACAAGGAGGCGCAGCGCCGTAAGACCGCGCTGGAGTCCTCTTCGCTGCCCGCGAAGCTGGCCGACTGCCGCAGTGACGACGTGGGCCGCAGCGAGCTGTTCATCGTCGAGGGGGACTCGGCGCTGGGTACGGCCAAGCTGGCCCGGAACTCCGAGTTCCAGGCGCTGCTGCCGATCCGCGGCAAGATCCTGAACGTGCAGAAGTCGTCGATCTCGGACATGCTCAAGAACGCCGAGTGTGGCGCGATCATCCAGGTGATAGGGGCCGGATCGGGCCGGACCTTCGACATCGACCAGGCGCGCTACGGCAAGGTGATCTTCCTCGCCGACGCCGATGTCGACGGCGCGCACATCCGCTGTCTGCTGCTGACCCTCTTCCAGCGCTATATGCGGCCGATGGTCGAGCAGGGGCGGGTCTTCTCGGCGGTGCCGCCGCTGCACCGGGTGGAGCTGGTGAACCCCAAGCGGGGGCAGAGCAAGTACGTCTACACCTACTCCGACCAGGAGCTTCAGGAGACGCTGCTGGACCTCCAGCGCCGCGAGGTCCGCTACAAGGACGGCATCCAGCGCTACAAGGGTCTCGGCGAGATGGACGCCGACCAGCTCGCGGAGACCACGATGGACCCGCGCCACCGCACCCTGCGGCGCATCAACATCAGCGACCTGGAGGCCGCCGAGCGCGCCTTCGACCTGCTCATGGGCAATGAGGTCGCTCCCCGTAAGGAGTTCATCACCAACTCGGCGGCGACCCTGGACCGGTCGCGCATCGACGTCTGACGCCCGGCCCGTCACCACGGCCGGTTCGGCGGGGTCTCCCACCCGGGAGGCCCCGTCGGCGTTTCCCCCCGCCCGCTCCTGGAGTGCCGGTTCCGGGCCGTTCATCACCCGAGTCACCTGATGGGGTGAACGTCCGGTATTGAAGGGTCCTGGATCTTTCCGATCTGCCCATCCTTGGTCACGCGGCGAATGCGGCAGTGAACAAGGAGTGTTCGGGGTGGACATGCACAACGCTCGCGATACGGGAGCGGCGCGGGTGGAAGATCCGTGGTACGACGCACTCGCGTCCGGCTGGGGCGAGCCGGATGACACGGACGGCGCAGCTCGGCGCGCGCGTCCGCCCGCCGCCCGGGAGGTCTACACGGAGGTGCACGGCAGCGCCGCGTTTCAGGAGGTGCGCCGGCGCTACCGCCGGTTCGTCTTCCCGGCGGCCGCCGCGTTCCTCCTCTGGTACCTCGCCTATGTCGTCGCGGCGACCACCGCCCCCGGTCTGATGGCCCGCCCGGTCGTGGGCACGCTCAATGTGGCGATGGTCGCGGGGCTCGGGCAGTTCGCCACCACCTTCCTGCTGGCCTGGGCCTACGCCCGGCACGCACGGCTGCGCCGGGACCGGGTCGCGCTCGAACTGCGCTGGGTGACGCAGGAGATGATGCGGGGGCGCGGCCGGTGACCGGCGATCAGCAGAGCCTGGCGCTGCTGCTCTTCGGCGTCTTCGTGGCGGCCACCTTGGGGATCACCACCTGGGCGGGGCGCCGACGGCACGGCTCGCCGGAGGAGTTCTACGCGGGCGGGCGGCTGTTCTCCCCGATGGAGAACGGCTTCGCCATCGCGGGTGACTACCTGTCCGCCGCGTCCTTCCTCGGCATCTCCGGACTCATCGCGCTCTTCGGCTACGACGGGGTGCTCTACTGCGTGGGCTTCTTCGTGGCCTGGCTGGTGGTCCTGCTGCTGGTGGCCGAACTCGTCCGCAACTGCGGCCGGTTCACCCTGGCGGATGTGCTGGCCGCCCGGATGCGGGAGCGCCCGGTCCGGATCGCCGCGGGGATCTCCTCGGTCACGGTCTGTGTGCTCTATCTCGTGGCCCAGATGGTCGGCGCGGGCAGTCTGGTCGCCCTGCTGATCGGGGAGACGGACGGCCGCGCCCGCGACTGGACGGTGATCGGCGTGGGCATTCTGATGGTGGTCTTCGTGGCGCTGGGCGGGATGCGGGCCACGACCTGGATCCAGATCGTGAAGGCCGTGCTGCTGATGGGCGGGGCGATCGCGCTGACCACCCTGGTCCTCGTCCGCTTCCGCGGCGATCTCGACGCCCTGCTCAGCACCGCGGCGCACAACAGCGGACATGGCGTGGACTTCCTCGCCCCCGGCCTCACCTACGGCGGCGGCTGGACCGCCCGGCTGGACTTCATGAGCCTCGGCCTGGCCCTGGTGCTGGGCACCGCCGGGCTGCCGCACATCCTCTCGCGCTTCTACACCGTGCCCACCGCCCGCGCCGCCCGCCGCTCGGTGATCTGGGCGATCGGGCTGATCGGCGGCTTCTACCTGATGACGATCGTGCTCGGCTTCGGCGCGGCCGCCGTGCTGGGCACCGATGCCGTACGGGCCTCCAACCCGGCGGGGAACACGGCCGTTCCGCTGCTCGCGCTCGATCTCGGCGGTGGCGCCGGATCGACCGGGGGCACGGTGCTGTTCGCGGTCGTCGCCGCCATCGCCTTCGCCACCATCCTCGCCGTCGTCGCCGGGATCACCCTCGCCTCCTCGGCCTCCGTCGCCCATGACCTGTATGGCTCGCTGAGCCGGCGGGCGGGCCGCACACCGCGCGGCGAGGTGGTGGTCGCGCGGATCGCCGCGGTGGGGATCGGGGCGGCGGCGATCGGGCTCGGGCTGCTCGCCGACGACCTCAATGTGGCGTTCCTGGTGGGGCTCGCGTTCGCCGCCGCCGCGTCGGCGAACCTCCCGGTGCTGCTGTACTCGCTGTTCTGGCGGCGGTTCACCGCCCGCGGCGCCGTGTGGTCGGTCTACGGGGGGCTGCTTCCGGCGGTGGCGCTGGTGGTGCTCTCCCCGGTGGTCTCCGGTGGCCCGGACGCGATCTTCTCCGGGGTGGACTTCCACCTCTTCCCGCTGCAGAATCCGGGCCTGGTCTCGGTGCCCCTCGGTTTCCTCGCGGGCTGGCTCGGGACGGTCACCTCACCCGCGCCCGCCGACGTCCCCGGCCATGCCGCCAAGCACGCCGAGACGGAGGTGCGGGCCCTCACCGGGGCGGGCGCGGCCTGACAAGCGGAGGTCGACGGCGGGGTTCAGACCCACACATACCGGTGCTCGGGGCGGCCGGTCTCGCCGTATTTGAGGCTGAGCCGCACCCGCCCCGTGCGCTCCAGCAGCTTCAGATAGCGCTGTGCGGTCTGTCGGCTGAGCGAGGAGCGCTCGGCCACCTCCTGTGCCGACAGCGGGCCCTCGGCGCCCCGCAGCACCTCTCGTACGAGATCGGCGGTGAGCGCCGAGTGGCCCTTGGGCAGCTCCGTCGGGCCTGCCGAGGCGCCGCCCAGGGCGCCGAAGATCCGGTCCACCTGGTCCTGTCCGGCCTCGCCGTCGCCCTCCAGCGCACGGCGCAGCGCCGCGTACCCCTCCAACTTGGCGCGCAGCCCCGCGAAGGTGAAGGGCTTGACCAGGTACTGCAGCGCGCCATGGCGCATCGCCGCCTGGACGGTCGCGATATCGCGGGCCGCGGTCACCATGATGATGTCGGTGTGGTGGCCGAGCTGCCGCAGCCGCCGCACCAGGGACAGCCCCGTCTCATCCGGCAGATAGTGGTCGAGCAGCACCAGGTCGACGGGGGTGGTCTCCAGGGCGGCCAGCGCCTCGGCGGCGGAGTGCGCCTGCCCCGCGACGCGGAAACCGGCCACCTTTCCGACGTACGCGGCGTTGACCCGGGCCACCCGGACGTCGTCGTCCACGACCAGCACCTCCAGGAGCCCGCCCGGTCCGGATCCAAGGGTCATCGTGGCTCTCCTGTCGCGGTCAGCGGCGCCCCGGCGGGCTGTTCGGCCAGTGCCTCGGGGAGGACGACGGTGAATTCCGCGCCCCCGCCCTCGCGGTCGGTCACCCGTACGCTGCCACCCTGGCGTTCGGCGAGGCGGCGGACCAGCGCGAGCCCGATGCCGCGCTTGCCGTGCGCGGGCGGCTCCTTGGTCGACCAGCCCTCGGTGAAGACCACATCGCGCCGGTCGGCGGGGATCCCGGGTCCGGTGTCGGAGACCCTCAGCAGCACCGTACGGTCGTCCACGCACAGCTCCACCTCGACGTGCGGCTCCCGCGAACCGACCGCCGCGTCCAGGGCGTTGTCGAGGAGATTGCCGACGATCGTCACCAGCCCCGGCGGGTCCACCAGCCGGTTGGGCAGCAGGCTGTCCTCGGCGACGGACAGCGAGACCCCGCGTTCGGTAGCCACCGTGGCCTTGCCGACCAGCAGGGAGGCCAGCAGCGGATCGTGCACCCGCTCGGTGACCTGCTCGGCGGTGACCCGGTGCACCCCGATCGCCTCCGTGATGAACTCCATCGCCTCGTCGTGCAGTTCGAGTTCGAGCAGGCCCAGCAGGGTGTGCATCCGGTTGGCGTGCTCATGGTCCTGTGCCCGTAGGGCGTCGATCAGCCCCCGGGTACCGTCCAGCTCGCGACCCAGCCGCTCCAGTTCGGTGCGGTCACGGAACGTGACCACCGCACCGCCGTCGTCCGTCGGCATCCGGTTGGCGACCAGCACCCGGCCGCCGCTGACGGTCAGCAGATCGGCGCCGGTGACCCGGCCGGACAGCACATCGGTCGTACGGCCCGGGGCGAGTACCGCCTCCAGGGGCCGGCCGGTGTCCTCGGGGCACAGATCCAGCAGCCGCTGCGCCTCGTCGTTGATCAGCCGGATGCGGCCGTGGGCACCGAGGGCGACGACCCCTTCCCGGATGCCGTGCAGCATCGCCTCGCGCTCGGCGAGCAGCGCGGAGATGTCGGAGAAGGCCAGGTCATGGGTGCGCCGCTGGAGCCGGCGGGCGACCACATACGCCGCCAGGGCGCCGACGGCGAGCGCACCGCCCGCGTAGGCGAGCATCTCCGGGACCGAGGCGACGAGCCGGGCGCGCACGCTCTCGTAGGAGATGCCCACCGAGACGGCGCCCACGATACGGCCGCTCTCGGCGCGCAGCGGCACCTTGCCGCGGGCCGAGCGGCCGAGGGTGCCCTCGTCGATCTCCATGATCTCCCGGCCCTCGATGGCGTCGGTGGGGTCGGTGGAGACATGCTTACCGATCTCGCCCGGGGAGGTGTGCGACCAGCGCACTCCGCGCCGATCCATGATCACGACATACTCGGCGCCGGTCGCCCGGCGGATGCGCTCCGCCTCGGTCTGCACGGGCCCGCCGGGGGTGGGCCGGGTGTGCTGGAGCGCCTCGGCCAGCCGGGGCTCGGCGGCCGTGGTCTGGGCGATGGCGAGGGCGCGGCGCATGGCCTGGTCGTCGAGGTGGTCGCTGAGCGGCGCGAGGAAGAGGCCGGTCGCGAGCACGGTGACACCCGTGGCGATGGCCAGCTGCATCAGCAGGACCTGGGAGAAGACGCGTCGGGGCCAGCCGATGCGCCACCTGGTGGCCGTGGCTGTCTGCCCCGGCGGTATCGCGGCGCCCATGGCAACGAAGGGTAACCAAGGGCGGGCCGGCGGGGCCGCGTCAGGACCCGGGGGAGGGGCCGGGAGCGGCGATCCCGGGGTGGCGTGGGATCGGAGAGGGGGCGCCGATCCCGGGGTGGCTACGGGGCGGGGCGCGGGATCGGAGAGGGGCCCGGGAGTGGCGATCTCGGAGTGCCGCGCGGCCGGGGCCTGGGCTCAGAGGCGGCCGGCGGCCATCACGCGTACGCCGGGTGCGGGCCGTCGGGCGGCCCGGATCCCGACGACCTCCATCCGGGCCGGGGAGCCCAAGGGCAAACCGCAGCTCTCGGGCCGCGGCGGCGCCGCGGCAACCTGCGCGACGCTCACCCGCCAGGCCCGGCCGTCGCGGTGCGCGACGGTCACGGACCAGACCGGGGCCTCGCCCTCGGTCCCCGCGACGCTCAGCGCGTCGGCCCCGTCCTCGCCGGTCAGCTCGCGGACGGCCAGCTCCGCCGCCTGGCCGGGGCGCTCCCAGGCGGAGCGGCCGCGGCAGCCCTCGGTGACGACCCGGCCCTGCCGCAGCGCCTCGATGACGTCCTTGACGCCTTGCGCGGTGGCACGGCCGTAGGTGTAGCCGTGCGGCAGCACGACGAGGGTGGGGGAGAAGCGGTGGCCGCCGATATGGGTGATCTCCCAGGTGCCGTGGACACCGGAGGCGGCCAGCTCACCGGCCAGCGGGCGGCCGAGGAGGGCGCAGCAGCGGTCGCGCTTGCCGTTGGTGCACACCAGCACCAGCGGATCGCCCGTGTACTCCTCCCAGGCCGCGGGGGCGTGGGGGCGCAGGGTGAGTCCGCCGGGGTCGCCCGCGCCCAGCGCGGCGAAGTCCAGACCGAGCAGCCGTGCGGGGTCGTCCAGGGCGGTGGTGCGGATCCAGGAGCGGCCGGGCCGGGTGTGGGCCACGAAGACCCGGTGCCGCGCGCCGGTGTGCAGATCGGCGTGACGGCCGGGGCGGCGGATCAGCGCGACCCGTACGCCGGTGCCCTCGGCGGCGTGCTCCAGCGAGCGTCCGAGGACCCTGTCGAGCCGGCTGGCGGTGAGGGCCTCGGTGCCCCAGGGCCCGGGCTGTTCCACCAATAGCCAGGTGGATGCGGTGGCCGCCGTCCCGGCGAGCGGCTCGGACAGGTCGCGGGAAGCGGTCGCGCACGTGCTCACGAAGGTAAGCCTAACCTCTCTTGATCGATAGTGCGCGTTGGAGTCCTGCGTGTGCGCCGGAGCCCTGGTGGAAGGCAGGGTGGGAGCCGCATGAGCGCCTTACGGTTCGCATGCGGCGGAGGGCGGCAGTCCGCATCCCGTCGCGTGCCCGCCGTTCCATGGCGTGGGAGCCGGGCGCGACAATGGCGCTCCGGGGGTGGAGGGGGCGGATATGGGTGGTTTATGGGCGCGGTGGCGCAGGCGCCGGGGGAGACGCGGGGTACGCGCGCTGGACCCCGGGCTGAAGGCGATGGTGCGGGCGGCCTACGACGAGGGGCGGCCGATTCCCGAATCGCTCGCCCGTAAGGCGGCCGAGGCCGGTGATCCGCGGGGGATGACCGTCTACGGCATCGGGCTGGGCGAGCGGGGCGCGTACGCAGAGGCGGTCCACTGGCTCGGCAAGGCTGCCGCGACGGGTGACGTCTCGGCCATGGTGGTGCTCGGCACCGTCCATCTGGACCATGGTGAGCTGGGCGAGGCGGAGCGGCACTTCCAGCGGGCGGCGGACCGCGGCCACGCCGGTGCGCGCCTTGCCCTCCGGCAGCTGCGCGCCCGGCGCAACGGCAGCGGCCACTGACACGTGCGCCGCGGCCTTCCGCCGCCCGCGAGGGTCGGGACCTTCCGCCGTCCGCGAGGGCCGGGACCTTCCGCCGTCCGAGGGCGCGGGGCCGGGGGGGCGAACGGCGCGGGGGCCTGTGAACGGCGAGGGTGCCTGCGAACGCTGCGGATGCCAGGGAACGCTGCGGGGGCCCATGAACGCCGCAGGTGTCGGTGAACGGAGAGGGCGCCCGTGAACGCCCGCAGGGGTCCGTGCACGGCGAGGCTCCCCATGAACGCCGCGGGCGCCCGTGAACACCACGTGTGCCCATAAACGCCGCGGGCGCCCGTGAACGGCGAGGGGCGCGGCACCCTCGCGGTGCCGCGCCCCTGCCGCGCGCTCGTCCTGCTCGTGCCGGGCTACACCGGCCCGGCCACCACCGCCACCGGCTTGGCCAGCGGCTCACCCGAGCCGTCCCGGCGCGGGTCGATGTCCGGCAGTGCCGCCGGCGTTCCGTTCGCCCCCGCCGCGCGGGCCGGGGTCGCGCCCGCCCAGGCCAGGACCAGGATGTCCTCGCCCTTCAGGAACCGCTGGCAGCGCACCCCGCCCGTGGCCCGGCCCTTGCGCGGGTACTGGTCGAAGGGGGTGAGCTTGGCCGACTGCTGTACCGAGTCATCGAGCGTGCCGCTCGATCCCGCGATCGTGAAGACCACCGCGTCGCTCGCCGGGTCGACGGCCGTGAACGAGATCACCTTGGCGCCGGAGGCGAGCTTGACGCCCGCCATACCGCCCGCGGCGCGGCCCTGAGGCCGCACCTGGCTCGCGGCGTAACGCAGTAGCTGGGCGTCGTCGGTGATGAAGACCAGATCCTCCTCGCCGGTGCGCAGCTCCACCGCGCCCACGATCCGGTCGCCCTCCTTGAGGCCGATGACCTCCAACTCGTCCTTGTTGGCGGGGTAGTCGGGGACCACGCGCTTGACAACGCCCTGCTCCGTGCCGATCGCAAGCCCCGGTGAGGACTCGTCCAGGGTGGTGAGGCAGATCAGCTCCTCGCCCTCCTCCAGGGAGAGGAACTCGGCGATGGGCGCTCCGCCCGCCAGATTGGGCGGTCCGGCCGATTCGGGGAGCATCGGGAGGTCGATCACCGTGAGTCGCAGCAGCCGCCCGGCCGAGGTCACCGCCCCCACGGATCCCCGGGCCGTCGCCGGGACCGCCGAGAGGATCACATCGTGCTTGGCGCGCTTGGCCTTCCCCTCGACCGGGAACGGCTCGCCGTCGGCGGTACGGGCCAGCAGCCCGGTGGAGGACAGCAGCACCCGGCAGGGGTCGTCCGCGACCTCCAGCGGCACCGCGGTCACCGGTGCGTTCGACGACTCCAGCAGCACCGTGCGGCGCGGGGTGCCGAACTTCTTGGCCACCGCGGCCAGTTCGCCGGAGACCAGCTTGCGCAGCTCGGCGTCGGAGTCGAGGATCCGGGTCAGCTCCTCGATCTCGGTGTTGAGCCGGTCGCGCTCCGACTCCAGCTCCAGCCGGTCGAACTTGGTCAGCCGGCGCAGCGGGGTGTCCAGGATGTACTGCGTCTGGACCTCGGAGAGGCCGAAGCGCTCGATGAGGGACCGCTTGGCCTCCGCCGCGTTGTCGCTCTGCCGGATGAGACGGATGACCTCGTCGATGTCGAGGAGGGCCACCAGCAGACCCTCGACCAGATGCAGCCGGTTGCGCCGCTTGGTGCGGCGGAACTCGCTGCGCCGCCGGACCACGTTGAAGCGGTGGTCGAGATAGACCTCCAGCAGCTCCTTGAGGCCCAGCGTGAGCGGCTGGCCGTCCACCAGCGCCACGTTGTTGATGCCGAAGGACTCCTCCATCGGCGTGAGCTTGTAGAGCTGCTCCAGCACGGCCTCGGGGTTGAAGCCGTTCTTGATCTCGATGACCAGCCGCAGCCCGTGCTCGCGGTCGGTGAGGTCCTTGACGTCCGCGATGCCCTGCAGCTTCTTCGCGCCGACCAGGTCCTTGATCTTGGAGATGACCTTCTCGGGCCCCACGGCGAAGGGCAGCTCGGTGACGACGAGGCCCTTACGGCGGGCCGTCACGTCCTCCACGGCCACCGTGGCGCGGATCTTGAAGGTGCCGCGCCCGGTCTCGTACGCGTCCCGGATGCCGCTCATGCCCACGATCCGGCCGCCGGTGGGCAGGTCGGGGCCCGGCACATGGCGCATCAGCGTGTCGAGGTCCGCGCCCGGGTGCCGGATCAGATGGCGGGCGGCGGCGATGACCTCGCCCAGGTTGTGCGGCGGCATATTGGTCGCCATGCCGACCGCGATCCCGGACGTGCCGTTGACCAGCAGGTTCGGATAGGCGGCGGGGAGGGTGACCGGCTCCTGCTCACTGCCGTCGTAGTTCGGTGAGAAGTCGACCGTTTCCTCGTCGATCGACTCCGTCATCAGCGACGTCGCCGACGCCATCCGGCACTCGGTGTACCGCATCGCGGCGGGCGGGTCGTCGTTGCCCAGCGAGCCGAAGTTCCCGTGGCCGTCGACCATCGGCAGGCGCATGGAGAACGGCTGCGCCATGCGCACCAGCGCGTCGTAGATCGACGCGTCGCCGTGCGGATGGAGCTTTCCCATCACCTCACCGACGACGCGGGCGCACTTGACGAAGCCGCGCTCGGGGCGCAGCCCCATCTCGTTCATCTGGTAGAGGATGCGGCGGTGCACGGGCTTGAGCCCGTCACGGGCGTCGGGCAGCGCGCGCGAGTAGATGACCGAGTACGCGTACTCGAGGTAGGAGCCCTGCATCTCGTCGACGACGTCGATGTCGAGGATGCGCTCCTCGAAGTCGTCCGGCGGCGGGGTCTTCGTGCTGCGGCGGGCCATCGCGCTTGCGGCTCCTTCAACTGCCGATGCGGGATCTGACGCGGACCATTGTGGCCCGGGCCGCCGACAAGTGTGGAACGGCCCGGGGTCGCAAGGGCCGGAGCGGGTCCCGAAACCGGGTGCGGCAACCCCGTGTGACGGCCCTTTGAAGGGCGAGGTCCAACGCCCGAGAGGCCGCCGAAACGGTTCGGGGCAGCTCGGGAGGACGGGAACGGACCGGAACTTCGCCAGATGTCCGTCCCCTTGCATACAGTGACAGAAGCGCTGCGCATGCGGCTGGCACGCGCTCCATCACGCGATCGAAGGGACGTACATGCCCATGGGTCACACGGCCACGCAGCAGGCCGGCTCCGGCGGCCTGAAAGCGACCGAGCACCGCCTGGCCAATGGCCTGCGCGTGGTGCTCTCCGAGGACCATCTGACCCCGGTCGCCGCGGTCTGTCTGTGGTACGACGTCGGATCGCGCCATGAGGTCAAGGGGCGCACCGGCCTGGCTCACCTCTTCGAGCACCTGATGTTCCAGGGCTCCGCGCAGGTGACCGGCAACGGCCACTTCGAGCTGGTGCAGGGGGCCGGCGGCTCGCTCAACGGCACGACCAGCTTCGAGCGCACCAATTACTTCGAGACCATGCCCGCCCACCAGGTCGAGCTCGCCCTGTGGCTGGAGGCCGACCGGATGGGTTCCCTCCTGACCGCACTGGACGAGGAGAGCCTGGAGAACCAGCGCGACGTCGTCAAGAACGAGCGCCGCCAGCGGTACGACAACGTCCCGTACGGCACCGCCTTCGAGAAGCTCGTCTCCATGGCGTACCCCGAGGGCCACCCGTACCACCACACCCCGATCGGCTCCATGGCCGACCTGGACGCGGCCTCCCTGGAGGACGCGCGGGAGTTCTTCCGCACCTACTACGCGCCGAACAACGCCGTGCTGTCGATCGTCGGCGACATCGACCCCGAGCAGACGCTCGCCTGGATCGAGAAGTACTTCGGCTCCATCCCCTCCCACGACGGCAAGCGGCCGCCCCGCGACGGCACGCTCCCGGAGGTGATCGGCGGCCAGCTGCGCGAGGTCGTGGAGGAGGAGGTCCCGGCCCGCGCCCTGATGGCCGCCTACCGGCTGCCGCACGACGGCACCCGCGAGGCCGACGCCGCCGATCTGGCGCTGACCGTCCTCGGCGGCGGGGAGTCCTCCCGGCTCCACAACCGCCTGGTGCGCCGCGACCGCACCGCCGTGGCCGCCGGATTCGGCCTGCTGCGGCTGTCCGGCGCCCCCTCGCTGGGCTGGCTGGACGTGAAGACCTCCGGCGGTGTCGAGGTGCCGGCCATCGAGACCGCCGTCGACGAGGAGCTGGCCCGCTTCGCCGAGGAGGGGCCGACCCCGCAGGAGATGGAGCGGGCGCAGGCGCAGATCGAGCGCGAGTGGCTGGACCGGCTGGCCACGGTCGGCGGCCGGGCCGACGAGCTCTGCCGGTACGCCGTGCTCTTCGGCGACCCGCAGCTGGCGCTGACCGCCGTGGAGCGGGTGCTCGACATCACCGCCGAGGAGGTGCGGGCCGTGGCCGCGGCGCGGCTGCGCCCCGACAACCGCGCCGTGCTGGTCTATGAGCCCGTCCAGGGCGCCGAGGACGCAGCCGACACCGCCGAGACCGACGCAGAAGGGGAGGCGGCCCAGTGAGCGACGCCGTCACCGCGACCATGACCTTCCACCCGCAGCCCAAGGGCGGCGCGCCCAAGCCGTGGGCGTTCCCGGCCCCCGAGCGCGGTGAGCTGTCCAACGGCCTTACCGTGCTGCGCTGCCACCGCCCCGGCCAGCAGGTCGTCGCCGTCGAGATCAATCTGGAGGCGCCGCTGGACGCCGAGCCCACCGGGCTCGAAGGCGTCGCCACGATCATGGCGCGCGCCCTGTCGGAGGGCACCGACAAGCACGACGCCGAGGAGTTCGCCGCCGAGCTCGAGCGCTGCGGCGCCACGCTGGACGCGCATGCCGACCACCCCGGCCTCCGCGTCTCCCTGGAGGTCCCGGTCTCCCGGCTGCCCAAGGCGCTCGGTCTGCTGGCCGACGCCCTGCGTGCGCCCGCCTTCCCGGACGGCGAGGTCGAGCGGCTGGTGCGCAACCGGCTGGACGAGATCCCCCATGAGCTGGCCAACCCGGCCCGCCGCGCCTCGATGGCCCTCTCCGCGGCCCTCTTCCCGGCCGAGTCGCGGATGTCCCGGCCGCGCCAGGGCACCCAGGAGACCATCGAGGGCATCGACGCCGCGGCCGTGCGGGCCTTCTACGAGGCGCATGTCCGCCCCTCCACGGCCACCGCCGTGATCGTGGGCGACCTCACCGGGGTCGACCTCGACGGGGCGCTCGCCGACACCCTGGGCGCCTGGACGGGCGGGGCGGGCGCGCCGCGCCCGGTTCCCCCGATCGTCGCGGACGACCTCGGCCGTGTGGTGATCGTCGACCGGCCGGGCGCGGTGCAGACCCAGCTGCTCATCGGGCGCGTCGGCGCCGACCGCCATGACCGGATCTGGCCCGCGCAGGTGCTCGGCACGTACTGCCTCGGTGGCACCCTCACCTCCCGCCTCGACCGTGTGCTGCGCGAGGAGAAGGGCTACACCTACGGGGTGCGCGCCTTCGGTCAGGTGCTGCGCTCGGCGCCCCCGGCGCCCTCGGGCGGCTCCGCGGGCGCCGCCATGCTGGCGATCAGCGGCTCGGTGGCCACCGAGGTCACCGGGCCCGCGCTGGAGGACCTCTGGAAGGTGCTGCGCACGCTGAAGGAGGAGGGGCTCACCGACGAGGAGCGCGATGTCGCGGTGCAGAACCTGGTGGGCGTCGCCCCGCTGAAGTACGAGACGGCGGCGTCCGTCGCGGGCACTCTCGCCGACCAGGTCGAGCAGCATCTTCCGGACGATTTCCAGGCGCAGTTGTACGCCCGCCTCGCGGAGACCGGCACGGTGGAGGCGACCGCCGCGGTGGTGAGCGCCTTCCCGGCGGACCGGCTGGTCACGGTGCTGGTCGGGGACGCCTCGGCGATCGAGGAGCCGGTCAGGGCGCTGGGCATCGGCGAGGTGCGCGTCATCTCCGGCTGAGCCGCGAGGAGTTGGCCGAGTGGCCGGATCCGGCCGAGGAGCCGACGCCCAGGCCGGCTCACTGACGATCCCGGTTCACTGACGATCCGGCAGACGGTCCGGTCAACGAGCTCACGACGGAAGGACCCCGGCCCCCGTAAGGGTGCCGGGGTCCTTCCTTCATGCCCGATTTGCGGGAGTGACAGCTTGTTTGGTTTGTGGGGAGAGCAACAAAAAACCGGAACCGTTTGGTGATCGACAGCGGGCCCGCTTAGCGTCAGTCCGGCTGTTCGCCGGCAACCCGCCGCACCCGCGGCACGGACAGTCATCGCCGAGTCCCCGTACGGCGCGAGCCAGGGGAGCCGGGGACCCACACGTCCCCAGGGGTGAATCGGGCCCCTTCCTCAGCTGGGGGAGGAGTCCGTAGGAGACCTTCCTGCTCCGAACCCGTCAGCTAACCCGGTAGGCGAGAAGGAAGGAAAGGAGTGCGCCTCAGTATGGCGTCCACCCGCACTGCCACCGGGAAACACCGCCGCACCACCAAGGTCAACGTCCGCACCGGCGCGAACGTCGTGGGCATCACCACCGTCGCCTCGGGTGTGGTCGCCGGGATCACCGGACAGGCGTTCGCGGCCGACACGGGCCCCAGTGCCCAGCAGACCGGTCTGACCCAGGCGATCGTGATCGGCGATGGGATCGCGGACCACATCGAGGACCAGGCGCAGGCCCAGGAGACCGCCGCCGAGCAGGCCGCCGCCAAGGCCAAGGCGGAGACGATCGCCCGCCAGGAGGCCGCCAGAAAGGCGGAGGCCGCGGCGAAGAAGGCCAAGGCCGAGCGCGAGGCCAAGGAGCGCGCGGCGCGCGAGGCCGAGCGCAAGCGCCTGAACACCTTCGAGTCGCCGATCAGCGGCTCCTACGTCTCCACCGGCTACGAGGCGGCCAGCGGACTGTGGTCCTCCGGCAGCCACACCGGCATCGACTTCCACGCCTCCTCCGGCACCTCGGTGCACTCCGTGGGCATGGGCGAGATCGTCGAGGCGGGCTGGGGCGGCTCCTACGGCAACAACGTCGTCATCAAGATGAACGACGGCACCTACACCCAGTACGGCCACCTGTCGTCGATCAGCGTCTCGGTCGGCCAGAAGGTCACCCCCGGCCAGCAGATCGGCCTGTCGGGCGCCACCGGCAACGTCACCGGACCGCATCTGCACTTCGAGGCCCGCACCAGTCCGGACTACGGCTCGGACATCGACCCCCTGTCGTATCTGCGCTCGCACGGCGTCAACGTCTGACCCCGCGGGACTCCGCTCACGTCCGACCCCCGCGAGTCTCCGAGAAGGCCCCGTCCACCGGACGGGGCCTTCGGCGTGCCGCCGCCCGCTGACCAAAAAATATCCATGAAATGCACTCCGCCATCGGAAATGACGTCCGATGGGAATAGAGTCGTGCAATGCGCGTTCCATGGATGCGTTTCGCGGGCATTAAGGCGGAGGTTCGACAATGTGGGACCGGAAGTGAGCGGGGATACGACCGCGGCCCAGGGCGGTCGCCGGATTTCGGCGCATGCGGTGTGCACGGCGATTCGCGACGACATCGTCTCCGGCACCCATCAGCCCGGCAGCCGGCTCACCGAGGAACTTCTCGCCCGGCGCTACGGCGTCTCGCGGGTGCCGGTCCGCGAGGCCCTGCGCACCTTGGAGTCCGAGGGCTTCGTGACGACCCGGCGGCACGCGGGGGCCTGCGTCGCCCAGCCCTCCGAGCGCGAGGCGGCCGATCTGCTGGACATCCGGGCGCTGCTGGAGCCGCTGGGCGCCGCGCGGGCCGCACAGCGCCGCACCGAGGCCCATCTGAAGGTGCTGCGCGGGCTGGTCCGGCTCGGCCGGGAGCGGGCCCAACACGGCCGGCTCGGCGAGCTGCGGCCGCTGGGCGACTGGTTCCACGAGACGCTCGCCCAGGCGTCCGGCAGCCCGAGCCTGGCCGCGATGCTCGTCCAGCTGCGCCGCAAGACCGCGTGGGTGTACGCGGCCGTGCCCGCGCCGCAGTCCGCACCGCCCGGGGGTGCCCGGCGCCCCGACCCGGCCGCGCGGGCCGTGGAGTCCTGGGCGGAGCACGGCGCGCTGGTGGACGCGGTGGCGCGCGGTGACGCCGACCGGGCGCGGGCGCTCGCCGCAGCGCACACCGAGCGCGCGCTGGCGGAATACCGGCAGCGCCGCCCCATCCCGGTGAGCGCTTCGAAACATTCCGTAAACACGGCGAGCGGCCGGAATTAACAGCGATCCCGTATACAACTCTCGGGAATTCTCCGCATGGTTTTGCGGCGCCCGGTTTTCGGTCCGCCGAGTCCGGGTGGAAACGGAAAACAGCGGGGCCGCGGGGACCGTAATGGTCGCCGCGGCCCCGCCGTGCCGAACCCTTGAATCACACGGAAATCACACAGGAATCACATGTGAATCGGGCGGTGGATCAGACGGTCTCGGGAAGCTCCTCGAGGCCCTCCGCCACCAGCTTCGCCAGCCGGTCGAGCGCGACCTCGGCATCGTCCGCGTCGGAGGCGAGGACGACCTCCTCGCCGCCCTGGGCGCCCAGGCCCAGCACGGCCAGCATGGAGGCGGCGTTGACCGGGGTGCCGTCGCCCTTGGCGATCGTGATGGGGACGCCGGCGGCGGTGGCCGCCCGGACGAAGATCGACGCAGGGCGGGCGTGCAGGCCCTCGGCCCAGCCGATGGTGACGCGGCGCTCAGCCATGGTGTTGCCCTTCAGGTGTGACGGGTGCTGTTGTCTAGACCAAAATCATACGGTGTCCGGATTCACCCGGTCGATGTCCGAGTGAGCCCGGGCATGCCCGGACTGGCCCGATACGGACCTTCCCCCGACACTCGGCCCCGACGCAAGGGTGTCCACCATCCGGACCGGGCGGGCCCGTACCCTGGGCCCCATGCGGAGCCCGTCGGACCATCACGCCTACCCGACCCACTGGGAAGCCGATGTGGTGCTCCGGGACGGCGGCACGGCACAGATCCGTCCCATCACCCCTGATGACGCCCAGCGGCTGGTCAGCTTCTACGAACGGGTGTCGGACGAGTCGAAGTACTACCGCTTCTTCGCGCCCTACCCCCGCCTGTCCGACCGCGATGTCCACCGCTTCACCCACCACGACTACGTCGACCGGGTGGGCCTGGCGGCCATCGTGGGGGATGAGTTCATCGCCACGGTGCGCTACGACCGCATCGACGGACGGGGGATGCCGGCCGCGGCCCCCGCCGACGAGGCCGAGGTCGCCTTCCTCGTCCAGGACGCCCACCAGGGTCGCGGGGTGGCCTCCGCGCTCCTCGAACACATCGCCGCCGTCGCGCGCGAGCGGGACATCCGCCGGTTCGCCGCCGAGGTGCTGCCCGCCAACACCAAGATGATCAAGGTGTTCACGGACGCGGGCTACACCCAGAAGCGCAGCTTCGAGGACGGCGTCGTCCGCCTCGAATTCGATCTGGAACCCACCGACCGCTCCCTGGCCGTCATGCGCGCCCGCGAGCAGCGGGCCGAGGCCCGCTCCGTCCAGCGGCTGCTCGCGCCCGGCTCCGTCGCCGTCATCGGCACCAGCCGCACGCCCGGCGGCGTCGGCCGCACCGTGCTGCGCAACCTCCTGGACGGCGGCTTCACGGGGCGCGTCCACGCCGTCAACCACGCCTTCCCCGACGACATGGCGCACCTCGCGCCCGAGGGCGTCCCGGCGCACCGCTCGCTGCGCGCCATAGAGGAGCCCGTGGACCTCGCAGTCGTCGCCGTCCCCGCCGACCGGGTGCCCGCCGTCGTGGCCGAATGCGGAGAGCACGGCGTCCAGGGCCTCGTCGTGCTCTCCGCGGGATACGCCGAGAGCGGGAGCGAGGGCCGCGACCGGCAGCGCGACCTCGTCCGCCAGGCCCGGTCGTACGGCATGCGCGTGATCGGCCCCAACGCCTTCGGCGTCAGCAACACCGCCGAGGGCGTCCGGCTGAACGCCTCCCTGTCCCCGCAGCTCCCCAACCCCGGGCGGCTGGGCCTGTTCACCCAGTCCGGGGCGATCGGTATCGCGCTGCTGTCCGGGCTGCACCGGCGCGGCGCCGGGCTGGCGAGCCTCGCCGGGATCGCGGGGATATCGACCTTCGTCTCCGCGGGGAACCGCGCCGATGTCTCGGGCAACGACCTCCTCCAGTACTGGTACGACGATCCGCGCACCGATGTCGTCCTGATGTACCTGGAGTCGATCGGCAATCCCCGCAAGTTCACCCGGCTCGCCCGGCGCACCGCCGCCGTCAAACCGGTGGTCGTCGTCAAGGGCGCCCGCCACACCGGCAGCGCCCCCACCGGCCATGCCGTGCCCACCACCCAGATCCCGGACGCCACCGTCTCCGATCTGCTGCGGCAGGCGGGCGTCATCCGGGTCGACACCGTCACCGAACTCGCCGACACCGGGGTGCTGCTCGCCTCCCAGCCGCTGCCCGCCGGTCCGCGCGTCGCCATCCTCGGCAACTCCGAGTCGCTCGGCCTGATCACCTACGACGCCTGCCTCACCGAGGGGCTCCGCCCGCTGCCGCCCCGCGACCTGACCACGGCCGCCGCGCCGGACGACTTCCGGCGCGCCCTGACCGAGGCCCTTACCGACGACGCCTGCGACGCCGTCGTGGTCACCGCCATCCCCTCGGTCGGCGACGGAAATGCCGGCCCTGGGGACGGCGACGGCAGCGCGGAGGCACTCGCCACGGCCGTAAGAGAGGCGGCCCAGGGTGCCGGGCCCGGTCCGGCCAAACCGGTGGCCGTGGTCCACCTGGAGATCCAGGAGCTCGCGGAGGCACTGGCCGGCACCGGTGGCGAGCCCGCCCCCGGCACCCGCCGGATCCCCGCCTACCCCGCCGCCGAGCGGGCCGTGCGCGCGCTCGCCGAGGCCGTGCGGTACGCGCGCTGGCGGCAGGAGGCCGCCGAGCCCGGGCGGGTCCCCGAGTACGACGACATCGACGAGGTGGGTGCGGCCGCCGACATCCAGGTGCTGCTCGCCCCGGCCGACGGCACCCCGGACGACGGCGCGGGCGGCGGGCCCGGCGACGGTAAGAGCGAAGTCACGGGCAGCGGTCCCGGCGACGGTAAGAGCGAAGCCACAGGAGCCGGGCCCGGCGACCGTAGGGCCGACGGCGCGGGCGGCGGGACCGGCGACGACGCGGGCCTCGGCGTCGAGCTGTCCGCCGCCGACACCCAGCGCCTCCTGGCCCGCTACGGCGTCAGCGTGCTGCCCGCCCTCCCCGCGCCCGACCCCGACGCCGCCGTGCGGGCCGCCGAGCGGCTCGGCTTCCCGGTCGCGCTCAAGCCCACCGCCGCCCATCTGCGCCACCGCGCCGACCTGGGCGGCGTACGTCTTGAGCTGGGCAGCGAGACGGAACTGCGCCGGGCCTACGCCGAGTTGACCGACTACCTGGGCCGGCCCGAGGAACTGGGGCTGGTCGTGCAGCGGATGGCGCCCCGCGGCGTGGACACCGTCGTACGGGCCGCCATCGACCCCGCCGCCGGGGCCGTGCTCTCCTTCGGGCTCGCCGGCGCCCCCTCCGAACTGCTCGGCGACACCGCCCACGGCCTCGTCCCGGTCACCGGCCGGGACGCCGCCGAGCTCATCCGGTCCATCCGGACCGCGCCGCTGCTGTTCGGCTGGCGCGGCTCCAAGCCGGTGGACACCGCGGCCCTGGAGGAGCTGCTGCTGCGGGTGTCCCGCCTGGTGGACGACCATCCCGAGATGGTCGCCGTCGACCTCGAACCCGTCGTGGTCGCCCAGCAGGGCCTCTCCGTGCTCGGCGCCTCGGCGCGGCTCGCCCCGCCGCCCCCGCGCACCGACCTGGGCCCCCGCCACATGCCCGCCTACTGAGTCCCCCGGCGCCTTGGCGGGCACCGGCGCCGGTGTCGGCGCGGCCCCGTAGGATGGTGCACATGGCGAAGACCGGTACGACGACCCAGGGGCTGCGCGCGGCGATCGAGCGCAGCGGCTATTACCCGGCACTCGTGGCCGAAGCGGTGGAGGCCGCCGTGGGCGGTGAGCCCATCGTGTCGTACCTGGTCCATCAGGAGACCACCTTCGACGCCAACGAGGTCCGCCGCCATGTCACGGTCCTGGTCCTCACCGGCAATCGCTTCATCGTCAGCCACACCGACGAGCAGGCCGCGGACGGCACCTCCCCGTCGCCGTACGCCACCACCTCCACCGAGTCGGTGAAGCTCCAGCGGATCTCCTCGGTCGTGCTCAGCCGGGTCGTCGCCAACCCCGAGTCGTACGCACCGGGCACGCTGCCCCGCGAGGTCGTGCTGACCATCGGCTGGGGGGCCGTCAGCCGCCTCGACCTGGAGCCCGCCGCCTGCGGCGACCCCAACTGCGAGGCCGACCACGGCTACACGGGCTCGTCCACCGCCGACGACCTCAGCCTGCGGGTCAGCGAGGCGGGGGACGGCCCCGACACCGTCCGCCAGACGCTCGCCTTCGCCCAGGCGCTCTCCGAGGCCACCGCGGCCACGCCGGACACCGGCCGCTGATGTCCGGCTCCGCCACCGGCCCGCTGCCCTCCGCCGCCTCCTTCTGGCCCGAGCCCAGCCCGCTCGACCCGCGCTCCGCCCCGCTGCCGAAATACGGCACCGGCTCGCTCGCCGATCTGCTGCCCGCCGTCGCCGCGGGCCAGGAGGTCCCCGGGCTCTCCTCCGATCTGGCGCTCGCCCCCGCCGACCGCGTCTGCGTCTTCCTGGTCGACGGCCTCGGCTGGGAGCTGTTGCGCGCCCACCCCGGCGAGGCGCCCTTCCTGACCTCGCTGCTGCCCAGTTCGCTGGGCGGTGCCGGGCAGCCGCTCACCGCGGGCTTCCCGTCCACCACCGCGACCTCGCTCGCCTCGGTGGGCACCGGACTGCCTCCCGGCGCCCATGGCCTGCCCGGCTATACGGTGCGGGACCCCGGCACCGGCCAGCTGATGAACCAGCTGCGCTGGCAGCCCTGGACGGATCCGCACGCCTGGCAGCCGTATCCGACCGTCTTCCAGCTCGCGGATGCCGCGGGCGTGCACACCTGCCAGGTCTCCGCGCCGACCTTCGCCGAGACCCCGCTCACCAAGATCGCGTTGAGCGGCGGCACCTTCCACGGGCGGCTCACCGGCGAGGAGCGGATGGACCTCGCGGCCGAGCAACTCGGCGCCGCGGGCCGCTCGCTCGTCTACACGTACTACAGCGAGGTGGACGGCAAGGGGCACCGCTTCGGCGTGGACTCGCCCGAGTGGCGTGATCAGCTCCGCTATGTCGACGGGCTCGCCCAGCGTCTGGCCGAACAGCTCCCGCCCCGCTCGGCGCTCTATGTCACCGCCGACCACGGCATGATCGACATCCCCTTCGACCCGGAGTCGCGCATCGACTTCGACGAGGACTGGGAGCTGCGCGCGGGCGTCTCGCTGCTGGGCGGCGAGGGCCGCGCCCGCCATGTGTACGCCGTCCCCGGCGCCGCGGGCGATGTGCTGGCCGTCTGGCGTGAGGTGCTGGGGGAGCGGATGTGGGTGGCCGGGCGTGACGAGGCCATCGAGGCGGGTTGGTTCGGCGGGCCCGGCGGTGCCGATGGCGGCGGTAAGGGCGTCGACGACCGGGTGTACCGGCGGATCGGCGATATCGTGGCCGCCGCCCGCGACGACGTCGCGATCGTCGCCTCGCACACCGAGCCGAAGGAGTCCGCCATGGTCGGGCTGCACGGTTCGATGACCCCCGTGGAGCAGCTGGTGCCGCTCCTCGAAGTACGTTCCTGAGCAACCCCGTTCACCCCCCGCCCTACGAAAGGCTCCGCCTCCCCATGCCCGAGCTGGTGTTCTTTTCCGGAACGATGGACTGCGGAAAGAGCACCCTCGCTCTGCAGATCCAGCACAACCGCTCGGCGCGAGGGCTCCAGGGCATGATCTACACCCGGGACGACCGGGCGGGCGAGGGCAAGCTCTCCTCACGGCTGGGGCTGGCCACCGAGGCGGTCGAGGTCGCCGACGACCTGGACTTCTACGACCATGTGGTCCAGGCGCTGACCGCCGGGGGCCGGGTCGACTACGTCATCGTGGACGAGGCGCAGTTCCTGATTCCGCCACAGATCGACCAACTCGCCCGGGTGGTCGACGATCTGGAGCTGGACGTCTTCGCCTTCGGCATCACCACCGACTTCCGCAGCAAGCTCTTCCCCGGCTCCCAGCGCCTGGTGGAGCTCGCCGACCGGGTGGAGGTGCTGCAGGTGGAGGCGCTGTGCTGGTGCGGCGCCCGGGCGACGCACAACGCCCGTACCGTCGGCGGCGAGATGGTCGTCGAGGGCGCCCAGGTCGTCGTGGGCGACGTCAACCGGCCGGAGAGCGAGGTCGGTTACGAGGTGCTGTGCCGACGTCACCACCGGCGCCGGATGACGGCCGCCGGAGAGCGCGCCGCCGCCCTGTCGCCGGATGTGCTGCCCGTCGACTGAGCAGGGGGGCTCCCGTTGATCAGCCTCTCAGCCCCACATCCCCTGGCCCTCCGGCCGGCGCTCCCGCCTATCCCTCGGCGCGCCGTACGACGGTGAAGGCGGCCCCTTCCGGGTCCCGCACCGTGGCCAGGTGGCCGGTGGCTCCCCGCGACGGCGGCCGTACCACCTGACCGCCCAGCTCGGTCACCCGGCGCACCGTGTCGTCCACATCCTCCACCGCGAAGTGCGTCATCCAGTACGGGCCCCGGTCGCGGGGCAGGGCGTCGCCCACGCTCTGGATCGCGCAGACCGGCCGGCCGTCCAGGTGCAGGGTGCGGCAGCCCGGCTCCTCCCCGGCCGCCGTCTCCGCCTGGTAGCCGAAGACCATCCGGTAGAACTTGTGGACCCCGGTGCCCTCACGGGTCAGCAGCTCGTGCCAGACCGGGGTGCCCGGGGCCCCGGTCTCCTGCGCCGCGTCCGTGGACTCCTGCCACACCCCGAACACCGCGCCCTCGGGGTCGGCGGCGATCAGCATCCGGCCGGCCTCGTCGGCGTCCAGCGGGCCCACCGCCACGGTGCCGCCACAGGCGCGGATCATCTCGGCGGTCTCATCGGCGTCGTCGGACGCCAGATAGGTCGTCCAGGCCACGGGCAAATGGCGTTCCGGAGGCAGCTCGCTCAACCCGGCGACCGGCCGGCCGCCCTGGACCGCGCGGACATACGCGCCGAGCTGCTGTGGGCCCGGTGTGAACTCCCAGCCGAACAGGGAGTGGTAGAAGTCCTGTGTCGCGGCAAGGCTGTGCACCATCAGACTCGTCCAGCAGGGCGTGCCCGGTGTGCGCCGAGTCGCTGCCTCGGTCATACGTCATTCTCTCCTCGGACCATCGTGGTGGACATGCGGCCCCGGGCCGGTCGGCGGCGCGGGGCGGTCGTGCGGAGGTGCTGATGCGGGGGGCCCGACCGATGTTTTCACCACCTGTCGCACATGGCGCCCTGGCGGAACCGCAATTCGTCGCGCCCCGCAGCAGAATGTCTGAATTACTACCGCACGTCCGTTTCGGCTTCATTGCGCTCGGGTGTCACCCAGCCGTACACCGGGTGACGGGGTGGTCCAATCGACGCAGAGATATCTACGCAAGGATGGTTCCTATGCATGCCATCATCACCGCATCCGATCTCATGAGTGAGCTGGCGGAGGAGCAGCCTCCGCTCCTGCTCGATGTGCGCTGGCAGCTCGGCGGGCCGCCCGGCCGCCCCGCATACGAGGCGGGGCATCTGCCGGGTGCCGTCTACGTCGATCTCGACACCGAGCTCGCGGCCCCGCCCGGAAAGACCGGCCGCCATCCCTTGCCCGATCTTTCCGCGTTCGCGGCCGCGATGCGCCGGGCCGGGGTACGTCAGGACCGGCGCGTAGTGGCGTACGACGGCGGACAGGGGTGGGCCGCGGCGCGCGCGTGGTGGCTGCTGCGCTGGGCGGGGCATCCGTCCGTAAGGGTGCTCGACGGAGGTCTGCCCGCCTGGACGGCGGTCGGCGGCGCCCTGTCCACCGATGAACCGGAGGCGCCCGAGGGCGACTTCGTCCCGCGGCCAGGGGCCCTGCCGCTGCTGGAGGCCGACGACGCGGCGGCGCTCGCGCGGCGCGGGGTGCTGCTGGACGCGCGCGCGGCCGAGCGCTACCGGGGCGAGGTCGAGCCCATCGACCCCGTCGGCGGCCATATCCCCGGCGCGGTCTCCGCCCCCACGGTGGAGAACGTCACCGCCGACGGTCACTTCCTGCCCGCCGACCGGCTGGCCGAGCGGTTCGCGGCTCTGGGCGCCACCGAGGACGCCGAGGTCGGGGTGTACTGCGGCTCCGGGGTCTCGGCCGCGCACCAGGTCCTGGCGCTGGCCGTGGCGGGCGTTCCGGCGGCGCTGTACGTCGGCTCCTGGAGCGAATGGTCCTCGGACGGCGGCCGTCCGGTGGCCACGGGCCCCGAGCGGGGCTGAACACGCCGACGGGCCCTGCCACCGGCATGCGGTGGCAGGGCCCGGATCGGCCGCCGCCGGCCGTGGTGCGGCCGGCGGCTTCCTTCGTTCGCTGCTACTCCTGCTTCTTGCGGCGGGTGCCGAAGACGATCTCGTCCCAGCTCGGCACCGCGGCCCGGCGGCCCGGACGGACGCCGTCCGCCTCCGCCTGCCGGTCCGTCGTACCGGTCAGCCGGTCGCGGTGGCCCGCCACCGAACGCGGCATCAGCACATCCGCGTACGCCGAACCCGCGCTCGCCGCGGAGGCGGGCGGCTCGACGGCCTCCGGCTCCTCGTCGGGCTCCTCCGGCGGAGCGGCCGACGCGACGGGCGCCTCCGGCACGACCATGTCGCCCCGGAAGTTGGGCACGGCCTCCAGCAGGCTGGTGAGCGAGTCCCGCTCACCGAGACCGTCGTCCAGCGAGGCGGACGCGGGCGTGGCCGCAGGGGAGTCGTCGTCGAAGCGCTCGGACGACGGCCGGTCGCGGTCCCGATCCCGGTCACGCGGCAGCCGGGCGATCCGCGGCACGAACGGGAAGCTGGGCTCGGGCGTGTCGTCGGCCTCGCCGATCAGCGCCCGCGCCTCGTCGTCCACCGCCTGGACCAGCCGCCGGGGCGGGTCGTAGGTCCAGCTCGCCGAATGCGGCTCACCGGCGACCCGGTAGACCAGCAGCACCTCCCAGGTGCCGTCGTCGCGCCGCCAGGAGTCCCACTGCGTGGTGTCCTTCTCGGCGCCGCGCAGCAGCAGCCGCTCCGCTACGGCCTCGCCGAGCTGCGGTCCGGTGTTCTCGCCGGGGCGGCGCACGGGAGTCTTACGGGCGCGCTCGGCCATGAAGGCGCGCTCCGCCAGCACCGGGCCCTCGAAGCGCCGCACGCGGTCGACGGGGATGCCCGCCATCTGTGCGACCTCTTCGGCGGTGGCGCCGGCACGTATACGGGCCTGGATGTCACGGGGCCGCAGATGGCTCTCGACCTCGATCTCGATCTGGCCGAGCCGAGCGCGGTCATTGCGCACCGCGGCGCGCAGTCGCTCGTCGATGGGAAGCGTGTACTCCGTGCTGTCCGCAGCCTTGAGCACCAGCCGTGTGCCGTCGTTGCTGACGGCCACGACACGCAGTTCGGGCATGGGGACCTCCCGGGTGGTGCCTGCCGACGTCACGGTTGCGTCGCTGCTCTCCCGCTAGACGAGTGTGGCCTGCCCGGGTGCAGCCTGCCACAACTTTGCCGAGTTGCCCGGGCCGGTTGGTTGCCGCCTTCTGACCCCTCCCGCTGGGTCCGGGCGGCCGGACGGGAAAGCGGGGCCAGGGCTCGCCACAGTACTCCATTCGGGCCGCTCGGGTGGAGCGGCACGCCAGCCGAGTTCATGGCCGGAAGGGGGATCGGAGCCTGAATCCTTCGAAGTGAGGCCCAATTTGGGTGGCAAGTTTCACAGAATCGACAGAATCGGAACGATCTGCTTCGTTTATCGGTCACTTCTCCCTGCAGGCTGGAACGAATGTCCAAGCGAGGCGGTAGATGCACGGCAAGGCCGACGGCGACGGACAACTCAAAAGCGGACGGATCGAGCTGAGCGTGGCCCATGTGGCCGGCAGCGCACTGGCGGCCATCGCCGCCGCGGTCCTCGCCTCCAAACTCGGCGTCTACGGGACGATCCTGGGCGCCGGTGTGATGAGCGTGGTGGCGACCGCGGGCGGCACGGTCTTCCAACATCTGTTCCACCGCACCGGTGAGCAGATCAAGGAGGTGCGGGTCCAGACGGGGCCCCGGCGGCCCGCCGGGCCCGTCACGCTCCGGCGGAAGGGACCGGCCGGCGAGTACGGCGAGCCGACCACCCACGGCACCCGGCTGCGGGGGAGGCGGCGCCACGTCCTCGGAGCGCTGGCGGTCTTCGTCCTCGCCATGAGCGTCATCACGGGGATCGAGATGTTCTCCGGAGGCCCGGTGTCCAACGTCTGGGGGGAGAGCCGGGGCGGAACCACCGTCAGCGACAGCGTGGGCGGCTCCTCCGGTTCGAATTCCACCCCCGGCCCCGCGCGCCGCGGCCCGGCCGCCCCGTCCCGGACCCCCGGCGCCTCCCGGGGCGGCGGCGATCCGGCACCGTCGCCGCGCACCTCCCGCGGGGGCGGCACGGCCGACGCGTCGACCGCATCGACGCCCGATTCATCCGGATCATCCGAGTCCGGCAAGGGCTCCGGCCCCGGGAGCGGCACCGGGGGCACAACCGCCCCCGGCACCTCCGCGCCCGCCACCCCCGGCCCGTCCCGGACCCCGTCCGGCGGTGCCACGGAGGACGGAATGGATGGTTCCGGTGACGCCACGCCCACGCCCGGCGCCACCGCCGGGCCGTGAGGCGTCAGTCGCCCAGCACCCGCCGCAGATAGTCGTTGGTGAACAGCCGGTCCGGGTCCAGCCGGTCGCGTACCGCCGTGAACTCCCCGAACCGCGGATAGACCCCGGACAGGTAGCCGGCGTCGCGGCTGTGCAGCTTGCCCCAGTGCGGGCGGCCGCCGTGGGCGATCATGATCTGCTCGGCCGCCGTGAAGTACGCCCGGTGCGGGGTGCCCCGGTACAGATGGACGGCGATGTACGCGGTCTCGCGCCCGGAGGCGGTGGACAGCGGGATGTCGTCGGCGGGCGCGGTGCGCACCTCCACCGGGAAGCTGACCCGCAGTCCGGACCGGTCGACGGTCGACTTGAGCTCGCGCAGCACCGTGACCGCGGCCTCGCGCGGCACGGCGTACTCCATCTCCAGGAAGCGCACTCGGCGCGGAGAGGTGAAGACTTTGTAAGGGATGTCGGTGTAGGTCCGGGCAGACAGGGCGCGGCTGGAGATTTTGGCGATTCCGGGGATGGTGGCGGGGACCGCCCGGCCCACCGAACAGGCCACCTGGAAGATGCCGTTGGACAACAGCTCGTCGTCCACCCAGCCGCTGACCCGGCCCACCGGGGCGGCGGGGCCGGTGCTGCGGTTGTTGCGCTTGGTGTTGCAGTTGCCGGTGTGCGGGAACCAGTAGAACTCGAAGTGCTCGTTCTCGGCCACGAGCCTGTCGAAATCGGCCATGACGCGGTCGAAGGACATCGGCTCCTCGCGCGCGGTGAGCAGGAACTCCGGTTCCACGGCGAAGGTGATCGCGCTGACCACGCCGAGCGAGCCGAGCCCGATCCGGGCGGCCGCGAAGATCTCCGGGTTCTCCGTAGCCGAGCAGCGCAGCACCGAACCGTCCGCCGTCACCAGCTCCAGGCCCTTGATCTGGGCGGCGATCGAGGCGCTGTCCCGGCCGGTGCCATGGGTGCCGGTGGCGGTCGCCCCGGCCACCGTCTGCTCCATGATGTCGCCCATATTGGCCAGCGACAGCCCATGGGCCGTCAGCGTCTCGTTGAGCTGCCGGAGCGGGGTGCCGGCCGCGACGGTCACGGTCCCCGCCTCGCGGTCCAGCCCGCGCACGCCCACCATGCGGCCGGGGCGTATCAGCAGCCCGTCGGTGGCGGCCGCGGTGGTGAAGGAGTGCCCGGAGCCCACCGCCTTCACCCTCAGCCCCTCCGCCGCGGCCCGGCGGACCACCTCGGCCAGCTCCTGAGTGGACGACGGCGCGACGCTCCGCACCGGGCGGGCCGTCACATTCCCCGCCCAGTTACGCCACACGCTGCTCCGTACGGTCTTCATGGTCTTGACGGCCATCCGCACCCGACCCCTCCCGCTGTGGCGCCGGCCGCAGCCGGCGGTACCCGAGGAACGCCACCGCCGCCGCGAACACCCCGGCCACGGCCGGCACCGCGTACCCCGCCCGGGCGCCGGCCGCGTCCACCACCCATCCGGCGGCCGACGAGCCGAGCGCCACCCCGACCGCGAGCCCGGTGCTCACCCAGGTCATCCCCTCGGTCAGATGCGCGCGTGGTACGTGGCGTTCGACGAGGGCCATGGTGGTGACCATCGTGGGTGCGATGGCCAGGCCCGCGACGAAGAGCGCCACGGCCAGGAACGGCAGGTTCCCGACCAGTTGGAGCGGGATCATACTCACGGCGATCGCACAAATACCCCACAACCAACGACGGGACACCGATCCGCTCAGGCGCAGCAGCCCGAAGATCGCGCCGGCGAGACAGGAGCCCAGCGCGTACACCGCCAGGACCAGGCTCGCCGCGCCCTTGTGGCCCTCGTCCTCGGCGAAGGCCACCGTCACCACGTCGATCGCCCCGAAGATCGCGCCGGTCGCCACGAAGGTGACCACCAGCACCTGGAGCCCGCGCGAGCGCAGTGCCGAACGGCCGGTGTGCTGCCCGCGCGGATGCGGTACGGGCTCGGTGGCCCGCTGGGCGGTCAGCGAGAAGACCCCGGCCGCCAGGAAGCAGGCGGCCAGCAGCGGGCCCGCCTCCGGGAACCAGGTGGTGGACAGCCCGATCGAGATGACCGGCCCGAGGATGAAGCAGACCTCGTCGACGATGGACTCCCAGGCGTACGCGGCGTGCAGCTCGCGCGGGGAGTCCCCGTAGATCGCCGCCCAGCGGGCCCGCACCATGGAGCCCACGCTGGGCACACAGCCGGCCCCCGCGGCGAAGACGAACAGCGTCCAGTCCGGCCAGCCCCGGTGCGCGCTCAGCAGCAGCCCGCAGACGGCGGTGAGCGCCACGAGGGTCGCCGGGCGCAGCACCCGGCGCTGGCCGTGCCGGTCGACCAGCCGGGAGATCTGCGGGCCGATGGAGGCGGCGGAGAGCGCCAGCGTGGCCGACAGGGCGCCCGCGAGCCCGTACCGGCCGGTGAGTTCGGAGACCATGGTGACCACGCCGATGCCCGCCATGGACAGCGTCATCCGCCCGAGGAAGCCGGCCGCGGAGAACCCCTTGGTTCCGGGGGCGGCGAAGATCGCACGATAGGGGCTGGTACTGGGCAAGGCAGGCTCCGCCGTGAGCAGGGTAAGGATCGTACGAGCTGATACAGATTACGGGCATGTCCCTGGTTCGCGCAGGGCCGTTTCCCGCCTGTCAGCGGCTGGTGGCAGGATCGGAGGCATGCCGGATCAGTCAGTACAGCCTTCCCCCGACCCCTATGACGCACTGCTGTTGCTCTCCTTCGGCGGGCCGGAAGGCCCCGAGGACGTCGTGCCGTTCCTGGAGAACGTCACGCGCGGGCGGGGCATCCCCCGCGAGCGGCTGAAGGAGGTCGGCCGGCATTACTTCCTCTTCGACGGGGTCAGCCCGATCAACGCGCAGAACCGCGAGCTGCTGCACGCGCTGCGCAAGGACTTCGCCGAGCACGGCCTGGACCTGCCGGTCTACTGGGGCAATCGCAACTGGGCGCCGTATCTGACCGACACCCTGCGCGAGATGACCGCCGACGGCCACCGCCGCATCCTGGTGCTGGCCACCAGCGCCTACGCCTCGTACTCCGGCTGCCGCCAGTACCGCGAGAACCTCGCGGACGCCCTGGCCGCCCTGGAGGGCGAGGGCCTGCCGCTGCCGCGCGTCGACAAGCTGCGGCACTACTTCAACCACCCCGGCTTCGTGCGGCCCATGGTGGACGCCACGCTGGCCGCCCTCGCCGAGCTGTCCGAGGAGCACCGCGCCGGCGCCCATCTCGCCTTCACCACGCACTCCATCCCGACCGCCGCCGCCGACACCTCGGGCCCGGTGGAGGCGCACACGGAGGACGGGGAGGGGGGCGCGTATGTCGCCGAGCACCTCGATGTGGCCCGGCTGATCGCCGACGCGGTGCGCGAGGAGACCGGCGCCCCGCACCCCTGGCGGCTGGTCTACCAGTCGCGCAGCGGCGCGCCGCACATCCCCTGGCTGGAGCCGGACATCTGCGATCACCTCGAGGAGCTGCACGGCGAGGGCGTGCCCGCCGTCGTCATGGTCCCGATCGGCTTCGTCTCGGACCATATGGAGGTCAAGTACGACCTCGACACCGAGGCCACGGCCAAGGCCGCCGAGCTCGGTCTGCCGGTCTCCCGCGCCTCGACCGTCGGCGCCGATCCGCGGTTCGCCGCGGGCGTGCGCGATCTGGTGCTGGAGCGTGCGGCCACCGAGCGTTTCGCCGAGGACCGGGCCGCGGCCGCCCCGGAGCGCTGTGCCCTGGGCGCACTCGGCCCGAGCCATGACGTGTGCCCGGTGGGCTGCTGTCCGGCCCGCTCGCCGCGCCCCGCCGCCGCGGGCTCGGACTGAGCGTCCCCGCCCCCGCCACCCCCGCCGCCCGTCCGGGCCATCCGCCAAGGAGCACGATGACCGACCCGCTCATGACCGAACTCCTCGAGACGGCGCTGGAGGCCGCCCGTGGCGCGGGGGACCTGCTGCGCGACGGCCGCCCGGCCGACCTCGGGGTGGCGGCCACCAAGACCAGCCCGATCGACGTCGTCACCGAGATGGACATCGCCGCCGAGAAGCTGATCACCGACCTCCTCGCGCGCCGCCGCCCGCAGGACGGAGTGCTCGGGGAGGAGGGCGCCGACAGCGAGGGCAGCAGCGGGGTGCGCTGGGTGGTCGACCCGCTCGACGGCACGGTGAACTACCTCTACGGGCTGCCGTCGTGGGCGGTCAGCATCGCCGCCGAGAAGGACGGCGAGACGGTCGTCGGGGTGGTGACCGCCCCGATGCGCGGCGAGACCTTCCAGGCGGTCCTGGGCCAGGGCGCCCGGCTGAACGGGGAGCCGGTGCACTGCCGCCCCGCGGCCCCGCTGGAGGAGTCGCTGATCGGCACCGGCTTCGGGTACGTACGCGAGCGCCGCATCGGGCAGGCCAGGGTGCTCAACGAGGTGTTGCCGCGGGTGCGGGACATCCGGCGCGGCGGATCGGCCGCCATCGACCTGTCCGATGTGGCCTGCGGCCGGCTCAACGGCTACTACGAGCGCGGGCTCAACCCCTGGGACTTCGCGGCCGGTGCGCTCATAGCGCGCGAGGCGGGCGCGCTCACCGGAGGGCGGCCTGGCGTCCCTGCCTCCACGGAGCTGACCATCGCCGCCGCCCCCGGCCTTTTCGAGCCGCTGAGGGGGCTTCTGGACGACCTGGGCGCCTGGCACGACTGATCCCCCCGGGGATCCCCCCGGGGGCGATCCCCCCGACTGATCCCCCCGGGGCCATGCGCCGTCGGTCCACATCCCCGCCCACACACGGAAACGCCCCGGCGTCACGAGGACACCGGGGCGCTTCGGCGTGGTTACCGGATGTTTTCTGGATCACCATCCGGAGCTCAATGGGAATCGGCTACATGGAGGGAATCCGGATCTGGATCGGGTCCGGAATCCGCAAGGGATCAAGCAAACGAGGCGCTTACTTCGACACCGTGCTCGGCGGCGAGGCGACGGAGGTCTTCCAGCTCCGACTGCTCCACGTCCACAAGAAAGTCGTCGCCCGTCTCACGGGCGCGAATGAGATCGGTCTTGGTGTTCTCTATGCGCTGCAGAATGCCTGCGGTGAACGCGTCCATGTGCGCCCCCTCGTCGTGGGTCGGTGGCACGGGGGTGTGCCGACGGCGGGACGATCACGTGCGTGGCCCTTGCCGACGGCAACGACAGTCAGAGATGCCGGAGACAAGGCGTGATCGCGGGTGTGCAGTCGTCCTCCCCACCCCGTCCTGGGCGGAAACCTCGGGCCCCGAAAGAATCTGAATTCGGCGTTCCAGCCGCTGCCGCCCCCACCACCGCGTCCAAGATCGGTCCCCGGGATCCCGAGGCGATCCCTCTTACCGCCGGTTTATGAGACTTCGAGGCAGGATGGAGGCGCCGAACAATCATCGAGTTTGGCGAGATCATGCCCAGTGCGGCAATCAAGGAAGGACTAACGACGTGCGCGTACTCGTCGTCGAGGACGAGCAGCTGCTCGCCGATGCGGTGGCCACCGGACTACGCCGGGAGGCCATGGCCGTCGACGTCGTGTATGACGGAGCTGCCGCCTTGGAGCGCATCGCCGTCAACGACTACGACGTCGTCGTCCTCGACCGGGACCTGCCCCTCGTGCACGGCGATGACGTCTGCCGCAAGATCGTCGAACTCGGCATCCCCACCCGGGTCCTGATGCTCACCGCCTCCGGCGACGTCAGCGACCGCGTGGAGGGCCTGGAGATCGGCGCGGACGACTATCTGCCCAAGCCCTTCGCCTTCAGCGAACTGATCGCGCGGGTGCGTGCGCTCGGCCGCCGGACGACCGTCGCCCTGCCGCCCGTCCTGGAGCGCGCCGGGATCAAGCTGGACCCCAATCGCCGCGAGGTGTTCCGGGACGGCAAGGAGATCCAGCTGGCGCCGAAGGAGTTCGCGGTCCTGGAGGTGCTCATGCGCAGCGAGGGCGCCGTGGTCTCCGCGGAGCAGCTGCTGGAGAAGGCCTGGGACGAGAACACCGATCCGTTCACCAATGTGGTGCGGGTGACGGTGATGACCCTGCGCCGCAAGCTGGGCGAGCCCGCGGTGATCGTCACCGTCCCCGGCTCGGGTTACCGGATCTGATCCGGCATGGCGACGACTCCGACCCCGCTGCCGCCCACGGCACCGCCCAAGCCCAGCTGGGACCCCCAGGGCGCCTCGCGCCCCAACCCCTGGCTGCGCCCCACGATCCGGATACGGCTCACCCTGCTGTACGGCGGGATGTTCCTGATCGCCGGGGTGGTGCTGCTGACGATCATCTACCTGCTGGCCGCCCAGGCCCTGCACGTCGGCAACGAGCTGCCGTTCAAACTGGTCGGCGGCAGTGTCCAGCCGACCAACAACACCTGCCCCGAGATCATCGGCCAGAGCAGCCCGGACCAGTTCAACGCGGTCCTGAACACCTGCATGAAGGAGCAGCGCCAGCTGGCCCTGGACGGGCTGCTGCGCCGCTCTCTGATAGCCCTCCTGGGCCTGTCCGTGATCGCCTTCGCCTTCGGCTACGCGATGGCCGGGCGGGTGCTCTCGCCGCTCGGCCGGATCACCCGCACCGCGCGCCAGGTGGCGGGCTCGGACCTGTCCCGCCGGATCGAGCTGGACGGCCCGGACGACGAGCTCAAGGAGCTCGCCGACACCTTCGACGAGATGCTGGAGCGCCTGGACCGGGCGTTCACCGCCCAGCAGCGGTTCGTCGCCAACGCCTCGCACGAGCTGCGCACCCCGCTGGCGATCAACCGCACCCTGCTGGAGGTGCAGCTCTCGGACCCGCAGGCGTCCCCGGAGTTGGTCCAGCTCGGCAAGACACTGCTGGCCACCAACGAGCGCAGCGAGCAGTTGGTGGAGGGCCTGCTGCTGCTCGCCCGCAGCGACAACGAGATCGTCGACCGCAAGCCGGTGGATCTCGCCGAGGTGGCCTCTCAGGCGCTGGAGCAGGTCCGGGCGGAGGCCGAGGGCAAGGGCGTGGAGCTGCGCGGACAGCGCGCTCCGGCGGTGGTCCAGGGCAACGGAGTGCTGCTCGAGCGGATCGCGCTGAACCTCGTCCAGAACGCGGTGCGGTACAACATCGCGGAGGACGGCTGGGTCGAGGTCACCACCGAGAGCCGGCCGGGTCAGGCCGTGCTGGTGGTGGCGAACACCGGTCCGGTGGTCCCCGCCTACGAGATGGACAACATTTTCGAACCCTTCCGCCGGCTCCGTACCGAGCGCACCGGCAGCGACAAGGGCGTCGGCCTCGGGCTGTCGATCGCGCGGTCGGTGGCGCGCGCCCATGGCGGCAGGATCGCGGCGGAGCCGCGCGAGGGAGGAGGCCTGGTGATGCGGGTGGTGCTCCCGGTCTGACGCCGGGAAACCCGAGGCCGGGGGCCTGTCCGGGAGTGTTCGCTTTGGGCGGAATTTTCGTGATCCGCCCACCCGAGGTAGGCTGTGTGATCGATCACATGGGCGATTTTCCGGCCATATACTCTGCGTGATCGTCGCGGTTGACGGAAAGTCGGGAAAATCCGGGTTTTCGGGGACCGTGATCACGGGAAGTACACGTCATGGCGCATGCGAGTGCGACATTCGGACCGTGTACGGTCCCGATGGCCATCCAACCCGATCACCTCTTCAGGGGTGCGGTTGGGTGTCGATTGAGTAACAGACCTTGATGTGAGGCAAAATCTCCGCCTCGGGTCGGGCACAAGTCCGGCCTCTCACGCGTTACGTGCGCTGGAGACACCACAGACACCCAGAGGGGGAGAGCGACATGGCAACGGATTACGACACCCCACGCAAGACCGACGATGACGTCAACGAGGACAGCATCGAGGAACTGAAGGCCCGGCGGAACGACAAGTCGGCGTCCACGGTCGACGTCGACGAGTTCGAGCAGGCCGAGGGACTCGAGCTGCCCGGTGCGGACCTTTCCAATGAGGAGTTGTCCGTCCGGGTGCTGCCTCGTCAGGCGGACGAGTTCACCTGCATGAGCTGCTTCCTCGTGCACCACCGCAGCCAGCTGGCCGCCGAGACCAAGAACGGCCAGCCGATCTGCCGCGACTGCGCGGCCTGAGCCGCGGGGTCGGCGTGGAGGCGGAGCACGACGACGTGGACGAGGCCGAGCGAGGCCGGATGGCCTCGCTCGCGACCAACCTCGGCCGCGGTGTGCGAAGAGGCGGTGAGCGCGCGAGAGCGGGGGTCCACGCGGTCGCCGACCGGATCATCGCCAATGCTCCACGCATCCCGGTCCGCGATCTCAAAACGCTGCGCGAGCAGTTCCCGGGGCTCGGCCCGGAAGAGCTCGCGGACAAACTGGTGGCCGGTGCCGCGGGCGGCACCGCCACAGTGGGCGCGGGCGTCGGTGCCGCGGCGATGCTGCCGACCCCGCCCGCCATGCCCACCGAGCTGGCCGCCGAGATCGTCGGCGTGGCCTCCATAGAGTTCAAGCTGATCGCCGAGCTGCACGAGGTCTACGGCGTGCGGGCGCCCGGCACGGTGCGTCAGCGCGCCATCGCGTATCTCGGCTGCTGGGCGGAGGAGCGCGGTATCGACGTCACCCAGCCGGCGAGCGTCAACGCGGCCCTGGGCGTCCAGATGAAGCGCGAGCTGCGGCAGCAGGTCCTCAAGCGCAGCTTCCGGAACATGCCGGTCCTGACGCCCTTCATGATCGGCGCGGCCGTCGGAGCCGCGATGAACCGGCGCGACACCAAGAAACTCGCGCGCAAGGTCCGCAAGGATCTGCGGGCCGAGCAGATCCCCTGGAACCTCCCGCTGCCCCTGGAGAGATGAGCCCCTCGCGCGCCCCGCTCAGGCGGGTTGCACGGCCGTGAGCGCGGCGGCCAGCGCCTCCGGATTCCGGGTGGACACATACACGTACGGTGTCGGGTCCTCCGGATCGGTGACCTCCACCCGCAGCGCGGTCGGGATGTAGCTGCGCAGCAGCATGAACGCCCGCGGATCGGCCTTGTAGGTCCGCCAGGCGGCCGCCTCGGCGGCGTCCAGCACCTGCGGGGTCCCCAGGGCCGACACCGGGATCCGCGCCTCACCGGCCACCAGTGAGTCCGCCACCACGCGCACCCGGGCCGACCCGTACGAACTCACCGCGACACAGGCCAGCGCCGCACCGCCGATCAGCCCGCCGAGCATCGGCAGAGTGCCGAACGGCAGCATGATCAACCCCACGGAGACCCCGATCAGAACGGCGATGAACCACCAGGAACGGGGCGCGCTGAGGCGTTCTTCGTAAGGCTGCATGCGTATCAGCTTGGCATGGCCGCCGAACCGGACTGTTCTCGCGGGTAAGGTCAGCCGTTGTGACTGGACGAACGACAGGGCTGACGCCGCCGGAGGGTGCCACGGCACCCGTGCGCCACCCCGACGCGCCCGCGCCCGGGAAGCCCCTCGGCGTGCACTACGACCAGTGCTTCGGCTGTGGCGATCAGCCGGGGGGCCTGGGGCTGATCGCACGGGCGGGCGAGGGCGTGAGTGTCGCCGCCGAGTTCACGGTGCGCAGCGGCCATCAGGGCGCGCCGGGCCTGGCCCACGGCGGGGTGCTGGCCGCGGCGCTGGACGAGACGCTCGGGGCGCTCAACTGGCTGCAGCGGGCGATCACGGTGACCGGGCGGCTGGAGACCGACTTCGTACGGCCCGTGCCGGTCGGCACCGAGCTGCATCTGGAGGCACGGGTGACCGCCGTGCACGGCCGGAAGGTCTACTGCTCGGCCACGGGACGGCTCGGCGCTCCGGACGGCCCCGTCGCGGTGCGGGCACAGGCCCTCTTCATAGAGGTGCGGGTCGACCACTTCATCGAGAACGGCCGGGCGGAGGAGATCGACGCGGCGCTCGCCGATCCGGATCAGGTGAAGGTCGCGCGCGCTTTCGAGGTGAACCCATGAGTCCGCTGCCCGTCGACGTGCCGATCCGCAGGGTGGACCCCGAGGTGCCCATCCCCGGGTACGCCCACCCCGGCGACGCGGGGGCCGACCTGGTCACCACCGAGGCGGCCGAGCTGGCTCCGGGGGAGCGCGCGGTTCTGCCCACCGGAGTGTCTATCGCGCTCCCGGAGGGGTATGCCGCCTTCGTGCATCCACGGTCCGGACTTGCCGCGCGCTGCGGCGTAGCCATGGTGAATGCCCCGGGGACCATCGATGCCGGGTACCGTGGAGAGATCAAGGTGATCGTGGTCAATCTGGACCCGCGCGAGAGCGTGCGGTTCGAGCGCTTCGACCGGATCGCCCAATTGGTCGTCCAGCAGGTCGAGAAGGTGCGCTTCCAGGAGGTGGCGGAGCTTCCCGGGTCGGCGCGGGCCGAAGGGGGCTTCGGGTCCACCGGCGGTCATGCCGCCGTGGACGGCACAACGGGTGGGAATGGATACGCTTCGGTCGGTTCCGACCGGGAAGGACGATGACGTGTTCGGACGTCGCCGCAAGCGCAGCAAGGAGGACGTCGAGTCGCTCGACGTGACCTCCGACGAGTTGGCCGAGGACGCGGAGGACGCGGACGGCGCTGAGGACACCGCCGCACCCGTGGAGGCCGGCCGGGTGAGCCTGCCTCCGGCCCCGCGCCCCGAGGGCCCCTGGGACGTATCCGAGGTGCGTGAGCCCGGCGAGGGCCGGGTGGACCTCGGTGGTCTGTTCGTACCCGGCGTCGAGGGCATGGAGCTGCGGGTGGAGGTCGCGGGGGACGCGATCGTCGCCGCGACCGTGGTGCTGCGGGACAGCGCCGTGCAGCTCCAGGGCTTCGCAGCGCCCAAGAAGGAAGGCATCTGGGGCGAGGTGCGCGACGAGATCGCCACCGGCATCACCCAGCAGGGCGGGGTCGTCGACGAGGTCGAGGGCCCGCTCGGCTGGGAGCTTCGCGCCCAGGTTCCGGTGCAGCTCCCGGACGGCAAGAACGGCGTGCAGGTGGTCCGCTTCGTCGGCGTGGACGGGCCCCGCTGGTTCCTGCGCGGGGTGATCTCCGGGCAGGGCGCGGTGCAGCCCGAGACCGGCAGCCTCCTGGAGGCGATCTTCCGGGACACGGTCGTGGTGCGTGGCGAGGGCCCGATGGCCCCGCGCGACCCGATCGTCCTCAAGCTGCCGGACGACGCCCAGATGGTGCCCGACGGGGTGCAGCAGGACGAGGCGCAGGGCTCGCGGTTCGCGGGCGGCGCCGACCGGCTCCAGCGCGGCCCGGAGATCTCCGAGGTCCGCTGAGCCGCCGTCGCGCACGGCAGAGGACAGGGCCCGAAGGGGCCCGGGGCAGGCCCCCGGGCCCCTTCGGCGTCTTTCGGAAGGTCGCTTCGGGGATTTCGCGCGACACGGTGAACACACCCGCCGCACCGGCCGTACTCATGGGCGCGAGACCTTGTGACGCTCCGAGGGGGAGAGGGCGCGTCGCGAGACACACCCCCTGTCCGACCTCAACGAGGTGAGTGATCAGATGTCGCGTGGCCTTCCGTTACTGCACCGCCGGAGAATCCTCGTCTCCGGCGCGATCGGCGGTATCACCTGTGCGGCCGTCGTGGTGGGAGCCGCCATGGCCGGTCAGGACGACGGCAGCGGCGACGCCAATGCGTCGACCAAGGCCGCCCAGACCATCAGCTGCCCCGCCGTCGCCGGTTCCCTCCCGGAGATCCCGGCGGAGGCCCAGGCCGAGGTGGACCGCAACCTCGCCCTGCTGGACACGCAGATAGCGGAGGCCACCAAGCGGCTCGGCACCAGCCAGGGCGAGGGTGGCCCCAACTTCGTGCAGAACGCCATCCTCGGTCCGCTGGCGGACAAGCGGAAGTCCACCCTGGACCGCATCGCGATCTCCATCGGACGGCGCGCCGAGAAGCCGACGGGGCTGGACGCGCTCGCCGAGTGCACCCTCTCGGGCGGCGAGGCGGGAGCGGGCACCGGCGCGGGCGGCGAGGCGGACAGCGGCGCGACCCCGACCGCCGCCGCCTCCGAGTCCGCTGGCGCAGGAGCCGAGCAGGGCGGCGGGGCCGAGCAGGGCGGCGGGGCCGAGCAGGGCGGCGGGGCCGAAGCGGGCTCCGGTGCCGACGAGGGCTCCGCCCAGACGATCAGCTGCCCGGATGTCGCCTCCAAGATCAGCGGTGTGCCGGCCGCCGCCCAGGCCGAGGTGGACCGCAATATCGCCCTGCTGGACACCCAGTTGGCGGAGGCCAACAAGCGGCTCGGCACGAGCCAGGGCGAGGGCGGCCCCAACTTCGTGCAGAACGCCATCCTGGGCCCGCTGAAGGACAAGCGGGCCTCGACGATCGACCGCATCGAACTCTCCTTCTCCCGCCAGGGCTCGACCGCCCCCTCCGGTCTCGACGCCCTGGCGGGCTGCTCGCTCACATCCGGCTGAGCCGACGGCGTAAGGCCCGGCCCGAGGTGAGCGTCTGCCGGTGGGCCGTACTCTTCTCTGCGGAGTACGGCCCACCGGCTTTTCGCATGGGGTTCGCCCGGGGTGGGGCGGCCGGGCGTCAAAGCCCCGTCAAGACGGCGCCGACGGCCGTAAGGGAGCCGTCAAGGAACGGGCGGCCGGGCCGGGGACGGGGTTTGCTCTACACGCATCGCCCTCTGGAAGCTCGCCATGAGCTCAGGCGCCGTCCAACAGGGAAAATAGGGGTATGGGACGCGGAAAGTTGCGGATCTACCTCGGCGCGGCACCGGGCGTCGGCAAGACGTACGCGATGCTGTCCGAGGGGCATCGCCGGGTCGAGCGGGGCGCGGACCTCGTGGTCGGCTTCGTGGAGCACCACGGCCGTCGCCGTACCCAGGTGATGATGCACGGGCTCGAGGAGGTGCCCCGCCGGGAGCTGGAGTACCGGGGGAGCGCCTTCACCGAGATGGACGTGGACGCGGTGCTGGCGCGCCGCCCCGCCATCGCGCTCGTCGACGAGCTCGCCCACACCAACGTCCCCGGCTCCCGCAACGAAAAGCGCTGGCAGGACGTCGAGGAGCTGCTGCGCGCGGGCATCGACGTGGTCTCCACGGTCAACATCCAGCATCTGGAGTCGCTGGGGGACGTGGTGGAGTCGATCACGGGGGTGCGCCAGCGGGAGACCCTCCCGGACGAGGTGGTGCGCCGGGCCGACCAGATCGAGCTGGTCGACATGTCGCCCCAGGCGCTGCGCCGCCGTATGGCCCACGGCAACATCTACGCGCCCGACAAGGTCGACGCCGCGCTGTCGAACTACTTCCGGCCCGGGAACCTGACCGCGCTGCGCGAGCTGGCCCTGCTGTGGACCGCCGACCGGGTCGACGAATACCTCCAGCAGTACCGCGACGAGCACTCCATCCGCTCCACCTGGCAGGCGCGTGAGCGCATCGTGGTGGGGCTGACCGGCGGCCCGGAGGGCCGGACGCTGATCCGCCGGGCCGCCCGGATGGCGGCCAAGGGCTCCGGCAGCGAGATCCTCGCCGTCTACATCGCCCGCAGCGACGGCCTGACCTCGGCCTCCCCCAAGGAGCTGGCGGTCCAGCGCACCCTCGTGGAGGACCTCGGGGGCACCTTCCACCACGTCATAGGGGAGGACATCCCGGGGGCGCTGCTGGAGTTCGCCCGCGGTGTCAACGCGACCCAGATCGTGCTCGGCTCCAGCCGCCGCAAGACCTGGCAGTACATCTTCGGACCCGGGGTGGGCGCCACCGTCGCCCGTGACTCCGGGCCCGACCTGGACGTCCACATCGTCACCCATGACGAGGTCGCCAAGGGCCGCGGGCTGCCGGTCGCGCGCGGTGCCCGGCTCGGCCGCTCCCGGCTGATCGCGGGCTGGGTGGTCGGGGTGGCCGGACCGGCCCTGCTCACGCTGCTGCTCACCGGCACCGGCGCCACCCTCGCCTCCGAGGCCGGGCCCGGCTTCGCCAACGAGGTGCTGCTCTTCCTGTTCCTCAATGTGCTGGCCGCCCTGCTGGGCGGCATGGTGCCCGCCCTCGCCTCGGCGGCCGTCGGATCGCTGCTGCTCAACTACTACTTCACCCCGCCCACCCACACCCTGACCATCGCCGACCCCGAGAACATCGTCGCCATAGCGATCTTCGTGGCGGTCGCCGTCTGTGTGGCCTCGGTGGTCGATCTCGCCGCCCGCCGCACCCATCAGGCCGCCCGGCTGCGCGCCGAGTCCGAGATACTGTCGTTCCTCGCGGGCAGCGTGCTGCGCGGCGAGACCAGCCTGGAGGCGCTGCTGGAGCGGGTCCGCGAGACGTTCGCCATGGACTCGGTGGCGCTGCTGGAGCGGGAGAGCGATGTCGCCCCCTGGACCTGCGCGGGCAGCGTCGGCAGCCACGACGGCACCCCGGCGCCCGAACGGCCCGAGGACGCGGAGGTGGACATGCCGGTCGGCGACCATATGGCGCTCGCGCTCTCCGGCCGGGTCCTGCCCGCCGAGGACCGCCGGGTGCTCGCCGCCTTCGCGGCCCAGGCCGCCGTCGTCCTGGACCGGCAGCGGCTGGCCCAGCAGGCCGGGCAGGCCCGTGAGCTGGCCGAGGGGAACCGCATCCGCACCGCGCTGCTCGCCGCCGTCAGCCACGATCTGCGCACCCCGCTCGCGGCCATCAAGGCGGCCGTGAGCTCCCTGCGCTCCGATGACGTCGCCTGGTCGGAGGAGGACGAGGCGGAGCTGCTGGAGGGCATCGAGGACGGCGCCGACCGGCTGGATCACCTGGTGGGCAACCTCCTGGACATGTCCCGGCTGCAGACCGGCACCGTCACCCCGCTGATCCGGGAGATCGACCTGGACGAGGTGGTGCCGATGGCGCTCGTCGGTGTCCCGATGGCCAAGGTCGCCCTCGACATCCCCGAGGAGTTGCCGATGGTCGCGGTCGACCCCGGGCTGCTGGAGCGCGGCGTCGCCAACATCGTGGAGAACGCGGTGAAGTACAGCCCGCCGGACCGCCCCGTGCTGGTCTCCGCGAGCGCCCTCGGCGACCGTGTGGAGCTGCGGGTGGCCGACGGCGGCCCGGGCGTGCCGGACAGCGAGAAGGACCGCATCTTCGAGCCCTTCCAGCGCTACGGGGACGCCCCGCGCGGCGCCGGGGTCGGCCTCGGGCTGGCCGTCGCCCGCGGCTTCGCCGAGGCCATGGGCGGCCGGCTGACCGCCGAGGACACCCCAGGCGGCGGTATGACCATGGTGCTCACGCTGCGTGTCGCCGCCGGCCGCCCGCCGGTCGACCCCGGCCTCCCGGTCCAGGTCGGCTCCACGTCAGGCACAACGACACGGAAAGGCAGGCCCGCCACATGAACCGGGTGCTTGTGGTCGACGACGAGCCGCAGATCGTACGCGCCCTCGTGATCAACCTGAAGGCGCGCAAGTACGAGGTCGACGCCGCCGGGGACGGCGCCACCGCGCTCCGGCTCGCCGCCGCCCGGCATCCCGATGTGATCGTGCTCGACCTCGGCCTGCCCGATATGGACGGGGTGGAGGTGATCAAGGGGCTCCGGGGCTGGACCCGGGTGCCGATCCTGGTGCTCTCCGCCCGTCAGACCTCGGACGAGAAGGTCGAGGCCCTGGACGCGGGGGCGGACGACTACGTCACCAAGCCGTTCGGCATGGACGAGCTCCTCGCCCGGCTGCGCGCGGCCGTCCGCCGTGCGGAGCCCGCCGGGCAGCCGGACGACTCGGTGGTGGTGGAGACCGATGCGTTCACCGTCGACCTGGCCGCCAAGAAGGCCCATCGCGACGGCCGCGATGTGCGGCTGACCCCCACCGAATGGCATCTGCTGGAGGTCCTGGTGCGCAATGCCGGTCGCCTGGTCAGCCAGAAGCAGCTGCTGCAGGAGGTCTGGGGCCCCTCGTACGGCACCGAGAGCAACTACCTGCGGGTCTATATGGCGCAGCTGCGCCGCAAGCTGGAGGTCGACCCCTCGCATCCGCGCCACTTCGTGACCGAGCCGGGGATGGGCTACCGGTTCGAGCGATGAGCGGGGCGGGCGATCAGTGCGGGGACGCCGTTTCGGCCCCGGCGCACCGGTACGCTGGCCGTATGAGTTCCGTACCCCACCCCTCCGACGGGGCCGCCAGGGGAGACAGGTCCGGCAAACCGGTCGGCCGGTTCCGGCGGATGCTGGACCGGCTGTCGAGCTCCCAGGAGGAGCTGCACTCCGCCGAGCTCCAGCAGGACGCGGAGGCCGCGGGCTGCACCAAGATCGGCGACTGCGGCGACCGTCAGATCGTCAAGGTGACGGGCACGCTGCGCACGGTGACGCTCAGACCGCGGGCCGGAGTTCCCGCGCTGGAGGCGGAGCTCTTCGACGGCACCGCCGCGCTGGACGTGGTGTGGCTGGGCCGTCGCTCCATCATCGGGATAGAACCGGGGCGCAAGCTGATCGCCTCGGGCCGGATCTCCATGAGCCATGGGCGCCGGGTGCTGTTCAATCCGAAGTACGAACTCCGACCGCTCGGACAGGAGTAGCCGGTGACGCCAGACGACAAGACGACCCCGACCGGGCACCGAAGCGCCGCCGCCGACAGCAGGGCGGCGGCGGACACCGCGCTCCTGGAGGCGTTCGGCGGGGTGCGGGGCATGGTGGACACCACCGTCCCCGGTCTGGTCTTCGTCCTGCTGTACACGATCAACCGCGACATCCATCTCGCCGCGATCGCCGCGCTCGGCCTCACCGTGCTGCTGGCGCTCACCCGGCTGGTGCGCAAGGAGACCCTGAAGCACGCCTTCAGCGGGGTCTTCGGGGTCGCGTTCGGCGCGATCTTCGCGATGATGTCCGGTGACGCGAAGAACTTCTATCTGCCGGGCATGCTCTACACCCTGGGTCTGGCGATCGCCTACATCCTCTCGGCGATCTTCCGCTTCCCGCTGATCGGGGTGTTGCTCGGGCCGATGCTGAAGGAGAACCTCTCCTGGCGCACCCGTAACCCCGGCCGGTTCCGTGCCTACACCCGCTCCACCTGGGCGTGGGGGCTGATTCTGCTGGCCAAGTCGGCGGTGCTGTTCCCGCTCTACTGGTGGGGGGACGCCACCCAGCTCGGCTGGGTCAAGGTCGCGCTCGGCATTCCGCCGTTCCTGCTCTGTGTCTATCTGACCTGGATCTTCCTGGCCAAGGCCCCGCCGCCGATCGACGTGATCGCGGAGATGGAGGCCCAGGAGAAGGCCGAGCGGGAGCGGAAGTCCCAGGCCGACAGCGCCGGCAAGGTCGCCGATCCGCTGCTCTCGGAGTGGACCGACCAGATCGTGTCCGAGGCCCGTACCGAATCGGCCGACCGGCAGCCGCCCCGGCACTGAGGCCACACAGACCGCGGCCCGGACTCCCGCTGCGGGGAGTCCGGGCCGCGGTCTGTGCCCGTGGCGTTCGTCCTAGCCCGTGGCGTCCTGGCGCTGGACGGACAGCAGCTGCTCGAGCTGCTCCTCGCGCGCCTGTGCCGCGACGAACAGCAGCTCGTCACCGGCCTCCAGCACATCGTCCTTGTTCGGGGTCAGCACGCGGGTGCCGCGGATGATGGTGACCAGCGTGGTGTCCTCCGGCCACTCCACATCGCCGACCCGGGTGCCCACCAGCGCCGCCTCCGGCGGCAGCGTCAGCTCCACCAGGTTGGCGTCGCCGTGGCTGAAGCGGAGCAGCCGCACCAGATCGCCGACGCTCACCGCCTCCTCGACCAGCGCCGACATCAGACGCGGGGTGGAGACGGCGACATCGACGCCCCACGCCTCGTTGAACAGCCACTCGTTCTTGGGGTTGTTGACCCGGGCGACCACCCGGGGCACCCCGTACTCGGTCTTGGCGAGCAGCGAGACGACCAGGTTGACCTTGTCGTCACCGGTGGCCGCGATGACCACGTTGCAGCGCTGCAGCGCCGCCTCGTCCAGCGAGGTGATCTCGCACGCGTCGGCCAGCAGCCACTCGGCCTGCGGCACCCGCTCCACCGAGATGGCGGTCGGCGCCTTGTCGATGAGGAGCACCTCGTGCCCGTTCTCCAGCAGCTCGCTCGCGATGGAACGCCCCACGGCGCCCGCCCCGGCAATGGCAACCCTCATCGGTTCGCCTCCTCAGGCCCCTTTTCGAAGGCTGCCTCGACCTTCTCCACCTCGTCGGTGCGCATCATCACATGCACCAGGTCGCCCTCCTGCAGCACCGTCCCGGAGGTCGGCAGCACCGCCTCGCCGAGCCGGGTGAGGAACGCGACCCGCACTCCGGTCTCCTCCTGGAGCACGCTGACCTTGTGGCCCACCCACGAGGGGGAGATGTGCACCTCGGCCAGCTGCACCCCGCCGCTGGGGTCCCGCCAATGCGGCTCCGCGCCGGACGGCAGCAGCCGCCGCAGCATCTGGTCGGCGGTCCAGCGCACCGTGGCCACCGTCGGGATGCCGAGGCGCTGGTAGACCTCGGCGCGGCGGGGGTCGTAGATACGGGCCGCCACGTTCTCCACCCCGAACATCTCGCGGGCCACCCGGGCCGCGATGATGTTGGAGTTGTCGCCGCTGCTCACCGCGGCGAAGGCCCCGGCCTCTTCGATGCCCGCCTCGCGCAGGGTGTCCTGGTCGAAGCCGACGCCGGTCACCCGGCGCCCGCCGAAGCCCGCACCCAGGCGGCGGAAGGCGGTGGGGTCCTGGTCGACGACCGCGACCGTGTGCCCCTGTTGCTCCAGGGTCTGGGCGAGGGCCGCGCCCACCCGGCCACAGCCCATGATCACGATATGCATGCGTCTTACCCCGCACTCCAGATGACCGTGCCGACCTGCGCAAACACCCTGCTCACATCTTCCTTCCAGGACCTACGGGGCGACAGCGGGGCGGGACCCCGATGCCGGTGCCCGGGGACGACGGGAGTCGGCCGCGGTGGCACCTGTCCCCACCGTATCCGTACTGGCGGCCCGCTCTCCCGTCCGCGCGCGACGGCCGGGAGATGAACCTGGTGACGTACGACATAGCGGGAAAGTTCCCGTGATGATCGGTGATGGGGGGAGGCGGTCGGAGGTGATCGCAGAAGCGACGGGAACGAACTGGACAGGGAAGGGCAACGATCATTTCCGGTTGCGGACGCGGAGTGAAAAGGCTGTTGGCGATCAGCCCCGACCACTACGGTGGGCCCGGGTTACGGCGCTTCGACGGTGGTCGCAACCCTTCATCTTTGCCTGAAGTCCCGGATCTTCACCGAAACCACATGACAAATGCCGTGCGATTGCCGCTGGTTCGAACTTTGTCGCGGGCGTCGGATACTAGGTCACGACATGGCTAAGATGATCGCCGTATTCCGTTTCCGGACGGGACATCAGGGCTCTGAATCGTTCCTTCCGCGCCCGCGTTCTTCTGCACGAGGTTCCTGATGACTGATCACATATCGGAGGCGGTGAGCTGGTGTCTGGCCGCCGCGCTTCTCGTCGTCCTGGTGCTTCTGATCCGCCAGCGGCAGATCACCGCCGGAGTCCGCAGGCGCAACGCCACTCTCGAGGACAGCCTGCGCTCCCGTGACGAGGAGGTGCAGCACCTCGTCGACGTACGCCTCCCCTCGATCGCCGATGTGCTGAGCCAGCCAGGCCCGCTGCCGGGCCTGCGGGACGAGAAACTGGCCGGTACGGCCTTCGCGCAGAGCCTGCACGCCGTCATGGAACAGTTCACCCGCGCGGTGGACAAGGCCCAGACGCGGGCCGACGCCTCCGCCAAGGCGGCGCTCAAGGCGTCCATGCGAGCCGTCCAGGGACTCGCCAACGAGCAGCAGGTGTCGATCTCCGAGATGCAGGAGCGGCACGACAACCCCGATGTGCTGCGGGATCTGCTGGAGATCGACCACGCCAACGCCCAGTTCGGCCGGCGCGCCCAGGCCATCGCCGTGCTCTGCGGTTCCTGGCCCGGCCGTCAGCGGCTGGCCTCCTCGCTGACCGATGTCGTCCGCGGCTCCAAGTCGCGCATCCGCGACTACCAGCGGGTGCAGGTGCACACCCTGATCGACGTCGCCGTGGTGAGCCGGGCCGTGGAGCCCGTCGTGCTCGCGGTCGCCGAGCTGCTGGACAACGCCGCCCGCCACTCGCAGCCCAACACCTCGGTGGAGGTCAGCCTCCAGCCGGTGCACAACGGGGCCTGCATCGTGATCGACGACGCCGGTGTGGGCATGGACGGCCTGGAGGTCCAGCGGGCCGCCGCCCTGCTCTCCGGCCGGCGCGCCGTGGACGTCTCCCGGCTCGGTGACCCGCCGCAGTTCGGCTTCGCCGTGGTGGGCCTGCTGGCCGCGCGGTACGGCTTCAGCGTCTCGGTGGACACCCGGTCCCCGTACGGCGGTGTGCGTGCCGTGCTGTTCCTCCCGAGCGAGCTGCTCACCCATATCGACCCCGACGGACGGCCGGCCACCGCGGCGCAGGACCCCGAGGGAGCCGAGCCGCTGCACACCCTGCCCTCCCGCCGCACCCGCGCCCCCAGAAGGGCGCGGCAGGCGCAGGCCGCTCCGGCCGAGGCCCAGGCCATCCCCCAGGCCCAGCCTCCGGCGCCCGCCCCCGCCCCCACGCCTGCCCCGGCACCGGCACCCGCCGCGGCGCCCCAGCCGTCCCTGGGCGACGACGAGGCCACGCGCGTGTACGGCACCACGCAGGGCGGTCTGCCCAAGCGTCGTCGCAGGCAGGCCGCCGCCACCCCGCCGACCGCCGACTGGTCCATGGGGACCGGGCGGACCGGCGCCGCCGAATCCGACGACACCGGCGCGCACCGCGCGCGTTCGGCGGAGGAAACCGCCTCGCGGTTGGGCGCGTTCGCGCGCGGCACCCGCTCCGGCCGTGCCGACACCCAGGACTCCGCCCCTCACCATGACGAAGGGAATCGCCAGGCATGAACGACCATCTCAACAACGAGCTCGGCTGGATGCTCGACGAGGTCGTCAAGATGCCGGAGGCACGGCACGCGATCCTGCTCTCCGCGGACGGGATGCTGCGGGCGTACTCCGAGGGCATCGCCCGCGACGAGGCCGAGCGCCAGGCCGCCGCACTCTCCGGGCTGCAGTCGATCAGTCGCTCCACCTCCGAGTTCTGTGATCCGCACGAGACGCCCTGGCAGCAGACGCTGGTCGAGTTCGTCGGCGGGTACGTCTTCCTGATCGCCGCCGGGCCCGGCGCGTATCTGGCGGTCTCGGCCACCGAGTCCGTGGACATGGAGGCGGTCAGCTACCGGATGCAGAAGCTGGTCGACCGGCTCGGCAAGGAGCTCACCAGCCCGCCGCGGCAGGGCCTCCCGCGGCAGGGGATCGGCAGCCACGCATGAGTCCGGGGCGGCGCGAACGAGGGTTGGTGCGGCCGTATGTGGTCACCGACGGCCGTGCCTACCCGACTCGCAACACCTTCGACCTGGTGACCCTGGTCATGGCCCACCCCGACCGGCCGCTCACCGGGCTCAGCCCCGAGAAGCGGCGGGTCATGGAGCTGTGCCTGGGCGGTGCGCTCTCGGTGGCCGAGGTCTCCGGCTACCTGGAGCTGCCCGTCAGCGTCACCAAGGTCCTGCTCGGCGACCTCGTGGACAGCGGCCACGTCTCCACCCGGTCGCCGATCCCCGCCGCCGACCTCCCCGACACCCAGCTCCTGCAGGAGGTGCTCGATGGACTCCGCGCTCGCCTCTGACGACAAGGCGGTCTACCTGCCCCATACGGTGCGGGTGGCGGCGAAGATCCTCGTCGTCGGGCACTTCGCCGTCGGCAAGACCACCTACGTGGGCTCGCTGTCCGAAATCCGGCCGCTGCGCACCGAGGAGACGATGACGCAGGCCGGCGCGCTCACCGACGACCTGCGGGGCACCGAGGACAAGACGACCACCACCGTCGCCATGGACTTCGGCCGGCTCACCCTCAGCGAGTCGCTGGTGCTCTATCTGTTCGGCGCGCCGGGACAGCAGCGCTTCACCCGGCTGTGGCGGGACATGACGAACGGGGCGCTGGGCGCGCTCGTCCTGGCCGACACCCGGCGGCTGGAGCAGTCCTTCCCGGTGATGGCCGTCCTGGAGGAGCACGGACTGCCGTACGCCGTCGCCGTCAACCAGTTCGAGGGCTCTCCCCGCTTCGCGGAGCCGGAGGTCAGGGAGGCCCTCGATCTGCTTCCGGAAACCCCCCTGGTGACCTGCGACGCCCGGGACCGGATCTCCTCCACCCACGCACTGATCGCCCTCGTCCAATATCTACAGGCCCGCCAGACCCGTAGCTCCCAGGAGATTGTGTGACCAACCGTCCAGCCGCCGGCCCCGTCCCCCACCGGGCTGCCCCGCGCACACGGGCCCCGCCGAGGCCGTGGGCGACACCGGGCACAGCGCGGCCGTGCCGATGTACGGTCCCGAGTTCGCCGCCGATCCGCACGGCACCTACGCGCGGATGCGCGCCACCCATGGGCCGATCGCACCGGTCGAGCTGACGCCGGGGGTGTACGCCTCGCTGGTCACCAGCTACCCGCTCGGCCTGGAGATCCTGCGCGACACCGAGCGGTTCGCCAAGGACCCGCGCGGCTGGCGGGCGATGCAGGACGGAAGCGTGGGGCCGGACAACCCGGTCGCCCCGATGATGATGTACCGGCCGAACGCGCTGTTCTGCGACGGGGAGGCGCACGCCCGGCTGCGCGGGGCGATCACCGACAGCCTGGACCGGGTGGATCCGCACGCCCTCAGCGAGTACGTCGAGCGCAGCGCCGAGACGCTGATCGACGCCTTCGCCTCCCGGGGCGAGGCCGACCTGATCACCGAGTACGCCTCGGTGCTCCCGCTGCTGGTCTTCAACCAGCTCTTCGGCGCACGCCCCGCGGACGGGCCGAAGCTGGTCGAGACGATGATGAAGCTCTTCGACAGCGGCGAGGAGGCGGCGGCGGCCAACGACGCGCTGCTCCAGTGGATCTCCGGCCTGCTGGCGGACAAGCGCAAGCAGCTCTCCGCCGACGTCACCTCCTGGCTGATCGCGCATCCCTCGCAGCTCACCGACGACGAGCTGATGCAGCAGATGATCCTGCTGATGGCGGCCGGTACCGACCCCCAGCAGAACCTGATCGCCAACGCGCTGCGCCTGCTGCTGTCGGACGACCGCTTCGCCGGTGAGCTGTCCGGCGGCAGCATGCCCGTCGAGGACGCCCTGGACGAGGTCCTGTGGAACGACCCGCCGATGGCCAACTACGGCACCCGGTTCCCCCGGTACGACTGCGATGTGGCGGGCGTACGGCTGCGCAAGGGCGAACCGGTGCTCATCAGCTACGCCGCGGCCAACCAGGAGACGGCCATGGCCTCCGAGCGCCGGTCCGGCAACCGGGCCCATCTGGCCTGGAGCGCGGGCGCCCACCGCTGCCCCGCCGAGCGGCCCGCCCGGGTGATCGCCACCGTGGCCATCGAGCGGCTGCTGGACCGCCTCCCGGACATGGAGCTGGCGGTCCCCGTCGAGCGGCTGACCTGGCGGACCGGGCCCTTCGCCCGCGCCCTGGCCGCCCTGCCGGTGCGCTTCCCCGCCCAAGCGGCGGCCGCGCACGAGCCGTTCGCGGCGCCCGTGTCCGAGCCGGTCCGATTCGACGAGACCTCTGGAGTCAGCCAATGGAACCCCGTCCCATCGTCCTCGACCCCGCCGGCCGCGACATCGCCGGAGAGGCAGCCCGAGTCGCCGCAGGCGGCGAGGCGACGCTTGTTGAGCTTCCTGACGGCGTGGTGGCGTGGGCAATAACCCGCCAGCGGACCCTCAAGGAGCTGCTGACCGACCCCCGGGTCTCCAAGGACCCCCGGCAGCACTGGCCCGCGTGGATCAACGGTGAGATCTCGCCCGAGTGGCCGCTGATCACCTGGGTCGCCGTCGAGAACATGTTCACCGCCTACGGCGGCGACCACCGGCGGCTGCGCACCCTGGTCTCCAAGGCGTTCACCGCCCGGCGCACCGCCGCCCTGCGGCCGCGCATCGAGGAGATCTGCACCAGGCTCCTGGACGACCTGGCCGCCGCGCCGGACGAGGTGGTCGACCTGCGCGAGGCGTACGCGTACCCGCTGCCGATCCAGGTGATCTCCGAGCTGTTCGGGCTCGACGACGAGAACCTGCGCGAGCGGATGCGCCGGGTCGTGGACAGCATCTTCCACACCTCCGCCTCCCCGGAGGAGGTCACCGCCACCTTCAACGAGATGTACGCCGTCCTCGGCGAGCTGGTGGCCACCAAGCGCGAGCGGCCCGGCGACGACCTCACCAGCGGGCTGATCGCGGTGCGGGACGAGGAGAGCGGCTCCAAGCTCAGCGAGAAGGAGCTGACCGACACCCTCGCCCTGTTCCTCTCGGCCGGTCACGAGACCACGGTCAACCTCCTGGACAACGCCATCCACGCGCTGCTCACCCGGCCCGAGCAGCTCGAGCACGTCCGGGCCGGCCGGGCCACCTGGGAGGACGTGATCGAGGAGACGCTGCGGCACTCCGCCCCGGTCGCCAACCTGCCGCTGCGCTACGCCGTGGAGGACATCGAGCTGGACAGCGGCGTGGTGCTGCACAAGGGCGACGCGATCCTGGCCGCCTACGCGGCCGCCGGACGCGACCCGGAGGTGCACGGCGAGGACGCGGACCGCTTCGACGTCACCCGGCAGCTCAAGAGCCACCTGGCGTTCGGCCACGGCGTCCATCTGTGCGTCGGCGCCCCGCTGGGCCGGCTGGAGGCCGCGATCGCGCTCCCGGCGCTCTTCGACCGCTTCCCCGGGCTCACGCTCGCGTCCGGGCAGGAGCCGCTGGAGCCGGTGGAGTCCTTCATCTCCAACGGCCACCGCACCCTGCCCGCGCGCCTGTCCTGATCCCCTCCGGCGCCCCGCTCCCGCCCTCCCCTTTTCCCCGGGGGTGGGCGGGTGGGCGGGGGCCCGCGCTACCCCTTACGATCCTCTGCGTGTCCAAACTGACCGACCTCCCGAAACGGATCCTGATCGGGCGGGCCCTGCGCAGCGACAAGCTGGGGGAGACTCTCCTCCCCAAGCGCATCGCGCTCCCCGTCTTCGCCTCCGACCCCCTGTCCTCCGTCGCGTATGCGCCGGGGCAGGTGATGATCGTTCTGTCCGTGGCGGGTGCGTCGGCCTACCACTACAGCCCGTGGATCACGATCGCCATCATCGTGCTGATGTTCACGGTGGTCGCCTCGTACCGCCAGAACGTGCACGCGTATCCCAGCGGGGGTGGTGACTACGAGGTCGCCACCACCAACCTCGGCCCCAAGGCGGGTCTGACGGTCGCCAGCGCCCTGCTGGTCGACTACGTCCTCACGGTGGCGGTGTCGATCTCCTCCGGTGTGGAGAACCTCGGTTCGGCCGTCCCCTTCATCGTCGAGAACAAGACGCTGTGCGCGGTCGGGATCATCCTGCTGCTGACGCTCATGAACCTGCGGGGCGTACGGGAGTCGGGCAAGCTCTTCGCGATCCCCACCTATGTCTTCGTCGGCGGCGTCTTCGTGATGATCCTGTGGGGCGCCTACCGCGGGCTGGTCCTGGGTGACGACATGAAGGCCCCCACCGCGGGCTTCGAGGTCCACGCCGAGCAGACCGGGCTGGCCGGCTTCGCGCTGATCTTCCTGCTGCTGCGCGCGTTCTCCGACGGCTGCGCCGCCCTGACCGGTGTCGAGGCGATCAGCAACGGCGTGCCCGCCTTCCGCAAGCCCAAGAGCCGTAACGCGGCGACGACGCTGGCGCTGATGGGCGGCCTCGCCGTGATCATGTTCGTCGGCATCATCACGCTGGCCCTGGTGACCCACGTCAAGATGGCCGAGAACCCCGCGCACGACCTGCTGAAGAACGGCACCCCGCTAGGCGCCGACTACACCCAGAACCCGGTGATCTCGCAGGTCGCGGCCGCGGTCTTCGGCGACGGCTCGTTCCTCTTCGTGGTGCTGGCCGCGGCCACCGCGCTGGTGCTCTTCCTGGCCGCCAACACCGCGTACAACGGCTTCCCGCTGCTCGGCTCGATCCTGGCCCAGGACCGCTATCTGCCCCGCCAGCTGCACACCCGCGGCGACCGGCTCGCCTTCTCCAACGGCATCGTGCTGCTCGCCTCGGCCGCCGCCGTCCTGGTCTACCTCTACGGGGCCGACTCCACCCGGCTGATCCAGCTCTACATCGTCGGCGTCTTCGTCTCCTTCACCCTCAGCCAGACCGGCATGGTGCGGCACTGGAACCGCCATCTGGCGACCGAGCGGGATCCGAACGCCCGCCGCCGTATGGTCCGTGCCCGCGCGATCAACACCTTCGGGGCCTTCTTCACCGGTCTGGTGCTGGTCGTGGTGCTGCTGACGAAGTTCACCCACGGCGCCTGGGTCGCCCTGCTCGGCATGGTCATCTTCTACGTCACCATGACGGCCATCAGGCGCCACTACGACGGCGTCTCCGAGGAGCTCGCGGCGGCCACCGAACAGCTCGACGAGGAGGAGGTGCGCCCCTCCCGGGTGCACTCCCTGGTGCTGGTCTCCAAGGTCCACAAGCCGACGCTGCGCGCCCTGGCCTACGCCAAGCTGATGCGCTCGCACCGGCTGGAGGCGCTGAGCATCAACGTCGACCCCGCCGAGACCAAGGCGCTGCAGCGGGTGTGGCAGGAGCGCGGCATCGATGTGCCGCTGAAGATCCTCGACTCGCCCTACCGCGAGATCACCCGGCCGGTCATCGACTACGTCAAGAGCCTGCGCCGGGAGAGCCCGCGCGATGTGGTCTCCGTCTTCATCCCCGAGTACGTGGTCGGCCACTGGTACGAGCATCTGCTGCACAACCAGAGCGCGCTGCGGCTCAAGGGGCGGCTGCTGTTCACCCCGGGCGTCATGGTCACCTCCGTGCCCTGGCAGCTGGACTCCTCCGAGCTGGCCCGGAAGCGGGCGCGCAAGCGGGCCGAGTGGAACGCCCCGGGGGCGGTGCGGCGCGGTCCGGTGATCCCGGCCAAGCAGCGGGAGAAGGGCGAGAAGGGGCCCAAGGGCGAGAAGCCGGGCGTCACCTCGCAGGTTCCCTGACGGTCGGCCCGCGGTCTTGGGGCATCGGGGCGTGACGGGGTGGGGCGGGCGCGACGTAGACTGGTGGGCTGTTGTCCCACCGCGCCCCCTCACCCCCTCTGGAGCCTGAACCCGCCATGCAAAGTGAACCCAAGGCATCGCTGGTCGGCGAGGAGTACGAGGTCGAGGTCGGCCCGGTGGCGCACGGCGGCCACTGCATCGCCCGGACCGGCGAGGGCCAGGTGCTCTTCGTCCGGCACGCGCTGCCCGGTGAGCGGGTCGTCGCCCGGGTGACCGAGGGCGAGGAGGGCGCGCGCTTCCTGCGCGCCGACGCGGTGCGGGTGCTGGACGCGTCCAAGGACCGGGTCGAGGCGCCGTGCCCGTTCTCCGGCCCCGGCAAATGCGGCGGCTGCGACTGGCAGCACGCGGCCCCCGGCGCCCAGCGCAGGCTGAAGGCCGAGGTGATCACCGAGCAGCTGGCCCGGCTGGCGGGGCTCACCCCCGCGGAGGCGGGCTGGGACGGCACGGTCGAGCCCGCGCCCGGCGACAAGGTGGCCCGCGGCGAGGTCCCGGCCTGGCGCACCCGGGTGCAGTACGCGGTGGACGAGCAGGGCCGGCCCGGACTGCGCCGCCACCGCTCGCACGAGGTCGAGCCGATCGACCACTGCCTGATCGCCGCCCCCGGCGTCACCGAACTCGGCGTCGAGAAGCGCGAATGGCCCCAGATCGCCGGCGTGGAGGCCATCGCCGCCACCGGTTCCTCCGACCGCCAGGTCGTCCTCACCCCGCGCCCCGGCGGCCGGCTGCCGATCGTCGAGCTGGACCGGCCGGTCTCGGTGCTGCGGGTCAGCGAGTCCCGCGGCCGTGACCGGACCCGTCTGGTGCACCGCGTCCACGGCCGCCCCTTCGTCCGCGAGCGGGCGGCGGGCCGCACCTGGCGGGTCGGCGAGGCCGGTTTCTGGCAGGTCCACCCCAAGGCGGCGGACGTCCTGGTGGAGGCCGTCATGCAGGGCCTGATGCCCCGCCAGGGCGAGACGGCCCTGGATCTGTACTGCGGGGTCGGCCTCTTCGCGGGCGCGATCGCCGAGCGGGTGGGGGAGCGCGGCGCGGTGCTGGGCATCGAGTCGAGCAAGCGCGCGGTCGAGGACGCCCGGCACAACCTCCAGGACCTGGACCGCGTCCGCATCGAGCACGGCAAGGTCGAGCAGGTGCTGCCGCGCACCGGCATCACCGAGGCCGACCTCATCGTCCTGGACCCGCCCCGCGCGGGCGCGGGCAAGGAGACGGTGACCCGCCTCGCGGCCCTGGGCGCCCGCCGCATCGTCTACGTCGCCTGCGACCCGGCGGCACTCGCCCGCGACCTGAAGTACTTCCACGAGGAGGGCTACTCCCCACGCCGCACGCGGGCCTTCGACCTCTTCCCGGTGACGCACCACGTGGAGTGCGTGGCGGTGCTCGAGCCGGTTGCGAAGCGTTCCTGACCTGCGGATTTGTAGCCTGGATGGGCCGCTCGACGACCGCGTCGGGCGGCCCTTGTGTTGGCGGACCGCCCGATGGGCGCGGCGCCCGGAGCCGGCGGCGCGACCACCGCTCCCTCCGGCGTTGCAGAAAGTGCACGACCTTGTTGCGTTGGCCGCATCCTGCGTTGAGAGTGGCCGCCTGAGACCCGCAGTGCGGTCTCGGCATCCAACGCAGGACCCCCGCCGGGGACGCGGTGCAAGCGCGGCCCCGGAGCGAGCGGGAGCCTGGCCGGCCCGGTCGAACCGACGCAAGGATTTATCGTGATTCAGAAGGACACCGCGTTTTACAGCGAGGGCAGCCGTCTGGAGGCCACCCTCTACTACCCGGACGACCTGGCGGAGGGCGGGCAGCACCCGGCGCTCGTCATCAACTCCGGCTACCAGGGGTTCAACGAGTTCTACCCGAAGATGTTCGCTTCGCGGATGACCGAGCGCGGATTCGTCTGCCTGGGCTTCGACTACCGGGGTATGGCGGACAGCGAGGGCGAGAAGGGCCGCGTCCTGATCGAGGAGCAGGTCCAGGACGTGCGCAACGCGGTGACGTTCATGCGCTCGCACGAGGACATCGACCCCCGCCGCGTCGGCCTCATCGGCTGGGGCATGGGTGCGGCGAACGTCATCCTCGCCGCCGAGAAGGCCGGCGACATCGCGGGCGTGGCCTCCCTGAACGGGTTCTACGACGGGGAGCGCTGGCTCAAGTCCATCCACACCTACGACGAGTTCCAGAAGATCGTCGCCGAGGTGGAGGAGGACCGGACGAACCGGGTCCTGCACGGCGAGTCGAAGCTCGCGGACACCTTCGTCCACTACCCGCTCGACCCGGCGACCGGCGACTACGTCCAGAAGGAGCTGTCGCAGGTCTACGGTTTCGGGCACCCGACCCGGCTGCAGTTCACCGAGTCCATCCTGGACCTGAAGGTGCAGAACGTGGTGGCGAACCTCGCGCCGACGCCCCTGTTCCTCGGCCACGGTGAGCAGAACTCGCTGCACCCCTATGACGAGGCCGTGTCCCTCTACGCGTCGGCCGCCTCGCCCAAGACCCTCTACACGATCCCGGGCCGGCACAACGACTTCATGTTCGGCGACCACCCGGAGTTCGTGCTGCTGTGTGACCGGCTGCGGGAGTTCTTCGACGGGGCCTTCGACGCCTCCGCCAGTTGCGCCCGGACCGTTTCGGCCTGACAGCCGTCCGGCGCCGCCCCCTCGGAATCCGGCCGGTTCGGTCCCGACGACGAGGGCGGTGCGAAGCGGAACGGTGCAGAAAATGCAGTATCGCGTTGCATGCAGCGTCGCGATCTGTCTAGTTATTCATACCGCTACCAAGGATTCGGTATGGCTTCTGAGCAGCAACAGACTTCCACCGCGCGCAGCGGCGCTTCGCGCGTGATGGCGATTTTGGACGCGCTCGCGTCGGCGGACCCGGCCGTGTTCCCGGACGGGATGAGCGTGGCCGATGTCGCCAGGGTGCTCGGGCGCGAGAAGTCCGTTGTGTCCCGGCAGCTCAAGAGCCTGCTCGAAACGGGCATGGTGGCCAGGCGTCCTTCGATGCGGTACGAGCTGAGCTGGCGGCTCTTCGCCTTGGCGGTCCGGGCGGGAGACCAGCGGCTGACCACGCTCGCGGCCCCGCTGCTGCTCAGGCTGACCGAAACCGTCCGGGAGCGCACCTATCTGAGCGTTCTCAGCGACGGCGAGGTGCTCACCGTACTGTCGGAGGGCTCCCGGCGGTCGATCGAAGCCGTGAACTGGGTGGGCCGCACGATCCCGGCGCACCGGAGCTCCAGCGGCATGGCTCTGCTGATGGACTACGAGGACGAGCACATCCTCGACCTGGTCCGGCGCAGCGAACGGGGGGGCTCGGACCGTGAGGCGCGGGAGTTCCTCGCCCAGGTGCGGGAGGCCCGCCGGCGGGGATACACGGTCGCGAACCGGATCTTCGACCCGGAGCTCGTGGGCATCGGGGCACCGGTCCGGGACTTCACCGGCCGGATCAGGGCCGCGGTGAACATTTCCGGCCCCGCGTTCAGGATCGAGCCGCACATCCAGACCCTCGCCGGGCACCTGCTCTCGACGATGCGGGTCCTGCAGTCCTCCCTCGGCTCCGACGTGCGCTCCTGCACCGATCCGAGTGATCTCTGACGGCCGCCGAAACCGGCCGTCACCCACCCGTCCGAGCCCCGGAGAACCGGAGAACACCATGCGATACCTTGCTCCTCCCCTGCCCGGGGCCGGCCCCGCCGGACCGCGGCAGCCGCGCCTTCACGCGGTCGTGAGCTGTGCCGGCGCACGGGCGGCCGCGCCATGAACCTCTTTTCCTATATCTCCGACAATGCCGCCTACCTGCTGTTCCTGACCCAGCAGCACGTTGAGCTCGTCCTGATCAGCGTCGGGATCGCCGCGGTCGTCGGGGTCGGGCTGGCCCTTCTCACCCAGTCCGCACCCGGCCTGCGCCACGCTCTGCTGTCCCTCACGGGATCCCTGCTGACCATCCCGTCGTTCGCCCTGTTCGCCCTGATGATCCCCGTCCTCGGGCTCGGTGTGGCCCCGACGATCGTCGCCCTCAGCGTGTACGGGGTCTTCCCGATCCTGCGCAATACGGTCACCGGCATCGAGGAGGTCGACCCGGCCGTCGTGGAGGCGGCACGCGGCCTCGGTATGGGCCCGGGACGGCGTATGCGTACGGTCGTGCTGCCCATGGCCTGGCCGGTGATCCTCAACGGGATCCGCACGGCAACGATCATGCTGGTCGCGACAGCGGCCATTGGAGCCGTCGTGCGCGGCCCCGGTCTGGGGCAGCTGATCTTCCGTGGGCTGGACCGTATCGGGGGAGCCAACGCACTGGAGGAAGTCATCTCCGGAGTGATCGGAGTGGTGCTCGTCGCTCTGGTCCTCGACCTGCTGTTCGTCGTCATCGCCAAGATCACTGCCCTGCGAGGATCGAATGTCTGACAGGTCCACCCCGAGCCCTGACGCCATGATCTGTCTGGACCAGGTCTCCAAACACTATCCGGGCCAGGGAAAGGCCGCCGTCTCCGAGCTCTCGATGGAGATCGGGCGAGGAGAGTTCGTCGTCCTGGTCGGTCCGTCCGGCTGTGGGAAGACCACCACACTGCGGATGATCAACCGCCTCGTCGAGCCGACCCACGGGCGCATATTCATCGAGGGCAGGGACGTCACCCACACCGACGTGGACGGCCTGCGGCGTGGCATCGGCTACGTCATCCAGCAGATCGGTCTGCTGCCCCACCTGACGATCGCGGACAACATCGCCCTCGTGCCCAAGATGCTCGGAATGAAGAAGTCCGAGCGCCGTGAGCGGGCGAGGGAACTGCTGGAGATGGTCGGGCTCGATCCGGTCACCTACGCCGACCGGTACCCCAGGCAGCTCTCCGGCGGCCAGCAGCAGCGGGTCGGCGTTGCCCGCGCCCTCGCGGCCGATCCGCCGGTGATGCTGATGGACGAGCCGTTCGGCGCCGTGGACCCCATCGCGCGGGAAAAGCTCCAGACGGAGTTCCTGCGGCTGCAGGAACGTATCCGCAAGACGATCGTGATGGTCACGCACGACATCGACGAGGCACTTCGCCTGGGCGACCGCATCGCCATCTTCGGACCCGGCTCCCGCCTGTCGCAGTTCGACACCCCGCTGGAGATCCTCAGCAACCCCGCCGACGACTTCGTCCGCGACTTCGTCGGATCCGGTGCCCCGGTCCGGCGGCTGTCCCTCCTGAAGGTCTCGGACGTCCTCGCCGCCGCCCCGTCCCACGCGGCCGGCGCGGCGAGCACCGTAGAGGTCGGCGCCGACGACAGCGTCCACAGGGCGCTCGAACTGGTCCTGGCCGCGGGGGCGGAGGGCATCGAGGTCGGTGTTCCCGGGGACGTCAGCCGCTACCTCGACCTCCAGACCCTGCTCACCGCGGCCGCCCAGCCGGCGAAGGTGCTCTCGTGAGTGCCGGGGCCGTCCAGGCGGCCACCCGGTCCGAAGCCCGCCGATCGAGGACCTGGGTGCCGCCGCTGGTCGTCCTCGTCCTGCTGGGAGCCGTCTGGGCCTATGCCGGCTCCCGTGACCTGGACTCCGTCGAGACCCGCAGCCTGGCCTCGGACGTCGTACTGACCGCACTGTGGCAGCACATCCAGCTCGTGGTCGCGTCGACGCTGCTGACCATCACCATCGGTGTCCCCCTGGGGGTGCTGCTGACCAGGCCCGGTATCAGCAGGGTGGGCGCGGTCGTGCTCGCGGCGGCCAACGCCAGCCAGGCGGTGCCATCGATCGGGGTGCTGGTGGTGCTGGCCATGGTCGTCGGCGTCGGCTTCTGGATGGCCGTGGTGGCGCTGGTGCTGTACGCCCTGCTTCCCGTACTGCGCAACACCATGGTGGGCATCCGCCAGGTCAGCCCCGCGCTGATCGACGCGGGGCGTGGCATGGGGATGAGCCGACGGGAGGTGCTCCTCACCATCGAACTGCCGCTGGCGGTACCGGTGATGCTGGCGGGCATCCGGGTGGCCCTGATCCTGAACGTCGGCGTGGCCACCCTCGCCGCGTTCACCAACGCCGGGGGCCTCGGCTCCGTCATCTCCTCCGGTATCTCCCTCGACAGGACGCCGGTGCTCGTCGTCGGCAGCGCCCTCACGATGGCCCTGGCCCTGGCCGTCGACTGGCTGGCCGGCCTGGCCGAGCGGGACCTGCGCCCGCGCGGCATCTGAGACCGGCCCGGTTCCAAGACCCCGCACACATCGTCAAGCACCACGAAAGGGCTTCGGCATGCGGAAAAACATGGTGACTGCGGCAAGCCTGCTCAGCCTGGCGCTCACCAGCGGCTGTGCTCTCACCAGCAACGGCCCCGGGCAGGGCAGCGGCCCCGCGGACAGCGGCCCCCTCAAAGGGGCCACCGTGAACGTCGCCTCCAAAAGTTTCACCGAGCAGCTGCTGCTGTGCGAGATCACCGCCCAGCGGCTCGAGTCACAGGCGGCGAACGTCAAGCGCACCTGTGGCATGAGCGGCAGCAACGCCGTCCGTGCCGCACTGACCGGCGGCTCCGTGGACATGTACTGGGAGTACACCGGCACTGGCTGGCTGGCCCTGAAGCAGCAGGGGAGCACCACCGACCCGCAGGCCGTGTACGAGAAGGTCAGGGACCTGGACAAGGCCAAGAACAATGTGGTGTGGCTCCCGCCCGCGGCGGCGAACAACACCTACGCGCTCGCGATGAGGACACGGACGGCGAAGAAGCTCAACGTTTCCACTCTCTCCGACTACGCCGAGCTCGCCGCGAAGGATCCGGCGAGTGCCCGCTTCTGCGGTGCCTCGGAGTTCTTCGGCCGTGACGACGGGTGGTCCGGGCTGAAGAAGGCGTACGGTTTCAGCCTCCCCAAGAGCGATGTGGCGGAGCTGGCCGAAGGCCCGATCTACAACGCGGTCGCCAAGGGAAACCCGTGCAGTCTGGGTGAGGTCTTCGCCACCGACGGCCGGATCTCCGCCCTCGGGCTGACCGTCCTGAAGGACGACAAGAAGTACTTCACGCCCTACAACCTCTCCCTGAACGTCCGAGGCGCCACCCTGAGGAAACACCCGGGGATCCAGACGGCTATGGCTCCGGTGGCCAGGCTGCTGACCACCTCCGTGATGCAGAAGCTCAACGCGCGGATCGACGTGGACGGCAAGAGGCCGGAGGAGGTGGCACACCAGTGGCTCAGCGCCAACAAACTGAACTGACGGCCGGCCCGGCGGAGTTCTCCACGCTTCGCGTGGGACTCCTCCAGACCGCACCCGTCTTCGGTGCGGTGGGGGAGAACCTCGCCGGCATCGCCGAACTGCACGGCAGCCTCAACCGGGTCGACCTCGCTCTGACCCCCGAACTCTCGGTCAGCGGCTACGGATTCGCTCCGCACGCGGAGACGGATCTCCTCGCCGGCGATGATCCGCGGCTCGCCGCCCTGGTGTCCGCGGGTGTCGGTGTGGGCTTCGCCGAGAAGAGCGCCTCGGGGCTGCCCTGGAACAGCTACCTGCTGACCGATCCGCCGACCGGGACCCGGCACCTCCAGCGCAAGCTCCATCCCGTCTCCTACGCCCCGTGGAACGAACACCTGTCGTTCCGGCCCGGCGCGGAGCTGCGGACCGCCGGCTTCGGCGCGGCCAGGATCGCCACGGTCATCTGCAACGACATGTGGCATCCCGTCATCCCGTGGCTGGCGGCCCAGGGCGGTGCCGAGGTCCTGATCGTGCCGGTGGCCAGCATGGCGGGCACCGACCCGGCGGGGATCCGCCGCACATGGGAGGTGATCCTGGAACATGCCGCCGTGCTGCTGCAGTGCTACGTCGTCTTCGTCAACCGCTGCGGTACGGACGGCGACGTCCGGTTCTGGGGCGGATCGCGCGTGGTGGGCCCGGACGGCGGCGTCCTCGTACACCTCGGGGACGAGCCGGGTGCCGCGTTCGCCGATCTCGACCTGAAAGCCCTGCGCCGGCTGCGCGCAGAGGTACCCATGCGCGCGGAAGCCCGGGCCGACTTCCTCGCCGCCGGGACGTTGTCGGCACAGGGGCCCTCCGAAAGCGAGCCATCGATTGTTTGACGTTCATGTTCACGCGGCCCCCGACGTCCTCGCACGGATCGGCCACGACGACCAGATCGGCGCCGCTTATGCCAGGGCGGGCTACAGCGGCTTCGTCCTGAAGGCTCACCACGAATCCACGGTGGGCCGGGCCAGTGCCCTCAGCCGCTCGTCCGGGCTGGACGTCGTGGGGGGAATCACCCTCAACCGTGCCGTCGGCGGGATCAATCCGGCGGCCGTTCTGTCGGCCCTGTCCACCGGCGGCCGGGTCGTGTGGTTCCCCACGGCGGACGCCCACACCCAGGAGAGCGCCGGGCTGCCACGGCTCGGCGACCTGGACGAGCGGCTGGACCGCTCCGTACTGTCCGTCCCGCCGGTCCTGGCCGCGGACAGCGCGTCCGCCGAGAACGCCGCCTTCGTTCTCGACCTGATCGCCGAGCACGACGCGGTGCTGTGCACGGGTCATCTCAGCGGCGCGGAGTGCCGGTGGCTGCTGGAGCAGGCCGAAGCCCGGGGCATCGACAGGTTCCTGCTCACGCACCCCTCCTACACCGTCCCCGGTATGGAACCAGGGGAGATCGCGGAGCTCGCGGCGCGGGGCGCCCATGTCGAGATCACCGCCTACCAGCTCTTCCACCAGCACGGGATGACTCCCGCCCGGCTGGCCGCCGTCGCCCGGGCGGCAGGGTCACGTCTGGTCCTGGCCTCCGACGCGGGACAGCCCGACAGCCCCGAGCCTCCCGCCGCCCTCGAACAGCTCATCGCCGCGCTCACCGCCGAAGGACTGGACCCCGGTTGGCTGCGGGACGCATCCGGCGACACCCCCCGGAAGCTCGTCCTCCCGTGACGGCCGTCGGGGGAAGCCACTGAGGCGCGCGCAGCGCATCCCGTCCCGTCCGTCAGCAGGCCGAGACACCCGGACACGACTCCGCAGCGAACGGACGCGTGTCCACCCACCAGATCCGATGGCTCTCCAGGAGCAGCACCCTATGGACGCGACCATGGCAGACGATCCGAAGGCCCTCATCGGGGCGTTCCTCGATGCCCTGCGCGGACAGCTCGGCGAACTCGTCGACGACTCGTCCGCGACCAGGGCGGTCTATTCGACGGATGCGTCGAACTACCGGATCATCCCCCAGGCCGTGCTCATGCCCCGGTCGAAGAGCGACGTGATCACCGCGGTCGGTATCGCCCGCGCCCACAACGTCCCCGTCACCGTCAGGGGAGGAGGCACCTCCTGCGCCGGTAACGCCGTGGGCCCCGGCCTTGTGATCGACTTCTCCCGCTTCCTGAACCGTGTCCTGTCGGTCGACCCCGAGTCCTCGACGGCGGTGGTCGAACCGGGGGCCGTCCTGAGCACGCTCCAGAGCGAGGCCCTGCCCTTCGGACTGCGGTTCGGCCCCGATCCCTCCACCGCCACCCGGTGCACGATCGGCGGGTTGATCGGCAACAACGCATGCGGCCCCCACGGCCTCTCCTACGGGCGCACGGCCGACAACGTGGTGTCCATGACCTGGCTGACCGGCAGCGGTGAGGTGATCACGGCCGGCTCGGGGGACGGCGCGCTCACGGCGGTGCCCGGTCTGGAAGCCTTCGTCTCCGAGAACCTGGCCGTACTGCGTACCGAGTTCGGCCGTTTCGGACGCCAGATCTCCGGCTACTCCTTGGAGCACCTGCTCCCGGAGAACGGCCGCAACCTCGCAGCCGCCCTGACGGGGACCGAAGGCAGTTGCGGGATCCTCCTCGAAGCCACCGTCAGGCTCGTGCCGCGGGCACCGGCACCGGCCCTGGCCGTCCTCGGTTACCGCGACATGGCCACCGCCGCGGACGATGTGCCCAACCTGCTCCCCTTCCACCCGCTCGCCCTGGAGGGCCTGGGCGCACAGCTCGTCGACGTCGTCCGCCGGGCGCACGGCGGCGCCAGTGTCCCCGCTCTGCCCGCAGGCGGCGGATGGCTGCTCGCCGAGGTCGGCGGCGCCACCTCGCAAGAGGCCGTAGAGGCGGCCCGGAAACTCGTCGCCTCCTCCGCCACCGCCGACGCCCTCGTCCTGCCCGCAGGTCCCGAGGCGACCAGGCTCTGGGAGATCCGCGCCGACGGCGCAGGTCTGGCCGGACGCACCGCCGACGGCAAGCAGGCCTGGCCCGGCTGGGAGGATTCCGCCGTCCCCCCGGAACGGCTCGGGGACTACCTGCGCGGACTCGAAGCGCTCATGGCCGAGAAGGAGCTCTCCGGGCTGGCCTACGGCCACTTCGGCGACGGGTGCGTCCACGTCCGTATCGACTTCCCGCTCGACGCCGGGGGCGCGCGCATGCGCGGATTCCTCGAGCGCGCCGCGGCCCTGGCCGCCGAGCACGGCGGCTCCCTCTCCGGCGAGCACGGCGACGGGCGCGCCCGCTCCGAGCTGCTGCCCTCCATGTACAGCCCCGAGGCCCTGCGCGCGATGGAGGCCTTCAAGGCGCTCCTGGATCCCGAGGACCTCATGAACCCCGGGGTCGTCGTCCGCCCGGCGCCGCTGGACGCCGACCTGCGCCGCCCCCGGGCCCGCCGGCTCCGCGCCACCGACGGCTTCGCCTTCGCGCACGACGGCGGAGACATCACCGAAGCCGTCCACCGGTGCGTCGGGGTGGGCAAGTGCCGTGCCGACCTTCGCGATCAGGGCGGATTCATGTGCCCCTCGTACACCGCCACCCGGGAGGAGAAGGACTCCACCCGAGGCCGTGCGCGGATGCTCCAGGAGATGCTCAACGGCGGATTCGTCACGGAGGACTGGAGCTCCCCCGAGCTCCACGAGGCTCTCGACCTGTGCCTGAGCTGCAAGGCCTGCGCCAACGACTGCCCCACCGGCATCGACATGGCCATGTTCAAGTCCGAGACCCTCCACCAGACCTACAAGGGACGTCTGCGACCGCTCAGCCACTACACGCTCGGCCGGCTCCCGCAGTGGCTCCGGCTCGCCGGGCCGGTGGCCCCGCTCGTCAACCTCGCCGGCCGCATCCCCGCGCTCCGCAGAGTCATGGCGACGATGATGGGATCCGACCCCCGCCGTTCGCTGCCGACCCTGCCTCCCAAGCCGTTCCGCCGGAGCAGGCCGGAGACGACGGGCAAGGGGCAGGCAGGCGGGCCCAGGGTCCTGCTCTGGGTCGACTCCTTCTCGGACGCCATCGATCCGGACGTCCCCCGGGACGCCCTCGACGTCCTCGCCGCCGCCGGCTGCGACGTCGAGATCGCTTCCCCCGGGGCCTGTTGCGGTCTGACCCTCATCTCCACCGGCCAGCTCACCGCCGCCAGGGCCAAGCTCCGCAGGACACTCGAGCTGCTGCTCCCGCACGTCAGGGACGGACGGACCGTCGTCGGCATCGAGCCCAGCTGCATCGCCACGCTCCGCTCGGACCTCGTGGAGCTCCTCCCCGACGACCCCCGCGCCGCCGAGCTCTCCCGTTCGGTCAGGACCGTCGCCGAGTTCCTCACCTCGATCGGCTGGACGCCGCCGCAGGCAGCGGAGAAACTCCTCGTCCAGCCCCACTGCCACCACTACTCGGTCATGGGATACGACGCGGATCAGGCGCTCCTGCAGGCCATGGGCTGCGACGTCGAGACCTCTGCCGGATGCTGCGGCCTCGCCGGGAACTTCGGCATGGAGAAGGGCCACTACGAAGTCTCCGAGAAGATCGCGCAGACCGGCATTCTCGCCAAGGCGTCCGCCGCCCCGGACCGGCGCATCCTCGCCGACGGGTTCTCCTGCCGTACGCAGGTACGCGATCTCGCCGGCCTCGACAGCCGCCACCTCGTCCAGGTCATCGCCGAAGCCCTCCGCGGCCGATGACGGCCCGCCGAGCCAAGAAACCGGCATTGACGGTCAGGGCGACGGTGGGGTGAATGTCCGTCCGGTGTCGGCGCGGTTCAGCGGGCCAGCACACCATTCCCGGGTTGTTGACGGTGCTTACATCCGGGGCTACGCTCATGTAATCACCGTCAACATTTGAGCCAGGGAGCCGCGTCCATGCCCTCGCAACGGGGCCCGGGGCCGGGCCGTCGCCGCCCGCGTGCACGCCGGCACCGTCAATGTGAACGAGGCTTTCGCCGCCGCGTGGGGAAGCATCGACGCGCCGATGGGCGGCATGGGCGACTCGGGACTCGGCCGTCGTCACGGAGCCGACGGCATCCTCAAGTACACCGAGCCCCAGACCGTCGCCCACCAGCGCATCCAGGGGTTCACCCCGCCGGCCGGTGTCTCGCCCGGCACCTGGGCCTCTCTGCTGACCGGCGCACTCAAGGTCCTCAAGGCGGCCGGCGTCCGCTGAGACGCCGACCGACCCGAATTCCGACATCGACTCGGCCACGGCGGGCCCCTGCGAGGAGCGGCGTGGCGACAGACCGGAAGGGCCCCAGGCGGTCGCGGCAAGCGACGAGCACCTGGGGCCCTTCCATCGGCACGGTTACGCCGCGCCCTGGGCTGCGGACAGCCAGGCGCGATAGCGGCGCAGGGCCCGCCGCTGCCTGCGCTGCTCGGCGATGAGGGCGAACGCCGGGTGGGTGCCCGGCGTGGGGCGGCTTCCGCGGGCGATGCGGCGCATCTGATGGCGGACCTGTGCCATGCCGGCAGCCGAGGCGAGCGCCTTGTCGGACCAGGTCACCGGCCGAAGCTGCGCGTCGGCCTCGCGTCCCTGGCGCCAGCGGCCGGGCAGGTCCGGGGTGACGGCGAGGGCCGTGCCCATCCCGATGATCGCCACGCCGCTGTCGAGGACCTTCTCGGCGGTGGCGCGCCGGGTGATGCCACCGGTGAGCATCAGCGGCAGCGGGCTGGCCTTGACCAGGTCCTTCGCCAGATCGAGGAAGTACGCCTCGCGGGCCTGGGTGCGCGCGTCGGCGGGGCGGCCCGACATCGCCGGGCTCTCGTAGCTGCCGCCGGACAACTCGACCAGGTCCACGCCGAGCGGTGCGAGCATCTCGATCACCTGACGTGCGTCATCGGCGTCGAAGCCGCCACGCTGGAAGTCGGCGGAGTTGAGCTTCACCGCGACCGCGAAGGACGGGGAGACGGCGGCGCGCACGGCGCGGACGACGTCCAGCAGCATCCGGGCCCGGTTCTCCAGCGATCCGCCCCACTGATCGGTGCGCTTGTTGACCAGCGGGGACAGGAACTGCGACAGCAGATAGCCGTGCGCGGCGTGGACCTCCACACCGTCGAAGCCCGCCTGCTCGGCGCGCCGTGCGGTGACGGCGTACCGGGTCACGGTGGCCTGGATCTGCTCGGGCGTCATGGCGACGGGGCGGCCGAAACGGCCGCTGTGCCTGCCCAGGTCGACGGCGACCGCGGACGGGCCCCATACGACGCCGGGCATCTCGGATCCGATCTGGCGGCCGGGGTGGTTGATCTGCATCCAGATCGCCCCGCCGCCGGTTTTGCCGGCCTCGGCCCACTCGATGAACGGCTCAAGCGGCGCTGCCTCGTCGAGCACCACACCGGCGGGGCCGGTCAGAGCCTCGGCGTGGACCATCACATTGCCGGTGATCAGCAGCCCGGTGCCACCGGTGGCCCAGCGCCGGTACAGCCCGAACAGCTCCTTGTCCGGGAGCTGGCCGTCGGCGGCCATGTTCTCCTCCATGGCCGCCTTCGCGATCCGGTTGTTCAGTACCTGCCCGGAGCGCAGGGACAAGGGCGAGAACAGCTCGCTGGTCATCCGAGTTCCCCTCTCGATCTCGATCGCTTACGATGTATACAGCGTTCACATTAAGGCAGCGATGTAAGCGACGTAAACATGAGGGAGCGTGACCTATGTCGCAAGCGAGCGGCACGTATCACCACGGCGATCTGCGCGCCGCCTGCCTCCGTGCCGCGCGGGAGCTGCTGGAGGAGGACGGCAGCGCCGGGCTGTCCCTGCGGGCGGTGGCGCGGCGGGCCGGTGTGTCGCCGACAGCGCCCTATCGCCACTACGCGGACCGCGACGCGCTCGTCTCCGCGGTCGCCGCGCAGGGCTACCGAGAACTCGCCGAATATCTGGCCGCGGCGCACCCCTCGCCCACGACCCCCGACGGACTCGGGGCCGTCGCCGTCGCCTACGTCCGTTTCGCGCTGGAACGCCCGGCACTGTTCCGGGTGATGTTCGCGGAGCCCTGCGATCCGAACAGCGAGGAACGGGTCAGCGCGACCACCGCCATCTGGGAATACGTCCGCGGTGTCGTCGGCGGCGCCTTCCCCGGCGCCGACCCGGAAGCCCTGTCCACCACGGTGTGGGCCCTCGTCCACGGCCTGGCGTTCCTGCACCTCGACGGCAAGCTCGACACCTCCACCCCCGAGGTGGTCGCGGGCCAGGTCCGTGCGGCCGTCCAGGCGCTGTTCGCCGCTCCCGCGGCGATGTCGCGGCCGGCAGCCGGATCGCGCGAGCAGGCAACGGCATAGCGGGACGCGTGGCACCGGCACGGGCCGGTGCCGGTGGGCAGGACGGGGGGCCGCGCCGCGCGCCGTGCCGCGGCCGGACCGGTGGCACCGATCCGGCATCCGCGACCGCCCGCGAGGCATCGGCTGTGTGTCCCGCCGGCCTGGGCGTGCCCGCGCGGCGTCAGCCGGGCGGGGCGGTGGCCACTTCGGGGCGGGTCCGCAACGGGGCCCGGGTGAGCGTCCACATCATCGCGCCGCCCGCCACGACGGCGCACAGGTGCAGGGTGATCGCGAGGCCCAACTGCTCGGGGAGCGCGACGTCCGGGGGCGCCGCGACCGCGACGTACAGCGTGAAGGGCAGCTTCCAGCCGCTCCACGCGAAGAGTGAGCCCGAGCCGAGCCAGCCGAGGACCGAGGGCAGCCAGCGGGGGAGCCGGCCGGGACCTTCGCGGCCCGGTCGTGCCACGGCGAACGCGGCGGCCAGCGCCCACGTGCCGCAGATCCCGCACAGCAGGCGCCAGGTGGCGCGGCCCTCGTCGGGGTGGGCGAGCCCGGCGGTGCCGCCCGCCGCCCAGTACAGCCACATCAGCCCGACGGCGGCACCGAGGACCACGGCCGCCCGGCCGAGCGGTGAGGGCCCGCCGCCGCGCCCGGCGAACGCCTCCGGCCACCGCCTGCGCAGATAGGCGGGGAGCGCGAGGGTGAGGCCCAGGCCCATGCCGATGAAGCCGAACTGGATCAGGGCCGCCTCCCAGCCCGGCATCGTGGGGTCGTTGTCGCCCCGGAGGTGTCCGGCTCCGACAGCAGCGAGTCGGCCAGCGCGTACGGCAGCATCGACACCAGGAACCCCGTGCCCACCCAGGCGCAGAACACCAGCGGCACCCCGGGGAGCCGCATCCCCCAGGGCCGGGCCAGCGCCAGCCCGAGAGTGATCCCGACGGCCGCCATGCCGACCGTCACGGTGTTGAGCACCACCCACTCGGCGAGTCCGAACCCGGCCCCGACCGGCGCCAGTCCGAGCAGTGAGCCCACCACCCACGACACCTTGATCACGGCGTACGGGGCCATGGCGGCGGCGCCCCCGTACGCGGCCGGCCGCCCCATCCGGTCCCACCGGTCCATCGCGCTGCCCTTCTGTGCGCTGCGATCAGCTTCTTCGGTGCGTTGCGCTCGGCGTCGGGGACCGCCTCTCGCACCGGTGGCCCTCCGCGACGATGTCGCGAAGGGCCACCGGGCCGTTCGGGCGTCCGAGGGGGCCGTCAGGTCACACCCGTACGGTCTCGCCCGCCGCATCGGGCTCCTCGGCCCGCCCGGGGCCGGAGGCGCCGGACGTGTCGGGGGAGTCGTAGCGGTGGTTGGGCCACCACGCCTTGGAGCCGAGCATCGCGGTCACCGTCGGCACCAGCAGCAGCGCCATGATGAACGCGGTGAGCAGGATGCCGAAGGCGACGGCGAAGCCCATCTGCTGGAGCATGCTGTTGCTGGCCAGCATCAGCACACCGAAGGTGCCCGCCAGGATGATGGCGGCCGAACCGATCGTCGGCGCCGACTGGGCCACCGCGAGCCGGGCCGCCTCGGCCGGTGTCTTGCCCTTGCGGACTTCCTCCCGCAGCCGGGCCACCATGAGGATGTTGTAGTCCGTGCCGATCGCCACCACGAAGAGATAGACGATGATCGGCAACATGAAGAGCAGGCCGTGCTCGCCCCGGACGTTCTGGAACAGCCAGACCGTGGAACCCAGGGTCGCGGCGAAGCCGAGGCCGACCGCGAGCATCAGATACAGCGGTGCCACCACGCTGCGCAGCAGCAGGCCGAGGATCAGCATGATGGCCAGGCCCGCGACCGGGAACACCAGCCGGTAGTCGTGGTTGACCGCGTCCTCGATGTCGGCCAGCACCGCGGTCGACCCGCCCACCAGGACCTTGGAGCCCTCGGGCGCGGAGTCGTGCGCGGTGTCCCGCAGTTCCCCGGCGACCAGCTCGATGGCCTTCTCGGAGGCGGGCCGGTACTTCAGCACCACGCTGAACTGGGCCACGTCGCCCTTGGGGTTGAGCACGGCGGGGGAGACCTCGCCGACGCCCTCGACCGCCCCCAGCTTCTGCCGGAACCCGGTCAGCGCCGAGGCGTCCAGCTTGTCGCCGTTCGACTGGATGTACACCAGGCTCGGGTCGGACTCACCGGCCGAGAAGCTCTTCTGCAGATCCGCCATGGCCTGGACGGACTCCAGGTCCTTGGGGAGCGAACTCTCGGTGTCGAATTCGGCCTTGAAGCCGAGCGCGCCCACCGCGAGGGCCGCCAGCACACCGGCGGACACCGCGGCGATCAGGCCGGGACGGCGCGACACCAGGGAGCCGACGCCGTTGGCGAGCCGGTTGCGGGGGGTCTTCTTCCACGCCTTGGACGGCCAGAACGCCTTCGTTCCCAGCAGCGAGAACACCGCGGGCACCAGGGTGAGGGCCGCCACGAGCGTCACCGCGACGGAGATCGCCAGCGAGGGCCCCATGGCGCGCATGCTGCCCATCGTCGACAGCACCAGGGCGAGGAAGGCCACGATGACCGCACCGGCCGCCGAGGCGATGGTTTCGCCGACCCGGGTGACCGCGTCGACCAGGGCCTCCTTGGGCTGCTGGCCCTTACGGAGGTGTTCGCGGTAGCGGAACAGCAGGAAGAGCATGTAGTCCGTGCCGACGCCGAACAGCACCACGATCAGGATCGCGGACACGCTGCTGTCGGCCTCGAGCCCGAACCAGTCGCTGGCGGTCGCGATCAGACCCTGGGCCATGATGAACATCACCAGGATCATCAACACGGGCATCAGCGCGATGAGCGGGCTGCGGAAGATGGCGCCGAGCAGCACGATGATCAGGACCAGGGTGGCCATCATGATCATGGCGTCGGTGTCACCCGAGGACTCGATGGAATCGAGGGCAGAAGCCGACGGACCGGTCACGTCGACCTTCAGCGAGGTGCCTTTCAGCAGCTTGTCGCGGTCCGCGCGCAGATCCTTGATCGACTGCTGGGTGTCCTCGTTGTAGACGTCCTTCTGGGTCAAGTACACGTTGGCCAGCGCCATCTTGCCGTCCTTGGAGACGGCCTCGGGCGTGGTCACCACGGACTTGAAGGTCTTGTACTTCTCGTCCTGGAACCCCGTGGTCGCCTTGGCGACGGCGGCCTTGTCGGCGTCGGAGAGTTTTCCGCCGTCCGACCGCTGGTAGACCAGGATGGCGGCCGCGGTCTCGTGCTGCGGGAACGCCTGCTCCTGGAGCTTGGTCACCCGCACCGATTCGTAGTGCGACGGCAGGAAGTCGGCCTGGTCGGTGCTGGACTTCAGCGGTGGGGCCAGGATGGCCAGGCCGACCGCCGCGATGACCCACAACGCGACGACCAGCCATGGACGGTGGACGGAAAACCGTCCTATTCGCCCGAACATGACGCTCCTTAGGGATTTAAGGTTCCAGTAAAGGGCACGCTAGGACAGCTGTTCAGGCCGCGCCATGTGTCCCCGTGGAAATCGGCCTGGGGGCTGAGGGCGGCTCCGCCAAAGGGTTTAGGGGAGCGGCCCGCGTATCACCATCCGTGCTGATGGTGCCTCTCGAGCCCCGGGCCGACGGCCACCGTCCGAGTCTCCGGTGCCGGTGCGCGGTCGGGCCGTGAAGTGGTGTGGACTGACATGTTGCTGACAAAATCGCTATCCCCGGCGGCCCGACTCGGGTACCCCGCCTCCCGCGCCGTCCGCTTCCTGACAAGCCACCCGCCACGCTCTGAAGGCCACCGCCGCGGCTCGTCGAGGACGCCCGCTACGCCTGGTGGAGGGCCGTCTTCGCGGCCTCGACGAAGTCCGTGAGGGCCTGCCAGAACGGGCGGAAGGCGTCGTGGAAGCGCTGCGGCGCCTCCGGCTCGCCGGAGCGCATCGCGCCCAGGGCGCGGTGGAACGGGCCGGTGGCCTTCTGCAGCGCGTTCGCGGCGGTGGCCGCGGCGGCCGGGCCCTCCAGCTCGACCACGCGCACACAGCGGCGCAGCTTGCCGTACTCGTCCCGCTCGCGCTCGGCGAGTTCGTCCAGTTCGTCCTGGAGGGCGGGGCGGCGCCCCGCCTCGGCGGCTCGCTGGACGGCGGCGATCTCCCAGTACAACTCGCCGATGCTGTGGGTCTGTTCGATCAGATCGAGATAGGCGCTGCGCCTGCTGTCGCGCAGCCGCTCCGCGCGCTGGGCGAGCACCGCGGTGTCCGCCTGGATCCGGGCGGCCCGGGTGTTGCCGCGGCTGGTGACCCAGCTGGCCAGGACGGCGGTGCCGCCGGTGAGGGCCGCGATCCAGAAGGTGCTGTCAGCCATGGACCCCCATCCCGTCCTCAACTCCCCCATCTCCGGCCATCCGCCGCCCCTTGGTCATCATGGGCCACCGCGGCTATCCCCCGATGGTAGGAAGATACGGAAGGTGTAACGGTTCAGCGGTATGTGCCAGAGATATGTTCCGGAGCATGAGCGCATCCGGGCTCCTGCCCGCCAGGACCGAACTGCGGCCCGTGGTCTCCGAGTTGAGGCTGTCGGCCTTCAAGACCCACCGTCGCGCCGCCTTCTCGCTGGGCCCGCTGACCCTGATCTCCGGTCCCAGCGGCAGCGGTAAGTCCGGGGTGCTGGAGGCGTACGCGGCGCTCGCGCGGCTCGCGGGCGGCGCCCGGCTCGCGGAGGTGTTCCGCGACCCGGCCGCGTACATCCCGCGCCGGGCGCGGCCGGACCGGCAGGGGCGGCGCGGGTTCCGCATCGGCTGCACCGTGGACGGCCCGGTCGGGCCCGTACAGCTCGACGTCGCCGTACAGGCCGAGCCCGAACTGCGCATCGTGGGCGAGCGGATGACGGGGGCGGGGGAGACGCTGCTGGAGACGGCGCTGCGCGACCCGGGGCGGCGCTGTGTGCAGGCAGCCTGGCATACGGCGGGAGCGGTGGCGGTGACCCGCGCCCCGCTGCCCGACGACCGGCTGGCGACCTCGCTGCTGCCGCTGCGGGTCGCGGGCACGACGGAGGGGCAGCGGCTCGCGCTGGCGGCCGCCGAGCAGGTGGTCATCGCGCTGCGCTCGGTCTTCCCCTGCGATCCGCGGCCGGAGCGGATGCGCGCGCCGGCGGTGCCGAGGGACGGGCGGCTGCGCGGCTGCTGCGAAAACCTGGCGGCGGTGCTGCGGCGGACCAGCCGGGAGTGCGGCACGCGCCATGCGGCGCTGGTCGCGGCGGTCCGCGCGGGGTGCGTCGGGCCGGTGGAGGGCCTGGTCACCGAGGGGCACGCGGACGGGGTGGTGCGGGCCCTGGTCGAGCAGGGGGAGCTCGGCGCGATGCCCGTGGAGCGGCTGGGCGACGGCGAGTTGCGGTATCTCGCGCTCGCGCTCGTGCTGCTGACCGGGCCCGGTGTGCTGGCCGTGGACCCGGCGGCCGATGTGCTCCCCGCGCGGCAGGTGCTGACCGTGCTGGCCGACGGTTTCGACCGGTGTCTGGACCGGCGGCAGGCGCGGGAGCTCCTGGGGGTGGCGGCCCGGATGTGCGCACGGGGGCACATCCGGCTCGTGGGGACGGTGGGGGACGTGACGGGGGCGGTCGGGGACGCCCCCGTCACGGTGGTAGACCTGGGGCGTGAGCGAGTCCTATGAGAGCGAGCGACGAACCGACGGCCGGACCGGCGGCCGAACCGACGGCCTGGATGTGGCGGCGCTGCAGCGCAGGCTGGCCGCCTTCGCGGCGGCGCGCGACTGGCAGCAGTACCACACCCCCAAGAACCTCGCGGCGGCCCTGAGCGTCGAGGCATCGGAGCTGGTGGAGATCTTCCAGTGGCTGACGCCGGAGCAGTCGGCGCGGGTGATGGAGGACGAGGGCAAGGCGGGCCGGGTCGAGGACGAGGTCGCCGATGTACTGGCGTATCTGCTCCAGTTCTGCGAGGTGCTGGGGATCGACGCGCTCGCGGCGCTCTCGGCGAAGATCGACCGGAACGAGGGGCGGTTTCCGGTGAACGGGGGGCGCTGACCGCGAACGGGGGCTGACCGCGAACGGGCGCTGACCGCGGACGGGGGCTGACCGCGGACGGGGGCTGACCGCGGACGGGGCCCTTATCGCGGGCGGGCGCTGGCCGCGAACGGGTGCTTTGGCGGTGAATGGGGGGTCTGGCGGTGAACGGGGGACTATGACGGTGAACGGGCGCTCTGGCAGTGAACCGTGATCTCGGATGGCCCGCAGGCCCTTCAACCCTCCCCTTGGTCACTCTCCGTAGTGAAAAAGTTATCCACACCGCAACTGTTGTCAACAGATTCCTGAATTCCCCTAGCTTTTCGGCCTGTTAGTTATCACTCTGGGTAGTGGAGGAGTGACGGGCTCGGAAGTCCGTTGAGAGGGGTGCGGGGAATGGACGCGATGCGGCTGATCGGTGTCACCCGGCACGCCCTGGCGAAGGCCGGGGGCGTGCACGACATCGTGGCCGAAGCCTGGCAGGTTCAAGCGCTGGCCGAGGCGGTCGGCGGTTATTTCGTGGTGAGTGGCCCGGCGGCCGCGCGAGCGGAGGCGCGCGGTCTGTGCGAGGCGGGCGGGCGGGCGCGCGGCGCCCTGTTCCACCCGGCGCTGCACCACCCCACGCTGCGCGGCGGGGGTTTACGGGCCGCACAGCTCTCGGAGGTGCGCGATCCGAGAGAGGTGCTGCTGGCGCTGGGGGATCTGCTCGCGGAGGCGGGGTTCGCGCTGGTCGGCGTCGCCTCCAATACGGAGGAGGAGGCGCTGTACTGGCAGTGTGTGGAGGCGATCGACGCGGCGGACGAGGCCCGGGACCGGGTGCACGGGATGCTCCGGCATCTCACGTTCCGCGAGTGGGGCGGGGAGTGGGGCGGTGCCGCGTGAAGAGGCAGGATGGGGGCCATGGATCTTCGCATCTTCACCGAGCCCCAGCAGGGGGCGACCTACGACACTCTGCTCACCGTCGCCAAGGCCACCGAGGACCTCGGATTCGACGCCTTTTTCCGGTCCGACCACTATCTGCGCATGGGGAGCGGGGACGGCCTCCCGGGTCCCTCCGACGCCTGGATCACCCTGGCCGGGCTGGCCCGCGAGACCCGGCGGATCCGGCTGGGCACGCTGATGACCGCCGCCACCTTCCGGCTGCCCGGTGTGCTGGCGATCCAGGTCGCGCAGGTCGACCAGATGTCGGGTGGACGAGTCGAGCTGGGTCTGGGCGCGGGCTGGTTCGAGGAGGAGCACCGGGCCTATGGGATCCCCTTCCCCAAGGAGAAGTTCGCCCGGCTGGAGGAGCAGCTGGCCATCGTCACCGGGCTGTGGCAGACCCCGGTCGGCGAGACCTTCGGCTATGACGGTGCCCACTACCAGCTGGTGGACTCCCCGGCGCTGCCCAAGCCCGCCCAGAGCAAGGTGCCGGTGCTGATCGGCGGCCAGGGGGCGACCCGCACGCCGCGGCTGGCCGCTCAGTACGCGGATGAGTTCAATATGCCGTTCGCCTCGGTCGAGGACAGTGAGCGTCAGTTCGGCCGGGTGCGGGACGCGGCCGAGGCCGCCGGCCGCAAGGGTGACGACCTGGTGTACTCCAACGCGCTCGTGGCGTGCGTGGGCAAGGACGACGCCGAGGTCGCCCGGCGGGCCGCGGCGATCGGCCGGGAGGTCGAGGAGCTGAAGGAGAACGGCCTGGCGGGCTCCCCGGCCGAGATCGTCGACAAGATCGGCCGCTATGCGCAGGCGGGCGCCTCCCGGATGTACCTCCAGATGCTGGACCTCCGAGACCTCGACCACCTGGAGCTGATTTCCTCGCAGGTCCAGGCCCAGCTGGGCTGAGCGAACCACCAGGAGCACCCGTGATGTCCGTATCCCGCACGCCCTTGGCCACCGCGTTGGAGCGCGGGCCGCTCGTCCTCGACGGCGGGCTCTCCAACCAACTGGAGGCACAGGGCTGCGATCTCTCCGACGCGTTGTGGTCGGCCCGGCTGCTGGCCGATGACCCGGGGCAGATCGAGGCGGCCCACATCGCCTACGCACGGGCGGGCGCACGGGTGCTCATCACCAGCAGCTATCAGGCCACCTACGAGGGCTTCGCCCACCGGGGCGTGGGCCACGAGGAGGCCACGTCGCTGCTGAGGCGCAGTGTCGAGCTGGCGCGCACGGGGGCGGAACGGGCGGCCGCCGAGCGCGCGACGGCGGGCGACCGGGCCACGGACGACCAGGCCGCGGAGCCGGTGTGGGTCGCCGCCTCCGTCGGGCCCTACGGGGCGATGCTGGCGGACGGCAGCGAGTACCGCGGGCGGTACGGACTGAGCGTGGCCGAGCTGGCGCGGTTCCACCGGCCGAGGATCGAGGCGCTGGCCGCGGCCGGGCCCGATGCGCTGGCGCTGGAGACGGTGCCGGACGCCGATGAGGCCGCGGCGCTGCTGAGCGCCGTCGAGGGATGCGGGGTGCCGGTATGGCTCTCCTACAGCGTCGCGGGGGAGACCACCCGGGCCGGGCAGCCCCTGCGGGACGCGTTCGCCCTGGCCGCGGGGGTCGACCAGGTGATCGCGGTCGGCGTCAACTGCTGTGAGCCGGGCGACGCGGACCGGGCCGTGGAGATCGCGGCCGACATCACCGGCAAGCCGGTGGTGGTCTATCCGAACAGCGGAGAGGAGTGGGATGCCACGGCACGCAGCTGGCGCGGCCGGGCGACCTTCGACCCGGGGCGGGTGACGGCATGGCGGGACGCGGGGGCGCGGCTCATCGGCGGCTGCTGCCGGGTGGGGCCGGAGCGGATCGCGGAGCTGGCCGCCGTGGTGAGAAACCATTAGGTGAGGAAGGGGCACCGGGCGATACTCGGACGGGTGTTCTTGACGATAACCACCACCGGCACCGCCGAGCGCCCCGCGACCGACCTCGGGTTTCTGCTGCACAAGCACCCCGACAAGGCGCAGCGGTTCTCGACCTCCTACGGCACCGCGCATGTCCTCTATCCCGAGGCGACCGCCGAACGCTGCACCGCGGCGCTGCTGTTGGAAGTGGACCCCGTGGCGTTGGTGCGGCGGGGCCGCGGCAAGGGCCGGGGCGGCGCCCCCGACTCCGCGCTCGCGCAGTACGTCAACGACCGCCCGTACGCCGCCTCCTCACTGCTGGCCGTCGCGCTGAGCGCGGTCTTCTCCAGTGCGCTCAGGGGCCAGTGCAAGGCCCGGCCCGAGCTGCCGGAGCGAGCGCTGCCGCTGCGGATCGAGGTGCCCGCGCTGCCCGCCCGCGGCGGCGCCGCCCTGGTCGAGCGGCTCTTCGCGCCGCTGGGCTGGGCGGTGACGGCCGAGCCGGTGGCGCTGGACGAGGAGTTCCCGCGCTGGGGGGACTCGCGGTATGTACGGCTGGTGCTGGAGGGCGAGCTGCGGCTGGCGGACGCCCTGCGCCATCTGTATGTGCTGCTGCCCGTGCTCGACGACGCCAAGCACTACTGGGTCGCCCCGGACGAGGTGGACAAGCTGCTGCGTTCCGGTGAGGGCTGGCTGGAGCGCCACCCCGAGCAGCGGCTGATCACCAACCGCTATCTGGCCCGGCGCTGGTCGCTGACGCGCAGCGCGCTGGAGCGGCTGGAGCTGGCGCGGCTCGCCGAGGCCGACGACACCGAGGCGGAGGAGATCGACAACGCCGTCGACAACGCCCTCGGCGAACCGGCGGCCGAGCCGCTGGAGGAGGACGACGGGGAGGAGGGTTCCGAGCAGCGGCCGGTGCCGCTGGCGGTACGGCGGCGGGAGGCGATACTCGACGCCCTGCGCGGCGCCGGGGCGGCCAGGGTGCTCGATCTGGGCTGTGGCCAGGGCCAGTTGCTGGGCGCGCTGCTGAAGGAGGCGCGGTTCACCGAGATCGTGGGCGTCGATGTGTCGATGCGCGCGCTCAACGAGGCGGCACGGAGGCTGCGGCTGGACCGTCCGGGGCCGGACCGTCCGGGAATGGACACCGGCTCGGCCGAGCGGCAGTCGTCGGCCCGGCTGAAGCTGACCCAGGGCGCGCTCACCTACACCGACTCCCGGCTCGCCGGATATGACGCGGCGGTGCTCAGCGAGGTGATCGAGCACGTGGATCCGCCCCGGCTGCCCGCCCTGGAGCAGGCGGTGTTCGGCGCCGCACGGCCCAAGGCGGTCGTGGTGACCACGCCCAACGTGGAGTACAACGTGCGCTGGGAGACCCTGCCCGCCGGGCGGATGCGCCACGGCGACCACCGCTTCGAGTGGACGCGCGAGGAGTTCCGGGCCTGGGCGCAGCAGGTCGCCGAACGGCATGGCTACGCGGTGGAGTTCCGCCCCGTCGGCCCCGAGGACCCCGAGGTCGGCCCGCCCACCCAGCTCGCGCTCTTCCGCCTGGCCGCAGAGGGCGGCGACGACGGCACGGACAGCCGGAGCGGCGACCGCACCGCGATCACGACGAAGGAGGCAGCAGCATGACCGAGGAGAAGCGCCCGATCGGCGTGCCCGACCTGTCCCTCGTGGTGCTCGTCGGCACCACCGGATCCGGCAAGTCCACCTTCGCCCGGCACCACTTCCTGCCCACCCAGATCGTCTCCTCCGACGTCTGCCGGGGGCTGGTCGCCGACGACGAGAACGACCAGAGCGCCACCCCCGACGCCTTCGACGTGCTGCACTACATCGTGGGCAAGCGGCTGGCCGCCGGGCGGCTGACCGTCGTCGACGCCACCAACGTCCGCAGCGAGTCCCGCCGCAGCCTGATCGCGCTCGCCCGCGAGCATGACGTCCTGCCCGTGGCGATCGTCCTCGACGTCCCCGAGGGCGAGTGCGCCCGGCGCAACGCCCAGCGCCCCGACCGCGCAGGGATGCCCGACCATGTCATCCCCCGCCAGCGCCGTGAGCTGCGCCGCTCCCTGAAGTCGCTGGAGCGCGAGGGGTTCCGCAAGGTGCATGTCCTGCGCGGCGTCGAGGAGGTCGAGGCCGCGGAGGTCGTCACCGAGCGCCGCTATAACGATCTGCGCCATCTGACCGGCCCGTTCGACATCATCGGCGACATCCACGGCTGCCGCTCCGAGCTGGAGACCCTGCTGGGCAAGCTGGGCTACGCCCTGCGCCGCGACGAGTCCGGCCGCCCGGTCGACGCCGCCCACCCCGAGGGCCGTACGGCGGTCCTCGTCGGCGACCTCGTCGACCGCGGCCCCGACAGCCCCGGGGTGCTGCGGCTGGTGATGGGCATGGTCGCCTCCGGCGCGGCCCTGTGCGTGCCCGGCAACCACGAGAACAAGCTCGGCCGCTATCTCAAGGGCCGCAAGGTGCGGGTCACCCATGGCCTCGCCGAGACCGTGGAGCAGCTTGACCGGGAGCACACCGCGGACCCGGCCTTCGTCGAGCGGGTGCGGGCGTTCATCGAGTCGCTGGTCAGCCACTATGTACTGGACGGCGGGGCGCTGGTGGTGTGTCACGCCGGGCTGCCCGAGAAGTACCACGGCCGCACCTCCGGACGGGTCCGCTCGCACGCCCTGTACGGGGAGACGACCGGCGAGACCGATGAGTTCGGGCTGCCGGTGCGCTATCCCTGGGCCGAGGACTACCGCGGCCGGGCCGCCGTCGTCTACGGCCACACCCCCACCCCCCGTGCCTCCTGGCTCAACAACACCATCTGCCTCGACACCGGCTGTGTCTTCGGCGGCCGGATGACCGCGCTGCGCTGGCCGGAGCGCGAGCTGGTGGACGTCCCGGCCGAGCGGGTCTGGTACGAACCGGTCAAGCCGCTGACCACCGAGGCCCCCGGAGGCGCCGACGGCCGCCCGCTCGACCTGGCCGATGTGCGGGGCCGCCGTATCGTCGAGACCCGCCATATGGGCCGGATCGCGGTCAAGGAGGAGAACGCGGCGGCGGCGCTGGAGGTCATGAGCCGTTTCGCGGTCGACCCCCGGCTGCTCGGCTATCTCCCGCCCACCATGGCGCCGACCGCCACCTCCAAGGAGGGGACCGGCGGCGGAGCCGCCGACGGAGGCTTCCTCGAACATCCGGCGGAGGCGTTCGCCGCCTACCGCGCGGACGGGGTGCGCCAGGTGATCTGCGAGGAGAAGCACATGGGCTCCCGCGCGGTGGCGCTGGTCTGCCGTGACGCCGAGCTCGCACGGGAGCGCTTCGGCGCGCCGGACGGCGCCTCCGGCACGATCCACACCCGTACCGGACGGCCGTTCTTCGACGACGTCCAGCTCACCGAGACCGTGCTGCGCGTGCTGCGCCGCTCCCTCGAGGACTCCGGGCTGTGGCAGGCGCTGGAGACCGACTGGCTGCTGCTGGACGCCGAGTTGATGCCGTGGTCGCTCAAGGCCGAGGGGCTGCTGCGCAACCAGTACGCGGCGGTGGGCGCCGCCTCCCGCGCCGTCCTCCCCGGCGTACTCGCGGCGCTGGAGGGGGCGGAGGCGCGCGGTGTCGAGGTGTCCGCCCTGCTCGGCAAGCAGCGGGAACGGGCGTCGGACGCGACCGCGTTCACCGACGCCTACCGGCGCTACTGCTGGCCGGTCGACGGGCCGGACGGTATCCGGATGGCGCCGTTCCAGATCCTGGCCGCCCAGGGCCGTAACCTCGCCACCGCGCTGCCCCATGATCAGCAGCTCGCCCTGATCGACCGGATGATCGAGGCCGAGAAGCCGGCCGCCGACGGCCACGGCGCCCGGCTGCTGGCCCCCACCCGGCGGCTGATCGTCGACACCGAGGACGAGGCCTCGGTCGCCGAGGGCGTGCGGTGGTGGCTGGATCTGACGGCGGCCGGCGGCGAGGGCATGGTGGTCAAGCCCCTCCAGGGCTTCGTCCGCAAGGGCGACGGCCGGCTGGTCCAGCCGGGCGTGAAGTGCCGGGGCCGCGAGTATCTGCGGATCATCTACGGTCCGGAGTACACCCGCCCGGAGAACCTGGACCGGCTGCGGGTGCGCCATCTGGGCCACAAGCGCTCGCTCGCCCTGCGGGAGTACGCGCTCGGGCTGGAGGCGCTGGACCGGCTGGCGGAGGGCGAGCCGTTGTGGCGCGTCCACGAGGCGGTCTTCGCGGTGCTCGCGCTGGAGTCGGAACCGGTGGATCCGCGGTTGTAGGGACGACGGTCCGGGGGCGGTCGGGCGGCGGGTCGTCACGCCTGCGGCGGGCTGTTCCCCTCCCCGCCCCTTCCCTCACCTGGGACTCCGCCCCGGACCCCGCTCCTCAATCGCCGGAGAGCTGGAAGGCGGGGCCTCGCCCCGGACCCCGCTCCTCAATCGCCGGAGAGCTGGAAGGCGGGGCCTCGCCCCGGACCCCGCTCCTCAATCGCCGGAGGGGCTGGAAGGCGGGTCTCCCGGGCCCGGAACGCGCGGCGGTAGTCGTGCGGCGGCACCCCCACGGCCCGGGTGAAGTGGCGGCGCAGATTGGCCGCCGTGCCAAGACCGCACAGCTCCGCGATCCGGTCCACCGGCAGATCGCCGCCCTCCAGCAGCTCCCGGGCGCGCGCGATCCGCTGGCCCTGCAGCCAGCGCAGCGGCGTCGTGCCCGTGGCGGCGTGGAAGCGGCGGGCCAGGGTGCGCGGGCTGGTGTGGGCGCGGCGGGCGAGGTCGGCGACGGTCAGCGGCTCATGCAGCCGTTCGGCGGCCCAGTGCAGCAGCGGGGCGAGCGAGTCGTCGGTGCGCTCCGGCAGCGGCGCCTCGATGTACTGGGCCTGGCCGCCGGGCCGGTGGGCGGGCGCGACGAGCTGCCGGGCCAGGGTGTTGGCCGCCTCGGTGCCGTAGTCCTCGCGCACCAGATGCAGGCAGACGTCGATGCAGGCCGTGGACCCCGCCCCGGTCAGCACATCGCCGTGGTCGACGTAGAGCACGGACGGATCGAGCCGTACGGCCGGATAGCGCTCGGCGAACAGCGCCGCGTACATCCAGTGGGTGGCCGCCGTACGGCCGTCGAGAAGTCCGGTCGCGGCGAGGGTGAACGCACCCGAGCACAGCGAGACGATGCGGGCGCCGCGCCGGTGGGCCTCGCGCAGCGCGGCGATCAGCTCCTCGGGCGGATCACCGCGCACATCGGCCGAGGCCGGGACGATCACCGTGTCCGCGGCGATCAGCTCCTCGGTGCCGTACGGGGTGTGGGCTGCGAACCACGAACGGGCGGCGACCGGGTCACCGGCCTCCGCGCCGCCCGGTCCGATCGCACAGACCCGCAGCTCGTACCAGGGGTCGGGGAGCCCGGGGCGATCGGTGCCGAAGACATGGCAGGGCACCGCCAGGTCGAAGATCGGCATGCCCGGGGTGACGGCGAGGGCTATGGACCGCATGGCAGAAATGTAGCGCATGCTGTCACTCCTGCCACTCGCTCCGCCGTGCCCCGGGGGCGAGGCTGGACGGGCATGACGACCCCTTCCCCGAAGGCCCAGGGGAGCGGTGTGCCCGCGGCCACCCCCGGTCCGGCCCCCGCCACCGCCCCCGACGCAGCCGCCCCCGCCCCCAGCCGTCGGCGCTGGCTGATCCTCGCCGTCGCGTCGGCGGCCCAGTTCCTCGCCGTGCTCGACATGATCGCGGTCAACATCGCCTTCCCCGCGATCGGCGCGGACTTCCGCTCGGCGTCCACCGCCGAGCTGTCCTGGGTGCTCAACGCCTACACCATCGTGCTCGCCGCGCTGCTGGTCCCGGCCGGCCGGCTGGCCGACGCGATCGGCGGGCGGCGTTCGTTCCTGACCGGCATCGCGCTGTTCGGGCTCGCCTCGGTCGCGTGTGGCGCCGCCCCCGGGCTCGGCACGCTGATCGCGGCGCGCGTGGTGCAGGGCGTGGCGGCGGCCGTCCTGGTGCCCACCTCCCTCTCGCTCGCCCTGCCCGCCTTCCCGCCGCGCGAACGGGCCACGGCGGTCGGTGTCTGGACGGCGGTGAGCGCGGTCGCGGCGAGTGCGGGGCCGGTGGCGGGCGGCCTGCTGGCCGCCTCCGACTGGCGCTGGATCTTCCTCGTCAATCCGCCCGTGGTGCTGCTGGCATGGGTGGCCGGGCTGCGGCTGCTGCCGCGCACCGGGCCCGTCCGCACCGGGCCCGTTCGTGGTGAGCGCCGCCGGCTCGATCCGCTGGGCACGCTGCTCGTCCTGCTCGGCACCGGGTCGCTCACCACCGCCTGCGTCGAGGCCGCGGACTGGGGCTACGGCGCCCCGGCCACCCTCGGCTTCCTCGCCGTCGGCCTGGTCATGGGTGCACTGGCCGTGGCGCACGTACGCCGCCATCCGGATCCGGTGGTGGACCCCGCGCTGTTCCGGACCCGCGCCTTCACCGCCGCCACGCTCGGGCTGCTCAGCTACTTCCTCGCCTACGCCGCCTCGATCCTCGCCGCGACCCTGCTGTTCACCGGGGCATGGGGCTGGTCCTCGGCCCGGGCGGGCCTTGCCGTCACACCCTGGCCGCTCACCGTCCTGGTGGTGTCGATGCTGTCGGGGCGGATCGTCAGGGCGCTGGGGGAGCGGACCACGGCCGTGGTCGGCGGGTTGTGCTTCGCCGCGGGGCCGGTGTGGTGGCTGCTCCTGGCGGGCGGCGACGGCGCCCACTACGCCGTGGGGTTCATGCCCGGCTTGGTGCTCACCGGGATCGGCGCGGGGCTCTACCAGCCGGTGATGTTCTCGGCCGCCGGACTGCTTCCGGCTCGTCAGCTGTCCCTCGGCTCCGGGGTGCTCATGATGTCCCGGCAGGGCGGCTCGGCCCTGGGTGTCGCGGCGCTGGTCATGATCACCGGCGGCGCCGCGCGGCCGGGGCTGGACGCGTTGCGCGCCGGATGGGTCTTCACGGCGGTGACCGCCGCGCTCGCGGCCGTCGCGGGCGCCGCTGTGCGTACGGGAGTTCGGGTCGATCCCGGGGAGAACGGCGGATCCGGCACCGACCCGCTACGGCACCATTGACGTGCCCGTGCCAGCTGCCTAGCGTGCTGACCGGTCCCTGGGTTCTCCGCAGGCCTGACGACGACGAGCTGAGCGGAGGGCGGATGAGTCTTTTCGAGGACGGACGGCCCTTCCTGCACGCCCTTCCGGCCGACGACCGGCGCGCACTGCTCGCACTCGGCACCCCCCGGGGCTACGCCCCCGGCGAGGTCGTGCTGCGCGAACACGACCGTACGACCTTCGTCGTGGCGATCACCTCCGGCTGGGCCACCATCTCCGTGGAGACCGAGCGCGGGGTGCGGTTGATCCTGGCGCTGCGCGGGGCGGGCGAGGTCGTGGGCGACCAGGCCGCGGTGGACCACGGTTCGCGCAGCGCCACCGTCACCGCGCTCGGCCGGATGGAGGCGGTGGTGGTCTCCGGCGACCGGTTCCGGGCCTATCTGGCCGCGCGTCCCGTCGCGACCGTACTGATCATGCGTCAGTTCAGCTCCCGGCTGCGCAGCTCCGACGGCGAGCGGCGCTCACTCGCCTCGGAGAAGGTGCTGCAGCGGCTGGCGGCCCGGCTCGTCGAACTCGCCGAGCGCACCGGCCACCCCGCCGCCGACGGGGCGATCACCGTCGATCTGCCGCTGCCCCAGCACGACATCGCGGCCGCGGTGGGCTCGACCCGGGAGGCGGTCGCCAAGGCGTTGCGGCTGCTGCGCGGCCAGGGCGTCGTCCGGACCGCCTCGCGCCGCTTCGTGGTGATGGACATCGGACTGCTGCGACTGCTGGCGGAGGGACGCGCGACGGGGGAGCACATCCCGGCGCGCCCCGCGACCGACCCCCGCGACTGACCCCACGGCCGAGCGCGGGCGCGCACTTTCCACGCGTTCTGCGCGACTGTGTAAACGGCTACAGCCGCCCCGCCGTTCCCCGGCGACCCTGGAGTGGCACAAAGGGCGCCGGACCGTGAGCGACGGGGGTGCGCACGGCCCAGTGCCCCGCACCGGAGAAGGGCGGCGGGGCGGGCAGGGGGAGAAACCCCGCCGCCCGCTTCGGGCATTCACCGGCACCCCATCACCACCACAGCGGAAGCGGGGGCCACGGCATGAAGGACGGCGGGCGATGAGCGCAGCGGAAGACATCGACGCCCGGGCGGAGTCGCGGGGACGGCGGCTGGACATCCCCAAGGGCGACCCGCTGGACGGGGCGGGCCAGCCGGGCGGCGCCCGCACGGCGCGCGAGGCACGCGCCCATCTGCATATCCCCCTCGGCCCGGCCCGGCTGCGCGCCGAACCGGCGCCGTATCCCCTCCCCGAAGGCCCGGTCCCCCGCGAGGAGTTGGACCGGCTGCGGCGGCTCTACCGGACCGTCCCCGGCTATGCCGCGATGCGCGACCATCTGCGGCGCACGGGTCTGCTGGCGCTGTGCGGCGAACCCGGCACCGGCCGCGCCTGGACCGGGCTCGCCCTCCTCTCCGAGCTGTCCGAGCTGGCCGGCGGCGGGGTCTCCCGGCTGGGGGCCGGCATTCCGCATGGGCTCGGCATCCCACATGTGGCCGACGCCGCGCTCGGGTCCGGCATCCCGTACGGGCCTGGTATCCCGTACGGCGTCGGCACCCCACATGACTCCGTCCTCCCGCTGGGGCCCGGCATCCCCCAGGGGCCCTCCGGCGTGGAGAAGACCGAGCGGGGCCACGGCTATCTCCTCGAACTCCCCGCCGACCAGGCGGACTTCGCGGTCGAGCCCCTGCTGGACCGACTGCGCGCCCACTTCGCCGGGCATGAGGCGTTCTGCGTCGTCCTGGTCGCGGGCGGCCCGGCCGCCGACCGGCTGTTGCGCGGCCGCCGCCACGCCGTGCCGTACGAGCCCCCGGCCGCCGCCGATGTCCTCGACCGCCACCTCACCGAACTGCTCGCCGACCGCCCCACCGGGCTGCTGGAGACGGCCCACACCACCGCCCGGCGCCCCGAACTGGCCGAGGCGCTCGGCCTGGACGAGCCGCGGCCCGGCGAGGCCGCCCGGCTCGCCGAGCTGCTGGCCGCGCACGCCGAGGGCAGGCTGTCCGAGGAGCGGCTGCTGGAGCACTGCCGGTCGTTCGCCCCGGACCAGGCCCGTGCGTGGTTCCTGGAGGCCGGGCGCCCCGGCACCCTGCCCGCCGCGCTGCCCGCGCTGCGCGCCGCCGCGCTGCGGATCGCGCTCGCCGTCTTCAACGGCTCGGCGCACAGCCTCATGGCGGAGGCCGCCGAACTGCTGGCCTGGGAACTGGCCGTCACGCTCGATCCGCAGTACGCGCCGGGCCGCCCGCTGTTCGCCGCCCGCCCCGGGGCCTCGCTCGCCACGGCGCGCGCGGTCCACGGCGACGGGGTGGAGGACCTCGGGGACGCGTCGGTGCCCGTGCGCGCGGTGTGGTTCGAGGGGCGGCGGCTGGCGCCCGCCGTGCTCCACGAGTCCTGGGACGCCCACCACAACCTCCGCGGCCCGATGGCCCGTTGGCTGCGCGGGCTGTGCGACGATCCGCGCCCCCAGGTGTGGGTGCGCGCGGCGGTCGCCGCGGGCGTGCTGTGCGCCCGCGACTATCTCTACGGCCTGGTCGAGCTGGCGCTGCCGCTGGCCCGTACCGACAGCCCGGTGCAGCGGATGGCGGCGGCCACCGCACTCGCCGAGGCGTCCCGGACCCCGGAGGTGCGCCCCGCCGTGAACGGGCTGCTGCGGGACTGGGCGCGCGGCGACGACGAGCGGGAGCGCGAGACCGCCGCGCTCGCCCACGGCTACGGCCTGGCGGCGGGCTCCGTCGCGGCGTCCCTGGAGGAACTGGGCCGGATCGCCTGCGCCGACGACGGCCGCACCACCTCCTACGGCGTGCTGCGGCTGCTGGCCGGGAGCGAGCCGGAGACCGTACTGACCGCGCTCACCCGCTGGCTGCGCGACACCCGGCGGCCCCGCCGGGACCTGGCGCTGCTCACGGTGTTGCGTGCGGTCACCACCCGCACCTCGCATCTGTGGGGCCTGTGCGAGGTGCCGGAGCTGGAGCCGTACGCCGCCTGGCCGCCGGCCACGGCGGTGCTGGCGGCCCATCCGGAGTGCGCGCCGCGGCTGGCCGAGCTGCTGCGGGCCGCGCTGACCTGGGCCAGATCGGCCGGGGCGGCCGAGGACGCGCTGGTCGGCTGGATCCGGCGGGCGGCCGGCGATGAGCGGCAGCTGACGGTGTTGTGCGGCTTTCTGCCCCGGCTGGCACAGGACGGCGACGAGCCGCTCGACGCGGCGGCGGCCACACGGATACGGGAGGTGCTGGAGGCGCTGTGAGGAGAGAGACATCGATGGTGAAAGAGACAGAGAACCCGACAAATACGGAGATCACGGACGACACCGCGGCGGAGCGGGCGAGGACGGCGGGCGCGGGGGTTCGCCGAGTCTCGGTCACCGGGGCGCGGATGCTGCGCGAGGCGCTGCGCCACGGCGGGGACGACCTGCCCGCGGCGCTGCGGGGGGCCGATGACGGCCTGCTGCTGAGCGCACTGGACGAGGGGCTGCCCGCCGAGCGGGCCACCCGCGTCGTGGTCGAGCTGGTGCGCCGCGCGCCCGAGCGCGGACCGGAGCTGGCCGACGCGGTCTGCGAGAAGGTGCTGCTCGCCCAGCTCTATCTCGACCCGCCGCCCCGCGCCCCGGGCGGTGCGGACGGACCGGCCGGGGACCCCGGCCGCCGGCTGCGGGTGCGCAACGCGCTGATGCTGTACGAGGGGCTGGTCCGCCCGTACGCGCAGCGCGGCGCGGTGCCGGAGCTGATGGCGTGCGTCCTGCCCGGCCTGTGGACGGCCGCCGATGGCGCCGGCCGTGAGGTGGTGCGCCGGATCGCCGGCACCCGGCAGATGACGGGGTTCGGCGAGAAGGGCTGGAAGGCGCTGTTCGGCGGGGTGGCCGAGGAGTGCCGGGAGCGTGAGGAGGCGGCGGCCCGCGCCACCCGGCGCGAGGCACGGCGACGGTGGCGGCGCGGGAGCGCCGACGAGGGCGGCGGGCTCGATCTGAAGCCCGGCCAGCTCTGGGTCTCCGCCCTGCTGGGGTTCATCGCGGTCGCCCTGGTGCTGATCGTGGTGATCGCGGCCGGATAGCCGCCCGCCGCGGACGGCAGGTCCCGCCCCGCGCGGCGGAACCGCGGCGGAACCGCGGTGGCCATCGCGATCAGCGCGAGTGATCCGTGTCGCCGGGCGTTCACAACGGCCCGCGAGCGGCGAAGATGGGGGCATGGGATTCCATGTCGACTCCGAGGCCGGGCGGCTGCGCCGCGTCATACTGCACCGCCCCGACCTGGAGCTCAAGCGGCTCACACCCACCAACAAGGACGCTCTGCTCTTCGACGACGTCCTGTGGGTGCGCCGCGCCCGCCAGGAGCACGACGGCTTCGCCGACGTCCTGCGCGACCGCGGGGTCGAGGTCCATCTCTTCGGGGATCTGCTCACCGAGAGCCTGGGCCTGCCGGACGCGCGGGCGCTGGTGCTGGACCGGGTCTTCGACGAGAAGGAGTACGGTCCTCTGGCCACCGACCATCTGCGGGCCGCCTTCGACGAGCTGAGCGCCCCCGAGCTGACCGAGGCGCTGATCGGAGGCATGACCAAGCGGGAGTATCTGGGGCGGTACCCGGAGCCGGTCTCCGTCCGCTTCCACGCCATGGAGCCCGATGACTTCCTGGTCAACCCGCTGCCGAACCATCTCTTCACCCGGGACGCCTCCGCGTGGGTGTACGACGGGGTGTCGATCAACGCGATGCGCTGGCCCGCCCGCTGGCACGAGACGGTGCACTACGAGGCCGTCTACCGCCATCACCCCCTCTTCGCGAAGGAGGACTTCCACGTCTGGTCCGAGGGGCAGGCCGCGTACCCCTCGACCATCGAGGGCGGCGATGTGCTGGTGCTCGGCAAGGGCGCGGTGCTGATCGGGATGAGCGAGCGGACCACTCCGCAGGCGGTGGAGATGATCGCGCACCGGCTCTTCGAGGCCGGTTCGGCCCGGACGATCGTGGCGCTCGACATGCCCAAGGGGCGGGCGTTCATGCACCTGGACACCGTGATGACCATGGTGGACGGGGACACCTTCACGCAGTACGCGGGGCTGGGGATGCTCCGCTCGTACACCATCGAGCCGGGCGCGGGCAGCAAGGACCTCAAGGTCACCGACCATCCGCCGGAGCATATGCACCGCGCGATAGCCGCGGCCCTCGGCCTGGACTCCATCCGCGTGCTCACGGCGACCCAGGACGTCCACGCGGCGGAGCGCGAGCAGTGGGACGACGGCTGCAATGTGCTCGCGGTCGAGCCGGGCGTGGTGGTCGCCTACGAGCGGAACGCGACGACCAACACCTATCTGCGCAAGTGCGGGATCGAGGTCATCGACATCCCGGGCAGCGAGCTGGGCCGGGGCCGGGGCGGGCCGCGGTGCATGAGCTGTCCGGTCGAGCGGGACCCGGTCGAGCCGTAACCGAGCCCGTGGAGCCGTAGGCGAGCCCGTGAAGACGTAAGCGACCCCGTCGAGACGTAAGCGAGCCCGCAGTGCCGTCACGCGAGCCCACGGACCCGTAATGCCGGGGTTCACCCCCTGGTCTCCGTATATATGCAGAGCATCGTATATGCTTGCATGGTTCCTGGCCGCGGCGCCCTCGCCGTAGCCCCTGATTCGCCGTGTTCGCCGTGACCTAGGAGCCACCCTTATGGCGATTGACCTCACCGGCCGCCACTTCCTCAAGGAGCTGGACTTCACCGCCGACGAGTTCCGCCGCCTGATCGAGCTCGCCGCCGAGCTGAAGGCGGCCAAGCGCGCGGGCACCGAGGAGCGGCGGCTGCGGGGCAAGAACATCGCCCTGGTCTTCGAGAAGACCTCCACCCGCACCCGCTGCGCCTTCGAGGTCGCGGCCGCCGACCAGGGCGCCTCCACGACCTATCTCGATCCGGTCGGCTCGCAGATCGGTCACAAGGAGTCGGTCAAGGACACGGCGCGGGTGCTCGGCCGGATGTACGACGCGATCGAGTACCGGGGCCACGGCCAGGGCGTCGTCGAGGAGCTCGCCGCACACGCCGGGGTGCCCGTCTACAACGGCCTCACCGACGAGTGGCACCCCACCCAGATGCTCGCCGACGTGCTGACCATGACCGAGCACAGCGACAAGCCGCTGGACCAGGTCGCCTACGCCTACCTCGGCGACGCCCGGTACAACATGGGCAACTCCTACCTCGTCACCGGTGCCCTGCTGGGCATGGACGTCCGCATCGTCGCGCCCAGCCTGCTGTGGCCCGACAACACCATCGTGGAGCTGGCGCGCCAGCTCGCCACGGCCACCGGCGCCCGGATCTCGCTCACCGAGAACGTCGAGGAGGGCGTGCGCGGCGCGGACTTCGTCGCCACCGATGTATGGGTGTCCATGGGTGAGCCCAAGGAGGTGTGGGACGAGCGGATAGCGCTGCTGGGGCCGTACGCGGTGACGATGGATGTGCTGCGCGCGACGGGCAACGACGCCGTGAAGTTCCTGCACTGCCTGCCGGCCTTCCATGACCTGGGCACCGACGTCGGCCGGGAGATCCACGAGCGGCACGGGCTGACCGAGCTGGAGGTCACCGACGAGGTCTTCGAGTCCGAGCACTCCGTCGTCTTCGACGAGGCGGAGAACCGGATGCACACGATCAAGGCGGTGCTGGTCGCGACCCTCAGCGCTCCGTAGGGCGCTCCGCGGCCGCGGGGCCATCGGTGGGCGGAAGGATGAACCAGACGGCCTTGCCGTAAGGGGTCGGCCGATAGCCCGCGTCCGCGCTGAGGGTGCGGATCAGCAGCAGACCGCGTCCGCCCTCGGCGAGGCCGTCGGGTCTCTTGGGCCCTTCGGGGCGGCCCAGCCCGTCCAGCCCGCCGGGCGGATTCGGGTCCTGGTCGTGCACCTCGACCTGCCAGCCCCCGGTCGGCACCAGCTCCACCACCAGCTCTATCGGCTCGTCGCCCTCGGTGTGCCGCACCGCGTTGGCCACCAGCTCCGCCGTCAGCAGCTCCGCCGTGTCGCCGTCCACGGGCGCCCCGATGTCGGCCAGGGTGTTCCGGATCAGCGCACGCGCCAGCGGTACGGCGGCCGTCGTATGCGGCAGGGCGAAACGCCAGGTGGCGGCGTGGGAGGGATCGGGCACGGAAGGGGTCCAGTCGGTCGGCGTGAAACGGAATACCGCAGCCCTTGACGGTATGAAGCGGACGATAGTGCCGGAAGGGGCCGTGGACCACTCTTGGCGGGACCTAGGGCCTGGTGGGTGCGTTTGCTCCATATCGGTCGTTTCCGCAGAAAACACCTGATCTCATCGCTCCGCTTTCTTCCCGGGAGCGCCGGCGTCCCCGCCGCATGAGCCTCCCGCGCCGATCTCCTCGGGAGGGGTCCCAGGGGTCGCGGTGAACCATGGAGCGCCCTGCGCACCCACGCCGTGACGGGAAGAGATCAGGATGGATGAATCGACCCTCGCCGTGCCGGAGCCAGCGCCTCCCGCGCCCCGGCCGCACGACCCGTTGGCCGTCGCCCTCGGCAACGCCTCCCTGCTCGGCGTCGGCTATCTGCTGCTGCGGCGGCGCGGGCTCGCCGTCCTCGCCGTAGCCGTCACCGTCGTCCTCGTCTCCCTGCTGGTCTCGACCGCCGACCCGGCGTACGAGGTCGCCATGCTCGTGTGGTGGGCGGCCGTCATCGCCCACGGATGGTTCCTGGCGCGCGGAGAGGCGGGCCGGGACGGCGGCCGGGGCGCGGTGCGCGGTCAGCGACTGGTCGCGCTCGGCGTCACGCTGCCGGTGCTGCTGGCGGTGGGGCTCCTGCGGTTCGACGCCTCCAGGGTCGGTGAGAGTGTCGCCGGGGCCCGTGAACGCGGCGACTGCGCAAAGGTGGTGAGCGCCCAGGACGGGGTGTGGTTCGGGCACCGCATGGCCGACGCGCCGCTGGCGGCCCGGGGCGATGAGATCGTCGAGGACTGCTATCGGCTGGATGCGGCTGGTGGTCAGCTCACCACCGGGCTGACCGGTGACACCGCCTCCCTTCAGGGGGGCTTCGAGACCCTCGCCTCGGTCCTCGCCCAGCCCGGCAACGAGAAGACGGTCGAAACGACCTTGACCCGCTTCCTCCGCGGCCTGCCGGCCGAGGACCCCTGTGCCACCGTCGCCGTCACCGACTGGCTCCGCGAGCGGAAGCGGAGCCATGACGTACTGGACCGATCCGCCGCCACGGCCCGGCGAACCGCGCCCGCCGCGCTCGTCGCCTGCGGTGACGACCTCATGGGGCGCAGCGACTGGACGGCGGCCCAGGCCCACTACAAGCGGCTGCTCGACCAGTACCCCGGCGACGGACTCACGGCCAAGGCCCGGGCGGGCGTCAAGAAGGCCACGCTCAGCATCGAGCTGGCCAATGTCCGCAACCTGCTCGCGCCGGGCACCGGCGCCCAGCCCGCGTACTGCTCCAAGCCCGCGAAGTACAGCGGCGCCAAGCCCCTGCGCAAGGGCATCAACCGCGCCCTCTTCTACGGCGGGGAGACCTACGGCGACGACCACGCGGACAAACTTCCCGGTTCCTGGAAGGCCGCGGGCGCCACCGACGCCGTCCTGGTGGTCTGCATGGGCGAGGACACCTTCGGCAACTCCGTCCAGACGTGCCCGTACCGGCCCCGGGGCTCCGGCTCCACCACCTATGTGACGTTCCGTAAGGTCGCGGTCCCGGTGAAGGTCTACGAGCTGCGCACCGGAAAGCTCGTGTCCCACCGCACCCTGCAGATCGGCGGCAGCAGTTGCCCGGCGGTCATCACCTACTACTCCGGCAGCTCCGGCCCGGGCCCGGCGTCGAACAGGTACGTCAGCGCCTCCACCTCCGATGTGCGCAGCGCGTTCCGGCCTCTGGTCGACCGGTGAGCGGCGGCGAGGACGGCGTATGCCCCGCGCGCTCGGGGGTGTTCCGCTCCGCCCAGGCCCGTTCCGTCAGCCCGAGCAGCCGCTCGACCGTCCCGGCTTCCGGCAGCGGGCCGTGATCTCCGATCACGCTGAGCGCGGACGCGGCCGTGATGTGTCCGAGTCGCAGCGCCGAGATCAGGTCCCCGTCGCGCAGCAGCCCCGCCAGGAAGCCGGCGGCGAAGGCGTCCCCCGCGCCGACCGGCTCCACCACCTCCGTGCGCAGGGCCTCCACCGTGACCTGTGTCCCGTCGCCGAAGGCGGTCGCCGCCCGTCCGCCGTCCTTGACGACGAGCAGGCGCGGATGCGGCAGCAGCGTGCGGACACCGCCCGCGTCGAGGTCGGCGCCCCACAGGTGCTGCGCCTCGTCGAGGCCGACGAAGACGATGTCGGCGCGGTCGGCCAGGTCGCGCAGGACCGTGGCGGCCGTGCCGTCCGGCCATAGCGCCGGGCGGTGGTTGACGTCGAAGCTGATGGCGTACGGACGGTCGGGCGCGGGGGTGGCGAGCGCCCGTTCCACCAGGGCGGCGCAGGACGGCGAGAGCGCGGGGGTCACGCCCGTGAGGTGGAGGAGCGCCGCCGACCCGAGTCGCGGATCGTCCAGGATGCCGGGTCCGAGCGCCGAGGCCGCCGAACCGCGCCGGTAGTAGTGGACGCGGGTGCCCGTGGGCCCCGGCTCCTTCACGAGCAGGCCCGTCGGCCGGTTCGGGTCGGACCGTACGCCCGAGACGTCGACGCCCGCCGCGGCGACGGCGGCCCGGACCCGCCGGCCGAACGGGTCGTCGCCGAGGGCCGAGAGCCATACGGCGGCAAGGCCCAGGTCCGCGAGGTACATCGCCACGTTGGACTCCGCGCCCGCCACGGACAGCCGCAGGCTCTCGCCGGTTTCCACGGAGTCGGGCGGTTCGGGGGCCAGCGCGGTCATCGTCTCGCCGACGCAGACCACCGGTCCGGCCGCCGGGGGCCAGGGGGCCGTCATGCGCCCGCCGGTGCCGGTGCCGGCCCGTGCCCGGCACCTGGGTGCGGGCGGTAGACGGCCGCCGGTGGGCCCGGCACCTCGACCCGGACCGCGAACAGGGCACCGTCGTCGGGGCCCGGCCGGGTGAGGCCGACCCGGGCCGTGGTGATGTGCAGGACATCGCCCTGGAGGCAGACTCCGGCGGGCTGGGCGGCGGGCAGCCGCAGGGTGCGGTCGAGTTCGCCGTCCGGCCGGTACCGGCGCACCGTCCCGGTGCCCCAGACGGCCATCCACACGCCACCCTCGTCGTCGACGGCCATGCCGTCGGGGCTGCCGTCGTCCACGGTGACGAACGTCGTCGGTGTGCCGAGGCCGCCCGTCGCCGGGTCGACGGGGTAGCGCCGGACGATGCCCCGGGCGCTGTCGGCCAGATACATCGCGCGTCCGTCGGCCGTGAACGCGGGCCCGTTCGGCACCGTGATGCCGTCGAGGACCCGGGTCACCGTGCCGTCGTGGTCCACCCGGTAGAGGGAGCCCGCGTCCTCGTCGGCGTCGTAGCCCATGCTGCCCGCCCAGAATCTGCCGGACGGGTCGGCGGTGCCGTCGTTCATGCGCCGGGCGGGGCGGGCAGCCGCCTCGGGCCGCGCCGACCAGGTGGTGGCGCCGTCGGGGCCGAGCAGGCAGATCCCGGTGCCCGCGGCGGCGATCCAGGTGCCGGGCCGGCCCGCCACGGGTGCCACCGCGCCCAGGGGGACGGGCAGTTCGGCCAGCGTCCGCAGGGGTGCGGTGGGGTCCTCGGGTGCCGTCAGCAGGCGGCCTTCGAGGATGTCGACGAGGACGAGGGCTTCGCCGGTCCAGCGGATGCCCTCGCCGAGTTCGAGGCGGTCGGGGCGGGTCGGGCGCGGGTCCTCGGTCACGCGGTGGCCTCCTGGACGGCGGTGCGGAAGGCGCGGGCGCGTTCGCGCAGGGCGGCCGTGCTGCCGCCGTCGGCGGCGTCGCCGACCAGCGGCGAGCCGATGCCGACCGCGGTCGCCCCGGCGGCCAGATAGGCGCGGGCCGCGGCTTCGTCCACACCGCCGACCGGTACGAACGGCTCGTGCGGGAACGGCCCCCGCAGGGCCTTGAGATAGCCGGGGCCGCCGGCCTGCGCGGCCGGGAAGATCTTCAGCGCCTCGGCGCCGAGCGCACGGGCGGCGATGACCTCGGTCGGCGTCATGACCCCGGCCAGGACCGGGAGGCCCAGTTCGCGGGCGGTGGACATCCCCGCGCCCAGACCGGGGGTGACGGCGAAGTCGGCGCCCGCCCGGTGGACGGCGTGGGCGTCCTCGGCGGTGAGCACGGTGCCCGCGCCGAGGGGACGGTCGGGGCCCAGGGCCTCGCGGGCCCGCTCGATGACGGACAGGGCGTCCGTGCCGGACAGCGACACCTCGATCAGCTCGATGCCCTCGTCGGCCAGGGCCAGTACGGTGCGCAGCGCGGCCTCGGGGTCGTCGCCGCGCACGATGGCGACCAGCCGATGGGCGGCCAGGGCGGCTCGCAGGTCCACAGGGGGAACTCCTCGCAGAAATGGGGGGGGATTCAGGGGCAGCGGCAGGCCGCGCCGAGCGTCAGCCGCCAGCGCACCTCGCCCGACGCGGGGACGCGCGCGGCGTCGCCCGGACCCGCGTCGGCGAGGTCGAAGACACGGCCGAGCATCGGCTCGACTCCTGTGCTGCGATAGGGGTTCTCGGCGGGGAAGCCGCCGAGGTTGCGCCACACGGCGATGGACAGTGGCTGCCCGTCGGCCTCCAGCGCGAAGGCCAGGCAGCCCGTGCCGTCGTGGACGCAGGCGCGCGAGTCGTCCACGACCGCGCCGACCGCGGTGCCGTCGTCCGGCCCGAACCGGTCCAGGGGCAGGCCGAGGGGCGTGGGCCAGTCACCCTCCACCCACGGCGCCCCGGCCGGCCAAAGCCGGTCCAGCAGCGGTGCGGCCTCCGGGAAGAGCCGGGCGCGCGCCCCGTCGCGCAGGCGCAGGGTCGCCCGCGGCGACAGATCGAGCAGTGCGTGGGCGGCCCAGACGAAGGAGAAGCCCAGGTCGGCCTCAAGGACGTAGTCGACCTCCGCACCCTGGGCCGTCCCGCGGATCGTGCGCTTCAGCGTGAACCGGTCGCACCGGACGGTGTCCGTGTCCCCCTCGCGCTTCCAGGGACGTGACCAGGCGTCGCCGTGGTCGGGGTTGCCGCGGACGGTGGGGACGCACTCCTCCAGACCGCCCGCGTCCACGAACGCGTCCCCGGGGGACACCCGGTCCCGTCCGGCCGCCGTGCCGTGCCACAGCCATTCGCGGTCCCCGGCGCGCAGCGAGGTCCAGCGGCCGCCGTGCGCCGGGTCGGTGACGATCTCCAGCACCGTCGTCACCACTCCGCGAAGGAGCCGTCGGGGTGCCGCCAGACCGGGTTGCGCCAGGTGTGACCGGTCCGGTCGGCCTCGCGTACGGCCGCCTCGTCGATGGTGATGCCCAGGCCGGGGGCGTCGCCGCGGGGCGCATGGCCGTCCACGAAGCGGAACGGCTCGGGGTCGACGAGGTAGGACAGCAGATCGGCGTCCTTGTTGTAGTGGATGCCGCGGCTCTGCTCCTGGATCAGGAAGTTCGGTGTCGCGAACGCGACCTGGAGGCTGGCCGCCAGCGCGATGGGGCCGAGCGGGCAGTGCGGGGCGAGCTGGGCGCCGTAGGTCTCGGCGAGCGAGGCGATGCGGTGCACCTCGGAGATGCCGCCCGCATGGGACAGATCGGGCTGCGCGACGGCGATACCGGCGGCGAGGACGGGCAGGAACTCCGTCCGTCCGTAGAGCCGTTCGCCGGTGGCCAGGGGCACGGGGGTCGCGGCGACCAGGCCGGGCAGCAGATGGCTGTGCTCGGGGACGACGGGTTCCTCCACGAACAGCGGGTGGAGGGCGGCCAGTTCGGCCAGGACGCGGCGGGAGCTGGCGGCGGTGAAGCGTCCGTGGAAGTCGACGGCCACGTCCCGGTCCGGGCCGAGGACCTCGCGGGCCGCGGCCACCCGGTCGACGACCGCGGCGGTCTCGGCCGCGGTGGCCACCGGAGAGGTCGCCCCGGCGCCGTTCATCTTCACCGCCGTGAAGCCCGCCTCGACCTGCGCGGTGATCTGCTCGGTCAGCTCGGCGGGCTCGTCGCCGCCGACCCAGGCGTACACCCGGACCCGGTCGCGCACGGGACCGCCCAGCAGGGCGTGCACGGGGGCGCCGTAGGTCTTGCCGGCGATGTCCCACAGGGCCTGGTCGAGGCCGGCGACGGCGCTGGAGAGCACGGGTCCGCCGCGGTAGAAGCCGCCCTTGGTGAGCACCTGCCAGTGGTCCTGGATGCGCAGCGGATCCTTGCCGATCAGGTATTCGGCGAGGACGTCGATGGCGGCGCGGACCACTTCGGCGCGCCCCTCGACGACGGGCTCGCCCCAGCCGACCACGCCGTCGTCGGTCTCGACGCGGCAGAACAGCCAGCGCGGCGGCACGGCGAAGGTCTCAATACGGGTGATCTTCACTGGCCAGAGGGCCTTTCCATGTCGTTGTCGGAGCCGCCGACCCGGTCCAGGTCGCGGCCTGCCTGGTCGAGCAGGGCCCGCATGGCGGCCTCGGCGGCCTGCGGGTCCTGGGCGCGCACGGCGTCCAGGACGGCGCGGTGGGCGGGTACGGGGTCCTGGCTGTGGGGGGAGCTGTGCACGATGCGGTCGCGGTGGGCGAGGCCCGACTCGATCACCATCTCCATGCGTTCGAGGAGTTCGTTGTGGGTGGCGGCGAGCAGGGCCCGGTGGAAGGCGAGGTCGGCCTCCACCGCGTGGGCGGCGTCCGAGCCGCCCGCCCCCATCGCGTCCACGGCGGTGTCCAGGGCGGCGAGGTCGGCGTCGGTGCGCCGCCCGGCGGCCAGGCGTACGGCCGCCGGTTCGATGATGGAGCGCACCTCGGCGAGGTTGCGCAGCAGCGCGCGGTCGGCGTCGGTGGTGCGGTCGCTGTCGAACTGCCAGCGCAGCACGTCGGCGTCGAGCAGATTCCAGTCCGAGCGGTTCCGTACGAAGGTGCCGCGCTTCTGACGGGCGTCGACCATCCCCTTGGCGGCCAGTACCTTCAGCGACTCGCGCAGGGCGGTGAGGCTGACGTCCAGTTCGCTCTGCAGGGCGACCAGGTCCAGGGTGGCTCCTTCGGGGATCTCGCCGCCCAGGATGCGGCGGGCGAGGGCCTCCACGGTCTGGCCGTGCACGCCGCGACGGGCGTAGGGCGTCATGTCGTAGTGCCTTTCTGCTGCGAGCTGATCGCGGTGGTCATGCGGAGGACTTGACGACGCTCCAGCCGCCGTCCACGACAAGACTCGCACCGGTGACGTAGGCGGCCTCATGGGAGCCCAGGAAGGCGATGGCCGCGGCCACCTCCTCCGGGGTGCCGAAACGGCCGGCCGCGGTTTCGGCGACGCTGCGTGCGCGGTCCTCGGGGGACACCCGGTCCCAGGCCGCCGTCAGGATCGGGCCGGGCACGACGGCGTTGACCCGCACCTCGGGACCGTACTCGACGGCGAGCTGTCCGCACAGGGACAGCAGCGCCCCCTTGGAGGCCGCGTAGGCGGGGTGGCCGGGGATGCCCTTGTGGGCGTGGACGGACGAGGTCAGGACGACGGCTCCGCGGCGGGCGCGCAGATCGTCCAGGACGGCCTTGAATCCCAGGAAGGCACCCGTGAGGTTGACGGAGAGCTGCCGCTGCCAGGAGCCCAGGGACATGTCGTGGGCGGGGGTGACGTCGACCGTGTAGGCATTGCTGACCAGCACGTCGACGGGGCCGAAGTCGTGGGCGGCGGCCGCGATCCGCTCCCAGTCCTCCTCCGCGGAGACATCGGCGGCCACGAAGCGGGCACGGCCGCCGTCCGCACAGATCCGCTCGGCGACCGCCGCGCCGCGCTCCTCGGCGATGTCGGCGAGCACGACGGCGGCGCCCTCCTGGGCGAGGCGTTCGGCGGTGGCGGCACCGATGCCGGAGGCGGCTCCGGTGACCACGGCCGTGCGGGCGGTGAAGCGGTCACCGTACCGGCGGGACTGTTCCATCGGGGGTTCGGGCTCCTTCGCTGTACTGCGGGCGGGGGCGGACATGGGCCGGTCGGCGGTCTACTGCCGTGTCAGCACCACCAGTTCCGCGTCGTGGTCGGCGCTCCACGTGAACGGCAGCCCGTAGTGGAGCAGATGGGCGCCGCTGTACGTGGTCGCCGACGCGGCGTCCCGGTAGTGGGCGGCCGGGTCGAGGCCGCGCAGCCGGAGCCGGGCCGGACGTCCCGGGACGAGCGGGGAGCCGTCCAGGCGGCCGGTGCTGAGCGCGGCCACGACGGTACGTGCGTCCGGGCCGTCGTACTGGAGGCCGCAGGTGGCGTCCAGCGGGCTGCCCAGGAGCCGGGCCTCGCCGAGGTGGACGACATCGCGCACCTCCTTGTAGCGGGCGATCCAGCCGGCGGCCTCGGCGCGCTGCCCGGCGTCCCACTTCCGCAGGTCGGCGCCGATGCCGAGCACTCCGCACATGGCGCTCACGAAGCGGAAGGCGAGGCTGCGCGGACGGGGGTCGAAGACGCCGGGGGCGTCGGTGACCCACGAGCTCATCACATGCGGGGCATGGGCGTGCAGGAAGCCGTACTGGATGGCCAGCCGGTCCAGGGGCGCGGTGTTGTCGCTGGGCCAGACCACGTCGGTGCGGGCGAGGGTCGCGTGGTCGATGCGCCCGCCGCCGCCCGCGCACCCCTCGACGGTGACCCCGGGGTGGGCGGTGCGCAGCTGGTCCAGGACGCGCAGATAGCCCGCGACATGCTGGGCGTCCAGGTCGAGACGGTCGGCCGGACCGGCGCCGGGGCGGCCGCGCTCGGTCGGCGGCCGGTTCATGTCCCACTTGAGGTAGCTGATGTCATGGCCGGTCAGCAGCCGGTCGAGGGTGGCGATGACGAAGTCCTGGACATCGGTCCGGCCCAGGTCGAGCAGGAGCTGGTTGCGCACCAGCCGGGCGGGGCGGCCGTCGATCCGGTACACCCAGTCCGGGTGGTCGGCGTACAGCCTGCTGCCGGGGCTGACGGCCTCCGGCTCGATCCACAGGCCGAAGTCCAGGCCCAGCGCGCGTACGTCGGCCACGAACGTGTCGAAGCCGGACGGGAAGGCCGCCGGGTCCGGATACCAGTCGCCCAGCCCCCCGGTGTCGTCGGCGCGGCCGGTGAACCACCCGTCGTCCACGACGAACAGCTCGGCCCCGATGTCCGCTGCCGTCTTCGCCAGTTCGAGCTGCGCCGCCGCGTCGACGTCGAAGGTGGTGGCCTCCCAGGAGTTGTAGAGCACCTTGCGGGGACGGTGCAGCCGCTCACCGGTCAGATGACGTTCGTAGCGGTGCCAGACGCGGGAGAGCCCGTCGAGCCCTTCGGCGCTGAAGGCGCAGGCGAGGCGCGGTGTGGTGAGGGTGTCGCCGGGTGCCAGGCGCACCACGCCTTCGTGCGGTACGCGACCGGCGCGTACGCGCACGGCGCCGCCCGGTTCGGCCTCCGCGGTGATGTGCCAGTTGCCGGGCCACTCCAGGGCCACGCCATAGGCGGGCGGGTCCCCGGGCTCCGCGGCGTCCTGGACCGCGAGCCAGGGCGCGTAGGCGTGCCCGGGCACGCCCTGGCTGCTGCCCATGGTGAACGCGCCCCTGGTCAGGGTGAGTTGGGTGCGCTGGAATTCCTGCGACCACTGGCCGGTGAGGTAGGTCAGCCGGGCGCCGGCGGTCACGGGGACGTTCACGGCGGCCGAGTCGAACCGCTCCAGCCGCAGGTCCTCGTCGCCCGTGCAGGTGAGCTCGGTCCAGCGGTGGATGACGTCGGTGCCGGGCACCGTGGCGTAGCACAGGGCCGTACGCAGACCGAGCAGGTCGTCGGTGAAGGTGAGCCGCAGGGTCCCCGGCCCCTCCTCGGCGCCCTCGAACTCCCACCACGCTCCCCGCTCCGCGCCCGGGCGCCCCGCCACCAGGTCGGCCCCGGTGAACGGCCGCAGCCCGTAGGGCAGATACTCGGCGGGCGCGGCGTCGGCGGGCGTGATGAAGTGGGTGCGCCTCGACCAGTCCAGCGCGGACGGGCCGGTCTCGACACCGGGCGGCCCCCACGCGTCGAGCTCGGCCCACGGGCCGTCGGGGGAGAGGCGGACGGTGTAGCAGGTGTGCTCGGTGCGCAGGGTCCAGCGCCGGTACGAGGTCATTTCACCGCTCCGAGGTTGAGACCGGCCACGAAGTGGCGCTGGAAGCGGAGGAAGACGGCCACGGTGGGCGCCGCGGCGATGACGGACCCGGCCGCGATCACGTTCCACATCGATACGAACTGGCCCTGCAGCCCGATCAGGGCGCCGGTGATGGGCATCTTGGCGTCGCTGCGCAGCACGGTGATCGCCCACAGCAGATCGTTGAAGATCCAGGTGAAGGACAGCGCGCTGAGCGCGGCCAGCGCCGGGCGGGTGAGCGGCAGGATGATCCGCCAGAAGATCTGCCAGGGCCCGGCGCCGTCGATGACGGCGGCCTGCTGGATCTCGACCGGGATCGCCCGCATGAAGCCGTGCAGGACGAAGACGTAGAAGCCGACGCCGAAGCCGATCTGCACCCCGATGAGCGCGGGGAGCGTGTCGTAGACGCCCATCAGCTCGCTCAGCTTGGAGACGGGGATGAGCAGGATCTGCGGCGGGAGCAGGTTGCCGCCGAGCATGAGCAGCAACAGGGAGCGGCGGAAGGGCACCTCGTAGCGGCTGAGGGCGAACGCGGCCATGGCGGCCAGGGTCAGCGTCACCAGCACGCACGGAATGGTGACGACCAGGCTGTTGATCAGGGCCCGCTGCTGGCCGCCGTCGACCCAGGCCTGACGGAAGTTGTCGAGGGTGAAGGAGCGGGGCCAACTGCCCAGGCCATGGACGGCGATGTCGTCGAAGGAGCGCAGGCTGGTCACCAGGACCAGCGCGATGGGCAGCAGCCACAGGACGGCCAGCGCACCGGCGCCCAGGTGGAATCCGGCGGTCGCGGCGCGCTTGCGGCGCACGGCGGTGGAGGTGGCGGACATCAGTCGGCCTCCCGGAAGGCGCGCACGAGGTAGGAGGCGATGACGCCGAAGGCCAGGACGAAGATGACGACCGCCAGTGCGGAGCCGTATCCCAGCCGCAGGGACTGGAAAGCGGTGGAGTACATGTAGGTGCTCAGCAGTTCGGACGAGTGGTAGGGACCGCCCCGGGTCAGCGACCACACGACGTCGAAGGAGCGCAGCGAGTCGATGATGATCACGGACAGGACGACCGCGTTGACACCGCGCAGCTGCGGCAGCGTCACATAGCGGAAGCGCTGCCAGGGCCCGGCGCCGTCGACCTTGGCCGCCTCGTACAGGGCCGGGTCGATGCCCTTGAGCCCGGCCAGGTACAGCACCATCACATAGCCGACCTGGCGCCACAGCGCGGGCACGATCACCGCGTACAGGGCGGTGTCCTGGTCGGCGAGCCAGGCGTGGCGCAGGCTGTCGAGGCCGACCGATTCCAGGAGCTGGTTCAGGACGCCGTCGGGCTGGTAGATGGCCTGCCAGACGAGGGCGGTGGCGACCAGGGAGAACACGACCGGCAGGAACAGGGCGGCGCGGTAGAAGCCGACGCCGCGGCGCTCCTGCTGGAGGAGGAGGGCCGCGCCGAGGCCGAGCAGCGCGGACAGTCCGCCGAACAGCACCAGCCACAGCACGGTGTCGACGGCGGCGGTGCGGAAGACCTCGTCGTGGACCATCTCGCGGAAGTTGCCGAGGCCCACGAACTCGGGCGCCGACACGCCGTCCCAGTTGGTCAGGGCGAGGTAGAAGCCCTGGAGCGCGGGCCAGAAGACCCAGACGGCCTCGGCGAGCAGCGGGACGAGGAGGAAGGCGAGCACCAGCGGGGGTGTGCGCCCAGGACCCCGGGCCCGCCTGCCGCGGGGCGGCGGCGGGGCCGGGGAGGTGCGTTCGGGGGCGGTGAGGACGGCCACGTCAGGCCCGCCAGATCTTCTCGGCGTCACGCTGCCAGTTGGTGAGGATCGACCCGACGCTCTTCGGCTTGGCGATGAACTTGGTCAGCGCGGTGTCCGTCGCGGGCTGGAGCGCGTCGCTGGAGTCGCGGTTGAAGAACTGGGTGAGCTCGGCGGCCTCCTCGATGTGCTTGCGGCCCTTCTTCACCAGCGGCGTCCCGGAGTCCTTGGCATCGGGGTGGCAGGGCAGGGCGGTGCCCGAGGAGCCCTTGATGTAGATCTCCTGCGCCTCGGCCGTGGCGAGGTAGCGCAGCAGGTCGAAGACCTCGTCCCGGCGTCCGGTGCGGGCGCTGGCGAAGTACCCGTCGGTGGGCGCCTCCTCGGCGAGCGGGACCTTGGGGTCGATGACCGGGAAGCGGAAGAAGTCGATGTCGTCGAGGGCGCTCTTCGGCACCGCGTCGGCGAAGAAGGTGCCGATGAGCATCATGCCGCTGCGGCCGTTGAGCAGGGCGGTCGTGGCGTCCTGGAAGGCCACGGCGGTGCCGTTGGGGTCGAAGTACGGCAGCACCTCCCGCCAGCGGTCGAAGACCTTGTGCACCTCGGGGTCGTCGAAGCGGTGCTTCCCGGCGAGGAGCTCGCGGTGGTAGGGGGCGCCGTTGATCCGTATGTTCAGGTAGTCGAACCAGGCGGACGCCACCCAGGTGGTGTTGCCGCCGGCGCCGAGCCCGATCGGGGCGACGCCCTTGGACTTCAGCTTGTCGCACAGGTCGAGGAAGTCGTCCCAGCTCTTCGGCTCGCTCACGCCCCACTTGGCGAAGTTGGACTTCCGGTAGAACATGCCCCACCAGTAGTAGGTGGTGGGGACGAAGACCTTCTTGCCGGAGGCCGCGGTGCACAGCTTGTTCAGCGCCGTGGAGTAGCGCCCCAGATCGGGGGAGGCCCACACCTCGCTGAGGTCGAGCAGCAGGTTCTTCTTGGCATAGGCCTCCGCCACCGAGCCGGGGTACCAGGTGAGCACGTCCGGTGGATTGGCCGAGGTCAGATACGTCGGCAGTTGGGTGCGGAAGGTCTCGGCGGCGACCGTGTTGAGGCTCGCGCGCCCGGAGCCCTGCTTGGCGTAGGCGGCGGCGAGGTCCTCCATGGCCGCCTTCGCCTGCGGGGCGGAGAGATTGGACTGGAGGGTCACCGCGCCGCCCCCGGAGGAGCCCTTGCCGGAGGAGCTGGCGGTGACACAGCCGCTGAGCAGCGCTGTCGTCCCGGCGGCGCCGAGGCCGGCGAGAAGCAGTCGTCGGCTGGGGAGTTGGTTCGTCATGGAGTGCTCCTTGTGGATCCACTCGGCGGGCCCGGCTGCTTGCTGCCCGCCGGGCCCCCGCTCGCGGCGGATCCAGGTTCGCGTGGCGCTCGCACCACGTCAAGATTAATACCTAATTTATTTGAATTGGGTTCGGTGCACCGAACCGTCGACCCCGCGGTACACGGCGTCGATCACACCGTCCTGGCCCGCGACCGCCCCGAGCGCACCGTCGAACGCGGCGCTGGGGAACTCCTGCCGCTTGCTCCAGCCCTGCCAGGCGCCGTTCTCGTACCGCTGCTGCCAGAGCGTGTAGTCGCCGCCCCGCGCGAACAGCACCACCGCGTCGCCGACGGCGACCAGCGCCGGGCTGCCGCTGACGGTCCCGCCGAGCGAACTCCACGCCGACCACTGCCCGGAGGCATCCCGCGACCGCGTCCACACCTCGTCGGCAGCGGTGCGTACGGCCAGATGAACGCGGCCGTGCGCGTCCACGACGGCCGACGGCCTGCCGTACGTCGGCCGGTCGCCCGGCGCGCCGAGCGACGACCAGCCGGACGACGACCCCCGCTGCGCGATCCGCCCGTCGGCGCCGCGCGCGAACAGCGTCCAGCGGGCGGGGTCGGTGAACGCCACCGACGGGGCGTCGGTCAGCTTCCCGCCGAGGTCCTGCCAGCCGCCCCAGCGCCCGTGTGCGAAGACCCGCCGGTACGCCCGGGAGTCGGCACCCCGCACGAAGACGTCGATCCGCCCGTCCGCCGAGGCGTACGCGGCGGGCTGGCCGAGGACCTTCCCGTGCGCCGGGCCGCCGAGGTCCCGCGTCCTGCCATCCGCCTGCTGGACGAGCGAACCGCCCGGCCCGCGGAAGAACGTGGTCAGCGCGTCGCCGTCCCGTACGACGGCCGGGCTCGCCGTGGCCTTCGCGCCCAGGTCGGCACCGGGGAGGGCGTCCTCGCCGGTGAGCCCGAGGAACGCGGTGCCATGCGCCGGTACCTCGACGGTGTACGACCCGGTGTGCGTTCCGCGGTCGGCACGCGCCCGCAGGTCACGGACCGCGACGGCGCCGCCCAGCGCCGCATCGGAGAAGTTCACGGTGCGCTCGACGGGCCGGTCCGAGCGGTTGAGCAGGACGACCGCGCGCCGGCCGTGGCCCGAGAGGACCTTGCTGTAGACATCGCCGACGGAGTCGGTGGCCACCCGCACGCCCTGGACGGCCAGCGGGTCCTGGTCGACCGCGATGATCTCCGGGTTGCGCAGCGTCCGGAGCATCGAGTCGGACAGGGTACGGGGATCGGAGCCCAGGACGAGCGGGGAGCCCATCTCGGCCCACATCACGAACTGCGTGGTGGACTCCTCCTCCGACAGCTCGTACGACCCGTCGGTCATGCGGCGCATCGGGATCAGATAGTCCGGGTCGTTGTAGTGGCCGGGCCCCTGGGCCTCGGGGTGCCAGGCGTTGGCGTCCATGTTGCGCAGCACATTGGGCCACTGGCCGGGGCTCGGGGTGCCCCAGGCGATATCGGTGCCGGTGCGCCAGGAGTCCGCGGCCGTCGGGGCGTAGGCGTAGGTGTTGTGGGCGTCCTGCTCCGGGGTGTGCGGCAGGCCCCAGTCATCGGTGAGCGGGTTGCACAGATTCAGCAGCATCCGGCGCCCGGACTTCGCGACGGCGTCGCTGAACTCCTTGAACGCCGGGCCCGGGTCGAGCTTCTCGCTGATGCCGCACAGGAAGTCGACCTTGATCGCGTCGACCTTCCACTGGGCGAACTGCCGCGCGTCCTCGGTGTAGTGGCCACGGCTGCCGAGGCCGCAGCTCTTGCCGCCGTCGTAGGTGCCCGCGTCGGTGTAGATCCCGGCCCGCAGACCGCGTTGATGCAGGTAGGAGACGAGGGCCGGGATGCCGGAGGGGAACCGGTCCGGGTGGGCCGCCAACCGTCCCTGTGCGTCGCGGGGGTTGTCGGCCTGCCAGCCGCCGTCCAGCCACACGATGTCGTACCCGCTGTCGCGCAGCCCGCTGCTGACAAGCCGGTCGGCGACCGCGCGCACCTCCTTCTCGGTGGGCGCTCCCAGTCCGTAGTAGGTGTTCCACCCCATATAGGGCGTCGGGGCGAGCCCGCTGTCGTAGTAGTCGGGCGCCCCCTGGTCCACGGCGGGGGCGGCCATGGCCATGGGAGCCGCGGTCGTGGCCAGGACCAGGGCGATCGCGGTCGCGACGGCGCCGCGGGTCAGCGTTCGGTGGCGGGGTCTGTGCGCGGGCGGGTGTGAAATCACGTGCCTCTCCGGAGGGTTGGGAAGCAGGAGGAGACATGACGCGGCCGCCCTCGGACGGGCGTCGGCGGCGTCACGGCGATGACTGTGGCCCGCGGCCGAGACCCTGTCAAGAATTATTCCTAATTTATTCAAACAGTCTTCCGGTGGGCGTCGGCCTGCCGAGAGCTGCTGCCGCGGCCGAGACGAAGCCATTCAAAGTTTTTATCGCAAGCCTTCAAAATATAAAGGCTGTCGAGGGAAGGCCTGGAGATCCCTGATCGCTTCACCCCACGAGACCTTCTCGCCCAAGGCGAGCGAGGAGGCTCGTACGAGGCGAAGGAGAGGCTCATGGCACAGGCGTTCATCACGGGCGGTTCGGGGTTCATCGGCCAGGTGCTGGTACACCGGCTCCTCCACGAGGGGCACACGGTCCGTGTTCTGGTCAGAAGCGAGGCGTCGGCCGCGAAGGTGTCCGCGCTTGGCGCGGAGCCCGTACGCGGCGAGTTGACCGACCCGACCACGTGGCGGAGCCAGGTGACGGGCAGCGACGTGGTGTTCCACCTCGCTGCCGAGACGGACATCACCGCCGACCGTGCGCGTCATGAACATGTATCGGTCCGCGGCACCCAGGCGGCCGTCGACGCGGCCCGCTACGCGCAGGTGCCTCGGTTCGTCCACTGCGGAAGTGAAGCGGCCCTCCTGGCCGGCGACCCGCTCGTTGACGTCGATGAGACCGCGCCGCTGCGACCGGACTCGCCGGCCGCCTACAGCGCGACAAAGGCCGCCGCCGAGAAGATCGTGCTCGACGCGAACGCCCCCGGCTTCGCCACGGTGTCGATCCGCCCCCGGTTCGTCTGGGGTCCCGGCAGCATCCTCATCGAGGGACTGGTGGCCGCGGCGAGGGCGGGAGAGTTCGCCTGGATCGACGGAGGTCGGCACACGACCGACGTCACCTTTGTCGACAATGCCGTCGAGGGCCTCGTCCTCGGATGGCTGCGCGGCCGACCGGGTCAGGCCTACTTCATCACCGACCAGCACCGTGTCATCCTGCGCGAGTTCATGGAGACGCTGTTCGGGATCTATGGCGTCGATACGCCGATCCCCGACCTGGACGCCGATACCGCCGCTCAGGAGGTCCCCGTTCCCGCCCGGTGGTTCCTCGGGCAGTCGTGCGTTCTGCGGACGGACAAAGCCGTGGCCGAACTCGATTACCAGCCCATGGTTTCCCATGCCGCCGGTCTGGACGCCGTCCGGAACTCGGTGGCCACCGACGGCGCGTGAAAGTGCCACACACGGCGCCCGTCGCGGGCCGACCACCCGCTTTCCCGCACTGGCCACGGCGCGCCTGAATTTTCGATACAGCTGATCCGGCGAACGGAAGCCGGTTATTTGGAGTGCGATATGTTCGAAGCTATCAATTGGCCCGAGACCATGGTTCCCAGCCGCTCACCGATCCACTTCACCAACGAGCTCGAGGTCGAAGCCTCTCCGGAAAGGATTTGGTCCCTGCTCGTGGATCCCGAGGCTTGGCCCAGCTTCTACCCGGGCGTCGAGCATGTCCAGCTGCTTGACGGCCACGAGTCACTGCGCCTTGGCACACGGTTCGAAACCAACCTGGCCGGACAAGATGTCTTCGCGTCGGTACAGGAGTTTGAGCCTGTGTCGCGCATCGCCTGGGGTGGTTACCCGAAGGTCTCGGAAGAATCCAAGGCCCACCATGCCTGGATCATCACCCCCACTTCCAAGGGATGCCACCTTTGGACGGAAGAGACGATGCAGGGCCCGCACTGGATCGAAATGGCGAAGCCGGCCCCCGACGTCTATTGGCGCACCCACGAGGAGCTTCTTGCGGCGCTCGCCAAGGTCGCGACCGATCCTGGGTACACCGCCGGACGTTCCTGATCAACATGTCGATACCGAGGCCCTCCGAACCGCCACGGTTCAGAGGGCCTCGGTTCTGCCCATACACGTTATGCGGGGCGAGGCGCCGCCTCCGCCTCTGCGGCGTGGGCGAGGCGTTCGACCCAGTCCTGGTGATAGCGGTAGAGCGCACCGGGATTCTTGCGCCCGAGCTCCTCGAGGAAGAAGGGGCCCTGCTGCGTTTCCTCGCTCAGCACGTGACAACCGTCGTCCGTGGGCGTGATGACCCAGCCGTGGTACGCGCCTGAACCGGTTTCGTCGCCGTCGACGAACGTCTCCCAGGAGAGCCTGCTGAAGGGCTCGTGCTCGGTCACCCTCAGACTCATGGGAAACCCCACCGTCACCCTGCGGTACTGGGTTCCGAGCGCCAGTTCCGGCTCACCGCCAAGGATTTTGACCTGGTCCTCGGGAGGAAAGTAGCTCGACCAGTTCTCGGCGTCGACGAGCAGCTTCCACACCACTTCGGGCGGCGCCTTCACATCGATGTCGTTGAGCGCGTAGATGGCTGATGTCTTCGGGTCGTACCGCTCGGGCCAATTCACCTTGTCATACATCGATCGTGCCTCCTTCTTAAGGATTCTGGAGATTCAACGCATGCCAACTGGCGGGACTGTGGATTGATTCCTCTGTCGCCCGGGCTTTGACCTTCGTTTGCGTTATGCCTCCCCCTTAAGCGGTCGATGGCCCCCCGCCAGGCCAGGCAGATCGCGAAGGCCGCCGCACAGGTCATCCTGTGCGGCGGCCTTCGCCGATGGTGGGTCTCCTCGCGGCCCTACTTGTCGTCGATGCGCCCGATCGGGTCGGCGGTCTCCGCGAGCTCGGTCCGCACCTGCTTCCAATCCCTGTCGTCGATCCCGAGGGCGCTACGGAGGTAGGCCCACGAAGCCTTCTGGATCAGAGCGACGCGCTCGGGGCTCTCGTCCGTGGTGTCCTTGGCGCCGTAGGCGTGGATCCCGCCGAGGGAGTGCTCGGCCCCGAAGAGGGTGAGCAGGCTCTGGGCCCCGGGGCTGTACCTGTACACGTCGGTGAACCAGTCGGGGCCGCGCGTCGAGAGCAAGGACTGGTCGTGGTCGCCCGCGATCACGAGTGCCGGCGTGGTCAGGCGGTCGAAGTCGGGGCTCATGAAGGAGAAGTTCTCCGCGGCGAACGGCGTCAGGGCGTCGCCGCCGATGCCCGTCGTCGCGAGGAGCACGCCGGCTTTCACGCGGGTATCGGTCTTGTCGGGGCCGGGCTGCCCGTCCGCGCCGACGACACGGGCGCCGAGGAGCATGCTGACGGTCTGTCCGCCCCAGGAGTGACCCGCGACGGCGATGCGGTCGCTGTCGACGCGGTCGCCGAGGCCGGGGACCGCGGCGACGATGCGGTCGAGTTCGTCGAGTACGCGCTCGACGTCCTGGACCCGGATGCGCCAGATGTCGGGGTATCGCGGGTCGGCGGGAGTGATGCCGAGGGTCAGCGAGTCGAGGAAGGTGGGCTGCAGGACGACGAAGCCGTTGGCGGCCCAGAAATCGACCAGCGGGTCGTACGAGGACATCGACAAGCCGAAGCCATGGGCGAGGACGACGATCGGGAGGCCGCTGCCGGAGGCGGGCGCTGACACGCGTACCCACAGGTCGTCGCCGCGCTCCGGTGCGGGCAGGACGACCGGCTTGACGCTGATGATCGCAGTGGTCGTGGCGGGAACGGCGCGCGGGGCGGCCGTATCGGGTGCGGGCATGCGGAGCTGCCTTTCGGTTGCGATGAGCGCCGTGTCCATGGGGAATACATGCGTCGCCGGTGCAGGTCCGACGACATGAGCCACCGGATACGCGGTTAAGCGGAGCGACGTTCCGAATATACGGAGCAGGGTTCCGCTTGGCAAGTGCGGTCGTAGGACAGGAGCGCCCCCGTGAGTGAAGGCGACAAGCCGATGCCGGCCACCCCGAGCTCGGCCAAGCGCGCGGACGCCCGGCGGAACGAGAAGGCGCTGCTCGATGCCGCGGCGTCGGTGTTCGTCACGGACGGGGTGGACGCGCCGGTGCGCCGGATCGCCGCCGCGGCCGGCGTCGGCATGGGCACGATCTACCGGCACTTCCCCACGCGCGCGGACCTCGTCGTGGCCGTGTATCGGCACCAGGTCGACACCTGCGCCGAAGCCGGGCCCACCCTGCTCGCGACGGCGGCGTCACCGTTCGCCGCGCTGCGTCAATGGGTGGAACTCTTCGTGGACTTCCTGGCGACCAAGCACGGGCTGGCCGCCGCCATGCGCAATGATCCCGACGGCTTCACCGCCCTGCACGCGCTGTTCATCGAGCGCCTCGTGCCGGCGCTCGCCGAGATCCTCCATGCCGCCCGGGACGCGGGCGAGGTCACGGCCGACGTCGCCCCCTATCAGTTGATCCGCGCGATCGGCGACATCTGTGCGGGCGGAGAGAGGGTCGATCCGCATTACGACGTGCGTGTCACGATTCGGCTGCTGCTCGACGGATGCCGTCGGTAGGGGCCGGGACACCAGGCTCCGGAGCTGAGGGTCTTCCGCTGCCGGCGCGAGCGCCGGCAGCGGGCGTGGCCGGTCCTCCCGGCCGCCGGTCAGGGCTGGATGTTCTCCAGGTCCTCCAGAAGGGACGGGTGCTTCGGCTCCCAGCCGAGCGCCTCTCGGGTGTGGGCGCTGGACGAGGGCTGGTCGGTCGCGAAGATCGGGCCGAGGGGGCCGTAGGTCTCCGGTGACACCGACTCGACCGGCACGTCCAGCCGTCGGCCGATGACCGCGGCGACGTCACGCACCTGGTCTCCCTCGTCGGCCACGGCGTGCCAGGAGCTGCCGGCCGGCGCCAGCTCCAGGGCAAGCCGGAAGAGGACGGCCGTGTCGAGCGCGTGCACGGCCGGCCAGCGCTGTGCGCCGTCTCCCGGATAGCCGGATATGCCGGTCCGGCGGGCGATGTCGGTCAGCAGACCGGCGAACCCGCCGGTGCCCTGGTGGTGAACCGTGCGCGGCAGGCGTACGGCCGTGCTCCGGACCCCGCGCGAGGCCAGGCCCAGGGCCGCCGTGACCGCGCGGCCGCGCCCACCGACCGGACCATCGGTCATGGCGGGGTCGGCCTCGGTGGAGGCGCGGCCCGGCACATGGGGCGTCCCCGAGGCGGTGACGAAGGGGCGGTCGCTGCCGACGAGTTCCTCGCCGAGGGCCGCGATGGCGGCGCTTTCCTCGGCGACCGCCTTGGCGAGGGCGTCGGGGCTGCTGAAGTCGTTGGCGAAGGCGAGGTGGATCACCCCATCGGTCTGCGCGACGCCGGCGCGAAGGACGTCCAGGTCGCCGAGAGCTCCTCGGAGCGGCTCGGCGCCGGCCGCCTCGGCGGCCTGTGCGGACGCGTCGGAGCGGGCGAGTGCGAGGACGGTGTGGCCGTTGCCGAGCAGTTCGGCGACGACGGCTGACCCGATCAGGCCGGTGCCACCGGTGACGAAGACGCGCATGGATACTCTCCCGCAAGTGATGGGACTCTTGTCCCGTCACTATAGCCGAGTGATGGGACAAGAGTCCCGTCACCTATGATGGGCCCATGGGCAGATGGGAACCAGGGGCGCGCGAACGCCTCGTCGTGGCTGCTGTCGACCTGTTCACCGAGCAGGGGTACGACGCCACGACGGTCGCGCAGATCGCCGAGCGCGCCGGGGTCACCAAAAGCACGTTCTTCCGGCACTTCCCCGACAAGCGCGAGCTGCTGGTGGCCGGACAGGAGACGCTGAGCCGGCTGCTGGCCGAGGGGATCGCCGAGGCGCCCGATGGCGCCAGCCCGCTCGAGGCGGTCGCTGCCGGTCTCGAGCGCGCCTCGACCGCGATGGGCCCCGTCAATCGGGACTTCGCCCCTCGTCTGAAGGCGGCCGTCGCCTCCAGCGCCGAGCTTCAAGAGCGTGACGCCCTCAAGAGCGTCAGCCTGGCGGCCGCGATGACGACCGCCCTGGTCGCCCGCGGCGTACCCGATCCGACCGCGGCCCTCGCGGGCGAGTTGGGCCTTCTCGCCTTCAAGCGGGGGTACGCCGAATGGTCGGAGGGCGACCGTGACGGCAAGGACGAGCTCGCCGGGTACGCCCTGGCGGCCCTGGACGAACTGCGTGCGGCGAGCGCGTCGCTGGGCTGACCGGACGCATCTCACGGTGTTGTCCATGGACTGGATGGTGCGCGGGCTGCCCGCCGTCCAGGCCCGCCATCCCGGCCCGTCGAGCGGGAGCCGGGCAGGCCGGGATGACGTCACACGCCGGACGCGCGGCAGCGGAGGGCGCGGGCGCGCTCAGCCGGGCACGCTGACGCCGAGCGAGAAGCCGTAGTTCCCCACGCCATAGCGGCCCAGGCCCATCATCAGCAGGCCCGCTCCCTCCAGCCACTGCGCCATCTTCAGGTCGCCGGTGTCCAGCGGGCGCAGTCCGATGCTCTCGACGAACGCCGACACGCTCGCCTTGGCCCGCGCGTCGTCGCCGGCCATGAACACGTCCAGCGGGCGGTCCTCGGCCAGGACATGGCCGAAGATGGTGTTGAACGCCTTGACGACATGGGCGCTCTCGGGGGCGGCCTCGGCGATCTGCTGCGCGACGGAGGTGCCGTCAGGGGTGGCCAGCCCGGTGGCAGTGGGGTTGAACGGGTTGGTGATGTCGACGATGACCTTGCCGGCCAGTGCGTCCCCGTACTGGCTGACGACCGGCACGGCCCCGGCGTAGGGCACGGCGAGGATGACGATGTCTCCGGCCGGGGCGGCGTCGATCTTTCCCGCCGTGGCGCCGCGGCCGAGCGCGCCGACCACGTCGGCCGTCTTGGCCGCGTCACGGCCGATGACCTCGACGGCGTTGCCGCCATCGAGGGCGCGGGCGGCGAGGACGCGGGCCATGTGTCCCAGGCCGATGATGCTGATGTCGCTCATGGTGAGTGCTCTTCCCTTGTTGCCGTTCTTCGCTTGTGCTGCTTCTGCCGGGTTCAGGACCAGCGCGCTCCGCCGTCGACGTGGAGGGTCTCGCCGGTGATGTACGGGTTGACCAGCAACGCGCGGGCGGCGGCCGAGACGTCGGAGGGCTCCCCGACCCGGCCCACCGGCGCGGAGGTTGCGATCTGCCGGAACCACTCCTGCTTGTCGGGTACCGCGGTGTCCCAGTTGCTGGTGTCGATCACGCCGGGGGAGACGGCGTTGACGCGCGTGGGCGCCAATTCGACCGCGAGGGCGGACGCGAGCGTGCTCACGCCGCCGTTGGTGGCCGCCATCGCGACGAGTCCGGGCGAGGGGCGCCACGCGGCCAGGCCGGAGAAGAACAGCAGCGACCCCTTCTCGGCGATCAACCGGGCGAAGTGCTTGGCCAGCAGGATCGGGCCCACGACCTTGGCGTCGAAGGCCGCGAGCAGCGCGCGGCGCTCAAGGGAGGCGACCGGCCCGTTGCTCCGCTCCGTGGCGACGCTGACGAGATGGTCGAGCCCGCCGGCGGCCCTGACCTGATCCGCGGCTGCCTGGATCGACTCCTCGTCCGAGAGGTCGAGTGTCATGGGCCGGACGGCGTCCCCGACGGCCTTCGCCGCGACGGTCGTCTTCTCGACGTTCCGGCCCGCGAGCGTGACCCGCGCACCCTCCCGGAGGAGATCCGTGGCCAGGGCAGCGGCGATGTCCGAGCTGCCTCCCACGATCAGAACGCGCTTGTCCTTCAATGAATACGGCATCGAACGCTCCACGCATATCGCGCAGGACAGGCGGTGTACCCGTCCTCGTCGGCCAGTCCAACAGCCGGCGAGGTACGGTCCTTCCCGTCGGAGCATCGATAAAAATGGGCCTTGCCATAGATTTTCCTCATGCCAGGAGGGAGGGCCCTATATCGATGTCATTCATGCTTATGCCTCCTGCGATAAGATCGGTATATGGCTACCCTTCGGGCGTTGGAGTGCCTGGTCGCGGTCGCGGACTCCGGATCCATCACGCAGGCCGCCCTCCTGCTGCATTCGTCGCAGCCCGCTGTCTCTCACCAGATCGCCTCCCTGGAACGCGAGGCCGGAACGATCCTGCTTCGACGTGAACCACGGGGGGTCAAGCTCACTCCCGCGGGGCGTGCGGCTGTCGCGGATGCCAGACGGGCGATCGAGGCGGCCGCCTCCGCGGTGAGGTCGGCACGTGCGGCGGGGCAGGCGGCCGGAGGGGTGCTGCGGCTGGTCAGTGCGCAGAGCCTCAGCGTGGCGCTGCTCGCCCCGGTCATTCGCCGGTGGGGCCGCCGCTACCCCGACGTGGCGATCACCTTGCGCGAGTCCACGTCGATGGACGAGGCACTTGGCCTCGTCGACTCCGACGAAGCCGATGTCGCCCTGGTGCCCACTCCCTCGTCCGACCGCTTCACGATCACTGCCGTCGCCGAGGAAGAGATCGTGCTGGCGACGACCGACGACCACCCGCTGGCCCGGCAATCGGCCGTGCGCCTCGAGGATCTCGACGGGGCGCCGCTCGTTCACTTCGCCCCGGACAACGGCCTCAGCGCCTGGCTCGATCAGTCCTTCGCCCGCGCCGGAGTCCGCCTGGAGCCGGTGATGAGGACATCGGTGACGACGGCGGCACCACAGCTCGCGGCCGCCGGTCTGGGAATCGCCGTATGCCCCGTGAGTGCGGTCAGCGACGGCTTTCCGGGCGCCGTGCGGCCGTTCTCGCCGCGGTGGATCAGGCAGCTGGTGGCGGTGACGTCCGGGGAACCGGATCCGCTCGTCGCACGATTCATCGGCAACCTGCGCAGCCATGGCGTGCGTGTGCCGCGCGGTGTGCGGACTCAGCTCGCGGAGGGCGGCGCGTCGGCCGGGATACCAGGGTCGTCCTCCTGACCCTCGCGGCGCGACCAACCCCGGCAGGCGAGTTCATCTCCGGCGAGAAGGTCCCACGGCGGCCGCCGCAACCCTGCCTCGCGGGTGAGGGGGGTGCGGCGGCAGACGCGGCGTCAGATGTCGCGGAAGGTCTCGATCTGGGCGCCGATCGAGTTCAGCCGCTCGGCCAGGTCCTCGTAACCCCGGTTGATGACATACACGTTGCGCAGGACCGAGGTGCCCGGCGCGGCCATCATCGCCAGCAGGACGACCACCGCGGGGCGCAGGGCGGGCGGGCACATCATCTCGGCGGAGCGCCAGCGGGTGGGGCCCTCGACCAGGACGCGGTGCGGGTCGAGGAGTTTGACGTGGGCGCCGAGCCGGTTGAGCTCGGTGAGGTAGATCGCGCGGTTGTCGTAGACCCAGTCGTGGATCAGCGTCGAGCCCTGGGCGACGGCCGCGATCGCCGCGAAGAAGGGCACGTTGTCGATATTGATGCCGGGGAACGGCATCGGGTGGATCTTGTCGATGGGGGCCTGCAGCTTCGACGGCCGCACGGTCAGGTCGACCAGCCGGGTGCGGCCGTTGTCCGCCGCGTACTCCCGGCCGCGCTCGTGGTCCAGCCCCATCTCCTCCAGGACGGCCAGCTCGATCTCCAGGAACTCCACCGGTACCCGGCGGATCGTCAGCTCCGACTCGGTGATGACGGCGGCGGCCAGCAGGCTCATCGCCTCGACCGGGTCCTCGGAGGGCGAGTAGTCCACATCGCGGTCGATATGGGCGACGCCGTGGACGGTCAGCGTCGTGGTGCCCACGCCCTCGACCTTGACGCCCAACTCCTCCAGGAAGAAGCAGAGGTCCTGGACCATGTAGTTGGACGAGGCGTTGCGGATCACCGTGACACCGTCGTGCCGGGCGGCCGCCAGCAGCGCGTTCTCGGTGACGGTGTCGCCCCGTTCGGTCAGCACGATGGCGCGGGTGGGGGCGACCGTGCGATCGACCGCGGAGTGGTACATCCCGTCGGTGGCGGTCACTTCGAGGCCGAAATGGCGCAAGGCGGTCATATGCGGCTGAACGGTGCGGGTGCCGAGGTCACAACCGCCCGCGTAGGGAATCCGGAAGTGGTTCATCCGGTGCAGCAGCGGACCGAGGAACATGATGACGCTGCGCGTCCGGCGCGCGGCCTCGGTGTCCATGGCGTCGAGGTCCAACTCGGCGGGCGGCACGATCTCCAGATCGGCGCCGTCGTTGATCCAGCGGGTGCGTACACCGATGCTGCCCAGGACCTCGAGGATGCGGTAGACCTCCTCGATCCTGGCGACTCTCCGCAGTGTCGTACGGCCCGCGTTGAGAAGCGTGGCGCACAGCAGCGCCACACACGCGTTCTTGCTCGTCTTGACGTCGATGGCACCGGACAGCCGACGGCCGCCGACCACCCGAAGGTGCATCGGGCCCGCGTAGCCGAGGGAGACGATCTCACTGTCCAGGGCCTCACCGATCCTGGCGATCATCTCAAGGCTGATGTTCTGGTTTCCCCGCTCAATGCGGTTGACCGCACTCTGGCTTGTGCCGAGCGCCTCCGCGAGCTGGGACTGGGTCCAGCCTCGGTGTTGGCGGGCGTCACGGATGAGCTTGCCGATACGTGAGAGGTAGTCGTCAGTCATGGAGAAGAGGCTATCTCACATATGAGATACGCACGCGACCGGAGGGGGCGAAGGAGTGACGGCCGTCCGGGTGGGTTCCTCTGGGTGGCGAGTGCCGTTCCGGTCAGCCGCCCGCCTCGCGGGCGACTGAGGCCCCTCAGAGTCCGGAGGTGTCCAGCTCCAGATCGAACGGTTCCGGGAGGGCGAGGGGGGTGCCGAAGGGGTGGGGGCCGTCCACCTTGGTGTAGCCGAGGCTCCCGGGCGCCGCATAGAGCGTGCAGGTGCGCTGCTGCCGGTCGACCAGGAGATGCAGCGGGGCTCCGTATTCCGCGTAGCGGCGTCGCTTGACGATCCGGTCGGTGTCCCCGTTCGAGTCGGAGGTCACCTCGACTACCAGCAGGGTCTGATCGGGTACCAGCGCCGCAGCCTCCGCCAGTTCTTCAGGAACGACCGCCACATCTGGCACGTACCAATTGCTGCTGCCGGGGAGGTCCAGATTGCCCGACCCCGATACGCAGCCGAGTTTGGCAACGACCGGCGCGATCTGATTGCGGATCTTGTCCGCTGCCTTTTCATGGCCCCATGTCGGTGACAACTGCTCGATGACCCCCTCCACGATCTGCACCCGGCCATCCCCCCGGATGTGCTGGATCGCGTACTTCAATGCGGTTTCGGGGTCGTCGGCCACATACGAAGCCGTTTCCGAATGGGGTTGCGCGCTCATCGGTCCTCCACCAGGCGGCGTAGCTGCAGCATGACGACTGAGCAAGGTCTATCGCAATCCTCCACGAGCTTGGGCAAATGTGCCCGGTACTCACCCGTACCGGTGACGATCCCCCGTCACCACCGCCGCCAGCGCCCGTGCCGGGCCGTCGACTGCGGGGCCGTGGAGGAGTTCGGTGCGGTGGACCAGGCGGGGGGCGATCAGGGGGGCCGTGACGATGCCGGGGGCGCCCTTGGTGGCCGGGTGGGGGAGGAGGGCCAGCCCGTGGCCCGCGGCGGTGAGGGCGACGAGCCCGCGTACATCGGTGCCCTCGTACGTCAGCGAGGCCCGGAAGCCGCCGCTCCGGCTCATCGCGCGCAGCTGCGCCAGCGGCATGGCGGCGTCCGGTGCGTCCAGCCACTGGGCCTCGGCGAGGTCGGCCAGCCGCAGGCCGAGCCGACGGGCCAGCGGATGGCCGGTGGGCAGGGCCACCACCAGCGGGGCCTCCGCGACCGTGACGGAGGTGAGCGGACCCACCTCGGGCAGCGGCAGGGCGTCGGCGGGGGTCGTCGGGCCGTCGACCAGCCCCAGGCCCAGCGCCCCGGACGCCACCGCCGCCGGGATCTCCCGGCGGCCGAGGATCCGCAACGAGGCCCGGATGGCCGGATGCGCCTGGCGCACCCGGTCCAGGGCCGCGGCGATTCGCGGGGTCATCGCCAGCGGCGAGGCCCCCACCACCAGCCGGGCGGCGCCGGCCCCCGACAGCCGCTCGACGTCGGCCCGCGCCGCGTCCAGCCGCAGCAGCAGCGGACCGGCGTGTTCCAGCAGCCGTGCGCCCGCGCTGGTGAGCATGACCGGCCGCCGGGTCAGCAGTGACGTGCGCAGATCCGCTTCGAGGGACGCGATGTGCTCGGAGACCGCCGCCGGGGTGAAGCCCAGCTCATGGGCGGCGTCGGAGAAGGATCCGCAGCGGGCCACGGAGACGAACGTGCGGAGCAGGTGCGGGTCCATGGCAGCAGTATCGCGGGGGCCGGGGCGGCTCAGTTCCGAACTCGGAGGTGACCGGGGCCGGTTCGGGCCCGGCCGTCGTCCGTTCCGGGGCCGTCGGTCGCGTCCGCGCACATGCTCATGGCCTCAGGTCTAACGCGGAACGCCGCCCCCCGGGGCCCTTCCGGCCGACGGTCACCCTTACCGGTGAACGCCGGTGAGCCCCCATGAACCGCACCGGGGACGCGCTCGCGCCCGCCGGTGTCCTGTCCCGTCGAAGGCTGAGCGGTCTCATCCAGGTGTGCTCACCGGGCCAACGCGAGCAGTTCATCGATCACCGGCTCCTCACCACCGTTACCGAGGTGGGCGATGGCCGCGAACGGGGCGATCACCTGGCTCCAGGCGTGGAGCCGGTCGCCGTCGAGCCCGCACGCCGCCGCCACACGCGCGCAGCGGGTCTCGACGCCCTCCAGCCCGGCGCCGGCCACGACGTAGTCCACAGCGTCGAAGCAGGGATCACCCACACATGCCTTCGGATCGATGGCCATCAGACCGCGCCTCGCGCCACCGTCGAGCGCGTTGCCCAGGTGCAGGTCGCCGTGGAGCAACACGGTTGTCGCTTCCGTGTCCAGCAGCCGCTCACACCGCTGGACGGCCCTGTCCCACGCGGTGACATCCATACGTGCACTGATCGCGGGCTCGGACAGCCGCCTGCCGACACGGGCGAAGGCTTCCTCGCACCGGCCGCGCAGCACACGCGGCGGCCGCGGAGGCGGAGCGACCCCGTGCAACGCGGCGAGCAGCTCCGACCACTGCCCCGGAAGCGAAGCGGCAGGCATGTCCTCCGCCGGCGTTCCGGGCACGACCTCTTCCAGCACCATCGCGCCCGCGTCCTCGTCGACGGCCAGCACGGCGGGCACCCGGCCCGAGGCGGCGAACCACCCCAGCATTCCGGCCTGCTCGACCAGAAGGGCCCGATCCGGGCTGAGCTTCAGCACCGCGGGCGTGCCGTCGGGCCATTGGCACCGCAGCGTGACCGACGAGGCACCATCCGGGAGGGATTCACCGAGGGAAAGGCCCCAACGGGACGTCAACCGTGCGATCAGGTTCGGCGTGTCGGCGCACCATTCGGCAACCTGTGGACCGAACCGACGAACCAGCCGCGTCGTGACGCTGTCCACATCCACCCATCGTCGCTTCACGCGGCCAGTCTGCCGCTCCCGGCCGTGGCCGTCAGCCACGTCTCCCCAGCCGGTCACGCCTCGGCGGCACGCAACCCTCGATGAGACGGGACAGCCGGTGAGCCCCCATGAACCGCACCGGGGACGCGCTCGCGGCAGGGCAGGGCATGACCGCGCGGGGGCGATGTATTAGAGTTATCTCGACATCGAGATATCTGCTGGAAGACGCATCGCCGCCCCGCGTCGGTAAGGCTTACCTAACTTAGCCATACCTTAGCGGATCGGCGCGGGCATGTGACGGCAGCATTGCGGTGGTACGCGCGAAATCATGCATGAAGGAGACTGTCGTGTCGGCGAACAGCTTCGACGCCCGCAGCACCCTGCAGGTGGGCGACGAATCGTACGAGATCTTCAGGCTGGACAAGGTCGAGGGGTCGGCCCGGCTTCCATACAGCCTGAAGGTCCTGCTGGAGAACCTGCTCCGCACCGAGGACGGCGCGAACATCACCGCCGACCACATCCGCGCCCTGGGCAGCTGGGACCCGCAGGCCCAGCCCAGCCAGGAGATCCAGTTCACGCCGGCCCGCGTGATCATGCAGGACTTCACCGGTGTGCCGTGTGTGGTGGACCTCGCCACCATGCGTGAGGCCGTCAAGGAGCTCGGCGGCGACCCGGCGAAGATCAACCCGCTGGCCCCGGCCGAGCTGGTCATCGACCACTCGGTGATCGCCGACGTCTTCGGCGCGCCCGACGCGTTCGCCAAGAACGTGGAGCTGGAGTACGGCCGCAACAAGGAGCGCTACCAGTTCCTGCGCTGGGGCCAGACCGCCTTCGACGAGTTCAAGGTCGTCCCCCCCGGCACCGGCATCGTCCACCAGGTCAACATCGAGCACCTGGCGCGTACCGTCATGGTCCGAGGCGGCCAGGCGTACCCGGACACCCTGGTCGGCACCGACTCCCACACCACCATGGTCAACGGCCTCGGTGTGCTCGGCTGGGGCGTCGGCGGCATCGAGGCCGAGGCCGCGATGCTGGGCCAGCCGGTCTCCATGCTGATCCCGCGCGTCGTCGGCTTCAAGCTCACCGGCTCGCTGCCGACCGGCACCACCGCCACCGACCTCGTGCTCACCATCACCGAGATGCTGCGCAAGCACGGTGTGGTCGGCAAGTTCGTCGAGTTCTACGGCGAGGGCGTCTCCTCCATCCCGCTGGCCAACCGCGCGACCATCGGCAACATGTCGCCGGAGTTCGGCTCCACCGCCGCGATCTTCCCCATCGACGGCGAGACCATCAACTACCTCAAGCTCACCGGCCGCAGCGAGCAGCAGCTCGCGCTCGTCGAGGCGTACGCCAAGGAGCAGGGCCTGTGGCTGGACCCGGCCGCCGAGCCGGAGTTCTCCGAGAAGCTGGAGCTGGACCTGGCGACGGTCGTCCCGTCGATCGCCGGCCCCAAGCGCCCGCAGGATCGCATCATCCTGTCCGAGGCCGCCGAGAAGTTCGCCCAGGACGTCCGCGCCTACGCCCCGGTGGCCGACCTGGACGAGGCGGGTGTCGAGTCCTTCCCGGCCTCCGACGCCCCGGCCGTCTCCAACGGCGTGCCCACCAAGCCGACCCCGGTGATCGCCCCCGACGGCTCGCAGTACGAGATCGACCACGGTGCCGTCACCGTCGCCGCGATCACCTCGTGCACCAACACCTCCAACCCGTATGTGATGGTCGCGGCCGCCCTGGTGGCCAAGAAGGCCGTCGAGAAGGGCCTCACCCGCAAGCCGTGGGTCAAGACCACCCTGGCCCCCGGGTCCAAGGTCGTCATGGACTACTACGACCGCGCCGGGCTCACCCCGTACCTCGACAAGCTGGGCTTCAACCTCGTCGGCTACGGCTGCACCACCTGCATCGGCAACTCCGGCCCGCTGCCGGAGGAGGTCTCCAAGGCGGTCAACGAGGCCGACCTGGCGGTCACCTCGGTGCTCTCCGGCAACCGTAACTTCGAGGGCCGGATCAACCCCGACGTCAAGATGAACTACCTGGCGTCCCCGCCGCTGGTCGTCGCCTACGCCATCGCCGGCTCCATGAAGGTGGACATCACCAAGGACGCCCTCGGCATCGACCAGGACGGCAACCCGGTCCACCTGAAGGACATCTGGCCCTCCGAGAAGGAGGTCGAGGAGGTCGTGGCCTCCTCGATCGGCCAGGAGATGTTCAACACCAGCTACGCCGACGTCTTCGCCGGTGACGCCCAGTGGCAGGCGCTTCCGGTGCCGACCGGCAACACCTTCGAGTGGGACCCGGAGTCCACCTACGTCCGTAAGCCCCCGTACTTCGAGGGCCTGACGATGGACCCGGCCCCGGTCGAGGACATCGCCGCCGCCCGGGTGCTGGCCAAGCTGGGCGACTCGGTCACCACCGACCACATCTCCCCGGCCGGTGCGATCAAGGCCGACACCCCGGCCGGCAAGTACCTCACCGAGCACGGTGTCGAGCGTCGTGACTTCAACTCCTACGGCTCGCGCCGGGGCAACCACGAGGTCATGATCCGCGGCACCTTCGCCAACATCCGGCTGCGCAACCAGATCGCGCCGGGCACCGAGGGCGGCTTCACCCGCGACTTCACGCAGGACGGCGGGCCGGTCTCCTTCATCTACGACGCGTCGCAGAACTACCAGGCCGCCGGGACCCCGCTGGTCATCCTGGCGGGCAAGGAGTACGGCTCCGGCTCGTCCCGCGACTGGGCCGCGAAGGGCACCGCGCTGCTCGGCGTCAAGGCCGTCGTCGCCGAGTCGTACGAGCGCATCCACCGCTCGAACCTCATCGGCATGGGCGTCCTGCCGCTCCAGTTCCCCGAGGGCGCCACGGCCGAGTCGCTGGGCCTGACCGGCGAGGAGACCTTCGACATCACCGGCGTCACCGCGCTCAACGAGGGCGGCATCCCGGAGACGGTGAAGGTCAAGGCCAGGGACGACCGCGGAGGGGAAGTTGCGTTCGACGCCAAGGTGCGCATCGACACCCCCGGCGAGGCGGACTACTACCGCAACGGCGGCATCATGCAGTACGTGCTGCGCTCGCTGATCCGCAAGTAAGCAGGGCCTACGGCGGCTTACTGCGGCGCCTTACGGCAGCGGCGACGGGCCGCACCCCCGATGTGGGGTGCGGCCCGTCCGCGTGCGCGGTCAGAGAAACGTCCCCGAGGGGATGTACGGCGTCGGCGGCGGCATCCCCCGCATGCACACATAGCCGCTGGTGGACAGCTCGAGCCCGGCCTCGAGCCCCACGTCCACCGCCCACTGCTGCTCGGCCGTCAGCCCCGCGACCCGGGCGTCGGTGCCCTCCGGAAGGCACAGCAGCGCCGCCGTCAGCAGCCGCTTCGCCAGCCGTCGCGAGGTCGCGGCCAGCAGCTCGACCTTGCCGTCCTCGGCGACATAGCAGTAGCCGCTGCCCGCCAGGTCGTCCACGACCAGCAGCCGCCGCTGGCGCACGAGCAGCTCGTGGTCGGCGCCGTGCGCACCGCCGCGGGTGCGGCGGTCCACCGAGTCCAGCAGATCCCGGTGGCGGGCCACGCCCTCGTGGACGGCGCCGTCGGGCGGGGACAGCCGCTGCTTGGTCTCCGGTCCGACGGTGCCGCGCAGCCGCATCGCGGGATGCAGCGCGAATCCCGCCCGCCGGTAGGTGCTCGCCGCGCGGGGATCCTCCGAGCCGCAGATGATGCCGCGCAGACAGCCCCGTCCGTACATCAGCGCCGCGGCCAGCAACTCCCGCCCCACGCCCTGCCGTTGGGCGCGCGGCAGCACCGCGAGCAGCGCGAGCCCCCAGGTGCCCTCGCGCCGCGCGGACAGCGCCACGCCGAGCGGCATCCCGGCGTCGTCCAGGGCGATCCAGCAGCCGCCCGGGTCGGTACGGGCCAGATGCCGGTGCCGGTCGTGGATCTCGGCGACGTACCCCGGCGGCAATCCGTCCTTGCCCGCGAGGGCGGCGGCGTCCCCGAAGGCGGCGGCCACCACCTCCCAGGCGGCCTCGGCGTCCTCGTCGGTGTCGCGTAGCTGGCGGAGGATCATGAGCCCATGATGGCGCGTCCGGTGAGGGGATTGTCGGTACGTGGAAGCGGCTTGCTCGACCGGCGAACGCGACAACGTTGTCAGCATGACTTTAACGATCAGTACGCCGCCAACCGGGTGTCCCTGTCAAGACCGTTGGCGCACTCTTACGGCCGACGGCCCCCGTGCGGTACGGTCCCCACGGCTTGTTCGACCCGGCGATCGCGGCCCTTCCGACAAGGTGGGACCGCAATGCCCTCAAGACCCCTGGCCGCCCTGGCGGCCGCGGCCCTGACCGCGGGGCTCCTCGCCACCGCGGCCACCGCGCCCGCGTCGGCCGCCCCGCCGCCGACGCTGGTCAAGGACCCGGCGGCGTATGTCGATCCGCTGATCGGCAGCTCGGCCGGCGGCAACACCTTCCCCGGTGCCGTCGCCCCCTTCGGCATGCTGTCGTGGAGCCCGGAGAACACCCGCGGCGACGCCACCCGCACCGCCGCGCCCGGCGGCTACCACTACGACGCCACCCGCGTCCGCGGCTTCAGCCTCACCCATATGTCCGGCACCGGCTGTGCGGGCGGCGCGGGCGACATCCCCTTCTTCCCTCATGTGGGCGAGGTCACCTCCTCACCCGCCGCCGACACCAAGGACCAGGTCTACGCCTCCGACTTCAGCCACTCGGACGAGACCGCCGAACCCGGCCGCTACAAGGTCGCCCTCGCCTCCGGCGCCGGCGCGGAGCTGACCGCCACCGCCCGTACCGGCTCGGCCCGCTTCAGCTACCCCGCCGACAGGGCCGCCTCCCTGCTGATCCGCACCTCCTCCTCCGAGGTCGGCAGCAGCGCCGCCGACCTCACCATCGACCCGGCGCACCGCACCGTCTCCGGCTCGGTCACCGGCGGCAACTTCTGCGGCTATCTGGACCCCGAGGGGCGCCGGAGCTACTACACCCTGCACTTCACCGCGGTCTTCGACACCGCGTTCACCGCCCAGGGCACCTGGCAGGACGGCACGCTGCGGCCCGGCACGACCAGCGCCGAGGGCGGCTCCGGCTATGGCACCGACGGCCGCCCGGTGGCCGGGAAGGGCTCCGGCGGCTACCTCCAATTCGCCCCGGGCACCCGCCGGGTGGGCGTCAAGGTCGGCATCAGCTACGTCGACGACAAGGGCGCCCGGGCCAACCTCGCCGCCGAGAACCCGCCGCGGCGCGGCTTCGACCAGGTGCGCACCGCCGCGTACGACGCCTGGCGGCGGCAGCTCGCCGCCATCCGGGTCGGCGGTGGCGCGGACGCGGACCGCACCGCCTTCTACACCGCGCTCTACCACTCCCTGCTGCACCCCAACGTCATCAGCGACACCGACGGCCGCTACCGGGGCAGCGACGGTGAGGTGCACCGGGTGAGCCGGGGCCACCGGGCCCAGTACGGCACCTTCTCCGGCTGGGACATCTACCGCTCCCAGCTCCAGTTGCTCACCCTGCTGGAGCCGCGGGCGGGCTCCGACATCGCCCAGTCCCTGCTGAACCTCGCCCAGCAGAACGGCGGCGTCTGGGACCGCTGGCTCCAGGGCGCCTCGGGGACGCATGTGATGAACGGCGATCCGTCGGCCGCCGCCCTCGCCGGGATCCGGGCCTTCGGCGGCGGCGACTTCGATCTCGACGCCGCCCTCGACTCGCTGCTCAAGGCGGCCACCGTACCGACGGAGAAGGACCTCAGCCCGGCGGGCAAGCCCATCATGTCGGTCGGCCAGCGGCCCTCCCTCGACAAGTACCTCGAGCTGCACTACATGCCGTCCGTCTCCAACGCGTGGGGCGGCGCGGCCGAGACCCTGGAGATGTCCGGCGCGGACTTCGCCCTCTCCCAGCTCGCGCGGGCCGCGGGCCGTAAGGACACCGCCGACACCTTCGCGCACCGCGCCCAGTGGTGGCAGAACAACTTCAACGCCGCCGCCGACCCGGAGACCGGCGGCTATATCGCCAACCGTAAGGCCGACGGCAGCTGGGTCACCGGCTTCACCCCGGCCACCGGCAACGGCTTCGTCGAGGGCACCAGCGCCCAGTACACCTGGATGGTCCCGCACAACCCCGCCGGTCTCTTCGCCGCGATGGGCGGTAAGGACGCCGCGATCAAGCGTCTGGACGCCTTCTTCCACGACGCCGACGGGGGCTGGGCGCTCACCGGTAAGGGCGGCGAGAAGTCCGAGCTGGACAACGAGCCGTCGATCAACGTCCCCTACCTCTACGCGTACGCCGGGCAGCCGTACAAGACCCAGGAGACCGTGCGCGCCGCGATGCGTCAGCTGTGGACCACGAAGCCCGACGGCATCCCCGGCAACGACGACCTCGGCGAGATGTCCTCGTGGTACGTCTTCTCCGCCCTCGGCATGTACCCGCAGGTGCCCTCCCGCGCCGAACTCGTCCTGGCCTCGCCCCTCTTCCCGCGGATCGAGATCGACGGCGGCGCCCGGGACATCTCCATCCGCGCCCCGCAGGCCGCGCCCGACGCGCCGTACGTCCAGTCGCTGAAGGTGAACGGGCGGGCGAGCGACCGCCCCTGGCTCGCGGAGTCCTTCGTCCGGCACGGCGGCACGCTGGACTACACCCTGTCCGACGCCCCCGACCGCGCCTGGGGCGCGTCCCCGGCCGACGCCCCGCCCTCCTTCCGCGACGGTGAGCAGCCGTACCAGATCGGGGTCGGGCCGACCACGGGCACGCTCGCCCCGGGCGAGAGCCTGACCATGAAGGTGGCCGCCGTCCCGGTCGGCGAGGGCGACCGCCCCGAGGTGCGCTTCACCACCGACGCCCCCGACGGGCTCACCGCCTCACCCGCCTCCGGGACGGTGGGCCCGGACGGTACGGCGGAGATCTCCCTGCGCGCGGGGAAGGACACGGCCGAGGGCTTCTACGCCGCGAAGGTCACGGTGACCAGCGAGGACACCAAGGTCGTCCAGCCGATCACGCTGACCGTCGCCGCCCCCGGCACCCTGCTCGCCGCGTACAACAACACCGGCGCGACCGACGACGACGGCGAGCACGACGAGGGCGACTACGACGGCGGCGGCTGGAGCTACTCCCGCCAGGCCCTCGCCGCCACCGGCCTCGAACCGGGCGCCAAGGGGACCACCCAGGGCCTGGACTACACCTGGCCCGCCTCCCCGCCCGGCCGTCCCGACAACGCCTCCACCACCGGCCAGACGATCAACCTCCCGGCCTCCACGTCCCTGTCCTTCATCGGCAGCGCGGTCAACGGCAACCAGAAGGCCACGGCCAAGGTCACTTACACGGACGGCAGCTCGGACGAGGCGGACCTGTCCTTCACCGACTGGACGGTGGGAGGCGGCGGCGGAACGGTCCAGTACGGAAACGTGACCCTCGCCAAGACCGGCTACCGCAACATCAGCGGCGGCGACAAGGACGTGGTGGACGCGTACATCTTCGCCACGAAGGCGTTCCGGGCGCCCGAGGGCAAGACGGTCAAGAGCGTCACCCTGCCCGACAACGCGGATCTCCACGTCTTCGCGATCGCCCGCGGCTGACGGAGTCAACCCCAAGGGTTACTGCATACGATCGAGTGAAACGAGGGCAAGTGCCACCGGCACTTGCCCTCGCCTCTCCAGCTTTCGACGCATGGTCAGTTCTTCACATGAGGCCCTCCACCGGACTTTCCAGGAGGACACCGGGGCCATCGTACGAGCGCTCAGACAACGTCGAAGCGGGACTCGGAAACACCCCGGCACGAAAGATCTGGAGCGACCTGATGTCCGCGTTGCTGAACTTCTTCCGTTCCGAGCACGCCCAGCGAGCCTTTGCGGAGGTCCGCGCCGAAGCACGGGCCGAAGCACGGGCCGAGGCCCGCGCCGAGAGCGTCTTGCGGGTCCTCAACGCTCGGGGGCTCGAGGTCACTGCCGAGGTCCGCGAGCGCGTCGCTGCGGGGGCCGGGAGGGGCGACGTCGATGAACCACTCCCGGCCCAGCAGCAGCGACGGTGGCCATCCGCCCATCCTGGCCGGATCAGCGGAAGGCCGTGATGTTGCGGAGCGCCCACTCGGCGAAGTGACGCGGCGGGCGGCCGAGGACCTGCTCGACGTCGGGGCTCACCCGCTGTTCGTCGGCCGTCGGCTCGCCCAGGATGTCGAGCGTGCCGTCCGCGACGGGCTCCGGCATGAACCGCAGCATCTCCGCACGTGCTTGCTCCCGGCTCAGCTCGGTGAAGCGTACGGGTTCGCCCAGCACATCCCCGATCGTCCGGGCCTGCTCGCGTGGGGAGACCGGCGCCGGGCCGGTGAGTTCGTACGTACGCCCGGCGTGGCCCTGCCCCCGTAGCGTCGCCGCCGCGACCTCGGCGATGTCCGCCGGGCCCACGACCGGCAGCCCCACATCGCCGAACGGCGCCGCGACCGTCCGCCGGGTACGGACCGACTCGGCCCAGGCGAACGCGTTGGAAGCGAAGCCTCCCGGTCGCAGGACCGTCCAGGCCAGCCCCGACGCCCGCACGGCCTCTTCGAGGGCCCGCAGAGGGGCGTGGGATGCCGCCCGCGACCGCGATCCGACCGCCTGGGAGGAGAGCGCGACCACGCGTCGTGCCCCGGCGGATCCGGCGTCCTCCAGGAGTTCGCGGACGAGCCGTTCGCCGATCGGCACTTCGCCCGCGAAGAGCAGGAACAGCGCGTCGGCCCCGTCCAGCGCGGGTCGCAGGCTCCCTCGGTCGGCCAGATCGGCTTGATGGTGACGTACCCCTGCCGGCAACTCCGGGCCGGCGGGCCGGCGCGATACGGCCGTCACCTGCTCGCCGCCGGCCGCGAGTGCCTCCACCAGTGGCCGACCGACATTCCCGGTCGCTCCGGTTACCACGATCATGTGCGACTCCCCGTTCCGTAGTGACAGACCTTGTCCTCGCCGCGGCACGGTGAAGCTAGCATCGTGGGGATAGTAGGTACCTAGAGGAAAGTGACTATGTCGAAGGAACCGGAACAGGCGTGTCCGATCGCCCCCGTGGTCGACATCGTCTTCAGCCGCTGGACCACGCCCATCCTCTGGACGCTGCATGAACACGGCCGTCAGCGCTTCGTGGAGCTGCAGCGCCGCATCGGCACGATCACGCCCAAGGTGCTGACCCAGCGGCTGCGGCAACTGGAGCGCGACGGGCTGGTGCTGCGCACGTATCACCCGGAGGTCCCGCCCCGGGTGGAGTACGAGATCAGTGGGCTGGGCCGCAGCCTGGCACCGCTGTTCGCGTCGCTCGCGACCTGGTCGGCCGAGAACCTGCCCAAGGTCGAGCGGGCCCGGCTGGATTACGACGGTGAGGAGACGGCCCCCACCGCTCCCCGGTGAGGGCAGCGCTAAGCGGCGGCGAAATCCACTTCGGCCGCGGGCAGTACCCGGATGCGGCGCCCCGGAAAGTCGATGTGCCGGAAGATCGCGTTGTGATGGGCGATCGACCGCTCCGGTGCGGCGAGATCGCCGGTGTCGGGCCGCTCGGACGTGGTGTGCCCATCGGCGACCAGCACCACGTCGTACTGGTGGCTCAGCGCCTGCCGGGTCGTGGTGTCCACGCAGATCTCGGTCGCGAACCCGGTGACGATCACCTCGGTGACGCCCAGCGCCTTGAGGATCTTGTCGAGATCCGTGTGCAGGAAGCTGTCCGCACTGGTCTTGTGGACGACCGTCTCGTCGGCGGAGGGCGTGAGCTCGGGCACGATCCGCCAGCCGTCCGTATCAGCCTCCAGCCCCCCGCCACGGTGCTGAATCGTCACGACCGGTACGCCCGCGGCTTGGGCGCGTTCGCGCAGCCCCGCGATCACGGCGACGGTCTCGGTGGCCCGGTACGAGATCGCCGCCAGGGCGTTCTGCATATCGATGACGAGGAGCGCGGAGGCATGTGACATGGACTCACCGTAACGGTCCGCCCAGGCTCGCCGCTCGTGAGCCGCGTGAGTCTGCTGCGGGGCCGGGAGGTCGGGCAGGCCGGGCAGGCCGGGTCCGTGCGTACGGACCCGGCCCACCCGGCGGCTCAGCCGAGCAGCTCGACCTCCGCCAGTGTCGACTTGTCGTCCGGCACCAGGCGGTAGTGCTCGTACGCACCGGGCGTGCGCACCGAGAAGACGCGGGTCTGCTTGTCCCAGTTGAAGGTCTCTGCCGACCTCCGGTCCAGGTCCCGCCACTTCTCGCCGTCATGCGAGCCCTGCAGCACCCATCCGGCCGGGGCCTTGCTCCGGTCGGACGAGGTCAGGGTGTACTGCACCGCGCGGCCCGCCTTCGTGGTCGGGAGGTCCACCGACTCGAAGGTGGCCTCGGTGCCCGAGGTGTTGTCCAGCAGGGCCGTGCCACCGCTCGGCACCGTCAGGTCGTGGCGCGGGGTGGGCACCTTGTCGTCCTTCGTGATGGAGGACGGCGCGGCGTTCTTCCCCGTGCCCCAGGCCGACGGCTTGGCGCCCATCGCGAACTCCAGCGTGCCGCCCCGGGCGAGGATGTCGTGCGGCAGGGCGGTGGAGTTCCACGCCTTGCCGTTGACCTTCAGGCCCTGGACGTACACATTCCGCGCGCTGTTGTGCGGGGCCTTGATGACCAGATCGCGGCCGTTCTCCAGATGCACCGTGGCCTTGGTGAACTGCGGCGATCCGACCGCGTACTCGGAGCCGCCCATCACCAGCGGATAGAAGCCCAGCGAGCTGAAGAGGTACCAGGCGGACTGCTCGCCGTTGTCCTCGTCGCCGTGGTAGCCCTGGCCGATCTCGCTTCCGGTGTAGAGGCGGGAGAGCACCTCGCGCACCTTCTCCTGGGTCTTCCACGGCTGGCCCGCCGCGTCGTACATGTACGTCACATGGTGGGCGACCTGGTTGCTGTGGCCGTAGTTACCCATGCGGACGTCCCGCGCCTCGGTCATCTCATGGATGACGCCGCCGTAGGAACCGGCGAACTCGGGGGAGGCGGTCTCCGGGGTGGAGAAATAGGTGTCCAGCTTCTTGGCCAGGCCCGCCCGGCCGCCGTAGAGATTGGCCAGGCCCCGGCTGTCCTGGGGCGCGGTGAAGGCGTAGCCCCAGCCGTTGGTCTCGGTGTAGTCGTAGCCCCAGATCCGGGGGTCGTACTTGTCGGAGGGCACGCGCCACTTTCCTGCCGCGTCCTTGCCCTGGAAGAAGCCGGCCTTGTCGTCGAAGAGCGAGACATAGCCCTGGGCGCGGTGCAGGAAGTACTCGGACTCCTCCTTGTAGCGGGCCTTCTTCGTCTTCGCGTAGAGCGCCTTGCCCATATTGGCGAGGCCGAAGTCGTTGAGATAGCCCTCCAGCGCCCAGGACAGTCCCTCATGGGTCTCGGTGCTCGTGTAGCCGAGGAAGGGCGAGCTGGCCATGCCCTTACGGCCGACGCCCGACGAGGGCGGCACGGCGGTGGCGTTCTTCAGCGCCGCCTCGTACGCCGCCTCGGCGTCGAACCGCACGCCCTTGAGGTACGCGTCGGCGAAGGCCACGTCCGAGCTGGTACCGGTCATCAGATCGGCATAGCCCGGCGAGGACCAGCGGGAGATCCAGCCGCCGTCCTTGTACTGCTGTACGAAGCCGTCGACCATCGTGCCCGCCCGCTTGGGGGTGAGCAGTGAGTAGGCGGGCCAGGTGGTGCGGTAGGTGTCCCAGAAGCCGTTGTTGACGTACACCTTGCCGTCGACGATCTTCGCGCCGGTGTGGGTGGGGGTGTTCTCCCCGGTGCCCGGCGAGAAGGCGCTCGCGTACTGGTGACGGGGCTTGGCCGCCGTGCCCGTGTTCTCGAAAGCGGAATTGGGATAGAGGTACAGCCGGTAGAGGCTGGAGTAGAGCGTGGTGAGCTGGCCGCGGTCCGCGCCCTCGACCTCGATCCGGCCCAGGATGTCGTCCCACTGCGCCTGCGCGGCCCGCTGGACCTGCCCGAACGACCGCGACGCGGGCAGCTCCCGGTCGAGGTTGGCCTTCGCCTGGTCGACACCTATCAGCGAGGTGGCGAGCCGCAGCGTGACGGTGCGGTCCTTCCCCGGCTTGAAGCGGAAGTAGCCGGTGACATCCTTGCCGCCGTCTCCGTCCAGCTTGCCGCTCGCGCTCACCGGGGTGTCGAAGACCCCGTAGACGAACATCCGGGTGGCGCCGGTGGACAGTCCGCTCTTGACGTCGGAGTAGCCGGTGACGACGCCGTGCTCGGCGTCGAGGGTCAGCCCGCCGTCGCCCGTGACATTGTCGAAGAGGACGCTCGCGTCCTCACCCGGATAGGTGAAGCGCATCGCCGCGGCGTGATCGGTCGGCGCCATCTCCGCCTTGAGGCCGTTCTCGAAGGTCACCCCGTAGTAATACGGCCGGGCGGTCTCCTTCTCATGGCGGAAGGGGAGCGCGCGGGAGGTGCGCCCGGCGTCGGGGGTGCCGGCCGCGCCGGACGGCATCACCTGGAAGGTCTGCCGGTCGCCCATCCAGGGGCTGGGCTCATGGCTCGCGCTGAACGCCTGGATGGTGGGGAGGTTGTCGGCGTTGTTGGCGCGGGCGTACTGGTAGAGCCAGTCGGTGGAGCCCGCGTTGGTCACCGGCGTCCAGAAGTTGAAGCCGTTGGGGACGGCGGTGGCCGGGAAGTTGTTGCCGCGCGAGAAGCTGCCGCTGGAGTTGGTGCCGCGGGTGGTCAGCGCGTAGTCCGACAGGTGCTTCAGCGGCTTCTCGGGCGCCTTGGGGGCGATCGAGACGTCGTCCACCCAGCCACGGAACTGCGCGGGGCCCTTGGGGGAGTCGTACGCCACGAGTATCCGGTCGACCGTCTTGCCCGCGGCGACCGCGCCGATCCGCGACTCCTTGTTGTTCCACTGGTTGACGTAGAGCGTCTTGGAGTCGGCCTGGCCCTGCGGGCTCATCCGGGCGCCGTGCTGGTCGACCGCGCCGGGCAGATCGCTCAGATAGGTGCCGTCGGTGAAGGCGAGATCGACGGAGACATGGGTGGCCGGGTAGTTGAGATCGGTCTCCGGCATCGACGGGAAGATCCGGTAGGACAGCCGGGTGTCCCGGGTGACGGCCGTGTCGACGTCGAAGACCTTGTTGTACGAGTACGCCCGGCCGTCCGGCTTGTGGGTGCCCGCGTAGCGCAGGGCATGGGTGCCGGTGAAGCCCGCGTTGGCCTTGGCGGTGGGGGAGCCGGTCGGGCCGCGGTCGATCTGGGTGCGCATGTCGGAGGGCGCGGGCGGCGTGGTGTCGCCGGTCGCGAACTGCACCTCGGCGAGCTGGATGAGGTCGTCCCCGGCGTTGCGGGTGATCTCCAGCCGGAAGTGCTGGTACGCCGTGGCGCTGTCGAAGGAGAACTCCCGCGTCTGCTGGCGCGAGGAGAACGTCTCGTCCTTACGGGTGTCCAGCGTCGTCCAGTCGGAGCCGTTGGCGGAGCCCTTGAGAGTCCAGTCCTTCGGGTCCCGGCCGGGGGCGTCATTGGCGGAGGTGAGGGCGTAGCGGACGGCCTTCACCGACTCGCTCAGATCGAACTCGAGCCAGGCGGTGGTGGTGTCGAAGGCCAGCCACTTGCTGGTGAGCTCGCCGTCGACGAGGTTCTCCTTGATCTCCCCGCCTTCGGTGTTCTCCCCGCTCGCCCGGACCTCGGTGACCTTGTCGGTCACATTGCCGGGGATCCCGGAGGAGTAGCCTCCGTCCACCCCGGAGGCCTTCTTCTTCCCGTCGGGTCCGGTCTCGACCGTGTTGAGCCAGTCGGGCTGGGGGTCGCCCGACTCGAAGGACGAGGCGAAGGTGCGGTCGGCGTGGTGCGCGGAGGCCGGGCCGGCGGGGGCGGCGACCGCACCGCCCTGGGCCGTCACCGCCAGCAGGACGGCCGCCACCAGGGGGGCGGTCCGTCCGATCCCACGCCATCGTCTCTGTGGTCGTCTCTGTCGCATACGCAGCCTCTCAACGAGTCTGACAACGTTGTCCTCTGGGTCGGGCAGAGATAAGTAGGGAGGCAGGGGGAGGGTGGTGTCAAGGATGCGGACAACCGCCAATTCGGCTGCGCCCGGGGGGCGGTACGACACGGGCCGTACCACCATCGGTGGCACGGCCCGCGTCCAGGGGGGCGTTTCGGCGCGCCCGATGCGGCTGTCCCTGGTATGTCGTCAGCCGCCGCTGTGGGACGTGGTCGGCGCTCTCGGGCTCGGCCGCCGCCGTCGGCTCAGTCGGCGCTGTCGGACTTGGTGGCGAGCGAGAGCCGGCACTTCTTCGCGGTGTGGGAGCTGTCCGCCTTGAGCCCGGTGACCTTGATGGTCTTGTCGGCGCCGCCCGCCACGGCCGCGTCGGACTCCACCCCGGTGGTCACGGCCTTGCCGGAGCTGTCGACGAAGCCGACCAGCAGCGAGTAGTAGGCGGTGCCGGAGCCGGAGTTGCTGATCTTCACGTTGGCGTAGGGCTTGCCGTCCGAACCCCATCCGCACGTTCCCATCTTGGCGTCCGGGGTGATCAGGCCGGAGCCGCCGGTGGGGGAGTCCGACGGCTCGTCATACGGGTCGTCGGTGGGCTCCTCGGTCGGCGCCTGAGTGGGCTCCACCGGCAGTTGGGCCATGCCCTTGCCTATCGCCGCGCCGCCCTTGCTGTCCCCGGCCGACGAGCCCCCTTTGCCGGAGCCGCACCCCGCGGTGATCGCGAGTGTCGCGGTCACGACAATGCTGGTGGCGAGGGTGAGCTGCTTCCGGGACACGGGAACCGCCTTTCGGGGAGCGCGCACGGCGGCGTGCCGCACGGACTGTCTCCACCCACGGTATGTCGGGCAGGTCTCAACTCGGGAAAGACTGATACCCGATGACCTCTCGATCTTGCCCATATGAGGCCCAGTGGACTATACCTGTCGCCCCAGGGGGAAGGCCGCACCGCGGCCCATATCGGAGGGCCTCGGCGGGTCCTCCGCACTCCCCGGCGTACACCCAGCAATACTCCGCTTGACGCTTCAACTGACCCGCGGTGTCGGGCCCCTCGCCGGAGGCGAGTATGTACGGGAAACCGTTACACCGCCTGAGTCCTGACGAAGGCGAGGACTTGAGCATGGGATCCACCTCAGATGTCGGCCGTCGCGATCTGATCAAGCGCTCGGCGGCGCTCGGATTGATCTCCGTGCCCGCGATGAGCGCGCTGTCCGCCTGTGCCAGTGGCGGTGACGACGACGCCAAGAAGGTCGACAAGGGCAAGAAGAGCGCCAAGAACCCGCTCGCGGTCAATGAGAGCGCCGCGCTCGACGTCGTCATCTTCGACGGCGGTTTCGGGCAGCAGTACGCCAAGGACGCCGAGGCGGAGTACGCCGCGGCCTTCCCGAAGACCAAGGGCAAGGTCAAGCACGCGGCCACCCAGAAGATCCAGACCGTGCTCCAGCCGCGCTTCAACGGCGGCACCCCGCCGGACCTGGTCGACAACTCCGGCGCCGAGCAGATGGACATGGGCACCCTGGTCGGCAAGAACCAGCTGACCGACCTCACCCCGCTGCTGGACGCGCCCTCCCTCGACGACCCCAACAAGACGGTGCGCGAGACGCTGCGCCCCGGTGTCGTGGAGATGGGCCAGTTCGACGGCAAGCCGGTGTGGATCCTCTACTACGCCTACACCGTCTACGGCGTCTGGTACTCCAAGAGCAATCTCGCCAAGCTCGACATGGAGTACCCCGAGACCTGGGACGACATGCTCAAGGTCTGCGAGGCGGCGAAGAAGAAGGGGATCGCGGGCTGGACCTACCCCGGCAAGTACCCCTACTACCTGCCGTTCAGCCTCTACCCCTTCATCGCCAAGATCGGCGGCCGGGACGTCCTGGACTCGATCGACAACCTGGAGCCGAACGCCTGGAAGCACCCGGCCGTCAAGGCCGCCTTCGAGGCGTACTACGAGCTCTACAAGAAGGGCTACATCCTCAAGGGCACCCCCGGTCTGACCCACATCGAGTCCCAGACCGCGTGGAACCAGGGCAAGGCGCTGTTCATCCCCAACGGCTCCTGGGTGGAGAACGAGGCGAAGAAGACCACGCCCAAGGACTTCCAGATGGCGGTGGCCGCGCCCTCCAGCCTCGACAAGAGCGACAAGCTGCCGTTCGGCACCCTCTGGGCCTCCGGCGGTGAGCCCTTCATCGTCCCGAAGTCGGCCAAGAACCCCCAGGGCGGCATGGAGCTGCTGCGGATCATGCTCGGTGAGAAGTCCACCAAGAACTTCATCAAGCAGGTCTCCTCGCTCTCCTCGCTCAACGGCGGCACCGAGGGCCTCAGCCTGCCGCCGGGCCTGGCCTCGGCGCAGGAGGCGCTGACCAAGGCGGGCAAGAACGTGGTCAACCCGCGGCTCCAGGACTGGTACGTGACGCTGCAGAAGCAGCAGATCGGCGTCGGCGCGCTCGGCGAGATGATGGCGGGCCGGATGACCCCCGCCGAGACGATCAAGAAGTGCCAGAAGTTCGCCGATGAAACGGCCAAGGACGACGCCGTCAAGAAGTACAAGCACGTCTGATGCAGCGCGACGCGTCACCGGCGGCATTATCCGTAGGGGAAGACCGAGGTCGGTAGAAATGCAGCATGGGAAGTACCGGTTCATCGCGGGGTTCCTGGCCCTGCCGGTGATCCTTTACGCGGTCTTCGTGATCTCGCCATTCGTCCAGGCCATCTACTACTCCTTCACGGACTGGACCGGGCTGAGCTCCGACTTCAAGATGGTCGGGTTCAAGAACTACAACTGGCTGCTGCACGACGACCTCTTCTGGAAAGCGGTCGGGCACAATGTCGTGCTGCTGCTGGTGGTGCCGCTGGTGACGCTCGGCCTCGGGCTCTTCTTCGCCTTCATGCTCAATGTGGGCGGCCGGGGGAGGAAGAACTCGGCGATCTCCGGGGTGCGCGGGTCGAGCCTGTACAAGGTGATCTACTTCTTTCCGCAGGTGCTGTCGATCGCGATCGTCGCCCTGCTGTTCCAGTTCACCTACAACCCGCGCAACGGCGCGATCAACGCCTTCCTCGGCGGAATCGGCCTGGATTCGCTCCAGCAGGGCTGGCTGTCCGATCCGAAGCTGGCGCTGTGGTGCCTGATGGCGGTGATGGTCTGGAGCAACGTCGGCTTCTACGTCGTCCTCTTCTCCGCCGGGATGAGCTCCATCCCGAAGGACTTCTACGAGGCGGCGCTGCTCGACGGGGCCAACCGGATCAAGACCTTCTTCAAGATCACCCTGCCGCTGCTGTGGGACACGGTCCAGACCGGCTGGATCTATATGGGCATCATCGCGCTCGACGCGTTCGCCGTGGTGCAGATCATGACCGTGGGGCCGGGCGGCCCCGCCGACTCCACACAGGTCATGGGCTACTACGTCTACACCAAGACCTTCCACGACGGGCAGGCCGGACGGGCCACCACGATCGGCGTCGCGATGCTCATCGTCACCCTGATCTTCGCGGTCATCGTGACCAGGCTCGGCCGGCGCGAGCGGCTGGAGTACTGATGCCGATCACACCGACCGCACCCGGCCACCGCCGCCCGACCGCCGATCTGGGGGTACCACAGTGACCTCGCACGCAGAGCCCTCGGAACTCCCGGGCGTCACCAAGGAGGACGAGGCGCCGCCCGCCGGGCCCGTCCGCAAGCAGCCGCCGCCGGGCTTCACCCCCGAGGGCCGGCTCGGCAGCGAGGGCAAGGTCCTCAACGTCTTCTCGCACGGCATCCTGGTGGTCTGGGGGCTGCTCGTCACCCTGCCCCTGCTGTGGGCGGTGATGAGCTCCCTCAAGACCGACAAGCAGATCTTCACCTCGCCCTGGGGACTCCCCTCCGCCCTGCACTTCGACAACTGGACCCGGGCCTGGAGCAAGTCGAACATCGGCGACTTCTTCCTCAATACGATCCTGGTCGTGGGCTGCTCCCTGATCGGCACGATGCTGCTCGGCTCGATGGCGGCATACATCCTGGCTCGCTTTGAATTCCCGGGAAAGCGATTCATCTATTTCATGTTCGTCGGCGGGATGAGCTTTCCCATCATCCTGGCGCTGGTGCCGCTGTTCTTCGTGATGAAGAACATGAGCCTGCTCAACACCTTCCATGGGCTCATTCTGGTCTATATCGCCTATTCGCTGCCGTTCACGGTCTTCTTCCTCACCTCGTTCTTCAAGACGCTGCCGTCCTCGGTCGCGGAGGCGGCCCTGATCGACGGGGCCTCCCATACCCGTACGTTCTTCCAGGTCATGCTGCCGATGGCGAAGCCCGGCCTGATCAGCGTCGGGATCTTCAACTTCCTCGGCCAGTGGAACCAGTACATGCTGCCCACGGTGCTCAACACCGATGAGGACAAACGGGTGCTCACCCAGGGGCTTGTGCAGCTCGCGGCCAGCCAGCAGTACAAGGGCGACTGGTCCGCGCTTTTCGCCGGTCTGGTGCTGGCGATGCTTCCGGTGCTGGGCGTCTACATCCTCTTCCAGCGGCAGGTCCAGGCGGGCCTGACCGCGGGCGCGCTCAAATAGGGGCAGCCGGAGAGCGCTTTTCACGGCCCCGTCCTTTCCGTCGCGCGGAAAGGACGGGGCCGTGTGCTGTGGGCCGCCCCGGGGATTTTGTTCCGCCGCGCCGGTCGTACGCTGGCGGGATATCGCCACGCTGCCGCGGACCCGTCGGGAGACGGGCGGGAGGTATCCGGAGGTGCCCGGGAGCCATCCGGAGGCGGGCGGGAGATATCAGGAGGTGGACCGGAGATATCAGAAGGTGCCGCCGGGCGTCCCGGGACGGTCAGGGACTTGACGTGGGACAACCGTGGCGGCTCAGCTTAGAGTTCACATGTTGGAGACACCGCTGGGCCTCACTGCTGCGGCCCGGCCGGCGGAGCGGCCGTCGTGCCGCCCGCGAAGGCGGGAGTGGATGGGCGTGGAGACTCCGGGATCGCAGTCGTCGCTGCACCGGGCCAATCTCGAGCGGGTGGTCCGTGCGGTGCGGATGGCGGGCTCGCTGACCCAGGCGGAGATCGCCCGGTCCACCGGGCTGTCCGCCGCCACCGTCTCCAACATCGTGCGTGAGCTCAAGGACGGCGGAACGGTCGAGGTCACCCCCACCTCGGCGGGCGGCCGCCGGGCGCGCAGCGTCTCGCTCAGCGGCGACGCGGGCATCGTCGTAGGGGTGGATTTCGGCCATACGCATCTGCGCGTCGCCATCGGCAACCTCGCCCATCAGGTACTGGCCGAGGAGGCCGAGCCGCTGGATGTGGACGCCTCCTCCTCACAGGGCCTGGACCGGGCGGAGCAGCTGGTCAGCAGGCTGATCACGGCCAGCGGACTCAGCCAGGACAAGGTGGTCGGCGTCGGCCTCGGGGTGCCCGCGCCGATCGATGTGGAGACCGGCACGCTGGGCTCGACCGCGATCCTGCCGGGCTGGGCGGGCACCAATCCGCGCGATGACCTGGCCCAGCGGCTCGGGGTGCCGGTGCACGTGGACAACGACGCCAACCTCGGCGCCCTCGGCGAGCTGGTCTGGGGCTCCGGCCGCGGGGTCGCCGACCTCGCGTACATCAAGGTCGCCGACGGTGTCGGCGCGGGGCTGGTGATCAGCGGGAAGATCTACCGCGGCCCCGGCGGTACGGCGGGCGAGATCGGCCATATCACCCTCGACGAGTCGGGCCCGGTGTGCCGCTGCGGCAACCGCGGCTGTCTGGAGACCTTCACCGCGGCCCGCTATGTGCTGCCGCTGCTGCAATCCAGCCATGGCGCGGACCTCACCGTGGAGCGCATGGTGCAGCTGGCCCGCGAGGGCGACCCCGGCTGCCGGCGGGTGATCGGGGACGTCGGCCGGCACATCGGCAGCGGGGTGGCCAACCTCTGCAATCTGATCAATCCGAGCCGGATGGTGCTGGGCGGTCAGCTCGCCGAGGCGGGGGAGCTGGTGCTGGGCCCGATCCGGGAGTCGGTCGCGCGGTACGCGATCCCCAGCGCGGCCCATCAGCTGTCGGTGATGCCCGGGGCGCTCGGCGGCCGGGCCGAGGTGCTGGGCGCCCTGGCGCTGGTGCTCAGCGAGATGGGAGATTCGACGCTGCTGGACGGTGCGCTCTCGGCGGGGGCTCCGGCCCTCACCTGACCGCCGGATCGCGGCCGTTGGCTCCGGTCTTGCCTGAGCGGCTTTGTCCGGTCACGCTCCGTCTATCCGGCCTGTCCGGCTGCGTTCACTCAGATAACGAATGGCACCGTTGCCATCTCGTTAAGGATTTACTTCTTGACGCCATGCGGGCGGCCGAGTTGACTTCCAGCCACCTCGGCCGCAATGACGCGGCCTCGTCAGGGAGGTCACCCCCAAATGAACGCAACGATGCGTCGCGTCGCTCTTGCTGCTTCTGTCGTGTCGATGACCGTAGCCCTCGCCGCTTGTGGTTCGGCGAAGGAGGCCGACAGCGACAAGAAGGATCAGAAGAAGAAGACCGGTCCGCTCACGATCGGGCTCTTGCTGCCCGAGGACCAGACGGCCAGATACGAGAACTTCGACCGGCCGTACATCACCAAGAAGATCAAGGCGCTCTGCGCGGACTGCAAGATCCTTTACGTCAACGCCAAGTCGGATACGTCGGTTCAGCAGCAGCAGGTCGACTCGATGATCACCAAGAAGGTCGACGCGATCATCCTCGACTCGGTGGACTCCAAGTCCATCGCCAGCTCGGTCAAGAAGGCCGACGAGGACGGTATCCCGGTCGTCGCCTACGACCGGCTGGCCGAGGGCCCGGTCTCCGCGTACACCTCGTTCGACAACGAGACGGTCGGCAAGGTCCAGGGCCAGGCGCTGCTCGAGGCGCTGGGCGACAAGGCCAAGAGCGGCAAGGTCGTCATGCTCAACGGCTGGGAGGCCGACCCCAACGCCGCCCTGTTCAAGAAGGGCGCGATGTCCGTCCTCAAGGGCAAGGTGAACGTCGGCAAGTCGTACGACATCGACCGCTGGCTCGCGGACAAGGCCAACGAGGCCATGACGGGCGCCATCTCCTCGCTCGGCAAGAAGAACATCATCGGCGTCTACTCGGCCAACGACAGCATGGCGGGCGGCGCGATCACCGCGCTCAAGAGCGGCGGCTTCAACCCGCTGCCCCCGGTCACCGGCCAGGACGCCGAACTCGAGGGTGTGCGCCGGGTCGTCACCGGCGAGCAGTACATGAGCGTCTACAAGTCCTACCTGGACGAGGCCGCCGCCGCCGCGGAGATGGCCATCGCGCTCGGCCGCGGCGAGAAGGTCAACGAGTCCAACACGGTCGACAGCCCGACCACCAAGGACATCCCGGCCACGCTGATCACCCCGATCTCGCTGACCAAGAAGAACATCAAGGACACCGTCGTCAAGGACGGGAACTACACGGTCGCCCAGATCTGCACCGCCAAGTACAAGGCGGCGTGCGACGAGGCCGGTCTGAAGTAGCGGCGCGGGGCCGTCCGTCCCTCGCGGACGGCCCGCCCGCCCCTGACACACCCCCCAACCGAGGGGAGAGCGCGCTCTCCCCTCCGTCACACAGCAGGGATCTCCCTGCCCGGAACGGAGCTGGCCATCGTGCCGAACGGACCCGTGTTGGCGTTGCGCGGGATCTCCAAGCGGTTCGGCGCCGTCCAGGCGCTCACCGACATCGATCTGGAGGTCCACGCCGGTGAAGTCGTCGCCCTGGTGGGCGACAACGGCGCAGGCAAGTCGACCCTCGTCAAGACCATCGCCGGAGTCGGCCCCGCCGACGAAGGCGTCATCGAGTGGCAGGGCAAGTCCGTCCAGGTCACCCGGCCGCACGACGCCCAGGGGCTGGGCATCGCGACGGTGTACCAGGACCTCGCCCTCTGCGACAACATCGACGTCGTCGGCAACCTCTTCCTCGGCCGCGAGATCCTGCGCGCCGGGGTGCTCGACGAGGTCGAGATGGAGCGGCGCTCCCGCGAGTTGCTGCAGACCCTGTCGATCCGCATCCCCAGTGTGCGGATCCCGATCGCCTCGCTCTCGGGTGGCCAGCGGCAGACCGTCGCCATCGCCCGTTCGATGCTCGGCGAGCCCAAGCTGGTGATCCTGGACGAGCCGACCGCCGCCCTCGGTGTCGAGCAGACCGCGCAGGTCCTCGACCTGGTCGAGCGGCTGCGCGACCGCGGCCTGGCCGTCATTCTCATCAGCCACAACATGGCCGACGTCAAGGCCGTCGCGGACCGCGTCGCGGTGCTGCGGCTGGGCCGTAACAACGGCATCTTCGATGTGAAGACCACCTCTCAGGAAGAGATCATTTCCGCCATCACCGGCGCCACGGACAACGCCGTGACCCGCCGCAAGGCGCGTAGCGGGGAGGTCGCGAAGTGACCACGAACGTCGACAAGACCAACGGCGGCCCGTCGAACGGCGGCAACAAGGCGAGCGGCCCGGCCGACGTCAACCCCGTGGCCAAGGACGCGGTCACCGTCGTCGACCCCCGGCTGCTGGTCCGTCAGGAGGGGTTCAAGGGCTATCTGACGGAGTTCGGCCGGAAGATGCGCAGCGGCGATCTGGGCGCGGTCCCGGTCATCGTCGGCATCGCCATCATCTGGGCGGTCTTCCAGTGGAAGGACAGCGCCTTCCTCTCGCCCAAGAACCTCTCCGACCTCTCGATCCTGCTCGGCGGCACCGGCATGATCTCGGTCGGGATCGTCTTCGTGCTGCTGCTCGGTGAGATCGACCTGTCCGTCGGCTCGCTCAGCGGTCTGGCCGCGGCCACGTTGGCGGTGCTCAACGTCAACGAGGGCGTGCCCGAGGGGATCGCGGTGCTCGCCGCGCTCGCCAGCGGCGCGGTGCTCGGCGCGCTGCACGGCTTCTTCTTCGCCAAGATAGGCGTCCCGGCCTTCGTGGTGACCCTGGCCGGTCTGCTGGCCTGGAACGGTCTGATGCTCCAGGTGCTCGGCACCACCGGCACCATCAGCATCGCGGACGACAGCTTCGTGCGGGATCTCACCGCCCACTACTTCAGCCAGCTCATCGCCGCGTACGGGGTGGCCGCGCTGGCGACGGCGGGCTTCTTCCTCGCCCAGTTCCTGGACAGCAGGCGCCGTAAGGCGGTCGGCGTGCCCTCGCGGCCGCTGAGCGAGATCCTGGTCCGCACCGGCGTGCTCGCGTTGATCGCCTTCACCGCGGCCTGGCGGCTGAACGAGTACAAGGGCCTGCCCCTGGCCCTGGTGATCTTCGTGGCGGTCCTGGTGATCCTCGACTTCGTGGTCCGGCGCACCGCCTACGGCCGCAAGGTGATCGCCCTGGGCGGCAGCGTCGAGGCGGCCCGCCGTGCGGGCATCAACGTCGTCGCCATCCGGATCTCGGTCTACTCGCTGGCCGGGCTGATGGCCGCCTTCGGCGGCATCATGATCGCCTCCCGGATCGGCTCCGCCAGTCAGCAGGCCGGCACCGGCAACCTGCTGATGGAGGCCATCGCGGCCGCGGTCATCGGTGGCACCAGCCTCTTCGGTGGCCGGGGCTCGGTCTGGTCGGCGCTGCTCGGCATGCTGGTCATCGGCTCGATCTCGTCGGGGATGAACCTGCTGGGCGTCGCGAACTCCGTCCAGTACATGATCACCGGTGGCGTGCTGCTGGCCGCCGTCGTCATCGACTCGGTGTCGCGCAGGACACAACGGTCCGCGGGTCGCGGCTGACCCGCACGTCCCACCCGGCTGCCCGGTGCCTCCTCGGAGGCGCCGGGCAGCTGTCTGAAAAGAACACGCGTGACGGACATCGCATGGGGGAGGTCTGCGCCGGAGGGCGGAACATTAGACTCGGGCGGACCGGCAAGCTCCATGGAGACGCTCGAAGCAAGGAGGCACGGGTGCTGCTGACCCGCATCACGGGACCGCGCGATCTGGACCGGCTCACTCCGGAGGAGCTGGACCAGCTGGCCGCGGAGATCCGCTCCTTCCTCGTCGACGCCGTCTCCAAGACCGGTGGCCATCTCGGCCCCAATCTCGGCGTGGTGGAGCTGACCATCGCCCTGCACCGGGTCTTCGAGTCGCCCCGGGACAAGGTGCTGCTGGACACCGGGCACCAGTCCTACGTCCACAAGCTGCTCACCGGCCGCCAGGACTTCTCCAAGCTCAAGAGCAAGGGTGGTTTGTCCGGTTATCCCTCGCGGTCCGAGTCCGAGCACGACGTCATCGAGAACAGCCACGCCTCGACCGTCCTCGGCTGGGCCGAGGGCCTCGCCAAGGCCAATGAGCTGCTCGGCAAGCAGGACCACGTGGTCGCCGTGATCGGCGACGGCGCGCTGACCGGCGGTATGGCCTGGGAGGCGCTCAACAACATCGCCGCCGCCAAGAACCGCCCGCTGGTCATCGTCGTCAACGACAACGAGCGTTCCTACGGCCCGACCATCGGCGGCCTGGCCAACCACCTCGCCACCCTCCGCACCACCGACGGCTATGAGCGCTTCCTGGCCCGCGGCAAGGACCTGCTGGAGCGCACCCCGGTCGTCGGCAGGCCGCTGTACGAGACGCTGCACGGGGCCAAGAAGGGGCTGAAGGACTTCATCACCCCGCAGGGCATGTTCGAGGATCTGGGGCTGAAGTACGTCGGCCCGATCAACGGCCATGACATCGAGGCGCTGGAGTCGGCCCTGCAGCGGGCGAAGCGTTTCGGCGGCCCGGTCATCGTGCACTGCCTCACCGAGAAGGGCCGCGGCTACCAGCCCGCCCTCCAGGACGAGGCGGACCGCTTCCACGCCGTCGGCAAGATCCACCCGGACACCGGGCTGCCGATCTCGGCCTCCGGCGCCGACTGGACCTCGGTCTTCGGCGAGGAGATGGTCAAGCTCGGCGAGGAGCGCGAGGACATCGTCGCGATCACGGCGGCCATGCTGCACCCGGTGGGGCTCACCGAGTTCGCCAAGCGCTTCCCGGAGCGGGTCTACGACGTGGGCATCGCCGAGCAGCACGCGGCCGTCTCGGCGGCCGGGCTCGCCACCGGCGGGCTCCACCCGGTCTTCGCCGTCTACGCCACCTTCCTCAACCGCGCCTTCGACCAGGTCCTGATGGATGTGGCCCTGCACAAGTGCGGGGTGACCTTCGTGCTGGACCGCGCCGGTATCACCGGCACCGACGGGGCCTCGCACAACGGCATGTGGGACATGTCGCTGCTGCAGGTCGTCCCGGGTCTGCGGATCGCCGCCCCGCGCGACGCCGACCAGGTCCGCGCCCAGCTTCGCGAGGCCGTTCAGGTGGAGGACGCGCCGACCGTGGTGCGCTACTCCAAGGGCGCGGTGGGCCCGGCGGTCGCGGCCGTCGGCAGGATCGGCGGCATGGACGTGCTGCGGGAGCCCGCGGCGGCCGACCGTGAGCGGCCCGATGTGCTGCTGGTCTCGGTGGGCGCGCTGGCCCCGATGTGTCTGGAGGTCGCCGACCTTCTCGACAAACAGGGCATTTCCGCTACGGTGGTCGACCCCCGCTGGGTCAAGCCGGTCGACGAGGAGCTGCCCGCCCTCGCCGAGCGCCACCGCGTCGTCGTCACCGTCGAGGACAACAGCCGGGTCGGCGGTGTGGGCTCCGCCGTGGCCCAGGCGCTGCGCGACTCCGGCGTCGACATGCCGGTGCGCGACTTCGGCATCCCGCCGCGCTTCCTCGACCATGCCTCCCGTAAGGAGGTCATGGCGGAGATCGGGCTGACCGCACCGGACATCGCCCGGCAGGTCACCGGGCTGGTCTCCAGGATCGGTGGCCGCTACGGGAGCGAGTCCGCGGACGCGGGCTCCCGGAGTGCCGATGTGACCCGGTCGACGACGGCCGAGCCGGTGCGCGACTGAGCCACCGGGCCGCCGCCCCCTTTCCGCCGCCTGGGCCGGTCGGAGCTTCCTGCTCCGACCGGCCCAGCGCGCGTCCCCCGGGCCCGCCCCCATCGGGTGAATCGGCCGGGGCTTCGGGTGTGCGCACCTCCCTCCCGCCCGGTTGGCAGAACCATGGGCGGCCACGGGGCACGGGCAGGCGTGGAGGTGGCATCGGTGAGCGAGCGGGAACCCGAAGGCCGCTCCGGCGGCGGCACTGATGGCGATGGCAGCCGTAAGGCTCGTCCGGACTATCTGCGGACGAAGTCGATCGAACAGTCCATCAAGGACACCGAGGAGCCCGAGCACGCCCTGACCCGGTCGCTGTCCGCCCTGGACCTCACCGTCTTCGGCGTCGGCGTGATCATCGGGACCGGCATCTTCGTCCTCACCGGGGCCGTCGCCAAGGAACAGGCGGGCCCCGCGACCGCCCTCGCCTTCGTCGTCGCGGGCATCGTCTGCGCCCTGGCCGCGCTCTGCTACGCCGAGTTCGCCTCGACCGTGCCGGTGGCCGGGTCCGCGTACACCTTCTCGTACGCCTCGCTGGGCGAGCTGCCCGCCTGGACCATCGGCTGGGACCTGGTGCTGGAGTTCGCGCTCGGCACCGCCGTGGTCGCGGTCGGCTGGGCCGGCTACATCCGCTCGCTGCTGGCCAACGGGGGCTGGGAACTGCCCGCCGCCCTGTCCGGGCCCGACGCGGCGCACGGCTTCTCCTTCGACGTACTCGCCGCCGCGCTGGTGCTGGCGCTCACCGTGATCCTGGTCCTCGGGATGAAGCTGTCGGCGCGGGTCACCTCGGTGGTGGTCGGGGTGAAGGTGACGGTGGTGCTGCTGGTCATCATCGCGGGCTCCTTCTTCATCGACCCGGCCAACTACCGTCCCTTCGTCCCCGAGCCCAAGGGCACGATCTCGGGCTCGGGACTCACCGCCCCGCTGATCCAGCTGATGTTCGGCTACGAGCCGACGACCTTCGGCGTCGAAGGCATCTTCACCGCCGCCGCCGTGGTCTTCTTCGCCTTCATCGGCTTCGATGTGGTGGCGACCGCGGCGGAGGAGACCAGAAACCCCCAACGGGACATGCCCCGGGGCATCCTCGGCTCGCTCCTCATCTGCACCGTGCTCTACGTCGCCGTGTCGATCGTGGTCACCGGGATGCAGAAGTACACCCGGCTGACGGTGGACGCCCCGCTCGCCGACGCCTTCAAGGCCACCGGACACCCCTTCTACGCGGGCGTCATCAGCTTCGGCGCCGCGGTCGGGCTCACCACCGTGTGCATGATCCTGCTGCTCGGCCAGAGCCGGGTGTTCTTCGCCATGAGCCGGGACGGGCTGCTGCCCAGGGTCTTCTCCCGGGTGCACCCGCGCTTCGGCACGCCCTACCGCTCGACGATCCTGCTCGGCACGCTCATCGCCGTCGTCGCCGGGTTCACCAGCATCTCCCAGCTGGCGGCCCTGGTGAACATCGGCACCCTCTTCGCCTTCGCCGTGGTCGCGCTCGGCGTGCTGATCCTCCGCGGCACCCGGCCCGATCTGCCCCGCGCCTTCCGTACGCCCTGGGTGCCGGTGCTGCCGATCGTGTCGGTGGCCGCCTCGCTGTGGCTGATGCTCAATCTGCCCGCCGAGACCTGGCTGCGGTTCGCGGTGTGGATGGCCATCGGCTTCATCGTCTACTTCCTGTACGGGCGCCGCCACAGCCGGGTGACCGAGGTGGGGACGCGTACGGAGCAGGGCCCGCGAGGAGCTGTCTGACCCGGCCTAGGACGAGCGGTCAGGGCGGACCGACCGGGGGCCCGTCACCTGTGCGCCCAGCGCGGTGACCCGCGCCCGCAGCTCCTGGTCCGCCGTCACCACCAAGCAGGGGCGGCCCTCCTCGCGGGCCGCCACCACCCGCACGATGTGGTCGTCGCCGCTGCCCGGCGCGCTCTCCACCCGTACGCCCTCCACCGGCTCGATGCCCCGCGCGGCGCCCTCGACCACCATCACGATGTCCACCGGAGGGCGGGTGGCCCAGCCGGGCACCCCCGGGCGGTCGGGGAGCCCGGTCCCGGCCAGGACGGCCAGCCGGTCGCGGAGCCGCTCGGCGGCGCCGCGGCGGTCACGCCACCAGCCGTCGGGGACCGAACCGATCACGTTGGCGGCATCGACGACCACAAGTCCATCCATAGTCCAGGCAAATTACTATGGACATCGTTCGATCAGGTGGACCAGCTCGGGGAAGGTTGGCAGCGGGCCATGGCGTTGCGGTTGCTCCGCGGCAAGGACGACAGGCTCACAGCCTATGCACTGGTGGCAGGCGGTGTGGCGCGCTGGACGGAAGACCGGCCCGGAGGGCCGGGGTGGACGGGCCCCTGGCTGATCGAGGCCCCCGGCCTGGTCAGCCTGACCGTCGCTCAGAGCGCGGAGGGGTACGCGCATCTGGTGGGGCTTCGGCGCCGCCCGGGCGGCGCGGGCGAGCCGGCGCGCGTGGACGTCGTCCACGCCACCCAGTTCCAGACCGGCCGCCCGCTGACGGCGTGGCACTCGCTGGGCAACCCGCATCCAAAAGACGCCCGTAAGGCCGAGCGGACCGGCTCGCCCGCCATGGCGGTGGACTCCTCCGGCGCCCTGCGCGTCTTCGTCCGCAACGCCGGGGGCGGGGTGAGCGCGCGGCGGCAGGACCCCAAGGGCACCTGGGAGCGCTGGACCGACTGGAAGGGCACCCACGTGCTGGGCGGCCTGTCGGCGGCCGCGACCGCCGACGGCCGGCTCGAACTGCTCGCACCGGCCGGTAAGGGCGCCGCGCTGCGCTGGTACCAGCCCAAGCCCGGCGCCGCCCCGAAGCGGGGCGAGGACGTCCCCGCCGACGCCCGGCCGGATTCGGCGGTCGTGGTGGAGACCAGCCCCGGCACCCTCACCCACTACTGGCGCGACGCCGGCAGCGGTGAGCTTATGGCCTGGCGGCCGGACGCCCCGGCCCCCGCGCCGCTGGGCGGGTCGACGGGCACCGGCCCGGTCGCCGCGGTGCGCGCCGTGGTGGACGGTCATGACTGCACCGTCCTGGTCCACCAGGACGGCGGGCGGCTGGCGGTCGCCGCCCACCCCAGCGAGGACGAGGCGGCGGGGGTGTGGTGGACGCCCTCGGGCGAGCAGGGCGCCCACACCCCGGCACTGGCGCTGGACGGCCAGGGCCGGGTGGTGCTGGCCGCGCTGGGACTGGACGGACGGCTCCTGGTGGCCCGTCAGAAGACCGACGAGGCCGGGCTGGCCCTGAGGGCCTGGAGCCGCGTGGGAAGCGGCTGAGCGGCCCGCGGGCCCCGCTGAAGGGCCGGAAACGGCGCGAGCGCCGGGCGGGACCGATTCCTCGGCCCGCCCGGCGCTCGGCCGGACCCTGTCGCGTTACGCCGGGACGCTCGCCACGCCCGGGGCCAGGAACGCCTTCCCGTTCACCCGCTCCGAGACGCCCTCGCGGTCCAGGTACGGCGTGATGCCGCCCAGGTGGAAGGGCCAGCCCGCACCGGTGATCAGGCACAGGTCGATGTCCTGCGCCTCGGCGACGATGCCCTCCTCGAGCATCAGGCCGATCTCCTGCGCGACGGCGTCCAGCACCCGGGTGCGCACCTGCTCCTCGGTGAGGACGGTGTCGCCCTGCTGGAGCAGCGCGGCGACCTCCGGGTCCAGCTCCGGCTTACCGGAGTCGTGGACGTAGAAGCCGCGCTTGCCCGCCTCGACCACGCGCCGGAGGTTCTCCGAGACCGTGAAGCGGTCCGGGAACGCCCCGTGCAGCGTCTCGGAGACGTGCAGACCGATCGCCGGGCCGACCAGCTCCAGCAGCACCAGCGGGGACATCGGCAGGCCCAGCGGCTCGATGGCGCGCTCGGCGGCGTCGACCGGGGTGCCCTCGTCGATGACGTTCTGGATCTCGCCCATGAAGCGGGTCAGGATCCGGTTGACCACGAACGCCGGGGCGTCCTTGACCAGGACGGCGGTCTTCTTCAGCTTCTTGGCCACGCCGAAGGCGGTGGCCAGCGCCGCGTCGTCGGTCTTCTCACCGCGGACGATCTCCAGCAGCGGCAGGATCGCGACCGGGTTGAAGAAGTGGAAGCCCACGACCCGCTCGGGGTGCTTGAGCTGGGACGCCATCTCGGACACCGACAGCGAGGAGGTGTTGGTGGCGAGGATGGCGTGCTCCGGCACGACCGCCTCGACCTCGGCGAACACCTTCTGCTTGACGCCCATCTCCTCGAAGACGGCCTCGATGACGAAGTCCGCGTCGCCGAAGGCGGCGGCCTTGTCCAGCGAACCGGTCACCGCGGCCTTGAGGCGATTGGCCTTGTCCTGGTTGATCCGGCCCTTGAGCAGCAGCTTGTCGATCTCGCCGTGGACATAGCCCACGCCCTTGTCGACCCGCTCCTGGTCGATGTCGGTCAGGACGACCGGCACCTCCAGCCGCCGCACGAACAGCAGCGCAAGCTGCGAGGCCATCAGACCCGCGCCCACGACGCCCACCTTGGAGACCGGGCGCGCCAGCGACTTGTCCGGGGCGCCGGCCGGGCGCTTGCCGCGCTTCTGCACCAGGTTGAAGGCGTAGATGCCGCTGCGCAGCTCGCTGCCCATGATCAGGTCGGCGAGCGCCTTCTCCTCGGCCTCGTAGCCACGGGCGAGGTCACCGTTGCGCGCGGCGTCGATGATCTCCAGCGCGCGGTAGGCGGCCGGGGCCGCCCCGTGCACCTTGCCGTCGGCGATGGCGCGGCCGCGCACCACGGCCTCGTGCCAGGCGTCGCCGCGGTCGATCTCCGGCCGTACGACCTCGATCTCGCCCTTGAGGACGGAGGCGGTCCAGATCAGCGACTGCTCCAGGAAGTCCGCGCCCTCGAAGATCGCGTCCGCGATCCCGAGGTCATAGACCTGCTCGCCCTTGAGCTGCTTGTTCTGGTTGAGCGAGTTCTCGATGATGACCGAGACCGCGCGGTCGGCGCCGATCAGGTTCGGCAGCAGGGTGCAGCCGCCCCAGCCGGGGACCAGGCCCAGGAACACCTCGGGCAGCGAGAAGGCCGGCAGCGCCGCGGAGACGGTGCGGTAGGAACAGTGCAGCCCGACCTCGACCCCGCCGCCCATCGCCGCGCCGTTGTAGTACGCGAAGGTGGGCACGGCGAGCGCGGAGAGCCGCTTGAAGACGTCATGGCCGCCCTTGCCGATGGCCAGCGCGTCCTCATGGCGCTTCAGCAGCTCCACGCCCTTGAGGTCGGCGCCCACGGCGAAGATGAACGGCTTGCCGGTGATGCCCACACCGGTGATCGTGCCGTCCGCCGCCTCCTTCTCGACCTGGTCGATCGCCGTGTTGAGGTGGGCGAGCGAGGCCGGGCCGAAGGTGGTGGGCTTGGTGTGGTCCAGGCCGTTGTCCAGCGTGATGAGCGCGAAGCGGCCCGCGCCCAGGGGGAGATCGAGGTGGCGGACGTGCGCCTGCGTCACGACCTCGCCCGGGAACAGCTCTGCCGCCCCCTTGAGAAGCTCTGCGGTGTTGGTCACTTGTTCCCCTCGAAGTGCGGGTTCTCCCAGATCACGGTGCCACCCATGCCGAAGCCGATGCACATCGTGGTGATGCCGTAGCGGACCTCCGGCTGCTCCTCGAACTGCCGCGCCAGCTGCGTCATCAGCCGGACACCGGAGGAGGCCAGCGGATGGCCGAAGGCGATGGCGCCGCCGTACTGGTTGACGCGCTCATCGTCGTCCGCGATGCCGTAGTGGTCCAGGAACGACAGGACCTGGACGGCGAACGCCTCGTTGATCTCGAACAGGCCGATGTCCTCGATCGACAGACCGGCCTTGGCGAGCGCCTTCTTGGTCGCCGGGACCGGGCCGTAGCCCATCACCTCGGGCTCGACGCCCGCGAAGGCGAAGGAGACCAGGCGCATCCGCACCGGCAGGCCCAGCTCCCGGGCGAAGTCCTCGGAGGCGACCAGCGAGGCGGTGGCGCCGTCGTTGAGCCCCGCGGAGTTACCGGCGGTGATCCGGCCGTGCGGGCGGAAGGGGGTCTTCAGCGAGGCCAGGCCCTCCAGCGTGGTGCCCGGGCGCATCGGCTCGTCGGCGGTCGCCAGGCCCCAGCCCAGCTCGCCGCCCTCGGGGGAGGTGCGGCGCACCGAGACCGGCACCAGGTCCTGCTGGATCTTGCCGTTGGCGTACGCCTTGGCGGCCTTCTCCTGGCTGCGCACCGCGAACTCGTCGGCGCGCGCCTTGGTGATGTGCGGCAGCCGGTCGTGCAGGTTCTCCGCCGTCATGCCCATGAACAGGGCCGACTCGTCGACCAGCTTCTCCGAGACGAAGCGGGGGTTGGGGTCGACCGCCTCGCCCATGGGGTGGCGGCCCATGTGCTCGACGCCGCCCGCGATGACGGCGTCATAGGCGCCGAAGGCGATGGATCCCGCGGTGGTCGTCACGGCCGTCATCGCACCGGCACACATCCGGTCGATGGCGTAGCCGGGGACCGACTGGGGCAGCCCGGCCAGGATGCCCGCGGTGCGGCCGATGGTCAGGCCCTGGTCGCCGATCTGCGTCGTCGCGGCGATGGCCACCTCGTCGATGCGCTCCGGCGGCAGATCCGGGTTGCGGCGCAGCAGCTCCCGGATGCACTTGACGACCATGTCGTCGGCGCGGGTCTCATGGTAAATGCCCTTCGGGCCCGCCTTGCCGAATGGGGTCCGGACGCCGTCGACGAAGACGACGTCCCTAGCGGTACGAGGCACGTTGGCTCTCCTCCAGGTGCGGGATGGCACTGCTGCGGGCACGCCCGGGGCGCGCCTCACCACCTCATGCTACTTATGAGTAACCAAGCTGCCCAGTCCTCACGACCGGAGGGTTGAAGGTCACAGCCGTGGACCGGCGGCAACCGCCGCCGGTCCACGCGCGTCACATCAGGCCGGGGTCGCCAGCAAGGCGGCCGCGAGCACCGGGGTCACCTGGTCGATCTGCCAGGGACGGGCACCGTGACCTGCGAGAACGGAAGCGACCGCGTCCGTCGTCGGCTCGGCGGGCGGCTCCCAGCACAGCCGCCGGACGGTGTCCGGGGCGATCAGGTTCTCCTGCGGAAGATTCAGCCCTTCGGCCAGTTGGGTGACGGCCGCACGCGCCGCGGAGAGCCGTGCCGCCGCGGCCGGGTCCTTGTCGGCCCAGGCCCGCGGCGGGGGCGGACCGGCCACCGGCTGGCCCGGCTGCGGGAGGTCGGCCTCCGGCAGCTCCCGCGCCCGGTCCACGGCGGCCTGCCACTGCTCAAGCTGGCGCCGGTTCATCCGGTGGCCGAAACCGCTCAGCGCGGCCAGCGCCCGCACGTTCGCGGGCAGGGCCAGCGCGGCCTCGACGATGGCCGCGTCGCCCAGCACCTTGCCCGGCGAGACATCGCGGCGCTGGGCGATCCGGTCCCGGGCCGTCCACAGCTCGCGCACCACGGCCATCTGCCGGCGCCGCCGGACCTTGTGCATCCCCGACGTCCGCCGCCAGGGGTCCTTGCGCGGCGGGGCGGGCGGGGCCGCGGCGATGGCCGCGAACTCCTGGTGCGCCCACTCCAGCTTGCTCTGCCGCTCCAGCTCCTCCTCCAGCGCGTCGCGGAGGTCGACCAGCAGCTCGACATCGAGCGCGGCGTAGTGCAGCCAGGGGTCGGGCAGCGGGCGGGTGGACCAGTCGACGGCGGAGTGCCCCTTCTCCAGGGCGTATCCGAGGATGTTCTCGACCATGGCGCCGAGCCCCACCCGGGCGAATCCGGCCAGCCGGCCCGCGAGTTCGGTGTCGAAGATCCGGGTGGGGATCATGCCTATGTCACGCAGACAGGGCAGATCCTGGGTCGCGGCGTGCAGGACCCATTCGGCGTCGGCGATCGCGGCGCCCAGACCCGAGAGGTCGGGGCAGCCGACGGGGTCGATCAGTGCGGTCCCCGCTCCGGCCCGGCGCAGCTGGACCAGATAGGCCCGCTGTCCGTAGCGGTAGCCGGAGGCGCGCTCGGCGTCGACGGCCACCGGGCCGTGGCCCGCGGCGAAGGTCGCGATGACCTCGGCGAGCGCGTCCGCGTCGGCGGTGACGGGCGGGATGCCCTCGCGCGGCTCCAGCAAGGGGACCGGCGCCGGGGGGAGGTCGTCCGGAGGAGCGCCCCCGGTGGTTCGCAGTGTCGTCTCTGCTGCGGTCTCTTGGGCGTCGGTCACCTGTCAAGGGTAGCTGTGTGCGGCGAGTACGCAGGGCGCCCGTCGACGGAACGTTCCGTCGACGGGCGCGGGGGCGGTGGGGAGAGGCGCGACGGCCGGGCGGTCGATACGGCTCAGTGGATGATCCCGGTGCGCAGTGCGACCGCGACCATGCCGGCCCGGTCCCCGGTGCCCAGCTTGCGGGCGATCCGGGCGAGGTGACTCTTGACGGTCAGGGCGGACAGGCCCATCGAGACGCCGATGGCCTTGTTGGACTGGCCCTCCGCAACCAGCCTCAGCACCTCGACCTCGCGGCCCGACAGCTCCCGGTAGCCGCCGGGGTGGCCGGGGGCGCCCGGCGGGCGGCGGTGCATCCGGGCGGCGGCGCCGAGCGGGGCGGTGCCGGGACGGCCCGGGATGCCGAGGTTGGTGCGGGTGCCGGTGACGACATAGCCCTTGACGCCGCCGGCCAGCGCGTTCCTTACGGCGCCGATGTCATCGGCGGCGGACAGGGCCAGCCCATTGGGCCAGCCCGCGGCGCGGGTCTCGGAGAGCAGGGTGAGGCCGGAGCCGTCGGGAAGGTGGACATCGGCGACGCAGATGTCGCGCGGATTGCCGATGCGGGGACGGGCCTCGGCGATGGACGACGCCTCGATGACGTCGCGCACTCCGAGGGCCCAGAGATGGCGGGTGACGGTGGAACGTACGCGGGGGTCGGCGACGACGACCATGGCCGTCGGCTTGTTCGGGCGGTAGGCGACCAGGCTGGACGGTTGCTCGAGGAGAACAGACACCAGGCCTCCTGGGGAGTTGTGGGACGGGTCACCACGTCCTTCGGCACCGATACGGCCTGGCTTTAGGGAATGATCACGATTTGGTGAGTAACAATTCGGGCAATTAGGACGACTGATCGATCACGGGTGCACTTTTTCAGGGCTCGGTCCGCCTCCGGGGCGCAAAAGCCTCCCCCAGCTACCGCTGGGAAGTGCCCTCTGCCGGAAGGCCCAAGGAGCCGGATACGTCGCGGTGCCCATCGGCTTACTCGGTTGCCGCAGGGAAGTGGCCCGGGCCAGAAGACCCGGGCCACCTTGTGCGCTTCGGTGCCCTTGGGGCTTGGCTGGTTGCCCCTTGACGGATCAGCGGGCCTGAGGACCCCGCCGTTGGGGCAGCGACACGACCCCCGCCTCCGCCGCCCCCGCCGGGGGCAGCCCGGCGATCTGGCACAGAAGGTCGCACCAGGCGGCCAGATGTCCCGCGGTGTCCGGCACGCCCAGCGGTTCGCCCGCGCCCTCTTCCGCGGGCTCCGGGCGCCGTGGGCCGGGGCGGGCCGGTTCGGGGGCCGGGTGGGCGGCCGGGGTCCACGAGGCGCGGATCTCGATCCGGGTCGACGGCTCCCGTGCGCCCATCGCGCCGAAGTAGTGCGAGCTCGCCCGGGTGACCGTGCCGCTCGGCTCCCCGTAAGGCAGACCGCGGGCCTCCAGCGCGCCGGTGAGCCAGGACCAGCACACCTCCGGCAGCAGCGGATCCGCCGCGATCTCCGGCTCCAGGTCCGCGTGGACCAGGGTCACCAGACGGAAGGTGCCGCGCCAGGAGTCGTGTCCGGCCGGGTCGTGCAGCAGGATCAGCCGCCCCTCGGCCAGCTCCTCGTCGTCCGACGCGCCGGTGACCACCGCCTCCAGCGCGTACGAGTAGGGTGCGAGCCGACGCGGGGGTGGGGTCGGATCGAGCTCCACCTCGGGCCGTACCCGCACACCGCACAGCGCGGCGACGGCATGCCGGAAGGCGGGAGGGGTGTCCTCACCGCCTGCTTCCGTGCCGTCAGGGCCGTCAGCACCGTTCGAGAGGTGTCCTTGAACCGCTGCCATGCCCGGAAGACTAGGCGCAGTGAGGGCCCTAACCGGGGAGGAACACCCGGGTTGGCGGGTCACTCGTTCGGCCCGTGCGAAGATTTGGGGCATGAGCGCCAATGAGCGGCCCTCGGGCCAGCAGCAGACCGGCCGCGCCGCGGCTCGTGCCACAGCCGATTCGGCCTTTCTGCGGGCCTGCCGCCGGGAGCCGGTGCCTCATACGCCGGTGTGGTTCATGCGGCAGGCGGGGCGCTCGCTTCCGGAGTACCGCAAGCTGCGTGAGGGCACCGCGATGCTCGAGTCCTGTATGCGGCCCGACCTGGTCACCGAGATCACCCTGCAGCCGGTGCGCCGGCACCGGGTGGACGCGGCCATCTACTTCAGCGACATCGTCGTGCCGCTCAAGGCCATCGGCATCGACCTCGACATCAAGCCCGGAGTCGGGCCCGTCGTCGAGCGGCCGATCCGTACCCGCGCCGATCTGGAGCGGCTGCGTCCGCTCGATCCGGACGATGTGAAGTACGTCACCGAGGCCATCGGGGCGCTCGTCGGCGAGCTCGGCGCGACCCCGCTCATCGGCTTCGCGGGCGCCCCCTTCACGCTCGCCAGCTATCTGGTCGAGGGCGGCCCCTCGCGCAACCACGAGCACACCAAGGCGCTCATGTACGGCGACCCGGCGCTGTGGGCCGCGCTGCTCGACCGGCTCGCCGACATCACCGCCGCCTTCCTCAAGGTCCAGATCGAGGCGGGCGCCTCGGCCGTCCAGCTCTTCGACTCCTGGGTGGGCGCCCTCGCCCCCGCCGACTACCGCCGCAGCGTGCTGCCCGCCTCCACGAAGGTCTTCGACGCCGTCGCCGGATACGGAGTGCCGCGCATCCACTTCGGCGTGGGCACCGGTGAGTTGCTCGGGCTGCTCGGCGAGGCGGGCGCGGATGTCGTCGGCGTCGACTGGCGGGTGCCGTTGCACGAGGCCGCCCGGCGGGTCGGCCCCGGCAAGGCGCTCCAGGGCAATCTCGACCCCGCCGTGCTCTTCGCCCCGCGTACGGCCGTCGAGGCCAAGGCGGAGGAGGTGCTGGAGGCCGCCCAGGGGCTGGAGGGCCACATCTTCAACCTCGGCCACGGCGTGCTGCCCAGCACCGACCCGGACGCGCTGACCCGTCTCGTGGAGTATGTGCACACAAGGAGCGCATCGCGCGCACCTTCTGTGAAGGTCTGAACCAAGCGGGAACCCGGGTGCCTCCCGTGGCGTCGTGAGGGGCATGACCGACATGCCCGCCGCCGCGCTGTCAGATTCGCCAGAGTGTGTCCATTTCGTCGACGACTGGGACGGCATCCTCCACGAGACCTACGGCGGCGACGCGGACCGGGCCGTCCTGGACTGTGCCAGGCGGCTGGCGGCCGATCCCGCGGGCGAGGAGGCGTACGCCTGGACGCTCGGGCTGGTCATGATGGCCGCGCACATCGGCCGGTTCTCCCGTAAGGACGTCGCGGCGGCGGCCCTGGAGGCCCTCCACGCCACCGACCGGCGGCTGCGTGACCTGCCCTGCGCCCACCGGACGCATCCTTACGAGAGCGATCTGGATGACCGGATCGACCACTTCGTGGACGATCTGCCGCTGCTCACCAACGGGTTGGCCGAGGACGAGGACCCCGACTGGGAGGACGACGCGACCAAGGAGCAGTGGCTGTGCCCGCGCGACATCGCCGGGTACGCGCGGGTCGCCGTGGACATCATCGCCCCCGGCAGCGTGGGCGGCATCCCGCCCCGGCTCCCGGCCCGCGACGCGCGCCGCGCCGAGGATCTGCGCTCGATCGTCTGGGACTACCCGAGCGCGGCCGTCGACCCCGGTCAGGAGCTGTCCGCCTACGCCAGGAACCTGGTCGCCAACCCGCTGGGCTATCACCGCGCCGGGCTCGTGGTCGTCCTGCACGCCGCCTGCTGGTACGCCGCCAGCGGCCGGATCCGCGACCGGCGGGTCCTGGACACCATGGTGGACGCCCTGGAAGCGGTACTTCCCGGCCTCGGCGATGCGTCCTGCGCGCACGGCGAGGGCGAGCACCCCGAGGTCGGCCGGGACACCGCGGAGCAGGCCACCGTGGGCATCCATCTGCTCAGCCCCGGCGGCCGGGGCGTCTACCGCCACTGGCACCGGGAGGAGCTGGAGACAGCGCCGCTGGAGGCGTGGCTGTGCCCGGCCTTCCTCGCCACGATCGCCCGCGAGGCGCTGGACCATCTGAGGACCGGCCGGGAGCGGCTGTTCGGCCTCCGGGACACCGCCCATCTGGACGAGGTGCTCGTACGTCCGGATGGACGGCTCGACGTCGAACGGCTCACCCACGCCGTGCGCTTCCGCTGCCGGGACGGACAGGCCGCGGAGGACGCCGGGCTGTGGGCCGCGCGGCGGTTCGCGGCGGGCCCGGCCGATCCGCGCGAGCGGCTGGTGCTGCTGCTGGTCGCCTGCTGGTCGGTGACCTCGGGCGAGGAGCCGCCGCCCGAGGCCGTCCACCGGGATCTGCGGGCGATCCTCGGCGGGGTGCGGACCGCCGCGGCGGGCGCCCCGGCGGGCGAGACCTGCCCGCATGGGGATGCGCATCCCTGGGACGTGCTGACCGAGTTGGTCGACCGCCGTCACTTCGGCTTTCACGAGGACCCTTACGGCGCCCATCTCAACCATCTGTACGCGCCCGGGGAGTACGACACGCCGGAGCGGCCCTTCGAGCCCGGGGCGTGGGGCTGCCCGCGGCATGTGGGGCAGCGGGTGCGGCTTGCGCTTCGGGTTATCGAGGGCGGGGGCTGATCGACGAAGCGGTCCTGGCCGGCCGTGGTCGCGTGTACCGCGGCTGGACAGGACCCGCCGCCCGGGCGGGGGCGCCTGCGGCGGGCTTTCCCCTGCCCGCTCCTTCCCGTAACCGGGGCTCCGCCCCGGACCCCGCTCCTCAAGCGCCGGAGGGGCTGGTTTTGGCTCCGGTGTCCCGGACCCCGCTCCTCAAGCGCCGGAGGGGCTGGTTTTGGCTCCGGTGTCCCGGACCCCGCTCCTCAAGCGCCGGAGGGGCTGGTTTTCACGGCCCCCGCTGCCTTGCGTGCCGCCACCAGTACCGGGTCCCACACCGGGGAGAACGGTGGGGCGTAGCCCAGGTCCAGGGCTGTCATCTGCTCCACCGTCATCCCGGCGGTCAGTGCGACTGCCGCGATGTCGACGCGCTTGCCCGCGCCCTCGCGGCCGACGATCTGGGTGCCGAGCAGCCGTCCCGTGCGCTGCTCGGCGAGCATCTTCACCGTCATCGGGCGGCTGTCCGGGTAGTACCCGGCCCGGCTGGTCGACTCGATCGTGACCGCCTCGAACTTCAGCCCCACGGCGGCCGCTTCGGCCTCCAGCAACCCGGTGCGGGCGATCTCCAGATCGCAGACCTTGCTGACCGCCGTGCCGACGACGCCGGGGAAGGTCGCGTAGTCGCCGCCCACATTGGCGCCGATGACCTGCCCGTGCTTATTGGCGTGGGTGCCCAGCGGAATGTGCCGGGTGCGGCCGGAGACCAGGTCGAGGACCTCGACGCAGTCGCCGCCCGCCCAGATGTTGTCGTAACCGCGCACCCGCATGGCCAGATCGGTCAGCAGCCCACCGTAAGGGCCCACCGGGAGCCCCGCCTCCTTGGCGAGCGTGGTCTCGGGGGCCACTCCGAGGCCCAGGATCACGAGGTCGGCGGGGTATTCGCTGACCTTGGTGGCCACGGCCCGCACCCGGCCGTCCTCGCCGGTGACCACCTCGGTGACCTCCGCGCCGGTCACGGTGTCGATGCCGAGCCCCGACATCGCGTCGCGCACCAGCCGCCCCATGTCCGGGTCGAGCGTGGACATCGGCTGCTCACCGCGCTCCAGGACGGTGACCTGGCAGCCGCGCTGGATGAGCGCCTCGGCCATCTCCACCCCGATGTATCCGGCGCCGATCACGACCGCGCGCTCGACTCGGGTGGACTCCAGGGTCTCCAGCAGGGCCCGCCCGTGCTCCAGGGTCTGCACCCCGTGGACGCCGGGGGCGTCGATCCCGGGCATGTCGGGGCGGCGCGGCCGGGCGCCGGTCGCGATGACCAGGTCGTCGAAGCCGTGCCAGTGCTCGTCGCCCTTGCCGTGCGGGTCGACGTCCCGCGCCAGGACCCGCTGCCCGGCGAGGTCGATCTCGACGACCTCGGTGTGCGTCCGTACGTCGATCCCGCGGCCCTGGTGGGTCTCGGGCGTGCGGGCGACCAGCTCGTCCGGGCCGTCCACCACCCCGCCGACCCAGTAGGGGATGCCGCAGGCCGAGTACGAGGTGAACTGGCCGCGCTCGAAGGCGAGGATCTCCAGTTCGCTCCGGCTCTTGAGCCTGCGGGCCCGCGACGCGGCGGACATGCCCGCCGCGTCGCCCCCGATGACCACCATGCGTCGTGCCGCCGCCATGTATGCCCCTCCGCCACTGGATGTCCGGCTATTGGGGACCAACCTATGCGCGCGAGGTGTTCTCCCGGATCAGCACATACAGCCCCGCGCTGGCGAGCATCAGCGCGCCGTCGATGTAGACCGCGTGCGTCCAGCTTCCGTAGTGGTCGAAGAGGGTGCCGCTGAGGGCCGGGCTGACCACCGCGCCGATCTCCCCGACCAGGTTGAACAGGCCGAAGGCCGCGCCGCGTTCGGCCCCGTCGACCACATCGTTGAGCAGCGCGTGCGCCATCGGCTGGAGCGCGTTGAAGAACAGGCTGGTCACGAAGAGCAGGATGGACATCACCCAGAGGGAGGGCTTCTCATTGGCCTGCAGATAGGCGGCGAACACCAGCACCAGCACGCCCTGGACCACGGTGAACGTGATCAGCAGCGGCCGCCGCCCCCAGCCCCGGGCCTTCGCCCGGTCCGAGAGCCGGCCCCCGGCCGGGAAGCCGAGGATGCCCGCGCCCGCGTTGAAGGTGGCCACCAGCGCGGCGTTCTGGAACGAGCTGTGGGCGGCGTCCGCGACGATCGACACCGACCAGAAGCTGAAGAACCACAGATTCCACATGACCGCGATGAAGGCGAAGCTGAGCAGCAGCACATTGCGGTTCCGGGAGACCGAGCCCAGCTTGCTGCTCCGCCGGGCGAAGATCGCCCCGATGAGCAGGAACGCCAGCACGCACTCCAGGACGGCCACGCCCCAGCTCGGCATCCCCGCCCCGTCGGCGATCAGATAGACCGCCATGACCGCGGCGCACAGCACCGCCGAGATGCCCAGCAGCCGCAGGGTGGAGCCGGTGGCCTTGAGCGGGCCGCCGATGCGGCGCATATAGACCGCCGTGACCCAGCCGAACGCCAGCGTCGCACCGCCCAGCACCAGGAACGGCATCCGCCAGGCGTCCTCCTCGCCGAGCACCTCCGCGCCCCAGTCGATCAGATACGGCGCGCTGATGGTCGCGATCGTCAGCCCGATGGCCAGTCCGGTGATCGCGACGCCCATGCCGAGGCCGGCCTTGGCGGGCGGGGTGCGCTGGGCGATCAGCGAGCGGTCGTTGGAGTAGAAGACGCCCTCGCCGAGGCCGGTCAGCACCCGCAGCACGACGAAGGCGATCAGCCCGGTCATCAGGCCGCTGGCGAGGGTCGCGACCCCCGCCCACAGCAGCGAGACCGCGAGCATGGTGCGATGCCCGAAGCGGTCGCCGAGATAGCCGCCGGGGAACTGGGTCAGCATGTAGCCCGCGAAGAAGAGGCTGCCGATCAGGCCGCCGAGCGCGTGCGGATGGCTGGCGGAGCCCAGCATGGCGTGGTCGTGCTCGATCAGCCAGGTGACGACCGGGCCGGTGATCGTGCGGTCGGCGTACGAGAAGAGCCAGCCGCCCAGCAGCATGGCCCACAGGGTGTGATACGGCTGCCAGCCGCCCCGGGGCGCCTCCCGCCCCTGCGCGGTGGGCTCTGCGGTCACTTCGGGCATGTCTCCATGTCCCCCTTCGGGCCTGGGCGGTTCAGGCTCGGCAGCTCGGTAGGTGCCACACAGAATGTGACCGGATATCAGCCGCGGCAAGGCGCGCTCCGGGGTCTTTCACCGACCGGAAGCCTCCGCGACGGGCTCTTGCCCCAGAGCGCCCGCGAGGGTACGGGAGATGCCGTGGGCGGCGACCCGCACGGCCGGGACCAGCCCCGGGGCCCGCCCCTCCGCGGCCGGCACCACCACCGACAGCGAGGCCACCACCTCCCCACGCGGGCCGCGCACCGGGGCGGCGATGGACAGCCCGTCCATGGTGATCTGCCGGTCGCTGACCGCGATCCCGGTGCGCCGCACCTCCGCGAGGGCGGCCCGCAGCCGGTGCGGGTCCTGGATGGTCAGGTCGGTGTAGCGGCGCAGCGGGCGGGCGCACACCCGCTCGTACAGCCGTGGCGGCCCGTACGCGAGCAGCACAAGCCCGACCCCGGTCGCGTGCAGCGGCCAGCGGCTGCCCACCCGGGTGCGCACCTGGACCGCCGAGTGTCCGGAGATCAGCTCGACATAGACCACTTCCAGGCCGTCGCGCACGGCGAGCTGGACGTTCTCGTGGGTGGCCTCGTACAGGTCCTCCATGAACGGCAGCGCCGCCTCGCGCACCCCGACCCCGCGTGGTGAGAGCGTCGCCACCTCCCACAGCCGCAGCCCGATGTGGTACGCCCCGGTGGCGTCGCGCTCCAGGGCGCCCCAGCGGGTGAGCGAGGCGACCAGCCGGTGCGCGGTGGCCAGCGGCAGCCCGGCGCGCCGGGCGAGGGCGGTGAGGGACAGCGAGCGGTGCGAGGCGTCGAACGCGTCGAGGACCGCCAGCATCCGGCCCGCGACCGAGCGGCCCGCGTCCGGGCTGCCGGGGGCGCGGGAGCCCGGTGGGCTCATGGGGGTGAGCGGGCCCGGAGCCGTCATGACAGCGGGAGGCCGACGTAGTTCTCGGCGAGCTCGGCGGAGGCGGTGGGGGAGGAGGCGATCCGCTCCAGCCGCGCGAGCCGCACCCGGTCCTCGAACGGGCTCTCGTCCGGGCGGCGGTGGAGCGTGTCCGTCATGAAGTACGAGAACCGCTCGGCCTGCCACACCCGGCGCAGACAGGTCCGCGAATAGCCGTCCAGCAGCTCGGGGGAGCCGGTCTCCTGGTGGTGGATCAGCGCACGGGCCAGCGTGATCACGTCGGTGACGGCCAGATTGAGCCCCTTGGCGCCGGTGGGCGGCACGATATGCGCCGCGTCGCCCGCCAGGAACAGCCGCCCGTGGCGCATCGGCTCCTGGACGAAGCTGCGCATCGGGGTGAGCGAGGTGGCGGTGATCGGGCCGCGCTCCAGCGTCCAGTCCCCGTCGAGCGCGAAGCGGGCCGACAGCTCGTCCCAGATCTGCTCATGGGACCAGTTGCCCGGATCGGTGTCGTTGGGCACCTGGAGGTAGAGCCGGGAGACCTGCGGGGAGCGCATGCTGTGCAGGGCGAAGCCGCGCCGATGGCGGGCGTAGATCAACTCATCGCAGGACGGCGCCACATCGGCCAGCACACCGAGCCAGGAGTAGGGGTAGGTGTGCTCGAAGGTGCGGACCCGGTCGGCGGGGAGCGCGCGCCGGGCGATGCCGTGGAAGCCGTCGCAGCCCGCCACGTAGTCGCAGGTGAGGGTCTGCTCGCGGCCTTGGTGGCGGAAGCGGATGACGGGCGCGGTGGAGTCCGGCTTATCGATGGCCAGCGCCTCGGCCTCGAACAGCAGCGGGGGACCGCCCGGCTCCTCCAGCTGGAGCGCGATGAGATCCTTGACGATCTCGGTCTGGGCGTAGACCATCACCGACTTGCCGCCGGTGGCGGAGGGGAAGTCCACGCGGTGGCCGCGGCCCTCGAAGCGCAGCTCGATGCCCTGGTGGGGCAGCCCCTCGCGGTCCAGGCGCCCGCCGGCGCCGCACTCCCGCAGCACATCCACGGTGCCCTGCTCCAGGATCCCGGCCCGCTGGCGCCGCTCGGCATACGCCCGGTCCCGGCTCTCCAGCACCACGCAGTCGATCCCGGCGCGGTGCAGCAGACGGGCGAGCAGCAGCCCGGCGGGCCCGCCGCCGATGATGCCGACGGTCGTGCGCATCACATCGTCCCCTCGCTGTGGTGGTCCAAGCGGTTCGGCACTTGTTCGCTGAGTGAAACATCGTTCATAATCGACTGGTGATGAGTCTCAGCCCAGTGCCACCACCTGTCAATGGCCCCGTCGGGCCTCTCGAGCGCGGCCTCGCCGTGCTGCGCGAGCTGACCCGGCTGGCCGCGCACGAGGGGCGGACGACGGTCCGCCCCGGCGATCTCGTCCGCGGCACGGGGCTCGCCCGGTCCGTGGTCGACCGTGTGGTGGGCACCCTCGAACAGCTCGGGTACGTGACGCTCGACGGGCGCGACATCGGTCTGTCGGTCCGGCTGATGGAGCTGGGCAACGCGTATCTGGCCGCGAGCGGACTGCCCGCCGCGCTCGGCCCGTTCGCCCAGCGGCTCGCGGACGGGCTGGACGAGTCGGTCTCGGTCGCCGTCCCCGACGGCGACGGGGTGCGCTTCGTCGTCCAGATGACCCGCCGCCGCACCATGTCCCTCGCCTTCCGCATCGGCGATCTGCTGCCCGCCGAGCGCTGTTCCCCCGGCGCGCTCTTCGCCGCCGAGTGGTCCGGGTCCGGCTGGGCCGCCTGGCGCGCCCGCCGCGCCGAGGACCCCCTGGACACCTCCTTCCCCACCGTCCCGCCACGCCACCGGCCCGCCTCCGACGGCGACTTCGAGGCCCACGTCAAGGAGGCCGCCCGCGACGGCTGGGCCGCCGACGACCAGCTGATCGAGCCGGGCCTGGTGGCGGTGTCCGTTCCGGTACGGGACGCCTCGGGCCGGATCGCCTGCGCGGTCAACGTGGTCAGCCACACCAGCCGCCATGACGTGGACTCCCTGCGGGCGGCGGTGCTGGGGCCGCTGGGTGCGGAGGTCCCGGCGATGGAGGCGGCGTTGGCGGCCCGGCGGCCACGCCCCGCCGCCGAGCGCGTGTGGGGCACCCCGGGCGGCGCGCCGACGGCCCTGGGCGAGGACCCCGCGCGGATGGCCAAGCGGGAGCTGGGGGCGGGGTTCCTGCAGTCGCTCGCGCGCGGACTGGCCGTCCTGCGGGCGCTGGGCGGGACGGAGGGCGCGGGCCAGGGCGAGACCGCCTCGGCGGGCGGCGGCCGGGGCGGAGGAATGACGCTCAGCGCCGTCGCGGAGGCCACCGGGCTCGCGCGGGCCACCGCCCGGCGCTCGCTGCTCACCCTCGTCGAGCTGGGGTACGTGGAGGCCGACGGCCGGGCCTTCCGGCCGCTGCCGCGCGTGCTGGAGCTCGGCTACGCCCCCCTCGCCGAGCTCGGCTTCACCGATATCGCCCAGCCGCATATGCGCGAACTGGTCCGCACCGTCCATGAGTCGGCCTCCCTGGCCGTCCTCGACGGCGGCGACATCCGCTATATCGCGCGCGTCCCCACCGTCCGCATCATGAGCGTCAACATCACCATCGGCACCCGCTTCCCCGCCTACGCGACCTCCATGGGCCGGGTGCTGCTGGCGGGCCTGGACGCCGACGCCCGTGCCGCCCATCTCGCCGGGGTGCGGGCCCGGGCGCTCACCCGGCACACCATGACCGACGTGCCCGAGCTGGCGCGCGTCGTGGAGCGCGCGGCGGCGGAGCGGCACGCCCTGGTCGATCAGGAGCTGGAGGAGGGGCTGCGGTCGCTCGCCGTGCCCGTACGGGACGCGCGCGGACGCGTGGTGGCCGCGCTCAACGTGGCGACCCACGCCGGCCGCGGCACCGCCGAGAGCGCCCGCCGCGAACTCCTCCCGGCGCTGCGCGCCACCGCCGCCCGGATCGAGGCCGATCTGGCGACGGCCTCGGCACATCACGCCCTGGGGGCGGGTGAGAGAGTGGGGGCATGAGAGCGGCGAACACCCCGGGGACGGGGTCCACCGGCCATGTCGTGGTCATCGGCGGCGGAATCGCGGGCCTCGCGGCGGCTCACCGGCTGCTGGACGGCGGGGCGCGGGTGACGCTCCTGGAGGCGTCGGAACGGCTCGGCGGCAAGCTGCGCGCGGGGGAGATCGAGGGCGCACCCGTCGACCTCGGGGCCGAATCGATGCTCGCCCGCCGCCCGGAAGGCGTCGAGCTGGCGCGTGCCGTGGGCCTCGGCGACCGGCTGCAGCCGCCCGCGACCGCGACCGCCTCCCTCTGGACGCGTGGCGGGCTCCGCCCGATGCCCAAGGGGCATGTGATGGGCGTCCCCGGCGATCTGGCGCCGCTGGCCGCGTCCGGGGTGATCTCGGAGGAGGGGCTGGCCCGGATCGCCCGTGACCGGGAGCTGCCGCCCACACCGATCGGCGAGGACGTGGCGCTCGGCGAGTACCTCGCGGCGCGGCTCGGCCGCGAGGTCGTGGACCGGCTGGTCGAACCGCTGCTGGGCGGGGTCTACGCGGGCGATGTGTACCGCACCTCGATGCGCGCCTCGGTCCCCACCCTCTTCGACGTGGCCCGCTCCGGCGGCCCGCTGACCGAGGGCGTCCGGGAGCTGGCCGAGCGTGCCGCGCGGCGGCAGGACGGCGCGGTGTTCATGGGCATCGACGGCGGGATCGGCCGGCTGCCGCTCGCGGTCGCCGACGCCGTACGGGCCGCGGGCGGCGAGATCCGCACCGGGGCGTCCGTACGGGAGCTGCGGCGCACCGCCGACGGCTGGACCCTCGCCGTGGACGGCACGGCCGGAACGGACGGCACGGACGGCCCGCCGGTGGTGACGGCCGACGCCGTGGTGCTGGCGGTCCCCGCGCCCGCCGCCGCCCGGCTGCTGGCCACCGAGGCCCCGGCCGCCTCCGCCGAGCTGGCCACCGTCGACTACGCCTCGATGGCACTGGTCACCATGGCCTTCCGGCGTGACGCGCTCACCGGCGTGGACGCCCTCGCCGAACGGAGCGGCTTCCTGGTGCCGCCGGTCGACGGCCGGACGATCAAGGCGGCGACCTTCTCCAGCCGCAAATGGGGCTGGCTGCGGGACGCCGGACCCGATCTCTTCGTGCTGCGTACCTCGATCGGGCGGTTTGACGACGAGGTGGATCTGAAGCGGGACGACGCCGACCTGGTAAGGATGTCGCTCGCCGATCTCGGCGAGGCCGTCGGCCTGACGGCCCGGCCCGTCGCGAGCCGGGTGGACCGCTGGGACGGCGGACTGCCGCAGTACCCGGTGGGCCATCTCGACCGGGTGGCCCGCATCCGCACCGAGGTCGCCAAGGTGCCGGGGCTGGGGGTGTGCGGCGCGCTCTACGACGGGGTGGGCATCCCGGCCTGCGTCGGCAGCGCCCGTAAGGCGGCCGACGAGCTGCTGGGCGCCCTGACGGCCACCCTGGAGCCGGGCTCCGGAGCCGGAGAGCGAGAATAGGGCCATGACTGCTGCACCTGAGAAGACTCCCAACGCCGGTAAGAAGGCCAAGGACCTCAACGAGGTCATCCGCTACACCCTGTGGTCGGTGTTCCGGCTGCGCGATGTGCTGCCGGAGGACCGCACCGGCTACGCCGACGAGGTCGAGGAGCTCTTCTCCCAGCTCGCCGCCAAGGACGTCACCGTGCGCGGCACCTACGACGTGTCCGGGCTGCGCGCCGACGCGGACATCATGATCTGGTGGCACTCGGAGACCTCCGACGCCCTCCAGGAGGCGTACAACCTCTTCCGCCGCACCCGGCTGGGGCGCGCCCTGGAGCCGGTGTGGTCCAACATGGCGCTGCACCGCCCGGCCGAGTTCAACAAGGCCCACATCCCGGCGTTCCTCGCCGACGAGAACCCGCGCGACTACGTCAGCGTGTACCCGTTCGTCCGGTCCTACGACTGGTACCTGCTGCCCGACGAGGACCGCCGCCGGATGCTCGCGGACCACGGCAAGATGGCGCGCGGCTACCCCGATGTGCGCGCCAACACGGTCGCGTCCTTCTCGCTCGGCGACTACGAGTGGATCCTGGCCTTCGAGGCGGACGAGCTGCACCGGATCGTCGACCTGATGCGCCACCTGCGCGCCTCCGAGGCGCGTCGCCATGTGCGCGAGGAGGTGCCGTTCTACACCGGGCGGCGCAAGGCGGTCTCCGAGCTCGTCGCCGGTCTGGCCTGACGCTTTTGTGGTAGTCGGGACGGCCTTACGGTCGTCCCGTATGGCCCCGCCTTTTTCTATGGCTTCTTACGGCGTGCCCGGGATCGCGGCCGGCTGCTTGCCCGACTCGGGCAGCGGGGCCGGGGCCGGAAGCGGCACGGGCTCCGGGCGCGGGGCGCAGGCGGCGGACCGGCCCGGCGTCCTCCCGGTCAGCAGATACGTGTCCACATGGCGGTTGACGCAGTCGTTCGGCCCGCCCCACACCCCGTGGGTGCCCGCCTTCCACTCGGTCACCAGCGAGGAGCCGGGCAGCCGGTGCCACAGCTCCTTCGCCCCCGCGTACGGGGTGGCCGCGTCCCGCTCCGCTGAGAGCAGCAGCACCGGCGGCAGCGCGACCCGCCCCGTCCGGGGGCCCACCGCCTCCAAATGCCCCACGTCGAGGGGGCGGCCGGGCTTCAGCGGCCAGAAGGCGCACGGCAGGTTCATCGCCACGTTGTCCCAGGTCTCGAAGGGCGCGCGGCGGGCGAGGGCGGTGTTGTCGCGGTTCCAGGTGGCCCAGGTGCGCGGCCAGGGCGCGTCGTTGCACTCCACGGCGGTGTAGACGGCATTGCCGTTCTCGTCGTCGGCCGCCTGCGCCGGATCGGGCGCGGCGAGCGCGATCAGCGGCTCGGGGTCACCGTGCAGATAGGCGGCCAGCGCCCGGGCGGCCGGATCCCAGTAGGCGTCGTTGTAGCCGGTCCGCAGGAACGCGCTCTGGAGCTGGGCGGTGCCGACGACCCCGCCCGCCGGTTTGTGGCCCAGCCGCCGCCGCGCCTTCTCGTACGAGGCGAGCACCCGGGCATCGGTGGTGCCCAGGTGGTAGACGGCGTGGTGCCGGGCGACCCAGCGGCGCCAGTCCCGCCAGCGCCGCTCGAAGGCCACTGACTGGTCGAGGTTGTCGCGGTACCAGATCCGCCAGGGGGCCGGGTTGACCACGCTGTCGAAGACCATCCGGCGCACCCGCCCCGGGAAGAGCGTGGCGTAGACGGCCCCGTAGTACGTGCCGTAAGAGGCGCCCACGAAGGTGAGCCGCCGCTGGCCCAGCGCCGCGCGCAGCACCTCCAGATCGCGGGCGTTGTTCAGGGTGGTGTAGTGGGCGAGCGCGCGGCCCGCGCGGCGTACACAGCCCCGCACATAGGCGCGCGCCCGTGCCACCAGCCGCCGTTTGAAGGCGGCGGTGGGGTGCGGCGGGGAGCTGGTCGGTGCCTTGGCGTAGGCCGACGGCCGCTGGCAGGACAGCGGCGCTGAACGGCCGACGCCCCGTGGGGCGTAGCCGACGAAGTCGTAGGCGGCGGCCACCCGGCGGAAGGCCCTCTCGGCCGCGTACTCGGGGAACGCCATACCCGAGGCGCCCGGTCCGCCGGGGTTGTAGACCAGCGCGCCCTGACGCCGGGCCTTGGGGCCGGTGGCCCCAACCCGGCTGACGGTAAGGCTGATGTGCTTGCCGCGGGGGCGGGCGTAGTCGAGCGGTACGGAGACCTTTCCGCAGGTGATGGGGGCGGCCAACGCCTCGGCGCGCGGGCAGCGGCGGAAGGCGATGCCCCGCTCCGCCGCGCGCCGGGCGGCGAGCGCAACTCCGCGGGCCGAGGCCGCGTCACCGGGCGGGGCGGCGGCCGTGGCGGCCGTGGCGGCCGTGGCGGGCGAGCCGGACCAGGAGCTCCAGGCGGGGGCGACGGGGACGGCGGAGGCCGAACGGGTGGCGGGGGCGGCCGGGGCCGTGAGGGGCGCGCCCGCCGCACCGGCCGGGGCCGTGACGGACGGGGTGGACGCGGCGGCCGTCGTGGCGGCGCGGGCGGTGGACGCGGCGAGCGGGCGGCCGGTGGCGGGCGTGGCGAGCAGCGCGCTCATCGACAGTGACAGGGACAGCGGGCCGAGGATGCCGTACAGCGCTGCTGCTCTCACTGGCCATCCCTTCGTGCATCGCGCGATGAAAGGGATATTTGGCGCGGCGGATGACCATGTAAAGCACCGGGCCGCGGTGTCGGGGTCAATGACCCCAATGCCCCTTCAGCGCCGCGCGCAGCGCCCGGTCGGGGAGGGCGGCGGTGCCGTGCACCGCGAGCGCGGTGAGCACCTCGCCCTCGTCGTCATCGCCGTCCGGGCCGCCGACCGAGCGCTGGGCGAGGGTCCGCCGCGGGGGCACGTCGATCCGGCCCAGCAGCAGCTGCCCGGCGGGGGAGGCCCATCGCGAGTACGGATGCGCCTCGACCCGGGCGATCAGCAGACAGCTCACCGTCAGCAGCAGCGGCAGCATGAACCACGAGGCCACCGGACCGCGCCCCGCCGCGGGCGGCACCAGCAGCAGCGCGGCGGCCGCCGTCGCCAGCACCAGCGCGCAGGCCGCGCGTACGTGCCGCACCGCGACCGCCACATTCGTACGCGCCGAGGCGGGCACCGCGAGCCCCGCCGCCACCAGCCGGTCGCCCAGCGCCCGCACCGCGGCGGCGGTGGCGAGCGCGGCCCGCACCGGCCGCACCGGGGACTGGCCCTCCGGCCCTATCGCGGTGATCACGGACCGCTCCAGCTCGTCCCGCCCGTCCGCGACCACGACGGTGACCCAGCCGGTGTGGGCCAGCAGCAGCCGACGCTCGCGGTACATCGTGACGAGGACCAGATCGCCCACCCGCCGCGGACCGCCCGACAGGAACGCCGCCTCGTACAGGCTCAGACCCTTCGCGTCCGCCGCCGGATCGGGGTCCAGCGGCTGGGCGGCGGCGACTGCCGCCAGGCACAGACGTGTGCAGCTGACAACCGCCGCGCCCCACGCGACGAGCAGGAAAAGGACCCACAACATGGCCGAGTTCTACTGGACCCGACCGCCGTCGCGCCATTGTTTTCACGATATGAACGACTCGCCCGGGGGTGCGGCTCGCCTTGATCGAGGGCTGCGGCCGGTCGCGCGGCCTGCCCGAGGGCGGCGACCGATCGCCCGCGTCCCCCGCGTCCCCCGCGGCCCCGGCGCGGGAGGTGGTGCCCGGGCCGCTGCGGATCGGCGAGGACGCTTGGCTGATCGGGATCGGCAGTTGGGTGCTGGGCGGTTTCACGGGGCTACGGCTCGGGCCGGTCGCCCATACTCGGCGCCCGCTGGTCGTGGCGCGCGGGATCGTCATCGGCACGGGGGCGTTTCATCGGGCGGCGGCTCGGCCTGGCCGCCCGCACCCGGCGCCCGCTGGTGGCGTGCGGGATTGTCATCGGCAGCGGGTGCCGAGCGATCTACCGGGCTGCGGATCGGCCCGGCAGAGCTACGGCCGACCCGCCCGCACCCGGCGCCCGCTGGTGGTAGTGCGTCATCGGCACTGGGGGTGGGCAGTTTCACCGGGCCGCGGCTGCCGCCAACACCTTTGGCGCCCGCCGGTGGTTGGTGGTGCGCGGCGGCCTCCCAGACCTTCCGGGACTCCTGGCAGCAACCCAGCCCCGTCGTACGGCGGCTCAGCCGCCGCCGCATCCTCCGCCCCCGCCGCAGCTCGACCCCGAGGAGCCGCCGCATCCTCCGCCCCCGCCACAGGAGGAGCCGCCGCACGAGGAGCCTCCGCAGCCGGAGCCGCCCCCTCCGCACCACGATCCGCCGCCGTAGTCCGAGGTACCCGACGACCCCGAGTCGCTCGACGAGCCCGAACCGCTCGGCACCTTCTGCGCGTCCAGCAGTTGCTTCCGCAGCAGCGGATCGTCCGTCAGGGTGGCCGCCCCGGTCAGCGCGACGACGACCGCGACGGGGATCGTCGCGGGATGGCCGACGGACAGGGTGTGCCGCCGTTCGCCGACCCCCGATTCCCTTCGGTACGCCACCAGCGCCCGCTTCCCGGCGGCGGTCAGTCGGCGCTTGGCCGCGCCGGCGCAGATTCCGCCGATGAGGAAGCCGGTGAAGAGCGCGGGGGCGATTGCGAAGATCAGCGGAAGTCCGTCGTCGGCCACGGAGCCGATGGTCATCACGATGGCGAGGAACACGCCCACCGCGCAGAGCGTGTTCTGCGCCCGTGCCGCGCGCCGCCAGAACCGGAGGGCGTCCGGCCGCACCATCAGCCCGCGCCCCGCCAGCCGGTCGCCGATCGCCTGCACCGAGGCACTGCGCATCAACTCCCGGCGCAGCCAGTTCAAAGCGCCGTGCGGGGAACCGGCGCACAGCCGCAGCAGGTCCTCCTCGACCGGGCCGCGCGCGATCGGCTGCCGTACCGAGACCACGCCGGGATCCCCGATCGCCAGCCGGCCGTCCGCGTACATCGCGCTGATCACGGTGTCCGCCGTCCGGCCCGGCCCGCCCGCCAGGAAGGCGGCCTCCAGCAGGTCATACGCCCGGGCGTCCACCGGCCCCACGGCCTCCCCGCGCCGGGCCCGGACCGTGCCGGTGATGAGGACCACCGACGACAGGGCGACAGCTGCGTAGATAAGGATCACCGCCGCGCTCATGCCGCTCGCCGCCCGCTCAGCGCGAGCCGGACCCGGCGGGCCAGCCGTGCCGCCGGATGGGACGCCAGGGGCGCGGGCCCGGACCGCTCCTGCCACCACAGCGTCAGGCGGCGCCGGGCGGCCGGGTCCTCGGGCCGGCCGTCCGCCAGCAGCTGCTCGGCGAACGCCAGCGCGTCGCGGCGGTAGCCGCCGGTCATCGGGCGGCCGTCGGCGTACCGCGCGAAGGCCGGGCGGTAGCCGGTGCCCAGGATCTCCGGCAGCTCCGGGGCCACCTTGGCGACCACGGACGCCCGCTTGGCCGTCAGCGCCGCGCTCTGCACCCGCAGCCGCCGCCGGTCGAAGCCTTCGGGCGGCGGGGTGCCCCCGACCAGCGCGGACAGCAGCGAGGTCTGGGCGAGCGCCAGCCGCTCCCGGACGGCGTCCGGCACGGGGGCGCCAGGCGCGGCGGAGGTCGTCGCCGGAGCGACGGCCCCTTCCACGACCCCCGCCGCCGTCACCGCGCGGATCGCGTCCAGCTCGCCCGCCAGCTCCCCGGCCGCCGGGAAGTCCTCGTCGCGCTCCAGCAGTACGCCGGGCGGTGCCGTACGGGCGCACAGTTCGGCGAGGACGTCGAGCACCGGCTGGGTCACCGGATGGGCGTGGCTGTCGTGCCACACCCCGTCCTTCTCCACCCCGCCCGCCACATGGACGTAGGCGATCGCCGACGTGGGCAGCTCGTCCAGCGCCTTGGCCGGGTCCTCGCCCCGGTTGACGTGGTTGGTGTGCAGATTGGCCACGTCGATGAGCAGCCGCACCCCCGTGCGCTCCACGAGCTCGGCCAGGAACTGACCCTCGGTCATCTCCTCGCCGGGCCAGGAGATCAGCGCCGCGATGTTCTCCACCGCGAGCGGCACCGGCAGCGCGTCCTGTGCGATGCGCACGTTCTCGCACAGCACGTCCAGCGCGTCACGGGTCCGCGGCACCGGCAGCAGATGCCCGGCCTCGATGGCCGGTGACGCGGTCAGCGGGCCCCCGGCCCTGACGAACGCGATGTGCTCGGTGACCAGCGGTGAGCCCAGCGCCTCGGCCCGCTCGGCCAGCGCCTTGAGGCGGCCGGGGTCGGGCCGCTCGGCTCCCCGAGGCCGAGCGACACCCCGTGCGGGACCACCGTGGTCCCGCGCTCGCGCAGCCGCCGGAGCGCGTCCGGCACATGGTCGGGGCAGATGTTCTCCGCCACCACCTCGACCCAGTCGATGCCGGGCAGTCGTGCGATGTCGTCGGCGATCTCCGGTCGCCAGCCGATTCCGGTACCGAGGCGCACCATGGCTCCCCCTCCTCGTTCCGTACCGCGTCCCCCGCGGTGTTGTTCTCGCGTGCCGAGGTGATGACCCCGTAGAAGGAGGACGAATCCCCCGGGCCCGTGGTTCAGAGCTTCATTTGAGCTTCGCGGCAGCACGCCGGAGGGGCGTACGCGGGGCCGTCGGCAGGGGTGGTCCGGGCGGTGCGAAAGGTCATCGGGTGGGTGGTGTCGCTGAATATGGTCACTGTTACAAAAAATTGGGGCCCTGTGGCGACAGACGTTCAGAGGGGAAAATAGGATCGTCTGGTCCGGGGGGATGGAAGATCACACCTTTGTGCCGCGCCCGCGCGCGGAGCGAGCGTGGGGGAAAACACGTGCTGGGCAGCAGCGACAACGCCATGGGGAAGCACCGCAAGCACCGCCGAAAGCCGTCCTCGGGGAGCCGGGGGATGCGGCTGCGCCGCTGGGCGGCGGCGCGGGTCCGGCTGGACTACCCCCGGGCGGGGCGGCGTGGTGTGGGGCGATGGCTGCCGTCGTGGCGTCAGATCACCCTCCTCTTCGTCTTCTGCCTCGGCAGTCTGACCGGTCTGCTGAGCTATCTGTATCTGCAGACCGACATACCCAAGAACCTGAACGACTTCGCCACCCAGCAGGACAACGTCTACTACTGGGCCGACGGCAGCGAGATGGCCCGCACCGGTCCGGTCAACCGGCAGGAGGTGCCGCTGGACAAGGTGCCGCAGGATGTCCAGTGGGCGGTGCTCGCCGCCGAGAACGCCAGCTTCTACTCCGACAGCGGAGTGTCCCCAAGCGGTCTGATGCGCGCCGTGACGCGGATGGTGACGGGCGGTGAGACCCAGGGCGGCTCCACCATCACCCAGCAGTATGTGAAGAATGCCTATCTGAATCAGCGCCAGACCTTTTCCCGCAAGCTCACCGAGATGTTCATGGCCATCAAGCTGGACGACCGGATGAGCAAGCGGGAGATCCTTCAGCGCTATCTGAACACGAGCTGGTTCGGGCGCGGCAGTTACGGCATTCAGCGGGCGGCGTACGCGTACTACGGCAAGGACGTCTCGGAACTCAACGCGAGCGAAGGCGCGTTGCTCGCCTCGCTGCTCAAGGGTGCCGGGACATTCGATCCCACGCTCAGCGCCAAGAACCACAAGCGGGCCGTCGACCGCTGGAAGTGGGTGCTGGACCGGATGGTCGACATCGGAAAGCTCTCCCGGTCCGAGCGGGCCCGCTATACGTCGTTCCCCGAGCCCAAGGCGCCGCCCAAGTCGGCCGGGCTCACCGGTCAGGTCGGCTATCTGGTGGAGACGGCCAAGGCGTATGTGAGCTCCCATACCGAGATATCCGACGCCGATTTCGACCTGGGCGGCTATCAGATTCACACCACCTTCGAGAAGCCGAAGGTCCAGGCGCTGGCCAAGGCGGTGAAGAAGACCCGGGACACCCTCGATCCCGAGCATCGCCCCGAGGACCGCCATGTGCGGATCGGCGCCGCCTCGGTGGCCCCCGGCGGCGCGATACGCGCGCTGTACGGCGGCCCCGGTTATCTGGAGCAGGGATTCAACGACGCGAACGCCTCCAACGTCCCGGCCGGCACCTCCTTCACCCCCTTCGTCTACGCGGCCGCGCTGCGCGACGGCGTTCTGCTGAAGCGCAACGGGGAGCGGACGCCCGTGACCCCCTCGACGCTCTACGACGGCGACAACAAGATCGCGGTGCATACGCCCGAGGGGCCGTACTGGGACCGCAGCGGCAAGATCGTGCGGGCCGGCAACGACGGTGACGCCTCCTATGGGCAGGTCTCCCTGCGCCAGGCGATCGTGCGGTCCATCAATACCCCGATGATCCAGTTGGGCATGGACGTCGGCCTGGACCGGGTCCGGCAGGCATCCATCGACGCGGGGATGCTGCCCAGCAGCTTCGGCGCGCGGGTGCCCGCGTTCTCGCTCGGCACCGCGACGCCCAGCTCGATCCGTATGGCCAGCGCCTACGGGACGTTCGCCGCCGAGGGCACGCACCACGCGCCGTACTCGGTGAGCGGGCTCACCCACGGCGGGCAGCGGCTCGAGCTGCGCAAGGACAGCGCCAGGCGGGCCTTCAGCCCGGCGGTCGCGGCGGAGGTGGACGATGCGCTGCGGGGCTCCGTCCAGAGCCCGGAGGGCGCGGCGCGCGGGGCCGCCGCGGCCGGTGGTGAGGTGGCCGGTAAGGCGGGCACGGCGCAGGACGGCAACTCCGCCTGGTTCGTCGGCTACACCAAGAAGCTGTCGACGGCGGTCTCGCTGTCCCGGGTGGACCCCAAGTCGCAGGAGCTGATGCCGCTCAAGGGGATGGGCGGGAAAGCCACCGACATCTCGGGCGGCACCTACCCCTTGGACATCTGGAAGAGCTATATGACGGACCGGGCGGCGGAATAGGTCCCGGGGGAAGCCCGGCAACAGGACTGCCGTCCCGACTACTTGGTCTTGGTGTACGTGGACCAGTCCGGCGATTCCGCCGGGTCCAGCATCCGCAGCTTCGCCAGGACCTTCGGGTCCTGGGCGTCCAGCCAGTCGGCGAGCTGCTTGAACGACACGCACCGCACCCCGTCGCGGCGGCAGACGCTCCGCATCACGTCCTCGATGGCCTGCATATAGATGCCGCCGTTCCAGGTCTCGAAGTGGTTGCCGATGAACAGCGGCGCCCGGCTGCCGTTGTAGGCCCGCTCGAAGCCGTTCAGATAGCCCTCGCGGGTCAGCCGCTCCCACTCCGTGTACTTCGCCGGATCGCCCTCGGTGCTGTCACCGGACTGGTTGAAGAGGAAGTTGAAGTCCATCGAGAGGACCTGCTTCTCGCTCTCCGGGTACGGCACCAGCTGCAGCGGGAAGTTCCAGATCCCGTCGATCTTGGACGGCCAGAGCTGGAAGTCGCCCGGGGAGCTGGCGTCATAGCGCCAGCCGAGGGACTTGATGGCCGGAATCAGCGTCTTCTGGCCCTCCAGGCACGGCGCGCGTCCGCCCGCCAGCTCCACGTCGTAGTCGAACGGCAGCGGTTTGATGTCGGTGAAGCCGGTGTTGGTCTTCCAGTGCTTCACAAAGGAGATGGCCTGCTCCGTTTCGCTCTTCCACTCCTGGGTGGACCAGTCCTGCCCGCCCTTGGCGCCGCAGAAGTGGCCGTTGAAGTGGGAGCCGATCTCATTGCCGTCCTGCCAGGCCCCGCTCAGCTGCTCCAGGGTCTCCCTGATGTGCTCGTCGGTCGGGAAGGATATGGCGGCCGAGCCCGGCTTGTGCTGGGGCGGGCGATAGAGGTCGCTCTTCGTCTTGGGCAGCAGATACATGCCGCTCAGGAAGAACGTCATCGTGGCGTCGCTCTCCTTGGCGACCTGGCGGAAGCGGGAGAAGAGATGGTCGTCGTTCTCCAGCGCGCCGTCCCAGGAGAAGACCACGAACTGCGGGGGCTTCTCACCCGGTTTGAGCTTCTCAGGCTTGAGCTGATGCGGCTGCGGTCCGGTGTAGGACGTGGAGCCGTCCCCGAGCACCTTGACCTTGCCGTCCCAATGGGCGTACTTGTCCTTCTTCTTGGGCTCCCTGGGGACCCGGTCCGACTTGGGAGACGCCGCGGCGGCGGGGAGATCCCCGTCCTGTGCGCCGCCCGCGTCCCCCGGCGAGGTGAGGGCTATCAGCAGCGCCACCACGACGGCCACGGCCGTGAGCGCGCCTATGGGCGCGGCCACGCCATAGGCGTTCTTCGCGTTTAAAGCCTTCAACGCTTGCACGATCTTCAGCGCCTTCACGGGTCCCGCCCCCTGGCAACAGTACAGATGTACGTCCCCCTCAGTATCACAGAAGTATCACGTGCCCTTCACATCGGTCTCCTCACCAACCGGTCAAAAGCAGGTGGTTGACGAGCAGTCCGAGACACGCCTGGGCCACAAGCCAGCGGCGACGATCAACAGCGGGCAGCAGTGCGGCGGTGGGCAGCAGCCAGACCAGGAAGGGAAGCCAGATCCGCTCCGTCTCGGCCTTGCTCATTCCGGACAGATCGGCCACGGCGAGCGCCAGCAGCACGGCGAAGGTCAGCACCACGAGCCCGTCCGGGGCGCCCGGGCCGCCCGGCCGCAGCCGCCTTACGGTGTCCGGCGCCGCCGACAGCATGCGCCGCACGCCCGCGACACCGGCCGGACCGGCGACCACCGTCGCGACGGCCAGGTTGGCCCAGACCCAGTACGCGTACGGGCGGTCCGAGGCCACGCCCTGGTAGTAGCGCTCGACCAGCAGGGAGTACCCCTCCCACCACTGGAAACCGGTCAGCGTGAACGCACCGGCCACCACCGCCGCCCCCATCAGCGCGAAGGGCAGCGGCCGCGCGGTACGGGCGAGCAGGAGCACGGCGACGGCGGGCAGCGCCAGCAGCGTCAGCCCGTACGAGAGATAGGCCGTCAGCCCCAGCAGCAGCCCGGAGCCGAACGCGACCGCCCCGGGCGCCCGGACCGTACGCGTCGCCGCGAGCGCCAGCAGCGCGAGCCCCCAGGCCGCGACGGCCGCGAAATAGCCGTCGGCCGAGGCGCCCACCCAGACCGCCCCGGGCGCCAGGACCAGGAACGGGGCGGCAGCGCGCGCGGCCCGCTCCTGCCCCAGGGCGCGCAGCGTGACCAGGATCGCGACCGCCGCCGAGCCGCCCACCGTGATGCAGAAGGCCCCCGCCCAGGCCCCGCCGTCCAGGCCCAGCCGGTCCAGGCCCACGAAGGTGAGCACGGCGCCCGGCGGATGGCCCGCGATATGGGCGGGCCAGTGGTCGGGCTGGGTGAGCAGGATATGGCCGGTGAAGCCGCGCAGGGCCGCGCCGATGTCGTGGAACCGGTCGACACCGCGCAGATATTCGTGGCGCGCGGTCAGCCGCTCCGCCACCCCCCGCTGCCACCCGTCGACCAGCGCCAGTGACCAGATCCAGGCCATGGACGCCGCCCAGACGGCCCCCAGCAGCCCGCGCCACGGCAGCCGCACCGCGAGCCGGGGAGCGTGGACGACGACCGCCGCGGCGACGGCCAGGGCGGCGGGCGTGCCGGGGCCCACATGGGGCAGCCAGTCGGCGTACAGCGGCGCCCAGTCGACGTACAGCGAGTGATCGGCCCGCTGGATCAGGGTGCCGACGACGGCGGCGACGGCGAAGAGCACGGCGGCGGCAGCGGCGGCGAGCACATCCCGGCGGCGGCCGGTCCGCTTCTCGTTCTCGACGGCCCCGGTGTCGATGCCGCTCTGGAGAGGGAGTTTCACGACGTCACGCTACGTCGTGAAACCCGCGTCCGGGCCGCCGCCCCGCGCGACGTCACCGGACCGTCAGATCCTCGCGGCCGGGGCGGCTGACGTCACCGTTTCGTCATGGGCTCAAGGCCCCGGAACGCGGCGCGGCCGCCCTACCGTCATGCCATGAGCCACCCTCCCCGTACCCACCGTGACGGCCGCGCGCTGTGGCGCAGTCCTCTGCGCGGCCCCTGGCTGACGTCTGTCTTCGGCGTGATCCTGCTCTTCGGCCTGCCGGTGCTCTTCGTGACCGGACTGCTGTCGTACGCCGCCTACAACCCCGGCCTGTCCCCGGTCAACGACCAGACCCCGGACAAGGGGCTGCTCGGCTTCTACCTCTTCACCTGGCCGACCAACCCCTCCTGGCTCTACCGCGTCAACCAGGGCGTGCACGTCACCCTCGGGATCGTGCTCGTCCCGGTGCTGCTGGCCAAGCTGTGGTCGGTGATCCCCAAGCTGTTCACCTGGCCGCCGGTGCGGTCGGTGGGGCACGGGCTGGAGCGGCTCTCGCTGCTGGCGCTGGTCGGCGGCGGGCTGTTCGAATTCGCGACCGGGGTGCTCAACGTCCAGCTGGACTACATCTTCCCCGGGTCCTTCTACCCGCTGCACTTCTACGGGGCGTGGATCTTCATGGCCGCCCTCGTGGTCCATGTGGCGCTGCGGTTCCCGGCCATGGTGCGGGCGCTGCGCAGCCGCGAGCTGCGGGCCGAGCTGCGCACCCGCGCCCACGACACCAAGCCGGAGCCGCCGGACGAGACCGGCCTGGTCAGCCCGCAACCGGCCGCGCCCACCATGTCGCGGCGGGGCGCGCTCGCCATGGTCGGCACCGGCTCGTTCGCGCTGCTGGTGGTGACGGCCGGTCAGAGCATCGGCGGCGCGCTGCGCGAGACCGCCGTACTCGCGCCGCACGGCCGCAACCCGGGGTCGGGGCCCAACGGCTTCCAGATCAACAAGACCACCATGGCCGTCGGCCTCCGCGCCCGCGACATCGGCCCCGACTGGCGGCTGACGGTGCGCGGCGCGACGGGCCGCGAGACCGTCCTCACCCGGGAGGCGCTGCTGCGGCTGCCGCGACACGGCGCGGCGCTGCCCATCGCCTGTGTGGAGGGGTGGTCCACCTCCGACCAGCGGTGGGACGGGGTGCGGCTGGCCGACCTCGCCGCGCTGGTGGGGCATGCCGACCGGCCACCGAGGGTCCTGGTGGAGTCGGTGCAGCGGCACGGCTCCTTCCGCCGCGTCGTGCTGAGCGACGTCCAGGTGCGCGACCCCCGCTCGCTGCTGGCCCTGAAGGTCAACGGCGCGGATCTGTCGCCGGATCACGGCTATCCGGCGCGGGTGATCGTGCCCGGGGCCCCGGGTGTGCACAACACCAAGTGGGTCGGCCGGCTGACCTTCGGAAACTTCGAGGAGACCGCGTGAAGGGGCTTGGGGGAGGCCGCATGAGGGGGGCTCGGGGAGGCCGTATGAGCGGGCTTCGAGGGGACCGTATGAAGGCCGCGCTGCGCCGTTTCGGGCCGCGGGCCGCGCTGCGCCGTTTCGGGCCGCGGCGGCTGGAGCCGGAATCACCGCTGCGGCTGGTGCTGCTGCTGTGCTCGTTCGCGCTGACCGGCTACGCCGGGCTCAAGCTGCTGAGCGGCGACTGGTTCGGGATCCTGTTGTGGATCGTCGGCGCCGCCATCCTCCATGACCTGGTGCTGCTGCCGCTGTACGCGCTCGCCGACCGTGCCGTGGGCGCCGTGCTCCCGGCCGCGGCCCGCTGGATCAACCATGTGCGGGTGCCCGTCTTCCTCTCCGGGCTGCTTTTGCTGGTGTGGTTCCCGCTGATCCTCGGTCGGCGGGAGCGCCGCTACGAGAACGCGACCGGGCTGAGCGCCGACGTCTTCTGGCCGCGCTGGCTGCTGATCACCGCGGGACTCTTCGCCGCCTCGGCCGTGTGGCTGGCGATCCGGGTGGCGATCCGGGTGTGGCGGCGTCGCCCGGGGCCTCGGCGTGGGGCCCCGGCGGCGGGGGAGCGGAAGCCGCCCGCAGGGCCCGCACGGCCCAGCCGGCCATGACCGCCGCGCCGGCGACCGCGTACCCCAGCGTCCCGACCCACGCGCCTTCGTCGACCGCACGGGCCGTCACATACTGGGCAACTCCCGCGAGCGGCAGGCCGAGCCACTCCCAGCGCCCGTCGAGGGCCACCAGCGCCACCACCAGCAGCGCGTACCAGGGATAGCCGGGCGTCATCAGCAGGAACGCGGTCCCGGTCACCACCAGCGCGCCGCGCCAGGGCCGCCCGGGATCGCCGCGCAGCAGCACCCACGCGACGACCACGAGCAGGACGGCGGCGACCACCGGCAGGGCCCAGCTCTCCGGGGCGGGGTGGAGCAGGCGCAGCAGCGCGTAGCGGTTCTTGTCGTCCGCGGCGGTGGAGCCCGTCTCGTACCCCTCCTCGGCCACATAGCCGGTGAGATAGCCGAGCACGGAGGAGCGCGAGAGCAGGACGTACGGAAGGTAGCCGAGCGCGACGACGGCCGCGGCGGGCAGCACGATTGCGGAGGCGGGGCGCACCGCCGCTGCCGCGGCGCGGCGGAGCCGGGCGCTTGGCGAGGCGGGACTCCCGGCGTTTTCAGGGGCCTTGGGGGTCTTGGGGTTCGTGGCGAGGATGCCGGAGAGCGCACCCGGCAGGGTCACGGCGGGCAGCAGCTTGGCGGCGATCGCCGCGCCGAGCAGCACGCCGCCCAGGGCGCGGCGGCGGGGGACGGCGACCAGGCCCGCGACGGTCAACAGCACACCCAGCGCGTCGACATGGGCGTTGTTCACCGCCTCCACCGGCACGGCCGGGCACCAGGCCCACAGCGCCGCGCGGGCGGTCGCGAGGCGGGGATCGGGGCGGCGGCGTGCCGCGGCGAGCAGCACGGCGGTGGTGGCGACGGACAGCAGCGCGCCGCCGGTCTGCAGGGGGAGGAGAGTGGAACCTGACGGCGCCGAGCGGTGTACAAGCAGGAAATAGCCCTCTGCGACGGGAGGATAGATCGTATGGACCGCGGGGCGGTTGAGGCGGGTGCACTGCGACTCGGCTGGGCCGGAGGTGCCGCGCGTGTGGTCGGGGGCCTCGCGCGTGTTGCTGGGGGCGTTGGGCGCGTGGTCGGGCGCCGGATCGGTGCGTGGGTGGGCGCCGGGCGCGGGAGGTTCGGGTGCGGGGCGGACGGGGGCGCGGTCGGGGCCGTGGCAGGCGGAGTCCGTCGGGAAGAGCCAGCGGTCGCGCAGCGGAGCGAGCGCGGGGTCCTCGGGCGCGTGGTCATAGGGGGATATGCCCGCGGCCTGCACACGTCCGTCCCAAGCGTAGCGGTAGGCGTCGGTGCTCGTGCGCGGCGGCCCGAGCAGGCCCGTGGCGGCGACCGCGGCGCTGCCTGCGAGCACGAAGACGGCGGCCTGGCGGGCGCCCAGGCGGCGGACTGTCCACGCCGCCGCGGCGAACAGCACCCAGGCGAGGGCGTACCAGCGGGAGAGCGTGCCCGGGGCGGTGTGGAAGTCGTCTCTGCGGAAGGTCAGGGCGAGGACGGCGACCAGCGAGCCGAGCAGTGTGGCCGGCGCGAGCGGGGATATCCACGGGTGGGCGGTCCGCCCCCGCGCGGCCCGGGTGGGGCGCTCTGCCGGGCGGGGCTCGTCCGTGCTGCCGGACGGTGGTGCGAGGCGGTCGCGGGCCGGTGGGCGAGGGCCCGGAGCGGAGTGCCGATCAGGCACCCGGCCGGTCCATCGCGCGAGTCGGCCGGGCCGCAGCAGGCCGCGCGGCGATGCCGGCACGGCTCAGCGCTCCGTGGCGGACCGGGGCAGGGGCGGTGTGCGGCGCAGCGACACAAAGCTCCGGTCCCGCGCGGTCCACTGCTCGACCGGGTTCCAGCCCACCGCGCGCGCGTGGTGCAGCAGTGCCGGGACGCCGACCCGGGCCCAGGGGAAGGCCGTTCCCATGTCGCCCCGGCCGTCGTCCACCCGCACCCGCACCCGCTCGTCCACATCGGCCGCCGCGGCCTCCACCAGCAGCAGCCCGTCGGGGGCTATGAGTTGAGCGACGCGCGCGAGGAGCGCCTGCGGATCGCCGCCGATGCCGATGTTGCCGTCGATCAGCAGTGCCGTGCCCCAGCGCCCCTCGCCGGGCAGCGGTTCGAAGACCGAGCGGCACAGCGCGGGCCCGCCCGCACGGACCGTTCGGGCGACCGCGGCCTGGCTGACGTCGATGCCCAGGCAGGGGCGGCCGCGCAGGGCCAGTGCGGCCACCAGCCGACCGGGTCCGCAGCCGATGTCGAGGGCCGGGCCCTGGCAGCGCCGCAGCACGGTCCGATCGGCCGCGTCGGCGTCCGCACACCAGCGTTCGACGTCCAAGGGCAGCATCCAGCCGTCGGCTCGGCGCAGGAACAGCGGACCTCGGCCCGCGTTCAGCGCCCGGACATAGGGGTCGGCGTGCCAGGCGGCGGCCGCGCGGCGAGCGGGAGTCCGCTCGCGCACCGGTCCGTCGCGCACCGGTCCGTCGTGTACGGCTCCGTCGCGCACCGATCCGTCGTGTACGGCTCCGTCTCGTACTGTCTCGGCCGTGCTCATCGGGCGGTGGTCCGGGACAGCCGGGCAAGGGTCCGGGCGAACCGCCCGCCCGGGGCGTCGGCCGCCACGCGTGCGGCGTCCTCCGCCGTGTCCACGTCGCGCAGCATCGGCAGGTCGCGCACCCGCAGCCCCGCGTCCGTCAGCCGGCGCCGCTGTGCGGCACCGGTGGTGGCGGTGGACATCGGCACGCCCCGCAGCAGCCCGGGATCCGGTTGCGCGAGGCCCAAGGCCCAGAAGCCGCCGTCGGCGGCCGGGCCGAACCAGGCGTCGCAGTCGTGCCAGCCGTTCGGGTTCAGCGCGGGGGCGAGGAGCGCGGGGGTGACCTGGGGGGTGTCCATGCCGATCAGCAGGGCGGCGCCCCGGCAGGCGGCGAAGGCCGCGGCGAGCCGTTCGTCCAGACCGCCGTCGCCCTGCGGCACCACCTCGAATCCCGGCGGCAGCCACGGCCCGGGGCGCCCGTCGAGCACCAGCACCCTGCGGCGGGCGGGCATGGCGAGCGCGGCGTGCAGCGTGTCGGCGAGGCACGCCTCGGCGAGCGAGGCGGCCTCGGCGGGGGTGTACGGGGGAGTGAGCCTGGTCTTCACCCGCCCGGGCACCGGTTCCTTGGCGATGACGAGCAGCGTCGTCCCGTCCTCGTGGGTGGGCCGGGAGCCGGTGTCCGCACGGATATCCGCACCGGGGACCGGCCCGTCGGCGCCATCGGGTCCGGAGCCGGGGCGGGCGGAAGCCGAGGGGACCTCCGCCGGGTTCGCATCCTCGCGTGGCGCGGCGCTCACCGCGCGGCCCTCGATGAGGCGGCCAGGTCGTGGGCCACCGGCGGCTGGCGCAGCACGGCGCGCATATCGCGCACCGCGTGCCAGGTGCCCCGCCAGGTGCCGGTGACCTTCGACTTCCCGGTGCGCGGCCGGTACGGCACCTCGCGTTCCTCGATCCGCCATCCCGCGTCCGCGGCCCGTACGACCATCTGCAGCGGGTAGCCGCTGCGGCGGTCGGTGAGGCCGAGGTCGAGCAGCGGTTCGCGCCGCGCGGCCCGCAGCGGGCCGAGGTCGCCCAGCGTGAGGCCGGTGCGCCGCCGCAGCATGCGAGTCAGCGCGATATTGCCGAGCCGGGCGTGCATGGGCCAGGCCCCCGCTCCTGGGGACGCCGCCGGCCCAGCACGAGGTCGGCGCCGCCTTCCGCGACGGTCCGCACGAAGGCGGTCAGCAGGCCGGGGTCGAGCGAGGCGTCGCAGTCGCAGAAGCAGACGATGTCGGCCTCGGCGGCGAGCAGCCCGGCATGGCAGGCGGCGCCGAAGCCACGGCGCGGTTCGTGCACGACGGTGGCGCCGTGGGCGCGGGCGATCGTGGCCGAGCCGTCCGTGGATCCGTTGTCGACGACGATGGCGCGCCAGCCGGCCGGGATGCGGGCCAGCACCCAGGGCAGGGCGGCGGCTTCGTCCAGACACGGCAGGACGACGTCCGCACAGGGGGTGGTCGAGTTTGTCACCCGCACCACACTACGAAGGAGAAAGCGACATTTCGGGCTTCAGGTTCTTACGAAACACGGACGTCGCCCGGTCCGCGGCCTCCCGGCCGCACCCTGGCGCCGGACCTGGTGTCACGCTGTGGGGCATGCAGCAGACCCCGTCTCCCACCCGCGTGCTCGTCGTGGACGACGATCCGACCGTGGCCGAGGTCGTCGCCGGGTACCTCGGCCGGGCCGGATTCGCCGTGGACCAGGCCGCCGATGGCCCCGGGGCGCTCGCCCGCGCCGCCGCCCGCTGGCCGGACCTGGTCGTCCTCGACCTGATGCTGCCCGGTATGGACGGGCTGGAGGTCTGCCGCGCGCTCCGGGACCAGGGCCCGGTGCCGGTCATCATGCTCACTGCGCGCGGCGACGAGGAGGACCGGATCCTCGGCCTGGAGATCGGCGCGGACGACTACGTCACCAAGCCGTTCAGCCCACGGGAGCTGGTGCTGCGCGTGGAGTCGGTACTGCGCCGCGGCCGCACCGGTCCGCAGGTCCCCGGCTCGTCCGCCCCCGCCCCGGGCGGTGTGGCACACCGCGCCGGGATCACCCTCGACCCCCTGGCCCGGCGCGCCACCCGGGACGGCAGGGAACTCGCTTTGACGGTGCGCGAGTTCGACCTGCTGGCCTTTCTGCTGCGCCACCCGGGGGTGGCCTTCACCCGCGAGGAGCTGATGCGCGAGGTGTGGGGCTGGGACTTCGGGGATCTGTCCACCGTCACCGTCCATGTGCGGCGGTTGCGCGGAAAGGTCGAGGACGATCCCGCCGCGCCCCGGCTCATCCAGACCGTCTGGGGCATCGGCTATCGCTTCGACGCCCCGCCCCAGGCCGACGACGGGCCACCTGCCGACGGGCCACGGGACGAGGGGCTACGGGCCGAGGCACGGCGGTCCGAGGGACGGGACGGCGACGGGCGGGGAGCGGGCTCCGATGCGTGATGTGCTCCTCATGGCGGCGTTCGCCTTTCTCGGCGCGGCGGCGGCCGGTCTGCTGGGCGCGCTGGCGCTGCGGCTGGTGCGCGGCCGTTCGGTCGCGGTGTCCCTCACCGTCGTCGCCGCCGTCGCGGTCACGGCGATGCTCACCGGGACGCTGGCCGTCGCCTGGGCGATGTTCCTGTCCCCGCACGACCTGACGGTGGTCACGACCGTGTGCGCCATGGCCGCCGTGGTGTCCCTGGCCACCGCGCTGCTGCTGGGCCGCTGGGTGGTGGCGCGCAGCAACGCGCTGGCCCTCGCCGCCCGCTCCTTCGGGGACGGCGGGAGCTTCGCCGCCCCCGACGGCCAGGCCACCGCCGAGCTCGCCGCGCTCGGCCGTGAACTGGCCGCCACCAGTGCCAAGCTGGCCGCCTCCCGCGAGCGCGAGCGCGCCCTGGAGTCCTCCCGCCGGGAGCTGGTCGCCTGGATATCCCACGATCTGCGCACCCCGCTGGCGGGGCTGCGCGCGATGTCCGAGGCGCTGGAGGACGGGGTGGCCCCCGACCCCGATCGCTACCTCCGCCGGATCCGCACCGAGGTGGAGCGGCTGAACACGATGGTCGGCGACCTCTTCGAGCTCTCCCGCATCCACGCCGGGGCGCTCTCCCTCAGCCCCACCCGGATCTCCGTCTACGACCTGATCGGCGACGCGCTCGCCGGGGTGGATCCGCTCGCCCGCGAGCTGGGCGTCCAGCTGATCGGCGATCGTGTGGACCCGGTCCCGGTGGAGGTCGACGGCAAGGAGATGACCCGTGTGCTCGGAAACCTCCTCGTCAACGCCGTCCGCCGCACCCCGGCGGACGGCACGGTCGCGGTGACCGCCGAGCGGGAGGCGGACACGGTCGTGCTGTCGGTCACCGATGGCTGCGGCGGGATCCCGGAGGAGGACCTTCCGCGCGTCTTCGATACCGGCTGGCGCGGCACCAACGCCCGCACACCCCCGGCGGGCGCCGGTCTGGGCCTCGCCATCGTCCGGGGCATCGTCGAGGCCCACGACGGCCAGGCGGCGGTCCGCAATGTCGACGGCGGCTGCCGCTTCGAGGTCCGCCTCCCCGCCGCCGCCACTTAAGCGGCCCTCCCCTCGGGCCGCCATCACCTGAGCGACTCGGCCCCTGAGACCGCTTGGACTGCCGTCACACAGGCGGGCGGCTGCTCCCCTCGGGCCGCCGTCACCTCAGCCCCGGCCCCTTCACGCCCCGGCCGGCCCCGCCCCCGCACGCCCTGACCGACCCAGCCCCCGCAGCCTCGCCCCCTCGGCCTCGGACCCCTCGGCCTCGGACCCCTCCGCCTCAGACCCCCGCGCGTTGTGGGGCGCGGGCGAACGCGGTCATGCCCTCCGTGAAGGAGATCGCCGCGCGCCAGCCCAGCGCCTCGCGGATCCGGCGCGACGACGCGGTGATATGCCGTACGTCGCCCAGCCGGTAGCCGCCCGTCACCACGGGCGCCGGGCCGCCGAACGCCGTGGCCAGGGCCGCGGCCATCTCGCCCACCGTATGGGGGTCGTCGCTGCCGGTGTTGTAGGCGGTCAGCGTGGACGGGGCCACCACCTGCGGCGCCGCCTCCAGGGCGGCGACATTGGCCGCGGCCACGTCCCGGACATGGACGAAGTCCCGGCGCTGGCCGCCGTCCTCGAAGACCGTGGGCGCCTCGCCGCGCGCCAGGGCGGAGCGGAAGAAGGAGGCCACCCCCGCATAGGGGGTGTCGCGCGGCATCCCCGGCCCGTACACATTGTGGTAGCGCAGCGACACCGCGCGGCCGCCCACCGACCGGGCCCAGGCCGCCGCCAGATGTTCCTGGGCCAGCTTCGTGGTCGCGTACACATTGCGTGGATCGACCGGTGCGTCCTCCTCCACCTTGCCGGGCCGCAGCGATGTGCCGCACTCGGGGCAGCGGGGGTCGAAGCGGCCCGCCGCGAGATCCGCCTCGGCGCGCGGACCGGGACGGACCCGGCCGTGGCGGGGGCAGTCGTAGCGCCCCTCCCCGTAGACGACCATCGACCCGGCCAGCACCAGTTGGCGCACCCCGCACTCCGCCATCGCCGCCAGCAGCACCGCGGTGCCCAGGTCGTTGCAGCCCACATAGGCCGGGGCGTCCGCGAAGTCCTTGCCGAGACCGACCATCGCCGCCTGATGGCATACGGCGTCCACGCCGCGCAGCGCCGCGACCACCGCCTCCCGGTCCCGCACATCGGCGTGGATCCACTCCCCGTCCACCGTGGGCGGCGTCGGATGAGCGGCCGGGAGCAGGGCATCGAGGACGACCGGCTCATGGCCGTGATCGATAAGGGCGGTGACGATATGCGAGCCGATGAAGCCCGCACCTCCGGTGACCAGTACACGCATGGGGACGACGCTAGGCCCGAGCGGGCGCCGGGGCCCGCCCCCGCGCCGTTCCGTCACCGCTCCGTAAGACCTTCCGGAGGAGGCGTGGTCACAGAATGGCCACAGGAGAGACGGCCCCGCGTTGCCTTTCACTGCGACCGTGGCGCCCACTCGCGTCCCCCGGGACCCCGTCCCCGAGGATCCTTCCCCCAGGGGCTCCCGGACAACGATCACCGGACACGTCTCTCCGGACCGCCGCCATCGACGAACAGAGAGCCACATGACGGTCACCACCGCCCCCGCGGCCCAGCGTCCCCGCAGCCTCAATGACGTCAAGGGCTGGTTCCCCAGCCTTGACCAAGTACTGTTCGACCGCTTTCTGACCCGCCAGGAGCGCCTCGGACAGCACGGGGACCTGATGGAGATGGGCGCCTACATGGGCAAGAGCGCCATCTTCACCGCCGCGTATCTGCGGGCGAACGAGCGGTTCACGGTCTGTGATCTCTTCGACGCGGATGCGCCGGACGAGAAGAACGCGGCGGAGGCACGCAAGTCGTACTCCACGTTGACCCGCACCGCATTCGAGCAGAACTACCTGGCCTTCTGGGACGAGCTCCCGGATGTCATCCAGGGCCCGACCTCCGTCGTGCCCGACCACGTCGGCGCCGACACCTGCCGCTTCATCCACGTGGACGCCTCGCACCTGTACGAGCATGTGGCGGGCGACATCGGCACCGCGCACAACACGCTGGTGCCCGGCGGTCTCGTCGTCCTCGACGACTTCCGCTCCGAGCACACCCCCGGGGTGGCCGCCGCGACCTGGGAGGCGGTGTTCACCCGCGGCCTGCGGCCCATCTGCCTGACCACGCAGAAGCTCTACGGCACCTGGGGCGACCCGGAGCCGATCCAGGACGAGCTGCTCGCGGACGAGGAGTGGCGCAAGGGGATGCACACCAGCGTGCAGGAGATCGCGGGCAGCAGGGTGCTGCGGTTCTCGGGGAAGCCCGCGAACCCGACCCCGCCCACCTCCCGCTACGCCGATGACCCGCGCGACCCCGCCCCCGAGCCGCGCTCCGCGTCCACCGCACCGGCGTCCGCCGTCGCGGCGCGCCGTCCCACCGCGGTCCGGCGGCTCGCCGCCGACGTGCTCCCGCCGGTCGTCACCCGCGCGATCCGCCGCCGCAAGCGATAGCCCCGGGCGCGGAATGAGCCCCGGCGCGGTGGACGGCCTTACGGCCGCCGCGGCGCCGGGTGGCTCCGGCTGCCCGACCGGGGCCGAAGCGCGGACCTGTGCGTGGTGGACCTGTGCGTGGACCTCTGCGTGGTGGACCTGTGCCCGGATCTATGCGTGGTAGAGGGCGCGGGCGCACGCCAGGTCGACAGGCCCGTCCTCGCCGAGGTGCAGGAAGTAGTTCACCTGCCACGCCTGAGTGCTGCGCGCCTGGCGATTGGCCGTGGTCACCCACGGCGGGTAGACGCGGAACCCACGCTTCCCGGCGGAGCCGTTCCGGGACATGATCCCGCGCTCGCACAGCACCTCGCCCGGGAACACGAACTGTCCGAAGTGGCCGCTGTCGCGGCTGCTGATGACGACGAGGTCTACCCCGTCGTCGGCGTCGAAGGGCCGGATCGGCCCTTCCGCGGACCGCTGCCAGACGGTGACGAACTGGCCGACCTTCGTCGGGGTGGTCTTGGCCACACGGAACCTGACCGAGCGCCCGTCGAGCGTGAACCCGTGAGCCGCGTACTCGGCGCTCTCCGGCTCGGGCACCGGCTGTGAGCAGGCAAAACCGACCGGGTCATACACCGACGTCCGCGCCGCCAAGAGATCACGGTGGAGCTCCGCCCACGGCTGATGCGTCACCATTCCCTCATCCTGCCATCACGTCCACCGCACACCGCCGGTGACCGTGGTGGCTCAAAAGACGGCCCCGGGCAGTCGAAGAAGCCCCGGCTCCGCGCGACGGCCTTACGGCCGCCGCAGTGCCGGGTGGTCCGCCACCACCGTGCAGGACCCCGGCGCGATCTCGGTGAACCCCGCGTCGCGCACCACCGGCAGCCCGCTCGTGGTGAGCTCGTCCCACCGCTCGGCCGACGCCGTACGCACCGCCAGCGGGAACCCGGCCTCGCGCCAGGCCGCCCGCGCCGCGTCGTCCAGCTCCCACCAGGCCAACTGCGCGCCATGCCCGGCCTGGGCCATCGCCTTGCCCGCGGACATCTCCACCTGAGGGCTCAGCCACAGCACCGGACCGGTGAGGTCGGGGGCGGGCGGCGGCTCGGGGTCGTCCAGGTCGGTGCCGGAGACCTGGAGCTTGGCCAGCTCCTTGGGCCAGCCGTCCAGCGGCACCGGCGGGAACACCCGCACCTCGGCGGCCGGCGGCGGTCCGTCCTCGGCAGCGGTCGCGGCGGGCGCCCGGCCCGTGACCGTGATGCCCGGCAGCTCGGCCGCGCGCCGCCACTCCGCGCCGCGCGCCCGCCGGACGACCTTGCGGATCCGGGCGTCCTGCCAGTCCCGTACGGCCTGGGCCCACTCGCCGTCCGCGGCCGTCGCCCGCTCGTCCGACAGCAGCACCAGCACCGCGCGCGCCGCCGTCTCCAGGGCGTCCGTGCGCGCCGGGGGCGCGGCCTTCTCGATCCGGACCACCAGGGGCAGGACGAACTGCGGCGCGGCGTCCCGGTCGATCTCGGAGTGCCGGAAGGGGCTGCTGCTGGCGCCGGATGCGGTGCCCTGGTGAGCGGTTGCCCGGGTGCTGGTCTCGGTGCCGGTCTCGCTGTTGACTTCGGCGCCGGCGTCGGTGCTGGTCACGCGCCCAGTGTGCCAGGAACGCGGCGCCGCCCGCCGGGCCCGGCCGCCGCGCCTATGCTCAACCAGCATGAGACTGCGAGGAGTCGGTCGCCGCTACGGCCTGGGCGGGCCCTGGGTGCTGCGCGGTGTCGATCTCGAGGTGCCGCCGGGTTCGCTGACCCGCGTCGAGGGGCGCAACGGCAGCGGCAAGTCCACGCTGCTGCGGCTGCTCGCCGGGATCGACGCCCCCAGCACGGGCCGGATCACCGGCCGCCCGGCCACCGCCTACGTCCCCGAGCGGTTCCCGGCCGAGCTGCCGTTCTCCGCCCTCGGCTACCTCACCCACCTGGGCCGGATCCACGGGCTGTCCCGCAAAGCGGCGGCGCGCGGGGCGGGGGAGTGGCTGGAGCGGTTCGGGGCGGACGGATACGCCGGCACCCCGCTCGCCGAGCTGTCCAAGGGCACCAGCCAGAAGATCGCCGTGGCGCAGGCGCTGCTGGCCGCCCCCGGGCTGCTGGTCCTGGACGAGGCGTGGACCGGCCTCGACCAGGCCGCGCGCGGGGTGCTGGACACGGCGGTCGCCGAGCGCGTGGCCGACGGCGGCGCGGTCGTCTTCGTCGATCACGACCCACGCCGCCTCGCCGGGGCCCCGGACCGGGTCCTGCGCGTCACCGAGACCCGGCTGGTGCCGGTGGACACGGACACCCGCGAGGCGCCGGGGACGGCGGGCGGGCGCGCCCCCGCCCCCGCCGTGCCCGGCCCGTCGGCCTCGGCCGGGGAGCGGCCGTCCCCCGCCGGGACGCGGCCGGGGCAGCCCACGGCCCCGGCCGCCGCATGGGTCCGGGTGGAGGCCGAGGGAGCGCCCGGGGCCGAGTTGCCCGCCGGGCTCCCGGACGGGGCGGTGCGCGAGTACGGCCCCGCCGCGCACGGGAGCGGGAGTGGTGAGGCGCCCGCCGATCCGGCGGGTCCGGTCGTACGGCTGACGGTCGGCGCGGCCCACTCCGACGCCCTGCTCCGTACCCTCCTGACCGCTGACCCGCCGTGGCACATTCGCGCGGTGACGACCGTTGGCGTCGCCCACGAGCCCGCCGAAGAGCCCCAGGAACCCACCGAGGCGCCGAAGGAGAAGGCATGACCGCGCTGCTGCGCTATCAGGCGGCCCTGCTGGCCCGTTCGCATCGCTGGCTGCCGCCGCTGCTGCTCTACGGCGCGTTCCTGGGGATCGGGGTGCAGTCCGGGCAGCCGATCCTCGACTCGCTCGGCTACGCCGCGGCCGCGCTGCTGCCCATCGCCGCCTGGCTGGTGCGGGTGTGCGTCACCCAGGAGCCCGCCGCGGCGCGCGACTGCGCCGCGGCGGCGGTCGGACCGGCCCGGGTGCATCTCGCCGCCGTGGTGACCGCGCTGGGCGCGGCGCTGCTGCTCGGCACCCCCGGGACGCTGCTCGTCGCGGCGGTCAGCGATCCGCACAGCGCGGACCACCAGCACGAGGTCCCCGTGCCGGAGGCGACCGTCGCCGGGCTGCTCGCCGCGGTCGCGTGTGCCCTGCTCGGCACGGCCGTCGGCGCGCTGTGCAACCGGCCGCTGCTGCGCCGCCCCGGCTGGGCGATCCCGGTCACCCTGCTCGCCGCGCTGCTGGTCTCGGTGGCCGGTGCCTCGCCCGCGAACGCCGCCGTGTCGGGTCTGGTCGACGGCTCGCTCAGGGGCACCGTGACGATGCCCCTGCTGCCCCTGGCCCTGACCGCCGCGGCCGCCGCCGGGGCGACCGCGCTGGCCTGCGCGCTCAGCTCCCGCCGGTCGTAAGGTTCGGGTCATGGACGACCGAGGGGTCATGGACGATCGAGGGGCCATGAACGATCGACAAGTCGTGGACAACCGACAAGTCGTGGACGACCGACAAGTCGTGGACGACCGACGGGTCGATGACGACCGTAAGGACCTCCTCAAGGGCCCGCCGTACGCGGACTGCGTGCTGTGCGGCGAGCCCACCGAGCACCCCGCCACGCGCCCCGGAGCGACGCTGTGCCCCGTCTGCGAGTGGCAGGAGGCCCAGCGCACCGCCTGCTCCGGCTAGGAGGTGCCCGGCGGATCGTGGCGCCGGCGGCCGGCTGCTCCCCACCCCGCCCCTTCCCCGACCGGGGCTCTGCCCCGGACCCCGGAGCCCAGGGGCGGCGCCCCTGGGAATGGTCATGGGCGGGCGGGGAGCAGGCGGCCTTGTCCCTTCGCGCGTCGTCGATGTGTGGTTTCGCCGTGTGGCAGGGCCCTGGCCCGGACCTCGGGGTCCAGGGGCGGAGCTCTTGGTATCGGGAAGGGGCGGGGAGGGGAAAGACCCTCCGGACCACCCCCCGTAGGCCCTGCCCGGCGAAGCCGCCGGACAGGGCCAAGCCCAGTGCCGCGGAACGGCGCTAGTGGCGCCAGGGCCCGGTCACGGCGAACGTCGTGCCCGGGGTGTAGCAGTTCACGTACATCGTGCGGCGGTCCGGCGCGAAGGTGACGCCCGCGAACTCACCCCACTCGGGCTCCTCCGCTGTGCCAATGTTCTGTGCGCCCCGGGCCATCGGATAGACCTCGCCGCGCCGGGTCACCCCGAAGACGTGCTGGGCGCCGTTGCCGTCCTCGCAGACCATCAGGCCGCCGCTGGGCGCGAGCGTGATGTTGTCGGGGGACTCACCGGGCAGTTGCACATCCGTCTCGGGGCCGAAGACGATCACCAGCGTGAGGCGCCGCCGGTCGGGGTCGTAGCGCCAGATCTGGCCGAAGTGATCGGCCGCCGAGCCGTCCGCGCTCTTGGCGAAGCTGGAGACGAAGTAGACCGACGAGCCGCCCCAGTAACACCCCTCCAGCTTTTGGGCGTGGGTGATGCCGCCGGGACCGAAGTCCTGGAAGCGGATGGGGGTTTGGCGGGCGAGCGGGTCGGGGACATCCACCCACTCGACGTGGTCGAAGGTCGTGCCGGGCTCCTGGATGGTGGACAGATCGGGCACCCCCGGCACTCGCAGTGCCTGCAGCTCCCCGCCCGCCCGTAGTGAGCCGATGCCGCCGAGCGGCTTCTTCGGCCGGAAGCGGTAGAAGAGCCCGAAGGGCTTCTCGAAGGCGTCCTCGGTCTCGTAGACGACGCCGTTGCGCGGATCGACCGCGATGGCCTCGTGCTGGAAGCGGCCCATGGCGGTGAGTGGTACGGCGCCGGTGCGGCGCGGATCGTACGGGTCGACCTCGAAGATGAAGCCGTGGTCCTTGGTGTAGCCGTTGGTACCGGCCCGGTCCTCGGTTTCCTCACAGGTCAGCCAGGTGTGCCAGGGCGTGGGCCCGCCCGCGCAGTTGACCGCGGTGCCCGCGATGGCCACCCGCTCGGACAGCACGCGGTTGCCGGAGTCGAGCTCCAGGGCGGTGCAGCCGCCCAGGCCCATGGGGTCGTAGGTGAGGCCGTTCACCGCGGGGACGCGGATCGCGGCGTCATTACGGTTCTCATGGTTGCGGACCAGATGCGTACGGCCGTGGCGGCCGCCGCTGCGGCCCGGGAAGGCGGCCATGCCGTCGCAGTGGCTGGGGACCTTGCCCTCGCCGGAGCGGAGCTCGTCGCCCTCGCGCGAGAGCACCCGGTAGCGGAATCCCTCGGGCAGGTCGAGCAGTCCATCGGGGTCGGGGACCAGGGGGCCGTAGCCGCCTTGGCCGAGTGGCTGGGGATCCGGTTCGGCGGCCGCGGCCGTCCCGGCGAAGAGTTCGGAGACGCTGCCGGTGAAGGCGATCGAGGCGATGGACGCCCCCAGCGCACCGGTGCGGCCGAGAAGCTGACGTCGTGTCGCTGACATGCGGTAACTCCCTGCTGGCGGACAGAGAAGATGACCGCACGTGTGTATCACGGGTGCGGGGGCGCGGTGAACCATCCGATCAGCGGTGCGTGGGTCGATCAGCGGTGCGCCGCAACCAACCGATCAGCGGTACGCGGCTCGATCAGCGATGCGCCGCGGGTCGATAGGCGATGCGCCGCGGGTCGATAGGCGACGCGCGCCCCCACCCGCGCTCAACGTCCCGACGACGCGGCGTCGGCCAGCCCCTTCGCGTCCCGGGCCAGGGCCGTGAGCCGGGATATCGCCCGGAAGTACTTCTTCCGGTAGCCCCCGTTCAGCATCTCCTCGCTGAAGAGCTGGTCGAACGGCACCCCGGAGGCCAGCACCGGCACCTCGCGGTCGTAGAGCCGGTCGGCCAGCACCACCAGCCGCAGCGCGGTCGACTGGTCGGGTATCGGGCCGACCCCGGTCAGGCAGACGGCCTGGATGCCGTCGCACATCGCGCCGTAGCGGCTCGGATGCACCCGGGACAGATGGTCCAGCAGGGCGGGGAAGTCGTCCAGGGAGGCGCCGGGTATGTGGCGCGCCGCCCGGGTGACCGTCTCGTCGGAGTGCGGGGCCGGGGCCGCCGGCAGACCGCGGTGGCGGTAGTCCTCGCCGTCGATGCGCAGCGTACGGAAGTGGGCGGACAGCCCCTGGATCTCGCGCAGGAAGTCGGCCGCGGCGAACCGGCCCTCGCCCAGCTTGCCCGGCAGCGTGTTGGACGTCGCGGCGAGCGCCACGCCCGCCTCGACCAGCTTGCCCAGCAGTGTGGAGACCAGGACGGTGTCGCCCGGGTCGTCCAGCTCGAACTCGTCGATGCACAGCAGCCGGTGGCCGCTCAGGGTCTTCACGGTCTGCTGGAAGCCGAGCGCGCCGACCAGGTTGGTCAGCTCCACGAAGGTGCCGAACGCCTTCAGCTCGGGGGCGGCCGGGGTGGCGTGCCACAGGGAGGCCAGCAGATGGGTCTTGCCGACGCCGTAGCCGCCGTCGAGGTACATCCCGCGCGGACCGCCGCTCGCCGCGGGCTTGGCCTCCCGGCGGAACCAGTGCCTGCGGCGGCCGCCCTTCGCGCCCGCCCCGCCGCCGAGCCGTCCGGCGAACCCTCGCAGCGCCTCGACCGCCTCGGCCTGGCTGGGCCGGCCGGGGTCGGTGATGTAGTTGTCGAAGCTCACGGTGGCGAAGCGGGGAGGCGGCACCATCTCGGCGACCAGGCGCTCCGCGGGAACCTGCGGCGCACGAGCGGTGAGGGCGACGGGGGCTTCGGCGGCTATGCGGCCTGCCGAGCCGGATGCGGTGGTTGGTGCAGACACGGATATCCAGGGTAGTCGCTCTTCACCCGAGCACTGTCCGAGAGGGAGGCATGTCACACTGCGGCCTATGCGACGCCTGTTCCCCGTGCCTGTCCGAACGTCTGCCGACAGCTCCGCCGAACCGTCCGCCGGAGAGCGTGAAACCGGAGCGCGTGCACCCGAGGACCGCGCATCCGAAGACCGTGAATGGGGCCTCGACGAACTGGCCGACGCCTACGCGTATCCGGAGCCGCCGCACGGCCCCTCGGGCGCCTTCCTGCGGGCCAACATGGTGTCCTCGCTGGACGGGGCGGCCCATCACGACGGCCGGTCCAAGCCCCTGTCCTCCGACGCCGATATGCGGATCTTCGGGGTGCTGCGCGGGCTCGCCGACGCCGTGGTGGTGGGCGCGGAAACCGTACGCCTCGAGGGCTACCGCCCGGCGCGCGCCCGTGAGGCGTTCGCCGAGCGGCGGGCGGCGCTCGGCCAGGCGCCCGCGCCCGCGATCGCCGTGGTGAGTGCCAGCCTGGACCTGGACTTCTCGACGCCGCTGTTCACCGAGCCGCTGGTCCCGACGATCGTGATCACGGGCGCGGCGGCAGCGGCGGAGCGGATCGAGCGGGCCCGTGCGGCGGGGGCCGAAGTGGTCTTCGCCGGGGCGGGGCCGTCCGGGCGGGTCGACGCGGCGGCGGTCGTGACCGCGCTCGCCGAGTTCGGCCACACCCGGCTGCTCACCGAGGGCGGCCCCACGCTGCTGGCGCAGTTCGCGGCGGCCGGGGTGCTGGACGAGCTGTGTCTGGCGGTGGCCCCCCTGGTCACCGCGGGCGACGCGAAGCGGATCATGGACGGAGTCGAACTGGGGGAACCGGAACAGTTCACTCTCGATTCCGTCCTGGAGGAAGCCGGGTTTCTTTTCACCCGCTACCGTCGGATTTACCAATAACTTATAAAAACGTCCGTAAACCCGCGAAAAGGATCGCGAAGGAGAAGGGCATCCGCCGTGTTCACGAGCGTATTGATGATTGAGAAGCCCCTGACCCCCGCCGACGTGGAATTCGTCACCACCTTGCACGGCGACGACCCGGTCTCCTTCGTCGTCCTGATGCAGCCCCGGGGCAGCAAGGACCGGCTGCTGCGCGCGATCGACGACATCGCCCTCGGCGAGCTGGAGCAGGCCACCCAGGAGGGGGACGAGCCGGAGGGCAGGGAGGCCCTGGAGCCCGCCGAGCAGGCGCTGACCCACTCGGTGGCGGCGCTCCAGGCGGCCGGCAGCCAGGCCCGCGGCCATGTCGTCCAGCGCCGTCCGCTGGAGGTGCTGCGCGGCGTCGTGGAGGAGACCCGGGCCGATGAGGTGATCGTGCTCACCGCCCCGCACTTCGTGGAGGAGTTCTTCCACCGGGACTGGGCCTCGCGGGCGCGCCACAAGGTGGGGGTCCCGGTGCTGAAGCTCTTCTCGCACGCGGTGGACGAGGACCAGACCACGGCCGGCGGCTGAGCCGCGGCGCGGGTCCCCGCGGCCATCGGCGGGGCGGGCCGCCGGGGGTGCGAGAATCGGGCCGACAGCACTCACCGAGAACCAGGGGAGACCCGTACATGGCACCGGCCGGCACCGCCTCCGACGCGCTGGATCGACCGCACTTCATCGGCATCGGCGGCGCCGGGATGTCGGGCGTGGCGAAGGTCCTCGCCATGCGCGGCGCACGGGTCTCGGGCAGCGACACCAAGGACTCGCCGATCGTCGGGGCGCTGCGCGAGCTCGGCGCGACGGTGCACATCGGCCACGCCGCCGGGAACATCGCCGCCGACGCCACCAGCGTCGTCGTCTCCAGCGCCATCCGCGCCGACAACCTCGAACTGGTCACGGCGCGGGAGCGCGGCATCCCGGTGGTGCACCGCTCCGACGCGCTCGCCGCGCTGATGGACGGCTCCCGGCCGATCGCGGTCGCGGGCACCCACGGCAAGACGACCACCACCTCGATGCTGGCCGTCTCGCTGCGCACCCTGGGCCTGGACCCGTCGTATGTCATCGGCGGGGATCTGGACGTCCCCGGTTCCAGCGCCCGCCACGGCGACGGCGAGATCTTCGTCGCCGAGGCCGACGAGAGCGACCGCAGCTTCCACAAGTACGCGCCCGAGGTGGCGATCGTCCTCAATGTGGAGCTCGACCACCACGCCAACTACGCCTCGATGGACGAGATCTACGCATCGTTCGAGACCTTCGTCGGCCGGATCCGGCCCGGCGGCGCGCTGGTGATCTCCGCCGACCAGTCCGGCGCCCGTGAGCTGACCGCCCGGGTCAGCGGGGGCGAGGGGCCTCGCGTGCTCACCTACGGCGAGGACGAGGGCGCCGACGTGACGGTCCTGGCCATCGAGCCGCACGGGCTGACCAGCGAGGTCACCGTCCGGCTCGCGGAGGCCCTGGGCGGCGCGGAGATCACCTTCACCGTCTCCGTCCCCGGCCGCCACTACGCGCTCAACGCCGTCGCCGCCCTCACCGCGGGCGCCGCCCTCGGCGTCCCGGCCCACGAGCTGGCCCCCGCCCTCGCCTCGTACACGGGCGTCAAGCGGCGGCTGCAGCTCAAGGGCACCGAGGCCGGGGTGCAGGTGATCGACTCCTACGCCCACCACCCCACCGAGATCGCCGCGGACCTCGAGGCGATCCGCGGCGGCGCCGGGGAGGGCCGGGTGCTGGTGGTCTTCCAGCCGCATCTGTTCAGCCGCACCCAGGAGCTGGGCACCGAGATGGGCGAGGCGCTCGCGCTCGCCGACGCCTCCGTGGTCCTGGACATCTACCCCGCCCGCGAGGACCCGGTCCCCGGCATCACCAGCGCTCTGGTCATCGACGCCGCGGCCCGCCACGGGGCGGATGTGACCGCCGAACACGACCGGAACGCGGTGCCCGAGCTGATCGCCGGAATGGCCAAGCCCGGTGACCTTGTTCTCACCATGGGCGCGGGCGATGTGACCGATCTCGGTCCGGAGATTCTCGCCCGTCTGCAGAGCCCGGAGAACTGAGGAGGTCCGTCCCCATGGCGTACGACATCGACAAGCCGGAGGAGCAGTGGCGCGCCGAGCTGACCCCGCAGGAGTACCACGTCCTGCGGGAAGCCGGCACCGAGCGTGCCTTCACCGGTGAGTACACCGATACCAAGACGGTCGGCGTCTACTCCTGCCGGGCGTGCGGGGCGGAGCTCTTCCGCTCGGAGACGAAGTTCGAGAGCCACTGCGGCTGGCCGTCGTTCTACGACCCGGCGGACAGCTCGGCCGTCGAGCTGCTGGAGGACCGCTCGCACGGCATGGCCCGCACCGAGGTGCGGTGCACCCGCTGCGGCTCCCACCTCGGCCATGTCTTCTCCGGCGAGGGCTACCCCACCCCGACCGACCAGCGCTACTGCATCAACTCCATCTCGCTGCGGCTGACCCCCGAGGAAGGTTGAGCCTCAGGGCCCCCGAGGAGGACTGAGCCTCAGGGCCTCGGCCCCAGCCGCAGCACGGCGGCGGTCTCGGGCGGCAGTCTCAGCATGCCGTCCGGGCCCGGGAGCTCGATCCGCCGCCAGGCGGCGACCACCTCGGTGACCTCGCCGGTCCGGGGCCCCAGCCAGGTCTCGACCGGCCGGTCGCCCGGGTTGAGCAGAACCCGCAGCGGGCCGCGCTGAAAGCTGAAGCAGCCGTCCGAACCGGTGGACAGACCCGTATACGCCCAGGTGGGGTCGGTCAGCGCCGGTTCGGCGCGGCGCAGCGCGATCAGCCGGCGGTACCAGTCGAGCAGCGCCCGGTGCGGCTCCCGCTCCGCCTCCCGCCAGTCGAGGCAGGACCGCAGCCGGGTCGCCGGGTCCTGGGGGTCGGGAATGTCCCCCTCCGCCCAGCCGTGGGCGGCGAACTCCCGGCGGCGGCCGGACCGCACCGCCTCGGCCAGCTCCGGATCCTGGTGGTCGGTGAAGTACTGCCAGGGCGTGCGGGCGCCCCACTCCTCGCCCATGAAGAGCATGGGGGTGAAGGGCGCGCACAGCACCACGGCCGCGGCGCAGGCCAGCAGCCCGGGGGAGAGCCTCGCGGAGAGCCGGTCGCCGACCGCCCGGTTGCCGACCTGGTCATGCGTCTGGGCGTAGCCGAGCAGCCGGTGCGCGGGGGTGGTGTGCGGGGTCAGCGGCGTGCCGTGGCGGCGGCCCCGGAACGTCGAATGGGTGCCGTCGTGGAAGAAGCCGCCCATCAGCGTCTTGACCAGGGCCCCGGGCCCCTCGGCGGCGAAGTCGGCGTAGTAGCCCTGCCGCTCACCGGTGAGAAAGGTGTGCAGGGCGTGATGGAAGTCGTCGTTCCACTGTGCGTGCAGCCCGTGGCCGCCCGCCTCGCGCGGAGTGGTGGTGCGCGGATCGTTGAGATCCGATTCGCCGATCAGGAACAGCGGGCGGCCGGTGCGGGCGGCCAGCGCGTCCACGGCGGCCGACAGCTCGGCCAGGAAGTGCCGGGCCCGGTTGTCGCGCAGCGCGTGCACCGCGTCCAGCCGCAGCCCGTCCAGGCGGAAGTCGCGCAGCCAGGCGAGCGCGCTGCCGGTGAAGTACGCCCGCACCTCGTCGGAGCCGGGCGCGTCGAGGTTGACCGCCGCGCCCCAGGGGGTGTGGTGGGTTTCGGTGAAGTACGGGCCGAAGGCCGGGAGGTGGTTGCCGGAGGGGCCCAGATGGTTGTGGACCACGTCGAGGACCACCCCGAGGCCGTGCCCGTGCGCGGCGTCCACGAACCGCGCCAGCCCCTCCGGCCCGCCGTACGGCTCGTGCACCGCCCAGGGCGCCACGCCGTCGTACCCCCAGCCATGGGTCCCGGGGAACGGGCAGACGGGCATCAGCTCCACATGCGTGACGCCCAACGCGGCCAGGTGCGGCAGCCGTTCGGCCGCCGCCTCGAAGGTGCCCTCATGGGTGAAGGTGCCGATGTGCAGCTCGTAGAGGACCGCGCCCGGCAGCGGCCGCCCGAACCACTCCCGCTCCCAGCGGAAGCGGGAGTGGTCGACCACCGCGCTCAGCCCCTCGGGGCCGTCCGGCTGGCGGCGGGAGCGCGGATCGGGGAGCGGCGGGCCGTCGTCCAGCGCGAAGCCGTACCGCGTCCCGTGCCCGGCCTCGGCCTCGGCCCGCCACCACCCCTCGCGGCCCGGGTCGGGCTCCATGGGGCGGTCACGCCCGTCCACATGGAGCCCGACCCGCCCGGCGTGCGGCGCCCACACCTCGAACAGCACTGGCGTCTCCTCACCTCGACCGACGGTCCCCGACCATGCTGCGGGACGCGGCGCCGGCGGCGCAGCAGGGCGACACCGGTCAGATGAGGTCGATGCGCTCCTGGGTGACGGGATACCCCGCCCTGGCGAAGTGCGCGGCCATGGGGAGGTTGGGCTGGTCCGTCGCCGCCGCGATCTTCGTGGCGCCCTGCTCCACCAGATCGTGGGTGCACTCCACGAGCAGGTCGTACGCGTAGCCGTGGCCGCGCTGTTCGGCGACGACGCCTATGTAACCCACGCAGGGCCCGCCCGGATTGCGCGCGGGCACCTGGATGCCGACCAGCTCCCCTTCGGGCGTATAGGCCAGCCGCCACCACTCGCGCGGCGACGGGAACCAGGCGAGGATGTCCATGAGCTCCCGCACCGCGGCATCGACACCTCCCCGGGCGATGGCGCGCCGGTCGTGCGCGTCGAGGGTGCCCGGCATGATGCGGCGCAGCGCGTCCTCGATCGCCGCGTCATCGGGCTCCGGCCGGAACTCCAGCCGCCCCGGGCGCTCGGGCAGTCCGCACTCCGGCGTCCACTCATAGCGGTAACGCTCGATCAGGGGGACGAGCCCGCCCGCCACGGCGGCGTCGATACGGGCCTGGGCGGCGGCCCGCAGCTCGGGCTGATCGCGCCAGCCGGGCGGGGTCAGCAGGCTGTACTCGGTGCGCAGCGGTGCGGTGCGCAGCAGTTCGGCGGCGGCGTCGGCCTCGCCGTCGGCGAAGTCGAACCAGTCCAGGGCGATGGGCGCGGTGTCCTCGGGCCCGGCCCACCACGCGGCGCGGGCCACGACCCGCTCCTCGCGCAGCGCCACCCAGGTCCACTCGGGGCGGTATTCGCCGCCCTGGCCGACGGTGGCGTAGGTGTGGCCGAGGCAGCCCCGGCCGACGAGCGCGGGGACCCGCAGGGTGTGGAACAGATGGGCGTCGTCCTCGGTGAGGGGACGGATGACCAGATCGGTCATGGGGTTCCTTCCAGGAAAGTGACGCGCTCCCGGTCGGATGCCTGATCGATGGCGATCAGACGCGAATACGCCCGGCGGACAGGGGGCGGGAGCGCGGATACGTCGTGATGTCCATTGCTCTCGCCTCCTTCCTCGGTTCAGGGCGTGCCCGCACTCTATGCCGCCGAAGTCGCGGTGTCCACGCCATTTTCCCGGGGGGCCGGCCTGCCGCCCGCGAGGGGGAAGGGGGCGGCAGACCGGCATGGGATGAGGTGCACCTGACAGATTCACGAGCGGGTCGGAGCACCTGCGTGGACTGGTGTGAGAGGCAGACTAGTGCACCATGCAGATCGGCGCGGCCGCCGTGTCCGGGGAGCCGCCACCGGCCGTATAGCCGAAGGTCGTCGACACCCCGGCGGCCAGTGAACCGTTCCAGTCGGCATTGGTGACCGAGGCCGACGAACCGGTGGCGGACAGCTTGCCGTTCCAGACGCTGTCGATCCGCTGCCCGGACGGCACCGTCCAGTCGACCATCCACGAGGAGATGGGTGTGGCACCGGAGTTGGTGACCGTCACTTCGGCCTGATAGCCGCCGTTCCAGGTGCTGGTCACCTTCTGGGCGGCGGAGCAGGAGGCCGTCGGCGGGTTGCCCGGCGGGTCCGTGGGGTCGCTGCCCCCGGCACTGCTGCCGGGGACCGTCACCTCGCCGTTGCCGCCGTCGAAGACGACGTCGGAGCAGCTGTAGAAGGTCTCCTGGCTGTCCGAGCGCGTCCACACGGTGTAGATGACGTGGCGCCCGCTCTTGCCGGAGGGCAGATCGGCCGTCCAGGTGTACTTCCCGTCGACCGTGCCGACCTGACCCGACAGCGGCGGGTTCGTCACCGTGTTGAACGGCTGGTCCTCCAGGTCGTTCCAGGTGAGCGGCTTGGTCGGGTCGATCGGGGCCTTGGTGACATAGCTGCGGAACGACCCCGGGTGCGCGGCCCATGCGTTGTACGAGAACTGCATGGACTTACCGGCCGTCAGATGGGTCACCGGCCAGTCCTTGCTGCCAACGTCGAACCCGGAGAAGTCATAGACGGTGGCCGCGCCGCTGCACAGCTTGCCGTCCGGGATGAACCCCTTGGTGCGGCCCGCGCCGTCCGAGCGGAGCACCGCGAACCAGTTGTAGAAGGGCGTCGCACCGCTCTTGTCGTACGCGGCCTTGCACGCCGGGTTGGTCGGCTTGACCTCACCGGTCGAGGACAGGCTGTACTTCCAGCAGAGGTAGGTGCGGCTGCCCGGTGCCATCGGCGCGCCGTGTGCGGAAGCGCCGCCCGAGGAGAAGAAGACGAGGCCCAGGGCGGGCAGGACCGAGAGCAGGACCAGAGTTGCGGACCTGCGCGCACGGGAGGGGCCCGGCGGGCGTGCGGACGTGACGAGAGCCAGTAATCGTCGAGGCATTGCGCGTGTTTCCCTTCGACGTGAACGGGTCAGGAACCGTCGGTGTGGGAGCGCTCCCAATTGCTTGGTGAACGTAGCGCGCACTCGGCCACCTGTAAATGCTTCAGGACATGAACGCCGCAGGCTTTCTGGTGGGGCGCCAGGAAGGGCGGCGGCGGCGACCCGCCGCGCCCGGGCGCCCCGGGGACCGTCAGCTACGGACCAGCAGCGCCACCGGAAGCCCGGACAGCAGCTCATCCAGCGCTTCGGATCCCTCGGCCGTCCGCCCGGTCAGCAGATCCCGCCAGCGGCCCGCCGGCAGCAGCAGCCGGGTGGCGCCCCAGCCGCCCGCCTCCGCCAGCCGCCGCGAGAGCCGGGTGACCACGGTGACCGCCCCGCCGCCCCCGACGCCGCCCCCGACGCCGCCCCCGCCTCCGTCCTCGTTCCCGGCGTCCGCCCGTACGAAGGCCACGCAGTGCGCCGCCGAAGGCCCCTCGGCGGTCAGCGGCGCATAGCCGCTTCCCGGGCCGAACCACCGCGGACGCTCCCGGCGCAGCCGCAGCGCGGCCCTGGTCAGCAGCAGCTTCTCGGCGGAGACCCCTCGGGCCTCCGGCCCGCCGCCGAACTCGGGCGGGCGGCGGTTGTCCGGGTCGACCAGGGCCGTATAGAGGTGTTCGGTGCCCATATAGAGGTCCGGGACGCCCGGCATGGTGAGCTGCAGCAGGGCGGCGCCGAGCGCGTTGGCTCGCGCCGGTCCGTCGAGTTCGGCGCCGATCGCGGCCCATACCGACGGGTCGGCCGCGCACGGCCCGGCCTCCAGGAAGGCGGTCACCTCCTCCTCGTACGCCGCGTTCTGCTCCGTCCAGGTCGTCCGCAGCCCCGCCTCGCGCACCCCCTTGAGCACGGCGGGGACCAGCCGTGCGGCGTCCCCGTGACCCAGCGCGAGCGCGGTCTGCCACGCCGTCCAGGCCAGTTGCGGATCCGGGGCGGGGACCGAGCGGGTCAGCTCCTCCACCATCCGCGCCCACCAGCCCGGGCATTCGGTGAGCGCCGCGAGCCGGGCCCGGGCGTCCGCGCTGCGCTTGGTGTCATGCGTGGAGAGCACCGTGCCGGTGGCGGGCCAGTCGCGCAGCAGCCGGGCGGCGAAGGCGTGGAACTCCTCGGGGGCCACGGCCGGCCGTCCCGGATCGCCGCCCACCTCGGCGGCCGACAGCAGCGGGGTGTAGCGGTAGAAGGCGGTGTCCTCCACCGACTTGGCGCGCAGCGCGGCCGCCGTCTGGGCGAAGCGGGCGCAGAAGTCGCGATGGTCCGGGCCGTCCCCGAGCCTGCCCAGCGCCGCGTCCCGGACGACCCCCACCACCCGGGCCTCCTGCTCCACCGTGAACGCCTCCCGGGCGTCCGCCGCCGCCGAGCGCAGCATCACCGCGTCGGCGTCCGTCGCGGGCGGGCCGCCCACCGAGGCGTACGGGCGGTAGACGGGCAGCCGCACCAGCAGCTCGCGGATCGCGGTGCGCAGCGCCCAGGGCGCGTGGTCGCGCAGCCGGGGGTCGGCCGCGCAGATCCGGGAGGCGGTGCGCGTCAGCCGTGCCACCTCGGCGGCCAGTTCGTGGGTGACCACCTCACGGGCGGCGCGGCGGACCGTGGCGGGCCAGTCGCCGCCGAGGTCGGCCGGGGGAGCGGCGAAGGCGCGATAGCGGGCGGTCAGCTTCGCCAGCCCGTCCGGGTCGACGAAGAGCCCGTCGATGTGGTGCAGCGCGTCATAGCCGGTGGTCCCGGCGATCGGCCAGGTGGCGGGCAGCCGCTCGTCCCGGGCGAGGATCTTCTCGACCACCGTCCACCGGCCGCGTCCCCCTTCCCCGTCGCTCGCCTCGCCCGTCGCCGCCCGCACCGCCCCGTCCAGCCGCCGCAGATACCCCTCCGGGTCGGCGAGCCCGTCCGGATGGTCGATCCGCAGCCCCTCCACGACCCCGTCCCGCACCAGCTCCAGCAGCGTGGCATGGGTCGCCGCGAACACCTCCGGGTCCTCCACCCGCACCGCGATCAGCTCGGAGATGGTGAAGAACCGCCGGTAGTTGAGCTCGGTGCGGGCCAGCCGCCACCAGCCGAGCCGGTACCACTGGGCGTCCAGCAGCTCGCCGAGCGGCAGCCCCTCGGTGCCGGGGCGCAGCGGGAACGTGTGGTCGTAGTAGCGCAGCGTCCCGTTCTCGACCCGCAGCCGGTTCCACTCCTCGCCGAGCGGACCGCCGAGCACCGGCAGCAGCACCTTGCCGCCGTGGGCCCGCCAGTCGATGTCGAACCAGCGCGCGTACGGCGACTCCGGGCCCTCCCGCAGCACCTCCCACAGCGGGGCGTTGAGCCGCTCGGGGGCGGGGGCGGCCATATGGTTCGGCACGATGTCGACGATCAGCCCGAGGCCGTGCGCCCGCGCCGTACGGGCGAGTGCGCGCAGCCCCTCCTCGCCGCCCAGTTCGGCCCGGACGGCGGAGTGGTCCACCACGTCATAGCCGTGGCTGGAGCCGGGCACCGCCTCCAGCACGGGGGACAGATGCAGATGGGAGACGCCGAGCGAGGCCAGATACGGCACCGCTCGCTCCGCCGCCGCGAAGGGGAAGGCGGGCTGGAGCTGGAGGCGATAGGTGGCGGTGGGTGTGCCGGGGTCAGCCGTCATATGAACGTACGTACCCACCCGGCGCGCCCCACCACAAAAAGGACATCTACTTGAGGGCTTCGATGACCCTTCGGGGTGAAGGCGTCAACGGGACGATGGGGTCGTTGGAGGAGTGGGAAGCGGCTGCTCGAGTGCGGGCGACGCCCGGGCCGCCCGGCACCTCTTGCGGATATATATCGAGCCTCGATATATTCTCGATGCATGACGCGAAAGAATCCGTCTCTGACAGAGCCGCAGTTCTTCATCCTCGCCGCGCTCATGGACGGGCCGTTGCACGGCTACGGCATCATCAAGGCCGCAGAGACGGCCACTGACGGGCGGCTCCGGATCGCCGTCGGCACGCTCTACGGCGCGCTGGAGCGGATGGAACGGGCCGGTCTGGTGGCCGCCGACCACGAGGAGATGGTGGACGGGCGGGCGCGGCGGTACTACCGGCTGACAGAGGACGGCACCGAGTTGCTCGGCCAGGAGGCGCTGCGGATGCAGCAGGCGGCGGCTTTCGTCATCGGACGCTCACGGAATCGTGGGGTGGCGGAGGCATGAACCGTCTCCTGCTCGCGGCCTACCCCGCGTCCTACCGTTCCCGGCAGGGAGACGAGTTGCTGGCCTGTCTGGCCGAGGCGTATCCCGGCCGCGCCTGGCCTCCGCCACGGGAGATCGTGCCGTTGGTGCGCGGCGGGTTGGGGGCCCGCGCCCGTGCCGTCGTGGACGACACGGCACGGCCGTGGTGGCTGGACGGCGTTCATCTGGCGGCCCTCGCCCTCGCTGTGTTGGCACTCGTGCCGTACCTCCAGGACGTATGGCACTGGACCCTGCACATCGATCCCGGCCAGCAGGCCATCGCGTTCCACTTCTCCGGCTGGTACCCGTGGGCGGAAGGGCCCGGTACGAAGACGCGGCTGCTGCCCTACGGGCTGCTGCCGCTGGTCTGCCTGGTCGCCCTGGGGCGCGGCAAGGCGTGGATCGCGCTGCCGGCCGCGGCGGCGATGGTCTACGCCGGTGCCACTTTCCGCAGTTCCACCCTCTTCGGCCACGAAGGCAAGTACGGGCTGGGCTATTACGGGCTGGGCTCCCCGATCACGGCCCATGACCTGGCGCTGTCGGTGACACTGTGCATCGCGTGCGCCGTGCTGGCGGTCTGTCGTACTGGCCGGCTGCGGCGTCACTCGTTCCGCTGGCTGGTGCCCGTGGTGCTCGCCATGTTCGTGGCCGGGAGCCTCCAGCTGACCGCTGTCAGTCCGGCCTTCCAGCGCGGCCTGTTCACCTTCGAAGTCGCCGCGTTGATCGCCGCGTGGGCGGCGACGGGCGCCACCGGCGACCGCCGGTGGCTGATTCCCGTCGCGGCCGTCGCGTTCATCCGTACGCAGGCGATCGTCGCCCGGCCGGACGGGTTCATGAATTCCCTGCCGGCGCTGGTGGTCCTCGTCCTCCTGGTCGCACCTCTTCCGGCTCTGGCGATCGCCGCTCAGCGCAGGCAGGACCATTCGCTCGCCGGATAGCGGACCAGCACCGGGCACGAGGCACACGAAGAAGGAAAGCGATGACTCAACACGACAGCTCGATCCTGCCCGCACACCGCCCGGACACCTCCGGCCAGACCCCTGAAGTCCGCGCCGTATCCGGCCCTTCGAGTACAAAACGGCCGTGGATGCCGCCTCTGCTGTACGCCCTTGGACTCCTGGCGATGTACCTGTTCGCCGTCCACACCCCGGTCGGACAGCGGGCCGAGAACGGGATCTTCAACAGTTCGGAGGCCGGCTCGCTGGATGCGTGGTTCTACCCCTTGTCGGGATCGGAGTTGGACTCGACGCCTATGCCGCCGATGGGACAGAGCGCCGAGCCCACTCTGATGGTGGGTCTGGCCGTCCTCGTGGTCCTCGCCCTGGTGGGACGGTACTGGTGGCGGGGGTGCGCGGCGCTCGCGATCGTCGTTCTCACCGCCGGGGGCGGCGAGGTGCTCCACAAGGTCCTGCCCCGCCCCGACCTGGTGAACGCCCCCGAGAATCTCGTCTTCCAGGGCTTCCCCAGCGGGCACGCGACCGTCCCCGCCGCGCTGACCCTCGCCGCCGTCTTCGTCGTCGCCCCCCGCATCCGCCCCTACGTCGCCGCGATCGGTGTGCTGTGGCTCGCCTGCACCGCCTCCGTCTCCGCCACCATGGGCGGCCACCGGCCCAGCGACGTGCTCGGGGCCACCCTGATCGCCTGCACCTGCTCCGCCCTCGCGACCTGGCTGGTGCCGCTGCTGCCGCGCGCCGCCGCACCAGATGTCATGCCGATCCCCCGTGCGCTGCCCGCCGTCGTCCTGGCTCTGTCGGCGGCCCTCGCCCTCGTCTGCGGCGCACGGGACGACTCCCTCACACGGTCACTGACCTCCGGGGCGACGGGGTTCGTGTGCGTGGCCCTGGTCTGGTACGCCGCGGTGATACTGCCCTCGCGGCTCGCGCAGACCGCCGGCCGCGCCCCGCGGCCCAGGCGGGCCCCGGACCTATAAGCAGACACCAGCCTCTAGGCCGGCCGCTGCAGCACCATCAGGCTGCGGTCCACCAGGGTCAGCACATCGCCCGCCGCCACCTTCGCCCCGCTGCCCGGCTCCACGCCCTCCGGCACCGCCGTGTCCACGATGACCTGCCACTGCTTGCCGTGGTCGATGGGCACGACGAAGTCCAGCGGCTCATGGTGCGCGTTGAACAGCAGCAGAAACGAGTCGTCGGTGATCCGCTCACCGCGCACCCCCGGTTCGGAGATCGCGCTGCCGTTGAGGAAGACCGCGAGGGACTTGGCATGCGCCGCCTGCCAGTCGCGCGGGATCATCTCCTCGCCCTCATGGGTGAACCAGGCGATGTCCGACAGCTCGTCATGGGTGCCCTCCACCGGCCGTCCGTGGAAGAAGCGGCGGCGCCGGAAGACCGGATGGTCGCGGCGCAGCCACACCAATGAGCGGGCGAAGCGCAGCAGCTCCAGGGCCGAGCGGTCCTCCCATTCGCCGTCCTGCGCCTTGGTGTGATCGGGCCAGCGCACCCAGGACACCTCGTTGTCCTGGCAGTACGCGTTGTTGTTGCCGCCCTGGGTGCGCCCGAACTCGTCGCCGTGGCTGAGCATCGGCACGCCCTGGGAGAGCATCAGGGTCGCGACGAAGTTGCGCATCTGGCGCTCGCGCAGCGTCCGCACCGCCGGATCGTCGGTCTCGCCCTCGACCCCGCAGTTCCAGGACCGGTTGTAGCTCTCGCCGTCCTGGTTGGACTCGCCGTTGGCCTCGTTGTGCTTCTCGTCGTAGCTCACCAGGTCGCGCAGGGTGAAGCCGTCATGGCAGGTGACGAAGTTGACCGAGGCCAGCGGGCGCCGCCCGTCGCCCTGGTAGAGGTCGGAGGAGCCGGTCAGCCGGGAGGCGAACTCGGCCAGCGTCCTCGGCTCACCGCGCCACAGATCCCGCACGGTGTCCCGGAACTTGCCGTTCCATTCGGTCCACAGGGGCGGGAAGTTGCCGACCTGATAACCCCCCTCGCCGACGTCCCAGGGCTCGGCGATCAGCTTCACCTGGCTCACCACCGGATCCTGCTGGACCAGGTCGAAGAACGAGGACAGCCGGTCCACCTCGTGGAACTGCCGGGCCAGCGTCGCCGCCAGATCGAAGCGGAAGCCGTCCACATGCATCTCGGTCACCCAGTAGCGCAGCGAGTCCATGATCAGCTGCAGTACGTGCGGGGAGCGCATCAGCAGGGAGTTCCCGGTGCCGGTGGTGTCCATGTAGTACCGGCGGTCCTCGGTCAGCCGGTAGTACGAGGCGTTGTCCAGGCCCCGGAAGGAGAGCGTGGGGCCCAGGTGGTTGCCCTCGGCCGTGTGGTTGTAGACCACGTCCAGGATGACCTCGATGCCCGCCTGGTGCAGCGCCCGGACGGCCGATTTGAACTCCAGCACCTGCTGGCCCCGGTCGCCCCAGGAGGCGTAGGCGTTGTGCGGGGCGAAGAAGCCGATGGTGTTGTAGCCCCAGTAGTTGGCAAGCCCCGCGTCGGCCAGCCGGTGGTCGTGGACGAACTGGTGCACGGGCATCAGTTCCAGCGTGGTGACGCCCAGCTCCGTCAGATGTTCGATGATCGCCGGATGGGCGAGCGCCGCGTACGTCCCGCGCAGCTCCTCCGGCAGCCGGGGATGGCGCATGGTCAGCCCCTTGACGTGGGCCTCGTAGATGACGGTGCGGTGGTAGTCGGTGCGCGGCGGGCGGTCGTCCCCCCAGTCGAAGTAGGGATTGACCACGACCGACGCCATGGTGTGCGGGGCGGAGTCGAGGTCATTGCGCTTGTCGGGCCGCCCGAAGTGGTAGCCGTAGACCTCCTCGCCCCAGCCGATCCGCCCGCTGATCGCCTTGGCGTACGGATCCAGCAGCAGCTTGGCGGAATTGCAGCGGTGGCCGGACTCCGGCTCGTACGGGCCGTGGGCCCGGAAGCCGTAGCGCTGCCCCGGCATGATCCCCGGCAGATAGGCGTGGCGTACGAACGCGTCGGACTCCCGCAGCTCGACCGCCGTCTCCGAGCCGTCGTCGTGCAGGAGGCACAGCTCGATGCGGACGGCGGCCTCGGAGAACACCGCGAAGTTGGTTCCGGCGCCGTCGTACGTGGCGCCAAGGGGGTAAGCCTGCCCCGGCCAGACCTGCATACGTCGACTCTTCCACTTCTTCTCCGGGGGCCGCGAACACCCCAGGCATTGGACGGAACCTGACCGACCCTGCATCCTTTCCCAACTGGCCGGACCCATCCGCCCTTTCAACAGAACTTCCTCAAAAGGGAGGCAACCTACGGCCATATCGGTTCGTCCTACCGGGTGACCTCCGCGTACGCGTATCCCGCTATGCGGTCCGATGTGATGACAGGGGGGATTGGGGGAGGATGTGCGCAAGATGATGCACCGCCACCTGGGCAAGGTGGTGGCCGGCGCCGCCGTGGCCGCCACCGCCACGGCGGTCATGATCGGGGTGACGCTCCCGGGGAGCGCCTCCGGCAAAGAGGGCTCGGGTGGGGGACCCCAGGGCTCGGCGGCGGAGCAGGGCCAGGCGGCCCGGCAGCTCCCCGGTGTGGTGGAGGACGCGCCCGAGCAGGGCCGCACCGGCACCGGCCGCGATCCACTGACCGACGATGAGATGAAGCGCGCCCAGACCCTCACGGGCGGCGGCGGCTTCCGGCTGAGCAGCGAGGACGTCAAGGGTGCCAAGGGCCCCGAGCGGCTCTCCACCGACCTCGCGGAGCTCGGCCCCGACGAGGTGGGGGCCGCCGACGCGCCGCGCCGCGCCGAGGTGACGTACTACGACTACAAGGACGACACCTACGTCACCAAGACGGTCGACCTCGGCAGCGGCAAGGTCACCGGCACCGACACCCAGCACGGTGTCCAGCCGCCGCCCAACCGCGACGAGGTGATGGAGGCCGCGCGGCTGCTGATGGATGACAAGCTGGGCGAGGGGCTGAAGAAGGACTTCAAGGACGCCACCGGCAAGGCGCTGACCCGCCCGGACCAGCTGACCGTCACCGGCTTCGTCTACCGCGCGGGCGAGGGCAACCCCGGTCCGGCCTCGGTCGGGGACTGCGGCGCGCACCGCTGCGTACGGCTGTTCACCCGGGTGGTGAACGGCCAGTGGATCGACACCCGGCAGATGGTGATCGACCTGAGCGCCCGCAAGGTGGCCAAGCTCGGTTGAGCCGGGTGCCAGGCACCGGCGCAGCGCACACCCCTACGCCTCACCTTCATCACAGGAGTCTTTCCATGCCTGAAAGCAGGCTCCGCCGCGCCCGTGCCCGGGTCGCGGCGGCCATTGGCGCCTCGGCGCTGCTCGGCACCGTGGCGGTCGCCGCCGGGCCGGTCGGCACCGCCCAGGCGGCCCCGCAGAGTCCGGCCGCGGCGGATTGCAGCACCCCGTACAGAATCGAGCAGAAGCTCGACGGCGGCACCACCTGGCGGATGTGCTGGCACTACGAGAGCAACGCCGGGCTGGTGCTCGACAAGGTCTCGTACCAGCCCAAGGGCGAGAGCGCCCCGATCAAGGTGCTGACCTCGGCCAAGCTGGGCCAGATCCATGTGCCGTACGACGACGGCAGCAATGAGTACGACGACCTCACCGGGCAGGGCTTCGCCCAGGGGCTGCAGCAGCTCGACCCGGCCGAATGCCCCGGCGGCACCATCAAGACCGTGCGGGTGCCCGACGCCTGGGACCCCGAGCATCCGAATGTGAAGGGCCTGTGTGCCACCACCCGGGCCCGCGGCCACGCCTACCGCATGGGCACGGGGGGCTTCGGAGCCGGCGAGGACAACAAGGTCTACCAGCTTCAGGGCAAGGACCTGCTGGTCTACACCGTCAATCAGGTCGGCTGGTACGAGTACATCACCGAGTGGCGGTTCGCCGGTGACGGCACCATGACCATGCAGGTCGGCGCCACCGGCACGCTCTCCCCGATGGACTACGACGCGGGCGACGGCCGCGGCTGGCCCATCGGCAAGGGCGCCAAGGACTACGCCACCAGCCACGCCCACAACGTCTTCTGGCGGCTGAACTTCGGGCTCGACGGCTCGCCCAAGAGCAAGGTCGAGCAGTACGACTCCAAGACCACCGCGACCTCGGGGCAGATCCCGAAGACCAAGACCACCCGCACCAAGGTCACCAAGGAGCTGGCGGGCGACGCGGCGCCGGCCCGATGGTGGCGCGTGGTCAGCTCGGCGGGCAAGAACAAGGACGGCCATCCACGCAGCTACGAGATCGTCCCCGGCCACACCACCAAGTACCAGGGCCGTAGTTTCACCAAGCACGACGTCTACTTCACCGAGTACAAGAAGTGTGAGCAGTTCGCCAGCAACAATCTGCGCAACTGCGGCGCCGGGGCGGGCAAGAGCGTCGACAAGTGGGTCAATGGCCAGACCCTCAAACACCCGATCGTATGGGTCAACATCGGGTTCCATCACATCGCCCGGGATGAGGACCAGGAGCCCATGCCGCTGCACTGGCAGGGCTTCCAGCTCTCCCCGCGCGACGTCACCGCTATGAATCCCCTCACGCCTCCTGCACTGTCCGGACACAACGGCCATACAGAAGAGGAACGTTGACCCGATAGGCAGGACCTGAGTGTCGCACCGCCCCCGCCAGCGCAGTAGTCTGCGGTGATCGTTGGTCGGGGGCGGAAGGCGGTGCACAGGTGAGCTCGGGCGGGCTGGAGCTGCCCCCCGGTGACGGAGGTCCCGGGGGTGACGGCTCCACCGACGCACCTCCCGGCGCAGTGTCCCTGGTGCGGCCGATGGAGATCGGAGCGGAACTGGACTGGGGCGCCGACGCCTGGAGCGAGGTGCGCACACGCGCACGCCGGGCCGGGCGGGCCTATATCTGGCTCAACCTCGTGGAACAGCGGCTGCGCGCGGTCGTCAACGCCGTACTGCGGCCCATCTACGAACCGGTCCACGGCGAGGACTGGGTCATCGCCGCCGCCGGCCCCGCCGGGCAGGAGTGGGTGCAGCGGGCGGTCGCGGTCCGTGAGGTGAGCCGGCGCAAGGGCTATCTGCTCGACCCCGCCGACGACAATGTCGTCAGCTTCCTGACCCTGCCGCAGCTCCGGGAGCTCCTCGTCCAGCACTGGCCGTGCTTCGAGCCGTACCTCGACGACCGCCGCGAGGTCGAGCTGGCCCTGGACGAGCTGGAGGTCGCCCGCAATGTGGTCTCCCGCAACCGCGCCCTGTCCGTGACCGTCCTCGCCCAGGCCGAGCGCGCCTCCGCCCGGCTGCTGGAGATCCTCGGCAGCGGTACCGGCTCCCCCTCCGCCGACCGGCTGCCCATCGACGCCGTCGAGGACCTCGTCGGCGACCGCTACGCCGATGTCGTGGGCGTCCATCCCGACCGGGTGCGGCTGCAGCGCCAGCTTCCCGCCGAGGACCTCTTCGGCAACGCCCGCCGGCTCGACGCCGTCGGTATCGGGCTCAACCTCCTGGTGCAGAACTACTCGGGCCGCCGGCTGGTCCGGCTGGCCGAATCCGGCTGCCGGGCCCGGTTGCTCTTCCTCAACCCGGCGAGCAGCGCGGTACGGCGGCGGGAGCGCGAACTCGGTCTGAAGAAGGGCGAGATGAGCCGCTCGGTGGAGATGAACATCCTCCATATGCGGCGGGTGCGCGCCCGGCTGCGGGACCCGGACGCGTTCGAGATCCATGTCTTCGACGAGACCCCCCGCTTCACCGCCTACCTGGTCAACGGCGACGGCGCGGACGGCCTCGCGGTCGTCCAGCCGTATCTGCGCAAGGCCCGGGGCATGGAGGCCCCGGTCCTGGTGCTGCGCGGCGGTGGACGGGGCAGCGACGTCGTCCGCGAGGGCGGGTCGCAAGAGGGCGAGGGCGGGCTCTTCGGGACCTACCGCGAGGAGTTCGAGAGCGTCTGGGCGGACTCCCGGCCGGTGTCCTGACCGCTGTTAGTGAACCGGATGGTCCGCGCCCCGGTACGGCGGCCGTAGCGCCCGGGCGGCCCAGCGGCCGTCGGTGCGGCTGATGTGCACCGGGTGGTCGAAGCACTTGCTGATGGCGTCGGTGGTCAGCACCGCGTCGACCTCCCCCGCGCTCAGGCACTCGCCCTCCCGCAGCAGCATCGCGTGGGTGGTGCTGGCGGGCAGCTCCTCCAGGTGGTGGGTCACCAGGACGGTGGCCAGTTCGGAGTGTTCCCGGCGCAGGGTGTCCAGGCTCTCCAGCAGCTGCTCACGGGCGGCCAGGTCCAGCCCGGTGGCCGGTTCGTCGAGCAGCAGCAGCCGGGGGAGGGGCATCAGCGCCCGGGCGATCAGCACCCGGCCGCGCTGGCCCTGCGACAGGGTCGGCCAGCGCGCGTCCAGCTTCCCGCCCATGCCGAGGGTGGTCAGCAGCCGGTCGGCCCGCTCCCGCTGCTCGGGGGTGGAGTGGCGGCGGGGGACCGGCTCCACGGTGTTGGTCAGCCCGGTGAGCACCACGTCCCGCACCCGCAGCGGGGAGCGCAGCGGATGCCGGGGATCGACATGGCCCACGAACGACCGCAGCTCCCGCAGATCCACCCGCCCCAGCGTGCGGCCGAGGACCTCCACCGTGCCGTGCGTCGGGTGCACCAGCGCGCCCGCGAGGCTCAGCAGAGTGGACTTGCCCGCGCCGTTGGATCCGAGCAGCGCCCAGTGCTCCCCTGGTGGACGGTGAGCGAGATCGAGCGCAGCAGCGGGGTGCCGTCGCGCACCACATCCACATCGCGCAGCCTGAGTACGGGGACGGCCGGGGCGGTCACGGGGCCGCCACCTCCTTTTCGCTGTCGAAGAGTTCCATGACGGCCTCGAGATGGGAGACCGTGGCCGCGATCGCGGTGTCGGCGTCCCCGCGCGCCAGCCCGTCCAGCAGCTCGGCGTGGGCGCACGACACATCGGGCAGTGCCGTCTCGTAGCTGACCATCTCCACCAGCGCGGCGCGCAGCACCGGCAGGACGGAGGTGAACAGGCCGAGCAGCACGGCGTTCCCGGACAGCTCCACCACGGCCCGGTGGAAGGCGAGATCGGCGTCCACGAAGGCGGCCGGATCGCCTCCGGTCCGCTCCTGGCGCAGCGCGAGATGGCCCCGCAGCCGCCCGATGTCCTCCGGCCGCAGGCGCCCGGCGGCCAGCCGGGCGGCCTCCACTTCGAGGGCGCGGCGCACCTCGTACACCTCCCGCAGCCGGGCCCGGCGCAGCAGCCGCCGCATATCGCCCTCCCCGGCGGGGGCCGGGGGATCGGCGGCGTAGGTGCCCGAGCCATGGCGCACCTCCACCAGCCCGTCATGGGCCAGCAGCCGCACGGCCTCCCGCACCGAGGAGCGGCCCACGCCCAGTTCGGCGGCGAGCGCCACCTCATTGGGCAGCCGCTCGCCGGACCGCCATCGACCCTCCGCAAGCATCGCGCGCAGAGCGCTCTCGACCCGCGGCACCACGGGCCCGTGCCGCAACCGTGCCGTCTCCGCCACCGCGCCGCGCCTTCCTGAACGATCTTCCGAGACGGCGGGACTCTAACACAGAGTCCTCAGACGTCTGAGGACTTGCCGTGGTCGCCGGGTTGTGGCTCGCCGGGCCGGAAGCCCTGAAGATCCTTCACCGGTCGTTGTCAGTGGTGCGTGGGAAGGTGGTGCACACCTGGGGGAAGTACGACAAAGGGAGGGGCGGTCATGGGCTGGCATCGGGGGCTGCTGATCGGATTCGATCTGGAGACGACGGGCACCGAGCCGCGGACGTCGCGGATCGTGACGGCGGCCGTGGTCGAGGTGAGGGACGGGGAGCCCATAGGGCGGCGCGAGTGGCTGGCCGACCCTCAAGTGCCCATCCCCGACGGCGCCGTGGCGGTGCACGGGATCACCAATGAGCGGGCGGCGGCGGAGGGCCGGTCCGCGCGTGAGGTGGTCGAGGAGGTCGCCGAGGTGCTGGTGACCCACTGGCGCGCCGGCGCCCCGGTGGTGGCGTACAACGCGGCGTTCGATCTCAGCCTGCTCGCCGCCGAGTTGGGGCGGCACGGGCTGCGCCCGCTGAGCGAGCGGCTGGAGGGCGCGGAGACCGGGCCCGTGGTGGATCCGTACACGATAGATCGCGCCGTCGACCGCTATCGCAAGGGCAAGCGCACGCTGGAGGCCGTCTGCGGGGAGTACGGGGTGGTGCACGACCGCGCCCATGACGCCGGTGCGGACGCGCTGGCGGCGGTGCGGGTCGCCTGCGCGCTCGCCGAGCGCCACCGCGAGGTCGCCGGGCTCGAGCTGTGGGACCTCCACCGCAAGCAGGTGGGGTGGTACGCGGGCTGGGCGGCCGACTTCCAGTCGTGGCTGCGCCGCAAAGGCACCCCCGACGCGGTCGTGGACGCCGGCTGGCCCCTGCGGGAGGCCGGCGCGGTGATGGGGTAGGGCCCGCCCGGCGGAGAGCGGAGCGTAGGGAGCGGAGAGCGGAGGCCGTCGCACCGATGAGTTTCCGGCCGCCGGCCGGTCCGTATGGGTGAGAGGCACTGAGGGGCACCACGGACTCGATGAGGAGAGACCGACCGTGACCGACGACCAGACCACCATGATCGACTTCGCACCCACCGTCCACCGGGTGACGGCGCTGCTCAGCGGCGTCTCGGACGAGCAGCTCAACGCACCCACACCATGTGGCACCTACTCCGTTGGAGATCTGCTCGACCACTTCATGGGGCTCGCCATCGGCATGCGCCACGCCGCCGAGAAGACCACGGCCACGGCGGGCCCGGACGACCCCGCCCCCGGGGAGGGGTCGGCGGACCGTCTTGACCCCGGGTGGCGGCAGGAGCTGCCGCGTCGGCTCGACGCGCTGACCGAGGCCTGGCGCGAGCCGTCCGCCTGGCAGGGCACCACGGTGGCCGGGGGCGTCACCATGCCCGCCCAGATGATGGGCGTCGTGGCGCTGGACGAGCTCCTGATCCACGGCTGGGATCTCGCCCGCGCCACCGGCCAGCCCTACGACTGCGATGCCCGCAGCGCCGAGGCCGTCATCGGATGGCTGTCGGCGTTTCCGGACGAGCAGCGCCCGGACGGCGCGTTCGGCCCCATGGTCTCCGTCCCGGACGACGCCCCGCCGCTGGACCGCGCGGTCGCCTTGAGTGGCCGCGACCCGGGGTGGCGGGCCTGAGGGAACGCCGCACGGCGAGTCCGTCGGGCCGCGGCCCGGTTGGCGGCCCCGGGCCCAACCCGTTCATCCCGGGCCCGGGGGGGCCGGTGGGTCGTGCCGCCTGCGGCGGGCTGCTCCCCTCCCCGCCCCTTCCCGAAACTGGGGCTGCGCCCCAGACCCCGCATCGGGCTCTGCCTCGCGCCTTGGGCTGGTGCTGTGCCCTTGGCCCCGCACCGGGGCTGCGCCCCTGGCCCCGCATCGGGCTCTGCCTCGCGCCCTGGGCTGGGGCTGCGCCCCTGGCCCCGCACCGGGCTCTGCCTCGCGCCCTGGGCTGGGGCTGTGCCCCAGACCCCGAAACCGGGGCTCTGCCCCAGATCCCGGGGTCCAGGGGCGGAGCCCCTGGTAACGGGAAGGGGTGGGGAGGGGGAAGCATCGATATGCGGCTCCGCCGCGTGGTCCGCCGGACACCCGTAGGCGCGGGCCGCGCGGCGGGGAAGTCGGCGTGGTGCGTGGTGCGTGCCGCGTGGTGCGGCGCAGGGTGGCGCCTGAACCGGAGCCGTTCGTTCAGAACGTGTGCCAGCGCACCGTCGGGTCGTCCTCCCGCAGGGAGGCGATGCGGCGGGTGAACTCGGCGCGCGCCGCCGGGTTGCCCGGGGCGTGCTGGGCGACCCAGGCGCAGCTCGCCGTCTCCCGCGCGCCGCGCAGCACCGCGCAGCCGGGCCACTCCCGGACGTCCCAGCCGTACTCCGCCACGAACGCGTCGTACGCCTCCGCCCCGAGCCCATAGCGGTCCCGGGACAGGGCCATCACCACCAGATCGTGCTCGCGCAGATCGTGCGAGAAGGTCTCCAGATCCACCAGCACCGGGCCGTCCGGGCCGATGTGCACATTGCGCGGCAGCGCGTCGCCGTGGATCGGACCGGGGGCGAGCCGCGGAGTCAGCTCCTCGACGGCGGCCGCGAAGTCGTCCCGGCGGGCGCGCAGATACGCCGCGTCCGCCGGGTCGATCGCGTCCCCGGCCAGCCGCAGCCAGCGCTCGATCCCGCCCAGCAGATCGCGGCGCGGCAGCGGGAGCGGTGCCGGATCGGCGGGCGGGTCGGGCAGCGCGTGCACCATCCGCAGCAGCTCCGCGAGGTCGCGCGGCCCGGCGGGGCGTACCGGATCGGGAAGCCGCTGCCAGTACGTGACGAGGTGATTGGCGAACGGAAGCGGCTGCTCGGAGCCGAAGCGCCGGTCGGGACGTACCGCGGGCAGTCCCTCGCGGGCGAGCCAGTCGGCGATCCGCAGCTCCCGGGCGGCCCGGTCCCACACCTCCAGATCGCGGCTGATCCGGACCACCAGGGAGAGGCTGTCGACGGCGAAGACGGCGTTCTCCCCGAGGGCCAGCAGCCGGGCCTCCGCCGTACCGTCCCGGTAAGGCGGCAGCGCGGCCGAGAGCACGGCCCTCGCCCGATCCTCCGTGAACGCGACATCCGCCACCGCCGTACCCTTCTCCTCGGTTGCTCCTCGTCGGCGCCCAAGTCTCGCATCGGCTACCGCAGGTGAACCGCTTGACTGCACCGCCCGCCCTCCGCACGATGACGTGGGCTCTCCCACCGGACCGCCCTCCACCGCGTCCGAAGGAGGCCCTGCCGTGATACCCGTGACCGCCGCCTCGGCGCGCTCGGACCAGGGCTCCGCCCCACCCCCGTCCACCGCACCCGGCAAGGGCCCGGGCCGCGCGGGGAGCGGCCACCGGGCGTGGTTCCTGGTGCTGCCCGCGCTGATCCCGATCCTCCTGCTCAGCGTCGGCCCGCTGCTCTACGGCATCGCGCTCGCCTTCACCGACTCCCAGGCGGGCCGCACCGACCCCACCCAGTGGATCGGGCTGCTCAACTTCCAGGACCTGCTGCGCGACACCCTCTTCTGGGAGTCCTTCCGGATCGGCCTGGTGTGGGCGGTCGCCGTCTCCGTACCGCAGTTCCTGCTCGCGCTCGGGCTCGCGCTGCTGCTCAATCAGAACCTGCGGTTCCGCTGGCTGTCGCGGGCGCTCGCGATCGTTCCCTGGGCGATGCCCGAGGTCGTGGTCGGCATCATGTGGCGGCTGGTCTACCACCCCGACGCGGGGCTGCTCAACGAGACGCTCGGCACCCACCGCGACTGGCTCGGCAGCCTGTCCACCGCCCTGCCCGCCGTCGTCGTGGTCGGCATCTGGGCACGCCTTCCGCAGGTCACGGTCACCCTGCTGGCCGGACTCTCCAATGTGCCGCGCGAACTGCACGAGGCCGCGGCCATGGACGGCGCCGGCGCCTGGCGCCGCTTTCGCGCCGTCACCTGGCCCGCCATCAGGCCCATCGCCCTCGCCATCAGCGCGCTCAGCTTCATCTGGAACGTCAACTCCTTCGCGCTGGTCTACGTCCTGACGGGCGGCGGGCCCGGCGGCCGCACCCGGCTGCCGATGCTCTTCGCCTATGAAGAAGCGTTCCGCTACGGCCAGTTCGGCTATGCGGCGGCCATGGGCTGTGTGCTGGTGGCGGTGGTCTCCATCCTGCTGGCCGTCCATCTCGTCGCCCGGCTGAAGGGAGACGACGACGCATGAGCACCCGCCTCACCGCCCGGCGCCGCGCGGCCCGCACCGGCCAGTACCTCGCCCTCCTCGGCTATCTGGTCTTCCTCGCCTTCCCGCTGCTGTGGCTGGTCTCCACCGCGTTCAAACCGCCGCGTGAGCTGGCGAGCCTCCACCCCGGCTGGATCCCCGACCATCCCACCCTCGACAACTTCCGCCAGGCGTTCGACGAGCAGCCGCTGCTGCGATCCGCCGGGAACAGCCTGATCGCCTCCCTCGCCGCCGCGGCCATCACCGTCGTCATCGCCACCCCGATGGCCTATGTGATGGCCCGGCACCACCGCTCCCCGCTGTCCCGGGCGGCCACCGGCTGGATCGTGGTCAGCCAGGCGTTCCCCTTCGTCCTGGTGATCATCCCGCTGTTCCTGGTGCTCAAGGAGGTCCGCCTGATCGACTCCCTCTCCGGGCTGATCATGGTGTACGTGGTGTGGTCCCTGCCGTTCGCCCTGTGGATGCTGGCCGGGTACGCCCGGGCCGTACCGCGCGAGCTGGAGGAGGCCGCGGCCGTGGACGGCGCGAGCAGACTGCGGACGCTGATCTCGGTGACCATGCCGCTGCTGGCCCCCGGCATCGTGGCCACCGCCCTCTTCGCCTTCATCACCGCCTGGAACGAGTTCTTCTTCGCCCTCGTCCTGCTCAAGTCCCCGCGGAAACAGACGATGCCGGTCATCCTCACGCACTTCATCGGCACCGAGGGCGTCGCCGACCTCGGCCCGCTCGCCGCCGCCTCACTGCTGGCGACGCTGCCCTCGCTCATGCTGTTCGCGGTCATCCAGCGCCGGATCACCAGCGGCACCCTGGCCGGGGCGGTGAAGCACTGATGCGCCGCCGCACGCTGCTGGCCGCGTCCGCCGCCGGGACGCTGTCCGCCACCGGGACCCTGCTCTCCGCCTGCGCGCCCGGACGGCGGCGGGCATCCGACGGCCGGATCACCCTCCGCTTCCAGTCCCTGGCCTGGCAGCAGGAATCCATCGAGGCCAACAAGCAGCTGGTGGCCGAATGGAACGCGGCCCATCCCGACATCCGGGTCGACTACGTCCAGGGCAGCTGGGACAGCGTCCACGATCAGTTGCTCACCTCCTTCGAGGGCGGCGAGGCGCCCGACATCATCCACGACGCCACCGACGATCTCGCCGACTTCGCCTACGGCGGCTATCTCGCCGATCTCACCGACCTGCTTCCCCCGCGGCTCAAAAACGAGATTCCGCCCCAGACCTGGCAGACCGCCACCTTCGGCGGTGCCGTCCACGGTGTGCCGTTCCTCCAGGAGCCGCGCGTGCTCATCGCCAACCGCGCCCTGCTGGAGCGGTCCCGGGTGCGGATCCCCACCTCCGAACGACCCTGGAGCTGGGGGAGTTCGAGGATGCCGCAAAGGAGCTGACCCGCGACGGGACGTACGGCGTGGCCTGGCCGCTCAAGGAGCCCGTCTCCGCGACCCTCAACCTCTCCCTGTCCACCGGCGGCAAGGTCTTCCACCGGGGCGCGGACGGCAAGGTCACCGTCCGGTTCGACGCGGCCGACCAGCGGGTGCCCCGCGTCATCCACGACCAGTTGGGCGGCGACCGCAGCGCCGCGCGGACCACCCTCGGCATGGGCGGCTCCGACACCCTCCCCGGCTTCTTCGGCGGCAAGTACGCGATGGTGCCCCTCGGCTTCTCCTACCGCCAGCAGATCGTGCAGCAGGCGCCCAAGGGCTTCGCCTGGACCGTACTGCCGTCCCCGGCCGGACCCGGCGGCGACCAGCGGCAGGGGGTCAGCCCCCAGACGCTGTCCATCGCCGCCGACAGCCCGTACCAGAAGGAGGCGGCCCACTTCATCGACTTCTTCCTGCGCCCACCGCATATGGTGCGGCTCGCCCGGGGTGACTGGATGCTCCCCACGGGCCTGACCGCGCTGCGGGACCCCGCCCTGCGCACCCGCCGGCACGGCTGGGCCACCGGCGCCGCCCTGGCCGGACGGCTGCGCCCGGCGCCCGCCCAGTCCGTGCGCGGCTATCCGGAGTGGAAGGACAAGGTGGCCACGCCGGCGCTGCAGGAGTACTACAGCGGGGCGATCGGGATGGGGGAGCTACGGGAGCGGCTGGTCGAGGACGGCAATCTGGTGCTCGCCCGCTACCAGCGGTAGGAGCCGCCACCGGCGGTAGGCCCTGCTCCCGGTGGCAGGACCGGTCACCAGTAGGGGACCCCCGCTCCCAACCGGCGGCATTCTTGCCGTAGTTGGGAATCGACAGGCGCCGGCCGGTCGCCGTGACGGCCTCGCCGTCCGGCGCACCTGGCCGTGCCATGGACCCGGTCCCCCCAGCAGACCGTTACCCCTCGGCAAAGGTTGTCCTTGTCTGGCCTTGTCTCTTATCTGAACAGTTTCTTAGCTTCAGATGAACTCCTTTCTAACGCCAGGAAGATCGCTCATGCCCCGAGACATACCGCCGCTCGCCGAGGTCCGCCGGATCACCGAGAAGAAGCGAGACGCGTGGTGGACCGTCATGCTCGTGGACCCGGTGGCCACACCGCTGGTCCGCTGGATCGCCAGGCACACCCGGGCCACCCCCAACCAGCTCACCTGGGGTGCGTTTCTGGTGGGCCTCGGCTCCGCCGCGTGCTTCGCTCAGGGCGACTGGAGATGGCTGCTACTCGGGGCCGCGCTCTACCACGTGAGCTTCATCTTCGATTGCATGGACGGCAAGCTGGCCCGGCTGACCGGCACCGGCTCGGTCTTCGGGGCCTGGCTGGACTTCGTCTTCGACCGGATCCGGGTGCTGGTCTGCTCGGTCGCCCTGATGGGCGGCCAGTACGCGCGCACCGACGACGTCCTGTATCTGTGGCTGGCGCTGGCCGTCGCGTCCCTGGACTCGTTGCGCTACATCGACTCGCTGGAGATCTTCAAGATCCGGCATGGGATGCGCAAGCAGATCAAGGCCCGGATGCGGGCGGCTCGCAAGGCCGAGAATCAGGCCGAGCTGGCCTTCATGGAGGACCTGCTGCGGGAGAACCCCGAGGCCGATCTGGAGACCGACCGCGACACGGTGGCTCCGTTGGAGCCGGTGGCGCTCCTGGAGACCACGGCGGCTGACACGGCACCCCTGGACGCCACGGAGGCCCCGCGCCGCCCCGCCGTCGTCGATCTGCACCAGGAGTTCCGGCGCCGCTTCCCGTGGTGGGTCCGGAGCCGGAACTTCCTGCTGCGCCACCGCATCCGCGCTCATCTCATCAGTGGCATCGAGTTCCAGATGGGTGTGTTCATCATCGGCCCGGCCGTCGACGCGGTGGTGGCGACGACTGTCATATCGGGTGCGCTGCTGCTCGTCTTCGAGCTGGCCATCATCTACAAATTGCTGCTGTCCACCCGGGACTTCACCCGCACCATCAACTCCTTCGAAACGGCGGAACCCCTTCGAGCCACCACCTCGGTCAGCTCCTGAGCCAGGACCAGCCACTGCTCCGGCGTCACATACGCCACCACCACGTCCCGCTCCAGCCCGGCCGTCCGGAACGCCCGGTCGAGGGCGCGGGCGGGGCAGATCCGGCGCAGTGACGCGTGGAGCGAGCCGCCGAGGCCGGTGAAGCCCAGCTCGACCAGGTCCGCGTAGGCGGACCGGGCCGCCGGGTCGGTGAGCAGCGGGCGCGGCCGCCGGGTCAGCCGCAGGATCGCGCCGTCGACCGCGGGCACCGGCCGGAAGGCGGCACGCGCCACCCGCCCGCACAGCCGCCACTCGACCTCCGGCCAGGACCGTACGGTCAGCAGGGACCAGCGGCCGTAGTCCCCGGTGCGCTTACGGGCGTACTCCGCCTGGGTGAGCAGCGTCGCGGAGGTCAGTTGGGGTGCCGCCCGCAGCGCCCAGGCCACGATCTCGGCGGTACGGGCGTAGGGCACGTTGCCGACCAGGGCGAACGGCTCGCGCGGCGGCGCCGCGTCCAGGAAGTCCTGGTGGACCACCCGGACCCGCGGATACCGGGCGAGCCGCTCCCGCAGCCGCGGGATCAGATGCCGGTCGATCTCATAGCTGATCAGCTCACGGCAGCGCGGCGCCAGCGCCTCGGTGAGCACCCCCTTGCCCGCGCCGACCTCCACCAGGAGATCGCCGGGCCCGGGGCGGGCGGCGCGTACGACGCGGGCGACGGCGCCCGGGTCGATGAGGAAGTTCTGCCCGTACGCGCGCCTGGCGCGGTCGCGTTCGGTACGGCGTGGGGTAGGGGGGTGGTGTCGATTGCGGGCCACGGCCACGGTCCTTTCGGAGCCGGGCGGGCGGCAGCAGCGCGGAACGGGCCCTGCCGCCCGTCCCGGAACGAGTGATTCCTGGACTGGCGGGGGCCCTGGCCGAGGGCGCGTGGGGGTAGGGGATCAGCTCACGGCGAGGAGTCAGCTCCACGGCGAGGAGTCAGCTCACTGCGAGGAATCGGCTCACCGCGAGAGACGATCGGAAACCGGGCGAGTCAGCGGCTCGGGCCGCTCACAGACTCTTGGAACACACCGGGCGCGTCCGGGCCGGCCAGGGCACCGGGGCCGCGCCGCGGGCGGCGGGTAAGCGAAGGAGAGAAGCGCGCACACGCCACCCCGGCACAGCCGCGGGTGTTGACGCGGGTGAACACGCCGATGCCGGGACTGCCGCCCATCGGTGTGCTCCTTCCGTGCGCGCGTACGCGAAACGACGCGTATGCGGTTCTCCGCCGTATCCCCGCACCGTAGGGACCGGGTACGGCCGGCCGCAACGCCTTTTTCCACCCGCGACGCCTCAAGACGCCGAACCGGCCACACGGTCCGAAGACCATGTGACCGGTTGGCGGTTGTGCGGGTGCTCAGGCGCCGCGGGCGCCCGGAGCGGTCAGACCCTGGCGTGCCGGGGCCGGTCGTCCGCGTCCGGCCTCGCGGGGGCACCCACCAGGGCGGTGAGCCGCTCGGCCGGGGCGGGCTCGTCGTGGGCGAGGTCCGGGAGCCACCGCAGCCACTTCGGCAGGTACCAGTTGCGCTCGCCGAGCAGCAGCATCACGGCCGGGAGGAGCACTCCCCGGATGACGGTGGCGTCGATGAGGACCGCGGCCGCGAGGCCCACACCCATCTGCTTCATGGACTGCATCGACAGCGTTCCGAAGATGGAGAAGACCGCGACCATGATGACGGCGGCGCTGGTGACCACGCCCGCCGTGGTCACCACACCGTGCACCACCGCGTCCTTGGTGTTCCGCCCGGCCAGGCGCGCCTCGCGGATCCGGGAGACCACGAAGACGTGGTAGTCCATGCTCAGCCCGAACAGGATCACGAAGAGGAACAGCGGCAGCCACGACACGATCGCGCCCACGCCCTCCGCACCGACCAGCCCCGCACCCCAGCCGTGCTGGAAGACCGCGGTGAGGATGCCGTACGCGGCGCCCACCGACAGCAGGTTGAGCACGATGGAGGTCACGGCGATGGTGAGCGACCGGAAGGACATCAGCATCAGCAGGAAGGCGAAGACCACCACGAAGGCGAAGACCGGGGGGACGGCCGAGCCGAGCTTGTCGTTGAAGTCCTTGGAGGAGGCGGTCGAACCGCCGATGGGGGCGTCCACCCCGTCCACCGTGCCGAGCGTCGCCGGGCGCACCTCGTCCCGCAGCACGTTCAGGCTCCGCTCGGCCTTGCCCTCGTCCGAGCCGCCGATCAGCGGGACCTCCACCACGGCCACGTTCTGCTCGCGGTGGACGGTCACCTCGACCGGGCCCTTGGAGGCGCCCTTCGCCACGGCCTCGGTACGGAACCGGGCGAGGGCGTCGCGCACCGGCGCCGCGTCGATGTCGTCCGCCTTCACCACCACCTTGGCCGGGTCGGACCCGCCCGGGAACGCCTCGTCGATGTGGTTGTACGCGGTCACGACCGGCAGCCGGTCGCCGAACTCCTGATCCATGGTGAGGTTCGCGGTGTTCATCCCCACGGCGGGGACGGCCAGTGCGATCAGGGCGCCACTGGCGAGGGCCAGCGACAGCTTGGGGCGGCGCAGCACCGGGCCGAGGACGGTGCGCCAGACCCGGCTCTCGCCGCCGCCGCGCCGCTTGGCGCGGGCCAGGAACGGCAACCGGCCCTTCTCCACCCGCTCACCGAGCAGCGAGAGCAGCGCGGGCAGTACCGTCACCGAGCCGACCATCGCCACCGCCACCACCATCAAGGTGGCGAGCCCCATCGCCTTGAACTCCGCGATCCCGGTGAAGAGCATGCCCGCCATCGCCACGATCACCGTGACACCCGAGACCAGGACGGCGCGGCCGGAGGTGGCCGCCGCGATCCGCAGCGCGGTCTGCGCATCCCGTCCGGCGGCGCGCTCCTCACGCTCCCGGCGCAGGTAGAACAGGCAGTAGTCGACGCCGACGGCCAGCCCCACCAGCAGCATCACGGAGTTGGCGGTGTCGCTCATATGCACCCAGTGGCTGACCACCGCCACCAGACCGGTGGTGGCCAGGAACGCCGTCATCGCGAGCACGACCGGCAGCAGCGCGGCCACCAGCGCACCGAAGACGATCAGCAGAATGCCCAGGGCCACCGGCAGCGCGGAGAACTCGGCCTGGGTGAAGTCGTCGCCGAACGCGTCGTCGAACGCCTTCTGGCCGCTGGCGTCGCCGAACTCCTCGATCCGCAGGTCCTGGTGGCTGTCCTGGGCCTTGCCCACCGCGTCCAGGACCGGCTGGATGTGCTCGGACGCCTTCTCCGGATCGCCACGCATCTCGAACTGCACCAGCGCGGAGCGCCGGTCGGCGGAGATGGTCTTGGTGTCGTACGGGGACCGGAGGGCGGTCACCTGGCCGGTGTCGCGTACGCCGGTGATCACCGCGTCGACCGCCTTGTGGAAGGCCGGGTCGTTCGCGGTGAGTCCGCCGCCCTTCGCCTGGATCAGCACGGTTTCCCCGGCTGCGGCGTCAATGCCCGCCTCGTCGAGAATCGTAGAGACGCGCCCGGACTCGCCGGGAACCTGCTCGCTGTCCGACACGTCCACCCGGCCGGTCATCGAGCCGACGGCCAGGGCGAGGATGACCAGCAGCACCCAACCCCCGACCGCCGCCCACCGGTGACGGGCGCTCCAACTGCCCGCGCGAGCGGCTATCCCGCGCGGCCTCTCCAAGCGGCCTGTGTCCGCCACGACATCCCCTTATGCCCTGGTGGCGGAACGTCCCCGCCACTCATGGATGACGCTAGGCCGCGGCGGCGGACCGACCCATCCTGCTGACCGGTGAACCCTCCGGTGGTTCCCTCCATCCGAAGAAGGGGGGACAGCCCTACCTTCCCGATCCAAGCCCCTTACACCTAAAGGGCGTTGACCTGGTGACCGAAAGCGCGGCGGGCGCGAGAACGTTGCCTATGTCACACCTCGTCGGGGATCTTGAATTGACCCGTACTCATCAGTCAGGGTCGTGTGAGAACCGGAGTGGCCCCAACACACTCCGGATCTTTCGCACTTACGGGCTCCGAACCGCGATCCCGGTGCGATTTACCCCCCACAACCGCACGAGGAGGAACCCTCGTCATGGCAGTTCACAAGCAGCGCAACGCGCGTCGACTCGGCCTCGCCGTAGCCGCCGCCACCGCCGTCACCGCCGGTGTCTTCGTGGCCGTTCCGGCCGGGGCCACCACCGCGAAGCCCGCCGAGGGCACCGTCTACGGCACCCAGTCGAAGAGTGCCGTGGACGGCAGCTACATCGTCATGCTCAAGGGCGGCAAGACCGTCAAGGCCGCCGCCGAGGGCAAGGACCTCGCCCAGCAGTACGGTGGCAAGCTGAGCCGCTCCTACGACTCCGCCATCAACGGCTTCTCGGCCAGCGGGCTGAGCGACACCGAGGCCAAGCGGCTGGCCGCCGACCCGTCGGTCGCCAAGGTGGTCCAGAACCACCGCTACACGGTCAAGGGCACCCAGGAGAACCCGCCGTCGTGGGGCCTGGACCGGATCGACCAGGAGGACACCGAGGGCGACAAGGCGTACAACTACCCGGACAGCGCGGGTGAGGGCGTCACCGCCTACGTCATCGACACCGGTGTCCGCACCAGCCACAAGGACTTCGAGGGCCGGGCCACGTCCGGCTTCGACGCGATCGACAACGATGACAGCGCCGACGACGGCAACGGGCACGGCACCCACGTGGCCGGCACCATCGCCGGAGCCGAGCACGGCGTCGCCAAGAAGGCCAAGGTCGTGGCGGTGCGCGTGCTGGACGACCAGGGCTCGGGCACCACCGAGCAGGTCGTCGCGGGCATCGACTGGGTCACCGAGAACCACGAGGGCCCGTCCGTCGCCAACATGAGCCTGGGCGGCACCCCCGACGAGGCCCTCGACGCCGCCGTGCAGAAGGCCATCGACTCCGGTGTCACCTTCGCCGTCGCGGCGGGCAACGAGTCCTCCGACGCCAGCCAGAGCTCGCCCGCCCGGGTGAAGGACGCGATCACGGTCGCCTCCAGCACCGACCAGGACGAGCAGTCCGACTTCTCCAACTACGGCTCGGTCGTCGACATCTTCGCCCCCGGCTCGGACATCACCTCCGACTGGAACACCGACGACGACGCGACCAACACCATCTCCGGTACGTCGATGGCCACCCCGCACGTCGTGGGCGCCGCCGCCGTCTACCTCAGCGGCCACCAGGACGCCAAGCCGGCCGACGTGGCGAAGGCGCTGACGGACGGCGCGACCGCCGACAAGATCTCCAACCCGGGCGACGGCACGCCGAACAAGCTGCTGAAGGTCGTCGAGTAAGCCCGAGCAAGGCCCAGCAAGGCTCATGCAGGTGAAGTGATCAGCTCCAGGGGCGCAGCCGGTCAGCCGGTTGCGCCCTTGGGCGTGCTGGACGCGGTTCGTGTGCTGGCTCGGTGGCCGAGGCGCCGGGATCCTGGTGTCAGCCTTCCAACTCGCGGCGCACGGCGTCGAGATCCAGGTCGACGGTGAATTCTCCGGCGACATCGACGGAAGCCTTGCCCGTGATGGTGGCAGCCTCGCGGTAGGTGTCCCCCTCCAGTTCGTGCACCACCACGCACAGATCTGGCTTCATCTCGACCCGCCAATAGGCGGGCACCTTCGCATGGGCGTAGAGGGCGGGCTTGAGGATGCGGTCGGCCGCTCGGTTGAACGGCGAGACGATTTCCCCCAGAAGCACGGCGGCGTCGAGAGGGGCGGCCAGCGTGCCGCGTGGGACGGCGGCGCGGTCGACGACCGCGAGGTCGGGGATGAACAGTCTGGATTCCCCCGTGACGTTCACTGCCTCGCCAGAGCGGAACGGCGCACCGGACCGGGCCAGGGCGACCTTGATCTGGCTGTGCAATGCGGAAGACACGGTCTGGTGGTCCCAGTCGGGAGCAGGGGACATCATGAGGACACCGTCCACGAGTTCGAAGCGGGCTCGTGCCGGATGCTCCGGGAGTGCAAGAACGTCCTCGACCGTCCAGGGGCCTTCGTGATCGTCGATTCGCGTCTCAGCGACGCTCATGATCGTCACCACCGCCTCCTCGTGTGTTCCTCGGCTCCAGCATGGCACGCAGCTCTGACGACCGCCGACACTTCCAGTCCGAGCCGTGAGGCGGCGGCCAGAATCCGCGAGGATCACCCACAGGAGTGAGTCGAACACTGAGCGATGGCGAACGGTCCGCTATGACCGCACCTGGACCGTGTCGCCCACCGCGCGTTCGCCCGTCGCGTCGGAGGTGATGTTGGCGAGCTTGCCGTCGACCGCCATGGCGGTGGAGCCGCCGCCGTCCAGGTTGAGGGCCTGGACGGCGCCCTGGGAGCGCATGAAGCGGGCGGCCTCCTCCAGGGTGAAGCCCTCGCTCACACCCGGCTGCCGGCCGTCCACCGTGGCCAGGATCAGCCGCCCCTTCTTGTCGAGCCCGGCCATCGTGCGGGGCTGCCGCACGTTGGACCAGGCGTAGCCGAAGGAGAGGTTCTTCGGGTCGAGGGTGCCCTCGGTGGCGGCGTCAACGGCGATACGGCCGTCCTTCACCAGGGTGGGGGCGGCGCTGACGATGCTGTCGTCGGAGTCGAGCCGGACCCGGCGGCCGGAGGTGTCCCGGACGACCTCCTCCAGCGCGATCCGCTCGCCCCGCCGGGCGTGGGCCGTCAGCCACTCGGACGCGGCGCCGATGCCCTGGAGCACGGAGCCCCCGGCCGGGACCGTGCCGCCGCGCGGGCCGGTGGCGACCACCCGGCCGTCGGCGTCGAGCACGGCCTGGGTGCCGGGCCCGGTGGGCAGCTCGGCGCGGAACCTCGGGGTGAACTTCACCAGGTCGTCGGCCTCGGAGCAGGTCAGATCCTGCCGGGGCAGCTCGGTCGGAGTGGCCCCGGGGCGGCCGCAGTTGCGCACCTTGCCGGGCACCCGGTTGATGCCCTGCACCGCATACGTGGACGACCCCGCCCGCGCCGTGACCGTGCTGGTCAGGTCGGCGATACGGGCCTGCCGGCCGCCGTCCGCGAGGATCAGCGCGGCCCGCGAACCGGCGCCCATCGACTCCAACTCGCCGTCGTAAGCGGCGATTCCGGCCATCGTGCCCTGGACGCCGTCGGCGTCGGAGGTGACGAAGAAGCCACCGTTGACGGCGATCAGGGAGTGGCGTTTCGCGGCGACCGAAGAGGTCGTCTCGCGGTCCGCCACGCTGCTGTCATGGGTGGCCGCCACGGTGCCGGTGAATTGGCCCGGGTCGATCACCGCCACATGGACGCTCTCCCGGTCGGCGGGCTGCTGCGCGTCGTAGCCGGTCCACTCCGCCACCGCCGTGAACCCGGCCGTGGCGACCTTCTCGCGCGTGCCCTGCGCCTCGTCGGAGGCCGCGTACGAGCCCACCCGCACCCGCCATCCCATGGTGCCGTGCGGCGTATCCGCGTAGGCGGGCCACACCACGCGCTCGACCCGCGGCTCGAACCCGGCGTCGCGCAGCCGCCCCGCCGTGGCGTCCGCCCAGGACCGCTCGCCCAGTGGCGCGGAGCCGGGCGCCTGCACCGTGACGGTCCAGACCGGCTTGGCGTCCGCGTCCTGAAGAACCCCGGCCCGCACCCGTACCCCCGGGGCCACCGCCTCCGTCGTCCAGGATGCGGTATCCGACGCCGCCTGCGCCGGGGGATGGATGGCCGCCAGTACCACGGCGGCCCCCAGCGCGGCCCCCATCCGAGTGCCCAGGCTCCGGCGGACGGTGCTCTCTTCGTTGCGCATGCCCGGAAGTCCAGCGCCGCCCGGGGGCCGGGCCGACACGCATGCAGGGCGGTCTGCGGAACGTACGGTGAACGGCCGGGGGAAGGGCCGACGGCCGCACCGCCCCTCGTGGCTACTGCCCGAGGTGGTCCAGCGCCCCCGCCTTGACGGCGCGTATGAAGGTTCTGAGTCGGCCCGGTGTGGTGGTGAGGGTTTCGGCGGGGGTGTCGCTTTCCCGAATCCGTATCTCACCGCCCGCCGCGGCGAGTTCGACACAGTCGTTGGTCTCACCGGGCCCGGAGAACGAAGACTTCCGCCATGTCATCGGCTTTTCCATGATCATGCCCTTCACAATTGCCGCATGATGGTGTGGATGAAGTCCTGAGATTTTTCCGCCGACAAGGAGAACGCCAGGGCCTTGTCGAGAAATACGCGATACCGCGCGAGCTGCGACTCCGCATCCAGCAGGATAGGGCCGTGCGGCACATCGATGTGTACGGTGTCCAGCCTCGGTACAGGGCCGTATGCGTAGAGCACGGGCGTCCCGGCGCCGCCGAATCCCTCCGCGTCGAACGGGACAACGCGTACGGTGACCCCGGGGCGCTCGCCTTGTTCCAGCATGAAGGCAAGTTGTTGTCGTGCGACCTCCCGGTCGGCGACGAGTGTCCGCAGGGCGGCTTCATGAATGACTGCTTCATATGCGGGAGGGGATGGACTGTCGAGCACCTCACGCCGTCGCATACGGAACGCGACCAGCGCCTCCAACTGGCGTGGTGACGGCTGGGGAACCCCGTACGCCATGAGAGCACGCGTGTAGTTGTCCACCTGGAGAAGCCCAGGGATGTAGACACCCTGGAAGGTGCGCAAACGGCGACATCGATGCTCCAGTTCGGCGAGATCCAGGGCTGCGTGCGCGAGGGTTCCCCGGTACTCCTCCCACCACCCCTTGTCGCGTTCCGCGGCCATGGCCGACAACTCGTTGATCAGTGCGTCGTCGAGGCAGGCGTAATGCGTCGCCATTCCGCGCAGCCGTTGCTCGCTGACGCCCGTGCGTCCCGCCTCCACATGGCTCATCTGGGCCGAAGTTGTGCCGACCCGCTCGGCCGCTTCTCGGGCGGTCAAGCCCGCCGCTTCACGCATCTTGCGCAGTTCGATGCCCAACCGCACTTGGCGTGCCGTGGGTTGACTTCTCACCGCCATGCCCGTCGCCTCCGACCTCTCGACAATCCGACAGGCGTTCGTTGTGTAGCTCTGTCGGCCCCCAACGTCTGCCACAAAGTTGTGGCGACCACAACTTTGTGGCGTACTTTACGTGATGCGCTCATCACGCGGCGGTGAGCGGCAGCCGAGGCCTACTGCGCCCGTGGAGGCCCGGATGGAGACACCGAACTCCCCAGAAATCTTCGGCAAGGAACTCTGCGACCTCGTCCTCGCCGTCGCGCCCAGGATCTTCGCCGTTGTCCAGGAGTGCGAGGTGCGCCCTGGTCTGAAAGACGGGTGTGTCGCGGCGTGGGGAATCGCCTTCGGTGAGGACCCCGTCCACGTGATCACGGCCGACGGCACCGGCCAGATGGTTCTCAACTCGCCGGAGCGCGCCCTTCGATGGTTCGCGCACGGCGCTGGTGAGGACGGCGTGACGGCAGGCTGGTGTGGCTCAGCCGGTCCGGAGACGCCACTTTCGACCACGCCGAGGCTGCTTAGCGCCCCGGTCATGGTCCATGGCCGACTGCCCGAATCGATAGGCTGCGGAGAGTTACCCGCTCCGGTCCGTAGCAGGAGGCAAGCATGTACGTAACGGACTTGGAGCTGTCCGGCGTCCGAGGGTTCCACGGTCACCGGGCGGCCCGGTTGCGATTCCCGCGACGTGAGGATGGCAGTTACGCGGGCTGGACCGTGCTGGCCGGGCGGAACGGCTCGGGCAAGTCGACGGTGCTGCAAGCCCTCGCGTTGGTTCTGCAGGGCCCCGCCGTCACCCATGCGTTGCTCAAGGACGCCGGTGACTGGATGACGCGAGGGGCGCGTAAGGCGGTCGTCGAGGCGTCGGTGGTCGGGCCGGATCATGTGGATGCCCGGTGGGTCAGCGTGGATGACTTGCCCCACGAGGTGTTTCCGGAGACCGGAAGTGTCCGCATGGTCTGGGAGCGGATGACCAAGCGGGGCGAGAGCCATGTGCGGTTGCGGCGCCCGTCCACGACGAGCGCCTTCGAACTTCAACGCAGGGCCGAGTCCGGACCGTGGCAGGAGACTCCGCAGGGGTGGCTGTGCCTTGGGTACGGCCCGTACCGCCGACTCGATGGAGGGCGCTCCCTGCGGTCCGCCGCCGGATTCGAGCGGGTCGACCGGCTGGCCACGCTCTTCGACGAGAACGTCTGCCTGGCCGAAGGTGTCACTTGGCTGATCGAACAGCATCTACGTGGTCTTGAGGGACGCCCCGGCGCACAGCAATTGGTAGAGGCGGTGAAGCTGCTGCTCGCGGACGGTTTGCTGCCCGATGATCACGAGGTGACCGGAGTCGACTCCGACGGCCTCTGGGTGGCGACACCGCGCGGCGTTCTGGCCCTGCGCGGCATGAGTGACGGCTATCGTTCCGTGACCGCACTCGTCGTGGACCTGGTGCGCCATCTGCACGGCGCCTACGGGGAACTTCGGATCGAGGAGCGTGGCGGACACCCCGTCATCCCCATGCCGGGTGTCGTACTCATAGACGAAGTCGACGCTCACCTGCACGTCAGTTGGCAGAAGCGGATCGGCCAGTGGATGAAGCAGCACTTTCCCGAGATCCAGTTCATCGTCACGACCCACAGTCCCTACGTCTGCCAGTCCGCCGAACCAGGCGGACTGATCCGGCTGGCCGCCCCCACGGAGGCACGGCCGCCCGAGGTGGTCGACGACGAGCTGTATCAGCGAGTGGTGTACGGCAGTGGGGATGACGCGATTCTCTCCGACCTCTTCGGGGTCGACTCGCCGTACTCCGAGCGGGCGGACGAGCTCCGGCGACGGCTGGCGGCCATGGAGTTTCGGGTGCTGGATGGCCAAGCTACCGAGGCGGAATTGGTCGAGTACCGCCGACTGAGCGCCCAGTTGAACAGCTCTCTGTCGGCGCGGGTAAGTGAAGTGGCCGCCCATCTGGGGCGTGAGGAATGATTCGGTTAGAACGGCCACCGCTCGACGGTCAGACGGTGAAACTGCTTGCACGAGCGCACGATCGCCTACCTGACCCTGGCCTCACAGAAGCTGTCGCCCGAAAGGCTTGGAAGGCGGCCAGTGGCACCCGCGACCGCGTAGCCATGGCCCTCCGCGCGATGGCCAGCGGGATCGAGCGTTGTATGTACTGCTCGGAGAGTCTTGGCACGGCCGTCGACCACTTCGAGCCGCTGAACCACGCCCCTCGCCGGGTGTTCGACTGGTACAACCACCTCCTCGGGTGCTCCTTTTGCAACTCGCACGCCAAGGGGGGCACCTTCCCGAGAGGCGAGGACGGGGAGCCACTGCTCATCGACCCCACGGCGGACGAACCGGTTTACATCATCTCCGGCTGTCCCTCTCCAGCGGTGAGTACCACTGTCTGACCCCGCGTGGCTGCGCGACCATCGATGTCTTTCAGCTCAACCGGGGTCCATTACGGAAGGGCAGGCTGGATGCGGTAGGCCAGTGCCTCGACACTCTGGCGAACTGCGCCGATCTTCTGGCAGTGGACGACAAGGCGGGTGCGCAGAAGCGCATGCTGAGACTGCGACGTCAGCCCCTCGCGGATGTTCTGCAGGAGTTACGGCGCCTCGCGGACCGGCCCTCGGCGGCCGTGGTGGTCGGAGACGAGGCCGCCCTTGCCGCCTTGCGCGCGTTGTACGGGCAGCCGGTGGCCGAGCCCGTATTCATTCCGCGGCAGACCGCGCGGCACGAGCCGGACTGCAGGTCCTGGAAGACCGCCCCGTCCTAGGCGCTGAGCAGCATCCGGCCCGCCCCGTGCGCCTCGTCGTAGCGGCGCAGCAGCAGGCGGGCCAGTTCCGGGGCGGGGCCCAGGACGGGGGCCAGGAGGTCGGCGCCCGCTGCCTCGGCGCCGTGGGCGATGCGGTCGGGGAGGCGGCCGGGGGCGATGACATAGGGGGCCACGGCCACCCGGGCGACGCCGTCCGCGCGCAGGGCGCGGACGGCGTCCTCGGTGCGGGGAAGAGAGGCGGAGGCGAACGCGGGTCGCACGGCGCACCATCCGGTGTGCCGCCACTCCCGCGCGATTTCAGCGATCACCGCGATCGCCTCCGGGTCGGTGGAGCCCGCCGAGGCCAGGACGACCCCGGTCGAGGGGCGGTCGGCGGGGCGCAGCCCCGCCTCGTGCAGCCGGCGTTCCAGGGCGTCCATGAGCAGCGGGGACGGGCCCAGGACCTCGGCCTGGCGGACGGACAGGCGGGGGTGGCGGGCCGTGGCCTCGCGCAGCACCGCCGGGATGTCGGTCTTCGCGTGGAAGGCGCGGGTCAGCAGCAGCGGGAGGGCGATCACCTCGGTGGCGTCCTCCGCGGCGAGGCGGGCCAGCACCTGCGGTACGCGTGGCGCGTTGAACTCCAGGAACGCCGCCTCCACCCGCAGCCCCGGCCGCAGCGACCGCACCCGCGCGCGCAGCGCGTCGACGGTCGCCGCATGGCGGGGGTCGCGGCTGCCGTGGGCGATGATCAGCAGGGTCGGGGCAGACATGGTGGCTTTCCGTTCCGTGGCTTTCCGTTCGGCGGTTTTCGTGCGGCGGGTTTTCGTGCGGGCGGTTTTCCGTTTGGCGGTTTTCCGGTCAGTGCTCTGCGGTCAGTGCTTTCCGGTCAGCGGGCGCTCGCCAGCAGGCCGCGGTTGCGCAGCACCCGACGCTCGATCGGGGCGAAGATCAGCAGCTCGATGGCGATGCCGACGACGAGGATCATGAGGATGCCGAGGAGCACCCCCGCCATATCGGAGTTGTTGCGCTGGTTCTCCAGGTACTGGCCGAGCCCCAGGCCCAGGTCCGGGGACTTGGCGATGATCTCGGCGGCCATCAGCGAACGCCAGGAGAAGGCCCAGCCCTGCTTGAGCCCGGCGACGTAACCCGGCAGCGCGGCGGGCAGCAGGATGTGCCGGGCGCTGACCAGACCGCGGGCGCCGAGGGTGCGTCCGGCCCGCAGGAAGAGCGGAGGCACCTGGTCGATGCCGGCCACCAGCCCGTTGGCGATGGAGGGGACCGCGCCCAGCAGGATGACGGTGTACATCATCTGGTCGTTCAGGCCCAGCCAGATCACCGCGGGCGGCACCCAGGCGACCGAGGGCAGCGACTGCAGCCCGGACAGGATCGGGCCGAGAGCGGCACGGATGAACTTCACCCGGGCGACGATCAGCCCCAGCGGGGTCGCGATCACCAGCGCGATGAGGAAGCCGAACAGACCGCGCGAGACGCTGGTCCAGACGATGTCGAAGAGCTCGCCCTGCAGCCAGAGCTGGCGCAGCGCGTCCCAGACCAGTCCCGGGTCGGGCAGCTTGTAGTCGTCGGTGACCTTCGCGACGACGAGCACCTTCCACAGGGCCAGGACGACGGCCACGGCCACGATGGGCGGCAGCACCTTCTGGACCAGCACCTCGACCGGTGAGACGCGCTTGATCTGCACCGTGTCCAGGGCGTCCAGACCGGCCTCCAGGCCCGCCAGGTCCTGGGCGTTGCCCGCATTCGTCTTCGCCGTGGACTTCTCCACGGACTTCTCTATGGACTGCCCGCCGCCGCTGCCGCCGTCGGCCTCGTCGACCGCGGTGCCGCGGGTGGTCTTACTGCTGGCCATGGCGGCGGATCTCCCCACGCAGTTCTTCGGTGATCTCAACGGACAGGTCGGCGACGGCCGAGTCCTCGATGCGGCGCGGCTGCGGAATGTCCACCGTCCACTCGCGGACGACCCGCCCCGGCCGGGAGGACAGCAGCACCACGCGCTCGGCCAGCCGGACGGCCTCGCGGACGTTGTGGGTCACGAACAGCACCGAGACGCCGGTCTCGCTCCAGATCCGGGTCAGCTCCTCGTGCAGCACATCGCGGGTGATGGCGTCGAGCGCGGCGAACGGCTCGTCCATCAGCAGCACGCTGGAGTCCTGCGCCAGCGCGCGGGCCAGCGCCACGCGCTGCCGCATACCGCCGGAGAGCTCGTGCACCCGCTTGCCGTAGGCGCCGCCGAGCCGCACCAGCTCCAGCAGCCGCTCGGCCTGCGGCCTGCGCTCGGCGCGCGGCACCCCGCGCAGCCGCAGCGCCAGCTCGATGTTCTTCCCGCGGTCAGCCACGGGAACAGGGCGTGCTCCTGGAACATCAGGGCCGGCCGGCCGCCGGGGACCTCGATGCCCCCCGCGGACGGCTTGTCCAGGTCGGCGATCAGATTGAGCAGGGTCGACTTACCGCAGCCGGAAGCGCCCAGAATGCAGACGAACTCGCCGGGCCGCACCTGGAGGTTGATGTCCTCGAGTACGGGCTGGGCCGCTCCGGGACGGCCGAAGGACTTGTGGACGTGGGCGATCGATACGGATCCGGCGGTGTCGGCGGGGCCGGGTGAGCCCGCCGCCGCGGCGTCCGCCCGGTCTTCCTTCTCGGTGGTCAGCGCCGGGGACATCCGGTCACCTCCTGATGGATGGGTGCATGCGTACGTGCGTACCGTGCGTACGGGGACGGACGGGCGGCTACTTGACGCCGAGACCCGCGTCGGAGACGGTCGGCTTGCCCTCGGCCTTGAGGACCTTGTTCAGCGGGGCCAGGTCGTAGATGCCCTCGAGGTCGGGCTTCTCCAGAAGACCCGCCTGGACCGCGTGGTCCGCCTCGGTGTTCAGCGTCGAGGCCAGGGGGTCGTCGATGGCCTGGATGGACTTCCACGCCGGGTCGATCACCTCGGCGGGCAGCGGCTTGCCGGTCTCTTCCTTGAGCGCCGCGTTGGCCGCGTTCTTCGCCTGCTCGGGGTTGGCCTTGATGAAGGCGTTGGTCTTCACCGAGCCGCGCAGCACGGCCTCGACGACCTTCGGGTGCTCCTCCAGGAACTCCTGCCGGACGATCACATTCGTGATCACGAACTTCTTGTCCGGCCACAGCGAGGACTCGTCCAGCAGCACCTTGCCGCCGTCGGCGACCAGCTTGGACGCGGTCGGCTCGGGCACCCACGCGCCGTCGATGGCACCGGACTTGTACGCGTCGGGGGTGACCTTGTTGTCGCTGCGGACCACCGACACATCGCCCTTGCCGCTCTGGGCGTCGACCTTCCAGCCCTTGCTCGCGGCCCAGTTGAGGAAAGCCACGTCCTGGGTATTGCCCAGTTGCGGGGTGGCGATCTTCTTGCCCTTGACGTCGTCGAGCGTCTTGATCTTCTTCGGGTTGACCACCAGCTTGACGCCGCCGGACACCGACCCGGAGATGATCCTGAGGTTGGAGCCGTGCGATTTCACATAGCCGTTGATGGCCGGCGACGGGCCGATCCAGCCGATGTCGATGGAGCCCGCGTTGAGCGCCTCGATCTCGGACGGGCCGGCGTTGAAGACGAACGGCGACACCTTCGTGCCGTGCAGCTCCCGCTGGATCTGGCCGCCCTTGCGCAGGCCCACCAGCGCGGTGGCGTGGGTGAGGTTGGCGAAGTAGCCGACCTTCACCTTGTCCAGACCGTCGATCTTCTCACCGCCGGCCGCGGGAAGGGCCGAGGCCCCCTCGTCGTCGGCCTTCTTCTGCGAGCCGTAGCCGCAGGCGCCCAGCGCGCCCATCAGCAGGGGAAGGACGGCCGCCGCCGCCAGGACGCGGGTGTGGCGGCGGGGGCGCCCCGCTGGTCGCGGGGGGAGCAGGGGCTCGGCAGACGACACGGAGGTGTTCCTCTCGACGGGCCGGGGCGGCGTCAGAGGACGCCCGGCAGATCAGACGGTTTTCGGCGGCGGTGCTGGACAGAGGCGGACTGCGGCGTCAGCGCGCACATCGTCCGACCCCGCCCTGACCGCTGCCGAGCGCCCCGCTGCCCACGCGGCCGCCCTCCTTGGCGAACGTCGAGAACACCTCACCGGCCATCGTCAGAAGTCCCATCCCTCGTCGTCCCGCGCGGCCTCGGCACCGTCGGCCGACGCCGCGAAGGAGTCGCCCGCCATCCCGGCGGTGAGCGTGGTGCCGTCGGCCGGGTCGATCAGCAGGAAGGAACCGGTGCGCCGCGAGTCCTCGTACGCGTCCAGCGCCAGCGGCTCGGACGTACGGAGCACGACCCGGCCGATGTCATTGGCGGCCAGCTCACCCGGCGCCGGGTGGTGCGACAGATCGGCCAGCGTCAGCCGCGACGGAATGTCCTTGATGATCGCCTTCATGGTGCGGGTGGTGTGTTTGAGCAGCACCCGGTCGCCCACGCGTAGCGGACGGTCGTGCAGATGGCAGACGGTGGCCTCGACGTCCTGGGTGGTCTCCGGGGCGTGGTCGCTCGGCGCGATCAGATCCCCGCGCGAGATGTCCAGGTCGTCGGCGAGCGTGACGGTCACCGACTGCGGCGCCCAGGCCACGTCCACCATCGCGCCCAGCGCGTCGATCCCGGTGACGGTGCTCGTCCGGCCGGACGGCAGCACGGTGACGGCGTCGCCGACGCGCAGCACACCGGAGGCGATCTGGCCCGCGTAGCCGCGGTAGTCGGGGTGCTCGGTGGTCTGCGGACGGATCACGAACTGCACCGGGAAACGCGCCGGGTCCTGGGAGGGGTCGGTGCCCACCGGCACGGTCTCCAGGTGCTCCAGCACGGTCGGGCCGCCGTACCAGTCCATGTTCGCCGACGGGGTCACCACATTGTCCCCGGCGAGCGCCGAGATCGGGATGGCGGTGATCTCCGGGACGCCCAGCGAGGCCGCGTAGGTGGTGAACTCCTCGGCGATGGCCGCGAAGACCGGCTCCGCGTAGTCCACCAGGTCCATCTTGTTGACGGCGAGGACCACATGCGGGACCCGCAGCAGGGCGGCGACCGCGGCATGCCGCCGGGTCTGCTCCACCACGCCGTTGCGCGCGTCCACCAGGACGACCGCGAGCTCGGCGGTGGAGGCGCCGGTGACCATGTTGCGGGTGTACTGCACATGGCCGGGGGTGTCGGCGAGGATGAACCGCCGCTTGGGAGTGGCGAAGTAGCGGTAGGCGACATCAATGGTGATGCCCTGCTCCCGCTCCGCCCGCAGCCCGTCCGTCAGCAGCGCCAGGTCCGGCGCCTCCTGGCCACGGCTGCGCGAGGCGTGCTCCACGGCCTCCAGCTGATCGGCCAGCACCGACTTGGAGTCGTGCAGCAGCCGCCCGACCAGGGTGGACTTGCCGTCGTCCACCGAGCCCGCGGTGGCGAACCGCAGTTGCGAGGTGGCCGCGGACCGCTCCACGGCGGCCGCCGCGGCCTGCTCCTCGGAGGTCAGATTGCTCGTCATCGTTAGAAGTACCCCTCGCGCTTGCGGTCCTCCATCGCGGCCTCCGACAGCTTGTCGTCGGCGCGGGTCGCACCCCGCTCGGTCAGCCGGGAGGCGGCTATCTCATCGATGACCTGCTCAATGGTCACCGCGTCCGACTCGACGGCACCGGTGCAGGACATGTCGCCCACGGTGCGGTAGCGCACCATGCGCCGCTCCACGGTCTCGTCGTCCTTCGGACCGCCCCACTCACCGGGCGCCAGCCACATGCCACCGCGCCGGAAGACCTCGCGCTCATGTGCGTAGTAGATCTGCGGCAGGTCGATCTTCTCGCGGGCGATGTACTGCCACACGTCCAGCTCGGTCCAGTTGGAGAGCGGGAAGACCCGGACATGCTCACCGGGGGAGTGGCGGCCGTTGTAGAGCTGCCACAGCTCCGGGCGCTGCCGCCGCGGGTCCCAGCCGCCGAACTCGTCCCGGAGGGAGAACACCCGCTCCTTGGCGCGGGCCTTCTCCTCGTCCCGGCGGCCACCGCCGAAGACCGCGTCGAAGCGGTTCTTGTCGATGGCGTCCAGCAGCGGGACGGTCTGCAGCGGATTGCGGGTGCCGTCCGGGCGCTCGCGCAGCCGGCCGTCGTCGATGAACTCCTGGACCGAGGCCACATGCAGCCGCAGGCCGTGCCGGGCGACCGTGTTGTCCCGGTAGTCGATGACCTCGGGGAAGTTGTGCCCGGTGTCCACGTGGAGCAGCGAGAACGGGACCGCCGCCGGGGCGAAGGCCTTGAGCGCGAGATGGAGCATGACGATGGAGTCCTTGCCACCGGAGAACAGGATCACCGGCCGCTCGAACTCGCCTGCCACCTCACGGAAGATGTGCACCGCCTCGGACTCCAACGCGTCCAAGTGCGCGAGCGCGTACAGGCCCGCGCCCTCTTCCGCGTTGATCGCCGTCACGGTCGTCATGCCGCGCCCCTTTCGTTCGCTCGGCTGCGGTAGTAGCTTCCCGTCATATCGGCGGATTCCTCGCCGTGGGCCCGGCCCCCGGGTGCGGGGAGCGTCGTGGCCCGCGATGCGATGGCCGCGCGTGCGTGGCTCACAGCAGTCCCCGTTCACTCAACAGCAACCGCACCTCGGCCGCCGACTCCTGCACGCTGTTCCTGTGGGTTTCGATGCGCAGATCCGGGTCGGCAGGGGCCTCGTAGGGGTCGTCCACACCGGTCAGCCCCGAAATCTCCCCCGCGGCCTGCTTCGCGTACAGCCCCTTCACATCCCGCTCCGAGCACACCTCGACGGACGTGGCGACATGCACCTCCAGATACGGGGTGCCCTCGCGCTGGTGGCGCTTGCGCACCGCCTCGCGGCTGTCCACGTACGGCGCGATGACCGGCACCAGCACCGTGACGCCATGGGAGGCGAGCAGCTCGGCGACGAAGCCGATGCGCTGGACGTTGGTGTGCCGGTCCTCGCGGGAGAAACCGAGCCCCGAGGAGAGGAACTCGCGGATCTCGTCACCGTCGAGCACCTCCACCCGGCGGCCCTCGCCGCGCAGCCGCTCGGCCAGCGCATAGGCGATCGTGGTCTTTCCCGCGCTCGGCAGACCGGTCAGCCACACCGTGGCACCGGTGGTCGTGGGGGCGCTCATCTCGTTCTCCTGGTCGACAGCCATCAGCCGTGCAGCCCGCATTCGGTTTTATTGCTCCCCGCCCAGCGGCCGGACCGAATGTCCTCGCCCTCCAGAACCCGGCGGGTGCAGGGCGCGCAGCCTACCGACGGATAGCCGTCCATCAGCAGGGGGTTGGTCAGCACACCGTGCTCGGCGATGTAGGCGTCGACATCCGCTTGGGTCCAGCGGGCGATCGGGGAGATCTTCACCTTACGGCGACGCGCGTCCCAGCCAACGACCGGGGTGTGGGCGCGTGTTGGCGATTCGTCCCGACGCAATCCCGTGGCCCAGGCGTCATACTCCCGCAACCCCTCCTCAAGGGGCTGGACCTTGCGCAGGGCGCAGCACAGGTCGGGGTCGCGGTCATGCAGCCGGGCACCGTACTCGGCGTCCTGCTCGGCGACCGTCTGACGGGGCGTCAGGGTGATGACGTTGACATCCATCACCGCGGCCACCGCGTCACGGGTGCCGATGGTCTCGGGGAAGTGGTAGCCGGTGTCGAGGAAGACCACATCGACACCGGGGAAGGCGCGGGAGGCGAGATGCGCCACCACCGCGTCCTCCATCGAGGAGGTGACGCAGAAACGCGATCCGAAGGTGTCCGCCGCCCAGCGCAGGATCTCCAGCGCGGGGGCGTCCTCGAGGTCCTGGCCCGCCTTCTCGGCGAGCCCCTCGAGGTCGGTGTGCGCAAGCCGGGTCATATCGCCGTGTCCCCTTCATCGATCGGGTCGCGCCGCAGGCCCTTGGCCAACAGCCCGAGGAACGACAGGCGGAACGCTCGATTGCAGGACGCGCATTCCCACGCGCCGTGCCCCTCCTCGGAGGGACGCAGGTCCTCGTCCCCGCAGTACGGGCAGTAGAACGGCGCGGCACGCTCACTCATTTGAGAGACTCCTCACTGGCCCGTGCCGCCCAGGTGGCGAAGCGCTCGCCGTCCTCGCGCTCCTCCTGGAAGCGGTGCAGCAGCCGCTCCACATAGTCGGGGAGCGCGGCGGCGGTGACCTTCAGCCCGCGCACCTTGCGGCCGAAGCCCGGCTCCAGGCCCAGGGCGCCGCCCAGGTGCACCTGGTAGCCCTCGACCTGCTCGCCGTTGTCGTCCATGACGAGCTGGCCCTTGAGACCGATGTCCGCGACCTGGATACGGGCACAGGCGTTCGGGCAGCCGTTGAGGTTGATGGTGATCGGCTCGTCGAACTCGGGCAGCCGGCGCTCCAGCTCGTCGATGAGCGAGGAGCCGCGCTGCTTGGTCTCGACGATCGCCAGCTTGCAGAACTCGATCCCGGTGCAGGCCATCGTGCCGCGGCGGAACGGGGACGGCTTGACCTGGAGGTCCAGCGCCTCCAGCCCGGCGACCAGCGACTCCACCTGGTCCTCGGTCACATCGAGCACGATCATCTTCTGCTCGACGGTGGTGGTCAGCCGCCCGGAGCCATGCGCCTCGGCCAGGTCGGCGATCTTGGTGAGGGTCGCCCCGTCCACCCGGCCGACGCGCGGCGCGAAGCCCACGTAGTAGCGGCCGTCCTGCTGGCGGTGGACGCCGATGTGGTCCCGCCACCGCTGGACGGGCTCCTCGGGCGCCGGGCCGTCGGACAGCGGGCGCTTGAGGTACTCGTCCTCCAGGACCTGGCGGAACTTCTCCGGGCCCCAGTCGGCGACCAGGAACTTCAGCCGGGCGCGGGTGCGCAGCCGGCGGTAGCCGTAGTCACGGAAGATCGAGGTGACCCCGGCCCAGACCTCGGGGACGTCCTCCAGCGGCACCCAGGCGCCGAGCCGGATGCCGATCTTGGGGTTGGTGGAGAGACCGCCGCCGACCCACAGGTCGAAACCGGGGCCGTGCTCGGGGTGGCGCACCCCGACGAACGCGACGTCGTTGATCTCGTGCACCACATCGAGCACCGGGGACCCGGAGATCGCCGTCTTGAACTTGCGCGGCAGGTTGGAGAACTCCTTGCTGCCGATGTAGCGCCGGTGGATCTCGTCGATGGCGGAGGTGCCGTCGATGATCTCGTCCTCGGCGATCCCGGCGACCGGGGAGCCGACGATCACGCGCGGGGTGTCGCCGCACGCCTCGGTGGTGGACAGCCCGACGGCCTCCAGGCGCTTCCAGATCTCGGGCACGTCCTCGATCCGGATCCAGTGGTACTGGACGTTCTGCCGGTCGGTGATGTCCGCGGTGCCGCGCGCGAACTCCTCCGAGATCTCGCCGACGACCCGGAGTTGCTCGCTGGTCAGCCGGCCGCCGTCGATCCGGACGCGCATCATGAAGTGCTCGTCGTCCAGCTCCTCCGGCTCCAGGATCGCGGTCTTGCCGCCGTCGATCCCGGGCTTGCGCTGGGTGTACAGACCCCACCAGCGCATCCGGCCGCGCAGATCCGCGCCGTCGATGGAGTCGAATCCCCGATGGGCGTAGATCGTCTCAATGCGTGTCCGCACATTGAGACCGTCGTCGTCCTTCTTGGTCTGCTCATTGCCGTTGAGGGGGGTGAAGTGCCCCGCGGCCCACTGGCCTTCGCCGCGGTGGCGTCCGGCCTTGCGGCGGGGCGTAGCGCTTGCGCGTTCCGGGGTGGCAGCCATGGCGGTGTGTGTCCTTCTGAGCGACTCTGGTGCGGCGGGTGGTACGTCGGCGCGCACCGTCTGACCTGCGTGTGCGCAGGCGGGCAGGGAGTACGGCGGTGGCCGGTGCGAGATGCGGCGGGGAGGTGTCGAGGCGTGCGCGCTCGCCCACGTCGTCGGGGGCGGCGAGGGGTGCGGGGGATGCTGTGGTGCTGCCCGGGGCTTCAGAGCCCTGTCGAGGTGCGGGTCAGCCCGCCGGACAGATGGCGCTGGACATGCGGCCGAGGTCGACGTGGCGTCGACTCACCAAGGCAATTCCAGCTCGAGACATGATGGAAGCGTCGCATGGTGGTCTCTGGCGAGTCCACCTTTATCCACTATGCGGACGAATATGTCTCGCATCGCAAGACGCTGTGGTGTTGGTCACTCCTCGTCCGCGGTCTTGACGTCGAAGACACGGAAGCCCCGGCGGCGGTAGTTGTCCAGGGCGTACGGTCCGTCCTTGCTGCAGGTGTGCAGCCACACCCGCTTGGTCGGCACGCGATCCGGCCAGCGCTCGGCCATGTCCCAGGCGCGGGAGGTCCCCCAGGTCAGCAGGTGCCCGCCGATACGGCGGCCCCGGAAGGCGGGCAGCAGACCGAAGTACACGATCTCCACCACGCCCTCGTCCTGGCCCTCCAGCTCGATGTAGCCGGCCGGGGTCCCGCGCTCGTACGCCACCCACGTCTCCACACCGGGCCGGTGCAGGTGCTCCTCCCACGCCTCGCGCGACCACACCAGCCGGTCGGTCCACGACACGTCCGAGCCCACCGAGGTGAAGAGGAAGTGGCTGAACTCGGGGCTCGGCACCTCGGCCCGGGCGATCCGCACCCCCGCCGTGGCGGGCGGCTCCTCCGCCGGGCTGAGATCCGCGGGAGCGGTCTGCTCCAGGTGCCAGGTGGTCACGGTGATGCTCATGGTGGACAGATAACCATGGACGCCGTTGACTCGCCTTGACGGGTATCGCTCAAGCGGGGGAGGGCGGGACGGGGTGTCCGGAACCGGGGATGTGGAGGAGTTCGCCGAGCTGCTGCGCGAGCTCAAGAGCAGGACGAACCGCAGCTACGCGGCGCTGGCGACCCGCAGCGGGGTGAGCGGCTCGGCGCTGCACCGCTACTGCTCGGGGACGAGCGTGCCCGGCGACTACGAGGTGATCGCGCGCTTCGGCAAGGTGTGCGGGGCCGGCACCGAGGAGCTGCTGGAGCTGCACCGGCGCTGGGTCCTGGCCGACGCCGAGCGCAAGCGGGACGTCTCCCGCGCCCCGGCCGCCGTATCCGCTGCTCGCACGGGGCCCGCCACGTCTGCCGTCCCGCCCGTCTCACCGGACGAGACGGAGGCCGGGCCGGATGGCGAGACGGAGGCGGGGGAGCGTGAGCCGGAAGCGGAAGCGGAAGCGGAAGCGGAACCGGGGCCCCTGCCCTCTGCCTCGGACCCGGCCCCGGAACCCGCGTCCGCCCCGCCGCCGTGGCGCCGTCGACCACTGATCGCCGTGCTCGCCCTGGCCGTGGTCTCCGCCGGAGTGGCGGTCGCGCTGTTAGTGGGGAAGGCGCTGACGTCCCCGGACGGCTCGGCCGGGGCCTCCGACGGCCGGCTGCTGCTGTCCTCCCGCTGTCCCGTCGTGGTGAGCATGGGGCAGTCGGACGCGTGTGTGCATGAGCTCCAGTCGCTGCTCGCCCGCGCGGGCGGCGAGCTCGACATAGACGGGGCCTTCGGACCGGCCACCCAGATGCGCGTCGTGGTGTTCCAGCTGCGCAGTGGGCTGACGGCGAACGGATCGGTGGACGAGCGGACGAAGCGGGCGCTCTACGAGAACGAGGGGAAGCCGCTCGACACCTGGACGCCGGAGCGGGTCACCCGGCGCATCCGCGAGGTCTTCACCGAGGACCCCGAGCGCGCGGTCGGCATCGCGGACTGCGCCTCGTACCTCGATCCCCTCTACACCCTGCCCAACGCCAACGCCACCCGGAACTGGGGTGTCTTCCAGCTCTACGACGGCACGCTGCGCAAACTGGGCGGCACCCGGGAGCAGGCGCTGGACCCGGACTGGAACATCCGGGCGGCCCACCGGCTGTGGGCGCTCACCCATGACTTCAGCGCCTGGAAAGCCTGCGACCGCGCCTATCGCGCCGGATCGAAGGGCGACCAGGGCGCCAAGGAGACCAAGGGGAGCTGATCGCCGCCGGGCGCACCGCCCGGGCATCCCATCGGCCATCCCAGCGCCCGCCGTCTCCGCAGGTCGAGGACGGTTTTCGATCCCGCTGTCCCGATTTCCCCGGTGGGCCGCCCGCCCGACCCGGAGGGCTGGGATCGTGCTGCCGCCGTCCCAGACGGCCCACGGATCCGCAGATGAAGGAGACGAAGACGACCATGGCTGTGACCAGCACCCGGATCAGACTCGGCGCCCTGCTCGGCGGCGCGGTCCTCGCCACCACCGGCGTTCTCACCGCCCAGAGCGCGGTGGCCGCCCCCAGCGCCCCCGTGGCCGCCGACGCCCCCTCCGCCGCCGCGGTGACCAAGCTCAGCCACTCCGACGCGGCGAACCGGCTGCGCGGCGCCGGGATCTCCTGGACCTCCAGCGGGGGCTGCTCGGACCGCAACAACCCGACCTGCACCTCGTTCGAGCAGATCAACCTGACCACCGTGCAGGGTGCCATCACCCTGAAGGGGGCCACCGGCTGCGCGCTGACCATCACCGGCGGCACGGAGACCGGGCACGCCTCCGGTACGTACAGCCACTGGAACGGCTACAAGCTGGACTTCAGCCCCACCAGCTGCCTCAGCAACTACATCACCGGCACCTTCACCAACATCGGCCCGCGCCCCGGTGACGGCGCCCAGCAGTACAAGTCCGGCTCGGGCAACGTCTACGCGCGCGAGAGCAACCACTGGGACGTGACCTACTACAACTGCGGAGGCTGCTGACCCGCGGCCGCCACGCTCCCACCGGCCGTCCGGACGGCTGCAACGCGGCGCAACCTTTGCGCATGGCTGTATCCGGCACGGACAGTGGGCCCGGCGGGCGGAGGGTGGTGCCGAGTCGGCGCGGCATCCCCTCCGCCGACGCCTTTGGGGGCGGTTCGGCCTGGTCACCGGATGAGCGGTGGTGAACAGGCCCGATACGGTGAGAAGGTGCAGCCAGCAGAAGAAACACCGAAGCCGTCCGGCCGGCTCCGCAAGGCCCGCGCCCTGTATCGCAATGTGTCCAAGCGCAGGATGGCCTGGCTGCTGCTGAAGGACACCGTCGATTCCTGCATGGAGTACCGGGTCACCGGGCTCGCCGCCGAAGCGGCCTTCTTCACCCTGCTGTCGCTGCCGCCGCTGCTGCTCGGTCTGATCGGGCTGCTCGGCTATTTCGACGCGTGGACCAGCACCGACACGGTGGCCACCATCCGGCACAACATCCTCGACGCCTCCGCGACCGTGCTGTCAGACCGGGGTGTCAAGGAGATCGCCCGGCCGCTGCTGGACGATGTCATCAAGGGCGGCCGCCCGGATGTGATCTCGCTGGGCTTCGCCATCGCCCTGTGGTCCGGCTCCCGCGCGGTGAACGTGTTCGTGGACACCATCACCATTATGTACGGGCTGGAGGGGCGGCGCGGGATCGTCAGGACCCGGCTGCTGTCGTTCCTGCTCTATCTGGTGGCGCTCCTGGTCGGGGCGGTGGCGCTGCCGCTGCTGGTGATCGGTCCTGAGGCGGTGGTGGACCTGCTGCCGTCCAGCGGGGAGCCCGTACGGGTCCTGTACTGGCCCGTGGTGATGGTGCTGTCCATCGCCTTCCTCACCACGCTCTACCACGTGTCCGTGCCGGTGCGCTCGCCGTGGCGGGAGGACATCCCCGGGGCGCTGGTGGCCCTCGCGATGTGGGTGCTGGGCAGCTTTCTGCTGCGGATCTACCTGGTCCATACGGTCGAGGGCCCGACGATCTACGGCTCGCTGGCCGCGCCCGTCGCGGTGCTGCTGTGGATCGGGGTGTCCGCCTTCGCGGTGCTGGTCGGCGCGGCGGTCAACGCCGCGATCGACCGGGTCTGGCCCTCGGTGGCCACGGCCGCCGGGCGTGCCGAGCGCGCCGCCCGTGCCCGGGAGGAGGCGGCCCGGCTGCGGGCGAAGGACCAGCGCACGGCGGACGACGGCGCGGCGGAGATCACCCCGCCGTCGGAGTTCCCCGAGCGCTGGGCCCAGTTCCTGCCGCACGCGGACATACGCTCCCGGCTGCACACCAAGCGCGAGGCGGCGGAGAAGGCCGCCGGGAAGCCGTCGGAGAAGGCCGCCGGGAAGCCGTCGGAGAAGCCCGCCGGGAAGCCGTCGGAGAAGCCCGCCGGGAAGTCCTCGGAGGCGTCGCCCGCGAAGCCCGCGAGTCAGTCTTCCGGGAAGGCGTCCGGGGAGCCCCGACCGCCCCGGCAGGGGCCGAGGCGTCCGGACGTACGGTCCGCGGCGGACGGCGCGGGCGGCGCCCCGGACAGCACCGCTCCCAAGGACACCGGCGCCAAGGACACGGCGGCCATGGACGACACCGCGGCGGACGACGACCACCCGGTGCGCTGACGCGCCCACCCCGCCGGAAGGACGCGCCCACCCCGCCGGAAAATGGCCGCCGGAAAATGGATGGCGCCCTCGCGCGGGGCTGGGCTACGGTTCTCCCGTTCCGTGTTGGCCCGTGGTGCTACGAGTTGAGGAAAGCAGGAGGTGAGGACATTGATGACGGTCACGGTGGCGAGCGCTGCTCGCGTTCAGGAGTTCCTCGTTTCCACCCCTGCGGCCTCCGGCTGACACCTCTTCGGAGGCCGCCCTTCGAAGGGTTTCCTCCGTGTTCAACACTTCCTCTGGTTCCGCGTCTTCGCACGTCCTCACCGCCTATGGCTGGGACGACGGCTGGGCGGACACGTTCGCCCCGTACGCCGCGCAGGACCTGATGCCCGGGCGGGTGCTCCGCGTCGACCGTGGCCTGTGTGATCTCGTCACGCCCCTGGGCACCGTACGGGCGGACACCGAGCTGGTGACGCCGCGCGATCCGATGCGGATCGTGTGCACCGGCGACTGGGCCGCCGTGGACGCCGAGGGCGATCCGGCTTACGTCCGCACGCTGCTGCCGCGCCGTACCGCCCTCGTACGGTCCACCTCGTCGAAGCGCTCGGACGGCCAGGTGCTGGCGGCCAACGCCGACTACGCCGTCATCGCCATCTCCCTCGCCGCCGAGCTCGACCTGGGCCGGGTGGAGCGGTTCACCGCGCTGGCCTGGGAGAGCGGCGCCCAGCCGCTGCTCGTCCTCACCAAGGCCGATCTGGTGCCCGATCCCGACACCCTGGGCCACCTGGTGTCCGACACCGAGATGGCGGCTCCCGGTGTGCGGGTGCTGCCGGTCAGCTCCGCGACGGGGGAGGGGCTGGAGGAGCTCGGCGCCCTGCTCGCCCCCGGCACCTCGGTGCTGCTCGGCCAGTCCGGCGCGGGCAAGTCCACGCTGGCGAACGCGCTGGTGGGCGCGGCCGTCCAGGACGTCCGCGCGATCCGCGACAGCGACGGCAAGGGGCGGCACACCACGACCACCCGCGATCTGCTGCCGCTGCCCTCGGGCGGGGTGCTGATCGACACCCCGGGGCTGCGCGGGGTGGGGATGTGGGACGCCGAGGGCGGTGTCGCCCAGGCGTTCGCCGAGATCGAGGAGCTCGCCGCGCGGTGCCGCTTCCCCGACTGCGCCCACCAGGTCGAGCCGGGGTGCGCGGTGCTCGCCGCGATCGACGACGGCTCGCTGCCGGAGCGGCGGCTGGAGAGCTACCGCAAGCTGCTGCGGGAGAACGAGCGGCTCGCGGCCCGTACGGACGCGCGGCTGCGAGCCGAGATGCGGCGCGACTGGAAGCAGCGGCAGGCGCTCGGCCGCCACATGATGGAGCGCAAGCGCGGACCGATGCGCAAGCCGTAGCGGTCCGTGGGGTCAGCTCACGACCCGGCTCGTGGCACCGGGCACGTCCTCCAGGCCCCAGCTGTACACCCAGCGCGGATGGATCCGGATGACCTCGTCGCTCAAATGGGCGCCGAGGTCATGCGGTCCGATGCGCCGCTCCGCCTCCCCGCGGATCTCCACCCCGCACACCATCCACGGCCGCTCGCTCACCAGGCTGTCGACGACCAGCGCCACCTTCGGATGCGTCCCGGTGTTGCGCCACTTCTTCGTCCTGCCCATGGCCAAGCCGCCGATGTCGAGCGTGCCGTCCTCGTTGAGGAAGAACGCCACCGGGTTCGCCTGCGGCTGGCCGTCCGCGTCCACGGTGGCCAGCCGGCCGATCCGCTGCGATCTGAGGTAGCCGGTCTCGGGTTCCGTGAAAACAGTCATGTGATCACTCTCGCGCGCACTGGCGCGCACCCGCGACCGGTGCGCAGGAGAGGCCGGACCGGCACCACCTGCGCGAAGAGCGCTCGACCGAAACACCGATTCGGGTGGCTGCGCACGGGAACTCGACGCCACGATGACCCTGAGACGGTGATACGGAACGAGAGAGCGAGTTGCGATGAACCAGGCCAGGGACGAGTACGACGTCATCGTGCTGGGCGCGGGCCCGGTCGGCGAGAACGTGGCCGACCGGACCCGCGCGGCCGGGCTCTCCACGGCGATCGTGGAGCGTGAGCTGGTCGGCGGTGAGTGTTCGTACTGGGCCTGCGTCCCCAGTAAGGCGCTGCTGCGCCCGGTGCTCGCCCGGGCCGAGGCACGGCAGGTGCCGGGGCTGCGGCAATCGGTCGGCGGAGCGCTGTCGGCGACCGATGTCTTCGCCCACCGCGACAAGCAGGTCGGCGACTGGAAGGACGACGGTGCGCTCCCCTGGCTGGAGTCGGCCGGCATCGACTTGGTGCGCGGCCACGGCCGGCTGGTCGGGCCGCAGCGGGTCGCGGTGACGTCGCCGGACGGATCCGGCGGCGACGAGCGGATCCTCACCGCCCGGCACGCCGTGGCCGTCTGCACCGGAACCCGGGCCTCGCTGCCCGACCTGCCCGGGATCGCCGACGTCCACCCCTGGACCAGCCGGGAGGCCACCAGCTCCTCCTCGGTGCCGGAGCGGCTGATCATCGTGGGCGGCGGGGTGGTGGCCTGCGAGATGGCCACGGCCTGGAACGGCCTCGGCTCGCGCGTCACCATGCTGGTGCGCGGCTCCGGGCTGCTGGAGCGGATCGAACCGTTCGCGGGCGAGCTGGTGACCGAGACGCTGAGGGAGGCCGGGGCCGAGGTCCGCACCGGTACGTCGGTGAAGAGTCTCGCCCGGCCGGGCGGGGCGGACGGACCGGTCACGGTGACCCTGGAGAGCGGGGAACGGCTCGAGGCGGACGAGGTGCTTTTCGCCACCGGGCGCACCCCGCACACCGATGACCTGGGCCTGGAGACGGTGGGCCTCGAATCGGGTGGCTGGCTGACGGTCGACGAGACCTGCCGGGTGCGGGACGTGCCGGGCGGCTGGCTGTACGGGGTGGGCGACGTCAACCACCGGGCGCTCCTCACCCACCAGGGCAAATACCAGGCGCGGATCGCGGGCGCGGCCATCGGGGCACGCGCGCGGGGTGTCGCGCGGCTGGACACGGACCGCTGGGGCGCATACGCGACCACCGCGGACGAGGCGGCCGTACCGCAGGTCGTCTTCACCGACCCGGAGGTCGCCGCGGTCGGGCTGACCGCGGAGCAGGCCGAGGCCGAGGGCCGCAGCATCCGCGTCGTCGACATCGACATGGGCCAGGTCGAGGGCGCGGTGCTGTACGCGGACGGCTACCGCGGCCAGGCCCGTATGGTCGTCGACCTGGACCGGGGTCATCCGATCGGCGTCACCTTCGTGGGGCCCGGGGTCAGCGAACTGCTCCACTCGGCGACGATCGCCGTGGCGGGCGAGGTCCCCATCGAGCGGCTGTGGCATGCGGTGCCGTCGTTCCCCACGATCAGCGAGGTCTGGCTGCGGCTCCTGGAGGCGTACCGGGGCTGAGCGGGTGTGGGGCGTGGGGGCGTGGGGCCGGGGCTGAGCGCCTCGCCCCGCCTCCCGCCCCTTTTCGGGCTCCGCCCGGCCGCCTCAGGGGCGGGTCCCGGGGGCTTGAGCGGGTCTTGGGCGGGCCTCGTGCCGGTCATCGCGTGGTGTTCCCGTGGAGCCTCCCTGTGGACAATGTGGGGATGAGCCAGCAGGGCGACCGACGCCGTCATGAGGACGACTGGTGGGGCGAGTTGTACGACCCACGGCGTGCCGACGCGGGGCCCGCTGCGGCCTCGGACTCCGTGGACGACCGGTTCGATTCGGCCTCCCGCACGCTCGCCGGCGCCGGGGACGCCGGTGCCCAGAGACCGGCCGCGGGCGCCCCCTGGGGCCCGCGGACGGGGGAACCGGGCGACGCCGCCCCGGGCCCTGACGCCGACCCGGGAGGTGGCCCGCAGGGGTGGCGATCTCCCGCCGACGAGGGGCCCGGTGCCGCATCGCCTTTCCGGGGAGGGGCGGGGCCTGGTCCCGCGCGCGGGGGCGATGCGGGTTCCGGTGCAACCCCGCCCTCCCAGGGCGGCGCGGGTTCCGGCGCCGCAACGCAGGGTGGCAACGCGGGTTCCGGTGGGGCGGGACGTACGGGCTCGGGTGCCGCTTGGGGCGGCGCGGGCTCGGGGTCCGCGCGGGGCGACGAGGGCCCCGGCGCCGCATTGCCCTCCCAGGGCCGCGCGGAAGCCGGTGCCTCACAGGGTGACGCGGGTTCAGGGGACGGACCCGGACGCGCGGGCCCGGGGAAGGCACCCGGGCGCTCCGGCCCGGGAGGCGCAGCCGACCGCACCGGTTCAGGAGACGCGCCCGGACGCTCCGGTCCGGGGAGCGCGCCCGGGCGTGCGGGGGCTTCCGTCCCGCCGCCCTCGCCGCCTCCACGTGACGCCCGGCCGCCCGCTCCGCCCCGGCCCACCACCCCGCACGCCGACCCCTCCCGGCCCTGGCGGGCCTCCGCGGCGTCGTACGTCGGCGACGAGCCGCCCACGTACGAGGCCGAGCCGACCACGCTTCCCGTCGTCGACCCCGAGGAACTCCGGGACCTGGTCCCCGACACCGTGCTGGAGGGCGCCCGCTACGGCACGCTGACGCTCCGGGCGGCCTCGCTGCGCGGCGGCTCGGCCCGCTATCGAGGCGAGCCGCGGCGCGACGCGCTGCTCGCGGTGCGGTTCGGGATCGGGGACAGCGCCCTCGTCCTGGTGGCCGTGGCGAGCGGGCAGCCCGCGGCCCCGGGGGCGCACCGGGTGGCACGCGAGCTGTGCGAGTGGATCGCCGCGGCGGTCGGCCGCAATCAGGCCCGCCTGACGGAGGACATCCACACCGCCAACCGCGGCGCGCTCAGCTCCGGGCTGCACCGGCTCACCGACCGTGCCTACGGGCGGCTGCGCGCCGGCGCGACCGTACGCGGCCTCGCTCCCGCCGACCACACCGCGTCGGTGCGCTGTCTGCTGCTCCCGGCGCACCCGGCCTGCCGTACCCGGGTGTTCTTCGGCGTCGGCGACGGCGGGCTGTTCCGGCTGCGGGACGGCGTCTGGCAGGACCTGGAACCGGCCGGGGGCGAGCGGGACACCGTGGGCGGCCCCGTCCTCGGCTACGGCGGCGGCCGCCCACCCGCCCGGCACCCATCTCGACCACCTCAACCGCCTCAACCGCCGTATGCGCAGGCCGACCCCTCATCCGCGGCGCCCGGCTCCGATCCCGCCCCCGCCCACGGCCCCTTCCGTTTTCGCGCCTCCGTCGCCCGACCGGGCGACACGCTTCTGCTGTGCAGCGCGGGCCTCGCCGAACCCCTGCGCGGCGAGGCCGCCCTCGCCGATCGCTTGGCCGAACGCTGGGACACCGCGGAGGCGCCGGGCCTCGCCGCGTTCCTCGCCGACGCCCAGACCGGGGTGAAGGGATACGCCGACGACCGTACGGCGGCCGCCGTCTGGGAGGCGTAAGCGCGCCGTCCATGGGTTGATGGACGAAAGGTGACCCGGACGAGCGTCACCGATCCCGCCGACCCGGGACGAAAGGGATGAGGGCGCGCGATGGCCAAGCAGACCGTGGCGGAGCAGTACGTGGACATCCTGGTGCGCGCCGGCGTGCGGCGGATGTACGGAGTGGTCGGCGACAGCCTCAACCCCGTGGTGGACGCGATCCGCCGCAACGCCGCGATCGACTGGATCCAGGTGCGGCACGAGGAGACCGCCGCCTTCGCCGCCGGTGCCGAGGCGCAGCTCACCGGGTCCCTCGCCGCCTGCGCGGGCTCCTGCGGCCCCGGGCATGTCCATCTGCTCAACGGGCTCTACGACGCCCACCGCTCCATGGCCCCGGTCATCGCCCTCGCCTCGCACATCCCCAGCAGCGAGATCGGCACCAGCTATTTCCAGGAGACCCATCCCGAGAGGCTGTTCCAGGAGTGCAGCGACTACTGCGAGATGATCTCCAACCCCCAGCAGATGCCGCGTGTGCTGCAGACGGCCGTTCAGCACGCGATCGGCCGCAGCGGGGTCAGCGTGGTCGCCCTCCCCGGCGACATCGCCGCCCGCCCGGCGCCCGAGCGCGCCGAGGAGCACGCCCTGGTGACCTCCCGGCCGACGGTGCGCCCGGGCGACGCGGAGATCGACCGGCTCGCCCGTATGGTCAACGAGGCGCAGCGGGTGACGCTCTTCTGCGGCCGGGGCTGCGCCGGGGCGCACGATGAGGTGATGGCCTTCGCCGAACTGGTGAAGGCGCCGGTGGGGCACGCCCTGCGCGGCAAGGAGTGGATCCAGTACGACAACCCGTACGACGTCGGCATGAGCGGTCTGCTCGGCTACGGCGCGGCGTACGAGGCCACCCACGAATGCGATCTGCTGATCCTGCTGGGCACCGACTTCCCGTACGGCGCCTTCCTGCCCGACGATGTGCGGACCGTGCAGGTGGACGTCCGCGCCGAGCATCTGGGCCGCCGCTCCAAGCTGGACCTGGCCGTCTGGGGCGACGTCCGCGAGACGCTGGGCTGTCTGACGCCGAAGGTGCGCCCGAAGACCGACCGCCGCTTCCTCGACCGGATGCTGAAGAAGCACGCCGACGCGCTGGAGGGCGTGGTCAAGGCGTACACCCGCAGGGTCGACAAGCACATCCCGATCCACCCGGAGTACGTGGCCTCGGTGCTGGACGAGGAGGCCGCCGACGATGCGATCTTCACCGTGGACACCGGGATGTGCAATGTGTGGGCCGCGCGCTATCTGTCCCCCAACGGCCGCCGCCGGGTGATCGGCTCGTTCACCCATGGCTCGATGGCCAACGCGCTGCCGCAGGCGATCGGCGCCCAGTTCCTGGACCGCCGCCGCCAGGTGGTCTCGATGTCCGGCGACGGCGGATTCACCATGCTGATGGGCGACTTCCTCACCCTCGTCCAGTACGACCTGCCGGTGAAGGTGATCCTCTTCAACAACTCGGCGCTGGGCATGGTCGAGTTGGAGATGCTGGTCTCGGGCCTGCCCGCACACGGCACCGGCTACCACAACCCCGACTTCGCCCAGATCGCCCGCGCCGCCGGGGCGTACGGCGAGCGGGTGGAGAAGCCCAAGCAGCTGCGGTCAGCGCTGCGCGCCGCACTGCGCCACAAGGGGCCCGCGCTTCTGGACATCGTCACGGACCCCAACGCGCTGTCCATCCCGCCCAAGATCAAGGCGGAGATGGTGACCGGCTTCGCGCTCTCGGCCAGCAAGATGGTGCTGGAAGGGGGCGTCGGCAGGATGGTCCAGATGGCCCGCTCGAACCTCCGCAACGTGCCGCGCCCCTGATCGAAACCGCAGTCCGTGGGCCGGGCGGGCGGTCAGTTGCTCACTGACCGCCGCCCGGCCCGCGGCCCCGGCGTCAGCCCCTCACCGCACCGGCCGCAGTCGCAGCGTGAGGATCTGGTGCGGGCGCAGGGCCAGGGTCAGCCCGCCCGGGCCCGTGGCCGCCTCGTGCAGCGGACGCTCCAGCAGGTCCGTCACCTCCGCCCCGAGCACCGGGAAGCCGGTGACCAGCGTGCCCGCCGCCCGGCCGCCGTGGGACTCGTACAGCCGCACCACCACGTCGCCGCTGCGGTCCTCGGCGAGCTTGACCGACTCGACCGTGATCGCGGGGTTGTCCACCGACACCAGCGGCGCCCGTTCGGCCGGTCCGGCGGGCAGGGCGCGCAGCGGCAGGTTGAGGGCGAGCCCCTCGGCCACCGCCTCGGCGACACCCGCGCCCGGCAGCAGGGCGTAGCGGAAGCGGTGGACGCCCAGGTCGGTCTCCGGGTCGGGGCTGTGCGGGGCGCGCAGCAGGGTGAGCCGCACGGTGGTGCCCAGCACCTCGCCCTCGTCCGTGTCGTGCGCCGTACGGGTCACATCGTGGCCGTACGTCGAGTCGTTGAGCACCGCCGCCCCGTAGCCGGGCTCGGCGACCCGCAGCCAGCGGTGCGCGCAGATCTCGAACCGGGCCGCGTCCCAACTGGTGTTGGTGTGGGTGGCACGGTCCACATGGCCGAACTGGATCTCCGCGGTGGACACCTGGGCGTGGATGTCCAGCGGGAACGCCGCCTTGAGGACCTTCTCCGACTCCTGCCAGTCCACCTCCGTGGCGATGTCCAGGCGCCGGTCGCCCGCGGCCAGCGTCAGCTCCTGGGTGATGCGCGAGGCGCCGAAGGACCGTATGACCCGGACCGTGGCCCGCAGCGGACCGGACTCGATCAGCTCGACGGACTCGGCGTCGGTCAGATCGGTGTGGCTGCGGCGGTAGTGCCGGTCGATGTCCCAGGCGTCCCAGTGGTTGGGGTGGTCGGGGTGGAGCTGGAGGAGGTTGCCGCGGGCGCCGGGGGCCAGCACCTCACGGCTCGCGTCCAGATCCAGCACCGAGGTGAGCAGCCCCTCGGCGTCGATGGTCACCCGCAGCCGGTCGTTGTCGAGGACGATGGACTGACCGTCGCTCAGCGCGGTCACCGGCGGTGCCCCATGGGGCGCGCCGCTGGCGGCGGCTGGCGCCTGCGGGGCTGCGCCCAAGGGCGCCGCGCCCAGTCCGGCGACCCGCACCGCGACCGCCGTACGGCCGTCGCCCAGCGGCTGGACCGGGGCCCCGGACGGCAGGGCGGCCGCCGTCCGCGCGTCCAGGACGGCGATCTCCTCGCGCTCGTACGGCGAGGCGTTGAGCACGGCGGGCGCGTCGCCGCCCAGCGCCGCCACCGCCGCCGCGACGATCCCTTCCAGCTCGGCGCGCGCCCGCTCATAGCTGTCCCGCGCCTCGCGGTGCACCCAGGCGATCGACGAGCCGGGCAGGATGTCGTGGAACTGATGCAGCAGCACCGTCTTCCAGATCCGGTCCAGGTCGTCGTACGGATAGGCGTAGCCGGGCGCGTGCAGCGCGGCGGCCGTGGCCCACAGCTCGGCCTCCCGCAGCAGATGCTCACTGCGCCGGTTGCCCTGCTTGGTCTTGGCCTGGGTGGTGTACGTGGCCCGGTGCAGCTCCAGATACAGCTCGCCCGACCACACCGGCGCCTTGGCCCCGTACTCCCGCTCGGCCTCCGTGAAGAACGCCGAAGGTGGCTGGATCTCGACGGTCGGCGAGCCCTCCAGGGAGGCGAGCCGCCGCGCCTTCTCCATCATCTCGCGGGTCGGGCCGCCACCGCCGTCGCCGTAGCCGAAGGGCACCAGCGAGCGGGTCGCCAGCCCCTTGTCGGCGAAGTTCCGCTCGGCGTGGGCGAGTTCGGAGGCGCTGAACTGGGCGTTGTAGGTGTCCACCGGCGGGAAGTGGGTGAAGACCCGGGTGCCGTCGATGCCCTCCCACCAGAAGGTGTGGTGCGGCATCTTGTTGATCTGGTTCCACGACAGCTTCTGGGTGAGGAACCACTTCACCCCCGCCAGCTTGGCGAGCTGCGGGAAGGCGGCCGTGTAGCCGAAGGAGTCCGGCAGCCAGATCTCCTCGGTGTCCACCCCCAGCTCCTCCAGGAAGAACCGCTTGCCGTGCACGATCTGCCGGGCCAGCGCCTCGCCGCCGGGCATATTGGCGTCCGACTCGACCCACATCGAGCCCACCGGCGCCCAGGTGCCGTCCGCCACCGCCTTCTTGATCCGCTCCCAGATATGCGGCTGGTGTTCCTTGACCCAGGCGTACTGCTGCGCCTGCGAGCAGGCGAAGACCAGCTCCGGATACTCGCCCGCGAGCGCGGTGACATTGGCGAAGGTGCGGGACGCCTTGCGCACCGTCTCGCGCAGTGGCCACAGCCACGCCGAGTCGATATGGGCGTGCCCGGCCGCCGAAACCCGGTGCGCGCTGGAGTGCGCGGGACGGCCGAGCGCGTCGGTCAGCTCGGCGCGGGCGGCGGCCGCGGTGCCGGGGACATCGTGCAGATCGAGCGCGTCCAGCGCGTTCTCCAGGGCGCGCAGGATCTCATGGCGGCGCGGCCGGTCCGCCGGCAGCTCGCGCATCAGCTCCGACAGCACCTCGATGTCCAGGATCAGATGCCAGACGGTCTCGTCGAGGACGGCCAGCTCCGCCGAGGCGAAGCGGTACAGCGGCTCGTCCCCGGCGGTCAGCACATCGCCGAGCCGGGTCGGGATGAAGCCGTCGCGCAGCACGGACGGGTTGGCCGCCGCCTCCAGCAGCAGCCGTACGGGCTCGCCGCCGGCCGCGGGGGCCGCGACCGGGATGTGGCGGTTGCGCGGATGGATGCCCTTGATCGGCACGCCCTCCGCGTCGTACACCAGCCCCTCGGCCTGGAACCCCGGGGCGTCGTCGGTGAAGCCCGGGTCGATCACGGCCTCCACCCGCCGCCCCGCCCACTCCGGGGGCACGCTGCCCTCCAGCCGGAACCACCAGGTCGACCACGGACTGCCCCAGTCCGTGCCGGTGGTGAACGGCTCGTAGGTGCCGCTCAGCGCCTCCGCGACCGGCACCGGCTCACCGGGGGTGCGCCACGCGGAGAGGGTCAGCGGCACCCGGGCCGTGTACTGGGCGGGCCTGATGAACTGGCGCAGCGCGCGGTCCAGGCGGCCCTCCACCAATGGTCGGTCGTCGTGCATCACGGCTCCTCGGCTCGAGCTCGGTGGATCACTCAGCGGATCACTCCCAGCATTTCCCTCGGTGTGTGGATGGCAACACCCGGGCATGCATTTCCGTGAGCGCGTTCGACGACATTCGACGCTGGCCGCCGCCTCGGGGCGGCCGGGGCGGGGGAGGATGAAGCGTCAGCCTGTACGGCCGGGCCGGATGCCCGGGCACGGTCGGCCGGATGCGAGACCGAAGGCCGCGGAGGCCGCGGAGGCTGTTCCGGTGGAGCGTGGCCCGGTCCTGACCAAACGATTGGCGCACGACGATCTCGCGGTGGTGGCGCAGGTCCGCGCGGAGCTGCGGGAGATGCTGCGGCACTGGGGCGGGCCCGGCCGGGCCGATCTCGCCGAGCTGCTCACCAGCGAGCTGGTGACCAACGCACTGGTGCACACCGGCCGTGGCGCACAGATCACGGCCTCGCTGGGGGACGGACCGGGCGCGCGCGTCACCGGACGATTACGGGTGGAGGTGCGGGATTTCGTGTCCCGGCACCCGACGCTGCGCGACCGGCCCGCGGAGGACAGCACATCCGGGCGCGGACTGCTGCTGGTGCATACGCTCGCGGACGCCTGGGGCGTGCGGACGCACGGAGTGGGCAAGGTCTTGTGGTTCGAACTCGAAGCGGAAGGCGTTCCGTAGCCGCGCTCCGCGGCGCGTTGGGCGTGCGACGCGTTGGGGACGTGCGACGTGTGGCGCGTTGCGCGTGGGGTTACGGAGCCGCCGAGCGGCGGGCGGGGACCCGCGTCCCCGCCCCGGCCGCCCGCTCAGCCGAAGGCGCGCTCGATCTGCGCCAGCTTCTCCTCGAGGGAGTCCAGCCGCGGGATCGTGAGCGTGTCGTCCTCGGCCGTGAGGTCGATGGTGTGGGGACGGTCGGCCTCGGAGTCCTTGTCCTTCTCACCGAAGCCGAAGCTGAAATCCCGGTCGCGGTCCCTGTTCCGGTCGCGGTCCAGGTCGCCGAGTCCGGCCTCGGCGCCACCCGCGGACCGCAGGGCGGGCCGGGCGGAGGCGGCGGAGAGCTGACCCTGGTCCGGGGCCCCGGCGGTCTCCAGCACCTTGTCGCCTATGGCAGGCTCCGAACTGAGCTGTGCGGGCTGCGCGGTGGCGGCGGTGACCTCCACCTGACGGCCGCCACGACGGCCCCACATCCGGTGCTGCCGGTTGATCGCCCGGATCCGGGCCCGGTCCAGCTTCTCCTGGTCGCGCCGGCGGGTGCGGTTGTTCTCCTTCTCGCGCCGGTCCTCGCGGACCTCCTCGACCGCCTCGTCCAGCGTCCGCACGCCCTCGAGCAGCATCAGCGACCAGGCGGCGAAGGTCTCGCGCGGAGCGCGCATCCAGCGCACGACGCGGATCTGCGGCAGCGGCCGGGGCACCAGGCCCTGCTCGCGCAGCGCCGCCCGGCGGGTCTGCTTCAGGGCCCGGTCGAAGAGGACCGCCGCCGAGAGCGACATGCCCGCGAAGAACTGCGGGGCGCCCGCGTGGCCCATGCCGCGCGGCGCGTGCACCCAGTTGAACCAGGCCGCCGCACCCGCGAACAGCCACACCAGCATGCGCGAGCCGAGCGCCGCGTCACCGTGGCTGGCCTCCCGCACCGCCAGTACCGAGCAGAACATCGCCGCGCCGTCGAGACCGAACGGCACCAGGTACTCCCAGCCGTTGGTCAGCGCCAGGTTCTCCCGGCCGAAGCCCACCAGGCCCTGGAAGGAGAGCGCCGCGGCCACCCCGGCGCAGCAGAACAGCAGAATGTAGGCGGCCATCCCGTAGATGGCCTCCTTACGGCGCCGACGCTCTTCGCTGCGCTCCCAGGAGTCGGTGATGACGCTCTCGTCCTTCTTCCGTCGGCCGCGCGCGAGGACAACCGCCGCCCCCACGACGCCGGCGAGCGCCACGACGACTGGCAGAACCAGCGATATGTCGGTCAGTCTCATCCGGTGCCCCTTGATTGGCTTCCATGAAGTTCCGGCCGCAGTGCGGCCTACCGCGCGCGACATCCTGGCGGAATCCTGCCGGGCCTCGAGCGGTTTTGGGACAAGAGGCCGCCAAGTAGGCGGGGGGGCACGCGAATAGGCGCGATGCGATCCGAACACCTGCGCTGTGCAAGCGGCTTGATTCTATTCACGGAACCCGATCGCGGGTAATCCGATCGATCGGCTTGTCGAGGGCGTACTGTCCGTGTACGAGGCGTAACGTTACTGCCACCTTAAATGATGTTTACGGGCTTTGCCCGGGCGCGGCCTCCGCATATCGTTCGATGGGATGTCAGGAGGACCGGAGTGGAGCAGTCCGAAGCACGGGTGGCAATGGAGCCGCCGCCCTCCTGTGGCGTGCCCGCGGCACGGAGGTCTCCGCGCCGCCACTCGGTGCGCGGCCAGATCCTGGACGCCCTGCGGGAGGCGCTGGCCGGCGGTGAGCTGATCCCGGGCGAGGTGTACTCCGCCCCGGTCCTCGCCGAGCGCTTCGGCGTCTCTCCCACCCCCGTACGGGAGGCCATGCAGCAGCTCGCGGGCGAGGGCGCCGTCGAGGTGGTGCCCAACCGGGGCTTTCGGGTCTCCCGCCGCAGCGAGCGCGATCTGGCCGAGCTCGCCGAGGTGCGGGCGCTGCTGGAGGTCCCGGTGATGCTCAGCCTGGCGGAGGCGATCGCGCCCGAGCGCTGGGCCGGGCTGCGGCCCTTCGCCGAGGCCACGGCGGCGGCCGCCATGAGGGGCGACCGGGCCGCCTACCTGGAGTCGGACCGCACCTTCCACCAGACCGTGCTCGGACTGGCCGGAAATCAGCAGCTCGTGATCGTCGCCGACGACCTGCACCGCCGCGCCCAGTGGCCCCTGGCCTGCGGCCGGGTGACTCGCACCGCCGACCTCGTCGCCGACGCGGAGGAGCACATGGCCCTCCTCGACGCACTGGCCGCCCGCGACCTCGACACGGTCGAATCCCTCACCCGCGCCCACTTCGTTCCGACGGTCTGAGGGCTGTGGGGGCGCGGGCCCCCACACCCCGGCCCGGACCCGCCCCTGCCTCCGCCGGGCCGCCCGCCCCAGGGCGTATGCCCCGGGGCGGGCGTTGCGGGTGTCAGTCGGCGGTGTCCGCGGGGGTCAGCTGTTCCGCGAGCCAGACGGGGACGCCGCCCAGGAGGCGGACCAGGCGGGCCGCCTCGGTGCGCAGGCGGGTGGCCTCGTCGGGGTCGGGTTCGACATCGGCCAGGGCTGCCAGGGCCGGGGCGATGCCGACCAGATAGCCCAGCTCCTCACGGATCCGCAGCGACTCGGCGAAGCCGTGGCGCGCTTCGGCCAGATCGCCGTCCGCCTCCGCCATGGCGGCCAGATGGCGCCAGGTGAACGAGCGCAGCAGAGTGTCGCCGTGGGCCGCCGCGCCCGCGTGGGCGCGCTGGAAGGCGGCCAGGGCGCCGGTCGGATTGTGGGCGAGGTGCTGGGAGATCAGCCCGCGCCGGAAGTCCAGCAACGGCCGGATCGGGGAGCCCGGTGAGAGCAGCGCGGCGGCGCGGCCGAGCGCGGTCCGCGCCTCGTCGGCCCGGTCCCGCACCCCGACCAGCGTGGACGCGTACGCCAGATAGCCGCGTTCGCACGCGGTCGCGCCCCGCTCGGTGTCGGTGAGCGCGAGCGCCTCCGCGGCCCGCAGGGCGTCATCGGCCGCGTCCCAGCCCGCGGAGGTGTACATGCACCGTTCGATCAGGACGGCGCTGCGCTTGAGCGCGGCGCCGGCGTCGTCCACCGCATGCGGGGTGAGCAGTTCGGCGGCGTCCTTCCAGCAGCCGCGCGAACGCAGCCGCCATACCGCCGTGTCGAGTGGGTCGTCCACAAGCGGGTCGAGCCCGCGCCCCGCCTGTACCTCGGAATGAGGATCGGACGATCCAGGTGGTGACATGGCGGTGTCCGCCACATTGCCCTCCCCAAGCGCGCCATCGAGCCGGAAGCTGTGGGCGAATCTCAGCATGAATGCGCGCGCCCGGCCAAGAGGTTGGTGTGAATCAATTCACAAACCCCTGGCAAGAGTGATGGCGCGTTGTCACGCGCCCGGGCGTGTCCCCGGGCCTCGGCCACGCCCCGCCGGGCGTCAGCTCATGCGCAGCGCGGGTGTCAGCTCATGCGCAGCGCGAGGAAGAAGTCCAGCTTGTCCTCCAGGCGCGACAGCTCGCGCCCGGTCAGCTGCTCGATCCGGCCGATCCGGTAGCGCAGCGTGTTGACGTGCAGATGCAGCCGGGAGGCGCAGCGCGTCCAGGAGCCGTCGCAGTCCAGGAACGCCTCCAGGGTCGGGATCAGCTCGGCCCGGTGGCGCCGGTCGTACTCGCGCAGCGGGTCCAGCAGCCGGGCGGTGAAGGCGCGCCGCACATCGTCCGGGACGAAGGGGAGCAGCAGTACGTGCGAGGCCAGCTCCTGATGCCCGGCCGCACAGACCCGCCCGGGGCGTGCGGCGGCGACGCGCCGGGCGTGCCGGGCCTCCTCCAGGGCGCCGCGCAGCCCGTCGGCGGAGTGGACGGCGGCGCTGACGCCGAGGGTCAGCCGGCCGTCGCCGTCCAGACCGCGGGAGAGCGGCTCCTGGACGGCGGCGAGGAGCGCGTCGGCCTGCAGCCCCTCCGCGGCGTCGTCCATGCCGCCCTCCCGTGGGCCGTCGATGAGCGCCGGGAGGGGGACGAGCGCCACCGCCTCGTCGCCGGTGTGGGCCACGGCGATCCGGTCCGAGAGCTCCGGCCCGGGCGCGGCCGGGTCGACCAGGATCTCCTCCAGCAGCGACTGCGCGACCCGGGCGCCGAGGACGGCTCCGCCGTCCCGCGTAAAGCCCTCTCGCGCGGCGCCGTCCCGCACCCCGCCCTCCACGCCGTGCTCCGCCGCCGCGTTGACGCCCCACTCCACCTTGGCCACCACCACCTGCCAGTGCGGCGCCGTGCCGAGCCCCGGCAGCAGCACCGGTGCGGCCACCCGCAGCCGGGCCGCGATCTCGGCGGGCGGCGCGCCCGTCTGGACCAGTTCCAGCACCTCCTGGGCGAGCCTGCGCCGCACGGTGCGCGACGCGTTCCGCCGGTCGCGCTCGACCGCGATCAGCTGGGTGACCCCATAGAGCAGATCCAGCCGTTCCTCCGGCCATTCGTCGGCGTCCGCGCCGACCACCAGCAGCCAGTCGGACAGCACGGTCTCGCGCTCCTCGTCGTCCGTGTCGCCACTGCGGATGGGGAAGAGGGAGTAGGTCATGCCGTCCGCGGCGGTCATCCGGTGCGGGCCGCGCCGACCGTTCCGCCGGGCGGCCAGATGCTCGCCCGCCAGCTGGGCGCGGACCGCCGCGGGCGGCTCCGCGGCCGCTCCGGCGGCGGTGGGCCCGGCGATCCGGCGGCCGGTGGGGGAGAGCACCCACGCGGTCAGGTCCAGGTCCGAGCGGAGCAGGTCCAGGGCCACCTCGGGGCCGCCGCCCGCGGGCCCGGACGTCATCAGCCGGCGGTGCCGGTCGACGACCGCCGCCAGATCCCCGGCCCGCTCACCGGAGACCTGGCGCACCACATGCTCGGTGATGGTGGCGAACGCGACGTCCTCGACCACGGAGAACAGCGGCAGCCGATGCCGTCCGCAGGCCAGCATCAGATCCTCGGGCACGGCGCCCAGCTCCGCCTCGCCCGCCGCCAGCCCCGCCACCCCGGCCGCCGCGAGGATGCGCACGAACCGCTCGGAGTCCTCCGGCTCACGCCGCCAGGCGAGGCCGGTCAGCACGAGTTCACCGCCCGAGAGATAGCGGCTGGGGTCGCGCAGATCGGTGGTCATCACGCCGCGCACGGTACGGTCCAGCTCGCCCTCGCCACCGAGCAGGCGCAGGCCCAGGGTGTCGTTCTCCAGCAGTGCGCGCAGCCGCATGGGATGCCAGCCGATCTTGTTCCGTGTCGCCGGTCGAATACCGCGAGGTTTCCGGCCCCCGCCGTTCGTTCGAATCTACAAGACCCGCCGCCTGGCCAGCCAATTGCTTCATGTCTTCGGTGACTGCACCAGGTGGCCCACACCTCGGTCTACTGGCGTTGAGTCGCGTGCAGAGTTCTGGGAGGGGGCTCCCACCTGCCGACGGCGACGCCGACGATTCGAGAAGAGAGACCCATGGACTTCCTGCGCCCCGCCGGCTGGGAGGAGGCGCTCGCCGCGAAGGCCGAGCACCCCACCGCCGTGCCCATCGCGGGCGGCACCGATGTGATGGTCGAGATCAACTTCGATCACCGGCGGCCCGAGTATCTGCTCGATCTGACCCGCGTCGCCGAACTGGCCGAGTGGGAGGCCACCGACCGTACGATCCGGCTGGGCGCGGGCGTCCCGTACACCCGGATCATCGAGGAGCTGCGGACCGAGCTGCCGGGGCTGGCGCTCGCCGCGCACACCGTCGGCTCACCGCAGATCCGCAACCGCGGCACCGTCGGCGGCAACCTCGGCGCCGCCTCGCCCGCCGGGGACGCGCATCCCGCACTGCTGGCGGCCGGGGCCGAGGTGGAGGCGGCGTCGGTGCGCGGCACCCGGCGCATCCCCGTCGAGGAGTTCTTCACCGGGGTCAAGCGCCATGCCCTGGAACCCGATGAGCTGATCCGGGCGGTGCACATCCAGAAGGCGGACGGTCCGCAGCAGTTCTCCAAGGTCGGCACGCGGAACGCCATGGTGATCGCGGTCTGCGCCTTCGCCGTCGCGCTCCATCCGCGCACCCGCACCGTGCGCACCGGCATCGGATCGGCCGCGCCCACGCCCGTACGGGCCCATGAGGCCGAGGAGTTCCTGGGCGCGGCGCTCGAGGAGGGCGGCTTCTGGGACAGCGGCGCGCCCCTCGACCCGTCGACCGCCCGGCGGTTCGCCGAGCTGTGCGCCGGAGCGTGCCGCCCGATCGACGACGTACGCGGCAGCGCCGCCTACCGCCGCCACGCGGTGCGGGTCATGGCGCGCCGCACGCTCGGCTGGACCTGGGAGGCGTATCGCGAGGGAGACGGGAGGACCGCACAGTGCGCGTGAACATCACGGTCAACGGACGGCCGTACGAGGCCGATGACGTCTGGGAGGGCGAGTCCCTGCTGTACGTGCTGCGCGAGCGGATGGGGCTTCCCGGTTCGAAGAACGCGTGTGAGCAGGGCGAATGCGGTTCCTGCACGGTCCGCCTCGAAGGGGTGCCGGTATGCGCCTGTCTGGTGGCGGCGGGGCAGGCCGAGGGCCGCGAGGTGGTCACCGTCGAGGGACTCGCGGACCACGCCCGGCAGCGCTCCACCCATACGACGGGGGCCGTCCGCCCCGGGGAGCCCGGGGCAGGCCGCACCGGGGAGCCCGAGGTCCGCCCCGCGGAGCACGAGGTCATCCACTCCGGGGAACCTGGGACGGGCCACCCCGGAGAGCCCGAGCCATCCCGCCCCGGGCAGGTTGCCCCGCTGGCCCCCGTCCAGCAGGCGTTCATCGACGCCGGCGCCGTCCAGTGCGGCTTCTGCACCCCCGGACTGCTCGTGGCCGCCGATGAGCTGCTGGAGCGCACCCCCGACCCCTCCGACGCCGATATCCGCGAGGCGCTCTCCGGCAACCTCTGCCGCTGCACCGGCTACGAAAAGATCCTCGACGGGGTCCGGCTCGCGGCCGCCCGCACCGGGAAGGCGGTCTGACCATGGCAGCCGACCGCACCGCCAGCGCCCCCGCCGCCCTCACCCAGGCCACCGGCGCCACCAGGGGGACGATCGGCGAGTCCACCCTGCGCCCCGACGGCACCCTCAAGGTGACCGGCGAGTTCGCGTACTCCTCGGATCTGTGGCACGAGGACATGCTGTGGGGCTTCACCCTCCGCAGCCCGCACGCCCACGCCGCGATCCGGTCCATCGACACCGCCGCGGCGCTCGCCCTGCCCGGGGTGTACGCCGTCATGACCCATGACGACCTGCCCGCCGAGACCCACTACGGCCTGGAGATCCGCGACCAGCCCGTGCTCGCGAAGGACCGGGTCCGCTATCACGGCGAGCCCGTCGCGATCGTCGCGGCCGACCACCCCGAGACCGCCCGCCGCGCCGCCGCCCGGATCGCGGTGGAGTACGAGGAGCTGCCGCTGGTCGTCGACGAGGCCACGGCCACCGCGCCGGGCGCGCCGCTGCTCCACCCCGGCCGCCGGGACCACCACGCCGGCCACGCCCCGCACCCGAACATCGTGCACCGCCAGCCCGTCCTGCGCGGCGATGTCGCCGCCGCCCGGGCCCGCGCCGATGTGGTGGTCCGCCGGGACTACGAGGTGGGCATGCAGGACCAGGCGTTCCTCGGCCCGGAGTCGGGGCTCGCGGTGCCCGCCGAGGACGGCGGCGTGGACCTCTACATCGCCACCCAGTGGCTGCATGTCGACCGCGATCAGCTCGCCCCGGTTCTCGGGCTGCCCGCCGACAAGGTGCGGCTGACGCTGTCGGGGGTGGGCGGGGCGTTCGGCGCGCGCGAGGACCTGTCCATGCAGGCGCACGCCTGTCTGCTGGCGCTGCGCACCGGAAAGCCCGTCAAGATCGTCTACAACCGATACGAATCCTTCTTCGGCCATGTCCACCGCCACCCCGCCAAGCTCACCTACGAACACGGCGCGAGCCGCGACGGCACGCTGCTCTACGTCCAGTGCCGCATCGTCCTGGACGGCGGGGCGTACGCCTCCTCCTCCCCGGCGGTCGTGGGCAACGCCGCCTCCCTGTCGATCGGCCCCTACGTCGTCGAGAACGTCGACGTCGAGGCCATCGCGCTCTACTCCAACAACCCGCCCTGCGGTGCGATGCGCGGCTTCGGCGCCGTCCAGGCGTGCTTCGCCTACGAGGCGCAGATGGACGCGGTGGCGGCCGAACTCGGCTTGGACCCGGTGGAGTTCCGGCAGCGCAACGCCATGTCCCAGGGCGCCACCATGCCCACAGGGCAGCTCGTCGACTCCCCGGCCCCGGTCGCCGAGCTGCTGCGCCGGGTCAAGGCGCTGCCGATGCCGCCCGAGCGTGCCTGGGAGGCGGCGGGCGGCCCCGTGGACGTACGGGCCCTGCCGGGCGGGCTGTCCAACACCACCCACGGCGAGGCCGTGGTGCGCGGGGTGGGCTATGCGGTCGGCATCAAGAACGTCGGCTTCTCCGAGGGCTTCGACGACTACTCCACCGCCCGGATCCGGCTGGAAGTGATCGGTGGCGAGCCGGTCGCCCTGGTGCACACCGCGATGGCCGAGGTCGGCCAGGGCGGGGTCACCGTGCACGCCCAGATCGCCCGCACCGAGCTGGGCGTCGACCGGGTCACCATCCACCCCGCCGACACCCGGGTCGGCTCGGCCGGCTCCACCTCCGCCTCCCGCCAGACGTATATGACGGGCGGCGCCGTCAAGCACACCTGCGAGGCGGTCCGCGAGGAGGTGCTGCGGCGCGGCCGTGAGCGGTTCGGCGCCTCCCACCCCGCCTGGGCGGAGCCCGCCCGGCTGCGGCTGGCGGACGGCAAGGTGGTCACCGACGGTGGCGAGGTGATCGGCGACCTCGCCGGGATCCTGGGCGATGAGGCGATCGATCTGGAGCGGGAGTTCCGGCACCGGCCCACCGAGCCGTTCGATCTCCGTACCGGCCAGGGCTTCGGCCATGTGCAGTACTCCTTCTGCGCCCATCGCGCGGTCGTCGAGGTCGACACCGAGCTGGGGCTGGTCAAGGTGGTCGAGCTGGCGGCCGCGCAGGACGTGGGCAAGGCGATCAACCCACTGTCGGTGGTCGGGCAGATCCAGGGCGGTTCGACGCAGGGGCTCGGGCTCGCCGTGATGGAGGAGATCGTCGTCTCGGCGGACGGGGCGCGGGTGCGCAACCCGTCCTTCACGGACTATCTGATCCCCACCATCCTGGACACCCCCGCCATGCCGGTGGACGTGCTGGAGCTGGCCGACGACCACGCCCCGTACGGGCTGCGCGGCGTCGGCGAGGCGCCCACGCTCTCCTCGACCCCGGCCGTCGTCGCCGCCATCCGCGCGGCCACGGGCCTGCCCCTGAAGCGCGTGCCCGTGCGCCCGGAGCACCTGACGGGCACCTGAGGGCAGATATCGGGAGCCGAGTGCGTTGTTCCGGATACCGATGCGCCGCGTATCGATGCGCCGCCCAAGGAGCTGATCACCATGCTGGACATCGCCGCCGAGCTGCACCGCTGGTGCGAGGAGGGCCGGGACTTCGCCGTCGCCACCGTGGTCTCCGTGGGCGGCAGCGCGCCCCGGCAACCCGGGGCCGCCCTCGCCGTGGACGCCGAGGGCACCGCGATCGGCAGCGTGTCCGGCGGCTGTGTCGAGGGCGCGGTGTACGAGCTGTGCCAGGAGGCGCTGAGCACCGGCGAGACCGTACGGGAGACCTTCGGCTACTCCGACGAGGACGCCTTCGCGGTCGGCCTGACCTGCGGCGGAGTCATCGATGTCCTGGTCACCCCGGCCCCGGCGGCCGACCGCCGGGTGCGTCCCGTCCTCGCAGCCGCCGCGTCCGCCGCCGCCGACGGCCGGACGACGGCGCTGGCCCGGATCGTGGACGGCCCGCCCGAGCTGCTGGGCGGCGCCCTGCTCGTCCGCCCGGACGGCGGCTGGGACGGCACCCTGGGCGGCCACCCCGAGCTGGACCGTACGGCGGCCGCGGAGGCCCGCGCCCTGCTGGACGCCGGGCGCACCGCGACCGTGGTCATCGGCGCCGAGGGAAGCCGCTGCGGGCAGCCCGTCACGCTGCTCGCCGAGGCCAGCGTGCCGCCGCCGCGCATGATCGTCTTCGGGGCGGTGGACTTCGCGAGCGCGCTCGTGCGGATAGGGAAGTTCCTGAACTACCACGTCACGGTCTGCGACGCCCGTCCGGTCTTCGCGACCGCGCTGCGCTTCCCGGACGCCGACGAGGTGGTCGTCGACTGGCCGCACCGCTATCTGGAGAAGACCGAGGTGGACGCCCGCACGGTGCTGTGCGTGCTCACCCACGACGCGAAGTTCGATGTGCCGCTGCTGGAGCGGGCGCTGCGGCTGCCCGTGGCGTACGTCGGCGCGATGGGCTCCGCACGCACCCACCGGGACCGGCTGCGGCGGCTGCGCGAGGCCGGTGTGGGCGAGCCGGAGCTGGCCCTGCTGCGCTCCCCGATCGGCCTCGACCTCGGCGCCCGTACGCCCGAGGAGACCGCGCTGTCCATCGCCGGCGAGATCGTCGCCAACCGTCGGGGCGGCAGCGGAACGCCGCTGACGGGTGCCCGGACCCCGATCCACCACGACACCGGGGCGACCTCGGACCGGATCGGCTCGGTCGCCTGACGCCGGCTGACTTCACCTGACATCGGATCAGATCACAGAAGGATCGTCTGACATAAGGCCACTCCTGAGCGGGAAAAACCCTCCGCCACCTGGCGGAGGCTTCTCTTGCCGGGCGCCGGTTTCTGAGTGAGAGTCAGAAATCGACCTTGGTCCTGCCGCCCCCTGGAGTGCGCACGTGCGTAAGAGACGCAAGATTCTCACCGTGTCGACGGCCGTCGTGGCCGCGGCCACCCTGCCCCTGCTGATCAGCCCCGTGGTGAGCGCGGCCGCGCGGGAGGACGACGACGATTCCTCCCGCATCGCCCGCCTCTACGCCCCGCCCCCCGACCGGGACTCCTACCGCCAGGTGGCCCGCCTCGCCTGGCGGGGCGACTTCCGCGACTCCGCCGGGCTCCTCGCCATGGTGCGGACGCCGCAGGCGGTCTGGTACGGGGACGAGAGCCCGGAGCGGGTCGAGCGGCTGGTCCGCAGGACGACGCGGAGCGCCGACGTGCAGGGGAGGCTGCCGGTCCTCGCGCTCTACAACATCCCGGGCCGTGACTGCGGCAGCTACTCGAGCGGAGGAGCGGACGGCCTCGCCGCGTACGAGGCGTGGATCGACGCCGTCGCCGAGGGCATCGGCGACCGTAAGGTGCTGATCGTCCTCGAACCCGATTCGCTGTCGCTGCTGCCCTCCGACTGCGCCGACGAATCGAACGTCGATCAGACCGCCGCCGACGAGCAGCCCGCCGACGAGCAGCCCGCCGAGGAGCAGCCCGCCGAGGAGCAACTCGCCGCCGAGCAGCAGACGGACGTCGAGCAGCCTCCCGCCGCCGAGGCATCGCCCACCGATCTGCCCCCGCTGCCCGACCCCGGCGCGTCCACGTCCCCGCCCGCCGCATCGGCCGCCCAGGACGCCGCGCAGTCTCCGGACGCCCAGTCCGAGGACCCGCGCCTCCCCGCCTCCGAGGACCCGGCGCCCAAGCCCGCCGAGGCCCAGGAGCCCTCCGGCCTCGAGCCCTCCGCATCCCAGAGCCCCGCCCCCGAGCCCTCCGCCGAGCAGCCCGGCACCCTCCCCGAGCTGCCCCCGCTCCCCACGCCCGACCCGGTGACCCCCGACACCGAGGACACGGGCGACCTGGACACCCCGGTGGTCGAGGACCCGGAGACCGCCGCCCGCTACTCCGAGATCAACTACGCGGTCGACGCCCTCACCGCACTCGGCAACGCGTCGGTGTACCTGGACGCGGGCCACGCCGGCTGGCACTCCGTCAGCAGCATCGTGCCCCGGCTCATCAAGGCCGGGATCGACCGCGCCACCGGCTTCGCCCTCAACGTCTCCCACTACCAGACCGACCCCGACAGCGCCTGGTACGGCCGGCTGATCTCCTCCTGCCTCGCCTACGCCGACGAGGGCGGGGACCCCGAGGACTGCGCCGACCAGAGCTGGTCACGGCGGCACGCCCGCCGCTGGCTGCACGCCCACGTACCGGACGACCCGGGCCGTATGAAGCACTTCGTCACCGACACCAGCCGCAACGGCCAGGGCCCCTGGGCCCCCAGGGCCGGGGCGCACCTCGACGCGCAGTCGTGGTGCAACCCGCCGGCGCGGGGCCTGGGCCGGCGCCCCACCACCCGCACGGGCGATGCGCTGCTGGACGCCGCGCTGTGGGTGAAGACGCCGGGCGAGTCGGACGGGCGGTGCCTGCGCGGCACCGACGGGCCCCTGGACCCGGTGCGCGGGACCGTCAACCCCGACGCGGGGGAGTGGTTCCCCGAGCAGGCGCTGGAGCTGGTGCGCTACGCGGAACCGTCGGTCAAGGTCTTCCGCCGGACCCACGGCCGCTGACGCTCCGCGGTCAGCCCGCCGGATTGTGCCGGACGAGGGCGTCGACCAGGCCGGACGCGGTGTTCGGGAAGTCCATCGGAACGATCCCGAGCCCGGTCCAGCCCTGTGCCTCGGCGCCCTCCAGGAACGACTTCACCTGCGGGTTGAGCCGGTCCGCGTTGGAGCGGGGCGGCAGCAGGGCGGCGGTGGAGACATAGTTGATGAAGAGCTTGCCGGGCTGGGCCGCCGCCTTGCGGAACTGCGCCTGGATCTTCGGGTACTTGCCGAACGGCTCCGCCATGTAGTCGTCCTGGATGTCGAAGAGCCCCCCGTCGCCGTACCGCACCCCCGGCATGTTGTCCGAGTCGGCGAGCAGCACCACCCTGCCCCGGGCCTGGCCCAGGGCGGGGAGGGTGTTGTCCAGGCGGAACAGCGAGCGCCAGCCCTTGTCGTCCAGGTAGGTGTCGAAGATCCGGCGGAACTCCGCGGCGCTCTCCTCCGAGTACTCCTGCTTGACCCGCATCAGCACGGTCTCCGAGGGATGCGCGGAGAGGAAGGAGCGGCAGGCGCCGAGCACATCGTCGAAGTTGAGGTTCTGGTAGAAGGCGCCGTGGTGGATGGGGAAGGCGTTCTCGAAAGCGCGGCAGCGGACGTCCAGGAAGCGGATGCCGCTGCTGAGCTGGTCGGCGATGGTGGTGTTCTGGCACTCGGTCCACGGGCCGCCGAAGCGGGCGCCGGAGTTGTGGGTGCCGGGCAGGGTCAGCCGCTGGACCGGGGTGGCGTCGGCGATGGCCGACAGCCAGTCCTGTGCGGCCCGCAGCCGGGGCGGCGCGGCGGCCGTGGCCGTCGCGGTAGCGCCGACGGTGGTGACCAGCCCCGCGGTGGACAGCGCGGCCGCGCCCCTGAGGAACCCTCGCCGGTCCATACGCGTACTCCCGTCGCTCGCCTGCCCGTGCCGTGCCGGACGGCATCGAAGCACAAACGAGGGGGAGGGGCCATGGACAGCGGCTGAATCAGCGATTCAATCGAGGAATTCCCTTGAATCGCCGATCCAGCCGGAGAGTTGGGGCGCCGTCAGAGCCAGCCGCGGCGCTTGAAGATGACATACAGGCTGACGCAGACCACCGCCATCAGCACGATCGCGAACGGATACCCCCACACCCAGTCCAGCTCGGGCATATGGGTGAAGTTCATCCCGTAAATGGTGCCGACCAGCGTGGGCGCGAACAGAATCGCCGCCCAGGCGGAGATCTTCTTGACCTCCTCGTTCTGCTCGAAACCCGCCTCGGCCAGCGCCCGCATCTCGGCGTTCTGCTGCTGGGTCACCAGGGTGGCGTTGACCGCGAGGATGTCGGTGAGGGCCGAGCGGAAGCCGTCCACGCGCTCGCTGGTGTGCGTGACGTGGTCGGCGACGTCCCGCAGATAGCGCTGCAGCTCCTCATCGGTGCCGTATTTGTCGAAACCCGCCATCAGCCCGTGCAACATCCCGACCAGCGGGCGGGTGGCGCGCTGGAACTCCACCATCTCGCGGGAGAGTTCATAGATGCGCCGCGACACCTCGGGGTCGCCGCGGAACACCTCGGTCTCGATCTCGTCGATGTCGTTCTGCACCCCCGCCACCACCGGGGCATAACCGTCCACGGCAGCGTCGAGGATCGCGTACAGCACGGCCTCGGGGCCCAGCGCCAGCAGCTCGGGGTGGACTCCATCCGGCCGCGCACCGCGGACAGGTCCGGGGCGGCGCCGTGCCGGACGGTGATGACGAAGTCGGGGCCCACGAAGACATGCAGCTCGCCGAAGTCGACCTCCTCCGGCGCGTCGAGATAGCGGGCGGCGCGCAGCACCACGAAGAGCGTCTCGCCGTAGCGCTCCAGCTTGGGCCGCTGATGGGCCTCCAGCGCGTCCTCGATGGCCAGCTTGTGCAGATCGAACTCCTCGGCCAGCGAGAGCAGCTCCGCCTCGCTCGGCCGGTACAGCCCGATCCACGCCATCGCGCCGGGCTCCTCGCGCAGCCGCCGGTAGGTGGCGGCCAGGGTGCCGGGGGTGCCGACCCGGCGGCCGTCGCGGTACACGGCCGCGTCCACCACGCTGCGCTCGTCCGGCTCACGCGGGGTTCCATCGGCGGCGGTCCGCCGCTCGTCGCGCGGCGGACCCGGGGGCGCCGGGGCGGGGCGCGGGGCGGCAGCGGCCCGGTTCGCCCCGCCGGGGCGCAGCCAGGGGTACCGCCTCGTGGGGCGGGGGGTGCGGCGGCGCTCGGACATAGGGGGTCCTTTACGGATAGCGGGCTCGGGCTCGGACGGGCGCCGCCTCCGGGCCGAGCCGGGCAGCGCGCTCAGCGCGTCCGGGCCGCAGCGGCGCCTCGGGGCATACGACTGGGAGGCTCACTGTCCATGGACCTCACCTCCTGTCGCGAGCACTGACCTCAGTGCAGGATATCGCCCTATATGACCGTGGTGCGTCCCGGGGGAGCGGTGGGCGAGGCAATACTTGCCTCGGACCAAGCGTTTTCCGCGGGGGTACCCGGAGGGGCCGCCCCGGGGCCCACCGGCGACCGCACCCGCCGTCCGCTACGGCAAAAGCCCCGCACGGCGGGCCTCGACCACCGCGTGGAGACGGGTATGGGCCCCCAACTTCCGCATCGACGAGCGCAGATAGCTCTTGACCGTCTCCGGGCGCAACCCCAGCCGCTCCGCCGCCGTCGAATTCGTCGCCCCCGAGGCCACGCACGCCAGCACATCCACCTCGCGCGGCGACAGCTCCACCCCGGTCCCCCCGTTCCGGTGCTCCCGCTGCCTGCCGCGCCCCGAGGAGGCCCTGGCCAGCCGGGAGCAGGCGGTGAGGATCTCCTCGCGCAGCTGGGGGTCGGGCACCCGGTGCGCCAGGGCCCGCAGATCGCCGTGGGCCTCGCGCACCTCCTCCCACACCGCCGGATCGGTCTCCTCCGCCGACGGCTCCCACTGCGGTCCCGGCGGCTGCCCACGGCGCTGGCGCGCCTCCGTCAGCAGCCGCTGCGCCTCCTCCCGCACCGCCAGCTCCTGCGCCAGTTCGCTCTCCAGTACGCGTTCCAGTTCGCGCGCCGACTCCACGGCCGCGGTCAGCGCCCGGTCGCCGAGCAGCAGCGGCTGGCGCAGCGCGCCGTACAGCACCCCGCGCACCCGCCCGCGCACCACCACCGGCACCGCGAGCATCGAGCGCAGCCCCTCCGCGCCCACCGCCGCGTCGTACTCATGGCTGATCGCCCGTGAGGCGGGGTAGTCCGCCACCGAGATCGGCCGGGACATGGTGAGGACCTTGCCGCCGAGGCCGTTGCCGGGTGTGATGGCCAGACCCCGCAGGGAGTTGGTCGTGGTGCCGGTGAGTTCCGAGATCCGGAACTGCCGTGCCCCCGAGAACAGCCCGCCGAACGCGACGGGCAGCCCACCACGCCGGCGCATCCGCTGCAGCGTGTTCCGTATGTCGACGGCCCCGTCCGATCCCGTCACGGCCACCTCCCGCATCCAGCGCCACCCCCGTCCGGGGGTAGTGAGACTCAGATCACCCGTCGCACGATGCTAGCGAGCGGTACGCCCTTCAGGAGGACAAGTGACAGCAATGAATCCGGCTCACGACTTCCGCGAGGCACGGGACTTCCTGCTCGACCACCGGGAGGACTACGCGGCGGCGTACGAAGGGTTCGGCTGGCCACGCCCGGAGCGGTTCAACTGGGCCCTGGACTGGTTCGACGGGATCGCCGGGCGCGGCGGCGACCGTACCGCCCTGCACATCGTCGAGGAGGACGGCAGCGAGATCCGGCTGACCTTCGAGGAGCTGCGCCGCCGCTCCAACCGGGCCGCGAACTGGCTGCGCGACCGCGGCGTCCGGGCCGGTGACCGCATCGTGGTCATGCTCGGCAACCAGTTCGAGCTGTGGGAGACCGCGCTGGCCGCGATGAAGCTGCGCGCCGTCGTCATCCCCGCCACTCCGCTGCTCGGCCCGCTCGACCTCGCCGACCGCATCGAGCGCGGCCGGGCGGCGCATGTGGTCGTACGGGCCGCGGACACGGAGAAGTTCGCGGAGGTGCCGGGCGACTACACCCGGATCGCGGTCGGCGGCGCGCCCGAGGGCTGGCTCGGCTACGAGGACGCCGGGACCGCGGGTATCACGGCGGACGCCGCGGGGGACGACGAGCCCTTCGTCCCCGACGGGCCGACCCTCGCCACCGACCCCCTGATGCTGTACTTCACCTCCGGCACCACCGCCCGCCCCAAGCTGGTCGAGCACACCCATATCTCGTATCCCATCGGGCATCTGGCGACGATGTACTGGATCGGGGTCAGGCCGGGCGATGTCCACCTCAACATCTCCTCCCCCGGATGGGCCAAGCACGCCTGGTCCAATCTCTTCGCCCCCTGGAACGCCGAGGCCACCGTCTTCGTCCACAACTACACGCGCTTCGACGCGGGCCGCCTGATGGCCGAGATGGACCGCTGCGCCATCACCACCTTCTGCGCCCCGCCCACCGTCTGGCGGATGCTCATCCAGGCCGATCTCACCCAGCTGCGCACCCCGCCCCGGGAGGCCCTCGCCGCGGGCGAGCCGCTCAACCCCGAGGTCATCGAGCATGTGCGGCGCGCCTGGGGGGTGACCATCCGGGACGGCTTCGGCCAGACCGAGACCGCCGTTCAGGTGGCCAACACCCCCGGACAGCCGCTCAAGCCCGGTTCGATGGGACGGCCGACCCCCGGCTTCCGGGTCGTCCTGCTGGATCCGGTGACCGGCCGGCCCGGTGAGGAGGGCGAGATCTGCCTCGACCTCACCGGCCCCGAGGGCCGTCCCGTCGGCCTGATGACCGGCTACGAGGGCGACGGGGAGCGCACCGCCGAGGCCACCGCGGGCGGTTACTACCGCACCGGGGACATCGGATCGCGCGACGCGGACGGCTACATCACCTACATCGGCCGCGCCGACGACGTCTTCAAGGCATCCGACTACAAGATCTCGCCGTTCGAGCTGGAGAGCGCGCTGCTGGAGCACGAGGCGGTCGCCGAGGCCGCCGTCGTCCCGGCCCCCGACCCGCTGCGGCTGGCCGTGCCGAAGGCGTACATCGTGCTGGCGGAGGGCTGGGAGCCCGGCCCGGACACCGCGAAGGCGCTGTTCGCGCACTCGCGGGCGGTGCTCGCGCCGTACAAGCGGATCCGCCGATTGGAGTTCGCCGACCTCCCCAAGACGGTTTCCGGAAAGATTCGCCGGATCGAGCTGCGTGAACGCACGGCACAGGGTGGCGGTATCGAGTTTTATGAGGAGATCTGATGACTGACGCTCATATGATGACCCACCCGCACGAACGTGAAGGCGTGCGTGAACGTGAACCCAAGGAGCTCCCATGACCGACCTCACGTCTGACCCACCGAGCCCAGCGGGGCTCTCCTACACCAGCGGAGCCGGGGACCTCCCGCTGCTCGGCGACACCATCGGCGCCAATCTGGCCCGGGCCGTCGAGCTGTACGGCGACCGCGAGGCGCTCGTCGACGTCCCCTCCGGCCGCCGCTGGACCTACACCGAGTTCGGCAGGTCGGTCGAGGAGGTCGCGCTCGGGCTGATGGCCAAGGGGGTCGCCAAGGGCGACCGGGTCGGCATCTGGGCCATCAACTGCCCCGAATGGGTGCTGTTGCAGTACGCCACCGCCCGCATCGGCGCCATCATGGTCAATATCAACCCCGCGTACCGCGTCCACGAGTTGCGGTACGTACTGCAGCAGGCCGGAATCTCGGTCCTGGTCTCCTCCATCGAGCACAAGACCAGCGACTACCGGCGGATGGTCGAGCAGGTGCGATCGGCCTGCTCCCCGCTGCGCGATGTCATCTACATCGGCGACCGGACCTGGGACGGGCTGGTGCGCGCCGGGGCCGATGTGCCCCCCGAGCGGCTCGCCGAGCGCGAGGCCCGGATCAGCTGCGACGACGCGGTCAACATCCAGTACACCTCCGGCACCACGGGCTTTCCCAAGGGCGCCACCCTCTCCCACCACAACATCCTCAACAACGGCTTCTTCGTGGGGGAGACGGTCCGCTACACCGCCGAGGACCGGATCTGTGTGCCGGTGCCCTTCTACCACTGCTTCGGCATGGTGATGGGCAACCTCGCGGCCACCAGCCACGGCGCCTGCGTGGTCATCCCCGCCGCCACCTTCGACCCCGTCGCCACCCTGGCCGCCGTCGAACGGGAGCGCTGCACCTCGCTGTACGGCGTCCCCACCATGTTCATCGCCGAGCTGGCCCTGCCGGACTTCGCCACCTTCGACCTCAGCTCGCTGCGTACCGGGATCATGGCCGGATCGCCCTGCCCGGTGGAGGTGATGCGGCGGGTGGTCGCCGAGATGCACATGGCGGAGGTGTCCATCTGCTACGGCATGACCGAGACCTCACCGGTCTCCGCCCAGACCCGGCCCGATGACGACCTCGTCCGCCGCACCTCGACGGTCGGCCGGGTGCTGCCGCATGTCGAGGTCAAGATCGTCGACCCGGTGACCGGGACGACCGTGCCCCGCGGCACCCGCGGCGAGCTGTGCACCCGCGGCTACTCGGTGATGCTCGGCTACTGGCAGGAGCCCGAGCGGACCGCCGAGGCGATCGACTCGGCGCGCTGGATGCACACCGGCGACCTCGCGGTGATGGACGGCGAGGGCTACGTCCAGATCGTCGGCCGGATCAAGGACATGATCGTCCGCGGTGGGGAGAACGTCTATCCGCGGGAGATCGAGGAGTTTCTGCACACCCACCCCAAGGTCGCGGATGTGCAGGTCGTCGGCGTACCGGACGAGAAGTACGGCGAGGAGGTCCTGGCCTGCGTCATCCTGCGCGAGGGCGCCAAGACCCTCACCCGCGACGAGCTCGCCCGCTTCTGCCGGGGCCGCCTCGCCCACTACAAGGTCCCCCGCTATCTGCGTCTGATGGACGCCTTCCCGATGACGGTCAGCGGCAAGGTCCGCAAGGTCGAGCTGCGGGAGGCGGCCGCCCGGGAGCTGCTGCCCGAGACCCGGTCCGAGGACGGTCCGGCCAGATCCGAAGCGCTGGTCGAGCGGGCCGAGCCGCAGACCGCGCCCAGCTGATGAGTTGCGGGCCCCTCTCCTCCAGCAGGGGCCCACACCCCCACCGCAGCAGGGGCCGCACCCCTGCCACAGCAGGGCCCACACCCCCACCACAGCAGGGGCCGCACCCCTGCCACAGCGGGGGCCCACACCCGGCCCGTCACTGGACGACGTTCGGCAGGCACGACTTCACCCCGGATCGCGCGCCGCGGCTGAAGTAGCCGACCCGCTGGGAGGCGTCGCCGTGGTCGGAGATGTCGGTCCACGGGGTCCGGTCGGCCAGTGCGGTCAGGGCGTCCGCCAGCTCCTCGGTATCACCCTCCTCGAAGGTCAGCGTCCCGTCCTGGGCGGCGCCGAAGAGGACCGCCCCGGCCAGGCAGTCGGCCTGCAGCTCACGGGCGAGGTCGACCAGGCCCGCGTCCAGACGGTTCTGGACGGCGTGGCCCCACTCATGGGCGATCACCAGATAGACCCAGGCGTCGCCCCGCGCATGGCCCCAGCGCATCAGGTCCATGTCCCACGCTATGTAGTCGCCGTCGGGGCAGTAGACGGCGTTGTCGTCGGGGAGCGGCTCACTTCCGCACGCCGGTGTACCGGGGGTGTCGCCGTCGTAGGCCCCCAGGATCCTGGGCGGGTTGTAGCCGCCGGTGAACAATTCGGGCCAGTGGGTCTGCCAGTAGGTGGTGGTGACGGAGACCGCCGCGTCGATGTCCTGCTCCACGGCCTTTCCGCCGTCGGTGCCATCAGGGCTGGTGAGCGGGGTGGGCGTGCCCGGTGTGGCGCCGGACGGGGGAGCCGGTGCGGCCGAGGAGCTCTCCACCGTGGGCGGCGGCACATCGCCGCCCGCGCAGCCGGTCACCAGAAGCAGGGTCAGGGCGGCGGCGAGCGGAGCCCATGACCTCGGGTACCACGGAACAGCCATCGTTTCGGCCTCCGGCCGGTCGAGCGGATGGGATGGGGTGAACGGTGGAGGGCGGTGCCGGGGCGGAAGCGTTCCCCGGTCATGAGCGCAAGAGCCGACCGGGGTCAGCCGTCCGGCGGCCCCATCCGGATCAGCACGTCCGCCGGGTCGTTGACGGGCTGGGGGGTGCCGGTGAGGTCCATGATGAACAGCGGCAGATGGAGCGCGTCGGCGCGCGCCCGCGCCTCCCGCGCATAGCCCGCGAGCGAGAAGAACACGCTCATCGCCGACTTCTGGAGCCCGTTCAGCCACAGGCATTCGATGTCCCGCGGCCCGGTGGGGCGGGTGGTCGGATCGACCTGGGCGACGACGCCCGTCCCGTAGAGGTCCACCCCGGACGCGGCCCGGTCCTCCGAGGGCCGCAGGCTGTGGAAGCCGAGCCACTTCAGATACAGCGAGGCGGCGGTGACCGCGTCCCGCGCCGTACGGATCGTCACCGGCCGGAAGGCCGGGCGCCGCACGACCGGGCCGCCGTGCCCGGACACCGCGCCCGGGCCGGCCGGGGGCGGCGCGGCCGCGACGGGGACGCGGACCACCGCGCCGCAGTCGCAGCCCAGTTCCGGCTGCGGCCAGTGGCCCCGATGGCCGCAGGACGGGCAGTTCACCGCCACCCAGAGGTTCTCCCAGGTGCGGTGGCCCACCTCCTCCGGGGCGCCGTCGCGGAGGACGGGCAGGGTGACCGGCGCGCCGCAGGAACAGGGGAAGGTGGGCGGTGTGAACGACTGCTCGCGACGGCACGCGGGACAACGCACCGGCACGTTGTCTGTCATCGGGGCGCTCCGTGGACGGGGGCGGATGCGGTATGGGTCCATGCTCCCCGAAGCGGGCGGCCGCGGCGAGGGACTTGGGTGTTCTGTCCCCCGCAGTGGGGGCGCCGTGTTACGGCTGACGCAGTAGGTTTGCGGCGTGAGATTGAGGGTTGAGTTCACCACCGAACCGTTCGACCTCGACGAGGTGCCGCCGCACGCCGTCGCGGCCCGCGAGACCGTCCAGGCCGCCCCGCTGGACGCCGTCGACGTCGGCCCCTTCGGCAACACCGCCGAAGGCGGGGCGGAAGCGGTGCTGGCGGCCGTCGACCGGTTGCTGCGCAGCTCCCTCGAAGCCGGTGCCACCCGGATTTCGCTCCAGGTCAATGTGATCGGGGAGGGCGAGGCGTGAGCGTACCGGCCGACCACCCCTTCGCCGCCGCGGTGCGGCCGCTCGTGGACGCCATGGGCGGCGAGATGATCGCCCCGGACCGGGCCCGGGGCGACGATGTGGTGCTCTCCTGGGAGGGCCGCCCGGTGGTCGCCGTAAGGCTGCCGCATATCTCGGACTCGCTCGACCACATCCTCGCCGACCTGCAGCGCCGCCACGGCGTGCCGCTCTCGGCCCTCGACCGCAAGACCAAGCAGTCCGTCGTCCGCCACCTCGAACAGCGCGGCGCCTTCTCGGTGCGCCACGGCGTCGAAACGGTCGCCGGAGCCCTCGGCGTGAGCCGCTTCACCGTCTACAACTACCTCAACCGTGAGAAGAGCGGGGACTGACCGCGCCCCGTCGTTCCGCGCATTTTTCAACAAAGTGTTGACGCCCGGCGAGGGCGCCTCCTAGCTTGCGAGAGTGACTTCCAGTGCTCCACCGGGGCTGGCCCGGTTCAACGCGGTGGACGACCGCGACGCCGCCGGGCTGCTGCACGAGGTGTGCGCCAGCCGGGCCTGGGGCGCGGCGGTCGCCGGCGGGCGGCCGTACGCCACGGTCGCGGAGCTGCTCGACGCCGCCGACGCGGCCATGGCCGGGCTGACCGCCGCCGACCTCGCCGAGGCGATGGCCGCACATCCGCCCATCGGGCGGCCGGCGCCGGGCGGCGCCGCCTCGGCCCGCGAGCAGAGCGGCGTACGGGACGCGGAGCGCGCCGAGCTGCTGGAGCTGAACCTCGCGTACCAGGAGCGCCACGGCCATGTCTTCCTGATCTGCGCCACCGGCCGCACCGGCGAGGAGATGCTGGCGGCGCTGCGCGAGCGGATCCACCATGACGCCGACACCGAGCGCGAGATCATCCGCACCGAACTGGGAAAGATCAACCGCATCCGGCTGACCCGGCTGACGGAAACCCTCCAGGCCCCGCGGGCCCCGGCGGAAGGAGAGCGGTGATGGCGAGCGGCGCCACCTCCGTGTCCACCCACATCCTGGACACCAGCATCGGGCGCCCCGCCGTGGGCGTGGTCGTCGAGCTGTCCGTCCGCTCCGGGCCCGGGGCGCGGTGGACGGCGCACGCCGACTCCCTCACCGACGCCGACGGGCGCTGCAAGGATCTGCCCGGCCTCCCCGAGGGCACCACCCACGCCCGGCTGCGCTTCGAGACCGGGCCGTATCTGACCCACGCCTTCTTCCCGGAGGTCGCGGTCGCCTTCGCCGTCGAGCCGGGCGAGCACTACCACGTACCGCTGCTGCTCACCCCGTTCGGCTACTCCGTCTACCGAGGGAGCTAGCACCCATGCCCACGCTCGGCCCGAACAGTTACGGCAAAGCCGAAACCCGCGTCGTGCGGGTGGTGCGCGACGGCGCCGTGCACCACCTCAAGGACCTCAATGTCTCGGTGGCGCTGTCCGGAGAGATGGACGAGGTCCACGTCTCCGGCAGTAACGCCAACGTCCTGACGACCGACGCCACCAAGAACACCGTGTACGCCTTCGCCAAGGAGCACGGCATCGATACGGCCGAGGAGTTCGGCATCCGGCTGGCCCGCCACTTCGTCACCGGTCAGGAGCCCATCCACCGCGCCCGCATCCGTATCGAGGAGTACGCCTGGGACCGGATCCGGACGGCCGGGAGCGCCCAGCACTCCTTCGTCCGCCGCGGCCAGGAGGTCCGCACCGCCCAGATCGCCTACGACGGCGAGCGCTGGGAGGTGGTCTCCGGGCTCACCGGCCTCACCGTCCTGAACACCACGGACTCCGAGTTCTGGGGCTATGTCAAGGACCGGTACACCACGCTGCCGGAGACCCGCGACCGCGTCCTGGCCACCGATGTGCACGCCCGCTGGCGCTACGGCTGGAGCGATGACACCCGGCCGATGCCGGACTGGGACCACGGCCACAAGGAGGCGCGCGGCCAGCTGCTGAGCGCGTTCGCCGAGACCTACTCCCTCTCGCTTCAGCAGACGCTCTACGAGATGGGCGCGCGGGTGATCGAGTGCCGCCCCGAGGTGGACGAGATACGTCTCTCGCTGCCCAACAAGCACCACTTCCTGGTCGATCTGGAACCCTTCGGGCTCACCAACGACAACGAGGTCTACTTCGCCGCCGACCGGCCGTACGGGCTCATCGAGGCCACCGTGCTGCGGGACGGCGCCGAGCCCCGGATCCCCACCGACTGAACGGCTCCCGACCGACCGGCTTCCCGCCGACCGACCGGGATCCCCCTTGACTCATCTGACGGAAGGGCCACGCCCCGTGCACCGCATCGTCATCGAGAACTGCGCCGTCGCCACCGTGGACGCGCAGGACACCGAGTACGCGTCCGGCCATGTCGTCGTCGCCGGCCACCGCATCGAGTCGGTGGGCGAGGGGCGCGCGCCGCAGGGGCTGGAGGGCGTCGTCCGCCGGATCGACGGCACGGGACACCTGGTCACCCCGGGCCTGGTCAACACCCATCACCACTTCTACCAGTGGCTCACCCGCGGCCTGGCCCAGGACAGCAACCTCTTCGACTGGCTGGTCGCGCTCTACCCCGTCTGGGCGCGGATCGACGAGCCGATGGTCCACGCGGCGGCCCGCGGCTCGCTCGCGATGATGGTGCGCGGCGGGGTCACCACCGCCATGGACCACCACTACGTCTTTCCGCGCGGCAGCGGCGATCTGCTGGGCGCCGAGATCCGCGCGGTGCGCGAGCTGGGCGTGCGGTTCACCGCCGCCCGCGGCTCCATGGACCTCGGCACCTCCGACGGCGGGCTGCCGCCGGACTTCGCCGTGGAGTCCACCGAGGACGCGCTGGCCGCCACCGAGCAGGCCATCGACACTCACCACGACCCGGGGTTCGACGCCATGCTGCGGATCGCGGTCGCGCCCTGCTCGCCGTTCTCCGTCTCCACCGAACTGCTCCGCGAGTCCGCGGTGCTGGCCCGCCGCAAGGGCGTACGGCTGCACACCCACGGCTCGGAGACGGTGGAGGAGGAGAACTTCTGCCATGAGCGGTTCGGGATGGGGCCGACCGACTACTTCGAGTCCACCGGCTGGCTGGGCGAGGACGTGTGGATGGCCCACTGCGTCCACATGAGCGACACCGACATCCAGGCGTTCGGCCGGACCGGCACCGGGGTGGCCCACTGCCCCTCGTCCAACGCCCGGCTCGCCGCCGGGATCGCCCGCGTCCCCGATCTGCTCGCCGCGGACGTACCGGTGGGCCTCGGCGTGGACGGCACCGCCTCCAACGAATCCGGTGAGCTGCACACCGAACTGCGCAACGCGCTGCTGGTCAACCGGCTCGGCGGCCACCGCGAGAAGGCGCTGAACGTCCGTCAGGCGCTGCGCCTCGGCACCTACGGCGGTGCGCGGGTGCTCGGCCGCCAGGACGAGATCGGCTCGCTGGAGCCGGGCAAACTGGCCGACCTGGTGCTCTGGAAGCTGGACGGCCTCGGCCATTCGTCGATCGCCGACCCGGTCGCGGCCCTCGTCCTGGGCGCCCCGGCCCCGGTGACCCTGTCGCTGGTGAACGGCGCCGCGGTGGTGGAGTCGGGCCGGCTGCTCACCGTGGACGAGGACGAGATCGCGCGGGAGGCGCGCACCGAGGCGCGACGCCTGGCCCGTATCGCGGCGGACGACTGAACGCCGCGTCGATTCATCGGATGGGTTGCCATGACGAGCCGCTTCTCGCGGCCATCGGCGGCCCATCGGTGCGTTCGGGCCCCGTTGACATCCCATCTTTACCGTTCTAGGTTCCCGTACGCGGCTGGCCAGCCCTCCTGTTCGACCACCCATGAGCACAGGAGCCGCCATGCGTACGTCCAGACGACGGGCCGTCATCCCCCTCCGAGCGCTCAGCCTTCTGCTCGGCCTGGTGCTGGCGACGATCCTCAGTGGCCCTTCCGCCGCCACCGCGGCGCCGACGGCGGCGCGGGAGCCCGGGCCCGGTACCGACTACGCGACCGACGATCCGTTCACCTCCGACCGCACCGGCTGGTGGCGGCAGGACCGCTTCGGGATGTTCATCCACTTCGGCGCCTACTCCCAGCTGGAGGGCGAATACCAACGGGCGGACGGGACCGTCTGCCGCGACGCGGAGTGGATCAAGCGAAGCTGCCAGATCCCGATGAACGAGTACGAGGACGCCGCCCAGGACTTCAACCCCGCGTCCTTCGACGCCAAGGCCGTCGTCAAGGCGGCCAAGGACGCCGGGCAGCGCTATATCGTCATCACCTCCAAGCACCACGACGGCTATGCGATGTGGCCGACCAAGCAGAACACCTGGAATCTGCGCGACCACTCCTCCTTCGACCAACGGCGGGACATCCTGGCCGAGTTGAAGACCGCCGCGGACGCCGCCGGGATCAAACTCGGCTTCTACTACTCGATCTGGGACTGGCACGACCCCGACTTCGCCGACCCCGCCACCTTCCCCCGCTATGAGAAGCGGATGTACGCCCAGCTCAAGGAGCTGATCGACGGCTACCATCCGGCGCTGCTCTGGTTCGACGGGGAATGGGACGCGGACAACCCCACCAACACCTGGTCGGCGCGGGACGGCGAGCGGCTGCAGACGTATCTGCACGGGCTCGACCCCGATCTGATCACCAACAACCGGGTCGGCAAGCGGCGCGTGGTCGACGGCGACTACGGAACGCCCGAGCAGGAAATCCCGGACGCGCCCGTGGCCGGGCAGCTGTGGGAGAGCTGCATGACCCTCAACGGCCATTGGGGTTTCGCCAAGTACGACCAGGACTGGAAGTCGCCCGCCACCCTCACCCGCAACCTCCTCGATATCGCGAGCCGCGGTGGCAATTACCTCCTCAACGTCGGCCCCGACAAACTGGGCCGCGTTCCCCAGCCCTCCGTCGACCGGCTGCGCGAGATCGGCTCCTGGCTGCGGGCCTCCGGCCAGGACCGCGCGGTGTACGGGGCCGGGGCCACCGGGCTGGTCGACGAGCCGTCCTGGGGCGCGGTCAGCCGGTCGGGTGACCGGCTGTACGCGTCCGTCACCTCCTGGCCCGCCGCGGGGCAGCCCCTCCACCTCACCGCCAGGGCGCCGTTCACGGTGACCGGCGCCCGGGTGCTGGGCAGCGGACAGCGGGTCGAGGTGGCCAAGGCGGGCGACGGCTTCGATCTCACCCCCTCCGGAGGCCCGGCCGACCCCACCGCCTCGGTGATCGAGCTGACGGTGAAACCGGCCCCGGCCGCGCCCCAGGGCCGGGGCCAGGGGCTGCGGGAGGAGGTCTTCGCCAATGAGACCTTCACCGGGCCGCCGGCCGTCACCCGCACCGACCCCACCGTCAACCACACCTGGAGGTTTGCCGGCTCTCCGGCCGCCGACGTCCCCGCCGACCACTTCGGCGTCCGCTGGACCGGCTTCCTCCAGCCTCGCCACAGCGAGACCTACACGCTCACGACCGTCTCCGACGACACCGCGCGAGTGTGGATCGACGGCCGTCTGGTCATCGACAACACCACCCCGCACGAACCACAGGTCGACAAGGCGACCGTCGCGCTGCGCGCCGGAGCCAAACACGCCATCAAGATCGAGTACACCGAGCAGACCGGCGAGGCACATATGAAGCTGCTGTGGTCCAGCCCCAGCGTGCCCCAGCAGATCGTGCCGCGCTCCCAGCTCTACACGCCATAGGGGCAAAGAGGGCCCCGGACCGTATCCGTACGGTCCGGGGCCCCTTGGGCCGAACGGACCGGCTCAGCCCAGCAGTTCGTAGGCGGGCAGCGTCAGGAACTCCGTGTAGTCCGCGTCCAGCGCGACCCTCAGCAGCAGATCGTGCGCCTGGCTCCACTTGCCCGCGGCGAAGGCGTCCTCGCCGACCTCCTCGCGGATCGCCGCCAGTTCCTCGGCGGCGACCTTACGGACAAGATCGGCGGTGGCCTTCTCGCCGTTCTCGAAGACGACCCCCGCGTTGACCCACTGCCAGATCTGGGAGCGGGAGATCTCGGCGGTGGCCGCGTCCTCCATCAGGTTGAAGATCGCGACGGCGCCGAGGCCGCGCAGCCACGCCTCGATATAGCGGGTGCCGACCTGCACGGCGTTGCGCAGGCCCTGATGCGTGGGCTTGGCGTCGAGCGACGCGACGTCGATCAGCTCGGCCGCGGTGACCCGGACGTCCTCGCGCAGCCGGTCCTTCTGGTGCGGCCGGTCGCCGAGGACCGCGTCGAAGGAGGCCCGGGCGACCGGGACCAGATCCGGATGGGCGACCCAGGAACCGTCGAAGCCGTCGTGCGCCTCACGGTCCTTGTCGGCCTTGACCTTGTCGAACGCGACCGCGTTGACCTCGGGGTCGCGGCGCGAGGGGATGAAGGCCGCCATGCCGCCGATCGCGTGCGCGCCGCGCTTGTGGCAGGTGCGGACGAGCAGTTCGGTGTAGGCGCGCATGAACGGGGCGGTCATCGTGACCGCGTTGCGGTCCGGGAGGACGAAACCGGGGCCGCCGTCGCGGAAGTTCTTGACGATGGAGAAGAGATAGTCCCAGCGGCCCGCGTTGAGCCCGGAGGCATGGTCGCGGAGCTCGTAGAGGATCTCGTCCATCTCGTACGCCGCCGTGATTGTCTCGATCAAAACGGTGGCGCGGATCGTCCCTTGCGGAAGCGAGAGATGGTCCTGTGCGAAGACGAAGACGTCGTTCCAGAGGCGGGCCTCGAGATGCGACTCGGTCTTGGGGAGGTAGAAGTACGGCCCCTTGCCCTGGGCGAGCAGACGGCGGGCGTTGTGGAAGAAGTACAGCCCGAAGTCGACGAGGGCGCCGGGGACGGGGCGGCCGTCGGCGGTCCGCAGATGGCGCTCGTCGAGATGCCAGCCGCGCGGCCGGGTGACGACGGTGGCCAGCACATCGTCGGGCCGCAGCGCGTAGCTCTTGCCCTCGGGGGAGGTGAAGTCGATCCGGCGCTCATAGGCGTCGATCAGATTGAGCTGGCCGCCGATCACATTCGCCCAGGTGGGGGCGGAGGCGTCCTCGAAGTCGGCGAGCCAGACCTTGGCGCCCGAGTTGAGGGCGTTGATGGTCATCTTGCGGTCGGTGGGGCCGGTGATCTCCACCCGGCGGTCCTCGAGGGCGGGCGGCGCGGGGGCGACACGCCAGTCGGGGTCGTCGCGGATATGGGCGGTCTCCGGGAGGAAGTCCAGGGTGGAGGTGCGGGCGATCTCGGCGCGGCGCTCCGCACGGCGCGCGAGCAGCTCGTCCCGGCGCGGGGTGAAGCGGTGATGGAGCTCGGCCAGGAAGGCCAGCGCCGCGTCGGTCAGCACCTCCCCCTGACGCTCCAGCGGTTCGGCGTCGACGATGGCCAGCGGGGACGGCGCTGGTGCGGACATGGGCTGTCACTCCTTGGACGAGTCTCAGCTGGACGCTCGCGATGCTTCTGTTTCGTGGATAGTAAGTTTCTCATGGTGGAAGTTCAATCTTCAGTTGAACGCCACGCCCGTTGCCCCCTCGATGTCTCATTCCAGCAGCGCCAAGTCCTCGGGGGTGTCGATGTCGTCCGTACGGGCGATATCCGAGCAGTCGACGAGCGTGATCGCGGACTGATGCGCCCGCAGATAGGCGCGTGCCCCCCGGTCGCCCTCCGCACTCGCCGTGATGTCCGCCCAGCGGTCCGCACCGAACAGCACCGGATGCCCCCGCTCCCCGCCGTACGCGGCGGCCGCCAGGGTCGACGGCGAGCGATACGCGGCTACCACCCGCGCCACGGCCTCGGCGCCGATCCCCGGCTGGTCCACCAGCGCGATCAGCGCCGCCCGCGCCCCCGTACCGGCCAGGGAGCCGAGCCCGGCGCGCAGCGAGGAGCCCATGCCCTGCTCCCAGTCGGGGTTGTCGACCAGGACGTACCCGGGCAGCCGGGCCCGTGCCCGTACGGTCTCGGCCGCGGCGCCCAGCACGATGTGCACGGGCGCGCAGCCGCCCTCGCGCAGCGCCCGCGCGGCGTGCTCCACCAGCGGCCGCCCCCGATGCGTCAAAAGGGCCTTGGGGCGCCCGCCCAGCCGCCGGCCGCCCCCGGCCGCCAGCACGATCCCGGCGACCTGCGCGGAGTCATCCGTTGTGCGATCCATGGACCCTGCTTACCGCACCTGGGGGCCGTGCGGGGGCTTCATCCCAGCCGGTCTGATTTTCGCTCTCCGTATAGCGCGTCGTGCACTGAGTGGCGTTAACTGATCCGCGGCCCCTTGTGTCCGAATCCACGTGGGGTGGAGGGTTGGGGCGGCCATGCGGGAAGGGGGCAGGCTCGTGCGAGAGGGCGCGAGGGGGAGAAGGGCAGTGTTGGCCAACGATGGCGCGAGGCTCTGGGGCGAACCCGGTGCCTTGTCAGTGGAGGGCGCCGCAGTCGTGGAAGCCAGGCGAGTGGCGGGCACCGATGACGATCCGAGGGCGGCCGAGCTGCGCCGTGCCGTGGCCCGGCTCAGACGTGATCTGGCCGCCCACCCGGCGGAATTACCGGACCGGGCGATCGCGGACGACGAGCTGGCCGCGCTCGATGCCATGGCTCGCACCGGCGCTCCGGAGCTGCACCGCCTGCGCCGCTCGCTGCTGCTCATCGCAGGCGCGCTGGGCTCGGTCAGCGCACTGGGCTCCGCCCTGACGGGCGTGCGCGCGGCGATCGACCAGTTCAACAACGTGCCGCAGACGGGCAGAGGGAGAGACTGACCCGGGCGGCCCGGTGCCGCGCCCGCCGCCGGTGACGCTCCGCCGTCAGGCGGAACCCGTGCTGTCCAGTGCCCCGGCCAGCTCCGCCGCGACCTCCTTGAGGATCGGCACCATCTGCTCCGTGGCCTCGTCCGTCACCCGGCCCGCCGGGCCGGAGATGGAAATGGCCGCCGGTGCGGGGGAGTCGGGCACCGGGACCGCGAGGCAGCGCACGCCCATCTCCTGCTCGTTGTCGTCCACCGCATAGCCCTGCTCGTGGACCTGCCGCAGCGCGTCGAGGAACTCGTCCGGCGAGGTGATCGTCTTCTCGGTCACCGCGGGCATGCCGGTACGGGCCAGCAGCGCGCGCACCTCCTCCGGAGGCGTGCTCGCCAGCAGCGCCTTGCCGACACCCGTGGTGTGGGGCAGCACCCGCCGCCCGACCTCGGTGAACATCCGCATCGAGTGGCGCGAGGGCACCTGCGCCACGTACACCACCTCATCGCCGTCCAGCAGCGCCATGTTCGCGGTCTCGCCGGTCTCCTCCACCAGCCGCGCCAGATACGGCCGCGCCCAGGTGCCCAGCAGCCGGGACGAGCTCTCGCCGAGCCGGATCAGCCGCGGCCCGAGGGCATAGCGGCGGTTGGGCTGCTGGCGGACATAGCCGCAGGCCACCAGCGTGCGCATCAGCCGGTGAATGGTGGGCAGTGGCAGCCCGCTGCTGGTGGAGAGCTCGCTCAGCCCGACCTCGCCCCCGGCGTCGGCCATCCGCTCCAGCAGATCGAAGGCGCGCTCCAGGGACTGGACGCCACCGGATCCGGCGGTGGTGGCGGCGGTCTTGGACTCGGCGGACGGCACGTCGGTGTTCCTTTCACAGCGGTCGGCACCGGCCCGCACACGGTGACAATCCGCTGCCGACCGGCCACGGGCAGCCTACCGGTCCCCGGCGACGCCCACAGCGGGCTTGCGCTTACTGTCCGCGCCGGTCACAGCGGGTGTACCGGACCGGCCGGGCGGGTGTGGAACACCGGCCGGGCGGGTGTCCAGCACCGGCCGGGAGGTCTTGACCGGGCCGTCCACCGAGTGAATCATTCAACAAAAAGTTGATTCCGTGTCGCGGAATCGACGACGGCGGAGGCGAGGAGGGTGTCGGTGCCCGACGTGGAGCTGGTGCTGCGCTCGGCCAGGGTGGTCACGCCGGAGGGCCTGCGCGCGGCCGCCGTATCCGTCGCCGACGGCCGCATCGTGGCCGTCGGGCCGTACGACGCCCCGGACCCGGACGGCGCGAGGGTCGAGGACCTCGGCGACGACGTCCTGCTCCCCGGCCTCGTCGACACCCACGTCCACGTCAACGACCCCGGCCGCACCGCCTGGGAGGGGTTCGGCTCCGCCACCCGCGCCGCCGCGGCCGGCGGCGTCACCACCCTCGTCGACATGCCGCTCAACAGCATCCCGCCGACCACCAGCGTCCAGGCCCTGGAGATCAAGCGGGCCGTCGCCCGGCGGTCGGCCCATGTCGACATCGGCTTCTGGGGCGGCGCCGTACCCGGGAACGCCCCGGACCTGGCGTCGCTGCACCACGCGGGCGTCCTCGGCTTCAAGGCGTTTCTGCTCCCCTCCGGCGTGGACGAGTTCCCCCAGCTCGACCCCGACCAGCTCGAAACCGCCCTCCGGGAGATCGCGGGCTTCGGCGGGCTGCTCATCGTCCACGCCGAGGACCCCCACCTCATCGACGGCGCTCCGCCGCCCACCGGCCCCCGCTACGCCGACTTCCTCGCCTCACGCCCCCGCGCCGCCGAGAACGAGGCCATCGCGGGCCTCATCGCCCTCGCCCGCGCACTCGACGCCCGCGTCCACGTCCTGCATCTGTCGTCCGCCGACGCGCTGCCGCTGATCGCGGACGCACGGCGCGAGGGCGTGCGGATCACGGTGGAGACCTGCCCGCACTTCCTGACCCTCACCGCCGAGGAAGTCCCCGACGGCGCCACGGAGTTCAAATGCTGTCCGCCCATAAGGGAGGCCGCCAACCAGGACGCGCTGTGGGCGGGCCTGGCGGCCGGACAGATCGACTGCGTCGTCTCCGACCACTCGCCCTGCACGGCCGACCTCAAGGTGGGCGACTTCGGGCGGGCCTGGGGCGGCATCTCCTCGCTCCAGCTCGGCCTCCCCGCCGTCTGGACGGCGGCCCGGCGGCGCGGCCACACCCTCCACGACGTGGCCCGCTGGATGTCCACCGGCCCCGCCGCGCTGGTCGGTCTCGACCGTAAGGGCGCCATCGAGGCCGGGCGCGACGCCGACTTCGCGGTCCTCGCCCCCGACGAGACCTTCACCGTCGACCCCGCCGCCCTCCACCACCGCAACCAGGTCACCGCCTACGCGGGCAGGACGCTGTACGGCGTCGTACGGTCCACCTGGCTGCGCGGCCGGAAGATCGCCGACCATGGTGCGATCGCCGACCGGGGCGCGGCGAGCGAACCCACCGGCCGACTCCTGGAAAGGCAGCCCCGCACATGACCGCGCCGATCCCCCGCTTCACCGGCGACGCCGCCCCGTACGGCGGTGGCGATCCGTACGCCGACTACCGGACCGCCGACCTCCCCTTCACCCATCTCGTGGACCTGGCCGACCGGCGGCTCGGCGGAAGCGTGGTCGCCGCCAACGACGAGTTCTTCGCCGAGCGCGAGAGTCTGCTGAGGCCCGAGGCCCCGCACTTCGACCCCGCGGCCTTCGGCCACAAGGGCAAGGTCATGGACGGCTGGGAGACCCGGCGGCGGCGCGGGGCCCGCGCCGACACCCCGCATCCGGCCGAGGACGACCACGACTGGGCCCTGATCCGCCTCGGCGCGCCCGGGGTCGTCCACGGCATCGTCGTCGACACCGCCCACTTCCGCGGCAACTATCCGCGGGCGGTGAGCGTCGAGGCGACGGCGGTGGACGGCACCCCGTCCCCCGAGGAACTCCTCGCCGACGACGTCGTGTGGACGGAACTCGTCCCCCGTACGCGGATCGGCGGCCACGCGGCCAACGGCTTCCCGGTCTCCGCGGGCCGCCGCTTCACCCACCTCCGCCTCAAGCAGCACCCCGACGGCGGCATCGCCCGCCTCCGCGTCCACGGCGAGGTGGCCCCGGACCCGGCGTGGCTCACCGTCCTCGGCACCTTCGACGTGGTGGCGCTGGAGCACGGCGGCGCGGCCGAGGACGCCTCCGACCGCTTCTACTCCCCGCCCGCCAACTCCATCCAGCCCGGCCGCTCCCACACGATGGACGAGGGCTGGGAGACCCGCCGCCGCCGCGACACGGGCCACGACTGGGTCCGCTACCGCCTCACCGCCCAGGCGTCGCCGCGCGCCGTGGAGATCGACACCGGCTGCTACAAGGGCAACGCGCCGGGGTGGGCGGCGCTGTACGGCCTCGACGCCACCTCCGGCGCGGACCCGGCCGACCACACCTCCCCGGCCTGGACCGAACTCCTGCCCCGCACCCGCCTCCAGCCCGATACGGTCCACCGCCTCGTCCTCGACGCCGCCCCGCCGGTGACCCACGTCCGTATCGACATCTACCCGGACGGCGGCGTCGCCCGGCTGCGGCTGCACGGGACGCTGACCGAGCACGGCGCGCAACGGCTCGCCGCACGCCATGCGGAGCTGAGCGGCTAGCTCCCTCCCCGACGGACCTCCCGCACCCGCTCCACATAACCGACCAACTCGGCCATCCGTTCGCCGGGCCAGGGCAGCCGGGCGCTGAGCTCTTCGCGGTGGCCCTGCCACATGCGCCGCGCCGCCGCCTCGGTCTCTGCCCGGGCCCGCTCGCCGCCGCCGTGGAAGGACTCGCCCACCGCCTCCCAGCGCCGCACAAGTTCCCGTACGCTGCTGGATCCGCTCGGCCTGCGCGGTGAGCCGGTCCAGCTGCCCGGCGAGCGACGCACGCAGCGCCTCCGGACCGTCCGCGGAGGCCGCGAGCGCGTCGCCGATCTCCTCCAGGGACAGCCCCAACCCGCGCAGCGCCCGCACCCGGTACAGCCGCCGCAGATCCTCCGCCGTATACCGACGGTGCCCGGCCCTGGTCGTCCACTGGCCCGCACCAGCCCCACCTCGTCGTAGTGCCGCAGCGCCCGCACGGTCACTCCACTCGCCCGCGCCGGCTCACCGATGCTCCACCGACCTCCGGTGGCGTCCTTTCCGATCACGCCGCCCACGCCAGAACCGGCCGTAACGAGAGGTTCAAGCCCTTAGGCTCGCCGCCTACAGGTACTCGCCACCGCTTCGGCGAGCTGCGGGTGATCAATGCGCAGTAACATCGCACAACATCCAGCGAGGGAGGGCGAAGTCACGTGGTGGACATGAAGGCGGCCGCGCGCAAGGTCTTCGAGGCATACGACCTCGATGCCGACGGGCAGATAACCGCCGAGGAATATCAGCAGGTCGTCGCCGAGCTGCGCGGCGAGCACCTCACCGACGAGCAGGCGCAACAATTCATCGACGTACTCGACACGGACGGCGACGGCACGATGTCGTTCGAGGAGTTCTGGGCCCCGATGCAGGGCGTCGCGGACTGACCACGGGCGCTCCGGCCACCCGGAGGCCCTCGTCGTGGCCCTCTGGCCCCTCCGTGGCTCTCGGAGATCCAGGGAGCGGCCAGCACCCGGCGGCATTCTCGCCCGGGACGCGCGGGGTGCCGCCCCTGGCATGACCGCTCACCCTGTCGGCTTCGGGACCCCGATCGGGTTGGGGAAGCGCAGGGCGGCGGCGCAGGCGGTGGCCAGCGGGGTGAGCAGCCGCACCAGCGTCGCCACCTCGTCGGGGCCCAGCGGCCGCCAAGGGCGTTCCGCCGCCCGGTCCGTCGCGGTCTCGGCCGTCCGGAGCAGCTCGTATCCGTCCTGCGTCGCGGTGCCGTCCGGGGTGAGCAGGCCGCGGTCGGTCAGGCGCCGGGCGGCGGCGTCCCACTCCTGGTCGGTCCAGCCGCGGTGGGGCTGGAGTTCGGTGCGGGGGACGTCGACGGCGGAACGGAGGACGAGGGCCTCGCAGCCGTCGATACCGGCGGCGACCAGGGCCGCGACATGGCCGTCGCCGCGGTGCTCGCGCAGCAGGGTCGTCGCGTGCCACAGCCGCTCGACCGGCTTGTCGGGGAAGTCCAGCGCGCCGTTCGCGGCGGCCAGCACCCGGCCGGACCCCTCCAGGCCCGCCGCGCGGGGGACCAGGGCCTCGGCGGCGCGCTCCACCTCGCGCTCGTGCCCGGCGAGCAGCCGGGCGAGGGCGGCCGCGGCGCCCGTACGGCGGAGCTCCAGGGCCCGTGCGGGCGTGGTCAGGGACCAGACGTCGGGCAGGGCGCGGGCGCCCATGGCGGGCGCGAAGGTGAAGAAGGCCGCCACGACGGGCTCCGGCCCGACCGGTCCGAGGGGCGCCGCGCGGCCCGCGAAGTAGCCGCGCCAGAAGCCGCGCAGCCCCACCTCCTCGTACGCCGCCTCGGCCTCCGGTGCGAAGTACGCCACCGCGTGGATCGGCTCGAAGAGGGCCCACATCGTGCGGGCCGTCGTCGCAGCGCTGGTGTTCATTGCCATGCTCCCTTCAGCATCGCCCCCGGGGCCGGACCACGACCGGCATTGTGCCAAGCTCCCGGAACCCGGACATCCGGGTCGGACGTTGACCCGGATGTCCGATTACGGCATCACCTGACACCATCTGGCATCACCGGGCGCGGCGGACCGGACGGACGGGACGGACGCGAGCGATGCGACCGCCGGGACGACCGTCACGAACCGACGCGCCTGAATACGACCTTCGAGGAGATCGGCTGTGACCCTGCGGCAAGAGATCGTCGGCAACGCCATGCAAATGGCGGTCTGCACCCTGCAGCCGGGGCAGACCGTCTACTGCGAGGCCGGGAAGTTCCTGTTCAAGACGGCGAACGTGACGATGGAGACCCGGCTGTCCGGGCCCGGCGGGGGCGGCGGCCAGGCCGCCGGGGGCAGTGGCGCAAGCGCCGGGGGCGGCGGGATGGGCGGGATGCTGCGCCAGGCCATGGGCACCGCCATGCAGGTGGGGCAGCGGGCGCTGGCCGGGGAGTCGCTGGCGTTCCAGTACTTCACCGCCACCGGCGGTGAGGGCACCGTCGGCTTCGCCGGCGTGCTGCCCGGTGAGATGCGGGCGCTGGAGCTTGACGGGGCGCGGGCCTGGTTCGCGGAGAAGGACGCCTTCGTGGCCGCCGAGTCCACCGTGGAGTTCGGGATCGCCTTCCAGGGCGGGAAGACCGGGCGCAGCGGCGGCGAGGGATTCATCCTGGAGAAGTTCACCGGGCACGGCACCGTGATCATCTGTGGTGCGGGCAACTTCATCGACCTGAATCCGGCCGATTTCGGCGGCCGGATCGAGGTCGACACGGGCTGCATCGTGGCCTTCGAGGAAGGCATCCGCTACGGCGTGGAGCGCATCGGCGGGCTCAACCGCCAGGGGCTGATGAACGCGGTCTTCGGCGGTGAGGGTCTTTCGCTGGCCACGCTGGAGGGCAATGGGCGGGTGATCCTGCAGTCGCTCACCATCGAGGGCCTGGCGAACGCCCTGAAGAAGGCGCAGGGCGGCGACAAGCAGGGGCCGACGGGCGGGATGTTCTCCACCCACGCGGGGTGACGAGCCCGTGGGCCGGCCCCGCGCTTCTCACCCGCCCGCGACGTAGAAGAGGAAGAAGAGGAAAGCGGCGATGAAGTGGACGCCCACGAGGTAGATGAAGACCCGGACCGTGAAGCTCATCGGCGCCCGGTCCTCCTCGTTCGGGCCGGTCCGGGCGCGCGGCGCCGGGTACGACCGGGTGTCGCTCGGGCTCATCTGGTGCGCGGTCATGTCGTTCCCGTCCTCCTTCATGGCATTCCGGGCCTTCCTCGGCGAGCGGCGTCGCCGAGGCACAGCTCGGCCGCGCCGCTCTGCAGCAGCGTGTGGACGAAGAGCAGATCCACGCCGCCGGGCGAGGCGGCGGCGATGCGGTGCGGGGTGAGCGAGTCGAAATGGGCCGCGTCGCCCGGCGAGAGGGCGTGCACGGTCTCGCCGAGGGTCAGCCGCAGCCGGCCCCTCAGGACGTAGAGCCATTCCTCGCCGGGGTGGACCCGCACCAGGCCCTCCTGGGCGCCGGAGCGCTCCGGCACATGCAGCCGGAGCGCCTGCATGGCCCGGCCGGAGCCGCCGGCCTGCCAGTAGGTCCAGCCGCCGGCCTCCTGTGCCTCCATGCGGTCGGCCCGCACGACCGGGTCCCGTTCCGAGGTCTCCTCGCCCAACAGGTCGGATACCGTGGTTCCGTAGGTACGGGCCAGGGTCAGCAGCATCGGGAGCGAGGGCTGGCGGCGGCCCGTCTCCAGCCGCGACAGATGCGCGGGGGAGAGCCCGACGCGATGGGCGGCGGCCTCGAGCGTCAGACCGCTGCGCCGCCGCAGGTCACGCAGGCGGGGAGCGACGGTGGGCAGCTCGGTTGCCGGTCCGCCGGGGTGACCGTCGGCCGGTCCGTCCGTGGGCCCCTCGTCGGGCCCGTGGGGGAGCGGGTGCATGTCTCCGGTATAGCCAGACCTGAACCTTTCGGGCAAAAGATTTGCCTGAGAGGCAAGAAGTGCGGGCGATGCGGGCGCGAGGTTACGCTTTCGTTACCTCCTCTGGCGCTTCGCGCAGTTCTTGTGAACTCCCGGCGAACGGGGGTCACTTGGCATTGACACGACAGCGTCTACGCGCGTCATGCTATGTCTATGACAATCCCCCCACGGATCGCTCGCATCGGTGCCCTCGGCGCCCTCGTCTCGACGCTGATCATCGGCGGTACGGCCACCGCGGCCACCGCGCTCGCCCCGGCGGCATCGCAGACCGTTGTGTCGTCGCAGGTCATCGCGGCCGTCGGCGACATCTGCTACTCGGATCTGCCGTCCCAGGCCCATGACACCCTGGACCTGATCGAGCAGGGCGGCCCCTACCCGTTCCCGCAGGACGGCACCGTCTTCCAGAACCGTGAAGGCGTCCTTCCGTCCCAGTCCTCCGGCTACTACCACGAGTACACCGTGATCACCCCGGGCTCCGACGACCGTGGCGCCCGGCGCATCGTCACCGGTGAGCAGACGGACGAGGACTACTACACCTCGGACCACTACGCCTCGTTCGACCTGGTCGACCGCGGCTGCTGACGCGGCCCCACCGAAGACCGCCACCCCCCGCGGCGCGGCCGCTGCCCCTCATCAGGGCAGCGGCCGCAGCGCTGTCCGCGCCCGCCCGGGACCCGCCCTCCGTCCGCCCTCGGGCCCGCCCCCGCCCCGCCGCCGCACCGAACAGCGGTCACCGCCCCGGGAACCCCGCGCGGGTCGTTGTCGTTGCTTCCCGATACCGTCTCGGTTAGCAGCGGACGTGTGGGGAGGCATGGTGGCGAACGGTCCGGAAGTGGTCACGTGCGGGGAGGCGATGCTCCTGCTGCTCGCCGAGCCCGGGGTTCCGCTGGACCGGGCCGTGCATTTCCGCCGGTCGGTGGCGGGGGCCGAGTCCAATGTGGCCGTGGGCCTCGCCCGGCTCGGCCACGGGGTGCGCTGGCTCGGCCGGGTCGGCGCCGACCCCGCGGGGGAGGCGGTGCTGCGCGAGCTGCGCGCCGACTGTGTGGACGTCGCCCACGCGATCGTGGACGACCACGCCCCCACCGGGCTGCTGATGCGGGACAGCCATGCGCACCGCGCCATCGATGTGCAGTACTACCGCATGGGATCGGCCGCCTCCCGGCTGACGCCCGAGCAGATACGCCCCGAGGCCCTCGAAGGCACCCGGCTGCTGCATCTGTCCGGGATCACGCCGATGCTCTCGCCGACCGCGGCGGCCGCGAGCCGGCGCCTGGTGGAGCTGGCCCGTGCGGCCGGGGCCAAGGTCTCCTTCGATCCGAACGTACGGCACAAGCTGGGCGGCGCGGCGCAGTGGGCCCAGACGGCGGGCCCGTTGCTGCGCGACGCCGACATCGTCCTCGCGGGCGAGGACGAGTTGGAGCTGCTGACCGCCCGACCCGCCGACGAGGCCGCGCGGGAGCTGCTGCGCGGTGCGGCCGACGAGGTCGTGATCAAGCGTGCTGACCACTCCTCGACCGTCCTCACCGCCGACGGCGGCTGGGACCAGGCGCCCCACGCGGTGCCGGTCGTCGACCCCATCGGGGCCGGTGACGGCTTCGCGGCCGGCTATCTGTCGGCCCGCCTGCGCGGGTTGCACGAGCACCAGGCGCTCGCCGAGGCGGCATGCGTGGCCGCCCTCGTCGTCCAGGCCGCCACCGATACGGACGGGCTGCCCACCGCCGCCGCGCGGGACCGGGCGCTCGCCGAGCTCTCCAAGGGCGGGGACACGGTGTACCGCTGAGCCGACACAGGCAGCAGAGACAACACGGGCACCACGGATAACGGGGGCAGCACAGACGGCGCGGACAGCGCCGGTAACACCGACAAGCCGGATATCGATCCACCAAGCATCACCGCACCGCATATCGTCCATCGCACACCGAAACCGCCGCATATCCCGGAGGCAATCCGGGGCGGCATCGCCAGCAGCACTTGGGAGAGGAAGGCGGCGACCGTCGTGTACCGCTGGGAGATCACCCGGGCCGCGCTCGCGCAGCGCGTTCTCGCCATCGTCCGTAGCGACAGCTACGACCACGCCCATGCCACGGCGGACAACCTGCTGTCCGCCGGTATCACCAGCCTGGAGATCTCGCTGACCACGCCTTTCGCCCTGGAGGCGGTCACCACACTGATCCGGGAGGTCGGCGATGACGCGGTGATCGGCGCGGGCACGGTGCTCGACGCCGCCTCGGCCCGGATGGCGGTGGACGCGGGCGCCCGCTTCCTCGTCTCGCCGAGCCTGGACCCCGAGGTCATCCGCACCGGCCACCGCTACGGTCTGCCGGTCTTCCCCGGCGTGGCCACGCCCACCGAGGCGGTGCACGCGATGGAGCTGGGCGCGGACGCCCTGAAGCTCTTCCCCGCCTCCGCCTACGGGCCCCGCTGGGTCAGCGACGTACGGGCCGCGCTGCCGCAGGCCGCCGTGGTTCCCACCGGCGGGGTGACGCTGGCCGAGGCCCCGGACTGGATCGCGGCCGGGGCCGTCGCCTGCGGGATGGGCTCGGCGCTGTCCGAGGGCGACCGGGACACCGTGGGCAAGCGTGCCGCCGAGCTGCTGGCCCGCCTCGCGGATGTGGCACCACCGCTGGACTCGGCGCCCGAGCTGTACTGACGGGGGTGTGGGGCCGTACGGACGGCGGGGCCCGGGCCGCACTGACCGCTGCGCGCGGGTCGTACGCCTGGCGGTGCGTGTGGGCCGTACGTCCGCGTATCCCAGCGGGCGGTCAACGGCTTCCCGTGGGCCGGGAGTTCTGCCACCCTGAGCGCGCTGTGATCATGCGGCTCGTACCGGCCGCCCGCCCGCGCCCAGGAGGTGCCGTGAGACGTACCGTCACGCTGTCCGCCCTCGCCGCCGTGCTCGCCGCCACCGCCGCCGGTTCGGCGCTGGCCGTCGGCTCCACGTCCAAGCCCGAGTCGCCGCGGACGTCCGCCGCCGAGCACGCCCGGCAGCAGCGCGGCACCCTGCTCGACCGGGTGCCCGAGCGCGGGGTGCTGCGGGTGTGCACCACGGGCGACTACCGGCCTTTCAGCCATCGCGACCCCAAGTCCGGCGCCTATACCGGCATCGACATCAAGATGGCCGGGGACCTCGCCGAGAGCCTGGACGCCAAACCGGCGTTCGTGCCCACCACCTGGGCCGAGCTGGTGGACGACCTTGCCGCCGGACGCTGCGACGTGGGCATGGGCGGGGTGTCGGTGACCCTGGCCCGCGCCCGTAAGGCGTCCTTCAGCGAGCCGTATCTCACCGACGGCAAGACGCCGATCGTGCGCTGCGAGGACAAGGACAGGTACCGCACGCTGGAGGACATCGACCAACCGGGCGTGCGGGTGGTGGTCAACCCGGGTGGCACCAATGAGGAGTTCGCCCGGGCGCATGTCAAACGGGCCACTCTCACCGTCCATCCGGACAACACCACGATCTTCGACGAGATCATCGCGGGCCGTGCCGATGTGATGATGACGGACGCCAGCGAGACCCGCTATCAGTCCGCGATCCACCCGGAGCTGTGCGCGGTCCACCCCGACGAGCCGTTCTCCTTCTCCGAGAAGGCGTACGCCCTGCCGCGCGGCGATGCGCAGTTCAAGGAGTACGTCGACCAGTGGGTCCATCTGGCCACGCACGACGGTACGTACGAGAAGTACGAGGATGAATGGATGAAGCGGTGACGCGGTGACGCGATGGAGACGCGAGGGGCGGTTGGGGCGGTGACCTGGCGGCGGACGGACGGCGGCTGAAAAGCTGGGCATCGCCGTAGGACTCTCGCGTCCGTCGCCCTCCCTCGGCGCCCGGGGCGGGAAGATGGCCCCATGAGTCCCGCCCAGCCCGTGCGCCGCCGCTCGGACGCCGTCGCCAACCGCGCCGCCCTCCTCGACGCTGCCGAGCGGGTCCTGCTCCGCGATGGGCCCGCCGTGCCGTTGGACGTGGTGGCGCGCGAGGCCGGGGTCGGCATCGCCACGCTGTACCGGAACTTCGCCGACCGGGACGAGTTATACGCGGCCGTCGTCCACCGCGCCCACCAGCTCGTGGCCGACCTCGCCCAGGAGGCCGAGGCCAGCGCGGCGCCGCCGCTGGACGCGCTGGCCGGTTTCCTGGACCGGCTGCTCGCCGAACGCCGCCGTCTCGCCCTGCCGTTGCTCAGCGCCCCCGGCCCGCGTCCGTGGAACGGGGCCGACCCCCTCGGCCCGCATTCGAGCAACGGCGCCGACCCCCTCGGCCCGCGGATCTCCCGGTCGCTGGCCGCGGTCCTGAAGCGGGGCATCGGCGACGGCTCGATCCGCCGCGACGCCACCGCCGCCGACCTCGTCGTCACCGTCGCCACGCTCGCCCGTGCCCAACTCCCGTCCGACGCCTGGGACCGCGCCGCCCGCCGCATCGCCGCGCTCGTCCTGGACGGACTGCGCGCCCGCTCCGACACCGCCCCGCTCCCCGCCGGGCTCACCGGTGCCGAACTGGACCGGGCCATGACCCACAGCGGGGGCCACAGGGCGGCCTACTAGCCTGTCGCCCGCGGCGGGATGCGCATTTGCGCGAATTCGGGCGCGGCCCTTGCGCGGGTGCTACACCCTGACGGATGCCGGTTGTAATGCCCGGACCGGTGAACGTTTCCTCGCATCCGGAGAGACGATATGAGCAGCCCCCTCAGCCACCCCTCGTGCGGACCTTTCTGGCCTCGGTCGAGCGGCGGACCGCGGCGCTTCCCGCCGCGTGGCGGGAGGAACTGCTCGAGGATCTGCGCGAGGAGATCGCGGCGGCCCTGGCGGACGACCGCACCGAGGACCCCGCCGCGGACGGCGGCCCGGCGATCAGCGAGGAGCGGGTCCGGCGGGCGCTCGACTGGATCGGAACCCCGGAGGAGATCGCGGCGGACGCGCTGGCCGAGGAGTCCGGCAGCATTCCACCGGAGCCCGAGAACCCCGGCGGCACCTGGCTGACGCTCGGCCTGGCCGTACTGCCGGTGCCGCTGTGCCTGATCCCGGGTGTCGGCATACCGCTGGGGCTGGTCGCCGCCTTCGGCGCGCTCGTCCGGCTGTGGCGGTCCGCGCCGTGGGCGCGGCGCGAGAAGCGGCAGGCCACGCTGTTCGTCCTGTCGCCCCTGGTGACGGTGCCGGTGCTGGCGGCCGCCCTCTCCCTGGCGTTCGACGGGATCAGCGCTCCCGCGTTCGTGGCCTCCCTCCTGATAGCGCTCGCCCTGCCGGTGGTCGGTGCCATACGGCTGGCCCGGTCCGCCGCCCGACTGCGCGAGCAGGCCCCGTAGGAGGCAGGACGGCCCCTTGGCCGGCGCGTCGGCTGACAGCGTTGTCGGCCCCGGCGGGTCGACTGTGCCCAGTTTGTCCGGACAACAGAACTTCACGACTTCCCGTCATGTGCTCATCCGGATACCCTCGCCCCGTGGCTATGGAGGAAGAAGACTCTTCGGGCGGGGCTGAGGCGCTCCAGCTCAGCGTCGATCGCAGCAGTCCGGTCCCGCTGTATTTCCAGCTGTCCCAGCAGCTCGAGGCGGCGATCGAGCAGGGGCGGCTGGCGCCCGGAAGTCTGCTGGGCAATGAGATCGAGCTGGCCGGGCGGCTCGGGCTGTCCCGCCCCACCGTCCGGCAGGCCATTTCGTCGCTGGTGGACAAGGGGCTGCTGGTGCGCCGCCGGGGCGTGGGCACACAGGTGGTGCACAGCCAGGTCAAGCGCCCGCTGGAGCTGAGCAGCCTCTACGACGACCTGGAGGCGGCCGGTCAGCGCCCCGCCACCCAGGTGTTGCGGAACACGACCGAGCTCGCGACCGCCGAGGTCGCCGCCGCGCTCGGCATCTCCGAGGGCGCCGAGGTGGTGCTGATCGAGCGGCTGCGGCTGGCGCACGGCGAGCCCATGGCCCATCTGCGCAACCACCTCCCCGTGGGCCTGCTCAAGCTGGACAGCGCCGAGCTGGAGGACACCGGGCTCTACCGGCTGATGCGCGCGGCCGGGATCACCCTGCACAGCGCCCGCCAGGCGGTCGGCGCCCGCGCGGCCACCGCCGAGGAGGGGGAGCAGCTCGGGGAGCCGGAGGGTGCGCCGCTGCTGACCATGGAGCGCACGACCTACGACGACACCGGCCGGGCCGTGGAGTTCGGTTCGCACACCTACCGGGCCTCGCGCTACGCCTTCGAATTCCAGCTCCTCGTACGCCCCTGAGCCCTTCGCTCCCGCCCTACAAGGCCGTCGCACCCGGCCGCTGTCCTTGACGTGTCCCGCGTCCCCCGCTACAAGTCCTCCAGCCGGACGGGCACCGGGCCCGCCACGGCTTTCACCGTACGCGGCGCCGCCGAGCACCCCGGAAGCCCCGGCGAGGGCCGGTAACGGATACTTGGCGGCGGCCGGGCCCGATCATGCGGTACCCGGCCGCGAAGGTGACAGCGGGACGAACACACAGTGAGAAGGGCGGGTCTTCGTGGCGAAGGTGCGGAGAGGGGCACGTGCGATGACCGCCGCCGTGCTGGCGGCGGTGCTGGGTACGGTGTTGGCGGGCTGCAGCAGTACGGGCGGCAAGCGTGCCGAGGAGCGGGCCGCGAGGGAGGCGGCCGCCGGGGGGCGGGCGGCGGTCAACACCCCGAAGTGGACCTTCGCGATGGTCACCCACTCCGGCGACGGCGACACCTTCTGGGACATCGTCCAGAGCGGCGCCAAGCAGGCCGCGGTCAAGGACAACATCCGGTTCCTCTACGCCCACAACGAGGAGGGCAAGGAGCAGTCCCAGCTCGTCCAGTCCTACATCGACCAGAAGGTCGACGGCCTGATCGTCACCCTCGCCAAGCCCGACGCCATGAAGGCCGTGGTGAAGAAGGCGCAGAAGGCCGGGATACCGGTGATCACCGTCAACTCCGGCTCCGAGGTGTCCAAGGCGTTCGGCGCGCTCACCCACGTCGGCCAGGACGAGACCATCGCGGGCGAGGCCGTCGGCGACGAGCTCAACAAGCGGGACCGCAAGAAGGCCCTGTGCGTGCTCCACGAGCAGGGCAACGTGGGCCATGAGCAGCGCTGCGACGGCGCGGCCAAGACCTTCGAGGGCAAGATGGAGAAGATCTACGTCGAGGGCACCAACATGCCCGATGTGCAGTCCTCGATCGAGGCCAAGCTCCAGTCGGACAAGGGCATCGACACCGTGCTCACTCTCGGCGCGCCGTTCGCGGACACCGCCGCCAAGGCCGCCGACCAGGCGGGCAGCAAGGCCGAGATCGACACCTTCGACCTCAACGCCAAGGTCGCCGCGGCGCTCCAGGACGGCACGCTCGGCTTCGCCGTGGACCAGCAGCCGTATCTGCAGGGCTATGAGGCCGTGGATCTGCTGTGGCTCAACCGCTACAACGCCGATGTGCTCGGCGGCGGCAGGCCGGTGCTGACCGGTCCGCAGATCATCACCAAGGACGACGCCGCCGAGCTCGCGTCGTACACGAAGCGGGGCACCCGATGAGCGCGGAGGCACCGCCCGTCGAGGAACTCGCGAGCCGGCAGCCGGTGCGCGGCTCGCTGCCGCGCCGGCTCGCGGGGCGGCCGGAGCTGGGCGCGGTCGTCGGCGCCGTCGCCGTCTTCGTCTTCTTCTCGATCGTCGCCGACGCCTTCCTCCAGTGGTCCAGCTTCAGCACCGTGCTGTACGCCTCCTCGACCATCGGGATCATGGCGGTGCCGGTCGCGCTGCTGATGATCGGCGGCGAGTTCGATCTGTCGACCGGCGTCCTGGTGACCAGCTCGGCGCTGATCTCGTCGATGTTCTCGTACCAGATGACGGCGAACGTATGGGTCGGCGCCGGGGTGTCCCTGCTGGCCACCCTCGCGATCGGCTTCTTCAACGGCTATCTGCTGGTCCGTACCAATCTGCCGAGCTTCATCATCACGCTCGGCACCTTCCTGATCCTCCAGGGCTGCAACCTCGGCTTCACCAAGCTGATCAGCGACACCGTCTCCACCAAGAGCATCGCCGACATGGAGGGCTTCCCCTCCGCCCATAAGGTCTTCGCCTCGCATCTGGCCATCGGGGACGTCGAGGTGCAGGTCACCGTCCTGTGGTGGTTCGCCCTGATCGCGCTCGCCACCTGGATCCTGCTGCGCACCCGCGCCGGGAACTGGATCTTCGCGGTGGGCGGCGCCAAGGAGGCGGCCCGCGCGGTCGGCGTACCGGTGGAGCGCACCAAGATCGGCCTCTATCTGGGCGTCGCGCTGGCCGCCTGGATCTCCGGCCAGCATCTGCTGTTCAACTACGACGTCGTCCAGTCCGGCGAGGGCGTGGGCAATGAGCTGCTCTACATCATCGCCGCCGTCATCGGCGGCTGCCTGCTGACCGGCGGCTACGGCTCGGCGGTCGGCGCGGCCGTCGGCGCGTTCATCTTCGGCATGACCAACAAGGGCATCGTCTACGCGCAGTGGGGCGCCGACTGGTTCAAGTTCTTCCTCGGGGCGATGCTGCTGCTCGCCACGCTGCTCAACTGGTGGGTCCGCAAGCGGGCGGAGGAGAGTAAATGAGTACGTCCCAGATACCCCGGGCATCCGGGACGCCTCTGGTCGCGCTCGGCGACATCAGCAAGTACTACGGCAACGTCCAGGCGCTGGACGGCGTCTCGCTGGAGGTGCACGCCGGGGAGATCACCTGCGTCCTCGGTGACAACGGCGCGGGCAAGTCCACCCTCATCAAGATCGTCGCGGGGCTGCACCAGCACGACGGCGGCAGCTTCACCATCGAGGGGGAGGAGACCCGGCTCGGCTCCCCGCGCGAGGCCCTGGACCGCGGGATCGCCACGGTCTACCAGGACCTCGCCGTGGTCCCGATGATGCCGGTGTGGCGGAACTTCTTCCTCGGTTCCGAGATCCACAAGGGCCGCGGGCCGCTCCGGCGCCTGGACGTGGCGGCGATGCGCGCCACGACCCACCGTGAACTGCTGCGCATGGGCATCGATCTGCGCGATGTGGACCAGCCCATCGGTACCCTCTCCGGCGGTCAGCGCCAGTGCGTCGCCATTGCCCGCGCTGTCCACTTCGGCGCGAAGGTGCTCATCCTGGACGAGCCGACGGCGGCGCTGGGCGTCAAGCAGTCCGGGGTCGTGCTCAAGTACGTCGCGGCCGCCCGGGACGCGGGCCTCGGCGTGGTCCTCATCACCCACAACCCGCACCACGCCTATCTCGTCGGCGACCGATTCGTGCTGCTCAAGCGCGGCGCCATGGCCGGCAGCCACGCCAAGGACGAGATCGCGCTGGAGGAGCTCACCCGGCAGATGGCGGGCGGCAGCGAGCTGGAACAGCTCAGCCATGAACTGGCCCGCACCCCCGCCCCCGATCTCTCGGAAGGGGTCGCCAAGGGTTGAGCGGCCGGGCCGACGGCCGTGTTCCGGCCCCTTGGCGGGCCGCGCGCCGTAGGCTCGCCATGCGGCGTGAGGCGCGGGTGAGGCACAATCGCACGGCGGGCCCCACCCGCCACGACCGACGCACCCGAGGCCGCGCGGCCTCCCGATACCCCCGCAGGGACGACGAACTCTTGCGAGCACGTACCCGCAGCGACCGTACCCCCCACACCGGCGAGGGGGCCGGCCGATGAGCATCTACCGCGAACGAGTGCACCGGGGCTCGGCCCGGGCCACCGTGTTGCGGACCGTCGGCACCCGTGAGCGCCGCTCGCATCTCAGCGCGCCCCGGGTGCCCACGGTCGGCATCGACATCGGCGGCACCAAGGTGATGGCCGGGGTGGTCGACGCCGACGGCACCATCCTCGAGAAGCTGCGCACCGAGACCCCGGACAAGTCCAAGAGCCCCAAGGTCGTCGAGGACACCATCACCGAACTGGTGCTGGACCTCTCCGACCGGCACGATGTGCACGCCGTGGGCATCGGCGCCGCGGGCTGGGTGGACGCCGACCGCAACCGGGTGCTCTTCGCCCCGCATCTGTCCTGGCGCAACGAACCGCTGCGCGACCGGCTCGCGGAGCGGCTCGACGTCCCGGTCATGGTCGACAACGACGCCAACGCCGCCGCGTGGGCGGAGTGGCGGTTCGGCGCCGGACGCGGCGAGGACCATCTCGTCATGATCACCCTCGGCACCGGAATCGGTGGCGCGATCCTGGAGGACGGCCAGGTCAAGCGCGGCAAGTACGGGGTCGCGGGGGAGTTCGGCCATATGCAGGTCGTCCCGGCCGGCCACCGCTGCCCCTGTGGCAACCGCGGCTGCTGGGAGCAGTACAGCTCCGGCAACGCCCTCGTCCGCGAGGCCCGCGAACTGGCCGCCGCCGAATCGCCGGTGGCGTACGGGATCACCGACCGGGTCGGCGGCAACATCCAGGAGATCACCGGGCCGCTGATCACCGAACTGGCCCGGCAGGGCGACGCCATGTGCGTCGAACTGCTCCAGGACATCGGCCAGTGGCTCGGCGTCGGCATCGCCAATCTCGCCGCCGCCCTCGACCCCTCCTGCTTCGTGATCGGCGGCGGCGTCAGCGCCGCCGACGATCTGCTGATCGGCCCCGCCCGGGACGCCTTCCGGCGCACCCTCACCGGCCGCGGCTACCGGCCGGAGGCCCGGATCGTCAAGGCGCAGCTTGGTCCCGAGGCCGGGATGGTCGGCGCCGCCGACCTCGCCCGGCTGGTGGCCCGCCGCTTCCGCCGCGCCAACCGCCGCCGCGTCGAGCGGTACGAGCGCGCCGGGTCCTCCTCCCCGCTGCGGCTGGCGCCGCGCGGTCAGGCAGGTCGCGAATGACCGCCGCCGAGCAGCGCCCCGGCGCCCCGATGCCCCCCGCCGCCGACGGCAGACACCCCGACGGGCCCACGTCCGGTGGCCCCACGTCCGGCGGGTCCACGTCCGGTGGCGGCCGTCCGTCCCGCCGCTGGCTCAAGGCCGTGATCGTCTTCCTGCTGATCGCGATCCCGGCGGGCTATCTGGTGATCTCCGCCATCCAGAGCCGCAACGGCGGTGAGGAGAAGGCGGAGGCGGCGTCGGCCAAGGGCCTCAGCGCCGGCTATCCGACCCGGGTGCAGCGGCGCATATACGACGTGCCGGTGCCGCCCCACTCCAAGAAGGTCGCGTTCTACGAGACCAACTCCTGGAAGGTCAGCTCGCTGTACGTGCAGTTCGTCACGGACCGCGACGGACTCGACTCCTTCCTGCACCGGATCGGCACCGCCCGCTCCGCCCTGGACAAGGGCAAGGTGACCATCACCGGCGACCAGGCGAAGAAGGTCGGCTGGCAGGTCGGCGAGGCCGGTCACGACTGGGCGGGAATGGAGCTCAAGCAGAAGGATCCGCAACCCAAGTTGAGGATCACGGTCAAGTTCGACAATCCGGCGCATCCCAAGGTTTACGTGGTCTCCACGGTCACTCCGTAGGTCCTTCACATCCTGGGTGCATCACGCCCGAAACCCCCGCCACCTCTGTCGGATACCGTTTTCGGGTGAGCGAGACGAAGACACTTCAGTACCGGACCGACGGACCCGAGGACGGGCCCGTGCTCGTCCTCGGACCGTCGCTGGGCACCACCTGGCATATGTGGGACCGCCAGATACCCGAGCTGTCCCGCCACTGGCGCGTCCTCCGCTTCGACCTCCCCGGCCACGGCGGTGCGCCCGCCCATCCGGCCCCCTCCGTGGCCGAGCTCGCCGCCCGGCTGCTCGCCACCCTCGACCAGCTCGAGGTCGAGCGCTTCGGCTACGCGGGCTGCTCGATCGGCGGGGCCATCGGCGCCGAACTCGCGCTCCGACATCCCCGGAGAGTGGGCTCACTCGCTCTCGTCTCCGCCTCACCGCGCTTCGGCACCGCCGACTCCTTCCGGCAGCGCGGCGTCGTGGTCCGCACCAACGGCCTCGACCCGATCGCCCGCGCCACCCCCGAGCGCTGGTTCACCCCCGCCTTCGCCGCCTCGCAGCCCGCCATCGTCGACTGGGCCGTCCAGATGGTCCGCACCACCGACCCCGGCTGCTACATCGCCGCCTGCGAGGCCCTCGCCGCCTTCGACATCCGCGCCGAGCTGAGCCGGATCGGCATCCCCACCCTCGTGGTGGTCGGCGCCGACGACCAGGTCACCCCGGCCGCCGACGCCCGCGTCCTGGTCGCCGGCATCGCCGACGCCCGGCTCGCGCTCGTCCCCGGCGCCTCCCATCTCACCCCCGTCGAACAGCCGATGGCCGTCACCGATCTGCTGATGCGCCACTTCTCCAGCTCCTGGCAGTCCCCGGACCACCCGACCGGGATGACCGCGATCCCCGCGCCCCCGCTCAAGCCCGTGCTCTCGCCCATGCCGCCCGGCGCCGAGGTCGTCGAGTACGGCCAGCATGCGCCCGAGCCGCTGGTGGACGCCCGCTCCGAGGCGTACGACCAGGGCATCAAGGTGCGCCGCGAGGTGCTCGGCGACGCCCATGTGGACCGCGCGCAGTCCCTGACCGACGAGTTCACCGGCGACTTCCAGGACTTCATCACCCGCTACGCCTGGGGCGAGGTGTGGACCCGGCCCGGCATCGACCGGCGCACCCGCAGCGTGGTCACCCTCACCGCCCTCGCCGCCCGCGGCCACCTCGACGAACTCGCCTTCCACACCCGCGCCGCGCTGCGCAACGGGCTGACCCCCACCGAGATCAAGGAGGTGCTGCTGCACACCGGCGTCTACTGCGGGGTGCCGACCGCGAACTCCGCCTTCGCCGTGGCCCAGCGGATCATCCGCGAGGAGACAAGCCCGGAGGGCTAGCGCTCCGCCGGAAGTGCTGCGATGCGTCACGACTTCCTGCGACCCGCTGAGTACGGCCAGGGAGGTCCCGGTAGCACAATGATCTCCATGAAGCTCACCAAGAAGGGCCATGCCTGCGTCCGGATCGAGAAGGACGGGCAGGCGCTCGTCATCGACCCCGGGGCCTTCAGCGAAGAGGACGCCGCGGTCGGCGCGGACGCGATCCTGGTCACCCACGAGCACTTCGACCACTTCAACGAGGAGCGGCTGCGCACCGCGCTCGACGCCAACCCCGCCGCCCACATCTGGACGCTCTCCAGCGTCTCCGGCCAGATCTCGGCGGCGTTCCCCGGGCGGGTGCACACCGTCGGGGAGGGCGACACCTTCACCGCCGCCGGATTCGACATCGAGGTGCACGGCCAGCTGCACGCCGTCATCCACCCCGACATCCCGCGGATCACCAATGTGGGCTATCTGGTGGACGGCACGCTCTTCCACCCAGGCGACGCGCTCACCGTGCCCGCCGGGCGGCAGGTGGACACGCTGATGCTGCCGGTGCACGCCCCCTGGAACAAGCTCGCCGAGGTCCTCGACTACGTCCGCGCGGTCGACCCGCGCCGGGCCGTCGACGTCCACGACGCCCTGCTGTCCGACCTCGCGCACATGGTCTACGGCCGCATGCTCGGCCCCGACGGACCGGGCACGGGCGGCGCCGAGCACCTGCGGCTGGCACCGGGCGAATCCCTCACCCTCTGAGGGCCGGGGCTCGCGAGGAGCGGCGCCCTGTGCGGGCCGGGCGGAGCTGTCATAGCCGGGATGTAGGTTGTCCCCTATGCGCATCGCGACCTGGAACGTCAATTCGATCACCGCCCGGCTGCCCCGGCTGCTCGCCTGGCTGGAGAGCAGCGGCACGGACGTCCTGTGCGTCCAGGAGACCAAGTGCGCCGAGTCCGCCTTTCCCCACGAGCCGCTGCGCGAGCTCGGCTACGAGGCCGCGGTCAACGCCACCGGGCGGTGGAACGGAGTGGCGCTGATCTCCAAGGCCGGTCTCACGGACGTCACCGTGGGCCTCCCCGGCGGCCCGGAGTACGACGGCGGCCAGGAGCCGCGGGCGATAGGCGCCACCTGCGGCCCGGTCCGCCTCTGGTCGGTCTATGTGCCCAACGGCCGGGAGATCGGCCACCCCCACTACGACTACAAGCTCCGCTGGCTGGAGGCGCTGCGCACGACCGTCGCCGGGGACGCGGCCGGTGAGCGCCCCTTCGCGGTCCTCGGCGACTTCAATGTGGCGCCGACCGACGAGGACGTCTGGGACAGGTCCGCCTTCGACGGGCTGACCCATGTGACCGACCTGGAGCGCGAGGCCCTGGCGGCGCTGCGCGAGGCGGGGCTGTCGGACGTGGTGCCGCGGCCGCTGAAGTACGACCGCCCCTTCACCTACTGGGACTACCGGGAGCTGGGCTTCCCCAAGAACCGGGGTATGCGGATCGACCTGGTCTACGGCAATGAGGTGTTCGCCAAGGCGGTCGGCGACGCGTATGTGGACCGCGAGGAGCGCAAGGGCAAGGGCGCCTCCGACCACGCCCCGGTCGTCGTCGACCTGGAGGTGTGACCCGGGGGACGCGCTGTACGGGGAGCCCCCTGACACGGGAGCCCCCCGAGGCGTCCCCTGACGCGGGAGCCCCCGACGCGCCCCTTACCCCACCAGCTTCCGCAGGTCGATCGAGTCCGCCATCGCCCGCAACCCCGCGTCCCCCGGGTGCAGATGGTCCCCGCTGTCGTAGGCGGGCAGGATCCGCGCCGGATGCTCGGGGTCCCGCACCACCGCGTCGAAGTCCAGCACGGCGTCGAAGGCCCCGCCGCTGTCCCGGAGGAAGGCGTTGACGGCCGAGCGCCGCGCGTCCGCGTCCGCCGTGCACAGCGACTCGCCCTCGCACGGGGCGATGGTCGCCCCGACCACCCGCAGCCCGCGCTCATGCATGCGCGCCGCGAGCGACCGCAGCCCCGCGATCAGCTCCTCGGCCGAGCTCCCCCAGCGCAGATCGTTGATGCCCTGGAAGACGACGACCGTACGGGCCCCGGTCTGGGCGAGCACATCCCGCTCCAGCCGGTGCTGTGCGCTGACCCCGCCGGTGTCCGTGGAGACGCCTTCGCCCGGATAGCGGTCGGCGACCACGCGGTTGGCGGAGATGCCCGCGTTGAGCACGCCGTACGCCGGGATCTCGGACTGGCCGCGCAGCCGGCGCGAGAGCACATCGGGCCAGCGGCGGTTGGCGTCATTGGTGGACTTGGTGCCGTCGGTGATCGAGTCGCCGAGCGCCACCACCGAACCCGGCCCGCCCCGCACATCGATCCCGGTCAGAAACGGCCAGGTGGTGAGGGTGCCGGTATAGGACTCGGCGCCCGGCTCAGCGGTCCGGTCACCGCTGCCCGCCGCGCTCAGATACGACCGCTGGGTGGCCTGGCTGTGCACCGGCACCGCCCCGACCGGACCCGGCAGATGAATGCTCACCAGCAGATTGGCGTCCGCCGGAACCGGGAAGTCCACCGGATCGCTGAACACCTGCGCACCCGCGGGGACCGACGTCCCCGGCCGCCCGCCGAAGGTCAGCGGCACCGGTGCGCCCTGCGCCGCCGCGCCGCCCGCCTGGAGCGCGACCGTCGCATGGCCGATCTCCACGGGCGTTGCGGCGAAGGTGTTCTCCAGCCGGACCCGGGCCCTCGGCCCGCCCGCGCTGGTGTGCACCACCAGCCGCAGCGTCTGGTCGGTCCACGGCCCGACCTTGGTGTACCCGGCGGTGCTCGCCGCCCAGCTCCCCGTCCAGCCGTCCGCGGGCTGGCGCAGCGACGCGGCGAAGACATGGAGATCGGCCGCCGGGCCCGGATCCCTCGGCAGCACCACCGACGCGACATCCCGGCCGCGCTCCAGCGGCACCGTCACCGCGTACAGCCGGGCCGTCTCCTGCCGCTGCCCGGCGGCGGTGTTGAGATGGGGGAGCCCGACGGCCTTGGTGGCGGCGGGGCCCGCCCGCCAGTCCGGCGCGCTCAGCGTGTACGGACGGCTCGACCCGTCCCGGTAGCGCACCGTGCCGACCCCGCTCGCCCCGGCGCCGGGCCCGTCCGGTGAACTGCTCGCCACCAGCAAGGTCAGCGCCTCGCCCCGCCCGCGCAGCCGCACCGCCTGTCCATCGGCGATCACGTTGTCGGGCCGTGCCCCCGCACTCCTCGGCCAGGTCAGCCGCGCCGCGTCCAGGGCGATGTCACGCCCCGGGGTCCAGCCGGCGGCCCGCAGATCCTGTGCGGAGAGCGAGGCGCCCGCGCCGTCGAAGTCGGCGTCACCCGGCCGGGCGTCATCGCTGACCGCCCGGTTGTCGAAAAGCCGCTCCAAAGGGAGCGGCTTCTGGGTCGGCCGGGTCGCCTGGGTCGGCACGCCGGCCGATGCGGCGGAGGAAGGCGCGAGGAGTGCGAGAGTGACACCTCCCGCGACGATCCCGGCGGCTGTCCAGGGTCTCGCGACGCGCATAAGTGTCCCCTCTCGCAACCAACCTGACCGGTGATTCGACAGGCGCGGGAAGAACGTAGAAAGACGGTTGGGTGTCGTCAAGACAAGCAACGGGTCACGTCTCGCGCCGCGTCGCGCCGCGTACGCGCCGCCCTCCCAGCATCGGGTCACAGCTCACACCGCGCGCCCTGTGGTGCGCCGGTGGCGCGGATGCCACGCTGAGTCGTATGAACATCTCCTTCTTGGGCAACTGGCGCAAGCGACGCGGCCCCGCCTCGGGCACGGCCCTGATGGGCGCCCAGGAGGAGGATCCCCAGGGCGTCGCCCAACTGCTCTCCGAATGCGAACTGCTGCGCGCGCGGGCCGCGGCCGCGGGCATCGGACTTGATGACTCGACAGCCTCCCTGGAGGCACTGGACCAGATGGCGCCGCGCTGGCGCGACGACCCGGACGAGCTCCCCTGGCTCGGTAACGACGCCGGTCTCTACCTCGGCACGGTCATCGTCCGCACCGTCCCCGGGGCCGTCTGGCAGGTGTGGCCCAACGGCCGGCCCGTCGTCCTGCTGGCCTCCGGCCGGGAGGTCGACGTCGTGGAGGCAGGCCAGCAGTGGGCCGCCGACGGCGCCCCCGAACTCTCCCGGCGCTATGCAGAGGTCGCCGAGGCGTAGGGGGGGTATCCAGCCCCTCCGGCGTTTGAGGAGCGGGGTCCCGGGCGGAGCCCCGGCGGGGCCGACACCCCGTAGACCCTGTTGGGCGGTATCCGCCCATCGATGCGTGTCCGTACCCGATACTCCGCGATTGCCCGGATAGCTTGCGCTGACCGGGACACAGCGGAAGGTGGGTGGGGCCGGGCATGGCCGTCGGTGAGCCGTTGATCGAGCTGCACGGCGTCAACAAGCACTTCGGCGCGCTGCACGTTCTGCGGGACATCGAGCTCACCGTCGGACGCGGCGAAGTGGTCGTGATCATCGGCCCGTCCGGCGGCGGCAAGTCCACCCTGATCCGGACCATCAACCGGCTGGAGACCGTCCAGTCCGGCTCCATCGTCGTCGACGGCCGGCCGCTGCCCGCGGAGGGCAAGGAGCTGGCGCGGCTGCGGGCCGAGGTCGGCATGGTCTTCCAGTCGTTCAACCTCTTCGCCCACCGGACCGTGGTGGCCAATGTGATGCTCGGTCAGACCAAGGTCCGCCGCCGCGGGAAGCAGGACGCCGAGCGGCGCGCCCTGGAGCTGCTGGACCGGGTGGGACTCGCCGACCAGGCCGGGAAGTTCCCCGCCCAGCTCTCCGGCGGCCAGCAGCAGCGGGTGGCCATCGCCCGCGCGCTGGCGATGGATCCGCAGGTGATGCTCTTCGACGAGCCGACCTCCGCCCTCGACCCGGAGATGATCAACGAGGTGCTGGAGGTGATGCGCCAGCTCGCCCAGGAAGGGATGACGATGGTCGTCGTCACCCATGAGATGGGCTTCGCCCGCTCCGCCGCGAACCGGGTGGTCTTCATGGCCGACGGCCGGATCGTCGAGGACCGTCCGCCGGAGGAGTTCTTCAGTGCCCCGGAGAGCGAGCGGGCCAAGGACTTCCTGTCCAAGATCCTCAAGCACTGAGCCGGTGATGACGGACATGAGGCGTCTGCGCCGCGCGACCGCCGCCCTCGCAACGGCCCTGGCCCTGCTGCTCATGGCCGGCTGCGGCAAGGAGGGCAGCCCGCCCGCCAAGGGACCCCGCGCCGAGAAGCTGCCCACCTACAAGGTGGCGACCGGCTTCCGGCTGCCCTCCTCGCCCACCTGGCGCCGGGCCGAGCGCCGCGGCCATCTCACCGTCGGGGTCAAGGAGGACCAGCCCTATCTGGGCGAGCGGGACCCGGCCACCGGCCGCTACTCCGGTTTCGACATCGAGATCGCCCGCATGATGTCCGCCTCCCTCGGCTTCCCCCGAAGACCATCCGGTTTCAGACCATCGCCTCCGCCAACCGCGAGACCGCGCTGCAGAGCGGCCAGATCGACTTCTACGTCGGCACCTACACCATCAATCCGCTGCGCAAACGGCTGGTCGGCTTCGCCGGGCCGTACTTCATGGCCGGACAGTCGCTGCTGGTGCGCACCGACGAGGACGACATCCACGGCCCCGCCGACCTCGCGGGCAGGACGGTCTGCTCGGTGGCCGGCTCGACCCCGCTGCAGCGCATCGAGGCCGACTACCCCAAGGCCCGCGCGGTCGCGTACGACACGTACTCGGTGTGCGTGGACAATCTGCTCAGCTTCCAGGTCGACGCGGTGACCACCGACAACACCATCCTGCTCGGCTACGCGGCCAAGGCCCCCGAGGAGCTGAAGGTGGTGGGCCGGCCCTTCTCCAAGGAGCCGTACGGCATCGGTGTGCCCAAGCGGGACAACGCGCTGCGCTTCGCGCTGGACGACGCGATCCAGGTCCATGAGCGCAACGGCAACTGGAGGAAGGCGTACGAGGCGACCCTCGGCCTCTCCGGTGTGCCCGCCCCCAAGCCGCCCCCCATCGACCGCTACCGCACCGGCTGAAGGCCCTCCCATGGACGTGCTCACCCAGAACTTCTCGCTCTACGGCCAGGGCTTCCTCGGCACCGTGGAGCTGACCGTCTACGCCTCGCTGCTCGCCCTCGCGCTCGGCATCCTGATGGCCGCCTTCCGGGTGGCACCGGTCGCCTCGCTGCGCGCCTTCGGCACCGCCTGGGTCACGGTGCTCCGCAACACCCCGCTGACGCTGCTGTTCTTCGCGGTGATGCTGGGGCTGCCGCGCTTCGGTCTTGTGCTGCCGTTCACCGTCTTCGCGGTGATCGCGCTCGGCTGCTACACCTCGGCGTTCATCTGCGAGGCGGTGCGCGCCGGGATCAACACGGTCCCGGTGGGGCAGGGCGAGGCGGCCCGCAGCCTGGGCATGACGTTCGACCAGACGCTGAGCGCGGTGGTGCTGCCGCAGGCGTTCCGCTCGGTCATCCCGCCGATCGGATCGACCCTGATCGCGCTCGCCAAGAACTCGGCCATCGCCGGGTCGTTCAGCGTCACCGAACTCCTCGGCACCTACAAACCCCTCAACGAGCGGGGCTACAGCATCATCTGGTCCTTCGTCTGGATCGCCGCCGGGTATCTGATCGTCACCCTCGCCATCAGCGCGATCTTCTGGTTGCTGGAGCGGCACTGGGGGGTGCAGCGATGACCGCCCCCTCGACCACCGCCCTCTACGACGTTCCAGGGCCCCACACCCGGCGCCGGCACCGGATCTACGCGCTGGCCGGGACCGCCGTGCTGCTGGTCCTGCTCGGCTGGATCATCTACCTCCTCATCCACACCGGCCAGTTCACCTACCGCAAGTGGATGCCGTTTGAGTACAAGGGCATCCAGGAGCTGCTGCTGAACGGGCTCGCGGGGACCCTCAAGGCGTTCGGCATCGCCGCGGTCCTCTCGCTCGCCCTCGGCGGAGTGCTCGCCGCGGGGCGGCTCTCCGAGCATCGCCCGGTGCGCTGGGTGGCCACGCTGCTGGTGGAGTTCTTCCGGGCGATGCCCGTCCTGGTGATGATCTTCTTCGTCTTCGTGGCGCTGAAGGTCCAGCCGCTGCCCGCCCTCGTCACCGGGCTGACGCTGTACAACGGCTCGGTGCTGGCCGAGGTGTTCCGGGCCGGGGTGAACTCGGTGGACCGCGGCCAGCGCGAGGCGGCGTACTCGCTCGGGCTGCGGAAGACCCAGGTCATGACGTCCGTACTGGTGCCGCAGGGGGTGCGGGCGATGCTGCCGGCCATCATCAGCCAACTGGTGGTGGCCCTGAAGGACACCTCGCTCGGCTTCCTCATCACCTATGAGGAGTTTCTGCACGCCGGAAAGCTGATCGCGTCCAATCTCGACTACGACCTGCCGTTCATCCCGGTGGTCATGGTGATCTCGCCCATCTACATCGGGATGTGCATGCTGCTGTCGTGGTTCGCCAACTGGGTGGCCAAGCGGGAGCGGCGCAGTGTGAAGACCCGCCAGGTCGAGGTCGCCGCCGCCGAACCGGCCGCCCCGATGCCGGGGGACACCCGCGGCTGAACCGGGGCGGCCGGAGGCTTGCGTCGCTCGAGTCGTCTCAATCGCGGACCGGGACCGTGAGGGAGGACGGGTCGGCGGCCGGGGACGAGAAGGTGAGATGGGCGCCGTCGGGGTTGTGCTCGATGTAGAGCGGGTCGACGGTGTCGACGACCAGCGCCAGCCGATGGCCCGCCGGGACGTCGTACGCCGTGGAGAACAGCTCCAGGTCCACTCCGAACGGCGTGCCCGGGGTCCGGTCGTGGAAGGTGACCGGGGCGTTGGTGATGAGCTTGCCGACGCCCAGCGGGCCCACGTCGTAGAGATACGCGACCGCCGTACCGTCCGAGCGGTCGCTGGTCACGGTGGTGTGGAGCTTCACCGTGCCGCGGACGCGCTGCTCGCGCGCGGAGGTTCCGGTCTGCCAGACGGCCGCGCGGGACCGGGGCAGCAGCGGGATCGAGGCCAGCGGCGGGACCTTCAGGAACTGGTCGAGGGCGCCGCCCAGCAGCACCGTTCCGGCGTTGGCACCGGAGTCATGGTTGGCGGTGATCTTCTCGGTGCCGGCGAGCGGGACGCGGCGCTGCTCGGAGGGGACGGCCGACCAGCTGGGGTAGCCCTCGTAGTCGTCGCCGCGCGCCGTACGGGACATCAGCTGCACCGGCGCTTGTGTGTCGATGCCATTGCGCTCGCCCTTGAGGTAGCGGTCGAGCCATTGCCGGGCGTGGCTCCAGGTGGCGTTGGGCAGTCCGAGCAGCCCGGTGAGCTCGGCGGTGGCATGGTCGCCGGGCCGCAGCTCCAGCCGCTTGGGGCCGGTCAGCTTCTCGAAGAAGTCGGCGTAGCTGTTGGGCGGGAAGATCGAGTCGCTCCAGGAGTTGCCCAGCATGATGGCCGCGCCATGGGCGTTGATCCGGTCGAGCTGGGCGGCGGGGGACCGCTTCTTGCCCCAGGCGATCAGATCCGGTTCCTTGGCGAGGTCGGAGGAGAAGAAGTCGTCCAGGATCTGCCGGAGCTCATCGCTGGGCCGGCCGGTCAGCTCCCCGGCCCCGGCGAGCAGCCCGGCGGCCTGGGCGTGCTGGGTGCGGCCACTGTAGATCGAGCCGACCAGATCCGCCCAGCCGCTCATGGCCACCACGGCCTTGATCCGCGGGTCGGCACCGGCCGCGAGCAGGCTGATCCCGGCGCCGTAGGAGAGCCCGGCCATGCCGATGTGGTCGGGGTCGGCGGGGGTGTTGGCCAGCGCCCAGTCGATGACCTTGGACGCGTCGGCGATATCGGGCGGCCCGGCCGTCTCGATCCTTCCGCCGGACTGCCAGAAGCCGCGGGAGTTGTAGGTGAGCACCACATAGCCGGCTTCGGCGAGCTTCTTGGCCTGGGCGAGGTATTCGACCTGGGGGAGGGACCAACTGGTGGGCAGCACGACGAGGGGCAGGCGGCGGGAGGCGTCGGTGTCCGCCGGGGCCACGACGTTGGCGGCCAGCTTGATGCCGCCGTCGCCGGGGATGTCGACGAACCGTATGGAGACGCCCGAGGAGGAAGTGGAGGTGGCGGAGGCGGCCGTGGCGGCGGTCGGGGCCGGTGCCGCGGCCTGGACGGAGGGTGCGAGGCCGAAGGCCGTGCCGGCCAGGACGGTCACCGAGACGGCGGCGGCCATCGTGGGGCGCAGGGCTTTGCGGGCAGGGGTCACTGTGGCTCCTGGTGGGGGTGCCGTGGGGGCAGGGGAGCACCGATGCTGGTGACCTGACGGTAACTCGGGGGTTTACCGGCGGTAATAGCGCGGTAAGTTACGCATGGGTAACGATAGAGGTCGTGGTCGGCTGCCGGGGCCGGCCCGGCCCGGGGCGCTATCCGGGGGCCGGATCCGCAAGGGTCCGGCCCCGCCTATGCGGAGTCCCGTGTGCCGCTGAGTTTTGGCCTCGCGTTGAGCCCGACCCCTGCTGAACCCCGCTCGTCGCCGGGTCCCGCCCGCGGCTGAAGTCCTGGCCCCGGGCTGAGCCTTGACTCCCGCGCGGAGTGCCGCCCGCGGTTGGCGTCGCTCGCGCGCGACCCCTGCCGGTGGCTGAGCCCCGCGTCTTGGCCGAGCCCCCGGCTCCGCGCCGAGTCCCGGTCGACCCGCGGTCGTTCAGCGCCGCTTGCCCTTGCGGCGGATCTTGATGTCCCGCATGTCCATCACCCCGACCCGCAGGATCCGATGGGGGTGACCATGCGCCGTCAGCGCCGCGATGGCCCGTTCGGTCGCCTCGTGCTCGCCGTCGTCCGGCTCCGCTGGAACCTGGCAGCGGAAGGTGAACGCCGAAAAGCTCTGGTCGCAGGTGAAGGTGCCCGCCTCGGTGAAGCCCACCTGGAAGGAGCCGACCGCGCTGCGCAGTGCCTCACGATCGTCCTCGCCAAGCTCCTCGAACGCCCCGCGGATGGTCACTCGGAACACGGTCGCTCCTCCCGTACGGCGTAGCCGAGCATCGGCGCGCCGAGCATCTCCTCGATGGCGTCGAGGAGTTCCGTCACGGCCTCGGCGATGGCGTCGGGGCGCTCGCCCGCCGTGACGCGCCGGCCGATCTCGCCGAAGATGAGTGAGTGATAGCCGCTGATCTGGGCGGCCACCACGCGTGGCAGCGGATCCTCCGGTGCCGTGCCGGTCTCCTCGGCGAGCACGGCGGCCAGTTCGTCGTTCATCCGGTGGCCGAGCTCCTCCAGCCGGGCGACCAGCGTGGGAGCGGCCCGCATCATCGCGAAGAACGGGCCGAAGCCCTCGGTCAGCCCCAGCGAGCGATCGCGGCGCGCCACCTCCTCGCGCAGCCGGTCCAGCACCGCCTGGGCGGCGGACCGGCCGGGCGGGCGCTCGCGCACGATGTCGGCGATCCGCCGCGGGGACGCCTGGTCGGGCGGCAGGACCAGATCCTCCTTGGCCGGGAAGTAGTTGTAGACGGTGTTGACGGACACCTCCGCGGCCGCGGCGACCTCGGCGACCGTGACCCGGTCGAAGCCCCGCTCCAGGAACAGGCCGGTGGCCACGTCCGCGATCCGCTGGCGCGTACGGCGCTTGTGCCGTTCCCGCAGTCCTTCACTCATGACCGTCAGTGTAGCCCGTTGCAAACTTGCTCTCGCGTCCGAATTTTAAGTCGATTGCAAGTTTGGAGCGCGTTGTGCTCTGATCGATGGCATGTCCTCATCCGTCATCCGCGTTCGCGGCCTCACCCGGACCTTCTCGCTGGGCAGCGGCCCCGTGTACGCCGTCCGCGGTATCGATCTGACCGTCGGCCGCGGCGAGATCCTCGGCTTCCTGGGCCCCAACGGGGCCGGTAAGACCACGACCCTGCGCATGCTCACCGCCCTGCTGCCGCCCAGCGGAGGCGAGGCCGAGATCGCCGGGCGCGATCTGCTCCGCGATCCGGCGGGCGTGCGGCGGCGGATCGGCTATGTGGCCCAGTCGGGCGGCCTGGACCCCGCCTGCCCCGTACGCGAGGAACTGGTCACCCAGGGCCGCTTGCATCTGATGTCCCGGGGCGCGGCGGCCGGGCGCGCCGATGAACTCGCCGGTGAGCTCGGCCTGTCGGGCCTCATGGACCGCCCGACCGCCGCCCTCTCCGGTGGTCAGCGGCGCCGGGTGGAGATCGCGCTGGGCCTGGTCAACCGGCCCGAGGTGCTCTTCCTCGACGAGCCCACCACCGGTCTCGACCCCGGCTGCCGGGCCGAGCTGTGGGACCTGGTGCGGCGCGTCCGCGCCGAGCACGGCACCACGGTCTTCCTCACCACCCACTACCTGGACGAGGCCGATGCGCTCGCCGACCGGATCGTGGTCGTGGACGCCGGGCGGATCGTCGCCGAGGGCACCTCAGCCGAGCTCAAGAGCCGCTATGCGGGCGATCCGGCCGCCAGCCTCCAGGACGCCTTCCTCGCCATCACCGGCCGGTCCACGGCCGATGAGCCCCTTGCCATCTGAGCCACCCGAGCCGTCTGAGCCATCCGACGCCGCCCCGACCACCCAAGGCCCTCTCATGACTCTTCTCGCCCATACCGGCATCGTCTTCGGCCGCAGTCTGCGCTCCACGCTTCGCTCGAAGACCAATCTCTTCTTCGGGATGCTGCAGCCGCTGCTCCTGCTCGCCCTCTTCGGCCCGCTGCTGACCGGACTCGACATGGGCGTCAGCGGATCGTCCTGGCAGACGCTGGTCCCCGGTGTGCTCGTCCAGCTCGCCCTGCTCGGCGGGTCGTATGTCGGACTCGGACTGCTGATGGACCGCAACCTCGGCGTTCTGGACCGGATGCGGGTCACCCCGGTCAGCCCGCTGGCGCTGCTGCTCGGCCGCACCCTGCGCGATGTCGTCCAGCTGGTGGCCCAGTCGGTGCTGCTGGTGCTGCTCGGCCTGGCCTTCGGGCTGCGCGCCCCGCTCCCCGGTGTGCTGCTCGGCCTGCTCTTCGTGGCCGTGCTCGCGGCAGCGCTGTCCGCGCTCTCCTACGGACTGGCCATGAACGTGCGCACAGCCCCGGAGTTCGCCGCCATCGCCAACACGGCGGCCATGCCGCTGATGCTGCTCTCCGGCCTGCTGCTGCCGATGGCCCTGGCCCCCGGATGGCTGGCGGGCGCCTCGCGCGCGGTGCCGTTCCGCTACACGGTCGACGCGGTGCGCCAGGTGTTCCTGGGGCACTACGCCAACACCACGGTCGCCGTCGGGGCGGCCGTCACCCTGGCCCTGGCGGCGCTGTGTCTGATGGGCGGGGCGCGCCTGTTCGGCCGGGTCCGCGGCTGAGTCGGTGGCTCCGGGCCGGCTCAGTCGTCCTTCGCGGCCGCCTTCGCGGCGGCGCGGGGGCCCGCCGGGGCGGTCGCCGGCTTGGTCACATCCGCGACCAGCTCCACCAGATCCGGGCCGTACGCCTGGGAGTTGACCACCTTCAGCAGCAGACAGAAGGAGCCCTGGGTGCCGTACTTCCGGGCCAGCCGGGCGCGGTTGCGGACGAGATGGCGGACGGCGGCGCGATGGGTGACCGGCCGCTGACCTGCCGCCAGGAAGACCGGCCGGCTGCCGTCGCCCGCCGTCAGCCGGGCCAGCAGCACATACTCGACCGTGCCCGGCTCCGGGCGGTAGTGCGTACCGGCGATGGTGAACATCCCCCGGTCCGTGCCGGAGTCGTCCCCCGGGTGCACGGTGACGCCCGGCAGTAGATTGGTCATATGGGCGGCGAGCCTGCGGTGCGCGGTCGGATCGCCGACGCAGAACTCGGTGCGCGCGCCGAAGCCCTGCAGCCCCGTGTCATGCGGGGCCACCTCGGTGTGCGCCCCGCAGTTCTCCACGATCGACGCGAGACCGAGCAGCGCGAGCGCGTCATGGCGGGGGATGCTCCAATGGGCCGAGGTGCTGTCCCGGTGGGTGACCAGCACACACTCCGAACCGTCCGGCAGACCGAAGAAGCGCTGCTCGCGGGCGCGCTTGCGGCGCCCGAAGGCCGAGTGCACGGCCCAGCCGGCGGCCAGGCCCACGATCAGGGCCGCCGCGGAGGCGATCAGGTCCTGCAGGGTGTCTGTCATGGCCGCGCATCGTAGCGGCCGATCGGGTACGCGTTCGAGCGTACGGGTGAACGAACGCGGGAACGGACACATGTACGGATGGCGGGACGGATCGGCGATCCACCCCTGTCGTGGGCATGAGGCTCGCGGGTAGGCTCCGCTCCCTGTCGTTTCGCTTGGAGGTCACGGATGGGGCACGCCGTACGACCAGCCGCATCGTCAACCACGTCCACCACTCGCGCGTCCGCCGCGGCGGCCGTCCGGCGCCGACTGCCCGCGCTGGCGGCCGCGGCCGGAATGGTCGCGGTGCTGGGCGTCGTCCCGGCCGGCGCCGCCGGGCAGGAGCAGGACGACACCGCGAAGCCGGCTCCCGCGAAGACGCCCGTGGCCGTCGGCTACGGCGGCGCGGTCTCCAGCGTGGACGCCGACGCCTCGGCGGCCGGGATCGACGTACTGCGGCACGGGGGCAACGCGGTGGACGCGGCGGTGGCGACCGCCGCCGCGCTCGGGGTCACCGAGCCGTACTCGGCGGGTGTCGGCGGCGGGGGTTACTTCGTCTACTACAACGCCAAGCGGCACAAGGTCTCCACGCTCGACGGCCGCGAGACCGCGCCCCGCAGCGCGGACCAGAAACTCTTCCTCGGCAAGGACGGCAAACCGCTGCCGTTCGCCGACACCGTCACCAGCGGACTGAGCGTCGGCACCCCCGGCACCCCCGCCACCTGGAACGACGCCCTGAAGGACTGGGGCACCCGCTCGCTGGGGCAGGTGCTCAGGCCCGCCGAGCGGCTGGCCCGTGACGGGTTCACCGTCGACAGCACCTTCCGTCAGCAGACCGCCGACAACCAGGCCCGCTTCAAGGACTTCCCGGCCACCGCCAAGCTCTTCCTGCCCGGCGGCGAGCTCCCGAAGGTCGGCTCGACCTTCCGCAACCCCGACCTCGCCCGTACGTACGCGCTGCTGGCCAAGAAGGGGGTCGGCGCCGTCTACAAGGGCGAGCTGGGCCGCGACATCGTCGACACCGTGCGCAAGCCGCCCGTCGACCCGAAGGCGCAGCGCGTCGTGCGCGCGGGCGATCTGACGGCCGAGGACCTGCGGGTCTACGGAACGAAGCGGCAGGCCCCGACCCGGACCGCCTACCGCGGGCTGGACGTGTACGGCATGGCGCCCTCGTCCTCCGGCGGGACCAGCGTCGCCGAGGCGCTCAACATCCTGGAGAAGACGGACCTCTCCAAGCTCAGCGACCTCGACTATCTGCACCGCTATATCGAGGCCAGCCGCATCGCCTTCGCCGACCGGGGCCGCTGGGTGGGCGACCCCGCCGCCGAGGACGTCCCCACCGAGGGGCTCACCTCACAGCGGTTCGCGGACTCCCGGGCCTGCCTGATCAAGGACGACGCGGTGCTCAAGAGCCCCGTACCGCCCGGTGACCCGAACAGCCCGTCCGCGCCGGGCTCCTGCGACACCCGCGGCCACGCCGCCCCGACCACGTACGAGGGCGAGAACACCACGCATCTCACGGTCGCCGACAAGTGGGGCAATGTCGTGGCCTACACCCTCACCATCGAGCAGACCGGCGGCAGCGGGATCACCGTCCCCGGCCGTGGCTTCCTGCTCAACAACGAGCTGACCGACTTCTCCTTCGCGCCCGCCGACCCCGCCGTCCACGACCCGAACCTGCCGGGCCCGGGGAAGCGGCCGCGCTCGTCCATGTCGCCGACGATCGTGCTGGACGGCCACAAGCCGGTGCTGGCGCTGGGCTCCCCGGGCGGGGCGACCATCATCACCACCGTGCTGCAGACCCTGCTGAACCACCTCGACCGGGGCATGCCGCTGGTCGACGCGATCGCCGCACCGCGTGCCAGCCAGCGCAACGCGGCCCAGACGGAGCTGGAACCGGGGCTGTGGAACGGTCCGGAGCGCGCCAAGCTGGAGGCGCTCGGCCACTCCTTCAAGCAGAACCCCGAGATCGGGGCGGCGACCGGTGTGCAGCGGCTGTCCGGCGGACGGTGGCTGGCGGCGGCCGAGACGGAACGGCGGGGCGGCGGCTCGGCGATGGTGGTCAGCCCGAAGCGCTGATCCGACGCGGTGGGTCGGCGGGCTCTGGTGTGATCCCAGAGCCCGCCGACCCCAAGCTCCGTGGCTTCTCAGCCAGCAGCTTCTCAGCCGAGCAGGCCGATGATCGCGTCGGTGGAGTCGGTCTCCCCGAGCCGGGGGAAGATCTTCTCGACGCTGTTGCGGTGCGCCTCGGCGTCCATGTCGGTCATGGCGTCGGTCGCCAGGGTCACGTGATACCCGTGCGCGTAGGCGCCACGGGCCGTGGACTCCACACCGATGCTGGTGGCGATGCCGCCGAGCACCACCTGGGTCACCCCGCGGCGGCGCAGCTGGAGGTCGAGGTCGGTGCCGTGGAAGGCGCCCCAGGTGTGCTTGGTGACCACGACGTCGCCGTCCTCGTGGCCGAGTTCCGGCATGAGGTCGGCGAAGTCGGCCGGGAACTGCCCGCCTCCGCCGCCCCCCTGCGCCTCGGTGCGGCCCGGCGCCCCGGCCACGACCCGGACGAGGACGACCGGCAGCCCGCGCTTGCGGAACGCGGCCGCCAGCCGGGCACCGTGCTCGATGACCTCGGCGGTGGGGTGGACGGTGGGCAGTCCGGCGATGCCCTTTTGGAGGTCGACGAGGACCAGGGCGGTGTTCGGGTCGAGCGTGGTGGCGGGCATGGTGCCTCCTGGGGGTCTGGGCCTGTGGGTCTGTGGGTCTGTGGGCCTATGGGTCCGTGGGCCTGTGGGTCGTATGGGAGAAGGGGGGTGGTCAGGTGCGGGTACGGGCGCGGCCGCGCAGGGCCCGGTCGGTGGCGGTCAGCAGCAGCACCGCGAGGCTGAGCGCACTCGCCACCATGGCGATGTCGTGCAGCCCGGCGGCGGTCGCCCGCTGTTCGTAGAAGAGCCCGATCAGCCCGGCGGCGGTGATCGCGCCGAGGTACTGCGAGGTGCGCTGCAGCCCGGCCGCGGCACCGACGCTTGTCGGCGGGGCCTGGGTGTAGACGGCGGCCTGGTTGCCGGTCGAGGACAGCCCCTGCGGCAGCCCGAAGAGGACCGCGGCCAGCAGCAGCGCGAGCAGCGGGGTGGACTCGTCGGCCAGCAGCAGCACCCCGCTCCCCGCGGCGAGCAGGACGGCCGCGAGGACGAGCGGTGCGTAGATGCCCTTCGTACGGGCGCCGAGCAGTGAGCACACGGCGGCCGCGCCCGACATGGGCAGCATGATCAGTCCCGCCCGGGAGGCGGAGTAGCCGTGGCCCTCCTCCAGCCACTGCGCGTAGCCGTACATGACCATGTAGATGACCAGGTACGCCGTGCCATGGCGGAGGTAGGTGAGGGCGAGGGAGCGGTTGCGGCCGATCATCCGCAGATCGATGAAGGGGCGGGAGCGGCGCAGCTGCCACCAGGTCAGGGCCGCCGCGAGGACCAGGACGACGGGCAGCAGCGCCCAGTGGGGCCGCCCCAGGTCCATCAGGAAGATCATGAGGGTGGTGAGGGTGCCGGTGAACAGCGCGATCCCGAGCGGATCGAAGGCCGCGCCCGCCGTCCGCGCCCCGGCGTCCTCGCCGTCCGCGCTCGCCATCCGGGTCCTCGGGAGCCGGCGCAGCGCGAGGGCGATGCCGAGGAGGGCCAGCGGCACATTGACCGCGAAGATCGCCCGCCATCCGGCCGTCGCGGTGAGCACCCCGCCCAGCACCGGCCCGACCGCCGCGCTGCCGAGCGCGGCGAGCGAGAGCCGGCCGAGCACGGGGCGCGGTGTCTCGCGCCCGGTGGCGACGGACTGGGCGCGCAGCAGCGCCATCGCCGCGGGGTACGCCGCGGACGTACCGATGCCGAGCAGCACCCGCGAGGCGATCAGCCAGCCGAACGCGGGCGCCAGCGCGCCCACCAGCCCGGCGGCGCACACCACGAGCAGCCCGCAGAGGAAGATCCGGCGCGGCCCGAGCAGATCGGCGAGCCGCCCCATCGCGGGCTGTCCCACGGCGCTGGCGAGGTAGAGGGAGGCGACCAGCCAGGCGGTCTGGGCGGCGCCGACACCGAAGTCATGGCCGATGGCCACCAGTCCGGTGGCGATCATCGTGGAGTTGACGGGATTGAGGACCGAGCCGATGAGCAGCGGGGCCATCAGCCGGGGGCCAAAGGGGTCGGCTGTGTCGCCGGGGCCGACTGGTTCGCCCGGGACGGGCCTCGCGCCCGCCGTCCCGGCCCGCAGGGGCATGGCGGGCTTGCCCACGGTGTCGGTCATTCCTGGACCAGCCGCTTGAGTAGATCGGTGGCCTCGGCGAGGGTGCGGCGCTCATCGGCGTCCAGGCGGGTGTCGATCGCGTCGAGCAGCCAGCTCTGCTTGGCCTGCCGTACGGATGCGATCGCCTCATGGCCCCGCTCGGTGATCGAGAAGACCACCTGCCGTCCGTCGGTGGGATGCGGCGCCCGCTCCACCAGCGTCTGCTCCTCCAGCGCGGCCAGGATCATGCGCATCGACTGCGGCCGCACCAGCTCGGCGCGGGCCAGTGCGGCGGTGGTGGTCGGCCCCTCGGTGTGGAGCCGACTGATGACCGCGCGCTGGGAGGGCGTGAGCGCCCCCTGCGAGGAGGCCGCCCGCATACGGCGCATGAGCTGGCTGACGACCGCGGCGAGGTCGACGGCGATGCGCTCCTCGGCCCGTGGGCCGCGCTCCGGGCGTTGCCCGGTCTCTGGCCGTTGCCCGGTCTCTGGCCGTTGCCCGGTCTCTGGCCGTTGCCCGGTCTCCGGCCGTTGCCCGGTCTCCGGCCGGGAGGCGGGCTCGGTGGGCGGGTGATCAGGCGTGGCCATGCGCTCACCCTAGGAGTTCGACAGACAAACTTGCAAGTTTGCCTGTTGTGTGCGGAGCAGGAAAAGCGCTCGTAGCGCAGCCGTAACCGATTCCGTAACACGCAGGGTGTCGAATGCGTGGCCTTGGGCCGTGCATCGTCCGAGGGGGAGGGGAGGGGGCCATGGCGAGCGGACAACTCCCGGCCGAGGTCGAGGAGTTCGCGAGATATCTGCGGGCGCTGACGAGGCGGCTGGACGCGGGGACGGGCTGGTACGGCGTCTTCGCCCTGCGCGACCCCGAGGGGCTGCGGGCCTGTCTGGACGGCCTGGAGGTGCCGCCGTGGGACGTCGTCCAGTCCCTGCTGCAGGACCTCTCCACCCAGCGCGGCGCCGACGCCGCGCAGGAGGCGGCGGCCCGCGCTGCGACGCTCTACCGTGCCTCGGTCGCGGCCCACGACACCGGACCCGGCAGCCGCGAGGCGCTCCGGGACCGCCTGGACGGCATGCTCCGCGAGCAGCGGAGCGCCGCCCGTCGCGAGCGCGACCTCCAGGCGGCGATATCCGCCGCCGAGGGCGCGGCCGACCGCGAACGCCTCGGCGCGGAGCTGGCCTGGGCCTACGACGACTGGCGTCGCGCGACGGCCCGTACCGAAGAACTCCACGCCCGCCTCATCGCCCTCACACCCCGCCCCTCCGGGCCCTCGGCCCCGAGGACCGGGCCCCCCGCCGCCGCGGCGACCCCGACGGCGGGCCCTACGCCAACCGCGCCCGCCCCGGCGCCCCGGCCGTTGCCCCCGCCGCCGGGCACCTCCGCGGGCGCTTCCGCGTCTGCTGCGGGGCCGGACAGGGACACGTCTACCGAGCCCGTCGCGCAGGGCTCGGGGCCCGCGTCGACAGCGTCCGCGCCTGCCCCTGGCCCCGCGGGACCTCGGCCGCGCGGGGCGCGGTTTGCCGGGGCCGGAGGCGGGGGTACGGCGGCGCCGACGCCGGCCTCACCCGCCCCGTCTTTGGCCGAGAGGGGAACGGAGGTTCCCGCGACTCCGCGCGGTGCTCGGTTCGCCGGGGCGTACGACGGCGAGGGCGGCGGCAAGCGCCGTAAGCGGGACAGGGCGGCGGACGACGGGCGACGGCTCGCCCGGGAGGCGGCGGAGCGCGCCGCCGCGCGACGTGCCGCCCAGGAGGCCGTCGCGCGGCTCGGCCGACTCCGGGCGGCGGGCCGCTCCGGCGAGGCCCACGTCGTGCTCTACGAGGCCGCCGCCTGGCCCGCCCCACGGCTGCCCGTCCTCGCGGAGGAGCTGGAGCGCGCCGGACTCGGGGCCGATGTGTCCACGCTGCTGTGGGAGATGGCGTGTCTGCCGCCCACACGGCTCGCCGCAGCCGCCGAGGCGCTGGTCGCGGCGGAACGTGCGGCCGATGGCGAGCGGCTGTTACGGCAGAGCGTCTCGCGCCCCGCCCCCGAGGTGGCCCACACCGCCCAGGCACTCCTCGCGGTGGGCGCACCTCACAGGGCGGCGTTTCTGCTGGAGGCGCTCGTACGGGCCCGTACGCCGGAGGAGGCGGCGCGGGCGGCGGCGGAGGACCCCGCCACGTTGGTGCCCCTGCTGCTCGACGCCGCCGCCGGTGTGTCCTCCAGCAGTCACCACGACCTAGCCCATGCGTTGCGCGCTGCGGGGCTGCCGGGCGTACCCGGCCTGGTCTGAGCCTGGGTGTGAGCCTGGGCCTGTGCGTGGGTCTGGGCGTGAGTCTCGGGTGGGGGCTCGTTCGGGCCGGTCGGCGTGGTTGGGTGCGGCGCCGTTTCGCGCCTTCGGCGCATTTGAGCAGCGGCGGCGGTGGTGGGGGGCGCGGCGCCGCTGCCGGGCGCCGGGTCGGTGGGTGTGGGCGCCGGTGGCGGCTCCGCTGGTCGGTGATTGGGGTTGGTGCCGGGCAGCCGGGAGGGGGTTGGGGGACCCCTCTCGAAATCGTTTGACCAATTAGTTGCTTCAGGTCAAGCGTTTTTTCGGGGGGTACCCCGAGGGGCCCTTAGCCCGGATGGATCAGCCCCCCGGCGGTCGGCGGCGCGGCCCGCGCCCCCACTCCCGCCGCCGCTGCTCAATTGCGCCGAAGGCGCGAGGCGAAACCCACATCCATCCACCGGCCCTCGCCCCGATCAGCCCCACCCCGCAACCCGACAAAACAGGAAACGTGATCGTCTTCGTTGAGTAACGGCGGCGGTATTGCCAGAGTGGTCAGTGCGCTCTTACGTTCTTCACAGCCGGATTCTACGTGCGTAGACACAGGTTGAGGAGCTGATCATGGCCAACCTCGTACGTGCCGCTCTCGTCCAGGCCACCTGGACCGGCGATACCGAATCGATGATCGCGAAGCATGAGGAGTACGCCCGGCAGGCGGCCGCCCAGGGCGCCAAGGTGATTGGCTTCCAGGAGGTGTTCAACGCGCCCTACTTCTGCCAAGTGCAGGAGGCGGAGCACTACCGGTGGGCCGAGCCGGTGCCGGATGGGCCGACCGTGCGGCGGATGCGGGAGCTGGCGCGGGAGACCGGCATGGTGATCGTGGTGCCGGTCTTCGAGCTCGAGCAGTCGGGCTTCTACTACAACACCGCGGCCGTGATCGACGCGGACGGCAGCTATCTGGGCAAGTACCGCAAGCACCACATCCCGCAGGTCAAGGGGTTCTGGGAGAAGTACTACTTCAAGCCGGGAAACGTGGGCTGGCCGGTGTTCGACACCGCCGTGGGCAGGGTCGGGGTGTACATCTGCTACGACCGCCACTTCCCCGAGGGCTGGCGCGCGCTGGGCCTGGCCGGGGCGCAGCTCGTCTACAACCCCTCGGCCACCTCCCGAGGGCTGTCGGCCTACCTCTGGCAGCTGGAACAGCCCGCCGCGGCCGTCGCCAATGAGTACTTCATCGCCGCGATCAACCGCGTCGGCACCGAGGAGTACGGCGACAACGACTTCTACGGCACCAGCTACTTCGTCGATCCGCGCGGCCAGTTCGTCGGTGACGTGGCCAGTGACAAGGAGGAGGAGCTGATCGTCCGCGACCTCGACTTCGGTCTGATCGACGAGGTGCGGCAGCAATGGGCGTTCTACCGCGACCGGCGCCCCGACGCCTACGAGGGGCTGGTGAACCCATGAGCAACAGCAGCGATGCCATGAGCAGCAGCAGTGGTGCCGGGAGCGATGCCGACCGCGGTCCCCACGCGGCCCTCTACGCACGGCACCAAGCCGTGCTCCCCGACTGGCTCGCCGTCTACTACCAGCGCCCCATCGAGATCACCCACGGCGAGGGCCGCCACGTCTGGGACGCCGAGGGCAACCGCTACCTCGACTTCTTCGGCGGCATCCTCACCACCATGACCGCGCACGCCCTCCCCGAGGTCACCAAGGCCATCAGCGAGCAGGCGGGCCGGATCCTGCACACCTCCACGCTCTACCTCGACCGGCCCATGGTCGACCTGGCCGAGCGGGTCGCCACCCTGTCCGGCATCCCGGACGCGCGGGTCTTCTTCACCACCTCCGGCACCGAGGCCAATGACACGGCCCTGCTGCTCGCCACCACCTACCGCCGCTCGAACCAGATCCTGGCGATGCGCAACAGCTACCACGGCCGCTCCTTCTCGGCCGTCGGCATCACCGGCAACCGCGGCTGGTCGCCGACCAGCCTGTCCCCGCTGCAGACGCTGTACGTACATGGCGGGGTGCGCACCCGGGGGCCGTTCGCCGGGCTGTCCGACGGGGAGTACATCAAGGCGTGCGTCGCCGATCTCGAGGACGTCCTCGGCCAGGCGCACGGCAATGTCGCCGCGCTGATCGCCGAGCCGATCCAGGGCGTCGGCGGCTTCACCTCCCCGCCCGACGGGCTGTTCGCCGCCTTCCGCGAGGTGCTCGACCGGCACGGCATCTTGTGGATCACCGATGAGGTGCAGACCGGTTGGGGCCGCACCGGCGACCACTTCTGGGGCTGGCAGGCGCATGACCGCTCCGGGCCGCCCGACATCCTCACCTTCGCCAAGGGCATCGGCAACGGCATGTCGATCGGCGGTGTCGTCGCCCGCGCCGAGGTCATGAACTGCCTGGGCGCCAACTCCATCTCCACCTTCGGCGGCAGCCCCATCACGATGGCCGCCGGTCTGGCCAACCTCACCCACCTGGTCGAACACGATCTGCAGGGCAACGCCCGCCGGGTCGGCGGGTTGCTGACCGAGCGGCTGCGCGCCGCCTGCGCCGGTCTGGACACCGTGCGCGAGGTCCGCGGCCGGGGGCTGATGATCGGCATCGAGCTGGTCGAACCGGGCACCGGCGACCCGTATCCCGAGGGAGCGTCCGCCGTTCTGGAGGCCGCCCGGGAGGGCGGGCTGCTCATCGGCAAGGGCGGCGGGCACAACAGCAGCGTGCTGCGGATCGCCCCGCCGCTCAGCCTCACCGTGGCCGAGGCCGAGGAGGGCGCGGAGATCCTCGAGGCCGCTCTGAAGAGCACCCGGTCCGGAAGGAGCGTGAGCTGATGTCCCGTACCGTGATCCGCGGCGGGCTGGTCATCACCGCCGCCGAGGAGACCTTGGCCGATGTGCTGATCGAGGACGGGAAGGTCGCCGCCCTCGCCTCGTCCGGCAGCGCGTACGCCCAGGGCTGGACGGCCGACCGTACGATCGACGCCACCGGCAAGTACGTCATCCCGGGCGGGGTCGACGGGCACACCCATATGGAGATGCCGTTCGGCGGCACCTTCGCCTCCGACACCTTCGAGACCGGCACCCGGGCGGCGGCCTGGGGCGGCACCACCACCATCGTGGACTTCGCCATCCAGACGGTGGGCCACTCCCTGCGCGAGGGGCTGGACGCCTGGCACCTCAAGGCGCGGGGCAACTGCGCCATCGACTACGGCTTCCACATGATCCTCTCCGATGTGAACGAGAGCGCGCTCAAGGAGATGGATCTCCTGGTGGGGGAGGGCGTGACCAGCTTCAAGCTGTTCATGGCCTACCCGGGGGTCTTCTACAGCGACGACGGGCAGATCCTGCGGGCCATGCAGCGCGCCTCCGCCAACGCCGGGCTGATCATGATGCACGCCGAGAACGGCATCGCCATCGACGTCCTGGTGGAACAGGCCCTGGCCGAGGGCAGGACCGACCCCCGCTACCACGGTGAGGTCCGCAAGGCGCTGCTGGAGTCGGAGGCCACCCATCGCGCCATTCAGCTCGCCCGGGTGGCCGGCGCCCCGCTGTATGTCGTCCACGTGTCGGCCCAGGAGGCCCTCGCGGAGCTGACACAGGCGCGTGACCTGGGGCTTCCGGTCTTCGGCGAGACCTGTCCGCAGTATCTGTTCCTGTCCACGGACAACCTCGCCGAGCCGGACTTCGAGGGCGCCAAGTACGTCTGCTCCACACCGCTTCGGCCGGTCGAGCACCAGGCCGCGCTGTGGCGGGGGCTGCGGACCAACGACCTCCAGGTGGTCTCCACCGACCACTGCCCGTTCTGCTTCACCGGGCAGAAGGAGCTGGGCCGGGGCGACTTCTCCAAGATCCCCAACGGGATGCCGGGCGTGGAGCACCGGATGGACCTGCTCCACCAGGCCGTGGTGGACGGCCATATCTCCCGTCGCCGCTGGATCGAGATCGCCTGCGCCACCCCGGCCAGGATGTTCGGCCTCTATCCGCGGAAGGGCACCATCGCGCCCGGGACCGACGCCGACATCGTCGTCTACGATCCGGCGGCCCAGCAGACCCTGTCCGCCGAGACCCACCACATGGACGTCGACTACTCGGCGTACGAGGGCAAGCGGATCACCGGGCAGGTCGAGACCGTGTTGTCGCGCGGTGTCCCCGTCATCGACCGGCGGGAATACACCGGGCGTGCCGGGCACGGCCAATTCCTCGTCCGTGACACCTGTCAGTACCTCGGCTGAGCCAGGGAGCGAGCATGGACTTCGGACTCGTCCTGCAGACCGATCCACCCGCCTCGGCCGTCGTCGAGCTGATGCGCCGCGCCGAGCGCAACGGCTTCGGCTACGGCTGGACCTTCGACTCCGCCGTGCTGTGGCAGGAGCCGTTCGTCATCTACAGCCAGATCCTGGCCCGCACCGAGCGGCTGATCGTCGGCCCCATGGTCACCAACCCGTCCACCCGCACCTGGGAGGTGACCGCCTCCACCTTCGCCACCCTCAACGAGATGTACGGCAACCGCACGGTCTGCGGTATCGGCCGCGGTGACTCCGCGCTGCGGGTGGCCGGGCGCAAGCCCAACACCCTCGCCCGCCTCGGCGAGGCCATCGACGCCATTCGCGAGCTGGCGGAGGGCAGGGAGGCCGTCGTGGACGGCAGCCCGATGCACATCCCCTGGATCGAGAACAGCAGGCTGCCGGTGTGGATGGCGGCGTACGGCCCCAAGGCGCTCGCGCTGGCCGGGCAGAAGGCCGACGGTTTCATCCTGCAGCTCGCCGACCCCTTCCTGACGGAGTGGATGGTCAAGGCGGTGCGCACCGCCGCCGCCGAGGCCGGGCGCGATCCGGACGCGGTCACCATCTGCGTCGCCGCCCCCGCGTATGTCGGCGACGACCTGGCCTACGCCCGTGAGCAGTGCCGCTGGTTCGGCGGCATGGTCGGCAACCATGTGGCCGACCTGGTCTCTCGCTACGGCGAGCACTCCGGCGCCGTGCCCGAGTCCCTGACCACGTACATCAAGGAGCGGCAGGGGTACGACTACGCGCACCACGGCCGCAGCGGCAATCCGGACACGGCCTTCGTCCCCGATGAGATCGTCGACCGGTTCTGCCTGCTCGGCCCGGCCGAGGCGCATATCGAGAAGCTGGAGCGGCTGCGCGCCCTGGGGGTCGAGCAGTTCGCGGTCTACGCGATGCATGACGCGAAGGAGCGCACGCTCGACGCGTACGGCGAGCGGGTCATCCCGGCGCTGACCGGCTGACCGCTCAGCCGCGCGCCCGCACCCGTACGCCCGAACACCACATCCGCCGGCCGGCCCACCACCGGCCGGCACCCGGGCCCCGCACGGCCCTCGTTCGTTCCGCACTCCCCGACATCTTCCGTACGAACGAAGAGGGTCCTCATGACCGCTACCGCACCGCCCCCTGCCGAGCCGGACCCGGTCACCTCCCGCCCCGACGGCCGGGTGGAGCTGCCGCCGGGTGTGACCCTGGACGACAACCGCTTCAGCAACGAGGACCTGCGCCCGGTGCCGGTGGCCGAACGCCGCTGGAGCACCTACAACTTCACCGCGCTGTGGGTGGGCATGGCCCACAACATCCCCTCCTGGACGCTGGCCTCCGGTCTGGTCGCGCTCGGCATGGACTGGAAGCAGGCCGTTTTCACCATCGCCGTCGCCAATGTCGTCGTCCTGCTGCCGATGCTGCTCACCGGCCACGCCGGGCCCAAGTACGGCATCCCCTTCCCCGTGCTGGCCCGCGCCTCCTTCGGGCTGCGCGGCGCCAACCTCCCGGCGCTGATCCGCGCCGCCGTGGCCTGTGCCTGGTTCGGCATCCAGACCTGGATCGGCGGGCAGGGCATCTACATCCTGCTGGGCAAGGTCGTCGGGGGCGGCTGGGAGAGGGCCGGGGAGATCGCCGGCTACCCCTGGACGCTGTGGCTGTGCTTCCTGGTCTTCTGGGTGCTGGAACTGGCCATCATCTACCGCGGCATGGAGACCCTGCGCCGCTTCGAGAACTGGGCCGCGCCCTTCGTTCTCGTCGGAGCCGTGGTGCTGCTGGTGTGGATCGCGGACAAGGCGGGCGGCTTCGGCTCGCTGCTCGACCAGCCCTCCCGGCTGGGCTGGGGCAGCGACTTCTGGCCGGTCTTCTTCCCCGCCCTGATGGGCATGATCGGCTTCTGGTCCACCCTCTCGCTGAACATCCCCGACTTCACCCGCTTCGGCGCGGGCCAGCGGGCCCAGGTGTGGGGCCAGACGCTGGGGCTGCCCACCACCATGACCGCCTTCGCGCTGCTGTCGGTCTTCGTGACCTCCGGCTCCGAGGCGGTCTACGGGGAGCCGATCTGGGACCCGGTGGCGCTCGCGGGCAAGGCCGACAATGTCTTCGGCCTGCTCTTCGCACTGGTCACGGTGCTGATCGCCACCGTCTCGGTCAATATCGCGGCCAATGTGGTCTCGCCCGCGTACGACTTGGCCAATCTCGCGCCGAAGTTCATCACCTTCCGTACCGGGGCGCTGATCACCGGCATCGTCGGGGTGCTCATCTTCCCCTGGAAGCTCACCTCCACCCCCGAGCTGTACATCTTCACCTGGCTCGGGGTGGTCGGCGGACTGCTCGGCACGGTCGCGGGCGTCCTGATCGCCGACTATTGGATCATTCGCCGTACCGTTCTCGATCTGGCCGATCTGTATCGGCCCAAAGGGCGCTATTGGTATGCATCCGGCTGGAACTGGCGGGCGGTTGTCGCCTTCGTGGTGGGCGGCGTGCTCGCGGTGGGCGGTTCCGCCTCCCAGCCCGGCAAAGGGCCTTTTCCCAAGGAAGGGTTAATTCCGTTTCTGCGGCCGCTCGCCGACTATGGATGGGCGGTCGGACTCGGGGCTTCATTGGCGCTGTATACGGCCCTGATGCTGCCCGTCGGGGCCCGGAGAACAAAAGGCACTACCGCCCCCTGAAACCTTCGAACATGGTTACAATCACCTCGGATTTTGTGCTCTGATGTGCCGTCGGCTGAACGACTCCTTGTCAGAGAAGGGTTGGGCATGACGCAAACCGAGGTACCGATAGACGTGGAGCTCAGAGGGCTCTACAAGGCCCACTATCGGTTTCAGTTCCTGAGCGCGGGATTCCAGTTGGGGCTCTTCGCGCTGGTGGAGAAGGAGCCCGGTCTGGCCGTGCGGGAGATCGCCGCACGGCTGGACCTCAAGGAGCAGCCCACCCGCATCCTCCTTCTCGGCTGTACGGTATTCGGCCTTTTGCGCAAGGACGGCGAGGGTTACCACACCACCCCGCTCTCGAAGCCGCTGACCGCAAACTTCGATGAGGCGCCCGCCTCCAACATTCCCTGGGAACAGCACGGTATCTACCGGGCGATGGCCTGGTTCTGTGAATCCCTCAAGGAAGACACCAACCTCGGTCTGCGGCGGGAAATTCCGGGAACGGCACCCACCCTCTACGGGCGGCTCGCCGAAAATCCCGAGCTGGAGACCACATTCCACACCATGATGTCGTCGGTGAGCAGGCTCGTTGGCGCCGAGCTGGGGGAGAAGCTGGACCTCTCGGGGTGCGGCCATCTCCTGGACATCGGCGGCGGAACGGCCATCAACGCCGCCAACCTCGCCGACCGCTGGCCGGACCTGCGCATCACCATCGCCGATCTGCCCTCCGTGGCCACCGCCGCCAACGAGAAGATCGGGAAGCTCGGGCTGGCCGACCGGGTGCGGGCGGTGAGCCTCGACGCCTTCCACGACGAGTTCCCGACCGGCTGCGACGGAGTGCTCTTCGCCCACTTCCTGGAGATCTGGTCCTCCGAGCGGATCCAGGAACTGCTCGCCAAGGCCGCCCGCGCCCTCCCGCCCGGCGGCCGGATCTACGTGGTCACCCCGCGCCAGGACGACGACGGCACCGGACCCGAGCGGGCGGCGATGCTGTCCGCCTACTTCCACACCATCGCCTCCGGCGAGGGCATGGTCTACACGGGCGCCGAGTACGAGCAGTGGTTCCGCGCGGTGGGCTTCGAGCCCACCGGACGGCTGCCCCTCGGCGCGGACACCGTCGTGATCACCGGCCGCAAGGCATAGTCCGGAACCCAGGCGAGGCACCCCCGGCGGGCGGACCCTTCGATGCGGAGGTCGCAGCGGTCCGTGCGCCGGGGCATGACCCGCCCCGACCAGGAGGCGAACCATGGCCGGCTCCATGAGCCAAGCCGCCCCGGGCGACGCGGACAGCGACAGCGAGGGAGACGGTCCGCCGCCGCACCACCGCCACAAGTGGCCGATCCTGGGGATCTGCTGCATCAGCCTGTTCATGGTGGGTCTCGACACCACCATCGTGAATCTCGCCCTGCCGTCCATCCAGAAGGATCTGGACGCCTCGTCCTCGGGACTGCAGTGGACGGTGGACTCCTACACCGTGGTGCTCGCCGGCCTGCTGATGCTCTCCGGCTCCATGGCCGACCGGTTCGGCAGGCGCCGGACCTTCCAGACCGGGCTGCTGCTGTTCAGCCTGGGGTCGCTGCTGTGCGGGCTCGCCACCGACACCGGTTCGCTCATCGCCTTCCGGATGGTGCAGGCCATGGGCGGGGCGATGCTCAACCCCGTCGCGGTCTCGATCATCGCCAACACCTTCACCGATCCCAAGGAGCGGGCCAGGGCGATCGGGCTGTGGGGTGCGGTCGCGGGGGTGAGCATCGCGCTGGGGCCCGTCGTCGGCGGTGCGCTGGTGGACTCGACCGGTTGGCAGGCCGTCTTCTGGGTCAACCTCCCGGTCGCCGCGCTCGCCCTCGTCCTCACCGCGCTGTTCGTCCCCGAGTCCAAGGCCCCGCGGCCGCGCCGGCTCGATCCGGTGGGACAGCTGCTGGTGATCGTGCTGTTCGCGACGCTCACGTACGGCATCATCGAGGGCCCGGTCCGGGGCTGGGGCTCGGCGCAGATCGTCGGCTGCTTCACGGTCGCGGCCATCGCGGCCGCCACCCTCATCCGCTATGAACTGCGCCGCGCCGAACCGCTGCTGGACGTCCGCTTCTTCCGCAGCCCCTCCTTCAGCGGCGCCATCGCCTCGGCGGTGTGCGGTTTCGCCGCGCTCGCCGGGTTCCTCTTCCTCAACGCCCTGTATCTGCAGGACGTACGGGACTTCTCCCCGCTGCACACCGGGCTGCTCACGCTGCCGATGGCGGCCATGACCCTGGTCTCCTCACCGCTCGCGGGCCGTATCGTCGGCGCCCGCGGCCCACGTATCCCCATGGTGATCGCCGGGGCCGGTACGGCGGGGTGCGGGCTGCTGCTGACCCAGGTGGGCGCGGACACCCCCATCTGGTACCTCGTGATCGCCTATGTGGCGTTCGGCATCGGCTTCGGCATGCTCGACGCCCCGCTGACCTACTCGGCGGTGTCCGGGATGCCGCGCTCCCAGGCGGGGGTGGCCGCCGCGGTCACCTCCACCGGCCGCCAGGTGGGGGCGGCCCTCGGCGTCGCCGTCCTCGGCTCGGTCTCCACCGCCCGGGTGCACGGTCCCTTCGCCTCCGGCTTCCCCGAGGCCAGCCATCTGGGCTGGGCGATCATGGCGGGCTGCGGTCTCGCCATCGTGACCCTGGGCCTCCTCACCACCGGCCCCCGGGCCCGGGGCCCGGCAGCCCCCAGCCCCGAACCGACCGCGGACCGTCCCACCGAGCGCGTGCCCTGATCCCTGCCAGGCGCCGCGCGCGTTCCTGCGCCGCGCCTGGCGTGCGGCGGCGCGTCCGTTCCGGGCCCCGGGTGCCCTGCAGCGGGCCCGTTGCGCACCTGCGGCGCCTGGCTCCGTTCCCGTTCCCGCGCCCCGCGGCACCGCGGGTCGGCGGGGTGGACCGGGATGCCGGGCGAAAGGGGATTTGCGGCGGTCGCTCCCTTCACCTCGATGACATCGTCTGGCAGCCGGTATGCCACCTGCCGTCGCTGAGACATGATTCGATGAACGCATGATCGATGAATTTCTCGCCGGTGATCTCGGCGCGGTGGAGGAGGCGATCCGCACGGCGGTCGCCGACAAGGTCATGCCGCGCTACCGGCAGCTCGCCGCCCACGAGATCGTGGAGAAGAACGGTCCGCACGACCTGGTGACCATCGCCGACCGGCAGACCGAGGAGCATCTGACCGACGCCCTCACCAAGCTGCTGCCCGGCTCCGTGGTGGTGGGCGAGGAGGCGGTGCACGCCGATCCGGCCGTGCTCACCGCCCTCGGTGGCGACGCGCCCGTATGGATCGTCGACCCGGTCGACGGCACCCGGCAGTTCGTCCACGGCGACCCCGGCTTCGCGACGCTGGTCGCCCTCGCCCACGGCGAAGAGCTCCTCGCGTCCTGGACCTACGCGCCGGTGTTCGACCAGATGGCCATCGCCCGCCGTGGCGGGGGCGCCCTGCTGAACGGCGAGCCGATCCACTGCGGCTCCCCGGAGCCCGGCGCGGTCCTCCACGTCGCCGTCTCCCACTACGACTTCACCACCGACGCGGAGAAGCGCGCCCTGTCCGGCCTGCAGGTGCCGGGAGTTGAGGTGCGCCCCTGCGGTTCGGCCGGTCTGGAATATCTGAACGTGGCCCGGGGGCTGCTCGACGCCGTCGCCTTCACCTGGGAGAACGCCTGGGACCACGCCGCCGGTCTGCTGCTGGTCGGCGAGGCGGGCGGGGCACATGCCACGCTCGACGGCAAGCCGTTCCGGATCAGCGGGGGCAATGCCCTTCCTTTCACGGCGGCCAGGGACGAGGCGGCCGTTGCGCATATCCTGGGCTTGCTGGCCGCCGCCGGCTGATCGTTCCACTGATTCCTCAAGGACGAGGGGGCCGAGGTGCCGTCCATGCTCGACGCGGTCGTTGTGGGTGCCGGGCCGAACGGGCTGACCGCGGCCGTCGAACTCGCCCGCCGCGGCTGTGCGGTGGAGATCTTCGAGGCCGCGGACACCATCGGCGGGGGCTCCCGCACCGAAGAGCTGACCCTTCCCGGCTTCCGGCACGACCCCTGTTCCGCCGTGCACCCGCTCGCCATCGGCTCCCCGGCCTTCGACCGGATGCCGCTCGCCCGGCACGGCCTGGAGTGGCTCCACCCCGAACTGCCGCTGGCCCACCCCTTCCCGGACGGCTCGGCCGCGGTGCTGGCCCGCTCGGTCGGCGAGACCGCCAGGTCGCTCGGCCCGCGCGACGCCGGTACCTACCGCCGGCTGCTCGCGCCCTATCTGGGCAAATGGGCCACCCTCGCCCCCGATATGCTGCGCACCCCCTGGGACGGGGTGCCCCGTGACCCGATCACCTGGGCCCGCTTCGGGCTGCACGCGCTGCAGCCGGTCTCGCTGCTCGCCGGGCCGCTGCGCTTCCGTGACGAGAAGGCGCGCGCCCTGTTCACCGGGCTGGCCGGGCATGCCATCGCGCCGACCAGCGCGCTGGCCACCGGCGGACCCGCCCTGATCTTCGCCGTCGCGGCCCATGAGGTCGGCTGGCCGATTCCGCGCGGCGGGTCCCAGTCGATCGTGGACGCGCTGGGGGCGTATCTGCGCGAGAACGGCGGGACGATCCACGTCTCCACCGAGGTCAAGCGGCTCGACGAGCTGCCGCCCGCCCGCGCGTACATCTTCGACACCTCGCCGCGCGCCCTGGCCCGTATCGCCGGTCTCGGCAACGCCTACCGCCGCTACCGCTACGGGGCCAGCGCCTTCAAGGTCGACTACGCGCTCTGCGGCCCGGTGCCGTGGACCGCGCCCGAGGCCCGGCGCGCGGGCACCGTCCATGTCGGCCCCACCTCGGGCGAGATCGGCGCGGCGCTGCGGGCCGCGGTCGAGGGGCGCGACCCCTCCGTCCCGTTCCTGATCACCTCTCAGCCGACCCTGCTCGACCCCTCACGGGCCCCGGAGGGCCAGCACACCTTCTGGGCGTACGGCCATGTGCCCAGCGGGTGGAAGGGCGACGCCACGGAGGTGATCGAGCGTCAGATCGAGCGCTTCGCCCCCGGTTTCCGCGATCTGGTCCTGGCCCGTGCGGTGGCCGGACCGCCCGAACTCGCCGCGCGCAACGCCAACTACATCGACGGCGACATCGCCTGCGGTGCCTTCGAGGGCATCCAGGCGGCCATACGGCCCAAGCTCGCCCGCGTCCCGTACGCCACCGCCCACCCGGCGGTCTTCCTGTGCTCCTCCGCCACCCCACCGGGGCCCGGCGTCCACGGCATGTCGGGGCACCATGCGGCGCGGGCGGTGTGGCGGAGGCTGCGGGCGCGGTAGGGCCCTGGAGCCCTGGGCCCGGAAAGCCCCGGGAGGGGGCAGCGGCCGCGTCAGTGCGGGATCGTGTCGATGACCTCGCGGGCGCCCTGCCGCAGCAGCGCCACCGCGACCGACGTCCCCAGGGTGGCCGGGTCCAGCGGGCCCGCCCACTCGTGGGCGTCCAGCACCGTCTTGCCGTCCGGGCTGAAGACCCGGGCGCGCAGCGAGAGCCGGCCGTCGCGCTCGGCCTTGGCGTAGCCCGCGATGGGGGAGTTGCAGTGCCCCTGCAGCACATGGAGCAGCATCCGCTCCGCGCTGATTTCCTTCCAGACGTCGGCGTCGCCGAGCCCGGCCACCGCCTCGATCGTCTCGGTATCGTCCTCGCGGCACTGCAGCCCCAGCACCCCGGCCCCGATCGGCGGGCACATGGTGTCCACCGGCAGGATCTCGCTGATCCGGTCCGTACGGCCGATCCGCTCCAGCCCCGAGACGGCCAGCATCAGCGCGTCGCACTCGCCCGCGTCCAGCTTCTCCAGCCGGCGGTTGGCGTTGCCGCGCATCGGCACGCACTCCAGCTCCGGGTGGGTGATGGCCAGCTGGGCGATGCGGCGGACCGAGGAGGTGCCGATCCGGGCCCCCGCGGGCATCTCGTCGAGGGTCAGCCCCTCGGGGTGGATCACGGCGTCACGGATGTCGTCCCGCTTGAGGTAGGCCGCGAAGACCGTGCCCGCGGGCAGCGGGCGGTCGGCGGGCACGTCCTTGATGCAGTGCACCGCGAGGTCAGCCTCGCTCGCCAGCAGCGCGGCGTCCACCTCCTTGGTGAACGCCCCCTTCCCGCCCAGCTTCGACAGATCGCCCATCCAGCGGTCCCCGGAGGTGGTGACCGGCACGACCTCCGTACGGATGCCCGGCCGCAGCGCGGCCAGCTCGGCGCGGACCCGCTCGACCTGGGCGAGGGCCATGGGGGAGGAGCGGGAGACGATGCGGATCAAATCGGCGGACATGGCGTAGAGGATAGGCCCTCCGCGGCCCGCTCAATCCCCGGCCCCGGGGTAGCCCTCGGCGACCAGTGCCGCGATGTCGAGGTAGGCGTCGAGGGTCCTGGGCGCCAGTCGCTGGAGGTCGATCTCGCCCGGAGCTGCCAGATGCTGGTCGTATGGCACGACGACCACGCCGCGGCAGCGGACCCGGAAGCCCACCGCGAGGCGCTCGGGGTCTGCCAGCGGGTATTCGCGATGTGTGTTGAGCACCACAATGGCGCGCTGCACGAGGTCCCCGCGTCCGCCCTGGATCAGCCGGTCCAGGGTCGTGTGCGCGCTCCTCATGCGTTCCACGGAGGGGCTGGTGACGATGATCAGCTGGTCGGTGAGGTCGAGGAGCTCGGGCACGAAGTCGCGGAGCCCACCGGTGTCCGAAGCGGACAGGATGACCGGATAGCGCCGGCGCAGAGCGGCGATGACAGCGCGGTATTCGCGGTTGTTCACCTCGGGTGTGCGGTCCCGCAGAATGAACGGGCGCGGGTCGCCGACGAGGACCTCGAGCCCACTGGGCGTCTGAGAGGTGAAGCGCCGGACGGAGCTGAAGTCGCTGTTGTCGGTGTCGAGGACGGCCCGGACCACATCCTGGATGGTCGCCTCGCTCTCACGCTGAACGCGACGGCCGAGGGCGTCCCCGCCGGGGATCGCGTCGAGTGCGATGACCTTGCCCCGGTGCGCGCTCGCGAGGACATCGCCGAGCGCGATGGCCGTGGTGGTGCGACCGGCCCCTACCGCACGGCTGATGACCGCGAGGTGGCAGCTCTCGGTGCGGGGGAGGCGCACCTGCTCCAGCAGATGCCCCATGGCGGCCTCGGGGCCGCTCCCGCCGCGCTGGAACAGGGACCGCAGGGCTCGGGTGAACGAGGGCCCGGACCGCTTCGGCGACGGCTCGGGAGTGGCCGTGGGGGCGGTCGTGGGGGCGGGCCCGGGGTCCGCCGGGGACTCGGGCTCGGCATCATCCGACGTCTCGGCCGCCGGCTGAAGGGTGTCCGAGGTCTCGGCCTCGTACGACATCGGCATCTGCATCGGCATCTGCATCGACGTCGACGTCGACATGGTCGTCAGGCACTGGACGAAGACGTCCGCCACCCGCCCCGCCGACGGGCGCCTGCCCGGCCGGTCGTCCAGACAGGCGGAGATGGTCGAGAGCAGTTGGGGATTGCGCCACAGGTCCATGGTGCGGATGAGCTCACCGGTCGGCTGCGCGTCGCTCAGATCGCGGAGGATCTGGCCCAGGGCGTAGACGCTGTCCGCGGCGGTGGGAGCTCCCGGGAGGCGGTCGCCGATGCTCGCGTCGCTCCAGCCGATCAGTTTCACCGTGCTGTCGGTGACGAGCACGGTGTCCGCCGTCAGGGGCCCGGGCACGACGCCCTTGAGCGAGCACATGTTCACCGCTTCGGCGATGCGGAGGCCGATGGTGGCGGCCCGCTCGGCGTCCAACCGGGGCGAGCCGTCGGGCCTTCGGCCCATGAGCGAGGACAGCGGTGGGGCCGGTGAGCCATCGGGGAGCCGGACGCATTCCACCACGAGCCATGGAGCGTCGGAAGAGGAGGCGTCGACGAGGAGCCGGGGGGCGTAGTGCCCGGACATCCGCCGCAGCGCCTCCGCCTCGGTCCGCAGTCGCCGCCCGATGCCCTGGGCGGTGCCGCCGGGGGCGTGGCGTATCACCACGTCGTTCGACGCGCCCGGCCGATGGGCCAGATAGACGCCGTAGCCCCGACTGCCGCCCAGCCTGCGGTAGGCCCGATACCCGTCGAGAGACGGCAGGCCGCTCTCGGGCTCCGGGCGGGAGGCGCGAGCGGAGTCGGGCGGCGTCGGCGATGGTGGGGTCGTCAGCACATCCCCACCGCACACATCGCAGAAGCGGTCGTCCGGGGCCGGCGGGCTGCCGCACTGCGCGCAGACGATGGGCCGCTCGGTCCGGGGGTGTCGGGCGCGGGGCTCCGGTGTCCCGGCGTCCGGCCGGAAGTCGGTGAGGAGCTCCCAGACCTGTGCGGCCGTGGGGCGGCCCTGCCTCTCCAGGCATGCCATCACGATGTCCCGGACCGGCTGCCACGCGGCGCCGCTCCAGCGCGGCATGTCATAGGTGTCCCGGCCGTGCGTATACATCAGCCCCCCGCCGCCGAGGCACAGCAGGATGTCGCCCAGGTCTCCGACGTTGTCCTCGGGAGTGGGCCGGTGGTGCCCGAGGGACGACGGGGACGGGGCGCCGTCGATGCAGGCCGAGGACCAGCCGGTCACGAAGATGTCCTCACCGACGACATGCACGGTGTGGACGGTGAGGTCGCCGTGCGCCATCCCCTCGGCCGCGCACACCCGCACCGCGTCCGCGATCCGCCGGGCGAACGCGAGGGCGGTGTGCCCGTCCCATCGATCGGCGTCCTCGAAAAGGACATCGTGCAGCCGCTGGCCGAGGAACGCTTCTTCGGACACCCATGGAACGTCCTCGTCCAGCCCCGCACGCAGCAGCCGGGGCGCATGGCGCCCGTCCATCCGGCGCAGTGCTTCGGCCTGTACCCCGAGCAAGGCCGCGGCCTGCGGCGCGGGAAGCCCGGGAAGGACGGTGACGACGGCCTCCTCGCCGTAGGCGTCCCGGCCCAGATAGGGGACGACGCGCGCGCCCCAGGGCCCGGCCCTCCGCAGCCGGTACGGACCGATCACCCGCGGGTCGCGGGGTTCCAGACGGCGCCACTGCACCGCCGCCGTCGGGGTCGTGAACACCGACGGCTGCGGCGGTGCCCCCAGCCGGGCCGCCAAGCGTTGCTCCACCGCCGTGAAGGGGCGGGCACCGGGCGGGAGTCGGTCGCTGCCGGCAGTGTGGGCCAGCCAGGCCGGGAAGTCGGGGGAGCGGCCCGCCAGTTGCTCGAGACGGCGGCCGATCAGCTTGCTGGTCGCGACCAGTTCGGACAGCGGCACCGCGCCCAGCAGGGCCCGCTGCGCCGCGTCGGCGAAGGCGAAGGGACGGTGTTCGGGCGGCAGCGGGTCCGGTCCCGCCGAGGCGGGCGGTGCGACGGGGCGCATCAGGCCGCCCAGGAACACCTCGGCGAGACGTCCGGTGTCCGTCCGGCCGTCCACCGCCTTCTGCACCATCCGCATCACCGGCACCGGCAGCGGGGCCACGGCGGCCAGATGGGCCGCCAGCCGGTAGGCCTCCGGGGACGCCGCGTCCCGGAAGCGCTGGACACGGCTCAGCTCATCGGCCGGTGCCGGAGCGGCGGCCGGGCTGGGGACGGTGGCGGCCGGGGCGGGGCGGGGGCCGCCGCGCCCCGGATCCAGCAGCGGCAGAACGGCCGTACCGCTCGCCGAGGCGATCAGCCGGGCCCAGTCGGCGAGCGGCCCGGCGTCCGGTTCCAGCACCGGCACCGGCACCCCCTCGAAACGCGCCAGGGCGGCGGGCAGCACCGGATCCGCGACCGTCCAGTCCGTATTGGCCGAGCCCGGTCTGCGGGTCCGCACCTGCCGGCGCCGCGCCCGGATCCCGGAGCCCTCCCACAGCCGGGGCGGCAGCGCGTGCACCACCGCCGTCGGGCCGACCCCCGCCCAGCGCGCCAGCACTTGCCCCATCCGCCCGTCGCGCCACGCGGCTCCCACCCCGTCGCTCACCACGAGCACCAGCGTGTGCCCGGAGGGATCCGAGAGCGCCGTCGTGGCGAGCCTGGGCGCGTCCGGGGCGTAGGGCCGGGCGCGCAGCGCGGGGGCGCCGGTGCCGCGCGTGTGCAGCCCGAGGACGCGTACGACGCGGAACGCGCCCGAGCGCTGCAGGACGGTGCGCAGCTCGACGGCGAGCCGCCGCCACAGCAGCATCGACATCCCGTCGTCGATGACGAGCGCGAGATCGAGCCAGCGCTCACGGGCGGGGCGGGTCACCACGTCCGGCAGACCGGTCTCGGCGAGTGCCGTGGCGGTGGCCGCCTCGTCGAACTCCCGCTTGAGCGGATTGGGGCGGTGCTGTTTCAGCGGGCGCAGGGCACGGCCGATGGACAGCTCCCGGCGCAGCGCCTTGTCCTCGGGTACGCGCAGCGGCAGTGCGCGCCGCGCGTCCAGCGCCCCTTCCGTATCGGGGCCCTGGCTTCCGCCGTACAGGCCGCGCAGCCGCTGATCGCCACGGGGGCGGGGGCGGGGCTGGTCCGGCGGATCGTCCGGGTGCGCCTCGGCGGGGCCGGACGGCTGGGCGCCGGGTGCGGCGTGATCTGCCTGAGGGGGGAGAGGGGCGGGCGTGGCCGGTTGGGCGGTCGGCTCGGGGGTCCGGTGGGCGGGCGTGGCGGGGGAGACCGGGGCGGTGGAGGAGCGGGTGGGTACGGTGGGCAGCGCCGCCCCGCCGCGTGTCGCCGCGCGGGCCAGGGGCGCCCGCTCCGCATCGTCCTCGGGCAGCCGGCCGGCCAGCCAGAGCGCGTCGAGCAGCTCCTCCCTGGAGAGTTCGAGACCGCTGGAGGCGAGGAGCGCGATGGCCTCATCGAGCCGCCCCAACCGCTCTGCGCCGCCCTGCCCCGCGCCGCTCGGCACAGCGCCACCCCCGCTCATGCGTCGTTACACCGCCCCGCCCAGCCGGTGCAGCACCGCTTCCAGAAGCCCGTCCGCCGTCACGTCCATGCCGCCCGCCCGCAGGAACACGGCGTTCAGCAACTGATCGGTCGCCAGCTCGCGGGCCGCGCGCCGACGGAGAAAGGCGTCCAGCAACTGATCGACCTCCTCCAGCGCGTCGTCCCCCAGATGCGCGGTGACGATCGCCCGCAGCCGCCCCTCGTCGGGGGTGGGCAGCTCCAACCGTACGCAGCGGCGCAGGAAGGCGGGCGGGAAGTCGCGCTCACCGTTGCTGGTGATCACCACGACCGGGAACTCCTCGCACACCAGCCGGCCCCGACGCACCGTGGCCCGCTCGCCCGCCCGTGCGGTGAGCACCTCCACCACCGACTGGCCCTCCGGCAGCCGGGCCAGCTCGGGAATCTCGAACTCGCCCTCCTCGAAGACGGTCAGCAGGTCGTTCGGCAGGTCGACATCGCCCTTGTCGAGTTCGTCGACGAGCAGCACCCGGGGGCGTTCGTCCGGCACCAGCGCGGTGCCCAGCGGCCCGAGCCGTACGAAGCTGCCGATGTCGGGCTCGGTCTCGCCACGGTCGCGCGTCAGGGCCGTCTCGCGCAGCCGCCCGATCGCGTCGTAGCGGTAGAGCGCGTCCTGCACGGTGGAACGGCTGTTGACCGGCCAGCGCAGCACCTCGCCCAGCCCCATCTCATGCGCGACCGCCCGCGCGAGCGAGGACTTGCCGGTCCCCGGACTGCCGGTGACGAGCAGTGGGCGCCGGAGGTGGAGGGCGGCGTTGACCACGTCGGCGTGTTCGGGCGAGATGAGATACGGCGCCGGGCCCGCGGAACCGGAAGCGGACGGCGCCTGCTCCCCGTCTCCGCTGGGGACCGTCTGCTCCCCGCCGCCGAAGCGGCGCCACGGCGGGGCGGGTGGCATCTCCACGCGCCGGGGCACGCCATCCCCCCGGAACAGCCGCCAGTCGTGCCGTTCCCGTGGATTCATCGGGGAACCTCCCTTTCGGCCCGCCTCAGCGGACATCGCGCGCCTCCTGCCGTCATCACGCCCCGCCGTCCCCGCCCAGCACCGCCATCGCGTCCCACCGTCACTCGGTCGGGTCCGCGAGGTCCAGCCGTGGCAGCTCCCGCCCGGCGTCGGCCCAGGCGAGCACCGGCCGCCCGCTGTACTCCTCGGGTCTCTGCAGGGTTTTCGTGCGGTAGGTCCGTACGGCTTCGGGCAGTTCACGGGCGCTCACCCCCGCCGCGTGGCGCACGGCCGGGGATCCCTCCTCCCCGCTCCGGTCCCACAGCACCACCGGAATGCCCGCGGCGAGACACATCTGCACCACACCGGTGCGCCGGTGGGCCGCCACATCGATGGTGACGCGGGCGGTGAGCCGCTCCATGACCAGCCCGCACACCGCCTCCGGGTCCGGGGCCGTGGCGTCGTCGATGTGCACGGGCTCCTCGGCGTCCAGCCGGACCCAGCGCTCCCGCCACTGGTCGAGCATCGTGCCGCCGTTCAGCTCCCGCAGCTCGGGGCAGTTGACGACCAAGGGGTACGGAGTGCCGAGCCGCATGGGGAGCACCGCGCCCGGCCCGGCGGCCTTCCAGCGGTCGACGGGCACCTCCAGGGCGTCCCGGTCCACGATCAGTTCGATGACGGGCCGTGGCCCCGACGGGTCGGGGCGGCGCAGCGAGCCCACGGCGGCGAAGATCTCCTGGGCCACCTCCTCGGCGCCGCGCGGCCGTTCGCTGTCGTCCGACACCTGGCGCAGCCCGTCCCCGTCGTCGCACCACAGCCGCAGCCGGTACCGCTCCGGCTCCTCGCGCGCCGTCGCCGACGTGCCGCCCGATGGGGCCCCGTAGGGGTCCAGCTTCGCCACGACGCGGGGCGCGGAATCCCGGGAGGCGCTCTGGGCCCACTGCTCGGCCTCGAGGCGGCGTTCGGTCATGGCGGCGTCATGGACGCCGAGGCGGCGGGCGACCGCCGTGTTCCACCGCCGCAGAGCGATGCGCTGGTCCGTCGGACAGCACCCGGCGGCCACGAACTCCACGGCGCGCAGCAGGCCCGGCACGGCCATGACCCCGTCGTCGATCGGCGAGCTGTCGCCGTGCAGCCCCTCCAGATGGGCGATCAGAGCCTCGAACCGCCCGCCGGGGCCGGCGCCGTTCCTGTCCTCATCACCGTGGCCGCCCTCGCTGCCGTCGTGGCCGGTGAGCAGCGCCGCGGGCAGGGCCGCCAGCGGCAGCGCCGCCCGTACGGCCCCGGGGACACCGGCCGCGGCGCCCGTGGGCAGTGCGCGCAGCAGGACCAGCAGCCGCCCGTGCTCACCCGGCGAGAGCAGCTTGGGCAGACCGCAACGCCGTCCGATGGCGAGCAGGTCGTCGGCCACCGTGCCGGCCGTGCCGCGCACCGCCTCCACCAGCGCGGGCAGCGCACGCCCCCGGGTGAGCAGCAGATGGGCGAACTCGTCGGCGGAGGGCACGCCGTCCGCGCGATGGCCGAGGCCGCACTGCCGGGCGACCGTCCGGCAGGAGCGTAGCCAGCCCTCGGACAGCGGCAGCGGCCCGTCCAGCAGGGAGACCAGCTCCGCGTAGCCCGGGTGGTCGCGTACGTCCTCCTCGGGCTGGCGGGGCAGCAGATGGCCCGCCCCGGCGTCGTGCAGCTCCCGCGCCACGCGCTGCCAGGGGATCCCCCAGGCGCGGCGCAGCGTCCCCTGGATGCGGAGCTTGGCCGTCACGAGCCCGACGACGGCGCCCTCCTCGTTGGACCACAACGGGCCGCCGCTGTAGGCGGGTTCGATGTCCAGGGCCCGCTCGGCGCCGTCGAAGTAGCCGAACCGCCCGTCACATTCGCTCACTTCGGCATCGGCGAAGACCCCTGGCTCACCGCTGCCGTGCCAGGCCCGTACGAGCTGCCGCTGGGCCATCGGGTGCCAGCGCGGCGGCTCGATCGCCGGCGGCAGAGTGGCCGATAGCCGCAGTACGGCGAGGTCGCCGTTCCACTCGAAGGCGCCCAGGCCGCCGTCGTCGGTCCGGGGCGGTATCCATACCGCCAGCTCGGCCTCGGCCTCGACGGTGTGCTCCGGTCCGTGGAGCCGTACGGGAACGGCGATCGGGCCCGGGTGATCCGGGGCCAGCCGGTCCTTTCCGAGGGCGCTGTTGACGACATGAGCGCAGGTCAGCAGATGGCGGCGGGGCAGCAGGACGCCCGCGCCCGCCGGTCTTCCGTCGGCCTTGGCGAGAATGGATACGGCGGGCCGTGACAGGGACCCGTGTGCGTGGAACCACCCCATGGTCAGGCCGAGGAGCCGGGCCGGGACGGCTGCGGCGGCTGTGGCATCTGCGGCGGCACGGTCGGCTCGGGCTGCTCCGACGGCCTCCAGGTGGCCGAGAGCGTCAAGTTGGCGTTCCCATTGGCCCCCACGATGCCGAGTTTGAGGTCCTGGCCGATCTGCACCCCGAACTGCACGGTGAACTCCTGCGGCGGATGGGGAGTCGTGCGGACGGCGTCGTGCACCTCCTCCAGCACCTGTCCCAGCCCTTGGAGGATGACGCTCAGACCGGCGTTGGCGAGGGCGGCCGCGGCCTGCGCACCGCGCCCCACCGGGGTCACGCCACCGACGCCGCCGTACGCGTCCTCGAGGGAGGCGTCCCCCACGGGAGCCAGTTCCAGCCGTACGGTGGTGCCGTTCGCCAGGGGTATCTCACGGTGTTCCGTCACATTCCTCATCATGCCGATCATCAGGCCCCCGGTCTGCCCCTTCGCACCAAACACCGCCGGAACGGGGAGGTGGCGCGGGGCGCCGCGGGCGGGCGTGGCCCGGTGAGGTCAATGTCGGATTCCCGCGAGAACGCACCCGCCCGCTGACGGATGCTGGACCCATGCACACCGACACCGACCGCTGCCTCCGCGCCGCCCAGGCGAAGGACGCCCGCTTCGACGGGTGGTTCTTCGTCGCCGTCGTGACCACCGGGATCTACTGCCGGCCGAGCTGTCCGGTCGTCGCGCCCAAGGCCGAGAACATGCGGTTCCACCCCAGCGCCGCGGCCGCCCAGCAGGCGGGCTTCCGGGCCTGCAAGCGGTGCCGTCCGGACGCCAGCCCCGGGTCGCCGCAGTGGAACGAGCGCGCCGACCTCGTCGCGCGGGCCATGCGACTGATCGCCGACGGCGTGGTGGACCGGGACGGGGTGCCGGGCCTGGCGGCCCGGCTGGGATACAGCACCCGGCAGGTCGAGCGGCAGCTGCTCGCCGAGCTCGGCGCGGGCCCGCTCGCGCTGGCCAGGGCGCAGCGGGCGCAGACCGCCCGGCTGCTCATCGAGACCAGCGCGCTGCCGATGGCGGACATCGCCTTCGCGGCCGGGTTCGCCAGCGTCCGCGCGTTCAACGAGACCGTACGGGAGGTCTTCGCGCTCTCCCCGACCGAGCTGCGGCAGCGGGCCGGCCGCGGGCCGCGGGCCGGCGTGCCCGGGGCGCTCACGCTGCGGCTGCCGTTCCGGGCGCCGCTGTGCCCGGACAACCTCTTCGGGCATCTGGCCGCCACCGCCGTCCCCGGGGTCGAGGAGTGGCGCGACGGCGCCTACCGGCGGACGCTGCGGCTGCCGTACGGGCCCGGGGTGGTCACCCTGAGCCCGCGGCCGGACCACATCGCCTGCCAGCTCTCCCTGGCCGACCTCCGCGACCTGGCCGGGGCGATCAGCCGCTGCCGGCGGCTGCTGGACCTCGACGCGGACCCGGCCGCCGTGGACGACCTGCTGCGGACGGACCTTATGCTGGCCCCGCTGGTCGACAAGGCCCCGGGGCGGCGGGTGCCGCGCGCGGTGGACGCGGACGAGTTCGCGGTGCGCGCCGTGCTCGGCCAGCAGGTGTCCACGGCGGCCGCCCGCACCCACGCCGGGCGCCTGGTGGCGGCGCACGGCGAACCGGTGGAGGACCCGGCGGGCGGCCTGACCCACCTCTTCCCGTCCGTCCAGGCCCTCGCCGGGCTGGACCCCGAGACGCTGGCCATGCCCCGCACCCGCCGCGCCACCCTCACCGGGCTGGTCGGCGCGCTCGCCGAGGGCCGGGTCGCACTCGGCGTCGGCAGCGACTGGGACGATGCCCGCGCGGCCCTGGGCACGCTGCCGGGGCTCGGCCCCTGGACCGTCGAGGTGATCGCGATGCGCGCCCTCGGCGACCCGGACGCCTTCGTCCCGACCGACCTCGGGGTGCGGCGCGCCGCCGCCGAACTGGGGCTGCCCGCCACGCCCGGCGCCCTCACCCGCCACTCGACGCGCTGGCGCCCCTGGCGCGCGTACGCCGTCCAGTACCTCTGGGCAACGGACGCCGCCCACGCCATCAACCGCCTGCCCGCGGCCTGACCGTTTGCGGGCAATCGTCCCGCAGGGGGCACCCCCAGCGGTAGCTGGGGGAGGCACGGGTGGGCACAAACGGCCACCGGCTCGCACCCGGCAACGAAACGGCAGCCCGTTACCGGGGAAGCCGCCCAACCCGCACCCGCACCCGCACCCGAGAGGATTTCGTGAATCGCACCCACACCGTCGTCGACAGCCCCTACGGCCCGCTCACCCTCGTGGCCACCGGCCCGGAGCTGTCCGGCCTCTACATGGTCGAGCAGCGCCACCGTCCGCCCGAGGAGACCTTCGGCGCGCCCGGCGACCGCGACGACGCGCCCTTCGCCGAGACCGTCCGCCAGCTCGCGGCCTACTTCGAGGGCGAGTTGACCGCGTTCGACCTGCCGCTGCACCTGGACGGCACGCCCTTCCAGCGCCGCGTCTGGGCCGAGCTGCGGCGCATCCCGTACGGCGAGACGTGGTCGTACGGGCAGCTGGCCGACCACATCGGGCAGCCGACCGCGTCCCGTGCCGTGGGCCTGGCCAACGGCAAGAACCCGGTCGGCATCATCGTCCCCTGCCACCGCGTCGTCGGCTCCAGCGGCAGCCTCACCGGCTACGGCGGCGGCCTGGACCGCAAGCGGCGGCTGCTGGAGTTCGAGGCACGGCAGCAACTGCCCGGCCTCTTCTGAAGCCGAAGTCAGTGATCAGCCGAAGCCGAAGTCAGTGATCAGCCCGCGGCGATGCGGTCCAGCAGGGCGGGCAGAGCCGTACTGATGGGCTCGCGGACGACCTCGTCCGCGAGCTCGTCGTACGGCGTCGGCTCGGCGTTGACGATGATCAGCCGGGCGCCGTGCTCGGCGGCCAGCCCGGCGAGCGAGGCCGCGGGCTGGACCTGGAGGCTGGTGCCGACCGCGATGAAGATCTCGCACGCCTGCGCCACCGCGACCGCTTCGGTCAGCACCTCCGGATCGAGGCTCTCCCCGAACATCACCGTGGCCGACTTCAGGATCCCGCCGCAGTCCCCGCACGTCGGATCCGGCTCACCCGCCGCGACCCGCTCCAGCGCCTCCTCCATCCCGGAGCGCGCCTCGCAGTGGGTGCACAGCACGGCCCGCGCGGTGCCGTGCAGTTCGAGCACCTTGCGCGCGGGCATCCCGGCGATCTGGTGCAGCCCGTCCACGTTCTGGGTGATCACCCGCACCGGCACCCCCGAGCGCTCCAGCCGGGTGACGGCCTCGTGCGCACCGTTGGGCCGGGCGCGCAGCGTCTCGCTGTCGCGCCGCATCTGCCAGGAGCGGCGCCGGATCTCCGGGTCGGTCATGTAGTACTCGTACGTCACGAGCTTCTCGGCCTCGGGGTCGCGCCGCCAAAGCCCCTGCGGGCCGCGGTAGTCGGGGATCCCGGAGTCGGTGGAGATGCCCGCCCCGCTCAGGATCGCCACCAGTGGCCGGTGCGTTGTCTCGCTGCTCATGCGGCGAGCGTACGCACGCCGCGCGGCCGACGGCGAGCGGCTTTCCCCTGACGGGTAAAGTCCGCCCGGCACCGGGACGGAAGCGGCGGACGGGGAGAGTGGGGGAATGGCGCGTTTCCTGTGGCTGACCGGCCACGACGCACAGGAGGACGAACCGCGGGAAGGGCATGCCCAGGAGGGCCAGGCGCAGGAAACGCAGGCCCTGGAGACCCCTGCCCCGGAGGCCCACGCCCCGGAGAGCCACGCCCAGGACGGCGGCGTCCCCTGGGCGATACGGATGTCCGACGGCCCCGCCCACCGGGGCCGCACCAGCCGCCCACTGGCCTTCCCCGAGCGGTGGAACCCACCCGGCGGCGGCCTCCCCGAATACCGTGCCGCCCGTAAGGAGGGCACCCGCGCGTTCACCCTCTGGGCAGACCCCCATCGCGGGCAGGTGTTCGCGCAGGTGGTGACCAAGTCGGCCACCAAGGGCGGCCCGGCGGCCTATGAAGTCCTGGGCGCCGCCGGTGAACCCCTGGCCCTCGTCACCCGCCGCCCGGCGATGAAGGGCGGCCTCCGCACCCGCTGGACCGTCCAGCAGACCGGCTCCCGGCCCGCCGTCGGCTTCAAGGGGCGGCCGATCTGGTGGGGCGTGTGGTGGCTGTCCCTGCCCCTCCAACTGCTGATCGTGATCGGCAGCATCCTCAACGGCGGCGGCGACCCCGCCCGTACCCCGCGCCGCACCCGATGGCGGCTGGACCGCCGTATCGTCCTCGACTTCCACAGCGGCCCCGGAGCCGCCTTCGAGCTCACGGCCGTGGCGGACTGGTGGGACGACCGTGTGGCCGCCTCCCTGGTCGCCCTCCTCGACAGCCACGGCGGCTGGCTGGGCAGTCAGTGGGACACCGCCGAGCGCTGACGCCGGGGGAGGCGGGGGCGAGCGGGCCCGGTTTCGTTCGCTACGTCACCGGGGCGGCGTGACAGCCGACTTCAGATAGTCCTCCAGGCGCACCGCGGGCCGGCCGAGCAGTTCGGCGAGCGTGGGGTCGACCGGTGCGAAGTCGCCCCGGCGGCTTGCGGCGAAGAGGCCGATGAGCATGTCGGCCGCCGACTCGGGCGCGCCATGGGTGACCAACTGGGCGCGATAGTCGTCGTCGGAGACGACCACGCGGCGGATCGGGCGGCCCGTCACCCGCGTGAGGATCTCCGCGATACCGGCCATGTCGATCACCTCGGGCCCGGTGAGCGCGGGGCTCAGGCCGTCCAGTACCTCGCCGGTGAGGGCGAGGACCGCCGCGTCGGCGAGGTCGGCATGGGCGGTCCAGGCGACCGGGCCGTCCTCGGGCACGGCCAGGACGCCCGTTTCGAGCGAGGCCCTGACCAACTCCAGGGCCGATGAGGCGTAGAAGCCGTTGCGCAGCGAGGTGAAGGGGACACCGGACCGCCGCAGCGCCTCCTCGGTGGCGGCGTGGTCGGGCATCGGGTGGAAGGGGGAGGACGGGTTCGCGCCCATGTGACTCGTGTAGAGGATCCGCTTGGCCCCGGCCGCCGCCGCGGCGTCGATGGCCGCGCGGTGGCCTCGGACGGCGGCCTCGCCCGTGGTGCCCGTCGAGACGATCAGGACCTGCGAGGCGCCCTCGAAGGCGTGGGGGAGGGTTTCCGGGTCGTCGAAGTCGCCCCGGCGGACGCGTATGCCCTGCGCGCCGAGGTCCCGTGCCACCTCCACGTCGCGCACGCTGACGCCGATCTCCCCGGCCGGGACGCGCTTCAGTAGCCGCTCGGCGACCATCCGGCCGAGCTGGCCGTTGGCTCCGGTAACGATGATCATGGCGATCTCCCCTCGCTGTTTCCAGTGATATCGCCGACAACGTATCATCGGAAACGAATGACCGCTAACGCGATTCTGTTATCGTCGGAAGCATGGAGAGCGAGGACGTCATCACGGCGGACGGGAGCCGCGACGGGACCGAGGACGCGCACCGCGACCACGACGCGAACCGCGAGCACGACGCGAACCGCGAGCACGACGCGAACCGCGAGCACGACGCGAACCGCGATCGAGATGGCAACCGCGACCGCGACCGCGACGGCAACCGCGACCGCATCGTCGTGGCCGCCGCCCGGCTGCTGTCCGAAGGCGGGCCCGACGCCGTCTCGACCCGGGCGGTGAGCTCCGCCGCCGGGGTCCAGCCGCCGACCATCTACCGGCTCTTCGGCGACAAGCAGGGCCTGCTCGACGCGGTCGTCGCCCACGGCTTCACCGAGTACCTGAGCAGCAAGACCGCCGAGAAACCCACCGAGGACCCGGTCGAGGACCTGCGCGCCGGCTGGGATCTGCACATCGGCCTCGGCCTGGCCAACCCGGCGCTGTACTCGCTGATGTACGGCGGGCACCGCCCCGGGGTGTCCTCGCCGGCCTCCGTCGCCGCCTTCGAGATGCTCGCCCGGCTCATCCGGCGCATCGCCGAGGCGGGACGGCTCGCCATCCCCGAGGAGCGCGCGGCGGCCCTCGTCCACGCGGCGGGCTGCGGTACGACTCTGACGCTCATCGCCACGCCCGAGGACCGCCGCGATCCGGAGCTGTCCCGCACCGCCCGTGAGGCGGCCATCGCGGCGATCACCACGGACGTCCCCGCCGCCGCCGAACCCGGCCCCGTCGCGGCCGCCGTCACCCTCCGCGCCGCCCTGCCCCGGACCGACGCCCTGACCGCGTCCGAACGCGGCCTCCTGCGGGAGTGGCTCGACCGGATCGCCGATCCGGCCCGCTGATCACCGCCTCCCCGCCCTGGGCCCTGTCCGGCGGATCTTCGCGGGCCCGCGACGCCTGGCACGGTGCCCCAGGCGCCCCGGCTACCGCTGGGAGGTGGCCTCGTGCCCGACGCCGCGGACGCCGCGGGTACCGCGGGCACCGCGGTGTCAGCTGCTGGTGTCACAGGGCGAAGATCCGACGGACAGGCCCTGGCGCCCCGCCGAGACCGCCAGCCGGTGGGTGCGGGCCGCAAGGTCGCTGATGCGGGCGCCGTCGAAGCCGAAGACGGCGCTGCGCACCCGGTCCTCCAGCGGCTCGGTCCACTGTGGCGGGATGGCCGCCGCGCCGCACAGCACCCCCGCGACCGACCCGGCCGTGGCGCCGTTGGAGTCGGTGTCCAGGCCGCCGCGGACCGTCAGGGCGATCGTCTTCGTGAAGTCGCCGGCGCCGTAGAGCAGCCCGGCCGTGAGAACGGCGGCGTTGGGGACCACATGGATCCAGGGCAGCCCTGCGGTCTCCCGCTCCAGCTGGGCGAGCGCGTCCGCCCACGCCACGCCCGCGTCGTGCAGGGACGCGGCCCGGCGCACCGTACGGGCCAGTCGGCAGCGCGGCGGGATCCGGTCCAGGGCGCTCGCGACGGCGGCGCGCGGGCCGTCCGCCGTGAACGCGGCCGCGATCAGCGCGGCCGCCCACATCGCCCCGTACACCCCGTTGCCGGTGTGGGAGAGGACGGCGTCCCGGCGGGCCATCGCGGCGGCCCGCTGCGGATCGCCGGGGTTGACCCAGCCGTGGACGTCGGCGCGGATCAGGGCGCCGATCCACTCCTGGTAGGGGTTGTCGAGGGTCGCGCTGAGCGGCGGCTTCACCCCGGCCGTGAGGTTGCGGTAGGCGACCCGCTCGGCGGTGAAGGTCTGCAGATACGGCAGTCGCAGCAGCCACACCTCGCCGACCTGCTCGGTGGTGAAGCCGGGGCCGTGGGTCTCCAGCAGGTGCAGGCCGAGGACGGAGTAGTCCACGTCGTCGTCGCGGCAGCTGCCGTGGATCCGGCCGCGGACGCAGCTCTGCCACTCGGGGCGCAGCGCGAACTCCACCGGGTCGGGCGGCGGCTCCAGCGCGGGGAGGTAGTCGGTCAGCGGCAGGGCGTCGGCGCGGCGCAGATACCGGTCGATGCGGTCGCGGGTCCAGTGGTCGCCGTTTTCGATGGGCTTGCCGAGCATGTTCCCGGCGATCCGGCCGAGCCAGCCGCCGTGGATCCGGTCCGCGAGTGCGCTCCCGCTGAGGGCCATGGGTCAGGTGTACCCATATGAGGTGGGTGTACCGGTGAGCCGGCGCCGGATAGGGTCACAGCGGCGCGACCGCCTGTGCGAATGCGAGGAGTTACGAAGGTGACGGACGCTTCGACGGAGACTTCGGGCGCTACGGGCGCTTCGAAGGCAGAGGCCGCGACAGAGACCCAGACCCAGACAGAGACCGAGACCCAGACAGAGACCAAGACGTGGGCGGAGGGGCAGGCGACGCCTCCGAAGCGCGTGCTGATCGCCGCGGACAAGTTCAAGGGCTCGCTCACGGCGGTGGAGGTCGCCGAGCGCGTCACGGCGGGGCTGCGCCGCGGCGCGCCCCAGCGCGGCGAGGGGCTGCGGATCGCGGCGCTGCCCGTCGCCGACGGCGGGGACGGCACGGTGGACGCGGCGGTCGCGGCCGGGTTCGAACGGCGCGAGGCGCGGGTCACCGGGCCGCTGGGTGCGCCGGTGACGGCGGCGTACGCGCTGCGCGGGACCACGGCCGTGGTGGAGATGGCCGAGGCGTCCGGGCTGCGCCATCTGCCGGACGGGGTGTTCGCCCCGCTCACGGCGACCACGTACGGCAGCGGCGAGCTGCTGCGCGCGGCGCTCGACGCGGGCGCCCGCACGATCGTCTTCGGCGTCGGCGGCAGCGCCACGACGGACGGCGGCGCGGGGATGCTCAGCGCGCTCGGCGCGCGCTTCCTGCGCGAGGACGGTACCCCCGTGGGGCCGGGCGGGGGCCCGCTGCGCGACCTCGCCACGGCCGATCTGTCCGGCCTCGACCCGCGCCTGGCCGACACCGAGACCGTCCTGGCCAGCGATGTCGACAACCCCCTGACCGGCCCGAAGGGCGCGGCGGCGGTCTACGGCCCGCAGAAGGGCGCGGGCGAGGACGATGTGGCGGCCCTGGACGCCGCCCTCGCCCACTACGTACGCGTCCTGGAGCGCGCGGTCGGGGCCTCGGCCGCCGAGTACGCCCTCGCGCCCGGCGCGGGCGCGGCGGGCGGCATCGGCTTCGGCGCCCTCGTCGGCCTGGGCGCGGCCTTCCGCCCCGGCATCGAGGTGATGCTCGACGTCCTCGGCTTCCCCGCCGCGCTGGAGGGCGCGGACCTGGTGATCACGGGGGAGGGCTCGCTGGACGAGCAGACCCTGCACGGCAAGGCCCCGGCGGGCGTCGCGGCGGCGGCCCGGGCGCGGGGCATCGAGGTGGTCGCGGTCTGCGGCCGCCTGGCCCTCGCCCCGGTGGCCCTGGGCAACGCGGGCATCCGCCGCGCCTACCCCCTCACCGACCTGGAACCGGACCCGGCCCGCTGCATCGCCGAAGCCGGCCCCCTCCTGGAACGCGCAGCAGAACGCCTGGCGGCAGACTTCCTGACCTGACGCCGCACGGGGCCGCTGGGGCCATTCCCACCCCACCCCACCCCGAACCGGGGGAAGCCCCCGGACCCCAGCGGGACTGCGCCGGGCCGCGCCACCGGGCCGCGCCCGGCCCACCCGGCCTCGTCGTGCCTCAAGCTCCCGCCGCGGAGCGCAACGCACCGGGAACGGCGAATGGGGTGGGCCCGAGCGCGATGCTCGGGCCCACCCCATTCGGCAGGCGCGGCCGAAGGCCGCTACGGCAGCTGTGCTGCCCTCGCCTCGCGGCGGTTGTCGCGGAAGGCGTTCACCCGGCGGGCCGTGGCGAAGAGGGGGATCACCGCGCCCATGACGACCTGCAGGGCGCAGGCCGACTGGAGCAGCAGCTCGCCGCCGGGGGCCTCGAAGGCCCAGGCCGCCAGCAGCGCCATGCTGGTGACGATCCAGCCGAGCATGGCCACCGCGAGCCGGCCGCGCGGCTTGGGGTACTCCACCCGGCTCACCATCAGCCAGGCGACGCCGATGATCGCGAGCAGCGTCGGCACGAACGGCAGGCCCAGCAGGACCACCGAGACCACCGTCAGCGCGCCGAAGGGGCTCGGCATGCCCTGGAAGACTCCGTCACGCAGCGTGACGCAGGAGAATCTGGCAAGCCGTAGCACCACCGCCAGCAGCACCACGATCGCGCCCACCACCGAGACCCGCTGATACGCGTCGTCGGAGACCATGCCCCAGACGAGGACGAAGTACGCGGGGGCCAGCCCGAAGCTGATCAGGTCGGAGAGGTTGTCCAGCTCCGCGCCCATCGCCGAGCTGCGCAGCTTCCGCGCGACCAGTCCGTCGAAGAGGTCGAAGACGGAGGCGAGCAGCATCAGCATCACGGCGGATGCCGCGCTGTGCCGGGTCATCCCGCCGTCCTCGCTGCCCGTCAGGTGCGGGATGAGGACGCCGGTGGTGGTGAAGTAGACCGCCAGGAAGCCACAGGTGGCGTTGCCCAGGGTCAGCGTGTCGGCTATCGACAGTCGCGTCGACAGCGGCATGTCGTCCGTCTCGTCGACGGCGTCCACCTCGGCCTCGGGGACCCAGGCGGCCTGTGTGTCGGGATCAATCACGGTCAAGGCGTGTCACCCCCGCGGTGGTGGCCTGGCCGACCTCGACCGCGACATCGACACCCTCGGGAAGGTAGATGTCGACCCGCGAGCCGAAGCGGATGAGACCGATCCGCTCACCCTGCTCGACCTTCGTGCCCTGTGGCACATAGGGCACGATACGCCGGGCGACCGCACCGGCGATCTGGACCATCTCGATGTCGCCGAGCTCGGTGTCGAAGTGCCAGACGACCCGCTCGTTGTTCTCGCTCTCCTTGTTGAACGCGGGAACGAAGCCGCCGGGGATGTGCTCCACGGAGGTCACGGTGCCGGCCAGCGGGGCGCGGTTGACGTGAACATTGAGCGGGCTCATGAAGATGGCGACGCGGGTGCGCCCGTCCTTCCACGGCATGATGCTCTGCACCACACCGTCGGCCGGGGAGATCACACGGCCTTGCGTGATCTCTCTCTCGGGGTCGCGGAAGAACCACAGCATGCCCGCCGCGAGCGCGGTGGCGGGCACGGCGACCGCCGCCCAGCGTCCGGAGCGGCGGGCCCGAGCGAGACTGACCGCCGCGGTGGCGACGGTCGGGAGGAGCCACGGCGATGCTCCGCGCGCGAGGCGTACACCGAACGGGCTGTCGCGTTGTGCAGAGGATTGGCTGTGGGGCATGGATGACCTTCGTAGCGGAGGATGCCGCGACGCAAGACTGGGGACGGCGGCTTTCCCGGATGGTATCGGTTGCGAGCGGTAACTGGGCAAGCGCCGGGGCCTGTCGGTGGCTGGTCAGTGACCGAAGACCCGTGGCGCGGTGTGACCTTCTTCTCTCGGATACCACCCCAAAAGGGACGTTCAGTCTTGGGTTCGGTATTCCTCCAGGAGCCTCCGTCCAATAATCATTTTCTGAATCTCAGCGGTACCTTCGCCGATGAGAAGCATCGGTGCCTCCCGGTAGAGGCGCTCGATCTCGTATTCCTTGGAGAAGCCGTACCCGCCGTGGATGCGGAAGGCGTCCTCCACGACCTCTTTGCAGTACTCCGACGCGAGGTACTTGGCCATTCCCGCCTCGAGGTCGTTGCGTGCGCCGGAATCCTTCTTCCGGGCCGCATTGACCATCATCGCATGGGCCGCCTCGACCTTTGTTCCCATTTCGGCCAGTTTGAACTGGATGGCCTGGTGCTGTGCGATCGGCTTGCCGAAGGTATGCCGCTGCTGCGCGTATGCAACGCCCAGCTCGAAAGCGCGCTGCGCCACACCACAGCCGCGGGCGGCGACATTCACCCGGCCGACCTCGACCCCGTCCATCATTTGGTAAAAACCTCGGTTCGGCATCCCGCCGAGCACCCGATCGGCCGGAATGCGCAGTCCGTCCATGATGAGCTCGGTGGTGTCGACCCCCTTGTAGCCCATCTTGTCGATCTTGCCGGGGATGGTCAGACCGGGCCGGACCTCGCCGAAGCCCGGCTCCTTCTCGATCAGGAAGGTGGTCATCGCCTTGTGCGGCGCGACCCCCTCCTGGGCGTCACCGGTCCGGCACAGAACCGCCACCAGAGTGGAGGTGCCGCCGTTGGTCAGCCACATCTTCTGCCCGTTCAGGACGTACTCGTCGCCGTCCTGAACTGCCTTGCTGGTGATGGCCGACACATCCGAGCCCAGCCCCGGCTCCGACATCGAGAAGGCGCCCCGGATCTCGCCCAGCGCCATCTTGGGAAGGAAATACTCCTTCTGTTCCTCGGTGCCGTGCTGCTTGAGCATGTAGGCCACGATGAAGTGGGTGTTGATGATGCCCGAGACGCTCATCCAGCCGCGTGCGATCTCCTCCACGCACAGCGCGTAAGTGAGCAGTGACTCACCCAGGCCGCCGTATTCCTCCGGGATCATCAGCCCGAAGACGCCGAGCTCCTTCAGCCCCTCGACGATCGCGGTCGGATATTCATCGCGATGTTCCAGTTCCGTCGCGACCGGCAGGATCTCCTTGTCGACAAAATCCCTGACCGTGGAGAGGATCTCCCGCTGGATGTCGGTCAGGCCCTCGGTCTGCGCCAGGCGGCTCATATCACTGCTCTCCCAGCTCCGGGCGGCCCGGCTGCTCGCCGCCCCGCTCCTTGATGTACGTGGCGGTCGGCACCATCACCTTGCGCCGGAAGATGCAGACCAGGGTGCCGTCCTGCTTGTAGCCCTTGGTCTCCACCTGCACGATGCCCCGGTCCGTCTTGGACTTCGACGGCGTCTTGTCGAGGACCGTCGTCTCGCCGTAGATCGTGTCGCCGTGGAAGGTGGGTGCGACATGCCGTAGCGACTCGACCTCCAGATTGGCGATGGCCTTTCCGGAGACATCGGGGACGGACATCCCCAGGAGCAGTGAGTAGATGTAGTTCCCGACCACCACGTTCTTGCCGAAATCGGTCGTCTTCTCGGCGTAGTTGCTGTCCATGTGCAGCGGGTGGTGGTTCATGGTGAGCAGACAGAACAGGTGGTCGTCGTACTCGGTGACCGTCTTCCCCGGCCAGTGCCGGTAGACGTCGCCCACCGTGAACTCCTCATAGGTACGGCCGAACTGCATGGCTCATGCCTCCGGGGGCTGGAAGGCGGACGTACGGGTCATCCCGGCGGCGCGGCCCTTGCCCGCGACGACCAGGGCCATCTTGCGGCTGGCCTCGTCGATCATCTCGTCGCCGAGCATCGCCGAGCCCTTCATGCCGCCTTCCGCCGAGGTGCAGTAGTCATAGGCGTCCAGGATCAGCTCGGCGTGGTCGTAGTCCTCCTGGGACGGCGAGAAGACCTCGTTGGCCGCCTCCACCTGGCCGGGGTGCAGCACCCACTTGCCGTCGTAGCCGAGGGCGGCCGCGCGCCCGGCCACCTCGCGGAAGCCGTCCACGTTCCGGATCTGGAGGTAGGGGCCGTCGATCGCCTGGAGGTCATGGGTGCGGGCCGCCATCAGGATCCGCATCAGGATGTAGTGATAGGCGTCCGCCGGATAGCCGGGCGGCTGCTCGCCCACGACCAGCGACTTCATGTTGATGGACGCCATGAAGTCGGCCGGGCCGAAGACGATGGTCTCCAGACGCGACGAGGCGCCCGCGATCTCGTCCACGTTGACCAGGCCCTTGGCGTTCTCGATCTGCGCCTCGATGCCGATCCGCCCGACCTCGAAGCCCATCGTCTTCTCGATCTGGGTGAGCAGCAGGTCCAGCGCGATCACCTGCTGGGCGTCCTGCACCTTGGGCAGCATGATGCAGTCCAGGTTGGGGCCCGCGCCCTCGACGACCGTGATGACGTCCCGGTACGTCCAGTGGGTGGTCCAGTCGTTGACCCGCACCACACGGGTCTTCCCGGTCCAGTCGCCCTCGTTCAGCGCCTTGACGATGGTGTGCCGGGCGTCCTCCTTGGCCAGCGGCGCACAGGCGTCCTCCAGGTCCAGGAAGACCTGGTCGGCCGCGAGCCCCTGGGCCTTCTCCAGGAAGCGCGGATTGGAGCCGGGGACGGCCAGGCAGGAGCGGCGGGGTCGCAGACGGGTCGCGGCAGCTGCGCGGTCGGGGGCGGTCATACGAGAACCTCCAGAGGGGGAAGCGTGTTCGCGGCGCGGATCTCATCGACGATACGGCCGATGATCTCCGTGATACCGAAGTCCTTGGGGGTGAAAACGGCGGCGACACCCGCGGCGCGCAGCGCGGCCGCGTCCGTGGCCGGGATGATCCCGCCCACGATGACGGGGATCTCCGGGGCGCCCGCGTCGCGCAGCCGCTCCAGGACGTCCGGCACCAGCTCGGCATGCGAACCGGACAGGATGGACAGCCCGACGCAGTGCACATCCTCGGCCACGGCCGCCGAGACGATCTGCTCGGGGGTGAGCCGGATCCCCTGGTAGACCACCTCGAAACCGGCGTCCCTGGCCCGTACGGCGATCTGCTCGGCGCCGTTGCTGTGCCCGTCCAGACCGGGCTTGCCGACCAGCAGCCGCAGCCTGCCGCCGCCGAGCTCGGCCGCCGTCTTCTCGACCTTCTCGCGGACGGTGGACAGCAGGGAGCCCGCCTCCGTGGCGACGGCCAGGGGCGCGCCGCCGACTCCGGTGGGGGCGCGGTACTCGCCGAAGACATCGCGCAGCGCCCAGGACCACTCCCCGGTGGTCACGCCCGCGCGGGCGCAGCGCAGGGTCGCCGGCATCAGGTTCTCGGTCCCCGCGGCGGCCTTACGGAGAGCGGTGAGGGCCTCCTGGGCGGGGCCCTCGTCGCGCTGCTCGCGCCAGGAGTGCAGGGCCGAGACGACCCGCGCCTCGTTCTCCGGGTCCACCGTCATGATCGCGGTGTCGAGATCGGCGGTGAGCGGATTGGGCTCGGTGGACTCGTAGCAGTTGACGCCGATGATCTTCTCTTCGCCCGCCTCGATCCGCGACCGGCGCTCCGAGTGGGAGGCCACCAGCTGCGCCTTGAGGTAGCCGGATTCGACGGCGGCCATCGCCCCGCCCATCTTCTCGATCCGCTCGATCTCGGCCTCGGTCTCCTCGACCAGCGCGGCGACCTTGGACTCGATCACATGGGAGCCCTCGAAGATGTCGTCGTACTCCAGCAGATCGCTCTCCAGTGCGAGGACCTGCTGAATGCGCAGCGACCACTGCTGGTCCCAGGGGCGGGGCAGGCCCAGCGCCTCGTTCCAGGCCGGGAGCTGGACGGCGCGGGCGCGGGCGTCCTTGGAGAGAGTGACGGCCAGCATCTCCAGGACGATGCGCTGGACGTTGTTCTCCGGCTGCGCTTCGGTCAGGCCGAGCGAGTTCACCTGGACGCCGTAGCGGAACCGGCGGTGCTTGGGGTTCTCGATGCCGTACCGCTCACGGGTGATCCGGTCCCAGATGCGGCCGAAGGCGCGCATCTTGCACATCTCCTCGATGAAGCGGACGCCCGCGTTCACGAAGAAGGAGATCCGGGCCACCACGTCGCCCTTACGGTCCTCAGGAACCTGGCCGGAGGCGAACACCGCGTCCAGGACGGCGATCGCCGTGGACATCGCGAAGGCGATCTCCTGCACCGGAGTGGCCCCGGCCTCCTGCAGGTGGTAGCTGCAGATGTTGATCGGGTTCCACTTGGGGATGTGGTTCACCGTGTACGCGATCATGTCCGTGGTCAGCCGCAGGCTCGGGCCCGGCGGGAAGACATGCGTACCGCGCGAGAGGTACTCCTTGACGATGTCGTTCTGCGTCGTCCCCTGGAGCTTGCCGGTGTCCGCGCCGTGCTCCTCCGCCACGACCTGATACAGCGCCAGCAGCCACATCGCGGTCGCGTTGATGGTCATGGAGGTGTTCATCCGCTCCAGGGGGATCTCCTGGAACAGCCGCCGCATGTCGCCCAGATGGGAGACCGGGACCCCGACCCGGCCCACCTCGCCGCGGGCGAGGATGTGGTCGGGGTCGTAGCCGGTCTGGGTGGGCAGGTCGAAGGCGACCGAGAGCCCGGTCTGGCCCTTGGCCAGATTGCGCCGGTACAGCTCGTTGGACGCCTCGGCGGTGGAGTGCCCGGCGTAGGTGCGCATCAGCCAGGGCCGGTCCTTGGGGCGGGGTGTGCCACTCATCAGATGTCCCGGCTGTGCTTGTCGGCGCGCGCCGAGGAGTCGTCGCGGCTGTGCTTGATGGTCCGCTCCGACGAGTCGTCACGGCTGTGCTTGATGGTCCGCTCCGACGAGTCGTCGCGGCTGTGCTTGATGGTCCGCTCCGACGAGTCGTCGCGGAACAGATTGATGCCGTCGATGTGCTGTTCGCGCATCGCCTGGTCGCGCACGCCCATGCCCTCCTCGGGGGCCAGGCACAGCACGCCGACCTTGCCCTGGTGGAGGTTGCGGTGGACGTCGTACGCGGCCTGTCCGGTGTCCTCCAGCCGGTAGGTCTTGGACAGCGTCGGGTGGATCTTGCCCTTGGCGATCAGGCGGTTGGCCTCCCACGCCTCGCGGTAGTTGGCGAAGTGCGAGCCGATGATCCGCTTGAGCTGCATCCACAGGTAGCGGTTGTCGTACTCGTGGGTGTAGCCGGAGGTCGAGGCGCAGGTGACGATGGTGCCGCCCTTACGGGTGACATAGACGGACGCGCCGAAGGTCTCGCGGCCCGGGTGCTCGAAGACGATGTCCACGTCCTCGCCGCCGGTCAGCTCGCGGATCTTCTTGCCGAACCGCTTCCACTCGCGCGGGTCCTGGGTGCCGTCGTCCTTCCAGAACGCGTAGTCCTCGGCGGTGCGGTCGATGATCGCCTCGGCGCCCATCCGCCGGCAGATCTCGGCCTTCTGCGGCGAGGAGACCACGCAGATCGGATTGGCCCCGCCGGCCAGCGCGAACTGGGTGGCGTAGGAGCCGAGTCCGCCGCTCGCGCCCCAGATCAGGACGTTGTCGCCCTGCTTCATCCCGGCGCCGTTACGGGAGACGAGCTGCCGGTAGGCGGTGGAGTTGACCAGGCCCGGGGCGGCCGCCTCCTCCCAGCTCAGGTGCTTGGGCTTGGGCATCAGCTGGTTGGACTTGACCAGGGCGATCTCGGCGAGCCCGCCGAAGTTGGTCTCGAAGCCCCAGATGCGCTGCTCGGGGTCGAGCATGGTGTCGTTGTGGCCGTCGGAGCTCTCCAGCTCGACCGACAGACAGTGCGCGACGACCTCGGCGCCCGGCTGCCAGGCGTTCACACCGGGGCCGGTGCGCAGCACGACGCCCGCGAGGTCGGAGCCGATGATGTGGTACGGCAGGTCGTGCCGCTTGGCCAGGGGGGAGAGCTTGCCGTACCGCTCCAGGAAACCGAAGGTCGGCAGCGGCTCGAAGATCGAGGTCCACACGGAGTTGTAGTTGACCGAGCTGGCCATCACGGCGACGAGTGCCTCTCCGGGGCCGAGCTCCGGCACCGGCACCTCGTCCACGTGCAACGACTTGCGGGGGTCCTTTTCCCGGGTGGTGAGGCCCGCGAACATCTCGGCCTCGTCCTTGCGCACGGTCACCGCGCGGTACGACTCGGGGATGCGCAGTGCCGCGAAGTCCTCGGGTGCTGTGTCCGACGCCAGGATCGCGTCAAGTATCTCGTTCATCGGTGCCTCCGGCGAGGCGTCCAGGGGGGACGCCTGAGGGAACGCTGGGCTCGTGACGGGTGATGCTGATGCGGTGCCGTCGGTTCGGCGGAGGTGGTGCTCGATGCGGCGCGGGTGGCGCCGGTTGCCTGGTGACGCAGGCGTTGTCCGGGCGCACAAAGCGGGTTGCGGGGACAGCCGGCGCACGAAGGTTGGCAGTGCGCCGGCCGCCCGGACTCCACTCACCGTATGGCACGCTGTGCCACCTCGCAAGACACTGCGTGCCAACAAATTCCCTCAGTTGTCATCTCCGCTGCACACATGAGCAATGACGGCCGCCCCGGGGTGGGGCGGCCGTCACTGTGGGTGTGCGGTGAGGTGCGTCTCGTCAGTCGTTCTTCTCCAGCGAGAGCGCGAAGACATGGGCCCGTGCGGTGCCCGAGGGGGCGGTCAGCGTGATCGCCGACAGCTCCTTGGCCGGGTCCAGCTCCACCACCTGGTGGAAGATCGCGGCCTTGGTGCCCAACGGGCCGGTGCGGGTGTGGATCTGGCTGGTCCGCACCGCCTCCGTCTCGCCGTACGCCGGGCCCGACATCCAGCCCGTGAGCTGGATGGTCAGCGTGCCCGTGGAGCCGTCGGCGTACGTGGCCTCGGCGGGCACGGACACATTGCCGGTGTCGCCCGCGCCCAGCACATGCAGCTTCGCGTAGCCACCCGCCGGGACCGCGACCTTCTGGCCCGCCGCGATCACATTGTTGTCGGAGCCCTCGCTGCCGTTGGTGAACGCGAAGGTGATCCCGTCGTCCTCGGTCTGCCCGGTCTGCGGCAGCTGCGCCATCGGGTAGGTGCGGCCCGTGCCGTCGAAGTCGCCGTCCCCGTAGTACATCTCGGTGGTGATGGCGTCGTTGTCGAAGTGCCCGGTCAGGTCGACCTGGGTGACCGCGCCCGCCTGCGGCAGCTCCGGCAGGCCCCAGGGCTCGGCCGGGGTGGTGACCTTCACCGGGGCGACCCGGAAGTCCGGCCGGGTGCCCGCCGGATAGATCACTGCCTCGTCCTCCCGGTCCAGCTCCAGCTCGATCTCGCCGTTCCCCAGGTCACGCCACTTCGGCGCGGGGCCGCCGACCCCGGCGACCGTGACCCGGCCGCCGATCGAGTGGCGGACCCGGCAGGGCTCCCCGGCCAGGCTGCGCACCCGCACCCAGCGCGTCCTGCCGCCCGTGCGCACCGCGCTGACCAGGAACGCGCCCTCGGTACGGAAGTCGTGCAGCGTGACGTCCCGCCACTCGCCGGGCACCCCGGGGAAGAAGCGGATGGTCCCGCCCCAGCTCTGGCAGAGCATGTCGTGGATCGCCTGCGCACCCGACAGCGGGGTCTCGATCACCGGACCCGCCTCGTAGTAGTGGGTATTGGGCTGGATGAACCGCGCCACCAGCTCCCGCAGATACGTCAGCGCGTCATCGCCGCGCCCCATCTGGGTCGAGATCGAGGCCGCGCCCGAGAAGCTGTAGCCGCGCAGCGCGCCCTCGAAGCTGATCCAGTGCTTCAGCGAGCGGGCGATCAGGTCCCGGTGCTCCTGCTGGTCCCAATTGACCAGGTAGAGCGGGTAGACCGAGAGCATATGGGAGTAGTGGCGGTGGGACTTGGCGAAGGGGACCCCGGTGCCGACCATGAAGCCGTTCTCGTCCACCGGATAGTCGACCAGCTTCTCCAGCACCTCGCGCCACTTGGGCACCAGCGGATCGTCCTTGTCCAGCAACTCGACCGTCGTCAGCAGGGTCTGGCAGGACCAGCGCAGCAGCGCCAGGTCGTAGTTGCAGTCCGGGGCCGCGCCGTACTCGGGCGAGAAGGTCTTCGGCAGATGCAGCCTGCCGTCCGACTGCTCGGTGAGAAAGTGCAGGTAGTAGTTGGTGGAGCGGCGCAGCAGCGGATAGAGCACATCCTCCAGCACGCCCCGGTCCATGGTGTGGCGGTAGGTCAGCCAGACATTGTGCAGCGCCCAGGGCAGATTGCCGACCTCGGGGGAGTCCCCGACACCCGGCACCGGGACCGTGCCGTTGTCCTCGCACTGCGCGTCCGTGGAGCGGCGCAGCCCGGCCGAATCGGCGCGGTACTCGGGCTTGAGGGCGCCGATGAGCACATCGGTGTTCTCGGCGAGGGTGCGCGGAATCGCGTCCAGCTCCAGGTGGTTGGAGCCGTGGACCGGCCAGTACTCGAGCTGGACGTTGAGGTTCCACCACACACCGGGCCAGGGGGTGGGCTCCACCCACGGGCCGGTGGTGGCCATGACGGGCGCGTGCTCACGGGCCGCGCAGGCCAGCTTGTAGAGCTGGATCCAGTAGAAGCTCTGCAGCATCCCGTCGGGCACCGAGATGAAGCTCTTGCGGTAGAAGCGGTGCCACCACTCGTAGTGGGTGCGCCGCAGGCTGGAGACCGGCAGCGCCGACGCCTTGCGCACGGTGGTCCGGGCCCGGCCCTCCGCGTCCGTACCGGGGTGGGAGTGCGCCACGGCCAGGTAGTACGTGCGCTCCCGGCCGCTGCCGCGCTGCCGGTACGCACTCACCGTCTGCCCGCCCGCCACCAGCGACTGGACGGTGATGCCGAGCCCGTCCTCGGTGCGGGTGGCCGGGGCCGGGTTGGGCTCGAAGCCCTTCGGCGGATCCTCGCGGACGATACGCGGGCTGACCGCCGGTGACGGCTTGAACTCCCAGCGGAACCCCTCCTCGCCGGCGCTCGCCTCGACGGTGGCCAGCAGCATGGTGCGGTCGTTGTGCACCAGGGCGCGGAGCTTCAGCTTCCCCTTGTCCGTGGTGATCGTGCCGCGCAGTTCGGCGTTCCACAGATCGAGCCGCAGATCGACGCCGGTGATGGCGCCGACCGGGCGCAGCAGCAGATTGCCGACCGGAAGCCGTGCCACGCCCCAGTCGCTGCCGCCTTCGGTGGGCCGGTGGTCCTGTACCTCGCTGTGGTGGATGGTGAAGCGCAGCGCGTTCTCGCCGGGCTCCTGATAGATCATCGAGCCGAGCAGCCCATTGCCCAGAAAGGGCCCCTCGTACCAGGTTCTCGGCAAGCGCTTCCAGATCAGATCCTGCCCGCCCAGAAAGCGCTCCCACTCCCGGTCGGTGCGCATGCCCCGCAGGGCCACCGACTGCTGTGGCTGGGCGGCCGCCTCCTGTTCGGGGAGGGCCGCACCGACGGCCGTGCTCGCGGCCGCGCCCGCCGCCACCCGGCCCAGGAACCCACGTCTGCTGACTGGCATCCCCATCATCTCCCGTCCCCGAAGCGATCAGATTGATCCGATGATTTGGCTAGACGGGAGCGTAGGAACGGGCTAATGATGCGTCAAGGCAGGCGATTGCTCTGATGTATCGAGCGCCGCATCGAGATGCGGTGTACGAGGAGGAACGATGCATACGGCACGATCAAAGGTCACCAGAGCCGTGGCCGCGCTCGCCTGCGCGGCCGCCGTGCTGGTGCCGCTCCGGGCGGCGGCGGCATCGGACGGTCGTGCGCAGGGCTGGAGGCTGACCGGAAAGGGGCAGGTCAGCGGCGAGCTCAGACTGAGCAACGAGGGCGGTCTTACGCTGGCCGCGCGCCATGGCGCCACCACCGTGCTGCGTCCGTCGGGCCTGGGTATCCGCACCGCGGAGACCGATTTCAGCAAGGGCTTGCGGTTCGCCGGGCGCAGCGACCGCAAGGTCCACGAGACCTATACGACCACCACCGGCCGCCGCACCCATCACAGCTCCGACGCCTCCGAGTCGACCTTCACCTTCCGCAAGGACGGGCGGACGCTGAAGGTGGTCATCCGGGTGGCGGCCGACGGGCTGGCCTACCGCTATGTGCTGCCGGACAAGGGGACGGTCACCGTCCTCGGCGAGCACTCGGAGTTCGCCGTCCCGCCGTCCGCCGACTCCTTCCTCCTGCCGTACGACAACGGCCGCCAGGACTACGAATCCGCCCATGACCACGGGACGGTCGCCGACGCGAAGGCGGGCGACTACGGTTATCCGTCGCTCTTCCACGTAGGCAAGAGCTGGATGCTGATCGAGGAAGCGGATCTGAACAGCTCGTACGGCGGCTCCCGGCTCGCCCTCGACTCCGCCACCGACCGCTTCCGGCTCACCCTCCCCGATCCCGCCGAGGTGAGCGGCCCCGGGCTGACCACCCCTTGGCGCACCATGGTCATCGGGGATCTCGCCACCGTCACCGAGAGCGATCTGCCCACCGATCTGGCCGCCCCCTCGAAGGTCGCCGACACCTCATGGATCAAGCCGGGCCGGGCGGCGTGGTCCTGGTGGTCGGACGGACAGAGCCCGACCAGCCTGGACGCCCAGAAGAAGTTCGTGGACTTCGCGGCGCGCGAGGGCTGGGAGTACATCCTGGTGGACTCCGGCTGGAGCGACTCCTGGATGCCCGAGCTGACCGCGTACGCCAAGGAGAGGGGCGTCGGCGTCTGGCTGTGGGCCCGCTGGCAGACCATCGACGCACAGAGCGAGCGCGACCGGCTGTTCCCGCTGTGGAAGTCCTGGGGGGTCGCCGGGCTGAAGATCGACTTCCTGGAGTCGGACGGCCAGGACCGGATGCGCTGGTATGACGCGGTCTTCAAGGACAGCGCCCGGAACCAGCTGATGCTGAACTTCCACGGCGCCACCATCCCGCGCGGCCAGGAGCGGACCTGGCCGCAACTGATGAGCACCGAGGCGGTCAAGGGCGCCGAGGGCACCCGCCCCAAGCCGGGCCGCCAGCCCTTCCCGGCGGCGCACTACACGACCCTGCCCTTCACCCGGAACCTCATCGGGCCCATGGACTTCACACCGGTGACCTTCACCGGCGTGCGGCCCACGAGTGACGCGGCCGAACTCGCGCTCTCGGTCGTCTACGAGTCCGGGGTGCAGCACTTCGCGGACAGCGTGGAGTCGTACGAGAGCCGGCCGCTGGAGCTGAGGTTCCTGAACCAGGTGCCCACGGTGTGGGACGAGACGCAACTGGTCGACGGCGACCCCGGCGACCGCGCCGTCCTGGCCCGCCGCTCCGGCGACACCTGGTACCTGGGCGCGATCACCTCGGGCGAGGCCCGCACGCTGGACGAGCCGCTGAGCTTCCTCGGCAAGGGCGGCTGGCGGATCGAGGTGTGGAAGGACGGTCCGGACGGCAAGGTCGTCACCGAAACCCACGAGGTCACACCGGACTCGCGGCTCTCGGTGGACGTCCCGAAGAACGGCGGCTTCGCCGCCAAGCTGACCAAGACCGACTGACGCGCCCGCGCCGCCCCGGCCCGGCACCGGGGCGGCGCCGAGCCGGGCCCGAGGCCCGGCGTGGGCGGGACCTGCCTGTGGGGGGCGGGTCCCGCCCCTCAGTGTCCGACCTTGGGCCCGCAAGCGGGGGCGGCCCCCGCCCCTCGTCCCCGCCGCGACGGCGAGACGCCCGACGGCGGAGTCCGGCGGTGCCGAACCGTCCGTACCGGCGGCCACTCCAGCCCATGACGCGGGTCACCCGACCCAGGAGGCGCGCCCCGGACCGGCGCCCCCGGACGACCGCCAAAGCTACCGCTTGAGGGCTTCCTTGATCGTGCGCATCACCTCGGCCAGCGGCGCATCCGTCCGCGCCACCATCACCACCACCTCGTCCTCGTCCGTCGCCGACACCGTCGCTGCGGGGCGGCTGCCGGACGGGAGGGGGCGGGCCCCGATGCCGCTCCCGAAGGTTTCGCGGACGATCGCGAAGGCGTGGTCGAGCTGGGTCTCCACATCACCCTGACCGCCCGCCCGCAGCCAGCGCCGCAGCACATGGTTGTGGGCCGTGACCACGGCCGACGCGGCGACCTCGGCCAGCAGCGGATCGTCGTCGCCGTCGTGGTGGGCGCCCTCGTCGAAGTGGCCCAGCAGATAGCGGGTGAACAGCCGCTCGTAGCGGGCCACCGAGGCGATCTCCCGCTCCCGCAGCGCCGGTACCTCACGGGTCAGCCGGTAGCGCTCCACGGAGACGGTCGGCGCGGCCGCGTACATCCGCATGACCTCCTTGATCCCGCGGCACACGGTGTCCAGGGGGTGCTCATGCGGAGGTGCCGCGTCCAGCACCGCCGCCGCCCGCACCAGAGTGTCGTCGTGGTCCGGGAAGATCGCCTCTTCCTTGGAGCGGAAGTGCCGGAAGAAGGTGCGGCGGGCCACTCCCGCCCTGGCCGCGATCTCATCGACGGTCGTCGCCTCGTACCCCTGCGTCGCGAACAACTCCATCGCCGCGGCCGCGAGTTTGCGGCGCATGGAGAGACGTTGAGCCGCGGCGCGGCGACTTCCCGCGCTCTCACCGCCACCGGATGAGGGGGATCGCTTCGTACGCTCCGTACGTGTGGCCTTCACGGGCTGGGACATGTGGGGAACGTAACACGCTTGTGAGTGCCGGTGCGGGGGCAGACCGACGGAAGGCTCCAGCAGCCCGCCCCACCCGGAAGCGGACTCAGACGGTCCGCCCCACCCGGAGCAGAATTCAGGCTTTTGCATACTCGCGGAAGCCGCGCCCGGTCTTGCGCCCCAGGCACCCCGCGGCCACCAGATGCTCCAGCAGCGGCGCCGGCGCCAGGCCCGGCTCACGGAACTCCCGGTGCAGCACCCGCTCGATGGCCAGCGACACATCGAGCCCCACGACATCGAGCAGTTCGAAGGGCCCCATCGGATAACCGCCGCCCAGCTTCATCGCGGCGTCGATGGCGTCCGGGGTGGCGTAGTGCTCCTGCACCATCTTCACGGCGTTGTTGAGGTACGGGAACAGCAGGGCGTTCACGATGAAGCCCGCCCGGTCGCCGCAGTCCACCGGATGCTTGCCCACCGCCGCGCACACCGCGTGCGCGGTCGCGCGCACATCGTCCGCGGTCAGCACGGTGCGCACCACCTCGACCAGCTTCATCGCGGGCGCCGGATTGAAGAAGTGCAGGCCCACCACGTCCTGCGGGCGGGAGGTCGCCCGCGCGCAGGCCACGACCGGCAGCGAGGAGGTGGTCGTGGCCAGCACCGCACCCGGTTTGCAGACCTTGTCGAGCACCTTGAAGAGTTCCTGCTTGACGACGAGGTCCTCGGCCACCGCCTCCACGGCCAGATCCACCTCGGCGAACGCGTCGAGTGCGTCGGCCGCGGTGATCCGCCCCAGCGCCTGCTCCCGGGCCTGCTTGGTCATCCGCCCCTTGGACACCGACCTTTCCAGGGATTTCCCTATGCGGGCCTTCGCGCGCTCGGCCTTCTCCAGGGTCCGGCCGGCCAGCACCACGTCCAGGCCCGCCTTCGCGAAGACCTCGGCGATCCCGGAGGCCATCGTGCCCGAGCCGGCGACGCCCACGGCGCGCACCGGGCGCGCGCCCTCCGTGGAGTGCCGCACCTCGGCCGTCGCGGCGTCCGGGACGACGGTGGCGCTGCCCGGCGCCTCGTACGTGTAGAAGCCGCGGCCCGCCTTACGGCCGGTGAGACCGGCCTCGGAGAGCTGCCCCAGGATCGGCGCGGGCGCGTGCAGCCGGTCGCCGGAGGCCGCGTACATGGCCTCCAGGACGGTGCGGGCGGTGTCGATGCCGATCAGGTCGAGCAGGGCCAGCGGGCCCATCGGCAGCCCGCAGCCGAGCCGCATCGCGGCGTCGATGTCCTCCCGCGCCGCGTACTTGGCCTCGTACATCGCGGCGGCCTGGTTGAGATAGCCGAACAGCAGGCCGTCGGCGACGAATCCGGGCCGGTCGCCGAGCGCCACCGGCTCCTTGCCCAGATCGCGGGCGAGGGCGGTGACCGCCTCGACGGCCGCGGGGGCGGTCAGCACGCTGGAGACGATCTCGACGAGTTTCATCGCGGGCGCCGGATTGAAGAAGTGCAGGCCCAAGACCCGTTCCGGATGTGCGGATTCGGCGGCCAGCCGGGTCACCGACAGCGCGTTGGTGCCGGTCGCGACGATCGCCGTGGGGCTGATGACGGTGTCCAGCGCGGCGAAGACCTCGTGCTTGGTGTCGTAGTCCTCGGGCACCACCTCGATCACCAGCTCCGCGTCGGCGGCGGCGCGCAGATCGGTGGAGATGCGGAAGCGGTCCAGGATCCCGGCGCGCTCCCGCTCGGTGATCCGCTCGCGGTGCACGGCGCGGGCGGTGGCGACCTCGAGCGCGGTGACGGCTCGGCGGCAGGCGCTTTCGTTGACGTCGATGCCGATCACCTCGCGGCCCGCCCGGGCCAGGATTTCGGCGATGCCGGTGCCCATCGTGCCGAGCCCGACGACGGCGACAGTAGTGAGCGGGGCCCGGGAGGGGGAGAGATCAGAGGGGGACGTAGTGCTGACGCCGGTGTGTGGGAGACGGTCCATCGCGGACTCCAGAGGGTGTTCCCCGTAGACGGGGATGAAGTGACGACTGAGGGGAGTTCGTGCCATGCCACTGCTGCCGTTCACACCACGCATGCGCGGGGGGCTGACGCGGCTGACACAAATCCCCGATGGAAGGGCTTGCACGCTCCCTTACGGACAGCGCCGCACGGAGGAAACTGCCCGTGGGAGACACGTGGCCGGCCCTGTCCCGGGGCCATGCCGTACTCGCTTTTCTGGAACCGAACCGACGTCACACAAGGCGGCTGCGTCACCAGGCCGCCGGAGCAGGGGTGCTGCTCGTGTCGCCATATTAACTCGCGGGTAACCAAGATGCCAGAGCTCAAAGTGCGGCCGTGCCCGGGCGCGGCCCACCGGGGAGGGGAGACCTCGTATGGACGAAGAATTCCGGACGCTGACGGAGCGGGTACGGGCCTCGCTCTCAACCCCGCAGGAAACGGCGGCCCATGCCTCGCTGCTCACGCTCGTACGCCAGGGCACCCCCGCCGCGCGCGAACAGCTCGCCCGCATCCTGGTCGCGCCGGAGCAGCCGCTGTGGGCGCGTGAGACGGCCGCCTTCGTGCTCGGCAGCGCAGGAGACCGCCGGGCCTTCGAAACCCTTGTCCTCCTGCTCAACTACCGTGAGCCGGCCCGCTGTGCGACCGCCGCCCGGGTGCTGGCCCGCCTCGGCGATCCGCGCACCGCGCGGGCCGCCGCCGCCCTGGCCACCAACCCGCTGCGCACCGCGTACTCCCTGCACCCCATCCGGCTGCTGGTGGAGCTGCGGGCCGCCGAGTCCGTACCGGCCCTGGTCGCCGCGCTGGAACGGCAGTTGGGGGCCCGTGACCGCCACTGGGCGATCGCCCGCGCCTGCGTCGAGGGCCTGGGCGCGATCGGCGACGAGCGCGCCATCCCGGCACTGACCGCCGCCGCCCAGCACATACGCCTCAGCGCGGCGGCCGCCGCCGCCCTGGCCCGCATCACCGGCGAGGGCGCCGTCACGGGCGGGGGCGCCCCGGAGCCGGCGGGCAAGGGCGGCGCGGCGGAGCAGGTCGGTGAGGCGCGCGTGCCGTGAGGGACAGCAGGGACACCGCCCGGCGGGAGGTGCGTGTGCTCACGGCGGTGCGCGCATGCTCACACGCGCATGCTCACACGCGCATGCTCATACGCCCGTGCTCATACGCCCGTGCTCACAGCAGGGAAAGCTGGGCGGGCGCCGGCGGTGAGTCGGCCCGGGCGTCCGGCTCCTCCGGCTCGTCGGGCACATTGCGGTGCGCGCCCGCCGCGTACGGGCCGATGCCGTACTCGGCGGCGAAGTCATGGACCATCCCCGTGATCCGCCGCTGATACCACTTCGGGGCGTAGGAGCCGCCCTCGTACAGCGCGTCGTACCGTCGCAGCAGCCGGGGGTGGTGGTGGGTGAGCCAGGTGGTGAACCACTCGCGGGCGCCCGGGCGCAGATGGAGCACCAGCGGGGTCACGGAGGTGGCTCCGGCCTGGGCGATCGCCCTTACGGTGGCGCGCAATTGCTCGGGGGAGTCGCCGAGGAACGGGATCACCGGGGCCATCAGCACGCCGCACGGGATCCCGTGGGAGGACAGCGTCCGTACGACGTCCAGGCGCCGCTCGGGCGAGGGCGTGCCCGGCTCGACGGTGCGCCACAGCTCGCCGTCGGTGAAGCCGACCGAGACCGAGACGCCGATGTCGGTGACGCGCGAAGCCCGCCGCAGCAGCTCCAGATCGCGCAGGATCAGCGTGCCCTTGGTGAGGATCGAGAACGGGTTGGCGCGCTCCACGAGCGCCGTAAGGATGCCGGGCATCAGCTGGTACCGGCCCTCGGCGCGCTGGTAGCAGTCCACGTTGGTCCCCATGGCGATGTGCTCACCCGCCCAGCGGCGGGAGGCCAACTCGCGGCGGAGCAGCTCCGGCGCGTTGGTCTTCACCACGATCTGGGAGTCGAAGTCGATCCCGGTGTCCAGGTCGAGATAGCTGTGCGTCTTGCGCGCGAAGCAGTAGACACAGGCGTGGGTGCAGCCCCGGTATGGGTTCACCGTCCACTCGAAGGGCATCCGGGAGGCCCCGGGCACCCGGTTGATGATCGAGCGCGCCCGGATCTCGTGGAAGGTGATCCCGCGGAACTCCGGGGTGTCGAAGGTACGGGTGGTCACCGCGTCCGCGGCGAAGAGGGCCGGGGTGGCCGACGTGTCGTCTCGGGTCAGGTTGTCCCAGCGCATCGCAGGCACCTCCGGGTCTCGCTCGTTACCACAATAGAACACATGTTTGATTGGTTTTCGTCAACCCCCGATTTGGGCGGGTGACCCTGAGGTGGTTGGCTTGCTCTCGTCAAGGCGTCACGGGCTGGGGGCGCCACGTCGAGCGCGGAGGGAATGCGATGGGTCAGGTCGAGGCCACTACGGAGCGGATCGTCACGGGTAAGCCCGAGGACGTGTTCGACGCACTCGCCGACTACCGCGAGACCCGCCCCCGGCTGCTTCCGCAGCAGTTCAGCGAGTACGAGGTGCGCGAGGGCGGCGACGGTGAGGGCACCGTCGTGCACTGGAAGCTCCAGGCCACCAGCAAGCGGGTGCGCGACTGCCTGCTGGAGGTCTCCGAGCCGAGCGACGGCCAGCTGATCGAGAAGGACCGCAACTCCTCCATGGTCACCACCTGGACCGTCACCCCGGCGGGTGAGGGCACGTCGCGGGTCGTCGTCACCTCGATCTGGACCGGCGCGAGCGGCATCGGCGGCTTCTTCGAGCGGACCTTCGCCCCCAAGGGGCTGGCCCGGATCTACGACGAGCTGCTGGCCAAGCTCGCCGCCGAGACCGCCAAGTAGCGCTCGGCACGTCCTGATCCCCTCCCCCGGACCGAACGTCGCACTCACCGGTTCGGGTGGTTTTCTCCGCGGTCCGGCATACCCCCCGCACACACTCCCACCGGGGGAATGCCGTCTACAGCCCCTCGTCGGTGATTCGTCGCTGTTTGCCCCTGGTTGCGCGTGATGCGAGAAATGGGCGGCGCAGGCGTGACGAGGGGAGAAGGACGTGGGCGGCACCACCGGGACCACCGGGGCCACCGTGCCGAAGCGGCGAGAGAGCCACGAGCGGCACGGGGGGTACGAACCGGCGGGCCCTCCCGCCCACGCGACCGGCGACGGAACCGACGGGGCCGGGGGCGCGGGCGCGGCGCCGCCTCCGGCGGAGGGCGCCGCCCCGGCGCCCGCCCCGCTCAGCCCGGCCCGGGTGCGGATGGTCTTCTTCGGGCTGATGCTCGCGCTGCTGCTCGCGGCCCTCGATCAGACCATCGTCGCCACCGCCCTCCCCGAGGTGGTCGGTGAGCTCCACGGCCTGGACAAGATGTCCTGGACCGTCACCTCCTACCTCCTCGCGGTCACCATCGTGCTGCCGGTCTACGGCAAGCTGGGCGACCTCATCGGCCGTAAGAGCGTCTTCGTCTTCGCGATCGTCGTCTTCATCGCCGGATCCGCGCTCGCGGGCTGGTCCCGCACGATGGACGAGCTGATCGCCTTCCGCGCGGTACAGGGCGTGGGCGCCGGCGGTCTGATGATCGGTGTCCAGGCGATCATGGCCGATATTGTTCCGCCCCGGGAACGCGGCCGCTATATGGGGCTCATCGGCGCCGCGTTCGGCCTCGCCTCGGTTGCCGGGCCGCTGCTCGGCGGGTTCTTCACCGACCATGCCTCCTGGCGCTGGTGCTTCTATGTCAACGTCCCCTTCGGGCTGGTCACCCTCGCCGTCGTGGCCGCCGTCCTCAAGGTGCCGGAGCCGCCGCGGCGGGCGCGCTTCGACTATCTGGGCGCGCTGTTCCTGTCGCTGTTCTCCACCTGCGCGGTGCTGCTGACGAGTTGGGGCGGCACGGAGTACGCATGGGGCTCCCGCGTCATCCTCGGGCTCGCCCTGGGCGCGGCGGGTTCGGCGATCCTCTTCGTCGTCGTGGAGTGCGTCGTCCCCGAACCGATCATCCCCATGCGGCTGTTCCGCGACTCGGTCTTCTGCGTCAGCGGGCTGATCGGCGCCGTCATCGGCGTCGCCCTCTTCGGCGCCGCCAGCTATCTGCCGACCTTCCTGCAGATGGTCGACGGGGTTTCGGCCACCGAGTCGGGGCTGCTGATGGTGCCCATGATGGGCGGCATGGTGCTGGCCTCGATCATCTCCGGCCAGCTCATCAGCGCCACCGGCCGCTACAAGGTCTTCCCCGTCGTCGGCGGGCTGATCTCCGTCGTCGGCATGTGGCTGCTCTCCCGGCTGGAGGAGGACACCTCCCGCCAGGACTACAGCCTGTGGATGGGCGTCCTCGGGCTCGGCCTCGGGCTCGTCCTGCCGGTCCTCATCCTCGCCGTGCAGAACGCCGTGCCCGCGGCCGACCTCGGCTCGGCCACCAGCGCCAACAACTACTTCCGGCAGATCGGCGGCAGCGTCGGCGCGGCCGTCTTCGGCACGCTCTTCGCCAACCGGCTCGCCGACCGCCTCGAGGTCGACCTGCCCTCCGGGGCGGCGTACGGGCGCGGCAGCGACGGATCCGGTCTGCCCGACCCCGACTCGGTCACCCCGCAGATGGTGCACGCGATGCCGGGCGCCCTGCGGGACGGCTACATCGCGGCGTACGCCCACGCCATGCCGCGGATCTTCCTCTATCTCGTGCCGGTGCTCGTCCTGGGCTTCCTGCTCGCCTTCCTCCTGAAGGAGAAACCTCTGGTGTCCCACACCGACTATGCCGTCCAGCAAGACCTGCAAGACCCCGTGGTGCCGGCCGCGCGCACGGGCGCCCGGCACGCCGCGGCGGCCGCGCCCTCCGCGCCGCCACCCTCCGCGGGCGTCCCGGTCTGCGGCACGGTCCAGCACCACGACGGCACCTCGGTCCCACGGGCGGCCCTGACCCTCATCGACATCGGCGGACGCCAGATCGGGCGCGGTGCCACCGGGGAGGACGGGCGGTACGCGCTGAGCACGCCCGGCGCCGGGTCGTACGTCCTGATCGCGGCGGCCGGCGGCCACCAGCCGCGGGCGGTCAGCGTCACCGTCGGAGACCGGCCGGTCGACCTGGACGTGGTTCTCGGCGGGGCGGGGCGGCTCGCCGGTGTCGTCCTTACGGCGGACGGCACGCCCGTAAGGGAGGCGACCGTCACCCTGACCGATGTGCGTGGCGAGGTCGTCGCGGCCACCCGCAGCGGCCGCGAAGGGGGCTATGTGATGGACGAGTTGGTGGCGGGTGAGTACACCCTCGCCGCCAGCGCCCCCGCGTTCCGCCCCGCCGCCCTCCCCGTCTCCGTCCAGGCCGCCCGCGAGACCCGGCAGGACATCGAACTGGCCGGTGGCGCGGTCCTGCGCGGGGTCGTCCGGGCCACCGGCGGCCGAGTGGTGGAGGACGCCCGGGTCACGCTGCTGGACGCGGCGGGCAATGTGGTCGACACGGCGACGACGGGCCCGGACGGCGCGTTCCGCTTCATCGACCTGTCGGCGGGCGAGTACACGGTCATCGCGGCCGGCTATCCGCCGGTGGCGACGGTCCTCCAGGTCGCGGGCGGCGGCCGTACGGAGCGCGATCTCCAACTGGGCTACGAGGACTAGGCCCAGCCCCGCCGGGAGGCGCGCCGCGGCGCACCTCCCGGCGGCAACTCATTCGCACCTGCACACACATGACACCTATTCGGGTATTGCCTCCCACGGACCCTCGCGACAGCCGTACCGTGGGTAGCGCTGTCGCAGATCTTGCGTGCGAAGGAGTCTTCCGCCTATGGAGTACGGCACGTCGCGCTGCGACGACGGCCAGGGCGAGCCGCCCGCGGTGCCGGAGCAGCGCAGGGGTGTCCACGGAAGGATGCCGCTCGCGGTCGTCGTCATCGATGCCGAGGGGCGCGTCACGCATTGGAGTTCGGGGGCCCGCAGGCTCTTCGGCCCCACGCGCGAACAGGCCGTCGGCTGCCCCGCCGTCGATCTGATGCCGGTCTCGGGGGCGTTACGCGGCGCGGAGGTGCGTACCGACGCGACGGGCCACCCGGAGCTCGACGATTCGCTGCCCGGCACCATGTACTACCCCACCGCGGGCCGGGCCCGTATGGCAGATCCGGCACATGGCCAGGCGGACGTCCTGTGGTGGGCGTACCCGCTGGTGGGCCCCGGGCCGGAGCGGCTGCTGGTACTGGCGGCGGACGCCAACGGAGTGGGCGGGGACGCGCTGGGGCGGGACGAGCGGATCGCACCCGGATTCGCGCTGCACACCGAGTTCCCCGGCGCCGAGCGGCTGGCCGGCCGCCTGCCGGACATCCTGCCCAACATGGGCCCGGCCACGGCCGGCCGGATCGTCGCCCAGGTGCTGGAACTGGGCTATCCGGTACTGGAGATCAGCCACCATGAGCGCGTCCCGGTGACGCCGGACTGGGGGATGCCGCGCTACCGCGAGCGCCGGGCGCGCCAGGAGGCCGTACTGCGGCGCGCGGTCACGGCGGACGGCGCACCGGATCGCGCGCACGCCTCCGCGCGGTCGCTGGACCCCGATGAGGTGGACCTGGAGTACGCGGCGGTCCGTGAGCGGCTGGAGTTCCTCAACGAGGTCAGCGGCCGCATCGGCAGCTCCCTGGACCTCGCCCGCACCATCCGCGAGGTGACCAGCGCCGCCGTGCCGCGCTTCGCCGACTTCGCCGGTACCCATCTGCGCGCCCAGGTCCTGGCGGGCGAGGGGTTCCCCGACGGCCCGCCCGACGTCACCACCGTCTGGCACCGCGTCTGGGTCGAGCACAACGACGAACCGGGCCGCTGGGACGACACCGTGCCGGTCGGCGAGAGCATCGCGTTTCCCGAGCACACCCCGTTCTTCCAGTGCATGGTCACGGGCGAGCCGGTGCTGATCCCCTCCATCAGCGACGAGGTGGGCGACCGGATCGCCGGGCAGTTCGAGAAGCGCGACCTGAGACCGCTGATCAACGGCCGGTCGATCCTGATCGTGCCGCTCAAGGCGCGCGATGTGGTGCTGGGCTTCATGGTGCTGCTGCGGCGCCCCGGGCGTGAGCCGTTCGACGACATGGACCGCACGACCGGCGCCGAACTGGCCGCCCGCGCGGGGCTCGTCCTCGACAACGCCCGGATGTACACCTACCAGGAGAACGTCGCCGAGACGCTCCAGGACAGCATGCTGCCCCAGGTGACCCCGCGCATGGCGGGCTGCGACACCGCGACCCGCTATCTGCCCGGGACCCGGCTCGGCCGGGTCGGCGGAGACTGGTTCGACACCATCAAGCTGCCCGGGTCGCGCACCGCACTGGTGGTCGGCGACGTCATGGGGCACGGGCTCACCTCGGCGGCGATGATGGGGCAGTTGCGCACCGCCGTGCAGACCATGGCCGCGCTCGATCTGCCGCCCGCCCAGCTGCTGCGCGCCCTCGACGACCTGGCCCAGCGGCTCGGCGAGCACTATCTGGCCACCTGTCTGTACGCCGTCTACGACCCCGTCAGCTCCGAGCTGGTGCTCTCCAACGCGGGCCATATCCCGCCCGTGCTGGTACGGGCCCAGGACGGCCGCAGCGAACTGCTGGACCTGCCGACCGGGGCGCCGATCGGCGTGGGCGGGGTGCCCTTCGAGACGGTGACGGTGCGGGTGGAGCCCGGGGACCGGCTGGTGCTGTGCACGGACGGCCTGGTCGAGGTGCGCGGCCAGGACATCGGCGCCGGGATCGCCGCGCTGTGCGAGTCCGCGGCGCATCCGGCGGCGTCCATGGACGACGCGTGCGACACCATCATCCGGGCGCTGGCCGCAGCCTCCCGCGACAAGGACGGCCGTGGCGGCCGTAAGGACGACGTGGCGCTGCTGATGGCCCGGCTGGGCGGCATACCGGCCGAGCAGGTCGCCCAGTGGCGGCTGGCGCTGGACCCCAGCGAGGTCGGGCGGGCCCGCCGGCTCGTCCGCGAGCGGCTGCTGCGGTGGGGGCTGCCGGAGTCCGTGGAGACCGCCGAGCTTCTGGTGAGCGAGGCGGTGACCAACGCGATACGGCATGCCCACACCCACCATGTGCGGCTGCGCCTGGTCCGCGCCGACGCCCTGCTGTGCGAGGTCACCGACGACGACCATGGACTGCCGGCGCTGCTGAGCGCGGACCGCGACGACGAGAGCGGGCGTGGGCTGCGGGTGATCAGCAAACTGGCCCGCGAGTGGGGTACGAGTCGCACGGGGCGCGGTAAAACGGTGTGGTTCGAGCAGGCGTTGGCACACTCAGGGGAGCGGCGATGAGCGTCTCGGAGCGCTACCGGCAGGCGTGGGAGAGCTACTGGCAGCAGACCTCGGATGCCCCGGGGGACGCCATCTGGGACGCGGACCCCTCGCTGAGCGCCGCCCCGCATCTGGACCTGCTGGCGCCGTACGCCGACCCCTCGCTGCCGATCGTCGACCTGGGCTGCGGCAACGGCACCCAGACCCGCTATCTGGCCTCCCGCTTCGGGCAGGCGGTGGGTGTCGACCTGTCCCGCGCCGCGGTGGAGCACGCGCGGCGCGCCGATCCGGCGGGCGCGGCGGAGTACCGGCACCTGAGCCTGACCGACGCGGCCGGGGTGGCGGAGCTGGCCCGGCGGCTCGGCGACGCCAATGTGTATATGCGCGCCGTCATCCACCAGAGCGACGCCGCCGACCGGCGTCCGGTCGCGGAGGCGGTGGCCACGCTGCTGGGGCGGCGCGGGCGGGGGTTCGTCGTGGAGCTGACGGCGGAGTCCAAGGCCGTGCTGGGGGAGCTGGCGGCGAGCCCGGGCGGTCCGCCGCTGAAGCTGCGCCGGGTCTTCGACCACGGGCTGCGGCCGGCCGACGCGGCGGACAAGGAGGTGCCGGAGGTGCTGGCGGAGGCCGGGCTGGAGATCCTCGCCGAGGGCCCGACGGCGCTGGCCCAGACGGAGCAGTGGCCGGACGGTTCACGGGTCGAGCTGCCGGCCCGCTGGTTCGTGGTCTCGCGGGCGTAGGGCCCTTGCCCGCGGGTGGCCGGGGCGCGTGCCCGCGGGCGGTTGGGCCCCTTGCTCGCGGGCGGCACGGGCGCGGCGGGCATGCGCCGGACGAGGCGGGTACGGGCCGGGCGCGATAGTGGACTGGACCAGTTATCCACAGGGGTGGTTCGGGTCGGGCGCGGCGCGTAACGTGACGAGGCATGAAGATCCTCATCAGCGCCGACATGGAGGGCGCCACCGGCGTCACCTGGCCGGCTGATGTGCTGCCCGGCACCCCTCAGTGGGAGCGCTGCCGCCGTCTGTTCACCTCCGATGTGAGCGCGGCCGTCGCCGGATTCCTCGACGGCGGTGCGGACGAGGTGCTCATCAACGAGGCGCATTGGACCATGCGCAATCTGCTGCTGGAAGAGCTGGACGATCGAGCCCAGATGCTCACCGGCCGGCACAAGAGCCTGAGCATGGTCGAGGGCGTGCAGCACGGTGATGTGGACGGAGTGGCGTTCGTCGGCTATCACACCGGCGCGGGCACCGAGGGCGTCCTCGCCCACACCTACCTCGCCAACTCGATCACCGGAGTGTGGGTGAACGGCGCGCGGGCCAGCGAAGGCCGGCTCAACGCCCTGGTGGCCGCCGAGTACGGGGTGCCGGTGGTGCTGGTGACCGGGGACGACAAGACCTGCGAGGACGCCGGGGACTATGCGCCGGACGCCCGTTCGGTCGCGGTCAAGGACTATGTCTCGCGCTATGCGGCGGTCTGCCGCACCCCCGCCCGCACGGCCGCCGACATCCGGGCGGCGGCGCGGGAGGCGGCGGTGCTGGCGGTGCGCCATGAGCCCGCCCGCGGCGTGCCGTTCACGGTGGAGCTTGAATTCGACGCCGAACATCTGGTGGGGGCGGCGAGCGTCGTGCCGGGCGTGGAGCGCAGCGGCGAGCGGCGCGTCGCCTACACCTCACCGACCATGTACGAGGGGATCCGCTGCTTCAAGGCCGTCACGACGGTCGTCTCGGCCGCGGTGGAGGAGCAATATGGCTGACACGGACCGTCCTGAGACCATCGACGCCCAGACGCTCGACGAGGTGGTGCGGTTCACCTCCGAGCTGATCAGGATCGACACCACCAACCGCGGCGGCGGTGACTGCTCGGAGCGCCCGGCCGCCGAGTATGTGGCGGAGATGCTCGGCGATGTGGAGATCGAGCCCACCTTGCTGGAGCGCTCGCCCGGGCGCACCAATGTCGTGGCCCGGATCGAGGGCACCGATCCGTCCGCGCCCGCGCTGCTGGTCCACGGCCATCTGGACGTGGTGCCCGCCGAGCCCGCCGACTGGACCGTGCACCCCTTCTCCGGGGAGGTGCGCGACGGCGTCGTCTGGGGCCGGGGCGCCATCGACATGAAGAACATGGACGCGATGGTGCTCGCGGTCGTCCGGGCCTGGGCGCGGACGGGCGTGCGGCCGCGCCGGGACATCGTGCTGGCCTTCACCGCCGATGAGGAGGACAGCGCCGCCTGGGGCTCCGGCTTCCTCGCCGAGCGCCACGCCGACCTCTTCGAGGGCTGCACCGAGGGCATCAGCGAGTCCGGAGCCTTCACCTTCCACGCCGGGCCCGGGGCGCGGATCTACCCCATCGCGGCGGGGGAGCGCGGCACGGCCTGGCTGAAGCTCACCGCGCACGGCCGCGCCGGACACGGCTCCAAGGTCAACCGGGACAACGCGGTCAGCAGACTGGCCGCCGCCGTCGCCCGGATCGGCGAGCACCGCTGGCCGGTCCGGCTGACGCCCACGGTGAAGGCCGCGCTCACCGAACTGGCCGCGCTCCAGGGCATCCCGGCCGAAGTGGACGCCGCGGACTTCGACGTCGACGCCCTGCTGGCGAAGCTCGGGCCCGCCGCCGCCCTGATCGAGCCGACCGTGCGCAACAGCGCCAACCCCACGGTGCTGGAGGCCGGTTACAAGGTCAATGTGATCCCGGGCAGCGCCACCGCCTATGTGGACGGGCGGATGCTGCCCGGCGGCGAGCAGGAGTTCCACGACACCCTGGACCGGCTCACCGGGCCGGACGTGGAGTGGGAGTTCCACCACCGGGAACGCCCGCTGGAGGCGCCGATCGACACCCCCACCTACCGGGCGATGCGCGCCGCCGTCGAGCACTTCGACCCCGGCGCCCGCGCCGTGCCGTACTGCATGTCGGGCGGCACCGACGCCAAGCAGTTCTCCCGGCTCGGCATCGCCGGATACGGCTTCTCGCCGCTGCGGCTGCCCGAGGGCTTCGACTATCAGGCGCTCTACCACGCCGTGGACGAGCGGGTTCCGGTGGAAGCCCTGCACTTCGGCGTCCGGGTGCTCGACCACTTCCTGCAGAGAGCGTGAAGAACGGTGCGAACGGTGCAGCGAACGGTGCAGCAGCAGACGGCCGTCACGGCCCCCTACGGAGCCTGGAGTTCCCCGGTCGACGCCGCGCTCGTCGCCTCGTACGACGGCCATCCGGAGTATGTGGGCACGGTCGGCGAGGAGGTGTGGTGGACCGCGCCGCGCCCCGGCGAGGGCGGCCGCCGCGCCCTGGTCCGGCGGCGCACCGACGGCGCGGAGGTCACGGTGCTGGCCCCGCCGTGGAATGTGCGCAGCAAGGTGATGGGGTACGGCGGAATGCCCTGGGCCGCGGTGGACCGCGCGCGCGGCGGCCCGCTCGTGGTGTTCGTCCACTTCGCCGACCAGCGGTTGTACCTCCATGAGCCGGATGCCCCGGCCGGGGGCGCGCCGCGCCCGCTGACCCCGCTGTCGGCGGTGGGGGAGGGGCTGCGCTGGGCGGATCCGGTGCTGCACCCGGAGCGCGGCGAGGTGTGGTGTGTGCTGGAGGAGTTCACGGGCGAGGGGCCGACGGACGTTCGGCGGGTGATCGCCGCCGTACCGCTGGACGGTTTGGCCGCCGAGGACCGCGCGGCGGTGCGCGAGCTGACCGACGACCGGCACCGCTTCCTCACCGGGCCCCGGCTCTCGCCCGACGGCCGGCGGGCCGCCTGGATCGCCTGGGACCACCCCCGGATGCCCTGGGACGGCACGGAGGTGATGCTGGCCGACGTCGCGGAGGACGGCTCCTTCACCGGCGCCCGGGCGGTGCTGGGCGGGCCGGATGAGTCGGTCGCCCAGATCGAGTGGGCCGAGGACGGCGCGCTGCTCGCGGCCACCGACCGCACCGGCTGGTGGAATCTGCACCGTCTGGCGCCGCCGGAGGAGGCGGCCGGTGCGCGGGACTGGGGACGGGCCGGGCGGCCGGTGGCGCTGTGCCCGCGCGAGGAGGAGTTCGGCGGGCCGCTGTGGAAGCTGGGCCAACGCTGGTTCGCCCCGCTGGCCGACGGTCTGATCGCGGTGCTGCACGGCCGGGGCGCCGTCGCCCTCGGCATCCTCGATCCACGGACCGGTGAGACAGCGGATGTGCCGGGCCCCTGGACCGAATGGGAGCCGACGCTGGCCGTGAACGGCACGCGCGTGGTCGGCGTCGCGGCGAGCCCGCACAGCGGCCATGAGGTGATGGAGCTGGATGTCTGCACCGGCCGCTCCCGGGTCATCGGCAACGCCCACCCCGACCCCGTGGACCCCGCGTACTACCCCCGGCCCCGGGCCCGCACCTTCGCCGGACCGGGCGGCCGGGAGATCCACGCCCAGCTCTATCCCCCGCACCATCCCGGCCACACCGCGCCGGACGGAGAGCTTCCGCCGTATGTGATCTGGGCCCACGGCGGGCCCACCGGCCGCGCCCCGCTCGTGCTCGACCTGGAGATCGCCTATTTCACCTCACGCGGCATCGGCGTCGCCGAGGTCAACTACGGGGGCTCCACGGGCTATGGCCGCGCCTACCGGGAGCGGCTGCGCGAGCAGTGGGGCGTGGTCGACGTCGAGGACTGCGCCGCCGTCGCCGGGGCGCTCGCCGACGAGGGCATCGCCGACCGCGCCCGGCTCGCGATCCGCGGCGGCAGCGCGGGTGGCTGGACGGCGGCGGCCTCCCTCACCGCCACGGATCTCTACGCCTGCGCCACCGTCACCTACCCCATCCTCGACCTGGTCTCCTGGGCCACCGGCGGCACCCATGACTTCGAGTCGTGCTACACCGAATCGCTGGTCGGCCCGCTCGCGGAGGTGGCGGACCGCTACCGCGAGCGCTCCCCGCTGCACCGGGCCGACCGCATCGGCTCGCCCTTTGTGCTGCTCCAGGGGCTGGACGACACCATCTGCCCGCCCGAGCAGTGCGAGCGGTTCCTGGAGGCGGTCTCCGGGCGCGGTATCCCGCACGCGTACCTCACCTTCACGGGCGAGGGCCATGGGTTCCGCGGCGCCGATACGATGATCCGCGCCCTGGAGGCCGAATTGTCGCTGTACATCCAGACCTTCGGGCTGATCAGATCCGATGTGCCCACCCTGGAGCTGCTGACCTCGGCGGCCCCGATCTCCACTGGAGGAGCGAGTTGACACCCCCATCGGCCCCGCGCATCGTCGGCTCCGAGCCGCTGCCCACCGCCGTCGCCGGTGCCTGGCCGCAGGGCGGCGAGCCCGAGACCTGGCTGCTCAGCGTCTCCCGGTACACCGCGGCCATGGACCCGGGCGCGCCCGGCACGATCCTGGACGCCGGGGAGCGGGAGCGGGCGGGGAAGTTCCTGCGGGCGGAGGACCGCGAGCGCTATACGGCGGCCCATCTGGGGCTGCGCGAGCTGCTCGGCGCCTATCTGGGCATGTCCCCGGCCGATGTCCCGTTCACCCGTGAGGATTGCCCCGGCTGCGGCGGTCCGCACGGCCGCCCCGCCGTGTCCGGCACCCCGCTGCACTTCAATATGTCGCACGCCGGTGATCTGGTGCTCTTCGCCTTCGCGGGCTCCCCGGTCGGCGTGGACGTGGAGAAGCTGCAGCCCGCCTCGGTGGTCGACCAGGTCGCCGAGAGCCTGCATCCCAAGGAGCGCGCCGAGCTGGACGCGCTGGCGCCGGCCGACCGGCCCGCCGCCTTCGCCCGCTGCTGGACCCGCAAGGAGGCCTATCTCAAGGGCCTGGGCACCGGCCTGTCCCGCGACCCGGCGGTCAACTATGTCGGCACCGGGCTCTCCGCCGTGCCCGTCGGCCCATGGGCGATGACCGACATTCCCGTGGACGAGGCCATATCCGGTGGCTCCGGCTATGCGGCGGCCATGGCGCTGCTGTCATCATTGCCGCATGCCTGACGTCCGGTATGTCACCGAGGGAACCCGGGTGGCCATCCGCCGTACCACCCGGGCGGATGGTGCGGAGTTCGTCAGGCGCGCCCGGGAGAGCATGGAGTTCCACCGCCCCTGGCTCACCCTCCCCACCACCGAGCGGGCCTATCTGCACTACATCGCCCAGCTGGAGCGCGAGGACCGCGAGGGCTTCCTCGTCTGTGCCCGGGAAACCGGGGAGATGGCCGGGTTCATCAACATCAACAACATTGTGCGCGGCGCCTTCCAGTGCGGCTCGATCGGCTACGGAGCTTTTCCGCCCGCCGCCGGACGGGGCTATATGTCCGAGGCGCTGGGGCTCGTGCTGCGCCATGCCTTCGGGCCGCTGGGGCTGCACCGCGTCGAGGTCAACATCCAGCCGGGCAACAAGGCCTCGTTGGGGCTGGTGAAGCGCCATGGCTTCCGGCTGGAAGGGTTTTCCCCAGACTTCCTGTATATCGAGGGCGCGTGGCGTGACCATGAGCGCTGGGCCATGACCAGCGACATGCTGGACCAGGGGACCGGTCCTGGCTGACGGGGCACCATGATCGGTCCGAAGCGGCTCTGTTCAGCGGGCCCCGCGACGTTGTTCCATGGTCATCGGACGGTCGCCGCACCGAGGTGACCCAAGGCAGTCGGAGCGAGGCAGCCCGTGGCCACGAGTGTGCGACGTACCACCCTGACCCTTCCCACCGCCCCCGTCGGGCCCGACAACCCCCTGCCCGCGCTGCGCCCCCTCGACGAGGTGCACCGCGTGGACGACCGCGTCCGGGCCACGCTCCCCGCCGACATGGCCCGCCAGGTCGCCCATGCCCCCCTGCGGTCGGTGCTGCCGGTGCGGCTGCGCGACGGCTACGGCCGCGACCGCGCCCCCGCCACGCTCGACGCCATCGTCCTGGAGAACGACCGGCTGCGGGCCACGGTGCTGCCCGGGCTCGGCGGCCGGGTCCACTCGCTGATCCACAAGACCACCGGCGATTCCGCCGACACCGAGCTGCTGTACCGCAACCCGGTGCTCCAGCCCGCCGACTTCGCCCTCAACGGCGCCTGGTTCTCCGGCGGGATCGAGTGGAACATCGGCGCCACCGGCCACACCACCCTGTCCTGCGCACCCCTGCACGCCGCCCGCGTCCCCGCACCCGACGCCGCCGAAGGGGGCGCGATGGTGCGGCTGTGGGAGTGGGAGCGGCTGCGCGATCTGCCCTTCCAGGTGGATCTGTGGCTGCCCGCCGACTCCGCGTTCCTCTACGTGGGCGTCAGGATCCGCAACCCCCACCACCTCCCCGCCCCCGTCTACTGGTGGTCCAACATCGCCGTCCCCGAGGACGAGCACACCCGCGTCCTGGCCCCCGCCGACGACGCCTGGCACTTCGGCTACGCCCGCACCCTCAGCAGGGTTCCGGTCCCGGAGTGGGACGGCGCCGACCGCACCTATCCGCTGCGCGGCGCCTACCCCGCCGACTACTTCTACGAGGTGCCCGACGGCGCCCGCCGCTGGATCGCCTCCCTCGACGCCGACGGCAGCGGCCTCGTCCAGACCTCGACCGATCTGCTGCGCGGGCGCAAGCTCTTCGTCTGGGGCGCGGGCCCCGGGGGTCGGCGCTGGCAGCAGTGGCTGACCGAGCCCGGCACCGGCGGCTACGCCGAGATCCAGGCCGGGCTCGCCCGCACCCAGCTCGAGCACATCCCGCTGGAGGCGGGCGAGGAGTTCGCCTGGCTGGAGGCGTACGGTCCGCTGACCGCCGACCCGGCCGCCGTGCACGGCGCGGACTGGGCGGCCGCCCGCCGCGAGACCGAGACCCGGCTGGAGGCGGCGCTGCCGCGCGCCGCGGTCGACGCGGCCTACGCCGCCTGGCGCCCGTACGCCGACACGGAACCGGCGGAGCACCTCGCGACCGGCTCCGGCTGGGGCGCGCTGGAGGCCGAGCGCGGTGGGTTCGAGCTGCCCGGTACGCCGTTCGACCCCGGCACGCTGGGGGAGGACCAGGAGCCGTGGCGCCGGTTGTTGCGCACCGGCGCCCTCCCCGACTGGGAGCCGGGCCCCTCCCAGGCCGACCCCGGCGCCTCCCTGGTCGCGCCCGCCTGGCGCGACCTCCTCGAAGCGGCCCCCTCGACCGCCGCCGCCGAATACCACCTGGGCGTCGCCCAGTGGCATGCGGGCGACCGCGCACAGGCCGAGCGCAGCTGGGAGCGGTCGCTGCGGTGCGCCGAGACGCCCTGGGCACTGCGCTGTCTGGCCGTCGCCGACACCGCCTCCGGCCATCCGGCGCGCGCGGCGGACCGGCTGCTGCGCGCCGTACAGCTCCTCCTCGCCGCGGGCGCCGTCCCGCCGGGAGAGGCGATCCCGGTGCTCGAAGCGGACCCGGTGCTCGAAGCTGATCCGGTGCTCGAAGCGGCGGGAGCGGGGCAGGGGCCGGGAGTTGGAGGGGCCGCGGGGCAGGGGGCGGAGGCGGCCGGAGCGCCGACCGCCCTCTCGCTGGCCGCACCGCCCGTCGCTGCCACCGCCGACCCGGTCGCCCTGGAGGCGGCCGAGGCGGCGCTCGGCCGGGAGGCGATCGTCGCGCTGCTCGCGGCCGACCGCGCCGACGACGCACGAGCGGTCCTCGACGCACTGCGCCCCACCATCCGGTCCCGCGGCCGCTTCCGGCTGCTGCGCGCCCAGGTGCTGCTGGCCCAGGGCGACGCCCCGGCCGCCCGCGCCGTCTTCGACGAGGGCTTCGAGGTCTGCGATCTGCGCGAGGGCGACGAGGCGTTGAGCGACACCTGGTACGCGATCGTGGAACGGCTGGTGGCGGGGACCGATGAGCCCCTGACCGAGGAAGCACGCGCCCGGGCCAGGACCGCGCACCCGCTGCCCGGCCGCTACGAGTTCCGAATGCGCCCCACATAGCGGGCCTACGGCCCGCATTGGGTCGGTCCGGGTGCGCCCGCGAGCAGCCGCGGCGCGCCCGGGGTGCGCCCTCAGTCGGCTTCGCCAGGAAGCGGGCCTGTCAGCGTCGTGCCCGCGGGCGACCTGCCCCTCCAATTGGCTCGCGGCCCGCATAGCGGCCTGATCGGCTTGCGCCCGCAGGCGGCCTCGCCCGACAGCGGCCGTGCCCGCGAGCCGGCCTGCCCTGGGCGCGGAGGCGAGCGGTCGCCGCCTGCATCTGGGCTGCATGCCCATGGATGCCTGCGCGGCCGCGCCCGCGTTCGCGGCGGGCGGCGGGGTCCGCATAGGGCTGGGCTATGGGGGCACCCGGGCGCGGATGTCGGCATAGCGCATGAGCGAGCGGAAGGAGCCGCGACCGTGAGGACACCGCATGACCCCGGCGCGGATCCCGAGGACGAGGGGATCCCCGATCTGCAGGACGGTACGCCCGAGCAGCAGCGGGCCGAGGATCCTGAGCAGTTGCCCGTGCCCGGGGATGAGCCGACGATCGCCGCGTACCGGGACACCACGAGCGCGGAGACGCATGAGCGGGAGTCGCTCGAGGAGCGCTTGACCGATGAGGAGCCGGAGGCCGGGGAGCCGGTCGGCACCGAGGCGGAACGGGCGGGGCTGCTGTACGACGAGCCGGACCCCGACTTCCCGCGTGAGCAGGACGTCTACTCCCAGGAGGGCTCGACCAGCGGGCTGTCCGCCGAGGAGGAGGCGGTCCGGATCAAGAGCGATGAGCTCCGTGACGTGGACGATCTCTACGAGGGGTACGAGGAGTTCGACGACGGGGAGCTCACCGAGGATCCGGGACCGCCCTCCTGACGGGTCTGCCGGACGGTGAGTTCACGGGCGGGTCACGCCATCGGATTCCGGTCGACGTACTCGAAGATCGAGCCGTCGGGGTGGCGCGCCACCAGGGTCCGGCCCACGGGGGCGGGCAGCGGACCGGCCACGATCTGCCCGCCGACGGCCGTGAGATCGGCGATCGCCTCGTCCACGTCCTTCACCGCGATCGTCGCCGTGATCTTGCGAAGAATCGACAGCTCCGACTCCGGACCGCTCATCAGAAAGAAGCAACCGACGGCCGCGACCGAGACGGGCCCGCGCTGGAAGCGCACCGCCTCGGCGCCCGTCAGCCGTTCGTAGACGGCGATCGCCGAGTCCAGATCGTCGACGCACACGCGGAGTGAAGTCCCCAGAATATCCATGCGGGCGAGCCTAGTTGAACTGCTCAGACGCGGCAGAGGATCTCACCGTGCAGGACGGCGAACCAACCGTCCGGGGCCTCGCCCCACGCCCGCCACGCTTCCGCGATCGACCGCAGCTCCTCCTCGGTGGCATGGCCGCCGTCCACCGCGCGCCGGGCGTAGGAGGAGGCGACCGTGCGGTCCGCCCACAGCCCGCTCCACCACGCCCGCTCCTCCTCGGTGGCGTAGCACCACGCCGAGGCGGTCGAGGTGATGTCGACGTCGGTGAACCCCGCCTCCAGCGCCCAGGAGCGCAGCCTGCGACCGGCGTCCGGCTCACCGCCGTTGGCCCGCGCGACCCGGCGGTAGAGATCCAGCCAGCCGTCCAGGCCGGGGACGGACGGATACCAGGTCATGGCGGCGTAGTCGGAGTCGCGCACCGCGACGATGCCGCCCGGCGCGCACACCCGCCGCATCTCGCGCAGCGCCCCCACCGGGTCGCCGACGTGCTGCAGCACCTGATGGGCGTGGACCACGCAGAAGGAGTCGTCGGGGTAGTCCAGCGCGTGGACGTCGGCGAGCGCGAAGGACACGTTCGCCAGTCCGCGCTCCTCGGCCACCGAGCGGGCCCGCTCCAGGACGGAGTCCGCGGCGTCGACGCCCGTGACCTGCCCTTGGGGGACCAGTTCGGCCAGGTCGGCGGTGATGGTGCCGGGGCCGCAGCCGATGTCCAGGATCCGCATATGGGGCCGCAGATGGCCGGTGAGATATGCGGCGGAGTTGGCCGCCGTGCGCCAGGTGTGCGAGCGCAGCACCGACTCATGGTGGCCGTGGGTGTAGACGGCGGCGTCCTTCGACATGGCGGAACTCCCCCTTCGGGACCGGTGAACGGGTGGCTCCACGGTAGAAGGCATCTCGCATCACGAGAAGAACCGTCTCACTATGCAAGCAGCGTCATGAGCGTCGTGAGGGTCATGGCGGCATGGCGGAGGGGGCGGGGGAGGGGCCCCCACCGCCCCTTCGGGAGAACGTGCCGCGGGCATTCAGGGCGGCTCCGTCGCATCGCCCAGGCTGATCACGCCCAGCGGACGCCCCGCCTCGACGACGGGAAGCCGCCCCACCGCATGTCTCCGCATCAGCGCGGCCGCCTCGGCCACCTCCTCGTCCGGCCCGATGGTCACCGGGTCCGGCGTGCACACGGCGTGGCAGGTGACGGCGAGGGGGTCGATGCCCTCGGCGACGGCGCGGAGGGTGATGTCACGGTGGGTGAGCACACCGAGCAGCTTCCCGTCACTGGCGACCAGCACATCGCCGATGCCCTGTGCGCGCATCAGCTGAGCGGCTTCCACCAGCGAGGCATCGGGGTGCACCCAGATCACGGGCCGCGTCATGACTTCCCGCACATAGCGAGGTGGGTCCTGGGACATCTGTCCACCTCCCCTTCATGGGTGATGTGCTGCCCGCAGTACCCGCGCGGGGCGGGGGCTATGCGTGCCGGTGTGCGCCCGGCCCTCCCCGTCTGGCCGTCCCACCGTGTCTCGCCGTCGCTCCATGACTCGCTGTCCGTCCGTGGCTTACGAGGCCGGGCGCAGTCCCAGCGCCGAGACCACCTCCTGCACCGTGTGGAACGTCCGGTCCGCGGGCAGTTCCTCGGCCAGAGCGATCAGACCGTCCGGTGTGTGCCGTTCCTCCAGGACGTGCAACAGCTCCTCACGATCGGCGGGGAACGACGTGCGTCCCAGCCGGCGCGCGAACTCGAACCGCACCACCTCGGCCTCACCGGTCGTCCCCCGGGCCGGGATCGGCCCCATGGTCACGTCCGGGTCGTCGTCGGCGGCCGGCTCCGGGTCGTGCCACTCCTCGGCACGGGTCGGGTGCCCGGAGCGGATCAGCCCCTGGAGCTCGTGCTTCATCTCGTCGTCCTTGTGGACGCTCAGCCGGTCGCTGCCTCGCTGCATGTCGGTCCCCTTCCTCAGCGGGTCCGTATATGTCTCCCGGGTCGGTCGTCTCCCGGGATGGTCGTCTCATGGGATGGTCAGTCCGCGCCGCCCTCGTACGGCCAGCGCAGCAGTGCGCCGAGGCCGCCCACCGGAATGTCGGCGCCGTAGGTCTCCCCGTCGGCCGACGCCACCGTCAGCACCTCGGCGCCGGTGACCGCGACCGAGCGGATCAGCGCGTCGTCGGCGCGGGCCGGGGACGGCCGGGCGTCGCCCAGATACTGGACGTCGGTGCGGCGCAAGGCCAGCTGGTCCGGTTCGGTGCCCACCCATACCTCACGGTAGAGATCGGGCCCGTCGGGGCGTATCAGCAACGAGCCTATGCGGTGTTCGCGCGCCGCGTCGACCAGTGCCGGAACTCCTTCGGCCGCCTCCACGCGCCCGTCCGAGGGCATCCGTCCGGCCCGGAACCGCTCCATCGCCGCCTCGCCGCGCTCCTGCGCATGCCGGGCGCGGGCGCCGTCCACCTCCTGATCCAGCAGCCGGGCGGCATGGGTGCCGGTCGAGGCGGAACCGGGGGCACGGCCCCCGCGCACGGTCTCCACCGCCGCCGCGCGCAGCGCCTTGGGCAGCTGGTCGCGGACGGCACGCCGCTCGCGCGGGTCCCCGGCCAGCACCACCAGATCCGCCCGGGTCTCCTCCTGGCAGGCGCGCAGTTCATCGGCGATCAGCGCGGCGTTGTGCTCCCAGGTGTTCTCCGTCTTGAGCTGGAAGTGGCGCTCCGACCAGTCGGCACCGGCGGTGCGGTGCACCGGCCACTGCCGTCCGTGCACCGAGCCGACCCGGTCGCCACCGTGGCCGTCGCGCAGACCGTGGCCGTCGCGCAGCTCGACGTCCGCGCCGGTGCGGTCGATGTACGCCACCAGGCAGGATGGGTCCTCGCCGGTCAGCTCCAGCAGCGGCCCCACGTGCGGAAGCGCCGACCAGCACGGGGCTTCGCCCATCGGCGGCGGGGTCGGCAACGGCGTGTCGACGACCACCTCACCGGCCGTGGCGAAGACGGCCCGGCCGGCCGCCGGCCTGGCACCGGGAGGCGTCGAGGTCAGCCGCTCGTACACCGCACGGCAGGTGGCCCGGTCGGCGCCCTGCCCTTCCAGCCGGCGACCGGCCTCGCGAGCGGCGCGTTCCCGCTCCTGGGCCGCGGACTCGTCGGGGTGCGAGGTGTCGAAGTAGACGCTGGCCCAGGGGCCCGGGCGGCCGGGGCGCTCGTAGAGCGGTTGGAGATGTCCGAGTCGCATGTACTCCCTCCAGATTTCGCGTCCCCCACGCGTACCCGTCACGATGGCATCGACACGAGGTAGCCGGGCGCGTTTGGGGGCCCCGGGGGCGGGGACCCGTCCTGTGGCCGAGCGGCCCGTAGGGAGTGAGGAGCGGCGTCGGACGTGGGAGATCAGGGGCCCGCGTTCGACGCCGTGCCCTGCCCTGCGGATGTGCCCGCGTATCCGTGTCCCGTCCGTTTTCCGTCCCATGCACCGCCCGTGCTGACTGGGACTGTTAACGAGGAGGGGGCACGGGTACCCGGCGGCGCATGACTGATAAATCGGGCTACCCGAAGGCGGGCATACCCTCGGCCGGGGACCTGGCGGAGCCGGTCGCCCGGGCCGTCCGCGACGAAGTCCGCAGGGAGCTGCGCGAGCAGTCCGGACGGCGCGCGGTCCGCCTCTACGGCGGCGCGGCGGCGGCCGCGCTCTACGCGGGGGGTGCGCTGACGGCGTGCCTGGTGCTGCTCCTCGCCCTCGCGCTTCCGGCGTGGGCGGCGGCGCTGATCGTTTTCGCGCTGTTGCTGGTGGCGGCCGGGTGGCTGAAGAACTCCGCGGCGCAGGCGTCGGGGCCGACCGCGCCTTCGGCGCCTTCGGGTCCTGCCCCGCCCACAGCTCCTTCGGGCCCCACAGCTCCTTCGGGCCCCTCCGCCCCTTCGGGCCCCGCTGGGCCCTCCGCGCCTCCCACGCCCCCGATGCCTCCGGCGCCGGGGTCCGGGGCGCCCCCTCAGCCCCCTCAGCCTCCTCACACGGGGTGATCGGCCATGGCGGAGAATCCGCTGCTGGCCAGGCACGGCGAGGCGCTGGACCTCTTCACCGAACGGGTGCACGAGATCCGGCCCAACCAGTGGGACGACCCGACGCCCTGCACCGAGTGGACCGTACGCGACCTGGTGAACCATCTCGCGGTCGAGCAGATGTGGGTGCCGCCGCTGGTCCGGGAGGGGGCGAGCGTCGCCGACCAGAACAATGCGCTGGAGGGCGATCTGCTCGGTGACGACCCGGTCGCGACGTGGGACGTAGTGGTCGCCGCGGCGCGGGACGCCTTCCGCGAGCCGGGGGCGCTCGACCGGACGGTCGAGCTCTCGTACGGGGAGAGCCCCGCCACGCATTACTGCGCCCAGATGACGGCTGACGCTGCCGTCCACGCGTGGGATCTGTCGCGGGCCATTGGCGCGGAGGAGCGCATTCCGAAGCCGCTGGTGGACTTTTCGGTGCGGGAAGTCGCGCCGTATGCGGCGGACCTGGAGGAGAGCGGGCTTTTCGCGGCGCCCGTGGAGCCACCGCCGGGGGCGGATGCGCAGGCCCGGCTCTTGGCGTTGCTCGGGCGCGAGCCGTAGCGGGGACGGGGGCGGGATCTGGGGGCGCGGCGCGTGCCCCGAGTGCGGGGCGTGGGGCGTGGGCGCCTCCGGCGGAGAGTCCCCCACCCCGCCCCTTCCCGAAACGAGGGGGCTCCGCCCCTCGACCCCCGGCTGGGGCTCTGCCCCTCGACCCCTGGCTGGGGCTCTGCCTGTCGCGTCCCTGGTTGGGGATCTGCCCCTCGCTCCCTTGCCGGGGCTCCGCCCTCGGCCCCGGCTGGGGCCCGCCCCTCGCGCCCCTGGCCGGGCTCTGCCCCTCGGCCTCTGGCTGGGCTCTGCCCCTCGGCCTCTGGCTGGGCTGTGCCCCTCGGCCTCTGGCTGGGCTGTGCCCCTCGGCCTCTGGCTGGGCTGTGCCCCTCGGCCTCTGGCTGGGCTGTGCCCCTCGGCCTCTGGCTGGGCTGTGCCCCTCGGCCTCTGGCTGGGCTGTGCCCCTCGGCCTCTGGCTGGGCTGTGCCCCTCGGCCTCTGGCTGGGCTGTGCCCCTCGGCCTCTGGCTGGGCTGTGCCCCTCGGCCTCTGGCTGGGCTGTGCCCCTCGGCCTCTGGCTGGGCTGTGCCCCTCGGCCTCTGGCTGGGCTCTGCCCCTCGCGCCCCTGGCCGGGCTCTGCCCCTCGGCCTCTGGCTGGGCTCTGCCCCTCGCGCCCCTGGCCGGGCTCTGCCCCTCGGCCTCTGGCTGGGCTGTGCCCCTCGCGCCCCTGGCCGGGCTCTGCCCCTCGGCCTCTGGCTGGGCTCTGCCCCTCGCGCCCCTGGCCGGGCTCTGCCCCTCGGCCTCTGGCTGGGCTCTGCCCCTCGCGCCCCCGCCGGGCCCCGCCCCGGACCCCGGCTGGGGCAGGGCCCGTTGATCTGCTCGGAGATGGCCGCAGGGTTTGGCATGGGCGGAGGCGGAACGCCTGGCCCCGCGCGGTGGCGGGCCAAGCCTCCCCCGGGTCGGCTCACGCTCGTGACGGGCCTGGCCGGACCAGGCGGCGGGTCATGAGCAGGGTCGCACCCCTTACAGCCGCCCGGCCTCGATGAGAAGCAACAGGTCCTCCGCAGCCTCCTGGGGAACGCGTGCGGATGCCGGCCGCGTCGGGAACCGGTCCTCCGAGCAGCGCGGTGTTCACGATCCCCGTCTGGAGGAGTGCTGAGAAGACGTGCGCGGCCCTTGTGGGGTCGCTGACCTTGGATCGCAGTTCCAGCGGCCAGCGGCCAGCGGCCAGCGGGACAGGTACCGCGAGAACAGAGCGGTACGGTCGCCGATGATCTGCTGCTGGTAGCGAGGTCCGCGCCTCCCACCATGGACACCGCGTACGCGGCCAGTGCGCCGACCTGGGTGCGACAGCCCTACGAGGGCCGCATGGACTACTCCGCGGTGACCAGCAGCACCGTCCGGGATCTGCTCGGCCGCGAGCCCGTCCACCTCAGCTCGTGGGCTGGGCCACCGTGCATCGTCAGGAACTACTCGACCAGCTCCCACTGACCGCCGAGGTGTGGGGGGAGGAGGCGCCAGGCGTGCCCACAGGCGGGTGGGGGTGTGAGCGGAGGAAGCTCCGCTCACACCCCCACCCCATGACCCGCCTACCGCGCCCCGCGGAATTCAGCAGCGGACCCGCGGGCGGTCCCAATGCCGGTGGGCCGCTATCGCTTCGGTGAAGGCCCTGGTGAATTCCTCGCTCGCCGTGCCCGTCGTCGCGTCCGTGACCACGCCGCGGTCGGCGCAGACGTGGCCGTGGCCGGAGGCGATGTGGAGGCCCTCCGGGTCGAGGGTGGAGAGGACGCCGACGCCCGAGCCCAGGGCGCCGATGGGTTTGCCGTGGCGGTAGGCGTCGCGGACGAAGCGCATGGCCGCGCTGTCGGAGGCCAGGTCGGGGGTGCCGGTGGGGCCGCCGGGGAGGAGGACGGCGTCGTAGAGGACGGAGGCGACCGTGGGGAGGGCGCGGTCGACCGCGTAGCCGTTGCCGTCGGCGCCGACCACCTTGCCGTCGTGCGGGGCGAGGGCCTCGACGACGGCGCCCTGGGCGGTGAGCGCCTCCTGGGCCTGGGTGAGCTGGGCGGTGTCCACCCCGTCCGTGACCAGCACCGCGATCTGGCGGGTGCGGATGGAGCCGTCGCCCTGGAGGTTCTCCAGGCTCAGCGCGGGCGAGGCTTGCGGTTTGTGGTTGTTGGCGCCCGGCCCCGGCATCGCCACGCCGATGCCCTGGGCCACCTGCGAGGCCAGGTCGTAGTTGACCCGGGCCAGTTGCTCGACGGTGCGCTCGCGCACATGCACCGCGGCGACCTTGCCCAGCTCGAAGCGGAAGGCGTCCACGATATGGCGCTTCTCCCAGTCGCTCATGCTGTTCCAGAACAGCGCGGCCTGGCTGTAGAAGTCCTTGAAGGACTCGCTCCGCTTGCGGATCTTGTGGCCCTCGACCCGCTCCGCGTAGTGGGAGAAGGCATAGCCGTCCGCCCCCGCGAGGGCCGGGCAGCCGCCGCCGAGTGAGTTGGGGGAGTAGTTGGTGCCCTTGTGGAGCATGGTCTGGTGGTAGCCGTCCCGGTGGTTGGTGCGGGCCGGGGTGACCGGCTGGTTGACCGGGAGCTGCGAGAAGTTGGGCCCGCCCAGCCGGATCAGCTGGGTGTCCAGATACGAGAAGTTCCGGGCCTGCAGCAGCGGGTCGTTGGTGAAGTCGATACCGGGGACGACGTTCCCGGTGTGGAAGGCCACCTGCTCGGTCTCCGCGAAGAAGTTGTCCGGGTTGCGGTTCAGGACCATGTGGCCGATCGGCCGCACCGGCACCTGCTCCTCCGGAACGATCTTCGTGGCGTCGAGCAGATCGAAGTCGAAGTTGAACTCGTCCTCCTCCGGGATCAGCTGCACCCCCAGCTCGTACTCGGGGTACTGACCCGCCTCGATCGCCTCCCACAGATCGCGCCGGTTGAAGTCCGGGTCGCGGCCCGCGGCCTCCTGGGCCTCGTCCCACACCAGCGAGTGGACGCCCAGCTTCGGCTTCCAGTGGAACTTCACGAAGGTGCCGCGCCCTTGCGCGTCCACGAAGCGGAAAGTGTGCACCCCGAAGCCCTGCATCATCCGGAAGCTGCGCGGAATCGCCCGGTCCGACATCAGCCACATCATCATGTGCATGGTCTCGGGCTGCAGGGAGACGAAGTCCCACAGGGTGTCATGGGCGGAGGCGCCGGTCGGGATGTCGTTCTGCGGCTCCGGCTTGAGCGCGTGCACGAAGTCGGGGAACTTGATCCCGTCCTGGATGAAGAAGACCGGCATGTTGTTGCCGACCAGGTCGTAGTTGCCCTCCGAGGTGTAGAACTTCGTCGCGAAGCCCCGCACGTCCCGCACCGTGTCCGCCGAGCCCCGGGGCCCCTGCACGGTGGAGAACCGTACGAAGACCGGGGTGCGCACGGACGGATCCTGGAGGAAGGCGGCACGGGTGAACTCCGCGCAGGACTCATACGGCTCGAAGTAGCCGTACGCGCCCGCGCCCCGCGCGTGCACCACCCGCTCCGGGATGCGCTCATGGTCGAAATGGGTCAGCTTCTCGCGGAAGTGGAAGTCCTCCATCAGCGTCGGGCCGCGTTCGCCCACGGTGAGGGAGTCATCGGTGTGGTCGACCGCCACGCCCTGGTCGGTGGTCAGCGGTCCCTCGGCGGGGTCGGGGGCACGGTAGTGGTCGCGCTGCCGCTCCTTGCGGTCCTCCGTCATGATGCCGATCCCTTCGTCGTCTTCGAGAACTCCTCCAGGAACGCCTCACGGAACGCCTTGAGATCATCGGGCTTACGGCTGGTGATCAGGGCGGCCGGACCGCTGGTGCAGACCTTGACCTGCTCGTCCACCCAAGTCCCGCCGGCGTTGGTGATGTCGGTGCGCAGACTCGGCCACGAGGTCAGGGTGCGGCCGCGCACCACATCGGCCTCCACCAGCGTCCAGGGGGCGTGACAGATCGCGGCCACCGGCTTCCCCGCGTCGAAGAAGCCCTTGGCGAAGGCGACGGCCGCCTTGTCCAGGCGCAGGAAGTCGGGGTTGGCGACCCCGCCGGGAAGCACCAGGGCGTCGTACTCCCCGACCGTGGCGTCCTTGACCACTTGGTCGACCTCGAAGGTGTCCGCCTTGTCGAGGTGGTCGAACGCCTGGATGCGGCCGGGCTTGGTGGACACCAGACGAGGGGTGCCCCCGGCATCCCGGACCGCCTGCCAGGGGTCGGTCAGCTCGACCTGTTCCACGCCTTCCGGGGCGACGAGAAAGGCGACCTTCATTGCTGCTCACGTCCTTCCGGTCCGGGAATCGCATCCGTCCGGTGCGGCGGGTAGCCAGCGCGGACGGGGTCGAAACGGATACATCAGGGGCGACGGGCGCATCAGGTGTCGTCCGAAGCCTTCTTCCGGTGCGGCAGGTACTCCTGCACCTTCGCCTTCAGGCCCTGGCGGACCATGCCCGCCCGGTCCGAGTCGCCCTTGATGATCGACTCGACCGTGGCCTCCATCTGCTCCCAGGTGGCATGCGGCGGGATCGGCGGTACGGCCGGATCGGTGAGGAACTCCACGACCACCGGACCCTCCGCGGCCAGCGCCTCGCGCCACGCCTGCTCGACCTGCTCGGGCTTCTCCACCCGGATGCCGGTCATGCCGAGCGATTCGGCGAATCGCGCGTAGGAGACGTCGGGGAGTTCCTGCGAGGGCAGGAACTGCGGCGCCCCGCCCATCGCCCGCATCTCCCAGGTGACCTGGTTGAGGTCCTGGTTGTTCCAGACACCGATCACCAGCCGCGGGTCCTCCCACGACTGGCGGTACTTGGCCACCGTGATCAGCTCCGCCATGCCGTTCATCTGCATCGCGCCGTCCCCGACCAGCGCCACCGCCGGCCGGTCCGGATGGGCGAACTTGGCGCCGATCGCGTACGGCACCCCACAGCCCATCGTGGCCAGCGTGCCCGACAGCGAGGCGCGCATCTCGCCGCGCATCCGCAGATGGCGGGCGTACCAGTTGGCCACGGAGCCGGAGTCGCAGGTGATGATGGCGTCGGAGGGCAGCAGCGGATCCAGGCAGTGGGCCACATACTCGGGGTTGATCGGGTCGGCGGACACCTCCGCGCGCTGGGATGTCACCTCGCGCCAGCGCCGTACGCCCGAGATGATCTCCTCCTGCCAGCCGCGCTCCTTCTTGCGCTCCAGCTGGGGCAGCAGCCGCAGCAGGGTCTCGCGCGCGTCGCCGACCAGATTGACCTCGTACGGATAGCGCATCCCGATCATGTGCGGATCGAGATCGATCTGAACGCCGCGCGCCTTGCCGAACTCCGGCAGGAACTGGGCGTACGGAAAGCTGGAGCCGATCGTCAGCAGCGTGTCGCAGTCCCGCATCATCTCGTACGAGGGCCGGGTGCCCAGCAGCCCGATGGACCCGGTGACATAGAGCAGTTCATCGCTGAGCACATCCAGGCCGAGCAGCGCCTTGGCGACACCGGCGCCGAGGGTCTCGGCGATCCGCTGGACCTCCTCGCGCGCCCCGGCGGCGCCCTGGCCGACCATGATCGCCACCCGCTCGCCCGAGTTCAGCACCTCCGCGGCCCGCTCCACCGCGGTGCTGGACGGCACCGCGGACCAGCCGCTGCGGTCCAGGCTGGAGGGCACCATCTTGAACTCATGGGTGGGCGGGGAGTAGTCCAGGTCCTGCACATCCGCCGGGATGATCACGGCGGTGGGGGCGCGGCGGGCGTAGGCGGTGCGGATCGCCCGGTCCAGGACGTTGGGCAGCTGCTCCGGGACGGTGACCGTCTCCAGGAAGTCGGAGGCCACGTCCTTGAAGAGGCTGTGCAGATCCACCTCCTGCTGGTACGAGCCGCCCATCGCGCTGCGGTGGGTCTGGCCGACCAGCGCCACCACCGGCACATGGTCCAGCTTGGCGTCGTACAGCCCGTTCAGCAGGTGGATCGCGCCGGGGCCCGAGGTGGCCGCGCACACCCCGAGGCGGCCGCTGAACTTGGCGTAGCCGACGGCGTCGAAGGCCGCCATCTCCTCGTGCCGGGCCTGGATGAACCGGGGCTCGTTCTCGGCCCGCCCCCATGCGGCGAGCAGGCCGTTGATTCCGTCCCCCGGGTAGCCGAAGACATGCTCGACACCCCACTCGGACAGTCGGGCGAGGATGTAGTCGGCCACTTTCATGGTCATGGTGGGTCATCGCTCCTCTCGGTAGTTCAGCCGTGCTCATGGTTCGGGGCGAGCCGATCCCTGCCGGCCGCCCGTGGCGGTTGTCGGCCCGGCCCCCTGCGGCGGTTCTCAGCGGGCCACCTGCGGCAGCACCTTGGTGCGGTAGAAGTCGAAGAAACCCCGCTGGTCGGGGCCGATCTGATTGACGTAGACGGTGTCGAATCCGGCCTCCGCGTACGCGTTGAGTGCCCTGACATGCGCCTCCGCGTCATCCCCGCAGACCACCTCTTCGGCCAGCCGCTCGGGGGTGACGAGCCGGGCGGCCTGCTCGAACTGGCTCGGGGTGGTCAGCGTCGACAGCACCGCACCGGGCAGCGCCTCGGTCGGCCACAGCCGGTGGGCGGTGCGCAGCGCCTCGTCGGGGTCCGGGCCGTAGCACACCTTCAGCCCGCCGCGGGCCGGTTTGCTGTTGCCCCCGGCGCCGCTGCCGCGCCGGAACCGCGCCACCAGCTCCGCGTCCGGGACCACGGTGATGAAGCCGTCGCCGACCCGCCCGGCCAGCGCGGCGGCGGCCGATCCGAAGGCCGCGATGTCGATGGGCACCGGTTCGTCGGGCACCGTGTACAGCCGTGCGTTCTCCACCGTGTAGTGCTTGCCGTGATGGGTGACGCGGTGCCCTTCGAACAGCTGGCGCATCACCATCACGGCCTCTTCCAGCATCTCCAGCCGGATCGCCGCGGGCGGCCAGCGGTCGCCCAGCACATGTTCGTTCAGCGCCTCGCCGCTGCCCACGCCCAGCCGGAAGCGGCCCTCCAGCAGCACCGAGCTGGTCGCGGCGGCCTGGGCCACGATGGCGGGATGGATACGGATGATGGGGCAGGTCACCGCGGTCTGCACGGGCAGGCTGGTGGCCTGCGCGAGTGCGCCGATCACCGACCAGACGAAGGGGCTCTGGCCCTGGGCTTCGTTCCAGGGGTGGTAGTGGTCGGAGATCCACAATGCGTGGAAACCGGCCTGCTCCGCCATCCGGGCCTGCTCGACGAGGTCCGCGGGCCCGTGTTCTTCGGCGGCCAGGAAATAGCCGTACTCGGTCATGGGCCCTCCTCGCGCGCGGAGCCGGCGGGTGTCGGCAGATGCGACGGGTAACCGGCGCCCGGGGAAGGAAACCTCGTTTGATCCGGCGCGGGACGGGCACGTGGTGGTGCGCTGAGGGCATGCGCCCGGCGCCGGAACGGCAGGCGCCCGGGGCCGGCGGGTCCGCGCCCGGTGTGGGGCCGGGGGCGGACCCGCGCCCGGTGTGCTGACCAGCGCGCGCTCGCGCCCGGTGTCCTTACGGTTCGCGGCCCCGCCGGGTCAGGCCCCCGGCGCCGGGGCGCGCGGCGCCGTGTGCGGCATGGCCAGGGCGACATGGCGGGAGATCCGGTCCGCCACGCCCGCCTCCGCCATCTCGAAGGCAGCGCGCCCGCCCGTACGGAAGAGCGTGAGCGCCCCGCGGACCGGCTCCGTGGCGGAGGCGCGCAGGGGTATGCACAGCAGCGAGGTGACCTCCTCCCGCACCAAGACGGGCGCACCCGTCGCGTCCCGGCCGAAGGCGTCGGCATCGGCCGGGCTCACCCGCAGCGCGGAGACCCCGTCCGACAGCGCGTCCACCACCAGGGGGCAGCCGGCCGGGTCCTGCTCGGCCAGGGAGGCCGTACGGTCGCCCACCGCGTCCCGCGGGCCGAGCGCCACCACCCGGCGCGGGGCGCCGGGACCGCTCTCCGGGGCCAGGTCGGCGATCACCCAGTCCGCGAACCGGCCGTGCAGCACCTCCGCGGCCCTGGCCAGCACGGCCTCCGGACCGCCCCCGGCCAGCGCCACCCTCAGCAGCGCCGCCGCCATGTCGTCGGCCAGGTCCAGCAGCTCGGCATGGCGGGTCACCTCCGCCAGGTCCGGCCGGAACTCCGGGCGCCGCGCCCCGGCCGTCTCCTCGCCCCCCGGGGCGCCGATCACCCCGGGCTGGAACGCCGCCAGCACCGCCGGATGGGGCTCGCCCGGCGGCCGCAGCGCGGCCAGGGTCACCCGCACCTCGCCGTCGGCCGACGGCTGCGACAGCCGCACCGTCAGACTGCGGTCGCCCTCGCCGCGCGCGACCGCGGCGACCTGCGAGCGCAGCGCCGCCTGCCCGTCCCGCCGCAGCGAGGCGGCGAGCGGGCGCCCGGTGGCGTACCCGGCGCGGGTGTGGAAGAGCTGGGTGGCGGCGAAGTTCATGCGCCGCACCACGGTGTCGCGGTCCAGCAGGACCGCGGGGACCGGCAGCCGCTGGAACAGCGCCCGCAGCAGCTGCTGCTCCTGCGGGCCGGCCCGGCCCCCGCCGGGGCTCCGGGAGGCCGCCGTCAGCTCCTCGTACCGCGGCCACAGCACGTCGACCACGTGCTGGAGCTCGAAAAGAGCGGCGTCCAGCAAGGACAGCCGCTCCTGCGAGGGCAGCGAGGCCCGCGCGGTCCGCAATTCGTCGACCCGTCTGCGGAAGTCTGTGAGCTCCGCACCAAACTCCTGAGCGCCTGGCATGGGCACACCGTAGCCTGACCGGACGCGGCGGGCGGCATGGGTGCCGTTTTCCGCTCAATGCCGTGGGAAGGCGAAGAAATCGGGGCCCCGAACGGGGACGGGGCCATAAAGCAGATCGCACCGGAGCGAGAGGAGCGGACCCGGCGATGCCCGACCGTACGCACATCCGCACGGCCTGCCAGACCGACGCGCCATCCCTCGGCCGCGGCCTGGCCGAACTGGCCGAGCAGGCCGCCGCGGGCACGCCCGACAGCTGCGGGGCCACCGCCACCGCCGTGCTCGCCGAGGAGTCCTCCGGCGCCGAGGCCGCGGACCGGACCACGGCGGCCACCCACCCCGATCTGTCCGCGCTGGTGTCGGTCCAGATGAGCGCCGGGGAGGGCCCGATCCTCGCGGCGCTCGACACCGGCCGCCCGGCGGGCGCCGACGATCTGCTCCACGACGACCGCTGGCCGAGCTACCGGGCCCGGGCGCTGGACGCGGGCGTCCGGTCCACCGCCACCCTGCCCTTCGCCTGCGACGGGCTCACCGTGACCGTCTCGGTCTACGGGCTGCGCCCCGGGCCCCTGAAGAAGGCCGCCCAGGGCGCCACCGAGCGGCTCGGCGATCTGGCCACCGAGAGCATGGCCCGGGACCGGCTCTACCGCGCCGCCCTCGTCCAGGTCGACCAGCTCGACACGGCGCTGCGCACCCGGCCGGTGGTCGACCAGGCGTGCGGCATCGTCATGTACGTCCTGGGGTGCGACGCGGACCAGGCGTTCGATCTGCTGCGCCGGCTCTCCCAGCGGACCAACAACAAGCTGGCGGAGCTCGCCGAGACCGTGGTGCGCACCCGCGGCCGTGGTCTGGAGAAGGAGCTCATCGCGTTCGACCGGTCAGCCGCTCCCGGACCCGGTCGGCCAGCGTCCGGCCCGGACCGGGACCTTCCGGGCTGACCGGGGGCACGCCCTGCGCGGCGGCCGTCGCCTCGCCGACGCGCAGGCCCAGCATCATCCGTTCCTCGGGGTGAGCCGCTCCCGCAGTTCGGGGAAGACGAGGTCCTCCTCGCCGCGGATATGCATGGCCACCACGTCCATCAGATCGCGTACCAGCGGGTCGAACCGCCGGTCCCGGGGGTCCACGGCGTCCAGATCGGACAGGATCCGCTCGGCCTCGGTCAGCTCCTCGATCTCCTCGTCGGCGATCCGGTCGCCGTTCGGCAGCGCCTTGCGGACCGTGGGGTACAGATAGGTCTCCTCGGCCACCGAGTGCCGCACCACCTCCACCGTCATCCGGTCGACGAGCTGCCGCCCCTGGTCGGGGTCGGTGGTGGCGCGGTACCCCTCGAAGAGGTTGCGCACCACGTGGTGGTCCGCGGTGAGGACGTCCACCACATCGTGCTGTTCCGGCATGGCTGTCATGGCGCCCGGGTCCCCCGGCCGCCTTCCGCGAAACGGCGCCGGAGATCTGCGAAGGTGGACATACGCAGGCGGCGACGCGTCCGGCACGGGCGGAGGTGGACGAATGCAGCGGCAGTGGACCGCCCCGGCTCCGGCGGACCGGGACGACGGCGGGCTGCCGGTCCTCCCGGAGCTGCTCGACAGCTTCGTCGCGACGGCCGGCCACACCGCGCCGGAGCCGGTCGGCGGCTCGGCCGGGCTGTGCTCGGCCGCCTGTGGCTACTGGTCGCGGCGCGGGCTGTGGACCGATCCGGAGCATGTCGTGGTCGCTCCCGGCGCCGAGCCGCTTCTGCTGGCGCTGCTCGCCTCGGGCCCCGGCGGCGATGTGCTGCTGCCCCGCCCCTGCGCCGCCTGGTACGCACCGCTGGTGCGGCTGGTGAACCGGCGCGCCCACCACGCGCCCGTCCCGGCCGAATGCGGTGGGCTGCCCGATCCGTTCGCGCTGCTGGAGATCGTCCGCAGGATCCGCGCCGAGGGCGGGGTGCCCCGGGTCCTGCTGCTGTCGGTGGCCGACGACCCGACCGGCACCGTGGCCCCGCCCGAGATGCTGCACGAGGTGTGCGAGGCGGCCGTGGCCGAGGGGCTGCTGATCGTCAGCGATGAGACCTGGCGGGACACCGTCCACCATCCGCATGGGACGGTGCTGCTCAGCCCCGCCGAGATGAGCCCGGAGAACGTGATCGTGCTCTCCGACCTGGTGGGCGCCTTCACCCCGGCGGGCTGGCCCGCCGCGATGGCCCGGTTCCCGGCCACCGAGCGCGGGGTGGAGCTGCGCGGCCGGGTGCTGTCCCTGCTCACCGCCGTACGCTCGGGGCTGCCCGCGTCCATCACCGCGGCCGCCGAGTACGCACTCGGCGAGCCCGAGCCGGTCCGGGGCCGGATGGCCGCCGCGGCCCGGGCGCACGGGGCCGTGGCCGCGGCCGCCTACCGCGCGCTGACCGCCGTCGGGGCGCTGGCCCGCCCGCCGCAGGCCGGCCGCCATCTCTACGCCGACCTCGACGAGCTGCGCGGGGTGCTCGCCGCCCGTGGCATCACCGACTCGGTGGAGCTGGAGCGCGAGCTGGTGCGGCGGATCGGCCGGAGCGTGGCCGGCGGCCATCGCTTCGGCGACCCCCCGCACACCCTGCGGCTCCGGCTGGCGACCCTGCCGCTGCTGGGGGCGGCGGAGGAGTCGCGGCTACGGGCGCTCCAGGCGCCCGATCCGCTGGAACTGCCCCATGTGGCCGCGGCGTTGGCCGCCTTCGAGACGGCCTTCCGGGACCTGATCGAGGACGGTCCGGTGGCCTGAGCCGCCCGGGACCGCCGCCATATGACGCGCCGGCACGGAAGGGCCGGACCAGAGAGGGAAGGGAGCCAGGCCATGACCGACCACGCCGAGCAGGCCGACCCGGCGGAACCGGCCGACCGGCCCCGGCCGGTCCCGACCACGACCGAGTCGGCCGGCCCAGATCCGGCTGCCCCCGATCCGGCCGTTCCCGGGTCGGCCACCTCCGAGCCTGCCGCCCCAGAGTCGGCCACGACCGAGTCGGCCGGCCCCGATCCGGCCGGCCTCGATCCGGCCACAACCTCCGATCCGGCGGCCCCCGAGTCGGCCATCTCCGATCCGGTCGCCTCCGAGTCGGTCATCTTCGAGCCGGCCGGCCCCGATCCGGCCACCGCCGATCCGGCCGCCCCCGGGTCGGCCGCCCCAGGGTCGGCCGCCCCCGGGTCGGCCACCTCCGACCTGGCCGCCCCCCAGCCCGCCGCCCCCCGCCCTCTGTATGAGGTCCGCCGCTGGCCGCGGTCGTTCGCCGATCGGCTCACCTCGCCGCTGCCCGGGGTGCGGGCGGTGGCCCGGCTGGCGCGGGAGGGGCAGCTCAGGCCGCCCGTGAAGACGCTCCGCCAGATCCCCGAGCTGCCCTTCGAGCCGGGGCCGCTGCCGCTCCCCGTCCCCGGCCGGACCGCGGTCACCTGGGCGGGGCACGCCAGTTGGGTGGTGCGGATCGGTGGGCTCACCGTGCTCACCGACCCGGTCTGGGCCCGCAGGATCCTCGGCACCCCGGCCCGGGTCACCCCGGTGGGGGTCCGCTGGGAGGATCTGCCGCCGGTCGACGCGGTCGTCATCAGCCACAACCACTACGACCATCTGGACGCACCCACGGTCAAACGGCTGCCGAGGACGACGCCGGTCTTCGTCCCGGCCGGGCTCGCCGGCTGGTTCCGGACCCGCGGGTTCACCCGGGTGACCGAGCTCGACTGGTGGGAGGCGGCCGAACTGCCCGGCGAGGACGGCCCGGTCCGCTTCGACTTCGTCCCGGCCCACCACTGGAGCAAGCGCACCCTCACCGACACCTGCCGCTCGCTGTGGGGCGGATGGGTCATCACCGCGCCCGGCGGCCGCCGGGTGTACTTCGCCGGGGACACCGGCTACGGCCACTGGTTCCGGCAGATCGGCCGCCGCTACCCGGGCATCGACCTGGCACTTCTGCCCATCGGCGCCTATGAGCCGCGCTGGATGCTGGGCGGGGTGCACACCGATCCGGAGGACGCCGTACGGGCGCATCAGGATTTGGGGGCGCGGGTGCTGGCGCCCATGCACTGGTCGACCTTCCTGCTCTCGGCCGAGCCGCCCCTGGAGCCGCTGCACCGGATCCGCGCCGCCTGGGAGGCCACCGGCCGCCCGCGCGAGGAGCTGTGGGATCTGCCGGTCGGGGCCTCGCGCGTGCTCGAATAGAGGGCCAAGTGGGGGAATACGGTGCATAGGTGACAGGCAGATCATAAGTGGCGAGTGGGGCGGAGCGCACCTAGCTTCCTGTTCATGCGCACTCCGAAACTTCGTCACCTCGCAGGCCTCACGGCCGTCCTCGTCATCGAACTCGCCCAGGTCCCCGGAGCCCACGCCGCCCCCGTCGACCAGGCCGGGACCCGCCATGTGGTGCAGCCGGGCCAGTCCGTCCAGGCCGCCGTGGACGCCGCCGAGCCCGGCGACACCATCGAGCTCCGGCCCGGCACCTACCGGGAGAACATCCAGATCACCACCGACCGGCTGACCCTGCTCGGCGCGGGCGAGAGCACCGTGCTCTCCCCGGCCGCGAAGCCGTCGGACAACGCCTGTGGCGCGGCCGGCCACGGCATCTGCGTCACCGGGACGGCCCAAGACCCCGTCTCGGATGTACGGATCGGCTCACTGAAGGTCACCGGCTTCGCCAAGAACGGCATCTGGGGCTCCGGCACCGACCGGATGACCGTGCGGGACACCGTCGCCGAGGACAACGGCCAGCAGGGCATGGGCCAGGAGATGTCCACCCGCGGCACCTTCGCCGACAACGTCTCGCGGAGCAACAAGCAGTCCGGCATCTTCCTGGCCAACACCATCGACGCCGAGGGCGGCGCCACCGACGCCCTGGGCACCCTGGTCACCGGCAACCAGCTCAGCGGCAACCGGACCGGTGTCGTGGTCCGCCGGCTGCGCGACATGACCGTCGAGCGGAACACCATCACGGCCAATTGCGCCGGGGTGTTCGTCGTCGGCGACGAATCGACCCCGCGCGCCGGGGACCTGAACGTCCGCCACAACTCCGTGTACGCGAACAACGCCTACTGCGCGGCCACCGACCGGCTCCCCTTCATCCAGGGCGCCGGTATCGTGCTCACCGGCACCGAGGGCACCCGGGTGACGGGCAACCAGGTGACCGACAACGTGGGCACCTCGCCCATGTCCGGCGGGATCGTGCTGTTCACCAGCGTCGTGGGCGCCCCCAACGCCAAGAACGCCGTCAGCCGCAATGTGATGAGCGGCAACAAGCCCGCCGACCTGGCCGACCGGGACAAGGGCCCCGACAACACCTTCACCGACAACGTGTGCGAGCTGTCCGTGCCCACGGGCCGGTGCTGAGAGGCGACGTCATGACCACTGTGGACACCACCACCCCCGCGGCCGCGGCACAGCCCCCACCGGCCGCCCTCCCGCCGCCCATGCAGCTACGGGAGATCGTCTTCGGCGCCGCACGGGCGGCCTCCGTGCGCGCCGCGGTCCGGCTGCGGATCGCCGACGCGCTGGGGGAGCAGCCCGCCTCCATCGGCGAACTGGCCTCCGCCGTGGACGTCGAGCCCGATCCGCTGCGCCGGCTGCTGCGCTCCCTGGCCTGCTGTCAGGTCTTCGCCGAGACCGAGGACGGCCACTTCCGGCACACCGAGATGTCCCGGCTGCTGCGCGAGGACACCCCGGGCAGTCTGCGGAACATCGCCCTGTGGTGCACCGAGCCGTGGACCTGGGAGGCGTGGCCGCTGCTGGACCGTGCGGTGCGCGGCGGCGGCTGTGTCGTCAACGAGATCTACGGCAAGGACTTCTTCGCCTATCTCCATGAGGACGCCCCCGAGTCGGCCCGGGTGTTCGACGCCGCGATGACCACCTCCAGCCGGCAGTCCGCCGCCGATGTCGCCGCCTTCCTCGACCTCGACGGGGTCAAGGACGTGGTGGACATCGGCGGCGGCCAGGGTCATGTGCTGGCCAGTCTGCTGGAGCGGCACCCGGCGCTGCAGGGCGCGCTGCTGGACCTGCCGCAGGTGGTGGCGAACGCCGATCCGCGGCTGCGGGACGGCGGGCCACTGGCCTCGCGGGCCACGCTGGTGCCCGGCGACTGCCGTCGTGAGGTCCCCGTCGAGGCCGACCTCTACATCATCAAGAACATCCTCGAATGGAACGACGAGAGCACCCGCCGGACGCTCGCGAACGTGGTCGCGGCGGCGCGGCCCGGCGCCAGGGTGGTCGTCATCGAGAACCTCGTCGACAACAGCCCCTCCTCCTTCACCACGGCGATGGACCTGTTCCTGCTGCTCAATGTGGGCGGCCGGAAGCACACCGAGGACAGCATGGTGACGCGGATGACCGAGGCCGGTCTGAACGTGACCGACATCCGGCCGGTCAACGGCGCGCTGCACGCCTTCGACTCCACGGTGCCCGCCACGGGCCGCCGCTAGGGGGTTTCCCGGGGAAAGCACACCACGGTGCCCGCGTCGTCCGTCCTCGACGACGCGGGCACCGTGGCGTGTGCTCGGCTTGTTGGCTGTGCCGTCAGCTGTAGCGGTACGAGCTGAGGTGCGCGAACACCACCACATTGGCCGTGTAGTCCTTGGCCGTGTGGTCATAGGCCCCGCCGCAGGTGATCAGCCGCAGCTGGGCGTTGGGGGTGTCCCCGTACACCTTCTGGTCCGGGAAGGCGTTCTTCTTGAAGGTCTTGATCTTGTCGACGACGAAGGTCGCGACGATCCCGTCCTCGCGGGTGATGGCCACCTTGCCCTGCGGCTTGAGCTGGCTGAGGGTGGCGAACACCGCCGGGCCGATCTTGGTGTCCACGTGCCCGGCCACGATGGCGTTGCCGCGTTCACCGGGGGAGGGGCCGCCCTCGTACCAGCCCACCAGGTTCTGCTCGGTGTCCGGAGGCGGCACCAGCACACCCGCCGCGTCCAGCGCGAGGGGGGTGAAGGGCGCGCTCACGCCGATCGAGGGGATGTCCAGATGGGACGCGGGGGAGCGCGGCAGCGCGGGTCCCGGACGGGACTCGGGGGCGGCCGTCGACTCCGAGGAGTCCGCGTAGTCGTCCTCGGCCGAAGTGTCGCTCTCCGGTTCGGAGATGGACGCCGGGGCACTGGCCGTGGGCCGGGCCGACGCCGGGGTGTTCTGGGAGGCGGCGTCGACGGAATTGTAGATGAGGAATACGCCGATGAGGGCCGACGCGGCGGCCCAGCGGAGGATGCGGGTGTTGCTGTCGGCAGCGCCCTGCTTGGCCGGCTTTCCCATAGGGGTGTTCGCCTTTCTCACAGCGCCTTTCTTACAGTGCTTTTCTCACAGCCGCTTTTTCACAGCGCTCGTGGCGCTGCCGTGGCACCACCGCTCGGCGGAGGTGCCACGGCAGCACGAAATTACGAAAGCGTCAGGCTCAGATCGCGGTGCCGGTCGGCTTGCGACGACGCAGGGCGTAGGCGCCGGCGCCCAGACCACCGAGGAGCAGGACGGAGCCGGCGGCCATGCCGCTGCCCGTGGTGGCCATGCCGCCACCACCGGTGTGGACGCCACCGCGCGGCTTGTCGCCCTTCTCGTGGTCCTTCCAGGAACCGCCGTTCCACTCGTGGTCGTCCTTCTTGCCGTTCCACTCGTGGTTGTCGTGCTCCCGGCCCTCGTCCTTGCCGTGGTCGAAGTCGCGGTCCTCGTCCTTGCCCTGGGAGGAGGACCAGTCGCGCTCGCCGCCCTCGTCCTTGCCCTTCATCTCTTCCTTGCCCTGCTCTTCTTCCTTGCCGTGGTCTTCCCGGCCGTCCTCGCGGCCATGGTCGTCCTTGTCCTTCCAGGAGCTGCCGCCCTGGCCGTAGCCGTCCTCGGAGGACTCCTGGCTGCTCGAGTACCCACCGTGACCGCCCGGGTCCGAGACGTCGGCGGCGAACGCGGCGGCGGGGGCGCCCAGGGTCAGGGTGGCGGCAATCGCCGCCCCGGTGAAGAGTGCGCGAGTAGATCGCATGAGTCATTCCTTCCGGCGCCGTCACGATACTGACTATTTGCCAGATAAAGGGATCGCATCGGCGTCTTGTCCACCGTCAGCGAAGAGGGCTCCCCCTGCCACTCGGCGCGGCCTGTGATCTGCCCTGTTGTAAGCCCTCTGGGTGTAGATAAGCGCAATGATCACTCATTTGCCGCGCGAATGGACTGATGCCCTTTCACCTTTTCGGCAGACAACATTCCGATGAGCCCAGTAGTGTGAGATTTTCGCTGACGGGGCATAAGGAAAGGGCCGCCGGGAGGTGAACTCCGTCGGCGGCCCCGTGCGGCGGGACGCGTCCGCTAGCCCGCGTCGCGCTCCCAGCGGTAGAACTCATGCGCCATGGCGTCCTTGGGCTCACGCCAGGTCGCCGGGTCGTACGCCTGCATATACGGCTGGAGGCGGGCGCTGACGTCACGGAACTCCGGGTGCTTGGCGTACTTGGTGACCTCGGTGGCCGGCGGCCGGTCGGCCTCGATCAGATGCAGATACACATCGCCGAACTGGAAGAGGCTGCGGCCGGTGACGCCGATCAGCTTGGGCAGTTCGCCGCGGTCGGACTCCGCGAAGATCTTGGCCACCTGGGGGGCCGCGTCCCGCTGCATCTTGGCGACGATCATGGTGCGGTACACGCTCATGCCCTCACCGTCTCCCGGGCCCGCTGCTCGATCTTGTCCCGGATCAGATCCATCTGGATACGGGAGTTGCGGTTGATGTGGTCGGTCATCGTGGGGTCGTCGACCGGCGCGTCGGGCCGCATCTCGAAGTCCTGGGTCCAGCGCATGCGGGTGCCCTCGGACTCCTCCTCGTACTCCCAGCGGATGTTCATGTACGCGAAGGGGCCGGGCTCGACGCGGCGGGCCCATACCGTGCGCACATCGCGGGCCGTCTCCCGCTCCGAGACCCAGCTCCAGACCTTGCCGTCCTCGTCGGGGTGCATGGTGAGGCGGAAGGTGGTGGTGTCCCCGGTCCGCTGGAGCACCTCGACCGAGGCGTACTCGCTGAAGAGCTGCGGCCAGTTCTCCAGGTCGTTGGTCATGTTCCAGACGAGGTCGAACGGCGCCTTGATCATGACCTCGTTGTCGGTGTGGCCTGCCATCTTCATGCTCCTGAGGTAAGTGAGGTGTTGATGACGTCGAGGAAGTCCCCGGGGGTCTTGCAGCTTTCGGCACCCGGCTCGATCGGGGTGCCGTACCGGTTCTCCAGCTCACCGACGATGGCGAGCAGGCCAAGCGAGTCCAGGCCGTACTCCTCGAAGGTGGAGTCCGGCCGGGTCTGCATCGTGTCCGGATCGACGGTGAGCCCGGCGCAGCGCTTCATGAGCGTGGCCAGTTCCCCATAGGACAGTTGACTGGACATCAGTAATCTCCTTCCGGTCCGCGGAGCACGAGCGCCGCGTTGCAACCCATGAGCCCTCGGCTGAGCACCAGCGCCGTCCGCGGCTCGGCGGGGCGGGAGCTGCGGGTGACCAGGTCGAGCTCATGGCAGACGTCGGTGACGTACGGGGTCGGGGGCACGACGCGGTGCTCCATGGAGAGCACCGCGGCCACCACGTCGAGCGTGGGGGCCGCGCAGTGCGCCCGGCCGAAGCCGGTCTTCGGCGCGGTCACCGGGACCCGGGTGCCGTGCGGCCCGAGGGCGTCGGCGATGGCCAGCGCCTCGGCGCGGTCGGCCTCGGGCACGCCGAGCGCGTCGGCGAAGACCATGTCGATCTCCTCCGGCGCGCACTGGGCGTCCTCCAGGGCGACGCGGATGGCCTGGGCGAGCCCCTCCCGGGACCGCTCCCAGCGGGAGGCCCCGGTGAAGGTCGAGCCGTACCCGGCGATAAAGCCCCGGATCCGCACCCCGCGGCGCCGGGCGGCCCCCTCTTCCTCCACGACCAGCATCGCCCCGCCCTCGCCGGGCGCGAATCCGCAGGCGTCCTCGGTGAACGGCAGATAGGCCCGGCCCGCGTCGCGGGCCCGGCTCAGCTCGTCCCAGCCGAGCATGCAGACGATGGAGTACGGCGCCAGCGATGCCTCGGAGGCGCCGGCCACCATCGCGTCCGCCCCCCGCCGGATGGACCGGCGGGCGTGCGCGAGCGCGTCCAGACCGCCGGCCTCGTCGTTGGCCACCACTCCGCAGGGGCCCTTGAACCCGCCCCGGATGGAGACCTGGCCGGTGCTGGCCGCGTAGAACCACGCGATGGACTGGTACGGGCCCACATAGCGCGGCCCCTTGCCGTAGAGCTGCTGCAGCTCGCGCTGGCCGAACTCGCCGCCCCCGGAACCGGAGGCGGTCACCACGCCGATCGCGAACGGCGACATGTCGTCCACCGGCAGCCGGGCGTCGTCCAGCGCGAGATCCGCCGAGGCCATCGCGAAGTGGGTGAAGCGGTCGGTCTGGACGAGGAAGCGCTCCTCGATCATCGACCCCGGATCGAAGCCGCGGACCTGGCCGCCGATCCGGACCGGGAAGTGCTCGCTGCCCTCGCGGGAGATCCGGTCGAGGCAGGGGATCCCCTCCCGGGTCGCCTTCCAGAAGGCGTCGGTGCCCACCCCATTGGGGGCGATCACCCCGATGCCCGTGATGGCCGCGCCCCGGTTCCGGGTGTTCATCGCCGCGTTCATACCGCCCTCCCGTCCGTCCGGCCCAGCACCACCGCGGACTGGAAGCCGCCGAACCCGCTGCCGACCGAGAGCACATTGCGCAGCGGGAGGGCGCGGGCGGTGCGCGGGACATAGTCGAGGTCGCATTCGGGGTCGGGGGTCTCGTAGTTGGCCGTCGGCGGCACCACGCCATGGGCGAGCGCCATGGCGCAGGCGACCACCTCGATGGCGCCGATCGCCCCCAGCGAATGGCCCACCATGGACTTGATCGAGCTCATCGGGGTCTTGTACGCGTGCTCGCCCAGGGACCGCTTCACGGCCGCGGTCTCATGCCGGTCGTTCTGCTTGGTGCCCGAGCCGTGCGCGTTGACGTAGTCGATCTCGTCGCTGTTGACGCGGGCGTGGCCGAGCGCGTGGTCGATCGCCTCGGACATCTCCAGCCCCTCCCGCGTCAGACCGGTCATGTGGTACGCGTTGCCGTAGGTGGCGAAGCCCCGGAACTCGCAGTAGGTCCGCGCCCCTCGGGCCCGGGCGTGCTCCAGCTCCTCCAGGACCAGCACGGCGGCGCCCTCGCCGAGCACGAAGCCGTCCCGGTGGGCGTCGAACGGCCTCGAGGCGGTGGCCGCGTTGTCGTTGTTCGCCGAGGTGGCCTTGATCGAGTCGAAGCAGGCCACGGTCAGCGGGGTGATCGGCGAGTCCGCGGCCCCGGCGATGCACACATCGGCCCGCCGCTCCTCGATCGCCTGGAAGGCGTACCCGATCGCGTCGAGACCGGAGGTGCAGCCGGTGGAGACGGACTGCACGGGGCCCTGCGCACCGGTCAGCTCCGCCACCCCGGACGACAGCGCGCTCGGTGAGAACGCGTGCTGCAGATGCGGACCCGCCTTGCGGTGGTCCACATCCCAGTGCTCCCCGGCGTCGCTGACCTTGACGTAGTCCTGCTCCAGCCGGGTGGAGGCGGCGACCGCGCTGCCCAGGGAGACCCCTATCCGCCAGGGGTTGAGCGCCTGGAGGTCCAGCCCGGAGTCCCGGACCGCTTCCTTCGCCGCCACCAGTGCGAACTGCACATAGCGGTCCGAGCGCTCGATCTGCTCGAAGGTCAGACCACCGGCCAGCGGATCGAAGTCGCATTCGGCGGCGATCCGGGAGCGGAACCGCTCCGCGTCGAAGAGCGTGATGTTGCGGGTGGCCGTACGGCCTGCGGTGAGCATGTCCCAGAACGCCGGAACGCCCACACCCCCGGGGGCGACGACACCGAGCCCGGTGACCACCACCCGTCGGGTCACGACGTCGCCTCGGCGGGTTCGGCGGACTCCGTGTCCACATGGCCGAGCTCGGGCCGCGGCGCCAGGGGGCCGAGGTGGAAGACCATCCGGGCCTCGGTGCTGCCCACATTGCGGAACCGGTGCCGCACATTGATGGGGATCAGGATCGCCTGGTCGGGGCGGAGCGGATGCGCCTCGCCGTCCAGGTCCACCTCCATGTCGCCGCTGACGACGTACACGAACTCCTCGGAGTACGGGTGGTAGTGCTCGGTGACGCGTTCACCGGGCCCCACGATGGCCATCCCCATGAAGCCGCTCGTGGCGCCCACCAGCGGCGGTGTGAGCATGGCGCGCACATCGCCACCGCGCCGGCGGTTGGGGGCGACCGCGGCGAGGTCGACGACGAGAGGGGACTGCGTGGTCATGATGAGTTCCTCCAGGTAGCGTTGCGCGGTCCGCGCCACAGGGGGTGGGAAGGGGGGAAGGGGAAGAGGGGACGTCAGTGGTCGGCCGCTTGGCGGTCGGTGATCGGGGTCATGTCGCAGTCGGCGAGGAAGCGGCGCAGCCCGTCGTCCACGGACAGGTCGATCACCGCCCCGTCCGCCCCGAGGTCCAGGAGGCGGCCCAGCACCGCGGCCGCCCGGCGTCCGCTCACACCGGCCGCCATGGCGGGGTGCCGGTCCAGCGGCACGCTCAGGTCCACCAGCCGGACCACGATGTCGTCACGCTGGAAGATGGTGCTGCTCAGCAGGGTCTTGGCGGACTGCTCGGCGGTCATCTCCTTGTTCACCGCGAGCTCGTCCTGCCGGGCCAGCAGACTGGCCACCGCCGGTCCGCAGCCGGCCTTGACCGGGTAGAGCAGCGCGTGCCGGTGGACGCCCTGGGCGGGGCGCGGGCCGCCGGCCGTCATGTGGTGGACCACCGGAAGCGAGGCCCGGGCGAAGAACTCCCGTGCCGAGCTGGGGTCGTCGAGGTTGCGGTCCTCCTCCAGATACGGATTGATGGCCCTCTCGACGGCCTTGATCTCCGGCTGCCGGGCCACGAAGCGCAGCGCCGCGGTCAGATCGCCCTTGACCTCCACGGCCCGTACGACCCGGTTGCCGCTCATGAAGACGGAGGTGCGGGAGAGCCGGGTGGTCTCATCGACGCGTGCATCCGGTGAGGCGTAGTCGGCGAGGATCTTGGCGACGGTGTCCTCGCTGCCGGGGTTCACCGTGAAGGTCAGCGCCTGCCGGACCAGCCCGTCGCCGACCCGCAGCGCGGCGTCGACACCCCGGGTGGTGACATCGACCGGCGGGGATCCGGCGGTCAGGGTCTCCCGCAGAATGCTGAACCGCAGCGAGCGGGTGTCCTCGACACAGCCGTGGAAGGGCTTGACCATCTCCCGGTGCGCGGGAGAGTCCACCCAGGCAAGGAACGGAGGGGCGCTTTCCCATTCGCTGGTGATCAGCCACTGGGAGGGGTTTTCGATCGACTGGCAGAGCTGGTCGCTGATGTGCCCGGGCACCGCGGCCACCTGCTGGGACAACTGGTCATAGGCACGCAGAAAGCGCTGCTCGGCACCGCTGTTGACCTGCACCAGCAAGACGACGCGCAATCTGGTGTCGGTGAGAGCGGATTCCACGGTGGTCGGTGATGGGTTCACCGTGGACTCCGGAATGTCGGACAGGGTGCTCATATTCCACTCCTTATTTCGCGGACGCGTCCTTCCGGGCATCGAGGACACCCGCCCGTTAGACGATCGTGGGGTGCTCCCACCAATGGCGCGAGATATGTGAGCCATCCGAGCGAACGCCTCGTCAGCGTCCCGGAAGAGCCCGGAAACACCGGGCATAGCAGCACAATGAACCGTCTTGCCGACAATGCTGAGCGTGTGCCCGTCCTCATCGCGGGCGGCTCCCTGGTGGGCCTGTCCGCCTCACTGTTCCTGGGCCGACTGGGGATCGGTCATCTACTGGTCGAAAAACACCCGCGCACCTCGCACCACCCGCGCGGACGGGGGAACAACATCCGGACGATGGAGCTGTTCCGCACCGCCGGAGTGGAGCCCGCGATCCGCGAGGCCGCGTCCGTCCTGGCCGACAACCATGGAATCCTGCAGACCCCGTCGCTGACCGGCACGGAGGGCAACTGGCTCTTCCGGGAGATGGATCCGGGTGGCAAGGCCGCCCGGATCAGCCCTGCCGGATGGTGCCTGTGCAGCCAGAACGACCTGGAGCCGGTGCTGCTGAGCGCGGCCCAGGGCCTCGGTGGCGATCTGCGGTTCTCCACCGAACTGATCTCCTTCGAGCAGGACGCGGACGGGGTCACCGCCGTGCTCCTGGACCGCAGGTCCGAACGGCGCTTCACGGTCCGCGCCGACTACCTCATCGCCGCCGACGGCCCCCGCAGCCCGGTACGCGAGGCGCTCGGCGTCGGGCAGAGCGGACGCGGCGAGCTGTTCCACAACGTGTCCATCACCTTCCGCGCCAAGCGGCTCGCGGACGCGGTCGGGGACCGCCACTTCATCGCCTGCTACCTCACCAACCCGGAGGCGGACGGGGCGCTGCTGCCCGTCGACAACCAGGAGCAGTGGGTCTTCCACGCCCCCTGGCACCCCGAGCACGGCGAGGCGCTGGAGGAGTTCACCGACGAGCGCTGCGCGCAGCACATCCGTACCGCCGTCGGCATGCCCGACCTGGAGGTCGAGGTCACCGGAAAGGCCCCCTGGCACGCGGCCGAGCGGGTGGCGGACCGCTACTCCGAGGGCCGGGTCTTCCTCGCCGGGGACTCCGCGCACGAGATGTCGCCCACCGGCGCCTTCGGCTCCAACACCGGTATCCAGGACGCCCACAACCTGGCATGGAAGATCGCCGCCGTCATGGGCGGCTGGGCCGGCCCCGGGCTGTTGGAGACCTACGGCATGGAGCGGCGCCCGGTCGCCCAGGCCACCAGCGCCCGCGCCGCCGCCCGTTCGGCCGAACACAGCCACCCGGGCTATTCGGCGCCCGCCAGCGAGGACCGGGGCCCGCAGAGCAATGTCATGGCCGTCGCCATGGGTTACCGCTATGTGCGCGGCGCGGTCGTCGGCGCCGACGCCGCCGCGCCCGCGGTGCCCGACCACTTCACGGTCTCGGCCGAGCCCGGCAGCCGCGCGCCCCATATGTGGGTGCACCGCTGCGGGGTGCGGCTGTCCACCCTCGACCTGTACGAGCGCACCTGTGTGCTGCTCACCGGGCCGGGCGGATCCTCCTGGTACGAGGCGGGCCACCGCGCCGCCGACGCCCTCGGCGTACCGCTGGACTGCTACCGGGTGGGCGACGGACCGGACCATGAACTCGCCCCCGAACCGGGCGCCGACTGGGCCGAACTGCACGGCACCGCCCCCGACGGGGCGGTCCTGGTCCGCCCCGACGGCTTCGTCGCCTGGCGAGTGGAGCGCTCGGTGCCCAATCCGGAGGCCGCGCTGACGCGTGCCCTGCGCGAGGTACTGAGCCTGGACGGCTGACGCCCGTTCCCGGGCGCCCCGCCTTCCGGGCGCCCCGGCCTTCCCGCGCGCCGCCCGCCCGTGGTCGGCGGGACGCTCCGCCGACCGGGTGGCGACCCCGGACGGCGGCGCCCGGGCGGGCGCGGGACCTGCGGGCTTCCGGGCCCCGGCCCCCGGGCCCCCGGGCCCGGTACGCGGGGTCAGCCCGCGGCCTCGCTCCGGGCGTCGCCCGCACTGCGGCGCCGTAGTCGGCGCCACAGTGCGGGGGTCGTGCTGATCACTACCGTCAGCACCACGGCCGCCGCCACGCCCTCCCACGGTTCCGGGAAGAGCGAGCCGCCCAGGATCCCGATGAGCTGATACGTCAGCGCCCAGGCCAGCGCCGCGGGCGCGGCGCCGTGGGCGAATCTCCGCAGTGGCCAGCGCGCCAGCAGGCAGGCCAGCATCACCGGTATCCGGCCCGCCGGGATCAGCCGGGACAGCACCAGAACCGCCACGCCGTGCTCCTCCAGCCGCGCCTGCGCCTGGTCCAGCCGTTCCGGCGCGGCGTGGTCGTGGATCCGCTCGAGCCACCGCGAGCCGTTCTTCGAAGCCACCCCGCGCCGCCCGAGCCAGTAGAGCATCACGTCGCCCGAGAAGGCCGCCAGCGAGGCCACCCCGAAGACGACCAGCAGCGACAGCGGGGGAGCGGTCTGGTGGATGGCGACCACCGCGGCCGAGGAGACCACCGCACCGGTGGGCACCACCGGCACCAGCGACCCGAACACGACCAGCAGGAACAGCGAGGGATACCCCACCGCCTGCTGGGTCGACTCGGAGGGCACGCTCCGGGCCAGGTCCACCAGCTCCGCCAGATCCCCCATCACCTGGCGGGCTCCAGCCGGACGCACTCCCCGTGGCCCAGCCGGTGCACCACCGTGTCGGGGGCCAGCCGCCCGGCGTGGCGCACGAAGTCGTCGCCGGGGGCGTGGAATTCATGCGGACGGATCGCGTCCATCCCGATCGGCCAGTACGTCCCGTAGTGCACCGGCACCGCGCAACGGGCCCCCAGCCGCGCCAGTGCCTGGGCCGCGCGGCCCGCGTCGAGATGGCCGGGGCCGAGGTAGGGCCCCCAGCCGCCCACCGGAAGCAGTGCCACATCGCATGCGCCCACGGCCTCGGCCATCCGGTCGAACAGCCCGGTGTCGCCCGCGAAGTACGTGGTCGACTCGCCGCTCAGCACATACCCCAGCGCGGGCACCCGGCTCGGCCCGTACGGCAGCCGCCGTCCGTCGTGCTCGGCCGGTACCGCCCGGATCCGCACCTCGCCGACCGTGCACACATCCCCCGGCGCCATCTCGGTCACCCGCAGCCCCCGCGCCGCCACCACCCGCCGCAGCCCGGGCACCGCCCGTCCGGCCCCGCGCGGCACCACCAGCCGGGTGCCGGGCAGCAGTTTGGCCAGCGAGCCGGGGTGCAGATGGTCGGCGTGCAGATGCGAGACCAGCGCCACGTCGGCCACCGCCGCGGCGGCCGGTGGCACGGCCCCCCGGCGGCGCCGCAGATGGGCCAGGCGCCGTACGAACAGGGGGTCGGTCAGCACCCGCACCCCGGAGTCCCGCACGGTCGCGGTGGCGTGCCCCCACCAGGTGATCTCCACCGACATCTCCCGCCTCCGTCCCTCGGGCCCGTCCGTCCGATCCTCTCACCCCGCCGGCCGGGGCATGGCATCCGCCCGACCGGGGTATGCATGAGTCATGCATGATGACACGGAACGAGTGGCGAACCTGCTGGGGGCCACGGCACTGGCGATCACGGACGATCTGCTCAGCGCCCCGGCCTCCGCGTCCCGCCTGAGCATGAGCGCGGCCGCCGCGCTGATCGTGCTCCGCGCCGACCCCGGCGTGAGCGTGACCGAGCTCGGCCGCCGGGTGGGGCTGACCCAGTCCGCGGCGGTGCGGATGGTCGACGGGCTGGAGCGGGAGGCGCTGGTCGAGCGGCGCCGCACGATCGGCAACTGGACCGGGGTCCACCCCACTGCCAAGGGCCGGCGGACCGCCGGCCAGCTGCTGACCTCGCGGACCTCCCAGCTCACCGGGGTGCTGGACGGCCTCGGCGATACGGAGATCCGCCACCTCGGCACGCTCCTGGCGAAGCTGCTCGAGGGGCTCTACCAGGGCAGTGGCTCGGCCGACCGGATGTGCCGGCTGTGCGACCGGGCCGCCTGCACCCCGGACGGCGTGGAGTGCCCGGTCGGCGCCGCGGACCGGGCGGCCGCTCGGGCGGCGGCCGAGGACGAGGCCCGTACGGACCATGGGTGAACTGCTCGCCCTCGCCTCGGCGCTCTGCTTCGGCACCACCCACTTCCTGAGCGGCCTGGTCTCCCGCCGCCGGCACGGGGTGACGGTCGCGGCCTGGGCACAGCTGGCCGGCACGGTGGTCAGCCTCGTCCCGGTGCTGCTCACCCAGGGCGCCACCGCCCCGGCCCCGGCCCTGGCCTGGGGTGCGCTCTCGGGGCTCGGCACCGGTGTGGGGGTGGCCTGCCTCTACTGGTCGATGAACAAAGGGCCGATGAGCGTCGTGGTGCCGGTCAGCGATGTCACGGCGGTGGGCCTGCCGGTGCTGGCCGGGATCGCCTTCCTCGGCGACCGGCCCTCGCCCCCGGCGCTCACCGGGATCGCGCTCGGGCTGCCCGCCCTCTGGCTGGTCTCACGCGGCGAGCGCGGCGAGCGCGGCGAAGGCGGCGAGGCCCGTCCGGCGGAGACACCGGCCGCCGCCCGGGCCGGGCGGGCACAAGGGGCCGACCATCTGTCCCCGGCCCTGGTCATGGCGCTGGTGGCCGGGGTGGGCCTGGCCGTGCACTTCTTCGCGCTGGCCCGGATACCGGCCACGGCCGGATGGTGGCCGGTGGTGGTCAGCCGGGCCGTGTCGGTGGCCGTCATCCTCGCGCTGTTTCCCGCGACCGGCGCCCGGCTGCGGCTGCCCCGCCGCGAGGTCGCCGTGGCGGCGGTGGCGGGCGTCCTCGGCACGGTGGCGACCGTCCTGTATCTGCTGGCCACCCGGCAGGAGTTGCTGTCCGTGGCGGTGGTGCTGTCCGCGCTCTATCCGGCGGTGCCGGTGCTGCTCGCGCTGACGTTCCTGCGGGAGCGGATCACCCGGCCCCAGGCCGTCGGGCTGCTGGGCGCGGGAGTGGCCATCGGGCTGATCGCCCTCAACTGACCGCCGACGATGGGCGTCCGACCACGGGGACCGGCGCCTGCCCGCGCGAGACCGGCGCCGGGCGAAAACCCATGGCCCGGTGGACGGCGCGTACGTCACGATGACCGACGCCGCTTCCCGTCCCACGAAAGGACACCGTCGTCCTCATGAGCCGTGCCCTATGAGCCGTGCACTCCACCAGCGCGCCGTCGTCGCCGACGCCCATAACGACCTGCTGATCGCCGTCACCGCCCGCCCACCGCACCGCTGGGCCGGCTACTTCCGGGAGCGCTGGCTGCCGCAGCTCCGCGAGGGCGGCGTGAATGTGCAGGTGCTGCCGGTCTTCATCGACGAGCAGTTCCGCCCCGAGGGCGCGCTGCGCGAGACGCTGCGGATGATCGAGTGCGCCCACACCCTCGCCGAGGGCAACGCCGACGAGGTACGGCTGTGCCTGGACGGCGACGACATCGACGCCGCGCTCGCCGACGGCCGGATCGCCCTGGTGCTGGCGCTGGAGAGCGCCCCCGGGCTGGACGCGAACGTCGAACTCCTCCCGACCCTCCACCGCCTCGGGGTGCGCATCGCCTCGCTCGCCCACTGGGGCCGCACCGCCCTGGCCGACGGCAGCGGTGAGGACGCCACCGGAAGCCGGCTCACCGAGGCCGGGGTCCTGGCGCTGAGGGAGATGGAGCGTCTCGGCATCCTCTTCGACGTCTCCCACCTCGGCGCCTCCGGAGTCGCCCATGTGCTGGAGCTGGCCACCCGCCCCGTACTGGCCACCCACTCCTCCGCCCGCGCGCTCCTGGACCACCATCGCAACCTCACCGATGAGCAGTTGCGCGGGATCGCCGCGACCGGCGGGATGGTGTGCGTCAACTTCCTCGGCGAGTTCCTGGCCACCGCCCAGGCCGACCGCACGGTGGACCGGCTGGCCGACCACATCGTCCATATCGCCGAGGTGATCGGCGTCGACCGGGTGGGTCTGGGGCCGGACTTCATCAAGGAGGTCAGCGACGACACCACCCCGCCCTGCTGCGAGGACGTCGAGTACGCCCGGCTGCTGGTCCCCGGCCTGGAAGGCCCCCGCGGACTGCCTCTGGTGACCGAGGCGCTGGTCCGAAGGGGCCTTCCCGAGGGGGACGTCGAGAAGATCCTCGGCGGCAATGTGCTGGAGCTCTTCCGCAAGGAGCTGGGACGCCCCGCCTGACCGGTGCCCGAGGACCTGACAGGGGCCCGAGGACCTGACAGGTGCCCGAGGACCTGACCGGTGCCCGAGAACGGCCGCTACCCCCCGATGGTGGCCGAGAAGGCGTCGATCGCGGCGAACGTGACCTCCGGGGCCTCCCGGGTGGGGATGTGACCCGCGCCCGGGATCAGCTCCAACCGCGCCCCCGGGATGGCGGCGGCGTACGCACGGCCGAAGTCGGGCGGGACGACGGTGTCCTGCTCCCCCCACACCGCGAGGGCGGGCACGCTCACCCGGGCGAGCCGGTGCAGCAGCTTCGGATCGGACCTCGTCGGGCCCGCGTAGGCCACCAGCGCCTGGAGGGCCGCGGGCGAGGGGCCCCGGCGCGGTGCCGATGCCGGTGCCGGTGCGCCGGAGCCCGGACCGGGCGGCGGGCCGGGCGGACCGGGCGGGGCGGTGGGGAATTGCGGCTCGTGCCCCTCCACATGCGGGCCGAAGGCGCCCATGATGACCAGTCCGCCGATGCGGCGGGCCCGGTCGCGCACGGTCATCTCGGCGGCGATCCAGCCGCCGAAGGAGACGCCGACGACCAGGACATCGCGCAGATCGCGGTCGTCCAGCAGGTCCAGATAGGTCTCGACGAGGTCGCCCACGCCCGAGAACCACGCGGGCCGCGGGGTGTCCTCCCAGCCCGGATGGGTCGGCGCCAGCACCCGGGAGGTGGCGGCGAAGTGGTCCACGATGTCGGTCACGGAGGCGGGTCCGCCGCCGCCGTGCAGCACGAGCACGGGCCGGCCCGCGCCCACGTCCCGCACCGTCAGGGGAAGGCCGGCGTAGGGCTCGATGGTGAATCCGGTGGTCTGGTGGGTGGTCATCGGGCCTCACCGCCGGAGGTGACCGCGGTGAAGGTGTCGCACGCGATCCGCAGGCCGTCCGGGTGGAAGAAGCCGGTGAGGTTGTCGGCGGATTGCGCGGCCGCCTCTTCGGCGCGCGGGAACATGGGTGTCTCGTAGGCGTTCAGAGCCGTCTCCAGGTCGTCGTGGGTGGCGAGGGCGAGGGCGAGTTCCGCGCCGTCGAGCATGGCGAGGTTGGCGCCCGCCCCGCGAAGGGGGACATCAGATGGGCGGCGTCGCCCAGGAGCGTGACGCCGGGCGTCCGCTCCCAGCGGTGGCCGATGGGCAGGGCGTGGATGGGCCGGGGGACCAGCGGGCCGTCGCTGTCGGCGATCAGCGCGCGCAGCCCCTCGTCCCAGTCGGGGAAGAGGTCCAGCAGCCGCTTCCTGGCCGCCGCCGGGTCCGCCGGATCGATCAGGCCCGAACGGCTCCACTCCTCCGGGGCCTTGACCGCGGCGTAGACGCGGATGCGGTCGCCGCCGTTGCGCTGGGCGATCAGCCCCTTCTCGTCGGCCAGGGCGAACATCGTGCCCCGGCCGACGAGTTCGGCGACGGCGGGGTGCCGGGCGTCGACGTCGTGCAGCAGACAGTCCACGAACGAGATTCCGGAGTAGACCGGGTCGGCGTCGGACACCAGGGACCGGACCCTGGACCACGCCCCGTCGGCGCCGACCAGCAGATCCGCCTCGACGGTGCGGCCGCCGGACAGGGTGAGCGTGGGCCGCCCCGCCGCGCCGAGCGAGACCGCCCGCACCTTGTGGCCCCAGCGGACCGTCTCCTCGGGCAGCGCGCCCAGCAGCAGATCCCGTAGCGCCCTGCGGTCGATCTCGGGCCGTTCTTCTCCCTCGTCTCGCGCGCCCGGTTCCGGCGCGGGGATGCGGAAGCCGACGGCCGCGTCCTTGTCGAGCAGCCGCAGCTCCCCGTCCTCGGGGCGGCTGAGCGGCCGGAATTCCTCCAGCAGACCGGCGTGCAGCAGCGCCCGCTGGCCGGACTCGGGATCCATGTCCAGCGAGCCGCCCTGGTCGCGTGCGGTCGCCGAGGCGTCCAGTTCGTAGACGGTCGAGGCGATGCCGTGGACGTGCAGAACGCGCGCCAGCGTCAGCCCGCCAAGACCTCCTCCGACGATGGCGATACGGGGTGCTCCGGACATGGCAATGCCTCCCAGGCTCGGCGCCGGTGCGCGGCGGATGGAGACGAGCGTAGGGCGACGAACGCGTTCGTGGCAAACGCGTTCGTGACGAACGCGTCTGTGGCGAACACGTCTGGGACGAACGCGTTCGTGAACAGGTACGATGGCGTCATGACAGCGCATCCCACCGCCCCGCAAAGCCGCCGGGAACGTCCGGCCAAACCGGCCCTGACCAGGGAAGGCATCATCGCCACCACGGTCGGGCTCATGCGAGCCGAGGGCCTGGAGCGGGTCACGATGCGCCGCCTGGCCAAGGAGCTGGACACCGGGCCGGCCTCGCTCTACGTCTACGTCCGCAATATCGCCGAGCTGCACGCGGCCGTCCTGGACGAGCTGCTCGGCGAGGTCGACCTCAGCCCGGCCGGGGCGAGCGGCGACTGGCACGACCGGCTGGTGCGGATCCTCACCTCGTACACCGCGGTGCTGTTCGAGTACCCCGGTCTCGCCCAGTCCGCGCTGGTGGCCCGCCCCTTCGGGAAGCACTATCTGCGGCTGGTGGAGGCGATGCTGACGCTGCTGGACGAGGGCGGCCTGGAGTCCGACCGGGCCGCGTGGCTGATCGATCTGTTGCTGCAGTACGGCACCGCGACCGCGGCCGAGCACGCCCACCGGGTCCCCGGCGACACCCCCCAGGACCAGGCGGACTGGCAGGCGCTCGCCACGGTGGTGCGGGACGTCTCACCGCGGACCCATCCGCATATCGCCGCGCTCGGCCCGCGGCTGCTGTCCGGGTCCCCGCAGGACCGGCTGGCCTGGGGGTTCGACGTCCTGATCGCCGGGGCGCGGCACACCCCGGTGCCGGAGGTGCTCTCCCCGTCCCCGGCGGACCTCGGGGACCCGGCGGACATCGAGCCCTGAGGCGGCGGCGCTCGGGGGACCGAGGCGGCGGCGATCAGCCGCGCCCGGCGGGCCGCTCGCCGGTGGTGAGCCGGGCGATGTTGGACCGCTCGCCGTAGGTCACGGGCCGGACCCGGTAGGAGGCCCGTTTCTCGTTCGGCAGGGTGATCAGCCCGAAGGAGTTGATGTCCGGGTCGAGCACGGCGACCGGACGGAAGGAGCCGCCGCCCCGCGGCCGGTCCTCCAGCAGATAGCCCCGCTCGCCCTCGGCGTGGTCGGTCCAGGTGAACCGGATGCCGTTGGCGTGCATGATCTTCGCGCGCAACTCGGTCGGGGTCGCGGCGGGCCGCCGGGCGGGGCTGGTGCGGACACCGGCCCGCCGGATGGTGCGCGGCGGCGCCCAGGTGTGCGCCTCGCGCTGTTCCGCCTTGGTGAACGACCCCTTCGGCAGCGTGACGTCCACCGGCCGGGACGCGGGTCCGTAGTACGGCCGCACCCGGTAGTAGAAGTGGGTCTCCGGTATCAGATCCGGGTGCCGGTAGGTGGTCTGGCCGAGCGGGGCGTAGGTGAGGATCGTCCAGGGCCCCCGGAGCTCGGTCGCGAACTCCACGATCCGCCCCGCGGCGCCCGGCGCCCTCCCGTGCCAGCTCAGCTTCGCGTCGACGGGGGAGACCCGGGTGACGGTGAGCACGGTGCCGGTCCGGGGCTCCCGGGGGGCTTCCGGGGAGGCGCACCCGCTGACTCCGGAAAGCCCGGCGACGGCGAGAACCGCCGCCGCCAGGGCGCGTACCGAGCCGCTCACTTGCGCCAGAACTTCACGTTGCTCCACACCACGGTGGCCGGGCCGTTGCCGCTGCTGGTGCGGTACGCCCCGAACTTGTCGTAGAAGCTGCCACCGGGGCTGTCCACGGTGTGCTTGAGCGAGCCGTTGATGTACGTACGGTGCTCCTCGCCCACGTCGTGCACCGTATTGACGCGCACGGTGGCCCCGACCGTCCCGGCGTTGGACAGGGTGTCCCCGCCGTGCACGGCGTACAGCCGCCCGCCCCGCTCGACCGCGAGCATGAAGTACGGACCGGCGTCGCCGTCGGTGTCGTTGAACGTCTGCTTCAGGCTGATCCGGGTGCCGCCCATGCTGGTGACCCGGAAGTACCCCTCGAACTGGTGGGTTCCCCCGTTGTAGGTGTCATAGCGCCGCTCGGCCCGCTGGTCCCCGCTCGCGGTGGAGCAGGTGAGGGTGAAGGTGAGGTTGTCGACCTGCCCGCACCCCCGCTCCTGCACCTTGAACCCCGGCGACTCGGACGACCAGCCGCCCGGCTCGACCTCGGCGTGCGCGGCGCCCGAAGCCGCCAGCAGCAGTCCGCAGGCGGCCGAGATTCCGGCAATGACGCGGTATTTCGTGGACACCGTCCGACTCCTCTACTTGACCCAATAGCGGATGTTGCGGAACCGGGCCTCGGCCCGGCCGTTGCCGTGGTGATAGACGCCGTTCTTGAAGTGGCGGGTCGCCGGGCCCCGGTCGTCGACCGTCAGCACCAGCTTGTCGTCGGCGTAGACCTGGATCTTTCCGGTGCCCGCGTCATGGGCCACCTTCAGGTTCCACCACTTGTTGTAGATACCGGACTTGATGACGGTGTCCGTATAGCGCCTGAGCGTTCCTCCGTTCTCGCTGGAGGCCCGGAACATGATGTCGGTGGCCGGTGTTCCGCTCGGGTGCTTGACCCGCAGGATCTGCATGATGTCCGCGCCGTTCGTACCGGATGGCACATACACATCGGCGTCCCACATGTGCCGCCCCGAGGTGTACTCCTGCTTCCACCGCATTTCGGTGCGCGGATCGGTGCCGCTGCCCTCTTCGAGCGGCTCATCGGTGGAATTCACCCACATCGTGTGGGTCTTCGAGCCCGAGTCGTAGCGGTAGCGCTCGCTCAGGTCGAGATTCCACGGCTTGTGCATCGAGTATGTGAACGACGTCTGCGTCCATCCGTCCGTCGGTGACGCCGCGGCCTCCTTCGCCGTGGCCGTCCCTCCGGACGCGACTCCCGCTGTCAGGATCCCCATGAGTGCGGCGACGGCCATGGCCGTCCTGGTGTGTGGGGAGCGTCTGGCGCGTCTGGTGGTGCGTAACGCGGGCATCATCGGGCCCACCTCCGGTCTGTTCCGTTCCCTGGATGGATCATGGTCTAGACCAAGAGTCAACGTAGGGCAAGGATCAGGGCGTGTCCATATCAATGAACGGAATTCACGACTGTGGGTCGGTGGCGGTCAACTCCGCCGCAGCGCCTTCACCATGACCAGCTCCCTGGTCACACCGTCGGCCAGCAGATCCCCCGGCTCCTGGGTGGCGACGAAACCGTGTCGCTCGTAGAGGGCGATCGCCGGGGCGTTGCCCGGGAGCACCGCGAGCCGCAGCGCCGTGGCGCCCGCCCGCAGGGCCCAGGTCTCGACCGCCGCGATCAGCCGGCCGCCCACGCCCTGGCCGCGTGCCTCGGGGCTGACCCAGACGGACCTCAGCTCCGGCGGCCCGCCGTCCCCGGGGAGGCCGCCCGCCATTCCGACGGCCCGGCCGTCCAGCAGGGCGACGATGTGGTGGGCGCCCGGCACCTCCAGCCGGGCGCGCCACCGCTCCTCGCCGCCGCGGTGCCAGTCGGCGAGCCGGGATTTGAAGGCGTGCGGCGCCTCGGCCAGCGCGGCCCGGCGGACATCCCGCCACAGGGGCCAGTCGTCCGTCGTGACCACGCGCAGCTCCACCATGCGGCCGAGTCTCCCGCATCGTCGTACGCCACCGATCGCCGTCGCGTGCCGCCGATTCCGAGGGGAGATGGCCGGGTTCAGCCCGCTGTGCCATGCTTTGAGGAGAGGCGCCAACCCTTTCGAGGGGGGCGCGGCAGCGAAGGCCCCGCCGGTGGTCGTGACCGGTCGCCGCGCGAAGGCCGATCAAGGGCCCGGGTACGCCCCACACGACCGGCGGTCCGCGCACGGAGGCGGTGCAGGCGTGCTGTGACCGGGCATGTGCTGACGTTCACGGGGACCGCGGTGGTGGCTGTCTATGTGCTGGACGCGGAAGGTGCCGAGCTGCGGTTGGCCGAGACGGTGCGCAGCGCCGGACGGTCGTACGCGCTGCCGGCAAGCTACCGGCTGTCCGGGCGCTCGCCCGTCACCGACGCCCTCCGCGCCGGCCGCCCCCTGTGGCTGAACCCCAGCGAACTCGCCGCCTACGGCCCCACCGGCCCCACCACTCCGGAAACCCCCACCACGCCCGGCGTCTCGCTGGGGTGCTGCCGCTCGGCGGGGACGGCAAGGGGCTGGGGTGTCTGGTGGTCGTGGACGAGTCACCCGGCGGCATCGACGCCGACCGCCGGGGCTTCATCGAGCTCTACGCCCACCATGTGGCCGCCGGGGTCGAGGCGGCCGGGCCGGAGGCGCTCACCCAGCCGCATCCCGACCTCCCCGGCCCCACCCTGGACCGGCTGCGGGTCGGCTCGTTCGTGCTGCACCTCGGCAGCGGGCGGCTGACCGCCGACACCCAGGTGCTCGACCTCTTCGGCATCGCGGGGAGGACTTCGACGGACGGGTGGAGACCCTGCTGTCGGTCACCGTCCCGGACGACGTACCCGCCCTGATGTCGGTCCTGGAGCCCGATGTGCTGACCTCCGGCACCGCCCAGCTCGAGTTCCGGATCCGGCGGCCCAACGGTGAGCTGCGCTGGCTGGGCCTGCGCGCCCAGGTGGAGACGGGGCCGGACGGCACGCCCCGGCGCATGCTCGGGGTGGCCGCGGAGACCTCGTATCTGCGGCCCCGCGCCGACGAGGTGTCCCTGGTGCAGCGGCTGTCCGCCGCCCTGGCCGGGGCCACCACCGTCCGGGACGTGGGCCGGGCGGTGGTCGGCGCGCTGCGCGATCCGCTCGGGGCGGGCCGGGTCGCGGTCGCCGAGGTCCAGGCCGAGCAGCTGGTGGTCGCCGTCCTGGCGCCCGCCGAGCCCGCCGCCTGGCCCGAAGTGTGGCGGTCCGCCTGGCGGTCCGAATGGCCCGAGCCGCCGAGCCATGCCCTGCCCACGCTGGCGGAGGCGCTGCGGGAGGGCCAGGTCAGCATCTGGCCCGAGGGCTCCGCCCTGGAACCCGGGCTCGCCGGTATCGGCCCCGGCGGCCTCGCCGTCCTCCCGCTCCCGGCGGACGGCCGGATCGTCGGGGTGTGCCTGATCGGCTGGGAGCGGCGGCATGAGTTCGGCCCGGAGGAGCGCTCGCTGCTGACCGCGACCGCCGGTCTGGTGGGGCAGGCCCTGGTGCGCGCCCACGCCCTGGACGCCGAGCACGAGCTGGCCACCATGCTCCAGCGCAGCCTGCTGCCGCGGAAGCTGCCGGAGCTGCCCGGAGGGGTGGCCGTCACCCGCTATCTGCCCGCGACGATGGGCCTGGAGGTGGGCGGCGACTGGTACGACGTGATCCCGCTGGCCGACGGCCATGTGGCCCTGGTCATCGGGGATGTGCAGGGCCACAGCGCCGCGGCCGCCACCATCATGGGCCAGATGCGCACCGCCATCCGGGCCTACGCCGTGGAGGGCCATCCGCCCGATGTGGTCGTGGCGCACGCCAACCGCCTGCTCGTCGGCATGGAGACCGACCTCTTCGCCACCTGCTGCTACGCCGACCTCGACATGGAGGAGGGCGAGGCGTGGTTCGTCCGGGCCGGACATATCCAGCCGCTGCTGCGCCACCCGGACGGCACCACCGAGGAGCTCGACGTCGAGGGCGGCCCGCCGCTGGGCGTGGTCGCGGACGCCGAGTTCCCGATGACCGCGGCCGGGCTGTCCTCCGGCACCCTGCTCGCCCTGGTCACCGACGGTCTGGTCGAGTCCGCCCGGCTCGACCTGGACGACGGGGTGCGCCGGGCGCGCCAGGCGCTCGCCCGGGCCGACCCGGCCGACCCCGGAGGGGTGGCGGACGAGCTGCTCGGCGGACACAGTCGCCGGGACGACGATGTCGCGCTGCTGTTGCTGCGCTACGACGGGATGCGGGTGCGGCCCACCCGGGCGAGCTGGACGGTGTGGCGGCTGCCCGACGCCGTGATGCACGCCCGCCGCTTCACCGCGCGCACCCTGCGCAACTGGGGCCTGGCGGACGAGCTGGACGTGGCGCTGCTGGTCACCTCCGAGCTGGTCACCAATGCCCTGGTGCACACCCGGGGCGAGGTGCGGCTGAATCTGACGCTGACCGCGGACCGGCTGCGGATCGCGGTGAACGACCCCTCGCCGCGCACCCCCGTCAAACCGGCGACCGTGGACTGGGAGGCGACCGGCGGGCGGGGGCTGCTGCTCATCGAGGCCATGTCGCAGACCTGGGGCTCGGTGCCGCTGAGCGGGGGCAAGCAGGTCTGGGGCGAGCTCTCCCTGTCGTCCCCGCGGGAGGAGCCCGGGAGTGGGCCGCCCCGGAGGAGCCGCCGGAAGGGCCGACCGACGCGGATGACGCACCGCGGGCGGAGGGGACGAGGGGAGGAGAGGGAGGAGGACAAGGCGATGAGCCGCTCCCGTACGACCGCCTGGACGCACGCTGCGATGCGCTCCAGGACGCACGCTCCGGCGCGCTTTCGGACGCACGCTGCGACGCGCTTCCGGACGCACGCTCCTACGCGCTTCCGGAGACACACTCCGACGCGTGCCCGGACGGACGCCCCGACCCGCTCCCGGGCGCGCGCTCGCCTGCGCGCGGCCATCGCCGTCACGGCGGGCCTGGGCCTTGCCGTGTCCCTCGCCGCATGCGGCAACGCGGCCCAGGTCGGCCAGCCGGTCGGCGCGACCGGGCCGCACCGCGGGCCGCTGCGGATCGGCCTGCTGCTCCCGGAGAACGAGATCGTCCGTTTCGAGAGCATGGACAAGCCCCTGATCCAGGAGCGGGTCGAGCAGCTGTGCCCGCGCTGCACGGTGAGCTACTCCAGCGCCCAGCACGATCCGGCCGCCCAGCGCAACCAGATCGAAGCCATGATCACGAACGGGGTCGATGTGCTCATCCTGGACGCGGTGGACACCAAGGCCGTCCGCCACTCCGTGATCCAGGCCCGCCGCGCCAACGTCCCGGTCGTCGCCTACGACCGACTCGCGGAGGGGCCCATCTCCGGCTATGTCTCCTTCGACGGCGCACGCGTCGGCCGGCTCCAGGGCGAGGCGCTGCTCGAGGCGCTCGGCCCGAACCCCGAGAACCGCCAGGTCGTGATGATGAACGGCTCGTCGACCGACCCCAACGCGGACTGGTTCGAACAGGGCGCGCGCTCGGTCCTCCAGGGCAAGGTCAAGATCGTCAAGTCCTACGAGACCGTCGGCTGGCGGCCGGAGAACGCCAACCGCAACATGTCCGCCGCCATCGCCGCCCTGGGCCCCCATGCCATCGACGGCGTCCTCGCCGCCAACGACGGCCTGGCCTCGGGTGTCATCACCGCCCTCAAGACGGCCCGGATCCATCCGATGCCCCCGTCACCGGCCAGGACGCCGAGCTCGCGGGCATTCAGCGGATCGTCAAGGGTGAGCAGTACATGAGTGTCTACAAGCCGTTCAAGCCCGAGGCGTACACCGCCGCGGAGATGGCCATCGCGCTGGGACACGGCACCTCGCTCAAGGGGATCGCGGGGCAGCGGGTCAACAGCGCCACGGCCCGTGGCATCCCCGCGGTGCTGCTCACGCCGGTGGCCGTGACCGTGCACAACATCAAGAGCACCGTCATCAAGGACGGTCTGTATCGCGTCGATCAGATATGCACCAAGAAGTATGTGGATGACTGCCGCAGAGCCGGGCTCATCGGCCGGAACGGCTCATCGCACGACGCGGGATGAAGGGAGGAGCGGATGGCCCGACCGTCGGCCCCGCCCCTGCTGGCGCTGCGTGGCGTCTTCAAGCGCTTCGGCGCGGTCGAGGCGCTCACGGACGTCGATCTGGAGATCCACGCCGGTGAGGTCATCGCCCTGGTGGGTGACAACGGCGCGGGGAAGTCCACCCTGGTCAAGGTGATCGCGGGGGTCGAACCGGCCGACACGGGCGTCCTCGAATGGCGGGGCCGCCCCGTCCACATCGGCCGCCCGCACGACGCCCAGCATCTGGGGATCGCCACCGTCTACCAGGACCTGTCGCTCTGCGACAACCTCGATGTCGTCGGCAACCTCTTCCTCGGCCGTGAGATCAGCCGGATCGGCGTCCTCAACGAGGTGGAGATGGAGCGCCGTACCCGCGATCTGCTGGCCACCCTCGCCATCCGCATCCCCGATGTGCGCAGGCCCGTCGCCTCCCTCTCCGGAGGCCAGCGGCAGACCGTCGCCATCTCCCGGGCCCTGCTCGGCGAGCCGCGCCTGGTCATGCTGGACGAGCCCACCGCCGCCCTCGGCATCGAGCAGACCGCCCAGGTCCTCGATCTGGTGGAACGGCTGCGCGAACGCGGCCTCGGGGTGCTGCTGATCAGCCACAACCTGGGCGACGTCAAGGCCGTCGCGGACTGGGTCGCGGTGCTGCGCCTGGGCCGCAACAACGGGTTCTTCGACGTCACCACCACCTCCCAGGAGCAGATCGTCTCCTCCATCACCGGCGCGTCCGACAACGCGGTGACCCGGCGTGTGACACGGGAGGGGGAGTTGTGAGCGTGCCCGGCGGGATCGGCGGACCCAGCGCGCACGGTGCCGAACGCTTCGCCGACGCGTTCGGGCGCAAACTGGGCGGTGGAGCGCTCGGCTCCGTACCGGTCGTGCTCGGACTGCTCGCGATCTGGCTGATCTTCCAGATCCTCAACCCGCACTTCCTCTCCCCGCGCAACCTCTCCAACCTCAGTGTGGACATCGTCGGCACCGGCATGATCGCGGTCGGCGTGATCTTCGTTCTGCTGATCGGTGAGATCGATCTGTCGGTGGGTTCGGTGAGCGGCCTGGCCTCCGCCCTGTTCGCCGTGTTGAACGTCAACTACGGCATGCCCGAGCCACCCGCCATCGTCCTGGCCGCGCTCTGCGGTACGGCGGTCGGCTTCGTCCACGGCTTCTTCACCGCCGTGGTCGGCGTCCCCGCGTTCGTGGTCACCCTCGCCGGACTGCTGGGGTGGTATGGCCTGATGCTGGCCATCATGGGCGCCTACGGCACCATCAACCTCGACGATCAGGGCCTGGTCGCCAAGCTGACCAACTTCTACTTCTCCGATGTCGCCGCCGCCTACGCCCTGGCGGCGCTCGGCACGGCCGGATACTTCCTGACCGCCTGGCGGGACGGCACCCGCCGCCACGCCGCCGGAGTGCCCTCCCGCTCCCCGGTCGAGATCGCCCTGCGCACCGGGCTGCTCGCGGTGATCGCCTTCGCCGCCGCGTATGTGCTCAACCAGTTCCAGGGCCTGCCACTCGCCCTCCTGGTCTTCCTGGTCGTCCTCGTCATCCTCGACTACGTCCTGCGCCGTACGACCTACGGGCGGATGATCTTCGCGCTGGGCGGCGGGGTCGAGGCGGCCCGCCGCGCCGGGGTCAATGTGGTCTGGGTGCGGACCTCGGCGTTCATGATGTCGAGCACGATGGCCGCCATCGGCGGCCTGTTCCTGGCCTCCCGGATCAACTCGGTCAGCCAGACATCGGTCTCCACCGACCTGCTGATGAACGCCATCGCCGCGGCCGTCATCGGCGGCACCAGTCTCTTCGGCGGCCGCGGCAGCACCTGGTCCGCCCTGCTGGGCGTGCTGGTCATCCAGTCGATCGCCTCGGGCGTGGCACTCATGGACATCCAGACCGCCGTGCAATTCATGATCACCGGCGGGGTGCTGCTGCTCGCCGTCGTCGTCGACTCCCTGTCCCGCCGCGCACAACGGGCACACGGCCGGGCCTGATATCCGGCGGTCCCCTTCCCATCAAGCGTCCGGCGGGCCATTCGCACTAAGCGCTCGTGTCGTTCTTGCCGCTGATCGCGGCCGTTCGGCAGGCTGCGGGGCAGCATTGGCCGACCGAGTTATGAGTTTTCGAGAAAGGTGGTCTGGTGAAGAAGGCTATTCGCGTGGTGGTGCTGGGCGCTTCCGTTGCCTGCGCCCTGCTTTTCGGCGGCGTCAACGTGGCACAGGCCCAGAAGTGGCCGGTCCTTCCCATGGAGTTCTTCGGCGGTCTGACCGGTTCGGGAACGGATCAGCGCAATGCGTGCGAATCCAGATTCGGGCCACTGGGAGCACCCGGAACGAGTAGTGGAGGCAGCAGCAGCACCCCGGCCCAGCCGGCGCCGGCCGGCGGTCTGGGCTCCGACTGCCAGAACACCCGCGGCTAGGGGACCGCCCGTGGCCGACATGGGAGGGACCGGCCCCGGCCGGTCCCTCCGGTCCCTCGTGGTTCTGGCGGTGGCCGCCGTCGTGTTGCTCGCCGCCGCGTGCTGGCACCTCGCCACGCTCTTTCTGGCCGTTACGCCGGACAATCCGGTGAAGAGCCGGTATGCCCATGTGATCAACGGGCATGTCTATCCGGAATTCAGCCAGGGCTGGCAATTGTTCGCGCCCGAGCCGCTCCATGAGAACGTCGTCGTGAAGGCCAGGGTGCGGACTGCCCGGGAATCCGGAAATCCCCGTACGGGGCAATGGGCCGATTTGACGTCTCGGGACGTCGAGGCCATCCGGCACAACCCCGTTCCCAGTCATACGCATCAGAACATGCTGCGTCTGGCGTGGAACTTCTACCAGAATTCCCACAGCCGGCGGGACGTTCCGCTCGGCATGCGGGGAATCCTCTTCGCCGACTATCTCAAGCGGATCGCGCTTCAGCGCCTTGCGGGGCGACTCCACGGGGAGCGGGCCGTCTCCGTACAAGTGCGCGTCACCGCCAGGCCGGTGCCTCCACCGAGCTGGAGCGACCGGACGTCGTCCGCGCAAAGGGCCCGCCACCGTACGTTGCCGTGGTGGCCGGTGAAGGACCAGGACCGCAGGGGGCTGTGACATGAGCATCGACCACCGCACCCACCCCCCGACGCGGCCTGTCGCCGTCCCCTCGGCGGACCCGGGTTCCGGCGAAGGCCGATGGCGGGCGGCGACGGCCAGGGCGATCGCCTTCGCCTGCGCTTCGCATGCGCGGTATCAGTGCGCCCTGTTCCGGATCGGCCTGGCCGGACTCGTGCTGGCCTTTCTGCTGCGGGAGTGGCCGCATCGGCGGGTGCTGTACGGGGACCGCAGCCCCTGGGCGCTGGACATGGCGGCCCGCCTGCTCACGGAGAACCACTCCTTCACCGTGCTGACCTGGAGCCCCGGACGCTGGTGGTTCGAAGCCGTCTACCACGGCGCGATCCTGGTGGCGGCCCTGCTGATGCTCGGCTGGCGGACCCGGGCCACCTCGGTTCTGTTCCTGATCGCCGTTCTCTCGCTGCAGAACCGCAATCCGCTCATCGGGGACGGCGGGGACAACGTGATCGGCGTGATGGCCATCTACCTCGCGTTCACCCGATGCGGAGCCGTCTGGTCCCTCGACGCGCGCCGCGACCGCCGCAACCGCAGGAACGGCCGGGTCGACAGGGCCGGGTTCGTGATGTGGCAGATCCTCGGGGTCGCCCTCCTGTGGGTGTCGGACGGCTTTCAGGGGACCGCCTGGGCGGCGGTGCTGTGGACGTTCTGGGGCTGCCAGGGGCTCTGGTACGCGGCCCGCCGATGGTCGCGGGGAGCGTGGTCGCGTGAACTGCTCGACGCGATGACCACGATGCTGCACAACTGCGCGATGCTGGTGATCGCGGCCCAGGTCTGCCTCATCTACGCCACAGCGGGCTGGTACAAGGTCCAAGGCACCCGCTGGCAGGACGGCAGCGGGCTCCACTACGCCCTGCACCTCGACTACTTCAGCCCCTGGCCCGGACTCGGCAGCCTCCTCGCGAGCCATATGCTCCTGATCGTCCTGCTGGGCTACGGGACCGTGGTGATGCAGGTGGCCTTCCCCTTCGTGCTCGGCTACCGCCGCCTCAAGATCACGCTACTGGCGGTGATGATCCTCGAACATGCCGGAATCGCCGTCCTGCTCGGCCTGCCCTTCCTGTCGGCGGCCATGGTCGTCTGTGACGCGGTGTTCCTGCCGACGGCGCTTCTCAAGCCCTCGCGAAGCTCAGGAAGTCGGCCCAGGCGGTAGCGGGTATGTGGAGGCGGGGACCGTCGGGGTTTTGATCCGGGCCGAGGGCCTGGGACCTGATCGATGACCACATTGGGCCGGGCTGCGCACTCGACGAAATATGCGTATTGCGCGCGCATGATTTCCGGCCCGCCGAGCTGACGTCGAAGCGTGGGCTCGTCGAGGATCACACTCACCACTGCCATCGGCTCGCGGTCGAAAAGGGCCTGCGGTCCAGCCGGTAGGGCGTATTGCGAAAGTCAACGTCGGGACGGCGGTTTCCGCCATAGCGGTGGTTTGCCGTCCCGGCCGCCGTTCTGCCCGGTGCGCCGCCAGGACACTGGCCGGGGCGGCCGGGGCGCCGCCGTGGAGGGCGGGAGAGCGCATGGCCGACAGCAGGATCCTGGTCGCGGTACCGGAACACCCTCGGGGTGAGGGCGCCGAGGCCCAGCAGTTACGGAAGATCCGGGACGCGATCGAGGCGGGCGGCTTCGAAGTCCGGTGGGCGGTAACGGCGGAGGACGCGGACGCGGTACTGCGCACCGAGGCTGGTCTGGCGGCGGCGCTGGTGACCTGGGACCTTCCCAGGGCCGCCGGTGACGGGCCCGGCGCCGCGCTCGCCGCGCCGGGAGGCACACTCGCCCGGCCGGGCAGCACCCTCGACGGGACCCCAGGCGGCGGCGCTGTGCTGCGCCGGATCGGCCGCCGATTCCGGGACCTGCCGGTCTTCTTGGTGATGGCCGACGAGGGCCTGGGGGACCTGCCGCTGTGGGTGTCCGAGTCGGTCGTGGGCTACGTCTGGCCGCTGGAGGACACCCCGGGCTTCATCGCGGGCCGCATCACCACCGCCGCCCACGCCTACCGGGAATCCGTGCTGCCGCCGTTCTTCCGGGCACTGCGCCGCTTCGACGACGCCCACGAATACTCCTGGCACACCCCGGCCCACTCCGGCGGTGTCGCCTTCCTCAAGTCGCCGGCGGGACGCGCCTTCCACGACTACTTCGGAGAGCGGCTGCTGCGCAGCGACCTGTCGATCTCGGTCGAGGAACTGGGCTCGCTGTTCGAGCACACCGGCCCGATCGGCGAGGCGGAGCGCAACGCGGCCCGTGTGTTCGGCTCCGAACTCACCTACTTCGTGCTGCACGGCGACTCGACGTGCAATCGCCTGGTAGGCCATTTCAGCGTCACCCGCGACGAGATCGCGCTGGTGGACCGCAACTGCCACAAGTCCGTGCTGCACGGCCTGGTCGTCTCGGGTGCCCGGCCGATCTACCTGGTCCCCACCCGTAACGGCTACGGCCTGGCGGGACCGCTGCCCCCGGCCGAGATCGCCGCGGACGCGGTGGCGGCCCGGATCGCCGCGCATCCGCTCACCGAGGGCGCGGTGTCCCCGCACCCGCAGTACGCGGTGTTCACCAACTCCACTTACGACGGCCTGAGTTACGACGCCGTAGCCACCGCTCGCGCGTTCGCCGCCAGTACGCCCCGGGTGCACTTCGACGAGGCGTGGTTCGCGTACGCCCGTTTCCACCCGCTCTACGCCGGCCGTTACGGCATGTCGGTGGACGAGGATGCCTTCCCCGGCCCGGACCGCCCGACCGTGTTCGCCACCCAGTCCACGCACAAGCTGCTGGCGGCGCTGTCGCAGAGCGCGATGGTGCACATGCGATCCGCACCGCGGGCACCGGTGGAGCATGACCGGTTCAACGAGGCGCTGATGATGCACGGCACCACCTCGCCCCTCTACCCGATGATCGCCTCGCTCGACGTGGCGACGGCGATGATGGACGGCCCGCAGGGCGAGTGGCTGATCGACGAGGCGGTGACCGAGGCGATCCGCTTCCGTCAGGAGATGGTGCGCCTGCGACGGCGGATCGAGAGCGCCGGGGACCGGCCGCCGTGGTTCTTCGGGGTGTGGCAGCCGGACACGGTCACCGACCCGGCGACCGGCGAACGGCTGCCGTTCGAGGAAGCTCCGCCGGAGCTGCTGCGCACCGAGCAGTCCTGCTGGCTGCTGGAGCCCGGCGCCGACTGGCACGGTTTCCCCGGGCTGACCGAGGGCCACTGCATGTTGGACCCCGTCAAGGTCACGCTGACCTGTCCGGGGATCAGCGCCACCGGCGAGATGGCCGAGGAGGGCATCCCGGCCCGGGTGCTCACCGCCTATCTGGCCACCCGGAAGATTGTGGTGGAGAAGACCGACAGTTACACCACGCTGATCCTGTTCTCCATGGGCATCACCAAGGGCAAGTGGGGCACCCTGCTGGACGCCCTGACGGATTTCAAGGCCCTCTACGACGCCGACGCCCCACTGGAGCGGGTCCTGCCGGAGGCCGTCGCCGCGCATCCCCGCCGGTACGCGGGCCTGACCCTGCGCGGGCTGTGCCAGGAGATGCACGAGCAACTGCGCTCGGTGCGCCTGGTGGAGCTTCTGGACACGGCCTTCCAGCAGCTCCCGCAGCCCGTGGCGCCACCTCAGCACTGTTACCAGCGGCTGGTGCGGGGTGACACCGAGCGGGTCCGGATCTCGGAGGCGGCGGGCCGGGTAGCGGCCGCCATGGTGACGGTCACCCCGCCTGGCATCCCGGTCCTGATGCCGGGCGAGTCCATCGGCGCACCCGACGGCCCGCTGCTGCGCTATCTCACCGCCCTGGAGTCCTTCGACCGCCGCTTCCCCGGCTTCCGCAGCGAGACCCACGGCGTGACCAACGACGAGGACACGGGCGACTACCTGATCGAGTGCCTGATCCAGGGCGCGGGGCAGATGCCGGGGCACTCGCCCGGGCGTGTTGGTTAGGGTCTCTTGGGAAAGTGCTGGTCACAGCCACTCGTTGAGGACTGCGACCAGCACTGTCGCCTCGCAGCGGACGGCGAGCTTCCGGTCGACTGCGAGGCCGGCCAGGACCGAGTCGGGGCACCCGAATCGCCTCCAGGACCGGCCCGAACATTCACATCCCAGGTGATCAGGCCCTTCACGTCGGCCTCGGCCTGGAGCTGGGTGACGATCCGGGCCCAGGTGCCATCGCGCTGCCAGCGCCGGAACAGGTCGTAGGCCCGGTCCCACGGCCCGTAGCGTTCTGGCACATCACGCCAGGGAGCACCGGTCCGGGTCCGCCACCGTATGCCGTCTATCAGCTGCCGCCGAGTCCATACCGGCGGACGGCCCGGCTTGATGCCCCGCGGCAACAACGGCTCCAGCCGGGCCCACTGGCCATCCGTCAGATCACCCCACCCCACGGAACGTGATCACCACGACCAAGATCCACTTTCGCAACGGACCCTAGCGGTCAACGGCCGCTGGAAAGCAACCAGATCGGGAGGACCGTCCACACGATGCCGATCGCGAGAACGAGCGCGATGCCCCCGATCCGTTTCGAGGAGAGGTCGAGCCGTGCGCTCTTCGGGGCGCCGGGGAGGTAGCGCACCGGGGCCCGGCCGCTCACGGGCAGGCCCCCGACTCCGGAGAGGTTGGACTCGAACTCATGCTGATTGCCCTGTGCGTCTTGGAAGTTGACCACCGCGAAGTAGACGGGCTTCTTGCCCACGCTGTGCGTGACGCGGTGGCGGACCACCAGGCCATCGGTGCGGATCCCCTCGCGTAGCAGGCGGCGTTGGAGCGCGGCCTCGCGGATACCGATCCCGATGATGACGGGACCTGTGAGTAGAAACAGCCACAGCAACCACACGGTCGCCTTCCCTCCGCGTCGTACGGCTCTTCATGGGTCTCCCGTTACGGGAATGGACGATGCGCCGAGTTGTCGCGGTTCCTGCCGCCTCACCGCAGAGGGCACGCTGTCAATCCAGGACGTGCCGCAGATAGCTCCGCGGATCGGCGAGATAGCGGCGCCAGTGGTCGACCAGGGCCAGCTCGCTCCAGGCCACCCGCCGCATCCCGTGCTCGCCGACCTCGACGATGTCCGCACCGGGCAGTGCGGTCAGCAGCGGCGAATGCGTCGCGCAGATGACCTGGGCGCCGTTCTTCACCAACTCGTTGAGGTGGCCGATGAGCTCCAGGCAGGAGGCGAAGGAGAGCGCCGCCTCCGGCTCGTCCATGACGTACAGCCCGGGCTGGAGGAACTTATCCCGGAACGCCGCGAGAAACCCCTCGCCGTGGCTGACCGCATGCGGGGCGAAACCCTCCCGGTCCAGCGCGTCCAACGCGGTCTCGGCCCGCAGGAAGAACCCCTTGCGCGCCGCCCAACTCCCCAGCATCCGCCGCCCGCGCGGCGCCGCGTCGAAGCGGATCCGCTCGCCGAGCGCCGACTTGGGGCGGTGGCTGGCGTATTGCCAGTCGTGCGAGCCGCCGTACGGGTCCAGCCCGAACCCCTCCGCGAGCGCCTCCACCAGCGTCGACTTGCCCGACCCGTTCTCCCCGACGAGAAACGTCACCGGCGCGGTGAAGTGCAGCCCGTCCGCCAGCAGCCCGCGTACACAGGGCACGGACCAGGGCCACCTCTCCTCCTCGCGTGAGTCGGCGTCGAGGTGTGCGTACGCACGTTCGATAATCATCGGCCGAGTCTCTCACAGGGCTGTCAGGCAGGGCCGGGCTCGAGCGCGTTTCCGGCGGCTCGCCCTAGGGAGAGGCCGCATGACGTTCGAGGGCGGCCGGCCCGGCCGGGCCGCGTGTCCCGCGCCGGCGTTGGCGCATCGCTGTGGCGGCCGTAAGGTCACCACGGTCGAGGTGGATCCCGCCGTGTCGCGTCACGCACGCCAACGGCCGGCCGCAGCGGGGTCGCGGCCGGAGGCCGTGGTCGGCGACGGGGCGAAGGGCTGTGCGGGCGGCGCGCCGTATGACCGGGTCCTGGCCACCGTCGGGCTTCGGGAGATCCCCGGGGCATGGATCGAGCAGACGCGGCCCGGGGGCCTGATCGTCGCCCCCTGGGGCACGCACTACACCCCTGCGGACGCCGTGGCCCGGCTGATGGTGCGTGAGGACGGGACGGCATCGGGGCGCTTCACCGGCCCCGTCGAGTTCATGAAGCTGCGCGGCCGGCGGCTGTCGCTGCCGCCGCACCATGCCTACGTCCCCGCGCGGGGGCGAGGGCGGCGCCGACACCTCGACCACCGGCATCCCCGAGGGGGAGTTCATCACCCCGCCGTACGCCGCCCTCCCCTTCGTGCTGGGGCTCCGGGTACCGCATTGCGGCGGGCCGGACCACACCCTCAGCGGGTGTGGCTGGACGATCCGGCCGATTCCTGGTTTCCGTAGAGCGGGGCGTGAGGAGGCGTGCTCCTGGCCGACTCATGGGCTGCCGTAAGTGGAATCGATCCGTCCTGGTAACCCGCCGTCCGCCGGGTCGCGCGGGCGCTGTGCCACGCTTGAAGCCGGTTCGCGCGCATGGTGCGGGCCGGTGACGTGAAGTGAGGCCGCGGCGTGCAGAAGCCCCGATGGAAGACGGTGGGGGGAGCCCTGCTGCGGGTGACGGCGGTGTGGGCGGTGTCCACGCTCACGATGCTGGCGCTCGCCGGGATCCTCCCCGACTTTCGCCTGAAGTCCGACGGCGGTGACAGCGCGACGCGGATCGCGATCACGGCGGCCATCGGCGCCGGAGCCTTCGGCGTGCTCAGCGCGCTGGTGTGGCCGCTGCTCGTACGGGCGTTGCTGTTGATGCCCGCGCTGGTGCTGGGGCTGCTGGTGTTCGTGCTCAACGGCTCGATGCTGCTGATCGCGATCAGCCTGATCCCGGACGGGCGCGGCACCGTCGAGCCGGAGACCGCCGTCGTGGTCGCGGCCGTGATGTCCGCCGCGTCGTCGGCGACGAGCACCTTCCTGACCGTGCGGGACGACGGGGCGTACCGGCGGCGGCTGGCCCGGCTGGCCGGGCGGCGCAGGCGGCGGCTCGGTGAGGACGGCGGGAGCGAAGCGCCCCCGGGGACGGTGTTTCTGCAGCTCGACGGGGTGGGGCACGCCGTGCTGCGGGAGGCGCTGCGTGAGCGCGACAACCGGCCCGCGGTGATGCCCACCGTCGCGCGCCTGATCCGCAGCACCCACAAGGTCACGCCCTGGCGCACCGACTGGTCCAGCCAGACCGGCGCCAGCCAACTCGGCATCCTGCACGGCTCCAACGAGGATGTGCCCGCCTTCCGCTGGTACGAGAAGAAGAGCGGGGAGGTGATGGTGAGCAACCGGCCGACCAGCGCGGCGGTGCTCCAGCGCCGCGCCGCCGCCCGGGCCGGACACGACGGACTCCTCACGGTGGACGGGGCGAGCCGGGGCAACCTCTTCACCGGCGGCGCCGATCAGCTGGCCCTGGTCCTCTCGGTCGCGGCGCGACGCGGTCCGCACAACCGCTCCCGCTCCGGATACTTCGCCTACTTCGCCGACCCTGCCAACGCGACGCGCACCGCCGTGTCGTTCCTGGCCGAGGTCGTCCGGGAGATCTGCCAGTCCACGCGCGCCAAGCTGCGCCGCGAGACGCCCCGGGTCAAGCGGGGCGGGCTGTATCCGTTCATCCGCGCGTTCGCCACGGTCGTGGAGCGGGACGTCGTGGTGACGGCGGTGATGGGGGACATCCTCTCGGGCCGTACCGCGATCTACGCCGATCTGGTGGCGTACGACGAGGTGGCCCACCATTCGGGGCCGCGCAGCCGGGACGCCCGGCAGGTGCTCGCCCGGCTCGACCGCTCCATCGCGCTGATCGCCAAGGTCGCCGACCGCGCCCCGCGCGACTACCGGATCGTGCTGCTGTCCGACCACGGGCAGAGCCCCGGCGAGACCTTCGCGGGGGCGTACGGGCTGACGCTGGAGGACCTGGTGCGGGTCGGCTGCGGTCTGCCCGTATCGCGGAAGGCCGGGCGGACCCCGAGCGGGGCCGAGGCGCGCGAGGCGGGGCGGGCGGCGCTGCACCGGCCGGAGAAGCCCGAGGTCGACGGGGACGGGCGGTGCGCCGGGGTCGGCGGGGTCGGCGACACGGCCGGTGTCGCGGGCGGCGCCGCCCCCGCGTCCGATCCGATCGTGCTCGCGTCCGGAAATCTGGGCCTGGTCTCCTTCCCCGATGTGCCGGGGCGGATGAGCCGCGAGCAGATCGACGCCCGCCACCCCGCGCTGCTGCGCACGCTCGCCGACCACCCCGGGGTGGGCTTCCTGCTCGTACGGTCCGAGGCACATGGCGCGGTGGTGCTGGGCGCCGAGGGCGCCGAGCACCGTCTGGACACCGGGGAGGTCTTCGGGGCGAGCCCGCTCACGGTGTTCGGGCCCGGCGCCGAGGCCGCCGTACGGCGCACCGCGCACTTCCGGAACACCCCCGACATCATGGTCAACTCCGCCTACGACCCGGCGCGCGGCACGGTGCACGCCTTCGAGGAGCAGATCGGCTCGCACGGCGGGCTCGGCGGGGAGCAGGGGCATCCCTTTCTGCTGTGGCCGGCCGAGCTGACCCCGCCGGTGGCGGCGGGGGAGGAACTGGTCGGGGCGGAGCGGGTGCACCGGGTGCTGCGGCGCTGGCTGGACGAGGCGGACGGGCCCCAGGTGCCGGAGAAGGAGACAGCGGCCACGGGGGAGACGTATGCGCCGACGGCGGCCGAGGCGCTGACGGGAGCGGGCCCGGCGGTGCAGGCCCCGGCCGCGCAGGGTCCGACGGAGGTGGAGGTACCGGTCGACACCGGGCTGCCGAGGGCGTCCGGCGCGCCGCGCACGGTGCAGGATTCCCGGTGGGACGGCGCCCCCGCCGCACCATTTACCGCGGTCAGCCCGGTTGTGCCGAACAAAACCCGGTGATTTGGGTGCACCCTACACGCTCGGTGACCATACTCATATGCACGACCAGCCCCACTCCCGCCGCTTCGGCCTGCCCACGGCGACCGCACTCGTCATGGGAAACATCATCGGCGGCGGCATCTTTCTGCTGCCCGCCTCCGTCGCCCCGTTCGGCACCCTCAGTCTCCTCTCCTTCGTCGTCCTGACGCTGGGCGCCATCGCGCTCGCGCTGGTCTTCGGGCGGCTCGCGGAGCGCGACCCCCGCACCGGCGGACCGTATGTGCACGCCCGCGCGGCCTTCGGCGACTTCGCCGGCTTCCTGTCGGCCTGGTCGTACTGGACGATGACCTGGGTGAGCAACGCGGCGCTCGCGGTGGCGGCGGTCGGCTATGTGCATGTGCTGGTCCCCGGCCATGACACGAAGGGCATGAACCTGGCCGTGGCGCTGCTGGCGCTCTGGCTCCCCGCGCTCGCCAACCTCGCGGGGACGCGCTGGGTGGGGGCGGTGCAGCTGGTCTCCACCGTGCTGAAGTTCATCCCGCTGCTCTTCGTCGCCATCGTCGGGCTGTTCTTCTTCGACCCGCACAACCTCGGCTCGTTCAACGCGAGCGGCGGCAGCGCGCTCGGCGGTGTGTCGGCGGCGGCCGCGATCCTGCTCTACAGCTACGTGGGCGTGGAGTCGGCCTCGATGAGCGCGGGCGAGGTCCGGGACCCGGAGCGCAATGTGGGGCGGGCGAGTGTGCTGGGCACGGTCGGTGCGGCCGTGGTCTATCTGCTCGGCACGGTGTCGGTCTTCGGCACCGTCGCCCACAAGGACCTGGTCGGCTCCACCGCCCCCTTCTCGGACGCGGTCGACGCGATGTTCGGCGGGGGCTGGGGCCCCACGCTGATCGCGCTGGCCGCCGTGGTGTCCATCGTCGGCGCGCTCAACGGCTGGACCCTGATGAGCGCGCAGGCCCCGTACGCGGCCGCGCGGGACGGGCTCTTTCCGGCCGCGTTCGCCACCCGGCGGCGCGGGGTGCCGACCTTCGGCGTCGTCGTCGGCGTGCTCCTGGCGTCCCTGCTCACCGTGGTCAACTACACCTCGGGTTCGAGCGGGCTCTTCGAGATCCTCGTGCTGATCACCACCTTCTCGGCGACGGTCCCGTATCTGCTGGCGGCGGGCGCGCAGCTGTACTTCCTGCTGTCCGGGCGCCGCGAGGAGGTGCGGACCGGGCGCTTCGTCCGGGACCTGGTGCTGGCGCTCGCGGGCTTCGGCTTCTCGTTCTGGCTGGTCGCCGGCGCCGGATACGCGGCGGTGTACCAGGGCGTGCTGTTCCTGTTCGCCGGTGTGCTGGTGTACGTGTGGATGGCGGCGCGGCGCACCAGCCGGGCGGAGGACGCGGAGGCCGTCGACGTCGCGGCGGCAGGTCCGGAGGTCGCGGCAGCCGGTCCGGCGGTCACGGCCGACGGCGTCGCCTGAGCGCACCCGCGATCGTCTCGCGGTCCGGGTCAGCGTTACGTGCGTATCGGGTGTAAGCAAGAGATATGCGCGTTTCGCCAGACCTCACCCGCATCGGTGGGGAAACGCGATCGAGTCGGGCGCTGTTCGGCGTCCCGCTCGTCATCATCCTGGCGGTCACGGTGGTCGACCTCCACGCGCCGCCCACCGTGCACCTCGGCCCCTTTCTGATCGCCGCCCCCGCGATCACCGCGTCCTTCGCGGGCGCGGGCGGAACCGCCGCCATCGGCGCCCTCGCCGTGGCGGCTCAGGTCGTGATCGGTGTGTTCCACGGCGGGCTGACGACCGCCAACCACCAGGCGCAGATCCTCGCCCTGATCGTGATCTCGGGGCTGGTGACGAGTTTCCGCTATGTCACCGACCGGCACCGACGCAAGCTGAGCCAGGTGCGTACGGTGGCCGTGGCGGCGCAGGAGGTGCTGTTGCGGCCGCTGCCCGAACAGGTCGGGAAGCTGAGGATCGCCTCTCTCTATCTCGCGGCCGACGAGGAGGCGCAGATCGGCGGTGATCTGTACGCGGCCGTCCGCACCGAGGGGGCGACCCGGCTGGTCATCGGGGACGTACGGGGAAAAGGGATGGCCGCGATCGGCGACGCCGCCGTGCTGATCGGGGCCTTCCGGGGGTCCGCGTACCGCAACCTCTCACTGCCGGGCATCGTCGACCACATCGACAGCGCCATGTGCTGGAACTGGCACCACACCGGCGGTGCCGAGCGGAATTTCCTGGAGTCCTTCGTGACCGCCGTGGTGCTGGACGTCTACGACGACGGCCCGGTGGCCGGGATGGTGAACTGCGGGCACCCTTCGCCACTGCTGCTGCACCGGGGCGAGGTCGCGATGCTGGACGTGCGCGACCCCGCGGTGCCGCTGGGCCTGGAGGTGCTGACGGAGCGGGACTACCCGGTCGAGATATTCCGTTTCGAGTACGGCGATGTGCTGGTGCTGCACACCGACGGGGTCGTCGAGGCCCGTGACGACAGCGGGGCCTTCTATCCGCTCCCGGAACGGCTCGCGGCCTGGAAGGGCGGCGGCCCACAGGCGCTGGTCGACTATCTCCACGCCGATCTGCTCCGGCATACCGGCGGGGTCGTCAACGACGACGCGGCCATCGTGGTGATCGCCCGCAGCGCCTGAGCCACCGCCCTCCTCGCCCTCGCTCTCGCCCTCCCCCTTACCCCGTCGCCTCGGTGACCTGGACCTGCCCGCCGGGAGCGGGTTCGGCCTCCGGCATCCGGCGGGACCAGCGGCCCGCGATGACGGCGCACACCATCAGTTGCAGCTGATGGAAGAGCATCAGCGGCAGGATCACCGGCCCGGCCGCGTCGCCGAACAGCACCGCGGCCATCGGCAGCCCGGTGGCCAGGGACTTGTTGGAGCCGCAGAAGACGATGGTGACGCGATCCTCCCGGCTGAACCCCAGCCGCCGCGCGGTGAACGACGTCGCGGTCAGGGCCAGCCCCAGTACCGCCGCGGCCAGCCCCAGCAGCGCGCACAGCCGGGCAAAGGTGATCTGGTTCCAGATGCCCTCCGTCATGCCACGGCTGAACGCCGTATAGACCACGAGCAGGATCGAGCCCCGGTCCAGGAGGGCGAGCGCCTTCTTGTGGCGGCCGATGAAGGTCGCGGTCCAGCGGCGCATCGCCTGCCCGGCGAGGAAGGGGAGCAGTAGCTGGGTGGCGATGGCCAGCAGCCCCTCGGCCGAAAAGCGCACGTCCGAGCCGATCAGCCACGCCGCGAGCAGCGGGGTGGCGATCATGCCGAGCAGGCTGGAGTACGTACCCGCGCAGATGGCGGCCGGGACATTGCCCCGGGCCGTGGAGGTCAGGGCGACCGAGGACTGGACGGTCGAGGGCACGACACACAGGAAGAGCAGCCCGGTGGAGAGCCGGTCGGTGAGGAGGAACGGGGCGAGGCCGCCCGCGGCCAGCCCCAGCAGCGGGAAGAGCGCGAAGGTGCTCGCGCCCACCACCAGGTGCAGTCTCCACTGCCGCAGGCCGTTCAGCGCCTCGCGGGTGGACAGCCGCGAACCGTAGAGGAAGAAGAGCAGCCCGATCGCGATGTCCGCGGCATCGCCGACGGCCGTGGCCGCCGCCCCGCTCGCGGGCAGCAGCGCCGCCAGCGCGACCGTCCCGAGGAGGGCGGCGACATAGGGGTCGACCACCCTCCCGAGCCGGCCCGGCCACGACAGCGGCCAGGACTTCCGCATCACGTCAATCACCGCTCCCGGCCTGCCACGGCGGGTGGCCGATCTGCGGCAGCACCGGATTGGCACCGGTGAGGCCGCCGGTCACGACGTCGATGGCGCCGCCGCCCCCGTCGTGGTCGCTGCCCGCCGTGCCACGGCTCAGCAGCAGGGTGTTGAGGGTGCGGTCGACCTCCAGCCAGGAGTCCGCACCGGAGTTGTCGATGACCACGAGGCCGTTGTGCGGCCCGGTGACCACCGTGGGGGTGTCGTCCGGCTCGCAGTCGTCCCGCGGGGTGCTGCCCGCGGGCACGGGCGTCGCCTTGGCGGAGACCGCGGCGCCCGCGCACAGGACGCCCGCGGTGGCCGCGAGGATGAGCCCGGCCGTGGACGGACGGGACGAGCCGGTGTCTCTTCCGGGCTTACGGCGCCGGCCGGGGCCGGGCCCGAGGAATGTCGAGGGCATACCGCGCGGCCCCGGCTCAGACCCTGGCGGGCTGACGGCGGCCGTGGTGCCTGCTGATGTTCCTCTCCAGCAGTTCCGTGGCGCCCTTGACCCCGATGGCCGCGGCCTCCCGGGTGTCCGGCAGCCGACCGTCCGCCGTCTTGAGGTCGCTCAGCGCCCCGTCGATCGCCCCATGGGCGGCGAACAGACAAGGGGTGCTGTAAATGGCGACATTCACCCCCAGTTCGGACAGCTCGGACAGCGAGAGCCGCGGCGACTTCCCGCCCGCGATCTGGTTGAACAGCAGGGGCTTGTCGCCGATGACCTTGCGGACCTTGCGGATCCACTCCACGCTGCGCACCCCGTCGACGAGGACGACATCCGCGTCGGTCTCCGCGAGCGCGGCCGCCCGGCGCAGGATCTCGGGCTCCTCGGTGGCGTCCGTGCGCGCCACCACCACCATGTCCTTCCTGCTGCTCAGCACCAGTTGGAGCTTGTCGAGGTACTCCTCGAGCGGCAGGGTCAGCTTGCCGTCCGCGTGGCCGCAGCGGCGCGGGCGCCGCTGGTCCTCCAGGATCACCCCGGAGGCCCCGGTGCGCTCCAGCCGCTGCACCACATGACAGGCGACCTCGGGATCCACATAGCCGTCGTCGATGTCCACGAGCAGATGGTGCTCGGGGAAGGCGAGACGCAGCCGCTCCACGAACGCGAGCATGTCGGGCCAGGCGATGAAGCCGATGTCGGGCAGCCCGTAATGCGATGCGGCGAACCCGAATCCGGATACGAAGAAGCCGTTGTAGTGCTGTGCGGCGATGGACGCCGAGTACATGTCGTAGATGCCGATGAGAGGTGTGGTGTCGGATGAACTGATGGCCTTTCGGAGGGCATTGCCGTAGAGCATGATGTCCCCTTGAGTTCGGTGCCTTTTGGCGTTGGGTGATGGTTATGTGCCCGCGCGGTTTGGTTTACGGAAGGCCAAAAACCAGTAAAGCAACCCGCCGGGTTCCCTGAAGATGCCCGGCCCGGCTCGGGTTGGGGTCGAACACCCCTTGAGCGCTCTGGCCCGCGTTCCCGGGTGGTCTGCGACACGCCTGGCATGCCCCGGCCTTCGCGGGGTATGCGCAACAAGCCTGTCCGCTGAAAAGAGTTGCTCGTGCCTGTCCCAACCGATGTCGAAGCCTCCGCGTCCGCGCCCTCCCGGCACCACCTGCTCTGGCGCGCTGTCCAGCGACGCAAGAACCCTCGCCTGCGCCGGAGCGACATCACGGTCACCGAAGAGAAGACCGTCCGGAAAGCGGTGAAGGCCGCCGCGCTGGGAAACGCCATGGAATGGTTCGACTTCGGGATCTACAGCTATCTCGCGGTCACCATCGGCAAAGTGTTCTTCCCGTCCGGTAATGGCACGGCCCAGGTGCTCTCCTCCCTCGCGACATTCGCGGTGGCCTTTTTGGTCCGCCCGGTGGGAGGCATGTTCTTCGGGCCACTGGGCGACCGAATCGGCCGTAAGAAGGTCCTGTCCTTCACCATGATCATGATGGCGTCCAGCACGCTCGCCATCGGACTGATCCCCGGCTATGCCGCCATCGGCTTCTGGTCGCCGGCACTGCTCATCCTCTTCCGTATGCTCCAGGGATTCTCCACCGGCGGGGAATACGGCGGCGCCTCGACCTTCATCGCCGAATACGCGCCCGACAAGCGCCGTGGGTACTACGGCAGCTTTCTGGAGTTCGGCACGCTGATCGGCTACACCGCGGCGGCCGGACTGGTCACCATCCTGACCGTGACCCTCGCCGACTCCTCGATGAATTCCTGGGGCTGGCGCATTCCGTTCCTGGCCGCCGCGCCGATCGGTCTGGTCGGTCTGTATCTGCGGCTGAAGCTGGATGACACCCCCGCCTTCCAGAAGCTGGAGGACGAGGGCGCCACCAACGCGGGAGAGCGCGAGAGCCTGCCGTTCTGGCAGGTGTTCCGTACTCAGTGGCGCGCGATGGCGCTGTGCATCGCGCTGGTCGCCGCGTACAACATCACCGACTACATGCTGCTGTCCTACATGCCGACCTATCTGTCGGACACCCTCCACTACAGCAGCACCAGCGCCCTGGTCTCGATCATCATCGTGATGCTCGTGCTCATGGCGGCCATCACCTTCGTCGGCCGGTACTCCGACCGCATCGGCCGCAAGCCCGTGCTGATGGCCGGGTCCGTGGGCTTCCTGGTGCTCGCCGTGCCGTGCTTCCTGCTCATCAAGCAGGGCGGGGTGGTCCCGGTCTTCGCCGGGCTGCTGCTCCTGGGGCTGTGTCTGCTGCCGTATGTGAGCGTGATGTCCGCCTCGCTGCCCGCGCTCTTCCCGACGAACGTGCGCTACGGCTCGCTCTCCATCGCCTTCAACATCTCCGTCTCGCTCTTCGGCGGCACCACGCCGCTGGTGACCGAGGGTCTGATCAGCAGCACCGGGGACGATCTGATGCCCGCCTACTACACGATGCTCGCCGCCGTCGTCGGCATCATCGCCGCCGCCGTGATGAAGGAGACGGCGCGGAAGCCGCTGGAGGGCTCGCCGCCCGCCGTGGCGACCAAGGAGGAGGCCATCGCGCTCGTGGAGTCCCAGCGCTCCTGAGTTCCCCTTCCCCGGGCGGTGTGCGCCAAGGCTTCCGCACCTCCATTACCTCGGCGGTAATCGACCCCCGCGCGCGACGGCGGCAGGGTTGAGCCATCGGGTTCCGGGCCGGCGCCCTCCGGTCCGGGACCCGGTGCCACCAGGGGATTTCATGGAGGAGTAACCACATGACGCAGTACGAAACCGCCGTCGCCCGCTACTTCGAGGCGTGGAACGCCACCGGCCCCGAGGCCCGCGCCAAGGCCGTCGCCGCCGCCTGGACCGAGGACGGCGACTACACCGACCCGCTGGCCGAGGCGCGGGGTCATGAGCGGCTGGCCGCCGTCATCGCCGGGGCCCAGGAGCAGTTCCCCGGCCATGAGTTCCGGCTCACCGGCGCCGTGGACGGCCACCACCACATGGCCCGCTTCAGCTGGGAGCTGGTCTCCACGACCGACGGCTCCGCCCCGGTCGCCGCGACCGATGTGATCACCCTGGCCGAGGACGGCCGGATCCGCTCCGTCCTCGGCTTCCTGGACCGGGTTCCTACGACCGGCTGAACCGCCCCAGGGCGGCGGCGGTCTCCGGGTCGGCCGGGAGGAACGTCTCGATGGCCAGCTCGGAGACCGTGACATCCATCGGGGTGTTGAAGGTCGCGATCGTCGAGATGAACGACAGCACCCGTCCGCCGTGCTCGATCATCATCGGCAGGGCGAAGGGCGGGGTGTCACCGGCGGTCGCCGTCTCCCGGCCGCCGGTCTCGGGCAGCGGATAAGCGGCCACCTCGTCGTAGAGCGCGCGCAGCGGCGAGGAGCGCATCAGCGCGAGCTGCCGGTCCATCTGGTCCAGCAGATGGCCACGCCATTCGCGGAGGTTGCGGATGCGCGGGGCGAGACCCTCGGGGTGCAGCGTGAGCCGCATCGCGTTCAGCGGCGGCTTCAGCAGATGCTCCGCCACCCCCTCCAGAAGCGCCGCGATGCCCCGGTTGGCCGCCAGCACCCCGTAGGTGCCGTCCACCACGAGCGCCGGATACGGCTCGTAGCCCGTCAGCAGCCGCTCCAGCGACGCGCGCAGGGCGCTCATCGAGGGGTCGTCCACCGACCGCTCCGGATAGTGCGGGGCGTAACCGGCGGCGATCAGCAGGGCGTTGCGCTCGCGGACGGGGACGTCGAGATGGTCGGCGAGCCGGAGCACCATCTCCTGGCTGGGCCGCGACCGGCCGGTCTCGATGAAGCTGATGTGGCGGGCGGAGGAGTCGGCGCGCAGCGCGAGCTCCAGCTGGCTCAACCGGCGGCGGTCCCGCCACTCGCGCAGCAGTGTGCCCACCCGGGGCGGCGCGGCAGTCGTCATGAGCTGAAGGTAGCCGACGCCGGGTGCTCGCATGGCAGGGTGGAAGGGCCACCGGTCACCCGCGACGAAGGGATGTGTCATGGCAGTCCAGCCGCTCACCGACCAGGAGATCCAGCAGCGTCTGGGGCAGCTCCCCGGCTGGTCGTTCGCGGACGACCGGCTCTCACGGACGTATGTCTTCAAGGGGCATCCACAGGCGGCCGGGATGGTGGCGGAGATCGCCACGATCCAGGTGGAGCTCGACCACCACTCCGAGCTGACCCTCGGCTACAACAAGGTCGGCGTCTCGGTGAACACCCACAGCGCCGGGGGCAAGGTGACCGCGCTCGACGTCGAGCTCGCCGGACGGATCGAGGAGATCGCCCCGCGGCACGGCGCCCGCGCCGACTGACGGCCGGGCGCGCGTCGCCGACTGACCGGCCCGACAGGATCCGACGTCACCCCCGGGCGTCCCGGAAGCGGGCCAGCCCCTCCTGGAGGTCCACGATCGGGCCGGGGTAGTCCAGCCGGTCCCGCTCGGCCTTCGGCAGCCGCCAGGGCGTATGGACGCCGGAGCCGGCCACCTCGGCCAGCTCCGGCACCCAGCGCCGCACATACGCGCCGTCCGGGTCGAACCGCCGGGCCTGCGCCAGCGGATTGAGGACCCGGTTGGGACGGGTGTCGGTGCCGGTGCCCGCGGTCCACTGCCAGTTGAGCTGGTTGTTGGCCAGATCCCCGTCCACCAGCAGATCCAGGAAGTGCCGGGCGCCGATCCGCCAGTCCTGGTAGAGCGTCTTGGTGAGGAAGCTGGCCACCAGCAGCCGCGCCCGGTTGTGCATCCAGCCCTCGTGGCGCAGCTGCCGCATCCCGGCGTCGACCAGCGGATAGCCGGTGCGCCCCGCCTTCCAGGCCGCGATCTCCGCCTCGTCGTGGCGCCACCGGTCGCCCCGCGGGCGGTAGTCGGCGTGCGCGGCGTCCGGCCGGGCGGCCAGCACCTGGTAATGGAAGTCCCGCCAGGCCAGCTGCCGTACGAAGGCGTCGGCGCCCGCGCCGCCCGCCTCCCGCGCCCGGTGCACCAGCTCCACCGGGGACAGACAGCCGAAGTGCAGATACGGGGAGAGCCGGGAGGTGGCGTCGGCCGCCAGATCGTCCTGCCGGTCGGCGTAACTCCCGAGCCCCGACCGCCACCAGGAGCGGACACGGCGGCGGCCCGCCGTCTCCCCGCCCTCGGGCAGCCCGGGGGAGGGGCTGCCCGGGGCGAGCGAGGTGATCGCCGCCACCGGCTCCGAGCGCAGCCCGGACGGCACGCTCACGGTGCGCGGCGCGGTGAGCGCCTTGCGCAGCCCGGCCCGCTGCCAGGCGCGGAAGTACGGGGTGAAGACCGCGAAGTGGTCCTTGCCCGCCGGGGTCACCTCGCCCGGCTCCACCGCCGTCACCACCGCGCCGTGCACCCGCAGCCGCCGTCCGTCCGCTTCCAGCGCCTCGCGCAGCCGCTGTTCGCGGCGGATGGCGTAGCCGCTCACCCCGCCCGCGATATGCACCTCGTCCGCCTCCGCCTGCCGGGCCGCCCGCAGGACCTCCGCCACCGCGTCGCCCCGGCGGACCACCAGCCGCCCGCCGCGCTCGCGCAGCCCCGCGTCGAGATCGGCCAGGGCGTCCGCGAGGAACGCCACCCGGTTGGGGACGGCGAACCCCGTCCCGGCCAGGCCGCGGTCCACGACGAACAGCGGAACGACGCGCTCGGCGGAGCGCGCCGCGCCACGCAGCACGGGGTTGTCGGACAGCCGCAGATCGGAGGTGAAGACGGAGAGGGACGTGCTCATCCCTCTCCCTTACCCCACGTGGCACCGCAGATCGGTGAATTACGCCCGATGTCGCCCGGTCACGCCGAGGGGAATGTCAGCAGGACCAGCGGATCGGTCGTCGGGGCCTTCGACCCTCCGGCGGGCTCGACCGTCACCCCCATGGCCGACGCCTTCCCGACCGCACCGCTCAGGACCGCCGCCGCGCTCGCGCCCGAGGAGTCCATCAGACCGGCCGGGCGCATGGTGCCGCCGTCGCTGAACCACAGCTGGTAGATCCGCCCGGCGGGCGGCTCGGGCAGCCCCGAGGCGAGGAACACCGCCCGGTTCAGCCCGCGCGAGACCACCACCGTGCCGGTCGAGCCGTCCGTCATCCGGCCGCTGCGGCTGCGCGCGTCGGGCGCGGCCAGCACCTGGGTCACCTCCTCCGCCCGAGCCACCCGCTGCTCGGAGCGGCGGGCCGTGTCGCGGGCGTCGGACGCCTGCCGGTACTGCCACACCGCGGCCCCGCCGAACGCGACGGCCGCGGCGACACAGGCCGCCAGCGCGACGTTCAGCGCCCGCCGCCCGGTGCGCCGCCGGGGGCCGGCGTGGGACTCCCGGGCCTCCCGCGCCGCCACCCGGGGCGGCTCCTGGCGGACCGTGGCGATCCGCCGCAGCACATCGTCCTTCATGGTCGGGGGTGGGGTCAGGGCCGTGGCCACCGCCAGCTTCCCGGCGGTCTCCCGCAGCTCCCGTACCTCCTGACGGCAGGCGTCGCAGACCGCCAGATGCCGCTCGAACTCGGTCAACTCCCGCCCCGACAGGGCGTGCACCGCGTAGGCCCCGGTCAAGGTGTGCAGATCCGCCCTGGTCATGCGCCGACCCCCATGCAGTCCCGGAGCCGGATGAGCCCGTCCCTAAGTCTGGTCTTCACGGTCCCGAGCGGCAGCGACAGCAGCTCCGCCACCTCACGGTAGGAGCGGCCCCGGTAGTAGGCGAGCGTCACCGACTGCCGCTGCAGCTCGGTCAGCGTCCGCATGCACCGGCGCACCTGCTCGCGCTCCAGCCTGGCCTCCACCTGCTCGGTCACCTCGTCGAACGCCGGGGTACGGGAGAGCAGCGCGGCGCGCTCCTCACGGTCGGAGGCGGCCTGCGCCGAGCGGACCCGGTCCACGGCGCGCCGGTGCGCCACCGTCATGATCCAGGCCATGGCGCTGCCCCGGCCCGGTTCGAACCGCGCCGCGGACCGCCACACCTCGACCAGGACCTCCTGGGTGACCTCCTCGGCCTGCGCCGGGTTGCGCAGCAGACTGCGCGTCAGCCCCAGGACCGGCCCGCTGACGGCGTCGTAGAGGGCTCCGAACGCGTTCTGGTCCCCCCGGGCCACCATCTGGAGCAACTCTTCGAGGTCCGGTCCGCGCGCGGCCGGTCCGCCGATGTACACGGGTTCTCTCACAGGCCGTCCTTCCGGGAACGATGCGGCGCACACGGAGGTGTCGTACCTCATTCGTCGCCCGGAGGGGTGCGGATTGGTCAAGGTGCTCCGAACACGCGCGAGGGCGGGCGTGGGGGCAAGCCCGAGAACAGGCCGTGGGCGCACGCGCGAGGCCGCCGCCGGTCCGCTCGACCGCGACGGCCTCGGCACCCCGGCGTCAGCCGGTGGTGAGGGTGAGCCCGTAGGTCGTCAGGATCGGGTTCACCGGCTGGTAGTACGTCGTGCCGCCGACGGTGCAGTTGCCGGAGCCGCCGGAGGTGACGCCCTGCCCCTCGCTGCCCGAGATGAACGGGCCGCCGGAGTCGCCCGGTTCGGCGCAGACGTTGGTGCGCGTGACCCCGTTGATCGTGCCCTGCGGGTACTGCACGCTGGTGTCGTGCTGCTGGATGGTGCCGCAGTGCCAGCCGGTCGTCGAGCCGGAGCGGCAGACGGACGAGCCCACCGGCGCTTCCTGGGAGCCGGTGACGGTGACATTGGTGCCCTCGGGGCCGATCACCCACGGCTGCGGAACCCAGTCGGCGTTGGTGGACACCCAGGCGTAGTCATGGCCGGGGAAGCTGGAGCCCTGGAAGCTGCCCTGGGCCACCCGGTTGAAACCGGTGGTGGTGTCGCCCTGGCTGCCGCAGTGGCCGGCGGTGACGAAGCCGTTCCGCTCGCCCTGGGTCACCGGGAAGCCGATCGAGCAGCGGGCGGAGTCGTTGATGTAGAAGGCCTCGCCGCCCCGCAGGTCGTACAGCGGGCTCGGCCGCTCGGCCGACTCCACCACCCGTACCACCTCGCGGTCCGCGCCGCTGGTGGCGACGAAGGCGGCCGCCTCGCTCGGCTTGGCCGACTGCACCACGACGCTGTTGGTCTTGACGTCGACGTACCAGGCGGAGGCGACATCGGCCGCCGGGGGGCGCTCCGAGGCGGTGCGGTCCAGGGCCTGCTTTGCGTCGGTGAGGGCCTTGAGACTGTGCTTGACGACCGCGGCCTTGGCGCCGCCGGCCGTGATGGTGCCGCTCTGCTCCTCGTCGGTGGTGGCGACGGTGAGTTCGGCGGTGTTGCCGGTCACCCATGCGCCGCCGTAGCTGCCGCCCAGGCTCTTGCGCAGGCCCGGTTCGGTGGCCCCGGCCCGGTACTCGTTGGATATCCGCATCCGCGCCTCATCGGCCGTCAGGCCCAGATCGCGCTGCATCGAGGCCAGCATCTCGGGGGGCACCTCCCTCCGGGGGCGGGGGGAGGGTTCACCGGGATCGGCCACCGCGGGTATGCCGCTCCCCAGGAAGAGGGCGGCTATCGCGACGGTGCAACCGGCGGCCAGCTCAAGGCCGTGACGGCGTCTGCGGGACATCTTCGGTCTCCTCGGCTCGGGACATGGTCACGCTACGTGCCCATCTGGGCGCCAAGCGTAATTGCCGGGGAGGTGCCTCGCTCGGTGGGCGCATGAGCCCCGGATGAGGGGCCATGCGCCCGGGATATGCCACGACACGGGGTGCGGGGACACGGGGTGCGGGCGGACAAGGGTCCGCCCCGCCGCGGGGGGACGCGACGGGGCGGAGCGTGGAACGGTGGAGCGCCGGGGCTCAGCCGTTGAAGGTCTCGGGGTCGAAGCCCAGCCGGTTGCCGGTCTCCAGGGAGTCGATCGCCGACAGGTCCTCGGAGTCCAGCCGGAAGTCGAAGACGTCGATGTTCTCCTGGATCCGGGACGGGGTCACGGACTTGGGGATCACCACATTGCCGAGGTCCAGATGCCAGCGCAGCACCACCTGGGCCGGGGACTTCCCGTGCTTCCGGGCGATCGCCGCCAGCTTCGGGTCGTCCAGCAGGCCCTTGCCCTGGCCGAGCGGGGACCACGCCTCGGTGGCGATGTCATGACGGGCGTTGAAGGCGCGCAGCTCCGCCTGCTGGAGCTGCGGGTGCAGCTCGATCTGGTCGATCACCGGGGTGATCGAGGTCTCGGAGAGCAGCCGCTGGGTGTGGGCGGCGTGGAAGTTGGACAGGCCGATGGCCTTGGCGCGGCCCTCGGAGTAGATCTTCTCGAACGCCTTCCAGGTGTCCACGTACTTGTCGACCCCGGGCAGCGGCCAGTGGATCAGGTAGAGATCCACATACTCCAGGCCCAGCCTGGTCAGTGAGGCGTCGAAGGCGCGGAGGGTCGAGTCGTAGCCCTGGTCGGCATTCTGGAGCTTGGTGGTGACGAACAGCTCGTCGCGTGCGATGCCCGACGCGGCGAGCCCCTTCCCCGTGCCCTCCTCGTTGCCGTATATCGCGGCGGTGTCGATGCTGCGGTACCCGGCGTCCAGCGCGGTGCGCACCGCGACCTGCGCCTCGTCGTCCGGGATCTGCCAGACACCGAAGCCGAGCTGCGGCATCCGGACGCCGTTGTTGAGGGTGATGAACGGGACCTTGCTCACGGGCAGTCGATCCTTACGTCGGATGTGGATTGCATGCTTCCGTAGGTACAACGATCAACAAGCGGCAGGCATTCCCGCCAGGACCCGTTCACCAGGGTCGTCCGCGCAGGACCACCACACCGCCTCCGTCCGGCCCGATGCGCTCCGCCGCCCGTCGCGCCGCCTGGGCCAGTGTGGGCACCTCGCCCAGGAGGCCGTAGAGCCCGCCCGCGAAGGCCGCCGCGCCGTCCAGCGGTCCGCGATGGGCGACCACCACCTCGGCCGCCCGGGCGAAGAGCGCGGCGAGAGGCGCGCCGTCGGGGCAGCCGAGGACCACACCGGGCAGCGGGGCGCCGATCAGCCGGCGGTAGGCGGTCAGCAGCTCGGCCAGGCGCGGGGCGGGGGTGCGATGTGCCTGGCCGTCGCCGTCCTCGAAGACCAGCGTGCGCCCCTCGCGGCGGCAGACCAGATGCAGCACATCCGGGCGTACGGTGAGGATCCGCCGCAGATCGGTGGCGGCCGCGGCGGGGCACCGGTCCACCGTCAGCACGCCCCGGGCGGCCCGCTGGACCGCGGCCAACTCCTGGGACCCCGGGGCGGCGCCGGTCACCAGCACCCGCCGCAGACCGCCACCGCCCGGCTCCCGTAAGGCGGCGCGGAACACCGCGTTGTGCGGATAGGTGACGCAGGCGGCGGCCAGGACGCGCAGCCTGCCGTCCGCGATCCGGTCCGCGGCCACCGCGCGGGCCACCGCGGACCAGAACTCCCCGGCGGTGGTGCCGGTGGCCGCCGGGATGTGCTCGGCGGTCAGGCCCGCCCTGCGCAGCAGCGCCACGGCGGACGGGCCGGGCGGGAAGACCCGCGCCAACTCCCGGATCTCCTCGGTCGTCAGCGCCGGATGTCCGTCCCCGTCCTGACCGTCCACCGTTCCGTCGCTCCTTGCCTGTGCTCGTACCGCTCGTGTCCCCGCCTCGTCATTACTGAAGCGCGGTGAGGTGCAGCGGTTCCTCGAGCTCCTGCCGGAAGCGGTGCAGGGTGTGCCCCTCGCGCACCGTCGCGCCCACCGCGACCGCCGCCCGGCTCACCGCCCCGCGCGGTGCCCGCACCACCATCGCCAGCCGGTAGGTCCCGCCGATGCGCACCGCCGAGGTGTGCCGGATCTCCCAGCCCGGGTCGGAGCGCAGCTCCCGCCGCGCCTCCAGGAAGGCCCGCTCGCCGTACGCGGTGTGGAGAACCTCCCGGAATCCCAGCCGCGGGCCGAGATGGGCCGCATGCGCCGGTGCCGCGGCCTTCGCCTCCGCGGTGAGCTGGCGCGGGGTCATCGACCAGGCCACCGGCTGGAAGACCGTGGTGCCCCGCCGCACCGGTTCGGCCGTGAGCGTGACATCGAGATGGACCGAGTGCAGGGCGGGGTCCGGCGCGTCCCGGGCGCAGGTCACCGACAGATGCACCAGGTGGTAGACGGCGTTGTCCGCCTCGGTGCGCAGGAAGTCCAGCAGCTCCGGATCCGGTTCGACGAGTTCCGCCGTCACCGGTAAGGCCACCGGCCCGCCCAGGATCACCCGCCCGGCCAGCCGCGGGCCGCCGGGCTGAGGTGTCTCCTCGGACAACAGGGACAGTTCACGTTCGGGAAGTTCGGGGAGAATGACATCGATCATTTCGTGCCCCCTTCGCGGCTCAGGAGTGGTACAGCGCCTCGACCTCGACGGCGTACGCCTGTTCGATGGCCTTTCGCTTCAGTTTCAGCGACGGCGTCAGCAGACCATGCTCCTCGGAGAACTGCGCGGCAAGTATGCGGAAGGTACGAATCGACTCCGCCTGGGAGACGGTGGTGTTCGCCGCCACCACCGCACGCCGGATCTCGGTCTCCAGATCGGGGTCCCGGACCAGTTCGCCCGGCGGCAGCTCCGGCTTGCCGCGCATCGTCAGCCAGTGCGCCACCGCCTCGGAGTCCAGGGTGACCAGCGCCGCGATATACGGGCGGTCGTTGCCGACCACGATGCACTGGGCGACCAGCGGATGGGCCCGCACCCGCTCCTCCAGGCCCCCGGGGGAGACGGACTTGCCGCTGGAGGTCACCAGGATCTCCTTCTTCCGCCCGGTGATGGTGAGATAGCCGTCTTCGTCCAGCGTGCCCAGGTCGCCGGTGGCGAGCCAGCCGTCGCGCAGCACCGCGTCGGTGGCCTTGGGGTCGCCCAGATAGCCCTCGAAGACCTGGCCGCCGCGCACCCACACCTCGCCGTCGTCGGCGAGATGCACCGTGGTGCCCGGGATCGGCACGCCGACCGTGCCGAACCGGGTCTGCTCGGGCGGATTGGCGGTGGCGGCGGCGGTGGACTCGGTGAGGCCGTAGCCCTCGTAGATGGTGACGCCCGCGCCCGCGAAGAACAGCCCGAGCCGCCGTTCCATGCCGGAACCGCCCGACATCGCGTGCCGGACCCGGCCGCCCATCGCGGCGCGCACCTTGCCGTACACGGCCTTCTCGAAGAACTGGTGCTGCATGCGCAGCGCGGCGCCCGGACCCGGCCCGGTGCCGAACGCCTTGGCCTCCAGCGCCTCCGCGTACCGCACCGCCACGTCCACGGCCTTCTCGAACACCCCGGCCTTGCCCTCCGCCTCGGCCTTGCGCCGCGCCGCCGCGAACACCTTCTCGAAGATGTACGGCACCGCGAGGATGAAGGTCGGCCGGAAGGTCTTCAGATCGGGCAGCAGCGCGGCGGCCGAGAGCCGGGGCTGGTGCCCGAGCTTGACCTTGCCGCGGATGGAGGCGACTTCGACCATCCGGCCGAAGACATGGGCGAGCGGGAGGAAGAGCAGGGTGGCGGCCTCGTCGCCGCGCTTGGAGTGGAAGGCCTCCTCGTACCGCTCGACGATGTTGTCGCACTCGGCCATCAGATTGGCGTGGGTGATCACGCAGCCCTTGGGGCGGCCGGTGGTGCCCGAGGTGTAGATGATGGTCGCGGGCTGCTCGGGGGTCACGGCCAGCCGGTGCCGCTCGACCAGATCGTCCTCGACCGGCTCCCCGGCCGCCAGCAGCTCCTCCAGCGCCCCCGCGTCGAGCTGCCACAGCCGCCTCAGATGCGGCAGCCGGCCGACCACCGAGCCGACCGTCATCGCGTGGTCCTCATGCTCCACGACGCAGGCGGAGACCCCGGCGTCATGCAGCATCCAGCAGACCTGCTCGGCGGAGGAGGTCGGATACAGCGGGACGCTCTGGGCGCCCAGCGTCCACAGCGCGAAGTCGAAGAGCGTCCATTCGTAGCGGGTGGGGCACATGATCGCGACGCGGTCGCCGAACCGGACGCCCTGGGCCAGCAGCCCCTTGGCGAGCGCCGTCACCTCGTCCCGGAACTGGCCCGCGGTCACGTCCTGCCAGCGGTCATCCGCCGTCTTGCGTGCCAGGGCCACCCGGTGGGGATCGGTGTCCGCATGGTCGAAGACGGCATCCGCCAGTCCTCCGGCCTGGGGCGCCGTCGCCATCGGGGGGACGGTGAACTCGCGCAATACCTGCTCCTTGAAGCCGCTGGGCACAGCGCCGCGACCGTACCCGATCCAGCCCCGATGCGGGAGAGGTGTTTTGTGCCCGGAACGCACGGAATGCCGGGCCGCCAGTAAGGTGAAAGGGGGTCAATCAGGCGCCGACGAGGGCGGATTGTGTGGAGTCTGGTCCTATGCGCCGCGTGTGTGGCTTATATGTAACGGTCTTCTGCACGAAATCTCTCCGATCGTGGCACAGGCCCCGCCAGGATCGCGGCGGCGAGTCGCTCCGCCGCGGCGTGCGAGGCGCCGTCCTGCCGCCGCTTTCCGTACAACAGTACGAAATCCACCGGGCCGAGGTCGGGCAGCCCGGCCCGTTCGGGGACCGGAGCGAGGCCGGGCGGAATCAGGCCATGGGTGTGTGCCATCACCCCGAGCCCGGCACGCGCCGCCGCGACCAGGCCGTTGAGACTGCCGCTGGTGCAGACGATCCGCCATGACCTGCCGTGTCGCTCCAGCACATCCAGTGCGCGGGCCCGCGTCAGCCCGGGTGGCGGGAAGACGATCAGGGGGAGCGGGCGGTCCGGATCCAGCCGCAGCCGCTCGGCGCCGATCCACACCAGCCGGTCCCGCCACACGAGCTGGCCGCCCGGCCTCTCCTCGGACCGCTTGGCCAGCACCAGATCCAGCTTGCCCGCCTCCAGCCGCTCATGCAGCGTGCCCGACAGCTCCACGGTGAGCTCCAGGTCCACCTCGGGGTGATCGCGGCGGAACCCCTCCAGGATCTCCGGCAGCCGGGTCACCACGAAGTCCTCCGAGGCGCCGAAGCGCAGTCGGCCGCGCAGCCGGGTGCCTCGGAACCAGCTCGCCGCCCGCTCGTTCGCCTCCAGGATCGAGCGGGCGAACCCCAGCATCGCCTCGCCGTCCTCGGTCAGCTCCACCCCGTGGGTGTCGCGGGCGAACAGCTGCCGTCCCACGGCCGCCTCCAGCTTGCGCACCTGCTGGCTCACGGTGGACTGGCGCACCCCGAGGCGGTCGGCGGCCTGGGTGAAGCTGAGGGTCTGGGACACCGCGAGAAACGTCCGGAGCTGGGCGGGGTCGTACATGGAGCCACTGTATGCCGAGACCACAGGCCCATCACGGAACGCGATGGCAGTCAGAGCGGTATGCAGGATTCCCGATGGCCTTGATCAGGAGCACTATGGACGGGGCTCCGTCCGTGGCCATGCCGGTCCATGCCAGTCCACGCCAGTCCACGCCGATGAGAAAGAGCGAGAAAGAGAACGAATGCCGCACCGCCCGCACCTCCGCAAGATCGCCCTTCCCTCCTGGCTCCCGTTGGACAGCTTCATCCTCGGACTCATCGGCACCGTGGCGCTCGCCGCGCTGCTCCCGGTCAGCGGCCGGGCCGCCACCGTCACCGACGGGGCCACCACGGTCGCGGTCGCCTTCCTCTTCTTCCTCTACGGCGCCCGGCTCTCCACCCGTGAGGCGCTGGACGGAGTGCGCCACTGGCGGCTCCACCTGACCGTGCTGGTGTGCACCTTCGTCATCTTCCCGGCCTTCGGCCTCGCCGCCCGCGGCCTGGTGCCGTACGTGCTGACGCATCCCCTCTACACCGGGCTGCTCTTCCTGTGCCTGGTGCCCTCCACGGTCCAGTCCTCCATCGCCTTCACCTCGATCGCCCGGGGCAACGTCGCCGCCGCGATCTGCGCGGGCTCCTTCTCCAGCCTGCTCGGTGTGGTCGTCACCCCTGTGCTGGCCGCACTGCTGCTGGGCGGCAGCGGCGGCGGCTTCTCGGCCGACTCGATGGTCAAGATCGGGCTCCAGCTGCTGGCCCCCTTCCTCGCCGGTCAGCTCCTGCGCCGCTGGATCGGCGGCTTCATCTCCCGCCACCGGGCGGTGCTGCGCCTGGTCGACCGCGGCTCGGTGCTGCTCGTGGTCTACGCGGCGTTCAGCGAGGGCATGACCCGGGGCATCTGGCACCAGGTCACCCCGGCCCGGCTGGCCATCCTCCTCGGCGTCGAGGCGGTCCTGCTCACGGTGATGCTCACGCTCACCTCGTACGGCTCACGGAAGCTGGGCTTCGTCCGCGAGGACCGGATCACCATCGTGTTCGCGGGGTCGAAGAAGAGCCTGGCCGCCGGGCTGCCGATGGCGAGCGTGCTCTTCGGCGCCCAGGCGAGCCTGGCGGTACTGCCGCTGATGCTCTTCCACCAGATGCAGCTGATGGTCTGCGCGGTGCTGGCCCGCCGCTATGCGGCGCGGGCGCCGGAGGCGGCGGTGACGGGGGCCGAGACGGGGGCGGGGGCCGCTCGGGCTCGTACGGACAGCGCGGTCAGCGCGGATAACGCGGATAACGCGGACAGCGCGGACGACGCCGCGCTGACCCGCGTCTGACGTCAGCTTTCGGGGGTCTGGCTTTCGGGGTCTGGTTTCCGGCGGTCTGGTCTCCGGCGGTCTGGTCGTCGGCAGGCGGCAGCGGCAGCGGCGGCTTGCGGGCGATGAGGAACGCCTGCGGGGTGGGTTCCCAGCGCTCCGGTTCCCGGAAGGTCCGGGCGCGGACCGGCAGTCCGGCCCCGGCCAGCAACTCGGCGATCCGGTCCGGCTGCCACCGGCGGAAGCTCAGAGACACCTCATGGCCGAACGCCTCCGTGTAGACCTTCGGCTCATCGCCCACCTGGAAGCCCACCAGCGCGTATCCACCGGGCGCCAGCACCCGGTGGAACTCGGCGAACACATCCGGCAGCCGCTCCTGCGGGATGTGGATCGTCGAGTACCAGGCCACCACGCCGGCGAGGGTGCCGTCCGCGATGTCCAGGGACAGCATCGACCCCTCCTCGAACCGCAGCCCGGGATGCTCCCGGCGGGCCAACTCCACCATCGCCGGCGACAGGTCGATCCCGTACACGGACAGCCCCAGCTCATGGAGGTGCGCGGTCACCCGGCCCGGTCCGCTGCCCACATCGGCCACCGGTCCGCCCCCGGCGTTCCGTACCAGCTCGGCGAACCCGGCGAACACCGCCCGCTCCAGCGTCTGCGCCGCCAGTTCGTCGCGATACTGCTTGTCGTAGTCGAGGGCTATGGCGTTGTAGGACGCCCGGGTGGAGGTAAGGAAGTCGGCTTCGGTCACGGCCGCTCACCCTAGCGGGACGCAGCCGCGGCGGGTCTCGTTTTCAGATCCCTTCGGGAGGGTGTTGTCAGACCCCTCTGGGACGCTTCGGACATGACGACGCTGACGCTGCAGCTGACCATCGACTGTGCCGAGCCACGCCGGATGGTGGCCTTCTGGTCCGAGGCCCTGGGCTATGTGCCCGAGCCCCCGCCCGGCGGCCATGCCACCTGGCGGGAGTACTGGGCGGACATGGGCGTGCCCGCGGAGGAGCTGCCCTCCGGGGTAGGGGAGACCCCGGAGTCCATCGTGGATCCGGAGGGGCAGGGGCCGAGGGTGTGGTTCCAGCAGGTTCCGGAGTCGAAGGTCACCAAGAACCGGCTGCATCTGGATCTGAAGGTGGGCGGCGGGCGTGATGTGCCCCTGGCGGTCCGCACCGAGCGGGTCACCGCGACCGTGGACCGGCTGAAGGCCGCCGGAGCCACGGTGCAGCGGATCATGGACGAGCCGGGGATGGAGTATTACGCGATCGTGCTCCAGGACCCGGAGGGCAATGAGTTCTGCGTGGTCTAGTCGGGTGTCTGATCGTGGATGGCCGCTAGTCGTGAGATGACCGCACGCGGTCCAGGGGGAGGCGGACGAGGGCGCCGGAGTGGTGGTCGTCGAGCGGGGCGTTGAACTCGCGGACTCGCCGCAGTTCGGTGTCGGTCAGCGCGCGGCCGTACAGACGGAACTCATCGAGGTCGCCGGTCATATGGGAGCGGCCGTCCACGGCCTGGCCGAGGTGGAGGCCGAAGGGCGCGGTGCGGCTCACGGTGCCCGGGGCGTCGGGGGCGGTGACGGCGGTGCCACCGTCCACGGTGAGGGAGAGCCGTCCGCCGCTGCGGGTCAGGGCGAGGTGATGCCACTGCCCGTCGTTGTACGCGGCGTCGGTGGACACCGAGGCGCTGGTGAAGGTGGAGAAGCCGTTGACCGTCGTCATCAGCGCCCGGATCCGGTTGCTCCCGGGCTCACCGCGCAGCCACACCTGCGGCTGTTTGGTGCCGATCCCGCCCATCCACAGGAATGGATGCTGCCCGGAGGCGGCCGAGTAGCGGAACCACAGGCTCACGGTGAAGTCGCGGGTGCCCAGCGGCAGTGCGGTCCGGTACGGGACACGTACCGCGTCGTCCGTGCCGTCGAAGGACAGCCCGCCGCCGAACCGGCCGTCGCCGCGCGCCGCCGCGCCGCCGAGCACGGTCGCGGACCGGGCGCCGGGCGCGCGGTCGTCGGTGGTGGGGGCGGGCGCCTGACGGGGGCCCAGCCAGTCCTCGGTGAAGCGGGCGAAGCGGATCTCGTCACGGGCGTCCACCGCACCGCCCTCGTACAGCAGCCCCACCGTGTCGCCGGAGATCGCGACCATGTCGGAGTAGCCCGACCAGTCGGTGGTGACGACCTTGCCGCGCTCGACACCGTCCCAGGTGCGGGCCTCGTCCCAGGAGGAGCGGACCATCATGGTGCGGCGGCGGTCGGGGTCGGCGGGGGCCGAGAAGAGCAACCGGCTGTGGCCGTCGCGGGCCGGATCGCGCAGCCGCAGGATCGACCCCTGCACCTGGGGGTGGGCAGATCGGGGATGGTGCGGAAGGGCCCGGCGAAGCTCTGGCCGCCGTCCCGGCTGATGGCGTAGTCGCGGTGGCCGAGATCGGTGCCGTCCTGCTCCCGCCCGCTGACGTAGACCGATCCGTCGGCGCGCTCCACCAACGTCATCTCGGACGGCTTCTGACGGAAGGTGCCGTCCGCCGCGAGCGGGTAGGTGTCCATCGCGCCGATGCGCCAGCGGTTGCCGCCGTCGTCGCTGTAGGCGAGCGCGGCATGGTTGTCGGTGATGCGGCCGTCGCTGTAGCTCTCGGTGTTGAGGGTGAAGATCAGCCGTCCCTTGTGCCGGCCGTGCTGGAGCTGGATGCCGTGGACGGGGCCGGTGGCGTACCAGGAGTTCCACTGGGGCGGCATCAGCGAGGAGCTCAGATCGCGCGGGGCCGACCAGGTGGCGCCGTTGTCGTCGCTGTACTGCAGATGCGGGGAGCGGTCACAGGGGACGTCGCAGCTCTGGGAGTCGTCGCGGCCGGTGTTGTAGGTGCTGGCGAGCACGATGCGGCCGGTGCGCAGGTCCACGATGGGCGCGGGGTTGCCGTGGGTGTCACCGCCGCCCTCGTTGATCACCTGGAGCGGGCCCCAGGTGCGGCCGCCGTCGGTGGAGCGCTTGAGGACCAGATCGATGTCCCCGGCGTCGCCGCAGTTGTCGACCCGGCCCTCGGCGAAGGCGAGCAGGGAGCCGTCCTTGGCTTTGACGATCGCCGGGATCCGGAAGCACGAGTAGCCCTGTTCCTGGGCGGACTTGAAGAGGACCTGCTGTTCGAAGCCGGAGTCGGCGCGGGCCGCGGACGCGGAGGAATCCGTGTCCGCGGCCCGTACCGGAAGCGGAATCAGGGCCAGCGCCGCGGCGGTGAGGAGCACGGAGGCGCGGCGCCGCCATGGTCTGGCACGGGGGTGGGGTGGTCTGGTGCGGGGACGTGTGCGGAGAACTGACGCCATGGTCACGGCCTGCCCTTCAGACTGCCTCATGGAGGCATCGGCATCTGGACGTCAAGGCCGTCGGGCATCACGCCAGGAGGCATCACACCGTCAGGACATCAAGACATCCCATGTCTCACACATGACTGCGGCAGAAAGTGTCTCGTCCTGCGGTCGTCCGGGACAAGGACCGTGCGTCATATCCTCGTGACACTGGGCCAGTTGAGGCGAGGCGGGGCGTGAGGGGGCGGCGCCCGCCCCCGGCCGCGCCCCGCCTCCCGGCCGTCCACTGCTCCGGGCCGCGCCCCGCTCCCCGGCCGCCCCACGGCCCCCGGTCGCCCCCCTCTTCGGTCAGCTCACGGCCGACTGGCCCGCCGTGATGACCCTGTCCAGCAGCGACCGGGACAGCTCGAGCTCCTCGATGGCCGCGGTCATCCGCTCCCGCTCCGCCCGCAGTTCGCCCAGCAGATCCGGGCAGGTGGGCACGAGGTGCTCACCGTCGTCGTCCCGGAGGCAGGGCAGGACCTGGGAGATGGTCGCCGTCGAGAGCCCGGCCGCCAGCAGTGCGCGGATGCGCCGCACCACCGCCACATCGGACGCGCGGTATGCGCGATAGCCGCTGGGCAGCCGCTCGGGCTGGAGGAGGCCCTGCTGTTCGTAGTAGCGCAGCAGCCGTTCGCTCACCCCGGTACGGCGGGACAGCTCGCCGATCCGCATGGGCCCTCCTCCTCACGCTCTCACGCCCGGAACTCTCTTCACGCCCCGAAACACTCCAACGGATGTCAGAGTTTACGGCTTCGGGCGCACGCCATCGCACAGGACGCGATCGGTGAGGCTCTGCAGGGCCGCCTCGGCCCGGAGCAACTGCTTGTCGTCGTCGGTCTTGCCGCTGGAACTGATGGTCACCGAGCGCCGCCCGCCCTCGGTGAAGCCGGTCCGCACCGTGGCGCCTTCGAGGTCGCCGCCGTGGCCCCAGCGGTAGCCGCCGCAGCTCAGCGGCTGCCGCATCATCCCGAGCCCGTACTGGGCATGCGGGAAGGCCACCTCGAAGGCCGGTCCGACGGGGACGGTCCGGCGCATCTCGGCCAGCTGCGCCGGGGGCAGCAGGCGGCCGCCCAGCAGCGCGCTGAAGAACCGGTCCAGATCGCGGTCGGTGCTGATGAGCGAACCGGCCGCACCACCCCAGGAGACGTTCCGGAGTGTCGTGTCCGTCCAGCTGCCGGAGCCCGGGAAGCGCTGGTACGTATGCGCGTACGGGGCCTTCAGCCGTGGATCGTCCCCGGGCTCATAGGTGCCGGTCAGGCCCAGCGGGCGGATGATGCGCTCGCGGACCTCCTCCGGCCATACGCGTCCGGTGACCTTCTGGATGATCATTCCGGCGAGGACATAGCCGGGGTTGGAGTAGTTCCAGTCGGGCTTTGGGTCATCGGCCGGGGCGGGCGGGAAGTCGGGCCGGTGCTTCATCGCCCCGGCGACCACCTGCTCGGGGGAGACATGGTCGAACCGGGTCCGATCGAAGTCCGCCGCTGTGTCGCCGGTGTCATCGCTGTAGTCGTAGTTGTGGATGCCGCTGGTGTGCTGGAGCAGATTCCTGACGGTGATCCGGCGGCCGTTGTTGCCGTTGCCGCTCACCACACCCGGCAGCCACTTGTCCACCGGATCGCTCAGCGAGAGCCGCCCCTCGGCGACCAGTTGGAGGACGACCGTGGCCACGAAGGACTTGGTGACGCTCGCGGCCCGGTAGTGCGCCCCGTACGGCACGGGACGGCCGGTGTTCAGCTCCGCCTCGCCCGTGCGGGCGTGGATCCGGCGGTGGCCGTCGCGCACCTCCACGGTGAGGCCGATGAAACCCGCGTCTTCGAGGGTCCGGGCGACCTCGCGGCGCAGCTCGTCCTCGGTGAGCCGGTGGTCGGGGGAGTCGGAGCCGGTCGCTACGGGCGCTTGGGGTGCTGTGCGGGCTCCGGGTGCAGAGGGGGTGGCGGCGGCCGGGACCGCGGCCGCACCACCGAGGAGGGCGGCGGTGACGGCGGCGGCCGCGGCGAGGCGTAAACGAGGGCGCTTCGTGGGTGCGTTCATGTCGCACCAGCCTCCGGGTGCGGCGGCGCCCCGGCCATGCGGCAAGCCCCCGCGTAAGAGTGGGGGCTGCCCCATGGCCGGAGCCCCTGACAGGAGCCCCCGCGGCCGGAGCTCCATGGCCGGGCTGCTCCGGCCGGGTCGGGCGCTCGGGACTGGTCGATCGCTCGGGGCCTATCGATCGCTCGGGGCCGGTCAGGCGCTCGTGGCGGGTCAGGCCGACGAGCCGCTGTCCACCACCAGATCCGTGCCGATCATGGAGCCCGCCGCCGGAGAGGCGAGGTAGAGCACGGCCGCCGCGATCTCCCCCGCCTCCGCTATCCGGCCCAGCGGATTCTCGGACTTCATCCGCTCGGCGCGGTCGGCCTCGGTCTCACCGGGCCGCAGGGACATGGGGGCGTCGGAGGCGCCGGGGCTGACCGCGTTGATCCGGATTCCCTGGTGGACGTGGTCGAGCGCGGCGGCCCGGGTCAGTGTGGCGACCGCCGCCTTGGAGGTGCTGTACGCGCCGAGGCCCGGGACGCGGAGGTGGGCGCCGAGGTTGGAGGAGACATTGACGATCGCCCCGCCGCCGTGGTCCTTCATATGCGCGATCTGGTGCTTCATCGCCAGCCAGACACCGGTGACATTGGTGCGCAGCACCGCCTCCCAGTCCTCCTCGCTGACCTCTCCGAGGGGCCCCTGGCCACGCATGATCCCGGCGTTGTTGACGGCGATGTCCAGTCCGCCGAAGCGGGTGACGGCCTGGTGCACCAGCTCCCGCAGCTGCCCTGAGTCGGTGACATCGGCGGGCACGGCGGCGGCCCGGCCATCGGCGGCCTCGATCAGGCGGACCGTCTCGGCCAGGGTGGCCGCGGTGCGCCCGGCGGCCACCACGGAGGCGCCTTCGGCGGCGAAGGCGAGCGCGATGGCACGGCCGAGGCCGGTGCCCGCTCCGGTGACGAGGGCGGTCTTTCCGGTGAAGCGGTTCACTGCATGGCTCCTTGAGGAAGCGAGGAGGGACGGGATGGACGGGTCCGCTGGACGCGGAGGTTCAAGGCGGCGGCGAGGGCGAGCACGGCCCCCGTCGCGGCGAGGGAGACGGCATCGCTGCCGAAGGTGAGCACGATGGCGAAGACCACGGTCGGGCCGAGCTCCATCGCCGTGTTCAGCACCCCGCCCGCGAGCCCGGTCCGCTCGGGCGGCACCCCGTGGGTGGTGAGCACGGCGGCCCCGGCGAAGGAGGCGGCGGCGCCGGCCGGCAGCAGCACCAGCCCCGGCAACAGCGCGGAGGCGTACGGGGCGTGCGGGTCGAGCCCGGTGAGGGCGAGCAGGACCAGCCCGGCCGCGGCCGTGGCCAGCCCGGCGGCGGTGACGACGCGCGGGCCGAAGCGGGCTATCAGCGGCCCGGCCGCCCGCCCCGAGGCGAGCAGGGCGATGGCGAACGGCACAAAGGCGGCCGAGGTCGCCAATGGTGACCAGTCACGGTCCTGCTGGAGATGGAGCGAGAGGGTCACAAAGGTCATCGCGGTCGCGCAGGCGCTGAGCGCGATGGCCGCGAGGGCGAGGGCCCGCCGCCGGTTCAGCAGGAAGCGGGGCGGCAGCAGCGGATCGCCGGCCCGGCGCTCGGCGTACCAGAACGCGACGAGCAGCGCGGCCCCGATGAGCAGGGGCACCAGCACCCCGGCCGACGACCAGGGCAGGGCGTCGGTGACCACGAGCCCGTAACTGGCCAGCGTGATACCGGCCGTGGCCAGCAGCGCACCCGGCAGATCGAGCGTCCGGCCCCGGCTCGGCGCGGTGTCCGGCAGCAGCCGGGGCGCGAGGGCGAGGGCGGCCGCGGCCACCGCAAGGGGCACGGCGAAGCTCCACCGCCAGGACAGCAATTCGGCTATGACGCCGGAGACCAGATTGCCCGCGGTCGCGCCGAGTACCGAGAGCCCGCCCCAGGTGGCCATCGCCCTGCCATAGGCCGTGGGGGTGGGGAAGACGGCGCGCAGCACGGCCATGGCGGCGGGTGCGATCAGGGCCGCCCCCGCGCCCTGGGCGAACCGGGCCATGAGCAGTGTCCCGATGCCGGGGGAGAACGGGGCCGCGGCCGAGGCGGCGGCGAAGACGATGAGCCCGGCGGTGAGGGCGCGCCGCCCGCCGTAGCGGTCGGAGAGGCGCGCGCCGAAGAGCAGCAGCCCGGCGAAGGTGAGCCCATAGGCGGCGCTGAGCAGGATCAGATCGGCCCGCTCCAGGCCGAAGGCGCGGCCGATCTCGGGCAGCGGCACGGCGATCGCCGCGAGGGTGAAGATCAGGGTGATCTGGACGGAGCCGAGCAGGGCGAAGGCGTGGCGATGGTGCGTCGTACTGGTGGCGGCGGCGCCGGTGCCGCGCGAGGTGTCGGTGACGGTCATCTGTCCCCCAATATTAGACCGATCGTTTTAATATGCGGGCATGCGAATGGGCTCTGTCTCATTCCCGTGATCGTGATCCTGATCGTGATGTGGTGCGGCCCGGGCCGGGCGGGCCCGGCAGGTGCGTCGGGCCGCCGAGGTCGGGTCGGAGAGGTCGGGTCGGAGAGGTCGGGTCGGAAGCGTCAGGCCATGGAGGTCAATCGAGCAGCGCCAGCGCCTGCTCCGCGGCGTCCCGCACCCGGGCCGGGTCGTCCGACGCCTTGCCGACCACCCGCAGCCCCTGCATCAGCACGAACAGCATCCGCGCCAGCGCACGGGGGTCGCGGTCCTCGGGGAGCTCCCCCTGGGCCTGGGCTCGTATCAGTGCGGAGCACAACGGGGTCTCCACGTGGTCCCAGCTCAGCTCCACCCGGCGGGCGGCCGCCGGGTCATGCGGGGCCAGCTCGGCCGCCGTGTTGGTCACCAGGCAGCCGGCCAGCCGCTTCTCCGGAGAGGCGGCCTCCTCGGCGAAGCGGCGCACCACCGCCCGCACCGCGGGCAGCGCCGGACCCGGCTGGGACAGCTCGGTCAGCAGGGACGGGTCGCGCGTCTCCGCATAGCGGTCCATGGCCTTCAGGTACAGCTCGTGCTTGCTGCCGAAGGTCGCGTAGATGCTGGCGCGGCCGATGCCGAGATAGTCGACGAGGTCCGCCATCGAGGTCGCTTCATAGCCGCGCTGCCAGAACAGCTCGAGAGCCGACTGCAGGGCGGCCTCCGGGTCGAATTCCTTCGTTCTGGCCATGACCCAACCATAGCACCTAAACAGAACGAGCGGTCAAGAACACTTTCGAGTGAAGGCCCGGATCTGGAACGCGCGTACGGGACCCGGTGACGCATGCGCGAGACCCCGGTAGGGGCCGGCCGACGCAGGGGGCGCTCCTCGCCGGCCGGCCCGCCAACCCGTGCAGCGGGCGGACCGCTTCTCAGGTCCCGCCGACCGCTGTCCGCAGAGCGAGTCGCCGCTCGCCCGCGTACACGTTCATCGAGGTGCCGCGGAGGAAGCCGACCAGGGTCAGCCCCGTCTCCGCCGCCAGATCCACCGCCAGCGAGGAGGGCGCCGACACCGCCGCCAGCACCGGGATCCCCGCCATCACCGCCTTCTGCGCCAGCTCGAAGGAGGCGCGGCCCGAAACCATCAGCACCGACCCCGACAGCGGCAGCAGACCCTGCTGGAGCGCCCGCCCCACCAGCTTGTCCACCGCGTTGTGCCGGCCCACGTCCTCCCGCAGGTCCAGCAGCTCACCGTCCGGGGTGAACAGCCCCGCCGCGTGCAGCCCGCCGGTCCGGTCGAAGACGCGCTGTGCCGCGCGGAGCCGGTCGGGGAGCACGGAGAGCGTCTCCGGCTCGATCCGGACGGGAGAGCTCCCGCCGTCCGCTCCGTCGCCGAGGCCATCCGCGAGCGGCCAGCGCGCGGTCGTCCGCACCGCGTCCAGGCTGGCCTTGCCGCACAGCCCGCAGGAGGACGTCGTATAGACGTTGCGCTCCAGGGTGATGTCCGGGACCGGCACGCCCGGTGCGAGCGTCACATCCACCACGTTGTAGGTGTTGGAGCCGTCCTCGGTGGCGCCCGCGCAGTAGACGATGTTCGCCAGCTCGTCCGCGCGCCCGAGGACGCCCTCGCTCACCAGGAATCCGGCGGCGAGGGCGAAGTCGTCGCCCGGTGTGCGCATGGTGATCGCCAGTGGTTTGCCGTTAAGCCGGATCTCCAGCGGCTCCTCCGCCACCAGGGTGTCCGGCCGGGTGCTGACCGCCCCGTCCCGGATGCGGATGACGCGGCGTCGCTCGGTGACCCGTCCCATGTCGATCAGTCCCGGTTCTGTGCGTGGTTCTGTACGTGCTGGTACCCGAAACGGCCCTTGATGCACAGGTTCCCATGGGTGACGGGATTGTCGTGCGGCGAGGTGACCTTCACGATCTCATTGTCCTGCACATGGAGGGTGAGGTTGCACCCCACACCACAGTAGGCGCATACCGTCGTCGTCTCCGTCTGCGCCGACTCGTCCCACGCCCCGGCCGCCCGCATGTCGAACTCCGTCTTGAAGCTCAGCGCGCCGGTCGGGCACACCTCGATGCAGTTGCCGCAGTAGACGCACGCGGAGTCGGTGAGGGGCGCGTCGTGCTCGGTGGAGATCCGGGCGTCGAAGCCGCGGCCCGCGACCGCGATCGCGAAGGTGTTCTGCCACTGGTCGCCGCAGGCGTCCACGCACTTGTAGCAGAGGATGCATTTGTCGTAGTCGCGGACGTACAGGTCGTTGTCGACCTTCGGCTCCTCGTCCACCCGGGCGGCGTCCGCGCCGAAGCGGTCCGGCTCGGCTCCGTACTCCTCGATCCACTCGGCCGCGCGCGGGGTCGTCGACAGATCGGTCGAGGAGGCCAGCAGCTCCAGGACGACCTTACGGCTGTGCCGGGCGCGCTCGGTGTCCGTGCGCACCTCCATGCCCTGCTCCACCCGGCGGGAACAGGCCGGGGCGAGGGTGCGGGCGCCCTCCACCTCCACCACGCACACCCGGCAGGCGTTCTTCGGGGTGAGCGTGTCGCCCTGGCACAGGGTCGGGACGTCCTTGCCCGCGGCGCGGCACGCGTCCAGCAGGGTGCTGTCCTCCGGGGCGCGGACCGGCTCGCCGTCCAGGGTGAGGTCGACCAGACGGCGCGGGGGTCGCAGCGGTATCGCGGTCACTTGAAGGCTCCCAGGCGGTCGATGGCGGACTCCACGGCGTTCCAGGCGGTCTGGCCCAGACCGCAGATCGAGGCGTCCCGCATGGCCTGGCCGACCTCGCGCAGCAGCGCGATGTCCCCGGCCGCGGCGGCGCCCGTAAGGTCCTTGATCCGGTGCAGCGCCTCCTCCTGCCGTACGGTGCCCACCCGGCAGGGGACGCACTGGCCGCAGGACTCGTCGCGGAAGAACTCCGCGATGCGCAGCAGGACGCGGGGCAGGTCGACGCTGTCGTCCAGGACCAGCACCACTCCCGAGCCGAGGGTGGTGCCCGCGGCGCGCGTGCCCTCGAAGGTCAGTGGGACGTCCAGCTCGTCGGGGCGTACGAAGCCGCCCGCCGCGCCGCCGAGCAGCACCGCGCGCAGGGTCTCGGGCGGCCCCGCGAGCTCCAACAGCTCGCCCAGCGTCGCCCCGAACGGCAGCTCGTAGACGCCGGGCCGGGCGACCGTGCCGGAGACGCAGAACAGCTTGGTGCCGGTGGAGGTGCCGGTGCCGGTGCGCGCATACGCCTGCGCACCCTCGATCAGAATCGGCAACACATTGACCAGCGTCTCCACGTTGTTGACCGCGGTCGGCTTGCCGAACAGCCCCTTCTCGACCGGGAACGGCGGTTTGCTGCGCGGTTCACCGCGCCGCCCCTCGATCGAGTTGAAGATGGCGGTCTCCTCACCGCAGATGTACGCGCCCGCGCCGCGCCGGATCTCGATGTCGAACGCGAACCCCTGCCCCATGACGTCCTCGCCGAGGAAGCCGCGGGCCCGGGCCCGGTCGATGGCGGTGCGCAGCCGGCGCAGCGCACGGGGGTACTCGCCGCGCAGATACAGATAGCCGCGGTGGGCCCCGGTCGCATAGCCCGCGATGGTCATGGCCTCGATCAGGGCGTACGGATCGCCCTCCATCAGGACCCGGTCCTTGAAGGTGCCCGGTTCGCTCTCGTCGGCGTTGCAGACCAGATAGTGCGGATGGTCGGGCTGCTGGGCGGTGGCCGACCACTTCCGCCCGGTCGGGAACGCGGCCCCGCCCCGCCCGACCAGCCCCGCCTCGGTCACTTCCCGGATCACCCCGGCGGGCCCGAGCGTGAACGCGCGCCGCAGCGCGGCGTATCCGCCGTGGGTGCGGTAGTCGTCGAGCGACCCCGGGTCCACCACCCCGACCCGGCGCAGCAGCACCAGGCCGTCGGCGCCGGTCTGGGGGACCGCGACGGCCGCCGGGGGTTCGGCCGGCGCGTCGTGCGGCGCCGACGCCGCGTCGGCCACCGCCTCGGCCGTGGCGGGGGCGACGACCGCGGCCTGCGGGGCCTCCCCCGCGCGGATCGCCAGGACCGCCGGGGCGCGTTCGCACAGGCCCAGACAGGGACTGGGCTGCCAGACGGCTCCGGATCCGGCCGAGCCCGCCGGGCCCAGGTCCCGTTCGAGCTCCGTGCACACCCGCGCGGAGCCCCGGGCCGCGCACGCCAGATCCGTGCAGACGTGGACGACGGTCGCCGGACGGGGTTTCACCGCGAACATCGCGTAGAAGGTCGCGACCCCGTAGCCCTCCGCCGGAGGGACCGTCAGCCGGCGGCACAGATAGTCCAGGCCGCCCTCGCTGATCCAGCCCACCCGGTCGTTGAGGGCATGCAGCCCCGGCAGCAGCAGCTCGCGCCGCTCACGTGCCTCGCGGCCGCCGCGCGCCCAGCGCAGATCCGTGTCATTGCGGTCGTCCGCGCCCTCCCAGGCGGATTCGGGCGGGCCGAGCAGGGCGTCGACCGCCGCCCGCTCCTCGTCCGTGGGCTTGCCGGCACCGAAGCGCAGATCCACGGTCAGCTCCTTACGGCGGTCACGGGAATCTTCTCGATCCTTATGGCCGACGCCTTGAACTCCGCCGTCCCCGCGATGGGGCAGTTCGCCTCGATCGTCAGGGAGTTGGTGTCCACCTCGTCGGGGAAGTGCATGGTCATGAAGGCGAGCCCCGGCCGCAGCCCGGGATCGATCCACACCGGCGCCACCACGGAGCCGCGCCGCGAGGTGACCCGCACCCGCTCCTCGGTCTCCACCCGGTAGCGGGCCGCGTCCTCCGGGCACAGCTCGATGTACTCGCCGCGCCGCAGCGGAGAGGCGAAACCCCCGCTCTGCACCCCGGTGTTGTACGAGTCCAGGCGCCGTCCGGTGGTGAGCCGGATCGGATAGGCGTCATCGGTCAGATCGACCGGCGGATCGTGCTTCACGGGGCCGAAGGGGGCGAGGTCGCCGCGCCGCGCCGGATCGTTCTCCCACAGCCGGCCGTGCAGGTAGGTGGGCTCGAGGCGGTCGGTGCTGGGGCAGGGCCACTGGATGCCCTGGTGCTCCTCCAGCCGCTCGTAGGTCATGCCGAAGTGGTCCGGGGAGACGGCGCGCAGCTCGTTCCAGACCTCCTCCGCGCCCTCGAACTTCCAGTCGTGGCCGAGCCGCCGCGCCAGCTCGCAGATGATGTCGATGTCCTCGCGCGCCTCGCCCGGCGGCTCCACGGCCTTGCGCACCCGCTGGACGCGGCGCTCGCTGTTGGTGGTGGTGCCCTCCGTCTCGCACCAGCCGGCGGTCGCCGGGAGCACCACATCGGCCAGCTCGGCGGTCCTGGTGAGGAAGATGTCCTGGACCACCAGGTGTTCCAGCGACTCCAGCCGCCGGACGGCCTGTTCGGTGTCGGCCTCGGACTGGGCCGGGTTCTCGCCGATGCAGTAGACGGCGCGCAGTTCGCCGGCCTCCATGGCCTCGAACATCTCGGTGAGGTTCAGCCCGTAGCGCGGCTGGATGACCACGTCCCAGGCGCGCTCGAACTTGGACCGGGTGGGCGGGTCCAGGATGTCCTGGAAGCCGGGCAGCCGGTTGGGGATGGCGCCCATGTCGCCGCCGCCCTGGACGTTGTTCTGGCCGCGCAGCGGCTGCAGTCCGCAGCCGTACCGGCCGACATGGCCGGTCAGCAGGGACAGATTGATCAGCGCCCGGACGTTGTCGGTGCCGTTGTGGTGCTCGGTGATGCCGAGCGTCCAGCACAGCTGGGCGCGCTCGGCGGTGGCGTAGGCGTGCGCGAGATCGCGGATGGCGTCCGCGGGGACGCCCGTGACCTTCTCCGCGACGCTCAGCGTCCAGGGCTCCACATGGGCCGCGTACTCCTCGAAGCCACTGGTGGCGCGCTCGATGAAGGAGCGGTTGGCGAGCCCCGCGTGGATGATCTCGCGGCCCACGGCGTGGGCCAGCGGGATGTCGGTGCCGACGTTGAGCCCCAGCCAGCTCTCGGCCCATTCTGCGGTCGAGGTGCGGCGCGGATCGACGGCGTACATCCGGGCGCCGTTGCGGATGCCCCTGAGGACGTGCTGGAAGAAGATCGGGTGCGCGAAGCGGGCGTTGGAGCCCCACATCACGATGAGATCGGTGTCCTCGACCTCCGCGTACGACGACGTGCCGCCGCCGGAGCCGAAGACGGCGGACAGCCCCGCGACGCTGGGCGCGTGGCAGGTGCGGTTGCAGGAGTCGACGTTGTTGGTGCCCATCACCACCCGGGCGAACTTCTGGGCCACGTAGTTCATCTCGTTGGTGGCGCGGGCGCAGGAGAACATGCCGAACGCGTCGGGCCCGTGGGCCGCCGTCACGGCCCGGAACCCGGCGGTGGCCCGGCTGAGCGCCTCGTCCCAGGAGGCGCGGCGGAGTTCACCGCTGACCGAGTCCCGCACCAGGGGGTGGGTCAGCCGGGGGTACTGCTTCTGCTGTCGGTTGCGCTGGCGGTTACGGGCCACGACGGGCTCCTTACGGCGGTCACGCCGCGGTGCGACGTGAGGGAACCGAACGTTCGGGTATCGTCGACAGAATATTGAATACAGTATGCCCGAGGAGGGGGTCAAGGAGTCGAACGACACCTCAACCCCCTCCCGTCCGCCGGTGATAAGGCCCCGGGCGGTGATGGAACGTCGGCCGGTGCAGAGAGCTCACGGGGGAGGCGAGCTCGGCCGGTGAAGCCGGTGCAGTGAGCTCACGGGGGAGGCGAGCTCGGCCGGTGAAGCCGGTACCGCGAGTTCGGCCGGTGAGGCCGGTGAGGCCGGTAGGGCGAGCTCAGCCCGTGAAGAGCTGTGTGGCCTTGCGGATGAGCTCGTAGACCCCGTACGCGAAGGGCAGCCCGACCCAGGCCCAGACGGCCACGGTCAGCGCGGTGCGGTTGTTGGTGGGTTCGGTCATCGGTCCGCTCCCTTCTCGGCGGGCGCCGCCTCGGTATCGGCCGTCGCGGAGGCCGGTTCGTGGAAGCGCGGATGGACCGGCCGCACCAGCTCGTTGGCGATGAAGCCGACGATCAGTAGCGCGATCATGATGGTGAGGGAGAGCGAGTACAGCCCGGGGCCGGTCTTCCCCGCCTCCTCCTGGTGGTCGGCCACCTTGTTGACGATGTACGGGCCGAGGACCCCGGCCACCGACCACGCGGTGAGCAGTCGGCCGTGGATCGCGCCCACCTGATAGGTGCCGAACAGGTCCTTCAGATACGCCGGAACGGTCGAGAAGCCGCCCCCGTAGAAGGAGAGGATCACCAGCGCGCACACCACGAACAGGGGCTTGGAGGAGTCCCCGAGCTGCGCGATGGCCAGATACATCAGCGCGCCCACGCCCAGATAGATCCGGTACATGTTCTTGCGCCCGATGAGGTCGGACGTGGACGACCACACCAGCCGCCCGGCCATGTTGGCCGCCGACAGCAGGGCGACGAAACCGGCCGCCGCGGTGGCGGTCACGGGGGCGTCGGTGTCCTTGAAGTAGTCGCCGATCATGGGCGCGGCCTTCTCCAGGATGCCGATGCCCGCCGTCACGTTCATGCACAGCACCACCCACAGACACCAGAACTGCGGGGTGCGGATGGCATTGCGCGCGGAGACGTCGGCCGCGCTGACCATGTGTCCCTGCTCCTGCGGCGGCTCCCAGCCGGCGGGCCGCCAGCCGTCGGCCGGCACCCGCACCAGCACCACGCCGAGGGTCATGAAGGCCGCGTAGGTCAGGCCGTGCACCAGGAAGGTGGCGGCGATGCCGCCGTTGTCGGTGCCGAAGCGCTCCATCAGCCAGCTCGACCAGGGCGAGGCGATCAGCGCGCCGCCGCCGAAGCCCATGATGGCGATGCCGGTGGCCATGCCGGGCCGGTCGGGGAACCACTTCATGAGCGTGGAGACGGGGGAGATGTATCCGATACCGAGACCGATCCCGCCGATGAAGCCGTAGCCGAGGACGACCAGCCAGTACTGGCTGGTGGCGGCGCCGAGCGAGGCGACGAGGAAACCGGAGGAGAAGCAGACGAGAGAGACGAACATCGCCCAGCGCGGGCCGTTGCGCTCGACGAGCGTCCCGCCGAAGGCGGCGGACAGGCCGAGCATCACGATGCCGAGCTGGAAGGGGAGTGCGCTGGCCGTGCCCGAGAGGTCCATGGAGGACTCCAGGGGCGGCTTGAACACGCTCCAGGCGTACGCCTGGCCGATGGAGAGGTGGACGGCTAGGGCGGCCGGCGGCACCAGCCAGCGGCTCCAGCCCGGTGGGGCCAGGGTGCGCGAGCGATGCAACGGACCGAGTCGATCATTGGTGAGCATGTGCCCGGACTTTAAGGATTCAACGAGTCAATGACTAGACGTCGAAGCGCCCGGGATGTGTCGACCGCGTGGACGGGATGGGTAAACTGTAGACAATAACCAATCCGGGGCATCCGGTGAACGGCGAGCCAGAGGGGGCGCGATGCTGTCCAGGGGACTGCCGAACGGCGCGGTACCGAAGCTGGAGCGGCCCGGCCCACTCCGCGAGCGCGTCTACGAGGCGCTGCTCGAACTCATCACCACCCGCGCCCTCCGCCCCGGCCAGCACCTCGTGGAGAGCGAGCTCGCCGGGCAGCTCGGGGTCTCCCGCCAGCCGGTGCGCGAGGCCCTCCAGCGGCTCAACACCGAAGGCTGGGTCGATCTGCGGCCCGCGCAGGGCGCGTTCGTCCACGAGCCCACCGAGGAGGAGGCCGATCAGCTCCTTACGGTGCGCACCCTCCTGGAGGCCGAGGCCGCCCGGCTGGCCGCCGCGGGCACCGACGCGGCCGGGATCGCCGCGCTGGAGGACCTGTGCGCGAAGGGCGAGCGCGCGGTGCTGGACGACGATGTGGACGGCGCGGTCGCGGCGAACGCCGAATTCCACGCCAAGGTGATGGAGCTGGCCGGAAACGCGGTCCTGTCCGAGCTGGCCGCCCAGGTGGACCGCAGGGTCCGCTGGTACTACACCCCGGTCGCCCGCCAGCGCGGCAAGCAGTCCTGGATCGAGCACCGCGAGCTGATCGCGGCCATCACCGCCGGTGACGAACACGGGGCCACGGCCGTCATGCGCACCCACACCGAGCACACCCGCCGCACGTACCACGACCGCGAGCGGTCCTGACCCCTCCGTCGCACCGGCCGTCGCCGGGTGGCGTCATCCCCGCGTGGCGTCGATGCGCTCGACCGCCTCCTTGGCCTCCTTCAAGTCGGCGTCGGTGAGCTGCCGGTAGGCCTTGATGGCTTCGAACTTCTTGCCCTCCCGCAGCAGGGCCGTCACCCCCCGCAGGTCGGGCCCGACCACTTCGATGTCCAGGTGGTCGAGGATCAGGTCCAGCTTGTGCTCGATACGGTCCGCCCTGCGCTGGATCTTCTTGATCCTCGACTCCAGCAGCGGATACTGCATGACGAGGACCAAGAGCAAGATGTACGCCGCCGCTATCTCCATGACCGCCGATCGTAGTGGTCGCAGTGGCCGAACCCTTTCGCCGATCCCGCGCTCCCGAGTCGTTGCCTCTCCGTGGTGTCCCGAAATCAACTCGGCTTTGTCCTGCGACAGGAGAAAGTCGTAGCCAATTGCGGCGCAAGTTCTTCCCACCCCCGACAACCGCTGCTACGTTCCCCGTGAAAGCCCGGTGACGTGGATGCCGATGACGGCGGGAGGGGCAGCGTGAGGCGCATGACGGCACGACCGGCGAACGCGCATCAGGCGCGACTGCTCCGTCTGCTGCGCGACGGTGGCCCCAACTCCCGTGCTCAGCTGGGCGATCAGATCGACCTCTCGCGTTCGAAGCTCGCCGTGGAGATCGACCGGTTGCTGGAGACCGGGCTGGTGGCCGCGGACGGGCTCGCGGCCTCGCGCGGTGGCCGGCGCTCGCACAACATCCGTCTCGCGCCCGGACTGCGGCTGCTCGGCGTCGATATCGGCGCCACCTCCGTGGATGTCGCGGTGACCAATGCCGAACTGGAGATTCTCGGCCATCTCAACCAGCCCATGGATGTGCGTGAGGGACCGGTCGCGGTCTTCGAGCAGGTGCTGGACATGGCCGCGAAGCTCCGGGCCTCCGGGGTGGCCGAGGGGTTCGACGGGGCGGGCATAGGAGTGCCCGGCCCCGTGCGGTTCCCCGAGGGCGTGCCGGTGGCGCCGCCGATCATGCCGGGGTGGGACGGCTTCCCCGTACGGGAGGCGCTCAGCCAGGAGCTGGGCTGCCCGGTGATGGTCGACAACGATGTGAACCTCATGGCGATGGGGGAGCAGCACGCCGGGGTCGCCCGCTCCGTCAAGGACTTCCTCTGCGTGAAGATCGGCACCGGTATCGGCTGCGGGATCGTCGTCGGCGGTGAGGTCTACCGCGGTACGACGGGCAGCGCGGGCGACATCGGCCACATCCAGGCCGAACCCGACGGCCGCCCCTGCGCCTGCGGCAACCACGGCTGCCTGGAGGCGTACTTCGGCGGCGCGGCGCTGGCCCGCGACGCCGAGGCGGCCGCCCGCGACGGCCGGTCCGCCGAACTCGCCGCCCGGCTGGAGGAGGTGGGCGGCCTCGCCGCCACGGACGTCGCCGCGGCGGCGTCGGCGGGCGACGCGACCGCCCTCGACCTCATCAGGGAGGGCGGCACCCGTACGGGCCAGGTCATCGCCGGGCTCGTCAGCTTCTTCAACCCCGGTCTGGTGGTCATCGGCGGCGGTGTCACCGGGCTCGGCCATACGCTGCTCGCCGCCATACGGACCCAGGTCTACCGCCAGTCCCTGCCCCTGGCCACCGGCAACCTCCCCATCGTGCTGGGCGAACTCGGCCCGGCCGCCGGGGTCACCGGCGCGGCCCGCCTGATCAGCGACCACCTCTTCTCCCCGGCCTGACGGCCTGATCCAGCCCGGCCACGGCCGGTCCATACCTCGGCACAGCGCAGCAGCACGGCACCCGCACCGCCCCTCGACATACGCCATGTCGAGGCATGAGCCGCACGACCGGCACCACTGAGCCGCACCACCCGGGCACCACCTGAGCCGCAACCCCAGGGCACCACCGAGCCGCACCACCCGGCACCACCGTGGCGGCGCGCCGTACCCCGGCGCGCCCCGCACCCCACCACGGCACCACATCACCGCTCCACCCAGCTCCAGCCAGCCCCATCCCCAGCCCCGCCGCGCGCCCGCAGCGGCTCCGGCACGCCCAGCGACCCGCACCGCATCGAGCGAACCCGCCGAGGAGGCCAGCCATGGCACCGGCACCACCCGACCCGCGCCCGCTCCTCACCATGTCCGCGATCACCAAGTCCTTCCCCGGCGTACGGGCCCTGGACGGCGTCGACCTCGATGTCGAAGCGGGCGAGGTGCACTGTCTGCTCGGCCAGAACGGCGCGGGCAAGTCCACCCTGATCAAGGTGATCGCCGGGGCGCATCAGCCCGACAGCGGCGAGATCCTCTGGCGGGGCGCACCGGTCACCCTCAAGTCGCCCATCGCCGCCATGCGGCTGGGGATCGCCACCATCTACCAGGAACTCGACCTGGTGGAGGGGCTGTCCGTCGCCGAGAACGTCTTCCTCGGCCATGAGATGGCCACCGCCGGTTTCGTCCGCTCCCGTGCGGCCCGCACCGCCGCCGCCGCGCTCCTGGCCCGGCTCGGCCACCCCGAGATCGACCCGGGGCGGCTGGTCGGGGAGCTGTCCGCGGCCGGGCAGCAGATCGTCTCGATGGCCCGCGCGCTCTCCCACGACGTCCAGCTCATCGTGATGGACGAGCCGTCCGCGGCCCTCGACCCCGACGAGGTCGACAACCTCTTCCGCATCGTCGGCGATCTCACCGCCGCCGGGGTCGCCGTCGTGTACATCTCGCACCGGCTGGAGGAGATCCGCCGGATCGGCGACCGGGTCACCGTGCTCAAGGACGGCCGGGCCGCGGCCCGCGGGCTGTCCGCCCGCACCACCCCGACCCGCGAGGTCGTGGCCCTGATGACGGGCCGGGATGTGGAGTACGCGTTCCCGCGCCGCACCACGGCGCCTCCGGCCGCGAGCGCGGAGCCCGTGCTGCGGCTGGAGAACCTCGGCAGGGCGGGGGAGTTCGAGCCGATCGACCTCGAAGTGGCGCCCGGCGAGATCGTCGGGCTCGCCGGACTCGTCGGCTCCGGGCGGTCCGAGATCCTGGAGACCGTCTACGGCGCCCGCCGTCCCACCTCGGGCCGGGTCCTGGTGGACGGCCGCGCGCTGCGCCCCGGCAGCGTGACCGCCGCCGTGCGCGCCGGGCTCGGGCTCGCCCCCGAGGAGCGCAAGGCGCAGGCGCTGCTGATGCTGGAGTCCGTCACCCGCAATGTCTCGGTCTCCTCGCTGTCCCGCTTCTCCCGCGCCGGGTGGGTGGACCGCGGCGCGGAGCGGGCGGCGGCCCGCCGGTGCGTACGCGACCTCTCGTTGCACCCCGACGACCCGGAGCGGCCGGTGCGCACCCTGTCCGGCGGCAATCAGCAAAAGGCCGTACTGGCCCGCTGGCTGCTGCGCGGCTGCCGGGTGCTGCTGCTGGACGAGCCGACGCGCGGGGTGGACGTCGGCGCCCGCGCCGAGTTGTACGCCGTGATCCGCCGACTCGCCGACGACGGCATGGCCGTCCTTCTCGTCTCCAGCGAACTGCCCGAAGTCCTGGGCCTCGCCGACCGGGTGCTGGTGCTCCGTGAGGGCCGTGTCGTGCATACGGCGCCCGCGCGGGAGCTGGACGAGCACCGCGTCCTCGATCTCGTCATGGAAGGGAGCCCGTCGTGAACTCACCTGGGAGCACGCCGGCGTCCAGCCCCTCGGCCGACTCCGCCCCGGTGCCGGGCGCGGGCGCCACGCTGACGGCCGGCCCGGTGGGCAAACCGCCGGCCGGCCGCACCGGCACCGATCCGCTGAGCAGGCTGCGGCGCCTGGCCGACCTGCGCAACCTCTCCCTCGTCGGGGTGCTCGCGGTGCTGATCGCCGTCGGCGGCTTCACCAAGCCCGATGAGTTCCTCAGCACCGACAACCTCCAACTCGTGCTCACCCAGGCATCCGTCATCGGCGTCGTCACCGTCGGCATGACCTTCGTCATCACCAGCGGCGGCATCGATCTGTCGGTCGGCGCGATGGTCGCCCTCGCCTCGGTGTGGGCCACCACGATCGCCACCCAGGAGTACGGACTCGGCGGCATCCTGCTCTGCGCGGTCCTGGTGGGGCTCGGCTGCGGACTGGTCAACGGGGTGCTCATCGCGTACGGCGGGCTGGTCCCGTTCATCGCCACCCTCGCGATGCTCGCCTCCGCCCGCGGTCTCGCCCTGCTGATCAGCGACGGCAGGACCCAGGTCGTCACCGTCGACCCGGTCCTGGACCTCGGGCTCCCGGACTCCTACATCCTCGGCATACCGCCGCTGGTGATCATCTTCGCCGCCGTCACGGTCCTGGGCTGGCTGGTGCTCAACCGCACGACGTTCGGCCGGCGCACCGTCGCCATCGGCGGCAACGCGGAGGCGGCCCGGCTCGCGGGCATCGACGTCAAACGCCAGCGGCTGATGCTGTATCTGCTCTCCGGGCTGTGCTGCGGTGTCGCCGCCTTCATGCTGGTCGTCCTCACCGGCTCCGGCCAGAACACCAACGGCAACCTGTACGAACTCGACGCCATCGCCGCCGCGATCATCGGCGGCACGCTGCTCAGCGGCGGCCGCGGCACCATCACCGGCTCCGTCCTCGGCGTCCTCGTCTTCACCACCATCACCAATCTGTTCGCCCTGAACAACCTTCAGAGCGATGTCCAGCAGATCGCCAAGGGCGCGATCATCGTCGCCGCCGTCCTGGTACAGAAGGGTCGTTCGACGCCATGAGGTTCCCACAGAGCTCCTCCCCCACCAGTCGCAGAAACCTGCTCCTGGGCACCGCCGCGGCGGGCGCGCTGTTCGCCGCCGGGTGCACCAGCAACGAGAACAACGACAGCGACGAGAACAGCAAACAGGCCGCGAACACCGCCAATGACAAGCCCGGTAAGGCGGTCACCATCGGGTTCGCCGGGCCTCAGGCCGACCACGGCTGGCTCAACGCCATCAACGAGCAGGCCAAGCGGCGCGCCAAGGAATACAAGGACGTCACGCTGGAGATCACCGAGGGCTCCAACGACACCGCCCAGCAGATCGGGCAGATCGAGACCCTCATCAACAAGAAGGTCGACGTCCTGGTCATCCTGCCCGCCGACGGCAAGGCGCTGACCCAGGTCGGGCTCAAGGCGATGCGGGCGGGCATCCCGGTCGTCAACCTCGACCGCATCTTCGCCTCGCCGCAGGCGTACCGCTGCTGGATCGGCGGCGACAACTACGGCATGGGCCTCAACGCCGGGCGCTATATCGGCGAGCAGCTCAAGGGCAAGAAGAACGCCAAGGTCATCGAGTTGGCCGGGATCGACAACCTGGAGCTGACCCGGCAGCGCACCGAGGGCTTCAACGCTGCCCTGAAGAACTACCCGAACATCAAGAAGGTCGGCCGCCAGGCCGCCGAGTTCACCGTCGAGTCGGGCCAGTCGAAGATGGCCCAGCTCCTCCAGGCCCACTCCGACTTCGATGCCCTGTGGAACCACGACGACGACCAGGGCGTCGGCGCCGAGCGCGCCATCAAGCAGGCCGGGCGCGATGACTTCCTCATGGTCGGTGGCGCGGGCGCCAAGCACGCCATGGACGCCATCAAGGCCGACAACACCGTGCTGAAGGCCACCGTGCTCTACCCGCCGACCATGGCCGCCTCCGCCATCGACCTCGCCCGCGCGCTCGGCCAGGGCAAGGGCGTCGGCGGCCTCGCCGAGCTGGAGATCCCGGCCTCCCTCACCCTCTACTCCGCCGTCGTCACCAAGGACAACGTGGACGAATACCTCCCCACGGGATTCAGCTGAGCCCGCTGGAGGGCCAGACCCCCCACCTCGCGTCGGTTTGCGATCGTCAGAAGGAGTCCCATGGAAAGTCCTGAAGCGAAGACGCTCGGCGTCGGCATGGTCGGTTACGCCTTCATGGGCGCCGCACACTCCCAGGGCTGGCGTACCGTCGGCCGTGTCTTCGACCTGCCCGCGCGCCCCGTGATGTCCGCCGTCTGCGGACGCGACCCGGAGGCCGTACGGGCCGCCGCGGACCGGCACGGCTGGGCCACGGCCGAGACCGACTGGCGGTCGATGATCGCCCGGGACGATGTGCAGCTCGTGGACGTCTGCACCCCCGGCGACAGCCATGCCGAGATCGCCATCGCGGCCCTGGAGGCGGGCAAGCACGTGCTGTGCGAGAAGCCGCTCGCCAACTCCGTGACCGAGGCGCAGGCCATGGTGGAGGCGGCGCGGCGGGCGCGGGAGCGCGGACAGGTGGCGATGGTCGGCTTCAACTACCGCCGCGCCCCCGCCATCGCGTACGCCCGCCGGATGGTGGAGCGGGGGCGGCTCGGCGTGCTGCGGCACGTACGGGTCACCTATCTGCAGGACTGGATCGTCGACCCGGAGTTCCCCCTGGTGTGGCGGCTGCGGCGGGAGTACGCGGGCTCCGGGGCGCTCGGCGACCTGGGCTCGCACATCGTCGATCTGGCGCAGTATCTGGCGGGGGAGCGGCTGATCGGCGTCTCGGCGCTCACCGAGACGTTCATCCGGGAGCGGCCGCTGCCCGCCGGTGCGGTGGCGGGGCTCGGCGGCTCCGGGACGGGCGGGGCGGCGCGCGGACCGGTCACGGTCGATGACGCGGCGCTGTTCACCGGGCGGTTCGGCTCCGGTGCGGTGGCGTCGTTCGAGGCCAGCCGCTTCGCCGCGGGCCGTAAGAACTCGCTCAGGATCGAGCTCAACGGCGATCACGGCTCGCTCGCCTTCGATCTGGAACGGCTCAACGAGCTGTCCTTCCACGATCACACCGAGCCCGCCGCCGACTCCGGCTTCCGCCGGATCCTGGTGACCGAGCCCGAGCACCCCTACCTGGACGCGTGGTGGCCGCCGGGCCACGCCCTCGGCTATGAGCACACCTTCGTCCACCAGGCGCGGGACATGGTGCTCGCGGTCGCCGAGGGGACCGGACCCGAGCCGTCCTTCGAGGACGGGCTGCAGGTGCAGCGGGTGCTCGCCGCCGTCGAGGAGAGCGCGGAGAAGAACTGCGTCTACACCCCCGTACCCGTCTGAGACAGGAGGCCGGAATGCCCAGACCCTTCACGCTCTTCACCGGCCAGTGGGCCGACCTCCCCCTGGAGGAGGTCTGCCGGCTGGCCCGCGACTTCGGCTACGACGGCCTGGAACTCGCCTGCTGGGGCGACCACTTCGAGGTGGACCGGGCGCTCGGCGAGCCCGGCTATCTGGACGGGCGCCACAGCCTGCTGGAGAAGTACGGCCTGAAGTGCTTCGCCATCTCCAACCATCTGGTCGGCCAGGCCGTGTGCGACTCGCCCATCGACGAGCGCCACAAGGCCATCCTGCCGGGCCGGATCTGGGGCGACGGCGAGGCCGAGGGCGTCCGGCGGCGGGCCGCCGCGGAGATGGCCGACACCGCCCGCGCCGCGGCCGCCTTCGGGGTCCGCACCGTCATCGGCTTCACCGGCTCCTCCATCTGGCATCTGGTGGCGATGTTCCCGCCGGTGGTGCCCGGGATGATCGAGCGGGGCTACGAGGACTTCGCCGAGCGCTGGAACCCGATCCTCGACGTCTTCGACGCCGAGGGCGTGCGCTTCGCCCACGAGGTGCACCCCAGTGAGATCGCCTACGACTACTGGACCACCCACCAGGCCCTGGAGGCGCTCGGCCACCGCCCCGCCTTCGGGCTCAACTTCGACCCCAGCCACTTCGTCTGGCAGGACCTGGACCCGGTCGGCTTCCTGTGGGACTTCCGGGACCGGATCTACCACGTCGACTGCAAGGAGGCCCGGAAGCGGCTGGACGGCCGCAACGGACGCCTCGGCTCCCATCTGCCCTGGGGCGATCCCCGCCGCGGCTGGGACTTCGTCTCGGCGGGCCATGGCGATGTGCCGTGGGAGGACGTGTTCCGGATGCTGCGCTCGATCGGCTACGACGGTCCGGTGTCGGTCGAGTGGGAGGACGCCGGGATGGACCGGCTCACCGGCGCCCCGGAGGCGCTGGCCCGGCTGAAGCACTTCGACTTCGACCCGCCGACGGCGTCGTTCGACGCGGCCTTCGGAGGCGGGGAGAAGTAGCCCGGCCCGTCCGGCGATCGAGGACCCGCCCGAAGGGCCCCTGGGTGGGGGACCGCACACCGCGCCCCCACCCAGCTTTGTCCTGCCCGTGGATGAAGCAGGGGCTACTTTGCGTCAAAGGGGTTTCCGGACCGGACAAACACCGCTACGGTCCTTGAGATGTACCGGTCACATAGGGCCCCTCGCCCCGGACCGGTCATCCCGGCGCGACGGCGCGCGCCTGTGCCAGTCACGGCGGCCTGACGGCCCGCCCGTACACCCCCCCTCTTTCCACGGAGGATCAGCGTGCACAGGAAAAGGCTTCGACTGCGCGGGCCCCTCGCGCTCGTCACGAGCGCTCTGCTCGTCGGCGCGGGGCTCGCGTTCACCGCTCCCCAGGCGGGCGCGGATCAAGCGGATCAACCCGCCCCGGCCGCCGAGCAGTTCCAGCAGGTCACCCTCGCCAAGGGCGTGGAGGAGACCGGTGAGCCCATGACGCTCGCCGTGCTCCCCGACCGCTCCGTGCTGCACACCTCGCGCGACGGCACCCTGTGGCTGACCGATGCCACGGGCGAGACCAAGGTGTCCGGCAAGCTGCCGGTCTACTCGCACGACGAAGAAGGGCTCCAGGGCGTCGGCATCGACCCCGGCTTCGCCGACAACCGCGCCATCTACCTCTACTACGCGCCGCCGCTCGACACCCCCGCCGGTGACGCCCCCACCCAGGGGACGGCCGCCGACTTCGCGAAGTTCGACGGCGTCAACCGCCTCTCCCGCTTCACCCTCAACGCCGACGGCACCCTGAACACCGGCAGCGAGAAGAAGGTCCTGGACGTCCCCGCGTCCCGCGGCATCTGCTGCCACGTCGGCGGGGACATCGACTTCGACGCCGAGGGCAACCTGTACCTGTCCACCGGCGACGACAGCAACCCGTTCGAGTCCGACGGCTTCACCCCCATCGACGAGCGGGACAACCGCAACCCGGCCTTCGACGCCCGGCGCTCCGCGGGCAACTCCAACGACCTGCGCGGCAAGGTCCTGCGCATCAAGGTGGCCGACGACGGCTCGTACACCGTCCCGGACGGCAACCTCTTCGCGCCCGGCACCGAGAAGACCCGTCCCGAGATCTACGCGATGGGCTTCCGCAACCCGTTCAGGATCAGTGTCGACAAGCCGACCGGCACGGTCTACGTCGGCGACTACGGACCGGACGCCGGCGCCGCCAACCCCGAGCGCGGACCGGGTGGCGCCGTCGAGTTCGCCCGGGTGACCAAAGCCGGCAACTACGGCTGGCCGTACTGCATCGCCGACAACAAGCCGTACCGCGACTACGACTTCGCCACCGGCACCTCCGGCCCGGCCTTCGACTGCGCCGCGCCCAAGAACACCTCGCGGTACAACACCGGGCTCACCGATCTGCCGCCCGCCCAGCCCGCCTGGATCCCGTACGACAACGACTCCGTGCCCGAGTTCGGCTCCGGCTCCGAGTCCCCGATGGCCGGGCCGGTCTACCGTTATGACGCCTCGCTCGACTCCCCGGTGAAGTTCCCCGAGTCGTACAACGGGAATTTCTTCGCGGGGGAGTTCGGCCGCCAGTGGATCAAGCGGATCGAGCAGGGCGCCGACGGGGCCGTGCAGAAGATCAACGACTTCCCGTGGTCCGGCACCCAGGTCATGGACTCGGCCTTCGGCCCGGACGGCGCGCTGTACGTCCTCGACTACGGCCTCGGCTACTTCAACGGCGACGAGCACTCCGCGCTCTACCGGATCGAGAACGCCACCGGCGGCCACTCGCCCATCGCCGAGGCGAGCGCCGACCGCACCTCCGGCAAGGCGCCCATGAAGGTCGCCTTCTCCTCGGCGGGCACCTCGGACGCCGACGGCGACACCCTCGCCTACAGCTGGGACTTCGGCGACGGCACGACCTCCGCCGCCACCAACCCCACCCACACGTACAAGAAGAACGGCACCTTCACCGCCACCCTCACCGTCAAGGACCCCACCGGCCGCACCGCCAGCGCCAATGTCCACCTCACGGTGGGCAACACCGCGCCCAAGGTGACGCTGCAACTGCCCGCCGACGGCCAGCTGTTCAGCTTCGGCGACGAGGTCCCGTTCAAGGTCAAGGTGACCGACCCGGAGGACGGGACCGTCGACTGCGCCAAGGTCAAGGTCACCTACATCCTCGGCCATGACAGCCACGGCCACCCCGTCACCACGGCGAACGGCTGCTCCGGCACCATCAAGACCAACGCGGACGGGGAGCACGACCCCAACGCCAACATCTTCGGGGTCTTCGACGCCGAGTACACCGACGGCGGCGGGGGCGGGCAGCCGCCGCTGACCACCCATGACCAGTCCATCGTCCAGCCCAAGCACCGGCAGGCCGAGCACTACGACGACAGCCAGGGCGTCTCGGTCATCTCCCACACCCCGGCCAACGGCGGCAAGACGGTCGGCAACATCGAGAACGGGGACTGGATCTCCTTCACCCCGTATGTGCTGGGCAACGCCAAGGACTTCACCGCACGGGTCTCCTCGGCGGGCGCCGGCGGCACGCTGGAGATCCACAGCGGCTCCCCGACCGGACGGCTGCTCGGCACCGTCACCGTGCCGGTGACCGGCGACTGGGAGACCTTCCAGGACGTCAAGACGACGCTGAAGAACCCCCCTGGCGGCAGCACCACGCTGTCCCTCGTCTTCAAGGGCGGTGCGGGAGCGCTCTTCGACGTGGACGACTTCACCATCGGCACCGGCTGACGAGTTGACGCCCGGGGTCGGGGGTGGCGGCCGTACGCGGCCGCCGCCCCCGGCCCGGGAGGAAGGAGCACGACGGATATGCACCCGCACACCTCTCCGCACTCCAGACGCGACTCCGGACGCGACTCCGGCACCCGCTCCCGGCGTGGGGCGCGCCTCGCCGCCGTCGGGGCCACGCTGCTGCTCGCCCTGACGGCCCTGCCCGCCGCCGCGTCCGGGGCTGCCACATCGGCCGGCGACGACGACCGGGTCCTGGTCTTCTCCAAGACGGCGGGCTTCCGCCATGACTCGATCCCCGACGGGGTCGCCGCCATCAAGGAACTCGGCGCGCAAAGCGGCTTCGCCGTGGACGCCACCGAGGACGGCGCCGCCTTCACCCGCGACAACCTCGCCCGCTACGACGCCGTCGTCTTCCTCTCCACGACCGGCGACGTCCTGGACGCCGCCCAGCAGTCCGCGTTCGAGGGCTATGTGCGGGCGGGCGGCGGCTACGTCGGCGTCCACGCGGCCGCCGACACCGAATACGACTGGCCCTTCTACGAGGGCCTGGCCGGGGCGTACTTCCAGTCCCACCCCGCGATCCAGCGGGCCACCGTGAACGTCGAGGACCGGGCCAACCCCGCGACCGCGCATCTGGCGCCGACGTGGGAGCGGACGGATGAGTGGTACAACTACCGCACCAACCCGAGGGATCGGGTGCGGGTCCTCGCCACGCTCGACGAATCCTCGTACCAGGGCGGCGCGATGGGCGAGGACCACCCCATCTCGTGGTGCAAGGAGTACCGGGGCGGACGCGCCTTCTACACCGGCTTCGGCCACACCAAGGAGTCCTACGCCGACCCCGCCTTCCGGCAGCACCTGCTCGGCGGCATCCGCTACGCCACCGGCGCCGCCCACGCCGACTGCCGCCCCGAGCAGGGCTATCGCCCGCTCTTCGACGGTACCTCGACGGACGGCTGGAAGCAGGCGGGCCCCGGGAGCTTCACCCTCGACACCGCGTCCGGGACCCTCACCTCGACGGGCGGCATGGGGATGCTCTGGTACGACGCACGCGAGCTGCGCTCGTACTCGCTCAAGCTGGACTGGAAGATGGCGGGCGACGACAACTCCGGCGTCTTCGTGGGCTTCCCGGCCTCCGACGACCCCTGGTCGGCGGTCGACAACGGCTATGAGGTGCAGATCGACGCTACGGACACCCCCGATCACACCACCGGCTCGGTCTACGGCTTCCAGTCAGCCGACCTCGCCAAGCGGGACGCGGCGCTGAACCCGCCGGGGGAGTGGAACACGTACGAAATCCGTGTGCAGGGCGAGCGGCTGCGGATCTGGCTCAACGGCGTGAAGATCAACGACTTCACCAACCGGGACCCGGCGCGCAGCCTGCTCCAGGGCTACGTCGGCATCCAGAACCACGGGGAGGGGGACGAGGTCTCCTTCCGCGACATCCGGATCAAGGACCTGCCGGCGAAGGGCGGCGGCCACCACCAGCACCACCACGACGGCTAGGCGCCCCCGGTTCGCCGTCCCGACGGCCCGAGGGGAGCCGTGGGGGCGGCGTGGCGGCGGGCAGGAGTACGCCGCCTCCTTCCCGCCGCCACCTCAATCACCCACCCGGGGGCAGGACTCCGGGGCCCACCCGCCCCGGCTCCGGCCCCCGGGCCGGGGTCTGCCCGGGCCGCCCGTCCGGGTCCCGGCCACCCCGGGGCTCCGGACCGGGGGCCCGGGCCCGGTGGGCCGCTGACCCCGGGACTCCGCGGGGAGCTCCCGACCGCACAAGGGCTCCGCGCCCCGACCGCCCGACCCCGACCCGCCCGACCCCGACCCGCCCGACCCCGACCACCTGACCTCGGCCTCGGCCCCTCCGCCCCCGACTCCCGTACGACACGAGCGAACCGGCGCCGCCCACGTACCGCCGCCGCGAACGCCAATGCGCGGCACCCGAACCACATGCGCAACCCACGCCCACCCGGGAGGCAGCCAGTGACCACCCGCCCCGACGACATCACCCCACCCCGCGACGCACCCCGTACGGGGGTCTGGCTCATCGGCGCGCGCGGCTCCGTCGCCACCACCGCCGTGGCGGGCTGTGCCGCCGTCGCCGGGGGGTTGCAGCCGGCGACCGGAATGGTCACCGAGACCGCGCCGTTCGCGGACAGCGGCCTTCCCGCGCTCGCCGACCTCGTCTTCGGCGGCCATGACACCGCCACGACCCCGCTGCCCAAGCGGGCCGAGGCGCTGGCCGCCGACGGGGTGCTGCCGCATGGGCTGCCCGCCGCCGTACGCGCCGAACTCGCCGCCGCCGACGCGGCCGTCCGCCCCGGCGGGCCGCAGCCCGGCGACGGCCGCGGTGAGGAGGAACTGATCGCGGCCTTCGCGGCCGACCTCACCGACTTCCTCCGTACGCACGGGCTGGCCCGCGCCGTCGTCGTCAACGTCGCCTCCACCGAAGCGGCCCCGGAGGACCCCGGGACCCTGCCGCCCAGCTCCCTCTACGCCGCCGCCGCGCTGCGCGCCGGATGCCCGTACGTCAACTTCACCCCCTCCACCGGGCTCCACCACCCCCGGTTGCGCGAGCACGCCGAGCGCTCGGGGCTGCCGTACGCGGGCCGCGACGGCAAGACCGGGCAGACGCTGCTGCGGTCCGTTCTCGCGCCGATGTTCGCGCAGCGGGCGCTGGCCGTACGGAGCTGGTCCGGTACGAACCTCCTCGGTGGCGGCGACGGCGCCGCCCTCGCCGACCCGGGCGCCGCGGCGGCCAAGAACGCCGGGAAGGCGCGGGTCCTCTCCGACACCCTCGGCGAACTCCCCGACGGTGAGCTGCACATCGACAACGTGCCCGCGCTCGGCGACTGGAAGACCGCGTGGGACCACGTCGCCTTCGAGGGCTTCCTCGGCTCCCGGATGGTTCTGCAGACCATCTGGCAGGGCTGCGACTCGGCCCTCGCCGCACCGCTCGTCCTCGACCTGGCCCGGCTGACCGCCCGCGCCCACGAGATCGGCCGCACCGGGCCGCTCCCCGAACTCGGCTTCTACTTCAAGGACCCGGACGGCGGCCCGGCCGCCCTCGCCGACCAGTACGCGGCGCTGGTCGGCCTCGCCGGACGGCTGCGGGGCCGTTCATGACGCGGGCGGCGGGGGAGCGTGGAGGCTGGGGGAACTGGGGCGACTGGGCCGAACTGCTCCGGGTGTCGGCCCTGTTCACCGTGCCCGGTGACGCCCTGGCGGGCGCGGCCGCGGCCCGGTCCGGCCCCAACCGGGGCACCGCGCTCGCGGTCTGCTCGTCGCTGTGCCTCTACGAGGCGGGCATGGCGCTCAACGACTGGGCGGACCGGGACATCGACGCCGTGGAACGCCCCGGCCGCCCGCTACCGTCGGGCCGTATCGCCCCGGGCGCCGCACTGACCGCCGCGACCGGGCTGACCGCCGCCGGGCTGCTCTGCGCCGCCGCCGCGGGCCGCCCGGCCCTCACCATGGCGACGGCCCTGGCGGGCACGGTGTGGGCGTACGACCTGGGGCTGAAGAACACCTCCGCGGGACCGCCCGCCATGGCCGCCGCCCGCGCGCTGGACCTCCTCCTCGGCGCCACCGCCTCCGCCCCCGCCGCCCTGCGCTCCGCCCTGCCCCCGGCCGCCCTCCTGGGCGCCCACACCCTCGCGGTGACCACGGTCTCCCGCAGGGAGGCCGTCGGCGGCTCCTCGGCGGCCCCGCTCGGGGCCCTCGCGGTGGGCGCGGCGATCGCCTGGGCCGCGACCAGACGCCCGGCCCCCGCCGCAGGCCACCGTGCACCGCTCGCGGCTGCGAATGAGACCACCACGCCAGGTGGCCTGGCGGCCGGAGCCGCCACGGCGGCCCTCGCCACGGAGCTCTCCCGGACGGGGCCGCGCCGCGGTGGTCCGGCTCGGCGACTCGCCAGAGCCCTGTCCGCCCCGCCTTCCCCGGGCCAGGGCAACCGACTTGGTCGGCGGTGGGTCCTTCGCCGCGCCCCTGCCGTAGGTGCGGCGCTCGGTAGTGGGGCCGGCGCGGGGCGTGGTCCGGTTGTCGGCGGCGCCGTCGGCCGGGCCCCGGCCAACGGGTGGAGCCGGAGCGCGGCGACCACGGTCCGGGCGGCCGCCCCGGCCGGGACCGCCGTGCCCAGCCCGGCGGCCGTCGTCCAGGGCGCCACGGCCGCCGTTGCCCACGAGCTCGCTCGGGGCAAGGGCGTACGGGCGGGGCGCGGCAGTCCGGCGAGGCGGTTCGTCGTGGCGCTCGTGGCGGGCCGACGCGCGGCGGTTGCGGCGGGCACCGGGCATGGCAGCCCGCCCGGCGGACTCGGGTCACGGCGCGGTGGTGCCGCGAGGCGGCTGGTTACGGCGGCCACCGGTGGCGGTCCGCCGGGCGGGCCGCGGGCCGGGGCAGGGTTGCCCCTGACCATCGCCTCGCGCGGCGGGGCGGCCGAGCGTGCGCGTCCGTCCGGCCGCGCGGCTGTCGCCGGAGTCGGCCTCGTGGGCGGCCGTGCCGGGGCCGCGTTGCCCCGGAGCATCGCCGTGCCCGGGACAGCGGCCACGGTGGGCGTGGCCACGGCGACCGGCCGTACTCGGTCGACGAGCCGCTTCGCGGCCGTCGTGGGAGCCGCGCCGACCCGGAGCATCGGAACCATCGCCTCGCCCGGCGCGGCGGCCGGCCGCTTCGCGGCCGTCGCCGGGGTCGTGCTCGCCGGAGGCTATGTGGCCACGGTCGCCCGGCCGTTGGCGCATGCCGCGCTCAACCCCTCCCCGTACTTCCTCCAGCGTGCCGTCGGCAGCGGCATCCGCGCGATGATCCCGCTTCAGGCCGTGCTCGCCTCCCGCGCCGGGGCGCACCGGACGGCGGCGGGGTTGCTCGCGCTGATGCCCGTCGCCCGACGGCTGTCGAGAAAGGTCAGCGCGACATGAGCCGTCCCCGCCCGGAACCCCTGCGCTTCGCCTACGGCACCAACGGTCTGACCGACCTCCGCCTGACCGACGCCCTCGCGCTGCTCGCCGACCTCGGCTACGACGGCGTCTCGCTGACCCTCGACCACATGCATCTCGACCCGCTCGCCCCGGACCTCGCCGCCCGCACCCGCCGTGTCGCCCGCGACCTCGAGCGGCTCGGCCTCGGCGTCGCGATCGAGACCGGCGCCCGGTACGTTCTCGACGCCCGGCGCAAGCACCACCCCACCCTGCTCGACCCGGACCCCGAGGCCCGCGGCGCCCGTGTCGACCTGCTGCTGCGGGCCGTACGGGTGGCGGCCGACCTGGGGGCACCGGCCGTGCACGGCTTCAGCGGAGTGCTGCCGCCCGGCGAGTCCGAGGAGACGGCGTGGCGGCGGCTGGCGGACGCCCTCGGGCCGGTGGTCGTCGCCGCCGAGGCGGCGGGCGTGGCCCTCGCGATCGAGCCGGAGCCGGGGCATCTCCTCGCCGACCTCGCCGGATTCCACCGGCTGCGCACGGCGCTCGGCGATCCGGCAGCCCTCGGTCTCACCCTCGACATCGGCCACTGCCAGTGCCTGGAGCCCGACCCGCCCGCCGAATGCGTGCGCGCGGCGGCGCCCTGGGTGCGGCATGTGCAGATCGAGGACATGCGGCGCGGGGTGCACGAGCATCTGCCGTTCGGCGCGGGGGAGATCGACTTCCCGCCGGTCCTGGAGGCGCTGCGCGCCGCCGGGTACCGGGGGCTCGTCGGTGTCGAGCTGCCCCGTCACTCCCACGCCGGCCCCGAACTGGCCCGCGCCTCCCTGCGGTTCCTCCAGGACGCCGAACGGGCCGCGATCGAGGGAGGCGTCCGGTGCTGACCGCGACCGAGCTGCGCGCCGCCGTGGAGCGGCGACTGGACGAGGCAGGACGCGCCTGGCTGGACAGGGCCCTGGCGGAGGCGGCGAACACCGGGCCTCAGGCAGACGGTTCCGGCTTCGCCCGCTGGGAGCTGGACTTCGCCTCCGCGGGCCGCCACGTCCGGAGCGCTCGACCCGCCCCCGGCGACCCCACCCCCCACGACCTCCCCCACGACCTCCCCGACGCCGCCCGTATCCTGCTCCTCCACGCCGCCGACGCGGACGCGCCGACCGCCGCGAGGCTGTACGCGCAGGGCACCGGCGCCGAGCGTCGCGCCGTGCTCCTCGCGCTGCCGCATCTCCGTCTCGACGCCTCGGACGCCGTCCCGCTCGTCGAGGACGCCCTGCGGACCAACGACACCCGGCTCGTGGCCGCCGCCGTCGGCCCGTACGCCGCCCGCCACCTCTCGCCGCACAGCTGGCGGCAGGCCGTGCTCAAGTGCCTGTTCACCGGCGTCCCGCTCACCGCCGTCGCCGCATGGGAGCGCCGGGCGCGCGGCGACGGCGAGCTGGCCCGCATGCTCACCGACTACGCCCGCGAGCGCACCGCCGCCGGCCGCCCCGTGCCCGCCGATCTCGAGCGCGTACTGGCCCTGACCTCCCGGCCAGCCGCGACGTCCCCGACCGCCACGACGGCCCCCACCCGCGCCCTGACCCGCGAGGAGTCCTGATGCGCATCTTCGACCCGCACATCCATATGACCTCCCGCACCACCGACGACTACGAGGCCATGTACGCCGCGGGGGTGCGCGCCGTCGTCGAGCCGTCCTTCTGGCTCGGACAGCCGCGCACCTCGCCCGCCAGCTTCTACGACTACTTCGACTCCCTCCTCGGCTGGGAGCCGTTCCGGGCCGCCCAGCACGGCATCGCCCACCACTGCACCCTGGCCCTCAACCCCAAGGAGGCCAACGACCCGCGCTGCGCCCCCGTCCTGGACGAGCTGCCGCGCTATCTCGTCAAGGACGGCGTCGTGGCCGTGGGCGAGATCGGCTACGACTCGATGACCCCCGCCGAGGACACCGCCCTCGCCGCCCAGCTACAGCTCGCCGCCGACCACGGCCTGCCCGCCCTCGTGCACACCCCGCACCGCGACAAGCTGGCCGGACTGCGCCGCACCCTCGACGTCGTCAAGGAGTCCGCGCTGCCCATGGACCGCGTCCTGGTGGACCACCTCAACGAGACCACCGTCAAGGAGGCCGAGGACAGCGGCTGCTGGCTGGGCTTCTCCGTCTATCCCGACACCAAGATGGACGAGGAGCGGATGGTCGCGATCCTGCGCGAGTACGGGCCCGAGCGGGTCCTGGTCAACTCCGCCGCCGACTGGGGGAGGAGCGACCCGCTCAAGACCCGCAAGGTCGGCGACCTGATGCGCGCCGAGGGCTTCACCGAGGACGACGTCGACCGGGTGCTGTGGCGCAACCCGGTCGCGTTCTACGGGCTCAGCGGCCGCCTGGACCTGGACCTCGACAGCGCGGAGACCGAGGCCACCGCCACCCACGAGGGCAACTCCATCCTGCGCGGTGGCGGCGCCCCGGCCGCCGCGCCGACGGAACGGTGAGGAGGACACCATGCGCTTCCGCCACCCCGACGGCTCCACCGTCCACCTCGCCTACTGCACCAACGTCCACCCCGCCGAAGACCTCGACGGCGTCGTGGAGCAGCTTCGGCTGTACTGCGAACCGGTGCGCCGCCGGCTGGGCCGCGACCGGCTCGGCATCGGCCTGTGGCTGGCCCGCGACGCCGCCCGCACCCTGAGCGCCGACCCCGCCGAACTGCGCAAGCTGCGCACCGCGCTGGACACCCGCGGCCTGGAAGTGGTCACCCTCAACGGCTTCCCGTACGAGGGGTTCGGCGCCCAGGAGGTCAAGTACCGCGTCTACAAGCCCGACTGGACCGATCCCGAGCGGCTGGAGCACACCACCCATCTGGCCCGGCTGCTGGCCGCGCTGCTCCCCGACGACATCGCCGACGGCTCCGTCTCCACCCTGCCGCTGGCCTGGCGCACCCCCTTCGACCCCGAACGGGCCCGCGCCGCCCGCCGCCACCTCACCACCCTCGCCCAGCGGCTCGACGCCATCCAGGAACTCACCGGCCGCTCCATCCGCATCGGCCTGGAGCCCGAGCCCGGCTGCACCGTCGAGACGACCGGGCAGGCCATCGAGGCGCTCACCGCACCCGGCGGCCCGCCCCTGGACCGGATCGGCGTGTGCCTGGACACCTGCCATCTGGCGACGCAGTTCGAGGACCCCCAGACGGCCACAGACGCGCTCACCGCCGCCGGGGTCCCGGTCGTCAAGGCGCAGCTGTCCGCCGCGCTGCACGCCGAGGACCCGGCGCGGGCCGGGGTGCGGGAGGCCCTCGCGGCGTTCGCCGAGCCCCGCTTCCTCCACCAGACCCGCACCCGGGCCCCCGAGGGCGGCGTCCACGGCACCGACGACCTCGACGAGGCGCTCGCGGGCGGTCTCGGCGACACCGCGCCCTGGCGGTCCCACTTCCATGTGCCGCTGCACGCCCCGCCGGAGCCCCCGCTCACCTCCACCCTCCCGGTGCTGGCGGACGCCCTCGCCCGGCTCGTCGGCGAGCCCGCCCCGCTGACCCGCCACCTCGAAGTGGAGACGTACACCTGGCAGGCGCTTCCGCCCGAGCTGCGCCCCCGTACCCGCGAACGGCTCGCCGACGGCATCGCCGCCGAACTCGCCCTCGCCCGCGACCTGCTGACCGACCTCGGCCTCAAGGAGCTGCCATGAGCGATGTGAGCGGCAGGGGCGGCCCGACCCCCCTCCTCGTCCTGGATGTCGTCGGGCTGACCCCACGGCTGCTGGACCATATGCCGCGCCTGAAGGCGCTCGCCCGCTCCGGCTCCCGCGCCGCACTGGGCACCGTGCTGCCCGCCGTCACCTGCGCCGCCCAGTCCACGTTCCTCACCGGCACCACCCCCGCCGAACACGGCATCGTCGGCAACGGCTGGTACTTCCGCGAGATGGGCGAGGTGCTGCTGTGGCGGCAGCACAACGGGCTGGTCGGCGGCGACAAGCTGTGGGACGCCGCCCGCCGCGCCCACCCCGGCTACACGGTGGCCAACATCTGCTGGTGGTACGCCATGGGCTCGGACACCGACATCACCGTCACCCCGCGCCCCGTCTACTACGCCGACGGCCGCAAGGAGCCGGACTGCTACACCCGGCCCCCCGCGCTGCACGACGAACTCACCGCGCAGCTCGGCACCTTCCCGCTCTTCCACTTCTGGGGACCGGGCGCCGATCTGGTCTCCTCGCAGTGGATCATCGACGCCACCCGCCACATCCTGCGGACCAGCCCCACCGATCTGGTGCTGACCTACCTTCCGCATCTGGACTACGACCTCCAGCGGTACGGCCCCGACGACCCCCGCGCCCACGCCGCCGCCACCGAGCTCGACACCGCCCTCGGCCCGCTGCTCGACGATGCCACCGCCCGCGGGCGCACCGTCGTGGCGCTGTCCGAGTACGGCATCACCCGGGTCTCCCGGCCCGTGGACATCAACCGGGCGCTGCGCCGCGCCGGGCTGCTGGAGGTGCACACCCAGGACGGCATGGAGTATCTGGACCCCGGCGCCTCCAGGGCCTTCGCGGTCGCCGACCACCAGCTCGCCCATGTGTATGTGCGCCGCGCCGAGGACCTGGACGCCACCCGCGCCGCCCTGGCCGGTCTGCCCGGCATCGCCGAACTCCTCGACGACGAGGGAAAGAAGGCCCATGGGCTGGACCATCCACGCTCCGGGGAGCTGGTCGCGGTCGCCGCGCCGGACGCCTGGTTCACGTACTACTACTGGCTCGACGACGCCCGGGCCCCCGACTTCGCCCAGCTCGTGGAGATCCACCGCAAGCCCGGCTATGACCCGGCCGAGCTGTTCATGGACCCCAAGGACCCCTATGTGCGGGTGCGGGCCGCCACCGCGCTGGCCCGCAAGAAGACCGGGATGCGCTACCGCATGGCCGTCGTCCCGCTCGATCCGTCCCCGGTGCGCGGCAGCCACGGCCGCCTCCCGGACCGCGAGGAGGACGGGCCCGTCCTCCTCTGCTCCCAGCCCGGCGCGGTGAGCGGCCAAGTGGCCGCCACCGACGTCAAAACCCTGCTCCTCCGCCTCGCCGGCCTGACGAACGCAACCACCGAAGGAGACACCCCGTGAAGAGGGCTCAGGAACACCCCGAACTCGCCGAGACGCTCCGCCGCCGCAGATTCCTCGGCGTCGCCGCGGGTGCCACGGCCGCCACCCTGGTCGGCACGGCCACCGCCAACGCCGCCCAGACCGGCACCTCGGCCCAGAGCGGCACGGCCGCCCAGAAGGGCCGGGGCGGCCCGCTGGTGCCCCGCGGCCACCTCGGCATCCAGCTCTACACCCTCCGCGACCAGGTGCAGTCCATCGGCTTCGCCGGGGTCTTCAAGGAGCTGGCCCGGTACGGCTACGACCAGGTGGAGTTCGCCGGATACACCCAGGGCACCGGCGACATCACCCTGGGGCAGCTCACGCGGCTGATGCGGGACCACGGGCTGCGCGGTATCGGCAGCCACGTCGGCTACTACTCCGACGACCCGAAGGCGTACACCTTCGCCACCAACCTCACCCAGGTGCTGGACGACGCCGAGGCGCTGGGCCTGCCGCATGTGGGCACCGCCTCCGGGCCCTGGCGCTACGGCTCCACGGTGGACGGCTGGAAGCGCTGTGCGGAGGAGTTCAACACCTACGGCGCGGCGGCCAAGGCGCGCGGGATGAAGTTCTACCAGCACAACCACGCCGAGGAGTTCTCCTTCGCCACCGACCGGCCGGACGTCCGCCTCTACGACGTGCTGCTCGCCGAGACCGACCCCGAGCTGGTCCATCTGGAGATGGACATCTACTGGGCGTATGTGGGCCAGTACCGCTTCGGCAAGAGGGTGGACGGCTCCCCGGCGCCCTTCGAGCCGCTCGACTACGTCCTGCGCGCCCCGCACCGCTATCCGCTCTTCCACGTCAAGGACGGGGAACACGACGAAACCGCCACCGACGGCTACCGGATGGTGGACGTCGGTGACGGTGACATCGACTACCGCCGCTTCCTGACCGCGGTCGGCAGGACCCATGGCGGCCGCCGCCACCACTGGATGGTGGAGCACGACGAGCCCGCCGATTCGCTCACCACCGCCCGCCGCTCCGCCCGCTATCTGCGGTCACTGCGGTGCGGCGGACGGGGCTGAGCGAGGGCCCTTCGGGGCGGAGCTAGACGGCCTCGCGACTGATCGGCTGCGGGTTCGGGGCGATACCCCGGACCCGTGGCCGACCCGGTTGCCGCAGCAGCAGGGCCACCGCGGCCGCCAGCATGGAGATGCCTCCGGCGAGCGCGTAGGCGCCGTCGTAGCCCCAGGAGTCGACCACCATCGAGCCCAACCCGCCGCCGAACAGCCCGCTGATCAGCTTTCCGCTGTACACCAGGCCGTAGTTGGTGGCGTTGTAGTTCTCCCCGAAGTAGTCCGGGGTCAGCGCCGCGAACATCGGGTAGAAGGCGCCGCCGCCGAATCCGGAGAGGAAGGCGAAGAAGAGGAACAGCACCTCGTTGTGGATGTTGCCGGCCCAGATCACCCCGAACTGGGCGAGGCCCAGCACCACGATGACGAACACCAGGGTCGTCTTGCGCCCCCACAGGTCCGAGAGCCAGCCGACCACACCGCGTCCGACACCGTTGATGACGGACATGATGCCCATGGACGAGGCCGCCACCAGTGGGCCGAAGCCCACCTCCTTGGCGTAGTCGACCTGGAAGGAGATGCCGAAGATGGACACCCCGGCGGTGAGCACCAGGGACACCCACATCAGCGGCAGCATCCCGGTCTTGATCGCCTCCTTGGGCGTGTACTGCCGTGCCGCCGGCGGGTTCTTCGCCAGACTCGCCGCGCTCTTGGCGTTGCCGCTGTAGCTCAGCGGGTCGATGTCGGCGGGCCACCAGTTCTTCGGCGGGTCCTTGAAGAACCAGGCGCAGATCGCCACGATGATCAGCACATAGACCCCGATGAGGTCCAGGACCTCGTCGAAGTTACCCGTGTCGAACCAGTAGTTGAAGATGAAGATGAACGGCAGCGCGCCGTAGGCGAACCCGCCGTTGACAAACCCCGTCTTCGCCCCGCGCCGCTCCGGGAACCACTTGCCCACCATATTGATGCAGGTGGCGTAGATGAATCCGGAGCCGAGCCCGCCGATGACACCGAAACCGACGATGGCGGCGAAAACGTTGTCCAGGTGGGCGAGGGCCACGAACCCGATCAGACACAGCCCCGACCCCACGAACATCGCCGCGCGGGCGGTCAGGATCCCCTTCTCCCGCAGCCACCCGGCCGGGAAGGCGATCCCGGCCTGGAAGAACACCCAGACGCTCAGGATCCAGAAGGTGTTGCTCTGGGTCCAGCCGTGCGCCTCCGAGAGCGTGTCCTCGGCCGAGCCGTACGCGTACTCGGACACGCTGATGGCCATCATCGCGATCCACGGCAGATAGACCATCAGCTTCCGGCTGTGGCCCAGGATGTCGCGGTCCGACTCACCGATGCGATAGATGCGTCCCTTGCTGTCCTGCACTTCACGGAAGGGGAGGGCCCCCTCCGGTCGTTCTGCTGTGCTCATGTCGTCCCCTTGGCTTCGAAGGAACCCGGCCAGCGCCCCCTGTCCAAACTCTTCGTGCTCCGGGAAACGTGGTGGCTTACCTGAGCAGCCCCGCTGACCTGGCCCAGCGGTACTTGGCGCCCAGAACGGCCACCGGCTTCTCGGTGGTGTACGGATAAGCCACGACCCCGCGCTCGAAGAGGTAGGCGCACGCCTCCTCGACCTCGGTGTCGCCCGCGAGCGAGGCCACCACCGGTTTGGCGATGCCCCGGGCGCGGAACTCCTCGACGACCCGCGCGGTCAGCTCGGCGAACACCATCGGCGGGGTGACGATGGTGTGCCAGTAGCCCAGGACCAGCGAGTGGATCCGCGGATCCTCCAGGCCCAGCCGGATGGTCGCCTCGTAGGTGGACGGCGGTTCGCCGCCGGTGATGTCCACCGGGTTCCCGGCCGCGCCGAACGGAGGGATGAAGCGGCGGAACGCGGCGTCCAGGTCGTCCGGGATCTCCATCAGCGACAGCCCGTTGTCGACGATCGCGTCCGACAGCAGCACCCCCGAGCCACCGGCGCCGGTGATGATGACGACGTTGTCGCCCTGTGGCGTGGGCAGCACGGGCAGCGCCCGGGCGTACTCCAGCATCTCGTTCAGGCCCGGCGCCCGGATCACCCCGGCCTGCCGCAGGATGTCGTCGTAGACCGCGTCGTCCCCCGCCAGCGCGCCGGTGTGGGAGCCGGCCGCCTTGGCGCCCGCCGCCGTACGGCCCGCCTTGAGCACCACCACGGGCTTCCTGGGCACCGTGGCCCGCGCCGCCTCCACGAAGGCGCGGCCGTCCTTGAGGTCCTCCAGATGCATCGCGATGCACTGGGTGCGGTCGTCCTCACCGAACCAGGTGAGCAGATCGTCCTCGTCCACATCCGACTTGTTGCCGAGCCCGACGATCGCCGAGACACCGGTCTTGGTCGTCCGGGCGAAGCCGAGGATCGCCATCCCGATGCCACCGGACTGCGAGGTGAGCGCCACCGGCCCCTTGACGTCGTACGGGGTGCAGAAGGTGGCGCACAGGTCCTGCCAGGTGGAGTAGTAACCGTAGATGTTGGGCCCCAGCACCCGCACCCCGTACTCCTCGGCGATCTCCACGATCCGCCGCTGCAGCTCGTGTTCACCGGTCTCGGCGAAGCCGGACGGGATCAGCACGGCGTTCGGGATGCCCTTGCGGCCGACCTCCTCCAGCGCGGCGGGCACGAACTTCGCGGGGATCGCGAAGACCGCGACATCCACCTCGCCGGGGACGTCCGTGACGCTCTTGTACGCCTTGCGGCCCAGGATGTCGTCGGCCTTGGGGTTCACCGGGTGGATCTCCCCGGGGAAGCCGCCGTCGATGAGGTTGCGCATCACCGAATTGCCGATCTTGCCCTGCTCGTTGGATGCGCCCACCACCGCCACCGAGCGTGGCTGCATCAGCCGGCGCATCGCGCTCAGGATCTCCTCGCGCGAGTAGCGGCGGCGCTCCTGCGGGGCGGGATCCCCGATCAGCAGCCGCACATCGGCGGCGAGCACCCCGCTCGCGGTGGCGAACACCGGGTTGAGGTCGACCTCCGTGATCTCCGGGAAGTCCGCCACCAGCCGGGAGACCCGGACGATCAGATCGGCGAGCGCCGCGCGGTCCACCGCCGGTCCGCCGCGCACCCCGCGCAGCACCTCGGCGGCGCGGATCCCGTCCAGCATCGACAGCGCGTCGTCCTCGGTCGCCGGGGCCAGCCGGAAGGTGATGTCCCCCAGCACCTCCACCAGCACCCCGCCGAGGCCGAACGCCACGACCTTGCCGAAGGTGGGATCGGTGACCGCGCCGACGATGACCTCCTGCCCGCCGTCCGGGATCATCTGCTGCACCTGGACGCCCTGGATGCGGGCCTTCGGGTCGTAGGAGCGGGCGTTGTCGACGATCGCGGTGAACGCGCCCCGCACCTCGGCGCAGGAGCTCAGCCCCACCCGGACCCCGCCCGCGTCGGTCTTGTGCAGGATGTCCGGCGACACGATCTTGAGGACGACCGGGAAGCCGATCCGGTCGGCCAGCGACACCGCCTCGTCGACGGTCTCCGCCAGCCCCTCGGCCGGGGTCGGGATGCCATAGGCATCGGTGATCCGCTTCCCTTCGGGAGCGGTCAGCGCCGTGCGCCCCTCGGCGCGGGCGGCGTCCAGCACCGCGCGCACGGCATCGTTGTCATACGTCACCGTCAGATCACTCCGTTCGTTTTGAGCAGCCGCACTTCCTCGTCGCCGAGTCCCAGCTCCCCGACGTACACCTCTTCGTTGTGCTCACCCAGCAGCGGGGAGCGCTCGACCTGGACCGGGGAGTCGGAGAGCTTCAGCGGGGAGCCGACGGTGGTGAAGGAGCCGCGCTCGGGGTGGTCGACCTCGACGATCATCTCGTTGGCCGCGAGCGACGCGTCCTCGACGATCTCCTTGGTGGACAGGATCGGCCCGCACGGGATGTTGTGGGCCGTGAGCTGCTCCAGCACCTTCCACTTGGGCAGGGTGCTCGACCACTCCTCGATCAGCTGGAACATCTTGGCCAGCTTCGGCAGCCGCGACTCCGGCGAGGCCCACTCCGGGTCCTCGGCCAGCTCGGGGCGGCCGATGAGCCGGGTGATGGGCTCCCAGCCGACCGGCTGCACGATGACGTAGACGTAGTCGTTGGGCCCGCCGGGCGCGCATTTGACCGCCCAGCCGGGCTGGCCGCCACCGCTGGCGTTGCCACTGCGCGGCACCTCGTCGCCGAAGTCCTCATTGGGGTATTCGGCGAGCGGACCGTGCGTCAGCCGCTGCTGGTCGCGCAGCTTGACCCGGCACAGGTTGAGCACCGCGTGCTGCATCGCCACATTGACCCGCTGGCCGCGCCCGGTGTGGGTGCGCTGGTAGAGCGCGGCGAGGATGCCCGCCACGCAGTGCACCCCGGTGCCGGAGTCGCCGATCTGGGCGCCGGTGGCCAGCGGCGGGCCGTCCTCGAAGCCGGTCGTGGACATCGACCCGCCCATGGCCTGCGCGACCACCTCGTACGCCTTGAACTTGGTGTACGGGCCCTCGCCGAACCCCTTGATCGAGGCGTAGACCAGCCGCGGATTGATCTCCTGGATGCGCTCCCAGGAGAACCCCATGCGGTCCACGGCGCCCGGACCGAAGTTCTCCACCAGCACATCGCTGCGCCGGATCAGCTCGGTCAGGATCTCCTTGCCGCGCTCGGACTTGGTGTTGAGGGTGATGCTCCGCTTGTTGCAGTTGAGCATCGTGAAGTAGAGCGAGTCCACGTCGGGGAGGTCCCGCAACTGCTTGCGGGTGATGTCCCCGGTGGTGTTCTCCAGCTTGATCACATCCGCGCCGAGCCAGGCGAGCAGCTGGGTGGCGGAGGGACCGGACTGCACATGCGTCATGTCGAGGACGCGGATGCCCGTCAGAGCTTGATTGGCCTGGGCAGCCTGGGACATGGTGGCGGCTCCCTACTTGTACATGGTCTGGTTCATGGTTCCGGGGGCGTACGCGTCCGGGTCCACCCAGACGTTGATCAGCGACGGCTTGCCGGACTCCCGGGCGCGCCGCAGCGCCGGGCCGATGTCCGCCGGGTCGCGGACCTCCTCGCCGTGGCCGCCGAGCATCCGCGCGAACTGGTCGTAGGGCACATCGCCGAGGGTGTTGCCGATCCGCTCCCGCTCCTCGCCGTACTTGGCCTTCTGGCCGTAACGGATCTGGTTCATCGAGGAGTTGTTGCCGACGATGCCGACGAACGGCAGGTCGAAGCGGACCAGCGTCTCGAAGTCCCAGCCGGTCAGGGAGAACGCGCCGTCGCCGAAGAGCGCCACCACCTCCTTGTCGGGGCGGGCCTGCTTGGCGGCCATCACGAACGGCACACCGACGCCGAGCGTCCCCAGCGGCCCCGGATCCATCCAGTGGCCGGGCGACTTGGGCTGGACGACCTGACCGGAGAAGGTGACGATGTCGCCGCCGTCGCCGATGTAGATCGAGTCCTCGGTGAGAAAGTCGTTGATCTCGCTGACCAGGCGGTACGGATGGATGGGGGAGGCGTCGGACCGGAGGTTGGGCAGCCGCTTCTCGATCGCCTTCTGTTCGGCGGCGCGCAGCTCGTCCAGCCACTCCTTGCGCTTGCCCGCGCCCCCGTTGCTGTGCCTTATGGGGGGAAGCCCCCCAAACCCCCCTTGCCCGGACGCGGCCTGGGTGACGGCCGAGAGCACCAGCCCCGCGTCGCCCACGATGCCGAGGTCGATGTCCCGGTTCTTGCCGACCGTGCGGTAGTCGAGGTCGATCTGGACCACGGTGGCGTCGGGGGAGAGCCGCTTGCCGTAGCCCATCCGGAAGTCGAAGGGCGTGCCGACGATGACGATGAGGTCGGCGTTGGAGAACGCGTAGCGGCGGGAGAGCTGGAAGTGGTGCGGATCGCCGGGCGGCAGTGTGCCGCGCCCCGCGCCGTTCATGTACGCGGGCACATTGAGCGTGCGCACCAGCTCGATGGCCGAGTCGGTGGCGCGGGTGGTCCACACCTGACTGCCCAGCAGGATCGCTGGCTTCTCGGCCTGGACCAGGAGATCGGCCAGCTTCTGGACGGACTCGGGGTCGCCGGCGCTGCGGGTGGAGGCGCGGTAGTGCCCGGCCTGGGGGACACGGGCCTTGTCCACCGGCACCTTGGCGTCCAGCACATCGCGCGGGATCTCCAGGAAGGAGGGCCCGGGGGCGCCGTGGAAGCACTCGCGGAAGGCCATGGAGACCATGTCGGCGGCGCGGGCGGTGTCCGGGACGGTGGCGGCGAACTTGGTGATCGGCGCCATCATGTCGACGTGCGGAAGGTCCTGCAGGGATCCCATCTTGTGCTGGTTGTGGGCGCCCTGGCCGCCGATGAGCAGCATGGGTGACTCGGCGCGGAAGGCGTTGGCGACGCCGGTGACCGCGTCGGTGGTGCCGGGACCGGCGGTGACGACGGCGCAGCCGGGCTTGCCGGTGATCCGGGCGTAGCCGTCGGCGGCGTGGGCGGCGACCTGTTCATGGCGTACGTCGATGACATCGATGCCCTCGTCGACGCAGCCGTCGTAGATGTCGATGATGTGGCCGCCGCAGAGGGTGTAGATGACCTCGACGCCCTCTGCCTTGAGTGCTTTGGCGACCAAGTGCCCGCCGGAGATGACGTCCTGGCTGTCGTCGGGCATGGCGAATCGCGTCCCTTCGTAGGGGTCGGTGCGTGCTTCGCAGGTGGATCGCTGGATTGCATACAGTCGACGTTATCCTGTATGAACTTTGTTATCCCACCATCGGCCGAGCGATGTCCAGGGGGCGTGCGCCACTCGTTCGATCCAGCGCTGGATCAAGCGCTGTTGACCGGTCATCAGGGAGCAGGCAATGGACCTGTACGAACACCAGGCACGGGAACTCCTCGAAGAAAACGGCGTATCGGTGCCGCGCGCCGAGGTCGTGGCCACGGCCGAAGCCGCCCGCGCCGCCGCCGAGCGGCTCGGCGGCCGCGTCGTCGTCAAGGCCCAGGTGAAGACCGGCGGCCGGGGCAAGGCGGGCGGGGTGAAACTCGCCGACGACCCGGCGGCGGCCGAGCGGACCGCACGACGGATCCTCGGCATGGACATCAAGGGCCACACCGTCCACCGGCTGATGGTCGCCGAACCGGTCGAGGTGGAACGGGAGATGTACCTCGGCTTCACCCTGGACCGGGCCGCGGGCCGCTTTCTGGCCATCGCCTCCGCCGAGGGCGGTATGGAGATCGAGGAGGTCGCGGCGCGCCGCCCGGAGGCGGTGGCCCGGATCGCGATCGACCCCGCCGAGGGGGTGACCGAGGCGAAGGCCGCCGAGATCGCCGTCGCCGGGGGACTGCCGCCGGAGACGGCCGGGACCATCAGCCGGCTGTGGACCGTCCTGACCGCGTACGACGCCCTCCTGGTCGAGATCAACCCGCTGGTGGTGACCCGGGAGGGCGCGATCGTGGCTCTGGACGGAAAGGTCACGCTGGACGACAACGCCCGCTTCCGGCAGCCGTCATGGGACGACTCAGGCGACCGCGCCCGGGACCCGCTGGAGGCCCGCGCCGCGACCGCCGGCCTCGCCTACGTCAAACTGGACGGCCGGGTGGGCGTCATCGGCAACGGCGCGGGTCTGGTGATGTCCACCCTGGACGTCGTCGCGGGCTGCGGCGCCCGCCCCGCCGACTTCCTCGACATCGGTGGCGGCGCCTCGGCGCAGGTGATGGCCGACGGGCTGTCCCTCGTCCTCGACGACCCCGAGGTGCGCTCCGTCCTGGTCAACGTCTTCGGCGGCATCACCGCCTGCGACGCGGTGGCCGACGGCATCGTGCGCGCCCTGGACACCGTCGCCCTCACCAAGCCACTGGTCGTCCGGCTCGACGGCAACAACGCCGCACGTGGCCGGGCCATCCTTGACCAATTGGCTCATCCACTCGTCCACCAGGCCGACACCATGGACGGCGCCGCCGCGCGCGCCGCCGAACTCGCCGCGTAGGGGGCGCACATCATGGCCATCTTCCTCACCAAGGACAGCAAGGTCATCGTCCAGGGCATGACGGGCGCGGAAGGCATGAAGCACACCCGGCGGATGCTCGCCGCCGGCACCGATGTCGTCGGGGGCGTCAATCCGCGCAAAGCAGGGACCCGGGTCGACATCGGCGGCCGTACGGTGCCCGTCTTCGGCTCCGTACGCGAGGCCATGGACGCCACCGGCGCCGATGTGAGCGTCCTGTTCGTCCCGCCGCCCCACGCCAAGGCCGCCGTCACCGAGGCCGCCGACGCCCGGATCCCGCTCGCCGTCGTCATCACCGAGGGCATCCCGGTCCATGACGCGGTCGCCTTCCAGGCGTACGCCCGGGCCCGCGCCACCAGGATCATCGGCCCCAACTGCCCCGGGCTGATCTCCCCGGGCCAGTCCAACGCCGGCATCATCCCCGCCGACATCACCAAACCGGGCCGGATCGGGCTCGTCTCCAAGTCCGGCACGCTCACCTACCAACTGATGTACGAGCTGCGCGACATCGGCTTCTCCACCTGCGTGGGCATCGGCGGCGACCCGGTCATCGGCACCACCCACATCGACGCGCTGGCCGCCTTCGAGGCCGACCCCGAAACCGACCTCATCGTGATGATCGGAGAGATCGGCGGCGACGCGGAGGAGCGCGCCGCGCGGTACATCGCCGACCACGTCACCAAGCCGGTCGTCGGCTACATCGCCGGCTTCACCGCCCCCGAGGGCCGCACCATGGGCCATGCGGGCGCCATCGTCTCCGGCTCCTCGGGCACCGCCGCGGCCAAGAAGGCGGCGCTGGAGGCGGCGGGCGTGAGCGTGGGAGCGACCCCCACGGAGACCGCCGGGCTGGTGGTGGGCCTGCTGGCCGATCTGGCCGAAACACCCGGCAACGTCGCGTGAGGTGACCGTACCCGCTCCGCGACCCGATCACGGTCACGCTCCGTACCGCGACCTTCCTCGCCGTAGCGACACCCGCCACGCACAGCCACGCCGCGTACGTGGCGGGTGACGTACGGACCGCCATAGCCCGGCACACCCACACCCCGCCACATCCCGCCCCGCGCCTGTGCAACGAGAGCGGAGATCGCCGATGGCACCCACCCTCACCCTCAAGCCCGGAACCTCCTGGGGCGACACCTGGCAGCGCTGTCTGGCCGCCGCCCCCGAGGCGTTCCAGGACGACCGCGTCCTCAACCTCTGGGACGGCACCTGGCACCGCGACGGCCGGGCCCTCCCCGCCACCACTCCCGTCGACGGCACCCCGATCGCGGGCCCGCCACGGCTCGACACCACCACCGCCCACCAGGCCGTACGCGCCTCCCTCGACCAGCACCGCGGCTGGCGGCATATCGCCCTCCCGGAGCGCCGGGCGCGGGTGTCCGCCACCCTCGACGCGCTCTGCGAGCACCGGGGACTGCTCGCCCTCCTCCTGGTCTGGGAGATCGGCAAGCCCTGGCGGCTGGCCCAGGCCGATGTGGACCGGGCCATCGACGGCGTCCGCTGGTACGTCGACGAGATCGACCGCATGGCCGAGGGCCGCACCCCGCTGCCCGGTCCGGTCTCCAACATCGCGAGCTGGAACTACCCGATGAGCGTCCTCGCCCACGCCCTGCTCGTCCAGGCGCTGGCCGGCAACGCCGTCATCGCCAAGACCCCCACCGACGGCGGGCTGGCCTGCCTCACCCTCGCCTGCGCGCTCGCCGCCCGCGAGGGCATCCCGGTCACCCTCGTCAGCGGCAGCGGCGGTGAGCTCTCCGAGGCCCTGGTCCGCTCGCCCGAGATCGGCTGCGTCTCCTTCGTCGGCGGCCGCGACACCGGCGCCCGGGTCGCCACCGCCGTCGCCGACCTCGGCAAGCGCCACATTCTGGAGCAGGAGGGGCTCAACGCCTGGGGCATCTGGAACTTCACCGACTGGGACGCCCTCGCCCCGCTGATCCGCACGACCTTCGACTACGGCAAGCAGCGCTGCACCGCCTATCCGCGCTTCGTCGTCCAGCGCTCGTCCTTCGACGCCTTCCTCTCCGTCTACCTCCCGGCGGTGCGCGCCATCCGCGTGGGCCACCCCCTGGCCGTGGAGCACCCCACCGACCAGGTCCCCGACCTGGACTTCGGCCCCCTGATCAACGCGGCCAAGGCCAAGGAGCTCGCCGACCAGGTGGCCGAGGCCATCGACCGCGGCGCCGTCCCCCTCCACCGCGGCGACCTCGCCGACGGCCACTTCCTCCCCGGCCAGGACCTCTCCGCCTACGCGCCCCCCGTCACCCTCCTCAACCCGCCCTCCACCTCCCCGCTCCACCACGCCGAGCCCTTCGGCCCCGTCGACACCCTCGTCCTGGTCGACACCGAGGCCGAACTGCTCGCCGCCATGAACGCCAGCAACGGCGCCCTCGTCGCCACCCTCTCTTGCGACGACCCCGCCACCTATGCCCGCCTGGCCCCCCAGATCCGCGCCTTCAAGACCGGCCACGGCAGGCCCCGCTCCCGCGGCGACCGCGACGAACTCTTCGGCGGCTTCGGCGCCTCCTGGCGCGGCGCCTTCGTCGGCGGCGACCTCCTGATCCGCGCCGTCACCGAGGGCCCAGCCCCCGAACGCCTCCCCGGCAACTTCCCCGACTACCACCTGATGCCCACCTAGTCACCACCAGTCACCCTCCGTGTCCACCCCCGCGTCCCCCCAGGTCGGCGCGGGGGCGGGCGCCCGGAGTACGCAGGTGAAACGCACTCCGAAACCTTGGTATCGTGGTCCATGTCGCCGCGGCGGGCCGCGGAGACACACCTGGTCCGGGTGGCGGAATGGCAGACGCGCTAGCTTGAGGTGCTAGTGCCCTTTATCGGGCGTGGGGGTTCAAGTCCCCCCTCGGACACGTTCTTACGTACACGGATGATGCGGGTTGTGACTCAACGGTTACGACCCGCTTCTTCATGTTGTAGGTGAGCGTGAGGCCGAAAGCCTGGTAGAGAGGGGCTTTGCGGTCGGCGGGGGCGGTGACAAGCCGGTCGGTGAGGTCACCGAGGTCTTTGATCATGCCGTGGATCTGTTCGTCGGTGAGGACGGTGCGCCGGGCTGCGCCGGCGGTGATGAGCTGTTGCTGTGCGGCGGCTTTGTCGGCCTCGGCCTGGCCGATCCAGTTGGCGACGGTTGCGGGGCTGGCTCCGGCGTCGAGTGCGGCGCGGTATTGGTTCAGTCGCCGGTCGCAGTCGGTGATGGTGCGGCGGGCTGCCTCGAGGCCGGGCAAGGGGGTGGCTGCTGTCCGTTGGGATCGCTGCATGGCCTGTAGCGTGGTCTTCAGCTGTCCGGGGGCGAAGACCTGTGCGATCCACCGGTCGAGTTCCGGGAGAATGGCGGCTTCCCGGATGTAGACGGTGAGCGGGTGGTCGAGGGGGCTGCTCTTGGCGTATTCGTAGGGATAGCGGCAGCGGTAGTGGGGGTGGCCGTGGTTGAAGGTGCCCTGCATCTTGCGGTCGCACAGGGAGCAGCGGATGAGTCCGCGTAGGGCGTAGGTGCGTGGTGTGGTGCGGGGGCTGCGTTCTGCGGGGTGGTGCTGGCGGCGGTCGTGTCTCCTGGCTTGGGCGCGGGTGAAGGTGGTCTTGCTGACCAGGGGTTCGTGGACGGGTTGGGTAGACCAGATCCACTGTTCGGGGGTGTTCCAGGTCTGTTGGGTGCGGTGGCCCAGGGTGACATCGTCGATGTCGAGGAGGATTTCCTGCTTGCGTTGTTTGTTCCATACTTCGTGGCCGGTGTAGCGGGGGTTGGTGAGGATGGCGCGGACGGTGTTCTTGGACCAGGCGCGGCCGTCGCGGTGCGGATTGCGGGCGCGGTCGTGGGCTGAGGGGCAGGGGATGTTGTCGCGGGTCAGGCCTTCGGCGATGGCGTATAGGCCGGTTCCGCGAAGGTACTCGGTGAAGATGCGGACCACGATGGGCGCGGCTTGGGGGTCGGGTTCGAGACGGTGGAGGCGTTTGCCGTCGGCGGCCTTGGCCGGGTTGGGGTGTGGGCCGGCGTCGGCGAGCCGGTAGCCGTATGGGGGTCTGCCGCCGAGGAAGCGGCCTTCGATCTTGGCTTGAGAGCCCATGGCGGTGCGTACGCGGATCTTGACGCGATTGCGTTCGCCTTTGCTCATGCCGCCGAAGACGGACATGACGAGATCGTGGGCCTCGTTGTCGGGATCGATCGGCCCGCCGATTTCCGGAACCCTGTGCGTGCCGGAAACTATGTCACCCCTACGCGACCTGCGAGTATTCGTGGATGAGGCCGCTGAGTCGATCGCGTCGGGAGATGCGGGTTTTGCCAGTGGCGATAATTGGTTCGGACTCGGTGAGTCGGCCTGGCGCCCGTTGTCCGAGGGATCGATGCGGCCGGTGACTGTTGTAGTGCTCCGTGTACTCGTCGAGGACGAGGCGGAGGTGGCGCTCTCCGGTGATCAGGATGCGGTCGGTGGCCTCGCGTCGGCATGATCCGATCCAGCGTTCGGCGATCGCGTTCATCCGTGGCACAGCGGGCAGTGTGGGGATGACGCGTACGCCGGCTGCTTGGAAGACGGCGTCAAAGCTGTCGGTGAAGTAGGCGCCGCGGTCCCGGATGAGGAACTTGATCGACTCTGCGCCGTCGCCCAGGTCCATGAGGTAGTTCCGCGCTTGCTGGGTGATCCAGGGGCCGGTCAGGTGTCGAGTGATGCTGGCGATGTGCACGCGGCGGGCGCCATGGTCGATGAAGAACAGTACGAACCAGCGCCGCAAGAGGACGGTGTCGATGTGGAAGAGGTCGGTGGCCACGATTGCGGAGGCCTGGGCTTTGAGGAAAGCAGCCCATGAGCGGTCCGCGCGTTGCGGTGATGGGTCGATCCCAGCCTTCTTCAGTATCTCCCAGACGGTGGAGGCGCCGACCTTGCGTCCCAGACCAAGCAGTTCGCCGTGGATCCGTCGATATCCCCACCCCGGGTTCTCCCGCGCGAGGCGCAGGACCAGGTGCCGCAGTGCTTCCGGCTTCGGAGGTCGGCCCGGGCGGCGGTGTGGATAGGTCCACTTTCGGGCGACGAGGCGTGCGTGCCAGCGTAGGACCGACCGCGGTGTGACCAGCAATGCCAGCCGTGCACGCTGCTTCTTGTTCACCATCCGGAGCAGCGCTGCCATGACAGCCCGATCGCTCCAGGAAAAGCGAGGTCGTGGCTGGATGCGTTGCGCGACAGCGAGCTGGTGCCGGAGCGTCAAGATCTCGACGTCCTTCGCCGCACTCGACCGGGCAAGCAGCACAAGCCATCCGAAGAGCTGGCACGTTAGTTGATAGATCAGACGTATCGCCACGACCCAGCATGATGCCGCACAGCACCCGCCAGCCTCCCGCGCTCGGGTAGCTCCGAACCCGCAGGTCACCTCGGGTGACGCAGTTTCCGGCACCCACAAGGTTGACAGCGTTTCTGGCACCCACAGGCGCCAGACGGCGGTCGGCCCCAGTCGGCCACCGTTGCCGGAAGAGACGGTCGCGCTCATCCAGCGCTTGGCGCGAGAGAACCCGACCTGGGGGTACGTCAGAATCCAAGGCGTGCTCCGACGGCTTGGTCATCGGGTTGCCGCCGCTACGGTCCGGCGCGTCCTGCGCCGTTCTGGTCTACCGCCCGCGCCGCAGCGCGCCTCCCAGCAGACTTGGCGCTCGTTCCTGCGCTCACAGGCCCACACGCTGCTTGCCTGCGATTTCATGCACGTGGAGACGGTCTTCCTCAGGCGTCTCTACGTCTTCTTCGTCATGGAGATTGCCACTCGGCGTGTCCATGTCCTGGGCGTCAGCGCACGCCCTACCGGCGCATGGGTCACCCAACTCGCCCGCAATCTGCTGATGGACCTCGGCGACGGGGCCGGGTGTTTCCGGTTCCTCATCCGTGACCGGGACAGCAAGTTCACCGCCGCGTTCGACGCCGTCTTCGCCGGCAACGGCACAGCCGTCATCCCAACACCGCCTCAGAGCCCCCGGTCAAACGCGTTCGCCGAACGATGGATACGCACAGCCCGCATCGAGTGCACCGACCGACTCCTGATCACCGGCGAACGACATCTGCGCACCGTCCTCACCACGTATGCCGAGCACTACAACGTGGGACGGCCCCACCGCAGCCTGGACCTACGAGCCCCAGACGACGACCCGAACATCATCCCCCTACCTGCTGGCACAATCAGGCGCCGCCAGGTACTCGGTGGACTGCTCAACGAGTACCACACCACGCCACTCCGATTGCCTCACCATCGACAGAGAACGCCCAGCTCAGCAGCCTGATCGGAATATTGACACCCTTCACGCCTCCCAGCTGCGGACCGGCAACGCGCCCCGCACGATGGCCACCTGGAGCAACCTCGCCATCGGAGCCCTCCGCACGGCCGGAGTGAGGAACATCGCGGCCGGCCTCCGCCACAGTGCCCGCGACCCTCGGCGCCCCCTCGCGCTACTCGGCCTCGGATGATCACGAACCAGACGTCACGGCACTACGCCGAAGCCCTGCCCCCTCATGCTCCTAAGCCTCGCCTGAGCACGAAGTGGACGTCACTCGACTACGGCGAAGCCCTGAGGGCTGTCGCAGAATAACTTCAGGCTTTGATTTTGGTCAGGCGGTCTGTCTCGCGAGGTCATCGAGTGCAACGGCGCTTCGTCGTTCGTGAGTTATTTTCCGACGGCTCCCTGGGCCGCTCAGGGGTCGACCGGGTCCGGCGCATGCGTTCTCGGCGTTCTCTCAGGCCGAGAACGAGAGGTAACGCCGCCTCAGATGGTCGGGGTGTCGTCAACAATCGGCCTGTGAATCTCAATGGCCGGCTTCCACCCCGCGGAGAACTCGATGAAGTCTGCACGGGTGGGGTAGGTGTCGAACGCGCGACGGTCACGTTTGGGGCTGTCGGTCCCCTTGCGCCCCCGGGGAATCTGCTCCTCGAAGATGTCGACCTTCACGTCGGGAACCTCCTTGAGGCCCTGGCGCCAGATCTGTACGGTGTCGGCGCCGAAGGCCTGCCGGGCCGCAGCGTAAAGGGCTGTGAGGGCTCCCTTGTCCCCACCAGGGACGAAAAGTGCCAGGTCCAGCACGAGACCGGCGGACTGGAGGACCTCGATGGTCACCGAGCCGTTCTCGTCAGCCAAGTAGATTCCGGCTTCATTCTCGTCGTCGGGAAGGCAGGAGACCTCTTCCTGGAATACGGTTCTCGCCGTGATCGAGCCGCCCTCGAAATCCTCACCGGACTTGGTCAGAAAAGCAGGGACATAGCAGTCGGGAAGCTTGAGTTCTGCCGTGTCGGCGGAAATGAAGAGCCTGTCCTTCACGCCGAGCTTCGTCACCTCTTCCAGCGAGAGGCGGCGAGCGGTGATCTTCTCCGTGTTCACGATTTCTCTTTCAGCTTGCACTGTCCCTCCGAACAAGGACGCTACCACGAAACCCCTGAGGCCAACTGCCCAGTAATCTTTGGGTAAATGGCCTCGATGACCTGCGCGGGAGGATGCCGAAGCGAGTGCCACTCGGTCGGGAACACGCATCCGCCAGGTAGTGTCCCTCGTCATGCTGTTGGGGATCAACTGGCGGTTGCATTGCGGTGGGTTGGGTAGCACGAAGGAACTAAAAGAGAGTTCACGGCAGATATCACCCATATCCCCTTCGGGGAGGTGGCGGCGAGGTAAGGCGATCTATTCGTCGTGCATCTCGAAGAGCGCAGCGGAAACCAACCGGATGGTCCGACAGCGCAACAACGGAGACCCCCATCGGCAACATCTGGATGGAGCGCGAACCGGAAGTCGCGTACTACCGCGGTCTCTTCGGTCGGGACTTCGGCGTAGTCGGCTGACGCCCGATTGCTGACGTCTCGTCATGTTGGGCGGGGTTCGGTACACAGCAGGCACGGACGTCCGCGATCATGGAGTTCTCTACGCTCTGTGACCTTGGACTGCCCGTGCCTGCCGACGCATCATCTCTGACCTACCCGGGTCACTCAGTCGAACAGCGGCGCCAGTGCGTTCGGCCCGGCCAGAATGCGCCAGGCGGGGATACGCACGACTCGTGCGATGGGTCCGGCCTTCGTGCCCCGGCCGCCGGAGGGCAACCCGATGAGCAGACCGGCTCGTCCGTGCGTCAGGCGGAGGTGTCGTGCCGGGTCACGGCCGGATGGGGGCCGGTGTCGACCAGGACCGCTGTGTTGCCGTCGAGCGAGGTGAACAGCAGGTCGACCAGGTGTCCGCCGATCACGGCATCGCGTTCCAGCTCGACGATGCCTCGTGACGCCAGGACGTGCTGCACGGTGTCGGTGAGATCCCTACGGCGCGGATCCTGCCGCGGACCGAACTCGTGCACCGGAACCTCCTGCACACCGACGGCCGGGGCCCTGCCCTTGCCGGAAACCTCATCCGTGCTGGTCACGCGGCATGCCGGTACTCGTGGAGGATGCCGCCGAGGCGATCGCATCGATGTATGTCGAGGCGGGCTAACGTGTCCGGATCGTCGATCGACGGGGCAAGGGGTGCAGCGGTCTGGCGTTGGCGATGCCCTGGTGTGGTCGGTGTCCGTTGTAAAACTGCTCGAACTCGCGCAGGGTATGGAGAAGGTGTCGCTGGTTCCAGATCAACGTCCGATCCAGGAGCTCGCGGCGACAGGTCTGTATCCACCTTTCCATGATCGAGTTCATCCTTGGCATCTGGATGCCGCTGAGGACGACTTTGATCCCCGCGTCCTTGAGGACGGCATCGAACAGGTCGGGGAGCTTCCCGTCTCTGTCTCGGATCATGAACCGTGCCCGGCAGCCGAGGTCTTCGAGGTCCATGACGAGGTTCTTCGCCGCTTGCGCCACCCAGGAGGCGCTCGGATGCGTGGTGGTGCCCAGGATGCGGATCCGGCGACTGCCGTGTTCGATCACCACGAGCACGTACATCCGCATCCCCGACAGGGTGACTGTTTCCATGAAGTCGCAGGCCAGCAGGGCATCAGCCTGGGAGCGGAGGAAGGTGGCCCAGGTACTGGATCCGCTCGGGCGCTGGGTCGATGCCTGCCTCCTTCAGGATTTCCCAGACGGTGGACGCGCCCACTTTCACCCCCAGCACAAGCAGCTCGCCGTGCAGGCGCCTGTACCCCAGCTCGGGTTCTCCTTCGCCAGCCGCAGCACCAGGATGCGGATCGAGCGCACGGTGCGTGGCCGTCCCGGGCGTTTGGGCCAGCAGGAGGCGGCATGAGTCCGACCAGGGATGTGGCTCCGGATGCCGCTAGGGCGGCCAGCTCTTCCATCGATATCCTCCAGGTATGGCCTGCATCGTCGTGCCCATGGGAGGGGGATGTGGGCAAAGCAACGCTCTCAGGGTCCGGAACTGTCACCCGTTGCGCTGTCCATGTCGAAGTCATCGTTGAATGGGGTCGTGGGCGCGTCGAAGCGACGTAACAACTCTTCCGCTGTTTCGTTGCGACCTTGGGTGACGAGGATTTCGGCGATCTGCCGGGTGAGGATTCCGCGCCGGACATCGTCGGCATCCAGCCCCATTCCCTGGAGAAACGTGTCGAAGTGGTCTGCTGTAGAGCCTGTCTGTCCCAGCGGCTGGCCGGCTGTTCCAAGGCTGTCTGCCTCTTCAGTTTCCGCGTCTTCGGCATTCGGCGGTGACAGTAGGTGCAGGAGGCGCTCAGGAACGTCGGTGTCATTGGCCGCTGAGGTCAGCTGGGCGAGGAGACCAAGGTCCTCCACGGCCTTGTGCACCTGATCGTCGTTCTTGGCCAGCCACCACACGACGGCGCTGCCGGTGTCCTTGAGCACGTCGTCGCCCAAGTATTCGCGTTTGCTCTGCTCGTACTTCCTCTGATGCTCCCAGACGGCCTTGTCCTTGCGTACCGAGGCAAGACTGCTCAGACGTTCCTGATCGTGTTCGGAGAGAGTGAGCGTGATGGCCTCGGCCATGGCTTGGAGGTGTCCCGTGGGCTCCGGTTGCATCCTGCTCAGTGCACCACTGAGTTCGTGCTGGACGAACGAGGCCCAACCGGGTTCACGATCCTTGGTTATCGCGCGGGCGCGCTTGAGGACTGCTTCGACCGCCAGTCCGGCAGGATTGACGATCGGTTCTTCCGCTGGCTTTCCCGTAGGGCACCAGCGGACGGTTGCAGAGAACAGGAAGTCGTAGTCCTCCCAAGCACTCGGCAGTGAGACGTGTGAGATCTGCTCCTCCCTGCGTTCCACGGGTATCGGAGGGAGGTAGGGCGTCAGCTCGGGGGTAGGGACCGACGGCGGATGCCTGCGATCTTTGTGATCAGCAGAGGGACACCGAGGAGCAGGGCAACCAGTGCGGACCAGGCCCACCATGGCCAGTTGCCGCATATGGCGACGATGGTGAGTAGCAGGCCACAGAGGACGGTGAGGAAGACGGTCACTGTCTTGGCGCCGGATGTCATGATGTTGTTTCCTCGGAGTTGTGTCGTGGTGGCTGCTGCTGTATGCCCTGAGCTGTTGAGATCTTCCAGAGGAGGAGATCGGTGAGGGCAGAGCCGTGCTTTCTGCCACCGGGAGCCGTGAGTTCTGCCCTCCGTGCGGTCGCGTACAGGGCTCCGAACACCTCTCCTCGACCGGCTGCGCCGCTGACCAGGATGTCGAGGAGTGGGTCTGTGTGATGTCCGTCGGAACATGCAGTGTGCAGCCAGTGCCGCACATGCTTCTCCCATGCGGATAGCGGGAGTCGGTCGAACACCATGCCCCATCCTGCGATCAGCTGATCACGGACGACCGTTTCATCAAGGAGGGAGCGGGTGCGTCCGCCCAGGTGCGTCAGGGCTGCGGGATCAGAAGTCTGCAGGAAGAGGTCAATGTCTGCCGGCCAGGAGGTGGGCCTGTTGACAAGCCGGTGCAGCATGCGTCGGCGCAGACGGTGGTCCTCCTGCATCAGCCGGCAGAGAGCATCACGTGCGCGAGTGGTGCGGCGCTCCCGCCTGGCCAGGTGATGGAGGCGGACCAGCGCCTGGTCTGGGTGTTGTACCGCGATCACTTCGGCACATACCTCGACCAGGACCTGCGCGAGTGGTTCGCCCAGCCGGTCGTTTCTGGACCAGTCATAGATCTTCTCCCGGAAGGAGCGGCCGTGCCGTTCGTCGAGAAGACCGCGCTCCAGTGCCTGTGCGGCTGCCCGCAGCCGCTGCGCAGTGATGGGCACCGCAGTCCACTGCTCCGCGAGTGACGCCAACTCCTCACACCGGCCGGTGCGCAAGTACTGGTCCGATAGGCGCCGTACCACGTGGTGGCGGTCGTCCGGGGACAGCACCGGGTCGGTGAGCTCTACGGCCCGTCCTACCCAGGTACCCAGGTGCTCGCGGAGGTCGGGCCTGTGGTCCCAGAAATGGGTTCGGACCGCGGTGTCGTACTCGAGTTCCTTGAAGTGCACCGACCCGTGCTGGGTGAGGCCGGCGGACACTTCTTCCAGCCGCATGGCCAGGTCCGCGTGTTCCAGCAGCGGGCGGTCGTCCTTGGGATGGTCGACGGCACGCAGCAGGAGGGTGGTGGCGCTGTGTACGGCATCGGCGTGGGCTCCGTGCAGCATGGCCGTGGTCAGCAGCAGTGCCCGCTGCGGTCCTCCGGTCATGGCGGCGACATGCTTCGCGACCTGCGGACCTCGGTCGGCCATGGCTCCGCGGGCGATTTCACACCAGTCGATGAAGCTGTCCCCGGTTCGAGCGGCCGCCTGTGCCCGCACGATTAAGCCGGCGAATTCGGCGATTTCTCTCATCGGCCGTGGTATGTCCAGGAAGTCGGATACGGCCGGAACCGAACGGACCCGGTCGGCCTGCGGAAGGCCGTCTTGGCGTAGGTGGCGCAGCAGCACCTCCATGCCTCGCGGGCGAATAATCTCCACGCGGTGCCGATCGAGCTCCACCGGCAAGCGGTCCGTCCGACGCAAGGGCAGGACGACCACGAGGTGAGCGCGGTGGTCGAGCACCGTCTTGCGGAAGGACGGAAGTTCCTCCAGCACTTCCGTCCATCGCGGTTCGTCCGCGGACGCCAGGTCCAGCAGCAGTCGGTCCTCATCCCCGACCAGGTCGGGATCGAGGAGGGATTCGCCCTCCTCATCGGGCAGCAGCTCGTGGAATGAGCCGACATCGCGGCGCAGCTCGTGGAGAAGGACGCGGGCCGCTGACGTTCTCCCGCTACCAGGGGCGCCATCCAGCAGTACGGTGCTGGTCTCGGCCAGCATTCGGCGTGCCTCGCCGAATCCACTCGGATAGACGAACCGCTGCCAGAGCCACAGAAGTTGGTCTTCGGCGAGGCGCCGTGGACCGCGGCCTTGGCGGTCCTTCCCGAACGCTTCGAAGATGAGGTTGATCTGGTCTCCGAAACCACTGTGGACCGGGCCGCGTGGGTTGTGGATCCGCGACGCGGCGGAATCGCTCACCGGTCGTCGTCCTCGCGGCGGGGGCCCTCACCGAAGCGCTGGTGAATGCCTCCCTGATTGTCCCCCTCGAAATACGTCATACCGTCGCCGGAGAAGTGCCGCCCGCCGGAGACGTGGCGTGAGTTGTTGTAGATGTCGCCTTTCCCCGTGTGAACCGGGCCCGCGCTGTCTTTGATCACGGTGCCCACATCCCCGGTGATGTCCCGGCTCTGTACCACCGGGCCGTTGACCTCCCCCGTCGCATTGCTTACCGCGCCGGCACCGGGGGAGGGTCGGTCGTGGCGCTCGTGTGCCTTGAGCGATGGCACCATGTCGGCGACCACGTCGCCGAGGCGCCTGAGATCCGCCACGGCGTTCTGCATGTCCAGCCGGACGGATTGCACCTCAGCGAGCCGCTCCAGCTCGGGTGGAAGATCGGCTCCATTCAGCCGTTCCGTCTTCCGTCCCTCGAGTACGGGGACGACGGGCACTCCGCACTCGAACGCCTCGAGGATTTCCCTGCGGACCCAGTCGTCCTGCCGACGCAGCTCGGAGAAACGTGTCCAGGCCGGCCCGATCACAGCCAGCAACAGAGCGCTGCGCCGAACGCTTCGGAGCAACTCCTCGGGTAGCGCATGCCGGGTGGGATGGATTCCGAGGCGCGGAATGCGCTGTCCTCCCCGAAGCGGTACGACAGCTCCCTCTTGATCAGGGCGGCAGTCTTCTCCCCGTCGCCCGTACGGTAGTTGATGAATACCTCGGCCATGATCGTCTCCTCTCTCATGGGGCGATCAGTCGTAAGGAAGTACCAAGCTGCGGTGCCAGCGCGCGGACCGACGGATTGCGTGGATGGCGGCCCAGAGTGTGTGCGAGACGACGCAGGTCAGCTGAGATGGTCGCGGAACTCACCGCGGCGGCACCGCCGAGCAATTGAGCTGTCAGGTCACAGGCATGCTCGATGTCGCCAGCCGCCGCATGGGCGAGAGCGCGGCGCACCCCGTAGCGGACCTGAGTGCGCAGAGCGTGTGGGGGAACTCGCGCCAGCCGTTGGTCGAGGGTCTCGGCTGCCTCGCGTGGACGCCCCAGGTCGTAAAGGCACCAGCCTGTGATCATGCCTACCGGATCGGGTAGATGCATGGTTCCGATGACGGGTGTGCCGGAGTCCGGGCTATGGCGGTCGAGCAGCTCGCGGGCTCGGTCGAGGGCGCGCAGACAACCGTCCCGGTCGCCGGCGATCGCATGTCCCTGGGCCTCACGCTGCGCGGCAAGCCCCCGAATGCGTGGGGGAAGGCTGCTGTCCTGGGCCTGCCGCGCCAGCGCGATGGTCTCGTTCGCGTCCTCGCGGTACAGCGTGATCAGGGCCCGGCGCACCAGGGCGTACCCGGCCAGATGCCGGTCACCACCAGCGGCCGCCAGGTCGACAGCATGCTGTGTCCACCACAACGCCGCCCGTTCGTTGCCGGACTCCTGCACCAGCCAACCGACGTACTCCGCATACCGGGAGCCGAGCGCGAGCAGCTGCTGGCGGGTCCGAGGGTCGGCGTGGGTGGACGTCTCACGCAATGTGTGCGTCTGCGCGATGAGACCGGGGAGGAGGAACCCCGGACCGACCGTCTGGCCGAGGCGCCGATAGTGGTCGAACAGCGAACGGGACACCTCCAGCACCTGCGCGCCACCCGGTGTGGACAAGGCTTCCGAGCTGCCCGCACCCAGACTCATCAGTGAGGCGGCGCCCGCGCTCACCACCTGCCTGCGGGGCACGGGCTTGAACCAGCTCCCGCCGTCAGTGGACAGCTGCATCAGCCATACCTCCTCCTCGAAACCATCTGGCTCCTCAGTACGGGCGTCGGTGGCCGGGTCCGGCAGCAGTGCCACGAGTGCGCCCCCGGCCTCGAGGACGGCATCGCACAGACGAGCCAGGTCACGGCTGGGAGCCTTGATCCCACGCTCGACCTTGCTCAGCTGCCCCTTGCTGTAGTGGACCCTCAGGGCCAGTTCCGTGAGGGTCAGGCCGGCATCGAGGCGTCGCTGCCGGAGTTCTCGCGCGAACGGAATGGACGGCTTACTCACAGGCACCTCCGTACCGCCCACCCGGTGAACGTGGATGCCGCACCACAGACTGCGGCAGCGCTCATCGGACGGACAAGGCGAACACGGGTGTTTCCCGTTTCCTCTTCTGGAGGCAACCGGAAGCGGTCCAACGTGTCGAGACGGCATCGCCAGCTGGCAGGCTCGTGTGAGGGCACGTCCTACATGGCGAACGAGGACACTTGGCGCTTGTCGTGTATGGCGCCGTTGGGAGCTTGACGGCGCGCCAGGTCCCCGAGAGTCTTAAAGTGGAGCAAACAAGGAGAATTGCCGCGCGACTGGGGGTCAAGGGGTCGCAGGTTCAAATCCTGTCGTCCCGACCAGCGTTTTCGCAGGTCGAAGGCCGTTTCCGCGGGTAGCGGAGGCGGCCTTAACCGTTTCCCGGATGGGAGCGATGGGGAGCCCTCTGGGAGCCCTCGTGCTCCCAACTCGCAGACGTGTCAACGCCGCCCGGTTTGTCCGTCACCCGATCCGGTAGACGTGCGGTCCGTACCGCGCCCCTGTGTGCCGTTGTCAACCGTAGGCCCCTGGGGTCACCCGGTCGATTCGGATGCTCTTTGCATCGAGAGGCATAAGGACCCTTGTCGGCTCTCGACCTCCTTTCAGGGTGGGAGCACGGAGTCGCGCTCCCCATGCGACAGGGATGGGGGGACTGTCGGTGATGTCGCTGAGTCGGTTTTCGCAGGCAGGTCGCACGCGGGCGTCCTGGTCGTTGCGAGCGACCTGCGTCAAGGCGAGGCAATGCCCCTTGGCGTCCGCTGGCAGATAGGTCACTCCCAGGGCGCGAGTGCCGTATCCGGCTCTGGAGCGCTGTGGCGAGACAGTCGGCGGGGGTTTCTCGGCGAAAAATAGTGCGCCAAGCGAACGAGCGTTTGCCGGAAATCCCATCCGTGCAGGTCATGGGGTATGCCGGTATGCGTGGAGGGTGCCGCCGAGGCGGTCGGGTCTTCGTATGTCGGGGCCGGTGTTCTGTTCCGGATCGGTGATCGGCGTGGGCAACGGGTGCGGCGGCCGGGCGTTCGCGATGCCCTGGTGGGCGCGCGATGAGAGTGATAGAACTATTCGAACTCCCGCAGAGCGTAGAGCAGTTGCCGCTGGTTCCAGATCAACGTCCGGTCCGGCAGTTCACGCCGGCAGGTTTGCATCCACCGCTCCATGAGGCCGCGATGCTGGCGCAGCACCGTGACGGGGCGTACCACCAGACGCGGCTCGCGCAGCATCTCCCGTGGCGGCCGATGCAGCAGCGCCGCCGGCCAGGAAGGCCCGGTCGCTCGGAGTGCACCGAACCCTGTCCTTGCCGAGTTGCCGCGCCACCACCATGAGCTGGTGGCGCAGGGTCGGGATCTCCACATCCGTGTCCCGGTCGCTCACCGGCAGCAGACGTAGCATCGCGAACGCGTCCGTCATGCCCAGGTAGGCCAGTTGCAGCAGCACGGTCGATCACCATGACGCGCAGACTGTCGGGCGCGCGAGAGCGCCGACTCGAGCCATCGCGACCGATGCACGCCGCACCCCATGCACTGGCCCCATCAGGGCGGATGGCATTCTCGGCAAACGCAGGGTCGACGGCGGCTACCGCAAACACTTCATCAACCACGCCGCCATCCTCGGCATCGACCTCGAAATCAGCCAACGCACCCCCGCAACCAGGGGTTTCACTCCGATCTCGAAACGCTGGGCGGTCGAGCGGACCTACGGCTGGCTGATGCTCCACCGCCGCCTGGCCCGCGACTACGAGACCCTGCCCGCCCGCTCAGAAGCCATGATCCACCTCGCCATGACCGACCTGATGGCCAGCCGCTTCACCGGCGAGAAAACCCATCTCCTGGCGCGACTCGACACCAGTACATCAAAGCCGCGTCCAGGAATGAAACACCAGGATGAAACGACCTTACACAGTAAACAACCGTGCCCCGTAGGCGAGTTGTTGCAACATATACGTCGACACACGACCCGGAATCCGGGCTTACGCCGATTTCACGGACATCGCATCCGCAGGAGGACGCCATGCGAAGACCCCACCCCCGCACCACCCGCAACCGATTACTGACCCTGCTCGCGCTGGCGGTAGCGGGCCTGATGACAGCGGTCGGCATCAGCTGGGCCGCCATCGTCACCGACAACATGGTGCCGGTGGGCACCGACGGAGCCGGTGCTTGGGGCTGCCGGGTCGACCCCGACGGCGGCGACGGCAGCACCGACTGCTGGACCGACAACTCGAACGTCTACTACTACATGGACTCCGGCGGCGAATTCAGGCTCGAGGACGTGGACAAGGCCAATGTGCGCTCCGCGCTGAGCACCGAGTATTCCCCCACCCACCTGGCCATCCACTACGACGCCGACCCGGTGTTCTCGGGATCCGCCGAGACGGACATCGTCTACCAGGAAGGCTCCAAGAACCTCGATGCCGACTCGGCGGGCGTCACTTGGTGCAACGGAGTCGGCAGCGGTCGCTACGACTGCGATCAGCAGTACATCCGGATCCGCGGGTACGACGCGTACACCAAAGGCCGGGTCTGCCACGAGACCGGGCACGCCGTGGGGCTGCAGCACGGCTCAGCCTCTCAGCCCAGTCTGGGCAACCAGGACACCAGGCTCGGCTGTCTCCAGACGCCCAGCGCACCCGGCGACCACCTCGGAAGCAACAACAAGGATCACATCAACGCCGTCTACCCGGCGCCGTGACCGGCCGTTCGCAACAGAGGGGGCAGCAGCACATGGCACGTACCACCGAGAACGGCCGGCGCACCTGGCGCCGCCGCTGGTCCGCGTTGGCCGCACTGTTGGCTGGCGCGGCCGTCGGCACCACCGCGGTGATCGCCGCCGTCGACCGGCCGCAGCACCTGTCGGAGCAGGTCATCGTGGCCCACGGCAGCGACAACCTGCCCAACCGCACCGCGACCGACTGGGTCACCTACGCCGATCACGTCCTGGCGGTCACCGCCGTCAACGAGACGGAGAGCCCGCCCACCGACACGGAGGTAGAGCGTGGCGAGGGGCTGATCGCCCGCAAGGTGACGCTCCGCGTCGACCGGGTCGTCTGGTCCCGGGACGACGCCCCGACGCCGGCACCTGCGCAATGGCAACGGACCTCGGTCGGCTGGCAGTTCACCGACGGTGACACGGACAACCGGATGAAGATGGTCCGGGCCGACAGCCCCCGCGTCGAAACCGGACACAGCTATCTGATGGCCGTCTACTGGCAGCCCGATGCGTGCCTGCCCGTGGGCGGCGAGTGGCTGGGGCTCGGCGAGGGCGCCACGGTTCCGTACGACGACGACACGATCGGCGTCGGCGAGTACGAAGGAAAGGTCAGGTCCGCGCAGCAGGCCGTCCGACAAGCCCGTACCGCTGCCGCGGCCGATGGGGGCACCGCCCTGGAGGACGCGCTGGCCGGGCGGGACGCCTCCGCGGTGGCCGCGGTGCTCGGCACCGCACAGCCCGTCGAGCGGGTGGCGTACGACGACCCGGCACCGGCCGGCCTCACCGCGGTGTGCGACTGACCTGACGCCGCCTCTCACGGGCGGGTCGTGCGGCCCGCCCGTGAGATCAACTTCGGTGCGAGGTGAACGTTTTGAACCGCTGCTCCGTCAGTAAGGCGACAAGGAGGGGAGACGCATGGAGGCAACGGCGTCCGGAGGCGACCGACCCGTCGGGCAGGCCGCACCGCTCACCGACCCCGCGCACCTCGGGCGGATCCGCGCCATGCTGGTGCTCGGCGGCGTGCCCTGGGACCAGCTCGACGATGGTGTCCAGCAGGTCCGCCTGAAGCTGCTGGAAAACCAGGCTCGGCCGGACCGCACCGCGATCCGCGAGCCGCTGGCCTGGCTGACGACCGTAGCCTCCCGGGTGGCCGCCGACTGGCAGCGGGAGCGTTCCAAGGACGCCGGTCTGCGCGCCCGCCTGGCAGCGCGCTGGCTCCGCGATCCGCCGCATGCACAGCCCGACGACCGTGCCCTGGCCCTCGCGGTGGCCGATGCGCTCGGCGCACTGTCCCCCGCCCAACGGCAGGTACTGGCCCTGCGCTACTACGCCGACCTGACCGTGCTCGACATCGCCGAACTGCTCGGCATCCCACCGGGCACCGTCAAGAGCCGGCTGCACCACGCGCTGGGGGCGCTGCGCACCCGGCTGCACGACACGGAGGTGATCTGATGCCAGCGATTGACGACGACCGGCTGCGCCGGGCACTGCGGCTCATTGGTGACGAGGCGGCGATGCCCGGGCCAGGGCCGGCCGCCTCCGGCACATCCTGGCGGCGACGCCGCCTTCCGCTTGTCGCCGCCGCCGTGCTCGCCGCCGCCTGCGTCGCGTTCCTGACACTCGGGCTGGGGGGCGGATCGCGACCCTCCGCCGATGCGGACGGTCAGGGTCTGACCGTGCCGCAATGGGTGGCCTGCGCCCAGCTGATCGTGGTCGGTGAGGTGACCGCCGTGCGTGACGCACCGCAGGAACACCGAGTGGTGATGACCCTCTCCGTCGAGGAATGGCTCAAACCGGCGAGCGGGGCCGAGCGCGTCGACATCGAGACCGTCGACCCCGCATGGGCGAAGGTGCGCGAGCCGCTGAAGGTCGGCCAGCGGCTGCTGGTGGTCGACGCCAACGACCCCGAGGGAGATGTCGACTACTTCTCCGGACGGGAACTCACCGACTACCGCTCCCAGATCAGGCATGAACTGGCCAAGCCCTCGCGCTCCACGTGCCCGGACTTCTGGCGCACTCCGACCGCGAGCCCCCGCGGGGACACGTGAAAGAGAATGTTGTCCCGGCAGGGTTGTTTGGTCACTCGGCGCTTATTTGGATCACTGGTTTTGTGAAACTCTTAGCTTTCACTTGTGCGGCCGACTACCTGATCAAATGAGGGAACTCCAAGAAATATTGGAGATTTCTTGCGTTCTTTCCGGGCGTCCAGTTGGGTGATTTTTTCATCGGCTGCAGTGAGGCTGACGCGCAGTCCTTCTGCTTCTCCTAGCCACCCTTCACGCTCTGCTTAGGAGATGCGGTCTCGCAAGTTGGCCCGGATTGCAATCAGTCGAGGTCGTTCGGCAGTGCGGGTGCCGATAAATCATCCACGCAGCTCAGGCGGCGTGCTGGTACGCGTGGAGGGTTTCGCTGAGTCGGTCTCGTCTGTGGACTTCCAGGTGGGCGAGTCGGGCTTGTTGGGTGATGGGTGTGGGTAGCGGGCGGCGGGGGGCGGCTTGCTTTAGAGCCCTGTGCGGGCGGTGCTCGTTGTAGAAAAATTCGTACTCGCGCAGGGCGTGGAGAAGGTGGTTCTGGCTCCAGATCAAGGTCCGGTCCAGCAGCTCCCTGCGGCAGCTCTGTATCCAGCGCTCCATGAGGGAGTTCATCCGCGGCATCCGAATGCCGGTGGTGACGACCTTGAGACCGGCATCGGTCATCAGGGTGTCGAAGGCGGCTGTGAACTTGGAATCCCGGTCGCGGATCAGGAACTGTGCCCTGCTGCCCGCGTCATCGAGGTCCATGAGGAGGTTGCGTCCGAGTTGCAGGATCCAGTCCGCGGTGGGGTGTGCGGCGACGCCGAGGATCCGGATGCGCCTGGTGGTGTGCTCGATGACGGCGAGGACGTACAGGCGTGCCCCGGTCAGCGTGCGGACTTCGAAGAGATCGCAAGCCAGTAGAGCTTTGGCCTGGCTGCGGAGAAAGTCTGCCCAGGTGGTGCTTTGCCGTTCGGGTGCGGGTGGGATGCCGTGCTCGCGGAGGATCTCCCAGACCGTGGAGGCGGCAACCTTGATACCCAGCGCCGCGAGTTCGCCGTGGATCCGGCGATACCCCCACGAGGCATTCTCCCTGGCCAGGCGCAGGACCAGGGCGCGGATCGATCGGATCGTGCGTGGGCGTCCGCGTCGTCTGGGTACGCAGGTCGCGGCATGGCGCCGCCTGAGCAGGTCACGATGCCAGCGCAGGACCGTGTCGGGCCGGACCAGCAGCAGAAGGTGCCGCAGTCTGTCTTTGCGGAGGTGATGGAGCAGGCCGGCGAGGGTGGCACGGTCTGTGTCGGTGAAGGTCGGCTTGCCGACCCGGCGTTGCAGGACCAGCAGTTGGTGCCGGAGCACCAGAATCTCGACGTCCTTTTCTCTGTCGCTCATCGGCAGGAGACGTAGGAACGCCAGGGCGTTGGTCGCGGCGAGGTAGGCCAGACGCAGCAGCACGACAGATCATGATGCCGCCGGGGCCCCGTGCAGGTGAAGACCCTGGGGGTGAACGTCGAGGAGAACCAAAGATCCGTGATCAGTCTGTCCGACCTGCGTGGATGATTTATCGGCACCCGCACTGCCGCCCGCACCGCAGCGCACCTCCCGGCAGACCTGGCGCACGTTCATCCGCGCCCAGGCCCACACGCTGCTCGCCTGTGACTTCATGCACGTGGAGACTGTCTTCCTCAGACGTCTCTACGTCTTCTTCGTCATGGAGATCGCCACGCGGCGCGTCCATGTCCTGGGCGTCACCGCCCGCCCGACCGGTGCATGGGTCACGCAACTCGCCCGCAACCTGCTCATGGACCTCGAGGGCAGAGCTGGGTGCTTCCGATTCCTCATCCGGGACCGGGACAGCAAGTTCACCGCGGCATTCGACGCCGTCTTCGCCGGCAATGGTACTGCCGTCATCCCGACTCCGCCGCAAAGCCCACGGTCCAACGCCTGCGCGGAACGATGGATACGCACAGCCCGCACCGAGTGCACCGACCGACTTCTCATCACCGGTGAACGACACCTGCGGACGTGCCTCGACCAGTACGCCGAGCACTACAACGCCGGACGAGCCCACCGCGGCCTGGACCTACGTGCCCCAGACGACGACCCGAACGTCATCCCCCTGCCCGCCGCCACGGTCAGGCGCCGCCAGGTACTCGGCGGACTGCTCAACGATTACCACTCGACGCCACCCCGGCCGCCTTACCGTCCGCAGGAAGCACCCAGCTCAGCAGCCTGATCGGAATATTGACACCCTTCAAGATTCCCTGATCGCCGCCCACCCCTGTAATCAACTCCGTTTGTTTCATTGACATTTCACTCAAAAGTCGTACGTTGGGAGCGCTCCCACGGTGCCTTTCAACTGGAAGGAGTTCCCTCCCACATGCGCAAACAGAGCTTTTTAACCGGGCGTTCCCGGTCGGCCCTCCGCCGGCCTCTCCAGGCGCTCGCCATGCTGTTCGCTGTGGTTGTCGGCGCGCTGGCCTGGTCGGCCCCCGCCCAGGCTCACGGCTCCGTCGTCGGCCCCGCCTCCCGCGCGTACCACTGCTGGGAAAGGTGGGGTAACGACCACATGAACCCGGCCATGCAGACCGAAGACCCCATGTGTTGGCAGGCCTTCCAGGCCAACCCCGACACCATGTGGAACTGGATGAGCGCGCTCCGTGACGGCCTCGGTGGCCAGTTCCAGTCGCAGACCCCCAACGGGACGCTCTGCAGCAACAACCTCTCGAGGAACGCCAGTCTGAACAAGCCCGGGCAGTGGAAGACGACCACCGTCGGCAACAACTTCTCGGTTCACGTGCACGACCAGGCGTCCCACGGTGCCGACTACTTCACGGCCTACGTGAGCAAGCAGGGCTTCGACCCCAAGACCCAGACCCTGGGCTGGGGCAACCTCGACTTCATCACGCAGACCGGCCGCTTCGGCCCGGCGACGGACTACACGTTCAACGTCAGCACCTCCGGCTACACCGGACACCACATCCTGTTCGTGATCTGGCAGGCCTCGCACCTCGACCAGGCCTACATGTGGTGCAGCGACGTGAACTTCGGCTGAGCAGGGGAGCGCCGCACACGGCACCGGTCTCTGCCGGGCGCCGGTAACCCGCCGCCCGGCCGGCCGAGCTCCGGCGGGGCAGGGGACCCGTTTGGTCACCCTGCCCCGACGGGGGCTCCCTTCGCTCCTGGTGTGAACGCGCCCGATCGCACGGCAGTCGCACGGTAGCCGGCTCCCCACCATCCCATCGTACGACTCCAGTGTCGGTGTGAGGTCTCAGGACTTCCTTGACGGTCTGTCGTCAGGAGATCCTTGACGGTCCTTCTGGGTGCCCATGCCTTTGACGTAGAGCCTGGTGATCGGTCCGAGGCTTTTGCGCGGCCGGACGGCGAGTTCGTCCTCGCCATGCAGGATCCGGTAGTGGGTGTCCTCGATGACGACGGTGACGATCTTTCCCGCATGCCGCGGACCGACCTTAATGAACTGGCCGTTGATCATGAAGCGGCCGCTCGCATGCACCTTGCGCTGGGCCCGGATGGCACCGGCTGGCAGGGGCGGAGGCGGAAGCGGGGACGTCGCCGTCCGTGCCCCGTCGATCTGCCCGAGACGGTCGGCTGGAACCGGGCAGGGCCACGTCCCCATCAGGGCGTCGTCGGCGATGGCGTGCATGAGGTGCCCGTCGAGGCGGAGGGCGATCGTGCGGCCAGCGAGGGCGAATCCGACCTGGTAGCGGCCTCCGGCCAGGCAGACGATCCCGTCTCGATGGACCTTGCGCTCGACCTCGACCGGTTCGTCGGCGGCGAGGATGGCCGTGCCGCTGCGGGCCCTGGGCAGGGCGGCGGGTGCGGGCTCGGGACCGGCCGGATGAGCGCCATAGCGCATGGTCAGGTAGGCAAGATCCTCCGGCCGCAGCCGGGACGGGACCGTGGTGACGAGGTGCCCGTCGAGGAGGAAATGGACGCTGCGGTGGTTCGCCCAGACCGTCAGCGTCCTGCCGGCCAGTGCCTGGTGGATGCCCACCCGCTGTCTGCCCGTCACCAGGGTGATCTCGCCGCTGGGCGGCACCCGCACTTTGAACTCGACCGCGGTGCCCTGCGGCGGCAGAACGGGCGGTTCGACGACCTCGATGGACAATTCCGACTCCGCGACTGCCTGTGCAGGATGCTCATCACCACCGCGGACGTGGACGGCAGTGTGGGGCCGGAAGAGGCTGATGGGGGTGACGATGTTAAGGGCCTGGTGCGGGCGCTGGTGGTTGTAGGCGTGCACCCAGCCGTCGATCGCTTCCTGGGCCGCGGCCAGCGACTCGAACGGCACCACGTGATCGAGGAACTCCTCGCGCAGCGTGCGGTGAAAGCGTTCGATCTTGCCCGTGGTGGTGGGTGACCGCGGCTTGGTCAGCCGCGGGGCGATGCCGTTCTCCCGGCAGATGCGCTCGAAGAGCACCTCCACCGGCTGGGGGCGGGTATGCCGGCCGGTGAACTGCTTGCCGTTGTCCGTCAGCACCTCGAAGGGCACGCCGTAGCGGCGCATCGCGGCGGTGAAGGCCGAGCACACCGCGCGGGCACTGGGCACGGCCACGACGGAAGCGATCACGACGAACCGGGAGTGGTCGTCGATGCCGGTGACCATCTTGCACTCCCGGCCGTCGGCCAGCGGAACCCCGCCGACCAGGTCCATCTGCCACAGGTGCATGGGCGCCTCACGCTGCCACCGGCGGTACTTGCGCGAATGCTGCTGTTCCTGGGCGCGGACCAAGCCGTTGCGGGACAGCACCCGGTGGACCGTGGCCCGCGACGGCGCCGACTCCAGTTCGCGGCCGACGAGTTCATGGGCGATCCGGCGGGCACCCCACCGCGGATGCCGACGGCGCAGCCCGCAGATCTCGGCCTCCACCTCGGCGGACAGGCGCGTGGGGCTGTTCCGCGGGCGCCGCGAGCGGTCCAGCAGACCGGGCATGCCCTCCTTCTCGAACCTCCGCCGCCAGGTGTGCAGGGTCTGACGTGAGGTGCCGTACCGGGCGGCGACCTCCCCGATCGGAGACCCGCCGAGCACCTCGCGGACGGCCCGGTAGCGGTACTCGGCCAGCTGCTGTATATCCACGACCACCGACCGAAGCACCTGTGCCCCGCCGAGGGACGGGAGACGGCGGACGTTCAGCCGAACGTGTCACCCATGTCCTGAGCACAAACGGTCAAGCATCTCCTGAGACCTCACACCGACACTCCAGCACTCAACGGCCATTGAGACTCCCAGACCGTGGAGGCGGCGATCTTGATTCCCAACGCTGTGAGTTCGCCGTGGATCCGTCGGTATCCCCATGAGGTGTTCTCCCTGGTCAGGCGCAGGACCAGGGCGTATCGATCGGATGGTGCGTGGGCGTCCGCGTCGCCTGGGTACGCAGGATGCGGCATGGCGCCGCTTGAGCAGGTCGCGATGCCAGCGCAACACCGTGTCGGGGCGGACCAGCGGCAGAAGGTGCCGCAGTCTGCCTTTGGGGAGGTGGTGGAGCAGGCCGGCGAGGATGGCACGGTCGCTGTCGGTGAGGGTCGGCTTGCCAACCTGGCGCTGTAGAACCAGCAGTTGGTGCCGGAGTACGAGGATCTCGATGTCCTTGTCTCTGTCGCTCATCGGCAGGAGGCGTAGGAACGCCAGGGCGTTGGTCGCGGCGAGGTAGGCCAGGCGCAGCAGCACGACAGACGATGATGCCGCCGGGTCCCTGCGCAGGTGAAGACACTTGGGCGAATGTCGAGGAGAACCGAAGATCCGTGATCAGGCTCCCGACCTGCGTGGATGATGCATCGGCACCCGCACATCCACGAATGCCGCGTCGGCGACGAAGCCTTCGGTGAGGAGCCGCGGGAGCGCGATCGATGAAGGAGTGAGCATGAGCGTCGCGATCGAGTCCAGTCCCGCAGAGCGCAGCAGATCCCAGCCGGCGTTGGAGTACTCGCGGCCTTGAAACGGGTCGGTGATGACGTGTCGGGGGAGCGGATGGTTGACGGTCGCCAGGGCCTCACCGATGGCGAGCGCAGAGCTGGTGTAGGCGAGACCGACCTCGACAACCTTCTCGGCCCCTTCGGAGACCATCAGATCGCGCCGCTGGTCGCAATGCTTCTCGGGCACCGTGACGGTCTCGAAGTCTCCCCCTCGGTCTCGCGTCCGCGGCGGCCCCTCCCGTGCGAGTCGGCGACGCACCTCGAGCACCCGCGTCGCACGGTCATCCGTGTACGTCATGTCGGTTACTCCTCGGCGTAAGGCAGCACCTCACCCTCACCATAGGAGGGGAGACGAACCTGCGGGCGTTCGTCTCCGGAAACTGCGGTGACGACAGGGTCATGCGGCCCCTGCCCTTGCCGAACACCTCATCCGCGCAGTTCATACAGCTTCGGCAGGCGTCGCGAGTCGCCCACGGGGGACCCGTGGCTGAATGCTCAACTGTGAACTCACGGTCTCTCAGGCGCTGGTATTGCTGAGGTCCTGGATGCGGGCTTGTATCAGGGGGAGGATCTCGGCGGTGGCTCGTTCGACGGAGGCGGCGAGCACTTCGGCGTTGAGCTTGCGGTGCGGTAGGTGAGCGAGTTTGTCGCGCAGTGCGATGGGGCCGCTGTATGTCTGTGTGACAAGGCCGTGAGATGCCTGTTTCAGCATTTCGCCGAAGGTGAGCATGCAATAGGCCAGGGCGAGGAGGCCTTGGTCGCCTGGTTTGGGTGTTCCGTTGCGAATGATTGAGCGAGCCTGGTCGAGCGCTGCCATTGCGTCGGTCAGGCGAAGCAGTTCCTGGCGCTCCCGGTCGGTGCGTGTGGTCACGCTGCCCCGCGCAGATCGTTCAGAGGTTCGGTTTCGTTGATGTCCACGCCGGGGCCTCGGGGGACGACCTCCACGAGGGCGCCGAGGATGGTGGACAGATCTGTTTCGAAGCTGGTGATGTCGAAATAAGAGCGGTCGGCGTCCAGGGTTGCCACGAGTTCCCCGGGTTCGGTGCTGAGCGCGAAGGAGTGCAAGCCGTGCTGACGCCCGAGCTGGTGGATGGTCGCGGCATTGGCGCGGAGCTTCGCGGCGGTGGCTGGCCTCATAGCTCATCCTCCTTCTTGATCTTGGGTACCAGGGTCGGCAGTGGCCAGAATATAGGAGTGTGCTGGCGGTATGGGCGTTCTCTGGGGTGGTGACTGACGACGTCGCGCTCCTGCCTGGTATGGCCGGTTACGGCCCCCGACGGACTGCTACAGAGCGATACGGATCGTCGCGGAGAGTTGCCACGCCGCTGGGGGTCAAGGGGTCGCAGGTTCAAATCCTGTCGTCCCGACCAGCGTTTTCGCAGGTCGAAGGCCGTTTCCGCGGGTAGCGTGGGCGGCCTTAACCATTTCCGGGCTGGGAGCAATGGGGAGCCCTCTGGGAGCCCTCGTGCTCCCAACTCGCACATGTGTCAACGGTGCCCGATTCGTCCGTCACCCGATCCGGTAGACCTACAGCGCCGTACCGCGCCCCTGCGCGGTGCCGTCAACCTGTGCCGCTCGAAAAGTCATCGCCGCAGGTGAGCGGGGTGCAGTCAGTTCGCTGGGATGATGCCTTCCGTGATCGTGTCCTTGCTGTACAAGGTGACCCGGAAGCTGCTCACTGTTCCGTCGGTACTCCTCCGTCGTGGGGACGGTAAAGGACGTGGAACTGTTGGTGCTGCGGCACGAGAACGCGGTCCTGCGCCGCCAGTTGACCGGACCGGTCCGCTACGAGCCTGCCGACCGGTTCTGGTTCGCCGCCCTGTCCGGGCTGATACCCCGACGCCACTGGCGCGAGATCTTCCCTGTCGCCCCCGGCACCCTGCTCGCCTGGCACCGCAGATTCACCGCCGCGAAATGGGACTACACCGCGCGCCGGCGCACCGGACGCCCACACACCCCCGCAGCGGTCAAGAAGCTCGTCCTGCGGTTGGCCAGGGAGAATCCGAATTGGGGACACCGGCGGGTCCAAGGGGAGCTGACCCGACTTGGGCATCGGATCGCTGCTTCGACGGTCTGGGAGATCCTCAACGCGGCCGGCATCGATCCCGCGCCACGTCGCTCAGGCCCCGCCTGGCGCGAGTTTCTGACCACGCAAGCCGAGGGCATCATCGCGGCAGACTTCTTCCACATCGACACCGCCCTCGGCAGGCGGTTGTACGCACTGGTGTTCCTCGAGCACGCCACCCGGCGACTGCACATCACCGGGGTCACCGCCCGCCCCACACGGGACTGGACGGTGCAGCAGGCGCGAAATGTCACCGCCGACCTGGGCATACGCATCCAGACTCTGCGCTTCCTGCTGCGCGACCGCGATGGCAAGTACGGCGAGGCTTTCGACGCCGTCTTTCGGGCCGAGGAGATGAAGATCCTCAAGAGTGCGCCACAGGCTCCCCGTATGAACGCGCACTGCGAACGCATCATCGGCAGCATCCGACGTGAAGCCCTCGACCACGTCCTCATCATGAACGAGGCCCATGCCCGCCACGTCCTCGCGGCCTACGAGCGGCACTACAACGAGCACCGGCCCCACCAAGCGCGCAATCAGTTACCACCCGACGTCCCTGAACAACCTGCCGTGGCGCATGACCTCAATACTCACAAAGTCCTGCGTACTCGGATCCTCGGCGGTCTCATCAACGAGTACCGTTATGCCGCGTGATTAGCCGCGATGACTTTTCGAGCGGCACAGGATCGGGGCCGGTGATCGCCCCGCACGTGGCGAACGTCCAGATCGCCACCGGGGGGATGCGCAACTGGATCCTCAACCTGCACGCGGCGCTCTCCGGTACCGGCGTCTACGCCGCGCACGTGGCGATCGCCGCCTACATCGGCCAAGGGGGCCACGACTCCCAGCCGCAGACGATCGCCGACGCCTACTGGCGGCTGCACACCGGGCGGACCGAAGCAGAGCTGGTCATCGTGGAGATCTACTTCTCCGTCGTCCAGCGCAAGGTCGTCTCGCCCAACGACTTCGCCGACCTCACCGAGGTCGCAGACCGGCTCCGCGCCTTCGAAGACCGCTACAACGCCACGGCACAGCCGTTCCAGTGGAAGTTCACCGCCTCCGACCTGGACGATCTGCTGGCCAGACTCGACCGGCACACCACCGATCACCGGGAAGAATCCTCCGTCGCGCTGGCAGCCTGATCAACCCCCGAAGGGCTTCTGGAGCTGACCACTAAGATGAGCCGGTCGGGGTGAACTCGCTGGCCGCTCGACGACGGAGCCAGCATGCTCAGCGCTGCACGCCATGCCGTAGATCTGGGCTTCACTCACGTTGCGGTGGGCAACGGGCTCCTGGACAGCGGTTTCGGCCTCGATACGGATTCACTCGTGGCCCGTGTTCTCGTGAGGCTTGCCGGGCCGCCCAGGGCCACCTCGCACTCTGCGCCGGGCACCTCATTTGGCAGGAAAGGCGACGCCGATTTGGCGCTGGCCGAACGCCTCGGGGGCCGCCATCGCACACTGCCCTGGCGCTTCGCCTCTCGGCTCGGCAAGCTCCACACGCACCTCTCAACTCGTTGATGGTCGGACAGGGCCGGAAGGTGTCGTCGTGTCGGCTACGGGGGACTGGGGGTCACCAGGTGACGGGCAGTTCGTGGACGCCGTAGATCAGCGCGTCGTGCTTGAAGGGGAGCTTCTTGAGCTGCGCTGCGACCTCTAATGTGGGGATGCGGCGGTGCAGGGTGCCGAAGACGACCTGGAGCTCGATCCGGGCCAGTGTTTGACCGAGGCACTGGTGCGCCCCATGGCCGAAGGCGACGTGGCGGCGGGCGTCACGGCGGAGGTCCAGGCGGTCGGGGTCGGGGAATTTCTCCGGGTCGCGGTTGGCCATGTCGTAGGACATGAACAGGCCCTCGCCGGCCCGGACCAGCTGCCCGCCGATCTCGATGTCCTCCCGCGCCACCCGAGGACGGTCCTGGACGACGGTCAGATAGCGCAGCAGTTCTTCCACGGCCGCCGCGATGAACGTCGGGTCGTCGGACTCACGCAGCAGGGCGAGTTGCTCGGAGTGTTCCATGAGGGCGAGCGTGCCGAGCGCGATCATGTTGGCGGAGGTCTCGTGCCCGGCGAGCAGCAGCAAGACGCCCATCTGGGCGGCGTCCTGCCGGGTCAGCTCGCCCGCCTTGACCCTGGGCACGAGACCGGAGAGCAGGTCGTCGGCGGGGTGGGACAGCTTCTGACCCATCAGGTCGCCGAGGTAGTCGGTCAGCCTGGCCAGGGCGGACGTCCGGTCCTCGGGGGACGTCGACCGCCTGGCTATGACGTGGGTGTTCTCTCGGAAGAAATGGTGGTCGGAGTAGGGGATACCGAGCAGCTCGCAGATCACCAGCGACGGCACGGGCAGCGCGAACACTTCCACCAGGTCGACCGGGGTGGGCCCGGCGAGCATGTCGTCGATCAGGCCGTCCACGATCCTCTGCACGGAGGGCCGCAGCTTCTCCACCTTCTTCGCCGTGAACGGCGCGGTCACCATGCGTCGCAGCCGAGCGTGTTCGGGGTTGTCCATCACGATGAAGCTGAGGGCGTCCTCGCCGTCGCTGGGAACGGTCTGCGGGTATCCGGGCCGAGTGTTGTCGGCGCTGATCTTCGGATCGAGGGACAGGGCACGCAGATCGGCATAGCCGGTCACGAGCCAGGGGGTACTGCCGTCCAAGGTGCGAACCCTGGTGAGGGGTCCTTTCCGCTGCATCGCTTTGAGTGCCGGGGGCGGGTCGAATGGGCAGCCCGTCGCCCTGGGCATCGGGTATGCAGGGACCGACGCGGTCGCTTCGGCCGGGCTTCCGGCCAGGGGGTCGGACATGACTCTCCTTGATGGTAGGGAGTACTCCAGCGGGCGGGTCGGTGAGCCGGAGCGCGGGAACGTGCTGCTGCGCCGTGAAGCCGCACAGGCCACGACTTCCACGGTTCAGCGACTCCGTGCCTGACCAGCGAAGACGCCGTCATCAGGCACGGAAGGACAACAGCTGCCAGGGCACCTCAGAAGAGGCCACCGCTTGCGTGGATGGTCTGGCCGTTGATCCATGCGCCTTCGTCCGAGACCAGGAACGCGACCACCGATGCGATGTCGGCCGGCTCGCCCAGGCGGCCGAGGGGCGTCTGGCTACGGATGGATGCGGCCACGTCAGCCGGCATCTGAGCTTGCAGGGCATCGGTGCGGGTAGCGCCGGGCAACACGCTGTTCACCGTGATTCCGCGCGGTCCGAGCTCGTGTGCCGCCGCCCGGGCCAGTTGCTCGGCTGCCGCTTTACTCGCGGCGTAGAGGCCCGCGCCAGGATGCGCCACGACGGTCGCACCGCTGGAGATCACGACGACCCGCCCACCGTGGCGCATGTGGAGTGCGGCCTCCTTCAGGGCTCTGAAGACGGGCCGGGTGTTGATGGCGAAGTGCCGCTCCAAGTCCTCGTCCGTGGCGTCCGCCAGGGATGTGGGGCGCGCCATCCCGGTATTGCTGACGAGGACGTCCAGCCCGCCGTACTCCGTAACGGCCGCCTTGACCAGAGAGCTCAGTTGCGTCGCGTCGCGCACATCGGCTCGCACTGCGGTGGCCCGTCCGCCCGCACGCTCGACGGCGGCCACGGCGTCTTTCGCCGCGACCGCGTCCGAGTGGTAGTTGACGATCACCCGCGCTCCATCCGTCCCCAACCGTTCGGCGACAGCGCGCCCGATCCCCCGGGACGCTCCCGTCACGACTGCGATCTTGCTGTTCATGCGTATGTCCGAGCCCCTCAAAAGGTGGTGATATCGATAGGCGAGATGCTCTCCTAAATAGTCGATGAGGTCAATCATCTAGACTGTCCCTCATGACCTCGCATGCCCTTGCTGCCGCCGTAACCACGCTGCACCGCGAGGCCGCCGCCCTCTACGCGCTCATCGGGCGCGAGTTCGGCCTGACCACTCAGCAGGCCCAGCTGCTGTGCGTCCTGACGTCCGATCGGCCGTCCTTCAGTGAACTGGCCACCACTCTCGGCTGCGACAGGACCAATGTCACCGGCATGATCGACCGGCTGGAGAGGCGGGGGCTGTTGGCGAGAGAGCGCGACAGCGAGGACCGCAGGGTGAATCGCGTAACGGCCACCCAGGAGGGCGAACAGCTGATTGTGCGCCTACGGGAGCGCTTCGCCGAATCGGTCGCCGACCGGTTCAGCCGTCTCACACCCGAGGAACATGACCGCCTCGCCGCCCTGGCAACCGCACTCACCCCCGGAACAGCACCGAACTCGAAACACTGATGGCCCTGGTCGGCGAACCGGCCGCGCCAGCACCGGACCGTGTCCGGATGCAGGCCGGTCTCCCGGGCGATGCGCGCGTTGGAGCGTCCGCGTGCGGCCTGCAGGACGATCTGCGCGCGCATCCGCAGCCGGTACTCAGTCTTGTGGCCGTAGGCCATCAGTTCCAGCCGCTCGCGCTCGGCAGCACGCAAGGTGATTGGACGGGCAGCGGCAACAGGCACGGCAGACAGGCCGATCGAGAGAAGCGGATCAAGGACAGGCCGTAGCCTGCCGCGTCCCCGGGCCCGGCTTGCCGGGCAGGATGGGTGCCATGCTTACGCCCTCGGAACACACCCGCCTGTCCGTGGAGGCGCGCCTCGGCGAGCGCGCCCGTACCACCTGGCCGCAGATCGATCAGCTGCACGTCCGCCATCGCGGAGCCTTCGCCTACGTCGAGGCGGAACTGGCCCATGGCACACGGGGCAAGCTGATGCGGCTGCGCTATGCCGGTGCCGTCGGCAGGTGGGGCTTCCCCCTCTACCTGGCCAGCAGCGACCGCTACAAAGACTCCCTGCTGCCCACCGGCAGCGCCACAGGCACCCCCGCGGACGCACTCGACCGCGCCTGCCGACTCCACCTCGCCGCCCCCGACATCTGACCAGACGCAGCCCACAGCACCGCCTCCGCAGTCAACCCCCGAAGGGCTTACGGAGCCGACCACTAAGGCGCCGGCAGCTGCGCGGCCGAAGCAGGCGGAGGGCGGTGTGCCGTTCCGGCCGTCCACGGTGGTGGTGCCGTGGACGGCCGGAACGGTGACAGGGGACCGGGCCGTGGGCGTTCCCGCCGACGGGCGCCGGTCTGCTGTCCGGCGCAGGCGTGGTTCACGGCCTCGCGGCCCGGGAGATCGCCAGACTCGCCCTGCGCAGCGCCGTCACGGCCGCGGTACGGGGCCCGCCCTCATCGGGTGCGACCAACGACAACGCGCCCAGTGCGTCGCCGCGGCGGTTCAGGATCGGGGCGGCGACGGTCGACATTGCGGTGGGCCCGGAGCGCAGTGGGTTGGGCACCGTCACGGCGCAGACGCCGTCCGTGCGTACGGTGGCCAGGAGCCGGCGGACGCAGGCCGCGTTGTCCGCGCCGGCCAGCGCTTCCTTCTGTATGCGCCCGGGGGCGTGCGCCAGCAGGGCGATGCCGATGCCGGTCCCGATGAGGGGGAGGCGTCCGCCGACCCGGTACTTGACCGCCACCGCGCCCCGTGCGGACAGCCGCTCGACCAGAACGGCCTCGTCGCAGTCGCGCACGGCGAGGAGGATGTGCTGGCCGGTGACCCGGTGCAGGTCCTGCATGAACGGCAGAGCGGCGGCGCGCAGTCCGTGACCGCGGGGTGCCAGCGAGGCGATCTCGAGCAGTTGCAGGCCGACGACGAAGTCGCCGTTGTCGAGGCGTTCGAGGGCTCCCACCTCCGTCAGCTGGGCCGCGATCCGGGACATGGTGCTCTTCGGAAGGCCCGCCCGGGCCGCGAGTGTGTGGAGTGCCAGGCCCTCGCCGGCCTCGGTGAAGGCACCCAGAACCCGGAAGGCTCGCTCCAGGACCGGCTCGCCGCGCAACGGCCTGCCCGAGCGCGGGACTTGTACCGGTGTTCCACTCATCGGAATCGTCGGTGCGCGTCGTCTGCCACGGTTCGAATAATAGCTCAGTGACGTGCCCACCCGGTGAGGGCGGGCGCCGGCTCTGATCACCGGCGCCGGGCCGCGGGAAGCGCCGTCCGCCCGTAACGACGGGCAGCACAGACCGAGGAGACCACAATGGTAACCAGCCCCGCGCTGCGCGACGTCCACGTCCCGCACGCCTACCCCGAACAGCAGGTCGATCTCGGCGAGATCACCATGAACTACGCCGAGGCCGGTGACCCGGACCGGCCCGCCGTGCTGCTGATCCCCGAGCAGACGGGATCCTGGTGGTCGTACGAGGAGGCGATGGGCCTCCTCGCGGAGCACTTCCACGTCTACGCCGTCGACCTGCGGGGCCAGGGGCGCAGCAGTTGGACCCCGAAGCGGTACAGCCTCGACAACTTCGGCAACGACCTGGTCCGGTTCATCGCCCTGGTGGTGAAGCGGCCCGTCGTCGTCGCGGGCAATTCCTCCGGCGGCGTCCTCGCGGCGTGGCTGTCGGCGTACTCCATGCCCGGTCAGCTCCGCGGCGTCCTGTGCGAGGACCCGCCGTTCTTCGCGTCCGAACTCGTCCCCGCACATGGTCACTCGGTCCGGCAGGGGGCGGGTCCGGTGTTCGAACTGTTCCGCACGTATCTCGGCGACCAGTGGAGCGTGAGTGACTGGGAGGGGTTCTGCCGCGCGGCCGGCGCCTCGGCGTCGCCGATGGCGCGGTCCTTCGTGGCCGACGGGATTCCGCAGCACCTGAAGGAGTACGACCCGGAATGGGCCCGGGCCTTCCACGAGGGGACCGTCGGGCTGAACTGCCCGCACGAGCGCATGCTGGCCCGGGTCAACACGCCGGTGCTCCTCACGCACCACATGCGCGGCACCGACCCGGAGACCGGGAACCTGCTCGGGGCACTCTCCGACGAGCAGGCCGCGCAGGCCCGGCTGTTGATGGAGTCGGCGGGGGTGAGGGTTGACTACGAGTCGGTGCCGGACGCGTCGCACATGATGCACCAGTCCGACCCGGCGCGGTACGCCGAGATCTTCACGCGGTGGGCGGCCGCACTGGCCCCATGACTGAGCGCCGCGCGGGCAGGCGCCGTCGGGCCTCGAGCGCCGGAGCTCCACGGCCGGCCGGTGGCGGATACGCGTGACCGAGCGGGCCGCCGCTCTGCCGGGGCCTCAGGCCCGCAGCCAGGAGATGGCGGGTCTCTTACTGGCTCTAACAAAAGCGGTTGATCATGTGACTGTTGGCTTGTCTGCTCGTTGGTCCGGTTATGGGGAAGCGCCAGTCGCGGCCGTGGATCGTGTCGGATGAACTGTGGTAGCTCATCGAGCCGTTGCTGCCCGAGCCGGGTCCGAAGCTGGTGGAGGGCAGACCTCGGGTGCCGGACCGGCAGGCGCTGTGCGGGATCCTGTTCGTGCTGCATACCGGTATCCAGTGGGAGTACCTGCCGCAGGAGTTGGGCTTCGGCTCGGGCATGACCCGCTGGCGGCGGCTGGCCGCGTGGAACGAGGCCAGCGCCTGGGTCAAGCTGCACGTGGTGCTGCTGGAGAAGCTGCGATCGAAGAACCAGCTGGACTGGTCCCGGGCGGTGATCGATTCCTCGCACGTGCGGGCTGCCCGAAGGGGCCCCAAAGCGGACCCAGCCCGGTCGACCGCGCACGGCCGGGCAGCAAGCACCACCTCATCGTCGACGCCCAGGGCATCCCGCTCGCGGTGTCGTTGACCGGCGGCAACCGCAACGACGTCACCCAACTCCTGCCCCTGCTCGACAAGATCCCTGCGGTTGCGGGCCGGGTCGGCAGGCCGCGCCGGCGGCCGGACGCGCTGCTGGCTGACCGAGGCTACGACCATGACAAGTACCGGCGCCTGCTCTGGCAGCGCGGGATCCGCCCCGTGATCGCCGAGCGCGGCCAGCCACACGGCTCCGGCCTGGGCATCTTCCGCTACGTCGTCGAGCGCACGATCTCCTGGCTCCACGGCTTCCGTCGGCTTCGGATCCGATGGGAGCGGCGCGATGACATCCACGAGGCCTTCCTCGGCCTCGCCACCTGCCTGATCACCCACCGACACGTCAGACGTCTTTGTTAGCGCCTTTAAGGCTGATCCGGCCACGTTCTGCATGACACCGAAGGTACCAAAAGGTAACCAGCGGTTCCGTAACATCGTCCGCGAGCAACAAACCAGCATGGAAAGTGGAGGAGTCACATGCCAAGAGTCGTCGTCTTCGATGAGTCGGCGGGCCGGAAGCCATGCACATCGTCGAAGAGCCAGTCCTCAAGCCCAATGCCAGCGAGGTAAGGATCAGGATCGAAGCCTGCGCCGTCAACCCGCTCGACCAGATGGTGCGTTCCGGTACCTCGCCCGTACCTATCCCTCTGCCACATGCTCGCCTCGGTATCGAAGGAACCGGCGTCGTCGACGCACTCGGTCCGCAGGTCACCGGGCTGAAAATAGGCGACCCGGTCATCCTCACGGCCATCCCGGACGCCAGCGTCAGGGACAGCTACGCCGATTACACCACGGTCACCGCAAGCAGGGTCATCGTCCGGCCTGCCTCACTCGGGGTCACGGAGGCGGCGGCGATCTGGGTAGCCTTCTCCACCGCCTTCGGCGCGCTCGTCGAGAAAGCGCGGATGCGGCCCGGCGACCACGTCCTCATCACAGCCGCGTCCGGCAGCGTCGGACGGGCCGCGGTATAGATCGCCAATCAGATCGGCGCTGTTCCCATCGCCATCACCCGGCGCGCCGCGAAGAAGGACGACCTGCTCGCAACGGGCGCGGCCGCGGCCATCGCCACCGATCAGACGGACATCGCCGAAGCCGTCCACCACTGCACCGGCGGAACCGGCGCCGACATCCTCCTCGATCTCGTCATGAGCCCCGGCCAGCAAAATCTCCTGACTGCGGCCGGCCCCGGTGGAACACTGGTCGCCGCGGGCTTCCTGGACCCTCAGCCCGTACCCTTCCCGACGGGCGCACCTCTGACGATCTTCAGCTACGAGAGCTTCGAGCACACACTCGACGATGTCGTGGTCAAGCGCATGTCGGCTTTCCTGAACGCCGGTGTGCGCCTTGGGGCCCTACAGCCCGCCATCGACAAGGTGTTCACGCTCGACGATGTCGTCGAGGCACATCGCCACCTCGAAAAGGGGCTTCACACCGGCAAGATCGTCGTCACGACATAGGAACGGGACCAGAAGGAGCGCCCGGGGCTCAAAGCTGCTGACCTCGCTCCCCTGCGGCGGGCCCATGCAGCGTGTCCAGCGCGGCGGTGGAGGATGCGCCTCGCTGTGCTGGGCACATTTCGTCCGTGTGTATGCAGCCAATAACCGCCGCACCTGCCGAGACGGCGTGACACGAGGCGGGTACGGCCGCCAGGCAGCAGCGCCTTCTGCAGCTCTTGAGCGGGTAGAGAGCTCGATCTCGAGGCTGTCACGACGTCAGCAGAGGCAGCAGCACCTCGTCCACGATGGACACCACGTCGTCATAGGCCACGCTCCCCGTCTCGAGACACTCGGCGATGATCAGGCGCGGGCCTGCGGCTGCGATGCGTTCCGTCGCCCTGGCCGGGCTGACTTCGCCCTGGTCAGCGAACCCGCGGATGCACTCGAAGAGGGCGATCCGGTGGGGACGGCTGACCTGGTCCATGATCTGGTGGAAGAGTTCGGGATGGCGGGCACGCTGGATGAGCAGCGGCCACAGGGCACGTCCACGCGGCTCGTCCAGAACCTGGGCGAGGGTTGAGAGGATCACGATCAGATCTCCGCGAAGCGTGCCGGTGTCCGGCACCACGGGCTTGGCCAGACCCACCTCACAGTCCTTGAGCGCCGCCAGGACGAGTTCGGCGGTGGTGTTCCAGCGACGGTAGAGCACGGATTTACCGGTGCCTGCGGCCGACGCCACCGACTCGAAGCTCAACTCCTCGAAACTCGTGTCCGCAAGTTCCCGCAGTGTCGCCTCATAGATCGCCTGAGTCAGTTCCGTGCCACGCCGACGCGTGGGCCGTTCCGTGGCAACAGGGGCGCGGACCTTCGAACGGGTGGCTGAGGAGCGGCTCATCGTGTCCTTTATAGCCGCTCACTCGGCATGGCGTCAGCTCAAGCGTTCCTGTACCGTCGATTTAAGAAACAACATTGTCCTCTATCCGGGTGGCTGCATGGAGATCATCACGCTTGAAGAGCACTTCGCAGACCCTGCGCTCACGGCGGCGAGCAGTGCGACCATCAACCGACTCGCCCCGAACTTCGCTGCGGCCTACGCAGCCGGAACCGGGTTCGCGGGCTCGCTGCAGAGTGAGTCCATGCTGCTGGACCTCGGCGAGAAGCGGATCGCGAACATGGACCGGAACGGCATCACCACCCAGGTCCTGTCCTGCCTCTGGGCGCAGCAGGCCCCCGCCGGCGTGGCGCCGGAACTCGTCCGTGCCGCGAACGACACCGCCGCACAAGCGGTCAACGCGTTCCCCGGGCGCTTCGCCGCGTTCGCCGCTCTGCCGACTGCCGCTCCTGAGGCCGCCGCGAGTGAGCTGGAGCGTTGCGTCGGCGAACTGGGCTTCGTCGGCACGCTGATCAACGGGCGCACAGAGGACGAGTTCCTGGACACTCCGCGATTCGACCCCGTCCTGGCTACGGCCAACCGCCTTGGTGTGCCCATCTACCTGCACCCCGCGATGCCGCCGCGTGCGGTCACCGAGGTCAGCTACGAGGGCCTCCCCCCGCTTGTGACCAGCAGACTCCAGACCGCAGCGTGGGGGTGGCACGTGGAGACTGCAGAGCACTTCATCCACATGGTGCTCTCCGGTGTCTTCGACAAGTACCAGGACCTCCAGGTCATTCTCGGTCACTGGGGAGAGATGATCCCGTTCTATCTCGACAGGATCGAGGAGTTGCTGCCTCAGGGGATCACGAAACTCGACCGACCGTTCGCGGACTACTTCAAGCACAATGTCCACATCACGCCCAGTGGCATGTGGAACCAGGCGCAGCTCCGGTTTTGTGCGGAGACGCTTGGCGTCGAGCGCATCGTCCTCGCGGTCGACTATCCGTTCGTGGGAAACGAAGGCGCCGCAGCGTTCCTCGAGGAGGCGGACCTGAGTATCGAGGACAAGAACCGCATAGCCCACGGTACCGCCGAACGGCTCCTGGGCCTGTGATCCGTCGCCTGCGCAATGACGCGGGCACCCGCGGCGGGGACATGAATCACGAATGGACACCAGGGCTTGGCCTCGAGTGAGGACACTGGTGAGGCGGCTGCCACCAGCGAGAATAGTGTTGCTTCGAACTCTGCTTCACAAGCGATTGGGGTGCGGTGTCCGAGACGGGAACAATGGCGTCGACGATGCAGCGGTGCAGCCAGCGGAACACGTCGAGGCAGGCCTCGTACTCGCTGGTGTCCTGCGCCAGTAGTTGATCGCTGGTGGTGAGCGAGTCCGGGCGTCCGCCGTGGACCGCGGAGGATTCTGCCGGCAGGGCAGAGGGCCGATCGCGGATGTGTTCGCGGTCTGCACCGAAGCTCTGGTCCTCGACGGCCTGTGGGTGCCGGAAACTGTGTCACCCCTATGCGACCTGCGTGTATTCGTGGATGAGGCCTGAAGGGTGTCTTTATTGCCGTACTGTGGTTGACCTGGGGCTTTGTGATCGCCCGAGTACGGGCATGATCAGTGATTGTGGGTCTGCGACTGCTCTACCTGATCTTCTGTCGACTACTGGGCTCCTTGCTCTTGCTGGGCCGGTCGACCGCCGCGAACAATGCTGAGATCCTCGTGCTTCGTCATGAGGTCGCTGTGCTGCGTCGGCAGGTCGAGCGGCCGCGGTTTTCGTGGGCTGATCGTGCCGTGCTCTCCGCTCTCGCGCGGCACCTGCCCTCCGCCTTGCGCCGCCATCGGCTGGTCACCCCGGGCACGCTGCTGACCTGGCACCGGCGTCTGGTGCGCTGGAAGTGGCGCCAGGCGGCGGTCGGACCCGGTCGGCCAGCGTTGCCGGGAGAGACGGTCGTGCTCATCCAGCGCTTGGCGAGAGAGAATCCAACCTGGGGGTACGTCAGGATCCAAGGCGAGCTACGGCGGCTCGGTCATCGGGCCGCGGCCGCCACGATCCGGCGCGTCCTGCGCCGCCTCGGTCTACCGCCCGCCCCGCAGCGCGCCTCCCAGCAGACCTGGCGTTCCTTCCTGCGCTCACAGGCACACACGCTGCTCGCCTGCGACTTCATGCACGTGGAGACCGTCTTCCTCAAGCGCCTCTATGTCTTCTTCGTCATGGAGATCGCCACCCGGCGCGTCCATGTCCTGGGCGTCACCGCCCACCCGACCGGCGCATGGGTCACCCAACTGGCCCGCAACCTGCTCATGGACCTCGACGACAGAGCGGGGCGCTTCCGGTTCCTCATCCGTGACCGGGACAGCAAGTTCACCGCCGCATTTGACGCCGTCTTCGCCGGAAACGGCACAGCCGTCATCCCGACTCCGCCGCAAAGCCCACGGGCCAACGCCTACGCGGAACGATGGATACGGACAGCCCGCGCCGAGTGCACCGACCGACTCCTCATCACCGGTGAACGACACCTGCGGACGGTCCTCGACCAGTACGCCGAGCACTACAACGCCGGACGAGCCCACCGCGGCCTGGACCTACGTGCCCCAGACGACGACCCGAACGTCATTCCTCTGCCCGCCGCCACGGTCAGGCGCCGCCAGGTACTCGGCGGACTGCTCAACGAGTACCGCACCACGTCGCCCCGGTTGCCTCATCATCCGCAGAAAAGCCCAGCTCAGCAGCCTGATCGGAATATTGACACCCTTCAGGACTCTGTTGGTCGATGTGATGGTTCACCTGAAATGACCTTCGGGTGCGGTGGACACTGCTCGTTGTCGGGTCTGTTTCCTGGGGGCGAGAGGGAGATCATGTCGATGCGTTCGTTGCCTGCGCCCGCGGTGCCTGAGTCCACGGCGAGGGTCGCCCGTGCTGCGTTCCCGCGCGGGTGTCTGGCCATGCGGATCAGGGACGAGTTCGGGGCGGTGTTTGAAAGCGAGCGGTTCGTGGCGGCGTTCGCACATCGAGGTGGTCCGTCCGTGTCTCCGGGGATGCTGGCGCTGGTGAGCGTGTTGCAGTACGCCGAGCGGCTGACCGACCGGCAGGCCGCTGATGCCGTGCGTGGCCGGATCGACTGGAAGTACGCCCTCGGCCTCCAACTCGCCGATCCTGGCTTTGATTTCTCGGTGCTCAGCGAGTTCCGCGACCGGCTGATCGCCCACGGACTGGAACAGCAGATCCTCGACGCCATCCTCGTGCAGTGCAACGAGCGGGGCCTGCTGCGGGCCGGCGGCCGGGCGCGCACCGACTCCACTCACGTCATCGCCTGCATCCGTGACCTGAACCGGCTGGAGTTCGTCACCGAGACCATGCGCTGCGCCCTGGAGGCTCTGGCGGTGGCCGCCCCCGCCTGGCTGGCCGGCACCGACGCGCTCAACGCGGACTGGCTCGCGCGCTACCGGCAGCGCGCCGACTCCTACCGGCTGCCCAAAGGCGAGACCGAGCGCACCGTGTCGCCGAGAACGTCGGGGGCGACGGCTACGAACTCCTCGACACCCTCGATGATCCCACGGCCCCCGCCCACCTCGCCCGCCTCGAAGCGGTCGTGCTCCTGCGCACCGTGTGGGCCCAGGAGTACCAGCGCGACGCCCGCGGAGTGCGCTGGCGCGGGAACAGACAACGCCCTCCGGGAGCGGCACGCATCGTCTCCCCACACGATGCGGACGCGCGCTGCGGGGTGAAGCGGGGATCCGCCTGGGACGGCTACAAGACCCATCTCACCGAAAGCTGCGACGACGACCTCCCCCACCTGATCACATGCACGGCCACCACACCCGCCACGACAGACGACCACCAGCTCACCGCCGCCGTCCACCAGTCCTTGACCGAGCGGGGCCTGAAGCCGACCGAACACTACGTGGACAGCGGCTACACCAGCGCGAAAATCATCCTCGAGGCTCGGGCACTGGGCGTCGAGGTCATCGGGCCGGTCAAGCAGGCCGGCGGCCGACCGGCCCTGCACACCAGCGGCTACGCCGCCACCGACTTCCGTATCGACTGGCAGACCCGGCAGGCGACCTGCCCGCAGGGCCGGATCAGCACCCGCTGGAGCGACACCGTCATCGGCGGCGAACCCCGCGTCCACATCGACTTCTCCGGCGCCGGATGCACCAGCTGCCCGGCCAAAGACACCTGCACCACGGCCGCCTACCGCGTCCTGACACTGCTCCCGCGCGAAGAGCACGAACTCCTCCAACAACGTCGGGCAGAACAGCAGACCGAGGAATGGAAGAAGCGCTACCACACCAGGGCCGGGGTGGAGGGCACCATCTCGCAGGCAGTGCGGCGCACCGGCGTACTCGCTACCGCGGCCTCGCCAAAACCTCTCTGGCCCAGGTCCTGACCGCGGCCGCACTCAACCTCTACCGACTCGACGCCTGGTGGACCGGAACCCCGCTGGGCACGACACGAATCTCCCACTACGAACAACTTGCCCTCAGCCACGCGGCCTGATCGACAAAAGCCCAGATCACATCGACCAACAGAGTCCTTCAGGTGCTGGTATGTCCGGCGGGGCAGGTGGCCTTCTCGGTTTCCCAGTCGATGGTGAAGTCGGTGGCGGCGAAGCCTGTCTGGGCTTTGGCCTGCGGGGAGGTGTCGAGCAGGACCGGTGTGATCAGTGCGATGCCGTAGGTCTTCACTGAGCCGTGGATGAGTTCGGCGGTGGCGTAGCCGGAGTCGAGATAGTGCTCATCGGGCAGCAGCCCGCGTTGCTGGAGACGGTGGTGGACTGCGGGGAGAGTCTTGCTGTCCGGCAGTGGGTGGAGTCCGTGCGCTGCTTGCCTCCCGCGGCCAGCAGGCCTTGTTCGACCAGCCTGGCCACCAACAAGTCCAGCACCTTCTCTTCCAGGCCATGGGCGGCGACCCGGGTACGGAACTGGGACAGGACGCTGAAATCGAAGCCGGGATCCTCCAGGCCCAGTCCGAGCGCGTAGGACCACGAGAGTTTGTCCCGCACCGCCTCGGCAGCCTGCCGGTCGGTCAGGTTCTCGGCCATCTGCAGCACCGTGACCAGTGCCAAGCGGCCCGGTGACCAGCCACGCGGCCCCGTCACCGCGAACGCTTCCGCGAACTCGGCATCCCCGAACAACTCACCGAGCCGATCACGCACCACGACCGGCAGTGGCACCTGACGTCCCCGGTACTTTGCCCGCACCGCCCGAGCCACCTCCGGCGCCGGCTCCGGCCACGACCGCGGCTCCATCGACACGCAACCCCTCCCGCTCCGTGACCGGGAACGAAAAGGACCGGCCACCAGACCAGCCTGCCGCAACGATCAATACCCCGACCAGCACAAACAGTAAATGGGCAACAGGATCGGGCAGGGTGCGAGGGTCGTCAGCGTGGAGAGTGCCACCGTCACGTGAAGAGGCCTGCCTGTGTGCGTGTCAGCTTTCTGTGGGGTGTTGTTCGGGCCATGTGGTGTGGGTGGTGTGGTCGTGGAAGTCGGCTCGCAGGGTCAGCTCGCCGCCGAGGGCGGTGATGTAAGCGGCCATGGTGTCGATCTGTGGGGTGCTGGCTCCGTTTTCGATCTGTGCGATCCGGGCCTGGCTGACGCCCAGTTCCCGGGCCAGCGCGCGCTGGCTCATCCCGCGGCTGCGCCGGGCTCTTTTCAGGAATGCCCCCCAGGTGTGGGTGGTGGTTTTGTCGGGCGGTGCCGTGTCGGTGTGCTTGGCCGGGTGTGTGGCGTGGTCCATGGTGGCCGTTGTCCTTGTCAGTCGACGCTGCCGCGTGGGGCGGTCCACTGGTGGGGTTGTCCGGTCACTTTGGCGATGGTTTCGAAGTCCGCGTCGTAGTGCAGCAAGGTCAGTCCGCATAGTTCTGCGGTGGCGGCGGTCATCAGGTCGACTGTTCCTGGTCCCTGGTGCCAGCTTGTGGCGACGAGGAGATCTTGCACCTGCCGGGCCCGGGTGAGTGCACGGTCGGGTACGGGGGTCCAGCCGAAGGCGTCGTGGAGGTAGCGCTCCAGTACGGCCCGCTCGTCGCGGCCGCCGGTGGCGCGGACCAGTTCGAGTTCGGTGATCTCGCGCACGGCCACTCAACCCTCGTCCAGGATGCCCGCCCAGTGTCGTTCCACGGCGGGGCTGCGGAACAGGCGGTTGCAGGCGCTGGTGTCGATCAGATAAGACTCGCTCACGCCGGGCGGGCCTCGCCGAAGGCGCCGCCCTCACCCGCGAGCCCGCTCAGCCGCTGCCGGGCCGCGCGACGCTGGTAGATCGCACCGACCGCAATATCCACCGCCTTGGCCACGACCTCGGTGTCATCCTCGGTGTGCAGGAGTTGCTTGGCCTCGGCGAGGCGCTCCTCGTCGATCTCAATGGTGATCTTGGCCATCATGTCCGCCCTGAATTCCTGGGCACCTTACCAATGATAATAAATCCCTTATCGATGGTGCTGGCGCAGGTGTCGCGCGGTCGACGTCAAGGCGCCTCGGCTGGGATGCTCCGCGTCGGCTCCCATGGGCGGGGGAGGGGGCTCGGGCCCACGCGGTCGAAGTCGCCGGACCGTGGTCCGCGTCATTTGAAGAAGAGATGCGTCGCCCGACTGCGCCCCGGGCGACGCCGGCTGGCGCGTAGTGTGCGGGGTGCGTACTTCTCGGGCTTCGTGCGGCGGCGTATGGCCCTGAATGGACTGCTACAGAGTGGTACGGATGGTCGCGGAGAGTTGCCGCCGGGGGTCAAGGGGGTGCAGGTTCAAATCCTGTCGTCCCGGCGGTGTGACCAGCGGGTTTGCCAGTGATGGCAGACCCGCTGATTGCGTTCGTGTGACACGTGATGGCGACGTGATGACAGTCGGTGAGCGTTGGGGCGGTGCCGCCAGGGTTGCGCTTGCCGAATACCTCGTCCATGCAGGTCACGCGGCCCGTCTGTATTCGTGGAGGATGCCGCGAAGGCGGTCGTGGCGTCGTATGTCGAGGTGGCTGAGCTTGTCCGGGTCGTCGATTGGTGTGGGTAGTGGGTGTAGCGGTCGGGCGTTCGCGATGGCCTGGTGCGGGCGATGGGAGTTGTAGAACTCCTCGAACTCCCGTAGGGCGTGGAGGAGGTGGCGCTGGTTCCAGATCAAGGTCCGGTCCAGGAGCTCGTGTCTGCAGGTCTGCACCCTGTGCCGTTCGGAAACTCGTCGTTCCTGGTCAGGCGGCGTATCTGTACTCGTTGATCACGCCGCCGAGTATTCGGGTGCGCAGAACCCGGTGAGCGGACAGGCCGACCATGGACGTCGGGTGCTCCTGGAGGAGGGGAGAGAGCTGCCCACGAGCTTGGTGGGGGCGATGACCGTTGTAATGCTGGGCGTAGGTATCGAGGACCTGCCGAGCGTGCGTCTCGTTCCAGATCAAGAGGTGGTCGAGGGCCTCGCGGCACATGGTGCCGATGACACGTTCGCGGTGCGCGTTCATCCGTGGGGACCGTGGCGCGGTCCTCATGACCTGGATGTCGTCGGCTTTGAAGACCGCGTCGAAGGACTCGGTGTACTTCGCGTCCCGGTCGCGGAGCAGGAACGCGGCGAGTCCACCCGGATACCCAACTCGACGGCGAGGTTTCTTGCCTGCTGCACCGTCCAGGGTCCGGTGGGATGGGCGGTCACTCCTGCGATGTGCAGTGGGCGTGTGCCGTGCTCGAGGAACACCAGCGCGTACACCCGGCGCAGATCGACCAGGTCGATGTGGACGAAGTCGCGGGCGATGATGGCTTGGGCTTGCGCGGTCAGGAAATCGCGCCATGTCGGACGGCTGCGGCGTGGGGCTGGATCGATGCCCGCCGCGGTGAGAATCTCCCAGATCGTCGTCGAGCCAACCGGGTGTCCGAGCCGGACCAGCTCGCCCTGAATTCTTCGACAGCCCCAACGCGGATTCTCCCTGGCGAGCCGCAGCACCAGAGCCTTCACCGCACCCGCCGTCGAAGGTCTCCCGGGCCTGCGCCGATGCTTGCTGTAGTCCCACTTCCGGGCGATCAGCCTGCGGTGCCACGCCAACAGCGTCGCGGGCGTCACCGGGAACACCTGCGCCCCCCGGCGCCGGGGGACCAGCGAGGACAGCGCTGCGAACCACAGCCGGTCCGCATGCTCGTAGCGCACTGGCCTCGTGAGCTGCCTGCGCAGCACCGCATTCTCGTGCCGGAGCACGAGCAATTCCGCGTTCTTGGCTGTGTCCCGGCGTAGCAGCACCGCCGGGACCCTGAACAGCTTCCGAGTCATCTGGTATACGAGCGAAACGATCACCCGGACAGGGTTCCAGCAGACGGTGATGGCGCGCCAGACCACCCGCGAGCAGGAGGGACGAGTTTCCGAACGGCAAGCCCAACTGGAGCCCCCCAGCGATTGGTTGGGGCCTCTTCTGGGTGACGTCCCGCCCCTCTGTCCCCCGTGAGAGCGACAAGCGAGTGTCCACCGCAAGGTGACGATTCCCCAACATCGAATCCGTAGTGTTCGAATCGCCGCGGAACGCCGGGCCGCGGACCGGAGAAGGAACCGGAGTCGGAACCGGCAAAGGGAGTCCACGTCATGAAAGCCTGGAAGGTAGTCCTGCAGGTAGTCGTCGTCTTCGGGGTCTACGCGGTGTGCGGCGGTCTCACCAACGGGGTGAAGGACAACCCCTGGCTCTCGCTCCTGGTGGGCGCCCTCACCGTGGCCGTGATGACCTTCGTCTACCGGTGGGCCGTGCGGCGCACCGAGAACCGCGAGGTGACCGAACTGCGGGGGAAGGAAGCGACGAGCGCGACCTTCTGGGGCCTGGTCTTCGGCACGCTGATGTTCCTCTGCGTCATCGGCAACATTTACTTCCTCGGTGACTACAAGGTCCACGGCATCGACTCGGTGAGCGGGGCCATCGGGCTGATCGGCTTCATGGCGGCCGCCGCCTCGACGGAGGAGATCATCTTCCGCGGACTGCTGTTCCGGCTGCTGGAACGCGGCACGGGCACGTACATCGCCCTGGTACTCTCCGGCCTCGTGTTCGGCGCCATGCACCTCCTCAACGACGACGCCACCGTCGCCGGCGCCCTGGCCATCGCCGTAGAGGCCGGCGCCATGCTCGCCGCTGGTTACACCGCCACCCGCAACTTGTGGCTGCCGATGGGCGTGCACTTCGCCTGGAACTTCATGGAGTCCGGCGTCTTCAGCACCCAGGTCTCGGGCAACGGCGACACCCACGGTCTGCTGGACGCCACCCTGTCGGGCAGCCATCTGATCACGGGCGGCGAGTTCGGTCCCGAGGCGAGCATCTACTCGGTGGTCTTCGGCATGCTGCTGGCGGTCTGCTTCCTGGTCGTGGCCCACCGCCGAGGCAACATCGTCCCCCGGCGCCGCGCCGAGCGCGTCGACACCCTCGCGGCGCTCGCCCGATGACGGAACAGCGATCCGCCGGTTCGCCGGAGCACTGGACGGACGGAGCCGGACACCGCGAGAGCGGTGGCGGGCACCGGCCGACCGGGCTCCGGCTCCGGCCGTTGGTGAACCGGGCCCGCCTGGACGGCATCCGACACCGTCTGAACAGCACCCGGAAGCGGCTCGGTGGAGTCTGGTACCGGCTGGACGTCGTCGTCCGGGACCTTCCCTTCGCACTCCTCCTCCTGATCGGTTCCTTCCTCCCGGCGCTCCGCAGCAACGGAACGGTCATCGGGGGTGTCCCCGATCGCCCGCACGACGCGGTGGCCGTCGTGGTGATCCTCCTCGAGACCCTGCCCCTGGCGGTGCGCCGGCGGTGGCCGGCCCTCTCCCTGACCCTGGTGTCCGGCGGGTTCGCCGTCGACCAGCTCCTCGGCTACCACACCTTCGCGGCCACCGCGATGGGCGTCGTGCTGGTGAGCACCGGCTCGCACCTGGAACGGCACCGCCGGAGCTTCGTGGCCGGCCTCACCGTGGCGTACGTGGCGCTGTCGGTGGGCCTCTCCCACCTCAGCACGGGCGAGACCGCCACGGAGTTCACGACCTTCTACATGGCGCTGGGCCTGGCCTGGGGCGCCGGAAGCTGGCTCCGCACCACCCGGCAGGCGGAGGCCGAACGTCGCAAGCGGGTCGCGGTGGAGACACGGAACGCCGAACGCACCCGGATAGCGAGGGAGTTGCACGACGTCGTGACCCACCACGTGACGGCGATGGTGGTGCAGGCGGAGGCTGCCCGCTATCTGACCGCCGCGCCCGAGCGGCTGGAGCAGTCCCTGAGCGCCGTCTCCGATACCGGGCGCCGGGCGATCACCGATCTGCGGCATCTGCTGGACCTGCTCAATCCCGATCACGGCACCGGGAATGGCGGCGATGCCGCGGCCGAGCCGAGGACACCGGCCGTCGGCCGCGTCCTGACCCTCGTGGAGCAGACCCGCCGGGCGGGCCAGCCGGTGGAGTTCACCGAGGAGGGCGCCCCGCCGGAGTCCACCGGCAGTTCCGACCTCGTGGCCTACCGGGTGGTGCAGGAAGCACTCACCAACGCCCTCAAGTACGCTCACGGCAGCCGCACTTCGGTCACCGTGCGGCACGGCGAGAGGGAGACCACCGTGGAGGTCAGCACGGACGGCACCGGCTCACGGGCCGCCGCCGTCGGTGGCAGCGGACGGGGGCTGGCCGGTCTGCGCGAGCGGGTCGACGTGCTCGGCGGGGACTTCAGCGCGGGCGCCGTCGCGGGCGGCGGCTTCGTCGTCCGGGCGCGGATACCGGCCGGGGGCCGCTCGTGAACACACCTCCGCCGTCCGGGTCCGCGCCGACCCGGGTGCTCGTCTGCGACGACCAGGCGCTGATCCGCATGGGCCTGGTCACCATCATCGACGCCCAGCCCGACATGGAGGTGGTGGGCGAGTGCGGTGACGGCCGGAAAGGAGTCGACCTCGCCCGCGAGCTCGACCCGGACGTCGTGGTCATGGACATCCGCATGCCGGTCCTCGACGGCCTCGAAGCCACCCGCCTGCTGGCGGGGGCCGGGGTCGCCCATCCCGTCAAGGTCCTCGTGGTCACCACGTTCAACCTCGACGAATACGTCTACGAGGCGCTGCGCGCCGGAGCGAGCGGCTTCCTCCTCAAGGACGCCCCGCCCGACCACCTGCTGCACGGCATGCGCACGGTCGCCATGGGCGCGGCGCTCCTCGACCCCGAGGTCACCCGCCAGCTCGTCGGCCGGTACGCGACCCGCATCCGCCCCACCGACAGCGCCCCCGAGGACATTCCGCTCACCCCCGCGAGCTGGAGGTGCTGCGGCTGATCGCGGACGGCCTGTCCAACAGCGAGATCGCCGCCGCCCTCGTTATCAGCCAGGAGACGGTGAAGACGTTCGTCTCCCGCATACTCACCAAGCTGAACCTGCGCGACCGCGTCCAGGCGGTCGTCTACGCGTTCCGTCGCGGCCTGGCGAGCTGAGCCCCCACGGGCCTGGGGCGAATTCAAGCGGTCGTGGCAACACCGCTGGTCATGCGGCTGTTGTCAGTAGCTTAGCGAGGCGCTCGGCTGGGGTTTCCCAGCCGAGCGTTTTACAGTCCCCCTCATCATCCACAGGAAACGCACGGCTCAGCAGCCTGATCGGAATATTGACACCCTTCAGGGGTCGGTGGCTGTTGAAGTGGCGTGCGTAGTCGTGGAGGATCTTCTCGGCGTGACCACGGCCGAAGAGCAGGACACGGTCGGTGCACTCTTCCCTCACCGAGCGGATGAAGCGTTCTGCGTGTGGGTTACAGTTGGGGCTGCGTGGAGGGATCTTGGTCACAGTGATGTCCTCGCTGGCGAACACGGCGTCGAAAGCGGCCGTGAATTTCGCGTCCCGGTCGCGGATGAGGTGAGTGAATTCTGCTGCGTGCTCACCAAGTTGCCACAGGAACTGCCGGGCCTGCTGAGTGACCCATGCGGCGGTGGGGTGAGCGGTGACGCCGAGGATATGGACGGTGCGGGTATGCACCTCCATGACGAACAGTGCGTAGAGGCGCTGCAGGCTGATGGTGTCGACATGGAAGAGATCGGTGGCGAGCAGGCCGTTGGCCTGGGCCTTGAGGAAGGCAGCCCACTCACCGCGCGCCGGCTGGCGGCGCGGCGCGGGGCCGAGACCGGCAGCACGCAGCACCCGACGGACGGTGGTGGGGCTAACTTTGTACCCGAGGCGGCGCAGTTCGCCGTGCACGCGCCGGAAACCCCATCGGGAGTTCTCGGCGCCGAGCCGGATGAGTCGCGGATCTCCTCGGGCAGCGGAGGCCGCCCGGTAGACGGCGACTGCGTCCACTTCTGCTTCACCAGACGCTGGTGCCAGGCCGGCAGGGTGCGCGGTGAGGCGATCCGGTGTTCGCGCAGGGGGCGGGGGAGCAGTCGGGACAGGGCGGCGAGCAGTGCACGGTCCGGCCATCCGGGCTTGGGCGAGGTGACCTGCCGACGCAGAACCGCGAGCTCGTGCCGCAGGATCAGTATCTCTACATTCTTGGTCGCAGCGGATCGAGTCATCAGGAACAGCCACGCGAAGATCCGCGTGGCGATCAGGTAGGTAAGCCGTACCAGCATGAGGACTGATCATGCTGGACACCAGGTGGCCACGTATGTTGCCCCAGGTCAGGTCCGGTGAAGCCATTCTGGAACGCTACGGGGTATCTGGACGCCCGGCCGCTGTCGCAGCGGGCACGCGACTGGATGCATCGGTCGATGCGCCGGTCATGTGGGCCAGCCCGTCTCGCTGTACAGTTCGCCGTTCTGGATCTTCGCGATAGCCAGTCGGGTATAGGGGACGAGGTCGTCGGGAAGGGCGGCGGGATCCCAGAACTTCCACTGGGTGCACTTGTCCGGCTCGCGCAGCACCGGCTCGCCACTCCAGGTACGGGCGCGGAAAAACAGGCCCAGGAGGGGAGGGTTCCTGGGCTTACCGATGTGGTGGACGACATGGACGAGTTCCACGTCCTGGCGCTCGATGTGCAGCCCGGCTTCCTCCCTCGCCTCCCTGATCAGGCAGGCGATGGCGTTCTCCTGCTCGCAGTGGCCAGCCAGGACGTGCCAGGTGGATGGCGCGAACGCGGAGTCGGGGTGGCGCAGCCCGAGCAGCACCGTCCCGTCGGGGCGTTCCAGGTAGAGGTGGACGCCGATGATGTTGGAGACCGTGCCGTGCGGCGAAGCCAGACGTTCCTCCTCGGGTTCCGGCCCGCTCTGCGCCGCCGGAAGGCTGGCGGCGTGGCGCCGTACGAGGTCGCTGGTCGTGTCCGCGATGCGCAGGCGGTGGAGGTCGTCGGGGGCGAACCAGGCGAGCATTACTCCTTCGGTCAGGCGGAGTTCGCGCGGGTCGCCGTTCCAGCGGCCTGCGTAGATGGCAATGGGTACGGTCGTGCCGTCGTCGTGGGAGGCGTACTCGGTGCCGAACGGGGACAGGTCGGCGAGATCGAGGCCGGCTTCCTCGGCCAGTTCGCGCCGCACGGTGTGTTCCAGGGTGGCGTCCTGGGGCTCTCGGCCGCCGCCCAGCAGGGACCACATGCCCGGCTCCCAGATCTGACCGGGGAAGTAGTCGCGGAGATGGAGCAGGTACTCGCCGCGGTCGTTGTAGATCAGGGCCGAGGCGTTGGCCGTCTCCGGTTCGACCTGGAGCGGCAGTTTAAGCAACTTCTCGCGCAGTGCCGGGGAGGTCACCCGGTCCACGGGACGCCACTCGATGCCTGAAGGGTGTCTTTATTGCCGCACGGTCGCTGACCTGGGGCTTTGTGATCGTCCACGTATGGGCATGATCACTGATTGTGGGTCTGCGACTGCTCTACTTGATCTTCTGCCGGCTACTGGGCTGCCTTCTTTTGCTGGGCCGGTCGACCGCCGCGAACAACGCCGAGATCCTCGCGCTTCGTCATGAGGTCGCTGTGCTTCGCCGGCAAGTAGTGCGGCCGCGGCTTTCATGGGCTGATCGTGCCGTGCTCTCCGCTCTCGCCCGGCACCTGCCATCCGTCGTGCGCCGCCATCGGCTGGTTACCCCCGGGACGCTGCTGGCCTGGCACCGTCGTCTGGTGCGCTGGAAGTGGCGTCAGACGACGGTCAGACCCGGTCGGCCACCGCTGGCAGAAGAGATTGCGGCGCTCATCCAGCGCCTGGCGCGAGAGAACCCGACCTGGGGGTACGTCAGGATCCAAGGTGAGCTGCGACGGCTTGGCCATCGGGTTGCCGCCGCCACGATTCGGCGCGTCCTGCGCCGCTCCGGTCTACCGCCTGCACCGCAGCGCGCATCCCAGCAGACCTGGCGTACCTTCCTCCGAGCCCAGGCCCATACGCTTCTGGCCTGCGATTTCATGCACGTGGACACTGTCTTCCTCAAACGTCTCTACGTCTTCTTCGTCATGGAGACTGCCACCCGGCGCGTGAACGTCCTGGGCGTCACCGCCCACCCGACCGGCGTATGGGTCACTCAGCTCGCCCGCAATCTGCTCATGGACCTCGGCGACAGGGCTGGGTGCTTCCGGTTCCTCATCCGTGACCGGGACAGCAAGTTCACCGCCGCGTTCGACGCCGTCTTCGTCGGCAACGGCACAGCCGTCATACCGACTCCGCCGCAAAGTCCCCGGTCCAACGCGTGCGCCGAACGATGGATACGTACAGCCCGCGCCGAGTGCACCGACCGACTCCTGATCACCGGTGAACGACACCTGCGTACGGTCCTCAACCTGTACGCAGAGCACTACAACACGGGACGGGCCCACCGAAGCCTTGGCCTACGAGCACCCGACGACGACCCGAACGTCATCCCCCTGCCCGCTGCCGCGGTCAGGCGCCGCCAGGTACTTGGCGGACTGCTCAACGAGTACCACAGCACGTCACCCCGGCTGCCTCACCATCCACAGGAAACGCCCAGCTCAGCAGCCTAAATGGAATATTGACACCCTTCAGGGGCATGGCGTTGTCGACGGAGTTGACGGAGTTGTTGGGCCTGCGGCATCCGATCGTGCTGGCACCGATGGGGGGTGCGGCCGGGGGCGCGCTGGCCGCGGCCGTCTCGCGGGCGGGCGGGCTCGGGCTGGTGGGCGGTGCGTACGGGGATCGGGCCTGGCTGGAGCGGGAGCTGGCGATCGTCGCGGAAGGCACCGACCAGCCGTGGGGTGTCGGGTTTCTGACCTGGGCGATCGATGTCGGCGCGGTGGAGCGGGCGCTGGAGTTCCATCCCGCGGCGGTGATGTTGTCCTTCGGGGACCCGAGCCCGTTCGCCGACCGGATCCGCCGGTCGGGTGCGGTTCTGATCGTTCAGGCCACCGATCTGGACGAGGCCGAGCGGGCCCTGGACGTGGGCGCTGACGTCATCGTGGCGCAGGGAACCGAGAGCGGTGGCCACGGGGCCCGTCGCGGGCGGTCCACGCTGCCGTTCGTGCCGCTCGTGGTGGACCTCGCGGCACCGGTGCCGGTCCTGGCCGCCGGCGGTATCGCCGACGGCCGCGGCGTCGCCGCGGCCCTGGCCCTGGGCGCCGCCGGCGCTCTCATCGGCACCCGCTTCCAGGCCACGACCGAAGCCCTGGTCGACCGCTCCGTCAGCAAGGCCCTTGTCGAAGGGCGCGGCCAGGACACCGAACGCAACAGCGTGCTGGACATCGCTCGCGGCGCGAGCTGGCCCCTCGAGAAGTACACCGCCCGTACGCTCGGCCATCCCTATCTCGACCGCTGGCGCGGCCGGGAGGCCGAGCTGGCCGGCGACTCCCGGGCGCGTCAGGACTACCAGGACGATGTGGCACGAGGGGTGATTCCGCCCCTGCCGATCTGGGCGGGCGAGGGCGTCGACCTGATCACCGATGTGCCGTCCGCGGCCGACCTCGTCACCGAGCTGGCGGCCCAGGCCGAGGACGCACTGCTCCGGGCCGGAAGGCTCCGTCCGAACGACCGCTCTTGAATGGACGGCTAATGCCGCGCGGGGCGGAACCGGATCGCGGTGCCGCCGCCGGCGACGAGTCGCAGGGTGAGCACCGTGGACGTTCGCACCGTGGTTGTCTCGACATCGATCGGGAGCGGGTTGTCGTGCCAGCTGGTGTCAGCGGCGTCGCGGTAGATCTCGGCTCGGTACCGACCCGGTCCCAGGAACCGCAGCGGCACCCGCAGGATCCGGTCCTGCTCGTCGGTGATCGCGCCGAGATACCAGGTGTGGCCCTTGCGGCGGGCGGCGACCGTGTAGTCGCCGATCACGCAGTCGAGGAACCGGGTCTCGTCCCAAGTGGCCGGGAGGTCCTTCAGATAGGCGAAACCCGGGTGGGAGCGGTAGTTCTCCGGGGTGTCGGCCAGCATCTGCAGCGGGCTGAAGAACAGTGTGTACAGGGCGAGTTGAGCGGCCGATGTGGTCTGTACGCGGGTGCCGAGTCCGGCCGGGTCCCACGTCACGTTGAGCACGCCCGGGGTGTAGTCGGCCGGCCCGCCCATGAACCGGGTGAACGGCAGGATGGTGGCCTGCTCCGGCGGATTCCCGAGCTTCCCCATGTAGTTCTGCTGCTCCATCCCGGCCACCCCCTCACCGGTCATCATGTTCGGGTAGGTGCGGGCCAGTCCGGTCGGTTTGATGGCCTCGTGCGCGACGACCATGATTTTGTAGCGGGCCGCGGTGTCGACGACCCGCTGATAGTGGCGCACGGCTTCCTGGTCGAAGTGGCTGCGGTTCACCCCGCCCAGCTCGAACCTGGTGGCATAGCCGGTCTTGACCGAGTGGATGCCGAGCTCGGCGTACCGCGCGAAGATCGTGTCCAGGTGCTGCTCGTAGTAGTCGACGAAGCCGCGGGTCTCGTTGTGAGCGGTGAACCCGATGCCATTGGCCCGTGCGTAGCCCAGCACCTCGGGCAGATCGAAGTCCGGCTGTGGCGTCAGGAAGTCCTGGCCGGTCCATTGGCCGCCGGCATGGGTGTTCCAGCCCTCGGCGAGAACGCTGCTCGCGCCCGCCTCCCTGGCGAAGTCGATGTACTGCTTGACACGTTCGGTCGTCGCCCCATGGTGTGGCCCCGCGGTCCAGGTGGTGTGGCGCCGCTGCAGTTCCCACCACACGCCGACGTAGGTGCCGGGCGAGATCCATGACGTATCGGTGAGCGCACACGGCTCGTTCAGGTTCTCGATCAGGTGCGATTCGGCGAGATCACCGGGACGGTCACCGATGGTCAGCGTGCGCCACGGGGTGGAGAACTCGCCCGACAGCCGGGCCTTCGTGCCGTCGGGAAGGCTGATCAGTTCACTGGTGAACGTACCCGGCCGGGTGGTGTCGGCGGCGAGGGTCATGCTCGGATAGTCGATCAGCGCCGCCTCGTGCACGACGACGTACTGACCGTCCGTCGTGGCCAACGTCAGCGGGGACTGCGCGGTGTCCACGTCGGACAAGGGGGCCCGCCGGTAATGCTGTTCGTCGGCCCGCCAGTCGGTACCCGCCTTCAGCGACCAGCTCGTGGCCGTCGGCGGCAGCGCGAACTCGGTGCGCTCGGCGGTGACCGTGTAGGTGTCGAGCCCGGTCTGCGCCGGCAGGTGGTAGCGGAATCCGACGCCGTCGTCGAAGACCCGGATGACCAGGTCCAGCCGTATTCCACTCGCCGGCTGCACGGTCCGCAGCACGCACTCCCTGGCATGGTTGCGGACGAGCGCGTCGGGGCCCCACACCGGACGCCATGACTCCTTGATGGTTCTGCGCCTGACGGATTCCACCACCAGGCCGCCGGTGAGCGATGGCCGGCCGGCCAGGTCGAGCCCGAGCCCGGAGGGCGCGACCAGGACCCGGCCGTCACGCACGACCCGATACCGAAGAGATCCGTTCGCCGTGAGGACGGTTACCCGCAACCGGCCATGGGGCGAGTGGACCGTGACCTGGCCGGGCGTCTCGGCGAACGAGGTGGTGGCGGTGGCGCTGAACGCCCCGGTGAGTGCGGCGCCGGCGGTGGCGCCAAGAACCGTACGACGGTCTGGCTTGCTGACCACTTCACCCTCCATTAAGGCTGGCCGGGGCGTGGACAACAGACGGGATACGTCCTGTCCCGGATCATGGCTGCCCGGCGTTGGCTTCGTAGGCGCCTCCTGACGTTCCGCGCTGCGCGGCCGGTCTTGCGCGTCAGGAGTTCTGATCGGATGTGCGGGGTTGTTCCATGGCTCGGGATGTGGTGAGGACGGTGCCGTCGTCTCCCTTCCCCGAGCCACCGCCTCGAACCGGATGTGCGTGCCTCAGGTATCCGGCTCTGAGCCCCGCCATGGGACGCGCCCCGGGTTCAGCCGCCAGCCACCAGGTCGTTCCGGTAGGTAGGCGTAGCCCACCGCTTGGGCGCGGTCGGTCCTCCTCGCCCGCACGCAGCCTTCCCCGCCGACCGCACCGCCGCCTGGCCCCTGGACGACGACGCGACCGCCCCGGCGATCGCGCGCCGGCACGCCCGCTCCCAACTCGCCAGCTGGCCTGTTCATCTGCGCCCAACTCACCCAGAACTGGGGCATCCGCTACAACGGGCAGGGAAAGACCGTCTGGACCGAGCAGCCCCTCACGCAGCAGCCCCTCACGCAGCAGCCCGGGTAGTACCGGCGCGGTCAGCGCCGTGGTTCGGGTCGTCTGCCCGGCGGTTGGACGGGCTCGGGCAGGGCCGCTGGGCGCTCGACGGGGCGGGTCTGGGGCGAGCCCTTGGACAGGGTGATGACCTCGCCGCCGTGGCTGATCCGGAGCGGCTCGCCGTCCCGCAAGGTGTAGCTGACCTGCGAGCCCGTGATGTCGACCCGCAGACAGCGCTGCCGGATCATTACGGAGAAGGCCAGCCGGCTGAGGCTCTCGGGGAGCCGGGGCGCGAAGTACAGGACGTCCCCGTGGTCGCGCATGCCGCCGAAGCCGGCCACCAGTCCCACCCAGGTGCCTGCCAGGGAGGCGATGTGCAGGCCGTCGCGGGTGTTCTTCTCCAGATCCGCCAGGTCCATCAGCGCGGCCTCGCCCAGGTAGTCGAAGGCGAGCCGCACATGGCCCACTTCGGCGGCCATCACACACTGGACACAGGCCGACAGCGAGGAGTCCCGGACCGTCAGCGGCTCGTAGTAGGCGAAGTTGCGCGCCTTCTGGTCGGCTTCGAAGGCATCGCCGCACAGATACATCGCCAGCACCAAATCCGCCTGTTTGACCACCTGCTTGCGGTACAGGTCGAAATACGGGAAATGCAGCATCAGCGGGTACAGCTCGGGTGGCGTGTCCGCGAAATCCCATACGTCGAGGCCGGTGTAGCCGGCCGACTGCTCGTGCAGGCCGAGTGCGCTCACATACGGCACGGACATCGCCTTGGCCGCGTCACGCCATCCGGCGGCCTCTTCCTTGTCGACGCCGAGCGCCGCGGCCTGCTCCGGGTGGCGTTCGGCCACATCGGCGGCGGCCCGCAGATTCGCCCCGGCCATGAGGTTGGTGTACGTGTTGTCGTTCGCGAGCGCGCTGTACTCGTCGGGGCCGGTGACGCCATTGATGTGAAAGCGGCCCCCGGAGTCGTGATGGCCGAGGGAATGCCACAATCGGGCGGTCTCCACCAGCAGTTCCACACCGGTGCGGCGTTCGAAGTCGGTGTCGCCGGTGGCCCAGATGTAGCGCACGACAGCGGCGGCGATATCCGCGTTGATGTGGAAGGCCGCGGTTCCGGCCGGCCAGTACCCGGAGCATTCCGCCCCGTCGATCGTGCGCCAGGGGAAGACCGCGCCCCGCAGTCCGAGCTGCCTTGCGCGCGCCCGCGCCGCCGGCAGGGTGCTCTGCCGCCAGTGCAGGGCCTCCGCGACGCAGTTCGGCGAGGCGTAGGTGAGCAGTGGCAGAACGAACGTCTCGGTGTCCCAGAACGCGTGTCCGTCGTATCCGGAGCCGGTCAGGCCCTTGGCCGGGATCGACCGCTGCTCGGCTCGGCTGCCCGCCTGCAGCACATGGAAGAGGGCGAAGCGGATGGCCTGCTGGATTTCCGCGTCCCCGTCGACCTCGATATCGGCATGGTGCCAGAAGCCGTCGAGATACTCGCGCTGCTGGTCGACCAGGCCCTGCCAGCCGGTGTTGCGCGCACCGGTGAGCGCCGCCTCGACCTGGTCCCGGACGGCGGGCAGCGAGCGGATTCCGGACCAGCCGTAGGAGACGAACTTCTCGATGCGAAGCGTCTCGCCGGGGTCCAGGACCGCGCTGACGGTGAAGCGCCCCACGTCGTCCGCGCTCTCACTGGAGCTCCGGGTGGATCCGGGGCCCCGCACCACATGGTCGGCCGCGGCCGCGATCCGCTGATTGCTCGCCGCCGTGTGGTGCACCAGGCGCAACCGCGTATCGACCGCGGCGTGCTCCTCGGGCCGAAGGCACGACTTCAGGGCGGCGCCGACCCGGGGATCGCCGCCGAGCGCGGGCAGTTGCTCATTGGCGACGAGCTCCGACTGGACGACCACGCTCGTCCGGGCGTCCACCGGCTCCACTTCGTAGGCGACCGCGGCGATGGCGCGCTGAGTGAAGGAGACCAGCCTGGTGGAGCGCACCCGTACCGTCCTGCCGACCGGCGATGTCCACTCGCAGACGCGGTGGAGCAGGCCGGTGCGCAGATCGAGCACGCGCTCATGTGAACGCAACCGCCCGTAGCGCAAGTCGAACGGTTCGTCGTCGACCAGCAGCCGGATGAGCTTGCCGTTGGTCACGTTGATCACCGTCTGGCCGGACTCGGGGAATCCGTAGCCGGCTTCCGCGTACGGCAGCGGATGCTGCTCGTGCACTCCGTTGAGATAGCTGCCGGGCAGGGCGTGCGGCTCGCCCTCGTCGAGGTTGCCGCGCCAGCCGACATGCCCGTTGGACACGGAGAAAACGGATTCGCTCTGCGCGAGTACGTCCAGGTTGAGCTCGGTCTCGCGCAAGCACCACGGCTCGACGGCGTAGGCATGGTGGCTGATCACTTTCGACCCTCCAACAGCTCGTAGAGGTCCGACGCCACGACGCTCATTGTGTCCGGGAGGCCCAACTTCGCCGTATCCACGATTCTACTGGTGACGTCACCCGCGCGCCGCCGCAGGCTCCCCGAGACCACCGAGCTCATCCCTGCTCCGGTCGACACACTGGGCGAGGCACCGCGTGTGGGACAGCCCGAAGATTCCGTACAGCAGCACACTCAGTCCCAGCAGCGCCGGTACGAGCCAGAATCCGGCGCGCGGCTGCTCGCCGTAGAGCGTCACACCGAGACAGAAGCTCACCGTGGCATCGCCGAGCGTCAAAGCGGGTTGCGAGCCGATCAGCGGGCCCCCTTGCATGGCGACCCCCAGCAGGAACAGGGAAAAGGCGCCGACAGCCGCGAAGCTGTACGTCTGCCACGCGGCGAAAAAGGCGACGGCGCCCTGATCGGAAAGAATGTTCATGGCCGACTTGACCAGCGCGGCGGTGACGGCGTTTCCGATGGCCGCCGCTGCCGCCAGGCAGGCCGCTCGCATCAGACCGGTGGGGCGTCGCAGACCGGCGAGAACGAGGGCGGCGCCGATCCCTCCGGTGACCGCGAGCCCCGGCACCCACCAGATCCCGGGCACCTGGTCGCGCCCTCCGGTGGGGGCCAGGGAGAAGAGGACCAGAGCCAGCCCACCGACGATGCAGGCCACACACATCCATGCCTTGCGCGTCACACCGACCCGGAAGACGATCCCTCCGATCACCAGCGCCAGCGGAAGTTCGAGGATGAAGATGGGCTGCACGGTGGCGAGCGATCCGGTGGCCAGTGCGAGGGCCTGAAAGAGGGCGGCGAAGACGACTCCGAGCATTCCGCCGAACCAGACCGGAGTGTGCAGAAGGTCGCGGACCAGCCCGAGGCGCAATGATCGTGACGCGGGAACGGTGAGCGCTGCGCGGCGCTGCAACACCGTCCCGAGGGCGTTGCTGCCGGCCGCGAGCAGGGCGAACACGATCGACAGCACGATCGTCATCGTCACCATGGGCACCACTCCTGGGCTCGCGTGCTTCTCTCCTGGTGCGCTCCCTGGGCCCTTCCGCCAGGTTACACAGATCGCGCGCGGCCATGGCCTCCGCCGATTGCCGGCGGAGGCCATCAGAGGGACACCGGCCCTGGATCCTCCCGGTGGGCGAGGCCCAGGGCCGTGCGGCGACCGCCCGCGCCGGGTCAGACGGCCACGCGGCCGCCGTCGACCGGCAGCACCGCGCCCTGGACGAAGCTCGCCGCCTCGCTCGCCAGGAAGGTGATGGCCTCGGCGATCTCCTCGGGCGCGGCGGGCCGTCCGGTGGGCGCCTGCGCGGCGAGAGCCGTCAGATCCTCACCCATACCGGCGGTGCCCTCCGTGCGGGTCGGCCCCGGCTCGACGGCGTTGAACCGGACCCCGCGCGGGCCGTACTCGGCGGCCCACGACTTGGTGAGCAGGTTCAACGCCGCCTTGCTCGATCCGTACAGCGCCATTCCCGGCGCCCCGTACTCGGCGACCATGGTGCTCACGTTGATGACCGCCCCGTAGCCGCGCTCCGCCATCGCCGGGGCGAGCTCCGCCACCAGGTAGAACGGCGCCTTCACATTCAGCGCGTAGACGGTGTCGACATCGCTCTGCGGCGTCTGGTCCGTCGGCCCGAACGGGAAGATCCCGGCGTTGTTGACCAGGACGTCGACCCGGCCGCCGCCCAGTTCCCGGGCCTCGCGGGCCAGCTTGCGCACGGACTCGGCGTCCCGCAGATCAGCGGCGACGAAGTCCGCCTTGCCGCCACGGCCGCGGATGGAGCCGACCACTGCCTCACCCCGCGCCCTGTCCCGGCCCGCGACCAGCACATGCGCGCCCCGTTCGGCCAGCTTCGCCGCGGTGGCCGCACCGATACCGCTGGTCGCCCCGGTCACCAACGCGACGCTCCCGGCAAGGTATGCAGAACTCATCAGCCCATCCTTCGCTTGTATCACGGGTATTCCACGGGAGCGATATCGCTTCCCCCGCCGATCGCCGGCTCATTGCCGTGGCGATGTCCGTTACAAGCGCGGGTGGTCTGCCGATGATGTCGCTCGGCCATAGGAGAAGCCAATGGCGGCCATCATCCGTGGATCGGCCGGTCCGGAACCCGTGCCCGATCGGCCGGTCCGGGTGATGCCGCGGCCTCCCGTTCTCATGCGTCGGCCGTCACCGCCTCGATCTCTCATACGTCGGCCGACACCGCCTCGATCCCGTGGAGCCGCCGGTGGTCGGCGGGGGCCGGGAGCGAGGTGAGTGCCGGGGGAGCGGGAGGCTCGCCTTCGAGACCGGAGACGTAGTCGAGCAGGACGCCCTCGCGCAGGCCCCACGGGCACGTGGTGAGCCGCTCCACCTCCATCACCTCCATGACGGCCTCCGCGACGATCGCCCCGGCCAGGGACTGATGCGCCCTGGAGGCGGAGATGCCGCGCAGCCTCGCTCGCTGCTCGTCCGTCTTGGCCGCGAGTTGGGGCACCCAGGGCCCCAGGTCCTTCCGGCTGAGCATGTGGGGCGCGGGCAGGCCGTTGTGGGGCTGTGGCTTTCCGGCGAGGCGGGCCAGTTGCGTGAAGGCCCTCGATGTGGCGACGCAGGAGGCGGGCGCGGGCTGGGCGCGCAGTTCGGCCGTGCACTGGCCGAGCACGGAGCGTACGTGCCGGCGCAACGCTTGGACGTCCCGCTTCTTCACCGGTGTGGCATCGGGCAGATGGTGTCGGGTGAGCCGGTCGGCGCCCAGGGGCAGCGAGACGGCGAGGTCGGGGTACCTGCCGGGGCCGCAGGCGATTTCCAGCGAGCCACCGCCGATGTCGAGGAGCAGGATCCGCCCCGCCGACCAGCCGAGCCAGCCGCGTGCCGCCCTGAACGTCAGTCGTGCCTCCTCCTCGCCGGTCATGAAACCCACGCGGATACCGGTGGCGGCCTCGATCTCGCCGAGCACGGCGTCCCGGTTGGTGGCGTCCCGCACCGCCGATGTGGCGAAGGGGATCAGGCGGTCGACATGGTGGGCGAGAGCGGCCGCGGCACTCGCGGTCACGGCGCCGACCAGGGACCGGATCGCGTCAGGCCGGATCACCCCCTGGCGATCGGTCGCCTCGGCCACACGGACCGGCTGTTTCCACGAGGCCACCGACTCCGGGGGCCTGCCCGGAGCCAGCTCGGCGATCATGAGGTGGACCGTACGGGATCCGATGTCGATCACTCCACAGCGCATATGCCCTGAGTGCCCCACCCGCCGCGAGTTCAGACCTCCGTTGATCGCGCTTCACCTGGAGAACACCTGCACAGGGGGTTGCGCGATGCTCCGGAGGCGACGGCGGGGTGACGGCGAAGCGGCGGGGCGCGGGTGAGGCGGGCGGCGCTCTGCTACGTCGCCTCCGATCCGCTACGTCGCCTCCGATCCGCGCCGCGACCTCGGCGGCCTGCGGCGGTGGCTGGTATCGCACCACGGGTAGCGGGCGCTGCGGCCGCACAGGCATACGGCCACCGTGAAGCGGTCGGAGCGCACCACGCTGCCGTCGGGCAGGGTGATCTCGACCGGCCCTTCGATCAGCATCGGGCCGTCGGTCCCCAGCCGCACCCGCACCGCGCTGTCACGTTCGTCGTTCGGCACGGATCACCACCAGCTCTTCCTTCGTCTCGCCCGGGGCGATCAGCCCCTGGGCCTCCAGCCAGGGCGCCTGCGCGCGCAGCACCGGCCCGAACGGGACCGTGCGGCGGTCGGCCACGGCCGCCCGCAGACCGCTCTGAGTCAACTGCGCCACGGTTCGCTCCGTCCCGCTCAGCGCCGAGTGCACCAGCAGCAGTACGCCGCCGGGACGCAGCAACGGTGGCGCGTCCCGGCAGATCCGGTCGAGCACCGCCCGTCCGTCGGCCCCGGCCCGCCAGGCCAGACCGCGGCCCCGGCGGGCCCCTCGCCCCGCCGCCGGCACATAGGGCGGGTTGGCGACGATGAGATCGAACCCGCGGCCCGCCACCGGTGTCAGCAGGTCGCCGTGGAGGACACGCACCGGCAGCCCCCTCAGGCGGGCCCGCAGCCAGGTGGCGCCCACGGCGAGTGGCGAGACGTCCACCGCGGTCACCTGGGCCGCACCGCGCCCGGCCGCGACGAGGGCCAGGGCCCCGCTGCCGGTCCCCACATCCAGGACGGCCGTGCCGGCCGTGATGCGCTCCCGCAGCAATGCCTCGGCCAGCAGCCACGTGTCGTCCTGCGGGGCGTACACACCCGGCGGCGTCTTGAACATCATCAGCGGCGAGTACCCCCACAGGGCCGTGGTGTGCGCGTGCGGTGCGGTGGCAGGACGGTCACAGACAGTCGCGGGGCAGTGTTTCGTTCCAGGTGCGCGAGAACACCCGCCGGTCGCCCTCGTAGCCGTCCAGCGTGGCATCGACGAAGAACTCTGTCTCGCTGGAGCGCAGCACCGTGCTCGTCACCACGCGTACGTCCCAGTCGTCGCGGTGGAAGCGCATGGTCCAGGTCGACTCGCCACCGACCGAGGTGAAGTCGTCCGCGACCGCGGTGTAGCGCTCGTACGCCCGGCGGCCGACATCCATCCCGATGTCCTCGAAGCGCTGGGTGCCCGCGTCCTTGACGATCTCCAGCTCGGACCGGTAGCCGACCAGGTCGCGCTTGACGTCCCAGCGCTCCTCGCGGGGGGTGAGCGCGGTGGTGGCGACGGGGGGCGTGCCCTCGGGCTCCCCGAACGGGCGCTGGGGCCGATCCTCGCCCGACGAGGCCCGGCGCAGCGGCAGTGTGAGGGCGCTGGTGGCCTCGTAGACGGTCAGCAGCGCGGGCCTCGGCGGGGGCCAGGCGAGCGGCCAGTACGACGTGGACAGCGACAGCCGGATCCGGTGACCGGGCGGAAACGCCTGGGCCACGCCGTTGAGCCGGACACGGGCGCGGTAGCGCCGTCCGGGCTCCAGCGGCTCGGGGTCGCCGATGGTCTCGCGGTGGGCGACATTGAGCAGACCGTAGGTGACACGGGTGGCGCGGCCGTCCGGAGCCACATCGGAGAGCCGGGCGGCCACCATGGCCACCGGTTCATTGACCGACAGGTCCAGTTCGACGGAGGGCGAGCCGAGGATCTCCACCCGCTCGGTGAGCGGATCGGTCTCGAACACCAGCGAGCCGCCGTCCTCCTCCCGCTGGTCGTACGGCAGGTCCGGCGGCGCGTTGTAGGAGGCCCACTTGCCGGCGAACTGGCCGACGGACAGCGGCGATTGCACGGTCAGCGGCTCGCCCTGCGCCTCCTGCCCGGACGATGTGTCATCGGGGGCGCCGATGCGCCGGCCGGTCAGCGGGTGCACGGCGGGCTCGACGTTGGGGGAGGGCCACCGGGGCTCGGCGATCCAGCGGCCGGGCCGCTCCTCGTAGGCGGTGGACGGCACCACGCTGTCCTGCATCCACGTCCACAGCATGGGCCCGTCCATGACGCCGTTGTCCACGCCCTTCAGCCAGTGGTCCCACCACCGCACCACCTCCTGGAGATAGCCGATGGCCGGACCCGGCTCGCCCAGGTGCGGGTACTTGTGCGACCACGGGCCGATCAGACCCCTGCGCGGTACGTCCAGCTCGCCGAGCAGCCGTGTCACGGCGTTGGAGTAGCCGTCCGCCCAGCCGCTGGAGGCCAGCACGGGGCACTGCACGGCCTGATAGTCCTCGCATACCGAGGCATGCCGCCAGTAGTCGTCGCGGCGCTGGTGGCGCAGCCACTCCAGCACCCAGGGGCGGGCGTTCTCCAGCCGCTCGTGCCACATCTCGCGCCAGCGCTCGCCGACCACCGCCGGGTCCGGCGGACATGTGGCGTAGGCGAACATGGTGCCCGCCTCGGCGAGGTTGTCGGACAGCAGGGCACCGCCCATGTAGTGCATGTCATCGGCGTACCGGTCGTCGGTGAAGGAGGCGATGACGATGGCGCGCAGACTCGGCGGCCGCCGGGCGGCCACTTGCAGGGCGGCGAAGGCACCCCAGGAGATGCCCATCATGCCGGTGGCGCCATCGCACCAGGGCTGCTCGGCGAGCCACGCCAGGATCTCCTCGGCGTCCGCCTGCTCCTGTCCCAGGTATTCGTCCGTCAGCACTCCCTCCGACTCCCCGGTGCCCCGCAGATCGACGCGGACACAGGCGTAGCCATGACCGGCGATGTACGGATGGTGGATGGAGTCGCGTACGGAGGTCAGATCCCGTTTCCGGTAGGGGATGTACTCCAGCACCGCGGGCACCGGCTCCTCGTCCGAGGACGTGGGACGCCAGATGCGCGCCGACAGGCGAATGCCGTCGGACATGGGGATCGTGACGTGTTCCTCTTCCTTTGTCGCGCACGGCAGATTGCTCACGAGGCGCATAGGGCCGATCTGCTCCTTCCCTGGTGGCGGAGATGCACGGGTGCCCACGGACGCCACCGGCACACCGGCCGTGTCCGTGGGCGGTCGCAGCCGGGGCTCAGCCCCGCTCCCCCTCCTGCTCCTTCTTCCGCTTCTCCTCCTGCCGGCCGTCCGGGGCGGTGGCGTCGAAGAGGCGGTTCAGGGCGGCGACACAGCGGTCGTACTTCTCGCGCAGGTCCTCCTCGCTGTCCCCGCCGGTGAAGATGTGGGCGAGTTCGAAGCTGTAGCTGTCCTGCTGGTCCATCTGCGACAGCCGCTGCCCCTCCTCGGGGACCACGTCGATCCGTACGCCCGGGATCTCGCGCTCGATCCGCTCGATCTCCTCGTCCACGGGGGTGTCATGGACCACGCCGTCGGCGAACCACCGGTAGTACCACTTGGCGGCCATCCGGTAGGGGCCGGCGCGGTACGGCAGGGCGGGGTCCTCGCCGAGGGCGAGGCTGAGCATGCAGTGGTGATTGGACACCCCGTCGACATAGGCGAAGAGTTCGGCGTGCGACTGGGAGTGCCGGGGGTTGATCTCCAGGAGATTGATCTCGTCCGTCCCGGCGTCGTAGAAGTACTCGATGCTGAACGTCGCCCCGTCCATGCCGATCTGCCGCATGACCCGCCGGGAGACGTCATGCAGCCGCTGGATCACGGGCTCCGGCAGGGCCGAGGGGTACTGGTGGCGCAGGAAAGAGGGGCTGTCGGGGTAGTCGATGGAGTCCAGCACCCCGTAGACGGTGACCTCGCCGTCGTGGACGTATCCCTCCACGGCGACCTGCACTCCGCTCAGCGATTCCTCCGCCAGGCACACCTGACCGCCCACACCCTCCATCTCCGGGGGGAGTTCCAGCCGTTCGAGGACGGCCTCGAAGGGCTTGCCGACGCGGCCGATGCCCTCACGGATCTCGCCGACCGCCCTACGGAACTGCTCCTCGTCCTTGACGGAGAAGGCCAGCTCCGAGGAGTACGCGAGGGCCGGCTTGAGCCACATCGGGAAGCGGACACCCTCCGGTGGCTGTGGGTCCCGCGCCTCCAGATCCACCCGGCCGAACCGTGGGCACTCATCGATCACCTTCTGCTGCTCCAGCCGACTCCAGTACTTGTGCTCGCACTTGACCACCGACTCCAGACTCGTGCTGCGGGTGCCGTAGCGCTCGCTGAGAATCGGTATGAGTGTGCTCACCGGAAAGTCCCAGTAGCCGACGATCGCGTCGATGCTGCCCTCGAAGGTATCCAGCACACCCTCCGCCTTGGCGAGGAGATCCGCCACGGACACCTCGCCGGTCTGCAGATCCTCGATGGTGAGCAGGCGGTGGAACCGGTACCGGTCGGCACCGGGGCCACTCTCCAGAATGGGCTCATTGGCCTCGTCCAGGCCGATCACAAAGATGTTCTTCCGGGCCGTGTTCTTTTCGGCCGTGTTCTTCTCGTCCACTGCGTGGTCCCTCCCTGGTCCGTCGTTTTCCGGCGTCCTGAGTACCCCCCAGCGGGCGGCCAATCCCGATGTGAGGTGGCAGTCCGGAGCGACTTCCCGCCGCCTCGAGGGGGAGAGCTGTTACGGGGTGGTGCGTTCGTTTACGCTGTCGCTCGCTCGAACGGTGAGAGACGGGGTGACGGGGAGCATGTCCCGATCGGACCATGGTCGACCGGCGATACCGCCTGTTGACGCGGGGGGACAACCGGGGTGGCCGATATCTCCGCCACCGCCTAGCCCACTTGGGCATGCCGATCCTCCCCAGGCCGGTCCGTACCGGCTGGAGGCGATTCTGGGCGCGGGCGGGATGGGCCGCGTCTATCTGGGGCGGACACCGGCCGGCAGTGCGGTGGCGGTCAAGGTCGTACACCGCGAATACGCGGGCGACGCGACGTTCCGCAAGCGCTTCGAGCAGGAGGTGGCGGCGGCCCGGCGGGTGCAGGGGCTGTACACCGTGCCGGTCGTCGACGCGGATCTGCGGGCCGATGAGCCCTGGCTGGCCACGGCCTACGTGCCCGGGCCGTCCCTGCAGCACGCGGTCGCCGACAGCGGGCCGTTGGCGGCCGACGCGGCGCTGGGGCTGATCGCCAGGGTGGCGGAAGCCCTGCAGTCCATCCACGCCGCCGATGTGATCCACCGTGACCTGAAACCCTCCAACATCATCCTCACCGCCGAGGGCCCCAAGGTCATCGACTTCGGTATCGCCCGGGCCGCGGACGTCACCACGGTGACCGCTACCGGAATGCGCACCGGAACGCCCGCCTACATGGCGCCCGAATACATCAGGGGGCAGAACGTCACCGAGGCCGGTGATGTGTTCGCCCTCGGAGTCGTCGCCCACTTCGCCGCCACCGGCCGGCTCGCCTTCGGCGGCGGCACCGACCACGGCGTGGTCTACCGCATCCTGGAACAGACGCCCGACCTCGACGGCTGCCCCGAGCCCCTCCGGGCCATCGCGGCGCGATGCCTGGAGAAGGACCCGGAGCGGCGGCCGACCCCCGCCGAGGTCATCGAGCAGTGCCGCCAGGCCTCCACGGCGGGGATCGCCGACGCCCACCCACGCACCGTGGTGGCCCCGTCAGGGCCCGAGCGTGTGACACCCGGTCCGCTCGACGCCCCTGGTTCGCCGGGCGCCCTGGGCTTGCCCGACGCCGAGACACGCACATCACTGTCGCCGCGCGGGTCCGGGCCCGCCGCCCCGGTACCGCCGCCGTCCGCTCCGGCCGCGCACGACCCGGCACGGGGCGCCGCCCCCGGCGGTCCCGCGACCCCACCGAGCGCGGACACCTCGCCGAACCCGCCGGTCCCGGACCCGCTCACCACGCCCGCCCCGGGGCTGCCCGTGCTGCTCAGTGGAGTCGGGATCCTCGTCCTCGCCGTCGTCCTGATCGCCGTCTACCTCCCCGGCTCTTCCCCCGACCGCGGCCCCAGCTACCCCTATCGCTCGTTCGAGCCGACGGCCGCCATCGGCCCCACCGGGCAGTCCAGGGACACCGAAGGCATGGCGTTCAGCCCGGATGGCAAGACGCTCGCCACGAACAGCGACGATGGCAAGGTGCGACTGTGGAATGTCGCCGACCGCAAGCCACGCGCCACCTTCATCCAGCGCGACAGCGTCGGGAATGACGGGTTCGGGGGCCGCAGTGTGACGTTCAGCCCCGACGGCAAGCTCCTCGCGGCCACCAATATGACCGGTTGGCTGACCATGTGGGACGTGGCCGAGCACCGGCAGGTTCGCTTCCTCGGCACCACGGTCGATGGCGGCGAAAAGGTGGCCTTCAGCCCGGATGGCAAGCTGTTCGCCACCGGCAGTCAGGCCGGTTCGGTGTTCCTGTTCGGCACCAACAGCCGCAAGGACGACAAGCTCGCCTACTACGACCAGGAGGCCAAGGTCACGGGCGTGGCCTTCAGCCCGGACGGCCGGACGCTGGCCTCCGCGAGCGACGACTCCGGCAGCAACCTCACCCCGAAGCACTCGGTGCGGCTGTGGGACGTGGCACACCGCGATCCGGAACCCTACGGCCAGGACGATCCACGGCTCACCATCTCCCCCGCACAAGGAGTGCTGAGCCTGGCGTTCAGTCCGGACGGCAAGACCATCGCCACCGGCAGCTACGACGACAAGGTGCGGCTGTGGGATGCGAAGACCGGACGGCAGCGCGCCACCCTCGGCGACTCCTACCAGGCGAGGGTCGACCACCTGGCGTTCAGTCCGGACGGCAAGACACTCGCCGCCCCCGCCGGACGAGGACTGTTGCTGTGGAACGTGGCCACCCGCAAACCACGCGCCATCCTGGTGACCGGGGCGCAGGGGCCGGAGAGCACGGTCCGGGACGTGGCCTTCAGCCGGGACGGCCGCCTCATCGCGGGCAACGACACCGAGCACCACAAGGTGTACCTGTGGAAGAACCCCAAACAGAGCGCGCGGTGAGAGTCGCCGCGGCGGTTGACCCTGACGCGGGGGCAACCCCGCAGCATGGGCGGCATGACGACGACGCGCCACTTCACGGTCCACCACGACGGGGTCACCATCCCGGTGTCCCGCGGCGGCCGGGGACGACCGCTGGTCCTGTGCCCCGGCCTCAACTCCACCCAGGCCGATCTGCACGAACTGACCGGGCTCCTTCGACGCGACCACGATGTGGTGACCTTCGACCTCAGGGGACATGGCCTCGCCTCAGCCGCCGACCGGTATTCCTTCGACGCGTTCCTGAGCGATCTCTTCGCCGTGCTGGCGGAACGGGAACGCCTCGACCTGCCCTCGCCGCCCGTGCTCGTCGGCTACTCGCTGGGCGCGGACCTGGCCGTGCACTATGCGGCCGAGTGTCCTGACGCCGTGGCCGGGCTCGTCCTCATCGACGGGGCGAACCCGCTGCCCGAACCGTTCATCACCGACGCCGACCTGCCGGAGTTTTGCGCCATGGCGGAGGATCCGGCGACCCGACGGGAGATCGAGCGGGCCATGGGCACCGCGCGGCAGGTGCTGCTCACCGCCCGGCACGTCCTCGACCTGCAGCTCGAGATGGATGTGGTGCGGTCCGCAATCCTCGACCGATACCGGAAGATCGACTGCCCCATCAACATGATCATGTCGACGTCGATCGCCGGTGACAGCACCGAGGGGCGTGCGCCGCGGCACAACCGGCTCTGGCGTGACGGTATCGACCGCCTCGTCCGCGAGCGCCCGCACATCTCCACGTCCTGGCTCGACGCCGACCACCGCCTGGCCTTCACCCACGCCCCCGACATCGCGGAGATCGTCCGAAGCGCGCACCCCCCGCCCACGGGCTGACTTCGCGAACGACTCCGAGGAGACTGACCCGATGCTGACCATCGGCGAGCTGGCGTCGTACGCCGGAGTGACAGTGCGCGCGGTGCGGCACTATCACGCCAAGGGGCTGCTGCCGGAGCCGGAGCGGGACCACTCCGGCTATCGGCGGTACGGCGCCGACGCCGTCGTCGAGCTGATCAGGATCCGGACCCTCGCCGAGGCCGGGGTACCGCTGGCGCGCGTACGGGACTTGCTACGGGCCGACGAGGAGGAGTTCGCCACGGCGGTCACGGACATCGACAAGCGGCTGTGGGCGGAGATCCGGCAGCGGCAGCGGCACCGCGAGCGCATCGCCCGCCTCACCTCCGGGGACAGTCTGGCGCTGCCCTTGGAGGTGGTCGAGTTCCTCGACCGACTGCGGGCGCTCGGGGTCGACGAGCGGATCGTCCAGGTCGAACGCGACGGCTGGATCCCGCTGGCCGCGCGCGCCCCCGAGCGGGTCCCGGAGTGGATGGCACGCAAACGGGAGCAGATGGCCGACCCGCGGTTCAACGCCTTCTATCTCACCCTGGGCCAGGCACTCGACCGTACCGACGACGACCCGCGGCTGGTCGAGCTGGCCGACCAACTGGCCGCCTACCTCACGCAGATGGCCGAGGAGCGGGGCGAGGACTACATCGACGATGCCGACATCGAGCCACCGCTCGCCAAGGTGATGGACACCCTCGCCTTCGACGCCGTGCCATCGGCCCGCCGGCTGATCGAGCTGCTGAAGCAGCGGGGCTGGACCGGCTGGACCAAGCTCGAGCGCGTGGCCGCGCCACGTGACCACGGTCGGGCGGCAGGCAGCCCGTCACGAATATCCGGTGGCGGGCCCGGCCACCGGTGATGAGGATCGCGGCATGCATGTCTTCCTGGAGACCGAACGGCTCGTGCTGCGCCCGTTCACCGAGGCCGACGCCGACCACCTCTTCGCGCTGGACGGCGACCCCGACGTCATGCGCTTCCTCAACGGCGGCAAGCCGACGAGCCGCGAGACGGTCCACGCCCAGATCCTGCCACGCCTTCTCCACGACCACCCGTGCTTCGGCACCCGTGGCTACTGGGCCGCCGAGGAGAAGGCCACCGGAACCTTCCTGGGCTGGTTCGAGTTCCGCCCCCTGGACGACCACAGCCCCGCCGTGGTGGAACTCGGCTACCGGCTGAACAAGGCCGCCTGGGGCAAGGGTTACGCCGCGGAAGGAGCGCGGGCTCTGATCCACAAGGGCTTCACGGACCTCGGGGTGGAGCGGGTCACCGCGGACACCATGGCGGTGAACACCCGCTCGCGGCGGGTGATGGAGAAGGCGGGCCTGTCGTTCCTCCGGAACTTCACCGGGGACTGGCCGGAGGCGATCGAAGGCTCCGAGCACGGCGAAGTCGAGTACGAACTCACGCGGGCCGCCTGGGAGCAACGTCGATAGCCGTCAGCCCCGCCGCGCACATGCAGTCGGTCGGCCGCGCCCATGCGGTCGGCCGGTCGACGCGCAGGCCGGATCAGCTCTGCGTGGTGGCCGGTGGGCCGGCGATGGTGGTGAGCCGGAGCTTGGTCTCGTCCTCGCTGCCGGGCATGGCGGTCATGATGACGATCTTGAGTTCGGAGTCGCCGTCGGTCAGCGTGTCGCAGTCCACCGTGACCGGGCCCACCGACGGGTGGTCGATCGTCTTGTGGTCCTCGCGGTGCGCGGCCACCTCTCCGGTCGCCCACAGCTCGGCGAACCTCCGATTGCCCGCGTTCAGCTCGCGGATCAGCGCGGCCAAGCGGCTGTCCCGGGGAAAGCGGCCGGTGGCGCGGCGCAGGTCGGAGACGACGGCGGCGTCGGTGGCGGCGCGGTCCGCCTCGGTCACCGGCCATCGCGCGAGGTGGGCGGGACCGGCGTCCACCGGAAACCTGTCGCGCGCGAAGTTGCGCAGCCGCGGCGGCGAGGCGGAGGGGTCGCCCAGGAGGGCGGCCCACCCATCGTTCCACCAGATCAGTTGCCAGTCCGCCGCGAACACGGCAACCGCCACGTCCCCGAGCCGGGCGAGCACCCGCTGCACACCGGGCGGAAGGTGGTCGCAGATCGCGCCGTCCTCCGGCGGGGCGAGCTGGGCCAGCCGGTACAGATGATCCCGCTCGGCGGTGGACAACTGCAGGGCGCGCGCCAAGGACGCCACCACCGACACCGAGGGTGTCGTGGCCCGCCCCTGCTCCAGGCGCACGATGTAGTCGACCGACACCCCGGCCAGATCGGCCAGCTCCTCGCGCCGCAGCCCGGCCGCCCGGCGCCCGCGGGCCACCGGCAGCCCGGCGGCCGACGGAGGCAGCCGGTCCCGCCATGTGCGGATCATCGCGCCCAGTCCGGTTCCGGGGGTCGTCGGCATGCTCGCCATCCTCCTTCATCCCCGGTCGTGTGGCTCGGCGTGAGGGTGGTACTGGTCTTCCTACCGTCGAAGCCTCCCTGGCCCGCCTCCTCCGCCGGGATCAGGATCGAACGCATGACGATCACCTTCATCACCGGAGCCAACAAGGGTCTCGGCCGTGAGACCGCCCGCCGTCTGATCGAGTGCGGCCACACCGTGCTCGTCGGATCCCGCGACCGCGAGCGGGGCGTGTCGCGCGTCGTCGCACCGCTGTACACCGCCTTGGCCTGGTCCTGAAACAGCCATAACAGTGTGTCCGACCGGGCGGACTACGACGGAATTCGTTGTCGATGCCCCCGTCCACGGGCCATATCCGCAGTGGTGGGCGGCTGGTGCTTATGTGCTTAATCACGAAGGCTGACGCGTCATTACCTCATCACACTCAGGGAGTGAGCATGGGCTTTGACCTGGCGCGCCGTCGTCTTCTGTCGGCCGTGGGCGCAGCGGGTGTCGCGGGCGCCCTCGGCCTGGGTACCTCCGACGCGTTCGCGGCCTCCGGCCGCCCCGCGTCCGGATCCCGTGGCTCGTCGGGATCCCGCCGTTCGGCCGCGACGATCATCCACGGTGGGCGGGTGCTGACCGGTCTGCCGTATGTGCCGCAGCAGGAGGCCATCGCCCTGGGGAGGGACGGGAAGATCCTCGCGGTCGGCCCGGCGTCCCTGGTGCGCCGGCTGGCCGGGAGGGACACCGACTTCGTCGACGCCCGCGGTGGCACCGTCATGGCGGGGATCATCGATGCGCACGCACACTGCCTGGAGGCCGGGTCGCGCACCCTCAACCCGTCCCTGGGCAATGAGTCGTTCACCGTCGCCGCACTCCAGGCGAAGCTCACCGAGTTCCTGAACGCGAGCAAGGACCAGGAGCCGGACGGATGGCTGGTGGTGGAGGACTGGAACCCGGTGGGCCTGCCCGCCGGGACCGAGACCCACCACCGCGTCCTGGACGCGCTGCCGACCCGTCGGCCGATCGCGCTCAGGGGTTCGGACGCCCACAACACCTGGGTCAACCAGCGCGCCCTGGAGCTGGCGAAGATCACGTCGAGCACCCCGGACCCGGCCGGGGGCCGCATCGTCCACGACTCGGCCGGAGCGCCGTCCGGGTTGCTGAAGGACTCCGCGCAGGACATCGTCGAGGGGGTGATTCCGCCGCCCGACCGGGACAGGCTGCTCGCCGCCGAGGCGAAGGCCCTCCGCCAGGCGGCCTCCAGCGGGATCACCACGTACATGGACGCGGCCGCCCAGACCGAAGGACTCGGCAGCTATGCCGATCTGGCCGAATCGGGCCGGCTGCTCCAGCGGGTCATCCCGGCGCTGCGCCTGGACCTCGACCTCATCCGCGACCCGAAGGCCGCGCTGGCCTACGTCGACGAGCAGCGCGCCAAGTACGCGGAGGTGCCGGGCCTGTGCTTCGGGACCGCGAAGGTCTTCCTCGACGGGGTGATCGAAAACCCCGCGCAGTCCGCCGCGCTGCTGGAGCCGTACCTCGACGGCCACGGCAAACCCACCGACAACCGCGGCGACTTGTACGTCACCTCCACCGAGTACGGACGTCTGGCGGCCGTACTGGACCGGGCCGGCTGGCAGTTGCACGCGCACGCCATCGGTGACCGCGCGGTGCGCACCGCGCTGGACGGCTACGAGGCGGCGATACGGGCCAACGGCCGCCGTGGCAACCGGCACACCATCGCCCATCTGCAGCTGGTGCACCCGGACGACTACCGGCGCTTCGCGCCGCTGGGCGTGGTCGCCTGCATGCAGTTGCAGTGGGCGATGCGCGATGTGTGGACGGTGGACGCCCTCCTGCCCTACATCGGCCCGGAGCGCCACCGGCTGATGTATCCGGCGCGCAGCCTGGAGCGGCACGGCGCGGCGCTGGCCGGGGGTCGGACTGGCCGGTGGACCCGCTCGACTCCTTCAACCAGATCCGCACCGCCATCGACCGCAACGGCGACGACGGGGCGCTGTACCCGGAGCGGGAGGGCATCAGCCGCGCCACCAGCCTGCGCATGCACACGGCGGGCTCGGCCCATCAGCTCCGTATCGACCGTGAGACCGGTGTGCTCACCCCGGGCCGGGCCGCCGATGTGATCGTGCTCGACCGGGATGTGACCCGGGTGCCGGTCAAGGACATCACCGGCACGAAGGTGCGTCTGACACTGGCGGGCGGCAGGCGCATCTGGGACGCCGATCAGCCGGGCGCCCCGGCCTCCGCCACCTCGTTCGCGGCCCGGCCCGCCTCCCTCGCCTCCGTGCACGGCCGCCATGCCGCCTGCGGCTGCCAGGACTGACCACCTGTCCACCTGTCACTAGTAGCCGACGGTGAAGTGTTCGTCCTCGCTCGGGTTCTCGAGCTCGTCGAGGACGGCCACGGCGAGATCCTCGGCCGAGATATGGGACGCGCCGTCGACGCCGGTGATGAGGGTCGTGGTGCCGCGTCGGTAGGTTCCGGTGCGCGCGCCGGGTTCGAGGACGGCGGGCGGACTGAGGTAGACCCCGTTGGCCGGGTGCGCTCGGCAGGCGTCCAACTGCGCCGCGCTGGCGGCGGCGATGGCGCGGTACGCCGGTGGCACGTGGTCCGGACTGTCGACCACGAGCCGGTCGGGGTGTCCCGGGATCCGCAGGGGTGCGGCGCCGCCGACGACGAGTATGCGGGTCCGGGCCGCCTCGGCCGCGGCGAGCAGCGCCGTCGTGGTCGTGACGGCGGTGTGTTCGTGGCCGGGGGCGGGGCGGGTCGCGGCCACGATCGCGTCGGTTCCGGCGAACAGCCGGCCCATATGGCCGGGGTCGTTCGCGTCGCCCTCGACGGCGGTCGACCCGGGCGGCAGGGCGGCGGGCGGCTTTCTGCGGAACACCGCGACCAGGTCATGGCCCCGGCGCGTGGCTTCGGTGACGACGCGCGAGCCGACCATGCCCGCGGCTCCGACGACGGCGATCTTCATTGACGTGTCCCTTCCGGTGTGGGGGTGGAAACGGAGTCGTGCGAACGGGCGCGGGGCGGAAGCTGTCCCGCGACGATCGCGGCGAGTGAGAGCGCGAACCCCACCAGTTGGATCGGGCCGAGTGTCTGGCCGAGCAGGGCGGCGCCGAGAACGGCGGCGACCAGCGGAGAGAGCAGGGCGAGAACCGCGACGGCGGAGACGGGCAGGGTGGTGATGCCCTGGAACCACAGGGCGTAGGTGATCAGACCGCCGACCAGCCCCAGCCAGAGGTAGCCGAGGGCGGCGTCCGCGTCGATCGCGGGAGGTGATCCCTCGAGGAGGAAGGCGAGGGGCAGCAGGAACAGACCACCGGCGGTGAGTTGCCAGCCGGCGAAAGCGGTGGGACCGACGTCGGCGGGGCGCCCCCAGCGTTTGGTGAGCGTCACGCCGAGCGCCATCGTGACCGCGCCGGCCAGGCCCGCCACGACTCCGACGGTGTCGAGTGCCGCGTCCGGTCCGATCACCACCAGGCCGACGCCGACGACGCCCGCCACAGCCCACACCAGCCGCCGGGCGGACAGCCGCTCGTGGAGCACGGTGACCGCCAGGACGGCGACGACGAGCGGCTGGGACGCCGCCAGGGTCGCGGCGACGCCGCCCGGCAGGCGCTGGGCCGCGATGAACAGCAGCGGGAGGAACAGCCCGATGTTCAGCACCCCGAGCGCCGCGGCCTTCCCCCACCAGGCTCCGCGCGGCAGGGTGCGGGTGATCGCCAGCGCGATCAGGCCGGCGGGCAACGCGCGCAGGAGTCCCGCGAACAGTGGGTGGCCGTGGGGGAGAAGCTCGGTGGTGACGACATAGGTCGTGCCCCACACCGAGGGCGCGAGCGCCGTCAGGGCGGTGCGTGGCAGATTTCCGTGGCGGATACCGCCGGCTCCCCCGGAGACCGCCCGTGTGATGTGACGTGTCATGCCTGGAGTTTCGTCGAGCGGCAATCAATGAGTCCAATACATGTTTTTCACCTCATCCATCTTCATTCACGATGGATCCATGGAGCTTCAGCAGATGCGGTACGTCGTCGCCGTCGCCGAGACGAACAGCTTCACCCGGGCCGCCGAACGATGTCTGGTCGTCCAGTCCGCCCTCAGCCACCAAGTCGCCCGCCTGGAAAGGGAACTCGGCGCCAGACTCTTCGAGCGCACCAGCCGCCGGGTGCGGCTGACACCGGCCGGTGAGGCGTTCCTCCCGGCCGCCCGTCAGTGTCTGGACGCCGCCGAGCGCGCGGCCGCCGAGGTCGCCGCGGCCGTCGGGGAGGTACGCGGACGGCTCGCCGTGGGCGTGATCTCCACTGTCACCGCGGTCGACATCCCGAGCGCGCTGCGCGACTTCCGCGAGCGCTACCCACAGGTGCGCATCAGCCTGCGGGTGGCCGCCAGCGACGACCTCGTCGAACAGGTCAAGGAAGGCGCCATCGACGTGGCGTTCCTCGGGCTGCCCACGACGGCGCGACCCCAAGGCGTCGCCGCCCACGAACTCGCGCGGGACCGGCTCGTCGCCGTGGTCGCGCCGGACCATCCACTCGCCGGGGAATCGGAGGTCGACCTGCGCAGGCTCTCCTGCGAGGTGTTCGTGGACCTTCCGGCCGGAACGGCCGGACGTGCCCAGTCCGACCTGGCCTTCGAGGCCGCCGGGCTCGACCGTGATGTCGCGTTCGAGGTGACCAGCGCGCACTTCATCGCCCGACTCGTCGGGCCGGGCCTCGGCGTGGCCATGCTCCCCTCCGCCTATGTGCCCCATCTCGCCGGTGTGGTCACCATCGAGGTCGCCGACGCCCCGGCCCGCGTCGAGTACGTCATCTGGAGCCGTTTCAGCCGCACACCGGCGGCGACCGCCTTCCTCGCCGCCCTCGACATCACGGCAACGGATGCCTGACCTTCGGGGCGCGGCGCCTGCGTCATCACGTGTGCCGGCGGGATCGGCGCATCGAGGAGGCCCGAACCTCCAGACGGGTCTCGATCACCACGGGCGGCGGTGTGTGCGGCGGCTTCTCCACCAGGCTCACCAGTGCGTCGACGGCCGCCGCACCGGCCTGCTCCGGGGCCAGCGACACCGTCGACACGGGCGGGGCGGTGCGCCCGTACGCCGGATCCTCGCTGCTGCACACCACCATCAGGTCGTCCGGCACCGAAAGACCGCATCGCGCGGCCGCCTCCAGGACCTGACGCCCGCAGGGGTCGTACAGGCCGAACACCGCGTCCGGCCTGCCGTCCCCGGTCAACAGGGCGTCCAGCCGCGGTCCTGCCAAACCGTCCTCGGCGAACGGGACAACACACGGCCGTACACCGCCGCTCGAGCACCATCGCCGATAGGCCGTCACGCTCGCCCGGGTGTAGTACTCCCGCGTGGGCCCGGCGATCAGCGCGATCCGCTCCGCGCCCTGCCCGGCCAGATGCTCCAGGACACGGCGGGTCATGGCCTCGTGGTCGGTGTCGACCCAGGTCTCCCGCGCCCGCAACTCGCCGGGACGGCCGTCGAACACCAACGGCAGACCGCGAGCGCGCAGCAGCCGCACCACGGGGTCGCTGGGCGGACTGTCCACCAGCACCACCCCGGCGGCCGGCAGGGTGCGCCACATGTGTTCGGCGGGACCCGAGGGCATCGCCATCAGTGCGTAGCCACGCCGATGGGCGGCGATGGTGGCCGCGCTGATGGCCTGGGCGAAGTACGGCACGCTCGCGAAGTCCCACGCACTCTCACCATGAGCGGTCACCGCGAGCCCCAGGGTGCGCGCGCCACCACCCGCCGGACCGTAGCCGAGCGCACCGGCCACCGCCTTCACCCGGGCCCGCGTCGGCTCCGAGACCCGGCCCGTGCCGTTGAGCACGTTGGACACCGTCGCGGTCGACACCTCCGCCGCCCGTGCCACGTCCGCGATCGTCACCTTGGACACGCCCGGCAGAATACGCTCCCGCGCCACCCTCGACTGCCTCCGGCGCAGGGAGCCGCCGACCTCGACATGAGGCGGCAGATGGCGGCCGTACGGCCCTGATCGGGACCGCGCTCGGTATCGCGGCGGGCTCACACCTGGGTTTCGGAGGACGGCGCCGGCTGGTGGCGGCCGGTCAGCCAGTCCCGGCGCAGGAGCAGCAGGGTGCTCTCCACGTCCCGGACGTCGGTGGCCGGCAGCCGCACCTCGAAGCGGGTGCCGGGCCGTCCGTCGGGTCGGTCCAGCACGGCGATCCGACCCCGGTGCAGGTCGATCTGCTGGGCGACCAGGGTCAGGCCGAGGCCGGAGCCGGGGCTGTCCGGGCCCCGCCGGAACCGCTGGAAGATCTCCTCGCGACGCTCGGGAGGGATGCCGGGGCCGTGGTCGTCCACGGTGAGTACCGCGGCCGGCTCCTGCGGGTCGCGGGACGCGCGCAGGGTGACCTCGATGCGGGCGGTACCGTCGGCGGCGCGGCCGTGGGTCCAGGCGTTGGTCAGCAGGTTGTCCACCGCCGAGCGCAGCCCCTCCTCCCAGCCGTGCACCAGCAGCCCGGTGGTGGTGCGCACGGACACCTCGGCGCCCGGGTGGGTGCGCCGCAGGTCGGAGACCGACGCGTCCACCAGCTCCGCCGGGTCCAGCGACGCGAACGCGTCCGCCTCGACCAGGTCGCCCTGCGCGAGCGCCCTGAGCATCACCAGCAACCCGAGCAGCCGGGCGTGTTCGCGCCCCAGGTCCTCGAGCACCTCCGCCCGGTCGCCGGGTTCCAGACCGGGGTGGTCGGTGAGGATGTCGATGTTGGTGCGCATGCTCATCAGCGGGGTGCGCAGCTCGTGGGACGCGGTCGCGGCGAACGCCCGGGCGGTGGCCAGCGCCTCCCCGGTGCGTTGGACCTGCTCGTCGTAGCGGGCGAGCACCGTCTGCACCGTGTACGCCAGGTCGTCGACCTCGGCGATACGGGTCGGGGTGTGCTCCAGACGCGCGGCGCTGGTCCTGGGGTCCAGGCCGCTGGTACGCCGCTGCAGCCGCCGCAGCGGCAGGACCGCCCGGGTGGCGATGGCCCAGGTGGTGGCCCCGGCCAAGGGCGCGGCCAGCAGCGCCCCGAGCACGACCCGCCGGCGCACCAGCGCCAGCTCCTCCTCGGCGGTGTCCGGCGAGAACAGCCACAGATTCGGCGGCGAGTTGCCCTTCTTCGCGGCACCGACACGCAGCGACAGGGCCAGCCAGTCCGTGTCGCCGGAGGTCACGGTGACCGGCTTCGGCGCACTGCGGGGCAGCGAGGGGAACGGATCGGGCTGCGGGCCGGCCGTGATCGTGCCCCCGGGGGCCCCGGGCGCGGTCAGCCGGACGCCCACGTCCCGCGCGGAGTTGACCAGCCGCCGCTGCCGGGCCTGCTCCATGACCGGGCGGTCGCTCCCGGCCACCTCCAGGTACGCCTTGGCGTTCTTGGCGAGGACCGTCGCGCGGGCGCGCAACTGGGAGTCCTGGCGCGCACGCAGATCATCGGTGACCAGATGCAGCAGCAGCCAGCCGGAGGCCAGCACCAGCAGGGGCACGCTCACGCCCACCGCGAGGGCGATGCGGGTGGACAGCTTCACGGCGCCTCCCCGGCAGGCGGGCGCTCGCCGTCCGCGCGCTGCGGCCACCGCCGTCTGGCCGCGTCGTCGTAGGCCATGGGCACTCGCCCGCCCCTGCCTGCCATGCTCACCCCTGTCTCGCGGCGTCCGAACGAGTCCGTCCGAGGAGACCGATCAAATCATCGTCATGACGCGTGTCTCCACACCGAACGGACCGCCCGGAGCGACGTATGCGGAGCACCCGCCCGCGCGACCACCACGCCGCGCCCTCACCCGGGCGCGGCCACCCCCGTGCGATGGACGGAGTAGCGGGGCGGCACCGGCGACTGCCGCTGGAGCAGGGAGATGGCGCCGAGGGCGGTGGCCGCGTGGCCGAGCCCGGCCGGACGCACCCTCAATGGCGGCCACGAGGCGCGCCTCACCTCCGCGTTCAGCTCGCGTTCGATCGGCTCCAGCAGGGCCGGACCGGCATCGACCAGCTCACCGCCCACCACGATCACATCAGGTCCGAGGGAGAGGCACACATCGCCGAGCACCTTGCCGATACGCGCACCGACCCGCGCCGGAACCGCGTGCGCGGTCCGATCGCCCGCGGCCAGTGCGGCCATCAGCTCCGCCATCTGGGTTGCCGCCACGCCTCCCGCGTTCCGGTAGGCGTCCAGTACGGCCCCGATGGAGGCCACCGTCTCCAGGCACCCGGTCCCGCCGCATTCACAGGGGGCTCCGTCCGGGTCCACCGTGATGTGGCCGAACATCCCGGAGACCCCGTGCGCGCCGCGGTGCAGCGTGCCGGCCATCACGAGACCGCCGCCGACACCATGGGGCAGCCGCAGAACACAGCGCCCCAACTGACCGCGCGTCAGCGGATCGTGCTCGCGCAGCAGACGCGGCACCAGCGCCTCGTGGCCGCTGCGGGTTCGGGGGAGGGGGTCGGGCTGCCGTGGCCTGCCGACCGAGGCGGAAGGGCGCGTCATCTGTGTCAACATCGCGGAAGACGCATTCCCTTCTCTGATCTTCCCGGAGGCTTGAAGGCTCGGGGCAGGAACGGAGGAGTCGTTCTTGTGGGAACTCTGCGTCAGGAGCGGAGAGCCTCGGTGAGTGCGTCGGCCAGGGTGGTCGTGGGCCGACCGATCAGGCGGCGCAGGTCCGAGGAGCCGGTGAAGAGCTCGCCCCGCCCCAGCCCGAGGTCCGAGTCGGAGAGGACCTCGGCCATTTCGGCGGGCAGCCCGGCACCGAGCAGCGCACTCCGGTACTGCTCGACGGGGAGGTCGTGGTAGACCACCCCCTGGCCCGAGGCGGTGGACAGCGCGTCGGCCAGCTCCGCGAGGGTGAAGGCGGTGTCCCCGCCCAGTTCGTACACGGAGCCGGCGTGGCCTTCGGAGGTCAGGACGGTGGCCGCGGCCTCCGCGTAGTCGCGTCGCGAGGCGGCGCTGACCCGGCCGGTACCGGCACTGCCGGGCACGGCTCCGGTCTGCAGATAGAGCGGGACCTGGGACGTGTAATTGTCCAGGTACCAGCCGTTGCGCAGCACGACCCAGGGCACGCCGCTGTCGCGCAGATACCGCTCGGTCTTCGAGTGGGCATCGGCGAGGATCATGTTCGCGGAGTGTGCGTTGAGCGTGCTGGTGTAGGCGATCAGTTGGGCACCGGTCCGCTTGGCCGCGTCGATGGCACGGGTGTGGTTGTCGAACCGCTCGCCGACGGTGGTCGTCGACACGAGCAGGACCTTCCGCGCACCCGTGAACGCCTCGGTGAGGCCCGCGGAGTCGGCGAAGTCGGCCCGCCGCGCCTGGACGCCCCGCTCGGCCAGATCGGCCAGCCGGTCGGTGTCCCGCCCGGTGGCGATGATGTCGTGCGGCGCCACTCCGCGGCGCAGCAGGTCCTCCACGACGAGTCGGCCGAGCTGGCCGGTGGCTCCGGTAACGGCGATGGACATGTCTCTACTCCTGGTACGTAGTTCCGAGAGGGGGCGAACGCCCGTCAGAAGTACATCCGAGAGACTCCCCGTTGGGAAGTGACCACTTTTTGGTTGGGCAACTCCCTTATGGAGAGTCGCTATCCTTCGGGCGGGTTGCTCGCTCTGAGTAGGCTGGCGTCTCGGAGAGAAGCGAGACGAGGCGTGCCGGAGAGAAGCGAGACGAGGCAGTGAACGAGGTTGAGGAGAACACGGGCATGGCGAAAGCACCGCGCACCGAGTGGGACCCGTACGCCGGAGGCTGTCCGTCCCGCGACGTCCTCGACCGCATCGGCGACAAGTGGACCGTGCTCGTCCTCGGTGAACTGGCGAATTCCGGCGCCAAGCGGTACACGGCGCTGCGCAGAAGGCTGGACGGGGTGAGCGAGAAGATGCTCACGCAGACGCTGCGCGCCCTGGAGCGGGACGGCCTGGTCCGTCGGACCGTCCATCCGGAGATCCCGCCCCGGGTCGAGTACGAGCTCACCGAACTGGGCGTGACCCTGCGCGGGCCGCTGCTGGCGCTGACGGACTGGTCGATGCGGCATATGAACGAGGTGCTGGAGGCACGGGCCGCCTACGACCAGGGCAAGGAAGCCGCGCACGAGTCGGCGGGCTGAACCGGGGGGCGGGGAGCGACGGTCGGGCCGCTCGTTCCCGGCTCAGATGTGCGGGAACGGTTCGGTCAGCGAGGTGAGTACGTGGTCGGCCTCGGCGGCCCGCAGTTCCTCGGCGGTGTAGTGGCCGCTGGCGACCCCGACCGCGGTCGCGTTCGCCGCGCGCGCGGCCTCGATGTCGCGAGGGGTGTCCCCGACCACGTAGACGTCGGAGCGGCCCAGCTCGTGTCCGTGCAGCCGGGCGGCCTTGGCCATCGCCAGGCGGGTGATCTCCGCCCGGTCCGGGGAGTCCGAGCCGTAGGCGCCGAAGACGAAGTAGCGGCCGAGCCGGCCCGGTTCCATCTTGAGCCTGGCCGCGCCCTCCATCGCGCCGGAGATCAGCCCGAGGATGATCCCCGCGTCCGTGATCCGCCGCAGGGTGTCCTCGACACCGTCCAGGACGCGATACCCCTCCGACGCCCGGATGTCCTCCGACAGATGCCATAGATACGCGGCGTAGAGACGGGCCATCTCATCGTGACTGGGCTCGCGGCCGAGCACGGCCCGGAAGGTCTTCCGGCCGACCTGCGGATCGGTCTCCCCGGCCGACGTGTGGTCCCCGATATCGGCGGCCACACCGTGCAACCGGTCGAACGCCCAGGCCCAACTCCGTTTTCCCGCGCCCCCGGTGTGCACCAGCGTTTCGTCGATGTCGAAGAGCGCTGCTATCGGTCCGGCCATGGCATTCTCCTCCGGCTCCGCCTGCCTCCAGGGTGCGCGATGGCGCCGGGGGCGGCCAGTTGCGTTACCGCGGTGTTGGTGGTGCGGTTGACATGACGGAGGTAGCGCCCCCGAACCGATTTCATCTCCATGGCCTCCATGGCGAGGAGATTCCACCTCGAGATTCCACCTCGAGATTCCACCTCGAGATTCCACCTCGAGACTCCACCTCGAGATTCCACCTCCATGGCGAGAAGGGGAGCGGACATGAGCACCACGAACCGAAGCCTGCGAGCCGACGTGCTCGTGCTCGGTTTTGGCAAGGGCGGCAAGACGGTGGCCGCGACGCTGGGCAAGCTCGGCCGGCGCGTGGTGATGGTCGAGCGGTCGGCGAAGATGTACGGCGGCACCTGCCCGAACGTCGGCTGTGTGCCGAGCAAGGCACTGGTCCACCACTCCCATGAACGTCGGCCGGAGGACGCGCCACAGGAGTGGTACGAGCGCTCCGTCGCCGAGGTGCAGGCGCTGACCAAGTTGTTCCGCGGCGAGAACTACGAGGCGCTGGACGGCATGGACACCGTCACGGTGCTCACCGGAGCCGCGGCGTTCACCGATCCGCACACCGTGCGGGTCGAGTGCGCCGACGGACCCATGACGATCACCGCCGAGACGATCCTGATCAACACCGGATCGGAGCCGATCGTCCTCGACATCCCCGGCCTGCGGTCCAGCCAGTACACCGTGACCAGCACCGACCTGATCGACACGACCATCCTCCCGGGACGGCTGGCGATCATCGGCGGAGGCTATCTCGGCATGGAATTCGCCTCGATCTACCGCCGGTTCGGATCCCAGGTCACCGTGCTCGAGGCGGCCCCGAAGGTCTTCGGCCTGGTGGACGACGACGTTGCCGCCGTCGCCGAGGGCATCCTGGTGGACGAGGGCATCGAGATCGTGACCGGTGCGAACACCACGGAAGTCCGGGACGGCGAAAGCTCGGCGACCGTCGTCTACGAAAAGGACGGCCGACAGCACACTCTGGAGGCCGACGCGGTCCTGGCCGCCACCGGCCGCGCACCGGTCATCGGCGATCTGGCGCTGGAGGCCGCCGGTGTGCGCACCACCGAGCGCGGGGCGGTCGAGGTCGATGAACACCTGCGCACCAGCCGGCCGCATATCTTCGCCCTCGGAGACGTCAACGGCGGGCCGGAGTTCACCTATGTCTCCCTCGACGACAGCCGTATCGTCCTCGACCAGCTTCTCGGCGAGGGCAAGCGCTCCACCGACGACCGGGTCGCGATCCCGTACACGGTCTTCATCACCCCGCCACTGGCCTCCGTCGGGCTCACCGAGAAGCAGGCCCGGGCCGCGGGGCATCAGGTGAAGGTCGCAAGCCAGCCGGTTGCCGAGATCGCCGCCATGCCGCGTGCGTACATCGTCGAGGACACCCGCGGGATGATGAAGTTCGTGCTCGACGCCGAGACCGACGAGATCCTGGGCGCCGCCCTGCTCAGCGTGGACGCGCAGGAAAGCATCAACACCGTCGCGCTCGCCATGCGGCACGGCATCAGGGCGGCCGAGCTCCGCAACGCCGTCTACACCCACCCCAGCTCCACCGAAGCCTTCAACGACGTCCTCGCGACCATCGTCCGATCCGACACCTGATCACCCCGACCAGGCTGCCGGCGTGTACCGGCGGGCAGCCGTCCCCGGGACGCCGGACGTGAGCGTGCGCAGCCGCTGGTGGCGGGGGCGCGACGTCGGCCATGCGGCGCTGCGGCGCCACCTTCGTCATCGCGGTGCTCGTGCTGTGCACCGGCGTCATCAGCTCGGTGCCGGCCGGTGCGTCGACATCGCTGCTGGTCAGCTTTGTCCTGCCGGTCACCCTGCCCGGCTCGGTGGGGTCCCTCCCGGACCGGGTCGGGGGGCCGGCTGCCGGCCGGTGCGGCATCGCTGATCGCGATCACCGTCCTGTGGCCCGCACCGGTTCGTGAGCCACTGCGCCGCTCGACCGCCCGGGCGTGTGCGCTGCTGGCCAGACGGCTGCGGGCGGAGGTCGAGTACGTACGGGCTCACCCGCGGAGAGGCGCCCCTTCCGTCGGCTCCCGCACCGCGCGAGGAGAGCCGGCGGGCATGACGCGATTGGTCAACGCGGTCGTGGTCCTCCGGTTCACGGCGGATGCCATCCTCCGGCTGTGGCAGAGCGCCGCCCGCGCGCCCACAGCGGAACACACCGCGGCGCGCGCGGAGCTCCTCCGGGCCGGCGGGGCGCTGGTGGACTGGTACGAGCGGACGGCCCGAGCGCTCGCCGGGGAGGGCCCGGTCCCTGACCCGGTCGACACCGGGCTCGCGACCGGCCGCCTCGTCGAGGCGGTGAACCGCGACCTCGGCGCGGCGGACGCGGGCGGAACCGCGACGGACGCCGGGGAAACCACCGCAGGCGCACACGGAGCCGCGGCGGCGATCGGAATGTTCCGCGGCCCACATCGACGCCGTCCAGCGCCTCCAGGCCGTGCTCCTGGGGCCCGCACGAGCGGCCTCGGAGCAGTGCCCGCCCCGTTCGTGGCTCACCGGATTCGCCCGCGGACACACCGGAGCCCCGGCGGCCGAAGTTGAGGGTGGATACGGGCGAGCCTAGGCTGGTGGAAGTGGGCAAACGAGATGGCCCACACTCGGCCGAACGCCCCACCATCGTGTCTGGCACGGCGGTCGCTTCCGAACCGGACGCGGCCCAACGCACGGCCGCCGCTCAGCTCCGGCCCCTCTTGGCCAGGCCCGTGGACACAGTGCACAAGCGCAGACATCCATCAAGCGCACGGAGGGCGGCGAAGCCATGACCGACCTGGACACGCTGTCGGTGAACACGATCCGCGGACTGTGCATGGACGCGGTGCAAAAGGCGAATTCGGGGCACCCCGGAACGCCGATGGGGATGGCGCCCGTCGCGTACACCCTGTGGCAGCGGTTTCTGCGCTTCGACCCCGCCGATCCGATCTGGCCGAACCGCGACCGCTTCGTGCTCTCCGAGGGCCACGCCTCCGCCCTGCTCTGGTCGCTCCTCTACCTGACCGGTGTCCGTACGGTCGATCCCGAGTACGAGGTGCTGGGCCGTCCGGCGGTGACCCTCGACGATCTCAAGTCCTTCCGGCAGCTCGACTCGCGCTGCCCAGGACACCCCGAGTACCGGTGGACGAGCGGTGTCGAGACGACCACCGGCCCGCTCGGCCAGGGAGTCGCCACCTCTGTCGGCATGGCGATCGCCGGCCGGTGGCTGGGGGCGAGGTTCAACCGCCCGGACTTCCCGCTCTTCGACTTCGATGTGTACGCGCTCGCCGGGGACGGCTGCATGATGGAGGGCGTCGCCTCCGAGGCGGCGTCGCTGGCCGGACACTTGCGGCTGTCCAACCTGTGCTGGATCTACGACTCCAACCGGGTCACCATCGAGGGCCACACCGACATCACCTTCACCGAGGACGTCGCCGCCCGCTTCCTGGCCTACGGCTGGAACGTGACCAGCATCGCCGACGCCAACGACCTCGACCGGATCAGCCGCGCCTTCCACACCTTCCGGGCCGAGGCCGCGCGCCCGACCCTGATCCTCGTGCACAGCCACATCGGCTACGGCTCCCCGGTCGAGGACTCGCCGAAGGCACACGGAGCGCCGTTCGGGCCGGAGGGGGTCAGAGCCACCAAGCGCGTCCTCGGCATTCCGCCGGACGCCGACTTCCACATACCCGACGGTGTGCCCGACTGGTTCGCGCGGGGCATCGGCGCCCGGGGCGCCGAGTTGCGCACCGGCTGGGAGAAGATGTTCGACGCCTACCGCGATGCGTACCCCGATTTCGCCGACGAGTTGGAGCGCGTCCAGCGCCGTGAGCTCCCGGACGGCTGGGAGACCGCGCTGCCCACCTTCCCGGCCGATCCCAAGGGCCTGGCCAGCCGCGATTCGTCGGGCCAGGTGCTGAACGCCGTGGCCAAGGCGGTGCCCTGGATCCTCGGCGGGTCCGCCGACCTCACCCCGTCGACCAAGACCCGGCTGACCTTCGGGGAACGGGCGACTTCCAGCCCGGGGCCCGGTCCGGGCGCAATCTGCACTTCGGCGTCCGGGAACACGCGTCCGCCGCCGTCGCCAACGGAATGGCGTTGACGAAGCTCCGTCCGTACTGGTCCGGGTTCCTGATCTTCTCCGACTACGCCAAGGCGGCCATTCGCCTCTCCGCGCTGATGGAGATCCCCACCGTGCACATCTTCACCCACGACTCCATCGGGGTCGGCGAGGACGGCCCCACCCACCAGCCCGTCGAGCAGCTCGCGGGGCTGCGCGCGACGCCAGGGCTGCTGGTCTTCCGCCCGGCCGACGCGAACGAGGTCGTCGAGACCTGGCGGGTGGTCGCCGCCCTGCGCCGGGAACCGGCCGCGCTGGTCCTCTCCCGCCAGCCCCTGCCCACCCTGGACCGAGATCGGCTCGCGGCGGCCAGTGGTGTCGCGTGGGGTGCCTATGTGCTGGCCGACGCGGATCGGGGCGAGCCCGAGGTGATCCTGCTCGCCACCGGCTCCGAGGTGGCGCTGGCCCTGGCCGCGCACGAGGAACTCACCGCCGAGGGCATCGCCTCCCGGGTGGTGAGCATGCCGTGCTGGGAGCTGTTCGACCGTCAGCCGCGGGAGTACCGCGACCAGGTGCTGCCACCCGCGGTGACACGAAGGGTCGCGGTGGAAGAGGGCTCCACCTTCGGCTGGGACCGGTATGTCGGTGACGGCGGGGCCATCGTCGGAATGCACACCTTCGGCGCCTCCGCACCCCTCAAACAACTGCTCACGAAGTTCGGATTCACCCCCGAGCGCGTCGCGCACGTGGCGCGCGAGCTGGTGGCTTCGGGCTGAGCGGGCCATGACGTGACAGGAGAGCACATGGCTACCGACACCCCCATGCAGCTCGGCATGATCGGGCTCGGCCGGATGGGCGCGAACCTCGTACGCCGGCTGACGCGCGACGGCCACCACTGTGTGGTCTATGACGTCAACGAGAGCGCGGTGAGGGAGCTGGAAGGCGAGGGCGCCATCGCCGCCCACTCGCTCGGCGACCTGGTGACGAAGCTGGAGCGGCCACGGGCCGTCTGGCTGATGCTGCCCGCCGCCGTCGTACAGTCCACCCTCGATCAGCTCACCGACCTCCTCGACCCGGACGACGCGGTCATCGACGGTGGCAACTCCTACTACCGCGACGACATCACCCGCGCGGCACAGCTCACTCCGCACCGGCTGCACTATCTGGACTGCGGAACCTCGGGCGGGGTCTGGGGACTTGAACGCGGCTACTGCCTCATGATCGGCGGCGAGCAGGAGCCCGTCACCCGGCTCGACCCCATCTTCCGCACCATCGCGCCCGGCACCGGCACCGCCGAGCCCACACCGAGCAGACACGCCAACGGGTCGGCCCCGGAAGGCTATCTGCACTGCGGTCCCAGCGGGGCCGGCCACTTCGTGAAGATGGTCCACAACGGGGTCGAGTACGGAATGATGGCCGCGATCGCCGAGGGGCTCAGCATCATCGAGCACGCGGACGCCGGGCTCCGCAAGCGCTCCGCGGACGCCGAGACCACCCCGCTGCGCGAGCCGGAGGCGTACCAGTACGAGATCGACGTCGGCGAGGTCGCCGAAGTGTGGCGTCGCGGCTCGGTCGTGGGCTCCTGGCTCGTCGACCTCACCGCCGACGCACTGGCCCGGTCGCCGAAGCTGGACGGGTTCACCGGGCGCGTCTCGGACTCCGGTGAAGGGCGCTGGACGGTACTGGCCGCGGTCGACGAGGGCGTACCCGCCGCGGTGATCAGCACGGCGCTCACCGACCGGTTCGCGTCCCGGGGCCTCGGCGAGTTCGCCGACCGGGTGCTGTCCGCCATGCGCAGCGAGTTCGGTGGGCACGCCGAGAAGCGGAGCGGGCGATGAGCGGGCCGGACGACCATGTGATCGTGCTCTTCGGCGCCACCGGGGACCTCGCCAAGCGCAAACTCCTGCCCGGGCTGTTCCACCTCGCCACGGCGGGCCTCCTCCCCGGCGGCTACCGCATCGTGGGCTCGACACCGGCTCGCTCGGCCATGAGCGACGACGCCTTCCGCACCCTCGCGCACGACGCGGTGGCCACCTTCGGGCGGTCCAAGCCGACCGGGCCGGTGTGGAAGACCTTCGAGGAGTCGCTGTCCTTCGGCGCGGCCGACCCCCAGGACCCGGGCCCGCTGCTCGCGGCCGTACGGGCGGCCGAGGACTCCCTCGGCGGGCCGTCACGCAGACTGTTCCACCTGGCCATCCCGCCCTCGGCGTTCGCGTCCATCATCGGCATGCTCGGCGACACGGACCTGGCCAAGGACGCGAAGGTGATCGTGGAGAAGCCCTTCGGCACCGATCTCGCGTCGGCACAAGCGCTCAACGAGACGATCCACACCGTGTTCGACGAGTCCCAGGTCTTCCGCATCGATCACTTCCTCGGCAAGGAGTCGGTGGACAACATCCTCGCCCTCCGCTTCGCCAATGGGATGTTCGAACCCATCTGGAACCGCGACCACATCAGCTATGTGCAGGTCGACGTGCCCGAGACGCTCGGACTCGAAGGCCGCGCCCACTTCTACGAAGGCACCGGGGCCTTCCGCGACATGATCGTCACGCATCTGATCCAGGTGCTCGGCATCGTGGCGATGGACCCACCGGTCTCGCTCGCCGCCAAGCCGTTGCGCGACGAGAAGGACAAGGTCTTCGAGGCGTTGCGCCCCATCGAACCCGCGCATGTCGTACGCGGCCAGTACGAGGGCTACCTCGACGAACCGGGGGTCGCCCCCGATTCGTCGACCGAGACCTTTACCGCGCTGCGGATGGAGGTGGACAACTGGCGGTGGGCCGGAGTCCCGTTCCACCTGCGCTCCGGCAAGAGCCTCGCACAGCGCCGCCAGGTGATCACCCTCGGACTGCGCGAGCCGCCCCTGCGGATGTTCGCCACCGACCCCGCCGATCAGCGGCAGGACTGCGGCAACAAGATCGTGATCGACTTCGGGGACCCCGGGTGGATCGCCGCCGCCTTCCTCGCCAAGGAGCCCGGCCCCGCCATGCGGCTCGAACCGGCGACGATGACCTTCGGCTACGCCGGCTCCTTCTGCGAGGAGAACGGACTCGAAGGCTACGAACGCCTGATTCTGGACGCCATGCTGGGCGACCAGTCGCTGTTCACCCGGTCCGCCGGCATCGAACACATCTGGCGGGCGGCGACGCCCCTCCTCGAGAACCCACCGCCGGTCCAGCCGTACGCCCCCGGCTCATGGGGCCCCGAACCGGCCGTCAGCGACCTGATCGCACCCCACCCGTGGCATCTGCCGGAAGCCGTCCAGATGTTCCCCGGAACCGGCACATGACCGACCGCCGCTGCGCGTGGGCGCTGAGCTCCGACGCGATGGCGGCCTACCACGACAGGGAGTGGGGCCGTCCCGCGCACGACGACCGGCACTTGTTCGAAATGCTGCTCCTGGAAGGGGCCCAGGCCGGGCTGTCCTGGTCGACCGTGCTGACCAAGCGCGAGAACTACCGCCGCGCCCTCGACGGATTCGACCCCGAGATCATCGCCTCCTACGGCCAGTCACGGCTGGACGACCTGCTCGCGAACGACGGAATCATCCGCAACCGACTGAAGATCGCGTCGACGGTGAAAAACGCCCGCGCCTTCCTCGGCATCCGGGAAGTCTTCGGCTCTTTCGACACCTATCTGTGGGACTGGGTGAAGGGCACCCCCATCGTGAACCACCCGGCGCCCGGCGATCCGCTGCCGAGCAGCACCGACCTGTCCGACCGCATCGCCAAGGACCTCAAGCGCCGCGGCTTCACCTTCGTCGGCACCACGATCGTCTACGCCTATCTGCAGGCGGTGGGGGTCGTCGACGACCATGTCGACGGCTGCCCCGCGAAATCCCGTTAGAGCGGCCCGTCCTGCCCTGAACCACACCGGTTGCGGTCCCCGGTCGCGGATGCTGCTGTGGACGTGCGGCCATCGTGGGCGTGCCCCCGAGGAGAAGGCCGCGCGGACCAGAGCGCCGTCCGGGGCCCTGCGGGGCCCGGCCGGTGTGCGCCCGCCGGGGCGTGTGCAACGCCCTTGGCCCGTCGCGGAGGGATCCGGCTATGACGCCGTGCAGGTCGCTCCCACACGGACCGAGACCACCGCCCAGACGGAGGAGAACCTGCAGCGCCTGGCCGCCCAGGCGCCCGCAGGGCGGCCTGCGGCCGCCGCCGAGATCGCGGCGGCGATCGTGTACCTGGCCGACGACGAGACGAGCAGCTTCGTCCAGGGCGCGGTTGTGCCCGTCGACGGCGGCCGCGTCGCCGTCTGACTCCGGGCACCGGTCCCTGTCGGCGCTGTCCGGGGTCGGCTAACCGGCGGCCGGCTGCTCGAACGCGGCGATGAGCCGCCCCAGATCCTGGCGCCGTGAATCGGCCGACCACACCGCCCACGTCCGGCGCAGGAGCGGATGGCCGACCAGCGGCGACCACGCCACTCCCGTGGGAATGGGCTGCGACCAGTCCGGTGGAGCCATCGCGAAGGCCCGCCCGGCGCTGACGGCCGCAAATTTCACCTCCGCGATCAGCCGCTGTCCCTTGGGCGCCTGCACTCCCGGATCGAGGCCGTGGCTGCGCAGGATCGCCGTCAGCTCGTCGTACCAGGCGGGGCTGTCCGCACGCGGGAAGGACACCCACTCCAGCCCGGCCAGCGCCTCCAGGGGGATGCCCTCCGGCCCGGCCAGCTCCGCCGCCTGCTCCGCGGCCACCAGCACGCCCAGCCGTTCCTTGTTGACCACCATCGCGTCGAATTCCTGCCCGGTGGGGCGCTCCCGCAGCAACCCCAGTTCGAGCTCGCCGGCGTGCAGCGCGGCCAGCTGCTCGGAGGTGGACAGATGCCGGGCCTGGACCCGGGTGTCGGGGCATGCCTCGGCCAGCTCGGTGAGCGCGGGACCGAGCAGGCGCGAGGGGAACTCCAGCGGAATGCCGATCCGCAGCACCCCTCCGCCCCCGCCGGTGTACCGGGCCATCGTCCGCAGCGCCTGATCACGCCGGGCGAGCATCGCCCGCGCCTCCCCGAGCAGGGCGGCCCCCGCGTCCGTGGGCCGCACCCCGGTGCTGCTGCGCACCAGCAGCTTCACCCTGAGCTCCCGCTCCAGAGCGCTGACCGTCTGGGACAGCGCCGGCTGGCTGACGTGCAGCCGCCGCGCCGCGGCCGAGAAACCGCCCTCTTCGACCACTGCCACAAAGGAATGCAACTCCCGCAGGTCCATGTGCCTATCGCACCACGGTGGGAACGCTCGATCCACGACCGGCCACAGCCTGCCCTTATGGGCCCCATAAGGGGCGCCACCGCGCCGGGTTTTGCCCGATCGCCAGCGGCCATCCGCGGGGCTACGGTGAAAAGGGGTCTCGCCGACACCCGGAGCCATATGGTGCGTGCCATCGTGATCGAGAAGTTCGGAGGACCGGAGAGCCTCGTCTACACGGAGCTACCGGATCCTGAGCCCGAGGCCGGTCAGGTCGTCATCGACATCAAGGCCTTCGGCCTCAACCACGCCGAGATGCATATGCGCAGGGGCGAGTGGGCCGAGGCCGCCAAGGTCAGCGGTATCGAATGCGTGGGGCTGGTGGCATCGTGCCCCGGCGGTGAGTTCCCCGTCGGGGCGAAGGTCGCCGCGCTGATGGGCGGCCTCGGACGCACCATCAACGGCAGCTACGCGGAATACACCCGGGCGTCGGCGTCGAATGTGGCACTCATCGAATCCGACCTGCCCTGGGCCGAGCTGGCCGTCATCCCGGAAACCTACGCGACCGCCTGGACATGCCTGTTCCGCAATCTGGAGATCACCCCGGGGCAGACCCTGGTCATCCGGGGAGCGACCTCGGCCTTCGGCCAGGCCGCCGTCAACCTCGCGGTGAACGCCGGTGCCCGCGTCATCGGCACCTCGCGCAACCGTGAGCGCTTCGTCCTGCTGGAGGAACTCGGCGTGGAGCGAGCCGAGTTGGAGGAGCCGCACCTCTCCGAGCGGATCCCCGAAGCCAAGCGGCTCGACGCGGTGCTCGACCTGGTGGGCAACACCACCATCCTCGACTCGCTGGCCATGCTGCGCCGGGGCGGCCGTGCCTGCCTGGCGGGCTGGCTCGGCGGGCTCGACCCGATCGGGGACTTCAACCCGCTGCTGCAGATGGCAAGCGGCGTCTATCTGACCTTCTTCGGCAGCTTTGTGTTCGGGACGCCCGGTTTCCCGCTCTCCGATGTGCCGCTCCAGGCAATCGCGGAGCAGGTGGCGGCGGGCCGCCTCAAGGCGAAGCCCTCGCGTGTGTTCCGTTTCGAGGACATCCACGAAGCACATCGCGTGATGGAGGCGGGCGAGGGCAAGGGCAAGATGGTGGTCGTCCTCGACTGACCGCCGCCGTGTGCGGACTAGGTATGAAGTATGGCGTGGCGGGGGAGTACGGCCGTCTGGATGTGCTGGTCAACAACGCGGCGGTGGCCGCGGTCGGCACCGTGGGCGACATCGGCACGGCCGACTGGCGGCAGGTCATGAGCGTCGTCGCCGACGGCACCTTCTTCATGTCGAGGGCCGCACTGCCGCATCTGCGTGCCGTCGGCGGCAACATCGTGAACGTCGGCTCGGTCTCCGGCCTCGGCGGGGACTGGGGTCTGGCCGCCTACAACGCCGCGAAGGGCGCGGTGGTCAACCTGACCCACGCCATGGCGCTCGACCACGGCGCCGAAGGTGTGCGGGTCAACGCGGTGCACCCGAGCCTCACCGCCACCGAGATGGCCACGCCCGTGGTGGAGAGCGAGACCGCCATGGCCGCGTTCCGCCAGCGCATCCCCATGCAGCGCGCGGCCGAGCCCGAGGAGGTCGCCGACGTGATCGCCTTCCTGGCCAGTGCCGATGCCCGGTTCGTCAACGGCGTCCAGATCCCGGTCGACGGCGGACTCCGGGCCTCCTCGGGCCAGCCCCGCATGTTCTGAGCACCCCAGGTGGCGAGAATCGGGAGCTGTTTGGCATTCTCGCCGCTGTGTGACTCGACGACGCATTCGTAGGCTCTCGGTTAATCAACCGCCGATGAGGGAGCGCCTCGGATGACCGACGAGAACAAGAGCGCAAAGAAATTCGCCCGGCGTACGATGCTGCAACACGGCGCCGGTATCGCCGCGGTGGGAGCGATATCCGCGCTCGCCACCGCGGTATCCACCGCGCCTGCCGCCGCACGCACCACGGGGGCGAAGTCGACCCCGCGCACCCTGCCCTCGACCGTGGCCGGGGTCCGCATTCCCGACAGCCAACTGGCCCGGGAAGTCGCGGCCTACGCACAGAAAGTGTGCTCCGAGACGATCTTCAACCATTCCCTGCGGACGTATCTCTTCGGCGCTCTGGTATTCGACCGGCGCGGCGTCACCTACGACCGGGAACTCGTATTCGTCGCCGCGGTTTTGCATGACCTCGGACTGATCGAGGCGTTCCGGACCCCGACCGAGCGCTTCGAGGTCGACGGCGCCGACGCCGCACGGAAGTTCCTGACGGAACGTCATGTGCCGGCCGAGCGGGCGGAACTGGTCTGGGACGCGATCGCCCTGCACACCAACGTCGGCATCGCGACGCGGAAGAGGCCGGAGATCGCCATGGTCTCCGTCGGCTCCGGTATGGATTTCGCCGGGAACGACCTCCAGCAGATCCCGTCCGACGCTCTCGAGGACGTGCTCACCACCTTCCCCAGGAAGGGGTTCAAGAAGAACGCGATCGACACGATCCTCTCGCTGTGCCGCACCAAGCCCATGGCGGAGCTCATGCATCCCTTCGCCGAGGTCGGCCGCCGTCATATCCCCGACTTCTCGGTGCCCACCGTGGAGGATCTGGTGCTCGCCGCGCCCTTTGCGGAGTGATGGAGCTGTCCCGGTACGGCGCCAGGAAGGCGGTCAGCGCGGCCGGCATCGCCTCCGGGACCTCCTCGGCGGGGTAGTGGCCACAGCCGGGCAGAACATGACTCTCCACGTCGTCCGCGGCGAGCCGCATCGTGTTGCCGACCGCTTCGCCCAGGTTCTCCGCGCCCGCGAGGGTCAGGACGGGGAGGGTCAGCCGCCGGGCCTTGCGCTGCTGGTTCTGCGCGATGGTCGTGTCCAGCGCACGGTAGAACGCGAAGCTGGAGCGCAGGACCTCCGGGTCGGCCGCGAGGGTGTCGACGTGGTGCCGGACGGTGTGGTCGGGCAGTGCCTTCGCGGCCTTCGTGGCGAACTGGTGGCCGAAGTAGAGCTCTCCCGGCCGCTGACCAACTGCTCGTTGAGGTCGGGGAGGAGGTTGAAGCCGAAGTGCCACAGGCGGTCGTTGGCGTCCCCGCTGCCGAAAAGCGGCGGTGAGGGGGACAGTCCCGGGATGGCGGCCTCGGCGACGGCCAGCCGGTCGAGCCGGGCCAGCCGCACAGCAGCAGCAGCAGCGCGGGTCCTTCACCGCCGGTGACGGCGTGCAGACGCACGCGCCCGGTGTCGACGTAGCGGCTGGTGAAGGTGTCGGTGAAGCCGTCCGGAAGGCCCGGCGCCCGGGCGGCGGAGCGGGGGCCCTCGGGCGTGGGCCGGGGAGTGGGGGAGGAACTCACGATGATTCCTTGCACGGGAGGGGGTGTGCGGGGTGACCGTCGCTCAGGTGGCGGGGCGTCTCAGCGCGGCGCCGAGGGTCGTCGCGACGACGGCGATGGCGAGGATGAGGGTCGCCACGTTCTGGTTGATGGCCTGGTCGAGGAGGCCCAGGGCCGGCGTGGGCGCGATCGTGCCGGTGTAGGCGGACAGGAAGTACGTCGCGAGCAGATCCGCCCTGCGCCGCGGATCGGCCGGCCGCTGGGTGACGGCGATGCCGCGGCGGAACGCCAGGCCGATGCCGGTACCCGCGAGGAGCGTGCCGACGACGAACGTCACCAGTGACCGTGTCCACAGCCCGGTCTCGAACACCGCGCCGCCCGCCATGAGGAACGCCGGTGCCGCCCAGCGCCCGGAGATCCACCGTGCCGGGGCGGCCACTGCGCGGCCAGGGCGATGAGGAACAGCAGCCCGACCTCCGCGCCGACGGCCGCGAGGTTGTGGACGTGCAGTCGTTCCCGGAGGAAGGACGGCACCAGCGACGAGAACAGCCCGCTGACCGCGAACGCGGCGAGGACGGCCGTGGCGGCCCGCAGGAATTCGGCCCGCGCCGCCGGTCGGCCGGGGACGGTCGGACGGCGCACGGACACCGTGGGGCGGCGCCGCGCGGTGACGGTCTCCGGGGTGACGACGAGGGCGAGGAGGGCCGGCGCCAGGCTCGCGGCATCGGACAGCGAGGCGAACACCATGAGGGCGAGCACCGTCCCCGACGCGTAGACGGCGAAGACCAGCGTCGGGTGCGCGAGGCGCTGGCGGCCTCGGCCGACCCTCAGGTGCTGGACGAGCTCGCCACGTACGTCGTCGCCGTCAATCGGTCGCTGGCCGTGCTGAGCCGCGCCGGTACGCCGGACGCGCAACTGCGCTCCGTGGTCCGGCTCGCGTGCGCGACGGTGGCGGACACCCTCGCCCGGACAGCGAGCGAGGGCGCCGCGCGGGGTTAGCGCGGCGCCCCGTGGGTCCGGGCCCACTCGTCGGACCGGGGTCGCGGCACTGCGCGTACGCCGGGCCGCGACCGTGCGGCGCTACGCCGCGATGACGGCCGCCGTGGTGCGACCCCCGTCGACGTCCAGCACGATGCCGTGGACGAACGCGGCCTCGTCACCGGCGAGGTAGACCGCGGCGTGCGCGATGGCCTGCGGACTTCCGACGCCCCCGGCCGGGGTGCCGTTCATCATGACGTCGCCCGGGTGCACCTCGCCGGGTACGGGCGTGTGGACCACTCCGGGAGAGATCGCGTTCACCCGCACGCCGCGCGGGCCGAACTCGGCCGCCCAGGCGCGCGTCAGGGTCTCCACCGCGCCCTTGGAGGAGCTGTAGAGCGCGCCGACGGGGATGCCCAGCCGCGCGATCCAGGACCCCAGATTGATGATCGCCCCGCCACCGGCCTCGGCCATGGCCGGAGCGACCGCGGCGGTCAGGAAGAACGGCGCCTTCACATTCACCGCGTAGACCCGGTCGAAGGCCGTCTCATCGGTGTCCACGGTGCTGTCACCGGGGTAGACACCGGCGTTGTTGACCAGGATGTCGATGTTCCCGCCCAGAGCGGACGTCGCCGCCTCGGCCAGGGCGCGGGACGCCGCGGCGCTCCCGTCCAGATCCGCCTGTACGAAGTCGGCCCGGCCGCCCCGCGCGCGAATGGCGCCGACGACCTCGGCGCCCCGCTCGGCGCTGCGCCCGGACACGATCACATGCGCGCCCTCGGCGGCGAACATCTCCGCGATCGCCCGTCCGATGTTGCTGGTCGCACCGGTGACCAGAGCCCTCTTGTCCTGCAGCCGTCCACTCATCACGCGCTCCTGCCACGCTCGTTACCCGCACCATCGAGGTCCCGCGGGACGCGACCTCGATCTCGGTCAGGTCGGACGCGCGGGCACCGCCCGGATCCGTCCGGGGGCCATGCCACTGTGCGAAGAAAAAAATGGACTTGCAAGTCCATTCGCCGCCGTCGGTGCCAGGGGTGACCTGCCCGTACGCCACTGCCCCGATCAGGCCGCGGCGCGCCGCAGATCCCCGATGCCCTGATCGAGCGCGGCCCGCAGATGGTCGGCCCGGCCGGTCGACTGGAGAATCGCCACGCCGCCCTGAATGCCCGCCAGCAGAGCGGCCGCGCGGCGCTCGACGTCCAGATCGGCGGGCAGGTGCCCGGCCGTCTGCAGGGCCCGGATGCCGGTGGCCAGGCTCGCCTGCCACTGACGCATCAACGCGACCACCACATCCCGGGCGCCCGGCGTGGAGCGGCCCAGGTGGAGGACCAGCGAGCCCAGCGAACACTCCTCGCCCTGCTCCTCGTAGCGCTCGACCACCACATCGCGCCACCGCTGCCACGCCTCCCAGGAGTCCAGGCACCCGAGGTACGGCTGCTGGTCCTCCAGGACCTGGTCGGCCTCGTAGCGCGCGACCGCCAGCAGCAGCTCGTCCTTCCCGGTGGGGAAGTAGTGGAACAACTGGCTCTTGCTGGTGCGGGTGCGCGCCATGACGTCGTCGAGGGTGGCGATCGACACGTCCTTCTCGCGCAGCACCGCGGCCGCGCCCTCGATGATCCGGTCCCGGGTGGCCTTCCCCTTTGCCGTCAGCTCCTTGTGCATGACGTCCCCTCTCGACTGGACTGGCTGGTCCAGTCTACTGAACGAGGTTCCGGGTCAGGGCCGGGTCAGGACCGCGGCGATCCCTCGGCAGCCGCTGGGGATTCGGGTGTCGGCCACAGCGCCCGGGCGGTGGCGGGCAGGCCGTCGACCGCGCCGGGGCCGAGCGTGGCGAGTCGGAGGATGTAGCCGGGCACCGTGGCGGTGATCAGCGTCGAGCATCGTCTGGGGCCGCGGTCCCGGCGAGTACGGACGCGTCGCGTACCTCATCACCGACGGCGGGACCACCGCACTGCCTCCGGACGGCCGGGCGCGCAGCGCCAAGGTCCTGCGCATGGAACTCACGCGGTAGGCCGCCGAATTCGGCCTACTCCAAGCCGGGCTTCGATTGACTGTCGATCGAAATCAATCGATATTCGATACATGCACCGACTCTTCATCGTCGCACTCCGGGCCGGCCTCGTCGCAGCGATCCTGGCCGGACTCTTCGGCCAGATCGTCGTGATACCGACGACGGCGGCCGACGAGGTCGACCGCTTCCCGCCCTACGCCCCGTTCGCCGCGCCCTATGTGACGGTGGCGATCGTCGGCGTCGCGTGTGTGCAAGTCGCGCTCGTCGCGGTGTGGATGCTGCTCGCCATGGTCCGGCGCGGTGCGATCTTCACGCCGATGGCCTTCCGATGGGTCGATGCCATCATCGGGTCCTCGGTCGTGGCCACGCTGCTGGCGGTCGGGGTCACCGGGCATCTGGCGCTGACCGACATCCCCTCTCCCGACGACGGCATGGAGGTCATCGGCGCCCTGGGCGGCGCCGTCGTGGCCGTCGTCATGGGGGTGTCGTTCGCGATGATCATGGTCATTATGCGCAGCCTGCTGCGCAAGGCGACGGATCTGCAGAGCGAGCTGGCCGAGGTGGTCTGATGGCGATCACCGTCGACCTCGACCTCCTGCTCGCCAGGCGCAAGCGCCTCATCGGCGGTCGGCCAGTGCGGCGTTGAGCTGGACGACGTTCACCCGCCGCTCGCCCAGGAAGCCGAGGACGCGCTCCTCGACATGGGCGGTGACGAGCGCGTGCACGGTCGCGGACCGCGGGTCTCGGCGACCCGGTTCACCTGTTCATAGGCGTACGCCGGGGAGATATGCGGGCCGAGGCCGTCGTCGCTGACCTTCGGCGGCTACAGACCGACGTCGCGGCTGCGGATGTCGTCCAGCGACTCGCGCCGTACCAGCAGCCGAGCCCTCCCGTCGGCGACGGCGACCACCGGCGGGCGGCCGACCAGGTTGTAACCGGAGGCCATGGACAGGTGGTACGCGCCCGCCACCGGCACCGCGAGCAGGTCGCCGGGGCGGATGTCGCCGGGCAGCTCCGCCTCGCCCGCCAGCACGTCGCCGGCCTCGCAGTGGCGTCCGGCCACGGTGGCGGTGGCGAGCGGGGCCCTGGTGGCGCGGCCCACGAGCCGGGGCGCGTAGCGCACTCCGTACAGCGCCGGGCGGGGGTTGTCGCTCATCCCGCCGTCCACCGCGACGAAGGTGCGATGCCCGGTGCGCTTGACGGCCAGGACCCGGTACAGCGCGATCCCGGCCGGTCCCACGACGGCGCGGCCCGGTTCGATGATCAGCCGGGGCACGGGCAGCCCGGCCGCCGCGCAGCTGTCGGCCAGTTCGGCGCGCACCCGGGGCCCGAGCGCGGCGATGTCCAGGGCGGGCTCGCCGGGGCGGTAGGCGATGCCGTACCCGCCGCCCAGATCCAGCTCGGGCAGGGTGATCCCGTGCTGGTCCCGGACCCGGGCCAGCAGGCCGACCATGCGCCGTACGGCCGCCAGATAGGGCTTGGCGGAGGTGATCTGGGAACCCAGATGGCAGTGGAGGCCGACCAGATCCAGATGTGGCTGGTCGAGGATCCGGGCGATGGCGTGGTGCGCCGAGCCATCGGCCAGCGACAGGCCGAACTTCTGGTCGTCGGTGCCGGTACGAACCTTGGCGTGGCCGCCCGCGGCGATGCCCGGGGCGACCCGGACCATCACCCTCTGGCGGCTGCCCTCGGGCACCGCGACGGCCAGCCGGGCGATCTCCGAGGGACTGTCGATGACGATGCGCCCGACCCCGAAGCGCAGGGCGGCCTGAAGGTCGTACGGGCTCTTGGCGTTGCCGTGCAGCACGATGTGCTCGGGCGGGAAACCGGTGGTGACCGCGAGCTCCAGCTCGCCGGCCGAGCACACGTCCAGGCCCATGCCCTCCTCCTCCACCCAGTGCGCCATGGCGCGGCACAGGAACGCCTTGGCGGCGTAGAGGACGGCCGCCTCCGGGAAGGCGTCGTGGTAGGCGCGGCAGCGGGCCCGGACCTCGCCCTCGTCGAGGAGGTACACGGGGGTGCCGAAGCGGTCCGCGACCTCGGTGAGCGACACTCCGCCGACGGCCAGGTCCCCGTGGGCGAGTGCGGTGGTCGAGGGGGGCCAGACGGACAGCGCGTCGTCGAGGGGCGGCGTGTGGGGCGGGCGGGGCTCGGTGCCGGCGATCAGTGGCGTGACCATGGTGTCCTCCCTCAACCGAGCCACACGCCGAGGATCCCGACGAGGGCCGCGGCCCCTGCCACCCGCAGGGCGCCGGCGGACTGCGGGCGCCATGTGGGCGGGGTGCCGTCGCGGCGCTCCGGCGCCGGCGGTGCGACCTCGCGGACCGCGAGCCGCGGGTCCACGGTGAGCGAGGTGGCGCCGAGCGGCTCGGTGAGGGCGCGCAGCGCCGGTTCGCCGAGCCGGATCCACGGCTGCCGGGTGCCGAGGACGGCGGTCAGTTGCCGCCGGGTGGAGAAGCCGACAGCGGTACGGCCGCCATGGGGGGTACGGAAGATGCGCACGGCGCGGCCGGCGGGCCCCGGCCGGACGGGGACGTACAGGACGCGTCCGGCCGGGACGGGTTCGTCGGGCTCGGGGTCGTCTCCGTACAGACGGTTGGTCATGACGTGCCTCCAGGGGGAGCGGGGAAGGCTCCGGACCGGACAGCGGACCGGGGCCCGGACAGGACGGTAAGTCCCGCGCCCGGCGGAGGGAGCCGGTCCCTGACGCGACGCTGACGCGGGGACGGGCAGTCTTGACGCGATGCTGTCGGCGGCCACCCGCGCACGCGGCCGTGCCCGCCCTCCTCCGCAGCGTCATGGCCCCGTCGGCGGCGGCGGGGAGGAGTGCCAGGTGGCCCGCACCCGCTGCGGGTGGGCGTCCGGTTCCGACCCCGGCCCCGGACTCGCCGTCCGTCGCCAGTGCTCGGCCACCTGTGCTCCCGTGGCGAACCACACGTCGTCGTGTCCGCGGATGTGGTCCAGCAGTTCCTCGAGCAGCAGCGCCCGCCCCGGCTTGCCGATGGACTGCGGGTCGAGGGCCGGTATCCAGCACAGACCGAGGGTCTTGGGCCGGTGTCGGGCGGACGGGTGCAGCCGGAGCCAGAACAGTTCGGCGTCCAGGGTGAAGGTCAGCGCCACCGCGCAGCGGGCGCCCTCCGGCCACCGCGGGCGCGGTTGCCGCCGCCGGACTCCGGTGCTGCCAGTCCCGACGGTACCGCCGCTGCCGTGGGTGGGCGGGTCCGTCCTCGTCATGCCACGCTCCTCGGGGGCTGCGCCTGCGACCGCCACCAGTCGGCGATCTGGGCGCCCGTGGCGAACCACACGTCGCCGGTGCGCCCGATGTGGTCCAGCAGGCGCTCCAGGGCGCGTACCCGCTGGGGTTTGCCGATGACCTGGGGGTGCAGCATCAGGACGTAGCACAGGCCCCAGCGGTGGTAGCCGTCGAACTCGCGGCGCCAGTTGTCGAAGGTGGCGAGGGTGCCGGCGATGCGGTCCAGGCCGGGTGGCTCGGGTGAGGATTCGTTGTAGACGAACTGCTGGTAGTCGTCCAGCTCCCAGTGGGCGGGGATCTCGATCAGGTCCGTGGTGCGGCCGTCGATCTCCCAGCGGTAGGGCCGGTCGTCGCCGCGCATGGAGCTGGAGTAGGAGAAGCCCAGCTCCTCCAGGAGTGACGGGGTGTCGGCGGCGATGTCGCCGCTGGGGCTGCGGAACCCCACCGCCCGTACCCCGGCCGTGCGTTCCAGCCGGTCCTGGCTGCGCTCGATGATGTCGCGCTGGGCCGCGCGGGGGTGGTCGAAGAAGGTCTCGTGCAGCCAGCCGTGATGGCCGAGCTCATGGCCGGAGGCGGCGATGTCCTTCACCAGGGCGGGCCACTGTTCGACGATCTTGCCCGGGACGAAGAAGGTGGCGGGCAGCCCGCGGTCCTCCAGCAGATCCAGCAGGCGCGGGGCGCCCCTCCAGGGGCCGTACGCGCCGATGGAGAAGGCCCGCGCGTCGTCGCATCGCCCGGTGGAGCGGTCGTCGAGCCACAGGGTGGGGCCGTCCACGTCGAAGCTGAGCATGACGGCGCAGCGGGCCCCGTCCGGCCAGACGGGCGGCGGTTCGCGGTGCATGGCGTCCTTTGATCCTCGAGGGCCGCGGGGTCCGGCCCGTGGTCAGCTCTTGCGTGGCCGGGGCTCGGCCCGGTCGATCAACTGACCGCGCAGCACGGTGAGTTGATGGGATGCTTCGACGGCCCGGGGTTCGTCCAGTGAGGCGAGGGCCAGGACGAGGGTGTCCATGACGACGATGCCCGCCAGCGATTCGGCGGTGATGCCGGTGGGCGTGTGCGGGGCGCTGATCACCACATCGGCGTGGGTGGCCAGCGGGCCCGTGGGGACGTCGGTGACCAGCACGACGCCCGCGCCGACGGCCCGCGCCCGGTCGATGAGCACGGTGAACTCCCGCAGCCGGCGGCCGGGATGGAGGATCACCACCGCGTCTCCGCGGCCGAGCCCCAGCAGTTCGTCGGCCATGGTGAAGCCGGTGGCGCCGACGAAGCGCGCCCGGCGGCCGGCTCGGCGCAGCTTCAGCACCAGATGCCGGGCGGCGAGTTCCGAGGCGCCGACGCCGTAGGCGACCACCTCGGGCGCGTCCGCCAGCATTTGCACCGCTTGCTTGAGCACATCCGTCTCCAGCAGGCGGCGGCACTGGTCCAGACGCTCCGCGGCCTCGTCGAAGACCCGGTCCTTGACCTGGTCCAGATCGTGACGGCCGACGTGGGCGATGCGCTGCTTGAGCCGCTCCTCGGGGGCGGTCGCGGAGGTGAAGCCGGCGGCCAGCTCCCGCTTGAGCGCGGGCAGCCCCGCGTAGCCGAGGCGCTGCAGGGCGCGGACGACGGTGGCGTTGCTGGTGCCGCTGGCCGCGCCCAGCTCCTGTGCGCTCGCGAAGAGCAGATTCTCCGGCGGGGCGCTCACCAGGTACTGGGCCACCACCCGCTCGGAAGCGGACAGCTCACCCCACATGTCCCGGACCGCGGAGGCCAGCCGTGTCGCCCCGGTAACGTTTTTCGGTTCGCTCATTACAGCTATTGACTTCCCTGTGACGGACATTACTATCTGGGCTCATCGTTCCAAGAACGCGGATTTCTGAAACCAACATTACAGCCCCTCGTGGGTCCGGGCCTCAGAACACAGGAGTGCCATGACAGCCGCCACCCTCCCCATCGTCGAGATCTCCGGCCCGCCGGCCGAGCGCGGCCGCCAGTACGGCGAGGCGGCGCGCGGAAGAATCGGAGCGGCGCTCGGCTACTACGAGCAGGCGTTCGGCGAATCGTCGGGGCTGACCTGGGACCAGGTCACCGCGCGCGCCGAGCGCTGGCTGAAGCCGGTGCGCGCCTACGCGCCCGAACTCGTCGAGGAGATGGGCGGGATCGCCGACGGGGCGGGGGTCGGGCTCCTGGACGTGCTCGCGCTGAACGCCCGCGGCGAGATCATCTACGACCAGACCTTCGCCCGGATGCGCGCCCGGGCGGAGGCCCCGGCGGACGTCACCGACGACCGGGAGGTGACCGACGGCTGTACGTCCTTCGCCGTGCTGGGGGAGGCGAGCGGTGACGGCCACGTCTACTGCGGCCAGAACTGGGACTGGCGGGCGGGCGTCGCGGACACCGTCATGATGCTCCGGATCGTCCAGCCCCCGCACCCCACCGTGATCATGCAGGTGGAGGCCGGGCAGATCGGCCGCCAGGGCGCCAACTCCGCGGGCGTCGCCCTCAACGCCAATGGTCTCGGCGGCCGTTTCGACGACGCCATCGGGCTGCCCCAGACCGTGATCCGCCGCCGTGTCCTGGACAGCGAGTCGATCAGCGGGGCGGTCGACGTGCTGTGCCGCACCCGTGGCCACATCGCCAGCAACGCCCTGCTGACCTGCCGCGAAGGCTTCGCCCTCGACCTGGAGACCACGCCGGGCGCACACGGCTGGATGTATCCCACCGAGGGGCTGCTCGTCCACGGCAACCACTACCAGACCACCGTCCCCGTCCAACTCGCCGCCCGCTACCGCCCCGAGTCCTCCGACTCGCTGATCCGGGTGCCCCGGGCCGAGGCCGGTCTGCGCCGGCTCCGCGAGGCCACCGCGCCGGACGAGTCGCGCAAGCTGATCCACCAGGCCATGTCCGACCACCTCGGCCACCCCGAGGGGCTGTGCACCCACCCCGACACCCGGCAGCCCGAGGTCAAGTGGTGGGCGACGCTGCTGTCCTCCTGCGTGGACCTGACCACCGGCGACTACCACGTGACCCCGGGCACCCCCTGCGACCACGAATACCAGCACCTGCCCTGGAACCTCTACGACGGTCCGCACGCCCCCAACTGACGCGTCTTCACGTCCGAACGACCAGAGAGCCTGCCATGAGAACCAAGCTCTGTACCACCGCAGTCGGCCTCGCGGGAGCCCTGCTGTTCACCGCCGGGTGCTCCGGCGCGGCCTCCGGGTCCGGCGGCGCGACCGTGAATCCCGCCAAGCTCAAGCTCACCGACACCACGCCCAAGGCCACCGGCGCGGCCACCACGGTGAACTGGCTCGTGGAACAGGAACCCGCCTCCCTGGACATGGACGCCCAGGGCGGCAGCAGCACCCGCACCGTGATGGCCAACATCTGCGAGCGGCTGCTCCTGCTCCGGCCCGACATGACCACCACACCGCGGCTGGCGAAGAAGGCCGAGTACACCGGCGACAAGAAGCTCGTCCTCACCCTCCGCGACGACGTCACCTTCCACGACGGCGCCAAGATGACCGCCGACGACGTGGTGTGGAGCCTCAAGCGGCACGCCCGGCCGGAGATGAACGAGTCGGACGAGTACGAGGACGTCGACACGATCGCCAAGACCGGTCCGTCCGAGGTCACCATCACCTTCAAGAAGCCGAGCGCCCTGTTCACCAAGGCCCTGGCCGGTGACGCCGGGATCATCATGGAGCGCAAGGCGGTGGAGAAGCAGGGCGACGACTTCGGCACCCCCGGCCACCCCGACGCCTGCACCGGACCGTACAAGCTGAAGAGCTGGGACTCCGGCTCCGCCCTCACCATCGAGCGCTACGCGGACTACTGGGACGGGAGCGTCCGCCCGCTGACGAAGGAGGTCGTCTTCCGCTGGGCCTCCGGCAGCGCACTGGTCAACTCCATCTCCACGGGTGCCGCCGACGGCGCCTATCTGACGGCCACCGGCCCCGCCGCCGTCCTGTCCGAGAAGAAGGGCATCCGCGCCTACTACGGACAGAGCACCACCGCCTGGTCGCTCAGCCCCACCAAGAGCGGTGCGCTGAAGGACGCCCGGCTGCGCAAGGCGCTGTCGCTGGCCATGGACCGTAAGGGCATCGCCAAGTCCGGCTTCAACGGCCTCGCCGAGCCCTGGGCCACCCCCGTGGGCCCCGGGGCGTGGGGCTATGAGAAGGCCGCCTTCCAGAAGGCGCAGAAGGACCTGGAGCACAACGGCGCCTACACCGCCTCGCCGTCGTCGGGCGACATCGCGCGGGCGAAGAAGCTGGTCGAGCGGGCCGGTGCGCCCGGCGAGCCGATCGTCGTCTCCAGCGACGGCAGCGAGAGCCAGACGGTCATCACCAACGCGGTGCGCGGCGCGGCCCAGAAGATCGGGCTGAAGGTGACCGTCAAGACGATCGCCTCCAGCCGCTACGACGAGTTCTTCTCCGACCCGAAGTCCCGGGACGGCTTCGACCTGATCCCGGTCGACTGGTACATTTCCAAGGCCGACCCGGCGGGCTTCTACGACAACGGCATCACCGGCAACGCCAACAACTGGCTCGGCTACTCGGACAAGGGCTATGACGCCCTCGTCGGCAAGGCCCAGCAGACCATCGACGACCGCGAGCGCGCGAAGCTCGTCATCGACGCGCAGGCCAAGTTCGCCGACGACGCGGTGTGGATCCCGCTGGTGCAGGTGCCCTCGGTGATGGTGCTCGGCGACAAGTACACCGGCCCCCCGGCGTCCATGGTGTCGATGTACTACCCGTGGGCCGCCGACCTCGGCACGAAGAAGGGCTGACACCATGATCCGCGGACTGCCGCGGCGGATCGCCGGCCTGCTCGCCACGCTGCTCGCCGCCTCGTTCGTCATCTTCGCCGCCGTCTACGCGGCCCCCGGGGACCCCGCCGTCCTTCTCTCCGGCAGCAGACAGGAACTCACCCCGGAGAAGCTCGCGGCGGTCCGCGCGGAGCACCACCTCGACGATCCGCTCGTCGTCCAGTACGGCCGGTGGCTGTGGGACGGCCTCCAGGGCGACCTGGGCCGGTCGTTCCAGTACCGCGACCACGTGGCCGACCTGATCGGCGCCCGGCTGCCGACCACCCTGGAACTCGTCGCCTACGCCACGGTGTTCTTCGTGGTGCTGGGCGTCGGCTCCGGGGTGCTGGCCGCGCTGCGCCGCGGCTGGGTGGACTCGGCGGTCGTCGGCGGCACCACACTCGCCGCCTCCGTCCCCGCCTTCGTCGCGGCCATCGCGCTGGTCTCCCTGTTCGGGGTGCGTCTTGGCTGGTTCCCGGTGACCGGCCAGGGCGAGGGGCTCACCGGACGGCTGCACCATCTGACGCTGCCCGCGTTCACGCTGGCCCTCAGCGCGCTCGCCGTGATCAGCCGGGTCACCCGGCAGGCGATGGCCGAGGCATACGCCTCCGACCACGTGGAGGCCGCCCGCGCCTCCGGACAGACGGAGCGCCAGATCGTCGTCCGCCATGTGCTGCGCAACGCGCTCGGCCCCATCGTCACCATGTGCGGCCTGGTCATGGCGGGCATGCTCGCCGGAACGGTGGTGGTCGAGACCGCCTTCGGCCTCAGCGGCGTCGGCTCACTGCTGGTGAGCGCCATCACCACCCACGACTTCCCGGTCACCCAGGCGGTGCTGCTGCTGATGGTCATCGGCTATGTCGTGGTGACCACCCTGGTCGACCTGGTCCATCCGCTGATCGACCCCCGGGTCGCGCCGGGCGGCACACCGGGACGCAAGCCGGAAGGAAAGACCGCATGACGACGGTGACTGCCGGGGCCTTGATCCCGGTGCGGGTACGGACCCGACGGCCGATACAGGTGATGCTCGCGGGCGGCTTCCTCGCCCTGGTCGTGGTGGCGGCGGTATGCGCTCCCCTGATCGCCCCGCACGCGCCCGACGCGGTCGACCTGTCCGCCTCGCTCGCGGGGACCACCTCCGACCATCCGCTGGGCACCGACGCCTCGGGACAGGACCTGCTCTCCCGGGTCCTGTACGGCGCCCGGTCCAGCCTGCTGGCGCCCCTGGCCCTGCTCGCGCTGGCCGCGCTGCTCGGCGTCACCATCGGCACGGTCGCGGCGTGGCGCGGCGGCTGGGTGGACACCCTGCTCTCGCGGGTGACCGATGTGATGTACGCCTTCCCGGGCCTGCTCTTCGTCGTCCTGGTGATCGCGGTCTTCGGCGACGGCCTCACCACGTCGATCGTCGCCCTGGGGCTCGCCTACGCGCCGACCATCGCGCGCTACACCCGCAGCCTCGCCCTCGCCGAGCGGTCCCAGCCGTATATCGACGCCTACCGGGTCCAGGGCATGAGCGGGACCCGGATCTGCGTACGCCACCTCGTGCCCAATCTGGCCGGTGCCCTCGTCGGCTATCTCGTGGTGCTCTTCGGCGAGGGGCTGATGAGCCTGGCCACCCTCAGCTATCTGGGCTTCGGCGCCGGATCGCCCTCGATCGACTGGGGGCTGATGGTGCAGGAGGGGCAGGACGCCGTGGTGCAGGAGGCGCTGCTGCCGGCCCTCGTACCGGGCGCGGCCATCGCCGCCGTCGTGGTGGCCTTCAACATCGTCGGGGTCTGGGTCTCGGACCGGCTGGGCAAGGGGAGGTAGGCGGCCATGCTGCTGGACATCGAGGATCTCACCATCCGGCTGCCGGAAGGCGCCGCCGCCCGGCCGATGCTCGCCGAGGTGTCGCTGAGGGTCGGCAGGGGTGAAGTGGTCGGCCTGGTCGGCGAGTCCGGCTCCGGCAAGTCCACGACGGCCCGGGCGGTGCTGCGGATGCTGCCCGACGGGGCGCGGACCTCCGGCTCCGTACGGGTGGACGGCGAGGACGTGCTCTCCATGGACCCGGCCCGGCTGCGCCGGCACCGCTCCCACACCGTCTCCATGATCTTCCAGGACCCGCGCTCGGCGATGAACCCGGTCCGCCGGATCGGCGACTTCCTCACCGATCCGCTCACCCGGGTCCTGGGCCTCTCCCGCCGCGCCGCGGTGGCGAAGGCGGTAGAGCTGCTGGCCTCGGTGGGCCTGCCCGACCCGGAGCGCCGGATGCGCCAGCGGCCGCATGAGCTGTCCGGCGGCATGCTGCAGCGGGTCGTGATCGCCGCCGCCCTGTCCACCGGCCCCGACCTCCTCCTCGCCGACGAGGCGACGAGCGCGCTGGACGCGACCACCCAGGCGGAGGTCCTGGCCCTGCTGCGGGGCATCCAGGAGGAGCGGCGGCGGGACGGCAGCGGCCTGGGCACGCTCTTCATCACCCACGATCTGCCCCTCGCGGCGGCCTACTGCGACCGCGTGTACGTGATGTACGCGGGCCGCGTGGTGGAACACCAGCCCGCCCACGGGCTCTTCGCCGATCCCAGGCATCCCTACACCCGCGGCCTGCTGGAGTGCTCGCCCACCCTGGACGACGACCGCGAACCGCGCCCCATCCCCGGCCGCCCGCCGTCCCTGTCCGACGCCTTCACCGGCTGCCCCTTCGTCCCGCGCTGCGCACGGGCCGAGGCGGAGTGCGAGAGCTGGGCGCCGGTGGCAGTTCCGTTCGGCGGCGGTGACGGCGACGGCGACGGACCGCAGGACGGCGGCTCCGCGGCCTGCCGCCGACTGGAACTCGTATCGAGGAGCAGCGCATGACCGAGCCCGCACTCGTCGTACAGGGGCTGCGCAAGAGCTATGCGCTCCCGGGCGGTGGCCGGACGACGGCCGTGGACGATGTCTCGTTCTCCGTGCCGGCCGGCGGCTCGCTGGGCATCGTCGGGGAGTCCGGTTCCGGCAAGACCACGGTGGCCCGGATCCTGGTGGACCTGGTGCGCCCCGACGCGGGGACGATCACGGTGAACGGGCGGGGGCGCACGCCCGGGCGACGCGGCGGCCGCATGCCGCTCGGCCCGGGCGCGCGCAGGGCGGCCCGGCTGGGCCGCGCCCGCGAGATCCAGATCGTCTTCCAGGACCCGTATGTATCGCTCGACCCGCGCCTGACCGCGCGGCAGTGTCTGCGCACCGCCCTGCGGCTGCACGGCCGGCACGAGGGGCAGGCCGCCACCGACCGGATCGCCGAACTGCTCGACCAGGTGGGCCTGGGCAAGCGGGAGGGCGACGCCCGCCCGCGGGGTCTGTCCGGCGGGCAGCGCCAGCGGCTGGCCATCGCCCGCGCGCTCGCCGTGGAACCGGAGGTGCTGGTCCTGGACGAGGCGGTGGCGGCGCTGGACGTCTCCATCCAGGCGCAGATCCTCCGGCTGCTCGCCGACATCCGCCGGGAGACCGGCGTGGCCCTGGTCTTCGTCAGCCATGACCTGGCCGTCGTACGGCACATCACGGACGACACACTGGTGATGCGGCGCGGCCGCGCGGTCGAGACGGGCCCGACGGCCCGGGTGCTGGACACCCCGGCGGATCCGTACACCCGGCTCCTGCTGTCGTCGGTGCCGCACGACGGCTGGGATCCGGCGGAGACGGTACGGCTGCGGGCGGAGCTCGCCGAGCTGTGACCGCGACCGCCGATGGCGAGACATCGGCTCACTCTGGCCCTCGACGGCTCAATGTGAGGAGCTGAGCCCGCCTCACCTGCGAAGACGTAACCCGCCGAATTTCTATACGTCGGAGGTATTCCCAGGTGCTCATGTGCCCTGCACCATGCCGGTAGTTCACCACCGGATAGGGGAGGCACATACGTGACCGCGCCAACAGGGAACGGGATCTCTCGCAGAGGTGTGATCGGCACGGCCGCCGCGGTCGGCGCCGGCGGCTGGTCGGCCGGATCCGGCACCGCCTGGGCCGCTCCCCAGGTGTCCGGCGGAGCGGCGGCCCTGCCCGAACGGATGGTCAGGGCCGCCGCCCCGCGGTGGCGGCGGATGCCCGGCGACTGGAAGGACGGCCCCTTCCTGGCCAACGGCCTGCTCGGCGCGGTGGTGTACAAGGGTGCGACGCCCAATTCCGTGAAGGTCATGCTCAGCCACACCCAGGTGCAGGACCAGCGCCCCCAGTGGCGCGCCCCCTACGGCTTCTCCCGCCTGCCCATCGGCCACTTCGACCTCACCCTCGCCGGAGAGGTGACCGGTGTCGACTGGACCCTGGACATCTGGGACGCCGAGCTGCGCGGCACCATCACCACCACCCGGGGCAGCGTCCGCTTCACGATGCTGGTGCACAACGCCCGTAGCGCGCTGCTGATCTCCACCCGGCCCAGCGCCGGTGAGGAGGCCGCGGCCTGGTCGTTCACCTGGATGCCCGCGGCCTCCCCTCGGACCAAGGACAAGCCCGCCGACTACACGGGCAACCCCGACCCCCGCACCGGCTCCGCGGGCGCCACCCACTACGTCGAACAGCCGCTGATCGCGGGCGGCGGATGGACCACCGCCTGGCGGGAACGGCGCGTGGGCACCGGCAGGCTGCTGGCCGCCCATATCGTCTACCGCCACCCCGAGGACCTGTCGCACACCACCCGACTGGCCGTCGGCGAGGTGGCCCGGACCCTGGCCACCGACCCCGGCGACCTGGTGCGCTCCCACCGCGCCTGGTGGCACCGCTTCTACCGGCACAGCCTGGTCTCCGTACCCGACAAGCGGCTGCAGAGCTTCTACTGGATCCAGCTCTACAAGGTCGCCTGCGCCACCCGCGCCGACGGGCCCTCGATGTCCGAATGGGGGCCGTGGTACCCGGAGACCGGCGGGAGCTGGACCGCGGTCTGGTGGAATCTCAACGTCCAGATCGCCACCTGGCTGGTCCAGGGCTCCAATCACCTCGAACTCGACTCCGTCACGTCCACCTTCAAGGAGTTCGAGAAGAATCTGCCGCTGTCCGTCCCGCCGGAGTACCGCGACGGCGACACCTACGCTCTCGCCCACCCCTCCGACTGGCTGTTGCGCCCCGGCGACAAGACCGTCGGCATCCCCGGCACCGCCACCAAGACCGACAACAACGGCAATCTCATCTGGGCCATGCACAACGTCTGGCTCAGCTACCGCCACACCATGGACATCCGCATCGTGCGCGACGTCCTCTACCCGATCCTCGCCAAGGCGGTGAACTTCTACGACCACTTCCTCCACGAGGGCGGCGACGGCAAGCTGCATCTGCCGCTGACCCGCTCACCGGAGTGGGCGGACGCCGAGGACTGCACCTACGACCTCTCCCTGCTCCGCTGGGGCTGCGCCACCCTCCTGGACTGTCTGCGCATCCTCCGCACCGACCACCCCCGCGCCCGGCGCTGGCGGGAGATCCTCGACCGCCTCGTGGCCTACCCTCGCGATGCCACCGGCATCATGATCGGCGCCGAGAAGCCGCTCACCGAGTCCCACCGTCACTTCTCCCATATGCTCTGGCTCTACCCGCTGCACGAGCTGGACTGGGACCGCCCGGCCGACCGGGACATCATGCGGACCACCTTCGACCACTGGGTCAAGGACCGCAGCCTGTGGGCCGGTTACAGCTACGCCGTCGCCTCCTCCATGGCCTCGCGCATGGAACGGCCCGAGGAGGCCCTCGACTTCCTCACCTTCCTCACGGACGGCAACCTGATCAAGAACGCCTGGATCACCCCGAACACCATGTACGTCGAGGGCGGCAACCTCGCCACCGAAAGTCCCCTGACCGCGGCCCAGTCGATCCTCGAGATGGCCGTCCAGAGCCACAACGGCGTCCTGCGGGTCTTCCCCTCCGTCTCCCGCCGCTGGCCCGACCTCTCGGTCCACTCGCTGCGCACCCAGGGCGCCTTCCTCGTGGACGCCGACCGCTCGGGCGGGCGCACCCGCTGGATACGCGTCCACAGCGAGGCCGGTGCCCCGCTCGTCCTGCACCACGGCATCCCGGGCCCGATCGACGTCCGCGACCACCGGGGCCGCCCCCTCCGCTACCGCACCACCGGCCCCGGCCGCATCGAGATCCCCCTCGCCCGCGACGCGACGGCCCTCATCACCCCCCGGGGCCACCGCCCGGACCCGGCCCCGCGCGATGTCCCGGCCGTCGGCGACGCCAAGCCGTGGGGACTGCCGGACTGAGCCGTCACCGCCATAGCAGGCGATGAGTGCACCCCTGCCGAAGAGCAGGGGTGCGCCGTGCCCGCGACCCGCGGGTCAGCCGGGGCGGGAGTCCAGCTCCGCCCACACCGTCTTGCCCACCGGATGGTGTGGCTCGGTGCCCCAGCGGTCGGCGAGCGCGTCCACCAGCAGCAGGCCGCGCCCGGTTTCACGGTCCGGGGGAGGAGTGGTCGGCTGGAGGGTGGGCTGCCGCTCGCCCCGTGTGTCGGTGACCTCGATGCGGAGGGTTTCGGTGGCGCCGTCGAGGACGAGGCCGAGCCGGAAGTCGCGGCCCGGTACGCGCCCGTGCAGCGCCGCGTTGGCACTCAGCTCGGCGGTGATCGCCACGGCGCGATCGGCGACGTCGGGTGACACCGGCCAGGCGCGCAGCTGCTCCACGGCGAGCAGCCGGGCCAGCCGGGCTCCGCGCCGCGTGGAGGACAGGCGTTGGGTAAAGGTCCAGTTCGTGGCGGGGAGTTGGGGCGTGCTTGCGTTCATGGGGCCACGGTGGCGGGTGATCGTCGACCTTGGCCAGCACCGCGCCGCGTACGCAGCGTCAGCGTACATGCGCGTTCGGTGGACGGTACACCCGTTGATCCGTCACCCTGGGTGAGTCGAGCGCGGGGGCCCTCGCACGTACGCACCTGGAGGTGTCCGCGTATGACGACCGACAACACCTGTGTGGCCGGGGACGGTGACGGGGAACGGGAGCCCGACCCCTCCGACAGTCTGCGGACCTTCGGGGCCGTGGTCCAGGCCCTCCGCGAACATGCGGGCCTCACTCGGGCTCAGTTCGGGGAGCTGGTCCGATTCTCGAAGCACACCGTGGCGTCGGTGGAGCTGGGGCGGCGCATGCCGGACGAGTCGTTCGTGGAGCGGGCGGAGGAGGTCCTGGGCAACACGGGCGCGCTGCGGAGGGCGGCCCGATTCCTTGCGCGTGGTGAACCGGGGCTCGCGGCGTGGTTCCGGCGGTGGGCGCGGCTGGAGCGGGTGGCGGTGAGCCTGTGCACGTATGAGTGTCGGCTGGTGCCGGGGTTGTTGCAGTCGGAGGGGTATGTGCGGGCCCTCTACGAGAATGACATCCCCCCACTGACCGACCGTGAACTGGAGGAACTGGTCACCGCACGTGTGGAGCGGCAGCGCTTGCTCTACGAAAGGCCCAACACCACGTTCGACTTCATCGTTGAGGAAGCGGTCTTCATGCGCCGCCTTGGCGGAGTCGAGGTGACTCGTGAACTGTTGGACCTCATTTTTGAGCTCGCCTCCTTGCGCAACGTGACACTTCAGATCATGCCGGCGAACTGTGAACAGCACGCGTGCCTTGCTGGGCCCGTTCGGCTAGTGGAGACCCCGGAGAGGCGGCGCTTCGCGTACTCCGAGGGGCAACAGAACGGCCGCCTGATCGCTGACCCGAAAGAGGTGTGCAGGATCGAGATGCGCTATGCCAGACTGCGCTCGCAGGCCCTCTCTCCAAAGGACTCCAGGGGCCTGTTGGAGCGGATGCGAGGAGCGCTATGAGCACACCTGAACGCGATTGGTTCAAGTCCAGCTACAGCAGCGCCCAGAACGACGACTGCGTGGAAGTCGCCGTCACCGAAGAGGCCGTCCACGTACGGGACTCCAAGGACACGACCCGCCCCGGTCTCGCCGTTGGGCATGACGGTTGGGCTCTCTTCGTGCGGTTCGCCGCACACGGCTGAGCCGACGGCGCGCCCGCGGACTCATCGCGGGCGCGACCGACGTCACCGGGCCATCAGGAGCTGCCCGCCGCCGCGAAGGGGACCTGGGCGGTGGGCTGTTCGGGAGCGACGGGCTGGAAGGGATGGGACCACAGGCCCTGCTTGCGCAGCAGGGGCAGGACGCCCTCGCCGAACCAGTACGCCTCCTCCAGATGCGGATAGCCGGACAGGATGAACTCGTCGATGCCGAGGCGGTGGTATTCGCCGATCCGCTCGGCGACCTCGGCGTGGCTGCCCACCAGGGCCGTGCCCGCGCCGCCGCGGACCAGGCCCACACCGGCCCAGAGATTGGGGTAGATCTCGAGGTTGTCCAGGCTGCCGCCGTGCAGGGCGAGCATGCGCTGCTGGCCCTCGGACTCGCTGCGGCCGAGGCCGGCCTGGATGGAACGCACGGTCTCCGGGTCGAAGCCGTCGAGCAGTCGACGTGCCTCGGCCCACGCCTGTTCGGCGGTGTCGCGGGTGATGACGTGCAGCCGGATGCCGAAGCGGATCGTACGGCCCTGTTCGGCGGCGAGGGAGCGGATCCAGGCAATCTTCCGGGCGACCTCGGCGGGGGGTTCGCCCCAGGTGAGGTAGACATCGGAATGGCGGGCGGCGACCTGACCCGCGGCGGGGGAGGAGCCGCCGAAGTACACCTGCGGGAGCGGGTCGGGGAGCCGGGCCAGCTTGGCGCCCTCGACATGGAGGTGTTCACCGGTGGCATCGACGGTCTTGCCGTCCCACAGGTCGCGGACGATCCCCAGGAACTCGCCGGTGCGGGCGTAGCGGGCGTCCTTGTCGAGGAAGTCGCCGTAGCCGCGCTGCTCCTGGCTCTCGCCGCCGGTGACCACGTTGAGCATCAGCCGGCCGCCGGTCTGCCGCTGGTAGGTGGAGGCCATCTGGGCGGCGAAGGTGGGGGAGAGGAAGCCGGGCCGGAAGGCCACCAGGAACTTCAGCCGTTCGGTGTGCTGGCTGACCATCGCGGTGGTCAGCCAGGCGTCCTCGCACCAGGCGCCGGTCGGGGTGAGGGCGCCTTCGAAGCCGAGGTGTTCGGCGGCGCGGGCGATCTGGGAGAGATAGCCGACGGACGGCGGGCGGTCCCCTCCGGCCGAGGTGACGGGGGTGCCATGGCCGCCGCCGACGACATGGCGGCTGTCGCCGTTGGTGGGCAGGAACCAGTGGAAGGTGAGGGACATGGTGCGGCTCCGTTCGGGGGTGAGCGGGGGTGGGGCGGGGGCTACGGGGCTAGAGGAGGCCGTGGCGGGGTGGTTTCGTGCCGTTCAGCACATAGCGGCCGATGTGCTGGACCTTCCAGCGGGCCGGGTCGTGCAGGGTGTGGGTACGGGCGTCCCGCCAGTGGCGGTGCAGGCCCAGGGCGTCCAGGGCCGAGCGGGTGCCGGAGACCTCGAACAGTGAACTGCCCGTCTCCACCGCCGCGTTGGCCGCGGCCACCTTCGCCGCGGCCACCGCGATCGACGCCTCGGCGGCGGTGTCCTCGTCGAGGTGGCCACGGGCGGTGTCCACGGCCCGGGCGGCGGCGGAGAGCAGGGCCTCGGCGCCCCGGACCTGGAGGGCCAGTTCGCCGAAGCGCTGGATGAGCAGCGGATCCTCGGCGGCGGTCTCCAAGCCGCTCTCGAACCAGGGGCGACTCTTGGTGCGGACGAAGGTCACCGCCTCCGCCAGCGCCCCCGAGGCGATCCCGGCGTCGATGGCCGCGTGCAGCAACTGCGCACTGGAACCGTGCAGTTGGGGTCCGCGGAAGGTGAGATGGTGCGGTACGACCCGGTCGGCCGGGACGGGCACGGCCTCCAGCCGGACGGTGCCGCTCGCGGTCGTCCGCTGGCCCATGCCGTCCCAGTCGTCCACGACGGTCAGACCGGGCGCGTCCCGCGGCACGTACGCCACGTGCAGGTCGTCGTCCTCCGCCCGGGCCAGCACCGGGATCCAGTCGGCGAACAGCGCACCGGTGGAGTAGTGCTTGACACCGGTCAGGGTGTACGAGCCGTCGGCGGCCGGGGCGAGGCGGGTGCGGATGTCCTGGAGGTGCCGGGTGCCCGCCTCCGACTGGGCGTTGCCGAACCGCTTCCCCGCCAGCACCTCGCCGAAGAAGAACGCCTGCTGCGCCTCGGTGCCCTGACGGCGCAGCACATGGAGATACGCGAAGTGGCTCTGCGGAATCTGGGCGAGGCTTGCGTCGGCGGTGGCGAGCAGCCGGAACACCTCGGCGAGGGTCACGGCGGACACGTCCGCGCCGCCGTACTCCGCCGGGACGGTGATCGCCGGCAGACCGGACGCGGACAGCCGGTCCAGTTCGGCACGCGGCAGCCTGCGCCGGGCATCGCGCTCGGCGGCGCCGGTACGGAACTCCTCGGCCAGCGCCGCGGCCACCTTCAGCGCCTCGGTGTCATCGGCGATGACATGGGCGGGCTCGGGCAGGGACGACACGGTCAGCTCGCCGCGGCCAGGACGGTGGTGTGGCCGAGCGCCGCCGAGAACTGGTCGACGACCTGCTCCAGCGCTTCGGCGGCCCCCGCCGCCACGCTCACTCCGCCGTCCGGGGCCACCGTGATGTCCTTGTCCAGGGTGAACCAGCCCTGGACGATATGGGCCGCGCCCATCGAGGACAGCACCGGCCGCAGCGCGTAGTCGATGGCCAGCACATGGGCGGTGGTGCCACCGGTGGCCAGCGGCAGCACGGTCTTGCCCGCGAGCGCGTACTGCGGCAGCAGATCCAGCAGGGACTTCAGCAGCCCGGAGTAGGCGGCCTTGTAGACCGGTGTTCCCACGACGAGCCCGTCCGCCTGCTCGACCAGCGCCTTGGCCCGGACGATGGCCGGGTGCGAGAAGTCCGCGCCGAGCAGCGCGGCGGCGGGGAGGGTGCGGACATCGAGCGGCACCACGTGATGGCCCTGGGCGGTCAGCCGGGCGTCCAGATGGCGCAGCAGCCGGGCGGTGCGGGAGGTGGCGGAGGGGGAGCCGGAGAGGGACAGGACGGTGGCCATGAGCAACCCTTCGTGATGCGGTCGAGGCGGTGGGGTGGGAGCCGGTGGGAACGGTGGCGGTCAGCTGAGCGCGGGCACGGGCTCCGGCAGCTCCGCCTCCAGCTCGCGGACCAGCGGCAGCACCCGCTTGCCGAAGTACTCGACCTCCTCCAGGTAGTGGAGGAAGCCCAGGAGGAAGAGGTCCACGCCGAGCCGCTTGTAGGCGACGATGCGCTCGGCGATCTGTTCGGGGGTGCCGATCAGCCCCGTACGGAAGCCGTCGTTGTACTGGACCAGGTCCTCGAAGGAGGAGTCCTGCCACATGCCCTTGCCGTCGGCGGTGGACCGGCCCGCCTGCTGGACGGCGCCGCGGAAGCCGTCCACGGCCTCGGTGTCGGCCTTGGCGACGATCTCGCGCAGGGTCTCGCGGGCCTCGGCCTCGGTGTCGCGGGCGATGAGGAAGGCGTTGAGGGCGAAGCCGGGCGCCGGGCGGCCGACGGTGGCGGCCGCGGCGCGGACGTCGCCGATCTGCTCGGTGACGCCGTCGAAGTCCTTGCCGTTGCTGAAGTACCAGTCGGAGACCCGGCCCGCCATGGCGCGGGCGGCGGTGGAGTTGCCGCCCTGGAAGATCTCCGGATGCGGGCGCCCGGGGCTGCTCAGCGGCTTGGGCTTGAGGGAGAAGTCCCGGATCCGGTAGAAGTCCCCGGCCAGTTCGGCGTGGTCCTCGGTCCAGATCGCGCGCAGCGCCCGGATGAACTCCTCGGAGCGGCGGTAGCGCTCGTCGTGCTCCAGCCAGGGCTCGCCCAGCGCGGTGAACTCACCCTTGAACCAGCCGCTGACGACGTTCACCGCGAACCGCCCGTCGGAGAGCTGATCGGCGGTGGCACCCAGCTTGGCCAGGACGCCCGGGTGCCACAGGCCGGGGTGGACGGCGGCGATGACCTTCAGCCGCTGAGTGGCCAGCAGCAGCGCGAGGCTGAAACTGGTCGACTCGTGCTGGTACTCGGCGCCATAACTGGCCATGTAGCGGACCTGGCTGAGGGCGTAGTCGAAGCCGTTGTTCTCGGCGACCACGGCCAGATCGCGGTTGTAGTCGTAGCCCCAGTCGGTGCGCTGCTCGATGGTGCTGGTGACCAGTCCGCCGCTGACATTGGGCACCCAATAGGCGAAACGGAGGGGTTCTGCGGGCATGGGGAACTCCCGGTGGAGCGAATACGGGCATGGCGAATCGGCGCCCCGGCGCCGAGCGGAATTCATCCGGGGCGGGGCGCGGAAAGACCGGGCAGCGCGAATGGGCGCAAAGGCGGGACAGCGCGGCCGCATTTCCTCGGTGGCGGCGGCTAAAAGCCTTTCCCGATCATGGGAGGCGGCGGGGAGCGAAGCGGAGGCGATCCCTCAGGGCTCGCTCGGACCCGACGTCAGGTCAAGCCCGACAGCAACAGGACGCGCTGGAGACACGCGCGAGGTCGACGTGGCGTCGCCGCGTGAGGTCCTGTCGCTTCATGTCACCGATCCAACCAGGGGGAAGTCCTGCCGGTCAAGAAGGCCCGGGCTCCATTCCATATCCCGGACGCATGGGCCGGGCCACGGAATTCCGCGGCGCCCGCTTCGAGATTACCCGGGACGCGGGCCGGGGAGTGAGTCGGTATTCATGAGACCGTGATAGGGATCCCCTTGAAGCGGGCACACCGGGCGGGCATCGTGCGCCGTGTGCGAATTGAACAGCTCGAATACATCGCCGCCGTCACCCGCCTCGGCTCCCTCCGCCGCGCCGCCGAGGAACTGCATCTGTCCCAGCCGGCGCTGAGTGAGACCGTGCGCAATCTCGAACGCGAACTCGGCGTGGATCTGCTGGAGCGCAAGCGCTCCGGCGCCACGATCAGCGCGGAGGGACGGGAGTTGCTGCCGCATATCGCCACCGTCATCGAGGCCGTGGACCGGCTGCGCGACGCCGCCGGTGACCAGCACCGGGTCAGCCGGATGATCCGGCTGGGCACGGTCAACACCGCGACGGTCCCGCTGCTGATCCCGGCCGTCCGGGAGTTCCGCGCCAGTCACCCGGTGACCCAGGTCGAGGTGGTGGGCGCGCAGCAGACCGAGATCCACCGGGCGCTGCTGGAGGGCAGCGTCGACCTGGGCCTGGTCAACTACCTCCGGGGGGACGACGTCCCGCCGGACCTCGAGACCACCGAGTTGCTGCGCGGCCGCCCGGTGGTCTGCCTGCGCCCCGACAGCCCGCTGGCCGCCCGCCCGACGGTGCGCGCGGCGGATCTGGTGGACGGGCGCGAGCCGCTGATCGTGATGCGCTCCGGCTATCTCATGCACCGCTTCATCCACCGGCTGCTGGCCGGGCGCACCCCGTCCTTCTCGTACTCCACCGACGGCGCCGAGATGGGCAAGCTGATGGTGGCCGAGGGGCTCGGCGTCACCGTGCTCCCCGACTTCAGCGTCATCGGCGACCCCCTGGAGCGCGGTGGCGCGATCACCCACCGGCCGCTCGCGGACGGCGAGGACACCGAGGTGCTGCTGGTGATCCAGCGTCGCCGCTCGGGCTCCGTCCCGCGCGCCGTACGCGATCTGCATCAGCTCTTCATACGGCGCGCGGGGACCCCTACAGCTCCCTGAGCGCGGGCAGCAGCCGCTTCTCGGCCCAGTCCAGGAACGGCCGCTGGTGGTCACCGCCGATCTGGACGAGGGCGACATCCGTGAAGCCCGCGTCGACGAACGGCCGGATCAGCTCCGTGAACTCCTCGACGTCATCGCCGCACGGAATGGAGGCGGCCACGTCGTCGGGCCGGACGAACTGGGTCGCGCCCGCGAAGGAGGCGGGCCCCGGCAGCTCCGAGTTGACCTTCCAGCCGCTCCCGAACCAGCGGAACTGGTCATGGGCGCGCGCGATCGCCGCGTCCCGGTCGGGGTCGTAACAGACCGGGATCTGGCCGATCCGGGGCTTCCCGCCACCGCCGTTGCGCTCGAAGTCCCCCACCAGCTCGGGCTTGGGCTCCGTGGCGATCAGGATGTCGGCCAGCCGCCCGGCCAGCCGGCACGACTGCGGCCCGGAGACGGCCACTCCGATGGGCGGCGGCTGGTCCGGCAGATCCCACAGCTTGGCCGAATCGACGTCGTAGTGGGTGCCGTGGTGGGTGACATAGCCACCGCCGAACAGCGCCCGGATGATCTCGATCGCCTCTTCCAGCATCTCGTGCCGCACATCGGCCGACGGCCAGCCCTGCCCGATCACGTGCTCGTTCAGGTTCTCACCGGACCCGAGCCCCAGCCGGAACCGCCCCTCGGACAGCAACTGGAGCGTCGCCGCCTTCTGCGCGACCACCGCCGGGTGATAGCGCACGGTGGGGCAGGTGACATACGTCGTCAGCGGGATCGAGGACGTGGCCTGCGCGGCGGCGCCAAGCACGCTCCAGGCGTACGGGGCGTGCCCCTGCGAGTCCAGCCACGGGAAGTAGTGGTCGGAGGTCACCGAGAAGTCGAACCCGACCTGCTCGGCCCGGACCACGTCGTCGACGAGCTGACGTGGTCCGGCCTGCTCGGTCATCATCGTGTATCCCCATCGAACCATGGCTCCCGAGTACCGCCCCCTCCGGCGTCCAAACGAGACAAGCGGCTGGTCACCGTGGGTCGTGGCGGCTCACGTGCGGTAGACGCGGGACGCGGTCACGGCGTGGTGGTCCGGCCGTCGTCCTCCTGCCGGCCGTCGTCCTCCTGGTGGTCCTGCCAGCGGTAGCTCTCGGGGAGCAGCTCGGCGACGGGCACGGCGCGCGGGCGCCCGCCCGCGCCGACGATGACGCACAGGTCCGGGAAGTAGTCGAGCATCACCTGGCGACAGCGGCCGCAGGGAGGGATCACCCCGCGGCCGCGGTCGCCCACGGCGACCATGGTCACCAGGTCGTACGCGCCCTGGGCGGCCGCCGCGCCGATGACGACGAGCTCGGCGCAGGGGCCGCCGGTGAAGTGGTACGCGTTCATCGCGGTGATGACGCGCCCGTCCCGGTCGCGGGCCGCCGCCGCCACGGTGTGGTTGTCGCCGCGGCTGCGCGCGGCCGCCACCCGGGTCGCGGCCTGGATGAGGTCATGGTCGACGCAATGGGGCGTGGTCATGCCTGGAGCTTGGCAGAGATGACCGGCGCCAGGCGGTCGGTGATGGTGCGGTGGCCCTTGTCGTTGGGGTGGACCGAGTCCGAGAGATCGTCGGGGGCGAGCCAGCCGGTGGTGTCGATGTAGGACGACCTCGCGTCGCCGGAGGCGGTCACGGCGGCCTTGGTCTCGGTGCCGAAGCGGCCGCTGAAGGTGCGCAGGGCGAAGATCCAGGCGTTCGGGTAGGCGGTGCGGACCTTACGGAGGAGGCTGGTGTACGAGGCCTGGAACTGCGCCGAGCTCACCCCGCGCCCCACGTCGTTGGTGCCGAGGTTGATGACGACGGCCTGCGCCTGGTAGCGGGAGAAGTCCCAGTCGGGCGTGGCGGCGTTCGGGTTGAGCTTGGTGAACTGCTGCTCCAGGCTCATCCGGTCGTCGGCGGTGTCGACGAGGGCGGCGCCGCCCTGGGCGATCTGGGTGTGGTCGGCGCCGAGCCGTTCGCCGATGAGCCAGCCGTAGGCGGTGCGGGCGTTCTGCGAGGTGGTGGTGCCGACGGTGATGGAGTCGCCGACGAATTCGATCAGCTTCTTCGGGGTGGGCGGGGTGAAGGTGGTGGCGCCGCTGTCGAGGGTCAGGCCCTGGAAGACCGCGTCACCGTGATAACTGCCCGCTATCACCTGGTAGTTGACCTGAAGTGTGTGGTTTCCGGCGGCGAGCGGGGTGGGGGTGAGGTTCACCGTGCCCTTGGCCTCGTCGTAGAACGTCGCCGGGCCGCCGTCGATGGCGGCCCACAGGTCGATCGCGCCCCGCTGTTCGAGCTTGACCGTGCGGCCGGTGAAGCCGGTGCGGAAGTAGGCGCCCGCCCAGTAGGGGGTGTAGGCGGTGGCGGAGGTCTTGGTGTCCCAGCGGCCGCTGAAGGTGATGTGGGGGTCGCCCGGCCGTCCGGGCGCGGCGGCCTTGAGGGGTGCGGAGCCCAGTTTCGCGGCGATGACCGGGGCCAGGCGGTTCGCGAACTTGGTGTGGCCCGCCTCGTTGGGGTGGCCGTTGCCGTCCTCGTAGTCCGTGCCGTCGGTGAGCCAGCCGCTGGTGTCGACGTAGGACACCTTCGCGTCCCCCGCGCCGTTGCGCGCGCTCACGGCCGCCTTGGTCTCCGCCACATAGCGCTTCTTGAGGGTCTGGACGGCGAAGAGGGCGGCGTTCGGGTATTTCGCGCGGATGTCGCGCAGGAGGGCGGTGTACGCCGACTGGAACTCGGCGCCGGTGACGCCGTGCCCGATGTCGTTGGTGCCCAGGTTGATGACCACCGCGCTCGCCTGGTAGCGGGAGAAGTCCCAGTTCTGGTCGCCGGTGGAGGCCGTCTTGAAGAACTGGGCGGCGAGGCCCACGCAGCCGCCCTTGCCGACCAGGCAGTAGCCGGAGCGGGCGATCTGGGTGTGCCGCATGCCGAGCCGTTCGCCGGTCTTCCAGCCGTACGAGTCCAGCGCGAGCCGGTCGGTGAGGGCGCCCGCGGTGATGGAGTCGCCCACGAACTCGATGAGCCCGGATGGGACGCGGGGGGCCACCGTGCCCGCGCCCGAGTCGAGGACCAGGCCCTGGAAGACGGTGTCACCGGAGCGGTAGGAGACACGGAGGATGTGATTGCCCTGGGGGAGTGGGGTCGGGGTGAGATTGACGGTGCCCCTGACGCCCGCGTAGAAGACGTCCGGGCCCCCGTCGACGCTGGCGTAGAAGTTCACCGCCTCCCGGGCCTTGATCTTCACCGTGGTACCGGTGAACGCCGTCTGGAGGTAGCCACCGGTCCAGTTGGGGACGGCGGCGGTGGCGGATCCGAGGTCCCAGCGGCCGGTGTAGACGATGTTGGGGTCGGTCACCGAGCCGTTCCCCAGGGCCGCTGCCCGTGCGGTGGCGCCGATGCTCAGCCCCACCGCACAAAGCGACGCGGTCATGACAATCAGTAAAAGTCTGCGTAAGACGTGCGCAATCGAGGGCATGGGGGTCCTCTCGGGGGAGGGTGCGGGGGGTGACCTGGGAGCGCTCCCAGGCTTGGTCGCCTCACGATGGAAGCGTTGAATCGGTTCAACGTCAAGGTGTGCGGCCACGGTTACGATGTGCGCCATGGCGGAAACCGGTGGGGTGCGCGAGGTGAAGTCCGCAGGCCGCACCGTGGAACTGCTGGAGCTGCTCGCCGCGCGCGGCGACCAGCCGGCCAGGCTGCGTGAGCTCGCCGAGGAGCTCGGCGTCCCGCGCAGCAGTATGTACGCCCTCCTCAAGACCCTGATCGACCGCGGCTGGGTGCGTACCGACGTCACCGGCTCGCTGTACGGGATCGGCATCCGCGCGCTGCTCACCGGCACCAGCTATCTGGACAGCGATCCACGGGTGCGGGCGGCGCGGCCGTATCTGGACGAGGCGTCCGACGCGCTGGGCGAGACCATTCACCTCGCCCGGCTGGACGGCGGCGATGTCGTCTATCTCGCCACGCGTGAGTCGCATGAGTACCTGCGCCCGTTCAGCCGTGTCGGGCGGCGGCTCCCGGCGCATGTGGGGGCGCTGGGGAAGGCGCTGCTCGCCGAGCGGATCGACGGCGAACTCCCGCTGTGGGGTGAGGAGTTGGCGCCGATGACGCCCAACACCCACCGCACCCGCGCCGCGCTCGTCGCCGATCTGGCGCGGGTACGGGAGCGGGGCCACGCGGTCGACCGGGAGGAGGGGGTCCTGGGCATCGTGGGCTTCGGCTTCGCCCTGCGGTACGACGTTCCGGCGGTGGACGCGATCAGCTGCTCCGTGCCGACGGCCCGGCTGACGGAGGGGCGGGAGGAGCGGATCGTCGAGGTGATGCGGGAGATCCGGGCGAAGATCGAGGCGGTCGTGCCGAGGGGGCCGGCACGGGCCCGCAGTGGCGCCCGTAGCCGGGAGAGATCCTCGTAGCCGGGGGATCCCGCGGCCGGGGAGATTCCGCAGCGCGACGGAGCTCCCGCACCGCCCCCTCGGAGCGTGATGGAGAACGTGTTGCGATGAGTTCCGGGTTCGTCTGCCGTCTGTAGAGGAGGAAGCACGGACATCGCACTCTGGAAGCAGGTGATCCCCATGCACGTCGCGCGGGTCCTGATGGTCGCTCCCGTACGGGACATCGACATCGCGGTGGCTTGGTACGAACGGCTGCTGGGGCGCCCGGCGGACACCCGGCCCATGCCGTCGCTGGCCGACTGGCATCTCACTGAGGGCGGTTGGCTTCAGGTTTTCGAAGATGCGGAGCACGCCGGTTCGACGCTGCTCAATCTGGAGGTGCCTGATCTGGACCGGGCCCTGGCCGAGCTCGCTGAGCATGGCCTGACCGCGGGACCGGTGCGGACCGGCGGTCAGCGCACCCGGATCGCAGCCCTGGAGGACCCTGATGGCAACCGGGTCACCCTGCTGGAGAACCCGGTGGCCTGACCCGCCCCGCCCCGCCGCCCGCCCCCGACGACGGCCCCATCGCACGCCCGCAGGCTGCGACCTGCCCCTACCCGAACAGAACACCGCTGGTCAGGGATGCCCTCGCTTGATCATGTCCGCGCACTTCTCGCCGATCATCATCGTCGTGATGCACGGATTGACGGCGGTGAGATACGGCATCACCGAGCCGTCCGCGACCCGCAGCCCCGTCACACCCTTGACCCTCAGCCGCGGATCGAGCGGGGCGTCCGGGTCGTCGGGTGCGCCCATCGGCACGGTGCACGCCGGGTGGTAGACGGTGTTGTGGGTCTCGCGGATGTAGGCGGCCAGCTCGTCGCTGCTGTGCACATCGGGCCCGGGGGCCAGTTCGGCGCCCGCCCACAGGGCCAGCGCGGGCCGGGCGGCGATCTTGCGGGCGAGCAGCAGACCGCGGGTCATCATGTCGATGTCGTAGGGGTCGGTGAAGTAGCGGGGGTCGACGCGCGCCTTGTCGCGGAAGTCGCGGGTGGCCAGCCGTACGGTGCCCCGGGAGCGGGCGCGGGTGACGTTCGGGGTGAGGCAGAAGGCGTTCTCCGAGGTGGGGTAGCCACGCCGGTAGGTGTTCAGGTCGAAGGGCGTCGCGCCGTAGTGGAACATCAGGTCCGGGCGGTCCAGATCGGGCTCGGTGGCGGCGAAGATGCCGATCTCCCACCACTGGGTGGAGGTGTTGATCATGGGTTGCTCGGCGTTCCACATGATGACGCCCTCGGGGTGGTCCTGAAGGTTGCCACCGACCCCGGGGGAGTCCACGAGCACCTCCACCCCCGTCTCCCGCAGATGTGCGGCGGGGCCGATACCGGAGAGCATCAGCAGCTTCGGGGTGTCGATGGCGCCGCAGGAGACGATGACCTCGCGCCGGGCGTGCACCCGCAGGGTGTGGATCAGATCGGGGGAGAGGTACTCGACGCCGGTACAGCGCAGGTTCTCGTCCAGGACCAGCCGCTTGGCCTGCAGTCCGGTGCGCACGTCCAGATGGGGCCGGGAGTCCATGACGGGGTGGAGATAGGCGACCGAGGCGGAGCAGCGGGTGCCGTCCTCGCGGGCGTTGATCTGGAACCAGTTGGCGCCGCACACCACCGTCGTCCCGGTGTTGAACGGGGCGATCGGGATGCCCGCCTCCTCGCAGGCCGCCAGCGCCGCCCGGCCGCACGGGTCCTCGGGCGGCACGGTGCGGATCCGGACCGGGCCGCCGCGGCCGTGGTGGTCGCCGGGCGCGTCGTTGTCCTCCAGGCGCCGGTAGAGCGGGAAGCAGTCGGCGGCCGACCAGCCGTCCAGGCCCATGGCGGCCCATTCGTCGAGATCCTCGGCGGGGGCCCAGAAGGCGATGCAGGAGTTGTGCGAGGAGCAGCCGCCGAGCACCTTGGCGCGGGCGTGGCGCAGAAAGCTGTTGCCCTTCTCCTGCGGTTCGACCGGGTAGTCCCAGTCGTAGCCGGAGCCCAGCAGCCCCATCCAGCGGTTCAGCCGCAGGATGTTGTCGTCCCCGACGTCGGACGGGCCCGCCTCCAGCAGGCAGACGCTCACCGAGGGGTCCTCGGACAGCCGCGACGCGACCACCGATCCGGCCGTACCGCCGCCGACCACCACGTAGTCGAACTGGTCCACGGGCCTCTCCTCACGGGGTGGTGGCGGCCGCGTGTTCGGCGATCACACCCGTACGGGTCCGCTGGACGAACCAGTAGTAGGTGAAGCCGCCCAGTGCGACCAGGCCGACGAACAGGACCGCCCCCCAGCGCAGATACCAGTGCTGCGGTCCGGTGGCGTTGTAGACCTGGGCCCGGGGCCAGGCGAGGTTGACGGTCATCGCGGTGCCCCACAGCACGGCCAGCACATTGACCGGCAGCCCCAGCCGCCCCAGCGAGAAGCGGCCCTCGGCCGGGCGCCATTGGCCCCTCAGCCGCCGTACCAGCATGGGCAGGGTGACCATCAGATACGCGAAATAGATCATGATGATCGCGATGCTGGTGACCACGGAGAAGATCTGCGGCTGGTTGATGTTGAGGACCAGGATCGCGATGGCCACCAGCCCGATCAGGACCGCCGGCAACAGCGGGGTCTGGAACCGCGGATGGACCCGGGCCAGCCGGGAGCCGCCGGGCAGGTTGTTGTCCCGGGCCATGGCGAACATCAGCCGGATGGCGGCGGTGTGCACGGCCAGCGCGCATACGGTGATCGCGATGACCACGCACCACAGCACCATCAGGCCCACGCCGTGGCCGAGCGCGGAGAGCACCACGAACTGCAGACCGTCCGCCGCCAGCCGTTTGTCGCGCGGATCGGGCACCGCCATGAGCGCGAAGAGCAGGATGAGCCCGCCGAGGGCGAACGACGCCACCAGTGCCCGCAGGATGGCGCGCGGCGCGTTACGGCCCGGGTCCACGGACTCCTCGCCCAGCGAGGACGCCGTGTCGAAGCCGTACATCACATACGCCGAGGCGAGCGAGGCGGTGAGGAACGCGCCCAGATAGCCCAGCGATTGACCCTGGCCATGGCCGAAGGTGTCCAGCGCCACGGACGGGCCGCGGGCGATGTTCGCGGCCAGCAGCAGGATCAGCACGACCGTGGCGATCAGCTCGATGGCCACGCCCGCGGAGTTGATACGGGCCATCAGCTTCACCCCGAAGCCGTTGACCATCATGGTGAACAGGATCAGCACACTGCCGAGCAGCACCGCGTTGGCCGCGCGCTCGGTCCCGGTGGAGCCGTCGCCGATGAACTGGAACAGCGAGGAGATCTGCGGCAGCGTCACCTGATACGCGAGCGCCACGGCCGCCAGCGACACCATCGAGGCCGTCGTCATCATCCAGCCGCCCAGCCAGCCCACATGCGGACCGCCCAGCAGCTTGGACCAGTTGTAGACCGAACCGGCCACCGGATAGCGGCCGGCCAGCTCGGCGAAGCTCAGCGCCACCATCAGCTGCCCGCTGAACACCATCGGCCATGACCACCAGTACGCCGGGCCGCCGTGCGCGACACCGAAGTAGAAGAGCTGGAAGGTGCCGGTCAGGATGGAGATGTAGCTGATCCCGGCGGCGAACGTGTGGAAGTTGCCCAGGGTGCGCTTGAGCTCCGGGCGGTAGCCGAGTTCGGCGAGCGAGTCGTCGTCGTGCGAACCCTCCGGCTTGGGCTTCGACGGCGGTCCTGCCGACTCGCTCGCCGTCATTCGAACCACCGCTGCGGACGGGGCGCGGTGTTGCGCCAGACGTGCTTGAGCTCCTGGTACTCGTGCAGCCCCGACGGGCCCAGCTCACGGCCGATACCGGACTGTTTCATCCCGCCCCACTCGGCCTGTGGGACATACGGATGGAAGTCGTTGATCCATACGGTCCCGGCCCGCAGTCGGGACGCCACCCGCTGCGCCTTCTCCGCGTCCTGCGTCCACACCCCGCCCGCCAGGCCGTACACCGTGTCATTGCCGAGCGCCACCGCCTCGTCCTCGTCCCGGAACCGCTCCACGGTGAGCACCGGGCCGAAGGACTCCTCCTGCACCACGGACATGTCCGGGGTGCAGTCGTCCAGGACGGTCGGCAGGAAGTAGTAGCCCTTCTCCAGGTCCGGATCGTCGGGCGGGGCCCCGCCGCAGCGCAGCACCGCGCCCTCGTCGATCCCCGCCGCCACATAGTCGATGATCTTCTGGCGGTGCCCGGCGGAGATCAGCGGCCCGGTGCGGGCGTTCTCGTCGAACGGCCCGCCCAGCCGGATGTTCCGGGCGCGGTGGACGATCTCGTCGACGAACGCGTCATGCAACTGCTCCTGGACCAGCAGCCGGGCACCGGCCGAACAGACCTGCCCGGAGTGCAGGAACACCGCCGTGAGCGCGTAGTCGACCGCGGTGTCGAAATCGCAGTCGGTGAAGACGATATTGGGGTTCTTGCCGCCCAGCTCCAGGGCCAGCTTCTTCACGGTCGGCGCGACGGCCGACATGATCCAGCGCCCGGTGGCCACCCCGCCGGTGAAGGACACCATGTCCACCCGTTCGTCCGTGACCAGCGGCGCGCCCGCGGTGGCCCCCGAACCCAGGATCAGATTGCCGGCGCCACCGGGCAGCCCGGCCTCCGTCAGCAGCCGCATCAGATGGATCGCGGTGTGCGGGGTCAGCTCGCTGGGCTTGAGGACGAAGGTGTTCCCGGCGGCCAGCGCGGGCGCCACCTTCCAAGCCGTCTGCAGCAGTGGGTAGTTCCACGGCGTGATCAGCACACAGACCCCGACCGGTTCGTGCACCACCCTGCTGTCGATCTCCGGGCTGCCCACCTCCACCACGCGGCCGGCGCCGGCAGAGGAGGCGAGGTTGCCGAAGTAGCGGAAGCAGTTCGCGATGTCGTCGAGGTCGTACTCGCTCTCGACCATCCGTTTCCCGGTATCCAGGGACTCGGCGCGGGCGAGTGTCGTCTTCTCGCGCTCCAACAGATCGGCCACCCGCAGCAGCAGCCCGCCCCGGTCGGCGGCCGGGGTGCCCGGCCACGATCCGCGGTCGAAGGCGTCCCGGGCGGCCGCCACCGCGGCGGCGGCGTCGCCCGGCCCCGCCTCGTCGACCACGGCGACCAGCGAGCCGTCCGCCGGACAGCGGATCTCGCGGCTGTGTCCGTCGAGGGCGGTCGTCCAGTGGCCGCCGATGAACAGCTCCGGCATGGGCTCCTCCGGGCTCGGACGAAGTGGCCGGTCCCGAGGTGGATCCGTCGACGCACCCGGCCGGCCCACACACTGAGCGTAAGTGGCACGGGTCACGCTCGCACGGCGTGGGGGAGGCCCGGGGGCGCGGCGGGGAGGTGAGCGGGTGCCTCGGTGGTTCCGGTGGTCTGGGTGGTCTGGGTGGTCTGGGTGGTCTGGGTGGTCTGGGTGGTTCGGGTGGTTCGGGTGGTCCGGGTGGTTCCGGTGGTCCCGGCGAGGTCGACCGGGGCGCGCCCGGGGTCTGCGCCGGGCTGCGGGTCGCAGAGGCCGTGTGCATCGCGGCCCGGACTGCAGCACGCGCGGGCGAGACGCGAGCGACCGCGGCCGGGCGCGGGGGCCGGCGTGACGGGTGCTCCGGGAAACCATTTTTCGGCGAGACGTGTGATCGGACGTGTGAGCGGCACAATCCCTGGCATGGTCAACGCGTCCGAAGCCCACCGCGGCCCCGAAGCCGACCGTGGGCCCGAAGCCCACCTCGGCCCCGAGCCCCACCGTGGTCCCGAAGCCCAGGTGGGCTCCGAAGCCCACCGTGGCCCGGAAGCCCACCGCGGCCCCGAATCCCCCGGAGCCCTCGCCGACGAGCTGCTCGCCGTCCTCGATCCGTTGCCCTTTCCGCGGCGGATGCGGGAGCTGGCCGGGCGGGCGAGGGCGGCCAGTGCCGAGGGGCGGTTGGGTGCGCTGATCGAGGAGCTGGAGCGGCGCGGGACGTACGAGCGGCGGCTGGCGGCCGTGGCCGCGGCCGCCGGTGGCCGGACCGGCCATCTCGCGGCGCGGCTCGCGGACCCGGACCCCGTAGTGCGGCACCGCGCCCTCGACACCGCCCGCCGCGGCGGACCCGGCGCCATCGCGGACGACGCGCTGGAGGCGGCCTTCGAGGACGCGCCCGCCACCGTACGGCGCGAACTGGCGCGCACCGTCGTGGCCGGGCGGCGCACCGCGCTCGCGGACCGGCTGATCGAGCCGTACCGGGAGCGCTGGGGCGACGGCGAGGCCGCCCGCCTGCTCCCCGGATGCGGCGCGGAGACCGTGGCGCGGCTGCTGCCCGGGCTGTTCCACGCCGTCCGCGCCTGGCGGCCCCTCGTCTCCCGCCATCCGGTCGCCGTCCTGGACGAGGCGGCGCGCCAACTCACCGCGCTGCCCGCACCGCTGCGCACCGACTGGTGGACCCGTTACTCGCCCTGTGTCGCGCTCGCCGCGCCCGTAGAGCCGCAGCGGGTGCTGGAACTGCTGGAGGACCACTGCCACGGCCCGCTGCCCGCCTCCGTACGGGCCCGGCTGTCCGCGCTGGTGGCCGCCGAGCCCGGCGCCACGCTGCGGCTGCTGCTCGCCCCCGAGCACAGCGGCACCCGGCGCCGGCTGGACCGGGCCGTGCTGCGCCGCATCGTCCGCGCCGACCCGCCCGAGCTCGCCGAACTGGGCCGGGCCCTGCGGCACGACGCCGACGCCCTCGCCCGGCTGCTGGCCGCGCTGCCGCCCGCCCGCCGCGCCGCGTTCTACGACGCGGCCACCGACGGAGGCGACCCCGCCCACGCCGTCGTCGAACCCGCCGTACTCGAAGTCCTGCCGCGCCCCCGCCGCCAGGCCGAGGCCCGCCGGATGGCCGCCCAGGCGCGCGAGCGCGGCGCGTCCTGGACCACCGTGCTGGAGTCGGTGGCCCATCTGCCGGTCGAGGAGGCGCGCGAGGAGCTGCTGGCCGCCGTGCGCCGCTCCTCGGCCGAGGAGCGCGCCCTGGCCTATCCGCTGCTGATCCAGTGCGTCGCCCGTTCCGGCGACCCGGATGCCCTCACCGACCTGCTGCAGCTGCTGGAGCGGCTGCGCAACGAACAGGACCCGGTCCGCTCCGCCGCGCTCGGCGCGCTCACCCGCACCCATCCCGCGCTGTTCACCGACGACGCCGCCGAGCACCTGGACCGCATCGCCGCCGAGGCGATCTCCGTCCGCGACTCGTCCTCCGCCACCCGCCAGGCGCTGCGCCACCTCGCCGTGGCGCTGCTGCGCGAACACGCCGTCACCGGGCGGCGGCAGCTCCTGGGCTGGGCGCTGCGCACCCTCACCCGGCTCGCGGGCAGCGTCGGCGCCGCAGATCTGGGCCGCCTCGACCACCAGTTGCGGCGCGGCCAGGAGCAGGCGGTGTTCGAGGCGCTGCGGCCCTGGCTGGAGGCGGGCGCCGAACGGGTCGACCACGAGCTGACCTTCGCCCTCGCCCGATCCCTCGGCCGACGCGCTCACGCCCTCCCTGAGCTGCAGGAACTCCTGTGGCAGGCCATCTCGTTCGGCAGCGATGCGACGGTCCGCACCGCCATCGGGCTGTGGCTGGAGCCACCGGCGGAGCGGGACGACCGCGTGGCCGAGCTGCTGACCCACGAGCCCTCGGCGGCCGTGCTGCCGCCCGTCCTGGCCGTGCTGACCCGCCGTCGCACCGATCTGCTCGACCTCGTCCTCGACGACACCCCGCCGTACGGCCGCTTTCTGACGTCCGGCACCCACTGGACCCCGCCCACCGGCCGGGACACCGGCCGCTGGCTGCCCCGCCAACAGGCCGCAGCAGCCCGCCTCCTGGACCGCGCCGCCGCCGACACCTCCCTGCGGCCGCAGCAGCGGGCGGCCGCCGTCGCCGACGCCGCGCTGATCCCCGGCACCGGCGCGGCCACCGTCCGGATTTGGGCCGACGCCCCGGATGTGGTCCTGGCCGATGCCTCGGATGTGGTCCTGGCCGAGGCCGCGCTCGCCGCCCTCGCCCGGACCGACCGCCCCGCGGACGCCCTGCCCGCCCTGCTCGCCCACGCGGGCGGCGACCGGGCCCGGGTGGCGGTGTACGCGGCCACCAGAGCGGCCCGATACGCCGAGCCGTCACGGCTGGGGCGGCTGGTGCGCGGGGTGCTCGCGCCGGACGGAGTCGCCACGGCCGTACCGCCCGTGCCGGCGAAGGTCACCAGCCGTAAGGAGGCCGTCCGGCTCGCCGCCACCCTGCTCCCGGTGACCGACGCCGCCGCGCTGCTCGCCGACGCCTTCGCACTGCCCGGCCAGCACCCCGATGTGCAGGCCGCCTGCGTCGCCTTCGCCACCGGGCCGCTCGACGCCGAACGCTCCTGGGAGCTGCTGACCGCCGCCGCGAGCGGACGGCGCGAACTGCGCCACGCCGTGCTGCGCACCCGCCCGCTGGACCTCCCCGAGGCGCACCGCGGCCGCTACGCCCAGCTCATACGCGTCGTCTGCGACACCGACGACCCCGAGGTGGCGGCGGCCGGATACGGGGCGCTGGCCGGGTGGTCACCGTGGGCCCCGGACGCGGCGGCCGTGCTGGTCGCGGCCGTCACCGACCTGGGCAACCGGGCGAGCTGGCGGCCCGCCGCCGACGCCCTGCTGGACCTGATGGCCGCGGCCCCCGACGGGTCGCCCGGCGACAACCCGCTGGCCTGGGCGCTCGCCGCGCTCGTCACCGCCGACGCCCGGCCCGGCGGCCCCGACGCCGAACCGGACCGGGACCGCCCCGCCCGGCGCCGCATCCGGCATCTCGTCGACGGGCTCGCCACCCGGGCCCGGATGCGGCCCCGGGTGACCCGGCGCACCGCGCGGGCCGCCGGTGAACTCCTCGCCGGATACGAGACGTTCGTCCAGGAGGCCGCGCATGTGCTGGTGAACGCCCTCGACCTGGACGCCCGCCCCGGCCCGCTGTCCGCCGGGCTGGCCCGGCTCGCCCGGCTGCACACCACCCGCCCCGCGCTCGCCGTCCATACCGCCGACGCCCTGCGCCGACGGCTGAACACCGCGCTGCGGCCGGGCTCCGACGCCGGTCTGCTGCGCGCCGCGGGACAGCTCGACGAGGACGGAGGCCACGCCTCCGGGCTGTTCGCCGCGACCCTCACCGAGGTGGGCGGGGCGCGTACGGAATGGGCGGAGCCCTGGCGGGAGCGGGTGCGCTCGCTGCGCGGACATCCGCACGCGGATGTCCGGGACGCGGCGCTGCGGCTGACGACGACGGTGGAGTGACATGGCGTCGCCGGTGGAGCCAGTGGGTGGGGCGGCGGCGCTGCCAGTGCTCACTCGCTCGTGTGCCAGGAGCCGTCGGTGTAGTCGTAGGCGTATTGGGGGCGTCCCTTGATGCTGCTGGTACGGAACGGCGAGCCGTGGTCGTCGATCCGCAGTGTCCCCGAGCGGCCGCCGCTCGACCAGTCCAGCTCCAGGTACCAGCTGCAGTCGCAACCGGCCGTCCGGGCGTTGACGAGCAGCACCTCCGGGTCGGAGGCCGAGACGCGGTAGGGGAAGTGGACGGCGGGGATCGGCTTGCCCGCGTCGTTGCCCTCGGTGGGGCGGGCCAGCGGACGGGCGGCGTCCAGATTCACCGAGAAGGCGCGCGGGGTGAGGGAGCCCCCGCAGCCGTTGTCCATGGCGAACGACGACCACGCGAGCGGGGTGCGGCGGCCCACGACCCGTACGTGCAGGGCCTGGAGGACAACGGCCGACGAGGCGCGGCCCTGCACCGTGACCTCGACATTGGTGGTCCCGCCGTGCACCGCGCCATGGGCGGCGGCCCAGGTCGGGGCGTCCTGCTCGGTGGGCGGCGGGGCGACCTGGGACGGGGACCGGTCGATGAGATAGCGGTGGCCGCAGCCGTTCTCCCAGACATGGGAACGGGTGGAGAGGGTGAGCGGGACCTGGGTGGAGCCGCCGCCGTCCGGGTCCTTGGAGGAGCCGGGCGCGGGAGAGCCGGAGGCGCCCCCATTGGCTCTCTGCCCCTTGCCGCGCTCGCCCTTACCGTCCCTGTCGTCGTTGCGCGGTGCGCCGGACGCGTCGTCACCGTCCGTCTTCTGACGGTCCAGATGTCCGCGGGCGGTCGGCCCGGCGTGCGGCGTGGACGAGGGGGCGGCGGAGGGTGGTGAGGCCGCCGCGTCCTTACGGTCGCCGTCGCCGGGCGGCCGTACCTCGACCGCGGTGACGGCGAGCACGACGACGGCGGCGGCCCCGGCCAATAACGCCCACGGCCGCCGCGCCCGTGACACGACGGCGGTGCCGTCGTCGCTCCCCGACACGGCCCGCAACCGCCTCCGCGCGGTGGCGACGGATCTGGTGTTGCCCCTGGGCACGGTCTTGTCCGAGGGCGCGGCGTGGGGCTGGGCCTGCCCGGGGGCCGCGGACGGCGCCAGGGCACTGTCGCCGCGCTCGGTGGTGTCCGCGGTGTCCCCGGTGTCGCCGCGTTGGTGCGGGTGCCTCGGGTCTCCGTCCTGGTGCGCGGCCCCGCCACGGTGTGCGGCCGGGACGCCGGACGTCGGCGTAGTCCTCGAAGCGTCGGCCGGGGTGGCGGTGCTCTGTCGTTCATCGGCGGTGCTCTGCCGTTCATCGGCGGTGTCTTGGCGCGCATCGGCTGCCGCGTACGGCTGAGCGTCGCGGGAGCGCCCACCCGCTTCCGGCCCGGTGCCGTCTCCGGCCGGGCCGGTCGGAGCCGCCGCGCCCCGGGGAGTGTCTGTCACCGGGCCCGGGACGGAGGCGGCCACGTGCCCCCGGTGGCGGTCGGCGCCCGGGCGGGCGCCGGGCGTGGCGGCGGCGGTCCCAGAGGTGTCCGACGGGTCGTCGTCGCCTTCTCGTGCGTCGGCTGACAGGCGCGGCTCACCGTCACCGCGCCGCGCGTCCGCCTGGGGTTCGGGCGCGGTGCCGTCCGCGGCCCGGCGGTCGGCCTCGCGTGCGCGGTGTCTGGAGGCGTCCGCGAGGATCCAGCGGCGGTGGAGGGCGAGCAGTTCCTCCGGGGTGGCGCCGCACAGCCGGGCGAAGCGCTCGACGGAGGCGTACTCCGCCGGGACCGCGTCGCCGTTGCAGTAGCGGTGCAGCGTGGACGTGCTGACGTGCAGTCGTGTGGCCAGCGAGCCGTAGCTGCGGCCCGAGCGCTCCTTCAGCGCCCGCAGTCTCTCGGCGAAGTCGTCAACCTCTTTGGCGTTCCCCACGCCCACCACCCCCCATATCGTCCCCGGCCCGCGACCTTCGTCCCGTGGGCGTTCCACGGGCGCGTTCCAGGGTGTTGTCATAGCCCCAAGTCAGCGTACGTGCAGGCATTCCAGCGTCCCGCATGCCCCGCCGGTCGTAGCGGCCACGGCCAGGTGGCGCACACGCTTGTCCTGCCGCCGCGACCTGCCGGTACGACGGCAGACATGAAGAAATCCTGAGTTCGGGAAGAGACGGGGAAACACCTCATGCACAAGCCCACGCACTCATTCCGCGGCGCCGCGCTCGGCGTCGTGGCCGCGGCCGCCGTCGTGGCCGTGGCCGGGACCGGGCCGGCCCAGGCCCAGGCACCATCGGCCCGGGCGGAGGCGCAGGCGGCCGTACCCCAGGGCACCCCCGGCCACCTGGTGCCGAGGGAACTCCCGCCGCATCCGAGTTCGGATTGGTACGCGAGTGATGTCACTCGGGGCCTGCCCGAGACCCCTCCGTTCTGCGTGGAGAAGACCCTGCCGTCGGCCGGGGCGACCCATCGCACGTTCTGGACCGAATACGACACCAGCGCCACCCAGATCGTGGTCAGGACCGGCACGGTGGAGGCGGCCCGCAAGCTCGCCGCCGCGGCCGAGAAGAAGATCCGGAACTGCGCCGCGGACTGGGTGCGCGACTATCCGGAGGGCACCGCCTCAGGGCGGGACTACGGCGCGCTGACGGCCGAGGACGGCGCCCATGTCTACGGCGTCCACACCTCGTACCCGGACTCGGAGCCCGGCATCCACCTCTTCGGGGTGGGGCGCGACGGCCGGACCGTCACCGTCGTGTCGTGGGGCGAGATGGGCGGCTTCGACCAGGCGCCGGTCGCCGACTTCAAGCGGACCACCACGACCGCGGTGGTGAAGCTGTACCACCCGTGAGCGGGTCCTGACGGGTCCTGACGGGTCCTGGACGGTGACGGGTCCTGATGGGACCTGACGGGGGCGGCGCGGGGGCCGAGGGGCCGGCGGGCTGACGGGGGTGACGGCCCGAGGGAGCGAACGGGGGCGACGCGGCCTGAGGGCGACGGGGGTTACCCGCCAAAGGGGGCCGACGGGGGACCCGGCCAGACGAGGGCCGACGGGGGACGCAGCCTGAGGCGGCTGACGGGGAGTGGGACGGCCGAGGGGGCCGACGCAGGAGGCGGCCCGAGAGGGCCGACGAAGGACTCGGCTCCAGGAGGGCCGACAGGGGGTCACATGGGCCCGACGGGCCAACGGGGGTGACAGGCCCGAGCGAGGCCGACGGGGGAATGGGACCGGTGGCGGTTACGCGTACACACGGGGGTACGCGTGGCCGCCATCTCCGCGTGCCCGGGCCCCTGCCACGTCCCGTACGGGGGGCAACGGCCCTGGGACGGCCGGGATCCGGGCCCTGCCGTGTCCGTACGGGGGCAACGGGCCCCGGGACGGCCGGGACCCATGGCCTGCCACATCCCGTACGGAAGCGATGGGCCCCGTAGCAGCCCGGGACCCAGGGCCGGGCCTGCCGTAGCCCGGACGAAGGCGACGGGCCCGGGGCGGCCGAGCCCCAGGGAAGACGACATGCCCGGCCCCGCCGGAACCTCGTGGCGGAGGGTCGATCATGGGGGCACGTGGCCGATATGGTCGAGGTACGCCGCCCCACCGGACGCCCGACCGTCGGAGGTTCCCATGCCGAACGGCTCGCTCTCCCTCGCCGCCTCCCTCTACCTGCTCTCCTACGATCCCGAGACCGGCCTGCCCACCGGCTCTCACACCGCCCTCCTCGTCCGCGCCGCCGCCCTTACCGAGCTCGTTCAGCGGGGCATGCTCACCGACACCGACGGCAGCCCATGCCCGGTGGCCGACGCCGCCACGGGAGACCGGGCGCTCGACGGGCTGCTGGAGCTGATCGGCGAATCGCGGCCGCGCAGCTGGCAGATCTGGGTGGGACACCAGCCACGGCTGACCGAGCACGCGGTCCGCGACCAGATGGTGGCGGCCGGGTATGTGCGGGCGAAGGGGAGGCGGGTGCTGGGGCTGTTCCCGGCCAAGGAGTACACGCTGGAACGGCCCGATCAGGTGGCCGGAATGCGGGATGACGCGGTGCGCGTGCTGCACGGCGAGGAGCCGGTGGCCGAAGTGTCCGAACGGGACGCGGCGTTGGTCACCCTGGCGGCGGCGGGCGAGCTGAGGGCCGTGGTCACGGCCACGGATGCCAAGGTCCGCAAGCACCGGATCCTCGAACTGGGGGAGCGCTGCGGGGGCATGGGGCCGGTGCTGGAGAAGGTGATCGCCCAGGTGCGGACGGCGCTCGCCGCCGCCGTCGCCACGGCCATGCTGGCGGCGACCACGACCGCGACCGCCACCTGACCCCCTCACCGTAAGGGCGGGCTCAAGGCCCTGTACGCGCTGACGGGTGTCCGCCGTACGGGCTCGCGGGTTGTCCGTAAGGGCGGCGGGCTCACAGGTGTCCGTACGGGCGGGCTCCAGGTGTCCGTACGGGCGGTGTCACGGGTGTCCGTACGGACAGGCTCACTCGTCCGTACGGGCGGGCTGACAGGACAGGTGTCCGTACCGGCTCAGGCGTCTCTCAGCAGCGACGCCAGCCCCTGGTCCAGGTCGAGCTCCCCGGCCTCGCTGCCCTCGGGGACGATGGCGAACGAGCGGCCGAGGAATCTGCGGAGATCCGCGGTGTCGAACTGGACCATGGCCATGCCCTCGGGGGCATGGAACTCCAGGACCGTCCGCCGCGGTCCGCACGGCCACATCTGCACATCCCCGCTCCCCGCCGGGCCGCGCAGCCCGGCCGAGAGCAGCTCCCGCCCGAACGTCCACTCCACCGCGGAGCCGTCGAGGGACGCGGAGGGCGGGAAGGAGACACGGACGGCGAACGGGTCGTCCCGCTCATAGCGCAGGCACGCCGGAATCGCGCGTGACTCGGGCGTCGACGCGATGAGCTGTGCCTGGACGGCTTGATCGATGACAGTGGTCACGTCGGCTCCCTTGCGATAGGTGCGGGGCGCGTCGCCCTTTCGAGGGTTAAGACGTTTGGGCGATCAGGGCAGTGCACCCGCTTTCGACGTGACGTGCGTCACGAGTGTTTTTTCGAGGGGACATAGGGCATTTAGGCTTGCCAAACCATGCAAGGTCTCGGGGCGCCGTGCGGAGCTGTTACAGAACCGCGGCAGTGACGAGGCACCCACCCCAGGGGTTGTTCCACCATGACCGAAGGTCACGCACCGCTCGACGCGGCCGCCTACACCCGTATCTACGAAGCCGAATATTCGCGTCTGTGCGGATATGCCCGAACTCTTACCGGTAACCCCTGGGTTGCCGGGGACCTGGTGGCCGAGGCGCACTACAGCGTGTGGCGCCGACTGCGCGCCGGGCACCCGCTCGGTGCCGACGCCGTCCCCGCCGAGCTGACGAGCGCCGTGAGGGGGCTCTCGGCCGGGGCGGGGGGCTGGGGCCCGGAACAGCAGGCGTCGTACCTCGAACCGCTCGTGCAGGTCCTCCATGAGCTGCCGCAGCGCTGGGTGAAGGTGCTCTGGCTCGCCGAAGTGGACGGGCTGCCGCCGGAGGAGGTGGCGTGGCGGGCCGGGGTGAACGCGGACGGCGCGGCGGCCCTGGTGGAGCGCGTCCGGGGGAGTGTGCGCCAGGAGTTCCTGCGCGCCCAGCCCGGCTATCCGGCGAGCGCCGCGTGCGGTGAGCACTGGGAGCGGCTGCCCGGCCATGTGCAGGGCACGGACTCCCCGCATCAGGCCGAGCGGATCGCCGTGCACATCGACGGCTGCCGGGACTGCCGGGGCCGGATGGAGCAGCTCGTGGCGGCCGACGACCGGCTGCCCGCGCTGATCGGCCCGGCGCTGCTGGCGCTGTACGACCGGGGCATGGCGCGCTTCCTGGCGCCCCTGGCGGCCGCGGCCGCGGTGGGTGCCGTAGGGGCGGCCGGAGTGGGCACCCTGGCGGCCGGCGGTGCGCACGCGGCCCCGTCGAACGGCCCGCTGGTCTCCTCCCGACGCTCCATGCGCCACCTCGTCCGCGGGCAGGTGCGCCAGGCGGGGCCGGTGGCGGTCGCGGCGGCCGCGGGCGGGGTGCTGCTGGTCGCGGGTGCGGCGGTCATGACGGGGCTCGCGCTGACGGACGGCGGCTCGGCGGAGGCCCAGCAACCGGCCGGGGCGTCGGCGCCGTCCATATCGGACACGTCCGACTCCTCTGATCCGTCTGACTCTTCCGCTTCGTCCGGCTCCTCGTCGGCTTCGGGTACGTCCGCCACGTCCGGGGCCTCGCGGCACTCGGACGGGTCGCGGACGGGGGCTCCGGGGGAGGCGTCCCGGAACCGGCCGTCCACGTCGGGCGTGCCCACGGGGCACTCCCCGGCGGATGTGCCGTCCAGCGCCGTCTCGCCCTCGCGGAAGGCGCCGTCGTCCTCTTCTTCCGCTTCGCCCTCGTCCCGGCCGTCTTCGCCCGGCTCGCCCTCTTCCTCCGGTTCGTCCTCCCCTTCGGGCAGCCCGTCGCACCAGCCGACGGACGAACCGACCGGGAAGCCCACGGACGGCGGGACCGAGGGCCCGGAGGGCACCCCGAGCGGGCAGCCCACGGATGAGCCGACGCAGCAGCCCACCGACGAGCCGACGCAGCGGCCCACGGCCGGGCCGAACGACCACGGCTCCGAGTCCGGCTCCGGCGACTCCCGGGGCTGCGTCTCGCTGGTGGTCCGGCTCTGCGTCTCCCGTTAGGCCCGCTGGGGGGTGCCCGCCGGGTCTTGGCGCCTGCGGCGGGCTGCTCCCCTCCCCGCCCCTTCCCGCAACTGGGGCTCCGCCCCAGGCCCCGGACCGCGACTTCGCCCCGCCCCGCAGCATAGACATGCGGCTCTGCCGCGTGGTCCGCCGGACACCCCGTAGCGCGTGCGGTCGCCGGGGCTCAATTACGGAACGTGTCAAGTGTGTTGCCCTCCGGAGCGTAAGCTCAAAACAAGCCAGCGGTCCCAGCCGGACAGGGGGACCAGGAGGGATGGACCAATGACGTTCCAGCCACGCGAACTCTTCCCCGACCGCTCCGCGCGCGACCTGTTCGGCGCGGAGATCCGCCGCCATCGCGAGAAGGCGGACATGTCGCTGCGGCGGCTGTCCGAGGTGCTGAACTACAGCAAGTCGCACTTAGCGCGCATCGAGGGGGCCGAATCGCTTCCGTACGACGACCTACCGGCGAAGCTGGACGCGTGCTTCGGCACGGATGGGATGTTCGCGCGGGTGTATGCGCTGGCGAAGAACGAGCCGTTTCCGGGGAAGTACCGGCGAATGATCGAGATCGAGAAGCGCGCTGCCGTTATCGAGCAGTACGTGAGCATGGGCGCTCCCGGACTGCTCCAGACACCGCAGTATGCGGAGGCGTTGATGCGCAGTGTCCATCCGCACGCGCCGAACGCGGAGATCGAGGCCATGGTTAAAGCGCGCATCGACCGGCAAGCCCGGCTGATCGAACCCAAGCCGCCGCGCTGCTGGTTCATCCTGGACGAGGCCGTGCTGCACCGTCCCATCGGCGGACCGGACGTCACGCGCGATCAATTGGCGTCCCTGCTCAAGCACGGGACCGGGTCGCACGTGACCATTCAGGTGCTTCCCTTCGCGGTGGGCGAGCACCCGGAGATGCTGGGCGGTGTGCTGAAGCTCTACACCGTGCCCGGCGAACCCCCGGTTGCCTACGAAGAGGGCAGCCGATCAGGAATCCTCGTCGAAGACCAAGTGGGAGTCGCATTACGTCGGGAGAACTACGATCTGCTCAGGGCCATGGCCCTCTCGCCTCGTGACTCCGAGGCAATGATCCAAGCCGCGATGGAGGACTACACCCCATGCCCACGACCAAGGACATAAGTGCAGCGGTCTGGCGCAAGAGCAGCTACAGCAACGGCGACGGCGGCGATTGCGTCGAGGTCGCCGACAACCTTCCGGGCCTCGTCCCGGTCCGTGACTCCAAGTGCCCCGATGGTCCCGCCCTCATATTCGCCGCCCGATCCTGGGCCACTTTCGTTGCAAGCCTCAAGATGGACTGAACTCATGCCCACAACCCCGGACCTGAGCACTGCCGCGTGGCGCAAGAGCAGTTACAGCAATGGTGACGGCGGCGAATGCGTCGAGATCGCCGACAACCTTCCGGGCCTCGTCCCGGTCCGTGACTCCAAGGACCCCGACGGCCCCGCCCTCCTGTTCCCCGCCGGATCGTGGGCCGCGTTCATAGCCTCCCTCAAGGCATAAGCCGAAACGGGCTCCTTACGGCCGCTGCTGGCGGTAATCGGCGAGCGCGGGGGCCGTACGCGTGGCCAGAAACTCGGTGATGGTGTAGTCGCCGACGCCCGCGACCACGAAGGGGTCACTCGCCACCATCTCCTCGATCCTGGCCCGGTCGTCGCCGAGCGCCAGGATGACCCCGCCGTCGCGGGGGTTCTTGGGGCCGGAGGCGAGGAAGGTGCCGTTCGCGAAGTGGTCGTCCACCCAGACGAGGTGTTCGGGGAGGGCGGCCTCGACGCGGTCGGCCGAGGCGGTGTAGGTGATCTCCAGTACGAACATGATGTGCAGGCTAGTAACGTGAGCCACACGATGACCAGCGCCGTCGATCCACGATATGAACTGCCCCGCGACTGGCCCACGACCGAGGCCGAGGCCATCGCCGTCCAGGAGCGGACGCGGGCGTCCGTGGTCGTCGGCGGGGAGCTGCCCGAGCCGGGCACCGGCACCGGCGCGCTCGTCGGGGTGGACGTGGCGTACGACGACGAGCGCGACCTGGTCGCGGCCGCCGCCGTGGCCCTGGACGCCCGTGGCCTCGCCGTCGTCGCGGAGGCGACCGCGGTCGGCCGGGTCACCTTCCCGTACGTCCCCGGGCTGCTGGCGTTCCGTGAGATCCCGGCCGTCCTCGACGCGCTCGGCGACCTCGACCGGCGGCTCGGCCGCCGCCCCGACCTGGTGGTGTGCGACGGCTACGGCCTCGCCCACCCCCGCCGGTTCGGGCTGGCCAGCCATCTCGGGGTGCTGACCGGGCTGCCCACTATCGGCGTCGCCAAGAGCCCCTTCGGCTTCCGCCACGCCGACCCGGGGCCGCGCCGCGGCGACTGGTCCCCGCTGCTCGACGGGGACGAGGAGGTCGGCCGGGCGCTGCGCACCCGCGACGGTGTGAAGCCGCTCTTCGTCTCCGTCGGCCACCGGGTGACCATCGCGGACGCCTGCGCGTACACCCTGCATCTGGCCCGCGGCTTCCGGCAGCCCGAGACGACACGGCGCGCGGACGCGCTGTGCCGCCGGGCCCTGAAAGCCGCCACGCTCTGAACGCGGTGTGGTGAGCCCGACGTCCGAACGTGGCGGCGGTGCACGCGGTACTCCGAGCGAGGCGCCGGGCGAACCCCTGTACCCCCCGGCGTCGCCTGGCCCTCGGGGTGCCGGATGCCTCAGACCCGTCGCGTCTCGGCCAGGAAGCAGCCGAACTCGACGGCGCGCACATGCACCGCCGCCACCCGCGGGTCCGCGTACAGCTCGGCCAGCCCCTCCTCGATCGTCGGTTCGCCGCCGTTCAGCAGCCGGCCGCCGAGGATGCTGCCCTCGGCGGAGTACGCCCGCAGCACCCGCCGCTCGCCCCGGATGCCTTCCGCGATCCCGGGGCCGGTCCAGCCGTCGCACTCCTCGGGGTGGATGAAGACCGGGCCGACCTCGTCGTACGGGCCGGGCGTGGCTCCCGTCTCCTGTGCCCAGCGGTGCAGCGGGGCGTAGGAGACGAGCAGGACGGTCTCGTGCGGCCGACTCCGGCCCAGGCAGCAGCGCATCGGGTTGCCGCCCTCCTCGTCCTCCACCACCACGCGCGGCGGGTTTCCCGCGTCGTCCGTGATCCGCAACTGCTTCAGCACCTCGGGCGCGATGGCCCGCATCTCGTAGTTCTCGCTCATGTATTCCAGATTGGCCGGTGGGCTGCCGGAGCGCTGGCGGGATTCGGACGAGGCGCTGAGGGGGGAATGTACTTGACAGCGCGATGGCACTCCGTCAGATTCGGCCCCGAACATAGGACGTCCCACGTCCTAATTGTCCCGCTATCCAGAAGGCTGGGTGTCGATGAGTCTTCCGGCTCCCCTTACCGGTGTCGTTCCGCCCCTGTGCACCCCGCTCACGCCCGCGGGCGAGGTCGATACCTCTTCCCTCGCCGCGCTCGCCGAGCGGCTGATCGACGCGGGGGTGAGCGCGCTGTTCGCGCTCGGCTCCAGCGGCGAGGCCGCCTATCTGAGCGACCGAAGCCGCGTCACGGCCCTTAAGACGGTCATCGAGACCGTGGACGGCCGGGTGCCCGTCCTCGCGGGGGCGATCGACATGACGACCGCGCGGGTCCTCGATCACGCCCGTACGGCGGCCGAGCTCGGCGCGGACGCCGTCGTGGCCACCGCGCCCTTCTACACCCGCACCCATCCCCTGGAGATCGCCGACCACTTCCGGCGGCTGCGCGACGGTGTGGACGTGCCGCTGTTCGCGTACGACATCCCGGTCTCCGTCCACTCCAAGCTGACGCCCTCGATCCTGCTTCCGCTGGCCGCCGACGCCACCCTGGCGGGGATCAAGGACAGCAGCGGGGACGACGGGGCGCTGCGGCGGGTCCTCGTCGAGGTCCGCCGTCGCGGCCTCAACGACTCCTTCACCGTGCTCACCGGCTCCGAACTGTCGGTGGACGGCGCCCTGCTGGCGGGAGCCCATGGCGTTGTCCCGGGGCTGGCCAACGTCGACCCGGCCGGGTTCGTCCGGCTGTACGAGCACGCGCGGGCGGGGCGGTGGGAGCAGGCGGCCGCCGAACAGGACCGGCTGGCCGCCCTCTTCGCCATCACCGACGCCGGGGACCCGGCGCTGATGGGCGGCAGTTCGGCGGGGCTGGGCGGTTTCAAGGCCGCGCTGCGGCTGCTGGGCGTGATCGAGTGCGCGGACACCGCCGCGCCCCAGGTGCCGCTGGGCGAGGCGGCCGTCAAGACCGTACGTCAACTCCTGGAGGAGGGAGGGCTGTTGCCGTGACCGAAGCCACCACGGTGCCCTGGTACCGAGAGGTCTCGCGGGGTCAGTGGAAGTCCATGTTCGCCGCCTGGATCGGGTATCTGCTCGATGGTTTCGACTTCGTACTGATCACGCTCGTCCTGACCGAGATAGCCGACGAATTCGATCTGAGCACGGCGTCGGCGGCGAGTTTGGTCTCGGGCGCCTTCATCACCCGCTGGCTCGGCGGGGCGGTGCTGGGGGCGCTGGGGGACCGCTACGGCCGTAAGGCCGCCATGATCGTCAGCATTCTGCTCTACTCGCTCGGCACTTTCGCCTGTGGGTTCGCCTGGAACTACATCAGCATGTTCACGGCTCGCCTAGTGATTGGCATGGGCATGGCTGGTGAGTACAGCGCCAGCGCCACCTATGTCCTGGAGAGCTGGCCCGCGCGGCTGCGCAACCGCGCCTCCGGCTTCCTCATCTCGGGCTACTCGGGCGGCACCATCCTCGCCTCCGAGCTCTACAAGTGGGTGGTGCCCCACTGGGGCTGGCGCTGGATGTTCTGGATCGGCGTGCTGCCGGTGCTGGTCGCGCTGTGGGTGCGGCGCGCGCTTCCGGAGGCCGGGGACTGGCACGAGGAGGTGGCGACGGCGAAGGCGCGGCCGAACCCCTTCGGGCCGCTGTTCGCCGGACGCTCCCGCGCGAGCGTCAACACGGCGCTGGCCGTGGCCGCGAGCGTCGCGCTGTTCCTGGTCTTCACCCCGCTGGGCGCGGGCTGGCGCCGGCCGCTGTCGCTCCTGGCGGCGGGATGCCTGATCGCCTTCGCGGCCCAGCTCGGCGGTCGGCGCCGCTGGCCGCTGTATGTGGCCCTGACCTGCACGGTCTTCTGCGCCTTCCTCTACAGCTGGCCGATCCAGGCGCTGCTGCCCACCTATCTGAAGGAGCAGCTCGGGTACACCCCGTCCGAGGTCACCGATGTGATGTTCTACGCCGGGTTCGGGACGATGGCCGGCTGCTGGCTGGCGGGGTTCGCGGGCGACTGGCTCGGCACCCGGCGTGCCTACGTCTACACCCTGCTCGCCTCGCTGGCCTTCGTCTTCCCGGTGTTCGCGGTGCAGGACACCCTGGTCGGGCTCGGCGTGCTGCTGTTCTTCCTGCTCGCGCTGAGCCAGGGGATCTCCGGCATCCTGCCGAAGTACATCGCGGGTCACTTCCCCACTCAGACGCGGGCGGCCTCGCTCGGCTTCGTCTACAACACCGGGGCGCTCGGCGGCGCGGTGGCGCCGGTGCTCGGCGCCCATCTGGCCGAGGGCATGTCCCTCGGGCGGGCGCTGGCGGTGCTCACCTTCGGGCTGACGCTGGTGGTGATCGTGCTCGTCGGCTCCGATCTGCCGCGCCGGCTGGGCCGGCTCACCGATCCGGCGGGCGACGAGGACCATCTCGTGCCCGAACAGCCGCTGTCGATGACGGGGCCGGACATGGAGAAGACCTGACCCGCAAGGCCGGTCGGCGCCACACCCGGCCCGCCGTGCTGCCGCAGGGACCAAACCCGCTTGCCGGGCAAGGGGCTTGGTTGTCCACAGGCCCAGGAGAGGGCTTGTGGAATGCGGGACGCGTTCTTAGCATCGGCGGTGTTACAGCAGTGGTGTCACACGATTGGGGGACGGCATGACGGTGGCGGCGGAGGACGGGGCGACGGCGGCCGGTCCGCTGGCCGGGGTGCGGGTGGTGGAGCTCGCCGGGATCGGGCCGGGCCCGTTCGCCGCCATGGTCCTCGCCGACCTCGGCGCCGATGTCGTCCGCGTCGACCGGCCCGGAGGCGCCGGCCTGCGGATCGATCCGGACTACGACCTCGCCAACCGCAACAAGCGCTCGGTGCTCCTCGACCTGAAGGCCGAGGGGAGCGTGGCCGCCGTGCTCGATCTCGTGGAGCGCGCCGACATCCTCATCGAGGGCTACCGCCCGGGGGTCACCGAGAAGCTGGGCCTCGGCCCGGAGGACTGCCTGGCGCGTAACCCCCGGCTGGTCTACGGCCGTATGACCGGCTGGGGGCAGGAGGGCCCGCTCGCCCGGACCGCAGGCCATGACATCGGCTATATCGCCGTTACCGGCGCCCTCAGCATGATCGGCGCCGCGGACGGCCCGCCCATCGCCCCCGCCAACCTCCTGGGGGACTACGCGGGCGGCTCGCTCTATCTCGTCATCGGCGTCCTGGCCGCCCTGCAGCACGCCCGCGCGGGCGGCCCCGGCCAGGTCGTGGACGCCGCGATCGTCGACGGCACCGCGCATCTGACCTCCGCCATCCACGGCATGATGGCCGCCGGGGGCTGGCGCGACCAGCGCGGCACCAATCTCCTCGACGGCGGCTGCCCCTTCTACGGCACCTATGAGACCGCCGATGGCGGCTATATGGCGGTCGGGCCCCTGGAGCGGAAGTTCTACGCGGAGTTCATCGAGCTGCTGGGCATCGCCGACCAGGCCCCGGCCCGCGACGACTTCGACAGCTGGGCCGCGCTGCGCGCCGCCATCGCGGACCGCTTCAAGCAGCGCGGCCGCGAGGAGTGGACCGCCGTCTTCAGCGCCTCGGACGCCTGCGTCGCCCCCGTGCTGTCGCTGCGGGAGGCCCCGGCCCATCCGCACCTCGCCGCCCGTTCCACCTTCGTCGACCACGGCGGGATCACCCAGCCCGCGCCCGCCCCGCGCTTCTCCGCCACCCCGGGCGCGGTGCGCCGCGCGCCCGTCCGGCCCGGGGCGGACACCGCCGAGGTGGCCCGCGACTGGGGAGTCACCTCACTCGTCGAGGGAAACCCGTCAGGAACGTCATGAGTGTCATGAACCCCCGTCCGCTTCCCGGCGGCCCCCTGAGCCGTCCCCGCCCGACCCCTCCCCTGAAAGGCCGCTGACGTGAGCACCGAAGCGTATGTGTACGACGCCATCCGCACCCCGCGCGGGCGCGGTAAGGCCGACGGTGCCCTGCACGGCACCAAGCCCGTCGACCTGGTGGTCGGCTTGATCCATGAGATGCGGCGGCGGTTCCCGGAGCTGGACCCGGCGGCCATCGACGACGTGGTCCTCGGCGTCGTCAGCCCGCTCGGCGACCAGGGCTCGGACATCGCCAAGATCGCGGCCATCGCGGCCGGGCTCCCGGACACGGTCGCGGGCGTCCAGGAGAACCGCTTCTGTGCCTCGGGCCTGGAGGCCGTCAACCTGGCCGCGGCCAAGATCCGTTCCGGCTGGGAGGACCTGGTGCTCGCGGGCGGTGTCGAGTCGATGTCGCGGGTGAAGATGGGCTCCGACGGCGGCGCCTGGTTCGCCGACCCGATGACCAACTACGAGACCGGTTTCGTACCGCAGGGCATCGGGGCCGACCTCATCGCCACCACCGGCGGCTACAGCCGCCATGACGTGGACAGCTTCGCCGCGCTCTCCCAGGAGCGGGCCGCGCGGGCCTGGAAGGAGGGGTACTTCGACCGCTCCGTGGTCCCGGTCCGCGACCGCAGCGGGCTGACCGTCCTCGACCGGGACGAGCACATCCGCCCCGGCACCACCGCCGAGACCCTGGCGGGCCTGAAGCCGTCGTTCGCCACCATCGGTGAGGCGGGCGGCTTCGACGCGGTGGCGCTGCAGAAGTACCACTGGATCGAGGCGATCGACCATGTGCACCACGCCGGCAACTCCTCGGGCATGGTGGACGGCGCCGCCCTGGTCGCCATCGGCAACCGCGAGGTCGGCGAGCGCTTCGGGCTGACCCCGCGCGCCCGGATCGTCTCCGCCGCCGTCTCCGGCGCCGACCCCACCATCATGCTCACCGGTCCGGCTCCCGCCACCCGTAAGGCGCTCACCAAGGCCGGGCTGACCATCGACGACATCGATCTGGTCGAGATCAACGAGGCGTTCGCGGCGGTGGTGCTGCGCTTCGTGGACGACATGGGGCTGAGCCTGGACAAGGTCAACGTCAACGGCGGCGCGATCGCGATGGGCCATCCGCTGGGCGCGACCGGCGCGATGATCCTCGGCACGGTGATCGACGAGCTGGAGCGGCGCGACGGGCGGTTCGGGCTGGTGACGCTGTGCGTGGGAGGCGGGATGGGCATCGCGACGGTGGTCGAGCGGCTCTAGGGGGTGACCGACGGATCGTGACGCCCGTGGCGGGCTGCTCCCCTCCCGCCCCTTCCCGACACCTGACGATATGCGGCTCAGCCGCGTGCGGGGCTCCGCGCCCCGGGCCCCGGGGTCCTGAGATCCGCCGGACGCCCCCGTAGAGCCGAGCGGCTCCCGGCACGCCGCCGTTCCCCCTCCTTCCCGCCCCCTCGCCGCGCCCTTCCCCTTCGCCCTGGAGACCTCAGATGAGCCACCCCACCACCGCCTCGACCATCCGCTGGGAGCAGGACGACGCGGGCGTCGTCACCCTGGTGCTCGACGACCCCGGCCAGTCCGCCAACACCATGAACGCCGCGTTCATCGACTCCCTCGACGCGATCGCCGACCGGGTCGAGGCCGAGCGGGACACCATTCGCGGCATCATCGTCACCTCCGCCAAGAAGACCTTCTTCGCCGGCGGCGACCTCAACGACCTCCTTCGGGTCGGGCCCGACCAGGCCCAGGAGATCTACGAGAAGAACCTCCGCATCAAGCGTGGGCTGCGCCGGATCGAGACCCTCGGCAAGCCCGTGGTCGCCGCGATCAACGGCGCGGCGCTCGGCGGCGGGCTGGAGATCGCGCTCTCCTGCCACCACCGCATCGCCCTCGACGCCCCCGGCTCCCGCATCGGCTTCCCCGAGGTCACCCTGGGCCTGCTCCCGGGCAGCGGAGGCGTCGTCCGTACCGTACGGCTGCTCGGCGTCACCGACGCGCTGCTCAAGTGGCTGCTCCAGGGGGCCCGGTACAGCCCCCGGCGCGCCCAGGAGGCGGGGCTGGTGCACGAGGTCGTGGCCACCCCTGAGGAGATGCTGGCCCAGGCGCGAGCCTTCATCGACGCCCACCCCGAGTCGGCACAGCCCTGGGAGGACAAGGACTACCGGATCCCGGGCGGCACCCCGGCGCAGCCGAAGTTCGCCGTCAATCTGCCCGCCTTCCCCGCCAATCTGCGCAAGCAGCTGGGCGGCGCGCCCTATCCGGCGCAGCGCAATATCCTGGCCGCCGCCGTCGAGGGGTCCCAGGTGGACTTCGAGACCGCGCAGACCATCGAGGCCCGGTACTTCACCGAGCTGGTCGTCGGCCAGACCGCCAAGAACATGATCCAGGCGTTCTTCTTCGATCTGCAGGCGGTCAACTCCGGGGCCAACCGGCCCCAGGGGATCGAGCCCGGTCAGGTCCGTAAGGTCGCGGTGCTGGGCGCCGGGATGATGGGCGCGGGCATCGCGTACGCATGCGCCAAGGCGGGCATCGAGGTCGTCCTCAAGGACGTGTCCGTGGAGGCCGCCGCCAAGGGCAAGGCGTATGCCGAGGGACTGCTGGCCAAGGCGCTCACCAAGGGCCGGACCACCGAGGCCAAGCGGGACGAGCTGCTGGCCCGGATCACCCCGACCGGCGATCTGAGCGACCTCGAGGGGTGTGACGCGGTCATCGAGGCGGTCTTCGAGGACCCGGCGCTCAAGCACAAGGTGTTCCAGGAGATCGAGGGCGTCGTCGCCCCGGACTCGCTGCTGTGCTCCAACACCTCCACCCTCCCCATCACCCTGCTCGCCGAGGGGGTGCAGCGCGCCGACGACTTCATCGGACTGCACTTCTTCTCGCCCGTCGACAAGATGCCGCTGGTCGAGATCATCAAGGGCGAGCGCACCGGCGACAAGGCGCTGGCCCGCGCCTTCGATCTGGTGCGGCAGATCAACAAGACCCCGATCGTGGTCAATGACTCCCGCGGCTTCTTCACCTCCCGCGTCATCGGCCACTTCCTCAACGAGGGCGTGGCGATGGTGGGGGAGGGCGTCGACCCGGCCTCCGTGGAACAGGCCGCGGCCCAGGCCGGATATCCGGCCAAGGTGCTCTCCCTGATGGACGAGCTGACCCTGACCCTGCCGCGCAAGATCCGCGAGGAGACGCGCCGGGCGACCGAGGAGGCGGGCGGCGCGTGGCGGCCGCATCCGGCCGACGCGGTGATCGACCGGATGGTGGAGGAGTTCGGGCGCCCCGGCCGCGGCGGCGGCGCGGGCTTCTACGACTACGACGAGTCGACCGGCAAGCGGATCCGGCTGTGGCCGGGGCTGCGGGAGCACTTCGGGCGGGGTGGGTCCGGGGGTGCCGGTGGGTCCGGTGGGTCCGGTGGGTCTGGCGGTTCCGGTGGGCCCGGTGGTTCCGGTGGTGAGGGCAACCGCATCCCCATCGAGGACATGATGGAGCGGATGCTCTTCTGCGAGGCCATCGACACGGTGCGGCTGCTGGAGGAGGGCGTGCTGACCTCCGTGGCCGACGCCAACATCGGCTCCATCCTCGGTATCGGCTTCCCCGGCTGGACGGGCGGAGTGCTGCAGTACATCAACGGCTACGAGGGCGGCGTGGCCGGTTTCGTAGCCCGTGCCCGGGAGCTGGAGGCGGCGTACGGGGAGCGGTTCGCCCCGACCGCGCTGCTGGTGGAGAAGGCGGAGCGGGGGGAACGCTTCACGGACTAGCCGTCAGCCGCGGCCCCCGGTACGTACCCGCCCAGACGCAAGGACATGGCCGCTGTTCGACAAGCGGCGTCGTGTTCGGCCAGGACGGGTTGGCGGCTGCGGCATGGCAGCGGACAGCTCCTTCCTCGTCTCTTGATGACCGTGGGTGTCCCGGGGGCATCACTGCCACCGGGCGTCCACGGTGTCCCCATTGCGATCGCAGCGCCTTCTCGCGACCCACCCGAGCGCCACGGCCCACGGCGCCCCTTTTCCGCGCGGGCCGTTGACGATGCCGACCCGCGCTGGCATCGTTCCCACATGGCATCGTTCCCATAATGCCGCGATCTGCCGTGGGTGAAAGGGAGTCACAGACGTGCGCTGGATCCAGGTCGGTCAAGACGTCTACCGCTGGGCAGACACCTGTCACGTCTACCTCCTGCGGTGCGCGGACGAGGGGGTGCTGATCGACTTCGGCTCCGGGGAGGCGCTGGACCACCTGTCCGAACTCGGGGTGGACCGGATTACCGACATCCTGGTGACCCACCACCACCGCGATCAGGTACAGGGCCTGTCACGGGCGGCGGCCCGGGGCATCCGCATCTGGGTACCGCCCGTCGAACGCCATCTGATCGACGACGTCGACGAGCACTGGCGTACCCGTCCCCTGGACAACGACTACGACGTCCGGCAGGACCGGTTCTCCTTGCTGTGGCAGGTCCCCGTCACTGGAACCGTGCCGGAGTACCGCACCCGGCGTTTCGGCGCCTTCGACGTGTGCACGCTGCCGCTTCCGGGGCACACTCCCGGCTCGGTCGGCTATCTCGTCGAACTCCACGGCCAAAGGCTCGCGTTCACCGGTGACCTGATCCATGGCGAGGGACGGGTCTGGTCCCTGGCCGCCACCCAGTGGGCCTACACGGGATTCCACCCGAACGCCGGGCTCGAGGGGGTCGCCGCGACGGTCCTGTCCTGCCGCCTGCTGCTGCGGGAGCGGCCCGACATCCTCCTGCCCTCGCACGGAGAGCCGGTCGCCGACCCGGAGGCTGCCGTGGCCCGTCTCACGCCCTTGCTGCGCGAGCTGCTCGACTCCCGGCGGCGCACCCCGTGGGATCCGGACGCGATGCTGGAGCGGCCCTGGCAGCACGTCACGCCTCATCTGCTGCGCAACACCACGAGCGTGGCCCAGTCCTACGCCCTGATCTCCGAACAGGGCGTGGCGCTCCTGCTGGACTTCGGCTACGACCTCACCACCGGGCTCCCCGGCGGGCACGACCGCTCCGCGCGGCGCCCCCTGCTCGCCTCGATCGAGGCGCTGCGCCGTCTGCACGGTGTGGACCGGGTCGAGGTGGCGCTGCCCACGCACTACCACGACGATCACGTCGCCGGGTTCAACCTGCTGCGCGAGGTGCACGGCACCGAGGTGTGGTCGCCCGGTCACATCGCCGACGTCCTGGCCGCGCCCGTCCGCTGGGACCTGCCCTGCCTGTGGTACGAGCCCATCCCGGTGGACCGTGTACTGCCCGGGGAAGGCACGTTCCGCTGGCGTGAGTACGAGATCGGCGTCCACGACCTCCCCGGGCACACCCTCTACGCCGCCGCGTACTCCTTCGCTGTCGACGGACGCCGCGTCGTGGCGACCGGCGATCAGCAGAACACCGCGTGGGACCCGGCGCGCGGCGAGCCGGAGATCCTCAACTACCAGTACCGCAACCGCTTTCGCATCGACGACTTCGCACGGAGCGCCGAGCTGTACCGGAGGTTGAGACCGGACGTCATGATCAGCGGCCACTGGCCGCCCTACGAGGTCACCGACGCCTACCTGGACATGCTGGCGGTCGAGGGCGACCGCCTGGCACGGCTGCACCGGGAGATCCTGCCGTCGGGCTTCGACGCCGGTGCGGAGGGATTCAGCGCCCGTCTCTCGCCCTACCGCTCCGTCCTGGCGCCGGGCGACACGCTGCGAGTGACCGTGGAGGCGGGAAATCCGCTGCCTCGGGCGGAAGTCGTCCGTCTCCTCCCCGTGCTGCCGCCGGGCTGGAGCGCCGAGCCCGCGGTGCGCGAGGTGAAGGTGGGCGCCGGCGAGACGGTGACGGAGACGTTCGGCATACGGATACCCCCTGATGAACAGCCTGTCCGCAGGCAGCGCCTCGCAGTTGACATGACGGTGGGTCAGGTGGCTCTCGGACAGCAGGCGGAGGCGCTGGTGAGTGTGCGATGACCAGTACGACGGGTCACCGGACCGCGGCCGTCCGTCCCGAGGTCGCACACCACCGGGACGGCACCAGCGAGGTCCGTGCCGCCCGCTGGCGGATGACCGTGGCGGCCGACGGGCTGACGGCGCTGCTGCACGCGTCCGACGGCGGCCACCCGGTCGAGCTGCAACTGGCCGGTGTGCTCGACCGTACCGACGCCGTGGACGAGACGCTGGACGCCGGACCCGCCGAATGGCACACCGAGGACGGCCGCCCGGCACTGGTGCTGCCGCGCCGCAGCACCGTCTGGCAGGAAGCGTTCACCCGGGTGCTGTGTACCGATGAGGGACCCGAGCTGACATGGGAGGTGCGGGGCCGGGGCGCGCTGCGCGATGTGCTGCCTCTCGCCGTACGTGCCGCGTTCGGTGGCCGTGGGGGAGGGCTGCGTCCCAGCGGCCACGCGTGGCACACCCTGTTCAGCCCCAATCCCGGCGCGCCCGCACGCCTGCTGCGCGGCGCGGGGGAGAGCGCGGTCATCGGCGTGGTGGGGGATGCCCGCCCCGGGCGGGGACACTGGTTCTTCACGCCCGCGCCGCTCTGCCTGGCACTCACGCAGGACCGCTTCCCCGACGCCACCGACCCGGCGCGCGCCCGTGGCACGCTGTCCTGGTGGACCGTGTCGGCCGGCGCCCCGGTGGCGGACCTGACCTTCACCCAGATGCACTACGTGCCGTCCGATGGCGGCTTCCACCTCGGACTTGACTACGAAGGGCACACCGAGGTGGACGGCTGGTACCGCACCCCCGCCGTCCTCGTCTCGCCGGGCCACGCCGACCCGTACGAGGGGCTGCGCGCCCACCGGCACTGGCTGGACAGGCGTGGCTGGGCCGCCGCGGCGCGCGGCACCGAACGGCCGGCCTGGTGGAGCGAGCCGATGTTCTGCGGGTGGGGTGCCCAGATGGGCCGCGCCCGCGAGACCGGCCTGCCGGCCCCGGAGATGAGCACGCGGGCGGAGTACGACACCCACCTGGAGAAGCTGCGCCGACACGGCCTCGACCCGGGTACGGTCGTCGTGGACGACAAGTGGCAGCTTCGGTACGGCTCCTGGGAGCCGGACCAGCGGCGCTGGCCCGATCTGCGGTCCTGGATCGACGAGCAGCACGGGCACGGCCGACGGGTGCTGCTGTGGTGGCGGGCGTGGTCCGCGGAAGGTGTGCCCGACGAGCTGTGCGTGCGCACGCCGGACGGCAGACCCGTCACCCTCGATCCCGGGCACCCCGACGCCCGTGCCTGGCTCGCCGAGAACGTCCGCCGCGTCCTCGCCCCCGACGGTCTGGGCGCCGACGGGCTCAAGGTCGATTTCACCGCCGACAGCCCCACCGGGGAATCCCTGACCGCAGGCGGGGGGCGGTGGGGCATCGCACTGCTGCACCAGTACCTCGACACTCTGTACCGGTCCGCCAAGTCGGCCAGGTCCGACGCGCTGATCGTCACGCACACCCCCCATCCCGGCTTCGCCGATGTGACGGACATGGTGCGCCTGAACGACATGCTGCGCCTGGACGATCCCGACCCGTACGCGCCGGTGGTGCCGCAGATGCGCCTGCGCGCCGCCGTGGCCGCGGCGGCCTGCCCCGGGACCCTGATCGACACCGACGACTGGTGCGCCCCCGACCTGGGACAGTGGCGCGCCTATACCCGCGTGAAGGACCAGCTCGGGGTTCCCGCCCTGTATGTCTCCAGCCATCTGGACAGGACGGGCGAGCCGCTCCAGGAACTCGACTACGCTGCGCTGCGTGAGCTGTGGAGCCGGTGGCGTGCGCGTCTCCGGGGCATGGAGAGAGGCGGGGGTCGATGGCAGGCGGCGGATCGGCGCGGGGCAAACGGTCTCGGGTAACTCTGCGCGACGTCGCCGAGTTGGCGGGTACCTCGCGTTCGACCGCGTCCCGGGCGCTGAGCGGCACCGGTTACGTCGCGGAGCACATCAAGGAGCGTGTGCAGGCGGCGGCGGACAGCCTCGGCTACGTACCCGACGTGTCCGCCCGCACCCTGAAGGGGCGCTCAAGCGGTGTGATCGGACTCCTGGTCTCCGACTTGCGCAACCAGTTCTACGCGGAGCTCGCCGCCGGGGTGGAGCACACCCTGTCGTCCGAGGGCTACCAGGTGGTGCTGGTCGACGACCACGGCAGCGCGGAGCGGGCCGTGGACGCCGCCCGTGCCTTCCTCGCGATGCGCGCCGACGGAGTCCTCATCGCCCCCGTCGGCCGGGGGGCCACCGAACTGCTTGTGGAGCACGGCATGCCGGTGACGGAGGTCGACCGCCGCTCCGGAGTGCGGGGATGCGACGTGGTCACCATTGACAGCCGGGCGGGTGCCCGCGCCGCCGTCGACCACCTCCTGGCGCTCGGGCACCGGGCCATCGGAGTCGTCGTCGACGAGACGTTCTGGGACACCGGGCGCGACCGGCTCAAGGGCTACCGTGCCGCGCTGCGCGCCGCGGGAGTGACCGCCGGGCGCCGACACGTCCTCGACCTTGGGCACACCGCTCGCCCCGCGCAGGAGGAAGTGGGGCGGTTCCTCGACTCGGAGCCCACGCTGACCGCGGTCTTCGCGGCCAACAACGTCGTGGCCGAGCTGGTGTGGCTGGAGCTGAAACGGCGGGGTGTGTCCGTGCCCGACCAGTACTCCCTCGTCTCCTTCGACGACCTGCCGTGGATGCGCATGGTGGACCCCGGCGTGACGGCGGTGCGCCAGCCGGTGTTCGCCATGGGGGAGCGTGCCGCCGGGCTGCTGCTGGAGCGGGTACGCCGTGGTGGTGGCGGTCGTAGCGTCTCCGATGTCCTGGAGCCGGAACTGGCGGTACGCGACTCCACGTCCGCGCCTCGCGGCTGAGCCCGCAGACTTCCCCCGAAGGGGGCCGCCGGCGGCCGGGACGTGTTCTCCCGCAACCGCTCATACCCCTTCGACCGCCCGACGCGGTCCGCTCACCGCGCCGGGGCGTGCCGCAGCGCCTGCCTCGCACGCTGTGCCGGGTGCCGAGGCGCGTCCTCCGCCGATGCCGCCAACGGCCCGTGGCCGTAGCGGGATAACGATGCGGGGCCTTCCGCATGATCGGTCCCTTGCGACCCGTTGACGCGCGGACGCTGTGTGGTTACGTTCTCATGTGGGATCGATGCCACATCCTGAGTCGCTCGACCAGCCTGCTGTCGCGTCAGCCTTCGATCTCCCCGTGTAGCCAGCTTCCTCAAAGGAGAGTCGATGGTGGCAGCACATCACCGCACCGCACACCGCATCCTCGCGCTGGTCTCCGTGACCGCCACGCTCCCCGCCCTCGCCGGGTGCGGCGGCGTGAGCTTCGCGGACACCGAGTCCAAGACGTTCACCACCCTGGGCTACGGCATGGACGACGCCCTGGCCTCCGACCGTGTGGCCACAGCGCGCACCGCGCTCAAGGGTCTGCACCTCCAGGTCAATGAGGGGCAGTTCGACGAGCAGCAGTTTCTGTCGGCCGTCGCGGCCGGCGATCCGCCCGACGCCGTGCACATGGACCGGACCCTGATCGGCGGCTACGCCGCCCGCGGGGCCCTCGTACCGCTGACCGACTGCATCAAGAAGGAACACATCGACCTGGGCGCATTCAACAGGACCGCTCTCACCGAGGGTTCGCTCGACGGCGCCGTCTACGCCCTGCCCGACTCGTACAACAGCCGCCTGCTGCTCATCGACGACAAGGTGGTGAAGCAGAACGGCATGCGGGAGTCCGACGTGCGCACCGACGACTGGCACGCACTGCGGACACTCACCGAGCGGTTGAAGAAGACCGACGGTGCGAAGCTCACCCGCATCGGCTTCGACCCCAAGATCCCCGAGTTCTTCCCCCTGTGGGCCAAGGCCAACGGCGCGGACCTGGTCAGCGCCGACGGACGCACCGCGCACCTGAACGACCCGAAGGTCGTCCAGGCACTCACCTACGCGGTCGGCCTGATCAACGCGCAGGGAGGCTGGGGCCGCTTCAAGTCCCTGCGCGACTCGTTCGACCAGTTCGGCGCCAAGAACCAGTTCGCGACGGACCAGATCGGGGCGATGCCGATGGAGGACTGGTACGTCGACGTCCTCGCCGACTCCTCCCCCGACGTGCGGCTCGCTACCGGCGTGTTCAAGGACCGCCGGGGCAAGGCCCTGAACTGGACCTCCGGCTTCGGATGGGCCATCCCTCGGGGCACCCGCCACCTCGCGCGGGCCTGCACGTTCATCAAGACCATGACCGCCACCAGCACCTGGGTACACGCCGCACGGACGAAAGCCCAAGAGGTCAGGGACGCGGGCCACGCCTACACGGGAGACGTGACGGGCAATCTTCAGGCCGACCGGATCATCGAGCACGAGATATGGAAACCCACGGGCAACCCGGCGTTCGACCGCGCCAGCCGCACCCTCTTCGACATCTCCCGGGAAGGTTTCGCCGTGCCCTCCAACGCCGCCGGTACGGAGTTCAAGAACGCCTGGCAGAACGCGGTGAACCGGGTGCTGTCGGGTGAGCAGAGCCCGCGGCAGGCCCTCGACCAGGCCCAGAAGGTAGCCCAGAGCGCCCTGGACATCGCCAACGAGGGCAGGTGACCGGGCCCATGACCAACACCACCGCACCGCGCGCGGTCGCCGCGACCGCGGCCGGCAAGCGCCGCGTCCGCCGCGAGACCTGGGCTGCCTACGGCTTCCTGTCCCCGTGGGTCATCGGCTTCCTCGTCTTCACCGCCGGCCCGATGATCGCCAGCCTCGTCCTGTCGTTCACCGACTACGACGGTATCGGCACCACGCACAGCGTCGGAACCGCCAACTACCGGCAGCTGTTCGACGACCCCTCGGTGGCCAAGGCCCTCATGAACACCCTGGTGTTCACCGCGCTGCGCGTCCCCCTCCAGATGGCCCTGGCCCTGGTGCTGGCGATGCTGCTGATGAAGGCCGGCCGGGCGTCGGGCGTCTTCCGCACCCTCTTCTACCTGCCGGTGATGACCCCGCCCGTCGCCGTCGGCATCCTCTTCCTGCTGCTGTTCAACGGCAACGTCGGCCTGATCAACGAGGTGCTGGGCTGGGTGGGGATCACCGGGCCCAGCTGGACGACGGACGCGTCCTGGGTGAAGCCGGGCCTGGTGCTGACCAGCCTGTGGTCGGTCGGATCGACGGTGATCATCTACTTCGCCGCGCTGCGCAACGTACCCCGGGAGCTGTACGAGGCGGCCGAGCTCGACGGTGTGGGGCGCTGGAACCGGTTCCGCCACGTGACCGTGCCGCAGATCTCCGGCACCCTCTTCTTCACGCTCATCGTCAACACCATCGCGTCGCTGCAGACCTTCACCGAGGCCTACACCGCCTTCTTCGGCAGCGCCAACTCCCAGACGTACAGCAACGACGCGGCCCTGTTCTACGTCGTCTACCTCTTCCAGCAGGCCTTCCAGTACCTGCACATGGGGTACGCCTCCGCCATGGCGTGGCTGCTCTTCCTCGTGATCGTCGCCATCACCCTCGTCCAGACCAAGGTCAGCAAGCGTTTCGTCTACTACGAAGGGGAGGAGCGGTGACACAGCTCTCCGCGACCGGGGCGGACGTCCGCCGCGCACACCGGGACGACCGGAGCGAGCAGACACCCCACGAGACCGAGGACGGCGCACGCCGGGGCCGGGACGGAGCGAGGCCGCTGAGACGGGCCCTGCACCGGCTCGGTCTCACCGCCGCGGCCGTGGTGTTCCTCTACCCCTTCGTCTGGCTGCTCAGCGCCTCCGTCAAGCCCTCCCAAGACGTCTTCGACAACGCGCTCGTCCCGCACGTGTGGCAGTGGCGGAACTACTCCGCCATCTGGGACGCGGTGCCGCTGCTGACCTGGGTCGGCAACAGTGTCGCGGTGACCCTCGCCGCCGCCGTCAGCGTCACCGTGAGCAGCGCGCTGGTGGCCTTCGGGTTCGCCTACTTCCGCTTCCCCGGGCGCAACGCCCTGTTCGCCGTGGTGATCGGCACGATGATGCTGCCGGCCGCCGTCACGATGGTGCCGCAGTACCTGGTGTGGAACTGGCTGCACCTCGCCAGCAGCCAGGTGCCCCTGTGGGCACCCAACCTGTTCGGCAGCGCCTTCTACATCTTCCTGCTGCGCCAGTTCTTCCTCGGACTGCCCCGTGAACTGTTCGAGGCCGCCCGCGTCGACGGGGCGAGCTACTGGGCTCTGTTCTGGCGGATCGCCGTTCCGCTGTGCCGGCCGGCACTCGTCGTCACCTTCATCTTCGAGGTGCAGGCATCCTGGACCGACCTCGTACGCCCCTTGATCTACCTCCGCGACCCGCACCTGTACACCGTGCCCCGTGGTCTCAAGGCGGTGCTGGATCAGTTCGGCGCCGGCGGTGAGCTGCGCTGGGAGATCGTGTGCGCCGCGTCCGTCGTCGTCACCGTGCCCATGATCATCGCTTTCCTCGTCTGCCAGCGGCACTTCACCGAGGGCGTGGCGACCACCGGAAACAAGGGATGAGGAAGCAATGACCCACCCCCCACACGACCGCGCCCGCGGCGCCGTACTCGCACTGGACGTCGGCGGCACCAAGCTCGCCGCCGGTGTCGTACGCCCGGACGGTGAGGTCCTGTCGTTCGTGACCTGCCCCACCGACGCGGCGGGCGGGCCCGATGCCTCGCTCGCGCGCCTGTTCGACCTGGGCAAGCACGCGCTGGACCGGGCGGGCGTCGACCCGGGCGCCGCACCGGAACGGCTGACGGGCTGCGGCATCGGCTGCGGCGGACCCCTGGACCCCGAGCGGGGCGTGGTGCTGTGCCCGCCCCACCTGCCGGGCTGGATCGACGTCCCCCTCGCCCGGCTCGCCGAGAGCACCTTCGGCCTGCCCGCCGTCCTGGACAACGACGGCACCGCGGGTGCCGCGGGGGAGTGGCGCTTCGGAGCCGGGCGCGGTACGCGGCACCTTGTCTACCTCACCGTTTCGACGGGAATCGGAGGCGGCTTCGTCATCGACGGGCGCACCTACCGCGGCGCCGCCGGGAACGGCGGCGAGCCCGGCCACATCACCGTCCGCTCCGACGGCCGGCCCTGCCGTGGCTGCGGCAGGGCCGGGTGCCTGGAGGCGTACGCCTCCGGCACCTCCCTGGGCGAGCGGGCCCGGGAGGCCGTCACCCGGGGCGAACCCACTTCGCTGCCGGCCGACGCCACCGCCGCCGACGTCTCCCGCGAGGCGCGCGCCGGCGACCCGCTGGCCGTCCGCTTGTGGGACGAGACCACCGCCCTGCTCGGCCAGGGCCTGACCTCCATCGTCAACCTCTACGAGCCCGAGGTCGCCGTCCTGGGCGGCGGAGTCACCCGTGCCGGGGAGCAACTGCTGGAGCCCGTGCGCCGCACGGTCACGCGCCTCGCCATGGGCCCCGCGGCCCGGGCGGTCCGCATCGTGCGGGCCGCGAACGGCGACCGGGCCGGCGTGCTGGGCGCCGCCGCGATCGCCTTCGAACGGCTGCCCGACGCCCGCGACCTGCGGCGGGTCCAGGAGGCGGCAGCGTCGAACTGAACCGGCTCCCCACAGCCCTCTCCGCCGCGGGCCGGATGGCCCGCGCTCGCGGGCCGGACACGGCACGCCCGCACCCGCACGACCACCGCACCCGGCCCTGCCCGGAGGAGGACGCGCCGCACCCGGCGCGCGCCTCTCCGTACCGGCTCCGCCCGTCCCACCACGCCCCCGCACGGCCGTACCGCACGGCCGTACCGCACGGCCACAGCGCACGCTCGTCCTCCCAGGAGACGCATGTCCACCCCTACCGCCCGCTCCGGCGCGCCCATCGCCCCGGCCGACCAGCTCACCGACCACCTCGCCGCCGTGGAAGGGCTGTACGCCCTGCTGCCCGCGCTCCGCGCCGTGGGCGACCGGCTGATCGACGTCTACCGCCGCGGCGGCCGCCTGTACACCTTCGGCAACGGCGGCAGCGCCGCCGACGCCCAGCACCTCGCCGGCGAGCTGATCGGGCGCTACCTGCGCGAGCGCCGCCCGCTGCCCGCCGTCTCGCTGGTCACCGACCCCACCGTCGTGTCGTGCATCGGCAACGACTACTCCTTCGACGAGGTCTTCGCCCGCCAGATCAAGGCGCTCGCCACGCCCGGGGACATGGTGATCGCCTTCACCACCTCCGGCCGCTCCCGCAACGTCGTCCGGGGCCTGCAGGAGGCCCGCGACCGCGGAGCCGTGACCGTCCTGTTCGCCGGCGGGACCGCGGACGGCATGCCCGCCCGCGAACACGCGGACCTTGCCCTCGTCACCCCCGCCACCACCACCGCCCGCATCCAGGAGACCCACCTCACCCTCCTGCACCTGCTCAGTGAACACGTCGACGCCTGGGCCGCCGGAGCCGACGGGACGGGCGACGACGCCACGACAGCACCGCACGACGAGCGACAGGAGACCGCCGCCGTATGAGCACGCCCCGACCCTCCTCCCGCGACCGGCTGCTGCACCTGGTGGGCAACGCCCACATCGACCCCGTGTGGCTGTGGCGCAAGCCCGAGGGCCTCCAGGAGATACGCGCCACCTTCCAGTCCGCCGTCGACCGCATGGAGGAGTACCCCGACTTCGTGTTCACGTGCGACTCCGTGATGTACCTCGAGTGGATCGAACAGCACGACCCCGAGCTGTTCGACACCATCGCCAAGCGCGTCGCGGAGGGCCGCTGGCAGGTCATCGGCGGCTGGTGGATCGAGCCGGACTGCAACATCCCGGCCGGCGAGTCCTTCGTCCGCCAGGCGCTGTACGGACAGCGCTACCTGCTGGAGAAGTTCGGCAGGGCGGCCACGATCGGCAGCAACCTCGACCCCTTCGGCCACAACGCCACCATCCCGCAACTGCTGCGCAGGTCGGGCATGGAGGGCTACGTCTTCCTGCGTCCCGGCCCGCACGAGCAGGTGCTGCCGGGCCAGTTCTTCCACTGGGAGTCCCCGGACGGCTCCCGCGTCACCGCCTACCGCCTGCCCAACGAGTACTGCGCGCCCGGCGCCGACATCGGCAACCACCTCGACAAGTCCCTGGCGCTGATGCCGCCGGACGAGCCCGAGCTCATGGTGTTCTACGGCGTCGGCAACCACGGCGGCGGACCCACCAAGGCGAACCTCGAGTCCATCCGCCGCCTGGACTCCCTCGGTGGCCTGCCCACCCTCCGCCTGAGCCACCCCGAGGCGTTCTTCGCGCGGATACGCGACCGCGAGGACATCCCGGTGCACGCCGGGGAGTTGCAGCACCACGGCCCCGGCTGCTACTCGGCACACTCCGGGGTGAAGGCGTGGAACCGCCGCGCCGAGAACGAGTTGATGCGGGCCGAGAAGTGGGCGTCCGTCGCGGCCGTCGCCGGGGAGCCGTACCCCGGCGACCGGCTCACCGAGGCGTGGAAGCTCGTGCTGTTCAATCAGTTCCACGACATCCTGGCCGGCACCTCCATCCGGTCCGCGTACGAGGACGCGCGCGACGAGTACGGCCACGCCCGCTCGATCGCCGCCGACGTCCTCAACCGGTCCGTGCAGGCCATCGCCCGCCGCATCGGCATCCCGATGCGGGAGGGCACCACGCCCCTCGTCGTCTTCAACCCGCACCCCTGGACCTTCGACGGCGACGTGGAGTTCGAGTTCGGTCAGGCGGCCACCGTGCGCCTGACCGACGACACCGGCGCTGCCGTACCCGTCCAGCCGACCCGCTCGGAGTCGACCATGGCGGGCAGTCGCGGACGCCTCGCCTTCCGCGCGAGCGTCCCGCCGCTCGGCCACCGCGTCCACCACCTCCTGACCGGCGCCGAGCGGGACAGTGAGGGGCCCGTGGCCGCCACCGACACCAGCCTGGAGAACGAGTACCTCCGCATCGAGATCGACCCCGCCACCGGCTGGCTGCGTTCCCTGGTCGACAAGGAGACCGGCGCCGAGCTGATGCCCGGGGCCCCGGGCGACCACGCCGTCGTCGTCGACGACCCCAGCGACACCTGGGGGCACCGGATCCACTCGTATGACAAGGCGATCGGCGCCTTCACGGCCCGCCGCTGCCGTCTGGTCGAGTCCGGCCCCGTCCGTGCCGTCCTGCGCGTCGAGAGCGCCTACGGCCGCTCGGAGATGGCGGAGGAACTCGTCCTGTCCGCCGGCTCGCGCCACGTGGAGGTGCGTACCGTCGTCGACTGGCACGAGCGGCTGACCCTGCTCAAGCTGCGCTTCCCCACCGCGCTCACCGACGTGACCGCCACCCACGAGATCCCCTACGGGCATCTGGAGCGCACCCCCGACGGCACCGAGGAGCCCACCCAGGCGTGGGTGGACGTCACCGGCACCCTGCCCGGTGGCGCGCGGGCCGGACTGACCGTGGTCAACGACAGCAAGTACGGCCACGACGTGCACGGCGGCGAGATCGGGATGACCGCGCTGCGCAGTCCCGTCTACGCCTGGCACGAGCCGAAGGTCCTCGATGACGACGGCGTGTACGCGTACCTGGACCAGGGCCGGCAGGAGTTCCGCTACCTGCTCCTGCCGCACGGCGCCGACTGGCGCGCCGCCGACCCCGCACGGCGCGCCGCCGAACTGAACCAGCCCGTCTTCACCCTCCTGGAGACCTTCCACGACGGCCCGATCCCGCAGGTGCGGGCCAATGTCGACGACGGTGCGGGAGCGGTCACCGTCAGCGTGGTCAAGGGCGCCGAAGACGGTTCGGGAGACCTGGTGGTCCGGGCCTACGAGTCCCACGGCCGGGCGGCTGCCGCCCGGATCACGCTGCCCCTGCTCGGCGAACGCGCGATCGAGGCCGACTTCGGGCCGTACGAGATCAGGACGTTCCGGGTGCCGCGCGACCCGGCACTGCCGGTGATCGAGACCGACCTGCTGGAGCTCGCCCCGGACGACACCACCGCCGCCGAGGACGCCTGACGTGCGCCTCCCCACAGACGGCTGGGAGCTGCGCGGCTGTCTCGGCGACACCTGGCGCTGGCTGAGCGGTCCGGGCAGGCCGGAAGGAGAACCCGGGTGGCTGCCCGCCCGGGTCCCCGGATCCGTCCTCGACGACCTGCGCGAAGCCGGCGCCGTACCCGACCCGTACCACGCGGCGGACAGCCTGCTCGGTGAGTGGGTGCCCCAGCGCACCTGGCTCTACCGGCGCCGGCTGACCGTACCGCCGCACGAGTCCGGCAGCCGGGTGCTGCTGCACTTCGAGGGGGTCGACCACGAGGCGACCGTCCTCGTCGACGGCGCCGAGGTGGGCCACCACGCCGGGATGTACACGCCCTTCACGTGTGACATCACCGACCGGGTACCCGACGGCGGCGGCGTCGTACTGCTCGCCGTCGCCGTCCACGCCGCGCCTCCCGGCGAGCCGCAGGTGGGCAGGACCGACCGGGTCCGCACCCACAAGTCCCGGATGGGCTACGGCTGGGACTTCTGTCCGCGCATGATCCACCAGGGCATATGGAAGCCGGTCCGATGGGAGGTCGCCGGGCCGCTGCGCCTGGCGGACACCACCGTCGCGGCCACCCTGGCCGAGGACCACACCCACGCGACGGTGGACGTCTCGGTCCACCTCGACGCCGCCGCACCGGGCAGCGTCCACATCACCGTCCGCGACCCCGAGCGACACGTCGTCGCGCGGACGCGGGCGGACCACACGGCCGGCACCGACGAGGTCACGGCCTGCCTCACCGTCCGCCGGCCGCGCCTGTGGTGGCCCAACGGCCACGGCGACCGACCGCTGTACACGGTCACCGTGGACCTGCGGGACTGCGCCGGAAACACCGTCGGCCGGGCCGAACGCCACTGCGGCTTCCGCACCGTCGCGCTGCGCCCCAACCCCGGCGCACCCGCCGGCGCGCTCCCGTACAGCCTGGAGGTCAACGGCCGGCGGCTGTACGCCAAGGGATGGAACTGGGTCCCCCACGACGCCCTGTACGGCGCCGCACGTCCGGGCCGCCTGGACCACCTGCTCACGCTCGCCGCCGACGCGCACGTGACCCTGCTGCGGGTGTGGGGCGGTGGGCTGATCGAGACCGAGGAGTTCTACGCCGCCTGCGACCGGCTGGGCCTGCTGGTGTGGCAGGAGTTCAGCCTGTCCAGCTCCGGCATCGACAGCGTGCCCTCGGCGGACCCCGCCTACCTCGCGCTCATGGAGCGCGAGGCGCGGCACATCGTCCCCGCGCTGCGCCACCACCCCGCACTGGCGGTGTGGGGCCCGGGGAACGAGCTGCACGACACCGCGACCGCGCGCCCCCTGGCGGAGGCGGACGCCCCCGTCATCGCCGTCCTCGCCCGCGTCGTCGCCGAACTCGACCCCGGCCGGGCCTGGTTGCCCGGCTCCCCCTCCGGAGCTGCCTTCCTGAACCGGCTCGACCTGATCCGGGCCGACCCCGACGCGCAACACGACGTGCACGGGCCGTGGGAGCACCAGGGACACGGCGCCCACCAATCCCTCTACGACGCGGGAACGTGCCTGCTGCACTCGGAGTTCGGAGTCGAGGGCATGGCCAATCGCCGTACCTGGGACGCCGTCGTACCCGCGGACCGCCAGTGGCCCACCGGACGCGACAACCCCCTCATGGAGCACCTCGGCGCCTGGTGGAACAACACCCCGCTGGTACGGGCCGCGTTCGGCGGCCGGCCCACGGACGTGGACGGCATGCGCCGGGCCAGCCAGCAACTCCAGTACGACGGCCTGCGGTACGCCGTCGAGGCCAACCTCCGCCGGGCCCCGCGCAGCAGCGGCGCCCTGCCGTGGCAGTTCGACGAACCGTTCCCCAACGCCTGGTGCACGAGCGCCGTGGACCACCGGGGTGATCCCAAACCCGCCTACTACGGAGTACGCCGCGCCTACCGGCCCGACCACGTCTGCGCCTCCTTCGCCACCCAGGCATGGGGAGGTCACACCGTGTTCACGGCCACTCCCCACGCCTGGCGCGGCCGTCCCGGCTCCGGTGGCCCCCCGCGCGGTGCCACCGTGCTGGCCCGCGTCCTGACGGCACGGGGCGAGACCGTCGGCGAGAGCGACGGCACGCTGAGCGTCCCCCGCACCGACATCCCCGGGGAGCTGTTCCTCCTCGACCTGGCCCTGCGCGACGACGACGGCACGCTCCTCGCGGCCAACCGCTACGTCCACAGCACGACCGGCGACCTGGGACCGCTGTTCGACCTCGCACCGGCCGGGATCGAGGCCGCGACCGAACCCGGGCTCACCGCCGTACGCCTGACCCACACCGGCGGCCCGGCGGCACTCGGGCTGTGCCTGTCCGACGCCCGGCCCATCACGGCCCCCGGCTGGGGCACACCCGACGACTCGATGCTCGACCTGCTGCCGGGAGAGAGCATCCGCATCCCCGTCACCTGGCGCGACGCCCCGACCGAAGGCCGCGCCCTGCTTCTCGAAGGCTGGAACATCCGTGCCCGCGTCCTCGACTGACCCGACCCCGCCGGCCCTTGGCATACCCCTGCCGCCGGAGCTCGTCCTGCGCGAGGAGGCCGACGGCCTGGCGCGGTTCCCCTACCTGGTCGGCCTCCTGGCCCCCGACGGGGCCTGCCGACCCGTGCTGCCGGACGCGGTGGTGCGCGACGCCACGGGTGCGGTGGACGCGACGGGCACCGCCGCCGGCTTCCACGCCGAGCTGCATCTGGAACCGGCCGGTCCCGGCCTGCGCGCGGCGACCCTGACCGTCACCCGCACCGCCCCCGACGCCGCCGTCGCCGGACTCCGGGTCGAGCTGCGGCTCGGCCCCGGCGACGACCCCGGCTGGCTCGTCCCCGGCGTGTTCTACGGGCAGAACCGGCTGCCCGGCTCCACGCGCCCCTTCCCGCGTTTCGCGGCCCCGGAGGGGGACCCGACGGGCCTCACCGCCCTCGCCTGGTCCTTCCGGGCCGACCGGTGCGCCACGCCCGCCGTGTTCGCCCGCGACCGGCGCGGGGGCGCCGCGCTCGCCGTCGCGGAACACGGCAGCCTGGGCCAGCAGGGCGTCGGCTTCGCCCTGGCCGAGGGGGACCGTCCGGCCCTGCGGCTGCACGCCCCCTACCGCGAGGAGCCGGTGTCGTACTACGGCTCGCAGACGCCCCGCCCCGCGGACCTCCCGGAGCACCTGTGGCAGCCGGGGGAGCGGCACATCCTGCACTTCACCGTGCACCTCCTCGACGCCGACCCGCACGCCTACGCGCCCGTGCTCCGCGCCCTGCACACGGCCACCGGTACGCCGCCGGAGCCCGCCGCATGGGTCGGCGTGCGCGAGGCGGCCGCCCTGAGCGCGGAGGGCCTGCACCGCTGGCACTACCGCCCCGACCCGCCCGTCCTGCTGGAGACCGCCGCCTTCGACCGGGAGGCGCTCGGCGCCCGCGGCGACCGGCAGGCCATGCACGTCTCGTGGATCAGCGGCGCACCGTACGCGCACGCCCTGCTGCTCCACGCCCGCCGCACCGGCGACACGACCCGGGCCGACGCCGCGATCGGCGTACTGGACCACATCTGCGCCCACCTCACTCCCGGCGGGACCTTCTGGGGCCAGTGGACCCGCGACGGCGGCTGGTCCGCCGGCTGGACGGGCCACCGCGGGCGGCTGCACGCCCGCACCCTCGGCGATGCCACCCTCTTCACGCTGCGCGCCCTGCGCGCCGAACGAGCCCGAGGCGTCGACCACCCGCTGTGGGAACAGGCGGTACGGTCCAACCTGGCGGCCGCCCTGAAGGGCCAGGACGCCACCACCGGACGCCTCGCCGCGGCCCACCACCGCGAAACCGGCGCCGCCGTCGACCACCGCGGCTCGGCCGGGCTCGCCTTCGTCGGCGCGCTCGTCGAGGCCGCCGACCTCTTCGGCGATCCCGTCCACCTGGAGGCCGCCCGGCGGGCGGGAGCGGCGTTCGCGGCCGACGTCACCTCCGAATTCCTGTGCGGCGCGCCGGAGGACGTCTCTCTCGCCCCGACCTCCGAGGACGGCTACAACGCCGTCATCGCCTACACCCTCCTGCACGAGGCGGGCGACGAGGACGGCCGGTGGCTCGACCTCGCCCGGCGGGCCGCCGACTGGACTCTGACCTTCCGCTACACCTACGACGTCCGCTTCCACCCGCATACCCTGCTCGGCCGCTACGGCTTCCGCACCCGCGGCGCGGACCAGGCGTCCCCCTCCAACCAGCACCTGCACGCCTTCGGGCTCATCTGCCTGCCCGAGACCGTCCGCCTCGCGCGGCATCTCGGTGATCCGTACTACCTGCGCTCGGCGCGCGAGAACCTCGACTGCTTCCGGCAGTTCGTCGCCCGCGCCGACGGCGACTTCAACGCCTACCGCGGCATGGTCAGCGAACGCTTCTACCAGACCGACTGCTTCCAGGCCAAGGGCATGCTGCTCACCCTCTCCCACGCCTGGTCCGCGGGCGTCCTGCTGTACGCCTGCGAACACGCCCTCGACCTGCCGGAATTCCAGGAGGACCTGTGACCACCGACCGTCCCGGACACGCTGCCGTACTGCGCTTCCCGCCCGGATTCCGCTGGGGCACCTCGACCTCGGCGTACCAGGTCGAGGGCGCGGTCGACGCCGACGGGCGGGGCGAGTCCATCTGGGACCGCTTCAGCCGCGTGCCCGGTGCCGTCGAGAACGGGGACACCGGCGACGTCGCCTGCGACCACTACCGGCGTCACCACGAGGACGTCGCCCTCATGGCCCGCCTCAACACCAACGCCCACCGCTTCTCCCTGGCATGGCCCCGGATACTCCCCGACGGACGCGGCCGGGTGGAGAAACGCGGGCTCGCCCACTACGACCGTTTCATCGACTCCCTGCTCGAACAGGGCATCGAACCCCTGGTCACGCTCTACCACTGGGATCTGCCCCAGCCGCTGCAGGACGCCGGGGGCTGGCGCAACCGGGACACCGCCGAGCACTTCGCCCGGTACGCGGCCGTCTGCCGGGACGCCTTCGGCGACCGGGTGCGCGACTGGGTGACCGTCAACGAGCCGTGGATCGTCGGCCTCCTCGGCCACCAGCTCGGCCTGCACGCACCGGGGGAGAAGGACCTCAAAGCCTCGGTCACGGTCATGCACCACCTGCTCCTGGCCCACGGCCTGGCGGCAGCCGAACTGCGGGCCGGCACACACGCCGGCACCAGGGCCGGCATCGCCTACAGCCTCTTCCCGCACACTCCCGACGACGCCGTCGACCCCGCCGACCGGGAGGCGTCGCGGCACTCCGACGGATACGTCAACCGCTGGTTCCTCGACCCCGTCCACGGACGCGGCTACCCCGCGGACATGCGCCGGCACTGGGAACGGGCCGTCGGCGACCTCGACTTCGTCCGGGACGGCGACCTCGCCACCGTCGCCGCCGGCAGCGACTTCATCGGCGTCAACTACTACACCCGCCGCATCATCCGCGCCGACCACGGCGACGGTCCCTGGCCCTGGAAGGTCGTCGAAGGGCGCCCCGGCGTGCCGCGCACCGACCTCGGCTGGGAGATAGTCCCGGGCGACCTGCGGGAGCTGCTGCTGAGGCTGCACGCCGACTACCCCGGCGTACCGCTGCTGGTGACGGAGAACGGCGCCATCTACCGCGACGAGCCCGCCGCCGACGGCGCCGTGCACGACGAACGCCGCATCGACTTCCTCCACGGCCACCTCAGGGCCGTCCACGAGGCGCTCGCCCTCGGCGCGCCCGTGGAGGGCTACTACCACTGGTCGCTGATGGACAACTTCGAGTGGGCGATGGGCTATTGGCCCCGCTTCGGGCTCGTCCACGTCGACCGGGAGACGCAGCGCCGCACGATCAAGGACAGCGGCCACTGGTACGCGCGGGCGGCCGCGGAAGGCGCCATCCCCGCTGTCCTCCCGCCCACGGGGACGGGCCGGTGAACCCCCTCCGAGTGGCGACGAGGCCGCCGGACGACCGTGGCAAAGGGCGCCGGAACGCCGCCACCCGCGCACCCCGCGGGACCGGCCGAAGCACGCCAGGGCGCCGTCCCCCGGTCGCGCCGCCGCCGTCGCCGGTCGCCCGGCCCCTACAAGAGGCGGTATGAACACGTACCCCGACCCCCCGCTGCTCGCCGGCGTCGACATCGGCAGCACCCACTGCAAGGCGCTGCTCACCGACCTCGCCGGGAACGTGGTGGCCCGCGCCCAGCGCGGCACCCCGCGCGGCCCGGACGGCCACACCCACCCGGCGGGCGAAATCGTCGACGCCGCCCTGGACGCGCTGCGCAGCTGCGTACGGCGGGCAGGACGCGCACCCGCCGCCGTGGGGCTGACCGGAATGGCCGAGGCCGGTGCTCTGCTCGGGCCGGACGGACGCACGCTCACCCCCGTGCTCGCCTGGTCCGACCCGGGGCCGGCCCCCCACGCCGACCGGCTGCGCACCGCCTACGGGGCTCTCGCCCTGCACGCCCGCACCGGGGTCCTGCCCAGCGCGAAGGTCCCGCTGGCCAAGTGGTGCGCCCTGGTCGCCGAAAACCCCGACCTGCCGTCCCGGGCCAGGGCCTGGGCGGGCGCCGCGGACCTCGTGGCCCACACCCTCACCGGCAGGCTCGGCACGGACGCCACCTTCGCCCAGCGCACACTGGCCTGGAGTCCGCACACCGGCTCCTGGGACCCGGGGCTGCTGGCCGAGTCGGGGCTGACCGAGGACCATATGCCGCCCGTGCGTCCGCCGGGCCACCCGGTCGGCCGCGTCACCACCGGGGCGGCCGCCGCCACCGGACTGACCGCCGGCACCCCGGTCGTCGTCGCCGGCCACGACCACCTGGTCGGAGCCTGGGCGGCGGGCGTACGCGCGGCGGGACAGGTCGCCGACTCGATGGGAACGGCCGAGGCGGTCCTCACCGTCACCGCCGAGGTGCCGGACACGACCGCCGCGGCCCGGCAGGGTATGTCCTACGGCCGCCACGTCGACGGCGCCCACTGGATCGTGCTGGCCGGGATGCGCAGCTCCGGAGCACTCGTCGAGTGGTTCTGCGACCGCTTCATGGGGATGGCCGCCGCCCGGGGCGCCGAACGGTACGACGCGTTCGCCCGCCTCGTCGAGGCGGCCCCGCAAGGCCCGACAGGCATGCTCCTCGCGCCCTACCCCGAGGGCCGGGCCTGCCCCGAACCCGCCCCGGACGCCCGCTGCGACATCCTCGGCATGAGTTCCCGCCACGGCCTCGCCGACCTGGCCCGGGCCCTGCTCGAAGGGGCCGCGCACCACGTGCGGTGGATGACCGACGCCCAGGCCGCCCTCACCGCACGCCCCCCGGCGTCCGTGACCCTCCTCGGAGGCTCCACGCGGCAGCACACCTGGACCGCGGTCAAGGCGGCCGTCAGTCCCTGGCCCGTCCGCCTGTGTCACGAACCCGAGGCGCCCGCGCTCGGCGCCGCCGCCTGGTCCGGCGCCGCCCTCGGCCACGATCCCGCAGCCCTGCGGGCCACCGCCACCGAACTCGTCCCGGACCCGGACACCGCCCGCGCCTACCGCACCGAGCACCGGCACCGGTTCCTGCCCCACGTCACCCGATCCACCGAGCCGTCCACCGGGCCGGACCTGCCGGAGACGGCACCGCGCCCGTCCGCGACCGACGCCGGACCCCACCACCGAGGAGACCGTTCATGACCGCCCCCCGCCACCCGGGCACCCTGGCCGGAGGCTCCGTAGCACCGGCCGCCCTCGCCCGTCCGTCGGGCACCTTCGCCATGGTCGCCGCCGACCAGCGGGACTCACTGCGCACGATGCTGGCCGAGCGCGCCGGGGTGCCCGGCGACGCCGTGCCCGACGACCGGCTCACCGCTTTCAAACTCGCCGTCGCGCGCGAGCTCGGCCCCCTCGCCTCCGCGCTGCTCCTCGACCGCGACTACGGCTACCACCAGGTGACGGCCGAGGGCGCCCTGCCGGCCGGTTGCGCACCCATCCTCGCCGTCGACGTCCTCGACCAGCCCCCCGGCGGCGCCGTCCACGACACGTCCCTCGACGAGGAGACCGACCTGAAGGCCGCTGCCGCCGAGGGCTGCCGCGGACTGAAACTCCTCCTCATCTGGCGCCGGGACGACCAGCGCGACCGACGCGTCGCCCTGGCCCACCGATTCGTACAGCTGTGCCGCGACGCCGGTCTCGCCTCCGTCCTCGAGCCCGTCGCCCGGCCCACCCCGGAGGAAGAGGCGGCGGGCACCTTCCGCCTCAACGACTCCATCGTCGAGGCCGCCCGCGAACTCGCCCCCTCCGGGCCGTCGGTCTACAAGTGCCAGGTCCCGAACGGCGGCAGGGGGACCGTCGCGGAGATCGCGGCCCAGGCGGAGCGCATCGACGCGGCCGTCGACGTGCCCTGGGTCGTCCTCTCCCAGGGTGTCTCCGCCGACGACTTCCCCCGCTCAGTCGAGGCCGCCTGCCGCGCCGGCGCCTCCGGTTTCCTCGCCGGACGCGCCCTGTGGACCAACGCCCTGGACGCCCCCGAACCCACCGCCGCCCTCCGCGGCCCCAGCGCCGACCGGTTGCGCCGGCTCGCCGACGTCGTCGATGCGCACGGCCGTCCCTGGTGGACCGCCGCCGTCAAGGAGGTCACCGCCTGATGCCCGCCACCCGACCCCGGGTCTGCGTCCTGCACACCGTCGCCGCCCTGCCGCCGGTCTTCGACCCGCTCGTACGGGAACTCGCACCCGGTGTGGACGCCTACCACGTCGTCGACGAGAGCCTGCTCGCCGACACCGTGGCCCTCGGACCCCTGCCGCGCACGGCCGCACGCCTCGCGACCTACGTGACCGCGGCCCGGAACGCGGGCGCCGACGCCGTACTCGTCACCTGCTCCTCGGTCGGCCCCTTCGCGGAAGCGGCCCGGCCCCTCGTCGACATCCCCGTGTTCCGGGTCGACGAGCCCATGGCAGAACAGGCGGTGGCACACGGAACCCGCATAGCCGTACTCGCCACGCTCGACTCCACGCTGCGCCCCACCGCGGACCTCGTCCGCCGCCACGCGGCGACCCGCCGAGCGGACGTGACCGTGACCACCGCCATCTGTCCGGGCGCCCACCAGGCGCGCCTCTCGGGCGACACGGCCCGCCATGACGACCTGATCGCGGCGGAGGCGCACCGCCTGGCCGCGGACCACGACGTGCTGGTGCTCGCCCAGGCGTCGATGGCCGCCGCCGTCGACCGCCTGACGAGCGGACGGATCAGCGTGCCGGTTCTCTCCTCCTCGCGCACCGGGACCGCTCAACTCGCCACCGTGACGGCGCGTGAGGAGCGGGCATGAGCCGACTCGGCTGCGTGGCGGACGACTTCACCGGGGCGACCGACCTGGGCGCGGGCCTGGCGGCGACCGGTCGCCGGGCAGTCCCCGGCATCGGACCACCCGAGTGGATCCCGGCGGACACCGACGCCGTGGTCGTCGCCCTCCTGGAAACCACCGGGGCCGCCTGGGCCGTCGCGTACGCCGAACTGCGCCCGTGAACACCACGAGGCCGGCCGACCGGACCTCCCGCCCGACACACCACGTCCGTCCTGCACCGCGTCGCCCCACCGTTCGCGACCGGCTCACGGACCCGCTCAGGAGACCTGCCATGCCCACACCGTCCCCATGGTGGCGCAACGCCGTCGTCTACGAGATCTACGTACGCAGCTTCGCCGACGGCAACGGCGACGGCGTGGGCGACCTGCCCGGCGTCACCGCGCGGCTGGACCACATCGCCGACCTCGGAGCGGACGCCGTGTGGCTGACCCCGTTCTACCGCTCACCCATGGCCGACGCGGGGTACGACGTCGCCGACCCCCGCGATGTCGACCCGCTCTTCGGCACCCTCGCCGACTTCGACGCCCTGCTCGCCCGCGCCCACGACCTCGGCCTGCGGGTGATCATCGACATGGTCCCCAACCACACCTCCACCCAGCACCGGTGGTTCCAGGAGGCGCTGGCCGCGCCGCCCGGCGGCCCGGCCCGCGCACGGTACGTCTTCCGCGACGGCCGCGACGGCGGCGCCTTGCCGCCCACCGACTGGCAGTCGGTCTTCGGCGGCCCGGCCTGGGGACGCGTCCCGGACGGCCAGTGGTACCTCCACCTGTTCGCTCCCGAACAGCCCGACCTCGATTGGTCCCACCCCGAGGTCGCCGCCGAGTTCCACGACACGCTGCGCTTCTGGCTCGACCGCGGTGTGGACGGCTTCCGCTTCGACGTCGCCCACGGCATGGCCAAGGACCTCACCGAGCCCCTGCGGGATCTCGGGCCGCACCAGGTGCACCACTCCATCGTCGGGGACGGCTGGGAGGGCGGGCATCCCTTCTGGGACCGCGAAGAGGTACATGCCCTGCTGCGGGGCTTCCGTGAGACCGTCGACGGCTACGCCCCGGCACGGGTCACCGTCGCCGAATGCTGGGCGGCGCTGGAGCGGCGATCCCTCTACACACGCCCGGACGAACTCCACCAGGCCTTCAACTTCGACTTCCTCACCACCGCGTGGGACCCGGCAGCGCTGCGCGCCACCATCGACCGGTCGCTGGCCCTCGCCCGGAGCACGGGCGCCGCACCCACCTGGGTCCTGTCCAACCACGACGTGATCCGGCACGCCTCCCGACTCCGGCTCCCCCCGGGCACCGACCCGGAAGCCTGGCTGCTCTCCGGGGGCACCGAGCCGGCCGTCGACGCCGGGGCGGCCCTGCGCCGGGCCCGCGCCGCCGCGCTCCTGCTGCTCGCCCTGCCGGGCGCCGCCTACCTCTACCAAGGTGAGGAACTGGGCCTGCCCGAGGTGGCGGACCTGCCCGACGACGTGCTGCGCGACCCGGTGCGCCGCCGCTCCGGAGGAAGGCGCAAGGGCCGCGACGGGTGCAGGGTGCCGCTGCCCTGGACCACGGAAGCCCCCTCGTACGGCTTCGGGACGGCCGAACCGTGGCTGCCCCAACCCGACTCGTTCGCCGCCCTGTCCGCCGCGGTCCAGCGAGCCGACCGGGACAGCGTCCTCAACCTCTACCGCACGGCCCTGCGTATCCGCCGCACCGTTCCGGCCGACACCGAACTCCTGTGGAACTCCGCCGACATGGGCACGCTGGACTTCACGGTGGGCTCGTTGCGCTGCGTGCTCAACCCCGGCCACGAACCGATCCCCCTGCCCGAGGAGGCCGCTCCCCTCCTCGCCAGCACACCGCTGGCGCCGACCGCCCACGCACTACCGCCGGACACGGCCGTCTGGTGCACCCGCCGCCACGGCCCCAGCGCCGACTGACCAGACGGCGGCCACGGTGGCGAACCACGAACGGAACCAACTTCCCCAGCCCGTCAGCGCGCGCCCAGACGGCGTTCGAGGCGCTCGCCCACCCCCGGGCACCGCTCCCGGGTGATGTCCAGGAAGGCCGCCAGCACGGGGGAGCGGTCCTGGGCGCGGAAGGACATCACCAGTTCCGGCAGCTCCACCCGCGGGCTCACCTCGCACACCCGGACGTCCGGACGCGCCGCCACCCGCAGACACGCCGGGCCGAGCCCCACCCCGACCCCGCACGAGGCCAGCCCGATGATGGTGTGCGCATCCCACGCCTCGGTGACCCCACCGGCCCGCGCGGGCGCCTCGGTGCCCTCGTCCAGCAGCGCGGTCAGCCAGGCGGCGACCACCGGCTCCTCGTCCGCGGGCGCCACGATCAGATGCCGTCCCCTGAGCTGCTCGACGCTCACCTTGGACTGTCCCGCGAACGGATGGGCGGCGCCGACGACGGCCACCAGATGGTCCCGGCCGACCGTGACCGACACCAGATCCTCGGCACCCGCGCCCCGGGGCGCACCGCGTCCGATGGCGATGTCCAGCTCGCCCGCGAGCAGCGCGGCCGTGGACCGGCGCGTCGACATCTCCTGCAGCCCCAGTCGCACTTCGGGGCGTTCCCGGATGAACTGGCCCAGCACGGATGGCAGCAGCTCCAGCAGCGCCGAGCCGATGAAGCCGAGCCGAAGCTGCCCCGTCTCGCCCCGGGCGGCCCGGCCCGCGTCCGATACGGCGGCCGACATCTCGGCCAGCGCCCGGCGCGCCCTGGCCAGGAACGCCTCGCCCGCGGCGGTCGGGAACACCCCACGCGCCGTACGGTCGAAGAGGCGGGCGCCGAGCTCCCGCTCCAGCGCCGCGATCTGCTGGGACAGCGGGGGCTGTGCGATCCCGAGGGCGGCGGCCGCCCGTCCGAAGTGCTGATGCTCGGCCACCGCCAGGGCGTACCGCAGATGTCGTGACTCCATCGGACCGAGGATATCCGAGCCGATATCCAGGAGATATCGGCGGCGGGGTTGTCAGATATGGCGGTGGATAATGCCGAGCCGTGCCGGTGGACTGTTCCCCATGAGTGCCATGAGCCCCAGAACGCCGTCGAGCGATTCCCACCCCCTGAGCGATATCCACCCCGCCTCTGACCCCTCCGGCACCGTGTTCGTGCTGGTCCACGGGGCCTGGCACGCCTCCTGGCAGTGGGCGCCCACCCAGCGTGCCCTGGCCCGGCGCGGTGCGGCGAGCCTCGCCGTCGACCTGCCGGGGCACGGCTTCGAGGCACCGCTGCCCTCGGGCCACCACCTCCCCGGCCAGCCGGGTTTCGCCACCGAGAAGTCGGCGCTGGCCGGGCTGACCCTGGAGGAGAGTGCCGCGGCCGTCGTCGCCGCGTTGCGATCGGTGCGCCGCTACCAGAAGGTAGCGCTGGTCTCGCACAGCGCCGGTGGCGCCTCGGCGTCCCTGGCGGCGGAGCGGGCCCCCGAGCTCGTCGACGAGCTGATCCATCTGTCGTCCTTCGTCCCCGCCGGGCGCCCCCGCTTCGCCGACTATCTGGCGGCCCCCGAGCAGACCGCGACCGTACGGGGGCAGGGGCTGATGCTGGGCGACCCGGAGGCCATCGGCGCTTTCCGGATCAATCCGTTCTCCGTCGATCCGGCGTATGTGGAAGAACTGCGGCTGACCTACTACCACGACGTCCCGGCCGAGTCCTTCGCCCGCTGGTACCACGCCCTGAGCCCCGATCTGCCCTTCGCGGTGCCGACCACCCCGATCGCCCTGACCCGGGAGCGGTGGGGCCGGATCCCGCGCACCTTCATCCGGTGCGCCGAGGACTGGGCGTGCACCCCCGCGCTGCAGGATCTGATGATCGCGGAGGCCGACGCGGCCATGCCGGATCAGCCCTTCACCGTGCGGTCGCTGCCGGGCAGCCATTCGCCGTTCGCCGCCCGCCCCGACGAGCTGGCCGCCGCGCTCACCGGCGGCGAATGACCACCGCCGGTGCCCGGGGCGGTCGGCCGCCGCGCCGCCCCGGGCCCGCTCGGCCCGCGTCACAGCCCGCGCTCGCAGCCCGCGTCGCGACAGCCGCGTCGCAGTCCGCGCCCGCACCCCGCTTCACACTCCGCGGCTCAGCCCGCTGCTCAGTCCGCGTCCTGCCCGTACCAGGCCCGCAGCTCATGCTTCATCGACCGCTGGAACGCGATCACCAGCGCCTCCACCACCAGCGGCTGCATATGGGCCGACAGCGACTTCTTCGCCTGCATCCGCTCCGGTCCGCTCCCGGACTCGTGATCACGCTCGGGCCCCCACACCTCGTCCCGGAACAGCCGGCTGAGCTCGCGTGCCGCGGAGCGGGTGTGTTCCAGGACGACCGCATGGGCCGTGCGTATCGTCTCCATCTCGATCGGCACGTCCAGCAGCCGCAGCCCCAGATGGAGCACCTTGGGGTCGATCCGGAAGCGATCCGGGTCGTCGGTGCGCTCCAGGGCGTCCAGTGCGGCCAGCCGGTCGATGTCCTCCTCCGTGAGCTCCCGCCCGGCCCGCCGGTCCAGCTGTTCGCGGGTCGTCTCCTCGGGGGCGTCCGGGCCCCAGGAGGCGACCAGGGCCCGGTGGAGCGCCAGATCGTCCTCGCTCAGATCCGGTGGCAATTGGCTCAGATAGCGCTCGATGGCGGACAGGGTCATGCCGTGGCGCTGCAACTGTTCGATCAGCGCGAGCCGGGAGAGGTGCTCGGGGCCGTAGTGGCCGACTCGGCGGGGGCCGATCGCCGGCGGCGGCAGCAGTCCGCGGGTGCTGTAGAAGCGCACGGTGCGCACGGTGACCCCGGCGCGGGCCGCCAGTTCATCGACGGTGAGGGTGGGTTCCTCGGTGCCGGGGGTGGTCATCGGCCGTGCCTCGCTCTCCGCGTCGTTCTGCTTCGCCGGGCCGCTGCCCGATCGGGTTCATCAGTATTGCTGTCGCAGCACCGCTGTGAAACCTTCCGCCGCCACTGGCTCAACACCGGGATCAGCACGACCTGTTGACGGTCTCTTTACCGATGAATAGCGTGCGTCGCTGTTCAGCTGTGTTGGTTTTCTTCCGAATCTGTGAGGTGGGGTCGGATTGAGCTCGGAACGCGGCAGATATGGGATACGGCGACTGATCGGGGCGGTGCTCGCCATGACCACCGCTGTCGGCCTCGGTCTCACGGCCGCGGACACGGCCGTCGGAAGGTCGTCGGACGCGGGCAAGTTCCCCGCCGATGTGCATACGTACCTCGAGGACCCGGAGCGGACCGGCGAGGGCCAGGAACCCCCGCACACCCCCCTGCGGCCGGACGGGCCCGACCGCAAGGCATGGGAGCGCAGCCTGGACGGATCCTGGCGGTTCGCGAGGGCCGACCGGCCGGAGGACGCCCCGAGCGGCTTCTGGAAGGACGGCTACGACGCCTCGGCGTGGCAGCGCGTCCAGGTCCCGCACACCTGGCAGACCGACGACCTCGACCATCCGGTGTTCCGCAACGTCCAGAGCGAGGTGGCGCCGGACGATCCGCCCAAGGTGCCCCGTGACACCAATCCGACCGGGGCGTATGTCCGCGACATCACGGTGCCGCAGAACTGGGACGGGCGCCGGCAGGTGATCCGCTTCGACGGGGTCACCTCCGGCTGGTTCCTGTGGATCAACGGCCACTACGTCGGCTACGACCAGGGCGGCTATGTGCCCGCCGAGTTCGACGTGACCGACTATCTGCGTCCCGGCGCCACCAACCGGATCGCCGTCCAGGTGCACCGCTGGAGCGCGGGATCGTATCTGGAGGACTACGACCAGTGGCGCTACGCGGGCATCTTCCGCTCCGTATCGCTGTACTCCACGCCCACGACCCGCATGGAGGACGCGTACGTCACCACCGATCTCGACGCCTCCTACCGGGACGCCACGCTGCGCACCGAAGTGGACATCGCCCGCACCGGAGGCGACAAGAGCGGACCCCATCAGGTCACCGGGGTGCTCTACGACCCCAAGGGGCGTGAGGTAGGGCGTCTGACGGCCGAGGAGAAGGCCGGGAAGGCCGAGCTGACCGGGCAGATCGCCAACCCCGCCAAATGGACCGACGAGACGCCGAACCTCTATGCGCTGGTGCTCACCCTGCGTGATCCGGACGGCAAGGCGATCCAGACCGTGCGCCAGAGCGTCGGATTCCGTGAGATCGAGGTCAAGGACAAGCAGCTCACGCTCAACGGCAAGCGCGTCCTGATCCGTGGCGTCAACCGCGCCGAGACCGACCCGACCACCGGGCGCCATGCCACCCGCGCCCGGATGGAACAGGACGTCCGGCTGATGAAGCGGCTGAACGTCAACGCGATCCGCACCTCCCACTACCCGTCGGACCCGTACCTCTACGAACTCGCCGACCGCGAGGGCATCCTGATCGATGACGAGATGGAGGTCGAGACCCACAGCCACGAGAACTGCCCGGACGACTGCCTGGCCGAGCGCCCCGAATGGCAGAAGGCGTTCCTGGAGCGCCACCAGGGCATGGTGGAGCGCGACAAGAACCACCCCAGCGTCATCATGTGGGACACCGGAAACGAGGCCGGGCTGGGCAAGGCGCACTACGCGATGGCGAAGTGGACCCGGGCCAACGAGCCCACCCGCCCGCTCTACCACCAGTCCAACAGCCCCGACGGCGACGCGCCCTACGCGGACATCGCCGGACCCCGCTATCCGACCCCGGCCTCCCTCGAAACCAAGGCCAAGACCTTCACCAAGCCCATCGTGATGGGCGAGTACGCCCACGCCATGGGCAACAGCCTCGGCAACTTCCGCGAGTTCTGGGAGGTGATGCGCGCCTACCCCAGCGCCCAGGGCGGCTTCATCTGGGACTGGGCCGAGCAGAACATCCGCCGTCCGCTGATCACCACCCCCGACTCCTCCGGCAACGACATCGCCGCCTCCCTCTCCGGCAAGCCCAAGGTGGTCGACGGCTACGGCGGGAAGGGCAAGGCGCTGTATCTGTCCGGGCTGGACGACTTCGTCGAGATCTACCGCGATCCGAAGCTCGACCTCACCGGTACCGCCGTCACCCTCGACGCCCGCGTCAAACCGGCCGGGCCCTGGACCGGGGACTTCACCATCCTCAGCAAGGGCGACCAGTACGTCCTGCGGATGAAGGACGAGGACACCCTCGAATTCACGATCACCAGCGGCGGCAAGCCCCGTACCGTCACCGCGTCCGTGCCCGACGGCTGGACCGGCGCCTGGCACCGGGTCACCGGCACCTACGACGGCACCGCGCTGCGCCTTTATGCCGACGGTAAGGAGCTCGCCAAGACCGAGTGGAGCGGGCACATCGACTACACCGGCTTCGACCTCGGCGTCGGCCGGAACAACGACACCATGGAGGACGGCTGGACCGGCCGGACCGCCAAGGGCACCATCGACCAGGTCCGGGTCTATGACAGGGCGCTCGGTGCGGAGCCGCTCGTCCAGGACCAGGACCCCCGGGGCGACGCCCTGATCGCGCTGGACTTCGACGACTTCACCCGTAAGGGCAGCTACCTCTCCTACGGGCTCTATGAATCCGGTGTGGACGGTCTGGTCACCGCCGACCGCGACCCGGAGCCGGAGACCGCCCAGCTGGCCTGGGTGCAGGCCCCGATCCGGATCACCGACCCGGGCGGCGAGGGCGCCCGTACCGGCAAGGTGAAGGTCACCAATGAGCGCGCCTTCACCGGCACCGATGATCTCGCCCTGCGCTGGACGGTGACCGAGGGCGCGCGGACCGTCGCGAGCGGCACCCGCGCCCTGGACGTCGGGCCCGGCGAGAGCGCCACGGTCCAGCTCCCGGCCCCGCCCGTGGGCCCCAAGGGCTATGAGCGCCATCTGACCGTGCGGGCCGTCACGGCGCACTCCACCGACTGGGCCAAGGCCGGGCATGTGATGTCCTTCGGCCAGTTCGCGGTCGGCGGCGACAAGGTGCCCGAGCCCGCCCCCGCCCCGGCCGCGGGCGGGCGAGCCAAGGCCGTCGAGCGCGGGCAGACCGTGCGGGTCAGTGGCGAGGACTTCCAGTACACCTTCGGCAAGAAGGAGGGCACGCTCACCTCGATGCGCGTGGCGGGCCGCGAACTGCTCCGCTCCGGCCCCGAACTGGACGCCTGGCGCGCCCCGATCAGCAATGAGCGCTCCGACTGGGGCACCGCCGAGGGCAAGCGCTGGCGCACCCTGGGCCTCGACCGGCTGCGCACCACCGTCGACGGGGTCGAGACGACCCCCGGCGACGACGGCACGGTCACCGTCACCGTCCGCTCCACGGCCGCCGCGCCCGATGTGACCGGCGCGTCCTTCGGCCAGACCGTGGCCTACCGGATCGACGGCGCGGGCCAGGTCCGGATCCGGCACCAGGTCGAGGCGCGCGGCGACTTCCGCACCCTGTCCTATCTGCCCAGGATCGGTCTCCAGCTGAAGGTGCCCGAGCGGTACGGCACCTTCCGGTGGTACGGGCGCGGACCGGTGGAGAACTTCAACGACCGTAAGGACGGCACGCCCATGGGCGTCTGGTCCTCCTCGGTCGAGGACCAGTACGTCGAGTATCTGAAGCCCCAGGACCACGGCAACCACGACGATGTGCGCTGGGCGTCCCTCACCGACCGCGGCGGTGCCGGACTGCTGGTCTCCGGCGATCTGGAGGCGGGCGCCAGCGCGTACGACGAGCTCGACCGGGCCGCCTATCCGCACTTCCTCAAGCGCAACGACGGCTGGAACACCCTGCACGCCGACCACGCGGTCACCGGCGCCGGCGACACCCCCAACCCGGTGCGCGACCAGTACCGGGTGAAGGCCGACAGCGCCTACGACTACACGCTCACCCTGCGCCCGCTCAGCGGCGGCGCGGGGGCGCACACTGGAACAGGAGGGAAGTAACCGCACCACCGATGGCCCCATGAACACGCAGCGCCCCCGCCGCCCCACCGAAGGCCACGACCCGCCGCCCGCCGGCGGCATCCTGTGGGCCGTGGCGGGGGAGCTGCGCAGCCTGCTCGCCCTGCCGGCCGCGATGACCATGCAGGTGGCACATCCGGCCGTCGGGGCGGGCGTGGACCAGTACTCCGTCTTCCGCACCGACCCCTGGGGGCGCGGCGAGCGCTCCCTGCGGTCCGTGCAGCTATGGGTGTACGGCGGGGCACAGGCCGAGGCGGAGGGACGCCGGCTGCGCAGGCTCCACGCGTCCATCCAGGGCGTCGACGCACACGGCCGCCCGTACCGCGCGCTGGACCCGCCCGTCTATGCCTGGGTGCACGCCACCGGCTATCCGGTCTATCTGCGCGCCCAGCGCTATCTGGGCACCCGCCCCTTCACCGCCGCCGAGGAGCGGCAACTGTACGGGGAATGGCTGCGGATCGGACGGGTGCTGGGCATCGACGACCGCGAGATGCCCGGATCCGTCGAGGAGTTCTGGCCCTACTACCGCACGATGGTGCGCGAACGGCTGGAACCGACCGTCGTCGCCCGTGCACTGACCGCGCCCGACGCGCCCGTCCCTCCACCGGGCCCGCTGCCGCCCCGGCTGCTGTGGCCGCTGCTGCGCCCGCTGTTCACCCGCTTCCGCGCGTTCCTCACCGTCGGGCTGATGCCGCCGGACGCGCGGGAGGCGATCGGGCTGGGATGGACCCGGGGGCAGGAGCGGCGGCTGCGGTGGTTCGGGAGGGTCGTCCGGGTCGTGGTCCCGCTGCTGCCGGAGCGGCTGCGCTATCTGCCCATCGCGCGTGACGCCCGGCGCCGCGCCCGCGCCGGACGGCCGTGACCAGGGGATACGCCGAGCGCCGACGCATCACGGCGACGCCGGGCCCCGGCCGGGGTGGGGGACCCGGCCGGGGCTTTTTGGCTCAGCGGCCGTGGGTGCGGTGGGTGTCCTGGATCCGCTGCCACGACTTCGGCCGCACCGGCGCCTTGGCCGGGCTCAGCTCCGCCGCCCGCGCCTGCGCCGCGGCAGGCTTCGACGGGGTGAACAGCCAGGTGTCGAAGAGCGCGGCCAGCGGCTTGCCGGACACCTTCTCCGCGTAGGTCACGAAGTCCTCGACCGAGGCGTTTGCGTACCGGTTCTCCGTCGTCCAGCCCTTGAGGATCGCGAAGAAGTCCTTGTCGCCGATGTGGTTCCGCAGCGCCTGGAGGGCCAGCGCGCCCCGGTCGTACACCGCGTCATGGAACTGGTTCTCCGGCCCCGGGTTGCCCGGCTCGACCTTCCAGAAGGGGTCGTCGGCCGGGTAGGAGGCGTAGGTGTAGTCCGCCAGCTCCTGCGCGGTGCCCTCGCCCTCCTTCTCCGACCACAGCCACTGGGCGTAGCTGGCGAAGCCCTCGTTGACCCAGATGTCGCGCCAGTCCTTCAGCGAGACGCTGTCGCCGAACCACTGATGGGCCAGCTCATGCACGACCAGCGAGGTGTTCGCGCCCTTGGCGAACCCCTTCGGGCTGTAGAACGGCCGGGTCTGGGTCTCCAGCGCGTAGCCCGTGGGCACATTGGGCACATAGCCGCCCAGCGCGTCGAAGGGGTACGGGCCGAAGACGGTGGACTCCCAGTCCACGATCTCCGCCGACCGCTCCACGCTCGCCCGCGCCGCCCCGGCGTTGTCCCCGAGGTCCTTGCTGTAGGCGTTGATCACCGGCAGACCGTTCGCGGTCGTGTCCGTCGTGATGTCGAACTTGCCGACCGCCAGCGTGGTCAGATACGTGGCCTGCGGCTTGCTGGAGCGCCAGTTGTAGCGGGTCCAGCCCAGTTGGGAGCTGGTCGACTGCAGGGTGCCGTTGCTGATCGCCTGCGTTCCGTCCGGCACCGCCACCGACACGTCGTAGGTGGCCTTGTCGAGCGGATGGTCATTGCTCGGGAACCACCACCACGCCGACTCCGGCTCGTTGGCCGCGATCCCGCCGTCCGGGGTGCGCAGCCATGAGGTGAACCCGCTCGCCACCACCTTCGAGGGGGTACCGCTGTAGCGCACGACCACGGTAAAGGGGCGGTCGGCGGTCAGCGGCGCGGCCGGGGTGATCTCCAACTCATGGTCGCCGGTCTTGGTGAAGGCGGCCTTCTTCCCGCCCACCAGCACCTCGTTCACATCGAGCGCGAAGTCCAGGTTGAACCGGGACAGATCCTGCCGGGCGTCGGCCACGATCGTCGCCGTGCCCTCCAGCCGGTCGGTCTTCGGCTGGTACTTCAGCCGAAGGTCGTAATGGGAGACGTCGTACCCGCCGTTCCCGTACGAGGGGTAGTAGGAGTCCCCGATGCCGGGGGCGCCCGGTGTGGCATCGGCCGCCGACGCCGGGATCGCCAGCAGCAGGCAGGCCGCGGCCGCACCCGGGACGAGAAGTCTGTGGTGACGCACGAGTCCTCCAACTCGTAGGGGAGAACGATCACTCGTGACCTTATGTACTCCTCACACGCACCTCACGTCCATCACGCCGTCCGACATCCAATCGACATCCGGACGCAACGCGAATCGACTCGGACACGATCGCGACACGTATCGCCCTCTTCTGTACGGGAGTTGACTCGCGCTACCGTCCGGCCGTGCTGCTACAGACGCGGACACCCCGCATCCCCTGGACCACGCTCGTGCTGTCGGCGGTCACCGCGCTGGTCGCGGCCGCCATATCCCTGCTGCCACCGCTCGGCGCCCCGGCCGCCTCCGCCGCGTCGAGCACACCGGACAGCAGATCCGAGAGCAGACCCGTCTACTCCTACGAGAACGCCATCCGGGAATCGGTATGGGTGGACACCACGATCGACGGCGACGCGGACGGAGAGCACGACCGGGTCGCCGTCGACATCGTGCGGCCGCGCGAACCCGCCGCGCAGGGCCGCCGCGTCCCCGTCATCATGGACGCCAGCCCGTACTACTCCTGCTGCGGGCGCGGCAACGAGAGCCAGACCAAGACCTATGACGCCGCCGGGAATCCGGTCCTCTTCCCGCTCTTCTACGACAACTACTTCGTCCCGCGCGGCTACGCCACCGTCCTGGTCGACCTCGCCGGAACCAACCGCTCCGACGGCTGTGTGGACGTCGGCGGCCGCTCCGACATCCTGTCCGCCAAGGCCGTGGTCGACTGGCTGAACGGCCGCGCCACCGCGTACTCCACCCGCACCGGCGGGCAGCCGGTCAAGGCGAGCTGGTCCAACGGCGCCACCGGCATGATCGGCAAGAGCTACGACGGCACCGTCGCCAACGGGGTCGCCGCCACCGGCGTCAAGGGGCTCAAGACCATCGTGCCCATCGGCGCCATCTCCTCCTGGTACGACTACTACTTCGCCAAGGGCGCCGCGCTCTACGACTCCGGCCCCGACGGACTCTCGGACGCCGTCGAGAGCGATGACGCCCACACCCACTGCGCCGCCGTACAGAAACGTCTCGTCGAGGGCGCCCCGCGCAGCGGCGACTGGACCGGTCTGTGGAGCGAGCGCGACTATGTGCCGGCCGCGGACAAGGTGCGGGCCAGCGTCTTCGCCGTCCACGGCGCGCAGGACCTCAACGTGCGCACCAAGCACCTCGGACAGTGGTGGAACGCGCTCGCCGACGCGGGCGTCGAGCGCAAGATCTGGCTCTCGCAGACCGGGCATGTCGACCCGTTCGACTTCCGGCGCGGTGAGTGGGTGCGCACTCTGCACCGCTGGTTCGACCACTACCTGCTCGGTATCGACAACGGCATCGAGCGCGAGCCGATGGCCGATGTCGAGCGCGCCCCCGACCAGTGGTCCACCGACCGGGTCTGGCCCCCGTCCGGCACCCGGCAGACCACGCTGCGTCCGCGCGGCGGCGTCACGGCCGGAGTGGGCGTGCTCGGCACCGAGCGGGCCGAGCCCGGCGCCACGGAGACCTTCACCGACGACCCCGCGCTGAGCGAGGCCGACTGGTCCGCGGCGATCGACACCTCGACACCCGGCAAGGCGGGTTTCACCACCGGTCCGCTGAAGAAGGACCTGCGGCTGTCCGGCTCCGGCACGGTCACCGTCACCGCCACGCCCTCCACCGCGAGCGCCCATCTCTCCGCGGTCCTGGTCGACCTCGGGCCGGCCACCATCCGGAACTACACGGGGAGCGGCGAGGGCATCACCACCCTCGACCGGCGGAGTTGCTGGGGCAGCAGCACGGCGGGGGACAGCGCCTGCTTCAAGGAGACCGCCGCGGACCGGGCCGACGTCGGCTACACGGTCTTCAGCCGGGGCTGGGCCGACCTCGGCAACTTCGCGGACGACGGCAAGGGCCGCCCGCTGACCCCGGGCAAGGCGTACACCATCACGCTGGACCTCGCGGCCACCGACCATGTCGTCCCGGCCGGCCACCGCCTCGGCCTGATCATCGCCGGCACCGACGCGGGCCTTCTCGAACCGCCGTCCACCACCCCGCGGCTGACCCTGGACCTGCCCCGCACCTCGGCCCGGCTGCCGCTGGTCGGCGGCGCCCCCAAGGCCGCGGCCGCCCCCTCGCGCACGGCGGCCACCCCGCCCCTGAAGGGCGTACGGGCGCCGCAGCACCGCACCCCGCTCCCGTTCATGTCCACGCACGACTGACCCGTGCCGGTGGGCCCCCGCCGCCGCGCGGGGCCCACCGGCGGCGGGCCCGGCAGGACGCCGGTACCGACATCGCCACCCCGTATCCCTCTCACCCCAGGAGGTCCTTCGTGTTCTCGCGGTCACCCCTCTTCCGCAGCGCCGCCTGCGGCGCGATCGGTGCGCTGCTGACCGGGTCGTTCCTCAGCGCGCCCGCGCGGGCCGAGCAGCGTCCGCCGCGTACGGGGTTCGAGATCAGCCATGGCGCACGGTGGACCACCCAGGCCGAGGAGGCGGACTTCCTCGCGGCCGTCGACCGATCCGCCCGGCGCGTGGCCGTCGACCGGATCGGGGCCACCGCGCAGGGGCGGCCGCTGCGGCTGGTGCGGATCGGCGCCCCGGCCGCACCCGCCGACCCGGACAAAGCGGCGCGCGGCAACGTCCTGCTGCTGATCTGCTCCCAGCACGGCGACGAGCCCTCCGGCCGTGAGGCGTGTCTGTCCACCGTCCGCGACCTCGCCTACGCCAAGGACCGCCGGACGCGGCGCTTCCTGGAGCGCACCCAGGTACTCGTCGTCCCGACCGCCAACCCCGACGGCCGCGCCGCCGACACCCGTGGCAACTCCGACGGTGTGGACATCAACCGCGACCATGTCGCGCTCAGCACCGCCGAGTCCCGCGCGATGGCGGGCGTCATCCGCGACTGGCGCCCGGACACCGTCTACGACCTGCATGAGTACGGGGCGACCGTCCCGTACTACATGAAGGACCTGCTGGCGCTGTGGCCGCGCAACCTCAACACCCAGGACCCGGTGCACCACGAGGCGCGGACCCTGTCGGACACCTATGTGCGCCCCAGCGTCGAGGCCGCGGGCCACACCACCGGCGTCTACGGCATCTGGACCGACCCCGAGACCGGGGAGCCGGTCAAGCAGGTGGCGGGCGACGGGCAGGAGCGGATCCTGCGGAACACGGCAGGCGTCAAGCACTCCGTGGGGCTGCTGGTCGAGACCCGGGTCGACCCGCTGACCGACGCCGAGAAGGCCGACCCCGCCGTCAACAACCGCCGCCGGGTGGGCTCCCATCTGGCCGCCCTGAACGGCGCCTTCGACTTCATCACCGAGCGGCGCGGCCGGATCGAGGCGGCCACGACGGCGGCGCGGCTGGCCGGCTACGCGGACCGGGGCCCGGTCTACCTCGGCGGCGCGGACAACGAACCGCCGGAGGAGGGCACGGTCCTGCAGGATCCGCCGTGCGGCTACCGGCTGGACGCCGCCCAATACGGCGAGGTGCGGGACGAACTGGCCCTTCACGGGGTGACCGCCCGCCCCGCCAAGGGCGACAAAGGTGCCTTCGTGCCGCTGCGCCAGTCGGCCCGCGCGCTCGTACCGCTGCTGCTGGACGGCCGCGCCGCGTACCACCTCACTGCCGGGCAGCCGGTGGACAAATGCTGACATGACGCTTTGATGGCATACTAAAACACCGACCACGTGGCCGGTTGGCATGCATCTCAGAGTCCTGGGTAGCCGGAAATCCGTCAGCCAAACCCCCAGTGAAAGGTTTTTTGCGTGCCGCAGACAGGTACAAGCGCGGGGGACGTCGGCGGCGATCCCCCGGCCACCGTGGATAATCCCGGCGCCGACTCCGCCGGGCCCCATGCGGCCCCCCGGACGGACCGCGTGGTGTTCGGCGTCTCCGCCGCGCTCACGCTGGCCTTCGTCATCTGGGGGTCCGTTGCCAGCGACACCCTGGAAAGAGTCTCGGACAGCATGCTCTCCGGGCTCATACACAACGGCGGATGGGCCTTCGTCCTGGCCGCGTCGGGGTTTGTCATCTTCGCCCTGTGGCTGGCCATGAGCCGCTACGGCAAGATCACCCTCGGAAAGGAGGGCGAGGAACCCGAATTCCGCACCGTCTCATGGGTCGCGATGATGTTCAGCGCGGGCATGGGCATCGGTCTGATGTTCTACGGCGTGAGTGAGCCGCTGTCGCACTTCATCTCCCCGCCGCCCGGGACCGACCCCGGCAGCGCGGCCGAGAAGATGCAGACCGCGATGTCCACCACGCTCTTCCACTGGACACTGCACCCCTGGGCCATCTACGCGGTCGTCGGCCTGGCCATCGCGTACAGCACCTTCCGCCGCGGTCGCCGGCAGACGATCAGCGCGGTCTTCACCCCGCTCATCGGCTCGAAGAACGCCAACGGCTGGGCCGGCCGGGTCATCGACATCCTGGCCATCTTCGCCACGCTCTTCGGCTCCGCCGCATCGCTCGGCCTCGGCGCGCTGCAGATCGGCAGCGGTATCGAGGTGCTGGGCTGGAAGAGCGACGTGGGCACCGGGCTGCTGGTCGCCGTCATCGCGATCCTGACCGTCGCCTTCATCGCGTCCGCCGTCTCGGGCGTCGCCAAGGGCATCCAGTGGCTGTCCAACATCAATATGGTGCTGGCGCTCTTCCTCGCGGTCTTCGTCTTCGTGGCCGGCCCGACGATCATCATCCTCGATCTGCTGCCGACCTCGATCGGCTCGTACATCGGCGATCTGCCGCAGCTCGTGGGCCGCACCGAGGCCACCGGCGGCAAGTCGGTCGCGGACTGGCTGAGCAGCTGGACGGTCTTCTACTGGGCCTGGTGGATCTCCTGGACGCCGTTCGTGGGCATGTTCATCGCCCGGATCAGCCGCGGCCGCACCATCCGGCAGTTCGTGGGTGGCGTGATCCTGGTGCCGAGCACCGTCAGCCTGCTCTGGTTCGCCATCTTCGGCGGTTCGTCGATGAAGCTCCAGGCCGCGGGCCGGCTGGGGAAGGAATCCACCCCCGAGGGGCAGCTGTTCGGGGTGCTGGACCAGTACCCGATCGCCGGCGTGATGAGCGTCCTGGTGATGATCCTGGTCGGCATCTTCTTCGTCTCCGGCGCCGACGCGGCGTCCATCGTGATGGGCACGCTCTCGCAGAAGGGCGCCTTCGAGCCGACCCGCTTCGTCGTCATCTTCTGGGGCGTGATCACGGGCGCGGTGGCGGCCGTGATGCTGCTGATCGGCGGTGGCGGGGGCGACGCCCTCACCGGCTTGCAGAACCTGACGATCCTGGTGGCCGCGCCGTTCACGCTGGTGATGGTGGGGCTGTGCTGGGCGCTGCTGAAGGATCTGCGCCGCGACCCGCTGATCGTGCGGGGCGAGCGGGGCGAGGAGGCCGTCGAGATGGCGGTCATCGCCGGTCATGAGAAGTACGACGGCGAGTTCGAGATCCGCATCGGCCCGGCGACCCCGCCCGACGCCGACTCCGACGCCTCGTCCGGGGACGAGGACGGGGACGGGGACGGCGCGGACGGATCGGGCGATCGCACCGCCGCGGCCGAGCGCCGCTAGCCGCTCTGGCCGCCCTGGCCGCCCTGCAGGGCGCGGCCGTGACCTGCCGCCCGGACCGATCGGTCCGGGCGGCGCGTTGTATCAGCGGCGCCCCTTACGGGCTGAAGCGGCGACCCGGGCCGCCCGGCGCACCGCCGGTTTCCCCCCGATAAGCCCCGTAACGGGAATACTTGGGGCATGACCTCCGAGTACGTGACGTTCGGGCTGGCGCCGGCGATCCGCGCGGGCGGTGTGCTGGCCGATGGCGCGTACCAAACCCACCGCGACTTCCTGGACTTCGTGGTGGACGGCAGGCCGCTGCTGGCGCGCCTCGCCGACCTCGACGCGGTCTCACCGCTCGCCGCCGACATCGGGCCCTCCGCCCTCGCCGAGCAGGTGCGGAGGCTGCTGCTGGAGGCGGAGGCGCCGCTGGAGGGAGGCCGGCGCGTCATCTACGGCTGCCCGGAGTGCGAGGGGCTGGAGTGCGGGGCCGTCACCGCCGTCGTCGAGCGGGACGGCCCGGACGTCGTCTGGCGTGACTTCGTCTGGCAGACCGGCGACACCCCGGACGTCGAGCGCGACGGCTACCACGACATCGGCCCCTACCGCTTCCGCGGCGAGCAGTACCGGGCCGCGCTGAAGCGGCTGCTGACCGCCGACGGCGCGCCCGCGCCCGAGGTCCCGACCGGCCCGAGAGCGCTGCTGATCGGACAGCGCGCCGCCGTCCTCGCCAAGCTGGCCGCCGCGCTGCGCACCATCGGCATCGGTGCCGAGATCACCCTGGACGCGGTCGGCGCCCACGCGGATGAGCTGCGCAAATACGGTGCGGTGGTCTTCGGCCGTACGGTGCGCCCGGGCGAGTGTGACGCGGTCCGGGACGCCTTCGCGGCGGCGCGCTCCGACGCGGTGTGCGTCACCGCGCTCGCCCCGATCGTCCCCCTGCTCGTCGCCCAGGTCGAACAGGCCCTGGACCGCACCCCGCACGACCGCCGCCGCCTCCTCGGCCTGACGGCGGTGGCGGGCGGCGCCGAGGCGGTGGTCGAGGTCGCGTCCGCCTGCCGGGTGAGACTGGCGGCCCACCGCCTCGACCGGCTGTCCCGGCCCCATGCGCACGAGCTCTTCGACACCGTCCTGGCCCCGGGCACCCACCACATCCCCCTGGACCCCCGCGCCGTCCGCGGCCGGTCCTTCCTGACGGCCCGCACGAGCGACGCGGTCCGGGTCACGCCCGTGGACCGCTGGCGGCAGGCGCCCGGCGGGCTGAGATTCGGCCCGTCCGGCGATTGAGGACCGGGGTCCGGGGCGGAGCCCCCGCGCGGCGCAGCCGCATATCGACAGGAGCCGGGAAGGGGCGGGTAGGGGAGAACAGCCGCCGCCCGGCCCCGCCGTCATGGCGGGGCCGGGCGGCGGGACGAACCCGGTGCTGCCCGGAGGACTAACGCTTCTTCGGGTCGAGCAGGCCCGCCCGCCGCAGGGCGTCGGCCATCGCGCCGTTCACCGGGGCCGCGTCGCGGCCTCCGCCGCCACGCTGGCCACGGCCGCCGCCACCCTGGCGCTGCTGAGGCGCACCGCCCTGGCGCTGCTGGGGCGCGCCACGGCGGCCCCCGCCGCGCTGGCCGCGGGTGTCCTCGGAGCGGTTGCGGTCCCGGCTGCCGCCGGACGCGGCGCCCGCCTCGTCGTCGAGCCGGAGCGTCAGGGAGATCCGCTTGCGCGGGATGTCGACGTCGAGGACCTTCACCCGGACGATGTCACCGGGCTTGACCACATCCCGCGGGTCCTTGACGAACGTCTTGGACATCGCGGAGACGTGCACCAGACCGTCCTGGTGCACACCGACGTCGACGAATGCCCCGAACGCCGCCACATTGGTGACGACGCCCTCCAGGATCATCCCGGCCGACAGGTCGCCGATCTTCTCGACGCCCTCCTTGAAGGTCGCGGTCTTGAAGGCGGGACGCGGGTCGCGGCCCGGCTTCTCCAGCTCCTTGAGGATGTCGGTGACCGTGGGCAGACCGAAGGCGTCGTCCACGAACTCGTCCGGCCGCAACTCCCGCAGCACCGCCGTGTTCCCGATGAGGGTGGACACGTCGCCGCCCGCCTTGGTGACCATCCGGCGCACTACCGGATACGCCTCGGGGTGCACGCTCGACCCGTCCAGCGGGTCGTCGCCACCCCGGATGCGCAGGAAGCCCGCGCACTGCTCATACGCCTTGGGGCCGAGCCGGGCCACGTCCTTGAGCGCCTTACGGTTGACGAACGGGCCGTTGGCGTCGCGGTGGGAGACGATGTTCTCCGCGAGGCCGGTGCCGATGCCCGAGACCCGGCTGAGCAGCGGGGCGGAGGCGGTGTTGACGTCCACCCCGACACCGTTCACACAGTCCTCGACGACCGCGTCGAGCGAACGGGAGAGCTTCACCTCGGACAGGTCGTGCTGGTACTGGCCGACGCCGATCGACTTCGGGTCGATCTTGACCAGCTCGGCCAGCGGATCCTGGAGCCGGCGCGCGATGGAGACGGCGCCGCGCAGCGAGACATCGAGCTCCGGCAGCTCCTGTGAGGCGAAGGCGGAGGCCGAGTACACCGAGGCGCCCGCCTCCGAGACCATCACCTTGGTGAGCTTCAGCTCGGGATGCCTGCCGCACAGCTCGCCCGCCAGCTTGTCGGTCTCGCGGGACGCCGTGCCGTTCCCGATCGCGATGAGCTCCACGTTGTGCTCACGCGCCAGCGCGGCCAGCTTGTCGAGGGCCTGGTCCCACTGGTTGCGGGGGACATGCGGATAGATCGTGTCCGTGGCCGCCACCTTGCCGGTCGCGTCGACCACGGCCACCTTCACCCCCGTACGGAAGCCGGGGTCCAGGCCCATCGTGGCGCGCGTGCCCGCCGGGGCGGCGAGCAGCAGATCGCGGAGGTTGGCGGCGAAGACCCGGACGGCCTCGTCCTCGGCGGCCTGCCGCAACCGCAGCCGCAGATCGATGCCGAGGTGGACCAGGATCCGGGTGCGCCAGGCCCAGCGCACCGTGTCGGCCAGCCACTTGTCGGCGGGGCGGCCGCGGTCCGCGATGTCGAAGCGGTGGGCGATGGAGCGCTCGTAGGAGGTGGGGCCGGTCTCCTCGGAGGGCTCCTCCGGCTCCAGGGTGAGGTCGAGGACCTCCTCCTTCTCCCCGCGGAACATCGCCAGCACCCGGTGCGAGGGCAGCTCGGTGAACGGCTCGGCGAAGTCGAAGTAGTCGGCGAACTTGGCGCCCGCCTCCTCCTTGCCCTCGCGCACCTTGGTGGCCGCCCGGCCGCGCTCCCACATGCGCTCGCGCAGCTCGCCGATGAGGTCCGCGTCCTCGCTGAACCGCTCGGTGAGGATGGCGCGCGCCCCGTCCAGCGCGGCGGCGGCGTCCGCGACGCCCTTCTCGGCGTCCACGAAGGCCGCCGCGGCGGCCGTGGGCTCCACGGTCGGGTCGCCCAGCAGCCCGTCCGCGAGCGGCTCCAGCCCGGCCTCGCGGGCGATCTGCGCCTTGGTGCGCCGCTTGGGCTTGTAGGGGAGGTAGATGTCCTCCAGCCGGGCCTTGGAGTCCGCGGCGAGGATCTGCGCCTCCAGCGCCTCGTCCAGCTTGCCCTGGGAACGGATCGACTCGAGGATCGCGGCGCGCCGCTCCTCCAGCTCCCGCAGATAGCGCAGCCGCTCCTCCAGGGAGCGCAGCTGCGCGTCGTCGAGCATTTCCGTCGCTTCCTTGCGGTAGCGCGCGATGAACGGCACGGTGGAGCCGCCGTCGAGCAGCTCGACGGCGGCTTTGACCTGCCGTTCCCGTACGCCGAGTTCCTCGGCGATCCTGCCTTCGATGGACGTCGTCACGATCACGCTCCGCTTTCGGTCTGCACTGCTCCTGCATTGTGGCAGGTGGCGCTGACGAAGCGGTCGCGGCCGACGCTTTCGGCGGGCCGGGAGGGTCGGGGTACGGGCCGGGCGGACACCGGTATCAGCCGGAAACGGTCATCACACCCGCCTGCGGCGCGGCCCGCTCGCCGCGTCGGAGGCGCCGCCGAAGAGGCGGGCAACGGCGCGGAAGGGGAGCGTCACCACGGTCGCGATGGCGGCACCGATGGCACGGAGCACGTCGGCGATGGCACGGAACACGGGGATGCCTCCTGTCGGTCGGTGGCGGCTCGGCGGCGGCCGCCGGGCACCGTTCGCTACGCGGCGCACGGGCTGGTGCCGGCGTACGCGGCGCGCGGTGTGGGCGCCCGGTTGTCAGACGGCCGATCGCGCACGACAAGCGGGTATCCCGATGTGCTCCTGCCAAACTCCGCCCGGCACGGGCGGGCCCGTGCCGGGCCGATGGCCGGACGGGTCGCGCCCGTGCCGCGTCTCCCGGGAGAGGCTTCCGGGGAAGCGCGGCACGGGCGCGTGGCGGGCCCGTCGGCCGGCCGTCAGCTCTTGCCGCGGAGGTCCGCCGGGAAGGCGCCGTTCTCGCGGGCGGTGGTGGAGAAGGCGGTGGCCAGCTCGGTCAGCCGGGCCACGCCCTCGGCGCCCAGGTGCTCGTACGGCGCCGCGTCCAGCCGGTCGGTCTCCTTCTCGAGGTGCCGGCGCAGCCGCTCACCGGCCTCCGTCAGCTCGTTGTCGGCGGTGAGCAGCCCCCGGTCGCGCAGCCGCTGCCGGCCCGCCTCCCACTCCTCGGCGCTCCAGCCGCGGGTCCGCAGGATCCACTTGGTGGACATGCCCTGCCCGGTCGCGGTGTGGGAGGCCAGTGCCTCGACCGCGTCGAGCTCGGCGCTGACCAGGGTCATCAGATGGCCGTCGCCGCGGTGTTCGCGCAGCAGCGAGGCGGCGTGCCACAGCGCCAGATGCGGGGCGTCCGGGACGGGCAGATCGGCGTGGGCGGCGTACAGGGGGCGCGCCGGGCGCGAACACGCCTCCGTGGCGCGCAGCGCCAGCTCCGCGGCCTCGGCCATCTCCTTGGAGGCGATGACGTCCTCGCCCAGCACCCGCCGCAGCACCGAGTCGGCGGCCCGCAGCCGGGCCTCCAGGGCGGCCTCGGGGGAGACCACGTCCCACGCGGCCGGTATGTGGCGGGCGATCAGGTCATGGCTGAAATTGAAGAAGGTCGCGGTGACGGTGCCCGCGCCCGCCCGGCCCATCGGCGCCGCCCGCCCGACGAAGTAGACGGCCGCGCCGTCCTCCAGGCCCAGCTCGGCAAGCTCCTTGCCGAAGTCGGGGGCGAAGTAGATGGCGGAGTGGAGCGGGTTGAGGACGCTGTAACAGCGACGGGCGGCAAGCTCGGGAAGTGTGGTCATGGCCGCACGCTACCGACAGGTAGTGACCCCCGGTAGCCCGGGTATCCCCAAGATCCATCGGGCCCGCGGGATCCGGCCACCCTTACGCCGTCGCGATCCCCTCCAAACCCCATCAGCCCGCTCGATCCGGCCATCTTCCGGCCGCGGTCATCCGGCCGGCGGGGTCCAGCGGAAGCGCGGGGTGCGGCGTTCCAGGAAGGCGGCGATGCCCTCGCCGGCCTCCTCGCTGTGCCGCGCCTGTTCCCGCCAGTACGCCGCCCGGTCCGGCTCGACGGGCCCGGCCGCGAACTCCTTGGCCGCCGCCTGGGTGAGCTGTGACCGGGAGACCAGCGACCGGGTGAACTCCGCCACCCGCTTGTCGAGTCCGCCCGCCGGCAGCACCTCGTCCACCAGCCCGGTGCGCAGCGCCCGTTCGGCGTCGATCAGTTCGCCCGAGAACAGCAGGAACTTGGCGGTGGCCGGTCCCACCAGCTCGACCAGCCGGCGGGTCGAGCTGGGGGCGTAGACGATGCCCAGTTTGGCCGGGGTGATCCCGAAACGGGCGCCCTCCTCCGCGAACCGCAGATCGCAGGCGGCCGCGAGCTGGCAGCCGCCGCCCACGCAGTAGCCGCGCACCACGGCCAGGGTCGGCTTGGGGAAGGCGGCCAGCGCCTCCTCGGCGGGCAGCGCGAGCCCGGTGGACTCCTCGTACGTGGCGCTCAGCGAGCCGATGTCGGCGCCCGCGCAGAAGGTGTCGCCCTCACCGGTGAGCACCAGCGCCCGTACGGCGGGGTCGGCGGCGAGCCGGGTCAGCAGCGGAGGCAGCGCGCGCCACATCCCGGGGGTCATCGCGTTGCGCTTGGCGGGGTGGCGGATGACGACGGTCGCTATGCCGTCGGCGACCTCGTGCTCCAGACAGGGCTCCATGTGGCGGATCGTATCCGGGCCGCGCGGGGCCCCTTCGACGGCATCCGGACCGGGGCGGGACAGGAGTGGGGCCGGGGGCATTCGGGCCGGTCATGGCAGAGTCGCCATGGTCGGAACCCTGGCGAGCAGGAACAGTCGAGCGCGTGACCGTGGCATACGCCAACGATCAAAAACGCTCGATAAGCGTCAAGTTGTGCGTACTCCATCGGTCCGTACCAGACCTTCTCAACACTCGGTACGAGTGGTCGGGCGCGGCGAGGGGTGGGTATCGGACATGGAGATCCTCGGGAGAGTCCCCTCCGAAGCGGAACACGCCCCACCCCCGGCTCCGCCACCGGTCGCCTACGAGGGGACGTGGCGGTTCACCGCACCGGCCCTGGACTCCTCCGTGCCCCAGGCCCGGCACGCGGTGCGCGATCTGCTGGACCATCAGCGCGTGCCGGTCGACGACGAACTGGTGGAGAGTCTGCTTCTGATCGTCTCCGAGCTGGTCACCAACGCGGTACGGCATGCCGCGCTGCTCTCCCCAGAGATCGCCGTCGAGGTCTCCCTGAGCCGGGACTGGGTCCGGATCGCCGTCGAGGACAACCACCCCTACCGGCCCGTCGCGCTGATGGCGGACCAGGGCGGGACGGGCGGGCGCGGACTGCTGCTGGTGACGGCGATCACGGAGGCGGCGGGCGGGGTCTACGACGTCGACCACACGGCGAGCGGCGGCAAGATCGTCTGGGCCGCCCTGCCGCTGCCCGGGGCGGCTACCAGCCCGCCGCCGTCCCGGTGAGCTCCCGGACCGCCGGGCGGGCCGCGTCCAGCACGGTCATGAACCACGCCGAGAACGGTCCCTCGTCGCGCAGCTTCTCCAGCTCATCGGGGGTGACGAAGGCGATCTCGCCGATCTCCTCCGGATCCGGGCGCGGGGTCGCCCGCACCAGCCCGGCGAAGAGGTGGTTGTACTCCTGCTCCACCAGGCCCGAGGCGGGGTCGGGGTGGTTGTAGCGGACGGTGCCCGCCTCCCGCAGCAGCGCGGGCGCCACGCCCAGCTCCTCACCGGTGCGCCGGGCGGCGGCCACGAACGGCGGCTCACCGGGGTAGGGGTGGCCGCAGCAGGTGTTGGACCAGACCCCGGGGGAGTGGTATTTGCCCAGCGCACGGCGCTGCAGCAGCAGCCGCCCCCGGTCGTCGAAGAGGAAGACGGAGAACGCCCGGTGCAGCTTGCCGGGCGCGAGATGTGCGGAGAGCTTCTCCGCGGTGCCGATCGTCGTACCGTCCTCGTCGACCAGCTCGAGCATGATCGGGTCTGCGGAACCGCTCGGCGCGGAGGGCGCGGCGGTCTCGGCGGAGGCGCCGCTGGCAGGTGTGATCGGCATGACCATCCTCATAGTTCCGACTCGTGAACATCCAAGTCTGCCGCACATGTGCCCCCTGTCTGTGTCAGTGGCACAGCTTGGCTTCGTGATCAGCATGCCCACCCGGTTCCAGCTGGAACGTGCAGTGCCCGACGTCGAAGTGCTCCCCCAGGCATCCCTGCAAGGCGTGCAGCATCCGCTCGTGGCCCATCGCGTCCAGAGCCCCGGGAGCGACCACCACATGCGCGGAGAGCACCGGCATTCCCGAGGTGATGGTCCACACGTGGAGATCGTGCAGCCCCTCGACCCCGGGCAGGCCGAGGATGTGGGCGCGTACGGCCGCCATATCGACATTTCGCGGCGCCGCCTCCAGGAGCACGTTCAGCGTCTCGCGCAGCAGCTTGTACGTCCGCGGGACGATCATGAGGCCGATCACCAGGGAGGCGACGGGGTCGGCCGCCTGCCAGCCGGTCGCGAGGATGATCCCGGCGGACACCAGCACCGCGACCGAGCCCAGCGCGTCCGCCGCGACCTCCAGGAAGGCGCCCCGGACGTTCAGGCTCGTGCGCTGGCCGCCCCTGAGCAGGGCGAGCGACACCAGGTTCGCCGCCAGGCCGACGGCGCCGAAGACGATGGTCAGTCCGCCCTCGGTGGCGGCCGGGGTGAGGAACCGCAGCACCGCCGCGGAGAGGATGTAGCCGCCGACGCCGAACAGCAGCAGACAGTTGCCGAGGGCCGCCAGGATCTCGGCGCGGGCATAGCCGTAGGTGCGGTGCGGGCTCGGGGGACGGCCCGCGAAATGAATCGCCAGCAGCGCCATCGCGAGCCCGAGCGCGTCCGTCGCCATATGGCCGGCGTCCGCGAGCAGGGCGAGGGAGCCGGCGAGCAGGCCGCCGATGATCTCCACGGCCATCACCGTGAGCGTGATGGCCAGGGCGATCCGCAGCCGCCACCGGTGGGCGGCGCCGGCGGTGGTGTGGCCGCGCGCGTGGTCATGACCTGCGCCCATGTGCGTAGGGCCCTCCTCCCGGCGGCGCGGTCCCCTACTCACCAGTGAACTACGGCGCCGGGGCGCGGCCGGATCAGCCGCGCCGGTGGCCCGGTCAGCCGCGCCGGTGCCCGGTCAGCCGCGCGGACGCCCCGGCAGTGGCACCAGCGCCCGGCTCGGGACAGCCCGTGCCCCCTCAGCCGCGCCGGGCCTCGGGGTGGTGCAGGCACCAGCCCTCCCAGGCCGACTCCACCATCGCGCGCACATCGTGCCGGGCGCTCCAGCCCAGCTCCTTGGCGATCAGTTCGGTGGATCCGACGACCCGGGCAGGATCGCCCGCCCGGCGCGGCCCGACCACCGGGGTGAGCTCCGGGCGGCCGGTGACCTCCCCGATCAGATCGGACATCTCGCGCACCGAGACGCCCTGGCCGGTGCCGATGTTCACCGTGAGGTCGCCCGGCTGCCGCTGCGTGGCCAGCCGGCGGGCCACGGCCAGATGGGCCGAGGCCAGATCCTCGACATGGATGTAATCGCGGACGCAGGTGCCGTCGGGGGTGTCGTAGTCCTCACCGAAGATCCGGGGCGGCTCTCCCTCGGTGATCCGCTCGAACATCATCGGGATGATGTTGAACACTCCGGTGTCGGCCAGCTCGGGGCGCGTGGCACCCGCCACATTGAAGTAGCGCAGACAGGCCGTGGAGAGGGAGTGGGCCGCGCCCGCCGCCCTGACCAGCCATTCTCCGGCCAGCTTGGTCTCCCCGTACGGATTGATCGGCAGGCACGGGGTGTCCTCGGTGACGAGTTCCACATCGGGCATGCCGTAGACGGCCGCGGAGGAGGAGAAGAGGAAGCGGCTGACACCGGCCGCGACGGCCGCCTCCAGCAGCACCGTGAGGCCGTGCACATTCTCGCGGTAGTAGCGCAGCGGCTGCTCCACGGACTCCCCGACCTGCTTCTTCGCCGCGAGGTGCACCACACCGGTGACCCGCAGGTCAGCGAGGGTGCGGTCCAGCAGCGCACGGTCCAGGAGGGAGCCGCTCACCAGCGGTACGTCCTCGGGCAGCCGCGCCCGGACCCCGCTGGACAGGTCGTCGAGCACGGCCACGGTCTCGCCCGCCTCGGCCATGGCCCGCACGACATGCGACCCGATATATCCGGCACCACCTGTGATCAGCCATGTCATGCCCCGCACCCTATCCGTGGCGGGGCGGTCGCCGTTTGTGGAGGACAGCAGCCATCCACCATGATGATCCGCGGCGCGCGGAAGTGGTCGTTCCCCCGATCGTGTGGTGAATGTGCGGTGAACGGCGGCTTCCATCAATCCGATAGCCTCTGCCGGACGTGCCGCCAGCCCCGCGGGGTCAGGGCGTGCGATGCCCATGGCCCGGAGGGCCCAGGCCAGTGCCATCAGTGGCGCGGCCACCATGTCAGCTGCCAAGGAGTGAGTTCGTCTGTCGACCGCGATTCTCACCGGTGCGCCGGTCGCCGGCTCGTCCCTCGAGGACGGCCTGCGATCGCTGGGCTTCGACGTGCGTACGGCGACCGATGCCGCCGCGGTCACGGCGGAGCTCGCCACGGTCCCGACGCATGAGCGGGTGGCCCTTGTGGACCCGCGCTTCGTCGGCCATGTCCATGCCCTGCGGCTGGCCCTCACCGACCCCCGCTTCCCCGCGGCCGCGGTGCGCGGCGCGCTCAGCGTCCAGGCGGAGGCCCGTACGGCGCTGATCCGCGCGGTGACGGCCGCCGAGCGCACCGAAGCGACGGCCCCCACCGGCTCCGCCGCGCGGTCGGTGGCCGTCGCCGGGGCGACCGCCACGGACGGAGCGGCCACCGCCCACTCCCGCGTGGACGACCTCGCCGCCGCCCTCGACGCCGAAGGCGTCGCCGTTCACCGCCCCGAGCTCGGTGTGCTCGTGGCCGACGTGCCCGCGGACGCCGAGGCACAGGCCGCGGCGCGCGACGCGGTGGCCGCGGTGGACGAGGAGCGGGTGCGGCTGCGGTCCGCCGTGAAGGCGCGGGACGGTTTCTTCACGACGTTCTGCATCAGCCCGTACTCCCGCTATATCGCCCGCTGGTGCGCCCGGCGCGGGCTGACCCCCAATCAGGTCACCACCGCCTCCCTCCTCACCGCCCTCATCGCGGCGGCCTGCGCCGCCACCGGCACCCGGCCCGGGTTCGTCTCGGCCGGTGTGCTGCTGATCGCCTCGTTCGTGCTCGACTGCACCGACGGACAGCTCGCCCGCTACTCGCTGCAGTACTCCACCCTCGGCGCCTGGCTGGACGCCACCTTCGACCGCGCCAAGGAGTACGCCTACTACGCGGGGCTCGCCCTCGGCGCCGCCCGCGGCGGTGACGACGTATGGGCGCTCGCGCTCGGCGCGATGGTCCTCCAGACCTGCCGCCATGTCGTGGACTTCGCCTTCAACGAGGCCAACCACGACGCCACCGGCAACACCAGCCCAACCGCCGCCCTCTCCGGCCGCCTCGACAGCGTCGGCTGGACGGTCTGGGTGCGCCGCATGATCGTGCTGCCGATCGGTGAGCGCTGGGCGATGATCGCCGTACTGACGGCGTTCACCACGCCCCGGATCACCTTCTACGTGCTGCTCATCGGCTGTGCGCTGGCCGCCTGCTACACCACCGCCGGCCGGGTGCTGCGCTCGCTGACCCGCCGCGCGGAGCGCACGGACCGGGCCGCCCACGCCCTCGCCGAACTCGCGGACTCTGGTCCGTTGGCGGAACTGGTCGCCAAGGCCGCCCCGCACAGGGCGAGTTCGTACCTCGCCCCGCTCTCGGCCGCCCTCGGTGCCGCGGCCGTCCTGGCCGGCACCGCGGCCGCCGGTTTCGGCTCCTGGGTGCCTCTGGGATGCGCCGTGCTCTACGCGGTCCTCGCGGGCGTCGCCGTCGCCGCGCCGCTCACGGGCCCCCTCGACTGGCTGGTGCCGCCACTCTTCCGCGCCGCCGAATACGGGACCATCCTGATCCTGGCGGCTTACGCGGAGATGAACGGTGCCTTGCCCGCTGCTTTCGGGCTGGTTGCGGCGGTCGCCTACCATCACTACGACACGGTGTACCGCATCCGCGGCGGCACGGGGGCGCCCCCGCGCCGGCTGGTGCGGGCGATCGGCGGGCACGAGGGGCGGACGGTGGTGGTCACGGCCGCCGTTGCCCTGCTGCACGACCAGAACCAAGGTTTCACCATCGCGTTGACCGCTTTGGCGGCGGTCATCGCGCTGGCGGTGCTCATCGAGAGCATCCGCTTCTGGGTGTCCTCAGGAGCACCCGCCGTACACGACGAAACAGGAGAACCCGCATGATCGGCCTCGTGCTCGCGGCCGGCGCCGGACGGCGTCTGCGCCCTTACACCGACACGCTTCCCAAGGCCCTGGTGCCCGTGGGGCCCGAGGGGAAGGAAGGCGAGCCCACCGTCCTGGACCTGACCCTCGGTAACTTCGCGGAGATCGGTCTGACCGAGGTCGCCATCGTCGTCGGCTACCGCAAGGAGGCCGTGTACGAACGCAAGGAGGCCCTGGAGCAGAAGTACGGCCTCAAGCTCACGCTGATCGACAACGACAAGGCCGAGGAGTGGAACAACGCCTACTCCCTTTGGTGCGCCCGTGACGCGATCCAGCACACCGTGATCCTCGCCAACGGCGACACCGTGCACCCGGTCTCGGTCGAGAAGACCCTGCTGGCCGCGCGTGGCAACGGCCAGAAGATCATCCTGGCCCTGGACACGGTCAAGCAGCTCGCCGACGAGGAGATGAAGGTCGTCGCCGACCCCGACAAGGGCGTCCAGAAGATCACCAAGCTGATGGACCCGGCCGAGGCGACCGGTGAGTACATCGGCGTCACCCTCATCGAGGGCGAGGCCGCCGCCGATCTCGCGGACGCGCTGAAGGCCACCTTCGAGCGCGACCCCGACCTCTACTACGAGGACGGCTACCAGGAGCTGGTCAACCGCGGCTTCAAGGTCGACGTGGCCCCGATCGGCGACGTCAAGTGGGTCGAGATCGACAACCACGACGATCTGGCGAAGGGCCGTGACATCGCGTGCCAGTACTGACGAGGCTCATCCCCTCGCCGCTCGTCGTCGACATCCGCGCGGGCGCCCTGGACGATCTCGCGGGGGTCCTCGCCGACCAGCGGATCTCCGCCTCCGGCAAGCTGGCCATCGCCATCAGCGGCGGCTCCGGTGCCCTGCTGCGCGAGCGGCTGTCACCGGCGCTGCCGGGCGCGAGCTGGTACGAGGTCGGCGGCGGCACGCTGGATGACGCGATCAAGCTCGCCGACGCCATGAAGTCGGGGCACTACGACGCGGTCGTGGGGCTGGGCGGCGGAAAGATCATCGACTGTGCGAAGTTCGCCGCGGCGCGCATCGGCCTTCCGCTGGTCGCCGTCGCCACCAACCTCTCGCACGACGGTCTGTGCTCCCCGGTGGCGACCCTGGACAACGACGCCGGACGCGGTTCGTACGGGGTGCCCAACCCGATCGCGGTGGTCATCGACCTCGATGTGATCCGTGAGGCGCCGGTCCGCTTCGTCCGCTCCGGTATCGGCGACGCCCTGTCCAATATCTCCGCGGTCGCCGACTGGGAGCTGTCCCACCGCGAGACAGGCGAGCAGATCGACGGCCTCGCGGCCGCGATGGCGCGCCAGGCGGGCGAGGCCGTGCTGCGCCACCCCGGCGGGGTCGGCGACGACGGCTTCCTCCAGGTGCTGGCCGAGGGACTGGTGCTCACCGGCATCTCCATGTCGGTCGCGGGGGACTCCCGCCCGGCCTCCGGTGCCTGCCACGAGATCAACCACGCCTTCGACCTCCTCTTCCCCAAGCGCGCCGCCAGCCACGGCGAGCAGTGCGGGCTGGCCGCCGCCTTCGCGATGCGGCTGCGCGGGGCGCATGAGGAGTCGGAGCACATGGCCGAGGTGCTGCACCGGCACGGTCTGCCCGTGCTGCCCGAGGAGATCGGCTTCACGGTGGACGAGTTCGTCCAGATCGTGGAGTTCGCTCCGAAGACGCGCCCCGGCCGCTACACGATCCTCGAGCACCTCGACCTCTCATCCGACGCGATCAGGGACGCATACGCCGACTATGCCAAAGCAGTCAGTCAAGCCATCAGTGGCTGAACTCCGCCCGGTCGTCCACCCCGCGGGGGTCAAGGACCGGCGGAGCGGTGAGCACTGGGCCGGGCGCCTGTACATGCGGGAAATCTCGCTGCGCTGCGACCGGCACCTGGTGAACACCCGGGTCACGCCCAACCAGCTCACGTATCTGATGACCGTCTTCGGCGCCCTCGCCGCCCCGGCCCTGCTGGTGCCGGGGATCGCGGGCGCCGTGCTCGGGTGCTGATGGTGCAGCTCTACCTGCTGCTGGACTGCGTCGACGGCGAGATAGCCCGCTGGAAGAAGCAGTTCTCGCTGGGCGGTGTGTACCTGGACCGGGTCGGTGCCTACCTGTGCGACGCCGCGGTGCTCGTCGGCTTCGGTCTGCGCGCCGCCGACCTGTGGGGCCCCGGGCGGATCGACTGGCTGTGGGCGTTCCTCGGCACCCTCGCCGCGCTCGGTGCCATCCTGATCAAGGCCGAGACCGATCTCGTCGGGGTCGCCCGGCACCAGGGCGGTCTGCCGCCGGTCAAGGAGGCGGCCGCCGAGCCGCGCTCGTCCGGTGTGGCGCTGGCCCGCAGGGCGGCCGCGGCGCTGAAGTTCCACCGGCTGGTCCTCGGGGTCGAGGCGTCGCTGCTCATCCTGGTGCTGGCGATCGTGGACCAGGTGCGCGGGGACCTGTTCCTCACCCGGCTGGGAGTCGCCGTACTGGCCGGTATCGCCCTGCTGCAAACCCTGCTCCACCTCGTGTCCATCCTCGCGTCGAGCAGGCTCAAGTGAGCATGAGCGCCATGAAGGTCGGAGCGGTCGTCCTCACGATGGGCAATCGCCCCGAGGAGCTGCGCGAACTCCTCGACTCGGTCGCCAAGCAGGACGGCGACCCGGTCGAGGTGGTCGTCGTGGGCAACGGCTCGCCGCTGCCCGCGCTCCCCGAGGGCGTCCGGACCGTCGAGCTGCCCGAGAACGTGGGCATCCCGGCGGGCCGCAATGTCGGCATCGAGGCGTTCGGGCCCAGCGGCTCGGACGTCGATGTACTGCTCTTCCTTGATGACGACGGGCTGCTGCCGGGCACCGACACGGCCGAGCTGTGCCGCCGGGCGTTCGCCGATGATCCGGAGCTGGGCATCATCTCGTTCCGCATCGCCGACCCCGACACCGGCGTCACCCAGCGTCGCCATGTGCCTCGGCTGCGTGCCTCCGACCCGCTGCGGTCCTCCCGGGTGACCACCTTCCTGGGCGGGGCCAACGCGGTCCGTACCACGGTGTTCCAGCAGGTCGGGGGGTTGCCGGACGACTTCTTCTACGCGCATGAGGAGACCGATCTGGCCTGGCGGGCGCTGGATGCCGGCTGGATGATCGATTACCGGTCGGACATGGTGCTGCACCATCCGACCACCGCACCGAGCAGGCACGCGGTCTACCACCGGATGGTGGCCCGCAACCGGGTCTGGCTGGCCCGGCGTAACCTTCCTGCGCTGCTCGTGCCCGTCTATCTGGGCGTCTGGCTGCTGCTCACACTGGCCAGGCGTCCGTCGAAAACCGCACTTCGGGCCTGGTTCGGGGGCTTCAGGGAGGGCTGGAAGACACCGTGTGGTCCCCGCCGACCCATGAAGTGGCGTACGGTATGGCGCCTGACCCGACTGGGCCGACCTCCTGTCATCTGACAAGCTCGTATCGAAGAGCATCGGGCGCGACCCGGGGCGCGGCCCCGCTCAGCGCACCCTGAAGACGAAAGTGTCAACTGTGAGCGAGACTACGCACGACGGTGCGGTAGCCGTGAGTGCCCCGCCATCGGCCGACGACGGCCTGTCCCCGTCCGAGCTGGCGACGAAGTACGGGCTGTCGGTGAGCGGCGCCCGGGTGGGCCTCGGCGATTACCTCCGCCAGATGTGGGGCCGACGTCACTTCATCCTGGCCTTTTCGCAGGCCAAGCTCACCGCGCAGTACAGCCAGGCCAAGCTGGGCCAGCTGTGGCAGGTGGCGACGCCGCTCCTCAACGCGCTGGTGTACTACCTCATCTTCGGGTTGCTGCTGAGCACCAGCCGCGGCATGCCGCATGAGGTGTTCATTCCGTTCCTCGTGACGGGTGTCTTCGTCTTCACCTTCACGCAGAACTCGGTCCTCGCCGGTGTGAGGTCCATCTCGGGCAATCTGGGCCTGGTCAGGGCCCTGCACTTCCCGCGCGCCTCGCTGCCGATCTCGTTCTCGCTCCAGCAGCTTCAGCAGCTGCTGTTCTCGATGATCGTGCTGGTCGTCATCATGGTCGGCTTCGGCAGCTACCCCGGTCTGTCGTGGCTGCTGGTGATCCCGGCGCTGGCGCTCCAGTTCGTGTTCAACACCGGCCTCTCGCTGATCGTCGCCCGGATGGGCGCCAAGACGCCCGACCTCGCGCAGCTGATGCCGTTCGTGCTGCGGACGTGGATGTACGCGTCCGGGGTGATGTTCAGCATCCCGCACATGCTGGCGGAGAAGGACGTGCCCGGGTGGGTCACCGACGTCCTTCAGTGGAACCCGGCGGCCGTCTATATGGACCTCATCCGGTACGCGCTGATCGACGGGTACTCCGCGTCGAACCTGCCGGATCACGTCTGGGCCTTCGCGCTCGGCTGGGCGGTCCTGGCCGGCTCGGCGGGCTTCGTATATTTCTGGAAGGCGGAGGAGCAGTACGGCCGTGGCTGAACAGACACTCGAAACCGTCGAGCGGGCGACGCCCGCTGAGGCCCGTGTGCCCACCGTCGTCGCCGACGACGTCCATATCGTCTACCGCGTCAACGGCGGCCCCAAGGGGCGCGGCAGCGCCACCGCCGCCCTGAGCCGCATACTGCGCCGCAAGGGCTCTCCCGGTATGCGCGAGGTGCACGCCGTGCGCGGGGTCACCTTCGTGGCGTACAAGGGCGAGTCGATCGGCCTGATCGGGTCCAACGGCTCCGGTAAGTCGACCCTGCTCAAGGCCGTCGCGGGGCTGCTGCCCACCGAGCGCGGCAGCGTCTACACCGATGGCCAGCCGTCGCTGCTCGGTGTGAACGCGGCGCTGATGAACGACCTCACCGGTGAGCGGAACGTCATACTCGGCGGTCTGGCCATGGGCATGTCGCGTGAGCAGGTCCGGGAGCGCTATCAGGACATCGTGGACTTCTCGGGCATCAACGAGAAGGGCGACTTCATCACCCTGCCGATGCGCACGTACTCCTCCGGTATGGCGGCCCGGCTGCGCTTCTCCATCGCCGCGGCCAAGGACCACGATGTGCTGATGATCGACGAGGCGCTGGCCACCGGCGACAGGAAGTTCCAGAAGCGCTCCGAGGCCCGTATTCGCGAGCTTCGCCAGGAGGCCGGCACGGTCTTCCTCGTCAGCCACAACAACAAGTCGATCCGGGACACCTGTGACCGGGTGCTGTGGCTGGAGAAGGGCGAGCTGCTGATGGACGGCCCGACCGACGAGGTCATCAAGGCGTACGAGAAGGAGACCGGCAAGTAGCCGCTCCGGGAACAGCGCCTCCATAAAGCATCAGGCCCCGCCGGGCAACCCGGCGGGGCCTTGTTGTCCACAAGCGGACCACCTACCCCGGATCGGGAATGGGTGTGGTCGCATGGCACGTTGGGCACGGCAACGGGGGAATCTGCACGGGGGGCTAACGGGGTGGCCAAGAACAGGGCCGTGGGCGGAAGCAGCCATGCCGAGAGGGTGTTCCGCGTGCAGCGGGCCTTCACCCAGCTCGGCGGACGGGCCCATGGGCCCGGGGCGCTGGCCAGAGCGGCGGAGCTGGACGATTCGACCGTGTACCGGATTCTGCAGTCCGGGGTGCACCAGGGCATCTTCGTCCGCGAGGGCCGGGGGCTGTACCGGCTGGGCTCGGCCGCCCCGCAGCTCGGTCTCAAGGCGCTGGCCCACTCGCCCGCGCCGGACGCGGCCCACGCCCTGCTGGAGGCGCTGCGCCGGGCCACCGGGGGGCTGGCCTTCCTCTATCTGCTGGCGCCGTTCGGCGGCGCCCACCGGCAGTGCGCCGATATGGCCGTCGGCGACTCCGATCTGACGGAGCTGGGGATGACGCCGCGGGCGGTGCAGACCGTCGAGCACTCGCTGCGGGTGGGCGCCGCGGGGCGGGCGATCCTGGCGTATCTCCCGGAGACGATCCAGTCGGAGGTGCTGGACCGGCCGGTGCCCACCGAGGCCGGTCCCGGGGCCTTCCGGGACGATGTGCGGCTCCTCGCCTCGCTGGACCGGATCAGGGCGCGGGGCTACGCGCTGGGCCACGAGGAGTGCGCGGCGGGGTGGAACGAGTGTGCGGCGCCGGTCACCTGGGACGGGCTGGTGATGGGCTCGGTGCTGGTGATGAAGCCCAAACAGGTCATGACGCGGTGTCCGGTGACCGTCATCGGGGCGGTGGAGCAGACGGCGGCGGCGCTGGCCGATCTGGGGCGTGGGCAACCCGCCACCCCGGATGGAAACGATTCGAGAATGAAGTAAATTTAAGGTAACAGGAGTAAATGTGAAGCGCATTCCCCACGCTTCACCAGGTCTTTCTCGCGAGGCGAGAAAGGGTCGGAAATCCTTGACTCGTATGGGCGTGCGGCCGCAATAATCAAGAGGGCAATCAAGTCTGATTCTTGCATGAGCGGCGGCTCGACGCGCCGCACACTAGGGGGAAATGTCACCGTGTCCGACAGGGGCGGTCTTGCCGTCGTGCCCGATATTCCGGTGCCCAACTGGTCGCGGGAGCTGGAGCGTGTGCCGTTGTTATCGGCCAGGGAGGCCCAGGCGTTTGCGCTGCTCGGCGCCGGCTGGTCCAACCGCCGTATCGCGCTGCGGCTGCAGGTGACCGAGCGCACGGTGAAGGCGCATGTGGCCTCAATACTCGCGAAACTGCAGGTGGAATCGCGGCTACAGGCCGGCCTCGTCGCCCTCAGCTACCGGCACCTGTACCAAAGTACAGTTCCCGGGAGGATCGTGGCCGGTTAGCGTTGCCGCTGTCTGTCCGTTTATCCGTCGGCCGGATATCGACGTGAGCCAATCTGTCGCACAGCAAACGCGCCGTCATAGGAAAGGTATTCATGACTGACCGTTCCGGCCCGAGCGGAATGAACCCCGTGTGGACGCTGGTGGTGTCCGGACTCACCGTCTTCATGGCCGCCTTGGACAACCTCGTCGTCATCACCGCGCTGCCCGCCATCCAGAAGGACCTGGGCACCAGCCTCCAGGACCTGGAGTGGACGGTGAACGGCTACACCCTCACCTTCTCGGTCTTCCTGATGGCCGGTGCGGCCGCCGGGGACCGGTTCGGGCGCCGCCGGGTGTTCCTGGCCGGCCTCGTCGTCTTCACCGGGGCCTCCGCCGCCGCGGCGCTGTCCGGCAGCGCGGACGCCCTGATCGCCGCCCGGGCCGTACAGGGCCTCGGGGCGGCCGTGGTGATGCCGCTGACGCTGACGCTGCTGACGGTCGCCGTCCCCGAGCGCCGGCGCGGTCTCGCGCTGGGCGTCTGGGGCGCCCTCAGCGGGCTCGCGGTCGCGCTCGGCCCGCTGATCGGCGGGGCCGTGGTGGAGAAGATCTCCTGGGAGTGGATCTTCTGGGTCAATGTGCCGATCGGCGTGCTGGTGCTGGTGCTCGGCCTCTGGAAGCTGGCCGAGTCCACCCGCCCGGACACCTCGCTCGACCCGGTGGGCACCGTCCTGGTCAGCCTCGGGGTGTTCGGCGTGGTCTACGCGCTGGTGTCCACCACCGAACACGGCTGGTCCAGCGGCCGGGTGATCGGCTTCCTGGCCGGCGGCCTCGTGGTCCTCGCGCTCTTCGTCGGCTGGGAGCTGCGCACCGCCGAACCCATGCTGCCGATGCGGCTGTTCCGCAACCGCGCGTTCAGCGCGGTCAACGCGGCCAGTCTGCTGATGTTCGCGGCCATGTTCGGACTGGTCTTCCTGCTCACTCAGTTCATGCAGAACATCCAGGGCTTCTCGCCGCTGGAGGCGGGCGTGAAGATGCTGCCGTGGACGGCGATGCCGGTCGTCGTCGCGCCGCTGGCGGCGCTGCTGACCGCCCGGCTCGGCAACCGTCTGGTGGTCGCGGCGGGGTTGCTGTTCGAGGCCGTGGGGCTGGGCTGGCTGGCGTCCGTGGTGAGCGCGGACACCGCCTATGCCGATCAGGTGCCCGGCCTGGTGCTGGGCGGAATCGGCCTCGGGCTGTTCTTCTCGCCCGTCGCGGAAATGGCGATGAGTATCGTCGCACCGCGCGACCAGGGAATAGCCTCGGGCGCCAACAACACGTTCCGGGAGCTCGGCGGCGCACTCGGCGTCGCGGTGCTCACCTCCGTATTCACCACGCTGGGCGGATACGGCTCGCCCCAGGAATTCGTGGACGGGTTGCGGCCCGCCGCCTGGATCGGCGCCGGAATCGCCGCCCTCGGCTGTCTGGCCATTCTCACGGCACCGCGCGGCCGCACCGTATCCGGCGAAACGAAGGTGATTTCTTCGGGTGCCGCCGAAGATTCATACCCGGGAAACCTTCCGAGTCGGTCGCGCAACTAAATTCGACAGAGCGAAGACAGAGCGAAAAAGATGATCCACCGGTCCCCGGACCCCGGGTGACCGTTGGGTATGGGGGTCGCTATGTACGACGTCATTGTGGTAGGAGCGCGCATCAGTGGGGCATCGACGGCGATGCTCCTGGCACGAGCGGGATACCGAGTCCTTCTCCTCGACCGGGCCAAATTCCCCGGCGGCAAGGGGGCCGCCACAAATCTGGTCCACCCCCGGGAATTCTCCGGCTGAAGCGCTGGGGACTGCTGGACGAGGTGGCGGCCACCGGCTGCCCGCCCATCCACTCCTACGGTCTGCAGAGCGGCCCCGTCCAGCTGATGGCCAAGCTGCCCGCCGTCGAGGGCGTGGCCGAGGCGTACTCCCCGGAGCGCGCCAAGCTGGACGAGATCCTGCTCGAGGCCGCCGTCAAGGCCGGGGCGGAGCTGCGGGAGCAGGTCGCACTGCGCGAGCTGCTGACGGACGGCCAGGGCACCGTCATCGGCGTCCGGGCCGAGACCGAGGACCGCACCCCCCTCGTCGAGCACGCCCGGCTGGTGGTGGGCGCCGACGGCTCCAACTCCACCGTCGCCCGGCTGGTGGGCGCCGAGAAGTACGACTCCCACCCGGTGCTCAACAAGAGCCACTGGTCGTACTGGGCGGATCTGCCGCACGACGGCAAGGTACGCACCTACCGCCACCGCCATCAGCACGCCTTCACCTGGCCCACCCACGACGGCCTCACCATCGTCGGAGTGGCCCTGCCGGTGGGGGACTTCAAGGCGTCGCCCGACGAGGAGCGCGACGCCACGGTCATCGCCGCCTTCGAGGACGTCGACCCCGAGTTCGCGGCGCGGCTGCGGGAGACCCGGCGCGTCGACAAGTGGATGACCGGCGCGGTCCCCAACTTCCTGCGCCACTGCCACGGTCCGGGCTGGGTCCTGGTCGGCGACGCGGGCTACACCCGCGATCCCATCACCGCCGCCGGCATCACCGACTCGCTGCGCGGTGCCGAACTGCTCGTGGAGGCCGTGGAGCCCGCCCTGTCCGGCGACCGTGACCTCGCCACCGCGCTCGCCGACTACGCCCGGCGCCGCGACGCCCTGGTGAGCGGCCACTTCCGGTACACCCGCGACCACGCCGCGCTCGCCGACTACAACCGCGAGGAGCTGGAGTTCATCCGGGCGATGGCACGCAGCCCGCACCACGGCAGCGGCATGGTCGGGATGTTCGCCACGATCGTCCCGCCCTCCGAGTTCTACTCCCCGGGCAATATCCACGCCCTCTTCGACCACATCCCGCCGGGACCCGAGCCGGGCTGGAAGATCCGGATGGTGCGCTGGCTCGTCCGCGGCGCCCCCCGGCATCTGCCCCCGGCGACCCGGCTCGCCGACCGGCTGATCGCCGCAAACCTCGGGAGCATGGGCACCTTCCTGCTCGACTCCCCGGTCGCCGGCGCCGCCTAGCCCGGCTCGCCCGCGGCACGCCCCCACGGCGCGGCCGCGATCTCACAACACGGCCATCGGCCGCCCACAGCGCCGCGCCACCCGCGCGGGTGGCGCACCTCACGCACCGTCACCACCCCACTCATGGAGGCATCGGCATGTCCAGCAATCCGTCCACAGGCGTCACGACCGCCTTTCTCTTCCCCGGACAAGGCGGCTTCGACGGCGAGGCGCTCCGCCGGGCCAAGGAGCTTCATCCCCAGATCGGCCGGGTCTTCGAGCGGCTCGACGCCGTGACCGAGGAGCTCTACGGCCGCCGGATCTCCGAGGTGCTCTTCGGCGAGCGCAAGGCCGATCTGCGCGATCTGCTCGACAACGACCCCTGGGTCTCCCAGGTCGCCATCTACGGCGCGGGCCTGGCCGCCTACGAGATCCTCGCCGCCCAGGGCGCCACCCCCGACGTCCTGGCCGGGCACAGCCTCGGCGAGATCACCGCCCTGGTGGCGGCCGGGGCCTTCTCGGTCGAGGACGGGGTCCGGATCGTCGCCCGGCGCGTCGCCGTGATCGAGCGGCAGGGCGGTGTCGACGGCCGCATGGTGGCCCTGGCCGCGAGCGCCGAGCGCACCCGCAAGCTGCTGGAGCTGGTGGACGAGCCGCTGCTGGCCGTCGCCACCGAGAACCACGACGAGCAGACCGTGGTCAGCGGCCCCGCCGGAATCCTGGACCGGGTCGTGGCGATCGCCGGACAGCTGGACGTGGGCGCCATCGAGATCGACACCCCCTTCCCCTTCCACACCCCGGCGCTCGCCCCCGCCGCCCCCGAGTTCGCCGCCTACGTACGGAAGTTGGACCAGCATCCGCTGAACCGCCCGGTCTACTCGCCGATCCTGCAGCGCTACTACGAGCCCGGCGATGTGCTCGCCGATCTGCTGGCCGAGCACTTCACCCGGCCGGTGCGGTTCGCCGCGGCCGTACGGCATCTGCGGGAGAGCGGCGCCGAGGTGTTCGTGGAGGCGGGCGGGCGCGCCGCGCTCTCCAAGCTGGTCGCCAAGGTGACCGCCGGCTCCGAGGTGCGGTCGCTGCCCACGCTGGCCCTGACCGGCGGACGGCTCGCGCTCGACGGAACGCTCGAGGCGCTGCGTGAGGCCGGTCTGGCCGCGCCCGAGCGCGGCGGGCTCGCCGAGCTGCTGGCCCCCTCGGTGCCCTCCGACGTCTTCGCGGCGTACTGGAGCGAACGCGGCCACATGGTGCTGGAGCTGGTCCGCACCGAACTGGACGCCTTCCGCAAGTCCGCCGAGGCCGGGCGCCCCGAGCCCGAGCCCGCCGCCGAGCAGACCGCGGAGCCCGAGCCCGCTGTCGAGGCCGCTCCCGAGCCCGCCCCGGCGGCCCCGGCGGCCTCGTCCGCGTCCGGACCGCGGCCGGAGGAGTACGACCGTGAGCGGCTCTTCGACGAGCTGCGGACCCTCTACGCCGAGGCGCTCGAATACCCCGAGGACGTCTTCGAGGACGAGGTGCAGCTCGAGGCCGAGCTGGGAGTCGACTCCGTCAAGCAGGTCGAACTCCTGTCCAGGGTCTCCAGTCGTTACGGACTGCCGCCGCGCGAGTCCGGCTTCCGGCTGGCCACCTACAACACCATGGGCAAGATCACCGACTTTGTGCTGCAGCAGATGAACGACCAGGGGGCCCATGCGCCCGCCTCCGCCACGGGCTGAAGCGCCCACCCCCTCGTCGCAGAAGGAGTCAGTCGTTCCATGAAAGACCTCACGGGGAAGGTGGCCCTGGTCACCGGAGGTTCCAAGGGCGTGGGAAAGGCGATCGCGCGGACCCTCGCGGCCCGCGGCGCCGACATCGTCCTCAACTATTTCCACTCGCACGACCAGGCCAAGCGCACCAGGGACGAACTGGTGGCAAGCGGCGCCCGGGTCCAGCTCGCACGGGCCTCGGTGGCCCGGCAGGAGCAGGTCGACCGGATGTTCGCCGAGATCGAGGAGCGCCACGGGCGGCTGGACATCCTGGTCAACAGCGCCGCCAACGGGGCCCTGCTGCCCCTGGCCGAGGTGACCGACGACGACATCGCCAAGGCCATCGACACCAACTACAAGGGGGGACTGCGCTGCGCCCGCGGCGCGGCCCCGCTGATGGCGCGCACCGGCGGCGGGTCGATCGTCACCGTCTCGGCGCTCGGCGGCTCGCAGATGGTGATGGCCAACTACTCGGCCTGCGCCCCCGCCAAGGCGGCCGCCGAGGCGGCGACCCGTTATCTCGCCGTGGAGTTCGCCCCGCTCGGCATCCGGGTGAACACCGCCTCGGCCGCCATGCTCGAAAGCGATGTCGCGGACAAGTTCCCCCGGGCCCGGGAGATGCAGGAGGTGATCGCCAGGGCGACCCCCTTCGGACGGCTGGGCACCGCCGAGGAGTTCGCCGACGTCGTCGCCTTCCTTGCCTCCGACGCCTCACGGTGGATCACCGGGCAGGTGGTGCTCGCGGACGGGGGACTGACGCTGGGCGCCGCCCTCCTGTCCCCGCCCGCCGCCGCTCCCGTACGGGAAGAGGCCGCACCGGAGCCGGAGCCCGAGCTCCAGCCCGCCGTGGCTCCCGAGCCCGCACGCCCCCAGGCCGCCCCGACCGTCGTCGTCACCGAGGCCGCCGTCACCGAGCCCGTGGACGCCCCCGGCCCCGACCTGCCCCCCGATGTCCCCGACGACGCGATCGCCGTCGTCGGCATGGGCCTGGCGGTCGCCGGGGCGAACAGCCCCGAGGAGTTCTGGAAGCTCCGCACGACCGGTGACGAGCTGTTCGTCAAGATCCCCCGGGACCGCTGGCGGCATGAGAACTTCCACGCCGTCGACACCGCCGCCGAGGACAAGGCGTATGCCGACCGCTGTGTCTTCATCACGGACTTCGAGGCCGCCCCCGGCTCCGTCGACAGCATGGCCGAGGGCGCGGACGACCACGAGCTGACCACCATGTGGCTGCGCCACAGCCTGGTCCAGGCCCTGGACGGGGTGCGCCACCAGGACACCGACCGCTGCTCCTTCGTCGTCGGCTACACCCCCGACGGCAGCCAGCACCTCGAAGAGGCCGGGGTGCTGGACAGCGTCACCCGGATGACGCAGGACATCCTCCGGGACCTGCCGCTGGAGGACGGCGAGCGCACCACCCTCGGCGGCGACATCGAAGCGGCCCTGGCCCGCCGCTACTGGCGGGCCGGCCAGGACCGCTCGCGCTTTCTGCCGCACCGCGTCGGCGAGCTGGCGATGCGCGGTCTGCTGCCGCCCTCGACCGAGCTGCACATGGTGGACACCGCCTGCTCCTCCTCCCTGTACGCGATCGACATCGCCGCCAAGGGCCTGCTCATGGGCAAGCAGGACATCGCCGTCTGCGGCGGCGCCTTCGCGCTCGCGCCGCGCGGCACCGTGCTCTTCTCCAAGCTCCAGGGGCTCTCCAAGCGCGGTGAGGTGCACGCGCTGGACGAGGACGCCGACGGGGTGATCTTCGCCGACGGCGCCGCCCTGGTCGTCCTCAAGCGACTGAGCCGGGCGCGGGCCGACGGGGACGAGGTGCTCGGGGTGCTCCGGGCGTTCGGCTCGTCCTCCGACGGCAAGGGCAAGGCCATCTACGCGCCCAACGCCGCGGGTCAGAGCCTGGCGGTCCGGCGCGCCCTGGAGGCGGGCGAGGTCGAGGGCGATGCGGTGAGCTGGGTCAACGCCCACGCCACCGGCACCCCGGCCGGTGACCTCGCCGAGTTCACCACGCTGCGGGAGTACTACGGCACCGCCGGACCGGCCGCGGTCACCTCCAACAAGTCCCTGATCGGCCACACCGGCTGGGCGGCGGGCGTGGTCTCGCTCATCGAGAACCTGCTGGGCCTGGCCGAGCACACCATCCCCGGTCAGTTCCGCTTCTCCCGACCTCGCGAGGACTTCCGGCTCGACGAGACCGGACTGGAGATCACCCCCGAGCACAAGGAGTGGCCGGAAAAGCCGGAGGGCCCGCGGCTGGCCGCGGTGTCCGGTTTCGGCTTCGGCGGCACCAACGCCCATCTGATCGTCTCCGAGCACCGGCCGCGCCCCGCCGCCGGGAACGCCGCCGTCACCGACCGGGCCCCGGCGACCGTCACCAAGGTCCCCGACCCCGGCAGCCGGGTGGCGATCGTCGGCTGGTCGGCCCATCTGCCGGGGCTGGCGGGCCGCGAGGAGGTCACTCGCTGGCTGGGCGGCGGTCCGCGCCCCCGCGACAGCTTCGGCGAGGAATACCCGGCGCCGCCGTTCAACAAGGTCCGGCTGCCTCCCAAGACCATCCGGGCCCTGGACCGCTGCCAGCTGATGATCGTGGAGTGCGCCCATCAACTCCGGGACCAGATGCCGGACTTCTGGCAGGAGCGGGCGCTCAAGACCGGGGTGTTCGTCGGCCATATGGGCCCGACCCGCGCCGCGATGCTCTACGCCAACCGCTGCTATCTCGACGACATCGCCGAGGCCCTCGGCGAGCTGGGCTCCGATGCGCTGCCGGGCGTCCTGGAGCGGCTCGGCGGCCGCGTACGCGACATGATCCCGGCCTCCAACGAGGACTCCTTCCCCGGCCAGATGCCCAACATCATCTCGGCCCGGGTGGCGAACTACTTCGACCTCAACGGCCCCAACATGACGATGGACTCCGGATTCGCCTCCGCCGTCTCCTCCATCACCTCCGCGGGCCGCTATCTGCGCACCGGGGAGCTCGACTTCGCGCTCGCGGGCGGGATCAACGGCAACAGCCTCCCGGAGTACCGGACGCTGATCGGCGAGCTGCTGCCCCCGGAGGCCGAGGAACTCGCCGAGGGCGCCTTCCTGTTCGCCCTGACCACCGAGGAGCGGGCCCGTGCCGCGGGGCTCGAGGTGCTCGCGTACGTGGACGAGCCGCTCGGTGCCGTCGAGGCGGGGCGCGGCGAGGCCGCTCCGGACGAGATCCTGCTGTGCGGCGCGCCCGCCCCCGAGCACGCCCGCTATCTGGGCGCGGCCGGTGGTCTCGCCGTCCTCAAGGCGCTGCACCGGCCCTCGGGGAGCGTGGAGATCGCCACCGACGAGAGCGAGGGCGCCGCCGGGGCCCGGCTCCGGCTGACCATCCCGGGGACCGGTGACGACGCCGGGCCCGGCCCCGCCGAGGCGGCCCCGGCCGCGCTGCCCGCCGCGTTCGCCACCGACGGACGGCTCGCGGACGGCACCCCCGTACGGGTCCGCCGCCAGGTGCCCGTCCTTGCCGAACTGCCCGCGCGCACCGTGCGCGAGCGCACCCCGTTCCTCCCCGCGGGCGCGGTGGTGCTCACCGACGCGCCCGAACTGCTCGCCGGTGCCGTGCCGCCCGAGGCGGACCTCACCGTCCTGTCCACGGCGCCGCTCAAGGCCGAGCGCCCCGGCTGGCACCATCTGCCCGAGGTCACCGAGGAGTCGGTCCGCCGGGCCCTGGCCGGTGCGGGCCCCGGGGCCACCCACCTCAGGGTGGTCGCCGACCTCGGCCGGGCGCCCACGGACGGCCCCGCGCCCGGCCTCACCGCCCTGCACGACGCCGCCTACCTGACGCTCCAGCACGCCTACGACGACCTGGCCGACCCCGGCTCCTCGGCCGTGGCGCTGCTGCTGGACGCCGCGCCCGGCGGCACCCCGCATCCGTGCACCGGGCTCTTCACCGGGCTGTGGAAGACCGCGGCCCTGGAGCGCGACGCCTGCCTCGCCTTCACGCTGTGCACCTCCGCCACCGACCTCACCGAGGCCATCGCCCGGGCCGAGGAGGAGAGCGCGAACGAGCGGGTCTTCCCCGCGGTGTTCGACATCGACGGCGTGCGGAAGAGCCATCTGCTCTCCGACGAGCCGGCCGCCCCGGGCGAGGGGGTGCCTGCCGTCCTCGGCCCGGACTCCGTCGTGGTGGTCGCCGGAGGCGCCCGGGGCATCACCGCCGAGGTGGTCAAGGCGGTCGCCGAGCACTTCCGGCCCCGGATCTACGTCCTCGGCAGCAACTCCCTGGACGGCTGGCCGCCGGAGACCTATGAGGGCACCGACGAGGAGTTCGCCGCCCGCCGCGCCGGCTACATCAAGGCGGAGATCGCCCGGCGCGACGGCCGCACCGTCGCCGACATCAACCGTGCCTTCGACCGCATGGTCAACGCCCGCTGGGCGAAGCGGAACCTGGACGAGATGGCCGCCCACAGCGGTCCCGGCCGGGTCACCTACCTCGCCTGTGACATGCGTGACGGCGAGGCGGTGGACGGGGCGATCGGCCGGGTCCTGGCCGAGCAGGGGCGGATCGACCTGCTGGTCAACGCCGCCGGGCTGCAGCGCTCGGGGCTGATCAAGGACAAGAGCTTCGCCGAGTTCACCGCCATCCGCGATCTGAAGCTGGACTCCTACCTCCACCTCAAGCGCGCCCTGCGCACCGCGCCGCCCCGGCTGTGGTGCAACTTCGGCTCGCTGCTGGGCTACTTCGGACAGCTCGGGGAGGCCGACTACGCCGCGGCCAACGACTTCCTGGCCGCCGCCGCGACCCACACCCGGGCCACCGAGCCGCGGACGGACGAGTTCACCATCGGCTGGACGCTGTGGGAAGGCGTCGGCATGGGCGCCAACGAGCTGACCAAGGCGTACTACGAACGCGCCGGGTCGTACAGCAACATGGCCATCGCCGAGGGCATCCACCACTTCGTCCAGGAGCTGCACGCCCCCGTGCGGCGCCCCTCCGTCGTCCACCTCGGCGACGCCGAGCGCGCCACCGTGGAGCGCTTCTACCCCGGCTATCTGGCCACCACGGGCGAGGCGGAGCGGCCCGGGTTCTTCCTGCGCCGGCTGCTGGAGTCCGATGAGCGGTCGGTGGTCTACGAATGCGCCTTCGACCTGGAGACCGACGGCTATCTCGAACACCACACGGTGCGCGGCGAGGCCACCCTGCCGGGCACGTTCGTCACCGAACTGGCCGCCGAGGCCGCCCGCGCCCTGGTCCCCGGCAAGCGGGTGATCGCCTTCGAGGATCTGCGCTTCGAGCACTTCCTGCGGGTCTACCGCGACCTTGCGGCCGGACCGCGGCGCATCCGCGCCGAGCTGGTCGACAGCCCCGGCGAGGTGACCGTCGTCCAGGTGCGGATCACCGAGGACGTGGTGGCGCCCAGCGGTGTGGTCCTGGTCAAGGACCGCGTCCACTTCCTGGCCCGGGTGCTGCTGGACACCGAGGCGCCCACCGCGCCGCGCTGGGAGGAGTGGCCGGCGGGGGAGGAGACCCCGGTCCCCGACCCGTACCACCAGCCCGGCTCCCCGGTGCGGCTGACCGGCCCCTTCGTCTCCACCACCGACACCCGGATCCACTCCCGCGGCAAGCGCGCCCGCTACGCACCCGACATTCCGGCCGGCGACCCGGTGTGGTCCCGGTTCACCGTGCCGTCCATCCTGCTCGACGGGCTGGCCCGGGTGGGGGTGCTGGATCTGATCGACGGGCACGACGGGCATCTGGTGCCGGTGGCGGCGCCGCTGTCGATCCGCCGGATCGATCTGTACGAGGAGATCAGCGACCACGAGCTGGCCGCCTCCGGGGAGGCCGTCGACCTCTTCGTCACCCCGCCCGGCTTCGATCTGACGGCCGACGCCATCAGCAACCGCTTCGTCGCCGTACGTCCCGACGGCCGGATGCTCCTGCAGATGAAGGACATGCGGGCCACCCTCATCGGCTACATCGACGCCGAGACCGGCGAGGCCGTCCCCCTCGAACAGGCAGCAGCGGGGGAGGGCCGGATATGACCGTGGCCGAGGACGGCTCGCCGGTCCAGCCGGTGACCCGGATGGTGTGGCGGCTCACCGAGCTGCCGCGCCCCGCCGGGCCGCACCCCCGGCTCGCCGGGATACGGGTGCTGCTGATCGGCGGCGAGGAGGACATCGCCGCCGGTGTGGAGCGCGAACTGAAGGAACACGGCGCGCTGGTGCGCCGGGAGCCGGACGGCCCCGGCCCGGTGGATGCCATCGTCGACCTCACCGTGGGCCGGGCCCACGACCCGGACCCCGCCGCCTTCGCCGGGGCCTGGCGGGAGGCGCTGACCGAGACCGTGACCGCGCTGCGCGGCGTCTACGACGACTGGGCGGCGGAGACCACCGCGGACCGGCTCTTCTATCTCGCCGTCAGCTATCTCGGCGGCGGGATGGGCCGGCATCCGCGGGACGGCCTGGAGCAGCCCCTGGGCGGCATCTGGGCGGGGCTCGCCAAGACCCTGCACCGGGAGTTCCCCAATGTGAACGCCCGCGTCGTCGACATCGACCTGGCCGCCTCCGCCGATCTGCCCGGCATCGTCGCCGCCGAGCTCGGCCGCACCGGCGAGATCGAGGTCGGCCACCGGGACGGCCGCCGGTTCACCCTCACCCCCGAGGACCGGCCCGTGGCCGCGCCCGTCCTCACCCTCGGCCCCGAGGACACCGTGCTGATCTCCGGCGGCGGCCGGGGCATCGGCTGGGAGCTGGCCCGCTCACTGGCCGCCCGGCACGGCGTACGGGTCGTGGTGACCGGCCGGGAGCCGTTCCCGAGCGGGGACGAGCCCTGGTTCGGCGTCGACGAGGCCGGGTGGAAGCGGTACGAGAAGGAGGTCTGGGCGGGCCGTACGAAGGGCGAGTCGCCCGCGAGGACCCGGGCCCGGCTCGCCCGCACCCGCCGCCTGTGGGAGCTCGCCACCCATCTGACCCGCGCCCGGCGGGAGGGGCTGCGCATCGAGTACGCGCGCTGCGACTTCACCGACCGCGCCCAGGTGCGCGAGCTCATCCGGCGCGAGGACGCGCTGGAGGGCGGCAGGCTCGCCGGAGTGGTGCACAACGCCGGAGTGGACACCTCCGCCCGGCTGCCGAAGAAGACCGACGAGGAGATCCTGCGCACCGTCGAGGTCAAGATCGAGGGCTTCCTCAACGTCTTCGAGGAGGTGCGCGACCGCGACCTGAAGTTCTTCTGCAGCGTCGGCTCCCTCACCGGACGCCTCGGCGGCATGGTCGGCCAGCTCGAATACGCCGCGGCCAACGACGGGCTGGCCCGGCTCGGCCAGTGGGCCGCCCGCCGGGCCGCGTTCCCCGTGATGACCCTCGCCTGGCCCACCTGGGACCGCATCGGGCTGATCGCCAACTTCGCCGCCACCCTGCGCTATATGGCCGCGATCGACGTGGCGGACGGGCTGGAGCGCTGGCGGGCCGAACTGCTGGGGGCCTCCGAGGGCGAGGTCACCTTCGTCGGGCCGCTGGGCCAGGCCATCGACCCGGGACAGGCCATCGGCTATCCCGTGGTGCCCGCGCTGCCCGGTTTCGCCACCGCCTATCCGAAGATCTTCCACCTCGGCGAGGTGACCGCCTACCAGCCGCACGCCCAGATGACGGCACGCGTCGTCCTCGACCCCGAACACACCCCCGCGCTCGGCGACTTCCGCCTCGACGGCACCCCCGCGCTGCCGCCCTCCCTCCTGCTGGAGAACGCCGTGCGGGCCGCCGAATGGATCGTCCCGGAGGACTTCCCGGCGCTCACGGCCGGTCTCCTGGAAAAGATCGTGGTGCCGCTGTCGCTGCTGCGCCAAGACGGCCCCGCGATCCGGCTGGTCCGCGAGGCCCGCGGCTTCCACGAGGGGCACAACTGGATCGTCGAGGTCCGCTACCGCCGGGAGGGGGCCGGGGACGGCCCCGAGGCGAACCTGCGCATCGTCCACGAGACCGGCGCGCCCCGGCCGCCCGCCCCGCCGAGCCCCGCCGTCCAGCAGACCACCACCCTCCGCTCCGGGCCGCCGTTCCTGCACTGGCGCGGCGCCGTGGTGCCGCTCTGCGCATGGGAGGTGGAGCCTTCGGGCCGACTGGTGGCCGAGGTCCCGCGCTGCCTGCCGGCCGACCTGTGGGCGACGCCCCTCGTGCCCGGGACGGCCCTGCCGGTCGCCGCGCTGGAGAACGTGGTGCGGCGGTGCGCCACCCAGGGCGACGGGCTCTCGGTCACCGCCGACCCACTGGTCCTCGGCCGCATCACACCGCACTCCGCCGAGCGCGGACCCACCCGTATCGAGGGCGATCCCTCGCTCGGCGTCTGGCGGATCACCGACGCAGACTCCGGAGACCCCGTGGCGACCGTCTCGGGACTCTCCGGCCCGCTGGGAAACACCACGGAATAGAAAGGGAACCCCATGTCCACTCCCGAACAGAACAAGGCCGTCCTCGAGCGCTACTACGAGCAGTGCCTCAACAAGGGCAATCTGGACGTCATCTACGAGGGCGCCACCGAGGACCACATCAGCCACGGCACCGCCGAGAACGGCAAGGAAGGCGTGGAGCACCTGAAGGAGTGGGTGCGGCTGCAGCGCGCCTCCTTCCCCGACCTCCAGGTCACCGTGAACGACTGGATCCTGGACGGGAACAAGGTCGTCAGCCGGTTCACCGCCCGCGGCACCCACACCGGCGACCCCTACGCGGGCATCATCCCGGCGCAGGGCCGCGCGCTGGAGATCCCCGGCATCGTCATCGACGAGTTCAACGACGAGGGCAAGATCGTGGAGAGCTGGTTCTCCATGGACAGCTACGACCTCGCCACCCAGCTCGGGGCGTTCGACGCGCCCCCCGCGTGACCGGCCGCTCGCCGGCCCCGGGCGCCGGGGCCGGCCTCCCGGTCCTCATCACCGGCTGCTCCTCCGGAATCGGCCGCGCGTGCGCGCTGCGGCTGCACCGGGCCGGGCATGCCGTATACGCCACCGCGCGGCGGCCCGAGACCCTCGATGAGCTCGCGGGCTTAAGCATCCGCACCCTGGCGCTGGATGTCACCGACGAGGAGTCCATGGCCACCGCGGTCGCCAAGGTCGAGGCGGCGCACGGCGCGGTCGGGGCACTGGTCAACAGCGCCGGCTACGCCATGTCGGGCTGTATCGAGGAAGCCTCCATGGCCGAGGTGCGCGAACAGTTCGAGACCAATGTGTACGGACTGGTCCGGCTCAGCCAGCTGGTGCTGCCCGCGATGCGCGCCCACGGCGGCGGCACCATCGTCAACATCTCCTCCATCTTCGGCCGTTACGCCGTCCCCGGCTCGGGCTTCTACAACGCCACCAAGCACGCCGTGGAGGCGCTCAGCGACTCCCTGCGCAACGAGGTGGCCGACTTCGGGGTGCGGGTGGTCCTCGTCGAGCCGGGACCGGTGCGCACCACCCGCTTCGGCGCCACCTACGTCGCCAATCTGCGGCCGGTGAGCCGGACGTACGAGACCTTCCGCCGGGAGAGCGCCGAGTACTTCGAGGCGATCTACACCGGCAGCCGCCGGACCCTGGCCGGCACCTTCGCGATCCAGTCCGACGACGTGGCCCGGCGAGTGGCGAAGGTGGTGGCGAAGGGCGCCCGCGGCTCCCGGCCGCGCGCCCGCTACCCCGTCGGACTCCTCGCCCACAGCACGATCGCCCTGCGGCGCCTCGCGCCCGACGCCCTTTTCGACCATCTCTTCGTGCGCCGCCTCTTTCCGGTGCCCCGCGGGCCGCGGCCGCGAAAGCAAGGAGACCACCGATGACCACAGCGACCTCCGCACCGCGCCTGGCACCCGGCCCCAAGGGCGTCCCGCTGATGGGCAGTCTGGGCCCCTGGAAGCGGAACACCGCCGCATTCCTGCTCGGTCTGCAGCGCGACCACGGCGAGATCGTCCGGATGCGGCTCGGCCCCTTCCTGGTGCACCAGGTGACCGAGCCCGAGGCGGTGCGCCGGGTGCTGGTGGAGAACAACGGCAACTACGTCCGCGGCCCGCTCTACGAGCAGTTCGGCGTGGTCATGGGCAAGGGACTGCTCACCACCGACGGCGAGTTCTGGCGTGCCCACCGGCGGGCGGTGCAGCCGGTCTTCCTCAAGAACGCCATCACCGACATCATCCCCAACATCATCCGGGCCACCGAGGAGATGCTGGAGACCTGGGAGGCGAAGGCCGCCGCCGGTGAGCCGGTCGACCTGATGACCGACATGCTGCGGCTGACCCTGATCACCCTCAGCCGCTCGCTGTTCGCCTACGACATCAAGCCGGACTCGGCCATGCTCAAGACGATCGTGGACGATGTGGTGGAGGTGATGTTCCGGCGCGGCACCGCCACCGAGATGCTGCCCTCGTGGGTGCCGACGGACCGTCAGCGCAAGATCCTCAGGATCCACCGGGTCTTCGACCGCATCGTGGCCGATGTGCGCCGCAGCTACGCGGAGACGGGGGAGGGGCCGCTGATCGCGCTGATGGAGCAGGCCACCGACCCGGCCACCGGTGAGCCCTGGACCGATCAGCAGATCAAGGACGAGCTGCTCACCGTCTATCTGGCCGGCCATGAGACCACCGCCGTCTCCCTGTGCTGGACGCTGCTGTCGATCGCCGGCCACCCCGGGGTCCAGGAGGAGCTGGACGCCGAGATCGCCACGGTGCTCGGGGGCGGGCTGCCGGACGTGGCGAGCGCCGAGTCGCTCACGTACACCAAGATGGTCGTCGACGAGAGCCTGCGGATGCACCCGCCCATCTGGATCTTCCCCCGGGCGGCGGTCAACGCGGACACTCTCGGCGGCTATGACGTCGAACCGGGCTCCTCGGTGCTGCTGTCCCCGCTGGTCTCCCACCACAACCCGCGCCACTGGGACAACCCGCTGGCCTTCGACCCGTACCGGTTCACCCCGCAGGCCATCAAGGAGCGGCCGCGGATGGCGTACCTCCCGTTCGGCTCGGGGCCCCGGCAGTGCGTCGGCAACTTCATGGCGCTGCTGGAGCTGCGCATCATCGTGGCCATGGTGAACCAGCGCTTCCGGATCAGCCGGATCCCGGGGACCGAGCTGAGGTACGGCTCGCCGGTGATCTCGCTGCGGCCGCTGCAGAACGTGATGGTGACGGTGACCCCGCGCGAGCGGAGCACCGCCGGGCCCCGCGCGTCCCGGCGGACCGCCCCCGCCGGACCCGCCGCCTGCCCCCACCACCCGTAGGCCCGTCCGTCACCCGGATCCGGCCCGACCCACCCGTTGGTGGCGAACCCGCCCTTTTCCGTCTTCCGGAAGGCTGTACGGGTGGTAAAAAATCCGTAAACGCCTTGGGGGAGGGTGAGTTGGGAAGCGCGCCGCTATGGGCGATCGGGCGCCGCCGTGTGCTCCGCGGCCGAGGCGGAGAAGGAGTCGGGCGCGCGCAAGGCGATGATCATGGTCGTGAGCGTCCCTTCCGCCGCGGTCCGAAGGCGTAAGCGGAAGCTGAGTTCCGGGCCGGAGCGACCCCGTCGCCTTCCCCGATTTCGCGCGGACGATCTCGCCCGGGATACCGCGTCAGGAACGCGCGCGGAGTGAACTGCTGATCGAATGCGAACCGAACTGACGTGGTGAAGAAGGCGCCCGCACCGGAGGCGGGGAGCCATCGCGAGAGATCGTTGTCGACCAGGCGCGGGCGCTTTTCGGGGAAAGCGCGTCCCGTCGTGATGTCGACGAGAAAACAGGCGAGGTGCGGGAGGACCCGAGGGGCGAGGTCCGTGGGAACCGCCCGGTCCGGGCTTCTCGGAGCCGACCTGGCCTCATCGCGAAAGCGCGCGGCCCGGCTGCCCGGATATGGGAGACAAGGGCGGTATCGCTCTTGAGGTAACCACCCTTGCTTCCGCCGCATCCTATTCGTATGGGCCGGACGGTGTGAGCGGATCGCCTCCGGGTGAACCGCGCGGCCACCATCCCGTGTGACGGCGACATCCTCCGGCTGAGCCGCGGAAACCCCGGGACGGCCGAACGCCCCGGCGCCGCCGACCGGAATGCCGCGACCCGTTTTCCCCCGGCGTTCGGCGCTCTCCCGGCGGGCCGAAGTGGAAATCCACGGTGCCGACCGGTCGGTTTTCTCTGCGCTCCTGGTGGAACAGGTGGGACGGTCCGTTTCCCGGCACCGCCCGAGGCGGGTGAGAACGCAATCTCACCCCCGCTAAGAGCGTTTACCGCGAGGCGGCGCCGAGTACGGCGATCGGTGATTCCCCGGCCATTGTGAGAGCACTCCCGCGCCTTCTTCCCGAATGAATGTCCGACGTATGTGCGGACGCTCCTCCGCGTCGTCCGCTGACCCGGACGGTGGGCGCTGAGCCATCCGGCGGGGCAACCCCGCGGATCTGTGGCAGGGTCGGGGGACTAGCAGTTGAACCAGAGCCACTGTCACCGCCGCTGTTCACTAAACGGAGGCGCTGTATCGTGTGCGTGTACGCCGGGTTGTCGAGCGGCGCAGCATCAGGGAGGGGGACGCGTGTCGCCAGGGGAAGCGCACGTCGCACCGTACTCACGGCGCGAGCGCCTGCGCATCGCGACCATCCGTGAAATCAAGGACGTCGCCCGGACGCTCCTGGTTCAGGAGGGCCCGGAAAATGTGACCATCCGCGCCATCGCGCGTGAGATGGGCATGACCGCGCCGGCCGTCTACCGCTACTTCAGTAGTCGGGATGCGCTGATCCTTCAGCTGCGTGTGGACATTTTCGAGGAGATGGCCCGCTTCATGCGCGGGGTCCTCGGTCAGCATCCCGAGGAGGAGCCGGGCCGCCGGTGGATCAGCGGGGCCCGGGCGCTCCGCGTCTGGGCGATCAAGCACCCCCATGAGTTCGGGCTCATCCTCGGCCCGTGGGCTCCGGGGCTCGGCCGTGAGGAGACCAAGCCCGAGCGCCATATGAGCTGGGTCTTCGGCTCCGTCTTCTCCGATCTGGTCGCCGATCTGTGGCGGGTGCGCGGTTTCCCCGCCCCGGAGGTCGAGGAGCTCGACCCCGGGCTCGCGCGCACCCTCACCGCGCTCAGCGAGGACCAGGACGTCGACATGCCCCCCGGCGCCATCGCCGTGATGCTCCGCTGCTGGGTGCGGCTGTACGGAGTGATCTCCATGGAGGCGCTCGGCCATATGTCCTTCGCGCTCTCCGAGGGCCAGCACTTCTTCGAGTTCGAGCTCCGCGACCTGTGCCGGGTGCTGGACATCGCCGAGTTCTACGAAGAGGTCGTCTGAGGCCACGCGATGGCCCCCGGAGACCGGACCGGGGGCGTTCGCCGGTCACCCGCCCGGCGCCGCATCGGAGGTCACATCGGGGTATCGCCCCGTACACGTGTACACCGAGAGGCGTAAGCTGTGGCAATCACCGTCCGGATCATGCCGGAGCCGGGCCGTTGTCCCCTGTTCGGGGGTCAGGGGCCGGAGCCCGTTGACAAGACGGAGCGGCGTGTCCGGATCGTGCCGACCCTGGTAACCGGTGTAGAACGGGGGATGTGACGGCATTGGCTAGACGGCCCATCTCCAGCGCTCCCGCGGGGCCCGGTCGCCGGGATCCACGTGGCGTCCTGGGTCTCGCCCGTACGCCTGGCTGTCCACGGTGACCGTCGAGGACGAGCGCAGCGGGTCCCATACCACGTCGAGCAGCCACAGCGGCGGGCAGGAAGCCGCTCGTGCCGTGCTCGACAAGGCCGCCCACGAGAACTTCCCCGTGGCCCCCTTCTTCCTGCCCCGCGCCTGGCGCACCGATCTGATGGCCGTCTACGGCTACGCCCGGCTGGTCGACGACATCGGCGACGGCGATCTGGCCCCCGGCGGCGCCGACGCCGAGCTGCTCGGACTGGACCGCGACCAGGCGGGCGACGCGCTCGCGATGCTGGACGCGTTCGAGGCCGACCTCCACCGGGTCTTCCAGCCCTTCGGGGAGCCGCGCCATCCGCTGCTGGCGGCCCTGCGCCCCACCGTCCACCGCCACGGGTTCACCCCCGAGCCCTTCCGCGGCCTGATCGAGGCCAACCGCCAGGACCAGCGGATCCGGCGGTACGCCACCTACCAGGAGCTTCTCGACTACTGCGAGCTGTCCGCCAACCCGGTCGGACGGCTCGTCCTCGGCATCACCGGCACCGCGAGCCCCGAGCGGATCCGCCACTCGGACGCCATCTGCACCGCCCTGCAGATCATCGAGCATCTGCAGGACGTGGCCGAGGACCTCCGCAGGGACCGCGTCTATCTGCCCGCCGAGGACATGAAACGCTTCGGTGTGACCGAGGCCGACCTCGCCGCCCCCACGGGCGGCGCACGGTTGCGCGCGCTGGTCGCGAAGGAGGCGGAACGCGCCGCCGCCCTGCTGAATGAAGGCACCCCCCTGGTGGGTAGCGTCCACGGCAGGCTCAAGGTGCTGCTCGCCGGATTCGTGGCCGGGGGGCGGGCCGCTTTGCGGGCGGTCGCGGCCGCGGGACATGACGTACTCCCTGGACCGCCCAGGCCCACCAAGCTCAGCCTGCTGCGCGAGGTGGGGGCGACACTGCGAAGAGAGGGGTGAGCCGGACCGTGAAGGGATCTCCGCACGCGTCCGCGCCAGTGCTCGCGGCGTACCGCTATTGCGAGGCCGTGACCGGGCACCAGGCCCGCAACTTCGCCTACGGCATCAGGCTGCTGCCGACGGAGAAGCGCCATGCGATGTCGGCCCTGTACGCCTTCTCCCGCCGGGTGGACGACATCGGCGACGGCCCCCTCGACCCGGAGGCCAAGCGGGCCCGGCTGGCGGACACCCGGGCCCTGCTGGACCGGATGCGGGGCGGCGGGATCGAGGAGGACGACACCGACCCCGTCGCCGTCGCCCTCGCCCATGCCGCACACCGCTTCCCGATCCCGCTCGACGCACTGGACGAGCTGATCGACGGCGTGCTGATGGACGTGGCCGGGCAGACCTACGAGACCTGGGACGACCTCAAGGTCTACTGCCGCTGTGTGGCGGGCGCCATCGGACGGCTGTCGCTCGGCGTCTTCGGTACCACCCCCGGCACCGGCCACAGCGAGGACGAGCTCGAGCGGGCCCCCTACTACGCCGACACCCTCGGGCTGGCCCTGCAGCTGACCAACATCCTCCGGGACGTCCGCGAGGACGCCGCCACCGGGCGCACCTATCTGCCCGCCGACGACCTGGCCAAATTCGGCTGCGCCGACGCGTTCCGCGGCTCCACCGCACCGCCGGACGCCGACTTCACCGGTCTGGTCCACTTCGAGGTGCGCCGGGCCAGGGCGCTCTTCGCCGAGGGCTTCCGGCTGCTGCCGCTGCTGGACCGGCGCAGCGGGGCGTGTGTGTCCGCGATGGCGGGCATCTACAGCAGACTCCTGGACCGGATCGCCAAGGATCCCGCGGCCGTCCTGCGCGGCCGCGTCTCGCTGCCGGGGCACGAGAAGGCGTATGTGGCGATGCGCGGGCTGGCCGGTCTTGACGCCCGCGCGGTCGAGCGCCGCGGCACCGGGAGGCCGGTGTGACCCACTCGACCCTGGGCCCCGCCCCGGCCACCGGCCGACGCCCCGCCGGGCAAAGCGCGCTGGTGATCGGCGGCGGGCTCGCCGGTACGGCGGCGGCGCTCGCGCTGGCCGACGCCGGGCTGCGGGTCACCCTGGTCGAGGGCCGCCCCCGGCTGGGCGGCCTTGCCTTCTCCTTCCACCGCTCCTCCCCGGCGGGCGAGCTGACCGTCGACAACGGCCAGCATGTCCACCTGCGCTGCTGCACCGCCTACCAGTGGTTCCTGGACCGGGTCGGCGCCGCCCGACTCGCCCCGCTCCAGGGCCGGTTGGACATCCCCGTCCTCGACGTCCAGGGGCGGAGCGGGCGGCGGCTCGGCCGGCTGCGCCGCACCGCCCTGCCGGTGCCGCTCCATCTGTCCAAGAGCCTGGCCACCTACCCCCATCTCTCCCTCGCCGAGCGCGCCCAGGTGGGCCGCGCCGCGCTCGCCCTGGGCCGGCTCGACCCGCAGGACCCGGCGCTGGACGGGGTGGACTTCGCCGGCTGGCTGCGCCGCCACGGCCAGTCGCCGCGCGCCGTCGAGGCCCTGTGGGACCTGGTCGGCGTGGCCACGCTCAACGCCACCGCGCCGAACGCCTCGCTGGGCCTTGCCGCGATGGTCTTCAAGACCGGGCTGCTCTCCCGGCCCGACGCCGCCGACATCGGCTGGGCCCGCGCCCCGCTCGGCGAGCTGCACCACACCCACGCCCACCGCGCCCTGGACGCGGCGGGCGTGACGACCGAGCTGCGCACCCGGGTCACCGCCGTGGCCCGCACCCCCGAGGGCCGCTGGAGCGTGGCCATGGCCGGGCGGCCGGGGCACGAGCCGCCGACCGAGGTGGACGTGCTGGTCCTGGCCGTACCGCAGCGCGAGGCGCACGCCCTGCTGCCCGACGGCGCCCTGAAGGACCCCGGGAAGCTGCTGCGCATCGGCACCGCGCCGATCCTCAATCTGCATGTGATCTACGACCGCACGGTGCTGCGCCGCCCGTTCTTCGCCGCGATCGGCTCCCCCGTCCAGTGGGTCTTCGACCGTACGGACGCCTCGGGGCTCAAGAACGCGCCCGGGGCCGGGGGCAGCCAGTATCTGGCGGTGTCGCAGTCCGCCGCGTACGACGACATCGACCGCCCGGTGGCCGAGCTGCGCGACCGCTATCTGCCTGAGCTGGAGCGGCTGCTTCCGGTCGCCCGCGGGGCAGAGGTGCGCGACTTCTTCGTCACCCGGGAGCGCACCGCCACCTTCGCCCCCGTTCCCGGCGTCGGCCTTCTGCGGCCGTCTGCCCCGACCGACGCGCCCGGTCTCTACCTGGCCGGCGCGTGGACCGCCACCGGCTGGCCCGCGACCATGGAGGGCGCCGTGCGCAGCGGTCTTTCCGCCGCCCGGGCGGCCCTCGGCCACCTCGGCCGCCCGCATGTGAACCCTCTCCCCGCCCCGGGCGGGGAGTCGCCCAAGGAGGCGGCATGAGCACCACCACCAAGAACAGAGGAGAGACCGTGACCCCGGCGACCCCAGCTGTCGACACCGCAGGAGTCATGGCGCTGCTGGAGCGCGGCCGCACGCTCGCCACGCCGGTGCTGCGCGCCGCCGTGGACCGGCTGGCCCCGCCCATGGACACCGTCGCCGCGTACCACTTCGGCTGGATCGACGCCGAGGGCAACCCGGCGGAGGGCGACGGCGGCAAGGCCGTGCGCCCCGCGCTCGCCCTGCTGTCGGCCGAGGCGGCGGGCGCCGCGCCCGAGGCCGGGGTGCCCGGCGCGGTCGCGGTCGAGCTGGTGCACAACTTCTCGCTGCTCCACGACGACCTGATGGACGGTGACGAGCAGCGCCGCCACCGCGACACCGTCTGGAAGGTGCATGGCCCGGCCCAGGCCATCCTGGTCGGTGACGCCCTGTTCGCCCTGGCCAACGAGATACTGCTGGAGCTCGGCACCGCGGACGCCGGGCGGGCCACCCGCCGGCTCACCGCCGCCACCCGCAAACTCATCGACGGCCAGGCCCAGGACATCTCCTACGAGCACCGCGAGCGGGTCACCGTCGAGGAGTGCCTGGAGATGGAGGGCAACAAGACCGGCGCCCTGCTCGCCTGCGCCGCCTCCATCGGCGCCGTGCTCGGCGGCGCCGACGACCACACCGCCGACACCCTGGAGCGCTACGGCTACCACCTGGGCCTCGCCTTCCAGGCCGTCGACGACCTGCTCGGCATCTGGGGCGACCCGGAGGCGACCGGCAAGCGGACCTGGAGCGATCTGCGTCAGCGCAAGAAGTCCCTGCCCGTGGTCGCCGCGCTCGCCGCCGGGGGCCCGGACTCCGAGCGGCTCGCCCAGATCCTCGCGGCCGACGCGCACAAGCCCGAAGAGGAATTCGCCGACTTCTCGGAGGAGGAGTTCGCCGTCCGCGCCGCGCTGATCGAACAGTCAGGTGGCCGGGACTGGACCTCCCAGGAGGCCCGCCGACAGCATGCGACCGCCATGGAGGCGCTGGACTCGGTGGACATGCCCGCCGAGATCCGGGCCCGGTTCGTGGCGCTCGCCGATTTCGTCGTCGTACGAGAGAGATGATCGCCATGGACCGCTAGTTCGCAGTCGCCGGCCGGCATCCAGCCGGGGTGCCGGCCGACGGAAGCCCCAAAGACGGCAGCTGAGCACACTGCAGAGGGGAAGCCATGACAGCGACACCGACCGTCCAACCCTCCGAGTCATCCGAGTCCAAGACCTTAAGTGTCGCCCGTGAGGCGACGGCCCGTGCGGTGGAGCACCTGCTGTCCCGCCAGGACGAGCGGGGCTGGTGGAAGGGCGACCTGGAGACCAACGTCACCATGGACGCCGAGGATCTGATGCTCCGGCAGTTCCTCGGTATCCAGGACCCCGACACCCTCGACGCCGCGGCCCGCTTCCTCCGCTCCCAGCAGGGCGCCGACGGCACCTGGGCCTCCTTCCACGGCGGTCCGCCCGAGCTCTCCACCACCATCGAGGCGTATGTCGCCCTGCGGCTGGCCGGGGACGAGCCCGACGCGCCCCATATGGCCGCCGCCTCCGCCTGGGTGCGCTCCCGGGGCGGCATCGCCGCCGGCAGGGTGTTCACCCGGATCTGGCTGGCCCTCTTCGGCTGGTGGCGCTGGGAGGATCTGCCCGAGCTGCCACCGGAGATCATCTACTTCCCGAAGTGGCTGCCGCTCAACATCTACGACTTCGGCTGCTGGGCCCGGCAGACCATCGTGCCGCTGACGATCGTCTCGGCCAAACGCCCGGTGCGCCCGGCCCCCTTCCCCCTCGACGAGCTCCACACCGACCCTCGCAGACCCAATCCGCCCCGCCCGCCGGCCCCCATCGCCTCCTGGGACGGCGCCTTCCAGCGGCTGGACCGGGCCCTGCACGCCTACCACAAGGTCGCCTTCCGCCCGCTGCGCCGGGCCGCGCTGCGCTCCTGCGCCCGCTGGATCGTGGAGCGGCAGGAGAACGACGGCTGCTGGGGCGGCATCCAGCCACCCGCCGTCTACTCCGTCATCGCCCTCCATCTGCTCGGCTACGACCTCGACCACCCGGTGATGCGCGCCGGTCTGGAGTCGCTGGACCGCTTCGCGGTGTGGCGCGAGGACGGCAGCCGGATGATCGAAGCCTGTCAGTCCCCGGTCTGGGACACCTGCCTGGCCGCCATCGCGCTCGCCGACGCCGGGCTCGCACCCGACCACCCGGCGCTGGTCAAGGCCGCCGACTGGATGCTGGCCGAGCAGATCGACCGGCCCGGCGACTGGTCGGTGCGGCGGCCCGGCCTCCCCTCCGGCGGCTGGGCGTTCGAATTCCACAACGACAACTACCCCGACATCGACGACACCGCCGAGGTCGTCCTGGCGCTGCGCCGGGTCGATCACCCCGAGCCCGAGCGGATCGAGGCGGCCGTACGGCGCGCCATGCGCTGGACCCTGGGCATGCAGTCCAAGAACGGCGCGTGGGGCGCGTTCGACGTCGACAACACCAGCCCGCTCCCCAACAAGCTGCCGTTCTGCGACTTCGGTGAGGTCGTCGACCCGCCGTCGGCCGATGTCACCGCGCATGTCGTCGAGATGCTCGCCCACGAAGGGAGGACGTACGACGCCCGCACCCGGCGCGGTATCGCCTGGCTGCTGTCCGAGCAGGAGCCGAGCGGCGCCTGGTTCGGCCGCTGGGGCACCAACTACGTCTACGGCACCGGATCCGTCATCCCCGCGCTGATCGCCGCGGGCGTCCCCGCCTCCCATCCGGCGGTCCGCCGGGCCGTCCGCTGGCTGGAGAGCGTCCAGAACGAGGACGGTGGCTGGGGCGAGGACCAGCGCTCGTACCTCGACGCCGAGTGGATGGGCCGGGGCGCCTCCACCGCCTCGCAGACGGCGTGGGCGCTGCTGGCGCTGCTGGCGGCGGGGGAGCGGGACGGCGCGGCCGTCGAGCGCGGGGTCACCTGGCTCGCCGAGACCCAGCGGGAGGACGGCTCCTGGGACGAGCCGTACTTCACCGGCACCGGCTTCCCCTGGGACTTCTCCATCAACTACCACCTGTACCGGCAGGTCTTCCCGGTCACGGCACTGGGCCGGTATGTCCACGGCGAGCCCACCGGGGCGCGACCGCGGAGCGGCTGATGTCCGCCGATCCGGCCCCGGAGGCCGGCGGTGCTCCGCTGCTGATCGCCTGTGCGCTCGGCATCGAGCGGTTCGCCCTGCGCGGCGCCGGTCCCGGCGCCGCCGCCGGGCCCGTGACCGTGCTCCGCACGGGCATGGGGCCGCAGGCTGCCGAGCGCGCCGTGGGCCGGGCGCTGACCGGAAGGTCCGGTGAGCCCGGAGAGCCGGCGGTGTGCGGAGTGCCGCGCACCGCCGTCATCGCCACCGGCTTCTGTGCCGGACTGGCCCCCGGGATGCACCCCGGGGACATCGTTGTCGCCGACGAGACCCGCGATCCGGCGGGCCGCACCGTATGCACCGGCACCCGGATCCTCGCCGACGCCCTGTCACGTCCGCTCTCCGGCGGCCTCCGCTGGAGAGTTCACATCGGCCCCGTCGTGGGCTCCGACCATGTGGTGCGCGGCGCGGAGCGGGCCGCGCTGCACAGCACCGGCGCCATCGCGGTGGACATGGAGTCCGCCGCGACCCTGCGCACCGCCGTCAGCCACGGCGTCCGTCCGGTTGCGGCCGTCCGGGTGGTCGTGGACGCTCCTGAACATGAACTCGTCCGTATCGGCACGCTGCGCGGTGGAATATCAGCTTTCCGGGTATTGCGGACAGTTCTTCCTGCTTTCTTTCACTGGCACCGTTCTTCGCTGCTCCCAGGAGGTGAGCTAGATGGCCATGCCTCTCCGCCAGACCATCCGGGTCGCGACGTATCTCTTTGAACAGAAGATGATCAAGCGGCGGGACAAGTTCCCGCTGATCGTCGAGCTCGAGCCGCTGTTCGCGTGCAATCTCAAGTGCGAGGGCTGCGGAAAGATCCAGCATCCGGCAGGGGTCCTCAAGCAGCGCATGCCCGTCGCCCAGGCGGTCGGCGCGGTGCTGGAGTCGGGTGCGCCGATGGTGTCCATCGCGGGCGGCGAGCCCCTGATGCACCCACAGATCGACGAGATCGCACGGCAGCTCGTGCAGCGGAAGAAGTACGTCTTCCTGTGCACCAACGCGATGCTGCTGCGGAAGAAGATGCATCTGTTCACCCCCTCCCCGTACTTCGCCTTCGCGGTGCACATCGACGGGCTGCGGGAGCGGCACGACGAATCGGTGGCGAAGGAGGGGGTGTTCGACGAGGCGGTGGAGGCCATCAAGGAGGCCAAGCGGCGCGGCTTCCGGGTCACCACCAATTCCACGTTCTTCAATACCGACACCCCGCAGACCGTCGTCGACGTGCTCGACTTCCTCAATGACGAGCTCGAGGTGGACGAGATGATGATCTCGCCCGCCTACGCCTATGAGAAGGCGCCCGACCAGGAGCACTTCCTGGGCGTCGAGCAGACCCGCGAGCTGTTCCGCAAGGCGTTCGCCGGAGGCAACCGGCGCCGCTGGCGGCTCAACCACAGCCCGCTCTTCCTCGACTTCCTCGAGGGCAAGGCGGACTTCCCGTGCACCGCGTGGGGTATCCCCAACTACTCGCTCTTCGGCTGGCAGCGCCCCTGCTATCTGATGAGCGACGGCTATGTCCCGACCTACCGCCAGCTGGTCGAGGAGACCGACTGGGACAAGTACGGCCGCGGCAAGGATCCGCGCTGCGACAACTGCATGGCCCACTGCGGCTATGAGCCCACCGCGGTCCTGGCGACCATGGGCTCCCTCAAGGAGTCGCTGCGCGCCGCCCGGGAGACCGCCGGCGGAAACCACGGGTGACCCCATGAGTTCAGCAGAACCGGTCGCACTCGGCCTGCCCGCCATGCCGGGCAGGCCGCTCGCCCCACGCCGGGTCTCGCGCCGTCTCCAGGTCGGTCCGGTGGCCGTGGGTGGCGACGCGCCGATCTCGGTGCAGTCGATGACGACGACGGTGACGGCGGATATCGGGGCGACGCTGCAGCAGATCGCGGAGCTGACGGCGTCGGGCTGTCAGATCGTGCGGGTGGCGTGTCCGTCGCAGGATGACGCGGACGCGTTGCCGGTGATCGCGAAGAAGTCGCAGATTCCGGTGATCGCGGATATTCATTTCCAGCCGAAGTATGTGTTCGCGGCGATCGATGCCGGGTGTGCGGCGGTGCGGGTGAATCCGGGGAACATCCGGCAGTTCGACGACAAGGTGAAGGAGATCGCGAGGGCGGCGTCGGGTGCGGGTGTGCCGATCCGTATCGGGGTGAACGCGGGGTCGCTGGACAGGCGGCTGCTGGAGAAGTACGGCAAGGCCACGCCGGAGGCGTTGGTGGAGTCGGCGTTGTGGGAGTGCTCGCTGTTCGAGGAGCACGGTTTTCGGGATATCAAGATCTCGGTGAAGCACAACGATCCGGTGGTGATGGTCAATGCCTACCGTCAGCTCGCGGCGCAGTGTGACTATCCGCTGCATCTTGGGGTGACGGAGGCGGGTCCGGCGTTCCAGGGGACGATCAAGTCGGCGGTGGCGTTCGGTGCGCTGCTGAGTGAGGGGATCGGGGACACGATCCGGGTCTCGCTGTCGGCGCCTCCGGCGGAGGAGGTCAAGGTCGGGATCCAGATTCTGGAGTCGCTGAATCTGCGGCAGCGGCGGCTGGAGATCGTTTCGTGTCCGTCGTGTGGGCGGGCGCAGGTGGATGTGTACAAGCTGGCGGATGAGGTGACGGCCGGGCTGGAGGGCATGGAGGTTCCGCTGCGGGTCGCGGTGATGGGGTGTGTGGTGAACGGCCCCGGTGAGGCGCGCGAGGCGGATCTGGGTGTCGCTTCGGGCAATGGCAAGGGGCAGATCTTCGTGAAGGGCGAGGTCATCAAGACCGTGCCGGAGTCGAAGATCGTGGAGACCTTGATCGACGAGGCCATGAACATCGCGCGGCGCATGGAGGACGAGGGGGTCCCGTCGGGCACCCCGGACGTCACCGTGGGCTGATACACGAGGAGGGGAACCGACCATGCCGTTGCTGGAGAACATCCGGGGCCCGCACGACCTCAAGGCGCTGACCGGTGAGGAACTGGACGTGCTCGCCCAGGAGATCAGGGAGTTCCTGATCGACGCGGTGGCCAGGACCGGAGGCCATCTGGGACCGAATCTCGGCGTGGTCGAGCTGTCCATAGCCCTGCACCGCGTCTTCGACTCGCCCGCCGATCGCATCCTGTGGGACACCGGCCACCAGTCCTACGTCCACAAACTGCTCACCGGCCGCCAGGACTTCTCCAAACTCCGCCACAAGGGCGGACTGTCCGGCTATCCGTCACGGGCCGAATCCGAGCACGACGTCATCGAGAACAGCCACGCCTCCACCGTGCTGGGCTGGGCCGACGGCCTCGCCAAGGCCAATGAGGTGCGCGGCGCCACCGACCATGTCGTCGCCGTCATCGGGGACGGGGCGCTGACCGGCGGTATGGCCTGGGAGGCGCTCAACAACATCGCCGCCGCCCGGGACCGCCCGCTGGTCATCGTCGTCAACGACAACGAGCGCTCCTACGCGCCGACCATCGGCGGGCTCGCCAACCACCTCGCCACCCTCCGCACCACCGACGGCTACGAGCGCTTCCTGGCCTGGGGCAAGGAGGTGCTGCAACGCACCCCCGTGGTCGGCCAGCCGCTGTACGGCTCGCTGCACGGCGCCAAGAAGGGGTTCAAGGACGCCTTCGCCCCGCAGGGCATGTTCGAGGACCTCGGGCTGAAGTACGTCGGCCCCATCGACGGCCATGACACCGAGGCGGTCGAGTCGGCCCTGCGCCGCGCCAAGCGGTTCCACGGCCCGGTCCTCGTCCACTGCCTCACCGAGAAGGGGCGGGGCTACCGGCCCGCGCTGGAGGACGAGGCGGATCGTTTCCACACCGTCGCCGCCATGGACCCGCTCACCTGCGCGCCCCTCATCCCCTCCGGCGGCCGCTCGTGGACGTCGGTGTTCGGGGAGGAGATGGTGCGGATCGGCGCCGAGCGGCCCGATGTGGTCGCCCTCACCGCCGCGATGCTGCACCCCGTGGGCCTCGCCGGCTTCGCCGAGGCGTATCCCGAGCGGGTGTGGGACGTCGGCATCGCCGAGCAGCACGGGGCGGTCTCGGCGGCCGGTCTCGCCACCGGCGGACTCCACCCGGTCTTCGCCGTCTACGCCACCTTCCTCAACCGCGCCTTCGACCAGCTGCTCATGGATATCGCCCTGCACCGCTGCGGGGTGACCTTCGTCCTGGACCGGGCCGGTGTCACCGGCACCGACGGGCCGAGCCACAACGGCATGTGGGACATGTCCGTCCTCCAGGTGGTGCCGGGGCTGCGGATCGCCGCCCCGCGCGACGCCGACCAACTGCGCGCCCAGTTGCGCGAGGCGATCGACGTGGACGACGCGCCGACCGTCATCCGCTTCCCCAAGGAGTCGGTGGGGCAGCCCATCGCGGCCATCGACCGCGTCGGCGGGATGGACGTCCTGCGCCGGGGCGAGGACGTCCTCCTCGTCGCGGCCGGGGTCATGGCCACCGTCGCGCTGCGCGCCGCGGAGCTGCTGGCCGAGCGCGGCATCGGCTGCACGGTCGTCGATCCGCGCTGGGTCAAGCCGGTCGACCCCGAGCTGCCCGGACTCGCGGCGCGCCACCGGCTGGTGGCCGTCGTCGAGGACAATGTGCGCACCGGCGGGGTGGGCGCGGCGGTCGCCCAGACGCTCGCGGACGCCGAAGTCGACCTGCCGGTGCGGACGTTCGGCATCCCCGAGGCGTTCCTGCCCCATGCCAAGCGCGGTGAGGTGCTCGCCGACATCGGGCTCACCCCCGCCGAGATCGCGGGCCGGATCGGGGCGGCCCTGACCCGTGTCGCGGTCCGCCCGGAGCGCGCGAGCACCGCCGCCGGGGCCCGCAGTGCCACCCGGGCCCGTACCGTCGCCGCCAAGGAGAGCCAGGCATGACAGCAGCCGAGCAGCAGCGGCGTTCGGGCTTCGACCTCGGGAAGCTGCTGGCCGAGCGCGCCTCGGAGCGGTACGACCTGCACACCCGGCATCTCAACCACCAACTGCCCCGGATGCTGCAGACCATCGGATTCGACAAGGTCTACGAGCGGGGCGAGGGCGCGTACTTCTGGGACGACGAGGGTCAGGACTACCTCGACATGCTCGCCGGCTTCGGGGTGATGGGGCTGGGCCGCCACCACCCCGTCGTCCGCAAGGCGCTGCACGACGTCCTGGACGCCGACCTGGCCGATCTGACCCGCTTCGACTGCCAGCCGCTGCCCGGTCTGCTGGCCGAGCGGCTGCTGTCCCACGCCCCGCATCTGGACCGGGTCTTCTTCGGCAACAGCGGCACCGAGGCCGTCGAGACGGCCCTGAAGTTCGCCCGCTACGCCACCCGTAAGCCGCGCATCCTCTACTGCGCCCACGCCTTCCACGGGCTGACCACCGGCTCGCTGTCGGTCAACGGCGAGGACGGCTTTCGCAAGGGGTTCGCCCCGCTGCTGCCCGACACCGCCATCGAGATGGGCGATCTCGACGCGCTGGAGCGGGAGCTGGCGCGCGGGGACGTGGCGGCGTTCGTGGTGGAGCCCATCCAGGGCAAGGGGGTGCACGAGACCCCGCCCGGCTTTCTGCGCGCCGCGCAGGAGCTGCTCCACCGCCACAAGGCGCTGCTCATCGCGGACGAGGTGCAGACCGGCCTCGGCCGCACCGGCGACTTCTTCGCCTACAGCCACGAGGAGGGCGTCGAACCGGATCTGGTGTGCGTGGCCAAGGCCCTCTCCGGCGGCTATGTGCCGGTCGGCGCGACCCTCGGCAAGGACTGGATCTTCCGGAAGGTCTACTCCTCGATGGACCGGGTGCTGGTCCACTCGGCCAGCTTCGGCGCCAACGCCCAGGCCATGGCGGCCGGTCTCGCCGTCCTCGCCGTCATGGAGGACGAGCGGATCGTGGCCAACGCCCGTCGCACCGGCGATCTGCTGCGCGAGCGCCTCGCCGCGCTCGTGGACCGCTACGAGCTGCTGCACGACGTCCGCGGCCGGGGGCTGATGATCGGCATCGAGTTCGGCAGGCCCAGCTCACTGGGGCTGCGCAGCCGGTGGGCGATGCTGCAGACGGCACGCAAGGGGCTGTTCGCGCAGATGGTCGTCGTTCCGCTGCTGCGGCGCCATCGCATCCTCACCCAGGTGTCCGGGGACCATCTGGAGGTCATTAAGCTGATTCCGCCGCTGATCATCGGCGAGCGGGAAGTGGACCGGTTCGTCGAGGCGTTCACCGCGGTCATGGACGACGCACACCAGGGCGGCGGCCTGATGTGGGAGTTCGGCCGGACTCTCGTCAAACAGGCGGTGGCCAACCGCTGACCGATGGGGGATCCGGCATGACCGACGCGACCGCCGCAGCGGCCGTCAACACGATGACGGCGAGGTGGGCGCGGGCCGCCGTGGCGGACGAGGGCACGGTCTTCGCCGCCACCGGGGTCTGGCCGCTGCTCGCCCTGCTCGCGGGCGGTGCCGGCGGCCCGGCCCGCCGGGAGCTGGAGGACGCGCTGGGCGTCGGCGCCGACCGGGCCACGGCGCTCGGCGGCGAGCTGCTCGGGGCGCTGGACGGCATGGACGGTGTCGACGCGGCCACCGGGCTGTGGACCCGCCAGGACCTGCCGATCCGGTCCGAGTGGGAGGCCACCCTGCCGCCGGGCGTACGGGGTGCGCTCACCGGGGACAGCGAGCACGACCGCAAGGAGCTGGACGCCTGGGCGTCCCGGTGCACCCGGGGCGCGATCGCCGAGATGCCGGTGCCGCTCAGCCCCGCCACCCAGCTGGTGCTGGCCGGGGCGCTCACGGTGCGGACGGCCTGGCTGCAGCCGTTCCAGCCGGGCTGGCTGATGCCCAAGAGCGGACCATGGCGGGACCGGTCGCTGGCCGGGCTGACCCGGTCCATGGACGACCTCGACGGGGTGCTGCGGGTCGTCCCCGACACCCCCGCCGGTCCGCTCACCCTCTCCGGGGTCGCGGGCGGCAACGGGCTGGATGTGCATCTGGTCCTCGGCACCGAGGACGCACCGGGCGGCGAGGTGCTGGAGGCCGGGATCGGCGCGGTGGCCGGGCGGTACGAGGGATGGCCCGGCTCGGCGCTGCCGCCGGGCGCGGCCGGGCCCGGAGTCCAGGTCATGGAGGTCGAGAGCTGGGACCCCACGCCCCGGGTGACGCTCACCACCCCGGCCTTCACCGTGAAGGCCCGGCACGATCTGCTGCGCCGGGCCGAGCTGTTCGGGGTGCGTACCGCCCAGGACACCGCGCGCGGCCACTTCCCGGGGATCAGCCCGGCCGCGCTGGCGCTGTCCTCCGGAGAGCAGTCCATGACCGCCTCGTTCAGCGCCGAGGGCTTCTGGGCGGCGGCGGTGACCGCGTTCTCCATGGCGCCCGGTTCGGCGCCGCCGCGGCGGAAGGCGAAGCTGATCAGCGTGCGGTACGACCGGCCGTTCGGCTTCCTGGCCGTGCACCGCGCGACCGGTCTGGTGCTGACGGCAGGCTGGATCACCGAGCCCGAGACCGGGGCCGACACGATGTGGTGAGCCGTGAGCCGTGAGCCGTGAGCCGTGAGCCGTGAGCCGTGAGCCGTGAGCCGTGAGCCCCGGGGCGGGCGCGGAACCGGCGCTGTCGGCCCCGGGGCGGTGCCGTCAGCCGGTGAGCAGCCGCTCGCGGAGCCGCTCGCGCCGCTCGGGGGTGAGGCCGAGCCCCTCGGCGAGATAGCGGTCGGTGCCGCCCCAGGTCTCCTCGATGGTCGCGAAGGCCGCCGCCAGATATTCGGCGCGCGCGTCGAAGAGCGGCAGCAGCAGCGCCATGATCTCGGGGGACATCGGGTCGGAGCCGTCCCCAGGATCGCCCTTGCGCCAGATCTTGTAGCGCCGGTGGGCGGCGGCCGACGCGAGGTAGTCGGCCTCGATGGCCTCCCGCTCGACGCCGAGCGCCAGCAGGGTCACCGCGATGGACAGCCCCGCCCGGTCCTTGCCGGCCGAACAGTGCATCAGCACCGGTGAGCTGTCCTCCGCCATGTCGCTGAGGATCCGGCCGTGCTCGACGATCCGGGTGGTGATGATGCCGCGGTAGGAGCCGATCATGCGCTTCTCGGCCCGGCCCTCGGCGAGCAGCTTGCGCAGGGTGTCCAGATCGCCCTCGCGCACCATCGTCCAGAACCCGGCGCCGTCGGCCGGGTCGGACAGCGGCAGATTGACGTTCCGGACCCCGCTGAGCGTGACGTCCGGGCCCTCCAGCTTGATGTCGGCGGCGTTGCGGAAGTCGAAGACGGTGTGCAGTCCGAGCCCGTCGAGGAAGGCCGCGTCCGCCTCGGTGGCATGGGCGAGATGGCCGCTGCGGAACAGTACGCCGGGCCGCACACGGCGGCCGTCGGCAGCCGGCAGTCCGCCGAGATCACGGAAGTTGCGTACCCCCACCAGCTGAGTTTCGGCCTGGGGGACCTGCGGCGACTGCGACTGCTGCGTCACGGGCTCTCCTTCACCATCGGCCGCCGACGCGGCTCGTCGACGAGGCGGGCTGAGCCGACCATACGACATGGGTGCAGCGGGCAATCGGTCTCCTGCCGGTGCGAGGGCATTGCCGCACCGGCCCGCCCTCCCCGATCATGTTGACACCTGTGGAGAATTGGGGGAGCGCGATGATCGAAACCGGTGGAAGCGGTCGGCTCTGGGTACTCTCGGGGCGGCACAGCAGCTATGCCCTGCGGGTCACCGACCGTGATGAACTGCTCCATCTCCACTGGGGCTCGGGCATCGCGGTCGAGGACGCCGAGGCCCTCGCCGCCGAGCCGGGGCCGCCGGAGCGGCCGTTCGAATCACCGCTGGACGGGCGCGAGGAGTACCCCGTCGAGGGCGGCCCGCGTTTCGTCCGCCCCGCCCTGTCCGTACTCGCCGGGGGCGTACGCGGCACCGAGTGGCGCTTCGGCAGCGGCACCGTCCTGGACCCCGGCACCGGCCAGGAGCTGCGGCTGCGCTTCCACGACCCGCTGCACCACCTCGACATCACCCTGCACTACCGGATGCGGGACGACGGCGATGTCATCGAGCGCTGGACCACCCTCACCCACACCGGCGACGCCGGCCAGGAGCCCGTGGAGCTGCTGCGCGCCGACTCCGCCGCCTGGTCGCTCCCGGCGCGCGACCGCTGGCGGCTGTCCCATCTGTACGGCCGCTGGGCCGCCGAGAGCCGGCTGGCCCGCACCGAGCTCACCCCCGGCGAGAAGGTGATCGGCAGCCGCCGGGGCCACACCAGCCATCACCATCTGCCCTGGATCGCCCTGGACGGCGGGGAGGCCACCGAGGAGAGCGGCGAGGTGCACAGCTGCGCGCTCGCCTGGTCCGGGGCCTGGCGGATCGCCGTCCAGCGGCTGGCCGACGGCGCCGTCCAGGCGGTCGGCGGGGTCGGCCACGACGACGCGGGCCAGCTGCTGCTCGCGCCCGGCGAGTCGTTCACCACCCCTGTCTTCGCGGGGCTGTGGACCGACGGCGGCTTCGGGGCCGCGAGCCGCGCCTGGCACGCCTGGCAGCTCGCGCGGGTGGTCCCCGGCGCCGAGTCGTCCCGGCCGGTGCTCTACAACTCCTGGGAGGCCACCGAGTTCGAGGTCAGCGAGGAGCAGCAGCGCTCGCTCGCGCAGCTCGCCGCCACCATGGGCGTCGAGCTGTTCGTCGTCGACGACGGGTGGTTCGGGGCGCGCACCAGCGACCGGGCCGGGCTCGGCGACTGGACGGCCAACCCGGACCGCTTTCCGCACGGGCTGAAGCCGCTGGCCGACGAGGTGCACGCCCTGGGGATGCAGTTCGGCATCTGGGTCGAGCCGGAGATGGTCAACCCCGACAGCGACCTCTACCGCGCCCACCCCGACTGGGTGCAGCACCACTCCGGCCGGTCCCGCGCCGAATTCCGCAACCAGCTCGTGCTCAACCTCGCCCGCCCCGAGGTGCGCGAGTATCTGTGGGAGCGGCTGGACACCCTGCTCGCCGGTGCGCCCATCGACTATGTGAAATGGGACTTCAACCGCTCCTTCTCGGACGCCGGCTGGCCCGGCGACGCCTACCCGCGGCGGCTGTGGATCGACCACGTACGCGGGCTGTACGAGCTGCTGGAGCGGCTGCGCGCCGCACACCCCCAGGTCGCCTTCGAGTCCTGCTCGGGCGGTGGCGGCCGGATCGACCTGGGCGTCCTGGGCCGCACCGACCAGGTGTGGACCTCGGACAACACCGACCCGCTGGACCGGCTGGCCATCCAGCACGGCTTCAGCCAGCTCCACCCGGCCCGGGTGATGGCCGCCTGGGTCACCGACAGCCCCAACGCCATGGGCAACGCACGCGTCAGCTCGCTGCGCTTCCGCTTCGTCAGCGCGATGGCCGGAGTGCTGGGCGTCGGCGGCGATCTGACCCGCTGGAGCGAGGCGGAACGCGCCGAGGCCCGCGAGTGGGTGGCGCTCTACAAGCGGGTGCGCCCGGTCGTCCAGCACGGTGAGCTGTACCGGCTGCGGCCGCCGGAGGGCGACGGGCTCAGCGCGGTGCAGTACGTCAGGGGCGAGGAGACCGTGGTGCTGGCCTGGATCCAGGCGCAGCACTACGGCGACGCACCGCCCCCGCTGCGGCTGCGCGGGCTCGACCCGGCGGCCGGCTACCGGGATCTGGAGACCGGGGAGGTGCACCGGGGAGCGGTGCTCGCGCACCGGGGCCTGCGCACCGGGCTGGGCGGCGACCTCGACGCCGCCGTATTCCACCTTCGCCGAAACTGACCAGGTGGGATAGATCACCCCACGTCAAGCCCTGGTTACGATGGCGTAAGTCACGCTGTCGGGTGAATGATGTCCCGACGTGGCAGACGATAAGGAGAGATTCAGCAACGGTTCCATCGGGTCGTACGCAGCCGTCGGCGACAGCTTCACCGAGGGCGTCGGCGACCCCGGTCCTGATGGAGTGTTCGTCGGATGGGCCGACCGGCTCGCGGTCCTGCTGTCCGACCAACGACCTCACGACGATTTCCGCTACGCCAATTTGGCCGTACGCGGTCGGCTCCTTGACCAGATTGTCGCGGAGCAGGTGGCGCGCGCCATCGAGCTCGGCCCCGATCTGGTCACCTTCTGTGCGGGGGGCAATGACATCCTGCGCCCCGGCAGCGATCCCGACGATGTCGCCGAGCGCTACGAGGCGGCCGTCGCCGACCTCAAGGTGCGGGTGGGCACGGTGCTGCTGTGCACGGGCTTCGACACCAGAGGGGTGCCGGTGCTGCGTCATCTGCGGGGCAAGATCGCCACGTATACGGCGCATGTGCGGGCGATCGCCGACCGCTACGACTGCCCGGTGCTCGACCTGTGGTCGCTGCGCTCGGTGCAGGACCGCCGGGCCTGGGACGCCGACCGGCTGCATCTGTCGCCGGACGGGCACACCCGGGTCGCGCTGAGGGCCGGTCAGGTGCTCGGGCTCGACGTCCCCGCCGACCCCGATCAGCCCTGGCCCCCGGAGGGGCAGCGCACCGCCGCCGAGGTGCGCCGGGACAACATCCACTGGGCGCGCGAATATCTGGTGCCCTGGATCGGCCGACGACTGCGCGGTGAGTCGTCGGGTGACCATGTGGAGCCCAAGCGGCCGGATCTGCTGCCGCTGCGGCCCTGAACGTTCCGTGACCCGAAGCGGTCCCGGAGGAATAGGGGCAGACCCCCGTTGGCACCCCGAGGCTGACCGCCTCGTGCGCTGTCGCTGCCCCTATTCCCTCGGCACCGCTCGTTCCGAGCCCCTGTGCTCGCGCCGCTCCGGCCGCCGAACGTCGCGTCGCGCCGTGCCTGCTCCTACGTAGGTCGTGCGTGCCGTCGTGCCTGGGTCGTGCCTGGATCGTGCGTGAGTCGTACTCGTCCGTGCCTGTTCGTGCGGTCGTGGCGTCGCGGAGCCGCTACGTCGCCAGATAGGCCCAGACGGCGCGGCCCGCGCCCCCCTGGTTCGGCCTGACTCCCCAGGCCTCCGAGAGGGCCTCCACCAGCATCAGCCCGCGGCCGCCCTCCTGGTCCGCGGTCACCGACCTGGCCTCCGGCACCGTACGGGCGCAGCCCTGGTCGGCCACCTCGAGCCGCAGCCGGGTCCCTATGAGCTGCAGTGAGCAGCGGACCTCCTCGCTGGAGGTGTGGCGCACCGCGTTGGTGAACAGCTCGGAGACGATCAACTCCGCGCTGTCCCGGGTGTCCTGGTCGATGCCCCATGAGCGCAGCCGCCGGACGACATGCCTTCTCGCCTCGGCGACGGACGTGCTCAGCGCCGGCAGACGAAACACGTCGTGGCGGGGCGGAGCGACCACGGTGCCGCCGCGCCCTAACCGGAGAGCCTCATAGGAAGGAGCCACGCCGACACTATGCTCTGTCACGCTCGCGTATGGCAAGGTTCAATCTGTAAATTACAGAATCGCAAGCGCAGGCTGTTCGGAATGCTGAGCCCATGCCAGACTGCTGTGTCGTGAAGGTACTTGGAGGGGGACGGTAGTGGCGGATGCGCGGGCGGGCGGAGCCCCGACCGTCCTGCGAGTCGTGCTCGGAAAACGGCTCCAGGACCTTCGGGAGAAGGCCGGGCTGTCGTTCGAACAGGCCGGGCGCGCCCTGGACGTCACGCATGCCACGATCCGCCGGATGGAGAAGGCCGAGGTCGGCCTGAAGCTCCCGTACGTCGAGAAGCTGCTGCGGACCTACGGCGTCGCCGACCCCGAGGAGGTCGAGGGGTTCCTCTCCCTCGCGCGCGAGGCCAACAAGGCAGGCTGGTGGCACCGGTTCCGCGACGTCCTGCCGGAGTGGTTCAACACCTTCGTCAGCCTGGAGGTCGAGGCCAATCTGATCCGGGCCTACGAGCCGCATTACATTCCCGGGCTGCTGCAGACCGAGGACTACGCCCGCGCGGTGCTCCGCGCGGGCATGCCGCATGCGCCCGAGTCGGAGATCGAGCGCAATGTCGCCCTCCGTATGGAACGTCAGGCCCTGCTGACCCGGGACAACCCGCCGATGCTGTGGGTGGTCATGGACGAAACGGTGGTGCGCCGCCCCATCGGCGGTTCCGAGACCATGCGTGCCCAGATCGCGCGGTTGATCGAGGAGGCGGAGGCCCCTCATATCCGGCTGCAGATCATGCCGTTCGACGCCGGCCCGCACCCGGCGATGTACGGCCCCTTCCATATCTTCCGGTTCCCGATCCCGGAGCTGCCGGATATCGCGTACACGGAGTCGCTGGTCAGCGGCTCCTACTTCGACCAGCGCGATGACGTATCGGCATTCCTGGAGGCCCTGGACCGGATGTGCGCGCAGGCCGCGCCTGCACAGACGACTCAGGCCATTCTGAGTCGCATTCGCAAGGAGATCTGAACGATGGATCGCATATGCGGGAGCCGCGTCTACAGCGGCATGCCGGCAAGGGACCTCGGCAGCGAGGGCTGGCACAAGCCTTGGAGTGGCGGCAACGGGGGAAGCTGCGTCGAGGCGATGAGGCTGAAGGACGGGCGGGTGGCGCTGCGCCAGTCGACCGATCCGGACGGACCGGCACTGATTTACACCCCGGTGGAGATGAAACGCTTCATCCAGGGGGCGAAGGCCGGCGAAGCGGACTTTCTGTTCCTGTGACGTGCGGTTCCGCGACGCTCGTCATGACCAGGGGGATCGAGGGGGAAACAGTGTGACCGACCGACCACGAACCGACCGGCGCGGGCGGCGCCGGGACGCGTTCCAGCACACCGCCCGCGAACACGTCGTACAGGGGGAGCGACTCCAGGCGCGCATAGCCGATATGGCAGTCGCAGACGGCTAGCGGGGCGGGGCCGGGGCCGCAGCGCCGCGCGGTACGACCCGTCGTAGAGATGGCCCAGTTCCGTCGGGACGAAAGGGCAGCGGCGCACCGTGCCGTCGCCGTCCACCGAGATCACCGAGGCGCCGGTCCGGCATGGCGGACCGGCGCCTCGGTGCGGATGGCGGCTGTAGCGAAGAGCGGGTCCAGCGTGGTCCACTCGGCCGCCTCGGCGTCCGTGTAGGTATGGTCAGGCTCGTCTGCGGGCGTCTTCTGAGAGCCGGGGGAGTGGACGGCAACGGCAATGACGACCGCGGCGGCAAGTGCGATGGCGCCGCCCCGGGTCCGCACCGCCCGCGAGGGCGTCGCCTGGACCTTCGGAGTGGACGCCGACACCTACCGTCCCGAGCGCGAGACCTGATCGCCTATCAGGTCCTCTTGCCGCCAACGGACTTGTTTCGAGGGCCACCCCTTTGCTCATTCCGGCACAAAGGTTTGGTCTATACCTTGACTGGTATAGACCAAGCCGCTTGAGTGTCCCTCAGCATTGCAGGGCCCCCACGCGAAGGAGATCGGCCCCATGTGGAGACGACGTGTTCTGGCACCGCTCGCGGCGACCGCGGCGGTGTGCGCGAGTGTGCTTGTCATGCCCATGGCCTCGTCCGCCTCGGCGGCGGGGACGACCGCCCAGGCGGCCTGCGACTACCCGAACTGGGCCGCGGGCAGGGCGTATGTCGCCGGCGACATCGTCCGGTACACCGACGGCAAGTACTACCGCGCGGAGCACGACAACCCGGGCTATGACCCGGTGATCAGCACCTGGTACTGGGAGCCCTTCAACTGCGGCGGCGAGGGCCAGAACCCGAGCGGCTTCGTGGTGAGCGAGGCACAGTTCAACCAGATGTTCCCGAACCGGAACTCGTTCTACACCTACCAGGGTCTGACCGCCGCCCTGAGCGCCTACCCCGGCTTCGCCAACACCGGCAGCGACACCGTCAAGAAGCAGGAGGCGGCCGCCTTCCTGGCCAACGTCAACCACGAGACCGGCGGCCTGGTCCACATCGTGGAGCAGAACACCTCCAACTACCCGCACTACTGCGACTGGAACCAGCCCTACGGCTGCCCCGCGGGCCAGGCGGCCTACTACGGCCGCGGACCGATCCAGCTCAGCTGGAACTTCAACTACAAGGCCGCGGGCGACGCACTCGGCATCGACCTGCTCGGCAACCCCTGGCTGGTGGAGCGGGACGCCGCGGTGTCCTGGAAGACCGCCCTGTGGTTCTGGAACACCCAGACCGGGGCCGGCTCGATGACCCCGCACAACGCCATGGTCAACCAGCGCGGCTTCGGCGAGACCATCCGCGCCATCAACGGCAGCCTGGAGTGCAACGGCGGCAACCCCGGCCAGGTGCAGAGCCGGATCGACGCCTACCAGCGGTTCGTCCAGATACTCGGCACCACCCCCGGCTCCAACCTGAGCTGCTGAGCGGCCGCTGACCGGGCCGCCGAGCGGTCATCCGGTCAGAAGCGAGGAAATTGAGGTGCGCCGCTCCGCCGCTCCGCGCCAGCCTGGAGCACATGGCGTGGACGGTGACGTACGACCTCGATGAGTTCCGGGCCGCGGCGGGCGACTTTCTGGGCGCCCGTCCGGCCCGGCACACCACTTTGCTCACAGTGGTCTCCTCCCTGGTGGCCGGGGGCAGCGGCAGATACGGCGACCAGCCGCCGGTCTACGGATGGTGGACCGGGCAGGGCTCGGTGGAGGGTGCGTTTCTGTGCACCCCGCCCTACCCTCCGCTGCTCTCCCCCCTGCCCGACGAGGCGGCTGGCGCCCTCGCCCGCACCCTCGCGGGGAACGGCGAGCGGCAGATCACCGGAGTGAACGCCGGGCGCGAGACCGCCGAGACCTTCGCCACCGCCTGGACCGGCCTCACCGGTGCGATGAGCAGCGTCGAGCAGAACCACCGGCTCTACCGGCTGGGCACCCTCACCCCGCCCGATCCCGCGCCGCCGGGGCGTCCCCGGACCGCCACCGCCGCCGACCGCGATCTGCTGGTCACCTGGTACGAGGGGTTCGCCCGCGAGACCCAGGCGCTGATGGCCGATGTCGCCGTCCAGGTGGACGACAAGCTCAGCCACGACGGGATCACCCTGTGGGAGCTCGACGGACGGCCGGTGGCCTGCGCCGGGATCAGCCGTACGGTCGCGGGCATGGCCCGGGTCGCCCTCGTCTACACCCCGCCTGAGCTGCGCGGACGCGGTTACGCGGGCGCCGCCACGGCCGCCGTGAGCCGGGCCGCGCGGGCCGCCGGGGTGCGGGAGGTCCTGCTCTTCACCGATCTCGACAACCCCACCAGCAACGCCCTCTACCAGCGTCTCGGCTACCGCCCGCTGGAGGACCATCTGTTGGTGTCGTTCACCTCGGCCGAGCGCACCGTTCCGGAACAAGGTCACCCCTCGTAAGAGTTGTGTGATTGCAGCCCAACGGCACCGTGCGTTGGAGTGCCCCCGCCCTCTCACCCTGGAGGATCCGTGACCGGCTCCCATCCGACACGTTCCCGGCTCACCGCCGCCCTGCGCCCCGCCGCCTTCGGGGCGGATCCCGCCGGGGAGCGGATGGAGCGCATCCGACGGTCGCCGAACTTCGCGAACGGCGTGTTCGTGAACCCGGTGGGCGCCCGCATCGCCCCGTCCGGCTCGATGCTGAAGTTCGCGTCCACCTACTTCCGCAAGGACGAGCGCGTCCGCAGGGCCCCGGCCGGGACCGTGCCGGTGCACCCCACCACCGTCGCCGATCTGGCCACGCCGCCCGCCTCCGGGCTGCGGCTGACCTGGATGGGGCACTCCAGCGTGCTCGCGGAGATCGACGGGCGGCGGGTGCTGTTCGACCCCGTATGGGGGCAGCGCTGTTCGCCCTTCTCGATGGTCGGGCCCAAGCGGCTGCACCCGGTGCCGGTGGCGCTGCGGGAGCTGGCGCCGGTGGACGCGGTGGTCATCTCCCACGACCACTACGACCATCTGGACATGCCCACGATCCGGGCGCTGGTGCGCAGCCACGCCATGTTCGTCGTCCCGCTCGGGGTCGGCGCCCATCTGGAGCGCTGGGGCGTCCCGGCCGATCGGATGACCGAGCTGGACTGGCATGAGTCCACCGAGGTCGCCGGGCTCACGCTCACCGCCACTCCGGCCCGCCACTTCTGCGGGCGCGGGCTGCGCAACTCCCAGCACACCCTGTGGGCCTCCTGGGTGGTGGCCGGTCCCGAGCACCGGGTCTACCACAGCGGGGACACCGGCTACTTCCCCGGTTTCGCGGAGATCGGCGCGGCGTACGGGCCGTTCGACGCGACCATGGTGCAGATCGGCGCGTACTCCGAGTACTGGCCGGACATCCATATGACCCCCGAGGAGGGCATGCGGGCCCACCTCGATCTGCAGGGCGGGGACCCGGCGAAGGGGATCATGCTGCCGATCCACTGGGGCACCTTCAACCTCGCCCCGCATCCGTGGGAGGAGCCCGCGGAGGGGACGGTGTCGGCGGCGGGGGAGGCCGGGGCGAACGTGGCCGTTCCGCGTCCGGGGCAGCCGTTCGAGCCGGGGCAGGGGCTGCCGCTGGAGCCGTGGTGGCGGGCGATCGCGGCACGTCCGGTGACGAAGACGCCGGCCGGGGCCGAGGGCGCGGCCGAGCCGGCGGGCCTCACCGGCACGTCCGGGTCGACCGGCGGGTCCCGGGGGTCCGGGGGGTCCGGAGCGGCTGGTGGCGCGGACCCCGCGATGCCCATACCCCAGTCGTAGCAAGGCAGTTGGCGTCGCCTCCCGAAGGCGGACCGGCACAGGGCTTCTTTGTCGAATGGTGTCGAAACCCTTGTGGTGGACACGACGTGCTCGCTTGAATGGTTAGGAAAGGTTCCTAACGGATCGTCCCAGGGCCCGGGGTTGCCCCGGTGTGTCCTGGGACGGCCGAGCGCACTTCCCCCACAGTCGACAAGGAACGGAGTCCCCATGTCCCCCATGCCCCGGAGGATCGGCCTCGCGGCGGTGGCCGTCACCGTACCGGCCGCGCTCGTCTTCACCGGCGTCGGAGTCGGGCAGGCGTCCGACCACCTGCCCTCGTCGGCGGACGTGCACCGCCACTCGGCGCACAAGGCCGCCGCGGCGAGCAACCTGGACGACCCGGCGAAGAAGGAAATCGCCATGAAGCTGGTCTCCAGCGCCGAGAACTCCTCGCTCGACTGGCGCGCCCAGTTCCAGTACATCGAGGACATAGGCGACGGCCGCGGCTACACGGCGGGCATCATCGGATTCTGCTCCGGCACCGGCGACATGCTGGAACTCGTCGAGTACTACACCCAGCAGAAGCCCGGCAACGTCCTGGCCAAGTACCTCCCCGCGCTGCGCGACGTCGACGGCACCGACTCCCATGACGGCCTGGACCCGAACTTCACCAAGGACTGGAAGAAGGCCGCCGCCGACAAGGCGTTCCAGGACGCCCAGGAGCACGAGCGCGACCGCGTCTACTTCAACCCGGCCGTCCAGCAGGGCAAGAGCGACGGACTGGGCGCGCTCGGCCAGTTCATCTACTACGACGCGATCGTGATGCACGGCCCCGGCGACAGCAAGTACAGCTTCGGCGGCATCCGTAAGACCGCGCTGTCCAAGGCCAAGCCCCCGGCGCAGGGCGGCAACGAGACCACGTACCTCAACGCCTTCCTCGACGCCCGTAAGGAGGCCATGAAGAGCGAGGAGGCGCACAGCGACACGAGCCGCGTCGACACCGAGCAGCGGAAGTTCCTCAATGAGAAGAACTTCGACCTGACGCCCCCGCTTCGGTGGGCGGTCTACGGCGAACCGTTCGAGATCAACTCCTGACCGCCGCACCGGTCCCCGCTTGCTAAGCGGGACGCTGTCCCATATTTTTAACCGGGACAGCGTCCCGTTTATTTTTGATGCGGATGGAGCGGAAATATGTCGACATATGTACTCGTGCACGGCGCTTGGCACAGTGGAGAGTGCTGGGAGCGGGTGGTCCCGCTGCTGACGGCGGCCGGGCACCGGGTGCTGGCTCCGACACTGACCGGCTACGGCGACACCGCGCATCTGCTCGGCCCCGAGGTGGGGCTCGACACCCATGTCGACGACATCGTCAGGCTGATCGCCGAAGAGGACCTCACCGACGTGGTGCTCGTCGGGCACAGCTACGCCGGGCTGGTCATCTCGTCCACGGCCAACCAGCTCCCGGACCGGATCGCCCAGCTGGTCTACCTCGACGCGATGGTCCCGGAGGACGGCGAGACCGCGGCCGATGTCATGCCCTTCACCCAGGCCATGATCGACCAGGCATTGGCGTCCGAGAGCGGCTGGCGGATTCCGCCTCTGGTCGGGATGGACCCGTCCTGGGGTCTGTTCGGGGTCACCGATCCGGCGGACGTGGCGTGGCTGCGCTCGATGATGTCGGATCAGTCGGTGCGCTGCCTGCAGCAACCCGTCCGGCTGGACAACCCGGCCGTGAACGCGATCCCGCGGACGCATATCCACTGCGTCGCCAATGTGCCGCCGGGCATGACCCGGCGGCCCGTCCCCGCGATCCAGCCCAACGGCTCCCCGGCGCAGGTGTGGGAGTTGGAGACCGGCCACGACTGCATGATCACCATGCCGGGCGAACTCGCCGAGCTGCTGCTCAAGCTCGGCTGAACCGGGCCCGCCCGGGCCCGGCCCGCCTCCGTCCGATCCGCCTGGGCCCGATCCGCCTCAGCCCCCCGCCGCCTCCACCAGGGCGCGCATGATCCGTACGTCGTCGCCCGCCTCCGGATGCCACTGGACGCCCAGCACGAACCCCTCCACGTCCGGCAGCTCCACCGCCTCCACCGTTCCGTCGTCCGCGGAGTAGGCCGAGGGGACCAGACCCTCGCCCAGCCGGGCCACGGCCTGGTGGTGGAAGGTGGGGACGGACAGCGGGTCCGGGAGGATCTCGGCCAGGAGGGTGTCCGGGACCGGCTTCACCTCGTGGTGGTCGAAGACGCCGGGCCGGCCCGCGTGGCCGTCCAGGTGCTGGACGAGGGTGCCGCCGAGGAAGACGTTCAGGAGTTGGTGGCCGCGGCAGATGCCCAGCAGGGGAGTGCCCGACGCCAGGGCCGCGTCGATCAGAGCCAGCTCCCAGGCGTCCCGCTCCCGCGCGGGCGGCCCGGTGCGCGGGTCCACCTCGGCCCCGTACCGCACGGGCTCCACATCCGGACCGCCGGAGATGACGAGCCCGTCGAGACGGGAGACGATCCGTGCGGCGGCGGCCGGGTCCTCGTCGGGCGGCAGCATCGCCGCCAGGCCGCCCGCGCGCTGGACGAGCCGGTGGTAGCCCGCGGGCAGCAGCGCGGCGGGGAGGTTCCAGACGCCCCAGCTCGCCGAGGGCTCGAGATAGGTGCTGACGCCGATCAGGGGCTTGGACACCGGGGACTCCGATCTTCGAAGAACTGTGCACTCAAAGTGTGCTCACTGTGCACTCAATCGCGGGACAGTTCCGCCTCGGCCTCCGCCAGCGCCGCGAACTCCTCCTCCGGTGCGGCCGCGACCAGGCGATGGCGGCTGTAGAAGGCGAAGTAGGCCAGCGCCACCGCGTAGACGCCGAGCGCGATGAAGGCCGCGTCCTTGTCCACCAGGAAGGTGGCCACCAGCGCGGAGCAGGCCAGGACGAAGGCGATGGACGACGTTACCGTGCCGCCGGGGGTGCGGTAAGGGCGGTCCAGGCCCGGCTCGCGGCGGCGCAGGACGATATGGGAGAGCGACATCAGGGCGTACGAGATGGTGGCGCCGAAGACCGCGGTGTTGAGCATCCGGGCGCCGTCACCGGTCCAGGCCGCGAGGGCGAAGCCGATGGCGCCCGGGACCAGCAGCCCCAGGAACGGGGCCTTGCGCCTGCTGGTCAGCGAGAGGAAGCGGGGCAGATAACCGGCCCGGGAGAGGGCGAAGAGCTGGCGCGAACCGGCGAAGATCAGGGAGAAGAAGGAGGCGACGAGCCCGGCGAGGCCCGCGTAGTTGACGACGCGGGACAGCGCGGTCGCCTTGCCGTCCGGCTGCAGGGCCTCGACCAGCGGATTGCCCGCCTCCTGCACGGCGCCCGAGCCGCGCGCCCCGGTGGCCGCGAGGAAGGTGAGCAGGGCGAGGAGCAGCAGGATGCCCATGGACCAGGCCATGGCCTTCGGCAGCGTACGGGCCGGATCCCGGGTCTCCTCCGCGGCGAGCGGCACCCCCTCCACCCCCAGGAAGAACCACATGCCGAAGGGGAACGCCGACCAGATGCCGAGCAGCCCGAACGGCAGCCAGGACGTGGCACCGGCGGCCGAATGGTCCACCGGGATGTCGTCGAGCGAGCCCGCGTCGAAGTCGGTGAGGGCGCCGACGGCGAAGACCAGCAGCGCGGCGACGGCGATGGCGGTCACGACCAGGCTGAACCGCAGCGCCTCACCCACACCCCACAGATGGATGCCGATGAAGAGGATGAAGCACGCCAGATAGACCGGCCAGCCCGACTCCAGGCCGAAGAGGCCCAGCGACTCGACGTAGTCGCCGATGAAGATGGAGATGGCGGCGGGGGCCAGGACGTACTCGATGAGGATCGCCGTACCGGTGAGAAAGCCGCCCCAGGGGCCGAGGGCGCGCCGCGCGAAGCCGTAGCCGCCGCCCGCCGTGGGGAGGATCGCGGCCAGCTCGGCCAGGGCGAACACCATGCAGGCGTACATCAGGCCCATCAGCAGGGCGGCGATGGCGAGCCCGCCGAAGCCGCCCTCGGACAGGCCGAAGTTCCATCCCGAGAAGTCGCCGGAGACGACATAGGCGACGCCGAGGCCGGTCAGCAGCAGCGGGCCCGCGCTGCCGCGCCGCAGGGTGCGGCGCTCCAGATACGCGTCCTCGCGGGACGGCGCCTGGGCACCGCCCGGCGGGGCGCCGCCGACGGGGGCGCGGGCGGATTCGGTGCGGGCGGACTCGGTTCCGTCGGCCATGGGGGACTCCTGCTCCACGCGAGGGGGCGATGGCAAAGGTGTGGGACCATACCTTTGTCCGCCGGTCAGCGATGCGCAAGACCTCTGCGTAAAACCGTGGTCAAGCGCCGGTGCTCATCCGCCCACGCGCCCGGTCAGACCAGGAAGCCGCGCAGCAGCGCCGCCGTGCCCTCGCAGTGCTCCCGCATCACCTCGCGCGCCCCGTCCGCGTCCCCGTCCAGCACCGCCTCGACCAGCGCCCCGTGCTGGGCCTGGGAGTGCTCGAGGTTCTTCACCAGCAGCGGGATGCAGTCCAGCAGGTCGTTGACGGTCGCGCGGACGGCCGCGTACTGGGCGGCCAGCGACGGTGAGCCCGCCAGCTCCGCGAGCGTGAGATGGAGCATGGTGTCCAGGCGGCGGTAGTCGGCCAGCGGGGCGTCCCGGGTCGCGTCCAGAGCCGCCCGCAGCCGCCGAACCTGCCCGTCCCCGAGCCCGTGCGCGGCGCACAGCCCCGCCGCGCCCACCTCCAGGACCTCGCGGAACCGAAGGGTGTCCTCGACGTCGACCGCCGCCACCCGGCGCCGCAGCTCGTCCTCGCCGCCCTGGGCGGGCTCGGGCCTGGCCCGGACGAAGGTGCCGCCGTAGCGGCCGCGGCGGCTCTCCACCAGCCCCTGGTCCTGCAGCACCTTCAGCACCTCGCGCAGGGTCACCCGGCTGATCCGCAGCCGGTCGGCCAGCTCCCGCTCGGCCGGGAGCCGGCCGCCGTCGGGGACCAGCCCCAGCCGCAGCACCTGGAGTATCTGCTCCAGCGCCTCCTCGAAGCCGTTCCCCGCCCGCACCGGGCGCAGCACCGGCGCCAGCCGGTCGTCCGCCGCGCTCCCGTGCTCACTCCCGCTCTCGCTCATCGAACCGTCCGCACCTACTTCCCAATCAATGGTCTGCAGTATTACCTTAAGGCCACCCCGCGCCCCCAGGACCCTCTCCGATTTCCCTGGACTCCCCGAAAACTCTTCGACGCAGGAGGCCCACCGTGGCAGACCGCACGCCCCCGCTCTCGGTCGACGAGCTGACCAGACTGGTCGCCGCCGGGGAGATCGACACCGTCGTCCTGGCCTTCACCGATATGCAGGGAAGGCTGCAGGGCAAGCGGTTCGCCGCCCGCTTCTTCCTCGACGACGTCCTGGCGCACGGCACCGAGGGCTGCAACTACCTCCTCGCCGTCGACACCGAGATGAACACCGTCGACGGCTACGCCATGTCCTCCTGGGAGCGCGGCTACGGCGACTTCGCCATGCACGGCGACACGGCCACCCTGCGCCGCACCCCGTGGAACCCCGGCACCGCCCTCCTCACCGCCGACCTCGCCTGGCACGACGGCAGCCCCGTGGTCGCCTCCCCGCGCCAGATCCTGCGCCGTCAGCTCGACCGGCTCGCCGAGCGCGGCTGGACCGCGTACACCGGCACCGAGCTGGAGTTCATGGTCTTCCGGGACAGCTACGAGCAGGCGTGGAACGCCGGCTACCGCGGGATGACCCCCGCCAACCAGTACAACGTCGACTACTCCGTCCTCGGCACCGGCCGGGTCGAGCCCCTGCTGCGCCGCATCCGCAATGAGATGGGCGCCGCCGGGATGACCGTCGAGTCGGCCAAGGGGGAGTGCAACCTCGGCCAGCACGAGATCGCCTTCCGCTACGACGACGCCCTGACCACCTGCGACCAGCACGTCGTCTACAAGACCGGCGCCAAGGAGATCGCGGCCCAGGAGGGCATGGCGCTCACCTTCATGGCCAAGTACGACGAGCGCGAGGGTAACTCCTGCCATATCCACCTCTCGCTGCGCGACGAGGCCGGCCACCCCGTGCTCGCCGACGACGACGGCACGTACGGCATGTCGAAGACCATGCGCCACTTCCTCGCCGGACAGATCGCGGCGATGCGCGACTTCACCCTGCTCTACGCGCCGAACATCAACTCCTACAAGCGGTTCCGCCCCGGCTCCTTCGCGCCCACCGCCGTCGCCTGGGGCCCGGACAACCGCACCTGCGCACTGCGCGTCATCGGCCACGGCCCCTCCCACCGGCTGGAGAACCGGCTCCCGGGCGGCGATGTCAACCCGTACCTGGCCGTGGCCGGAATGGTGGCCGCCGGGCTCCACGGCGTCGAGCAGGAGCTGGAGCTCCCCGAGGTCTGTACCGGCAACGCCTACACCGCAGACGCCGAGCACGTCCCGACCTCGCTGCGCGACGCCGCCGAGCTGTGGCGGAACAGCCCCATAGCGCGGGCCGCCTTCGGCGACGAGGTGGTCGAGCACTACCTCAACATGGCGCGCGTCGAGCAGGACGCCTACGACACCGCCGTCACGGACTGGGAGCGCTTCCGGTCCTTCGAGCGCATGTGAGGAACCACCGAGTGAGCAACGAACCCTCCCACCAGCACCCCCACGAACACCAGATCCTCAACCCGGCCACCGAGGAGGTCATCGCCACCGTCCCCGCCGCCACCCCGGCAGACGTGGCCGCCGCCGTCGCCCGCGCCACCGAGGCGCAGCGCGGCTGGGCCGGGCTCGCGCCCGCCGACCGTGCCCGGCTGCTGCGCCGCTTCGCCGCCGTCGTGGACGACCACATCGAGGAGCTCGCGGCGCTGGAGGTCCGCGAGGCGGGCCACCCGATCGGCAACGCCCGCTGGGAGGCGGGCAATGTGCGCGACCTGCTGGACTACGCGGCCGGGGGAGCGGAGCGGCTGAGCGGCGCCCAGATCCCGGTGGCCGGCGGGCTGAACGTCACCTTCCATGAGCCGCTCGGCGTGGTCGCGGTCATCGCACCGTGGAACTTCCCCATGCCGATCGCCGCCTGGGGCACCGCGCCCGCCCTGGCCGCCGGGAACGCCGTGGTCCTCAAACCGGCCGAGACCACCCCGCTCACCGCGCTCCGGCTGGCCGAACTCGCCCTGGCGGCGGGCCTTCCCGAGGGGCTCTTCCAGGTGCTGCCCGGGGCCGGGCCGGTCGCGGGCGCCGCGCTGGTCGAACACCCCGGCGTCGCCAAGGTCGTCTTCACCGGCTCCACGGCCGTCGGCAAGGGGATCATGGCCACATGCGCGGAGGGGGTGAAGCGGGTCACCCTCGAACTCGGCGGCAAGAGCCCGAACATCGTCTTCGCCGACGCCGACATCGAGCGCGCGGCGGCCGCGGCCCCCGGCTCCTTCCTGGACAACACCGGCCAGGACTGCTGCGCCCGCAGCCGCATCCTGGTCCAGCGCGGCGTCTACGACCGGTTCATGGAGCTGCTGGCGCCCGCCGTGACCTCCTTCGCGGTCGGCGATCCGGCCGACCCCGCCACCGCGATGGGCCCGCTGATCTCGGCCGCCCAGCGGGAGCGCGTACGGTCCTACGTACCCGAGGACGCGCCCGCCGCGATCCGTGGCGAGGCCCCGAAGGGCAAGGGGTTCTGGTACCCGGCCACCGTGCTGGAGGCCACCGGCCAAGGGGACCGCGCCGCCGTGGAGGAGATCTTCGGCCCCGTCGCCGTCGTCCTGCCCTTCGAGGACGAGGCCGACGCCGTACGGCTGGCCAACGCCACCGACTACGGCCTGTCCGGCTCGATCTGGACCCGCGACGTGGGCCGCGCGGTCCGGGTCTCGCGCGCCGTCGCGGCCGGGAACCTGTCCGTCAACTCGCACAGCAGTGTGCGGTACGCCACCCCCTTCGGCGGCTACAAGCAGTCCGGCCTGGGCCGGGAGCTGGGCCCCGACGCCCTTACCGCCTTCACCGAGACCAAGAACGTCTTCATCAGCACCGAGGAGCAGTGACGTGACCGAGACCCCCGTGTGCCGCCGTCTGGTGGGCCGTACCGCCGTCGTCACCGGAGCGGGCAGCGGCATCGGCCTGGCCACCGCGCGCCGCCTGGCCTTCGAGGGCGCGCAGGTCGTCTGCGCCGATATCGACGAGAGCGCGGGCAAGGCCGCGGCCGACGAGGTCGGCGGGCTCTTCGTCCGGGTGGACGTGACCGACCCCGAGGAGGTGGAGGCGCTCTTCAAGACCGCCTTCGACACCTACGGTTCGGTGGACATCGCCTTCAACAACGCCGGTATCTCGCCGCCCGACGACGACTCGATCCTCACCACCGGACTCGACGCCTGGAAGCGGGTCCAGGAGGTCAACCTCACCTCCGTCTATCTGTGCTGCAAGGCCGCGCTGCCCTATATGCGGCGGCAGGGCAGGGGCTCCATCATCAACACCGCCTCGTTCGTGGCCGTGATGGGCGCCGCCACCTCGCAGATCAGCTACACCGCCTCCAAGGGCGGGGTGCTGGCCATGTCCCGCGAACTGGGCGTGCAGTTCGCCCGCGAGGGCATCCGGGTCAACGCGCTGTGCCCGGGGCCGGTCAACACCCCGCTGCTGAAGGAGCTGTTCGCCAAGGACCCGGAGCGGGCCCAGCGCCGGCTGGTCCATGTGCCGGTGGGCCGGTTCGCCGAACCGGAGGAGATCGCCTCCGCCGTGGCCTTCCTGGCCAGCGATGACGCGTCCTTCGTCAACGCCGCCGAGTTCCTCGTGGACGGCGGGATCGCCGGGGCATATGTCACCCCGTTGTAGTCCTGTGCGCAGTCCCGCCATCCGCGGTGTACGGACCGCACCCCTGGCCATAGGCTGACCGTGTGACCATGAACACGCCCCCCGGCTGGTACCCCGATCCCGGCTACGCAGGTAACGGCCCCGCCATGGAACGGTGGTGGGACGGTTCCGCCTGGACCGAGTACACCCGCGATGCCTCGGGCGCCACGGACCCGGCCCTCGGCCCGCCGCCGATGCCGCCCTACCTGCCAGGGCGGCAGGGCGGCCACGGCCGGGGCCGCGGTCCGAGGATCGCGGCGGTCGCGGTCGCCGCCGGCGTCGTGGTCGCCGCGATCGTCGGTGGCATCGTGCTGCTGGGCGACGGCGGCGACGGCGGTGGTGGCAACGCCCAGACCGGGCCCGCCGCCCCCAGCGGCTCGGCCCCGTCGGACGGCGGTGACCCGGCCCCGGACCTCCCCGGCCCGGACAGCCCCTCGGACGGGCCCACCGGCGCCCCCACCGCACCGCCCAGCTACGACCCCGACACCGCCCCGGACCCCGGCAACGGCATCAGCCTGCCGGTGCTCACCGGCTGGCAGGCGGGGCGCAGCAGCTCCGGCGGCGCGGGCGTCACCACCTCCCGCTACCCCTGCCCGGGCGACCCGTCCACCGAATGTGTGCGCGGCGGCGCCTTCTCCCGGACCGCCCAGGGCTACAAGGCCACCTCCGCCAAGGGCATAGCCAAGGAGGACATCGCGCAGAACGCCGAGGAGTCCTACGGCACCGACGGGGACAGCGACCGTAAGGCGTACGGCGGGATCACCTCCCACAAGGAGCTGAAGGAGTCGGCGGTCGAGGTCGCGGGCGGGAAGGGCTATCTGGTCCGCTGGAAGGTGGTGACGAAGAAGGGCGACGACGGCATCGTCCAGTCGTTGGCCTTCCCGTCGCCCACCGTGCCGAACACGATGGTCGTGGTGCGCTTCGGGTTCGACCAGAGCGACAAGGCGCCGCCGCTCAGCGACATGGACAAGATCGTCAAGGGCATCGAGGCGCTGGCGGGCGACGGCCGGTCCATATAGGCGCGTCGCCGGGCCGTCCGGGCCTGAGCCGGCGGTCGTCCAGGCGCGTTGCGAGTCCGGGCCGGGCCGAAGTCGGCGGTCCGTCCGGGCCGCAGGAGCGTGCCGGTCAGAGGAACGTTCTGCCCTCGCCCCGGTACGTCGGCGCGTCGGCCACCACCCGGTCGCCCTCGATCAGCCGCAGCGTGTCGAACCGCTCGCACAGCTCACCGGCCTTGGCATGCCGGAACCACACCTTGTCGCCGATCAGCAGATCGTCGGCGGCCGTGCCCAGCAGCGGGGTCTGCACCTCGCCCGGCCCCTCCATCGAGTCGTACACCAGCCCCTCCGGCAGATACGGCACCGGCAGCCGGTCCCGGCCCGGCGCGCCCGACGCCGGATAGCCGCCGCCGAGCACGGTCACCACGCCCACCCCGGGGCGGCGCACCACCGGCTGGGCGAACAGGGCCGCCGGGCGCCCGTGGAAGGAGGTGTAGTTGTCGAAGAGGCGCGGCTGGTAGAGCCCGGACCCGGCGGCGATCTCGGTCACCGCGTCCTCCGCGGCGGTGTGCTGCACACTGCCCGTACCGCCGCCGTTGACGAACTCCAGGTCCGCCACCGCCCGCACCGCCCGCACCACCGCGGCCCGGCGCGCCGCGAGCTCCCGGCGCGCCACGGACTGCATCAGCCGCACCGCGCGCGAGCGCAGCGGACTGCCCGGCACCGCGTCGCCCACGCCCGCCACATGCCCCTCGTACGCCATCAGCCCGACCAGCCGGAAGCCGGGGCGGCGGTCGATCGCCCGCGCCAGCTCGGCCAGTTGCTCCGGTTCGCGCAGCGGTGAGCGCAGCGCCCCGACCCGCACCCGCCCGCCGAGCATCCGCAGCGAGGTGTCCAATTCCAGGCAGACCCGGACCTCTTCGGTCCCGGCGCGAACGCTGTCGATCAGATCGAGCTGGGTGAGGTCGTCCACCATGACCGTCACGGCCTCGGCCGGCTTGGGGTCGCTGGTCAGGGTGGCGAAGCCGTCCCGGTCGGTGGAGGGATAGGCGAGCAGGACGTCGTCGAACCCCTCGCGCGCCAGCCACAGCGACTCCGGCAGCGTGAAGCTCATGATCCCCGCGAAGCCGTCCCGTGCCAGCACCCGCTCCAACAGCGCCCGGCAGCGCACCGATTTGCTGGCGACGCGGATCGGTTTGCCTCCCGCCCGGGTGACCAGATCCCGGGCGTTGTCGTCGAAGGCTCCCAGGTCGACAATCGCCACGGGCGCTTCGAGATGGGCGGTGGCCCGGTCGTACCGGGCCCGGTCAGCGGCGGCAGCGGACATGGACGCAGCTTGCCAGACCGCCATTACCACTGGGTAGAGGGCGGCCGGTGCGCAGGGCCCCCGGCTGCCCGTAGAGTGTCGCGCACGCCACGACCGGCAGGTCAGCGGCGTGTTGTCCGTATACGGGCCCGACTGCCCGAAAGGCGGTGGGTGGTGCGGCGAACCGGACGGAGCCAGGTGAAACAGGTGTCGACGGCTGCGAGGGAGTGCAGGTGAGCACCGACGCGGAACAGGCGCACTCACCCCACAGCACGCCCCCACCACGCCCCGCACATCCCCCGCGCACGGCGCCCGCGCAGCCTTCCGTGCCCCCGTCGCGCCCCGCCACCCCGCCCGGCTTCACCCCGGACCCGGACACCCCCATCCTCGGCGTACGGGCCAAGGTCCCGTTTCCCAGGGGCACCGCCGGGGCGTCCGGCACCCGGGTGCCCCCACGCCCCTCCGTACCGCCGCGCACCGAAGGGCTTTTCGCGGACGGCGGGCGGCGCGGCCGGCGCCGCCCGCCCAGCCGTACGGCGGCCGCCGCCGCGAGCCTCGTCCTCGGCCTCGGGCTGCTCGGCGGCGCGGCGGCCGGGAGCTGGCTGGGCGAGGACCCCGACGCCCCGCCGTCCACCGCCGACACCTACGCCCACGCCCGCTCCGCCTGGCACAGCGTCCCCGTGGACGACCTCTTCCCGCGCACCCTGCGCGGCAAGGGCGAGGGCCCCGGCGGCGCCGACCGCCTCTGGACCCGAATAGCCGTCGCCCCGGACAGCAGCTGCGGCGGCGGATTCGACCCCCTGCTCGCCAAGGCGCTGGCCCCGGTGGGCTGCAAGCGGCTGGTGCGCGCCACGTACACCGACGCCACCAGCACCAGCGTCACCACCGTCGGGTTGCTGATCACCACCTCCGGTCCCACCGGGATGCGGGCGCTGCACCAGCGCTTCATGACCGAGAAGCTGGACGAGCGCACCGATCTGATGCCCCGCGCGTACGCCGCCAAGGGCACCGCGGCGGCCGGTTTCGGCGACGACCAGCGCGCGAGCTGGCGGATCCGGATCCTCACCGACGCCCCCGTCGTCCTCTACACCGTCAGCGGCTTCGCCGACGGCCGTAAGGTCACCGACCCGCAGTCGGCGGGCGAGGCGACCCAGCGGGGCGCCACCTCGGCCCCCGCGCAGTCGGGCCTCGGCAACGACGCCCGGGCCATCGCCGACGCGATCGAGGCCATATTCCGCCGGGCCCTGTCCACCGTCACGGAGACCACGTCATGACCCGGATCGGGCGGCGCCTCGCCGTGGCCCTCGCCGCCGCCGGGTTGACCCTGGTGACCGCCGCGCCCGCGAACGCCGACGGCATACAGGCCCAGGAGTGGGCGCTGGACACCCTCCACGTCCAGAAGGCATGGCAGACGACCAAGGGCTCCGGGGTCACCGTCGCCGTCCTCGACACCGGCGTCGACGACAGCCACCCCGACCTCGAAGGCCAAGTGCTGCCCGGTAAGGACCTCATCGGCTTCGGCGCCCGGCGCGGCGAACGCGCCTGGGCCCGCCACGGCACCGCCATGGCCGGGATCATCGCAGGCCATGGCCACGGCGCGGCCGGCGGCGAGGGCGTCCTGGGCGTCGCGCCGAAGGCGCGGATCCTGCCGGTGCGGGTGATCCTCGAGGACTCCGACACCGCCCGTAAGAAGGCTCGTTCGTCCCGTGGCGGCGCGCTCGCCGCCGGTATCCGCTGGGCCGCCGACCACGGCGCCGACGTCATCAACCTCTCGCTGGGCGACGACAGCGCCTCCGCCCATCCCGAGGCCGCCGAGGACGCCGCCGTGCAGTACGCGCTGCGCAAGGGCGTGGCCGTGGTCGCCTCCGCGGGCAACGGCGGCGAGAAGGGCGACCGGGTCTCCTACCCGGCCGCCTACCCCGGCGTGATCGCCGTGACCGCCGTGGACCGCTACGGCTCCCGCGCCGCCTTCTCCACCCGCCGCTGGTACGCCACCGTCTGCGCACCCGGCGTCGACGTGGTCATCGCCGACCCCGACAAGCGCTACTACGAGGGCTGGGGGACCAGCGCGGCCGCCGCCTTCGTCTCCGGCTCCGTCGCCCTCGTCCGCGCCGCCCACCCCGAGCTGAGCCCGCGCCAGATCCGGGAACTCCTGACCCGGACCGCCCAGGACGTCCCGGAGGGCGGCCACAGCGACGCCCTCGGCGCGGGCCTGGTGGACCCGGCGGCGGCGATCGCCGCGGGCGGCAAGATGAAGCCGGAGGCCCAGCGGCCCGCCGTGGCCTCGTCCCCGGAGCGCTTCTTCGGCAACGGTCCCGGCCACGCCCAGGGCGCGCACGACGAGTCCGGGCCGAACGAGATGGCGCTGCTCGCCGGAATCGCCGGCGCGGCCCTGGTGGTCGCCGCGGTCGCCCTATGGCGCGGCTCGGGCCCCCTACGGGTGCCACCGAGGCTGCGCGCGCTGCTCACGGGGATCCGCGCGCGCTGAGGCACCGCGGCGGTCGTCGGGTTGGGCGTGCTGTGCGGGGCGCCCACCGGGTTCCGTAGGGCGTCGGGCCGGGGCCCCACGGTCGTGGTCGGCTCGGGGTCGTTCCGGCGTATCGCCTACCGGGGTCGGTGGGCGCGGGCCGCCGTCACGGCCGTGCGTGCCGCCTTCTCGACCAGCGCCACCCCGCTGTCCAGGTCCGCGCTGCCCTCGGACAGCACCGCGACCAGATAGGCGCGCCCGTCCACCGGCACCTCGCCGATGCTGTTGACGACCCACAGCCCGGTGGCATCGCGGGGCATCCAGCCGTTCTTCAGCCGAGTCCCGGAGCCGTCCCCGTCAGCGGCGGCGGAGACTCCCCAGCTCTGGCGGGCGACGACGCGCCCCATCAGCGCCCCTAGATACCTCCGCGCACGGCCGTTCAGCGCCGAGTCGTCCGAGAAGACCGCGCGCAGCAGGGCAAGCTGATCGGCGGCGGTGGTCAGGGTCACGCCCCAGCTCCCTCCGCTCCCGGCACGCGTCGCGGTCAGGCCGAGCCGCCGGTGCGCCGCGTCGAGCCCGGCGGCACCGCCGATCGTCTGCCACAGCGCGGTCGCCGCGTCGTTGTCGCTCTGCTCGATCATCACGGCCGCATGCGACCGCTCCTGGGCGGTCAGCGGTCGCCCCTCGTCCTCCGCCCTGAGCAGCAGCGCCGCGAGGATGCCCACCTTGACGATGCTCGCCGTGGCGTACGAGCCGTCGCCGTGGACCCCGCTCGTCCCCGAGCGGGTGTCCAGGACGGCGACGGAGAAGTCCGCGCCGGAGCCCTGGGCCACGGGGCCGAGCGCGTCGGTGAGTGCCGCGCTCAGCCCCCGCTCCGTCACGTCGTCCGTCATCCGCTCCACGCCGCCTCCCTCTCCGCCGCTCGCCGCCGCCCGCCGCGTCGGGTTCTCCTCGCCCTCGATACCCTCATGGCGTGGCGCTCAAGAACATTCCCGACCCTGGCTTCTCCGGCGACGACGGCTCCGCCGACCCCCGGCTGACCGCGGCGCTCGCCGCCTGGGCGGATGACCGCTCGGCCGAGCCCGAGGTGCTCGCCGCGCTCACCGACGCCCGCCTCCTGGTCCCGGTGGTGGCGATCCTCGGCGAGGTCGAGGAGGGGCCCGAGGGGCTGCGCCGCGACAAGAGCAGCGACATGGCGGTGCCCACGCTGGAGGCCCCCGGCGGCCGGCGCGCCCTGCCCGCCTTCACCTCGCTCGAGACACTGGCCCGCTGGCGCCCGGACGCCCGGCCCGTGGCCGTACCGCTGCGCCAGGCGCTGGAGGCCGCCGCCCATGAGAAGGCGGACACGCTGGTCCTGGACCTCGCGGGCCCGGTGCCGTACCAGCTGACCGGCTCCGCGCTGCTGGCCCTCGCCGAGGGGCGGACCAGCGCCGATCCGCTCGCCGACCCGGCCGTGACCGAGGCCGTGCGCACCGTGCTGGCCGCCGAGCCGGAGGTGCTCCGGGCTCATCTGGCCCCGGCGGCGGACGCCGACGGGATGCTCGCGCTCGCCCTCGCGCCGGAGGCGCCCGCGCGGGAGACGGCGCACCGGGTGGCGGGCGCCCTGGCCGTGGACGAGGTGCTGCGGGCACGGCTGGTGCGCGGGCTGACCCTGGCGCTGCTGCCGCCGGACGCGAAGGTTCCCGGCGAACCGCTCTTCAGCCGCTGAGGGAGCAGGGCCCGGCCCGCTGCTAGGGCGGGGCCCGGCCCTCCCCATTCGGACCAACAGGCGAATCGCCTCAATTCCCCCCACAATGCTTAGGCGACTGGCGGTCGGAATCTGCGTGAGGAGAGCGCCATGGAGACGAGAACGGTCGTAGCGGAGTTCATCGGGACCGCGATGCTGGTCCTCTTCGGAGTCGGTTCGCTGGTCCTGGCGGGCGACTACATCAACGCCCTCGGGATCTCGCTCGCCTTTGGCTTCACGCTGATCGCGATCGCCTACGCGTTCGGACGCATCTCGGGCTGCCACATCAACCCGGCGGTGACCCTCGGCGTGCTGCTGGCCAAGCGCATCGACATCCGTACGGCCGTCCAGTACTGGGTCGCGCAGTTCGTCGGCGCGATCGTGGGTGCCGCGGTGCTCTTCCTGCTCGCCAACCAGGTGCCCAGGCTCCAGACGGCCGACGCCTTCGGCAGCAACGGCTACGGTGGCCGCTCACCGGTGGGCATGGGCGCGGGCGGGGCCTTCCTCGCCGAGGTGCTGCTGACCTTCCTGCTGGTCTTCGTCTTCCTGGCGGTGACCCACTCGGTGGCCCTGGTCGGCGGCGAACCGATCCCGGTGGGCCTCGCCCTCGCCGCGGTCAATCTGATCGGCATCCCGCTGACCTGGGCCTCGGTCAATCCGGCGCGCAGCTTCGGCCCCGCGATCTTCGCGGGCGGCGATGCGCTGGGCCAGCTGTGGCTGTTCATCGTGGCACCGCTGGTCGGCGGGGTGCTCGCCGCCGTGGTGCACCGGTTCACCCATCTCCATCCGGCGGGGCAGGCCGACCAGGAGGAGGCCCATCCGCCCCCGGCGACCGGACCGTGGGGGCGGCTGCGCGGCGGCCGCCGCCCCGAGGCGGGCGGTCAGGAGACCAAGGGCCCGGAGGCGGCCTGAGCCGCACGCCACGCGGAGGCCCGGGCCCGGAGGAGCGGCACGGGCCCCGAGGGCGTGCGGGCTCCCGAGGGGGCACGGGCTCCCGAGGGGCCCGGCCCCCAGGGGCCAGCCGTCAGCCGAAGACCGGGCCGGTGAACTTCTCGCCCGGCCCCTGCCCCGGCTCGTCCGGCACCACCGACGCCTCGCGGAAGGCGAGCTGCAGGGACTTCAGGCCGTCCCGCAGCGGAGCGGCGTGGAAGGAGCTGATCTCCGTGGCGCTGGCCGTGACCAGCCCCGCCAGGGCATTGATCAGCTTCCGCGCCTCGTCCAGGTCCTTGTGCTGGGGGCCTTCCTCGGCCAGGCCCAGGTTGACCGCGGCGGCGCTCATCAGGTGCACCGCGACCGTGGTGATCACCTCGACCGCGGGCACATCCGCGATGTCCCGGGTCATCCGGTCGAAGTCGGGGGCCGGCGGCTGCCCGGCGTTGGCGTCGCTCATGGTGGTCGGGGCTCACTTCCTGAGGGATGGTGGGGCCCAGCCTAGGCGGCCGCCCGGCGCCGTACGCACGGGGCGGGTGAGTTCACAGGAACGCCGGGGAGCGGCGGGGGCGCGCAGGGGAACGCCAGGGAACGCCGGGCAACAGGGGGGGGGCACGGCGGATGCCGAGGACGCACCGGGTGAGCATCCCGGGCCGATCCTGGTATCGTAGATAAACGACCGGCCGGTCACGTGCGTGTCCGGCCCACAAGTGGAGGCTCCCCAGCTCCCACCTCCCGGCCCCCCGGGTCGGCAGGTCATCGGTCAGGCTGCGCCCCGCGGTGTTATCGCGGCGGTGCTCCCGGTCAATGAGGAGCCCCGCCTGTGTACCCGTCGGGGCGTTTTGTGCGTTACGGCGCGGTGGTCATACCGAAACAGACGTTACGCGGCAGTCCGCCAGACGGTCGCGTGGTGCAACCGAGGAGGATCCATCAGCGCCGAGCCCCGCATCAACGACCGGATTCGCGTCCCCGAGGTGCGACTCGTCGGTCCCAGTGGCGAGCAGGTCGGCATTGTGCCGCTTGCCAAGGCCCTGGAGCTTGCGCAGGAGTACGACCTCGACCTCGTCGAGGTGGCGGCGACCGCTCGCCCGCCGGTCTGCAAGCTCATGGACTACGGAAAGTTCAAGTACGAGTCGGCCATGAAGGCCCGTGAGGCGCGTAAGAACCAGGCGCACACGGTCATCAAGGAGATGAAGCTCCGGCCGAAGATCGACCCGCACGACTATGACACCAAGAAGGGTCACGTCGTCCGGTTCCTCAAGCAGGGCGACAAGGTCAAGATCACGATCATGTTCCGCGGCCGTGAGCAGTCCCGGCCCGAGCTCGGCTACCGGCTGTTGCAGCGGCTCGCCGAGGATGTCCAGGAGCTGGGCTTCGTGGAGTCCAACCCGAAGCAGGACGGCCGAAACATGATCATGGTTCTCGGTCCGCACAAGAAGAAGACCGAGGCGATGGCCGAAGCCCGCGAGGCGCAGGCCGCCCGCAAGGCGGAGCGCCAGGGAATTCCTCACCTGGACCAGTCCCCGGACGCGTCCGCCGAGGAGCCTGCCGAGGAGCCCGCCGAGGCGTGATTGAGAGGCGCGAGCCTCGACCGCCCACCCGGGGCCGAACGGCTCCGGACACCAACCGAAACACATGACGCTTCCGTGTGCCGAACCGCGGAGGCGTCCCGACGAGGAGAGAACGGCGACATGCCGAAGAACAAGACGCACAGCGGTGCCAGCAAGCGCTTCAAGCTCACCGGCTCCGGCAAGGTGGTGCGCCAGCGCGCCGGTCGCCGCCACCTTCTCGAGCACAAGCCGTCCACGCTGACGCGCCGCCTGGCCGGAAAGGTCGAGATGGCCCCCGCCGACGCCAAGAAGATCAAGAAGCTTCTCGGCAAGTGACGCCACCGCCCCGCTTCGGCGGGGCGAGCGCCAGACCGGGACCTATTCGTTTCCGGGCCGCGTGAGTCACCCGCGGCCCCGTACAAGGAGTTAACAAGTGGCACGCGTCAAGCGGGCAGTCAACGCCCACAAGAAGCGCCGGGCGATCCTCGAGCAGGCCAGCGGCTACCGGGGCCAGCGCTCCCGCCTGTACCGCAAGGCCAAGGAGCAGGTCACCCACTCTCTGGTCTACAACTACAACGACCGCAAGAAGCGCAAGGGCGACTTCCGGCAGCTGTGGATCCAGCGCATCAACGCCGCTGCCCGCGCCAACGGCATGACGTACAACCGCTTCATCCAGGGTCTGAAGGCCGCCAACATCGAGGTGGACCGCAAGATCCTGGCCGACCTCGCCGTGAACGACGCCGGTGCGTTCGCCGCGCTGGTCGAGGCGGCGCAGAAGGCGCTGCCGAGCGACATCAACGCGCCGAAGGCCGCGTAAGCGCTGCGCTGAGCTGTACGCCACGGACCCGCAGGTGAACGCGTACCTGCGGGTCCGCGCATGTGGGTGCCCTCGCGCTGTGCCCCCTGGGGTTTCGCTGCCGGGTGCGGCCCGGCGCCCGGGTTGTGCTCACCGTGTTCCGCTTCGCGGATGGCCTGAGGCGGGGTGCGGCCGGTTGGCTTTTGGCGTTTCGTTGCCGGGTGCGGGCCGGTGGCCGGGTTGTGCCCACCCGTTCCTCCCCCAGCTATCGCTGGGAGGCGCCCCCTGGCGGAACGTTTTCCACAACCGGGCTCCGCGTCGGCCGCGCGGCGCGGCCAAGGCGGCCCCGGCTGCCGCCGTTCCCCGGGGCCGGGGGCTTGCCCCCGGTTTCGGGGAGGGGCGGGGTGGGGGAAATCCGCCGCGCCCGCACGATCGTCGCTCACGACCAGGAATCGAGAACCCATGCCCGCTCCCGAGCTGACCTCGCTCAAATCGCCGCGCGTCACCGCCGCCCGGCGGCTTGCCAAGCGCAGCTTCCGCGGGAAGGAGCGGCGGTTCATCGTCGAGGGGCCGCAGGCCGTACGGGAGGCCATCGCGCATCTCGTGGAGGTGTACGCCACCCCCGAGGCCGCCGAGCGCCACGCGGACATCCTCACCGCCGCCCGCGCCGCGAACCTTCCCGTGCTCACCGCGTCCGACGAGGTCATCGCGGAGATGTCGGACACCGTCACGCCCCAGGGCGTCGTCGGGCTGTGCCGCTTCCTCGACTCGCCGTTCGAGGAGATCCTGCGCGCTCGGCCGAGGCTCGTCGCCGTCCTCGCCAACGTCCGCGACCCCGGCAACGCCGGAACCGTGCTGCGGTGCGCCGACGCCGCCGGGGCGGACGCCGTGGTGCTGACGGACGCCTCCGTGGACCCCTACAACCCCAAGGCCGTACGCGCATCCGTCGGCTCCCTCTTCCATCTCCCGGTCGCCGTCGGGGTGCCCGTCGAGCGTGCGGTGAGCGGGCTGCGGGAGGCCGGGGCGCGGGTTCTGGCCGCGGACGGGGCGGGGGAGCGGGACCTGGACTCCGAGCTGGACGACGGGCTGCTGGGCGCCCCCACCGCCTGGATCTTCGGCAATGAGGCGTGGGGCCTGCCGGAGGCTACCCGCGCACTCGCGGACGAGGTGGTGCGCGTTCCGATTCACGGCAGGGCCGAGAGCCTCAATCTCGCCACGGCCGCCGCCGTGTGCCTCTATGCCTCCGCTCGTGCGCAGCGCGCTCCCGCAGGGTGCCGCTCCGTCACATCGACCTAGTAGGGTTGCCCCCTCTGGGAGGGGACCCGAGAGGGGGTGTGGGGATGGACGTCAGGACCTCCGGCGCCAGGGCGGCCGACGCCCATGCGCCCGGAGCGGGGCCACCCGGCGGGAGGCGCGACCTCTCGTCCACCGGGCCGGGCCCCGGCCTGCCCGGCGGTGCGCCGGACGGATTCGCGCCGCACCCCGACGATCTGCCCGACGGCCTGGTGGTGGCCGATGAGACCGGCCTGGTCACGTGCTTCAACGCGGCGGCGGCCCGGATCACCGCCACCGACCCCGCGGACGCGCTCGGCCGCCGGCTCGAGGTGGCCCTGCCGTTAGAGGACCTGGACGGCCGGCGCTGGTGGGCGCTGACCGATCCCTATGGCGGGCTGGCCATCCGCGCCGGTCAGCCCGAGCGGAATCTGCTGCTGCCGGGCGGGCGCGAGGTGCTGGTCTCGGCCCGCTATGTGCGCGAGCGGCCGACCGGGCCGGTGCGCCGGGTGGTCGTCTGTCTGCGCGGCACCGAGGCCCGCCGCCGCACCGAGCGCAGCCATGCCGAGCTGATCGCGACCGTCGCCCATGAGCTGCGCTCGCCGCTGACGTCCGTTAAGGGGTTCACGGCCACGCTGCTGGCCAAATGGGAGCGGTTCACCGACGACCAGAAGCGGCTGATGCTGGAGACCGTCGACGCCGACGCCAACCGGGTCACCCGACTGATCGCCGAGCTGCTGGACATCTCCCGGATCGACTCCGGCCGGCTGGAGGTCCGCCGCCAGCCGGTCGACCTCGCCGCCGCCGTCCGCCGCCATGTGCAGGCGCTCACCGCGGCCGGGCACACCGCCGAGCGGTTCCTGATCCGGGCCAGGGGGCCGCTGCCCAGACTGTGGGCCGATCCGGACAAGATCGATCAGGTGCTGGGCAACCTGCTGGAAAACGCGGTGCGCCACGGCGAGGGAACGGTCACCATTGACATAGCGCCCGCGACACCGGCCAAGCCGGTCGCGGAAGGCCCCCCTGTCGAAAGGACCGCCGTCACCGTGAGCGACGAAGGCCCCGGTATCCCGGAGGAGTCGATGAGCCGCGTCTTCACCCGCTTCTGGCGGGGCAGCAAGCGCGGCGGCACCGGCCTCGGGCTCTACATCGTCAAGGGCATCGTCGAGGCGCACGGCGGGACGATCACCGTCGACCGGGCCCGCGGTGGCGGCGCGGAGTTCCGATTTATCCTGCCCGTGGGCACCCCGGCCTATCTGGCCTGAGCCACCCGCGGGCTTCTTCGGCACGGGGCGGACCCCCGCGCGGCGGCCGCCGCGCGGTGTCCCCCGGAACAGCACCCCTCCCGCGCCCCTTAGACTCGGGCTTTGGCACCTTTGGCGTCCCTTGCAGGGGACGCAGCGGTCGCAGCCAGTCGAGCCGGGGTCGCGCAGCCGGGGGCACCTCCCAGCGGTAGCTGGGGGACAAACGGAAGTACGGGAAGAGATGTCGGCACCCAATAAGTCGTACGACCCTGTCGAGGTCGAGGCACTGAAACCGGAAGAGATCGCCCGCAGGCGGGACGAGGCGCTCGCCGCCATCGCCGCCGCCGGTGACCTCAAGGCGCTGCGCGAGGTGAAGGTCGCCCACACCGGCGACCGCTCGCCGCTCGCGCTCGCCAACCGCGAGATCGGCGCCCTGCCACCGCACGCCAAGGCGGACGCGGGCAAGCGCGTCGGTCAGGCCCGCGGCCAGGTCAACCAGGCGCTGAAGGCCCGGCAGGAGGAGCTCGAGGCGGAGCGTGACGCCCGGGTGCTGGTCGAGGAGGCGGTGGACGTCACACTGCCGTACGACCGCACCCCGGCCGGCGCCCGCCACCCGATCACCACGCTCTCCGAGCGCATCGAGGACGTCTTCGTCGCGATGGGCTACGAGGTCGCCGAGGGCCCCGAGGTGGAGGCCGAGTGGTTCAACTTCGACGCGCTCAACTTCCCGCCCGACCACCCCGCCCGCGAGATGCAGGACACCTTCTTCGTGCGCGGCGCGAAGGACGGCGAGTCGTCCGGTGTGGTGCTGCGCACCCACACCTCGCCGGTGCAGATCCGGTCGATGATCGACCGAGAGCCGCCCATCTATGTGATCTGCCCGGGCCGCACCTTCCGCACCGATGAGCTGGACGCCACCCACACCCCCGTCTTCAGCCAGGTCGAGCTGCTCGCCATCGACGAGGGCCTGACCATGGCCGACCTCAAGGGCACGCTCGACCACATGGTCCGGGCGCTGTTCGGGGAGGGCATGACGACCCGGCTGCGGCCGAACTTCTTCCCGTTCACCGAGCCGTCCGCCGAGATGGACATGCTGTGCTACGTGTGCCGGGGCGAGTCCGTGGGCAACCCGGACCGGCCCTGCCGCACCTGCTCCAGCGAGGGCTGGATCGAGCTGGGCGGCTGCGGGATGGTCAACCCGCGGGTGCTCATCGCCTGCGGTGTCGACCCGGACAGGTACAGCGGCTTTGCCTTCGGCTTCGGCATCGAGCGGATGCTGATGTTCCGGCACAACGTGGAAGACATGCGAGACATGGTCGAGGGTGATGTGCGCTTCACCCGGCCCTTCGGGATGGAGATCTGATGCGGGTCCCGCTTTCTTGGCTGCGGGAGTACGTCGACCTGCCCGCCGGTGAGACCGGCCGTGACGTACAGGCCAAACTCGTCTCGGCCGGGCTCGAGGTCGAGACGGTCGAGCAGCTCGGCGCCGGCCTCAAGGGCCCCCTGGTCGTCGGGCAGGTGCTGGCCATCGAGGAGCTGGAGGGGTTCAAGAAGCCCATCCGCTACTGCCAGGTGGACGTCGGGCAGGCGGGGGGCACCTCCCAGGCCGGAGGCTCTGGGGGAGGCACCGGTGAGCCGCAGAACATCGTCTGCGGCGCCACGAACTTCGCCGTCGGCGACAAGGTCGTGGTCGTGCTGCCCGGCGCCGAACTGCCCGGCGGCTTCGCGATCTCCGCGCGCAAGACCTACGGCAAGACCTCCGAGGGCATGATCTGCTCCGCCAGCGAGCTGGGCATGTCCGACGACCACGACGGCATCATCGTCCTGCCGCCGGAGTACGAGGTCGGCACCGACGCCATCGAGCTGCTGGAACTGGTCGACGAGGTCCTCGACATCGCCGTCACCCCGGACCGGGGCTACTGCCTGTCGATGCGCGGTGTCGCCCGCGAGACCGCTACCGCCTACGAGCTGCCGCTGCGCGACCCGGCCCTGATCGACGTGCCCGCGCCCAACAGCCACGGCCACCCGGTCAAGGTCACCGACCCGATCGGCTGCGACCGCTTCACCGCCCGCACCGTCACCGGGCTCGACCCCGAGGCGCACTCCCCGATCTGGCTCGAGCGCCGGCTGCAGAAGGCCGGGATGCGGCCGGTCTCGCTCGCGGTCGACATCACCAACTACGTGATGCTCGAAATCGGCCAGCCGCTGCACGCCTACGACCGCACCCGGATCAACGGGGCGATCGGCGTGCGCCGCGCCGAGCCGGGCGAGAAGCTCACCACCCTCGACGGCGGCCAGCGCGTCCTGGACGCCGAGGACCTCGTCATCACCGACGAGAGCGGGCCCATCGGCCTCGCCGGTGTGATGGGCGGCGCCAACACCGAGATCGCGGACGTCACCGCCGACGCCGGGACCGGCGGGGCGGCGGGCACCACCGAGGTCGTCATCGAGGCGGCCCACTTCGCCCCCGTCTCGGTCGCCCGCACCGCCCGCCGTCACAAGCTGTCCTCCGAGGCGTCCCGCCGGTTCGAGCGCGGCGTCGACCCCGAGGCCACCTCGGCGGCGGCGCAGCGCACCGTCGACCTGCTGGTGCTGCTCGCGGGCGGCAGCGCCGAGGTGGGCGTCACCGAGATCATCGCGCCCAGCGCACCGCACACCATCACGCTGCCCGCCGACCACCCGGACAAGGTCGCGGGCGTGTCCTACGGCCGCGAGACCGTGGTGCGCCGGCTGCAGCAGATCGGCTGCGATGTCTACGGCGCCGACGACCTCACCGTCACCGTCCCCAGCTGGCGGCCCGACCTCACCGACCCCAACGACCTGGCCGAGGAGGTCATCCGGCTCGAGGGGTACGAGAACCTCCCCTCGACGCTGCCCCAGCCGCCCGCCGGGCGCGGGCTGACCGAGCGTCAGCGGCTGCACCGCCGGGTCGGCCGGGCGCTGGCCGGGGCCGGCTACGTCGAGGCGCTGAACTACCCGTTCATCGGCGAGGAGGCCCTCGACCAGTTCGGGCTGGCCGCGGACGACCCGCGGCGCGATCTGGTCCGGCTGGTCAACCCGCTGTCGGACGCCGAGCCCGCGCTCCGCACCACGCTGCTGCCCGGACTGCTCGGCGCGCTGCGCCGCAACGCCGGGCGCGGCGAGCACGACCTCGCGCTCTTCGAGACGGGCCTGGTCTTCCGCGCCACCGGCCACGAGCCGGCCGCGGCCACCCTCCCCGTCGACCGCCGTCCCACCGACGAGGAGATCGCCGGGCTCAACGCCGCGCTGCCGCACCAGCCGCGCCGCGTCGCCGTCGTCCTCGCGGGCGACCGTGAGCAGTCCGGCTGGTGGGGCAAGGGCACCCCGGTGAGCTGGGCCGACGCCGTCGAGGCGGGCCGGATCGTGGCCCGCGAGGCGGGGACCGAGCTGATCGTCCGCCAGGACCAGCAGGACCCCTGGCACCCGGGCCGCTGCGCCGCGCTGCTGGCCGTCGTCGACGGCGAGGAGATCCTCGTCGGCAACGCCGGTGAGCTCCACCCGCGGGTCACCAAGGCCCTGGGCCTGGCCGAGCGCACCTGCGCGATGGAGATCGAGCTCGACCGCCTGGAGCAGGCCGGCACCGGCGTCGTGGAGGCCCCCCATGTCTCCACCTTCCCGGTGGCCACCCAGGACGTCGCGCTGATCGTGGACGCCTCGGTCGCCGCGGCGGATGTGGAGACGGCGCTGCGCGAGGGCGCGGGCGAACTGCTCGAATCCCTCCGCCTGTTCGACGTCTTCACCGGTGAGCAGCTCGGCGAGGGCAGGAAGTCCCTGGCCTACGCGCTGCGCTTCCGCGCCCCGGACCGCACGCTGACCGCCGAGGAGATCGCGACATCCCGCGACGCCGCGGTAGCGGCAGCCACCAACCGCACGGGCGCCACCCTCCGCGGAGCCTGACGCCAACCGGCTTCCGCCGGCCGCCGCGAACACGGCGATGGGGCGCACCCCACAACGGGGCGTGCCCCATCGCCACGTCTGGACCCGGGGCGGCGGCCCAGGCGCTTGCCGGCCGGCGTTGGTCGCCGCGGTGGCCATGAATGGGGCGCCCCCGGTCCGGGCCGCGCCCCATCGGTTTGGGCCCGGGCACGGCGGCGCGCCTCGCTGGCCCCGCCGCTCGGCGCCATGGCCACCGATGGGGGCGCCTCAGCGCCGGGCCATGTCCGCGCCCAGGCCCGGGCACGGCGGCGCGCCTCGCTGGCCCCGCCGCTCGTCGCCATGGGGCGCCCTCGGCCCGGGCCGCGCCCCAACCTCGTCTCCGGGCTTCGGGGCTCATGGGCCTGCTGGCTCGCGTCGGTCGCCGCGGTGGCCACCGATGGGGTGCCCCGACCGGGGCTGCGCCCCATCGCCGACGCTCAGCCCGGGACCGCCGGTCCACGCGCCTCGCCGGGTCGCGTCGGTCGTTGCCGTGGCCACCGGTGGGGCGGGCCCCGACCCGGGCGAGCCCCATCGCCGCGCCCGCTCCCTGCCCGGCAGCCCACCCGCCTCGCCGTGCTCCGGGCGGCCCGGGGGCGGGGTTTGCGCGCCTCCCCGTTTCCGTGCCCCCGTCCCTCGTCGTCGGCCCTGCCCGCGACGGCTTCCGCGTGGATAGCGCGCGTCGCGGCCCCCTGCCACGGGCACCCGCTACGGCACGGTGGGCACTTGGGGGCCGCGCAGTGCGCGCTCGCCCGCCCCCTCGTGTGGGTCGCACCGCGGGCGGCCACGATGGTGGCGGTGTCGCGCCGTCGGCTTTGGACGGCGCCGACACCGCGTTCGCGGCGTGGTGCGGCTTGTCGGGCCGCCCGGTGCGCGGTCGCCCACCCCTCGCTCGTGCGGGGGCGCCGTCACCGCCTTCGCGGGTGGGTGTCGTCGGCGATTCCGGCGGGGGGCCGGGCTGCGGCCCGGCGAGGCGGGGTTCGGGGTCGTGGCCCCGTGCCGCGTCGTCCTGGTGAGCGGCAAACAGCCGACACCGCGTCCGCGGGGCGGTGGGGTGTTCGGGTGGCTGCCTGGGGCGTGGTCACCCGATCAGGTGAGATCCGGAGGGGGCTGGTCCAATTGGCAGGAGCTGTCGCCAGAATCGTGCCGGTCGCACGGCCCGCGCGGGATCGATCGTCCAGGGGCCCGGCCGACCGCCTCATTGGCCGGCGTTGGGGGCGACACATGATCGGGACATCGGCAGTCGGCGGCGCGTTCGTACGGAGGGCACGGAGTCTGCGGGAGGTCACCCGTGTGGTCCCCTGTCTGTGGGTGCTCGGCGCCCTCTGCTGGGCCCTGCTGAACCCGCATCACACCGAGACCGTCACGCTCCTCGCCGCGGCACCCGCCATCGCCTGCGCGAGTAGCGGCCGCCGCAGATGCATCGTGCTGCTCGGCGGCGCCGGCCTGCTGTTGGCCCTCGCGCCTCCGACCGCCCTGGAGCCCGACGGGGACGGGAAGGAGCCGCACGCCGCCCTGGTCACCTGCTGCGCCGTCCTCGGCGTGGCCGCCGCCTGCTATTTCACAGCGGGCCGCAAGCTGCGGCTGGTGCGCGAACTGGAACAGCTCCGGGCGGTGGCCACCGCCGCGCAGGACGTGGTGCTGAGGCCGCTCCCGGCCCGGCTGGAGGGCATCGAGCTGGCCGGCGGCCATCTCTCGGCCAGCCGGGGCGCCGCCGTGGGCGGCGATCTTTACGAGGCGCTGGCCACCCCGTACGGCGTCCGCGTCATCATCGGCGATGTGCGCGGGCACGGCCTCCCCGCGATCGGCACCGTCGCCGCCGTCCTCGGCAGCTTCCGCGAGGCCGCCCATGAGGAACCCCGGCTCGGCGGTGTGCTGCGCCGACTCGACCGCGCCCTGGAGCGCCATCTGCGGGCACGCGCGAGCGGGGAGCGCCCGCTGGACAGCCACGTGGACGAGGAGTTCGTGACCGTCCTGCTCATGGAGGTGGGCGCGGACGGCGAGGTCACCGCGCTCAACTGCGGCCACCCCTGGCCGTACCGCCTCTACGAACAGCCGGTCGGCCCGGCCTTGGCCCGGCAGACCGCGCCCGGCGAGGTGCTGCCGCCGCTCGGCCTCTTCCCGCTGCCCGCCGAGCTTCCCACCGCCCGCTGGAGCGCCCTGGGCGTCGGCGACACGCTGGTGCTGCACACCGACGGCGCCGAGGACGTGCGCGACGCCCACGGCACGTTCTTCCCTCTGCGCCGCGTCCTGTCCGAGGCCGCGGGCCCCGGGCCGCTCGTCCCCGCGGCGGTCGTGGCGGGGGTGCGCTCGGCGCTGCTGCGCCACACCGGCGGGCGGCTCGCCGACGACGTCGCGCTGCTCGCGCTGCGCTTCGACCGCTGCCCGGTGCCCGCCACCACGGCCCTCACCCTCCCGGCCGCCGACGCCCACCGGAGCTAGGGGATGTCCGCCGGGCCTTGACGCCTGCGGCGGACTGGGCCCCTCCCCGCCCCTTCCCGCAGCGTCGATTTGCGGCTCCGCCGCGTGGTGGGGCTCCGCCCCAGCTCCCGGGGTCCGGGGGTGAGGTCCCTGTCAACGGGCGCGGGCGGGGAGGCTGCTCCCCTCCCCGTCCCCTCCCCAGCGGGGGCAGCCTGCGGGGTCCAGGGGCGGGGCCCTGGTATCGGGAAGGGGCGGGTTGGGAAAGGCCAACGCCCCACCCCACGCCGCTCGTTCACACCCCGTGCGAATCCCCCTCCACTACGCTGGCGCCACCGAGCGTTTCGGGAGGGCGAGATGGAGCCCAACACACTGCTCGACTCCGTGCTCGACGAGGCCGGAGTCTCCCACGCCGGACTGGCCGCGCATGTCAACGAGGCGGGCCGGGCCCGGGGGATGAAGCTGCGGTACGAACACACCGCGGTGGCCCGGTGGCTGAAGGGTCAGCGGCCGCGCGGCCAGGTGCCGGACCTCATCTGCGAGGTGCTGGGCGAGCGGCTGCACCGCGCCCTCACCCTGGACGACATCGGTCTCGGCACCCCCGGCAGCCGCCGGGGGCCCGCCACCCCGCTCTCCGGATTCGTCGAGCGCGCCACCGCGCTGTGGCGCTCCGACGAACAGCAGCGCCCGCATGTCGTCGAGGCTCCGGCGGTCACCGGCACCCCGGCCGTCATCCCGGTGTGGGAGTGGGAGAATCCTCCCGAGGACTCCGATGTCTCCCGGCGCGGTCTGACCCGGGTCAGCATGACCGACATCGAGACGCTGCGCGCCGCCCGCGCCCACTACGAGCAGATGTACCGCAAGGCCGGCGGTGTCGCGACCCGGACCCGGGTGGTGGGGTTCCTCAACTCCGAGGCCGCACCGCTGCTGCGCGGCAGCTACGCCGACGACACCGGCCGCCAGCTGCACCGGGCGACCGGCGGCCTGGTGGCCATCGCCGGGATCTGCGCGTACGACTCCAATACGCACGGCCTGGCCCAGCGCTACTTCCACCAGGCGCTGCGGCTCGCCAAGGCCAGCGGCGACCGCGGCCTGGGCGCCTATGTCATAGCGCTGCTGGTCAACCAGTCCCTCTTCATGAAGGAGTACCGGCAGGCGGTCGCCTTCGCCGAATCGGCGCTGCGCGCCGCGGGCTCGCAGATCACCCCCGCGCTCGCCGCCGACCTCTACGCCATGCAGGCCAAGGCGTACGCCCGGCTCGGCGACGGCGCCGGGGCGCTGTCCTGCATCCGGCGTGCCGAGACCGCCGCCGACCGGATCAGACCGGGCCAGGAGCCCGACGAGACCGGCTATGTCCAGCCGGGTCTGGTGAACGTCCAGGTGGCCGAGGCGCTGCTGAGCCTCGGCGACCTCGGCGGCGCCCGCGAGCACGCCACCGCCGCGGTCGGCACCCCCGCGCACGACCGGGGCCGGGTGCACCGGCTCGCCATGCTCACCCATATCGAGCTGCGTCAGGGCGACGTGGACCGGGCGGGCGCCACGGCGGTGGAGATGACCGAGCGCGCGCGGGCATGGAGTCCCAGCGGTTACGCGACCGGTTGCGGGCGGTACGGGAGCACCTCGCGGCCAGCGGAAGCGCCGCGACGGCCGAGGCCGCCGCGCTCATCGACGGGGCACTGCGCGTCCCTCTGTGACCAGCGGTTCCGCTCGCGGTCCGCACTCTCGTCAGCGGGTGGCCCACGATGGCCTCCCGTTTCGACGAAAGGTGGCTGACAGTGCGATGGAAGAACCTCAGGGAGCGGACCGTGTACGAGAACCGATGGTTCCGGGTCAACCTCGCCGATGTCCGGCTCCCCGACGGGCGCCATCTGGACCACTATCTGATCCGGCTCCGCCCCGTGGCCGTGGCCACGGTGGTGAACGCGGCCAACGAGGTGCTGCTGCTGTGGCGCCACCGGTTCATCACCGACGCCTGGGGCTGGGAGCTGGCCGCGGGCGTCGTCGAGGACGGTGAGGACATCGCCGACGCCGCGGCCCGGGAGATGGAGGAGGAGACCGGCTGGCGCCCCGGCCCGTTGCGCCATCTGCTCTCCGTCGAGCCGTCCAACGGGCTCACCGACGCACGGCACCACATCTACTGGGCCGAGGAGGCATCGTACGTCGGGCACCCGGAGGACGACTTCGAGTCGGACCGCCGCGAGTGGGTGCCGCTGAAGATGGTGCCCGACCTGGTCGCACGCGGTGAGGTGCCCGCGGCCAATATGGCGGCGGCGCTGCTGCTGCTCCACCACATCAGGCTCGGGTAGGCCGGGCCGCCGTCCGCGCCGGCGCTAGTGTCCCGCTGCCTGCCATATCGCCAGGGCCAGGGCGGTCACCCCGGTCAAGGCGGCGATGGAGGGCAGCGGCCAGCGTCCGTGCTCCAGTATCCGCATCCGTCCGCCCAGTTGGTTCACGTCCTCCTCAGCCTGCTCTCCTCGGTGGTCGAGCAGGGCGAGCCGGCCGTCGACGCGGGTGAAGCCCACTTCGACGGTCCGGCGCAGTTCCGTGAGCTCCACGGCTAACGCGGCTTGCTCGGGCTCGGTGGTCACGGGTTGATCCCCTTCCGGATGTAACGTCCATGCGGTGGTGACGCTCCGAGTCAAGCGCATGCCCAGGTGGTGCGGGAGCGTGTGTGGGGATGGTGTGTGAGTCACCGGCGCACACCCCGTGCGAAAGGCCGTACTCAGCGGGTACTCATGGGGGACGGCGGCCGAGGGGAGGGACCGCGAGGGGCGGACAGACCGGATGGACCGGACAGAAGGGACGGATGTGCGACTGATCGCCGCTCCGATGTGGGAATTCGGTATGGACCAGGGAGTCCGGCAGTTCGCCGAGCTCGGCGTCGCGCTGGTGCTGTCCACCCTGATCGGGCTCGAGAGGGCGGTGCAGCAGAAGAGTGCCGGACTGCGCACCCACACCCTGGTGGGCGTGGGCAGCGCGCTGTTCATGCAGGTCTCCCAGTACGGCTTCACCGATGTGCTGTTGCGCGACCACGTCGGCCTGGACCCCTCACGGGTGGCGGCGCAGGTCGTCTCCGGTATCGGCTTCATCGGCGGCGGCCTGATCTTCGTCCGGCGCGACGCCGTCCACGGGCTGACCACCGCGGCGACCGTCTGGCTCACCTGTGCGGTGGGCATGGCCTGCGGCGGTGGTCTGGCCCTGCTGGCCACCGCGGTCACCGCGGTGCACTTCCTGGTGATCCGCGGCTATCCGCTGCTCACCCGCCGGCTGCCGGCCCTCTGGTCGGCCGAACGGGTGGAGTTGCAGCTCTCCTACCGGGTGGGCGCCGGGCTGCTGCCACGCGTCCTGGAGTTGTGTACCGCCGCCGGGTACCGGGTGCTACGGGTCCGGGTGGACCGGGCGCCGTGGAAGGGCCGGGGCCGTACCACCCGGATCGTCCGGACCGAGGAGGAGGCCCGGCCCGCCGATACCGGCGTCGCCGAGGTGCAGCTCGCGCTCGAGGGCGCCGGGGACGTCCTCCGGCTGGTCGGGGCGATCTCCGAGCTGGACGGCGTCCTCGGCGCCGACGCGGGCCGCGATCTCGACGACGCGGAGTGACGGCCTCGACGGCTCCGACTGACGATCTCGCATTGACGAGGTCAGAGCGCCCGCGCCCGGAGGCGGCGCAGCATGCGCGCGTCGTCGAACCCCACCTCCCGCGCCGCGGCCGTCACCGTCGAGCCCTGGCCGATCAGATGCTCCGCGCGCTCCAGCCGCAGCGTCTGCTGGTAGCGCAGCGGGGTGAGCCCGCCGGTGGCGCGGGTGAACAGCCGGGTGAGGGTGCGTTCACTGACCCCGGCCCCGACGGCCAGACGCGCCAGCGACAGCGGTTCGGTGAACCGCGTGTCGATGACGTCCTGGACCTGGTGGACCACGTCGTCCAGATGGGAGCGGTGCCGCAGCATGGCGCTGGCCTGCGGTTCATCGCCGTTGCGGCGGGCGTAGACGACCATGTTCCGGGCCACCTGGGTGGCGAGCGCCGGTCCGTGCCGCATGGCCAGCACCTGCAGCGCCAAATCGATACCGCTGGCGATGCCCGCCGAGGTCACGACCCGGTCGTCGGTGGTGAACAGCACATCCCGGACCACCGTCGCCCGGGGGTGCCGGGCCGCCAGCTCGTCCTGCAGCTCATGGTGGGTGGTGCACCGGCGGCCGTCCAGCAGCCCCGCCCGTCCCAGCGCCAGCGCCCCGGCGCATACGCTGGCCACGGTGCCCCCGGCCGCGTGGTGGGCGCAGAGCCGCTCAAGGGACTCCGGGCCGGGAACCCGGCCGTCGTGCGGTGGTGAGAACCGCCAGCCCGGCACCACGACCAGGTCGTCCGGGCCCGTCACCGGCCACTCGGTCCGTGCGTTGAGTGTCAGACCCTGAGCGGTGGGGACCAGCTCCCGCTCGGCCACATAGCCGAGCTCGTAGGGCAGCCCGAGGTCCGCCGCCGTGCCGAAGACCTGCGCCGGTCCGGCCAGGTCGAGCAGATGGACCCCGGGCACCAGCACGAACACGACCTGGCTCATGCCGTGGAGGCTCCTGACTCCGCCTCCAGCTCGGCCACCGTGGCGATCCGGGCGAACCGGTCGCGCAGCACCGCCTCCGTACGCTCCACGATCGCCTCGGCGCTCAACGCGCCGATCGGGTGGGTCGTGGTGGCGTCGGTGACGAACACGACCCCGTACCCCAGATCACTGCCGACCCGGGCGGTGGTCTCCACGCACTGCTCGGTGCGGATCCCGCAGACCACCAGCTCGTGCACGCCCGCCTCGGTCAGCAGCTGCTGGAGCCGGGTGGTGGTGAAGGCGTTGTGGGCGGTCTTGTGGAGGACCGGCTCACCCGGAGCGGGCCGCTCCAGCTCCTCCAGCAGCCGGATCCGCCCCTGCTCCGGGTCGAACACCCCTCCGCTGCCGGGCTCGGTGTGCAGCACCCAGATCACCTGGTCTCCCTCGGCACGGGCGAGGCGGACCAGTCGGTCGACCGGATCCGCGATCTTCGGGTTGGCGATCCGCTCCCAGGACGGGAGGGCGCGGAAGGATTCCTGGACATCGATGACGATCAGCGCTCGCTTCATGGTCCCCAGTCTGACCTGGGGCGAACGCCATCGACCAGGCACGATCGGGGCCGGTGGCGGAACGATCCGGTCAGCGGCGCCGTCACCTGGCGCGAGTCCGGCTCAGTACGAGTGGAAGCTCAGTACGAGTAGAAGCCCGAGCCCGTCTTGCGTCCCATACGGCCCGCGTCCACCATCCGCAGCAGCAGCGGGGGAGCGGCGTACAGCGGGGCGATGCCCTGGGCGTACGGCTGCCCGAGCTGGTGCGCGGGGTGGAGCCACGGCTCCCGAAGGGGTGATACGCGACAGTGGTCGGCGGCCGGCGTATGTGTAGGCCAGCCACGTGACCGGCATCGCCGCGCAGAGCGCCAGGCAGTCCTAGATCGGCAGTCGCCAGCTCATACCGTCCGGTTCGTCCAGCCACAACAGATGAGCGCCGTCCGGTGAGACCGTCAGGCCGTAGCGCTCGTGCCCCGGCCGCCCGGCGTCTCGCCACTGGGTGAGCAGCGGCTCCCGCTCAGCCCACAGATCACGTGGCCCGCCGTGGTCGAGCCGAGCGGTCATGACCCCGGCCCCGGTCATGGTGATGCGTGCCCACGACGAGGTGCATGGGTCGAAGAGGCACCGGATATGCCGGCCCTCGTCATCCACCAGAGCGAAGTCGTTCACCGCAGGGTGCAGCAGCGAGGCGAGGAACTGCGGCCCGAGGGAGTCCAGGACCGCGGGGAGGATGATCTCCCGGGTCTGGCCGGACCACATCAGCAGCGGCTGCACGAGCTTCCCCGCGGTGGTGCCCACCGTGTCGGGGGTCGGCCGGGCGTTCATGAAGGTCGCCAGGCCATGGAGGAACTTGCCGCCGGCGGAGTGGTCGTTCTGGACCACCAGGCGCACGATGCCGCAGCCGATGTTGGCCACGATCACCCCGCCCGGGCGCAGTTGCTCCCGCCAGGGCGTCGGGATCCGGCCCACCCCGCACGTCGCCAGCAGCCGATCGTACGGTGCGCGCTCCGGGCACCCGGCCATGCCGTCCCCGGCGACGAGGGTGGGTTCGTACCCGGCCTGCCGCAAGCGGGACGCCGCGGCGGCGACGAGTTCGGGGTCCACGTCGACAGTCACGACGTGATCGGCTCCGAGGCGGTGGGAGAGCAGCGCGGCGTTGTAGCCGGTGCCCGCGCCGACCTCCAGCACGGTGTCACCGTCCCGCACGTCCAGCGCCTCGAGCATCTGGGCCATGAGGGAGGGCTGCGTGGACGAGCTGGTGGCGGTGCCGTCCTGGTCGAACTGGGTCAGCAGGGAGACGTCCTGGTAGGCCGCGGCCAGCCATGCGGGGTCGCCCTGGCTGTACTTGTGCAGGCTGCCCTGGGATCGGAGGGTGAAGTCGGGGACGAACTCGTGGCGGGGGACGTTGAGGAAGGCGGCGCGCCACGGCTTGGACCGGATGTAGCCAGTCCTCACGAGTTGGTCGGCCATGTGCTGCCGCAGCTGATCGGACGAGGGCGTATCAGTGATCATGGGTGGGCGCTCTCCAATAGGTCAGCGAGTGCTCGGGTGATGGGGGCGCGCAGGTCCGGGATGAATCCCCACTGCCCGTTGGGATTCACGTCGACCAGGTACCAGCGCCCTTGTGGGTTAACGAGGAAGTCCAGGGCCACGTATTGCAGTCCGAAGGTGTACGTCAGCATGTGGACGCCTCCGGCGATGTGCTCGGGCACGCCGCAGGGCTTGAAGGTCAGGCTGCCGTAATCGGTGCGGAAATCGATGCGGGAGGCGTCTGATCCGGCGTGGATCTCGGCGGCGAACAGGTTGTGCGCGACCACGGTGAGCCGCACCTCGTAGTCCTTGTCCACCCACTCCTGGAATTGGTGGGCGGTGCGCCGGACAGACTCATCGATCTCTCCGGGCCGGACCTGTGTTGTCCACAGGGCTTGTGGCCGGTCATCGTGGTCGCCGGGGTGGGTGGTGCCGAGCGCTTTGTATGCGGCGACTTGGCCGGGCAGCGCTGAGACGAACTCGCGGGCCTCGACCGGATGTCGCTGAAAGACACGTCCTGGTGCCGACCGCGTAAGACGCCTTGCCACGACGTCAGATCGGGACCGATCCGGGCCGTCATGTTCAGGGTCTCGGGGAAGACCCCGGGATCGAGACGGCGTACGGGTATGGATCGCTCGTTGAGCTCCGCTATGACCAGGTCAGCGGTCGCATCAGTGGGCCGGGTCAGCACCAGGACGGTCATGGTTCAGATCCTCAGGTCGTCGATGTCAGTCCGTGTCGTTCTCGTTGTCGGTCGCCAGCTGGCTGTCCTCCCTGGTCTGGGTGGTGGTCGTCATCTGCGTCTTCATGCTCGGCTCGTTGATGAACGGGATCCCGGCCGCGGTGACGTTGATCTGCCGCTCGGGGCAGAGGTGCAGGGGCGGCATAACGAGCGTCTCGTCGGCGACGGGGACGGCCTTCGACAGCCCGAACGGCCTCACGGGGCGGGTCTGGGTCCGGTCCATGGTCAGTGTCATGGCGTTCTCCATTCGTGTGCGGATCTTCTGTGAGGGGACTCCGGCCCCGCGGTCCCCACGTTGGGGCCGGAGTCCCTGCCCTGCGGTCGGCGGCCGCGCCTGGGCTGCACCGACCGCAGGGTGTCTGGAAGGGCGGGCCGCCGACCCGGTCCGGCACGGGGGCACCGGACCGCCGACGGCCCACCCGGTCTACGAGTCCGGCGTGCTCACGAAGCTGAGCCAGACCGTGAGCACCAGCAACGCGGGGACCACGCAGAGCAGCAGGCCGATCCGTACGGCGCGGAAGGCCAGCGGCCCGGCCCGCATGGCGGGGGGTTGTCGGCGGTGCCTCACTCAGCACCTCCCGGATGACCGCGCCTCTCCTGGCGGCTGCGGGGCGGCTGCTCGGGCCGCACGTGCTTGAACTGGTCCTGCAATACCTCCGTCACCGTGGGGTACCGGACGGTGTCGCACGTCGTGCGCACCGCTGCCCAGGGGGAGCTGGCGAGGCCCGGATACGGGATGAGGGGCCGGTACCCGGCGTCACGCAGGATCTGTTCGGCTCTGGCTGCCCGCTCGGCGGGGGTGGTCTTGCGGTGGCCCATCATGTGTTGCCCCCTGACCGGGCCTGCCTCGCGGCCTCCTCGTAGGCGTGCAGCAGCTGCTCGCCCTCCGAGCAGCCACCGCCGGGCGTCTGGCAGGCCCGGCAGCCCGCGGCATGCTCCAGGGCTGCACGCCACTCGCTCTCGGCGGCCGGGCCGGTAGAGGTCTCCGCACAGGAGGGAGCGCAGCCGCGCACCTCATAGGTCGTGTGCGTAGCGCCCCGTGCGATCGTGACCGTGCCCAGCAGCCGGTCCGCACCGAGGGGCAGCCCGCACAGGGCACAGCTCCAGCCCTGGAGTTGCTGGTAGGTCAGCGCGTTCGGGTCGATCCCGGCGGAGCTCGGTCGCGCGGTGGCCGCTGTCTGGCTACCCGTCATCGGCGTCCCTCGTGCTCGGCGGCCTCCGCGCTGGTGAGGGTCCGCGGTCGGCGCTTCGAGTAGAGCGGCGCGTGCGAGGGGCAGGCGTACGTGACCTTGGCGACATCGCCGTGGCTATCCTCCACCTCGACCGGGATGGGCTCGTCGGTGGGCAGCGCGCAGCGGTAGCAGAGTTGACGGCCCTCGGGCACGCGGCCGTACTCGGCACGGTCGGCCTCGGCCAGCGCCTCCCATAGCTTCCAGGCGTCGGTCAGGTAGTGGTCGGCCGAGAGCGGGACGCGCCAGTGCGTGCGGGGCCCCTCGGTCCAGGAGACGGGCGGTACACCGAGGTAGGTGCTCTCGTGCTCCAGCTTGGCGAGGACGCGGACTTGCCGCAGGTGCCAGCTCTTAGCAGAGCCCACGGCGACGAGCCAGTACAAAGGGCCGTGCCTGTCCTGGATGACGGCACCGCTCTCCTCGCCGAGGAGTTCCAGCGCGCGCTCGCCGACGGTCGGGGCTGCGCGGACGGCGTCCCACCATTTGCCCGCGGGTAACGCCTCGACGTCCACAGCTGGCGGTGGAGTCCACGGCAGGACTTGGGGATTCGTCGGCACAGTAGCCCCCGGTGTCATCAGCGATCACGTGATAACCGACCGTAAGAGCGCGGGGGACGGAGAAGGGGCAGAGATTCTGCCCCTCGAACATTCAGGCCGCCAATACGCCGATCTTCACCGCCAACTCGGCAGCACGACGGCGATGCGCAGGAGACTTCGACTCTGCCTCTTCCAAGATGATGCGGCGCGCGTAGCCGTTGTACCGGATGGTCTCCGGCGCGGCCTCATACGCCTTGTCAAGCGTCGCCAGCGCGGTCTCCGACTGCCCGTCCAATTGGTAGCCGCGCGCCTCCTCGATCCGGTGCCGCGCTCTCCTCGGCCGCGAACGGATTGTCTTCGCGTCCGCCTTCGCGGCCTGCCGCACGGACTCCCCACCTGCTCGGAGTTCCACCGCGACCGTGACCGCGTGCGCGCCCATGATGGCCTGGGAGAAGGAGGTCACGGGGTGGTAGTAGTCGGGGGGCAGCCGCTTGGCCACTTTCCCAGCGGTGTCCCAGTAGCCCCACGCGGTGCCGGTGTCGCCACGGCGAGCGGCGGTGTATCCGGCCTCGAACTGCAGGGCGCCCGCGATGGCGCGGACATCGTCCGACGCGTCCGGCAGCAGGGGCGCGAGGTAGCGCAGCGTCTCCAGAGTGACGGCGTCGGCTGCGTCGAAGTGGGCAGGGCCGCTGTCTCGGTGAGCCTGAGCGGTGAGCCATGCGGCGACGCCGATGGCGTGTGGGTCCTCGCTCTCCTGGGCTGCGACCATGCCACGCTCGGCCACGCGCCAGAGGAGGGCGGAGTCGGGCTGGTAGGCGATGAAGAACTGGCCGAGGCTGTAGACCTCGGAGAGGACCGCTTGAGCTGCTCGCCGTTCGGGAGCGCGGTCGGCTTGGCGGACGGCGAGTTGCGCGTCCCGGATGAGGTCCGGCAGGAGACCCCCGATCACTTCTCGGTGGTTGGGCGCCGAGTGGCGGGCGGCCCAGGCGCTTTCGAGACGTGCGCTCAGGTGTGCGGCTGACGGCGCCTCTCGATCAGTGGCGAGCGGGTAGGTGTCGATCGCAGCTCGTACGGCGGGCAGCCTGGCATGACCGGGGCCGATGAAGAGGTCGATGGGCAAGCTCTGGTCGCCGGTGAGTTCGGCGAGGTCGCGGACGCGTAGCACCTCGGCGATGCGCAAGATCATGGGAAGTCCGGGAGTGTGGAGAGTGCCGTTCTCGATCTGCTTCACCCAGCTCGGGGACTTGCCCAGGAGACCGGCGAGGACAGTACGACTCATGCCCCGGCGTGTTCGGAGGACTTGCATCCGCTGGCCGAAGACCAGCGGGTGGTCCAGCGGGTCCGGGGTAGCATCAGATGACATGGCCTTGCCCCTCTCTGTTCAGCTCGTCACTGCCAGGGTATGAGGCAGGGCCGATGTCGTGTGAAGCGGTTCACTCGGCAGGCATAGTGAGGCCGCGCTCAAGCTCCCTCGGACGACAGCTGAGCACGACGAAAGCCCTTGCCCGGCCCGAAGGCCAGAGGGGACGTGCGGGCGCGGACCGGCTTATGATCCGGCCGTAGAAATCCCTGACAGACTCATCGATGCGTGAGCTCACGCCGACCCCCCTGAGGACTCCCTGGCGCTATAAATGATCAGTAGGGGCGGCCATCCCGGACCACGGATAGCCGCCCCTACTGATGTCCGCTGGGGCCCACGGGCTACCTCTTCGGGCGGGCGTTAGCGCTGGTCGTCAGTACGTGTAGAAGCCCGAGCCCGACTTGCGTCCCATCCGGCCCGCGTCCACCATCCGCAGCAGCAGCGGGGGAGCGGCGTACAGTGGCTCCTTGTACTCGCTGTACATCGAGTCGGCGATCGCCGCGATCGTGTCCAGACCGATCAGATCGGACAGCTTGAGCGGGCCCATCGGATGGGCGCAGCCCATCTCCATGCCGTTGTCGATGTCCTCGCGGCTGGCGATCCCGGACTCGAACATCCGGATGGCGGAGAGCAGATACGGGATGAGCAGCGCGTTGACCACGAACCCCGCGCGGTCCTGGGCGCGGATGGCGTGTTTGTCCAGGATGTCGTGGACCAGTGCCTCGGTGCGCTTGATGGTCTCGTCACCCGTGGTGAGCGCCGGGATCAGCTCCACCAGCGCCTGCACCGGCGCCGGGTTGAAGAAGTGGATGCCGATCACCTGATCCGGCCGGGAGGTGGCGACGGCCAGCTTGACCAGCGGGATGGAGGAGGTGTTGGAGGCGAGGATCGCGTCCGGGCGGGTCACCACCTGGTCGAGGACCTGGAAGATCTCCGTCTTGACCTGCTCATTCTCGACGACCGCCTCGATCACGAGGTCACGGTCGGCGAATTCCCCCAGGTCGGTGGTGAAGCTCAGCCGCTCCAGCGTCGCGTCGCGCTGCTCCTCGGTGATCTTGCCGCGCTCCGCGGCCTTGCCGAGGGAGTTGGTCAGCCGGGTGCGCCCTATCTCCAGGGCCTCGCCCGTGGTCTCCGCGACCATGACGTCAAGGCCGGATCGGGCGCACACCTCCGCGATGCCCGCACCCATCTGGCCACAGCCCACCACTCCGACGCGTTCGATGTCGGTCACATCGTGCCTTTCGCTGGTCCAACTGTCCGTTGTGTCGTCCCCCTGTCGCCCCAGACGTTACCCTCCGGTTATCGGCGAGGGGCGGGCCGGGGCCGGATTCCCGGCCCCCGCCCGCCCCCGTCCCCGGCGTGCGCACGGGGCTCTCACACCACGGTCACGAGGCGTCGCCGCGCAGGATGCCGCGGCCGTTGGTGGCCACGTAGACCCGTCCGTAGACCCGTGGGTCGCCGGTGATCGAGGCGCCCGTCCAGCCCCACTGGTGGGCGTCGTCGTTGATCCGGGTCCAGCTCGCCCCGGCGTCGGTGGAGCGGAAGATGCCGCGCACCCCGCCGATCTTCGCGCTGGTGTAGAGCGCCTGGTACGAGGCGCCCGGCGCCGCCTTGCCGAAGCCGATGGTGTCCGCCTGCTGAACGCCGCTCAGTTTGGTGAAGGTCGCGCCGGAGTCCGTGGAGTGCCACAGCCCGTAGGCCCCGGCCGTACTGCCGCCCGCGAGCCAGATGTCGCCCTCGGCGCCCGGCAGCGCCTTGAACCGCACCGGGCCGTCGGCCGGCAGCCCGGAGGACGGCCTGGCGGTGAAGGTGGCGCCGCCGTCGGTGGAGACGTAGAAGGTGCCCGCCTTGAAGCCGTAGAACTTCTTGGGGTTCTTGCGGTCGGACTCCACGACCGCCCCGGCCGGGATACCGCTCGACGCCGCCCAGGAGCTGCCGAAACCGGTGGTGTGGTAGACGGCCGAGGTGCCCTCCGGGGCCCAGACGAAGCCACTGCCGTCGGCCGCCGCGGCCACCGTGCCGCCGCCGGTGACCCCGGACGGCTCGCTGCCCTGGAACCAGTTGGCGCCGTTGTCGGTCGAGAAGGCGATCCGCGGGGCGGAGTCGTTGTTGCCCACCCGGACCACGGTGTTCGCATTGGTCTCGGCGTAGTCCAGGCTGGTGGTCGTGGTGAACGTCGGCGAGGTGTACATCCTCGTCGGCACCGCGTCGAGATCGGTGTGCCGGAAGCCCCCGATGTCACCGAGCGCGCTGAGCAGCGGGGCGCCGGTGGGCGGGCTCGCCAGATCGTTGACCGCCGTCTCCTCCAGGCCCTTGACCATGGGCGTGATGGTGATGGTGCCGCCCGTGTCCCAGTTCGCGAGGTTCTCGCTGCCGTAGACCGTCGCACCGGTGCCGTACATCATCCGGCGGGAGTCGAACGGGTCGATCTCCAGCGCCTCGGTCATCCAGCCCAGCTTCGGGGTCACTTCGGGCGGGGAGGGGTTGGAGCCGAAGGTCAGCCAGGGGACGGACGAGACATCCTGGGTGTAGCGGAGGGACCGGTTGGGATAGCTGGTGAAGTCCCAGGCCCGGGTCCAGGTGGCGCCGGAGTCGGTGGAGCGGAAGATCTGGGTGTCCGGCCACCAGGAGCTGTAGCCGGTCACCATCAGCGTGCCGGGCTTTTGCCGGTCCACCGTGAGCCCGCTGTAGCCGAAGTAGGTGTCGGCGTCCGTCATGGGGCTGATGTTCTTCCACTCCCCGGTGGCCGTGGCATACCGCCACACCTGGCCCTTCTCCCCGTCGTACGGGCCGCCCTTGTCGCTGGTGGTGAGGTACAGACAGCCGTTCTTCGTATCGAGGACGCCCTTGTGGGAGAGATAGCCGGTCGGCTGCCCGGCCACCCGCGACCAGGTGGCGCCCGCGTCCGTCGAGCGGTAGACGGTGTTGTTCTTGTCGGCCACGCCCACGTAGACGGTCTTCGTCGCGCTGCCGGAAGAACCGGTGCGCTCGTCGAAGGTCACCCACACCACGCCCTGGTTGTCGCTCAGATAGCCGCTGGTGTCGCTCGCGTCCTGGACGTAGGTGCCGGGGTTGGGGAAGGACGTCACCTTCGACCAGGTGACCCCGGAGTCGGTGGAGCGCCACAGCCCGTTGCCGCTCGGCGCGCCGAGGTAGAGCACGCTGTTCTTGTTCGGGTCGACCGCCAGCCGTTCCCCCATGCCGCGGCCGGGCATATTGCCGCCCAGCTTGAAGGGGAGGGTGGTGGACTGCCAGCTGGCGCCCCGGTCGGACGAGCGCAGGATGGCGCCGTTGCCCGGGTCCCAGCTGTTGGTGTAGGTACCGGCCGCCACATAGACCTTGTCGGGATCCACGGAATCGCTGGCCAGGCTCACCACCCCGGTCCAGCCCCAGTGGTCCCAATCCAGCGAGTCCAGCAGTGGCACCCACCGCTTGCCGGACTGGTCCCAGCGGTACGCCCCGCCAATGTCGGTGCGGGCGTAGGCGAGATTCTTCTCCTTGCGGTTGAAGACGATGCCGGGGACGAAGCCGCCGCCGTCCACGCGGACGTTCTTCCAGGTGGAGGCATCGGCCTGAACGGTGCCCCGGACGGGGGCCGGTTCGGGGCGGGCCGCCGCGGGGGAGGCGGCGGCGGTGAGTAAGCCGCCGACGAGTGCCAGCGCGGCCATGAGCGCGCCGAGCGGTCTGCTGCCTTTGCTGCGCACGGGAACTTCCTCTCCGGACGTGGGGGTAGTGAGGGGTGCGGGCCCTGCGGGCGAGGTGTTTGGGAGCGCTCCCATGCGTGCGTCATCCGATGCTAGCGGCCGGATGGCCGTGCGAGAAGGGTGAAGTCAAGCGGTACTCAAGGGGTGTTGGGCTTCCGCGGCCCGGATTCGCGATAGGCATTGCCGGGCGCCCCACAAGGGCCCCATCATCAGCGGGAGTTGCCTCCGCGCCGGCCGCACGGCCAGATCGCCCCGGACGCGCGACGCCGCCGCACGGGCCGCCCGGTCACCACCGGGTGGCGCCCGTGGTGCGTAGGCGTTGTCCTTTGGAGCGGTGCTCGGCCGCGGCCGGAAGGGAGACGGCCTCCTGAGGCCGCGACCCCGGCCGGTGGCGGGCGGCGGCGCTACGTTGGCGACACGACCGAGGCGAGGAGTTGGGCATGGGTCCGATCACGCGCAGAAGTCTGACGGTGGCGGCCGCCGGAGCCCTGGCCGCCACCGTCACGGCGGGCGACGCGCTGGCGCAGGGGCGGGGCGGTGAGCACCGGCCCGAGTTCCGCGGGATGTGGCTGGCCACCGTCGCCAACCGCGACTGGCCGTCCAAACCCGGTCTCACCGCGGACCAGCAGCGGGCCGAGCTGCTGAGCTTCCTGGACACCGCCGTGCGCCGCCGGCTCAACGCGGTGGTCTTCCAGGTGCGGCCGACGGCGGACGCGCTGTGGCCCTCACCGTACGAGCCGTGGGCGGAGTGCCTCACCGGCGTCCAGGGCCGGAACCCGGGCTGGGATCCGCTGGGCACCGCCGTGCGCGAGGCGCACCGGCGCGGTCTCGAGCTGCACGCCTGGTTCAACCCGTACCGGATCGCCAACCACACCGACCCCTCCCGGCTGATCCCCACCCATCCGGCCCGGGTGCACCCCGAGTGGGTCGTGCCGTACGGCGGGAAGCTCTACTACAACCCCGGGCTGCCCGAGGTCCGCCGCTTCGTCCAGGACGCCATGCTGGACGCGGTCGCGCGCTATGACATCGACGCCGTTCACTGGGACGACTACTTCTACCCGTATCCGGTGGCCGGCCAGGTCTTCGACGACGACGCGGCCTACGCGCGCTACGGCGCGGGCTTCCCGGACCGGGCGGCCTGGCGGCGGAACAACATCGACCGGCTGGTGTACGAGACGGCCGTGCGCGTCAAGCGGCTGAAGCGGCGGGTGCGGTTCGGGATCAGCCCCTTCGGTGTCTGGCGCAACCAGGCCACCGACCCGCTCGGCTCCGCCACCACGGCAGGGGTGCAGACCTACGACGACCTCTGCGCGGACACCCGCGCCTGGGTGCGGCGCGGATGGCTGGACTACATCGTCCCGCAGGTCTACTGGAACATCGGCTTCGCCGCCGCCGACTACGCCGCGCTCGTCCCGTGGTGGTCGGAGGTGGTCCGGGGCACCGGGGTGAACCTCTACATCGGCGAGGCGCTCTACAAGGCGGGCGACCCCGCGCAGCCCGCGCCCTGGCAGGACCCGGCGGAGCTGTCCCGGCACCTCACCTTCGACCAGGGCTTTCCGCAGGTGCGCGGCAATGTGTACTTCTCGGCCAAGGAAGTGGCCGCCGACCGCAACGGCGCCATGGCGCGTGTGGTCGCCGACCACTATCCCCATCGTGTCCGTCCGCCCCGCTGAGCCGGGGCCGCGAGCCGGCTAACGCTGCCCGGGTCCGGCGGCCAGATGGCGGACGACCGAGTCGGGCCCGGGGGAGAACAGGCACTCGTGTCCGTCGTCCTCGTAACGCACGCGGTAGGGCGGTTCCCCGTCGGTCCCGAGCACTTCGATGATCTCCGCTACACGATCGTGAATCCCGACAACCCTGCCGTGCACCAGCAGCTTGTCGCCTACGGTCGCCTCCATGTGCGTGACCTCCTGTCCGCTGGAGGGCAATGCGATCTGCTGAGGGCAATGCGATCCCTGAGGCCAGTCTATGGCCGGTTGTCCTGGTTTGCCCCTGCCGGGGGATGATTCCGGTCCCCCGCTTCGGGGGCCCGGCCCGCCGCTTCGGGGATCAGGTCCGCCGCTTCGGGAGCCCGGTCGGTCGCTTTCGGGACCCGCTCCACCGCCGTGGACCCCTGGGCCCGGCCCGCCGCCGGGGTCCGTACGGCCCGCGTCGCCGGGACCCGCGCCCGCTGCGTGACCCCGATGCACACCAGCACCGCCACGGCGGCGATCGGAGCGGCGGGAGTCAGCTTCTCGCCGAGGAGCAGTACCGACCACACCAATGTGAGCAGCGGCTGGGCCAGTTGGAGCTGGCTGGCCCGGGTCACCCCGATAGCGGCCATCCCCCGGTACCAGACCACCATGCCCACGAACTGCGAGCCCACCGCCAGCCACAGCAGCCCGGCCACCGCGCGGCCGCCGAGGTGGACGTCCTCGGCGGACAGCGCCAGCACCGCGCCCGGCACCGACAGCGGCAGACAGCCCACCAGCGCCCAGCCGATCACCTGCCAGCCGGGCATATGGCCGGCCAGCCGTCCGCCTTCGGCGTAACCCGCCGCGCACACCGGCAGCGCGGCGAACAGATAGAGATCACCGACGGTGGGCGCGCCGCCGCTCTGCTGCAGCGCGAAGGCGATCACGACCACGGCCCCGGCCAGCGCCGCCGCCCAGAACGTCCGCGAGGGCCGTACCCCGGTCCGTACGGCGGAGAGCGCGGCGGTGGTGAGCGGCAGCAGGCCGACCACCACCGCCGCGTGCGCCGTGGTGGAGGTCTGCAGGGCGAGCGTGGTCAGCAGCGGGAAGCCCACGACGACCCCGGCCGCCACGACCAGCAGCCCCGGCCAGTGGCGGCGGGCGGGAACCGGCACCCGCAGGGCGGCCAGCGCGCCGCCCGCGATCAGCGCGGCGAGCACCACCCGGCAGGTGGTCACCGTCCAGGGGCCGAGGCCGGTGAGCGCCCAGGCGGTGCCGGGGAAGGTCAGGGAGAAGGCGGCCACGCCGAGCATGGCGAGCACCGTGCCGGTGCGGGCGGCGGACGGTGACGGGGTGGCGTCCCGGCCCCGGACGGTGTCGCCCCCAGCGGTGTCGCCCCCGGTGGGGCCACCGCTCACCGCTATCGCACTGTCATCAGTAGCGCTATCCTGTGCTGTCATGGAACAGCGTAGCAGTGTGGCCGAACTCGCGAAATCACTGCGGAAGGAGCTGGACCGCTACTCACCCGGAGAGAAGCTGCCGTCCAGTCGTGCCCTGGTCGAACGCCACCGGGTGAGCCCGGTCACCGTCTCCCGTGCCCTCGCCGCACTCGCCGCCGAAGGGCTGGTGGTCACCCGCCCCGGCGCCGGTGCCTTCCGTGCCGACCGGCCCGGCGCCGGGGCGCCCCGGCCGGGTGACACCTCCTGGCAGGAGGTCGCGCTGAGCGTGGAGACCGCCGGCGAGCCGGTGCGGCGCTCGGTGGACGCCTCCGGCGTCCTGGCCACGCTCGCCGCCCCACCGCCCGGGATCCTGGAGTTCAACAACGGCTATCTGCACTCCTCGCTCCAGCCGGAGCGGGCGCTGTCCGCCGCCCTGGCCCGCGCCGGACGGCGGCCCGGGGCATGGGACCGCCCGCCGGTGGAGGGGCTCCCCGAGCTGCGCGCCTGGTTCGCCCGCGAGATCGGCGGCCCGGGCGGAACCCTCGGCGCCGCCGACGTACTGATCACCGCGGGCGGCCAGTCCGCGCTCACCTGCGCGCTGCGCGCCCTCGCCCCGCCCGGCGCGCCCGTCCTCGTCGAATCCCCGACCTACCCCGGGGTGCTCGCCGCCGCCCGCGCCTCCGGGCTGCGCCCCGTCCCGGTGCCGGTGGACGCCGAGGGGGTCCGGCCCGAGCTGCTCGCCGAGGCGCTGCGGGCGACCGGCGCCCGGGTCTTCGTCTGCCAGCCGCTGTTCCAGAACCCCACCGGGGCGATGCTCGCCCCCGAGCGGCGCCGCGAGGTGATCCGGATCGCCCGTGAGGCGGGCGCGTTCGTGGTCGAGGACGACTTCGCCCGCCGGCTCGTCCACGAGGACGCGCCCCCGCTGTCCGCCACGCTCGCCGCCGACGACCCCGACGGGGTGGTGGTCCATGTGTGCTCGCTCACCAAGGCCACCTCGCCCAGTCTGCGGGTGGGTGCGCTCGCCGCCCGCGGCCCCGCGCTGGGGCGGCTGCGGGCGATCCAGGTCGTCGACAGCTTCTTCGTGCCCCGCCCGCTCCAGGAGGCCGCCCTGGAACTCGTCGGCGCCCCCTCCTGGCCCCGCCATCTGCGCAACGTGGCCGCCGAGCTGCGCACCCGTCGCGAGGTGCTCGTCACCGCCGTACGGCGCGAGCTGCCCGCCCTGGAGCTGCGCTATGTCCCGCCCGGCGGCTACCACCTGTGGCTGCGGCTGCCCCAGGGCACCGACGAGACCGCGCTGGACTCCGCGGCGCTGCGCGCCGGGGTCGCCGTCGCCCCCGGCGGCCCGTACTTCTGCGCCGAACCGCCCGCGCCCCATGTGCGGCTGAGCTTCGCGTCGGTGGCGGGCGTCGGCGAACTGGCCGAGGGCGTACGGCGGTTGCGCACCGCGTGGGACGAGGTGCTCGGGAGGGCGTAGCGGTGTCCGGCGGGTCCTGCCGCCTGCGGCGGGCCGTTCCCCTCCCCGCCCCTTCCCGAAACTGGGGCTCTGCCCCAGACCCCGGATCGGGGCTCTGCCCCGGGCCCCGGGCCGGGGTTCCGCCCCGCACCCCGGGCCGGGGCTTCGCCCCACACCCCGGGTCCAGGGGCGGAGCCCCCGCCACGCGGTGGAGCCGCATATCGACGCGGCCCCGCGCCCCTTCAGGGCGTACGCATCCTGCCCGCCACCCGCGGTGCGCGCGGTGTTCATGAGACGGCCGCTTCGAGCCGCCCGGTGACCCGGCGCACACCGAAAGGCCCTGCTCTTCTCCTGGTTACGGGTCCTGGAGCCGTGGCCGTGACCGTACGATGCCGGGATGACGTTTCGGCTGACGCTGGTCGCCGCCGGCCGCAGCTCCTCCCGGCTGGGGGAGCGCTTCGGTGACGACCGGCCGCTGGATCCGGAGGGCCGGCTCGCCGCCGAGCGCGCGGCCCCCGCGCTCGTACCGTTGGCCGCGGCGGAGCTGCGCTACTGCTCGCCGTCGGCCCGCAGCCGGGAGACCGGCGATGCGCTGGGCTTCACCCCGCTGGTCCAACTCGCCCTGCGCGACTGCGACATGGGCCGCTGGGCGGGCCGCTCCCTCGCCGATGTGATGGCGCGCGAACCGGGGGAGGTGGACGCCTGGCTCGGCGATCCGCGCTCGGTACCGCACGGCGGGGAGTCGCTGCACGCGTTCATCATGCGGATCGGCGGCTGGCTGGACACCCGCCCGGCCGAGGACCACGCCAAGATGGTGGCCGTCGCCGACCCCGGGGTGGTCCGCGCCGCCCTGATGTACGCGATCAAGGCCCCGCCGCACTGCTACTGGAACGTCGACATACGCCCGCTCTCCACCGTCACCCTCACCGGCCGGGCGGGCGAGTGGCGGCTGCGCGTGGACGGGGTGTGACGGCCGGGCGTGGACGGGGGGTGACAGGAGCGCTCACGGAGCCTGCGTGATCTCCTCAGCCAGCAGATCCATCAGCAGGCCGTCGTGCCACGTACCGTCGGGGCCGCGTTCGTAGGAGCGCATGAGGCCGACGGGCCGGAAGCCGACCTTGCCGTAACAGCGGATCGCGGCGGCGTTGTCCGCCGCCGGGTCGATCACGATCCGGTGGTGGCCGTGGTCGGTGATCAGATGGCGGGCCAGGGTGCGTACGGCGTCGGTGCCCAGCCCCCGCCCGTGCACCGCCGGGTCCAGATAGATGTCGATGCTCGCGTGCCGGTAGTCCGGCTCGGCCTCGGCCGCCCACTGGATCATGCCGATCACCGCGCCCCCGTACTCGATGCTCAGATGCTCGGCGCCGGAGTCGGCCAGATCCTCGCGCACCGCCGCCACCAGGTCCCCGCCGCCCCGCCAGCGCGCGTAGACCTCGGGCTTGGCGCGGATCGCGGCCAGGACGGGGACATCGGAGGGGTCGGTGGGGCGCAGCACCACCTGTGCGCCCCGCAGGGTCGTCGGCATGGACGGGACGATCCCAGGAAGCGCGGGCGGTGACCAGGGCGCGTCGTTCTGCCCAGGGCCCTTTCGGGAAAGCGCCCGGCACCGGATATCTTGATGTCGAGCAATGTTGCAGACGTGGAGCGGAGCACCCGGTGACTGACTCGACCATCATCTATACGCACACGGACGAGGCCCCTGCCCTCGCGACGTACTCGTTCCTGCCGGTGATCGAGGCATACGCCTCGACGGCCGGGGTCACCGTGGAGAGCCGGGACATCTCTCTGGCGGGGCGCATCATCGCCCAGTTCCCGGAGCACCTCGAAGAGGGCCAGCGCATCCCCGACGCCCTCGCCGAGCTCGGTGACCTTGCCAAGACCCCCGAGGCCAACATCATCAAGCTGCCGAACATCTCGGCCTCGATCCCGCAGCTCAAGGCCGCGGTCGCCGAGCTGCAGGAGCAGGGCTACGCGCTGCCGGACTACCCGGACGACCCGAAGACCGACGAGGAGCGGGAGATCCGCGCCCGTTACGACAAGGTCAAGGGCTCCGCCGTGAACCCGGTGCTGCGCGAGGGCAACTCCGACCGCCGCGCCCCCGCCTCGGTGAAGAACTACGCCAAGGCGAACCCGCACCGCATGGGCGCCTGGACGGCCGATTCCAAGACCAATGTGGCCCACATGGACACCGACGACTTCCGCTCCACCGAGAAGTCCGCGGTGATCGAGGAGGCCGGTTCGCTGCGCATCGAGCTGGCGGGTGACGACGGCTCCACCACCGTGCTGCGCGAGTCGGTGCCGGTGCTGGCGGGCGAGGTCGTGGACGCCTCCGTGATGCGCGTGGCGGCGCTGCGCGAATTCCTCTCGGCGCAGGTCGGCCGCGCCAAGGCGGAGGGCGTGCTGTTCTCGCTGCACCTGAAGGCCACGATGATGAAGGTCTCCGACCCGATTGTCTTCGGCCACGCCGTACGGGCCTTCTTCCCCAAGACCTTCGCCGAGCACGGTGAGGCCCTCGCCGCCGCCGGTCTGACCCCGAACGACGGTCTGGGCGGCATCCTCAAGGGCCTGGAGGCCCTGCCCGAGGGCGCGGCGATCAAGGCGTCCTTCGACGCCGAGCTGGCCGAGGGCCCGGAGCTGGCCATGGTCGACTCCGACCGCGGCATCACCAACCTGCATGTGCCGTCCGACGTCATCGTCGACGCCTCCATGCCGGCCATGATCCGCACCTCCGGCCACATGTGGGGCCCGGACGGCGAGGAGCACGACACCCTCGCGGTGATCCCGGACAGCAGCTACGCCGGGATCTACCAGGCCGTCCTCGACGACTGCCGCGCCAACGGCGCCTTCGACCCGGCCACGATGGGCTCGGTGCCCAACGTCGGCCTGATGGCGCAGAAGGCCGAGGAGTACGGCAGCCACGACAAGACCTTCGAGATCCCCACCACGGGCACCGTCCGCGTCCTGGACGAGGCGGGCAACGCGGTCATCGAGCAGGTCGTCGGCGCCGGTGACATCTTCCGGATGTGCCAGACCAAGGACGTGCCGATCAAGGACTGGGTCAAGCTGGCCGTCTCCCGCGCCCGCGCCACCGGCGACCCGGCCGTCTTCTGGCTGGACGAGGGCCGGGCGCACGACGCCAACCTCATCGAGAAGGTCAAGGCGTACCTGCCCGAGCACGACACCGAGGGCCTGGACATCAGGATCCTCTCGCCGGTCGACGCGATCAAGCTCTCCCTCGAGCGGATCCGCCGCGGCGAGAACACGATCTCGGTCACCGGCAACGTCCTGCGTGACTACCTGACCGACCTGTTCCCGATCCTGGAGCTGGGCACCAGCGCCAAGATGCTCTCGGTCGTCCCGCTGATCAACGGCGGCGGTCTCTTCGAGACCGGCGCGGGCGGCTCGGCGCCCAAGCACGTCCAGCAGCTCGTCAAGGAGAACTACCTGCGCTGGGACAGCCTCGGCGAGTTCCTCGCCCTCGCGGTCAGCTTCGAGCACCTCGCGCAGAAGACGGGCAACGCGCGGGCCCAGGTCCTCGCCGACACCCTCGACCGGGCGACCGGCACCTTCCTCGCCGAGAACAAGTCGCCCAGCCGCCGCGTCGGCGGTATCGACAACCGCGGCAGCCACTTCTACCTGGCCCTGTACTGGGCCCAGGAGCTGGCCAAGCAGACCGACGACGCCGCCCTGGCCAAGGCGTTCGCCCAGCTCGCCGACACGCTCTCCGCCCAGGAGCAGACAATCGTCGACGAACTGCTCGCGGTCCAGGGCTCCCCGGCCGACATCGGCGGCTACTACCAGCCCGACACGGCCAAGGCCGCGGCGGTCATGCGCCCGTCCACGACCTTCAACCAGGCCCTCGCCACCCTCGGCTGACGCCCCGGCGCATCGCAGCGCCCCGGCCGGTACCTCCGGCCGGGGCGCTTCGTCTGTCCCCTTCGGCTCCTGTCCGCCACGGCGCTTGTTCGCCACGTCTCGCGTCCGCCACAGATCCTGTTACGGCCCTGCGGAAGGCAGGCCCATCAGGGCGGCGGCCTGATCGGTGGGGCCGGGCTGGGGGCCGAGCCATTCGCAGAACAGGACCGTGGCGTCGTCCTGGAGATGGCCGTCGTGGTGGGCCATCACGGCGCGGATTAGACGGCGCAGGGTCTCCGGAACGGGCAGGCCATCGGCGTGGTGCCGGATGAGGAAGTCGGTGAACAGGGTCAGCCCGAACTCGCGACCGCCGGGGCGCCGGGCCTCGGTGATGCCGTCGGTGTAGAGCACGACCCGGTCGCCGGGCTGCAGCTTTTCGCGGCAGAGCGTGGCCTCCACCCCCAGGCCCATGCCGAGGGGAAGGGCCGGAGGACACCGCAGATGGGTGGTCCAGCGGCCGCCGCGGATGATCAGCGGAGGGTGATGGCCGCAGTTGACCCAGCTGAGCTCTCCGCGCCGGGCGTCCAGATCGGCCAGGATAGCGGTGGCGTAGCGGGCCCCTTGGAACTGCTCGATGAGCACCTCGTCGACCCGCTCGCCGGTCCGCACCAGATCGGCGCCCTGGTGGCGGGCGTTGCGGCACGCCCCCAGGGCGAGGTTGGCCGTCAGGCCGGCGGCGGTGTCGTGTCCCATCGCGTCGAAGATCGACAAGCGCACCCTCGGTCCGTCGGTGGCGTAGTCGTAGGCGTCCCCGCTGATCTCGAACGCCGGCTCCATGACGGCGGAGAGCGCCACCCGGCCGTCCGCGTAGGTGGTCGGTGGCATCAGGCGCCACTGCATCTCGGCCGCGATGTTCATCGACTCGCTGCCGACCAGCCGCGCGTAGACGTCGCTGAATTCGCGCTTGCTGACCACGATGAGCGCCACCAGGGCGGAGAGCAGCTCCATGTACATCGGCGAGGTAGATCCCCACCTCGGTGATACCGGCGGGTGCCGCATGCTCGGCCACACTGGCCGGCAGCAGCTCCAGCGGCATCAGATGGCTGGCGGTCAGCAGCCCGGCCAGCAGCCGCCTGCTGTCCGACTCTCGATTCCGGTCCGTCACGACCGCTTCCTTTCCTCCGAGGTCGTGGATGGTGGCGTGGCGCGGGACCCCTTCAGTGTGGCGCGCTCCGACGGCCCCGGCCCGTCCGGCGGGTGCTTCCCCCCGTGGCCGTGACTGGCCGCGACCCCGAGTGCCCGCGTCGCAGCGCGAGCAGGGTTTTGAGAAGTTGCCCATCCCCATGCCTCCGGGACTCCCGGGGACGGCGGACGGCTCCTGCCCCGTTCCGCCGGACGGTGAGGTGAGGTGGGGCTCCGGCACGCTGGGGCCCCACATCGCGTGCTGTCCGCGTGGCCTCGGTGGCGACGGACGTGCGTCTACTGGCCCGCGGGCGCCGGTGCGAGGCCGTCCTCGACCAGCCCGGCGAGGACCGCTTCACCGAGGGCGTGGACGGCGGACTGGGGCCGGACCATGACGGTGAACTCCTTGATCCGGCCGTCGTCGTCGAGGTGCAGCAGGTCGATGCCGTGGATCTCCTTGCCGCCCACCCGGGCGCGGAAGAGCAGCACCGCCGACGGGGCGGAGGTGCCGTCGGCGCTGGTCTGCGCGGTGCCGGTGTAGTCGCCGACGTAGCGGAAGTCCTCGAACGTGCGCAGCAGGACCCCGAAGAGGCCCAGCACCATCGGCTTGCCCTCGAAGGGGGTGAACTTGACCGGGCTGTAGAGGCGGATGTCCTCGGTGAACAGGTCGTCCAGGGCCGTCAGGTCCTTGTTGTCGACGGCGGCACGGAAACGGTCGGCAGCGCTCATCGCGGCCCCACCTTCACTAGTCATGGATGTGATTAGTCATTTTCATGACTACCATGGTTCCGTGTCCGGCGGCAGAGGCATTCCGGCGGCAGCGCATGACGGCAGAGGCATTCGGGCGGCAGAGACATGAAGGCAACGGCATGAAGGAGGCGATCCCATGGCCCTGCGGCACGCCGTGCTGGCAGCGCTGCTCGAAGGGGAGCTCAGCGGATACCAGCTGACCAAGGCGTTCGACATCGGCGTGGCGAACTTCTGGCACGCCCAGCCACAGCAGCTCTACGCCGAGCTGACCCGTCTGGAGAAGGACGGGCTCATCGCGGGCCGGGAGGTGGCCCAGGAGACCCGCCCCACCAAGCGCCTGTTCCAGGTGACCGATGCCGGGCTGGCGGAGCTGGAGGAGTTCACGGCCGCCTTCGCGAAGCCCTCCTTCATCCGCGACGACCTGCTCGTCAAGGTCCAGGCCGCCGACCATGTCGACACCGAGACCCTGATCGCCCAGCTCACCGAGCGGGCCGCCTTCGCCCGGGCCAAGATCGACCTCTTCGGCAAGCTGCTGCGGAAAATCCGCGGTGACCGTACGGAGGAGGAGTTCCTCCGCCACGGCCGCCCCATCGGCCCGTACTTGACCTGCCTGCGCGGCCTGGCCCTCGAACAGGGCAACCGCGACTGGTGCGAGCGCACGATCACGGTCCTGCGACAGAGGGAGCACACCCATGCCCGGCACTGACGCGCCCTACCGTCGCTACGTCGCGCTGGGCGACAGCCAGACCGAGGGCCTGGGCGACGGCGACGAGGCCACCGGTCTGCGCGGCTTCGCCGACCGCCTCGCCGAACACCTCGCCCACCACAACCCCGGCCTCTCCTACGCCAACCTCGCCGTACGGGGCCGTCTCGCCGCGCAGGTCCACACCGAGCAGCTCGCGCCCGCCCTGTCCCTCCGCCCCGATCTGGCCACCGTAGTCGCCGGGGTCAACGACCTGCTGCGCCCCCGCTTCGACGCCGACCATGTCGCCCACCACCTGGAGGCGATGTTCGCCGCGCTCACCTCCCAGGGCGCCCGCGTGGCCACGCTCACCTTCCCCGACCCCGCCCGTATCACCCCGCTGGCGCGGCCCCTCGCCCCGCGCGTCGTCGTCCTGAACCAGCGCATCCGCGAAGCCGCCGGGCGCCACGGCGTCACCGTCGCCGAAACCAGCCGGCACCCCGTCGTCGCCGACCCCCGGCTGTGGAGCACCGACCGCCTGCACGCCAGCCCCCTCGGCCATCAGCGCATCGCCGCCGCCCTCGCCCACGCCCTCGGCCTTCCCGGCACCGACGACACCTGGACCCACCCGCTGCCCCCGCCGGCGACGCCCGTGCTCACCGGATGGCGCGCCGCCCCGCCGAACTGCGCTGGACCGCCACCTTCCTCGGCCCCTGGCTCACCCGGCGGCTGCGCGGCCGCTCCTCCGGCGACGGCCACACCGCCAAGCGCCCGGACCTGGGTCCGGTGGACGCGAGGCGTCCGGGCTGAGCGGAGCGATGTGACCGTCAGAAGTCGTACGGCTTCTCGGTGCTCCAGTTCAGCACGTCGGCCTCGTTCCAGCTGAACCGCGGCTTGTCGCCCTTGCTGTCGACGGAGTAGAAGGGGCCGTCCTGGCCGTCCGCGCCGCGCAGCGCGATGGCGAACGACTGCGCCGTCTGGTTGTCCGAGCCGTAGTCGAAGAGGTTCACCGCGCTGTAGGCCGTGCCGCCGGGCTGGAGCGTGATGCGCTGGTCGCCGCCCGCGTTGTCCTTCTTGGAGAGCGGCAGTACGGAGTCGTCGTCGCCCAGCTTCACGGACGGGTACGAGGCGACCCAGCACGGCTTGTCGCCCTCGTTCGACGCGGTGATCAGCAGGTGGTCGCCCTGCCGGTCGGCGAGCTCGTGCACCGCGGTGACCATCATCTCGTCGCCGCGGCACTGCTGGGCGGCCGTTGCGGCCTTGTTCGCGACCTCGTCCGACCCGCCCGAGGCGGTCGTCGAGCGCTCGCCCGTCTTGGTGTCACCGCCGCTCTTGGCCTGCTCCGCGCCGCCCTTGGCGTCCTCGTCGGACACGGACCGGCTCTGCGAGGTGCCGGCGGCCTTGTCGCCGCCCGCCGCCTTCGAGTCGCCGTCGGCGCCGCCGCAGGCGGTCAGGCCCAGTGCGAGCGCGGCGGTGACGGTGGCCAGGGCGGCGGTGCGAATCCGGGAAGTACGCATGATCAGGTTCTCCTGCGTTTCGAGCGGGAGTCTTCTTCGACGTTTCCCGCGGTGTGAACACCACTTTTCCCGGGGCCACTGACGTGTCGGAAACGCTTCACTCACGCCTCACTCACGTCCCGCAAACGCAGCGCCGGCCGCGGACGGGTCTTTGCATAAAGCTGCGATCAATCGTATAGTCATGCCATCGTGTGAGGGAGGAAGACGGTAATGGCCATACGTGCTGCGGTGGCAGGCGCGAGCGGATACGCGGGCGGGGAACTGCTGCGCCTGCTGCTCGCCCACCCCGAGGTCGAGATCGGCACCCTGACCGGCAACTCCAACGCCGGGCAGCCCCTCGCCGGGCTGCAGCCCCATCTGCTTCCGCTGGCCGGGCGGGTGCTCGAGCCCACCACCGCGGAGGCGCTGGCCGGGCATGACGTGGTCTTCCTGGCGCTGCCGCACGGGCAGTCCGCCGCCGTCGCCGAGCAGCTCGGCGACCAGGTCCTGGTCATCGACTGCGGCGCCGACTTCCGGCTGCAGGACGCGGCGGACTGGGAGAAGTTCTACGGCTCGCCGCACGCCGGCACCTGGCCCTACGGCCTCCCCGAGCTCCCCGGAGCCCGCACCGCGCTGGAGGGGACCAAGCGCATCGCGGTTCCGGGCTGCTACCCCACCGCCGTCTCCCTCGCCCTCTTCCCGGCGTACGCCGCGGGGCTGCTGGAGCCCGAGGCGGTGATCGTCGCCGCCTCCGGGACCTCGGGCGCGGGCAAGGCGCCCAAGCCGCATCTGCTGGGCAGCGAGGTCATGGGCTCCATGAGCCCGTACGGCGTCGGCGGCGGCCACCGGCACACCCCCGAGATGATCCAGAACCTGTCGGCCGCGGCGGGGGAGCGGGTCTCGGTCTCCTTCACCCCGACCCTCGCCCCGATGCCCCGCGGCATCCTCGCCACCTGCAGCGCCACGGCCCGGCCCGGGGTGACCGGGGAGAGCCTGCGGGCCGCGTACGAGAAGGCGCTGCGCGACGAGCCGTTCGTCACCCTCCTCCCCGAGGGCCAGTGGCCCTCCACCGCCGCCGTCCACGGATCCAACGCCGCGCTGCTCCAGGTCGCCCATGACGAGGCGGCCGGCCGCGCCATCGTGATCAGCGCCATCGACAACCTCACCAAGGGCACCGCCGGTGGCGCGGTGCAGAGCATGAACATCGCCCTCGGCCTCCCCGAGGAGCTGGGACTTTCCACGATCGGAGTCGCTCCATGAGCGTTACGGCAGCCCAGGGCTTCACGGCCTCCGGCGTCGCGGCAGGCATCAAGGAGAACGGAAACCCCGACCTCGCACTCGTCGTGAACACCGGCCCGCGCCTCGCCGCCGCGGCCGTCTTCACCTCCAACCGCGTCAAGGCCGCCCCCGTCCTGTGGTCCGAGCAGGTCCTGGGGGGCGGCCAGGTCTCGGCCGTCGTCCTCAACTCCGGTGGCGCCAACGCCTGCACCGGCCCGCTGGGCTTCCAGGACACCCACGCCACCGCCGAGAAGGTCGCGGACGCCCTCGGCCACAGCGCGGGCGAGGTCGCCGTCGCCTCCACCGGGCTCATCGGCGTCCGGCTGCCGATGGACGCGGTGCTGTCCGGGATCGGCAAGGCCGCCGAGGCGCTCTCCCCGCACGGCGGCGAGAAGGCCGCCATCGCCATCAGGACCACCGACACCATCCACAAGACGGCCGTCGCGCAGAGCCCCGCCGGCTGGACCGTGGGCGGTATGGCCAAGGGCGCCGGGATGCTGGCCCCGGGCCTGGCCACCATGCTCGTCGTCCTCACCACCGACGCCGACGTGGACACCCCCGGGCTGGACACCGCGCTGCGCGCCGCCACCCGCACCACCTTCGACCGGATCGACTCCGACGGCTGCATGTCCACCAACGACATGGTGCTGCTGATGGCCTCCGGCGCCTCCGGTGTCACGCCCGAGGCCGCCGAGTTCGCCGAGGCGGTCCGCGAGGTCTGCGCCGATCTCGCCCGCCAGCTGATCGGGGACGCCGAGGGCGCCTCCAAGGACATCCGGATCGAGGTCGTGGGCGCGGCCACCGAGGACGACGCCGTGGAGGTGGGCCGCTCCATCGCCCGTAACAACCTCCTCAAGTGCGCCGTCCACGGCGAGGACCCCAACTGGGGCCGGGTGCTCTCCGCGATCGGCACCACCTCGGCCGCCTTCGAACCGGACCAGCTCAACGTCGCGATCAACGACGTCTGGGTGTGCAAGAACGGCTCGGTGGGCGAGGACCGCGAGCTGGTCGACATGCGCTACCGCGAGGTCCGCATCACCGCCGACCTGTCCGCGGGCAGCGCCTCGGCGGTCATCTGGGCCAACGACCTGACCGCCGACTACGTCCACGAGAACAGCGCGTATTCGTCATGAGCGAGCCGACCGCCCGTAAACACACCGCGCTGCCCAAGGCCCGCATCCTCATCGAGGCGCTGCCCTGGCTGACCCGGCACCACGGCAAGACCGTGGTGATCAAATTCGGTGGCAACGCCATGGTCGACGACGAGCTGAAGGCCGCCTTCGCCCAGGACGTCGTCTTCCTGCGCCACGCGGGGTTGCGCCCCGTCGTCGTCCACGGCGGCGGCCCCCAGATCAGCGCCCAGCTCGACCGGCACGGTCTGGTGAGCGAGTTCAAGGCCGGGCTGCGGGTCACCACCGACGACGCCATGGACGTCGTACGGATGGTGCTGGCCGGGCAGGTCCAGCGCGAACTGGTCGGGCTGCTCAACCGGCACGGCCCGCTCGCCGTCGGCATGACCGGCGAGGACGCCCATCTGATGTCCGCCACCAAGCACTTCGCCGAGATCGACGGCGAGCAGGTGGACATCGGTCGGGTCGGCCAGATCACCGAGATCGACACCGGCGCGGTCCAGGCCCTGCTGGACGACGGCCGCATCCCGGTCGTCTCCTCCATCGCCCGCAGCGCCGACGACGGCCATGTCTACAACGTCAACGCCGATACGGCCGCCGCCGCCCTCGCCGTCGCGCTGGGCGCCGAGACGCTGGTGGTGCTCACCGATGTCGAGGGCCTCTACGCCGACTGGCCCAACAGCGACGATGTGATCAGCAAGCTCACCGCGAGCCAGCTCGAGAAGCTGTTGCCGGAGCTGGCCAGCGGCATGGTGCCGAAGATGGAGGGCTGTCTGTACGCCGTGCGCCACGGGGTCACCACCGCCCGGGTGCTGGACGGACGCGTACCGCACGCCATCCTGCTGGAGATCTTCACCGACGAGGGCATCGGCACGATGGTCCTGCCGGACGGGACCGTGATCGACCAGCAGGAAAAGGGCAGCAAGGGCGACAAGGGACACCAGGACAACCAGGGCGACAAGGGGGAGGACCAGTGAGCAACGCGGAGCTGAAGCAGCGCTGGCAGGGGGCGCTCATGGACAACTACGGCACCCCCCGCCTCCCGCTCACCCACGGCAAGGGCACCAAGGTCTGGGACGCGGACGGCACGGAATACCTCGACTTCGTCGGCGGCATCGCCGTCAACTCCCTCGGCCATGCCCACCCCGCCGTCGTCCGGGCCGTGTCCGACCAGATCGCCACCCTCGGCCATGTCTCCAACCTCTTCGTCGCCGAGCCCCCGGTGGCGCTCGCCGAGCGGCTGCTCCAGCTCTTCGGCCGCTCCGGGCGCGTGTACTTCTCCAACTCCGGCGCGGAGGCGGTCGAGGCCGCCGTCAAGATCGGGCGGCGCACCGGGCGCACCCATATGGTGGCCACCGCCGGCGGCTTCCACGGCCGCACCATGGGCGCGCTCGCGCTGACCGGCCAGCCCGCCAAGCAGGAGCCGTTCCTTCCGCTGCCCGGCGACGTCACGCATGTGCCGTACGGGGACGTGGCGGCGCTGCGCGCGGCCGTCACCACGGACACCGCCCTCGTCATCGTGGAGCCCATCCAGGGCGAGAACGGCGTCATCGTGCCGCCGGCCGGCTATCTGGCGGCGGCGCGGGAGATCACCCGGGCCACCGGCACCCTGCTGGTGCTCGACGAGATCCAGACCGGCATCGGGCGGACCGGACACTGGTTCGAGCACCAGGCGCAGGGCGTCGAGCCCGATGTCGTCACCCTGGCCAAGGGGCTCGGCGCCGGGCTGCCCATCGGCGCCACCCTCGCCTTCGGGCCCGCGGCCGACCTGCTGACCCCGGGGCAGCACGGATCCACCTTCGGCGGAAACCCGGTCGCCTGCGCCGCCGCACTCGCCGTCCTCGACACGATCGCCGCCGACGGCATCCTGGACCGGGTCAAGCGGGCGGGGGAGCGGCTGCGTAACGGAATCGAATCGCTCGACCACTCTCTGGTAGCCCGGGTCCGCGGCGCCGGGCTGCTGCTCGGTATCGTGCTCACAGAGTCCCTCGCACCGCAGGTGCAGCAGGCGGCTCAGGACGCGGGACTCCTGGTGAACGCGGTCGCGCCGGATGTGATCCGGCTCGCCCCGCCGCTCGTCATCGCCGACGGGGAGGTGGACACCTTCCTCCGGGAACTGCCCGCCGTTCTGGACGCCGCACGCGAGGGTGACGGGGAACGACGAGCCGGAGACTGACGACACCGATGACCGAGGCGCAGCACACCGACGCGCAGGACGCCAACCACGGCGGACCGGCCGTGCCGCAGACCCGCACCGCACGCCACCGCCGGATCGTGGACATCCTGAACCGGCAGGCCGTGCGCTCCCAGAGTCAGCTCGCCAAGCTGCTCGCCGACGACGGGCTCTCCGTCACCCAGGCGACGCTCTCCCGGGACCTGGACGAGCTGGGCGCGGTGAAGATCCGCAACACCGGCGGTGAGCTGATCTACGCGGTGCCGAGCGAGGGCGGCGACCGCACGCCGCGCGCCCCGCTCGGCGAGTCGGCGAGCGAGGCGCGGATGGCCCGGCTGGCGGCCGAGCTGCTGATCTCGGCGGAGGCCTCGGCCAACCTCGTGGTGCTGCGCACTCCGCCGGGCGCCGCCCAGTTCCTCGCCTCGGCCATCGACTCGGCGGAGCTGCACGACATCCTCGGCACCATCGCGGGCGACGACACCCTCATGCTGATCAGCCGCGACCCGGTGGGCGGCCAGCAGCTCGCCGACCATCTGCTGCGCCTGGCCCAGAAGGAGCGCTAGACGGGCTCGTTGAGGTCCGGTGAGGTTTCGGTTGCGCCCCGAAGGGGCGCGGGGCTGTGTCGATGTGCGGCTCCGCCGCGTGGGCGCGACCAGCCACGACGGCGCCGCGGACGTTCGACGGCAGGTCAGGGCACTCCCACCGGAGCGCTCAGCTCAGCCGTTGGCCGCCCGCTGCTCCGCCCCGCGGGCTCGGTACGACATCCAGGCCGCCACCACCGCGCCCGAGACGTTGTGCCAGACGGAGAACACGGCCGCCGGCAGCGCGGCCAGCGGGCTGAAGTGCGCGGCGGCCAGGGAGGCGGCGAGCCCTGAGTTCTGCATGCCGACCTCGAAGGCCATGGCCCGGCTGGCGGGCGGGCCCAGCCGGGCCACCTTCCCGGCCCCATAGCCCAGCGCCAGGCCGAGTCCGTTGTGGAGCACCACGGCGAGCAGCACCAGCGCCGCCGCCGACTTGATGGCGTCCGCGCTGGCCGCCACCACGACCGCGACGATCACGCCGATGGTGACGGCCGACAGCCAGGGCAGCAGCCCCAGCGCCCGGTGGATGTACCGCCCGGCGACCAGCCGCACCACCAGCCCCCCGACCACCGGCAGCAGCACGGTCTTGAGGATGTCGGTGACCATCGACCCCGCGTCCACCGGCAGGAACTCCCCGGCCAGCAGCAGCGTCAGCGGCGGGGTGACCAGGGGCGCGAGCACCGTGGAGACGGTGGCGACCGAGACCGACAGGGCCACGTCGCCGCGTGCCAGATAGGTCACCACATTCGAGGCCGTTCCGCTCGGCGCACAGCCGACGAGGATGACTCCGGCCGCCAACTGGGGGGAGAGGCCGAGGGCGTTGGCGATCAGCCATCCCAGGCCCGGCATGATCACATAGTGCGCGACCAGCCCGAGGGCCACCGCCCACGGCCGCTTGACCACACCGGAGAAATCCTGCGGGGTCATGGTGAGCCCCATGCAGAACATGATCACGCCGAGCAGATAGGGCACATTCGGTGCCCACCCGCTGAAGGTGCCGGGCGTGGCGAGGCCCGCCGCCCCGGCGGCGAGGACCAGGACGGGGAAGACGGTGACGGCCCGCCGGGCCGCCCGGTCGGTGGAGGTGGACTCCGGCGACGGCGAGGGCGGCTGAGCCGCCGTCGTCGAGGGGTCCGCCGCGGAGCTCTTCGATTCGGATCGCACCGCGTGATCGAACGCTTCCGGAGGTGCCTTCCGCAACACCGTCTCGTTATGTGGTCACTACACCCACTATGGCGAGCCGAGGGGCGGCAGCGGCAGCGGCAGCCCCGGCAGCCCGTCGATGCTGCTGGCGATGTGCTCCTTCTTGTGGAAGTAGCTGTCCAGCGACGCGTCGTCCTCCCGCCGGAAGCGGTCGCCGTGCAGCGTGCGCTCCTCGCGATAGTCCATGAAGGGGACCGCGAAGCCACAGGTGTCCCGGATCAGCTCGGCCGTCACCACGATGACCGCCCGCAAACCGTGGGCGTCCACGTCGATGCCCGGGAAGTGCTTCAGCAGCGCGCCGAACCGCGGATCGTCGCGGAACACCGGCTCGCCCCGGCCGTGCACGCGCACGATGTTCGGCGGGCCGGTGAAGGCGCACCACATCAGGGTGATCCTGCCGTTCTCCCGCAGATGGGCGATGGTCTCCGCGTTGCTCCCCGCGAAGTCCAGGTAGGCCACGGTCAGTTCGTCGAGTACGGCGAAGGAGCCGGCCAGCCCCTTAGGGGAGAGGTTCACCGTGCCGTCCCCGTCCAGCGGTGCGGTGGCGGTGAAGAAGATCTTCTGCTCTTCGATGAAAGTGCGGAGTCTGCCCTCGATGCGTTCGTACACCTTTCCCATGTGGAGCATTATCCCTGCATGTGGCCGCCGGGGCGATGCTTCCATGGGCGTATGGCCGCCAAGAAAGCCTCCGCGCGAGCGTCCGCCACCGGGCCCGCGATCCGCATCCGCCGGGTGTACGACACCCCTGGCCCGGACGACGGCACCCGCGTCCTGGTCGACCGCGTCTGGCCCCGTGGCCTCGCCAAGGCCGACGCCCACCTGGACGAATGGGTCAAGGACGCCGCCCCCTCCACCGAACTGCGCCGCTGGTACGGCCATGAACCGGACCGCTTCCCCGAATTCACCCGCCGCTACCGCGCCGAGCTCACCACCCCGGAGCGCCAGGAGGCCCTCGACCACCTCCACGCCCTGGCCACTTCCGGCCCGCTGACCCTCCTCACGGCCGTGAAGGACCTCGACCACGGCCATGTCCAAGTGCTGGCCGAGGCGATCCGCGACCACGAGGGCTGAACGAAGCTCAGGGGCAGCAGCCGCTCGAGGGCCGTCTCGTACGCACAGCCCCGCCGCGTCCTATACGCACAGCTCCGCCGAATAGCGGGCGAAGCCGCTGGTGTGCCAGGTGGAGCCGTCGGCGGTGATGACGAACGCCTCGGCGTCGGGGAGCCGTCCCAGCCAGGGGCGGGCGCGGTCGGCGCCCATGGCGCAGGCCGCCGTGGCCCAGGCGTCCGCGTCGGCCAGGCTGGTGGCGATCACCGTGACCGAGACCAGGCCCTGCGCCGGGGGGCGTCCGGTGTGCGGGTCCAGGATGTGGCAGCCCCGCTCGGCGGGGCCGGAGGTGGCCACGGCCAGTTCGCCGTGTGCCTCCACGATCGCCGCCAGCTCGCCCCGGCGCAGCGGATCGGCGATGCCCACCCGCCAGGGGCCGCCGTGCACCTGGACGTCGCCGCCGCCGTTCACACACACCGACCCGGCGCCGGAGGAGACCAGCATCCGGGCGGCGCGCTCCACGGCCCAGCCCTTGACCAGGCCGGTCGGGTCGGGCCGGCCACCGGCGTAGCGGGCGCTGAACCAGCCGCCGCTGCGGTGCTCGGCCTCCTCGCACATCCGCAGCACGTCCCGGACCTCCGGGTCGCACCGCGACAGCGTCAGCTCACCGCGCCCCAGCCGGCTGATCTGGCTGTCCGGGCGGTAGGTGGAGAACAGCTCGTCCACCCGGTGCAGCCCCACCACGGCCCCGTCCAGCGCGGCCTGCACCCGGGGCCGGTCGGCGGCCGCGACCTCGCGTATGTCGAAGGAGAAGACCGTGCCCATGACGTGCTCGACATGGCGCAGCGGCCCGGGCTCGTCCGTCTGGTACGTCATCGGGCACCCGCCTTGTCGAGAGCGCTTTGCAAGGACTTGGCATAGCCCTCGCTCGTGTAGGTGGCACCGGAGACCGTGTCCACCTTCGCCGCCGCCACCGCCTGCTGATTGAGCTTCGGGATGGAGTCCTTGGCGATCTGGTCGCTCTGCGGCCCGGAGTTCGGCGTCTTGACCGCCTGTGCGCCGGTGATCTTCCCGCCGCTGACGGTGAGGCTCACCTGGACCGGGCCGTACTGGGTCTGCGCGACGTCGCCGGTGACCGTACGGGCGCCGCCCGCGCCCGCCCCGGCCCCCGCGCCGCCCCCGCCCGGCTGTGCCGTGGCCGCGACCGGGGGCGCCTGCCCCGGCTGGTTCTGGGCGACGGTCTCACCGCCCCCGGAACCGGGCTGCTTCAGTGCGAGCAGCAGCACCACACCGGAGACGGTGGCGGCCGTGCCCAGGACGATGCGGCGCAGCGGATGCTTCCTCTTCATGGCTTCCCCTCGGTCACAGCTCGAACGACTGGGTCACGGCCCGGATGTCTCGGTCACGGCGTGAACGTCTCGGTCACGGCTCGGGCGTCTCGGTCACAGCTCGAAGGATTCGTGGTGGATCCGGCGATCCGGAACGCCCGCCTCGCGCAGCGCTCCATACGCGTGCTCGGCCAGGCCCGGTGGGCCGCACAGATAGACGTCGTGGTCCTCGATATCGGGGAGCAGATGGCCCAGCCGCTCCGCGGTGATCTCCGGCCGGGCGCCGTCCGGGCCGTTCACGGCGTACAGCAGCCGGGCCCCGCGCTCGGTCGCGATCTGCTTCAGCTCGTTCCACAGCGCCAGGTCCTCGACGCTGCGGGCCCGGTACAGCAGGGTGAGGTCGCTGCCCTTGCCCGGCAGCGTCTCGAACAGCGCCCGGATCGGGGTGATCCCGGCCCCGCCCGCGATCATGAGCACCTTGCCGCGGCTGCGGCGCGCCGCGGTCATCGCGCCGTACGGCCCCTCCGCCCACACCCGGGTCCCCGGCTGCAGCGAGGCCAGCCCGGTGCTGTGGCCGCCCACCGCCTTCACCGTGATCCGCAGCAGCTCCGGCCGGGGCGGCGCGGAGAGCGAGTAGGGATGGGAGCCCCAGCGCATGCCCGGCGCGAGGAACCGCCACCGGAAGAACTGCCCGGCCTGCGCCCCGATCCGGTGCAGCTTGCGCCCCTTGATCAGTACCGACACCACCCCGGGCGCCTCCGGTACGACGGCCTCCACCCGCATCCGGTGCCGCAGGTTCAGCCGCAGCGGCACCAGCAGCCGGTACCAGACCGCCAGCGCGGTGACCGTGCCGTACAGCGCGTACCAGGCGGTTTCCGCGGTCTTGTTCCCGACGAACTCGGCACCGGTCGCGAGCTGGTGCCAGAACGTCAGGAACACCGCGGCGTAGGTGAGCAGATGCAGGTAGTACCAGACCTCGTACGGCATCCGGCGGCGCACCGTCCCCGCCGAGATCAGCCCGATCACCACCAGCATCGCGGTGCCGACCGTCGCCTTGATCATGTCCGGGTAGTCGGTGACCACGGTCACCGACTGGTCGACGAAGCCGGTGCCGGCCTGCTCCGCGTATCCCGCGATGATCAGCCCGACATGTGCCACGATCAGGCACAGCGCGTACCGCCCGCTCATCGCGTGCCACCGCGCCACCCGGTCCGACCCCACGCGCCGCTCCAGTGCCGGAACGCGGGCCATCTGCAGGACGACGAGGGCGAGGACATAGCCGCCGAGCAGCCCACTGAGCCGCCCGGCGTGGGTCAGCCACTGCGCGGTGCCCTCGACGTTCGGAGTGTTCTGCCACCACAGCGACAGCACCGCCGCCGCGCCCGCCCAGCTGAGCAGGATCAACGGCACGGCCGGCGAACGGCGAGGCTGGATGCGGCGCATGGCCTGCCGCCGCCCGGCCCGGCTGTTCAAAAGCGTCGTCACGGCCTGTCCCCTTCCCTTGGGCTCCGGCGCAAGGGAATACGGCCGCGAGTGCGGGATGACTCAAAGGCCGACGGGATTCACAGGTTTCGGTCGGGGTTCACAGGTCCGGGCCCGGAATCACAGGTTCCGGGATTCACCGGCGGTGGCGGCGTACGGGCATCTCCAGGTCGCTCACCACGGGCAGGTGGTCGGAGGCCTCCGGGTCCGCCGTGACCACCTGGGCGGTGAGCGGGCGCAGATCGCGGGAGGCGAGGTGGAAGTCGATCCGGGCGTGCGGGTTGAGGGCGTCGTAGGTGAAGCCGTCGCCGCTGCCGACCCGCGGCCATACGTCGTCGAGCGCGCCGGTCAGGATCCCGATCTCCGGGGTCTCTGGCGTGGCGTTCAGGTCACCGACCAGGACGGTGCGTTCGGGGGAGGAGCCGAGGAGCTCGACGATCCGGGCGGCCTGCCGCTCGCGCTCCTTGTTGTCGTCGTGCTGCAGATGCGTCACGGCGAAGTCGAGGCAGCTACCGCGCACCTCCAGGGTGGCCTGGAGCAGGCCGCGCTGCTCATGGCCGGGGACGAGCGGAAGGTGGGTGTTGGTCCACGACCGGATCGGCCCGCGGGAGAGCACCGCGGTGCCGTACTGACGGCGCGGCCGCCCGGGCTCCTCCGGGTCCACGTCGAGGTTGGCGCCGAAGGCGTGATGCATCCCCAGCCGCTCGGCCAGCCAGGCGGGCTGGTCCACGAAGCCGCTGCGCTTCCAGAACCGGTCGACCTCCTGCAGGCCGACGACGTCCACCCGCAGGTCCTGGATCACCCGGGCGACGCGTTCCAGGTTCAGTACGTCGGCGGGGCCGGCGCCGTGGTGGATGTTGAACGTGGCCACGCGCAGCCGTCGCGGACCCGGGGCGGCGGCCGCCACCCCGGACGTCCCGACGGCGGCCGTGGCGCCGAGGCCGGCCGCCACGGCGAGGAATCGGCGTCGACTGGGGGCAGTATTCAGGTGATTCATGGCGGTCAGCGTGCGTTCCGGTTCCGAACGTCGTCCCACGGCGCCGTGAACGGCCCCGGGCGGGCGGGAGTCGTCGCCGCGTTCCACCCGACGGGGAACCGCGATCGATCTCGCGATCGGTCTCAGCGGCGGTCGAATTTGATCGGGTAGGACACCGTAGAGCGCGGTATGGGCTGCTTCTTGCCGCCCTTCCCGCTCTTGGTGTCCTCCCCGTCGTCCTTCTTCTTCTCGAAGTGGACCGGGTACCGGGCCGTCTGATGCGGATTCGGCGATTTGCCGTCGCGGGTGTTGCCGTCACCATGGTTGTTGATCACCATCACCCCCACCACGATCGCGCCGAGCACCATCATCTGCTTCTTCTCCACGGGCCCCGACTCCCCTTCGGTCCGCAGCGGTCTCTCCCCAGCACCGACCATGGTGACATCACCCCCGTCGGCGGCACGAGCGGTCCGCGAGCCCGGTCAGACGGAGATGACCTCAAGGCCGCTCTCCAGGCCCTTGAAGTCGTCCGGGTTCCGTGTGTAGAGCGGCAGCCCGTGCGCGGCGGCGGTGGCGGCGATCATCAGGTCCATGCGGCGCGGGCGAGGATTGCGGTTGGCCTTGAGCGTCAGGGCGACCATGGTCCCGTACCGGCGGGCCGCTTCCCGGTCGAAGGGGACGGTGGAGAAACGCGCCTCGATGTCGGCCACGCGCTGCGCTCGGGTGAGCGTCTCCACCGGATCAGTGGCCATGGCGACGCCTTGGGTCAGCTCGGCAAGGACCACGGAGGGGACGGCGGCCTCGACCGGGAGCCGGTCCGACGGGATGTCCACGAGATCGATGACGACACAGGTGTCCAGCAGACCCTGCGGCCGTTGTTCCGCCACGTGTTCAGCCACCTGACTTCCCCCACGGGTCATCCTGATCGCTGACCCGGTCCTCGTCGCCGAAGAAGTCATCGGCTTCGGCCCGCATCGCGGCATGATCCACACGCGGGGCGTTGCGCCACTCGCGCTGAAGTTCCTCGACGGGGACGAAGCGACGGCGACGGGTCTCCAGGGGGCGGACCTCGGCGATTTCGACGCCGTTCCTGGTCACGTGGTACGTCTCGCCCGCTTCCACATCGTCGAGCACCGCCTTGGAGCGGGCCGCCAGCTCGCGCTGCGTGATGGTTTTCATGGCTCCAGTGTAATGCGGCGTATCGCATCGTGTCGCGCTGTGATACGGAGCCTCGCGACCATGCGCCGCGGCTCGCGTCGCCTTCCGCTTTGACGAAGCATGCGGTCCAGTGCATACTTATGCCAAAGCACGCATGGATCGTCAATGGACCGTAAGGAGGCACCCGTGACCGAGCGCGTCGTACTCGCCTACTCGGGCGGCTTGGACACGTCCGTCGCCATCGGCTGGATCGCCGAGGAGACGGGTGCCGAGGTCATCGCCGTCGCCGTGGACGTCGGCCAGGGCGGGGAGGACCTGGACGTCATCCGCAAGCGCGCGCTCGCCTGCGGGGCGGTCGAGGCGGAGGTCGCGGACGCGAAGGACGAATTCGCCGAGGAGTACTGCCTTCCGGCGATCAAGGCCAACGCGCTGTACATGGACCGCTACCCGCTGGTGTCCGCGCTGTCGCGGCCCGCGATCGTGAAGCACCTGGTCGCCGCCGCCCGTAAGCACGGCGCCGGGACCGTCGCCCACGGCTGCACCGGCAAGGGGAACGACCAGGTGCGGTTCGAGGCGGGCATCTCCTCCCTCGCACCCGATCTGACCTGCATCGCGCCGGTCCGGGACTACGCGATGAGCCGGGACAAGGCGATCGCCTTCTGCGAGGCCAAGGGCCTGCCGATCGCGACCACCAAGAAGTCCCCGTACTCGATCGACCAGAACGTCTTCGGGCGGGCCGTGGAGACCGGCTTCCTGGAGGACATCTGGAACGCGCCGATCGAGGACGTGTACGAGTACACCGCCGACCCGGCCACCCCGCGCGAGGCCGACGAGGTGATCATCACCTTCGACAAGGGCGTCCCCGTCGCGATCGACGGCGAGCCGGTCACCGTGCTGCAGGCCATCCAGCGGCTCAACGAGCGGGCGGGCGCCCAGGGCGTCGGCCGGATCGACATGGTCGAGGACCGGCTGGTGGGGATCAAGTCGCGGGAGGTCTACGAGGCGCCCGGCGCCATCGCGCTGATCACCGCCCACCAGGAGCTGGAGGCCGTCACCGTCGAGCGCGAGCTGGCCCGCTACAAGCGGCAGGTCGAGCAGCGCTGGGGCGAGCTGGTCTACGACGGTCTGTGGTTCTCGCCGCTCAAGCGGGCGCTGGACGGCTTTATCGCCGAGGCGAACGAGCAGGTCTCCGGCGAGATCCGGATGACCCTGCACGGCGGCCGGGCCGTCGTCACCGGGCGGAAGTCGCAGGAGTCGCTCTACGACTTCAACTTGGCGACCTACGACAGCGGCGACACCTTCGACCAGTCGCTGTCCAAGGGCTTCATCGAGATCTTCGGGATGTCCAGCAAGATCGCCGCGAAGCGCGATCTGCAGCAGTAGCCTGCGTACCAGACGTAAACCCGCGTATGAGACGTACGGCGACGTACGAGACGTGCGCGACCCCATCGAAGCCGCCTCCCCGCCCCGCGGCGGGGAGGCGGTCGCACACCCCCTGGCCTGAGGAGCAACAGCGTGAGCAACGGCAACAGCGGCGACGTCCGGCTCTGGGGCGGCCGCTTCGCCGACGGCCCGTCCGAGGCACTGGAGAAGCTCAGCGCCTCCGTGCACTTCGACTGGCGCCTGGCGCCGTACGACATCGCCGGATCCCGCGCCCACGCCCGGGTGCTGCACACGGCGGGGCTGCTCACCGCCGATGAGCTGGAGCGGATGCTGGCGGGCCTGGACCGGCTGGAGGCCGATGTCGCCTCCGGCGACTTCACCGGCACCATCGCCGACGAGGACGTGCACACCGCGCTGGAGCGCGGGCTGCTGGAGCGGCTCGGCCCGGACCTCGGCGGCAAGCTGCGGGCCGGACGGTCCCGCAACGACCAGATCGCCACCCTCTTCCGGATGTATCTGCGCGACCACGCCCGGATCATCGGCGGGCTGATCGCCGACCTCCAGCAGGCCCTGGTGGGGCTCGCGGAGGCACACCCCGACGTCGCGATGCCCGGCCGCACCCACCTCCAGCACGCCCAGCCGGTGCTCTTCGCCCACCATGTCCTCGCCCATGCCCAGGCGCTGTCGCGGGACGCGGAGCGGCTGCGGCAGTGGGACGAGCGCACCGCCGTCTCGCCTTACGGCTCGGGCGCGCTGGCCGGGTCCTCGCTGGGGCTCGACCCGCAGGCGGTCGCGGCCGACCTCGGCTTCGAGCGGGGCTCGTCCGCCAACTCCCTCGACGGCACGGCCTCCCGTGACTTCGTCGCCGAGTTCGCGTTCATCACCGCGATGATCGGCGTCGATCTGTCGCGGATCGCGGAGGAGATCATCCTCTGGAACACGAAGGAGTTCTCCTTCGTCACCCTCCACGACGCCTTCTCCACCGGCTCCTCGATCATGCCGCAGAAGAAGAACCCGGACATCGCGGAGCTCGCGCGCGGCAAGTCCGGCCGGCTGATCGGCAACCTCACCGGGCTGCTGGCCACGCTCAAGGCCCTGCCGCTCGCGTACAACCGCGACCTCCAGGAGGACAAGGAGCCGGTCTTCGACTCCTGCGATCAGCTGGAGGTGCTGCTCCCGGCCTTCACCGGGATGATGGCGACGCTGACCGTCAACCGCGAGCGCATGGAGGAGCTGGCCCCGGCCGGGTTCTCGCTGGCCACCGACATCGCCGAATGGCTGGTGCGGCAGGGCGTGCCGTTCCGGGTGGCACACGAGGTCGCGGGGGAATGCGTCAAGGAGTGCGAGCTGACGGGCATCGAGCTCGACCAGCTCACCGACGAGCAGTTCGCCAAGATCTCCCCGCATCTGACGCCCGAGGTCCGCGGCGTCCTCAATGTGCCGGGCGCGCTGGCAGCGCGCGACGGCCGCGGCGGCACCGCCCCCGTGGCGGTGCGGGCCCAGCTCGCGGAGGTCAAGGAGGACCTGGCCGCTCAGTACGCGTGGGCGGGCGCCAAGCGCTGAACATCGGCTCATCAGGGAGAGGTGGGGACCAGGCCATGGGTTTCGAACGACTCGCGGAGATCGCGACCCCCGGGGCGGGGGTGGCCCGGATCGGGCTCGGCCTGGCCGCGGTCGGCCGCCCCGCCTATATCAACCTCGGCCGGGACCGGGACCTCCCGGCCGAGCGCCCGGTCGAGGTGATGCGGCAGCGCAGCCAGGAGCTGCTGGACGCCGCCTACGCCGCCGGGGTGCGCTATCTGGACGCGGCGCGCTCCTACGGCCGGGCCGAGGAGTTCCTCGCCGGCTGGCTGCGCGACCGCCCGGACGCCGCGCCGCACGTGGTGGTCGGCTCCAAGTGGGGCTATACGTATGTCGCCGACTGGCGTACGGACGCCGAGACCCACGAGGTCAAGGACCATGGCGTCCAGACCTTCGAGCGGCAGCGCGGGCTGACCGACGCGCTGCTCGGCGACCGGCTGGACCTCTACCAGATCCACTCGGTGACCCCCGACAGCCCCGCCCTCACCGACCGCGAGCTGCAGACGCGGCTGGCGGAGCTGGCCGCCGAGGGGGTGACGGTCGGCGTGTCCACCAGCGGTCCGCGCCAGGCCGAGGCGATCCGCGCCGCACTGGCCGTGGAGGTCGACGGGCGCCCGCTCTTCCGTACCGTCCAGTCCACGTACAACCTGCTGGAGCCCTCGGCCGGGGCGGCGCTGGCCGAGGCCCATGCGGCGGGCCGTGCGGTCATCGTCAAGGAAGCCGTGGCCAACGGCCGGCTCACCGAGGCGGCCGAGCGGCTTCCGGCGGCCCTGCGCCAGGTGGCCGAGGAGACGGGCGCGACTCCGGACGCCGTCGCGCTGGCCGCGGTCCTGCACCGACCCTGGGTGGGCGTCGTCCTCTCCGGCGCCGCCACCACGGCCCAGCTGCGTTCCAACCTGGCCGCGGCCGACCTCCGCCTGGACGAGCGTCAGCTCACCGAACTGGAGCGGCCGGCCGAAACCCCGGAGAGCTACTGGCACCACCGCTCCGAGCTGCCCTGGTCCTGATGGATCGGGGCGGTTCGGGCCGCGGGGCTACAGCGCGCTCAGGAACGAACGGACCGCGCGGGCGTACGGCCGGGGCGCGTCGTCGTGGATCCAGTGACCGCATCCGGCGAATTCGCGCAGCCTCGTGTTGGGGCGGCGGGTGGCCATCTCGTGGGCGTGGCCCGGCGGCAGCAGCGAGCTGTGCTCGCCGCGCATCAGCAGCGCGGGGCAGGAGGAGCCCAGCCAGTCGTCCCAGAAGTCGCCACACATGGCCTGCTGGGACGCCATCATATGGCTGGGCTCGAACAGCAGCCGCCAGCCGCCCGTTTGGGGGTCCCGTTCCGCGCTGTCGAGGAAGTACGAGGCGTCCGCAATGCCCCGGGACTCGATATCGGCGCGCAGCTTCTCCCGGTCCACGGCCCAGGTCGGCCACCCCGAGACATCGAGCACCGGATGGCTGACCACCGGACGGTCCGTCACCGCGCCGATGTCCTCGACGACGAGCGCGCTCACCAGGTCCGGATGGCGGGCGGCCAGGGCGTAGGCGCCGACCGCGCCGGTGGAGTGGGCGACGACCGGGACCGGGCCCAGGTGCAGCTCCCGCAGCAGCGCGGCGGCATCGGCCACATACTCGTCCAGCGTGAACGGGCCACCGCCGCCGGTCAGCCCGTGGCCCCGCTGGTCGAGGGCGATCACCCGCCGCTCGGGGGCGAGTGCGGCGGCCAGGGGCGCGTACATCCTGCCCCGGCCGAAGTGGCCGTGCAGGGCCAGCACCGGATCGCCCGGCCCGCCGAAATCGGTCAGGGCGAATCGCCGACCGCGCAGCGTCACGAAGTCGGGGGAGGGCACGGTCATCGTGGTCACCCGCGGCACCATAGTGCCCGGGCCCGGTGGTGACCAGCGGGTAGCGGAATCAGATCTTCCGCCTCGATGCCGACGGACGAGGCCGACCGGACCCGACAGCTCGCCGCGCCCGTCAGGTTGGCCGGAACGCCATGTGACGGCGGTTTGGCCGGAGCGCAGGCCGCGGATTCGCCATCCCCGGTACTTCGCCGGAGACGGAACCACCGCCGCCCGGCCGCGGAACCTCGGCGCCCCCGACACACCACCGCGGCGGCCCGAACACCGGACCGCCGCGGTGGGCCCGAAACGTCAGGCGGCCGCCTTCGCCTTCGTTGCGTAGATGTCCACGTACTCCTGACCCGACAGCCGCATCACGTGGCTCATCACCTCGTCGGTCACGGCCCGCAGCACATAGCGGTCGCGGTCCATGCCCTCGTAGCGGGTGAATTCCAGCGGCTCGCCGAAGCGCACCTGCACCCGGCCCGGCCGCGGCAGCCCCTTGCCGCCCGGCTGGATCCGGTCGGTCCCGATCATCGCGAACGGCACCACGGGCGCGCCGGTCATCAGCGCGAGGCGGGCGATACCGGTACGGCCGCGGTAGAGGCGGCCGTCGGGGGAGCGGGTGCCCTCGGGGTAGATGCCGAAGACCCGGCCCTCCTCCAGCACCCGGCGGCCCGTCATCAGCGCCGCGACGCCGCCGCGTCCGCCGTCCCGGTCCACCGGGATCATGCCGACGCCGGTGAAGAACCAGGCCATCAGCCGGCCCTTGAGGCCCTTGCCCGTGACGTACTCGTCCTTGCCGATGAAGAAGACCTGACGGTCACAGACCAGCGGCAGGATCATCGAGTCGATGAAGGTGAGATGGTTTCCGGCGAGGATCACCGGGCCCGAGCCCGGAATGCCCTCGGCCCCCTCGACCCGTGGGCGGAACATCAGGCGCATCAGCGGACCGAGTACTGCCTTCAGAAACGCGAATCGGGACACGGGCCCTCCGGTCGGGGTCAAGGTCTGGGACGCACCGTTGTACGGTCCGTCAACCTCGTACCGCACCGGAGCGCCGATGAGGACGATACTCGCCGGTTGCGCCCCGGCGCACACCAGGTTCACCCACCTGGTACGCAGTGTTGACCCGCGTTCCCCCCGCGTTTCGTCCGATGTCTCCCGCAGGAAAGCCGCCCACGCCTACCATCAGCCCATCTTCTGACTGGATTTGACAGGTGTTGAACACCACATCAAGGAGTGCAGATGGAGCGGGAGCAACAGCCCGGACGGCGCGCCCTCCTGGGGGCCGCGGCCCTCGGCGCGGGAGCGGTGGCGCTGAGCGGTGCGGGCACGGCGACGGCCGCGGGCACGCAGACGGCGCCGGGCGCGGCCGCCGCCGCGGAGACGTCCGGCCGGGGCCATGAGCTGCCGGTTCCCACCGTGATCGGCCACCGCGGCGCCAGCGGTTACCGGCCCGAGCACACCCTCGGCTCCTACCAGCTCGCCCTGGACATGGGCGCGGACATCGTCGAGCAGGACCTGGTCCCCACCAAGGACGGCCATCTGGTCTGCCGCCACGAGAACGACATCACGGCCACCACGGACGTCTCCGCGCATCCGGAGTTCGCCGACCGCAAGACCACCAAGACGGTCGACGGCACCAAGCTCACCGGCTGGTTCACCGAGGACTTCACCCTCGCCGAGCTCAAGACGCTGCGCGCCAAGGAGCGCATCCCGGGCAACCGTCAGCGCAACACCCTCTACGACGGCCGCTGGGAGGTGCCCACCTTCGAAGAGGTGCTCCAGTGGGCCGAGCGCGAGGGCCGCAGGCGCGGCCGCCGCGTGTGGCTGTACGTGGAGACCAAGCACCCCACCTACTTCCGCAAGCTGGGCCTCGGTCTCGAAGAGCCGCTGGCCAAGCTGCTGCGCCGGTACGGCCGCCACAAGAAGGACGCGGCGCTGTTCCTCCAGTCCTTCGAGCCGAGCAGCATCCAGCGGCTGCGCAAGCTGGTCGGCACCCCGTCCGTCGTGCTGCTGTCCACCATCGACAGCCGGCCCTGGGACTTCGTCGAGGCGAACGACCCGCGTACGGTCGCGGACCTGGTCAAGCCCGAGGGCCTCAAGTGGATCGCGAGCTACGCCCAGGGCATCGGCCCCGACCTGTCGGTCATCATCCCCCGGACGCCGGACGGCAAGCTGGGCACGCCGACCAGCGTGGTGAAGGACGCGCACGCGGCGGGGCTGATCCTGCACCCGTACACCATGCGCAACGAGAACACCTTCCTCCCGGCCGACTTCCGCCGCGGCACCGACCCCAACGCCTATGGTGACGCTTTCGGGGCGTTCAAGGCATACTTCGCGACCGGAATTGACGGAATCTTCTCCGACAATGCGGACACCGCCCTCCTCGCGGCGGCGGACTTCCGCAAGTAGTTCCGCACGTACGGGTGGGTGACGGCGGGGCCGCGCGAGCGTCAAGGGGCGGCCCCGCCGCTTCCCCGGTCGGGTGAGACCACCGTCACCCGGCAACCACCCCACGACCCGGCCTCGTCCCGCCCGGCATGGACCTTGTGAAGCAACTGGGCCCGCTGCTGGCCGCCGAAGCGGCGGCCGAGGCATACGGCGTCGGCGTCGAGCCCGCCGAACTCGAACAGGCCGTCTGGCTACGGCTGCTGGAACGCACCCGGGACACCGGACCGCCGCCCCACCCCGCCCGCTGGCTGCGCTGCGCCGTACGGGCCGAGGTGCGCGGGGCCAGGCGCCGGGCGCGCCGCGAGGTCCCGTACGACCCGATGGCCGGCGGCCCGCTCAGCGGCCCCGAGTCCCACCCCGCCGAACACGCCGCACTGACCGCGGAGACCCGCCGGACGCTGCGCGCGGCGGTACGGCGACTGCCCGGCCGCTGCCCCGCACTGCTCGCGGCGATGCTCTCCCGCTCCGACCTCACGTACCGCGAGATCGCGCGCCAGTTGGGAATGTCACAGGGCAGTCTGGGCCCGGTACGTTCCCGATGTCTGGCTTGCCTGCGCAGAATGCTCACGGCGGAGGTTGCGGCTCCTGAACCATGGGGAAAGGAGCGATAGACAACCGGCGCCTCGGAGGCGGACGCCCACCACGCGGCGCCTCCACCCAGGCCATGAACCCTCGGTCGCACTCCTACCCTCACCGCGACCGGGGGACTGAGAATAGGGGAGGCATGCGCACATGGGCATGAGCGTGACCATCTCCGCGGCGACCGCGGACGACGCCGAGCAGATCCTGAAGCTGCAGTATCTGTGCTACCAGGGCGAGGCGGAGCTCTACGGCGACTACTCGATCGAACCGCTGACGCAGTCGCTCGACGACCTGCGCGCCGAACTGAGCGGGGGCTGCGTGCTCGTCGCCCGGCTCGGCGCGGAGGTCGTCGGCTCGGTCCGCGGAGTCGTCGACGACAAGGGGACCGCCGCCATCGGCAAGCTGATCGTCCACCCGCGGATGCAGCGGCACGGCCTGGGCGGACGGCTCCTCGCGGCTATCGAGGAGCGGCTGACCGAGGAGCGGGCCGCCAAGCGGTACCGGCTGTTCACCGGCCACCGCAGCGAGGGCAATCTGCGGCTGTACCGCCGCTACGGCTACGCCCAGGTGGGCACCGAGGAGGTCAACCGCCGGCTGAGCCTGGTGACCCTGGAGAAGGACGCCACGGCCGCCGCGTACGCGGCCAGCGCCTAGGCCGTGGCCTGAGGTCGCCGGCCGGGCCGGACTGCCGGCCCGGCCGGCGACCGAGGGCCGGGATCAGGGGCGGAGCCCCGGCAGGCCCGAGCGTGGGTCAGGCCCGCGACGCCGCATCCGGTGCGCCCCGGCGGGCCTTGCGCAGCCACAGCAGGCCCGTGACCGGCAGGAAGACCGGGATGAACAGATAGCCCATCCCGTAGTCGGACCACACCGTCTGGTCGGGGAAGGCCGAGGGGTCGGCAAGGGTCCAGGTCCCCACCGTCAGCACCCCCACCAGCTCCGCCGCACAGCAGACCATCGCCGCCTTGCGCGCGCCCTCGCCGCCGCGCACCAGCGAGACCGTGATGAACGCGTACACCACGGCGGAGACCGCCGAGAGGATGTAGGCGAGCGGGGCCTCCTGGTACTGGGCGATGAGCTGGTAGATCGAGCGGGACGCGGCGGCCACGGTGAAGACCCCGTAGAGCAGCACCAGCAGCCGCCCGGGGCCCTGCCCCAGTCCGGTGCGCGCGGTCGGTTCGGGCTTTCCGGCCGTCGTCCCGGCCGCCGAGTCCTCGGTCACCGACGCCTCCCGTGTCTCCTGCGCGTTCCCTGCCTCCCGTGCATCAGCCACCGACGCCTCCCCAGATGTCGTACAGCCGCACCTCGAGCACGGCCAGCACCACGGCCGCCGCGGAGACCGTCGCCGATCCCCAGCGGGTCCGCTCCGTGAGCGACATGAACGCCGCGACCGGCACCGCGAGCGCCGAGCCGATGAGATAGGCCACGAAGATGGCCACCCCCTGCTGCGGGTCGGCACCGCCCGCCAGCCGCACCACTCCTATGACCAGCTGCACGATCGACAGCAGTGCCACCACGGCCATGCCGATGAAGTGCCAGTCCTTGGTCGGCTGGTCCCGGTAGGCGGCGAAGCCGCACCACGCGGCGAGGAGGAGCGCGGTCACACCGAGCGCGACCGTCAGCGCGTCGATCAACGGGACCTCCGCGCGGTGCGGCGGCGCACCCGAGGGCGGCGCACACAGGGAGTGACAACCATGGGACGAGGGTAATCGGCCCGCCCGCCCGCGCTGCGCTCGGCCCCGCGCCCGAGGGCGTCCGCGACCCCCACGTACGCTGCGGCTCATGAAGATCTCCGCTGACGCGCTGTTGTTCGACAACGACGGAACCCTCGTCTCCTCCCTGGACTCGGTGCATCGCTGCTGGACCCGCTGGGCCGAGGAGCAGGGGATTCCGGCGGAGGACTTCGCCCGGGTCGAGCTGCACGGCCGCCCGGCCGACGACATCATCGCCGATCTGCTCCCGGCCGACCGCGCCCCGCGGGCCCGGGCGCGCATCGACGAGCTGGAGCTGGAGGACGTATCGGGCGGGGTGAAGCTGCTCCCCGGCACCGCCGAGCTGCTGGCGGGGCTGCCCGCCGCGCGCTGGGCCGTGGTGACCTCCGCCAACCGCCCGCTGGCCGAGGCCCGCCTGGCCGAGGTGGCGATACGCCCCGGAACGCTGATCACCTCCGACGACATCACCCACGGCAAGCCCGACCCCGAGCCGTTCCTGCTGGCGGCCGAGCGGCTCGGAGTCGACCCGGCACGCTGTGTGGTCTTCGAGGACGCCCCGGCCGGGCTCGCGGCGGGCCGCGCGGCCGGGATGCGGACCGTGGCGTTGACCACAACGACCGCCCGCGAAGAGCTGGTCGCCGACATCGTGGTCGAGGACCTGTCGGCCGTGTCCGCACGGCTCCTCGACGGGGTCGTGGAGATCACCTGCCGGGTCTGAACGGGGCCCGGCCACCCCTTCCGCCGTCCACGGACCGGTCATGTGCGTCCGCTATACGGACATGCTTGATGGGCCCGTACACGTGTCTGCTTTACTTGCAGCCATGACCACGACGAGCTGCCGCATCCCTGCGACCGAGGCGAACCCCACGCCCGGTGCTCGTTGTCGGTGTCGAATGTGTGACTGCTGAGGGCCCCCGCCTGAGCCTCGCGCCCCGAAGCGAGACCGGCTGAGCCGGACCCGTGCGCCCAGCGCGCCGGACCGCGCCGCCCCGCGTCACCGGAACCCGAACCGCGCCCACACATCGCGCATCCCCTCGGGTCCGCCCTGCCGCGTTCCGAAATGAACGAGCCGTGCCCGGCGGCACCAACCGCCGTGCACTCAACAGTGACGGAAACCCTGTGATCACCACCACGGACCTGACCAAGGTCTACCGCTCACGAGGCCGCGAGGTCACCGCCCTCGACGGCGTCGATCTGCATGTCCGCGAGGGTGAGGTGTACGGCGTCGTCGGCCAGAGCGGCGCCGGGAAGTCCACCCTCATCCGCTGCGTCAACCTCCTGGAGCGCCCCACCTCCGGCACGGTCACCGTGGCCGGCCAGGACCTGACCGCACTCGCCGGGCGCCGCCAGAGCGCCGGCTCCGCGCTGCGCCAGGCCCGCAGCCGTATCGGCATGGTGTTCCAGCACTTCAACCTGCTCTCCTCGCGCACCGTACGGGACAACGTCGAGCTGCCGCTGGAGATCCTCGGCGTCTCCGGCAAGGAGCGCACCCGCAAGGCCCTGGAGCTGCTGGAGCTGGTGGGCCTCGGCGACAAGGCCGGGGCGTACCCCGCGCAGCTCTCCGGTGGCCAGAAGCAGCGCGTCGGCATCGCCCGCGCGCTCGCCGGCGACCCCAAGGTGCTGCTCTCGGACGAGGCGACCTCCGCGCTCGACCCCGAGACCACCCGCTCGATCCTCCAGCTGCTGCGCGACCTCAATGAGCAGCTCGGCCTGACCGTGCTGCTCATCACGCACGAGATGGACGTCGTCAAGACGATCTGCGACTCGGCCGCGCTGATGCGCGACGGCCGGATCGTGGAGTCCGGCCAGGTCAGCGAGCTGCTGGCGACGCCCGGCTCCGAGCTGGCCCAGGAGCTCTTCCCGGTCGGCGGGGTGCCCTCGGGCGAGGACCGTACGGTCGTGGACGTCACCTTCCAGGGCGAGGCGGCCACCAAGCCGGTCATCTCCCAGCTCTCCCGTACGTACAACATCGACATCTCGATCCTGGGCGCCGCGATGGACACCGTCGGCGGCCACCAGGTCGGCCGGATGCGGATCGAGCTGCCCGGCCGGTTCGAGGAGAACGTCGTTCCGATCGGCTTCCTGCGGGAGCAGGGCCTGCAGGTCGATGTCGCGGCCATCGCCGACGGCCCGCGCGCGAACCCGACCCCGCTGCTCAAGGAGGGCGCCAAGTGACCTGGTCCGAGATGGAGCCCCTGCTGGAGCAGGCCTGTTGGGACACCCTCTACATGGTGGGCTGGTCGGCGGTGATCGCCGTCGTCGGCGGACTGCCGCTCGGTGTGCTGCTGGTCCTCACCGACCGCGGCGGAGTGCTGCAGAACGTCATGGTGAACAAGGTCGTCGGGCAGATCGTCAACATCGCCCGCTCGATGCCGTTCATCATCCTGATGGTCGCCCTGATCTCCTTCACCCGGGCGATCGTGGGCACCACCATCGGCCCCGAGGCCGCGATCGTGCCCCTGGCCATCGGCGCCATCCCCTTCCACGCCCGGCTCGTGGAGACCTCGGTGCGCGAGGTGGACGGCGGGCTGGTCGAGGCCGTGCAGGCGATGGGCGGCTCCACCTGGACCGTCGTCCGCAAGGTGCTGCTGCCCGAGTCGCTGCCCGCGCTGATCTCCAGCGCGACCACCACGATCGTCGCGCTCATCGGCTACTCCGCGATGGCCGGCACGGTCGGCGCCGGCGGCCTCGGTGACCTGGCGGTCCGCTATGGCTATCTGCGGTTCGAGACCAAGCTGATGTGGATCACCGTCGCCATCCTCGCGGTGGTCATCTCCGTCATCCAGTTCGCGGGCGACCTCGCCGCCCGTGGCCTGTCGCACCGCGGCCGCTCCTCGGTCGCCCCGCGGCTGGTGCTGCTGCGCGGCGGGCCGTCCCGGGCCGGGAAGCCCGCCCCGGCCCCGGAGCCGGAGGCCGCGCCCGCCGAGATCGAGTCCGTGGAGCCGACCAAGGTCCCCTGAGCCCCCACCCACCTCCCGTCCCCCTCCCGTACCGCCCGCCCGTCATTCCGCTTCCGCGCCCGCGACGGATACGTGCGCCCCCGAAGAAAGGCACTTTTCGTGCGTAACACCACCAAGACCGTCACCACCGTCCTCGCCGCCGGCGCGCTCGCCCTCGGTGCCGCGGCCTGCAGTCCCTCGTCCTCCAACGACAAGAACGGCGCGCTGGTCGTCGCCGCGAGCCCGGTCCCGCACGCGGAGATACTCAACTACGTCAAGGACCACCTGGCCGACAAGGCGGGCCTCAAGCTGGAGGTCCGGGAGTTCACCGACTACAACACGCCGAACCTCTCCACCCAGGACGGCTCGGTCGGCGCCAACTACTTCCAGAACCAGCCGTTCCTGGACGACTTCAACAAGAAGAAGGGCACCGACATCGTGCCCGTCGTCACCGTGCACCTCGAGCCGCTCGGCCTCTACTCGCACAAGGTGAAGAAGGTTGACGAGCTCAAGAAGGGCGCCACCGTGGCCGTTCCGAGCGACACGGTCAACGAGGCCCGCGCGCTGAAGCTGCTGGACGCGGGCGGGGTCATCAAGCTCAAGAGCGGCGTGGGCAACGAGGCCACCCCCAAGGACATCGTCACCAACCCCAAGGGCCTGAAGTTCAAGGAGCTGGAGGCCGCCCAGCTCCCGCGGTCGCTCGACGATGTGGACGCCGCGGTCGTCAACGGCAACTACGCCATCGAGGCGCACCTCAAGCCCGCCAAGGACGCCATCCTCATCGAATCGCCCAAGAACAACCCGTACGCCAACTTCCTGGCCGTGAAGAAGGGCAACGAGGACGACCCGCGCGTCAAGAAGCTGGCCAAGCTCCTCACCTCCCCCGAGGTGAAGAAGTACATCAAGGACCAGTACCAGGGCTCCGTGCTGCCGTCCTTCTGATCCCCGGCGCGCCGCGGAACCACCGCAACGATCGCGCCAACCTTCCCGCCCACCGGCGGATCCCCAGGGCTCCGCATCCGGACCACAACCGGATGCGGGGCCTTCCGATTCACCCCCCGTGCTGCATTTCCCCTGCGTGATGCTGCATGCTGGGCCTCTCTACGGCCCTGAACGACCCCCGGTTACGGAGCGGCGCATGACATCCACCTTCCCGGACATCTCCATCAGCACGGAACGGCTGGTGCTGCGCCCGTTCGAGGAAGCGGACATACCCGCGCTCGCGGACATGATGAACGACGAAAGCATCATCGCCTGGACCCGGGCGCCCAATCCGTACAGCCCCGCCGACGCCCGCGACCAGGCGCTGCGGCTCGCCCCGGCGGAACGGACCACGGGCCGGGGCATCGTCTTCGCGGTCGCCGAATTCCTCACCCAGCGGCTGGTCGGCATCGTGCATCTGAGCCATACCGACTGGAGACTGCTGGCCACCGAGGCCAGCTATATCGTCGCGCCCTGGGCGCGCGGTGAGGGCTATGCCTCGGAGGCCGTACTGGCCGTGGCCCGCTGGCTGTTCCAGGACCAGAAGTTCGAGCGCCTGGAGCTGCGCACCGCCGCCGGCAACACCGCCGCCCAGCAGGTCGCCCAGAAGGTCGGCTGCATCAGCGAGGGTGTGTTGCGCAACGCCTGGATAGCCCGCACCCAGACGGAGGACGGCGGCTGGACCGATATGCGCACCGACCTCATCGTCTGGAGTCTGCTCGCCGAGGACCTCGACGGCGCCCCCGACCGGATCTCCGAGCCCGAGGGCTTCGGCATCTATCCCACCTACTCCGACTGGGGCTGACGCCCCACCGCGCCCCGGCCGGGGCGGAGATCAGGCGCATTCGCGCCGCCCGCGCCCCCGGCGCACCACCCCCACGCCCGCCCCCGCTCCAGCGGTCCGGACCAGCCGGGGTACTCTTCGTCCGCGCCGAGCACCCGCGCCTTGGCCGCATCCGGGACCGTGCCCCGCGCATCCGCGGCACACCGGCCGCGACCCGCCCGTGAACCCTCACAGGCACACCACGCGACGCACGCGGCCCACCGCGACGCACCCGACAGACCCGAACCCGCCACACATAGGGGAGAACAAGGACGATGGCCGACCGCGTCACGGTGATCGGTTGGGACGGCACCCCGCTGACGGACGCGGCCCGCTCCGCCCTCGCGGCGGCCACGCTCGTGGCCGGCGCCGCCCACCACCTGGCGCTGCCCGAAGTCCCGCCGGGCGCCGAGCGGATCCGGCTCGGCAGCGTGGACCTCGCGGCCCGCAGAATCGCCCAGCACCGTGGCTCCGCCGTGGTCCTGGCCGACGGCGACCCCGGCTTCTTCGGCGTCGTCCGCGCCCTGCGCGCCCCCGAGCACGGACTCGAGGTCGAGGTCGTCCCCGCCGTCTCCTCCGTCGCCGCCGCCTTCGCCCGGGCCGGGATGCCCTGGGACGACGCCCAGGTCGTCGTCGCCCACAGCCGCGATCTGCGCCGCGCGGTCAACGTCTGCCGCGCCCACACCAAGGTCGCCGTCCTCACCTCGCCCGGCGCCGGCCCCGCCGAACTCGCACTGCTGCTCGGCCCGGTGCACCGCACCTTCGTCATCTGCGAGGCGCTGGGCACAGAACGCGAGCAGGTCACCGTCCTGACCTCCGACAAGGCCGCAGACCACGCCTGGCGCGACCCCAACGTCGTCATCGTCATCGGCGGCTCCGGCATAACTCCCGTCCGCGGCGGCCCGGCGGCCGGTGCCGCCCGCGGCGCGCTGCAGAGCGGCGGCTGGATCGCCGGACGCGACCCCGGCTACCCGGGCGCCGTCCGCGGCTGGGCGCTGCCCGGCCCCGCGTACGGGACCGTGCTGGGCGAGAGTGAGTCCCCGCAGCTACGCGCCCTCCAACTCGCCCGCATCGGCCCCCGCCTGGGCGACCTGGTCTGGGACATCGGAGCGGGCAGCGGCGCGGCGGCCGTCGAGACCGCCGGGTTCGGCGCGGCCGTCATCACCGTCGACCGCGACCCGGACGCCTGCGAGCGCACCGACACCCTGGCCCGCCGCTTCGGCGTACAGCTCCAGGTCGTCCAGGGCGTCGCCCCCGAGGTGCTGGAGGATCTGCCGGAGCCGGACGTGGTGCGGGTCGGCGGAGGGGGCGCACCCGTCGTCGCCGCGTGCGCCGCGCGCCGCCCCGAGCGCATCGTCACCCACGCCGCGACCCGAGACGAGGCGGAGGCCATCGGCCAGGCGCTGGAGGACGGCGGCTACGCCGTCGAATGCGTGCTGCTGCAGTCCGTCGAGTTGGACACGCGGGGCTGGACCGAACGGGAGCGCGCGGTCGCCTTCATGCTCTGCGGTCACCGCCCGCACCAGTGATTTTGTCCTTGTGACGTTCGCCCCGAGCTTCGCCCCGGTGACCTGCCCGGGGCACCGCCCGGGGTAGGCTGGCGGATCGTTGTACTGCCTGTACCGCTGCCCGGCGTTCGGCGCTTTATTGGCCAAAGGCCGGAAAACGCCCCTTCCTTGGAGGGGTGGCGGTAGGCAAGCCTCGGGCGTGTCTACGTGCCGCGCACGGCGCATGCTCGTTCTTGCTCAGGGGGCTTGCTCTCGGCGGTATGCGGTTGGAAGGAGCACTAGCGATGGGCGAGGGGTACGCATGACCGACACCGGCCAGGTCCCGGGAGAGGGACTGCCGGAGAACGCAGGCGGACGACTCGGACATCCGCACCCGGCGGATGTCCATGCCCCGCCTGCCGACGCCGGTTACATCGAACAGCCGCATCCCGGTGTCCCTCACGGCGCCGCCTACACCTTCCTCGACGGGCCCGAACACGTCGGCGAGGAGGACGATCTGCTGCTGATGCCGGGTGCCCAGGGCGCCTGGAGCGAGCAGCAGGCCCAGTACCAGACCGGGGCATACGAGGCGGGCGCGCTCGACCCCGGCGCCGCCGCGTACGCCGAGACCCAGATGCCCGAGCCGCAGCCCGTGGCGGAGCAGCCCGTACCGCAGTCGGCCCCCGCCCAGGCCGCGTACGCGGCGCCCGCCGCCCCCGCCCGGCGGCCGCTCCATATGGGCCCGCCGGTGCCCGACACCTCCAACGGCGTGGTGCGTTCGCTCGCCGACCGTGGCCCGGCCGCGGGCCGGCACGCCGCGCCCGCACGCCAGCCGGAGCCCGAGCCGCAGGCCGCTCCGGAGCCGGAGGCCGTGCCGGAGCCGCAGCCGCAGGTGCCGCATCAGGTCGCGTCCCAGCCGGAGTACGGGGCGGGGCCGCAGCAGGGCGTTCCGGGGCCTGAGCAGGGTGGGATGGTGGAGCAGCAGTTCGCCGGGCCCGAGCACTTTGCCGGGCCCGAGCAGCAGTTCGCCGAGGGCGAGCAGTTCGCCGAGGGCGAGCAGCAGTTCGCCGGGCCTGAGCAGTTCGCCGGGCCCGAGCAGCAGTTCGCGGGGCCCGAGCAGCAGCTTGGCGCGCCCGAGCAGTTCCTCGTTCCCGAGCAGCCGATCATGCTCGAGCAGCCGCTGGCGGCCGACTACTCCACCGCGCCCCAGTACGCCGCCGGGCCGCAGTACTTCACCCCGCAGCCCGACGACGTGAATCGGCTCCCCGGGCCCCAGCTCGCGGACCTCCCGCAGATGGTCGACGCCCCGCAGCCGGGGGACGCCTGGGACTCCACCCCGCCGGCGCAGCAGGCCGCGCAGGCCGCCGCGCCCGCGCCCGCGGAGACGGCCGGTACGGCCGAGGAGCCTCAGGTCGCGGAGGGGCCCGAAGCGGAACCCGTTCCCCAGCAGTTCGTCCAGCCCGAGGCGATGGCACCGGAGGCACAGCCGGTCGCGATGGACCCGGCGTACGGGGACCCGGCGGTCCCGGACCCGCACCAGATGGGCGCGACCATCCCGGCCCAGGGCGGGGAGCCGGTCATGGACCCCGCCCCGGAGGCCGCTGTGGCCGAGGAGCAGGTCGTCGACATCCCGGCCCAGGCGCAGACCGAGCCCGTCACCGAACAGGCCGAGGCCCAGCCCGCCCCCGCCCCGGTCGCGGAGGCCACGCCCGAGATCCCGGCGCAGTTGGCCCATGAGCCGGTCACGGCCGAGGAGCCGTACGCTCCCGCCGCCGGGGCCCCCGTCCAGGAGACCGCTCAGGAACTCCCGGACCAGCCCGCCGAATCGGTGGAGCAGGCGGCCGTGGACCCGGCTCTTGCGATAGTGGCCGCCGAGGAGCCTCAGCCCGAGGAGGCGGCCGCCGAGGAGCCGGCCGCTGCCGAGACGCCTCAGCAGGAGGCGCCCACCGAGCCGGAGGCCGAGGCCCCGCCGGAGGCGGAGGTGGTCCAAGAGGCCGAGGTGGTCCCGGAGGCGGAGGCAGCGATGCCGGAGACGCCCGCCGAGACGCCTGAGCAGGCGGCGGCCGAGCCGGAGCCCGAGGCGGAGAGCCCGGAGACCGAGGTCGTGGCTGAGGAGCAGTCCCCGGAGGAGCAGACTCTCGAAGCCGAAGCGGCGGACACCCCGGAGGCCGAGGCCACCGAGAGCGAAGCCGCTGAGGCGGAGGCACCCGAGACCGCCGAGCCGGACGCGGAAGCGGCGGCCGAGGCAGCGCCGGAGGCCGAACCCGAAGCCACCGAGGTCACGGCGGAGCCCGAGGCAGAAGCAGAGGCGGAAGCCCAGCCCACCGAGCCCGAGGCCACGACGCCCGAAACGGCACCCGAAGCCGAAGCCACCGAGCCCGAGAGCACCGAGCCGGAAGCCACGGAGCCGAAGGCCGGTACCCCCGAGGCCGATAGCCCGGAAGCCACCGAGCCCGAGGCCGGCGCGACCGAAGCCACCGAGCCCGAGGCCGGCGCGACCGAAGCCACCGAGCCCGAGGCCGGGACCGCCGAACCGGAGCCCACGGACCCGGAAGCCGCCGAGCCCGCGGCCACGGACGACCCCGAGGCGCACGCCCCCGAGCCGGAGTCCGAGCCCCAAACGGATCCCGAAACGGCCCCCGAGCCCGCAGCGGACGCCACGTCCGAAGAGGCCCAGGAATCCACACCGGACACCGACACCGACACCGACACCGACATCGAGCCCGAGCTGATCCCCATCCCCATCGGCCCCCGCGCCGAGGGGTACGACGAGGCCGAGCGCGCCGCCGTCCACCGCGTGATGCGCGAGCGCCGGGACATCCGTAACGGCTTCCGGTCCGACCCCATCCCGCACGAGGTGCTGCTGCGCGTCCTCGAAGCCGCGCACACCGCGCCCAGCGTGGGGCACTCCCAGCCGTGGGACTTCGTCGTCATCCGCTCGGCGGAGACCCGGCGCGCCATGCATGAGCTGGCCATGCGCCAGCGGGACGCGTACGCCAAGTCCCTCCCCAAGGGCCGGGCCAAGCAGTTCAAGGAACTGAAGATCGAGGCCATCCTCGAGACCCCGGTCAACATCGTCGTCACCGCCGACCCCACCCGCGGCGGCCGCCACACCCTCGGCCGGCACACCCAGCCGCAGATGGCGCCGTACTCCTCCGCCCTCGCGGTGGAGAACCTCTGGCTCGCCGCCCGCGCCGAGGGCCTCGGTGTCGGCTGGGTCAGCTTCTTCGACGAGCGCGAGATGGTGCGGGAGCTCGGGCTGCCCGACCATCTGGAGGTCGTGGCGTATCTGTGCATCGGGTACGTCGACGAGTTCCCGCAGGAGCCGGAGCTGATGAAGGCCGGGTGGTCCAAGCGCCGCCCGCTGTCCTGGGTCGTCCACGAGGAGACGTACGGCCGCCGCACCCTGCCCGGCGGCGACCCGCACAATCTGCTCCAGGAGACCCTGCGGGGCATCCGCCCGCTGGACGCCAAGGCGCTCGGCGAGGCGTGGGAGCGGCAGAAGCGGATGACCAAGCCGTCGGGTGCGCTCGGCATGCTGGAGATCATCTCCGCCCAGCTGAGCGGGCTGTCCCGGCAGTGCCCGCCGCCGATCCCGGAGCCCGCGGCCGTCGCCATCTTCGCGGGCGACCACGGGGTGCACGCCCAGGGCGTCACCGCCTGGCCGCAGGAGGTCACCAGCCAGATGGTGGCCAACTTCCTGGGCGGCGGCGCGGTCTGCAACGCCTTCGCCGCCCAGGTGGGCGCCGAGGTGTGCGTGGTGGACGTCGGGGTGGCGAGCGATCTGCCCAGCACCCCCGGGCTGCTGCCGCGCAAGGTGCGGGCGGGCACCGGCGACTTCACCGTCGGCCCCGCGCTCACCCGCGAGGAGGTGCTGCGCGCCATCGAGGTGGGCATCGAGACGGCCCGCGATCTGGTGGCCGCCGGGAACAAGGCGCTGCTCACCGGAGAGATGGGGATCGCCAACACTACCGTGTCGGCCGCCCTGGTCTCCATCTACACCGGCGCCGACCCGGCCGAGGTGACCGGACGCGGCACGGGCATCAACGACGAGATGCACGCGCGCAAGATCGATGTCGTACGGCGCGGTCTCGAACTGCACCAGCCCGATCCGGCCGACCCCATCGGCGTCCTGTCGGCGATCGGCGGCCTGGAGCACGCCGCGATCACCGGGCTGCTGCTGGGCGGCGCCTCGCTGCGTACGCCCGTGATCCTGGACGGGGTGAGCGCGGGCGCCGCCGCGCTGGTCGCCCGGGCCATCGCACCCGAGGTGCTGGCGGCCTGCATCGCGGGTCACCGCAGCGCCGAGCCGGGCCATGTGGCGGCCCTGAACAAGCTGGGCCTGCGCCCCCTGGTCGACCTGGATCTGCGGCTCGGCGAGGGCACCGGGGCGCTGCTCGCCCTCCCGGTGGTGCAGAGCGCCGCGCGGGCGATGCACGAGGTGGCCACCTTCGACTCCGCAGGGGTCACGGAGAAGAACTGATGCGCGCCCCCGCCGCGTAGGGTGTCGGCGGGGGCTCCGCACCAGAGCCGATCACGTCCCAGTCGAGCAAGCTCCAGTGGATCAAGCCCCAGTCGATCAGCCGCTCCAGCGCCGCAGCGGCCGCGCATTCGCACGAGGAGAGCCGCACCGCCATGTCCGAACACTTCGCATACCCCGTCGGACTGCGCCTTTCCGGGCGGCGTGTGGTCGTCCTCGGGGCGGGCCAGGTCGCCCAGCGCCGGCTGCCCGCGCTGATAGCGGCCGGTGCGGACATCCTGCTGATCTCGCCGTCCGCCACCGCCTCCGTCGAGGCCATGGCCGAGGCGGGGGAGGTGCGCTGGGAGCGCCGCCGCTACCAGGAGGGCGACTTCGAGGGCGCCTGGTACGCCCTGATCACCACGGACGACCCGGAGGCCAACGCCACCGCGTCCGCCGAGGCCGAGGCGCGCCGCATCTGGTGCGTCCGCAGCGACGACGCCGAGGCCGCCTCCGCCTGGACCCCGGCCACCGGGCGCAGCGAGGGCGTCACCGTCGCCGTGCTCACCGGACAGGACCCGCGCCGCTCCGCCGCCGTCCGGGACGCCGTGGTGGAGGGGCTGCGCGACGGCACCCTCGCCGCTCCCCGCCACCGCAGCCGCGGCCCGCGGGTGGCGCTGGTGGGCGGCGGGCCGGGCGACCCGGACCTGATCACCGTGCGCGGCCGCCGCCTCCTCGCCGAGGCGGACGTGGTGGTGGCCGACCGGCTCGGCCCGCGCGATCTGCTCGATGAACTTCCGCCGCATGTCGAGGTGATCGACGCGGCGAAGATCCCGTACGGCCGTTTCATGGCCCAGGAGGCGATCAACAACGCGCTGATCGAGCACGCCAAGGCGGGCAAGTCGGTCGTCCGTCTCAAGGGCGGCGACCCGTTCGTCTTCGGGCGCGGTATGGAGGAGGCGGAGGCGCTCGCCGAGGCCGGTATCCCGTGCACCGTCGTCCCCGGCATCTCCAGCTCCATCAGCGTCCCGGGCGCGGCCGGGATCCCGGTGACCCACCGGGGCGTCGCGCATGAGTTCACGGTGGTCAGCGGCCATGTCGCCCCTGACGACCCCAGCTCCCTGGTGGACTGGGCGGCGCTGGCCCGGCTGCGCGGCACGCTGGTGCTGCTCATGGCCGTGGAGAAGATCGGCGCCATCGCCGCGACGCTCGTCGCCCACGGCCGGGCCGCCGAGACCCCCGTCGCCGTGGTCCAGGAGGGCACCACCCCGGCCCAGCGGCGGGTGGACGCGACCCTCGCCACCGTCGGGGAGAAGGTCGCGGCCGAGGGCGTACGGCCCCCGGCGGTCGTGGTGATCGGCGATGTCGTCGCCCTCTCGCCCCGTGACCACCGCTGACGTAAGCGGACGTAACCGCCGGTAACTTATTCGCGTCGGGCTCATTGGCACCGCATCCAGGACAAGGCAGTATCACTTAAGTGGCTGATCTCATCACCGTCGATGATCCGGACGACCCGCGGCTGCGCGACTACACGGGTCTGACCGATGTGGAGCTACGACGCAAGCGGGAGCCGGCCGAGGGCCTGTTCATCGCCGAAGGCGAGAAGGTGATCCGGCGCGCCCGCCTCGCCGGCTACGAGATGCGCTCGATGCTGCTGTCGTCCAAGTGGGTCGATGTGATGCGGGACGTCATCGAGGACGTCCCCGCCCCCGTCTACGCCGTCAGCCCCGAACTGGCCGAACGCGTCACCGGCTACCACGTCCACCGCGGCGCCCTCGCCTCCATGCAGCGCAAGCCGCTGCCGGACGCGGAATCGGTGCTTCAGGGCGCCCGCCGCGTCGCCATCATGGAGTCCGTCAACGACCACACCAACACCGGCGCCATCTTCCGCAGCGCGGCAGCCCTCGGCATGGACGCCGTACTGCTCTCGCCGGACTGCGCCGACCCCCTCTACCGGCGCTCGGTCAAGGTCTCCATGGGCGCCGTCTTCTCCGTGCCGTACGCCCGCCTGGAGAGCTGGCCGCGCGGGCTGGAGGCGGTCCGGGACGCCGGGTTCAAGATCCTCGCCCTGACCCCCGACGAGAAGGCCACCACCATCGACGACGCGGCCCCGCACCGCCTGGAGCGGGTCGCGCTGATGCTGGGCGCGGAGGGCGACGGACTCTCCACCCAGGCGCTGATGGCCGCGGACGAGTGGGTCCGGATCCCGATGGCCCACGGTGTGGACTCCCTCAACGTGGGCGCGGCGGCGGCGGTCGCCTTCTACGCCGTCACCTCGGGCAGACCGGGGCTCTGACCCTTACGGCCGGTCCGGCGCAGCGGCGGCCGGGCGCGGTGCCACGGCGTGCGGTGCTACCGAGCGCCGCCCTACGGTGCGGGCTGCCCACCGCGGGCGCTGCCCAAGCAGATCGAAACGGAAACCGGCTGCGGTTCGAGGTGCCCCGTAGGGGCGCGGGCTGTGTCGATATGCGGCTCCGCCGCGTGGGCGCGACCGGCCACGACGGCGCCGCAGACGATCGACGGCATCTCAGTGCGCTTCCAGCGGAGCGTTCAGCGCGGTGCCGCCGACCGCGACTCCACGGGGTGGGGTGTCACCGAATGCGGTACTGGCCCGCGCGGCGCCGCCGACGAGACCGACCCCGTCGGCCCGTGCGGTGCGCCCAGGCCGTTCGCCGGGCCCTGACAGCCCTGCGCCGCCGCGATCCCCAGCGCCACCAGCAGCGTCACCACGACGAACACGGTCAGCCGCTGCCGCAGCAGCCGGCGGTTCGGCCCGCTGGGGCGGCGTCCGCCCGGTGAGGTGCGCACGGTGTTGGCCGGACGCCCCGGGCGGTCCGTACGCGCGGGCGGCCGCGCGCTCCGGCGCTGCGCCTGCTGCGGACGCGCCGGGGTGTTCCGCCCCGTGGGACGGCCCGAGGCCCCGCCCGTACTGGCTCCCGGACGCGGGGACGGCGACCCGTTGCGCGGCGTCGGCGTACTGCCCGGGCGCCGCTCCGTGTGCTGGTCGGCGTACGCCTCGGGGCGCCGCGCCGGGGCCCGGCCCGGCCCGCCGCCGTAGCCCCCGGCACCGTGCCCCTGCCCATGCGCCTCGCGCGCCGCGATCTCCTTCAGCCGCAGCGACAGTTGCAGGGTGCTCGGCCGGTCCTCCGGATCCTTCGCCAGACAGGCGTGGAGCAGCGGCGCCAGGGCGTCGGGGACGCCCAGCAACTGCGGCTCCTCGTGCACCACCCGGTACAGCATCACCTCGGAACTGCCGTGCCCGAACGGCGAGTCCGCCGTCGAGGCGTACGCGAGCGTCGCGCCCAGCGCGAAGACATCGGTCGCCGGGGTCACCGCCGCGCCCCGCACCTGCTCGGGCGCGAGGAAGCCGGGCGAGCCGACCGCCGTGCCGACATGGGTGAGGGTGCTGGCCCCGGTCGCCCAGGCGATACCGAAGTCGATGATGCGCGGGCCCTTGGGGGAGAGCAGGATGTTCGAGGGCTTGAGGTCGCGGTGGACGACCCCCGCCTCATGGACCGCCAACAGCCCCTCCGCCAGCGCCGACCCGATCGACGCGACCTGGGCGGCGGGCAGCGGGCCCTCCTCGTTCACCTTGTCGTGGAGGGAGGGGCCCGGTACGTACTGGGTGGCGAACCAGGGGCGGTCGGCCTCCAGGTCGGCGGCCACCAGCCGAGCCGTACAGCCGCCGCGGATCCGCCGCGCGGCGGAGACCTCCCGGGCGAACCGGGACCGGAACTCCCGGTCCTCGGCGAGATCCGGCCGGATCACCTTCAGGGCCACCCGCTGGCCGCGCCGGTCGGAGCCGAGGTAGACCACCCCCATGCCGCCCGCGCCGAGCCGCCGGTGCAGCCGGAAGGAACCGACGACACGCGGGTCCTCGCGCCGGAGCCGCATCATCGCCATGTCCGTCCCCTACCTCCGGTGGGGAGCCCCTCCCTTAACCCCTGGTGGGGAGCCCCATCCGCTGCCGTCTGCTTGCCGTTTGCCGCTGATCTGCCGTCAGTCCGCCGCTGTTGTCCGTCGCTGTCCGTCTGACGTGCACAGCTTACGGATTGACGGCCCCGCGCGCTGAGAGGCCGCGCATGCGTCGGCCGATGGATTGTCAGTGGTGCCTGAGATCCTGGAGAAGTGGGCCGGAATCGTGGCAATCCACGCCCGGCTCCGTGCTGCGTGATCTCAAGAGGCCGTCTCAGAAGGGGGATTGAGACCGTGAAGGGTGATCGTGTGGAGATAGTCGTGGATGCGGGGGACACGACGCGGACGTATGAAGTGGTGGCCAGCAGGGCGGGCCGGAGGGTCGAGACAGCGGTCCGGCGGGGGGTGGTGGAAGTGAGCGAAGTCACCCGTAATGGGTCCGTGGTGCGGACGGCCCGCTTCATGGCCAACCGCGTCCTGGCACTGGTGGAGCAGCCGGTGCCGCGGGGCGAGGAGGGAGACGGTGAGTAGAGCTCGCACGCGCTCGGAGGGACACACTCCGGGGGCCCCGGAAGGGCTCCGGAAGGATCGATTCCCCGGACCCCTCCGGGAAGACCCCAAGGCGTGAGGGCGCATCTCCACCCAGGGGAGTAGTCGACGCCTCCCGGGGTCATCCTCCGGGAGGCCCGGCAATCGGTACGAAGGCATGACGCCGAGGACCGGGGTGCGCGCCTAATGTTGTGCTCAAGCGGCGGGCGCAGCACTCGTCCCCCGAGGTCAGACGCTCGCCGCCCCCAGATGTGACGGAGGAGGGACGATGGCGGACACGGCTGGACGCACGGTCATCCACACGCGTCGTCGCAGGTCCATCAGCGCGGCGGCCGACGCCTTCGGCGGCCCGCAGACCGGCACCCGCCACCCTCTGGTCGCGGCGGCGATGGTGCTGCCGATGGCCATTCTCCTGACCATCACCTTCGGCGGCTGGGATGCCGTCGTCACACAAGCGTCGTCCGTGGCGGGAATGCTGGGGCGCTGAGCGCCCCAGGCCTGGGAGAGCGGCCCGGGCCGGGGACTTCCGGCCATTAACCCCGTGGGGACGGGGGTGCGGCGGACGGCACGAATGCCCGGACAGCTGGGGAGCTGTTGCGGTAAAACACCCGCAACGGTGACTAGCTCCGGACCTGCGAAAACAGGTCCGGGTCCGGGCGTCGAACGGGCCCTGTTCGGCATCGCTGGGGAGCGATGACGAGCAGGGCCCGGTGCGTTTGGGCGGCGGCACGAACAGGGGCCCCGGCCGCCCCCTGGGGGATTAAGGGGCAACCGGGGCCGGTATGGGGGCTATGCGATCAGCTCAGTTCGGCAGACCACTTTCCGCGGCCGAGGAACGTACGACCATCGGGTGTGATGTCCACCCGGGCCCCTCGTACCGGTAGCTCGCCGTTGCTGAGCCAGTAGTCGCGGACCTTGTCGAGGGCGTCCCACAGTCGGCGGGGGCCGCCCTGGTGCACGGTGGGCCGCTCGTTCCCGGTCGCCGTCGCTCGGGCCCACGATCCGTCGGCATGTGCCATGAGCGCGACACGCTGCTCGCCGTCCTCCCGGTACTCGTGCTCGATACCGGGTGCCTCGATGTCGAGCATGGAAGTGAGGTCCCACGCGTTCGCCACGTCGACGACGGGATACGGACCGCTGGTCACTTCATCTCCGTCCAGCTCCGCGGCCTTGGCGAGGCGAACGGCCGCACCGGGCGGGTAGTCGTCACCGTGGCGAGCGTGCATGAACCCTGCCCGGTCCCACTCGACGCGCCCGGTCGCGCCTCCGTCCTTGTCCTTCTCGGCCGTGACGAGGAGGGAGGTACCGGCGATCGTGGTCACCAGCCGACCGCCGGGGCAGAGTACCCGGAGCCAGCTTGCGGGAATCGTGCGTACCGACACAGTGGCGATGATTCGGTCAAAGCTCGCGGGGTCGTACGGCAGGTCCCCGGTCGCGTCGATCGTGTCGAGCGTGGGAGCGACCCCAGCCTCGCTCAGCCGCTTGCGGGCGATCTCGGTCAGGTAGGGGTCGACGTCGACGCTCGTCACCTGCTCGTCGCTCAGTCGGCGAGCGGCGAGGGCGGCCCCGTACCCGCTTCCCGTGCCCACATCGAGCAGCCGGTCGCCATCGTCGATGTGGGCATGCTGGAACATGCCCACGACCAGACTCGGCAGGGTGGCCGAGGACGTCGGCCGACCGTGCGGCCGGTCGGCCGCCGTGGCGTAGTCGGCGTGTAAGGGGCCGACACGGGTCACCAGCGAGGTGTCGCGGTACGCCGCGTTGAGCCAGCGATTCGGGTCTGAGGGGCCGTCGTGCAGCTCCCAGCCGTCGGCACCGCGCTTCCACCATCGGGGGATGAACAGGTGCCGTGGTGTAGCGGCGATGGCCGGCGCCCATCGGGAGTGCCGGTGTGTTGAGATGTCGGCCAGAGCGGCGGCGCGGGTGGTCCAGTTCACGCGTGGACTCCAAGGGAGGGCGGCGGGGCGGGCGCGAAGTGCTTCGGGTTGCAGGCGGGCGTACGGGCCGGGTCGCAGTCGTTCGAATCGTCCGGGGTACAGGCGCCTGCGCGCGGCTCGGGCACGGCTGCAATCATCTCGCCCCATCGGTCGCTGTGCAGGATCTCGGCGAGACGCTGTTCGCGGACGTTGCCGGCGATCATGAAGCGGCTGAGGATGCAGCCGGACACGGCCCCGTCGGGGGAGACGGACACGCGGTGCCGGAAGCAGTGTCCGCACAGCTCGGCAGCGGTCGGCATGCTTGTGTCCTGCTGGGCCGCACGTCCGACCTTGCGCATGCGGTCGACCTGGATTTCCTTGATGCCGAGCCGGTGCAGCTCCGCTTTGGCCTGCTCGACGCGCTGCCCCTCGATCACTTCGACGATGCCGGCGCGCATGGGGATACCGCGGCGGACCGCTTCGGCGATGTTCGCCCTGGTGCGGTCGAGGCTTCCGCGCGTGCGGGTGATCTCCTCGTGCTGGGCCCTGTCGTCGCTGTAGTAGGACGTGGCGAGGCAGACGCCCTTACGGCTGAACGAGTCCCAGAGGGACGGCCGTACGTGGGTGAGGTTCGAATACACCTCGACGCCGAGGCGGGCGTCGAGCGCCTCGTCGATGAACTGCGGGAGGTGCGGTGAGAGGGTCGGCTCGCCGCCGATGAACTGCACCATGGGGATGCCCAGCTCGGCCACGTCCGCGATGACGCGCGACCAGTCGTCGCGGGTCATGTGCCCGGCGGGTGCCTGCGGACTGCTGTTGGTGCAGCAGTGGGTACACCGGAGTTGGCAGGTGCCGGTGATTTCCAGCTCAATGGATTGGATACCGATCACGGTAGCTGTGCTCACGCGAGCCTCCATGAATAGATGGGTGCGACCCTGACCCTGCGGTCGCCTGGGGTGGTGCACCGCCCCCGCGCCGCGGGGGAACCGGTAAATACGCGGGGGCGGCGGTCAGCGGGCGGCGTGCCTCGCCGGTTTCCGGCGGCGCCGGCCCGCCCTCGCCGGGGTGGGTTGGCACCCGGCGGGGGCGGGGGACTGTGGGGGCTTGGGCGGCGTCGGCAGGGGAGCGGCGAGCAGGTTGTACCGGGCGTCGTAGTCGGTGACGCTGATGCGGTACGGCTTGGCGGCTGCGAGTGTCGACAAAGCCTGCTCGTACTGGCCAGGCTCTTGAGCCCATGCGTACAGGTAGGTGTGAGGGCGGGGGCACGTAGGTCCGGTGGGGACGACGGAAGCCCTCCCGAGGTAAGGCGCGCCAGGGTGAGGGTCGAGCAGGCGGGCCAGGTACAGCGCTTCGGCTTGCATCCATCGGGCGGCCAGCCGCGGCGTGGGCGCTCGATAGGTCGCGAGTATGACCTCGCGGGTGCCGCTTAGGTCGTGGGCGGTCGCTGCACAGTGGAAGGCGAGGGGGAGCCGCGCGGAAATGTGTGCCGAGCCAGGCGGAGCGAGCGTCAGCACAGCCGCGCTCACGGCTTACCCCCTCGGGCCTGGTGCCGCTGCTCGATGATGTGGTCGAGCTGGATTCGGTACAGCTCGACCTGCGCGGGCTCCAGAATCAGGACCGACTCGGACATGCCGCCGTCCTCGTGGTGGACCATGACCGGTAGGGCGGCCTGCTGCGACCGGTGGTCGTAGATGACATCCCGTTTCAGGGGACTGACGTGGGTGACCGGCACGGGCACGGGGCGCAAGGTGGCACCGCTGGACGGGGCCGACCATTCCCGACCGCCTCCCGGCGGGCGCAGGTGGTAGGACGCCGAGCTTGCGCTCGGCACAGCGACGACGACGCCGATCCGCCCTTTCTCCGCGAGGTCTGAGGCGAGGTCGCCGAGCCGGGGGCGAAACGGGGCGCCTGCGCTTAACTCGGCGCCCTGCGCGGGAAGTTGTTTCGAAGTCTGTTCGGCCATGCCCCGAAGCTAGGAGCAGGGCAGCAGCCGAATATGAACCGCAGGAATATCACCCTCATCCATCGAGGTGAAAGCGGTCTGACATGCGGCGCAGCTTCTCGCGGGTACTCGCTCGTTCGGCGTAGACGAGGCTACGCAGGGTTGACCGCGCAATGGGGTGGTTGCGGATGAGCTGGGGCGCGATGCGTTCGGCCTTCTCCAGTTCCTTCAACGCCTTGTCCCGGTTGTTATCCCAAAGCCACGCGCGGGCAAGGTCCATGTGGTGGTGTCCCTGGCGGGAGTTGGGGAGCCCGGCGACAAGTTCCGAACTGGTCTTGCGGTTTATGGCCAGAGCCCTTCGCTGCTCGCGCATCTCAAGCGCAACGCTGATGGCGTGGATCTGGACGTTGCCCGGCGAGAACGTGAGCGAATGCCGGTCGTACACCGGGGGACCGGAGCATTCGTCCAACCGATCTGCGGCGTCCCTGGCGTGCGCGATGCGGTCTTCGGCCTCCGCCCGGTGCCCGCCCCGTGCTGCCGAAACCGCCGCGCGCAGTTGCAACGAGCCCCATGCGCGAATGGCCAGCGGTTCGCCCTGGTCGTATCCCTGCTGGACGCTTCGAAGCGCCTTGTCCGAGAGGGCGACGGCGTCCGCCCAATCTGCGGTTGCCCACATGTCCCATACCCGCATCCAGTCGGCCACGGCTGGCATGACTGAGTCACCAGACAGCCGCGCTGACCATGCGGCCCGTTCACAGGCCATGGCGACCAATTCGGGGTGGCCGAGGGCGTGTGCGGCGGTGTGCGCGAACTTGCAGCACACGGCGTAGATCGCGAACGCTTCCTCGCGCTCATGACCGGTGGATACCTCGGCGAGGGCGCGCGCTTCCCGGAACAGGTCGGGAAGCACCTGCATGATCGCGACGTTCGCCGCGGCGTCGCGTAGGCGGTGCAGTCGGGTGGTCTCCTGCCAGAGCTGACCAGCCGGCCGCGGGGTGCCGTCGAAGATGGGGGCGAGGTCGTACCGGCGCAGCTCGCGCAGGACAGATGACGCGGCGACCTGCCATTGATTCTCGTCGGGTGAGCTGTTGTACGGACGGCCGATCAGGTCATTCGGGTGCACATGCAGCTCGGCGGCGAGCAGATTGAGCAGGCCGACCCGATCAAGTTCGATGAGGCCGCGTTCCATCTTCGACACCCACCCCTGAGACTTCCCCAGGGCGGCGGCGAGGTCGGCCTGGGGCATCCCGAGACGGAGCCGTGCGCGCCGTGCGCGACGGCCGATCTCCTCGGCTTCTTCCAACATCAGTGCGCCCCCTTTGCGGCGTGGCGCCAGTAGGGTTCAAGCGGGCGGCGATGCATCCGTGCTCCATCCGTCGGGCGTATACCTCAGAACGGTACCCAGCGTGCGCGACGGGTGTGGAGCGCTACAGAGCAAGAAGTGCGCTAATGACAAAGGCGCCCCCGCGCGGCCACGAGCGGCCGTACGGGGGCCTGCCGCTGGCGCACCTTGTCCGCCGCGGCCCGCTTCGCTTCCGGGGTGACGGCGGCGGCCTCGCGGCGCCGGTACCTCTGGATGTGCCGCCAAATAAGGCGGTGCACGGTGATGTGGTGACTCCGCCGGCAGCGCGTGACTTCGTCGAAACCTGCCGCTTTGTGGCGCGCGAGGTCTATGCGCTGCGGTAGATGCCTACGTCCGTCAGACGGCTGAAGCCGGATACGGCGCCTGCGGTCGGCGCGGCCGTGCCTGGCCGTGCCGACCGCCGGGAGCCGGGGAGGTGGGTCGCGGACGCCGTTGCCCGGTCCTCCGGCCACCTTTGACACAAGTGCCGGCGGCAGACCGGTGCGGGCGCCGCTGCGTGCTGGTGGGCGCGGACGAGGTAGGACACCCCGCCCCCTGGCCACGCCAACGACACGGGGCACACCCCGGTCACATGATCGCCCCGACAAGTCCGTTGGTCGCCTTGGGCATCGCGCGTGGCGCCTGGCCGCAGTGGGGCTCAGGACGTCACGCCACTCGGCCCAGGCGCCGGGTCGTCGCCCACAGCAGCAGGGCTGCGCCGCTGAATGCCGCTCCCAGGGCGGACACCGCTGTCCACCCGGCCGCCGCGTACGCCGCGGAGGAGCCGATGGCGCCGAGGGCGCTGCCGGCCGAGTAGAAGACCATGTAGCCGCCGATGATTCTGCTTCCCGCGTCCGGTTGGGCGGCGTAGACGAGGGACTGGTTGGTGACGTGCACGGCCTGGACGGCGAAGTCCAGGAGGATCGCTCCGACGGCCAGGGCCCAGAGCGACTGCCGGGTGAAGGCCAGGGGGAGCCATGACACGGTGAGCAGGACCAGTGCGGTACCCGTGGTCCGCTGGGCGAGGCCGCGGTCGTTCCATCGGCCGGCGGCTCCCGCGGCCGCGGCTCCGGCCGCTCCGGCGAGCCCGAACGCGCCGATCGCGGTGTGCGTCAGCGACCAAGGGGGACCGCTGAGCGGCTGGACGACGCTGCTCCACAGCGTGCTGAAGGCCGCGAAGACCAGCAGCGCCAGCATGCCGCGGACCCGGAGCAGGGGGTGGCGGGCGAACAGGGCGACGGTCGATGCCAGCAGGCGCCGGTACGACATGGTGACGGTCGGCGGCCGGTCGGTCGGCAGGGCCAGGCGCAGGAGCACGGCGAGCGTCGCGGTCACCACGGCCGAGAAGAGGTAGACGGCGCGCCATCCCGCCAGGTCGGCCACGACGCCCGCCACCGTGCGGGCCAGCAGAATGCCGGTGATCACCCCGCTGGTGACCGCTCCGACGACCCGCCCCGAAAGGCGGGAGCGGTGAGGTGGGCCGCTGCGGCGACCATGGTCTGGGCGACGACGGCGAGCGCACCGACCGCCGCGAGGGCGGTGAGCAGCGTGGCGGTCCCGGGCGCCAGACCCGCCAGCAGCAGCGCGGCGGCGAGCAGGCCGAGCTGGAGTGTGATCAGTCTGCGCCTGTCGACGAGGTCGCCGAGCGGGACGAGCAGGAACAGACCCGCGGCATACCCGAGTTGGGTGATCGCGACGATGGCGCCGAGCAGGCCGGGGCCGAGCGCGAACTGCTCGCCGAGCGTGACCAGCAGGGGCTGGGCGAAGTAGACATTGGCCACCGCGCTGCCGCAGGCAACGGCGAAGAGCAGGATCAGGCGTGCGGATGGCGGCCCGGGTGGAGTGAGTGCGGTGTTCACGGCCGTCCGGCCGTCGGCCGTCGAGCAGTCGCTCGGCATGGAGCGTCTCCCCCTCATTGATGGTTGCAACTTGCTACCTGACCGGACCTTAAGTCAGGAGGTAGCATGTTGCAACCAGATGTGTTGCGAGGAGGAGTGCGATGGTCGCCCGCACGCGATTCGACGCCGAACCGTGTCCCGTTGCCCGGTCGATCGACGCCATCGGCGACTGGTGGTCCCTGCTGATCGTGCGCGACGCGTTCGACGGCAGTCGCCGCTTCGGCCAGTTCCGGCGAAGCCTGGGCATCGCCAAGAACATCCTCACCAGCCGGTTGCGCATGCTGGAGCAGACCGGAGTGATGACCACCGTGCCCGCCTCCGACGGCAGCCGCTACCAGGAATACGTGCTCACGGAAAAGGGCCGCGCGCTCTTCCCTGTCGTCGTGGCGCTGCGTCAGTGGGGCGAGGCGCACTGCTTCGGCCCGGGGGAGGAGCATTCGCGACTCCTCGACCGTCGCAACGGGCACCCGCTGCGCCCGCTGGAGATCCGCTCCAGCGACGGGCGCTCCGTCGGCCCGGACGAGACCCTCGTCGAAAAGCTCAGCAATGCGGACGAGGCGGGCTGACGCGTCCTGCGGCCACGGCGCAGCCCGTCCCGATCCGGACGGATCAGCGGAAGCGCAGGCCGTTGATGAGCAGGGCGCAGACGGCCTCCAAGGCGGCCTCGGTGCCCGGGGCCTGCCACTCGGGGGCGTGCGCGGGGTGGTGGTAGGCCATCGTGGCGTCGAAGACGGTCCGGGCCGTCGCGGTGGGGTCGGCACAGGTGAAGTCACCGGCGGTGACGCCGTCGGCGATGATGACGCGCAGTTGCCCGATCAGGTCGGTCACATGGTCGGCGGCCGCGTCACTGTGCTCGGCCGCCAGGACTCGGTAGGTGGCGAAGAGCTCCGGGTCCTCGGACAACAGCTTCCGCTTGGCGGCGAACAGCGTGGTGAGCCAGGTGCGCAGTCGCTCGGCCGCGGCCTGTCGGGTGTCGGCCGCGACCGCCGCGATGTCCTCGCGCGCCCGGCCGAGCCAGCGCCGCGTGACGGCTTCGCGCAGCGCCGCCTTGGACGGGAAGTGCCGGTAGACGCTGGCGTGGCTGACCCCCAGGGCCCGCGCCACGTCGAGCACCGTGGCCTTCGCCGGTCCATGGCGGCGCAGTACGTCCTCGGTGGCGGTCAGGATGGTCTCGGCGTCGAGCGCCGGGCCCGAACGCATCAGCGCTCGCCGTTCCGTACGCACCGCACCGCGCGGCTCCCGGCCCCGGCGGCGGGTACCGACTGCTCCCTCACTGCCAGTTCCTCCTAGTGGCCCGTCAGAAGACCGCGAGCGGGTTGACGGGCACCCCGGTCAGCCCGTGGATACGTGGCGGCGCCACCGTGAGCAGAAAAGCATAGCGGCCCAGCTCCGCGCAGACGGCGGCGAGCTCGTCCACCTCGGCGGCGTCGATCAGCGGCAGGCCCATCATCGGCAGAGCGACCCGGTGCAGCGGCAAGGGGCAGGCGGGGTCCAGGTCCGGGTGCGCGTCGCCGATGTCGCCCGCGTAGAGCGACACGCCGCGCCGGTGCATCCAGCGCACCGCGTCCAGGCTCATCCCCGGCATCGGCCGCTCGGGGTCGGGCGTCATGGGCCATCCGCAGCGCACCACCAGGGCGTCCCCGGACTCCAGCCGTACGCGCTGACGTTCCTCGGCCGCCTCGAGGTCCCGCGCGGTGACCGCGTGGCCACTGGGCAACGGGCCGTCGGCCGCCAGGTCGAGCAGGATCCCCCGGGTGGCGAGCCCGGCGGCGAACGCCGTCGTGGAGCCGTGCCGGGCGCCGGCCGGTGTCACGGCCTCGTCCACGGGCCGCCCCGGATAGACCCGCCCGTCGCGGATCGCGTGCCCCAGCGCGTCGAGGTGCGTCGAGCGCGGATGGTGATTGGTCACCAGCATCACGTCCGCCATCGCCGGCGCGGGGGAGCCGACGTACACCATCATCTGCTGAACCGGTGAGGCGTCTTGGGTGGACGGCGCGAAGGGGCCGCTGATGAGCGGCGCCGGCCGGACCGGAACCGCGAGGGACACCGTCCGCCCCGTTCGGGCCTCCGCGGCGCCCCTGGCCCGGGCCTCCGCGGTGATGAGGTTGAGCGTGCCGAGCTGGTCGTCCTCACCCCACCGCCCCCAATTGCTCGGCAGGTCCTCTGAGTTGCTCGTTCCCGTATGCGATGCGTCCATGGCGCCGAACCGTATCGGGTTGAGGTTACAGAATCCAAACTCTGTAACCATGGAGCGTGACGCCGCATCCGCCCACGGCCCGCACTCGGGTGAGCGCCCGACATCAGGAGGGGCGGAGCACCGGCACCCCGTCCGGCAGGGGCTACGATCCCGGGGCAGCCGATGACATGGGGGAGCCGTGAGCCAAACCGCGGCGCAGCTCGTCGCCGCCCTTCGCCGGGGCCGGTGTGACGCCACCGCCGAGGTGATCGTCCTGGCCGACCGGCCCGACGCCACCGTCGTGCGGTGCGGCCATGTCGTCGCCAAGGCGCACCCGCCCGGCACGGATCCGGCCGAGCTGGCCGTCCGGCTCGGGGTCGCGGCCCACCCCCGGTGCGCGGGGATACTGCTGCCGCCGGTCGACGACGGCATGGCCGCGCTGCCCGACGGCCGGCGGGTCACCCTCTGGCCGTACGGCGAACCCGTGGCGCCCGATGCGCCGGACGCCGCCCCGTGGGTCGAGGCGGGGAAGCTGCTGGCCCGGCTGCACGCCGTGCCGGTCGCCGAACTGCCCGGCCCCCTCCCCGCGATGCGCGGCCCGGTCAAGGCGGCCCGAGCCATCGCCCGGCTGCGGGCGGCGGCGCTCCCCGACAGCGCGGCCATCCGGGCCGTGTTGCACGCCTGGGCCGGTCTGCCGGACTGGGCGCGGGGCGTGGACCGCACGGACCGTACCGACCGCGTGGACCTGGACCGCGCGGACAGCCGGGACCACAGGGACCGCACGGATCGCCGCGAGCGCACGGACCGGCAGGAGGTCACCAGGCTCTGCCACGGCGATCTCCACCTCGGTCAGCTCATCCGCCACCGCGCCGCCGACTGGGTGCTCATCGACATCGACGACCTCGGCCTCGGCGACCCGGCCTGGGACCTCGCGCGGCCCGCCGCCTGGTACGCCGCCGGGCTGCTCGCCCCCGAGGACTGGGACCGGTTTCTGGGGGCGTACCGGGCGGCGGGCGGTTCCGCCGCGGGGCAGGGCGACCCCTGGCCGCGGCTGGACGTGCCCGCCCGCGCCCTCACCGTGCAGACCGCCGCGCTCGCGCTCGCCAAAGCGGCGGCCGCCGGACGGGCGTTGGACGAGGCCGAGGAGGCGATGGTGGAGGCGGCTGTCCGCATCGCCCGGTACATGGAGGCCGTAGGGTGAAGTCCACGCGGTCGGAGGGATGTCCGGCGCGTTGTTGTCCGAAGCATGAGGAGTTGAGCGGACCATGCAGTGTCCCAAGTGCCATGCGCCGATGCACACGTATAACCGCAATGGCGTGCAGATAGAGCAGTGCAGCGGCTGCCGGGGGATCTTCCTGGACTACGGGGAGCTGGAGGCGCTGACCCGCCTTGAGACGCAGTGGACCCAGCAGATGCCGCCCGCCGCGCCCGGCCCGCAGGGGTACCCGGCCGCGCCCGCGCCCGCGTGGGGCGCGCCGCAGCACGGGCACCACGGTGGTCACCACGGCCACCACAAGCGGGGCTTCGGGCACATGCTCTTCTCGTCATGAGAACTGAGGACTGAGAGCCGAGAAACGTCAGAGGGCCGGAGCTCTTCGCTCCGGCCCTCCGCCGTTCAGTGTGGACGATACTGGGATTGAACCAGTGACCTCTTCCGTGTCAGGGAAGCGCTCTCCCGCTGAGCTAATCGTCCGCGGGACTGCGTGCGCGATACTGGGATTGAACCAGTGACCTCTTCCGTGTCAGGGAAGCGCTCTCCCGCTGAGCTAATCGCGCAGGTGGATCCGCGAGGATCCGAGTGGACGATACTGGGATTGAACCAGTGACCTCTTCCGTGTCAGGGAAGCGCTCTCCCGCTGAGCTAATCGTCCGAGGTGGAGACGGGATTTGAACCCGTGTAGACGGCTTTGCAGGCCGTTGCCTCGCCTCTCGGCCACTCCACCAACCGTGGAGGTCGAAACCCCCACTCCGAGCGGACGACGAGATTCGAACTCGCGACCCTCACCTTGGCAAGGTGATGCTCTACCAACTGAGCCACGTCCGCAGGTGTCGTATGTCCGGGGCGCTTCCGCGTCCCGGCGACGTGTTGAACTCTAGCGGATTCCCCGGCCAGCTCAAATTCCGTTTCCGCAGCGTGCTGCCCTGCTCGGCTGCCACACGCCCTCCCGAGGCCGCCCTGACCTGGGCACCATAGACTCGCAACCGTGCACGATCTGCCCCCGCTCGCCCGCTTCGGCGGCCTGCTCGCCACCGATCTACGCGATGTGACCAGCGACCCGTCGGCCCTGGACACCCAGGGTTTCTGGGCCGTAGTCGCGGACTTCGAGGGCCGTCTGGTCTGTGCACGCTTCGGGGACGTACGGACCGAGCCCGTGCCGCCCCCCGCGCCCGGCGGCTGGTACGGCCCCGCGGCCGGGGAGTGGACCTCGTCCCTGGACCGGGCCGCCTACACCGCCGGGGTGCGCGGCATCCGGCGGCGCATCGCGGCCGGCGAGGTCTACCAGGCCAATCTCTGCCGGGTGCTGACCGCGCCGCTGCCCGATCCGGCCATGGCCGATGTGGACGCGCTGACCGCGCTGCTGGCCCTGGGCAACCCCGCCCCGTACGCGGGCACCGTAAGGCTGCCCGGCCGTGGGGTGGAGGTCGCCACGGCCTCGCCCGAACTGTTTCTGCGGCGCACCGGGCGCACCGTGGAGTCCGGCCCCATCAAGGGCACCGGCCGCGGCCCCGAAGACCTGCTGGAGAAGGACCACGCCGAGAACGTGATGATCGTGGACCTGGTCCGCAACGACCTGGGCCGGGTCTGCGCCACCGGCTCGGTGACCGTCCCCGCCCTCTGCGCGGTCGAACCGCATCCGGGACTGGTCCACCTCGTCTCCACGGTGCGGGGCGAACTCGCCCCCGGCACCGGCTGGCCGGAACTGCTCGCGGCCACCTTCCCGCCCGGATCGGTCACCGGCGCGCCCAAGTCCAGCGCGCTGCGCGTCATCGAGGAGCTGGAGACCGCGCCCCGCGGCCCGTATTGCGGCGGCATCGGCTGGGTCGACGCCGACCGCGGCACCGGTGAGCTGGCGGTCGGGATACGCACCTTCTGGATCGACCGCGGCCCGGCCGGGGCCGTGCTGCGGTTCGGCACCGGGGCGGGCATCACCTGGGGCTCCGATCCGGAGCGCGAATGGGACGAAACGGAACTCAAGGCCGCCCGGCTGCTCGCGGTAGCGTCGGGCGTACAGCAGCCGACGGGAAGGGCGACACGATGAAACCGGCCATCTGGCTCGATGGATCCCTCTGCGACGCGGACAGCGCCAGGGTGTCCGTCTTCGACCATGGGCTCACGGTCGGCGACGGTGTCTTCGAGACCGTCAAGGCCACCGAGGGACAGCCCTTCGCCCTCACCCGCCATCTGCGGCGGCTGGCCCGCTCTGCCGAGGGCCTGGGACTTCCCGAGCCGGACCTGGACGAGGTGCGGCGGGGCTGCATGGAGGTGCTCAAGGCCCACCCGGTGCCGTTCGGGCGGCTGAGGATCACCTACACCGGCGGACTCTCGCCGCTCGGCTCCGACCGGGGCACGGCCGGGCCCACCCTGGTGGTAGCGCTGGCCGAGGCGTCCCGACGGCCCGACGCCACCGCCGTGATCACCGTCCCCTGGGCGCGCAACGAGCGCGGGGCGCTCGCCGGTCTGAAGACCACCTCGTACGGCGAGAACGTGGTCGCGCTGGCCCGTGCCCGTGAGCAGGACGCCTCCGAGGCCCTCTTCGGCAATACGGTCGGCGCGCTCTGCGAGGGCACCGGCACCAATGTCTTCGTGGTCCTCGACGGCGAGCTGCACACCCCGCCGCTCTCCTCCGGCTGCCTCGCCGGGATCACCCGCGCCCTGGTGCTGGAGTGGGTGGGCGCCAAGGAGACCGATCTGCCGCTGGAGGCGCTGAGCCGGGCCGAGGAGGTCTTCCTGACCTCCACGACCCGCGACGTACAGGGCGTGCACCGGGTGGACACCCGCACCCTGCCCGGCGCCCCCGGGCCGGTCACCGCCGACGCCCTGCGGATCTTCACCGAGCGGGCCGCGGCGGACATCGACCCCTGACCTGCCGGTCGCGGCGGATCCGCGCCGAAAACGGGTGACGTCGGCCCGGCGGACCGGTAGAACACCCTCGTGACCACCACTCTGCGGCCCATCGCGCCCGAACAGCCCACCGAAGGCGGCGGGCGTGCCCGCTCGTACGAGGTGTGCGTCAACAGCCGCCCCGTCGGCTCCCTCCAGCTCACCACCGACGCCCGCCTGGGCCCGGCGGCCGGGCGCATCGAGCGGCTCCACATCGACGAGGGCGAGCGGCACCGGGGCCGCGGCACGGTCGCCGCGCTCGCCGCCGAGGAGGTGCTGCGCGGCTGGGGCTGCACCCAGCTGGTGGTGAGCGTCCCCGCATCGGCCACGACCGCCCTCGGGCTCGCGGCCGCGCTCGGCTACCGCGAGCGCGGCCGCAATATGGTCAAGCGGCTCACGGAGCCGCCCGCACTGCCCGGGGACAGCGCGATACGCCCCATGGCGGAGGCCGAGTACCCGGTGTGGCGCGCCCGCGAGCGGGCCGGATACATCGCCGACCTGCTGGAGCGCGGAGTCACCCGGCAGCAGGCCGAGACCAAGGCGGACACCGACTACGCGACGCTGCTGCCGCAGGGCCCGGACACCCCGGGGGCCCTGCTGCGCGTCCTCGCCCACGGCGGTGCGGACGTGGGCACCCTCTGGGTCGCGCTGCGCGAGGGGGAGCCCGACGCCGCCGAGAGCGGGGAGGCGTACGTCTTCGCCGTCGAGGTCACCGAGGAGCACCGTGGCCGCGGACACGGCCGCACCCTGATGCTGGCCGCCGAGCGCGCGAGCCTGGCGCACGGGGCGCGCAGCCTGGGCCTGCATGTCTTCGGCGGCAACACCCCGGCGCTGCGGCTGTACGAGTCGCTGGGCTACGAGCCGACCGAGTACCAGCTCTACAAGCCGCTGCTCTGAGGGCCGGCTCCGAGGGCCGGCTCCGAGGGGCCGCCGCTCCGAGGGCCGGCCCGAGGGTCTGCTCCAAGGGCCTTCCGTAGCCCTGCCGGGGCCTTACGGCCGCTCGGCGACGAGGCGGGCGGCGATCTCCTCGATGCGCTCCCGCAGTCCCTCCTGGCTCTTGCCGCCGTCCAGCCGTTCGCCGCCGATCACATACGTGGGGGTGCCGGTGACCCCCATCGCCTTGCCCTCGGCCTGGTCCGCGTCCACGATCAGGATGTGCCGGCCGTCGACCAGCGCGGTGTCCATCTCCTCGGCGTCCAGCCCCAGTTCCCGGGCCACCTCCACCAGCAGCGGCTCACCGCGGGTGCCGAGCTCCTCGGTGCGCTCCAGGACGGCCTCGACATACGGCCAGCCGCGCCCCTGTGCGATGGCCTCCTCGGCGGCCTGGGCCGCCGCGTGGGCGTGCCGGTGGCGCTCCAGCGGGAAGTGGCGCAGCCGGATGTCCAGGGCGTCCTGGAAGCGGTCGCGCAGTGCGCGCAGATCCCCCAGGGCGGTACGGCAGTCGGGGCACTGCAGCTCGCACCAGACGTCGAGCACGGGGCGAGGGGAGGGGTCGGTGTGGCTCATGGGGCCAGTCTTCCAGCCCCTGGTCCCCGCTCCGTACCCGGAGATGTCCCTGATCCCGGGCCGGGGCCATGGCCCCGGCCGTCCTACGGGGTGCACGATGGACATACCGGAACGCCAGTCGCGGGAGGAACGATGCTGACCGACACCATCTGTGCCGCGCTGTCCGCGGCCGGTCTGGGCATCGCCGGGGTGACCGCCTACCGCAAGCGGTTCCTGGCCGCGACCCGGATCGCCGCCTACGCCCTGGTCCCGCTGGGCCTGGCGATGACCGGCATCCTCGACTGGGTCGCCGACCTGGTCTTCAAGCCGACCGTCTGGCTGGGCTTCGGCGTGCTCGGCCTCTCCTGGGTGCTGTTCATGATCAGCCGCGCGGTCGAGCGCCGCTCCGGCGGCACCCGTAAGGAGCGCAAGGCGGCGGCCGCGGCCGAACGGGCCGGGGTGTCCGCGGGGGCCTCGGAGCCCGCGCTGGGGCCCGGCCGAGGAGCCGCCGGGGCGAAGGCCGCGGAGCGGCCGAAGGCCAAGGGCGGAACGAGCTCTGGCACAGATGACTTCTCCGACATCGAGGCCATACTCAAAAAGCACGGGATCTGACAAGCGACCGATCAAAAAACGATCACCGGTCGCAGGCGGGGTGAGGGCTGGGTCATGATCTCCGCGAGATGTTGCAATCACCGCCCGGGGAGCAATCCCCCATCGAAGGACCCCCTGTTCCGCCGAGCGACGAGACCCGTGGCTGTCTCTTCGCCCTCTCGCAGCCGCCGCTGATGCTGTTCCTGGCGTTCATCGGCACCCTGCTCTTCGTGACCGCCGTTCACGACCTCCACCGGTGGTGAGCCGGCGCCCCGCCCGTTCCCCCTCCGCCCGGCCGCCGACCGCCCGGCGCGGGCGGTCAGCTCGCGGCCTCGCGGCGCCGGGCGCGGTACGCGGCGACATGCAGCCGGTTGCCGCAGGTGCGGCTGTCGCAGTAGCGCCGGGAGCGGTTGCGGGACAGGTCCACGAAGGCGTGGCGGCAGTCCGGGGCCTCACAGCGGCGCAGCCGCTCCCGCTCGCCCGCCACCACGAGGAACGCCAGCGCCATGCCGCAGTCGGCGGCGAGGTGGTCGGCCAGCGAGGCCCCGGGCGCGAAGTAGTGCACATGCCAGTCGAAGCCGTCATGGTCGGTGAGCCGGGGTGTGGTGCCGGCCGCGGCGATCATCGCGTTGAGCAGCTCGGCGGAGCGGCGGGTGGCGGCCTCGTTCCCGGCCGCCGAGAAGACCTCGGCGAACCGGTCCCGTACGGCCCGGACCGCGGTGAGGTCGCGCTCCCCGAGCGTGCCGATGTCGCTGATGTCATTGCGCTCGACGAACCGGCGCAGGGCGGCGACATCGGCGAGGTCATCCTGGTCCGCGCCCTCGGGCGCGGTGTTCACCAGATCGACGACCGCGTCGAGCGCGCACCGGGTGTCGTGGTTGATCAGCACGATTGGCTCCCTGGCCGGCTGGGTCGGCGGCTGCCCCTGGGCTGCCCTCGATCTGCCCGACTCTAGCCCTGCCGGGCGCCGGGCGGTCACCGGACGGCCCCGGGCGGGCATGCGACGGGGCCGCGCCGACACGCGACGGTGCCGTCGCCGCGGGGGGTGCCGCGGCGACGGCACCGCCGCCTGCCTCTGCCGTTGTCGGTTGCCGTGGTCGGGATGGTCGGTACTGAAAGGTTGCGCATGTCGTGTAGATCGCGCCCAGGCTTGCGCCGTCTCCCCGAGTCGGACGGCCGAGCGCTCAGCTCTCGCCGGGTCTCAGCTCTCCGCCAGGATGTGGGAGAGCTCTGTGTCGAGGTCGAAATGGCGGTGTTCGGTACCGGGCGGCACCGCCGCGTCGGTTCGCTTCAGGAACGACTCCAGGGCCCGCGCCGGGGCTTCGAGCAGTGCCTCCCCCTCCGGGGAGCTCAGGGCGATGCAGACGACTCCCTGGCCGTGGCTGCGGGACGGCCACACACGGACGTCGCCGGTGCCGGTGGGCCGGTGCAGGCCCTCGGCGAGAAGATCGCGGGCAAACACCCATTCGACCGTCTCTTCGGCTCCGGTGTGGAAGGTGGCGTGCACGGCGTAAGGGTCGGCCGTGTCATACCGCAGGCCCGCGGGTACAGGCAGTGAGGATTCGCTCGACACAACGAGGCGCAGGTGCAGCTCGCAGCTGACCGTGGTGTTCATAAGCGCCAGGGCCTTTCGCTCAGTGTGCGCTCGGGGATTCGCACGTCGGCGAAATCGACATGCCACCTACGGTGCCGTTGTAAACCCCTCTGACCGTTTTGCGGCGCTTCCGGTAGCTCTTGCGGCCCAGCTCCGACATGAGTACTACCGCCGTTCCGGTGACTTCAAATGATCAGGTAGGTTGGGTCACATGAATGCGGAGAGTGACGGGCGGCGGGGGGCTGCCGAAACGGCGCCCCAGGCCGCGACGGGGGGCGATGCGCCGAAGCGGGAGCCGGTATGGGGTTCCCGGGCGCCGCGGTTCATCAAGCGGTCGCGCCCGCTCCACCTGAGCTGGCAGGTCGGCGTCTTCGTCGTCGGCCTCGGGGTCGTGGGTCTGGGCATTCTCCTGCTGCCCCTGCCCGGTCCGGGGTGGCTGGTGATCTTCGCCGGAATGGCGATCTGGGCGACCGAGTTCGTCTGGGCCCAGCTGGTGCTGGCCTGGACCAAGCGCAAGGTCACGGAGGCGGCGCACCGCGCCCTGGATCCGAGGGTGCGCCGGCGCAATCTCATACTGACCACGATCGCGGTGGTGATCTGCGCCGCGGCGGTGACGGTCTACGTGTGGAAGTTCGGCATCGTGATGCCGTGGAAGATCGAGCAGTGACCGGTCCGGGGTCGTAGGACTGGTCATGAGCACGGTCCGGCATACGCTAATGTTGGCCGTGCGCCAGGGCGATTAGCTCAGTGGGAGAGCGCTTCGTTCACACCGAAGAGGTCACTGGTTCGAACCCAGTATCGCCCACCCTGGACCGAGGGCCCGGAAGGCATCCGCCTTCCGGGCCCTCGGCGTTGCCGCATGTCCGAAGGTGTCCGGCGGCTGTCCGAAGGTGTCCGGCGACGGGAGTCCGTCGATGCCGTCCCCGGCGGTGTTGACGGGAGTCCGTCGATGCCGTCCCCGGCGGTGTTGTCGAAGCGCTTCGCCTCAATCCTGATCGATCCTGTCCGAACCGTTGACGTATGCGTCGCTGGTCCTTAACTTGTCCCGGCAAGCGCTTGCCTAAAACGTTTCAACCAACGGGGGCAGTCGGACGGCCTGCCCGGGGAGGGGCGTGTCATGGGTGCTCGGCTATGGACGGCGAGGGCGAGAGGGGTCCGTGCGGTCGCGGCCGTGGTGGCCGCGCTGGGGCTGCTGGCCACCGGCTGTGGTGGGGGGAGTGGCTCGGGGGACGGCAAGGTGACCATCCGCTACTCCTGGTGGGGCGCCAAGGACCGCGCCGAGCTGATTCAGAAGACGGTGAAGCTGTTCGAGAAGGAACATCCGAATATCAAGGTCAAGACGGACTTCTCGGAATACACCGACTTCTGGAGCAAGTTCAACACCCAGGCCGCGGGCGGAAACGCCCCGGACGTCTTCCAGAACTCCTACGCCTTCCTGCGCAAATACGGCGACAAGAACCTGCTGCTGGATCTGAATGGTCAGGCCAAGGCCGGAAATCTCAGCCTGAAGGGTTTTCGTAACGGGCTGGAGAAGGCCGGGGATATCGACGGCAAGCTCCTGGGAGTGCCGGTCGGCGCCAATACCTTCGCCCTCTTCTACAACCCGGACGCGTATCGGAAAGCCGGAGTGACCGTCGAGGCCGGATGGACCTGGGACGACTTCTTCGCGGCCGCCGAGAAGGTGCGCAAGAGCGACGACACGCTCTACGGCGCCAGCGACAACGCCAATGTGATGTATCTCTACGACCTGTATCTGCGGCAGAACGGCAAGGCGTTCTTCACCAAGGACAGTGAGCTCGGCTTCACCGAGGACGACCTCACGAAGTGGTGGGGCCGGTGGCAGCAGCACGCCAAGGCCGACGAGCTGGTGCCCGGCAAGAAGTCCGAGCAGGCCAAGCCCAAGGCGTCGATCAGCGCCGACCTGTCGGCCTCCGAGTTCACCTGGGACAACTTCCTGGTCCGCTTCGCCGCCGAGACCAGGACCGACCTCGACCTCGGGCCGATCCCGACCACCGACGGCAAGCGGACCGGCCAGTACCTCTCCTCGCTGATGCTCAGCGGCTCCGCCCGCACCCAGCACCCCAAGGAAGTCGCCCAGTTCATCGACTTCATGACCCATGACCCCGAGGTGGGCAAGATCATGGGCTACAACCGCGGCATCCCGGCCACCAACTCCCAGTACGACGCCTATAAGCCCCAGGGCGTCGACGCCAAGATCGCCGCGTATGAGAAGAGCGTGAGCGCCAAGCTGGAGCCGATCACCCCGCATCCGGCCGGTGCCGATGTCGCCGAGGCCGCCTTCCTGAGGATCTACACCCAGGTGGCGCTGGGGCAGACCTCGATGGGCAAGGCCGTCGACCAGTTCTTCAACGAGGCCGAGTCCGCGCTCGGTTCGTGAGGAGAGCTTCCGTGACACCGACCACGACGCGTGCGACGGACGGAGCGCGGCCTCCCATCGGGAAGTCCCGGGCCGCGGCCGCCCCCGGCACCCGCCCCGCTCCCGCGGCGGAGCGGCGCCAGGGCCGCCGCGAGAACCTCGCGGGCTATCTCTTCCTGACGCCCTGGTGCATCGGAATCCTGCTGCTCACCCTCGGCCCGATGCTCGTCTCGCTCTATCTGGCGTTCACCGACTACAACCTTTTCGACTCGCCGCGGTGGATCGGGTTCAGGAACTTCCAGGACCTCTTCCAGGACGACCGCTGGTGGACCTCGGTCGAGGTGACGCTGAAGTACGTACTGATCGGCACCCCGCTGAAGCTGGCGGCGGCGCTCGCCGTGGCGCTGCTGCTGGTCAAGCCCCGCAAGGGCCAGGGCTTCTACCGCTCGGCGTTCTACGCCCCCTCGCTCATCGGCGCCAGCGTGAGCGTCGGCATCGTCTGGCGGGCGATCTTCAACGACGACGCGATCGTCGACAAGTCGATGAGTCTGTTCGGATGGGACGTCGGTGGCTGGATCGGCGACCCGGACTGGGCGCTGCCCACCCTCATCACCCTGACCGTCTGGCAGTTCGGCGCGCCGATGGTGATCTTCCTGGCCGGGCTGAAGCAGGTGCCGGGCGAACTGTACGAGGCCGCCGAGATGGACGGCGCCGGCCGCTGGCGGCGGTTCCGGTCCATCACCCTGCCGATGATCTCACCGGTGCTCTTCTTCAACCTCCTGCTGGAGCTCATCCACTCGTTCCAGGTCTTCACCTCGGCGGTGGTGATCGCGGGGTCGGGCACCAACACCGGCGGACCGGGCGACTCCCTGCTGGTCTACGGCTGGTACCTCTACGAGCAGGGCTTCCGCAATCTGCGCATGGGTTACGCCGCCGCGATGGCCTGGATGCTGATGCTCGGCATCGGCCTGGTGACCGCGGTGCTGTTCAAGACCCAGCGCGGCTGGGTGCACTACGAGGAGGATGCCAGATGAGCGTGTCCCGGCGCGCTGCGCGGGCTGGGCTGAGGAGCCGCGCAGTGACGGAGGAGCGAGCAGTGACGAAGGAAGCCCGCGCCTGGGAGCGCGCCGGGACTGAGCGGGAGGCGCCGTGAGTGCTTCTGTGGCGGTCGGGCGGCAGCGCAGGGCGCGCTCCGTGATCTGGCATGTGGGGGCGCTCGCCGTACTGGCGGTGATCCTCTACCCCGTGGTGTGGGTGATCGGCGGCTCGTTCAAGCCCGGTGACCAGATCATCGGCAGCCTCCAACTGCTCCCGACCGATCCGATCACCGACAACTACCGACGGCTCAGCGATGGCATCGCGGACGTGCCGATCTCGACCTTCTTCACCAACTCGCTGCTGCTGGCGGGCGGTTCGGTGATCGGCGTACTGTTCTCCTGCTCGCTGGCGGCCTACGCCTTCGCCAGGATCCGCTTCGCGGGGCGCGACGCGCTCTTCACGCTCATGATCTCCACCCTGCTGCTGCCGTTCCAGGTGCTGATCATTCCGCAGTACATCCTGTTCCAGAAGCTGGACCTGATCAACACGTATGTGCCGCTGCTGCTCGGCAAATACCTGGCGGCGGACGCCTTCTTCGTCTTCCTGATGGTGCAGTTCATGCGCGGGCTGCCCCGGGAGCTGGACGAGGCGGCCCGGCTGGACGGCTGTGGCCATCTGCGCATCTACTGGAACATCGTGCTGCCGCTGTGCCGCCCGGCCCTCATCACCAGCGCGATCTTCACCTTCATCTGGTCCTGGAACGACTTCATCGGGCCCCTGCTCTATCTCAACGAACCGGACAAGTACACGGTCTCGCTGGGCCTGAAGCTCTTCATCGACCAGGACTCCGTCGCCGACTACGGAGGCATGGTCGCCATGTCGCTCGTCGCCCTGCTGCCGGTGCTGCTGTTCTTCCTGGCCTTCCAGCGCTATCTGGTCGAGGGCGCGGCGACCTCCGGACTGAAGGGCTGAGGCGGCCATGGGAAGCGCTATGGGCCAAGCCGCCGTACGACGCACCGCGCGGCGGCCCGCCCGCGGCACACTGCGCTTCGCGCTGTTCGCCGAATGCCTGCTGACCGGCGTCTGGATGGTGCTCGCCGCCCTCCCGGTGATCACCCTGCTGCCCGCCTTCGCCGCCGGCTGTGCGCACCTTCGCCGTCATCTGGACGGTGAGCGGTCCACCTGGCGGGACTTCCTGGCCGGGCTGCGGGAGGCCACCCGCAGCGGCTGGCGGTTCTCCCTGCTGTGGTGGGCGGCGCTCGCGCTGCTCGCCTTCGATCTGCGGGTGGCCCGCACCGGAGCCCTGCCCGGCGGGCCCGCGCTGATCGCCGTCAGCGTGGCCGGTCTGCTCGCGGTGCTCGTCCTCGGGCTGCGGACGGCGACCGTACGGCGGCCCGGTACCGCCTGGCCGACCGCCGCCCGTACCGCCCTACGCCAGGGCCTGGCCGCCGACCCCGGCGGATCGCTGCTGCTCATCGGCGGGCTCGCGGTGCTCGCCGTCGCCGCCTGGCAGATGCTGCCGCTGATCGCCCCGGCGGCGGGAGCCCTCGCGGGCTGTGCGGTCGCGGTGGAGCGCCGCGCCCGCGCCTGACCGGGCACCGCCGGCACCCAGCGGGCGCCACCTGCCACCAGCCCCCCGTGCTCGCCCGACGCAACCTCCTCAAGGCCGCCGCCGTCACCGGCGCCGCCATACCGTTCTCCTGGCTGCTCGCCAAGAACGCCCCGCAGGCCGCCGCCGACACCCCCGCCGAGAAGTCCGCCGACGAGCCCGTGGACATCACCTGGCTGGAGGAGAGGGCGGCCTGGGCGCGGCCGCGGGCTCCACCTTCGGCGTCCCCTGGCCCAAGGGTGCCCACCCCGGCGACCGGACCTTCGCGCTGACCACCGCCGACGGCGAGGAGGTGCCCCTGCACTTGGGACACCGCCCACTGGCCCGACGGCTCGCTCAAGTGGACCGCGCACGCGGCGGGGGAGGGGCTCACCGGCAGCGCCTACAAGCTCACCACCGGCACTACCCGCCGCGCCCGCCAAGAGGGTCACCGTCGCCGAGAGCGGAGGCAGGATCACCGTCGACACCGGGGTGACCCGGGCGGCAGCGCCGCGTGGGAGCGGTTCGACGGCGAGATCAGCGGGGCGAAGGTCGAGCAGCGGGCGCCGTGCGCGCCGTCGTCCGCATCGACGGCAAGCACCGCAAGGGCTGCCGGGCCTGGCTCCCCTTCAGCGTCCGGCTCTACTTCTACGCGGGCGCCGAATCGTTCCGCATGGTGCACACCATCACCTACGACGGCGACCAGACCGCCGGTCATGAGTCTGGGGACTTCGTCCGCGGCCTCGGCGTCCGCTTCTCCGTGCCGATGCGCGACCAGGCGTACGACCGCCACATCCGCGTCGCCGGCGAGGGCAAGGGATTCCTCACCGAGGCCGTCAAGGGCATCACCGGGCTGCGCCGCGACCCCGGCGCGAAGATCCGCACCGTCCAGGTGAAGGGCGAGAAGCTGCCCGACCCGGCCACCTGGGACCAGCGCGGCACGCTCTCTGCCTGGCCCTTCCTCCAGTTGGGACAGCACTTTGCTGACAAGGCCCGCCGGGCCGGGGTGCCGTTCCTCGAAGTGGATCCGGCCCATACCTCGCAGCGCTGTCCGCGCTTGGGGCACACCGGTGGGGCCAACCGACCCGACCGGGACCATTTCCGTTGTCGTCGGTGCGGGCTCGCTGGCCCCGCCGACCTCGTCGCCGGGGTCAACGTGCGCCATCGCGCACGCTCGGCGCGGGTATTCGTCACCATGCCCGTCGCTCCAGGGCCCACCCCGGCCTGAAGCGAGATGCGCCCCGTGACCGGTCCGTCATAGGGGGCAGTCGGGAGCGCGACAAGGTGTGAACCACCGAGCCACCCAAGCTCGGCCGTTCACGGCCGAGAAGGTGACCGAATACCGCGAGGGCGACGGCTACCCCGACGCCACCACCAGATGGAAGACGGTCGAGCTCGAAGGCCCGCAGGTGCTGGAGCCCGGCGTCGAGGCGGCCTGGGTGAGCACCAACGCCACCGCCCAGTACGGCCTCGCCGCGATCCAGAACCTCGCGCTCGTCGGCGACAAGCTGCCGGGCTGGCCACGCGGTCACGGTTCCGACGACACTTGAGGGCATGGACTGGTGCCATTACCGATTCCACAGCCGATGGGACCTCGACGCCGCCCCCGCCGCCGTCTTCATGGCGCTGGCGAACGGCGACGAGTATCCGCGGTGGTGGCCACAGGTCCGTGAGGTCCGGCGGATCGACGAGCGCAGCGGCGCCGCCCGCTTCCGCTCCCTGGTCCCGTACGACCTGCGGGTGATCGTCAGTGAGGCACGCCAGGACCCGGTGGACGGCGTGCTGGAGATCGGCTTCTCGGGCGATCTGGAGGGATGGGCGCGCTGGACGGTGCTGCCCCACGGGACCGGCACCCGCGCCCTCTTCGAACAGGAGGTGGTGGCCCGCAAGCCGCTGCTGCGCCGCCTCGCGCTCCCCGGCCGTCCCGTCTTCCGGGCCAACCACGCCCTGATGATGCGCTCCGGACGGCGGGGGCTGCGGGCGCATCTGGCCGCGCGGCCCGCCGGTCCGGCCTCCCCGCCCTCCGGCGGACATACGGTTTGAACCAGACCCGCCACGACCTGTATTGTTCAGGTCGTTCCGCCGGGGGAGACCCCGATGAGGACAACCCGGGCGATTAGCTCAGTGGGAGAGCGCTTCGTTCACACCGAAGAGGTCACTGGTTCGAACCCAGTATCGCCCACCACCCCATGAGGCCGGGCCGCCAGCAGGCGGCCCGGCCTCATGTCTGTCCGCCGGCAAGGCCGGTCCGTGTGCTTGTCCGGCCAAGAGCTGGGTATCCGGATAAAACTTCCGTGGGTGACGATATGGAGGGGAACTCATGGCCGTAGCCAGCGCAGCCGTCCTGACCCTGGACTGTGCCGAACCCGAAGAGCTCGCCGACTTCTACGCCCGGGTGCTCGGCGCCGAGATCCAGCCGATGACCACCCCCGACCGGCTCGAGATCATCGCACCCGGCGGGTCGAGGATGGCGTTCCTGCGGGACCACGGCTTCGCCCCGCCGAGCTGGCCGCGGCCGGACGACTCCCAGCAGGCCCATCTGGACCTGCTGGTGGAGGACATCGACGCCGCGGAGCGCCAGGTCATCGACCTGGGCGCCCGCCCGCTGGACACCAAGAACAACGGCGGCCTGCGCGACACCCGGATCTACTCCGACCCGGCGGGCCATCCCTTCTCGCTCCGCCGCACCTGAGCCCGCTGGCGCCGCCGCCCCCGAGCGTCAGGCCGCGGCCGCGAGGTCGGGACGCAGCGGCCAGGCGGGATCGCAGACCTCGTCCGAGCCGTTGAGCGCGAACCACGCCTGCAGCCCCCGGGCCTGCGCCGCGTACCAGATCGTCTGGCGGGCGTGCAGCTCGGCGGGTGTGAGCGTCTCCAGACGCGAGGCGAACCGGCGGCCCACCGCCCGCACCACGTGCAGGGAGGCCGCCGCGTCCGCCGCCGCGTCATGCGCGCCGGTCAGCTCCACTCCGTAGTGCGCACACAGATCGAGCAGGGTGCGGCGGCCCTTGCGATAGCGGTCCAGATGCTTGTCCAGCACGCGCGGATCCAGCACGCTCATCGAGCGCAGCGAAAGATAGCCCGCCAGGCTGGAGTTGCGATGCCGCTTCAACTCCCGGTCCAGCAGGGTCAGATCGAACGGCGCGTTCATCACCACCAGCGGGGTGCCCCGCGCGGTCTGCTCGGCTATCGCCCGCGCCATCTCGTCCATCACCGGCGCCGGCCATCTGCCGTGACGCTGCAGATGGGCATCGGTCAGACCGTGTATCTCGGTGGCGGCCGGCGGCACCGGCACCCCCGGACTCACCAGCCAGCGCCGGATCTCCGGCAGACTTCCGGTCCCGCGCTGTACCACCAGCGCCGCCGACACGATCCGGTCATGCTCGACATCGACACCCGTGGTCTCCGTGTCAAAGGCAGCAAGCGGCCCCTCGAACCAGGACGGCATGGCCCCAACTCCTCGTGCTCTTCCCGTCGATGACTCCTGCATCCCGCCCCGACCAGGTGATACCCGGAGCGCGCACCTCGAACCGCCGCTGTTTGCCGAGGTCCTGACGCGGAGACAACACAGGTGTACGTATGCCGGCGACGACCGGAAGGCGTCACGGACATGACGCTCGCGAAACCCGACCCGGCCCCGACGGTGAGCGGCCTTGCCCTGAGCGGAACACCCCCCGCGCGTGGCCAGATCGCGACCACCGCCTGCATGGAGACCCTTCAAGTGGGGTATCTGCACGCGGTCGCCGCCGCCGCGGGCTGCTCACTGGCCCAGCCCTTTCCCGACCACGGCATCGACTGGCATGTCAGCCACAGCGCCCCCGGCCACGCCGTGGACGACGAGGTCACCATCAAGGTGCAGCTCAAGGCCACGTACCAGATCGCACCGGACCCCCCGGGCCCGACCTTCGCCTTCACCCTCGACAACGACCACCTGATCAAGCTGGCCCGGAGCCCGGTCTCCGTGCACAAGATCCTCGTGTTGATGATCGTGCCGCGCAGCCAGGAGGACTGGCTGCGAGCCGGGCATGACCGACTGTCCCTGCGCCACTGCTGCTACTGGATCAATCTGGCCGGCCACCCGATCACGGGCCGCCGCCGGACCACCGTGCGGATCCCGACCTCGCGGGTCTTCGACGACCGCGCGCTCTGCGAGATCATGACCCGGGTCGGGGCGGGAGGGAGACCGTGATGGACCGACCGTGGCCCCAGGACGACCCGGCACCCCCGGCGGTCCCGCACCCCGACGAGACCGATCCGGCCGTCCTCGGCGCCCTGCTCGCCCGGCACGGCTGGCGCCGCCGCGGCGGCACCCCGGGGCGCTACGCCCGCTGGACGCCGCCCGGCCGGACCGCGGGCGCCACCAGCCTGCTGGTGCCCGAGAGCCGGGACTTCCCCGACAGCGGCGATCTGCTCGGCGAGGCGCTGATGGCGCTCAGCCGCAGCGCCGCCCCCTCCGCCCGCGAGGTGCTCACCGGCCTCGCCGTGCCCAGCGACGAGATCCGCTGGCGGCGCGAGGTGCCCGAATCCCCCGGCGGCACCTCCGCCTGGACCGCGCAGGAGCGGCTGCGCGCCGCCGCCCGCGACACCCTGCTGGCCGCGGCGCTCGCCGCCCGCGCCCGGGCGGGCTACTACGGCGCCCGGCACCGCCGCGCCGCCGAGGCGTCCCTGGAGCGGGTGCTGACCGGGCCCCCGGGCGCGGAGTCCGGCGGCCGTGAGCTGACCGTCTTCGTGCCCGTCGCGGAGGACGGCCGCGCCACCGCCGTCACCCTGCTGCGCGCGCTGTACGCCCTCCGTGACGCCGCCGACTACCACCGGACGACCGGCGGCATGGAGGTGTACGACGCGGCGGTCGCGGCGGGGGCCTGCCGGGAGCTGACCGAGGCGGTGGTCGCGCTGGTCCAGGGCACGGAGGGGGCGCGGGTGGCGCTGGAGTGGTCACCGGCCGCCGGTCCGCCGCCGGGGTTCGCGGCCCGGCCCGATCCGGTGGAGTTCTCGCCCGGCGATCTGCCGGGGCTGCGGGAGGCGGGCGCCCGCTATATCCGGGACGAGCCGTCCGTGCCCGTATGCCTCACCGGTGCGGTGGTGCGGCTGCGCCGTACCGGCCCCGGCGGTCCGGGGACGGTGCGGCTGCGGGTGCTCTCCGGGGCGGATGTCCCACAGGTGCGGATCACCCTGGACGAGGAGGATTACCGGATCGCCGGCCACGCCCATCTGGTGGGGCTGCCGATCCGGGTGCGGGGGCGGCTGGAGAGCCGCGGCGGCTTCCGGCGGCTCAGCGGGGCCACCGGCGTCACCCCGGTCCAGGTGGACGAGGCCGAGCGGGACCGGCTGGTCAAATCGCTCCAGGAGAACCTGGACTTCTTCGAGGAGGCATGCGGCGGCGGCCCCTGACCGCCGCCCCGGCGCGTGACGGCGCCCGGCGACGGCGTGCACAACCGTTTCGCGGTCCCACCCGTCGGCTCGGTACGATTCACGCTGCGCCGCATTCGCCGCGGTGAGCCATCCATCAGTCAGGAGAGACCGGTGTCAGACGTCCGTGTGATCATCCAACGCGATTCCGAGCGGGAAGAACGCGTGGTGGCCACGGGCACTACGACGGCGGACCTCTTCTCCGGCGACCGCTCGATCGTCGCCGTGCGCGTGGCCGGACAGCTCAAGGATCTGGCGTACCAGCCGGCCGAGGGCGACGAGATCGAGCCCGTGGAGATCACCAGCAAGGACGGCCTGGACATCCTGCGCCACTCCACCGCGCATGTCATGGCCCAGGCGGTGCAGGAGCTGTTCCCCGAGGCGAAGCTGGGCATCGGCCCGCCGATCAAGGACGGCTTCTACTACGACTTCGACGTCGAGACCCCGTTCCACCCGGACGATCTCAAGCGCATCGAGAAGAAGATGCAGGAGATCCAGAAGAGGGGGCAGCGGTTCTCCCGCCGCGTGGTCACCGACGACGAGGCGCGCGAGGAGCTGTCCGCCGAGCCGTACAAGCTGGAGCTGATCGGGCTCAAGGGATCGGCCGCGGACGCCGCCGAGGGCGCGTCGGCCGAGGTCGGCGCGGGCGAGCTGACCATCTACGACAACCTCGACGCCAAGTCCGGCGAGCTGTGCTGGAAGGACCTGTGCCGCGGTCCGCACCTGCCGACCACGCGGAACATCCCGGCCTTCAAGCTGATGCGCAGCGCCGCCGCGTACTGGCGGGGCAGTGAGAAGAATCCCCAGCTCCAGCGGATCTACGGCACCGCCTGGCCGACCAAGGACGAGCTGAAGGCGTACCTGGACTTCCTCGCCGAGGCCGAGAAGCGCGACCACCGCAAGCTGGGCGCGGAGCTGGACCTGTTCTCCTTCCCCGACGAGCTGGGCTCGGGCCTCGCGGTGTTCCACCCCAAGGGCGGGGTGATCCGCAAGGAGATGGAGGAGTACTCGCGGAAGCGGCACGAGGAGTCGGGGTACGAGTTCGTCAACACCCCGCACATCACCAAGGCGCGCCTTTTCGAGACCTCGGGCCACCTGCCGCACTACATGGACGGCATGTTCCCGCCCATGGAGTTCGAGGGCCAGGACTACTACCTCAAGGCCATGAACTGCCCGATGCACAACCTGATCTTCAGGGCGCGCGGGCGGTCGTATCGCGAGTTGCCTCTGCGGTTGTTCGAGTTCGGCACGGTCTACCGGTACGAGAAGTCCGGCGTCGTCCACGGACTGACCCGGGCCCGGGGCTTCACCCAGGACGACTCGCACATCTACTGCACCAAGGAGCAGATGGCCGATGAGCTGGACAACCTGCTCACCTTCGTGCTGAATCTGCTGCGCGACTACGGTCTGAGCGACTTCTACCTGGAGCTGTCCACCCGGGACGACTCCGACAAGTTCATCGGTGGGCCGGAGCAGTGGGAAGAGGCCACCGAGGAGCTGCGCAAGGCGGCCGAGAAGCAGGGCCTGGAGCTGGTCATGGACCCGGGCGGCGCGGCCTTCTACGGCCCCAAGATCTCGGTGCAGGCGCGGGACGCGATCGGCCGTACCTGGCAGATGTCGACCATCCAGGTCGACTTCAACCAGCCGGAGCGGTTCGAGCTGGAATACACCGCGGCCGATGGCTCGCGTCAGCAGCCCGTCATGATCCACCGGGCGCTCTTCGGCTCGATCGAGCGCTTCTTCGCGGTCCTGCTGGAGCACTACGCGGGCGCCTTCCCGGTGTGGCTCGCCCCGGTCCAGGCGGTCGGCATCCCGATCGGCGACACCCATGTCCCGTACCTGGAGGAGTTCGCCGCGCGGGCCAAGGCGAAGGGCCTGCGGATGGAGGTCGACTCGTCCTCGGACCGGATGCAGAAGAAGATCCGCAACGCCCAGAAGTCCAAGATCCCGTTCATGGTGATCGTCGGTGACGAGGACGTGGCCGGCAACGCCGTGAGCTTCCGCTACCGCGACGGCTCGCAGAAGAACGGCATCCCGATCGACGAGGCGCTGGCCGAGATCGCCGACGCCGTGGAGCGCCGGATCCAGGTCTGATCCACCGCGGTCTCCCACGGAGGCCGGGATTCCGAGGGGCGGCCCTGACCAGGGCCGCCCCTCGGCTCTTCCTCACCGCGGCCGGGCGAATATGCTGGCCCGCATGACGAGTGAGCCGGAACAGCAGATCGGAGTGGGGACGCCTGACGCGTTCCAGCGCCTGTGGACGCCCCATCGGATGGCCTACATCCAGGGGGAGAACAAGCCGACGGGCCCGGGCGCGGGCGATGGCTGTCCGTTCTGCTCCATTCCGGAGAAGTCGGACGAGGATGGCTTGATCATCGCTCGAGGCGCCTCCGTGTACGCGGTGCTCAATTTGTACCCGTACACCGGCGGCCATCTCATGGTCGTCCCGTTCCGGCACATCGCCGACTACACCGAGCTCACCGCCGAGGAGACGATCGAGCTGGCGGAATACACCAAGGCCGCCATGACCGCGCTCCGTACCGCCTCGGGTGCGCACGGTTTCAATATCGGGCTCAACCAGGGTGCGGTGGCCGGAGCCGGGATCGCGGCGCATCTGCATCAGCATGTGGTGCCGCGCTGGGGCGGGGACACCAACTTCATGCCCGTCATCGGCAACACCAAGGTGCTGCCGCAACTCCTCGCCGACACCCGCCAGTTGCTGGCCGACGCCTGGCCGAAGGCCCAGGCATAGCCAAGCAGCCGAGCCGCATGCCGCATGGGAAGGCCCCGGCCGCATGGCCGGGGCCTTCCCATGCGGTGCGTACGGCGGCTTACGCGTCGTACAGGTCGGCCTTCTTCGGGGCCGCCTCCTGGATCTGGCCGCTGAGCGCCAGCGAGCGGTTCCCGAAGCGCTCGGTGTCCACGCCGTGGTGCTTGAGCACCCCGAGGGCCGCCTCATGGACCACCCGCAGCACCGGTGTGGCGGTGCGCAGCGCGTCGTCCGCCATGAACCGGTGCCGCCAGGGCTTGTCCGCCCAGGCGTGCCGCAGACCGAACGGCTCGGGCAGGACCAGCTTGCCCCCGAGGTGGTCCAGTATCGGCGGATACCAGGTGAACGGGGCGCGCGCGGTGAGCCGCACGACCTCCTTGGCGTTCACCAGCGGCAGCGGGATGGACTTGGTCTCCCAGAACCGGAAGGTCTTGGCGACCGTCTTGCTGGGCGCCGACGGCTTGTTGTGGAACAGCGGATGGATCGGGCCCAGCGCATGCCCGGTGACCTCGATCCGCAGCGTCTTGTGCAGCAGGGTCACCGTGATCATCAGGGTGATCACCAACTGGCCGTCCCAGAGCACGAACTGCACACCCAGATAGTGCCGGTCTCCGGAGCCGAACTGCTGCTTGTCGCAGATCCGCTGCAGCTCGACGCCCTTTATCTGGAAGCCCTCCTCCTCGGAGGTGCCGCCGCGCTCGATCGACTTGGCTCCCTCGCCGATCGGTGAGACCACCCAGTGGCGCACGGAGGGCTTGGGGAAGCCGCCGGTGTGCAGCGGGGTGCGCTCCAGCATGCGGAGCTGGTCATGGATCGCGCGTATGACGTCCCAACTGCGGAAGGGGTCGATCTCCTTGTCGGGGTCGGCCGAGACCAGATCCTCGGCCAGCTGCCAGCTGCCCCAGCGGGTGCCCATGCCCAATATGCCCTTGGGGCCGGCGTAGAAGACCACATTGCTGTGCTGCTCGGCGGTGAGCTTGTGGAGCGCCTTGCGCAGCTCCTCGGCGGCGGTCTGGCCCGGGTGGTTGGGCACCGTCTCGGGCACCTTGGCGCCGACGCCGCCGCCCGAGACCAGCCCGCCCCAGGAGTCCCGGAGCTCCTTGGCGGTGCGCTCGCAGATCTGCTTGGCGATGTACCAGCCGATCACGGGGGCGACCACGACGCCGCGCAGATATATCCCCCAGAAGCCGCCGAAGGGCAGCTTGATCAGGAAGATCACGACCATCACGCCGAGCGCCAGCAGCAGCGCCGTGCCGAGTGCCCCCATCCGCTTGTCCTGCGCCCCGGCGACCGAGCGGCGCAGCTGGAAGACGCCGAGCCAGAGCAGTGTCCCGGGCAGGAACAGCAGCCCGAAGATCACCATGACGGCGGTGAGCCGGGCGTCGCGGGTCTTGCGGATGCGGTTGGCGGCCAGACAGTGCTCGACGACCGTCTGCGGCTCTATGCCGAAGGACTGGACCACCTGGCCCCGGCCGCCGCCGAGCATTCTCGTCTGGACGGCGCGCGCGAACGCCTCGCCCAGGTTCGGCTCGAAGAGCGACATTCTCGGCGCCTTGACCTCGGAGACCGTCCACTCCGAATTGGCGTCGAGCAGCTTTGCCACGGGGTCGTCGCGGTAGGCGGCCGAGGCGAGTGCCTGGGTCGCTGCCGTCTGTCCCGCCGCTCCCGAGAGGGGAACCTGCGCCCCGGGACTGAAGTCGAATCCGTCCGTCACCAACGCCCCCAATACGGCACGCTCTTGCGCTGCGACCTCAGCGTATCCGGGGTGTGCACCGCCTGTCGCCAGTGCGTGTGCGGCCTGTGGAAAACCCTGGTGGCGCGGGCCACCCGCGGAACGGCCGCCGGACGGCGGACGGCGAAGGCCCGCCCGCCCCGGCGCGGTGGGGGCGGGCGGGCCGTGAAATACGCCCTGGGCCGAGAGTGAGATACGCCACGGGCGGGCCGTGAACTACGCCTCGGCGGCCACTTGTTCGCGCATCCGCTCGGCCAGCTGATGGGGCATCGCCTCATGCCGGGCGTAGCAGCGGCTGAACCGTCCCGTGCCGTGCGACAGCGATCGCAGATCGACCGCGTACCGGCCGATCTCGATCTCCGGCACATCCGCCTTGATCAGGGTCTGTCCGCCACCCGACTGTTCGGTGCCGACGACCCGGCCGCGCCGGCCGGACAGATCGCTCATGACGGCGCCGACATAGTCGTCCGAGACCAGTACGCCCAGCTCCACCACCGGTTCCAGCAGGTCGATCCGGGCGTCGGCGGCCGCCTCGCGCAGCGCGAGCGCGCCCGCCGTCTGGAAGGCGGCGTCGGAGGAGTCCACCGAATGCGCCTTGCCGTCGAGCAGCGTGACGCGCACGTCGACCAGGGGGTAGCCGGCCGCGACGCCGCGCGCCGCCTGCCCGCGTACGCCCTTCTCGACGGACGGGATGAACTGCCGGGGCACCGCGCCGCCGACGACCTTGTCCACGAATTCGATGCCCGAGCCCTCCGGCAGTGGCTCCACCTCGATCTCGCAGATCGCGTACTGCCCATGGCCTCCGGACTGCTTGACATGGCGGCCGCGCCCGGCCGACTTGCCCGCGAAGGTCTCGCGCAGCGAGACCTTGTACGGCACCGCGTCCACCTGGACCCCGTACCGGCTGCGCAGCCGTTCCAGCGCGACGTCCATATGCGCCTCGCCCAGGCACCACAGCACCACCTGGTGGGTGTCCGGGTTCTGCTCAAGGCGCATCGTCGGGTCCTCGGCGACCAGCCGGGACAGCCCCAGCGACAGCTTGTCCTCGTCCGGTTTGCTGTGCGCCCGGATGGCCACGGGCAGCAGCGGATCGGGCATCTGCCAGGGCTCCATGAGGAGCGGCTCGTCCTTGGCGGAGAGCGTGTCGCCGGTCTCGGCACGGGTCAGCTTGGCCACGCACGCCAGATCGCCCGCGATGGCCTGGGCGAGGGTGCGCTGCTGCTTGCCGAAGGGCGCGGACAAGGCGCCCACCCGCTCGTCCACGTCGTGGTCCTCATGGCCGCGGTCCTCCATACCGTGGCCGGAGACATGGACGGTCTCGTCGGGGCGGAGCGTACCGGAGAAGACCCGCACCAGGGAGATCCGGCCGACATACGGATCGGAGGAGGTCTTGACCACCTCGGCGGCCAGCGGCCCTTCCGGATCGCAGCTCAGCGGCGGGCGTGCGGCCCCCTGCGGGGTGGTGACGGCGGGCGTCTCGCGCTCCAGCGGGCAGGGGAAGCCTCCGGTCACCAGGTCCAGCAGTTCGACGGTGCCCAGGCCCTGCTTGGACCCCTCGGCGGCGGGTGCCGCCGCCAGTACGGGGTGGAAGCTGCCGCGTGCGACGGCCTTCTCCAGGTCCTCGATCAGCGTCTTGACGTCGATCTCCTCACCGCCGAGATAGCGGTCCATGAGGGTCTCGTCCTCGCTCTCGGCGATGATCCCCTCGATGAGCCGGCCGCGGGCCTCCTCGACCAGCGGCAGCTGGTCCGCCCGGGGCGGCGATTCGGTGCGCACCCCCGAGGAGTAGTCGAAGACCCGCTGGGTGAGCAGCCCGATGAGGCCGGTCACCGGGGCGTGCCCGTCGGGCCCCGGCTCGCCGCGCAGCGGCAGGTAGAGCGGCAGGACGGCGTCGGGGTCGTCGCCGCCGAAGCTGTCCCGGCACAGCTCGGTCATCTCCTCGAAGCTGGCGCGCGCCGCTTCCAGGTGGGTGATCACGATCGCGCGGGGCATTCCGACCGCGGCGCACTCGTCCCAGATCATGCGGGTGGCCCCGGTGATGCCCAGGGCGTCCTGGGCGGCCGAGACAACGAAAAGGGCCGCGTCCGCCGCTCGCAGACCGGCCCTGAGTTCCCCGACGAAATCGGCGTAGCCCGGGGTGTCCAGGAGATTGATCTTCATCCCGCCCCATTCGACGGGGACCAGGGACAGCTGAATCGAACGTTGCTGCCGGTGCTCGATTTCGTCGTAGTCGGAGAGGCAGCCGCCGTTCTCGACTCTGCCCGCCCGGTTGACCGCGCCCGTCGCCAGTGCGAGAGCCTCCACCAGCGTCGTCTTTCCCGTCCCACTGTGGCCGACCAGAACCACATTCCGCAGGGAGCTGGGCCGGTCGGCCGCCGCTGCCCTTCCGGCGGCCCCTGGGTGTGTACTCGTCTTGTCGCCCATGTGTCTCGCCTCCCGGTCGACACCTTGCGATACTTCGAGCTTTCCACCGCTGTAACGGTGCGTCCATACGTCACACATGCGGCCGTAGCGCGCGTGGGGTCACGGAGCTGTCCGACAGGTGCACGGCGCCCCTCCGGGGCGTGGCTACGATGGGCGCGCCGGTGGCCTCTTGACCACCCGGCCCGTATCGACCCCCCGGGAAGGCCATGCTGAACAAGTACGCGCGTGCATTCTTCACGCGTGTTCTCACACCGTTCGCCGCCCTGCTCATCCGTCTCGGGATCAGCCCCGACGCGGTGACCCTCACCGGCACCGCCGGCGTGTGCGCGGGCGCACTGGTCTTCTACCCCCAGGGGGAGTTCTTCTGGGGAACGGTCGTCATCACGCTGTTCGTCTTCTCCGACCTGGTCGACGGCAATATGGCGCGGCAGCTGGGACGCTCCAGCCGCTGGGGCGCGTTCCTCGACTCCACGCTGGACCGGGTGGCCGATGGCGCGATCTTCGGCGGTCTGGCGTTGTGGTACGCGGGCAGCGGGAACGACAATGTGCTGTGTGCGGTGACGATCTTCTGCCTCGCCAGCGGCCAGGTGGTCTCGTACACCAAGGCGCGCGGCGAGAGCATCGGGCTGCCGGTGAACGTCAACGGGCTGGTGGAGCGCGCCGAGCGGCTGGTGATCTCCCTGGTGGCCTGCGGCTTCTCGGGTCTGCACAAGTTCGGCGTGCCGCATATCGACATCCTGCTCCCGATCGCGCTGTGGATCGTGGCCGTCGGCAGCGCGGTGACCCTCGTCCAGCGGGTGGTGACCGTGCGCCGGGAGGCAGCCGAGGCGGACGCCGAGGAGCGGGCGGTGCCCCAGGGGGGCGAGACGCGGTGAAGGACAGGCTGACCGACGCGCTGTACGGGCTCGGCTGGGGCGCGGTGAAGAAGCTCCCGGAGCCGGTCGCCGTGCGCCTCGGGCAGCGCATCGCCGATGAGACGTGGAAGCGGCGCGGTAAGGGCGTGCTGCGGCTGGAGGCCAATCTGGCGCGGGTGGTCCCGGACGCCTCGCCGCGGCGGCTGGCCGAGCTGTCGCGGACGGGCATGCGCTCGTATCTGCGCTACTGGATGGAGTCCTTCCGGCTTCCGGCTTGGAGCCCCGAGCGCATACAGAGCGGCTTCGACGTCAAGGACCTGCACTATCTGGTGGACGGTCTCGCCGAGGGCCGGGGCGTGGTCCTGGCCCTGCCGCATATGGGCAACTACGACCTCGCCGGGGCCTGGGTGACGACACATCTGGGGGTGCCCTTCACCACGGTCGCGGAGCGGCTGAAGCCGGAGTCGCTGTACGACCGGTTCGTGGCCTACCGCGAGGGGCTGGGCATGGAGGTGCTGCCGCATCAGGGCGGGAGCGCGTTCGGGACGCTGTCGCGGCGGCTGCGCTCGGGCGGTCTGGTGTGCCTGGTGGCCGACCGTGATCTGTCGGCCTCGGGCGTGGAGGTGTCGTTCTTCGGCGAGCGGGCGAAGATGCCGGCCGGGCCCGCCGCGCTCGCCCTGCAGACCGGTGCCCTGCTGCTGCCGGTGACCCTCTGGTACGACGAGTCGCCGGTGATGCGCGGGCGGGTGCATCCGCCGGTCGAGGTGCCCGCGGACGGGAACCGCGCGGAGCGGACCGCCGTCATGACCCAGAAGATGGCCGACGCCTTCGCCTCGGGGATCGCCGAGCACCCGGAGGACTGGCACATGCTGCAGCGCTTGTGGCTCGCGGATCTGGATCGCGGTCCCGGAAGTCCTGGAACTCCCGAAAGTCCCGGAAGTTCCGGAATGGAGAAGCCTTGAGGATCGGGATCGTCTGCCCGTACTCCTGGGATGTCCCAGGCGGCGTCCAGTTCCATATCCGCGATCTGGCCGACCATCTGATCCGGCGCGGCCACCAGGTCTCCGTGCTGGCCCCGGCGGACGACGAGACGCCGCTGCCGCCGTACGTGGTCTCGGCCGGGCGCGCCGTGCCGGTGCCGTACAACGGCTCGGTGGCCCGGCTGAACTTCGGCTTCCTGTCGGCCGCGCGGGTGCGCCGCTGGCTGCACGACGGCGGCTTCGACGTCATCCACATCCATGAGCCGACCTCGCCCTCGCTGGGGCTGCTGGCCTGCTGGGCGGCCCAGGGGCCGATCGTCGCGACGTTCCACACCTCCAATCCGCGCTCCCGGGCCATGATCGCGGCGTATCCGATCCTGCAGCCGGCGCTGGAGAAGATCAGCGCGCGCATCGCGGTGAGCGAGTACGCGCGCCGGACGCTGGTGGAGCACCTCGGCGGCGACGCGGTCGTCATCCCCAACGGCGTCGATGTGGACTTCTTCGCCGACGCCGAGCCGAAGGAGGAGTGGCAGGGGGAGACGATCGGCTTCATCGGCCGGATCGATGAGCCCCGTAAGGGGCTGCCGGTGCTGATGCGCGCCCTGCCGAAGATCTTCGAGGCCCGGCCGGGGGCGCGGCTGCTGATCGCCGGGCGCGGCGACGAGAAGGAGGCCGTGGCCGCTCTGCCGGCGCCGCTGCGGGAGCGCGTCGAGTTCCTGGGAATGGTCAGCGACGAGGACAAGGCGCGGCTGCTGCGCAGCGTCGATGTCTATGTCGCGCCCAATACGGGCGGCGAGAGCTTCGGCATCATCCTCGTCGAGGCCATGTCGGCGGGCGCCGCGGTCCTCGCCAGCGATCTGGACGCGTTCGCCCAGGTGCTGGACGGGGGAGCGGCGGGTGAGCTGTTCGCCAACGAGGACGCCGACGCCCTGGCGGCGGCCGCGGTGCGGCTGCTGGGCGACGACAAGCGGCTGGCCGAGCTGCGGGAGCGGGGCAGCCGCCACGTACGGCGCTTCGACTGGTCGACGGTGGGCGCGGACATCCTCGCGGTCTACGAGACGGTGACGGACGGGGCGGCGTCCGTGGCCGCGGACGACCGTATGCGGCTGTGGGCGCGTCTGGGACTCGCCAGGCCCTAGCGGGGCCCAGGGGCGGCTCGGGAGGGGCGTAGGGCACCGTACACGGCCGCTCCGGGCGACTCCGGCGTTGAGGGCGCGACCCCGGACTCCCGGGGCGGCAGGCGGTAGCGTGGCGGGCCGTGAGCACCTTGATCTGGATCGCGGTCGCGCTGGTCGTCGTCGCCGTCTACCTGAGCTGGACCGCCGGACGCCTCGACCGGCTGCACAGCCGGCTGGACGCGGCGCGGGCCGCACTCGACGCGCAGTTGCTGCGGCGTGCCTCCGTCGCGCAGGAGCTGGCCACCGCCGGAGTGCTCGATCCGGCCGCGTCGATCGTGCTGTACCAGGCCGCGCACGCCGCCCGGCAGTCCGAGGAGGAGCACCGCGAGGTCGCCGAGAGCGAGCTGAGCCAGGCGCTGCGGGCGGTCTTCCAGGACAGCGCACAGGCGGAGGCGGTACGGGAGGCGCCGGGCGGCGAGGACGCGCTGGGGGAGCTCACGGAGGCGGTTCGGCGGGTGCCGATGGCCCGGCGGTTCCACAACGACGCGGTGCGGGCGGCGCGGGCGCTGCGCCGCCATCGCACGGTGCGCTGGTTCCGGCTGGCGGGTCACGCCCCGTTTCCGCTCGCCTTCGAGATGGACGACGAGCCCCCGGCGGCCCTCGGGCGGGTGCCGGGCGCCGAGGAGGCCGAGCGCTGACGGAAGCCGTGCGGAGGGCCCCGGGCGTCAGAGCCCGCGTCCTGACGCCTTCCGCGGACTGAGGATTCACCGGCTGTTTCGAGCCACCGGCCTTCGATTGGCCCTTGCCGTGCCCCGCCCCGAGCCGGTTTTGTCATTCGTGTAGCACACACGCTCGTGACCTGGACCAGATGGCCGGGTCATGTTCCGGTATCGAACGGCCCTACGATGGGCTCATCGCACTTTTCATTATCGAGTGAGGTCAAACCGTGTCCATCACGCCCGCCAGCACGCCCAACTCCGACGCCCCCGCGACCGGCACCGCCCGCGTCAAGCGCGGTATGGCCGAGCAGCTCAAGGGTGGCGTGATCATGGACGTCGTCACCCCCGAGCAGGCCAAGGTCGCCGAGGACGCCGGTGCCGTCGCGGTCATGGCACTCGAGCGGGTGCCGGCCGACATCCGTAAGGACGGCGGCGTGGCCCGGATGTCCGACCCGGACATGATCGAGGGCATCATCGGCGCCGTCTCCATCCCGGTCATGGCCAAGTCGCGGATCGGCCACTTCGTCGAGGCGCAGGTACTGCAGTCGCTCGGCGTCGACTACATCGACGAGTCCGAGGTCCTGACCCCGGCCGACGAGGTCAACCACAGCGACAAGTGGTCCTTCACCACCCCCTTCGTCTGCGGCGCCACCAACCTGGGCGAGGCGCTGCGCCGGATCGCCGAGGGTGCGGCCATGATCCGTTCCAAGGGCGAGGCCGGCACCGGCAACGTAGTCGAGGCGGTCCGCCACCTGCGTCAGATCAAGGGCGAGATCGCCCGCCTGCGCGGTCTGGACAACCACGAGCTCTACGCGGCCGCCAAGGAGATCCGCGCCCCGTACGAGCTGGTCGCCGAGATCGCGCAGACCGGCAAGCTGCCGGTGGTGCTGTTCTCCGCCGGCGGTGTCGCCACCCCGGCCGACGCCGCGCTGATGCGCCAGCTGGGCGCCGAGGGCGTGTTCGTGGGCTCCGGCATCTTCAAGTCGGGCGACCCGGCCAAGCGCGCCGCCGCGATCGTGAAGGCCACCACCTTCTACGACGACCCCAAGGTCATCGCGGACGCGTCCCGGGACCTCGGCGAGGCCATGGTCGGCATCAACTGCGACACCCTCCCCGAGTCCGAGCGCTACGCCAGCCGCGGCTGGTAACGGGCGCCCGCACGGCACCACATGGCACCACGCGTCCGGCGTCCCGGCCCGGCGCGTGGTGCTCCTGACGTTCGAGAGGTCTTCGCTTCCGTGACTACGTCGTCCACTTCGTCCACGTCCACCCCCGGCGGGCCCGTGATCGGTGTGCTCGCCCTCCAGGGCGATGTCCGCGAGCATTTCGCCGCGCTCACCGCGGCCGGGGCCACGCCCCGGCAGGTCCGCCGCCCCGAGGAGCTCGCCGAGGTCGAGGCCCTGGTGATCCCGGGGGGCGAGTCGACCACCATGTCCAAGCTGGCGGTCATCTTCGGGCTGCTGGGGCCCCTGCGCGAGCGGGTCCGGGCCGGAATGCCGGTGTACGGTACGTGCGCGGGCATGATCATGCTCGCGGACAAGATCCTCGACGGCCGGGACGACCAGGAGACCATCGGCGGCATCGACATGATCGTGCGCCGTAACGCCTTCGGCCGTCAGAACGAGTCCTTCGAGGCCCGCGTCGACATCGAGGGCATCGACGGCGGCCCGGTCGAGGGGGTCTTCATCCGCGCGCCATGGGTCGAGTCCGTGGGCGGCGATGCCGAGGTGCTCGCGACGTTCGACGGGCACACCGTCGCCGTCCGGCAGGGCAATGTCCTGGCGACCTCGTTCCACCCCGAACTGACGGGTGACCACCGGGTGCACAAGCTTTTTGTGGATCTGGTCCGCGCCGCAGGCTGAGCCGATCCCGGTAGGATCTCAGGCGTTCGTACAGCAATGGGTTACGCGAAGGAGACAGGCGGATGTCCGGCCACTCTAAATGGGCTACGACGAAGCACAAGAAGGCCGTGATCGATGCCAAGCGCGGCAAGCTCTTCGCGAAGCTGATCAAGAACATCGAGGTTGCGGCCCGGATGGGCGGTTCCGACCCGGAGGGCAACCCGACGCTCTTCGACGCCATCCAGAAGGCGAAGAAGCAGTCGGTTCCGAACAAGAACATCGACAGCGCGGTCAAGCGCGGTGCCGGTCTCGAGGCCGGTGGCGCCGAGTACGAGACGATCATGTACGAGGGCTACGGCCCCAACGGCGTGGCCGTGCTCATCGAGTGCCTGACCGACAACCGCAACCGCGCGGCCTCCGACGTCCGCGTCGCGATGACGCGCAACGGCGGCTCGATGGCCGACCCGGGCTCCGTGTCGTACCTGTTCAACCGTAAGGGCGTCGTCATCGTCCCCAAGGGCGAGCTCGGCGAGGACGACGTGCTGGGCGCGGTCCTGGACGCGGGCGCCGAGGAGGTCAACGACCTCGGTGAGTCCTTCGAGGTGATCAGCGAGGCCACCGACCTGGTCGCGGTCCGTACCGCCCTCCAGGAGGCGGACATCGACTACGACTCGGCCGAGGCCAACTTCGTGCCCACGATGCAGGTCGAGCTCGAAGAGGACGCCGCGCGCAAGATCTTCAAGCTGATCGACGCTCTCGAGGACAGCGACGACGTGCAGAACGTCTTCGCCAACTTCGACGTCTCCGACGAGGTCATGGCCAAGGTGGACGCCTGAGGGCGGATCGGCACGGCGGTCGACGCCTTCGGCCAACGCCGACGGGCCGGCGGGGCATCACCCCACCGGCCCGTCGGCGTTGTCCGTGCCGGTGTTGTCGGCGGCAGCCGCTAGCCTGCAGGAACAGGTGACCGAAGCAGCGGTGAGGGGAGGGGCGCGGTGCGTGTGCTGGGCGTGGACCCGGGGCTGACCCGGTGCGGTGTCGGCGTGGTCGAGGGGGTCGCGGGCCGTCCACTGCGGATGCTCGGCGTCGGCGTCATCCGGACCGGGGCGGACCTCGCGATCGGCGGCCGGCTCGTCCTCATCGAGCGCGGCATAGAGGAGTGGCTGGACGCCCACCGGCCCGAATTCGTCGCCGTGGAGCGGGTGTTCAGCCAGCACAATGTGCGCACCGTCATGGGCACCGCCCAGGCCAGCGCCGTCGCGATGCTGTGCGCGGCCCGCCGCGGGCTGCCGGTCGCGCTGCACACCCCCAGCGAGGTCAAGGCGGCCGTGACCGGATCCGGTCGGGCCGACAAGGCGCAGGTCGGCTCGATGGTGACCCGGCTGCTGCGGCTGGACGCACCGCCCAAGCCGGCCGACGCGGCGGACGCCCTGGCGCTCGCCATCTGCCATATCTGGCGGGCCCCCGCGACCAACCGCCTCCAGCAGGCCGTCGCCGCCCACCGCAGCACGAACAGTGCCCGCACCACGAACGACACCGGCGCCGCCCGCACCACGAAAGGCCGTATCTCATGATCGCGTTCGTCTCCGGTCCGGTGGCGGCCGTCGCCCCGGACACCGCCGTGATCGAGGTCGGCGGGATCGGGATGGCGCTCCAGTGCACCCCCGCCACCCTGGCCGGGCTGCGCGTCGGCCAGCAGGCCCGGCTGGCCACCTCCCTCGTCGTCCGTGAGGACTCGTTGACCCTCTACGGCTTCGCCGACGACGACGAGCGCCAGGTCTTCGAGCTGCTCCAGACCGCCAGCGGGGTCGGCCCCCGGCTGGCCCAGGCGATGCTGGCGGTGCACTCCCCGGACGCGCTGCGGCTCGCGGTGTCCACCGGGGACGAGAAGGCGCTCACCGCCGTCCCCGGCATCGGCAAGAAGGGGGCGCAGCGGCTGCTGCTGGAGCTCAAGGACCGGCTCGGCGAGCCGCTCGGCTCCGCCGTGCCCGGCGCCCGCTCCGCGGCCGCCCCCGGCTGGAGCGATCAGCTGCACACCGCGTTGGTCGGCCTCGGCTACGCCACCCGGGAGGCCGACGAGGCGGTGGCCGCCGTCACCCCGCAGGCCGAGGAGGCGGTGGCCGCGGGCCGCAAGCCCCAGGTGGCTCAGCTACTGCGGGCCGCCCTGCAGACCCTGAACCGCACACGGTGAGCCACCGCGGCCGCGGCAGGCCGCGACCGGCGGCACCACTCCAGACGACATCGCGAGGCGAAACGCAGTGAACTGGGACGAGACCCCATCGGCCACCGCCGACGACGCCCCGCCCGGCCCGGGCGGCAGGCTGGTGGGCGCCGACGCCGACGGCGACGACCAGGCGGTGGAGGCCGCGCTGCGCCCGAAGGACCTCGGCGAGTTCGTCGGGCAGGAGCGGGTGCGCGAGCAGCTGGACCTGGTGCTCAAGGCGGCCCGGCAGCGCGGCGGCACCGCCGACCATGTGCTGCTCTCCGGCGCGCCCGGACTGGGCAAGACCACCCTCTCCATGATCATCGCCGCCGAGATGGCCGCCCCGATCCGGATCACCTCCGGCCCCGCCATCCAGCACGCCGGCGATCTGGCCGCGATCCTCTCCTCCCTCGCCGAGGGCGAGGTGCTCTTCCTGGACGAGATCCACCGGATGTCCCGGCCCGCCGAGGAAATGCTGTACATGGCGATGGAGGACTTCCGCGTCGACGTCATCGTCGGCAAGGGGCCCGGGGCCACCGCCATTCCGCTGGAGCTGCCGCCGTTCACGCTGGTCGGGGCCACCACCCGGGCCGGGCTGCTGCCGCCCCCGCTGCGCGACCGCTTCGGCTTCACCGGCCATATGGAGTTCTACGCCCCGGCCGAGCTGGAGCGGGTCATCCACCGTTCCGCCGGGCTGCTCGATGTGACCATCGAGGCCGAGGGCGCCTCCGAGATCGCGGGCCGCTCCCGCGGCACCCCCCGGATCGCCAACCGGCTGCTGCGCCGGGTGCGGGACTACGCCCAGGTCAAGGCCGACGGCGTGATCACGCGCGAGATCGCCGCCAGCGCCCTCGCCGTGTACGACGTGGACGAGCGCGGCCTGGACCGGCTGGACCGGGCGGTGCTCAGCGCGCTGCTCAAGCTGTTCGGCGGCGGCCCGGTGGGCCTGTCGACCCTGGCGGTCGCGGTGGGGGAGGAGCGCGAGACGGTCGAGGAGGTCGCCGAGCCCTTCCTGGTCCGGGAGGGGCTGCTGGCCCGTACGCCCCGGGGGCGGATCGGCACCCCGGCGGCCTGGGCCCATCTGGGGCTGACCCCGCCGCCGCGGGCCGCCGGCGGCGGCCAGACGGGGCTCTTCGAGGCATGACGGGCCATCCCGAGGCATAAGCGCGCGCTTACCCGGCATCATGGCGTAGAGGACCAATAATGGCGGGGTCAGGAACCCCGGTACCGCGCCGGGCGTTGTTCCATTGGCGTGGGCTCGCTTAGACTCCGCCGATGCCGTCCGTATGCCGTCCGCTCACCGTGCGGTGTACCCACCCCCGTAGACCAGGCCGCTCCCCGCGGTCGTGTGAAGGAATTTCCGTCCCGTGAATATCGTGACTCTCCTGCCGTTCATCGTGCTTATCGGGGCCATGTTCCTGATGACGCGATCGGCCAAGAACAAGCAGCGCCAGGCCCAGCAGATGCGCAATGACATGCACCCGGGCACCGGCGTGCGGACCATTGGCGGCATGTACGCGACGGTCAAGGAGGTCCACGACGACACGGTCCTCCTCGAGGTGGCCCCCGGCGTGCACGCGATCTACGCGAAGAACGCGGTGGGAGCCGTCCTGGACGACGCCGAGTACAACCGCATCGTGCACGGCATCGACCCCGACGAGGACGCCGACGCCGCCGACACCCCTGTCGTTCCCGACGACGCCTCCTCGCTGACCGAGGCCGCCGACGCCGGTGATGGCGACTCCTCCGCCGACAAGGCCGACGCGGCCGACGAGGCGGAGGAGAAGGCCGGGAAGACGGACGTCAAGAAGATCGACCTCGGCAAGGACGACGCCGCCGCGGCGGGCACCTCCGAGGACGAGAAGCGGGACGGCGGCACCGACGCGAAGTAAGTCCGACATCCGGGAAACCGCGGCGCGCCCCCGTTTGGTGCGCCGCGGTTCCCTGAACGGTCTAGGCTCCGGCGTGGGCTCGTCCCCACAAGACTTCGTGGCCGCTCCGCGCACACCCGATGCGGGGCGGTTGGACAGGGAGATACGAGAAGGTGGCAGCACCGAAGAAGGGCCGCAGGTCCTCCGGGTCACAGGGCAGGCCCGGGCGCGCCTTGGCCGTCATCCTGATCGCCATCGTGGCGCTGACCGGAGGCATGTTCGTCTCCGGTCACACCACGCCGCGACTGGGTATCGATCTCGCGGGCGGCACCAGCTTCACGCTGGAGGCCAAGAACCAACCGGGCAAGCCCAACGCGATCAACACGGACAACATGAACACCGCCGTGGGCATCATCGAGCGGCGGGTCAACGGTCTGGGTGTGTCCGAGGCCGAGGTCCAGACGCAGGGCGAGAAGCACATCATCGTGAACATCCCCAAGGGGACGAACGCGAAGCAGGCCCGGCAGCAGGTCGGCACCACCGCCCAGCTCTACTTCCGGCCGGTGACCACGACCACCAGCGGCCAGAAGACCCCCGATCAGCCCAGCTCCACCCCCAGCCCGTCCGGCAGCGCCAGCGGCAAGGGCAATGACAAGGGCGACGACAAGGGCGGCAAGCCGTCCGGCACACCCTCGGCCTCCTCGTCGGCTTCCTCGTCCTCCTCCGCCAGCCCCAGCACCCAGGGGCGGGCCCTCTCCGAGGGCCTGAAGGCCGACAAGAAGCCCGGCGAGACCCCCTCGCCGTCGAACACCCCGAAGCCCGACCCGTCCAAGAGCCCCAAGGGCTCCACCAGCCAGGAGGACCTGGCCAAGCAGTTCGCGGCCCTGGACTGCACCAAGCCGGCCGCACGCGCCGCGGCCGCCGACAAGGCGGCCAACGCCAAGCCGAGCGACCCCGTGCTGGCCTGCAGCGAGAAGGGCGACGCCAAGTTCGTCCTCGGCCCCTCCGAGGTCGAGGGCACCGACGTGGACGACGCCTCCGCGGTCTTCGAGAGCCAGAACGGAGCGGGCTGGATCGTCCAGCTCGACTTCAACAGCAAGGGCTCCAAGAAGTTCGCCAAGACCACCGGCGAGCTCACCACCAAGCAGTCCCCGCAGAACCGCTTCGCGATCGTTCTGGACGGCGAGGTCGTCTCCGACCCCGAGGTCACCCAGGGCGCCATCACCGGCGGCCGGGCCACCATCTCCGGCGGCTTCACCCAGCAGAGCTCCGAGGACCTGGCCAACGTGCTGTCCTACGGTGCGCTCCCGCTGTCCTTCGACATCGCGGACGAGACCACCGTCTCCGCCGCGCTCGGCGGTGAGCAGCTGGACGCCGGTCTGGTCGCCGGTGCCATCGGCCTCGCGCTCGTCGTGATCTACCTGGTCGTCTACTACCGCGGTCTCGCCCTCGTGGCCATGGCCAGCCTCGGCGTCTCCGCGATCCTGACGTACACGATCATGGTGCTGCTCGGCCCGGGTATCGGCTTCGCGCTGAACCTGCCGGCGGTCTGCGGTGCGATCGTGGCCATCGGTATCACCGCCGACTCGTTCATCGTCTACTTCGAACGGATCCGCGACGAGATCCGCGAGGGCCGCTCGCTGCGCCCCGCCGTCGAGCGCGGCTGGCCGCGGGCCCGGCGCACCATTCTGGTGTCGGACTTCGTGTCGTTCCTGGCCGCCGCGGTGCTCTACATCGTCACCGTCGGCAAGGTGCAGGGCTTCGCCTTCACCCTGGGGCTCACCACACTGCTCGACGTCGCCGTGGTGTTCCTCTTCACCAAGCCGCTGATGACGATCCTCGCCCGCCGCCCGTTCTTCGGGAACGGCCATTCGTGGTCCGGACTGGACCCCAAGCGCCTCGGGGTCACGCCGCCACTGCGCCGTCGCCGTCCCGCCGCCCCCGGCCCCGCCGACACGAAGGAGGCGTGAGATGTCGCGACTCGGCACTCTCGGCGCCAGGCTCTACCGAGGCGAGGTCGGCTACGACTTCGTCGGCAAGCGGAAGATCTGGTACGGCATCTCGATACTGATCACCATCACGGCCATCGTGGGCCTGGCGGTGCGCGGCCTGAACATGGGCATCGAGTTCTCCGGCGGCGCGGTCTTCACCACCCCGAACACCAAGGTCTCGGCCTCCGACCTGCGCCAGACGGCGGAGGACGCGTCCGGCGGCCACACCGTCGTGGTCCAGGAGCTCGGCCGGGGCGGCCTGCGGATCCAGATCAGCGAGCTGGGCACCAAGGAGGCCCTGCCGGTCCAGGAGAACCTCGCCAAGGAGCTGGGCGTCGAGACCGGCAAGATCGACACTCAGCTCGTCGGCCCGAGCTGGGGCGAGCAGATCGCCAGCAAGGCATGGCAGGGTCTGGCGATCTTCATGGTGCTGGTGGTGATCTATCTCGCCATCGCCTTCGAATGGCGGATGGCGCTGGCCGCCCTGATCGCCCTGATCCACGACCTCACCATCACCGTCGGTGTCTACGCGCTGGTCGGCTTCGAGGTCACGCCGGGCACCGTGATCGGTCTGCTGACGATCCTCGGTTATTCGCTCTACGACACCGTCGTGGTCTTCGACGGTCTCAAGGAAGCGTCGAAGGACCTCACCAAGCAGACCCGCTTCACCTACAGCGAAATCGCCAACCGCAGCCTCAACTCGACCCTGGTGCGGTCCATCAACACCACGATCGTGGCGCTGCTGCCGGTCGGCGCGCTGCTGTTCATCGGCGGTGGTCTGCTCGGCGCCGGCATGCTCAACGACATCTCCCTGGCGCTCTTCGTCGGCCTCGCCGCCGGTGCGTACTCCTCGATCTTCATCGCGACCCCGCTGGTCGCCGATCTGAAGGAGCGCGACCCGAAGATGAAGGCGCTCGCCAAGCGGGTCAAGGCCAAGCGCGCCGCGTCCGCCAAGGCCGAGGCCGCCGACTCGGCGTCCGACGAGGAGGAGGCCCCCGACCTGGAGGACGCCGCCGCGGTCCCCTCCGGGGTCGTCGGCCAGCGCCGCCAGCCCGCCTCCCGTAACCGGGGGCGCGGCCGGCCGTCCGGCAAGCGGCGATGAGCGGGGGAGCCCGACGATGACCGAGACGACGAAGACCGCGGCGGAGAGTCCCGACGGCAGGCCCGACGGATCCGGCGCGGCCGCCGCCGAGGAGCTGCGCACGCTGCTCCTCAGCCGGATCCAGGACGTGCCGGACTACCCCAAGCCGGGCGTGATGTTCAAGGACATCACCCCGCTGCTCGCCGACGCCGCCGCCTTCGGCGCGCTCACCGAGGCGCTCGCCGAGCTGTGCGTCCGGCACCGGGCGGACAAGGTGGTGGGCCTGGAGGCCCGCGGCTTCATCCTCGCCGCCCCGGCCGCCGTCCGCGCCGGAATCGGCTTCGTACCGGTCCGCAAGGCCGGCAAGCTCCCCGGGGCGACCCTCGGCCAGGCGTACGAGCTGGAGTACGGCACCGCCGAGATCGAGATACACGCCGACGCGCTGGAGCCCGGCGACCGGGTCCTGGTGATCGACGACGTACTGGCCACCGGCGGCACCGCCGAGGCGTCCCTGCGGCTCATCCGGCGGGCCGGCGCCCAGATCGCCGGAGTCGCCGTGCTGCTGGAGCTCGGCTTCCTCGACGGCCGCGGCCGTCTGCTGGCCGCGCTCGACAGCGCCCCGCTGGAGGCCCTGATCACGGTCTGAGCCGGATCACGGACCCGCGCACCGGGCCGAGAGACCGCCGGAGGGCGGGGACCGCGCACCGCCGGTCCCCGCCCTCCGTCATGCCGCCACATGCCCCCGTCATGCCCGGCTTGGCGGTCGGCAGGCAAGCGGAGTGGCGGGATCGATACCATGGCAGCCTGACCTTTCGAGGTCCGGACCGCTTGAGGAGTGCTCTTGCCAGACGAGGCCCAGCCGCTCTCGCCCAAAGTCCGTCCGGGCGGAACCCCCTCCGCACAGCCGGACGCGCCCACCGCCGCCGAACCGACGGCGGCCTCCGGCGTGCCCAAGAACAGCGGCGACAGCCCGGTCCGGCGCGGCCCCGAGCAGACGAGCCCGAAGCCCCCCACGGGCCGCTCCAGCAACCTGCCCGCCACCACGCCCCCCGCGCGCCCCGTACAGAGCCCCGCGCCCCGCTCCGGCTCGTCCAACCGCGTCCGGGCCCGCCTGGCGCGCCTGGGCGTCCAGCGCTCCAGCCCGTACAACCCGGTGCTGGAGCCGCTGCTGCGGATCGTGCGTGCCAACGACCCCAAGGCGGAAGCCTCGACGCTGCGCCAGATCGAGCGCGCGTACCAGGTGGCCGAGCGCTGGCACCGCGGCCAGAAGCGCAAGAGCGGCGATCCGTACATCACCCACCCCTCGCGGTGACCACGATCCTGGCCGAGCTGGGTATGGATCCGGCCACTTTGATGGCTGGGCTGCTGCATGACACCGTCGAGGACACCGAGTACGGCCTGGACACCCTGCGCCGGGACTTCGGCGACCAGGTCGCGCTGCTCGTCGACGGCGTCACCAAGCTGGACAAGGTCAAGTTCGGCGAGGCGGCCCAGGCCGAGACCGTGCGCAAGATGGTCGTCGCCATGGCCCGGGACCCCCGGGTGCTGGTCATCAAGCTGGCCGACCGGCTGCACAACATGCGCACCATGCGCTACCTCAAGCGGGAGAAGCAGGAGAAGAAGGCCCGCGAGACCCTCGAGATCTACGCCCCGCTCGCCCACCGCCTGGGCATGAACACCATCAAATGGGAGCTGGAGGACCTCGCCTTCGCGATCCTCTACCCCAAGATGTACGACGAGATCGTGCGGCTGGTCGCCGAGCGGGCCCCCAAGCGCGACGAGTACCTGGCCGTCGTCACCGACCAGGTCCAGGGCGATCTGCGAGCGGCGCGGATCAAGGCGACCGTCACCGGCCGGCCGAAGCACTACTACTCCGTCTACCAGAAGATGATCGTGCGCGGCCGTGACTTCGCCGAGATCTACGACCTGGTGGGCATCCGGGTGCTCGTCGACACCGTCCGCGACTGCTACGCGGCGCTCGGGACCATCCACGCGCGGTGGAACCCGGTGCCCGGGCGGTTCAAGGACTACATCGCGATGCCCAAGTTCAACATGTACCAGTCGCTGCACACGACGGTCATCGGGCCCAGCGGCAAACCGGTCGAGCTGCAGATCCGCACCTTCGACATGCACCGCCGCGCCGAGTACGGCATCGCCGCGCACTGGAAGTACAAGCAGGAAGCGGTGGCCGGCGCCTCCAAGGTGCGCACCGATGTGCCCCGTAAGGCGGGCAAGGACGACGCCATCAACGACATGGCGTGGCTGCGGCAGCTCCTGGACTGGCAGAAGGAGACCGAGGACCCGGGCGAGTTCCTGGAGTCCCTGCGCTTCGATCTCTCCCGCAACGAGGTCTTCGTCTTCACGCCCAAGGGCGATGTCATAGCGCTTCCGGCCGGGGCCACCCCGGTCGACTTCGCCTACGCCGTGCACACCGAGGTCGGCCACCGCACCATCGGGGCGCGGGTCAACGGGCGGCTGGTGCCGCTGGAGTCCACCCTCGACAACGGCGATCTGGTGGAGGTCTTCACCTCCAAGGCGGCCGGCGCCGGACCGTCCCGCGACTGGCTGGGCTTCGTCAAGTCGCCCCGCGCCCGTAACAAGATCCGCGCCTGGTTCTCCAAGGAGCGCCGCGACGAGGCCATCGAACAGGGCAAGGACGCGATCGTCCGGGCGATGCGCAAGCAGAACCTGCCCATCCAGCGGATCCTGACCGGGGACTCGCTGGTCACCCTCGCCCATGAGATGCGCTACCCCGACATCTCCGCGCTCTACGCCGCCATCGGCGAGGGCCATGTCTCCGCGCAGAACGTGGTGCAAAAGCTGGTCCAGGCGCTCGGCGGCGAGGAGGCGGCCAACGAGGACATCGCCGAGACCGCCCCGCCCATCCGACGCACCAAGCGCCGCTCCAGCGCCGATCCGGGCGTCGTGGTCAAGGGCGTCGAGGATGTGTGGGTCAAGCTGGCCCGCTGCTGTACGCCGGTCCCGGGCGACCCCATCATCGGCTTTGTCACCCGCGGCAGCGGCGTCTCCGTGCACCGCGCCGACTGTGTCAACGTGGATTCGCTCTCCCAGCAGCCCGAGCGCATCCTCGACGTCGAATGGGCACCCACCCAGTCGTCGGTCTTCCTGGTCGCCATCCAGGTCGAGGCGCTGGACCGGTCCCGGCTGCTGTCGGACGTCACCCGCGTGCTGTCCGACCAGCACGTCAACATCCTCTCGGCGGCCGTGCAGACCTCCCGCGACCGGGTGGCCACCTCGCGCTTCACCTTCGAGATGGGCGACCCCAAGCACCTGGGCCATGTCCTGAAGGCCGTACGGGGCGTCGAGGGCGTCTACGACGTCTACCGAGTCACCTCGGCCCGCGCCCGCTGAACAACTGACCACACGGCGGCGGCCCCCGGTGCCTTCGCACCGGGGGCCGCCGCCGTCGTATCGGCCGGATCAGCGGATCGACATCAGCCGCCGAACTCCTGCAGACCCTTCAGCGCCTGGTCCAGCAGCGCCTGCCGGCCCTCGAGCTCCTTGGAGAGCTTGTCGGCCTTCGCGTTGTTCCCCGCCGCGCGGGCCGCGTCGATCTGGGTACGCAGCTTGTCGACGGCGTCCTGCAGCTGGCCGGTGAGCCCCTGGGCGCGCGCCCGCGCCTCGGGGTTGGTCCGCCGCCACTCCGCCTCCTCGGCCTCCTGGATGGCGCGCTCCACCGCGTGGATCCGGCCCTCGATCCGGGCCCGGGCGTCCCTCGGCACATGGCCGATGGCCTCCCACCGCTCGTTGACCGACCGGAAGGCCGCGCGGGCCGCCTTCAGGTCCGAGATCGGCAGCAGCTTCTCGGCCTCGACGACGAGCTCCTCCTTACGCGTGAGATTCTCCCGCTGCTCGGCGTCGCGCTCCGCGAAGACCTCGCTGCGCCCCTGGAAGAAGATGTCCTGCGCACCGCGGAAGCGGTTCCACAGGTCCTCCTCCGCCTCGCGCTGCGCACGGCCCGCGGCCTTCCAGTCCGCCATCAGCTCCCGGTACCGGGCCGCGGTCGGACCCCAGTCGGTGGAGCCGGAGAGCGCCTCGGCCTCGGCGACCAGCTTCTCCTTGGTCTGACGGGCCTCCTCGCGCTGTGCGTCCAGGGCCGCGAAATGCGCCTTGCGGCGCTTGGAGAACGCCGAGCGGGCGTGCGAGAAGCGGTGCCACAGCTCGTCGTCCGTCTTGCGGTCCAGGCGCGGCAGGCCCTTCCAGGTGTCCACCAGGGCGCGCAGCCGCTCCCCGGCCGCCCGCCACTGCTCGCTGGCGGCCAGCTGCTCGGCCTCGGCGACCAGGTCCTCCTTGGCCCTGCGGGCCTCGTCGGCCTGGACCGCCTTGGCCGCCTTGCGCTGCTCGCGGCGGGCCTCGACGTCCCCGGCGAGCTTGTCGAGCCGCTTCCTCAACGCGTCCAGATCGCCGACCACGTGATGCTCGTCGACCTGGTGCCGGATGTGGTCGATGGCCGCCGTCGCGTCCTTGGCCGACAGATCGGTGGTCTTGACCCGGCGCTCGAGGAGACCGATCTCGACGACCAGACCGTCGTACTTGCGCTCGAAGTAGGCGAGGGCCTCTTCCGGCGATCCCGCCTGCCACGATCCGACGACCTGCTCACCGTCGGCCGTCCGCACGTATACGGTCCCCGCCTCGTCGACGCGGCCCCAAGGCTCGCTGCTCACAGCGCCTCCTCCACATGATGCCGGGGCGGGCGCGCGGCCCGCCGGCATCGTCCACAGTTTCTTCCGGCCGGGATGCGCCCTGGCCGGTCTCACGGCAGGGCGGCGGCCTCCGGGGCAGGCACCCTACACAACGCCAACATAGGCGACCGGTGCCCCGGCTGTCCGTATCCTGCGCGACCGAAATTTCGCAGTACGCGCGTCGGCGACCTCAGGACTTGCCGACCGTCGCCTTGTTGATCACGACGCTGGCGTTGGGGGCGGTGTTCATCGTCTGGTCCGGGGCTCCCGCCCCGGCGTCGGCGATCTTCTTCAGGACCTTCATCCCGGCCTTGTCCACGGTGCCGAAGGGCGTGTAGTACGGCGGGAGCTCGCTCTCCTTGTAGACCAGGAAGAACTGGCTGCCGCCGGTGTTCTTGCCCTGCTTGGTCTGCGGGTTGTACTGGTTGGCCATGGCGACGGTCCCGGCCGGGTACTTGCCGCCCTTGATCGAGGGGTCCTTCAGGTTCTCGTCCGGCAGGGTGTAGCCGGGGCCGCCGGCGCCGGTGCCCTGCGGGTCACCGCACTGCAGCACGAAGATCCCCGAATTCACCAGCCGGTGGCACTTGGTGTGGTCGAAGTACCCCTTGCCGGCCAGGAAGCCGAAGGAGTTGACCGTGTGCGGCGCCTTCCCGGCGTCCATGGCCACGGAGATGTCCCCGCAGGTCGTCTCCAGCTTCATCGTGTAGGAGGCCGACTTGTCGACCGTGAGCGCCGGCTCCTTCTTCCACGACAGCTTCTTCGGCTTCTTGTCCGCGACCGCCTTCGCCTCCTTGGCACAGGGGTCCGGCGCCTTGCTGGTGGGGGCGGCCGAGGGGGTGCCGGACGCGGCGGCGTCGTCCTTCGTCTTGTCCTTGTCGCTCCCGGACAGCGCGCCCGTGGCCGCGATGGCACCGCCACCGGCCAGGACCACGGCCAGTACGGCGGCGATCACGACATTGCGCTGGCGCGTCTTGTGCCGGGCGGATTCGCGCCGCTGCTGCTGGCGAAGGTACTTCTCCCGGGCGAGTTGCCGCCGCCGCTGCTCGTTACTGACCACCGGGTCGTCTCCTCAAGGCGTGTGCCGTCAGTGTCCTGCTGTTGTGCGTGAGGGCTCGGCCGTACCGTATACGGGTTCGCTGTGGTGGGGGCGCCGCCGGTAGGCTCTGAAGCCGCCGACAATCTTCCACCGGACGACTTCTAAGGACGATCGTGCTCATTGCCGGGTTCCCCGCCGGGGCCTGGGGGACCAATTGCTATCTGGTCGCCCCCGCCGCCGGTGAGGAGTGCGTGATCATCGACCCGGGCCATCAGGCGGCCCAAGGCGTCGAGGAGGCGGTCGCCAAGCACCGGCTCAAGCCCGTCGCCGTCGTCCTCACCCACGGCCATATCGACCATGTCGCCTCGGTCGTCCCGGTCTGCGGCGCGCATGACGTACCGGCCTGGATCCACCCGTCCGACCGCTTCATGATGAGCGACCCCGAGAAGGCCTTCGGACGCTCCATCGGCATGCCGCTGATGGGCGAACTCACCGTGGGCGAGCCGGACGACGTCAAGGAGCTGGCCGACGGCGCCGAGCTGCGGCTGGCCGGTCTCGAGCTCACCGTCGCGCACGCCCCGGGCCATACCAAGGGGTCGGTGACCTTCCGGATGCCCGAGCAGGCGGACGTCCCGTCCGTCTTCTTCTCGGGCGATCTGCTCTTCGCCGGCTCCATCGGACGCACCGATCTGCCCGGCGGCGATCACGCCGAGATACTCGAGTCGCTGGCCCGTGTGGTCCTGCCGCTCGACGACTCGACCGTGGTGCTGTCCGGCCATGGCCCCCAGACCAGCATCGGCCGTGAGCGAGCCACCAACCCGTATCTGCGCGAGGTGGCCGCCGGCCTGGGAGACGGCGCGCAGCGCCCGGCTCCGCGACGAGGAATGTGACGAGAGACTTCCGTTGAGCACCTTCAAAGCCCCCCGGGGCACGTATGACCTGATCCCGCCGGCCTCCGCGGCGTACCTGGCGGTGCGTGAGGCGATCGCCGCACCGCTCAAGCGCTCCGGCTACGGCTATATCGAGACCCCCGGTTTCGAGAACGTGGAGCTCTTCGCGCGCGGCGTCGGCGAGTCCACCGACATCGTGACCAAGGAGATGTACACCCTCACCACCAAGGGCGGCGACGAGCTCGCGCTGCGCCCCGAGGGCACCGCCTCGGTGCTGCGCGCCGCCCTGGAGGCCAATCTGCACAAGGCCGGATCCCTGCCGGTCAAGCTCTGGTACTCGGGCTCGTACTACCGCTACGAGCGGCCGCAGAAGGGCCGCTACCGCCACTTCTCGCAGGTCGGCGCGGAGGCGATCGGCGCCGAGGACCCGGCCCTGGACGCCGAGCTGATCATCCTGGCCCACGACGCGTACCGCTCGCTGGGGCTGCGGAACTTCCGCATCCTGCTGAACTCGCTGGGCGACGCCACCTGCCGTCCCGTCTACCGGGCCGCCCTCCAGGACTTCCTGCGCGGCCTCGACCTGGACGAGGACACCCGGGCGCGCGTCGAGATCAACCCGCTGCGGGTGCTGGACGACAAGCGCGAGGCGGTGCGCGAGCAGCTGACCGGCGCCCCGCTGCTGCGCGACTACCTGTGCGAGGAGTGCAAGGCGTACCACGCGGAGGTCCGCGAGCTGATCACCGCGCGGGGCGTGACCTTCGAGGACGACGCGAAGCTGGTGCGCGGCCTGGACTACTACACCCGCACCACCTTCGAATTCGTCCACGACGGACTGGGCTCGCAGTCCGCGGTCGGCGGCGGCGGCCGCTACGACGGGCTGTCCGAGATGATCGGCGGCCCGGCGCTGCCCTCGGTGGGCTGGGCGCTCGGCGTGGACCGTACGGTGCTGGCGCTGGAGGCCGAGGGCATCGAGCTGAACCTGCCCGATGCCGTCAGCGTCTTCGCGGTGCCGCTGGGGGAGGAGGCCCGGAAGGTCCTCTTCGGCGTGGTCGGCGAGCTCCGCACGGCGGGAGTCGCCACGGACTTCGCCTACGGCGGCAAGGGCCTCAAGGCCGCGATGAAGGCGGCCAACCGCAGCGGTGCGCGCTACGCCATCGTGGCGGGCGAGCGCGACCTCGCCGAGGACGTGGTCCAGCTCAAGGACATGGAGTCCGGCGAACAGGCGCCGGTGCCCCTGGCCGAGGTGGTCGAGGCAATCCGCTCGCGCCTCGCCTGAGCGACGCCCGAAGGGGGCCCGGGGATTTCCCCGGGCCCCCTTCGCTTTCGCCTGTGCTGCCCCTACAGCAGCCCCAGCCGCATCGCGCTGGTGACCGCCGCGGTGCGGTCGTCCACGCCCAACTTGCCGAAGGCCCGCAGCAGATGGGTCTTCACCGTCGATTCGCCGATGAACAGACGCCGACCGGTCTCCGCGTTGGTGCGCCCCTGCGCGACCAGCCGCAGCACGGCCGTCTCCCGCTCGGAGAGGCGGGGGCGCTCTCCGGATCGCCGATCACCCCCAGGGCCACGTCCAGCCGGCGCCGCTGGCCGCCCGACAGCGCCTTGATCCGGCTGCCCGCCTTGGCCTCCAGGCCGACCAGGCCGATGACCTCGTCGCCGATGACCTCGTCGGGGTCGCGCGGGCGCGGGCAGTAGCGGGCGAAGTGCCGCACGGACTCGCGCACCGTCAACTCGGCCGGGGTGGATTCATCCTGCCAAACGATGCCGATCCGGGAACGCCGTTCCCGTCCCCCGGAGGCGGGGTCCCGGCCCAGCACCGTGACCTCCCCCGCGTCCCGGCTCCGATGGCCCTGGAGGATCTCCACCGTGGTGCTCTTGCCCGCCCCGTCGGGCCCCAGGACGCCGAACACCTCACCCTGCCGGATGCCCAGGTCAACGCCGTCCAGCGCGGTCACCGCGCCATAGCGCTCGCGCAGTCCGCGCACCCGTATGGCCTCGTCTGCCACATCCATGAGCGTGACGGTGCCGCGCCGCACAGGGGGCGACCGGGAAGCCCGTCTTATGTCCTCCGAACGGAGGACAGGGCACCATGGCATGGCCTGGATAAGCGGGCCGTACGGCGGGGCGGGTGCGGCACAATGGCCGTGCCCGACGGGGCTGGACACGGTGGAGAGCGACGGACGGCGAGTGACGGCGAGTATGGCGACGACAGTGATGGACGACGTGGAGTCCGGTGAGGCGCGGGAGGGCGTGCGGACCGGGACGGGGGGCAGCCGCGCCTTCGCCCTTCTGCTCGTGATCACCGGTGCGCTCGGGCTCCTCGCCGCCTGGGTCATCACGATCGACAAGAACAAGATCCTCGAGTACAAGGCCGACGGTAAGGTCTTCACGCCCGGCTGCAGCCTCAACCCCGTCGTCTCCTGCGGCAACATCATGGAGAGCGACCAGGCGCAGGCGTTCGGCTTCCCGAACCCGATGCTCGGCCTGGTCGCCTACGGCATCGTGATCTGCGTGGGCATGTCCCTGCTGACCGGGGCGCGCTTCCCGCGCTGGTACTGGCTGACCTTCAACGCGGGCACGCTCTTCGGCGTCGGCTTCGTGACCTGGCTGCAGTACGAGTCGCTGTACGTCATCGGCTCGCTGTGCCTGTGGTGCTGCCTCGCCTGGGTCGCCACCATCGTGATGTTCTGCTACGTCACCGGCCACAACCTCAAGCACGGATACCTTCCCGCGCCCGACGGGCTGCGGCGCGGGCTCATGGAGTTCCACTGGGTGGTCCCGGTGATGTGGATCGGGGTCATCGGAATGCTGATCCTCACCCGCTGGTGGGACTTCTGGACGGGCGCTCAGGGCTGAAGCCCGCACCTTGCCGAACCCTGAGCCTGGCGGTGAGCCGCTGAGCCGGGCGGCTGGCCCCCCGAGCCGGGCGGCTGGACCCCGAGCCCGGCGGCGTTGTCAGAGGGGTGGCATAGGCTTCCGGTCGTGGAGCCAGACCTGTTCACCGCCGCCGCAGAGGACCGCCAGGAGAAGGATCCGGCCAGCAGCCCGCTGGCCGTGCGGATGCGTCCGCGCACCCTCGACGAGGTCGTGGGCCAGCAGCATCTGCTGCGCCCCGGATCGCCGCTGCGCCGGCTCGTGGGCGAGGGCGGCGGCGGTCCGGCCGGGCCGTCGTCGGTGATCCTCTGGGGCCCGCCCGGCATCGGCAAGACGACACTGGCGTATGTGGTCAGCCAGGCCACCCAGAAGCGCTTCGTCGAGCTGTCGGCCATCACCGCGGGGGTCAAGGAGGTCCGGGCCGTCATCGACGGCGCGCGCCGCTCCTCCGGGGCGTACGGGCGGGACACCGTCCTCTTCCTCGACGAGATCCACCGCTTCAGCAAGGCCCAGCAGGACTCGCTGCTGCCCGCCGTGGAGAACCGCTGGGTGACGCTGATCGCGGCCACCACCGAGAATCCGTACTTCTCCGTGATCTCCCCGCTGCTCTCCCGCTCGCTGCTGCTCACCCTGGAGCCGCTGACCGACGACGATCTGCGCGGGCTGCTGCGGCGCGCGCTCACCGACGAGCGCGGGCTCGGCGGAGCGGTCACCCTCCCCGAGGACGCCGAGGCGCATCTGCTGCGCATAGCTGGTGGCGACGCCCGGCGGGCGCTCACCGCGCTGGAGGCGGGCGCCGGGGCGGCCCTGGACAAGGGCGAGTCCGAGGTCACCCTCACCTCGCTGGAGGAGGCGGTCGACCGGGCCGCGGTGAAGTACGACCGCGCGGGCGACCAGCACTACGACGTGGCCAGCGCCCTCATCAAGTCCATCCGCGGCTCGGACGTGGACGCGGCGCTGCACTATCTGGCCCGGATGATCGAGGCGGGGGAGGACCCGCGGTTCATCGCCCGCCGGCTGATGATCTCGGCCAGCGAGGACATCGGCCTCGCCGACCCGACCGCCCTGCCCACCGCCGTGGCGGCGGCGCAGGCGGTCGCCCTGATCGGCTTCCCGGAGGCCGCGCTCACCCTGAGCCATGCCACGATCGCCCTGGCGCTCGCGCCCAAGTCCAACGCCGCGACCACGGCGATCGGCGCGGCGCTGGCGGATGTGCGGGCGGGCCTGGCCGGGCCGGTGCCGCCGCATCTGCGCGACGGTCACTACCAGGGCGCCAAGAAGCTCGGCCACGCGCAGGGCTATCTCTACCCGCACGATCTGCCGGGCGGGATCGCGGCGCAGCAGTACGCACCGGACAAGATCCACGGCAAGCGGTACTACGAGCCCACGCGGTACGGCGCCGAGGCGCGGTACGCGGATGTGGTGGAGCGGGTGCGGGCGCGACTGCGGGGCGACCCGCCGCCGTCCGCCGACGGTCCGGCTCAGACCTCGTCGTAACGGTCGCCCCGCGCGCGGCGCCACCCGCTCACCCGGCGTACCGGCTCAGCTCGTCGCCGCGTCGAACAGGGCGTGCATCGCGTACCGCAGCTCGGTCACGTTCCGCACCGGCTCGGGAAAGTCGAAGCGCGCGTCGAACGGCCGGTCCGCCGCGTCCATGAAGCGCACCCGCAGGCCGAAGCGGTCCAGCGCCACCGGGGTGGCCGCGCCCCGGGTGCAGACCACATCGGAGCGGTCGCCGAGCAGCGCGCACAGCCCGCGCACCTGCTCGCCGTGGGCGGCGTGCAGATGCTGGAGCAGATCGGCCTCGTGCCGCACGAGCGGATCGGGGTCGGCGGTCGTGAAGTCGTCCGGCTCGACGCCGTCCGCACCCCACAGGTCGTCCACGCACGCCTCGCCGACCTCCAGCCGCAGCAGCGTCCAGGCGGCGCTCCCGGCGGGCCCCACGCCGGCGGCCGGACCACCGGACCGCCGGGGCCGCGGCGCCTGGTCGAGGCCGAGCAGCTCGCCCACCGGATGCCGCTCGGCCAGCAGCGCCGCCGCGGCGCGCGTGCGCTCACCGCAGGGGACGGGGGTGATCCAGCCGGCCACCCAGGCGCGGCCGCGGATCCGCCGCGGCATGGCGACGGGGGCGACGTCGGTGATCTCCATCACGCAGGTCAGCTCGTCGTCCTGGGCGTGTGCGGCGGCCCGGGCGGCGGGGGAGCCGCTGGGGACCAGCAGCAGCACATCTCCGTCCGGGGCGACCGTCCGGGCGGCCGGACAATCGGCCCCCAGGTCGTCCAGGGCCTCGATTCCGGGAATCGTCAACGAAGCCGTAGCCTTGGATTCAACGAGAGTACGTACGCGCTCTGCCGGCGACGGCCGCAGGGCGTCTTCCATGGGACGCGGCTGACCCTCCTCGGGGCTCTGACCAGTGCTGGGCAGGGGGATCCCAGGTCGAAACATGCGTTCTCCTCGGCTAAGGTAAGGCTCACCTAACTTACATGGAGGTTCGTTCCCCGTGAACCAGTCGCGTCCCAAGGTCAAGAAGTCGCGGGCGCTGGGCATTGCTCTGACCCCGAAGGCCGTCAAGTACTTCGAGGCCCGCCCGTACCCGCCGGGCGAGCACGGCCGTGGCCGCAAGCAGACCAGTGACTACAAGGTCCGGCTGCTGGAGAAGCAGCGCCTGCGCGCCCAGTACGACATCAGCGAGCGCCAGATGGCGCGTGCCTACGACCGCGCCCGGAAGGCCGGCGGCAAGACGGGCGAGGCTCTGGTCATCGAGCTCGAGCGCCGTCTGGACGCGCTCGTGCTGCGGTCGGGCATCGCCCGCACCATCTACCAGGCCCGCCAGATGGTCACCCACGGCCACATCGAGGTCAACGGCCGCAAGGTCGACAAGCCGTCCTTCCGGGTCCGCCCGGACGACGTGGTGATGGTCCGCGAGCGCAGCCGCGACAAGCACCCCTTCCAGGTGGCGCGCGAGGGTGGTTACGCCCCCGACGGCGAGACCCCGCGCTACCTCCAGGTCAACCTGATGGCGCTCGCCTTCCGCCTCGACCGGGACCCCAACCGCAAGGAGATTCCGGTCATCTGCGACGAACAGCTCGTCGTCGAGTACTACGCCCGCTGATACAGCGGAGCGCACAGTACCCAGCCAAGCCCGCGGGTTCCCCTCGACGCCGGTCGACGGGGAACCCGCGGGCTTGTCCGATGGCGGGTCCGGGAGCGCGCCCGGCGGCCGTTATCCGTTTCGGGTGCGCGTCCGTGGCGCGATAAGGTCGATACCTGCCGCCCGCGCCCGGATACCGCCCGAGAGCGGCGGGCGACGAACGACCCGAACGACGAGCGATCACGACGAGCACGACCAACACGAACAACGACGACGAGCGGCGACAGGGAGCGGTGCGACGTGTCCGGTGGAGAGGTGGCCGGGATCCTCGTGGCCGTCTTCTGGGCGATCCTGGTGTCCTTCCTCGCGCTGGCGCTGGTGAGGCTGGCCCAGACGCTCAAGGCGGCCACCAGGCTGCTGGCGGAGGTCACCGACCAGGCGGTCCCGCTGCTCAGCGAGGCGTCCGCGACCGTGCGCGAGGCGAACACCCAGCTCGCCCGGGTGGATTCGATCGCCTCCGACGTCCAGGAGGTCACCTCCAACGCCTCCGCGCTCTCCTCGACCGTCTCCGCCGCCTTCGGCGGTCCGCTGGTCAAGGTGGCCGCGTTCGGCTACGGCGTCCGGCGGGCGATCGGCCGCAAGGGGCGGGCGCAGGACGAGCCCGCGCCCGCGCGCACCGTCGTCATCGGCAAGACCCTGCCGTCCGCCCGCTGGGGCGGCCGCCGCAACCGTGGATCGAAGGGCTGACAGACCGGATGTTCCGCCGCACATTCTGGTTCACCACCGGCGTCGCCGCCGGAGTGTGGGCCACCACCAAGGTCAACCGCAAGCTCAACCAGCTCACCCCGGAGAGTCTGGCGGCGCAGGCCGCCGACCGCGCGGTGCTGGCGGGCCGGCGGATCAAGGTCTTCGCCCTCGACGTACGGGACGGCATGGCCGACCGCGAGGCCGCGCTCAAGGACGCGCTCGGGCTCTCGGCGCCACCGCCGGACGACCGCAAGCAGCTCCCGGCCCAGCGGGGCCGGGCCCAGCTCACCCACACCACTCCCCACAAGCTCCACAAAGCCGGAAATGAGGACCACTGATGGAGTCGGCTGAAATCCGCCGCCGCTGGCTGCGCTTCTTCGAGGAGCGCGGGCACACCGTCGTGCCGTCGGCGTCGCTCATCGCGGACGACCCGACGCTGCTGCTGGTCCCCGCGGGCATGGTCCCCTTCAAGCCGTACTTCCTCGGCGAGGTCAAGCCGCCCTTCGACCGCGCCGTCAGCGTGCAGAAGTGCGTGCGCACCCCGGACATCGAAGAGGTCGGCAAGACCACCCGGCACGGCACCTTCTTCCAGATGTGCGGGAACTTCTCGTTCGGCGACTACTTCAAGGAAGGCGCCATCAAGTACGCCTGGGAGCTGCTGACCGGCTCCCAGGAGGAGGGCGGCTACGGCCTCGACCCCGAGCGGCTGTGGATCACCGTCTATGAGCAGGACGACGAGGCCGAGCGCATCTGGCGCGAGGTGATCGGCGTCCCCGCCGAGCGCATCCAGCGCCTGGGCATGGGCCCGAACTACTGGTCCATGGGCGTCCCCGGCCCCTGCGGCCCCTGCTCCGAGATCAACTACGACCGTGGTCCGGAGTTCGGCGAGGAGGGCGGCCCGGCCGTCAACGACGAGCGCTACGTGGAGATCTGGAACCTGGTCTTCATGCAGTACGAGCGCGGTCCGGGCGAGGGCAAGGAGAGCTTCCCGATCCTCGGCGAGCTGCCCAGCAAGAACATCGACACCGGCCTCGGCCTCGAGCGCCTCGCGATGATCCTGCAGGGCGTGCAGAACATGTACGAGACCGACACCCTGCGCGTCGTCATGGACAAGGCCACCGAGCTGACCGGGGTCGCCTACGGCGCCGCCCATGACACCGACGTCGCACTGCGCGTGGTCGCCGACCACATGCGCACCTCCGTCATGCTCATCGGCGACGGCGTCACCCCCGGCAACGAGGGCCGCGGCTATGTGCTGCGCCGCATCATGCGCCGCGCCATCCGCAACATGCGCCTCCTCGGCGCCACCGAGCCGGTCGTCGGCGAGCTGGTCGACGTCGTCCTCAAGACGATGGGCCAGCAGTACCCGGAGCTGCTGACCGACCGCAAGCGCATCGAGACCGTCGCCCTCGCCGAGGAGTCGGCCTTCCTCAAGACGCTCAAGGCCGGCACCAACATCCTCGACACCGCCGTCACCGACACCAAGGCCGCCGGTGGCAGCGTGCTCGCCGGCGACAAGGCGTTCCTGCTCCACGACACCTGGGGCTTCCCGATCGACCTCACCCTCGAGATGGCCGCCGAACAGGGCCTCTCGGTGGACGAGGCGGGCTTCCGCCGGCTGATGAAGGAGCAGCGGGAGCGCGCCAAGGCCGACGCCAAGGCCAAGAAGACCGGCCACGCCGACCTGTCCGCCTACCGCGAGGTGGCCGACAGCTCCGGCCTGACCGAGTTCACCGGCTACAGCCACACCGAGGGCGAGTCCACCATCGTCGGTCTGCTGGTCGACGGGGTGTCCTCGCCCGCCGCCACCGAGGGCGACGAGGTCGAGGTCGTCCTGGACCGCACCCCGTTCTACGCCGAGGGCGGCGGCCAGCTCGCCGACACCGGCCGGATCAAGCTGGACACCGGCGCCGTGGTGGAGGTCCGGGACGTCCAGCAGCCGGTGCCCGGCGTCAGCGTGCACAAGGGCGTCGTCCAGGTCGGCGAGGTGACGGTCGGCGCCGGTGTCCACGCCCGGATCGACGTCACGCGCCGCCGCGCCATCGCCCGCGCCCACAGCGCCACCCACCTCACCCACCAGGCGCTGCGCGACGCCCTGGGCCCCACCGCCGCCCAGGCCGGTTCGGAGAACTCGCCCGGCCGCTTCCGCTTCGACTTCGGCTCGCCGGCCGCCGTGCCCGGCGGGGTCCTCATGGACGTCGAGCAGAAGATCAACGAAGTGCTCTCGCGGGAACTCGACGTCTCCGCCGAGGTGATGAGCATGGACGAGGCCAAGAAGCAGGGCGCCATCGCCGAGTTCGGCGAGAAGTACGGCGACCGGGTGCGCGTGGTGACCATCGGCGACTTCTCCAAGGAGCTGTGCGGTGGCACGCATGTGCACAACACCGCCCAGCTGGGTCTGGTGAAGCTGCTCGGCGAATCCTCCATCGGCTCCGGTGTGCGCCGGGTCGAGGCCCTGGTGGGCGTGGACGCCTACAATTTCCTCGCCCGTGAGCACACGGTCGTCTCCCAGCTCACCGACCTGGTCAAGGGCCGCCCCGAGGAGCTCCCGGAGAAGATCTCCGGCATGCTGGGCAAGCTCAAGGAGGCCGAGAAGGAGATCGAGCGGTTCCGCGCCGAGAAGGTGCTGCAGGCCGCCGCCGGTCTCGCCCAGGGCGCCAAGGACGTCCGGGGCACGGCCCTGGTCGCCGCCAAGGTGCCGGACGGCACCTCCGCCGACGATCTGCGCAAGCTGGTCCTGGACGTGCGCGGGCGCATCCCGGGTGACCGCCCGGCCGTCGTCGCCCTCTTCACCGTGGCGGGCGGCCGTCCGCTGACCGTGATCGCCACCAATGAGGCCGCCCGTGAGCGCGGTCTGAAGGCCGGTGACCTGGTCCGCGCCGCCGCCAAGACGCTCGGCGGCGGAGGCGGCGGCAAGCCGGACGTGGCCCAGGGCGGCGGGCAGAACCCGGACGCCGTCGGCGAGGCCGTCCAGGCCGTCGAGCGGCTTGTCCAGGAATCGGCCTGATCGCCGTGCGACGCGGCAGGCGGATCGCCATCGACGTCGGGGACGCCCGGATCGGGGTCGCCTCGTGCGACCCCGACGGGATCCTGGCCACCCCCGTGGAGACCGTGCCGGGACGTGACATCCCGGCCGCCCACAAGCGGCTCGCGGCGCTCGTCGAGGAGTACGAACCACTCGAGGTGGTGGTCGGCCTGCCGCGCTCGCTCAGCGGGCGCGAGGGGCCGGCCGCGACCAAAGTGCGCACCTTCGCACGGGAGTTGGCGCGTCGGGTCGCCCCGGTGCCGGTACGGCTCGTCGACGAGCGTATGACCACTGTCACAGCGTCCCAGGGGCTGCGCGCCTCCGGGGTGACGTCGAAGAAGGGCCGCTCGGTCGTTGACCAGGCGGCCGCCGTGGTGATCCTGCAGAGCGCGCTGGAGACCGAGCGGGTCTCGGGCCGGGCCCCCGGAGAAGCCGTCGAAGTGGTCATCTGATCGCGGTACGGTAACGTTCCGCGCGACATGGCCGCCGCCACCCGTGCCACGAACACGCCGGGCGGTGACCACCTCCGTCGCTAGGGGATCGATGACTGAGTACGGCCGGGGACCCGGCTCCCAACCGTGGCATCCCGAGGATCCGCTGTACGGGGACCGGGAGTGGAGCGGCCAGCCCACGGTGGCCGGTCAGGATCCCCATGCGCAGGCCCCCTACGCTCAGGAGCCGTACGCGCAGGACCCCTACGCACAGGAGGTCTACGGCCAGGATCCCTACGGTCAGGGCTCCTACGGGCAGGACGCGTACGCCCAGGATCCCTACGGGCACCAGCAGTATCCGCACGGATACCAGCAGGATCCCCAGCAGCACCAGCAGCACCAGCAGCCCCAGTGGGACGGCCAGGACGGCGGCTACCCGCATCAGCGGCACCCGCAGGAGTACCCCGGCCAGGGTGTTCCGTACCCGCCCCAGGACGGCTCGTACGGGGGCATGGACCCGCAGGATCCCTACGGGGGCCAGGGCGCTTCCTACCCGGCCCAGGACGTCTACCAGGGACAACAGCAGTCACCGCAGGCCCCGTCGGGACCTCAGGGCGCTCATGTGCCCCCGCAGACACAGCAGATGCCCACGGTGCCCGCAGAGCACCAGGTGCCGCGCCAGCGTGAGTCCCCCGAGGAGCAGTCCGCCCGGGCGGACGCCGAGGACGACCATCCGTTCTTCACGGACGGCGGCGGCCGGGGCCTGGACGACGCGGCGGACGATGACGATGACGACGACGAGCCCGGCGCGCGCGGCGGCAAGAAGGGCAAGGGCAAGCCCAAGAAGCGCCGCAGCGGCGTGGCGTGCCTCTTCGTCACCGTCGTCCTGGTGGGTGCCGTCGGCGGAGGCGGCTACTACGCCTACGACTTCTGGCAGACCCGCTTCGGCCCCGCACCCGACTACTCCGGCGACGGCACCGGCCGGATCGAGGTGGAGGTTCCCTCCGGCTCCGGCAATGCCGAGATCGGCTCGATCCTCGCCGACAAGGGCGTGGTCAAGAGCAGTGGCGCCTTCGTCGAGGCGGTGGAGGACAGCGGCAAGTTCGTCCAGCCGGGCACCTACAGCCTGCGCAAGGAGATGTCCGGCGCGGCGGCGGTCAAGCTGATGCTCGACCCCACCAGCAGCAACGCCCTGATCGTCACCGAGGGCATGCGCGACGCCGCGATCTACGCGGCGATCGACAAGAAGGTCGGCGTCAAGGCGGGGACCACCGCGGACATCGCCAAGAAGGAGGCGAAAAACCTCGGGCTGCCTTCCTGGGCCGACGACAACAGCAAGATCAAGGATCCGCTGGAAGGGTTCCTCTACCCGTCCCGCTATAGCGTGGGCAAGGGCGCCAAACCCGCTGACGTGCTGCGGAAGATGGTCGCCGAGGCCAATCGGAACTACGGCAGCCAGGACCTGGAGGGCAAGGCGAAGGAGCTGGGCCTCAAGTCCCCGCTCCAGCTGATCAGCGTGGCCAGCCTGGTCCAGGCGGAGGGCGTCACCCACGACGACTTCCGGAAGATGGCCGAGGTCATCTACAACCGGCTCAAGCCCGCGAATCCCGAGACGTACGGCAAGCTGGAATTCGACTCCACGTACAACTACATCAAGAATCAGAGCAAGATCGATATCCCGATCAATGAGATCAAGCAGTACAACAACCCGTACAACACGTACTTCTACAAGGGACTGCCGCCCGGTCCGATCGGAAACCCGGGCCATGACGCGCTGAAAGCGGCGATGAACCCGACCAGCGACGGCTGGTATTACTTCATCTCGCTCGACGGCAAGACGAGCCAGTTCTCCAAGACCTACGCGGATCACCAGAAGTGGGTCGACAAGTTCAATAAGCAGCGCACGAACAACGGCTGAGGAAAGATGTCGGAAAACCGCAGGGCAGCCGTGCTCGGTTCGCCGATCACCCACTCCCTGTCACCGGTGCTGCACCGCGCCGCCTACCGCGAACTGGGCCTGACCGGCTGGACGTACGACCGCTTCGAGGTGAACGAGACCGCGTTGCCGGACTTCTTCAAACACCTCGGCGAGGACGGGGGACCGGCCTGGGCCGGGCTGTCCCTGACCATGCCGCTCAAGCGCGCCGTCATCCCGCTGCTGGACGAGATCACCGACACCGCGGCATCGGTGGAGGCCGTCAACACGGTCGTCTTCACCGACGACGGCCGCAGGCACGGGGACAACACCGATATCCCGGGCATGCTGGCGGCCCTGCGGGAGCGCGGCGTCGGGCGGGTGGAGCGCGCCGCCGTGCTGGGCGCCGGCGCCACGGCCTCCTCCGCGCTGGCCGCGCTCTCCCGGATCTGCGACGGCGAGGTCACCGCGTACGTCCGCAGCGAGGCCCGCGCCGCCGAGATGCGGCAGTGGGGCGAGCGGCTGGGCGTCCCGGTGCGCACGGCGGACTGGGGCGACGCGGCCGAGGCGCTCGGCGCGCCCCTGGTGATCGCCACCACCCCCGCGGGCACCACCGACGCGCTCGCCGCGTCGGTACCGGACCGCCCCGGCGCACTCTTCGACGTCCTCTACGAGCCCTGGCCGACCCCGCTCGCCGCCGCCTGGGCGGTCCACGACGGCTCGGTCGTCGGCGGTCTGGACCTCCTGGTCCACCAGGCGGTACTCCAGGTCGAGCAGATGACGGGCCGCGCCCCCGCGCCCCTGGCCGCGATGCGCGAGGCCCTGGCGGCCCGCTGACCCGCCTCATGGGCCCCTCGTCGGCCCCTGACCCGCCCGCCGCGACTGCCCCCGGGCCGTCCCCGGCCCGCCGCGACCGTCCACCCCATGGACCATGCACCGATGGGACTCCCGGGTCGTGGGAGGATCGGAGGTGCGGGCCGGAGTCGCGCGGACCGGGTCGCGCCGCAAGACGTCGAGGCACGCGCATGAGGGAGCACCGTTGAGCAGGTTGCGCTGGCTGACCGCGGGGGAGTCGCACGGCCCCGCACTCGTGGCGACGCTGGAGGGGCTGCCCGCCGGGGTGCCGATCACCACCGACATGGTGGCGGACGCCCTGGCCCGCCGGCGGCTCGGCTATGGCCGCGGTGCCCGGATGAAGTTCGAGCGCGACGAGGTCACCTTCATCGGCGGCGTACGGCACGGACTGACCCTCGGCTCCCCGGTTGCGATCATGGTCGGCAACACGGAGTGGCCGAAGTGGGAGCAGGTCATGGCCGCCGACCCGGTGGACCCCGAGATCCTCGAGGGACTCGCCCGTAACGCCCCGCTGACCCGGCCCCGCCCCGGCCACGCGGACCTGGCCGGTATGCAGAAGTACGGCTTCGACGAGGCCCGGCCGATCCTGGAGCGCGCCAGCGCCCGCGAGACCGCCGCCCGGGTGGCGCTGGGCACCGTCGCCCGCTCCTACCTCAAGGAGACGGCCGGGATCGAGATCGTCTCGCATGTGGTGGAGCTGGCCGCCGCGAGGGCGCCCTACGGCGTCTACCCCAAGCCCTCCGACGTCGAGAAGCTGGACGCCGACCCGGTGCGCTGCCTGGACGCCGACGCGAGCAAGGCGATGGTGGCCGAGATCGACCAGGCCCACAAGGACGGCGACACCCTCGGCGGCGTCGTCGAGGTGCTCGCGTACGGCGTGCCGGTGGGCCTCGGCTCCCATGTGCACTGGGACCGCCGGCTCGACGCACGGCTGGCCGCTGCGCTGATGGGCATCCAGGCCATCAAGGGCGTCGAGGTCGGTGACGGCTTCGACCTCGCGCGGGTGCCAGGCTCCAAGGCCCATGACGAGATCGTCTCCACGGACGAGGGCATCCGGCGCTCCTCGGGCCGCTCGGGTGGTACCGAGGGCGGGCTGACCACCGGCGAGCTGTTGCGCGTCCGGGCCGCGATGAAGCCGATCGCGACCGTACCGAAGGCGCTGGCCACGATCGATGTGACCACGGGCGAGCCGACCAAGGCCCACCACCAGCGCTCCGACGTCTGCGCCGTCCCGGCGGCCGGGATCGTCGCCGAGGCGATGGTCGCGCTGGTCCTGGCGGACGCGGTCGCCGAGAAGTTCGGCGGCGACTCGATCGCCGAGACGCGGCGTAACGTTCAGAGCTTCCTCGAGAACCTGGCCATTCGGTGAGCGGGCAGGTCGGGGAGGGTCCCGTCGTCGTGCTGGTCGGGCCCATGGGCGTCGGGAAGACCACCGTCGGGCAGGTGCTCGCGCAGCGGCTCGGCACCACCTTCCGCGACAGCGACACCGACATCGTCGCGACGGCGGGCAAGGAGATCTCGGAGATCTTCATCGACGAGGGCGAGCCGCACTTCCGTGAGCTGGAGCGGCAGGCCGTACGGACCGCCGTCGCCGAGCACCGGGGCGTGCTCGCGCTGGGCGGCGGCGCCGTCCTGGACGAGGGCACCCGTGAGCTGCTCGTCGGCCTCCCCGTCGTCTTCCTGGAGATGGGCGTCGCCGAGGCCGTCAAGCGCACCGGTCTGGACGCCCCGCGCCCGCTGCTCACGGTCAACCCGCGCCAGCGCTGGCGTGAGCTGATGGAGCAGCGCCGCCCGCTGTACACCGAGGTCGCCCGCGCCGCCGTGTCGACCGAGGACCGCACCCCCGAGGACGTCGCCGAGGCCGTCCTGGACGTACTGGAGTTGAAGAACGCATGACACCCCCTGTGGCCGATACTCCTACGCGCATCCAGGTCGGAGGCACCGCGGGCACCGCGCCGTACGAGGTGCTGATCGGCCGGCAGCTCCTCGGTGAGCTCCCCGGGCTGCTCGGCGCGGCCAAGCGCGTCGCCGTCCTGCACCCCGAGGCGCTGGCCGAGACCGGTGAGGCCATCCGCCAGGACCTCGCCGAGCAGGGGTACGACGCCGTCGCGATCCAGCTGCCCAACGGCGAGGAGGCCAAGACCGCCGAGGTCGCCGCGTACTGCTGGAAGGCGCTCGGGCAGACCGGCTTCACCCGCACCGATGTGATCGTCGGCGTCGGCGGCGGCGCGACCACCGATGTCGCCGGATTCGTCGCCGCGACCTGGCTGCGCGGCGTGCGCTGGATCGCCGTCCCCACGACCGTGCTCGCCATGGTCGACGCCGCCGTCGGCGGCAAGACCGGGATCAATACAGCCGAGGGCAAGAACCTCGTCGGCGCCTTCCACCCCCCGGCCGGGGTGCTGTGCGATCTGGCCGCGCTGGACTCGCTGCCGGTCAACGACTACATCAGCGGGCTCGCCGAGATCATCAAGGCGGGCTTCATCGCCGACCCGGAGATCCTGGAGCTGATCGAGCGGGACCCGGCCGCCGCCCGCACCCCCGCCGGACCGCATACCGCCGAGCTCATCGAGCGCTCCATCCGGGTCAAGGCCGAGGTCGTCTCCAGCGACCTCAAGGAGTCCGGGCTGCGGGAGATCCTCAACTACGGGCATACGCTCGCCCACGCCATCGAGAAGAACGAGCGCTACAACTGGCGCCATGGCGCGGCCGTTTCCGTGGGCATGGTCTTCGCCGCCGAGCTGGGGCGGCTGGCGGGCCGTCTGGACGACGCCACGGCCGACCGCCACCGCGCCGTCCTGGAGTCCGTGGGCCTGCCGCTCACCTACCGGGGCGACCAGTGGCCCAAGCTGCTGGAGACCATGCGGGTCGACAAGAAGTCCCGCGGTGACCTGCTGCGCTTCATCGTCCTGGACGGTCTCGCCAAGCCCACCGTCCTGGAGGGCCCGGACCCGGCGGTGCTGCTCGCCGCGTACGCCGAGATCTCCCGCTGACGCCGAGGCGTCCGTCTCGCTCCGTCACAACTCTGTCATCGCCCTCGAAAGCCCGCGGCACCGCCGCGGGCTTTCGAACAGCTCCCCAGCCCTCGCAGTTGCGGCCCTTGTCGGACGAATTGCCTGGCCGGCAAGGCGTGGTGGGCACACAACGGGTTTGCGGGGCGTTCACACAGCGACGCTCTGGGCAGGTACCGTTCGGTAGGAGCGGCCTCACCGCCCTATCACACGTGACAGTTGTCCGATGAGAACTGCCTGTACGAGACGGAGTGCCACCGGATGCAGCATGCAGTGGGAGCTCCGCTGCCACCGCCCCACCAGCCGGGGCCGGTGCCCGGTCCGCAGGGTGCGGGCTGGGCCCAGGGCGCGAGTGCGAACCATCACCCGGGACCTCACCCCAATCCCCCCGCCCCGCCCGCGCCTCCGGTGCCCGGGCACCCCGCACCGCCCGCGCAACATCCGGTATCGCCTCCGCCGGCCCCGCCCGCGCACCCCGGGGCTCCGCTGGAGACGGTGAACACCACCGGCCATATCCAGCTCCCGCCCGGCGGTCCGGTGCCGCTGCCGCACCCCCCGGCCGACCCGTCGCTCGCCGATGTCTCGCAGGCGGCGGTGGCGGTGCTGCTGATCGGACCGGCCGGGGCGGGCAAGACGACGGTCGCGCGCCACTGGGCCGACCGGCGCCGGGTGCCGACCGCGCACATCAGCCTGGACGATGTGCGGGAGTGGGTCCGGTCCGGTTTCGCCAACCCCCAGTCGGGGTGGAACGAGAACTCCGAGGCGCAGTACCGTCTCGCCCGCCGCACCTGCGGCTTCGCCGCCCGTAACTTCCTGGCCAACGGGATCTCCTGCATCCTCGACGACGCCGTCTTCCCGGACCGCCCGGTCGTCGGCCTCGGCGGCTGGAAGCGCCATGTCGGACCCGGTCTGCTGCCGGTGGTGGTCCTTCCGGGCCTGGAGATCGTCCTGGAGCGGAACGCGGCCCGCACCGGCAACCGCCGCCTCAGCGACGAGGAGGTGGCGCGGATCCACGGCCGGATGGCCGGGTGGTACGGCTCCGGCCTGCCGATCATCGACAACTCCACGTATGACGTGGAGACCACGGCCCGCATGCTCGACGAGGTCGTCACCCGCTCCATCGCGAGCCCACCGAGCTGGTAACCAAGGCCGCCCCGGTTTTTTGCGGCTCGGTTCGCCTCCGGGGCGCTCTGCGCCGCCGCGGGCGGCGTCGGCTCACTCGCCGGAGCCACTGGAGGAGCCAAGGCCCCCGAGCGTGCGTACGCTCGGGGACATGTCCGAGGTGTACGCGGCCCGACGTGCCCGTCTGCACGATCAGTGCACCGCGGCCGGGAGCGCGGCGGCGCTGGTGTCCCGGCCCGCCAATGTGCGCTACCTGTGCGGCGCCGTGCCGCCCGGGGCCGTGCTGCTGCTCGGCCCCGTCCAGGATGTGCTGGTGGCCACCGAGATCCCGTCCGCCCCACCGCTCTCCCCCCACCTCTCCTTCGGCCCGACGCGTTCGGAGGAGCCGCGGCTGCTCGTCCTGCCCGGCGCGGACGGCGATCCGGCGGTGGCCGCCGCCGACCTGGCCGCGGCGGACGGCGCCGACTCGCTGGCCGTCGAGGAGCACGATCTGACCGTCGCCCGCCATCGGGCGCTCGGCGCCGCCGCCCCCCGGCTCCGTCTGGCCGATCTGGACCGCGCCGTCGAGCAGTTGCGGCTCGTCAAGGACGACGAGGAGATCTCCTGTATGCGGATCGCCGGGGAGCTGGCCGACCAGGCGCTCGGCGAGCTGCTGGAGTCGATCCTGGTGGGCCGTACCGAGCGTCATCTGGCGCTGGAGCTGGAGCGCCGGCTGGTGGACCACGGCGCGGACGGCCCGGCCTTCCCCACCGTCGTCGCGGCGGGGCCCAACGCGGGGCGCCCCGGCCATCTGCCCACCGACCGGCGGGTCGAGGAGGGCGACTTCCTCACCATCTGCCTGGGCGCCGACTACCGCGGCTACCGCTGCCAGGTGGGCCGTACCTTCGTCATCGGACCCTCGCCCGCGGACTGGCAGGTCGAGTTGTACGATGCCGTCTTCGCCGCCCAGCGGGCCGGGCGGGAGGCGCTGTTGCCGGGCCGCGCGTACTGCGATGTGGACCGGGTGACCCGCCAGGTGCTGACCGCGGCGGGCTACGGAGACGCCCTCGAACCGTGCACCGGACACGGTGTGGGCCTGGAAATCGACGAGGACCCTCGGCTCACACCGTCCGCCATGGGTAAACTGGACGCTTGTGTGCCGGTCACCGTCGAGCCGGGGGTCCACCTCCCGGGACGGGGCGGTGTCCGGATCGATGACACGCTCGTCGTCCGCCCCGAGGCGGACGGCGGACCCGAGCTACTCACCATCACGACCAAAGAGCTGCTCGCACTCTGAAGAACAGGGTGCGCCGGCGGCTTTCTGGTCTCCGCCAGCTGTAGTCCAGGAGAACCCGCAACCGTGGCATCCACGAACGACCTCAAGAACGGCTTGGTGCTCAAGCTCGAAGGCGGCCAGCTGTGGTCCGTCGTCGAGTTCCAGCACGTCAAGCCCGGCAAGGGCCCCGCCTTCGTGCGCACCAAGCTCAAGAACGTGCTGTCCGGCAAGGTGGTCGACAAGACCTTCAACGCCGGCGTGAAGGTCGAGACGGCCAATGTCGACAAGCGCGGCATGCAGTTCTCGTACAAGGACGGCGAGAGCTTTGTGTTCATGGACATGGACACTTTCGACCAGATCTACATCACCCCCGAGGTCGTGGGCGACAACGCCCGCTATCTGCTGGAGGGCTTCGAGGCCGTCGTGGCGATGTACGAGGGCAACCCGCTGTACGTCGAGCTCCCCGCCGCCGTCGAGCTGGTGATCGAGTACACCGAGCCGGGTGTCCAGGGCGACCGCTCCACCGGTGGCACCAAGCCCGCCAAGCTGGAGACCGGCTACGAGATCGGCGTGCCGCTGTTCATCACCACCGGTGAGAAGATCAAGGTCGACACCCGCTCCGGCGAGTACCTCGGTCGGGTGAACAACTAACCGTGGCTGCCCGCAACAAGGCCCGTAAGCGTGCCTTCCAGATCCTTTTCGAGGCCGATCAGCGCGGCACCACCGTGCAGATCGTGCTCGCGGACTGGATCCGGCTCGCCCGGACCGACGACCGGCAGCCGCCGGTCAGCGAATACACGATGCAGCTCGTCGAGGGATATGCGCAGCACATCGGCCGGATCGACGAGCTGATCGCCACCTATGCGGTGGGCTGGACGCTGGACCGGATGCCGGTCGTCGACCGCAATATCCTCCGGCTGGGCGCGTATGAGCTGGTGTGGGAGGACGAGACCCCGGACGCGGTGGTGATCGACGAGGCGGTGCAGCTCGCCAAGGAGTTCTCCACCGACGACTCGCCGGCCTTTGTCAACGGTCTGCTGGGCCGTATCAAGGAGCTGAAGCCGAGTCTGCGTCGCGATCAGGAGCACCCGGAGCACCGGGCATAGCCGCGACGGGGCCGTCACGCCGGACCACGAGCCGGACCGCCGGGCCATACGACGGACGCCGCACAGGCGCGTCATACGCCGCACAGGCGCGTCATACGACAAAGCCGCCGGGGGCGGTGGAGGACCCGGAAGGGCTCCACCGCCCCCGGCGGCACGTTTCTGCTGGTGAAGGGGGAAAGGGGACGGAGACTCAGACGTCCTCGTGCTGGACCGCGCGGCGGGCGTCGGCGCCCAGCACACCCCAGCTGATCAGCTGTTCGGTCAGCACGGACGGCGACTGGTCGTAGATAACGGCGAGGGTGCGCAGGTCGTCCTGGCGGATCGAGAGCACCTTGCCGTTGTAATCGCCACGCTGGCTCTGGATCGTCGCGGCATACCGCTGCAGCGGGCCTGCCTTCTCGACCGGCACATGGGCCAGTCGCTCAAGGTCCAGTACCAGCTTCGGCGGCGGCTCGGCGGCCCCGGCCGGGCTCGTGCCCGGAAGCAGCTCCTGCACCGGGACGCCGTAGAAGTCGGCCAGCTCGGCGAGACGCTGCACGGTCACGGCGCGGTCGCCGCGCTCGTACGATCCCACCACCACGGCCTTCCAGCGGCCCTGGGACTTCTCCTCGACACCGTGGAGGGAGAGGCCCTGCTGGGTGCGGATGGCGCGGAGCTTGGCCCCGAGCTGTTTGGCGTATTCGCTGGACATAAAGCTCCCCGGACGCTGTATCGACGTGCGGCTGTGCCGCGCGGCTGGTCACTCACTGTGAGGTTACGCAGCGTAATTTCCATTCGTCAAGCCGAACGGAGCGGAGGGGCTCCGGCCAGGGGTGATGGCAGGAGCACCCGGGACTCCTGCTAGTGTGAATGGCGCAAATCCGACCGTCCTTTAAGGTCCGTCCCGTGAGGCGGAGAAGGAGGTCCGTTTCGTATGGACGCCCGAACCTCTGACGCCGCGCGCTCGGTGCTGGAAGCACCGGATATCGCGCGCGTTCTCACCCGCATCGCCCACGAGATCGTCGAGCGCGCCAAAGGCGCCGATGACGTGGTGCTGCTCGGCATTCCCACCCGTGGTGTCTTTCTCGCCCGGCGGCTGGCCGCCCGGCTCGAAGAGATCACCGGCAAGCCCGGCCGGATCCCGGTCGGCTCGCTCGACATCACGATGTACCGCGACGACCTGAGGCTGCGCCCGGCCCGCGCACTCGCCCGTACCGAGATCCCCGACGACGGCATCGACGGCCGTCTGGTGGTCCTCGTCGACGATGTGCTCTTCTCCGGCCGCACCATCCGCGCCGCGCTCGACGCCCTCGGTGACATCGGGCGGCCGCGCGCGGTCCAGCTCGCGGTCCTCGTCGACCGTGGTCACCGTGAACTGCCGATCCGCGCCGACTATGTCGGCAAAAACCTCCCCACGTCGCTGCGGGAGACGGTCAAGGTCCAGCTCACCGAGGAGGACGGCCGCGACAGCGTGCTCCTCGGGCTGCGCGAGACCACCCCCGCGGACGGGAAGTAGCGCCCCTCACCGACGGCGAGTGCCGCCCCGGCGACCCCGGGGGACCCGCCCGACGGACCACCGGTGCCGCCATGACACCGGTCCCCGCGCCTGCCCGCCCGCACGCCCGCACACCTCCTTCACCCACGGAGCAACCGGATGAAGCGCCACCTCATCTCGGCCGCCGACCTCTCGCGCGACGATGCCGTCCTGATCCTCGACACCGCCGAGGAACTGGCCCGGCTCGCCGACCGGCCGATCAAGAAACTGCCGACCCTGCGCGGCCGTACCGTCGTCAACCTCTTCTTCGAGGACTCCACCCGCACCCGCATCTCCTTCGAGGCGGCCGCCAAGCGGCTGTCCGCCGACGTCATCAACTTCTCCGCCAAGGGCTCCTCGGTCTCCAAGGGCGAGTCCCTGAAGGACACCGCGCTCACCCTGGAGGCGATGGGCGCCGACGCCGTGGTGATCCGCCACCACGCCTCCGGCGCCCCGCACCGGCTGGCCACCTCCGGCTGGATCAACGGCGCCGTGGTGAACGCGGGCGACGGCACCCATGAGCACCCCACCCAGGCGCTGCTCGACGCCTTCACCATGCGCCGCCATCTGATCCCGGAGGTCTCCGGCGTCGGACAGGACCTGGCCGGGCGCCGGGTCACGATCGTCGGCGACATCCTGCACAGCCGGGTGGCCCGCTCCAACGTCCATCTGCTGGCCACCCTGGGCGCCGAGGTCACCCTGGTCGCCCCGCCGACGCTGGTCCCCTTCGGCGTGGAGAGCTGGCCCTGCGAGGTCGCCTACGACCTGGACGCGGTGGTCGGCAAGACCGACGCCGTGATGATGCTGCGCGTCCAGCGCGAGCGGATGAACGCCGCGTTCTTCCCCACCGAGCGGGAGTACGCCCGCCGCTACGGCCTGGACGGCGACCGCATGGCGCGGATGCCGGAGCACGCCATCGTGATGCACCCCGGCCCCATGAACCGCGGCATGGAGATCACCGCGGAGGTCGCGGACTCCGACCGCTGCACCGCCGTCGAGCAGGTCGCCAACGGCGTCTCGATCCGCATGGCGGTCCTGTATCTGCTGCTCGGCGGGAACGAGTCCGCCGTCGCCACCGCCCGCACCGAGGAGAGCAAGTAACCATGAGCGACACCCACAAGACGCTGCTTCGCGGGGCGAAGGTGCTCGGCGGTGAGCCGCGGGACGTGCTGATCGAGGGGGAGCACATCGCCGCGGTCGGCACCGGGCTGGACGCGGACGGCGCCACCGTGATCGACGTCGCCGGGCAGATCCTGCTGCCGGGCCTGGTCGACCTCCACACCCATCTGCGCGAGCCCGGCCGGGAGGACTCCGAGACGGTCCTCACCGGCACCCGGGCCGCCGCGGTCGGCGGTTTCACCGCCGTCCACGCCATGGCCAACACCTTCCCGGTCGCCGACACCGCGGGCGTCGTCGAGCAGGTCTGGCGGCTGGGCAGGGAGTCCGGCTACTGCGATGTCCAGCCCGTCGGGGCGGTCACCGTGGGCCTGGAGGGCAAGAAACTCGCCGAGCTGGGCGCGATGCACGACTCCGCCGCCGGGGTGCGGGTCTTCTCCGACGACGGCAAATGCGTGGACGACGCGGTGATCATGCGCCGCGCGCTGGAGTATGTGAAGGCGTTCGACGGCGTCATCGCCCAGCACGCCCAGGAGCCCCGGCTCACCGAGGGCGCCCAGATGAACGAGGGCATCGTCTCCGCCGAGCTGGGCCTGGGCGGCTGGCCGGCCGTCGCCGAGGAGTCGATCATCGCCCGCGATGTGCTGCTCGCCGCGCACGTCCGCTCCCGGGTGCACATCTGTCATCTGTCCACCGCGGGCTCGGTCGAGATCGTCCGCTGGGCCAAGTCCAAGGGCTGGAACGTCACCGCCGAGGTCACCCCGCACCATCTGCTGCTCACCGACGAGCTCGTACGCTCCTACGACCCCGTCTACAAGGTGAACCCGCCGCTGCGCACCGAGGCCGATGTGATGGCGCTGCGCGAGGCGCTCGCCGACGGCACCATCGACTGCGTGGCCACCGACCACGCCCCGCATCCGCACGAGGACAAGGACTGCGAGTGGGGCGCCGCGGCCATGGGCATGGTCGGCCTGGAGACGGCGCTGTCCGTGGTCCAGCACACCATGGTCGACACCGGGCTGCTGGACTGGACGGGCGTCGCCGACCGGATGTCGGTGCGGCCCTCGGCCATCGGCCGCCTGACCGGCCACGGCCGTCCCATCGCCGCCGGGGAGCCCGCCAACCTCACCCTGCTCGACTCCGCTTACCGTGGTGTGGTGAACCCCGCGGGCTTCGCCTCCCGCAGCCGCAACACCCCCTACGAGGGCCGCGAACTGCCGGGCCGCGTGACGTACACCTTCCTGCGGGGCCGGGCGACGGTTGTGGACGGGAAGCTGGCGTGACCTCTGTGAACCATCCGGTGGCGGGACTCGCGGGATTCGCGGGCCTCGCGGCCGAGCAGAAATCGCAGGACGTGACGGACTGGGCCGCCCGGATCGGCTGGGTCGTCGGGCTGCTGTTGGTCATCGCGCTGGTCTACTGGCTGATGCGCGAGGGCTGGAAGTGGCGCGGCACTCTCCAGGGCGACCTCCCCGAGCTGCCCCAGGCCCCGTCCGACTCCGGTGACCCGCAGCTCGCCCACCCGTCGCCCGCCACCACCCTCAAAGGAAATAAGCCCCTTACACTCAGCGGCCGCTACCACGGCTCCACCACCGCCGGGCAGTGGCTGGACCGGATCGTCGCCCACGGCCTCGGCACCCGCAGCCGGGTCGAGCTCACCCTCACCGACCAGGGCGTGAGCGTGGTTCGGCCGGGCGCCAGGGACTTCTTCATCCCCGCCGCCCAGCTACGCGGCGCCCGGCTCGACAAGGGCATCGCCGGCAAGGTCCTCGCCGAGGGCGGGCTGCTGGTGATCACCTGGCAGCTCGGCGAAAAGCTGATCGACTCGGGCTTCCGCTCCGACCACGCCGCCGAGCACCCGGCCTGGGTCGACGCCCTCACCACCTCCGACAGCGACCAGAACAACCCCAGCAACCAGACGGAAGGCGCCGAACGATGACGACCTCCACCCGGGGCGCCAGCGCCCCTGCCGTACTCGTCCTGGAGGACGGCCGCACCTTCCGCGGCCGGGCCTACGGGGCCGTGGGGGAGACCTTCGGCGAGGCCGTGTTCTCCACCGGAATGACCGGCTACCAGGAGACCCTGACCGACCCCTCCTACCACCGCCAGGTCGTCGTGATGACCGCCCCGCACATCGGGAACACCGGCGTCAACGACGAGGACCCGGAGTCCCAGCGCATCTGGGTCTCCGGCTATGTGGTGCGCGACCCGGCCCGTACGCCCTCCAACTGGCGCTCCCGCCGCTCGCTCGACGAGGAGCTCACCGCCCAGGGCGTCGTCGGCATCAGCGGGATCGACACCCGCGCGCTCACCCGCCATCTGCGCGAGCGCGGCGCCATGCGCGTGGGCATCTTCTCCGGCGCGGCTGTCGCCGACGAGGCCACGCTGCTCGCGAAGGTGCAGGCCGCCCCGCAGATGAAGGGCGCCGACCTCAGCGGCGAGGTCGCCACCGCCGAGACCTACGTCGTCCCGGCGATCGGCACCAAGAAGTTCACCGTCGCCGCGATCGACCTGGGCATCAAGGGCATGACCCCGCACCGGATGGCCGAGCGCGGCATCGAGGTGCACGTCCTGCCCGCGACCGCCACCGCCGAGGACATCTACGCGGTCGACCCGGACGGGGTCTTCTTCTCCAACGGCCCGGGCGACCCGGCCACCGCCGACCACCCCGTCTCCCTGATGCGGGCCGTGCTGGAGCGCTCCACGCCGCTGTTCGGCATCTGCTTCGGCAACCAGATCCTCGGCCGTGCGCTCGGCTTCGGCACCTTCAAGCTGAAGTACGGCCACCGCGGGATCAACCAGCCGGTGCAGGACCGCACCACCGGAAAGGTGGAGGTCACCGCCCACAACCACGGCTTCGCCGTGGACGCCCCGCTCGACGCGCCGTCCGACACCCCGTTCGGCCGAGCCGAGGTCTCCCATGTCTGCCTCAACGACAACGTGGTCGAGGGGCTTCGGCTGCTCGACCGCCCCGCGTTCAGCGTCCAGTACCACCCCGAAGCCGCCGCAGGTCCGCATGACGCCGCGTACCTCTTCGACCGCTTCGTGTCCCTGATGGAGGGCCAGCGTGCCTAAGCGCACCGACATCCAGTCCGTCCTGGTCATCGGCTCCGGCCCGATCGTCATCGGCCAGGCCGCCGAGTTCGACTACTCCGGCACCCAGGCCTGCCGGGTGCTGAAGTCCGAGGGCCTGCGGGTCATCCTGGTCAACTCCAACCCGGCCACGATCATGACCGACCCGGAGATCGCCGACGCCACCTATGTCGAGCCGATCACCCCGGAGTACGTCGAGAAGATCATCGCCAAGGAGCGCCCCGACGCGCTGCTGCCCACCCTCGGCGGCCAGACCGCGCTCAACACCGCCATCTCCCTGCACCAGGCGGGCACCCTCGACGAGTACGGCGTCGAGCTGATCGGCGCCAATGTCGAGGCGATCCACAAGGGCGAGGACCGCGACCAGTTCAAGACGGTCGTCGAGGCCGTCCGCGCCAAGATCGGCCACGGTGAGTCCGCCCGCTCGGTCATCTGCCACTCCATGGACGACGTCCTCGCGGGCGTCGAGGACCTCGGCGGCTACCCCGTGGTGGTCCGCCCCTCCTTCACCATGGGCGGCGCGGGCTCCGGCTTCGCCCACGACGAGGACGAGCTGCGCCGCATCGCCGGCCAGGGCCTGGCCCTCTCGCCGACCACCGAGGTGCTCCTGGAGGAGTCCATCCTCGGCTGGAAGGAGTACGAGCTGGAGCTGATGCGCGACCGCAACGACAACGTCGTGGTCGTCTGCTCCATCGAGAACTTCGACCCCATGGGCGTGCACACCGGTGACTCGATCACCGTCGCCCCGGCGATGACGCTCACCGACCGCGAGTACCAGATCCTGCGGGACATCGGCATCGCCGTCATCCGCGAGGTCGGCGTCGACACCGGCGGCTGCAACATCCAGTTCGCGGTCAACCCGGAGGACGGCCGGGTCATCGTCATCGAGATGAACCCGCGCGTCTCCCGCTCCTCGGCGCTCGCCTCCAAGGCCACCGGCTTCCCCATCGCCAAGATCGCCGCCCGGCTGGCCGTCGGCTACACCCTCGACGAGATCCCCAACGACATCACCGAGCAGACCCCGGCGTCCTTCGAGCCCACGCTCGACTACGTCGTGGTCAAGGTGCCGCGCTTCGCCTTCGAGAAGTTCCCGGCCGCCGACGCCCGGCTCACCACCACCATGAAGTCGGTCGGCGAGGCCATGGCCATCGGCCGCAACTTCACCGAGGCGCTGCAGAAGGCGCTCCGCTCGCTGGAGAAGAAGGGCAGCCAGTTCGACTTCACCGGGGAGCCCGGGAACAAGGCCGAGCTGCTGACCAAGGCCACCGTCCCGACCGACGGGCGGATCAACACCGTCATGGGGGCGATCCGCGCCGGGGCCAGCCGGCAGGAGGTCTTCGACGCCACCCGGATCGACCCGTGGTTCGTGGACCAGCTCTTCCTGATCAACGAGATCGCGGACGAGGTCGCCGCCGCCGACAAGCTCGTCCCCGAGCTGCTCGCCGAGGCCAAGCGGCACGGCTTCTCCGACGCCCAGATCGCGGGAATCCGCTCGCTGCGCGAGGACGTGGTCCGCGAGGTGCGGCACGCGCTGGGCATCCGGCCCGTCTACAAGACGGTCGACACCTGCGCCGCCGAGTTCGCCGCCAGGACCCCGTACTTCTACTCCTCCTACGACGAGGAGTCCGAGGTCGCCCCGCGCGAGACCCCCGCGGTGATCATCCTCGGCTCGGGCCCCAACCGCATCGGCCAGGGCATCGAGTTCGACTACTCCTGCGTCCACGCCTCCTTCGCGCTGCATGACGCGGGCTATGAGACCGTCATGGTCAACTGCAACCCGGAGACCGTCTCCACCGACTACGACACCTCCGACCGGCTCTACTTCGAGCCGCTCACCCTGGAGGACGTGCTGGAGATCGTCCACGCCGAGCAGCAGGCGGGCCCGGTCGCCGGTGTGATCGTCCAGCTCGGCGGCCAGACCCCGCTGGGCCTCGCCCAAGCGCTCAAGGACAACGGCGTGCCCATCGTCGGCACCTCGCCCGAGGCGATCAACCTCGCCGAGGAGCGCGGCGCCTTCGGCCGGGTGCTCACCGAGGCCGGGCTGCCCGCGCCCAAATACGGCACCGCCTTCTCCTTCGCGCAGGCCAAGGGCATCGCCGCCGAGATCGGCTACCCGGTCATGGTCCGCCCCTCCTACGTCCTCGGCGGCCGTGGGATGGAGATCGTCTACGACGAGCCCTCGCTCGCCGCGTACCTGGAGCGGCACGCCGGGCTGATCTCCGAGCACCCCGTGCTCATCGACCGCTTCCTCGACGACGCCATAGAGATCGACGTGGACGCGCTCTACGACGGTGAGGAGCTCTACCTCGGCGGCGTCATGGAGCACATCGAGGAGGCCGGGATCCACTCCGGCGACTCGGCCTGCGCCCTGCCCCCGATCACCCTCGGCGGCTTCGACATCAAGCGGCTGCGCGCCTCGACCGAGGCCATCGCGCGCGGGGTGGGCGTCCGCGGACTGATCAACATCCAGTTCGCGCTGGCCGGGGACATCCTCTACGTGCTGGAGGCGAACCCGCGCGCCTCCCGTACCGTCCCCTTCACCTCCAAGGCCACCGCCGTACCGCTGGCCAAGGCCGCCGCCCGGATCTCGCTGGGCGCCACCATCGCCGAGCTGCGCGCCGAGGGGCTGCTGCCCTCCAGCGGCGACGGCGGCACGCTGCCGCTGGACGCGCCGATCTCGGTCAAGGAGGCCGTGATGCCGTGGTCGCGGTTCCGGGACGCCTCCGGGCGCGGGGTGGACACCATCCTCGGCCCGGAGATGCGCTCGACCGGTGAGGTCATGGGCATCGACTCGGTCTTCGGCGCGGCCTACGCCAAGTCGCAGGCCGGGGCGTACGGCGCGCTGCCGACCAAGGGGCGCGCGTTCGTCTCCGTCGCCAACCGCGACAAGCGTTCGATGATCTTCCCGGCCCGGGAACTGGTCGGCCTCGGCTTCGAGTTGCTGGCCACCTCGGGCACGGCGGAGGTGCTCAAGCGCAACGGGATCAACGCGACCGTGGTGCGCAAGCACAGCGAGGGCGAGGGCCCGAACGGCGAGAAGACCATCGTCCAGCTCATCCACGAGGGCGAGGTCGACCTGATCGTCAACACCCCGTACGGCACCGGGGGGCGGCTGGACGGCTATGACATCCGTACGGCGTCCGTCGCCCGCGGGGTGCCCTGCCTGACCACCGTCCAGGCGCTCGCGGCCGCCGTCCAGGGCATCGAGGCGCTGGGCCGGGGCGCGGTCGGCGTCCGATCGCTCCAGGAACACGCGGAACATCTGACCGCCGCCCGCGAGGAGTGAGGCGAGGGAGGGGGACACCGGCCGGTGTCCCCCTCTTCATGAGCCCACCCCTTCGCTTCCGCTCAGAAAGCCCCTCATGTACGCGCTCCTGTTCAACCTGATCTTCCGGCGCATGGACCCGGAGAAGGCCCATCACCTGGCCTTCTCCTGGATCCGGCTGGCCGCCCGCGTCCCCGTCCTGCGGACGTTCGCCGCCGCCGTCCTCGCCCCCCGCCACACGGCGCTGCGCACCGAGGCGCTGGGCCTGCGGATGCACGGGCCCTTCGGGCTCGCCGCCGGATTCGACAAGAACGCCGCCGGAATCGACGGCATGGCCATGCTGGGCTTCGACCATGTCGAGATCGGCACGGTCACCGCCCAGCCGCAGCCCGGCAACCCCAAGCGGCGGCTCTTCCGGCTGGTCGCCGACCGAGCCCTGATCAACCGGATGGGCTTCAACAACGAGGGCTCGGCGGCGGTCGCGGCCCGCCTCGCCGCCCGGCGCCCGGCCTTCGCCACGACGCTCGGCGTCAACATCGGCAAGACCAAGGTCGTCCCGGAGGCGGAGGCCGTCGCCGACTATGTGACCTCCACCGAGCGGCTCGCCGCCCACGCCGACTACCTCGTCGTCAATGTCTCCTCGCCCAATACCCCCGGACTGCGGAATCTCCAGGCCGTGGACCATCTGCGGCCGCTGCTGACCGCGGTCCGCGAGGCCGCGGACCGCACGGTCACCGATCGCCGGGTGCCACTTCTGGTCAAAATCGCGCCGGATCTCGCCGACGAGGACGTGGACGCGGTCGCCGATCTGGCGGTCGAGCTCGGCCTGGACGGCATCATCGCCACGAACACGACCATCGCGCGCGAGGGCCTCGGCCTCGCCTCCGACTCCCGGCTCACCGCCGAGACCGGCGGCCTGTCCGGCGCCCCCCTGAAGGCGCGCTCCCTGGAGGTGCTGCGCCGCCTGTACGCCCGTGTGGGGGACCGGCTGACCCTCGTCGGGGTCGGTGGGATCGAAACCGCCGACGACGCCTGGGAGCGGATTCTGGCCGGTGCCACGCTGGTGCAGGGCTACAGCGCCTTCATCTACCGGGGCCCGTTCTGGTGCCGGGAGATCCACCGCGGGCTGGCCGCGCGGCTTGCGGCATCCCCGTACGACACCCTGGCCGACGCGGTCGGCGCCGATGCCGCCGCGTAATGCCTCCGGCGGCGTTGTTCCCCACCCCGCCCCTTCCCGAACCGGGGGCGAGCCCCCGGGCCCCGCTCCTCAAACGCCGGAGGGGCTGGGGGGTTGCCCCTTCGATCGTCGGAGGGGCTGGGGGTTGCTCCCTCGATCGCCGGAGGGGCTGAATTTCCTGAGGAGAGACCCATGACGACCCCTGCCCCCACCCCCTTCGGTACGCGGCTGCGCGCCGCCATGGACGCCCGCGGCCCGCTGTGCGTCGGCATCGACCCGCACGCCTCCCTGCTCGCCGACTGGGGCCTGGGGGACGATGTCGCGGGGCTCGAGCGGTTCACGAGGACCGTCGTGGACGCCCTCGCCGAGCGGGTCGCCGTCCTCAAGCCGCAGTCGGCGTTCTTCGAGCGGTTCGGCTCCCGCGGCATCGCGGTGCTGGAGCGGGCCGTCGCCGACGCCCGGGCCGCCGGTGCGCTGGTGCTGATGGACGCCAAGCGCGGCGACATCGGATCGACCATGGCCGCGTACGCCTCCGCCTATCTGGATCCGGCCGGCCCGCTGTTCTCGGACGCGGTCACCGTCAGCCCCTACCTCGGCTTCGGCTCGCTGCGCCCGGCGCTGGACGCGGCGCGGGCGGCGGGGGCGGGCGTCTTCGTGCTGGCGCTGACCTCCAATCCGGAGGGCACCGAGGTGCAGCACGCGGTACGGCCCGACGGTTCGACCGTCGCGGACACCGTGCTGAAGTCGCTCAAGGCCGAGAACGCGGCCGAGGCCGCCGAGGGCCGCCTCGGCTCGTACGGCGCGGTCGTCGGCGCGACGCTGGGCCGGGCGCCGGAGGAGGCGTGCGTCGATCTGACGATCGACGGGCCGCTGCTGGCCCCCGGCATCGGCGCCCAGGGCGCGACCCCCGCCGATCTTCCGGCGGTCTTCGGCCCCGCGATCAAAAATGTCGTTCCGAGCGTCAGCAGGGGGGTGCTCCGGCACGGTCCGGACGTCGCGTCGCTGGTCGCGGCGGCCTCTCGAATGGCTGAGGAAGTGCGTGCTGTGGCCGAATAACCCGGCTATTTTGTCCGTAAATGTCCGAGTCGAGCGAGTCTGACCAGGACTTTTCGTCTGTTCTCGCTGACTGGAGCGGGATCGGCCGCTAGTCTCCGACGAGAGCGAACGCGCTGCTGCGTTGCGCGTTGCTCCCCAGGTGAGGGGCGACTAGGTTCCTCACCGGTCCATATCCGACAGTTCGACATCCGAGGTGACGTAGGCGTGGCTCTTCCGCCCCTTACCCCTGAACAGCGCGCAGCCGCGCTCGAAAAGGCCGCCGCGGCTCGCCGGGAGCGCGCCGAGGTCAAGAATCGACTCAAGCACTCCGGCGCATCCCTGCACGAGGTCATCAAGCAGGGCCAGGAGAACGACGTCATCGGCAAGATGAAGGTGTCCGCTCTCCTCGAGTCCCTGCCCGGCGTCGGCAAGGTCCGCGCCAAGCAGATCATGGAGCGGCTCGGCATCTCCGAGAGCCGTCGTGTGCGGGGTCTGGGCTCCAACCAGATCGCGTCGCTCGAGCGCGAGTTCGGCGGCGCCGCCGGCTGACGAGGCCCGGCGTTTCCAGGCACTCCCGGGAACCTGGATAATCGCTCCATGGCAGCACACTCCGCACGACCGCGACTGACCGTGCTCTCCGGCCCCTCAGGGGTCGGTAAGAGCACGGTCGTCGCTCATATGCGCAAAGAACATCCCGAGGTCTGGCTCTCGGTCTCCGCCACGACCCGCCGACCGCGCCCCGGCGAGCGGGACGGCGTCCACTATTTCTTCGTGGACGACGGGGAGTTCGACAAGCTCATAGCCAATGGTGAGCTGCTGGAGTGGGCCGAATTCGCGGGCAACCGCTACGGCACCCCGCGCGAGGCGGTCATGGAGCGTCTCGGCGCGGGCGAGCCGGTGCTGCTGGAGATCGATCTGCAGGGCGCACGACAGATCCGCGAGTCCATGCCGGAGGCGCGGCTGGTCTTCCTCGCGCCGCCGAGCTGGGAGGAGCTGGTGCGTCGGCTCACCGGCCGGGGCACCGAGGCGCCCGAGGTCATCGAGCGGCGCCTGGAGGCCGCTCGAACCGAGCTGGCGGCCGAGTCCGAGTTCGATACGACCTTGGTCAATACCTCCGTCGAGGACGTGGCGAATGAGCTGCTAGCCTTGATGCGAGTGGCTTGATCTTCGATTCACTCTTGCCATGAGGCGTTATAAGGAAGGCTAGAGAGTGTCCTCTCCCATGACCGCGCCCGAGGGGATCATCAACCCTCCGATTGATGAGCTGCTCGAGGCCACCGACTCCAAGTACAGCCTGGTGATCTACGCGGCCAAGCGCGCGCGGCAGATCAACGCGTACTACTCCCAGCTTGGTGAGGGCCTGCTCGAGTACGTCGGTCCCCTTGTGGACACCCACGTCCACGAGAAGCCCCTCTCGATCGCGCTCCGCGAGATCAACGCGGGCCTGCTGACCTCCGAGGCCATCGAGGGCCCGGCTCAGTAGGTTTCGACCGCTTCACCCACGGCCCGGCAGTCACTGCCGGGCTCGTGGTGTGTCATGGGTACGTGACGCGACCCGGCGTACCGTGACTGGACGTACGACAGACGACGTACCCGGTGGGGAGCCGAGCGATGGACAAGCCCAAAGTGGTCCTGGGCGTCAGTGGCGGGATCGCCGCCTACAAGGCGTGCGAGCTGCTGCGCCGCCTCACCGAGTCCGGCCATGACGTACGCGTCGTGCCGACCGCCTCGGCGCTGCACTTCGTCGGCGAGGCGACCTGGTCGGCGCTGTCCGGGCATCCGGCGGCGACCGAGGTGTGGGACTCCGTCCACGAGGTGCCGCACGTCCGCATCGGCCAGTCCGCCGATCTGCTCGTGATCGCCCCCGCCACCACCGATCTGCTCGCCAAGGCCGCCCATGGCCTGGCGGACGATCTGCTCACCAATACGCTGCTCACCGCGCGCTGCCCGGTGGTCTTCGCGCCCGCGATGCACACCGAGATGTGGGAGCACCCCGCCACCCAGGAGAACGTGGCGACGCTGCGCCGTCGCGGCGCGATCGTCATCGAACCCGCCGTGGGGCGGCTCACCGGTGTGGACACCGGCAAGGGGCGGCTGCCGGACCCCGGGGAGATCTTCGAGATCTGCCGCCGGGTGCTGGCCCGTGGCGCCGAGGCGCGGACCACCGATCTGGCCGGCCGCCATGTCGTGGTCAGCGCCGGGGGCACCCGTGAGCCGCTGGACCCGGTGCGCTTCCTCGGCAACCGCTCCACCGGCCGGCAGGGGTACGCCCTGGCCCGTGCCGCCGTCGCCCGGGGCGCGCGCGTGACTCTTGTCTCGGCCAACAGCGAGCTGCCCGACCCGGCCGGCGCCGATGTGGTGCGCGCGGGCACCGCCGCACAGCTTCGGGAGGCCGTGCTCAAGGCCGCCGCGGACGCCGACGCCGTGGTCATGGCCGCCGCCGTCGCCGACTTCCGCCCCGCGCACTACGCCGAGGGGAAGATCAAGAAGCGCGACGGCCAGGAGCCGGAGCCGATCGCCCTGGTACGGAATCCGGACATCCTCGCCGAGATTTCCGCGGAGCGCGCCCGCCCCGGCCAGATCGTGGTCGGCTTCGCCGCCGAAACCGACGATGTGCTCGCCAACGGCCGAGCCAAGCTGGCCCGCAAGGGCTGCGATCTGCTGGTGGTGAACGAGGTCGGGGAGCACAAGACCTTCGGTGCCGAGACCAACGAGGCCGTGGTGCTCGGCGCCGACGGCACCGAGACGCCCGTGCCTTACGGCCCCAAGGGCGCGCTCGCCGACACCGTCTGGGACCTGGTGGCCCGCCGCCTGGGCTGAGCCCGGCCCGGGCCTCGGGCTGAGCCGGGCGGGGCCTCGGCCGGGGTCCGGCGGGCCTCACGCAGAGCCCGGTGGACGCCCTCGGCGGGGCCCGGCGGACGCCCTCGGCGGGGGCCGTACTGCGGCCGATCGGGCTCGTGACACATTCCTGCCACGGCGGGGTGGGGCTGTATTTCGGCTTGAGGCAAGGTATGTTCCCGGTCACGGGCCTGCCCGTTCTGTGGGACGGGGATGCTTGACCGGTGGACTTGCCGGATAAACTGGCCCAGGAACCGCACCGGGCGCAGCTCCCGAGCGGTCCGACCATGATCAGCCAGCAGCCGCTGCAACCCCAGGGAGCGATGTGTCCCGCCGCCTGTTCACCTCGGAATCCGTGACCGAGGGTCACCCCGACAAGATCGCTGACCAGATCAGCGACACCATCCTCGACGCCCTCCTCAAGGAGGACCCGACCTCCCGGGTCGCCGTCGAGACGTTGATCACCACCGGCCTGGTGCACGTGGCCGGCGAGGTGACCACCAAGGCGTACGCCCCGATCGCGACGCTCGTGCGGAACAAGATCCTCGACATCGGCTACGACTCGTCGAAGAAGGGCTTCGACGGAGCCTCCTGCGGCGTCTCGGTGTCGATCGGCTCACAGTCCCCCGACATCGCCCAGGGTGTGGACTCCGCCTACGAGCTCCGGGTCGAGGGCGACGAGGACGAGCTGGACAAGCAGGGCGCGGGCGACCAGGGCCTGATGTTCGGGTACGCCTGCGACGAGACGCCCGAGCTGATGCCGCTGCCGATCAACCTGGCGCACCGGCTCTCCCGCCGGCTGTCCGACGTCCGCAAGAACGGGACCATCCCCTACCTGCGCCCCGACGGCAAGACCCAGGTCACCATCGAGTACGACGGCCACAAGGCGGTCCGCCTGGACACCGTCGTCGTCTCCTCGCAGCACGCCTCCGACATCGACCTGGACTCGCTGCTGGCGCCCGACATCCGGGAATTCGTGGTCGAGCACGTGCTGAACGAGCTGGTCGAGGACGGCATCAAGCTCGACACCGAGGGCTACCGCCTGCTGGTCAACCCGACCGGGCGCTTCGAGATCGGCGGCCCGATGGGCGACGCCGGCCTCACCGGCCGTAAGATCATCATCGACACCTACGGCGGCATGTCCCGCCACGGCGGCGGCGCCTTCTCCGGCAAGGACCCCTCCAAGGTCGACCGCTCCGCCGCCTACGCCATGCGCTGGGTCGCCAAGAACGTGGTGGCCGCCGGCCTCGCCCAGCGCTGCGAGGTGCAGGTCGCGTACGCCATCGGCAAGGCCGAGCCGGTCGGCCTCTTCGTCGAGACCTTCGGCACCGCCGCGGTCGACGCCGAGAAGATCGAGAAGGCCATCTCCGAGGTCTTCGACCTCCGCCCGGCCGCGATCATCCGCGACCTCGACCTGCTGCGCCCGATCTACGCCCAGACCGCGGCGTACGGCCACTTCGGCCGTGAGATCCCCGACTTCACCTGGGAGCGCACCGACCGCGTCGACGCCCTCCGCGCGGCGGCGGGCCTGTAGGACCCCCGCTTCGGTCACGGTTTCGGAGAAGGCCCGGACGCCCCCTCGGCGTCCGGGCCTTCGCGTCCGTCGCTGTCCGTGCGGTCTGCTAAGACTTGATCTGTGAGCAGGGACAACGAGCGGCCGAGGGATCCGGCGGAGGCGTCGGACGGGGAGCAGCTCGCGCTCATTCGGGAGACCGTGCGCAAGGCCAAGGGGGAGCGGGCCAGGCCGCGGACCTGGCGGGGGGCCAAGCTGGCCGGGGAGCTGCCCGTGGCGCGGGTGCTGGTCGACAAGGGGCCGGTCCACCTCGACAAGCTGTGGGATTACGCGGTGCCGGCCGAGATGGACGCCGAGGCCCGGCCCGGGGTGCGGGTGCGGGTGCGGTTCGGGGCCGGGACGGGGAAGGTGCGCGAGGGGCGGCGCGAGGGGGGCGGGCTGCTCGACGGGTACATCATCGAGCGCGTCGGCGAGTCCGACTACCGCGGTCCGCTGGCCGCCCTCGCGCAGGTGGTCTCCCCGGAGCCGGTGCTGGGGCCGGGGCTGCTGGCGCTGTGCCGGGCGGTCGCCGACCGGTACGCCGGATCGCTCGCCGATGTGCTGCAGCTGGCCATGCCCAAGCGCAACGCCCGCGCCGAGGGCGAGCCGTCACCGCCGCCGCTGCCGCCGCCGGAGCCGCCCGCGCCCGGGAGCTGGGCGCGCTATCCGGCCGGGCCCGGGTTCCTGGAGGCGCTTGCCCGCGGTGACCGGCCGCGGGCCGTATGGACCGCGCTGCCCGGACCGCACTGGCCCCGGGAGTGGGCCACCGCCGTGGCCGCCACGCTCGCCTCCGGGCGCGGGGCGCTCGTCGTCGTCCCCGACGGGCGGACCGCCGAGCGGGTGGACGCGGCGCTCACGGAGGTGCTCGGCGGCCCGGGGCGGCATGTGCTGCTCACCGCCGACCTCGGGCCCGAGGAGCGCTACCGCCGCTGGCTGGCGGTCAGCCGGGGCTCGGTCCGGGCCGTGGTGGGCACCCGGGCGGCGATGTTCGCACCCGTCCGGGACCTCGGGCTGGTGGGGATCTGGGACGACGGGGACCGCAGCCACAGCGACGAGCGGCTGCCGCAGCCGCACGCCCGCGATGTGCTGCTGCTGCGCGCCGTTCATGAGAAGACGGGCTTTCTGCTGGGCGACCTCGGCCGCACCGTCGAGGCCGCCCAGCTGGTGGAGAACGGCTGGGCCCGGCCGCTCGAAGCCGACCGCGAGCAGGTCCGGGCGGCCGCACCGCTGATCCGTACGGTCGACGAGGGCGAGGTGGCCCGGGACGCGGAGGCCCGTGCCGCCCGGCTGCCCACACTCGCCTGGCAGACCGTACGGGAGGCGCTGACCCGGGGCCCGGTGCTGGTGCAGGTGCCGCGCCGGGGCTATGTGCCGAAGCTGGCCTGTGAGCGCTGCCGGGAGCCCGCGCGCTGTGCGCACTGCTCGGGCCCGCTGGAGGCGCGGGACGCGGAGCATCTGGTGTGCGGATGGTGCGGGCGGGACGAACCCGCCTGGCACTGCCGTGAATGCGGGGGCGTCCGGCTGCGGGCGTCCATAGTCGGCGCCCGGCGCACCGCCGAGGAGCTGGGCCGCGCGTTTCCGGCCGTGCCCGTGCGCACCTCCGGCCGTGACCATGTGCTGACGTCCGTTCCCGACCGTCCGGCCCTCGTCGTGAGCACGCCGGGCGCCGAGCCGGTCGCCGAGGGCGGTTACGCCGCGGCGCTGCTGCTCGACGGCTGGGCCCTGCTCGGCCGCCCCGATCTGCGGGCCGGTGAGGACGCGCTGCGCCACTGGCTGGAGGCGGCCTCGCTGGTCCGTGGCCACGGTGACGGGGGCGAGGGGGGCGACGGCCGGGGCGGCACCGTGGTGATCATGGCCGAGCCGACGCAGCGGCCCGTCCAGGCCCTGGTGCGCTGGGACCCGGCCGGTTATGCGGCACGTGAGCTGGCCGAACGGTCCCAGCTGGGCTTTCCGCCGATCTCACGGATGGCGGCGGTGACCGGCCCCGCGGAGGCGGTGGCCGAGCTGATCGCCTCGGCCGGGCTGCCCGAGGGGGCCGAGACCCTGGGCCCGGTCCCGCTTCCCCCGGCGCCTCCCGGACGTCCGCGCCGCCCCGGAGACCCGCCCCCGGGCGAGGTCTGGGAGCGCGCGCTGCTGCGGGTACGCCCCGGCCAGGGCAGCGCCCTCGCGGCGGCCCTCAAGGAGGCGAAGGCGGGCCGTTTGGCGAGGGGGGAGAAGGATCCCGCGGTGCGGGTGGATCCCTTGGACATTGGCTGACCGGGGCTGACCTGGGCTGACTCTGGTTTGCGCATTGGCCGACTTCGGCCCCGGCCCCGGTCTGGGTATTGGGTGGCCTCGGCACCGGTCTGGGCGTTGGCCGGCCCCGGTCCCGGTTTAGGCATTGGCGGACCTCGGCCCCGGTTTGGGGCCCGGCTGACCTCGGCTGTTCCCGGCTGGGGTGCGGCTCCGCCGCGTGGGCGACCGAGCACGGTCGGCCGTCGACAGGGGGCACCTCCCAGCGGTAGCTGGGGAGACTGAGGCGCCCGGAGGCGAACCGAGCCTCAAAAAATGGGGAGCCGGGTCTCAGCCGTGGCGGGGGCCGGGGAAGGGGCTGGGGCGGGGGTCCTCGCGGAGTGAGGGCGTCGACTGCGGCGGGACCGTGCGCGCGGCGGGCACCGAGGGGACGGCGGCGGGCTCGGCCGGACGGCCCGGGGTCGGTTCGCCGCCCTCGGGGGCGTTCTGCGCGGCGGCCCGGCGGGAGCCGTAACGGCGGTGCACCGCCTGCTTGGTGACGCCGAGTGCCGAGCCCACCGCGTCCCAGGAGAAGCCCAGCGACCGGTCGAAGTCGACGGCGGCCGTGACCAGCGTCTCGACGCTGTCGCGCAGCTCCTGGGCGAGCCGCACGGTGGGGGCCGGGGCGCGTCCGTAGACCACGAAACCGGCGGACGGGCCGGTGCGCCGGGGGCGGTAGACATTGCCGAGCTGGGCGGTGAGCGTGCGCAGCGCGTCCACCTGCCGGCGGACCCGCTCGATGTCCCGGACCAGGAGGTGCAGGCTGGCCCGTGCCTGGGCGTCATGAGTTGCGTGGTCGGCCATGGAGAAGCCTCTCGAACGGGCGTTGACGGGGGATGGGGGTCAGGGGATGGAGGGGGCTGATGCTGGGGCGGGGGAGTCGAGTGGGCGGCGGGAAACGCATCGGGCCGCGGCAGCGGCCCGATGCGGTCAATCTGCCTTGACCAACGCGGCACCCGCCCGTCGGTCACGGTCCGGGGCGTGCGGGAGTCCGCCCGTACGCCCCCTCGGCCGGCGGACCATAGACTGCAGAGCTGTCCGAGGTTCCGCCGTATCCGCTGTGTGAGAGGTAGTTCGCCACCTATGAGGCTCGTCTTCGCCGGTACCCCCGAGGTCGCCCTGCCCGCTCTGGACGCGCTGATCGCGTCGGAGAAGCACGAGGTGGTGGCCGTGGTGACGCGTCCGGACGCGCCCGCCGGGCGCGGTCGCCGGATGGTGGCCAGCCCGGTCGCCGAGCGGGCCGAGGAGGCGGGTATCGAGGTGCTCAAGCCCGCCAAGCCGCGTGACCCGGAGTTCCTCGCCCGGCTCGCCGAGATCGCCCCCGACTGCTGCCCGGTGGTGGCCTACGGCGCGCTGCTGCCCAAGGCCGCGCTGGAGATCCCGGCGCACGGCTGGGTCAATCTGCACTTCTCGCTGCTCCCCGCGTGGCGGGGCGCGGCTCCCGTGCAGCACTCCGTGCTGGCGGGCGACGAGATGACCGGCGCCTCGACCTTCCAGATCGAGGAAGGGCTGGACTCCGGGCCGGTGTTCGGGGTGGTGACGGAGGAGGTGCGGGCCACCGACACCAGCGGCGATCTGCTGACCCGGCTCGCGTTCGCCGGTGCGGGGCTGCTCGAGGCGACGATGGACGGCATCGAGAACGGCACCCTGCTCCCGGTGCCGCAGCCGGTCGAGGGCATCTCGCTCGCCCCGAAGATCACCGTCGAGGACGCGGAGATCGACTGGACGGCGCCCGCGCTGCGCGTCGACCGGTTGGTGCGGGCGTGCACCCCCGCCCCGGGTGCGTGGACCACCTTCCGCGAGGAGCGGCTGAAGGTCGTCTCGGCGCGGCCGGTGGCGGACCGTACGGATCTGGAGCCCGGGCGGCTGGCGGCGACCAAGAAGGCCGTGTTCGTGGGCACCGGCAGCCATGCCGTCGAGCTGACGTGGGTGCGGCCGCAGGGCAAGAAGCCGATGCTCGCGGCGGATTGGGCGCGCGGGGTGCGGATCGCGGAGGGCGAGCGGCTCGGAGCCTGAGCGGGCCACGGGGCCGAAGCCGCTCCAGCGGTACGCCACGGGGTCGAGGCCGACCCAGCGGCACGGCGATCCTCAGCAGGCCCCCAGGGCAGAAGCCCGAGCACGTCCACAGTGCTGACACCTGAGCGGCGCCACAGGGCTGAAAGGCGGCCGTCGGGCGCGCCGGGGCGGCGGATGTTGACTTCAACCTATGTTGAAGTCCTACGTTCCTCACGAGACCTCGGAGGTACGTGATGGACATCGAAGTGACCGCCTGGCATTCCTTGTATCAGGCGTCCAATGCCAGCGACGACCGGCGGCCCTTCTCCCGCGAGACACTGCGCCGGATCGGCGCCTTTGCCCGTCCGCACCGCCGTCAGCTGCAGCTGTTCCTGGTACTGAGCACGGTCACGGCGGTGCTCGCGGTGGCGACACCGCTGCTGGCCGGCCGGGTGGTGGACGCGATCGTCCACCATTCGGGACAGGACACGGTGCTCGGGCTGGCCGGGCTCATCGCCGCGATCGCCGTGGCGGAGGCGGCGATCGGGCTGCTGACCCGCTGGCTGTCGGCGAACATCGGCGAGGGGCTGATCCTCGATCTGCGCACGTCCGTCTTCGACCACGTGCAGCGGATGCCGGTGGCGTTCTTCACCCGGACCCGTACCGGTGCGCTGGTCAGCCGGCTCAACAACGACGTCATCGGCGCGCAGCGGGCGTTCAGCGACACCCTTTCCGGGGTGGTCGGCAATATGGTGACGCTGCTGCTCACCCTGGTCGTCATGATCGGGATCTCGTGGCAGATCACCCTGCTGACGCTGGTGCTCCTGCCCCTCTTCCTGCTGCCCGCGCGCCGGGTGGGCGGACGGCTGGCGAAGCTGCGCCGCGAGGCGGCCGCGCACAACGCCGCCATGAGCACCCAGATGACCGAGCGCTTCTCCGCGCCCGGGGCCACCCTCGTCAAGCTCTTCGGCCGGCCCGCCGACGAGTCGGCCGAGTTCGCCGCGCGGACCCGGCGGGTGCGGGACATCGGGGTGCGGACCGCGATGGTCCAGGTCTCCTTCGTGACCGCGCTGACCCTCGTCTCCGCCCTGGCCCTCGCCCTGGTCTACGGCCTCGGCGGCTGGTTCGCGCTGCACGGGCGGCTCGACCCCGGCGCCGTCGTCGCGCTCGCGCTGCTCCTCACCCGGCTGTACGCGCCGCTGACCGCGCTGGCCGGGGCGCGGGTCGAGGTGATGAGCGCGCTCGTCAGCTTCGAGCGGGTCTTCGAGGTGCTCGACCTCGAGCCGCTGATCAAGGAGAAGCCGGACGCCCGGGCAGTGCCCGACGGGCCCGTGTCCGTCGAGTTCGACCGCGTCGACTTCGGCTACCCGGCCGCGGACAAGGTCTCCCTCGCCTCCCTGGAGGAGGTGGCCACCCTGGACACCCGCGGTGGCGTCCAGGTCCTGCACGGGCTGTCCTTCCGCGCCGAACCGGGCCAGATGGTCGCGCTGGTGGGCTCCTCCGGCGCCGGGAAGTCGACCATCGCGCAGCTCCTGCCCAGGCTTTACGACGCCGACGGCGGCGCCGTACGGCTTTCCGGGGTGGACGTCCGCGATCTGACCGCCGATTCCATCCGCGCCACCCTCGGCATGGTCACGCAGGACGGCCACCTCTTCCATGACTCGATCCGCGCCAATCTGCTGCTGGCCCGGCCGGAGGCCACCGACGAGGAGCTGTGGGAGGTGCTGCGCCGGGCCCGGCTGGAAGGGCTGATCGCGTCCCTGCCGGACGGCCTGGACACCGTCGTGGGCGAGCGCGGCTACCGGCTCTCCGGCGGTGAGCGCCAGCGGCTGACCATCGCCCGGCTGCTGCTGGCCCGGCCCCGGGTGGTGATCCTCGACGAGGCCACCGCGCATCTGGACTCCACCTCGGAGGCCGATGTGCAGGAGGCGCTCGGCGAGGCGCTGGAGGGGCGCACCGCGGTGGTGATCGCCCACCGGCTGTCCACAGTCCGGGCGGCGGATCTCATTCTCGTCGTCGAGGGCGGGCGGATCGTGGAGCGCGGTACGCACACCGCGCTGCTGGCCGCCGGAGGCCGCTACGAGGAGCTGTACCGCACCCAGTTCGAGCAGCCGGACGCGACGGGCGACGGATGCGCCGTGGACGGAGCGCGCGCGACCGGCATGGCCGCGAAGGCGGCGGCCGCGGACGGAGCGGCCCTGGACGGCGGCCCCACGGCCGCCGGGGCCCCGGCGACGTAGGCTGGTCCCTTCAAGCCCGATCCGTCCCCCGGAGCACATTTCCCGTGACCGACCAGCCCCGTCGTCGCCGTTCCCACGCCCCGAACCGGCCAGGCAAGCCGTACCGCCGCCCGCAGAAGGACCCCGTGCGGATCCTCGCCTTCGAGGCGCTGCGGGCGGTCGACGAACGGGACGCGTACGCCAACCTCGTTCTCCCGCCCCTGCTGCGCAAGGCGCGGGAGAGCGCGGAGGACGGCGGGCCGCGGTTCGACGCCCGGGACGCGGCGCTCGCCACCGAGCTGGTCTACGGCACCCTGCGCCATCAGGGCACCTACGACGCGATCATCGCCGAATGCGTGGACCGCCCGCTGCGCGAGGTGGATCCGCCCGTGCTGGACGTGCTGAACCTCGGCGCCCATCAGCTGCTGGGGACCCGTATCCCCACCCACGCCGCCGTCTCGGCGAGCGTCGAGCTGGCCCGGGTGGTGCTCGGCGACGGACGGGCCAAGTTCGTCAACGCCGTGCTGCGCAGGATCGCCGCCCATGACCTCGACGGCTGGCTGGAGCGGGTGGCCCCGCCCTACGACGAGGACCCCGAGGAGCATCTGGGCGTCCGCCACTCGCATCCGCGCTGGGTCGTCTCCGCGCTGTGGGACGCGCTCGGCGGCGGCAGTTCCGGGATCGAGGAGCTGCTGGCCGCGGACAACGAGCGGCCCGAGGTCACCCTCGTCGCCCGGCCCGGCCGGTCCACGGCCGGGGAGTTGCTGGACGCGGTCGGCGAGGGGTCCGCGGTGCCGGGCCGCTGGTCCCCGTACGCGGTGAAGCTCACCGAGGGCGGGGAGCCCGGGGCGCTGGAGGCGGTGCGCGAGGGGCGTGCCGGGGTGCAGGACGAGGGCAGCCAGCTCGTGGCCCTCGCGCTGGCGAACGCGCCGCTGGAGGGGGAGGACCGGCGCTGGCTGGACGGGTGCGCGGGTCCCGGCGGCAAGGCCGCGCTGCTCGCCGCGCTCGCCGCGGAGCGCGGCGCCGCGCTGCTGGCCGCCGAGAAGCAGCCGCACCGGGCCCGGCTGGTGGCCAGGGCCCTGGCGGGCAACCCGGGCCCGTACCAGGTGATCGCCGCGGACGGCACCCGCCCGCCGTGGCGGCCGGGCTCCTTCGACCGGGTGCTGGTGGATGTGCCGTGCACCGGGCTCGGTGCGCTGCGCCGCCGCCCCGAGGCGCGCTGGCGGCGCCGCCCCGAGGACCTCGACGGCTTCGCCCCGCTGCAGCGCGGGCTGCTGCGGGAGGCCCTGGCCTCGGCGCGGATCGGCGGCGTGGTCGGCTATGCGACCTGTTCCCCGCATCCGGCCGAGACCAGGGCCGTGGTCGAGGACGTCCTGAAGGGGCGTGGCGGCCCGGCCGTCGCCGCGGAGTGGATCGACGCCCGTCCGCTGCTGCCGGGGGTGCCGGAGCTGGGCGACGGCCCGGACATCCAGCTCTGGCCGCACCGGCACGGTACGGACGCCATGTATCTGGCCCTGCTGCGCCGCACCGGCTGACCGCGCCCGTTCGCGCCGGACCGGCTGACCGCGCCCGTTCTTCTCGCGGCTTCCCGAGTGTGCGGCTCCAAGGCATCGCACGGCCGCGGCGAGCGGCGCGTCAGTCTTTCGGGACCGCCGGAAGCGCTTCCTGCGGCCGGTCGGTCGGGGCGTAGACGGTGGCCGCGTGGGCGGCGGGGTTGAGGTCCTTGTGCACCGCGCGCGCCACCGCCTCGATGGTGGCCACGCCCGCCTTCATGGTGCGGTTGTCCTGGGTGAGCACGGTGAGGGTGTAGTCGTGGCCGCCGCCGGTGAAGGCGCCGATGCTGTGCACCCGCCAGCCGTGCGTGGACCGCTCCAGCCAGCCGTTCTTCACCTGGATCCGCACCCCGCCCGGGGCACCGGCCGGGGTGCCCCAGCGCTGTTCGCGGATGACCTTGCCCATGAGCGAGAGGATGTAGCGGCGGGAGGCGTCGCTCAGCACCGTGTTCGGGTGGGTGATCAGGTCCAGGAGCCGCTCCTGGTCGTTCGCGGTGATCCGGGTGAGGCCCCAGTAGCCGTTCTTGCCGGGCACGGTGGCGTCCATGCCCGCCGCCCGCAGGAACGCCTTGACCCGGGAGGTCTTGAGCTTCTTCCACAGCTTGCTGGTCGAGGCGTTGTCCGACTTGGTGATCATGGCCTTGGCGAGGGTCTTCTCGCCCTTGGTCAGCGGCCGGTGGTGGCGCTGCGCGTCCCACAGCAGCGTCCCCAGGACCGTCGCCTTCACCACGCTCGCGGAGTCGAACCGCTGGTTCGCGCGCAGGGTGCAGCGGGTGTGGGTGGCGTGGTCGCGGAGGCTGATCGCGATGCTGCCGGACCGGCCGCGCAGCGCCTTGGCGATGTCCTTGGACAGCTTGCCGGCCAGCCCGGACTGGTGCGAGACGCAGACCGGGCGCGGTGCCGCGGCCGCGGCGGAGGCGGGTCCGGCCCCGGCTCCGGCTCCGGCGACCGGCGATACGACGACGGCCGCTGTGAGCGCCGCGCACACCGCGGTGCGGGGACGCCGGGGTATTCGGTCTCTCGTCATGGTGGGTTGCCTGTGTGCACGTGAGGTCTAGGGGTTTCCTTCGACTTCTTCATGGTCCTGGCTCCGGCGCCGTGCGTCGATCGGAGCGGATACCCGAGTGATCACGGCGGTGCGGGCCGTTGTGATGATCCCGGCTCCATGGAGCGGCACGGACCGTGGGAGGCTTGGTGGCATGGCCTTGCAGATCAACCCCAGCATCCTGTCCGCGGACTTCTCCCGTCTCGCGGATGAGGCGAAGGCGGTCGAGGGTGCCGACTGGCTCCACGTCGACGTCATGGACAACCACTTCGTCCCCAACCTCACCCTCGGGGTTCCGGTGGTCGAGTCGCTGGGCAAGGCCACGGAAACCCCGCTGGACTGCCATCTCATGATCGACGACCCGGACCGCTGGGCGCCGCAGTACATCGAGGCGGGCGCCGGTTCCGTCACCTTCCATGTGGAGGCCGCGGCCGCGCCGGTGCGGCTGGCGCGGGAGATCCGGGCCAAGGGTGCGCGGGCCTCGATGGCGCTCAAGCCGGCCACCCCCATCGAGCCGTACGAGGATCTGCTGCCCGAGCTGGACATGCTGCTGGTGATGACCGTGGAACCGGGCTTCGGCGGCCAGGCGTTCCTGGACATCATGCTGCCGAAGATCCGCCGCACCCGGCAGCTCATCGACAAGCATGGGCTTCAGATGTGGCTCCAGGTGGACGGCGGGGTCTCGGCCGCCACCATCGAGCGGTGCGCCGAGGCGGGCGCCGATGTGTTCGTGGCGGGCTCGGCCGTCTACGGCGCCGACGACCCGGCCAAGGCCGTACAGGCACTGCGTCAGCTCGCCGAGAAGGCAACCGGCACCCCCGGAACATGAGGCGACGTAGCTACCGGTCGGTGAACTCAAGGGTGAAGGGCGAACCAACTCCGCCGTTTCTGACAGGATGAACGGTGAGTCCGGACAGTGAATAGTGAGGAGACCGCGGTGTCGACGGGCCGTTCAGCCACGCGGATGGGACCCGCCGAGCTGGTGCAGGCGGCGGCCATGGCGCGCCGCTTCTACCTCGAGGGCAAGTCCAAGATCCAGATCGCCGAGGAGTTCGGCGTCAGCCGCTTCAAGGTAGCGCGGGTGCTGGAGACGGCGCTCGAGCGCGATCTGGTGCGCATCGAAATCAGGGTTCCCGCCGAACTCGACGCGGAGCGCTCCGACGCCCTGCGCGCCCGCTACGGGCTGCGCCACGCGGTCGTCGTGGAGTCGCCGGCCGACGCCGAGGCGGACACCCCGGACCCGGAGAACCTCGGCGAGGTCGCCGCGGACCTGCTGGGCGAGCTGGTGACCGAGGGGGATGTGCTGGGGCTGGCCTGGGGGCGGTCCACGATCCACATGGCGGCCGCGCTGCACCGGCTGCCCCCGTGCACCGTCGTCCAGCTCACCGGCGTGTACGACGCGGGCACGGCCGAGCGCGGCTCGGTCGAGGCGGTGCGCCGTGCCGCCGCCGTCTCGGGCGGTGAGGCGCACCCCATCTACGCGCCGATGCTGCTGCCGGACACGGCCACCGCGGACGCCCTGCGCGGCCAGACCGGTATCGCCCGCGCCTTCGAGTACTTCGACAAGGTCACCGTGGCCTGCGTCTCCATCGGCTCCTGGGAGGCCGGGATCTCCACGGTCTACGACATGCTGACGGAGAAGGAGCGGGCCCACTACGAGAGCCTGGGCGCCGCCGCCGAGATGTCGGCCCACCTCTTCGACGCCGAGGGCCGCCGCATCGGCCGCGACCTGGGCGAGCGCTGCATCACCGTGGAGGCCGACCGACTGCGCCGGATCCCCGAGGTGGTGGCCATCGCGGGCGGCCGCCGCAAGGCCGAGGCGATCGGGGCGGTGCTGAGGTCCGGCCTGGTCACCAGCCTGGTGACGGACACCGCCGCCGCGGACTACCTGCTCGCCGAAACCACCCCCGCCGCCCACCCCGCCCTGGACCGCGCCGACCCGGACGGCGTGTAGCGGGCCGGCCGCCGCGGGCAAGGGCTCCTGGCCGGCCCCCGACCGCTCGCGGGCGCGCCCGGCGGTGCTCCGCCGCTGGGGTCACTCGCCCTGGGGCGGGCGCTCGGGTAGCGTTTCGATGTAAGGCAGGTTGCCTGTCGGCACCGGAGCCGCCCCCGCAGCGCCTCTTTGGAGGATTCTACGAATGCGGGGGTGTTTTGTTGTGCCGCTATGGGAGTGACCTGCGTCGTTTCGCGTGAAAATGTGAGACTCATGCGTTTCCTCGAGCCCGGTACGGGGCGCCACGTGGGATCTTCCCCGGTTCCCTACGACCTCACGTACGACGATGTGTTCATGGTGCCGAGCCGCTCCGCGGTCGGCTCCCGCCAGGGGGTGGACCTGGCCGCACCCGACGGCACCGGCACCACCATTCCGCTCGTCGTCGCCAACATGACCGCGATCGCCGGCCGCCGCATGGCCGAGACGGTCGCCCGTCGTGGTGGCCTCGTCGTCATTCCGCAGGACATCCCGATCGACGTCGTCACCGACGTGATCCGCTGGGTCAAGAGCCGCGATCTGGTGCTGGACACCCCGATCGTCCTCGCCCCGACCGGCACCGTCGCCGACGCGCTGTCGCTGCTGCCCAAGCGGGCACACGGCGCGGGCGTGGTGGTCGAGGACGGGCGTCCGGTGGGCGTGGTGACCGAGTCCGACCTGACCGGGGTGGACCGCTTCACCCAGCTGTCCGAGGTGATGTCGCGCGAGCTGATGGTGCTCGACGCCGACATCGACCCCCAGGAGGCGTTCAACCGCCTCGACGCCGCCCACCGCAAGCTGGCCCCCGCCGTCGACGCGGACGGGAAGCTGGCGGGCATCCTGACCCGCAAGGGCGCGCTGCGCGCGACGCTCTACAAGCCCGCGGTGGACGCGGGCGGCCGGCTGCGGATCGCGGCCGCCGTCGGGGTCAACGGCGACGTGGAGGGCCGTACGAAGGCGCTCCTGGACGCCGGGGTGGACGCCCTCGTCGTGGACACCGCCCACGGCCACCAGGAGTCGATGATCAGCACGCTCAAGGTGGTCCGGGGCCTGGGCCCGCGGGTGCCGGTGGTGGCGGGCAACGTGGTCGCCGCCGAGGGCGTGCGCGACCTCATCGAGGCCGGTGCCGACATCATCAAGGTCGGCGTCGGGCCGGGCGCCATGTGCACCACCCGCATGATGACCGGTGTGGGCCGCCCGCAGTTCTCCGCGGTGCTGGAATGCGCCGCCGAGGCGCGGAAGTTCGGCAAGCACATCTGGGCGGACGGTGGCATCCGGCACCCCCGCGACGTCGCCATGGCGCTCGCGGCCGGGGCGTCCAACGTGATGGTCGGCTCCTGGTTCGCGGGGACGTACGAGTCGCCCGGCGACCTCCAGCACACCGCCGACGGCCGGCCGTACAAGGAGAGCTTCGGCATGGCGTCGGCACGCGCGGTGCGCAACCGCACCAGCGACGAGTCGGCCTACGAGCGGGCTCGCAAGGGGCTGTTCGAGGAGGGCATCTCCACCTCGCGGATGTTCCTGGACCCGGCCCGACCGGGAGTCGAGGACCTGATCGACTCGATCATCGCGGGCGTGCGCAGCTCCTGCACCTACGCGGGCGCCGGGTCGCTGGAGGAGTTCCACGAGCGGGCCGTGGTGGGCGTGCAGAGCGCCGCGGGCTACGCGGAGGGCAAGCCGCTCCACGCAAGCTGGGACTGAGGTCCAGGAGTTCGGCTCGCCCCGAGGCGATTCGAGCCCCCAACACCACAGCCCCACTCGGCTCGGGGTGAGTGGGGCTGTGGTGGTGTGTCGTGGTGGGGTCTCACCTCGGCACTCCGCGCTCACCCCGGGTGCGGGGCAGCGCGTGGCGCGGCGGGCTGGTGAGGGTGATCTGCCGGACCAGCTGGTGGAACGAGACCAGCGCGGCGACCGGGGGAAGACCGGCCACGGCCATGCTGGGCGCGTTCCTCGGGGCGTGTGCGACGCACAGGAACACCGCGATGGTGGAGAAGAGCACCACCACGGCCCATGAGTGCGCCGCGCCCCGGCGGTGGAGGGCGGCCCGCAGCACCGACAGCGAGGCGACCAGCCAGGGTCCGTAGACCAGCAGGGGCCACCACGCCGCCATGGACTCCGAGGTGCTCGGGGAGGCCAGATAGCGCAGCGGGCGGTAGGAGATCATTCCGCCGAGCACGCTCAGCATGGCGACGATGACCGTGGTGACCGCCGCGAAGATCAGGCTGATCACATGCAGCCACGGCAGCGTCGGCAGCCGGAAACGGACCCTGCGGCGCTTGCCGCGCCCCCGCACATGCGTGGGGGAGGGGGCGTGGAGGGGGGCCACCGGTCCGATGGGGCCGGTGGTGTGCACCGACTCCTCGGGGGAGGTCGTCTGCAGCAGCCGGGCCAGGTCCCCCTCCAGGTCCCAGCGGCCCTCGATGGTCTCCGGGTCGGGCAGGGGGAAAGGATTCATCTCATAATCGGCTGCCGCCTCGTACCGCTCCCCGGGAGGGGGCGCGGGGGCGTGCCGGTGGCCGGTGGGTGGGGGCCCGTAGCCGCCCGGCCTCGGCTCGGTGTACGTCATGCCTTGACGCCCGGTTCCGGCGTATCGGACCGCTGGAGGAAGTCCGCCTCGATCCGGCCCAGCGCCCGGATGAAGTCCTCCCAGACTCTCGCGCAGTATTCGAGCGGGTAGCGCTCGCTGTCACCCCCCTGGTCTCGGGGCCGGAACACGGGTTCGGCACTGAGGCGGGAGTGATCGGGTGGTTGCAGGCTGTCAGTGGTCACGTCCCCACCAACGACCGCTAAAATGGTGCAGTATCGCGGCATTCGGGTGAAACGAGCGCTGACTCGCGCAGTGTCTCGCAACGATTCCCCGCCGCGCGCCCCCGCGCGCAACGTTGCCACGGGTATGCGCAACCATGGTGCATTACGGCCGTCGGCGGACGGCTCATAGGGTCTTGCGCTGACGTGGAGTGGCGGGGACCGACTGCTCGGCGATTCCCACCTGCGGGTTTGCTCTTCGGGCACCCGTATGTCCGCAGTCGGTCGCCACCACCAGATGGCAGCGATTAAGGAGCCACCCCTGTGTTGGAGCACGGCGCAGCACCGCCCGCCACCCATCAACCGGAACCAGACCCTCCGGTCGGCGGACTGGGCGCCCGGCTGATGCGGCGCAAGCCCGTGGAGCGGCTGGTCGCCGAGGGCGGCCAGGGCGAGGGCGGCAGTCTGCGGCGCTCGATGGGCATGTGGCAGCTCACCATGATCAGCATCGGGGCCACCCTGGGCACCGGCATCTTCGTGGTGCTCGGCGAGGCCGTACCGGACGCCGGTCCCGCGGTCATCGTGTCGTTCGTCATCGCCGGGCTCACCGCGCTGTTCTCCGCGCTGTCCTACGCCGAGCTGGCGGGCACCATCCCCGTCTCCGGCTCCTCGTACTCCTACGCCTACGCCACGATGGGCGAGCTGATCGCCTGGATCTGCGGCTGGTGTCTGATCCTGGAGTACGGCGTCTCGGTGGCGGCCGTCGCCGTCGGCTGGGGCGAGTACCTGAACGAACTGCTCGACGGCACCCTCGGCGTCACCATCCCCGACGCCCTGGCCGCCCCGCCCGGGGACGGCGGGATCTTCAACCTGCCCGCCCTGCTCGTGGTGCTGCTGGCCATGGCGTTCCTGCTGGGCGGCGCCAAGGAGAGCGCCCGCGCCAACGCGGTCATGGTGGCGGTGAAGATCGCGGCGCTGATCCTCTTCTGTGCCGTCGCCTTCACCGGCATCCGGGCGGGCAACTACACCCCGTTCATGCCGCTGGGCATGGCGGGTGTCAGCGCCGCCGGTGCCACCCTCTTCTTCTCCTACATCGGCTTCGACGCCGCCTCCACGGCCGGTGAGGAGGCCAAGAACCCCCAGCGCGACCTGCCCCGCGCGATCATGCTCTCGCTGATCATCGTCACCGCGCTGTACTGCCTGGTCGCCGCCGTGGCGGTGGGCGCCCTGCCGTGGAAGAAGTTCTCGGGTTCCGAGGCCGCGCTCGCCTCGATCATGAAGGATGTCACCGGACAGGACGCCTGGGCCGTGCTGCTGGCCGCCGGAGCGGTCGTCGCGATCGCCTCCGTGGTGCTGACCGTGCTCTACGGCCAGACCCGCATCCTCTTCGCGATGTCCCGGGACGGGCTGGTGCCCAAGGTCTTCTCCACCGTCCACGCCAGGACCGGGGTGCCCCGCGCCAACACCGTGATCGTCTCGCTCTTCTGCGGGGTCCTGGCCGCCGCGATCCCGCTCGGCCAGCTCGCCGACGCCACCAGCATCGGCACCCTCTTCGCCTTCGCGCTGGTCAACATCGCCGTGATCGTGCTGCGCCGGACCCGGCCCGAGATGACCCGTACTTTCCGGGTGCCGCTGTCCCCGCTCTTCCCGGTGATCGGCTTCGCGCTGTGTCTGTGGATGATGGGCAGCCTGCAGTTCGTGACCTGGGTGGTGTTCGGCTGCTGGATGGCCGTCGGCCTTGTGTTGTACTTCGCATACGGCTTGCGCCGATCCCGACTGGCCACAGCAGAGAAGTGATTGCCCCCCAGTGCGACTGAATGATCTCGACGAACGCATCGTCCACGCCCTCGCCGAGGACGCCCGCCGCTCCTACGCCGACATCGGCGAGCTGGTAGGACTGTCCGCGCCCGCCGTCAAACGGCGGGTGGACCGGCTGCGCGCGGAGGGAGCCATCACCGGCTTCACGGTGCGGGTCGACCCGGTGGCGCTGGGCTGGGAGACCGAGGGTTTCATCGAGCTCTACTGCCGCCACAACACCTCGCCGGAGGCCATCCGCCGGGGCCTGTCGCGCTATCCCGAGGTGGTGTCCGCGTCGACCGTCACCGGCGACGCGGACGCCGTCGTCCAGGTCTTCGCCTCCGATATGCGCCACTTCGAGCGGGTGCTGGAGCGGATCGCGGGGGAGGCGTTCGTGGAGCGCACCAAGTCCGTGCTGGTGCTGTCGCCCCTGCTGCGGCGGTTCAGCTCGGGCGCGCCCACATAAGCGCTCCGCCGGGTGCGCCCTGATCGACGGGGGTGCCCCGACCTGCCGGTGAGCGTCCGCGGCGGCGTTGTGGCCGGGCGCGCCCACGCGGCGGAGCCGCACATCGACACCGCCCCGCGCCCCTTCGGGGCTCGTCCGAGCAGCCCCCGCCCAGGCATGGCCCCCGTACGTGCCCCGGCCCCGCACACGCCCGGGTCCAGCGCGTGCAATGAATCGACGTGGACCGATCCCCATGCGTCATGAATCGACGCCGGACGCAACGAAGCCGTCTTGTTGGGCGATCCGGAGGCAACGTACTGTTTTTATACCCGTACTCCTCCTCTCAAGGTCTGCCATGTCGCCGCTGCGCACCGCTCTGCTCCAGAACTCCGGTCACCCCGGCGATCCCGCCGGGAACCTCAAGGTCCTCGACGAGGCCGCCGCCGGCGCCGCCGCCGACGGGGCCGGGCTGCTGGTCACCGCGGAGATGTTCCTCACGGGATACGCGATTGGCGGCCGCGGCGTACGGGAGCTGGCCGAGCCCGCCGACGGGCCGAGCGGCCGGGCCGTGGCCGAGATCGCCGCGACACACGGTCTCGCCATCCTCTACGGCTACCCCGAGAGCCATGCGGGCGCCGTGTACAACTCCGCACGGCTCGTGGGCGCGGACGGCGCCGAACTGGCCAACTACCGCAAGTCCCATCTCTACGGCTGCTTCGAGCGGGCGTCGTTCACCCCCGGCGAGACCCCCGTCGTCCAGGCCACCATCGGCGAGCTGACCGTCGGCATCCTGATCTGCTACGACGTGGAGTTCCCGGAGAACGTACGGGCCCACGCCCTCGCCGGGACGGATCTGCTGCTGGTGCCCACCGCGCAGATGCACCCCTTCGAGTTCGTCGCCGAATCCGTGATTCCGGTGCGGGCCTTCGAGAGCCAGATGTACATCGCGTACGTCAACCGCAGCGGTGTCGAGGGCGAGTTCGACTTCGTGGGCCTGAGCTGTCTGGCCGGGCCCGACGGCGCCACCTGTCTGCGCGCCGGCCGCGGTGAGGAACTCCTCCTCGGCGATGTCGCCCCCAAGCTGCTGACCACCTCGCGCCGGATCAACCCGTATCTGCGCGACCGCCGCCCCGGTCTGTACTCCTCCCTCGGCTGATCAGTCCTCGGCCGATCCGTCCGGACCCCGCCGCCCCGAAACACCCCGTTGAGCACCAACCAGCAAGGAATCCGTACCCCATGACGTCCACGGTGCCCACCGCCGTCCATGACGAGCAGGAAACGCAGGCCCATCAGGCCCTTCCGCCCATGACCATGTTCGGCCCGGACTTCCCCTACGCCTACGACGACTTCCTCGCCCACCCGGCGGGCCTGGGCCAGATACCCGCGACCGAGCACGGCAACGAGGTCGCGGTCATCGGCGGCGGTCTCTCCGGCCTCGTCACCGCGTACGAGCTGATGAAGATGGGCCTGCGGCCCGTGGTCCACGAGGCCGACCGGATCGGCGGCCGGCTGCGCACCGTCGGCTTCGACGGCTGTGACGACGCGCTGACGGCCGAGATGGGCGCGATGCGCTTCCCGCCGTCCTCCACCGCCCTCCAGCACTACATCGACCTGGTGGGCCTGAAGACCCGGCCGTTCCCCAACCCGCTGGCCCCCGACACCCCCTCGACCGTCGTCGACCTCAAGGGCGAGTCCCATTACGCCCGCACCATCGACGATCTGCCGCCGGTCTACCGCGAGGTGGCCGACGCCTGGAACGCCTGCCTGGAGGAGGGCGCGGACTTCTCCGACATGAACCGCGCCATCCGCGAGCGGAACGTCCCCCGCATCCGGGAGATCTGGTCGCGGCTGGTCGAGAAGCTGGACAACCAGACCTTCTACGGCTTCCTGTGCGACTCCGCGGCCTTCACCTCCTTCCGTCACCGCGAGATCTTCGGCCAGGTCGGCTTCGGCACCGGTGGCTGGGACACCGACTTCCCCAACTCCATCCTGGAGATCCTGCGGGTCGTCTACACCGAGGCCGACGACCACCACCGCGGCATCGTCGGTGGCAGCCAGCAGCTTCCGCTGCGGCTGTGGGAGCGCGAGCCCGAGAAGATCGTCCACTGGCCCCAGGGCACCTCGCTGTCCTCGCTGCACGGCGGTGTGCCCCGCCCGGCCGTGACCCGGCTGCACCGGGCAGCGGGCGACCGCGTCGTGGTGACGGACGCGAGCGGTGACATCCGCTCGTACCGGGCGGTGGTCTTCACCGCGCAGTCCTGGATGCTGCTCTCCAAGATCGACTGCGATGACTCGCTCTTCCCGATCGACCACTGGACGGCCATCGAGCGCACCCACTACATGGAGTCCAGCAAGCTCTTCGTGCCGGTGGACCGGCCGTTCTGGCTGGACAAGGACGAGATCACCGGTCGGGACACGATGAGCATGACGCTCACCGACCGGATGACCCGCGGTACCTACCTGCTGGACGACGGCCCGGACCGGCCCGCCGTCATCTGCCTCTCCTACACCTGGTGCGACGACAGCCTCAAGTGGCTGCCGCTGTCGGCGAACGAGCGGATGGAGGTCATGCTCAAGTCGCTCTCGGAGATCTATCCGCACGTCGACATCCGCAAGCACATCATCGGCAGCCCGGTCACCGTGTCCTGGGAGAACGAGCCCTACTTCATGGGCGCGTTCAAGGCCAATCTGCCCGGCCACTACCGCTACCAGCGCCGGCTGTTCACCCACTTCATGCAGGACCGGCTGCCCGCCGACAAGCGCGGCATCTTCCTCGCGGGCGACGACATCTCCTGGACGGCGGGCTGGGCCGAGGGCGCCATCCAGACCGCGCTCAACGCCGTGTGGGGCGTGATGCACCGCTTCGGCGGCGCCACCGACCCGAAGAACCCCGGGCCGGGCGATCTGTACGACGAGATCGCGCCCGTCGAGCTCCCCGAGGACTGAGCCGGTCCCAGGGCCATTACGCCGCGACGGCGGGCCGCTACGTCAAGGGCGGGCCGTGGCGTCGCCGGCGGGCCGTTGCGCCGATGGCAGAGGGGTGAGCAGAAAGCGCCCGACCAGACCCACGGTCGCATCCACGCGCTCCGCGAACTCCTCCGCCAGGTCCGGCACCCCGCGCAGCCCCCACAGCGCGCGGAACGCCGCCCATGCGGCGTCCCGCGCCTTCTCCAGGCTCCAGGAGCCCACGAGATGGGTGAGCGGATCGGCCACGTCCAGCAGGTCGGGGCCGGGCATGAGCTCCTCCCGGATCCGCTCCTCCATCCCCGTGAGCAGCGCGCCGATCCGGTCGAAGTCGCCCTCCAGGGCGTCCGGTTCGAGGTCCCGGGCCCGGCAGGTGTCCAGCAGCGCGAGCGCCAGGTCATGGCCGATATGGGCGTTGATCCCGGCGAGTGCGAACTGCACCGGGCGCACTCCCGGATGGCGCCGGAGCTGGAACAGCGGCCGCCAGCAGGCGGGCGGCCGCCCGCCCGTGGTCACCGCGTCGACCGCCGCCAGATAGCGCTCGGCGAACCGCACGTCCAGCTCCTGGGTGGCGGACGGGTCGTGGAAGTACCCGTCCCTGAGCCGGCGGCCGACCTCCTCGGTGACCGAGAGATACACCCCGTTGAAGACCGCCACCCCGTCCCTGGGCGGCAGCGCCGCGCCGAGCGCGCTCATGCGCGCCACGACGCTCTGCACGGTGCGCGGGGCGAGCCGCGCGTGCGTGGGCATCGTCATGGACGCCAGGGTGGCAGGCCGGAGGGGTGCGGGCCCGCCATACGCCGCCGCTTCCCCTGGACGGCCTAACGTCCCGTCAACCGCCGTATCACAGCACCCCGGCGTCGCGGGCGGTCCAGATCGAGGGATACAGCGGCCGCCAGCCCAGCTCATCCCGGAGCCGGAGGTTGGAGGTGATCCCGGACCAGGGGTCGTCGTTCGTCCGCTCGGTCATGCCCTCGGGCAGCGGCGCGCCCATGAGCTGGTGGATTTCGACGACGGTCGCCGGGGCGTCGTCGACGATGTTGTACTTGCGGCCCGACACCGAGCCGCCGGCCGTGCCGCCCGGGGCGCGCAGCAGCCGCAGCAGCGCCGATGTCGCGTCGGCGTGGTGGACCATGGCGAGCCGCTGGCTCCCGGCCCAGTTGCGCGAGTGCGGCAGAAAGTTCGCCATATGCGGATCGCCGTCCCCGTACACGAAGGCCAGGCTGCCGATCCGCAGATCCAGGCCGTGCTCGCGGTGCAGCGCCAGCAGCTCCCGCTCCGCCTCCGCCTTCGAGGCGGGGTAGGCGCGCCAGAGCAGACCGCCGGGCACGCTCTCGTCGTCCTCCGTGAACGGCCGGCCGCGCGAGGCGCCGTACACCAGATTGGTGCTGACCTGGAGGAACCGGCTCGTCCCGGCCTCCACCGCGGCCCGCCCGAGGGCGACGGCCGCGTCCCGGTTGACCGCCCACGCCTCCTCGTCCGGCACCCCGCGGAAGGCTGCCGCGATGTTGACGACCGCATGCACCCCCTCCATGGCCCTCCGCAGATCCTTCTCCTCGCGCAGATCGCCCACCGTGAGCTGCGCGCCCTGGGCCGCGAACGGCGCACCGCGCTCCTCGTCGCGCACCAGCAGCCGTACCTCGGTACCGGCCGCGGGCCGCTCCAGCAGCCGCTTGGTGAACCGCCGTCCCACCTGGCCGGTCGCACCCGTCACCAGAATCAAGGGCATCAGCATCCGCCTTTCGTCTCGATCGCTCGGCCACAGCCTGCGACGGCCTCGGCGGGGCCGGGAGAGACCTGCCCATCCAGGGATCGGCAGACCCTGGATACCCGGCGCGGGCGCGGCGACCATGGGAGCGTGCATCGATCGGAGCTCGCCGACTTCCTGCGCCGCTGCCGCGCCCGCCTCGGCCCCGCCGAGGTGGGGCTGACGCCCGGCCCCCGGCGCCGTACGCCCGGACTGCGCCGGGAGGAGGTGGCCCAGCTCGCGGGCATGTCACCGGACTACTACACCCGGCTGGAGCAGGCCCGCGGCCCGCGCCCGTCCCGCCAGATGCTGACCGCGCTGGCCCGGGCGCTGCGGCTCACCGACGACGAGCGCGACTATCTCTTCCATCTGGTGGGGGAGGAGCCGCCGCGCGACCGCAGCACCTCGGGGCATGTGCGGCCCGGTCTGCTCAGGGTGCTGGACCGGCTGTTCGACACCCCGGCCCAGGTGATCACCGACTGGGGCGAGGTGCTGGCGCAGAACGCGATGGCGGCGGCGCTGGTCGGCGACATCACGGCGCGGCCGCCCGGCGACCGCAATATCGTCCGGAGCTTCTTCACCCGGCCCGGCGACGACTCCGGCGTCCCCGGGATCTTCCCGAGCGAGGAGATCGAGGAGCACGCCCGGCTGCATGTGGCCAACCTCCGCGCCGTGCTCGCGGCCCGACCCGACGATCCGGGCCCGGCGACCCTGGTGGCCGAACTGCTGTCGGTGAGCCCGGAGTTCGCGGCGCTGTGGGAGGCCCATGAGGTGGCCGTACGGCACTCCTCGGTCAAGCGGTTCGTCCACCCGGTGGTGGGCACGATGGAGCTGGACTGCGAGGTCCTGCTGAGCTCGGAACACGCCCAGCGGCTGATCGTCCACACCGCCCGCCCCGGCAGCGAGTCCGCCGAGCGGCTCGAACTGCTCCGGGTGCTGGGCCTGCAGGACCTCGCCCCGCGGGGAGGACAGGACCTCGCCCCGCGGGGATAGGTGCTCCGGCGGTCAGGCCGGCCGGTCGTCGTCGTATCCGCTGGTGCCCGCGTCCAGCAGGGGCTCCTGTGGCTTGAGATGGGCCGGGGCCAGGGCGCGCAGCACGTGGTAGCCGAGCAGTACCACGATCGTGCCGAGGGCGATCCCGCCCAGCTCGAAGTTCTGGCCGACCTTCAGGCTGACGCCACCGACGCCGATGATGACGCCCGCCGCGACCGGCACCAGATTGAGCGGATTGCGCAGGTCCACCTTGTTGTGCACCCAGATCTGCGCACCGAGCAGCCCGATCATGCCGTAGAGGATGACGGTGATCCCGCCCAGCACCCCGCCCGGCACCGCCGCCACCACCGCGCCGAACTTGGGGCAGAGCCCGAAGAGCAGCGCGAAGCCCGCGGCCGCCCAGTACGCGGCGGTGGAGTAGACCCGGGTGGCCGCCATGACCCCGATGTTCTCGGAGTACGTCGTATTGGCCGGGCCGCCGACCGATGTGGAGATCATGGTCGCCGCGCCGTCCGCGGCGATCGCCGTGCCCAGCTGGTCGTCGAGCGGATCGCCGATCATCTCGCCGACCGCCTTCACGTGCCCGGCGTTCTCGGCGATCAGCGCGATCACGACCGGCAGCGCCACCAGCACCGCCGACCAGTGGAAGCTGGGCGCGTGCAGCGAGGGCAGACCGATCCAGTCCGCCTTGGCCACACCGGACAGATCCAGCCGCCAGTGGTCGGTGACCCGTCCGCTGCCGTCGATCGAGTGGATCCTGCCGAAGAGGCGGTCGAGGACCCAGGAGACCGCATAGCCGAAGACCAGTCCCAGGAAGATCGCGATACGCGACCAGAAGCCCCGCAGACAGACCACCGCCGCCCCGGTGACCAGCATCGTCAGCAGCGCGGTCCACTGATCGGCGGGCCAGTACGTACCGGCGGTCACCGGTGCGAGATTGAACCCGATCAGCATGACCACCGCGCCGGTCACCACCGGCGGCATCGCCGCGTGGATGATCCGGGCGCCGAATTTCCGTACCGCCAGACCGCTCAGCAGCAGCACCCCGCCGACCACCAGGATCGCCCCGGTGACGGCGGCGCTGCCGCCGCCCTGCGCCCTGATCGCGGCGGCCACGCCGACGAAGGACAGGCTGCACCCCAGATAGCTGGGGATCCGGCCGCGGGTCGCCAGCAGGAAGAGGATGGTCGCGACGCCGGACATCATGATCGCGAGGTTGGGGTCGAGCCCCATCAGCACCGGGGCCACAAAGCTGGCCCCGAACATGGCCACGACATGCTGTGCGCCGAGCCCCGCCGTCCTCGGCCATGACAGCCGCTCGTCCGGCTTGACGACGGCGCCCGGGGCGGGGGTGCGCCCATCGCCGTGCAGGGTCCAGCGCACGCCGAGGCCCATGACTGCTCCACTTCATCGCTACGGGGAATTCGCAGCAATGTTAGTTGGCCGAAATTGTGCGCCTTGCAGCTATGTCGGGATGCCCTCGGCGACGTCCTCGGTGAAGTCCTCGGCCAGTGACTGCGCCTCGGCGTAGGAGGGCAGGTCGGCGGCCTGATGGGCCGGGGCAGGCGCGTCGGGGTGGGCGATCGTCCAGGCCAGCTCGACGGCGCGGTCCAGGGCGGCCCGGAAGAGCAGCGAACCGCAGCTGATCCGCCGCACCCCGAGCTCCGCGAGGCGCTCATAGGTGTGGCGGCCGGGGGTGAAGAGGATGTTCAGCGGGGTTTCGCCGAGGTCGTCGGCCAGGGCGCCGATTTCGTGTTCATCGGTGAGCGCGGGCACGAAGATCCCGTCCGCGCCTGCCCGCAGATACGCCTCGATGCGTTCGGCGGCGGCGGACAGCGAGGGCGGGGTGTCACCACCGATCGCGGCGAGCCAGTGGGTGTCGGTCCGCGCGTTCACGAACAGCCGGGGCACCCGCTCCTTGACGGCCGCGAGCACCGCGCACTGCCGGGCCAGGGGCGCGAGGGTGCCGTCCGGGCGGCCGTCCTCGATGTTCACGCCGACCACCCCGGCCCGGTCCAGCTCGGCCGCGAGCGCCGCGACCTCCTCGGGCCGCTCGCTGAACCCGCCCTCGATGTCGACGCTCACCAGCGCAGGGAGCCGGGCGATGCCGCGGCCGAGGGCGAGGGTCTCGTCGCGGGCGGCGCCCGTCGCGTCCGGCAGCCCGGCCGCCGCCGCCACGCCGAGGCTGGTGGTGCCGATGGCCGGGAAGCCGCGCCGGACCAGGGCGGCGGCGGAGGCGTGGTCCCAGGCGTTGGGCAGCAGCAGCGGCCGCTCGCCGTGGTGGAGCCGGCGGAAGGCGGTGTGGCGCTCTGGCGCCGGGGCGTCGCTCTTGTCGCTCATATCACCGACCGTAGGGCCGGATCACTTCGGCGCTCACCGAACAGTGGTCCTGGCCCCATCCCCGCCCCGTCAGGGAAGCGTGGCCCGGGACGCGGACGGTTCGGGGTCGGCGGCAGGGACCGCGGTGTCCGTCTCCGTAGGGGTCCGCAGCACCCCCGCCCCCGCCACCAGCCCCAGCGTCAACGTTGTGACCAGGCAGAACGAGACCGTCAGCGAGGTCAGGTCCGCGATCGAGCCCATGGCCGCCGGAGCGATCAGCCCCGAGGTGTACGTGATCGTGGCGACGCCCGCGATGGCCTGGCTCGGGGCCGGGCCGCTGTGCCCGGCGGCGGCGAAGGCCAGCGGCACCACGACCGCGATGCCCAGTCCGATGAGGCCGAATCCGGCGATGGCGAGGGCGGCGCCGGGGGCGGTGACCACCAGGATGCCGCCGGCGGTGGCGAGGAGGCCGCCGGTCCGTACGGTCCGCACCGGCCCGAAGCGGCTCACCACCGCGTCCCCGATGAGCCGGGCACCGGCCATCGTGCAGGAGAAGGCGGTGGTGCAGGCGGCGGCGACACCGGGGGAGGAGTCCATGACATCGCGCAGATAGACCGCCGACCAGTCAAGGCTCGCCCCCTCGGCGAAGACCGCGCAGAAACCCACCGCGCCGATGATCAGCGCGGAGCGGGGCGGCAGGGCGAACCGGGGCGGTGGGTGCTCCTCGGGGGCGCTGCGCAGGTCGAGGACCCAGTGGCAGGCCACCGCGCCGAGCACCGTGAGAACCCCGGCGGCGATGCTGAGATGGAGCCGGGCGTCGGCCTCGGCGTGCGCCGCGATCGTGCCCGCAGCCGAGCCGGTGAGCGCTCCCGCGCTCCACATGCCGTGCAGCCCGGACATGATCGAGCGGCCGAGGCGGTTCTCGACCTCGACACCGAGGGCGTTCATGGCGACGTCGGACATCCCGGCGGTCGCCCCGAAGACGAACAGCGCACCGCACAGCCAGACCAGACCGGGCGCCAGCGGGGGCATCACCAGCCAGGCGGTCCACAGGGCGAGCAGTCCGCGCAGCGCCGTGCGGGCACCGAAGCGGTGGCTGATCCGCCCGGCCAGGGGCATCGCGATCGAGGCCCCGATGGCGGGAAAGGCGAGCGCGAGGCCGAGTTGACCGGCGCTGAGGTCCAGCCGCTCCTGGATCCAGGGGATACGGGTGGCGAAGTTGCCGGTCACCGCGCCGTGCACGGCGAACACGGCCGCCACGGCGATCCGCGCCCGCCGTACGGGGCGCATCTCGGACGCCCCCGCTTCCTTGAGCCTGCCCATACCTGTCGCACCCTCCCCGTAGCGCCGGCCCGTGCCGTGGTCCACGGGAAACTATCAGGAAGGGTCCCTGATAGATAGGGCTTTTCCCGTGGCCTTCTGGAAGGATCCCGGCATGACGTCGACGAGCGTGTCCGTGGCGGGCCGCACCGCCTCACCGAGTACGGCGCGGGCCATCAACGACCGCCTCGCCCTGCATCTGCTCAAGGACGAGGGGCCGTTGACCGCGGGTCAGCTCAAGTCGCTGACCGGGCTGTCCCGTCCCACCATCGCGGACCTGGTCGAGCGGCTGCGGCAGACCGGGCTGGTGGCGGTCGTGGGGGAGACCGGGGCCGAGCGCCGGGGGCCCAACGCGCGGGTGTACGGGATCGTCGCCGACAGCGCGCATGTGGCCGGGGTCGACGTCCGTACGGACAGCGTGGCCGTATGCGTGGCCGATCTACTGGGCCGGACCAAGGCGGAGGAGTCGCTTCCGGTGGCCCCGGACGGGGATCCGGCGCGCACCGTGGCGGCCGCGGTGGCCCTGGTGGAGCGGGCCGCCGAGCGGGCCGGGGCGGCGCGGCTGCACCACATCGGCATCGGGGTGCCCGGTCTCATCGACCCCGCCACCGGGGAGCTCAACTCCACCGGCGGACTGCCCTCCTGGCACCGGGAGCTGGCCACCGCGCTCCACCGCGACCTCGCGGCACCGGTGCTGCTGGAGAACGAGGTCAATCTGGCGGCCGTCGCCGAACAGCGGATGGGCACGGCGCGCGACCGCGACACCTTCGTCCTGCTGTGGCTCGGCCACGGCATCGGCGCGGCCGTGGTGCTCGACCGGGTGCTGCGGCGCGGTGCGTCCGGCGGCACCGGGGAGATCGGCTTTCTGCCGGTGCCGGGCACCTCGGGGCTGCCCTCCGCCACCGGCTGCGACGGCGGGTTCCACTCCCTGGTGAGCAGCGGCGCGGTCTGCGAACTCGCCCAGGAGTACGGTCTGGAGGCCGCGGCGGGCGGCGAACGCGGGGCGGGCACGGAGGGCTCCGGCGCGGCGGAGGCGGCGATCCGCGCGGCGCTCGACGCGGGGGAGCGCGGCGAGGCGTTCCTGGACACGCTGGCGGCCCGTATCGCGCTGGGCGTCGCGGCGATCTGCGCGGTGCTCGATCCGGGGTGCGCGGTGCTCGGCGGTGAGGTCGGCCGGGCCGGGGGCGAGGGGCTCGCGCGGCGGGTGGAGGACCATGTCGCCCGGCTGTCGCCGCTGCGGACGCGGGTGCGCGCGGGGGTCGTGGGCGGCGGCGGGGTGTTGCGCGGTGCCGTGCTGACGGCGCTGGACGCGGCGCAGAACGAGCTGTTCGGCGCGCCGTAGCGCCCGCCGTAGCCGTCGGTCACCCGCCCTTTCGGGGTGAGGGCATTCGCCTGCCCGGGGTGAGGGCATTCCTGCGCGATCTCTTGTCGTGCCCATGGAGCCGCCTTACTCTGAGCCCGATCTCAAGTCTGAATAGCGTTCAGATATCTGATTGGAGTGCTCAATGGGTGCACCTCCAGCGGGACGCGGGCGGTTCGCCCGGGCGATCGTCACCGCCTCCGCCCTCCTGGCCGTCCTGGCGATCCCCGCCGCCCCCTCCGCGCAGGGCGCCGAGTCCGTGCGGCATTCCGGCTCGGTGCCCCGGACGGTGGTGCTCGACGGGCCCCGACTGTCCCTCACCAAGCTGAAACTGCAGCTGGGAGACCGGAATCTGCGGCGGACCGTACGTGATCTGACCGCCCAGGCCGACCAGTGGATGGACCAGGGACCCTGGACGGTCACCGACAAGGACCAGGTGCCGCCCAGCGGCGACAAACACGACTACTTCAGCCAGGCCCCCTACTGGTGGCCGAGCCAACCCAAGACCGACGACAATCCGTACGGCTGCCCTTACGTTCAGAAGGATGGCCAACGGAACCCCGACGTGGACAAGATGACGGACCGTCCCGAGGTCGGCAAGGTCTTCGAATCCGCCTACGAGCTCTCCCTGGCCTGGTACTACACCGGTAAGCGGGCCTACGCCGAGCACGCCGCCGACATCCTGCGCACCTGGTTCGTCACCCCGGCGACCCGGATGAACCCGAGCCTGAACCACGCCCAGTTCATCCCCTGCATGTACGACGGCCGCTCGATCGGGATCATCGACTTCTCCCAGGGCTTCACCAGCCTCCTGGACGCCGCGGCCCTCCTCGACACCGGCGCCCCCGGCTGGTCCAAGAGCGATCACGAGGGCTTCCGCACCTGGAACAAGCAGTTCCTGGACTGGCTGGTGAACAGCGACTTCGGCAAGGAGGAAGGCGCCGCCGAGAACAACCACGGCACCTTCTACGACATGCAGGTGGCCGCCATCGCCACCGCCGTGGGCGACCGGGACCGGGCCCGCCAGGTGCTCCGCGACGCCCGCACCAAGCGCATCGACACCCAGATCGCGGCCGACGGCACGCAGCCCCAGGAGCTCGAGCGCACCCGCAGCTTCCACTACTCGACCTTCAACCTCGTCGCATACACCCGGATGGCCGCCATCGGCAAGCACGTCGGCGTGGACCTGTGGCACTACACCGGGCCCGGCGGCGCGAACCTCTTCAAGGCGGTCGACGTCCTGCTCCCGGCGGCCACCGGCGCCGCGCCCTGGCCGTACCCGGAGCTCGACCTCCGCGCCTACGCGGCGAGCGACATCGTCCACGCGGCGGCCGACGCCGGGGACCGCAAGGCCCGCGCGGCGGTGAACAAACTCCAGGCCCCGCCCGGCGGCGACCTGTGGGCCCTGCGGCCGGCGGTGGAGCAACTGGACAGCATCGCGCAGGGGTAGTGGGGCAGCGGGCTTTCCTCCCCCACCCCGCCCCTCCCCGAAACCGGGGGCAAGCCCCCGGGCCCCCGCTCCCGGTTCTGGGCTGACGTAGATGCGGCGAAGTCTGCCGGGACTCGGGCCTCCCGCGGGCGGCCGGAACAGACGTGAACCCGCGCCCGGCGACCGCCGCGGCTGCCCGTGGCGGGAGGCGTCGCCCCGGGGCTGCCGGGGCCGGAGCTACGCCCCCCGCAAGCCCCGGCCCCCGCTCGGGACCGGCTCGTAGCCGCGCAGCCCCTGGCGCCTCTTAGGTGCCGGGGCGGAGTGGGGGCCATGGCGGGTGGTCGCAGCGGACTTTGGCCCGTTGGTGGTGGAGGCGTGGGCTCGGGTTGCCGTGGTCGGGGGGTGAGTCCTTGGCCGGGGCAGCTGTGAGCCGTCGGCTCCCGTGCGGGACCGGCTCATAGCCGCGCAGCCCGTGTAGGCCCTTGCAACTCTTAGGTGCCGGGGGCGAGGTTGGGGCCGGGGGTGTGTCCTTGGCGAGCTCCCGGCCCCCGCTCGGGACCGGCCTGCAGCCGCGCAGCCCGCCTAGGCCCTGGTACCCCGCAGGTGCCGGGGGCGGAGTCGGGTTCGCGGCGGTGGCCGCGGCGGTCTTCGGGGCGGTGGTGGTGCAAGGTGTCGGCCCGGGGTTGTCGGGTCGGGCTGTGTCTCCGGGTCGGGACCGGCGTGGGTGCCGCGGAGTTCGTTGCGGCCCGGCGCCCCGGAGGCGAACGGGGCAGGTGTGGGCCCCGCCTCCGGCGGCCGCCGGGGCCGCCGGTGGTGGGTGTGCCGGGGCCGGGGGCCTGTCCCCGGTTTCGGGAAGGGGCGGGGGATCCGGCCCGGCCCGGGGCGGGTGAGGGAGGCCACATTGGTCTTGCCTCCCACCTGCGCTGATGGCCATGGCACACTAGGGGCGTACCAGTGACGTCAGCGCACTCCGGGGTCGGTGAAAATCCGAACCGGCGGTTACAGTCCGCGACCCGTCCGCCGCCAGCGGTCGGTTGACCAGGTGAAATTCCTGGACCGACGGTGAAAGTCCGGATGGGAGGCAGTGCGCGGCGGTAGCGACATCACCGGTGCGCCGCCTCGGCGGTCCGTCCTTGCGCAGGCAGGGCGGGCTCTTTGCCGAACCTGGCGTGCCGGCGGCGGCGTTCCCGTTCCTTTGTCATCTCGACAGCCCCGGAGTCCGTGCCCGAAGAGGCAGGAGGACCCGGTGGCCACCGCAGCCGAAGCCCAAGCGATGCGCCATGCCGTCGCGCTCGCCGCCCGCGGCCTCGGCCACACCAGCCCCAACCCCGTCGTCGGCTGCGTCATCCTCGACGCCGGCGGCCGCGTGGTCGGTGAGGGCTGGCACCAGCGGGCCGGCGGTCCGCATGCCGAGGTTCACGCGCTGCGCGCGGCGGGGGAGCGGGCCCGTGGCGGCACCGCCCTCGTCACCCTCGAACCGTGTGACCACACCGGCCGCACCGGCCCCTGCTCCCAGGCCCTGATCGCCGCCGGGATCACCCGCGTCCACTACGCCGTCGGCGACCCCACCGCACAGGCCCGGGGCGGCGCCGCCACCCTCGCCGCGGCCGGGGTCGAGGTCGAGGCCGGGCTGCTGGCCGAGGAGGCCGAGGCGGTCAACGAGCCCTGGCTGACCGCGATGCGCCGCGGCCGCCCCTTCGTACTGTGGAAGTTCGCCGCGACGCTGGACGGCCGCAGCGCCGCCGCCGACGGCACCAGCCGGTGGATCACCTCCCCCGAGGCCCGCGCCGACGTGCACCGGCTGCGCGGGGAGGCCGACGCCGTCGTCGTCGGCTCCGGCACCCTGCGCGCCGACGACCCCCACCTGGCCGTACGGGACCGGGAGGGAGTCACCCAGCCGCTGCGGGTCGTCGTGGACACGGGCGCGACCATCAAGCCCGGCGCCCGGGTCCTGGACGACGCCGCGCCCACACTGCTCGCCGTCGCCGAGGACGTCAGTACCGCCCATCTGCCCCGGCGGCCGGGCGTGGAGACCGTAAGGCTGCCACGCGCGGACGGCGGCCTCGCGATCCCCGCGCTCCTGGCCGCGCTGCACGAGCGCGGAGTGCGCTCCGTCCTGCTGGAGGGCGGGCCCACCCTCGCCGGCGCGTTCCTCGCCGCGGGCGCCGTCGACAAGGTCGTCGGCTATCTCGCTCCCGTCCTGCTCGGCGCGGGCCCCGCCGCCCTGGCCGACGCCGGAATCACCACCATCGCGCAGGCGTTGCGCCTCGAGACGGCCGACGTCACCCGGCTCGGCCCCGATCTGCGCGTCACCGCCGTTCCCGTCGCCCCCGCCCCCCTCGCCGAGGAGAACTGAAGTGTTCACCGGAATTGTCGAAGAACTGGGTGAGATCGTCGCCATCGAGCACCTGGGCGACGCGTCCCGCTTCCAGGTGCGCGGTCCCGTCGTCACCGAGGGGGCGAAGCACGGCGACTCCATCGCCGTCAACGGCGTCTGTCTCACCGTCGTCGACCTCATCGAGGACGCGGAGGGCACCCGGTTCAGCGCCGACGTCATGGCCGAGACCCTGGGCCGCTCCAGCCTCGGCGCGCTCGACATCGGCTCCCGGGTCAACCTGGAGCGCCCCATGGCGCTGGGCGGACGGCTCGGCGGCCACATCGTGCAGGGCCATGTGGACGGCACCGGCGCCATCGTGGACCGCAAGCTCTCCGAGCACTGGGAGATCGTGAAGATCTCGCTGCCCGCCGAGCTGAGCCGCTATGTCGTCGAGAAGGGCTCCATCACGGTCGACGGCATCAGCCTGACCGTCGTCGACGCGGGCTTCGACTACTTCACCGTCAGCCTCATCCCGACGACCCTCGCGCTCACCACGCTCGGCGTCAAACAGGCCGGGGACCCGGTCAACCTCGAGGTGGACGTGCTCGCCAAGTACATCGAGCGGCTGCTGGGACGGGACAACGCCCCGCAGGGCAACGGCTTGCAGGGCAACGGCTTGCAGAGCAACGGCCCGCAGGCCGACGCCCTGCGGAACAACGGCTTGCTGGACAACGGCACGCAGGACAAGGAGGCCACAGCATGAGCGAGGCATACGCGGTCACCGAACCGCTTCCCAGTGGCCCGGCCGCTCCCCTGCGAGCCGCGCACTGGCCCGACGAACTGGCCCTTGACCCCATCGAGCGGGCCATCGCCGACATCGCCGCGGGCCGCCCCGTCGTCGTCGTGGACGACGAGGACCGGGAGAACGAGGGCGACCTCGTCGCCGCCGCCGAGATGATCACCCCGGAGATCGTCGCGTTCATGATGAACGAGTGCCGGGGACTCATCTGCGCGCCCATGGAGGGCGCCGACCTCGACCGGCTCCGGCTTCCCCAGATGGTCGAAGAGAACACCGAGTCCATGCGGACCGCCTTCACCGTCTCGGTCGACGCCACCGCCGAACACGGCGTCAGCACCGGGATCTCCGCCGCCGACCGGGCCACCACCCTGCGGCTGCTGGCCGACCCGGGCACCGTCCCCGGCGATCTCGTGCGCCCCGGCCATATCTTCCCGCTGCGCGCCCGCCCCGGCGGTGTGCTCGCCCGCGACGGCCACACCGAGGCCGGGGTCGACCTGGCCCGGCTGGCCGGACTGCGCCCGGCGGCCGTGATCTGCGAGATCGCGGGCGAGGACGGCGTGATGCTGCGCCTGCCCGACCTGGTCGCCTTCGCCCGCAAGCACGACCTGGCGATCGTCTCCATCGCCGATCTGATCGCGTACCGCAAGCCCGCCGAGCCGCTCGTGCGGCGCGAGGCCGAGACCCGGCTGCCCACCGCCTTCGGCGACTTCCGGGCGTTCGGCTACCGCGCGTCCGACGGCGTGGAGCACATCGCGCTGGTCCAGGGCGAGATCGGGGACGGTGAGGACGTGCTGGTCCGCGTCCACTCCGAATGCCTCACCGGCGATGTCTTCCACTCGCTGCGCTGCGACTGCGGCCCCCAGCTGCACGCCGCGCTGGAGCGGGTCACCGCCGAGGGCCGTGGCATCGTCCTGTATCTGCGCGGCCACGAGGGACGCGGTATCGGGCTGCTGTCCAAGCTGCGCGCGTACGAGCTGCAGGAGCTGGGCCGGGACACCCTGGACGCCAATCTGGAGCTCGGCTTGCCCGCCGACGCGCGGGACTACGCCGCGGGCGCGGAGATCCTCGCCGACCTCGGCGTGCGCTCGCTGCGGCTGATGACCAACAACCCGGACAAGACCTCGGGGCTGGTCCGGCACGGGCTGCGGGTCACCGGCCGGGAGCCGATGCCCGTCCAGGCCGGGGAGCACAACCTCCGCTATCTGCGGACGAAGCGGGACCGGATGGGGCACGACCTGCCCTGGCTGGACGGCGACCGCGCCGAGCCCGTTTCCGCCTGCGGCAACCAGTGACCACCTCAAGTACCCCCATACACCAGTACATCAGAGAAAGCACCGAGGAGAGACGTGAGCGGTAAGGGCGCCCCCGAACTGTCCGTGAAGAACTGCGGGGACCTGCGCGTCGCCGTCATCGCCGCACAGTGGCACGAGAAGGTGATGGACGGGCTGCTCGACGGCGCCCTGCGCGCCCTCGGAGAGCTGGGCATCGACGAGCCCACCGTGCTGCGGGTGCCGGGCAGCTTCGAGCTGCCGGTGGTCGCGAAGGTGCTCGCCGGCCGCGGCTATGACGCGATCGTGGCCCTGGGCGTCGTCATCCGCGGCGGCACCCCGCACTTCGACTATGTGTGCCAGGGCGTCACCCAGGGGCTGACCCAGGTCAGCGTGGACACCGGCGTGCCGATCGGCTTCGGCGTGCTGACCTGCGACACCGAGGAGCAGGCCCTGGACCGGGCCGGGATCGCGGGCTCCAGCGAGGACAAGGGCCATGAGGCGGTCACCGCGGCCGTCGCCACCGCCACCACCCTGCGCTCGGTCGCCGAACCCTGGCGCTGAGGGGTGTCGCACGGCCCAAGTAGGATGACGGACACCATGCCCAAGAAGACGTTCGAGGAGCTCTTCACCGAGCTCCAGCAGAAGGCCGCCACGGCCGACCCCGCCACCTCCCGCACCGCCGAACTGGTCCACTCCGGTGTGCACGCCATCGGCAAGAAGGTCGTGGAGGAGGCCGCCGAGGTGTGGATGGCCGCCGAGTACGAGAGCGACGAGGCGACCGCCGAGGAGATCTCCCAGCTCCTGTACCACCTTCAGGTGATGATGGTCGCCAAGGGGCTGACCCTCGACGACGTCTACGCCCACCTCTGACACCCCCCGCCCGCACCCTCACCCTCGCAACCGAAGGAAAGAGCACTCATGCTGCGCATCGCCGTCCCCAACAAGGGTTCACTGTCCGAGCCTGCGTCGGCGATGCTCCATGAGGCGGGCTACCGGCAGCGCAAGGACCGCCGGGAGCTGGTCCTCGTCGACGGGGAGAACGAGGTGGAGTTCTTCTTCCTCCGCCCCCGCGACATCGCCGTGTACGTGGGCTCCGGCCGGCTCGACATCGGCATCACCGGCCGCGATCTGCTGCTGGACTCCGGCTCCCAGGCCGAGGAGATCATGCAGCTCGGCTTCGCCGGGTCCACCTTCCGCTACGCCACCCGTCCCGGCACGGCGAAGGACGTCAGCGAGTTCGGCGGGATGACCGTGGCCACCTCCTTCGCCGGACTGGTCACCAAGCACCTCGCCGACAACGGCGTGGACGCCGCCGTGGTCCACCTCGACGGCGCCGTCGAGACCGCCATCCAGCTCGGTGTCGCCGAGATCATCGCGGATGTGGTCGAGACCGGCACCACCCTGCGCAACGCCGGGCTGGAGATCATCGGCGAGCCCATCCTGGAGTCCGAGGCGGTCGTCATCCGCCGCACCGGCGACCCCAGCGACGACCCCAAGGTCCAGCAGTTCCTCCGCCGGATGCAGGGCGTCCTGGTCGCCCGGCGGTACGTGATGATGGACTACGACATCCGGGTGGAGCAGGTGGAGCGCGCCGTCGCGCTCACCCCGGGCCTGGAGTCGCCCACCGTCTCCCCGCTGCACCACGAGGGCTGGGTCGCGGTCCGCTCGATGGTCCCCGCCAAGGACGCCCAGCGGATCATGGACGAGCTCTACGACCTGGGGGCCCGGGCCATCCTCACCACGGGCATCCACGCCTGCCGCCTCTGACGGCACGCCCCGCCCCGCCTTCTCTCCCGTTCCCTCCTCATCCGAGAGGCCGACCCACGTGTCCGCCGCCGCGCCCCCGCCCGCCCTGCCCGTCACCTTCCGGCCGACCAGGACCCGCGCCGTCCTGATGACCGTGGGCATCGCCGTCCTGGTCGTCCTCACGGTGGTCGCCCTGCTGCTGGAGCGGCTGGGGCCGGGGGAGAAGGCCAGCTTCATCATCACCGGACTGCTGTTCTTCGGGGTGCTGACGCTGCTCAGCCGCCCCAAGGTGGTGGCCGAGGAGGACGGTGTGACCGTCGTCAACCTCACCACCAAGCGGCGGCTGGAGTGGGCGGAGGTGCTCCGGGTCAATCTGCGCCCCGGCGACCCGTGGGTCTATCTGGACCTCGCGGACGGCACCAGCCTGCCCGCGATGGGCATCCAGCCCGGCATCGCCAAGGCGCGGGCCATCAGCGACGCGCGGGCCCTGCGCGCCCTCGCCGAGCAACACGGCACAGGTCGTGCCGTGGACTGAGCCGCCCGGCCGGTCCGCCCGGCCCCAGCGGTGCTGAGCTGCCCCTTTATGTCCGTTTCCGCCCCTGCCGGGCGGTTCCCCGGAACTTGTCGGCACATTGATCGGCACTCCAACGGCGTGAGGGGCCTGCCCGTCACGCCCCATCCTTGATTACCCTGTTGCCGGGGCCGAACGGTGCCCCGCCCCGCCTCTCCCTGTGCGCACGCACCCCGTGCGCCCCGGCGGGCTCCCCTGCGACCCGAGGAGTGACTCCCTCCGCAGATGGACGGATCGTCCTGTAGTACCTGCGCCGCCGCCGACCACAAGGCGGCGGCATGAGCACCACCCTGTCCCTCCTGCTGCTCTCCGCGGCACTTGTCCTGATCCTCGCCAACGGCTTCTTCGTGGCCGCCGAGTTCGGCCTGGTCACCGTCGAGCGGCCGGACGCCGAGCGAGCCGCCGACGAGGGCGACAAGCGCGCCCGTACCGTCGTCGAGGCGCTGCGCGAGCTGTCCTTCCAGCTCTCCGGCACCCAGCTCGGCATCACCATCACCTCGCTGATCGTCGGCATGCTCGCCGAGCCCGCGCTCGGCCATCTGCTGACCGCGCCGCTGGAGGCGGTCGGACTGCCGCACGGCGCCGTCTCCGGTGTCGCCGTCGTCCTCGGCATGCTGCTGGCCTCCGCGGTCCAGATGGTCATCGGTGAGCTGGTGCCCAAGAACTGGGCGGTCTCCCGGCCGCTGCAGGTCGCCCGCTTCGTCGCGGGCCCGCAGTACGCCTTCGCCCGCTTCTTCCGGCCCGTGATCGCCCTGCTCAACACCATGGCCAACCGGCTGGTGCGGGCGCTGGGCGTCGAGCCCACCGAGGAGCTGGCCTCCGCCCGCACCCCCGGTGAGCTGGTCTCGCTGGCCCGCCACTCGGCGCGGGCCGGCGCGATCGAGCAGGACACGGCGGATCTGTTCGTCCGCACCTTGTCCCTGGGCGAGCTGACCACCCAGCATGTGATGACCCCGCGGGTGCGGGTAAGCGCGCTGCACTCCTCGGCGACCGCCGTGGATGTGCTCAACCTCACCCGAGCCACCGGGCTGTCCCGCTTCCCCGTCTACCGCCACCGGCTGGACGAGGTCATCGGGATGGTGCACCTCAAGGACGCCCTCGCGGTGCCCGCGGGGGACCGGCTGCGCACCTCGGTCAGCCGGATCGCCCAGCCCCCGCTGCTGGTTCCCGAGACGCTGCCGGTCCAGCCGCTGCTGGAGCGGCTGCGCAGCGAACAGCCGATAGCCGTGGTCGTCGACGAGTACGGCGGCACGGCCGGGGTGGTCACCCTGGAGGACATCGTCGAGGAGCTGGTCGGCGAGGTGCGCGACGAGCACGACGACGAGGCGTCGGAGACCCCCGACCTGGTGCAGGCCCTCACCGAGGACGGCCGCACCGCCTGGGACGCCGACGGCGGCTGCCGCGTCGACACCCTCCGCCGGATCGGCCTCGACGCGCCCGACGGGCCGTACGAGACCGTGGCCGGGCTGGTGGCCGATCTGTTGGCGCGGATCCCCGTCCCCGGCGACACCGCCGAGCTGCCCGGCTGGAAGCTGGCCGTCCGCCAGGTCGGCCACCACCGGGCGGAGCTGGTGCGCATCGTCCGTACGAAGCCGGGTACGCCGCCGAAGGTGACTGCCGGCGCCGTGGCCGGGGAGGGGAGGGGACGATGAGTTTCGTACAGCTTCTCTTCGCTGCCCTGCTGGTCCTGGCCAACGGCTTCTTCGTGGGCGCCGAGTTCGCCCTGGTCTCGGTGCGCCGCAGCCAGATCGAACCGCGCGCGGCCGAGGGCTCCGGGCGCGCCCGTACGGTCCTGACCGGCCTGGAGAACCTGCCGCAGATGATGGCGGCCGCGCAGTTCGGCATCACCATCTGCTCGCTGACGCTCGGCGCGGTTGCCGAGCCGACCGTCGCCCAGCTCCTGGAGCCGGTCTTCCACACCGTCCATCTGCCCGAGCAGCTGGTGCACCCCCTCGGCTACGCCATCGCGCTCGCCGTGGTCGTCTGCCTCCATCTGCTCATCGGCGAGATGGTGCCGAAGAACCTGGCCATGGCGGCGCCGGCCAAGACCGCGCTGTGGCTCGGCCCCGGGCTGGTCGCCTTCGCGCGGCTGTGCCGGCCGGTCACCGCGCTGCTGGGGGCGTGCGCCCGGCTGGTGCTGCGGCTGTTCCGGGTGGAGCCCAAGGACGAGGTCGAGGCCGTCTTCACCAGTGAGCAGCTCACCCATCTGGTCGAGGACTCCCGGCAGGCCGGGCTGCTCGATCCCGGTGAGCACGAGCGGCTCGCGGACGCCCTGGAGCTGGGCAGCCGCCCGATCACCGACGTCCTCCTGGACCCGGCCGGTCTGGTCACCGTCGACCCCTCGGTCACCCCCCGGGAGATCGAGGAGCTGACCGTGCGCACCGGCTACTCGCGCTTTCCGGTGCGCGGCCCCGGCGGCGCTTTCATGGGCTATCTGCATGTGAAGGACGTCCTGGAGCTGGAGTTCCCGGAGCGGGCGGTGCCGCAGCGGGTCTGGCATCCGATCGAGACGCTCCGGGCGGAGCTGCCGCTGGACGACGCCCTGACCGCGATGCGCCGGGCCGCTTCCCACCTGGCGGCGGTCGCCGATGGGTCCGGCACGGTGCTGGGGCTGGTCGCCCTGGAGGACGTCCTGGAAAAGCTGGTGGGCGAGGTCCATGACCCCGCGCACCGCGGTGGGGCCCGGGACCGGGTGGCCGAGCCCAGGGGCGAGGCGGCGGCCTCCCTGTCCAAGGAGGAGCGGGCGATGGTCGGCTGACCGCGCGGTCGCGCCTGCGGCGGGCCTTCCCCTACTCGCATGAAATCAGCCCCTCCGGCGCTTGAGGAGGGGATCCGGGGCGGAGCCCCGGTTGCGGGAAGGGGCGGGTAGGGGAGAAAGCCCGCCGCAGGCGCGCTACCCCAGGGGCGGGTCCTGGGGGTCGCGGTACATGGGACCGCGACCGGACAGGACCTCCCCGTACGCCTGCATCAGATCCGGCAGCCGCAACGTGGCCAGGTCATCGCGCGTCGGAGTGCCACTCCACCCGGAGAGCCGCAAATCCCGGTAGGCACAGCTCTTCTCGTACAGCGTGCGAAGGAACCGCCCGTTCCCCAGCTCGTCGATCCAGCTCTGGTCCACCACATGGCCGCTGATGCTGCGCAGCTCCTCCACGGCCTCCTCGTCCCACACATCCCCGTTCTCCGCCGCCAGCACCTCACCGATGCGGGTGAGCTCCAGCGGGCGGTAGCTGGGGAAGTCGACGCGGGTGGTGAAGCGGGAGCCGAGGCCGGGGTTGGCGGCCAGCAGCCGGTCCATGCCCTCGGGGTAGCCGGCGAGGATCACCACGAGCCGGTCGCGGTTGTCCTCGGCGCGCTTGAGCAGTACCTGAAGCGCCTCGTCGCCGTATGCGTCGCCCTTGCTGTAGCCCGAGTTGGACAGGGAGTACGCCTCGTCGACGAAGAGCACCCCGCCGAGCGCCGAGTCGATCAGCTCATTGGCCTTCACCGCCGTCTGGCCCAGGTACTCGCCGACCAGATCGGCGCGCCCGGCCTCCACCAGATGGTCGCCGCCGAGCAGCCCGAGGGCGTAGAAGACCCGGCCGAGGATGCGGGCCACGGTGGTCTTGCCGGTGCCGGAGGGGCCGGAGAAGACGAAGTGCCGCTTGGGCGGCTGGACCGGCAGGCCCTGCCCGGCGCGCAGCCGCGCCATGTGGAGCTGCGCCGACAGCGCCCGCACCTGGCGCTTGACCGGCTCCAGGCCGACCATGCGCTCCAGCTCCTGCAGCGCGCTCTCCAGCAGCACCGGATCCGAGGGGCCGGGCTGGGAGGGCAGACCGGCCCGCGCGCGGGTGCCCCCGCGCCCACCACGGCGGGGCCCATCAGCGGCGGGCCCTCGGGCCCCTCGGCCGCGGCCCGCGGATCGCGGCCGTCGGCGGGCAGCGTATCGGCGGGGTCGGTGGTGGTGTCCCGGCCGTCCGTGGCGTCCTGGCCACCGGCGCCGGCCAGCGAGACGGCGGCCAGATCCGCGGGCTCGTCCAGCCCGTCGGACTCGGCTATCGCCGCGAGCCGCGCCGAGGTGTCCATGAAGGTGGAGTCGATGCGGTGCACGGCGCGGTAGAGGGGGAGCGCGGCGGCGCTGCGCCCGGTGCCCTCATGCGCGCGGGCGAGCCAGTAGCGCAGCTCCTTGCGCTGGGGCTGTTCGCTGCGACAGCGCATTAAGGCGGCGGCCAGCAGAGGTTCGGCCTGGCTGTACATCTCCAGCCGGACCCGCGCCATCCCGGCGAACAGACCCGCCTCGATACCGAGGAACGGATCGTCCAGCAGCGGCTCGGTGTGGCGCACCAGCTGCTCCCAGTCCTTGACCAGATAGGCGCGGCAGGCGTGCAGAAAGCGGGCCTGCGGATCGGCCTCCACCGGCGGGCAGCCGGCCAGCGCCCGGTCCAGCTCGGGCACATGGCGGCCGTCGAGCCAGTGCGAGGCGTGGGCCAGCAGCAGGTCCCGGCTGGTCTCCAGCACCGGCTGGACCCACCAGCCCAGCCAATACCAGGAGTTGAGGGTGCGGCGGTGGCGGGCGCGCTGCTCGCCGAAGCGGTCGCGGTGCCGGTACATCCGCAGCAGCGCGGCCGCGGTGTCGGCCCGCAGCGCGTGCAGTCCGAGCCAGGCGTCGGCCATTCCGGGATCGAGCCGCGTGGCGGCCCGGAACTCCTCCTCGGCCTGTGCGTACGCGCCCATCGTGTAGGCGTCGACGGCCCGCAGCCAGGCGAGGTCGGCCGGGGCGTGCGAACCTTGCGTGCCGAAATCCATCACGTCCCCCACAACCCCAGCCCCCGTGGATGCCGCAGGGGCGAATGCCCCTTTCGCATCGTACCTGCGCAGCCCGCATGGGCCGAGGGTGCCGCACTGTTGTTCGTCGCAATCACACAAGGTCGGCTAGGTGTGCGCGGGGGCGTGTAAGGGGCGCGCAGGGCCTGGGGTGGATCGTCACCCAGGGTGAGGGAGCGGCGGCGCAAAGCAGCGGAAAACCGGCGCCAGACAGGACGAAGCCCCCGATCACGGGGGAACAACCGGGGGCTTCGCGTTGTGGGACGACTCGTACGAGTCGCACATTGAGAACGTAAGACCTGTATGGGCCCCAGGTCAAGCCGAGTTGGGGTACGCGTCATGCGTCGGGTGCGGGCGTCGGACCCGGTCGGAAGCACCGGTTCACGCTGTGTGAGGCCAGGGGGCGTTTCCGTCGTTCGCCGCAGGTCCCGGTAGCACCTCATACCCCTCCTTTCGCTGCAGAACCAACGTTCCGGCGTACGGGCGGGAGGGGTCGGCGGCGAAATGCGCACGCTCGGCGGGCAGCCATCCGTCCCAGAATGCGGACAGCTCCGGGCCGTCCCGCAGCTGTCCGCGCCGCCACGAGTCCCGCTCCGGCAGATCCATCCACAACAGCTGGGCCAGCCGCGGGCGCACCGCCCGGCGGCCGCTGCCCACGCCCTCCAGCAGCACGACCGGCGCGGGATCCAGCCGCCGCCGGGTGGTGGCGAAGCGGCGCTCCACCCAGTCGTACGGGGCGTAGCGCGCGGCCGTGCCCCGGGCCAGCGGGGCGAGGACCTCGCTCCGCAGCCGCCCGGCCCAGCCGAAGAGCGCCTCATGGGTGGCGAAGTCGTCCGTGTGCAGGACGGGGGCACCGCCGAGCGCCTCGGCGAGCCGCCCGGCGAAGGTGGTCTTCCCCGAGCCGGCGTGACCGTCGACCGCGACCAGCCGGACCGGCCCGCAGGACGGCGGCAGCGCACGCAGGCGCCGCGCCAGCGCGTCCAGGCTGCCAACCGGTGGGTATGTTCGCATCGGGGACCACCATACGGCCCTTCCGGCTCGTTCACTCCATTGGTTCACACCAATATTGATGGAGCGGGTACCGGGGGAATCACTGGCCTGAGACCACTCGCAGCGGCCATAGTTGTGCGACTGTCGCGCACGCGCCGCCCACTGGACTGGACGACGACTGGGGGAACCCCGCATGACCAGATCTGGATCCACGCCTCGCCGCTCCGTGCTCGCCGCCGCCCTCGGCGTCGCGGGCGCCGCCGCCGTCACCACGACAGCCGCGACCGCCGGGACGGCCCGTCCGGCCGCCGCCGCGACACCGAGCTCGGGGAGCCCCCAGGCCGCCGCGGCCCCGGCGGGCTCGAAGGCCGCCCGGGTCGCGGAGTACCACGGCTGGAGCGGGCACGCCGACTGGCTGGCCGGTGCCGCCAAGGGCGTCCGCGCCGAGGCCGGCGCCCGCCCCGGCATCGTGATCTCCCGCCCGCTGGGCAGCGTGGACTACACCGATCCGCACACCGGCACCAAGGCCGCATGGGAGTACGCCACCTGGACCTCCCCGGTGCGCACGCTCTCCGTGCCCGCGACCGAGGCCATCGTCTCCTGGAACGCCCGCACCCCCGCCGGCACCTGGATCCAGATCGAGCTGGGGGGCACCTACAGCGATGGCTCCGCGACCCCCTGGTATGTGATGGGCCGCTGGGCCTCCGACGACGGCGCCTCCTCCATCCGGCGCACCTCGGTGGACGACCAGAGCGACGACAAGAGCTCGGTGTGGACCGACACCTTCTCCATCGACGACCCGGCCGGCGGGCTGCGGCTGGCGAAGTACCAGGTGCGACTGACCCTCTACCGCAAGCCCGGCTCCAAGCTCACCCCCACGGTGTGGCGGGTCGGCGCGATGGGCTCCGACGTCCCCGACCGGTTCGAGGTGCCCGCCTCCACGCCGAGCCTGCCCACGGGGCGCGAACTGGGCGTACCGCGCTACTCGCAGGAGATCCACAAGGGCCAGTACCCGGAGTACGACAACGGCGGCGAGGCATGGTGCAGCCCCACCTCCTCGCAGATGATCATCGAGTACTGGGGCCGTAAGCCCTCCGCCGCGGACCTGTCCTGGGTCAACCCGGACTACGCCGATCCGCAGGTCTGCCACGCCGCCCGGGCCACCTTCGACTACCAGTACGACGGCTGCGGCAACTGGCCGTTCAACGCCGCCTACGCCGCCACCTACCGCGATCTGCAGGGCGTGGTCACCCGGCTCGGCTCGCTCGCCGACGCCGAGAAGCTGATCGGCGCCGGCATTCCGGTGATCACCTCGCAGTCCTTCCTCAAGACCGAGCTGGACGGCGCGGGATACGGCACCTCGGGCCATCTGATGACCGTCATCGGCTTCACGGCGGACGGCGACGTCATCGCCAACGACCCGGCCTCGCCCAGCAACGACGCGGTCCGCCACATCTACAAGCGGCGCCAGTGGGAGAACATCTGGCTGCGGACCAAGCGGTACGACGCGAACGGCAAGGTGGTCTCGGGCACCGGAGGCGTCTGCTACCTCTACTTCCCTGCCAAGCCCAGCTCCGCCCAGCGCCGGGTGCTCAGCGAACTCGGCATCCGCTGAGCGGGTGCCGGCCGAAGGGGACGCGTGCCGCCCGCTGCCGGGCGGCACGCGATCCGCTCATCGCAGCAGGGCGGCCTTCCTCTTCAGCGGTTCCCACCAGGCGCGGCCATGTCCCAGCCCTGCCCGGTGGCCTCGAGGAGCATGCTGGTGAGCTCCTTGTTGGACACCTCGGCGCCGCCGCCTATGTGATAGACCCCGCCCGCCCGGCCCTGGTCCAGCGCCAGGGCGATGCCGCGGCAGTGGTCGGCCACATGCAACCAGTCGCGGACATGGGAGCCGTCGGCGAAGTGCACCACCGCGTCATGACCGGCCATGGCCCGGTCGACGGCCTCGGCGTCGCAGATGTCGCCCTGGACGAAGCGGTAGCGGGATGGCCGGCCAGGGGGGCGAGATTGGCGAGGTTGCCCGCGTAGGTGAGCTTGTCGAACACGGTCACCTGGGCGCCCCCGGAGACCGTCGGCTCTCCCGCGAGCAGGGCCCGTACGAACGGGGAACCGATGAAACCGGCGCCCCCGGTGACGAATATCCTCATGGGCGAAGCGTGTCGATGCGCTTCCAGACGCGGACGGCCAGTTCATACGCGGTCAGTTCGTCGCAGAGGGCCGCGGTGCGGCGCAGCAACGCCTGGGCCTCCTCGGTACGGCCCAGGTCGGCCAGCGCCTCGGCCTGGATGAGGTTGGCGCGGACCAGGTCGGGGCCGGTCAGCGGCGCGGAGCCCGCGCTGAGCCGGGGGTAGACCTCGACGACCTGGGCGGCGGCGCCCACGGCCAGGTCGTAGCGGGCGCGCAGCGCGACGATCCGGGTGGTCTCGTCGGGGGCGTTGACCATGGGGCCGACCTGCTCGGCCGCCTGCAGCCACGGCAGCGCCGCGCCGGGGTCGCCGTCGTCCAGCAGGACATTGCCGGCCGACCGCATGAATCGCAGCCAGTCGCGCACCGGCGTGTCGGGCGTGGTGAGCTGGGCGCGGGCCAGGTCCAGGTGGTGGCGGGCGGAGGTGGCCATGCCGAGCTGGGAGTAGGCGATGCTGGAGACCCAGTGGGCCCGGCCGCGCACGGGCGGCCGGTGGCCCTCGGCCAGCGAGAGCATCTCCTTGAGCAGCAGCTCGACCTGGCCGAGGTCGTTGAGCTCGCAGAGCACCGAGATCAGGATGCCGAGCAGCCGGACATGCTCGAACGCGCCGGTGAGCTCGGCCGGGCCGATCTCGCCCAGCGCCGTATAGGCCGACTTGCGCGCGTCCGTCAGCCGCCCGGTGTCGCGCTGCGCGGTGGCCAGCTCGGTGAACAGGACGACGCGCAGACGCGGATCGGTCTTGGCCCACTCCTGATCGGCGAGGCGCTCCAGCAGCGCCAGCCGGTCGGGCTGCCGCCCGGCCGACCGCAGCTCCTCCTGCAGCGCCAGGCCGAGGTCGAGCTGGAGGGCGGTGGTGCCGCGCTCGACCGCGGTGGTGTAGGCGGTCGCGAGCAGCTCGGCCGCGCGGGCGTGGTCGCCCAGCTCGGCGGCGCCGCGTGCGGCGGAGCGCGCGATGACCAGGTCGAGGCCGCCGGGCTCGGTGGGAGCGGCGGAAGACCTGTCACGGCCGGTCAGCTCCTCCAGCGGCATCTGGAGCACCTCGGAGAGGTGGAGCACGAGGTCGAGTGTGGGGGAGCGCTGACCGGACTCCAGGAGGGAGATATAGCTGGCGGTCACGATGTCGCCAGCGAGTCGGCGTTGGGAGAAGCCCAACTCCTCGCGTCGCCGCCGGACACGCTGACCGAACTCTGGCTGCTGACTGTGTTCGGCTCTCATGGCTGTGACTATTGTAGCCGGGAACTCCCCTCCTGACCATCCTTTGACCTGCAGGTGGTGGAGGCAGTTCGGCCTATTGACGATAGTCACCAACTAAAGTTAGCGTTTGGGGCGTCCGCTGCCGGAAGGACGCGCCGTGATCGACACACTCCTCGGAAACGACCTGGTCATCAATGAGGACTCGTGCAATCTCAGCTGCACGTACTGCCTCACCGGCCAGAGCAATCTCAAGCAGTCGCACCACGCACAGCTGATATTCGGGCCGCCCACCCGGGACCGCTACGCCGAGGGCAGCCTCCTCGGGCGCCGCCTCCCGCTCATCGCCGGGCGCATCGACGACACATTCCGCGCGCCGATGCTCAAGGTCACCGGCGGGGAGATCTTCCTGGTCGCCGGGATCATGGACTATCTGCGCGAGCAGGCCGCCCAGCACGAGGTGCTGATCGTCCAGACCAACGGGGTGCTGGTCCGCGAGGAGCACCTCGAGGAGCTGCGCGGCTGGAAGAATGTCGTGCTCCAGGTGTCGCTGGACAGCCATCTGTTCTCCGGCAACTCACACCGGGTGCAGACCGAATCGCTGCACGGCAAGGTGCTGCGCCGGATCGAGACGATCCTCGACAGCGCCCTGCCGGTGGAGATCTACGGCGTGCTGAACGACCGCAGCGCCCCCGAGGTGCCGGCGTTCGCCCGCTGGCTCGCGGACCGGGAGCGCCCACCGACCTTCTTCCCGTTCCCGGTGCGGGGCCCCGACTCCGAGCGGTTCGCGATGCGGCCGGACCAGATCGTCCATATCGAGGAGCTGGTGGAGCGCTACGACGAGTTGGCGGCGGTGCTGCCGCCCCGCCCCTACTTCGCCCGGCTCTTGTCGTTCCTGCGGGAGGGCGAGCGGACCTTCCGCTGCCATCTGCCGCGCCTGGTCATCTCGACCTTCAGCGACGGCATGGTGACCCCGTGCCCGAATATCTGGTTCTCCAATATGGGCAATCTGCTGGAGGACGACCACGCCGAGTCGTTGCGGCGGGTCGGCGAGACCGGCCTGTACACCGCGCTGCTGGCCGAGCGGCCCCGGCTCAACGCGTGCAAGGGCTGCTTCACGCCCTGGGACACCCTGTCGATGTACTTCGAGGACGAGATCACCCTCGATGAGCTGTGCCAGGCCCCCACCTACGCCCCGCCGGTGATCCGGGAGTTGATCGCCGAGCGCAAGCGCCTCTACAAGGAGGGGCGCGACGGGGTGAGCTGCGGTGGCTGACCTGGCGATCACCGCGGGCGGGCTCGACGGCCTCGACGGGGTCGAGCCCGCGACGACCGTCGCGCTGGCCGGAGCGAACGGTGGCCCCTGGCTCGCGGCCTACCGGACGCTGATCGACGCCGGGGCCGTGGTGCTGCTGCTCGACCGCGACGCGCCGCCCGCCGAGCACCGCAGGCTCCTGGGCGCGGCCGGGGGCGGACGCCTCGTGGTCGTGGACGGCGACCGCGTCACGGTCACCGGCGACCCCGCGCCCTCGGCCCATCCGCCGGGCACCGTACTGCTGCCCAGCTCGGGAACCACCGGCGCGCCCAAGCTCGTCGCACGTTCGGCCGATTCCCTGCGCGCCGAGGGGCGCCGGCACGCGCGGTACGCGGGCCTGGGCGCCGATGACACGCTGCTGGTACCGCTGCATCTGTGGCACGCCTACGCGCTCGGCTGGGCGCACGCCGCGTTCGAGGCCGAGTGCACGATCGCCGCGGTCCCGCCCAATGCGCTCGGCCGCTGCGCGGAGCACATCGCCGCCGGAGCCACCGTGCTCGCACTCGTCCCGACCGTCGCGCGCCTGCTCGCGCAGCGCACCGGCCGAGCGGTGCCGGACAACGCGCTGCGCCTGGCCATGGTCGGCGCGGGGCCGGTGGACGCGGCGCTGGAGGAGCGGTTCACCGCCGCGTTCGGCATCGGCCTGGCGCGCAACTACGGCTCCACCGAGACCGGGGCGCTGTTCAGCGGCGCGCCCGGCAGCCCGCCCGGCTGTGTCGGATTCCCGCTGGACGGCGTGGAGTTCCGCGTCGTCGCCCCGGACGGGGCCGATATGCGGCCCGGTGCGCAGGGCGAGTTGCTGGTGCGGGTGGACGGCGAGGCATGGCACCCCATGGGCGACCTGGCCGCCTACGACCCCGCCGCGGGGCTGCGGCTGCTGGGGCGCCGCACGCGTGCCATCCGGCGCGGGGACCGGTGGATCGCGCCGGAGGAGATCGAGGCCGCGCTGTGCCGCCACCCCGACATCGCCGACGCCCGCGTCTACCCCGTCCGGCACGGCACCTCGGTCGCGCTGCAAGCCGAGGTGGTGCATGTGCGCGGACCGGGCGCGGACGTCTTGGGCCTCGGCGGGCACGCGAAGGCGCTGCTCGGCCCGCAGAAGGTCCCCGACCGCGTCCGGTGCGTCGGCGAGGTGCCGCGCGGCCGGGTCGGCAAACCCCTTCCGCCGCGTGCGCTCGCCCTGGCGGGCCGGGACGCCCTGGTCGCCGCCGCCACCGCCTACAAGCGCAGTGAACTGCTCTTCACGCTGGTGGACCTCGGCATCGTCGAGGCGCTCGGCGAAGGAGCGAGGACCGCGCCGGAACTGGCGGTGCGGCTGGGCCTGGACGAGGCCGCCTGCGCCGAGTTGCTGCGCGCCGCCGAGGACGCCGGGCTGCTGCGCCCCGAGGACCCCGTCCCCACCACCGGCGAGGGGACCGGCGGCGCGGAGACGGCGCTGGTCGCGCTGGAGGCGGAGCTGTCGCGGTCGTGGGTGACCCGCGAGGCCCTGGCGGAGGTCGTCCGGTCCGGGGCCGCGCGGCGCCCGTTCGACCGTGAGGGGCCCTCCGAGCGGCTGCGCGAGGTCTACGAGACGGCCCTGCACGGGGAGGCCGCCCACCGCCGCGCCCGCAGCGGCCTGGCGCTGGCCCGCTTCGCCGCGGGCCACAGCCTCCTGGAGGTGTCCGCCGGGCCCGGTGTCTACCACCGGGTCGCAGGCGAGGGCACCTACGCCGGGCGCGGGCCGCTCCCCGAGGGGGTCTTCGACCTGGTGGTGCTCGCCAACGCGATCCACGGCCCGGCGGCCGACCTGCGTGCCGTCGCCGAGCGGCTGGCCCCGGCGGGCGGCTGCTGGTGGACGACGTGTTCCTGGACGCGCCCGAGGCCGTTCCGCCGGAGACCCGGCTGGACTGGCTCACCCACGGCGGTACCGCCTGGCCCACCGAGACGGCGGCGACCGCGGGGCTGGCCGCCGCCGGGCTGACCGTCCGGCGGACCCTGCACCTCGGCCGCCCCGCCTGCACGCTGCTGCTCGCCGCCCGGGAGCGGCCGTGACCGGTCCGCCCGTGGCGCTGGTGACCGGCGCGAGCGGCCTGCTCGGTGCCGCGATCTGCCACGCCCTCGCCGACGCGGGCATGACCGTCCTGCCCGTGTGTCACCAGGGCGTGGAGCGGACGGCCGAACTCGCCGCGAAGATCGGCGCGCTCGAACCCGTCCGGGCCGACCTGACCGACCCGGCCGCCGCGATGGGCCGGATCAAGGAGCGCGGCGTCGTGCCCGGCGTCCTGGTGTGCGCCCACGGCAGGACGCTGCGGCGCTCCGTCCTGACCCCCGGCGACGACGACGGCCTGTGGGACCTCAACGTCCACTCGGTGACCCGGCTGGCCGGGCTCGTCGGCAAGGGGATGCTGCGGCAGCGGGGCGGCCGGATCGTGCTGGTCGGATCCCGCGCCGGAAGCGTCGGAATGCCCGGCCAGGCCGAGTACGCGGCCACCAAGGCCGCGCTGTCGGCGTGGGCGGCGTCGGCCGCCTGGGACTTCGGCCGCTTCGGCGTCACCGTCAACGTGGTCGCGCCCGGTGCCGTCCAGCCCGGCCCCGGCTCCTCGCTCTACACGGAGGAGGAGAACCGCGCCGTCACCGAGCGCATCGCGCTGCGCCGCCTCGCCACGCCGGAGGAGGTCGCCGACGCGGTGGCCTTCCTGGCCGGGCCACGCTCCGGCTACATCACCGGGCAGACGCTGCTGGTGGACGGAGGCGCGCGATGGTGACGCCCGGCGGCAGTACTCCTGTGACGAAAGGACTCTGACGTGATCCTCGACCCGACAGCCGCGCCCCCGGCCCCCGTCCGCCGGATCGACCCCGACGACCTGCCGCCGTGGCCCCAGCACGACCATACGGAGCGCGCGGCGCTGGACCGTGTCCTGGCGCAGGGTCAGTGGTGGCGGGCGGCGGGCACCGAGAACGAGGACTTCGAGCGCGAGTTCGCCGCGTACAACGGCGCGCCGCGCGCACTCGCGGTGACCAACGGCACCGCCGCGCTCGAACTGGCCCTGCGACTGCACGGCATCGGGCCCGGCGACGAGGTCGTGGTACCCGCGTTCACCTTCATCAGCACCTCGCTGGCCGTGCAGAACGTCGGCGCGATCCCCGTCCCGGCGGACGTGGACCCCGAAACCTACTGCCTGACCCCCGAAGCCGTCCGCGCCGCGCTGACCCCGGCGACCCGCGCGGTCATCCCCGTCCATATGGCCGGCCACCTCGCCGATATGCACGGGCTGGGGGACCTGGCCGCCGACCACGGCCTCGCGCTCATCCAGGACGCCGCGCACGCCCAGGGCGGGGTGTGGGACGGGACGCCGGTCGGCGCGTTCCCCACGGTCGCCTGCTACAGCTTCCAGAACGGCAAGCTGATGACCGCCGGGGAGGGCGGGGCGCTGACCCTGCCCGACGAGAAGACGTACGAGCGGGCGTACTTGATGCACACCTGCGGGCGGCCCCGCGGCGACACCACCTACCAGCACGAGACGGGCGGCTCCAACTACCGCGTCAGCGAGTTCACGGCGGCGATCCTGCGCGCCCAACTCGCCCGCCTGGCCGGGCAGACGCGGATCCGGGAGCAGCGCGCCGCCCTGCTCGACGCGCTGCTGGCGGAGGTGCCCGGGCTGCGCCTGCAGGCCCGTGACCCACGGATGGACGTCAACCCGCACTACATGTACCTGGTGGCCCTCGACCCGTCGGCGGGCCGGGCGGCGCGCGACGCGCTGGTGGCGGGGCTGACGGCGGCGGGCGTCCCGGCGTGCGTCAACTTCCCGCCCGTCTACCGCACCGCGTCCTTCCAGGCGGGCCCGGTGCCCACGACGCCCGTACCGGAGCTGGCCGAGCGGTGCGCGGTCGCGGAGGACCTGGGCGCCCACGGCCTGTGGATCCACCACCGGGTGCTGCTGGCCGAACCACAGATGGTGGAGCGCGTGGCCACCGTGGTCGCCGCACTGGCCGCGCGGGCCTGCGACCCCGTGGTGACGCGGTGACCGCTGCGCTGCGGGTGGGCCTGCTCGGATACGGCTGGGTCAACCGGACGGTCTGGCTGCCGCGGATCCGCCGCCATCCGCGCCTGGAACTGGCGGCCGTCCACGACCCGGAGGCCGCCGGTGTCCCGGCGGCCACCTCCTGGACCGGTTTCCTGGACGCCCGTCCCGACGTGGTCGTGATCGGCACCCCCAACCACACCCACACCGAGCTGGCCTCCGCCGTGCTGGAGCGCGGCATACCCGTGGTGGTGGAGAAGCCGCTGTGCCTGAGCCGCGCGGAGTTCGACACGCTGGCCGAGCGGGCGCGTGGAGTCGGGCTGCTGGTCAGCCGGGCCGCCGTGCGCCGCGAGGACGTACGGCGCCTGGCCGGTGCTCTGCCGCCCGGGCCGCTGACCGTACGGGCGAGCTGGCTGCGCGCGGGCGGGGTGCCGCGCCCCGGCTCGTGGTTCACCGGCCGCGCCACGGCGGGCGGTGGAGCGCTGCTCGACCTCGGCTGGCATCTGGCCGATGTGGCGCTCGGACTGCTGGGCCGGCCCCGGCTCCTAGCGGTGGCGGCCGAACTGCGCACGCCGGGCGGCGAGCACGCAGGTGGGCACACCCCCGGGCACATCCCCGGGCGCGCCGCCTGGCGCGGCGACGGAGCCGGCACGGGTCCGGTGGACGTCGAGGTGGACGGCACGGTGCGCGCCGAGTTCGAGGGCGGGGCCCGGCTGGTGCTGCGGGCGGCCTGGGAGAGCGAAGTGGCCACCGACCGCACGCGGTTCGTCGTCGAGGGCGGCGCCGAGCGCCGGGTGCTGACCGGGACGTTCGGGTTCAGCCCGAACCGGGTGGCCGAGCCGGCGCTGACCGCCTGGGGCCCCGACTCCTACCGCCGCGTCACCTTGCCGGACCCGGTCGGGCGGGAGTACGACGCGCAGGTGGAGGCCATCGCCGACTTCGCCTCCGGGGCCCTGGACTGGGAGGCGGAGCTGGCCGAGTCCGCCGCCGTGGTGGACCTGCTGGAGGCCGCCTACCGGGCGTCGGGCCGCCCGCCGGCCCTGCCGGAGAGCACGGCCGTATGAGCGGGCTGAGCGTCGTCATCCCGACGAAGGACAAGCCGGAGTCGCTGCGTGCCACGCTGGCGTGTCTGCTGGCCGACCGACCGCCCTCGGCGGAGATCGTGGTCGTCGGCGACGGGGAGGCTCCTGTGGCGGTCCCGGCGGACGCGCCGGTCCGCGTCGTCGAGGGGCCGCGCCGAGGCCGCGCCGCCGCCCGGAACGCCGGTGCGCGCGCGGCCGGTGGCACCCGCCTGCTGTTCGTGGACGACGACATCCTCACCGGCCCCGGCTTTCTGTCCGCGCACGCCGCCCACGGCACCGGGCCCGGTTTCGTCCACGGTCCGCTGATGGAATTCCCCGTCGCCCGCCGCTGGCTGGCGGCCCATGGCCCCGACCCGGTCGCGGCGGCGGCCGTGGTGAACGGAGGCGAGCGGCTGGTCCGCAACAACCTGGAGGCCGCCGTGCTGGCCGTGGCCGCCGGGACGGCCCCGGCCCGGCTGGGCTGGCTGGCCTGTGTGGGCGCCAACCTGTCGCTGTCGCGGGCGGTGTTCGACCGGGCGGGCGGGTTCGACGAGGGCTTCGGCACCCGCTGGGGCTGCGAGGACCTGGAACTGGGGGTGCGGCTGCTGGCGGCGGGGCACCGGCCCACGGTGGACCGGGGCGCGCCCGGCGTCCACCTCACCCACGCCCGCCCCGACCGCTGGGAGCAGCATGAAGTCACCCACCAGCGGTTCGCCGCGCTTCACGACACCGCCGACGTCCGCGCCCTGCCGCTGCTGCTGACGGGGAGTTTGGCCGCCTACTTCGCGGCCGCGGAGTCCTGAGCGGCCAGGCGGTGCTCCCGCCACACCGCGGGGGTGCGGGCGTGCCCGGCCAGCGCCCGGCCGAACCGCAGCGGTCCACCGAACATCTCCGTCACCTGGGAGCGGTAGGCCAGAGCACCGCGCAGCCAGGCGGAGAAGTCGGCCCGGTGCTCGGTGACCTCCATGCCGGGCCCGCCCGCCGAGGGCGGCCGATAGGGGAACTCGGCGTAGTACGCGACCTGGACGGCGGTCCCGGCCGCCGCGCGCTCGGCGGCCGAACGCGCGATGACATGGTCCACATGGGTGCGTCCGGCCAGCGGAAGCAGCAGCAGGTCTCCCTCGCGCAGATACGGGGCCAGCGCGGCCGCGACCGCCTCGGCCAGTTCCGCGTCGTCGGGGTGCACGGCGCGGCGGCGCGACAGCGGGCCCGGGTAACGGTCCCCGCGGTGCACGGCGTCGGGGAAGCCGAGGCCGACCGCCCGGACCGGCCAGGCGGCCAGCGCGGCGGCGTCCTCGGCGCGGCGGACGGCGGCCGCGGGACCGCCGTCGAAGACCGTGACCACGGTCAGTGCGTCGGGGCCGGCCGCCCACGCGCCGAACATCCCGCCGCAGGACCACACGGCGTCATCGGGATGCGGGCTCACCACGACGCGGCGCATCAGACCTCGATCGTGGCCAGCAGCGCCAGCGCCGCGACCCGGTACCCATCGGCGCCCAGGCCCGCGATGACGCCCGAGGCCGGCGGCGAGAGCACCGAGTGGTGCCGGAACTCCTCGCGGGCCCACACATTCGACAGATGGACCTCGATCCACGGGGCGGGGAAGCTCTCCAGGGCGTCGCGCAGGCTCCACCCGGCCATCATCAGCGCACCCGGGTTGACGATGGCGCCCGCGCAGTCGCCGGCGGCGTGCACGGCGCGCACCAGCGCCCCCTCGCATTCGTCCTGTACGGCCCGCACCGTGTGGCCGGGGACGGCCTTGACGACCATCTCCTCGATCCCGGCGAGCGTCGTGGTGCCGTAGATCTCCGGGCGGCGCCGGCCGAGTTGCGCCAGATTCGGGCCGTTGAGCAGCAGCAGCTCAGCCATCGTGGGCTCCCGGAGACGTCTCCCGCACGGGGGAGGGCAGGCCGAACACGGCGAGCAGGTCGAGGGCGGTCCCCGCGTAGTGGTCGGGGCCTTCGGCGCGCAGCGTCTTTGGGGCGGTCTGCCCCCAGCCCGCCGCGACCACGGTGGCGCCCGCGGCCCGGCCGGAGCGCATGTCCAGCACGCTGTCGCCGACGAAGAACGCCCGTGCCGCGCCAGGGGCGTCGGGCAGTGCGGCGAGCGCGGTCAGCACGATCTCCGGATCGGGCTTGGGCCGCGTCACCTGGTCGCTGCCGATCACGACGTCCAGGCCGTGGGCGATCCCGGCCGCGGTGAGCGCCTGCAGGGCGCGCTCGTGGGTCTTGCCGGTCGCGACGGCGGTCGGCACCCCGGCCGAGGCGAGCGAGGCCAGCACCACCGGGATGCCCGGGTGCGCGGTGACCAGCTCGATATGGCGGGTGCTCTCGGCCGCGTAGACCGCCGCCAACTCGATGGGCAGGCCCAGGGCATCGAGGATCCGGGGCAGCGGCGCGCCCATATGGGCCAGGAACGTGGTGAACGGCGGATCGCCCGGCCGCCCGGCGGCCCGCCAGGTGGCGGCGAAGGCGCGGCGCATGTTCTCGGTGGTGTCGAGCAGGACGCCGTCCAGGTCGAAGACGACAGCGGAGGTAGCGCTCATGACCTCGATGATGGCGATGCGCGATGACCAAAGTCAATGAGGATGTTTGACTTTAGTTGTCGGGCTGCATACCGTGGCTCCACAAGCGGTGAGCAGGGGGGACCGACCATGCCGCATTCCGCACCACCCAAGGCCGTCGTGCTCGGCATCGACGGGGGCAGCCTCGAGCTGATCGAGCCGCTGGTCGCCGAGGGCGCGCTGCCGGTGCTCGGGAAGCTGCTCGCCGACAGCGCACACGGCCCGACCACCACCACCTGGCCGGCGCACACCGCGCCCGGCTGGAGCACGTTCGTCACCGCGCGCCGCCCCGGCGGCCACGGCATCTACCAATTCTTCGACACCCAGGACCCGGTCTACGGGGACCGCCTGGTCGGCACCGGCGACTACGGCTGCGACACCGCCTGGGAGTGGTTCGCCCGGCAGGGCTGGAGCATCGGGCTCGTCAACGTCCCGATGTCCCACCCGCCCCGCGAGGTCCCCGGCTACCAGCTCACCTGGCCGCTGGCGCGGACCCTGCGCTACAGCCAACCGCCGGGACTGCTGGGGGAGTTGGCCAGGGCGGGCGCGGGCTTCAAGGCCGACATCGCCGCGATGTTCCAAGGCGATCTGTCCTACGCGGAGGCCGCCGTCGAGCACGTCCGGGCGCGCGGCCGGACGATCCAGTACGTGCTGCGGGAGCGCCCGGTCGATGTCTTCATGGCGGTCATCACCGAGATCGACCGCATCTGCCACCACTACTGGCACTTCGCCGACGCCTGCCACGACCGCCACACCGCCCCGACCGCCAGGAGTGGGCCGACGCGATCCGCGCCACCTACATCGCGATCGACGAGGTGTTCGGCGAGATCCTCGACGTGGTGGGCGACGAGACGCCCGTACTGCTGCTGTCGGACCACGGGTTCGGGCCGGGCCGCTACAACGTCGCGGTCAACGCCGCCCTCGCCGAGGCCGGGCTGCTGGCCACCCGGCCCGCCGCCGCATCGCCCGCCGAAGGCGACGGCCTCGCCGACTGGTTCCGGGCCGAAGGACGCGAGGTGGACTTCACCCGCACCCGCGCCTATATGCCCACGCCCGGCTGCTACGCGGTCAACGTCAACCTCGCGGGCCGCCAGCGCGAGGGCATGGTGACCGACCCGGGCCCCGTCCTGGCCGAGGTCGCCGAGCTGCTGCTGGGGCTGCGCGCCCCCGACACCGGCGCACCGGTCTTCGCCGCCGCGCTGCCGCGCGAGGACGCCTACCCGGGCCCGATGACCCACGCGGCCCCGGATCTGCTGCTCATCCCCGCCGACGAGGGCGTGCTGGCGAGCCCGGCGATCGGCGGCCCGCTGTGGCGGCCCAGCGAGCAGACCGGTATGCACCGCTACCTGGGGATGTGGGCGCTGCGCGGGACGAGCCTTGCGCCCGGCCGCCGCACCGCGCCCGTCGCGCTGGCCGATCTGATGCCCACGCTGCTGGAGGAGGCCGGACTGACGTTCCCGGCCGCCGTCCACGGCCGCCCGCTCCAGTGGGGAGGCTGGGACGGCGCCGACGGTGGACGGGCCTTCCTCGCCCCCGGGGAGACCGCCTCCGCGGTGGCGTCCGGGAGAGCCCGGGAAACGGCGCGACTGAGCGAAGAGGATCTGACCGCCAGGGCGCTGGGCGCCATGGGCTACCTGTGAGACGGCGACCCATCCGGTGAAAGCCACCAATCCGGCGACCGCGGCCACTCCTTCGAGCCACGACTGGCACAACATCCGGCCCTCCCGGGCCGCCCGACAACGTACGGAGGCCTGATGAACGACACCAAGGACCGTCTGCGCCGCGTGCTGGTGGAATCACTGCGGCTGGATCTCGCCCCCGAGGCGGTGCCCGACACGGGCCTGCGCGAGGCGGTCGGCATCGACTCGGTGATGGGGCTGGAGTTCCTCATCTGGGTGGAGAACGAGTTCGGCATACAGATCCAGGACGAGGACCTCAGCGTCGAGCTGGTCGACTCGCTCGACACGCTCGCCGCCTACGTGGACGAGCGTGCGGCGCAGACCGCCGCCGCCCGGGATTGACGGGGGGCGACGAGCGTGAGCTTCCCGGTGGTCATCACGGGCATGGGCGCGGTCACCGTATTCGGTGACGGCTGCACCGCGCTGTTCGAGGCGCTGCGCAAGGGCGAGTCGGGCCTGCACGAGCTGCGCGGCATCGCGGTCGCGCGCGGCAAGAACCGCTCGGCCCAGATCGAGGACCCACGCCGGACGGGCCCCTGGCGGCTGTCGGACATGGCCGTGGACGCCGCCCGCGAGGCGCTCGCCCAGGCGGGCGGGCCCGCACCGGGCGTCACCGGCCTCTACGTGGGCACGACCGGCGGTGACAACCGGGCGCTGGAGGACCGCTGGGACGACTTCCTGGCCGCCCGCCGGGCCCTGTCCGCCGGGGCCGACCCACAGGTGGACGACGAGCTCGCCGAGGCGATGGTGCGCTTCCCGATCGGGGTGCTCGCCGATGTCCTGGCGCACCGGCTCGGCATCGAGGGCCCCCGCTACGCGGTGACGAACGCGTGCGCGTCCGGCACCACCGCGACCGCGATGGCGCTGCTGGCGCTGCGTCAGGGCACCGTGGACCGGGCCGTGGTGGTCGGCGCCGACCACCTCAAGGCCACCTCCTACTGGGGGGCGGAGCGCGCCGGGTTCGTCGGCCACGACCTGCGCCCCTTCCACGCCGACCGGGACGGCAGCGTCCTCGGGGACGGGGCCGGGGCGCTGATCCTGGAGCGCGCCACCGACGTGGCCGCCCGCGGCGGCACACCGTTGGCCGGGCTCGCGGGCTGGGCCATCACCTGCGACGACAACCCGCACGCGATCATCCCGCCGGAGGACGGCGCGTCCAACGCCGAGGCGATCCGGCTGGCCCTGGCCGACGCCGGGCTCGCGCCGGAGGACATCGACTACTTCAACGCGCATGGCACCGGGACCCCGTTGATCGACCGGCTGGAGACCGCCTCGGCGAAGCTGGTCTTCGGCGACCGGGCCGGTCAGGTCGCGATCAGCAGCACCAAGTCGATCGTCGGGCATCTGGCCGCCGCGTCCCCGATCATCGAGGCGATCGCGACCGTGTACTGCCTCACCGAGCAGTGGGTGCACCCCACGGCCAAGCTCGACCGGATCGACCCCGCGCTCACCTTGGACTACGTCCCGCTGCGCGGCCGTCCGCAGCGGATCCGCGCGGCGGTGTCCAACTCGCTGGGCGGCGGCGGCACCAACGCCGTCCTGGCGTTCCGCCCACAGGACTTTGCACCCGCCGCGGAGGGCGCCTTCGTACCCGTCCCCGACGTGGTGGTGACCGGGACCGGCGCGGTGAGCAGGCTCGGCGACGGCCCGGACGCCCTGGAGGCCGCCTACGGTCCAGGCGCCGCACCCGAGCGGACCCGGCCCTACTCCGTGCTGGACCACATCGACGCGGCGGCCGGCTACCAGTACCTCAGCCGCTCGGCGCAGCTCGGGTTCGGCGCGGCGGCGCAGGCGATGGCCGACGCGGGCCTTCCGGTACCCCTGCCCGCCGAAGGGCCGCTCGCCGGACGCCGGGTGGCGGTGGTCATGGGCACGGCCGTCGGGGGCTTGAGCGCGATGGCCGAGACGCTGTGCCCGCACCTGTCCGCCGACCCGACGCGGATCACCCCGTCGATGTCGCTGGACCACGGGCCGCAGCTCGCCGCGACCCTGGTGTGCCGGGCCGCCGGTGTCACCGGCCCGATGGTCACCCTGATCAGCGGACCGGCCGCCGGTCTGCAGGCGGTGGAGGTCGGCCGGGCGCTGCTGGCGGCCGGGGCCTGCGACATCGTGATCGCGGGCGGCGGCGACGCGGGCGACGCCCCGACCCGCGACGCGGCGCGGCTGCTGGCGAGCCGTCAGGGCCGGTCCGTGGAGGAGCCGGCGGACAGCGCGGCATGCGTGGTGCTGGAGCGCGCCGACGGCGCGCGTGAGCGCGGCGCGCCGGTGCGCGCGGTCGTCACGGGGTGCGCGAGCTGGTCGGAGCCCCAGGCACCGGACCGGACCGACGCGGCGGCGGGCGCGCTGACCCGCGCTCTGACGGCGGTCGGCGCGGACGGCGCCGACCGGCCGCACCTCTCGTACCACGTGGGCAAGGGCAATCTGTCCGACACCGGCGAGGTCAAGCTGCTCGCCTCCGGCTTCCAGCCCGAGGCGCTGGGCGGCGCGCTGGCCGCCGGGCCGCTGCTGGCCGTCGTCGCGGCGGTCGCGCGGGTCGCCGTCGAGCCCGGCGCGGCCGCGATCGTGTCCACCGTCGCGCCGGGCGGCTCCGCCGCCGCGCTGCGGCTGGCCGGACCGGACGGGGGGCGCGGATGAGCGCCCGGGCACGGGCGATCGTCCTGATCACCGAGGGGGCGTGCCCGGAGCTGATCGACCGGTGGGGCCCGGAGCGGCTGCCGAACCTGCACCGGTTGCGCGCGCTCGGCGCGAGCGGGCCGCTGCGGTCGGACTTCGTCCCCTACGAGGCGCCCGGGCTGTTCAGCGCGTTCACCGGATTCGCGCCCGATGAGCACGGGTGCTTCTCCTACTGGGACGTGCACGCCCCCGACTACCGGCCGGCCGTGCTCGACGGCTCCGCCGCCCGCCGCCCGTTCCTGTGGCGGCGGCCGGAGCTGACGGGCCGCCGGGTCGCGCTGGTGAACCTGTTCGGCACCCATCCGGTGGAGCCGGTCGACGGGTACTGCCTCAGCTATCCGATGCGCGCCACCGTGCGGGCCTGCCATCCGCGGAACCTGCCGGTGCTGCTGGCCCGCGAGGGTGTGCGGCCGGTGCACGATGTCACCGTCTGGTTCACCGGCGGCCCGAAGGACCCGTTCGTCGCCGGTGTGCTGAACGCCGACCGGCAGCGCGCCGACGCGGCCCTGGCGATGCTGGACGGCCGGGTCGGGGACCGCCCCGACCTGACCGTCCTCAACCTCACCGCCATCGACCGGCTCTCGCATGTGTACTGGCAGGAGACCGAGCCGGGCAGCCCGGTCCCGGAGGCCGACCAGGCGGTGCTGCGCGCCTACCAACTGGCCGACCGGGTGCTCGGCCAACTGCTGGAGCGGCTCGACGACCACACCAACCTGCTGGCGTTCTCCGAGATCGGGTTCGGGCCCCTGCGCTCCTACCGGTCGGTCAACGACGCGCTGGCGGCGGCCGGGCTGCTCACCCTCGGCCCGGACGGCACGCCCGACTGGTCGCGGACGACCGCGTTCGAGGCGGTGCAGGGCGCGCAGGGCGTCAACCTCAACCTCGCGGGCCGCTACCGGGACGGCACCGTCCGCCCCGCGGACCGCGCCCGCGCGCTGGCCGATGTCGCCGCCGTCCTGGAGGAGCACATCAACCCGGCGACCGGCACGCGGTTCCTCACCCGCGCCATCCCGCGCGAGGAGCTGCACGGCGGCCCGGCCGCCGACGCCGCGCCCGACCTCGTCCTCGACCCGGCCGACTGGCGGTATCTGCCGCTGGGCGACCCGTTCTGGTCCGGCCGCACCAACCGGATGCTGCAGAGCGGCTGGCATCGGCGCGACTCCTACTGGGCCGGGGCGGGCGCGGTGTTCACCGCCGGGCGCGGCGGCCCGGCGCGGCCGCTGGATGTCGCGCCGACGCTGCTGACGATGCTCGGCCTGGACCCCGCCGCCGACCTGCCCGGCACGGCACTGACCGCCCCCGCGCTCCGCCCGGCCCCGGCGGGTGCCTCATGACCGGCACCCTCCTGCCCCTGGCGGTGACGCTCGACGCGGACGGCGGTGCGTGCGTCGCGGGCCTCGACCGGGACGGCCGCTGGATCCGCCCCGAGCCCGTCACCGCCGAGCAGGTGGGCCCCGAGGGTCCGTACGCGTTCTTCCAGCCCGTCCGGATCGGCCTCGGCCCGAGCACCGAGCCGGACGCCCGCCCCGAGGACCGGGCCGTCATCGCGCCTCCCCGGCCCGCCGGCCCGGCCCTCGACCCCGCCACGCGCGAGCGGCTGCTGAAGGACACCGCCGACGCGACCGTGGACAAGGCGTTCGCGGGCGAGCGCAGCGCCGGTCTGGTGCCGGCCGAGGTGAGCCGGATCTACGGGCGGCGCTCCACCGGTGGCCGCTCCTTCCTGCGGCTGGAGTTCACCGATGCCTCCGGTGCGCAGCACGACTGGATCGTGCGCGACGCGCGGCTGGTCCGCGCCTTCCCGGCGCCGCTGGAGGGGCCGCTGCCCGACCTGGCGGGGCCCTGCTTTCTGTCCATCGGCCTGACCAAGCCGAACGGCCGGTTCCCCGGGCGGTTCCGGGGCTGTCATCCCCTCGTGGTGGGGGTTCTTTCCGAAAGGGGTGACGTGAGTGCCTTCGGCGCTGCGCGACCTTGAGAACGACACGGTGCAGGTGCTGCGCGAGGTGCGCGGCCGGTTCACCAACCCGGCCCTGCTGTGGTCGATGGGCAAGGACTCGACCACGCTCCTGTGGCTGGTCCGCAAGGCGTTCTTCGGGGACGTGCCCTTCCCCGTCATCCACATCGACACCTCCTACAAGTTCCGGCAGATGTACGAGTTCCGCGACCGCTGGTCGCGGGAGTGGGGCCTGGACCTGCGGGTGCATCGCAACGAGAAGGCGCTGGCCGCGGGGATGGGCCCGACCGCCGCGACCAAACTCGCATGCTGCACGGCCCTGAAGACCAACGCCCTCCAAGAGGCCCTGGAGGCCGGCGGACACGACGCCGTGCTGCTCGGCATCCGCGGGGATGAGCACGGGGTGCGCGCCAAGGAGCGGGTCTTCAGCCCCAGGGACCGGTCCTTCGGCTGGGACTACCGCAACCAGCCGGCCGAATTCTGGGACCTGCGGCAGGCCGCGGTGGACGAGGGCGGACATATGCGCGTCCACCCGATGCTCTCCTGGCGGGAGATCGACATCTGGGAGTACGTGCGGCAGGAGGGCATCCCCGTCCCCGACCTGTACTTCGCGAACGACGGGAACCGCTACCGGTCGATCGGCTGCGAGTGCTGCTGCTCCCCGGTGCGCAGCGACGCCGGGACGGTCACCGACGTGGTCATCGAGGTCCGCCGCTCCCGCGAGGGTGAGCGCGCGGGCCGGGCGCAGGACAAGGAAGACGCGGCGGCGATGGAGAAGCTCCGCGCCCTCGGATACATGTGAGGCGGCATCAGTGACGACACCCGTACTGCCCGAGGGGGGACCGACCCCCGCAGCCACCGCCCGTGACGGCGACACCCTGCGCGTGGCGTTCGTGGGGGAGGTGGACCACGGCAAGTCCACCCTGCTCGGCCGGCTCCTGCTGGACACCGGCAGCGTCACGACCGACCGGCTGGACGTGCCCGTCGAGGACGGCGGGCTGGCGTTCCTGCTCGACGGGCTGACCGAGGAGCGCGCCGACCTGTTCACCCTCGACACCGCCAGCGCCGTCCTGGAGACCGGAAGCCGCCGGTACGTGCTGATCGACGTGCCCGGCCACGCCGAACTGCTCGTCAACATGGCGACCGGGGCGTCCCGCGCGGAGGCCGCCGTGATCGTGGTGGACTGTCGCGAGCGCGCCGCCGAGCAGACCCGGCGCCATATGCGGGTCCTGGCCATGATGGGCGTCACCGCCGTCGTCTGCGCCATCACCAAGATGGATCTGGCCGGCTGGGCGGAAGCGGAGTTCCACGCCGCCGCCCGGCAGGTGGCCGCGCTCGCCGACGAGATCGGCCTGACGCTGGTGGCCGCCGTCCCGGTCAGCGCGATGACCGGCGACAACATCACCGCCGCCAGCACCCGGCTGCCCTGGTACGCGGGCCGCCCCCTGCTCGACACGCTCGCCGACCTGACCCCCTGGGGCGACGGCGGCGCGCCGCTGCGGGTCGAGGCCCAGGACGTCGTCGAAGGGCGGGTGCTGGCCCGTGTGCTCAGCGGTGAACTGCGCATCGGGGACCGCCTCGTCGCGCCCGGCGAGGACGCCCGCACCGCCCTGCGCATCGAGCGCTTCGGCGAGCCGCCCCAGGAGTCGGCCACCACGGGCGACAACATCGGACTGGTCCTGTCCGGGCCGCCCTGTGCGCCGGGCACCCTGCTGGCACCCCCCGACCGGCGGCCGCTGCGCGGCGACCGGTGGCGGGTCCGCGTGCTGTGCACCGCCGAGGACGGGTTCGCCGAGGGCGCCCGCTGCACCCTGCGGCGGGCCGGCGCCGACCTGACCGGCCGCATCGCCCGGGTGGAGCGCCACTGGGACAGCGCCCGGCGCGCCCCGGACGCGACCGACCGGGGCCCGGTGCGGTTCAGCGAGGTCGCCGAGCTGACCGTGATGCTCGACCGGCCCGCCGACGGCGACGACGTACGGGTGTGCGCGCCGCTGGGCCGCTTCATGCTCACCGACGGCTCCGTCCGCATCCTCGGCCTGGGCATCGTGGACGAGATCGCGGGGGAGGACCGGCGATGAGCGCGATGGTGATCGGGCTGGACGGCCTCCCGTACTGGCTGCTGCGCGACCTGGCCGACCAGGGCGTCATGCCGAAGACCGCGGACCTGCTGCCGCAGGGGAGCCTGCGCGCCATGAGCGCGCCCGTCCCCGAGATCAGCTCCACGTCCTGGGCCAGCTTCCTCACCGGGGCCGACCCCGGCACCCACGGCATCTACGGATTCGTGGACCTGCGGCCCGGCACCTACCGCACCTACTTCCCCAACTACGGCCATCTGAAGGCCCCGCCGCTGTGGGAGGCGGTCGACCGCGACGCCGGCCGCAGCGTGATCATGAACGTGCCGAGCACCTACCCCGCGCCGCCGCTGCGCGGCACGCTGGTGTCCGGGTTCGTGGCCCCCGACTTCGACCGCGCCGTGTACCCGCCCGAGCTGCGCGGCCCGCTGCGCGCCCTGGACTACCAGCTCGATGTCGAGGTCGGCGAGGTGACGGCCGACCCGGACGGGTTCCTGGACCGGGCGGAGGCGGCCCTCGCCGCCCGCCGCGCCGCCTTCGCCCACGTCCTGTCGGGCGGCTGGGACCTGGCGGTGTGCGTGCTCACCGAAACCGACCGCGTCCACCACTTCCTGTGGAGTTCGCTCACCGACCCCGCGGCCCGGCTCCACGGGCGCATCCTCGACTTCTACCGAAGGGTCGACGAGGCCGTGGCGGAGCTGGCCGACCGTGCCGGGGACGGCGCGCTGTTCCTCGCCAGCGACCACGGCTTCGGCCCGGCGCATACGCAGTTCTATCTGAACGCGTGGCTGCGGCGGGCCGGGTACCTCGCGCTGCCGCCCGGCGCCGAGTCCCTGGAGGAGATCGACGAGCACACCCGGGCGTTCGCGCTCGACCCCGGCCGTATCTACCTCAACACCGCCGACCGCTTCCCCCGCGGCGGACCCCACACGGACCCCGGCGAGCTCACCGCGCGGCTGCTCGCCCTGCGGCTCACCGAGGACGGCCGGATCGCCGAGGGCGGCGCCGGCACCCCCGTTGTCTCCGAGGTGCTCTCCGGGCCGAAGATCTACGCCGGGCCGTACGCGGACGACGCCCCCGACCTGGTCGTCATGCCCGCCCCCGGCGTACAGATCCGGGGGGCGTGGGCCACCGACCGGATCATCGGGGACGCCCCGCTGACCGGCACCCACACCCGCCCGGACGCCACCTTCTGGTGCCGGGGCGACCTGGGCACCGACCCCCTGCACATGCGAGACGTGGCGCCGACCGTCCTGGCCTCCCTGGGCATCGACCCGCCACCCGGAACCGAGGGCACCGACGTGCGGGTCATGCGGCCGCGGAACGAGGAGGACATCCGATGCTGACGTCTGGGAAAGAGCTCGGGCTCGCACCCCGGGAGAAGCCGGGACACTTCGAGATAGCGCTCGACGCCAGGATCACCGACCCGGCCGCGTTCCGGGTCAGCTTCGTGATCCTGCTGGATGGCGACCTGGTGATGTCACCCGAGCACCTCGGCGTCGCCTACATGGCCGCGACGCTGCGCGCGGCGGGCTTCTCCTGCGAGATCCGCGAGGCCGAGCACGGCCACCACCAGGAGGTCGTGGACGCCATCGCCGCCTACGCCCCCGGCCTGGTGTGCTTCACGCTGATGAGCCTGAACGTGCCGAGCTGCGTGGAGTTCTGCGCGGCCCTGCGCAAGGAGATGCCCGAGGTGGTCATCGCCTGCGGCGGCCCCGCCGGGACGTTCACCGGCACCGATGTGCTGCGGGTCAACCCGCACGCCGACATCGTCGCGGTCGGCGAGGGCGAGCCCATCATCCTGGACCTCGCCCAGCGGCTCGCCCTCGGCGAGGACATCGCCGACTGCCCCGGCATCGGCTACCGGGACGAGGACGGCGGATACCGGCAGAACCCGGCCCGCCCGCTCGTCCACAACCTGGAGGTGCTGCCGTACCCCGTCCGCGACCAGCTCATCGCCCACGGCAACAAGCTCGAATACGTCCGGGTCAGCACCAGCCGCGGCTGCGTCGCCCGCTGCACCTTCTGCTCGGCCCCCAACCTCGGCAACCGCGTCCAGGCGGGCAAGGCATGGCGCGGAGTCGGCCCCGACTACGTCCTGGACGAGGTGGAGCAGCTCGTCCGCGACCACCGGTTCCGCACCTTCGACTTCATCGACTCCACCTTCGAGGACCCCGACGGCGGCCGGGTCGGCAAAAAACGGGTCCGCGCCATCGCCGAGGGCATCCTCGACCGCGGTCTCGACATCTACTACAACGTCTGCATGCGCGCCGAGAACTGGTCCGACTGCGCCGAGGACCACGACCTGCTCGACCTGCTCGTCCGCAGCGGCCTGGAGAAGGTCAACGTCGGCATCGAATCCGGCGTCCCCGAAGAGCTGCTGCTGTGGGAGAAGCGCGCCACCGTCGAGGACAACATCAGCATCATCCGGCTGCTGCGCGAGCACGGCATCTATCTGGCCATGGGGTTCATTCCGTTCCACCCCTACGCCACGGTCGAGACCCTGACCCAGAACGCCGACTTCCTGCGCGAGCACGCCGGGCACAACCTGCGCCGTCTCACCGAGCGGCTGGAGGTCTACCCGGGCACGTCCATCGCCCGCAAGCTGGCGGACGACGGCCTCCTCGGCCCCGCTTACGAGGACAACCTCGACCCCTACGACTACCGCCACAGCGACGAGCGCGTCGAGCGGCTCGCCGTCCACTTCGCCTCGCTCTACAACGACGAGGACTACCACAAGCGCGGCGTCATCACCGACCAGTCGGCGGTGTTCGAGTTCGAGACGTTCAACGTCGTCGTGCAGACCTTCGTCTCCCGGCTCTACCGCCGCTTCCACGCCCTTCCGGGGGCGATGGAGGTCCTGGAGCGGTTCAAGGACTTCCTGCACGAGACCCGCCAGGACATGGGGCGGCAGAACCACGAGTTCTTCATGGAGAACCTCGACGACGTCCTCACCGACCGCCTCGACCCCGCCAAGCGCCGCCGCCAACTGGAGCAGATCGAGGCCCGTTTCCGCACCTGCATCGACCGCATCCGCGCCGAGCAGCTCCGCGTCGGGATGCGGCTGCACCGGTTCGGCGCGGACGTCACCGCCATCAGCTCCAGCCTCCCACCCGTGACCCCCGGCGGCGCGCCCCGCTCGTACAACGGGGGTGCCCCCACGTGGTGACCCACCGGATCGCCGACGTCGCGGTCTGCACGCTGCGCACGCATACGCTGCCCGCGCGGCTGACCGGACATCCCCGGGTGGCGGTCGCGGCCCCGCTGGCCACCGCCAACCTGGGGATCGAGGAGCTCGTCCGGGGCGCCCTCGCCCGTCCGGCGGTCCGGCATCTGGTGGTGTGCGGGCACGATTCCCGGCTGTTCCACCCCGGCCAGAGCCTGCTGGCGCTGGCCGCGCACGGCACCGCGCCCGACGGCACCATCATCGGCGCGCACGGTCACCGGGCCCATCTGCCCAATCTGCGGCCGCCCGTCGTCGCCGCCTTCCGCCGCCGGATCACCGTCCACGACCTGCGCGGCCAGGACGACCCGGCCGCCGTGCTGGCCGCCGTCGACGCCCTGCCCCGCCACACCGACGACGCGGACGGGGCGGGCGATGTGATCGGCGGGGCCGGTGTCCTGGGGGAGGAACTGGCGGCCAGCACGCCCCGGTTGGTGCCGCTGGCCGCGGTCGGCCGGGTCCGTCCGATCGCCTCGGCCGGAGCCGGCTGCTTCGTCATCTCGCTCGACCGCCCGGCCGGCCGGATCGTGCTCCGGCACTACGGCGACGACCTGGCGAGCGGGCACGAACTGCGCAGTCGCAGCGCGACCGCCCTCACCCTCGCGGCGGTGGCCCACGGGCTCACCGACGACCCCGCCCACGCGGGCTACCTGGGTGGTGAACTGGCCAAAGCGGAGACCGCGCTGCGGCTGGGCCTCGCCTACGTCCAGGACCGCCCGCTCGACTCCCGGTCCGCCGATCCGGTCCCCTCCCACCGCTGGGCCGGCCCGGTGACCGCCGAACCCCCCGAGGGAGTAGCTCTGTGACCGCTGAAACGACGGCGCCCGCCCCGGCGGCGGCCCCCCCAAGCCTCAGCCGTCGGCTGTGGGTCTTCGGCGGCATCCTGCTCGGGATGCTGCTGTCCACCCTGGACCAGTCCGTCGTCGCCGCGGCCCTGCCGAGCGTCGTGCACGACGTGGGCGGGCTCGAACACTTCGCCTGGGTGTTCACCGGGTACGGGCTCACGCTCAGCATCACCACCATCGTCGGCGGCAAGCTGGGCGACCTGTTCGGCCACCGCCTGGTCTACCTCGGCGGCGTCGTGGTGTTCATCGCCGGGTCGATGCTGTGCGGACTGGCCGGGAACATGAGCCAGTTGATCACCTTCCGGGTGATCCAGGGCATCGGCGGCGGCGCGCTGGTGGTCGCCTCCTTCTCGCTCATCGGCCAGCTCTTCGAGCCCGCCGAGCGCGCCAAGTACGCCGGGTACTCCACCAGCGTGTTCGCCGTCGCCAGCGTCGCCGGCCCGCTCGTCGGCGGCGCCGTCACCGACGCGATCGGCTGGCGCTGGGTGTTCTACGTCAATCTGCCGCTCGGCCTGCTCACCCTCGCCGTGGTGGCGTTCCTGCTGCCGACCGCGGCCACCCGCGGCCGACCGAAGATCGACTACACGGGTGCCGCGCTGCTGGCGGCCCTCTCGGTCTGCGTGGCGCTGCTGGCAGGGCGCGTCGGCAGCCTGGACGCGGTGCTGTCCACGCGCGGTATCGCGCTGATCGTCGCGATCGTCGTGCTCATCCCGGCGTGGATCGTGGTGGAGCGGCGCGCGGCCGAACCGATGATCCCGCTCAGCCTGTTCGGCAACTCCACCTTCGTCCTGTCGAACACGATCACCATGCTGGCCGGATTCGCGATCCTGGCCACCGTCAACTTCCTGCCGCTCTTCCTGCAGGCCGCCTCCGGCGCGTCGGCCGTCACCTCCGGCCTGCTGCTGATCCCGATGATGTTCGGCCTGCTCGTCGCCTCCACCCTGGTCGGCCGCCGGATCGCCGAGACCAAGAAGTACCGCTGGTTCCCGGTGGCCAGCATGGCCGTCGCGGCGCTGGCGTCGTATCTGCTGTCCACCATGGACGCCGACACGCCGTGGCCGCTCGTGGTGGTCTACTCGGTGCTGCTCGGCGTCGGCTCCGGCCTGTCGATGCAGGTGTTCATGGTGGCCGTACAGGGCTGCGCGCCGCCCGCCCAGATCGGTGCGGTGACCGCGACGGTCACCTACGCGCGGCTGGTCGGGGCCTCCTTCGGGATCTCGGCGTTCGGCGCGGTGTTCTCGGCGCGGCTGGCCACCGAACTGCCCCGGCACGTGCCCGGCGACAGCGCCCAGTCCATGACCAATCTGACCGCCGACGCGCTCGACAAGCTCCCCGAGAACCTGCGGCAGGGCTTCACCGAGGCGTACGCCGACTCGCTGGGCACCGTCTTCTTCGTCGCGGTGCCCGTCCTGCTGCTCGCTCTCGTACTGTCACTCGCGATGCGCGACCGCGCGTTGGGAGAGTGAGGAGCACGCGCATGGAGAGCGACCTGAGGCAGATCCCCGGCGTCGGCAAGGCCGTCGAGGGCGACCTGCACGGCATGGGCATCCACCGCGTCGAGGAACTCGTCGGTCAGGATCCCGAGGAACTGTACGACCGGCTGATGCTCGAACAAGGGGCCTATGTGGACCGCTGCATGCTCTACGTCTTCCGGTGCGCCGTCTACTACGCCGAGGGCGGCCGGGAGCCGGAAAAGCTGCGTTGGTGGAACTGGAAGGACTCGAAGACACCATGACCGTCATATCCGCCGTGCCCACCCTCCCGGTGGGCGCGCTGTTCAGCCAGACCCGCCGCGAGTTCGCCTCCTGGTATTCGCGGCTGTGGGGGCCGCTGGGGGCGCTCGCCACGGGCGTCTCCCGGCCCCGCGTGGGGGAGAGGGTCCTCGACGCCTGCTGCGGTTCGGGCGCGTCGGCCCTGCCCGCCGCCCGCGCCGTCGGTGCCGCCGGCCATGTCGACGCCGTCGATATGGCCGGCGCCCTGCTGGACCAGGGCCGGGCCGAGGCGGACCGGCAAGGTCTCGCCCATCTGCGGTTCCACCGCGGCGACGTCACCGCATGGCGCGCGGACGCGCCCTACGACCTCGTCCAGTGCTGCTACGGCGTGTTCTTCTTCCCCGACATGGACGCCGGCACCCGCCATCTGGTGGACCTGGTGCGCCCCGGCGGCCGGATCGCCCTGAGCACCTGGGTCGGCGGCGGGATGGACAGCATGGTCCGCCGCGCCCGCGAGGCCGCCTCCGCGGTCCGCCCGCTGCCCGCACCGCCGACCGCGCCCGACCCGCGCACCCGAGTGGACTCGGCCGACGGACTCGCCGCCTGGCTGCGCTCCTTCGGCCTCGTGGACGTCGCGGTGCACCGGGTCGACTACCGCGTCCCCCTGCTCGGCGACGACGCCTGGATGTTCCTGCTCGGCGCGGCGCCCCGCCGCTTTGTGCTCGGCATGGACGAACAACAGCTCGGTCGCGTCCGGGACCGGCTGCACGCCGACATGGCCGCCGCCGGCCACTCCCACCTCGACGCCAGCAGCCTCATCGCCGTCGGCGTCCGGCCGCGATAGCCGTCCCGGTGCCACCGCCCGTGGATAGGCTCGCACCGTGAAACCCGACGACGTCACCGCACACTGCCTCGCCCTGCCCGGCGCGGCCGAGGACTTCCCCTTCGGCGATTCGCCGGCCGTCTACCGCGTCGGAGGCAAGATCTTCGCACTCCTCAGCGAGGGCGCCGTACCGCCTCGTGTGAGCGTGAAGCTGCCGCCCGACGAGGTCCTCGCGATGCGCGCCCAGCACCCGGACACCGTGCTGCCCGGCTACCACCTGAACAAGCGGCACTGGGTCACCGTGCTGCTGAGCGGCGGCCTCGAAGCCGAAGAGGTGCGCGAACTGCTCGGGCAGTCCTACGAGATCGTGGTGGCGTCGCTGCCCCGCCGGCTGCGCCCCGCCTGACCACCCGCTCGCCCCGCCCGGCGCTTCGGGCTCACTCGTCCCACTTCAGATAGATCACCGGTTGTTCGCGGAACGGGAGCTGCCGCAGCGTCATGTGGTCCAGGCCCAGGGTCTCGCGGATCGCGGCGGTCACCCCGGGCCACCGGGGATGCCCGAGCTCGTCGAAGGCCACGATGCTGCCCTTGGCGAGATGGGGACGGATCGCCTGGAGCAGCTCACGCGTCGGCTCGTACAGGTCGAGATCGAAGAAGGCCATGCCGATGACCGTCTCCGGATTCTCCGCCAGATAACGCGGGACCGTTTCCCGGACGTCCCCCTGGACCACGAAGGTCCGCTGGACATGCGGAATGGGGTCGCCCGCCTCATGCGCGGCGAGCACCTCACGCAGATGGTCCACCTCGTGGTCGGGAACGGCGAACCTACCGACCGCCGCACTCGGACTCACCTGGTCGACCTCGGAGAGCTCGGGAAATCCGGTGAAGGTGTCGAAACCGATGATCCGGCGGTAGGAGTTGTACGGCTCGTACAGGCCGCGCAGCGCGGCGAGGGTGGCCAGATGGCGTCCGTGCAGCACCCCGAACACCATGATCACGCCGGGGATCTCGGGGAGCTGACGCTCGGCGGTCATGGCACCTTTGTACGGGGCCTGGCCTTCGGGGTCCCCATGCTGGTGCTCCCGTTCGAGCAGGACGCGTTCAACTACGCCCGCCGGGCCGCCGATTTGGGCGCGCGCCGTCACCTTCGACTCGATGCGTCCGTGGCTGCTCTCGGAGCGGAACTCCAGCGGCTGCTCACGGACGGCAGCTACCGGCTGGCCGCGAAGGACGTCGCCGGCCGGCTTCGCCGCGAATACCGGCCGGAGGCCGCCGCCCGCGTCATCGCGGAACTGGTCGCCTGAGCCGAACAGTTCGCCGGAGCGGAATGCGTCGCCTGATCAGTTCAGGAAGCAGCTCTGTGAGAGCGCGGTGCCGGGCGCCTGGTGGTTCACTCCGTCCGACGCCGCGCTCGTGCCGTCCGGCGCGGGCACGCCGGAGGCCCGGTGGCTGTCGTAGTCGCCCGGCCCGTAGAGGAACAGCAGGGGCGCCTTGGCGGGATCGGCGTTCTGCACCCTCATCCGGATGCGCTCCAGCTCACCCGCGATGATTTCCTCGCGGCGGCGCGGTGAGGACGACCGCTGGATCCGCGCCCTGAGGTCGGCCAGGAAATCCTGCCGCGCCAGGGTGTCGGAGGTGGAACCGATGGCCGCGGAGGTCTCGCCGTCCGTCACCGAGGCCCAGTGCACCAGGGGCCGGCGCGCCCAGGAATCCGGCTGCAGATGGGGCAGTAGCGCCGTGACCAGTTCGCCCGCCGACCAGCTCATCCGGTGGATCTTGTGGTTTCCCGGGTCGCGGGTGTTGAGGACGCTGAGCGTGAGAACGCCGCCGCCCTCCGCGGGCGCGGGAGCGTGGGCGAGCATCGCCAGCAGCCGCCCGATCGCGGTCACCTCACATATATAGGCGCCGTTCTCATTGGTCAGCGGGACGGCCTCCGGGCCGGTCTGGATGCGGCCGCGCCCGTCGAGCGGCGAGAGGTCGGCCAGGTGCTGACCGACCGAGAGCGTATTCGGCGTCGCGCAGAGCACCTGGCCCATCCCGGGGGTGGGCTGCGAGGCGTCCACGCGCCGGAGCGGAACACAGCCCGTCCGAGGAACAGATCGATCAGCCGCCCCGTGGGCACGGACGGAATGACCGGACGCACCTCGCCGCGCAGCCGGTCCACGAAACGGTCCCCGAGCTTGCGGTAGTTGAGGGAGAAGTCGAACGCGAGCCGTCCGCCCACCGCGTGGTACAGGGCCAGCGCGGCGGGAGGCAGGAACTCCTCGGGGTGTGCGGTGATGTTGGAGTGCATGCGCCGCGCCGCCGCGCGCCCGATGCCGTGGACCATCTTGCCGTCGAAGATCGAGAGCGAGAAGGCCACCGACCCCGGCCCGGCTGTCGGCAGCGCCTGCAGCCGCTCGGCGACGGCCTGCGCGAAGCGCAGATCGGACTCTCCCTCCGCGCTGAGTCCCTCGGGCGGCGTGAGCAGCGTGCGCTCGCTGAAGGGGTCGTAAATCCCCGACCCGAACCAGGCGTTGGTCCCATCCGAGCAGAGCGGGACGCCCACGGTAACGACGCAGGACCAGCCGGCGGAGACCGCGTCCGCGAGCGCCGCGGCGGTCGCCTCAGGGTCTCGCTCCGAGCCGATCGAGGGGAACGGGCCGACCGAAGCGGCCTCCGCCCCCGATTCCTGTTCCGACACGCCCGCATCCCCCCTGCACCTTGGCGGACATCGAGAGGCCGCCTTCCGAAACACCGACGACGCTGGCAGGCGGATGTGGCGACTCTAGGCCCCTTGATTAACTAAAGTCAAGTCAGGTGAGGAGTAGTCGCCCCTAGTCCGGGACCCCTCCCGGGGGCCGCGATAATCTTCCGAGCAAACCGAACAAACGTTGACAATCACTATAGTCATCGAATCTTATGGTCTGAGTCGGGCCGGGTGGCAGCCGCCCGGCCGGCGGTGTCGGGAGCCGCAGGCGACCCGCGGCGCTCCGCATCCGCCATCCGGTCATCGCCCACCGCCGAGAGGTCAGCATGAAGACCCTGTCCCGCCACGCCACCGCCATCCGCCCGTCGCCCACCCTGTCGCTGAACGCACGGCTCAACGAACGCGTCCGCGCGGGCGAGCGGGTGCTGAACCTGTGCGTGGGAGAGCCCGACTTCGCCATGCCGGAGGGCGGCCGCACCGCCGCGCTGCGCGCCCTCGCGGCCGGCGTCGACCGCTATACCGACGTCGCCGGGCTGCCCGAGTTGCGCGCCCGTATCCAGCGCAAGCTCCACGAGCAGAACGAGCTGGACGTCGCGCCGGACCAGATCGTGGTGTCGGCCGGGGCCAAGCACGCGCTGTACAACGCGTTCTTCGTGCTGTGCGAGGAGGGCGACGAGGTGATCGTCCCGGCTCCCTACTGGGTGACCTACCCCGAGCAGGTGCGGGCGGTGGGCGCGACTCCCGTGATCGTGCCCACTCACGCCGGCACCGGGTACAAGCTCACCGCCGCACGGCTCGAAGAGGCCGTCACCGCGCGCACCAAGGCCGTCGTCCTCAACAGCCCCGGCAACCCGACCGGCGCGACCTACACCGAGCGGGAGCTGGCCGAACTCGCCGCGGTCGTCGAGCGGTACGACCTGTATGTGGTCGAGGACCTCATCTACGAGCACTTCTTCCACGAGGAGGGCACCGCGCCCAGCATGACGGCGTTCCCCGCCCTCCGGGAGCGGACCGTGCTGGTCAACGGGGTGTCCAAGTCATGCGCCATGACGGGCTGGCGGGTCGGCTACACGGTGGCGTCCCCCGCGATCAGCGCCCTGATCCGGCGTATCCAGAGCCAGTCCACCTCGAACGTGGCCGCCGTCGCGCAGCATGCGGCGCTCGGCGCGCTCGACGACGTACCGTGGCGGCGGCTGGCCGGGTATCGGGAGCGGCGCGATATCGCCCACGCTCAGCTGACCGCGATCGACGGCATCGCATGCCTGCTGCCGACCGGGGCGTTCTACCTCTTCCCCGAGATCTCCCGCCTCCTCGGCGGTGACCACGGCGGACGGCCACTGGCCACGGCCGACGACTTCTGCGAGCGGCTCCTGGAAACCACCGGCGTGGGCCTCGTCCCCGGGACCGCCTTCGGCGCGCCCGGACACGTCCGCATCACCTACGCGACGGACCCGGCGGTGGTCGCGGAGGGGCTGGACCGGCTGGGGGCGTTCGCCCGCGAGATCCGTCGTACGACCGTCAACTCGCGGGTCTGACCCACCGACCCGGGCCGTGCGACGCCGGGGCCAGGCGGCGCGGCACCGGCCGCGCGGCCACCCGCGGCTGACGCCCGGCCCGGGGTGTGGTCACGCGGCCTGGAAGTGCGGGTTGTAGATGAGGCCGATCAGATCGCCGGTGGGGTTGCGCACGACCGCGACCTCGATGCCGCCGCCGACCTCGCGGCAGGACGAGCGGGACTCGCAGCCCGCGGCGAGCAACTGCGCCTCGGCTTCGGACACGTCGTCCACGCCCCAGTAGACGATCGGGCCTTCGTCGGGGTCGCCGTCGGGGTCGAGCGCGAGTTCGTAGCCGCCGACGTCGTAGCCGACATAGAACGGCTCGTCGAAGTAGGGCTCATGACCGAGGGTCGAGTTCCACCAGAGCTTGGCGGCCTCCAGGTCGCGCGCCGGGTAGACAACCGTTCGAAGACCCAGAAACTTCACACTCACCGGAATACTCCTTCGATCGATTCGGCCAGTCAATGTTCTGGCGGAGCGACGATAGCGTAAAACCGTTGGGGACCGGTACCGGAGAAAGCGCGGTCATCGCCCGATGGTGGTGTTACCCGCGATCTCGGCCTGCCGTAAATCGAGGTAATGCCGAGCGCCGCGGCCCCGGCTTTCCAAAGATTTGAACCTTCTTTCGGAAGCGGAACTTTCGATTCCACTAGGGTGCTGAGCTGGGCGGCATCCCGGGGAAGCCCTTTCTTTGTCGGAGCACAGACATAAGGCTGGAACGGCCCGGCCGGGTGCCGATCTTCTGTCGATCTCCAGTCGACATCCAAGACCTTGACATGGATTTTTACGTGATACAGACTCTGCCCTGTAGTTACGGGGGACTACGGGGGAGGCTGGCATTCACGCTCTGGATGAGTTGGTCCGTGCCAGAAAGATTCTGGCCATGATCGAAGCCGCGGACGAGCTGGGGTTGCTCACGGAACTCGCGCGAGAACCTCTCACTCCGACCGAGATCGCGGACCGGGCCAAGATTGACCGGACCATGGCATATAATTTCCTCACCGTTCTGGTATGGAATGGAATTCTCACTCGGAATGGTGATCACTTCGCGCTCGACGAGGCCCTTCACACCGAGGTGACGAGCGGGGCGCTGCCCCTGCTGCGCATCGAGGGATGGGCCACCCGAGACCATCTGAACGGCACCGGCATCGTCGCCGCGCTGCGCGGGCACCGCCGCCCGCCGGAGATCGACGACCGCTATGTGGGCGCGCTGGCCGAGGCCATGCTGCGCGGCGCCCGGGCCAGCGCACCGCACCTGGCCCGGCTGCCGCTGTGGCGCGACCGCGCCCACCTGGCCGACTTGGCGGGCGGCAGCGGTGGTTACGCCATCCTGCTGTGCCGGATGTACCCGCGTCTCAGAGCGACGGTGTACGACCGCCGGGAGATGCTGGAGCACACCGCCCGCGCGGTGGCGGACGCCGGGCTGGACGACCGAATCGCCCTGGAGCCATGGGAGTTGCGCGGCGACCCCGTCCCGGCGGGGCACGACTGCGCGCTGCTGTCACACGTCCTGCACCTGCTCGACGCCCCGGCGCGAGCGGAGCTGCTGGGCCGGGTCCGGGCGGCGCTGGCGGAGGGCGACCCGGTCGTGGTGCACGACTTCCTGCCCGGTACGGCGGTGGGTGCGCCGTCGCCGGAGGAGGCCGCCTCCGCGATCGATTGGCTGGCGAACGGCTCGGGCTTCCTGCCGGGCCCGGACGAGCTCGGCGCGGAGATGGCGACCGCCGGAATCTCCGTGCGCGGCGTCACGCCGATCACCGCCACCCGTACGGCAGTGGTGTCCGCGGCCTGCACGCTCGGCCTTCCGGGCCGCCATCCGAGCCCCAGCGGCTCCGCGGAACGGAAGGCCCGGCGTTGAGCGACGTGACGAAGGAACTGGACGCCTCCGAAGAGCTGGAGGCCGCCGAGGAAGCGGACGCCTCCTGGGCCGGCCCGGACGCCCCTTGGGACAGCCCGGCCGCCGCAGAGTCCCCGGACGACTATCTGGAGAGGCTGCTCCGCAGCCTGGACGACCGCCGATCCGAGCCGAGCCAGTGCGATGGCTTCGCCCTCTGCGGCGACTGGCCCTGGTAGCCCCTGGTAGCGGAGACGGGGACGTGAGAAAAGCTCTCACGCCCCCGTCGCAGCACCGCGAGTCCGACCCGGCTCGGTTGCGATCGAGAGTCCGGCGATCATAGGTAGTGGCACTCCATGCGCGGCATCATTCTCGCCGGTTGTACCGGCTCACGGCTCTGGCCGATCACCAAAGCGGTGTCCAAGCAACTCCTGCCCGTCTATGACAAGCCGATGGTCTATTATCCGCTGTCGACACTGGTCCTGGCCGGGATTCGAGAGATCCTGGTGATGCGTCCCGGCCCAAGCCCGAAGGGCTGGCTCAGGCGTTCCTTCTCGGCGAGGAATTCATTGGAGAGCGATCCGTCGCCCTGATCCTGGGCGACAATATTTTTCATGGCACCGGACTGGGAACGCAGCTACGGAACCATACCTGCGTCCAGGGTGCCCGGGTGTTCGCCTATCCGGTTTCCGAACGCAGAGCATATGGCGTGGTCGACTTCGACGAGGAGGGCACAGTCCGTTCCATCGAGGAGAAACCGGCCCAACCCAAGTCCCGTTACGCCGTTCCGGGGCTGTATTTCTATGACAATCGAGTCGTGAAGATAGCCAAGGAATTGAAGCCCAGTGCCCGCGGTGAGCTGGAAATCACCGGAGCGAATTCGGCCTATCTGGACCAGGGCGATCTGCGGGTCACGGTGCTGGACCGGGGCACCGCATGGCTGGACGCGGGCACCACGGCGGGATGACCGTCTTCGGCAGGACGGCATCGTTCCCCATCGTGTCCTCGCCGGCCCCGGCGGTGCGCAGATTGGTGCCCAGCCGGTCCAGCCGGGCCGTCAGATCGGCCCGGCTGGAGGTGGAGAGACCCACCCCGCCACCATCGTGGCGATGCCGATCGCGATACCGAGGGCCGACACCACCACCCGGGTCCGGTGCGCCCGCGGCCCGACGGCGCCCACGCGGAGGATGTCACCGGCGGCCGGCCGGGAGTCGTACAGCGCCTGCCCCTGGGTGATCGTGCTGCCCGCGTCGGCCGCTCGCAGCTCCTCACCTGAACGGGTCAGGCGGCGGCTGGACACGTCGCGCGGAGGCTGGACGCGTTACGTGGCGCCTCGACGCGTCACGCGGCGGCGCGCACCTCTCGGGCGGCGTCCGCGTGGAGCGCGACGCGGACCAGGGCCGCGGCCAGCCGGGGAAGGTCCTTCTCGGCCACCAGCCGCCCCAGCGACCCCGCGCTCTTCGGCAGCCCGACGCGCTCGGCGCCCTCCAGCGCCTTGCGGTCGAAGTACGGGGCGAACTCGGGCCAGACGCCCTGCACCTCGCGCAGGAAGATGTTCACCCCGGCGGGCCCGATGCCCTTGATCTCCGGCAGCAGCTTCTTCGGGTCCCCGGCCTCGCGCATCCGCCGCAGATCGCCCCCGTACTCGCGGTTCACCAGCTCGGCCGCCTCACCGAGCTGGGTGGCGGTCCGCTCGTCGTAACGCCGGTAGCCACCCTCGCCCAGCGCGTCGACCCGCTGCTGCCAGGTGGCCTCCGCCATCCGCCGTGGGTCGCGCATCCCGGCGTCGAAGAGGGCGCGGGCGGCGGCGACGGCGATATCGGAGCTGATCCGCGCGGACAGCAGATGCGCGAGCACCAGTAGCTGGTAGAGCGGGCCGGGGGTGTCGCGGAGCTTGATCCCGGCCTGGGCGGCGAAGGTCGTGCCCTGCTGGTCGAGCAGGGTGCGTGCCACGCTCTCGTTCTTGTCGCTCATTGCCCATCCCGCCTCGTCGTGTCGTGCCGTTGCGTCGGTCACGGGTGCCCGGTGGCGCACCGCTCACTCGGGGCCGCTGCGCATGACCTTCCAAATGCGGGTGGCGACCTGGAGGTTGAGCCTGCTGTCCACGTCCGCGAGATCGATTCCGCTGATCTCGCGGATGCGCTGCAGCCGGTAGCGCAGGGTCGAGCGGTGGATCACGAGCGCCGCGGCCGTCTCGCTGTAGTTGCCGCCGCGGTCGAAGTACTGGGAGAGGGTCTCCACCAGGTCCGTGTGGTGCAGGGCGTCGTAGTCCATCAGCGGGCCCAGCCACTCCCGGACGAACCCCTCCACCTCCCGGTGGTCGCTCCCGGTGCGCAGGATCCGGTACAGCCCCAGGTCGTCGTAGAACGTCATGCCGATCGCGCTGTTGGAACGGCGGCGCACCTCCAGCGCCCGCAGCGCCTCCTGGTACGAGCGGGGCACCTCGTGGGGGGTGTCGCAGGAGGCGCCCACCCCGATCGCCCCGCTGTCCGTGCCGAGCTCACGGCTCAGCGCCGAGTGCAGCGACCGCTCGCCCGGTGCGTTCTGGGCCACCAGGACCGCCGCGTCCGAGCGCAGGGCGGGCAGGATCCGCAGGCCCATGCCCGTGGCCGCCCGGCTCACGGACTTCAGGAACACATCGTCGGCCGGACGGTCGCTCCAGCGCACCACGATCACATGGTGCGGACCGTGCAGATCGTGGCCGACCGCCTCCGCGCGGGCGTACGCACTGGTGTCGTCCGCGCCCGAGAGCAGATCGTCGACCAGCTCCCGCCGCAGCCGCAGCTCCACCTCGGCCAGCTCACGCAGATGGGCCAGCTCCAGGCCCAGCGAGGTCGCGGCGTGGTCCAGCGCCCGAACGGCCCGCTCATCGGCCCGGCCGTCCGGGTCCACCAGGCACAGCACGCCCAGCACCTCGCCGCGCGGATCCGCCACCGCGGTCAGTCGGTCCCGCACCCGCACCGGACGCGGCCTGCGGGCGGCCTCTCGCAGCAGCTCCTCGCGCTGCGCCGGATCGGGCTTGGGGTAGGGATCCGGGCGGCCGGGGCCCGCCCAGGCCCGGAGGTTGCCGAACCGGTCCTCGGCGGCCGCCGCCAGCCCGGTGATCCGGTACAGCGTCCGGACGATCCCGTCCTCGCCGTCGCCGTGGGCGGCCGAGCGGGCGAGGGCGTCATGCACTTCCCGCAGCTGGGAGAGATCGGTCAGCGAGGAGTCCAGCCGCCGCCGTATCGCCTCCCGCTCGTCCCACGCCCGGCGCAGCTCCAGGGCCTGGGCGCGCTCACGGCGGTGCGCGGCGGCGGCGGACAGGGCCGCGGCGGTCTGCCGTACGAGCAGGGTGAGCAGCAGCCGTTCGTCCTCGCCGGGCCGGTCGCGGTAGCTCACGACCAGGGCGCCGTGCAGGCCGTCCGGCGTATTGGGCCCGATCGGTTCGCGCAGCCCATCCGGTTCGCGCAGCCCGAATGCCCAGCCCCAGGCCCGCCGGGGGAGCCGCACCGGCCCGTCCCGTCCGGCCAGCTCCCTCACCTGCGCGTCCAGGGCCTCGGTGGCTCGCTGACCGTCGTGCGAACAGCGGACCAGGCCCTCGCCGAGCCGTAGGTATCCCGCCTCCGCGTGGCCGGTCCCGACCGCGCTGACCTGGGCCATCGCCCGGCGCAGTATCTCCGCCCCGTCCTGGCCGTCGATCCCGTCGAAGCTGGTGAACAGGGTCAGACAGCGGTGCAGCAGCAGATCGTGGGCGACACCTGGTGGGGCCATTGGGGTCACTCCGTGCGTCCTCATGTGTCCTGTGCGTCCTCATGCCTTCTCGAGATGGCATCTCGAGGGATCCGCGATCCGCCCGCCCGAGTACCCACTTCATGGCAATTCACCGCATGAGGGTGAAAATGGGTGCGGGGGCTTCGATCTCCTGGGCGCAGCGGACGGGCCCGGAGGGGGAGTGGACGGGCCGGGGGCGTGTGTCCCGTCTCCCCGCCCGGTGTGGCGGCCGAGCGCGCGGACGTGATGGATTTCCCAATCCGACTGTCCACGGGCAAGATTGGCGGCGCGTCAGCAGGCGGATCCTGACGGGTTCAGCGGAGCCGCTTTCAATGGCCCGCCCTCTGGAGGGGCGAGGTCAGCGCGGGGATAGAGCCGCTGGCAGATGCCCGTGACAGGTGCTCGACATCCTCCCGCGGCGCGCGTCTCCATGATCAGATCCGGATTGAAGTTTTCCGTTTTTCCTTTCCCCATCGAACGGTTGATCAGTAATCTCGCCTCAGCAGCGGGTTGCCGTGCCGCTCTTCGTCGTGCTCAACTTCCCCGAGGACGCGGACGACCCGAGGGCGGCCCCGGAAGCCGGAAGAGGGCGAAGGAAGTGCAGGACGTGGAAGCCGCCTGGCGGCCGGAGGGCATCGACGCCACAGGCGAGGACGCGGCATGCGACAGGGACTCAGCCCATGGCGGCTGCCCGGGGGAGCGCGCGATATGACCTCCGAATCGGGCGGGCCGAGATGTGACCGCGGCGCCGGGGACGCCGCCGGGCACCCCGCCCCCACGGAGAACGATCAGTTGAGGCGGTTCGCGGGCATCTGGTGCCGGGCCGTCCACCCGCTGGCGGCCACGACGATGACCCCCGACGAGTTCGAGGTCTATCTGCTGCCGCTGGCCCACCGGTTGAGCGCCGCCCTGCGCGGCTCTCCCTTCGACACCGAGGCGGCGTACGCGGTCGGGGCCGCGCTGGTGAACGCCCAGTGCACGGAGCCCGAGGCGCTGCCCGCCATCCTGGGCGTCATCGACGCGCACCTGGTGTCCTGCTCGTCGTCCGCCGAGGTGTCCTGCGCCGATCCGTCCGGCGAGTCGTCGTCCGCCGAGCTGCCCGCCGCGCCCGGCCACGAGCCCCTGGCCGAGGAGGAGGCGCGCGCCCGCTGCGTACGGCTGCAGCACGCCCTCGCCGCCGGGTTCGTCCGCGAGCTGCGCAAGTGCGAGCGCGATGAGCAGGAGGCGATCTCGCGGGCCGCGCTGGCCGCCCGGACCGAGGCCGAGAAGGCACTGCACGCGAGCGAGGCCAAGTTCCAGGCCGTCTTCGAGGGCGCGGTCATCGGCGTGGGCATCGCCGGACTCGACGGCGAGGTGCTCGTCGTCAACGACGCCATGGCCCGGATGTTCGGCGGGATGGACTTCTTCCGCCCCGGCCGCAACGTCACCGAGTTCGTCCACCCCGACGACGTACCGGGCGCCCATGAGCTCTACCGCGAGCTGGTCAGCGGGGAGCGCGACCACTTCCGCATCGAGAAGCCGCACTACCGCGACGACGGCAGCGAGCTGTGGACCAACCTGACGGTCACCCTGCTGCGCGACTCCAGCGGCGCCCCGCAGTACCAGCTCGCCCTCGCCGAGGACATCACCGAGCACCGGCAGCTGCGGGAGCGGCTGCGTTACGAGGCCACCCACGACGAGCTGACCGGACTGCCCAACCGCACCCTGTTCCTGGAGCGGCTGGACCAGGTGCTGGCCGCGGGCGCAGACGCCGAGCGGTTCGGCGTGTGCTACCTGGACCTGGACGGCTTCAAGGCCGTCAACGACAGCCTCGGGCACGTCGTCGGCGACCGGATGCTCAAGGCCGTGGCCGAACGCCTCCAGCGCTGTGTGAAGGCTCCCGACGAGCTGCTCGCCCGGGTCGGCGGCGATGAGTTCCTCGCCCTGGTCACCGGCCCCGCGGCGCAGGCCGACGGCGCCGGGCTGGCCCGCCGGATGCTCGCCGCGCTCGCCGAACCCGTCCGGATCGAGGGCCGTGAACTGCGGGTGCGGGCCAGTATCGGCGTGGTCGACGGCCGGGCCGGGGAGATCGGCCGGGCCGAGGTGCTGCGCAGCGCCGACATCACGATGTACCGGGCCAAGGCCGCGGGCGGCAATCGCTACGAGATCGCCGACGCCGACTCCAACGCCCGGGTGATCGCCCGCCACAGCCTCACCAACGGGCTGCCCTCCGCCCTGGAGAAGGGCGAGTTCTTCATCGAGTACCAGCCGCTGGTACGGCTCACCGACGGCACCGTGCGCGGTGCGGAGGCGCTCGTACGCTGGCTGCATCCGGTGCACGGTGTGCTCGGCCCCGACCAGTTCATCCCGCTCGCCGAGGACACCGGGCTGATCGTCCCGCTCGGCCGCTGGGTGCTGGAGCAGGCCGCCCGGCAGGCGCGTGAATGGCGTGACGCCGCCGATGACGAGGGCGAGCCGCTGCGCGTCAACGTCAATCTCTCGCCCTGCCAGCTCAGTCACCCCACGCTGGTCTCCGACACGGTGGCGGTTCTGGAGAGCGCCGGGCTGTGCCCCAGCGCGCTATGCCTGGAGGTCACCGAGAACGACCTCATCGGCGCCGACGAGAGCGCCCTGCGGCCCCTGCGGCAACTCGCCGACCTCGGCGTGGACATCGCCCTGGACGACTTCGGCACCGGCTACTCCAACCTGTCGTACCTGCGCCGGCTCCCGGTCTCCACGCTCAAGCTGGACCGTTCCTTCACCCGGGGCATGCAGCGCGCCCCGGCCGATCCGGTCGATGTCAAGATCGTCGAGGGCATCGTCTCGCTCGCCCACACGCTGGACCTCGCGGTGACGGTCGAGGGCGTGGAGACGGCCGTACAGGCCGAGCATCTGCGGGGGCTGGGCTGTGACACCGCCCAGGGCTGGTACTACGCCCGCCCGGGCCCGCCCGAGCGACTGCACACCCTGGCACTGGCCGACGCGAGCTGAGGCCGCCACATCGTCACATCGCCTACGCGTCACATCGCCTACGCGGCGCGTCGCCCGCGCGGCGCTCGGCGCCGGCGGCGGGGCGGTGCGCATCGCCGCCCCGGCGGGTGACGCGCCGCGCAGAGGATGCGCCCGCAGGCGATGCGTCGTGCGGGTGACGCGCCTCGCAGGCGTTGTTTCACGCGGGCGACGCGCCGTGCAGGCCACGCGCCCTGCAGACGCCGCGCCCCGCGGGCCACGCCCCCGGTAAACGCCGCGGCCCCGGTAAACGCCGCGCCCCGGTAAACGCCGCGGCCCCGGTAAACGCCGCGCCCCGCGCTCAGCTCGCCGCGTCGTCCAGCAGCCGTGAGCGGATCAGGAAGCGCACACCCTCCGGCGCCTCCAGGGAGAAGCCGCTGCCGCGCCCCGGCACCACGTCCACCGTGAGATGCGTATGCGCCCACCGCTCGAACTGCGAGGCCGACATCCAGAAGCCCACCGGCTCCTCGACCCCGTCCACCTCCAGCTCCGCGAGCAGCACATCCGACCCGCCCGTACGGAACTCGCCGAGCGGATAACACATCGGCGCACTGCCGTCACAGCAGCCGCCCGACTGGTGGAACATCAACGGGCCGTGCTCCGCCCGCAGTTGGCGGATCAGCTCGGCCGCGGCCGGGGTCAGCGCGATACGCTCCATGGGCGATCCCTCTCCGATCATGCTCACCGAGCGGTCAGGGGCCGGACCCAGCGAACCCCCCGCCACGTTGCGAGAACGTTGCCCGTGGCGTCCCGCAACCGGGCCCGTCCGCGACGGGTTCGCCGGCCGAACGACAGGAGGCTCACCCCACCGGCTCCACCGGCTCCACCGCCTCGTGCTCGGATGAGGACGTCGGCGCGCCGGTCCATCGGTGCAGGGCGGCTTCGAGGCCGGTGACGGCGGCGAGGTCGGTGGTGTCGGAGGCCCACGCGACCACCCCGTCCGGGCGTACCAACACCCCGGTCGGCGTCGCATGGCCGTCGGTCACGCTGCGCACCCGCCCGCGCCAGGCCGCGGCGCGGCGGGCGAACGTACCGTCCGGAGAGCGGTCGAGCAGCAGGAAGCCACCCCCGTGTCCGTGGTCGACCAGCCGGGAGCCGTCCCTCAGCCGCAGGTCGGGGACGTACCGGCCGATCAGCGGATGGTCGCCGGGCAGGTCGATGCGCTGTGTGACACCGGAGATCTTCTTGACCGCGTAGGTCGTACCCTCCCGGGTGCTCAGCAGATCGGCGACGACCTCCCGGAGCGCGGCCGACGTGGCGTCCCCGCGCATCACCCCGATTTGGGCCCGCGTCCAGTCCAGTACCCAGGCGCCGAGGGGACGACGCTCGGCGTCGTAGGTGGCGAGCAGCCCTTCGGGTGCCCATCCGGCGACCACGGCACCGAGCTTCCATCCGAGGTTCATCGCGTCGCCGACCCCGAGATTGAGCCCCTGACCGCCGAACGGCGAGTGCACATGCGCGGCGTCGCCGGCCAGCAGCACCCGCCCCGCCCCATACGTGGCGGCCTGGCGGGCGTTGTCGGTCCAGCGGGTCGCGGTGCCGCGCAGGGCGGTCAGGGTCACGTCGGTGCCCGAGACCCGGCGCAGACTGGTCTGCACCTCATCGAGGGTGACCGGCGCCGAGCGGTCGGCGGGAGGGCCGCCGAACTCCACGGTGACCACTCGCCCGGGCTGTGGCCCGTGGCGGTATGCCCCCGGGTCGACCACACCCATCCGTCGGCGAGCATCGAAGGGTCGGCGATGTCGGCGACCGCCAGGTGTCCGGTGAGTTCGGGGTCGGTGCCGGGGAAGTCGATACCCGCGAGGCGGCGTACGGCGCTGCGCCCGCCGTCGCACCCGACCAGCCACCCGGTGCGAACCGGGCCGGCGGTGGTGCCGACGAGCACGCCGTCGCCGGTGTCGTCGAGCGCGGTGACCTCCACCCCGCGACACACCGGTATGCCGAGTCGCGTGACATGCTCCGCCAGCAGCTCCTCCAGCTCACGCTGCGGCACCAGCCGACCTCCGTCGACCGCGGTGTGGGCGGCGAGGTCGGGATCGGACCAGTCCACGAGGTCGGCGTCGAGGACCAGGCCGGCGAAATGCCCGGTGAACCGCGACCCGGGCGCGCGTCGGCCGCCACCGTTCGGCTGGTCGTCGGCCGTGCGGGCGAACGACCCCACCCGCTCCAACAGCTCCCGCTGCACCTGCTCGGCGGCAGGCAGCAGGCCGCGGCGGTCGAGCGCCTCGGCCGTCGGCACATTGATCGCCCCCGCCTTCATCGCCTCGCTCGGCTCGGCCAGCCGCTCGAGTATCTGCACCCTCGCCCCGGCGAGCGCCAGCTCCGCGGCGAGCACGAGGCCCACCGGCCCGGCTCCGACCACGGTCACGTCCATGTCCTGGTTCACCTTCGCTGTCACGAACAGTGTTCTACGTACGAACAGTGTTCGTGTCAAGCTATGATGGGTCGGGTGAACCCGAGAGAGCGACGCGCGGCGCGCCACCAGCCGCCGAACCCCGACCCCGACGCCGGCCCCAGGCCGCGCCGCCGCAAGGCCCCGATCACCGTGGAGCAGGTCATCGACACCGCGCTGGATGTCGTCGCCACCGAGGGCTACGAGGCGCTGACCATGCGTCGGCTGGCCGGCGCGCTCGACACCGGACCCGCCTCGCTCTACGCCCATGTGGTCAACAAGGCCGACCTCGACGAGCTGCTCATCGGGCGGCTGTGCGCCGAGCTCGTACTGCCCGAGCCCGACCCCGCGGCCTGGCGGGAGCAGATCCGCGGCGTGTGTGCGCAGGTGCGCGACCAGTACCTGAAGTACCCCGGAATCTCCCGCGCCGCGCTCGCCATGGCCCCCACCGACCTCGAGATCGTGCGGGTCAGCGAGGGAATGCTGGCGATCCTGCTCGCCGGCGGCGTCGCCCCGCAGACCGCCGCCTGGGCCATCGACGCCCTCTTGCTGTACGTGGCCGCCTACTGCCTGGAGATGTCGATCGCGGGCCGGCGATCAACGCAGGACGACGCGGCGTGGGTCCTCGACCGCGACGAACTGCTGCGCCGGTTCACCACGCTGCCTGCCGAGACCTTCCCCCACACCACCCGTCATGCCGCCGAACTCACCGCGGGTGAGGGCCACGACCGGTTCGACTTCACGCTCGCCCTGATGGTCGACGGCCTGGCGCGCCGCTAGGGCTCTGACCACCTACGTTCACCGACTTGGGCAACCGCGCCCCGAAGCGTGGGGGGCGATAATCTCTGGGCTCGGCCGGATGCCCCGCCGGGCAGTCGAAGGGTGGGGGCCATGAGGGTTGCGCGGCAGGTCGGGACGGGGACAGGGCCGGGATCGGGGTCGGAGACAGATCCGAGTCTGCTGCCGGTCCTCGGGTTGTTCATCGTGCTGGCCGCGGTACTGGAACGCGGTCTGTCGCTGTTCGGTGGACCGGAGACGTACATACTCTGCGATGACCTTGTCGAGCTGTCCGCACGACTCGACCGGGAAGTAAGCGTGAACAGGTGGCTCCTGCTGGCCGGCCTCGTGCTGTCCGTGGCAGCACTGGTCCGACAACACGACAGGTTCCAGCCGGGTATCGCCCATCCACGCAGCACAGCGCAAGCGCGCTACCCGCCGCAGCAGAACGCCTCAATCTGAAAGAGGGGACGCCTCACGTGGCGACCCACGACCTCAAAACCAGATCACTAGTACGTCCTGCGAGGCGCCGTTCCTAGCGCATCAGCAGTCCCCGCATCCCCAGCCCGTAGTGCACGCGCAGCCGGTGCAGCTCCCACAGGCCCACCGCCGTGACGGAGAGCGGGGCGCCCAGGATGAACACGTACCGGATCACCGTCGGCACGCCCTCGTGGGCGCCGGTGAACATGTCGATCAGTGCCATCTCCCACGCCAACGCCATGATCAGCAGCGGCGGCACCGTCTCGTGGATGTCCGCGGTGCGGAACACGTGCTGGACGGCGAGTCCCACGCCCCAGACGACGAACGGCGTCACCCAGAAGAGGACGAAGAGGATGAACGCGAGGATGAGGCCCTTCGTCACGGTGAAGTGGCCCTCCACGAGGGGTTCCTGGCCCTCGAAGAACCCTGAGAGCACGATGATCGGGAAGACGGAGGCCGCCGCCATCATGGCCACGATCGCGCCGAAGCACCGCCCCGCCCGGCGCAGCAGGTCCCGTCGCGCCGCCGGAGCGGCCAGGCCGTACAGGACGCCGACGACCACCGGGAGGGTCGCCGCCAGCACGAGGGCGCTGGTCCACGACTTGTCGACCTGCTCATCCGCCGCATCGCTGAGCTTGGGGGCGAGCTTGTAGGCGTAGGACATCCACAGGAACGCGCCCACGCCGACCAGGGTCCTGATCTTCCGCATTCGCGCCACCTCAGGATCCGAGACGATGCCCGGCCGTGACGGGGTGAAGACCCTGCGCGCGGTGTGGATGGGGCCGATCCGCCGCCGCAGCCGGGTGATCGGCCCGCCCGGCGGCGGCACCGGCGGCCCCGGGTAGGGCGGCTGGGGCTGTGGCGGCACGTAGGGCTGGGGCGGATAGGGCTGAGGTGGCTGCGGCTGGTACGGCTGCGGCCCCTGGGGCGGCTGTCCGCCCAGGTTCCAGTTGCTCATCGTTCGTCCCCCGATATGCGAGTGTGCGCCGCGATGGGCGCGATCGCCGAGTGTATTGAGCACACAGGGTCCGCGCAGCCCTCGCCCCGGGTCGTGCACCGAACGGCCACAATTATGCAAGCATGCTTGCTTGTTTTCTTCGGCGCTGCCATGCCCGAGGGGAGCGTCCCGTGTCCGATCCGACGCCCGTGTTCGACGACCTGCGCGAGGAGAGCGAGGAACTCGACCGGCTGGTGGCCGAGTTGAGCGCCGAGCAGTGGGCGCTCGCCACCCCGGCGCCCGGCTGGAGCGTCGCCCACCAGATCGCGCATCTCGCCTGGACGGACCATTCGGCGCTGCTGGCCGCGACCGACACGGACCCCTTCCACGTCCTGGTGGAGAAGGCGCTGGTGTCGCCGAGCTCCTTCGTCGACGACGGTGCCGAGGAGGACCGCTACGCCGGGACCTACCTCGGCAAACGCGAACTACGCGCGCTGGTCGCCAACCCCCGCCTCCAGGTCTACGAAGACCCGAAGGCGTTCCTGACCTGCAACCACTGCAGCCCTGGCGCACGAAACTTTCAAGGTCTCTCCGGACCCGCTGCTGATCGACAAGATCCGTGACGTGGTCGGACTGTATCTCGCCCCGCCGGCGAACACGGCCGTCTTCGCGGTCGACGAGAAACCGCAGATCCAGGCCCTGGAACGGACAGCGCCGGTGCTGCCGATGGTGCCGGGCACCCCTGAGCGCCGCAGCTTCGACTACGTCCGGCACGGCACCGTGGACCTGTTCGCCGCCCTGAACACCGCCACCGGCAAGGTGATCGGGAAGCTGTCCGCACAGCACCGCGCGGTCGACTTCCGTGACTTCCTCGACGAGATCGACCGCCAGACCGATCCCGGCCTGGCGGTCCACGTGATCTGCGACAACCTCTCCACCCACAAGGCGCCGGTGGTGCACAAGTGGCTGCTTGCGCATCCCCGGTTCCGCCTGCACTTCACCCCGACCTACCGTCCTGGATCAACCAGGTCGAACGGTGGTTGGACAGGATCTCCGGACCGGGACACTAGGCGCATCCCTCCCTCACCGCGACGCTTGACTTTCCTGCCAGGAAAGTAGGACGCTTGCTTTCCCGATAGGAAAGTGAGGTCTCGTCGTGGAGAACATCGCTCCTGAGCAGGCCGGCGCCGCACTGGGCGCGATAGACCGGGCCCAACGCCAGGTGGCCGAGGAAGTTGGCTTGCCGCGCGGCTACTGGTGGGCGATGGCGGGCGGCTGGCTTCTGCTGGGCGTACTCGGCAACGTGCTGCCGCAGTGGTCGGCCGGGATCGCGACCGTGGCCTTTGGCATCGGGCACGGGTGGCTCGCCTCCCGCCTGCTCGACGGCCGTCGGCGCACGGATCGGCTGCAGGTGAGCGCGGCGGTCGCCGGCCACCGCATCCCCCTGGTCGTGGTCGGCATGCTGCTCGGACTCGTCGGCGCCACTGTCCTGGTGGCCCTCGCGCTCGACGCCGACGGCGCCGCCCACGCCGGCATCTGGGCGGCGGCGCTGATCGCGGCCGTCGTCGGGTTCGGTGGACCGGAGATCCTGCGCGTTCTGCGTCGTTGGGCGCGGGCATGACGAAGGCGCGCTTCGACGAGCTGATCCATCCCAGCACCCGACTGTCGCTGGTGGCGACGCTGGCGGCCGCCGACTGGGCGGAGTTCGCCTTCCTCAAGGACCGGCTGGCGATGTCCGACTCGGCACTGTCCAAGCAGCTCGCGACACTCGAAGAGGCCGGGTACGTCGCCACGGAACGCCGCCTCAGCGGCAGCCGTCGCAAGGTACGCGCTCGGCTGACCCCCACCGGCCGGGACGCCTTCAACGGCCATGTCGCCGCACTGCGGGAAATCGTCGCCGACGCCGCGAACCCGGCCGACGGGCCGGCGACTCGCTCATGATGCGGGTGTCTATCCGCTGATCCCGGGATTGCTCGCCATGATGTCCTCGGCGGTCTGCCAGAGGCGGGGCAGGTACCGCGTGACCTCCTCGGCGCGGCGGAAGATGTCCTCGGTCGAGCTGATACCGAGGTCGCTGACGGCCGCATGGAACGCGGGGGCGAAGGCGCGGTGCAGCTCGGGGGCGTCCGCGGCCAGGATGGTGTGACAGCGGGCGAAGGTCGCGACGATCCAGAAGACGGCTTCGTGGTGGTCGCCACGGTCGATGAGCTCCTGGCTGCCGTCGATCGCGATCGGCCGTGCGGGCGGGGTGATGTCGCTGCTGAAGAGGAACGGGGTCCTCGCGACCTCGGCGGTGGCGTCGAACACTTCGGTGAGTTCACGCAGATGATGCCGGATGCGCCGGGCGGGCAGATCCCGGCAGCCGAGGAGATCCAGCAGCTCCGGGTAGCGGCCGAGGTGCCCGTAGTCGCCGAGGACCCCGCGAGCGGCCAGGTACCGCAGACGCACGGTGGGGTTGCGCAGGGCGGCGGCTAGAAGCACATGGGTGGTCACGCCGGTGGGGAACAGCCAGGACAGCACCTGTGCGTGGAACGGCGCCGAGGCGTCGATCGCCGAGAGCCGGGTCTCGATCCGGCGGCGGGCGTCCTGGCATCGGCGGCGCACCCAGGGCCGCGCCGCGAAGTGGCCCGCGACGTATGCCTGCAGTGTGCGCAGGTGCCCGGTGGGATCGTCGATGACCGTGTCGGTGCGGAAGCTGCCGGCCAAGTGATAGGAGGCGAGGACGTCGTCGGCGCAGACGAGCTGCGACCAGGGCAGGTAGCTGACTTCCAGCAGCGTGCCCCGGTAGCGGAGCTTGCCCGGCTTGGCGGGCGGGTCGTCGGTGGCGGTGATGACGACGATGTCGATGTCGGAGGAGGGCGCCAACTCGGCGTCGTCCGGGAGCCCGACCGTCGAGCCGCTGACATACGCCCCGCGAAACGCCGCATCGGAGCGGGCATACCGAGCGACCCATTCCGCCCCGATGGCACGTGCCGCCCCCAGCTTCACCAAGCATCCCCTTGCCGCGACGAGCGCATGAACTCCATTGTCCCAGTGCGCCGCGGCTGCGCCCGGCAGGCACGAGGCGCGGCGAGGTGACTTTCGGGGTCGCCGCGTCGGTAACCATGCCCCACCGTAGGCCGGTCTTTCTGAAATCCGCGGTCAGTCCGGGCCCATGGGCCGTAGCGGGCGACTGGCGCTCCAGTTCGCAGGGCCCAGTAGCGGTCTCCGTATGACCAGTGCCACCACTCCGTTGGGTAGTCGACCAGGCCGGCAGCGGTGAGCGCGGTGCCCAAGGTGCCTCTCACCGCACTCCTGAACAGGTACGGCCGCGACCTTCGGGTCGGACATCAGGACGATCTCAGCCATGATGCGATCATCTCGCGGACCTGTTCCCGGGTGTCGCGTCCGTGGCAGTGGCGATCGCGCAGACCGGGCGGGTGCGGGCGGCGTAGGAGCGGGCCGCGGCGATCAGGCCGAAGCCCAGGCCGCCGAAGGCGAGCCCGCCGAAGAGCACCATCCAGGTGATTCCGGCGCTGGAGGTGAACGCCCCGTCCGGTTTGATCCGCGGCAGTACATCCGCGGCACTGAGCGGGGCGTAGATCACGAGGACGACGCCGTAGACGGACAGGCCGATCGCCGAGAGCCATGCCGGGAGGAGGGGCAGGAGGCGGGGCACCCGTCGCCCGGTGAGCAGGAGTGTCCAGCGGGGAAACACCTGGCCCCAGGGGTACATCAACCCCAGCAGCAGGAAGATCCCGGCCAGCGCGGCCAGGACGGTGACGTCGATGCCCACTGAGGCGAGTGCTTTGGCCGCGCCCGAGCCTCCCGCGTTCTCCTCGTGCCACTTCTCCGCCGTGACGCTCAGCGCGTCGCCGCCGAGCGTCCAGATGGTCTTGACGACCGCCCACGGCAGCAGCCCGCACATCAGCAGGTACACCTGGATCCGGGTCCGCCGGGACGCCACGGAGGCGGGCGGGTGGACCAACGGTCCGCTGCCGTCGCCGGTGTGCCCGGCCCCGCACCGCGGACACCGGCCCCGCAGCCGCCGCCGGTGGGAGACGACGACCAGCAGCAGCAGGGCCAGGCCCACGGTGTTCAGCAGCACATGGGCGAAGCCGGTGGCGCTCTCCACACCCGATAACGACGCCAAGGTGACGACGTACGCGGGCAGGCTCGCCATGCCCATCGCGAAGACGGGGACCGCCACGGCCAGCACCGCCGTCACCGCCACCCGGCCGCGTCGGGCCAACGGCCGGGGGGTGGCCAGGCAGGCCCCGGCGGCCAGCAGGGCCAGGGCGGCCAGCGCGAGCTGGACGCCGGATGCGTAGGCCACATGGGGCGACCAGGGCACGGTGGCGCCCGCCGCGGCCCAGACCACCTGGACGGCGGCGTACATCACGCCCCACGCCGCGGCGGCGTGGGGCGCCCACCGGGGCCACCGCCGCGGCCACACCCGCCACCCGAGCTCCGGGGACGGAAGCCCGGGGCGGGCCGGGGTTCGCGCGGGAACAGTCACCGTGACCTCCGGTTTCGCGGTGCCGATACTCAAGCCTGTCCGGTAGCGGCGGCGGGTGCATCCGTCCCGGGGGCGACGCCCTCCACCGCGCGGGGAGGGCGGATGAGCCTCGCGGATGACACTCCGCCCCTGCCCGCACGACCCGCGGGGCCGGGCGAATCAGAAGCGGAGCAGAAGCGGATCAGGAGCGGATCAGGAGCGGATCAGGAGCGGATCAGGAGCGGATCAGAACAGGACGTTGCCGTTGCCGGCCCGGTGGGCCCGGGTACGGCGGTGGTCCAGATGGATGAAGGTGCGCTGCAGCCACCGGTCGTAGCCGTCGTACTTGGGCTGGTACGCCGTGCGCCCGTGGATGGCGATGCGGTTGTCCACCACGGCCATCTCGCCCGGCCGCAGGACCAGCGTCCGCGCGCCGTCGAGGAACGCGCCCCGCAGGGCCTCCAACGCCACCTTCGCCTCGTCGTCATTGGCGGTCGTCGCGTGGAAGTCCACCTTCACGTCGGGATCGTCCGGGTCTCCCCTGAGCACCGCGTGCGCGGGGCCGGGGCCGCCGCCGCGGAAGGACGGCGGCGGGGCGGTGGTGAAGCGGTCCTCCCGCAGGACGCGCAGCGTCCCGGGGCTCAGCAGCTCCAGGGCGGTGCGGATCGACGACACCATCGTGCCCGCGTTCAGGGGCTCGTCGTTGCGCAGACAGAGCAGGCTGACGTAGTCGGGGCAGTGCGGATGGAACGCGTTCTCCACGTGCAGCTCCAGCGGGGTGGAGCCGGCGTTGCTCTGCGACCCCTCGCGGCCGGGCACGGGCACCACGTTCTGCACGAGTGCACCGGACTTCTCGTCCCGGTACGCCGCTATCTCGCCGATCTGCAGGGTGACCATCACGGCGACGGCAGCGGGCACGGTGGCGGTGCGCTCCACCGACTCGGGCACGGTGGGGGTCAGGGGCAGCTCCGCTTCGTCCACCGGCAGGTTGCGCACGATCAGAACGCCGTCGCGGCCGGGGTCGTGGCGATAGAGGCGGGTGGCCTCCCGCAGCCGCAGCGGAAGACGGCAGGACATTCTTCGGGCTTCGGCCACCCAGTGCGGATCGTCGATGAGGCCGGGAGCGGTGGCGGCCAGTTCGGCCGCCAGGGCGCCCGTCTCCCGGCGGTCCTGGGCGGACAGGTTCACAGTGGTCATCTCTGGTCTCTCCTAGAGGTCCTCAGGGCCGGCCTGTGATGCCGGCACGGGTCAGCGCGACGGGGTCGCAAGGCGGGTGAGAGTGACGGGCAGCGAGGTGAAGCCCCAGATGAGGTTGGACTGCATGCGCCGCGGCGCGCCGCGTGGCGCGACCTGGCCCACCCGCGCCAGGAACTCCTCGAAGAAGATGGTCAGTTCGCTGGTGGCGAGCGCGGAGCCGAGGCAGAAGTGCGTGCCGGTGGCGAAGGTGAGGTGGCGGTTGGGGCTACGGGCGATGTCGAAGCGGTCGGGATCGGCGAACACGGCCTCGTCACGGTTGGCCGCGGGCAGCCACACCGCCACCTGGTCGCCGGGCCGTATCCGGTGGCCGCCGAGGTCCACCTCGCGCCGCGCGGTGCGCAGCACATGCAGTGCGGGGCTGGTGAAGCGCAGGATCTCCTGGACGGCGGACGGCAGCAGCTCGGGCTCGGCGCGCAGCCGGGCCCACTGGTCGGGTGCCCGGAGGAAGGCCAGCAGCCCGCCGATGGTGGCGTGGCGGGTGGTCTCGTTGCCACCGGAGATGAGCCCGTTGCAGTTGAGCAGGACCTCCTCGTCCGTCAGGGGCGCACCGTCCACGGTGCCGTGGGCGAGGGCGCTGACGATGTCCTCCTGCGGGTCGCGCCGCCGCCGGGCCAGCAGGTTGTCGTAGTAGACGAGGAGTTCGGTGTGCGCCTCGGCGATCCGCTGGGGGTCGGTGCCGGCGTTCTCGTCCGCCCCGAAGGCGATCATGGTGAGCTTGAGCATGAGGTCCCAGTCGGCTCGCGGCACGCCGAGCATGTCGGAGATGACCGAGACCGGGAGGCGTGCGGCGACCTGCGCGAAGTCGACGTCGCCCTGGTCCAGCGCGGCCTCGATGACCTCGGCCGCGGTCTGCCGGATGGTGTCGTTGAGCCGTCCCACCATGCGCGGGGTGAACGCGGAGTTGATGACGCGGCGGATGCCGCCGTGCCGGGGCGGGTCGGTGACGATGAGCATCTTCCCGGCCGCTGCCGCGTTGGACACCGGTTCGGCGTCCAGGCGCATGCCGCCGGCGGACGAGAAGGCGGCGGCGTCCTTGAGCACTCGGGCCGCCGGATCGTGGCCGAGGACGGACCAGTAGTCGTCGGCGTGGGGCCGCCGGGTGAGGAAGACAGGGTGGGTGGCGCGCAGCCGCCGCCAGACCTCCTCGATGCCGTCCTCGGTGTAGCGGCGGGGGTCGGACAGGTCGGGGGGTGCGGTGAGGAGCAGGGGGTCGGTGATCTGGGACATGGGATCTGCCGATTCTCGATTCTTGGAAGCCGACTGCCCTGTCGCACGGGCGCGTTCGTACGGTGTGCTCGGCAGCGGCGAACGGATGGACGGGAGAGCTGACATGGCGTCAACACAACGACGGGGGCGGGTCCGGGCGACGTGGGCGGTCGCGGGGTGCGCCGCCACGTTCGCCGCGACCGCCCTGGCCCGCCGCCGTGAGCGGGAGCCGTTCCCCGGCGAGCGGCTGCTGAAGGGCGCCTCCGCCGCGGGTGGCCTGGCGCTGGCGGCGCTCACGGCCGTACCGCCGGCCCGGCACCGGACGCGCGGGGCCGCTCAGCTGGCGGCGCGCGGCGCGGCCGCGGGACTGGTTCAGGGCGGGAGCCACCTCCTGTTCGACGCGCTGGCCGTGGCCCTGCGCCGTACGGCCGGAACGGCGGCCCCGGACGCCGCCGAAGTGGACCCGGGCCGGGTGGCGGCCCGCTGCCTCGCCCTCGGCTCGGCCGCGCTGACGCTCGTGGCCGCCCGGTGGCAGGCGCGGGAGGGAGCGGGGAGCTGCCCGCGGTGCGGGCGCCGGCCGCGCCCGGCCGCACCGCGGGCCCTGGCGTGGAGTGGCTACGCGGCGTGCGCGCTGTCCCTCCCGTACCCGGTGGTGAAGCTGGCCTGGGAGGGCGGCAGCGACATCGGTATCACCCGCCCCGAGGTGATCCACGCGGTCCCGGGCGGCTGGCTGCCGGTCGTGCCCGCCCTCGCCGGATCGCTCCTGTCGCTGGCGCTGGTACGGCCCTGGGGCCGGACGTTCCCGCGCTGGGTCCCGGCCGTCGGGGGTTCGCGGGTGCCACGGCCGCTGGTGCTGGTGCCGAGCTGCTTCGGCCTCGCGGTGCTGGCCGAGGTGGCCCCGGCGGCGCTGGTGGCGGGTGTGCGGTACGTCAACGACCCGGCCACGCCGCCGGTCGAGGAGATCGGGCTGCGCCCGTGGGTTCCGCTCACGTTCTATGCCTCCTGGGTGTTGTGGGGCGTCGCGCTGGCGGGGGCGGCCTGGGAATACCACCGCACCACCGCGGGCTGCCCCGCCTGTGCGCGGTCGTGAGGCTCCGGCCCGGCCGGGGCAAGGGCCGGGCCAAAGACGCTCGCGGGGCCCGCGGGGTGGATCCTGGATCGGGGGATCCACCCCGCGGGAGGTCAGACGAGCAGCACGGACAGCTTCAGCGGGGTGCGGGAGATGGGATTGGGGATGAACGGCACGTCCCCGTCACCGGCCGGCCGCAGCCGCGGGAAGCGCTCCAGTAGCCGCCCGATGGCGATCGCCCCCTCCATCCGGGCGAGCGGGGCGCCCAGGCAGTGGTGGATGCCGTAGCCGAACGTCAGATGGCCGCCCGCATGGCGGGTGACGTCCAGCCGGTCGGCGTCCGGGAACTGCTCGGGGTCCCGGTTCGCGGCGCCCAGGGACAGCAGGACCGGCTGGCCCTTGCGGATGGTGACCCCGGCGACAGTGGTCGGGGCGCCGGAGATCCGGACGTTGGTGAGGAACAGCGACGGGTCGAACCGCAGGAACTCCTCGACCGCGCCCGGCATCAGCGACGGGTCCCTCTCCACCAGCGCCCGTTGCTCGGGGTTGCGCAACAACGCGTGCACGCCGTTGCCGATGAGGCCCACACTGGTCTCGAACCCGGCGAGCAGCACGATGAACGCGGTCGAGATCAGCTCGATCTCGCTGAGCCTGCCCTCGTCGGCGTCCCGGGCCTGCACCATCTGGCCCAGCAGGTCCTCGGTGGGGTGGGCGCGCCGCTCGGCGATGAGCTCCTTGATGACGTCGATGATCCGGTAGGCGATCTCCTCCCGGCCCTCGTGGGTGTCACCGCCGGTGAAGTCGCGCGCGTTCCGCGACCAGTCGTGGAACACCTGGCGACGGTCCTCGGGGACGCCCAGCAGTTCGCAGATCAGGACCAGCGGCAGTTGCCAGGCGTAATTCTCCATCAGATCCACGGGGCTGCCGTCCGCGCCCTCCTCGGCCAGACGGTCCAGCAGCTCGGCGGCGGTCGCTTCGACCCGCGGCCGCATCCGCTCGGTCTGCCGCCCGGTGAACGCACCGCTGAGCAGCTTGCGCAGCCGCGTGTGCTTGGGCGGGTCGGTCACCACCGGATGCTCGTTGTAGATCCGCCAGATGCCGCCCTCCTCGTCGGAGACCGGGTCGTCCTCCGGGTCCGGCTTCTGCCGCAGCACCGGGTCCAGGTGGGCCAGCCGGATGTCCTCGTAGCGGGTGGGCACCAGCCACCGGGAACCGTCCGGCAGCTCCGCCCACCACACGCGCGACTTCTCCCGCAGCCGGGCGAAGAAGCCGTACTGGTCGCGCACCAGCTCCGGGTCCATCAGCTGGAAGACGGGGACGCCGTCACCGGACGGGCCCGCCGGGTCCTGGCGCGCGTCGGTCGCTTGTCGCATCGGATGTGCTCCTTCGGTGGAGAGGTCCGTCAACGGTCGGACGGGGTCGGGGTGGTGCGCGCGTCGCGCAGGGACCGGGCGAGCACCGGGCCGATCACGGCCCAGGCGGCGGCCTTGGTGATGTCGTTGTGGGCGCAGGCCACGTCGTGCCGGACCACGCGCCCGTCGACGTACGGGTCCCACAACTCGGGGGTGTGGGCCGAGCCCTCCTTGCCCTGCGCGGCGTGGAAGACCAGCACCTCGCCGCGGAACCGGTCCAGGCGGAAGTCCGCGGTGATGCGGGAGATGTTGGTGCCCACCCGCGCCAGGGCTTCGATGTGCCGTTCCTCCAGCCCGGCGATGGCGCTGTCGCCGTCGTCGAGCAGGGCGCGGGCCCGTGCGTGGTCCAGCGGGCCGTCGCCCAGTTCCGCCGGGTCGTGGCCGAGGTATGCCAGCAGTTGCCGCAGAACGTCCTCGGGTCGCTCCTCGACCGCCTCATGGGCGTTGACCACGGGGTAGGCGTCGAGAATGGCCAGCGTCGCGACGTGTTCCCCGGCGGCCTGCAGCCGGGTGGCGATCAGATGCCCCAGGACACCGCCGAGCGACCAGCCCAGCAGATGGTACGGGCCGTGCGGCTGGATGGCCCGGATCTGCTCCAGGTAGTCCTCGGCCATGGCCGCCACCGACTCCGGCAGCGGCTCATCGCGGGCCAGGCCGCGCGCCTGGAGCGCGTACACCGGGTGCTCGGGGTCGATGTGGCGCAACAACCCCGCGTACGTCCAGCTCAGCCCACCCGCCGGCGGCAGGCAGAACACCGGCTCGGCCTCGCCGCCGCCCCGCAGCGGCAGCACCACGTCCAGCGGGTCGCCCTCGTCGCCGGCGGTCAGCCGCTCGGCGAGGCCCTCGACGGTGGGGCTGTCGAACAGCGCGGTGATGCTCACCGCGGTGCCGAAGGCGAGGTTCACCCTGCTGACCAGCCCGGCCGCGGTCAGTGAATCGCCGCCGAGGTCGAAGAAGTTGTCCTCGATCCCGATCCGGCCGACTCCCAGCGCCTCGGCGAACAGCCCGCACAGGACCTCCTCGCGCGGTGTCCTGGGCGCGCCGCCGCCGGTGCTGCCCGCGGTGTCGGGCGCGGGCAGGGCCGGTCGGTCCAGCTTGCCGTGCGGGGTGACCGGCAGGGCGTCCAGGGCGACGAACGCCGCGGGCACCATGTAGTCGGGCACCTGGCCCGCGAGGTGCTTGCGCAACACCATCGGGTCGAGCCGGCCCCCGTCGTGCGGCACCACGTACGCCGTGAGGCGGCGCCCGGCGGGGCCGGACTCCCGCAGCACGACGGCGGCCTGGGCCACGTCCGGATGGCCGAGGAGCACCGATGCGATCTCGCCGGGCTCGATCCGGAAGCCGCGTACCTTCAGCTGCTCGTCGGCCCGGCCGACGAAGGTGAGCTGCCCGTCGTGGCTCCAGCGGACCAGGTCGCCGGTGCGGTACATGCGCCCCCCGGGCGTGCCGAACGGGTCGGCGACGAACCGCTCCGCCGTCAGCGCGCCGCGGCCCAGGTAGCCGCGCGCCAGGCCGGGCCCGCTGACGTAGAGCTCGCCGGCCACCCCGGGTGGCACCGGCCGCAGCCGCGCGTCCAGCACGTAGGCGCAGGTGCCGGCGATGGGCCGGCCGATGGGGACCGCGGCGCCCGCGGTGAGCGGATCGCTCATCGTGGCGCACACGGTCAGCTCGGTCGGCCCGTACGCGTTGATCATGCGCAGCCGCGGCGCCCACTGCTCCACCTGATGGGGCGGGCAGGGCTCGCCCGCGACCACCAGGGTGCGCAGCCCGGGCAGTCCGTCGGGTGCCACCGCGGCCAGCGCGGTGGGCGGGATGGTGGCGTGGGTGACCCCGTGCCGGGCGACCACCTCGGCCAGCGCCGGACCCGGCATCAGCTCGGCCGCCGGGGCCAGCACCAAGGTGGCGCCCGCCGTGAGGGCGGTGACGATCTCCGAGACCGCCGCGTCGAAGCTGGGCGAGGCGAACTGCAGCACGCTGCTGTCCGCCTGGATCGCGAACCGCTCGGTCTGCGCCGCTGCCAGATTGCCGATGCCGCGGTGGGTGACCACGACGCCCTTGGGCCGTCCGGTCGTGCCCGAGGTGTAGATGACGTACGCGGCCTCGTCGGGTGAGGCGGGCCCGGCCGGGATCGGGGGTGCGTCGCTGTGGGCCGCCCACGCGGCCCGTACCGCGGGGTCGTCCAGGACGAGCGTCGGCCGGTTCCCGCCGGCCTCCTCCAGCAGACGGACCGTGTCCGTGGTCGCCACCATCAGCGCCGGACGCGCGTCGTCCAGGATGAACGCGCACCGCTCGGCCGGATAGCGCGGGTCCACCGGCAGGTACGCCGCGCCCGCCCGGGCGACGGCCAGCACGGCCACCGCCGTATCGGGCGTGCGCTCCAGTACCAGAGCGACCAGTGAGCCCTTCCCCGCGCCGCGCTCGGCCAGCAGCCGTGCGAGCTGGTTCGCGCGCCGGTCCAGCTCCGCGTAACTCAGCCGCTCCTGTCCGCAGGCCACGGCGGTGCGCCGCGGGGCGCGCCGGGCCTGCTCGGCGACCAGCTCCGACCAGCGCGACGAGGGGACGGCGCGGGCGGTGTCGTTGAACCGCCGCAGCACCTGGTCGCGCTGGCCCGGGCCGAGCAGGTCGACCTCGCCGGCCGGCTGGTCCGGGTCGGTGGCCAGCGCCCGCAGCCAGCGCATCAGCTGGTCCACGAGCCCCGCCGCGGTCGGCGCGTCGACCACATCGGGCCGGTGGTCCAGCCGCAGCCGCAGTGTCGCCCCGCGCATGGACGCGCACAGGGCCAGCGGATAGTGGGTGGCCTCGCGCGTCTCGTCTCCGCTGACGTCCACCTCGCCCGGCTCGGTGTCCAGGCCCGGCGGCGGGGCCGGGTAGTTCTCGAACACCGTGGCCGAATCGAAGAGTTCGCCGAGGCCCGCCAGCCGCTGCACATCGGACAGGCGCAGATACGGATAGGGCATCAGCGCCGACTGCTGCCGCTGGATCCGCTCCAGCAGCGCCGACAGGGGCTCCGACTGGTCCAGGCGGACCCGGACCGGCAGGGTGTTGATGAACAGCCCGACCATCGTCTCGATGCCCGGCACCTCCGGTGGCCGCCCGGAGACGGTGGCGCCGAAGACCACGTCGTCGCGGCCGGCGAGCCGGCCCAGCAGGGTGGCCCAGGCGCCCTGCACGACCGTGTTGAGGGTCAGCCCGTGACGGCGCGCCACCTCGGCCAGCGCCGCGCTCAGTTCGGCGTCCACCTCCACGATCCGGCGCGACGGGACGGCCGTGACCTGGGCGCCGGCCCGCGGCGCCAGCAGCAGCGGCTCCTGCAGCCCGGCCAGCGCCTCGCGCCAGGCGTCCTCGGCCTCGCCCCGGTCCTGCCGGGCGAGCCAGGTGAGGTACGCGCGGTGGTCCGCCGGGACGGGCAGCGCCCGGTCGTCGCCCGCCGCCCCGTACAGGGCGGCCAGTTCGCCCAGGAGGATCGGCATGGACCAGCCGTCGAGCAGGATGTGGTGGTTGGTGAACAGGAAGCGGTACGCGTCCTCGGCCACCCGGATCAGGGTGAAGCGGATCAACGGTGGCCGGCCCGGGTCGAAGCGGCGCGCCCGGTCCTCCGCGACGATGCGCTCCACCTCGCGGTCGAGCTCCTCGCCGCCGAAGGTCCGCAGATCGTGCTCGTACCAGGGCAGCGCCAGGTCGTCGACCACCACCTGCACCGGACGGTCCAGGTCGTCCTGGCGGAAGGCCACCCGCAGGTTGGGGTGGCGCCGGAGCAGGGTGCGCGCCGCGGCCCGTAGCGCGTCCCGGTCCACATGACCGTCCAGCCTCCACAGGAACTGGACGGTGTACGGGTCATGGCCGGCGTCGTCGAAGCGCGCGTGGAAGAGCAGCCCCTCCTGCAGCGGGGTGAGCGGCAGCACATCCGCCAGGCCCGGCAGATCGGCTTCGAGCCGCTCGATCTGGCGCTGTGTGAGCTGGACGAGCGGCAGATCGGAGGGGGTGCGCCCGCCGGCGCCCGGCCGGCGCCCCAGATCGGCCAGCGCCTGGAGCGCCTCGACCCAGCCCGCGCACAGCTCGAGGACCTCCTCGTCGGTGAACAGCCCGTCCGGATGGCTCCACACGCAGCTCAGGGACGGGCCGTCGGCCGTGTCGTCCGCGCGCGCGTTGATCTCCAGGGCATGGCCGAACGGCCGCTGCCCGTCGGTGTCGCCGTCATAGCGGCCGGTCTCGTACACCGGCTCGGCGGCGGTCGGCGGCAGCGGGGCGCCGGGTGTCGCGAACCGGCCGAAGTAGTTGAACGCGACCTGCGGTTCGGCGCCGCCCGCGAGGCGGGCGGAGGACTCCGGGTCGAGGTAACGCAGCAGCCCGTAGCCGATCCCGTGGTCGGGGATCCGCCGCAACTGCTCCTTCACCGCCTTCGCGGCCCGTTCGGCGGCCGCCCCGCCCGCCCGCACGGGGCCGAGACCGGACAGGTCGAGCCGCACCGGGTACATCGCGGTGAACCAGCCGACGGTCCGCGTCAGGTCGACACCGTCCACGATGTCGTGCCGGCCGTGGCTCTCCACCGCCACCAGGACGTCGTCGCGGGCGTCGCCGCGGCGCGCGGCGCGCCACCGGGTCAGGGTCAGCGACAGCGCGGTGAGCAGGATGTCGTCCACCCCGCCGTGGATGGCGCGCGGTACGTCCGTCAGCAGCGCCGTGCTCAGCTCCACGGGCAGCCGGACGTGGGTGAACCGGGTCGAGGCGACGGTATCGCGGGCCGGGTCGAGAGGGCGGAGGCCCAGCGTCGGCTCGGGTGCGCGCACCACCTCCTCCCAGAACCCGGTCTCGGCACGCCGCTCGGCCGCCAGCCGGTGCAGCCGGGTGGCCCAGCCGCGCAGCGAGGTGCCCACCGGCTGGAGGGCGATCTCCCGGTCCTGGGCCGCCGCCTCGTACGCCTCGGCCAGATCGGGCACCAGTACCCGCCACGAGACTCCGTCGACGGCCAGGTGGTGCACCAGGAGCAGCAGATACCCGCCGTGGTCGGGGCCCGGGTCGAACCACACGGCCCGCACCATCACCCCGTCGTCCGGGGCGAGTTGGGCCGCCGCCGTCTCGCGGTGCGCGGTGACCGCGGCCTCCAGCGCCGCCTCGTCCAGGCCCGCCACGTCCACGCGCTCCAGCAGTTGCTCCGCGCCGGCCGCCGGGAGCTGCGGGATCTCCAGGCGCCACCGCTCCTCGTCCCGGTGCAGCCGCATGCGCAGCGCCGCATGGTGCTCCAGCAGCGCCTCCAGCGCCCGCACCAGCGGCTCGCGGGTGGCCCCCGCGGGCAGCGGGACGACGCGGGACTGGTGGAAGCCCTCGATGGGGCCGCCCCGCTCGCGCAGCCAGTGCACGATGGGCAGCAGCGGCACCTCACCGGTGTCCGGCTCGTCGGCCCCGTCCGCGGCGTCGTCGTCGAGGCGGACCACCCCGGCCAGCTCCGCGACGGTCGGGTACTGGAACACATCGCGCGTGCCGATCAGCAGCCCGGCCCGCCGGGCGCGGCTGACGAGCTGGATCGACATGATGCTGTCGCCGCCCAGGTCGAAGAAGTTGTCGTCGATGCCGATCGTGGGCAGGGCCAGCACCTCGGCCATCACCGCGCACAGCCGCGTCTCCCGCTCGGTGCGCGGCGCCCGCGAGGTGGCCGCGCCGGAGAAGTCGGGCGCGGGCAGGGCACGCCGGTCGAGCTTGCCGTTGACGGTGGTCGGCAGGGCGTCGAGGGGGACGATCGCCGCAGGCACCATGTACGCGGGCAGCCGCTGCTCGGCGTAGCCGCGCAGGTCGGCCACCAGGGTGCCCAACTGCCGTGATCCGAGCGGATTGTTGACGTGGGCCGCGGGCTCCAGGCGGGTGGCGGGCAGGTACACGTCGGTCAGAAGGGGCCCGTCGGCGCCGAAGACCGCGTCCAGCCGCCCGGGTGCGCCCGGGGCGTACGTGACGAGCACGGCCAGCCCGAGGCGGTCGCCCAGGGCGTACAGCGCCTCCGGGTCGATGCCCGGCTCGGCGGGGCGGTGGAGGGCGTCCACGGCCTCGGCGACCTCCCGTCCCTCGGCGAGGGCCTGGAGGGCGGCCTGCTCCCCGGCCAGCCGGGCGTCCGGGATGCCCGTCACGCGCACCGGCCCGCCGCCGCGCCCGGCCAGCACGCGCTCCATATCGGCCAGGTCGGTGACGTCCACGCCGTGGCGCAGCCGTTCGACGGTGCCGAGGTCGTGTGCGTCCACTGGGCCGGTGCGCAGCACCACGTCGAAGCGGTGGCGGGTGAGCTCGTTGTCGCTGTGCCCGCGCTTGACCCGGACGTCCACGGCCGTGTACGCGGGGATGTCGCGGGCGACGGCGGCGAAGTACTCGGGGTCGACCAGGAGTTCCTTCTCCATCAGGATCGTCTGCTCGACGGCCCGGGACAGCTCCGCCGCGCCCTGCTGTCCGGTCCACCCGTGCAGCCGCGCCGCGGTCTGGAAGGCGCGCTGGGTGCGCAGGTTGCGCTGGTCGCCGAGGAACACCGCGCCCCCGGGGACCACCAGCTCCGCCAGGGACCCCAGCAGGTCCGTGAGGTAGGCGGCGTGCGGGAAGTACTGGGCGACGGAGTTGATGACCACGGTGTCGAAGAAGCCGGTGGGCAGCCCCTCCAGCTCATGCGCGGCGCGCAGCTTCAGCTCGACCCGGCCGGCCAGTTCGGGCCGGGCGGCGACCTGACGGCGCAGTACGGCGATGGCCTCGGCGGAGAAGTCCAGGCCCCAGTACGCCTCGCAGTCACCGGCGAGTTTGGCCAGCAGCAGTCCGCTGCCGACGCCGATTTCCAGCACCCGGCGGGGCCGTAGGGCACGGATTCGTTCCACGGTGGCGTCCCGCCACTCGCGCATCTCCTCGATGGGGATGTCCTCGCCGGTGTAGCTGCTGGCCCAGCCGCTGAAGTCCTCGCCGAACTCCTCCGGCCGCTCCGCGCCGTACATCTGCGCGTACAGCTGCTGCCACTGGTCGATCTGCTCCTCGGCGGAGCCGGTCGCCTCGGCGGTGCCGTCGGTGCCCGGCACCACATACGCCACCAGCTGGTGGTCGCCGGGGCGGTCCTCGCGCACCACGACGGCCGCCTGGGCGACGTCCGGGTGGCCGGCGAGCGCCGCCTCGATCTCGCCCGGTTCGATCCGGAACCCGCGGATCTTGACCTGGTCGTCGGCGCGGCTGAGGAACTCCACCGCGCCCTCGGCGTTCCACCGCACCAGGTCACCCGTCCGGTACATCCGGCCGCCCGCCGGGCCGTACGGATCGGCCACGAACCGCTCGGACGTCAGCTCCGGCCGTTCCAGGTAGCCGCGTGCCAGTCCGGCGCCCGCGATGTAGAGCTCGCCCGGGACGCCGGGCGGGACCGGGCACAGCCCGTCGTCCAGAACGTGGACGCGCATGTTGTCCAGCGGCCGTCCGATGGGGATCTGGGCAGGGACGCCATCGGGGTCCGGCATCCGGAAGCGGGTGGCGAAGGTGGTGGTCTCGGTCGGGCCGTAGCCGTCCACGACCACGGTCCCCGGGCAGGCCGCCATGACCCGCCGCACCGCCTCCGCGGGCACCACGTCGCCGCCGGTCCACACCTCGGCCACGCCCGCGAAACAGGACGGGGCCTCCTCGGCGGTGAGCCGGAACAGCCCGGCGGTCATCCACAGCCCGGTGACCGCGTGCTCGGCGACGACCCGCTCCAGTGTCGGAAGGTCCAGGTCACCCGGCGGGGCCACCACCACCTGGCCGCCGTTCAGCAGCGGCACCCACAGCTCGTAGGTGGCGGCGTCGAACGCCTGCGGCGAGTGCAGCAGTACCCGGCGGTGCGCGCCCGAGGCGAACGCCCGGTCCGCCGCGAGTGCCGTGACGTCGGCGTGTGTGATCGCCACGCCCTTGGGCACCCCGGTCGAACCGGAGGTGTACATCACGTACGCCAGCTGCTCGGGGCGCACGGCCGCCGGGAGTGGTGCGTGCTGCCCGTCGGCCGGCGCCGGGGCGTCCACCACGAGGACGGTGGCGTCGTGCGCGCACTCCGGCGCGGGCGAGGCCAGGTCGGTGAGCAGCACCGAGACCTGACTGTCCGCCATGATGTGGCCGCGCCGGGAGGCCGGGTAGCGCGGATCGATCGGCACATACGCGGCGCCGGACTTGAGCACCGCGAGGATCGACACCACGAGCCCGGGCGAGCGCTCCTGGAACAGGGCGACCCGGTCCTCGGGGCGACCCCGAGTGCGACCAGGCGCCGCGCGAGACGGTCGGACGCCTCGTCCAGCTCCCGGTAGGTCAGCTGCCGCTCGCCCGCGACGACGGCCACCGCGTCCGGCGTGCGTGCCACCTGGGCGGCGAACCGCCCGTTCACACTGTCCGGCACGGCCTCGGTGGCGGTGTCGTTCCACCGCCGCACCACCGTCTCCCGCTCCTCCTCGCCCAGCAGATCGATCGAGGAGACCGGTCGCCCCGGATCCGCGGTCACGGCGGTCAGCAGCCGCTCGAGGCGCTCCAGCAGCCCGGCGACCGTGGCGGCGTCGAACAGGTCGGTGCTGTACTCGACGAATCCGTCCATGCCCTCCGGCGCGCCGCTGTCGTCGTCGAACTGCTCGGCGAAGCTGAAGAACAGGTCGAAGCGGGAGGCGCCGGTGAAGCCGTCCGCGGCCGTCACGGTGAGCCCGGGCAGCTCGAGGTCCGCGGCCGCCGTGGCGTTCTGCAGGGCCAGCATCACCTGGAACAGTGGCTGGTGTGCCGCGGAGCGGTCCGGCCGCAACACCTCCACCAGGTGGTCGAACGGCACGTCCTGGTGGGCGTACGCGGCCAGCGACGTCTCCCGGGCGCGGCCGACCAGCTCGGCGAACGAGGGGTTGCCGCTGAGGTCGTTGCGCAGCACCAGGGTGTTGACGAAGAAGCCGACCAGCTTGTCCAGCGCCTCGTCGGTGCGGCCCGCGATGGGGCTGCCCAGCGGAATGTCCGTGCCCGCGCCGAGCTTGTTCAGCAGCGCCGCCACCGCGGCCTGCATCACCATGAAGGTGCTCGCACCCTGCTGCCGGGCCAGCGCCCGGATCGCGGTGTGCAGCCGCGCGGACAGCCGGATGCCCAGCCGTGCGCCCTCGAAGCCGGCCACCGCCCGGCGCGGCCGGTCGGTGGGCAGGTTCAGCTGGTCGGGCAGGTCCGCCAGGGCCCGCTCCCAGTGGCCGACCTGCGCCGCGAACAGGCTGTCCGGATCGGACTCCTCGCCCAGCAGCTCCCGCTGCCACAGCGCGTAGTCCGCGTAACTCACCGGCAGCGGCTCCCAGTCGGGTGCCCGCCCGGCGCAGCGGGCCGCGTACGCCCGGGCCACGTCCCCGGCCAGCGGGCCGATCGACCAGCCGTCGCCCGCGATGTGGTGGACGACCAGCACGAAGACGTGCTCGGTGGGCGACAGGGAGAGCAGGGACGCCGCCACCGGCAGGTCGGCGGTCAGGTCGAACCGGACCCGGACCGCCTCGGCCGTCGCGGCCTCCACCTCGGACGGCGTCACCTGGCGCGCGGCGATCTCCACCCGGGCGTCGTCCCCGGTCAGGATCCGCTGACGGGGCACGCCGTCGACCTCGGGGAAGAAGGTGCGCAGGCTCTCGTGCCGGTCGAGGACGTCGTCCAGCGCGGTCCGCAGCGCGTCCCGGTCCAGGTCGCCGGAGAGCCGCACCACGAACGGCATGTTGTACGTGGGGCTCGGCCCCTCCAGACGGTGCAGCAGCCACATCCGGCGCTGGGCGAACGACAGCGGCAGCACCTGCGGGCGGGGCCGCGGGCGCAGCGCGGGGCGCGCCCGGTCGGCGCCGTCGAGCCGGCCGACCAGCCCGGCCGCGGTGGGGTGCTCGAACAGGGCGCGGATCGGCAGTTCGACGCCGAAGACCGTGCGCACCCGGCTCATCAGCCGCGTCGCCAGCAGCGAATGGCCACCGGACTCGAAGAAGCTGTCATGGACCGGGAAGGCGTCCATGCCGAGGGTCTGGGCGAACAGCCCGCACATGATCTCCTCGCGCGGGGAGCGCGGGGCACCGCCCTGGGCGCCCTGGCCCGTGGCCGCCGGTTCCGGCAGGGCCCGCCGGTCGAGCTTGCCGTTGGGCGTCATGGGCAGCGCGTCCAGCGCGACGAGTGCCGAGGGGACCATGTACTCGGGCAAAGACGCCGCGAGATGCGCGCGCAGCGCCCCGGTGTCGGCCGTCCGGCCGGGCGCCGGCACGACGTATCCGACGAGCCGCTGGTCGCCCGGTCTGTCCTCGCGCAACAGCACCGCCGCCTGGGCGATGTCCTGATGGCCGGTCAGCGTCGCCTCGATCTCTCCGGGTTCGATGCGGAACCCGCGCAGCTTCACCTGGTGGTCGACCCGGCCCAGGTATTCCAGGCATCCGTCGGAGCCCCACCGGGCGAGGTCCCCGGTGCGGTACATCCGGGTGCCCGCCGGGCCGTACGGGTCGGCCACGAAGCGTTCCGCCGACAGACCGGGCCGCCCCAGATAGCCGTGGGCCAGACCCGAGCCGCCGATGTACAGCTCGCCCGCGACCCCGGCCGGGACCGGCCGCAGCCGCCCGTCGAGGACATGGACGGTGGTGTTGGCGATCGGGGCGCCGATGGCCGGGGCGCCCGGGCGGGCGCCGAGCGCCGCGGTCGTGGACCAGATGGTGGTCTCCGTCGGCCCGTACAGGTTGGTCAGCTCCGCGCCGGCCGCGGTGATCCGGTCCGCCAGTTCGCGCGGCAGCGCCTCACCGCCGGCCAGGGCGCGCAGGCCCCGCGGCGCCTCCGGGGCGTGCGCGACCAGGGCCTGCCACAGGGACGGCGTCCCCTGCAGAACGGTCGCGTCCGCCTCGTCGGCCAGCCGCAGCAGCGCCGCCGGGTCGCGCACCGTGTCGCGGTCGGCGATGACCACCGCGGCGCCGCTCACCAGCGGGAGGTACAGCTCCAGCGCGGCGATGTCGAACGACACCGTGGTGACGGCCAGCAGCCGGTCGGCGGCCCCCAGCGGGAACCGTTCGGCCATATCGCCCAGGAAGTTGGCCAGCGCGCGCCGCGGCACCACCACCCCCTTGGGCCGTCCGGTCGATCCCGAGGTGTGGATGACGTACGCGGGGTGCTCCGGATGCACCGGCGCGGCCCGCTCGCCGTCGGCCCACGGCCGCGCCGGCGCATCCGGTCCGCGGTGCGGCCCGGCGTCGTCCAGCAGTTCCAGGGTCGTGCCCTCGGGCAGGGCCGCGGCGGTGGTGCGGGTGGCGAGTGCGAGCAGCGGACGTGCGTCGGCGAGGGTGGCGGCCAGCCGCTCCGCGGGGTGCGCGGGGTCCAGCGGCAGATACGCCGCGCCCGAGCGCAGGACCGCGAGGAGCGCCACCAGCATGCCGGTGCCGCGCGGCAGGGCCACGGCGATCAGGCTGCCGGGCGCCGCGCCGCGCTCGATCAGGCGCCGGGCCAGCCGGGTCACGGCGGCGTCCAGTTCGCCGTAGGTCAGCGACCCGTCGGGGCCGCGCACCGCGAGGGCGCCGGGGGTGGCCGCGGCGCGCCGGGCGAGCAGCGCGTCGACGCCGTCGGCGGGGACCGTGCGCCGTGGCCCGGTGCCCGCCGTGCGCAGCGCCGACCGCTCTTCGGGGTCGAGCAGCTCCAGCTCCCCGACCGCCTCGTCGGGCGCGGCGACGGCCGCGGAGAGCAGCCGCACCAGGCGGGCCGTCAGACCGGCCACCCGCTCGCCGTCGAACAGGTCGACGGCGTAGCCGACCGTGCCGGTGATACCGGCCGGTGTGCCATCCGCGGCGTGGTGCTCCGTGAAGGTGAAGGACAGGTCGAACTTCTCCGTCTCCAGCGTGAAGCCCTCCGGCTCGACCGTCAGCCCCGGCAGGCCCAGGCTCCAGTCCGCCCGCGCGGCGTTCTGCAGGTTGAGCGCCACCTGGAACAGCGGGTGGCGGGCCATCGAGCGGCCCGGGTTGACCGCCTCCACCAGCCGCTCGAACGGAAGGTCCTGGTGGGCATAGGCCGCCAGGTCGGTCGCGCGCACCCGGTCCAGCAGCTCGGCGAAGGTCGGCTCTCCGGAGGTGTCGGTGCGCAGCACCAGGGTGTTGACGAAGAATCCGACCAGGTCCTCCAGGGCCTCGTCGGTGCGTCCCGCGATCAGGCTGCCGATCGGGATGTCCGTACCGCAGCCCAGGCGCGAGAGCAGCGCGGCCAGGCCCGTCTGCAACACCATGTAGACGCTCGCTTGCCGGGACCGGGCCAGCTCGCCGATCCGGCGGTGCAGCTCGGCGGGGATCTCCACCGGGACGTGCGCGCCCTGGTAGCTCGCCACGGCCGGGCGGGGGCGGTCGGTGGGCAGGGACAGCTCGTCGGGCAGCCCGGCCAGCGTCTCCTCCCAGTAGCGCAGCTGCCGGGCGATGGGGCTGTCCGGCTCGGCCTCGTCGCCGAGCACCGCGCGCTGCCACAGCGCGTAGTCGGCGTACTGCACGGGCAGCGGCTGCCAGCCGGGCTCGCGGCCGGTGGCCCGCGCCCGGTAGGCGGTCGCCAGGTCGGCCATGAGCGGGGCGAGCGACCAGCCGTCGGCCGCGATGTGGTGCATCGTCAGGGTGAGCACATGGGTATCCGCGGCCGGAGCGAACAGCCGGGCCCGGAGCGGGGGCTCGACGGTCAGATCGAAGCCGCCGCGCATCTCGGCCGCCAGCAGCCCGGGCAGCCGCTCCTCGGTGGTCTCGGTGACGTCCGGCCGCGGCGCGGCCCCGTCCACCGGGAGCACCCGCTGGACGGGGACGCCGGCGGACTCGGGGAAGACGGTGCGGAACACCTCGTGCCGCGCCACCAGATCACCCAGCGCCGCGGTGAGCGCGTCCCGGTCGAGCGCACCGGTCATCCGCAGGGCGATCGGCAGGTTGTACGCGGAGTCGGCCGCGTCGTCGAAGCGGTTGAGGAACCACAGCCGCCGCTGGGCGAACGACAGCGGTACCTCGGCCGGGCGCGGCATCGGCGCGAGCGCGCGGCGGCCCGCCCCGGCCTGGGTGAGGTGCGCGGTCAGCCGGGCCACCGTGGGCGCCTCGAAGACGGCGCGGATCGGCAGCTCCAGCCCGAAGACCGAGCGGATCCTGCTGACCAGCCGGGTGGCGAGCAGCGAATGCCCGCCCAGATCGAAGAAGTTGTCGTGCACGCCGACGTCCGGCACCCCGAGCATGTCCGCGAACAGGTGGCACAGCAGCTCTTCCTGCGGGGTGCGCGCACCGGCCGCGCCCGGCCCGTCCCGCCGGTCCGCCACCGGCGCGGGGAGCGCCGCGCGGTCCACCTTGCCGTGCGCGGTCAGCGGCAGCTCGTCCACCGTCAGATACGCCTGCGGCACCATGTACTCCGGCAGCCGCCCGGCCAGATGCCCCGCCAGGTCGGCGGGTGCGCAGGGCGCGGCGCCGGGCGCCTGGACGAGATAGGCCACCAGACGCTGGTCGCCCGGCCGGTCCTCGCGCACGATCACCGTCGCGCCGGCGACGGCCGGATGGGCGGCGAGCGCCACCTCGATCTCGCCCAGCTCGATCCGGAAGCCCCGCAGCTTGACCTGGTCGTCGCCGCGGCCCACGTACACCAGCTCCCCGGCCCGGTTCCACTTGGCCAGGTCGCCGCTGCGGTACATCCGGGCGCCGGGCGGGCCGTACGGGTCGGCCACGAACCGCTCCGCGGTCAGCGCCGGCGCGTGCAGATAGCCGCGCGCCAGCCCCTCACCGGCCAGATACAGCTCCCCGGTCACGCCTTCGGGCACCGGTTCGAGCCCCGCGTCCAGCACATACAGCCGGGCGTTGGTCTGCGGCCGTCCGATCGGCACCGGCCCGTCCGGCAGCGGCGCCCCGGGGGCGAGGCGGTACTCGGCGCAGTTCACGGTGGCCTCGGTAGGCCCGTACACATTGCGCACCGTCACGTCCGGGTGCCGCTCGCGCCATTCGCGCAGGCTGGTGCCGAGCAGCGGCTCGCCGCCGAGCAGCAGGTCGCCGGAGGGCGAGTAGCCGTCGGGCAGCGCGCTGAGCAGCGGCAGATGGCTCGGGGTGGCCTTGAGGAACGTGGCGGGCGCCGCGGCCAGCCCGGCCTCCTCCGGCGGCGCGGGTTCGCTGAGCGAGGCGAGGTTGACGCAGCCGCCGACCAGCAGCGGGGTGTACAGGCCGGTGACGGTCAGGTCGAACGAGACGGGCGAGTGCACCAGCGCCACCCCGCGCGCCGACGCGTACTCGGCGGTGGTGTGCGCCAGGTAGTCGGCGAGCGAGTGGTACTCGACCACCACGCCCTTGGGCCGCCCGGTGGAGCCGGAGGTGTAGATGACATACGCCGCGTCCCGCATGGACAACGGCCGGGTGCGCTCCGCGTCGGCCATCGGTCCGCTCTCGGCCGCCGCCAGGACCGCCGCCGTCTCCGGCGCGTCCAGCAGGACCACGGGCGCGGCGCACTCCGGGAGCCGGGCCGCGGTGGCGGTGTCGGTGAGCACCAGTGCGGGCGCCGCGTCGCCGAGCATGAAGGCGATGCGGTCGGCCGGGTTGCCGGGGTCGATCGGCAGATACGCGGCACCGGATGTCACCACCCCGAGCAGGGCGGTGACCAGCAGCGGTGTCCTGGGCAGCGCGACCGCGACCAGCGCGCCGGGTCCGGCGCCGGCCGCCCTCAGGTGGCGGGCGAGCCGGCCGGCGGCGGCCGCCAGCTCCGCGTACGTCAGCGTGAGCGGCCCGCGCACCACCGCGGGCGCGTCCGGGGTGCGCGCCGCCTGGGCGGAGAACAGCTCCGGCAGGGGCGCGGCGGGCACCTGCCCGGCGGGGCCCGCCGCGTACCCCGACACCAGCCGGTCGCGCCGCTCGGCGGGCAGCATCGCCAGGTGGTCGACGGTCCGGTCCGGGTCGTCCACGGCGGACCGCAGCACCCGGCCCAGACAGGCGGCGAAGTCCTCCGCCGTGGCCTGGTCGAACAGGTCGACGCTGTACTGGATGTCGCCCTGGAGCCCGGCGGGGGCGCCGTCGGCGTCGTACTCCTCGGAGAAGCCGAAGGCCAGGTCGAACCGGGCCGCACCGAGGTTGACCACGTACGAGGTCACCTCCAGGCCGCGCATCTCGCTGGCGTAGTCCGGCAGGTTCTGCAGGTTCAGCAGCACCTGGAACAGCGGGTGCCGGGCCAGCGAACGAGGCGGGTTGACGGCCTCCACCAGCCGCTCGAACGGCACGTCCTGGTTGCCGTAGGCACTCAGGTCGGTCTCCCGCACCCGGTCCACCAGCTGACGGAAGGTCGGGCGTCCGGAGGTGTCGGTGCGCAGCACCAGCATGTTGGTGAGGAACCCGACCATGTCGTCGAGCGCCTCGTCGGTGCGGTTGGCGATCACGCTGCCGATCGGGATGTCGGTGCCCGCACCGACCCGGTGCAGCATCGTGGCGAGCCCGGCCTGCAACACCATGTACAGGCTCGCGCCCGTCTCCTGGGAGAGCGCCAGCAGCTTCCCGTGCAGCTCCGCGTCGAGCCGGTAGTACACGGGCATGCCGCGGTGGCTCGCGACCGCCGGGCGCGGACGGTCCACCGGGAGCGCCAGCTCCTGCGGCAGCGCGGCGAGCTGCTCCTGCCAGTAGCGCAGCTGCCCGGAGAAGACGCTGTCCGGGTCGTCCTCGTCGCCCAGCACCTGCTGCTGCCACAGGGCGTAGTCGGCGTTCTGCACCGGCAGCGGCTCCCACCGCGGCGCCATCCCGTCGCAGCGCGCGGCGTAGGCGGTGGCCAGGTCGGTCGCCAGCGGCCGCATCGACCAGCCGTCACCGGCGATGTGGTGCAGCACGAACAGCAGGACGTGGTCCTCCTGCGCCAGGCGGAACAGCGACACCCGCAGCGGCACCTCGGCTGTCAGGTCGATACCGCGGCGGACCTCGGCCTCCAGCCGTTCGTCCACGTCCCCGGGGCCGGCCTCCACCACCGTCAGGTCGGGGCGTGCCTCTCGCACGGGCAGGATCCGCTGGTAGGGCACGCCGTCCCGCTCGGGGTACACCGTCCGCAGGCTCTCGTGCCGGCCGACGAGATCGCCGAGCGCGTCGGCGAGCGCGGCCTGGTCGAGCGGGCCCCGCAGCCGGATCGAGATCGGCATGTTGTACGTGGCGCTCTGGCCGTCGAACCGGTTGATGAACCACAGCCGCCGCTGGGCGAACGACAGCGGGATGTGCTCCGGCCGCTCCATGGCCCGCAGCGCGCTGCGTCCGGCGCGGGCGTCGTCCAGCCGGGCGGCGAGCGCCTCGGCCGTCGGCGCGTCGAACACCGCCCGGATGGGCAGCTCCACACCGAAGGCGGCCCGGACCCGGCTGACCAGGCGGGTGGCGAGCAGCGAGTCGCCGCCCAGGGCGAAGAAGCTGTCGTCGACGCCCACGTCCGGCCGCCCCAGGAGGTCGGCGAACAACCTCAGCAGCTGCTCCTCGCGCGGGGTGCGGGCGGCCCGGCCCAAGACGGCGACCTCGGGCGCGGGCAGCGCCGCGCGGTCGACCTTCCCATTGGCGGTGAGCGGAAGCCGGTCCAGGGTGACCACGGCGGAGGGCACCATGTAGTCCGGCAACTCGTCGGCCAGCCGGCGGCGCACCGCCTCGGCGTCCAGGGCCGCGCCGTCGGCGGGCACGAGGTAGGCGATGAGCCGCTGCGGGCCGTCGGCGGCGCGGCGTGCGATCACCGCGGCCTGGGCCACCCGCGGCAGCCGGGAGACGGCCGCCTCCACCTCGCCCAGCTCGATGCGGAACCCGCGGATCTTGACCTGGTCGTCGGCGCGGCCCGCGAACAGCAGTCTGCCCTCGGGTGTCCACCGCACCAGGTCGCCGACCCGGTACATGCGGGAGCCCGGCGGGCCGAACGGGTCGGCCACGAAGGACGCGGCGGTCAGCCCCGGCCGGTCCCAGTAGCCGCGTGCGAGCCCCTCACCGGCGATGTACAGCTCGCCGGTGACCCCGGCCGGCACCGGCCGCACCATGCCGTCCAGCACATAGACGCGCATATTGTCCATCGGGCCGCCGATCGGCACGGTGCCGACGGGTGGGGTGGCGGCGTCCATCCGGTGGAAGGTGGCGAAACTGGTGGTCTCGGTCGGACCGTAGGTGTCCTTGAACACCATGCCGGGGAAGCGGTCCAGCAGCCGGGCGACCGAGGCGGCGGGCACCACGTCGCCGCCCGCGAGCAGTTCGCGCACCGGCGCCAGGCACTCCAGGTCCTCGTCCACCACCAGCCGGAACAGCCCTGCCGTCAGATGCAGCGCCGTCACCCGGTACTCGCTCAGCAGCCGCCCGAGGGACGCCACGTCCAGGTCCTCCGGCGGAGCGAGCACCACCTGACGGCCCCTCAGCAGTGGCATCCACAACTCGTAGTTGGAGGCGTCGAAGGCGTGCGGGGCGTGCAGCAGCACCCGGTGGTGGGCGTCCCCGGCGAAGCAGCGGTCGAGCGCGAACGCCAGCAGGTCACGGTGGGTGACGGCGACGCCCTTGGCACGACCGGTGGAGCCGGAGGTGTACATGATGTACGCGAGCTGCTGCGGATGGCCCGCGACGTGTGGGTCCTCGGCCGGCTGTTCGGCCAGCCGCGGCTCGTCGTCCACGACGATGACCGGACCGCCGGCCGGGGGCGCCTCGGAGACCGACGCGGTGTCGGTCAGCACCACCGCGGCGCCCGTCTCGGCGACGATGAGGGTCGTGCGGGCCAGCGGCGCGCGTGCGTCCAGCGGTACGTAGGTCCCTCCGGCCTTCAGCACGGCCAGCAGCGACACGACCAGATCCGGCGAGCGGCGCTGCAGCACGGCCACCCGGGAGCCCGCGGTCACGCCCGAGGCGCGCAGCAGATGGGCCAGCCGGTTGGCGGCCGTGTCCAGCTCCTGGTAGGTCAGTTGCCCGCCCTGCCACAGCAGGGCCGGCTCGTCCGGCACCCGCGCGGCCTGTTCGGCGAAACGGCGCTGCACGGTGCCCGCCAGGGCGGGCACCTCGACGGCGGTGTCGTTCCACTCGGTCAGCAGCCGCGCGTGCTCGGCCCCGGTCAGCAGCCGCAGCCGCGACAGCCGCCCGCCGGGCGCGTCGGCGAGCTGGGTGAGCACCGATGTCATGCGCTCCCACAGCCGCGCCACGGACTCCGCGTCGAACAGCGACGAGCGGTAGTGCAGCCGCCCGGTGAGCTCCTGGCCGCCGGGCTCATCGGCCAGGACCACCGCCAGGTCGAACTTCTCCACGCCCAGGGCCGCGTCGTCCGGGCGCACCACCAGATGGGGCCACCGCGCGGTGCCCCCACCGCTCCGTACGGTCAGGGCGACCTGCGCCAGCGGATGGCGCGAGGCGATCAGATCCGGCTCCAGACGGCGCAACAGCCGCTCGAACGGGACCGGGTGGCGCCGGGCCTCGGCGGCCGCCTTGCCGACGCGGGTGAGCAGCTCGGCCACCGTCGGATCACCGGAGGTGTCGACGCGCAGCACGGACAGATGTGCCCCGAAAGCCGCGGAGCCGGTCTCCCCGGCGGGGTGGGACAGGGTGGCGACGGGCACGTCATGGCCGGCCCCGAGGCCGCCGAGCACCAGGGCGAACGCGGCGCGCAGCACCGTCTCCAGGTCGGTGCCGGCCCGCTCGGCGAGCGCGCCGAGGCGCTCGCGCGCCGCGGCGCCCAGCCGGACGGGGACGGCGTGCGAGGGCTGGGCGTCCGCCGCCGGGCGCGGCCGGTCGGTGGCCAGCGGCAGCTCCTCGGGCGCGCCCGACAGGTGTCCGGCCCACCAGGCGAGGGCCTCCTCGTCCCGGGCCCGGTCCGGCTCCGGCTCCGCCTCCCAGCGCACCGGTTCGCCGCCGGTCCGGGCCCGGTAGGCGGACGCCAGGTCGCGCAGCAGCCGTCCGCCCGCCCAGTCGTCGCCCGCGATCCGGTGCACCACCGTCACCAGGACGGCCTCGCCGTCGTTGACGCGGAACAGCGCGAACCGCACCGGCAGCCGGGTGGCCAGGTCGAATCCGCCGGCCACCTCGGCGGCCACCGCCGCCTCGTCGAAGTCGGCCACCGTGAGCGGGACGCGCACACTCGACGGCGGCAGCACCGCACCGCTCGGCTCGCCGTCCCGCTCGGGGAAGACCGTACGCAGCGCCTCGTGCCGGGCCAGCACATCGTGCAGCGCGCCGCGCAGCGCCTCCTGGTCGAGGTCGCCGGTCAGCCGCACGGCGAACGGCACGTTGTGGGTGGCGGCCCGATGCTCCTCGAAGCGGTTGATGAACCACAGCCGGCGGTCCGCGCGGGAGACCTCCACCGTGCGGGCCCCGGCCGCGGACGCCGCGTCACCCTGCGGCAGCGCGGCCGTGATCCGGGCGGTCAGCGCCTCGACCGAGGGTGCCTCGAAGATGACGCGGATCGGCACGTCCACCCCGAAGGCCGAGCGGATCCGCCCGGCCAGCCGGATCGCGAGCAGCGAATGCCCGCCCAGCTGGAAGAAGTCGTCGTCGGCACCGACCTCGGGTGCGCCGAGGACATCGGCGTAGAGACCGCAGACGATCTCCTGCTCAGGGGTCGAGGGCGCGCGCCGGGCGCCCTGCGCCGCCGGCGCCGGCAGCGCGGCCTTGGCCACCTTGCCGTTGCGGGTCAGCGGAAGCTCGTCGAGGACGACGAAGGCGGCGGGCACCATATAGCCGGGCAGCCGCTCCGCGACGTGCTCGCGCACCTCGTCCGCACCGGCCCCCTCCACCACCACGTATGCCACCAGGCGGCGGTCGCCGGGGCGGTCCTCGCGGACGGTGACGACCGCCTGCCGCACCGCGGCGTGGCCACGCAGGGCGGCCTCGATCTCACCGGTCTCGATGCGGAAGCCACGGATCTTGACCTGGTCGTCGGCCCGGCCGGCGAACGTCAGCTCCCCGGAGTCGGTCCAGGCCACCAGGTCGCCGGTGCGGTACATGCGCTCCCCGGCCGCGCCGAACGGATCGGCCACGAACCGCTCCGCGGTCAGCGCCGCCCGCCCCAGATAGCCGCGGGCGAGCCCCACCCCGCTCAGATACAGCTCGCCCACCGCGCCCACCGGCACCGGCCGCAGCGCCTGGTCCAGCACATAGGCACGCACGTTGTCCAGCGGTGCGCCGATGGACGGCGCGGCGCCCTGCGGGGTGAGCCCGTCGGTCATGGTGGCGGCGACCGTGGCCTCGGTCGGCCCGTACGCGTTGACCATGTGGCGTCCGGGCGCCCAGGCGGAGACCAGTTCGGCCGAGCACGCCTCGCCGCCCACCATCAGCCCGCGCACCGTGCCGAGGCTGCCGGCCGGCATCATCGACAGCGGCGACGGCGGGATCATCAGATGGGTGATCCGCCCCTCGTCGAGCAGCGCGGCCAGGTCGGGGCCCGGCGCGAGGCGCTCCTCGGGCGCGCACACCAGGGTGGCGCCGGTGAACAGGGCCTTGGACAGCTCCCAGAACGAGGCGTCGAAGCTGGGGGAGACGAACTGCAGTACCCGGTCGCCCGGCCCCACCCGGTGCATGTGGCGCTGTACCGCGACGGCGTTGGCCAGACCCAGATGGCTCACCACGACGCCCTTCGGGCGCCCGGTGGAGCCGGAGGTGTAGATGACGTAGGCCGGGTGCAGCGGGTGCGCGGGAGCGGTGCGCTCCTGGTCGGTCAGCGGGGTGCGCGCGGTGTCCGCCAGCGCGGCGCCCAGCCGCGGGTCGTCCAGCGGCAGCACCTCGGCGGCGCCGGTGGCGGGCAGCAACCGGGTGGCGTCGTTGGTGGTGAGCACCGCCGCGGGCCGCGCGTCGTCGAGGAGGAAGGCGATGCGTTCCCGCGGGTAGCGCAGATCGACCGGCAGGTACGCGCCCCCGGCCTTGGCCACCGCGAGCACCGACAGCACGAACGGAATGCCGCGCGGCAGCGCCAGCGCCACGACCCGCTCCGGCCCGATGCCGCGGGCGGCCAGCTGGCGGGCGAGCTGATTGGCCCGCGCGTCCAGCTCCCCGTAGGTGACGGTGGTCGACTCGTACTCGACGGCGACGGCCTCCGGTGCGCGGGCGGCCTGGGCCTCGAAGAGCTGGGCGAGGGTGGCCGGTTCGACGGGTCGGCCGGTGTCGTTGAACCGCACCAGCAGCCGCTGCCGCTCGGCCGCGTCCAGCAGGTCGAGACGCCCGACCGGCTGCTCCGGCTCGGCCACGAGGGTTTCCAGCAGCCGTCGCGCCCGGTCCAGCAGGGCCGCGGTCTCCTCGGCGCCGAACAGGTCGGGCTGGTAGCTCAGCCGCAGATGCAGCCGCTCCCCGGGCAGCACCATCAGCGCGATCGGATAGTGGCTGTAGTCGGTGCCCTCGGATTCCACGACGCGCAGCCCGGTGCCGGGCAGGCTCTCGGCGTTGTGGTCGACGGGGAAGCTCTCGAACACCGTCATGGTGTCGAACAGCTCGGTCCCGCCCGCCAGCCGCTGGATCGCGGCGAGCCCCAGGTGCTGGTGCGGCAGCAGCTCCGTCTGCTCGGCCTGGACCCGTACCAGCATGTCCAGGACGGACTCGCCGGGATCGATGCGCACCCGCACCGGCAGGGTGTTGAGGAACAGGCCGACCATGTTCTCCACACCCGGCAGCTCCGGCGGGCGGCCGGAGACGGTGGTGCCGAAGACCACGTCGCGGCGCCCGGTGAGCTGGCTCAACAGCAGCGCCCACGCCCCCTGGACGACCGTGTTGAGGGTGAGCGAATGGCGCCGGGCCAGTGCGGTCAGCGCGGTGGTCAGCGAACGGCTCAGGTCGAGGGTGGCCCGCTCGGGCAGCACCGCCATGCGGTCCGGTGCCACCGGCCGCACCACCATCGGCTCGGCCAGGCCGTCGAGCGCCTCGGCCCACGCCTGTTCGGCCGCCGGCCGGTCCTGCCCGGCCAGCCAGACGAGGTAGTCGCGGAACGGCGGGACCGGCGGCAGTTTGCTGTCATTGGTGCCGCCGCGCGCGTACAGCGCGAACAACTCGCTGAGCAGCAGCGGGATGGACCAGCCGTCCAGCAGGATGTGGTGGTGGGTGAAGAGCAGCCGGCAGCGCTCGGCACCCAGACGGATCAGGGTGAACCGCAGCAGCGGCGGGCGCGCGAGGTCGAACCGGCGGGTGCGGTCCTCCTCCGTCAGCCGCGCCACCTCGGCCGCGCGCTCCTCCTCGGTCAGCCCGCCGAGGTCGTGCTCGGTCCAGGGGACCGGCACCTCCCGGATCACCAGCTGCACGGGCTGGGCGGAGCTGCGGTGCTGGAAGGACGTCCGGAGGTTGGCGTGGCGGCGCAGCACGGTGGCCGCGGCCGCCCGGAGGGCGTCGGCGTCCAGCCGGCCCTCCAGCTCGACGCTCAGCTGCGAGGTGTAGAGGTCCACGCTGCGGTCGTCGTACAGGCTGTGGAAGAGCAGCCCCTCCTGCAGCGGGGTGAGCGGCAGGATCGCTTCAACTGCCGATGTGCTCATTCCGGCAACCTCCAGTCAGATTCGAGCAGTGAGAGTTCGTCGTCCGAGAGCGACACCAGGGACCGGTCGACCGTCCCGTCGTCGGGCGGCGGTGGCGCGCTCGGCGCCGGGGCCCCCTCCGGTGTGGTGTCGGTGGGTGTATCGGCGACGGCCGCCATGTCCGCCGCCGTCTTGTGCCGGAACACATCACGGGCGGTGAGGACCACACCGGCGGCCCGCAGCCGGCTGACGAGCTGGATGGAGATGATGCTGTCGCCGCCCAGGTCGAAGAAGTTGTCGTCGATGCCGATCGTGGGCAGGGCCAGGACCTCCGCCATCACGGCGCAGACCAGGGCCTCCAGCTCGGTGCGCGGCGCCCGTGAGGTGGTGCCGCCGGTGAACTCCGGCGCGGGCAGCGCCCGGCGGTCGAGCTTGCCGTTCACCGTCATGGGCAGCTCGTCGAGCGGGACGAACGCGACGGGCACCATGTACTCGGGCAGCTGCCGCTCGGCGTGGGCGCGCAGGTCGGCCACCAGGGTGCCCAGCCGGCGTGAGCCGAGGGGGTTGTTGACGTATGCGCCGGGCTCCAGCCGGGTGGCGGGAAGGTACACATCGGTCAGGGCCGGCCCGTCGGCGCCGAAGACGGCGTCGAGCCGCCCCGGGGCGCCGGAGGCGTAGGTGACCAGGACGGGCAGCCCGTGCCGCTCGGCCAGGGAGTGAAGTGTCTCCGGATCGATCCCCGGCTCGTCGGGGTGGCCCAGAGCCGCCAGGACCTCGGCCATCTGGCGCCCCTCGGTGAGGGTGTGCAGGGCGGCCTGCTCCCCGGCCAGCCGGGCGTCGGGGATGCCGGTGACCCGGATCGGCTCACCGCCGCGCCGGGCCAGCCGGTGTTCGAGGTCCGCCAGGTCGGTGAGGTCCACGCCGTAGCGCAGCCGCTCGACGGTGCCGAGGTCGTGTGCGTCCACCGGGCCGGTGCGCAGCACCACGTCGAAGCGGTGGCGGGTGAGCTCGTTGTCGCCGTGGCCGCGCTTGACCCGGACGTCCACGGCCGTGTAGGCGGGGATGTCGCGGGCGACGGCGGCGAAGTACTCGGGGTCGACCAGGAGTTCCTTCTCCATCATGATCGCCTGCTCGACCGCCCGGGACACCGCGGCCCCGTCCTGGTGCTCGGCGCGCTGCCGCAGCCGGATCGCGGTCTGGAAGGCGCGCTGGGTGCGCAGGTTGCGCTGGTCGCCGAGGAACACCGCGCCCCCGGGGACCACCAGCTCCGCCAGGGACCCCAGCAGGTCGGTGAGGTAGGCGGCGTGCGGGAAGTACTGGGCGACGGAGTTGATGACCACGGTGTCGAAGAAGCCGGTGGGCAGCCCCTCCAGCTCCTGCGCCGCGCTCACCCGCAGCCGCACCCGCTCCGCCAGTTCGGGCCGGGCGGCGACCTGACGGCGCAGTACGGCGATGGCCTCGGCGGAGAAGTCCAGGCCCCAGTACGCCTCGCAGTCACCGGCGAGTTTGGCCAGCAGCAGTCCGCTGCCGACGCCGATTTCCAGCACCCGGCGGGGCCGTAGGGCACGGATTCGTTCCACGGTGGCGTCCCGCCACTCGCGCATCTCCTCGATGGGGATGTCCTCGCCGGTATAGCTGCTGGCCCAGCCGCTGAAGTCCTCGCCGAACTCCTCCGGCCGCTCGGCCCCGTACATCAGGTCGTACACCTGCTGCCACTGGTCGATCTGCTCCTCGGCGGAGCCGGTCTCCTCCCGGGAACCGTCCAGCGCGGGCACGACGTACGCCACCAGTTGCGGATCCCCCGGGTGGTCCTCGCGCACCATCACCACGGCCTCGTCCACTTCCCGGTGGTCCCGCAGGCTGCGCTCGATCTCGTCGGTCTCGATGCGGTAGCCGCGCACCTTGACCTGGTTGTCGACCCGGCCGACGAACTCCTGCCGGCCGTCGGGGAGCCAGCGCACCAGGTCGCCGGTGCGGTACATCCGCTCGCCCGGCGTGCCGAACGGGTCGGCGACGAACCGCTCGGCCGTCAGCGCGGCCCGGTACAGATAGCCGCGGGCCAGCAGCCCGCCCGCGATGTACAGCTCGCCGGGGACACCCACCGGAACCGGCCGCAGCCGCGCGTCCAGCACATACATCCGGGTGTTCCACGCGGGCCCGCCGAGGGTCACCACGCCGGGGCGCACCTCGTCGCCCGGCGCGATCCGGTGGACGCTGCAGCCGACCGTGGTCTCGGTGGGGCCGTACTCGTTGTGCACGGTGGTCCGCGGGTTGCGGGCGCGCCAGTTGGCGAGCGCGGCGTCGGTCAGCGCCTCGCCGCCGATCACCAGGTCGTCGGCGGGGGAGAACTCCGGCGGCAGCGCGTCGAGCAGCCGCAGGTGGGTGGGTGTCACCTTCAGGAACGACAACGGGGTGGCGTCAAGCGCCTCGACGGTCTGCCGGTCCTCCTCCATCCCGGCCACGTGCAGGCGGCCACCGGAGAGCAGCGGCCCGAACAGCGCGGTCACCGTCAGGTCGAAGGAGATCGGCGAGTGCAGCAGCGCGGTGCCGCGCAGCGCCGGATAGATGTCCAGGGCCCAGTCCAGGTATTGCAGGACGGAGGCGTGGGCCACGGCCACGCCCTTGGGGCGACCGGTCGAGCCGGAGGTGTAGATGACGTACGCGACATTGCTCCGGTGCAGCGGACGGCGCCGCTCCGCGTCGTCGAGGGCATGGCCGGGACGCGCCGCGAGCTCCGCCCGGGTATCCGGGGCGTCGAGGTACAGCCGGGGCCGGGTATCGTCCGCGGGCAGCTGGGAGGCGCCCTGCGCGGTGCACAGCAGCAGCGTGGGCCGGGCGTCGTCGAGCATGAACCGGACGCGCTCGACGGGGTGGCGCGGATCGAGCGGCAGATAGCCCGCGCCCGCCTTGAGCACCGCGAATACCGCGACGAGTTGCTCGACCGACGCCGGGAGCGCGATCGCCACCAGTGTCTCGGGGCCGACGCCGCGCTCCACCAGCAGCCGGGCGAGCCGGTTGGCCTCCTGGTCGAGCGTGGCGTAGTCCAGCGTGCGGTCGCCGCCGAGCAGCGCGGGGGCCGCCGGGGTGCGGGCCACCTGCTCCTCGAAGCGGCTGACCAGGGTGCCGGTGGGGGCGGGGCGCGCGGTGTCGTTCCAGTCGACCAGTATGCGGCGGCGTTCCTCCTCGTCCATGATCGCGAGCGCGTCCAAGCCGCGGTCCGGGTCCTGGATCGCACTGCGCAGCAGCCGGATGAGCCGCCGGACGAAGCCTTCGACCGTCTCCGCGTCGAACAGGTCGGTGGCGTACTCCACGGACCCGTTCATCCCGGCGGGCAGACCGTCGGCGTCATGCGTCTCCGTGAAGCCGAACATGAGGTCGAAGCGGGCGACCTTCATGCCCACGAACTCCTCCTCGCCCCGCACCTCGGGCAGGTCCACCACGGGTGTGGCGTCGTTCTGCAGCCCGAAGGCGACCTGGAACAACGGGTTGCGTGAGGGATCGCGCTCGGGCTTGAGGGCGTCCACCAGCCGCTCGAACGGCATGTCCTGGTGCGCGTAGGCGGCCAGGTCGGTTCCGCGCACCCGGTCCAGCAGCTCCCGGAAGCCGGGGTTGCCCGAGGTGTCGGTGCGCAGCACCAGGGTGTTGACGAAGAACCCGACCAGGTCCTGTACGGCCTCGTCGGTGCGGCCCGCGACGGGGCTGCCCAGTGGGATGTCCGTCCCCGCCCCGAGCCGGGTCAGCAGGGTCGCGAGCCCGGCCTGGAGCACCATGAACACCGTCACCCCGCACTGGCGGGCCAGCTCGGTGAGCCCGGTGTGCGTCTCGGCGTCCACCCGGAAGACCACATCGTCGCCGCGGTAGCTGGGCACGGCCGGGCGCGGGCGGTCGGTGGGCAGGGCCAGCTGCTCGGCCGCGCCCTCCAGGGCCTCGGTCCAGAACCGCAGTTGGCGGGCGAACGGGCTGTCCGGCCCGGCCTCCTCGTCCAGCAGCTCGCTCTGCCACAGGGTGTAGTCGCCGTACTGGACCGCAAGCGGCTCCCAGTCCGGGGCCCGGCCGTGCAGTCGCGCCGCGTAGGCGGTGCTGATGTCCCGGCACAGGGGGTCCATCGACCAGCCGTCACCGGCGATGTGGTGCACCACCACCAGCAGCACATGCGTCCGCTCGTCCAGCCGCAACAGCTCCACGCGCAGCGGCGGGTCCACCGCCAGATCGAAGGGGCGGCGGGCCGCTTCGGTCAGCGCCTCCGCGACCCCGTCGGCGGCCACCGTGGTCACCGGCAGGTCGATCCGCAGTCCCTCGGGGTCCAGGACGCGCTGCCAGGGGACGCCGGCCTCGTCGGGGAAGACCGTGCGCAGCGCCTCGTGACGGGCCATGACATCGGCCACCGCCGCGCGCAGCGCGCCGGCGTCCAGCGGACCGTGGAGCCGCATCGCGATCGGCATGTTGTACGTGGCGCTGGCGCCCTCGTACCGGTCGATGAACCACAGCCGCCGCTGGGCGTGGGACAGCGGCAGCCGGTCCGGATGGGACATCCGGCGCAGCGCGGGGCGCAGTGCCGCCGTCTCCCGGCCGAACCAGGCCGCGACCCCGCCGACCGTCGGGTTCTCGAAGAGCGTCCGCACCGGCACCTCGGCCCCGAGCGTGGAACGGATGCGGCCGGCCAGCCGGCTGGCGAGCAGGGAGTGCCCGCCGAGCTGGAAGAAGTCGTCGTCCACGCCGATCGAGGGCAGCGTGAGCACCTCGGCGAAGAGGGTGCTCAGCACCTGCTCCAGCACGGTGCGCGCGGGCCGGCCGGCCGCGGCCGGCGCCTGCGGTGCCGGGAGCGCGGCTCGGTCCAGCTTGTCGTTGGGCGTCCGCGGCCACTGGGACATCGGCACGAACACCCGCGGCACCATGTGGTCCGGAAGCGCCGCGGCGGCGGTGGCGGCGACCACGTCCACGTCGGGACCGGGGCCGTCCTCGGCCAGCAGATAGGCGACCAGGCGCGGTTCGCCCGGCTGGTCCTCCCGTACCGTCACGACCGCCTCGGCCACGCCCGGCGCTCCGGACAGGACGGCCTCGATCTCGGCGGGTTCGATCCGGAAGCCGCGCAGCTTCACCTGGTGGTCGGCCCGGCCGAGGAAGTCCAGCTCCCCGTCGGGGAGCCAGCGCACCAGGTCGCCGGTGCGGTACATGCGAGCTCCGGGCGGACCGAAGGGGTCGGCGACGAACCGGTCGGCGGTCAGGTCCGGACGGCCCCAGTAGCCGCGGGCCAGCGGCAGGCCCGCGATGTACAGCTCGCCGGTGACACCGGCCGGGGCCGGGGCCAGCGTGCTGTCCAGGACCCGCACCCGGGCGTGCGGGATGGGGCGGCCGATGGATGGGCGGCCGCCGGTCAGCGGGCCGCTGACGGTCGCGCAGACCGTGGTCTCGGTGGGCCCGTACGCGTTGATCATGGTGCGGCCGGGGGCCCAGCGGGCGACGAGATCGGCGCCGGTGGCCTCGCCCGCCACCACCAGGGCGGTCAGGCTGGGCAGATCCTCCTCGCCCACCGCCCCGAGCGGGGTCGGCGGAATGGTGGCGTGGGTGACCCGGTGCTCGGCGATCAGCTCGAGGAGCGCGGGCCCCGGCAGCAGTCGGTGCTTGGGGGCGAGCACCAGGGTGGCGCCCGTCAGCAGCGCCATGCACACCTCCCACACGGAGGCGTCGAAGCTCGGCGAGGCGAACTGCAGCACCCGGCTGCCGGGGCCCGCGCCGAGCCGGCGGGTGTGCAGATCGGCGAGCGCGGCCAGCGCGGTGTGGGTGACGACGACGCCCTTGGGGCGACCGGTGGACCCCGAGGTGTAGATCATGTAGGCGGCGTTGGCGGTGGCCAGGGCGCCGGCCCGGTCGGCGTCGCCGAGGTCGGTGTCGGACGCCGCGGCGAGCGCGTCCGCGACCGCCGGGTCGTCCAGGCACAGCCGCGGCAGCACATCGGCGGGCGGCAGCGGGTCCTGGACGGTGTCGGCGGTGATGACGAGGACCGGACGCGCGTCGTCGAGCATGAAGGCGATGCGCTCATGCGGGTAGTCGGTGTCGACCGGCAGATACGCGGCCCCGGCCTTCGCCACCGCCAGCACCGCGGTGATCCAGGCGACGGACCGGGGCAGGGCCACCGCCACGAACCGCTCGGGCCCGGCGCCCATCGCCACCAGGCGCCGGGCGAGCCGGTTGGCGTGCCGGTTCAGCTCGTCATAGCTCAGCTCCTGGTCCTCCCAGCGGACCGCGCACGCCTGGGGCGCGCGGGCGGCCACCCGCTCGAACAGCGCGGCCAGATGGCCGTTGGCCACCGGCTCGTCCGGGCCGCTGCCGACCGAGAGCAGTGCCTGGCGCTCGCCGTCGGCGAGCAGGTCCAGCCGTCCCACCCGGGCCTCGGGCCGGGTGGCGAACGCGGACACCGCCCGGGCCAGCCGGTCCAGCATGGCCCGGGCCCCCGCCGCATCCAGCACATCGGGCTGATAGGTGATGCGCAGCTCCAGCCGCTCCCCGGGGAAGGCGTGGAAGACGAACGGGTAGTGGCTGGCGTCGGTGCTCTCCGCGGACGTCACCTCGAGACCGGTCGCGCCCAGGTCGGGCAGCGCCTGCTGCAGCGGGAAGTTCTGGAACGAGATGACGGTGTCGAACAACTCGCGCCGTCCCGCGGCCCGCTGGATGTCGGCCAGCCCCAGGTGATGGTGGTCCAGCAACCGCACCTGCCGCTCCTGGAGCAGCTTGGCCGTCTCCACCAGGGTCTGCTCGGGGCGCACCGCCGCCCGCACCGGAATGGTGTTGATGAACATGCCCAGCATGTCCTCCACACCGGGCAACTGCGCCGGACGGCCGGAGACGGTCGTGCCGAACACCACGTCGTTCTGCCCGGTGGCCCGTGCGATCAGCACGGCGAGCGCCGACTGCACCACGGTGTTCAGGGTCAGGCCGAACGCGCGGGCGGTGGCCGTCAGCGCGGCCGTCGTCTCCTCGGGCAGCTCGGCGGTGAGTCGCTCCGGGACCACGACCGCGCCGGACCGCTCCCCGGGCGCCAGCACCGTGGCGTCCCCCAGACCGGCCAGTTCCTCGCTCCAGGCGCGCTCGGCCGCCGCCCGGTCCTGCCGGCCCAGCCAGTCCAGATAGTCGCGGTAGGCGAACGGCGGCCGTTGGGCGCCGTCACCGCCGTACAGCGCGAACAGCTCGGCGAACAGCATCGGCATCGACCAGCCGTCCACCAGCATGTGATGGTTGGTGAACAGCAGCGCGCGGCGGTCGGGGCCCAGCGTGACGACCGTGAAGCGCAGCAGGGGCGCGTTGCCCAGGTCGAAGCGGTGGCCGCGCTCCCGCTCCACCAGCCCCGCCAGCCGGCTCTCGCGTTCGGTTGGCGCGCAGCCGGACAGATCCACCTCGGTCCACGGCAGCTCGACCGCGTCCACGACCACGCCGACGGTCTCCCGCAGTCCGTCCTGCCGGAACTCGGTGCGCAGCAGCGGATGGCGGCGGATCAGCTCGTCCCACGCGGCGCGCAGCCGCGCCGTGTCCAGCGGGCCGCGCACCTGAAGGGTGAGCAGCGAGGTGTACAGGTCGACCTGGCCCTCGCTCAGCTGACTCTGGAACATCAGGCCCTGCTGCAGCGGGGCGAGCGGCACCACGTCCACCAGCGTGGGCCTGGCGGCCTCCAGCCGCTCCACCTCGTGCTGGGACAGCGACACCAGCGGGAAATCGGACGGGGTGCGGCCGCCCGCACCGGGCCGGGCGGCGTAGGCGGCGAGCGCTTCCACCGACCGGAGCCACGCCTGTGACAGCTCCCGCACCTCCGCTTCGGACAGCAGCTCGCCCGCCCAGGTCCAGGTGGCCACCAGGGTGGGGCCCGCCGGCTGGTCCTGGGTGACCAGGGTGAGGTCGAGGGCGTGCTCCAGCGGCATCTGCGGGTCGGCCCCGCCGAGCGGCCCGGCCGCGCCGACCGGCGCCCAGTCCTCGTCCGTCCGCCCGGCGGTGAACCGGCCCAGATAGTTGAACCCCCATTCGGCGCGCGGCAGTTCGGCCAGCGTCGCGGTGGTGCGCGCATTGAGGTACCGCAGCAGGCCGTACCCGGCGCCGTCGCCGGGGACGGCCCGGATCTGCTCCTTGATCCGCTTGACCGCCTGGCCGAGGGAGGGGCCGCCGGCCGTGGCGTCCGCCCAGTCCAGCGGGCCGGGGTCGAGCCGCACCGGGTGCTGCTCGGTGAACCAGCCGACCGTACGGGACAGATCGGCGCCCTCCAGCAGGTCGTGCCGGCCGTGGCTCTCCACGTCCACCAGCGGACCGTCCGGGTGCTGGCCCCGCCGTCGCCGCCAGTCGGCGACGGCGACCGCGAACCCGGCCAGCAGCACCTCGTTCACCCCGGTGGCGAAGGCGGTGGGCAGGGTGGTGAGCAGCGGCGCGGTGTGCGCGGCGGACACGGTCACGGTCAGGGTGCGGGCCGTGGCGGCCACGTCCCGGGCCGGGTCCAGCGGACGGTCGGCCACCGGCAGGTCGGGGGTGCGCAGCAGCCCCGTCCACACCTCCAGCTCCCGCTCCACCTCCGGGGTGTGCGCCAGCGCGGCCAGGCCGGTGGCCCAGGTCCGCAGCGAGGTGGTGGCCGGCGGGAGCTGGGCCCGTCGGCCGGCGGCCCGCGCCTGCCAGGCCAGGGCCAGATCCTCCAGCAGGATCCGCCAGGACACCCCGTCGACGGCCAGGTGGTGCGCGCTCAGCAGCAGCCGCCCGGCACGCTCGGGGCCGGCGTCGAACCACACGGCGTCCAGGACGGTGCCCGCCGCCGGGTCCAGCCGGGCCCGCGCCTGCGGCAGCTCCGTGCGCAGCGCGGTGGCGAAGGCGTCCTCGTACGGGTCGGCACCCCCGTCCGCTCCGGCCGCCGTGACCTCGACCGCGGTCAGCAGCGGAGCGGCGGACACCCGGCCGGGTTCGCGTACGGTCAGCCGCCAGTCGCCGTCCCCGGTGTCCAGCCGCAGCCGCAGCGCGGCATGGTGGTCCACGAGAGCCTGCACAACCTCGGTGAGCGCCTCCGCGGTGGAGCCCGCGGGCACCGTCACCACGAACGCCTGGTGGAAGCCGTCGATGGGGCCGCCGAGTTCGCGCTGCGCCGCGACGATCGGGGTGAGCGGCAGCTCACCCGAGGCCGACGGGCCAGGGGTGTCGGCCGTCTCGTCCGAGGTCACCGGTGTGGCCGCGGCCGCGAGGGCCGCCACGGTGCGGCGGGTGAAGACATCGCGCGGGCTCAAGCCCAGCCCGGCCCGGCGGGCCCGGCTGACCAGCTGGATGGAGATGATGCTGTCACCGCCGAGGGCGAAGAAGTCGTCATCGGCACCGACCGCGGGCAACCCCAGCACCTCGGCGAACAGTGCGCACAGCGTGTGCTCGGCCGGGGTGGCCGCGGGCCGCGAGGAGGCCGCGGCGGCGAAGTCGGGCGCCGGCAGGGCGCCGGTGTCCAGTTTGCCGTTCGCGGTCAGCGGCAGCTCGGCCATCGGTACCACCGCGGCCGGAACCATGTACTCCGGCAGTGTCCGGGCGAGATGCTCGCGCAGCTCCGCCGGATCGCAGGGGCCCGCGGCGGCGACGGCGTAGGCCACCAGCCGGGTCACGCCCGGGGTGTCGCTACGGGCCACCACGGCGGCCCGGGCCACCGAGGGGTGACCGGTGAGCGCCGCCTCGATCTCACCGAGCTCGATGCGGTGCCCGCGGACCTTGACCTGCTCGTCCGCGCGGCCCAGGAACTCGATCTGGCTCTCGGCCGACCAGCGCACCACATCGCCGGTCCGGTACATCCGGCCGCCCGGGGCGAACGGGTCGGCGACGAACCGGTCCGCCGTGAGCGCCGGCCGCCCGGCATAGCCGCGCGCCAGCTGCGGCCCGGAAAGATACAGCTCCCCGGGGGCGCCCGGGGGCACCGGCCGCAGCGCGTCGTCCAGGACGTACGCCCGCGCACCGCGCAGCGGCCGGCCGACCACGGGGTCTTCCGCGGCCGTCAGCGGAGCGGACAGGGCGTCGATCGTGAACTCGGTGGGACCGTAGAAGTTGTGCGCGGCGGTCGCCGGGGCCGCCGCGCGCAGCCGGCCCCACAGGTCCGGACCGAGCGCCTCGCCGCCGAGCATCAGCACCGCGGGCGCCGCGTCGGCCTCCAGCAGGCCCGCGTCCAGCAGCCGCGCGGCATAGGAGGGGGTGATGTCGAGGAAGTCGACGCGGTGCTCGGCGACGTACGCCACCAGGGCCCGTGGATCGCGGCGCGTGTCGTCGTCCACCACGTGCAGTTCATGGCCCGCGAGCATCCACAGCACCCCGTCGAAGGAGGTGTCGAACGACAGCGACGCGGTCATCGCGGCCCGGAAGCGGCGTCCCCCCGCGGCCGCCACCGCGGGCTCGATCAGGTCGCGCCGGTGGGCCGCGAACAGGCCCACCAGGTTGCGGTGTTCGACCCCCACGCCCTTGGGCACACCGGTGGAGCCGGAGGTGTGGATGAGGTAGGCCAGGTTCTCCGGCCGCACCGGGCCGCCGCGCTCCTCGTCGGCCAGGGCCAGCCCGGACAGCGCGGCCAGTTCGGCCGCGGTCCGCGGGTCGTCGAGGACGACCAGGGGCGTGCCGGTGAGGGCCGGGGCCCGTCCGGTCGCGGTCACGACCGCGGCCGGGGCGGTGTCCTCGATCACGAAGCGGATCCGCTCGGCCGGAAGCCCGGGGTCGATGGGGACGTACGCGGCGCCCGCCTTGAGCACCGCGAACATGGCGACGATCGCGTCCAGGCCGCGGGGCAGCAGCAGCCCGACCGTGTGCTCTGGCCCGGCGCCCCGGGCGGCCAGGAGCCGGGCGAGCCGGTTGGCCCGCTCGTCGAGCTGGGCGTAGGTCAGCGTGCCGCCCTCGCCGACCAGCGCCGTGCGGTCCGGGGTGCGGGCGGCGGCATCCTCCAGCAGCCCGCCGACGGTGCCGGCCGCGGCCGAGGCGGCCGCGCCCCGGCCCCAGCCGAGGACGGTGCGCTGCGCGGCGGGGTCCAGCAGCCGCACCCGGCCCACCGGCTGCTCCAGGTCGTCGGCGAGGCGCGCCAGGACGTGGTGCAGGCAGGACGCGACGGTCCGCACCTGCTCGGCGGTGAACACATCGGTGCGATGGCCCAGGCGCAGCCGCAGCGCGTCGCCCGTCATCACCGCGATGCTCAGCGGGTAGTGGGTGTCGTCGCGGCCGTCGATGCCCGCCACGTGCCAGGCACCGTCGGCCGTCCGCAGCGATTCGGGCGGGAACGGATAGTTCTCGATCACCAGGAGGGTGTCGAACAGCTCGCCCACCCCGCCCAGACGCTGGACCTGCGCCAGCGGCAGATGGTGATGGACGGTCAGCTCCGCCTGCTCCTGCTGCAGCCGCTCCAGCAGGGCGTGTACGGGCTCGTCCGGGCGGAACCTCGCCCGCACCGGGAGGGTGTTGATGAACAGGCCCACCATCGACTCGACGCCGTCGACCTCCGCGGGCCGCCCGGCGACGGTGCCGCCGAAGACCACGTCCCGCGACCCGGTCAGGGCGCCCAGGACGATCGCCCACGCCCCCTGCACCACGGTGCCCAGGGTGATGCCGTGGCGGCGGCCCGCGGCCTCCAGGGCAGCGGTGAGCGGTGCGCCGAGGTCCACGGCCAGCTCCTCGACGGCTCCGCCGGCGGGCGGGGCGTCCGCCGGGGCGAGCCGTGTCGGCCCCGGCAGGTCCGCCAGCGCCGCCCGCCAGGCCGCCTCGGCCGCCCCCCGGTCCTGGCCGCGTAGCCAGTCGAGATACCGGTGGTAGGGCACGGCCGGGGGCGTGGCCGAGCCGGCCTGCGCCCCTTCCGCGGCGTACGCGGAGAGGATGTCGCGCAGCAGCAGCGGCACCGACCAGCCGTCCAGCAGCAGGTGGTGATGGCGGAAGACCAGGACGTGCCGGTCCTCGCCGGTGCGCGCCAGCAGGAACTGGAACAGCGGCGGCCGGTCCGGGGCGAACCGCGGCTGCTCGGCCGACACCCGCTCCAGCTCCGCCGCCCGCGCCCGCTCGTCCAGATGGCGCAGGTCGATCCGGTGCCAGGGCACCGTGAACGCCCGGGGCACGAACTGCACCGGCACTCCGGACCCGTCGTCCCAGAAGCCCGCGCGCAGCTGGGGGTGGCGGCGCAGCGTGGCCTCCACCGCCCGCCGCAGCCGCTCCGGGTCGACCGTGCCCTGGAGCGTGAAGCGGAACTGGACGGTGTACGCGTCGGGCTGCTCGGTGTCGTAGGTGGCGTGGAACAGCAGGCCCCGCTGGAGCGGGGCGAGCGGCAGCACGTCGGCGAGCGGACCCGACTCGGCCGCCAGCGTGTCCAGCTGGTCCTGCGTCAGCCCGGCCAGGGGGACGTCGGCGGGTACGAGGCCGCCGTTGCCGGGGCGGGCGGCATGGGCGGCCAGGCCGTCCAGCGCCCGGCGCCACCTCCGGGCGAGCGCCTCCAGCGCCGCCTCGTCCAGGACGCCGTCGGGCCAGGACAGCACCGCGGTGAGCGCGGGCCCGCCGGTCCCGTCCTGGGCCACCACGTCGACCTGCAGGGCGTGCGAGACCGGCATCGCCGGGTCGTCGCCCCCGCCGAACCCCTCCAGGCCGGGCAGCGGCGTCCAGGGCCGCCCGGGGTCGGCCGCACCGAACCGGCCCAGGTAGTTGAAGAGGATCTGCGGGCGGGCCCCGTCGTCCGGCAGGGTGCCCGACGGGGCCAGATAGCGCAGTACGCCGTAGCCGACGCCGCCGTCCGGGACCTCCCGCAGCCGCTCCTTGACCTCCCGCAGTGCCCGTCCGGCGGCCGTGCCACCCGCGGCGAGCTCGGCGAAGTCCAGGGCGCCCAGGCCGAGGCGGACCGGGAAGAGGGCCGTCAGCCAGCCCACCGTGCGGGTCAGGTCGGCCCCGTCGGCCGGCGCGTCGCGGCCGTGGCCCTCCAGGTCCAGCAGCACCTCCGGCGCCGCGCCGCCGTGCTCCCGACGCCAGTCGGCGACGGCGGCGGCGAACCCGGCCAGCAGCACCTCACGCGCCCCGGTGTGGAACGCGGCCGGGACCGTGGTCAGCACGGACTCGGCCAGACCGGCGGGCAGCGTGACCGTCAACTGCCGCCGCGCCCCGGCCACATCGGCCGCCGGGTCCAGCGGCCGGGCCCCCAAGGTCGGCTCCTCGGCGGCGGTCAGCACCGCCCGCCAGTACGCCGTCTCCCCGTCCCGGGCGCCGGTCGCCGCCTGCTCGGCCAGCAGCCCGGCGAAGCGGCGCAGCGAGGTGCCCGCGGGTGCGGGCCGCGGGTCGCGGCCCTCGCGCACCGCGGTGTAGGCGGCGGCCAGATCGGGCAGCAGGACGCGCCAGGAGACGCCGTCGATCACCAGGTGGTGGACGGCCAGCACCATCTGCCCGGGCCGGTCGTCCCCCGCGTCGCACCACACCGCCTGCAGCATCGTTCCGGCGCGCGGGCCAGCCCGTCCACCGCGGCGCGCACCGCGTGCGCGGTCGCCTCGGCCGGTGCGTCGGCATCGGCGAGCGGCACCCGCCGCAGCCGGTCAGCGGCCCGTACGGCGCCGGGCGGGGCGACGGCCAGCCGCCACGGGCCGTCGCCGTCGTCCAGCAGCCGGGCGCGCAGCGCGTCATGGCCGTCGAGGAGCGCCTGCAGGGCCGCGGTCAGCTCCTCGTGGCGCGCGCCGGGCGGGGTGGTGAACGTCATCACCTGGTGGTAGCGGTCGATGGCGCCGCCCCGCTCCTGGAGCCAGCGGATCACCGGGGTCGCGGGCACCTCCCCGGTGCCGTCGTCGCCGTCACCGCCCTGGGCCGCGCCGCGTTCGGCCACCGCGGCCAGCGCCTCGACCGTGCGGCACCGGAACACCTCACGCGTGGTGAACCGCAGCCCCGCCCGGCGAGCCGCGCCGACCAGCTGGATCGAGACGATGCTGTCGCCGCCCAGGGTGAAGAAGTCGTCGTCGATGCCGACCCGCTCCAGATGCAGCAGCTCGGCGACGATGTCGCAGAGCACCGTCTCCTCTTCGGTGCGCGGCCGCCGCCCCGACACCTCGGCACCCGGGTCGGGTGCGGGCAGCGCGGCGCGGTCGACCTTGCCGTTGACGGTCAGCGGAAGCGCCGGCAGGGTCACAAACGCGCCGGGGACCATGTAGTCCGGCAGTGCCGCCGCGGCCCCCGCGCGCAACGCCGACACCTCCGGCCGCGCACCGGAGGCGGGCACCACATAGGCCACCAGCGTGGTCTGTCCGGGCCGGTCCGTCCGGGGCACCACGGCGGCCTGCGCGACATCCGGCAGATCCGCGAGGACGGCGGCGATCTCGCCGGGTTCGACGCGGAACCCGCGGATCTGGACCTGGTCGTCGGCCCGGCCCAGGTACGCGAGTGAACCGTCCGCGCGCCGCCGGGCGAGGTCGCCGGTGCGGTACATCCGCTCGCCCGGGCGGCCGAAGGGCGCGGCCACGAAGCGGCTCGCCGTCATCCCGCGGCGGCCCAGATAGCCGCGGGCGAGGCCGGGACCGGTCACGTACATCTCGCCCACCGCGCCCTCGGGCACGGGCTGCAGCGCCTGGTCGAGCACGAGCACCCGAAGGTCGCCGAGCGGGCCGCCGATGAGGCTGCCGGTCGCGCGGGCCGCCGTGGCGCGGTCGAGCCCGAGGTGGGTGACATGGACCGTGGTCTCGGTGATGCCGTACATGTTGGACAGCACCGGCGTGTCCTCGGCGCGGTGGTCGTACCAGCCCTCGAGCCGCCCGAGGTCGAGCGCTTCGCCGCCGAACACCACGTGGCGCAGGGCCAAGTGGCGCCCGGGCCGCTCCCGGTCGGCCTGGATGAGCGGGTAGAAGGCCGACGGAGTCTGGTTCAGGACCGTGACCTGCTGCTCGGCCAGCAGGTCCAGGAAGTCCTCGGGGGAGCGGGAGACGTCGAACGGGACGACCACCAGCCGCCCGCCGTGCAGCAGCGGACCCCACATCTCCCACACGGAGAAGTCGAAGGCGAACGAGTGGAACATGGTCCACACGTCCCGCGGGCCGAACGCGAAGTGCCCGGCGGCCGCGGCGAACAGCCGGGTGACGTTGCGATGGGTGACCACGACGCCCTTGGGCCGCCCGGTCGAGCCCGAGGTGTAGATGACATACGCCGGGCAGTCCGGCCGCAGCGCGGCCACGACCGGGTCGGTCGCGGGCTCCTGGGCCATGGCCGTACGGACCTGGGGCGCGTCGACGACCAGCCGCGGCAGCGCGTCCCCGGTGTGCGCGCCGACCGCGGCGTCCACCTCGGCGGCGGTCACCAGCAGCGCGGGGCGGGCGTCGCCGAGGATGAGGGCCAGCCGCTCGGCCGGCGCCGCGGGATCCAGCGGCACATACGCCGCGCCCGCCTTCAACACCGCCAGGATCGCGACGATTTGGTCGAGCGAGCGCGGCAGCGCGATGGCCACCAGCCGCTCCGGGCCCGCACCGTGCCCGATCAGACGGTGCGCCAGCTGATTGGCCCGGGCGTTGAGTTCGCCGTAGGTCAGCGTGGTGTCGCCGTAGGTCAGCGCGGCGGCGTAGGGCGTACGCCGGGCCTGGTGCGCGAACAGGCCGGGCAGCGTGGCCCGCGCCTCCGGCGACGCCGCAGGGGGGAGGGGCGCGGCCTGGGCAAGGGCACGGGTGCGCTCGGCGGGCGTGGTGATGTCCAGCAGGCCGAGCGGAGTGTCCACATCGGCCCGGGCCAGCCGCTCCAGAAGGTGTCCCAGCCGCTGCTGGTGCGCGGCGACTTCGGCCTCGTCATAGCGGTCGGCGTTGCCGTCCAGCTCGATCCTCAGCCCGGTGCCGCCGGGGTGGACGGAGACGACGACCGAGAAGTCGTCGGTGGGCCCGATGGACAGATTGTGAACGGCGACCGGGGCACCGTCGAATGTCAGTTCGGCGGCGAAGGACATGATGTTGACCTGCGGGCCGAACAGGGGCGTGAGGGCGTCAGGGCCGCCGTGCTCGCGGCGCAGATCCTCGTAGCGGTACCGCTGGTGCCGAAGGACCGCGCGCAGCCGCCGGGACACCTGGCGCAGCGCCTCGCCGACGGTCAGGCCCGGACCCAGATCGAGCCGTAGCGGCAGCAGGTTGGACATCATGCCCGGAGTCCGCTGCGGCGCGTGGCCGATCCGGGACGCGACCGGCACGCCGAGGGTGACCTCGCCGGCCCCGGACATCCGCTGCACATAGACGGCGACCGCCGTGAGCACCGCGATCGGCCAGGGCAGCGCGGCCTCACGCGCCACGTCCCGCAGCCGCTCCAACTGGGGCGCTTCCAGGCTCATCCCGCGCCGCACCTTCTCCCGCGGCGGCGCGGGCGGCCGGGCACTGAGCGACGCCGGTGCCGGTGCGTCCGCGAGCTCCCGTGCCCAGAACGCGCGGTCGGCCTCGAACTGCTCCGATGCACGGTATGCGGCGTCCGCCTCGACCAGCCCCGCCAGCGGGGGGAACGGTGTGCCCGCGGCCACACCCTCGGTGCCCGCCACGGTGTACAGCTCCGCGACCCGACGGGCCACCGCGGCCACCGTGAACCCGTCGCCCACCAGGTGGTGGTAGTGGTGGAACCAGAAGAAACGGTCCGGCGCGAGGGCGAACAGCACACATCCGAAGAGCGGTTCCCCGCCCGGGTCCAGCGGGGTGCGCAGCCGCTCCCACATCGCCCGCTCGGCCACCGCCCGCGGATCGGGCTCGTGGCGCAGATCCACCACCGGCAACGTCCAGTCGCCCAGGGGCGTGATGACCTGCCGGGGCCCGTCGGGTCCGTCCACCACCCGTACCCGCAGCGTCTCGGCCTCCTCCAGCGTCCGCCGGACCGCTGCCTCCAGCCGCGCGGCGTCCACCGGGCCCGCGACCTCCAGGTACTCCCCGCCCTGGTAGGCGGTGCTGAGCGGGGCGAGCTGCTGCGCATGCCAAATGCCCAGCTGCGCGGCGGTCAGCGGCAGTTCCCGCCGCTCGCGGCCGTCCGCTCCCCCACGCTCATTCGTGGCGCGCCCCGAGGTCTCGCTAAACACGTCGACGTCCCCTTCTGCAGTGACTCGGACCTGGCTGATCCGGAAGAACGAAATGGTGTGGAACGGCCGGTTACAGGCGGCGGGTGAAGGCGCGGATGGCCAGCGGTACGAAGAGGGCGAGGATCACCGCGGAGGCCAGCAGCGTGCTGCCCAGAGCCGAACCGGAATCCGAAGCCGGCCCGGTGAGCAGGGCCCGTACGGCATCGGTCAGATGCGTCACCGGATTGATCTTCGCCCAGGCCTGGAGCCATCCGGGAAGGGTGTCGGTCGCGACCATCGTGTTGCTGCCGAACGCCATCGGGAACAGCAGGATCATCACGAGCATGTTGACCGACTCGGGCTTGTCCGCGATCAGCCCTATCGTCAGGGCGATCCAGGAGAACGCGAACGACACCAACAGCACCAACGCCACGGCCAGCACCGCCGAGAGCGGATCGGTGTGGACGCGGAAGCCGATGCAGAAGCCGAAGGCGAGCAGCGTCAGCGTGGTGGCGGCCTGGCGTGGCAGGTCCCCGAGGATGTGCGCGATGAGAGGTGCGGGCCGGGCGATGGGCAGGCTCCGGAACCGGTCGAAGATCCCCTTGTCGATGTCACTGTTGATGGCCTGACCCACGGTGGTGACCATGAACGCCGCGTTCTGCGCGAGCATCCCCGGCAGCAGGAACTGCAGATAGGCCGACTGGCTCCCGGACACCGCCCCGGCGAACAGCACCATGAAGAGCAGCATCATGATGAGCGGCTGCAACACACTGAACACCACGATCTGCGGCGAGGCGCGCAACTTGGTCAGATGGCGTCCGGCGAGGATCAGCGTATGGCTGACCAGGGCCCCGCGGCCCGGGTCGACGGGGAGCTGGGCCGGGGTGCTGTGCTGGGCGGTGCTCATCGCGGTTTCCTTTCGGCGGCCCCGGCCGTGACCGGTGCCGGATCGGGGTCCTGGACGGGGTCGGCGGGCTGGGCGGTACGGCCGGTCAGCGCGAAGAACACCTCATCGAGAGTGGCCTGACGCAGCCCCAGCTCGACGAAGCCGATCCCCTCCGCCTCCAGCCGCGCTGCCACCCGTCGCAGCGCCGTCACATCCGCGACGGCGGCGTCGATCAGGCCGGTGTCCGCGTCGACGGCCGGCTCCACCCCCGTCGCCTCGGCGACGTACGCGGCGGCCCGCGTGCCCTGGGCCGGATCCGCCACCCGCATCTGCAGGGCGAGGCCGCCGACCCGGGCCTTGAGTTCGGTGGGGGTGCCGGTGGCCACCACGCGTCCCTGGTCGAGTACCACCAGATCGTTCGCCAGGTGGTCCGCCTCCTCCAGGTACTGCGTGGTGAGCAGGACCGTCACGCCGTCCGCCACCAGCTCGCGCACCAGCGTCCAGACCTCGGTGCGGCTGCGCGGGTCCAGCCCGGTCGTCGGCTCGTCCAGGAACAGCACCCGAGGCCGCCCCACGAGGCTCGCCGCCACGTCCAGTCGGCGCCGCATGCCACCGGAGTACGTCTTCGTCAGCCGGCCCGCGGCGTCCTCCAGCCGGAACCGCTCGATCAACTCGGTGGCCCGGCCGCGCGCCGCCCCCCGGGACAGGCCCAGCAGCCTGCCGATCAGCTCCAGGTTGTGCTGCCCCGACAACTCGTCGTCCACCGCCGCGTACTGGCCCGTCAGACCGATCGCCGCCCGCACCAGGTGCGGCTGGGCCATGACGTCGTGTCCGTCGATCCAGGCCCGCCCGCTGTCCGCGCGGATCAGGGTGGACAGAATGCGCACCGTGGTGGTCTTGCCGGATCCATTCGGGCCCAGCAGCCCCAGAACGGTCCCGGCCCGAGCCGTGAATCCGACCTCGGACAGCGCCTGGGTCTTCGCATAGGACTTGCTCAGTTCTTCGACACGGATGGTCTCCACCACAGGGCCTCTCGGGTATCGATGTCCGCCGGCCACACGCGGTGGACAGCGGCGGCAGAATCAGCAATTCCACGGTTGGGATCACGCGCCGTCCGGCTGAGCCCTCATCCTGGGCAGCGGGACAACGCCTGGACACCCCGCATCGAATAATCGATTGCGTAACGGATGATTCCGTAGAGGCGAAATGAGGAATTCCGCCGACCGTGCGGGGTAATGCACGGCGTGCGTGACCAGGGCTTTCGATATGATTCAGAGGGGGCGTCCGGATGGCGGGCGGGGCCGGATGGATTCGCCTCCTGGCTGCCAAGGGAATTGCGTAATCCGGAGTTCCGGATCATGCGTAATTCTTGATTCCGTTGTGTGTATCGGCCAGCAATCAGGGGTTGTGCAGCCTCGGATTCCCGCCGGCGCCGACTGCCAACTTCCTGCCTGGGGGTTGCACTCCCGGGGCCGACACGGATAAATGTGAGAAGCTCGCAGACCTCCCCGTATGTTTGTCATGCTCGGGGACCGGTCGTCAGCGGCTTTTCATCGGCGTATTGCCCGGGAATTCCTCGGGTGGTTTCCGTGCACCGCGGGCGGCTGCGGAAGATCCACCAGCACGGTCTGCCGCATTCTCGACTTGAGGGGGAGCGCAATCGATGACCACAGTGCGTGAAGGGTTCCTGCTGATCGAGAGTCAGGCGGCGGCCGTGCCGGGCGGGGTGGGATTCCCGCGTGACGCGGTGACCCAGGCGCGGCTCGGCCATCCGGTGGTGCTGTTCCTCATTCAGGACGCCGTGGCCTTGGCCGTCCCGGGCCGTTCACCCGAACTGGAGGCCTTCATCGGGGCCGGCGGCCGGGTCTGGGTGGACGACTTCTCGCTCGCCCAGCGGGGCCTGGCGAGCGCCGGACTCCTGCCCGCGGCCCACCGCACCGATATGGGCGCGGTGGCCGAGGCGGTCCTCAACCCGGCGGTGAAGGTGGTGTGGCACTGATGGGCCGTCCCGTTCCGTACACCGACGTCATGGTGATCCTCATGGGCGCACCGCATGAGTCCGACCAGACCACCAGTGTGCTGCGGCTGGTCCAGGCGATGCTGGAGCGCGGTGGCCGGGTCCAGGTGTGGACCTGCGGCCACGCCACCCACCTCACTCGGCAGGCGCTCGGCGCGGCCAAACAGCGCAACATCGCCTCCTGGACCACCTCCTATCCGACGACCGCCACGCTCGTCCAGGACATGCTCGCGGCCTTCCCCGACCAGCTCTACTGGTACGGCTGTCAGTTCTGCAGCGAGGACCGGGGCGTCCACGATCATGTGCCCGAGGTCGTGCTGCGCCGGCCCTCCACGTTCGCCGCGAACAGCGCCGCGACCGGCAAGACGCTGATGGTCGGGGTGATGTGAGATGCACGACCGTCCCGACCTGCCCTCGGCCGCACCGCAGCGGCCCCAGGTGCTGGCCATCGTGGAGCGCGCCTACCGCGGCGCCGTGGAGAAGCAGTTCGCGGACGCCCTGTACCTGGCGCTCGAACTGCACCGCCAACTCGGCGGGATCGACATCCTGCTGCGCGGCCAGGCCGTGACGTACGCGGCGCGCGACGCCCATGTGCCCCCGCTGCGGCTCGGCAACCGAGTGATCGAAACGCTCACCGATCCGCGCGGTGACGTGCTGCGGCTGCTGGACGCCGGGGTGCGGGTGTACGCCGAGGAGCCGGGCCTGGCCGCCTACGGACTGGACGGCGAGGGGCGCCTTCTGGACCGGGTGCGGCCGATGCCCGCGGACGAGGCCGCGGCGCGGTGGTCCACCTACCGGATGGTGTGCTTCATGTAGCGGCGCCGCCATGACGTCGGATCGGACGGCTCACGGCGATGCCCTGATAGCCATCACACGGTACGCGGTGCCATGGGCGACGCTGGGGACGATCACGGGGATGTTCCACCCTCGAGGCGGCGCCCGCGTGGCCGGCATCGGGTTGGGGGCACTGGTCATGCTGCTGATCCTGATGGTGGCCCTCGGCCAGTCCACTGCCCGACGGTGGCCCTCCACCCTGGCAGCGCCCTCACATGGCGCGCAGGCCCCGGTCGGTGAAGGCGATCAGCCACTCGAAGCTCTCGTCGATGTCGGTGCTCCACTGGAAGCCGCCCGCCGCCTGCAACGTGGCGAAGCCGTGGCAGAAACTGCGGAGCATGCGCAGGGCATGGTCCACGTCGGGCTCCGCGATGTCGTAGCCGCGCAGGACCGCCGTGAACGCGTCGAGCAGCCGCCGACTCGCGAGGGCCAGCGGGTCGTCCGGGCCGGAGGGTTCCAGGCCGACCGTCGCGGCGTACCGGCCGGGGTGCTCCAGGACGAAGGCGCGGAAGGCGCGCGCCGCGGCCGCCAGGGCGTCGCGGCCCGCGTACCCCTGGACCGCGCCGCCGACGGCGTCCGCGGCCTCGCTCAACGCCAGGGCCGCGATGCGCCGGTTGAGGTCCTCCTGGCCGCCCACATGCTTGTACAGGGAGGGGGTGCGCACGCCCACCCGCTCGGCCAGCAGACCCATCGTCAGTTGGGCGAGGCCCACCTCGTCGGCGAGGGCGGCACCGGCCGCGACCACGGCCGTCGGGTCCAGGCCGGCCCTAGGCATGAGCGGCGTCCGAGCGGAAGAAGGCGAGCATCAGCGAAACCACCTGGTCGGGGAACTGGTCGTGCGGGTAGTGCCCGGCGCCCTCGATCATCTCAAGGCGACCGAGACCGGACGGCAGGGCATCGACGATCGCCGAGCCCTCGGCGTGCGGGTCGGCCCAGTCGGGGTCGAGTGTGCCCATCACGACCAGGACCGGGCAGCGGACGTTGCCGAGCTGCTCGCCGGCGTCGGTCGGGGCGGTGCGGCCCATGCCCTGCAGGGCCTTCATCCGGCCCGGCTCGCGCAGCAGGGAGTCGATACGGCCGAGCCGCTCGGCCCAGTCGGCCGGTTTCACTCCGGGGGAGGCTATATCGAGGTACGAGCGCCAGAGCGGCACACTGCCGAACACGACCGTGCCGAACAGCCGCAGCATGCCCTGCCGGAAGCGCTTGACCCGCAGGTCGCCGAGGCGGATCGACTGCTTGCGGGTGAACGGCGCCAACTCGACCACCGCGGTGACCAGTGAGGGCTCCCGCGCCGCGGCGATGGTGGCGGCGCCGCCGGAGATCGAGTGGCCGACGAGCAGGGCCGGGCCGCCCAGGTGGCGGATCACGGCGAGCAGGTCGCCGGCGATGGCGGTGCGGCTCCAGGCCGGCCCGCCGGCGCTGGAGCCGCCGCAGCCGCGCAGATCGACCGCGGCGACCCGATAGCCCGCCGCCACCAGCGGCGGGATCACGGCACGGTAGGCGGCGCGGCTGTCGCCCATGCCGTGGGCGAGAACGATCAGCGGGCCGGAGCCCGCCACCTCATAAGCGATCGTGCCGCCGTCGACGGCCAGGTACTCGGTCATGACACCCCTCAGCTCTGGCTAATTGCGTTAGCTAAAAGCTAATGTGATTAGCCGAGCCTGTCAATGGCGAAGCCCCCGGCACGGCCAGGAGTGCGTGGTGCTCGCGGAGTTGCTCGCGGGGGGCGGTGCGTGGGAGTCGTGAAGAATCCACGCGCGATTCCCGGGATTCGGTGACGGGAGCGGAAGACTTGGGGGGCTCACTCGGCGCTTCCGAACAGGTCGGGCGCCGACCCATGCGAGGGGAGACCGGTCAACGATGTTCAGTCTGGTACGGAGCAGAATACGGACGGCCGCGTTCGCGCTCACCGCGGTCGCGGCCCTCGCCTTAACCGGGACCGCCGCCACCGCCACGACCAGCGCGGCGGCCCCCGCTCCCGCTCCCGCGAAACAGGGGCCGACCTCGGTGGCGTACGTCGAGGTGAACAACAACAGCATGCGGAACGTCGGCAAGTACACCCTCGCGGGCGGCGGCGGCAACGTCTTCGACGTCGCCGTGATCTTCGCGGCGAACATCAACTACGACACGGGTACGAAGGCGGCGTATCTGCACTTCAACGAGAACGTGCAGCGTGTCCTCGACAACGCCGCCACGGAGATACGGCCCCTGCAGCAAAAGGGCATCAAGGTCGTCCTCTCGGTGCTCGGCAACCATGAGGGCGCGGGCTTCGCCAACTTCCCCTCCCAGCAGGCGGCTTCGGCGTTCGCGAAACAACTGTCGGACACCGTGGCCAAGTACGGCCTCGACGGCATCGACTTCGACGACGAGTACGCCGATTACGGCAACAACGGCACGGGCCAGCCCAACGACAGCTCGTTCGTGCACCTGGTGACGGCGCTGCGCGCGAACATGCCGGACAAGATCATCAGCCTCTACAACATCGGCCCGGCCGCGTCGCGCCTGTCCTACGGCGGCGTCGACATCTCGTCCAAGTTCGACTACGCCTGGAACCCGTACTACGGCTCCTGGCAGGTTCCCGGCCTGGCACTGCCCAAGTCGAAGCTGTCGCCGGCGGCTGTCGAGATCGGCCGGACCGCGCAGAGCACGGCCGCCGACCTCGCCCGTCGCACCGTCAGTGAGGGGTACGGCGTCTATCTGACGTACAACCTCGACGGCGCCAATCGCAGCGCCGACGTCTCCGCGTTCACCAGGGAACTGTACGGCAGCGACGCCGTCTACACGCCGTAAGGCGACCGCACGCCCCGGCGCCAGGACGGCGATCCACCGGGCCCGCCTCCGGATCCGACGGAGGCGGGCCTCGCGGTTCGCCGCGGGTCGCGAAGATCGCCTTGGGGAGGCTGCGGCGGTCCCGCCGGCCCGCCGAGTGCTATGTCGAGGTGGGCAGGTGTGGGGAGCGGAGTACGAGCAGGGTGATCTCGCTGGGGGCGAAGACGCGGAACGGCGGGCCCCAGAAGCCGGTGCCGCGGCTGGTGTAGAGGAGGGTGCGGGGGCCGTGGTGGCTGAGGCCGGCGAGGGCGGGCTGGTTGATGCGGACGAGGTGGTGGAAGGGCCAGATCTGGCCGCCGTGGGTGTGGCCGGAGAGTTGGAGGTCGATGCCGGCGGCTGCTGCCCGGTCGATGAACTTGGGCTGGTGTGCCAGGAGCAGGACGGGTAGGCCGGGGTCGGCGCCGTTCAAGGCTCCGGCGAGGTGGGCGCGGTGGCCTGCCAGGCCGGAGGACTCGGCGGTGACGTCATCCACCCCGGCGACCACGAGGGTGTCGCCTCCGCGTTCGAGCAGCAGATGGCGGTTGCGCAGCGGCTCCCAGCCCAGCTCGTCCATCAGGTCGACCCAGCCCTGGGCCTCGCTGTAGTACTCGTGGTTGCCGGTGACGTATACCCGGGCCCGGGTGGCCCGCACGGTACCGAGTGGGGCGGCCTGGGCGCGGCGGCGTTCGGCCGTGCCGTCCGCGATGTCGCCGGTGTGGCAGACCAGGTCGGCTTCCAGAGTGTTCACCGTCTCGCATACCCGCGCCGACCAGCGAGTGCGATCGAGTGGGCCGTAATGGGTGTCGGTGATGAGGGCGACGCGGATGCCGTCCAGCCCGGCGCCCAGCCGGGGGAGTCGCACGTCGAGTCGGCGCACGCGTGGCACGCGGCGGGCCTCGGCGTACCCCCAGCCGAGCAGTACGGCGGTGATGCCGAGGACGGCCCAGGTGACGATTCGGGCCCGGTCCTGGCTCTCGCCGACGCCGGCCACGGTCAGGGCGAGCCGCAGGAGGACGCCGAGCAGAACGGACCACGTGAACAGAACCCAGCTGGTGCCCAACAGGGTGTCGCCGATGATCGCCGCCCGATCCTGCTGGCGCCGGCCGTGGCCGCGCGCCATCGCGAGCGGCATACCGATGAGACCGAGGGCGAACAGGGCGGTGCCGACCAGCGTGACGGGCAGCGGCCAGTGCTGGCCGGTGTGCAGGAGCACCCAGCAGGGCACGGCCCACAGCAGAACGGGGGCGATCAGGGGGATGTAGTGCATCAGGCGGCGCGGTCGGCTCTGCCGCGGCGCTTGCGCTTCACCCTCGGCGGGCCGGGTGTCGCTGGTGTCGGTCACGCTTCCCCTCCCTGACCGGGCTGCCGTCTCGCGCACTGTATCCGGTGTCCTTGGGCCGACCGGACCGGTCTTCATGGCGCGGCCCCTTGGAACTCCAAACGAAATGATCGGCCTGAGTCCCGGCCCTGCGACCGCGGGCCCGCATGGCCGGCGCGATAAGGGCCGCTCTCGGGGTGGCGTACGTCGTCGCCGGTGAGCTCGGGGAAGCGGTTGGAGCGATGCTGCACGGTGTTGCGATGGCAGTAGAGCGCGGCTGCCGTGTCTGCTGTCGCGCCGTTGCCCGCGAGGTGGACGCTCACGTGATGGTCGCCCACACCGCGCCCTGAGCCACCCTCGCTCCCTCGTACCGCCACCCCCATCCACGAGTGACTCAGGTCCTTATTTCGACGCCGGTCGTATTATGGGTGGGTCGTCGACATCGCCTCCAGGAGAGAACAGTGGCTCGCCCCCGTACCGCCGCCCGGACAGTGGACCACCCCGACCTGGCCCAGGTGGATCTTCAGCAGGTGATGGAGGCGCTGGCGGATCCGGTGCGCCGGATGGTGGTGTCCCAGCTCGTCCGGAAGGGCGAGGGTATGAGCTGCGGCACGTTCGAGGCTCCGGTCTCCACCTCCACGCTCACGCATCACTTCAACGTGCTGCGCGAAGCGGGGGTGATCCGGCAGTACTACGTGGGGGTGACGAAGATGAACACGCTGCGCGCCGACGAGATGGAGGAGCGGTTCCCCGGCCTGCTCCCGGCCGTGATCGCGGCCTGCGCGGCGGAGGCGGGTGCGGGCGCCGACTGAGGATCGGGGAGGCGGCGGAGGCTCCGACACGTTACATACTTCGATGGTGGTCGAAATTTGACGCTCATCGAACCTTGGGGCAGGGTGAACGAGGAGGCCGGTGAGACACCGGCTTCCCCAGCGCATCAACCGCACCAGGGAGCCACGCATGAACCGCGTCGTCCGTTTCCATGAGACCGGTGGGCCCGAAGTCCTGCACCTGGAGGAGGCCCCCCTGCCCGAGCCCGGGCCGGGCGAGGTCCTGATCCGCACCCGGGCGCTGGGCCTGAACCGGGCGGAGTCGATGTTCCGTCTGGGCCAGTACGGCATCGACCCCGTCTTCCCCTCCGGCATCGGCTACGAGGCGGCCGGGGTGGTCGAGGCCCTCGGGGACGGCGTGAGCGGGCTGAGTGTGGGCGACGCGGTCAGCCTGGTGCCGTCCTTCGCCATGACCGACTACGCCGTGCACGGCGAAGCGGTCCTCGCCCCGGCCCACGCGGTCGTCACTCACCCCGAGCGCCTGTCCTTCGAGGAGGCGGCCTCGGTGTGGATGCAGTTCATCACCGCCTACGGTGGCCTGGTCGACCTCGCGGGCGTCCGCCCCGGCGACACCGTCCTGATCTCCGCCGCCTCCAGCAGCGTCGGCCTCGCGGCCATCCAGATCGCCCACAAGGCCGGCGCCCGCGCCGTCGCCCTGACCCGCACCAGCGCCAAGCGCCAACAGCTCCTGGACGCCGGCGCCGACGAGGTCATCGCCACCGCCGAGGAGGACCTGCCCGCCCGCGTGCGGGAGCTGACCGACGGCCAGGGCGCCCGGGTCATCTTCGACGCCGTCGGAGGAACGGCCCTGGCCGACCTGGTCACCGCCGCCGCTCACGAAGCCCACCTCATTCTCTACGGCCTCCTCGACCGCGCCCCCGCACCGCTCAACGTCGGCGAGGTCCTCTTCAAGCACCTCACCATCCGCGGATTCGAACTCTTCGAGATCACCACCGACGACCGGCGCCGCGCCGAAGCGGTCGCCTTCGTGACCGACGGCCTCGCCAAGGGCGAGCTGACCCCCACCGTCGACAAGACGTTCCCGCTGGAGGACATCGCCGAGGCCCACCGATACCTGGAGGCCGGTGGGCAGGTCGGAAAGATCGTCGTCACCGTCCCCACGAGCTGAACACCCGCCTGGTAGGCGCCGTCACCGAGCACGGTCACACCCTGGCAGTGTTCGCTCAGCCCGGATGCTCGCCAGGCATGCGCGTCCGCCGTGGTCCCCGGCATCCAACGCGCGGCCGCGATCACCAGCCGGGTGTCCGCATCCACGATGACCTGGACGTTCGCGGAGAACCGGCAGTTGCGACATGCCCAGACGTGGCCGTTGCGACCCCTCCAGGGGTGATGACGGCAAGTACAGGCCGCCGCTCCCTGGCGGGCGTTGCACGTTGCGCCCCCTCCAAGGGTGATGACAGCCCGGATCCGCAATCGAGTTCGTCTACTGCGACATCCAGGGTCCGTCGTCAACCGGATCTCGCCCAGAGCGGAACGAGGCGAGAGAGACCGCTCCTTCGGAGGAGGTGGCGGTCTTGTCGTACCTGGGCGCGACGCGCCGCCGCGCGCCGGCCACCGCGGCCCGGCCCACGGCTACTGCCTGGACGTGCCGTCTGCCGAAACCTTGATGATGACGCGCGCGGATGTTCCAGGGCGAGTGGGGCAGAACCGGGCTCAGGCGGAGGCGCGGGCGATGGTGCCCGCGGTGAGCGTGGCCAGCATCTCCTGCAGGGCAGTCACGAAGTCCAGCTTGAACGCGGTGAGTGAGGGGTCGGCTTCGTAGGCGGCGAGCATCGCCGGGGAGGGCCGTGCGTGTGTCCACACGGCGCCGACGGCCATGATCACGGCTGCGGTCAACTGCGGTGCGTTGTTGCCCAGCTCAGGAAGGTGCTGGTAGGCCAAGGCCGCGATGTCGGCGACGTTGGCCACGGCCGCGCGCTTATAGCGGGCGGCCACCTGCGGGGAAACGTTGTGCTCCAGTACGCCCGCCTGCGCGCTCAGCAGGTCACATAGGACCCGGCGTTGGGCGAGGGAGCCCGCGATGACGGCGGCGAACTGCTCTGCACGCCGGCTCACCGGAGCGTCCTGGTCGATGCCGGCGTGCGCAAGGGCGGGCAAGTCGGCCACCCACTGCCGCCAGGCACGGTCGAGCAGCTCCAGCAGGATCGCCTCACGCGATTCGAAATAGCGCAGCACATTGGACTTCGCCAGCCCGACGCGGCGGCTCAGCTCGTTCAGGCTGATCTCGCCGATGGGCATCTCCTCGAGCATGGCGGCAGTGGTGTCGAGGATGGCCTGGCGCCGTACCTCACGCTGCTCCTCACTGCGCGCGCGCTGGAAGTTCGTCATGCCCCCAGGTTACAGACTGTCGGTCTTTTGACATCAGACCGGTGGTCTTCTACGTTGGGGTCGCAGTCAAACAGACCACCGGTCTGAAAAGGGGGAGGTCCTGGGCTGCGCACCAGGACCGACGCCCTTCATCGACGGAGTTGTCAACGGGGGCTGTCTCGACGTTATCGACGAACTCTGGGCGGACGACATGATCTGGCGCGGCGGCAGCCTGGGGGAACACCGCGGCACCGACGACTACAGGAAGTTCATGGCGGCCCAGTGCCGCCGGCGCCTTCAGCGGCATGCGCCTGGACATCATCCAGGTCGTCGCCGCGCCTTCGCCGAGGACATCCTCGGCATGCTCTTCCAGCGCGGTATCACGAGACTGCCGAGCGCCGCATGACCGAGCACAAATCAACGAATCCGAGGAGCGTGACAACGGTGAACCACTGGACTCCCGACGACATCCCCGATCAGACCGGCCGCACGGCGCTGATCACCGGCGGGAACAGCGGGATCGGACTCGAGACCGCCCGCGCGCTCGCCCGGCATGGGGCCCGCGTCATCCTGGCCGGCCGCAGCCAGACCAAGCTGGACCAGGCCGCGGAGGCTGTGCGCGCCGCGACCCCCGAGGCCCGGACGGACACCCTCGTGCTCGACCTCGCCGACCTCTCCTCCGTCCGCGACGCGGCCACCCGAATCGCCGAGACCGAGACGGTTGACCTGCTCTTCAACAACGCCGGCGTGATGAACCTGCCCGAGCGGCGGACCACCCACGACGGCCTCGAGATGACGGTCGGCACCAATCACCTCGGCCACTTCGCCTTCGACGCCCAGGTCTGGCCCGCCGTGCGCCGCTCGTCCGCACCGCGCGTGGTCACCGTCAGCGCCATCGCGGCGCGGTGGCCGATGGGCAGGCTGGACGACCTGATGAGCGAAAGGAGCTACCGCGCCATGGGCGCCTACGCCAAGTCCAAGCGCGCCAACATCGTCTACACCCTCGAACTCGCGCGCCGCACTGCAAGCAGCCCCGTCAAGGCGCTCGTCGTCCACCCGGGGTCGGCGATGACCGGTCTGCAGCAGCACGGCAACAGCGCTCTGAGCCGCATGGTCACCCCGATCGCCGCACGCCTGCTCATGGGCTCGGCCGAGGGTGCCGCCTGGCCCTCCCTATACGCGGCGACCAGCCCGTACGTCCAGTCGGGCCGGTTCATCGGCCCCGCCGGACGGGACCAGACCTCCGGCACCCCCAAGCCCGCCAAGCTCCCCACAGGCGCCGACGACCCCGCGGAGGGCAGGCGGCTGTGGGCGGCGAGCGAGCAGCTCACAGGTGTCCCCTTCGACCTCGAAGCCGGGGCCGCCATCTAGGGTCCGTCTTCGCAGGTCGCTAGATGGCGGATCATGGTGGCGTGGTGCGCCGTCATGAACTCACCAATGAGGACTGGGAATCACTCGCTCCGCTCATTCCACGGGCCGCGACGGGTCGGCCGCGGGTGGAGGACCGCCGGGTGATCAACGGCATGGTCTACAAGATTGACTACGTGGTATGACCTGGCGCAGGAATACATCGAGCAAAGGTGGGACCGCACGCCAGGGAACACCCGCCGCATTCTGGCTGATGCCTTCGCCACGGCCACGCCCGCCCTGGTACGCCCTGGCGTTGCGTTTTCCGATCCGCGGGTACTGCGGCGTGCCCTGTACTCGTGGGCATTCAACAAGAACGCCTGGCAGCGCGAGCCCACCGAGGAGTGGCTCCACGCGCTGGGCTGGATGAAGCGGAAACCTCTCGGACGGGGTTGTCACGTCTGGCAAGGAGTGGACCGACGACGGCGAGGTGCACGAGGTGCACTCGCTCAAGAGTCGCGCGGCAAGCGCGACGCGACCTGTTCCCATCCCGCCGCCATTCGTACGCATGCTGCGTGCCCATGTGAAACGGTTCGGCGTGGCACCCGATGGCCGACTCTTCCGAAACCAGGTTGGCAACTACGTGGACGCTGCCGCCTACGGCATCACGTGGGCGCGGGCCCGGGAGCACGCCCTGACTCCTACCGAGCGTACTTCTGGCCTGGCCAAGCGACCTCACGAGCTCCGGCATGCCGGGATCTCGTTCTGGCTCTATTCCGGAGTGGACCCGGCCGAATGCGCCCGCCGCGCCGGCCAGAGCATCGAGGTTCTCTTCCGCCACTACGCCAAGTTCCTTGACGGCTTTCGGGCTTGGTCGAGAGCGGGTGGAGTGGAAGACGCCTGACGGGTGAAAACCCAGGTCAGGCGCCTTTTTCATGCGCCTAGAAGAAGCCGAGCTTCTTCGGGGAGTACGACACCAGCAGATTCTTCGTCTGCTGGTAGTGATCCAGCATCATCTTGTGGGTCTCGCGGCCGATCCCGGACTGCTTGTAGCCGCCGAAGGCGGCGTGTGCCGGGTAGGCGTGGTAGCAGTTGGTCCACACCCGGCCCGCCTGGATGGCGCGGCCGGCGCGGTACGCGGTGGTGCCGTCGCGGGTCCACACCCCCGCGCCCAGCCCGTAGAGCGTGTCGTTGGCGATGCCGATCGCGTCCTCGAAGTCGGTGAACCGCGCCACCGCGACCACCGGCCCGAAGATCTCCTCCTGGAAGACCCGCATATGGTTGCCGCCCTCGAAGATCGTGGGCTGGACGTAGTAGCCGCCCTCCAGCTCGCCGCCGAGCTCGGCGCGGCTGCCGCCGGTGAGGACGCGGGCGCCCTCCTGACGGCCGATGTCCAGATACGACAGGATCTTCTCGAGCTGGTCGTTGGACGCCTGGGCGCCGATCATGGTGTCGGTGTCCAGCGGATGGCCCTGCGCCACCTTCTCCGTACGGGCCACGGCCGCGTCCATGAACGCCTGGTAGTGGCCGCCTTGGACCAGGGCCCGCGAGGGACAGGTGCACACCTCGCCCTGGTTCAGGGCGAACATGGTGAACCCTTCGAGCGCCTTGTCCAGGAAGTCGTCGTCGGCGGCCGAGACATCGTCGAAGAAGACGTTCGGGCTCTTGCCGCCGAGTTCCAGGGTGACCGGGATCAGGTTCTCGCTCGCGTACTGCATGATCAGCCGGCCGGTGGTGGTCTCCCCGGTGAAGGCGACCTTGGCCACCCGGGAGTTGGACGCCAGCGGCTTTCCGGCCTCCACGCCGAAGCCGTTGACGATGTTGACCACACCCGGGGGCAGCAGATCGGCCACCAGGCTCATCCACAGGTGGATCGAGGCGGGCGTCTGCTCGGCGGGCTTCAGCACCACCGCGTTGCCCGCGGCCAGCGCCGGGGCCAGCTTCCATGTGGCCATCAGGATGGGGAAGTTCCACGGGATGATCTGGGCGACCACGCCCAGCGGCTCGTGGAAGTGGTACGCGACCGTGTCGTGGTCGAGCTCGGAGAGGCTGCCCTCCTGGGCCCGGATCACCCCCGCGAAATAGCGGAAGTGGTCGATGGCCAGCGGGATATCGGCGGCCAGCGTCTCCCGCACCGGCTTGCCGTTCTCCCAGCTCTCCGCGACCGCGAGCGCCTCCAGATTCTGCTCCATCCGGTCGGCGATCTTCAGCAGCACCGAGGCGCGCTCGGCGGGTGCCGTACGGCCCCAGGCGGGCGCGGCCGCATGGGCGGCGTCCAGGGCCCGCTCGACGTCCTCGGCGGTGCCCCGGGCGATCTCGGTGAACGGCTGCCCGTTCACGGGGGTCGGGTTCTCGAAATAGCGGCCCCGGGCCGGCGGGACGTACTCGCCGCCGATCCAGTGGTCATAGCGCGGCTGGTAGCTGACGACCGAGCCCTCGGAGCCGGGGTTTGCGAAACGCGTCATGGGGCGGCCTCCCGGGGTGTACGCGTGATGGTGTCCCGTTGTCGGACGCGTCGTGCGTGTGCGTCCCGGCCCCGCCCGCGCCGACACGGGCGGAGCCGACGGGGAGGCTAGCCGCGGCCACGTTGCGGGGACGTTGCGTCCCGGTGGCCGCTCCCTTGCCGCTCAGCGCCGTCTCCGGGGCCGGCGCCGCCTCCGTTGTGGGCGGCGCCGCTTCCGTTGTGGGCGCTGTCTCCGTGCTGGGCCACGCCCGCCAGTCCGTACAGCTCCCGCAGCCGCCGTACCCGCGCCGCCGGAACCACCCGGCCCGGCGCATGGGCCGGAAGCGCGGTCAGCAGCGCCTCCGCCACCTCAAGATCGTCCTCGCCCCACGGCGTCTGCGCCCAGCGCCGCAGCAGCTCCGGATCGCCGTGGGACAGCACGGTGCGCCGCAGCCCGTCCTCCAGCACCCGCCGCATCCGGCACACCCCCGGCGCCTCCGACAGCGGCAGCAGCGGCCCCGTATACGCCCGCAGCGCCGTATACGCGTCGCCGGAGGCCAACGCCTCGGCGGCGTCGGCCAGATCGGTGCTCACCGGCGCGCAGAGCCGGTACGGGCGCGAGCCCAGCAGCGGGCCCACCAGGCGGCGCAGCCGCGACAGCTCGGCCCGCAGTGTCACCGGGGAGCGATCGTCGGCCCGGGGCCCGTACAGCTCCAGCGTCAGCCGGTCGCCGGACAGCCCCTCCGGATGACCCGCCAGCAGCACCATGATCTCGCTGTGCCGCCGCCCGAGCCGCAGCCGCCGCCCGTCGACGACCAGCAGCGCCTCGTCCCGGCCCAGCGCGGTCAGGGAGATCCGCGGTCCGCGCGCCCGCGGCTCCCCGGCGCCCAGCTGCGCCTCGGCGGCACGGGCGGTCGCCTGGACCAGGGCCAGACTGTGCGGGGCGGCCAGATGGTCCCCGCCGGTGATGTCCACCGCGCCCAGCAGCCGTCCGGTGTGCGGATCGTGGACGGGGGCGGCGGCGCAGGTCCACGGCTGCACGCTGCGGTTGAAGTGCTCGGTGGCGAAGATCTGCACCGCATGGTCGACGGTGAGCGCCGTCCCGGGCGCGTTGGTGCCCGCATGGCTCTCGTCCCAGCGGGCCCCGGCCACGAAGTTCATCCGCTCGGCCTGGTTCCGTACGCCCGCGTGCCCCTCCACCCACAGCAGCCGGCCCTGTTCGTCGCAGACCGCGAGCAGATGGGCGCCGTCGTGGGCGATGGTGCCCAGCAGCTCGCGGAACAGCGGCATCACCCGGGCCAGCGGATGGTCCGCGCGATAGGTGTCCAGCGCGTCGTCCGCCAGGTCGATCGGCGCGTTGCGCTCCTGGGCGACCCGCGCGTCGGCCGAGCGCCGCCAGGACTCCGCCACCACCGGCCGCACGGCCGAGCTGAGTGCTCCCTCGGTCAGAAACGCCTCATGGGCGCGGCGCACGGTACGGGTGCGCTCGGCGGGGTCGGTGCCGGACGCCATCGCCAGCCAGGGATTGACCATGGTGCCTCGCTCAGCGGTACGGGGGCGGAATGTTCAGAGGACCAGGGTTCCAGGGTTTCGGGGATTCGGTGCTTCAGGGATACGAGGAGACGGTACTAAGCGGCGGGCGGCGCAGGGGAGTCGGCCGTCAGCTTTGGGCGGGCAAAGAGGGGGCGGGCACGACCCCGGGCGGGGAGGCATAGCCGCAGGAGTGGCAGATCTTCCACCCGTCCTGGTTCACGGCGAGTTGGCCACCGCAGCTCGGGCACTGCTCGGAGCTCATGATCGTTCCTTTGGTTCATGCGCACGGGGCGGTGCGGGCCACCCGTGCGCTCAGATTTCCTTGTGGGGCAGATGCCCCGCAACAGTCAGAACAAGCCGCGTTCGGGTACGGGCACCGGATGGAGCGCGTTCACACCGGGTGTGCGGCGTTACCGGGATCTCCCCCTACGCTTCCCGCGCCCCCTCGCGCGCCGCTTGAACGCTGGAGGGCCGGTCGGCCACCGGTCGAGCCCGGGTCGGCCGCCGGTCGAGCCCACCGCGCACGTCGGGCCCCGCAGACCACAAGGCACACGACAACGCGGGCGGGGAGCCGGTGAAGGCTCCCCGCCCGCGCCATCAGGGGGGTTCGTACGGGGTTCGTACGGGGTTCGTACGGGGTTCGTACGAGGTCCGTACGAGGGTCAGCTGATGGACTTGATCAGCTCACCGTTCGTGGTGTCGCCGCTGAGCTCCCAGAAGAAGGTGCCGCCCAGGCCCTGCTGCTGCTTGTAGTTCATCTTGCCGGCGATGGTGGCGGGGGTGTCGTAGCTCCACCACTGGTTGCCGCAGTGCGCGTAGGCCGTCCCCGCGACCGTGCCGGTCGCCGGGCAGGAGTTCTTGAGCACCTTGTAGTCCTCGATGCCCGCCTCGTAGGTGCCGGGCGCGGCGCCGGTCGCCGTGCCGCCGGGGGCGTCCTGGGTGACGCCGCTCCAGCCGCGTCCGTAGAAGCCGATGCCCAGCAGCAGCTTCGAGGCCGGGATGCCGGCGCCCTTGAGCTTGCTGATGGCGGCGTTGGTGTCGAAGCCCTGTTGCGGAATGCCGTTGTAGGAGTTGAGCGGCGAATGCGGGGCGGTGGGGCCCTGTGCGGCCCACGCGCCGAAGAAGTCGTACGTCATCGGGTTGTACCAGTCGACGTACTGCGCGGCGCCCGCGTAGTCGGCGGCCTCGATCTTGCCGCCGGAGGAGGCGTCGGCGGTGATCGCCGCGGTCACCAGATTGGACGAACCGAACTTGGCGCGCATCGCGGCCATCAGGTTCTTGAAGGCGTCCTTACCGCTGGTGTCACAGCTGAGCCCGCAGGCGTTGGGGTATTCCCAGTCGATGTCGATGCCGTCGAAGACATCCGCCCAGCGCGGGTCCTCGACCAGGTCGTAGCAGGACTGCGCGAAGGCCGCGGGGTTCTTGGCGGCCTCGGTGAACCCGTTGGACCAGGTCCAGCCGCCGAAGGACCACAGCACCTTGAGGCCCGGGTGGAGCTTCTTCAGCTTGCGGAGCTGGTTGAAGTTGCCGCGCAGGGCGCCCGCGTCCCAGGTGTCGGCCTTGCCGTCGACGCTGCTCGCCGCGTCGTACGCCTTGTCGTAGTCGGCGTAGGCGTCACCGATGGCGCACTTGCCGCCGGTGACATTGCCGAAGGCGTAGTTGATGTGGGTGAGCTTGGCGGCCGAGCCCGAGGTCTCGACGTTCTTGACGTGGTAGTTGCGCTGGTAGACGCCCCATTCGGTGAAGTAGCCGACGACCTTGTTACCGGCGGCCTGCGTGGCGGGGGCTTCGGCGGCCTTCGGTGCGGCCTTGGGCGTGGCCTTGGCTATGCCGGCGCTTTGGGGCTCACCGGCCGTGGCCGAGCCCGCGAGCAGAGTGGCGGTCAGGACCGCCGTACAGAGCGCCGCGAGCGCGGCCGACAGTCTGCCTGGTCTGAGCATGGAATCTCCTCGGTGGGGGTGAGGGGAGAGTGAACTGCCCGACGACCTGCCCATAGCTTGACATGAACGCGCAGGACAGGGTGGGGAAAAGGTAGAAGGACTAGACCAGTGGGGTCAATGGTCTGGGCCAATTTGCTCCGCGCGTGCGCCGTTGGTGGGAATGCGCGTAAGAAGGTGGTGGGCGTACGTGTGCGAAGTTGATCGAAGATCGGGCAACCGGTGGCGGAAGGCCCGGGATCGGGCATACTCCAACCGCCGCGGTACAGGTCACCACCCCTCGCGATCCGAGTGGCGGGGCCGGCCGGCGGCAGCACCACCGGCGGCGCCGCCACACCCCGGCGCACGTCGCCGCAGCGCCTGAACAGGGGAGAGGAGAGCGCCGCCATGACCGACCACGGCCCGCAGCCGGTGGAACGCGAGCTGCCCACCGAGGAGGCCCGCGACCTGATTTCGCTCGTCCGCGAGCTGATCGAACGGGAGATCAAGCCCCGGGCCGCCGAGGAGGAGGCCGCCGGGCACTTCCCCGCGAGCTGTTCACCCTGCTGTCCGAGTCCGGGCTGCTGGGGCTGGTCCAGCCCGAGGAGTTCGGCGGCGGCGACCAGCCGTACGAGGTCTATCTGCAGGTTCTGGAGGAGCTCGCGGCGGCCCGGCTGACCGTCGGCCTCGGCGTCAGCGTCCACACCCTGGCCTGCCACGCCCTCGCCCGCTACGGCAGCAAGGAGCAGCTGGCCGAGCACCTTCCCGCGATGCTCGGCGGCGGTCTGCTCGGCGCGTACTGCCTCTCCGAGCCCTCCTCCGGCTCGGACGCGGCCGGGCTCACCACCCGGGCCACCCGCGACGGGGACACCTGGACGCTTCAGGGCACCAAGGCGTGGATCACCCACGGCGGTATCGCCGACTTCTACACCGTGCTCGCCCGCACCGGCCCCGAGCGGACCCGGGGCATCAGCGCCTTCCTCGTCCCGGCCGACACCCCCGGGCTCTCGGCGGCCGCACCCGAGCACAAGATGGGCATGGCCGGTTCGCCGACCGCCCAGATCCATCTCGACGGGGTGCGGGTCCCCGACGCCCGGCGCATCGGCGAGGAGGGCCAGGGGTTCGCGATCGCCCTGTCCGCCCTCGACGCGGGCCGTCTGGGCATCGCGGCCTGTGCCGTCGGCGTCGCCCAGGCGGCGCTGGACGAGGCGCTCGCGTACACCGCGCAGCGGCGGCAGTTCGGCCGGCCGATAGCCGACTTCCAGGGGCTGCGCTTCATGCTCGCCGACATGGCCACTCAGATCGAGGCCGGGCGCGCCCTGTACCTGGCGGCGGCACGGCTGCGGGACGCGGGGCGGCCGTTCTCCAAGCAGGCGGCGATGGCCAAGCTGTTCTGCACGGACGCCGCGATGCGGATCACCACGGACGCCGTCCAACTGCTCGGCGGATACGGCTACACGGTGGACTTCCCGGTCGAGCGCTATATGCGCGAGGCGAAGGTCCTGCAGATCGTGGAGGGCACCAACCAGATCCAGCGGGTGGTCATCGCCCGCGCTCTCGCGGGACCTGAGACCGGCTGAGCCGGGTGTTTCGGTGGGGGCGCGGCACGCGCCCCCGCCGTTCGCCTACCGCCGCGTCACCGGGGAGCGGACCGGCTGCGAGCCGGGGCCGCCGAGGTGCGAGAACGGCTGCGTCCGCCAGTCCAGGCCCGCCGGAAGCGTCAGCAGCAGTGCGGCGTCCCGCTCCCGCGCCTCCAGCGACGCGTCGGCGGGGGCGGCGTCGGCCGCCCGGCGGCCGGTGCCGGCGCAGACCGTGAGCCCGAACGGGTCCCACGGGGAGGAGCACAGGGCGTGCTCGGGAAGAACGTCCTCGTCGGCGAGGAGCGCGATGGGGTGAGCGCAGTCCGGGCAGATCACCCGGAACATCTCATAGGTGTCGTTGTGCTCGTCGGTATCGATGTCGCCTGCGTCGAGGCGCTCGAGATGAGGCATGTGTTTCCCCCTCGGGTGGGCTGGTCGGGCGCGTCGGCCTCGACCACAGCAAGCATTTCCCTCGCGACCGCATAGGTAATCGCGGCAACTCATAGGACACCCATGAGGAGATGTGGTGTTCGTCACATGCCCGGTGCAGGTGCGGCGTACGGGCGTCTGTGTCCGCTGTGCCCGCCCGTTGTGCCGGACCCCTCCCGACCACATAAGGTGATCGGCTGTGGAGGAGTTGGACAGACAGATCGTGGAGCTGCTCGTCAAGGACGGCCGGATGAGCTACACGGACCTGGGCAAGGCCACCGGCCTGTCCACATCGGCCGTGCACCAGCGGGTTCGCCGTCTCGAACAGCGGGGTGTGATCCGCGGCTATGCCGCCGTCGTGGACCCCGAGGCCGTCGGGCTCCCCCTCACCGCGTTCATCTCGGTCAAACCCTTCGACCCCAGCGCGCCCGACGACATCTCCGAGCGGCTCGCCGAGGTGCCCGAGATCGAGGCATGCCACAGCGTCGCGGGCGATGAGAACTACATCCTCAAGGTGCGCGTGGCCACCCCGCTGGAGCTGGAGCACCTGCTCAGCCGGATCCGCTCGCTGGCCGGGGTCTCCACCCGCACCACCGTGGTCCTCTCCACGCCCTACGAGGCGCGCCCGCCGCGCGTCTGAACGCCCGGGCCCCCTTGCCGGGCCCCTTCCGATCCCCCTCATCCGATACCCCCGAGGCAGCCCGCCGTGAACGACCCGACCCCCGCCCAGGCCCCCGGAGGCCGTACCGTCCTGCTGCGCGGAGGTGAGGTCCACAGCCCCGCCGATCCGTTCGCGACCGCGATGGTCGTCGAGCGCGGCACCATCGCCTGGGTCGGCTCCGAAGGGGCCGCGGACAGCTTCGCGGACGGCGTGGACGAGATCATCCAGCTGGACGGGGCGCTGGTCACCCCGGCGTTCACCGATGCGCATGTGCACACCACCGCGACCGGGCTCGCCCTCACCGGACTCGATCTCACCGGCGCCCGTACGCTCGCCGACGCGCTGGAGCGGGTGCGCGCCTTCGCCGCCGCCCACCCCGCCGACCGGGTGCTGCTCGGCCACGGCTGGGACGCCGCCCGCTGGCCCGAGGGACGGCCGCCGTCGCGGGCCGAACTCGACGAGGCGACCGGCGGCCGCCCCCTCTACCTCACCCGCGTCGATGTGCACTCCGCCGTCGTCACCACCGCCCTCCTGGACCGCGTCCCCGGCGTGTCCGACCTGGCCGGCCAGCACGCCGACGCCCCCCTGACCGGCGCCGCCCACCACGCCGTCCGGGCCGCCGCCCACGCGGCCGTCACCGAGCGGCAGCGCACCGACGCCCAGCGGGCCGCCCTCGCCCGCGCCGCCTCGCTCGGCATCGGCTCCCTCCACGAATGCGCCGGGCCCGACATCTCCTCCGAGGACGACCTCACCGGGCTGCTGAAGCTCGCCGCGGGGGAGCCGGGGCCGCGGGTGTACGGCTACTGGGCCGAGGCCGCGAGCAGCGCCGCCGACCTGGACAAGGTGCGCGAACTCGGTGCCATCGGCGCGGCGGGCGACCTCTTCGCCGACGGGGCGCTCGGCTCGCACACGGCGTGTCTCCACCAGCCGTACGCCGACACGCCGCACAGCGGCACCGCCTATCTGGACGCGGCGGCCATCGCCGCCCATGTCATCGCCTGCACCGAGGCCGGGATCCAGGCCGGCTTCCACGCCATCGGCGACGCCGCCGTCACGGCCGTCGTCGAGGGCGTACGGGCCGCCGCCGACAAGGCCGGGCTCGCCCGCGTCCGCGCTGCCCGCCACCGCGTCGAACACGCCGAAATGCTCACCCCCGAGACCATCGCGGCCTTCGCCGACCTCGGCCTCACCGCCTCCGTCCAGCCCGCCTTCGACGCCCTGTGGGGCGGCGAGGACGGCATGTACGCCCAGCGGCTCGGCCTCGGGCGGGCCCGCACCCTCAACCCGTACGCGGCGCTGCTGCGCGCCGGTGTGCCCCTGGCGCTCGGCTCCGACAGCCCCGTCACCCCGCTCGACCCCTGGGGCACCGTGCGCGCCGCCGCCTTCCACCGCACCCCGGAGCACCGGATCTCCGTCCGCGCCGCCTTCACCGCCCACACCCGCGGCGGCTGGCGGGCCATCGGGCGGGACGACGCCGGCGTCCTGGTGCCCGGCGCGCCCGCCGACTACGCGATCTGGCGCACCGGTGAACTCATCGTGCAGGTGCCCGACACGCGGGTCGCCGGATGGTCGACCGATCCCCGCTCCGGCACCCCCGGCCTGCCCGACCTCACCCCCGGCGGTCAACTGCCCGTCTGTGTGCGCACGGTGGTGGGCGGACACACCGTCCACCTCCGGCCGGACGAGTGACGCGCGGGTGCCCCGTACCGCCGAACGATGAGCCCCCGGCCTGTCGTGGCATCTGAACATCGTCCGTACTGACCTGGTCATTTGAGGAAACGGCGCAGGTCATGTGGCTGTTGACAGGGTGCGGTCGGTGGCCGGTAGGTTCGGCCTCGTCCACCACTGGACGCCCGACCGGGGAATCTTCACGCAGTCGTCGAACGCCGCTGGGCCAGAGGGAGACGCGCCGCCGTGGTGCGCCACCACTGGGAGCCAGGTCCAGCGCACGGGGGCGAGGGAGGGATCGCCGGGTCGGCAGGTGCGACCCGGGAGGGGCCCGGACGCTCAGTAGACAACGGCTCTCGGTCGATCCGCAGCCAGCGGGTCCCAGGTCGGCCCGAAGGGCGTCGGGCCCCCACTCCGCACGCGCACACCGGCGGACCGCCCCCGACGCGGGGGCGGGGCCGCCGCCGGGCGAGGAACCCCCGCCATGGCCGAAGCGTTTCCATAGCCCGAGGTCACAATCCGCACCTCGGGACAACTTCTGGGCGCCCGCGTTATACGGTCACTTCACCACAGCACGACCTGTAGGAAGGCCGCACCGTGCCATCGGGTTCCGACACCACCGCCGAAACCGCCCCCACCGGGCCGGACGCAGACCGTCCGGGCCGGCGGCCCGGCTCCGCCGTCACGCCGCCCACCGGCGGCGCCGTCGAAGGCGGCGAGACCCCCGGTGAGGGCGGTGCGGGCGGCGAGAGCGGGACCACGGCGCCCGCGACCGAGCCGTCCACCGGGGAGCGGCGGCCCGGCCGGTGGCGCCGTCTGGGCCTGCTCGCCCGCCGCGAGGCACGGCGCAGCGCGCTCGCGGCGGTCAGCGGGCTCGCGCTCGGCCTCGCCTTTCCGCCGTTCGGGGTGTGGCCGCTGTCCCTGGTGGCCGTCGCCGCCCTGGCCCTGCTCACCCACGGCCGGACCGCCCGCCAGGGCGCCTGGACGGGCTTCGCCTTCGGGGTGCCGTTCTTCCTGCTGCTGCTGAAGTGGCTCAGCGTGGTGGGCTGGGACGCGGTGATCGGCCTGTCGATCATCCAGGCGGCCTTCCTCGCGCTGATGGGAGCCGGCCTGGCCCTGGTCTCCCGGCTGCCGGTACCGGCCCTGTGGCCGCTGTGGACGGCCTGTCTGTGGATCGCCGAGGAGTGGGCCCGCGACCGGGTGCCCTTCGGCGGCTTCCCCTGGGGCCGGCTGGCCTTCGCCAACACCGGCTCGCCCTACACCCCGCTGGCCGCGCTGGGCGGCGCCCCGCTGGTCACCTTCGGCGTCGCGGTGACGGGCGGGGCGCTCGCCTCCGCCGCGCTGGTCCTGTGGCGGCTGAAGCGCGCCGGGGGCCTCTCGCCGCGCGGCGCCCTGCCCGCCGCCGGGGCCGTGGCCGTCGCCGCCGCCGTGACGGCGGCCGGATTCGCGGTGCCCATCCCCACCGCCGCCGCCGACTCGGTCGACATCGCGGTCGTCCAGGGCAATGTGCAGCAGCCCGGTATGGACTTCCTGGGCCGCCCCATGATGATCCTCGACAACCATGTGAAGGCGACTCTGAACCTGGCGAAGGACGTCAAGGCCGGCCGGATCGCCAAGCCCGATCTCGTCATATGGCCGGAAAACGCCTCCGACCTCGATCCCTTCCAGTATCGGGAGGCCTACGCCCGGATCGACGAGGCCGTGCAGGCGATCGGCGTTCCGGTGCTGGTCGGCGCCCTGGTCGACCATCCGACCAAACAGGGCTATGTGGAGAACCAGGGCATCGTCTGGGACCCGAAGAGCGGCCCCGGCGCCTCGTACACCAAGCAGCATCCGGTGCCCTTCGGTGAGTACGTCCCGTTCCGCCAGGAGCTCAGCAAGATCATCACCCGGCTCCAGCGGGTGCCCCGCGACTTCTACCCCGGCGACCACACCGGCGTGCTCAAGGTCGGCCCCGCCCGGCTCGGCGATGTGATCTGCTTCGAGGTCGCCTACGACGAGATCGTCCGCGACACGGTCAACGCGGGCGCCCGGGCGATCGTCGTCCAGACCAACAACGCCACCTACGGGCGCAGCGGCCAGCCCGAGCAGCAGCTGGTCATGTCCAAGCTGCGGGCGATCGAACACGGTCGGCCGGTGATCACCGCGGCCACGAGCGGGATCAGCGCCGTGGTCTCCCCGGATGGCACGATCGAGCAGCGGACGAAAGAATTCACGCAAGATGTGCTCACCGCGCGCATCCCGCTGCGTGACGGCAAGACCCTGGCCGACCGCGTCGGTGCGATCCCCGAGTGGGTGCTCGCTATGGTGGGCGTTCTGTCCTGCGCGGCCGCGATCACGATCGGCCGTCGGGGACGTACGGACGAGAAGGGGCAGTAGCCGTGAGCGACGCACGCGAGGCCGAGGAGCCGCGCCGGAGCAACGACCGTGACGATGCGTCTCACGGGCGGAGAAGCGACCAATCCGACGCCGTGAGCGACGCACCCGAGGCCGGTGAGCCGAGCGAGAAGGCCGCGGAGCCGCTGGCCGGAGCCGGTGAGCCGAGCGCGAAGGCCGAGGAGCGGGGCACCGGAGCCGAGGAGCCCGGCGTGCAGGCCGACGCGCCGCGTACCGATGCCGCGAAGCCGCCCGCCGGAGCCGACGCGCCGCGTAGCGAAGGCGACGAGCCGCTCACCGGCGGCGCGGACGTGGAGCCGCGCCACTCGCAGCAGGACGACGGTGGCCGGCGGAAGTACGGTCCGCTCGGTACGACCTTGGTGATCATCCCGACCTATAACGAGGCGGAGAACATCAAGCCGATCGTCGAGCGGGTCCTGGAGTCGGTTCCGGACGCGCACATCCTCGTCGCGGACGACAACAGCCCCGACGGCACCGGCAAGGTCGCCGATGAGCTGGCCGCCGAGGACGACCGCGTCAAGGTGCTGCACCGCAAGGGCAAGGAGGGCCTCGGCGCCGCCTATCTGGCCGGGTTCCGCTGGGGCATCGAGCACGGCTACGGCGTGCTGGTGGAGATGGACGCCGACGGCTCCCACCAGCCCGAGGAGCTGCCCCGGCTGCTCACCGCGCTCAAGGGCGCGGATCTGGTGATCGGTTCCCGCTGGGTGCCCGGCGGCCGCATCGTCAACTGGCCCAAGTCCCGCGAGTTCATCTCCCGGGGCGGCAGCACATACTCCCGCCTCCTCCTCGATGTGCCGATCCGTGACATGACGGCGGGCTACCGCGCGTTCCGCAAGGAGACGCTCGAGGGCATCGGCATGGACGAGGTCGCCTCCCAGGGCTACTGCTTCCAGATCGACCTGGCCTGGCGGGCCATCAAGGCGGGCTTCCACGTCATCGAGGTTCCGGTCACCTTCATCGAACGCGAGCGCGGCGAGAGCAAGATGAGCCGCGACATCGTCACGGAGGCGGCCTGGCGGGTCATGTCCTGGGGCGTGGGTTCACGGGTCAACAAGATGCTGGGCCGCAAGGAGCCGTAAGCCCGGCTCCGGGCTTGCGGTGCTCCGCCTCCGCGCTCGGAGTAGTCCCACAGGCGTCCTTCCGTCCCGTACCGGACACTTGAGGCGGAAGGAGGCGGAACATGGCTAAAGCGACCACGAAGAGCGGGAAGTCGACAGCGCGCGGCATGGCGGCCCGAGGGAGCGCCAAGTCGGGCAGCATGGAGACGCGGACCAAGGAGGATCTGTACCGCGAGGCCCAGAAGGCGGGCATCGAGGGCAGATCCCAGATGTCCAAGAGTCAGCTGATCTCGGCACTGCGCCACCGCTGACCAGGAGACCGGGCACGTCTCGGTCTCAGCGGACCCCCGGGACGGTCAGCACCGTGAGCAGCGCCGTCCCGGCGACCAGCCAGGCGACGTAGTCACCGATATGCCCGGACTGCAATCGCCGTACGGGCGCGAGTAGGGCGGCCGTCCCGGTGCGGACCGGCCGCCGTACCGCCAGTGTGGCCAGGGTGATGGCGAGGGCCGTGGAGAGCAGCCCGAGCAGGATCCCGGTCGCCTGCCAGTGCGGCGGCACGGACGCCGGGACGGCCGCGGCGCGTCCGTCCAGCACCGACCGCCGGTAGCCGCCGGTGTCGGTGAACAGCGCCCCGGCCCGGTCCACCGCGGAGGCGACGGCCGGGATCACCCCGACCGCCAGCGACCCGGCCAGCAGCGCGGCGGGCACCGCCAGCAGCGGCACCGGGATGCGCCCGAGGCGGCGGCCGGTCTCGGGCTCCTCCTCGCCGGTGGTCTCCGGACCGCTCTCCTGCCCGTCCCGGGGCCGCCGCCCCGCTCCGGCGAAGATCCGCAGCCCGGCGCGCAGCACGGCGCCCCCGGTCACCGCCGACACCAGGACGTAGAGCGCGGGCAGCCATCCGACGGTGTGCCCCGCGGCCTCCTCGGCGATGGCCTTGCCGAGCCCGGAGCCGAACGGCGGCAGCCCGCTCAAGCCCAGACCGCCCACCGCGAACAGGGCCCCGACCTCCGGCAGTTCCCGGGCCCGGCCGAACAACTCGTGCTCGTCCACCGACGCGTATCGGTCCAGCAGCACCCCGGCGCAGGCGAAGAGGGCCGCCTTCACCCCCGCATGGCCGAGCACGTACAGCGCCGTGCCCGAGATCCCCTCGGGGGTCAGCACGGCGACGCCGATCAGGAACAGCCCGGTGTGGGACACGGTCGAGAACGCCAGCAGCCGTTTGAGATGGCGCTGCTGCCAGCACATCACCGCGCCCAGCAGCGCGGTGAGGACGCCCAGCACCAGCAGGGCCCGGGTGAAGTCGGGGTGGGCGAGACCGCCGGGCCCGGCGAAGACCGTCCAGTAGACCCGGGCGACCCCGTAGACACCCAGCTCCACCATCACCCCGGACAGCAGCATGCATACCGGCGTCGGGGCGACCGCATGCGCGTCGGGCAGCCAGAAGTGGAACGGGACGGCGGCCGCCTTCACCAGCAGACCCGTCGTCACCAGGACGAACGCGGCGAGCACCAGCCCGTCCGGCTCACCCGCGTCCAGCTTCCGCCCGATCTGGGCGAACCCCAACTCCCCGGTGCGCGCGTACAGCAGCGTGATGCCCAGCAAGGTGACGTAGGCGCCGAGGGAGTTCACCACCCCGAAGGCCAGCGCGCCCTGCAGCGGTTTGGGCTCCTCGACCCGGAAGCCGGTCAGCGCGTAGGCGACCACGCCCATCAGCTCGAAGAAGACGAAGGCGTTGAACAGATCGCCGGTCAGCGCGAAACCGCACATGCCCGCCTGGAACACCAGGATCAGCGCGGGGAAGGAGCCGGTGTGGCGGCGCGGCGGCTCCTCGAAGTAGCGCCAGGAGTAGACGAGGACGGCGACGACGAGCAGCGAGGTCAGCGCCGCGAGCCCGGCGCCCAGCGGATCGCCGACCAGCACGATGCCCACCCCGCGGCCGCCCACCGGCCGCCAGCCGCCCACCCACTCCACCGGATACGCCTCCGGTCCAAGATGCCCGGCCCGGAACAGCACCAGGAGTGCCAGTACGGCGGTGGCGGTCGCGAAGGCGCAGGCCAGCACGTCGGAGGCGAGCCGGGGCAGCCGCCGTCCGGTGGCCACCAGCACCGCCGCGCCGATCAGCGGCGCCGCCACCACCAGCGGCAGCAGTCGCGCGGTGTCCACCCGGTCAGCCCTTCAGCTCGGACAGGGCGTCCGGGTCGACCGTGCCATGGCGTTTGCGGAGCTGGACGACGAGCGCGAGCAGCAGCGCGGTCACGGTCGCGCCGACCACGATGTCGGTGAGGGCGAGCGCCTGGACGACCGGGTCGACCACCCGGCTGTCGGTGGGCGCGTCGGCGAAGACCGGGGCGGTGCCGCCGTTGCGGTAGCCGACGGCGAGCAGCAGCACATAGGTGGAGGACTGGGTGACCGCCAGGCACCCCACGGCATGGATCAGGTCCCGGCTGGTCACCAGCCCGTACACACCGATCAGAAAGATCCATCCGGCGACCAGGTACGGCAGGACCGTCACGCTCGCTCCCTCTCGTCGTCTCCGTCGTCTCCGTTGTCCGGGCTGTCCCCTGCGCCGCGCGGGCTCCCGTCGTCCGCCCCGGTCTCCTCGATCTCCACGGCCTGGTCCAGGAAGCGGGCCAGCAGGACCACGACCCCGCTGACGACCTCCAGGCCGACGGCCGCGTTGAGCAATGGCACCGTGCCGCCCGAGGACAGGGTCGCGAAGGTGCCGAACGGCAGGACGTTGGCGAGGAACGCCGACCCGGCGAGGACGGCCGCGAGCCCGGTGATGACATAGGCCACCTCGCCCGCGGCCTCCCCGATCTCGTAGAGGGTCAGCGGCCGGATCCGCTCCAGGGCCCGGTAGTCGGCGGCGATGTAGAGCAGATGCAGCGCGGTGGCGGCGACCACCCCGCCCTGGAAGCCGCCGCCCGGGCTGACCTGACCGTGCGCGATCACATACAGCCCCACCAGCAGGGCGAGCGGCAGCATCAGCAGCGCGAACCGGCGCACCCGGGGGTGGACCACGGCGGGCTCGGGATCCTTGCGGTGCTCGTCCCGGGCCTGGCGCAGCAGCACCACGGTGCCGAGGACGGCGGAGAAGAGGATGGTCTCCTCGCCGAGCGTGTCGAAGGCGCGCAGATCGAAGTTGACCGACGCGATGACATTGGCCGTGTGATGGCTCAAGGAGGCTTGTACCGCCCGGACGCCGTACGGGTGGTGGACGGTGCCGAACGCCGGCAGGCCGAAGCAGGCGACGGCGAACAGCACGGCGAACCCGGCGGCGCCCGCCAGGAAGACCCACAGCCGGACCCGGGCGCTCATCGCTCACGGCCCGCCCGCTTGTCCGCGCCGTCGCGGTCCCCCGGGCGGCGCCGCACCTTGCGCACGGTCAGCAGGATCATCAGCGGCGTCACCGCGGAGCCCACGGCGAGCTGCGAGAGCGCGACGTCCGGCGCCTGGAGGAAGGTGAACAGCAGGGCCAGCGCGAGGCCGAGGAAGGACAGCACCAGCGCCTGCCGCACCGGGTCCCGGTTGAGCACGGCGGCGGTGGCGGCGCCCGCGACCAGCAGCAGCGCGACGACGATCAGCACATCGGTCATGCCGTGACGCCCCCCTTTCCACTGCGGGCGCTGGTCACCACGCTGCCCGCGATCAGCAGTGCGCCGATCAGCAGCAGCTTCGCCATGGCCCGGCCGGGCCCGGTCGCCACGCACAGCGGCAGCACCGTGGCGGGCACCCCCACCAGCGCGGTCCACCGCACCAGCCGCGAGTCGGGCAGGACGCCCAGAAAGCGGGCGTAGATCAGCGTTCCGGTGGGGCCGAGCACGCTGACCACCAGCGCCACATCGGTGTACGAGGTCCGGTGGAAGCCCTGCGCGGCCAGCAGCAGCGCCAGCCCGGCCAGCAGCGAGGTGAGGTTCTGGCCGATCAGCCGGTCCTTCGGCGAGCCGTAGGCGATCCGCCACAGCACCGGCCCCAGCGCGAGCAGCGGTACCAGCGCCGCCGCCAGCCAGCCGTCGGAGGTGCTCACCGGTCCGTCACCGCCCGGCGTCCGGCGCGGGCGAGCAGGGCGCCGGCCAGTGCGGCGGCCGCCCCGACCAGGATCTCCAGGGGGTCGACGGTGCCGATCAGCACCAGCCAGATCCCGGTCAGCGCCGCCCACCACACCAGGACCTCCAGCACACCCGTCATTCGACACCTCCGCCGACAGCGGGTACCCGGACCGCCACCGCCGATTCCCCGCGGATTCCGTCCGGTCTCCTCGGGACTCCGCTTCGGGCTCCTGGCCGGACCCTTCTTCGGACTCCGCTTCGGACCCCGCTTCGGACCCTTCTTCGGAGTGCTGGAGCCTCTGGGACACCTCGCACGTTGGAACCCATGAGATCCCCTCGATCCCCTTGGCCACGCGGCCCCGGGCTCCGAATCGCGCACGGGCCCGGGCACACTTGGAGGCATGATGACCGGCGCATCGCAGCAGAGCGACCCGACCCGCCCGAAGCGCTCACGCGCCCGCACCTTCGTGCCGCTGGGGATCGCCGCCTGGCTGGTTCTGGAGATCTGGCTGCTGACATTGGTGGCGGACCTGGCCGGTGGGCTGACCGTCTTCCTGCTGCTGGTCGCGGGCGTGGTGGTGGGCGGGGCCGTGGTCAAGCGCGGCGGCCGCCGGGCGTGGCAGAGCCTGGCCGCGTCGATGCGGCCGGGCGGCGAGGAGGAGCCCGCGGCGCGGCCCGGAAGCTCCTTCACCATGCTCGGCGGGCTGCTGCTCATGGTGCCGGGGCTGATATCGGACGTGGCCGCGCTGGTGTGCCTGTTCCCGCCGACCCGGGCGCTGCTGCGGCGCCGGGCGGAGAGCGCGCTGTCGCGCCGGATGGGGTTCGTCCCCGGATCGCCCTCCGACCCCTTCCTTCAGGCCCGTGAGGAGTGGGAGCGCCGGGGCGCGCAGGCGCGCGCGGAGCAGGGCACGGTGATCCAGGGCGAGGTGATCAAGGACGGGGACGGGCACGACCGGGACCGGGACGGCGATGAAGAACCGGGCCCCGGGCTGCGGCCGCGCGACCGGGGCTGAGCCACCGGGATCGGGGGCCGAGCCACCGGGGCCGGGGCCGAGCCGCCGGGGCCGGGGCTGGGCCACCGGCGGCCACCGCCCCACCTGGGGTCACGTCAACGCGCACAAGGGCCGGGGCCACTGCTCAGCAGTGGCCCCGGCCCTCGCTATCTCAAGTCCGCCGCTTGGATCAGGCAGACTTACGTGTGTCCCGCGGATGCACGGCGATGTTCATGGCACCGGAGCGCAGGACCGCCAGCCGCTCGGCCAGCACCTCCTCGAGCTCCTCGCGGGTGCGCCGCTCCATGAGCATGTCCCAGTGCGTGCGCGCAGGCTTGCCCTTTTTCTCCTCAGGTCCGTCGCCGTCCACCAGGAGTGCCATGGCGCCGCACGCCTTGCACTCCCACTCCGGCGGGATCTCCGCCTCTACCGAGAACGGCATCTCAAATCGATGGCCGTTCTGGCATGCGTACTCCACCGCCTGGCGCGGGGCCAGATCGATGCCGCGGTCGGTCTCGTAGCTGGTCACCACGAGTCGCGTGCCGCGGAGAGCTCGCTCACTCATGAATCGTGCCTCCCGGGCTTGTCGCCCACAGGACAGGTGTCGCTGTCGTCGTCATCCGGTCAACGTCCGGTCGGCGGTGAAGATTCCCGTATTGGGACATGCGTCGCCCGTCGTGCCGCCCCGTTGTTCTACCCACAGGCGCCCGGTTTGTCACATCTGGCAGCAGATGTCACCCAGCGTTTCTGGTACTTTAGCGCGCAGTAACGGTCCGCCTGGTAGGCCAAGGGCGTACACTACCGCTCCGATCGCGCCAGCCCTAAATCAGGTCCCGGACCTGCGGCTGGGCGCCGCCGCGCGCCACGATCCCGGGGCCCGGCGCCCCGGCGGCCGCGGGGCCCGGCGTCCCGGCGGGCGCGGGAATCGCGAAGACGCGCAGGAAGAACTGCGACAGCGGTCCGATGGTCAGCGCGAACAGCACCGTACCCAGCCCCACCGACCCGCCCAGGGCGAAACCGGTGGCCAGCACCGCCAGCTCGATCCCGGTCCGCACCAGCCGCAGCGACCATCCGGTGCGCCGGTGCAGCCCCGTCATCAGCCCGTCCCGCGGGCCCGCCCCGAACCGCGCCGAGATATAGAGTCCGGTGGCCACGCCGCACAGCACGATCGCGAAGAGCAGCATCGGGATCCGCACCGCCAGCGCCTTTTGCTCCGGTATCAGCCACAAGGTGGCGTCCACCACCGGCCCGATCACCATCACATTCGACACCGTGCCCAGTCCGGGCCGCTCGCGCAGCGGGATCCACAGCAGCAGCGCGGCGAGGCCGACGACGACCGTCACCGTGCCGATCGACAGCGAGGTGTGCTCGGCGACGCCCTGGTGGAAGGCGTCCCAGGGGTCGAGACCGACGGCGGCGCGCAACTGGAGCCCCATGGACGTGCCGTACAGGACGAGCCCCACGTAGAGCTGGACAAGGCGGCGTGGAAGGCGATCGGACAATGCGAGCTCCTGGTGTGAGTGGCCTGCGGCATGTCACTCTGTGGCCTGGAACCAGTCCAGTTCTACGGCCAATTTCCGAAAGGTGGACCGCATTCGATGAGTCCATGGACGTCCGCGGTCGGCGCACCCCAACTGGCCCGGCTGCTCGGATCGCAGCACACCCGTGACGGAGTGGTCGCCGGGGCCGCGGCCTCACTGACCGGGGGCCGCCGCGTCCCCGCCTATCGCTCCCTCGCCGACGGCGTACGGCTGCTCATCCTGGAGGGCCGGGTTCCGGTCGCGGCGCGCCTCCCCGCCGAGCGCGAGCTCGCCGCGGCGCTCGCGGTCAGCCGCACCACCGTCGCCGCCGCCTACGAGGCGCTGCGCGGCGAGGGGTTCCTGGAGTCCCGGCGCGGCGCCGGGAGCTGGACCGCCATGCCCGCCGGAAGCCCGCTGCCCACCCGGGGGCTCGATCCGCTCCCGCCCGAGGCCGCGGCCTCCGTCATCGACCTCGGCTGTGCCGCGCTGCCCGCCCCCGAACCGTGGCTCACCCGCGCCATGCACGGCGCCCTGGACGAACTGCCGCCCTACGCCCGTACCCACGGCGACTACCCCGCCGGGCTGCCCGCGCTGCGCCAGGCGCTCGCCGACCGCTACACCGCAAGCGGCATACCGACCATGCCCGAGCAGATCATGGTCACCACCGGCGCCATGGGCGCGGTCGCCGCCGCCAGTCGGCTGATGGTCCGGCCCGGGGAGCGGGTCGCCGTCGAATCGCCCAGCTACGCCAACATCCTCCAGCTGATGCGGGAGGCGGGCGCCCGGCTCGTGCCCGTCGCCGTGGCCGACCAACTCGGGGGCTGGGACATCCCGGCCTGGCGCCAGGTCCTCAGCGCCGCCGCGCCCCGGCTGGCCTATGTCATCGCCGACTTCCACAACCCCACCGGCGCCCTGGCCACCGAGGAGCAGCGCCGGCAGCTCGTCGACGCCGCCCGCGCCGCCGGAACGATCCTGATCGCCGACGAGACCATGACCGAGCTGCGCCTGGACGACGAGGTGGCGCTGCCCCGCCCGGTCTGCGCCTTCGACCCGGGCGGCAGCACCGTGATCACCGTCGGCTCGGCGAGCAAGTCCTTCTGGGCGGGGATGCGCATCGGCTGGGTGCGCGCCGCGCCCGATGTCATCCGCAGTCTGGTCGCCGCCCGCGCCTACGCGGACCTGGGCACCCCCGTCATCGAACAGCTCGCCGTCGCCTGGCTGCTGAACACCGGCGGCTGGGAGGAGGCCATCGAGGTGCGCCGGGCGCTCGCCCGCGACAACCGGGACGCGCTCGTCGACGCCGTCCGACGCCATCTGCCCGACTGGGAGTTCACCGTCCCGCACGGCGGGCTCACCCTCTGGGCCCGCACCGGTGGCCTCTCCGGCTCGCGCATCGCGGAGGCGGGCGCCCGGCTGGGGGTCCGGGTGCCGTCGGGTCCCCGCTTCGGAGTGGACGGCGCGTTCGAGGGGTACGTACGGCTTCCGTTCACCGTCGGGGGAGCGGTCGCCGAGAAGGCCGCCACCCGGCTGGCCGCGGCCGCCGATCTGGTGGCCTCGGGCGCCACGATCGAGGCCGAATCGCCCCGTACGTACGTGGCCTGACCCGCCGGGACGTGCCCCGGCGGGTCACCTCGCCGGGGCGCTCCGGCGGGTCATCCGCCCACGGGCGCCGGGGCTTGGGGCGCCGCGGGGTCCGGGGCGGGGAGCAGCCGGAGCACCGCCTGCCGCTCGGCCTCACTCACCGCCTCGTCGTACGGATCGGGCGTGGCCGGCACCTGGAGGCGGTGCACCGGGCCCGCGCCGAGGCGGGCATAGCCGCGGCCCGGCGGCACCTCGGGCGTCGGCGTGGTGTGCGGCGGCGCCCCGAGGACGGCCGTGACCTGCTCGGAGGAGACCGGGCCCAGCACCACCCGGGCCCGGGTGTGACGCCGCACGGCGTCGCTCAGCGCCTCCGCGGCATCCAGCTGATCGGCCACCACGACCCGTACGTTCGCCGCCCGTCCGTGCCGCAGCGGCACGGCCAGCAGCTCCTGCGGGTCGGTGCGGCCGTCGGCGGCCGCGAGATGGCTCATCACCGACGGCCGGTCCAGCAGGATCCACAGCGGGCGCTGGATGTCCTCCGGCGGCGCATGCCCGAGCTGGCGGGCGCGGTTGGCGCCGATCAGCCGGCGCTCGGTCTCATGGCCCGCCCACTCCAGCGTGGCCAGCATCCCGGCCAGCCCGGACTCCACCGCGAGCACCCCCGTACGCCCGCCCAGGCACGCGTATTCGCCGGTGCCGCCGCCGTCCACCACCAGCACTTCGCCATGGGGCAGTGCCTGCAGCGCGATGGAGCGCAGCAGGGTGGTGGTGCCGCTGCCGGGCTGGCCGAGCGCGAGCAGATGCGGTTCGGTCGAGCGGGGGCCGGTGCGCCAGACCACCGGCGGTACGTCATGGGTCTCCGGCCCGTCCCCCGTCGCCCTCTCGACCCCCGTGCCCACCGTGTCCCCCGCGCTCTCCTCGCAGCTCTCCGGCTCCGCCAGCACCGGCAGCGTCCGCTGCACCGAGGACGGGTCGGTGAAGCCCAGCACCGTCTCACCAGGTGCGGTGACGAAGCGCTGGGCGTGGATCGCGGTGGACAGGGCGGGCAGGACGGTCAGGCTGAGGCCGTTGGCCTCCTCGTCCCACTCGAACAGATATTCACGGCCGCGTCCCGACTTCGCGTACAGCAACTGCTCGATCCGGGTCCGGGCCGCGGGCTCGCCGTCGGTGAAGTAGGCGGGGTAGCGGAGCCGCAGTCGGGTGAGCCGTCCGCCGTCGTCGAAGGCGAAGGAGTCGAACACCGTGGACCAGTCGCCGCCGTGGCTGTAGAGCGGGCTGGGGTCCTCGGAGGCGGAGAAGTACGGCACCAGGGCCTCGTAGAGCGTGCGCAGCCGCTCGGCCCCGTCCGTGCCGGGCGTCCCGGATTCGGCGGGGGCGCGCCCTCGCCCGGCCCAGCCCGCGGCGCCGATCAGACTGATCGCCGCCGCCAGTGGCCCGTACGGCAAAAGGAAGAGAACGAAGCCGCAGGCGACCACCAGGGTGAACACCGGCCCACGGCGGTCGCCCGGCAGCTCCACCCACTTGCGCCGCCCGGTGGCGGCGAGCAGGCGCACCCCCCGGGAGAGCGCGACCAGGGGGTGGAGGACATCGGCGACGCCGTCGGCCGCGGTGCGGGCGAACGCGCGGCCACGGAGGAACGGGATGAGCGGGGTGCCTTCGGCGCCGCCGAGGCGGAGGCGGGGGAGCGGTCTCCGGGCCACGTCAGATCTTGATCCCGCCCAGGAGGCTGGCGAGGCTCGCACCGCCCGCCTTGATGCTCGGAGCGATCGCGGTGGAGGCGAGATAGAAGCCGAAGAGCGCGCAGATGATGGCGTGCGACCCCTTCAGCCCGTCCTTGCGGAAGAAGATGAAGACGACGATGCCGAGCAGTACGACGCCGGAAATGGACAGGATCATCACGGTCTCCTGGCTGATGGGGGACGGTCAGTCACCATGAGTGGTTCCAGGATCACAGCATGTATGGGTCGGGCGAAAGGTGCAATTGGGTGGATTATCGGTGTAATCATCACCATGGAGGCGTGGCGCTCCGCGTCGACCGCCTCCTCCCGTGGGGTGACCACCTCCTCGGGTGACTCGGTCGCCGTCCTTAGGGTGGGTGATCACATACCGAGGTAGCGAAGCCGGAGGCGACAGGCCATGACCCCATCGAACCCCGAGAGCGAGCCCGCCCACGACCCGGAGGTGCTGCAACTGGCGTCCAAGGTCTTCGACCTGGCCCGGCAGGGTGACACCGATACGCTCGCCGCCTACGTGGACGCGGGCGTCCCGGCCAACCTCACCAACGACAAGGGTGATTCCCTGCTCATGCTGGCGGCCTACTACGGCCACCCCGCGACGGTGTCGGCCCTGCTGGAGCGCGGCGCCGACCCCAATCGGGTGAACGAACGGGGCCAGACGCCCATCGCCGGGGCCACGTTCAAGGGCGAGGAGGAGGTGCTGAGGGTGCTGCTGGCCAAGGGTGCCGACCCTCGCTCCGGATCGCCCTCGGCCGTCGAGACGGCGCGGATGTTCGGGCGGGAGGATCTGCTCGCGCTGTTCCAGGCGCCGGGCACGGAGTAGCGGGCCGCGCGGCGGCGGCCAGGGGCGGCTCTGGCCGGCCCGTCGGCTGCCCTTGACGGTCGGACGTCATCGACCGTTCAAAAGGTGAAGCGCGAGACTTCATTCAGACCGTGAGTTAAGCGATGAAACCAGTCGGCGTCAAGAGCGGCCGCGTCAGGTAGGTTCGGGCCGGGGGAAGGAGCCCGATGGGTCAGATGAACCGACGGACCGTCCGCGACCTGCGGCGCGGCAACCGCTCGACGCTGCTGCGCCAGTTGTACTTCCAGGGTCCGGTGAGCCGTCAGGAACTGGGGGCGCTCACCGGGCTCAGCTCCGGTTCGGTCAGCAACGTCGTCGGCGAACTGCTCGCCGACGCGCTGGTGGAGGAGGCCGGGTCCGTCGAGTCCGACGGCGGCCGCCCCCGTACGCTGCTGCGGGTGGCGCCGGGCAGTGGCCATCTCATCGGGGTCGACGTCGGCGAGACCCATGTGCGGGTGGAGCTGTTCGACCTCATGCTCACCGAACTGGCCCGGTGGGAGCATCCGCTGACGCCCGGCGGGCTGGAGAGGGACCCGGAGCCGGTCGTCGGCCACATCCTGGCCGGCCTCGAAGCGGTCGTCGCCAAGAGCGGCACGGAGCCGGAGGCGGTCATCGGCGTCGGGGTCGGTGTCCCCGGCGTCGTCGAACAGGGCGACGAGGTCCTCGTCCACGGTCCGACCGCCGGTCGGGACGCGGTGCCGCTGGAGCGGCTGCTGCGCACCGGCACCGATCTGCCGCTGTTCATCGACAACGGCGCCACCGCGCAGGGGCAGGCCGAGATGTGGTTCGGGGCGGGCCGCGGCGCGGACAACGCGGTGATCGCGCTGATCGGCTCCGGCGTCGGCGCGGCCATCGTGACCGCCGGGGCTCCGTACCGGGGCGCGACCAGCAGCGCGGGGGAGTGGGGGCACACGGTCGTCCAGGTCGGCGGGCGCGCCTGCCGCTGCGGTGCGGTCGGCTGTCTGGAGGCGTACGTCGGGGCGCAGGCGGTGCTCGACCGCTACGGGCGCGCGGCGCCCGGCGACCGCCCGGGGAAGGCGGCGCGGACGGTGTCGAGGAGGGCGGCGCGGAGGGCGCCGGTGAGGACCAGCAGGCCGCGTTCGCCGCGATCGTGGGGGCCGCCGGAACCGAGACGCGGGCGCGCGAGGTGCTGGAGGAGACCGCCGCCTATCTCGGTGCCGGTATCGCCGATCTGATCAACCTCTTCAACCCCGAGCGGATCATCCTCGGCGGCTGGGCCGGACTGCTCCTCGGCGGCCGGGTCCTCCCCAGGATCCGGGCCGCCACCGCCTCCTACGCACTGCACCGGCCGTACGCGCAGACCGAGATCGGGCTGGCCGAACTGGGGCCCGACGCCGTGGCATTGGGTGCGGCCACCCTTCCGCTGGCACACTTCCTCGCCACCGGCGGAGCGCGCTGAGGGTTCGACTTCTGTCGGTTCAGGGGGAGTTGGGTCGGGGCCCGCCTCAAATTCTTTGAGACAAGAAGGTCCAGACCTATTGACATGACTCGAACAGGGCTGGACATTGTGTCTCCCCGGAGGTGACCGATGACGGCCCAGGCGCAGGCAGCCCAGCCCTCGCTGCGCACCACCGTGCGCGATCCGCGGCACGGCAGCCGCGCCTCACTGCTGTGGACGCTGTACTTCCACGCCCCGCTCACCCGGCAGGAGCTCGTCCGCCGTACGGGGCTCAGCGCCACCACCGTGCGCACGGTCATCGGCAAACTGATCGCCGAAGGCGTCGTGACCGAAGGGGCCGTCACCAACGGCCTCATCACCCCGAACTCCATCACCCCGACCACCATCACCACCGGCACCGTCGTCAAGGACGCCGCCACCAAGGACGCCGTCACCAAGGGCATCGCCACCGAAGGTGTCGTCGCCGAGGCGGGATCGGCCCTCGGCGCGGCGGGCCGCCGGGCCGGCGCCCGGCTGCGGATGGTCCCCGAGCACCGGTACGTCATCGGCGTCGAGGTCGCCGACACCCGGGTCCGCGTCGGGCTGTTCGACCTCACCCTCACCCAACGGGCCGGTGTGGTCTACCCGTTAGCCCCCGGGGAGCGCGACGCCAAAGCCGTCGTCGGCCACATCCTGACCGGTCTGGACGCCGTCGTCGAGGAAGCCGCAATCCCCCAGGGGCACATCCTCGGCGTCGGCATCGGCGTATCGGCCACCGGCTGGAACACCCTCCCCCTGGAGCGGCTGCTGAGCACCGGCACCGCGCTGCCCCTGCACATCGACAACGGCGCCGAGGCCATGGGCCGGGCCGAAATGTGGTTCGGCGCCGGACGCGGCGTCCAGCACGCCGTCGTCGCGGTCATCGGCTCCGGCGTCAGCGCGAGCGTCATCACCCACGGCGCCCCCTACCGGGGCTCCACCAACAGCGCGGGCGAGTGGGGCCACACCACCGTCCAGGCCGGCGGCCGCCGCTGCCGGTGCGGCGCCCGCGGCTGCCTGGAGGCGTACGTCGGCGCCGAGGCGGTCCTGGAGCGCTTCCGGCAGGCCCGGCGCGGCCGCACCACCCCCGGCGCCGACAACGAGTCCACGTTCGCCGCGCTGCTCGCGGCCGCCGACACCTCGTCCGCCGCACAGCGCGTCCTGGAGGAGGCGGCGGTGTATCTGGGCGCCGGAATCGCCAACCTGGTCAACCTCTTCAACCCGCAGCGGATCATCCTCGGCGGCTGGGCCGGGCTGCTGTTCGGCGCCCGCATGCTGCCGCGGATCCGCGAGACGGTCGCCGCGCAGGCGCTGCGCCGGCCGTACGCCCACACCACCATCGGGCTGTGCCGGCTCGGCCCTCACGCGGTGGCGCTCGGCGCCGCCACCGTCCCCGTCGGCCGCTTCCTCACCGAGGACGCGCACCGGCCCGCCCGTCGCCCGGCCACCGCCCCCCATCGAGCGCTGACGGGCACCCCTCCCGACCGTCCCCCGACCGCCACACCCCGACGAGCGCTGATGGGCACCCCTCCCACCCGTACGCCCGTGCCCTAGCGCCGCGGAACCCGGCCCCCAGCCGCCGGACGCACACCTTCCCCCCACCGGACCGGCACCCACCGGTCCCATCCCCCACACAGGAAGGCACCACCGCTCCATGAGAAAAACTGTGCGCAACACCGTGATCGGTCTGCTCTCCGCGACCGCGCTCGCCGCCACCCCCTGGCTCACCGCCCCGGCCACGGCCACCCCCACGGCCGCCCCCAAGGCCACCAACGCCGCCGCCGCCGAGTTCACCGACAACTTCGACGGCCCGGCGGGCAGCGGGGTCGACGGCTCCAAATGGGGCGTGGAGACCGGCGACAACGTCAACAACCACGAGCGGCAGTACTACACCGACGGCAACAAGAACGCGGCGCTGGACGGCAACGGCAACCTTGTCATCACCGCCCGCAAGGAGAACCCGGCCAACTACAACTGCTGGTACGGCCGGTGCGAGTACACCTCCGCCCGCCTCAACACCTCGCAGAAGTTCACCACCGCCTCCGGCCATGTCGAGGCCCGGATGAAGCTGCCGCAGGGTCAGGGCATGTGGCCCGCGTTCTGGATGCTCGGCAATGACATCGGCAGCGCCGGCTGGCCCAACTGCGGCGAGATAGACATCATGGAGAACGTGGGCTTCGAGCCCAGCACCGTCCACGGCACGCTCCACGGCCCCGGCTACTCCGGCTCGGGCGGCATCGGCGCCGGCTACACCCTCCCCAACGGCGGCAAGTTCTCCGACGCCTTCCACACCTTCGCCATCGACTGGTCGCCCAACAAGATCACCTGGTCCGTCGACGGCAACGTCTACCAGACCCGCACCCCCGCCGACCTCAACGGCAACCGCTGGGTCTTCGACCACCCCTTCTACATCATTCTCAACCTGGCCGTCGGCGGCTACTGGCCCGGCGACCCGGACGGCAACACCTCCTTCCCGCAGCAGTTGGTCGTCGACTACGTCAAGGTGACGGGCGGCAGCTGACGGAGACAGCCGATGTGGAGGCCCGCTGAGCGGTGGCCTCGGTCGTCATCCGGGGCGGACCGCTTCCGAGACCGCCACGACGAGGGCTTCCACATCGGCTCCCCAGCGTGAGACGAGCGTGAGGTCACGGGCCGGGTCCACCCACCAGAGGTGGTTGCCGCCGTTGCCCCGGGCGCAGCGCCCGGTCGACGGGGCTGCGGCCACACCACGCGGCCGTCGTTGAGCCACCAGGACAGCCCGTACTCCGGTTTGGCGGAACACGGTGTCCACAGCTCCGCGATCCAGCGGCGGGAGACGACCCGGCGCCCGGCCCACTCCCCGCCCGCAGGGCAGAGCCCGCCGACGCGGGCCGGGTCGAGCGCGCTGATCCACAGCCCGCCGCCCCAGCGGGCGCCGGCAGGCGGATGCCGCCGACGTCCACGTGGGAGTTGCCGTAGCCGTGCCATGACCATGAGGCTCAGGCCCCGATGGGCTCCATGACACGGGTGCGCGGCACCTCCGGCAGCGGACGCCGCAACAGGACGGTGAGCGCGAGCGCCGTCAGATTCACCCGGACATCGTTGTGGGCCCACCCCTCACCGGGCGGTCCGCCCGCCGACTCCGTGCCCTCGCGGACGCTCTGGGCGTCCACGCGCGTCGGCTTTCCCCACAGCTCGCCCTCCCACCGGCTCGTCTGGTCCAGCAGATGCCGCCGGGTGATCCCGCGCCCGTGCTCATCCGCGAACTGGGGCAGCTCCACGCAGGTGTGCACGGGCTCGTCCAGCCGCAGCAGTCCCTCGTCGAAGGGGCAAGCGTTACCCCGGGCTCATGCCGATCCTCACGTCCATGAGGCGCGAAGTGTGCGCCGGACGCGTGGGTTTCGCCGGAATTCTCGCCCGGCTGGCCGAAGTGGCGGCGGCCATGATCGTGCGGGGCTGGATCGAATGCGGATGCGACAACACCTCCGGCCTCGTGGCCGCGTTGCGCGACCCCCGCCTGGCCTGCGCCATCCTGGCCCTGCACCGGCAGCCCGGGCATCACTGGACCGTGGCCGAGCTGGCGGCGGAATGCAATGTCTCCCGGTCCGTCTTCGCGGACCGATTCCACACCACGATCGGCATGCCGCCGCTGCGCTACGCCACGGAGCTGCGGATGCTCCTCGCCGGCCAGTGGCTGGCGCAGGACACCGTGCCGATCCAGTCCGTGGCGCAGCGCCTCGGCTACACCTCGCAGGCCGCCTTCAGCCGTGCCTTCAAACGCGTCACCGGCCGCCCGCCCGGCGCCGGCAGGGACAACCCCCGGGCAGGGGCCGCTGAGGAGGTGGGCTGACGCGGGGGCGGCGTAGCCTCGGGGTTCGTGGATACCTTCTGTGCCACCGCGGCCGCCCATGTCTGTGACCGGATCGAGGCCGCCGACGGGGAGATTCGGGCCTTCGTCCCCGAACCCGGCCGCCGTGAGCGGCTGTTGCGCGAGGCGCGCGCGGCCGATGAGCGGTGGGACGGTCCGGGCGGGCGGCCGGCGTTGTTCGGCGTGCCGGTGGGCGTCAAGGACATCGTGCAGGTCGACGGGCTGCCCACACAGGCCGGTTCGGACGTTCCCGCCGAGGCGCTGGCCGGGCCGCAGGCCTCGCTCGTCGATCGGCTGCGGGCAGTGGGTGCGCTGGTGGCGGGCAAGACCGTCACCGCCGAGTTCGCCGTGACCGCTCCCGGTCCCACCCGCAATCCGCACCATCTCGGCCACACTCCGGGCGGCTCCAGCAGCGGTTCGGCCGCGGCCGTCGCGGCGGGGATGGTGCCGCTGGCGATCGGGACCCAGACGATCGGCTCGATGATCCGCCCGGCCGCCTACTGCGGGGTCGTCGGCTTCAAGCCGACCCATGGCCGCATCCCCTCCGACGGCGTGATCGCCAACGCCCCGACCTTCGACACCGTGGGCCTCTTCGCCCCCGACATGGCGACCCTCGCCCCGGCGGCGGCCGTGCTGTGCGACGACTGGCGGCCGTCCGGCGACGGCGAGGCGGTGACGGGGCGGCGGCCGGTGCTCGGCATCCCGCTCGGCCCCTACCTCGACCGCGCCGGCGCCGAGGCCAGGAGCTCCTTCGAGGAGCGGGCGGGGCGCCTGGAGGCGGCCGGATTCACGGTCCGCCGCATGCCCTTCCCGGACGACTTCGACCGGGTCGTGGCCGAACGGGTGGTGATCGGGCGTTACGAACTGGCGCGGACCCACGCCGTATGGTTTCGGCGCTATGCGGAGCGGTACCGCGAGGAGACCGCCGAGGCGATCCGGCAGGGGCAGCGGATCGGTGACGACGCGTACGCCGCGGCCCTGCGCGAACGTGCCGCCTTCCGCGACCGGCTGGTGGCCGCCATGGACCGGGAGGGTATCGATCTGTGGATCAGCCCGGCCGCCACGGGCCCCGCGCCGTACGGCCTGAAGAGCACCGGCGACTCCGTGATGAGCCTCCCCTGGAGCTATGCGGGAGTCCCCGCCCTCGCCCTGCCGGCGGGGCGGGCAGCGGGCTCCCTTCCGCTGGGGATGCAGTGCGTGGCCCGGCCGGGGGCGGACGAGCGATTGCTGGGATGGGCCCTCGACATGGAGTCGACCCTCGCCGGGTCCTCGGCACCCGTATGATGGGCATCCACTCCCATGTACGGAGTTGGGGACGAGATGAGTGCCACATGGTGGCTTATGCAAGGTGAGGCCGCAGTCGGCGAGTTACGCCAGTACGGGGTCGACCAGCCGGTTTTTCTGTGCCACTTCACGCCGGGACCGGCCTGGGAAGCCGTCCGGGCGCATTTCGAGGCATGGTCCGCGCTGCGCGGACCGGACCCCGACGGAAGCCGTACCGCCCAGGTCATCCGGTCCATCATGGACCTCGGGCTGCGGCTGGTCCCCACGGACGACAGCCCGTCGATGACGCTGTTCACCGAATGCATCCTGCGCATCGACGGCCATACCGCCCGGCTGCGCTGCTGACGGGCCGCTGAGCACGTCCGTTTCCCCCGCCGCTCCGGGCGGGGGGCGGGTAGCGTGCACCCATGGACATCGGTGATGTGGTCGAGGACTTCGAGCTGCCGGACGAGAACGGCGCCGTCCGTTCGCTCAGTGGGCTGCTGGCGGACGGTCCGGTGGTGCTGTTCTTCTATCCGGCCGCCTTCACCCCCGGCTGCACCAAACAGGCGTGCCACTTCCGGGACATCGCGGCGGAGTTCAAGGAGCTCGGCGCCCAGCCGGTCGGGGTCAGCGCCGATTCGATCGAGAAGCAGGCGGAGTTCGCCCATGCGTACTCCTTCGGCTATCCGCTGCTGTCGGATCCGGAGGGGACCGTACGGGAGCGGTTCGGGGTGAAGCGCGGGATCGCGGCGGTGCCGACCAAGCGGGTCACCTTCGTGATTGACACCGACCGCAAGGTGCTGGAGATCGTCAAGAGTGAGTTCCGGATGAGCGTGCACGCGGACCGGGCGCTCGACGCTTTGCGCGGCAGGAGCGCGTAAGGCCGCCTGCGCGGCCGGGTACGGCAGGCCGACAACACGTGATGCGGGGGTGTTGGCGACAGGCGCGGGGGCTCTGCCCCCGCCCCTTCCCGAACCGGGACGCTGCCCCGGCCCCCGCTGGGCTACGCACCGGACCCGTTCCGGGGGCTCCGCCCCCGAACCCCGGCGGGGGCAGCCCCTTGGACTGCCCCCGCACTCTTCTGACCGGCGGGCGCGGTGCGGGTGGTGTAGGCGCGTACGGCCGGGGCCGGTCGCCGTGGCCCGCCCCGGCTGTACGCGACCGTCAGCTCAGCCGCGAGAACGTGAACGAGAACTCGGCCGGCGCCACGTCCAGGCGGTGCTCGTCCAGCACCCCCGGGCCGCAGGACTGGGTGCCGATGCCCTGCTGGCCGTGGTCCAGGTTCACCCACACCGTCTCGTTCGACGCCTCGAGATCCGGTGTGTGCTCGGCCGCGTCGAGCTGCTCGGTGGTCCAGCGGCGCGCGGTGAACCAGAAGGCCGGCTCGCCCTCGATCCGCACCCCCGATCCGTCGGGCGCGGTCAGCCGCACCCAGCGGACGTCGATCCGGGCGCCGTTCTCCTGCGGGCGGACGTACGGCGTCTGGAGCTCGTCGACCGACAGCGCCCACCGCCCCACCCGCGCGGCGGCACGCGTGTCCGGGTACGCCTCGCCCGGGCCGCCGCCGAACCACTCGGCCTGGCCCAGCGCGGCCGGGACCCCGAGCCGCAGGCCCAGGCGCGGCAGCGGGCAGGTCCACTCGCCCAGCGGGTTGACGGAGACCGCCAGGCTCAGCCGTCCGCCCTCATCGGCGGTCCAGCGGTAGACCGTCTCCAGACCGAAGTCGACGGCGGCGGGCGCGACGCGGGTACGGACGGTCAGCGCACCGTCCGGCGTCGTCTCCACCGCGTCGGTCCGGTGCCGCACCCGGTGCAGTCCGAACCGGCGCCAGATCAGGCCCCAGCGCTCGTCCGGCTGCCAGGACGCGCCGTTGTCGTTGTCGGTGGGCGCGCGCCAGATGTCCAGCCGGGGCGGTTCGGTGACGGGCAGTCCGCCGAGTGACGTCAGGGCGCCGGTGGCCGCGTCGAAGACGCCGGGGCCGAGCACGATCCGGTCGCCGTCGCGGCGTGGCGCCTCTCCCGAGGCGAGGGTGCGCGCCCGGCCGGTGCCGGGCGCGGTGGCGGGGAACTGCGCCCAGGCCACCGTATGGCCCGCCTCGGCCCATGCCGTCGTGGCCGCGAGCCGCGCCTCGACGGTCCACCGGGTCTCCGCCCCCGCCTCGGCGGCCGGCGGTGCCGGGAGCTTCAGCTCGGCGGACTCGCCCGGGGGCAGCGGCGGCACCGCCAGCTCACCCGAGCCGATCGCCTCGCCCTCCGCCTCATAGCTCCACGAGAAGACGAGAGGGGACAGATCGGCGAAGTCATGGCCGTTGGTGATCCGGACCGTGCCGTCGGCCCCGTCGCCCTCGATCCGCACCGGCTCGATGACCTTCTTGTACTCGATCAGCCCCGGGGAGGGGGTGCGGTCGGGGAAGACCAGCCCGTCGCAGACGAAGTTCCCGTCGTGCAGCTCCTCGCCGAAGTCCCCGCCGTACACGTGGTAGAAGCGGCCGTCGGGGGCCCGCCGGGTGAAGCCGTGGTCGATCCACTCCCAGACGAAGCCGCCCTGGCAGCGCTCATGCGCCTCGAACAGCCGCTGGTACTCGCCCAGTCCACCCGGCCCGTTGCCCATGGCGTGCGCGTACTCGCACTGGATGAACGGCAGCGCCCGGCGCTTCGCGTCCAGCTCCGGATCGCCCCACGGTGCCTCGGTGCGCCGGCCGATCTGGTCGACCTCCTCGTGCGGCGCGTACATCCGCGAGTAGACGTCCGTATCGGCGCACGACAGATCGCCCTCGTAGTGGATCACCCGGGACGGGTCGCGCTCCCGGATCCAGTCGGCCATGGCGGACAGCCCGCGTCCGGTGCCGCACTCATTGCCCAGCGACCACATCACGATGGACGGGTGGTTCTTGTCGCGCTCGACCATGCGCTCGGCGCGGTCGAGCAGCGCCGGGGTCCAGCGGTCGTCGTCCACCGGGTTGTTCCGCCAGTCCAGGACGCCGAAGCCATGGGTCTCCAGATCGCATTCGTCGATCACCCACAGCCCCAGCTCGTCGCAGAGCCCGAGGAAGGCCGGATGCGGCGGATAGTGGCTGGTGCGCACGGCGTTGATGTTGTGCTGCTTCATCAGCACCAAGTCGCGGCGCATGGTCGCGAGGTCCACGGCCCGCCCGTTCGAAGGGTGGAACTCATGCCGGTTGACGCCGCGGAAGAGCACCCGCCGTCCGTTGACCTTGAGCAGTCCGTCCTCGACCGCCACGGTGCGGAAGCCCACGTGCAGCGAGACGCTCTCGCCCACGGTGGTCAGCCGCGCCTGGTACAGCCGCGGTGTCTCCGCCGTCCACGGTTGGACGGGGACGGTGGCGCTCTCCCCGGTGGCCAGGTCAAGACCCAGCTCGGGGACGGTGACCCGGCCGCCGGGGTCGGAGTCGATCCGCAGCGTGCCCTCGCCGGTGGTGTGGTCGTACGAGGCGTGGACGAAGTAATCGGCGAGCGCGCCCTCGGGGCGGTGCTCCAGCGTCACCTCGCGGAAGATGCCGGGCAGCCACCACTGGTCCTGGTCCTCGAGATAGCTCCCGGAGGACCACTGGTGGACGCGGACGGCCAGTACGTTCCCCGACGGCTCGAGCAGGTTCCCGACCTCGAACTCATGCGGCAGCCGACTGCCCTTGAAGGTGCCGAGCTCCTCGCCGTTGAGCCAGACCCGGGCGCATGACTCGACGCCCTCGAAGCGCAGCACCGCCTCCCCGCCCTCCGGCCAGTCGCCGGGCAGGTCGAAGACGCGCAGATGGTCGCCGGTCGGGTTCTCGGCGGGGACGTGCGGCGGGTCCACCGGGAACGGATAGAGCACATTGGTGTAGATCGGCGCCCCGTGGCCGTGCAGCACCCAGTGGCCGGGCACCGGGAGCTCGTCCCAGCCGCGGGCGTCGTAGCCGGGGCGGGCGAAGGAGTCGTCCTCGGCGGTGGCGGTCGGCGACAGCCGAAAGGACCACGTCCCGTTCAGGCTCAGCCGCGCGGCGTCGGAGGATGGGGTCCAGGGGCGTGGCGGCAGCGCTCCCGCGCCGGGGGAGACGTCCTCGTAGTAGGGCAGTGGTGTGTGCTGCGTGGAGCTCATCGTTCTCCTCGGTCAGCCCTTGGCACGGCTTCTTGGTGTGGTGTGGCGGTTCTTCAGTCCCACCGACGCGAGCGAGCCCTCCAGGGCGAAGGTCGCCGCGCCGAGGCTCACGGGGTTGGACGGGATCGGGCACAGCACGATCTCGGTGTTCGCCAGCGGGCGGCGCAGCGCGCGCACCGCCACCGCCGCGCGCACCTCGGCGAGCAGCGGCTCCCCGAGGGCGGCCGCGACCCAACTGCTGAGCACGATCACCTCCGGGTTGAGCAGATTGATCAGATCGGCGAGGGCGGCGCCGAGATAGCGCGCCGTGGTGTGCACGACCTTCATGGCCACCGGATCGCCTGCCGTGAGGCCCCGGCCGAGCGCCTCGATGGTGGCCGTCTGGTCGTCCGGGTGCAGCAGCGGGCTGTCCGGGCTCAGCTCGCGCAGATTCCGCATGATGCCGGGGGCGCCGACATAGGTCTCCACACATCCCTGGTTGCCGCAGTGGCACTGCCGTCCGTCCAGGACGAGGGTGGTATGCCCCCACTCCCCGGCGCTGTTGCTGGCCCCTCGGTGCAGGGTGCCGCCGAGCGCCAGCCCGGCCCCCACGCCCGTACCGAGGTTGACCACCACGGCGTCGTTCCGCCCGCGTGCCGCCCCGAACCACTGCTCGGCCACGGTGCAGGCGCGCAACGGATTGTCGAGGTGCAGGGGGTAGGGGAGGTGCTCGGCCAGCAGCCGCAGGAGCGGGACGTCATGCCAGTCCCAGTTGGCCGCGAACACCGAGACCCCGCCCTCGCGGTCCACCTGCCCCGGCATGCTGACGCCGACGCCCAGCACCCGGTCCGCGGCCACGCCCGCCTGCTCGACCACCGAGGACACCGCGTCCGCGATACGCGCGACCACCTTGCCCGGGTCGTTCTCCTGCGGGCGCAACTCCTCGTCCGCGCGGGCCAGGACGGTCAGCGCCAGATCGAACAGCTCGACATGGATATACGTCTCGGCCACATCCACGCCGATCAGCGCGGCGCCCGAGGAGTTGACCGCGACCAGACCGCGCGGCCGGCCGCCGTCGGAGTCCTCGTAGCCGACCTCGACCAGCATCCCGAGGTCGAGCAGCTCACCGACGAGATTCGCGACCGTGGCCAGGCTCAGCTCCGTCGCGGCGGCCACCTCCTGCCGGGAGACGGGGGATTGGGCGACGATATGGCGCAGCACCCCGTAGCGGTTGGCGGTGCGTATGTCGCGGGAGGTGCGCTTCACGCCGGAATCCCCTCTGCGCGGGCAGATGCGGTGCCGTGCTCTGTGTCGCGTTCTGCCGTGCCGTGCCGTGCTCTGTCGGCTGCCGCGCCAGGCTAGAGCGTGGGTCGGACCATGGACAACCCCTTAGCCCAACCCCTGTACGAAGTGGCGGGGCAGCGGGGGAGGGCAGGGGGTAGCGGCCTTTGAGTACCGCTCGTCGAGTACCGGTTTCGAGTACCGGCTTCGAGTACCGGTTTCGAGTGCCGGCTTCGAGTACCGGTTTCGAGTGCCGAGGGTCAGCCGGTTTCGAGTACCGCGCGGACGACGGGCCCGGCGGCATCCCCGCCGTGGCCGCCGCCGGTGACCACGGCGGCGGCCGCCACATCGTTGCGGTAGGCGGTGAACCAGGCGTTGGTCTTGGGCTGGCCGTCGATCTCGGCCGACCCCGTCTTGGCCCCGATGTCGCCGGTGAGCCCGGACATCGCCCGGGCGGCGGTGCCGCTCGTCGCGGTCAGCCGCATCATCGCCCTGAGCTGCGACCTGGTGGCGGGGCTGAGGCTGCGGTCGCTGGTGGCGATCTCCCGGTGGTCGACCGAGCGCGGCACGATCACGGGCTGCTTGAAGGTGCCGGTCTGGGCGGTGGCCGCGACGGAGGCGATGGTGAGCGGGTTCATCTGGACCGTGCCCTGGCCGATCATGGCGGCGGCCTTGTCGTCGCCGCTTCCGCTCGGCACCTCGCCGTCGAAGGTGGTGATGCCCACCCGCCAGTTCAGCCCGAGGCCGAACACGGTCCGCGCCTCCTGGGCCACCGCGCCATCGGGCACGGCTCCGGCGAGCGAGACGAACGCGGTGTTGCAGGACGCCGCGAAGTCCTGGGCGAAGGTGGCGCCGGGGTTCTCGCTGTCCTCGACGTTGTGGAAGGTCATGCCCTGTGCGTACGCCGCCGTCTTCGGGCACGGCACCAGATGGCCCGGGCTGACCTTGCCCGCCTCCAGCAGGGTCGCCGCGGTCACTATCTTGAACGTCGACCCCGGCGCCGTCTGCCCCTGCAGCGCGGCGTTGAACTCGGCCTGGTCGGAGTTGGCCACCGCCAGGATCTCCCCGGTGCTGGGCCTCAGCGCCACCACGGAGGCGCCGTCGCGGGTGGCCACCGCCTTCTCCGCGCGCTTCTGCACCCCGGCGTCGAGGGTGGTGCGCAGGGTGCCCGGCGTGCCCTTCTTCACCACGTGAAGCGTCGCTCCGGCGGTCCCGTCGGCCTTGATCGCCGACACCTCCACCCGCGCCGTGCCCCCGGCGTCCGCCCCGTATCTCGCCCGCAGCGCGATCAGTACCGGGTCGAGCGAGGGATAGCGGCCCTGCCGCAGCTCCTTGCCGTCGCGGTCCAGCACCCGCACCGGCGGATTGTCCGCCAGGTCCGTCCGCACGGACTCATCGGCCGCGAGCTTGGGATGGAGGACCGAGGGTCTCCAGTCGACCAGCGGCTTCTTGGTCGTCCGGCCGCGCACCACGGTCAGCCGCGATGCATACGTCCAGCTCGAACGGGTCTTGTCGAAGACCACTTCGGCCTTGACGGTGAACGGCACCGTGGTGCCCCGGGCCGTGCCCGGGGTGACCGTCACCTTCTCCACATGGCCGTCGTCGCGATAGCCGCTCAGCGCGCCGATGGCCGCCTCGGCGTCGTTGGTCAGCCCGGCGGCCAGCATGTCATTGCCGTCCGCCCATGCGTCCAGGAATTCCCGCGCGGTCCGCCGGGTCTCGTCCGCGGTCACCGGACCGTCATGGGCCGCGGTGGTATCGCCGCCGGTCACGCCCGTGTAGAGGTTGTATCCGCCGTACCCGGCGACGCCCAGAAGCCCCGCCGTCACCGCTCCGAAGACGACCTTGCCCACAGCCCCCATGGCGTCCCCCGCTTTTCAGATGTGGTCGGCTCGTGCCGCTCGTGCCGCTCAGGCGGCCTTCTCCACCTCGCCGCGCAGCGCCCGGGTGTAGACCTTCAGCAACCGGCTGTACTCGGCCCGCTCCGAAGGCCGCAGTGCCCGGCCTGCCCGGGCCCGCAGAAAGACGCGAATCGCCTCATTGGCCTGGTCGGTGGAGGAGGTGGTCAGTAAGGCAGGTTGTTGAGTAGGAGTCGGACGCATGCCATAAGAGTAGAGGCCCCTACCGACAACGGCATCGGCGTAAACCGCCCAACTGCGGTGTTACCGGCGGTATGTGAGGAAGACCGCATCGCCCGCACGGGTGTTCCGTCGCCTGCCCCTATGGCATATGCCCCGCCGTGGCCGGGGTATGCGTCCCCCGCTTCGTCAGCTCTGACCAGCGGTTTCCGGCCCGGCCGGCGGCCCGGTGAGGATCACTTCGAGGGTGCGGGGGCCGTGGACGCCTTCGACGCGATCGAGTTCGATGTCACTTGTCGCGGACGGGCCGGAGATCCACGTCAACGGGCGGGCCGGATCCAGGCGTTCAAGGCCCTCGGGGACGGAGTCCACGACCTGGTCGGGCACCCGGATGACGCAGATGTGGTGGTCGGGAACGAGGGTGATGCGGCGGCGGCCCTGGTCGGGGGCGGCGTCCAGGACCACGGTGCCGGTTTCGGCGATGGCCACCGCGCAGGCCGTCACCACGCTGGAGACCGCGTCCAGGTCATGCGGGGTCAGCTCCGCCGTGTCCGGGACCCGGCGCACCGCGTCGGGGACGGCGGACAGCCAGGAGTCGGGGAGGCCGGGGGGCACGGCCACGCTGGTCGCGCCGCGGTCGGCGAGGAGGCGGGCGATCAGGGCGGGGAGGGAGGCGGTGTCGGCGCGGTGGACGATCGCGCGGTAGTCGGCCAGGTGCTCGGCGAGGAGGTCCACGGTCCCGGCGGGGGTGCGGTCGCCGTGGACGCGGTGGTAGGTGCGCTCGACCGGCACCGCGTCGGGCGTCTCGGCGCGCGGCACATCGGCCAGGGCGCGGCGGACGCGGGCCATGACCAGGGCGCGGGAGTCGGGGCTCTGGGCGCCGGCGGCCTGGGTGCCGGCGCTCTGGGTGCTCTGGGTGCTTTGGATTCCGGGGTTCCGGGAGCCGGGGGCTTGCGGGGTCATGTGGTCTTCCTTCCCTCCGTGCCGCTCTCGCCCCGGGTGCGTTGCCACCAGTCGCGGAACGACTCCTCCGGCACCTTCGGCAGCTCCCGTGTATCGCTCCACGCCCGCCCCGGACCGGGCAGCCGACGCGGATGGAAGCGGCGGGTGCGGGAGGCCAGGCGCTGGCCGGTGCGCAGCACCCGGGGGTGGTCCAGGGCCCAGCGGGCGGCGCGCATCGCGGCGCGCTCGGCGGCGTGGCCCTTGGCGGGCTTGATGACGGTGCGGGTGCCGCGGACGGAGACGGGCCCGCCCTCGACCACGCGCTCACGGAGGTGGACCAGGATCTCCGGGATGTCGATGGCGACCGGGCACACCTCGTAACACGCCCCGCACAGGGAGGAGGCGTACGGGAGGGAAGCGTCCAGTTCGCTCTGGACGCCGCGCAGTTGGGGGGTGAGGATCGCGCCGATCGGCCCCGGGTACGCCGATCCGTAGGCATGGCCGCCCGCCCGCTCGTACACCGGGCACACATTGAGACACGCCGAGCAGCGGATGCAGCGCAGCGCCTGGCGGCCCACGGTGTCGGCGAGGGTGTCGGTGCGGCCGTTGTCGAGGAGGACGAGGTGGAAGGCGCGGGGCCCGTCCGCGTCCGTGGTGCCGGTCCAGGTGGAGGTGTACGGGTTCATCCGCTCGGCGGTCGAGGAGCGGGGCAGCAGCTGAAGGAAGACCTCCAGGTCCTGGAAGGTGGGGACGATCTTCTCGATGCCGACGACGGAGATCAGCGTCTCGGGGAGGGTCAGGCACATCCGGCCGTTGCCCTCGGACTCCACGACCACGAGTGTGCCGGTCTCCGCGACCATGAAGTTGGCGCCGGAGATCCCGACCTTGGCATTCAGGAACTTCTCGCGCAGGTGCAGCCGCGCGGCCTCCGCCAAGTCGGCGGGCGCGTCGGTCAGCCGCTCCGGGGCCGGGCGGCCCCACTGGGCCATCTTCTCCGCGAAGATGTCGCGGATCTCGCCCCGGTTGCGGTGGATCGCCGGGACCAGGATGTGTGACGGGAGATCGTCGCCGAGCTGCACGATCAGCTCGGCGAGATCGGTCTCGTACGCCGTGATCCCGGCGGTGGCGAGGGCGCCGTTGAGGCCGATCTCCTGCGTGGCCATCGACTTGACCTTGACGACCTCGCGCTCGCCCGTCGCTCGCACCAGCTCGGTGACGATCCGGTTCGCCTCGTCCGCGTCCGCCGCCCAGTGGACGTGGCCACCGGCCGCCGTGACCGCGCTCTCCAACTGCTCCAGATAGTGGTCGAGATGGCGCAGCGTACGGTCCTTGATGGCCGCGCCCGCGGCGCGCAGCGACGACCAGTCGTCCAGTTCGGCCACCGCCGCGGCGCGCTTGGCGCGGATGGTGTGGGTGGCGTGGCGGAGGTTGGCGCGCAGCTGGGTGTTCCGGGTCGAGGCGTCGGCCGCCGCCGGGAAAGCGGGCATCCCCAGGTAGGTGGCTTGGTGGGTTCCGCTCACCAGTCGTGTCCTTCCCTCTGGGGTTCGCTCACCTGATGGTGTCCGCTCGCCTGGCGGTGTCGGTTCACCAGACGTTTCCTTCCGTGCTGGCCAGGATCTCGGCGATGTGGACGGGGCGGACCGTGGAGCCCTGTCGGGCGAGTGTGCCGCCGATGTGCATCTGGCAGGAGTTGTCCACCGTGCACACGGCCTCGGCGCCGGTCGCCGTGATGTTGCGCGCCTTGTCCGCCCCCATGGCCGCCGAGACGGCCGCGTTCTTGACGGCGAACGTACCGCCGAAGCCGCAGCACTCATCGGCCCCCGGCAGCTCCACCAGGTTCAGCCCCTTCACGGCGGCGAGGAGCGAACGCGGGCGGTCGCCGAGCCCCAGCATCCGCAGCCCGTGGCAGGTGGGGTGGTAGGTCACGGTGTGCGGGTAGTACGCGCCGACGTCGGTGACCTTCAGGACGTCGGTGAGGAATTCGGTCAGCTCGTACGTCTTGGGGACCGCCTCGGCCGCCGCGTCCGCGAGCTCCTGGCCACGACCCTCGGCGGCCGCCTTGGCGCCGATCCGGGGGTAGTTGTCCCGCACCATCGCCGCGCAGGACCCCGAGGGGGCCACCACATAGTCGTAGTCGCGGAACGCGGCGGCGTAGCGGCGCACCAGCGGTTCGGTCTCATGGCGGTAGCCGGTGTTGAACTGCGGCTGGCCGCAGCAGCTCTGCGCCTCCGGGAAGCCGACCTCCACGCCGAGCCGTTCGAGGAGCGTGACCACGGCCTGGCCGGTGTGTGGATAGAGGGTGTCGTTGACGCAGGTGATGAAGAGCGCTACGCGCACGGTTCCTCCTCGTCGCCCAGGCCGGTGGCGGCCCTTGTGACCTGCGCGTCCCCCAGCCGGGCGGCTGCCCGGTCCCACGCCGAATGATCACCTGTGGGCTCATACTGCCTCAGTGGCTGGGTGCTGTGAAGCAGCGCGCGCAATTCGGACAGCCCGCCGCTGATCACTCCGGCCGCCCTGGCCTGGACCAGTACGTTTCCGAGGGCCGCCGCCTCGGCCGGGCCCGCGATCACGGGGAGCCCGCAGGCATCGGCCGTGAGCTGGCACAACAGCGCGTTGTGCACGCCTCCGCCGACGATATGCACGGTGCGGACCGTACGGCCGGACAGCCGCACGGCGTCGTCGATCGCGCGGCGGTGGGCCAGGGCGAGGGAGTCCAGGACGCAGCGGGTGGTCTCGGCCGGGGTGCGGGGGACGGGCTGGCCGGTGCGGCGGCAGGCGTCGGCGATGCGGTCGGGCATGTGGTGCGGGGCGATGAAGGCGGGGTCGCCGGCGTCGACGACCGAGCGGAGGGGGGTGGCTTGGGCTGCCGCTTGGAGGAGTGCGGTGAGGTCGGTGGTGGTGGTCTGGGTGGCTGTGGTGCCTTGGGTTTCCCAGGCGCGGACGCATTCCTGGAGCATCCAGAGCCCCATGATGTTGCGCAGATAGCGGACCGTGCCGTCCACGCCCAGCTCATTGGTGAAGTTGGCCGCGCGGCTCGCCTCCGTGAGTACCGGCGCGTCCAGCTCCAGCCCGGCGAGGGACCACGTGCCGGTGGCGATGTACGCGAAATCGGGCGCGGTGGCCGGGACGCCGACGACGGCGGACGCGGTGTCGTGCGAGCCGACGGCGGTCACGGGGACGGGGGTGGTGAGGCCCGTCTCGGCGAGGACCTCCTGGCGCAGGGTGCCGGCGGGTTCGCCCGGGTGGCGCAGGGGCGGGAAGAGTGCCAGATCGATGCCCAGGGCCTGCGCCACGGGGGTGGCCCAGTCGCGGGTGCGGGGGTCGATGAGCTGGGTGGTGGAGGCGTTCGTCAGCTCGGTGCCGGGCTCGCCGGTCAGCCAGTACGAGATGAGGTCGGGGATGAGGAGGAGGCGGTGGGCGGCGGTGAGGGCGGGGGTGCCCTGGGCCGAGATGAGCTGGTAGATGGTGTTGAAGGGGAGGTGCTGGATGCCGGTGGCGGCGTAGAGGGCCTGGGGCGAGAGCACTTTCGCGACCTTTTCGGGTGCGTTGGTGGTGCGGGTGTCGCGGTAGTGCACGGGGTTGGCCAGGAGGGTGCCGTCGGCGGCCAGTAGGCCGTAGTCGACGGCCCAGGTGTCGATGCCGATGCTGGTCAGGGGGTGGGTGGTGGTTCTCGCTGCTGCCTTCAGGCCGTTCAGGATCCCCTGGTAGAGGGACAGGATGTTCCAGTGCAGGGTGCCCAGGACGCGGGTGGGCTGGTTGGGGAAGCGGTGCGCCTCGTGGAGGGTCAGCCGTTCGGGGGCGACCTCACCGACGATGACGCGGCCGCTGGACGCACCGAGGTCTACGGCGGCGAAGCGGTGCTCTTTGGTGGACACGTGGACCTCGTGGTGGGTGGGGTGCGTGGGTGGTTGCTGTGGGTACGTACGGGGCGGGGGCCGGGGGGCCTCCGGGGCGGGGCCCTGGACCGTATATTCACGGCGCCGTTGGCCGGGGGCGCGGGGCTGGTCGGAGCTTGGCGCCACACATACGCGTAAGCGTCCAGGACCCCACCCCTGCGACCCCGTGCCCCTCACGCGCGTGTCAGCGCAGGAACGCCGCCGCGACCCCCGCGTCGACCGGGATGTGCAGACCCGTGGTGTGGGTCAGGTCGCCGCCCACGAGCGTGAAGACCGCGTTCGCCACGTGGGTCGGGAGTACTTCGCGTTTGAGGAGGGTGCGCTGGGCGTAGAACTCGCCCAGCTTCTCCTCGGGGACGCCGTACACGGCGGCGCGTTGTGCGCCCCAGCCGCTTGCGAAGATGCCGGAGCCCTGGACTACGCCGTCGGGGTTCACGCCGTTGACGCGGATGCCGTGCTCGCCCAACTCTGCGGCGAGCAGGCGGACTTGGTGGGCCTGGTCGGCCTTGGTCGCGGAGTACGCGATGTTGTTCGGGCCCGCGAACACGGCGTTCTTGGAGGCGATGTACACGATGTCGCCGCCCATGTTCTGGGCGATGAAGGTCCGTGCCGCTTCGCGGGAGGCCAGGAAGCTGCCTCGGGCCATGATGGTGTGCTGGAGGTCCCACTCGTGGGTGGTTGTTTCGAGGAGGGGCTTGGAGATGCTGATCCCGGCGTTGTTGACCAGGATGTCCACCCCGCCGAAGTGCAGGGTGGCCTGGGCGAATGCCGCCTTGATCTCTTCTTCCGAGGTGATGTCGGCGGTGACGGCGATGGCCTTGTCCGGGCCGCCCAGCTCCTGTGCGACGGCTGTGGCCGAGCCTGTGTTGATATCCGCCACCACTACGCATGCGCCCTCGGCCACCAGGCGGTGGGCGATGGCCTTGCCGATGCCTGAGCCGGCGCCGGTCACCAGGGCGATGCGGGTCGCGAGGGGCCCCGGCTTCGGCATGCGCTGGAGCTTGGCCTCTTCCAGCGCCCAGTACTCGATGCGGAACTTCTCCGACTCCTCGATGGGGGAGTAGGTCGACACCGCTTCCGCACCGCGCATGACGTTGATCGCGTTGACGTAGAACTCGCCTGCCACGCGGGCTGTCTGCTTGTCCTTGCCGTAGCTGAACATCCCGACACCGGGGATGAGCACGATGGCAGGATCCGCGCCGCGCATGGGAGGGGAGTCGGGGGTGGCGTGGTGGTTGTAGTAGGCCGCGTAGTCGGTGCGGTAGGTGGTGTGGAGTTCCTTGAGGCGGGTGATCGTCTCGTCGAGGGGGGTGTCGGGCGGGAGGTCCAGGACGAGGGGACGGACCTTCGTGCGGAGGAAGTGGTCCGGGCAGGAGGTGCCGAGGGCCGACAGGCGTGGGTGTTCGGCGCGGGAGACGAAGTCCAGCACGGTGTCGTTGTCCGTGAAGTGGCCCACCTGGGGGCGGTCCGAGGAGGCCAGACCGCGGATCACGGGCGCCAGGGCGGCCGCGCGGGCGCGGCGCTCGGCGTGGGGGAGGGTGGGGTGGACGACGGGGCCGAACGGGTCCGCCTTGCCGCGAGTGGTGAGGAACTCCTCGGCGGTGCGGATGATGTGGAGGGAGTTGGCCTCGCACGCGGCGGAGGTGTCGCCCCAGGCGGTGATGCCGTGGCCACCGAGAATGCAGCCGATGGCCTGGGGGTTGGCCTTCTTGATGGCGGCGATGTCCAGGCCCAGCTGAAAGCCGGGCCGGCGCCAGGGCACCCAGACGACCTGGTTGCCGAAACACTCCTTGGTGAGCGCCTCGCCATCGGCCGCGCAGGCGAGGGCGATGCCGGAGTCGGGGTGGAGATGGTCGACGTGGGCGGCGTCGACCAGGCCGTGCATAGCCGTATCGATGGACGGCGCGGCCCCGCCCTTGCCATGCAGGCAGTAGTCGAACGCCGCGACCATCTCGTCCTCGCGATCCACCCCCGGATAGACCCCGGTGAGTGCGCGAATCCGGTCCAGACGGAGCTCGGCGAGCCCGGAGTGGGCGAGCGTGCCCAGATCGCCACCGGAGCCCTTGACCCACATCAGCTCGACGTCCTGACCCGTGACCGGGTCGGTCGCGGTGCCCTTGGCGGAGGTGTTTCCGCCCGCGTAGTTGGTATTGCGGGGGTCGGCACCGAGACGATGCGATCGCTCCAGGAGCGCGGCCGCCTCGGGGTGGGGTTCTGCGGTCATGACGTCCTCTTTGTGTGGACCGGGCCGGTCTCGGCGGATGGGTCTCGGTGGCGGCGGGAGACGTGTCCCGCAGGTGCGTGATTGGGGGCCGGCGGCCGTGGGCGGCGCGGGTCGGGGGCCCGGGGGCTTGCCCCCGGATTCGGGAAGGGGCGGGGTGGGGAAGGGCCCGGCGCAGGCGCTACGCCCCCACCCCGCCTGCTGCCCACCCACCCGCTCCGAAACGATCCGCTCCGCCCACCCCGAACCCCGGTACGCGCCCATCGGGTCGGCATCGATGCCCAGTTCCTCGCGGACCTCGGCGAGCAGCGGCCGTACGTCCGTGTTGTAGGCGTCCATCAGCACCGCATTGGCGCCCAGCACGTCCCCCGTGCGCTGGGCCTCGCCCAGTGCGTCACCGTCGACCAGGAGGGCCTTGGCCGTGGCCTCCTGGACGTTCATGACGGAGCGGATGATCGCCGGGATCTTGGGCTCGATGTTGTGGCACTGGTCGAGCATGAAGGCGACCCCCGAGGTCAGCCCGCCACCCCGGACCACCTCGTACATGATCCGGAAGAGCTGGAAGGGGTCGGCGGCGCCCACCATCAGGTCGTCGTCCGCGTAGAAGCGGGAGTTGAAGTCGAAGGCGCCGAGCCTCTTCTCGCGCAGGAGGAGGGCGACGATGAACTCGATGTTGGTGCCGGGGGCGTGGTGGCCGGTGTCGACGCAGACCTGGGCCTTGGGGCCGAGCTTGAGGCAGTGGGCGTAGGCGGTGCCCCAGTCCGGGACGTCCGTGGTGTAGAAGGCGGGCTCGAAGAACTTGTACTCCAGCAGCATCCGCTGGTCGTCGCCGAGACGGTCATAGACGGCGCTCAGGGCCTCGCCGAGGCGGTCCTGGCGGGCCGCGATGTCGTCCTGGCCGGGATAGTTGGTGCCGTCGGAGAACCAGAGCTTGAGGTCACGGGAGCCCGTGGCGTCCATGATGTCGACGCACTCCAGGAGGTGGTCCAGCGCCTTGCGGCGGACCGCCGGGTCGGGGTGGGTGACCGAGCCCAGCTTGTAGTCGTCGTCCTGGAAGACGTTGGAGTTGATGGCGCCCAGTTTCAGGCCGCGTTCCTCCGCGTACTTGGCGAGCGCCCCGTAGTCCTCGACCCGGTCCCAGGGGATGTGGAGGGCGACGGTGGGCGCCACTCCGGTGAAGGCGTGCACCTGGGCGGCGTCGTCCAGCTTCTCCTGGGGGGAGCGCGGGACACCGGGCTGGGCGAAGACCTTGAACCGGGTTCCGGAGTTGCCGTACGCCCATGACGGCGTCTCGACCGCCTGGCTCTTGAGGGCCGCCTTCACGGCTGGAACGTCAGACATGAATCTCCTTCATGAAACGATTCAAGAAACCTAGCCGCGCGGTCCACCACGCGTCAAGAAGTGGTGGGTCCCCGAGCCCACGGCGAACACCGCGCATCCGTCCGCCATCCGCAGCAGGCGGCCGCCGCGACGGGTCACGTCCGAGGCGCGGCGGGCGGGGACCCAGACCTGTGCGGTGGTGTTGACGGGGATGGACACCGTGAGGGTGAAGTCCTCGCCCTGGGACCAGCGGGTGGTGACCGGGCCGTAGAGGGAGTCGTAGCGGCCCTCGGCGGAGCGGACCTCGCCGCCGGGGCGGGGCCGGATGAGGATCTCGCGGAAGCCGGGGGCGGCGGGGGCGATCCCGGTGATGTTCTGGTACATCCACTCGCCGACCGAGCCGTAGGCGTAGTGGTTGAACGAGTTCATCCCGACGTCCTGGAAGCTTCCGTCCGGCTTGATGGAGTCCCAGCGCTCCCACATCGTGGTCGCGCCCCGGTCGATCTGGTACCCCCAGGAGGGGAAGGTGCGCTGGTGGAGCAGGCGGTAGGCGACATCGGTGTGACCGGTCTCGGTGAGGGTCGGGAGCAGCCGGGGGGTGCCGAGGAAACCGGTGGACAGATGCCAGTCGCGCTCCTGGATGAGGGCCACGAGCCGGTCGGCGGCGGGCTTGCGGAGGGCGGCGGGGAGCAGGTCCATGGAGAGCGCCAGCACGTACGCGGTCTGGGTGTCGCCCTTGATCCTGCCGTCGGGGGAGACATAGGCGCGGTTGAAGGCCGCCTTGATGCGGGCCAGGAGGTCTTCGTACGGGGCCGGGTCCTCGTCAAGGACGTGGGCCGTGCGGGCGACGAGGTCGGTGGCGTGGGCGAAGTAGGCGGTGGCGATGACGTCCTTGGGGGTGTCCGCCTCGACGCTGAGCCAGTCGCCGTAGCCCTCGGCGGGCCGCAGCAGGCCGGTGCTGTGCTGTTCCAGGTAGGTGATCCAGCGGCGCATGGCCGGCCAGTTCTCGCGCAGCACCTGGGTGTCGCCGTACGCCTGGTAGAGGTTCCAGGGCACGGTCACCCCGGCGTCGCCCCAGCCCGCGACGCCGTCGCCGACATCGCCGAGGTTGGGGGCCACATTGGGGAAGGAGCCGTCGTCGGTCTGGCCGTCGCGCATGTCCTGGAGCCACTTGGTGAGGAAGCGGGCGGACTCCATGGCGTAGGCGGCGGTGCTGGAGAACACATTGATGTCGCCGGTCCAGCCGAGCCGTTCGTCCCGCGCCGGGGTGTCGGTGGGGATGGACAGGAAGTTGCCGCGCAGACCCCAGGTGATGTTGGAGTGCAGCTGGTTGAGCATCGCCGAGTCGGTGTGGAAGGACAGGGTGAACGGGGCGGCGGTGTGCATGACCCGCCCGGTGACCGCGTCGAGGGAGGGCTTTCCGGGGTAGCCCGTCACCTCGACGTAGCGGAAGCCGTGGAAGGTGAAGCGCGGCTCGTAGGTCTCGGGGCCGCCGCCCTTGAGGGTGTACGTGTCGACGGGGCGGGCGGTGCGCAGGTTGGCCGTATAGGCTGTGCCGTCGGGGCCCAGCACCTCGGCGTGGCGGATCCGGATCTTTCGGCCGGCCGGGCCGGAGACCGTGAGGCGGACGCTGCCGACCATGTTCTGGCCCAGGTCGAAGAGGTGGACGCCGGGGGCGGGTTCGGTGACCTCGACGGGCTTGATCTCGCGTTCCACCCGGGTCGGGGCGTCCGTCTGGGCCACGACCTCGGCGGTGATGTCCGCGGCCGTGACGGCGGGGTGCCAGCCGGTGTCGTCGAAGCCCGGTGAGGACCAGCCCGGGGTCTCCTTACGGGCGTCGTACTCCTCGCCCATCAGCACATCGGCCGTCAGCAGCGGGCCGGTGGCCGCGCGCCACTGCTGGTCGGTGGTGATGCGCTCGGTGCTGCCGTCGGCGTACACGACCTCCAACTGGGCGAGCAGGGCGGGGTGGTCGCCGTACTGGGCCTGGCCGAGCCAGGCGATGTTCCCGGCGTACCAGCCCGGGGCGAGGGTCACACCGAGGGCGTTGGCCCCGGGGCGGAGGGCGTCGGTGACGTCGTAGGTCTGGTACGCCACCCGCTTGCGGTAGTCGGTCCAGCCGGGCGCCAGTTGGTCGCGGCCGACGCGGACGCCGTTGAGGCGCGCTTCGTAGAGGCCCAGTGCCGTGGAGTAGAGCCGGGCACGTGCGACGGGCTTGGTGAGCCGGAAGGTGCGGCGCAGCTGGGCGGGGGACTGGAGGGGGAGCACCCTGCCCCAGGGCCCGCCGCCCCAGGCGGCCAGCTGCTTGGCGGTGGCCCAGCCGCTGTCGTCGAAGTCCGGGTCCGGCCAGGCGGCGGGGGGTTTCGCGTCGGTCGTGCGCCACGTGGCATCCGTGTGGTGGTGGGTGGTGGTGCCGTCGTCGGTGGTGAGTTCCAGGGTGGCCAGCAGCCCCGCCGGGCCCTTCTCGGCGTTGGTGGCCGAGAGGGCGAGGGTGGCGGCGCCCTGCCGCAGGAATTCGGTGACGTCGACGGTGGCCGGATGGCTCCACGCCTTGAGCACGCCCAGGGCCTCGCGGGCGGCGACCTCGGTGCCGTTCACATAGGCGGTGAAGCCGTCGTCGGCGGCCACCACCAGCCGGGCGCGGCGGACGGTGCCCGTGGCCCGAACCGAGGAGCGGAACCACCGGGTGGCCGCCGGGGCCTCGGTGGCCGGATCCCCTTCGGGGAACCAGATCCAGGAGGCGCCGTCCAGGGCCGGGGGCGCGGTCAGCGCGGCGGGCGCGGTGATCCAGCGCGCCTGCCACTGCCCGTCGCCCAGCAGCCCGGTCTCCCACCAGGCGGGGGCGGACCACGGGGAGGGGCGGCCGTGATCGTCCCAGACCCGCACCGACCAGTGGTACCGGGTGCGCGGCCGCAGGGCCGGACCGTCGTAGGGCACCAGGACCGATTGGCGTGAGCTCTGCTTGCCGCTGTCCCAGACATCGGGGTCGCCGAGCCGGTCGGGGGAGGTGGCGACCCGGATGTGGTACGCGCTCTGCAACTGGTCGCGGGCGTCCGAGTCGAGGATCCAGCTCAGCCGGGGGCGGCGGGCGTCGAGGCCGAGCGGATGGGGCGCGTACTCCACCGTCGTGCTCCGGACCCGCAGCCCGGCGGCGGGGCGGTCCTCGGCGGTGGCGGACGGGGTGAGAGCGGGCAGACCCGTGAGGGCCGTACCGGTGGCAGCGGTGGTGGCGAGCAGGTGGCGTCTGCTGATCACGGTCTTCCTCCAGGGAGGCTGGTAGGAACGACTGGCATGAGCCATGGAATGAAAACGATTCAACCCAAGGCGCCTGGACCGTAGGGCCGGAGTTCTGGGCGCGTCAAGGGGGCTGGATCGATGTGGGCATATCCCGTGCACACCCCCTTGACGGCCGCAAAGCGCAGGGCTAGCTTCCCGGAATCCAGCATTGAAACATTTCATTTCCCGCCCTGGGTATGCGTCAGGAGACTCCGTGAGCCAGCCTGCTTCGACCGGTGTGCCGGTCCTCGCCCTCGAGGGGGTGAACAAATCCTTCGGCGCCGTACGGGCCCTTCGCGATGTCTCGCTCGAGCTCTTCGCCGGTGAGGCCCATGCCCTGGCCGGTGAGAACGGGGCGGGCAAATCGACGCTGATCAAAGCCCTCGCCGGGGTGCACCGGCCCGACTCCGGCCGGGTGCTGCTGGACGGCGAGCCGGTGGTCTTCCACGGCCCGGCCGATGCGCGCGACGTCGGCATCGCCGTCATCTACCAGGAGCCCACGCTCTTCCCCGATCTGTCCATCGCCGAGAACATCTTCATGGGCCGTCAGCCCCGTCGGGCCCTCGGCCGGATCGACCACAGGGCCGTACGGACCTCCACCGCCGCGCTGATGGCGCGGCTCGGCGTCGAGCTCGACCCGGACCGGCCCGCCCGGGGTCTGTCCATCGCCGATCAGCAGATCGTCGAGATCGCCAAGGCGCTCTCCTTCGACGCCCGGGTGCTGATCATGGACGAGCCGACGGCGGCGCTGACCGGAAGCGAGACCGCCCGGCTCTTCTCGGTCGTCGAGACGCTGCGCGCCGAGGGCGCCGCCGTGTTGTTCATCTCCCATCGCCTGGAGGAGATCTTCGAGCTGTGCCAGCGGGTCACCATCCTGCGGGACGGCCGGTGGGTGGCCTCCGAGCCGCTGACGGGGCTGACCCAGGACGATCTGGTCCGCCGCATGGTCGGCCGGGACCTGGCCGAGCTCTACCCCAAGCAGGACAGCCGGGTGGGCGAAACCGCGCTGTCGGTGCGGCGGCTGACCCGTGAGGGCGTCTTCCGGGACGTCTCCTTCGAGGTGCGGCGCGGTGAGATCGTCGCGCTCGCCGGGCTGGTCGGCGCCGGGCGCACCGAGGTCGCCCAGGCCGTCTTCGGCGTGGACCGGGCGGACGCGGGCGAGGTGCGGGTCGACGGGACGGTACTGCGGCCCGGTTCGCCGACCGCCGCCATGGACGCCGGGCTCGCGCTCGTCCCCGAGGACCGGCGCCAGCGGGGCCTGGTGATGGAGATGTCCATCGAACGGAACATCGGGCTCACCGGCCTCGACCGGCTGGGCCGCGCCGGACTGGTGCAACGGACGCTGGAGCGCGGCCGGGCGACCGACTGGGCGGTCCGGCTCCAGCTCAAGTACGGCAGCCTCGCCGACCACGTCGGGGTGCTCTCCGGCGGCAATCAGCAGAAGGTCGTGCTCGCCAAGTGGCTGGCGACCGAGCCCACGGTGCTCATCGTCGACGAGCCCACGCGCGGGATCGACGTCGGCACCAAGGCCGAGGTGCACCGGCTGCTGTCGTCGCTGGCCGCCGACGGCCTCGCGGTGCTGATGATCTCCTCCGATCTGCCCGAGGTGCTGGGCATGGCCGACCGGGTCCTGGTGATGCACGAGGGCCGGCTGGTCGCCGAGATCCCGCGTGCCGAGGCCACCGAGGAGTCCGTGATGGCCGCCGCGACAGGGCTCACCGGCGAAAGGACACGGACGTGAGCGTGACCGTCGAGAAACCCGGGAAGCCCGCCGCCGCGCCAAAGACGGCGCGCTCGGCGCGTTCGCTCGTCGACGCCGTCTTCCGCGCGCGGGAGATCAGCATCGCCGGCGCACTCCTGCTGCTGGTGCTGTTCACCTGGATCGCCGAGCCGCGCTTCCTGGGCGGCCAGGGCATCAAGGACCTGTTGCTCAACGCCGCGATCCTGGTACTGCTCGCGGTCGGGCAGTCGGTGGTGGTCATCACCCGCAATATCGATCTGTCGGTCGGCTCCGTGGTGGGCCTGTCCGCCTTCGCCTGCGGGAAGTTCGTCTCCGGCACCGACCACGGGGTGCTGACGGTTCTGCTGCTGGGCCTGCTCGTCGGCGCGGGCTGCGGCATCGTCAGCGGCGCGCTGGTGAGCTTCGGACGGGTGCCCGCGCTGGTGGTGACCCTCGGGATGCTCTACATCATCCAGGGCGTCGACTACTGGTGGGCGCAGGGCGAGCAGATCAACGCGGCCGATGTGCCGCAGCCCGTGCTGGACCTCGGCAGCGGCAGCGTGCTGGGCATCCCGTATCTCCCGCTGATCGCCTTCGCGGTGCTCGCCGGGACCGCGTACGTCCTGCGCACCTACCGCAGCGGCCGTGAGCTGTACGCCATCGGCTCCAGCCCGGAGGCCGCCCGGCTGGCCGGGGTGCCGATCCGGCGGCGGGTGCTGGGCGCGTATCTGTTCTCCGGCGCCGTCTCGGGCTTCGCGGGCGCGCTGTGGCTGGCCCGCTTCGGCACCGTCGTCGCCGACAACGCCCACGGCTGGGAGCTGACCGTGGTCAGCGCGGTGGTGGTCGGTGGCGTCGCCATCGTCGGCGGCACCGGCACGGTGTGGGGCGCGGCGCTGGGCGCGCTGCTGCTCACCACCATCGGCAGCGCCCTGGCCGTGCTGAAGGTCGACTCCTTCTGGCAGGACGCCATCGCGGGTGCGCTGCTGCTGGCGGCCATCAGCGTGGACCGGATCGTGAGGGTGCGCATGACCCGTGCGCTGAGGAAGAGGAGCGCACGATGAAGCTCAGGTGGGACACCGCCGTCGGGGTGCTGCTGGTGGCCGTCTTCCTCACCGGACTGGGCACCACGGACGGCTTCGCGAGCCGCGACAACCTCGCCTTCGCCTTCAACGACATCGCCGAGGTGGCGCTGATGGCGCTGCCGATGACCCTGCTGGTGGTGGCCGGGCAGGTGGATCTGTCGGTGGCCTCGATGCTCGGCCTGGGCAGCGCGCTGACCGGCCAACTGTGGGACGCGGGCTGGGCGTTCGAGACCATCGTGCCGATCGTGCTGCTGGTCGGGGTGGTCGGGGGGCTGATCAACGGCTGGCTGGTCACCCGGGTCGGGCTGCCCTCGCTCGCCGTCACCATCGGCACGCTCGCCCTCTACCGGGGGCTGGCCTCGGTGGTGCTCGGCACGGGCGCCATCACCGACTTCCCCGAGACGTACGCCAAGTGGGCCGTGGACACCACCACCGTGCCCGGCACCTTCCTCACCTATCCGGTGGCGCTGTTCATCGTGCTGGCCGTCATCGCGGCCGTGGTGCTGCACGCCACGGGCCTGGGCCGGTCGCTGTTCGCCATCGGCGCCCAGGAGGACGCCGCCTACTTCGCGGGCATCCGCGTCAAGCGCGTCAAGCTGCTGCTGTTCGTCGTCAGCGGGCTGATCTCGGCCTTCGCGGGGTCGTGTTCACCCTGCGGTACGGCAGCGCGCGGGCCGACAACGGCCAGGGCTTCGAAATGCTCGTCATCGCCTCCGTCCTGCTGGGCGGTGTCGACTTCGACGGCGGGAAGGGCACGCTGTTCGGCGCCGTCGCCGGGGTTCTGCTCATCGGCGTCCTGAAGAACCTGCTGACCCTCAATGACGTGGCCAACGAGGTCCAGGTGATCGTCACCGGGCTGCTGCTGGTGGCCTCCGTCCTCACCCCCCGCCTGATCACCACCGTGAGCGCCTGGCGTCACCGGCGCGCCGCCGCCTCGACAAGCTGATCCACCCACGCACCGCGAAAGGTCTCCCCATGAAGAGCTCTCCCGCGCGCCGCCGCGCCGCCGCCACCGCCGCCGCGGTCTGTGCCCTGGCCGTGGCCCTGGCCGGCTGTGGCGGCACCACCAAGAAGGACAACGACAACAGCGGCCCCGCCAAGACCGACGCCAAGGCCGACCCCGGGGCACCGCTGAAGAAGGGCCTCAAGCTGGCCTTCCTGCCCAAGCAGATCAACAACCCGTACGAGAAGCTCATCGACCAGGCGGGGATCACGGCCGCCGGGGAGTTCGGCGGCAAGGGCAAGGAGGTCGGCCCGTCCGACGCCAGCGCCTCCTCCCAGGTGTCGTACATCAACACCCTGGTCCAGCAGCGCCAGGATGCCATCCTGATCGCCGCCAACGACCCCAACGCGGTCTGCGGCCCGCTCAAGCAGGCCATGAAGAAGGACATCAAGGTGGTGGCGTACGACTCCGACACCGCCCCGGCCTGCCGTCAGCTCTTCATCAACCAGGCCGGCTCCGAGGAGATCGGCCGCAGCCAGGTCCAGCACCTCGCCAAACAGCTCGACTACAAGGGCGAGATCGCGATCCTGTCCGCCACCCAGAACGCCACCAACCAGAACACCTGGATCCGCTTCATGAAGGACGAGCTGAGCAAGCCCGCCTACAAGGACATGAAGCTGGTCAAGACCGTGTACGGGGACGACGACGACCAGAAGTCCTTCCAGGAGACCCAGGGCCTGCTCAAGGCGTATCCCAAGCTCAAGGGCATCATCGCGCCCACCACGGTCGGCATCGCGGCGGCCGCCCGCTACATCAGCGGCTCCTCGTACGAGGGCAAGGTCGTGCTGAACGGACTCGGCACGCCCAACCAGATGCGCAAGTACGTCAAGGACGGCACCGTCGAGCAGTTCTCGCTCTGGGACCCCAAGAAGCTCGGCTACCTCGGTTCGTACGCCGCGGCAGCGCTCGCCTCCGGGCAGATCACCGGCGCCGAGGGGGAGAAGTTCAAGGCCGGGAAGCTGGGCGAGTACACGGTCGGCAAGAACGGCGAGATCATCCTTGGCCCGCCCACCGTCTTCGACAAGGCCAACATCGACAAGTTCGACTTCTGAGGGCGGTTCGGCGATGCGGCGGGTGTGTTTTCTGCTGAAGGTCCGCCAGGACCGGATCGAGGAGTACCGCGAGCGGCACGAGGCCGTCTGGCCCGAGATGCGGGCGGCGCTCGCGGAGACCGGCTGGCACAACTACTCGCTCTTCCTGCGCGAGGACGGGCTGTTGGTGGGCTATCTGGAGACCGAGGACTTCGAGGCCGCCCGGGCCGCGATGGCCGCCACCGAGGTCAACGCCCGCTGGCAGGCCGAAATGGCGCCCTTCTTCGAAGCGCTCGACGGCGCGCGGCCGGACGAGGCGATGAAGCCGCTGACGGAGGTCTTCCACCTCGAGTAGGTCCCGGTCCGGGACCCCGTTCCTGCCGGACCGACGGGCGGGCCCCGGCCTCCGGCCTGGCCGGCCCCGGGGGCCGGGGTGCCCCCGGAATGCACGGGGTCCAAGGGCAAGCCGCCTATCGATGCTGTGGGAAGGGGCGGGGCGGGAACAGAAGCCCGCGCCGCCGCCCACAAGCGCACCAGGAAAGGAACGGACATGAGACCACTGGCCATCGCCGTCCTGTCGTTCATGTACGAGCGGAGGTCCAGCGGCACCACACGCCCCGCGCTCCGCGTCATCGACTTCACGCTCCCCGCCTGACGGATGGCATCCGGGGTGGGCATCAAAGAGGTGGCGCACGAGGCCGGGGTCTCGGTCGGCACGGTCTCCAACGTCATCAACCGCCCGGAGTCGGTGTCCGAGGAGACCCGGGCCAGGGTGCTGTCCACGATCGAGCGCCTGGGCTACGTACGCCAGGAGTCCGCGCGCCAGTTGCGGGCCGGCCACAGCCGCATCATCGCGTTGCTGGTGCTGGACATGGCGAACCCGTTCTTCGTGGATGTCGCGCGGGGCGCCGAGCGCGCGGCGCGGGAGGCGGGGCTTGGGGTGATGGTGTGCAACAGCGCGCAGAGCCCCGAGGAGGAGGCCGACTACCTCGGGCTCTTCGCCGAACAGCGGGTGCGCGGGGTGCTGATGACCCCGGCCGATATGACCGGGCGCAACCTCGCCTCCTTCCGGCGGCAGCCCATCCCGTTCGTCCTCGTCGACCGGGTGCTGCCCAGCGCCGAGGGATGTTCGGTGTCGGTCGACGATGTCACCGGCGGCGAACTCGCCGTCCGCCACCTGCTGGGCCTCGGCCATCGCACCCTCGCCTATGTGAGCGGGCCGATGCGGCTGGCCCAGTGCCGCGACCGCCGCGAGGGCGCGCTGCGCGCCCTGCGCGAGCAGGGGCTCGGCGAGTCCGCGCTGCGCCATGTCGAGGTGGAGCGGCTGGACGTGACGTCCGGGCGGGACGCGGGGGCCCGGCTGCTGGGCATGTCACCGCGTCCGACGGCGGTGTTCTGCGCCAATGACCTGCTGGCGCTGGGGGTGCTGCAATCGCTGTACGGGGCGGGGGTGTCGGTGCCGGGGGAGGTGGCGCTGGTGGGGTACGACGACATCGAGTTCGCGGCGGCGGCCGCGGTGCCGCTGACGTCGGTGCGCCAGCCGGCGTTCCGGATGGGGCGGATGGCGGCCGAGCTGCTGATCGAGGAGACGGGGGAGCGGGCAGCGGACCACCGCCACCAGCGGATCGTCCTCCAGCCCGAACTCGTCGTGCGCGGGTCGAGCCTGGTCCGCTCCCGCTGAAACCGGTCCCGCGGTGGCCCGGAGCGGTGCCGAGCGATGTGGGACCGCGGCCCGGTCCTGCCCGACCGGTCGAACAGAGCACTACCATGTTCCCGCGACCGCGGTGGGTCGCGGGAAGACGGAGGCTCCGGGTCGTGGGACGCATGGTGGGGATCAAGGACGTCGCGCGGCAGGCGGGAGTGTCCGTCGGCACCGTCTCGAACGTGATCAACCGGCCCGAGATGGTCGCCGAGGCCACGCGCGACCGGGTGCAGGGCGTGATCGAGCGCTTGGGCTACGTACGCCAGGAGTCCGCGCGTCAACTGCGCGCGGGGCGCAGCCGCATCATCGCGTTGCTGGTGCTGGACATGGCGAACCCGTTCTTCGTGGACGTGGCGAGCGGTGCGGAGCGTGCGGCGCGGGAGGCGGGGCTGGGGGTGATGGTGTGCAACAGCGCACAGAGCCCCGAGGAGGAGGCCGACTACCTCGGACTCTTCGCCGAGCACCGGGTGCGCGGGGTGCTGGTCACCCCGGCCGATGTCACCGGGGCCAACCTGGAGAGCTTCCGGCGCCACGACATCCCGTTCGTCTTCGTGGACCGCGAGGTGCCCAGCGCCGACGGCTGCTCGGTGTCGGTCGACGACATCGAGGGCGGGGCGCTCGCCGGCCGCCACCTCATCGCCCAGGGACACCGCTCCGTGGTCTACGTCAGCGGTCCGATGCTGCTCCCGCAGTGCCAGGACCGGCGCGCCGGGCTGCTCAGCGCGTTCGCGGAGGAGGGGCTGGCGGCGGAGACGATGGTGCACATCGAGGCCGAGCGGCTGGACGTGGCCTCGGGCCGGGACGCGGGCGCGCGGCTGCTGGGCATCTCACCACGTCCGACGGCGGTGTTCTGCGCCAACGACCTGCTGGCGCTCGGAGTGCTGCAGGCCCTCTTCGCGGCCGGGGTGTCGGTGCCGGGGGAGGTGGCGCTGGTGGGGTACGACGACATCGAGTTCGCGGCGGCGGCCGCGGTGCCGCTGACGTCGGTGCGCCAGCCGGCCTTCCGGATGGGGCGGACGGCGGCCGAGCTGCTCATCGAGGAGACCGGCGACGAGGCCGCCACCCACCAGCACCGGCGGATCGTGCTCCAGCCGGAGCTGGTGGTGCGGGACTCGACGTTCACGTCCAGACCGGGCGCTGGCTGACCCAGACGATGACGGCCACGCCACCCACACGGAACTGCCGTCAGATGGCGGAGAAGTAATGGCCGTTGTCCAAATCGGCGAGCAGGTTGGGCTGAGCCGGTTCCCAGCCGAGGGTCCGGCGGGTGATGAGGTTGGACGCCGGGTAGTTCTGCGTGACTATGTGCGCGAGGAACCCAAAGTATCCCGGCACCATCAGTACGTCCGCGGGAACGCTCACGGCCGGCAGGCCCAGACGGCTGCCAATGGCCTCGGCGACCTCGCGGAACGGGATGCCCCCGTCCTCTACCGCGTGCCAATATGTGCCGGCCGGCCCCTTCTCCAGCGCCAAGCGGAACAAGGAGGCGAGATCGCGGACGTGTACGGCGTTCCACAGGTTCGCGCCGTCTCCGGGGTAGCCGACGAAACCCTTCTCCTTCGCGAGCGCGATCAGCGTGGGGAGGAAGCCGGCACGGTCGGTCGTGCTGTGCGCGATGTTGGCAATCCGCACGACCGAAGACCGCACTCCCCGCTCGGCGAGGCCGACTACAGCGGTTTCCACGACGTTACGAACCCGCAGGGTGCCCCTGTACTCATCGCCGCCGGGAAGGGCCGGGTCCTCCTCGGTGGCCGGCCGGCCCAGGTTCCCGGGCGAGCCTATGCTCCCCGCTGCGACCAGCGGCTTTCCGGTTCCCGCGAGTGCCTCGCCGTACGCGAGCATGATCGGGAGCTCCGCGGCGGCGACGGCGTCGATCCCGCCGGACGGAAGCAGATCCTGCCTGTGCGCGACGTGGATGACGCCGTCGGAGTCCGCGGCCGCCTCCTTGAGCCCGTCGAGATCCTCGAGGTCGCCGCGACGCACCTTCGCGCCGAGTGCGGACACCGCCGCCGCGGCCGTGTCCGACCGGGCCAGGCCGGTGACCTCGTGCCCGGCGGCGATGAGCTCGGGGATGATGTACGAACCGGAATGGCCGGTCCCGCCAGTGACGAAAATGCGCATGCTACTTCCTTGTAAGGGTAAATGGAGGGGCTGTTCTTCTCGTGCCGTAGATCGACTGGCATGATGTGGTGCGAGAAGTGGTGGTGCGGGTGTGCTCAGCTGAGAATGCTGACGCTGAGGAAGAAATTGGTGTGCTTGACGGAGTGGGCGACGAGGCCCAGCTGCAAAAGGGCGACGTTCTCCAGTGCCCGCGCCATTGGCAGCTGCCCGGTGTCCATCGGACGCAGTCCCAGGCTCTCGATAAACGCTGACACGCGTGCCTTTGCCTGCTCGTCGTCGCCGGCGATGAACACGTCCAGTAGGCGACCCTCGACTGGGCCGGCCGCCAGAACATGGGAGAACAGGGTGTTGAACGCCTTGACGACATGCGCGCCGGCGGGGGCGGCCTTGGTGATTTCCTGCGCGCCGGAACTGCCGTCGGGGGTGACAAAGCCCTTGAAATCGGAGGAGACGGGGTTGGTGATGTCGATGATGACCTTGCCGTGTAGTGCGTCCCCGTACTCGCTCACCACTGCTGCCGCGCTGGCGTACGGCACCGCGAGGATAACGATGTCCCCGGCCGGGGCGGCGCCGGCCGTCCCGACAGTGGCGCCGCCGAGCGCGGCGGCCAATTCCTTGGCCTTGGCTGAGTCGCGGCCGATAATCTCGACGGCGTTGCCGCCGGCGAGTGCCCGGTTGGCCAGGGCGCCGGCCATGTTCCCCAGGCCGATAATGCTGATACTGCTCATTGGTGAGCCTGCTTTCTGATTGTTAATTCTGGTTTTGTGTCCTGCTGTCAAGTCCCGATGTCGAATTCTTGTGCCGAATTCGCTCCGGCCCCATTGGGTGCCTAATTAAGAATGACATTGGCCTGAGTGGAGTGTCCAAGACCTCTTTCAGCCGTGGTGATACCCTGAAGGCATCGCCGGACGGGAAGGTTCCATGGATCTGGACCTGCGCAAGTTGCGCTACTTCGTCGCCGTCGCCGGCACGTTGCACTTCGGCCGCGCCGCCGATGAGCTGCACATCGCGCAGCCGGTGCTCAGTCGGCAGATCCGCGCGCTGGAACAGGATCTCGGCACCCCGCTGCTGACAAGGGATAGCCACGGCGTGGTGCTGACCGACGCCGGCAGGCAGTTGCTGACCGACGCCGGCCCGCTGCTGGCCTCCGCGCACGCGGTCCGCCGCCGGGTGACCGTGGCCGCGCGGGGCAGCCGGCGGATAACGGTCGGCTTCCGGGCGGGCATCGCGGTTGCCCCAGCGGTACAGCTGTTCGCCGCCCAGCACCCAGACGTTCTGGTGGACGTGCAGCGGATCGAATGGGACGACCAGGCCGCGATGCTGCTCGACGGCCGCATCGACGTCGGCTATGTGCGGCTGCCCATAGACGAGGCCGGCCTATGCGTCGCCCCGCTGTACACCGAGCCGCGGGTGGCGGTGCTGCCCGTCGGCCACCGGTTGGCCGGCCGGGAGCAGATCACCGAGGCCGACCTGGCCGGCGAGCCGCTGGTCTGGCATATGGACACGAGCACGCAGCCCACCAGGCGGCCGCACCCCAACGCCGGGTATCTGGTGCGCGGGGTGGACGAGACGCTCGAGCATGTCGCGGCCGGCCGGGGCATCTCGTTCCTGGCCCGTTCGGCGACGGTGTTCTACTCACATCCGGACATCAGTTACGTGCCCGTCCCGGATCTGGCGTCCGACCAGGTGTGCCTCGCGGTGGCGGCATCGCACACCTCGCCGGTGGTCGACGACTTCTTCTCCGCGGCTCAGGCGGCGGCCGAGATCACGGCAGAATGTGGGAACTATGAAATGTGGCAGCTTGGAGGCGGTGCCGTTTCAAAGCACGATTGAGCGGCTCGGCTGACAACGGCAGCGCCAACAGAGGGTGCGCGGTGGTGCACGACTCAAACGGAGCTACACCCATCGGGAAGGGCCCCGGCACCGGGCCGGGGTCCTTTCTGACGCCGGGGCCCTTCCCGACGCACGGGCCCCGGTCAGGCCGGGGGCTTGACCGCGACGACGGGGATGGGGCTCTCCAGCAGCAGCCGCTGGCTCACACTGCCCAGCAGTGCCTTGCCCACCGGCGAGCGTCGGCGGAGGCCGATGACCAGCCGGTCGAGATCGGGCCGGGTCTCGATCTCGTCCAGAACGGCGGCGACCGGGTCGCGGTCACCGGGGCCGCTGCGCTCGACGATCGTGATCTTCAGGTCCCCGGGCAGGCCGGAGCGGTCCAGCACGGACAGGCGCAGGTTGACCAGCACCAGATCGGTGCCCAGCAGACGGGCCTCGGCGATTCCCGCGGTCAGCGCGTGGTCTCCCTCGCGGCCCTCGGCGATGGCGGTCAGGACGGTCACGGTGTGGAGCCCTCCTCTCGGACTGGGGCGGGTGCGGAGTAGCGGGTGCGGAAGTCGTCCTCCAACTCCTCCAGTGAGCGGCCCTTGGTCTCGGGCACACAGGTCGCGATGAAGAGGAGCGCCAGCACACCGAAGGCGGCGAAGGCGAAGAAGGTGTTCGAGATCCCCATGGCCTTCACGATGGGCGGGAAGCCGAGGGCGACCAGGGCGTTCGCCATCCAGAGCACGAAGATGCTGATGCCGATGGCCAGGCTGCGGATCTTCAACGGGAACATCTCGGAGAGGATGAGCCAGACCAGCGGACCGATGGTGGCCTGCATGGAGAAGACGAAGAGCACGACGAAGACGAGAATGAACCACGCCTTCGCGGTGCCCTCGGGCATCAGCAGCGCGGAGAGCCCGACGAGCAGGTGGAACGTCGTGGTCAGGGCGAACCCGCCGAGCAGCATGGTGCGCCGCTTGAGCCTGTTGATGACCGACACGCCCACCGCGATGCCGATGACGCTGAAGGCGCCGTTGAGGGTGTTCGCGATGATGGCGGAGTCGCCCGAGAACCCGGCGTCGCCGAGCAGTTGCGTGCCGTAGTACATGACGGAGTTGATGCCGGTGAACTGCTGGCAGAAGCCGAGCCCCGCCCCGATCAGGATGAGCACCCGCACCCATCGCACCCCGAGATCCACCCTGCCCGCGGTCTTGGCGACCCGCTCCTCCTCGGCGAGGCGGTGGACCTCCGCCATCTCGGCGCGGGCCCGCTCGGGGGTCCGGACCTGGGACAGGACCGCGAGTGCCTCGTCCTCACGGCCCTGGGCGACCAGCCAGCGCGGGCTCTCCGGCAGCCGCAGCATGCCGATGAACAGCCCGATCGCCGGAAGGAGGGCGACGAGCAGCATCAGCCGCCAGATGCCATCGGTCTCGCCCCAGAGGTTGAAGATGACCGCGTTGATGACGAACGCGGCGAACTGGCCGGTCACGATCATCACTTCGTTGCGGGTGACGATGGAGCCGCGGCGCTCGACCGGGGCGATTTCGGCCAGGTAGACCGGTACCGTCGCGGAGGCCCCGCCCACGGCGAGGCCGAGGATGAAGCGGAAGAGGGCGAGCACCTGCCAGCTCGGCGACAGTACGCAGCCCAGGGTGCCGAGCATGAACACCAAGGACAGCAGCAGGATGTTGTGGCGGCGGCCGTGCCGGTCGGACAGCATTCCGCCGATCATGGCGCCGAAGGCGGCGCCGAAGATGAGGTTGCTGACGACGATTCCCTCGGTGAGGGCGGTCAGGCCGAGGTCGTCGGTGAGGGGATCGAGGGCACCGTTGACGACGCCGGTGTCATAGCCGAAGAGCAGTCCGCCGAAGGTCACGATGACGGCGACCAGGCCGAGCCGTCGTGAATGCGGGCCTTTGGTGTCCAGCGGTAGTTCGGGTTCTTGGGGTGCGATGCCCGAGTGCTCGGGGCCGAGTCGGGTGTTCATCGTCGTTGGCTCCTCGTGGAGGCAGCGGAAGGTGTGGTGGCGCCCCGACACGTGCGGTTGTTTCCCGATGTCGGGTGAGCGGCCGCCCAGCCAGCCACGATCGTGCGGCTGCGGAGAGACTTTGTCCTTTTGTCAGTACAACTAGTACGTACAAGTGCCACGTACTATGAGGGCGGTGTGCGATGCATGTCAAGACATGAAGCGCGAGGAGGCAGGGATGGGGGATCCAGGGAGCACCGGCCCCTCGGACGGGCGGGGAGCCCCGATGGGGCGCCCCAAGCGCCCGACCATGTCCGATGTCGCCGCGCGTGTCGGTGTCTCGCAGGCCCTGGTGTCACTGGTGTTCCGCAACCAGCCCGGCGCGAGCGCCGATACGCGCCGACGGGTGTTCCAGGCGGCCGAGGAACTGGGCTACCGTCCCGACACCGCCGCCCAGCTTCTGCGCCGCACGCGGAGCCGCCAGTTGGGCGTGTTGTTCACCATGCGCCAGCCGCATGACGTGGGCATCGTCGAGGCCCTGTACCCCGCCGCCCGGAAGCACGGCTACACCCTCGTGCTCAACGCCATGGTCGAAACCCGCGACGAGCGTCAGGCGATGGACGAGCTGCTCGGACTGCGCTGTGAAGCCATCATCACCATCGGTACGACGTTCGAGCGGCACCACCCGGCCGCACACGTCGGCGGGCCCTCCATCGTGGAGATCAACCCGCGGACGCGAGCCGCCGGTACGGACGTCGTCCGTACCGCCGAGAGGAACGGGATACGCCAGGCCGTCGACCATCTCGTCGCCCAAGGACACCGCGCCATCGCGCATATCGACGGCGGCGCCATGCCCGCCGCCGAGGAGCGACGACGCGGATACCGCGCCGCCATGCGCCGCCACGGACTCGCCGACCACATCCAGATCCACCCCGGCGACTACACAGAGGAGTCCGGGGCCCGGGCCGCCCGCGACCTGCTCGCGCGGGCGGAGTTGCCCACGGCGGTCATCGCCGGGAACGACCGCTGCGCGCACGGTCTGCTCGGCATGTTCCTGCGCGCGGGCGTCCACGTGCCCGAGGACGTGTCCATCGTCGGCTACGACGACAGTCAACTCGCCCGGCTGTCCTTCATCGACCTCACCTCGGTGCGCCAGGACGCCGCCGAGGCGGCCGAAGTCGCCGTCCGGGCGGCCGTCGAGCGACTCGACGAGGGGCGCACCGCCGACCGGGACATCGTGCTCAACCCCACCCTCGTCGTCCGGGGGAGCACCGGCCCGGCCCGCACCCCGTCAACGCCCGACGGCGACCTTCTCCGGTGACCACTGGCTGTCGTCCGGGGCACCCAGCAGCTCCTGGATCTCCCGTACGGCCGCCCGGCCCGCCCGGTTGGCGCCGACCGTGCTGGCCGAGGGCCCGTAGCCGACCAGATGCACCCGCGGATCCCGAACGGCCCGGGTGCCCTCGACGGTGATCCCGCCGCCCGGCTCGCGCAGCCGCAGCGGGGCGAGATGGTCGATCGCGGCGCGGAAACCGGTGGCCCACAGGATCACGTCCGCGTCGACGTGACGCCCATCCGCCCAGGCCACCCCGGACGGGGTGATCCGCTCGAACATCGGCAGCCGCTCCAGCACGCCCTTCGCCCGGGCCCGCTCCATCGCCTCCGTCATGGGCAGGCCGGTCACCGACACCACGCTCTGCGGCGGAAGCCCCCGCCGGACCCGCTCCTCCACCAGTGCGACGGCGGCGCGCCCCTGGTCCTCGCCGAACGGCCCGGTGTGGAACACCGGCGGGCGGCGGGTGACCCAGGTCGTCTCCGCCGCCACTTCGGCGATCTCCAGCAGATGCTGCACCCCGGACGTACCGCCCCCGACGACGATCACCCGCTGCCCGGCGAACGCCCCGGGCCCCGGGTACCGCGCGGTGTGCAGCTGGCGGCCCCGGAAGGTCTCCTGCCCGGGGTAGCGCGGCCAGAAGGGCCGGTCCCAGGTCCCGGTCGCGTTGATCAGCGCGCGGGCGGACCACGTCCCGGCCGAGGTCTCCACCAGCAGTCGGCCGTCGTCCCCGTCCTCTACGGCGTCGACGTGCACCGGCCGGACGACCCGCAGATCGAAGGCACGCTCATAGCGGGCGAAGTACGCCGGGATCACCTCGGACGAGGGCCGCTCGGGATCCGCGTCGTCGCTGGTCAGCCGCATGCCGGGCAGGTCGTACATCCCGTGCACCTTGCCGTACGTCAGCGACGGCCACCGGAACTGCCACGCCCCGCCGGGCGCGGGCGCGTGGTCGAGCACCACGAAGCCGGTACCGGGCTCGTACCCGGCCCGCCTCAGGTGATAGGCCCCGGACAACCCCGCCTGTCCGGCACCGATGACCGCGACGTCCACGCTGTTGTTCATGTTTCTACTAACTCTGCCCGGGCGCGCTCTCTTCCCGTTTCGCCGGCCGACGCGAACGGCGCCGTACCGCGCCCGAAAACCGCTCGCGGAGCGCGTCCGCCCCGCACTACCGTGCTCCGCTGTGGACATCGACGATCCCAAGGACCTGGTCAGACGCGGGTACGACGCGCTCGCCCGCCACTACGAGGAGTCCTACGCCACCGAATCCAAGTACCGGCCCTGGCTCGACACCCTCCAGCAGCGCGTTCCGCCCGCCGCCGCCGTGCTGGACCTGGGGTGCGGCTGTGGCCTGCCGGTGGCCCGCGCGCTGGCCGCCGCGGGGCACCGGGTGACCGGTGTGGACATCAGCGAGGTGCAGATCCGCCGGGCGCGGGAACTGGTGCCGGAGGCCGAGTTCCGCCGGGCGGACGCCACGGCCGTGGAGTTCCCGGACGCCTCCTTCGACGCCGTGGTCTCCCTCTACGCCCTGATCCATATCCCGCTGGCCGAGCAGCCTCCCCTCCTCGCCAAGATCGCCACCTGGCTCCGTCCCGGCGGCTGGTTCCTGGGCACCACCGGACACAGCGCCTGGACCGGCACCGACGACAACTGGCTCGGCGGCGGCGCCACGATGTGGTGGAGCCACGCCGACGCCGCGACCTACCGGGACTGGCTCACCCAGGCCGGACTGAGCGTCCAGGGCGAGGAGTTCGTCCCCGAAGGCGACAGCGGCCACGCCCTGTTCTGGGCGCGGCGGCCGGTCGCGGGGGAGTGATGAGCGGCGGGGTCCCGGGTCAGCCGACGGGGCTGTCCGCGGCGGGCTTCTGCCAGGCGCAGCTGCCGAGCGTGGCGCGGCCCTTGGCGACCAGCGGGTCGGCAATCCGGGCCGGTGGCATGGAGCTGCGGCCCCGGTAGCAGATCACGGTGCGGTCCGTGTGCCCGGCGAGGTCGACGAGGATCTGGTCCCAGTGCCGGTACTGCACATCATGCCCCGAGTCGGCATAGCTGCGCACGGCCGGGTGGCCGGGCAGGTGCTGCTTCCAGGTGTCGATCGTGCCGGGCGGCACGGTCGTGTCCTTCTTCCCGCTGTAGAGGGTGACCGGGGCCGTCAGCTTCGACAGATCGGGGCCGGGCCGCCGGCAGTAGAGCTTCTGCTCATGCACCTGAGGTGCGGGGTCGGCCTTCTGGCCGCGCTGGTTGTAGGTGCGGGCGCCGTCCTCGAAGGCGGTGTCGGCGAAGCCGGGGATGCGCTTGGTCGGGCTGTCGTCCGGCAGCGCCCACCAGACGCGGGGATCGGCGATCTGCTTCTCCAGCGACTTGCCCAGTTCCTCGTCGGACATCGAGCAGTACGGAGGCTGGGCGCCGTACGGCGGCAGAGCGGCGGCCAGGTGCAGTGACTGGACCCGGTCCGGGGCCAGGGACGCCAGTTCGGCGGCGTACGGACCGCCGCCCGAGATGGCGATGACACTGACCTTGCGCACCCCGACGCGGTCCAGCACCTGAAGCGCGTCCTTCGCGAAGTCGGCCTTCCCCAGGCTCTTGTCGAACTCCGTGTCCCCGAAGCCGTTGCGCTCGACCGATATCAACCGCAGCCCGAGGGACTCCCGGGTGCTGCGCAGGAAGTCCGTCATATGGGCCACCCGCGCGCTGGTGCCCGTGCCGCCGATGTAGAGCACCGGCTTTCCGTCCCGGGGGCCGTCATCGATGTAGTGGGCGGTGCGCCCCGAGTCCAGTTTCATCCCCCGGACCTCGGGGCCGAGCGAGTCGAAGTCGTCCTGGATACGGACCCGATCGACATCGGTGGCATGCGGCTCACGTGGCGCCGTGGCCGTGGCGGTGGCGCTCACGGCCCCGGATCCGGTGAGCAGGACGGTGGCGACGGCGGTGGCGGCGATACCCGTGACGAGGGCTCTGGGCATATGTCTCTCCTGGCCGTAGGGGGAAGGCGGCGTTGATCAGGTGGAACGAACGCCACCTACCCCCTCCGATCCAGAAGACTCCGAACGGAGGGAAGCTAGTCGACCTTGGAGAAGCGCCGTGCCGCGGTGGCCAGGGCAACCAGCGCCAGTGCGCCGACGAACGCCATTTCCATCGCGATGGGCGGCTGCCAGCCCCACCAGCGCGGCCCGCCGCCGGTGCCGGCGTCGGACAGCGTGCGCCGCATCGCGTCGACGGCATAGGTCAGGGGGTTCGCCAACACCGCGCCGTTCAACCACCCGGGGAGCCCGCTGACGGGGAAGAGCGCTCCGGACAAGAAGAGGAGAGGCATCATCGAGATTCCGACGACGGCCTGGAAGGTTTCTATGCGTGTGATGCTCACGGCGGCCAGTGCCCCCAGCGCGGTGAGTGCGAGTGTGGTCACCAGCAATTCCATCAACACCGGTGCGAACAGAAGCGGGTCGTAGGTGACGCCGAGTACCCCGGCGATGCCGAGCACCAGCGCGCCGTATGCGGTGGCGGCGGTCGCGCCGCCCAGGCAGATACCGGCGATCAACGCGCCGCGGCGCACCGGGGCGACCAGCATCTCGCGGAGGAAACCGGCCCGGCGGTCCCATACGATCGACACTCCTGTGTTCACCGCGGGTGCCTGGACGACCATGAGGAGCATGCCGGGCAGGAAATAGGAGCGAAAGTCCGCGTCATTGCCCGCGGTGCGCATGGCGGAGTTCAGTCCGGTCCCCAGGACCATCAAGAACATCAGAGGCGTGAGCAGGCTCATGAGGAGGCCGACGGGGCTTCGGGAGAGCCGGATGAGTTCACGCTGCCACATGACCCGGACCGTGCGCAGATTCCGGACGTGGGTGTTGCCGCTCCAGGAGGCTGTGGGCAGGAGTGCCGTCGGCGTGGTCTCGGAGGCTTCGGTGGGGGCCACGGTCTATCCCTTCGTTCCGCGGCCGCCGGCATCGACTTCCCGGATGGTGCGGCCGGTGTAGTGCAGAAAGACGTCGTCCAGGGTCGGCGGAGTCACGGTCACCGAGTGGACAGGAATCGTGAGTTCGGCGCACAGCCGGGGCACGAAGCCCGCCGCGTCCGACACCCGCAGGCCGATCCCCCGGGGCCCGGGAGTCGCCTCCAGCCCGAAGTGCTCGCGGATGGTCCGTACGGCCGTGTCGTCGTCGCCGGTGCGCAGCACTACCAGGTCGGCGCCGACAACGGCCTTGAGCGTGGCCGGTGTTCCCTCGGCCACCAGGTGCCCGTCGTCGATGATGGCGATCCGGTCGCAGTGCTCGGCCTCCTCGAGGTGATGTGTGGTCAGGAAGACGGTGATGCCCTGCTCCTGTCGCAACGCGTGGAGGTGTTCCCAGATCACGGCTCGGGTCTGCGGGTCGAGTCCCGTCGTGGGTTCGTCCAGGAACAGCACCCGTGGGGTGTGCATCAGTCCACGGGCGATCTCCAGCCGTCGGCGCATACCGCCGGAGAAGGTGCGGACCGGATCGGAGTGCCGCTCGGCCAGGCCCATCAGGTCCAGCAGGGTGAGGGCTCGATCGCGTCCCTCGCGCCGGGGGAGGCCGTAGAGATCCGCGTGGAACCGCAGGTTCTGCCCGGCGGTCAGGTCCGCGTCGAGGGTCGTTTCCTGGAAGACGAGCCCGATGCGGCGGCGCACCTCATCGGGCTCGTGACGGATGTCGTGGCCGGCCACTTCGGCGCGGCCCGCGGTGGGGCGCAGCAGCGTGCTCAGCATGCCGATGGAGGTGCTCTTGCCCGCGCCGTTGGGTCCGAGGAAGCCGAAGATCTCGCCGGAGGAGACCGTGAGGTCGAGGTCGCGCACGGCCGGAACGGCGCCGTAACTCTTGCCGAGTCCACGGGCCAGAACGGTGGTACCGGTACCACCATCGCCGTTCACCGGCGACTCCGTACCGTCATGAGGACGTGGAAGTACCGGATTTCGTCGATGTTCTCGCCGATGGGCTTGCCGTCGACCTCCACCCAGGCGTGGGCTTGGAAGGGCTGGGTGCGTACGCCGGTGCACCAGTCCGGCCAGGTGCCGGTCGCCCGGCACAGCAGTGCGGCGGCGATGGAACGTTGCAGGCACCGGGGCCCGGCGCAGGGCACGCTGACCGCCACCACCGCGTTACGGGCTCGCAGGGTCTGGGTCTCTGTCGCGGGCCGGGATCCGCGCCGCGCGCATTCCAGTACCGTGCGCAGACGCTGGGGCGGCAGGTAGGTGAGCACCCGGGCGATCCCCACCGCGGTCAGCGCGGCCGGACGCAGATGCCACGGCGGAGTGGTGGGAGTCTCGAGGCTCAGGGCTCGCACGCTCATGAGGCCACCATCTTCGCGGCTCGAAGGGCGTCGACCAGTTTCTCGACGTCGGCCGTCGCCGCTTCGGGCGCTCCGGCGAAGCGTTCGCGCAGGGCCGATGCGGCGGACCCGACGGTGCCGCCCGCGAGGAGGCAGCGGAGCACCAGCGCGCCGGTGTCGTTGAGCTGCCAGTACCGGCCGGTGCGTTCGTCGAGCAGCACCATGCCGGTGTCCGTTTCGGTGCTGGTCACATGGGAGGCGAGGGAGAAGGTCACGATGCTCCTCGGGCGGGTTGGGGTGAGTGTGTTCCGGCAGGCCTCGCATGGGTCGGCAGCGCCCGGAGCCACAGTTCGCCCGCGAGCGTCAGCTCGAAGGGCATGAGCGGTCTGGTGTCGATGTGCAGGCTGTTCAGGACGGTGCGGATGCCGTCGACGTCCACCAGCCCCAGCCGGGCGAGCCGTGAGTCCTCGAACAGTTCCATGAGACGGCGCCGGTGGCGGCGCAGCCCGATGTACAGCTCGGGGCTGGCGTCGGCCTTGCTCTGCCGGGCGAGGAGGTCATCGGGTGCTATTCCGTGCATCGCCGCGGCGAGGACCGGTTTGACCTGGCCGGGCGCCATACGGTCGGCCGGCCTGATGGACATCGCCGCCTCGAGCACCCGGTCGTCGATGAAGGGAGCCTGGAAGGAGACACCGAATCCGGCGCCGATCCGCGAGCTCGTACGCACGGCTGTGCCGTTGACCTGGGTCAACCGCAGCATCTCGTGGTGTACGGGCAGAGGGGCCAGCGGTTCGGGGTTCTGCGATGCGGCCTGGCGGATCCGGCGGCGTACCGCGTCGATCGCATCCGGGGTGGCCCAGGGAGGCATCTTCGGTGCGATCTCCCAGTCGACGGCGGTGCCCCAGGCGCGTGCGGTGGTGATGCTCTCCGCCGCCGAGGCCATCCACTGAGGGTAGGACTGGTTGTAGAGGAGAACGCGCAGCGTGGTCGCCCACGTCCAGCGGCGCATCGACTTCATCGCCCGAGCCGGACGGATCGCGCTGAGCGGGCTGCTGCGAGCGAGCGCGTGCAGCGACAGCGCGCTGGGGATGAACAGCTCGTCCGAGCCGGTGCCCTGCAGATGTATGGCGGAGCCGTGGTCGGCGACAAGGCGCGCGACGTGTTCCATCATCGGCCGACGGGCGAAGGACAGTGGCGTATCGGTGTCCTGGGCGGTGTCGCCGTTCGCCACTTCCGCGTAGAGCCCGGGGGTGGCGTTCATGGGCACCACCAGGTGCCGGGCATGGGGCAGCCGGTCCGCGCACCGGGTGGCCCAGGCCCTGTCCTCGTTCGCGGGGTCCGAGGACTGGGCATGGACGGTCACCAGCCGTGTGTCATGCCGGGCCGCGAGAAAGCACAGGCTCGTCGAGTCCTTCCCGCCGGAGAGGTCGGCGCTGATGGTGTCGCCCCGTGAGGTACGTGCCGCGACGGCCGCCTCCAGGGCCTCGCGCAGCGCGGCGACGCCTGGTTCCAGCGGGAGTTCGGGCTCGGGCGGCGTCCAGTAGCGGGTGGTGCGCTCGGTCCCGTCGGCGTGGATGTCCACGTAGTGGCCCGGGAGCAGCGTCCGCACTCCCCGCCATACGCTCGTCATGTTCAGTGGCCAGGGCGGACCGAAGGGGGTGAGCAGCTGCAACGCGATCAGCTCTTCGTCGACGCCGGCTCCCGTCATCGACGCTATGGTCTGCGGCCGGTCGGCTGCCACGGTCACGCCGTCGACGCGGCCGTGGAAGAGCTGGCACGCGGTCGAGACGGTGCCTTGGGCCCGCACGCGGCCACCGATCGACGCGACCAGGTGAAAGCAGCCCGGCAGCGACCGGGCCAGCGTGTCCAGATCGTGGACGGTGCGGACGGTGCGGAGCCGTTCCGCCAATGCGGCGGAGGTCAGCGTGGTGGTTCCCAGCACCGCGACGGAGTTCTGCCCCACGGAAGCGGTCACGACCTCGCGGTCGGCCCAACAACCCACGATCAACGGGCGACCGGAGCTATGCGGAATCATGTGTGAGCGCGCCGAGTCCGGCAAGAGAGTCGTGATTCCCGCACTCGCCGGGTGATCCGGAAGGATCAGAAATTCCATGTCGATCTCCCTGTCGGGCGGACCCAGGATCATTCCCGGGTCCGCCATTTCGCCTGGTCGTGGTCAAGGCCAGGGGTTTAGAAGTCGAACCACCAGCCGAAGAACGGGTTGTCGAGCCACCGGCCGATGTTCTGGTCGCGGGTGAGGTCGGCGAACGGGCCGACCTCGACCAGAATCGGTGTCTCGTATTCCCATTGCTCTGTGACCATGAAGAATCAGCTCCTCGGTTTGACGGCCGCAGCCGGTCCGGAAGGGCCCGGGGGACGGACGCGGAATGCGTCCGTCCCCCGGGCCGTGAGGCCGGCCCATACGCGGGCCAGGGGTTTAGAGGTCGAACCAGGCGGTCCAGCCGAACGGGTTGTCGAGCCACCTGCCGCAGCAGGTGACCCGGGTCAGCTCGGCGAAGTCGCCGATCTCGGCCAGCACCGGCGGCTCGTACTCCAGCTTTTCCGTGTTCACGGACGCTCTCCTTTGTGTTGATTCACCATGCGGTGGTCGGTCCCGTGGGGGACCGCCGCGGAAACCAATGTGCTCAGGCGGCCGTGGACAGACCTTGGACGAACCTTGAATCGCCCGGTCGCAGCGGCTATGAAGGGTGCAGGGGATGCGACAACGGGGGGAAGAATCGATGGTGTCATTCGGCTTATTGGGCAGTGTCGAAGTACGTGTCGACGGCACAGAGGTAAACCTGGGACATGCCCGGCAGCAGTGCGTACTCGTCGCACTATTGGTCGAGGCGAATCACGTGGTGGCGGTGGACCAACTCGTGGACCGGGTGTGGGGAGAGCGTCCTCCGCGACGCGTTCAGGGGACGCTGTACAGCTACCTTTCCCGTCTCCGCCAGGCACTGGCTCCCGCCGCCGAGCAGGTGAGCATCGTCCGGCGATCCGGCGGTTACGTCCTCTCGGTCGAGGAGACGGCGGTGGATCTGCACCGCTTCCGCCGACTGGTCGGGGAAGCCCGCGCCGCCGACGAGGACGAGCGTGCCTCGGCACTGTTCGCCCAAGCGCTGGGGCTGTGGCGGGGGAGGGCCTTCACCGCCCTGGACACCCCGTGGTTCACCACGCTCCGCGAGGCCCTGGAGCGGGAACGGACCGCCGCGGAGCTGGATCACACCGACCTCCGGCTCCGCATGGGCCGCCACACCGGACTGCTGGCCGAACTGTCCACCCGCTCGGAGGCACATCCGCTGGACGAGCGTCTGGCCGGACAGCTCATGGTCGCCCTGTACCGCAGCGGCCGCCCTGCCCAGGCCCTGCATCACTACCAGGAAATCCGATGTCGACTGGCAGAGGAACTGGGCACCGACCCGAGTCCGCCGCTGCAAGATCTCCACCAGCGGATTCTCACCGCCGATCCGGCCCTCACCGCCCCGGCGACCCCCTCCACAGCCGGTTCGGGCCGACGCCCGGTACCCGTGCCACGGCAACTGCCCGCATCACCACCGGTGTTCATCGGACGTATCCCCGAACTCGCCACCCTGGACCGCCTGCTGGACCCCCAGGCCGCTCCCGGCGGCACGGTGATGGTTTCCGCGATCGGTGGTGTCGGCGGCGTCGGCAAGAGCTGGCTCGTCCTTCACTGGGCCCACAACCGTCTGGAACATTTCCCCGACGGGCAGCTCTACATCAACCTGCGTGGCTTCGACCCCTCCGGCGAACCGCTCGCACCGGCGGTGGCGGTACGAGGTTTTCTCGACGCCCTCGGCGCCGATCCCGCGGAGATCCCCGCGGAGCTGGACGGGCAGACCGGGCTGTACCGCAGCCTGACGTCGGACAAGCGCCTGCTCATCGTGCTCGACAACGCCTGCGACACCGCCCAGCTCCTGCCGTTGCTTCCCGGCAGCTCCACCTGCACCGTGCTCATCACCAGCCGCCGCCAGCTGACCGGCTTGGCCGTCAGCCATGGCGCCCGCTCACTCGACCTCGACGTACTTCCGGACACCGAGGCACGCCACTTACTCATCCGTCATCTCGGCCACCGCCGGACGGCCGCCGAACCCGACGCCGTCGCCACGCTCCTGACGTACTGCGCGGGTCTGCCCCTGGCCATCAGCATCCTGGCCGCCCGCGCGGCGGCCGGTCCGGACCTGCCGCTGTCGGCCCTGGCCGAGGAAGTCCAGGAAGCCGCCACCCGACTCGATGCCCTGGACACCGGCGACATGGCCGCAGACCTGCGTGCCGTGTTCTCCTCCTCCTACCACGCACTCGAACCCGATACCGCGCAGGCGTTCCGGCTGATCGGCCTCGCGCCGGGCCCCGACATCAGCGTGTCCGCCACCGCGAGCCTCACTGGACTCCCCGTGGCACGGGTGCGCGTCCTCCTGCGCAAACTGCGGGCCGCCCACCTGGTCCAGGAACACACCCCCGGTCGCCACCGCATGCATGACCTCATCCGCCTCTACGCCACCGAACAGGGCCACGGTCAACCGGTTTCCGTCAGCGAGGCCGCACTGCACCGGCTCGCCGACTTCTACCTCCATACCGCTCACACCGCGGCAGGGCTGCTGGACGCACACCGGGATCAGATCCCCCTGGCCGCCGCCCGGCCGGGGGTCGTGCCGGAGGAGATGGCGGACCGCGGTGCGGCTCTGGACTGGTTCACCGCAGAGCACCGGGTGCTGTACGCGGCCGTTGATCTGGCGGCCGGTCTGGGGCTCGACGCACACGCCTGGCAACTGGCCAGGGCCCTCGAGACCTTCTTCGACTACCGGGGGCACTTGCACGACTGGGCGGCCAGCCAACGTACCGCGCTCAAGGCGGCGCGGCGGCTGGGTGAGCGGTCCTGGCAGGCCGACGCACATCGCAGCCTCGGCGTGGCCTACACCCAGATGGGCCGCCTCGACGAGGGCCACACCCACTTCCACCAGGCACTGGAGCTCTACGACCACCTGGGCGACCGGGTCAGTCAGGCGCACACGTACCGGGGCCTGGGCTGGGTGTGCGACCGGCAAGGCCGACCACGGGAGGCGCTCGACCACAACGAACGGGCCCTGAGGCTGTACCGGCGGGCCGACCACCGGGGCGGACAGGCCATGGCGCTGAACAACGCCGGGTGGCTGCACGCCATGCTCGGCCAGTACGAGCGGACACTGGATTACTGCGCACAGGCGGTGGCCCTCAACAGGGAGATCGATGACCGGCACGCGGAGGCGGGGGCGTGGGACAGCCTCGGCTACGCACATCACCACCTCGCTCGGTACGCGGATGCCACCGGCTGCTACGAGCGGGCCCTCGACCTCGTCCGGGGGGTCGGCGACCGGTTCAACGAGACGGAGATACTGCGTCATCTGGGCGACACCCATCTGGCCGCGGGCGATCACGAAGCGGCTCGACTGGTCTGGCGACAGGCTCTTGAGATCGCCGAGGAGATCGGCCACCCGGCCGCCGATGAACTCCGTGACGCACTCATGGATCCCGCACGGGACCTCTCCGAGGACCAGTCAGAAGACACTAGACGGGGGCGGTCATGAAGTCCTGTGGCCGCAGGGCTCGTTTGACGACGCGGGTGTCGCCGATCCAGCCGTAGAAGCCCTGACCGAACTTCTCCTCGAACTGGGTGCCACCGATCACGAAGGGCTTGCCGAGGGTGGCGATCCCCGTCGACGGCTGGGTGGGATTGCGGGCGATCTTCGAGCCGTCGACGTACACCACGGTGTGACGGCCGTCGTTGACGACGGCGACGTGGGTCCACCGGCCCACCGGCAGGGCGTGGCTCCAGGAGGTCGGATCGGCGTCCTGCACGTGCGGATAGACCACGAACTGCAGGAAGCGCTCGGGGGTCACATTGAGGCTGCACGTCGGCTCGTCGGGCGACCAGCCGGTGGTCTTGCCGGCGTCGCCGTTGCGTCCCTCCCAGCTGAGGATGCCCATCCAGGCGTGGTCGCCCTCGAAGGGGTCCGGGAGCTTGAGATACGTCTCGATGGTGTAACCACCGGTGAACGTCTCGGAGTTCAGCGGCGCCGTGGCGGAGGTGGTCAGGACCGCGCCGCGGTCGGGTCCCTTGCCGCCGTCGAAGCGCAGGCTGGCATGGGCCGGCTGGTCGCCGTGGTGCTCGCCGGACCACGTCAGGACCTCGGGCCCGCTGTCGTGCAGACGTGTCACCCAAAGGTCGTTGCCGTGGCCCGACAGGTCGCGGAGCACCGTATCCGTGCCGACCGGCCCGTCCGCGCCCGCGCCCGCGGCGATTCCCGAGGCGTCGAAGCGCCAGTACGCGAGGGTGCCGCGCGGCATGACGGCGGAGGCCGGGCGCGGCTCGCGCGGTACGACCGGGGCGAAGGAGGAGAAGCGGCGTGCGAAGTCGATGCTCAGGCTGAACCGGTCGACGGGCCCGGTCAGTTCGATGGTCTCCGCCTCCAGAGGTGTTCTCTGCTCCGGGGCGCGGCCGAGGAACCAGGGCGAGAACGTCTCCACGTCGATCACATCGCGGACCAGGTCGAAGGCGTAGAGGCGGATCATTCCGGCGCCGCCGTAGTACCGGTCCTGGTAGTTGGTGATGTGGATATGGACGTCGTTGCCGGCGTCGTTGGTCAGGACGGTGCGCCCGGGGGGCCAGTAGTGCCCGCCCAGGGCGAGGAAGATCTGGTCGGTGCCGCGGATGAGGCCGTCCCACAGCCGCCGGCCGTTGTCCGAGAGCTGTGCGCTGCCCGCGTCGTCGGCCCAGGCCAGGTCGTGGGTGGTGAGGACGGCGGGCAGAGTGGGGTGGGCGTCGAGTACCTTCTGCGCCCATCGCAGCCCGGAGTCGGAGATCCGCCAGTCGAGCGCGAGGATCAGCCACTCCCGCCCGCCCGCGGGCAGGACGTGGTAGCTGTTGTAGCCGTCGGGCGAGGCGCCGCCGAAGGTGGGCATGGCGGAGAACCGCCGCGGACCGAAGGCGTCGAGATAGGCGCTGTCGCCGCGCTGGTCGTCGGTGCCGGAGTCGATGTCGTGGTTGCCGGCCAGGACGCTGTAGGGGACCTTGCCGTGGATGGTCCCGAAGGCCGTGGCGGCCAGCGTGATTTCCTCCCGCGAGCCGTGTTCCGTGACATCGCCCAGGTGCGCCATGAAGGCGATGTTGGCGTCCTCGCGCTGGGACACCAGGTACCGGAAGGTCGCCCGGAGCGGCTCCGGGTCGGAGCTGTCGGCGTCGAAGAGGTATTGCGTGTCCGGCAGCACCGCGAGGCTGAACCGCGGCGACTTGGGGTCGTACCGGTGGCCGCCGGCCTTCGCGGTGGCCGCGTGACCGGGTGTCGTACCCGATACGACGGCGGCCGTGCCCGCTGCCGGGATCACGGCGGTGGCCCGCAACAGCGTCCGTCTGCCCAGCTGGTTGCGCCCCGCTGCGTCCATTGACACTCCCGCGCATCATGTGAAGAACCGGTGACCCCGGACGTCACTGTGGTCAAGGTCCGTGACCACACAGGGGCGGTCAGATGAACGGCGCCTGATCCGTCGCGGGCGGAACAGCCGTACGACGCGTCCCGCGCTGATCGCGGGCATCGCCGACATCACGGGCATCGCGGAAGTCGCCATTTCAACGATCGGGCATGAGTGCCTGTCTCGCCAATTACTACGGATAACCAGCTTGCATATGAGTTCCGATGACTTTCGGACGGTCCAGCGCCAGATTCAGGGCTCCATCCGCGAAATCAAGCCGACTTTTCCTTCGCGAGCAACCCCTCACCTCATCGCGAACATGCCGCTTATAGGGGCACGTCTGTTCGATGAGGCCGCTTCATGGCGGCGCAGGGGCCCCTCGATGGCCGTTGTCGGCGTGCGAGCGCGGCCGCGGCCGCGCGGCGGCGATATCGGGCGTCGATCGCCTCACTTCTCTCGCTTTTACATTGCTTTAACCGGACTATATTCGGACTTTATTCACTCGGGTTGAGTTCGATCGCTAGGGAATTCCGTGTTTTTATACCTGCATGCTGGTCGTGAAAGGTCACTCCAGGGAAAGGTCTGAAGATGCCGCGTTCCTTCCTCGCAGAGTTGGCGGTACCGGGTCGCAAGGTGCCGGTGCGGGCGTGCGCATTGGAGTCGAGCCCGGTGTGGCTGTTCGCTTCGATCGGCGAGTACCCGGTGTACGACGAGGTCGCGTACGAGGTGATGATCAAGGACGAGCGTCGGATGGGCGCGTACAACGAAGCCGTCCGCCGCTACGCCCCCGGCCGGACGGTGCTCGACATCGGCACGGGCCAGGACGCGGTGTGGGCGCTGGCCGCCGCCCGCGCCGGAGCGCGCCACGTATGGGCCGTGGAGGTCATCCCCGAGTCCGCGAAGATCGCCCGGCGGAACATCGAGAAGGCCGGTTTCGCCGACCGGGTCACGGTGGTGGAGGGGCTGTCCACCGAGATCGAGCTACCCGAGCCCGTCGATATGTGTGTCTCCGAGATCATCGGCACGCTCGCCGGTTCGGAGGGGGCGGGGTCCGTCCTGCGGGACGCGCGGGAGCGCCTGGTGAAGCCCGGCGGGGTGTTCATTCCGCACCGCAGCGCCACCACCGCCGTCGCCCTGGACCTGAAGAGCGCGACGCTCGGGGAACCGCCCGCCTTTCCGTCCCCCGTCCTCCATTACGTGGAGGAGGTGTTCGCCGCGGTGGGCCGCCCCTTCGACCTGCGGGTGGTCATCGAGGGGGTGCAGGGCGACCCGAAGGTGCGGAAGCGGTCGTATATGTCCGGGGCCGCCGAGGTGGAGCCGCTGGAGTTCAACGGCGAGCTGCAGCCGGAGGGCGTCGACGGCGCCGAGCTGACGTTCACCCGGGAGGGCCGCTTCACCGGGCTCGCGCTCGGCATGCGTCTATGGGTGGCCGAGGGCGACGAGCCGATCGACTCGCTGTTCCAGTCGAGCAGTTGGACCCCGGTCTACGCCCCGCTGTCGGAGGAGGGCCTGCCGGTGCGGCCGGGCGACCGGTTCGAGTTTGAGTTCACCACGACGTTGAGCGACGACGGCGTGCACCCCGACTACGCGCTCGTCGGCCAGCTGCAGCGGGCCGGTGGTCCGGCGGTGCCCCTGAGCTGGGGCTCCACGCACCACGGGGACGGATTTCGTGAGACGCCCTTCTACCGCTCGCTGTTCCCCGCCCCCTGACACCACGCCGTCGTCAGCGGTCCGCCGCCCCGGCGGCTGCGACGGCTGCCAGCACCAGCCGGGCGAACTCCTCCGGCCGCTGTTCGGGGAACGGCACACCGACTCCGGGCACAGTGTGCCCCGTGGCGGACAGGGCGTTCACCATGGGCTGGAAGCTGGGCATCGACGGATCGTCGTCCTGCCCACAGATGACCGTGGCCGGGGCGGTGATCCGCGGCAGCCGCTCGTCCATCGCGAACAGCCGAACGGCGATGTGGCCGTCCTCCGCCCGGTCCAGCACCCGCACGGCGTCGGCCATGAACCGGTTGAGCGCGGCCTCCTGCCCCGGCGCGTAGAAATGCCTCCGCCGGTTCCACAGTTCCATGAGGTGGGAGCCGTCCGGTTTCGGCTGCACCCAGTCGACCGGGCGCTTCCACGCCGCCCGGGCGCGCTTCTCAGGGGTGATGAACGGGGTCGCCGAGAGCACCAGGCTCCGCACCCGGGAGCCCAGGCGCGCCGCCACCTCCACCGCGATCACACCGCCGGTGTGGTGGCCGACCAGGTGGAACGACTCCAGCCCCAGCCCGGCCACCAGGTCCTCGACCCCATCGGCGAACATCTCGATGCTCTGATCGTCGGCGGGCTTCGCCGAGGCCCCGTAGCCGACGGTGTCCATCGCGATCGCTCGGTGGGTGGCGCCGACCAGCGGAAGCACATCGCGGTACTCGGTCCATGACCGCGGGGTCTGGTGGAGCAGCAGCACCGGCTCGCCCGCACCGCACTCGACGTAGTGGAGCTGGCCGAAGCGGCTGGAGGCGTAGTGGGCGGTCAGCATGTGCACTCTCCCGATGTGGCAGGTTGGCGAGCCCGCGATCCTGGTCGTACTTTGTACGGAAGTCCTTGGGTGGCGTCAAGAGCGGTGCGGCGCGGGCGGCGCCCTCGCCCGGAGAGTTCCGTGAGGCGGTACGCCCTTTCGGCCGGAGAGGCGTAGGGCAGGTCAGTGCCGCCTCGTCCGGCAAGCCGCTGTTCGCCGCGTTCCGCGTAACGGAACAAAAGTTGGCTCGTGGCGGCCCGCGCGTCTATACCGGAGGCCACATGGGGAGCGCCGGGGGCCCGGCACCCACGTTCCACCTCAGGAGGTAGCCCGTGCCGAATGTGCCCGACCGCGTCCCGACGGACGCCTTCCCCGGGGCCGTGGTCAAGGCCGCCGACGCACTGGCGGAGGCCGCCCGCGGCGGGACCGCCTGCCCGCCGGTGCGCACGCTCTTGGACGACGGCGACATCGAGGCCGCCTACGCGGTGCAGCGGCTGAACCTGCAACGCGAGCAGGCCGCCGGCCGCCGGATCGTCGGCCGGAAGATCGGATTGACGTCCCTGGCCGTGCAGCGCCAACTCGGCGTGGACCAGCCGGACTTCGGCGCCCTGTTCGCGGACATGGCCGTGCCGGAGGGCGGTGAGGTGGCCGCCGGGCGGCTGCTCCAGCCCAAGGTGGAGGCCGAGGTGGCGCTCGTGCTCGGCAGCGACCTGCCACACGCCCAGTGCACCGTCGTCGACCTGCTGCGCGCCACCGACTTCGCACTCCCCGCGCTGGAGATCGTGGACAGCCGGGTGCGGGACTGGGACATCTCCATCGTCGACACCGTCGCCGACAACGCCTCCTGCGGGATGTACGTCCTCGGTGCCTTCCCGGTGCCGCTGACCGGGGTCAACCTGCGCAGCGTGCAGATGAGCATGACCCGCAACGGCGAGATGGTCTCCGAGGGGACCGGCGCCGACTGCCTCGGCGGCCCCCTCAACGCGGCCGTCTGGCTGGCCTCGGCCCTCGCCGAGCGGGGCGACCCGCTGCGGGCGGGCGACCTCCTCCTGACCGGGGCCCTGGGACCGATGGTCCCGGCGGCCCCGGGCGATGTGTTCCAAGCCCGTATCTCGAACCTGGGCGCCGTAGGAGTCGGGTTCGCCGCGGAAGGAGACAACCGGTGAGCAGCGAGACGAACACCCGCACCAAGGTGGCGATCATCGGGTCCGGCAACATCGGCACCGACCTCCTGATCAAGGTGCTGCGGCTCTCCGACACCCTGGAGATCGCCGCGATGGCCGGCATCGACCCCGACTCCGACGGGCTGGCCCGCGCCCGCCGCCTGAAGGTGGCCACCACCCACGAGGGCGTGGACGGGCTGGTGAAGCTGGACGAGTTCGCGGACGTGGACCTCGTCTTCGACGCGACCTCCGCCGGTGCCCACAAGCGCCACGAGGAGGTGCTGCGCCCCCTCGGCCGTACCCTCGTCGACCTCACCCCGGCGGCCATCGGCCCCTATGTGGTGCCCCCGGTCAACGGCGACGCCCACCTCGGCGCGCCGAACGTCAACATGGTCACCTGCGGCGGCCAGGCCACGATCCCGATCGTCGCCGCGGTGGGGGCGGTCACCCCCGTCCACTACGGGGAGATCGTCGCGTCCATCTCCTCCCGCTCCGCGGGCCCCGGCACCCGGGCGAACATCGACGAGTTCACCGAGACCACCGCCTCCGCCATCGAGCGCGTCGGCGGCGCCGCCCGCGGCAAGGCCATCATCATCCTCAACCCGGCCGAGCCGCCGCTGATCATGCGGGACACCGTGCACTGCCTGGTCTCCGGCTGCGACACCGAGGAGGTCACCGCCTCCGTCGAGGAGATGGTCGGCCGGGTCCAGGCGTATGTGCCCGGATACCGCCTCAAGCAGAAGGTGCAGTTCGACCAGGTGAGTTCCGACGACCCGCTGCGCTCGCTGCTGCCCGCCGAGGCCGCGCACACCGACGCGGTGAAGGTCTCGGTCTTCCTCGAGGTCGAGGGCGCCGCCCACTACCTCCCGGCCTACGCCGGAAACCTCGACATCATGACCTCGGCCGCGCTGCGCACCGCGGAGCGCCTGGCCGCACACCGCTCGGGCGAGGAGACCGCACGATGACCACGACCGACGCCGGCCGGGCCGCCCCCACCCCGTCGGCCCCGCCCGCCCTGTACATCCAGGACGTGACCCTGCGGGACGGTATGCACGCCGTCCGCCACCGTTACACCGTCGAGCAGGCGAGCACCGTCGCCGCCGCCCTGGACGCCGCCGGGGTGGCCGCGATCGAGATCGCCCATGGCGACGGGCTGTCCGGCTCCAGCGTCACCTACGGCATCGGCGCCCACACCGACTGGGACTGGATCGAGGCCGTCGTCGGGGCCGCCGGCCAGGCGATTCCCACCACGCTGCTGCTGCCGGGCATCGGCACCCTGCACGACCTGAAGCGGGCCCACGCCCTCGGTATCCGCTCCGTGCGCGTCGCCACCCACTGCACCGAGGCCGACATCTCCGCCCAGCACATCTCCGCCGCCCGCGAGATGGGCATGGACGTGGCCGGGTTCCTGATGATGTCGCATATGGCCGAACCGGCCGAACTCGCCCGCCAGGCCAGGCTGATGGAGTCCTACGGCGCCCATTGCGTCTACGTCACCGACTCCGGCGGCCGACTGACCATGGACGGTGTGCGCGACCGCTTCCGCGCCTACCGCGAGGTGCTCGACCCGGACACCGAACTCGGCATCCACGCCCACCACAACCTCGCCCTCGGCGTGGCCAACACCGTGGTCGCCGTCGAGAACGGCGTCACGCGTGTGGACGCCTCCCTCGCGGGCCAGGGCGCGGGGGCGGGCAACTGCCCGCTGGAGGCGTTCATCGCCGTCGCCGACCTGATGGGCTGGAAGCACGGCTGCGATCTGTTCCCCCTCATGGACGCCGCCGACGATGTCGTCCGGCCCTTGCAGGACCGCGAGGTCCGGGTCGACCGGGAGACCCTCACCCTCGGCTACGCGGGCGTGTACTCCAGCTTCCTGCGCCATGCGGAGGCGGCCGCGGTACGCCACGGTCTGGACACCCGCGCGATCCTCGTCGAGGTCGGCCGCCGCAGGATGGTCGGCGGCCAGGAGGACATGATCACGGACATCGCCCTCGACCTGGCCGCCCGCGCGAACACCGCCCCCTGACCGCCGGATCGGCTCCGGCCACCTCGTCCCGTCCACGTCTCACCTCCGCCGGACCGGCGGTTCGCCCGAGGGGGAAAACGCCCGAGGGCGGCTGTACGGTATGCGGTACGACGGCGCCGGGCGCGTCGCCGGTTTCCGGTGGTGTGCGAGGAGGAGAGTCCAGGTGGCGGGTCCGCGGTCGCGTGCGAGGGCGCTCACTGCTGAGCGCATCATCGAGGTGGCCACCCGGATCTGCGACGAGGAAGACATCGAGGTGCTGACCATCCGTCGGCTCGCCTCGGACCTCGGCGTGGGCGCCATGACGCTCTACGGCTACTTCCGCAGCAAGGAGGAGATCCTCGACGGGATCGCCGACCACGTCATGGGGAACTTCCGGCTGCCCACCGCCGAGGAGACCTCGCCCGAGGCGGTCGTGCAGGCCCTGGCGCTGGCCTTCCTCGACATGATGCGGGAGCACCCCAGCATCGTGCGGCTCTTCGCCACGCGGGTGAGCACCGGTCCGCAGTCCATGCGGGGCGCGTTCGAGGCGGTCATCGGGAGGCTGCGCGAGGCGGGGTTCGTGGACCGGGACGCGGTGCGGGTCTACGGGCTGATCGTGCAGTACAGCTTGGGATTCGCCAGCTACCAGGCCCCCCGCCCGTGGGGGAAGGCGGACCATCCCGAGGCCGAGGAACTGCGGCGGCGGCGCAGGCACTTCTACGGGGCCCTGCCGCGTGCGGACTTCCCCAACATGGTGGAGCTCGCCGAGGACATGACCACACTGCCCAGCGACGAACAGTTCCTCTTCGGGCTCGACTGCCTCATCGAGGGCGTCCTGCGGCAGACCGGCGACTGAGACTCGCTGCCTGGTCTCCCCGGCCCCGGGTCCTTCGGCCCGGGGCTGAGCTGTCTTCTCTCCCTATCCGTCATGGACTCCCGATCCGCCAGGGGAGCTGTCAGGATCCTTGACGGCATACAGCGAACGGTACCTAGTACGACCACTTGCGATCGCTGAGCCGACGTCGATTCGTCTGGCTGGCGCTGCTGCAGACCCGGGAGTACTGGCTGATGCTGCTGGGCTTCACGCTCCTGTTCATCGGCTACTCCGCCAACTACGGGGTGGTGGCGGCGCATTTCTCCCAGGTCTTTCCGGTGCGTCTGAGGTTCACCGGTATGTCGATCGGCTTCACCGTCGGGCTGATCGCCGGGAACGCGTTCTCCCCCGACATCGCCACCTATCTGCTGCACACCACCGGCGGATGGCTGGGCATCGCGGTGTACATGGCGGCGATGTCGGTCGTCTCGGTGATCGCGGGCCTGTTCCTCCGGGAGGAGGGCGACGCACCGCGGCCGCCATGCGATCCGGTTCCGCGCGATCCGGCTCCGCGCGTGGCCGACAACGGCACCGCACAGGTCCATTGACTGTCGTACATCATGCCGTACATAGTACTGACACCACGTCGAGCCGTCAGGAGGAGACCGTGAGCGGGATCCGCGTCGGGGTCCGCATACCGCCGTGCGACCGGGTGGACCGGCTGGCCACAACAGCCCGGCGGGCCGAGGAACTGGGCTTCGACCAGGTGTGGTTCCCGGACTCCCAGCTGCTGTGGCGGGACGTGTTCACGGTCCTGACCGCCGCCGCGCTGGGCACCGAGCGGATCGGCCTGGGCAGCGCGGTCACCAACCTCGCCACCCGGCATCCCGCCGTCGTCGCCTCGGCCGCCCGCAGCGTCGCCGAGCTGGCCCCCGGCCGGTTCACCCTCGGCCTCGGCGTGGGCAACAGCTCGGTCGGCCCCATCGGCATGCGCCAGAGCACCGGGGCGGAGCTGCGCGACGGGCTCGCCACGCTGCGGGCGCTGTTCGCGGGGGAGGAGTGGGACTTCAACGGCGTACGGTCCCGACTGCGGGACCCGGATCCGAACGTGCCGATCCACATGGCCGCCAGCGGCCCCCGCAATCTGCGGCTCGCCGGGGAGATCGCCGACGGTGTCATCCTGCTCAGCGGCGTCTCGCGGAACACCCTCGCCAGTGCCACCGCCGGGGTGCGGGAGGGCGCCGAGGCCGCGGGCCGCACCGCGGCGGCCATCCCGCTGACGGTCTCGGCGTTCTGCGCGGTGACCGACGACATCGAGGCCGAAGCCCGGCTGCTCAAGCCGATCTGCGCCTCGATCGCCCAGAACGGCGGAGCGCCCTTCCTCGCCCTGGCCGGGATCGAACTGGACGTACCCGCACGGGTGGAGGGGATCTACCCGGACCTCGTCCACGCCGAGGACTGGGACGCGGCCGTCGAGATCTGCTCGGCCTGGGTGAGCGATGCGGCGGTGCTCCGTTTCGCCCAGGAGTTCTGCCTGTTCGGAACCGCCAAGGAGATCGCCGAACGGCTCACCGCGCTGCACGCCGACGGGGTGACCGATGTGTTCCTCCAGCACGTCGGCTCCTACGATCCGCCCACCGAGCTGATCGAGAGCGTCGGCTCCGCGGTGCTGCCCGCCCTGCGGCCGGCCGCCGGCCGGTGAGCGTCCTGGAGGAGCTGGACCGGCGCGGCCACAACGGCCCGCGCACGGCCGGGCCGGGCACCCGGTCCCGGGTGGCCCTGCACGTCCTGGACACGTTGGGCCGCGTGGTGGCAGGCGCCCCCCGCCCCGCACCGCTCACCGCGGTGGCGAACACGGGGGCGCCGTCGTGCATGAGGTTGCTGCTGTCCGTCGGCTAGGAGGCGGTGCACGAACCGATCGTGGGGGCCGACCAGTCCCCGTTCGCCATGACCGTGAAGCCGAAGCTGGTCGCCGCTCCGGCGCCCAGGGTGCCGTTGCCATTGGGCCGCATCGTCATGACCTTGCCGCTACTGTCCCAACTGGGGCTGCCGTTCCAGGTCGTGGCGACGCTCTGCGCGGAACGCACGGTCACCGTCACCGTCCAGCCGCTGATGGCGGAGCTTCCGGCCCGCACCGTCACCTGACCGTTGAAACGGTCGCCCCACCGTTGGGTCTCGGCGTACGACACGGTGCACGTCCGGCCGCCACCACCGCCACCATCGCTGCTGCCGCCCAGCGCCGCGAGCACCGCGTTGTACGCGGGCTTCTTGCCGTAGTTGTCGTCGAACAGCAGCGGCGTGCCGCTGGCCCGCCATGAGTACTTGTCGGGGATGCCCCATACGGTGATGCCGGTGCAGCGGGACACGGCCAGGCACGCCTGAGTGACGCGGCGGTAGCTGTCGGCCTGGGCCGTGCCGGAGCCCTCGATGTCCAGCTCGGTGATCTGCACATCGACGCCGAGGGCGGCGAAGCGCTGGAGGTTCTGCTGGTAGTCACCGGGGACCGGGGACTGGCCGTTGAAGTGCGACTGGAAGCCGACGCAGTCGATCGGCACCCCGCGGGCCTTGAAGTCCTTCACCATGTTGTAGACCGCGTTGCTCTTCGCGTTCTGACCGTCGGTGTTGTAGTCGTTGTAGCAGAGTTTGGCGTTGGGGTCGGCCGCACGTGCGGTGCGGAACGCCTCCTCGATGAAGCCGTCGCCGAGCTTGTCCTGGAACGGCGAACTGCGCCGCGCGCCGCTGTTGCCGTCCTGGAACGCCTCGTTGACCACGTCCCAGGCGTAGATCTTGCCCTGGTAGTGCTGCATCACCTTGGTGATGTGGTTGTTCATCGCCGAGCGCAGCTCGGTGGCGCTCAAACCGCCCACCCAGCCGGGGAGTTGGGAGTGCCAGACCAGCGTGTGGCCGCGGATCTTCATGCCCTTGCCCTGCGCATGGCCGACGATCTGGTCGGCGGAGCCGAAGGTGAACGAGTTCCGGGACCTTTCGACGGCGTCCCACTTCATCTCGTTCTCGGGGGTGACGGCGTTGAACTCGGTGTCCAGCGTGGCGGCGTACGGCGATTCGCCGAGGTGGTTGGCGGCCACGGCGGCACCGAAGTACCGGCCCTTGGCGGCCGCCGCACCGCCGAGGGTGCTCGCGGCGCTGGCGGGGCCGGCCAGGGCGAGAACACTGGCCGCGGTGAGGAAGCCGACGACACCGAGGCTGAACGCCCTTCGGATGGGTAACCGAGGGTGCCGATCTCTGTGTTCCTGACGGGAATTGATGACCATTGCTGTCCCTTCTTCGAAGGCCGAGCGGGTGGCAGTGGTGTGCCGATGGGCAACGATCGTTGCGGAGTATGCTGCGGGACTGACGCAACGTCAACGCTTCCTTCCGGAACTCTTCCGGTAGAAGCGTTCGCTGATTCCTCTGCCTCTCCGCCCTTGAGCTGCTGGTCTTCGGTGCGTACATGTCGATGTCGGCCATGAAGAGGATCTTTCCGAGCTGGTCTCCGAAAAATTTTCGGAGCGGCGGTGACGTGTTATCGGTCACGTGGCCGTCGTCGGAGGGCAGGTGCAGTCAGGTGACGGATACCGTCCCCGGGCCCCTCCGACGAGGATTCTGCTGCCAATCGACTTTCTGACCCACGAGGCGAATATCCATGCAGCAGATAACGCTGGGCGATGTCACCATCACTCGCGTCGAGGAATACTACGGCCCGGTCGACCTGACCCCCCGGGTATTCTTCCCGGAAAGTTCGGAGGAGGTCTGGGGGGACAATGCGTCCTGGCTGGTCCCGGACTTCTACGACCCCGACACCGACAATGTGCGGTCCGCGATTCAGACCTGGGTTCTGCGCAGTGAGGGCAAGACCATTCTCGTCGACACCGGTGTGGGCAATCACAAGCACCGGCCCTACGCGCCGGTGTGGAGCTATCTGAACACCGACTTCCTGGGGAATCTCGCCAGGGCCGGGGTGCGCCCGGAGGACGTCGACATCGTGATCAACACACATCTGCACGTCGACCACGTGGGCTGGAACACCCGCCTCGACGGCCGCCAGTGGGTTCCGACGTTCCCGAACGCCACCTATATCCTCCCCGAGCGCGACTTCGAGTTCTGGAATCCGGAGAATGAGCACACGTCATTGCTCGGCCGGGGCAATCAGAATGTCTTCGAGGATTCCGTCGCCCCGGTCCATCACGCGGGCAAGGCGCTGCTGTGGGACGGCAGTCTCGACATCGACGCCAATCTGCGGCTGGAACTCGCCCCCGGACATACCCCGGGCTCGTCCGTGCTCGCTCTCGATTCCCGAGGCGATCGCGCGCTTTTCGTGGGGGACCTGCTGCACAGCCCGGTGCAGATCGCGGATCCCGACACCAACAGCTGCTTCTGCGAGAACCCGGCCGAATCCCGCGCCACCCGCCGCCGGATCCTCGGCCGGGCGGCCGAGGAGAACACCCTGGTCTTCCCCGCCCACCTGGGCGGTCATGGCGCCGCGGAGGTGCGGCGCGACGGCGGCGGGTTCGCCATCAAGGAGTGGGCGGCCTTCGCGCGCCTGTGACCCCGGACCGTCTGTGATCCGGACCGTCTGTGATCCGGACCGTCTGTGATCCGGACCGGAGCGAGACCGAGAAAGAGACACACCCCGCACATGACGAACACCTTCGCCCCCATCGTGGCCACCTCCCAAGGCGCCGTCCGTGGCCGCCGGGAGGAGCATGCCACCGTCTTCCGGCACATCCCGTATGCCGCCCCGCCACGGGGTGCCGCCCGGTTCGCCCCGCCGGTGCCCCACCCGCCGTGGGACGGTGTCCGGGATGCCACCGCCGAGGGCCCCACGGCACCGCAGCCCGAGCGCGACGCTTTCGGCGACCTCGACATGTCCCCGTACTTCGGGCAGGGCTGGGTCCCGGGCGAGGACTACCTCGCGGTGAACGTCTGGACGCCCGACACCGCACGCGACGACCTCCCCGTGATGGTGTTCGTGCACGGTGGCGGATTCGTGGCCGGGTCCACCCGGTCGGCGCTCTACGACGGCACCGGCTTCGCCCGTGACGGCGTCGTCCTGGTCACCCTCAACTACCGGCTCGGTGTACCCGGCTTCCTGCACCTCCCCGACGCCCCCGACAACCGGGGCCTGCTGGATGTGATCGCCGCCTTGCGCTGGGTCGAGGAGAACATCGCGGCCTTCGGCGGCGACCGGTCCCGGGTGACGCTCTTCGGGCAGTCGGCGGGCGCCACGATCGTGGGCGCGGTGGTGGCCGACCCACGGGCCGAAGGTCTCTTCCAGCGGGCGATCATCCAGAGCGGCAACGGCCTGGGAGCGTTCGCCCCCGCCCAGGCCGACCGGGTCACCCGGGAACTCGCCCGCATCCTGGGGACCGCCCCGACCGCGGAGGCGCTGGCGTCGGTCCCCGACCAGCGCTTCGTTCAGGCCATGCCCCACCTCGCGGGCATCGATCTCACCGTCGACGGCCACGTCGACCCGCTGATCGGCCTGAGCCCGTTCAGCCTCGTCCTGGACCAGCAGCCGGCCGAGGCCGTGGCCGCCGGCCGCGGCGCGGGCATCGATCTGCTGCTCGGGACCAACGCCGAGGAGGGCAACCTCTATCTGGCCCCGCTCGGGCACCTGGCGTCCTCGACCGAGGAGGACGTCCACGCCGTGGCGGCACGCTCCCACCCCGCCCCGGAGCAACTGGTGGAGGTCTACCGCCGCGAGCGGCCCGGGGCGTCCGCCGGGGAACTGCGGGCCGCCATCATGACGGACGCCCTGTTCGGCGCGGGCACGCGGCGGCTCGCGGTCGCCCACGCCCAGCACCCCTCGTCTCGGACACACGTCTATGAGTTCGCCTGGCGGTCGCGGGCCCTGGACGGGCGGCTCGGCGCCACGCATGTCATGGAGCTGCCGTTCGTGTTCGACCGCACCGATCTGCCGCGGCTCCATGGCCCCGAGGCGCTTCTCGGCCCGGCCGAGCCGCCCGCCGGTCTCGCGTCCCGCGTCCACGCCACCTGGATCCGGTTCGCGAGGACGGGCGACCCCGGCTGGCCGCCGTACGAGAGCGTGCGCCGGACGACCATGCGCATCGCCGAGGCATGGACGCAGGTGGCGGACCCCGGCGCCCCGATACGGCGGGCCTGGGAGTAGCGCCCGCGCGGACGGTCGCACCGCCGCCAGTACGCGGAGCTCGGCTTCGGCGCCCATCGGGACCTCCCGGCGGGCGCCGTTCCGCTTTTCCGTACGCGCCGTCCCGGCGCCGGTGTTTTCGGTCCCGGCAAGGGCTTGACCAGAGGCGAAGTGGCTCCTACATTCCTCTCACCCTCGAGGTAGATCGATTAACCACTCGTTAACCGCCTGGTTGGAGACCCCCGCAGTGCACTCACCGCTGACTCGGCGCGGCTTCCTCGCCACCGGTTCCGGCCTGGCCGCCGCGACCGTCCTGCCTGGCCTGTCCGGCTGCTCCGCACTGACCGGAGCGGACTCCGATCCCGATACCCTCGTCGTGCACAGCCAGCTGGGCACCACCGCACCGGGATCGCCGACCTACCTCGCGGCCCTCGACCGGTTCCGCAAGGAAAATCCGGGACTCAAGGTCAAGAACCTCATCAACGGCGACGACCTCGCGCAGGTCTACGAGACCTCGCGGCTGGCCCGCAAGGAGCCGGACGTCGTCATGGTCAACCTCTACGACAAGACGCTGGCATGGACCGACGTCGGCGCCACGGTCGACGTCAAGGGCTACCTGGACGACTGGGGGCTGCGGAGGCGTGTGCTCCCGCAGGCGCTGGCCGAGTGGACCGACGCCAAGGGCCGGGTGCGGGCCTTCCCCTACTTCGCCACCAACTGGCCGATCGCCTTCAACCGGGCCCTGCTGGACCGCGCGGGCGTCGACGCGATACCCACCACGGGCGACGAGCTGATCGCCGCGGCCCGCAAGCTGCGCGCCAAGGGGATCGCGCCCGTGACCGTAGGCGGCAATGACTGGACCGGGCAGAAACTGCTCGCCCAGATCATCCAGACCTTCCTCACCGAGGACGAGGCCCGGCACGCCTACACCACGGGGGACTTCGGCAGCAGGGGTGCCCGGGAGGGCATCGACTACTTCGTGACGCTGCGCGACGCGGGCGTCTTCGCCGACAAGGCGCAGGGCCTCACCTCGGACACGATGACCACGCAGTTCAACACCCAGGCCGCGGCGATCGAGTCGGCGATGTCCTCGGCGCTGGCCAAGGTGCCCGAGAAGGTGGCCCGGCACACCGAGGTCGGCGGCTGGCCCCTGACCGGCGGCGCCGTCCACGACAAGCCCACCATCCTGCGGACCTACACCCTCATCGGATTCTGGATCAGCCCGAACGGCACCAAGAAGATCGACGCCGTCGAGAAGTTCCTGCGCTTCATGTACCGGCCGGACACGGTCTCCCGGTTCATCAAGGAGAGCGGCCGCGACATGGCGCTGCGCTCGGACACCCTCAGCACGGACTTCCCGCTGGTCGCCGCGGCCCAGCGGCTGGGCGGGGCCGTGAGCCAGGCGCTGCTGCCCGATGTGTACGTCCCGCCCGCCGCCGCCCAGCCGCTGATCACCGCGACCAGCACGTCCTTCACCCGCGGCACCAGCGCCGCGAAGGTCCGCGCCGCGCTCGAGACCGCGTACCGCTCCGCGTGAACCGCCCGCCCGCTCACTCCTATCCCGAGCCCGACTCCACGGGAGCCACCTCATGACGACGTTGACGCCGACCCCGGGCGGGGCCGCGGTCCGCCGGCCCGCACCGCCCTCCACCACGGGCCGTATCGGCACGCCCCGGCAGGGCGGCACGATCCTCGCCGTCCCGGCGCTGGTCTGGTACGCGGTCTTCATGATCGGCCCGGTGATCGCCATCTTCGTGATCGCCGCCCTGCACTGGCCGGGCATGCTCCAGCCGGTGTCCTTCGCCGGTCTCGGCAACGTCCGCACGGTCCTCGACGACCCCGTCTTCTGGGACGCGGTGCGCAACACCGCCGTCCAGCTCGCGGTGGCGCTGCCCATCATGATCGTGTGCGCCTACATGCTGGGCTACTACGTGGCGCAGAAGCCGCCCGGGCACCGTGTCATCCGCTATCTGTTGTTCATCCCCGGCCTGATCTCCACCCCCGCCAAGGCGATGGTGTTCTACGCGGCGCTGTCCCCGGACGGGCTGGCCAACGGCGCACTGCAGTCGGTGGGGCTCGGTTCGCTCACCGACGCCTGGCTCGCCTCGCCCTCGACGGCCCTGGCCTGTCTCATCGCCCTGGACGTGTGGAGCGGGATCGGCTTCACCGCCGTCCTGTTCGCCGCCCGGCTCGACAGCGTCCCGGACGACCTCGGCGAGGCGGCGCAGCTCGACGGGGCCGGGCACTGGCGGACCATGTGGCGCATCCACTTCCCCGTGATCCGCGACTATGTCGGCGTCGTCACCATGCTGCAGTTCCTGTGGACCCTCTTCGGCTCGGCCCAGCACGTGCTGCTGCTCACCCAGGGCGGTCCCGGCAGCTCGTCCACGACGCTGTCCTTCCTCGTCTACCAGAAGGCGTTCATCGCGGCCGACCTGGGCTACAGCCAGACCGTCGGCGTCATCCTCTTCCTGGCCGGGCTCGTCGGGCTGCTCACCATCCGCCGCGCGTTCCGCCAGAACTACTGACCCGAAGGCGGCTCACCATGAAACTCGGCAAACGCTGGTTGCCCGCACACCTCCTGGTGTGGACCTACGCGGTGCTGCTGATCGTGCCGCTCTACTACTTCCTCGCCTCCGCGTTCAAAAGCAACGAGGAGATCTTCGCCCACCCCTTCGCGCTGCCCTCGTCCTTCGGCTTCGGCAACTTCCGCACCGCCTACGACAGCGCCGACCTGGGGACGGCCGTCGTCAACTCGGCGCTGGTGACGGTCCTCGCGCTGGCGCTGACCCTGCTGCTTGCGCTGCCCGCGGCGTTCGCGCTCGCCCGCTCGACCAGCCGGCTCGCCTCGGCGATGGAGAAGATCTTCTCGCTGGGCTTCCTCATCCCCACGTTCGCGGCGCTCTTCCCCACCTTCCTGCTCGCCGCCGCCACCGGGCTGTTCCACACCCGGCTGTTCATGGTCTTCTTCCTGCCCGCGACGGCGATGCCGCTGTCGGTGGTGATCCTGGTGCAGTTCATGCGGACCATCCCCAGGGAGATGGAGGAGGCCGCCCGGATGGACGGGGCGTCCACCTACACGGTGCTGCGGCACATCTACATACCGATGTGCCTGCCCGGCATCGCGACCGTGCTCCTGCTGAACTTCCTCACCTTCTGGAACGAGTACCTGTACTCGCTGATCATCATCGGCCCCGACCCCGAACAGCGCACCGTGCAGGTGGCCCTGCCCACCCTGAAGGCCATCACCGGCACCGACTACGGCGTCCTCACCGCCGGTACCGTACTGACCCTGGTCCCCGTCTGGGTCGTCTACACGGTGCTCCAGAAGCGCATGCAGAAGGCGCTCATCAACGGGGCGGTCAAGGCGTGAGCACACCCACGGTGAAGCCGGGACGGCGCCCCACCATCAAGCAGGTGGCGGCCGCCGCCGGGGTGTCGACCGCGGCCGTGTCCCAGGCGTTCAACGACAAGGGACGGCTCTCGGAGGCGACCCGGGCGCGCATCCTGGACACCGCGATGGAACTCGGCTGGTCGCCGAGCGCGTCCGCCGCCGCCCTGCGCAGCGCCCGCACCCGCACCCTCGCCCTCGTCGTCCGGCGCCCCACCGACGTGCTCGGCGCGGACCCGCACTTCAGCGAGCTGATCACCGGCATCGAGGGCGAACTGGCGCCCCGCGGTTACGGTCTGCTGCTGCACCTGGTCGCCGGTGCCCAGGAGGAGAACGCCCTCTACAAGCGGCTGGCGGCAGAAGGCCGCGTCGACGGGGCCGTCCTGACCGACGCCCGCGCGGATGACCCGCGCCCCGCCCTGCTGGCCCGCCTCGGCCTGCCCGCCGTACTGCTCGGTCCCCCCGACCGCGCCGCCGCCGTGCCGCGCGTCGGCCTCGGCCACCAGGACGCCGCCGTCGAGGAGGTCGTCCGCCATCTGCTCGGCCTCGGACACCGGCGCATCGCCTATGTGGCCGGCCCCGCCGACCTGCGGCACACCCGGCTGCGCGGCGGTGTCTTCGAGGCGGCCCTGGGGCAAGCGGGCCTGCGCCCCTACGCGGTCCTGCACACCGACTTCACCGAAGTGTCCGCCGTCGCCGCCACCCAGGCCCTGCTGGAGCCCGCCGACCGCGCCACGGCCATCGTCTACGCCAACGACTCCATGGCCATGTGCGGCATCGGCGCCGCCCAGCGCGGCGGGCTGCGCGTCCCCGACGATCTGTCCGTCGTCGGCTACGACAACCTGACGCTCGGCCGCTGGCTGCACCCTGGGCTGACCACGGTCGACCAGCAGGTGCGGCGGGTCGGCGCGGCCGCCGCCCGGCTGCTCCTGGCACGCTGCGGCGAGGACGTCGAGGAGACGGTGCTCGATGACCGGCCGCGGCTGGTCGTCCGCGAGTCCACCGGCCCCGCCCCCGGCTGACACCCACATCCACCCCCCACCCGCACCACCGACACCCGAGAAGGACCATGCGACGCCACAGCGCCCAGCTCATCCACCACCCCGCCGTCCTGCCCTGGCTCGGCGCCAACTTCTGGTCCCGCACCGGCGGGCCCCTGATGTGGCGCGACTACGACCCGAAGACGGTCCGCGCGGAGCTGCGGGTGCTGCACGAGCACGGTCTGACGATGACCCGGTCGTTCTTCTACTGGCCGGACTTCCATCCGCAGCCCGACCGCGTCGACGAGACGCTGTGCGAACGCTTCCGCGACTTCCTCGACGCCCACACCGAGATCGGCATGGGAACGGTGCCCACCTTCATCGTCGGACACATGTCGGGCGAGAACTGGGATCCCGCCTGGCGCGGTGGCCGCGACCTCTACGAGGACGTGTGGATGGTCGGCCGCCAGGCGTGGTTCGTGTCCCAGATGACCCGCCGCTTCAAGGACCACCCGGCCGTCACGGGCTGGCTCATCACCAATGAGATGCCCGGCTACGGCCGGATCTACCAGGTGGATCCGCCCTCCCGCGATGTGGTGACCGCCTGGGCGCAGGCCATGTGCAACGCCGTACGGGCGGCCGGCGGCACCCAGCCGGTCTCCCTCGGCGACGGCGCGTGGGGCATCGAGGTCACCGGCCGCGACAACGGCTTCTCCCTGCGCGAGACCGCCGAGTACGTGGACTTCGTGGGCCCGCATGTGTACCGCTCGGACACCGACCGGCCCCGCCAGCATCTGCGCGCCGCCTTCGAATGCGAACTGGCGTCGGTCACCGGACAGCCCGTCGTCCTGGAGGAGTTCGGCCTCTCCACGGACACCGTCTCCGACCGGAACGCGGCCGTCTACTACCGGCAGACCCTCCACAACTCCCTGCTCGGCGGGGCCACGGGCTGGATCGCCTGGAACAACACCGACTACGACGACCTGTGGGACCGCTCGCCGTACGACCACCACCCCTTCGAGATGCACTTCGGCATCACCGACAGCACCGGCGCCCCCAAGGCGCCACTGCTCGAACTCGCCGCGTTCGCCGAGGTGCTGAAGGACGTGGACTTCGTACACTGCCGCCGCGCCGACGCGGACGCGGCGCTGGTCGTGCCCGCCTTCCTGGAGCGCGGCTACCCCTACAGCAGGCCCGCCGACCGCCCGCTGATCTTCACCTCCCTGCACCAGAGCTATGTCGCCACCCGCGCCGCCGACCTGCCGGTGGGCTTCACCCGGGAGGCCGACGGACTGCCCGGCGACGCCGCCCTGTATCTGCTGCCGGCCACCCGCCAGCTCACCACCCGCACCCGGCGCGAGCTCGAGCGCCGCGCCCGCGCGGGTGCCACGGTCTACCTCTCGTTCTGCTCCGGCGAGCACCCCGGAACCCGCGGCCCGTGGTTCGACGACCTGGACGGGCTGTTCGGCGTCGAACTGCAGCTCTCCTACGGTGTCGCCGAGCCCATCGAGGACGACGTCCTGGAGATGACGTTCACCGAGGACTTCGGCGGGCTCGCGGCCAGGACCTCGCTGCGCTTCCCCGTCGCGGGCAACGAGGACAGCCGGGCGTATCTGCCGGTCGTTCCGCGCGATGCCCGGGTGGTGGCCGTCGACGCCCACGGGCGGCCCGCCCTCCTGGTGCACGACACCGGGCAGGGCCGCACCGTCCTGGCCACCTACCCCCTGGAGCACATGGCCGCCCGCACCGCGCGGGCCAACCCCGAGGACACCCACCGGCTGTACGCGGCGCTCGCCGATGTCGCCGGGGCCCGCCGCCCGGTGACGGTCGACAGCCCCCACGTCGGCGCGGACCTCCTCGTCCATGACGACGGGCGCCGCTTCGTATGGCTGGTCAGCCAGAGCGCCGAGGAGCTCACCGTCCGCCCCGAGGCCGACGGCACCCCGCACGACCTCGCCTCCGGCGCACCGGTCGCGGAGGTGTCGCTCGGCCCGTACGGGGTGCGCGTCCTGGAGCTGCGGTGACCGGCCACCTCTACCGCGACCCCACCGCACCCGTGGCCGAGCGGGTCCGCGATCTGCTGGGGCGCATGACGCTCACCGAGAAGGTCGGCCAGGTCAACCAGCGCATGTACGGCTGGCACGCCTACGAGCGGGACGGCGACGGCCACCGGCTCACCGATGCCTTCCGCGCCGAGGTCGCCGCGTACGACGGGATGGGCGCCCTGTACGGGCTGCAGCGGGCCGACGCGTGGTCCGGCGTCGGCTTCGCCGACGGCATCACGGCGGCGGACGGGGCGCGGGCCGCGGACGCGGTACAGCGGCACGTCGTGGAGAACACCCGGCTGGGCATTCCGCTGCTGTTCGTCGAGGAGGTTCCCCACGGCCACCAGGCCCTGGACGGCACGGTGTTGCCGGTCAACCTCGCCGTCGGCGCCACCTGGGATCCCGGGCTCTACGAGGGCGCGGCGGCCGCGGTCGGCGCGGAGGTGCGGGCGCGCGGCGGCCATGTGGCGCTCGTCTCCGCCCTCGACCTGGTGCGCGACCCGCGCTGGGGCCGCGCGGAGGAGTGCTTCGGCGAGGACCCGTATCTGGCGGCGCGGCTCACCGAGGCGCTGGTGCGGGGCATGCGCACCGCCGACGTGGCCGTTGTGCTCAAACACTTCGCCGGACAGGGGGCCACCGTCGGCGGGCGCAACAGCGCGGCCACCGAACTGGGCGCCCGCGACATGCACGAGATCCATCTGGCGGCGGCCCGGGCCGGGATCTGCGCCGGGGCCGCCGGGGTGATGGCGGCCTACAACGAATTCGACGGTCTGCCCTGTGTCGCCAGCCGTCCGCTGCTGACCGAACTCCTACGGGAGCAACTGGAGTTCGACGGCATCGTGATGGCCGACGGCGCCGCCGTCGACCGGCTGGTCCGGCTCACGGGCGACCCGGTGGCCGCGGGCGCCCTCGCCCTGAACGCCGGATGTGATCTGAGCCTTTGGGACGCCTGCTTTCCGCGGCTGGGCGAGGCGGTCGCCCAGGGGCTCGTCACGGAGCGGACCCTGGACACCGCCGTGGCGCGGGTCCTGGCACTCAAGTTCCGCCTGGGCCTCTTCGAGCAGCCCTATACGCGTACCGGGGAACAGCGCCCCGAGCCGCATACGCCTGCGGTGGGCCGGCGCCCCGAGCCGCATACGCCCCCTGGGGAACAGCGCCCCGATCCGCGTGAGTTCAGCGAACGCATAGCCCGCGCCTCCATCACCCTGCTCGCCCACGACGGGGGAGTCCTGCCGCTGGTGCCCTCCATCCGCAGGATCGCCGTCCTCGGCCCGAACGCCGACTCCATAGCCCAGCAGATCGGCGACTACACCGCCCCACAGCGCCCCGGCTCCGACCATGTCACGGTCCTGGACGGCATCCGGTCGGCAGCCCCGCCGGACACCGAGGTCAGCTACGCGGCCGGGTGCGATCTGGTCGGCGGTGACCTCTCCGGTGTCCCCGAGGCGGCCGCGCTGGCGGCAGCGGCCGACATCGCGGTCCTCGTCCTGGGCGGGTCCAGCGCGCGCTCGGGCGACACCTCCTTCGACACCAATGGCGCGGCCGTCGTGACCTCGGCCAACCCCGCAGGTATGACGTGTGGCGAGGGCGTCGACCTGGCCGATCTGCGCCTGCCCGAGGGGCAGTTGGTGCTCCTGGACGCGGTGGCGGCCACCGGTGTGCCGGTCGTCGTGGTCCTCGTTCAGGGCCGTCCGCACGCCCTGCCCGACCTCTCCGGCACCGCCGGGGCGGTGCTGAGCGCCTGGTACCCGGGCCCGTGGGGCGGACGGGCCGTGGCCGATGTGCTGTTCGGCGCGGCCGGGCCCGAGGGGCGGCTGCCGGTGTCGATACCCCGGTCGGCCGCGCAGCTTCCGGTGTTCTACAACGCCAAGGACCACGGCTACCGCGGCTATGTGGACCAGCCCGCCATCGCCCGATACGCCTTCGGCCACGGCCTGTCGTACACCACGGTCGCCTACGCGCCGCCACGGCTCTCCCGCGCCCGGGTGACCCCGGACGATCCCACCCTCATCTGCCGGGTCACCGTGCGCAACACCGGCGAGCGGCCGGTGCGCGAGACGGTCCAGCTCTATCTGCGGCGGCTGTCGGGCGGCTCCTCCTGGCCCCGCGTCCGCGAGCTGCGCGGATTCGCCCGTCTCGACCTGCGGCCGGGGGAGGAGGCCGACGCCGTGTTCGCGATCGACGCCGACACCCTCGCCTCCGTCACCCGGGACCTCGGCCTCGCCGTCGAGCCCGGAGAGCTGATGCTGGAGACCGGTCCCTCCTCCGCCGAGACCCAGGGGGCGCGGCTGGTGGTCGACTGATCCGGGCCGGAAGCGGGGTGCCGGGCCGGAGCGTACTCGACACTTCGAGCGGGCCGTCCTACAGTCACCTGCCCGGCAGGGACCGCCCGGCCGCCGACCCAGGGGAAGGCCGCATGCCGACCAGGAGATCACTCAGATATCTGACGGGACTCGCGGCGGCCCTCGCGCTGTCGGCCACCGCGCCGGGGCCGGTCGCCACCGCGCAACAGCACGCCGAGCCCGCCACCCGCGCCACCGCCCCGGCCGCCACTCCCGCCGCCGACACCTGGCAGGCGCCGCTGTCCACCCGCGGCCGGTACATCGTCGACGCCAAGGGTGACCGCTTCCGGCTGAAGTCGGCCAACTGGGACGGTGCGCAGGGGTCGTGGACGGGAAGCGGCAGCGTCGACGACCCGGCCAACCACCACGCCGGCCAGAACTCCCACGGCATCCCCCTCGGCCTGGACCGGGTCCCCCTGCCGACGCTGCTCGCCGACTTCCACCGGCTCGGCATCAACAGCATCCGGCTGCCGTTCTCCAACGAGATGGTCCACGCCACCGCGACCGTGCCGGACGGTGCCGTGGCCGCCAACCCGCAACTGCGCGGAAAGACACCGTTGCAGATCTTCGACGCCGTGGTGTCCGCCCTCGGCCGCGACGGGTTCGCCGTCATCCTCAACAACCACACCAACACCACCCGCTGGTGCTGCGGAGTCGACGGCAACGAGCGGTGGAACAGCGGCCAGACCACCCAGAAGTGGATAGACGACTGGGTCTTCATGGCCCGCCGTTACGCCGATGAGCCACGTGTCGTGGGTGCCGACCTCTACAACGAGGTGCGCCGCGACATCCTGGACGACCCCAACTGGGGGCTCGGCGACGCGCACGACTGGTACGCCGCCGCGCAACAAGCCGCCGACCGCATCCTCACCGACGGCAACCCCGACCTCCTCATCGTCATCGAGGGCATCAACTGGACGGGGATACCGGTCGACGGACTGCCCCATGAACGGCCCACCCTGGCGCCCGCGCGCACCCTCTCGCACACCCTCGTGAACGCCCACAAGCTGGTCTACTCCGCCCACTTCTACGGCTACACCGGCCCCCGCCACAGCGGCGCCACCGGCGTCGGCGAGACCCACGACCCCCGGTACCAGGACCTCAGTCGCGACGAGCTCCGTAAAGTCCTCACCGACCAGGCGTTCTTCGTCGCCGAGGACACCGGGCGGCACTACACCGCACCCGTGTGGATCAGCGAGTTCGGCATCGGAGCGGCCGAGACGGGCACCCGCCCGCGCGCCTGGTTCACCAACCTCACCGACTACTTCGCCGACCATGACGCCGACTTCGCCTACTGGCCACTGGTGGGCTGGGAGGGCAGCGACGACTGGGCGCTGCTGCGCTACGACTCCGCGGCACACCGCACCGGAATCCTCGACCAGGGCGACTGGCGCACCACGCCCTGGCAGCGGCTGATGACCGTGCCCGAGCACACCGGGCCCGTCGACCCCGTCCCCACCTGGCGCATGCTCGCCACCGACCACGGTGACCAGGTGCAGTCGCTGATCGAGCGGGCCCACGGCGACTGGGATCCGGGCGCCTACAAGGCCGCCTGCCCCGACGGATTGCGGCTGGTCGGCCTCAGCCACACCGCCGGGCGCGGACTATGCACCGACACCGGCGCCGACGACCCGCGCGCGCCCGGGACCGCCCATACGGTCGTCACGGACGAGCGGTATGTGCCGGCCGGTGGCGACTGGGCCTCCGGCCACACCAAGTTCCAGTGCCCCTCGGACCAGTTCCTCATCGGCTACAGCCGCCGCGGCGGCCGGGTGTCCGCCGCGCTGTGCGCCCCGGCCCGCACCCCGCTCGGCACCACGGGACGCACCGTGTGGTTCGACCGGTCCGACGACCGGCCCGCCGACGCCGCGGGGGGAGACTTCGCCCACGGCGCCTACAAGGGCCAGTGCGCGGCCGACGAGTACGCCGCCGGGATCGCCTTCACCACGCGCGTGGGCAGCTCCGGGAGTCCGGACGCGCTGCTGTGCCGCCGCCTGTCCTGAACCCGCAAGTCGTTCCGCGACCCTTGCCCGAATCTGACGGTCCGTCATATCGTGAGGTGGTGCGCGCAGCCGTTGTCGCACGACACCCGCCGAACCGGATCAGGAGTTACGGGTGGAGCCGCACACCACACCCGGGACCGCGCCGAAAATACGTGCCCGCGCGGTGACCCGCACCTTCGGGCACGGAACCCGGCAGGTGCACGCCCTCGGACCACTCGATATGGACATCCAGCACGGGGAGTTCTGCTGCATCGTCGGCCCGTCCGGCTGCGGCAAGTCCACGTTCCTGCGCATCGTCGCCGGACTCGTCCGCCCCAGCGGCGGTGAGGTCGAGCTGCGCGCGGGTCGGCGCCATCCGGCCGCGATGATCCCGCAGGACTACGGGATCTACGACTGGAAGACCGTGCTGGCCAACGTCCGCTTCGGCCTCGATGTGCAGCGCGTGCCACGCAAGGCCGCCGACGGGCGGGCCAGGGACTGGCTGAACCGGCTCGGTCTCGCCGACTTCGCCGACGCCTACCCCGCCACCCTGTCGGGCGGGATGCGGCAGCGGGTGGCGATCGCCCGCGCGCTCGCGGTGGAGCCGGAGGTGCTGCTGCTGGACGAACCGTTCGCCGCGCTCGACGCCCAGTTGCGCACCATCCTCCAGGACGAGCTGCTCGCGGTGTGCCAGGCGACCCGTACCACCGCGCTGTTCGTCACCCACAGTCTGGAGGAGGCGATCGTGCTCGGGGACCGGGTGGTGGTGATGTCGGCCAGGCCCGGCAGAGTGATCGCCGAACGCCGCCCGCCGTTCGACCGCCCGCGCACCGGGGCGATGCGCCGCGCTCCCCGGTTCGCCGCGCTGCAGTCCGAGTTGTGGGAGCTGCTGCGCGCCGAGGTCCAGCGGGCCGGGGCCGGTGCCGCCGCCCCGGTGGATCCGGTGGGGAAGCCCTCATGAAGGGCGAGAGCACGGCCGCCTCGGCCCCGACCGCCCGGCCCGGGGCGGTGGACGGCGGGCCCGCCGAGACCGTGCTGGTGCGGCGCCCCGGACCGGGGGAGCGCGATCCCGTCCGCGCCCACCGGCGGCGCCGCGGCATCGAGCTCGCCCTCGCCCTCGCCGTGCCCTCCGCGCTGATCCTGCTGTGGCAACTGGCCGCGGATCAGCACTGGATCGACTCGCGCATCTACCCCGCGCCGTCCACCATCGCGGCGGACGGCTGGCAGCGCGCCGCCGACGGCAAGCTGTGGCCGGACGTATCGGCCACGCTCCAGCGGGTGGTCGCCGGGTATGCGCTCGGCACGGCCGCGGGATATCTCTTCGGGCTGGTGATGGGCGCGCTGCGGATGGTCCGCGCCGCGCTGGAACCGCTGCTCGACGCCCTGTACGTGGTGCCCAAGCTCGCGCTGCTCCCCGTGTTCCTCAATATGTTCGGCCTCGGTGAGGGGCCTCAGATCGCCCTCGTCGCGACCACCGTCTTCTTCTTCGTATGGATCTCCACGATGGCCGCGGTGATGGGCGTCGCCGAGGGCTACCGGGAGGCCGGGCAGGTGTTCGGCGCCGGCCCCTGGCAGATGTTCCGCCATGTCCTGCTGCCCGCCTCGCTGCCACAGGTCCTGGTCGGCATGCGGGTCGCGTCCGGAGTGGCGGTGCTGGTCATCGTCGCCTCCGAGCAGATCGCCGCGAACGACGGCCTCGGCCACCTGATCTTCGACTCGCGGACGCTGTTCCAGAACGACGTGATGTTCGTCGGCATCGTCTGCGTGGCCGTGCTCGGCGTGGTCTTCTCCGAACTCGTCCGGTTCATCGGCCGTCGGCTCACCCCCTGGGCGCCGCGGGACCGCGGCCGGCCCCGGCCCTGACGCTCACCTCGGCCCTGACCCTCACCCCGGCTCCGACCCCCAGCCCCGGAAGGCGGCACCCATGGCCCGGAGACCCTCCCTCACCCGCGCCCTGATCACGGGCCTGACCCTGTTCGGCGTCCTCGGCTCCCTCGCCGCCTGCGACGCGCGGACCTCGGAGTCGGCGCGCTCGGGCACATCGGGCGAGCCCCGCCCGATCACCCCGGTCGCGGGCTGCGCCAAGGGCTGGACCGATCCCGCCGACGCGTCCGCCGCCCGCGCGCCCGCCCGTTGCGCGTCCGGCGCGCCCGCGCCGAAGCCGCTGAAGAAGAAGACGAAGATCGTCGTCTCCGCCAGCACGCTGACCGCCGAGTACCTCGCGCCCCTGCGGATCGCCATGGCGAAGGGCGAGTTCAGCAAGGAGAAGCTCGATGTCGAACTGAAGCTGCTGCCCACCCCGGACGCCCTTCCGCTGCTCGCCAAGGGCGATATCGACGTCCAGTACGCGGCGCCGGAGGCCGCCGTGCTCAACGGCATCCGCCAGGGGTTCGACATTCGCTGGGTCGCCGGCAACTTCACCCCCGCGCCCGGCTCCAAGAGCGGCTTCTGGGCCAGGCTGAAACCGGGGGAGACGGCGGACGAGGTCAGCCTCAAGGACCGCACGGTCGGCACGCTCATCGGCAAGGGCTCGGTCATCATGTACCCGATGGAGAAGGTGCTCGCCGCGCACAAGGCCGACGTGGACAGCGTCCGCTTCCAGCAGCTCGGCCCGGCCGAGGTCCTCACCTCGCTGAAGAACGGCGGAGTGGACGCCGCATGGCTGCTCGACCCGGTGTGGCGCCAGGTGGACGGCGACGCGGACTACGCCTTCCTCGGCGGCCAGCCGCGCGGCGAACCGCTCGGCGGGCTGCTGTTCGGCCCCGATCTGCTGACCGAGAACCCGGACGCGGGGGTGGCGTTCCTGCGCGCCTACATCCGCACCGTCAACACCTACTTCGCCGGGGACTACAAGAAGGACACGGCGTTCCTCGACGACCTCGGCGAAGCGATCAAGACCGAGCCGGACACACTGGCGGCCGTGCCGTCGCTGCGCATGGACTGGGAGATCCGCGCGGGCACGGTGGACCGGCTGCAGAAGGCGTACGCCACCGCCGGGGTCGTCGAGGGCGACCCCCTGCCCGAGGACCGGGTCGTGGACCGCTCGTTCTACGCGGAAGCGGTCGGCCACAAGCCCTGACGCGCTCCACGACCTGGGCCATGGAGGTCCGCCACGCTGTTCAGCCCGCCGAACGGCCGATAGTGTGGCCTGCGCCGTAGCGGGCCGACTCTCGCTCCGTGCCGCGCGTCGGATGCCGTGTGGCTTCCCCCACACGGACCCCGCGGCCCGGTCGGAATGGCCCAGCTGTCGCACTAAGGACATGAAATGCACTTCCCTGCTTCCGCGCCGTCCGAGCTGGCGTCCCTGGCGGTTGAGCCGCTGGTGACACGGGACTTCGAGACCCGGCCCGCCGCGGTCTACGCACGCCTGCGGGCCCGGTACGGGCCGGTGGCACCCGTCGATCTGCACGGGGTGCCGGTCTGGCTGGTGCTTGGCTACCGCGAGGTGTGGGAGGTGCTGCGCGACGAGAGCGCCTGGAAGAAGGACGTCCAGCACTGGCGGTGGCTGCGCGAGGGCCGGGTGCCGTCCGACTGGCCGCATCTGCCCGGCTACCAGGTCAGCCATCTGCTGGTCCAGGACGACCAGCGGCACAAGGCGACACGCGCCGCCGTGGAGGAGGCACTCGCCCCCTTCCAGGACTCCGACGCGCCCCAGTCCTGGGAGCTGGCGAACGCCGTCTCCCGCCACGCCGACGAGCTGATCACCTTCTTCGCGGACGGCAGCGAGAGCGGATGGGTGGACCTCGGCGGGCAGTTCGCGCGGGCGCTGCCGCTGATGGCCGTCAACCGGCTGTTCGGCTTCCCGGTCGACCAGGGCGACGACGTGTTCATGGACTCGTGGCGCATGGTGGACGGCGGCCCGGACGCCGCCGCGGCCGTGGGCCGGCTGGTGGCCGCGACGACCGAACTCGCGGCGTACAAGAGGCAGCACCCCGGTGACGACCTGACCACCCGGCTGCTCGCCATCGAGCCCCCGCTGACGGTGGAGCAGATCGGCCTGGAGCTGTACGCGATCATCGTCATCATGTCGGAGCTGGTCAGCCACGCCATCACCAACAGCGTGCTGGAGGTGCTGACCGGGGAGGCCGGGACGCGGGCCGGACTGATGGCGGGGCCGGTCGAGGAACTGGTCAACCGCGTGCACATAGCCTCGCCGCCGTGGGTCAACCTCACCTTCCGCTTCCCCGCGGTCGACACCGACCTGGGGGATTTCCGGCTCGCCGCGGGCGATGTGGTGGTGCCCTCCATCGCCGCCGCGCACGGCGACCCGATGTTCGCCACGCCCGGCAGCCAGGACGCGTCGGTGAGTTCGCGTGCCCATCTGGCGTGGGGCGCGGGGGCGCACCAGTGCCCGGGCCGGGGGCTGGCCGACATGATCGTCACCACGGCGGTGGGCAAGCTGTTCGAACGGTGTGACTTCGAACTGGGCCTGCCCATCGACCAGTTGCCCTGGCGCTCGTCCACGCATGTACGCGGCCTGAAGTCCTTCCCGGTCCGGTACCGGATGCGGACGCGGCGGGCCCCGATGCCCCCGGCCGCCGGAGCCGCGGCGCCCGCCCCGCTGCCGGAGCCCGCGGCGCCCGCCCCCGCCGAGCCGGAACGGCCCCGCTCCGCGCTCTGGCGCTTCCTGGCGAGCCTGCGCCGAGGCTAGGGGATGGATGGTCCGGGCGGAGCGTGACGCCTGCGGCGGGCTGTTCCCCTCCCTGCCCCTTCCCGATGCTCCAGATGGGTAGTTCTGGGATCGACAGTGGTGGTAACGCAGCAGGTCAAAGCAGTCTCGCACCCCTTGCGCTCCCCCCGGGGCATGGAGACGAATACGACGGTAGGGGTCGGCGTCACTGAGACGCTGCGCGGGGTCCGGTGTATCCGGCTGTCAGTACGGACGGACGAGACCACCAGCCCGGAGCGGCAGCGGGAGGCCGACGACATAGCGGCGGCGACGCTCGGTGTCGACTTCGGGCGGGGCAGCGGGGTCCGTGAGGCTGTGGACCTGGATGTGAGCGCGTCGAAGGTCGGTCCGTTCGATCGTCCGCAACTCGGCGGATGGCTCGCCCGCCCCGATCCTCACTCGTGAGGAGTTCGACCAGGTGGCCGCGCTGTTCGCGTCCCAGTCCCGTGCCGAGGGGGCTGCGCAGCGCAGCGACTGTGGCGCGCTGCTGTTGCGCGTCATCCACTGTGAGGGGTGCGGCGGGCGGATGTACCTCAACAAGTCGTCGGGCAACTATGGGTGTGCCTCCTACAAGTACGGGACGCACTGCCCGCCTAAAACGGCAGCTAATCCCTGATCCATGATTCCCCGTTCGCATTGTCCTGTCGAGCATCGAAACCCCCGTTCCCGCCCACCATGGCAGGTGCGGGGGCTTCAGCTTCTCACCGGCTACTTGGCTTGCGATTTGCCAGCGCGGGAATTGCGGCGATGGAGTCAGAGGTAAGGCGTTCCCAGAAGATTCCGGGCGGACGTGGATGGGGTGGACACTCGATAGTTTCATCTGGAGTAACAATAAGGTCCACTCGAAAGTCGTGTTCGGACTCGGGTAGCTCTTCTTTCACGACTTGGAGAGAGTGAACCGTAGTCGCGATAAGTGTGTTCGGGCCGATGAGGCCAGCTTCCTGCAGTAGGGCTACTTCAATATCGGAGTATCCGGCGCCTTTCCCTAGCCGTACACCCTTTGAGTTAACGGCAACACTTCCGCACACGATCAAGTCAACGACCGGCATCTCATGCACGCCTACCGGCTGCGCGACTCTTGCTGCTGTTCGCCGTTCGGCGGCTTCGATCGGCGGAATGCTGAGACTTTCAGGGTCCAAGAGGTAGAAAGGATTCTCCGTCGCCAGCTTCGGCGATGCCATATAAATCCGTTTGCCCTCTTGGAGCGCCCGAGCACGTACAGGCAACTGGGCTTTGTCTGGAACCGCCTTGATGTCGCTTGCAGTCTGCCAGGCAAGATGTTCAGCGAGACGGGCAGCAGCAGAGTCCGCACCGATGAAAGAAGGGATACGGCCCGTCACGTCCCCGTGCGTGGGCTCCAGTCGAGCCCAGACGCGTTCGCGGACGGCTTGTTTGGCATGCTGAACTTGCGCCCTATTCATCGATGCCTCTTTCTGCTTATGCGGATGCAATGAGATTCAGAAGCCGGTCATTGAGTTCATGTACTGCCGGGACGGCTCGCCATGGTTGCAGTTCACGACCTGCCTGAAAGATGAGGTTCAGCCCGCCGCCGCCACGGTTACGTTCTACAACGTCAATCGCTTTGCCGAGCGTACCCGCAGCTTCGTCTACCTTCCTTTGTCGAATGTACGCAAGAGTCAGATTCCCCAGGGCGATAGCATGAGATTTTGACCCCTCACGCAACTCTTTAGCTGTGTCCTCTAGGACTGTCTGCGCGCGAGTAGTTTCATTTAGGAAAAGAAAGCAAGACCCAGTCAATCGCCCGAACTGCCCAGGAGAGAACAGCGACACGCCAGCATCGTTGGTGCTAACTTGACTGAAATGCCATTCGGCGTTTCTCAATGCTTTTTCGCAGTCTCGGCGTTGCTGCAACATCGCGTAAGCCTCGGCCGTGTGTAGCACAGCCAGTCCCGCAAGAACATGGCTGGTATTCTCAACCGTGTCGGCGGAGCGCTGTGCAATTTCTAGACCGGTACGCGGATTCTTCTCGCCATATAGGGAAACAAAAGAAGTACGCAGTAAGGCCAGCCCCTCGGCAACGGGGTCGTGTAATTCGCGTGCCGCCTCGGCAGCTTGAGCGAAGTAAGCGCGAGGGGTGTCGTGGTCGGTCCTCCCCGAAGCATCCCAGACCAATTGCCCCATTAACGTGGAGGCTTCCGCCTGTGCGGCATAGAGGTCTCGGCGAACAGCATACGTGGTCGTGTGAGTATGCCAGTACGCGAGTTGCCCTAAATGCTGCCCGATTTCGGCGATTAGCGCCGTAGACGGCTCAGTGACATAGCGCGCGTCCAGGGTTTGCACTTGTTGCCGGAGTTCAGCCACCGCCAATAGGTCAAGGCTTCCGGGGTTCTCCTGCACGTACTGAGTACGCGCTTTGGCCTGCGAATCAGTCACAGCCTCGACGGTAGTGCCGGTGTTGGTGGTTCCGTCAATGTCATTTGGGGAACCCTCCCATGGCCGTTTCGGTAGTCCGAGCATTTCGCCGGGAATGCCGAAGCCGTCGGAAATACGTTCGATCACTTGTTGGCTGCGTACGCCACGGACACCCCGGATGATGTCGCTCACACGGGAACTCGTCATTTTGCCGATGGCGGCGGCCATGGCCGCATGGCTTGAGCCTGTACGCCTGTTGACGAGGCGGAAGATCTCCTGGAAGTTGCGGGTAGCGCATGCCCGCTGCATGGCCTCGCTCCCGAGGAGCGTGTCAGGAATCGTCAGCGGGTAGCCAGCGCGTTGCGTCTCGCGTTCGTCCATGGCCCACCTAGCAGGGACGGAGGTGATCTCCCCAGGGTAGTCCCCGGTTCCTCGCAACGGGGTTCCCCAAAGTCGCTTGCGGGGTTCCCCATTCGCGGTTCTCTCGGAGGTCTGCCGCCTCGAAGCTCATGGAACACGTGCAGTGCGCCCCAAAGGGTGCCCCCGCGACGGGCCAACGTCCGGGGGCGCGGGCCACCTGTACACATGAGAGAAAGGACAGGCAGCCGTGCGCAAGAGTAGCCACGATCACCCGAACGTGGGGATGCTGGTACGAGATACGGCCACCGACCGCCTGGGTAGCTACATGGGCCGGGGCGAACCATGCTTAATGCTCGGGCCCCAGCACGGTGGCAAGGAATGGCAGGCACGCCCGGAAGACCTTCGCCCGGCAGAGGTGAGCCGTGCCTGAGCGCGAAGTCTCCGAACACCCCCGCGCCGCTGACATTGAGCAACTTCAAGCCGCGTACCTCATGCACCGGACCGAGTGCCAGACGTGCACGCCCGACCAGTCGTGCGACATAGCGCGACGGCTGGAAGAGGCACGACGTGCGGCAGGGGTGTCATGAGTGCGAATTGTGCGGAGTGCGCCCGTCTGGAGCGCGAGAAGGAAGCGGCGCGTCAGGCGGGGGACCTGAGCAAGGTCACCGACTGTGCCGTGTTACTCAAGCGCCACCCCGACCACAGCAAGAGGAGCGCTCTCTGGAAGGGGGCGGGCATGAACCGGGCCACGTACCGTTTCCGTGAGTTCCAGCTCATCCCCGACACCGAGCCTGACGCCGAACCGATCACATTCGCCATGCAGTGCGCGGTGTGCGAGCAGACCGGGGAGCCCGGCGACGAGCAGGCCGCCGCGCACGCATGGGCGACCGGCCACCTGAAGGCGAACCCGGAGCACTTCACCTATCGGGAGATCAACACCCGCCCCTGCCGGTTCGAACCGGGAGCGTGGCAGTGACGCGAACCATCCTTAAAGGCTCGGACCTGGTGCTCAGCGCCGAACGCGCCCAGGGAGCGCCGGACGGGATCTATCTCGCCGAATGCATGACGTGCCCCGCCATGTCGGGGCGGGTGGACAGCGATCCCGGTCCCGTCGCGCGCTGGGCCATCCTCCACACCCAGCAACAAGGGCTGAATCACGGTCAGTTCCTCGTGACCGTTGAGCGTCACTGGCGCGTGGACCCCATACGGCCCCAGGACGGACACGGCACGGCTATGCCGCCCCCGGCCCGCAGCGCCGGCCAGGCGCCCGCCACGCACCGCGCCCCCGGACGCTGGGGTGCCTGCTGGCGGCGCGTCGTGGCGTGGCTGGGGCGATTCGCCGGACCGCTGGTCCTGACCATGTTCATCGTGACCGCCGGACTCGGCGGCTACCTCATCGGGACCGGCCAGGACACCGGCTGACCCGCTGAAGACGCCCGCACGGCCGGGGACGCTCCCCCGTAGCCTCCAGTCGCGCGGGAACGGTGGCTCTCCCGACCGGACAAGCCCCGAGCCCGATGGGCAGACGTGCCCACGCCGAGCGGACGCGCTTGAGGCTCCCGCCCCGGTCCGCCCCTTCACCGGAGCGCCGCGCACCGCGCGGTCAGAGCGCCACCAACCAGCCCCGTCCCCGACTGATCACGACCGGGGGCGGGGCACTTCCATGCCCGCTGACCTGCCGGTATGCTCCAGAACACTTACTTACGAGCATCGGGGCTTCCCGAAACTGGGGCTCCGCCCCAGACCTCGGACTGGAGCTGCGCCCCTGGACCCCGGGTTGGGGCTGTGTCCCCAGGGCCCGGGTCTGGGTTGCGCTCCAGGGCCCGGGTCGGGGCTGTGCCCCCAGAGCCCGGACTTGGGGCTGCGCCCCCGGACCGAGGCTGTGCCCCAGAGCCGGGGTCCAGGGGCGGAGTCCTTGGTAGCGGGAAGGGGCGGGGAGGGGACAGATCCGCCGGACACCCGTAGGCGTCCGCGCCCAAGCTCGGCGCGTAACCCCCTTGTGCTGGACCGCCGGCCCGTAGTCCGCTGACCTCCATGAGGAGCATGAGGGTCATGAGCGCTATGAGGAAGCCGAGCCTCGCCACGCTGGTCGCCGCCCTGGTGGTGGGCTCCCTCTGCGCGGGCGCACCTCGACCGCGGGCCGAGGCCGCCGAGGCCGGCGGCGGCATGTCGTCGCCGCCGACCGCTTCCCCCGCCGAACTCGGCGTCGATCTCGACACCGTGACGATCCCCGAACTCCAGGCGCGTATGGCGGGCGGCTCGCTGACCTCGTCGGCCCTGACCAGCGCCTATCTGCGGCGGATCAAGGCCATCGACCCCACGATCCACGCGGTGCTGCGCACCGACCCGACCGCCCTGCGGCAGGCGGCCGCCAGCGACGTCAGGCACCGGCACGGCGCCACCCGCGGCCCGCTCGACGGCATCCCGGTCCTGCTCAAGGACAACGTGAACACCCGCGGCCTGCCCACGACCGCCGGATCGCTGGCGCTGGCCGGCAGCCCGCCGGACACGGATGCCGCCCTGGTGACGCGACTGCGTGACGCGGGGGCGGTGATCCTCGGCAAGACCAATCTGTCCGAGTGGGCCAACTTCCGCGCCGCGAAGCCGACATCGGGGTGGTCGGCCGTGGGCGGGCAGACCAACAACCCCTACGTACTGGACCGGAACCCGTGCGGGTCGTCCGCCGGTTCGGGTGCCGCGCTCGCCGCGTCGCTGGCGCAGGTGGCGATCGGTACCGAGACGGACGGCTCCATCGTGTGCCCGGCGGGGATGAACGGGGTGGTCGGCCACAAGCCCAGCCTCGGCCTCGTCAGCCAGGACGGAGTGGTCCCGATCTCCGCCGAGCAGGACACCGCCGGGCCCATGGCGCGCAACGTGATCGACACCGCGCTCACCTTCTCGGTGCTCAGCGGCCAACGCAGCGAGGGCAAGCCGACCAGCCCGGGCAAGCCGACCAGCCCGGGCGGGCTGCGCGGCAAACGCATCGGCCTGTGGCGGCTGCCCTCGCTCGGACCGGAGGTGGACGCCGTGATGACCCGTACCGCGAAACGACTGCGTACCGCGGGAGCCGAGGTCGTCGAGGTGACACCGCCGTATCAGCAGCGGCTGGCCGAGCTCGAATTCCCCGCGTTGCTCAGCGAGTTCCACCGGGACATCGACGCCTACCTCGCCACCCGAGAGGGGCCGCGCAACCTCGCCGAGCTGATCGAATTCAACCGCACCCACCCGGGGGAGCAGACCTGCTTCGCCGGTCAGGAGCTGTTCGAGCAGGCTCTTGCCGCGCCTGCCACCACCGACCCGGAATACCGGGCCATGCGCACCGAGTTGAAGGACCTCTCCCGGCGTTCCATCGACGAGACCATGGCCACCCACCATCTGGACGCCATCGCCTCGCCGACCAACCCGCCCGCCTGGACGACCGACTGCGCACGGGGCGACAACGACGTGATCCCGTCCTCGACCCCCGCCGCCGTGGCCGGATACCCCTCCCTGTCGGTGCCCGCCGGATTCGTGGACGAACTGCCGGTGGGCCTGCTCCTGATGGCCGGTGACCACGAGGACAGCGAGCTCCTGTCGCTGGGCGCCGCGGCGGAGCGGCGACTTCACGCCTGGCGGGCGCCGCGCTATCTGCCGTCGGTGGGGACCGGCGCCTCCCGCTGAACGGTCCGGCCGTGGCGTCCGGCCCCCGGGGCACCGCCCGGACGCCATCGGTCACCGACCAGATCGGGACAACTTCCACCGCACCCGAACGGGCGTCGGAAAGTCTGCCCCAATGGCCACAGATTCTCGCGCTAGTGTGCGCGCGTGAGCCTTCATGTCGTCATAGGATTCGGGCCCGCCGGAGCGGCCACCGCTCGGCTGCTGGCCGAAAAGGGCCATTCGGTACGGGTCGTCACCACATCGGGCCGAAGCCCCGAACCGGGCATCGAGCATGTCGCGCTGGACGCGACGGACAGCGCACTACTGACCGAGGCCGCGCAGGGCGCGGCCGCCATCTACAGCTGTGCCGCACCGCCCTACCACCGCTGGGCGAGCGAGTGGCCGCCGCTGGCCTCGTCGCTGTGCGCGGCCGCCGAGGCGACCGGGGCCGTCCTGGTCATCCTGGGCAACCTCTACGGCTACGGCCCGGTGGACGGCCCCATGACCGAGGAGCTGCCGCTCGCGGCGACCGGCACCAAGGGCCGGGTGCGCGCCGCCGTGTGGGAGCAGGCGCGGGACCTCCATGAGCAGGGCCGGATCAAGGCGGTCGAGGTACGGGCGTCGGACTTCTTCGGGCCCGGGGTGACCGACGGCGGGCATCTGGCCGCGCGGGTCATGCCCAAGGTGCTGCGCGGCAAGCCCGTTTCCTCGCTCGGGGACCCGGACACCCCGCACAGCTGGAGCTATCTCCCCGATGTGGCCGCCGCTCTGGCCGAGGTCGCGGGCGAGGAGCGGGCCTGGGGCCGGGCCTGGCACGTACCGACGGCGCCCGCGCACTCCACCCGGGAGATGGTCGACCGCCTCGCCACGCAGGCGGAGACCGGGCCGGTCGCGGTGCGCAGGCTGCCGTCCGCCGTGCTGGGTCTGGCATCGCTGGTCTCTCCGCTGCTGCGCGAACTGAAGGAGGTCCGCTACCAGTTCGACCGTCCCTTCGTCGTGGATGCGAGCGCCTACGAAGCCGCGTTCGCGGTGCGCGCCACCCCCGTCGACGAGCAGGTCAAGGCGACGGTCGAGTGGTGGCGCGAGCGACAGTCCACCGCCGGGTGACATCCGTGACAGCGAAGGGTTCCCAAGTGGGTTCAGCTGGTACGCGGCGTGATGACGTCGCGATCGTGGGAATGGCCTGCCGGTTCCCGGGGGCGCGGAACGTCAACCAGTACTGGCGGCTCCTCACCGAGCCGCGAGCGCAGTTCACAGCCGTCCCCGACGCGCGGTGGCGCACCGCCACCTTCCTCAGCGACAACTTACGTGACACATCCTCGGCCTATACGGACACCATGGCCCTGCTGCCGGACGTCGGCCACTTCGACGCGGCGCACTACGGCATCCCGCCACGGCGGGCCAGATCGATGGATCCGCAGGGCCGGCTGCTGATCGACCTGGCCCGGGAGGCGATCCAGGACGCCGGATGGGAGGCCGAGGGCTTCGACCGCGAGGAGACCTCGGTGATCACGGCGCTCACCGAGAGCGGCTACCGCGAACTCAGCACCATGCAGATCCGGATGCGCCAGCTGACCGGCGGCGAGTTCGGGGCGCGGGCGAGCGACCCCCGGTGGCCGGAGACGGTCCGCGCGGTGGACGGGCTGCACGGCTCCTCGGTGGCCGGGCTGCTGCTCAACATGGGGCCGAACACGGTCAGTTCGGTCTTCGATCTGCACGGCGAGAGCTATGCGCTGGACTCGGCGTGCTCCGGTGGACTCATGGCCGTGGCCAACGCCGTGTTCGCACTGCGCGCGGGCCGCTGCCGGATCGCGCTCGCGGGGGGCGCCCAGCTCATCCTCGCCCCGGACCTGCTGGTGGGGCTGTGCCGGATCGGCGCCATCTCGCGCAGCGGCAGATGCCTGCCGTTCGGCGCGGAGGCCGATGGCTTCGTCCTGGGGGAGGGCGCCGGGGTCCTGGCGCTGCGCCCGCTGGCCGACGCGCTGGCCGCCGGTGACCGGGTCTACGCGGTGATCCGGGGCGTGGGCACGGCCAACGACGGGACCGTACAGGGCGGTATGCACCCTCAGGCGGCCGGTCAGCTCAGGGCCCTGCGCCGGGCCTACCGCGACGCGGACCTGGCCCCGGACGCGGTGGGATACCTCGAGGCGCACGGCACCGGGACCACGGTCGGCGATCCGGTCGAGGTCGGTGTCCTGCGGGAACTGCGGGGCGAGCGGGGCGCACCCGCCTTCCTCGGCGCGGTGAAGGCGGTGGTCGGCCACGCGCTCAACGCCGCGGGGATCGCCGGCCTCGTCAAGACCGTACTGGCCGTGCACCGGGGGGTGATACCGCCACAGCCGGACTTCGACCTGGCCGACCGCTCCGGACTCGACGCCGCGCGGCTGGCCATCCCGACGAAGCCGACCGGCTGGCCCGACCCCGGGCAGCCGCGCCGGGCGGGCGTGAGCGCCTTCGGCTTCGGCGGCACCGGTGTCCATCTGGTGGTGGAGGAGTGTGCCACGGCACCGGCCCGCCCCGCACCGGACGGCGGGCCGCATCTGCTGGTGCTCAGCGCCCGCGACCGGGCCGGACTGGCCCGCTACGCCCGGGAGCTGGCCCATACCCTCGCCGATGACCGGCCGTCGCTGGCCGGGGTGGCGGACACCCTGGCCCGCCGGGCTCCCCTCACCGAACGCCTCGCCCTGGTGGCGGAGGACGCCGCCGACGCCGCCACCCGGCTGACCGCGGCCGCCGAGGCCGTGGCCGTCGGCCGCACCGGGGATCTCGGGGCGGGGCTGGTGGCCGGCACCGTGCCCCCCGGCGAGCTGCCGGAGGCCGCCGTACCGGAGCCGGGCTCGCTGTCCGCCGACGCGCGCTCGGCCGCACTGGGCCGGCTCGCACAGCGCGTGGTCACCGGCGCGGAGCTTCGCCCGGTGGGGGAGCGCATACCCCCCATCACCCTGCCGCCGAGCCCGCTCGCCCCGCGCCACCACTGGGTGGTGGACGAGTCGGCACGCGCTCCCGTGGAAGAGGACACCTCCCATGCCCTCGGGGCCGTGGGGGAGGGCCGGACCGGGCCGGTGGGCGCGCCCGCGGCGGCGCGGGGCGGCGGGACCTCCGCCGGGTCCATCGTGCTCGAAGAGCTGTCGCGGACCGGCGTCTTTCCGCTCGCCGACCTGACCGAGCGGATGCAACTGGTGGCCGACCTCGGCTTCGACTCCCTGATGCTGCAGGAGCTGGAGGTCAACATCGGCAAGCGCATACCGGGATTCCGCACCGAGGAGATCTTCTCGCCCGACCTCACCGTGGAACGGCTGGTCGCGCTCGTCGATCCGTATCTCCCACCGGAGCCTGCCGCCGGTGCGCCGCTGCCCCAGCAGCCGCGGGCGGACTGGGACGCGGCGAGTGCCTGCGCCGATGACTTCCCCGAGGTGCGGCAGTTCGAGGAGCGCTTGAGCGCGATCGCCGGCAGCGGCGCGGACTTCCCGTACTTCCGGGTCCATCAGGGCAACATCCGCGACATGACGGTGATCGACGGACGGCCGTACCTGTCCTTCGGCAGCTACAACTACCTGGGGCTCTCCGGTCATCCGGCGGTCAACGAGGCCGTGCACCGGGCGGTGGACCGGTACGGCACCTCGGTCTCCGCGAGCCGGGTGCTCTCCGGCGAACGGGAGCTGACCGTACGGCTGGAGCGGGCGCTCGCCGACTTCCTCGGCGTCCCGGACTGCCTGGCGCTGGTCAGCGGCCACGCCACCAATGTCACCGCGATAGGGCATCTCGTCGGCGCGCGGGACCTGGTGGTGCACGACGCGCTGGCCCACGACAGCATCCTCCAGGGCTGTGCCCTGTCCGGGGCGGCGCGGCGCCCGTTCCCCCACAACGACATCGCCGGGCTGGAGGACGCGCTGCGGCGCAACCGGTCCCGGTTCAGACGGGTGCTGATCGCCGTCGAGGGCGCCTACAGCATGGACGGCGACCTGGTCGACCTGCCCGCCGTGATCGAGCTGAAGCGGCGCTACGGCGCCCTGCTGATGGTCGATGAGGCGCACAGCATCGGCACGGTGGGCGAACGCGGCCGTGGTGTGGGCGAGTTCTTCGGCGTCGACCGGTCCGGTGTGGATCTGTGGATGGGCACCCTGTCCAAGACGTTCGCCAGTTGCGGCGGCTATCTCGGCGGCTCGGCACGGATGGTGCGGTGGCTGCGGCATACGCTGCCCGGCTTCGTCTACAGCGTCGGGCTGACCCCCGCCAACGCGGCCGCGGCCCTGGCCGCCACCGAGCTGATCCTCGCGGAGCCGCACCGGGTGGCCGCCCTGCGGCGCAACGCGGAGCTCTTCCTGGGCCTGGCCGCCGCGGCCGGTCTGGCGACCGGCTCCAGCGCCCACACGCCGATCGTGCCGTGTGTGCTCGGCGACTCGGCGCGGACCCTGCGCGTCGCGGACCGGCTGTTCGACCGCGGTGTCATCGCCGATCCGATCTTCCACCCGGCCGTCGAGGAGGGGCTCGCCAGGCTGCGGTTCTTCGTCACCAGCGAGCACCGCGACGACGACATCCGGCGCACCGTGGCGATCCTGGCCGAGGAGGTGGCAGCCGCCGGGGGATGAGGGGGACACCGTCGGATCCACGTCAGATCAGGGTGCGTTCGATCCGGCTGAGCATGGCGCCCTGTCCGGATTCGCCGGAGCACGCGGCGGGGGCGGTGCCATGCCGCTCCTCGGTGCCGCCCACCCGCTGGGAGAGCAGATAGGCGATGATCTCCGCCTCCTGCTCCTGGACGTCGTCGTAGGTCGCGCGCAGGAGCATGTCACGCACGAGGTCGGGGTCGAGGTTGGGGAAGAGGAGGCGGGCGCTCGCCTCGTCCAGCCAACCCGCCCCGCGATGGCAGCAGATGATGTGGCCCAGCTCATGCAAGATGATGTGCTCCTGATGCGCGCTGGTCGTGTTGGCGTCGTAGAAGATGAGGTCCTCGTCGCGGGCGGCGACCCACATGCCGCACGGGTGCGTCGCGGGCATCTGCATCGGGACCAGCGTGATGGGGCGGCCGCGGACCTCGCCGAGATAGCGGCAGAGCTCGGCCACATCGGCCACCTCCGGCAGGTCGAGGTCGGCGATCCGCCGCGCTCCCGCCTTCCGGAGCTTCTTGAGCTGACTGCGCCGGTCGTGGTCGGCCGACCGTCCCTTGTTGGCGCTCCTCACCCAGCCGCACCCCTCATTCCTGGTCCGAGGTGTCGGTGACGGGCGGAAGGCCCTGAAGCTGCCGGTACTGGTCCATGATGGTCGTGATGGCCTCGAGGTTCTCCTTCTTCATGCCGGCCGCCCGCATCGCCACGGCGCGGACCCCGGCCTGCCGGAGCGCCTCGATGGCGGCGACCTCGCCGAGCACGGACTCGGCGACCTGGTCGTCGAAGAAGTAGGCCACCGACACGCCGAAGAAGCGCGCCAGGGCGGCCAGCAGGTCCGGTGAGGGATTGGAGCGCTTGCCCGTCCGCAACTGCGACAGATACACCCCCCGACCTTGAGCTCGGGGTTGGCCCGCTTCAGCTCCTCCGCCACCTCGGCGTTGGTCCAGTGCTTGCCCTTGGGACGAACCGTCTTGAAGAGGTTGTCCAGACGCACTGCCAGCGTGGGCCGGTCGTCAGTCTCGGACATGCGAATCTCCCTCCCTCACCTCCTCGGCTTTGCCCCCGGCTAATCGTCAGTTTCGCAGATTAGCGGTCAGTTGACAATCTGGCCCAACTCCGCCAACGTGGACCTCGCCGATAGCTGCCAGCTAACTCCGCTCACGGGGGTGGCCGAGTAGGTTGTCAGTTCTGTCGGCCGGTTCGGCCCGGTCTTCCAGGGCTGTGCCGAGCTGGGCCGGGCGGGGCCACCCGCTCGGCCCGGAAGTAAGGAAAACGGGGGAATCACGGGGGAAATCCCGCTCGGCCTGACGGGGGCAGACCGGGCGGGATCCCTCTCGTCCCCCTTTCAGCGCGCTTTGGCGAGCCGCCGGTAGGCGGAGGCCACCTTGGTGAGCCAGACGACCTCGGCGGTGAAGTTGTCCGTGTCGCGGTCCTCGAAGTCGCCGGTGTCCGCGTTGTCATCGGGAATGATGCCGGTGCGCTTGGCGTGCAGGGCCTGCCTGATCTGCGCCGCCTCGGCGAACGCCTGCCGGGACTCCTCGCTCCCCTTGGCGCCGACCTGGCCGTCGCCGCCCGTGGTGCGGTCGATATAGGGGCGCAACTCCCGCCAGCCGTCCCGTATTTCGATCACCCGCCGGTGGAGCCGGTAGTTGAGGTCGGAGACCGCGGCCCCCGGCGGCTCCAGGACGATGTCCGGAGAGGACTCGTACAGATCCCGCCACAGCGGGTACAGGGCCCGGTAGGACCGGTAACCACGCGCCCACTCCAGCAACTTGGTGGCCGAGGGCCCCCAGGAGGAGATCGTCAGGGCGAGCGAGAGGGTGACGATGCCCAGCGCGCTGAAGACGGAGGCGGCGAGCGTCCAGCCGCCGATGTCGAGCCCGCCCGCGGCCGTGAGCACGTTGACCACCCTGGCCAGGCAGTAGAGGAAGAGGATCACCGCGGCGACGGAGAGCATCCGCAGCGCCTGCCCCAGCGAGGTCTTGCCCGCCATCCTGGCGTAGGGCACGCACTGGCGCAGGATGGTGACGCACGGAATGGCCTGGGAGACCATGAAGACCAGGAGGTAGGTGAGGATCAGCGGCCGGCCGCTGCCGGTGTTGAAGTCCTCGGCCGGCCGCCCGGGGCCGTCGGCGATGAAGAACAGCGCCGTCAGCAGCGCGTCGAGGGCGACGCCGATGATCAGCCAGTAGCGGGCCCTGCGCCCCGACTCCTCGGTGGCGGACGCCCAGTGCAGCAGGATGATCTGCGCGCTGACGCAGAAGGCGACCGCCGACAGATGCATCACCAGGATCGCGAGGTTGCCGACGCCCAGGAAGCGTTCGCTCCCCATGGCGAAGGCACCCATCGTGAAGGTGAGGCACTGCAGCAGCAGGGTGATCACGAGTGCGCGGTAGGCGGTGTCCCGCCAGCTGCGCCTGACCTGGAACAGTCGGTAGATCAGCGCGGCGTACGACGACAGCGCCGCGATGACGAAGCAGAGAGTCTTGATGGTGGTCACGGCCCTTTCCCCCACAGGTGCCGAACGGTTCAGTCGGTGTGCTCGCCCAAGGGAACCACGAGTCCGATCCCCTCGGCCGCGACCGCGATGGCGTAGTCGAAGAACGCGGTCTCGTCCCGGACGCTGTCATGGGTACGGCTGAAGACCTGGAAGACCAGGAGCCCGACCAGACTGCTCCACAGCACGATGCCGCGCTCGATGAGGTCCGAGAACGGAGCCTCGGGCGCCCCGCCGAAGAGCGCCTCGGCCTCCGGCAGAAGCAGCGGCGGCCCCGGCACCTGACGCCGGGGCGCGGTGAGTTCACCGGCCTCCAGCGCCGAACGCACGATGCCGGCCAGCACCGCCGGGGTGCGTGAGGCGGGCGGGACCGTGTCCTGCGGGGCGTGGTAGTCCGGCACGGGCGAGCCGTAGACCAGCGTGAACTCGGCGGGGTTGGCGAAGGACCACCGGCGCAGCGCGCGGGTGGCCGCGAGGAGCCGCGCCCCCGCCGACGCGCCGGCGTCCCTGGCGGCCTGATCGGCCTGCTCCATCGCGGCGCCGGAGTCGTTGTAGGCGTCGATGAGCAGCGCGGTCAGCAGCTCGTCCCGATGCGGAAAGACGGTTTCCACATCGCTGAGGGCGAGTCCGCCCTCTCGGGCGACGGCGTCCAGGGTCAGCCCCCCGGCCCCCAGTTTCACCAGCAGTTGGCGTGCGGTGGTCTTGATGACCGCCTGCGGCCTGGTGTTTTCATCGGCGGAAGCTGTTCCGGAAACATCCATGGGCCAAACCGTACCGGTGCGACCGCGCTTCGCGCTCCGTGGACTCTCACCCTGGAGGGGTCTTCGCGGCTATGGTGAGCGGCAGGTGAGGGGTTGCACGGGGCTCGGCGGGGAACGCGCGCCGACGCCGCGAGGGAGGGGCTGCTGTGGACGGCGGCACGGTGGGGCTGCGGATCGCATCGGCAGTGGTCGTACCGGTGGTCAAACGGCTGCTGCTGCCGCCCGCGAGCGCGCCCGGGGCGGAGTACGGCGAGCGGCCCGTTCCGATCCGCCGGCTCGTCTCCTTCGCCCGGGAGCACCGCACCCTCACCGAGGACGATCTGCACAAGCTCGCCCGCGAGTTGGTCCGCCGCGCCGTGCGGGCCGCCGGGCCGCACGATCCGCCGATCGGCGCCGACGAGCACGACTCCGTCGGCCAGGCGCTGACCCGCACCCTGCACGCCCTCGGCGATCTCGACATGGACGACGTCCACGCCTTCGCGCTCGGCCCCGAGCGGCTGGCCGCGGAGCTGTCCCGGCGCGCGGGCCCCGACACGCGCAGGCTGCTGAGCGACGACGCCGCCCGCTTCCACGACCGGCTGCTGGAGACGGCCTGCCTCCATCTCATGCGCTTCTTCAGCCAGCGGCCCGGATTCGCGGCCCGAGCCCAGATCGAGCAGAGCCGCGAGATCCGGGAGCAGAGCGAGAAATTGGACTCAATCCTGCGGCGGCTGCCGGACATCAGCCACCAGGACATCCAGTTCGAGGAGGAGTACGCGCGCTACGTCGTCGAGTGCCACGGCAGGCTCACGATCTACGGCGTCGACCTCCGCGAACCGGACGGCCAGGACTGGCCGCTGGAGACCGCCTATCTGAGCCTGGAGGCCAGGCCGTACCGCGACGGCACCGACCGGGTCCCGGTGGTGAACGGCGAGCCCGGCGCCGACCGGGACACCGAGGCCGAGCGGGCCGCGGGCCCGGCCGAGGCGGTCTTCGCCAGCCATGAGCGCGTCCTGCTGCGCGGTGTCGCCGGCACCGGCAAGACCACCCTCGTCCAGTGGCTGGCGCTCTCCACGGCCCAGCAGGATCGGGTGCCGGGCGGGCTCTCGCAGCTGTTCGGGCGCGTGCCCTTCGTCCTGCCGCTGCGCACCCTGGCGCGCCGGGACTCCGAGCTGCCCATGCCCGATGACTTCCTGCGCTGGATCGGCTGCCCGCTGGTGGGCACCGAGCCCGACGGCTGGGCCGCGCGGGTGCTGCGGCACGGGCGCGGTGTGCTCCTGATCGACGGGGCCGACGAGATCCCGAAGGACGACCGGGCCCGGGTGCGGGCCTGGCTGAAGAAGCTGCTCGCCGTCTTCCCCGGCAATCTGTGGCTGCTCACCTCCCGCCCCTCGGCCCTCGAACGGGGCTGGCTGGCCCGCGAGGGCTTCCAGGAGTTCGCGCTCGCCGCGATGCGGCCCGCCGACATGAAGCAGTTCATCCGGCGCTGGCACACCGCGGCGGGAGCCTCCCAGGAACTCGGCGAGTCGCTCTCGCTGTCGCTGCGCAGCAGCCCCGAGCTGAGCCGCCTGGCGACCAACCCGCTGATGTGCGGCCTGATCTGCGCCCTGCACCGGGAGCGGCGCGGCTTCCTGCCCCAGGGCCGCGCCTCCCTGTACGAGGCGGCGCTCTCCATGCTGCTGGAGCGGCGCGACCTGGAGCGCGAGGTCTACGGCCGCAGCCGTCCGGCCCTGGACCAGAAGTCGGCCACCGAGCCGCTCCAGAGGCTCGCGTACTGGCTGATCCGCAACGAGCGGACGCAACTGGACCGTCCCGATGCGGTGAACGTGGTGCGGCGGCTGCAGCCCTCCGTCCCGCGCCTCGCGGACGTCGGAACGGCGGAGGAGGCCCTCCAGCATCTGCTGGAGCGCTCCGGACTGCTGCGCGAACCGGCCCCGGGCGCGGTCGACTTCATCCACCGCACCTTCCAGGACTTCCTGGGCGCCAGGGCCGTGCTGGAAGAGCGCGATATGGGCATGCTGGTGAACAACGCACACCTGGACCAGTGGGAGGACGTGGTGCAGATGGCCGTCGCACAGGCTCGTCACCAAGAGCGTGCCGACCTGCTGACCCGGCTGCGCGAGCGGGGCGACCGGGAGCAGGACGCCACCGTCCAGGCGCGGCTGCGACTCCTCGCCCTCGCCTCCCTCGAACAGGCCACCCGCCTGGAGCCGACGGTGCGCGAGGCCATCGAGGACCGGGCCGCCCGGCTGCTGCCGCCGCGCAGCCTGCGCGAGGCCAGGTCGCTGGCGCAGACGGGCCCGCTGCTCCTGGGCCTGCTGCCCGACGCCAAGGACCTGGCGGGCGACGAGGAGCTGGCCACCGTCCACGCGATCTGCCAGATCGGCGGGGACGCCGCCATCCCCAGGCTCCGGGAGTTCCTGGGCACCGGCCAGCCCGCGGTGCGCGCGCAACTCCTCGCCCACTGGGACCGGTTCGACACCAAGGTGTACGCGGAGGAGATCGTACGGCCGCTCCTCGACACCGCCCCCGAGGAGATCGTCACGGTGCGCTCACCCGCCGAGCTGGAGGCGCTGCGCACCATGTCCGGCTATCAACGCGTGGGCCTGCACGGCGACTTCGCCCCGGAGGACATCCGCGCCTCGCTCGACCCGCGTCATCTGCGCGAGCTGCGCCTGCGCAACACCCTGCGGCTGGAGGACCTCACCCTGCTCTCCGCCTACCCGGAGCTGGAGACGGTCGCCCTGCAGGGATGCCGGAACGTCAAGGACCCCACGCCGCTGACCCGGCTGCCCCGGCTGCGGAGGCTGGAGCTGCGGGACCTCCCCCAGTTCGAGCCCCTGCTGAAGCTGGCCGACTGCCCCCGGCTGGAAGGGCTCCTGGTCGGACCGGAGGTGCCCTGGCGCGGTCTGCCCGACCTCCCGCGCCCCGCCGAGTTGCGGCTGCTCTCCCTGCCGTCGTCGGCGGCGCAGCTCGCCGGGATCGTGGAGTGCCGGGAGCTGGAGGAGCTGCGGCTGCAGGACGCCAGCGAGCGCCTGGCGCCGGACGAATGGGGCTCCCTCATCGCCGAGTTGCCGAATCTGCGCAAGCTGACGCTCTCCCCGCAGCAGCTGAGCATGCTGCTGTTCGCCCCCCGCACCGAGATCCCCCAGGTCACCCACCTGGACGTATGGGCCAGGGCCGGTTCCGCGGTGCCGCTGCGGCGCATCGCCCGGCGCCTTCCGGGGCTGGAGGAGATCCATCTCTCGCAGGTCGCGGAGCTCGATCTCGCCTCCCTCGCCGGACTGCCCCGGCTGCGCCGGGTGCGGCTCGTCTACCCGGGCGAGATACGCGGCGCGGACTCGCTCCCCGACAGCGTGGAACTCGACATCTACCCGCATCCCTGACCGGCGCCGCCGCGCACCCGGCACCCACCCGGCTCACACCCGGTGCCGCGATTACCTGGTGGGATGTTTACCCAACGGGTAAGTTCAAGAATGTAGGCGTAGTTGGTACGGATGTCAGCGGCTGATGTCTCGGGGGAGCGGTGCCGCCCGTCTCCGAGGTCACGGCTGCCGGGCAGCAGAGGACGACTGAGGCGGGACGCAGCAGGATGCGCGTATCGGAAGGGTCACCGCTCTATGGCCGGGACCCCCTGCTGCGCTCGCTCGTTCCCCGGCTGACCGGCCTGGCCTACGACGAGCGGTCCCGGGTGGGCCGGGAGCACCAGGGCGACCTTCCCGTGGTGCTGGTGACCGGATACCACGGCATGGGGCGCAGCGCGGTGCTCGAAGAGCTCGCCGCGCGCTACCGCGACCGGCTGCCGCTGGCCCATGTCCGCGCCGTGGCCACCGAATCCGAGACCTTCCCGCCCGCCCCGGCCGACGGCCGCGCCCCCACCGCCTCGACCCTCGTCGAGATCCTCGCGGAGCTGGTGTGCGGGCTCGCCCCCGATGTGCGCCGCCGCTTCCCGGTCCTGGTGCCCGGCCTGTTCGCCGTCTCCGGCTGGTACCCCGGCAACGGCGAGCAGCGGGACGTGGCGTGCCTGACGTTCGCCCGGCTGCTGCTTGCCTGCCGCCTCGCCGACGGGGACGAGAACGCGCTGAGACACGCCTGGGCCACCGCCGTCGAAGGTCGTCTGGAGACGATGGGCGCGCAGGCCGACGGGGAATGGGGCCGGGAGGCGGTCACCGCCGCCGTGGTGGCGGAGTACACCGACCGGTATCAGCCGGTCGCGGCACAGGAGTGGTACCGCCGGCGCTTCCCACGGGGCGCGGACGGCCAGGATCCGCTGGTGCTGCTCGGGGAGTGGTTCCAGCGCGGCGGCGACTACCGGCACGCGGCCGAGCAGAGCCTGATGGCCGCCTTCCTCCACGATGTCGCCTCCTCCTACGGCAGGCTGCAGCGCTGGAACCGGGAGCCCTGGCCGCTCATCCTGCTCGACGACGCCCACTTCCCGCCCGGGCAGGACTTCCTCGATCTGCTTCTCGAGCACCGGGCGCTGCCCGAACGCCCCGACCACGAGGAGCTCGTCGTCGTGGCCACCCGCCTCGGCGGCTTACCGGAGAACGCGTCGGCTGCCATCCGCCGCGACCTGCCCGACCTGGTGAAGTCCTCCGGTTGGCAGCGCAACGGCCTGGCCCCGTCCGCCGGGCTGCTCGCCGTACCCCTCACTCCACTGAGCCGGGACGACATCCTGCCCCTCCTGGTGCCGGACTGGCCCGCCCGGCCGCTCCACCCCTATCTGGCCTCCGCCGTGCACTCCCTGACCGGCGGGCATCCCGCCGTGACCACCGTCCTGTGCGCGGCCGTCCTGGACGCCACCAAGCGGGGCCGCGGTGTGGGCCCGCGCGACCTCCTCGAACTGCACGCCAAGGACGGCCGCGCCGTCACCGAAGCGCTCCTGGAGCGGCTGCTTCCCAACCGGCGCCAGCGCGACCGGCTGACCCTGCTCTCGCTCGCCCGCGACAGCACCGCGGCGGAGGCGCTGGCCGAGAATCTGCGTCTCCAGGGCCCGGACCAGCTCCCCGCCAACTCCGCCACCGACTACCTCGAAGAGCAGCAGTGGCAGCAACTCACCCCGCCCGACGAGCCGTTGGTCACCGACGCGCTGCTGCGGACGCTGCTCGTCCACGAGGCGCGCCGCACCTCGTCACGGGCCGAGGACGGCCGTAGCTGGCAGGACATCCACCGCTTCCTGCGGATGCACCACGCCCAGCGCGGGGAGAGCGGCGAGGCGGACGCCCTGCGGCACACCCTCGCGGCCGGAAACGCGGAGACGGTGGTGGCCATGCTGACGGAGGAGTTCCAGTCGGAGAAGGACGCCCAGGCCGCCGCCCACTGGCTGCTGTGCCTGCGGTACGCCGCCACCGCTCCCACCCCACCGGCCGCGGAGTGGACCGACGAACGGATGCAGATCGCCCTCGGCGCGCACGACGGCCGGTACGCCGAACTGCATGAGATCGAGCGCTGTGTGAACCGGCTGCTGCACGCCCTGTGGCACGTGTCCGAGCCGCACGCCGAGCCGGACCCCGATATGTGCAAGGCGGTCGGCGAAGAGCTGGCCTACCTCTCCCCGCGCCATCCGTCCTGGCACGCCGTCCTGGGTCAGGCCGCCCGCAGTTGGCCTGCGGCGGCACGGAAGAAGCGCCCCTTCCCTATATCCGGTCAGTGAGGAAGCATGCTGTTCCGTCTGTTCCGCCGTCACCCTCGCGAGTGGGGGCCGCTCGAATGGCTGGCCGTCGTCGGGGTCGGCGCCCTGGTCGCCGTCGCGATCACCGTCGTCGTCAACGTGGCGCAGGGCCCCGGCAGGTGTGGTGACGATCTGCGGGAGATCGGCGGAGACTGCGTGGGCGTCACCGCGGAAGCCTTCGAGGCGGACCCGGGCATCGAAAGCCTCATCGGGGCGGTGGCGGACGAGAACGCGCGGGTGCGGCAGGACTGGGAGGATCCGCCGAGCGGGCCCAAGATCCCATACGTGCGGATCGCGCTGATGATGCCCTTCACCGCGGACGACCACAGCGCCATGACGGTGGACATGATCCGCCGCGGACTCGCCGGTGCGCTGGCCGCCCAACGGCAGGCCAACCGCTTCGGCGGGCCGCAGTACCAGCTGCTGCTCGCCCCCGACGGCCGGAACCTCGACCGCTGGGAGCCCGTCGTCGATCGCCTCGCCGAGCTGTCCAAGGACACCCGGGCGCCACTGGTCGGCGTGACCGGCATCCCCAGCAGCACCCCGGAGACCCGCAGGGCCATCGCCGCGCTCAGCAAGCACAGTATCCCCACCGTCGGCCCGGTCATCACCGCGGCCAACATGAACTCCCCGTACTTCTTCAAGACCTCGCCCAACAACGACCAGTTCGCCCGCGCCCTGGGGCTCTACCTGGACAAGAAGCCGGCCGGGCACCGGGGCTTCCTGGTCTGGGACAACCGCAGCGAGGACGTCTACTCCCAGAATCTGCGCAGCGTCTTCGAGCGGCACTTCGGCACGGCATACGACCTGACCAACCACAACTCGAACTTCACCGGCACCTCCGGAACCGACAAGGGCATCCCCCAGCGGTTCACCGACGCCGTGCAGAAGATCTGCAACGAGAAGTCCGACACCGTCTTCTTCGCGGGCCGCGACCAGGACCTGCCCGCGTTCATGGAGCGCATGGCGCAGGAGGGCAGTTGCGGGCGCACCTCGACGCTGCGCATCCTGAAGGTCGGCATCGGCCTGGAACCCACCCTCACCGCGGACGCGCCCACCCGGTGGCTGGACGAGGCACGGGCCACGATCGTCGACGCCTCCTCCGTCGACCCCGCCTGGTGGGCGGGGAAGAGCAACCCCAAGAAGGCGCTCGGCCGCTTCCTCGACCGCTTCGAGGAGATACGGAAGCAGCACAAGCTGGGCGGCAAGCCGCTGGACGACGGCTACGCCGTGATGTACCACGACGCCTTCGCGCTGCTCGCGGGCGCCGTGGACCGCACCTTCGCCGAGATCAACGAGGGCGGCAAGAAGGCGCCGGAGGCGATGAGCATCCCGACCAAGGACGATGTGTACAACACCCTCATCATCCCGAGCATCGCCGGCGACTCGTGCAGCTCCTGCTTGGTCGGCGCCGGAGGCACCTACGGCTTCGAGGGCCCGGGCAAGAACGACCAATGGGCCGTCTGCAAGCCCGTCCCCGTAGTCGAGTACCCGTCGAGCGCCCGCTCCGGCGCCCCGGGCGCGGCCACCCTCTACCGCACCTACCGCAGCGGCTCCGAGAGCGCCTGCCCCTCCTGAGGCGACGGCTCCCGCCACACCGGCTCCTGACACGACAGCACGCCACGGGTTGGCGTCCTCCCGTCGTTGACGCTCGACGGATTCCATCATAACGTTCCGATGCGGACCGGAACGTTATCGTGAACGGAGCAGCCCATGAAGGCCGTCATCGTCAGGTCGTCCGGGGATCTCGCCGTGGTCGACGCGCCGGAACCCGTGCCCGGGCCGGGCCAGGTGCTCGTCGACGTCGACGCGATCGGCGTCGGCTACGTGGACGTGATGGCCCGGCGAGGCGAGTACGCCTACTTTCCCGGCGCGGGGTCGGTGCCCGGCCTGGAAGTCGTCGGCCGCGTGACGACGGTCGGACCGAACGCGCCCGAGGCGCTCGCCGGGCAGCGGGTTCTCGCCCTGCCCGCCTTCGGCGGCTACGCCGAGAAGGTCGTCGCCGACGCCGACCGGGTCTTTCCGGCACCGCCGGGCACCGACGCGGCCGATGTGGTCACGCTGGGCGTGAACGCGCTGGTCGCCGAGGGCGCGCTGCACCGGGCGGGAGCCGCCGCGGGAGAACGTGTGCTCGTGCGCGGCGCCGGCGGCGGGATCGGCGTGCTCGCCACGCAGATCGCCCACTCGCGCGGAGCCGAGGTCACCGTCGTCACCTCGTCCCCGGCCCGCGGCGAACGCCTGCGGGCGCTGGGCGCCGCACGGGTCGTCGACCGGACCGGGTCCGCCCTTCCCGGGCAGACGTACGACGTCGTCGTGGACACGGTCGCCGGCCCGGACCTGGGGAAGCACCTCGAACTCCTGCGGCCCGACGGGCGCTACGTCCTGTGCGGCGCCGCCGGTGGATCTCCCGGGCCGGAAGCGTTCGCACCGCTGCTGAGCCACTTCCACGCATCGCCGACGCTGTACGCCTTCAGCCTGAACTCGCTGTCCCCCGAGGACCTTCGCTCCTCCTGGGCGAGGATCGTGACGCTGCTGGCGGACGGCCGGCTCTCGGCCGTGGTCGACCGTCGTCTGCCGCTCACCGAGGCCGATGCCGCCCTCCGGCTGGTGGAGAGCGGAAAGCCGTTCGGCAAGGTCGTCCTGTCCCCCCGGTAGGGTGGCCGGACAACAGGGTTTCGTGTGGTTCCAGGAGAGTTCGATGGCACGCCGGCGGGACGAGCGGATCGACCACGCCGTGCTGGCCGCGGTGACCGAACTCGTGGCGGAGGTCGGTTATCCGGCCCTGACCATGGAAGCCATCGCGCAGCGGGCGGGCACCACCAAACCCGCCATCCGCCGGCGCTGGAAGAGCCAGAAACACTTGGTCGTCGAGGCCATGGCGCGGGACCGGGCCGGAGTCGTGGACATGGACACCGGATGCACGCACTGCGACATCGTCGGCCATCTGGAAGCGCTCCGGGTCGCCATGGACGACCCGGTCCTCGGCCATGTGCTCCCGGCGCTCGTGGCCGACCTCGCGGACGATCCGGAGCTGCGGGACACCTTCCTCACCGCGGTCTGGGCACCTCGCCGGGAAGCGTGCGAGGTGTCCCTGCGGAAGGGAGTCGCGCGCGGCGACCTCCGCGCCGGCCTCGACGCCGACCTCGTGCTGGACCTGTTCGCCGCCCCCATCGTCTTCCGGTCGCTCTTCGGCCACTCCAAACTCGGACCGAAGTTCCCGGAGGACGTAGCGCGCGCGGTGCTCCGCGGGGTGGGAACGGGCGACGGGCACCGCTGTGCGGAGCGCGGCTGACGCCGGCCGGCGCCGAGCCTCGGGCGGGTCAGCCCGTCTTGCGCGCCACGCCGCCGTAGTAGCCGATATCGCCGGGCCTGGTCCGCGGCGGGGCGTCCGGGCGCCAGTACGGGACCTCGGCCAGACCGGGCTCGACCAGGGTGAAGCCGTCGAAGAGCCGCTCGACCTCGGCGCGGGACCGCAGGTTCAGGGTGGCGGTGGCGTTGTCGTACACGGCCTGGGCCGCGCTGCGGTCGGCGAAGTCGCCCGTGGCGTGGGAGAGCACCAGGAAGCTCCCGGCCGGAAGCCCGTCGCGCAGAGTGGCGAGGACCCGCTCGGGCTCCTCCGCCTCGGTGAGGAAGTGGACGATGGCGACGAGGAGCAACGCCACCGGCTCGTCGAAGTCGATGACCTCGCGGACGTCGGGGTGGTCCAGGATGGCCCGCGGATCGCGCAGGTCGGCCAGCGCGATGCTGGTCGCGGCGGAGCCGCGGAGGAGCACATTGGCGTAGGTGTTGACGATCGGGTCGTTGTCGACGTACGCGACGCGCACGTCCGGCGCCAACTCCCGGGCGATCTCGTGCACGTTGGGGGAGCTGGGCAGCCCGGTGCCGATGTCGAGGATCTGCCGGATGCCGTTGCCGACCACGTAGCGCACGGCACGCCGCAGGAAGTCGCGGTTGGCCCGTACGCCGCTCCACACCTCGGGCGCCGCGGCGGCGAGCCGGTCACCCGCCTCGCGGTCCACCTCGTAGTTGTTCTTGCCGCCCAGCAGGTAGTCGTAGATCCGGGCAGGATGCGGCCTGCTGGTATCGATCTCCTCGGCGCGGAAGCCGTTCTCCGTCACGCTATTGCTCCTCTCGACGGCCGTCACGGCCCCCGCATGCGTGTCCGGCTGTCGAACAGCTTCCCATATCGACGCCGCGCCCGGCCGCCGGAGTTCACCCGCGGCCGGCTACGCGGTGTCAGGCGGGCTCGGTCGCCTTCGCCTCGGCGGGCGTTGCCTCGTCCGCTGCTGCCTCAGTCTCAGCCTCCGCTTCAGCCTCGGCCACCGTCTCAGCCTCAGCCACCGTCTCAGCCTCAGCCTCGGCGGCCACCTCAGCCTTGGCCACTGCCTCAGCCTCAGCCTCTGCCTCGGCCGCAGCAGCCGCTGCCGCGGCGGCGCGCGCCTGGCCCTTGCGGCGGGACCGCTTGCCGTACACGCCCGTCCACACGCCGAGGGAGGCGAGCACGGCGTAGATCAGGACCGGGCTCAGGACCACCATGGTGTCGGTTCTCAGGGTGTAGGACAGCACGATCCGGACCGCGGACTCCATGCAGTAGGCCACGCCCCAGACGGTCGTCATCGTCAGCATGGCCTTGCGGAAGCCATCGACGTTCCACAGACCGTTCCACCAGGAGGTGCTCTCCTCGGTGCCGTCGGTGGCGAACTTGCGCCCCAGGTAGAACATCAGCGGGCGCGGCGTCAGCAGCGTCGCCAGGCACAGCAGGCCGAACAGCCCGGTGACGGCCGAGTCCTTGATCAGCAGGGCGCGGGCCGAGTGTGCGCCGACCGTCGACACCACGGCGGTGATCACGATGAACACGAGGGTGACGATGGCGAGTTCATCGAGGCGGCGGCGCCAGACGATGTGAACGGCGCCGTCGACCACCGGCCAGGCGCTGCTGAGCAGCAGGGCGGCGAATTCGCTCCAGCCGTGGTCGCGCAGCACGTTGTAGGTGACGATCGGCGCGGCGACGTTGAGGGTGAGTGTGACGACCCAGCCGAGAATGGCGGCGCTCTTGGACCGGGCGGGCGCGGCCGGCCGGTCGCTGATCGGTGGTGCCTGTGGCTCCGGTGCGCTCGAAGCGCTCTGCGTGGTGGTGTCCTGAGTGAGCACGGTTCCCCTGTAACTGTTCCTGGTAGTGCGGGAAAAGAGAAACGTAAAGCAGCCATGTCGTAAGAGGACAGGGCCGGGACATCAAATGTCGCAAAAATCTCGGCAGAAGGTTGTTTCAGGGGGTCGGTAACGGTCAAGTGACTGCTCGGAGCGGTATTCCGGGGCCCTCTCCGGCGTTTTGGGGCGTCAAAGGCCATTGCGGTGAGAGGCCCTGAGAAAAGCCCTTTGCGAACCCGGTCCGGTAAACGACAGTTTCCGTTGTGTAAGGGCGCACCCGGAAAATCCGGCCGCTACCCCCGATAGCGGGGCATTGCGGGGCTTCTCCGTACACCTGGGTGACCTGGAGGAGTGTCGTTCGTTGGGCGTCCTGCGCGGGCCGTCCCACCGTGGGCGCCGGCGCGGTGAGCCAGGGAGGGTGGCATGTTCGTCCGGCTGGGGCGTTTCGACGTCGCGCGCAGGGTCTGGGTGCTCGCGGGGGCGGTGCTGGTGCTGGTGGTCTCCTGCTGGGCGTGTTCCGGGCTCTCCGGGCGGCTCAGCTACGGCGGCTTCATGGCACCGGCCGCCGAGGCGACCCGGGCGGCGGACGCGATCCGGACCGAGGTGGGGGAGGGCGGCGCGGATGTCCTGGTGACCTTCCGCAGCAAGGAGCTGGCCGCCTCCCGGCCCGCCTTCCGGGAGGCGGTGGAGGACGCGCTGCGCCGGGCGCCCAAGGGCACGGTGGACCGGGCGACGACGGCCTGGTCCTCGGCCAATCCGCTGCTGGTCTCCCTCGACCAGCACGCGACCGTGGTGCCCATCCTGCTGAAGGGCGACGGGGAGACCGGCCGCACCCAGAGCTATCTGGCGCTGCGGGACGCCCTGCGCGCACCGGGTTTCGAGGTCACCTGGACCGGGCCGAGCGCGATCATCTCGGAGATCGTCCAACGGTCCCAACGCGACCTGGTGCGCACCGAGTTGATGGTGCTGCCGCTGATGATGCTGCTGATGGTGTTCGTCTTCCGGGGCGTGGTCGCCGCACTGCTGCCGGTGGTCACCGGAGTCCTGGCGACGGCCGCGGCCCTCGCCGCGCTGCGCGCCGTGGCCGATGTCATCGAGGTCCCGTATGTGACGGTCAACCTCGTGGTGGCCATCGGCCTCGCCGCGGGTGTCGACGCCGGTCTGCTCATCGTCAGCAGATTCCGGGAGGAGCTGCGGGCGGGACGCACCCCGGCGGAGGCCGTCGCCATCACCGTCGACACCGCCGGGCGGACGGTGGCGCTCTCCGGCGTCGTCATGACCTTCATCGCCGTGGGCCTGGCCTTCTTCCCGCTCGGGTTCGTCCGCGCGCTGGGCATCGGCGCGGCGGCCGGGCTGCTGGTGGGGGCCCTGGTGACGGTGACGGTGCTGCCCGCGCTGCTGTTCTGCCTGGGCGAGCGCGTGGACGCGCTCTCACCGGCTTGGCTGCGGCGCCAGGGCGGCCGCCGGGACGGCGTGCTGTGGGGCCGTGTGGCCCGTGCGGTGATGCAGAAGCCCATCGCCTACACCTGCGCCGTCTCCGCGCTGCTGCTCGCCCTCGCGGTGCCCTTCCTGCACACCGTCATCGGCTTCCCCGACCAGCGGATGCTGCCCGCCGGGGCACCGGCCCGGGTGGCGGCCGAACGCATGGAACACGACTTCGCCGTCTCCGGCCTCGGCACCCTGCAGGCCATCGCCACCTTCGACCACCCCGTGGACCGCGGCCGGGGCCACGCCGACCTGCTCACCTGGACGCGGAACGTCTCCGAACTCCCCGGTGCCCGGGGGTGCTGGTGGCCGGGACCACCGGGAACAAGGCCGTCATCTACGTCGGCCAGGACCAGCGGGTGGAGAGTGCCTCGGCGAAGTCACTGGTACGGGCCGTGCGCGCGCTGCCCGTACCCGGCGGCAGCGGTGTGCTGGTGGGCGGCGCGTCGGCCCTCGCCGTGGACACCATGGACACCTTCTACCGGCTGCTGCCCCGGGTGCTCGCCTTCATGGTGATCACGAGCTTCGTGCTGCTCACCGTCGCCCTGCGCTCGCTTGTGCTTCCCCTCAAGGCGCTGGTGATGAACGGCCTGTCCATCGGCGCCTCCTTCGGCGCCCTCACCTGGATCTTCCAGGACGGACACGCCAGCAGGCTGCTCGGCGCCGAACCGACGGGTTACGTGGACGCGCTGGCCCCCATCGTCATGCTGTTCCTCCTCATCGCGGTGTCCATGGACTACGAGCTGTTCCTGCTGCTGCGCATCCGTGAGCAGTACCGCCTGCTCGGGGACGACCGGGAGTCGGTGGCGGTGGGGATCGAGCGCTCGGGGCGGGTGATCAGCGCCGCGGCGGCGGCCGTTCTGGTGGTGACGGCCTGCTTCGCGACCAGCAGTGTGGTCATGGTGAAGGAGATCTGCGTCGGTGTCTTCCTGGCGGTGCTGATCGACGCGGTGCTCGTACGGGCGGTGCTGGTACCCGCCGTCATGCGGCTGCTCGGCGCGGCGAACTGGTGGTGGCCCCGCCTCTCCCGGAGTTCCGGCACGGCCGGGAAATCCCGCTCGGGCAAGGGCGGGCGGAAATGGCGTACCGGCAAGGGCGGGCGACCGGAGGCCGCCCCGGAACACGCGGCACGGCTTCCGGCCCCCGCCGAGGCGTCAGCCGAACGTCAGCCGCGCTGAGCCGCTGCCCGAGCCGCCGGCCAGCCTGCCCTGCGTCCAGCAGTCCCGGCCCACACCGCGGTCGTTCACCGTGATGTCGACGCCCGCGGAGCCCGCGAAGAGGCCCCGGGCGATCTGCACGTTCTCGGCCCTGAAGGTGACGTCGCCGTCGGCGTCGTTGGTGAAGCGGAGCTTGCCGCCACCGGTGCTGGTGCCGACCCGCGCACCGCCCGGCCCGATCCACTCCGCCGTGCCCGTGCCGGTGCCGACGGCCGCGGCGCAGGTGCCCTCGGCCATGCCCTCCAGGGTGACCCGCACCTTGGAGACCACGGCGGAGCCGAGGCAGTTTCCGGTGATGGTGGCCCGGTAGCCCGCGACGCCGCTCTGGTCGCGTACGAGCACCAGGTCGGGGTTGGTGGGCTCCACCGTGGCCGTGCCCTTGCAGGTCAACGGCAGGGGTACGGCCGGCGCTTCGGCGGCCGCGCGGGCCGGGGGCTGCTGCCCCAGTAAGGCCACGGCGGTCGCCGAGGCCGCCAGCAGCCCCAGGGCCGCCGTATGGACGAGGGCGCGCCTGCGCCCGTTCGCTGAAGTCACGCACTTCTCCCAGGTCGGGCCACACAAAGGGGTGGCCGCTTCCGATGATTGATCCGTCCGATGATGGCGGCCGGAGGAGGCGTGGCCGTTGGTCCGTGCGGGTGATTCACCCGCACGGTCACCAAGGTGTACCCGTTGTCGTGAAGACGCCCGCCGACCGCTGACGCGGCGGCCCCGGACGGTGACGTGGACGCCGCCCGGGCGTTGTTCCGGCTGCCGGTCGATGGCACCGGCGGAGGGGTGGTGGAGGATGACGGGGAAGCGCGGGAAACCGACGGGGAAGGCGACCGGGAAGCCGACGGGGAAACTGCCGTTTCCGGACGCGGCTCTCGTGGCGTACGGGAAGGCGCACCCCGGCACCGGACTGACCATCGGCGTGGTGCTGGAGCTGGAGGGCCCGCCTCCCGACCGGTGCCAACTCGCCGACTCGCTGCGGCCGGTGGCGGAACTGCTGGGCACCGGGCCCTTCGACGGCGGGCCGTGGAGTGGCGCGGACGGGAACGCCGAGGCCGCTTTGGAGCGGGGGCTGTCCGACGTGGCGCATGAGGCGCTGGCCAGCCCGCTGGAGCCGCACCGCTGGTCCTGCTCCACGGTGGCGGGGCTGCCCGGCGGCACGTCCGCCCTGGTGTGGCGGGCGGACCATCGGCTGCTCGACGGGGCGGGAGTGGTCGGCGTACTGGCCGCCTGGACGGGCGCCCTTGGCCCGGGCGCCCTTGGCCCGGGCGTTCATGTCCCGGGAGCTCACGGACCCGGCGCCCTTGGCCCGGGCGCCGCCACGGTGTCCCCCGCGCGGGCCGAACCCTGGCGGGCACGCGGCGCCCTGCACCGTGCCGTCACCGATCCGCTGCGCGCGGCCTGGCTGTGCGGGACGCCCCTGCTGGAGCGGCGCCGGGGGAGCACGGCGGAAGCCGTCGGTGGCCCGCCCGCCACCCTCTCCTACGCCTGCGCGGAGACGGACCTCGACCTGCTGCGCGACATCGCCCGCCGCCACGGCACGACCGTCAACGACGTATACCTGGCCGCGCTGAGCGGCGCGCTGCGCGCCCAGCCCCAACTCCACGGCACCGAGGGGCAGATGCGCGCCATGGTCCCGGTGAACGTCCGGGGGCCCGGGGACGCGGCCGTGCTGCGCAACCGCCATATCCCGCTCCGGATCCCGCTCCCCGTGGCGGAGCCCGACGCCGGACGCCGCCTCGCCCTCGTCGCCGCCCGCACGGCGGGTCGCGCCCGCGCCCTGCGCCATCCGCTGGTGCGCGCGGTGTTCCGGTCCGTCCCCGCCGTGGCCGGGGGATGGTGTTTCGAGCGGTACTTCGACCCGGGCCGCGCCACCCTGCTCGCCAGCAATGTGCGGGGCCCCTCGTCCCCGCTGGTGGTGGCCGGGCGGCGGGTCCTGCACATACTGCCGCTGAACTTCCTCCCGGCCGGACACCGCCTGTCCACCGTGCTGGCCACCGCCCAGGGCCGGGCCGTGGCCGGCTTCACCACCACCGAGCCGCGCCCGGCCGCCGAGTCGTTCGCGGCCGCCTGGCTGGGGGAGTTGCGGGCGCTGGCCACGGCGGGGCCGTGGGGGAGCGTTCAGGCGGCCGGGGCGGATGCCACCGCCTCTCCGGCCGCGTCGGCGAGGTAGGCGGCGTCCAGGGGCTTCGGGTCGGGCAGGCCCGCGGTGTCGTGCAGCAGGTTGCTCCGGTCGTACGTCCGGCGTTGCGCGGTGAAGACCAGCAGCGAGGCCAAGTGGTGTGCGAACAACGACTCGTAAGGGTCCGGATCGTCCAGGTCGTCCACGAGGTCCAGGGTCAGCCCCGGGTACAGCCGCTCCAGGACCTTCACGGCCGTCGCGAAGGGTGTGTTGTGCGGATGGGTCAGATGCACCGTGCGCACCCCCGCCGGGGCGCCGGGGCGGGCCGCCGCCCGCGCGGCGCACACCGCCGCATGGGCCGCGTATTCCACCGGGACCAGGTTCAGCGCCCCGCCGCTCCCCGCGCGGACCCGCACCCGCAGACCGCTGCCGTGGGCGTCGCCCCCGTCGAGGAGCGAGGCGAGCGCCGGATCGTCCTCGGCCCTGCGGCGCAGCGCCTCGTGGATGAGGAACGCCAGCACCGCCAGCGGCTGGCGCTGCCCGCTGCCGTGGACGGGCCGGTCGGAGACGAGCAGCGACGGCCGCAGGATCGTGGCGCCCCGGCCGGTGCGGGTGCTCCAGGCGTGCACCGCGCGTTCGGCGGTGTACTTGCTCTCCTCGTACGGCGTCAGGAAGCCGTGGCCGCCGTCCAGGTCGTCCTCGCGGATGTGCCCCTCGGCGCGTCCCCCGGCGACGTACGCGGTGCTCAGATGGACCACCCGCGCCCCGGCCGCCTCGGTGGCCAGGTCGAGGACGCGCCGGGTGCCCAGGACGTTCGCCTTGAACAGCGGCACCGGGTCGTCGTGCAGCGCGAGCTGCGCGGCACAGTGCCAGACCACCGAGCACGCGTCGGTGAGGGCGCGGCGCTCGCCGTCGGTGAGGCCGAGGCCGGGCAGGGTGAGGTCGGCGGACACGTACCGCAGGCGCCCGCGCGGCGTCGCGGCGCCCGCCAGGCCGTCGAGCCCGTCGAGGGCCGTCTCGACGCGTGCCCGCAGACTCCCTTCCCCGCCCCGGCCGAGCACGGTGACGGGCCGGTCGCCGCCGTCCTCGGCGAGCAGGTGGCGCAGGATGCGGCTGCCGAGGAAACCGGTCGCGCCGGTGAAGAGTACGGCCATGGCGGGCTCCAGACGTCGAAGGGCGGGTGAGGGGCTGTGCGATCCGGCGGCGCGATCCGGCAGCGGATCCGAGGGGGCACGCGATGCGGTGGCGGTTCCCACCGCGCCGGGACCGCGCCGGTGACCGCGCCGGGGCGCGTGCCGAGGACACCACACCGACCGCACCCCGCCGCGCCGCCCACCCCGCCGTACGCACGCTCTGTACGGGCCCCGTCGACGTACATCACCCGAATGGGCTAAGCGGCCCGAGCCGGCTCCGTTCACCTCACCGAGTGCACTTCGCCGCCGTTCCCTCCAACGGGTGTACAGACGGCCTCGGCGGTCGTCCGTCTGGCCTAGTGTGCGTCGCTGCCGAGAGCGTGACGCGGGCTTCCCGCCGGTGTCGCGAAGTGACTGGAGAAAGGCCCCGGTATGCGTCAGGACGAGGCCGAACCGATCGCGGTGGTGGGGGCGGCCTGCCGGCTCCCCGGTGGCATCCGGGACCTGGACGGGCTCTGGGAGGCCCTGGAGCAGGGCAGGGACCTGGTGGGGGAGGTGCCCGCGGACCGGTTCGACGCCCGCCTGTTCACCGACCCCGCCGTGCCGCGCCGGGGCAAGTCGTACACCGCGGCCGGGGGTTTCCTCGACGACGTGGCCGGATTCGACGCCGCCTACTTCGGGATCTCCCCCAAGGAAGCGGCCCACATGGACCCCCAGCACCGGCTGCTGCTGGAGATGACCGCCGAGGCGCTGGACGACGCCGCCGTGGACCCCGCCACGCTGGCCGGTTCGGACACCGCGGTGTTCGTCGGCATCTCGGATGCCTCCTACGGCGCGCTCCAGATGTCCGCGCTGCGCACGGTGGGCGCCTACACCATGTCGGGCGCCGCCTCGTCGATCGCCGCCAACCGGGTCTCGCACGCCTTCGATCTGCGCGGTCCCAGCATGGCGATCGACACCGCCTGCTCCTCCTCCCTCGTGGCCCTCGACCGCGCCTGCCGCACCCTGTGGGAGGGCGGCGGCCGGGCCGCGGTCTGCGGCGGGGTCAATGTGCTGCTCAGCCCGTTCCACTACGTGGGGTTCTCCCAGGCGTCGATGCTGTCCCAGCGGGGCCGGTGCGCCTCCTTCTCGGCGCAGGCGGACGGGTTCGTCCGGGCCGAGGGCGGCGGCGTGGTCCTGCTGAAGCGGCTGTCGGACGCGCTGGCCGACGGCGACCGGATCCACGGACTCGTCCTGGGCACCGGCAGCAACAGCGACGGCAGGACCATGGGGCTCGCGCTGCCCAGCCCCGAGGCGCAGGAGCGGCTGCTGCGCGAGGTCTACGACCGCGCCCGGGTGCACCCCGACGAGCTGGTGTACTTCGAGGCGCACGGCACCGGCACCCCGGTCGGCGACCCGCTGGAGGCCCTCGCCATCGGCCGGGCCCTCGGCGTACGCCGGATCTCCGGGGCCCTCCCGCTCGGCTCGGTGAAGACCAACCTCGGCCATCTGGAGCCCGCGTCCGGCATGGCCGGTCTGCTCAAGGCCCTCCTGGTACTGCGACACCGCACCGCACCGGCCTCCCTCCACGCCGAACCGCCGCACCCCGACATCGATTTCGAGGGCCTCGGCCTGCGGCTCACCACCCGGTCCACGGTCCTCGCCCCCGCCACGACCGGCGGGCGCGCCGTCGCCGGGGTGAACTCCTTCGGCTTCGGCGGCGCCAACGCCCACGCCATCGTGGCCGAACCCCCGCCCCCGCCGGACCGCCCGCGACCCCCGCGCTCACCGGTGCCCCTGCTCGTCTCGGCCCGCACCGCCAAGGCCCTGTCGGAGGCGGCCGAGGCCACGGCCGCACACCTGGACGAAACGACCCCCGACGACTTCTACGACTTGGCCCACACCTCCTACCTCCGCCGCGGCCGCCACGAACACCGCGCCGTCGTCTGGGCCACCACGCCGGGGGAGGCGGCGCGGGGGCTGCGCGCCTTGACGGCGCCGGAGCCCGAGCCGGGGCGGCCGGGTGTCGGCGGAGCTGGTGGGGAGTTGGCCGTGCACGCCGGGGCGTCGACCGCACCCACTGGGGAGTCGACTGCGCTCGCCGCGGAGCCGACCGCGCCCACGAGCGAGCCGACCGCGCCCACGAGCGAGCCGACCGCGCCCACCGGAGAATCGGCCGCGCCCGGCGGTGAGTTGTCCGTGCACGCCGCGGAGTCGGTCGCATCTGGCGGGGCGTCGATTGCGCCCGGCGGCGAGTTGGGCGCGCTCGGCGGGGAGCTGGTGGTGTCCACCGGGGACCCGATCGCGCCCGCTGGGGAGTCGGCCGCGCCGACCGTGAAGCCGACCGCGCCCGACGGAGAATCGGTCGCGCCCACCGGCACACCGACCGCGCCCACCGGCGTACCGGCCACGCCCGCCAGCGCCTCGACCGCCGCCCCCACCCGGGTGCAAGCTGCACCCGGAGCGGTGAGTGCCGCCGCCGAGAGCGGGCGTGTCGCCTTCGTGTTCTGTGGGAACGGCTCGCAGTGGGCGGGCATGGGGGCGGACCTCTTCTCCGCCGATGCCGTCTTTCGTCGCGCGGTGCGCGAGGCCGACGCGGAGCTCGCGCCCCGGCTGGGCTGGTCGGTGGCCGATCGCCTCACCGCGCCCGCCGGGGAGGCGGACCTTGGTGCGACGGAGGTCGCCCAGCCCCTCCTGTTCGTCGTGCAGTTGGGCATCACCGCGGTGCTGCGCGCCCGGGGGATCGAGCCCGCCATGGTCGTCGGCCACAGCGTCGGGGAGGTGGCCGCCGCTCACATCTGCGGGGCGCTGTCCCTGCCGGACGCGGCGCGGGTGATCGCCGAACGTGGCCGGGTGCAGGGGACCACGGCCGGCAGTGGCCGGATGGCCGCCGTCGGGCTGTCGGCCGACCGGGCCGCGAAGGCTCTTGCCGGGTACGGGGAGAAGCTGGAGATCGCTGGGGTCAACAGCGCCGAGGACGTCACGGTGGCCGGTGACGCCGAGGCGCTGGCGCTGCTCGGCGCGGAACTCGCCGCCGAGGGCATCTTCTTCCGGGACCTGGGCCTCGACTACGCCTTCCACAGCCGCCATATGGACCCCACCGAGGACGAACTCCGCGCCCGCTTGGTCGACGTGACACCGTCGCCGGTGCGGGTGCCGTTCTACTCGACCGTCACCGGTTTCCGTGCCCGCGGCACCGACCTGGACGCGGCGTACTGGTGGCAGAACGTGCGCCGCCCCGTGCTCTTCGCGGACGCGGTGCGGCGCGCCCTCGCGGACGGGGCCGGCATCCTCCTGGAGATCGGGCCCCATCCCGTGCTGCGCGCCTACCTGTGGCGCGTGGCGTCCCGACGCGGAAAGACCGGCATCGGGACCGGCATGGGGACCGGCACTGGCACCGGGCCCGGCAGCACTGTCGTTCTGCCCACCCTGCGCCGCGGTGCGGACGGCCCCGCCGCCCTCGGCGCGGCGGTGGCCGGAGCGCTCGCGGCCGGGGCCTCGGCCGATCTCACCCGGCACTTCCCGGTGCCGGGCCGGGTCACCCGGCTCCCCGCGTACCCATGGCAGTACGAGCGCCACTGGTCCGGCACCCCCCGCTCCTGGGCCAACTCCAGCGGGGACGGCGTCATCGTCCACCCGCTGCTCGGCGAGCGCATGCCCACCGCCGTCCCCAGTTGGGAGGGCGCGATCGAGCCCGTCCTGGTGCCCTGGCTCGCCGACCACCGGCTCGGCGGATCCGTCGTCATGCCGGCCACCGGATACGCCGAAGCGCTCCTCGCCGCGGGGCGCGCCGTACACGGACGGCCGGTCGAGGTGGCACACCTCGACGTCAGCGCCAGCCTCGTGGTGCCCTGGGCGGACGCCTCCGCCGTACGGCTGCGGGTCGGCCTCGACCCCGACACCACCCTCGCCACGGTCACCAGCACCGACGAGCGCGGCCCGGAACCCCGGGCGCACGCGCGGGCCCGGGTGCGCCCGCTGCTGAGCCCCCGGCCCGAGCCGGTGGACCCGGAGCGGCTGCGCGCCCGGTGCGCGACGCGCGTCAGCGGCGAGGAACACTACGCCGCCTGCGCCGAGGTGGGGCTCGTCTACGGGCCCGCGTTCCGGACGCTGGACGAGGTGCGCCTGGGGGCGCGGACCTCGGTCGCCACCTACCGGCACGAGGCCCCGGGCGCCCCGTACACCGCGCATCCGGCGCTGCTCGACGGAGCCCTCCAGACCGGTGTCGCCCTCCTCCACGACCGGCTGCGGGAACGGGGCGCCTATCTGCCCGCGTCCATCGGCGCGGTGCGGGTGTGGTCGGCGCCGTCGCCCACCGGGATCATGTGGGTCACCGAACGCGACGCCACCGACAGCGAGGTCTGCTGGGACATCACGGTCGCGGACGCCGACGGCACCGTCACGGCACGCCTGGAGGAGTGCCGGCTGCGCCTGTTCCCGATCGCCCGCACCACGCCCGTCACCCTCCATCACACCGTTCCGCGGGCCGCTCCCCGCGCCCATCTCCCGGCCGCGCCCTCGCCCCTGCCGCCCCCCGAGGCCATCCTCCGGGACGCCGCCCCGCGCCTGGACGCCGTACGGGAGCGGTGGCGCGAGGCCCGCTACGACCTGACCTCGCGTCATGACGAGGAGCTGACCGCGCGCTCGGTCGCCGCCGCGCTGGCCCGGCTGCTGCCCGACCCCGCCGCGCCGTTCACCGCCGACGACCTCGTGGCGGCCGGAATGGAGGAGCGCCACCGCCCCCTGATCGCCCTGCTCGAACCCCTCCTGCTGCGCCGCGGCCTGCTCACCGAGACCCCCGGCGGCCGATGCCTGACCCTCGACGCCCGCCACACCCCGCCACCGGTCCGCGAGGCCCTCGTCCGGGCCCCCGGGGATGTGCACCGGATCGCCCTGGCGACACATCTGACCCGGCACCTGGCGGACGTCCTCACCGGCCGCGCGAGCGCCCTGGCGCTGCTCAGCGCCGAATCGGTCGCCCATCTCCTGGAGCAGTACTACGACACCGCGCCGACCTCCCGCTTCCACAACCGCCTCGCCCAGGCCCTGCTCCGCGCCCTGCTCGCCCGCTGGCCCGCCGACCGCGCGCTGCGCGTCCTGGAGATCGGCGCCGGCACCGGCGGCATGACCGCGGCGCTGCTGCCCCTGCTGCCGGCCGACCGCACCCGCTACCGCTACACCGATGTCTCACCGGCCTATCTGACCCGCGCCCACAACCGCTTCGGCGACTACGACTTCGTCGAGTACGGCACCTTCGACCTGGACCGGGACCTCGCCGAACAGGGCTACCACCCACAGGGCTTCGACCTCGTCGTCGCCGCCAACGCGCTGCACACGGCCAAGGACCTGGAGCCCGCGCTCGGCCGCGTGGCCTCGCTCCTCGCGCCCGGCGGACACCTGCTGGCCTTCGAATGCCATGAGCCGGAGATCCTGCTCCCCGTCTTCGGCGCCCTCGACAGCTTCCACCAGCGCACCGACACCGGCCTGCGGCCCGGCTCCCCGCTGCTGACCCGCGAGCAGTGGCCCGCGCTCCTGCGCCGGTGCGGCTTCACCTCCTGTGCCCGTACCGGCGACACCGAGCCGCCCGGACGCGACCACGCCTCCGTCTTCCTCGCCGCGGCCGGTGGCGCCCCGCCCTCGCCGCCGCGGCACCGTCACCGCCCGCCCCCTCCGCCGCGTACATCGTCTGCGGCGACACGGCCGACGACCCGCTGCCCCACGCCGTCACCGAGGCGCTGACCGCACACGGCGCCGGGCACACCGTTCTCACCGACGCCCACACCGACGCCGCCGCGTGGGGCCGGGCGCTGACCGAGTCCGGCACCGGCGAGACGACCGTCGTCCTGATCCTGGGCGGCGCCGAACCCGACGACGCCGAGGAGGCCGTGGCCCGCGCCACCCACGCCGGTCAGACGCTGCGGGCCGTCGCGGAGGCGCACCGGTCCCTCGGCTCACCGGCCGGGGTCCGGCTGTGGCTCATCACCCGGCCGCACGGCGCCGAGGCCACCCCCGGACCGATCACCCACCCCACCGACGCCGCCGCCTGGGGCGTGGCACGCTGCCTGGCCAACGAGGAACCCGATCTGCGCGGGCGCCGCCTGAGCCTGTGCCGGGGCGGCGACCCGGCCGCGGACGCCGCCCGGCTGGTCCGCGAACTGCTCGACATCGAGGCCGCCCCCGGCAACGCCGAGCAGGAGGACGAGATCGTGCTCACCGCGCACGATCGCTTCGTCCCGCGCGAGCGGGCCCTGCCGCCCGCCGTCCCCCTCGCCGACGGCGCGGCCCCGCCGCCGTTCGCCCTGCGGGTGCGCCGGCCCGGCCTCTCCTACCGCCTCGCCTGGCAGGAGATCCCCCCGCCGGTCGCGGGTCCCGGAGAGGTGGTCGTCGAGGTGCGCGCGGCCGCCCTGAACTACCGCGACATCATGCAGACGGTCGGGCTGCTGCCGACGGAGGCACTGGCTGGCAGCCCACGCGAGGAGAACCTCGGACTCGAATGCGCGGGCGTGGTCACCGCCTGCGGGCCGGGTGTGGACCGCTTCGCGCCCGGGGACCGGGTCGTCGGGCTGCTGACCGGGGCGCTCTCGTCCCACGTGGTCAGCCCGGCCCGCAACCTGTGGCCGATCCCCGGCGGGGCCACCTTCGCGGAGGCCGCCGGCGTGCCCGTCGCCCTCTGCACCGTTCACTACAGCCTGCTGTACACCGCCCGGATGCGGGCGGGGGAGACCGTGCTCGTGCACGGCGCGGCCGGTGGCGTCGGCCTCGCGGCCCTCCACTACGCACGGGCGCACGGCGCCACCGTCATCGCCACGGCGGGCAGCGAGCCCAAACGCGATCTGCTGCGCGCACTCGGCGTGGAACACGTCCTCGACTCGCGCTCGCTGGACTTCACCGTCCAGGTCATGGACGTGACCGGCGGCAGGGGAGTGGACATCGTCCTCAACTCCCTCTCCGGACAGGCCCTGGCGCGGGGCCTGGAGGTGCTCCGCCCCGGCGGCCGCTTCATCGAACTCGGCAAGCGCGACTTCTACGAGGACCGGACCCTGCCGCTGCGCCCGTTCGGCTCCCATATCTCCTTCCACGGCGTGGATCTGACCACCGTGCTGCGCGACCCCCGGCTGCTGGGAGACCTCCTGGAGGACGTGGGACGGACCCTGGGGGACGGCCGGGCGCCGGAGAGTGGCCCGGAGTTCCAGCCGCTGCCGCACACCGTCTTCCCCGCCGCCCGCGTGGCGGACGCCTTCCTGCTGATGCGCCACTCACGCCATATCGGCAAGGTCGTCGTCACGTTCGACCCGCTGGATGAGCCCTGCGCCGTCGAACCCGCCTCCTCGCCCGCCTCTCCGCTCGCGCGTGGGACGTCCGCCACGCCCCGCGCACCCCAACTCGACCCCGATGCCTCCTACCTGGTCACGGGCGGCACCAGCGGCTTCGGCGCGGCCACCGCACAGTGGCTCGCCGGGCTGGGCGCCCGGCATCTCGCGCTGGTGAGCCGCAGTGGGGCCTGCGGCCCGGAGGCCGCCGCCGTGCGCGACGCGCTCGCCCCGGACGGGGTTCGGGTCACCGCGTACGCCGCGGACGCCGCCGACGCGGAGGCGATGCGCCGGGTGCTGAAGGACATCGACGAGAACGGCCATCCGCTGCGCGGTGTGGTCCACGCGGCCATGGCACTGGACGACGCACCCCTCGCCGAGCTGACCGCCGAGCGGATGAGCGCCGTCCTGCGGCCCAAGATCGCCGGAGCCCACGTCCTGGACACCCTGACCCGCGGGCGTCCGCTGGACTTCTTCCTGTGCTACTCCTCCACGACCGCCATGGTGGGCAACTTCAAGCAGTCGGCCTACACGGCGGGCAATCTCTACCTGGAGGGCCTGGCCCGGCTGCGCCGACGACACGGCGAGGCGGCGCTCACCCTCGCCTGGGGCGCCATCGGCGAGATCGGATACGCGGCCCGCAACGACCTGCTCGACTCCCTCCACGGCCTGGGCATCGAGCCCCTGGCCCCGCACACCGCCCTCGACCACGGCCGGCGGCTGCTCGGCGACGACCGGCCGGACGCCCCCGCGGTGGTGGGCGTCTCCCGGACGGACTGGTCGCGCGCCGCCGTTCTGCTGCCCCTGCTGCGCGCCCCGCGCCTCGGCGACCTCGTACCGCCCCAGGTGGGGGACGGGGAGGCCACCCGCGAGGAACTCCTGCGCCGGCTCTCCCTCATGGACGAGGAGACCGCCCTCGCCCACCTCGTGGACCAGCTCACCCGCCTGCTCGCGGAGGTCCTGCACATGGACCACGAGGCACTCGACCCCCACCGGCGCCTGGACTCCTACGGCATGGACTCGCTGATGGCCGCTCAGGTGCTCGTCTCGCTCAACCAGCGCTACGAACTCGACATCCCGCCCATGGAACTGCTGCGCAGCAACGGCACCATCGCCGAGTTCGCCAGGATCGTGCAGCTCCGGCTGGGACTGCAGGTCACGGCTCCGCCCGGCGCCCCACCGGGCCCCGACATCCCCGGCCCCGCAACAGCATCGCCCGCCGCCGCCCCGGAGTCCCCCGCACCGGCAGGACCGCTGCCCGTCCCGGCCCAGGCCGGACCGGACCGCTCGGTCACGGCAGGCGGTGCGCGGTGAGGGAACCACAGCCGCGGGGCCGCTCCGCGCCCGCCCCCACGGGCACCCCACGCCAGACACCGGCCGAGGTGGCGGGACGGTTGCTGCGCACCGCGGCCAAGCACACCTACGATCCGGCCCTCGCCATCGACTGGGACGCCCCGCCCGAGCCCGGGCACTGGTATCTCCAGCCGGAGCGGATGTCGCTGTACGCCACCCCCACCTGGCACCGGCTGAGCGAGGAGCGGCGCCTCGCGCTCTCCCGCAGCGAGTGGGCCAACATGATCAGCATGGCCACCTGGTTCGAGCTGACCTTGATGCAGATGCTCACCGGCCAGCTGACCGCCCGCGATCCGGCGTCGCCACGCACCCACTACGCGCTGAGCGAGGTGGCCGACGAGACGCGCCACGTCGCCATGTTCGGCCGGGCCCTCGGCACCCTGGGCTGCCCGGTCTATCGGCCGCCCGCCCTCGTCCGGCACCTGGGCCGGGCGGTGCTCCCGCAGCTGCGCGGCGCGAGTCTGTTCGCGGCCGCGCTGCTGATCGAGGAGGTCTACGACCGTTTCCAGCGGGAGGCCATGGGCGACGAGCGGGTGCAGCCCCTCGTACGGCAGGTGTCGCGCCTGCATGTGATGGAGGAGTCACGGCACATCCGCTTCGCCCACTGCGAACTCCTGGACGCCACGCGCGGCAGGTCGGGCGCCGTGCTGGAGGTCCACCGGCAGCTCACCGCCTGGTGCGCGATGCTGGCCATGAGCACGTACACCAACGCCCCGATCTACCGGGCCGTGGGCCTCGACCCGCGCCGCGCCGCCCGGGAGGCCCGCGCCAATCCGCACTTCCGGCAGACCATGCGCTGGGCGGGCGAGCGGCTGGTCGCCTTCCTCACCGACGCCGGACTGATCACCGCGCTCCAGCGCCCCCTGTGGCGCCGGAGCCTGCTGCTCGGCTGAACGCCCCCAGCGGGCGCTGAACATCCCGCGGGCGCCGAACACCCCCCGGGGGGGGCACGGCGCTTCAGCTGAAGATCGCGATGGCCTCGATGGTCAGCTCACCGGTCCCGGGGTTCCAGTCGCGCACCTTGCCCAGGCAGCGCGCCGGGAACGTGCCCTCGTGGCTGTCGTCGTTGCGCAGCCCGTCCGTGGCGCACAGGACACGGACCTGCGGCCCCTCGGCCGGGTCCTCCGGGTCGCCGTACGGGGCGAGGAAGACGGTGCGCTCGGGGGTCTGCCGGGCCTTGCGGAACCGGCCCCGTATGGAGACGAAGTCCTCGATGTCGCGCAGCCGGACGCTGTCCGCGGCCCCCGGACCGGGGCGGTCGACCGTGTCCAGCGCCCGGGCCAGGGCGTGGTTCCAGGTGATGGTGCCGGTCCTGAGATCGCCGTGGACGATGGCGTCGGTCCGCTCCAGGGTGTCCACGATGAGGCCGATCGCCGTGATGGGCCGGGCGCTCTCGATGTACATGCTGATTTCCTCGCGGCTGACGTTCCTGCCGCCGCTGACGCCCACACCGAAGAGCCGGGCCCGCAGCGATCCGTCCGTGGTGCGGGTGATCCGCTGCTCGACCTCCCGCTCCAGCGCCTTCTCGTAACGGCCCATCTCGTACAGGTTCATGATGGCGCGGTCATGGAGGTAGAGGCAGATGCCTTCGGTCGGCTTCTCGGGGCTCGGTCTGCAGCGTCTGCGATATCGCTGCAGGCGGACCGCCAGCCAGACCACGACGGCGATCAGGCTCACGGCGGTCGCCGTCCACACGAGCATCCAGGGCCACCAGACGCTCCACCACATCCCGTTGTCAACAGCCACGGATCTCCTTGAAGGCGTCGGGAAGGGAGCGGGCGCCCGCGTCCACCATGCGCCCGCCGGTCGTACGCGCCACCCGGGTCAGCTCCGCGGTGTCCGCCTCGCCGAACCGGAGCGGGAAGGTGGGGACGTCGCGGACCGCCTCCGGCTGTGCCGCGTACCGGCGCCGGAACTCCTTCGGACCGATGCCGGAGGTGTTCTCGCCATCGGTCATGAGGACGATGGAAATCGGCTGCCCGGGGTGGTCGTCGGCGATGCCGGACGCCTTCCGGTAGGCGTGGTCGAGCGCGGACCAGATGGCGGTGGAGTTGTCGAAGTCGTCCGCCGCGACGAAGGACTTCACGGAGTCCAGGTCCCGCCGCCCGTCGACGGTGACATCCCGCTCGGCGAGCACCCTGCCGCCGAAGCGCATCACGGTGATCCTCTCGCCCTGGTAGAACCGCACGAACTTCCCCGTGGCGGAGGTGTCGGCACCGCTGAGTCCGGCGAACGTCGAGCGCAGCGAGGCCACCCGCGCGCCCCGCATCGAGGTGGAGAAGTCGAGGAGGAAGATCACGTGGTGGGCGGTGGGCAGCCGGGGATCGCCGTAGTCCTCGACGAGTTGGTCCACCACCGCCCGCTGGTTGGGGAAGTACAGCGCGTTGCCGATGTCCGCCCGCAGCCGGGGGTCCCTGCGCACCTCCGCGCCGAGCGGCCGGCGCAGCGTGCGTTCCATGATCTTCTTCTGTGTCGACGGGCTCTTGAGCCAGTCCGCCACCTTGTCGTACGCCTCGCGCTTGCGCGGGTCGAGCAGGAGCAGCGGATAGTCGGACAGCACCATGCCGTCCTTCGGGTAGACGATCTCCAGCTTCTCGTGGAGCTTGCCGCCGGCGTTGAGCGAGAGCAGCTCCGATTCGTAGGTGATCAGGGCGTCGAGCCGATCCTGGTGGGCGATGTACTGCTCGCGCAGGTCCGCGCTGCTGTCCGCGGTGAGCTTCTGCCCGGTGCGGAAGCCGCGCAGCCGGTCGCAGGAGATGTCCTCGGCGCGCAGCGCGCTGCCGGTCCCGGCCGCGGCGGTCGCGACGCCGACGAGCGCGGACAGGCCGCTGTTGGTGCGTTTCGGATCGGCCATGCCGAAGCGCACCGAGCCCGCGGCGGCGGCGTCGGCGATGTCCGCCCAGGACACCTGACCGCCCTTGGCCCTGGCCCGCAGGGCCCTCGCCGTCTCCGGCTTCACGCCGACGACCACGGGGGAGAGCATGGTCGTGGTGGCGAGTGGTTTGGCGGTGGCCTTGGACTCCTTGAGCCGGAGCTGGAAGTAGCGGTCGGAGGAGAGCCAGGCGAGGTCGTGGTGGTACTCACCGGGGGTCAGCCCGTTTCCGGCGTCCACGGTGGCCTGGTACTCCATCTCCAGGTCCACCCCCGTGTCCCGGCGGAGGTCGTCGAGCAGCGGCTCCATGTCCCTCAGCTCCGAACTCGCCAGCACCCGCAGGGTGGTGGGCTCCTCGTCACCGGAGCCGCAGGCGGTGGCGGTGGCGGTGGTGAGCAGGGCCAGACAGAGCGCGAGCACCACCCGGCGGTGCGGACGCCGCCTCATGAGGTCGTCCCGGGGGTGCTCGTCGGCGGCGGGCATTCGCCGACGGTGGTGATCATCCGTTCCAGCAGCGGCAGGCTCGGCAGCGTCGCCTTGGTGTCATTGGCCGCCGAGGCGGGCGCCGGGATGCCCTGGTCCTCCAGGAACCGGTACAGCTCGGTGCTGGTCGCCTTGCCGCTGGAGTCCAGGACGCGGAAGCCCAGTTCCATCGCCCGGCGCTGGAGCTGGTCATCGTTCTCGATCAGTTCCCCGAGCCGGTCGCCCTTGGGGGTGAGCGCGATGTACTCGGGCTCGGTCAGGAACTGCGTCGAGGGATAGAGCAGCACCCGCTGCGAGTCGGGCTTTCCGGTCTGCTGCCGCTGCCGGATCTGGTAGGCGAAGTACTGGTGCTCATAGACCACCACGATCGGGGCCAGGCCCTTTCCCTCGGGCACCTCGTACGTCTGGAACATCTGCTCCGAGGGAAGCCCCTGGGATACGAGCGTCGGCTTGATCTTCCGGGCCACGCGGTCCGCCGCCGCGTTGTCCGTCGGAACGGTGTTGCCGTTCTCGACGAAGGCGACCAGCCCCAGATACGTCCCGGCGTGGTTCGCCTCGCAGACGTTCGACGTCTGGGCCAGAATCCTGTTGCCGTTCTCCGTCCGGTATTTATTGATTCCGATATCGCTCCATTTCTTCCCGCCCGCGCTCAGTTCGATGAACCGCTTCATATTGAGGGTGTAGTAGAGCGTGCTGCTCCCGTCCGCGCCGACGCCCTGCCGTGGTGTGGCGAGACCGTTGTCCCGCAGGGTTTCGGCGTATTCGCGGTAGGTGGCGAGGACGATGGGGCTGACGAAGGCGGAGTGCCCCTTCGCGTACGCGTTCTTCCTCTTGCGGTCGTTCTTGATCAAGTCGGCCGCGGGCCGGCCGGACGGAAAGGCGAAGTCGTATCCGTCGAAGCCGGTGGTGGCGATATCCCGGGAACCCATGCGGGTGATGTGCACCCTGATGCCGTGTTTCATCAGGAGGCGCTGGACCTTCTCGTCCTCGAAGAACTCCGACTTGGAGGCGATCTTGCCTTCGAGTGTGGTGACCCCGTCGAAGGGGAGCAGTAGATGCCCGCCCGCGGTGAGCGCCAGCAGCCCGGCCACGGGAAAGACGAGCGCGGTCACGAGCGAACGGAGGGTGCGGCCCCGCAGGGGAAGGCGTCGCGAGGGGCCACGGATGGCTAAGCGTGGCTCCTCCGCATGGGGTCTTTCTGCGGTCACCGGCTCCTCCTGCCTGGGAAAGGGGAAAGATCATTTCCCTTTCCCTTGGCGGATCGGTGAATTCCGCAGGGATGGGGGCCGAATTCACTGTGGCCGCTCCGGCACCGGGGGTGGCCCTGCCCCCGCGCCGCGCGTCGCGTGCTCGGTTACCGCACGCTCGGTTGACGCCTCAAAGCGGCGCTTTTCGGCCAGCTTTGGTGCGTACCTGGCAGTGATCTCTTCCGGTGGCGAACCTGTGGGGCGTAAAAGTGCCCACTGATCCCCCGTCACTCCGCCCCGCCGTCATCCCCTTCAGGTTGCTCCCCGTCATGTTGATCCACCGTCAAGGAAGGATCCGCCTCATGTGGTACCGACGGATCGGACAGACCGCCGTGCGCCGTGCCGGAGCGCGCGGCACCCGCGCCCTCGTGTCCGGCTGTGTCCTGGCCGCCCTCGGGCTGGCGGCCGGCCCCGCGCCCGGCGCCCTGGCCGCCCCCGCCCCGGTGTCAGGCGCCGCCACGGACGCGTCCGCCGTGCCGGTCGTACCCGAGACGACGGCCCACACCGTCACCCTGGTCACCGGCGAGCGCGTCACGCTCCGCCCGGACGGGAGCGTCGTCGTGGCGCCGCGGCCGGGTGCCGAGGCGGACTATGTCACCCGGCGGTTGGACAACGATGTCTTCGTCATTCCGCTGACCGCGCTGCCGTATCTGGGCCGCACCCTGGACCCCGCGCTGTTCAACGTCTCCGCCCTCGCCGAGGCCGGTGTCACCACCACCCCGGTGCGTCTCGAGGCCACCGCGGGCGCCACGGCGCCGCCCTCGGGCCCCGCCTTCGGCGCGGCGCTGGCGCGGCAGATCGGCGCCGAGGCGGTGAAGGGATCCATGGGCGAGGGCCCGCTGTTCGGCGGCGTCACCTCCGTCGCACCGGCGGTCGCCACCGACGGCTTACGGGACACTCCGCGCCCGTCGGTGCGGACGGACCACACGGTGAAGGTCACCGTGCTCGGTACGGACGGCAAACCCCTCCCGGGCACCACGTCGTTCGCCTTGGCCAACGCCGACGACGCCGCCCTCTATCAGGAGCCGTTCCTCGATGCCGTCGACGGCGAGACGCGGGTCGAGGTCCCCGCGGGCCACTACACCGCGATGGTCTCCGCCCCGGCCTTCGACAGCGCCGGTGAGCCGGCCGGTGTACGCATGGCCACCGCCGAGTTCACCGTCCCCGACAGCGGCACCGGCACCGAGGCCGTGCTCGATCTGCGCAAGGCGACCGAGCGGGTCACCTTCTCGACCCCGAGGCCCGCGGAGGAACACCAGCTGATCCTCCACTACCTGCGCCAGGACGCGAAGGGCGCGGTGGCGGTCAACGGCGGCGTCGGCGTCTCCGGCGGCTCGCCCGTCCAGGTGCAGCCCTCCGGCCGCCCCGTCACCACCGGCGACCTGCGCTTCAACGTGTACACCCACCGCAGGGCGCCGGCGGACGCGGCCACGCCCTATTCCTACGACCTGAAGCTGGCCAACCCCGCCGGCACGATCGCGAAGAACCAGCACTACAAGGTCACCGGACGCCACCTGGCCACGGTGCGCACCAACTACCACAGCGATACGCCCGGCCGCGCCCAAGAGGTCGCACGCCTGATGTACCTGCCGTACGAGACCAGCGGCGAGGCGCTGTCCGAGCCGTTCAAGACCCCGGCGCGGCGGACCGAGTACGTCGGGGGCTCCGCCGGTGCCTCCTACGCGGACTGGCTCAAGGCGGGGGAGCGGCGCTTCGTGTCCCAGGAGCAGCCCCTCGTGCCCGGCCGGACCACCACGGTCGACTGGCTGCGCGGCCCGCTGGTCCCGGGCTTCACCGAGCCCGCGCGGGGCGCCGCCGCGGACGGGACGTGGTACTGCTCGGCGTGCCGCAAGGGCGACGCCCTCACCTTCTCCCTGGGCACGGCCACGGTCACGGACTCCGCCGGACACCACGTCCTCGCGGTCCCGTCCGACATCACCTCCTCGCACTTCGCGGTGGTCTCCGGTGACACGACCCTGTACGAGGGCGACGGCGTCCCCGGCGGTGTGCTGACCGTGCCGCCCGAGAAGGCCCCGTACACGGTGGTGTACGACCAGACCAGGACCAACGGCGACTTCCGCCAGTCGCTGACCACGCACACCGAGTGGACCTTCGCCTCGGGGCACTCGGGCGGCCAGACCGTGCCGGACAACTGGACGTGTGTGTCGGAGGCGGGCGAGTACGAGGGGCCCGCCGAGTGCTCGGCGCTGCCGGTCGTCGTTCCGCACTACCGGCTGGACGCCGGGCTGGACGGTACGAGCCCGGCCGGTGACGGCCATCTCGTCGTCGGCTTCGGGCATGTGCCGGGCGTGGTGGCCCCGCCCGCGGTCACCAAGGCGCGGGTCGAGGTGTCCTTCGACGACGGCCAGCGGTGGACCGCGACGTCCATCACCACGCTCGGCAAGGGCCGGTTCCGCGCGGACTGGACCACTCCGGACGCGGCGGCGGGCCGGGACGCGTCCCTGCGCGTCACCGGGACCGACGCGGGCGGCAACGCGGTGACGCAGACGGTGAGGAGCGCGTTCACGGTGGCCGCGGCCCGCGGCTAGTCCGCCTGCGGCGCGCCGTTCCCCTCCCCGCCCCTTCCCGAAACTGGGGCTGCGCCCCAGCCCCCGGATCGGGGGCTGCGCCCCGGGCTCCGGATCGGGGTTGTGCCCCGGGCTCCGGATCGGGGTTGTGCCCCGGGCTCCGGATCGGGATTGTGCCCCGGGCTCCGGATCGGGGCTGCGGCCCGGGCTCCGGATCGGGGTTGTGCCCCAGCCCCCGGCCCGGGGTTGTGCCCCGGGCTCCGGATCGGGGCTGCGCCCCAGCCCCCGGCCCGGGGTTGTGCCCCTGACTCCGGTCCGAGGCTCCGCCCCAGCCCCCGGCCCAGGGCTCCGCCCCAGCCCCCGGCCCGGGGGCTCTGCCCTCCACCCCGGACCCGGGCTCCGGCCCTCCCTGCCGCCGCCATGCGGCTTCGCCGCGTGGCGGGGCTCCGCAGCGGACTTCGGGGTCCAGGGGCGGAGCCCCTGGTAGTGGGAAGGGGCGGGGGACGGGGAAGGTCCACCGGGTGGTCAGCCTGAGTCGTCCTTCGCCCACCGCGAGGTCACCGTGTCGAGGGCCGCCGCCGCATGCCGGATCCCCGTGTCGCTCGCGCGCACCGACCGTGCGAACTCGACGTGCAGGAACGGCACATGGTCGGCGGCGGCCCTGCGGCCCTGGACGTTGTCGCGGCCCTCCAGGGGACAGCCGCGGACCCAGGCGCGGCAGACGGTGAGGTGCCGTGCGGTCAGCGCGGCCGCGAGGCGGCGGGCGTCCGCGCGGCCCGCCGAGCCCGTGCCGGTGGAGGCGACGGCGTCCCGGCCCGGCGCCGAGTCGTCGGCGAAACCGTGGACCTGGACGCCGGGCAGACCGCGCCGGGCGAGCTCGTCGCAGACCGCGTCGAAGACGGAGTCCGTACGGTGGGCGGCGTCCGCGGCATCGTCCTCCCCGGCTCTGCGGTGGGCGCCCGCGAGTACCAGGACGCCGCCGGGGGAGCCCAGGAGTACGCGTGCCCCGAGCCGTTCGGTGTCCGCGTCGGAGACCGGGTGCGGCACCTGGACCGACCAGCGGGCGGGCGCGGAGAGGTCCACGTAGACCCGGCCCCAGCCGCGCGGGGCGGGTCCGTCCTCGGTGCGGTCGGACAGTTCGGCGTAGCGGCGGCCGGTGCCGGTGTCGGTGAGGGTACGGAGCCGGAAACCGGCGTCGGCGAGCGGCGGGCGGGCGCGGTCCGGGTGTCCGTCGAGGATCAGGCCCACCGCGTCGGCGACGGCCCGGCGTTCGGCGCGGCGTGGCTCCCGGTAGCCGGAGTCGGGGCCGAACCCGGCCGTGAAGTCGGTGATCCTGCGCTCCAGCGGGACCTCGGGGGCATCCGCGCCGTCCGAGGCGGGGTCCCCGCCCGACCGGCCGATCGTATACGCGCTCAATGCCGCCAGGAGCAGTCCGAACGCGACCGTGACAGCCGCCACAGTGATCGACTTCGCTCGTATCTCCGCCATGACCGTCTCATCGTAACGACCCGTTTTACGAGGGCATATCAGGATGGAGCGGGCGAAGGATGGCGCAGAGGTGAACGACCGGCAAAGAAGGGAAGACCGTCGTTTGCCCAGCCTTGGTCATAACCAAACTGGTTTTCTCGTTATTTCTCTAAGATGTGCAACCCTTTGATCCGTCTGGCTGTCTGACGGTCCGGATCGCACTCGAGTGCGCTCTGTGTGGTGTGAGTTGCATGAGAGGAGCCCATCCGTGGCCGCTTCGCGCTCGAAGCGGCGGCACAAGGTCCGCCGAAGGGCCGACATGTCGCTTGTGGGGGGTATTCGGCCGCCCATAGCGGTGCTGTCGGTTCTGCTCCTCTCCCTCGCGGGAATCACCGCCCTCACTCTGGGCAAACCGGACAACGCCCTGGTTCCCAAGGCGGTCCTGACCTCGCAGCAGTACGTCGCCGAGGACGGCGCCATCGCGCTGCGGGCGTCACTGGACGAGTCGGTCACCGACCTCACCAGCACCGCGACCCTCTTCAACGAGGGCCGGCCGGTCTCCGCCGACACCGTCCTCGACAAGGTCGGCAACGTCTACCAGAAGTGGCGCGGCACCGCCGTCATCGAGATCAAATCGGGCAAGATGCTCGCCGCCCGCGGCGAGAACGTCCCGCTGACCGCGATCGATCTCACCAAGCTCTCCCGCAGCGACGGGCTGGACCCGCGCATGGTGCGCCTGGAGAACGGCCAGACCCGGCTGATCATCGTCGCCCTGCTGTCCTGGAAGGGCCGGCCGCAGCAGCTGCTCGTCGCCTCCAGCACCCTCAGCTTCCCCGGTGTCGACCTCGGCCCCGGCCGCGCCATCGGCGTCGTCGACTCCACCGGCCATCTGCTCTCCAGCCACGGCGCCCTGGACAGCGAGCGGGCGAGGAAGCAGCTCACCTCGTTCGCCAAGACCGCCGCGCGCAAGGGCCGGCAGCACCCCGTCAAGGCCAAGGAGCCCGGCGCGGGCGGCTACACCGGTGTCAGCGGCCACCTCACCGGGGGCGCCGCCAAGGAGGTCCGCACCGTCGGCGGCTACGCCACGCTCGCCGCCCCCCAGGCCGGTGGCGCCACCACCGCCAGCAGCCTCGGCCTGACCGTCGTCACCGAGGTCGACGTCTCCGCCAAGGTCTCCCAGATCACCCGCCCCGCCTTCGGCGTGGCCGCCGCCGGCGCCCTGCTGGTCATCGGCGGGCTCGCGGTGATCGTGCTGCTGGGCACCGTGCAGCGCCCGCTGATCCGGCTGTTCCTGGAGAGCCGCCGCCTCACCCGCGGCGATCTGGCCCGCCCGGTGAGCGTGCCGAGGGCCGGCGAGGCCGCCCGGGTGGGCGCCGCGCTGGAGCGGCTGCGCCGGCAACTCCAGGGCGAGCCCGCGGACGTCGAGGGCCCGGCCGTGCGCAAGGGCCTGGGCGCCCGCGCCCTGCTCGCCGTCTGCGCCGTCCTGCTGCTGGTCTGGTCGGTCCCGCTGATGCTGCTGCTCAACCGCGCCGACTCCGCCGTCAAGGTCCCGGTCCAGATCGTCCACGACCAGAACTCCCGCACCATCACCCTCAGCGACCGGGTCCGCCGCGCGCTCAACGAGGGCCACGCGGATCTGTCCGCGGTGGCCGCCCTGATCGGGGACCGCACCACGCCCGAGGACATGAAGAAGGTGCTGGAGCGCACCATGCAGGACCACGACCGCTATGAGTCGGTGTACGTCCTCGGCGCCGACGGCGAGATCCTCGCGCGGGCCGGCCACTCCCCGCACCACGAGGACGGCAAGGCCCCCTCCGAGCAGGCCCTCGAGGTGACCGGCGAGGGCGGCAAGAAGCCCGTGGTCACCGCCACCGCCCAGGCGCCCGGCCGGGGCGGCGCCGCCGTCGTCGGCGAGTTCCGCATCGAGTTCGTCAACGCGCTGCTGGGCCGCCAGGGCATGGGCGAGGTCCGTGTCGTGGACGCCAAGGGCCGGGTCATCGGCGGCGACTCCGGCTACATCGCCTTCGAGAAGGCGCCCTCGTACCTGAACTCGCTGCTCGCCACCAAGAAGGCGCACGCCACCGTCCAGCGCGGCGGCACGGTGCGGGTCGCGGCCGTCGCGCCGTTCAGCGGCGGCGGCGCGGCCAAGTCGCTCCAGTGGTCCCTGGCCAGCTGGCAGCCCGCATCCAGCCTGGCGATCCCGGAGTACAGCCTGCAGAACCGGACCGTACTGGCCGGACTGCTGGGACTGACCGCCGCGGCCGCCTGCCTGGGCTGGCTGCACATCGTCGTCGTACGGCCCCTGCGCGCTCTGGCCGGGCTGGCCGAGGCGCTCGCCGCCGGCGACCGCAAGACCGTGCTGTTCCCGCGCCACCACGACGAGGTCGGCGCCGTCGTCCGCAGCCTGGAGCTGATCCGGCAACAGCTCCAGGAGCAGCCCCGCAAACGGGACGGCGGCAGCCGGACCCCCGCCGGAGTCGGAAGGAACTGAGGCTCTCACCGTGCTCTTCCTCTACACCGTGCTCGTGGTGTGCGAGGCCGTCCTGCTGATCGCCGGCATCGTCGAACAGCGGCGGCACCAGACCAACCTCGACATGATCCCCACCCGGGTCCTGGTCAACGGCATCCGCGGCAAGTCCTCCATCACCCGGCTGTGCGCGGGCGCCCTGCGCGGCGGCGGTCTGACCACCGTGGCCAAGACCACCGGTACGGCGGCCCGCTTCATCCACCCGGATGCCACCGAGGAGCCCGTCTACCGCAAGTTCGGCATCGCCAACGTCGTCGAGCAGATCGGCATCGTGCGCCGCGCCGCCGCCTACAACCCGGAGGCGCTCGTCATCGAGTGCATGGCGGTCATGCCGGCGCTCCAGGAGATCAACCAGTCCAAGCTGATCCGCTCCACGATCGGCGTGCTGTGCAACGTCCGCGAGGACCACCTGGCCGAAATGGGCCCGACGCTGGACGACGTGGCGCGCTCCCTGTGCCGGTCCATGCCGGAGAACGGCATCTGCGTCACCGCCGAGCAGGACCGCTTCGACATCCTCCAGGAGGAGGCGGACGCCCGGAACTGCCAGTTGATCTACGCCGACCCCAAGACGGTCAGTGACGAGGAGCTGCGCGGCTTCAGCTGGTTCACCTTCAAGGAGAACGTGGCCATCGCGCTCACCGTCGCCGAGCTGGCGGGCGTCGACCGCGAGACCGCCCTGCAGGGCATGTACGACGCCCCGCCGGACCCCGGTGTCCTCTCCGTCGAGCGGTATGCCACCGAGGACGGCAAGAAGCTGCGCTTCGCCAACGTCTTCGCGGCCAACGACCCCGAGTCGACGCTGATGAACATCAACCAGCTGCTCGACCTCGGCGCCATCCACCGCCCGCTCAACGTCGTCATCAACTGCCGTCCCGACCGCGTCGAGCGCAACGGCCAAATGGGCGAGATCATCCCCGACCTCGACCCCGAGCGCGTCTTCGTCATCGGGCATCCGGCCAAGTCCGCCATCGACGCCATCCCGGCCGAATACCGGGGCCGGGCGGTGGACCTCGGCGGCGACCGCCGGGACCCCGAGGAGTTCATGGCCGAGCTGCTCGGCCGGCTCAGTCCCGACGCCCCCCTCGCATCGCTCGTCGCCATCGGCAACATCCACGGCCAGGGCGAGCTCCTCCTGGAGCACCTCGCGGAGCTGCCGGCCGACGACAGCGCCGAGGACGCACCGGCGGCCCCGTCGGCTCCGGAGGCCGACGAGCGCCATGTCGAGTACGTGGACACGATGCAGCTCTACGCGCCCCGCCTGGACCCCTACCAGCGCTACCCGGAGGCGTACGAGAACCGGTACGCGCCCCAGGCGCACGTACCGCATCAGCGCAGCTCCGAGCAGGAGCAGCCGTATCCGCGGCAGACCCACGACCAGGGCTCCCGGGAGCCCTGGCCCGCGGTGATCCCCACCGCCGAATCCCCGCAGCCCCGCGGCCTGTTCGAGCCGCGTGTCCCGCCCGCCCCGCCCGCCGACGACTCCCAGCAGGGGCAGAACCCAGGAGAGCAGCACCGTTGATCCCCGCCGTCCTCACCCCCGAGATCGCCGCCATCGGCATCGCGATCGGGCTGCTCTTCTCGCTGGTCTGCTATCTGACCACCAACCTCTCGCCCGGCGGCATGATCACCCCGGGCTGGCTGGCGCTGACCCTGGTCGAGGATCTGCAGCGGGCCGCGATGGTGGTCGGCGTGACCGTGCTCACCTATGTGGGCACGCTGCTGATGCAGAAGTTCGTGATCCTCTACGGCAAGCGGCTGTTCGCCGCGGTCGTGCTGCTCGGCGTGACGCTCCAGGCGACCGTGATGATCATCCTGTCGCTGGAGTTCCCGCTGATGTACGCGAACCAGACCCTCGGCTTCATCGTCCCCGGACTCATCGCCTACCAGCTGGTCCGCCAGCCCAGGGGGGCCACCCTGCTGTCCACCGGGTCGGTGACGCTGATGGCCTATGTCGTCCTCACCGCCGGAATCCTCCTCGGCGTCATGCCGTCCGCCTGACCCACGACCGGAGCCGATCCCATGCCACCCAAGAAGAAACGCCCCGTCCTGCACGCCGTCACCGTGCTCGCGCTGCTCGGCGCCAGCGGCTATCTGACCGTGGAGCTCAGAAAGGACGAGCAGGCCAAGACGCCCGCCACCCAGGCGGTCATCGACGAGCTGACCCTGGAAGGCGGCACCGGCCGGCAGAACGGCAAGCAGACCTGGGAGCGGCTGAAGAACCCCGAGCGCACCATCCTGCGCGGTGAGAACGGCCAGATCCTCGCCACCTTCACCGACCGCGCCCGCACCGCCACCCTGCGTGGCCCCTCGCGCACCTTCAGCGAGCCCGCGAACACCAAGTCCAAGGTGATCACCGAGGACTGGGTGCGGCTGATGCCGCAGCCGTGGACCGCGGGCGCCGAGAAGGAGCAGTGGTTCAAGAGCTGGTTCAAGGAGAACTACGGCAGCAAGAAGGAAGACCTCTTCGCGATCGCCTTCCAGTATGTGCAGGGCGCGCCGGTCAAGAAGGACGCCCAGGGCATCCCGTACGCGGGCGACGCGGTCTTCGGACCGTTCAAGCCGGACGGCGTGGACCGTCTGGAGCAGAACGACTTCTACGACTACCTCGGCATCTCCTACACCTTCCGCAACGGCACCACGCTGGCCCCGCGCCAGGACCGCTACCGGGCGCTGGACTGCTCCGGTTTCATCCGCATGGTGATGGGCTACCGCGCCCGCTACCCCCTGATGGCGACCAACGCCCTCGGCGACGGCCTGCCGCGCACCGCCGACGGCATGGCCCGCTCCAAGACCGGCGTCGACGTCATCAAGATGCAGGGCCCCGCTCCCTGGTACACCCGGCCCACCAACATCGACGTTCTGCAACCCGGTGACCTGCTGTTCTTCAAGATGGATCACCGCACCGGCAACCATATGGACCATGTCGCGTTGTACCTGGGGCTGGACACCGACGGCCATCGGGTCTTCGTCTCCAGCCGCAAGGAGCAGAACGGCCCCACCATCGGCGACAACGGCGGTGTCTCCCGTATCGACGGCAACGGCTTCTACGCCGGGCTCTTCCGCAGCGCCAAGCGCCTCTGAGGGCCGCAAGGAGAAAGCACCCGAAAATCGGGCAAAACTTTTCCGCGTTGCGGCAGACTTTAACGCCTCGTTTCCTTGTAGCGTTCGCGTTTATGCGGGTAGGTTCTAGCGCCATGACCGCATCCCAGACTCCGACCACTGCCGAGGAGCTGCGCGGTGCCGGCCTGCGGGTGACGGCCGCCCGAGTCGCGCTGCTCGAAACCGTCCGGGACGGTGATCACCTCGGTGTCGAGGCGATCGCCTCCGGGGTACGCGATCGCGTCGGCCACATCTCCCTTCAGGCCGTGTACGAGGCCCTCCACGCGATGACCGCGGCGGGCCTCGTACGCCGCATCGAACCGGCCGGCAACCCCGTCCGGTTCGAAGGACGCGTCGGCGACAACCACCACCACGTCGTGTGCCGGTCCTGTGGTGCCGTCGCCGATGTCGACTGTGCCGCCGGTGAGGCGCCCTGCCTGACCGCGTCCGACGACCACGGCTTCTCGATCGACGAGGCCGAGGTCATCTACTGGGGCCTGTGCTCCGACTGTTCCACCGCCACGAGTTCCTGAGCACCATGATCCGCCCAGCTTGGAAGGATTCCCATGTCCGAGAACCATGAGGCAATCGTCACAGACGCGAAGACGGAGGAGGCGGGGGGCTGCCCGGTCGCGCACGAGCGCGCTCCGCATCCGACTCAGGGGGGCGGCAACCGTCAGTGGTGGCCGGAGCGGCTCAATCTGAAGATCCTTGCCAAGAACCCGGCCGTGGCGAACCCCCTGGACGAGGGGTTCGACTACGCGGAGGCCTTCCAGGGGCTTGACCTCGCCGCGGTGAAGCAGGACATCGCCGAGGTGCTGACCACCTCGCAGGACTGGTGGCCGGCGGACTTCGGCCACTACGGCCCGTTCATGATCCGTATGGCGTGGCACAGCGCGGGCACCTACCGGATCAGCGACGGCCGCGGTGGCGCGGGCGCCGGTCAGCAGCGCTTCGCCCCGCTCAACAGCTGGCCGGACAACGGCAACCTGGACAAGGCGCGCCGTCTGCTGTGGCCCGTGAAGAAGAAGTACGGCCAGGCCCTGTCCTGGGCCGACCTGATGGTCCTCACCGGCAATGTCGCCCTGGAGTCGATGGGCTTCACCACCTTCGGCTTCGGCGGCGGGCGCGAGGACGTCTGGGAGTCCGAGGAGGACGTGTACTGGGGCCCGGAGAGCACCTGGCTCGGCGACGAGCGCTACACCGGCGACCGTGAGCTGGAGAACCCGCTCGGGGCCGTGCAGATGGGTCTGATCTACGTCAACCCGGAGGGCCCGAACGGAAACCCGGACCCGATCGCGGCGGCCCGCGACATCCGTGAGACGTTCCGCCGGATGGCGATGAACGACGAGGAGACGGTCGCGCTGATCGCGGGCGGCCACACCTTCGGCAAGACCCACGGCGCGGGCCCGGCCGACCACGTCGGCGCGGACCCCGAGGCCGCCACCATCGAGGAGCAGGGCCTGGGCTGGCGGAACACCTACGGCACCGGCAAGGGCGCGGACGCCATCACCTCCGGCCTGGAGGTCACCTGGACCACCACGCCCACCCAGTGGAGCAACAACTTCTTCGAGAACCTCTTCGGCTACGAGTGGGAGCTGACCAAGAGCCCGGCCGGCGCCCACCAGTGGCGGCCGAAGGACGGCGCGGGCGAGGGCACGGTGCCGCACGCCCACGACTCCTCGAAGAAGATCGCCCCGAACATGCTCACCACCGACCTGGCGCTGCGCTTCGACCCGGTCTACGAGCCGATCTCCCGCCGGTTCTACGAGAACCCCGACCAGTTCGCGGACGCCTTCGCCCGCGCCTGGTTCAAGCTGACCCACCGCGACATGGGCCCCAAATCGCTGTACCTGGGCCCGGAGGTCCCGGCGGAGACCCTGCTGTGGCAGGACCCGCTGCCGGAGGCCGAGGGCGAGGTCATCGACGCCGCGGACATCACGGCCCTCAAGGCCAAGCTCCTCGACGCGGGCCTGAGCGTCGCCCAGCTGGTCTCCACGGCGTGGGCGTCGGCCTCGACCTACCGCGGCAGCGACAAGCGCGGCGGCGCCAACGGCGCGCGCATCCGCCTCGAGCCGCAGCGCGACTGGGAGGTCAACGAGCCCGGTGAGCTCGCCACCGTGCTGCGTGCCCTCGAGGGCGTCCAGCAGGCGTTCAACGCCGGTTCCGGTGCGAAGAAGGTGTCGCTGGCCGACCTGATCGTCCTCGGCGGTGCGGCCGCCGTGGAGAAGGCCGCCAAGGACGCCGGATACGACATCGAGGTGCCCTTCACCCCGGGCCGTGTCGACGCGACCGAGGAGCAGACCGACGCGGAGTCCTTCGTCGCGCTGGAGCCCACCTCCGACGGGTTCCGCAACTACGTCGGCAAGGGCAACCGACTCCCCGCCGAGTACCTGCTGCTCGACCGGGCCAACCTGCTGACCCTGAGCGCCCCGGAGATGACCGCCCTCGTCGGCGGCCTGCGGGTGCTGGGCGCCAACTACCAGCAGTCGTCGGCCGGTGTCCTCACCGAGACGCCCGGGGTGCTGACCAACGACTTCTTCGTCAACCTGCTCGACATGGGCACGACGTGGAAGGCCACCTCGGAGGACCAGAGCACCTTCGAGGGCCGCGACGGCGTCACCGGTGCGGTCAAGTGGACCGGCACCCGGGCCGACCTGGTCTTCGGGTCCAACTCCGAGCTGCGGGCGCTCGCCGAGGTCTACGCGAGCGATGACGCGAAGGAGAAGTTCGTGAAGGACTTCGTCGCCGCCTGGGTCAAGGTCTCCAACCTCGACCGGTTCGACCTCGTCTGACACATCTGAGCACGACGTCCAGGACGGCCCGCACGGGCCGTCCTGGACGTTTTTCCGTCCGGCCTTCATTGAGGCGTTCAGCCCGTCCTTCCGCCCGGACAGGGCCGACCGACATACTTTGCCGGCTCTTTACAACGCGCCGCGCCGCTGCCTCGTCTCTCCGCTCGATCCGTAACCCGCCCGCCGCACAGCGGGCGGACCGACGAAAGAGAGCGATTCATGCGCCGAACTGTCCTCAGCGCGATGACACTCGCGTGCGCCGCCGTCCTGGTGAGCACCGCGCCCGCGTTCGCCGACGAGAAGACCCCGGCCCCCGCGACCCCTCGTCCGCCGCGGCCCCCGCCCAGAGCGCGGCGCCCACCCGCGGCCCGGCCGCCGGCCCGGTCCCGAGCCAGCAGCGGACCCGGCCGGGCGCCGCCACCCCGGCCCCGAAGGAGGAGCCGACCAAGACGCGGGACCGCGGCCAGGTCGGCGTCATCCCGAGGGGCGCGCCGAACACCGGCGTGACGGCCAAGTCCTCCGGCTCCGGGACCGAGGGCGAACTGATCGGCGGGGGCGCCGCCGCTGCGCTCGTCGCGGGCGGCGCGGCGGTCTTCGTCGTCCGTCGCCGGCGGGCGACCGGAGCATGACCCCGTTCTCCAGGCGCGCGTTCGCCACGGCGGCGATGGCCTCGCTGCTCGTGGGCTGCGGCGGCCACCCGGCCCGGCAGACCACGGCCGGACCAGGCTCCGGGAGGACGTCACCGCCTTCCCCGACCCCCGTGAAGGCGGCGCGTCCCCTGGGGCGTTCGGTCCCGGTTCGGCTGCGGATCCCGGCCATCGACGTCGACACCCCGGTCATGCGGCTGGGACTGGCGCCGGACGGAAGTGTGCGGGTACCGCCGGTCACCGAACACGACCAGGCGGGCTGGTACCGGCACTCGCCGACACCGGGACAGGTCGGCCCGTCGGTCATCCTCGGCCATGTCACGGTCGGCGCCTACGGTGACGGGGTCTTCCGGCACCTCGCGCGGCTGCGCCGGGGCGACCGGGTCGTGGCGCGCCTGGAGAACGGCACGTCGGCGGAGTTCGCCATCACCGCCGTACGGACGGTGGCCAAGGCGGACTTCCCGGCGGACGCGGTCTACGGGGACGTGGACCGACCGGAGTTGCGGCTGATCACCTGTGGCGGCCCGCGCTCCGGCGACGGCTACCTCGACAACGTGATCGCCTTCGCCGCGCTGACCTCCGCCGGCTCCTGACCCACCCCTGGATCCCGGGCCCATGGAACCCACACCGGCGGCCCGGGGTCTTCCCCTCCGAGTGCCATCACGACCATGGAGCGCGTTGAAACGGTCCCGTGACAGGGCGGCGTCCGAGCTGTTCGCCGCCCTCTACCCACGCCTCGCCGGCTGGTGCCGCCGGCTCGTCGACGACGACGAGACGGCCCATGAGATCGCCTCCGAGGCGTTCACCCGGCTCTGGGCCCGCTGGACGTCCGTGGAGGAGCCCCGTGGCTTCCTCTACGTCACCGCGGCCAATCTCGTCCGGGACCACTGGCGCAAGATGGAGCGCGAGCGCAAGGCCATGCGCCGGGCCACCTCCGAAGCCGCCCTCCGCCCCCACGCCGAACAGTCCGACCCGTCGGTACGCCTGCTCGTACAGTCGCTGCCGGAACGACTGCGCGTTCCGATCCTGCTGCACTACTACGCTGACATGCCGATCCGGGAGGTGTCCGTACTGACCGGGCGCAAGGAAGGAACCGTCAAGGCCGACCTCCACGCGGCCAGAGAACTGCTCCGCGTCCACCTGAGGAGAAGCCTTGACCCCACACTGTGACGACGGCCCGGAGCTGGAACCCGACGATCCCCTCGCGGTGATCCTGCGGCCGACCTCCGACTACCTCGGCCCGCCCCCCGGCCGGTACGAGGCGATCCGCCGCGCGGCTGCCCGCCGCCGGCTGCTGCGCACCGCGGCCGGGGTCGGCGTGTCCTGCGCCGTCGCCGCCCTCATCGCACTGCCGCTGCGTCTGACGGCGCCCGAGACACCCGCGCGCCCGACGGTGCCGCTCGCCCCGCCGCCCGCGACGGGCCGTACGACGCCCCCGCTCCCGTCGGCGCCCGCCAGTCGTCCCTCGGCGTCGCCCACCCCGTCGGCGCCGTCCAAGGTCCCCAGCCAGCGCGCCACGCGCGGGCCCCGAGGCGAGACCGCCGGCCCCCGGGACAGCGGGGACGTCCCCCTCCGCGGGCGCTCGACGGCACCGAGCTCCTCGGCGCGGGCCGAGCCGTCGGAGCGCCGGAGCGGCGCCCTCCCCACCCCCGGCAGCATCCGCCGGCCGTAGGCGGCCCCGAGCGGGGCCGCCCAGAGCGGTCCGGCTACGCCTTGGAGCCGATGCCGGTCAGCGACCGGACTTCCATCTCCGCCTGCTTCTTGGAGTCCGAGGACTCCTTGCTGAAGACCGTGCCGAGGAATCCGCAGAGGAAGGAGAGCGGAATCGACACAAGGCCGGGGTTGGTGAGGGGGAACCAGTGGAAGTCCATGCCCTTGATGACGGACGTGGAGCTGCCCGAGATCGCCGGTGAGAAGATGATGAGCACCAGGCCGGACCCCAGACCGCCGTAGATGCTCCACAGCGTCCCGGTCGTGTTGAACCGCTTCCAGAACAGCGTGTAGAGGATCGTCGGCAGATTGGCGGACGCGGCGAGCGCCAGCGCCAACGACACCAGGAAGGCCACGTTCTGGCCGTTGGTGACGATGCCGCCGAGGATGGCCATGAAACCGATCACGAGCGCCGTCAGCCGCGCGACCCGGATCTCCGAGCGCGGGTCGGCCTTGCCGTTGCGGATCACGTTGGCGTACACGTCATGGGCGAACGAGGCCGAGGCGGCCAGGGTCAGCCCGGCCACCACCGCCAGGATCGTCGCGAAGGCCACCGCGGAGACGACGCCCAGCAGCATCGCGCCGCCGATCTCGAAGGCGAGCAGGGGAGCGGCGGAGTTCTCGCCGCCCGGGGCGTTGACGATCCGGTCCGAGCCGACCAGCGCGGTGGCGCCGTACCCGACGATCAGGATCGACAGATAGAAGATGAACATCGACCAGGAGCACCAGACCACCGAACGCCGGGCCTCCTTGGCGTCGGGCACGGTGTAGAACCGCATCAGCACGTGCGGCAGGCTGGAGATGCCGAGGACCAGCGACAGGGACAGCGAGACGAAGTCGAGCTTGGTCATCGAGTTCTCGCCGTACCAGCCACCGGGGTTGAGCAGCTCCCCGCCCAGCGGGCTGTTCTGCGCCGCCTGGTCGAGGATCGCCGAAAAGCTGAACCCGAACTTGCCGAGCAGGAACACGCTCATGAAGGTCACGCAGATCAGCAGCAGGCCCGCCTTGATGATCTGCACCCAGGTCGTGCCCTTCATGCCGCCCACCAGGACGTAGAAGACCATGACGAGGCCGACGCCGGTGATGATGAGGGCCTGCCCGCCCTTGCTGTGCACATTGAGCAGCAGGGCGATCAGACCGCCCGCGCCCGCCATCTGGGCGAGCATGTAGAAGAACGTGATCACCAGGGTGGAGTTGGCCGCCGCCGCGCGCACCGGGCGCTGCTTCATGCGGTAGGCCATCACATCGCCGACCGTGAACCGCCCGGTGTTGCGCAGCCGCTCCCCGACGAGCAGGAGGGCGACCAGCCACGCCACGAGCCACCCCACGGAGTAGAGGAACCCGTCGTAGCCGTGGACGGCGATCGCCCCCGAGATGCCGAGGAACGAGGCAGCGGAGAGGAAGTCGCCGGACAGGGCGATGCCGTTCTGGACACCGGTGAAGGCGCTGCCCGCGGCGTAGTAGTCGGAGGTCGTCGAGTTTCTGTTGGTGGCCTTGTAGACGACGAACAGCGTGATGATGACGAAAGCGAAGAAGACGCTCAGGTTGATTATCGGGCTGCCGGTCGTGCGGGCTGCGATCTGCAATGTCATTCCTTGCCGACTCCCGCCAGCTCGTGGATCGTGTCCACCTGCGGGTCAAGTTTCTTGCGCGCGAAGCGCCGGTACGTCAGGACGATCGCCATCGTCGTCACGAACTGCAGCAGGCCGAAGACGGTGCCGGTGTTGACCGCGCCGAACAGCTTGCGGCTCATGAAGTCGTGGTCATAGGCCGAGAAGAGCACGAAGGTCATGTACCAGCACAAGAAGAAGGCGCTCATCGGGAAGATGAACCAGAGCAGTCTCCTGCGGAGAAGTTTGAACTCCGGGCTCTGCTGAATCGCCTCGAAATCGGGCTCCCCGATGTCGTCGCCGCGATCGGCGAACCCCGTTCCGGTGGCCCGCTCGGATGGCAAGGAAGCGGGCGGTCGCACCGATTTATTCATGGTTTTCTCCGGGGTGTTTCTGACGAGGCGTCGGTTCGGAGCGCCCGCGCTCGAGCGGTAGATGGTGAGGGGCGACCGGCGGGCCCTTGGCGCCGCAAGTCTAGTGAGGCGCCGGACACAGTCAACGCCGCCCCCTGCTCCCGGCGGTGCAGGTGGGCGAGTGTCCCGCTATGCAGCGGGCTTCGGCGCCATCTCGAATATGGCAGGAGTGGTCGCTGAACCAGTACTTTGTCTCTCCTTCCCGTGTTGTCCATTTTGACTTGGTGTCAGGTTGGCGGTGGCCGCTCAGGGTTGCGCCTTGAGGACATTTCGGGACCCGGCGTTGTGTCCCAAGTGTCGCCACTGGTAGAACCTCATCTCGGGTAGAACGTCCCATCGTGCGTGAGCATGAGTGCTGTGAGCGTGCCGCTGTGCAGTGAGTCTGCCACTGGCATATGACGGCAGCCCCGCGCTCGCCACTGCCTCCCCCGAGGTGTTTGGATAGGTTCGAAATCGCAGTCTGCGGGGGTGCTCTCAAGAAGCCGGAGGTAGGTTGATCTGTGGGTTTCCTCGATCGCTCTCGCATCATCGCAGGGGCGGGGTGGAATCGTTGGCTGATTCCGCCGGCGGCGCTTGCGATCCACTTCTCCATCGGCCAGGCGTACGCCTGGAGCGTCTTTAAGATACCTCTGGAAGATTCCCTAGACATCTCCGGGACGGCTAGCGCCCTCCCGTTCCAGATCGGCATTCTGGTACTTGGGCTCTCTGCCGCGTTCGGGGAACGCTGGTCGAGAGAAAAGGCCCGCGCTGGGCCATGTTCGTCGCGCTCGTGGCCTTCTCCACCGGCTTCCTGGTCGCCGCCCTCGGCGTCGCCACGCGCAATTACTGGCTGGTCGTTCTCGGGTACGGCGGTATCGGCGGGGTCGGGCTCGGCATCGGCTACATCGCCCCGGTGTCCACCTTGATGAAGTGGTTTCCGGACCGGCCGGGAATGGCCACCGGTACGGCGATCATGGGTTTCGGCGGCGGCGCGCTGATCGCCTCCCCCTGGTCGACGGAGATGCTCAAGGCGTTCGGCAGCGACACCAGCGGCATCGCGAAGACGTTCCTGGTGCACGGCTTGGCCTACGCCGCCTTCATGTCGCTGGGCGTGGTGCTGGTGCGGGTGCCGCCCGAGGGCTGGCGGCCGGCCGGCTGGACGCCGAGCGACGACGCGGCCAAGCCGCTGGTCACCACCGCGAACGTCTCGGCGAAGAACGCGGTGCGCACGCCCCAGTTCTGGCTGCTCTGGGTGGTGCTGTGCATGAACGTTACTGCTGGTATCGGGATCCTGGAGAAGGCCGCCCCGATGATCCAGGACTTCTTCCAGGACACGGACAGTCCGGTGAGCGCGAGCGCCGCCACCGGCTTCGTCGCGCTGCTGTCCCTGGCCAACATGGCCGGTCGCTTCGTATGGTCCTCGGTCTCCGACCTGGTCGGCCGGAAGAACATCTACCGCCTGTACCTGGGCGCCGGTGCCCTGCTCTACCTCACGATCATGCTCGAGAAGGACAGCAGCACCGCGCTGTTCGTCGCCTCGACCATGGTGATCCTGTCGTTCTACGGCGGTGGCTTCGCCACCGTTCCGGCCTACCTCAAGGATCTCTTCGGCACCTACCAGGTCGGCGCGATCCACGGCCGGCTGCTGACCGCGTGGTCGGTCGCCGGAGTCGCCGGACCGCTCATCGTGGACTCCATCGCGGATTCCGCGCATGAGTCCGGGGACACCGGCCCGGCCCTCTACACCTTTTCGTTCACTCTCATGATGGGGCTGCTTGTCATCGGCTTCATCGCGAACGAACTGGTGCGTCCGGTGAATCCGAAGTTCCATGAACCTGAGCCGGCGGCCCGGGTGGAGTCGGCGCCCCCGGAGGAAACCCCCGACCCCCTTCCGGCAGAGAGGCGGTAAGCCGGTGACTGACGCAGACAGCCCTTCGCCGGGCGTGGCCAAGACGGGTTCTCCCGTGGTCATGGTCGTGGCATGGCTGTGGGTGGCTGTGCCGTTTCTGTACGGTCTTTACCAACTGGCCGAGAAGAGCAGCAAGTTGTTCGAGTAAAGGCAGGCGCGCCGGCGCATCGCCGAAAGCGATGTACCGGCGCGCTGCCGGGCGTTCGACTTTCCCCAGCCGGGGAAATCCCAGGAGAAACGGCATCGTGATACATCCCTGTGGGCAAGCCGGTCCGAGCGCGGAGCGCGCCTCATGACCCCGGGCAGGCATGCGGCCGCGCGCGATCGCTCACCGTCGTGGTGGGCCGGCGTCGTGGAATGGCGCAACTGGCGGCTGCCCGTGAAGCTGGGTGCCGTTCTGGTGGTGCCCGCCCTCCTCGCCGTCGCCTTGGGCGTCGTGCAGATCCAACGCGACGTCGAGCGCGCGAACACCTACGCGGACGTGCAGCGGCTGGTCAGACTGCGCGACGGGCTGATGCCGTTGATCAGCGATCTGCAGATGGAACGGACCATGTCGGCCGAGCGGCTGAGAGGGGACCACGCGTCCGCCGATCGGGCCATGCTCCGGCAGCAGAACCAGCGCGTCGACCGCGCCCAGGCCGCCGTCACGCGCACCACCAAGCGGGCACAGGGCCTCGAAGGGGTATCGGCGAACCGCTATCGCGACGCGTTCAAACTGCTGGACGGGCTGCCCGCGCTGCGCAAGCAGGTGACGTCCACGGACATCGGCTCGTGGACCGCGGTGACCGAGTACAGCAAGATCATCAACGGTCTGCTCGACCTGGACCAGGCGCTGGGCAGCCGGTTCGGTGACCCCCAGCTCTCCGGACCGGCCACCGCGCTGTACGACCTGGAGCTGGTCCGGGAACAGGTCCACCTCCAGCACGTGATCGTCATGGACGCGCCCGACCCCGGCAGGCTGGCGGACCCCAAGCTCATCAGGGCGCTCCAGGAGTCCGACATCCGCATGCGGGACAAGCTGAGCGACTTCCGCGCCGTGGCCACCGAGGGGGACCAGCGCGCCTACCAGCGGACGGTCACCGGCCCGGAGGTCCAGCGGCGCACCCGGCTGCTGGACGGGGTGCTGTCCCAGACGGGGTCGCAGAGCGCCGGGCAGAACGCCGCCGACGCCGCGCCGTTCTCCGTCCGCGACTGGAACCGCAGTTCGGAGGCGACCGGAACCCTCATCAACACCGTGGAGAAGCGGCTTGCCGACCGGCTCCGCGTGACCTCCGCCAAGCTGCAGGACGAGACGAGCGACCGGGCCGGTGCGGAGTCCGTGCTGCTCTTCGCCGTGCTCCTGCTCGCCTTCGCCATCGGTATCGCCATCGCCCGGCATCTGCTGCGGTCGCTGACCGTGCTGCGCTCCACCGCGCTCGACGTGGCCGAGCGCCGGCTGCCCGAAGCGGTGTCGAGCATCCGCGAGGGCGAGATGGCGACCACCTCGATCAGCGCCGTGCCCGTCCACACCACCGAGGAGTTCGGGCAGCTCGCGAGGGCCTTCGACGCGGTGCACGGCCAGGCCGTACGGCTGGCCGCCGAACAGGCCGCGCTCCGCGGCGACCTGCGCGACACCCTGGTCAACCTCTCCCGGCGCAGCCAGAGCCTGGTGGACCGGCTGCTGCGGCTGATGGAACAGCTCGAACTGCACGAAGAGGACCCGGACCAGCTCGCCAGCTTCTTCAAGCTGGACCACCTGGCGACCCGGATGCGGCGCAACAACGAGAACCTGATGGTCCTGTGCGGCAGCACCCCGGTCCGCCCCTCCGAGCAGCGTGTGCCGCTCGACAATGTGCTGCGGGCCTCGGTCTCCGAGATCGAGCACTACCGGCGGGTGGTGGTGGAGCCCGTTCCCGCCGCCGAAGTGATCGGGTACGCTGCCGGTGACCTGGCGCGAATGATCGCTGAGCTGCTGGACAACGCCACCGCGTTCTCCCCGCCGGAGACCCAAGTGGTCGTCAGCAATACACTGCGCCTGGACGGTTCCGCACTGATCGAGGTCCGCGACGAGGGATTCGGGATGAGCGGGGCCGAATTGGCCAAGGCTCATCGGCGCGTAGCGGGGGACGTATCCGTGGAGGTACCTACGTCCCGGCAGATGGGCTTGACCGTCGTCGGCCGCCTGGCCCGTCGCCACGGCGTCACCGTGGAGCTGATCTCGGAGCGCGACACCGGCGGTGGGCTGCGCGCGGGTGTGCTGGTCCCGGCCAAGCTGATGCTCGGGGACAAGCCCGCCCTCGCGGGCCGGGAGAGCTCCCTGCCCGTCCGGCGGACCTCCAAGACGGCCGAGCCGGTGGGCACCCGCCGGGAGACCGGCGCGGCCCCGACGGCGCCTCTGCCGCGCCGCGCGACCGACGGTGCCCGCTCGCTGCGCGCCGGGGATTCCCCGGCCGGCTCCGGGGACACGGGCCGTTCCCTGCCGACCCGCTCCAGCGGCTCGCGGGCGTTCGTGGATTCCTCGCAGCCCGGCGGACTGCCGCGCCGAATACCTCCCGCCAAGACCGGCCGGCCCGCCCCGGTCGGCGAGGACGCGCCGGGGAAGGCCGCCGCCCTCTCCGGCAACGGCAATGGGCCCGGCAACGGGAACGGCAACGCCCCCGCCGACCGCCGTGCCGTACAGCCGCCGGGACAGCCACCGCTGCCATCGCGGCGTTCGCGTCCGGCCGTCCAAGGCGACGCCCCCTCGCCGTGGTTCGCGTCGACCGAGGCCGACACGGCCCCGGCGGGCCCCCGGCCGAGGAGACGGCCGAGAGCCGGAAGCCGGCGGACCTCCCGGCGTCCGAGCTCCCCCGGCGGCCCGCCCCCGCCGCGCCCGCGTCCCCCGGCGAGAGCCGGCCCGCTGCCGTCGATGACCCCGGCCAGATCGTCCACGAGCGGCCGGGCGCCGCGGACGCGGGCGGAACCACGCAGGCCGGGCTGCCCCGGAGGGTGCCGCGCCAGGGCCCGGGCACGGAACGGCCCAAGCCGCGCGCCACCGAAGAGCGCCCCAAGCCGCGTGGAGCCGGGGACGAGGAATCCGCGCGGCGGAACGCCGGCCGCACCCTTACGTTCCTCAGCAATTACCAGTCGGGCATCCGCCGGGGTCAGCCCGACGGACGCGACGAGACATAAGGTCTCAGCGAAGATGGACAGGAAGAACCAATGACCTCACCCCAGCTGCGGGAGGTGAGCCAGTTCGGATGGCTGGTCACCAATTTCACCGAGCGTGTGCCCAATGTGGCGCACGCCGTGGTGGTCTCGGCCGACGGACTGTTGCTCACCGCGTCGGACGGGCTGGCGGCCGAGCGGGCCGAGCAGGTCGCCACCATTGCCGCGGGGGCCATCAGCCTGATCCAGGGCGCCGCGCAGTGCCTGATGACCGGTGATGTGCGGTCCTCGGTCATTCAGATGGAGCTCGGGAACATGCTCCTGATGTCGATCAAGGACGGCTCATGCCTCGTGGTGCTGGCGGCGCCGGACTGCGAGATCGGTCAGGTGGCCTACGAGATGACCGTACTGGTCGACCAGGTCGGCGAGATGCTGACCCCCGAGCTCCGCGCTGAGCTGCAGGAGCTCAACCTGCAGGGCGTGAAGCGGACATCAGCCCAATAGGCCGGACGGGGAGATGATGAGCACCGGTGAAGGCCCTTCCGGGCAGGGACCTGGGAGAGAACAGGGGGCGGAGGACGAACAGACCTTCGCCGACGTGCTCAACGCCTTCAGCTTCGGCAAGGGGCGACGCGGGCGGAAGGCACCTCGGTCCGACGGCACGCCGGAGGCCCCGCCCCGCCGTGAGGGCGGGGACGGCCGTCCCGAGGAACCCGGGGGAGCCTTCCCGCGGGCGTCGTCGGAGGCCGAGGGGCCGGCCGTCTGGGAGTCCGAGCACGACGAGAGCCAGGGCCCGGCCGCGCTCGTGCGCGCCTACTCATGGACGCGCGGCCGGACCAGGTCCCACCATCACTTCGAGGTCGAGACCCTGGTGACCACCACCGAGCTGGGTCACCGCTCCGCCGACGTCGTGCAGGCCGACCACCGCCCGGTGATCGCGCTGTGTCAGGAGCCGAGGTCGGTGGCCGAGGTGGCGGCCATGCTCCTGGTGCCGCTGGGGGTGGCCAAGGTCCTGCTCGGCGACATGGCCGAACACGGGCTGATCGTCGTCCACCGGACGGCCTCCGAGGAGGGCGCCGCGCCGGACCGCGCCCTGATGGAGAGAGTGCTGGTGGGGCTCCGGCGGATCTAGTGTCTTCGGCGCGCGGGGACCGACGGGTTCCCGCGCATCGACATGCCCGCATCTGTGCGTAATGTCCGCCGCAGAGCCTCTCCGAGCTGATTGCTTGTGCGTGTTCCGAGCCGACATTGAGCAGTTTCACGCTCTTGACGTGGCTCGGTTTGATCGGTTTACTCCCTGGCACGCCGATGTCGAATGCTCGGCGACAGAGGTACGCCCAGCCGGTATGCGGCCCCGCCGCGAGTCCGGCCCGAGTCGCCAGGTCGCTGTCTGCGACCGAGGCGGGGCCGTGCCCACGGATCATGGAGCTCTCAGCGATGAGCCTGAACCGTTCGCGCATCCGTACCACTGTGGGCGCCGCCGTGGCATGCGCCGCGGCCGCCGCGGCCGGCGTTCTCGCCCCGCCCCCGCCTCGGCCACCTCGGCCGCCCTTCCGCCGGTCCACGCCGGCTTCGACTACCAGATCGGCGGGGCGTACACCCCGCCGTCCGGAGTGCAGGTCGTCAGCCGTGACCACAGCGCCTCCCCGGCACCCGGTCTGTACAACATCTGTTACGTCAACGCCTTCCAGACGCAGAAGATCGGCCAGCCCGGCGGCCCCGCGGACTGGCCGTCCGACCTGCTGCTCAAGAACGACGACGGTGACGTCATCATCGACACGGACTGGGACGAGGCGATCCTCGACATCACCACCCAGAAGAAGCGCGAGGGCATCGCGGAGAAGATCGACGCCCAGATCGACGAATGCGCCACCAAGGGCTTCAACGCGCTCGAGCTGGACAACTTCGACACCTTCACCCGTGATGTCGTCGAGGGCCGGATCACCGAGGAGCACGCCCAGACCTACATCCGGATGCTGTCCGCCTACGGCCACGGCAAGGGCCTGGCGGTCGGTCAGAAGAACACCGTGGAACTGGCCAAGAACCACGCGGCCAACGGCCTCGACTTCGCCATCGCCGAGGAGTGCGGCAACCCCGAGTACAACGAGTGCGCCGACTACCTGGCGGAGTTCGGGGACAACGCCATCTTCATCGAGTACACGGACGCCGGGATGAAGAACGCCTGCGAGTACGGCGACCGGGTGAGCGTCGTCCAGCGCGACCTCGATGTGCTGCCCAAGGGCGAGGACGGCTACGTCCGCAAGACCTGCCCGTAGTCCTGGCCGGGGACGGTGTGGCCGCCGCGGACCGCGGCGGCCACATATCCACCGAACATCTGGAGGCAGACATGAACGCGGTCCGCAGTGGCCGGGGCGGGCCCTCGCGCCGTGGCATCCTGCGCGGTGGCGGCGCGCTGGCCCTCACCGCGGCAGCGGGTACGGCGGTGGCGGGATGCGGGACCGGCCTGGGCGTGGACTCCGACGGAAGGGTCCACATCGAGGTGTGGCACGGGCAGAACGGTCCCTCGCTGAAGGCGTTCAAACGGCTCGTGGCCACCTTCCACCGAAGCCACCCCGGCATCCGGGTCGACATCGGCGGCGGGGTGCTGGCGGACGACATGCTGCAGAAGGTGATGGCCGGTCTCGTCGCCCAGTCGCCACCCGACGTCGCTTACATCTTCGGCTCCGACCTGGCGAGTGTCGCCAGAAGTCCCCAGCTCGCCGACATGACATCGGTCGTGGAATCCCAGCCGGTGCCCTGGAACCAGTACTGGCCGGCCGCCCGGGAGGGCGTCATGGTCGACGGTGTGGTCCGTGCGGTGCCCGCGGTGCTGGACTCGCTCGCCGTGGTGTGCAACAAGAAGCTCTTCCGCGAGGCCCGGCTGGATCTGCCCGCACCGGGCTGGACCTGGCAGGACTTCATCGCAATGGCCCGGAAGCTGACCGACCGCGGCAAGGGCACGTTCGGCACCGGCTGGCCCGGCGCGGGCGACGAGGACACGGTGTGGCGGCTGTGGCCCATGATCTGGGACCTGGGCGGTGAGGTCATCGCCCAGGGCAAGCGGGAGATCGGATTCGCGGGCGAACCCGGTGTCCGCTCCCTCGATGTGCTCGCCGCGCTCGCCCGGGACCGCAGCGTCTACGTCGACCCCAAGCCCGGCGGCGAGCAGATGTACCAGGCGTTCTCCACCGGCCGACTGGGCATGGTCGGGACCGGTCCCTGGCAGCTGCCCGACATCCGCCAGGCGAAGATCGACTATCGCGTCGTCCCGCTGCCCGGCTTCCACGGCCGGTCGGTGACGATCTCCGGCCCCGACACCTGGAGCGTGTTCGACAACGGCTCCGCGCGGCTGAAGGCCGCCCGTACCTTCATCGGCTGGCTCATGGAACCCGACCAGGCCTATCTGTGGGACTCCGAGGCGGGCAGCCTGCCGCAGAGTCGGCCCGCCGAGCGCCGTCCGAAGTGGCGGAAGCACGCGGCCGAGGTGCCCGGTCTCTCGGTGTTCACCGAGGTGCTTCAGACCGCGCGGGTACGGCCCGTCGACCGGGCCTACCCCAAGATCTCCATGCCGTTCGGCGAGGCCATCACCGCCGTCCTGCTCGGGAAGAGCACACCGGCGAAGGCGCTGCGGCGATGCGCGGACGAAGCCAACGCCGCCATGGCCAAGGTGCGTTGAGGAGCTCCACATGTCCCGTCTGCCCACCCCCATCACCCGCCCGGCGCCGCGCACACCGGCCGGGTCCGCACGCCGCAGAGGCCGCCGGGAGGCCGCGACGGCCTGGGCGTTCGTCCTCCCCTCCGTCCTGGTCATCCTGGGCCTGAGCGTCGTCCCCGTCCTGTGGTCGCTGCTGCTGTCGTTCCAGTACAGCGACCTCCTCACCCCGAGCGTCTGGGTGGGCTGGGACAACTACCGCCAGCTCGCCGACGATCCGCAGTTCGCCCAGGCCGTGCGCAACACCCTGGTGTACACGGCGCTGTATGTGCCGCTGAGCATCGGCCTGGGGCTGGCGCTCGCGCTGGTCCTCAACCGCCGCATCCGGTTCTCCGGTCTGTACCGCACCCTGCTCTTCGTGCCGTTCGTGGTCTCGGCCGCCGCCCAGGGCGTCCTGTTCTCCTTCATCCTCGACCCGGAGTTCGGCGCGGCCAACGCGCTGCTGCACCGGCTCGGGATCTCCCCCCAGGGATTCCTGTCCGATCCGGCCCAGGCCCTGCTGGTCCTGGTGGCCATCTCCCTGTGGAGCGGCACCGGCTTCTGCGTCGTGATCTACCTCGCCGCCCTCCAGGACGTACCCCGTGAACTCATCGAGGCCGCCACCCTGGACGGCGCGGAACGCCGCCATGTGCTGCGCCATGTCACCCTGCCCACCATCGCGCCGGTCAGCGTGTTCCTGCTGCTGTGGCAGACGATCAGCGCGCTGCAGGTCTTCGACCTGGTGTACGTGACGACGAAGGGCGGTCCGCTCGGATCCACCACCGTGATCGTCTACTTCGTCTGGGAGCAGGCGTTCCGGAACTTCACCGCCGGATACGGGGCAGCGGCGGCCTACGTCCTCGGCGTCGCCCTGCTCGTGGTCGCCGCCGGGCTGCGGCTGGTCCGGCGCCGCGACGACCGCCGCATCGAGGGAGCCACGTCATGACGGACCTGTCCCACCTCCCCGGGAGAGCCACCGACCGGCTCCGGCCGGTCGGCCGGAGCACCGGGGAGCCCGTGGCCCGCCCACGGCGCCGGTTCCGGCTGCCGTTCAGCCCGTGGCATCTGCTGCTCGCACCCCTGGCGCTGCTCTTCGCCGTGCCGCTGATCTGGCTGGGGCTCAGCTCGGTGATGAGCGACGCGGAGATCAACCGGTTCCCGCCGGCGCTCTGGCCCTCCGGGATCCACCTGGGCGGCTACCGATTCGTCCTCGGCAACGCGATGTTCCCGCGCTGGTTCGCCAACTCCCTGATCGTCTCGGCCGTCGCGGTCTTCTCGAACCTGCTGCTGGGGACGCTGGGCGGATACGCCTTCGCCCGGATGCGGTTCGGCGGGTCCCGGGTGCTGCTGGTCCTGATGCTGGCGACCATGGCCATCCCGTTCCAGCTGACGATGATCCCGACCTTCCTGGTCATGCGGAAACTGGGACTCGTCGACACCCTCGGGGCCCTGATCGTGCCGTCGCTGGTGACGCCGTTCGCGGTGTTCCTGCTGCGGCAGTTCTTCCTCTCCCTGCCAAGAGAGCTGGAGGAGGCCGCCTGGATCGACGGGTGTTCGCGGCTGCGGGTGCTCTTCCAGATCGTGGTCCCGCTGTCCCGGCCCGCGCTGAGCACGGTGGCCGTCCTCACCTTCCTCACCACCTGGAACGACCTGTCGTGGCCCCTCATCGCCCTGAACCACGACGCCAACTACACCCTCCAACTGGGCCTGACCACCTTCCGGGGCCAGCACCACACCCAGTGGTCGGCCGTGATGGCGGGAAACGTCATCACCGTCCTGCCGGTGCTGCTCGCCTTCCTCGCGGCCCAGAAGACCTTCGTCCGGTCCATCACCTCCACCGGTCTCAAGGGCTGACCCAAGGCCCCGCACCGCCCCTCCCTCACCACTCGTCAGGAAGCCGTATGCCGCCCACCTTCGACCTGCTCGTCATCGGGGACGCCAACCCGGACGTCATCGTCGGACCGCTCGCCACCCCACTCGCCTTCGGCCAGCGCGAACAGCTCATCGACAGCGGCGCGCTCACCCCCGGCGGATCCGCCGCGATCACCGCCTGCGGCGCCGCCCGGCTGGGGCTGCGCGTGGCCTTCGCCGGACGCGTCGGGGACGACGGCGCCGGACACTACATGCGCGACCAACTCGCGGCACGAGGCGTCGACATCAGCGGGCTGCACCTGGACCCGAGCCTGCCGACACCGCTCACGGTCATCGTGACCCGCGGGGAGGACCGGGCCATCCTCACCGCGCCGGGCACCCTCGCCGCGACCTCGGGGCGCGATGTGCCCGAGCACCTGCTGACCTCGGCCCGGCACGTCCACGCCGCGTCCTACTTCCTGATGCCGGGGCTGGCCGCCGATCTGCCGGGCCTCTTCGACACCGCCCACGCGGCGGGCGTCACCACCTCGCTCGACACCAACGACGACCCCTCGGGCCGATGGGACCGCGCGGCGTCGGCGCCCGTCCTCGCCCGGACCGACATCCTGCTGCCCAACGCCGCCGAGGCGCACCGGCTGGCCGGCACCGACGGCACATCCGTCGCGGCCGCCGCCGAACTCCTCGCCCACCAGGTGCCGCTGGTGGCCGTCAAGAACGGGGCCGACGGCGCCCTGTGCCACGACGGCCGGACCCTGCTCACCACCGCCGGCATCCGCGTGACACCCCAGGACGCCGTGGGCGCGGGCGACAGTTTCAACGCCGGCTTCCTCGCCGGACGGCTCGCGGGCCGGCCCATCGCCGAGGCGCTCGACCTCGCCGCCGCCTGCGGTGCGCTGTCGACCCGCGCCGCGGGCGGCACCACCGCCCAGCCCACCTGGGAAGAAGCCCTCACCCACCTCACCGTCAACGGAGACAGCCCGTCATGACCAACCCCAAAATCGTGCTGATCGGCGCCGGAAGCGTCGTCTTCACCCAGGGCCTGCTGGCGGACCTCTTCGCCTTCCCGGAGCTGAAGACCGCCCGGATCGCCCTGCACGACATCGACGCGGAACGCCTGGGCACCGCCGAGGCCGCCGCCCGGTACATCGCCGAGCGGCGGGGCGCCGACGCGCACATCACCGCACACGCCGACCGGCGCGCGGCACTCGACGGCGCCGACTTCGTCATCAACCTCGTCCAGATCGGCATGGGCGAGGCCACCCGCACCGACTTCGAGATCCCCGCGCGCCACGGCGTACGGCAGACCATCGGCGACACCCTCGGCGTCGGCGGCATCTTCCGCGCGCTGCGCACCTTCCCGTTCCTCAAGGCGCTGGGCGAGGACATCGCCGTCGTATGCCCCGGGGCATGGCTGCTCAACTACACCAACCCGATGGCCATGAACGTGCAGTACCTCACCGCGGCGACCGGTCTGACCCGGGTGGTCGGCCTGTGCCACTCGGTGTACTGGACCATGCACGATTTGTGCGCCCTGCTGAAGGTCCCCTTCGACGAGGTCACCTACCGCGCCGCCGGGGTCAACCACCAGGCGTGGGTGCTCCGTTTCGAGCACGACGGCACCGACCTGTACCCCCGGCTGGACGCGCTGATCGCCGAGAACGAGCAGCTCCGGCGCCGGGTCCGCGTCGACATGTACCGGCGGCTCGGCCACTACCCGACCGAGACCAGCGAGCACTCCTCCGAGTACGTGCCCTGGTATCTGCACCACGACAGCGAGATCGAGCGGCTGCGGCTGCCCATCGGGGCCTATCTCGGCATCGTGGACGAGAACGTCGCCGCCTACGAGCGGACCCGCGACGACCTCGCGGCCGGTGCCTGCATCGACGTCGAGGGGACCATGGAGTACGCGCCGCAGATCATCCACTCCATGGTGACCGGCACCCCCAGGACCGTCTACGGCAACATGCCCAACCACGGCCTCATCGAGAACCTCCCGGCCCATGGCGTGGTCGAAGTGCCGTGCCTGGTCGACCGGTCCGGTGTCCAGCCGACCCGCGCCGGAGCGCTGCCCCCGCAGCTCGCCGCGCTCAACCGCACCTACCTCAGCATGAACGACCTCGTGGTGCGGGCCGCCCTGGAGGACGAGCCGCGCCACATCCGGCACGCGGCCATGACCGACCCGGCGACCGCCGCCGCCCTGCGCGTCGAGCAGATCTGGGAGCTGTGCGACGACATGGTGCGCGCACACGCCGAACGGCTGCAGCCCGGGCTGCGCGCCACCCTCGGCAGCTGAAGGTTCAAGACCCTGAAGCAGAATAGTGTGCCAAGCGACTGACCATCCGCGGTCGCACCAAGCGTGCACTCTCGCACCGGGCCCCGGGGCTATGCGGATTCGCGTGGGCCGCCGGGCCCGGTCGCGGGGCGGCCCTCCGCGGTGCCGTCGGTCGCCTCGCCGAGCACCTCCCGCACCTGGTCGCGCAGCCACGCGTGCGCGGGATCGCTGTCGTGCCGGTGATGCCAGGTGACGACCACCTGGGTCGGGGGCAGCTCCAGCGGGAGCCGTCGGGTGACCAGGCCGAGCCGCGTCGAGGCGGGGCGGCAGACCCGCTCGGCGACGACGGCGACGGCGTCCGAGCGGGAGACCACGTCCAGCGCCGCCGTGCTCGTCGGCAGGGACGCGATCACCCGCCTCCGCAGGCCGCGTTCGGCAAGGGCGTCATCGACGGCGTCGTGCAGACGGCCCCGGCGCGAGACGGTCACGAAGGCCATGCGCAGGAGCTTGTCGACATCGACCCTTCCCTTGGCGAGCGGATGCTCCCGCCGCAGGACCAGGACCATCCGGTCGCTGCCCACCACCTCGGAGGAGATCTCCGGGCGCCCCGGCTCGTTCGCCCCGATCTCCAGGTCGACCTGGCCCCGGGTGAGATCCGGCTGGTCGGCGGAGGATTCGGCGAGCAGGCTCAGGTGGATGTTCGGGGCCGTGGCGCCGATCCTGGCGATCAGCGGGGCGGCGAGGGCCGCCAGCAGCGCGTCATGACCTCGCACCGTGAAGTGCCGGTTCAGGCGGGCCAGGTCGAGTCGGCGTACGGGAGTGAGCACGGCGGTGGCCCGCCGGACCAGTTCGCGGGTCTCCTCGCGCAGTTCGAGGGCGCGTGGGGTCGGGACCATGGCGCGGCCGGCGCGCACCAGGATGTCGTCGCCGGTCGCGCGGCGGATCCGGGCCAGCGTCCGGCTCATGGCGGGTGGCGAGAGGTGCAGCCGGTCCGCCGCGGCGGTCACGCTGTTCTCCTCCAGCAGCGCGTCGAGCGCCACGAGCAAGTTGAGATCCACCTGCGCCACGGTAAGCGATGCCCCGGAGGGATTGCGCCGGACGTCATGTCTGCCCCGCTCCGGCGGCTACTCCCGGCGACCGCCCACGGGGTCAGGCCAGTGGGGAGATGGGGGTGGGCAGGGCGATCGTGGAGGTGGCGTGGGCGATGTTCTCCGGGCCGTTCTCGGGGGGCCAGATGCCCCGTTCGTAGGACTCGCGGCGGATGTCCAGCCGGGCGTTGAGGTCGGGGAAGGGCCAGATGTGGGTGATACGGGGGACGCCGTCCAGGCCGTACATGGCGGTCGTCAGCGGGTGGAGCCGGGTGCGCTCCGGCACCGCGGCCTCCCAGCCGGCCATCGTGGGCATCAGGCCGCCGACCTTGAGGTGGTAGGTGCGGAACTCGTACACCGAGCCGTAGTGGCCCGGCTCGACCGGTGGCAGGAAGGGGAACGGGGCGTAGCTCTCCACCTGGAAGCCGGTGAGGTGCTCACCGATGCCGAACGGGTCGGCGCTGGTGAGCAGGCGGGTGCGCTCCTCGGTGAGTTCCTCGGCGTTCTCGAAGCCGCGCAGCAGGAGCAACTGCCCCACGATGACGCCGTGTTCGGGCTCCCAGCAGCCGAGCAGCCGGCCGCCGGTGGCGTCGCTCGTGGTGTAGGTCTCCAGCGCGGACAGTGCCTTCGGGACCGTGCGCAGCTTGAGGGAGAGGGTGGCGAGTTCATAGAGCATGGCCGATGTCCTGACGGTTCATTTGTCATGGTTCACGGGAATTTCCGGTGGTCGGGTTTGCGCCGCCGGTCTCCAGAAACTAAAGTGAAGCATCACTTCAGTTTCGGGGCAAGCAAGCGCAGAGGGAGGCCACCTGTGGACACCACGGCCGATGTACCCGGTGCGCGCCGCACGCAGGACCGTCCCCGGCGCCCGCGCAGCATCCGGGCGCATGACGCGGTGCTGGCCGCCACCAGCGCGCTCATGCGCGAGGTGGGCACGGCCGGGGTCACCATCGACCGCGTCGCGGGCCGGTCGGGTGTGAGCACGGCGACCATCTACAAGCACTGGCCCTGCAAGGCGGCGATCATGGCGGAGGCGTTCGGTCGCGATGCGGCCGAGGCGGTGGTCTTCCCGGACACCGGCCGCCCCGTCGAGGATCTCGTCACCTTCGCGACCGACCTGCTGACCTACTACACCAGCCCGGAAGGTGGCGTCTTCGGGCAGTTGCTGGCCGCCTGCGCGACCGAGCCGCAGGCGGCGCCGTACTTCCATGAGTTCTTCCTGGCGCCCCGCAGGGCGGCCCTGGAGCCGTACTGGGACCGGGCCGCCGAGGCGGGGCTGACCAGGCGGGGCGTGGACGCCGCGACGGCCACGGACGTGCTGCTGGGCGCGCTGGCGTTCCGCCTGATGGCCGGGCATGAATCGCTGGCCCCCGAGGAGGTGCGCAAGCTGGTGGAGTATGCCCTGCACGGTCTGCTCGTCCCGGCGGCCGACGCGGCGCAGACGCCCTAGCCGGGGCTAGCGGGTGTACACCTCCGCACGGTCCACGCTCACGAACGAGGCCCCCGACTGGGCGTTGTGTTCGCCGGTCACACGGATGCGCAGGGTGTGCCGGCCGTAGGGGAGCCGTGGGCTGAGGTACTGGAGGGTCTCGCCGGTGCGGATCGCGCCGTAGAAGTCCAGGCGTTGCTCGGGGCCGCCGTCGACGCTGAGGGCGGCGATGCCGTTGCCGGTGTCGCGGACCGAGAGCAGGGCGATCCGGGTGCCGGTGAAGGAGAAGGTGGCGGTGTTGCCCGCCTGGTCGCTCCAGTGGTCATCGCCCCAGAAGCACTGGGTGGCGCAGCCGGTCCCCGAGTTCCAGGAGCCGGTGAACGTGGCGCTTCCGTCGCCGCTGGACCGGCCGTCGTCGTTGATCCAGTACGTGCCCGCTCCCGGATCGCCGGACGGCAGGTCCTGGGTGGCGCCGGCGGCGAGCGGGCGGCCCAGGTCGGGGCTGCCGTCGGCGTTCCAGGTGATCTTCTGGGCCCGGGTGGTGCGGTCGCTGTAGGTGTTCACCGACGTGGACTTGGCGTGGTAGACGATCCAGTCCTCTGTGCCGTCGGGGGAGCGGAAGAAGGCGTGGTGGCCGGGGCCGTAGACGCCGTGGTCGTCGGCGCGGGCGAACCGCGCACCGGAGTGCTGGATCCAGTTGCCGGGCACGAGCGGGTCGGCGCCGGACGGCAGGGACATCATCCACACCTGGTAGTCCGGTTTGCCGGTGTCGCAGGTGGAGTACGTCATCCAGGTGCGGCCGTTGCGGTAGAGGAACTCGGCGCCTTCGCGCACCTCGGGGCAGCCACCTGCCGGGTTCAGGGCGACGGCGTTGCCGGAGACGGTGTAGGGGTTGGACATGGGGGCGATGTTGATGCCGTTGTGCTGGTATTGGTTGATGCCGGAGTAGGCGAGGTAGAGGCGTCCGTTGTGCTGGAGGATGCCGGGGTCGATGGCGAAGTCGGAGGCGTGGTTGGGTGGCGTCAGCTTGGACTTGAAGTGGTAGGGGCCGGCCGGGTCGTCGCGGTCCGACTCCAGCACATAGAGCCTGTGGTGGTCGTCGACCCCGTCGTCGGCGGTGTAGTAGAGGTACCAGCGGTCGCCGAAGCGGTAGAACTCCGGTGCCCAGATGTGCTGGTTGCGGGAGGGATCGGTGTCCGTCCACACGGTGATGGGGTCGGCTTCGAGCAGGGTGCCGAGCGAGGAGGAGCGCCACATCCGGATGCTGTCGCCCTGCGTGGTGGTCAGGTAGTAGTTCCCGTTCCAGACGGTCAGATACGGGTCGGGGCCCGTGTTGAGGGGGTTGCGGAACGTGCCCGCGGCGGCGGTGCGCGGTGTCCCCTCGGCGGCGGACGGGGCCGCGGTGGCGGCGGGTGGGGCGGAGAGCAGGCCCCACAGGATGGCCAGCAGGGCGGTGAGCAGTGCCGCGTGGCAGCGGGTCGTGCGGGGGTGCATGGGCGCCTCCTGGCGTCGATGTGCGTACCACTGGTGGGGTCCGGGCACAGTGGCCGTCCCCGTGTCGGGGAGGCGGGTCACAGGCCGTCCGCGGCCGTCAGCGCGCCGAGTGCGCTGGCCTGGGTGCGCCAGTCCACCTGGTTCGGGGTGGTGCCCGCCCAGCGCTGGCCGAGCCGGTTGAGGGGGTCGCGGTCGGTGGTCCAGATCGAGTCGGCCTGCTGGGTGATGTACGCCCGGTAGGTGGCCGATCCGGTGGCGTCCGCGAGGTCGGCGAGGTGGCGCATGAAGATGCCCTTGAACTGCTTCTGGTTGTCGTCGCACGCGCCGGTGCCGGTGTCGCAGGACTCGGTGAGCACACCGTCGCGGGTCAGCGCCGTCGAGGTGATCGCGGCATCGGCGAGGCGGCGGGCGGTGTCCAGGTACTGGCCGTTGCCGGTGGATCGCCACAGCTCGGTGAAGGCGCCGATGGCCAGGCCCTGGTTGTAACTCCACACGGTCTGGCCGTTGTTGCGGCAGTCGCCGGTCAGCCCGTCGTTGACCAGGCCCGCGCCGTTGATCAACCCGCTGCGCTGGTACCAGGTGGCGGCCGTGGCCGCCCGGTCGCCCCATACGGTGTCGCCGGAGATCCGCTGGTGCAGTGAGGTGGTGAGCCACAGGTACAGCCCGTTGGTCACCGCGTTCTTGTAGGTGCGCTCCCGGTCCCACCACACACCGCCGCCGCAGCTGCCGGTGTCCCAGTACTGGTGGACGTAAGCGGCGATGGTGACCGCCTCGTCCAGGTAGCGCCGCTCATGGGTGTGGTCGTACGCGGCCAGCCAGGCCACTCCCCACCACGCCGCGTCGTCGATGGCGCGGCTGATGAAATGGCCCTCCACCGCGTCGGAGCTGCGCACCCCGGCCGGGAAGGTGCCGCGGTTCTGCTCGAAGGTGCGGGCGATGACCCAGTCGTAGTCGCTTCGCCCGGTGCGCTGGGCGAAGTCGATGAGCGAGGTGACCGCGACGGCCGAGTTCCACCAACTGCTGCGCCACCAGCCCTCGTACGTCTGGTATGACGCCATCAGCGCGTCCGCGGCGGCGCGTGCCCGGCTCGGCGCGGGCCGCACCCAGGCCGTGCAGGCGCCCTCCTGGTGGGCGGCCTCCCGGCCGCAGGCCCGGACCGCGCCGCCGAACATCAGCCCGCGCGGATCCCGGGTGGCGAACATGGCCGTGCGCGTCGAGGTCCTGCCCGGGGCCACGCTCGTACGGCCGAGGGAGGAGCCCTCGGGCCAGGTGGCTCCGTTGTCCCAGGAGCGGTCGAGCCAGATCTCGTCGCCCGCGCCGCCGCTTTCGATGACGCCCCACGCCATCGCGTTCTTCTGGTCGACATGGAGGCTGATGGTGCGCCCGAAGAGGGTGGTGTTCGGCACCGGGCGGTCGTCGCCCGCCGCGGTGGCGGGGTCGGCGCCGTCGCAGGAGGTGCCGTCGCACACCGTGGGGTAGGCCCAGTCGGTGCAGGTGACACCGGCGGCGTCACCGCAGGCGCGGATCCAGCCGCGCCGGTGTCCCACCGGGTCGGTGAGGTTGTACATCAGGGTGCGGGTGCCGGTCCAGGTGCCGGGGATGCTCGCCTTGCCGAGCAGGCCCTCCCAGGACTTCCCCCGGTCCCAGGAGCGGTCGAGCCAGACCGAGTCGCCGCTCACACCGTTGTCGATGCTGGCCCAGGCCATGCTGTCGGGGTCGGACAGATGCAGCTTCAGGATCCGGCCGCCCAGGTTCACCTGCGGTACGGGGAAGGTGTCGCGCTGCGCCTTCGAGGGGTCGAGGGTGTCGCATGCCAGTGCGCAGACGGGGGGGGTCGCGGCACGGGACGGCGTGGGGAGGAGGACCAGTCCGGCCAGGGCGATGGCCAGGGTCAGGAGTCCGCGAAGGACCCGGTGGAGCCGCGCTGACATGACGTACCCGCCTTTCCGTAGGGGGCCGTGCGCATGAGCGTGGGGGAGGAGAGAGGCGGCGGCCGCCCGTGGAAAGCGGCGGCCGCCGGGGGCGGGCCCGTCGGCGCGGGCCCGCGGCGGTGGTTCAGGGAGCCCAGGGTGGCTCGATCGCCCAGGTGGTGTCCTCGGTGAAGCTCGCCGGGTTGTCCCAGGTGTGGGTGGAGCCCGACTGGGCCAGCCACAGCTCGGCGTTGATATGCCGCAGATACTGGCCGGGGAAGCCCGCGGCCGACATCCGGACGCCTCCGCTGCCCTGGACCGGGCACCAGGTCGCGTCCTCCTTGGACAGGGTGGAGCCGTCGCTCGCCTCGCGTCGGACGCGGAATTCGCGGTGGCGCAGGTATTCGCCCGGGTAGTTGCGGGACTCGAAGGAGTAGCAGAGCTTGTTCGCCAGCCCCTGCCTGACCGTCCAGGTGGCGTCCTGTTTCAGCAGGTCGCCGCTGGCGGCGTTGACCACCTCGGTGAAGCCCAGCCCGTCGTAGTGGCGGATGTAGCGGTCGGTGTAGCCGGGGGTGGTGACCCGGAGCGACACGTTCTGCCCGACCGGCAGTTTCACCGTCGCGCCCAGTGACCGGGAGGCCGCGATGAGGGCCTGGTTGGCGGCCCGGACTCGGGCCTGGTCGACCTTGACCACCTGGCGGTCGTAGGACATGAGCCCGTTGGCTTCGTTCTCGACGTCGGTGATCTGGGTGTAGACGGAGGCCGACAGGCCGCCCGCGGGCATGGTGTTCTCCCGCATCCCGTCGAGCAGGCCGACGAGCCGGTTGTTGAGCGCGGTCGTGGTGGGCTGGTCCTCGTAGCTGAACCCGCCGCCCGGATACCACTCATGGCCGGGCACCCGGTAGCCGAGGCCGCCGTACTCGCCGAGCACCGAGGCGCGCACCGGCTCGGTCGGGGTGTTGCCGGGCCCGACGTAGTTGTGGTTGTCGATGACGTCGCCGTTGCCGCCGTCCTTGGCGGCGCAGCAGTTGACGCCGCTCATGTTGTCGACCAGGCGGGAGGGGTCGTACGCCTTGACCATGTCCGCGATGCGGGCCTGGTCGTACTGGCCCCAGCCCTCGTTCTGGTCCACCCACTGGATGAGCGAGGGCGAGCTGCGGTGCTGGTCGATGATGGCGCGGTATTCGCTCTCCCACTGGGTGCGGGCGGCGGTGTCCGGGGTCTTGCCGCTGTCCATCGAGGGCATGTCCTGCCACACCAGCAGCCCGAGCCGGTCCGCCCAGTAGAACCACCGCTGCGGCTCGACCTTGATGTGCTTGCGGACCATGTTGAAGCCCAGGTCCTTGTGTTTCTGCAGGTCGTACTTGAGGGCCTCGTCGGTGGGCGCGGTGTAGATGCCGTCCGGCCAGTAGCCCTGGTCCAGGGTGCCGGTCTGGAAGACGAACTTGCCGTTGAGCACCGGCCGCCGGACCCCGCCCACGTCCTTCACCGCGATCGACCGCATGCCCGTGTAGGAGCCGACCTTGTCGGCTGCGGTGCCGGTCAGTTCGGCCGTGACGTCGTAGAGGAAGGGATCCTCCGGCGTCCACAGGTGGGTGCCCGGCACCGGCACGGAGATTTCGGTGCCCACCGTGCCGGTGGCGCTGCCGACGGTGGTGCCGTCGGCGGAGACGGTGACCTTGACGCTCGTGCCGTCCGCTCCTCCGGCGCCGCGCACGGTGACCCGCAGGGTGTTGTCCTCCAGGCGCGGGACCATGTCCAGGCGGGTGATGTGCGCGGTGGCGGTGGGCTCCAGCCAGACGGTCTGCCAGATCCCGGACGAGGCGGTGTAGACGATGCTCCTGCCGGGGTGCGGGGTGACGTCCTGGATGCGCTGCTTGCCGATGGCCTGGCCACCGGTCTCCGTCGGGTCGTGGACGGAGATGACGATGGTGTTGGTGCCGCCGTTCAGCAGGGGCGTGATGTCGTACGAGAAGGCGTCGTAGCCGCCGCGGTGGGGGGCGCCGGCCTGCCGGCCGTTGACCCAGACCGTGGTTTCCCAGTCGGACGCGCCGAAGTTGAGCTGGATGTGGCGGCCGCTCCAGCCGGACGGCACCGTGAAGGTGCGCTTGTACCAGAGCTTGTCATTCTGGGTGATCTTGCGCTGGACGCCGGAGAGCGCGGACTCGGGCACGAACGGCACCCGGATCTGCTCGCCGAAGGTCGACGGCTGCCCGGCGTCGCGGGAGGTGACCGCGAAGTCCCAAATGCCGTTGAGATCCGTCCAGTCGGGCCGGGTGAGCTGCGGGCGCGGATATTCCGGCAGCGGGTGGTCGACCGGGACCTGGTTCGTCCATGGGGTCGTCATCGGGGAGGGCTTGGGGTCCCAGGCCGGGGCGGCGTGGGAGGGGCCGGCACCGGAGACGAGCAGGGCGGTGGCGGCCAGCGCGGGGGCCACGGTGGCGGCAACGCGCCGCCGCCAGGTCCGTCTTGGACGGAGAAGGGAGGGGAAGTGGAGGAACAAGTGTTTCAGCACGCTGCTGCTCCATGGTCCGGTTGGCGCCGCCGCCCGGTGGGCGGCGGAACTCTTCCACAGGGAACACTTGCTGCACGAATACCAGAGCATTCACAACCGGTGTTTGTCCATAGCTGGGACAACGTTGTCGGCCTTGCTGGGCCTCGTGCGGAACATCAGCGTGCGGAGGGCGGTACGGTCCGGCTCACACCGCTTGGGACGGCCCGGTGGCGTCCTCCGGTGACCAATGGGGCCGGATACCGGCGATATGGCAGGTCATGAAGTACAGCGGGATCGGCGGTGTGTACGGCGAGTCGTCCTGGGGGTGATGCACCAGGCGGGGGAGGCGGGAGCAGGCGCTCAGGTCGGTCGTATGGGCCCCGACCGCATAGCTGGTGAACGACGGCCAGGCGACGTCGATATGCGATCCGGACGGCACGATCCACCACCATCGCTGATCGTCGGCGAAGACACAGCCGATGCGCGGCAGGCACTTCATGACCCGCCGGCCGATGTCCGCGGGCATCCCCACCGCGTCGTAACCCAGCCTGGCGGGCAGTCCGTCCGGTAGGCGCAGCCGGCCGCTGTGGCCTCGCCAGCGGTTCGGCGCGTTGAGTGATGGCGCCTCGGGGGCGACAAACTGTCGGTCCATCGGTCAGTGACACTCTTCCGTGCGCGCCGGCAGCTCGGCCCAGATGATCCGCCCCGGCCCGTGCGGGGCGTCCCGGACGCCCCAGGCACTGCTCACCGCGCCGACCAGCAGCAGCCCTCGTCCGCCGTGCTCATCGGGGTCGGGGGTGCGCGGGGCGGGGAGGGTGTGGGCCCGGATCTCTTCCTCGACCTCGATGCGCAGATGGCCCGCACCGATGCTCAGCCTGCACTCCACATGATCGCTGAGCGTATGTGTGATCACGTTGGTGACCAGCTCGGAGACCACGAGGAGGGCGTCGTCGCGCACATGGGCGCTCATGCCCCAGGCGAGCAGCCGCTCGCGCACGGCCGTGCGCACCGTGCTCACCGAGGAGACGATGGCCGGCAGCCGTAAGGCGACTGCCGGATGTGTGTCCCGCTCCCGGGACGTCCGAAGGGGAGTCAGGGGAAGGGCGAGGGGAGCCACGAGCGGCCGCCTTTCGTCTGCCTGCGCGTCATGGACCGTGCCGTTCCCGCACTGCGCAGTGCCTACGGACGTACCCACGCAAGCGTTCCCACCGTGATCGGACGGTGTGACCACTGTGACAGGTGCAACGAACGAGTTGCAAGCGGTAAATTGGAAATTGCAAGTTGCCATCGGAGGTTCCGCTCGTCCGCTCCGGCGACCGTGGCAGACTGCAGCCGTAAAGCCCGGTGTGGGGAGGTAGAGCGTTGACCGCGGAAACCGCATGGGGCGGTGCGCCCTCTGTCCTCCGCATGATCCTCGGCAGGCAGCTGGAGGAGCTGCGGACACGCGCCGGCCTCACCTACGACCAGGCGGGCGCGGCGATCGGGGTCAGCCACTCCACGATCCGCAGGATGGAAGCCGCCAAGGTGGCGCGGCTCAGGCTCGCGGACGTGGAGAAGCTGCTCCAGACGTACGGCGTCACCGACCGGCATGAGATTGACACCTTCTTGAAGTCGGTCCGCGAGGCCAACAAGCGCGGCTGGTGGCACACCTACCGCGATGTGATGCCGGACTGGTTCGCCGCGTATCTGAACCTGGAGCAGGCGGCGCTGCAGATCCGCGCCTACGAGGCGCAGTTCGTCCACGGGCTGCTGCAGACCGAGGACTACGCCCGCGCGCTGCTCAGCGCCGGTAACCCGCACGCTCCGGCGGAGGCCACCGAGCGCCGGGTCGCCCTGCGCATGCAGCGCCAGGAACTGCTGTCCCGGGAATCCCCTCCCCGGCTGTGGGTCGTGATGGACGAAACCGTGCTGAGGTGGCCGGTCGGCGGCCCGGCCGTGATGCGCGCCCAGATCGACCACCTGATCGAGATCAGCGCCCTCCCTCATGTGACCGTGCAGATCATGCCGTTCGGAAGCGGTCCGCATCCGGCCATGCGGGCCGGTGCGTTCCATGTCTTCCGGTTCAGGGCCGCGGAGTTGCCCGACATCGTCTACCTCAGCGGCCTGGTCGGCGCGGTGTATCTGGACAAAGAGGAAGACGTGGTGGTGTATCGCGAGGTCCTGGACCGGATGGGCGCCCAGTCGGTGCCCGCCAGGAGAACCGAGTCCGTGCTCGGCGCCATTCGCAAGGAGCTCTGAAGTGCACCACCACATACGCAGCGGCATGCCCTCCCATGATCTCGGCACCAGGGGCTGGTCCAAGCCGTGGAGCGACGACGCCGGAGGCGCCTGCGTCGAAGCCAAGAAGCTGCACGACGGGCGGGTGGCGCTGCGTCAGTCGACCGACCCCGACGGCCCGGCGCTGGTTTTCACCACGAACGAGATGACCCGGTTTCTGGCAGGGGTGAAGGCGGGCGACGCCGACTTCCTCTGCTAGCGCCACGGCACCGCAACCTTCCCCGTCCGTGCGAGGCCGGCCCGGCCCCGCACGGACGGGGGGCCACACCGACAGCGAACTGACGATCCACTGGGAGGGGACGCCTTGAGCGACAACGGATGGTCGGCCGACCGCATCGACACCGAGAGCGCGCATTCGGCACGTATCTACGACTACATCCTCGGCGGTAAGGACTACTACCCGGCTGACAAGGAAGCGGGCATCGCCATGTCCCGGGAGTGGCCCGCCCTCCCGATCCATATGCGGGCCAACCGCGACTTCATGAACCGGGCCGTGCGCTATCTGGCCGAAGAGGCGGGGATCCGGCAGTTCCTCGACATCGGGACCGGCATCCCGACCTCGCCCAACCTCCATGAGATCGCCCAGGCGGTCGCCCCGGACTCCCGGGTCGTCTACGTGGACAACGACCCCATCGTCCTCACCCTCTCCCAGGGGCTGCTGGCCAGCACACCCGAGGGCAGGACCGCCTATGTCGAGGCGGACATGTGCGAGCCCGCCTCCATCCTGGACGCCCCCGAGCTCCGCGAGACCCTCGACCTCGGCCGCCCGGTCGCCCTGACGGTCATCGCCATCGTGCACTTCGTCCTGGACAAGGACGACGCGTATGGAATCGTCAACCGCCTCCTGGAGCCGTTGCCCTCCGGAAGCTATCTGGCGATGTCCATCGGCACCGCCGACTTCGCACCGGACGAGGTGGCCCGGGTCGCCCGCGAGTACGCGGCCCGCGATATGCCCATGCGGCTGCGCACCGAGGCCGAGGCCGAGCGGTTCTTCGACGGCCTCGACCTGGTCGAGCCCGGCCTCACCCAGGTCCACAAGTGGCGCCCGGACGGCACCTCCACCGAAACCATCAAGGACGAGGACATCGCCATGTACGGAGCGGTGGCCCGCAAGCCCTGAGGCCGTTTCCTTCGGCTTCCGCTCTCCATGGGCTCGCCGGTGCGGACGCCGCGGCATCGCGGCCCGCACCGGCGGGCCCGGCACCGTGTCCGGGCCCCCGATCGCCTCTCGGCGCGAGGGATGCCGCTCACCGGCTGCCCTCAGTGCGAAGGATGCCGCTCCCGGTCGGCCACGCGCCGTGGCTGATCGGCCGGGAGGGCCGTGCGCTGCCCGGGACCCCAGGTCTCGCGGGTGGACAGCACACCGACGAGCCCCACCAGCGCGATGCACACATAGAGCCCGGCCGGGCCCGCCCAGCCGAAGGACTCCGCGAGCAGGACGGCGAGGAACGGCGCGAAACCGGCCACCGACGCCGCCGTCTGGTAGCCCAGTGAGGCCCCGGACGTACGGGTGGCGGTGTTGAACAGCTCGGCGAACCACGCCGCTTGCGTGCCCGTCAGCGCCGCGTGGATCACCCCGATGCCGATCAGGAAGATCAGCACGATGAGCACCGGCGTCCCGGAGTTGGCCATCAGGAACATCGGGAAGCCGAAGACCGCGGCCAGCACACAGGCCACGAGGTAGACCGTGCGGCGGCCCACGCGGTCCGTGAGCGCGCCGGAGAGCACGGTGGTGGCGGTGGCGAGCAGACTGGCGGTGACCACACCGGCCAGTGCCACGCCACGGTCACCGGAGTCGCGGTCGGTGATGTAGGACAGGAGATAGGTGGCGGTCAGGTAGTAGGCACAGGACTCCACCACGCGCAGGGCGATGATGCGCAGGATGTTGCGCCAGTCCTCGCGCACCACGCTGAGCAGCGGGTTGCGGACGGTGGTGCCCTTCGCCCTGGCGGCCTCGAACTCCGGGGACTCGGTGAGCTTCATCCGGATGACCACTCCGGCCACGATCAGCAGGGCGCTGGCCAGGAAGGGCAGCCGCCAGGCCCAGTCGGAGTCGAGGGTGGAGGAGAGCAGGAAGGCGATGTTGGCGAGCGCGATGCCCAGCGGGTTTCCGGCCTGCGGTATCGCCGAGTACAGGCCGCGGCGGGTGCGGGGCGCGTGTTCGTACGTCATCATCACGGCGCTGCCCCACTCGGCGCCGAACGCCAGCCCCTGAATACAGCGGATGACCACCAGCAGCACGGGCGCGAACACCCCGACCTGCTCGTACGTGGGCAGCATGCCGATCAGGACGGTGGCGATGCCCATCGTCAGCAGCGTCGCGACCAGGACCGGTTTACGCCCGTGGCGGTCGCCGAGGTAGCCGCCGATGGCCCCGCCGATCGGGCGCATCAGAAAGCCGACGCCGAGGGTGACGAAGGCCAGCAGAGTGCCGACCACCGGGTCCGAGTTGGGGAAGAACGCGTCGCCGAAGTACAGGGCGGACGCGGTGCCGTAGGCGACGAAGTCGTAGTTCTCGACACAGGTGCCGACGGCGGACGCGAGGGCTGTGCGGACGCGTCCACGCGTGGGTGGCGGGGTCGGGGGCGAGGCGGGAGCGCTCATACCGGTCTCCTTGGTTCGGAGGTGTGCCAGAGAGGTCAGATGTGGTCGGCGAGCTCGCGGGCCGAGCGCAGTTCCAGGTCGCGGAGCTTGGCCACGCGGCGCACCGTGTCGGCGTCGTCGTCGAACGTAGCGGCCAGGAACGCCTCCAGGACCTCCGTGGCCATGGCCGGTCCGATGAGCCATGCCCCCATGGCGAGTGCGTTGGCATCGTCGTGCTCGACGGCCTGGTGGGCGGAGTACACGTCATGTCCGAGACCGCATCGAATGCCCGCGATCTTGTTGGCGGCCATCAGCGCACCGGCGCCCGTCCCGCACACCAGCACGGCGCGGTCGGCTTCACCGCGGCGTACGGCGTCGCAGGTGGCGAAGGTGATGTCGGGGAAGTCGACGGGGGTTTCGGTGTCGGGGCCGAAGTCGGCCACCTCGTGTCCCAGACGTCGCAGCACCTGGCGGACGTGTTCCTTGAGCGCCAGCCCCGCGTGGTCGTTGCCGAGTGCGATGCGCATGGTCAGCCTTTCGTCGTGCCTCGGGCAGGTGAGGGTGGTCCGCGAAGGCCGCGCCGAGGCGGCGGGGCCGCACGGTGGGCGGCTCCGCGGAGTGGGTGTTCGGGCTGTGGGCGTTTGGTCGTGGTGTGGGTGAGTTGGGGCCGTCAGACGGAGGAGGGACGGACGGCGGCGGTGTGCGTCGGCCGCGCCGAGGACGACCGCCGCGGGATCAGCCGCATCGGCAGGACGACGGACTCGGCCGTGCCGCCGTTGATGACGTCGAGCAGGAGCCGCATCGCGGTCGCCCCTAAGGCGCGGGCGTCGTGGGCCACCACGGTGAGCGGGGGGTCGAGTTCGGCGAACCACTCGATGTCGTCGAAGGCGACCAGCGCCAGATCCTCGCCGATCCGCAAGCCCCGTCGGCGCACCTCGCTCACGGCGCCGACCGCCATCAGGCTGTCGGCGGCGAGCAACGCGGTCGGCGGCCGGTGGTGCGCGAGGAGTTTCGCGGCCGCCGTGCCACCGCTCGCCCGGCGGAAGTCGCCCGCCGTGATGAGCGCGGGGTCGTCGTCCAGCTGGTGGCGGGCGATCGACTCCAGAAACGCGCTCAGACGCGCCCGCCCGGTGGACACGGACGGCGGTCCGCCGATGTATCCGATGCGGGTGTGGCCCTGTTCGGCGAGATGGGCGACGGCGAGCTCGACCCCCTGTGCGTTGTCGGCGGTCACGCTGGGCACCTCGAACCCGTCGACGGTGCGGTCCACGAAGACCAGCGGCACCCGCGCCTGTTCCAGAGCGCGCAGGTCGCCGCGGCCCTCTCCTTGGGGGGCGATGATGATGCCGTCCACCCGCTGGGTGAGGAACACATCCAGGTAGGTGTCCTGCTGTGCGGTGTCCTCGTTGGCGTTGGCCAGCAGCGTGACGTACGAGGAGGCGAGCGCGGTCTGTTCGGCGCCGTGGGCGATGTCCGCGAAGAACGGGTTGCGTACGTCGGAGACAAGGAGCCCCACCGCATGGCTGCGCGCCGAACGCAGCGCCTGCGCCCGGGCGTTCACCCGATAGCCGAGCTCGGTGGCCGCCGCCCGCACACGTTCGCGGGCCGCGGGCGAGGTGGCCGAGTGGCCGGAGAGCACCCGCGACGCGGTCCCCACGGAGACACCGGCGCGCGCTGCGACGTCCTTGAGGGTAACGGTGGCGTCCACATGCGGCCTTTCACTGGGTCGGGCTCGTGCGGGTACGGCGAAGCGGCCGCCCTGATGGTGAGGTTGGGGGAGGGACAGGGACGGCGATGCTCGGGACGAATCCCACTGGAACCGATTCCATGGAATCGATTCCAGTGGGATCTTGGTGGACGCGCCGACCCGCGTCAAGGGTCATGACAAGGCTCGTTCGGCTCTCTCGCCACGTGTCGTCGTCCGCCGGGCCGGGTGCGAACCGGCGCGTACCGGACCGGGGTTGCTACGCCCGCCAGGTGTACCGGCGCTCCGGGCGGCCGGTGGTGCCGTAGCGCAGGGCGACGTCGGCGTTGCCGATGGCGTGGAAGTACTCCAGGTAACGGCGGGCGCTGACCCTGGAGATGCCGATCGTGGTGGCCGCCTCGGCGGCGGAGACGGTGCCGTCCGCCTCGCGGAGGGCACGCTCGACGAGCTGGGCCGTCTCCACGCTCAGGCCCTTCGGGAGGGCGCCGCCCGCCGGGGGTGCGAACGCCCCGGACAGGACCCGGTCCACATCCGCCTGGCCGCGGACGACCGTGGTGAGCAGCCGTCCGCGCTGGGTCGCGTAGCGTTCGAGGCGGGGCTGCAGATCCTCGTAGTCGAAGGGCTTGAGGAGATAGTCGACCACGCCTTGGCGGACGGCGCCGCGCACCGCGTCGGCCTCCCGGGCCGCGGTGATCACCATGACGTCGCAGTCGTGCCCGGCGGTGCGCAGCCGGGGGATGACGTCCAGGCCGAAGAGGTCGGGCAGATAGAGGTCGAGCAGGACCAGGTCGGGACGGAGCGCGTCGACCGCCTCGATCGCCTGCTCGCCGGTGTGAGCGGTGCCGACGACGCGGAACGGCGCCACCCGCTCCACGAAGGTGCGGTGGACACGGGCCACCATGAAGTCGTCGTCCACGACGAGCACATCGATCGTGCCGGCCAACTCGGTCATCGGCGCGCTCCTTCCGCCACCGCGTCGGCGGGGTGGCTGACGGACATGCGGGCGCTGAACATCGCGCCCTGGGGAGTGTTGGTCACCGCGATCTCGCCACCGCGGCGCTCGCAGACGAGCCGGGTGAGGGCGAGCCCGATGCCGCGCTCGCCCTCCCGGGCTGCCTTGGTGGTGAAGCCATGGGCGAAGACCTCCTGGGCGAGGCCGGGGGCGACACCGGGGCCGGAGTCGCGCACCACGATCTCCACACTGGTGTTGTCCTGGCGCAGCTCGACCTCCACCCATGGCTCCTCGCCGCCGAGGCCCGCGGCCATGTCCCCGGCCACCTTGCCGCCACCGCCACCGTTCCCGTCGCCGCGCTCGGATGTGGCGGCGTCGATGGCGTTGTCGACCAGGTTGCCGACCACGGTCGCCACATCGGCGGCGTCCTCGGGCGTCAGCCGGTCCAGCGCGGTGCGGTCCGAGAGGCGCAGGGCCACCTTCCGCTCGGCGGCCTGGGACGCCTTAGCCATCAGCAGCGCGGCCACGGCGGTGTCCCGGACCCGTCGGCCGATGGACATGTCCAGCGACTGGCGGCGCTGGTTCAGCGCCCGGATGTAACGCACCACTTCCTCCTGCTCGCCGATCTGGATCAGCCCGGAGATGGTGTGCAGCTGGTTGGCGAACTCATGGGTCTGCGCGCGCAGCAGCTCGGAGGTGCCGCGGAAGGAGCCGATCTCGCGCTCCAGCCTCGCCAGCTCGGTGCGGTCCCGCAGCGTGGTGACGGAGCCGAGCGGACGTCCGTCCTTGACGACGGTCATCCGGTTCATGACCAGGACGCGGCCGTGCCGGACGACGACCTCGTCCTTCGGGTCTCTCGATTCCTTCCGCGCCCCGGCCAGCACGTCCAGCAGCCGTCCCTCGATGCCGAGCTCGGCCAGGTTCCGGCCCACGCAGTCCTCGGGCAGGTCCAGCAGCCGTCTGCCCATGTCATTGACGAGCGTCACCCGGTGCTGCGGATCGAGCGCGACGACGCCCTCGGCGATGCCGTACAGCATCGCCTCGCGGTGCTCGGCCAGCCCGGTGATCTCACGCGGCTCCAGCCCGAGCGTCTGCCGTTTGACGCGCCGGGCCAGCAGCCAGGAGCCGACGACGCCGAGCGCGCTGGCGACGCCGAGGTAGACGGGCAGGTACGAAGACGCGCCGCTCAGCCGCTGCCACACCGTGGGGGACGCCTCGCCGATCATGACGGTGCCCAGATGCCGTCCCAGGTCGTCCCTCGTCGCACCGAGGACCGGCACCTGGGCCACCAGCTCCCGGCTGCCGTCCCAGTCCAGCGTGCCCGACCAGCCGCGCCCCGCGCCGACCCCCTTGCCCAGCGGCAGCCGGTCGCCGAGCACCGTGGGATTGGTCGAGCTGACGACGCGCCCGTCACCGTCGGCCACCGTGACGGACGTCACCCGCGACTGCACCCGGGCCGAGTACACCAGCGGGGCCAGCGCCTCCGCCGGTGAGGGGCCCACCAGCCGGCTGCGCACCAGTGGCTGGGCGGCCAGCTGCTCGGCGAGCGCACCGACCCGGCGGCCCTCCACCCGGTTGAAGGTGGCTTCCGACTGCGCGAGCGAGACCGCGGCGACCGCCATCAGCACCACCACGACGATGGCGAGCTGCAACACCAGCATCTCGCCCGCGAGTGTTTGACGACGGAACGCGGCGACCACAATGAACTCAATCTCTCCTGCTGACACAACCTGGGCGCATTTCTCACCAGGCTGCACAATCATGGCGTCCGCCGTTTGGGAAGCGAAAGGGAGGTGCCATGAGAGGCCGCACCCGCGCCCTGTCCGGCCTCCTGGCCGCTGTGCTGTCCCTGCTCGTCGGCGCCTGCGGCACCTGGCCGGGGTCCGGGGGCACCGCGGACGACGGGCTGCGGATCCTGGTGCCGAACACTCCCGGAGGCGGGTACGACACCACGGCGCGGACTGTGGCCCGGGTGCTGGAGGAGACCGGGAGCGCCTCGGACATGGAGGTCTTCAACCTGCCCGGAGCCGGCGGCACCGTCGGCCTGCAGCGCACCGTGGACGAACGGGGCAATGGCCGGCTCGCCCTGCAGATGGGCCTCGGTGTCCTCGGCGCGGCCCATGTGCAGGGCGCGAAGGTGACCGTCGCGCGGACCACCCCGATCGCCCGCCTGATCGAGGAGCCCGAAGCGGTGGTGGTCCGCAAGGACTCGCCGTACCGCACCCTCGCCGACCTGGTCACCGGGTGGCGCAAGAACCCCGGAGGCGTCACGGTCGGTGGTGGCTCGTCGCTGGGCGGCCCGGACCATCTGCTGCCCATGGCGCTGGCCGGTGCGGTCGGCATCCAGCCGAAGAAGGTGCGGTACGCCGCCTACGACGGTGGTGGCGGTGATCTGCTCCCCGCCCTGCTGGACGGCCGGGTCGACTTCGCCACCAGCGGCATCGGCGAGTTCCTCGACCAGATCGCCGCCGGACAGCTCAGGGTGCTCGCGGTCACCAGCGACCGGCCGGTGGCGGCGCTGCCCAGGGTGCCGACGCTGAAGGCCGCCGGGATCGATCTCGTCTTCGACAACTGGCGGGGGATCGTCGCCCCGCCCGGCATCAGCTCCGCGGACCGCAAACGCTGGATCGAGGTGCTGACCGCGCTGCACACCTCCCGGCAGTGGAAGGCCGAGCTCACCCGCCACGGCTGGACCGACGCCTTCACCACCGGTGGCGCCTTCGCCACCTATCTGGCCCGGCAGGACAAGGCCGTGGCCGATCTGGTCGGACACCTGGGACTGGACTGACCGACCCCCGCCGGGGCGGCCGTCACCGGTGACCGCAATGGCGGCTGCCACCGGCCGCCGCCTCACGCCCGCACGCCCTCGATCCGCACCACCCCACCACCCCCACTCCCTTACCCACCCATGCCCTCGACCCGGACCACCCCCGCCCCCTGACCCCCCATGCCCTCGTGGCCGTACGAACACGCCCGCATGTCCCGTAATGACACGCATGTCCCGGAAGGCACCGCATGACCGCACACACCTGGTGGCTGCTGCTCATCCTCACGGTGGCGATAGCAGCCCTGATCTACCTCATCAACTCCCGGCTGCGTGTCCACCCGTTCGTCGCGTTGATCCTGGTCAGCGTGGGCACGGGGATCGCGGCCGGGGAACCCGCCGCGAAACTCGCCGGATCCATCGAGGAGGGCGCCGGCGGCACCCTCGGCGACGTGGGCGTCACCCTCGCCCTGGGCGCCATGCTCGGCCGTCTGCTCTCCGACTCGGGCGCGACCGACACCATCGCCCGCGCCCTCGTCGCCCGCGCCGAGCCGCGCAGGCTGCCCTGGCTGGTCGGTGCCGCGGCGTTCGTCATCGGCGTGCCCATGTTCTTCGAGGTGGGCCTGATCGTGCTGCTGCCCTTGATCTTCAGCGTCGCCCGCAGGATGGAGAGCCAGGGCGGCACGAAGGGCAGCCCGTACGTCCTCCTCGGCGTGCCCGCCATCGCCTCGCTGTCCACCCTGCACGGCATGCTGCCGCCCCACCCGGGGCCGCTGACCGCGATGACCGGTCTCCACGCCGACCTCGGTCTCACCCTCGGCGTCGGCATTGTCTGCGCCGTGCCCACCGTCATCCTGGCGGGCCCCGTCTACGCCCGCTGGATCGCGCCCCGGCTGCCCGACGTCGCCCCGGACGCCGAACTGGTGGCCCAGTTCGCCGGCGCCGAGCGGCAGCCCGCTGCGGCCACCTCGGGACCCGCTGCACAGGCGGGCACGGACACGCCCCGCCGCCGGACCGGTGTGCCCACCGGCCTGGCCGTGGCGGCGGTGCTGGTCCCCGTCGTCCTGATGCTGCTGCGTACGCTCGCCGAGACGGTGCTGGACGAGTCGAGCGGGCTGGGCGCGGCGCTCGTGTTCGCCGGAGAACCGCTGGTGGCGATGCTCGCCGGTTTCGTCTTCGCCTTCGGGGTGACGGTGTTCGGCTCCGGCCGCTCCGGTGACGAGACCCGTGCCTCCCTGACCGACAGCCTGAAGTCCATCGCCGCGATCCTGCTCATCATCGGTGGGGGAGGGGCGTTCAAACAGGTACTCCAGGACTCGGGCATCGGCGATGCCATCGCCTCGGCCGCCGAGGGCGCCCATATCAATGTGATCCTGCTGGGCTGGCTGATCGCCCTGCTGCTGTCGCTGACCACGGGCTCCGCCACCGTCGGCATCGTCTCCGCCACCGGCATCGTTGCCCCGCTGATCGGTGACGGCGGGGGCCTGGAGGCATCCCTGCTCGTGGTCGCGATCGGGGCCGGTTCCCTCGGCCTCAACTATGTCAACCACGCGGGGTTCTGGCTGGTGAAGGAGTCGTTCGGAATGGACCTCAGCCAGGCCACCAAGACCCAGACCGTCGTGCAGACGCTGGTCAGCGTGCTCGGCCTGGCGATGGCCCTGCTGCTGTCGGTGTTCGCCTGAGGCGAGGCGGCGGCCGGGCGGTCGCGGCGGGTCCGACCGTGGTGGGGCTGGTCGCGACGGGCCCGACCGTGGCGGGCCCGGCCGCCCGGAGGCTGTCGGACCCGCCTGCCAGACTCCGGCCATGGATCTTGACGAGCTGTTGCGGTGTCTCGCGGAGGCCGAGTCGGGCGAGCTGCGGGAGGAGCTGACCGGTGGGCGCTATGTGGTCGTGCAGTACGACCCCGAGGAGACGGTGTTCGACGACGCGGCCCTCGCGGAACTCTTCGGTGTCCCGACCCCCGACACCGGTGCGGCGGCCCCGGACGCCGTCGAGGATCCGGACGCCATCGAGGACACCGACGAGGAGTCCGGGGACGAGGAGTACGAGGACGAGGACGGCGCCTGGTTCTCCCTGATCGGTGTCGCGCCCTCGCTCTACGAGGCGCTGGATCTCCTCGGCGACGAACTCCCCGACGAGGAGGGCCTGGCGGAACTCGACGAGGAGGAGTGGGCGGAGGAGGCGGCCGAGTTCGGTGCGCACGTTTTCGGCGCGGACGTGATCGGCGCGGACGTGATCGGCGCGGCCGCGGAGGCCGAAGGCGGAGAAGAGGGCGGAGAAGCAGGTGGAAAAGCAGACGGCGAAGAGGGGAACGAATGGCTCGCTCTCCTGCGAGGCATACGGGACCCCCGGCGGCGCGCCGTCGTCCAGCTGCTCTGCGGTGTCCTCGGCCCGATGGACTTCCTGACGGAGGACTTCGAGCAGGACTGCTACCTGGGCCATGTGGCGACACGGCTCCCCGGAGCACGGTTCGTCATGCTGGCCAGCGCCGCCCCGCCGAACCAGGAAGTGGCCTTCGCCATCCTCGAACTCCCGCCCCGCGACACCCCGGACCCGGTCGGCCGCGCCCTGCTCCTGGCCGCTGCCGCCGGGGACCCGGCCGCGCTGCGCGCCGCGCTCGGCGAGGGCGCTGACGTCGGCACGCTGGACGAGTACGCGGCGACACCGCTGCACCACGCCGTGGCGGCGCCTTCGGCCGCGGCCGTCGACGCGCTGCTCGCGGCGGGCGCCGATCCGCGCGCCCAGGCGGCCTTCGGCAACGCACCCCAGTTCACGGCCGCCGGTCCGGGCCGTCCCTACCCCACCGCCCGCCGGGTCGAGGACGAGGAGCACTGGAGCCTCCTGTGGTCCCTGCTGGACGCGGGCGCCGATATCAACGCCGTCAACACCGCCGGTCAGACCCTGCTCGACCTGGCCGTCCGGTCCGAGCCGTACCCGGAACGGCAGGTGCGCCTGCTGCTGGAACGGGGAGCCGTCAGCCGCGAACTCGCGACCACGCGCGTGGACGCGCTCGTCCGCAGGGTGCCGTACGGCTACGAGGAGGAGCTGTGCGTCCTGCGCAATCAGGTCCGCTTCCTGCTGGACACCGGCGCGCCGTACGACCATCCGCTGGACGCTCTGCTCGCCGTCACGGGCTACTACGAGCGTGAACTTTCCGCCGACTACCTCGTTGAACTCGTCGACATCATGCTGAGCCGCGGCGTGGGTGACCGGCCGGGCACCTATGGCAGGACGGCACGCGAGAGCGCCATCCAGTGGGTCGACCACGGCCTGACCCACTACCAGGCCGTGGTCGACCGGCTCTCCGCGATGGTGGACCCGGGGCTCCGGGCGAAACGCTGAGGTGAAACGTCGAGGCGAGCGTTGAGGTGTGAGGTGAACGGCGAGGTGAAACGTCGAGGCGGGCGCTGAGGTGTGAGGTGAACGCCGAGGTGAGGGATTGCCGACCCCCTGGAACCCGACGCTCCCTTCGCGCCTCCCACTAGGGGACGGCAAGTGAGTTGGGGATCTTGATGACGGGACCGAATGGCCAGACCACGCTTGCGCAGGTCTTGTTGGACGCCGCCGACGCGGCCCCGGACCAGGTGCTGGTGCATGTCCGGGGGGACGGTGGGGAGCGGACCGTCACCTTCGCGCGGCTGCGGGACGAGGCGCTGCGCGTCGCCGGTGGCTACGCAGCGGCAGGGGTGGCGCCCGGCACATGTGTCCCGTTGCTCGCCGACCGCGGTGACGACTTCCAGGTGATGTTCTGGGGCGCTCTGCTGGCCGGTGTCGTCCCGGTGCCGCTCGCGTCCGATGTCCGGCGGGTGGTGCCGGTGTGGGAATCGCTCGGCCGCCCGCCGGTGGCCGTCGACGAGGCCGCCGAGACACTGCTGGCCGAACTGCCGGACGAGGTCGAGCCCTTGCGGCTGGGCGCGCTGCGGCAGGGCCGCCCGCCCGCCCGGTTGCCGGATGCCGCCCCCGGCGATGTGGCCTTTCTGCAGTTCTCCTCGGGCAGCACCGGAGACCCGAAGGGCGTCGAGCTGACGCACGCCTGCGTCCTCGCCAACCTGGAGCAGATCCGCCTCGCCGCGGCCCTCACACCCGACGATGTGGTGGCGAGCTGGATGCCGTACTTCCACGACATGGGCCTCATCGGCACCCACCTGGCCCCGCTCGCCGCGCGCGCCAAGCAGGTGCGGCTGGAGCCGTTGTCGTTCGCCAAGCGGCCGGCGCTATGGCTGGAGATGGCGGCCCGGCACCGGGCGACACTCCTGTCCGCCGCCAACTTCGCCCTGGCCCTGGCCACACGGCGGATCCCCGACGAGGTGTTCGCCCGGCTCGATCTGACCGCCGTGCGGTCGGTCCTGGTCGGCGCCGAGCCGATCGCCCCGGCGGTGTGGCGTCGGTTCGCCGCCAAGGCGCGGCCGTCCGGGCTCGACGAGCGGGCCCCGCTGCCGGTCTACGGCCTGGCCGAGGCCACCTTGGCGGTCACCTTCCCGCCCCTGGACGAGGTGGCGGTGCCCCATGTCCTGGACCGGGCGGCCCTCAGCCGCGGCCGCGCGGTGGACACCGTCCTGGGCCCGGACGCCGTGGAGTTGATGGACGTCGGCCTGCCGGTGCCCGGGTGCGAGGTACGCATCGTGGACGACGCGGACCGCACGCTGGACGACCGGCGGGTGGGCCATATCCAGGTACGCGGACCGCAGGTGGCGCGCGGCTACCGAAAGGCCCCCGAGGCGACCGCCGCCACGTTCGCCGATGGCTGGCTGCGCACCGGTGACCTGGGATTCCTGGCCGACGGCCGGTTGTGTGTGACCGGCCGCCACAAGGATGTGGTGTTCGTGGGCGGCCGCACCTTCCACGCCCCGGATGTGGAGCAGGTAGCAATGGCCGCCCCCGGCCTGCCGACGCCGCCCCTGGCCGCGGTGGTGGGCTCCACCGACCCGGCCGACGGCGCGGAACGGGTGGTGGTCTTCGTACGGTGGGCCAAGCCACCGCGCGAGGCGACGGCCACGCTTGCCGAGGTGGCGGCGCGGGTACGGCTGGCCCTGGCCCACGACGACGTACGCGTGCTGCCTCTGCCACCGGGCGCGTTCCCCGGACGACGAGCGGCAAGCTGCGTCGCGGCGCGATGCGGGAGCGGTTCGAGGCGGGGGCCTATGCGGCGGTCGAGGAGCGGTGGGGGCGTGGGGGCGGGGGGTCCGCGGATGAGGGTGTTCCGGCCCCTGCCATCCCTCCTGCGCGGGACGTGCCCGGCGGGCCGTGTTCGCGGCGGGAGGTGACGCGGGTCGTCACCGGCATTTGGGCGCGGGTGTTGGACCGGCCCGAGCACACCATCGGCCCGCATGACCGGTTCCTGGCCATCGGTGGTTCGTCGCTGAAGGCGATGGAGGTGCTCGCCGAGGTGGAGGACACCTTCGGCGTCACCGTGCCACCGGCCGTGCTGCGCGACCGTGACACGGTCGCCGCGATCACCGAACACGTGGTGGCGACGCGGCACGGCGGTCCGCCGGAGGCCGCTCGGCCCCACGCCGCCCCTACCCCCACCTTGAGCCTGAGCGGGACGGCGAACGACACCGGCCCGGGAGCCATCGCGGTCCTCGCCATGGCTTGTCGCTTCCCCGGCGCGGACACCCCGGACGCCTTCTGGGACCGCCTCGCGGCCGGCCACGACGCCGTCGGCCCCGTACCGCCCGCCCGGTGGACGACCCGGCCGGAGGACACCGCCCGGTGGGGCGCCTTCCTGGACGACCCGTTCCGCTTCGACGCCACGTACTTCGGGATGGACGACGAAGAGGCGGCCGCGACCGACCCCCAGGCCCGGATCTTCCTGGAGCTGGCCCATGAAGCCCTGGAGCGCGCCGGTCACGCGGGGCCCCGGCGGACGGGCCGCCGCATCGGCGTGTTCGCCGCGACCGGGGAGAGCGGCTACCGCGAACTGCTCTCCCGGGCCTCCGGCCCGGACGGCGGGCTGCCTCCCGCCGCGTTGGTCGGCAATCTCCCCAACCTCGTCGCCGCCCGTGTGGCGCAGAGTCTGGATCTGACCGGTCCGGCCCTCGCCGTGGACACCGCATGCTCCTCGGCGCTGGTCGCGCTGCACCTGGCGCGCCGCAGCCTGCAGTCGGGGGAGTGCGACCTCGCCGTGGTCGGCGGGGTCAACCTCGCGCTGGCTCCGACCGGTCACCGGCTGCTGGAGCAGGCGGGCGTGCTCTCGCCGACCGGGCGCTGTCACGCCTTCAGCGCCGCGGCCGACGGCTTCGTCCCCGGGGAGGGCGGCGCGGCGATCGTTCTCACCCGGCTGGACGACGCGCACCGCGCGGACGACCCGGTTCTGGCCCTGTTGCGCGGCACCGCGGTGAACAACGACGGGCGTTCGCTGAGCCTGCTGGCCCCCAACGCGCTCACCCAGCGGGAGATCATCGTCCAGGCGTACCGTGACGCGGGAGTCGACCCGGACAGCGTGTCCTACATCGAGGCTCACGGCACCGGCACCGCCCTCGGCGACCCCGTCGAACTGCGCTCCCTGGCCCAGGCGTTCGCGCCACGGGCCGACGGGTGGCCGCGACTGCTGGGCTCGGTGAAGACCAACCTCGGCCATCTGCTCAACGCCGCCGCCATGCCGAGCCTGGTGAAGGTCGTCCTGGCCCTCGGTCACCGGCAGTTGCCCGCCTCGTTGCACCACGATCCGCCCGCCTCCCTCCCGGACGATGGCGCGGCCGGTTTCGCGGTGGTCACCGAGCACCGCGCATGGACGGCCCCCGGCCCGCTGGTGGCGGGAATCAACGCCTTCGGGTTCGGCGGCACCAACGCGCACGCCATCCTCGAGCAGGCTCCCCCGCGCCCGCGCCCGCGTTTGCCGCGCCGCGCCCGACCGGCCGGCGCCCCGCACGAGACGAATGCCGTACGCGACGGCTCGGGTTTGGGGAACGGCGCGCGTTACGGCCGAGGTGTCGAGCGTGGTGCGAGCGACGACTCGGGTGTTCAGTGTGGTCCGAGCCACGGTGCAGGTATCGAGGACTGCCCGAGTGGCGACTCGGGTGTTCAGCGTGGACCGAGCCACGGTCCAGGTATTGAGGGCTGCCCGACTGACGGCCCAGGTGTTCAGGGTGCTCCGAGTGACAGCTCAGGGGGTGGGGACAGCTCAGGGGCCGAGACCGGCCCGCATCTGCTGACCCTCTCGGCCCGCGGCGCCGACGCCTTGGCAGCCGCAGCCCGTGACCTCGCGGCCCATCTGCGGGCCCACCCCGAGCTCGACGAGGGCGACGTGTGCGCCACCGTCAACACCGCCCGCGACCATGGCCGCCACCGCCTGGCGGTGGTGTCCCGTGGCGACCTCGCCGAACGCCTCGAAGCCCGCCCCACCCCCGCGGTGGCCCGCTCCCGGCCCCGGCTGGTGTTTCTGCTGCCCGGCCAGGGCACCGCGCGGCCGGGGCTTGGCCGCTCCCTGTACCGCACCGCACCGGAGTTCCGCCGTGTGATGGAGGAGGCGTCCGCACTCGTCGGCCCGGTGCGGGGGCGCACCCTGGCCCAGTGGTGCCTGGATCCCGACGCCGCGCCCGCCGATCTGGCCCGTACGGAGGTCTCCCAGCCGCTGCTCGTCGCGTTCGGTGTCGCGCTCGCCCGGCAGTTGCGCGCCTGGGGCGTGAGCCCGGACGCGGTCGCCGGGCACAGCGTCGGCGAGATCGCCGCTGCCTGCGTCGCCGGGTCCCTCACTCTGGCCGAGGCGGTGCGGTTCGCCGCCGAGCGGGGCCGCCTGATGCGCGATCTGGCCGCACCGGGCGCCATGGCCGCCGTACGCGGTGGCGAGGACGCCGTTGCCGCGGTGGTGGCCGAGTCGGCCGGTGCGCTGTGCGTGGCCGCAGTCAACGCCCCCGGGCACGTGGTGATCGCCGGAGCCTTGGACGCCGTCCACCGAGCCGTCGAGCGGCTGGTCGCCGGTGGGATAACGGCCCGCGAACTCCCCGTCTCCCACGGCTTCCACTCCCCGGCGATGCGCCCGGTGGCCGACCCGCTCACTGCCGCGGCCGCCCGACTGAGCCCCCAACCGCCATCGGTACCCCTGCTCAGCACGCTGACCGCCCTGTGGCAGCCGTCCCTGGCCCCGGCCCACTGGCGCGAACACGCCCTGCGCCCCGTGCGCTTCGGCGCCGCCGTCGAGCGTCTGCTCGACGACGGGTACGACACTTTCGTCGAGCTCGGGCCCGGCACCACCTTGCCAGGCCCGGTCCGCGCCGTGGCGGCCGAACGCGCACCGTCGCCGGAGGTGTTGGCGCTGGCGGCTATCCCGGGTACCGGCGCCGGTGCCGACTCCGACGCCGGGCAGGCTCTGCTGACGGCCCTGGGGCGGCTGTGGACGCGCGGGGTGGACTTGGACCACGCGGCACTGGGCACCGGGCGGACGCGCGTGGCCGTACCGACGTACCCGTTCCAGCGCCGTCGCCACTGGCCACCGCATTGGCCCGAGCATTGGCCCGAGCACCGGCCCGAGCATGAGCCCGAGCACCGGCCCGAGGACCGGGCCGGGCATCGGCTGGGGGACCGGCCCGAGCACCGACCCGAGCATGAGGCCGGGCACCGGTCCGAGCACGGGGCGGCGGCGCCTCTGCACCGTCTCACCTGGCGTGAGACACCTCCCTTGGCCGGCGGGGACACACCGCACACCGTCCGGCTGGCCGGGCCGGATTCGGCGCTGGCCCGTGCGCTCGCCCACCGACTGGAGCGGCGCGGTATCACGGTCCGCGGGGACGGCGGCGCCTCCCTCGCCGAGCCGCCCGCGCAGGTCACCGTCTGGCTCGCCGGACCGGCCGCCGAGTGTGCGACCGTGGCGGACCTCGACACCGCGACGCACACCGTCCTGTCCACGCTGCGGGACCTGATCGCCTCGATGAGCCAGGACGCCGGCCGACTGGTGGCGGTCACCGAGGACGTACACGCCACCGGCGTCACCGCCGAACGGCTGCGCCCCGCCCAGGCGCTGCTCACCGGTCTTGTGCTCGCGCTCCCCGAGGAGTATCCGGGCCTCACCGCGTACGGCGTCGACCTGTCGTCGTACGACTCCCTGGACGTCCGGCTCGACGCACTGGAGCGGGAGGTGCTCGGGTGGAACGCGCCGGGTGGCAGCGCTGTGGCGTACCGAGCGGGCCGCCGCCTGGCCCGTGCCCCCATGGCGGTGGCGGCCGACCCGCTGCCGTCGCCCTCGCCGTTGCCGTCCGACGGCACCTACCTGATCACCGGCGGTACGGGCGGGATCGGCACCGAACTCGCGCGCGACCTGGCCGGACGCGGTCGGCCGACCTTGGTCCTCGTCGGCCGGTCGGCCCGTCCTCCGGCGGGCCGTCTGATGGCCGAACTCGACGCACTCGGCGCCACGGCGGAGTACCGCGTGGCGGATGTGTCCGTCGAAGCGGATATCGAGGCCCTGGTCGCGGATCTGCCGCCGCTGGACGGGGTGTTCCACGCGGCCGGAGTGGCGCGTCCCGGCACGCTGCGAGCCAAGACACCGGAGGAGATGGCCGAGGTCATGGCCGTCAAGGTGCGCGGCAGCCACCTGCTGTCCCAGGCCCTGTGGCGGCACGGCCACCGTCCGGCGGTGTGCGTGGCCTTCTCCTCGGTCGCCTCGGTGCTGCCCGGGCTGGCCGGTGCGCTCGGTGACTACGCGGCGGCCAACGCCTTCCTCGACGCCTTCGCCGCCTCCGAACGGCAGGCCGGACGACCGTGGCAGTCGCTCAACTTCGCCGCGTTCGCCGGGACCGGGCTGGCCGCCGCGGAGCCGTCGCGAACCGCCGCCACGGCCCGGGGCGTGGCGCCCCTGACCACGGGCGCGGGCCTGACCGCGCTGCATGCGGCATGCGGTATCGACGCGGCGCAGCTGGTGGTGGCCGAGCTGACGGCGGAAGCGGCTACCGCACGGTCAGGGGCCGTGATGTCGGCCGCTGCCGGGCCTGAGTTCAGCGTGTCGGTTGCCGATGAGCCGAGGGCCGTCGTGCCGGGCGCTGCCGGGTCTGGGACCGTCATCAGGCCCCCGCAAGCACAACGGGACCCCTCACCCCCACAACGGGACCCCTCGCAACCACACCGGGCGCCGCCGACGAAACCCCGTCACGCATCACCGGCGTTCTGCGCCGCCTGCTGGCCGAGGCTCTGCACCGCGCGCCCGCCGAAGTCGCCGACGACGAGCAGTTCTTGACCATGGGGCTGGATTCACTTTCCGCCGTGGACCTCGTCAGAAGGCTGGAGTCGGAGCTGGGTCGCCCCCTGCCGCCCACCCTGTTCTTCGAGTACCGGACCATCGGCGAGCTGGCCGCCCACCTGGCAACGACCGCTCAGGCGGGGGCGGCGCGACAACCCGCACCCCTTTCACACCCCACCGCCGACCGTACGGGCGCGTTCGACAACGGGGGCCCGCTTCCCCTCACACCCGTGCAACTGGCCTTCCACACGCTCGGCAAACTGCACCCCGAGGTCACCGCGTACGCGTATGTGCGCCAGACCGTCAACGGCCCCCTGGACACCGGTCTGCTCGGCCGCGCGCTCGCGCTTCTCGCCGAACGTCACCCGATGCTGCGCGCCAGGATCGAGGCCGACACCACGACCCCCAAGCTGAGCGTGGCGCCACCCGAACCGCACACCACACCGTCCTGGTACGAGGTCCGCCACGCCGAAGGCCCCCTGGCCGACCTGGAGGAGGCGCTGTGCAATCGCCCCTTCGACCTGGCCAACGAGGCGCCAGTGCGCGCCGTGCTGGTACGCGAACGCGCCGACTTGGCCCACCTGCTGCTGGTACTGCACCACTCCGCTGCGGACGGATTCAGCCTCAACGTCCTCGGCGAGGAGCTGTGGTCCGTCTACACCGCCCTCGCGCACGGCCGTTCGCCCGAGTTGCCGCCGCTGCAAGCCGGTTTCGCCGACTACGCCGCCGCCGTCGGGGCGGAACGGTCCGCGCCGGAGTTCGCCGAGGACCAGCGGTACTGGCATGACACGCTCGCCACCCACCCCACGACACTGGACCTGCCCTGGGACGGCGACCCGGAGGCGCCGCCCGCCGCGCCCCTCACCGCACACCAGGTGGCCACCGACCCCCACCTCACCGCCGCACTGCGCAAGTGCGCCGCCGCCCACGGCGTTTCCCTCTTCCACCTGCTGTTGGCCGCGTATGCGCGCTGTCTGGCCCGGTGGAGCGGGCAGCGCGGCATCGCGGTCAACGTGGCCCGCGCCCGTCGCGAACTCCGGCTGTCCGGTCTCGACCGGCTGGTCGGCCCGCTCGCCGACACCTTGCCGCTGTCGGCCGCCGTCGACCCCGATGAGCCGGTCCCCGCCCTGGCACAGCGGTTGCGCGCGATCTGGCTGGACGCAGAGCGGCACGCCCGGCTCACCAGTCTGGACATCGCCCGGCTGCTGCCCACCGCTGGGCCCCGGCCGCGTACGGCCTCCCCGGCGGGGTTCAGCTTCGCCCGTTTCCCTGCCACCACCGACCCCGACTGCCCGGTCACGGTGCGCCCGGCCGCGGCGCGCACTGCCTCGGCCGCCACGCGTCTGGGGCTGCTGTGCTGGGAGAGCGACCGAGCCCTGTACTTCTCCTGGAACTTCCCGACCCGGCTGTTCACCCGGACCACGGTGGAGCGCCTGGCCCGCGAACACCTCGCCGAACTCGGCCACCTCGCGCGACTCGCCGAACCCGCGGAACACGTCGGACACAGGGAACTCGCCGCGCCCGCCCGAAACAATGATCCGGCACCGGCACCGACCCTCGCCCCCGGGCGCGGCATCGTCGAGCGCTTGTCGGCACGTTTCCGATTGGCCGCCGACCAGATCGCGGTCGAAACCGGCGATGCCACCATGACCTACGGTGCACTCGACCGGGCCTCCGCCGCACTCGCCGACCGGTTGCGCGCCTGCGGCGTCGTCCCCGGGGACCTGGTCGGTCTGCTCACCGAGCCGGGCGGCGACACCGTCGTGGGTGTCATCGGCATCCTGCGGGCCGGGGCCGGATGGGTACCGCTGGACGCCGCCCATCCCACCGCGCGCCTGGCCGACCAGCTCAACCGCTCGACGGCCCGGACCGTGGTGTGCCACGACGCCACCCGAGCGACGGCCGAGACACTCGGCGCCGTGACGACGGTGGCCATCGACGATCCGATACCGACACCACTGCCCGCAGCGGACCTCGCCCCACCCACCGACCCCAACGCCATCGCCTACGTCATCTTCACCTCGGGATCCACCGGCCGCCCCAAGGCCGTGCCCATCACCCACCGGGCGATGGTGAACTACCTGGACTGGGCCGTGGACACCTTCGGCTACCGCGCGGGCGACCGGCTCGTCCAAACGGCCTCCGTGTGCTTCGACGCCTCCGTACGCCAACTGCTGGCACCGCTGCTGGTCGGCGCCACCGTTCACACCCTGCCGCGAAACCTGGTCCGCGACCCCGAGGCGCTGCTGGACCGGGTCGTACAGGACCGGATCACCGTGTGGAGCTCGGTGCCGACGCTGTGGGAACGGCTGCTGACCGCCGCCGAGACCCGGGTGCGGCGCGGCGCGCCCCGCCCCGATCTGTCGGCGCTGCGCTGGATCCACGTCGGCGGGGAGGCATTGCCCGCAGCGCACGTCCGCCGCTGGTACGACCTGTTCGGGCCCGGCCACCGCATCGCCAACCTGTACGGGCCGACGGAAACCACCATCAACGCCACCTGCCATCTCATCGAGACCCGCCCCGGTGATGAGGTGCGCCGACTGCCGATCGGCCGTCCCATCTCCGGCGTCGAGGTCGCGGTGGTGGCCGAGGACCGGCGCCGCTGCACCCCCGACGAGCCCGGTGAACTGCTCATCGGTGGAACGGGGCTGACGCCGGGGTACCTCGGCGACCCCGCGCTCACGGCGGCCGCGTTCGCCGAGCACGATGGCAAGCGCTGGTACCGCAGCGGCGACCGGGCCCGCCAACGGCCCGACGGCGTACTGGAGTTCCTCGGCCGCCTCGACGACCAGGTGAAGATCCGAGGCCATCGGGTCGAACCGGGGGAGATCGAGGCCGTGCTGCAAACCCACCCCCGGGTCGCACAGGCCGCCGTACTGCACGGTGACGGCAGGCTGACCGCCTATGTGGAACCCCTGCCGGGCGGCGCCGAACCCGATCCGGCACAGCTACGCGCCCATCTGCGCGGCACCCTGCCGGACCACATGCTCCCGGCCCGGTTCCGGTTCCTGGCCGCGCTGCCCCTCACCGGCACGGGAAAGGTCGACCGCCGCCGACTGGACGAGTCGGCCGCCGCGGAAACGGGAGTGGCGCCGAGCGAACACCCGCCTATCCGTGCAGAAGCCCCGGGGACCGCGCCGGCCACGCCAACCGAGCGCACCCTGGCCCGTATCTGGTCCGAGGTGCTGAGTGTCGCGGAGGTCAGCCGCGAGGACGACTTCTTCGCGCTCGGCGGCGACTCCATCCTCATCCTGGAGGTGTTCGCGCGCCTGGAGAAGGCGTACGAACCGGAACGGCGAGACGCCACCCTGCCGAGGCCGACGGTCATCTACGAGCACACCACGCTCACCGCCCTCGCCACCGCCGTGGACGAGGCCACTTCCGTGGACGAGGCTGCCCGCGTGGACGTGCCTGCCGTCGCGGACGAGGCCGTTACCGTGGACACGGCGGTCGACGCGGCAGTCCCGCCCGCTGTGCCCGACCCGCCCGTCCTGGGAAGCCCACCCGTTCCGGCAAGTCCGCCCGCGCCGGGACATTCGCCCGATGCGCAAGCGCCGCGTGCCCTGCCGGACCAGCCCGCGCCGTCTGGCCCGTGGAACCCGCCCGCGCCGGGAAACTCGCCCGCCCCGGGTAACCCGTCCGATGCCGCGGCCCTGTCCGCCTTGCGGGACCAGCCTGTTCGGTCTGGTCCAGGGGACCCGCCTGGCCCGGGAGTGTCGGGCGCTCCGCATACCTCTCCCACCACCGGAAGCGGCGACACCTCCGCCCTCGCCGGCGCGGACCTCACGCCGTATCCCCTCACCCCAACCCAGCGCGGTTTCCTGGTCGCCGAGGCCATCGCGCCCGGCTCGGGCTCCGCGTGGCTGGCCCGGCTGCGCCTGCGCGGCACGCTGCGGACCGATGTCTTTCAGCGCGCGGTCGACGCCCTCGTCGTCCGTCACCCCATGCTGCGCACCGTCTTCCCCGCGGGCGCCCGTCCGCCGGTCCAGCAGGAACTGCCGCCCGCACTGCGACTCCCGGTCGACTTCGAGACGCTGGCATCCGCGAGCCTGATCGAGGAGCGGGTCGCCGACGAACGCCGTCGCCGCTTCGAACCGTGGGCCTGGCCCCTGCTGCGCCTGCGCGTGCTCACCACCGGACCCGACGAGCACACGCTCGTCGTCCACGCCCACCACCTCATCGGTGACGGCTACAGCGCGGCCCTGTTCGGCCGGGAACTGATCGCCGTCTACGACCGGCTCGGCCGTGGCGGGCCGACCGGGCTGCCACCGCTGCGCGGCACCTTCCGCGATTACGTCACCCTGCTCCAGCAGCCGGATGTGGGCCCCGGCCGGGACCCGGCGGCCACCGCCTGGCGGGCCCGCCACGCCACCCCGTACCAGCGGCCCGACCTGCGACGCCCGGGCGCGGGGAGCGACGCGACGGCGGGCGCCGAGGCCACGGGGGTCGGCTCGTCGGAGTTCAGGTCGGCGGGGTTCACCCTCGACGCCGAGCTGACGGCCGGGCTGCGCACCCTCGCGACTACCGTCCGCGCCACGCCGTACGCCCCCGTCCTGACCGCCTACTACCGGGCCCTGGCGGACCTCACCGGGCAACGGGACCTCGTCCTCGGGCTGGCGGTCACCGGACGCGACCACCCGCTGCCCGGCATCAGCCGGCTGTTCGGTCCCTTGGCGGCCGCCGTGCCGCTGCGCCCTGCCGTGGCGGAGGCGGGTGCCGGGGCCACGGCGCCCGACGGATCGCCCCGCTCCTTCCGCGAGGACCTGCTCCGGATCACCGAGGAGGCCGTGGCCGCCCGGACGTACAGCACCGCTGGCGCCACCGGCGGCGCCGGTGGCGGTACGAGCGATGGCACCGGTGGCAGCATGAGCAGCGACACCGGTGGCGAGCCGCCCGAAGGCCGGCCCAGTCCGCCGAACCTGCCCCCCACCCCGCCCGGCCTGCCGATCGCCACTCAGTTCCTCTTCAGCTACCTGGACTTCTCCGCCCTCGGCCCGCCCACCGGCGCAACCCTGACCCTCGATTGGGATCACCACGACACGGAACTCGCCCCGCCCCCGGTGGGAACCGACGTATTCCTGGCCGTCCGCCCGGTCGGGGACGGCCTGCGCGTCACCCTGCGGGCATCGGCCGCCGCCCTCGACGCGCCCACCTTCACCGCGTTCACCCACGCCCTGCGGGACGAACTCACCCGGGCGGCCACGCCCCGCTCGCGCCCTACCCCGGCCCCAGCGCCGGCCCGGGCGCCGCGCGCTTCCGGTGGTACGGACGCCGCGCTCATCGGCTACCTACCGGCCCCCGGACACCTGGCGGCCCTCGCCGGGATACCGGAACCCGACCTGCCCCGCGAACACCTGCGAGACCTGCTCTTCCCGGACGGTGGACCCCGCCTGCTGGAGGAGATCAGCACACCGTTGGGCCGCTCCGCGTTCGTCGCGCTGCCGCTGTTCGCGGATGAACTGGCCGCGGGGGCGCGCTCACCGGCCACACCGCCCGCGCCGTCAGCCACGCCGCCTCCCTCGGCGCACGCTGCGTGTCCCTGGCGGGCATGATCCCCGCGCTCACCGGCTACGGATTCGAGGTGGTGCGCGCCACCGACCGGGCGACGACGACGGCGATCACCACCGGCCACGCCGCCACCGCCGTGTCCGTGGTCAAGACGGTCCATGCCGCACTCGCCGCGAGCGGACGTGACCTCGGTGACCTGACCGTCGCCATGGTCGGACTCGGCTCGATCGGCACCTCATCCCTCAACCTGCTGCTCACCCGCGCCCCGCGCCCGCCCGCCCACCTGGTGCTGTGCGATGTCGCGGGCAGCGCACCGCGCCTGCGCGCGCTCGCCACGGAACTGCGCGGGAGCGGCCTGGCCGGGTCGGTGGCGACGGCCGAGTCCGCCCCGGCCCTTCCCGCCGCCGTGTACCAGGCCGACCTGATCGTCACCGCCGTCAGCGGTGGCACCGCCGTCCTCGACATCGACCGGTTGCGCCCCGGCACCGTCGTGGTCGACGACTCCTTCCCGCACTGCTTCGACACCGCACACGCCCTCGCCCGGATGCGCGGGCAGCGCGATGTGCTGACCGTCGGAGGCGGTCTGCTCGCGGTCGGCGACACCGAGCGGTACATCGCCGACAACCTCCCACCAGCCGCCGCCTCCGGATACGCGGAACGGTCGTGGCTGCCGGGCACGGTCGCCTCCTGCCGACTCGAATCCCTGCTGCACACCGCCGTATCCGGCCTGCCACTGGTCCACGGACTGGTCAACGCCTCCCATGCGCACGCCTACTGGGACGCGGTCGAGGCGGCCGGAGTGAGCGCCGCCCCACTGCATCTGCTCGGCCACACCATCGCCACCGGGCCACCGTGGCACGGGACGACTTCTCACGGGACGTCTTGACCGACTCCCCGAGTTGCCGTTCGCGCTGTTGATATGGCTTTTCTCCCGGATAAGGCCTTGTGTCCGGGCTTCCTTGACGCTGAAATCGCCTTCTGTCAGCGTGCTCGCCATGCCTCGCAACGCAGTCATCGGTGTGGACATCGGCACCTCGAGCAGCAAGGGCGTTCTCGTCGGCCTCGATGGCACACTGATCCGCTCGGCCACTCGGGAGCACACCCCCGCAAGGCCCGGCCCCGGCCACTTCGAAATGGACGCTGCCGTCTGGTGGCGCGAGTTCGTCGAACTCGCCCGGGAGTTGACCGCCGCCGATGACACCACTGTCGATGGCACCGCTGCCGGTGACGCCGCCTCCGGTGACACCACCGTAGTCGCCGTCGGGGTCAGCGGCATGGGGCCCTGCGTCCTGCTGGCCGATGAGCACGACACCCCGCTGCGCCCTGCCGTTCTGTACGGCGTGGACACCCGCTCGGTCCACCAGATCCAGCGCATCGAGGCGCGGCTCGGCGCCGAGGAGATCATCCGCCGCTGCGGCTCCGCCCTGACCACACAGGCCGCCGGGCCGAAAATCGCCTGGATCGCCGAGCACGAGCCCGAGGTCTACGCGCGGGCCCGGCGGCTGTACATGCCGAGCTCCTGGCTGGTCAGGAAGCTCACCGGACACTACGTCCTGGACCACCACTCGGCCAGCCAGTGCACCCCGCTGTACGACACGCTCGCCGGTGAGTGGTACGCCCCCTGGGCCGCCGAGATCGCTCCCGGCATCGAACTGCCGCCACTGCGCTGGCCCGGTGAGGCGGCCGGTGCCCTCACCGCCGAGGCCGCCGAGGCGACCGGTCTGCCCGCCGGGATCCCCGTCACCACCGGCACCATCGACGCCTGGGCCGAGGCCCTGAGCGTGGGGGCGCAGCACATCGGTGATCTGATGCTGATGTACGGCACCACCATGTTCCTCATCCACACCGTGCCCAAGCCGCTGACCAGTCCGTCCCTGTGGGGCACGGTCGGCGCCCTGCCCGGAACCCGGAATCTGGCCGGCGGCATGGCCACCTCCGGTGCGGTCGCCAACTGGCTCCGTGACCTGTTCGCCGACGGCGACCATGCCCAACTCACCGCGCTGGCCGCCGAGTCGGGCCCCGGCGCCAATGGCCTGCTGATGCTCCCGTACTTCTCCGGGGAGCGCACCCCGATCATGGACCCGGACGCCCGCGGAGTGATCGCCGGGCTGACCCTGTCCCACACCCGCGGCGACCTCTACCGGGCCGCACTCGAAGCCACCGGGTTCGGCGTCCGCCAGAACATCGAGGTCATCGAGGCGGCCGGCGGCGACATCCGCCGCGTGGTCGCCGTTGGTGGCGGCACCCAGGGCTCCCTGTGGACGCAGATCGTCTCCGACATCACCGGCCGCCCGCAGGAGCTGCGCACCATCACCATCGGCGCCGGTTACGGCGATGCTCTGCTGGCCGCGCAGCTCGTCGGGGGCGCCTCCATCGAGGACTGGAACCCGGTGCGCGAGACGGTGACGCCCCGCGCCGAGCACACCGGACGCTACGACGAGCTGTACGCCCTCTACCGGCGGCTGTACCCGGACACCGCCGCGACCGTCCACGCGCTGGCAGCACTGCAGGAGCGCTGAGCGCCCTTCCAGATCCTGAAAGCGAATTCATTTCGGCGCCCCCTGGCTTGCCTCGTCCTCAATGCTTGTTTTTTGAATTGGATTCGGTTTTGCTGGGAGGGTCGCCAAGGGCATGTCGCCGTCCCTGGCGAGCCGTCGAGCTCATCGCCGGAGGGGAGTCACGTGCGCGTGGAGAATGTCGATCTGCTGGTCATCGGTGCGGGAATGGCGGGGTTGACCGCCGGTGCCCGCGCTGTGCGCAACGGTCTGTCCGTCATGGTCGTGGAGATCGGTACGGACGTCGGCGGTTCCGCGCGCTTCGCGGGTTACGCCTGGACCGCGCCGAGCCATGACGCCATGGACCAGCACAACCCATGGGGAGACACCGCGCTCAAGCGCGCCCTCGTGGATCGGTTTCCCGAAGGCGTCGCATGGATCCGCTCCCTCGGCGTAGACGTCAAGGATGCGCAGCGCGTCCTCAGTTTCGGTCGCGGGCACCAGTTCGACACCCATCAGTATGTCGACACCTGTCGTCGGGTCGTTCGCGAAGGCGGTGGCACGTTGCTGTTGGAGACATGCGCCGAACGGCTGGTGGTCGAGGACGGGGCCGTGACCGGGGCGGAGCTGAGGTTGGCCGATGGCGCGCGCATGCGTGTGAGCGCCGGGTCCACGCTCATCGCGACCGGCGGGTTTCAGGGCGATGCGGAACTCCGCACCGCGCATGTGCACCCCCGTGCCGAGAGCATGCAGCTCCGCTCCAACCCCTTCAGCCGTGGCGGCGGATACCGTCTGGCCACCCAGGTCGGTGCCGCCACCGGCCACGATGACGCGGGCTTCTACGGCCATCTCATCCCCAGCGGCATCTCCTTCGCCGACCCGGCGGACTTCGTCGACCTGTCGCTCTACTACAGCGAACACGCCCTGCTGTTCAATGTGCGCAACGATCGGTTCGTGGACGAGACGCTGGGCGACCACCTCACGGCCATGGCGTTGCTGGAGCAGCCCGAGAGCCGGGGCCTTCTCATCGCTGACGCCCGGGTGTTCCGTGACTGGGTCGTCGGGTCGTACGTCGAGGGCGCGGTCGCCGTGGACAAGTTCGCTCTGGCCAGTAAGCGGGGCGGCCGTGTGGGACTCGCCGAAGACCTCGACGAACTGGCCTACCTCCCGGAGGAATGGGGGTATCGGGGTGACGCCGTACGCGACGCGGTCAAGCTGTTCAACGAAGACGCCGCGGCGGGGCTGGAGCCGGTCCCCGGTCGGCGGCTGGACCGCCTTCCGCTCGACGAACCGCCCTACTACGTGATCGAGACCGTACCGGCCATCACGTTCCCCTTTCACGGTGTACGCATCGACGATCGGGCCCGCGTCCTGCGCGGGGACGGCGAACCGCTCCACGGACTCCTCGCGGCCGGGTCGGACACCGGTGGCCTGTGGCACCGCGCCTACGCCGGTGGCATCGCCTCGGCCCTGGTGTTCGGCCTGACCGCCGCGGACACCGCCACCGCCGCCACCGCGACGGCGGCACAGACGACGGACTGATGACCGCTCGCCGCCCCACCCCCTGGCTCGTCCGCCGCGACGAACGGGTGGTGGTGGCGGTCGTCAGCCGTGACGGGGTGGTGGTGGCGGTGTCCCGTCAGCGTGCCGTCCAGCCGCCGTCCACGTACAGTTCGGAGCCGGTCACGAAGCTCGCGTCCTGGGAGGCGAGGAACGCGACGGCCCCCGCGACCTCGTCCGGCGTGCCGAGCCGCCCCATGGGGGTGCCCTCGACCATCGCGGTGTGACGGGGAGTGCCCCGCCACAGTTCGCGCGAGAGAGGGGTCTCGATGAAACCGGGATGGATCGAATTGACGCGGACGCCGCGCGTGGCCCAGTGCAGGGCGGCGTTCTTCGTCATCAGCCGGACCGCACCCTTCGCCGCGTGGTACGAGAACTGGCTGCCGAAGCCGCCCACCGTGCCGAAGATCGACGCGATGTTGACGATCGAGCCGCCCCCGGAGCCTTCGATCGCGGGTCCACCGTGCTTCATGCCGAGCCAGACACCGCCCTGGGTCACGGCGATGACCTTGTCCCAGGACTCCTGGGTCTCCGTTTCCACGGTGCGCATCTTGGCGATGCCCGCGTTGTTGACGAGCACCGACAGGCCGCCCAGTTCGTTGACCACGCGCTCGACCGTGCCGCGCCACGCCTCCTCGTCGCTCACGTCCAGCGCGAGGCCCAGCGCCCGCGCTCCATCGGCCGCCAGGTCCTTCGTCAGCTCCTCCGCGAGCTGCTCGCAACGGTCGGCGTCCACGTCGGTCACCACCACCGTGGCGCCCTCGACGGCCAACCGCCGCGAGACGGCGGTTCCTATACCGCCGGTGGCGCCGGTGACCAGGGCGATCTGTCCGGACAGTCGGTCTCGCACGGGCTCTCCTCTGTCTTGCGCGGCACCTTGGGTGGTAACTCGCGTGGCATCTGGCATGGCGTCTCGCGCGGCATCTCCGGCGTCAGCCGTGGCATCTGCGATGTGACCGGTCACGGCAGCAGCTCCAGCCCCGAGCGCAGCAGCGCGGGCACCGCGGAGCCGACCCGCTCGAATCCCGTTCCGACCGTCTGTCCCGCCGCATAGCGGGCGTGGATGCCCTCCGCGATGACGGCGAGCTTGAAACAGCCCAGCGCCTGGTAGAAGGGCAGGCCATCGATGTCCCGTCCGGACTTCGCGGCGTATCGCTCGGCCACCTCGCGGCCCGAGGGAAAGCCGGGGTTGGCCGTCGGGACGTGGCGCGCCCCGAGGACCGGTTCGCAGGTCGGGTCCCAGTACATGAGCAGCATCCCGAGGTCGGCGAGCGGATCGCCGAGCGTGGCCATCTCCCAGTCGAGGACGGCGGCGATCCGCCCGAACTCGCCGGGTGCCAGGATGACGTTGTCCAGGCGGTAGTCCCCGTGCACGATGGCCGGGGCGCCGCTCGCGGGCAGGGAGCGGGCCAGCCTGCCGTGCAGTTCGTCGAGGTCCGGCAGGTTCCGCGTGGCGACCTTGTCCCACTGCCCACGCCACCGCCGCACCTGGCGCTCCAGATAGCCGTCGGGCCGGCCGAAGTCGCCGAGCCCGACGGTGGCGGCGTCCACCGAGTGCAGTGTGACCAGGGCGTCCACCAGCGCATCGGCGGCGCGCCGCGCGTCGTCGGGCGGGAGTACGGCGGCCTCGTCGCCGTCGCGCAGCACCGTGCCCGCCACGAAGTCGACGACGCAGAAGGGCGCCCCGATCACCTCCGGGTCCGTGCACGACAGCACGGCCCGGGCGACCGGCACAGCGGTGTCGCCGAGCGCCGCGACGACGCGGTATTCGCGGTCCATGTCGTGTGCGGTCGGTGTCAGCACCCCCAGTGGCGGGCGGCGCACCACCCATCGGTGTGCCCCGTCGGTCACCGCGTAGGTGAGGTTGGAGCGCCCGCCCTGCAGCAGCGTGACCGTGAGCGGGCCCGCGCACTCGGGTACGTGGCGTTCGAAGTAGCGTTGCAACGCGGCCACGTCGACTCCGGCCACCGTCGTCCCAGAACTGGTCACAGGGTGCCCCGCCGCTCCCGCGCCGCCCGCACCGCGCGCTTGGCGATGGCCCAGCGATGGGTTTCGGACGGGCCGTCGTAGATACGGAACGGACGCACCTCGCGGTACAGCCGCGACAGCGGGGCGTCGCCCGAGATGCCGAGCGCACCGCATATCTGGACGGCCCGGTCGACCACCCGGTTCACCGCTTCGGAGACGTAGGTCTTGGCGATCGAGGTGTGCTGGGCGGCCGGGCGGCCCTGGTCCAGCTCCCAGCAGGCCCGCCACAGCACCGCCCGGCTGGTCTCGATGTCGATCTCGGAGTCGGCCAGCATCTGCTGCACCATGCCCAGTTCGGCCAGCGGCTTGCCGAAGGCCGAACGGTCCGCCGCGCGCTCCAGGGCGATGTCCTGCGCCCGCCGGGCCACGCCGAGCCAGCGCATGCAGTGGGTCATGCGCGCGGGCCCGAGGCGTACCTGGGCGTACGCGAAGCCCTGGTCCACCTCGCCCAGTACGGCATCGTCCGCCACCTCGCAGCCTTCGAAGGCGATTTCGCTGTGCCCGCCGAAGAGGCCCTGGTCCAGGGTGTCGATATTCCGGACGATCTTCATACCGGGGTTGTCGGCGGGGATGAGGAACATCGTCGCGCCGCCCGCGTCGCCGGGGCCGCCGCTGGTGCGGGCCATGCAGATGGCGAAGGCCGCCCCGTCGGCGCCGCTGATGAACCACTTGCGGCCGTCGATCCGCCAGCCGCCGTCGATCTTCGTCGCGGTCGTCGTGAGCGCACGCGGGTCGGAGCCGGCGCCCGGCGCCGGTTCGGTCATCGCGAAGCACGAGCGCGCCTCACCGGCCGCCAGCGGGCGCAGATACCGCTCCTTCTGCTCCTCCGTGGCCACCACCTCGAGCAGATGCGTATTGCCCTCGTCGGGAGCCGCGCAGTTGAGCGCGAGGGGCCCGAGCAGCGAGTACCCGGCCGCTTCGAACACCACGGCCTGTCCGCACAGGTCCAGTCCGAGTCCGGCCCATTCGGCGCCGACGTGCGGGGCGAACACTGCCGCCTCGCGGGCCGCGTCCTGCAGCCGGCGGCGCAGCGGCTCCGGCCCGGCATGGACGTTGCCGTCACACGCCTGCTCCTCGGGTATCACCACCTCCCGTACGAACTCGGTGGTGCGCCGCGCGATCCCGGCGACTCGTTCATCGATCTCGAACCCGATGGGCACGTTGCACTCCCGAGCTTGGCTACTGCCTACCTGTACGGCGACACTTCACGTCCTGGGCGCGCGACCGCGTACCCACGACGCGAAGCTGGTCTGAAGCGCGGGGTCCGCATACGGCACACCCCGCTCCTTACGAGTAAACCGAATCCAATTCAGATCCTCAACCGGTCGGGCGTGTGTCGATGCGGTGACCGTCTCGCGCGGCACGCCGCTGCTGGCTGAACCGCAGGTCGTACACCGTTTACATCGAGCCCTTCCGGCCCGCGCGCCTGATCGTGTCCATGGCCTCTGGCGCGTCCCGGGAGAAAACTCGTGTTCGACGGCTAGCTGTACTGAGTTCAGTTCTGTAGCGTCCCGGGCGTCGGCAAGGTACCGGACCGTGCCGCGGGGAAGGGAGCCGGATCATGAGCACCACACAGCAGCCCGCGCCGCCGGGGGAGGAGCCCGCGCCGCCGGAGGAGTCGGCGTCGCACGATCCCCGTACGGTGCGCCGCGCGATGCTCGCCGGGAGCATCGGCACCCTGATCGAGTACTACGACTTCAGCGTCTACGGCTATCTCGCCGTGGCCATCGCCCCGCAGTTCTTCCCGGGCGACGATCCGGCGGCCTCGATGCTGGCGGCGCTCGCGGTGTTCGCCACCGGCCTCGTGGTGCGGCCGATCGGCGGTGTCTTCTTCGGATGGATCGGCGACCGATGGGGGCGTCGCAAGGCGCTGGTCTCCTCGGTGCTGTGCATGGGGGTGGCCAGCAGCGTCACCGGACTGCTGCCGACCTACGGCCAGATCGGTGTGTTCGCCGCGGTACTCCTCTTCATCACCCGGCTGGTACAGGGCATCTCCTCGGGCGGCGAGTCGGTCGGTGCCTACACCTACATCTACGAGTCGGCGCCGCCCGGGCGCAGAGCCTTCCTCGGCTCCGTCACGCCCATCGGCTCCAACCTCGGGTTCATGTTCGCGGCCGCGACGGCCGGAGCGATCTCCGCCCTCACCACCAAGGAACAGATGGGCGACTGGGGCTGGCGGCTGCCCTTCCTGATGGCCGTGCCGCTCACCCTCCTCTGTCTGTGGGCCCGGCTGCGGATCGAGGACACCCCGGAATTCAAGGAGGCCGCAGAGCGCGCCGACATCCCCGCGGCCCCGATCCGGGAGGTCCTGGCCACCCACCGCCCGGCGCTGCTGCAGTCCGTCGGTCTGGCCATGGCGCAGGGCGGCGCCATCTTCCTCGGGCTGACGTACATCGGCATCTACCTGACCACCAACCTGGGATACGACACCACGCTGGTGTACTGGCTGACCGCGGGTGTCGTGCTCGTCACCGTGCTGCTCATGGTGCCGGCCGGCCGGCTCGCCGCCCGGTTCGGCTGCCGTCGCGTCCTGATGGGCGGGCTGCTGGGCTTCCTGGTGTCCGCCTATCCCGCGATGATGCTCATGGGTCAGGGCAGCCTGGCGCTGGCCGGTCTGGCCTATCTGCTCCTGATGCTGAGCAGTGCGTTCGTGCAGGTCCCGGCGGCGAGTCTGTGGCCGCATCTCTTCGAACGCCGGGTCCGCTACACCGGTATGGCGATCGGGTACAACATCGGCACCGTCCTCGCGGGCGGTACGGCTCCGTACATCGCGGCCTTCCTGGTCGAGCACACCGGGAACCTGCTCTCCCCGGCGTTCTTCGTCATGCTGGTCTGCCTGATCGGGATCGGTTCCCTGCTCACCGTCCGCAAGGATGTGTAGCGGGCGTTCGGCCGTGGTGGCGGCAGGCGCCACGCACGGCCGCGGGCTCGGCGCCGCTCTAATCCGCGGAGTGGCCGCCGTGACCGATGGTCTGGCCGCCGTCGATGAGGAACTCCCCGCCCGTCGTGTACGAGGCGTCGTCGCTCGCCAGGAAGAGCACCATGCGGGTGACCTCCTCGGGCTCCCCGATGCGCCGCACCGGCTGATGGGCGAAGAGCGCGGGTGAGGCGGTCTCACCCATGGACGTACGGATGACACCCGGGTGGACGGAGTTCACCCGCACCCCGCTGCCCGCCATGTCCAGTGCGGCGGCCTTGGTCATCCCGCGCACCCCCCACTTGCTCGCCACATAGCCGATGCCACCGGCGAAACCCGTCATACCGGCGGCCGAGGAGACGTTGACGACCGCCCCGTGGCCGCGTTCGCGCATGCCGGGGAGGACGGTGTGCATGCCGAGGAACGCGCCCACCAGATTGACGTCGATGATCCGGCGGAAGTGCTCGGGCGACTGCTGCTCCACACCGCCGTAGAGCATGATCCCCGCGTTGTTGACCAGGACATCCACGGGGCCGAGGGTGTGCGCGACCGTGCGGACGACGGACTGCCACTCCGCTTCGTCGGTGACGTCGAGGTGGCAGTACCGCGTGTCGGGGACTTCCCCGGCCAGGGCCTCCCCTTCGTCGTCCAGGACGTCGCAGACGGCGACCCGGGCGCCCTCCGCGACCAGCCCCCGTACATGCGTGGCACCCATGCCCCGGGCGCCGCCGGTGACGATCGCCACTTTTCCGTCGAAGCGCATGCTGAACTTCCCTTCCCTATCCGTGAGTTGCCGACATCCGTGAGTTCCCGCGCCGGTGAGCCCGCGCGTCCATGAGTCCGCGCGTCCCTAAGCCCCGCGCGCCCCTAAGCCCCGCGCGTCCCCAAGCCCCGCGCGTCCCCAAGCCCCGCGTCCATGGGCCGGAGCCATCAGTCCACCGCGAACGTGCTCAGTCCGGTACGAGCACGGTCCGGCCCCGCACCCGACCCCGGCGGAGCCGCTCGATCGCCTCCGCGGCGGCGGACAGCGGGAAGCGCTCCGTCTCGACGTGGAGCGCCCCCGAACGTGCCAGCGTGACGACCGCGGCCAGTTCGTGGCGCGTTCCCCAGAAGGGCAGTGAGAGCCGGAAGCCGGGCGGGAGGACGCCCGGCTTGGACACCGTCAGGCTGCCGCCTCCGCTTCCCACGACGGCGAGTTCGCCGCCGGGGCGCAGGACGCCGGTCGCGAGTTCCAGCGTCTGTGGGGCGCCGACGAAGTCGAATACGGCGTCCGCTCCCACGCCACCGCTGCGTGCCCTCAGGACGCGGGCGGTGTCCGGTCGTATCAGGGTGCTGAAGTCCGCGCCGGAGCGGTCCGCGAGAGCCAGGGCGTCCTCCCGGACATCCACCGCCAGCACACGGCTCGCGGTGGTCGCGTGGAGGGCCTGGACGGCCAGGTGGCCGAGTCCGCCGACACCGATGACGACGGCGGTGGTGCCCTCGCCGAGGGCGTGCCGGAGCCCGGCCACGGCGTGGTAGGACGTCAGGCCCGCGTCGGAGAGCGGGGCGGCCTGGTCGGCCGGCAGGTCGCCGATCGGCACCAGATGGCGGGCGGAGGGGACGAGCACGTACTCGGCCATTCCGCCGTCCCGGCCCAGTCCCGCCCCGTGCCAGGCGAGGGTGTCCCGCCGGTCGCAGTAGTTGTCGGAGCCGGCGGCGCACCGCGCACAGGAGTCACAGCCCCACGGTCCGTAGAGCACCACGCGGTCACCTGCGCTCACTCCGTCGGCGGCGGGCCCCAGGGCCGTGACCTGCCCGGCGACCTCGTGGCCGAGGGTGAACGGCAGCCGGTAGGGGAGCGCGCCCGGAGCACCGTCGATGACATGCAGGTCGGAGCGGCACAGACCGGCGGCTTCGACCCGCACCAGCACCTCGGTGCCGTGGGGGACGGGCCGCTCGACCTCTGCCGATGCCGGAGCCTCGCCCCAGGTAGTCAGCCGCAGTGCCCTCATCTTCACCGTCCCGGGTCTTGTCAGCGCTGCGGCTGCCACGGTAACAGAGGTGAAGTCGGTTCAATAGATGGCCGAGGCAACGGAAGGGGATCGGTGTGACGAGCGAAGGCGTGACGCACGAAAAGGTTCGCGCGGGGAGGTTCGCCGGCCGGGTCGCGATGGTGACGGGAGCCGCCTCGGGCATGGGCGCGGCGGTCGCCCGGCAACTGGCCGCGGAAGGCGCACGGGCCGTCGTCCTGGCGGACGTGAACGGCGACGGCGCGGCGGCCGTCGCCGAGGAACTGTCCGCCGCCCAGGCGGTCGCACTCGACGTCACGGACGCTGCGGGCGTCGACAGCGCCTTCCAGGACGTACTGCGCCGGCACGGCCGCCTCGACGTCCTGGTGCACGCGGCGGGGGTCGACGATCCGGAGGCGAAGCAGCGCATCGCGGACGCGGCCGTCGAAGGGCGGCCGGTCGAGCTGACCGATTCCCTCGACGACGCCTCCTGGCAGCGGGTCCTGCGGGTGAACCTGGACGGAACCTTCCATGTGCTCCGCGCCGGGGTGCGGGTCATGCGGCCCCGCGAGGCAGGGGCGATCGTGGTGATCGGATCGTCGTCGGCCTTCGACGCGCCCGTCGGCTACCCCCATTACGCCGCCTCCAAGGCGGGTGTGCACGCCCTGGCCCAAGCCGTGGCCAAGGAGGTCATCGCGTCCGGGATCCGCGTGAACCTGGTGGCGCCGGGCCCGACGGACACGGGGATGGCGACCCGCACCCCCGAGGCGCTGCGGTCGGCCTTCGCCGACCCCCGGGTGCGCCCGTACGCGACGCCCGAGGAGATATCCGAGATCGCCCTCTTCCTCGCGAGCGATGCCGCGGCGAACCTTGTCGGCGCGGTGCTGCTCGCCAACGGCGGCCGGTTCACCGCCTGAGCGGATCGGGCCCGCCCCGATCCTGGCGCCGGATGCTCTTGCCTGCCTGGTGTCCCATGCCTACGGTCATGAATTGAGTTCAATTCTTGCGCTACTCGCCCGCCGTACGAGCACGATGGAGATCCCATGCACCGTCGCCACCCCGAGATCGACCCCCAGCTGCTGTCCGAAACGGACGAGCAGCGACAACTGCGCACCGTCCTGCGGGACCTCTACGCCGAGGCGAGTGGCGTCGAGGAGGTACGCAAGCATCTGGCCACCCCGCGCGGATACGACGAAGCGCTCTGGGCACGGCTCGCGGGCGAGATCGGCGTCCACGGCCTGGCCATTCCGGAGGAGTACGGCGGGTCGGGCTTCACCTTCGCCGAACTGGCCGTGGCCCTGGAGGAATCCGGGCGCGCCCTGTACTGCGCGCCGCTGCTTCCCACGGTGGTCCTGGCCGCACACGCCCTCCTGCTCAGCGGCGATCGTGCGGCATGCGAGCGCTATCTGCCCCGGATCGCCGACGGCACGCTCACCGCCACCGTGGCCGGGTTCGGCCCCGATGACCGCCCCGGTGGGCGCGATGAGTCGCATGAGCTCGCCGTCACCGCGGAAGAAGGGAGCAACGGCTGGGTGCTCCGCGGCCGGGCGGACTTCGTGCTCGACGGGGCCGGTGCGGATCTGCTCCTGGTGCGGGCCGGAACCCCCGCCGGACCCCGGCTCTTCGCCTGTGAGCCCGCCTCCGACACCTGCCGGCGGACTCCGCGCCGCGTCCTGGACGAGACGCGGCGCCAGGCGCTGGTGGAGTTCTTGGGTGCCCCGGCCACTGCCGTGGGCACGGCGGAGGAGGCCGAGGGCACGGTTTCGGCCACCTTGGACGCCGGGCGGGCCGCGCTGGCGGCCGAGCAGGTCGGCGGCAGCGGGCACGCGCTGGACGCCACGGTCGCCTTCGTGGCGCAGCGCCACCAGTTCGGCCGCCCCATCGGGTCCTTCCAGGCCGTCAAGCACCGGCTGGCCGATGTGCTGGTGGCGTTGGAGGCGGCGCGCTCGGGGGCCGCCTACGCGACCGCCTGCGCCGCCATCGCCTCGCCGCAACTGCCGGTGGCCGCCTGTGCCGCCGCCGTGGTCTGCTCCGAGACCTTCCGCCTGGCCACGGCCGAGTACGTCCAGCTGCATGGCGGGATCGGCTTCACCTGGGAGCACCCGGCGCATCTGTACGTACGCCGGGCGCGTGGCGCCGAGGTGCTGTTCGGCACGGCGGACCAGCACCGGACCCGGCTCGCCGGGCTTGCCGGCCTCGCCGCCCGCCCCGCTGCCTGAACCCGAATAGGTATGTCTCGATCAAGGGCTTGACACTGTGCGGCTCTGGAATCAAAGTTGTAGTGAATTCAGTTCAGTTTCTGAGGGGTGAGGGATGACAACGGAAGAAGAGATCCAGTTCGAGCGCGACGGCCACGTCGCCCGTGTGTGGCTCAACCGTCCGTGGAAGAAGAACTGCGTCACCGTGCCGATCCTGGACCGGCTCGACGAGATCATCACCGAGGTGGACGAGGACCCCGAGCTGCGAGTCCTGGTGGTGCGCGGCCGTGGCGGCACGTTCTGCTCGGGGTTCGACCTCGACAGCCTGAAGGCCGAGTACGTCGGCAAGTCGAACGCGATCGACGTCGCGGTGAAGTCCGCGAAGGTGTGCGACCGCCTGTACTCGATGAAGACCCCCTCGGTCGCGGTCCTGGAGGGCCATGTCACCGCAGGCGGCTTCGAGATCATGATCTCCTGTGACTTCGCCATCTCCGCCGACGACGCGAAGATCGGCGACTTCCACATCCGCCGCGCGCTCTTCGGCGGGGCCGGTCCGATCTACCGGGTGCCGCGCATGATCGGCATCCGTAAGACCAAGGAGCTGATGCTCACCGGCAAGCTCCTCTCCGGCGTCGAGGCCGCCGAGTTCGGCCTGATCAACAAGTCGGCCCCGGCCGATGAGCTGGACGCGACGGTCGAGGAGTTCATCAGCCACCTCGCCGACAAGAGCCCCTTCACCATGTGGCTCACGAAGATGACGATCGACCGCAGCCTGGACGCCGACACCCAGTCGCTGATGGTGATGGAGCACCTCGCCGTGGGCGTGGCGCTCAACTCCGAGGACGCGAACGAAGGCGTGTCGGCGTTCCTGGAGAAGCGCGAACCCAAGTGGCAGGGGCGCTGATCCGGATGACCACGGATCCGCGGAGCCCCGCCGTCGGCGGGCTCCAGGGCGCACGCTGCTCCGGCTGCTCGGTGACGGTGTACCCCGCGGACGACACGTGCCCGCGCTGCGGAGGGCCGGCCGATCCGGCGGCCCTCCAGGGCACGGGCACGCTGTGGACCTGGACGGTGCAGCGGTACGCCCCCAAGTCGCCGCCCTACCAGGTCCCGCCCGGGGGCTTCGAGCCGTTCGCGCTCGGCTATGTCGAGCTGGCTAAGGGCGTGCGGGTGGCCGCCGTCCTCGATGTCGACGACCTCGACGCCGTCCGCATCGGCATGCCGCTCTCCGTGACCGCCGGTCCCGGGGTGCCCCGGGCCAGGCCCACACCCGTGAGCGAGGAGGGCTCGTGAGCACCGATGTGCTGATCTGCGGCGCGGGGCGCACCCCGTTCGGCCGGTCGGAGGCGACCGGCCGACAACTGGCCGTCACCGCCGTCAACGCCGCGCTGGCGGACGCCGGGATCCCGTGGTCGCGGGTGCGGGCCGCGTTCGGCGGCAGCGACAGCGCGGGTCTCGCGGACACCCTGGTGGCCCAACTCGGGCTGACCGGACTGCCGTTCGTCAATGTCAAGAACGGCTGCGCCACCGGTGGCAGCGCGCTGATCTCCGCCGTGAACGCGATCCGCTCCGGCATGGCGGACGTCGTCCTCGCCGTCGGCTTCGACAAACACCCGCGCGGCGCCTTCGATCCCAGGCCCGAGGACTGGGGCCTGGGCGCGGAGTACGGCAGCGACGGGCTGATGGTGACCACCCAGTTCTTCGGCATGAAGATCCAGCGCTATATGCACGACCACGGGATCACCTCGCGGACCCTCGCCCTGGTCGCCGAGAAGGCGTACCGCAACGGCGGCCTGACCCCCGAGGCATGGCGTCGCACACCGGTGTCCGCCGAGGAGATCCTGGAATCCGGCATGGTCAGCGATCCGCTGACCCGCTTCATGTTCTGCTCCCCGGGAGCGGGCGCGGCGGCGCTGGTCCTCTGCTCGCCCGAGGCCGCCCGCGCGATGGACGGCACACCGGTCACCCTGCGCTCGGCGGCCGTACGCACCCGGCGCTTCGGCTCGTTCGAGGTGTTCAGCCCGTGGATTCCCGGAGGCACGCTGACCAGCGTCAGCCGTGACGCCTCGGCCGCCGCCTTCGAGGAGGCGGGACTCGGCCCCGGCGATGTCGACGTGTGTCAGCTGCAGGACACCGAGAGCGGCGCCGAGGTCATGCACATGGCCGAGTGCGGATTCTGCGAGGACGGCGAGCAGGAGCGGCTGATCGCCTCCGGCGCCACCGGGATCGACGGGACGCTGCCGGTCAACACCGACGGCGGCTGCATCGCCAACGGCGAACCCATCGGCGCCTCGGGACTGCGCCAGGTCTACGAGGTCGTCCAGCAGCTCCGCGGCCGGGCCGGTGAGCGCCAGGTCCCGGACCGTCCCAGGATCGGCTTCACCCATGTGTACGGCGCCCCCGGCGTGAGCGCCTGCACGGTCCTGTCCCGTTGAACGTCCCGCCGGATGTCCAGCCGAATGGCCCGCCGAACATTCCGGGCACTGGCCCGCGGAATGTCCGGCTGAACGGCCCCCCCGATCGGAGGTGGAGGAAGAGATGAGCGGTATCCCGGAACCCGATGAGTTCCGCGCCGAGGCCCGGACGTGGCTCGCCGGAGTGGCCCGGCCCCGCGCCGCCGACGGGGAGTGGGGCAGCGGCTCCGACTCCGTCGCCGTATTCGAGAACTGGACCGAGGAGCAGGAGCGCGAGCACACCGCCCGCGTCCAGGAGTGGGAACGCACCCGCTACGACCAGGGCTGGTCCGCGCTCAACTGGCCGCAGGAGTACGGCGGACGAAGTCTGCCCGCGTACTACGAGCAGCTCTACCGCGGCGAGGAGGCGGCCTTCGACGTACCGCACCGCCCCGAGATCTTCCCCGTGACCCAAGCACTCGTCGCCCCGCGATCGGTCTGTGGGCCACCGAGGAGCAGAAGAGCCGCTGGCTCGTGCCCATGCTGCGCACCGACGAACTGGCCTGCCAGCTGTTCTCGGAGACCGAGGCCGGATCCGACCTCGCCGCGGTGCGCACCCGGGCGGTGCGCGAGGGGGACACCTGGGTGCTGACCGGGCACAAGGTGTGGACCTCCGGGGCTCGCGTGGCGACCTGGGGCGTGGCGGTGTGCCGCACCGATCCGGACGTCCGCAAGCACGCCGGCATCACCGTCTTCCTGGTGCGTATGGACGCGCCGGGCGTCACCGTACGGCCCATCCGGCAGATGACCGGTGGCACCAGCTTCAACGAGGTCTACCTGGACGGGGTGCGGGTGCCCGACACCGACCGGCTCGGGCCGGTCGGCGAGGGGTGGCGGGTCACGCTCAGCGTGCTGGCCGCCGAACGGCTCGACTCCGGCAGCCTCGGCCTGGACAACGCCGACCGGGCGCTGGACCTGGCCGGAAACCTGTCGCGCCCACTCACCGGTGGCGAACAGCAGCGGGCCGCCGACCTCCACCTCCGCACCCTCGTCCAGCGGCTCATGGGACTGCGGGTGACCGCCGCCCTCGTCGCCGGGCGCGAACCGGGCGCGGAGGCGTCGGTCGGCAAGCTGTACGCCACCGAGACCATGCGGCGCACCAGCGACCTGGTGTCCGAGCTGCTGGGGCCGAGCCTCGTGGCGGACACGGGGGAGTGGGGCACCTACGCCTGGACGGAACACCTGCTGGGCGCCCCCGGCTACAGCATCGCGGGCGGCACCGACGAGATCCAGCGCACCATCCTCGCCGAGCGCGTACTCGGCCTGCCCAAGGAGCCCGTCCGATGAGCATGGCCACCGAGGTGCCGGAGCTGGCCGCCCGGGTCCGCGACCGGCTCGCCCGCCACCATCCGGGCGCGCAGGTCGGCGAGTTGACGGTGCTGCCGGGCGGCCACTCGGGGCTGACCTACGAGGTCGCGGCCGGGGATGCCCGCTACGTCGTCAAGGCGGTGCCTCCGGGTCAGCGGCCCGTCGGGCGCAACGACGTCCTGCGCCAGGCACGGGTGCTCGGCGCGCTGGCCGGATCCACGGTGCCGGTCCCGGGTGTCATGGCCGTCGACGAGACCCAACCCGCCTGGTTCGCCATGGACTTCGCGGCCGGGGAGGCCGTCGAGCCGGTACTGGACGAGCACGAGGTGGACCCCGCGACGTCCCGCGCGCGGATGCTGGAGATCGCCTCCGTCCTGCGCCTACTGCACGGCACCGATGTGCACACACCCGGGCTCGACGCGCCCGCACCGCTGGGCGCCGCCGGCGAGCTGGAGCGCTGGAGCCGCACCCTGCGTGCCGTTCCCGCCGAACTGCGGCCCGGCGGGGAGGAGTTGCTGGCGCGTCTCGCCGACGGCGTCCCCCGCGGACTCCCGCCGGTGCTGCTGCACGGGGACTTCCGGCTCGGCAATGTGCTGTGCGTGGGCGAGCGGGCGGTGGCCGTCGTCGACTGGGAGATCTGGAGCGTCGGCGACCCGCGCATCGACCTGGGCTGGTTTCTGCTCTTCGCCGACCACCGCAACTTCCCCCAGCTGGGACACGCCGTGCCCGGGCTGCCCGGCGAGGCCGAACTGCTGGACACCTACCGCGACGGGCGGCCCGCGCTGCCCGCGATGGACTGGTTCCGGGCACTCGGCCGCATGAAGATGGCCGCGATCATGGGCCACAACCTCCGCCGGCACCGCGAGGGCAAGCACCACGACCCGGACCAGGAACGCCTGCCGCCCACCATCGCCGCGATGATCCGCACCGCCCGCGACATCCTCGGCTGATCCGGCACCGGTACGCCCCCACCGAACAGGAGCAATCGTGGATTTCGGATACTCGCCACGGGCGAGTGAACTCCAGGACCGCATGCGGTCGTTCATGGACGAACACGTCTTCCCCGCGGAAGCGACGTACGACCGGCAGCTGGCCGAAGGGGACGACCCGCACGCCCTGCCGCCGGTGATGGCCGAGCTGAAGGAGAAGGCCCGCGCCGAGGGCCTGTGGAACCTCTTCATGGCGCACGGCGACTGGGGCGCGGGGCTCAGCAACCTCGAATACGCGCCGCTCGCCGAGCTGGCGGGCCGCTCCATCATCGGCCCCGAAGTGTTCAACTGCTCGGCGCCCGACACCGGCAACATGGAGCTGCTCGCCCTGTACGCCACCCCCGAGCAGCAGGAACGCTGGCTGCGCCCGCTGCTCGACGCTCAGATCCGCTCATGCTTCGCCATGACCGAGCCGGAGGTGGCGAGCTCCGACGCCCGCAACATCCGCACCCGCATCACCCGCGACGGCGACAGCTACGTCGTCAACGGCCGCAAGTGGTACACCTCCGGGATCCTCGACCCCGACTGCAAGCTGATCATCCTGATGGGCAAGACCGACCCGGACGCGCCCACCTACCGGCAGCAGTCCATGCTGCTCGTCCCCCGGGACACCCCGGGCGTCACCGTCCTGCGCGACCTGCCGATGTTCGGCTACACCGACCGGCTGGGACACGGCGATGTGCTCTTCGAGAACGTCCGGGTCCCGGCCGAGAACATCCTCGGAGGGGAGGGCGAGGGCTTCGCGCTCGCCCAGGGACGGCTGGGTCCCGGCCGGATGCACTACGCGATGCGCGCCGTGGGTTTCGCCGAGCGCGCCCTGCGGCTGATGTGCGAGCGCGTCACCGAACGCACCGCCTTCGGCGGGCCGCTGGCCGACCAGGGAGTGGTCCGGGAGTGGATCGCCCGCAGCCGCATCGAGATCGAGCAGCTTCGTCTCCTCGTCCTCAAGTCGGCCTGGCTGATGGACACCGTCGGCAACGCCGCCGCCCGTATGGAGGTCGCCGCCATCAAGGTGGCGGCGCTGGAGGTCGCCCACAAGGTGGTCGACCGGGCGGTGCAGGCACACGGCGCGGCGGGGGTCAGCGACGACACCGTACTGGCCCGGCTGTACGCCATCACCCGGGCGCTGCAGATCGCCGACGGCCCCGACGAAGTCCATCTGCGGACGGTGGCCCGCCAGGAACTCGCGCCATACAAGAAGAAGACCGACACGGAGACGGGGGCGGCGTGAGCGCCAACAGCCTCGACGGCAAGGTGGCCGTCATCACCGGCGGATCCCGCGGCATCGGCCTCGGCATCGCCACCGCCTACCGGGCGGCCGGCGCACATGTGGTGATCGCGGCCCGTAAACCGGCCGGACTCGCCGAGGCCCGCGAGGAGTTGCTGCGCGTCAAGGGCGACGGCGATGTGCGCACGGTGGTGGCGAACGCGGGCGAACCCGACCAGGCCGAGCGGTGTGTCGAGGAGACCATGGCCCGCTTCGGCCGCCTCGACCTCCTCGTCAACAACGCGGCGACCAACCCGTACCACGGAGATCTGCTCGACCTGGACCTGCCGCGCGCGGAGAAGACCGTCCGCGTCAACCAGTACGGCATGATCGCCTGGACCCGGTGCGCCTGGCGGGCCTGGATGGCCGAACACGGGGGAGCGGTGGTCAACATCGCCTCCGTCGGCGGGCTCATCGTCGACCCGCACATCGGCTACTACAACGCCACCAAGGCCGCCATGCTGCATATGACCCGGCAGCTCGCCTATGAACTGGGGCCGCACGCCCGCGTCAACGCCATCGCCCCCGGGCTGATCAAGACCGAGCTGGCGCGGGCGGTGTGGGAGGTCCGAGAGCCGATCCTCACCGCCAAGCTGCCGCTGCGGCGCCTCGGCACCGTGGAGGACGTGGCCCGGGCGGCGCTCTTCCTGGCCTCCGACGCCTCCTCCTGGATGACCGGCCAGACCCTGGTGCTCGACGGCGGCGCGACCGCCCTGCCGATCGGGGTGGAGGGATGAGCGCGCCGCCACCTGCCGCGGAGCTGTTCTCGCTCGAGGGCAGGACGGCCGTGGTCACCGGCGCGTCCGCGGGGCTCGGCGCACGCTTCGCCGCCGTCCTCGCGCAGGCCGGCGCCACCGTGTTCGCCGCCGCCCGGCGGATCGACCGGCTGAAGGAACTCGCCGACTCCGACGCGCGCATCCACCCCCTCGCCTGCGACGTCTCGCTCGCCGCCGACCGTACGCGGCTGATCGAGACCGCGCGGACCACCACCGGCCGGCTCGACATCCTGGTCAACAACGCGGCCACGTCCGGCGAGACCCGCGCCGAGGACGAATCCCCGGACGCCTTCGCCGACGTCCTCGGCACCAATCTCACCGCCCCCTTCCACCTGGCACGCCTGGTGGCGGAGGCACCCGTCGGGGACGGCGCGCCACCCCGGAGCGTCATCAACGTCTCCTCCATCCTCGGCCTGGTCACCGCCGCCCCCCTGGGCGGCGCGAGCTACGCGGCGTCCAAGGCCGGGCTGATCGGGCTGACCCGGGAGCTGGCCGGACAGTGGGGCGGAAGCGGGACCCGTGTCAACGCCCTCGCCCCGGGCTGGTTCCGCACCGAGATGACCGCGGACCTCTTCGGCGATGAGCGCTCCAGCCGCTGGGTCGACCGCAACACTCTGCTGCGGCGCGGCGGCGACGCCCATGAACTCGACGGCGCGCTCCTGTTCCTGGCCTCGGACGCCTCCTCGTACTGCACCGGGCAGATCCTGACCGTCGACGGCGGATGGACCGCGCGATGAGGGTCGGCATCGAGATCGACGACGGTCTGGCCCGCGTCACCCTGCGCCGCGGCGAGGCGGGAAACGCCATCGACCTTCAGATGGCACGCGAACTGCTGGACGCGGCGCGGGTGTGCGCCGCCGAGTCCGTACGTGCCGTGCTGCTGACCGGCGAGGGGAAGTCCTTCTGCGTCGGCGGTGACCTCGGGGAGTTCGCCCGGCTCTCCGGCGAGGTGCTGGAGAAGCACCTCATCGAGGTGACCGGCGCGCTCCACGAGGCCCTGCGCACGTTCGCGGCGGGCGACGCGCCCGTGGTGGCCGCCGTGCAGGGCGCCGTCGCCGGTGCGGGCATCGGCCTGGCCGCCTCCGCCGATGTGACCCTCGCCGCCGACAACGCCTCGTTCACCACCGCCTACACTGGGATCGGATACTCACCGGATGCCGGAGTGAGCTGGTTCCTGCCCCGGCTCATCGGCCCCAAGCGGGCCCTGGACCTGCTGCTGACCAACCGCCGCGTCAAGGCGGCGGAAGCCGAGGCCATCGGCCTGGTGAGCCGGATCGTCGCCCCCGACCGGCTGGCCGCCGAGGCCGTCCGCACGGCCGAGACCCTGTGCGGCGGACCCACCGCCGCCTTCGGCGCCACCCGCCGTCTCGTCGCCACCGGGCTGACCTCGGACCTCGGTCCGCACCTGGACCGCGAGGCCCGTGCGATCGCCGCCGCGGCCGCCTCCGCCGCGGGCCGCGAGGGCGTCGCCGCCTTCCTGGGCAAGCGGGCGCCCGACTTCTCCCGCGCCGCCCCCAGCACCTGACACCTCCCCGAAACCCCTGGAGCCCCACCGTGTCGGAAGCATTCATCGTCGGAGCCGTCCGCACCCCCGTCGGCCGCCGCAAGGGCGCGCTCAGCGGCGTGCACCCCGCCGATCTCGGCGCCCATGCGCTGCGCGCCCTCTTGGAGCGCACCGGAGCCGACCCGGGCGCCGTGGACGACGTGTACTTCGGGTGCGTCAGCCAGATCGGCGCGCAGACCGGAAACGTCGCACGCACCGCATGGCTGTCGGCCGGCCTGCCGCAGCACGTCCCCGGCACCACCATCGACCGCCAGTGCGGCTCCTCGCAGCAGGCCGTGCACTTCGCCGCCCAGGCGGTCGGCTCCGGGGCCGCCGATCTGGTGGTCGCCGGCGGGGTGGAGGTGATGAGCCTGGTGCCCATCGCCAGCCCCATGACCGTCGGCGAACAGGCCGGTATGGGCAGCCCGTACGCGGGGGACGGCTGGCGCGAGCACTTCGGGGACCAGGAGGTCTCCCAGTTCCGCGGGGCCGAACTGATCGCCGAGAAGTGGGGCGTCTCCCGGGCGGACATGGAGGAATTCGCACTCACCAGCCACCGGCGCGCACTCGCCGCCCAGGCCGGCGGCGCCTTCGACGACGAGATCACCCCGGCCTTCGGACTCACCGCCGACGAGGGTCCGCGCGCCGACACCACCCTGGAGAAGATGGCCGGGCTGAAGACCCTCACCGAGGACGGCCGGCTGACCGCCGCCGTCTCCAGCCAGATCTCCGACGGAGCCGCCGCCCTGCTGATCGCCTCCGCGGAGGCGGTGCGCCGCCACGGCCTGACCCCGCTCGCGCGGGTGCACACCATGGCCGTCGTCGGCTCCGATCCGATCCATATGCTGACCGGCCCGATCCCCGCCACCGAGAAGGTCCTGGACCGGGCCGGGCTGTCGATCGGCGACCTCGATCTGGTGGAGATCAACGAGGCGTTCGCCTCCGTCGTCCTCGCCTGGCAGAAGGAGATCGGCGCCGACCCGGAGCGGGTCAACGCCTTCGGCGGCGCCATCGCCCTCGGCCATCCGCTCGGCGCCACCGGCGCCCGGCTGATGACCACGCTCGTTCACCAACTGCGCAGGACCGGTGGGCGCTACGGTCTGCAGACGATGTGCGAGGGCGGCGGCATGGCGAACGCGACCGTGCTGGAGCGCCTTTGACCCGGGTGCGTTCACGTCGATTGGCAACTGAGTTCAGCTTGGGGCTACTCTCGGGTACCGACACGGTGGGCTGCAGCCAGGAGACGAGGCATGGCGACGAGAATCGTTGAACCGGAAGCGGGACCGAGGTCCAAGCGCGCCGCCATCCTGGCGGCCGCCGTCGACTGCTTCGGCGAGACGGGGTTCGAGGCCACCAAGTGGTCCACCGTGGCGGAGCGGGTCGGCATCGGGCAGACGGCGCTGTACCACTACTTCGAGTCCAAGACGCACTGCCTGCTGACCATCATGCGGCTGGAGCTCCAGCGGTCCCATGACAAGTTCACGGAGGCGACCGAGGGCGTCGAGGACCCGACCGAGGCGCTCCGGGCGGCCGTGCGCGCGGCCTACGACGTCTCGGAGCAAGAGGTCCTGCAGATGCGGATCCTGCACAACCACATGGATCTGCTCTCCGGCACGCGCAAGTCCAAGCGGGAGGAGGCCGAGCGCGTCGAGGCCCGCAAGCTGGTCCAGCTCGTCGAGCGGAACTGGACGAACCTGCTGGTCCGGGGCATGTCCATGGGTGCCTTCCCGCTCCGGGACGCGCAGCTGCTGGGCTCGGGCGTGCTCGGGCTGATCGTCAGCGTGTGGCGGTGGTACCGGCCCTCGGGGCCGACGCCGCTGTCCGAGATCAGCGAGCTGATCGAGGGCGCCTGCGTACGTATGGTCGCCACGTGACCCCCTGAGCGGCTCCTTGTCGCTTCCGGCCCCCGGCGGATATCCGCCGGGGGCCGTTTCGCGTTTCGTGCGGACTCTTGTCAGCCGTGTTTCCCCGGGATTAGCATCCAATCTGAATTGAACTGAACTCAGGTTGATCCGGGGGTCGTCCCAACGGCCCCGGGTCCCCGAGAGCGCTCGGCCACCCATCGAAAGGGCGCAGTCATGACGTTGCGCACGTATATGGCCAGTATGGACAGCGACCATCCGGAACGGACGCTGGACCTGCTGGAACCCGACTTCCGCTTCCTCATCGCCCTGCCGGGCAGTGAGGTCACCGGCACATCCAAGGAGGACTTCGCCGCCTATATCGCCGGCCGGAACCCCAAGGACCGGTCGCATGAGATCCTGCGCCACAGCCGGGACGGTGACGTCGAGACCGTGTACGGGGTGGTGACGGAGGGTGGGCGGTACACCGGCTCCTTCCTCTCGGCCGCGGTGATCTCGCCCGGCGGGCTCCTGTCGCGCTACCAGTCCTTCTTCACCACCTCGTTCGAACTGGTCGACTGGGTGAGCGACGGGAGCCGGGCATGACGGACACCCCGGCCGCGGCCCCCTTCCTCACCGCGTGGTTCGAGATACTGGACGGCGACGAGCCGTCCCGGATCCTCGACCTGATCAGCGACGACTTCTCGCTGTCCATCCTGTTCTCCACCGGTGACGGCAACGCCACCGACTTCGCCGGGGACCGCGCCGCCCTCGTCGGCTATCTCGAACAGCGTGAGAAGGGTACCCGTACCCACCATCTGCTGTCGGCGACCACGCTCGGCCAGGACGAGCTCTTCCTGGGCGAGGTACGCCGGGCGGGCGTCCCCGAGGCCAGCTTCGTCGCCGCCGGGCAGGTGAACGGCGAAGGCCGGCTGCGGCGCCTGCTCATCGGGCGCTCGTCCGAGATCCGCTTCACCTGAGCGGTCTCGGACCCGCTCACCACCCACATCCCCTCGACCCCGTGCGGAGCACCGTCATGTACAACCTCGTCCTGCTGGCAGCCCGGCCCCCGGAGTGGACGCATGAGCAGTTCATCACCTGGTGGCGCGGCGACCACGCGGAGCTGACCTACCGCCTGCCCGGGCTGCGCTCCTGGCGCCACACCGATATCGACGCCGCTCTGGAGCCGCGTTCCGAGGGCTGGGACGGGATCTCCGTGCTCGGCTTCGACTCCCCGGAGGACCTGAAGAAGGCCCTCGCGAGCCCCGAGTGGGCCGAGGCCGTCGCCCAGGTCGGCGACATGAAGGGCCGCCGGATCGCGGTCATGGGACACGAGGCGGAGATGTTCGCCGCCTGAGGATTCCGGGGCCGCCCGGCAGGGGGCCAGCGGCAGGTCAAGCACCACAGCGTTCGGCAAGCGGAGTTCGGCACAGCGCAACGAGGGGCAGGATGCGACAGGTAGCGCGGGAGTTCCAGCAGAAGGCGGAAGAAGCGGACTTCACCGCCGTGATCGACGACACCGGCAGCCATACGGCCCGGCAGCTGCTCGACGAGGCCGTACGGCTGGCCGGAGCGCTGTCCGCGGGCGAGGCCGACGGCTCGGTCGGCACCGTCCTGGTCCAGGCGGACAACTCATGGCGCACCGTCGCCGCCACCCTCGCCGTGGGGCTGCGGGGCGGGGTCCTCGCGGTGGTCAATCGGCACACCACACCCGCCGAGTTCACCGCCGCATGGGAGGACATTCGCCCGGACGCCGTCGTCGCCGAGCCCTCGGCGATGGACGAGTGGGCGGTGCCCACCCGGCTGCCGGACCCGGCGCGGACGGTGCTCGACGGGTGGACCTGCCGATCCGCACCGGACAGCCGTGAGGTGTCGCGGTGGGCCGGTGGCGCCCTCATCGGCCTGACCTCCGGATCGACCGGGCGCCCCAAAGGCGTCGTCCAGTCCGAGCGGGCCCTGCGCTACGCCGCCACGAGCACCATCGACATCAACGGCCTGGCGCCGGGCGACGCCGTCGCCGCGATCGTGCCGCTGTCGTCCACGGCGGCGTACTGCTTCGGGGTCTATCTCTCCCTCCTGCTGCGCGGCCCGCTCGTCCTGACCGGGAAGTGGGACCGGGCGGTCGCGCTGCGGCGGATGGCCGACGCCGGTGTCCGCTGGACCATGTGCGTACCGACCATGGCGCTGCAGATGGGCACCGAGGCGGCCGGATCCGGCGTCCTCCGGGGCGTCCGGTCGATCACCGTCGGCGGCGGGCCCATGGACCGCGGGGCCCTGGCCCGGGCCGAACGGTCCCTGGGCACCAAGATCCTCCGCGTCTTCGGCATGTCCGAATGCCTCGGCCACACCTCGCCGAGCCCCGACGACCCCGAGGAGATCCGGCTCGGCAGGGACGGCCGCCCCTTCCCGGGGACGGACGTGCGCGCGCTCACCGCCGACGGTCAGCCGGCCGGCCCGGGGGTGACCGGCCGGGCACAGGTCCGCGGCCCCTCCCTCTTCCTCGGGTACGCCCGCGAGGGCAGGACCGATCCGCCCGAGCTGACGGGGGACGGCTATCTGCCCACCGGCGATCTGCTGATGGTCCACGGCGACGGCACCCTCACCATCATGGGCCGCGAGAAGGACATCATCATCCGCGGCGGCCGCAACATCGACATCACCGAGATAGAGCGTGCGGTCGCCAGCCACCCACGCGTGGCCAGAGCCTGTGTCGCACCGGTCCCCGACGATGTCCTCGGCGAACGCGTGGCGCTGCTCGTCGTCGCCGAGGACGGCGGCGGCGTCGAACTGGCCGAGGTGACCGGCCATCTGGAGAGCGTCGGTCTGTCCAAGACCAAGTGGCCCGAGTACGTCTACGGTGTCGAGGAGCTGCCCCAGACGAAGGTCGGCAAGCTCGACCGGGGCGGGGCCCGGGACCTGGCCATCAGGCTGCATACCCGCGAAGGAGGATCATGACGGCACGGTTCGATCAGGCTCCCTGGGCGGAGGCCGGAATCCAGACCGTACAGCCCGGGGTGCACCGCGTGCCGCTGCCCCTTCCGGGCGACGGGCTGCGCGCCGTCAACGTCTACCTCCTGGAGGATCTGGCCGACGACGGCATCGTCATGATCGACGGGGGCTGGGCGATCCCCGAGGCGCGCAAGGTGCTCGAGGACGCCCTGGCCGCCATCGACCGCGACCCCGGCGACATCAGCCACATCCTGGTCACCCACATCCACCGCGACCACTACACCCAGGCGGTGGAACTGCGCCGGCTGCTGGGCTCGCGCGTCTACCTCGGCGCGGGGGAGCGCCCCGGCCTGGAGATGCTCGACCGGCTGCGCAGCGACCAGCCCGTGGGCTCGCTGCGGACCCTGCGCGCGGCGGGAGCCGGGGACCTTGCCGACCGCATCGAGGCGATGGACCACGGCGGCTACGACCCGAGCGTGTGGGAGGCCCCCGACCGCTGGCTCGGCGCCGAGACCCTGCGCTTCGGCGAGCGCGAGCTGCGGGTCGTCCCCACCCCCGGACACACCAAGGGCCATGTGGTCTTTCTGGACGAAGAGCGGGGGCTGGTGTTCTCCGGGGACCACGTCCTGCCGCATATCACCCCGTCCATCGGCTTCGAGCTGGCCGAACCGGGCGGCCGTCCGCTCGCCGACTACCTGGACTCGCTGCGGCTGATGACCCGCTACGCCGACGCCCGCCTGCTGCCCGCACACGGGCCGGTGGCCGACAGCACCCACACCCGGGTCGACGAACTGCTCACCCACCACGACGAACGGCTGGCCAGAAGCCTGGCGGCGCTGGGCGAGAACACACTCGACGCCCACGCGGTGGCGCGCAAGCTGGCCTGGACGCGACGGGCCGTGCCGTTCGTGGAGTTGAGCGCCTTCAACCAGATGCTCGCGATCAATGAGACGGCCGCACACCTCGATGTCCTGGTATTGCGGGGCCGGGCGACGGTGGCGTTCGCCGACGGTGTGCATCGGTACACGCGCGCGGCAGTTGGCGGGTCGGCGCCGCCCTCATGAACCCGGCACCGGCCACGGTATGGCACTGAGTACCCTCTCCGGGTGCTGAGTGCCACGCCGGTGGCCAGTCGGTGGCTAGTCGTCCCCCAACGTCTTCTCGATCTTCTGCACCACGCGCCACAGGGGAGCCTTCCGCGGCGCGACGATGACGACCACATCGTCCTCCTCGCTCTGCGGCGTGGGCGCGGCGCCGCTCTCCGCGGATTCGCGGGCACTGCCCCATGTCTGCCGGAGGAATGCCAGCGACTGATCCACCGCCTGCGCGCCGTCGCCGTGCCCCCCGCTCCGCAGCCAGGTCCGCAGCCCGTTGTTGTGCGCGGCGACGATGGCCGCGGCCTGCACTTCGGCCCGCAGCGCTCCGTTCGGGTCTCCGGCATAGCGTTGCCGCAGGTAGTGGGCCAGGGTGCGCTCGTAGCGGTGCACCACGGACAGCTCGTAGCCGCGCAGGCTGGGCACCTCGCGGGTGAGCCGATAGCGCTGTACGGAGAACTCCGGATTCGCGGCGTACATCCGCATGACGAGCCGGGCCGCGTCACAGATCACGTCGAGCGGTTCGCCGTCGGTGCTCGTGGCGAGGAAGGCGCTCATCTCGGTCAGGCAGCGCTCATGGTCGGGGAAGACGACGTCTTCCTTGGACGGGAAGTAGCGGAAGAACGACCGGCGCCCCACGCCGGCCCGCGCCACGATGTCGTCCACCGTGGTCCGCTCGAAGCCATGCTCCACGAAGAGCTGGAACGCGGCCTCGATGAGTACCTCGCGCATAGGTGCCTTGCCGGACGGCCCGGGCCCGCCCACCGCCGCGGTCGCCCCGCCGTCGTCGCGTACGTCCGCCATGGGGGGAACGTAGCACCAGCGCCCGGCGAAAGCGATACTGAGTGCCTTTACTGAGGGTACTGAGTGCCATATCCTCATCCAGGTGCTCCGGTGGGGCAGCGCGGACATCCACGAACAGTAAGGAGAGCCGGCGTGAGCTTGAGGATCGTTGTCTGTGTGAAGTACGTGCCCGACGCCACCGGCGACCGGCACTTCGCCGAGGACCTGACCGTCGATCGCGACGATGTGGACGGCCTGCTCTCGGAGCTGGACGAGTACGCGGTCGAGCAGGCCCTCCAGATCGCCGACGAGGCCGATGACGCCGAGATCACCGTGCTGACGGTCGGTCCGGAGGATGCCAAGGACGCGCTGCGCAAGGCGCTGTCGATGGGTGCGGACAAGGCCGTGCATGTCGAGGACGACGATCTGCACGGCACGGACGCGCTGGGTACTTCGCTGGTGCTGGCCAAGGCTGTCGAGAAGGCCGGGTATGACCTGGTGGTCTGCGGGATGGCGTCGACGGACGGCACAATGGGTGTGCTTCCGGCGATGCTGGCGGAGCGGCTGGGTGTGCCGCAGGTGTCGCTGCTGTCGGAGGTGTCGGTCGAGGACGGCACGGTGAAGGGGCGCCGGGACGGTGACTCCGCGACGGAGTTGCTGGAGGCGCGGCTTCCGGCGGTGGTGTCGGTGACGGACCAGTCGGGTGAGGCGCGTTACCCGTCGTTCAAGGGCATCATGGCGGCGAAGAAGAAGCCGGTGGAGTCCTGGGATCTGGAGGACCTGGAGATCGAGGCGGACGAGGTCGGTCTCGAGGGTGCCTGGACCGCGGTGGACGGTGCCACGGAGCGTCCGGCCCGTACCGCGGGCACGATCGTCAAGGACGAGGGCGAGGGCGGCAAGCAGCTGGCCGCCTTTCTCGCGGAGGGCAAATTCATCTGATGCCGCCTGGCGGGTCAGAAGTTCATCTGAGCCGCGCTGTCCTTACCGTCCATTTCTTTCGCATGTCGCAGGAGAGCGATTCCCATGGCTGAAGTCCTTGTCTATGTCGACCACGTGGACGGTGCCGTCCGCAAGCCCACCCTTGAGCTGCTGACTTTGGCCCGCCGTGTCGGCGAGCCCGTCGCCGTCGCGCTGGGTGCCGGTGCCGAGAACACCGCGTCCGTTCTGGCCGAGCACGGTGCGGTGAGGGTGCTGACCGCTGACGCGTCCGAGTTCGCCGACTACCTCGTGGTCCCGAAGGTGGACGCGCTTCAGGCCGCGTATGAGGCGGTGTCGCCGGCCGCTGTGTTGTTCCCGTCCTCCGCGGAGGGCAAGGAGATCGCGGCGCGCCTCGCGGTCCGTATCGGGTCGGGCATCATCACCGACGCGGTGGATCTGGAGGCGGGTGAGGGGGGTCCGGTGGTGACGCAGTCGGTGTTCGCGGCCGCTTTCACGACCAAGTCCCGGGTGTCCAAGGGCACGCCGGTGATCACGGTGAAGCCGAATTCGGCGGCGGTGGAGGCCGCTTCGGCCGCGGGTGCGGTCGAGGGGTTGTCGGTGTCGTTCTCGGAGCAGGCGAGGGGGACGAAGGTGGTTTCGCGTACGCCGCGTGAGTCGACGGGGCGTCCGGAGTTGACTGAGGCGGCGATCGTGGTCTCCGGTGGCCGTGGTGTGGGTGGTGCGGAGAACTTCCCGGTCGTCGAGGCGTTGGCCGACTCCCTGGGTGCGGCGGTGGGTGCTTCGCGTGCGGCGGTGGACGCGGGCTGGTATCCGCACACCCATCAGGTCGGTCAGACCGGTAAGACGGTCTCGCCGCAGTTGTACATCGCGGCGGGTATCTCGGGTGCGATTCAGCACCGGGCCGGTATGCAGACCTCGAAGACGATCGTGGCGGTCAACAAGGACGCCGAGGCTCCGATCTTCGACCTGGTCGACTACGGCGTGGTCGGTGACCTCTTCGAGGTCGTCCCGCAGCTGACCGAAGAGGTCAAGACCCGCAAGGGCTGACGTCGGACCGGCAGCCCCTTGCGCCTCCCCGACCGAGGTCGGACAGTGCTGCTGACGGCCATCGCCACCCTATTGTTGGCTGATGCGCACACACCGTATGGACCGCCCGGCCGATCTCGACGTGGTCCGAGAGTCCTATGACCGGGTGGCCGACAACTACGTCCACATGGTGGTGACGACGGGAGTCGGTGACATCCGTCGTCATCCCTGGCTCAAGGCGTCCATCGACGCCTTCGCCGACACCGTGGGCGACCTCGGGCCCGTCCTCGACGTCGGCTGCGGACCCGGAATGGTGACCGCCTATCTCGCCGAACGTGGACTCGACGTGTCCGGAGTCGATCTCTCACCCCGCATGATCGAAAACGCGCGCCGTCTTCATCCGCAATGCCGCTTCAGCGTCGCCTCCGTCACCGACCTCGACCTCGAGGAAGCGTCGCTCGGCGGCGTACTCGGGTGGTGGTCGCTGTTCACCCTCCCTCGCGACGTCCTTCCCCAGGTCCTCACCTTGTTCGCGCGCGCCCTGAAGCCGGGCGGACACTTCATCACCGGGACACACGTCGGCGACGAGGACAAGGTGCGCACCGAGGCCTACGGAGGTGTGCCCGTTCGCTGGACGACACACAAATGGCGGCCGGAACAACTCGTGGACCTGATCGAGCAGGCCGGCCTGCACCCGGTCGCCGAACTTCGGCTCCCCGCGGCCGAGCACACCGGGCCGAGCGTGGTCATCATGGCCGAGCGACCCGCCTGAGGACCGGCCGCGCCCGGATGTCGGGCGTGGCGACTCGGCGCGCCGGGCTCACGAGCCGGCCCTGAGGAATTCGATGAGCGCGGCGTTCACCTCCGCCGGGCGTTCCTGCTGTGTCCAGTGTCCGCAGCCCGCCAGTTCGAGGGGCGCGCGTCGCAGGTTGGGCATCAGATCGGGCAGGCTCGCGATGAGTTCGGGCGTGCCGGGGAAAGCGGGAACGGGGTCGCGGTCGCCGTAGATGTACAGGGCGGGCGGGGTGACGACGGCGCCGTGCCAGGGCGCGGTCAGTTCCCAGTTGCGGTCGAGATTGCGGTACCAGTTGAGAGCTCCGGTGAAGCCCTGGGAGAAGCTCTCGGTGAGCGCGTCGAGGTCGTCCTCGGTGAACCACTCCGGCAGTACGTCGGGGTCCTGCATGGTGGCGAGCCAGCCCCGCTCGGGGTCGACGAGCGGCTGGTCGACCGTGTCGGGAGCGTCGCCGGAAATCGAGTAGAAGATCTTCCGCAATGTGGTGCGGGTGTCCCTCGCGAACTCGGCGTCGGCGACACCGGGGCGGTTGAAGTAGTTCCAGTAGAAGCGGCCACCGAACCTCTTCTCCATGGCGGCCAGCGGAGGCTGCGAGCCGCGGAACGGCGGTGGGACGCTCAGGCCGGCCACCCCGAGCACCATGTCCGGCCGTAGCAGCGCGGTGTTCCAGGCGACCGGCGCGCCCCAGTCGTGCCCGACGACATACGCCTTGTCCTCGCCCAGCGCCCGGATCAGGCCGACGACGTCGCCGACCAGGTGGAGGATGCTGTACGCGTCGACGTCCTCGGGATGGTCGCTGCGCCCGTATCCACGCTGGTCGGGGGCGACCACTCGGAACCCCGCCTCGACCAGGGGGCCGAACTGGTGGTGCCAGGAGTGCCATGACTCGGGAAAGCCGTGCAGCAGCACGACCAGGGGGCCTTCGCCTTCCTCGGCGATATGCAGCCGAATCCCGTTCGTGTCGACCATTCGATGCTCAACCATGCGTACGAGCGTACGCGTCATGATCGTCGGCGATGTGGAGGATCGGCCTGCGCCTGCGCCGGACAGCATGGTCCTGCGGTTCAAGGGACCAGCCGGGTACTGGTTGAGCCACGCGGGTGCGCTGATGCTTCTTCCTGCGGGCCAGCCTTCGGTTCTGTTTGCCGCGGTGGCCCGCCCTTGATGAAGCGCGTCACCTTCGGAGGCGATCATGCCAAAACACCTTGTCTTCCACCTGGCGGTGACCACTGCCGGCGCCCTGATCGGACTTACCGCGGTCTCGTCAACGGCCGAAGCGGCTGTGCCGCCCCTCTCGCACCCGCGGATCGTCGCCCATTTCGACCGTCCAGCCGGGCAGGTGGCGGAGAGCGTCGTCGTGCGGCCGAACGGGTCAGCGGATGTCGGGTTCATCCTGTCGCGGCAGGTGGCTCACGTCACGCTCGGCGGACACGTTGAGGTATTGGCGACCATGCCGCTCCCCGCGGATGGGGGAGTGAACACCCCTGGCCCCGGGGCCGCCGCGGTGACAGGGATCGAACGAACCGGAGATGGAACCCTCTACTTCCTGTATTCGGCAGGGGACGCATCCCTCACCGGCCTCTGGAAACTGCGCCCGGGAGGAAAGCCGGAGCGCGTCGCCGCTCTTCCGGCGGCGAGCTTCCTCAACGGACTTGCCAGGGACGACCGTACGGGCAACTTCTACCTCACCGACTCCACACAGGGCAGAGTGTGGCAGGTCGGATCGCACGGCGGAACTGCCGCGCTCTGGGCCGCGGGAGAGGATCTCGCCCCGACGCACTTCTTCGGCGCCAACGGCGTGAAGGTGCACAACGGAGCTGTATGGGTCTCCAACCTCGATCGAGGAACAATCCTTCGGATACCGCTGACAGAAAAGGGAACGGCCGGTCCGCATCAGGTCATGGCATCCGGACTCGACAGCGTCGATGATTTCGCCTTTACCGGCCGCGGTGATCAGCTGCTGGCCGCGCTCAATGTCCCGAGCAAGGTGGTCCTCATCACTCCGGGCAAGGCCGGCCGTATCGTCCTCGATGAGAGCGATGGTCTGCAGAACACCACAGCACTGGCGGTCGACGGCGACACGGTCTACGTCGCCAGCGGTGCGCTCACCACAGGCGGGGATGCGAATCTTCTGACGGCCCACCTCGGTCACCACGACTGAGGCGACCACGGCCGCGCCGGCTGCCCGGCAGTTATCCCAGGAACGGCAGTCCCATGTTGCCGACCGCCGGGTCGGCAACAATGGGAACATGAGTCGTCCAGAGAACTCGCTGGGTAACGCGCTGCGTGGCTGGCGTGCCCGCATTACGACGGAAGACGTCGGACTGCCGGCCACCCGCCGGCGGCGCACCGCCGGCTTGCGCCGCGAAGAGCTCGCCCATCTGGCGGGAATATCCACGGATTACCTTCTGCGCCTTGAACAGGGCCGGTCCCAGCGCCCCTCTCGCGACGTCGTGGCCGCACTCGCCCGCGCGCTGCAACTCAGTACGGATGAAACCTGCCATCTGCACCTGGTGGCCGGGCTCCGTCCGCCGACGCCGCCCACCATCCCGCATCAGATGCCGCCTGGTGTACAACGGCTTGTCAGCCGCTGGGGAAACATCCCGGTGGGCGTGTTCTCCGCCTCATGGACCCTGCTGACATGGACGTCCATGTGGGCGGCCTTGCTGGGTGACCCGTCCCTTCGATCGCCAGAAGAGCGAAACCTGGTACGCGCGGTGTTCAGCGAGCCGTCGGATACGGGCCGTCCGCTCTTTCCCGTCGAACAGAGCACCCCCGAATTCAAAGCTGCTCTGGTCGTAGACCTTCGGATAACGCACGGTGCATACCCTCATGATGAGGACTTCAGAATGCTGATTGATGAGGTTATGAGTAACAGCGAGGAGTTCCGGAGCCTGTGGAGCACCCCAGCGCTCGGCTCCCGCCTGGGCGGCCATAGACGCCTGCGGCATCCTCTTGTGGGGGAGATAGGTCTCGACAACGATGTGCTGAAAGTGCCTGACCACGACGTGAGGATCGTGACCTATACGGCAGAGCCGGGCTCTTCGGATGAGGAAAAACTCGAGTACGTGCGAATTGCCGCCACCCAGACCACGCAGCCGCTGTCATCCGGCTGAGCCGTCGGGAGCGGACCGCGCCAGGCGATGGAACGGTTCATGGCCGAGCTCAGAGACCAGGTCGGGGCTCGACCGGGCGCGCGGGAGATCATCTTCGGCGGGCACTCGCTCGCGCTCGACCAGGCGGAGTGGGCCAGTTGTACGGCGACCCACACCGCCACCAAGCGCTTCCTGTACCCGACGACCCACGACAGCACATGGGACTTCGCGGTGGGCAGGTACCCGTACTACGGCGGGCCTGTGGTGCGCGTGCACTTCTACCAGCCAGGCCGCCGAGCCGACCAGCCCGAGGAGTGCACTCCGCGGCTGCACAACGGCATGATCTACATCTGTCGGGCGGGGTGCCGAGAAGCCGGTGCTGACCGTGCCTCTGAGCTACCCCGACGCGCAGTTGATTCCGGCCCTTTTCGCCACACTCACGTCGTGATGGATCGAGCACCGGTGGGCGACCCGTAGGTATCACCGACCGGCGATTCGCCAGGTGGCCGTGGTGTGCCGCAACCGATCATTTGAAGCCAAGGGGAGCGCGGGTGTCGCGGCGGCGCGCGAGGGGGCTCTACAAACCTGTAGATTCTGTTTTCTCCTCACTATGGAGGTATTACTGACAAGGAGATGCAGATGACGCTGTGGGACCGCCTCAAGGACTCGGTCCAGACGATGCAGGCTCAGCTCACGGCGAAGAAGAACGACTTGCGGAGCGGGGCTTTCCGGGACGCGAGCATGGCGATGTGTGCCTTGGTGGCTGCGGCGGACGGCACGATCGATCCGTCCGAGCGGCGGCGCGTCGCCCAGCTCATCGCCACCAACGACGTGCTCCAGAACTTCCCCGCGGACGATCTGCACCGCCGCTTCGAGGACCACCTCGACGAGCTCACCACGGACTTCGCCCTCGGCAGGGCGAGCGCCATGCGGGAGATCGGCAAGGCGAAGCGGAGGCCCGCCGAGGCCCGGGCCGTCATCCAGATCGGCATCGTCATCGGCTGCGCCGACGGCTACTTCGACGACAGCGAGCGGGACGTCGTCCGCGAGGCGTGCTCAGCCCTGGACATCCCCCCGACCGAGTTCGACCTCCACCGCCCCCTGCGCGTTCCCCGCCCGTCCCGGGCCCCGGATGAGCTCCCGCAGGCGGCCGGCGACCAGGTGTCCGGGCAGGCGGAATCCGGTACGGGAGTGGCCGTACGCCCCGAGGCCGCCGTACCCGGCGACGACCTCCAGGTCTTCCTCAAGGCGCTGACCAGCGGAACCCGTCAGAAGCTCTTCGCACACTTCATCAATGGCGAGGAACTGACCGTCGGCGAGGTGGCCGAGCGGGCCGGACTCGGCCCGTCGACCACCTCCGAGCACCTCGCGGTCCTCCGGCGCGGCGGCCTGCTCCAGTCGACGCGCAGCGGCAAACTGGTCCGCTACCGCGCGGACCGGGAAGGCATCGCCGAACTGCTCGGGCAGCTCCATTCCTACCTTCTCGCCCCCTCCGAACCGCCGGGCCCCTCTCCTACCCAGGGCTGAGCAACACCGGCGGCTTGGCGGCGGCCCTGCGGCCCTGCGGCCGCCGCCGACGGCCCGGCTCAGACGCCGGAGGAGACCTCAGCCTTCTCGTTGGACCCCGTGTCCTTCCCCTCGGCCGCCGCCGACCTGCGGTTGCGCTGGACCGAGGAGAAGAAGGACCAGGCGATCAGGACGACGCCGACGAGACCCGTGATGACCTCGTGGATCTCGTACTGGATGGTGACGAGCAGGATCACGGCGAGGGCGCCGATCGCGTAGTGCGCGCCGTGCTCCAGGTAGACGTAGTCGTCGAGGGTGCCCTGGCGGACCAGATAGACCGTCAGCGAACGGACGTACATCGCGCCGATGCCGAGGCCGAGCGCCATCAGGACGATGTCGTTGGTGATCGCGAAGGCGCCGATGACCCCGTCGAAGGAGAAGGACGCGTCCAGGACCTCCAGGTAGAGGAACATGAAGAACGCGGCCTTGCCGGCCATAACGACCGCCGGGACCTTCTTGCCGCTCCGCTTGGCCTCTTCCTCGGCCTCGTGCTCGCGCTCCTCCTCTTCCTCGAGCTTGTTCTCGAAGTAGCCGGAGAGGCCGCCGACGATCAGGTAGGTGATCAAGCCCGCGATGCCGGCGATCAGGACGGTCTCCGTCTTGTCCGCATGGATGCCGCCGTGCTGGTGGGCGTTGGTGGCGAAGGTCATCGCGGAGACGAGCAGCACGACGAGCGCGATGCAGACGGAGAGCATGTCGACCTTGCCGAGCTTGGCGAGCGGACGCTCCAGCCAGGCGAGCCACTTGATCTCCCGGTCCTCGAAGATGAAGTCGAGGAAGATCATCAGCAGGAACATGCCACCGAAGGCGGCGATCGACGGGTGGGCGTCGGTCACCAACTGCTGGTACTTGTCCTTGTCGTCGAGCGCGAGCCGTACCGCTTCGATCGGACCGATCTTGGCGCTGATGGCGACGATCACGACCGGGAAGACCAGACGCATGCCGAAGACCGCGATCAGGACGCCGATGGTGAGGAAGATCTTCTGCCAGAAGGCATTCATCTTCTTCAGGACCCCGGCGTTGACCACGGCGTTGTCGAAGGACAGCGAGATCTCGAGGATGGACAGGATCGCCACGATCCCGAAGCCGGTCCACCCCCCGTAGAACACCGCCGCGACCAGACCGAGCGCGGTGACCGCGAACGACCAGCCGAACGTTTTCAGAAGCACTGGCTACCCAATCGTTGTGTACGGGGCTCCCCCGCGCCGTGTACGGGGCTCCCCCGCGCCGTACCTGGCTTTGCGAAACATTGACCCTGCAGTCTAGAGCGATGTCCCGCAGCCCCGACACATATTCCGGGCCAACAGCACGAGACTTCCACGCCGCCGTGCCGGCCGTCGATCGTTTGGCCGCCTCCTTGTCCGCCCACCGCTCGGCCGAAGGCGGCCCGGTGGGCATCCCGGTGCTCACGACGACCGCACGTCGGTCGCCGCCGAGCTCGTGGGCCCGGGGGCGGGCCCACGAGCGGCGGCTACCTGGATGCGTCCGGGTACGCGGCGGTCGCGCGGATTTCGACGAGGAGACCCGGGCTGGCGAGGCCGCTGACCCCGATGATCGTCCAGGTCGGGTAAGGCGCTGTGACGAGGCGCTGTTTGGCCTCGATGAAGCCGGGCAGATGCCGGCGGATGTCGACGTGGTAGCTGGTGACGTCGACGAGGGCGGACAGGTCGAGGTTCTCCAGCCGAAGGATCTCCTCGATCTTCCGGATGGCGATCTCGGTCTGCTCCTCGATGGTGTCCGGGATGGTTCCGTCGGCTCGGCGGCCGATCGTTCCCGCGATGAACAGGAGGCCGTGCGCGCGGACCGCGGCGGAGTAGCCGAAGCCCGCGAAGGCGCTGGTGGTTTGCCCGAAGACGACGTTGTCCTCGGGGACCTCGACGGTGTGGATGGTCATGGCGGTGCTTCCTTTTCCTTGTTGACGAAAGGCGTGGAGTCCGCGGAGTCAGTCGTCCCAGCGGGACGAACGGCAGGCGTGCTCCAGCCGGGTCCGGCCGAAGGTCTCGCGTTCGCGGAGGAATTCGCCGGGAATCGTGTACCGGGGTGCGTTCGTCGGGTTCTTCGCGGCCTGCGCGACGATCGCGTCGGTGAGTGAGCGGATCATGTCCAGCCGCGGATAGGCGGCGTGCATGGCGTCGGCCTGCTCATCGGTGACGGCGTCGATGTGGCCGGTAGCCAGGGGGCCGCCGAAGTCGAGCGCGACGCCTTCGCGGACGAGCACGCACAGCGTGCCGCGGCGTTCCGCGATACCCGGTGAGGTGTGCAGGGCGATGGCCTGCCAGACCTGGTCGGCGTCGGCCGCGGGCACTCCGCGTTCGATGAGGAACGCGGCGGCCCGGTCGGCGCCTTCGACCTCGAACCGCTGGCTGTGCGGGCCGTCCGACGCCACGCCGAGGTCGTGCATCGCGCACGCGGCGAACAACAGGTCGTCCTGGTAGTCGTGGCCGACGGCCAGGCCGAGGCGGCCTGCCACCAGCCGGGCGAACAGATAGCTGCGGAGGCTGTGGTTGAACACGGACGGCGTTTCCACCGGTCGGATGAGGTTCACGACGGCGTCGGCAAGCGGTGTGCCGGGCAGCGTGATCAGGTCGGCGGTCGCCTCGCGGGGAGATCCGGTCATGTCCTCAGCCTGGCCGCGACCGCCCTGACCTGGCGAGAGGCAAAATTCCCTTACTTCGATAGAATCTTGCCATGACAGTGCATCGAGTCGCGGTCCTGGCGCTGGACGGGGTCACCCCGCTCGACCTGGCGATCCCGACGCAGATCTTCACCACCCGGCCGGAAACCCCTTACGAGATGACCCTGTGCGCGCTGGACGCGAAGGTGGTCACCAGCGCGGGTTTCGCCCTGGTCGCCGACGGGGAGCTGGAGCAGGTGCGCACCGCCGACACCGTGGTCGTGCCGGGATTCGAACCGATCCTCCAACTGCCGGACGCCGTGCTCGAGACGCTGGCCGGGGCCCGCGACCGAGGCACGCGTGTGGTGTCGATCTGCACGGGCGCCTTCGCACTGGCCGCGGCGGGTGTACTGGACGGGCTGCACGCCACCACCCACTGGAAGCACATCGACGAGTTCGAGCAGGGCTTCCCGGCCGTTCAGGTCGACCGTGATGTGCTCTACGTCGACGAGGGCGACGTGCTCACGTCGGCCGGGGTGTGCTGCGGCATCGACTTGTGCCTGCACCTCGTGCGCCGCGACCTGGGGGCGGTGGTGGCCAACGAGATCGCCCGCGGTCTGGTGGCCGCCCCCCACCGGGACGGTGGGCAGGCCCAGTACGTGCCCGCTCCCGTCGCGGTGGCCGGTGAGGCGTCACTGTCCGGTACCCGGGGATGGGCCCTGCACCGGCTCGCCGAGCCGCTCACGCTGCGCGTGCTCGCCCGGCACGCGGGTCTCTCGCAGCGCACCTTCATGCGCCGGTTCACCGAGGAGACGGGCACGACCCCGTTGCAGTGGTTGCAGGGCGCCCGCCTCAGCAGGGCGCGGGAACTGCTGGAAACCACGGACCACCCGATGGATCGGGTGGCGCGGGACTGCGGACTGGGCACGGCGGCCAACCTGCGGCTGCACTTCCGGCGCGCACTGGGCACCACCCCCACCGCCTACCGCCGCACCTTCGGACGCTCCGTCAAGCGCGATGTATTGGAGCGTAGCTGGACATCGGAGCAGGGGTCTGTCCGGTGACCGCGTGGCGTCACAGGTGCTCTGTCTCCGGGGGGAGTGGGTCGAGCACGGGGTTGGTGAGGTGCTGGTAGATGATCGAGGTGCGGAAGCTGACGATCTCCCGGCGGTTGGTGAACTGGTCCAGGAGGAAAGCGTGCAGGTGGTCGATGTCCTGGGCCGTGACGTGGACGAGGAAGTCGTCGCTGCCGGCCATCGTGTAGACGGAGACCACCTCTGGTAGCCGGGTCACCGACCGCTCGAAGTCGGCGACGACATCCCGGCGCAGCGGCCGGACCTGGGTGAAGACCATCGCCTGCACGGAGCGGTTGAGTGCCCGCAGGGAGACTTGGGCCCGGTAGCCCTGGATGATGCCGCGCTTGTGCAGCAGCCTGGTGCGTTCGAGGCAGGTGGAGGGGGCGATACCGAGCTTCTCGGCGAGGGCCCGGTTAGACAGCCGACCATCGGCCTGCAGATGGTGCACGATCGCCGAATCAAGTTCATCCATGACTGCCTCCTGGATCGCGACACCGAATGTACTTCGGCGTCACGTCAACCGTTTCGTGCATCAGCCTAGCTTCGCGGGCATGAGCCAAGCACTTGCACATGAAGACGTGATCATTCGACGCGGACGCCGTTCTGGGCTGCCGCTGATCGTGGCAGTCCACTCCCGGGTCCTGGGCCCGGCGGTCGGCGGCTGCCGACTGCGCCGCTACGACACCTGGCAGCAGGGCCTGGCCGACGCGCTGCGTCTGTCGGAGGCGATGACCTACAAGGCCGCGGTGGCCGGTCTGGACTTCGGCGGCGGCAAGAGCGTGATCGCCCTCGACAACGACACCGCGCTCACCCCACAGTTGCGCGAGGCCGCACTGGAGGATCTGGGCGAGCTGATCGCCTCCTTCCAGGGTTCCTACCGCACCGGCCCCGATGTCGGCACCGGCCCCGAGGACATGGTGGTCCTGCGGCGTTTCTCGCCGTACGCGTACTGCGCGCCCGAGGAGCACGGCGGTACCGGCAATTCCGGAGGCCCGACCGCCGCCGGTGTCCTGGCGGCCCTGCGCGCCGGTGCGCGGCAGGTATTCGGCGATGCCTCCTGCACCGGACGGACCGTGGTGATCAGCGGCTTCGGGTCGGTGGGCAGCGGTATCGCCGCCGGCCTGGCCGCTGAGGGCGCGCATGTCGTCGTGTCGGACCTGGAAGCGTCCCGTGAGGGGGCGGCCCTGGCGAGCGGGTACGGATGGGTCGAGCCCGGTCAGGCTCTGTCCGCACCGGCCGACATCCTGGTCCCGGCCGCCGTCGGCGGTGTACTCGACGACGTGACCGCCCGGCAGATCACCGCGCGCCTGGTCGTCGGCCCGGCGAACAACCAGCTCACCGAGGAGCGCGTGGCCGATGTCCTCGCGGAGCGGGGCATCGTCTGGGTGCCCGACTATGTCGCCAGTGCCGGCGGTATCGCCTACGCCCTGAGCCGGGAGTCGGAAGGCGACAGCCACGAGGCCGCGCAGAAACGGGTGGAGGACATCGGTGACACCGTGACCCGCATCCTCGACCTGGCGCTCGCGACCGGCACCACCCCGCTGCGGGCGGCCCAGCAGCTCGCCGAACGCCGACTGGCGTCCCCGGCCTCGTAGGCCCAGGGCGTCTGATGGCCGCCTGATGGCGGGGACAACACCACCTCGACCACGCCGAGCGCTTATGGCCGATGAAGTAGTCGATCAGGCCCTTGTGTATATGCGGACACCGATGTGGTGCCCGTGGACAGCAGGGTCGGCGTCGCCGGCCGGCGCGGCGGCAGCCGCCTCCCACAAGGGCCAGCCATCGACTTTCACCACCTGCCGTTCCCCCGGCTGCCCACCGCGGCCAGACGCCGCGTCGAGCAGGGCCCGGACGGCGCCCGGTTCGTGCGCGGCGGAGCGGCGCCCTTGGTGAGGAGGCGAGGTTTTCTTCGGCTTGATCAGAGGCCGCCGGGAAAGCCGTTCATATTGCCGCAGACACTTAACGTCATTGAAGCGCCCCATACATAACGAGCTTGATCCAGCGCGTTCAAGCGTGCCCGGGCATCGCCGACAGCCAAGGAAAAGCCTTTACATCGCGCATTCGCCTACGGATTATCGTAGGCGGCCGTTCACCCCCTGCGCCCTTGTTCGGGCGACATGGAACCCTGTGGAATCGGAGTAAAATGAACAAGGCGTAAGAGGAATCGCTCGCCGACTGTCAGGGAGTGGCAGATGGACGCCTCGGACGAACTCCTTCGGAGCCCTGCCCCCTCGGCTCTTCTGACCCTGGACGGTGTCGTCCGCAACGTCAACGCCACGATGGCCAGGACCCTGGGCAGGCCGGCCGAGCAGCTCGTGGGGGGCACCATCGGTGATCTGTTGCCCGCAAGCCAGCGGATATCAGCCGAGAGTCTCGTGGTCCACGCCGCCACGACGAGGACGGTCGCGATGCGGATTCTGGAATTCCCCGGGCCGGGCCACGCACCCGTTGTCTGCTTGATCGAGGCGCGGGCAGTGGAGGATCCCTCAGGTGGTGGGCGGCTCGTATGGCTGCACGCCTTGCACGCCGGCAACGACCGGACCGGTCTGCTGATTCCGTTCCGCTTGGCGGCCAAGGCCGCCCATCTCGGTCTGTGCATGTATTCCCCCCATGAGCGCGAGTTGGAGTGGATGGGCGGCGCACCCGCCCTGGCGATGCTGTTCCCGGAGGCGTCGGTGCCCTTGTCCGAGGTGGTGCGGCGAACCCACCCTGATGACCGGGAGGCCCTGAGGCGGCTCGCGCGGACGACCGCCGCCCAGTCCCCGTGGATCAGTTTCCGGTACCTCACTGAGCACGATGGCTGGCACCATCTGGCCTGCCAGACCCGTGAGATCCGGCTGGGTTACGACGGCCCTGAGCGGACTTTCGCGGTGGTCCGGGACGACACCCGGCAGGAAGCGCGCCGACGGAGAGCGTTGGTCGCGCTGAATGCCGAGCGCCAGCGGGCCGACGAGGTCGCCGACTTCTCGTCCGCCCTGATCGCCGCCGCCACGGAGCAGGAACTGCAGCAGGTCGTCCTGACGCGGCTCGCCGCGACTTTCGGTGCGACCGGCGCCGCGCTGGCGCTCATCGACGAAGGCCGCCTGCGCCTCTCCTCCGATGCGGGCATTCCGCTGCCGGTGGCCAAAGCCGTGCAAGAGTCGATGGATCTCCCGAACCCCCTGGGCCTCGCCCTCCGAACCGGCGAGCCGCAGTTCATTTCCAGCCGGGACGAATACATCCGTCGCTGGCCGCATGGGGCCCACATGCCGTGGATCGATCAGCTCGGGTCGCACTGCGCTGTCTCGGTCAGCCCCCTCAGCCCGCTCGGCGATCAGCCGCTCGGGGCCTGGTGGGTGACCTACGACAGCGAGCACCACTCGTCCCCGCACGAGCGTGCCCTCATGAGTACTCTGAGTGATCTGGCAGGCCAGGCCCTGAGGCGCATCAGATTGCAGAAGGCGCGACTCGAGCTGGCCGCGGCGCTCCAGCAGGCCATGCTCCCCACGCTGCCCGAGCACCTCCCGGGCCTGGAGGTCGCCGCCCGGTACCGACCGAGCCAGGACGGGCTCGACATCGGCGGGGACTGGTACGACGCCTTCGTCATGCCCGACGGCGCGATCGCCCTGGAGATCGGTGACGCCCAGGGGCACGATGTGGACGCTGCCGCTCTGATGGGGCAAGTGCGCTCGTCCGTGCGAGCGATCGCCGCCCATGAACCGGATCCGGGAACCGTTCTGTCGCGCACCAATGAGCTGCTCGTCACGATGGGCGCCGCACGCTTCGCCAGCTGCACCGTGCTGCATCTCGATGCCCCCGAGGGGCAGGTCACCGGCACCAGCGCCGGCCACGTGCCGCTGCTGTGCGCGCACAACGACGGCAGCCACGAAGTCCACGAGCTGCCGGGCGGGCCGGTCCTGGGAATCGTGCCCGGCACCGATTACCCCGAGGCGACCTTCACCCTGGACAAGGGCAGCGCGCTGGTCATGGTCACCGACGGCGTGGTGGAAGGGCCGGGCCTGACGTTGGACGCCGGACTGGAACAGGCCGGAACGCTGGCAGGCGAAGCCCTCCACGCGGGACTGAACGCGGAGGCGACCGCTGACCGAATCGTCGACGCGGCGGTCTCGGTGGGCCATGCCGACGATGTGGCTGTTCTGGTCGTCCGACGCACAGAATGACACCGGCGAGCGGCCGCTGACAACGGCCGATTGGGAAGGCAGTGAGGCGAGCTGGACCGATCGCCTCAATCGCGACCGGACACCGTCTCTTCAGGCCCCCTCAGAACCCCTCGGGGACGGATCCGTCCTGGTCGATGACGTTGTCGCCGGGGCCGCCGTCGATGTCGTCCTGGTCGGGGCCGCCGAAGAGGTAGTCGTTGCCCGGCCCGCCCTTGATGGTGTCGTGGCCCTCTTCGCCGTAGATCGAGTCATCGTTGCCGGCGCCGTCGAGGGAGTCGTCGCCGGGGCCGCCGTAGATCTCGTTGGCCACGTCGTCGCCGATGACGATGTCGTCGCCGTCCCCTGCCCACGCCGCGTACGAGTCGGTGATGGTGTCGTTGCCGGCGTTGCCGTTCGCGTTCGTGGTGTGGCTGATGGTGTCGTCGCCGTCATCGCCCACCGCGACGGAAGCGCCGTTGATGGTGTCGTCCCCGGCCCCGCCGTAGACGTTCACATCGTCGCCGGAGATCTTGACGGTGTCATCGCCGTCGCCGAGTTCGACGTTGCCCTGGTCGCCTCCGTGGTCCGGGTCGGGGACGGGCACGGTGCAGGTCACGTACGTCGGGTCGGTTGCGGTGGGGTGGGTGCAGCCGGTGCCGGCGGTGATCTTGACAACGTCGTCGACGCCGAAGGTCAGCGTGGTGTCGGTCTTGCTGACCCGCTTGATGGTGAGCTTGTTGGTCTGGCCGTCGGCCGCCGTATAGGCCATCACTCCGTCGGCGACGGTCACGGTGGCCGGCGACACGGCCGACGACACCGGCGACGACGACGCGGGCGAGGTGGCGGCCTGGGCGTTCCGGGCGAAGAGTCCGGTGCCGGCCGCGACGGCCAGTAAGGCGGCGACGCCGACCGGGCGGACGCGGCGGGAACGCGGGCCAAGGGTGAACACGAAAAACCTCCGTGGGGAGTGGATCTGATTTCCGATCACCCGTTTTGACGTGGAAAATCCGCGCGGGGTTGTGCCACTCCCATGCCCTGTTCACCGGTCTTTTCGAATTCCCTTTTCGCGTTCAGCTGTACGTCACCGGGAATTTCCCTCGTGTTGTCGGAATGTGTCGAAGTCGTTCCAAGGTAATACGCGGACATGGTGGTGCTCAGCTCCAGCCCGGTCCGCTCCCCGGGTGGGCTCGTTCGTCCGGGCGGGTCGGCCTGAACCGGTCTTCCGTCAGCGGCGCAGTCCCTCGGTCAGCAGGCGGAACTGTGCTCTGTCACCGGGGTTGAGCAGGATGTCCACGCCTGTGGGCGCGATCCCCGGCAGAGTCCTCCCCAGTACGCGCTCCCAGCGACGGATACCAGGAGCGGATTCCAGGCGGGTGTAACGGTACCCAGCCGCGCCGGGTCGGCGTTATGCGGCGCGGTTCGGGGACAGGATTCGGGCGAGCCAGTCGGTTCGGGTCCGGCGGGCCGTGGCCGAGATGTGTGCCTGCGGGTACAGGGCGTCGAACCCGTGGAAGCCGCCCGCCCATACGTGGAGTTCGGCCTGGCCGCCGGCCGTCCAGATGCGGGTGGCGTAGTCGGTGTCCTCGTCGCGGAAGACTTCGGCGGAGCCGGTGTCGATGTAGGTGGTCGGCAAGCCGGAGAGGTTGGCGGCCAGCGCGGGTGAGACGTACGCGGACACCTCGTCGTCGGTGAGGTCACCGAGGACGGCGCGCCATCCGAACTCGTTCATCTCGCGGGTCCAGACGCCGGGTCCGCCGGAGTACTGGCGGCTGGAGGTGCTGGTGTTGCGGTGGTCGAGCATGGGGCAGATCAGCATCTGGGCGGCGATCGCCGGGGTGCCGAGGTCGCGGGCCAGCAGGGTGACGCCGGCCGCCAGGCCGCCGCCCGCGCTGGCGCCGGCGACGACGATCCGGTCGGGGTCGATGCCCAGTTCTTCGGAGTGTTCGGCGATCCAGCGCAGTCCCCGGTAGCAGTCGTCGACGAGGGCGGTACCGGTGGCCTCGGGGGCGAGTCGGTAGTCCACGGAGACCACGACCGCGCCGAACTCGTCGAGCCACTCCAGCGGGATGTCGATCTGCGAGTAGCGGTCGCCCATGATCATTCCGCCGCCGTGCATCCAGTAGATGCAGGGTGCGGCGGCAGTGGTGCGTTCGGTGGTCGCGGGGCTGAAGACCGACAGGGGGATCGGGGCACCGTCCTCGACGGGCACGGTGATCTCGAGCCGGTCGACCTGCCGGTGTGCGAGCAGGGACTCGATGGGCGTCGAGGGGAGTTGGCGCAGTTGCGCGAGTACTTCCGGGCTGAGCTGGGACATCAGCGGCATGTCGGCCAGGAGCTCACGCAGTTCGGGGTCCAGGGCGGGTCGTGCCGTGGTCATGGTCGTCGGCCTTTCGTGGGGTGGCGCGGGGCGGTCGGAGAGGGTGGGGGCCGCCTCGGCAGGCATCGAGGCGGCAGGCCGGGGGATCGGTCCGGGGTTCAGAAGGCGGCGGCCTTGCCGCGGACCGGGACGTAGTCGGTGTACTCGGATTCCTTGGCCAGCAGTCCGTCGATCTGCGCCACGATGGCCTGGGCGGCCTTGCCGGCGAAGATCCGGTGGTGGTCCTCCTCGCTGGTCCAGCCCTCGGTGATGTGGACGACGTCAGGGTCCGACGCGGAACGGGAGACCAGATAGACGACGCAGTGCTCGCTCGCGCCGGGGTTGCCCTCGTTCAGGCCGGTCAGCAGCAGCTCGACCAGCCGGTCGCCCATGTGGGGCTTGGCGGTCAGGACGGCGTTGAAGCCGTATTTGACGATCATGGCTGCCCTCTTCTTGGTGATGGAGTGCGGTGATTCCATTGAATGGGCCTGGCCTGCGGAAACGTAGAACGATGCTCCCTCGTGCTTGCACGATCCTCGCGGGCTTGGGACCTGCGCTGCGCAAGGGTGCTGCAATGGACGCATGTCCCTCGAAGAGCTCCGCACCCTGCTGGCCCGGCATGCCCGGCCCGACTGGACCACTGCCATCGACGGCGTCCTGATCTCGAGGGTCGACCGGGCGGACCCGCCGGCGCCCGCCATGTCCGGCACGGTGCTGGCGGTCATTGCCCAGGGCGCCAAGCGACTCGCGCTGGGTGAGAGGGTCTACGAGTACGGCGCCGGGCAGTACCTGGTCGCATCCGTCGACTTGCCCGTCACCGGACAGTTCACCCAGGCCGAACCGGAGCAGCCGGCCCTCGGCTTCGGCCTCACGCTCGAACCGTCCGCCGTCGCCGAACTGCTGTTGCAGGCCGGTCCGGCGGACACCCCCCGCACCGGCGCGGGCGCTCCGTCGGGCATCGCTGTCAGCGCTGCCCCGCCCGCGCTGCTCGACGCGGTGGTCCGGCTGCTGCGCCTGCTGGACGAGCCCCGCGACCGCGTCGTACTGGCCCCGCTGGTCAAGCGCGAGATCCTGTGGCGTCTGATCACCAGCGAGCAGGGTGCGACGGTGCGCCAGCTCGGCCTCGCCAACAGCGGCCTCAGCCATGTCTCCCGGGCCGTGCGCTGGATCCGCGAGCACTACGCGGAGCCCTTCCGGGTCGAGGACGTGGCACGCCTGTCCGGCATGAGCGTCTCCGCCTTCTACCGCAACTTCCAGGCGGTGACCGCGATGAGCCCCATCCAGTTCCAGAAGCAGATCCGGCTCCAGGAGGCCCGGCTGCTGCTCGCCACCCACCCGGGCGACGTCACCGGGGTCGGCCACCGCGTCGGTTACGACAACCCCTCGCAGTTCAGCCGCGAGTACCGCCGCCAGTTCGGCGCACCCCCGAGCCGGGACGCGGCCCGCCTGCGGAACACCGTACGCACCCCCGCGGGCGTCCTGCCCTGAGCAGCCCCGGACAGTCGGCGTAGATGTCGGCGACCGCCGTCGACTGACGGTCGAGCCGGCCCAGGTCGTAGAAGATCACTCCGTCGACCCCGTGAACGCGGCGCGGAACCGGTCGCCGCCTCCCCCGTCCTTCCCGTCCGCGCCGCACCCGGCGACAGGGCCGAGGCCAGGAGCGGCCCTCCGGTGCGTCCGCGGTGACCGCTTCCAGGAGTTGGGCCGCGAGGCCGGTGCCCTGGGCCGTGGGGCGGACGGCGAGCTCGTCCATCCGAGCGCCGGGCCGACCCGAGACGTACGTCAGCGGCCGGGCGCGCCCGGGAACGGGCATGCCTCGTCCGCCGTCACCGCCGTCCCGGCTTGTACGCCGTGCAGGACGTGGGCGAGTACTTCGGCTCCGCGCACCACGCGGGGGCCCGGGCGGTTGAAATAGGCGGGCCCGTCCAGCACCCAGACCCGCCCGTCCCGTACGGCGGGCAGGTCCGTCCAGCCCGGGAGGCGGGTGAGGAGTTCCGTCTCGCGCAGGGTCCGTTCGGGTGGGAAGCCGCACGGCAGGACCAGCACCACCTCCGGCCGGGCGGCGCGCACCGCCTCCCAGGTCATCGGCTTGGTGTGCGCGCCGGACGCGGCGAGCAGCGGTTCGCCGCCGGCAGTGGTGATCTGGTCGGGGACCCAGTGCCCGGCGGGCCACAGCGGGTCGAGCCATTCGATCGCCACGACCCGGGGCCGGGCGCGGCCCGCGACCGACCGGCGGATCCGTTCGAGGCGGTCGCGCAGGTCGGCCCGGCGCTGCTCGGCGCGCTCGCGCACGCCGAGCAGCTCACCGACGGTGACCAGGCAGTCGAGTACGTCCTCCAGCGTGCGTGGTTCCAGGCTGAGGACGCGGATGTCGGCGTCGAGCAGCCGGACGGCCCGGCTGACCTTCTCGTACGAGACGGCGCACACCTCGCACAGGTCCTGGGTGAGCACCACGTCGGGCCTCAGGGCCGCGAGCGCTTCGGTGTCGAGGGTGTAGAGGGACGACCCGGCGTGTGTCGATCCACCGACCGCGTCGGAGATCTCCCGGCTGGTGAGGGTGTTCTGGTCGAGGTCGGCTCCGGTGACCACGGGAACGGATGCCACGGTTCGCGGTGGCCAGTCGCATTCGTGTGTCCGGCCGACCAGGTGCTCGGCGAGCCCGAGTTCGGCGACGATGTCGGTCGCGGCGGGCAGCAGGGAGACGATGCGCATGCCGCGACCTTAGGGCCTGCCCGGGGGCAGGCCCCGGCTCCCGCACCGTCGTCAGGCGCCCCAGCGCAAGGCGATCGTGTCACCCACCCAGTGGGGTACGCCCCGTGCGTGCTCGTCGCCGCCTGTCAGCTCCGGCGGGAAGCCCGTGGCGTCGACGACGGTGACCATGGTGTCGAGCCGCGCGACCTCGCCCAGCGTGGCTCCGTCGTCGCGCGGATGCGCGAACGTCGCGGCGACAGGCATGGGTTCCGAGATGCCGCTGGACTCGATGAGGAGGTAGTCGAACCGTCCCTCACCGGAAGCCGGTCGGCCATCGGGCGGTCAGCCCTCGGGGCTCAGCAGTCCGCGCCGGTAGGCGGGGACGAGGTGGCGCGGCACCCGGTGTCCGCGGCCGTCGATGGTGAGCGTCACCAGTTCGGGGGTGTTCGCTTTCCACTGGGCGCGGCGGTGGCGGGTGTTGCTGCGGGACATCTTCCGCTTGGGCACGGCCATGACGTAAGGGTCCTTTCCTGTTCGGCGGATGGTCACCCGCACCGTATATGAAAATGGATACCGTTTCCATGTAGTCTCCACGGTGACACTGTGACGCCGATATCCAGGAGGAGATGTGCCGCTGGTGCTGCTACGGGTGCGCAGAGCCGCCCATACCGTCGTGACCGCCCTTGCCCAGGCGACGGAGTGAGCGCCGGGGCGAACGCGGGCCGGGGTCTCCTGGGCCTGGTGTGCGGCAACACCCCGGAAGCTCGGGGGCGCGTACTGGACCTGCTGCGGTGTGCCTCGCCCGACGCGCTGGTGCTCTCGGTCTCGGTCCACGCCGACGGGACGGGGCGGTACCCCTTCGTACAGCGCTTCGTCATGGGTGGTGAGGAACGGCGGCGTGCCTCGCTGTGCCAGGGGGCGACCGGAGACCCAGCCGTGATCATCCGCCAGGATCTGGACACCATCGCCCGGACCGCCTCGCGTCCGCATGTCGTGCTCGCGCTCCCTGACACCGTGGACACTGCGCCGTTTCTCGCCGAGCTGTGGCGGACCCCGCTGGGCAGGACTCCGCTGTCGCACCACTACGAACTGGCCCCGACCGCCGTCGGCGTGGACCCCGGCCGTCTGCTGAACGATCTGCGCTGTGTGCACCGCGCCACCCGCCTCTTCGGCCGCGAGCCGAACGGCGCGCCCCTCACGGTCGCCGAAGCCGCCGCCCGGCAAATGGAGGCCGCCCAGGTGATGGTCCTGCGGGGCGGACCGGGGGAGGGGGACGGCCGCCGGGAAGGGTGCCGCGCCCTGCTCGGCCATCTCAACCCGTCGGCAGTGGTGCATCTCGACTCGGACGACGCGGAGGTCACCGCGCTGACGGCTCTGGCGCGGTCCGACTCCGGCTGGAGTACGGCCGGACCGGCCGACCGTCTCGACGTCGTCGCCCCCGTCGTACGCCGCCGCGGCGTCGACCATGGCGTGACCTCGGTGCTCTGGCGGTCCCGGCGCCCGCTGCACCCCGAGCGGCTGGCGGAGAGCCTGCCGCGCGTCATGCCGTCGGTGGTGCGCAGCCGCGGACACCTGTGGATGGCCACCCGCCCGCGGACGGTCATCTCCTGGCGCTCGGCCGGGCGCCACCTCGAACTGCACGAGGCGGGAGGCTGGTTGGCGGACGAGGACACCGCGGCATGGCGCGCGGCCTCGCCCCAGCGCCGGACGCTCGCCTCGTGGTACTGGGACGACTACTACGGCGAACGGCGCAACGAGATCGTCTTCACCGGTGCTGACCTGGACCCCGACCGGCTGCGGGCCGCGTTGGACTCCGCCGTGCTCGATGACGGTGAACTGGCCCTCGGCGCCGAGGGCTGGGCCCGCCTGCCCGATCCGCTGCTCGGCGACGCGGCGCCCGGCCCGGAGGGTTGACACGGCAACGTAGCCGGACGCCGCCCGGGACATGGCGCCGAGCTCTGGTCGCCCAGGGCCTGTGGCGACACTATCTGTACTGACGTTGCGCAACGGATCCGATCGATGCCATGCGGCACTGTCTATGCCGCAGGTCCCGGGTTGTTGACGCGTTGTGGGTCTTGATTCGAGAGGCGACCTATGTGCTCCGGCTGAGCCAGGACGGACATCGCCGCTTCTTGTCTGCGATGGAGTGCGGCGACGTCTTGGCGCAACACGCGAAGGCGCACGCGCATCCGTAACCGCGTCTGCCATGGGTGCCACAGCGCCCGGAGCAGGTGTTGGGCTGTCGCCTGTCGATATTCCTCACACTGTGTCATGAGTCCTTCGAGCGACTCACCCAGGACACCGCCCAGGCGGAGATCGATCACTCTGATGACCTCGCATTGCAAGGCACGTACCTCGCTGCCTCCGGCAAAGTCCACGACCCTGCGGGGTATGCCGGCCGAGAGCGCAGCCACCACGAGATCTGAGATCGCTTCCCGTTGGGCGTGCTCGGCGTCACGGCCGTCCTCCAGGACCGCCGTGACGCCAAACCGCGTCGTGGCAAGCAGTCGTGCCCCGATGAAGTGCCGCGACGGACTCTCCCTCCGGCTCGGCACGATGTCGCACACCCTGTCGCGCACCGCTTCGACGCGGAGGAGCTGTTGCATGACCGCTGCTCGCAGCTGCCGGCGTTCCTGGTTCCTGGAGAGGTAGTTGGTCACCGCGGCGCCGACAACACCGCCGGCCGTGGTATATGCCAAGTCCATCCATTCAGGCATGGAAACCGCCTCACCGCGCCGAGAGCAAGTACATCACTTCGCACCGAAACGGTCCGAGCCTAAGCGGGCCGCTGAGCCCGGGGGAAGGCCGGGAACACGCGAAGCACGCAGCGTGGACCCAACATGAGTCCGGACACCCGGCCGTCCCTTTGAGGAGGGCCGTCGGCACGGCGCTCCTCGCCGCTCAAGCCCTCGGCTGGAAACCAGCCATCACTGCCGCGCTGAGTCCCCGGTCAGAGTCCACCCCCGCTGGGGCGACGGCACAGATGACTGTCGGCGGTGACCCAAGTGTTGCCGGTGGCCACCAGCGCGAGTGCGCCGCCGGATCCGCCCGCGCCGATCACGAGGGTGGTGACCGGAACCCGAGCACTGGCTATGGCGGCGAACAACCAGGGGCCGCCTGGGTGTCGGTGGTGGGCCGGGATGGGCCCGCGAACCTCGCCCCTGCGGAGTTCTGAGGAAAGCGGTGTCGGCGACCTGGACGTCAGCCCAGGTCAGAGGAACTGAGCAATCCTTCTAGGCGTGCCGTGGTCTCCATGAGCGAGACGGTGAAAGGGTGTTCCGGCGCGGTCAGTACGCGTGGGGCCGCCCCCTGCTCGACGAGTTCTCCGGCGTCGAGGACGGCGATGTGGTGGGCGAGGGCCGCGATGCCCAGATCATGGGTGATGAGGACCAGCGAGAGGTCGGAGCGGTCACGGAGCAGCTGGGCGAGAAGTTCCAGGAGGCTGCGGCGGTTGATGGTGTCGAGGCCGGAGGTGCTCTCGTCGCAGATGAGGACGCGCGGCCGGGCGAGCAGGGCGCGGGCGAGGGCGGCGCGCTGGAGTTCGCCGCCGGAGAGCCGGCCGGGGTGCCTGTCGGCCAGTTCCTCGGGCAGGCCGAGGCGGGCCAGGGTGGTCAGGGCCTCCTGCCGTGCCGTGTCCTTGTCGGTGCCGCGCAGGCGTACCGCGGTGCGGGCGACCTGGTGCAGGACGGGCCGGTGCTCGTCAAAGGCGGCGCGCGAGTCCTGGAAGACGTACTGCACGGCCGCCAGCTGTGCGCGGTCGCGGGTGCGCAGCGTGCGGGGCAGGGCGGTGCCATCGAGGAGTATCTCCCCTTCGTGGTCCCGGTGGAGTCCGGCCAGGCAGCGGGCGAGCGTGGTCTTTCCGCTGCCCGAGCGGCCGACGACGGCCAGGCACGAGCCGGGGTGCAGGGCGAGTTCGGGGACGCGCAGCACCGTGGTCGGTCGGCCGCGGGTGCCGCCGTCGCGGTGTCGGGCGATGAGGTCGTGTATCCGCAGGACCGGCTCCCCGGTTCCACCTGGGGGGCCGGGGGGTGTGAAATCCGCGTGCGCGGTGAGCAGTTCGCGGGTCCACGGATGGCGGGGTGCGCTCCATAGGCGTTCGGCCGGGCCGGATTCCACGATCCTTCCGGCGCGCAGGACCAGGACGTCGTCGGCGAGGGTGCGGACCACGTCCAGGTCGTGGCTGAGCAGTACGACGGCGATGCCCCGTGCGGCGACGGCCGCCAATTGGTCGACGATGCGGCTCTTGGTCAGGGCGTCCTGGCCGGTGGTGGGCTCGTCGGCGACGATGACGCGGGCGCCGAGCAGGAGCGCCTGGGCGAGGACGACACGCTGCTGCTGGCCGCCGGAGAGCTGGTGCGGGTAGCGCCGCAGCAGGGTCTCGCCGTCCGGGAGCTGGGCTTCCGCCAGGGCGCGGAGGACGCGCTCGCGGGCCGCTGCCCGGCGTCGGCCGCGGGGGAGGTGGCGTACCTGGGAGCGGGCGATGTCGGTCAGGAGGGCGGAGACGCGGCGGGCGGGGTTGAGGACGGCCGCCGGGTGCTGGGGGATGTAGCCGACCGGGCCCTCAGCGGCCAGGCGGACGTCGCCGCCGATCCGCGCGCCGGGCGGGTACTCACCGAGCAGGGCGAGGCCGGTGGTGGTCTTGCCACTGCCGGAAGCACCCACCAGGGCGGTGATCTTGCCGGGCCGGACCGCGAGGTTCACGCCGTCGACGATCGCCCTGCCGTCGATTTCCACCCGCAGGTCGCGGATCTCGGCGACGGGCCCGGCGTCGAAGCCGAGGGACGCGGCCGGGCCTTCGAGGCCGAGGGGTGCGGCGCGGCCTGTGGTGTCGTTCTCGTGGTTCACGGACGTGGCTCTCCTGCCCGATTCCAGTTGATCCTGGTCCTCGCCCGGCCCCGTGCGGGCCGTCGGCCGCCCGCGAGCGCGGCGTCGAAGAGGAGGTTGGTGCCCATCGTCAGGGCGACGATCAGTACGGCGGGGACGACCACGGCCCACGGCTGGACGAACAGGCCGGTGCGGTTGCGGTCGACCATGACCGCCCAGTCGGCGGCGTCCGGTGCGACCCCGACGCCGAGGAACGCGGCCGTGGAGACCAGGTACAGCACGCCGGTCAGCCGCGTGCCGGCGTCGGCGGCCAGGGTGCGCAGGATGCAGCGCCCGACGTAGCCGACGGCCATGCGCCACCAGGTCTCGCCCTGCATGCGCAGTGCCTCGACCGCCGGGCGGGCGGCGGCCTCGGCGGCGGTGGCCCGCACGATACGGGCCGCGTCGGGCACGTTGACCAGCGCGACCAGCAGAGCGAGGCCGACGGCGCCGGGGGAGAACACCGAGGCGACGAGCAGGATCAGCAGCAGCGACGGCACGGCGAGCAGGACGTCCAGGGGCCGGATCAGCAGCTCCTCCAGCCAGCGTCGGTGGGTGAGCGCGCAGACCAGGCCCACCGGGAGGGCGACGAGATAGGACAGGGCGGTGGCGGCGAGCGCGGTCAGCACGACCGGACGTCCGCCGTGCAGCACCTGCCGCCACACGTCCCGCCCCACGAAGTCGGTGCCGAGCCAGTGGCCGCCCCCGAGGGTGAAGGACGCGGTCCGCGGGCCCGGCGCGCCCGCGAACACCGGCCCGAGCAGGGCGAGCACGAGGGGCACCGAGACGACGGCGACGCCGAGCGCGAAACGGCCCGTACGCCCTTTCGCCGCACGGCTGGGCATCGGCATCGGGCGGCCACCTTCGCTCGGAGCGCGCTCCGCGACGGGAGGGAAGTTCACGCGGCCACCCCCGTCCGGGGCGCCAGCCGATGGGTCACCAGGTCCGCGCCCAGGTTGAGGACAACGGTCAGGATGCCGAAGACGACGGCGAGGCCCTGGACGACGGGCACGTCCCGCTCGGCGACGGCGTTCAGCAGAACGGTCCCCAGGCCCGGGATCACATACAGGGCCTCCACGACGACGACCCCGCACAGCAGCCAGTCGATGGTGCGGGCCAACTGCTGGGCGGCGGGGGCGAGGGCGGCCGGCAGGGCGTGGGCGTAGCGGACCTTGGCCCCGGAGACGCCGTAGCGCCGGGCCTGCGCCACATACGGGGAGGCGAGCGCGTCGACCATGCCGGCGCGCACCAGCCGGGACAGCGAACACACCGGCCGGGACAGCAGGACGAGCACGGGCAGTACGAGCGCGGACGGGTGGCCGAGCAGGTCGGTGCCGTAGCCGACGGCGGTCGGTGGCAGCCAGTCGAGGCGGAGCGCGAGGACGGTCACCAGCAGCACCCCGAGGGCGAACTCGGGCACCGCGTACACGGCGAGCGTCACCGAGCTGACCAGCCGGTCGATCAGGCGGCCTTCGTACCGTGCGGCCAGCACCCCGAGGCCGAAGCCGGCCGGGACGAGCACCGCCACGGTGAGCGCGGCCAGCAGCAGGGTCGGGCCGAAGCCGTCGGCGAGGTACGTACTGACCGGGCGGCCGGAGGTGAGCGAGGTCCCGAGGTCGCCGTGGAGCAGGCCCACGGCCCAGTCGGCCAGCCGCTCGTGGGCGGGGAGGTCCAGGTGGAGGGCCTCGCGGATGGCCGCGATACGCGCGGGGTCGGGCTGGTCGCCGGCCAGGGCGACCGCGGCATCGCCCGGCAGCGCCTCGGTGAGCGCGAAGACCAGCAGCACCACGGCCACGGTCTGCGCGACGCCGAGCAGCAGCCGCCGGGCGATGAAGGAGCGCGGTGCGCTCATGCGAGCCACACCTTGTCGAAGCGTGCCCAGTCGAGGGTGTTGGCGGGCGCCTTGGACTCAACTCCCCTGAGATTGCGCGCGGTTCCGAGGATCCGGTCGGCGAAGCCCCAGACCAGGAAGCCGCCTTCGGAGTACAGGCGCCGCTGCATGCGCTCGTAGACGGCGGCGCGCTCGGCCTTGTCCTTGGTGGACTGGGCCCGCTGGTAGAGCGCGTCGAAGTCCTTGTGGTGCCACTTGGTGGCGTTCGTGGTGGAGTCGGTGAGCAGCCGCTGGGAGATATGGGCCTCGATGGGCATGGCACCGGAGCGGTAGGAGCACAGGGTGCCGCCGTCCAGGATGTCGCTCCAGTACGAGTCCTTGCTGCCCATCTTCACGTCGATCGTGACGCCCGCCTTCGCGGCCTGGTCGCGGAAGATGCTCGCCGACTCGGTGAACCCGGCGGCCACCGCCGAGGTGTCGAGGGTGACCTTCAGCTTCTCGGCGCCGGCCGCCTTCAGCAGGGCGCGGGCCCGGTCGAGGTTCTGCTCGCGCTGCGGGAGGCTGTTGGCGTAGTACTCGTAGCCCTTGCCGAACAGATCGTTGCCGATCACCCCCGCGCCCGACAGGGCCCCATCGAGGAGTTCCTTGCGGTCGGCGATCAGGAAGAACGCCTGGCGCACCCGCTTGTCGTCGAAGGGGGCCCGGTCGGTCTTCATCGCGAACCCCTGCATGTCGCTGCCCCGGAGCCGGACGATGGTGATCTGCCCCTTGCCCTCGTGGGCGCGGGCGGTGGTGGGGTGGAGTTCGTGGGCGTACTCGACCTGTCCGCCCAGCAGTGCGTTGACCCGGGCGGACTCCTCGTTGGCGACGACGAACTCGAGCTCGTCGAGGTGCGGGGCGCCGTCCCAGTAGTCCTCGTTGCGGCGGAAGACGGCGGAGCGGCCGGGGGCGAAGGACACGAAGCGGAACGGGCCGGAGCCGATCGGCTTCTTGTCGAAGCCGGTGGCGTCCTCCGGCACGATGTACGCGCCGAACGCGGCCAGGATGTTGGGGAATTCGGCGGTGGGCCGCTTGAGGACGAATTCGATGCCCCGTTCGCCGGTCGCGCGGCTCGCGTCGAGGTCGATGGGCTCCAGGGACGCCTTGGCGCGGAACGCCTTCCGGGGATCGGCGATCCGGCGGTAGCTGTGGAGCACGTCCTTGGCGGTGACCGGCCGACCGTCGTGGAACGTGGCCCTGCGGAGGGTGATCCGCCACCGGTCCAGGGTCTTGTTCGGCTCCCACTTCTCGGCGAGGCGGGGCTGGGCGGACAGGTCGGCGCCGTAGTCGGCGAGTTTGTCGTAGAGGGCCTTCGCGCGGGCGACGTCTGCGAAGAGGTTGGCCAGGTGCGGGTCGAGGGTCTCGCTCGCACCGCCGCCGGCGAACGCGGCGCGCAGCCGTCCGCCGCGCCGGGGGGTACCGGCGCCGCCGCCCGCTCCCGCGGTGTCGTCGGTGCCGCCACATCCGGTGAGGGCGAAGGCGCCGAGCGATGCGGCGCCGGTGGCGGCGAGGAAGCCGCGGCGGCGCAGGCCGGAGAAGTGGCGCTCGTCCGGGTGATCGCCCACGGGGAGAAGGTGGCGGGCGGGTTCGTCATGCATGCGGGTGTCCTCGGGGTGTGGGAAGTGCCGGTGGGATACGGGGCGGGCGTCGGGTGCGGCCCTCAGGGCGCCGAGGGGGCGGGCTCGGTGAGGCGGGCCACCACGTGCAGCCGGTCGGCGTCGGCCGTACGGCCGGGGGAGTGGCCCTCGCGCCAGGGCGGCTCGGTGCGCGGACCCGGTCCGTCGTGCAGCTCCAGGACCTCGAAGCCGTGCGCGCCCAGGAGGTGGCGCAACTCCTGCGGGAAGAGCAGCCGCCACGCGGAGCGCTGTTCCACGGGCGCGGATCCGTTGTCCGGGGTCCATACGCGGGTACGGCGCAGGAGCTGGGCCGTGCGGTCCACCGTGAGCGTGGTGGTGGACCGGTAGGCGGTGCGCCGCCAGGTGAACTCACCGACCGTGGGCGCGTCGAGCAGGTCCGTACGGCCGAGGAAGTAGGCGCCGTTACGCATCTCCGCGACGAGCAGCCCGCCCGGGACGAGGGCGCGCCGGCACGACGACAGGAAGCCGTCGAGCTGGGCGTTGGTGTGGCAGTACAGCAGCGCGCTGTCCAGGCACACCACGGCGTCGGACACGCCCCGGCCCAGATCGAACGTGTGCAGGTCGGCGCGGACGTACACGGGTCCGGGGTGGTTCTCGCGGGCGTGCGCGAGCATCGCCTCGGAGAGGTCGGCCCCGGTCACCTCGCGGCCCGCGCCGTGGAGGTGGGCGGCGTCGCGGCCGGTGCCGCAGCCCAGGTCCAGGACGCGCGGTCCGGCGCCGTGCCGGCGCAGGCAGTCCTCCGTCCAGCGGCCGGCCAGCCGCTCGGGGTCGGGAAACCTGGCCTCGTACAGCTCGGGGTTGTCGGTGAGCAGATTGTGCGCGTCCGCCCCCGTCGTGGAGGTCGTCATGTCGTCTCCCTCGTCGCGCCGCGTCCGGTGGGGCCGGACACGGTGGCCGGTGTGGCGGGCTTGGGCGTCGTCGGCAGTGAGCCCAGCCGGTGCAGCCAGGCCACGCCGAGTGCGGAGGCGAGCCCGAACAGCGCGCAGCACGTCCAGGGCAGCCAGTCGGCGTCGCCCCGCTCGCCGGCGTCCATGGCCCAGCCGACGACGGTGTTGCCGAGGGCGGCGGCGATGCCCGAGATGACGTAGAAGATGCCGAAGTAGGTGCCCGTCAGTTCGGGCCGGCCGAAGCCGGGGACGAGCTCCATCACAAACGGCTGGGCGACCATCACCCCGAGGTAGAGCAGCAGGGCGCCGATCAGCACGGGAAGAGCGCGCAGTATCGCGTCGGCGGTGCCGTCCGGGCCGCCGGAACCGCCCGCCACCAGTGCGGGCGGCACGAACGCCAGCGCCATCAGACCGAGCCCCACGGCGATCCAGCGCGCCCGGTCACCGCTCACCTTCAGGGCGCTGGTGATGCGCAGCTGGAGCGCGAGGTTGGCGAGGGTGCCGACGAGGAAGACGAGCCCGGCGGCGCCGTCCCAGCCGGTGGCGCGGCGTGCTCCGTCGGGCAGCAGCAGATAGAGCTGGTTCTCCAGGGTGAACATGCCGACCATGGCGAGCGCGAACGCCAGGAAGGCGCGGTGGCCGAGCACCTCGCGCCAGTCCGCGAGCACCGTGCCCTTGCTCGGCTCCACCTCGCGCACGGGCAGCACCAGGGCCTGCGCCACGGTGAGGACCGCGAAGATTCCGGCGCCGGTCAGGGCCGAGGTGCGGAAGTCCACCAGGAGCAGCGCGCTGCCGAGCAGCGGACCGATCAACGCCCCCGTCGTGGCGAACACGTTGAACAGGGCGAACGCCTCGGCCTTGCGCTCTCCGGCCTCCTGCGCGAGGTAGGCGCGCACGGCCGGGTTGAACAGCGCCCCGGCGAACCCGCTGCACACGGACGCGGCGATCAGGACGGAAAGGCTGTCGCCGAGCGCGAACAGCCCGAACCCGACCGTGCGCAGGGCGCATCCGGCGATGATGACGCCACGTGCGCCGAGCCGGTCGGCGGCCGAGCCGCCGATGATGAACAGGCCCTGCTGACTCAGGTTGCGCACGCCGAGGACGATGCCGACGACGGCGGCCGACATGCCCAGGTTCTGGTCGAGGTGGGTGGCGAGATAGGGGATGAGCAGGTAGAAGCCGGTGTTGACGCCGAGCTGGTTGACCAGCAGCAGCTGGATCGCGAGCGGGAAGCGGCGCATTTCATGCCACGTCTTCACGGCTCACCTCCCGGGGCTGGACTCCCAGTCCGGGAAGGGTGTTCGCACGGACGAAGCCGTCGGCCCCGCCGATGCCCGACCACGGGTCGTGGGCCAGCAGCAGGTGCCCGTCGAGGTCGGCCCAGCGGGCGCGGTCGGCGAGGTGGACGGCGGGTGCCAGGCCGAGGCTGCTGGCGGTCAGACAGCCGAGCATCAGCGCGGTACCGCTGCCCTCGATCGCCTCGGCGATGCGCAGGGCGGCGTGCACCCCGCCGCACTTGGCGAGCTTGACGTTGACGCCCTGGACGCGTCCGGCCAGACGGCGTACGTCCGCCAGGTCCACGGCGTCCTCGTCGGCGATGATCGGTACGGGTGAGCGCTCGGCGAGGGCCCCCAGCGCGTCCGGGTGGCCGGGCGCCAGGGGCTGTTCGACGGCCTCCACGCCGAGTTCGGCGAACCGCGGCAGCAACGCCACGGCCTGCGCCACGGTCCAGGCGCCGTTGGGGTCGAGGAGCAGCCGGACGCCGGGTGCCGCGTCGCGGATGACACGGACGCGCTCCACGTCGTCCTCGGGGTCGGGAGTTCCCGCCTTGACCTTGAGGACCTGGAAGCCGTGGGCGGCCAGGTGGCGGGCCTCGGCCGCGGCACGGCGCGGCGAGGTGATGCCGATGGTGCGGGCGGTGGCGGCGACGGGAGGTTCCGGGGTGCCGAGGAGGCGGTGCACGGGGGTGGCCGCGCGCTTGCCGACGAGGTCGAGGAGCGCCGCGTCCAGCGCGGCGGTCACGGCCGGGGGAGTGTCCGCACCGGCCAACTCGCCCGTCCGCAGGGCTTCCAGGGCGCTCTCGGGGTCGCGATGGCGGACGAGATCCGTGCCGACGGCCGCGAGGAGGCGTCGCAAGGTGGCGGCGTCGAGACCGTAGTAGACGCTGGTGACGGCCTCGCCGTGGCCGCTGACCCCGTCGTGTTCGACGCTCAGCCATACCGCGTCGCGGGCGGCCATCGTCGAGCGGGAGATGCGCAGCGGCTCGGCGAGTTCCAGATGGATGGTGCGCTGACTGGCTTTCACAGGCTTTCTTCCGGGTGGTGGGGGACGGCGCCCAGGGGGAGGGACGTGAGCAGCTCGGCCCGCAAGGGGTCGGTGACCCTCGTACATCGCGTCCAGCCGGTGGCCTCGGCGGCGCCGGGGTGCGGAATCTCCACGGGCCGGGCGGCAGCTGTGGCCGGGTCGAGGCCGTGGGCGGCGGCGAAGTCGTCGTCGTAGACGCTGCCGAGGTAGCGGTGCGGGCCGTCGGGGAAGACGGTGGCGACGACCGCTCCGGGGTGGACGCGGGCGGCCCAGGCGGCGACCAGCGCGACCGCGCCGGTGCTCCAGCCGCCGCTGACGAAACTCCCCCGGGCGAGCCGGCGGCAGCTGTCCACGGCCTCCGCCGGACCGACCCAGTGGACCTCGTCGAAGGCGTCGTAGGCGACGTTGCGCGGGTGGATGCTGCTGCCCAGGCCGCGCATCAGCCGGGGCCGCGCGGGCTGGCCGAAGATCGTGGAGCCGGTGGCGTCTACGCCGATCAGCCGCAGCGCGGGCCAGTGCCGCCGCAGCGGACCGATGATCCCCGCGCTGTGGCCGCCGGTGCCCACGCTGCACACCAGGATGTCCAGGTGGTCGAGTTGGGCGGCGAGTTCGGCGGCCAGCGAGGCGTAACCGGCGGTGTTGTCGGGGTTGTTGTACTGGTCGGGCCAGTACGCGCCGGGCAGTTCGGCGAGCAGCTCCCGCAGCCGGGCGAGGCGGGCGGCCTGCCAGCCGCCCCTGACCGCCGGACGGTCCACCAGCTCCAGCCGCACTCCGTGGGCGCGCAGCAACTGCCGCATGAACGGCTCCAGTTCACTGTCGCCGACCAGCACGACGGGGTGGCCGAGGGCCTGCCCGGCGAAGGCGAGCCCGATGCCCAGTGTGCCGGAGGTGGACTCCACCACCGGTGCGCCGGGGCGCAGTTCCCCGCGCTCGCGGGCGCCCAGCAGCATCGACACGGCGGCCCGCGCCTTCATACCGCCCGCCGCGAGCCCTTCGAGCTTGGCCCAGAAGCCGGGGTGCGGCCCCGGCAGATCGGAGGCGATGCGGACCACGGGGGTGCGGCCGAGCAGGGCGAGCAGCTCCCGGTGGGCGGTGGGACGGAGGGCTGTCGAGGTCATCGGGCACCTCCGGGGCGGTCGGCGCGGTAGTGGTGGACGGTGCCGGGGCCGCCGTCCAGCCAGAAGAACGGGTATGGTTCGGCGCACACCGCGCTCACCCCGTGCCCCAGGAGCCGGGGCAGTACGGCGCTGCCGGTCTGCGCGAACAGCACCAGCCGCTTGCCGTGCCGCAGCGCGTGCTCCCGCAGCGGCTCGAAGGTCCCGTTGCCCAGGGTCATCCCGGAGACGAGCAGCGCGTCGCAGCGGGGGGCCGCGGCGAGCGCGTCGGTGACGACCGGCTCGTCCCACTCCGTCACCCCGCCCTTGAGGTCGCACGGCACATAGTCGGTTCCGTGCGAACGAAGCGCCTCCAGAAGGGAGTTGACGACGCCGACCACGAGCACCGTCGCCCCCGGCGCCAGATCGAGCAGCTCGACGACGGCCCGCGCCCGTGCCCGGGACTTCTCCAGGGACGTCCCGGCGGGGAGGGCGACCGGACGGGCCCCGTGCTCCGGGGCGTGCGGAGTGACGTGCATCAGGTAGGCGTCGAGCGCGGCCACGCGCACCGGGAGCAGCGGATGGTCCAGCAGCGCGGCCACATCGGCGCCGACACACTCCTCCACGGCGCTGTCGGACAGGGCGCCGGGCTCCACCGCACACGAGCCGACGGCTCCGGCGAGCCGCAGGCTGAGCACCTCGTTGCGGTAGCCGGTGCCGCGCCCGTCGTGCCGTACGGCCTGCCGAGTGGTGAAGGCCACGGCGATCCGCCGAGTGCGCGGGTCGGGCCCGAGTTCGCCGGCCCGGACACACGCCACGAGATCGTCGTACGTCCCCACACGGGCCGCGGAAGGGACCGGGACGGAGCCGACGGCGGATATGCCGGAGGTGTCGGAGGCGGCGGCGGTCATCGGATCACCAGTCCGGACCGCACCTCGGCGAGCAGCGCCTCGACCCGGCCCCGGGCCCCGGCCCCCGCCGGGTCCCCGGCCATCACATGCCCGAGATACTCGTTGTTGCTGCCCGCCGCCTTCACCTGCCTGCCGGGCTCCGCGAGCTGGACCTCCAGCACACCGGGAGCGTCCCGCAGCCCCGCGCCGTCCAGCGAGGCGAGCGTGCCCGTGCGCTCCGGCACGAGGAAGCCGATGGCGGCGCTGCGCAGCCCGGTGTCCGTGCGCCGCAGAATGGGGGCGCACCCCAGGGCCACGTCCACGCAGGCGGCGGCGAGGTCGATGCCGGTGACGTGGCGGACGAGTTCGGTGATGCGGTTCCCGGCCGGCCGCGGGTTGACCTCGACCACGCGCGGCCCGGCGGAGGTCAGCTTGATCTCGGTGTGCGCCACGACGCCGTCCACCAGCCCGAGCGCCTTGAGCGCACCCAACGCGGTCTGCTCGGCGGCCTCCGTGTCGACGGCCGTCAGCGCGGCGGGGAACATATGCCCGGTCTCGATGAACGCGGGCGCCCCGCCGACGCTCTTGTCGGTCACGCCCACCACATGGACCGCGCCCCCGTGCGACACCGTCTCGACGCTCACCTCGGGGCCGTCCAGCAGCTCTTCGAGCAGGACCGCGGGCGTGCGCCGCTGGCCGCGCGCGTTGACCGGAAAGTCGGCCAACGCCTCGAAGGCGGCGGCGAGTTGGGCATCGTCGTCCACGCGCCGCACGTACATGCCCGCGCACAGGTCGACGGGCTTGACGACCAGCGGGTAGCCGATCTCCCGCGCGGCCCGGGCGATGTCGGCCCACTCCTCGTGCACCGCGAAACGGGGCCCGGGCACCCCGGCCTCGGCGAGGACGCGCCGCGTGGCGTCCTTGCGGCAGGCGTTGTGGACCGCCTCAGGGGCCGGGCCGGGCAGGCCGAGGTGCCCGGCGATCCGCGCGACCGTCGGCAGGTAGTAGTCGCAGGACGTGATCGCCCCGTCGAAACCGAACACTGCGTGCAGCCGCTGGACCTCCGGCAGCAGCGCCTCGGTGTCATTGGTGTCGGCAGTGATCACGTTGCGCGCCCCGAGCAGCGGGTGCGCCGTGCCCTCGGGGGCGGAGCGCAGGTAGTGGTGCAGGTCGCGGGTGAGGAAGGTGAACTCGTGCCCACTCTCGCGTATCGCCCGTGGCAGCAGTCTGCTCATCGACCCGACCCAGCTCTCTACCACCAACAGATGAGCCACAGCTCCCCTTTTCCAGTCGTGTGGGATAACGTGGCGGCCACGTTATCGATAATCGTTTTCATTGTCATCTGACTCCCTGCATGCCGAGGAAGAAATCGTTGTGAGCTCACCCACGCACCGCACGGCCCTGCTGTGCGCCCTGGCGGCCATCGCCGCGACCGTCGCCCCCGCAGCGCCCGCGCAGTCCGCCGTACGTGTGCACTCCGCCGGTTCGGCATCCGCACTCCGCTTCGGGGCCTGCCCCGAGTCCGTGCCCGAGCCGCCCGCACCGGAGCGCGTCGAATGCGGGCGACTGAGCGTGCCGCTGGACTGGAACCGCCCTCGTGGGCCGCGTATCGAGATCGCCGTCTCGCGCGTCCGGGCCTCGGGGGCACCCGCCGAGCGGCGCGGCATTCTGCTGGTCAACCCCGGTGGGCCGGGCGGCTCCGGGCTCCCCTATGCGGTCACCAAACGGGCCAAACTCCCTGTGGGTGTGCGCCGTTCGTACGACGTCGTCGGCTTCGACCCGCGCGGTGTCGGGCAGAGCGCCCCCGTCGACTGCGGCCCGATGGGCGGTCTCTTCGCCGCCCCGGACGCGGACCCCGTGCCTGTCGGCCCGACGGCCGAGCGGGCCCACCTGGCGTCACTGCGCGACCTGGCCGACGACTGCGCGGCGGGCGCCGGCGAAGCGCTGCGGCACCTGTCGACGGAGCAGACCGCCCGGGACATGGACGCGATACGCGCCGCACTCGGCGAACGGCGGACGAACTTCCTCGGTGTCTCCTACGGCACCTACCTCGGCGCGGCCTACGCCGCCGCCTTCCCGCACCGCACGGGCCGGATGGTCCTGGACAGCGCCGTAGGCCCCTGGAACTGGTACGACTTCGACGTGATCCAGAGCCGGGCACTGCTGCGGCAGCGTGACACCTTCTTCGCCTGGACCGCCGCCCACGCGGACCGCTTCCGCCTGGGCGAGGGTGCGGCGGCCGTACGCCGGGCCTACTTGCGGGTGCGCGACCACCTCACCGCCGACCCCGTGGAGGGCTTCGGCCCCGCGGAGTTCGACCGGGCCGTGTACCGCGCCCTGGGCCGCACCGAACGCTGGGCGGGTCTCGCCGACGGCCTGCGAACCTACCTGCGCGAGGGCGCTCCTGACGGGCTCCGTCCCGCCGAGGACTTCGCCGGCCCGGACTCACGCAACTACGAAGCCGCCAACCGCATCGTCAAGTGCGCCGACGGCCCCGGCCCCACACCCCGGCGGATCGTGGCCGACATCCGCCGCACGCGACACCTCGACCCCCAGCCGGTCCTCACCGGCATGGAGGCATCCACCTGCGCCTACTGGCACCACCACCCCGCCCGCCGCACCCCGCTCGGCAGCCCCGACGCCCCGCCCGTTCTCCTGGTGGCCTCCGCCCACGACCCCGTCACACCCATCGAGGGGGCCCGCCAGCTGCGCCGCCTGCTTCCCGGCTCGCGCCTGGTGACGCTCGACAACGACTACTCGCACGGGGTGTTCGCCAGCCGGGGCAACGCCTGCGTGGACGACGCCACGGCCGCCTACCTCGTCGACGGGGCCGCGCCAACGGCGGATGTGCGCTGTGCGGGACCCGGCCTGCCCGCGGCGCCGTGAGACACGGGCCCGCGTTTTTGAAGAGCATTTCAGTTGGCTAGTGTGGCGGGATCCGGGCGACGCGGCACGGGTCCCGCCGCCCGGCGCCACCGCGCGCTCGGCCCCATGCCGGACAGGGAGGAACGCACACACCTCAACGCCTGCGCATCGAACACCGCGGTGAGACGTGGCGCATGAGCCCCGCCGCTAGGGTGTGGCTGCGGATGTCGTCGTGACGAAGAGTCCTGTGTGAGGGGAGGCGTAGTGGACAGGGATGTCGGGGTCGCGCCACCGCTGCCCGAGAGCCCTGCCCATGACCGGGCGCCGTCGGCCGCGCATCCCGACGGGCGCGGTGGCCTGCGTGCGGCCGTGCGTGTCGCCTCTCATGCGCTGATCGCGGGGCTGCCCGTGGCGGTGCTGGGTGTCGTCGCCATCGTGCTGGGGCCCGGGATCTCCGCTGGGCTCGACAACCGGGCGGTGGCGGCGTGGCGGACGGTGTTCACCGCGATCGTCATCCAGGGGGTGCCGTTTCTGCTGCTCGGCACTTTGGTGTCGGCCGCGATCAGCGCCTTCGTACCGGCCTGGGTGTTCACCCGGGTGCTGCCGCGCACCCCGGCGCTCGCCGTGCCGGTCGCGGGGATGGCCGGGGCGGTGTTGCCGGGATGTGAGTGTGCGTCGGTTCCGGTGGCGGGCAGTCTGATGCGGCGCGGGGTGACCCCGGCGGCGGCGCTGGCCTTTCTGCTGTCGGCCCCTGCCATCAACCCGATCGTGCTGATGGCGACGTACGTGGCCTTTCCCGGCAATCCCTGGATGGTCGCGGCCCGTCTCGTCGCCTCGTTGCTGACCTCTGTGGTGATGGGCTGGCTGTGGCTCCGTCTGGGCCGAGAGGAGTGGCTGCGCGCCCCGAAGGGGCCCACCGGGCACACCGCCGGTGTGAGCCGGGCCGAGGAGTTCCGGGTCTCGCTCCAGCACGACTTCCTGCACGCCGGGGGGTTCCTCGTGGTGGGCGCGGCGGCCGCGGCCACGTTCAATGTCACGGTGCCGCATTCCGTGTTGCGGCTCTTCTCCGACTCGGTGTGGTTGTCGGTGCCCATGCTGGGGGTGCTGGCGGTGGTCCTCGCGGTGTGCTCCGAGGCCGATGCGTTCGTCGCCGCCTCGCTCACCGGGTTCTCGCCCAGCGCCCGGCTCGCCTTCATGGTGGTCGGCCCGATGGTCGACCTGAAGCTGATCGCGCTGCAGTCGGGCACCTTCGGGCGGGCCTTCGCCCTGCGCTTCTCGTCGGCCACTTGGGTCGTGGCGGTTTTGTCCAGTGCTCTGGTGGGGTGGTGGCTGCTGTGAAACGCAACATCCAGGTGCTGCTGCTCCTGTTCACCGGCGTCGGTCTGCTGCACATCTCGCTGCTGACCGATCTGTATCTGCGCTATGTGCGCCCTGGCCTGCGGCCCGCGCTCATCGCCTCGGGAGTGCTACTGATCGTGCTCGGCGCGGTGAGCGCCGCCCGCGACGGCTTTCCCTTCAACCGCCCGCGTACGGACCACGACCGCGGTGACCATCAAGGCCACGGCCACGATCACTCTCAGGGGCCGCGGATCGCCTGGCTGCTGTACGTACCGGCGCTGACCATCCTGTTCCTCGCGCCACCCGCTCTCGGCTCGTACACCGCCGCCCGTGACGAGGCGAAGGCCAAGGCCCCCACCGCCGGAGACAGCCTCTTCCCCGCCCTCCCGCGGAACGGGATCGTCGAGATGTCGTTGAACGACTTCAGCTCCCGCGCGGTCTGGGACACCGACGGCACCCTCAGGGGGCACACCGTCCGCCTTACCGGCTTCGTCACCCCCGGCCACCACGGCACCTGGTACGTCAGCCGCCTGGCGATCAGCTGCTGTGCCGCCGACGCGACGGTGCGCAAGGTGCGGGTGCACGGGGCCGCGGCGCCGCCCGCCGACGCCTGGGTCACCGTCACCGGTACGTGGCACCCCACCGGCAAGGTCGGGACGGACGACGCGAGCCCGGCCCTGGACGCCACGACTGTCAAGCGCGTCCCCGCGCCCAAGGACCCGTACAACGATGCGGTGGTGACCCGGCCGGGCCGGTGAAAGGCGGGCACACGGGTGCAGCCCCAGGCCGTCGGCCCGGGGCTTTCCGTGTTCCGGGCGCGGAGCCCTGAGGGTGGTCTGCAGCCGTGGAACTCGGGGCACTGGCCGAGGATCTGGGACCGCGTGTCGGAATCTGCGCTACGTCGCAGCTACGTCGCGCCGCGATTGCCGCTCAGCGTCGCCATCCTGTCCGTCGCCACCACCGTCCACCTCCGGTGCTCATCACAGCGCGTCCCCGGAGCAGGGTCGCGGGCGTGTGACCGTGGCGCCGGCCAGGGGCACGGTCAGTGGTCGTCCCAGTGGCCCTGGTGCTGGGCGTGGCGGTGGCCGTCGTGGACGTAGTCCACATGGTCGCCGTGCGGTACGGCGACATGTCCGCAGTCGTCGCGGTGCTGGTGGTCGTGGCCTTCGTGGACGGTATGGCCACTGGGCTCGCACTCGTCGACGTGGTCGTCGTGTGTCCGGTGCAGATGGCCGTCGTGGACGTAGTCGGTGTGGTCGTCGTGCGGGAGTGCGACGTGGCCGCAGCCGCTTCCATGATGGTGGGAGTGGTCGGTGTGGGGAGCGTGCGTGGTCATGGGGGCACCTTCTTTCTCCCCCCTGGCACATTCTGCAGTCCCGCCACTGCCCATGCCACGCTCGGCGATCAAGACGTGGATCCGTGTCGCCCTGGGCTGGGAAACGCCCACCAGGCCCGCCACGTGGCCGGTATGTCCGCGCGGAACAGACCCTCCCGCTGCCCCCGGGCCACGAACGCCGTGATCCGCTCGACCACCGCATCCGCCGCCTGCGACAGCTCCGGCACCCCCGGCACATCCTCCTCGACGTAGACCACACCCCACAGTTGCCCCAGCGCCGTATACCGCTCCACCAGCACATCCAGGGCGTCCCGCACCGGGGCCCCGATCACTCCGGCCTCGTCCAGGACCGACTCGCAGTCGGCGGGCATCTTGCGGCCCATCGCCGAGATCATCGCCTCCCGTGAGGTGAACAGGCGCGTCAGCGCTCTCATTCGGCTGACGCAAATATGCCTCAATTGACGCGACCGTGCCTCGACACGATGAACCGGCAACGGGGTGAAAGTGGTCAATAAGCGACATGACGGGACTATCGGTGCGGTAAGAACAGAACTGTTGTGACCATAGGAGCTCATATGTCGTTCAACCCGTTGGAGCAGCGCGGCATCCCCCTCGACCGCCAGGTCCGCACCTGGCGTGAGCTGGACGTCGCCCCCATCGACCCGGATCGCTGCGACCCGTACACCCGGTGCCGCATCATCGCCATGAACGGCATCGAGATCGAGGCGATCCTCTTCAGCCACCAGATGGCGCGCCACTGTCCGGACCTCGAGGTGAAGCGGGAGCTGGCTCGGACCCGCTATGTCGAGGCGCAGCAGCAGAAGGCGGTGAACTGGTTGCTGCCGGGGGTCGCCTCGGTGCTGGAGACGACGATCGCCTACGAGCAGGTGGCGGTTGACCTCACCGCCTGGGTGGCCCGCATGGAGCCCGATCCGTACCTCACGCAGGCGTACCAGTTCGGTGTGCTGGAGGACTTCGACCATCTGTACCGGTACGCGAACTTGTACGAGATGATCGAACACCGGAAGGCCGAGGAGATCGTCCAGGGGCTGACCGAAGTCATGCCGGGCCGTCCGACGGAATACCACCACCGCAACCCGGCGGACAACGTCCGCGAGCCCTACGATCGGACGCGGGCCGACCCGATCTCCAAGCTGCACGCGCTGACGATCATGGCGGCTGAGCAGCAGACCATGAACTTCTACATGAACGTCGGCCCGCAGTACATGGAGCCGATCGCCAGACAGCTCTACCAGGAGATCGGGCTGATCGAGGAAGAGCACGTCACCCACTACGAGTCCCTGGTCGATCCGGGCGAGACCTGGTGGGAGCGGCTGGTCGTGCACGAGTACAACGAGTGCTACCTCTACCACTCCTTCATGGAGCAGGAGCCCGATCCCAAGGTGAAGGCCGTCTGGGAGCTGCACCTGAACATGGAGCTGGAGCATCTGCGCATCGCCGGTGATCTGATGCGCCGCAACGACGGCCGCGAGCCCGAGGAGGTCGTCGGCCGGGAGCTGCCGAACGTGCTCACCTTCGAGCCCAATAAGCAATACGTCCGTGAGCTGCTGGCCACCCAGATGGACCTCACGACCCTCGGCACCGGTTATGTACGGGAGGCACACGAGCGTTTCGAGGCCATGCAGGCTCAGCTCAACAACGGCGACCAGCCGCCGAGCAAGCGCGTGATGGCGCGGCACCGCGAGATGTTCGGCCGGGAGTACCGGCTGGAAACCGAGGGCGAGCACCCCGCGCCGTCGCAGCGCTCGCGCGACTGACCCCACCCCCGGCCTCTGGAGGACATCGTGACCGATGGCACTCAGCGCCACGCCGCCGACGGCATGGACGATGTGGTGGCGCTCCTGATGCGTCAGCACGGCGAGATCCGCAACCTCTTCGACGAGGTGGAGCGGGTCACGGGGGACGACCGGCGGGACGCCTTCCGCCGCCTGGTCCGGATGCTGGCGGTCCATGAGACGGCGGAGGAGGAAGTGGTGCACCCTGTGGCACGCCGGTCCTTCGACGGCGGCGAAGGGGTGGTCGAGGACCGGTTGCGGGAAGAGAAGCAGGCCAAGGAGAAGCTCAGCCGCCTCGACGGGATGGACACCGCGGACGCCGGGTTCCTGCCGCTGCTGAGGGAGCTGCGCACCGAGGTCATGGCGCACGCTCGCGCCGAGGAGCGCTATGAATTCGTGCAGCTGCGGCGACGCACGGATGCCGGGCAGCTCGCCGCCATGGCCAAGATGGTCAAGGCAGCCGAAGCCATGGCTCCCACTCATCCGCATCCGGGCGTGGAGACCGCCGCGGAGAACATCGCGGCGGGCCCGGTGGCGGCTGTCATCGACCGCGCCCGTGACAGCGTCCGCAAGGCCATGGGTAAGGACGGCTGACCAAGGCGAAGGCGGGAGGGCGCAGGGGGCACGACCTTCCCGTGCCTCGTCAGCCTGCGCCCACGGGGTCGCTGTGCAGGCGCTCGAGCAACTGCGCGTGATGCAGGTCCGCGACCGGTGCCAGTAGATCCGGGTGGCGCAGCAGCGGCGCGGCCTTCCGGTCAAACTCATCGGGAGCCGTCAGGCGCCGGAAATCGACCGGCGAGGCGGCCGTGTGCTCGCAGTCGGCGAGCGCCGCCACGGCCGTGTCTGCCAGGGCGGGCGAGGCGAGCAGGGCCGCCGCCCAGCTCGCCACGACCTCGTCCACCCAGGTGCGCCAGGCGATGTCCGCTCCATCCACCTCGAGCGGCTCTGTGCCCAGGAGCCACTCCAGCCGGGCGGAGCCGCCCGGCCCTGCCATCGCTACGAGTGCGGACTCCGTCACTGTTGGATAGCGAAGCCAGGCAGCCACGGTCACGGCCTGCCGGGCCTGGGCCTCGGCGAGCGCGGCATTCATCGTTCCTCCGGCCGCCGGGTAGGCCCGGACCAGCCATTGAGCCGTGGCCGCGATGATGGATGACAGATTCCCTGACAACGAAGCCGTTCCTCTCCTGCCGGGCTGCGGTGGAATGCCACCATACGGGTGAATCCGGCACAGGGGGTCATCCGGGTAGTGAAGGCGGAAGGCGAAGGACCGGGGCCGGATCGTGAGCAGGGCGGTGAAGTGCTGCCCGGCGCCCCACCCTCGTCGCACGCGGCTACCGGAAGTGCCCGGCAGGGTTTCGTGCGCACCGGCTCGGGCCCCGGCGAGCAGGCTTCGGGAAGACGGCGTGGCCGCGCTGGGAGCGGGTCGCCCCGGTGCGTCCGGATGTCCGGCGAAGCGGCCATCTGGCTCATTTCACCAATACATGGCAATTGGATGGCTATGACTGGTTGGCTCCCATAGCGGCGGGTTACCCGGGGGCACAAGGCACGGCCGATCGAGTGCCGTGGCGGTGGAGGCAGCGAAACCCGAGAAGTGCGAAGGGAAGGATGCGCCGTGGCCAAGCCCAACCCCACAGACCTCCAGAAGGCCCTGAAGGACGCGAACTATCCGGCCGACCGCGACTCCCTGGTCGAGCGGGCCAAGGACAACGGTGCGGACCGGCAACTGGTCGATCAGCTGGCGCATCTCAAGAAGGGCCGTTTCGAAGGCCCGGACGAGGTGCAGAAGGCCGTCTTCAAGGGCAAGTAGCCCGGCCGCGAGGACGGGCGACGGTGGGCGGAGGGGAGTGCGCACGCACTGAGCGCCGCCCACCACCACCCCGGTCGAGTACGAGGTGGCGGGAGGCTCGATGGCCGTCGAGCACGAGGTGGCGATGCCCGGGAGAGTGTTGCTCACCGGCTGGTTCAGCTTCCCGGACGGTGAGGTCACCGCGGGCGACGCGCTCGCGCTGCGACGAATCCGAGCCTGCCTGGACCACCTCGGAATCCCGTACGACGTGGCCTGGAGTGCGGGCTACCGGCCCGACGCCCTGCACCTGTCCGAGGCGGCCGGACATCTCTATACCCATCTGGTCTTCCTCTGCGGCCCCGCGCACGGGCCCCAGGTCGAGGAACTGCACCGGAGCTTTCCCTCCTGTGTGCGTATCGCCGTCGGCACGTCCGTGATCGATGGCTCCGCCCCGGCTGTCACCGGCTTCCACCACGTCCTGTCCCGTGACGCCCCCGGCGGTGTCCGTCCGGTACCGGACCTGGCCGCCGCCGCTCCCACCGGCCCCGGTGCCCCGGTCGTCGGGGTGGTCCTCACCCATGGGCAGGGGGAGTACGCGGGTGCGCGCCGCCACGCGGAGGTGGCAGCCACGCTGACCCGGTGGCTGGCGGCCAAGGACTGCGCATGTCTGGAGCTGACCACGCGGCTCGACGCGCACGACTGGCGGCTGTGTACGACGGCGGGACAGTTCGAGTCGGTGGTGGGCCGGCTGGACCTGGTGGTCACCGACCGTCTGCACGGGCTCGTACTGGCCCTGCGGGCGGGCGTTCCGGCGCTGGCCGTCGACCCCGTCGCCGGTGGGGCGAAGGTGTCGGCGCAGGGCCGGGCCCTCTCCTGGCCCGCGACGCTGGGCGCCGGCCAGTGCGTGCGCGCCGAACTCGACCGGTGGTGGTCCTGGTGCCTGGGCGACGGCCGGAATCTCGCCGAGCGGCGCCGGGAGGAGTTCCTGGACGCGCGTTTCCATGACACCCGGGACGACGGGACGGCGGGGCTGGCGCGGGTGCTCTCGACGGCCGCGTGGCCCGAGGGCCGACGAGAGCGTACGAGCGGCGCGAGGAGCGGGCCTTGACCGGCGATCGGATCACCGTGGTCATCATCACCCGCAACCGGCGCGTCGAGCTGCTGCATACGCTCGACCGGCTGGCGGAACTGCCCGAACGGCCGCCCGTGATCGTGGCCGACAACGGTTCCACCGACGGGACCGCCGACGCGGTAGCCCGTCTGCACGGCGGCGTACGGCTGCTGCGCCTCAGCCGCAACCTCGGGGCACTCGGCCGGAACGTGGCCGTCAGGGAGGTGCGCACCCCGTACACCGCCTTCTGCGACGACGACTCGTGGTGGGAGCCCGGCGCTCTGGCAACCGCCGTGGATCGGTTCGACCGCCATCCGCTCCTCGCCACGGTCACGGCCCGCATCCTCGTGGAGCCCGCCGGCACCGAGGACCCCATCGTGGCGGAGCTGCGCTCCTCACCCGTACCGGGGCCGCCGTGGCTGCCGGGCCCGGCCCTCGGCTCCTTCATCGCCGCCGCGACCTGTGTGCGCACCGATGCCTTCCGCAGTGTCGGCGGTTTCTCGCCGCGGCTGTGGCTGGACGGCGAAGAGGAGCTGCTCGCCACCGATCTGGCGGTGCGCGGCTGGTGGCTCGCCTACATTCCGGAGATGACGGCTCACCACGCGCCCTCTGTGATCCGGGACCCAGTGGCCAGGCGAGTACGGGGCCTGCGCAACACTCTGTGGTTCACCTGGCAGCGCCGACCGCTTCCCGCCGCCGTGCGCCGCACCTTCTTCCTGGCCCGCACGGTCCCCCGGGACACGGCGAGCCTGCGCGGATTCCTCCAGGCGGCGGCAGGTGTTCCCCGGACACTGGCGCTGCGCAGGATCGTCCCCGCGGAGATCGAGGACCGGCTCCGGCTGCTGGACGAAACACAGCGGAATTCGACGGCGCGGCGGTACGTGAGCTGAGGGGCGCTTTCGGGCGGGCTCTGTGGTTTCTGGCCGGGGCTGTGCTTTCCGGGTGTGAGGAAGGCCACCGGCGGCCGGGTCTCCTCCCGGAGGGTTCGTCTGTGAGCATGGACGGTCGCTGGGCCGTAGCAGTGTCGCCGTGGTCAGCCGACCCCTGATGGGGCTTCCCTATCCGTCCATCTCCTCACCCTCGGCCTGCCTGCGTGACCTCCTCCTTGCCTTCGATACCCGAGCCTCGATCTCCCGAACGTCCCGCACCACCCTCGGCCGGGCAGAGCGAGCGCTCCCCCTGGCGTTGCCTCCGGCACGGCGGCATGCGGTGGTGGTCGGCGGCGAACCTGGTGTCGAACGTCGGTACGTGGATGCAGCTGACCGTGCAGAACCTGCTGGTGCTGCACATCACCGGATCCGCCGCCACCACCGGTGTCTCGCTGGCGGTGCAGGCGGCTCCGGGACTGCTCCTCGGGCTGGTCGGGGGAGCGGCGGTGGATGCCTGGCCCCGCAAGCTCACCGCGGCCGTCAGCCAGGTGGCGCTGGCGGCCATCGCCTTCACCACGGCGGTCCTGGTCGCGTTCGACCTGCTCGACGTCGCCGCGCTCATGGTCCTTTCCGCACTGACCGGGCTGGTGGCCACCGTGGAGGGGCCGGCGTGCGCCCTGCTCGGCAACGAACTGGTACCCGTCCGGGACGTGTCCTCGGCGATCGCCCTGGGTTCGGTGGTGCACAGCGCGGGGCGGCTGATCGGGGTGGCATGTGCCGGGGTCGCGGTGGGGGCGCTCGGCACCGCCGCGGCCTACGCGGCCAACGGGCTGTCCTTCCTCTTCGTGGCCGCCGTCATCCCCTTCCTCCGTCCGGTGGACGGACAGGCCCCGGCCGAACCCGACCGGCGGGCGCGACGGCCCGTGGCCGCCGCCCGCGAGGGACTGGCCTACTTCATGGGCAGGCCACGGCTGGTCGCCCTCACGGTGGTCACCGCGGTGAGTGCCATGTTCGGACGCAACTACGGGCTGACGCTGGCGGTGCTCGTCACGGGACCGCTGGCGGGGAGCGACGAGCAGTTCGGGACCGTCGCCACCGTGCTGGCCGTCGGCGGCATCCTGGGCGCCGTCCTGGCCGGGCGCATGCAGCGGCCGTCCGTACAGTTGATCGGCGCGTTCGCCGCGGTCGGGGCGCTCTTGCAGGTCGTCGCCGGGCTCTCGCCCACCCTGGTGGTGCTGCTGGTGGTCACGGCGCCGATGGCCGTCGCGGAGTCGCTCTTCGACACCGCCGGGACCACGGTGCTGCAAACCGATCCGCCGCCGGGGATGCGCGGACGGGTGCTGGGGGTGTGGCGCACCGCGCAGACGGGCTGGGGCCTGGCGGGCCCTCCGCTGCTCGGCCTGCTCATGGAGTGGGCGGGGCCGCGCGGCGCCCTTGTCCTCGGCGGGCTGCTCATCGTTACGGTGATCGGGGCGGGCGCGCTGGGTCACACTCGCCGCACGGCGCTCCGTTCCGGAACGAAGCCCGTAGCCGCCCACGTGCCCGAGTCCGCACTCCCCTCCCCGAGGCCGGCTCCACACGTCGAGGAGCCGGCCCCCGTCCCGTGATCGGTGCGGACGGGGAAGCGGAGGCAGAGCGGTCCGCGTATCGGGCATGTCCTGATTGCGTCCCATTTGTACGGGTATCCGGGGGTCCCATGCGTGAAGGGACGTGAAGGGAAGGGAATGGCCATGGTGACCAGTGGCTCCGCAGCCTCCGCCCGCTCCTGGGCGCACGCCGTCGTCACCGGCGGGGCCGGGTTCGTCGGCTCGCACCTGTGCTCGTCACTGCTCGCTCGGGGAGCCACCGTCACCTGTGTGGACGACTTCTGCACCGGCACCCCGGAGAATGTCGCCCACCTGAAGGGACGGACCGGTTTCACCCTGCTGCGCAGGGACGTCACCGAGCCCTTCGACGTGGAACGGCCCGCCGACCTCGTCCTGCACTTCGCGTCACCGGCCTCGCCCGCCGACTATCTGCGACTGCCCCTGCACACCCTGGAGACCGGCAGCCTCGGCACTCGCAACGCGCTGGCCCTGGCCCGCCGCCACGGGGCGCGCTTCGTGCTGGCCTCGACCTCCGAAGCGTACGGCGACCCCCAGCAGCACCCGCAGAACGAGCGCTACTGGGGCAACGTCAACCCGGTGGGTCCGCGCAGTGTCTATGACGAGGCCAAGCGCTTCGGCGAGGCACTGACCATCGCGGAGGCGGGAAGCAACGGTACGGATGCCGCCGTCGTCCGGTTGTTCAACACCTACGGTCCGCGGATGCGCGGCCATGACGGACGAGCCGTGCCCACCTTCATCCGTCAGGCGCTGGCCGGGGAACCGCTCACCGTCACCGGCGACGGCACGCAGACGCGCTCCCTCGCCTACATCGACGACACCGTGCGCGGCATTCTGGCGATGGCGGCGTCGGACCTGCGCGGACCGGTGAACATCGGCAACGCGGACGAGATCACCATGCTGGATCTCGCACACAAGATCATCCAGCTCGCCGGGTCCCGCTCCACCGTCGAGTTCATCGGCCGTCCCACCGACGACCCCGCCGTCCGCTGCCCGGACATCACCCTCGCGCGCGGCAAGCTGCAATGGGCGCCGGCCGTCTCCGCCGACGAAGGGCTGGCCCGCACCATCGAGTGGTTCCGCGCGCGGGCCGCCGCCTGAGCACCCGCCCGTATCCCGCCTGCACCGTACGCGTTTCCCCAGCGGCCCCGGAGCCACGGAAAGGCCCCACCCATGCGCATCCTCGGCATCAACGCCCTCTTCCACGATCCGGCCGCCGCCCTCGTCGTCGACGGACGCACCGTCGCCGCCGCGGAGGAGGAACGGTTCTCGCGGCGCAAGCACGGCAAGCGCCCGGTTCCCTTCTCCGCCTGGGAACTCCCCGAGAAGGCGGCCGTGTGGTGCCTGGAACAGGCGGGCCTGCGCCCCCAGGACCTGGACGCCGTCGCCTACTCCTTCGACCCGGCCCTGGCCCGGCCCGCCGCGACCATGGGTCTGGACGACCCCTGGGACCACCTCCGGCTCACCTACGCCCGCCAGGCCCCCGGCTTCCTGCACACCGCCCTCCCCGGGCTCGACCCGGACGCTGTGCGCTTTGTCCCGCACCACATGGCCCACGCCGCCTCCTCCGCCCTCGCCGCGCCCGGCGCCGAGACCAGCTCCGTCCTCGTTCTCGACGGACGGGGCGAAGCCACCTCCCATCTGGCGGCCCGCCGTACCGGCGACCGGCTGGAGCCGCTGTACGGGCAGGAACTGCCGCACTCCCTGGGGCTGGTGTACGAAGAACTCACCGAACACCTGGGCTTCCTGCGCTCCTCCGACGAGTACAAGGTCATGGCCCTCGCCTCGTACGGCACCCCCCGGATGCTCCCCGAGCTGCGCCGTTATGTGTTCGCCACCGGTGACGGCGGCTTCCACGCGACGGGTGTGCCATGGGCCGGTCTGTGCCCCGCCCTCCGCTCCGGCCAGGCGTGGTCACAGGCGCACGCCGACCTGGCGGCGAGCGTCCAGGCGTGTCTGGAGGAGACGCTGCTGGACCTGGTCCGCTGGCTGCACGGACGTACCCACGACCGGGTGTTGACCCTGGCCGGGGGAGTGGCGCTCAACTGCGTGGCCAACTCGCGCATCGCCCGTGAGGGGCAGTTCGACCGGGTCTGGGTCCAGCCCGCCGCCGGTGACGCGGGCACCGCGCTGGGCGGTGCGCTGCTGCTCTCCGCCGAGGCCGGCGACCGGCCGGGGCCGATGACCGGCGCGGACCTGGGACGCCATTGGTCGGACGCCGAAGTGGAGGCGTGGCTGAAGACGGCGGCCGTGCCCTTCGAACGTCCGGCCGATGTCGCCGAGACGGTCGCCGAGGCGCTCGCGGACGACGCGATCGTCGCATGGTTCCAGGGGCGTTCCGAGTACGGGCCGCGGGCGCTCGGCCACCGTTCGCTCTTCGCCCACCCCGGCAGGTCCGGAAACCTGGAGCGGCTCAACGACGTCAAGGGGCGGGAGCAGTTCCGGCCGGTCGCTCCGATGGTGCTGGCAGAGCGCGCGCCCGAGATCTTCGACGGCCCGTTGCCCAGCCCCTACATGCTCTTCGTCCACGGTGTCGCCCCGCAGTGGCGTGATCGCATACCGGCCGTGGTGCACGTGGACGGTACGGCCCGCATCCAGACCGTCGACGCCGCGGCCGAACCGCTGGTGGCCCGCATGCTCACGGCGTTCGAACGGCGCACCGGGCTGCCCGTGGTCGTCAACACCAGTCTCAACACCTCCGGCCGCCCCATGGTCGACGATCCGCGTGACGCTCTCGAATGCTTCGGCTCCGCCCCCGTCGACCTGCTGGCCATCGGGCCGTTCGTGATCCGCCGCGGCGCCCTGTTCGCGGGCGGCCGCACCGATACGGCGCCGCGGAAGGGGACCTGAGCGGGCTGCCCGCGTTACCTGGACCACTTGTCGAGGGAGGAGCCCGCCATGACGGAAGCGGCAGAGCGGACCGCCACACCCGAGTACGCCGTGGTCATCCCCACGCTGGGCCGGCCGAGCCTGGACGTGACCCTGCGCGCCCTCGCCGACACCAAAGGGCCGGCGCCGCGGCGCATCGTCCTGGTCGACGACCGGCCGCTGGACGACTGCACGGCGCTGCCCGTCGCGGTCCCCGACGAACTGGCGCCCCTGGTGGAGATCACGCCCGGGTGCGCCGCCGGGCCCGCCGCCGCGCGCAACATCGGCTGGCGTGCCGCCCCCGAGCCCTGGACCGTCTTCCTCGACGACGATGTCGTCCCCGACCCCACCTGGGCGGACGACCTTGCCGCCGATCTGGCGGCGGCCGGGCCAGGCGTCGCGGGCAGCCAGGGCCGGATCGCCGTACCGCTGCCGGATGACCGCAGGCCGACGGACTGGGAGCGGATGACCGCGGGGCTCGCCACCGCCCGCTGGATCACCGCCGACATGGCGTACCGGCGGGCCGCGCTGGAGGCCGTCGGCGGTTTCGACGAGCGGTTCCCCCGCGCCTTCCGAGAGGACGCCGACCTCGCGCTGCGTATCGTGGCGGCCGGGTGGGGGCTGTCCACGGGCTCGCGCCGGACAACCCATCCCGTGCGCCCGGCAGACCGCTGGGTGTCGGTCCGCACCCAGGCGGGGAACGCGGACGACGCGCTGATGGCCAGGGTCCACGGGCGCGACTGGTGGGCCCGAGCAGGTGCTCCGCGCGGCCGTCGGCGCCGCCATCTCGCCATCACCGCGGCCGGGGCCGCCGCCGTGATCGGCGCCGCGACCGGCAGCCGGTGGCCGGCCGCGGGCGGTGCGGCGCTATGGCTGGCCGGCACCGCCGAATTCGCCCTGGCCCGCGTCCTGCCGGGGCCCCGCACCCGGGCCGAGATCGTGACGATGGTCCTGACCAGTGCCCTGATCCCGCCCGTGGCCACGGCGCACCGGGTGGCGGGCCTGATACGCCACCGCGCGGCCGCCCGCCTCGCCCGCACGGCGGTGCCTACCGCGACGGTGGACCATGCGTAGCGCTTGGCACCGTTTGATAACGGTATGTCCTGGTTACTCGGGGCCCGTGTCCATCGTGGACGTCCCCGAGGCGTCGTCCGTGTGCAAAGGGCCGTGGTTGCTCACCCAGGGTGAGCGGCACGGCTCGCGCACCCGTGCCCGTGGCACGGGCCCCGCGGCGGCGGTCCTCTTCGACCGCGACGGCACCCTGGTCGAAGATCTGCCGTACAACGGCGATCCGGACCGGGTGCGGCTCATGCCCTCCGCCCGCGCCGCCATCGACGCCGTACGGGCCCGTGGGATACCGGTCGGTGTGGTCACCAACCAGTCCGGTATCGCCCGCGGACTGCTCAGCCCCGGCGCGGTCGAGGCCGTGCGGCGGCGCGTCGAGGAACTGCTCGGCCCCTTTGACGTGTGGGCCGTGTGCCCGCACGGCCCCGACGACGGCTGCGGGTGCCGCAAACCCGCCCCGGGTCTCGTCCACGCCGCCTGCGCCGCCCTGGACGTCGATCCGCGCGCGACCCTGGTGCTCGGGGACATCGGCGCGGACATCGACGCGGCGGAAGCGGCCGGTGCGACGGGGGTGCTCGTCCCCACCCCGGTGACCCGGCCGGAGGAGACCGCCGCCGTGGAACACACCGCACCCGATCTCCTCACCGCGGTACGGGCGCTGCTCGGCGGCCCCGAAGACTCGGGAGGCGGCCCTTGAACCCGCCGGGCGCCGGGCCGCGCACCCTGGTCGTACGGCTCGACAGCGCCGGTGACGTCCTGCTGGCCGGGCCGGCCGTGCGTGCCGTCGCCGCCGCCTCCCGCCATACCGGGATGCTGTGTGGTCCGCTCGGCGAGCCCGCCGCCCGGTTCCTCCCCGGAGTCGACGAGGTGCTGGTCCACGATGCGCCATGGGTGGGCTTCGACGCCCCGCCGGTACGGCGAGAGACCACCGAGGCCCTGATCGTTTCGCTGGCAGCCCGACGCTTCGACCGCGCCCTGATCCTCGCCTCCCACCATCAAAGTCCCCTTCCGGCCGCGCTGCTGCTCAAGCTGGCCGGAATCCCCTGGGTCGCGGCGGACAGCGAGCACTATCCGGGCAGCCTGCTGGACCTGCGGCACCGGCGCGCGGCGCACCGCCACGAGGCACGCGCGGCGCTGGAGCTGGCCGAGGCGGCCGGGTTCGCCCTGCCGCCCGGTGACACGGGGCGGCTGGGCGTGACCTCCCTTCCCGACACCGCCCCGCTCACCGGGACCGATCCCTATGTGGTCGTCCACCCCGGTGCCGCCGTTCCCGCCCGCGCCTGGAGTCCGGCGCGCGCCGCGCGGGCGGTGGCCGCCCTGGGGGAGACCGGCCACCGGGTGGTGGTCACCGGCGGGCCGGCCGAGAAGGAACTGACGGCTCAGGTCGCCCACGGAACCGCCCTGGACCTCGGCGGGCGGACGGAATTCGGCGAACTCGCCGGGATCCTCGCGGGCGCCGACGCGGTGGTCACCGGCAACACCGGCCCGTGCCATCTGGCGAGCGCCGTCGGCACCCCGATCGTCTGTCTCTTCGCACCCGTGGTGCCCGCCGAACGCTGGGCCCCCTATCGCGTTGCCCACCGGCTGCTGGGGCGTCAGGACGCGCTCTGCGCGGGCAGCCGCGCCCGCGTCTGTCCCGTGGCGGGCCACCCCTGCCTGGACTCCGTGACCGACGCCGAGGTCCTCGCCGCCGTGGACGCGCTGATCGCCACCGGCCGGGCCGACGACCGCCCCCTGGAGACGACGGCATGAACATCCTTCTGTGGCATGTGCACGGCTCGTGGACCACGGCCTTCGTACAAGGCCCCCACCGCTATCTGGTGCCCGTCCTCCCCGGCCGCGGTCCCGACGGCCGCGGCCGGGCCCGGACCTTCCCGTGGCCCGAGTCCGTCACCGAGATCACTCCGGAAGAGCTGACGGAGACCCCGGTGGACCTGATCGTCCTCCAGCGGCCCCACGAGCCCGGGCTCGCCCGCCGCTGGCTCGGGGGCCGCCGACCGGGACGCGAGGTGCCCGCCGTCTACGTCGAGCACAACGCCCCGGACGGAGACGTCCCCGGCACCCGCCACCCGTGCGCCGAGCGAGACGACCTCACCCTGGTCCACGTCACCCACTTCAACCGGCTCTTCTGGGACAACGGACGCGCCCCCACCGTCGTCGTCGAGCACGGCGTCATGGACCCCGGACACCGCTATACGGGGGAGTACGAACGCGCCGCCGTCGTGGTCAACGAACCGATACGGCGGGGCCGCCACACCGGCACCGATCTGCTGCCCGCCCTCAGTAAGGCCGCCCCGCTCGACGTCTTCGGCATGGCCGCCCGAGGACTCGCCCGCCACCTCGCCCTGCCCGGCGGCCTCTGCCGTACCTGGGAGCTGCCCCAGGCCGAGTTGCACACCGCCATGGCACGCCGCCGTCTGTATCTGCATCCCGTGCGCTGGACCTCGCTCGGGCTGTCCCTGCTGGAAGCCATGCACCTGGGCATGCCCGTCGTGGCCCTGGCCACCACCGAGGTGGTCGAGGCCGTACCGGACGGCGCGGGAGTGCTGTCCACCCGCCCCGAGGTCCTCGCCCGCGCGGCGCGGACCTACCTGCACGACCCGGACACCGCGGCCGAGGACGGGGCGCGGGCCCGCCGGGCCGCTCTCGACCGGTACGGGATCAAGCGTTTCCTCGACGACTGGGAGCGGCTGATAACGGAGGTGACCCGATGACACCCCAGTACGACCGCCCCTGCGCGTCACTGGACATCGCGCTCGTCTCGGAGCACGCCAGCCCACTCGCCGCGCTCGGCGGAGTGGACGCCGGTGGCCAGAATGTGCACGTCGCCCGCCTCGCTGGGGCCCTCGCCGACCGCGGCCACCGCGTTCGGGTCTACACCCGCCGCGACGCGCCGGACCTGCCCGCCACGGTGCCGATCCACGCGGGCGTCGAGGTGTGGCATGTGCCCGCGGGCCCGGCCCGGCCACTGCCGAAGGACGACCTGCTGCCGTACATGCCCGACTTCGGAAACCACCTGGAACACGAGTGGCGGATCGCCCCGCCCGATATCGTCCACTCCCACTTCTGGATGTCCGGGGTGGCGTCGCTGCAGGCCGCCCGGGCCCTCGGACTGCGGCTCGCGCACACCTACCACGCGCTCGGGACCGTCAAGCGGCGCCATCAGAAGGACACGGACACCAGCCCGCCGGACCGCGTCGCGTGGGAGACGAAGGTCGGCGAGGGCTGTGACCGCATCATCGCCACCTGCCGGGACGAAGTCGCCGAACTGGCCGACATGGGCCTGAGCACGGACCGGATCACCGTCGTGCCCTGCGGTGTGGACCCACGGCTCTTCACCCCCAGCGGGCCCACCGTGCGCCGACCCGCGAACCGGGCTCTGCTGGTGCAGATCGGCCGTCTGGTGCCCCGGAAGGGGGCCGCCGTCTCCCTCGCCGCCCTCCCCCTGCTGCCGGACGCCGTCCTGCTGATCGTGGGCGGGCCGCCGCCCGGCCTGGCGGACCATGACCCGGAGGTACGCCGTCTGAGGGCCCTGGCCCGCCGGGCGGGGGTCTCCGACAGGGTCCGATTCACCGGCGGCCTGCCACCCGAACAGGTACCCGCCCTGCTGCGCGCCGCCGACCTCGTCCTGTGCCCCGCAGACTACGAGCCCTTCGGCATCGTGCCCCTCGAGGCCATGAGCTGCGGAACACCCGTGGTGGCCACCGCCGTGGGCGGTCAGCGCGACACGGTCGTCGACCCCGAGACCGGCCGGCTGGTGCCACCGGGGGACCCCGCGGCCCTGGCCGAGGCGGTCGCCGGGCTCCTCGCCGCCCCCGGGACGGCCGCCGCCTGCGGCCGGGCGGGCCGACGGCGCGTCCTGACCCGCTACAGCTGGGAGAGGGTCGCCGCCGCCACCGAAAGCACCTACCGCGATCTGCTGGCCACGGCCGGACCGCTCAGGGCGGCTTGACCGTCCCGACGGCGGCCACCTGCGGGTGGCCGCCCCGCTCAACGGGAAGGAGGTGCGGGCCGGACCCGCCCACCGGCGAAGTACCGGCCCGGACAACCATGACCGACACGCTGCGCGCCGCCCAGGCACACTGCCAATCGCTCCAGGACGCCGTGGCGCACCTGCGCGACAACGGCCTGGAACAGATCACCGCGTGGGGCCGCCACCTGGCCGCCACCCTCCCGGTCGGCGGCCGGCTCATCGCCGCGGGCAACGGAGGCAGCGCCGCCCAGGCCCAGCACCTGACCGCCGAACTGGTCGGCCGCTACCGCCGCGAACGGCCCGCCTACTCGGCCATCGCCTTGCCCGCCGACACCTCCAGCCTCACCGCCATTGGCAACGACTACGGCTTCGAGGAGCTGTACGCCCGGCAGGTCGCCGCACACGGCAGACCCGGCGATGTGCTGGTCCTGATGTCCACCTCCGGACGCAGCCCCAACCTGCTGGCCGCCGCCGACACCGGGCGCGCCGCCGGGCTGCGGGTCTGGGCCATGACCGGCCCTCGTCCCAACCCGCTGACCCTCCGGGCCCACGACACGCTGTGTATCGCCTCCGGCACCACGGCGACCGTCCAGGAGGCCCACCTGGTGGCCCTCCATCTGCTGTGCGAGACCTTCGACCACGAGACCCTCGACCACGACCACGAGACCCTCGACCACGCCCACGACCTCCTCGGCCACGAGACCCTCACCACGGGCACCGCCGACCACGAGATCCTCGACCACGGGCACGAGACCCTCACCACGGACACCGCCGACCTCGTGACCACACGGCGCCACGATCTCCCGCGAGCCCAGCCCCACGCCCCCCGTCCCAGCCGCGCGACCGACCGGAGGTGCCCATGAGCGCCGCGCAGCGACCCCTGGTCGTGGTCGGTGACACCCTGCTGGACCAGGACGTCGACGGCGAAGCCACCCGCCTGGCCTCCGATGCCCCGGCTCCCGTCGTCGACGTCACCGTGGACCGCAGCCGGCCCGGCGGTGCCGGACTCGCCGCTCTGCTCGCCGCCCGCGGCGGGCGCGAGGTCGTCCTCGTCACCGCGCTGGGCGACGACGCCGCGAGCCGGACCGTCCGTGAGGCCCTGCGCTCCCGGGTCACCTTGGCCGAGCTGCCCCTGGACGGCACCCTCCCGGTCAAGACCAGGATCCGCGCCGGAGGCCACCCCCTGGTCCGCGTCGACCGAGGGGGCGGAACGCCGGGAAGCCCTGGGAGGGCCACCGTCGCCGCCCTACGGAACGCCGGAGCCGTCCTGGTCGCCGACTACGGTCGCGGCACCGCGGTCGCGCTGCGCCGGCACCTCGCCGACGCGGCGCACACCGCACCTCTGGTCTGGGACCCGCACCCGCGCGGTGAACGGCCCGTGCCCGGCGTACGGCTCGCCACCCCCAACGCCGCCGAGGCCCGGCTGCTCCTCGGCTCCGACGGCGGTCCCAGGAAGGATCAGGAATCCCTGCGCGTCCACGGAGCGCGCGGCAGCCGTCTCGGTGAGCGCTGGGGCGCCGCGGCCGTCGCCGTCACCCTGGGGGAGCGCGGTGCGCTCCTCACCCGCCCGCACAGCGGCGATCACATGTACGTTCCGGCCGCCCACCGGGCCCAGGGCGACCCCTGCGGCGCCGGAGACTGCTTCGCCGCCACTGCCGCGAGCGTGCTGGCGGGCGGAGGGCTGCCGGAGGAGGCGGTCCAGCTCGCTGTCGCCGAAGCCGCCGCCTTCGTGGCGTCGGGTGGTGCCGGTGGCCTCCGGCCCGGGGAGGTCCTCAGCGGCGACGAGGCCCCCGGGCACCCGTGCGACGCCTACGGCTTGGCCGAGGCGGTCCGTGCCCGGGGCGGTACCGTCGTCGCCGCCGGAGGCTGCTTCGACCTGCTGCACGTCGGCCACGTCGGACTGCTCCAGAACGCCCGCCGCACCGGTGACTGTCTGATCGTGTGCGTCAACTCCGACGCCTCCGTGGCCCGTCTGAAGGGCCCCGGCCGCCCGATCAACCCGGTCGCGGACCGGGTCCGGGTACTGTCCGGACTGGGCTGCGTCGACGCCGTCGCCGTCTTCGACGAGGAGACCCCGGAGCCGCTGCTGCGCAGACTGCGCCCGGACGTCTGGGTCAAGGGCGGCGACTACAGCGCCGACACCCTGCCCGAGGCCGCCGTGCTGCGCGAATGGGGCGGGCAGGCCCTCGTCCTGCCGTATCTTGACGGCCGGTCCACCACCGAACTCGCCCGTCGGGCGGCCCTCGGGGCCACTGTCCGCCCGGCCCCGCCCCCGGTCCCCTCGCGGACCCGCCGATGACGCGCCCCGCGGGCCGCGGCCCCCGCCTGCTGGTCCTGCGCGCTCTCGGCCTCGGCGACCTGCTCACGGCCGTCCCGGCCCTCCGCGCACTGCGGCGCTCCCACCCCGGCTACGAGCTGTTGCTGGCCGCACCGGGCCGCCTGGCCGAGGCCGCGGCGGCGACCGGAGCCGTCGACCGGTTGCTCCCCACCTCGGCTCCCGCCCGGGCCGTCCCCCACCGGATCGACTGGACCGGACCGCCACCGGAGGTGGCCGTGGACCTCCACGGCAACGGGCCGCCCAGCCACCGTCTGCTGAACGCCCTGCGGCCGGGCCGGACCCTGGCCTACGCCCACCCCGATACCCCCCAGATCCCCGGACCGCTGTGGCGCGACGACGAACACGAGTGGGTCCGCTGGTGCCGGCTGCTCCTCTGGTACGGCATCCCGGCCGACCCGGGGGACCAGCGGATGACCGTCCCCGAGGGCCGCGGCTCGCCCGCGCCCGGAGCGGTGGTCCTGCATCCCGGCGCCGACGCCGCCGCGCGCCGGTGGCCCGCCGAGCGCTTCGCCGCGGTGGGACGGGCCCTCGCCGCGACCGGTCACCGGGTCGTCGTCACCGCGGGCGCCGATGAGGCCCCCTTGGCCCATGAGGTCGCCCGGGCTGCCGGGCTGCCTCGGTCGGCCGTGCTCGGCGGCGATGCCGATGTACCGTTCGCCGACCTCGCCGCACTCGTCGCCCGGGCCCGGGCCGTGGTCGTGGGCGACACCGGCCTGGCACATCTGGCGACGGCCCTGGGCACTCCCTCCGTCGTCCTCTTCGGACCGGTGGCCCCCCGGCTGTGGGGACCACCGCGCTGCGACCTGCACCAAGCGCTCTGGTACGGCAGCGACGCCACGCCCCGGCCGGGGGACGCGCACGGCACCGTCCCCGACGAACGACTGCTCGCCATCAGCGTGGCCGATGTCCTGGCGGCGGTCGGCAGGCTTCCGCGCCCGGCCGCCCCCGCGCCCCGCCGCCCGCATCCGACCACCCCCACCGGAGCCGCCGGATGACCCCCGGCGACACCACCCGATCCGACCGCTTCGCCCGCGCCGCCGTCATCACCGGCGCGGACTCCGGCATCGGCCGCGCCACAGCAGTGCGGCTCGCCGACGACGGCATGGACATCGGCATCACCTGGAACACCGACCACGAAGGGGCCGAACGGACCGCGGCCGAGGTACGGGAACGCGGGCGGCGGGCCGTGATCGAGCGGATGGACCTCACTGGTCTCCCGGAGGCCGCCGAGGCAGTCGACCGGCTGGCCGACGCCCTCGGACGCCTCGACGTCCTCGTCAACAACGCGGGCACGGGAACCGCCACCCCCTTCCTCGACCTCGACCACACCACCGTGCAACAGGTCCTCGACGTCGATCTGGTCGGCCCGTTCCTGTGCGGGCAGCGCGCGGCCCGCCGGATGATCCGCCAGGGCGGGGGCGGCCGGATCGTCAACGTCACCAGCGTCCACGAACACCAGCCACGGGTGGGCGCCGCACCCTACTGCGCGGCCAAGGGCGGGCTCGGCCTGCTCACCCAGGTGATGGCCCTGGAACTGGCCGAACACGGGATCGGGGTCAACGCGGTCGCACCGGGCGAGATCGCCACTGCGATGACCGGCCAGGAGGACATGGACGTCCGCGGCCAGAACCGGCCGGGAATCCCGCTGGGGCGGCCCGGGGACGCCCGGGAGGTCGCCGCCGTGATCGCCTTCCTCGCGGGCCCGGACGCCGGCTATGTCACCGGCGCCTCCTGGGCGGTGGACGGTGGCATGCTCCGCATGGGGCCGATGGCCGGGTCCCACCTGGAGAGCGGGGACTGGCGCCGGGGGTGAATCCTGTTCGGCTACTCAGGACACGGTCTCAGGGCACGGGCACCCGCCGGACGGCCTCCTCCACCCACGGCGGCAGCGGGCGGCGTTGCCGCAGCGCCGCCGGGAGCCGGGCGAGCAGCCCCTGGAGGGCGAGCCGCGCCTCCGGGTCACACGTGGCCTCGGCAAGGAGCCGGGCGGTGCTCCGGAAGGCGAGAGGGAGGGGGCGCCGCAGCCAGTGGCCGATCAGCTCGTTGCGTCGCATCACGGCGTTGCGGCCGGGACGGGGTGCCGGGGCCGGGTTGTGGTGGGCCACCACCTCCGCGCAGTACGAAACGCCCCAGCCGCGCGCGGTGAGGTCATAGGCGAGAAGGGTTTCCTCTCCACCGAAGAAGATCAGGGGATGGAAGCCCCCCGCGTCGAGAAAGGCACTGCGGCGCACCACGGCGGCACAGGCGAGGAAACCGAAGACCTCCGGTCCCGGCAGGTCGGGCGCCCGGCCGACGGGGGAGGCGGCAAGCACCGCGTTGAGCGGGTCGGGTCGCTCCTCGGGACCCACCCGCACCTGCGCCGTTACCAGCCCGAGCCTGGGATGGGTGTCGAGGAGACGGGCCGCCCGGCTCAGCGCGCCGTGCCGCCACCACGAGTCGTCGTCGCTGAAGGCGATGTACCGGGTCGTCAGAGCGCGTACGCCATCGTTGCGGGCCAATGCCCCGCGGTTGGCGGGATGGGCCAGGAGGTCCACTCCGGGGAAACGTTCGGCGATCATGGCGCGGGTGTGGTCGGTCGAACCGTTGTCCACCACCAGGACGGGCGGCCGTTCCGGCAGGGCCGTGAGGTGTTCCAGGGCGGTGGCGAGGATGTCGGCGCGATTGCGGGTGGCGACGACGACACCGACGGCGGGCGGGGTCACAGCGCCTGCCGGGACCCGTACCGCCGGAGAGGGCCGCGCGGAACGGCGGCGCATGCCATCACCATGGGTTCTCCTCTCCGCGCATGCGAGTACCCGAGGCGATCCGAGTACCCGGGCCAAGGGGCCCTACGCGGCGCGCCGACCCCCGCCCGGCCCCTGGGTGGGCACGCACCACCAGGCAAGGACCCACCCCGCTTCGACCACCGCGTCGAGGCAGTGCGCGCGGCGTGCCCGGCCGGTGGGTACGGAGATCACGTCGGCCACGAGGAGGACGCCGGCCGTCCCCAGACCGCTGCGCCGGGCCTCAGCCAGGGAATCGGCGGCCGGACGCGCCCGCAACTGCCCCCAGCCCGTGGTGACCAGCAGTCCGGCCACCGTTCTCACCCGTTAGTCCTGTTCTCCGTGCCGGTGACGGACCCGCCCCACCTGCCCGGGACCGGTGGGGGCCGGTAGGCAGGCCCCGCACCGGACCCGCATGCCAGACCCGGTGGCGTCCCGGCCTATGAAGGCCGGCCGCGGGCCCTCGGGCCGGCGGGTCAGCTGCCGAGTCGCGCCTTCAGCAGCTGTTTGCCCAGCTCGGCTCCCTTGCGGCTGTCGGCCTGGGCCTTGCGGAACAGTTCCGCGACCTCGGTGTCCTTGGTGCGTTCCGCGTCCTGGATGTAGGTCTCCATCCGCAGCGCGTTGCTCAGACACGCCTCGACGTACCAGATCAGGTTGTAGTCCTTGTCCCTGGTGCCGGTGGTCTCGCCGGTTTCGGAGGTGTGGGTCATGGTGATCTCTCCCCTTCCGTGTGATGCGGTGGGTGGTCCGGGCAACGTCGAGCGGTCGCCCTCCTGAGCGCACCGGCGGAACTCCGTCCGCCGATCGCCGGGTGCCCCTGATCGCCGTGATGATTCGTACAGGACCGCGTTCAGGCCCCGCGTCTCCACCACCGGGCCGCGCCGCTGACCGCACGGGCCTTCGGGATCCGTGCCGGCCGCGGTTCCGCGGTGGGCCGGGAGCGAGTGATGGCCTTGCCGCACGCTGAACTGTGCGTCACTGCGCCCAGCCGCCAGAGGCAACCTCGGCCTGCCGCACTGCACGGACGTGAAGATCGACCGGCAGTGCACCGACACGCACGGCGCCTCCATCGTCGGGTTCGTGCTCGGCGCGGCTGTACCGGCCCGCGGCACACGCGGCCGGTACTACGGCTCAATGTCCGGCACATCCTGGACGGCCGCCGAGGGGTCCGCGTACCCGAAGGGCCGTATCCAAGCCGCAGCACCATCTGCGAACCCTTGGCGCGACCGGGCCCGTTGAGATCACCGACCGGGCCATCATCGTCGAGGGCCTGGACGAGCCGCCCTTCCTGAGGGGAGTGATCCATAGCCGACCATTGTCTCCGTCGAGGTCATGACGAGCAGCTGGACCATCAACCGCCCCCGGACCGGTAGATAAACGCTGTCGCCCACAGTGAACCAAGTCAGACGGCGCTGGCGCAGTCAGCGGTTGAGCCGAGCCATCAGCTCCCGGTTCGCGGCGGGCGGCGGCGAGGTCCTCGTCTCGTTCGTCGAGGGCGGCGCGGAGGTCGCGGATCTGCTGTTCCCGCTCGCTCATCCGGTGAGTGAGCGCTTCGACGTCGGCGGGGTCGCCGAAGCCGGAGGCGGCCGTGCGCGAGCCGGCCGCTGTCCCAGGGCCGCCGGGCGGCCGGCCGCCGTAAGGTGGACCGCATGGTGGACGCGAGCGTGTCGACCTCGGCCGAGGCTGCTGAGCAGTCGCTGGACGAGCTGCTCCGGGCCACCCACGAGGCATCACCGGTGGAGCTCCCAGTGGCCCTGGACCGCTACGCCGAGGCCGTGGGTATCGGCCGCGCGGTGATCTACCTGGTCGACCTCCAGCAGCGGCTGCTGGACAAGGAGCTGGAGCGCGCCTCCGAACCGCCGCTGGGGCTGCCCCCGCGGCTGTCGGCGGCGCCCCGCCGGATCCATGAGACGACCCTGGAGCCCGGCGACCGGATTCTGCTGTACACCGACGGGGTGGTGGAGTCGCGCGACGAGGGAGGCGAGCAGTTCGGCCTGGAGCGCTTCGCCGACCACATCATCCGCTCGACGGCCGCCGGGGAGAACGCCCCCGAGGTGCTCCGGCTGCTCATCCACGCCATCCTCGATCACCGGCACAGTGAGCTCAGCGACGACGCCACGATTTTGATGATCGAGTGGCGACCGCCGGATCCCTGAGCCGTCGGGACGATGTTCGATGACGCCCCCCGACCCCGCCACCCGCCGCGTCCGGCCGAACCCCCCGCCCGGGGCCCCCGACCTGGCCACGGCCACCGTCGACGACCACGGCGTGGTGACCGGGTGGAGCGAGGGCGCGCGGCGGCTGCTGGGTTATCGCGCCGAGGAGGTCGTAGGGCGGGCGGCGGGCGAGCTGCGCGCCGAGCGGACGGCCGGGAACGCCGGCGAGGGCGCCGGACCGTGCTTGGTGGACCGGGCGCGGTGGAGCGGACGGGTCGCGCTGTGCCACCGGGACGGGCGCCGGGTGGACGTCGAGCTGCTGGCGCACCGCGGCCCGGTGGATGGCGGATCCGCGGGCTGGCTGCTGGTCTGCGCCGCGCCCCGGGAGCCGCTCCCCCAGGAACCGCTGCCCCGGGAGTCGTCCTCCCAGGAGCCGGGCGCGCCGGCGGACCGCGCGTTCGCCCAGTGCCCGTGCGTCCTGGCGGTCTTCGACACGGAGCTGCGCCTGGTGTCGGCGAACGCCGACATGGAGGCCGCCACTGCCCGCAGCGAGGAGCAGATGCGCGGGCTGCGGCTGACGGAGCTGGTGGGCCGCGGGGAGAGCGAGCGGGTCGAGCGGGCCATGCGGGAGGTGCTGGAGAGCGGCGAACGGCTCGAGCTGGAGACGCATCTGCAGGGGTCGGGCGAGAGCCGTGAGCACGGGTGGTCGGTCTCCCTGGCCCCGCTGGTCGACCGGACCGGCAGGCGCCAGGGCGTGTGCTTCGCAGCGCGCGACACCACCGCCGAGCAGGAGGCCCGGCAGCGGCTGCTGCTGCTCAGCGAGGCGGGGGCGCGGCTGGGCAGCACCCTGGACCTGGACCGGATCGCCCTGGAGCTGGTCGAGGTGGCGGTCCCCCGGTTCGCCGACTTCGCCAGTGTCGATCTGCTCACCTTCCTCCACCGGGGCGACGAGCCCCCGGAGGGGCCGCTGCGCGGGCCCATCACCCTGCGGCGCGCGGCCCACCGGTCGGTCCTGGAGGGCGTCCCGGAGGCGGTGGTCGGCGTGGGCGAGCTGGCCACGCATCCCCAGCGGTCCCCCACGGCGGCGTGCCTGATCGAGGGCCGGGCCGCGCGGCACCGGGTGACGGAGCACCTGCTGGCGCGCTGGGAGGCCACGGACCCCGACCGGGCCGCCCGGATCCGGGAGCACGGGATGCATTCGGTGATCGTGGCGCCGTTGCGCGCCCGCGGGGTCACCCTCGGTGCCGCCTTCTTCGCCCGCCACCGCACCCCGGTGCCCTTCTCCGAGGACGACACGATGCTGGCCGAGGAGCTCACCGCACGGGCGGCCGTCTGTGTCGACAACGCCCGCCGCTATCTGCGGGAACGCATGACGACCGTGACCCTGCAGCGCAGCCTGCTGCCGCAGGGAATACCCGAGCTGACGGCGCTGGAGATCGCCTCGCGCTATCTGCCCGCGGGTGCCTGGGCCGGGGTGGGCGGCGACTGGTTCGACGCGATTCCGCTGTCCGGCGCCCGCGCCGCCGTGGTGGTCGGCGATGTCAGGGGGCGCGGTATCCAGGCGGCGGCCACGATGGGGCGGCTGCGCACCGCTATGCGCACTCTTGCCGATATCGATTTGCCGCCCGGTGAGCTGCTGACCTACCTCGACGACCTGGTCACCCGGCTGTCCTCGGACGAGAATCCCGAGATCGGCGGGGCCGTCGGCGCCACCTGTCTGTACGCGGTCTACGACCCGGTCTCCCGCCTGTGCACCCTCGCCTCGGCGGGCCATCTTCCACCGCTGGTGGTCAGCCCGGACGGCACCGCCGATCGTCTTGGCTCTCCCACCGGTCCGCCGCTGGGGCTGGGCGGGCTGCCCTTCGAGACCACGGAGATGGAGCTGCCCGAGGGCAGTCTGCTGGCCCTGTACACCAACGGCCTGATCGACGGCCGCGAGCGCGAGATCGGCGAGGGGCTGGAGACGCTGCGCGAGGTCCTGAGTCGGCCCGCCCCGTCCCTGGAGGCGCTCTGCGACAACGTCCTGCGGGCCCTGCTCCCGGCCCGTCCCGAGGATGACGTGGCCCTGGTCCTCGCCCGAACCCGGGTTCTGCCCGCCGACCGGGTCACCACCTGGGACATCCCCCCGGACGCGGCCGCCGTCGCCGAGGCCCGCCGGAACACCACCGGGCAACTGATGGCCTGGGGTCTCGAGGAGACGCTCTTCACCACCGAGCTGATCGTCAGCGAACTGGTCACCAACGCGATCCGCTACGGCCGTCCGCCCATCCGGCTGCGGCTGATCCGCGACCGCGGCCTCATCTGCGAGGTCTCCGACGCCAACAGCACCGCACCCCATCTGCGGCGGGCCCGGGTCTTCGACGAGGGCGGCCGCGGTCTGATGCTGGTCGCCCAGATGGCGACGCGCTGGGGCACCCGGCAGAGCGCGGACGGCAAGACGATCTGGGTCGAGCAGGACCTCGCCCCGGACTGAACTGGACCGATAACTCCCCGGTCGCGGGCGGGCGTTACGGGTGAGACGGTGATGAAGCGAGCGCACGAGAATCTGGGGAAGGTCGTCGAGGTCGGCTCGGCGGTCAGAAAGGTCAAGGTCGGTCAGTACGTGGTACTGCCGTTCAACATCGCCTGCGGCTTCTGCAAACAGTGCGAACGCGGGCTGACCAACTACTGCCTGACCATGCAGCCGGAACCCTCTGCGGCCGGAGCTGCGTACGGCTTCGCGGACATGGGGCCGTACCAGGGCGGCCAGGCCGAGTATCTGCGCGTGCCGTACGGCGACTTCAACGCACTGCGGCTCGGTGAGGACGCCGAGGAGCGCCAGTTGGACTATGTGATGCTGGCCGACATCTTTCCCACCGGCTACCACGCCACCGAGATGGCCGGCGTCAAGCCCGGGGACCAGACCGTTGTCTTCGGCGCGGGCCCGGTCGGGCTGATGGGTGAACTCGAGGCCCAGGGCAAGGTGCCGATCGGCTTCGGCAAGCTGTGGTTCAAGGGCCGGCGGATCGGCACCGGCCAAGCGCCGGTGAAGCGATACAACCGGATGCTGCGCGATCTGATCGCCGGGGGCAAGGCCGAGCCCAGCTGGGTCGTCTCCCATGAGCTCGGGCTGGATGAGGCTCCGAGCGGCTATCAGCACTTCGACCGCCGCGACGAGGGCTGGACCAAGGTCGTCCTGCACCCGGACGGCTCGCGCTGACGGACCCCCGTCCCGGGGCGCGCTCGGGGCGCCGATATTCGTCCCCGGATCGCTGGACCAGCGGCGGCCCGGTTTGTCACCCTTTGTGGTAGAGGCTCGTTAACCGCTCCCGCGGCTGACCGGGTGCTGACTGTGGCCCGTGGCCGCCCCGGAAGGAGTTGCCATGGCCAAGGCAGTCGGCATCGACCTGGGCACCACCAACTCGGTGATCGCCGTGTGGGAGGGCGGTGAGTCCTCGGTGGTTCCGAACTCCGAGGGAAGCCGCACCACACCGTCGGTGGTGGCCTTCACCGACACCGGTGAACGGCTGGTGGGGCAGCTGGCCCGGCGCCAGGCGATTCTCAATCCCAAGGGCACCATCTACTCGGCCAAGCGGTTCATCGGCCGGCACTACGACGAGGTGTCCGGCGAGGCCAGGGCGGTGGCCTACGACGTCGTCCCGGACGAGCACGGCCTGGCCCGTTTCAGCGTGCGCGGGAAGCTGTACTCGCCGGAGGAGATCAGCGCCCAGGTGCTGCGCAAGCTGGCCGACGACGCCGGGAAGCAGCTCGGCGAGCGGGTCACCGAGGCGGTCATCACGGTGCCCGCGTACTTCAACGACGCCCAGCGCAGCGCCACCAAGGACGCCGGTGAGATCGCCGGTCTGAAGGTGCTGCGGATCATCAACGAGCCGACCGCGGCCGCCCTGGCCTACGGCCTGGACAAGAAGGGCCATGAGACCGTCCTGGTCTTCGACCTCGGCGGCGGAACCTTCGACGTGTCGATTCTCGACGTGGGGGACGGGGTGGTGGAGGTCCGCTCCACGGCGGGCGACAGCCATCTGGGCGGCGATGATTTCGACAGGCGGCTGGTGGATCATCTGGCGGATAAGTTCCATCAGGAGAACGGCATCGATCTGCGCCAGGATCCGCAGGCGTTGCAGCGGCTCTTCGAGGCCGCGGAGAAGGCCAAGACCGAACTGAGCTCGGTGACCCAGACCCAGGTCAGCCTGCCGTTCATCACGGCGGACGCCGCCGGTCCCAAGCATCTGACCGAGACCGTCATGCGGTCCACGTTCGAGCACCTCACCGCCGATCTGGTGGAGCGCTGTCTGGGTCCGGTGCAGCAGGCCATGGGTGATGCGAAGGCCGGGGAGAGCGACATCGACGAGGTGATCCTGGTCGGCGGCTCGACCCGGATTCCGGCGGTGCAGGCTCTGGTGCGGCGGCTGACGGGGGGCAAGGAGCCCAATATGAGCGTCAACCCCGACGAGGTCGTGGCGCTGGGTGCCGCGATTCAGGCCGGGGTGCTCAAGGGCGAGGTCAAGGATGTGCTGCTGCTGGATGTCACCCCGCTGTCGCTGGGCGTGGAGACCCGCGGCGGCGTCATGACGAAGATCATCGATCGGAACACCACGATTCCGGTGCGCCGCACCGAGACGTTCTCCACGGCCGAGGACAATCAGCAGGCCGTGGACATCGTGATCCTCCAGGGTGAGCGTGAGCGGGCTGCTGACAACCGGGTGCTCGGGCGTTTCCAGCTGACCGGTATCCGTCCGGCGCCGCGGGGCGAACCGCAGGTCGAGGTGACCTTTGATATCGACGCGAATGGCATCTTGAATGTCACCGCGCGCGACCAGGACACCGGTAAGGAGCAGTCCGTCCAGATCAGCGAGACCGGCAATCTCGACCGCGGCGAGGTCGAGCGCATGGTCCAGGAGGCCGAGCGCAACCGGGGCGAGGACCAGGCGCTGCGCGAGGCCGTGGATGCGCGCAATGAGCTGGATGCCATTGCCTACCAGGTCGAGAAGCGCCTCTCCGACCTGGGTGATGCGGTGCCCTCCCATGAGCGGTCGCGTGCCGAGCTGCTGGTGAACGATGCCCGCGACGCGGTCAGGAACGCGGCCGGTGTCGACAAGACCAGGCCGCTGGTCTCCGAGCTCCAGCAGGTCCACGCGGGCCTGGCCGCGCATGAGACGGCCGGTGCCGGTGCCGGTGCCGGTGCCGGCGCGGGCGCGGCGGGCGGTGCCCAGGATGCAGGGGCAGGGGCCGGGGGCGATGAGGACGTCATCGACGCCGAGTTCGACAAGGGCTGACCGACCGGGCCGTATGACGGACCCGGCCGATCCGGCGAAGGCAGAGGAAGGCTGACGGAGAGGCCGCGATGTCCACTCAACCGCAGCAGCCCGAACCGGTGCCGGAAGGCGCCGTGACGGAGCCGGAGCAGGAGCAGGGTCTGCCCGCCCCGGGTGGCGCGGAGGCGCGCGGGACGGGCGGGGAGGGCCCCGGCCCGGACGCGGCCGGCGGGCCCGAGGACACCGCGTCCGGGGAGCAGGCCGCCGCGCTGGCGGAGCTGGACGACCGCTGGCGCCGGGCCCTGGCCGATCTGGAGAATCTGCGCAAGCGCCATGCCAGGGAGGTCGAGCGGGAGCGGGCCGCGGAGCGGGCGCGTACGGCGGCGGCCCTGCTGCCCGTCATCGACAACCTCGAACTCGCCCTGTCCCACGCCGAGGCCGACCCCGGCTCGATCGTGGAGGGTGTCAAGGCCATCCGCGATCAGGCCGTGAACACCCTGTCCCAGCTCGGCTACGAGCGGCAGGGGGAGACGGGGGTGCCGTTCGACCCGGCCCGGCATGAGGTGGTCGGTGTGGTGGAGGACCCCGAGGCCGAGCCGGGCACGGTGGTCCAGGTGCTGCGGCCGGGCTACGGGGACCCCGGGAACCAGCTCAGGCCGGTGGCCGTGGCTGTGGCGAAGCGGGAGTGAGCCGGCGATGGCACGGGATTACTACGAGGTGCTCGGTGTCTCGCGGGGTGCGAGCCAGGATGAGATCCAGCAGGCGTTCCGCACCCGGGCCCGCCGCCTTCACCCCGATGTGAACAAGGACCCGAACGCGGAGGAGCGGTTCAAGGAGCTCAACGACGCCTACAGCGTGCTCTCCGATCCCAAGACGCGGGCTCGTTATGACCGGTTCGGTGAGGACTTCCGCAAGATCCCCGAGGACTGGGAGGAGCGCGTCGGCGCCGGTGCCGGTGGTGGCTTCCACGGATGGACGACGGCCGGGGACGGGGGGCGGGTGCGGTTCACGCGTGGTTTCGGCGAGGACGCCGGAGGTGGGGGTGTGGACTTCGAGGATCTGTTCGGCGCGTTCTTCGGCGGCGGCGCGGGCCCGGGCGGGGGCGCGGGGCGTGTGGATATCCCCGGCGCCGACCAGGAGGCGGAGCTGCCGCTCACCGTCGAGGACGCCTTCCACGGCGGACATCGTGCCGTCACCCTGGCCGGAGCCTCGGGGCAGCAGCGCACGTTCGAGGTGAACGTCCCGGCGGGCGTCGTCGACGGGCAGCGCATCCGGCTGGCCGGGCAGGGCGGCCGGGGCACCGGGGACGCACCGGCCGGGGATCTGTATCTACGGGTGCGGATCCAGCCCCATCCGCGGTTCCGGCTGGACGGCCGGAACATCCATGTGACGCTCCCGGTGGCCCCCTGGGAGGCCGCGCTCGGCGCGACCGTCCCCGTGCCCACGCCCGGCGGCACCGCCAAGGTGACGGTCCCGCCCGGATCCTCCAGCGGCCGCCGGCTGCGGCTGCGCGGTGAGGGCATGCCCAACCGGCGCGGGCCCGACGGCGATCTGTACGCCGAGATCCGTGTCATGGTGCCGCCCAGCCTCGGCGACCGGGAGCGGGAGCTGTTCGAGGAGCTGGGCCGCACCTCCTCCTTCGACCCCAGGAGCGAGCGATGAGCACCCACACACCTGGGAGCACCCACACACCCGGGAGGGAGCGATGAGCACCCATGCATCCGGGACGGTCACCGTCACGCGGTACGCGCCCGTGACGTCCGTCCACTACGAGCTGGTGCCCGCGCGCCGGTTGTCTTTGGAGACGGTGGCCAGCCGTACCGGGCTGCACCCCGAGCTGATCCGGCGCTTTGTCGCCCTTGGTCTGGTGGAGGCGGAGCATGATGCCGCGGGGCGGCTGGTGTTCGCCCCCGAGGCTCCGGCGGCGCTGGGCCGCGTCGAGCGGCTGCATTCCGGGCTGTGTCTGAATTACGCCTCTATCGGTCTGGTGCTGGATCTGCTGGACCGTATCGATCTGCTGGAAGCCGCATTGCGCCGCAGTGGCGTGAGGAGTGAACAACCGCCATGGACATGAACCGCCTCACCCAGAAGTCTCAGGAAGCGCTCCAGGATGCCCAGTCCAGGGCCCAGGGTTATGGCCATACCGAGGTGGACGGTGAGCATCTGCTGCTGGCTCTGCTCGAGCAGCCCGAGGGGCTGGTGCCCCGGCTGGTCGGCCAGTTGGGCGCCGATCCGGAGGCGGTGCGCACCATGCTGGAGGCGGAGGTGGCCCGCAAACCCAGGGTCACCGGCCCGGGGACCACGCCGGGGCAGGTCTTCGTCACCCAGCGGCTGTCCCACCTGCTGGATGCCGCCGAACAGGAGGCCAGGCGGCTGAAGGACGAGTACGTGTCGGTGGAGCACCTGGTGCTCGCACTGGCCCGGGAGGGGTCGGCCACCGCGGCCGGGCGGGTGCTGGGGGAGCACGGGATCACCCCCGAGTCGTTCCTGAATGCCCTGACCCAGGTGCGTGGCAGTCAGCGGGTCACCTCCGCCAACCCCGAAGTGGCGTATGAGGCGCTGGAGAAGTACGGGCGGGATCTGGTGCTGGAGGCCCGTGCGGGCAAGCTGGACCCGGTGATCGGCCGGGACGCGGAGATCCGCCGGGTGACCCAGATCCTCAGCCGCAAGACGAAGAACAACCCGGTGCTCATCGGCGACCCCGGTGTCGGCAAGACCGCCATCGTCGAGGGCCTGGCCCAGCGCATCGTCCGCGGCGACGTACCCGAGGGGCTGCGCGACAAGACGATCTTCGCTTTGGACATGGGTTCGCTGGTGGCGGGGGCGAAGTACCGCGGGGAGTTCGAGGAGCGGCTCAAGGCGGTGCTCACCGAGGTCAAGTCCGCGCAGGGGCGGATCCTGCTGTTCGTCGACGAGCTGCACACCGTGGTCGGCGCCGGGGCCGCCGAGGGCGCCATGGACGCCGGGAACATGCTCAAGCCGATGCTGGCCCGCGGTGAGCTGCACATGATCGGCGCGACCACCCTGGACGAGTACCGCAAGCACATCGAGAAGGACGCCGCGCTGGAGCGCCGCTTCCAGATGGTGCTGGTGGACGAGCCGAGTGTGGAGGACACCATCTCCATCCTGCGGGGCCTGCGCGAGCGTCTCGAGGTCTTCCACGGCGTCAAGATCCAGGACACCGCCCTGGTCTCCGCCGCCACCCTCAGCCACCGCTACATCAGCGACCGGTTCCTGCCGGACAAGGCCATCGACCTGGTGGACGAGGCCTGCGCCCGGCTGCGTACCGAGATCGACTCCATGCCCGCCGAACTGGACGAGACCACCCGCCGGGTCACCCGGCTGGAGATCGAGGAGGCCGCGCTCTCCAAGGAGACCGACCCCGCCAGCGCGCAGCGGCTGGAGGAACTCCGCCGCGAACTGGCCGATCTGCGCGCCGAGGCCGACGCCAAGCACGCCCAGTGGGAGGCCGAGCGGCAGTCCATCCGCCGGGTGCAGGAGCTACGCCGGGAGCTGGAGGAGGTGCGCCGCGAGGCCGAGGAGGCCGAGCGCGCCTACGACCTCAACCGCGCCGCCGAACTGCGCTACGGCAGGCTCCAGGAGCTTCAGCGCAAGCTGGCCGCCGAGGAGGCGCAGCTGGCCGCCAAGCAGGGGGCGCACCGGCTGCTGCGCGAGGTGGTCACCGAGGAGGAGATCGCCGACATCGTCTCCGCCTGGACCGGCATCCCGGTCTCCCGTCTAAAGGAGGGCGAACGGGAGAAGCTGCTGCGCCTGGACGAGATCCTCCAGGAGCGGGTCATCGGCCAGGACGAGGCGGTCAAGCTGGTCACCGACGCCATCATCCGGGCCCGCTCGGGCATCCGGGACCCGCGCCGGCCGATCGGCTCGTTCATCTTCCTCGGCCCACCGGCGTCGGAAAGACCGAGCTGGCCAAGGCGCTGGCCGCCGCGCTCTTCGACACCGAGGAGAACATGATCCGCCTGGACATGAGCGAGTATCAGGAGCGGCACACCGTCAGCCGGCTGGTCGGCGCCCCTCCCGGATACATCGGCTACGAGGAGGGCGGTCAGCTCACCGAGGCGGTGCGGCGCAAGCCGTACTCGGTGGTGCTCTTCGACGAGATCGAGAAGGCGCACGCCGATGTCTTCAACACCCTGCTGCAGGTCCTGGACGACGGCCGGATCACCGACGCCCAGGGGCGGCTGGTGGACTTCCGCAACACCGTGATCATCATGACCTCCAACATCGGCTCGATGCACCTGCTGGACGGCGTCACCTCCGACGGCGAGCTCAAGCCGGACGCCCGGGGCCTGGTGATGAGCGAGCTGCGCGGCCACTTCCGCCCCGAGTTCCTCAACCGGGTCGATGACATCGTGCTGTTCAAGCCACTCGGCGAGCCCCAGATCGAACGCATCGTGGAACTCCAACTCGACGAACTGCGCAAACGCCTGGCCGAACGCCTGATCGCCGTCGAACTCACCCCGCCGGCCGCCAGGTCATCGCCCACGAAGGCTACGACCCCGTCTACGGGGCCCGCCCGCTGCGCCGCTTCATCTCCCACGAAGTGGAAACCCTCATCGGACGCGCCCTGCTACGCGGCGACGTCGACGAAGGCGCCACCGTCAAGGTCGACGCCCAACACGGCGAACTCGTCGTCACCTACGAACGGCAGCCGGAGACCGCAGGACTCGGAAAGGCCGCGTGAGAACGATGCCGAGCCAGACCGTCAAGGCCCCCACCATCACCTGCCCCACCTGCGGGAAGACCAACAAGGTGCCCGCGGCGTCGGAGGGCCGTCCCCGCTGCGGCAACTGCAAGGACCCGCTGCCGTGGATCGTGGACGCCGAGGAGCGGGACTTCGCCGAGGTCGCCGAGCAAGCCGACCCCCTCGTCGTCGTCGACCTGTGGGCAACCTGGTGCGGGCCGTGCCGCATGGTCAGCCCCGCGCTGGAGCAGGTGGCCCGGGAACTCGCCGGAGAGATCAAACTCGTCAAGGTCGACATCGACCGTAACCCCCGGCTCGCCCAGCGGTTCGAGGTGCAGGCCGTGCCGACCCTGCTCATCCTGGACAAGGGAGAACTGGTCGCCCGCCGCGCGGGCGCGGCGCCCGCGGGCACCCTGCGTTCGTGGGTCGGGCAGGTGATGACGGGCCGCGACAGCAAGAAAGGGTGAACGCCATGGCCATCGAGCCCGATCCGCACCTGTCGATGGTGCGCCAGGTCACCCCGCGCAGCCCCGAGGGGTGTGAGGAGTGCCTGCGCCTGGGGTCCCCCTGGGTCCATCTGCGGCTCTGCCTGACCTGCGGACACGTTGGATGCTGCGACTCCTCGCCGCTCAAGCACGCCCGTTCGCACGCGTACGCCGAACAACACCCCATCGTCGAGCCCCTGGAACCGGGCGAGACATGGCGGTGGTGCTACGCCCACGAGGCCATGGCCTGATGACGGGCGAGGACCGGTTCGCGGGCACCGCACCCGAGGGAGCGGTTCCGGACGAGACCCCGGATGTGTACGGCGCGTATCCGCGGCTGACGGACGAGCAGATCACGTTCCTCGCCGGGCATGGCACCCGCCATCCGGTGGGGCCCGGTCAGGTGCTGATCCGCGAGGGCGACCAGTGCACGGACTTCTATGTCATCCTCAGCGGCTCGGTCGCGATCACCGAGCACCACGGCACCCCGGACGAGCGGCTGCTGAGGGTGCACGGACCGGGGCGCTTCCTCGGCGAACTGGGCCTGCTCCAGGGCCAGCTGGCCTTCTACACCGCCCACGCCCGGGAGGCCGGGGAGGTGCTGGCCCTCCCGGTGGACCGGCTGCGGGCGCTGATGGCCCGTGACCCCTGCCTCGGCGACCTCGTCCTCCGCGCCTATCTGGGCCGCCGCGCCCAGCTGGTCGGGGCCGGCGCCGGGTTCCGCATCCTCGGCTCGCGCTACTCGCCCGACACCCGGCGGCTGCGCGAGTTCGCGGCCCGCAACCGGCTGCCGCACCGCTGGATCGATCTGGAGGCGGACCAGGAGGCCGAGGCTCTGCTGCGCCGCGTCGCGGTCAGCCCGGAGGACACCCCCATCGTCATCTGGCGTGAGCACCAGGTGCTGCGCAACCCCGGCAATGCCGAACTGGCCCAGCTCATCGGCCTCACCCCACCGGTCCCCGACCGCAGCCAAAACGATCTGCCGGTCGTCGGCTGTGGCCCGGCGGGGATCGCCGCCGTCTACGGCTCTTCCGACGGGCTGTCCACCACGGTCGTGGACGCGGTGGCCACCGGCGGTCAGGCCGGTACCTCGTCCCTGATCGAGAACTACTTCGGCTTCCCGGCCGGGATCCCCGGCTCGGAACTGGCCGAGCGGCGTGTGCTGCAGGCCCGCAAGTTCGGGACGCAGGTACGGATCCCGGCCGAGGCGACCTCCCTCGAACCGGACGACGGCCACTACCGCGTCACCTTCGCCGACGGCAGCGAAACGCTGTGCCGTACCGTCGTGCTGGCCACCGGCGCCCGGTACCGCAGACTCAAGGTCCCCGGGATCGAGCGCCCTCCCCGGGTGAGCGTGGCTGTGGACACCGAGATCCGCGAGGTACGCGGCGATGACGTCCTGCGGTCGAACGTGGTGGAGCAGACCCGCACTGTGGAGCAGACCCGCACCGGGGAGCGCCGCACTGTGGACGTCCGCGCGCTGTTCGTCTTCATCGGGGCCAAGCCGTGCACCGACCGGCTCACCGGTGTCCTGGCCCTGGACGACCGGGGTTTCGTGCTCACCGGCGACGAGGCCGAGGCCCGCTCGGCCGCCGGCGTCTGGCAGGGCCAGAGCCGCGGCTGTCTGAGCCTGGAGACCACGCTGCCGGGGGTCTTCGCCGCCGGTGATGTGCGCAGCGGCTCGGTCAAGCGGGTGGCCTCGGCGGCCGGCGAGGGGGCGATGGCCATCCACCACGTCCATGACCACCTCGACCACACCACCGCCGACCCCACTCGCCCGAACGGTGACATCCAAGCTCCGTCCGGCCGGTCCGCCGCACCGGGCGGTGACCCGCACGCATCCGCTACACACGACCGGAGGTGAAGGACAATGAGCACACCCGCCCGACGACAGCAACAGCAGCGCCAAGGCGCGATGGACCGACCCCGGGTGTGGGCGCGCAATCCGCTGGCGGAATTCGACGATCTGCTCAACCAGATGGGCGGTCTCCTCGAATCCACGGTCGGCGGAGCGGCGACGCCCGGTCTGGCGACATGGACGCCCGCCGCCGATGTGACCGAAGGCGACGAGGCATACCACGTCGAACTCGAACTCCCCGGCGTCAAGTGCCAGGACATCGACCTCGAGGTCAACGGCCAGGAGCTCACCGTCACCGGAGAGATCAAGGAACGGGAGCGCAAGGGCGTCCTGCGCCGCGGCGGCCGCCGCACCGGTCGGTTCGAGTACCGGCTGCTGCTCCCGAGCGAGGTGAACACCGAGGGCGTCAAGGCGGCCATGTCCGAGGGCGTCCTTACGATCACCGTTCCCAAGGCGGAGGCTGCCAAGCCCCGCCATATAGAGATCACCGAGAGCGTTCAAGGCGAAAGCCGGCGGCAGCAGGAACCCCAGCAGGAACAACAGCCGCCGCAGCAGTCGCGGCAGCCGCAGGGCGGCCCCTGAGACCGCGCGCCTGCCGGCCGCGAACCGGCTCTCTCCTCCCCGCGGCGGCCCCCGCTCCGCCGGGCGGCCGCCGCGGGCACCGGAAGGACGAACACGATGGTTGCGACAGGCTTTCCCGCGTTCGACACGACGGTCGACAAGACCAACCGGCTCCTCAAGGAGATCGAGGACGCGTACGGCTGGCCCAAGGAGCGCCGTAAACAGTCGTACGCCGCCCTGCGCGCGGTCCTGCACCAGTTGCGGGACCGGCTGACGGTGGACGAGGCCGTCCAGTTCGGCGCACAGCTCCCGCTCCTGGTGCGCGGCATCTACTACGACGGGTGGAAACCCGCGGAGACACCCGTGAAGATGCACAGCGAGGAGTTCTACCAGCGGATCCGGCACGACTTCCCGTACGCGATCCAGGGCGACACCGAACAGCTGGTCCACACCGTCCTGGAGACCCTGCAGCGCCATATCAGCGAGGGTGAATGGCACGACCTTCGGGGCCGGATGCCCGCCGACCTGGCCACTGTCATCCCGGCATAGCGAGCCCAGCATCAGCAGGTGTCACAGCAGGAGATCGAAGAGCCGCCCGGCCCCCTCCCAGTGCTGGGTCCGAGGGTTCTTCAGGTCCGGGTAGACGATCTTGAACGTCTGGGCCAGGGTTGACGGCCCGCTGACCAGGGGAGAGAGTCTCCCAGCGCCCCCAGTGGGGAACTCGCACGGTGTCGGCGGCGCCCCGGTAGCCCTTGTCGGCCCAAGCATTCCACCCCGGCCCCGGCAGGGCACCGATGATGCCGTGGGTTCGCGTGGCCTTGATGTCGTGGACAGATCCCGGCAGCGCGGGCGAGGCCCACAGCAACCGTCCCGCCGGGTCGGCGATCACCTGCACGTTCATGCCGTGCTTCTTATGTTTCCCGGAGTAGAAGGGTCGGTCGGCGGCGATCCGGTCGATCGGCAGCAACGTGCCGTCCAGGATCACGAACGCCTTCCCGGATGCTGTCCTCACCGCCTTGGCGAGGGTTGGAGCCAGAGCGGCCAGGATGTCGACGGCCTCGGCGATGTGCCAGTGGGCGGTGGTGGTGCCCACACCGAATCCGGCGGCGAGCTGGGCGTAGGTATGGGGAGGGTGCGGAAGAGCTCGGCGCCGATCACGAGCGCGGGACGGTGGTCGAAGCGACACCGATCCATTCGTGGCCGGGTCGTGCTCGGCTACCTGCGAGCCGGGCGCGAGCTGGATCCTGTCGAGCTCGCGGCTCAGGGCCGACTCGGACTCCTTCCGGTGTGCTCAGCTGTGTTCAGCGAGGAGCAGTACCGCCCGGGGACTCTGCGCCCAGGAGCGTGAGCAGCCCGGGGAATCTCTTCTCGATGTCCGCGCGTCGTAGTCGGATGCCCTTGCGGTTGCCGTAGTCGATCTCGTCAATGAGACCTGCCTCGCGCAGGACCCGGAAGTGGTGGGTCTGGGTCTGCTTCGAGATCGGAAGATTGAACGAGTTGCAGCCCCGCTCGCTGTCGCTGCGGTCGGCGGCCAACTCCGTCATCACCGAACGACGGTGCTCGTCGGCGAGGGCGCGAAATACCGCACCCAGATCGAGCGCGTCGGCCTCGGGGCCGACCAGGTTCATCCCGGCCACGCGGCACTCCCTTCAGGTACGACTTGCATCGTACCTGAAGCATGTGCTCCACTGAGGTACGAAATTGATCGTACCTTGACCCGATTGCGCTGCCCGGTGCCGCCGCCCCTGGGACCCGGCCCGGCACTCGCCGGGGACCTGGTCATCGACACTCCGCGAGGTCATCGTCATGAAGAAGCCCGAGGTGCTGATAGTCGGTGCCGGAATCGCAGGGCCCGCACTCGCATACTGGCTCTCCCAGAATGGATACCGGCCGACGGTCGTCGAACACGCCCGGCAGCTGCGCTCCGGTGGCAGCGCGATCGTCGTGAAGGGGCCCGCGATCCCGGTCGCCGACCGCATGGGCATCCTTCCGCAGCTCCGCGCTCTCGCCACCCGCAATCGGTCACTGACCTTGCTCGACCCCGGCGGCAGGCGGATCCTGCAACTCCCGCTCACCTCGGACAAGGCTCCGACGGTCGAGGTGACCCGAGCCGACCTGTCCGAGGTGCTCCACCGGTCGGCGCAGACCGAGGCCGAGTTCTTGTTCGACGACACGGTCACCGCTCTCGACCAGGACGAAGGTGGGGTGGACGTCACCTTCCGGCGGTCCGCGCCACGGCGCTTCGACTTGATAGTCGGTGCCGACGGGATGCACTCCACCGTACGGCGCCTGGTATTCGGACCCGAGCGGCAGTTCGCGAGCGACCTGGGCCTGTACGGCGCGACCGTCCCGCTGGAACCCGACGCCATCGAGGACCCGAACGAGATGACGATGCTGACCGCGCCGAACCGGATGCTGGTCCTCCACCCCTCGCGGACCACTCCGCTCGCGATCTTCACCTTCCGGGCCGCACAGCTAGCGCCCCACGACCGCAAGAACATCGCCCTTCACAAGCAGACCGTGGCCGAGGCCTACGCCGACGTGCGGTGGCGGGCACCGGAACTCGTGGCGGCGTTCCTCGACCACCCGGCTCCCTTCTTCGACCCCCTGACCACCGTCCGGATGCCCTCGTGGTCCCGCGGACGGGTCGTACTGCTCGGGGACGCGGCGGCGGCGACAGCCCTGCTGGGCGACGGGTCCAGCATGGCGATGGCGGGCGCGTACGCCCTCGCGGAAGAGCTCGCCGCCCATCCCGGTGATCACGCCCGCGCCTTCGCCGCCTACGAGTCGCGGCTGCGCCGTGAGGTAGGCCCGCGGCAGCGACGCGTCGGTCTGCTCTCCAGGCTCATGGTGCCCCGCACCCGGCCGGGCCTCGCGGTGCGCAACGCCGTGGGCCGCGCGGTCGGTCGCACGAACCGGATCGCCTCTCGCGAAGCCGCGAACCGGTAGACCGGGCCCGCACCGACCGGTCACCGGTCGGTGCGCAGCTCCGCGGTAGCTCTCAGCCGTGTCGGCGCCGCCATGTCCGACGAGCCCGGCTCGGCGTGGCAGGTCATCGCCGACGCGGCAGGTCGGCTGCTGGCGGCCTCACCCACCACTCCGGGCGCTCGCCACGACATGGGTGCTGCCGGTGACTACGCCCCCGCGACGCGGAGGTGAAGTGTTGTCTCGGCGAGCAAGCCACGGCATTGAACGCGGAGGTGTCGTTCTCCTTGTAGATCTTGGCGAAGGGACCCCACCGCAGGCGTCGGCGGGTGTCCTCGGCGTCTTCGTGCTGGCGGTCGACGCCCGCCTCCAGGCCGAAGCGGTCGAAAGAGATCCGCGGGTAGGTGCCCGGGCGCTTCGGGGCGCAGGCGGAGAGCTGGTCGTAGAGGTTGAGGGTGACGCGGCCGGTGCGGGCTTGGGGTGGAATGTCGAAGTCGTCCCAGAGGGATACGGCGGACATGGTGGTGCTCAGCTCCGGATGCTCGTGTCTTCCGACACCGGGCACCTTCCGTGGAACTCAGGAGCTGGGTGATGCTGCGATCCCTCGTTAGGATGCGCCGCCACCTGCGCGGATACTGGGCGGCATGCGTATCGATTTCGACCCCGAGGCCCTGGGCTCTACTCCCTTCTACAAGCTGCTGACCTCGGTCGTCGTGCCCCGGCCGATCGCCTGGGTCTCGACGATCAGCCGAGACCACCTTTCGGCGAACCTCGCCCCGCATTCGTTCTTCACCGTCGCGGCCGTGGCTCCGCCCATCGTGCAGTTCACCTCCGTGGGGCGTAAGGACTCGCTGCGGAACGTCGAGGACACCGGGGAGTTCGTGGTGAACCTCGCGCCGGAGGGGCTGTTCGAGCAGGTCAACGCGACCGCGACGGACTTTCCGCACGGGGTGAGCGAGTTCGAGGCGGTGGGGGTGGCGCAGGAGGCGAGTGCGCGGGTGAAGCCGCCTCGGGTGGCGGGGTCGCCGGTGGCGTTGGAGTGCGTGGTGCACAGCACGATGGGGCTCGGCAATTCGACGGTGGTCTTCGGGCGGGTGGTGCATGCCGCGATCGACGACGCGGTGATGGTCGACGGGCATGCGGAGATCACCAGGCTGCGGCCGCTGTCCCGGCTGGGGAAGAACGAGTGGGGCACGGTCGGTGACGTGCTGGACCTCGCCCGGATCCGTTACGCGGACTGGGAGGGCCAGGGGCCCGAGAAGGTGTGAGCGCAGGAGCCGGAGGAAGGGGCCGCGGTGATCGAGAGCGTCGTGTTCGACATCGGCTCGACCCTCGTCCGTGAGGACCGCTACTGGGGTTTCTGGGCCGACTGGCTCGGGGTGCCGCGGCACACCCTGTCCGCGCTGGTGGGTGCCGTCGTCGCGCAGGGGCGGGACGACAAGGACGCGATCCGTCTGCTGCGGCCGGGCGTGGACATCGACGCCGAGTGGCGGGCCCGGGAGGCGGCGGGGCGGGGGGAGTGGCTGGACGAGACCGACGTGTACCCCGATGTGCGGCCCGCGCTCGGCGCGCTGCGGGAGTCGGGGGTGCGGGTGGTGCTGGCCGGGAATCAGACGCTGCGGGCCGGTGAGCTGCTGCGGGAGCTGGGGCTGCCGGTCGACGCCGTGGCGACGTCCAGCGAGTGGGGGGTCGCCAAGCCCGAGCCGCAGTTCTTCCGGCGGGTGCTGGAGCTCGGCGGCGCCGCGCCGGGGGACACGTTGTACGTGGGTGACTATCCGGCCTTCGACATCCGGCCGGCGAAGGCCGCCGGGCTGCGGGCCGCGCATATCCGCCGGGGGCCGTGGGCGTATCTGTGGGCCGATACCGCCGACGCGGCGATGGCGGACTGGCGGATCGACTCGTTGAGCCGGCTGGTGGAGATCGTCACCGAACCGTCGGTGTGACCGTCCCGTGTCCCGCCGGCTCAGGGCAGGGGCGTGCGCTGGGTGAGGAATTCACACCCGGTGTGATGCGAGTGCTTGCATATATCTACCGCACACCCTTCCCGGGTGCCCCGCCGGGCGATTGACTCGTCCCATGCCGCTCAGGGGGCGCCAGACCTGAGCGAAGGGGCCGCCGGACTCCTCCCTCCTCGGCCGGCGGCCCATCTCCCTGTCTGTGCGGATCCCTGTCCGTGCGGATCCCTGTCTGTGCGGATCCCTGTCCGTGCGGGGAAGCGTCAGCCCGCCGACTCGGCCGCGTGGGCGCTCAGCACACCGAAGCCCACCAGCGCGAAGAGCGCGATGCCCAGCAGAATCCGGTAGATCACAAACGGCATGAAGCTCTTGCTCGAAATGAACTTCATGAACCACGCGATGACGACATATCCGACAAAGAAGGCAATAACGGTCGCGAAGATGGTCGGGCCCCACGCCGTATGCCCCTCGGACGCGTCCTTCAGTTCGAAGGCGCCCGAGGCGAGCACCGCCGGCACCGCGAGAAGGAAGGAGTAGCGGGCCGCCGCCTCGCGGGTGTAGCCCATGAGCAGTCCGCCGCTGATGGTCGCGCCGGACCGGGAGACGCCCGGCACCAGCGCCATCGCCTGGCAGACGCCGAATATGAGGCCGTCCCGGATGCTCAGCTCCTTCAGCGTCTTGCGCTGGTTGGCGACGCGATGCCGACCGCCCGACTCATCGCGCGCCGCACGCCGGTCCGCGAAGCCCAGGACCACGCCCATGACCACGAGGGTCGTGGCGATGAGCCGCAGATCGCGGAACGGGCCCTCGATCGCGTCCTGCAGGGTGAGCCCGAGCACACCGATGGGCAGTGAGCCGACGATCACCAGCCAGCCCATCTGGGCGTCGTGGTTGCCGCGCCACTCCTTGCTGAAGAGCGAGCGGAACCAGGCCGACACGATGTTGACGATGTCCTTGCGGAAGTAGATGAGCACCGCGAGCTCCGTGCCGATCTGGGTGATCGCGGTGAACGCGGGCCCAGGGTCGTTCCAGCCGGCGAACGCGGCCGTGAGCCGCAGATGGGCGCTGGAGGAGATCGGAAGAAACTCAGTCAACCCCTGGACCAGCCCGAGGATGAATGATTCAAACCACGACATTGAGTCTTCGCTATCCAGAGGCTGATCGTGCGCTGATCGGTTTCTGGCCAGAGATGGCCAGGCGTGACCGATTCAGGCGGGGTGGTCGGTGGGAAGCCGGCGGTCGAGGATCAACTGCCGGGTGTGGGCAGCGTAGCGTCCCCGGGTGCGTGGCCCATCAAGGGCCCGGTCGGACCATCGGTTCATCGCTTTGACCTTGGGTACTCGGCGCTCGGCCGCCCGGCCGCGGGCGCCCTGGTGAGGATCAGCCGTGGACAGCTGTGGACAGCCTGAACAGTCGTGGACAGCCTGGACAGCCGAGGAGCCGAACCGTATGACCGCGATCGGGCGCGACGGAGGACAGGGAGGCCGAGGGGACGGGCCCGGCGGGACGATCACCACCAAGGTCCCGGCACGGCTGGACCGGCTGCCCTGGTCGCGCTGGCACTGGATGATCGTGATCGGCCTCGGCACCGTATGGATCCTGGACGGTCTCGAAGTGACCGTCGTCGGCAATATCGCCAGCCGCCTCTCCGAGCCCGGCAGCGGGCTGCCCATCACCGACGCGCAGGTCACCGGGGTCGCGGCGGCCCTCTATGTGGCCGGGGCCTGCATCGGGGCGCTGGTCTTCGGCTGGCTCACCGACCGCTACGGCCGCAAGAAGCTGTTCCTCATCACGCTCGGGGTGTATCTGGCCGCCACCGCGCTCACCGCCATCGCCTTCTCCGCCTGGTGGTTCTTCCTCTTCCGCTTCCTCACCGGCTTCGGCATCGGCGGGGAGTACGCGGCCATCAACTCCGCGATCGACGAGCTGATCCCCAGCAGGTACCGGGGCCGCGTCGATCTGGTCATCAACGGGAGCTTCTGGCTCGGCGCGATGGGCGGCTCGCTGCTCTCCGTGCTGATGCTCAACACGAACTTCTTCGCGCTCGACGTCGGCTGGCGGCTCACCTTCGCCCTCGGCGTCGTCCTCGGCCTGGTCATCCTGCTGGTGCGCCGGAACGTCCCGGAGAGCCCGCGCTGGATGTTCATCCACGGCCGGGCGGAGGGCGCCGGGGAACTGGTCGCGGCGGCCGAACGGCGGATCGAGGACGAGACCGGGCGGCGCCTCCCCGAACCGGACAAGGCCATCACCATCAAGACGCGGAAGAGCACCGGCTTCATCGAGATCGCCCGGACGCTCTTCCGGGCGTATCCCCGGCGCGCGGTCCTGGGGCTGGCCCTCTTCATCGGGCAGGCGTTCCTCTACAACGCCATCACCTTCGGCTTCGGCTCGATCCTGGTGCAGTTCTTCGATGTGCCCACCGGCGACACCGGCTACTACTTCGCGGTCATCGCCTTCGGCAACTTCCTCGGTCCGGCCCTGCTGAGCAGGCTCTTCGACACGGTCGGCCGCCGCGTGATGATCTCGGGGACCTACCTCCTCTCCGGTGTGCTGCTGTTCATCACCGCCTGGATGTTCGGCAACGGCTGGCTCAGCGCGGCCACGATGACCGCCTGCTGGTGCGTGGTCCTCTTCTTCGCCTCGGCCGGTGCGAGCTCCGCGTATCTGACGGTCAGCGAGGTCTTCCCGATGGAGACGCGCGCCCTGGCCATCGCCTTCTTCTACGCCATCGGCACGGCGGCCGGAGGCATCACCGGGCCGCTGATCTTCTCGGATCTGACCCAGAGCGGAGTCGTCGCCGACACCGCGTTGGCCTTCTCCATCGGGGCGGCGCTCATGGTCGCCGCCGGGCTCGTCGCCGCCTTCCTCGCCATCCCGGCGGAACAGCGCTCGCTCGAGGACATCGCCGAGCCGCTGTCCGCCCGCGCGGCGGCCGCATCCGCCTCCGCCCATGGACCGGCCGGCGGCTGAGCGCGTCGCCCGCCTCCGGTCCGCCGCTCGTCAGGCCGACGGCCGCGTCTCGCCCGCGGTCGCTTCCTCGCCGAGGCGCTCCCCGGGGCCCGCGGGGCGCAGCCGGCCGCGCTTGCGCCAGGCCACCAGCGCCCCCGCGACGGCGGGCACCGTGATGAAGGCCAGCGCGAGGAGGAAGACGGGGGAGGTGGGGGTGGTGGCGCGGCTGCCCGCGACCACGTACGCGGCGGTGTTCGGCACACTGCCCAGCCCCGTGGCCAGCAGGAACGACGGCCAGCCCATCCGTGAGACGGCCGCGCAGTAGTTGGCGGCGGCGAACGGTACGCCGGGGAACAGCCGGATCGCCAGCATGGACCGGAACCCGTGGTGGCTCAGCTGCCGGTCCGCCGCCGTGAGCCAGCGGCCCCGGAGCAGCGGACGCAGCGCGTCCTGCCCCAGCAGCCGGCCGAGACCGAAGGCGATCCCGGCGCCGATCACCGTGCCGCCGACGGCCGTGACCAGCCCGGCCTGGATGCCGAAGAGCGCACCGGCCGCCAGGTTCAGCAGCGGCCTGGGCACCAGGGCGGCGGTGCCCACCCCGTACGCGGCCGTGAACAGCACCACGGCCGTCGCGCCCGACAGCTCCGGCCAGCCGTGGGTCAGCAGCCGCTGCGGCTGCCACAGCCAGACCGCGATCGCGGAACCCGTGAGCAGCGAGGCGAGCAGCCCCAGCCGCGACCACGGAGAGAGGAGCACGGCGCGGGCGCGGCGCGCGGCCGGTTTCGCGGGCGGTGCGGCGACATCGAGCATCGGTGGAGCGTAACCGACCAAGCCGGGCGGGCGCCGTGATGTCGTCGCGTTGTCGTCGGATTGTCGGCAGACCGTCGACAGAGGGTCGGCGGACCGTCTCAAACCAGTCGGCAGGCGGTCCGAAATCAGTCGGCAGACGGTCGGAAACCAGTCGCCGGGCCCGGCCCGAGCGTCGGGAACGAGCAGGCCGGACGCCCGGTCAACCATCCCGGTGCCACCGGGCGTTCGCTCCCGGACCACCGGTCCCACCGGCCCCGTACGCACCGAAAACCATTCGACGCGGACCGTACAGTGCGCGAAGATCACAGCATGTTCCGGCTCGCCTTCCTCACGCCGACGTCCGCGGTCGCGGACGCGCCGAAGGCTGCCGTCCCCTCTCTCGCTCCGGCCGCGGTCGCCGCCCTCACGACGGATCCGCCCGCCGCCGTTCCCGCCGTCTGCCTCCACGGCGCCCGAAGCTGACCCTCCTCGGACAACTCCGACGGATCCCCCAGGGGGAGGGTCGGCGAGGTTCTGGGGTCCGCGCTTCCCACCCCCGCTGACGAGGAGAGACCGTCGCATGTCCAAGCAGACCTATGTGCGCACCAAGCCGCATCTGAACATCGGCACCATGGGCCATGTCGACCACGGCAAGACCACGCTGACCGCCGCCATCACCAAGGTCCTGAGCGAGCGCGGCACCGGCGGGGCCTACGTACCGGCGGACCGTATCGACCGGGCGCCGGAGGAGGCCGCGCGCGGCATCACCATCAACATCGCGCATGTCGAGTACGAGACCGAGACCCGCCACTACGCGCATGTCGACATGCCCGGCCACGCCGACTTCATCAAGAACATGGTGACCGGCGCCGCCCAGATCGATGGGGCGATCCTCGTCGTCTCCGCGCTCGACGGCGTGATGCCGCAGACCGCCGAGCATGTGCTGCTGGCCCGTCAGGTCGGCGTCGACCACATCGTGGTGGCCCTCAACAAGGCCGACGCGGGCGACCCCGAGCTCACCGACCTCGTCGAGCTCGAGGTGCGCGAGCTGCTCACCGCGCACGGCTATCCCGGCGACACCACGCCCGTCGTACGGGTCTCCGGGCTGCGGGCGCTGGACGGCGACCCGCGGTGGACCGGGGCGATCGAGGCGCTGCTGGACGCCGTGGACATCTATGTGCCGACGCCCGTGCGCCTCACCCGGGCCCCGTTCCTGCTACCGGTGGAGAACGTGCTGACCATCACCGGACGCGGCACGGTCGTCACCGGCGCCATCGAGCGCGGCACGGTACGGGTCGGCGACCGTGTCGAGGTGCCCGGCACGGAGGTGGCCACGGTGGTCACCGGCGTGGAGACCTTCGGCAAGTCCATGGCGGCGGCCGAGGCGGGCGACAACGTCGCGCTGCTGCTGCGCGGGGTGGCGCGGGACGCGGTGCGCCGCGGCGATGTGGTGGCCGCGCCCGGCAGCCTCGTGCCCAGCCGGCGCTTCACGGCGCGGGTGTACGTCCTGTCGGCGGCCGAGGGCGGGCGGCGGACCCCGGTGTCCACCGGCTACCGCCCGCAGTTCTACCTCCGCACGGCCGATGTGGTCGGCGCCGTGGACCTCGGGCCCGTCGCGGTGGCGCGCCCCGGTGACACCGTCACCATGACGGTCGAGCTCGGCCGCGCCGTACCGCTGGAGCCGGGCCTGGGCTTCGCGATCCGCGAGGGCGGCCGCACGGTGGGCGCGGGCACGGTGACCACCGTGCTCGACCAGCCGTAACGACGAAGCGGCACCGCTCGCCCGCCTCCCCCCCCGGAGGCGGGCGGGCGAGGCCGCGAAGACCCCTGGCGGCGCGAGGCGCGAGCCCCGTGGCGGCACAATGAGACGGTGAACGAGCCGATACCCGTAAGCCGCGCCGTGGACGGCGGCACCGCCAAGCTGATGCCGGATCTGGACCGCCCGCACGCCTGGCTGCTCACGGTGGACGGCGCCCCGCAGTCCTATGTCGACCTGGACGATCCGGCCCATCTCGAATTCGAGTACGCGCGGCGGATCGCCCACGTCCTGGACGCGGCGGCCGATCCCGGCGCCCCGCTCGACGTTCTGCACCTGGGCGGCGGGGCGCTGATGCTGCCCCGCTGTCTGGCCGTCACCCGCCCCGGCTCGCACCAGGTGGTGATCGAGGCCGACCGGGGGCTGCTGGAGCTGGTCGCCGAGCATCTTCCGCTGACGTCCGGGGCGGGCATCACGGTGCGGCCGCAGGACGCCCGGACGGCGCTGGAGACCGCGCCCGAGGGGTCCGCCGATGTCATCGTGGCCGATGTCTTCGGCGGTTCGCGGGTGCCCGCGCATCTGACCTCCGTCGAGTACGCCCGCGCCGCGGCCCGGGTGCTGCGGCCGGGCGGGTGGTACGTCGCGAATCTGGCCGACGGGGCGCCGTTCACCTTCCTCCGCTCCCAACTGGCCACCTACCGCACGGCGTTCGCGCATCTGGCTCTGATCGCGGAGCCGTCCGTGCTGCGCGGCCGCCGGTTCGGCAACGCCGTGCTGGTGGCCTCCCAGTCCGAACCCCCGGTCGCCGTGCTGGCCCGCCGCACCGCGGCCGACGCCTTCCCGGCCAGGGTCGAGTACGGGGCGGCGCTGGAGCGTTTCATGGGCGGCGCGGCGCCGGTACGGGACGAGGACGCCACGCCGTCGCCCGAGCCGCCGGACGGGGCGTTCAGCGTGGGCTGACCGGCTCCGGGGCGGTGTCCGTGGCGGCCGGTCCGCCCTCGATGACGGGCGTGCTCTCGCGCCGGCGCAGCCGCCGTACGTCCGGGACCGTCAGCACCGCCAGCGTCAGCGCCAGGATCAGCGCCGAACAGCCCCACAGCGAGGCCGACCGGCCGAATGCCCCCTCGGCCGGGCCCGCGAGCGCCGTGGCGACCGGCACCATGGCGACGGAGCCGAACCAGTCGTACGCCGAGACCCGCGACAGCTTGTCCTCGGGGATCTCCTGGTGCAGCGCGGTCATCCAGGACACCCCGAACACCTCGACCGACACCCCGACCAGGAACATCACCACCACCAGCGCCGGAATCGCCACCGGGACGGCCAGCGCGGCCGACGGCAGGGCGAGCGGCAGGATGCTCAAGGAGCCCGCGAGCAGCAGTCGGCGCGGCCGCCAGCGCATCATCAGCAGACCGCCCAGGACGGTGCCCGCGCCGAACGCCGCGAGCGCGAATCCCCAGGGGCGCGCGCCGCCCAGATGCTCTTCGGCGACCAGCGGGCCGAACACCGACTCGGCCGCGCCCACCACGGCGTTGACGACGGCGAACTGCACGATGATGGACCACAGCCAGGGCCGGCCGATGACTTCGTGCCAGCCCTCGCGCAGATCCCGCAGCATGCCGCCCCCGGGTTTCCGCCGGGCCACCGCGCTGACGTCGAGCAGGGCGCGCAGGGCACCGGCGATCGCGAACGCGGCGGCGTCGACGGCCAGCATCCAGCCGGGGCCGACCACCGCGATCAGCGCGCCGCCGACCGCCGCCCCGCCGATCTGCGCACCGTTCATGCCCATCCGGAACAGCGCGAAGGCGCGGGCCGCCTGTTCGCCGGTGACGCTGGAGAGCAGCATGCCCTCGGCGGCGGGGGAGAAGAACGCCTGCCCGGTGCCGCCGAGCGCGGAGAGCACGGCCATCTGCCACAGCCGCGCCTCGCCGGACAGGACGAGCACGGCGAAGACCGCCTGCGAGGCGCAGTTGAGGCTGTTGGCGGCGACCATCACCCGGTGGCGGGGCAGCCGGTCCGCCAGCGCGCCGCCGATCAGCAGGAAGACGACCAGCGGAAGCGTGCGGGCCGCCGCCACCAGCCCGACGTCGCCGCCGTCCCCACCGGCCTCCAGCACCGCGAACGCCGCCGCGATGAGGGCTCCGGCGTTCCCGAGGCCCGTCACCACGGCGGCGGCGGTCAGCAGTGTGTAGTTGCGGCCGGCCCACGCGGGGCGGCGCGGTCGGAGGCTCGGGGCCGGAGGAGTCGTCACATCGGGACTATCCCTGGGGGCGGGCCCCGGCGTCCAACCGTATTCCGGCCGCCGTCATCGGCGGTCGGGCGGTGGTCATGAGACCTCCGACTTCACCGGCCGCAGCGAACTCATGATCTTCTTGATCGTGGCGTCCGGGACCTCTTCCTTGGTGCCCTTGACGGAGTACAGGACCCACGTCGCGAAGTCACCGTTGGTGTCCGTGTAGGTCACCGTGACGGACTTGCCGTCGGTGGAGCACTTGTCGGTCTTCTTCACCCCGGTGACGGTGGCCGACGCGGTGTAGCCCTTGAGGCCGTGGGCGCTGGTGAACTTCTTGGCGTCGGTGACCTTGCGGGTCCCGGTCTGGTCCTGGTCGAAGGCGGCGAAGACCCAGTTCTCGGCCTCGACCTTGGCGGCCGACGCCTCGTTCTTGGCGCCCTGCGCACCCTTGGAGCCCGCTCCGGCGGCGTGGCTCTTGTTGACGTAGCCGTCCTTGTCCTTGACCGAGCAGTAGTCCTTCTTGTACCTGGCCGGAGCGGACATGACAACGAGCGGCTTGCCCTTGTCGTCCTCGAAACCGGTGCTCAGCCCCGGCGATTCGACCGTCCACTCCGGGGGGACGTCGAAGGCGTTGTGCCGCTTGGGGCTGACGACCGGCTTCCAGCCGGGTATGACCGCCTTCACGTCGGTGGCGTCACCGCCGGCGCGCGGATTGTCCGCACCGCCGCCGCCCGGGTCCTCGGTCGGCTCGTCGGAGGTCGGGGCGGACGAGGAGACGGCGGGCGTCTTGTCCTTCCCCTTGGACTCGTCACCGCCGTCGCCGTCGTCCTTGCCCAGGACCAGCGCACCGGTGATGGCGGCGGCCGCGACGACCGCGATCGCCGCGACGATGGCGATGGTCGTCGTGCGCTTCTTGTTGTCGCGCGGCGGCCGCGGTGCGCCGGGCGGGCCGGACGGAGCACCCCACTGCTGGCCGGTCGGCTGCGGCGGGCCGTAGCCGGGTTGCTGTGGCTGGCCGTAACCCGGCTGCTGGCCGTAACCCGGCTGCTCCGGCTGACCGGGCTGTCCCGGCTGCTGCTGGGGAGGCTGCTGATAGGGATTCGGCTGCTGGTATCCCGGCTGCTGATACGGGTTGGACTGGTCGTATCCCGGCTGCTGGTACCCCGGCTGCTGATAGGGGTTCTGACCTTGCGGGTTGTTCTGCTCGCCCCCGGGCGGCTGCTGTCCTGGCCACATGGCGAGTAACGATAGAGGGGGCCGACGACGGCTGCTACGCCTGCCCCGTCAACCGCCCCTTCCACCGTTTACTACTGGGTGGTAACTTCCGTGGCATGTCAGAAACTCAGCCCTCCGTCGGTGAGATGCTCGCCGCCACGGTGCCCATGGTGCGCACCTTGAACCTGGAGTTCCTCGAGGCGTCGCCCGAGCGCGCGGTGCTGCGCCTGCCCGACCAGCCCGACTTCCACAACCACGTCGGCGGCCCCCACGCGGGCGCGATGTTCACCCTGGCCGAGTCCGCGAGTGGCGCGATCGTGCTGGCGGCGTTCGGCGATCAGCTCGGCCGCGCCGTGCCACTGGCCGTGCGCGCCGAGATCGGCTACAAGAAGCTCGCCAAGGGCCCCGTCACCGCGACCGCCACCCTCGGCCGGACCGCCGCCGAGGTGGTCGCCGAGCTGGACGCGGGAAAGCGCCCCGAATTCCCGGTGAACATCGCGATCACCCGGGAGGACGGCGCGGTCACCGGCGAGATGTCCATCGTATGGACCCTACGTCCCCAGTCCTGAGCGGTCATCCCTTCGCCGGAGTCGGCGCGAGCGGGAGCACGACCTGGGGATGATGGCGACCGCGTGCCGATTGAGTAGTCTTCCCGGGGTGTGCCGCGCTCCCGTCCGGCGCACGCCGGGAAGCGATCGCCACACGGGGAGGAACCGGCGTTGCATATCGAGGAATGGCTCGAGACCGTACCCGCGGTCAGCGTGTATCTGCTGGTGGGTCTCGTCATCGGCCTGGAGAGCCTGGGAATCCCGCTTCCCGGTGAGATCGTCCTCGTCAGCGCGACGCTGCTGGCGGCCTCGCAGGACCACATCAACCCCTACATCCTCGGCGCCAGCGCCATCGCGGGCGCGGTGATCGGCGACTCCATCGGCTATCTCATCGGCCGCAAGGGCGGACAGCCACTCCTCACCTGGCTGGGCCGCAAATTCCCCAAGCACTTCAGCGCCGAGCATGTGGCGACCGCCGAGCGCTCCTTCCAGAAGTGGGGCATGTGGGCGGTCTTCGTCGGCCGTTTCATCGCGCTGCTGCGCATCTTCGCGGGCCCGCTCGCGGGTGTGCTGCAGATGCCGTACTGGAAGTTCCTCATCGCCAATGTGCTCGGCGGCATCATCTGGGCCGGTGGCACCACCGCGGTCATCTACTCCCTGGGCAAGGTCGCCGAGGACTGGCTCAAGCGCTTCTCCTGGCTCGGGCTCGTACTGGCCCTGCTCTTCGGCCTCGGCTCGATGCTCGTCATGAAGTGGCGCTCCAAGAAGGCCAAGCCCGCCGCCGCGGTCGCGACGGCCGATTCCGAGACGGCCGAGCCGGAGCCGGTCCGGGCCGGCGACTGAGGCGGCCGCCGGTCGAAGCGGTGGACCGGCCAGGGCGGGGAATATGAAGGGGACGACCAGGTGGGAGCAACGGTGCACGACGCCTTGATCATGGAAATCGGCGGTAAGGAGCCACAGATCGCCCCCGAGGCGTTCGTGGCCCCCACCTCGGTGGTGATCGGCGAGGTCGTGCTCGCCGCGGGATCGAGCATCTGGTACCAGGCGGTGCTGCGGGGCGACGGCGGCCCCATCGTCCTCGGCGCGGACAGCAACATCCAGGACAATTGCACGGTGCACGTCGACCCCGGATTCCCGGTCTCGATCGGTGAGCGGGTCTCCGTCGGGCACAACGCGGTCGTGCACGGCTGCACGGTCGAGGACGATGTGCTGATCGGCATGGGGGCCACGGTCCTCAACGGCGCCCGGGTCGGTGCCGGGTCGCTGGTCGCCGCCCAGGCCCTGGTGCCGCAGGGGATGCAGATACCGCCCGGCTCGCTGGTGGCCGGGGTGCCGGCGAGGGTGAAGCGCGCCCTCACCGACGAGGAACGGGAAGGCATCAAGCTCAACGCCCAGGTGTACGCGGACCGGGCGAAGCAGTACCGGGAAGCGCTCAGAGGCGGCGAGTAGCTCGATGTGATCGGATGGTGGGCATGGACTGGGAAGCCTTCGCCGAGCGCATGGCCACCATGGCGCGGGACCTGCTGGCGCAGGTATCCGTGGAGGCCACTCTCGAGCGGATCTCCGAGTGCGCGGTGGACATCGTGGACGGCTGCGACGCGGCCGGCATCCTGATGCTCCGCGGCAAGCGGGTGGAGTCCCTCGCGCCCACCGACGGCCTGGTGGTCCGCTCCGACCGGCTGCAGGAGCGGCTCGGCGAGGGGCCCTGCTTCGACGCCGCCCGTCGGCTGGGCGGTGAGCGGGTGTTCCGGATCAGGGACTTCACCCAGCCCGAGGAGCGCTGGCCGGCCTTCGTCAGCCAGGCCCGCGACCTCGGCATCGGTAGCATGATGGGATTCCTGCTCTACACCGAGCAGGAGAACCTCGGCGCCCTGAACCTCTACTCGGCGCGCCCCGCCGCGTTCACCAAGGCCAGCGAGACGGCCGGCTGGCTGCTCGCCTCGCATGCCGCGGTCGCCTTCTCCAGCGCCCGCACCGCCGATCAGCTCCAGCAGGCGATCGAGACCCGGCACACCATCGGGGAGGCCATGGGCATCCTCATGGAACGTCTGAAGATCACCGAGGATGACGCCTTCGCGTTGATGCGGCGGGTGTCCCAGGAGCGGAACGTCAAGCTGCGCGACCTCGCCCGGCAGATCTGCGAGAGCGGCGGAATCGACGGCTGACGCATCAGGGGGGTATTGACGGCTGACGCATCGGCTTGGGGCCGACGCATCAGCCGAGCGGCTCTTCCGGCCCGTGGTCTGGACCGGAAGGGCCTGGCCACCGAGTTCCCCCGGGGGTACGCCGACGGCTTGCGGGGCGGGTACCCCGGCCCGCCGGGTACGACACCCCTCATCCGTCCTTGGACAGGACGTGCGGGGCGTGGGTCCTGACCGCCTCCATCAGCTCGCCCATCGACGGGTTCACCATGGGCCGGCCGGCCACCGTCACGGTCGGCACGGTCTCGTTCCCGTCCGCGACCAAGCGGACGAACGCGGCCGCCTCCGGATCCCTCCAGATGTTCACCTCGGCGTGCCGCAGCCGGGCGAGGCGCAACCGCGTGCGCAGGTGCATGCAGAACGGGCACAGCGGCCGCCAGTACACCACCACGCCGTCTAGGTCCTCACGGTCCGCCATCACGCATCCCCTCCTCGAGCCGCCCGGCCGGGCGCCGCACCGAGCGTAGCCGTGTCCCGTACGCCCTCCGAGGGGTGCGTACGGGGCGCCAGGTGGCGACGAGGGCCGCGGCCAGCAGGAGCTCGGCGACGTCGCCGCCGTAGTACATGATCTCCGCGCCGCCCTGGACCTCGGCGATCGGGGCGTGGACCTCGACCCAGAAGCCCCCGTACATCAACTGGGCGATGGCCGCGTGGGCCGCGATGGCGACGCCGAGGACCACCAGCCGGACCGGCACACCGGGCCGGGCGGGCGCCGGGTCGGGACCGGCGATGACATACGCGAACAGCCAGCCCGAGAGCAGGAAATGGGCGTGCGTCAGCCAGTGCCCCCCGGGCCGATCCATGACGGTGTCGTAGAGGGGGGTGAAGTACAGCAGCACCAGCCCGCCGGTGGTCAGCAGCAGGGCGGTGACGGGGTGGGCGAGCAGCCGCGCGGGGCGGGAGCGCAGCACGGCGGTCAGCCGCCGGCCGCGGTGCGGGGGCAGGGCGCGCAGCAGCAGGGTGACCGGGGCCGCGAGCACCAGCGCGAGAGGTGCGTACATCCCGAGCAGCAGATGCTGGACCATATGGCCGCGGAAGTCCCGATGGGCGAACGGCGCGAGAGGCGGAAGCAGCGCCACGGCCAGGAGGACGAGCCCGGCCGCGAAGCTCATCGAGCGCGGGGCCGGCCAGCCCTGGGCGGGGTTGCGGCGACGGGCGCGGCGGAGCGCCAGCGCATAGGCGGTGGCACACACCAGCAGGGCGATGGCCGGCAGCCATACGTCCAGGAGGCCGCCGCCCGTGCCCCCGCCGTGTCCATGGCCGGGATGCGTCGCGCCGCCACCCATCACCCGTGCCCGGTGGCGCGGGGCGCCTCGGGGCCCAAGGGCGCCCCGCCGCGCTGCAGCAGATAGCCGCCGGCCACCAGAAGGGCGCCCAGGATCAGGAAACCGGCGTCCCACCACGCCTGCTCCGGGCCGCTGCGGACATGGTGGATGCCGAGGATCTGGTGGTCCAGCACCCCCTCGACCAGGTTGAACAGGCCCCAGCCGACCAGGATCCAGCCCCACAGGACGCGCGAGCCCCACACCCGGCGCCGGTCGTGGGTGACCCGGGCGTAGAGGATCGCCAGCCCCAGCAGGACCGCGATCCAGCACACGGCGTGGAAGATCCCGTCCCACACGGTGTTCATCTCCAGCCCGGGGACGGTGTGCGGGTTGTAGTACCTGACCCCGATGCGGTCGTGGTTGGTGCTGCTGAGCATGTGGTGCCACTGCAGGAGCTGGTGCAGCAGGATCCCGTCGAGGAATCCGCCGAGCCCCACGCCCAGCACGATCCCCGGCAGCCGAATGGTGTGCGGCGTGGGCAGACCGGCCCGGGTTTCGTCCGCCGTGGTGGCCATCACCGCTCTCCGTCCTGCCGACAGTCCGGACGGCAGGGTGTTCCCGCGCGCCCGTCGCCACCACGGCTTCCCGGCCGGACCGGCTTCGTCACCGGTCAGCGCCGTCTTTCCGCCATACGCCGAGCCGGGGCGGGGTGACGTGGGCTCAGCCAGGCCGGGGCGGGGCGGGCTGAGCCGAGTCGAGCCGGGGCGGGTCGTCCGTCAGGCGGCCGTGACGGTGAACAGCCCGCCGTCCGGGTCGCGCAGGATCGCCTGACGGCCCGCGGGGGAGGCGGTCGGCGCGAGGGCGACCGTGCCTCCGGCGGCACGGGCCGCCGCCACCGCGGCCGTCACGTCGGGGACGCGGAAGTGGACGTACCAGCGCGGCCGGACCTCCGGGTCGGGGGCCTGCTCCACGGAGCCGCCGTGGACCACCGCCAGCTTGCGCCCCGCCTCGCGCACGATCACCTCGTCGTTCTCGTACTCCACCGAGCAGCTGCTCTCCGGGGACGCCCAGCCGAAGACCTCGCCGTAGAAGAGGGCGGCCGCGAACGCGTCGCGGGTCCGCAGCTCCAGCCAGGCCGGGGCGCCGTCCGGACCCGACGGCCAGCCGGGCAGCGCCTCCCCCGCCCAGAAGCCGAAGACGGCGCCGTCGCGGTCGGCGGCCAGCGCGGCGCGGCGGCCCGGGCCGAAGGGGAGCGGACCGACGCCGACGGTGCCGCCCCGCTCATGGATCCGTGCCGCGGTGGCGTCCGCGTCCTCCACGGCGAAGAACGGCGTCCAGGCGGTCGCGCTCCGAAGGCTGCTCGCGAGCGCTCCGACCCCGGCCACCGGCGCGCCGCCGAACAGCGCCGTACGGAACTCCTCACCCACCCCGGTGGGGCGCCAGGTCCATCCGAGCACCGCGGTGTAGAACTTCTGGGCCGCCTGGAGGCTGGGGGCGGCGAGACTCACCCAGCAGGGGAATCCCGGCCGTGCGTGGCCGATCGGCTTCATGGGCACCACTCCTCACACTCCGCCCCGACACCACCGCGGGGACTGCACCGGTGTACCCCGTCGGCCGGGTGCTATGCCCTGGTGGCGGCGCGGGGCCAGGTCTCCGGGGCGATGTCATGCCAGATGTTCTGGGCCTGGATCAGCAGGGTGCCCAGGACGGCGGTGGTGGCGGCGGAGATGCCGCGCTCGTCGGTGAGCCGCTTGTGCAGGGCGTCGTGGCGCTGTTCCACGGAGTCCAGGGCCTCGTCCAGCCGGGCGCGCGCGTCCTCGGGGCGGAGGGCAGGCAGATCAGATCCGCCCGGGCCCGGCACGCGGCCGCCAGGTCGCACAGGAGCCGGCCGTAGTCGTGAAGTGCCTGCTGATCGGGGGATGGGATGGTGCGGTTCTCGTCGGCGATGTCGGTCATCGTGCCGGAGACCGCGCCGATCTGGGCGACGATCGATCCCCACCGCTGGTCCTCGCTCTCGGAGGGAATCGGCAGCTTCTTGCGCGACTTCCACGGCAGCCTGGGATTCAGCCGGAGGCTCTCATGGCTCCACAGCCGAGCGGATCGCAGGCTCTCCTGCCGCTGTTGGAGACGGTCGGACAGCCGCTGCCAGCCGGCGGCGGTATCTTCGGACCAGCCCTCTTCAGCCAGCCCCTCGGCCATGGACGCGAGGGCGTCCTCCGCACCGCGCGCGACACTGCCGAGGTTCTCCCGTACGTCTCGCAGATGGACCGGCGGCAGGATCAGCGCGTTGACCGCGATGCCGATCGCGGCGCCCAGCAGCGCCTGGAGCAGCCGGTGGGAGACCGTGAGGCTGGAGACCGGACCCGAGGTGAGGGTGAACAGCGCGGTGGTGGGCCCGTAGATGCCCTGGTCGCCGAGGCGGGGCCAGTTGCTGAGCAGCATTACGACCGGCAGGACCAGGGCCACCGAGGCCAGGGTGTTCCCCGTGAGGGCTTCGGCCCCCGCCGCCAGGAGCGTGCCGACGGCGATGGCCACCAGTTGCTGCAACCCTTTGAACAGCGAACGGTAGACGGTGGCTTGCACCAGGACCACCGCCACCCACGGCGCCATCAGCGCCACCGGATCCTGCAGCCACCACCCCGAGACCGCCCAGGCGAGCGTGGCCGCCCCGGCCGCCTTCAGCGACTGCACGAGCAGATCCCGCTCCCGCCCCGGCCCCCGCCCCGCCCGCACCGCGGCATCCACGATCCCCCGGGCTTCGGCTCGCATCACATACAGCTTCTCGATCACGTGCCCCATGGCGTAGTGGGTTCCTGGGTCACGTCGGCTTATGCATGACACGGTGGGGTGGAGGGGGCCGCCCATGCATGGCGGGGCCGGGGCGCGGTCCGCTCAGCCCGTGGCCAGCAGCAGCGTCCCGACCAGGGCGAGTCCGGCGCCCGTGGCCTGGACCACGCGCAGCCGCTCGCCGAGCAGTCCGCGGGCGGCGAGGGCGGTCACCACGGGGTAGAGGGAGGCGAGCACCGCGGCGACGGTGACCGGGCCGTGGTGGGCGGCGAGGTTGTACGTGCCGTTCGCGGCCACGTCGGCGAGGCCCACGAAGGCGAGCGCGGGCAGCGACGCCCACACCACGCCCATCCCGCCCTCGGGCAGCCCGGGGTTTCCACGCCGCACGGAGAAGAGGAGCGCGGTGCCGCCGACCGCCACATTGCACACCCGCTGGACGAACAGCGCGAGGAAGAGCCCGGTCAGCGTGGTCGACGCCTCGGCGATCAGCGCCATCACCGAGCCGAAGCCCAGCGCGGCGACCAGCGTGAGCAGCAGCGTCTGCCGCTGGACCGGCGCCCCGCCGGTCTGCGGACCGCTCGCCAGGACCACGCCCGCGACCGCCACCACGACCCCGGAGACCTGCAGCAGCCCGGGCCGCTCGCCGAGCATCAGCGCGACGCCGAGCGGCACGATGACCCCGCCGAGCGCGCCGAGCGGGGAGACGACGCCCATCGGGCCGAGCGCGAGAGCCCGGTAGAAGCACAGCATCGCGGCCGGGCCGACCACACCGGCCGCCGCCGCGAACCACAGCTGCGGGCCCGCCTGTGACCATCCGCCGGTGGCCACCACGATGGCGCCGAGGACGGTCATCGCGATGATCTGGGAGGCGACGACCACGGTGAGCGCGGGTGTGCGCCGGGTGAGCAACCCTCCGCCGAAGTCGGCCAGCCCCCAGAGCAGGCTGGTGGCAAGCGCGAAGAGTGCGGACATGGTGAAAACCTCGCCGTACAGTGTGGTGGACGTGGGAGTACAGCCCACAGTAGTTCACTGCACTCGACTACGCCATTCACTATTTTGGACGGACCGGATCGTGACGGACCTCGATCAGCTCACGCAGTCGCTCGCCCGCAACCTCAAGCGGTGGCGCAACGAACGCGGCTTCACCCTCGACACCCTCGCGGCCCGCGCCGGGGTCAGCCGGGGCATGATCATCCAGATCGAGCAGGCCCGTACGAATCCGAGCGTGGGCACCACGGTCAAGCTCGCGGACGCGCTCGGCGTGAGCATCACCACACTGCTCGACTACGAGCACGGGCCGCGGGTGACCTTCGTCCCGCCCGAGCAGGCGGTGCGGATGTGGTCCACCGAAGCGGGCAGCTACACGGCGCTGCTCGTCGGCACCGAGGCAGGCGGTCCGCTGGAGATGTGGGGATGGCGGCTGATGCCCGGCGACGAGAGCGCCTCCGATCCGCATCCGTCCGGCACGGTCGAGCTGATCCATGTGACGGCGGGGGAGCTCACCCTGGTGCTCGGCGGCGAGGCGTACGCCGTCCCGGCCGGCACCTCCGCGGCGTTCGAGGCGAACACCCCGCACACCTACCGCAACGAGGGGACGGCACCGGTGGAGATGACCATGGCGGTCTCCGTACCGCCCGCGCGCTGAGGCCGCCGGGCCCGACCCCTGACCCCTCTCCCGGCCTGCTAGTTTGACGGCATGAGTACGCCGATGGATGCCTTCGACGAGGTCCGTCCCGCCGTCGAGTGCCTGGATCTGCTGACCGCCCCCGTCGCCGAGGCGCTGCGCGACTGGCGTGGCTCGGAGCCGGTGGAGCAGGTGCTGTTCGTGGACACGGACCCGGACAAGGCCGACACCGCCGTACTCGTCGAGAACTACGGCCCCTGGTTGCTGGAACAGTCCGCCAACTGCGTGGTCGTCGCGGGCAAGCGGGGCGGCGAGACCACCCTGGCCGCCTGTCTGGTCCTCGCCCACACCCGCGCGGACGTCAACGGCGTGGTGCGCCGCCATCTCGGCGCACGCAAGGCGTCGTTCGCCCCGATCGACACGGCGACGGGCGAAAGCGGCATGGAGTTCGGCGGCATCACCCCCATCGGCCTGCCCGCCACCTGGCCGCTCCTGGTGGACTCCGCCGTGGCCGACATCCCCTACGCCCTCATCGGCAGCGGCACCCGCCGCGGCAAACTCATCGTGCCGGGCAAGCTGCTGGCCGGGTTGCCGGGCGCGGTGGTGCTGGAGGGCCTTGGCGCGCCCGGCGCCGTCGGCGCCTGATCCCGTCCGAGCTGCCGACCCCGGCAGGGGCTGTTTGCGTGGATCAGGACGCTAACCCTGACCGCTTCGTCATGGCCAGGAGGTCCCGGCGGCTGCGCTGGTGCATGGTCCACGGAACGCGCAGCACCTCCCGCGCCATTGGGTGGATCTCCGCCATCTGTGGGGCGACGCGGAAAACTTGCTTCAGCGCCTCCTCCGTACCGACGAGATCCTTCGTCGCGAGACGAGCGCGGGCGGCGTCGATGGCCAGTCGGCCGATGCGTGACGGCTTGAGGCCCGCGGGCGGCGTCGTCAACAGCGGTGTCGCGACCTCCGCCGCCTTCCTGACAGGCTGACGCGAAATCCGTATTCTCGACTACAGGAGGTGGCCGCCGTGTCGCAATGGGTAAATCCTCGTGCAGTCGACGTTGTCCGGTTCGCGAGTCGGTTTCAGGCGCCGGAATCACTTCCCGCCGACGCCTGTGGCTGCTGGGCCGGGCGTCGACGACGGTGGGGTTCTCCCCGTCGACCTCGGCCCCGGTTCTCGGCGACTGTGCTCGTGGGAGAGGGAGGCGCTATGTACGCCATCCCGTGCACCAGGTGTGGCGGAGCGGGCGTCGTCCCGTAGGCCGGTCAGCGACCCAACCACGACCCTGCCCGTGTGCTTCCCCACGTGGCGCCGGGTGGGGCCTCTTCACCCGCGTCGGCCGTAGCGCAGGTTCCTGACGGCGGCCACCGCCATGGGGGAGAGGCCGATCACCGTCGGGTGTTCGTCGATGTGGCGCACAAGGATCCAGCCCTTGGCGCGGAGAGACGCGACATCCCTCAGCACGTCGCCGTCAGCGGCACGCGACAGCTCGTCGGCGGTGGGAGCGTCGCCGGCGTCCAGATAGTCAACGATGAGGAACAGAACGCGCTGCTCATCCGCGGTAATGCGGAACTCCATACCTCGACAGTACGTCGGTGCGCTCAGCCCAGCCGGGGGATCTCGATGGCCGGGCAGCGGTCCATGACCATGGCGAGCCCGGCGGCGCGGGTGCGCTCGTACGCGGCCTCGTCGATGACGTCGAGCTGGAACCAGACGGCCTTGGCGCCGATGGTGACGGCCTCGTCGGCGACCGGGCCCGCCAGGTCGCTGTTGACGAACACGTCCACGACATCGATTTCGAATGGAATTGCAGAGAGCGTCGGGAATCCCCGCTCGCCGTGCACCGACTCGGCTTTGGGGTGTACGGGTATGACCCGTTTGCCGTAACGCTGGAGAACCCCAGCGACCCCGTAGGCCGCGCGCTGCTGGTTGGAAGATAGGCCGACTACCGCCCATGTGTCTCCCAGCTCTGTGAGGATCTTGCGGACCGTCGCCGGGTCGCTGTGCATGCGTGCCTCCTGTGATTACGACAAACGACCTGTCTGCCACAACGGGCACCACATTCCAGGGATTCCCAAGCGCCGGGGTGATCGAAGAAAACGCCGTGGCCGGATCGCTTCGCCGGTGAGCCTGGCCTCGCTCCAGGCCGACCTCGCCAACGCCCAGGCCCGCGACACCCGCCTCGTCACCCGGGTCCAGCAGATGGAGAAACGACTGTCGGAACTCATGGGCGAGCAGGCCTGGCGCGAGTCGGGGCTGGGCACCCCCGCCGACGTCGAGGAGCTCCGGTGCACCATCACCCGGCTGGAGCAGAGAAACGTCGAGCTGGCGTCGAACCTGGAGGAACGGGAGGCAGAGCTTGAAGCCGCTCGGGCCGCCAACCGGGAGCTGACCCGGGCCTTGAACCAGCGAGGGTGACTGGCACCTCTGCTTGAGGATCCGTACGCGCCCGGGCACGCTGCCCGTATTCCCCCCGGCGGAGTACCGCGCTCGCTACGCGCTTCTCACCCTAGCTACGTAAGCGAGTTGCGACGTCGTTTCGACGCGTGACTGGGAGTCGCGCGCTCGCGCGAATACCCGATGTACGTGGCTTCGGGAGTCACCTGCACCCCGGCCCGTACCTTGCGGCCTGGACCAGGGATAGGACGCCGGGGCACACACTCCGCAGTTACCCGCGATAGGGGTGGCGCTCAATCTCGTTGCCGATCCACGAACGGAGCAATATGGCTCTCATTCGCATTGCCCGAGTGGCCCCTGCTCATCCTTCCGACCATGTTAGGAATGTGCGCGCGATGGTGACGGCCCGGTCACGACATGTACCTACGGTCGGCCTACGTCCTTGAGAGGGTCGACCGCGATGGAGGCTGGATGTACGCAGAAAGCGACTGGCTCGACTTCGCCGGCGAAGAAGATGAGCTAGGCATGCCGCGGGGCGAATGGTCCGTTGACGATGAATTCGTTGCGGAAGACACAGTCGACATAGTGGACGGGCTACGCAGCGCACTGTGTGATCTCGACGCGGGCGCCACTGATGAGCAGTTGGAAGAAGCGCTGTTCGACATGTTCGGGTCGATGAGCTCGGCCGAGGCCGTCAACCTGGCAAAGGCCATACGCCAAATCGAGCGCGGGGCCAGCCGCGCACTTTCCGACCCGATGGTCGCCCAGATCGCAGCAACTGCGTTGCCCGTCACTGGCAGCGCTGTGGGCACCCTGGTCGGCGGGCCGGCTGGCACTGCAGTCGGCGGCGCGTTGGGAAGTGCCGCTGGACGGGCGCTGTCGACGGGGCGACAGCCGACCGCTGGGGCGAGGGCGATTCCGGTCGTACCGGCGACTGCAGTGCCGACTCCTGTCGCCCTGCCTGTCCGTCCCGTGCCATCACCGCTGTCCAGTGGGTCCACAGCGGCGACGCAAGGGCTCGTGCTGTCCCAACATCCGGAGGTACTGCAGGCCCTGCTCGCGGTGGCGCTCGGAGATCGGGGGCGCCGCTCGATCAACGGGGTCCCGGTCGGGGCGATCCTGAGCACGCTCAGCTCCGTGCTCGGTCAGGCCGCGGCCGACGCCGACGAGATGTCGTACACGATCAACGGGAGTCAGGAGGGCATCACCAGCAACGACGGCGAATGGAGTACCGATTCCGTGGTACCTGCCGAACGGGCTGCCTCGCTGTACTCGGCACTGATTGGGGATCAAAACGGGGACATCGACCTCATGGCAGGCACTACGTGAGCACCGACCAGAATCTCGACTTGGATGCACTCATTGGGCAGGTGTTGCGCGATCAGGGCCCGCTGATCGACCAGCTACTCGCTCACCTCGCCGAGTACTTCGCGCCCGACGGTGCTGCGCCCGCGAGTCTGACGTCCGCCAACGACCTCGTAGCCACCATCGCGCGAAACTGGTCAACACCAGCGGCTAGCGGGGCTGCAGAGCCGATCGCGGAGGTCGCCGAGCAGCGAAGGTCGTGCAGCCACGATTCAGTCGTTGACCGGAATCTCCTGCTCGCGGCCGCGGTCGGTGCGTGCGACTGCTGGGGCGATGACCCTGACTGTCCGATCTGCGGCGGCGAGGGAACGTCGGCATGGATGGCGCCCGACCGACACCTGTTCGCCGAGTACATCTACCCGGCCGTCCGATCGCTTTCGGTAGCAAGAGCATCGGCACGCCGCCGACATCTCACGCCCGACGAGATCAGGAGAGGATGAAGTGACATGGCGCTCGACGACCCGGAGCGGGAGTCCTACGACATCGGCGAAGCTGAGTTCGACGAGGAATATCTAGACGGTGAGGCCGCATTCGACATCGAATACGACGATGCGGAAGCCTCGGCCGCACAACGTCTCCGACGCCGGGCTGCGGTCGAACGGCAGCGACGCATCGAGCAAGCGATCGCGCGGCGCCGGCAACAACGGCCGGTCCGTCGTCCGCCCATGGCGCAGACGGCGCTTGCTGCCGCGCGTCGGGTGGACCTGGAAAGCAAGGTCGAGAATGACGTGCTCCGCGCCAGATTGGCCGCGCAGGATCGACGCATCGCACGATCGGAGATGGCGACCGTAGCTGGCGTCGTCGCCAATCAGGTCCAGTATTCATTTCAGGACCGGTTCCCGATGCTCAAGAAGCCGCTGGCGCGGGCGGGTCTGGCCTATGCGCCGCTGCTTATGCTGGCCCCACGCCGCCGCGGGTCCGGGGTGGCGGGCCTGCTTGCAGACCCCCGGGTATCTGGTGCGGCGCTCGTGTTCGGGATCGCCCTCGCCGGCGAGCGTTTCGGCAAGCCGAAATTGGAGATCAAGCTCGGCGCTCCGACCACGGTCAAGTCGGGCAAAACTAGCAAAATTGTCGCCTTCGCCACTGTTGACGGCAAGCCTGACCCGAGTCGGACGCCAACGTTTGAGCCAAGCGACAAGAACGTACTCAATGTCGCAGCGGACGGCACGCTCACAGCCGCCGGTGGAATCACCAGTGAAACGCCGAGTCTGATCACGGTGAAACTCGACGGAATCGAGAAATCTGTATGGATCAACGTCGCCCCATAATCCCTTCCGAAAGCTTCTGACGCCGTCAGAAAGTACCTCAGCAAGTGTCCTGGCATGGGATTGGGTAACGATGGATCCGGCGCTGTGGGAAGAGCTGGCCCGGATTGGTAACCGGGGGGCCGCGGTCGAGGCCATCGTGCGTCTGGACCGGCCCAACGCTGAGATTCCGGGCCTTCGGTTGGTCGCTCGGTTCGGGCAGATTGCGACCTGCCGTATCGCGGTCGAACGGATTCCACAGGTGTACAACGACCCGCGAGTGCTCAGCCTGAAGGCCTCCCGGCTGGTCGGGCCCGAGCGTGCTCCGCTGTGCCATGGGAAGCCCATCGTCGGGCTCACCCCCACCCGGACGGACCGCTGTGGACCCGCTAACAGGCGCCTGACCGGGCAGGGCGTAGTGGTCGGCGTGATCGACACCGGTTGCGATGTGGACCATCCTTCCTTCAAATGGCCCGACGGTTCAAGCCGCCTGCTGGCGCTGTGGGACCAGCGCGACCGGGAGGCGGGGCTTGAGCTCGCGCCGTATGGCTATGGAATCCGCTTCGGTCGAGCCGACATCAACCGCGCGTTGCGCAGCGGACGCCCGTACGAGGTGCTGGGCTACCATCCCGCGGACGCCGACCGGGATGGTATGGGCGCCCACGGGACTCATGTCATGGACATTTCAGGCATTGGCGCAGCGGGCGCCGACCTGGTGTTCGCGCACCTGGCCAACCGACGGGGGAACGCGCTGGCCGGTGATGACCTGACCTCATTGGGTGACAGCTGTCGGCTTCTCGAAGCGATCGACTGGGTATCCCGGACAGCGGGCCAGCGTCCGTGCGTGATCAACATCAGCCAAGGCCGACACGGAGGCCCCCACGATGGCAGTACTTTGGTGGAGTTGGCGGTCAGTCAGTGGCTTCAAGCGACCCCCGGCCGTTTCGTGGTTTTCTCGGCCGGGAATTACGCATCGTCACGAACTCATTCCTCTGGGAACGTGACGCCCGGCCTTGCACGAACCCTGACGTTCACTACCGATCCGGCCGACCTGACGCCCAATGAGATCGAGCTTTGGTATAGCGGCGAGGACGAGCTGTTCCTGGGTCTGGAGACACCGAGTGGGCACCGCACACCCCTGGTACCTCTAGGCAGCCGCGCGGAGGTCCACGAGCAGGGTCGAGTGGTCGGCCGGATTTACCACCTGCGAGACCGCAACAACGGTGAGCATATGGTCGACCTGTTCCTCGACCCATCGGCCCCGGCGGGCCACTGGCGGCTCACGCTGCACCCGGTTCGAATCCGTAACGGCCGCTTCGACGCCTGGATCGAACGAGACGAGGCGTGCAAGCCATGCCAGGCACGTTTCGTCGACTCCGATGTCGACCCCTTCTGCACGCTGGGGACCCTCGCAAACAGCCACGGTCCCCAACTGATCGTCGGCGCGTACGACGCCCACACCCCCGGCCGGCCGGTCGCTGACTTCAGCAGCTGGGGGCCGACCCGGGACGGCAGGCTCAAACCGGACCTCCTCGCCCCGGGCGTTGACGTCTTGGCCGCCCGGTCGGCACCGCGCGGCAGCATGCGAAGCCCCGGTGAGCTAGTCCGGCGATCTGGGACCAGCATGGCGGCCCCGGCTGTGACCTCCGCAGTCGCGTTGTGCCTGGGTGCCTTCGGCCGTCGACTCGACGCCGACGAGCTGCGGGACCTGATTCTGCGCAACACCCGACGACCTACCGCACCCGACGAGATCCCGGCCCGCCTAGGACATGGCTACCTCGACCTCGCCCGGTTGACCGATGACGTCCTCACCCAGATCCGACCTGGCGCCTGCCGCGTCGGCGTGAGGGAAACCATGTGGCCTCGCCGAGACCCGAAGGAGCCGAGCATGGCACGCGCGACCGACCCGACGGACGTGCAAGAGTTCGATCCCGATCGTCTTTATCGCGAGCTGACCTACAGCCAGGGTTCACCGCCGGCACGGCTCGACGCGATGTTCGTCCCGCTCGCCCGGCCCGGCGAGCGGCCCAGCGAACCGCCTCAAGGAGGTGACGTGCTCGTTCGCGTCGCCCTGGGAGAACCCGGCCGGGGACATGTGGCCATCCTCTCCGACGGGCACCTGACACCGCACACCGGCCTCGGACCGGTCCGGGCCGAACGTGGGGGTTCCGGCTACTACGCAGCAGTCACAGACGGCCCGCGTTGCCACGGGCGCACGGACCCGGTGTGGCGTCGCGTGCTTGATACTGCAGGCCGCCTGCCCCCCGGCCAGCTTCTTCTCCGGCCAAGGGCCCAGTCGGGCCTCGAGCCGCCCACGACCGAGCAAGCGGGCGATCCGCTCACAGCGCCACTGTCCACGGATGACTGGGCTCTCGTCGAGACATGGCAGAGCGCGGGCCGGATCGGACTCGGCGACCAGCTCACCGGCGATCCAGACCGTAACGCCTTGTTGATCGCCGGATCGCTTTTCTGCAGCCGTCGAATCGGCACACCCGGCCAGCCCACCGACGACCCGCTGTTGTGTGTCGACCGTGACGTGACCGGCGCGGACCCCCGAGTCGTCGAGCTCGCCCGCCACGTCCAAGCCCACGGGCCGATCGTGAACTGGGTGAGCGTGCCTGCAGCACGACGGCGCGTGTTCGTAATGGAGCAGCTCATCAACCGCGGCTTCCCGGTCAATGGCGCTGCCGGTATCGTCGGGAACCTCCATGCCGAGTCCGCGGTGCTGCCCAACCGGATCGAGAGCAGCCGCCCTGCCAGCCCGATGCGAGCCCGCAACTTCGCGGGCGCATGGACCGACTTCTCCGCGACCGACGTCATGAACCGCAATATCACGACCCAGCAGGGTCCCGCGGCCGCTGGGATCGGGTTGGCCCAGTGGACCACTGCCCCGCGGCGGGCTGGCCTGTTCCTCCACGCGTTTGCCGGCAGGCCACCCGGAGCCCGGATCCTGTTCGATCTGGAGGCCCAGGTCGACTACCTCGACGCTGAGCTGAGGGGCCTTCCCGGCGTGCGGCGCATCCTTACCAACCCGGCTGTGACACTCAACGACGCGAGCGACGAATTCTTCTACAACGTCGAGAGACCTGGGTCGATCATCGTCAACGGGGTAGTACTACCCCGCAACCATCCCACAGTCCAGGCCAGGTTCCGAGAGCGCCGCCGCCAGGGCCGAATCGCACTCAACGACTACCGCCGCGCTCATCCACCGGGGGACAGTGCAGAATCCACGCCTACCGAGCGGGACAGCCGATCGGCGCCGCCCCGAAGGGGATCAACCCGCGCCGAAGCCCTGGCCGCCGTCGAGGCGTTCCGCGGCCGTACCGCCGCCAGCCCTTGGCGGCTCGACCGGAGCCAGGTGGCACGCCGGCTGGCCGAGCTGGTACGTGACCCCAGCAAGGTGGACCAGGACGCGCTCAACCTCTGTGGCCCAGCCGCTTTCCTCCCCCTGTGGCTGCAGCGGGACCCTCTCGCCGTCGTCCGGTTCGCCGCTGAACTGTACGACAGCGGCAGGGCCAGCATCGGCGGCGACTATGTCGTCGAGCCGGGCGACGGCTCGCTGCTCGGCCAGGACTACACCGCGCTCGCAGCGGCAGCCGGCCCTGGCTTCTGCCCGCCCGCCGACTGGATGATCCTCTGCTCCCTCCGCGACTCCGAAAACGTGTTCTTCGACTTCGAAGGACGACCGGACGAAGACGTCTCCTCTGCCACCACTTCTGGTGAGGTCGCCGGCTGGCTGCGGGCAACCAGCCTGTATCGCGATGTGTCGGACGAGGGAAACTTCTTTTTCACCAAAGGCACCGACCACCTGCTCAACCTCACACCCAGCGCCAATCAGGACGTAGTCCTGCTCATCAACGCCCACATCCTCGACCAGGCCGACGTCATCCGTGGCGGGAAGAAGTCGAGCGACTTTATCCTCAGCGCATTCCCGAACCACTTCATCATCCTCACGGCCCGGGTACAGCCGGTACCAGGCGACCGACTACAGATGACCTACTGGACCTGGGGCCTTCCCGTCACCACAGCCACGTTCATCAGGGACACCGTCGACGCCAACTACTACGGAGCCGTCATCGCCCGACGGTGAACGCTCGTGCTGGCTCCCTCGGGGAGGGCTGGAAGGAGGGACCACTGCGCCTCCCCGAGCCACTTCACGGCGATGGCACGCTTGTGCCGATGCATGTGGATCTGCGGGTGCCGACTCTCCGCCTGTTCCTGTGCCATGCCCCCTCCTCATGCCACTCCGGCCCATACCCTGCGACCTGGGCCACGAAGAAGCGCCCGGGGCCTTCTCGCGTGCACAGCCATCACCCGAACCAGCGATAGCCCCACACCTGTTGCACTTGGTAACGTCGGCGGTACCGGCGCTGAGCTGCACGAAGCCATCGCGATTCGCCATCACGCCGCATCGCTCCCCCAGAGAAGGCCCAGCCGTCGAGGGCGAGTGGGCCGTCCCCGGCATCGCCCAGGGGCGGTATGCGGAGTGGGTCGGGCTCTACGGCGCCCACCCGTCCGTGGTGATCCGGCTCATCGAGGGGGTCGATGGCCACCGTCGCGTCCGCAAGACGTGGACGGCCCGGGGCGAAGTCGAGGGGCCGGCCGCCTGAGCGTGTCGGGCTCGAAAAGTCATCGCTGCTGATCAGGTGGCATAGCGGTACTCGTTGATGACGCCGCCGAGGACGCGTGTACGCAGGAGTCTGCGTGCGTCTCGGTCGTGCGGGATGGTGGGCTGTTGGTGGGTGTCAGGAGGTAGCTGGCCTCGGCTTCGATGAGGACGGTGTGTGTTGTAGTGCCGTTGGTAGGCGGCAAGAACATGTCGGGCGTGTGACTCGTTCGTGATCAGGATGTGGTCGAGGGCCTCGTGCCGGATGCTGCCGATAACCCGTTCACAGTGGGCGTTCATCCTCGGCGCTCGTGGCGCGCTCTTGATCACGTCTATGCCGTCGGCCTCGAAGACGGCGTCGAAGGACTGGCCGTACTTGCCATCGCGGTCACGGAGCAGGAACCGCAGGGATTCCATACGTGTGTCCAAGTCGGCGGCTACGTTCCGGGCCTGCTGCACTGATGGCGATTCCTGAAAACGGCCGGGGTCGCTTCTCGCCTCATTTGGTTGGTCCTTGATGTGTGTGGGGAAAGTGGGAGCGAGGATCGGGTCTTGATCACCTGTGGGTAGGTTCTGGCCATGACTGGTGACTGGCGGATGGATCGGATCGAGGCTGCTCTGCGAGGGGAGATTCCCACCGTGCTGCGGCGGCTTGAGTCGGGATTCGCGGTGATCGGGGACGTTCAGTTCTTGCCGGGCTACTCGGTCCTCCTCGTGGACGAACCCGGTGTTCAACGACTGTCTGACCTGCCGAAGGCCAAGCGGCTGGCGTTTCTGTCCGACATAACCAGCTCGGGGAAGCGGTTGAGCGGGCCTGTCGGCGGCTGGATCCCGATTTTCGCCGGGTCAACCTGGAGATCCTCGGTAACACGGACCCGTTCTTCATGCCCACGTCTGGCCGCGGTTCGAGTGGGAGCCGGCCGAGCTGGTGGGCAAGCCTGTGTGGCTGTATCCGCATGAGCGGTGGAGTGATGAGGGGTTCAGGCTCGGTCCGCAGCATGACGTGCTGCGGGATGCGATCAGCAGCGAATTGGACCGGTTGCGTTCGACGGTCTGACGGTGTGGGCCCGCCGACCGTCAGGTCGGCGGGCCCGGTGAGCGGTGACGGTCAGTGGATGGTCATGGAGTCCTTCGCAGCGGAACGATGTCGGGGATGGTCGTGGGGACAGAGGGGCGGGCGGCTTCCGGGGTCGCAAGCAGCGCGACGATGGTGATCGGCTGCTGGCAGTGCGGACAGTTCCGGGTCGCGGTCGGCTCCAACGTGTCGCGTTCCAGGGTTGGTTGGCGTGATGACGCTCGGCTGACCGGTTTGGGCTGCGGTGGCAACTCCGGCAGTGGCGACGGTGTCGGTGTCTCGCCGAGGCGGCGGGCCCGGTCTTCGTCCCGGGCTTGGTCGCGTCTGCGTTCGGCGTCTTTGCGGCAGGCCGGTGAACAGTAGATCTGGCGGGCGGTCTTGAGCGCATCGAAAGGGCCCTCGCAGACGGGGCAGGTTCGTTTCTCCCGGGCGTCCTCGCTGGTGCGGGAGGTGGTCCGGCACTCGTCCGAGCAGTAGATCCGGCGTTGGCCGACCGTGGTGGTGAATGCGGTGTGGCAGGTCGGGCAGGTCTGCTGAACGGGTTTGTTCTGGCGGTTGGTTTCTTTGCAGGTGGGTGAGCAGAAGACCTGGCGGCTGGTGGCGGTGGCGACGATGAAGACGGTCGTGCAGACCGGGCAGCAACGGGCCATCTCGGACGTGACCTCGGTGGTGTCGGGGGTGTTGTCAGGAGACACGGGCGTTCACCCCGGCTCGGGTGGTCTCGGCCTGGTTGGTGGCCGCGGAGCCAGTAGGAGGGGCCGTCGATGCCGGCGACCGCGGCCCGGTGCAGGAGCCGGCCGAGCATCGCGGCGGCGACGGTGGCGTCACCGAAGGCGCCGGCCCAGTCGGCGTTCCCGACGTTTGTCGTCAAGATCGTCGAGGATTTCAGATACCTCTGGTTGATCACCTGGAACAGGGCGGATGCTCCGTCTTCGGGCAGGGGGAGGTAGCCGAGTTCGTCGATGACCAGGAGTTTCGGTCCGGCGAAGAAGTTCATGCAGGTCTCCCAGCGGCCTTCGAGTGCGGTTTTGTGACACTTGGCGGCCAGCTCGGCTGCGGTGGTGAAGTAGACGCGGTGTCCGGCCTCGACCGCGGCCCGGGCCAGGGCGACCGCGAGCATGGTCTCGCCGACCCCGGGCGGGCCGACGAACAGCACGTTGGAGGCGTCGTCGAGGAAGCGCAAGGTGGCCAGGTCGCGGATGAGTTTCTCGTCGACGCCGGGCTGGGCGGCGAAGTCGAAGTCCTCTCAACTTATCTGGGGTAGTGGCGAAGAATTCTTGCAAAGCTGCTGTTCGGGACGCTGCAGACGCGTCGGGAAGGCGGCTGAGGGCGCCCTTCTCCCAGGTCGCCTGCTCTTGAGGTAATCCGCCGTCCTGTTGGAGTGGTGCTTCCATAGGATCGCGTCATGACCGCCGATGCCCCGCTCACCCGACAGTCGTTCCGGCGCCTCCACCCGATCAGCACGCCCCGGCCGGTGTCTCAGTTGCCGGATCGTGTCTGGACTGACGAGGACTGGGACCGGATCCAGCGCGGATATCGAGCCCGGGACATGGATGAGAAGTGGAACGTCTTCGTTGAAGGCAATGTCCTTTTCATGCACCGAAGTTGGACCGGTCACGGCGTCTATGAGGTGTCCTTTGCCCCTGCGGCTGGTCGTGGGAGGAGGATCGCCTCTGCTGTGGTCGAGGCCGATGGGGAGCGCTATCGGAGCATGGGCGACGAGTACGACTGTCTGATGATGGAGCTGATCATCAGCGCGATCGTCCTTGGTGAGCCCGCCGCCGAACTCCGCGCTGGCCTTGTTGAGTTGATTGCCAGGGCCTCGGTAAGGAGTGATCTTCCCTCGGGTGTGGTGGAGCACAGTGCTCTGGGACTGCGCTCTGGATCGTAAGTTCTGCAGCCCGGAGAGTGCTGTCACAGCCCTGGGCCGTGTGACTGGATCACGCGTTGCAAGCGCAGGATCTCGCCGTGTGCGGCGGCCAGTCGCTGTTCGAGTTCTTGGGACGCGCTCGCGGTGAGTGGTGCGCTCACGACGAAGGGTTTCGGTAAGGGAATGGATGACCGTGCCATCGTCGGCTGAGGGCGCCTGAGGGGGAGGTCGGTCCTCGGTCCGTTGCTGGCCGCGCAGGGCTTCGATGCGTTTGCGCAGGTCGGTGTGGGCATAGAGGAAGTCCAGGCTGAACTCGCCACGGCCCTGGTCGGCGGGGCGCTCATCCGCTCGAGGGTGCGTTTGGTCGGGCCGCCGGATGTGACCGACCGGATTTCGCTCGTGAGCCTGCGCCTGGAGCATGGCGTCCCCACCGGAGAAGTCGCCCGCATGCTGAGCGATTCTTACGGCTTCATGGTGCGCAGCGGTCACATGTGCTCACAGCCGCTGGTCACCGACCTGGCTGGCGGGGAGATCCTCCGCGTCTCTGCGTACCTATACAACGAGGTCTCCGAGATCGAGGCCTTCTACGAGTCGCTGGACGAACTGCTGAGCTGGATAGGCCCGGCCGCGGTCGTCGCCACGCGCCGCTGAAACGACCGGTCGACGGAAGGTGTTCACATGTCTGGCCTGCGGACCCTGACCCTGGTGTGCTTCCCGCACGCCGGCGGCGGGCTGGGGCGTTATCGGAGCTGGCGGGAAAACCTGCCGGACGGTGTCGAGGTGGTCCTGCCCGCCCTGCCCGGCCGGGAAGGTCAGCTCTTCGACGAGCCCCTCCCGGACGTCGCCTCGGTGAGCGCGTACGCGATGCGCACGCTGGCCGCGGAGATCGCGCGCACCGAGCGACTGGCGTTCGCCGGGATCAGCTACGGGGCGCTCGTGGCGTGCTGGAGGAACTGGGACTGCTCTTCCACCCGCCATCGGACCCCCGGGCCGCAAAATGGGCGATGGCCTACTGGATCGCCGGTCAGATCGCCGACGGATCCCTGGATCCCGCCGTCGGCACTCACCTCATCTGGGCAGACATCGCCTATGACCTCGGCTACCCCGAAGAGCTGGAGCCGCTTGTGCACTGCGCGCACAACCTAGAGAGCTGGGAGAAGAGCTGGGGCGTCTCCTTCGAAGAACTCAGCAGAGAAGCGATCGAGGCGGCGAAACAGTTCTCGAACAAGCGGCCGACAGCGCAGAACTGACAGCTTGTTCCCGCCACCGGGATGGGGTCATCTCCTATCTGAACCCCTCACTCAGCGTGGCTGCGTCACAGAAGTTGAGCCAGAGCCGCAACTCGTGAATAAAGCCAGTACACCGTCCCCCATGGGCCGTACCGCTCGGGCACGTCCCGCCACGGAGCACCGGCGCGGGTGCGCCAGCGTATGCCGTCTGTCAGCTGCCGCTTGGTGTGTACCGGCGGTCGTCCGGACTTCTTCCCGGCAGGGAGCAGGGGCTCCAGCTTCGCCCACTGCGCATTCATCAGATCGTGCCTCCCCACGAAGTGGATCTTGACACATCAAGATCCACTTCTGAAAACGCCCTAAGCCGCACAACCAGCCGCGTCCGCGGCTTGACAATCGCATAGGGAGGTTCCTGAAACACGAGATCCACCAGAGCTAAAGGGCTCTATGTCTTCTGAGGAGTCAGTTGTCGCACCTCAGTGATGAGTCAATGACCGTCGTGGTCTCTCCTCTTCCGACGGGCAGATGGCTGCCTTCGAAGCTGTACTTGGCCTCACTCAGGGGGTCAGCACCTCTACCAAGCGGGGGGTTACCCCCATTACCTGCCGTGCCTCCACTGCGTAGCGTGATCGTCGTTCCCAGTTCTGTTCGATTCGATGGAGGAATAGCGACAGTGAGGTACAGGCTTCGTCGGCGGGGTGGTCAGCAAGGGAAGCGCCTCGTGGCCCTGGCGACGGTCACCGCGGCGATTGTTTCGGGGATGATGGTGTCGGGAAGTGGGCCGGCCGTCGCGCACGCAGTGGTGGAGCCATCCGTTCGCAGTGCCACCGCGTCACTGCGAAGTGACCTCGAGAAATATCTGGACGCTCAGGGCACTAAGGATCATTTCTCAGCGGTCTCCCTTCGGGTGACCTATGCCGATCAGCGACCTGATATTTCGGTCGATGCGGGGACGTCCCGCTACGGCGGTGGTCGACCGGTGAACAGCAAGGCGCTGTGGCAGATAGGCAGCAACACCAAGGCGTTCACGTCCGTGCTGCTGCTTCAACTGGAGGCCGAAGGAAAGCTGTCCATACGGGACAAGCTGGGAAAGTGGCTTCCCCAGTATCCGGCGTGGCGCGATGTCACCATCAAGCAACTGCTGTCGATGACCAGCGGCATCCCCAGCTACACCGAGCAGAATGCGTTCCTGAAGGATTTCGACGCCAATCCCTCCACGCGCTTCACGCTGGAGCGCCTGATGTCCTATGTGGAGGGCCTGCCACTGGGTCCCGCGAAGTACGAGTACTCGAATACGAACTACCTACTCGCGCAGATGATTGTCGAACGAGCGTCGCACGATACTTACCATGAGCGGCTCGCCGAGCGCATCATCGAACCTCTCGGAATGAACGACACCTGCCTCCCCCCGGACTGCCCTCCGGACACGGCCTCGCGCATGCCGACGCCGTACTCCACCCATTCCGTCCTGCCGAAGCATCTCAACAAGTCACTTCCTCGGCTCCGCCTGTCCTGGGCGCAGGGGGCGGGTGGCCTGGTGAGTTCACTGACAGACATGACGGCTTGGGACAGGGCGCTGTACAGCGGTCGACTGCTGCCCTCAGCGCAGCAGCGCGAACTGGAGTCCCTGGTCTCGGCGAAGACGAGTAAGCCCATCAAGAGCGTCACGGCCGACGATCCCATCGGTTTCGGGCTCGGTGTCGTGAAGTTCGTCCATCCTGTGGCCGGGACGGTCTGGGCCTATGAGGGGGCCACTTTTGGAAACCGGGTGCTGCACATGTACTTCCCGAAGACTGGCATGATCATCGCCATTGCTGTCAACAGCGCCGTTGGCGAAGGGGACACGCTGCCCGACCTCGCCGGTACCGTCTACAAGACTCTTTCGGCGCAGAAGGCACAGGCTCTCCCACGGCACCAGTAGCCCCGGAGCCAGTTGCGTGACTTCCAGGTAGCTGCACTGCGAGGTCTGAGCTCCCTCTTCCTGAGCTTGGCCTTTAACGTCGCAGGTCACTCGGCCTGCTGAGGCCCCGGGAATCGGCAGGCCGTGATGCGGCCGTTCTTCGCGGTGGCGACGAGGTACGACAAGCTCGCCGTCCGCTATGAGGCGACCGTGCTTGTCGCGGCCATCAACGAATGGCTGTGACCAGCACTTTCGAACCACGCCCTAGTGCTGTGACCGGGATGGTTGACCGGGTTGGGATGGTGTCTCTGACTGTTTTATGGGCATGATCGAGTGGTGCCTCATCTCGGACTGGTGACTGTTGTCGTGCGTGACTGCGGTCGAAGACCGAGCCAGCGTCTTCCGCGCCGACATCCACACCGCCGGCGTCACCGCCGCCCACGTCACCCTCGAACTCGCATTACCCTCGAACTCGCATTCTGCTTCCACCACTCCGTCCGCGGCGACGAGACCGCGATCCAGGCCGCGATCGCCCGACTGCGCGACCTCACCCAGAGCGGCGACTACGCCTACTACATCGACATCGCCCACTTTATGGCCGGCCTCCCCCTCCCCGCCGACCACACCCCACAGACACAGTGCATCGACGGAGACAACTCCACCCGCCGGCGGTGGCGCGGCCTGGTCACTGCCCGACGCGACCGCACCGCGCGCTGAAGGCCGCCGCCCTCACTCACGCGGCGCGGACAACGACCGCGCTACGAGCCCTGTGGCTGCGAGACAGGCAGATGATCGAGCACGCCCTGGAGGTGTCGCCAGATTGAGCTGCTCAGCGGCCATGCCCCAGCATCGACAAAAATGACCCTGTCGAGCCGAAGTCAGTAGTTCTGTCACGTCTACGGCCGTAAGTGACGTGCCATACGTCACCGGTTTCGTGCGGGTGTGACGTATGAGGGACGCGTGGCGCAGTTGGAGTGTGGCGGCTGGTTATCGGCGAGTCGGATCCGCAGGCTCTTCATGTCTGTGGATCTCTTTCTCCGGTACGGGCGGAAAGCCCTGCCCGTACCGGAGTCCGGCGCCGATCCCGGGACCGCGGTTGTGGTCCCGGTCGCCCCATACAAGAAATTACTGACGAAGGAAGCGTACTTTATGAACAACAAGGCCCAGATCGAGACCCGCGAGATATCCGACGCCGACCTGGACGGCGTTGCCGGCGGCGCGGCCGGTCTGACCCTGCAGGGCGGCCCGGGCCACCTGGAGGGCATCGGCGGCGCTGAGCTGGCCGGCCACAGCGTCACCGTGGACGGTGCGGCGAACCTGCAGAGCGGCCAGGCAGGCCTCAACGTCACCGCCGTCTGATCAGCCGTAACGGCTGAGCATCCTCGATGCCTGAACCCCCTCGGCCGCACTGTCGCCGAGGGGGTTTCGTCATAGGCAGGCGCCTCGCGGCTGTATGCGCGGGGCGAGGTTGGCCAGGCTGCGCTTGACATGCTCCCAGACCTCCGCTCACAGGCGCCCGCAGTCCCCGCCGGCGGGCCGCTCGATGGCGCTCAGCCGGTAAGCGACCAAGGGCGCTCGGCGTCGGCGGCCGCGCGCTCGGCCGGATCACCGCCACCAAGCCCTCCAACCCCTGCGGAGATCCGCAGTACCGAGGGGATCGCACCGCAGCAGGTCAAGATCTCCGACGCCGAAGTCGATGAAGCGGTCACGCTGATGGAGGCCATGGGCGACGTCGACATCGCCCAGTACAAGGACCAGTACCGCGAGGCGCTGGAAACGATCATCCGAGCCAAGGCCGAAGGGGCCGAGCCGCCCGAGATGGAAGCTCCTGCCGAGCCCAAAGGCAAGGTTGTCGATCTCATGGCCGCCCTCCAGGACAGCGTGCGCGCCGCCAGGAAGAGCCGCGGCGAGGACACCGGCGACGAGGCTGACGTGCACGAGATCAGCGGGCAACGGGCGGCGCCGAAGAAGAAGGCCGCGAAGAAGACCGCGGCGAAGAAGAAGGCCGCGAAGAAGACCGCGGCGAAGAAGACGAGCGCCAGCGGGAAGAAGGCAGCGGCGAAGAAGGCATCGAGGAAGCGGCCAGCGTCGTAGCCGAGCCCAGTGGTGTTGCCGGTGCCCCCGCTGAGTCTCAGGTGGGGTTCAACCGGGTGATGCCGCTTCCTGCGTAGAGCTCGGGTTGGAGTGAGCCAGCCGAGGTCGCCCAAGTGGTGGTCGCGGGCCAGGCGCAGGCTCTGGCGCAGGCCCGCGATGAGGAGGGTCCGGCTGGGGAGGAGGGTGCTGGTGTCCTGCCACTGCCGGCCAAGGGCGGCGAGGGCGCGTTCGGCGGCTTGGTGCCAGTCGGCGGGGGTCCAGTGGTCCTCGGTGTGGTCATCAGCCCGTAGCGCGGTGCGGATGGCGTCGTGGAGGTGGTAGGGCCAGATAGCGTGCGGATCCTCCGTGATCAGCGGCCGCTCGACGAGCCGGCGGGCCGCCGCCTGGTGGGCCAGGCCCGCCGCTTGGGTGGCCAGGCCCGCCGCTTGGGTGGCCAGGCCCAGATCGAAAGCGTCCAGCAGGCTGGCGCTGCGCAGGACATGGCGCTCGTCGGCGGTGAGGTCGGAGAGGGTGCGGGCGATGAGGGCGGGGATGGTGTGGTCGAAGTCGGCGGGGGTGGGGGTGCGGCCGGTGCGGCGGATCTCCAGGAAGCGTGCGACGGCCAGATCCAGGTGGAGCGGCAGGCCGTGCGAGCGCTGGGTGATGACCGCGCGGATGTCGGGGCCGATCAGCGGCTGGTTGCCCTGGGTGAGGCGGTGGGCGAGGTAGGTGTCGCAGTCGGTCTCGGAGAAGTCCCCGATCAGGTGCTGTCGGGCGCCGCCCTGCCCGGTGGCCCGGGCCGGCCGCCCGGAGTGGAGGGCCAGGCCGGGCCAGGCGGCGCGGCCGGTGTAGTCGAGTTGGCCCTGGAGGGCATCGTCGGCCCACTGAAGACGGTTGCGGCCGCTGATGACGAAGAAGCAGTTCGGCATGAGCCATACCAGGCGTTGCAGGAGCCGCTCGGCGTCACGGTGGCGGTCGCCGGTGTCCTCGAAGGTGTCCAGCAGGACCACCGGCGTGACCTTTTTGCCGGCCGGGAGCTGGGCCAGCTCCCACGCCAGCAGGTGCGATGGCCGCACGTTCTGCGGAATTGTTGTTGGGGTGCGGCCTGGGCCGCACCCCAACCTGGCTGATCGGCGGTGAGGGAGTCCAGTTCGCCGTCGGCTGAGCGCCCCCGGCTGTGGGCCGCGTCCTGGTGTAGGCGCGGTTGCCATGGGAGGGGTAGGACTTGTCGTCGGCGACCGCGTCGGGGTGAGAGCGTGGGCGTCCGATCGGGTCGCGGTCCCGGATCTTCTCCAGAACGGGGGTGAACGGAGGGCTGCCGGAGTCCTGTCCGGCGGTCAGGGTGATCGCGTGCGGGGGCACTGGCAGGAGGGCCAGTCCCCTGAACCTCCGTCCGAGTGCGGGTCCCGGCCGGCACCCACAGCCAGCTGTTTCACGGCCTGGGACAACAAGCAGGTGTCTACGAACCTTGGTTCTTGCTTGGGGTGAGCGGGAAGGATGCCTCGTCGCGGTCCGTGCCGTCGGTGATCCACCATCTGTCCCCGCCGAAGAGTGCCAGCTCTGCGCGGCCGTCGCCGTCCCAGTCGTGGGTGTCGAAGAGCTGGCCGTCGCCGGCGCCGTCGTCACCCGGCACGGAGCGCTTGGTGGCGCGCCAGGGCTTCGATCCGAGCCCGTGCTCGGAGCCGCCCCGCAGCACCTCGATCCGCGCGTCACCCTCCTCCTTTTTCTTGGTGAGCTGGACGGCCAGGTCGTCGCAGCCATCGCCGTTGAAGTCTGCGGCGGCGAGCCTGGTGCCGAATCCCTCCTTGAAGTCGCCGCCTTCCATGGTGACCCACTTGTCCGGATCCTTCCCGTAGCGGACGCTGACCTGACCGCGCCGGTGAGGCGTGTCGTCCTCGTCGTAGCTGTTGACGAAGCTCCGGCCGACGGCGACGTCCTGCTGACCGTCGCCGTCGAAGTCGCCGAAGACGACGTTCTCGCCCTCCGGCAGCCGCTCGGGCTCCTTGCTCAGGCCGCCGGCGGTACGGGCGCCGCCGGTGAACAGCAGGGGCGGATCCCACGGGGAGTCGTAGAGCGCGAGATCGGTGGCGCGGTCGTCGTTCGCGTCCCCGGCGACCAGCACGGGTGTCGCGCCCTTGTGGACCGGACTGGGGATCTTCACGGTCCGGGCGGGGGCACCCGAGCGCTTGAACGGTCCTTTGAGGACGACCAGTTCGCCCTGCTCGTCGCCCGAGTCCTTGAAGACCGCGAGGTCGGTGTGGCCGTCCCCGTCGAAGTCGCCGGCGATCGGCGCGGTGTGGTAGCCGCTGCCCGGCAGCGGGACGCGCCCGTGCGGCCCGTCGGCCCGCGGGCCCTTGGGGCCTCCCCACAGGACCTGGGCGGCGCTGCTGACGACGAGATCGGCGTGGCCGTCCTCATCCAGGTCGGCGACCGTGGGCTGGAGCGGGTCGTCACCCACCTGGATGTCGTCCGGCACACCGAGGTCGTCCTGGGTGATGACGGTCGTGCGGTCGTGGTCCGGACCGCGCTTGGAGCCGGGCACGACGACCACGTCGACCTTCAACGACCGGGAGATCTCGTGCACCAGATCGACGGAGCCGTCCCCGTCGAGGTCGGGGGTCGCGGGCGTGTCTTCACGTGCGGAATCGACCGGTCGGCAGGGACTGCCGGGTACCGGGCGTACGCCGTCGGACGGGCGAAGGACGAGGAACGCCACCACCGCCACCACGACGAGAGAGGCCACCACGGCGTGCCACACGCGCAGGTGGCGGAAGAACGGACCGCCTGCCGTCGGAAAGTGCATCAGCCCACCTCACAGGCGTGGACGCAGGCCGCACAAGGAAGTGGATCATTCTGTTACGGGGGTGATGCACGACGGCCCTGCCCCCCTGTTGCGGCCCACGGTAGGTGTAGGGCGGTGAGCCAGGGCCTCTTCCGGGAAGCGATGCGCGCGGCCCAGCTGCACGGTTGGGACGTCTGCCTGATCCTCACGCCGTCCGCCCAGTAGCTCACCGAGGTGACCCGGAGGAGAACGTGAGCAACTCCGCCGCGGCGGCTGAGCTGCTGGCGCTGTCCGCGAGGGCCTTCAAGCTGGCGGACGCAAGATTCGTGTCTGCCGACACCACCAGTGCCCCGGTCGCCAACACGGTCGCGGTCCTGGAGGAGGCCGGCCGCCCGTACTGGGCACACAGCACCCGTTGACTGTTATCAGTTCTTCACCTTCGGCGCCCTACTCGCATAGATTCCCTCAGGCCAGGATGGGGGCGCTTCTTCACCTCACCCTTCGGCTCAGGAGTCGATACGCCATGCGCAAGAATGCTCGCCGTAGCATCCTCGCCGGCTTTGTGGCCTCCGCGACCGCCGCTCTCGCCTTCCTCGGCACCACTCCTGCCCAGGCCGCACTGCCCACGCCGGTCAGCGCTGCCACCGCTCGCTCCTACCTGGCCTCCCTCACCGTCGCAACCGAGCACTCCAGAACCGGCTACAGCCGGGACCTGTTCCCGCACCGGATCACCATCAGCGGCGCCTGCAACACCCGCGAGACCGTCCTCAAGCGCGACGGCTCCGGCGTCGTCACCGACAACGGCCTCCCTGCCCAGTTCCGGCCAGTCATCGCGGACACCAGCGGCGAGGGCCTGGCACTGTTCTGAGCGGGCACCGGGAGATCTGACACCCCAACGTCACCTCGCAGCTGCCGGCCCCCGACACGGTCACCCCGCACACCCCAGCGACATGCGCAGCAGAGTGAGTAAGGGCAAGCAATGCGCCAAGGTGCTGGCCTGCTCGATGCGTCAGAACGCACTCGTAGCAGTCGGGCCCGCGCAGCCTCACAGCCGGGAGCTCAACACGTCGACCACAGCCCGGCGCGTACGGGTCGAAGCCGTGTGCTCGACCAGCCAGCGCACCGCCAGCAGGCTTCGCAACGACCACCACGCGCGGATCACGTCGAGGTCGACGTCGGTGCCATAGCCGGCGACGACGTCGCCGAGGTCTCCCGAGCGTCAAGGTGGCGAGGTCGAACAGAGCATCACCCCGGCCCCCTCGGACTCGTCGATGATGCCAGTGGTCTCGTCGCCGTCGATGAACACGTGAGTGATCTTCAGGTAGCCGTGCGTGGACGCCGGAGTCCACGGCCGGGGCGCGTCCTCGGCGACTTGGCGGTTGCGGGTGACCAGGTCGGCGGGCAGGACGCCGTTCGTCACGAGCCACTCGCACTCGCCTTCGAGATCCGCCGCCAACTCGTCAAGGCCCCGGCCGGGCCACGGTGGCAACGGCGCGTCGTGCAACTTCCGGATGGCGGCACCCGCCGTGGCCCACGCCGCCGGCGACGCGGTCGACGGCTCGCCGAGGCGGCCGAGCGCCGTCCCCGGGGCCGCGGCGATCGCGAGTACGGGCGCTTGCGCCACAGGACCCCCGGGGTCGGGACCGGCGCCAGGGCCATCGCCTCGACCTCGGGGGAACCGACGAAATGAGGAGGGTGGTGTGACGAAACGAGCGACGGGCTCAACACCGAGAGCTCGGCGGTGCTTCTCGGCCGACGTGAAAACATCGGTCGGCGATTCGGGTGGGAACCTGCGGCTTCCGGGCCGCGTTTTTCTGGGCGTGACTGAATCGCCCGGCCTCCCCAGCCCTGACAACTGCGCGAGCTCTGACAGCGACGAAGAGTCCCTGCGGCCTGGTCCACTATGGCGCCATGCCTTGTGGGCGGCGAGCGTCACCATCCTCGGGGTCGGCCTGGGCTGGGCCGACGCGTCGTTCCGTCTCGGCTCCGATGAGTACGGGATGCCGCTCGCCGCTCCGGGGCAGGTGCGGCCGTACCTGGTGGCCTGGACCGCGACCGGTCTGACGGCGGCAGCCGCGCTGCGGGCTGTCGCCGCCAGGGTTCCGCTCCACGGCCCGGATGTGCTCGCAGTCATACTCACGTTCATGGGCACCCGGCTCTCACTGGGCTTTCGGCCGGAGCCACCGGTGCTGGGTGCCTCGGCCGCAGCCGCACTGACGGCAGCGTTCATATGGTGCGCCCTTGCGCTGCGGCGCGGCTTTCGTGGGTACCGCGGGCGGCGAGCTATTTCTGGCGGGCGAGGGGCCGGGTAAGCATGGTGTTCTGTCGCACTCAAAGTTCTCACCGGACATTGAGCAGCTGAGCGCGTCGAGTTCGGCAAGGGAAAGATTCGCTCATAGCTTGTTTGTGATACTTGCCGTGATCCGCTGCTACATATCCGCAGGTGGCTGTGTGAAGAGGTCCCAGGGCGCGGATGGTGTGCCATCGGGGTCCAGTCCGTACGGCCACAGGTCTCCGTTCTCCCGCCTCGCGTCGAGATCGATCATGGAGGCGGCGTAGCCGGCGTCGGCGTTTCGCCGGGCGAACTGCTCGGTCTCGGGCCGGGCCCTGGTCTCCTCCCGTATCAGGTCGAGTTGGTTCTGGGCTTCGATGTAGATGGCGAGATCGTTCAGGGCGTCGGCGTAGTCGGCGAGATCGTTCGGGGCGTCGGTGTCGGCGGCTTGCCGGGCAAGCTGTTCGACCTCGTCCTGTCGCCGGACGAACTGTTCGAGCCTGTCTTGGTCCTCGACTAACTGTCGCCAGCGGGCGAGAGAGTTCGGGGCGGAGGCGTCGCCGGCGTCGGCGGCTTGTCGGACGAGTTGTTCGGCCCCGTCCTGGTCCCCAGCCTTCTCCCGTACCAGGGCGAGACTGATCAGGGCGCTGGTGCTGCCGGCATCTGCGGCCTTCTGCCAGAGGTGGTAAGCCCAGCGGTCGCGGCGGCGGTTGGCGGCGGCCTCGGCGAGTTTGGCGAGGCTGTCGGGGTGGGTGAGGCGGTCGTGTGCGGCCTGCCAGAAGGAGGCCGGGGGGCACAGCATCTTGCGCTGATTGCGGCCATGCTGTTCGAGGTAGTCGGCCAGCCGGTAGGCCGGTTGGTCCGGCGCGGCTCCTGCTGGAGCGCTGAGGGTGCGGCGGCGGATGCGGCGCAGGGGGGCGAGGTTGCCGTGGACGGCATCGGTGCTGCTGGCGAGGGCTTGTTCAAGCCAGTTGTCGGCGAGGGTGTCGTACTCGTCGTCGGTGAAGTAGTCCGCCGCTGCGTGTTCGAGGAAGGCCTGGGGCAGGTGGAGGCCGGCTCCGAGGCGGCGGGCGTCCATGGCCGCGTGCAGCAGGGCCCGGGCCGGCGGCGCGGCGGTCTTGTAGCGGTGCAGCAGTTCCGGAGCCCCTGCCAGGTACTGCGTCAGCCGCCCGTCACGCGCGCGCTTCAGAGCGTGCGCGAGCTGCCGGTCACCTGCCTCCGCCTGGGCTCTGGCGGCGTTGGTGGCGGCGGTATCGAAGCTGTCGGGCAGGGTGATCCGCCGCACGGCCAAAAGCTCCCGCACCTGGGGGTACGGATCTTCCTGGCTGGGTTTGGGGAGTTGGGTGTAGGCGTTGGCGTACTCGGGCCACAGCGTGCCCAGGACCAGGACGGGCGCACGTTTCAGGTCGGTGAGCAGGGAGTGCACAGCGGCGGTGATGCGTTCGCCGAGTCCTTGGCCGGCGCCGAGATAATGCTGAGCCTCGTTGAGCCAGACCACGGTGCGAGGAGCGACGCGCGCGAGGTCGGCGAGCGCCGCTTCAGCGCGGGTGGGGTCGAAGGGGTGCCACAGCCTCCACCCCAAAGGGGCGAGCGGCTGGACGGCCTCCCAGCAGGCGCGGGTCTTGCCCGTCGAGGACGAGCCCACCAACACCGCCATCCGACTGTGCCCGTCCGCGGCGGCAGCGACGAGGTCGGCCAGTTCCCCATCGTGCGGGCGGGACACATAGCCCGGCAGCACAGAGGCCACATGGCCCCGCCCCTGCGGGCCGCCCGCCCAGGTGCGTTCCTCGCCGACGGAGGCGTACACGGCCGGGTGGACTTCCAAATCGTGGGGGTCCCAGTCACCGATCGGCCGGCCCACCACGCCGTCAGGGCTTTCGAGTGGCCCGGAGGCGGTGGCCAGCAGATCCAGTAGAGACCGGACCTCCTTGCCGAGACCGAGGGCACGGGCCAGCCCGGCCACGGTCTGCGCCGACGGCGCGGGCGCGGAGTCACTGAGCGCCTGATTTACGACTGTGCGGCCCAGACCGGCGCGACGAGCCAGCTGCACCTGGGTCCCGCCCCACGCGGCATGACCAGCCTTCAGCCGGGCGCGCAGCTCCGCGAGCGCATCCGCTGGATCCCGGAAACGGTCCGTATCCACACAGCCCCCTGCCCGTGCCGCTGTTCGTCGTTGTTCATCTTCGACCGCCCGCACCACGGCGAACACCCGCTTCGCGAGATTCGGTATCAGACCGACGCCCGTCTCACCGGAGAGGGAACTGACGCCATGACCGAACGTAACGCCGTGATCCTGCTCGCCTGCGCCCTGACTCTCGTGATTGCCGCCCTCGTCGGGGCCGGGGCCGGCTATCTCGCCCGTCGCGACCATGCCACCTACCCCACCGCCCTTACCCGCGCGGCCACCGCCTTCTCCACGACCCTCACTCTGGCCGCCGCCATCGCCACCGCTCTGGCCTCACTGGTCAACTAGCAACAGCTTGGCGGGCAGTACAGAGAGCCGAAGCCACGAGGGACCAGTTGGCAGGCACTGGGCCTTCGCCAACGGCCCTTCCAGCCGACCGGGCTGCAGGAGAGGCTCAGCGACAGCCCCGTCCCACAGCTTCCTGGCTTGGCTCTCATCTGGAGGGGCCTCGTGGACGAGGACGAGGCCTACCCCCTGAACGTCATCGTGGAGAAGATCGGCGGCTCCCTCGAACAGGCGGAGCGCATCGAAGACGGTGAATTTGAGGATCACCAAGGATGACCTGGCTGATCCGGGGCGAAGGGTCTTCAGCGAAGTGGAGTCGTCGTACGGGATGTGCCCCGGCGAGAGCGCCGCACTGAGCCGGCTCAATGTTCGGTGAGAACCGCTTAACCTTCGCTGCGACAGGTCATCGATGCGCGCCTGATCGGCGTCCACCTTCAGGAACACCTCGCCGACGTGCAGGGTCGCGCGCTCGGAATGGGAGACGACGACCTTGACCTCATCCACGGTGGCCAGTATCCCGGGATGACCGTCGACGTCGCCGGGTTTATCGCGACGCGTTCCGAGCTGGCTCCTGATGACTCCAAGCTGAACGCACCATCACCTGAAAGCCACCAGCGAACCATCGGACACGACACGGATGGACGGTAGGTGCCGGGTACCCCCAACTGAATGGCGGTACCCGGCCGCTGGTCCGTTCGTGCCGGTCTATGCCTCGCTGCTCCTGGTTGCTGCCGTGGTGATGCGGTAGGTGCGTGGGCGTTCGGTGACCTGTTCGGCGATGCCCTGCTTGGTCAGGGTGACCAGGGCGTTGGCGATGGCGCCGGAACTTTTCTCAATGATCCGGCTGATGCGTGTGGCGGTGAAGGCTTCGTCGGGGTGGGCGGTGAGGTGGCCGATGACCATCTGGCGCAGGGCGCCAGGGGCGAGGCGGGTCCGGTAGCCGCTCTGGTTGACGGTTGGCTGGGTCTCCTCCGTCTTTGTGTCCTCCGAGGCCGCCTTGCTTGTCGGAGGCTCGGACGCGGGCGCCAGCGCATCGTCGTTTTCTGCTCCATGTGGGGGTCCGCTCGCAGAACCCCGCTCCCTTTCTTCATCAGGGCCGCTGTGTGCTGATGTGTCGTCCGAGGATGCGGACGGCTCTGCAGTGGGCACGGGGTGGTCGTGGTGCTCGGTGGGTTGCTCGTGGTCGTCGTTGTCAGCGTTCGGCGGCTCGTCGGTCGTGTCCGGTGAGGTGCTGGTGTCAGGGTCGGGTGTGGGCGTGGGTGTGGGGTACCAGTAGTTGACGGGGCGGCCGCTGCCATCGGGAGCGGCGCTCTCTCGGTGGGCGAGGCCGGTCTGTTCGAGGTGGCGGAGGGCCTTGGTCGTGGTGGACTGGCCGGTACCGGCGGCCTGGGCGAGGGTGGTGCTGGTGGTGCCGGGTTGGTTGTTCAGTGCGGCCCATACGGCGGTGGTGGCGCCGGATAGCTGAGGGGGGTCGGGTTGGTTGGGGGTGGTTGTGGTGTTGGTGGTGGTTGGCATGGTGGGGTCTCCCGCGTGGGGTGGCGCGGTCGCGGGAGGCGGTGCGGGTGTGGATGAGGAGGGCGGGGCGGGTGTTGGTGGAGGTGGTGAAGGCGGCGTAGCCGGCGAGTTTGGCTTCGACGCGGGGCAGGGGCTGGGAGCCGGTGTCGTATTCGAGGAAGAACGGCAGCAGGACCGGGTTGTCCGCGTCGGTTGTGATGGGGTCGGGGTCGTGCCAGTGGGCGTAGGCGTCGGGGCGGATCATGTCGTCCCAGCGTCTGGCGCAGGACCGTTCGGACAGCCATAGCGTCAGGCGGCTGTGGGTGGCGTTTGGGGTGGGGGCGGCGAGGTGGGTGAGGAGTTCGTTGACGCCGATGTCGTGGCCGAGGGATGGGGAGTAGGCGATGCGGCCGATGGTGGTGGGGCGCCAGCCGAGGGTCGCGGGTTCGCATGCGGCGTGGGCGGCGATGACGCTGACGCCGGTGGGGCCGAGGGTGTAGTGCTCGGGTGCGGAGCCGTGCTGGGTCAGGGGGCGGAAGGAGTCCAGGACGGCGTGGTGGTGGAGGACGCGCAGGCGCCGTTGGGCGGAGCGTTGGCTGGTGAAGGCGATGCGGGCGATCTGTGTGGTGGTCAGGACGCGGTGTTCGTGGACCATGGCGGTGATCCACAGGTCGCGGGCGGTGAGGCTGCGGGTGAGGGCAGCAGGGTCCGTGCGGTGCCGTACTGATGTGGGCCGGGGCCGGGTGAGTGCGGCGCGCGCGGTGTAACGCGAGCCGGGGCCGGAGGCGGGGCGGGGCAGAGCGGGCATGACGGTTCACCACCAGGGCATCGGCCGGAATAGGCAGGGTGAGTGGAAGGGGGCGTCGGTTGATGGGGCAGGCGCGCCAAGTGCCGCGCCCCTTCGACGTGGTGGTGGTATCTGAATCACGGGCGATCGGTCGTACGGACCGTGCGTTCTGGCGTTGGGTCTGGGAATTGGAAGACCTCGGGATCTACGTAGCGGACGCGAAGAAGGACATCGATAACACCACCGAGTCGGGGAAGGAGGCAATGAGAGAGGAGGCGAATTTCGCCTTCAAGGAGTATGGGCGCATTCGTCAGCGCACCCAGGGTGGCATCCGAGAGAAAGCGGAAGATGGTGGCCTTACCGGAGGCCGGCCCCGGTACGGGTATCGCGTTGAGAACCCAGGCAAGCGAGGACTGTCCCGAGTCGTCCTGGATCGGTGTGACGAAACATGCGGATGCGGACAGCCGCATGAGTTCGATGTGCTGCATCTCGCCCATGCACTGATTGTTGTCGATGGTCTCAACGTCCGTCAGGCTGCCATTCGGCTCAATGCGGTGGGGCGCTACACTCGATCCGGGAAACCGTGGTCCAATAGAAATCTTTGGTCACGGTTGGTGGACGCCACGTCGGACCCAGTCGTGATCTTTCGCAATCCAAAGCGAGCCAAGCTCGGTATTGATGGTACTCCACCTCGGTATTGATGGTACTCCACTCCACGGAGAGACTGTCAATATCGCCCTAGAGCCCGTGTTTACACCTGATGAGGCGAAACAATTGCGAGCTGCCATGGCTCGCAATCGAAGAGGGGAGGGTCTGAAGAAGCAGAAGCAGCCGTATCCGCTTCCAGACGCTTCTTCGGCCTCTGTGGTGCCCATTACACCGGATTCCGCCTCAAAGAGGCGTCCGAGCGAGTCTACCGTTGCAGCGGAAAGATCGAAAAATATGCACAAACTCCCACTTGCTGCTGCCCCCGAGTCCATGCGGGCGCGCTGGAGCAGCGAGTCTGGAGCGAGGTCTGCGCTCTGCTTGGTACCCCCGGACGGCTCCGTGCTATGTCCGAGGACTGGGCAGGGTTGGCTGCCGGAAGCAAGATCAACTATGCGCAGCGCATCGCCGACCTGGACAAGCAAATCGAGGCCCGGGACGCGGCTATCGCTGCGGTAATGGTCGTGGCCGCGAAGCAGGCGAACTCGATGGAAGCCATTACCAAGGCGACCAAGACGCTCGATGAGGGGCGGGCACAGCTGGTCAAGATGCGTGCTGAGGTCCAAGCCTGGCAAGCGGAGACGGAGGCGGCCAGGCAGCGAGCCCGGGATCTCCAAGCCCTGGCTGGCCTGGCACGGACGCGTTTGCATGGTATGTCGCCCGAGCAGCAGACGGAGATTCTTGATCTGTTGGATGTGCGCGTCACGATCACGGGACCCCTGCCGAAAGTCCGTAAGGCGGACTGCTCACTCACACGGTGGTTCCGCGAACGGAACCGGCCTGTGCCCATCCTCACGGAGGAAGGATGGACGAGGGTCGAGCCGATTCTGGCTGCCGCGCACCAGCGCAAGCGCAACGACCGGCTCCCCGATCGAAGTGTCTTGGAAGCGATCTTGCATAAGGCGCGCACAGGGACTCCGTGGCCGACGACTGGCTTCCAGTCTCGCTACCACCGTTGGGTGGCTACGGGGCTGTGGCAGGAGACCATGGAGCTCCTGGCGGACGAGAAGGCCACCCCGGTGCCGGCCGCTGGTGCTTTGCCACCCCTCCGAATCGAAGGCCACATCGACCCTCGTCTCGTCCTAAGTGTTGGATCACGACCTCACGACACTGTCCCCACCGGGAAGGGGATTTCGGCGAGCGAGGCGTAGCCCCGCTCGCCGTGCACCGTCTCGGCCTTCGGGTGCACGGGCACGATGCGCTTGCCGAAGCGCTGGAGGATGTCGGCGACGCCGTAGGCGGCACGCCGCTCGTTCGTCGACAGGCCCACGACGGCCCAGGTGTCGCCCAGCTCGGTGAGGATCTTGCGGACCGTCGACGGGTCGCCATACATGCTTGCCTCCTACGGGCGGGAGAAAGGACCTGTTTTCGGCACAACAGGCAGCACATTCGAAGGATTCCCAAACGCCAGGCCTCGACGAACCGAGTCCACGCGTCTCACCCAAGCCAGTCCATGCGGGTGAGCCGCACCGATGTTACTCGGGTGTTCGGTTTTCACGTGCGGCGAAGTCGTCGCTGCTCAGCGCGTAAACGGTGCAGGGACGGCCCAGGACGCTGTCTTCACGCAGACCAGCGGGACAGATAGGCCGCCAGTTCGGTGTAGGGAACCGGGAGGCGCTCTACCGGCGGACCGCCGAGATCAGTCCGCCGGGCCGCTCCTCGCGCTGCGCCGGGGTGCTGATCGGACGGCCGTAGGCGGCAGCGCGCTCGCGCAGGGTGTGGCTGTCGGCCTCCCAGCCGTGCCCGGCCAGCCAGCCCACCGGGTCGTCGGGCATCTCCGAGACCCACATGGACGCCGCCGATCCCGGCGCGGCGTCCGCGCCGAAGCGCTCGATCACGCCGCGCGAGCCCAATGTCAGCCCCATCCGGCTGCCTGCCGCCGACTGCGTGCTGATCCGGGTCAGCAGTAGCTCCACCGCGTCCTGGGGCAGATAGATCAGTAGTCCTTCGGCGATCCACGCGGTCGGCACGGTCGGGTCGTGCCCGGCGGCGGCCAGCGCGCCTGGCCAGTCCGCACGCAGATCCACCGCGACGGTGATCCGCTCGCAGCGTGCGACGGCCCGCTCCCGGCGCAGCACCGAAGCCTTGAAGTCCAGTGGCGCGGCAGTGTCGACCTCGAACAGCCGGGTGCCCTCGGGCCAGTCGATTCGGAAGGCCCGGCTGTCCATGCCGGCGCCGAGCAGCACGACCTGCCGGACTCCGGACGCGGAGGCCTGCTGCAACAGGTCGTCGAGGAACTTCGTCCTGATGACGATGGAGTACGACACGGCCCGTCGGCGGCGTCGCGCCGCTTCGTCATCGGGCAGCGGCGGCGAGGAGGGCCACAGGCCGCCGGCGGCGGCGAATGCCTGTGCCAGTGGGTCGCGGAACAGCGCGTTCTCCCGCTCGGTCTCCAGCGCCCGCACCCTGGCCACCCCCACCGCCGTGGCCCACACGCCCGACGGCCGCACCCACTCCTGCTCATCAGTCACCGCGCCAGCCTAGACGTTCAATTCCAAGGGGCCTGATGAGAGGAGCCAGGTTCATGCGCGGCCGGCCAGTCATGGGAGCACTGACCGCCCTACGACCACTGGACCCGCCAGGAGGCGAAGATCAACAGTCACCGGGTGTACGCGACCACACGAAGTGGACCAGAGCCTGAGCTTCGACAGCAGTTGGTGGCCGCCCCCGCCACCGCCGTCGCACCGATCGGCGAGGCCACCACGATCGCCCTCCAGAACCGAGCGGGCGGACACCAGGTCGGGCTCTGCCTCGAACTCGAACCGTGACCAGCACGGTGTGGGCGACCTGGCGGAGAGGATCAGCCAAACCGGAGGCACGGGTCAGTGGTCCTTCAGCAGAAGGTGCAGCAGCGTCACCACACCGACGCCGACCAAGACAGCGGTGCCGAAGGAAGGATGTTCGAATGCGACGTACACAGAGCCACCGCCCGCCAGCAGCAACAGCGCTGTCCGCTGGTCCATCTGACCGCCCATGAGTAAGCCCTCCCAAGTGGTGGGGCCCGCGCGTGGTTTTTGGCGGGGCCTGCCATGGAGAGGGCGCATCGGCGGAGTCCTTACGCGGGTTTCTCGCGCAATCTATGTGCCGTGGATCACATCCGGCTGCCGTACGCGGGACAGGCTCTGACAAAGCGGTGATGCGTGAACGCTTACGGCACGGCCTCGGACTCGTTCCCGCTCGCGGCCTCCCGTAGACGGTCCACTTCGGCCGTGAGTTCTTCCACGCGGCGGTGCAGCGCCTGGATGCACACCAGGGCGACGCCGAGGCCGTCGATGACGGGGATTGTGGTGTCGTCCTGGTTGAAGCCGAAGGCAGCGTGCCAGTCCTGGGCCATCGGTCCGAGGTGACGCACGCTTTCGGGCTCCCAGTGGTAGCGCCAGGTGCTGACGGGCAGCGCGGCCACGGTCCGCAGGACCGCGTAGCCGTTGACCGCGCCGACCGGGGCCACACCGCCGCTCTCCCGCGCTTCGGCCGAGGGCCGAGGCGGGGCGCTGTGGTCGGCCGCCCGAGACCGCCGACGGAAGAACCGCACCCCTACCGGCTCCAGTCGACCGGGAGCACGTCCCGCTTGAGCGTGCGGTCACTGAAAAGCACACTTCGGAGGGGCACGAAGTCGTCTCCGACGGTGATCGCTCCGTGAGCGGAGGCAGGGGTGTGGATGTCGTCCCCGATCAGCACGGCGTCGTATCCGGCCAGCAGTTCCTGGACCGTGCCGGGGCCGAGGTTCTCTGATGCGGCGATCGCGGCGATGCCGCTGTAGTTCGTGTAGGCCGTCCCCAGCAGTCGGCCGCCGACGGCGTAGAAATGGACCTGCACACCGCGGACGGGCTGTCCGGTGACGGCGTCGACGACGGTCGCGCTGATGTTTTCCAACTGCATCTGCGTGACGTTCAAAGAGCCGAGGTCATGTCCCCTCCACATGTGAACTGCCAGAACGCGATCCGCGCCGGCGCAGACGGCCGGAGCGGTCGGGACGCGGGCAGCGCGCGACGGATGCCGCCCCCTTTGGGACGACGCGACAGAGCGTATGAGAGCCCCATCCGACCCCACAGAGTGACAAGCACCAGTTCGCACTATCTGATGAACCGCCGGCGGCGAGATGACGAACGAGTCGGCGTAAGGAGGTTCTCAGCGCGCGGACGCGGGCAGCGTGGTGCCGTGGAGCCCGGCCGCCGAGCGGACGAGGGAGGCGACCGCCGGGGAGCGACTGCTGGGTGGCCAGGCGATCACCGTGGTGACGTCCGGCGCGTCGACGACGGGCACCGCGACGTGATCGGGCCACTGCCAGGCGCGGCTGGAGGCCGGGATGACGAGCAGCGTCCTGCCGAGCGCCACGAGCTGGGCGAGCTGTGACTGGGTGTGCACCTCCGGACCGGGCCCGTCCGGATAGGTCCCGTCGAGCCGGGGCCATCGAGCGATCGGCAGGTCCGGCACATCGCGGACCTCCGCCAGCGTGAGCTGATCGCGTGACGCGAGCGGATGCCCCGCGGGAAGGAGCGCGATCTGGCCTTCGGTGTGGAGGTCCTCGGTGTCGAACCCGGCGAGGTCGTCGAACGGCCGGTGCATCAGTGCCACGTCGGCGCGCCCGTCGCGCAGGAGTCCTGCCTGCTCGCCGACCTCACACAGGAGGACCTCGACCGGTGCCGCACCGGGTTCGCTCGCCAGCGCGTCGAGGAGCCGTTGCAGCAGCTCGTGGGAGGCTCCGGCCTTCGTCACGAGCACCAGCGGACGCTTCGGATCCGCGGCACGCCGCGTCCGGCGCGCGGCGGCCGCGACCGCGTCGAGGGACACGTTGGCCTCCCGGAGCAGCACCCTGCCGGCGTCGGTGAGCGCCACTCCACGACGGTCCCGGTCGAGGAGCCGGACACCGAGCCGCTGCTCCAGCCGGCGGATCGCGCGGGAGAGCGGCGGTTGCGCGATCCCGAGCCGATCGGCGGCCCGCCCGAAGTGCAGTTCCTCGGCGACGGCGACGAAGTAGCGGAGCTGACGGGTCTCGAGATCGTCCACGGATGGAGCCTACCGACTGATACCCGGCGAGTATCACAGCCTGCCCCATCGGTCTTGGACAGCGAGTGCGCGAGGCGTCGAGCATGGATCGGGTGAACAACACGAAGATCGCGCTGGTCACCGGCGCGAACAAGGGAATTGGCTTCGCCATCGCACAGGGTCTCGGAGCGATCGGCTTCACGGTCGCGGTGGGCGCCCGCGACGATGTCAGGCGCAAGGAGGCCGTGGAGCGTCTGCGTGCCGCGGACATCGACGCGTTGGGGGTCGCGCTCGACGTCACCTCCGATGACAGCGTCGCGGCGGCAGCGGCGGCAATCGAGGAGACGGCAGGACGGCTCGACGTGCTCGTCAACAACGCGGGCATCGGCGGCCGGACCGACGGGGACGCACAAGATCCGACGACGCTCGACCTCGACGTCGTGCGCACCGTCCTCGACACCAACGTATTCGGGGTCGTCCGGGTGACGAACGCGATGCTCCCGCTGCTCCGCCGCGCGGACGCGCCGCGCATCGTCAACATGTCGAGCAACATGGGCTCGCTGACGCTGCAGACCGGCCCGATCATGGCCGCGTACGCACCGTCGAAGTCCATGCTCAACAGCGTCACGGCACAGTACGCCCGCCGACTCGCCGACACGAACGTCATCGTGAACGCCGCCTGCCCGGGCTATGTCGCGACCGACTTCACCGGCTTCAACGCGCCGCGGACGCCCGAGCAGGGTGCCGCGACAGCGATCCGGCTCGCCACCCTGCCGGACGACGGGCCGCGCGGCGGCTTCTTCGACGACGGGGGTGTCGTGCCCTGGTGACATGACGGGCCGACGCGGCGCTTCCGTGAGCCCGCCGGGGTGTCAACCCCGACGAAGGTCAGGTGTTCGCCTTCGCCGTTCGCCAGAGGTGGCGGGCCTTCGCCGTTCCTACGGTCACTGGCCATGGAATCAAGGACGCGATACGGCTTCGGCCGTCGGTTGCCGGCCTCGGTGGCACTGTGCGCCGCCGGGGCGGGAGCGGTGATGTGGCTGTCGCCCGGTGGGCTGGGCGACGCGGATCGGGTGGAGGTCACGCACGGCGCCTCGGCGTCGGTGTACCGCGAGGTGACCGATGCGGTCGCCGGGGCGCCCTCGTGGGCGGGGCCGCTGCTGGAGGTGGCCACCGCGGGCACGCTGGTGGCGCTGGGGCTGCTGCTGCTGTGGACGGGGTGGTCGGCCTTCCGGCGCGCGGACGCCTCCGGCGTGGCCGGAGTCGTCCTCACCGGTATCGGCACCGTGGCCGCCTACGTGGTCAGCGAGGCGGTGAAGCTGGTGGTGGACGAGGAACGGCCGTGCCGGGCGGTACGGGGAGTCGCGGCGTTGGCGGAGTGCCCCGAGGCGGGGGACTGGTCGTTTCCGAGCAACCACGCCACCCTGGCCACCGGCATCGCGGTCGGGCTGGCGGTGCTCAGGCCCCGTCTCGCCGCCGTGGCGCTGCCGTTGGCGGGAGTGGCCGCGCTGTTGCGGGTGGCGGTGGGGGTGCACTATCCGCACGATGTGGCCGCCGGTGCGCTCCTGGGCGCCGCCGTGGTGGTGGCGACGCTGGTCGTGGCGAGTCGTCCGGCCGCTCGGGCGGTGTCAGCGCTGTTCGGACGCCGGTGGGGGAAGGATCCCGGCCTCATGGGCCACCACGGCGGCGGCCGCCCGGTTCTCCACACCCAGCCGGGCCAGGATCGAGCTCACATGGGCCTTGACCGTTCCCTCCACCACATGGAGCCGACGGGCGATCTGGCCGTTGGACAGCCCGCCACCGAGGTGGGCCAGCACCTCACGCTCCCGGGCGGTCAGGGCGCCGACCCGCTCGCGGGCGGCGGTGCGGCGGTCGGCCAGGGCCCCCGCGCCACCGGAGGCGAGATGCGCCACGACGCGGGCCGCGACCTTCGGTGACAGATAGGCGGCGCCATCGGCCACCGCGCGCACCCCCGCGATCAGCTCCGCGGGCTCACCGGACTTGATGAGGAAGCCCGTGGCGCCGCCGCTCAGCGCCTGGAGGATGTAGTCGTCCTCGCCGAAGGTGGTCAGCATGATGACGCCGGTGGCCGGCGCCGTCCGGTGGATCTCCCGGGCGGCCTCGATACCGCCGGTGCCGGGCATGCGGATGTCCAGCACCGCCACCCGGGGGCGGTGGCGGTGTACCAGCTCCACCGCCTGGTGGCCGTCGCCGGCCTCGGCGACCACGGTGATGTCCGGATCGGTGGTGAGCACGGCCCGGATGCCCGCGCGGATCATCGGCTCGTCGTCGGCGATCAGGACCCGGATCATCGGACACCCTTCCCGGTGAAGGCGTCGGCGGTCACCAGGGTGTCGTGCCGGAAGCACAGCCGGTACACGTCCCCGGACCGGTCGTCGAAGGGATCGGCCGTCATCGCGTAGTACTCGCAGTCAAGACCGGCTCCCCTCGGTTCGGCCGCCGTGGGCCGGTGGCCGGTCTGGCGCTCGGGCAGATACTCCGTGATCCGGTCACGGTCCTGTCCGATGCGCAGCCGGGCGTAGTCGTCCGGTGCCAGCACCGACTCCCGGGCCCTCAGGGTGTCCCACACCCGCAGCGCCCCGATCAGCAGGGCGCCCGCGACCAGGGGCACCATGACGGCCGCGACCAGGGTGCGGCCGAGCCGGCGGCGGGCGCGCCGGTGGTCATCCGCCACCGCGCCGTCCGCGCTGCCGGGGGCATCGGTGCCGTCGGGCGCATGGGGCGTGGCCTGTGCCGCTCGCCGCGGCGCGGGGGTACGGGGAAACGTGGCGCGGACGGCGAAACCGCCCGACTCGGGGCCGTAGCCGAACGTGCCGCCCGCCAGCCCGACGCGCTCGTCCAGGCCGATCAGACCGAAGCCCGCGCCGCCGGAGCGGACGGCCACGGCGGTGGGCGCGGGGCCGTTCGCCACCCGGACCTCGGTCTCCTCCGCCGTATGCCGGACCCGCACGGCCGCCTCCGCGCCGGGGGCGTGCTTGGCCACGTTGGTCAGCGCTTCTCGCACCACACGGTGCACGGCGCGCTCCACGTCCGCCGGCAGTTCGCCGGGCTCGCCGTCGGTCCGCAGCCGGACCGTGAGCCCCGACGCCGACGCCCGCTCGACCAGCTCCGCCACCCCGGCGCCGCCCGGCTCCGGCGGCGCTCCGTCCGGCTCCTGGCGCAGGACGCCGATCACCTCGCCGAGCCGGTCCACGGCGGCCGCCGCCCTGGCCCTGATGTCCCGGGCGGCGTCCCGGTGGCCGTCCGCCAACCCGGGCGCCAGCTTGAGGGCCCCGGCCGAGAGGGCGATCAGACTGAGCTCATGGCCCAGGACGTCGTGCATGTCCTGGGCGATACGGGCCCGTTCCCGCAGCCGGGCCTGCTCGGCGATCAGCCGCTGCTCGCGCTCCAGCCGCGCGGCCCGCTCCCACCCCGCCCGGACCAATTCCCGGTACTGACGGCAGAACCGCCCCACGAACCACGGCAGTACGACCGCCCCCGCCACCACCGCCACGAAGCGGTCGGCCCAGGTGATCCAGGACGGCACCGCGGCGACCGCCACCACAGCGCCCGCGACCACCCCGATCAGCCCCACCGCCGTGGACCACGTCCGCCCGGGCCGCCACCCCGCCACGAAGGCGCACAGCGCCGTGGGCACCACCCACCACAGACTGATCACGCTCAACCCGGCGGCGGCGACGGTGGCCGCGAGCGGAAGGTGCCCGCTCCAGCGGGCTCCCGGGCGGCCGGTGAATCCGGTTCTGTGTGTCGTCATGTCCCCCACCTGCGTGATCAGCCGACTCGCAGAGGTGACCTTACGAAAACCGTGGACCGGCGGACACTGCCGAAAGACCAATCCCATATGCGCACCCCGCACGGCATCCGGCCGACGCCCAGGAGACGCATGCTGGTTATAGGGGCGGACGTGGGGGGAACCCGACTCATGCGTTCGGCAACCATCAACCGCCGACCGCGACCGACCGAGGGGGCGGAAGGAGAGGAAGAGACCATGCCCGCAGGATCCAGCCGTAAGCGTGAACGGCAGTACGAGCACATCAAGGAAGGCGCCGAGCAGCGGGGTGCCTCGACCGGCCGGGCGAAGGAAATGGCCGCCCGTACGGTGAACAAGGAGCGCGCCCGCGCGGGCGAGTCCAAGTCCGCCAGCAAGACCTCGACCCAGGACCGGAAGTCCGCGCCGCAGCGTGGCGGCCAGCGTTCCGGCAACCGGACGGGTCCCAAGGGCCCGACGCGCGACCAGCTGTACAACGAGGCCAAGCAGCGCGGCATCGAGGGCCGCTCGAACATGACCAAGGACCAGCTGGCCAAGGCCCTGGGCCGCTGACCTGGATATCGCCGCCCCTTCCCGCGGTGCGCCGCCCCTCCCCGCGCGACAGCGCGGCCGGGCGGCGTCCGCCTGATGGGGGGCGGGCGATTGGCGGCGACGGCTGCGGGTACTCAAGGGCGATCATGCCAGACCAGACACTCCCCACCTACACCACTCTGCACCAGCTCGTGGAGTTGATCGAGCAGGGCCCTCCGGTCTTCGTCCGCTGGTCACGAGGGCCTCAGGCGGACCTGGAGGGGAGCGCGGCCAGCAGGGACGGGCTCACCGGCACCAAGCTGCCGGGCCTGTCGGCCAACCCTCTGGTCTTCGAGGAATGGGCGAAGGATCTGCCCACGACCCTCTGGGTCGCCCGGCGGCTGTGCGACTACATCCACCTCCGGGACGACGACCAGGGCCCCGCCGATGTCCACCCCTGGGTGCTCAAGGGGGAGGAGTCCGGCCGGGGGCCGGACAACGAACCCCTGGTCCGCGATGTGGAGCCCGTCGCCTGGATCGCCGAGAGCGTGATCGCCGAAGCCGAGGACGTGGTGGCCCGCCAGCGGGGCGAGTGGGGGCCGTTGCACAGGCCGGCCCGGTTCGGCCGCGGCGAAAAAGGGTGAGCCAGGACGGTACGGCGGGACCGGCGCGCGACCGTACACGCGCGACCAGGCCCGTCGGTGACCGTACGCATGCGACCAGGGCTGTCGGTGACCGCACGCGCGTGATTCAGCGCACACGGGCCGGGACATAGGGTGGCCTGATGCAGGAGCGGTACCGGACGGTCGCGCGCGAGGGCGTGCACGAGATCGAGATCAACAGATCGCGCTTCCTCTGCACGCTCGCGCCCGCCGCGACCGAGCAGGAGGCGCAGGACGTCATCCAGCGCGTCAGGAAGGAGCACCCCACCGCCACCCACAACTGCTTCGCCTATGTCATCGGCGCGGACGGCGGTGTGCAGAAGGCGAGCGACGACGGGGAGCCGGGCGGTACGGCCGGGGTGCCGATGCTGCAGATGCTGCTGCGCCGCGAGGTCCGGTACGCGGTGGCCGTCGTCACCCGCTACTACGGCGGCGTGAAGCTCGGCGCGGGCGGTCTGATCCGGGCCTATGGCGGTGCGGTCGGCGAAGCGCTCGACACGCTGGGCACGGTCACCCGGCAGCGGTTCCGGCTGGTGACCGTCACCGTCGACCACCAGCGGGCCGGAAAGCTGGAGAACGATCTGCGGGCGACGGGGCGGGCGGTCCGGGAGGTGCGTTACGCCGAGGCCGTGACCATCGAACTGGGCCTGCCCGAGGCCGATGTGGACGCCTTCCGCGACTGGCTGGCGGACGCCACCGCCGGCACCGCCGCGCTGGAACTCGGCGGCGAGGCGTACCAGGACACCTGAGACCGGGACGGCTCCGGGATCCCGGAACCGAAACGGGTGGGAAATACGAGGTCCATGAGAGACCGGGCACCGACCGCGGCTAACGTGGTCGATGCCCGCGCCGTACGCACGCCGCGGGCGTGATGCCGGCCACTGGGGTGGAGGAAGGACAGAAGTGCAGGTCGGAGACCGCTTGTGAGAATGCTGCACACCTCCGACTGGCACCTCGGACGGTCCTTTCACCGGGTCAGCCTCCTTGCCGCGCAGCGGGAGTTCATCGACCACCTCGTCACCACCGTGCGCGAGCGGCACATCGACGCGGTGGTCGTCGCGGGTGACATCTACGACCGGGCCGTGCCGCCGCTCGCCGCCGTCGAGCTCTTCGACGACGCCCTGCACCGGCTCGCGGACCTCGGCGTGCCCACGGTCATGATCTCCGGCAACCATGACTCGGCCCGCCGTCTCGGCGTCGGCGCCGGGCTGATCGACCGGGCCGGAATCCACCTGCGCACCGACCCCGCCGGATGCGCCACCCCCGTCGTCCTCTCCGATGACCACGGCGAGGTGGCCTTCTACGGTCTGCCGTATCTCGAACCCGGCCTGGTGCGCGAGGAGTTGGGTGCCTCCGCGGCCGGTCATACGGCGGTGCTGGGCGCCGCCATGGACCGGGTGCGCGCCGACCTCGCCACCCGGCCGTCCGGCACCCGCTCCGTCGTCCTCGCGCACGCCTTCGTCACCGGTGGCGCGGTCAGCGACAGCGAGCGGGACATCACGGTCGGCGGAGTCGCCTCCGTACCCGCCGACGTCTTCGACGGCGTCGACTACGCCGCGCTCGGCCATCTGCACGGCTCCCAGACCATCACCGAGCGCATCCGCTACTCGGGCTCCCCGCTCGCGTACTCCTTCTCCGAGGCGGCGCACCGCAAGTCCCTGTGGATGGTGGAGCTGGGGCGGCGGGCGAGGCGCCGTCGTGCGAACGGGTGGACTGCCCGGTGCCGCGGCCGCTGGCCCGGATCCGCGGCCGGATCGAGGAGCTGCTGGACGACCCCGACCTCGACCGCCACGAGGAAGCGTGGGTCGAGGCCACGCTGACCGACGCGGTGCGGCCGCATGAGCCGATGGCCCGGCTGGCGCGGCGCTTCCCCCACGTCCTCACGCTGGTCTTCGACCCCGACCGGCCCCCCGAGGATCCGCTCGCCTCGTACGCACAGCGGCTGCGCGGTCGCTCGGACCGGCAGATCGCCGAGGACTTCGTGGCCCATGTGCGGGGCGGCCGCGGCCCGGACGAGGCGGAGCGCGCGCTGCTCGGCGACGCGCTGGAGGCCGTACGGAGCGAGGCGCACGAGGGCGTTGTGCCCGGCGAGGAGAACGGCGCCGGGGCGGCGACTGCGGGAGCGATGACGGGGGAGGCGGCGCGATGAGGCTGCACCGGCTCGCCGTCACGGCCTTCGGCCCGTTCGGCGCCACCCAGAAGATCGACTTCGATGAGCTGTCCGCCGCCGGGCTCTTCCTGCTGCACGGGCCGACCGGCGCCGGTAAGACGTCCGTCCTGGACGCGGTCTGCTACGCGCTGTACGGCCAGGTGCCCGGCGCCCGCCAGGGCAATGGGCTCTCGCTGCGCAGCGACCACGCCGAACCGCTGACCCCGACCGAGGTCGTTCTCGAATTCACCGTCGGCGAGCGGCGCCTGGAGATCACCCGGCGCCCCGAGCAGCCACGCCCCAAGAAGCGGGGCACCGGGATGACGCGGGAGAAGGCGCAGACCCTGCTGCGCGAGTACACCCCGGTGGCGGCGCCCGATTCGGCATCCGAGCCGGGGCAGTGGAAGGCACTCAGCCGCTCCCACCAGGAGATCGGCGAGGAGATGGCGCAGCTGCTCGGCATGAGCCGGGAGCAGTTCTGCCAGGTGGTGCTCTTGCCGCAGGGCGACTTCGCCCGCTTTCTGCGCGCGGACGAACTGGCGCGCGGCAAGCTGCTGGGCAAGCTGTTCGACACCGGCCGCTTCGCCGCCGTGGAGGAACGGCTGGCGGAGCTGCGGCGGGCGGCTGAGAAGCGGGTCGCGACCGGCGACGAGCGGCTGCTCGCGCTCGCCCACCGGATGGCGCAGGCGGCAGGCCGCACCACGGAGCTCGACGGGCATCCGCTGCCCGAGCTGACCCCCGGTGAGCCGGGGCTGGCCGACGCCGTCCTGGAGTGGGCCGCCGTCGCCCGCACCGGTGCGCGCGAACGGCGGGACATCGCGCTCTTGGCCGTACGGGCCGCCGAGGCCGCCCACGACGCCGCCCAGCGGGCGGCCGACGCGACACGCGAACGGGCCGAGCTGCAGCGCCGCCACGCCGAGGCCCGCCGCCGGGCGGACGACCTCGAACGGCAGCGGCCCGACCACGACCGGCTGCGCGAGCTGCTGGAACGAGCCCGCGCGGCCGACGCGGTGGTCCCCGCGCTCGACCTGCGCACCGCCGCCGCCCGCGACCACCGCGCGGCCGAGGCCACCGAACGCCAGGCCCGCGCCCGCCTGACCGCCGAACCCGGCCTGGCGGCGACGGCCCTCGCGGCGATCCCGGACATCCCCGACCAGCGCACACCCCCCGCCCCGACGACATCGCCCGGCACGTCCCTGCCCGCACAGGGCACCGCGTCCCCCAACGAGAGCACCCGGCACGCGAGCGCGGCCGCCGCGCCGGGCGCGGCGGTTGAGCACGGCGGGCACGGACGGGGGGCTTTGCCGGGCCCGGCGTCCTCCGGTGAAGCGCGTGCTTCGGGGCGGGAGGCGGTGGCCTCGGGCGAACGTGACCCGTACGGCTCGGACGCGTCCGCGGTGCTCGGCGAGGCCGATGCCGAGTGGTTGGGGCGGGTTGAGCGGCGGGTGCGGGAGGAGCTCGGGGCGTTGGGGGCCGCTCGGCGGGGGAGGCGCGGGCGGAGGCCGTGGTCGGCGAGATCGCCGCGCTCGACCGGGAGGCCCGCGCCGACGACGAGGCCATTGAGGAGGCCGCCCAGTGGCTCGCCGGGTGGGAGGAGACCCACCGGGCGCATCAGCGGCGGGTCGAGGCGGCCCAGGAGGCCGCCACCCGGGCCGAGCAACTCGGCGGGCGGATCGAGCCCGCCGAGCGGCGCCTCGAGGCCGCCCGGCGGCGGGACCGGCTCGCCGGGCAGGAGCGGCAGGCGCGGGAGGAGCTGTTGCGGGCGCGGGAAGGCGCCGCCGCCGCGCGGCAGAACTGGCTCGACCTCAAGGAGGCCCGGCTGCGCGGCATCGCCGCAGAGCTGGCGGCCGGGCTGCGCGCCGGAGAGCCCTGCGCGGTGTGCGGGGCGACCGAGCACCCGGGCCCGGCACGGCCTGGGGCCGGGCATGTGGACCGTACGGCGGAGGAGACCGCGCTGGCGGACTCCCAGCGCGCCGAGGAGCTCCGCGAGGAGGCCGAGCGCACCCGGAACGCGCTGCGGGAGGCCCACGCGGGCGCTGAAGCCACGGCCGAGGGCGAGGACGCGGCCGAACTCGACCGGACCCTGGCCGAGTTGCGGGCCGCGTATGCCGAGGCCCGTGACGCGGCGGCCGACGGGCACGCCGCCCGCGAGGCCCTGGACCGGGCCGAGGGCGAGCACGCACGGCGTACGGCCCAGCGGCAGGAGGCCGAGCGGCGGGCGGCCGCCCGCACCTCGCGCCGCGAAACCCTGGCCCGGGAGCGGGCCGCGCTGCTGGCGGAGCTGGAGCAGGCACGCGGCGCGGACGCCACCGTCGCCGAGCGCGCGGCGCGGCTCGAGCGGCAGGCGGGGCTGCTGGCCCGCGCCGCCGACGCGGCGCGGGGTGCCGAGGTGGCCGCGAGCCGGCTGAAGGAGGCCGACGCCCGGCTCGCCGACGCCGCGTACCGGGCCGGGTTCCAGACCCCGGAGCAGGCCGCCGAGGCCGTGCTGCCCCCGGACCGGCAGCGCGAGGCGCGCCGCCGTCTCGACGCATGGCAGACGGAGTCGGCGGCGGCCGCGGCCGAGCTGTCCGATCCCAGGGTGCTCGCCGCCGCGCAGGCGCCGCCCGCCGACCCAACGGCGGCGCAGACGACAGCCGACGCGGCGACCCGCGCGCTGCGCGAGGTCTCGGCAGCGGACGCCGCGGCCCGCACCCGCTGCGAGGACCTCGACGCGCTCTCCGCGCAGGCGGTCGCCGACGCCCGCCGGCTCGCCCCGCTGCGCGCGGACCACGACCGGATCGCCCGCCTCGCCTCGCTCGCCGCGGGCACGTCCACGGACAACGAGCGCAGGATGCGGCTGGAGGCGTACGTGCTGGCGGCCCGGCTGGAACAGGTCGCGGCGGCGGCGAGCGCGCGGCTGCGCCATATGTCCTCCGGGCGCTACACGCTGGTGCACTCCGACGCCCGCTCCGGCGGACGCGGCCGCTCCGGTCTCGGACTGCATGTCATCGACGCCTGGACCGGCAGCGAACGCGACACCGCCACCCTCTCCGGCGGCGAGACCTTCTCCGCCTCGCTCGCCCTCGCGCTGGGTCTGGCGGACGTGGTCACCGACGAGGCGGGCGGGGTCCGCCTGGACACCCTCTTCATCGACGAGGGGTTCGGCAGCCTCGACGAGCAGACCCTGGACGAGGTCATGGACGTGCTGGACTCGCTGCGCGAGCGGGACCGTACGGTCGGCATCGTCAGCCATGTCGCCGATCTGCGCCGTCGGATCCCCGCCCAGCTGGAGGTCGTCAAGGGCCGCGAGGGCTCGGCCGTACGGCATCGTACGGCCGCCGCGCACTAGCGGAGGGCGAGCCGCACCGTAAGGCGGGCCGTACCCCCGTAAGGATGCGGCCCGCCCCGCGCGCTCAGCGCGGACTCAGAGCGCCGACAGCTCCTCCACCAGGTCGTCGAGACCGAGCGAGCCCTGCGACAGCGCCGCCATATGCCACTTCTTGGCGTCGAAGGCGTCGCCGTGCGCCTTACGGGCCGCCTCCCGCCCCGTCAGCCAGGCCCGCTCGCCCAGCTTGTAGCCGATGGCCTGGCCCGGCATGCCCAGATAGCGCACCAGCTCACTGTCGAGGAACTCCGCCGGACGGCCGCAGTGCAGCCCGAAGAACTCGCGCGCCAGCTCCGGGGTCCACCGCTCACCGGGGTGGAAGGGCGAGTCGGCGGGGATCTCCAGCTCCAGATGCATCCCGATGTCGACGATCACCCGCAGCGCCCGCATCATCTGCGCGTCCAGATAGCCCAGCCGCCGCTCCGGGTCCGACAGGAAGCCCAGTTCGTCCATGAGCCGCTCCGCGTACAGCGCCCAGCCCTCCGCGTTGGCGCTGACCATGCCGACCGTGGCCTGGTAGCGGGAGAGCTGGTCGGAGACGTGCGCCCACTGCGCGAGCTGCAGATGGTGGCCGGGGACGCCCTCGTGGTACCAGGTGGAGACCAGGTCGTAGACGGGGAAGCGGGTCTCGCCCATCGTGGGCAGCCAGGTCCGGCCGGGGCGGGAGAAGTCCACCGACGGCTGGGTGTAGTACGGCGCCGCCGCGCTGCCCGGCGGGGCGATCATCGACTCGACCCGCTTGACCCGCTCGGCCAGGTCGAAGTGGGTGCCGTTCAGCTCCTCGATGGCCTCGTCCATCAGCTCCTGCAGCCACACCCGCGTCTCCTCGACGCCCTCGATATGCGCACCGTGGGTGTCGAGGTGGCGCAGGGCCTCCCACGGGTTGGCGCCCGGCAGGATCTTCTCGGCCTCGGTGCGCATCTCGGCGTGGATGCGGTGGAATTCCGACCAGCCGTACGCGTACGCCTCGTCCAGATCGAGATCGGTGCCGTTCCACATCCGGGCCCAGCGGCGGTAGCGCTCGCGCCCCACCACATCGGGGGCGCCCTCGACGGCCGGGGCGTAGGTCTCGCGCAGCCAGTCGCGGAGCGCGACCAGCGCGCCCGTCGCCTCGGCGGCCGCCTCGTCCAGCTCACCGCGCAGCGCGTCCGGCCCCTCGGCGGTGAAGTCGGCGAACCAGCCGCCGTCCGTGCCGATCCACTCCGTCAACTGCTCCAGGACCGTGGCCACCTGCCGGGGACCGGCCGGCAGGTTCCGCCGCAGCCCCTCGGCGAGCGAGGCGCGGTATCCCTCCAGCGCGGCCGGTACGGCGCGCAGCCGGGCCGCGACGGCCGCCCAGTCCTCCTCGGTCTCGCTGGGCATCACGGTGAAGATGCCGCGCACCGAGTGCAGCGGGGAGCTCAGATTGCTGACCGCGCGCAGCCCCTCATGGGCGTCGTGCACGGCGAGCTCGGCGGTCAGCCGCTCCCGCAGCAGCCGTGCGCAGCGGCGCTCGGCGTCGCTGTCCGCGCCGGGGCGCGCCTCGGCCTCGGCCAGCCGGGCCAGGGTGGTGCGGGAGAGGTCGGCGACGGCCTCGGCCCCGTCGGGGGAGAAGTCCGGGAGGCGCCGGGAGCTCTCGGGAACGCCCAGGTAGGTGCCGGTGATCGGGTCGAGTTCGATGAGGGCGTCGACATAGCTGTCGGCGACCTGACGGGGCAGCGGAGCGTTCTTGGTATCGGACATGCGGCCCATCCTCGTACGTTCCGGGGTGCGGCGTCAGCACCACGGGAGTGTGACGAGCGGGAACAGAGGTGTGCTACGAGATTGCCGAGCCGTCTCGGGCGGGCGGCAGCAGGGGGCCGCAGCTCCACTGCTGGAAGATCAGCCGGGTCTCGACCCGGGCCACCTCGCGGCGTGAGGTGAACTCGTCCAGCACCAGCCGCTGCAGATCGGCGGTGTCGGCCACCGCGACATGCACCAGATAGTCGTCCGGCCCGGCCAGATGGAACAGCGCCCGCGACTCGGGCAGCGCCCGGATCCGCTCCACGAAGGGGCCCACCAGCTCCCGGCGGTGGGGCCGGAGCTGGACCGAGAGCAGGGCCTCCAGACCGCGCCCCAGCTTGGCGGGGTCCAGGCGGAGTTCATGGCCGAGGATCACGCCGGAGCGGCGCAGCCGGGTCACCCGGTCCAGACAGGTCGAGGGCGCCACGCCGACCTGGGCGGCCAGATCGCGGTAGGTGGTCCGGGCGTCGTTCTGCAGCAGCCGCAGAATCTGGAGGTCCACCGGATCGAGAACGACGGTTTCGGCCATCGGCCGAACGTAGCACGGGTATCGACCGCGAGCGTCCGGTGGTTGTTCACCCTTCACCCATGGACATCAGGGAGAGCACGGAGAGCATGGGGACCACGGGGGCCACGGGGAGCGCGCTGAGCAGCCACGGCCCGCGCGGCGAGGCCGGACGGCACGCGTTCGCCACCGAGGCCGTCCACGCCGGGCGCGAGGACCTTCCGGCCATGGGACTGCACGCCGTACCCCTGGATCTGTCGACGACCTACCCCTCGTACGACAGCCGCCGGGAGGCCGCCAGGATCGACGCGTTCGCCGCCACCGGCGCCCGGCCGGACGGCCCGCCCGTCTACGCCCGCCTGGACAATCCCACCGTGGCCCGCTTCGAGACCGCCCTGGCCCGGCTGGAGGGCACCGAGAGCGCGGTCGCGTTCGCCAGCGGCATGGCGGCGCTCAGCGCGTGTCTGCTGGCGCGCGGGGCCCAGGGGCTGCGGCATGTGGTCGCGGTCCGCCCGCTGTACGGATGCAGCGACCATCTGCTGGACGCCGGGCTGCTGGGCACCGAGGTCACCTGGGTGGATCCGGCCGGGATCGCGGCGGCGATACGCCCCGACACCGGCCTGGTCATGGTGGAGACCCCGGCCAACCCGACGCTCGCCGAGGTGGATCTGCGGGCCGTCGCCCACTCCTGCGGCACGGTCCCGCTGCTCGCGGACAACACCTTCGCCACACCGGTGCTGCAGCGCCCGGCCGAGCGGGGCGCGAGCGCCGTCCTGCACAGCGCCACCAAGTACCTCGGCGGACACGGCGATGTGATGGGCGGCGTGGTGGCCTGCGACGAGGAGTTCGCCCGCGCGCTGCGTCAGGTGCGGTTCGCCACCGGCGGGGTGCTGCATCCGCTCGCCGGATATCTGCTGCTGCGCGGGCTGTCCACGCTGCCCGTACGGATGCGGGCCGCCTCGGCGACCGCGGCCGAGCTGGCCCGGCGGCTGGCCGCCGACCCCCGGGTGGCCCGCGTCCACTATCCGCGGATCGGCGGGGCGATGGTGGCCTTCGAGACCCGCGGCGATCCGCATGCGGTGATCTCCGGGGTGCGGCTGATCACCCCGGCGGTCAGCCTGGGCAGTGTGGACACCCTCATCCAGCACCCGGCCTCCATCAGCCACCGGATCGTGGCCGAGGGGGACCGCCACTCCTCGGGGATCGGCGACCGGCTGCTGCGGATGTCGGTCGGGCTCGAGGACGTCGAGGATGTGTGGCGCGACCTGGACCAGGCGCTCGACGGCGGCCCGGCCGGGCGCGGCGCCCACCGGGCGCGGCCCGCGGCCCACGGCGACGTCCCGGCCGGTGTCAGCGCGCGTGCGGCAGCGGGGGGACCGGTGCCGGTGCCGGGTCCAGGCGGGCACTGATCACCAGCGTGCCCTGCTCGATCTGGTAGTCCAGCGGCAGTTCGAGGGAGCGCATCGCGGTCACCATGCCGGTGTTGGCCGACTGGGTGACGGCGTAGACGCTCTCGTAGCCGGTCTCGGCGGCCATCGCGACCAGCCGCCGCAGCAGTTCCCCGCCGACACCGCGCCGCTGCCACTCGTCCTCGACGATCAGCGCGACCTCGGCCTCGTCCCCGTCCCACAGCAGATGGCCGAGGGCGACCAGCCGCCCGGAAGCGGTGTACGCGGCCAGGGTGCGGCCGAAGCGCGGGCTCAGCAGATGGGCGAGGTAGCGGTCGGCGTCGCCGACCGGCCCGTGGTAGCGCAGCCCGAGCGTCGCGGGGGAGCAGCGGGCGTGCATCTCGCGGGCCGCTGCCAGGTCGCCGGCGTCGGCGCGGCGCACGGTGATGGCGTTGCCCTCGGGCAGCGTCAGCACAGCGCCGTCGTGCGGGACCCGCGGGCCGAGCCGGGCGTCCAGCTCGACCAGCGCGCGGGCCCGGGCGAACTCGGTCGGGGTGAACGGCAGATAGGGCCGCTCGATGATGATCGCGCCACCGGACGGGTCGCGCAGCCGCATCACGGTCTCCTCCAGGACACCTTCGGCGGGCGGGGTGCTCTCCAGGGAGCGGCCGCTGAAGGACTTGGCGGGAACCGAGTGGATGGTGCAGCGGCCGAACAACTGGCGTAGGGCGAGCGGGAGTTCGGCGGCGTCCAGGGCGGTACGGGTGGCCAGGGTCAGCGCCCGGGTCGGGGCGTCCACCAGGTCGTGGGCGTCGGCCCGCTCGACCCAGGTGTCGCTGCCGCCCGCGGCCGCGACGGCGTCGCTCAGCTCGGTCGATGGCAGGGCCTCGGGCGCGCGCAGCAGGAACTCGTCCACCGTGCCGTCCGTCAGCGGATGGGTCTGCAGGGCCAGGATGTCGACCCGGTGCCCGGCCAGCGCCGCGCACAGCGCGGCGAGGGTGCCCGGCTCGTCCCGTACGGTCGTGCGCATCCGCCACAGCGTGGTGGCCTCGGGGCCGTGGTCTCCGGGGCGCCCGCGGCGTGGGCGGTGTGTGCGTCGGCCGCGGGCGAGGGTGAGCTGCCCGGCGGCGCGTGGTCCTGGCGCCGTGACCACCATGCGACCAGCTCGTGCCGCCAGCGGGGGCGGCGCCGGGAAGGGGGCTCGGGGGTCGCTCGAAATGTCATGCAAACACCCTCGCGCAAAGGTGTTGCGTGATCGCGAACGGACTGTGACCTATGGGTTAAGGGTGCATCTGATAACAGAAGCTTATTTTGTCCGAAATCAAAAAGTTGAAGTCCGAGGTTCCGTCACCCTACCGCCCACCTGCGCAGTACCCTGCCGCAACGCCGTGCGTACGCCCGCTGGAAAAGCGGCACCAGCGGCCCGCCGGCCCGGCTGAACCAGGAGTCCGGGCGGCTGAACGCCGTCACCGTCAGCATCACCGAGCCATCGGGCTCCAGGTCCACCAGGAACGACTCCTCGCCGCGCTCCGGATGCCCGGGCAGCGTGCCGTACGCGAAGCCCGTCCGGGTCTCCTCCGCGACCGTCCACACCACCTCGCACGGCGCGCGCAGCCGCAGCCGCCCGATCCCCAGGCCCACCACGACCGGCCGCCCCAAAGTGGCGACGGGATCCGCGGCGCGGATCGACACCCCCACCGCCCGGTGCATCCGCCAGTCCATGACCGCCCGTCCGGCCGCCTCGAACGTGCCCCGCCCATGGCCGACACGGGTCCGCACCCGCAGATGGCGATAGCCGGCGGGCAGCGGCCACCGCCGGGTGGCGCCCACCTCCGGATAGGTGAGACGGGAGGCCGGTCCGGGGGCGTCGGTGGATCCCATGCCCGTACGGTACGCGGCGGCCTTACGGTGCCCGACGCGGAAACGTGGCGCCCTTACGGTGACTTCTCGGGGACGGCGCGCGGGGCACTTCCCCGGTACGGGCGCCCGGTTATTCACTGGGCGTTCGTAAGAGCGGCATCTTGCACCGATAACAAACACAACAGCACAGCAGTTCTACGAGCAACGGGAGGGCACCATGGGGCGGGAATCCGGCACAGGGATCGGACGGCGCACGGTACTGCGGGGGTCGGCGGCCGCGTCGGCGGCGCTCGCGGTGCCCGCCGTGGCATCGGCCGCGTCGGCCGCGTCCGGCGCGCCCGCTCAGGCGCTGTCGGGGCGTCCGAGCGCCCGGTGGGGCGTTCAGGTGGGCGATGTGACGACGCATTCGGGGCTGGTGTGGGTCCGCTCCGACCGTCCGGCCCGCATGATCGTGGAGACGTCCGCGACCGAGTCCTTCGCGCGGGCCAAGCGGTGGCGGGGCCCGCTGGTCGGCCCCGGCACCGACTTCACCGGCCGCACCGCACTGCACGGCCTGCCCGCCGGGAGCCAGGTGCACTACCGGGTGCTGCTGGCCGACCCGGAGGACCCGCGCCGCACCAGCGAGGCGGTCCACGGCACGTTCCGCACGGTTCCCGAGCGCCGTAAGGACGTGCGCTTCGTCTGGTCGGGCGATCTGGCGGGGCAGGGCTGGGGCATCAACCCGGACCACGGCGGCTACCGCATCTTCGAGGAGATGCGCCGCCGCGAGCCGGACTTCTTCCTCTGCAGCGGCGACAACATCTACGCCGACGGCCCGATGACCGAGACCGTCAAGCTGCCCGACGGCTCCACCTGGCGCAATCTCATCACCCCGGAGAAGACCAAGGTCGCCGAGACCCTCGACGAGTACCGCGGCAACTTCCGCTACAACCTGCTGGACGCCGCGCTGCGCCGCTTCCACGCCGAGGTGCCGACCATCACCCAGTGGGACGACCACGAGGTGCTCAACAACTGGTACCCGGGCGAGATCCTGGTCGACGACCGCTACACCGAGAAGAACGTCGACGTGCTGGCCGCCCGCGCGCGCCAGGCGTTCGCCGAGTACTTCCCGATCAGCACGCTGCGGCCGGACGCGAGCGGCCGCGTCTACCGGGTCCAGCACCACGGCCCGCTGCTGGACGTCTTCGTGCTGGACTGCCGCACGTACCGCGACGCCAACTCGCCGAACCGTCAGCCGGAGGACGCCCAGGGCATCCTCGGCGCCGAGCAGCTGAGGTGGCTCAAGCGCGAGCTGTCGCGGTCGCGCGCGGTATGGAAGGTCATCGCCTGCGATATGCCGCTGGGCCTGGTGGTCCCGGACGGGGACACCGACTTCGAGGCCGTCGCGCAGGGCGACCCGGGCGCCCCGCTCGGCCGTGAGCTCCAGATGGCCGATCTGCTCCGGCACATCAAGCACCGGAAGATCACCGGCACGGTGTGGCTGACGGCGGACGTCCACTACACCTCGGCGCAGCACTACGACCCCTCGCGGGCGGCGTTCAAGGACTTCGCGCCGTTCTGGGAGTTCGTCTCCGGTCCGCTGAACGCGGGTGCCTTCCCCTCGGTGAAGCTGGACGGCACGTTCGGCCCCGAGCAGCCCTTCGTCAAGGCGCCGACCGTGGCGAACGTCTCGCCCGCCGAAGGCTTCCAGTTCTACGGCGAGGTGGACATCGACGGCGACAGCGCCGAGATGACGGTCCGGCTGCGCGAGGACGGCGGCAAGGTGCTCTTCACCAAGGTTCTTCGGCCGGGTCTGGTCGGCCAGTAGCCGTCCGCGGCGCGGTACGCGGCCCCGTGCGGAGCACCCACGGGGCCGGGTACCGGGCGGCGGGCGGGGGAACAGCGGGAGATTCGGGGTGCCGGGCGGAAGGCCGGTCGTCAGCGGCTGCCGTCCAGGATGACGCGGGCGACCAGCGCCGGGTCGTCGTTCATGGGCACGTGGCCGCAGCCGGGGAGCCGGACCAGCCGGGCGCCGGGGATGACCCGCTTGGCGCGGACGCCCTGGCGGCGCGGCAGCACCCGGTCGCGCGAGCCCCAGGCGATGGTGACCGGGATATCGGGGATGTCATGCGTGAACAGCTCGGAGTTTCCGGCGGCCAGCGTGGCGTCGAAGCCGACCGCCTCACGCATCGCCCGCGTCTCGGCGACGACCGCGGCCGGTGAACGCCGCGCGGGCCGGGCGTAGATGGCGCCGGTCAGCGCGGCCCGCCCGGCCGCGCCGCGGGCCAGCCACGCCACCAGTGACGGCGGCAGCGCCCGCGCACCGGCCCGCATGACGGACAGCACGCCGAAGGCGTAGCGGCGCTCGGCCTCGTTCCAGAACTGCGCCGGGGACAGCGCGGTGACGGACCGTACGAGTCCGAGCCGGCCCAGTTCCAGGGCGAACAGCCCGCCCAGCGAGTTCCCCGCCACGTCGGGGCGCTTGACGCCAAGGGTTTCGAAGAGCGTGCCGAGCACCCGTATGACGCCGTCGAGGTCGTAGGGGATGCCGTCCGGCAGCGCGTCCGACGCCCCGAAGCCGGGCAGATCCACGGCGATCACCTCGCGGTCGACCGCGAGGATGTCCAGCACCGGCTCCCACGCCTGCCAGTGATGGCCGATGCCGTGCAGCAGCACCAACGGCCGCCCCGCGCCGCGCCGTTCGAGCACGACCCGGGCGGTGCGGGGGCCGCCGGGGGTGGCGACGGAAAAGGAGAGGGACGCGGGCATGGGATGGCTCCTCGCGATCGGCGTTCGGGCAGGCGCGCATGCGGCGTATGAGACAGCATGTCAGCAAGAGTTACCGGGGGGTAGTCCCGGTGCCTGTGCCTGTGCCTGTTCTTGTGCCCGCGCCGGTGCCGACCGTGAGCGGTGCCCGGTGCCCGCGGCGCGGCTACAGCCCGCCCGCGACCCGCAGCACCGCGCCCGTCGTGTACGACGCCTCCGGCGACAGCAGCCACGCCACCGCGCCCGCGATCTCCTCCGGCTCGCCCGGGCGCCCCATCGGCACCCGTCCGGGGTTGCGCCACGGCCGCTCGGGGTCGCCCATCCGCGCGTGGATATCGGTCAGCGTCATCCCGGGCTGGACGGAGTTGACCCGGATCCCCTCCGCCGCCAGCTCCTTCGACAGGCCGACGGTCATCGCGTCGACCGCCGCCTTGCTGGCCGCGTAGTGCACATACTCCCCGGGGCTGCCGGTGGTCGCCGCGCCCGAGGAGATGTTGACGATGGCGCCGCCCTGCCCGCCGTGGCGGGTGGACATCTCGCGTGCCGCCCGCCGGGCGCACAGCAGGGCCCCGGTCACATTGACGTCCACGACGCGGCGCATCACCTCGGGTGAGGTCTCGGTGAAGCGGCCCAACGGCCCGGTGATCCCGGCATTGTTGACCAGGCCGGTGATCGGGCCCAGCTCCTCCCGCACCCGGTCGAACATCGCCTCGACCTGCTCCGCGTCGCTGGTGTCGGCCTGGACGACCACCGACCGCACACCCTCCGCGCGCACCGCGGCCGCCCACCGCTCGGCCGCGTCCTGGGCGCTCTCGTAGCCGATGGCGACGCTGTGCCCGGCGCGCGCGAGCCGCACCGCCACCGCCGCACCGATACCGCGACTGCCCCCGGTGACCACCGTGACCTGGTCCATGCCCATTCGTGTGCTCAGCTCCCGCCCCGTAACGCATTTCGTTCCGACGGTCACCGACGATAACCGGTCACGGGATTGGTCTTGACCAAGTTCGCACGCCGCCTTATGGTCACATTGATACTGCAACAACCTTTAATAAAGAAGCGCGCATAACTGTGAAGGCGCGCAGGACTGCCGGCCGTCGGAATCAAGGGGGACAGCGTGGGGACCACGCAGCTGGAATCGGTGCCCGAGCCCAAGTACTGGCATCTGAAGACCGTGCTCAGCGACGCGCTCGACTCGGAGTTCGCGGTCGGGGAGATCCTGCCCAACGAGCGTGAGCTGGCAGCCCGCTTCGGCGTCGCCCGCGCCACCCTCCGACAGGCCCTCGAGCAGCTCGAGCTGGAGGGCAGGCTGCAGCGCCGCCGCGGCGTCGGCACCACCGTCGCCCCGCCCCGCGTCGGCGTGGCCGTCGGGGACTACGCCCACGGCTGGACGGACACCTCCGGTGAGGACACCTGGCAGACCGTGGACAGCACCGAGGCCGTGCCGCCCGCCGAGGTCGCCCGGCTGCTGGAGCTCGCCCCCGACGCCCCGGTCCACCGGGTGCGCCGCACCCGGATGACCCACGGCCAGCCGCTCGCCGCCGAGCTGCTGTACGTACCGGCCGAGTCCGTCCCCGGCCTCGCCGCCATCGACACCCCCAGCGGGCTGGCCCGCGCCCGCGCGGTGCTGCGCGAGCTGCGCCGGCTGGAGCTGGAGGGCCGTGAGCAGTCCGTGGAGCTCGGCTCGGCCCGCGCGGACGACGCCAAGGAGCTCGACCGGCTGCCCGGCGCCCCCGTCCTCATCGTGACCACCCGCTATGTGGCCGAGGGCCGCACCGCGGCCGTCGCCGTGGCCACCTACCGGGCCGACACCTGCCGGCTCACCTTCGGTGACGCGGCGGGCGAGGAGCTGCTGGCGGGCTGATCCGGGCCCGTCCCGCGGCGTGGGCCCGGCGCGGGTCGCGGCCGCGCCGCCGCTCCGTACGCACTCCGATACCCGAAACGGCCCGTCCCGCGCCCCGCGTCAGCGGCTCGCGCGGCGGGTCGTCACCGTGCTGTCGACCGCGAAGAGCTCCTGCTCCACATGGTCGAGGGCCAGCCGCAGCGCCCCCGTGGTCACCGCCGCCTCGCCGAGCAGCGAGAGCGTGACCTCAGGGGCCCGCAGACAGTAGCGGGACAGCTCGTCGCGCAGCGGGGCCAGCACACCGTCCAGTCCTGCGGCCCAGCCGCCGACCACGACGACCTCGGGGTCCAGCGCCAGCACCAGGGCCGCCGTGTCATGCACCAGCCTGCGGACGAAGCGGTCCACGGCGGCGCGGGCCCGCACGTCGCCGTCGCGGGCCAGCGCGAAGACACGCGCGACCTGCGCCTCGTCCAGTGGGTTCAGCGGCTCCCCGGTCGTGGAGAGCACCTCCTCCGGGGCGGCCTCGCGGCCCAGCAGATGCAGCGCCCCGATCTCCCCGGCGGCGCCGCCGAAGCCGCGGTGGAGCCGGCCGCCGATCAACGACCCGGCCCCCGGGCTCAACCCGGCCAGCACGAAGACCACATCGTCCGAGCCGACCGCCGCGCCCTTCCAGTGCTCGGCCACCGCCGCCGTGTTCGCGTCGTTCTCCACCAGCACCGGACAGCGGAAGGACCGCCGCAGCCGCTCGCCCAGGGGCAGCCCGGTCCAGCCGGGGAGCGCGGTGCACAGATGGACGGTGCCGTCGGCCTCGACGATGCCGGGGCTGCCCACCCCGACCGCGCGCAGCGAGAACCGGGCCACCCCCGCGCGCCGCAGCAGATCCGCGACGGCGGTGCGCACCCGCTCCAGCCGCTCGTCCGCCGACGCCTTCTCCGACACCTCGCGCACGATCGAGCCGAGCGCGTGTCCGTCGAGGTCCGACAGGAGCGCGGCGACCCGGTGCGCCCCTATCTCTATGCCCAGCAGATGCCCGGCCTCGGCCCGGAAGCGGAAGCGGCGCGCGGGGCGGCCCTGGCGGCGGACGCCGCCCTCCTCGGCGGGCACCTCGACCACCAGACCGCTGTCGGCCAGCCCGTCGATCACGCCCTCGACGGTGGGCCGGGACAGCCCGGTCACCCGCGTGAGATCGGTGAGGCTCGCGCTTCCGGCACAGCCGCCCGCGTCGTCCGGGCCACCCTCGGTGGCCGTGCCGGACGCGGTCGCCGCGCGCAACGCGTGCAGTACCACGGCGGAGTTGATGCGTCGCAGCAGAGACGGATCCCCGCCGGTGAGCCGCCCCAACGTCGGCCTCCCTCCCAGTGCGTATCTGCCGGATCGTATCCGCTGGACGGGGAGGCGGCGAGTGCCTCCTCCCAGCTCGGGCCGCCCGGCCACCGAGATGGTCATCTGACGGGCGGCCAGATGTCCGACCCGCACGCTTTACTGACAGCATGACCAGTACGGCGGACCATGTGGCCACCATCGATCAGCTGCGCGCGCGGGACTTCCCCGCGCAGCGGGCCGCCGACGGGCGGGTGGCGAGCGGCCCCGGCTTCCATGTCGCCGACCTCCGCGTCAGCGAGGAGTTCTGGGACGCCGATCTGACCCGGGTCGAGGAAGTGCTGGAGGAGTTCGAGGCCGAGCTGAGCGTGCTGGTCCAGGTGCTGACCTTACGGTGGGGCGCCCCCGATGTCCTCGATCTCACCGGCTCCCTGGAGCGTTCGGCGATGGGCGAGCCCGTTCCGCCCCCGCTGGACACCCTGTGCGGTTACGTGCCCGAGTTGAGCGTTTGGCGCCTCGACGGCCGCTGGGTCGGGCTGGGCGTGGGGCAGGGCGACCGCGAGCTGCCGTTCCAGCTCTTGGTGGCGATAGGGGAGGAGGGGACGATATGACGCCCCTCCCTCCGGCCCTCGCTCCGGTCTCGGCGTGCGCCTAGCCGTCCGCCTCGGCGGCGGCGCGCAGGCGGCCGTACTCCTCCGCCATCGTCGCCAGTGTCCAGTGCGCGTTGAGCCCGCTGGGGTTCGGCAGGGCCCAGATGCGGGTGTTCCCTATCGTGCGCGTCTGCGGGCCGATCTTCGCCTTCTTGTCGCCGAACGCGACCCGGTAGGCGGTGACCCCCGCCACCGCCAGCCAGCGCGGCCGCAGCCGGAGCACCTTCTCCTCCAGGATCCGGCCGCCCTCCCGGTACTCCTGGTCGCTCAGCTCATCGGCCCGCGCACTGGCGCGCGCCACCACATTGGTGATGCCCAGGCCGTAGCGCACCAGCTCCGACTGCTCGGACGGGTGCAACTGCCGCGGGGTGAAGCCCGAGGCGTGGAGGGTGGGCCAGAAGCGGTTGCCGGGGCGGGCGAAGTGGTGGCCGGTGGCGGCCGTCATCAGCCCGGGGTTGATACCGCAGAAGAGGACCCGCAGGCCGTCCCCGACCACATCGGGGACGAGACGGTCGCGGGCGGCCTCCAGTTCGGCGGGGGTCATCGCCGGCGTCAGAGGATCGAGCCGGGGGTGTAGGCGGCGGCCGCCGGGCGCTCCTTGACGATCTCCTCGATCCGGGCCACCACCGCGCCGACCTGGTTCGCGGCCGCGCCCGTGAAGGAGAGCTTGTCGTCCATCAGCGCGTCGAGACCGGCCCGGTCCAGCGGGATGCGCTCATCGGCGGCGAGCGAGTCGAGCAGCTCATTGCGCTCGGCGCCGCGCTCGCGCATCGCCAGCGCCGCGGCCACCGCGTTCTCCTTGATCGCCTCATGGGCGACCTCGCGGCCCACCCCGGCCCGGACGGCACCCATCAGCACCTTCGTCGTGGCGAGGAAGGGCAGGTAACGGTCCAGCTCACGGGCGACGACGGCGGGGAAGGCGCCGAACTCGTCGAGCACGGTCAGGAAGGTCTCCAGCAGCCCGTCGAAGGCGAAGAACGCGTCCGGCAGCGCGACCCGGCGCACCACCGAGCAGGAGACATCGCCCTCGTTCCACTGGTCGCCCGCCAGCTCCCCGGTCATCGAGGCGTAGCCGCGCAGGATCACGGCGAGGCCGTTGACGCGCTCGCAGGAGCGGGTGTTCATCTTGTGCGGCATCGCGGACGAGCCGACCTGGCCGGGCTTGAAGCCCTCGGTCACCAGCTCGTGTCCGGCCATCAGCCGGATGGTCTTGGCCAGCGAGGACGGGGCCGCGGCGAGCTGCACCAGCGCGGTGACGACGTCGTAGTCCAGCGAGCGCGGATAGACCTGGCCGACGGAGGTGAACGCCTGCGCGAAGCCGAGGTGGGCGGCGACCCGCCGCTCCAGCTCGGCCAGCTTCTCCGCGTCGCCGCCGAGCAGGTCCAGCATGTCCTGCGCGGTGCCGACCGGGCCCTTGACGCCCCGCAGCGGATAGCGGCCCAGCAGGTCCTCCAGCCGCCCGTACGCCACCAGCAGCTCGTCCGCCGCGGTGGCGAACCGCTTGCCGAGCGTGGTGGCCTGTGCCGCCACATTGTGCGACCGGCCGGCCATCACCAGCTCGGCGTGGTCGGCGGCCAGCTTGCCGAGCCGGGCCAGCACCGCGACCGTACGGTCCCGGACCAGCTCCAGGGAGAGCCGGATCTGGAGCTGCTCCACGTTCTCGGTGAGATCGCGGGAGGTCATGCCCTTGTGGACGTGCTCATGGCCGGCGAGGGCGTTGAACTCCTCGATCCGGGCCTTCACATCGTGGCGGGTGACCTTCTCGCGCTCGGCGATCGAGGCCAGGTCGACGGTCTCCAGGACCCGCTCGTAGTCGGCGAGGGCGGCGTCCGGTACCTCGATTCCGAGGTCCTTCTGGGCGCGCAGCACGGCGAGCCACAGCCGCCGCTCCAGCGTCACCTTGTACTCGGGGGACCAGAGGACGGCCAGCTCCGCGGAGGCGTAGCGGTTGGCCAGGACGTTCGGAATGCGCGGCTTACCAGTCACGTGCACAGAGTCTACTGGCCGTCCTCGCAGGCCAGACCGGTGGCCGACGGACCCGTCCGCAGGGCCCGGGGCGCGGGCGGGCGACGGCCCTGCACATCAGTGGCGCATCAGGCTGCGGATCGGCTGCGGATCAGTCCTCGTACGGCAGCAGTTCGGCGCGCTTGGGGGCGCGCCCGTCGCCCGAGGAGCGGCCGGTCAGCCGCCTGCCGATCCACGGCCCGAGGTGCTGGCGGGCGAACCGCACATCCGAGGTGCGGCGGGCTATCCAGCCGACGGGCACCGGGGGCGGCAGGGGCGCGTCCCAGTCGGCCTCCGGCTCATGGCCCAGTGCCTGCCATACGGCCTCGGCGACCCGCCGGTGCCCCTCGGCGTTCAGATGCAGCCGGTCCTCGTCCCACATCCGGGGGTCCCCGACGGCCTGGGAGGCGAACAGGTCCACGACGGTCGCGTCATGCCGTGCGCCCAGCTCGTCGATGACCGAGAACAGCCGCTCCATCCGTGGCTCGAACCGCGCGAACACCGGCCCGCGCCGCCCCGGGCTGCGCATCAGCACCAGCCGCTTGCAGGTGGGCGCCAGCCGCTCGACGGCCTCCTCCAGCAGGGCGCACACCCGGCCCACATCGCATTTCGGCCGCAGCACATCGTTCAGTCCGCCGACCAGGGTCACCAGATCGGCGCCCATGGCCGCCGCCGGGCCCGTCTGCTCCTCGACGATCTGCCCGATCAGCTTGCCGCGGACCGCGAGGTTGGCGTAGCGGAAGCCGGGGTTGTGGGCCGCGAGCCGACCGGCGAGCAGATCCGCCCAGCCTCGGTAGGTCCCGTCGGGGAGCCGGTCCGACATGCCCTCGGTGAAGGAGTCGCCGACCGCGACAAAGCTGCTGTAGGTGATGTTCGTCTGCATGGCGCAGGCGATCCTATCCCGGTGCGCGGGCTGCGTTGACCGCCGACCGCGAGCATGATGAGCCGCATGGCGATGACCCACATCTACTTCGAGGGCGGGGCGCGGAACGGGACGACCGCCGGCTGGAATGTGGAGCCCGGCGCGGACATCTACGACGACAACATCTTCCGGCCACCGGAGCTGTACCGGCGGACGAACCGCACCAAGGTCATCGGCCGGGTCGAGTACGTGATCTTCCGCTACGACCCGATGGGCACCCGGCCCGGCCCCGGCCCGGGCAGCGCCCCCGGGCCCCGCCGCTGAGCCGCGCGCGGCCGTCCTGGCGATGCCCTCCGGTTGGCCCGCTTGGACCGCGCGGGGTTCCGCGCGCCGCGTGGCGGGGCAGTCTGGTCGACGTGGATGCCTTCGAATGCGACCGCACGACCATGGCCATCGTCGCCGCCGCGCTCGCCGACGACGGGGAGGGCGCCGCCGCCCTCCTGGAGCCGCTCGAGATGCGCGATGCGTGCCGGGTCGCGGTGCGGCTCGCCGCGATGGCCGCCCATGCGCTGGTGGCGGTGGCCGAGGAGGGCGGCGGGGGACGGGAGGAGGCGCTGGCCCACTGGCAGGAGTGCATCATCGCCCATGAGTCCAGACGCACCGAGGAGTGACCGGACGCGTTGCGGAGCGACGGCCCTCGGCCAGGTGCGTGATCAGGCCACCAGCTCGCGCAGCACGTCCTCCATGGTCACCAGCCCCTCCAGCCGTCCGTCCGCGGCGATGACCGCCGCAAGGTGGGTGCTGCTGTCGCGCATCGCGGTGAGCACGTCGTCCAGCGGCGTATGGGACCGCACCCGGGGGATCGGGCGGAGCTGATCGGGGCCGAACGGCACATCCCGGGGCCGTGCGTCCAGCGCGTCCTTCACATGCAGATAGCCCACGATCCGCCCGGAGTCGTCGACCACCGGGAACCGTGAGAAGCCGGTCCGCGCCGCCAGCTGTTCCAGCTCCTCGGGGGTCACCCCGAGCTGCGCCTTGACCACCTCCTCCATGGGCAGCACGACATCCCGCACTCGTCGCCGGCCCAGCTCCAGCGCGTCCCGCAGCCGCTCGGTGGAGCGGTCGTCCAGCAGCCCGGCCTCGCTGGAGTCCGAGACCATCCGGGCCAGCTCGGCATCGGAGAAGGTCGCCGCGACCTCGCCCTTGGGCTCCACGCGCATCAGCTTCAGCAACCCGTTCGCCAAGGAGTTCACCCCGAAGATCACCGGGCGCAGGGTGCGGGCGAGGGCGACCAGGGGCGGGCCGAGCAGCAGCACGGTGCGCACCGGCTCGGCCAGCGCCACGTTCTTCGGCACCATCTCGCCGAACAGCATGTGCAGATAGGTGGCCGCGGTCAGCGCGATCACGAACGAGACCGGGTGCACCAGGCCCAGCGGCAGCCCCACCACATGGAAGAACGGCTCCAGCAGATGCGCGATGGCCGGTTCCGCGACGGCGCCCAGCACCAGCGTGCACAGCGTGATCCCGAGCTGGGCGGCGGCCAGCAGCGCGGAGAGGTGCTCCAGGGCCCACAGCACGGAGCGCGCCCGTCGGTCGCCCTGCTGGGCGTGTGGATCGATCTGGCTGCGGCGCACCGAGATCAGGGCGAACTCCGCGCCCACGAAGAAGGCGTTGAGGACCAGCGTCAGCAGGCCGATCAGCAGCTGGAGGACGGTCATCGGCCCGTCGCCCCCTCGGCCCCGGGCACGCCGCCGTCGCCATCGCTCCCGGCACCGCGTCCCGGCGCCCGCAGCCGGGCCCGGGCCGCCCGGTGGCTCGTCACCTTGCGCACCTCCATGGACCAGCCCGCCAGCTCGACGGTGTCGCCGACGGCCGGGATCCGGCCCAGCTCCGTGGCGATCAGCCCGGCCAGGGTCTCGTACGGGCCCGGCGGCACGCGCAGCCCGATGCGCTCCAGCTGATCGACGCGGGCCGCGCCGTCCGCGTCGTAGAGCATATGGCCCTCGGTGTCCCGGCCCATCGGAATCAGATGGGGGGTCTCGTGCGGATCGTGCTCGTCGCGGACCTCGCCGACCACCTCCTCGACGATGTCCTCCAGGGTGACGACCCCGGCCGTACCGCCGTACTCGTCGATGACCACCGCCATGCTGCGCTGGGCCGAGAGCCGGTCCAGCAGCCGGTCCACGGTGAGCGACTCGGGGACGAGCACCGGTTCGCGCATGAGCTCGGACACCGGGCGGCGGGGCCGCTCCTCGGCGGGGACCGCCAGGACGTCCTTGATGTGCACGATGCCGACGACGGTGTCCAGGCTGCCCTGGTAGACGGGGAAGCGGGACAGCCCGGTGGCGCGGGTCGCGTTGGCGACGTCCTCGGCGGTGGCCCGTACGTCCAGCGCCACCACCCGCACCCTCGGGGTCATCACGTTCTGCGCGGTGAGCTCGGCGAGGTTCAGGGTGCGGACGAACAGCTCGGCGGTGTCCTTCTCCAGCGCGCCCTCCTTGGCGGAGTGCCGGGCGAGGGCGATCAGCTCCTGTGGGCCGCGCGCGGAGGCCAGCTCCTCGGCGGGCTCCAGGCCCATCCGGCGCACGGTGTGGTTGGCGGTGTTGTTGAGATGGCTGATCAGCGGGCGGAAGACGGAACTGAAGACGCGCTGCGGGGTGGCCACGGCCTTGGCGACCGGCAGTGGCCGGGAGATGGCCCAGTTCTTGGGCACCAGCTCGCCCACGACCATCAGTACGACGGTCGACAGAAAGGTGCCGAGCACCAGCGCGGCCGAGCGGACGGCCGACTGGGGTACGCCGATCGCGGTGAGCGGCCCGGCCAGCAGGGCCGCGACGGACGGCTCGGCCAGCATGCCGACGACCAGATTGGTCACGGTGATCCCGAGCTGCGCGCCGGAGAGCTGGTAGGTGAGGCTCCGCACGGCCTTCAGCGCCCCGGCCGCGCCGCGCTCCCCGCGTTCGGCCGCCCGTTCCAGCTCGCTGCGCTCGACCGTGGTCAGCGAGAACTCCGCCGCGACGAAGGCGCCACAGGCCACCGCCAGGAGGAGCGCCACGGCCAGGAGGAGGACTTCGGTCATCGGTTCACCTCCGTCCCATGATCCGCCAGAGACCGGAGGAATGCAGCCCCCGCGCGGCCGCGGCGGGGACGGCCGCGCCGGGTCAGGGGCACAGCGGCTTGACCCAGCGGCTCCACTGCGGCTGGCGCTCATAGCCCGCCGCGCTCCACGCGTGGTGGGCCAGCCCGTTCTCGCCCCGCACCATCGCGTCCCCGCGCCGTCCGCCCAGGGCCGTGAACCGCTCCTCGGCCGCCGCCAGCAGGGCCGTCGCCACGCCCCGGCGGCGGTGCCCGGGGTGGACGGCCAGCCGGTACAGATGGCAGCGCCAGCCGTCGAAACCGGCGATCACCGTTCCGGCGAGCTCCCCGTCCCGCTCGGCCAGCAGCAGCGACTCCGGGTCGCGGTCGAGCAGCCGGGCCACCCCGTCCCGGTCGTCGCTGATGCTGGTGCCCTCCGCCGCCTCCTTCCAGAAGGCGAGCACGGTGTCGAGGTCGGCGGGGGCCGCGGCCCGTATCCGAAGATCGTTCATGGCCGCATCCCATCATCGGGCGGACCGCGGCGTCGACGGGAATTCCACCCGGTCAGCTGCCGTGCAGCTCCTCGATCACCGGGGCGAACGCCTCCATGTTGTGCTCCAGCACGGTGAAGTACGAGAAGCCGAACCGCTCGCGGTGGGCCCGCAACTGCTCCGCCATCTCCTTGGCGTCGCCCAGCAGCAGCGCCGGGTGCTCCAGCATCTGGTCCTCGGTGAGGCCCGGTGCGTACGCGGAAAGCTCACGCACCTTGGCGCGCCGGTCGGCGCCGGGCCCGGCCATCTGGATGAGGTAGTTCAGCTCGATCGCCTCGCCCGGCTCATCCGCCCCCTCCTGCGCCCGCCCCGCCTCGGCGGCGAAGCGGCGGAAGGCGCCCACCCGCTCCTCCAGCGTCTCGGGGCTGATCAGCTGCAGGGCGCCCTGGGGTCTGCCGGGGGCCTGCACCGCCCCGGTGAACGCCGCGATGTCCGCATGGCGCGCGGCCAGCCGCAGCAGCCGGTCGCCGTTGCCGCCGAGCAGCAGCGGCGGGCGCGGGGACTGCGCGGGCCGCGGCCGGTGCTCGGCATCGGTCAGCAGACGCTCCAACTCGGCCACGGTGCGCACCAGATGGTCCACCCGCTCCCGTGGTGAACCGAAGGGCAGCCCGGCGCTGTCGTGCTCGGCCTTGACATAGCCGGCGCCCAGGCCGAGCTCCAGCCGGCCGTCGGTCAGCGCGTCGCAGGTGGCCACCTCCCGGGCGAGCAGCGCGGGGTTCCAGAAGCCGGCGTTGAGTACGAAGGTGCCCAGCCGTGGGCGCTCGGTCGCCTCGGCGGCGGTGGCCAGCGCCGGGAACGGGGCGGGGTTGCCGAGGTGGTCGGGGGCCAGCAGCACGTCATAGCCGAGCTGCTCGGCGTGGCGGCACTTCGCCCGCCATGCCTCGGCCGATTCAAGGGTGAGCAGATTGACTCCGAAGCGGAACGGCCTTGCCATGAGCCCTCCTCGAACGCGGATACGGTGAACGTATCCGAGATCGGCGCCGTTCGAGGTCCTTTGTCCCCACTCTCGCTCACTCGCCCTCATGCACCGGTCCGGCCGATCGGGCACCGGCCGGGGACGGTGCCCGGGGCTCAGCCCAGCGGGTCGGGTTCCGGCTCGGCCCCGGGCGCGGCCCTGGTGAAGATGTGCATCCGCTCCAGCACCGCCTCGGCCGTGGGCCGCTCCATCCGGTCCACGATCCGGCCGTCGGCGAGGAAGAGCACCAGATCGGAGTGGGCGGCGGCGCTCGGGTCGTGGGTGACCATGACGACCGTCTGGCCCAGCTCGTCGACGGCCTCCCGCAGAAAGCGCAGCACCTCCAGGCCCGACCGTGAGTCCAGGTTGCCGGTGGGCTCGTCCGCGAAGATCAGCTCGGGGCGGGAGGCGAGCGCCCGGGCGCAGGCCACCCGCTGCTGCTGTCCGCCGGACAGCTGGGCGGGCCGGTGCCGCAGCCGGTCGCGCAGCCCGAGGGTGTCGATGACCCGGTCCACCCACTCCCGGTCGGGCTTGTGGCCCGCGATGTCCATGGGCAGGGTGATGTTCTCGGCCGCATTGAGCGTGGGCAGCAGATTGAACGACTGGAACATGAAGCCGATCCGGTCGCGGCGGAGCTGGGTCAGCTCCTTGTCGCCCAGGCCGGTGATCTCGGTGTCGCCCAGCCAGGCCTGGCCCGACGAGACCGTGTCGAGACCGGCCAGACAGTGCATCAGGGTGGACTTGCCGGATCCGGACGGGCCCATCACCGCGGTGAAGCGGCCCCGTTCGATCTCCACGTCCACCGCGTCCAGCGCGAGCACGGCCGTCTCGCCGCTGCCGTACGCCTTGGTCAGGGACCGGGCGCGGGCCGCCGCATGGGCGCCGCCCTCCGCGAACCCGTCCGTCTTCGTTGCCGCCGGTGTGGACACGATGCCTCCCCGTATCGGAACGTCGTGCCCTCGATGGTAGGGACCCGGCCGCCGATGCGCCCACCCGCGGACGCGGACGTACAGGAATGCGATGACGGACGGGACGGCGATGCCGGGGTGCGCAGACGGTGTCCGGCGCGCCTTTGGTTACGGACGCGGAGGCGATACCGGGCGGCGCGCCGCGCCCAGTACGCACGGGGACGTCGGCAGGGTCGGGCCCCGCTCGGGGATGCGCAGCCGGCGGTGGCCGAGCGGCTCGAAGCCCGCGGCCTCGATCTCCGAGCGCACCTCGCGCGCCGTATGGCAGCCACCGAACATCAGCGGCCACACCGTGCGGTCCAGCGCCCGCTGGGTGGTCGCCAGGACCCGCCCCTCGGCGCGGCCGTGCTCGAGGAAGCGCAGCTCACCGCCGGGCCGCAGCACCCGCAGCAGCTCGGCGAGCGCGCGCGGCACATCGCGCACCGAGCACAGCACCAGACAGGCGACGGCCGCGTCGAACGCCTCGCTCTTGACCGGCAGCGCCTCGGCGACGCCCGGCACCACGTCCACCGGCACCCCGGCCCGCAGCCCCGCCCGGGTGGCCAGCCGCCGCAGATGGCGCTCGGGTTCGATGGCGACCACCTCGGAGACGGCTTCGGGATAGTGGGGGAAGTTCAGCCCGTTGCCCGCGCCGATCTCGATGACCCGGCCGGACAGGCCGGCCAGCAGCTCGCCGCGCAGCTCACCGACCCCCGCTCGCTCGTCGGCCAGTGGGCTCATTCTGGCGTAGCAGCGGGCGAAGAGCGGGTGGTGGACGGCGTCACGCGGGGGCGTGCGAGGGCATACGGGCATGGGAGCTCCCCCTTGTCCCAGGTACGGACGATGGAACCGGTACCGGGATTCTGCCCACGCGGGGGGCCTCGCTACGCGGCCAGCCGCGCCGCGTCCCAGCTCCCGTCCAGCCGGGGCGCCAGCCAACCGGGCGCCTGGGCGCGGAAGTCGGCGGGCGGCAGGGCCGGGGCGCCCTGGGGGATGGCGCCCAGCAGCGGGACACCGGACGATTCCGGTAGATCGGCCACATTGCAGCGGGAGGCGAGGTCCGCGGCGGCGGGCCAGCTGCCGATGACGACGCCGGGGCACTCCAGCCCGCGGGCGCGCAGCGCCTCGGTGGTCAGGGTGGTCGCGTTGAGCGTGCCGAGGCCCGCGTGGGCGACCACGAGGACGGGCGCGCCGAGCAGCCGGGCCGCGTCGGCGAGCGTCGCCCCCGTCTCGTCGAACCGTACGAGCAGCCCGCCCGCGCCCTCGACCAGCACCAGATCGTGCTCGGTGGCCAGCTTCTCGGCCGCCTCCGCCACCTCGTGCGGCCGCACCGGCGGCCGTCCGGCGCGGCGGGCGGCGGTGGCGGGGGCCAGCGGCTCGGGGTAGCGGGCGAGTTCGAGCAGGGTCACCGCACCGGCGAGCCGGGCCACCTCGGCGGCATCGCCCGGTTCGCCCTCCGCGACACCGGTCTGGGCGGGTTTGAGCACCGCCACCGAGCGGCCGCGTGCGAGCGCCGCGGCGGCGACGGCCGCCGTGCTGACGGTTTTTCCGATTTCGGTGCCCGTGCCGGTGACGACCAGTACTGACATCTTCGTTTCCGTTGCCTTTCACTTTCGTTCGTGCTCCCGGCCTGCCCCGGTGCGGTCGGTCCCTATGGGTGGGAGGCCGACCGCGAGCGGAGCGGGCGGGTCAGACGGCCGCGGCCGCGGCCGCCCGTACCGCCGTGCAGATCCGGGCCAGATCGTGGTCGCCCGTGATGTACGGCGGCATGGTGTACAGCAGATCGCGGAACGGGCGCAGCCATACGCCCTCGCGCACCGCGGCCCGCGTCGCCGCCGCCATCCCCGCGTCGTCCATCGGACGGTCGAGCTGGACGACGCCGATCGCGCCGAGCACCCGCACCTCCCGGACGCCCGGCAGCTCGGCCGCCTCCGCGAGACCGTCGCGCAGCCCGGTCTCGATCCGCTTGACCTCCTGCCGCCAGTCGTAGGAGAGCAGCAGCTCGATCGAGGCGCAGGCGACGGCCGTGGCCAGCGGATTGCCCATGAACGTCGGGCCGTGCGCGAGCACCGGCACCTCGCCGCGCGAGATGCCGTCCGCCACCCGCGGGGTGCACAGCGTGGCCGCCAGGGTGAGATAACCCCCGGTCAGCGCCTTGCCCAGACACATCACATCGGGGCACACCGCCGCGTGCTCGGCCGCGAAGAGCGTGCCCGAGCGGCCGAAGCCCGTGGCGATCTCGTCGAACACCAGCAGCACATCGTGCTCGTCGCACGCCTCGCGCAGCACCCGCAGCAGCGCGGGGGAGTGGAAGCGCATCCCGCCCGCGCCCTGGACCACCGGCTCCACGATCACCGCGGCCAGCTCATGGGCGTGACGGGCCACCAGCTCGCGTACATGTGCCTCGTACGCCGGGTCGGGGTCCGCGTCGAAACCGGGGGGCGGCGCGTCCGCGAAGATCTGCTCGGGCAGCACACCGGACCACAGCCGGTGCATTCCGCCGTCCGGGTCGCACACCGCCATCGGCTGCCAGGTGTCGCCGTGATAGCCGCCGCGCCAGGTCAGCAGCCGTCGCTTGGCGGGGCGGCCGAGGGAGCGCCAGTACTGCAGGCACATCTTCACCGCGACCTCGACCGACACCGAACCGGAGTCGGCGAGGAAGACATGGCTCAGCGGCTCCGGCGTGATCTCCACCAGACGGGTGGCCAGCCGGACGGCGGGCTCATGGGTGAGCCCGCCGAACATCACATGGCTCATCCGGTCCAGCTGACCCCGCGCGGCGTCGTTGAGCGCCGGGTGGTTGTAGCCGTGGATGGCGGACCACCACGACGACATCCCGTCCACCAGCTCGCGGACGCCCTCCACCGGCTCGGCCAGCCGCAACCGGACCCCGGCCGCGGACTCCACGACCAGGGGGTCCTGGCGGCCGGGCATCGGGCCGTACGGATGCCAGACGTGCTGCCGGTCCAGCGCCCGCAGCTCGGCCGGGGTCAGCGGCTCAGGCATTGGGCGGCAGATCCGTGCCCGCACCGCGGCGGCGCACCGCGACCAGATCGGCGTGGGAGCCCTCCGCGGCCGCCGAGGTGGAGACCGTGGCACCGGCCGCCGCCTGGGCGGGTACGGCGTCGGCGGGCGCCGCGTCACCGCACGGGCCGCAGCCACCGCCCTCCGCGCCGTGGCCGCCGCAGCCGGAACCGGCAGCCGCGTCCGCGCGGTGCTTGGGCAGCGTCGTGGTGTCGGTGCCCTCCACCTCGAAGCCCGCATCCGCGATCATCGCCAGATCGTCCTTGCCCGCCTGGCCCTCGGTGGTCAGATAGTCGCCGAGGAAGATCGAGTTCGCCAGGTTCAGGGCCAGCGGCTGCAGCGTCCGCAGATGGATCTCGCGGCCGCCGGCGAGCCGCACCTCCACGTCCGGGCAGACGAACCGCACCATCGCCAGGATCCGCAGACAGCGCTGCGGGGTGAGGTTCCAGTCCCCGGCCAGCGGGGTGCCCTCGATCGGGATGAGGAAGTTGACCGGCACCGAGTCCGGGTCCAGGTCGCGCAGCGAGAAGACCACGTCCACCAGGTCCTCGTCCGACTCGCCCATGCCCGCGATCAGCCCGGAGCAGGCGGACATCCCCGCCGCCTGGGCCTGCTGCACGGTCGAGACCCGGTCGGCGTAGGTGTGGGTGGTCGTGATGTCGCCGTAGGTCGCCTCGGAGGTGTTGAGGTTGTGGTTGTACGCGTTCGCCCCCGCGTCCTTCAGCCGCGCCGCCTGACCGTCGGACAGCAGCCCCAGACAGGCGCAGATCTCGACGTCCTGGTGCTCCTCCTTGATGGCGGCGATGGTCTTCGAGACCCGGTCCACGTCGCGGTCGGTGGGACCGCGTCCGCTGGCCACCAGGCACACCCGCTTGGCGCCGCCCGCGACCCCGGCGCCCGCCGCGGCGGCCGCCTGCTCCGGCTTGAGCCAGGTGTACTTGAGGATCTCGGACTTCGAGCCCAGCCGCTGCGAGCAGTAGGAGCAGTCCTCGGGGCACAGCCCCGACTTCAGGTTCACCAGATAGTTGAGCTTCACCCGCCGCCCGAACCAGGCGCGGCGCACCTTGCCCGCCGCGGCCACCACATCGAGCAGCTCGTCATCGGAGGTCGCCAGGACGGCGAGCGCCTCTTCGCGGGTTGGCGATTCGCGCCGCAACCCCTTGTCCACCAGCGTGTTCAGCAGGTCCATGGCGACGATCCTTTCCTACCCCACCGCTCCCGGCCAAGGAGGGACCGTACAAGACGCGCGGATCGGGGTGTGGGTATTGCCACACCATGACCGGGCATGGAGGAGGCTACGTTCTATCCGGACCCGACAGTCGGTGCCCTTGACGAGGCCACGGAGGCGAGGCAGCCGATGCCCCAGGACCGCCCGGACGACGCGTTCGCATGGATCGACGCACAGCGGGAGCGGCGCGACCGGGCCGGGCTGGTGCGCCGGCTCAGCCCCCGGCCCGCCGACTCCCCGCTGCTCGATCTGGCGAGCAACGACTATCTGGGGCTGGCCCGCCACCCGGAGGTGACGGCCGCCGCGGCCGCGGCGGCGCAGCGCTGGGGCGCGGGGTCCACCGGATCGCGCCTGGTCACCGGCTCGACCGAGCTGCACACCACACTGGAGCGGGAACTCGCCGACTTCTGCGGTTTCGAGGCGGCTCTGGTGTTCTCCTCCGGCTACGCCGCCAATCTGGCCGCCGTCTCCGCGCTGAGCGGCCGGGACGCCCTGATCGTCTCCGACGCGGGCAATCACGCCTCGCTCATCGACGGCTGCCGGCTCTCCCGCGCCGAGGTCGCCGTCGTCCCGCACGCCGACCCGGACGCCGTGCGCAAGGCGCTGGGCGCGGCCGAAGAGGACACGCGGGAGGAGGCCGCCGAGGGAGCCGGAGCGGTCCCGGCGCGCCGGTGCGCCCTTGCCGTCAGCGACTCGGTCTTCTCCGTCGACGGCGACGCCGCCCCGCTGGCCGCCCTCGCCGGGGCCTGCCGTGCCCACGGCGCGGCGCTGGTGGTGGATGAGGCGCACGGGCTGGGGGTGCTCGGCGAGGGCGGGCGCGGCGCGGTGCACGGGGCCGGGCTCGCGGGCGCGCCGGATGTGGTGGTCACGGCCACCCTCTCCAAGTCGCTGGGCAGCCAGGGCGGGGTGGTGCTGGGGTCCGCCCGGGTGATCGAGCACCTGGTGAACACCGCACGCACGTTCATCTTCGACACCGGGCTCAACCCGGCGGCCGTGGGCGCCGCCCTGGCGAGCCTGCGGCTGCTGCGCCGGGAGCCGGAGCGCGCCGCCCGCGTCCGTACGGTCGCCATGGGGCTGTACGGACGGCTGACCGCCGCCGGGCTGACCGCGGTGCGGCCGGACGCGTCGGTGGTGTCGGTGCGGGCCCCGTCCCCGGAGCAGGCGGTGCGCTGGGCCGCGGGCTGCCGCGCGGCCGGGCTGCTGGTGGGGTGCTTCCGCCCGCCGTCCGTCCCCGACGGCATCTCGCGGCTGCGGCTGACGGCGCGTGGGGATCTGACGGAGGAGCAGGTCGAGAGGGCGGTCGACGTGATCGTGAAGACCGCGCCGACCGCCTGATGAGTCACTGACGGGAGGGTGAACGGATCAGCCGTTCACCAGCGGAACAGATACTTCACTGACGGATCAGCTTCCGGTTCCGGCCGAGCGGGAGGTGCCGGAGCCGAGGCCGTCGTCCTTGAGCCCCTCGAGGAAGGAGACCCAGGTCGACGGGGTGAACAGCAGGACGGGGCCCGCTGTGTTCTTCGAATCGCGCACGCCGAGCCGGTCGGACCCCAGCAGGGCCGTCTCGACGCAGTTGTTCATGCCGACGCTGTAGCTGCTGCGCAGCCAGTGGACGGACTTGGCGGACATACTGGACATGGTGCCCCCTCAGGCGCCGCCCCCGATTTTGTTGATGAAGGACAACGATTCCTCAGGTGTCAGGGCGCGGGTCCGCAGTACTTCGAACGCGGCGCTGTACGCCCGGAGGTCTTCTTTCCGCTCCAGATAGAGGCTACTCGTCAGGTGGTCGAGAACTACTACGTCCAGGTCACTAATGTGCGGAAAAGAGAAAATAATGAAAGGACCTGTCATACCAATGGGCATTCCGATAGAGAATGGCAGTACCTGCAGCTGCACCTGAGGCAATGCGCAAAGATTGGCCAGATGGCTCAATTGCGCCGCCATCACCCCGGGTCCGCCCACCTCGCGCCGCAGCGCCGCCTCGTCCAGCACCGCGTGCAGCCGCAACGGCCGCTCGCCGTGCAGCACCGACTGACGCGCGATCCGCACCTCCACCAGCGAGTCCACCTGGGGCCGCGGCAGATCCGGGAGCGCCGCGAGGGTCACCGCCCGGGCGTAGTCCGGGGTCTGCAGCAGACCTGGCACCACCGTGGTCTCCAGGGTGTACGCGTCCGACGCCTCCGCCTCCAGGCTGATGAAGTCCCGGTAGGCGGGCGGCAGTAGATCGCGGTACGCGTACCACCAGCCGCGCCGTGACCCCTCCGGATCCGAGGCGCCCCCGCGGCACAGCGCCTCCAGCAGGGCGCGCAACTCCGGGTCGGCGACCTCGTAGACCTCCAGCAGCCGCGCCACATCCGAGGGCTTGGCCCCGCTCCGGCCGGTCTCGATCCGGCTCACCTTCGACTGATGCCAGCCCAGCCGGAGGGCGACCTCACCGCTGGTGAGTCCGGCCAGATCACGCTGGCGGCGGAGTTCCGCGCCGAGCTTGCGACGGCGCACCGCCGGGCCGTACCGCATGAGTTCTCCCTCCCGCCTTTCCCCTTGCCGGCGCGTCACCCACAGCGCGTGTCGCACCAGTGGCCCAGTGTGCCTCCCAAATCCGGTTTTCCGTAGCAGAGTTCACCGCTTTGGGCGACAGATATATGCATAACTCGGTGGATCGCCCCCGTTGCGGCGGGCATCGGTGGCACTCTGACGCGTAGAGCCGTCAGGGCAGCCCACGACTTCACCGGCTTCGCAGCTCCACCTTCCAACGCGTCCGCAGCCGCGCCCCGGCGGGAAAGGGACAGGCCGTCATGGCAGACCATCAGGAAGCATCCGTCACTCTGCCGAGCGCACCGGCGTCGGTTTCCGCGGCACGTGCCTATGTCACGGACGTGCTCGCCGAATGGGGGCTCGGGCAGGAGGGGGAGGCCGCGGACACCGTGCGGCTGATCGTCTCCGAGCTCGCCACCAACGCCGTGGAGCACACCGTGGGCCGGTCGCCCACCTTCACCGTGGACCTACGGCTCGACCGCGAGCAGCGGCTGGAGATCGGGATCACCGACAGCCATCCCAAATGGCCCAGATGGCTGCCGCTGGCCACCCAGCAGGACAGCGGGCGCGGCATGGTCATCGTGCGCTGTCTGGCCGCGGAGTCGGGCGGCGAGGTGTTCGTCACCCCGACCGCGGACGGCGGCAAGACCGTCTGGATCGCCCTGCCGTGGACCGTGCCGGTCCGCTGAATCCGCTCACAGCACGCGCTGGGCCTGCCCCTCCGAGGCCCGCGCCTCGGCCAGCTGACGGATCCGGGTGAAGACCCGCCCGGCGGCCGGGCCGATCAGATAGTGCGGCATGTCGCCGCGCTCGATCACCCCGTACCGGCTCGTGCCCATCAGGTACGAGGAGTACAGGATCAGCCCGCTCGGCCGGTGCATATCGACGGTGAGCGCCGAGAAGCCGGGGAACTCGTCGGTCTGATAGACGTGCAAGCCCTCCGCCTCCGCTCCATAGCGCTCCTTGAAGCGGCCGAACCGCTCCAGCGAATCCTTGATCTTCCGCGTCATGTCCTCCTGATACTGGCGGGAGAGCGTGGCCGCCGCGTCCGAGGACGGGTCCAGCAGATAGCAGCGATAGGTGCCGCCCCGGCGCAGCAGCCCGAGGATCGCGTCGCGAAAGCGGGCCGGACGCTCGGTGGTGACCAGCCGGCTGGAGGAGGTGCGCAGCGCCGTCCCCATGTCGAGGACCTCCTCGCCCGCCGCGTCCAGCAGCCGCGCCTTCTCCTGGGGGCTCGGCCGCTCCGGATACGCGTGCACCGGGGAGCCGTCCGAAAGCCCCCGGCCCGCCAGCCACGCCTTGGCCGCCCCGCCCGGCCCGCCGTCGCCCGCCATCAGATAGACGTCCTTGCCCTCATGGCTTCCCACATGGGCGAACAGCTCGGCATACGGCCCCGCGGTGCGGTACACATCCTCCGAGACCGCCAGGCAATCCGCCGGAGTCGCCTTCTCCAGATGCGCGGCCAGATTGATGTCGGGGGAGTGGATGGTGCCGGTCCGGCCCTCGCCGGTGTGGCGTATCGCCCCCTTGTGCAACGCCATCCGCACATGCAGCTCCCCGTCCACCCCCGCCTGCGCGAACTCGTCGCGCAGATGGCGCAGATCCAGGGTCAGAAAGGTGCGGGCCGCCTCCAGCGCGACATCGCGGGCCACGCTCTCGCTGTCGTCATGGACCGCGAAGAAGCCCCCGTCGCCGCGCCAGCTCCACAAGTCGCTGCGGGCACAGCGCCGCTGCGCCGAGAGCTGCCCGAGCCGGGCGCGCATCCGCTCGCGCAGCAGATCGAAGGCGTGGGCGGCGCGGTCCCTGGGGTTCGAGCGGACGATCGTCGAATACCCGGAGGTGTCGACGAAGAGGAGATACACCTGGTCGTAGGTCCGGTCGGCCTGGAAGGGCTCGCCGTGAAAAGGCTCGCCGTGAAAAGGCTCGTTCATACCGGCACCGGACCGCGCTCGACGCCGCCGCGCGCCCCGCGGAACCCATCGTCGTCGGGATACGCGTACGCCATGCGATGCCTCCGGTGGTCGACGGGGCCGGTCCACAGCGGTGTGGCCCGGCCCCGTCAACCTACCCACGGTCCCTGACACCTACGGCGGGTCAGCGCACATGTCCGTACCAGACCTTCTTGGTCCAGATCCGCTCCAGCCGCACCACCGTGCCGGTCTTGGGGGCGTGCCAGATCCGGCCGCCGCCCGCGTACACACCGACGTGGTAGACCCCGCTCCCGGAGTGGAAGAACACCAGGTCCCCGCCCTTGCGGGAACCGGCCTTGATATGGCGGGTCCGGTTGTACTGCGCGGCCGCGGTGCGGGGCAGCCGCTTCCCGGCCCGCTTGTAGGCGTACTGCGTCAGCCCGGAGCAGTCGAAGCGCTTGGGCCCCTCCGCGCCGTACTTGTACGGTGCGCCCTTCTTCGACGCCGCGATCCGCAGCGCCTTGGCCGCGGCGGTTGCGGCCTCGGCCTCCGGTGGATAGCCCGGCGTCGCCACGGTGCCCCCCACAGCGGCGACGGTGAGGGCCGAGACGGCGCTCGCTCGCGAGAACATCCTGGGGATACGTATGTGCGCAGACATCACGCGCCACCCTTCGTGGGCCGACTCCGCCCCGGTGTGGTGGCGGAGTCCTGTCGTCCCCTGGGATGGTCACGCAGCCGCGCCGCCGGTTCCGACTCGAGAGGGCCCGGTGTGACGGTGGTCACTGCGGGGCCGTTCGGGTGGTGCCGACCGCCCCGCTCCGCGCCCGTGACCTGCGCGGACGACCGTGCCGGGGCGTGGTGGGGCGGACGCGGACACGGACCCGGGACGTCCGTGGGCCGCAAGCCGGCCCCGCCCGGGCCGCCGGAATCCCGCTCCGCCGTTCGGGCGACGGTTCCGCGCCCTCGACGGGCGACGGCCCCGCGCCCTCGAGGGCGCGTCTCAGGCGCGCAGCGCCGGGGGCAGCGTGACCCGCTCCGCGCGCCGCTCCCCGTCCAGCACCCGCAGCGCCCGGGCCAGCGTCGCGGTGTGCAGCTCGCTCTCCCCGCGCTCATGCATCAGCGCCAGCGCGTCCCGCAGTGCGGTGGCCTTCCCCACCAGGGCCTGGGCGGCCCGCAGACCGCCGTAGGTGTCGCTGCCGCGCGCCGGGTTGATCCGGCCCAGCAGATCGACCACGTCCAGATAGCCGTCCACGACGCTTCCCTCCGCGCGGGTGAGCGCGGGCAGCGGGGGCAGCTCCGGTGGCAGCACCGCGCTCACCTCGCCCGCAGCGGCGTGCCCGGCCGCTTACGGCTCTGGGTGACCTGGTCCACCAGCCCGTACGCCACCGCGCCCTCGGCGTCGAAGATCTTGTCGCGGTCGATATCGGCCCGGATCCGCTCGGCGCTCTGGCCGGTGTGCCGCACCAGCATCTGCTCGAGCATCTCCTGGGTGCGCCGCAGCTCATTGGCCTGGATCTCGAGATCGGAGGTGGTGCCCTCGACCGGCTCGGCGAACGCGGCCTGGTGGATGAGGATCCGCGCCCCCGGCAGGGCCAGCCGCTTGCCCGGGGTGCCGGCGGCCAGCAGCACGGCGGCCGCCGAGGCGGCCTGGCCCAGGCAGATCGTCTCGATGTCGCAGGAGATGAAGTGCAGGGTGTCGTAGACCGCCGTCATGGCCCGAACGAGCCGCCGGGCGAGTTGATGTAGAGCGAGATGTCCTGCTCGGGCGCGGCGTGCTCGAGATGGATCAGCTGCGCGATCACATCGTTGGCGGCGGTGTCGTCGATGGGCGTGCCGAGGAAGACGATGCGCTCGGAGAGCAGCTTGGAGTACGGGTCCATGGTGTGCGTCCCCGAGCTGGTGCGCTCGGTGAACTCGGGCAGGACATAGCGCGCGGTCGATCGTTCCATCGCGTCACCTCTCGGCGTCGTGGGCTTGGCTCCGTAAAAAATGTACAGGATGTACATCCCGATATGATGGGAGCATGGCTTACGAGATTCCGGTGACGCAAGCCCGTGCAGAGCTCGCGGAGCTGATCAACCGCGTGGTGTACGGCGGCGAGAGGGTGGTCGTCACGCGCCACGGGAAGCCGCTTGTCGCCCTGGTCTCCGCCGCTGACCTGCAGCGGCTGGAGGAGATCGCGGCGGACGCGGAGGGACGCGCGGAGGAGCAGGTGATCAGCACCGTGTCATCGATGCGCCCCACCTCGTCCGCTCCGGGCGAACGGCGGCGCTTCGGCATCGCGGCGGAACACAACGGCCCGGACGCCGGGGATCGGCGTCCGGGCCGCGAGGAGTGACGGACGGGACAGGACCGGCTCAGCGCCGGTCGGGTGCGGGGACGCTCGTCAGGAGCTGAGCGTCCAGATCGCGTTGGCGATGGCGTCGGTGTTCAGGTCCAGTGCCTTGTCGTCGATGTTCGACGTCTTGTCGCAGGCGGAGTGGTAGCACGGGTCGAACGCCTCGCCCGCCGTGCCGCCCCACTTGTCGGCCTGCTCCTGGCTCATGGTGGCCTCGGCACCGGTGAACAGACCGCCGACCCGCACCCCCGCGTCCTTGAACGGGGCGTGGTCCGAGCGGCCGTCGCCCTCGGTCTCCGGGTCGGTGGAGATGTTCTTCGCGGCGTACCAGTCGGTGAAGACCTTCTCCAGCTCCGGGTCGTCGTCATAGACGAAGTAGCCCGGGTTGGGGGAGCCGAGCATGTCGAAGTTGAGGTAGGAGTCGATCTTCGACTTGTCGTCGTCCGCCAGGCTGTCGACGTAGTGCGTCGAGCCGACCATGCCGTCCTCCTCGTCGCCCCACCAGGCGAACCGCAGGTGCTTGGTGGGCTGGAGGTCGGCCTTGGCCACGGCGAGCGCGACCTCGAGGATCGCGGCCGAGCCGGAACCGTTGTCGTTGATGCCGGGGCCGGCCTCGACCGAGTCGAGATGGGATCCGGCCATCACCACCTTGCCCTCGTCGCCGCCCTTCCAGTCGGCGATGAGGTTGTAGCCCTTCTTGCCGCCGGAGGTGAACTCCTGCACGGAGGTGGTGAATCCGGCCTCGTCCAGCTTGCCCTTGATGAAGTCCACGGACTTCTGGTAGCCGGGCTGGCCATGGGCGCGGTTGCCGCCGTTGGCGTCCGCGATGGACTGCAGTTCGCCCAGGTCGGCCTTGACCGCCGCGACGTCCACGTCGGGGGCCGCGGCCTGGTTGTTGATGGTGGCCTCGGCGCCGGAGGCGCCGGTCAGCAGGGCCGCGGTGAGCGCGGCACCGGTTGCCGCCGCGAGGGTTCCACGGCGAAATGACGCTATTCGCTTCACAGTTGGGCTCCGTTGTGATGTGGGGGGTTGGAGCGGAGCAGGTGAATCATGGTGGTGCGGTGATGAGAATCGGGGGTACGCGGCGGGGCCGTCAAGTGCGATAGGCGGACACAGGGGTCCGCCGAGCGGAAATCGGGTGCCGGGGCGGAGCCTGTCCGAGACCCGCCCGACCGGCTTGACCAGCGGCGATGGGGGCTGATCAGTTAACGCTGACGAAACGCCACGGAACTAGCCTGCTCAGGCCGGGTGCGAGCCGCCCCGGCCCGTGCTGAGCGGGTGGTTTCCGCCGGGCGGTACGAAGATGAGGGGATGAGGTGGGAAGCATGCGATTGACCCCACATGAGCAGGAACGTCTGCTCATCCATGTGGCCGCCGACGTGGCCGAGAAGCGACGGGCCCGGGGCGTGCTCCTCAACCACCCCGAGGCGACGGCGCTGATCACCGCCCACATCCTGGAGGGGGCCCGGGACGGCCGCGGCGTCGCCGAGCTGATGGCCTCCGGCCGCCAGGTGCTCACCCGTGACGAGGTCATGGAGGGCGTCCCCGAGATGCTCCACGACGTCCAGGTCGAGGCCACCTTCCCCGACGGCACCAAGCTGGTCACCGTCCATCAGCCGATCGCCTGACGGGAGGGGCGTATCCGTGATCCCCGGAGAGATCCGCCACGCCGATGAGCCGGTGACCCTCAACGAGGGGCGGCCCGTCACCCGTCTCACCGTGCTCAACGCCGCCGACCGGCCCGTCCAGGTCGGTTCCCACTACCACTTCGCGGAGGCCAACCCCGGCCTCGACTTCGACCGCGCCGCCGCCCGCGGCAAGCGGCTGGACATCGCCGCGGGCACCGCCGTGCGCTTCGAACCGGGCATCCCCGTCGAGGTCGCCCTGATCCCGATCGCGGGGGAGCGGATCGTGCCGGGGCTGCGCGGGGAGACGGGAGGACGGCTCGATGGCTGAGCTCCACCGCGCGGCGTACGCCGATCTCTTCGGCCCCACCACCGGGGACCGGATCCGGCTCGCCGACACCGACCTGTTCATCGAGATCGAGGAGGACCGTAGCGGCGGGCCCGGCCGGGCCGGGGACGAGGCGGTTTTCGGCGGCGGCAAGGTGATCCGCGAATCCATGGGCCAGTCCCGCGCCACCCGCGCCGAGGGCACCCCCGACACCGTGATCACCGGCGCGGTCGTGCTCGACCACTGGGGCGTCGTCAAGGCGGATATCGGCCTGCGTGACGGCCGTATCACCGGCATCGGCAAGGCCGGGAACCCCGACACCATGGACGGCGTCCATCCCGACCTCGTCATCGGGCCCGAGACCGAGGTCATCGCGGGCAACGGCAGGATCCTCACCGCGGGCGCCATCGACGCCCATGTCCACTTCATCTCCCCGACCCTCGTCGACCAGGCGCTCTGCTCCGGGATCACCACCCTCGTCGGCGGCGGCACCGGACCCGCCGAGGGCACCAAGGCGACCACCATCACCCCCGGCCCCTGGCATCTCGCCCGGATGTTCGAGGCGCTGGAGGGATACCCGGTCAACATCGGACTCCTCGGCAAGGGGAATACCGTCTCGCGCGAGGCGATGTGGTCCCAACTGCGCGGCGGAGCCCTCGGATTCAAGATCCATGAGGACTGGGGAGCGACCCCCGCCGCCATCGACGCCTGCCTCGGCGTCTGCGAGGAGAGCGGCGCCCAACTCGCCATCCACACCGACACCCTCAACGAGGCGGGCTTCGTCAGTGACACCCTCGCCGCCATCGCCGGGCGCTGTGTCCACGCGTATCACACCGAGGGCGCGGGCGGCGGGCACGCACCCGACATCATCACCGTGGTCTCCCAGCCGCATGTGCTGCCCAGCTCCACCAATCCGACCCGCCCGCACACCGTCAACACCGTCGAGGAACACCTCGACATGCTGATGGTCTGCCACCACCTCAACCCGGCCGTCCCCGAGGACCTCGCCTTCGCCGAGTCCCGCATCCGGCCCAGCACCATCGCCGCCGAGGACGTGCTGCACGACCTCGGCGCGATCTCGATCATCTCCTCCGACTCCCAGGCCATGGGACGGATCGGCGAGGTGGTGCTGCGCACCTGGCAGACCGCGCATGTGATGAAGCGGCGGTGCGGCGCCCTCCCCGGCGACGGCCGCGCCGACAACCACCGGGCACGTCGCTATGTCGCCAAATACACCATCAACCCGGCGGTGGCACAGGGCCTCGACGGGGAGATCGGCTCCATCGAGACCGGGAAGCTGGCCGATCTCGTGCTGTGGGACCCCGCGTTCTTCGGCGTCAAACCGCAACTGGTGATCAAGGGCGGACAGATCGCCTACGCGCAGATGGGCGACGCCAACGCCTCCATCCCGACCCCGCAGCCCGTCCTGCCGCGCCCCATGTTCGGCGCGCTCGGCCGCGCGGCGGCCACGGGCTCGGTCAACTTCGTGACCCAGACGTCGCTGGACGACGGGCTGGTGGACCGGATGGCGCTCGGTAAGCGGTTCGCCCCGATCCGCTCCACCCGGGGGGTGACGAAGGCGGACATGCGGGAGAACGACGCCCTGCCACGGGTCGAGGTCGACCCCGACACGTTTACGGTGACGATCGACGGCGAGCCCGTGGAACCGGCTCCGGCGGCGGAACTTCCCATGGCCCAGCGGTACTTCCTCTTCTGACGGGGCCCGTCATGACCACGAACGAGATCCCGCCGCCGACGTCTGGGGACGGCGGTGGTTCGGCCACGGGTGGTCCGCCGGCGGACTTTCCCCAGCCCCGCCCCTTCCCGCAACCAGGGGGCTGCGCCCCCTGGACCCCCGGCAACCCGCCCCCGGACGGACCGCATCCGGCCCGCCGGGCGGCGGAAGGCATGCCCGTCGGGCGAGCGGCGGGGGCCGGGCCACGGGCCGCGCAAGAGGGGCCCGGAGGCGGGGGCGTGGACCCCGGCGGGGTTGAGGGCGAAGCCCGTGGTGGGGTTCGGGGCGACACCCCTGGTGGGATCCGGGGCGAAGTGCCCGCTGGAGTCCGGGGCGAAGCCCGTGGGGGCAGGGGCGTGGACCCCGGCGGGGTCCGAGGGGAAGCGCCCGGTGAGGTCCGGGTCGACACGCCGGGTGGGGATCAGGGCGAAGCCCGCGATAGGGACCGGGGTGAAGCGTCCGGTGGGGTTCGCGGTGAAGCCCGCGGTGGGGTCGCCGCGTTGCTCATCCTTGCCGATGGGCGGTTCCCGGCGGGGGGCCATGCTCATTCCGGCGGGGCCGAGGCTGCCGTCGCGGCGGGCCGGATCCGTGATGCGGCCTCCCTGGAGGCGTTCTGCCGGGGTCGGTTGCACACCGTCGGGCTCACCGCGGCCGGGCTCGCGGCCGCGGCCGCTGCCGGGCTCGACCCGCTTGCGCTGGACGAGGCGGCGGACGCCCGTACCCCAGCTCCCGCGCTGCGGGCCACCGCCCGGCGGCTCGGGCGCCAGCTGATGCGCGCCGCCCGGGCCACCTGGCCGTCGCCCGAGCTGGACGCCCTCGCCGCCGCCCGGCCGCGCGGGGCGCATCAGCCCGTGGTGCTCGGACTCACCGCGCGCGCCGCCGGACTCGGGCCGTCGGACGCCGCGTACGCAGCCGGGTACGAGGCGGTGAGCGGGCCCGCGACCGCCGCCGTACGGCTGCTCAGCCTGGACCCCTTCCACGCCACCGCCGTCCTCGCCCGCCTCGCCCCCGAACTCGACCACGTCGCGGCCCGCGCCGCCGAGACGGCTCGGCGCGCCCTCGACGACGGCCCGGGCGCGCTGCCCGCCGCCTCCGCACCCCTGCTCGACATCGCCGCCGAACAGCACGCCACCTGGTCCGTACGCCTCTTCGCCTCATGACCGGGGCAGTTGGCCGCGACCCGTATCCCCCCGCACCCCGTTGGAACACCGGAGCCGTCATGCATCTCGATCACGCGGACACCTACCCCCCGCGCCACACCTACGGCGCCGCCGACCCCCACCGCCCCGACGGCACCCGCCGGGCGCTGCGCATCGGCCTCGGCGGACCGGTGGGCTCGGGCAAGACCGCGACCGTCGCCGCGCTCTGCCGGGCGCTGCGCGACCAACTCTCCGTCGCCGTCGTCACCAATGACATCTACACCCGTGAGGACGCCGAGTTCCTGCTGCGCAACGCCGTACTGCCCGCCGAGCGCATCACCGCCGTGGAGACCGGCGCATGCCCGCACACCGCGATCCGCGATGACATCTCGGCCAATCTGGAGGCGGTCGAGGAGCTCGAGGAGGCTGTGGGTCCGCTCGATCTGATCCTCGTCGAGTCCGGTGGTGACAACCTCACCGCGACCTTCTCCAAGGGTCTGGTCGACGCGCAGGTGTTCGTCATCGATGTCGCGGGCGGCGACGACATCCCCCGCAAGGGCGGCCCCGGTGTGACCACCGCGGATCTGCTCGTCGTCAACAAGACCGACCTCGCCCCGTACGTCGGCTCCGACCTGCAGCGCATGGCCCGCGACGCCAAGGCCCAGCGCGGTGAACTCCCCGTCGCCTTCACTTCCCTGGTCGCCGAGGACGGCGTCCGCCCCATCGCCGATTGGGTCCACGCACGCCTGGCCGCCTGGACGGCGGCGGCATGACGCCCGCCCCGGACGCCGCGGCCCGCGCGGAGCCGCCCTGGGCGGGTGGCCCGGCCGCATCGGGCGAGGCACGGCCGCACCCCACCCCGCGGACGTCCGGGCGCCGCTCGGGCAGCTCAGATACGGGGCCCACCCCCGGCACCCCACGCACCCCCAATACCCCACGCACCCCCGGCACCCCACACACCCCAGCCACCGCCGTACAGGCCACCGCCCGCATCCTCGCCGAGGTGGATGGGCGTGGTGGCACCGCGTTGCCCGTCCTCGTCGGGGACGGCCCGCTCGCGCTGCGGCGTACCCGGGCCGTCAGCGGGGAGGCGCGCGTGACCGTGGTCGGTGCCATGAGCGCGCCCCTCGGCGGGGACCGGATCGCCCTGGAGGCGACCGCCGGGCCGGGCGCTCGGCTGCGTATCGGCTCCGCCGCGGCCACCGTCGCCCTGCCCGGGCGGACGGGCCGGCCCGCCCGCTACGAGATCCGGCTGACCGTCGCCGACGGCGCGACCCTGCACTGGCTGCCCGAGCCCCTCATCTCCGCCCAGGGCAGCGATCTGCGCATGACGACCCGGGTCGAACTCGCCCCGACCGCCCGCCTGGTACTGCGCGAGGAGCAGATCCTGGGCCGTACCGGCGAATCCCCGGGTCATCTGACGGCCCGCCTCACCGTCCACCGCGCCGGGCGGCCCCTCCTCGACCAGGAAATCTCCTACGGCCCCGGCCCCGGCCCAGGCGCCGGCGCCCTGGGCTGGGACGGCGGCTCGGTGCTCGGCGGCCATCGCGCGGTGGGCCAGCTCCTCGTCGTCGACCCGTCCTACGCCACGAGCCCGCTCGCCACCCGCGCCCTCACCGGGACCGCCGTCCTCACGCCGCTGACCGGCCCCGCCGCCCTGGCCACCGCCGTGGCGCCGGACGCGATCCAGCTCCGCCGGGCCCTCGATGAGGCGGCCGCGGCCGTGGGGTGATGTTCACGTCTTGATAAAGAAACGGCGGTTTGCCCTGTACTCGGCGGTAAGCAAGACAGAAGAATCCTGCCTGACACTCTGTGATCATCGCCGCTCCAGGCGGCGCAACAAAGCAGGGGGATTACTACGTGAGACGCACAGCACTCTTCGGCGTGGCCGGTGGTGTGATCACCGGGGCGCTGATAACCGGTGCGCTGGCCGCCCCCACGGCTGGGGCCTCGGAGCGGACGCCCGGTGGGGCCGCCGAGGCGCGTGGCGTGGCGGTGGCCGCGGCCAAGGCCGCGAAGAAGGGCATCGACTGGACGGACTGCCCGGCCGACTGGGGGCTGGCCAAGCCCATCCAGTGCGGCTATGTCACCGTGCCGCTCGACTACGCCAAACCGAACGGCCGCACCATCAAGCTCGCGGTGGACCGGATCGGCAACACCGGCTCCGCCTCCGAGCGGCAGGGTTCGCTGATCTACAACCCGGGCGGGCCCGGCGGCTCCGGGCTGCGCTTCCCGACCCGGGTCACCACCAAGAACCCGCTGTGGGCGAAGACTTCGAAGGCGTACGACTTCGTCGGCTTCGACCCGCGCGGCGTGGGCCACTCCACGGCCATCTCCTGCGTGGACCCGCAGGAGTACGTCAAGGCGCCGAAGCTGGACCCGGTGCCCGACAGCGAGGCGGACAAGCGGGTCCAGCGCAAGCTGGCCCGGGAGTACGCCGAGGGCTGCAAGGAGCGCAGCGGCTGGATGCTGCCGCATATGACGACGCCCAACACCGCCCGTGACATCGACGTCATCCGGGCCGCGCTCGGCGACAAGAAGCTCAACTACCTGGGCGTGTCCTACGGAACGTACATCGGCGGCGTCTACGCGACGCTCTTCCCGACCCATGTGCGCCGGCTGATCGTGGACAGCGTGGTCAACCCCTCGCGGGAGAAGATCTGGTACCAGGCCAACCTGGACCAGGACGTCGCCTTCGAGATGCGCTGGAACGACTGGAAGGCGTGGGTCGCCGAGAACGACGCCGCCTACCACATCGGCGACACCCCCGGAGCGGTCCAGAAGCAGTGGGAGACGCTGCGCGCGGCCGCCAAGAAGAGCCCCATCGGCGGGGTCGTGGGCCCGGCCGAGCTGCTCGGGCTCTTCCAGAGCGCTCCGTACTACGACTCGTCGTGGGCCACCGTCGCCCAGGTGTGGAGCGACTACCTCGCCGGCGACGAGAAGGCGCTGGTCGAGGCCGCGGGCCCGGACATGTCCGACACCGCGGGCAACATCGCCTCGGAGAACGGCAACGCCGTCTACACGGCCGTCGAGTGCGCCGACACCAAGTGGCCGACCAGCTGGGCGAAGTGGGACCGGGACAACACCCGGCTCCACCGCGACTACCCCTTCCTGACCTGGTCCAACGCCTGGATGAACCTGCCGTGCGCCACCTGGGGTGCCAAGCAGCACACCCCGCTGGAGGTGGGGGCCGCCAAGGGGCTGCCCAAGACGCTGATCGTGCAGAGCACCCGGGACGCCGCGACCCCGTACGAGGGCGCGGTGGAGCTGCACAAGCGGCTGAAGGGTTCGCGCCTGGTCACCGAGAAGGACGCCGGTTCGCACGGGGTCACCGGTCTGGTCAACCCGTGCGTCAACGACCGGGTGGACGCCTACCTGCTCAAGGGCACGGTGGACGCCAAGGACGTGACCTGCGCTCCGCACGCCACGCCGGTGCCCGCGAAGTCGGGTGCGTCCGCGAAGGACGTGAAGGCCGCCAAGGAGGCCGCCGCCCTCGTCAAGTAGTCGACGAACGGCGGTATGTGGTGAAGGGCCGGGCCCGTGCGTCCCCACGCACGGGCCCGGCGCCGTTCCCCCGAAGTGATCAGGACGCGTGTCCGCCGCTCCGCAGCCACGCGTCCTCGGCCGCGTAGTCGAACAGATCGGCCATCGGGTCGTAGGCGGCCGCCATGTCGGGGAAGGCGGTGCGCCAGTCCGGGGCGGCCGCCAGTTGGTCCGCGAGCCAGGCGACGGTCGTCGGCAGCGATTCCATGTAGCCGGTCACCGGGCGGTAGCCCAACTCCCGTTCGGCGGCGGACATGTCGTAGACCAGCGGATGGGCAAGGCTCCAGGGGGTGCTGCCGATATGCGGATGCGGCGGCTCCCCGTCGATCAGCACCAGCTCGCCGCGTACCCCCAGCACCGCGTCCACGGCGGTGGCGATGTCGGCGACCGTCGGGGCCTGCGGATCGCCCGCGTTGAGCACTCGTGAACCGGGCCGGTGGGCGGCCAGCCGCACCAGCTCCGCGACGTTGTCGACATGCACCGGATGGAACCGGCTGCGGCCGCCGTACGCCAGGATCCGCACCGGCCGCTTGTCCAGCGCCCGTTTGACGAAGTACAGCTCACGGGGCGTACGGCAGTGCGGGCCGTGGATCGCCCCCGCGCGCAGCAGGGTTGTCGGGAGCCGGTCCCCGGCGGCCAGCAGCTCCCGCTCCAGCGCGACCTTACGGCTTCCGTAGCCCTCGCCCGGCGGGACGGTCCGCTGGGACTCGGGGAGCGGCACCGGATAGCGGGGGGCGCCGTCCGGCCGGTCCTGGGTCCCGAAGCCCCGTCCCTGGTCGTCCTCGTACACCGCCCCGGTGGAGATCACCACCGCCGATCCGATGCGGTCCGCGAGCCCCAGCAACTGCCGCGCGTGCGCCTGCCCGTAGGCGACGCAGTCCAGCACCACATCGCAGCCGTCCCCGATCAGCGCGGCCACCGCGGCGTCGTCGTCCCGGTCCACCGCCACACTGGCCACGGACGCGGGCCAGCTCTCGTCGCGGCCCCCGCCGCGCGAGGCGGCCCGCACCCGCCATCCGTCGGCGGCGAGCGCGCGCACCGCCGCCCGGCCGATCTGTCCCGTCGCCCCGATCACACATGCGCTGCCAGTGGTCATGCCGGGACGCTACGGCCCGTGCGCCACGTTGCCCAGACTCCTTCGCCACGAGCAGATTCGCCCATGGCGCGATCATTCACGGTCAAACGGTAAATACAAAATGATCGCTTTTTCGCGCTCTCTGAATTCGCCGTGATGCGTTTCGAAGAAAAAGGCATATTCGATTCGCGCGTCGGCGAAACCGCTAAGCTCCAGGGCCCATGACGGGCTGGCTCACCGCCCGCATTTCGCACGCATTTTCTCTCCGCTGTTTTTAAGGATGTCCATGGTTTTCGCCGGCACCTCATCCGGAGGCCGACGGCCCGCCTCCACGCTCGTATGGGTCATCCCTCCCGCCGCGATGGCGTTCTGCGCGGCCCTGGCCGTCGTCGTGGTCCCGTCCGGGGCGCGGGCCACGGTCGCCTGGTGCGGGGTGGCGGCGACGTTCGCGGTGGCCCTGGCGGCGGCCGAGGCGATGCGCCGCGGTCGCCTGATCACCACGCTGCGCACCCGGCTCACGGCCCAGGAGACCGGGCTGCGGCAGCGCCTGGTGGACCAGGAGACGGCGATCCGGCGGCTGGCCCGGGAGCTGCTGCCCGTGGCGGTGACCCGGCTGCAGCGCGGCGCCATGGTGGACGAGGCGATGCGGGCCATCGACCACGCGCCCCGCCTCGACCCGGACTTCGACGCCACCCACGAGCTTCTGCTGCGGTCGGTGCTGGAGACCGTGCGGGCCGAGGAGGACCTCAGGGACGCGGGCCAGCGGGCCTTCGTCAACATCGCCCGCCGGGTGCAGGCCATCGTCCACCAACAGGCCCAGGACGTGCGGGAGATGGAGGACAAGCACGGCGCCGACCCGGACGTCTTCGAGGACCTGCTCCACCTGGACCACGGCAACGCCCTCATCGGCCGGCTGGCGGACTCCATCGCGGTCCTGGGCGGCCAGCGCCCGGGCCGCCAGTGGCAGAAGGAGGTGCCGCTGTTCAACGTCTGCCGCGGCGCCATGTCCCGCATCCTCGAATACGAGCGGGTGGATCTGCATTCGGTGGCGGACGTCGCCATCGTCGGGCCCTCGGTGGAGCCGCTGATCCACGCCCTGGCCGAACTGCTGGACAACGCCACCCGCTACTCGCCGCCCAAGACCCGGGTGCATCTGACCGCGATCGAGGTCCAGTCCGGGGTCGCGATCGAGATCGAGGACGCCGGGGTGGGCCTGTCGGAGGAGGCGCGCAGACGCACCGACGCGGTCCTGGTCCAGGCGGCGACCGGATTCGACCTCAACGACCTGGGCGAGACACCGCGGCTCGGTCTGGCCGTGGTCGGCCGGCTCGCCGTGAAGTACCGGTTCCAGGTCTCGCTGCGGCCCTCGGCCTACGGCGGGGTGCGCGCGGTGCTGGTCGTACCGCAGGACATCATCTGCCCCACCCCCGCGCCCGGCGGCGCGATCGCCCGCGCGGCCAAACTGCCGCCGCCCAAGCCCATCAAGCGGGCCACGCCCCTGCCGTCGCCCACCCGCACCGGCCCGATCGTGCAGGGCCGCCCCGGCCCCGGCTTCCGGCAGAACGGTGCCGGACTCCCGCAGCGCCGCCGCCGGATGCCGATGGTCACCCCGCCCATCAGGGTCGACTCCGGACCCCCGGCCGCGCCCCCCGCGCCCCGCGAACCGGCCGGGCCGCCCGTGCAGCCGGGGATCTGGCTGGACGCCTTCACCAAGGGGCTCAACGGCGAGCCGGTCCCGGCGGCGGACGCCGGTACGGCCGCGCCGGACACCCGGAAGTCCCCCAGCACCCCGGATACCCCGAACACCCCGCTCCCGTCGGACAAGGATGAGTAGGCAAGTGACGCAACCGCGGTTCAACATGGACTGGATGCTCCGGGACCTGGCCTCCAGCGTTCCGCAGACCCGCCACGTGGTCCTGCTGTCCTCGGACGGCCTGTGCATGGCCCAGGTCGGTGCGGACAAGGACACCGCCGACCGACTGGCCGCCGCCTGCGCCGGGCTGCAGAGCCTCTCCGGTGCGATCGCCACCGAATTCCCCGAGGGGGACGGGCGGATGCGGCTGGTCGTCATCGAGGTCGACGGCGGCTTCTTCTATCTGATGGCGGCCGGCGTCAGCTCGTATCTGGCGGTGCTCGCCGAGGACAGCGTGGATGCCGGGCTGATGGGCCAGTGCATGAGAGACCTGGTCGCACGGCTCGGCGAACACCTCAGCAGTCCGCCGCGCGTCGACGGACGGGTGACATGAGCGAGTCCGGCAAGGCGTGGGACGAGGGCGGCCCAGAGCGGCTCTACACCCTCAGCCGGGGCCGCGCCCCGCATGAACCCCGGCAGCGGCCCGTCGAACTCGTCAGCCTGATCGTGGCGCGCGCCGAACCGGAGCCGGGGATGGCCCCCGAGACCGCCGCCGTGCTGAGGATGTGCCCGTTCCCCCTGTCGGTGGCGGAGATCTCCGCGTATCTGCTCCTGCCCGTCTCCACCGTCACCGTGATCCTCGCCGAGCTGCTGGGGATGGCCGGGTGGAGGCCAGGGCGCCGGTCCCGGCAGCAGTGCTGCCCGACCCCGAACTGCTGCAGGCGGTGATGCATGGACTACAGAAACTCTGAGGCATCCGAGGAAGCTGAGGCATCCGGGGAAGCCGGAGTAATCGTCGGACCGCGCAGCGAGGACACCCTCCCGGCCTCCGCGGCCGCCGCCGTCAAGGTGGTGATCGTCGGAGGGTTCGGGGTCGGCAAGACGACCATGGTCGGCTCGGTGAGCGAGATCCGCCCGCTGACCACCGAGGAGACCATGACCCAGGCCGGTGTGGGCGTCGACGACATCGCCGGGATCGAGCGCAAGACCGAGACCACCGTCGCGATGGACTTCGGCCGGATCAGCCTCAACGAACGGCTGGTGCTCTATCTGTTCGGCACCCCCGGCCAGGAGCGGTTCTGGTTCCTGTGGAACGGCCTCTTCGAGGGCGCCCTCGGCGCCGTGGTCCTGATCGACACCCGCCGTCTGGAGGTCAGCTTCGACGCGGTCGGGCGGCTCGAGGAGCGCGGTGTGCCCTTCGTGGTCGCGGTCAATGTGTTCCCCGAGGCCCCCGTCCACCCCATGGCGGAGCTGCGTGCCGCCATGGACCTGCCCGACTCCGTACCGATGATCGACTGCGATGCCCGCGACCGGGCCTCCAGCCGCGACACCCTCCTCACCCTCGTGCGCCATCTGCAATCCCTTCACACCGTGACCCCGGAGACACCGTGACCTCTCATCCCGACGACCCCGGCACCGGGACGGCCGACCTGCCGCCCACCCGGTGCCCCGTCCACCCCGCGCTGTCCGACGCCGGGCTGGTGGACCTCCTCGGGCCCGAGAACGAGAAGGACCCGATGGGCCTGTACGAGCGGCTGCGCGCCGAGCACGGCCCGGTGGCCCCGATCGTGCTCGACGGTGGCATACCGGCCTGGCTGCTGCTGGGCTACCGCGAGAACCTGGAGGTCTCCCGCACCCCCTCCCGCTTTTCCCGCGACTCCCGCCACTGGCACGCCTGGAAGGACGGGCGGATCACCGCCGACTCGCCCCTGCTGCCGGTGGTCGGATGGCAGCCCATGTGCACCTTCGCCGACGGCGACGAGCACGAGCGGCTGCGGGCCGCGCTCACCGAGTCCATGGGGCGCCTGGACCGCCGGGGCATCCGCCGCCACGTCACCCGCTTCACCCATCAGCTGGTCAACGACTTCTGTGCCGACGGGGGCGCCGAACTGGTCACCGCCTTCGCCCAGCAGCTGCCCATGCTCGTCCTCACCCAACTCCTCGGCATGCCCGACGAGTACGGCCCGCGGCTGGTCGAGGCCACCCGGGACCTGATGAAGGGCACCGAGACGGCCCTGCGCAGCGACGCGTATGTCACCGACGCCCTCCAGGGCCTGGTGGACCGCAAGCGCGCCGACCCCGGTGAGGATCTGGCGTCCTGGCTGCTGGCCCACCCCTCCGGCCTCACCGAGGAGGAGGTGGTCCAGCATCTGCGACTGGTGCTGCTCACCGGCAATGAGACCACCACCAATCTGATGGCCAACACGCTGCGCATGGTCCTCACCGACCCGCGCTTCCGCGCCTCACTGGCCGGTGGCCATATGACCCTGCCGGACGCCATCGAGCATGTGCTGTGGAACGAGCCCCCGCTCACGGTCGTCCCCGGCCGCTGGGCCACCGGGGACACCGAGCTGGGCGGTCAGCGGATCAAGGCCGGGGACATGCTGCTGCTCGGGCTGGCCGCCGGAAACGTCGACCCGGCCATCCGCCCCGACATCGCCGCGCCGATGTACGGCAACCGGTCCCATCTCGCCTTCAGCGGCGGCCCCCATGAATGCCCGGGACAGGACATCGGCCGGGCCATCACCGACACCGCCATCGACACCCTGTTGCTGCGGCTGCCCGATCTGCGGCTGGCCGTCGACGAGTCCGAGCTGACCTGGCTCTCGTCCTGGATCTCCCGCCATCTCGTGGCGCTGCCGGCGGAGTTCATGCCCCGCCGCCCCGAGTCGGAGAGCACGGAGGACCCCTCCGCGACCCTCTTCGCCCCTCGGCCGCGATGGCTGCCCGAGGACGAGGCCCCGGAAGCGGCCACCGGGGGGCCCGAGGCGACGGCCCCCGGGCGCGTCCCGTGGTGGGTGGCGTTATGGCGGTGGCTGCTGGGCAGGCCCTCGGGATCCGCTCCGTAGGGATGGCGGCGGCCCGCCGCTCAGCCCCGGGCCACCACGACCCCCACGGTCAGCAGGCCGAGCACCACCCAGCTGAACCACAGCCAGCCGTTGCTCCCCAGGGCCACGGTGTAGGCCGTCACCAGCACCAGGCCCCCCACCGTGGCCACCGTCATCGTCTTAGCGGATCCGGGCATCCCCGACCTCCTCACGGCGGTCCTGACGCCCCTTCGCCAGGACCCGGGCCGCTCAGGGCCCGGGTCCATGGTCTCGCGGTCCGGGGCCCCGCCGCTAGCAGGCTGCAGGGCCCCGCACTCAACGGCTGCGGGACTGGAGCGAGGCCAGATAGGCGTTGTACGCCGCGAGCTCCTGGTCGCCGTCCCGGTCCGCGGTGCGGTCGATGCGCCGCGCCTGGCGCTGCTCGGACTTGTACCACTGGTAGACCAGCGCCACCAGGACGATCACCGACGGGATCTCGCTGAAGGCCCAGGCGATCCCGCCCGCCCAGGTCTGGTCCGACAGCGCGTCGATGCCGAGCCGGGCGGGCGGATGCTCGTACACGCCGACCATGGGCTCGGACGCCATCATCAGCGCGATGCCGAAGAACGCGTGGAACGGCATGCCCGCGAACAGCTCCAGCATCCGCATCACATAGCCGGGCCGGTGCGGGCCCGGGTCCACGCCCATGATCGGCCAGAAGAAGACCAGGCCCACCGCGAGGAAGTGGACCATCATCGCGATGTGCCCGGCCTTGCTCCCCATCAGGAAGTCGAAGAGCGAGGTGAAGTACAGCGCGTACAGGCTCGCGATGAACAGCGGGATGGTGAACGCCGGATGGCTGATGATCCGCATATAGCGGCTGTGCAACAGCGCGACCAGCAGCTCCCGGGGCCCCTTGCGGCCACGCCCGGCCGCCGGAAGGGCCCGCAGGGTCAGTGTGACGGGCGCGCCCAGCAGCAGCAGGATCGGCGAGACCATGCTGATGATCATGTGCTGCACCATATGCACGCTGAACATGACCATGCCGTAGTCGTTCAGCTTGGTGCACATCGCGACCGCGATGGTCAGTACCCCGAGCACGAAGGAGACCAGGCGCCCCACCGGCCAGGCGTCACCGCGCCGCCACAGCCGCGCCACGCCCCAGCCGTACAGCCCGAGCGCCAGCACGCAGCCCACCAGGAAGAACGGATCGCCGCCGAACTCCAACCCGCGCGACAGCGTGAACGGCGGCAAATCCATCATCATGCCGTGCCCGCCGTGATCCATCAGCAAGTTCTCCTCCCGGTGCGCACGAAATGTGCTCGCACCAGCCTAGAACCGCTCAGATCACAGCACGCACTCGGCCTCGGCGTACCGCTCGGCGGGGACCGTCTTCAGCCGCTCCACGGCCGCGGCCAGCGGCACCAGGTCGATGTCCGTGCCGCGCAGGGCCGTGATCGTGCCGAAGGCGCCGCGGTGGGCCGCCTCCACGGCGTGCCAGCCGAAGCGGGTGGCCAGCACCCTGTCGTACGCCGTCGGGGTGCCACCGCGCTGCACATGGCCCAGGATGACCGCCCGCGCCTCCTTGCCGAGCCGCCGCTCCAGCTCGACGGAGAGGTGGCCGGCGATGCCCGCGAAGCGCTCATGGCCGTAGACGTCCTTGCCGCCGGCCTCGTACTCCATCGTGCCCTCGCGCGGCTTGGCGCCCTCCGCCACCACCACGATCGCGAACTTCTTGCCCGCCTCGAACCGCGCCCCGACGGTCTTGGTGAGCTCCTCGATGTCGAACGGGCGCTCCGGGACGACGATGGCGTGGGCGCCCGCGGCCATGCCCGAGTGCAGCGCGATCCAGCCGGTGTGCCGCCCCATGACCTCGACGATCAGCACCCGCTGATGGGACTCCGCGGTGGTCTTGAGCCGGTCCAGGGCCTCGGTGGCGACCCCGACCGCGGTGTCGAAGCCGAAGGTCACATCGGTGGAGGCGATGTCGTTGTCGATGGTCTTGGGCACGCCGACGATCGGCAGCCCGGCGTCCGAGAGCAGCCGGGCGGCCTTGAGCGTGCCCTCCCCGCCGATGGGGATGACCGCGTCCAGGCCGAGCTCCGCCACATGCCCCTTGGCCCGCTCCACGCCGTCCCGCAGATGCTCCGGGCGCACCCGGGTGGAGCCGAGGATGGTGCCGCCGAGGGCCAGGATGCCACCCACGGCGTCCAGGTCGAGCTTGCGGTAGTCGGCCTCCAGCAGGCCCTTCCAGCCGTCGTGGAAGCCGATCACCTCATCGCCGTGGTCGACGGTGGCGCGGTGGACGATTGACCTGATGACCGCGTTCAGGCCGGGGCAGTCGCCGCCGGACGTGAGCACACCAATGCGCATGGCACGCATACCTCTGTCTGAGATGGGGGCCGACGGCCGGACCGCGTCGTCCGGCGGGACTCGGCCACCTTACAAGCGGCCGGGCGGCGGGGGCGCGGTCGTCCGTCGGATGTCCGCCATGCGGGCACCCTTCGCCCGAGTGGCGGCGAAGTGGCGCCCGAGCGGCGTCCGAGTGGCGCTCGGGCGAGCGGGCCGTGGCTCAGGCGGGCTGGGACGCCGCCGCGATCCGCTCGTTGCGCAGCGCCTCGTACCACTGGTCGTTGACCGGCGGCAGCGCGTTCACATCGAGGGCCAGCTTCAGCAGATGGTCCGCGATATGCGGGTTGCGGGCCATCACCGGGCCGTGCATGTACGTCCCGAAAACGGTGTCGTTGTAGGCACCCTCGAAACCGTCGCCCGTGCCGTTGCCGTTGCCGAACCGGACCCGGGCGAAGGGGCGGGCCGTCGGGCCGAGGTGGGTGACGCCCTGGTGGTTCTCGAAGCCGGTCAGCGGGGGCAGCCCGAGCCGCTCGTCGATGTCGGCCAGCACGTCCCCGACGCACCGGGCGCCCTCGCCGCGGGTGCTGACCACGTCCAGCAGCCCCAGGCCCTGCTGGCGCTGCCCGAGGTCGTTGATGAACTCATGGCCGAGGATCTGGTACCCGGCGCACACCGAGAAGACGATCGCGCCGTTGGCCACCGCGCGGCTCAGCCCGCCGTCCCGGATCAGCCGCTCGGCGGCGAGCCGCTGCGGGCGGTCCTCGCCGCCGCCGATCAGATAGACGTCCCCGGAGGTGGGGATCTGCTGGTCGGAGCGGACGTCCAGCCGGGAGACCTCCAGCCCGCGCTGCCGGGCCCGGCGCTCCACCACCAGGACGTTGCCCTGGTCGCCGTACGTGCTCAGCAGGTCGGGGTAGACCCACACCAGACGCAGGCCGTTCTGGCTCATGCTACGCATCTTCGTGCCTCTCGTACGGGGGGTCAGTTGCCGACCCGGCGGCGCAGGTCCTGGAACGCGGTGTAGTTGGCGATGGTCTCGATGCGGCCGGGCGGGGAGATCCGCACCGCCTCGTCCGCGTCCGCGCAGACCCGGAAGTCCAGCCCGGCGACCTCCAGGCGCACCGCGAGGTCCAGCTTACGGTCGCCGATCACGCAGATCGGGTGCCCGGCGAGCCGGGTGTAGTCCACGTCCCACAGCCAGGAGGTGTCGGTGCCGTCGGCGCCGCGGGCGTTGACCGAGAGGATCACCGGGGTGGGCGGCGGGTCGATCAGCGAGAAGGTCTCCAGCCAGCCGGCCGGGTTCTTCGCCAGCAGCAGCCGCATCTGGCGCTCCTGGAAGGTGACCACGTCATACCGGCCGGCCACGGCCTGGACCTGGTACATCCGCTCCAGCGCGACCTGCGGGGGCACCCCGAAGGCGGCGGCGACGGCGGCCGAGGTGGCGGCGTTGGCCTTGTTCGCACGGCCGGGGAGCTGGAGGTGGATCGGCCAGGCCGCGCCGTGCGGGTCCAGGACGTAGTCGCCGTTCAGCGCCCAGCTGGGGACCGGACGGCGGAAGCCGCACTCCGCGCAGACCCAGTCGTCGCCGGGGCGCTGCAGCACACCGCCGCAGGACGGGCAGGACCAGGCGTCGTCCTTCCACTCCTGCCCGGCGGCGACCCACACCACATTGGGGCTGGAGGAGGCGGCCCAGACGATCAGCGGGTCGTCGGCGTTGGCGATCACGATCGCCTTGGTGCCGGTGAGGCCCTCGCGCCACTTCTCGGCGAGCATCCGGGTCTCGGCGGCGCGGTCGAGCTGGTCACGGGAGAGGTTGAGGAGCGCGATGGCCTTGGGCTCGGTGTCACGCGCCACGCCGGCCAGGTACTTCTCGTCGACTTCGATGACGCCGTAGCGGGCGTCGGAGCCGCCGGCCAGGGCCGAGGTGATACCGGCCGGCATATTGGCGCCCAGCGCGTTGGAGACGACCGGACCGGCCGCCCGCAGCGCCTCGGCGATGAGCCGGGTGGTCGTGGTCTTGCCGTTGGTCGCCGACACCAGGATCACGTCCAGGTGCTGTGCCAGCCTGCTGAGCAGATCGGGATCGAGGCGCAGGGCCACCTTGCCGCCGATCACCGATCCGCTGCCGCGGCCCGCGGCCTTGGACACCGCCGCCGCGGCCCTGCCCGCCGTCACGGCCAGCTTGGCACGTGGCGACAGCGGCTCTGAGTTGCCTGCCATCGTCTCTCGATCCTCCTCGCATACCGGCGCCGCACCTGCCCCCCGAGGCGCCGGTGGTACGCCCCCTCCGCGCCGCATCGCCAGCCGGGAGGCCACGGTCGGGTAGCAGCCTATCGAGATCCGGCGGCTGTCCCGAATTCCGTCACCCGCGCAGGACACTTCCTCCGCCCCGTAGGCTTGGCTGCCATGCGACATGGCGTGATACCGGGCAGCCGCGGAGCGGTGCGGCCCATGCGGTTCCTCGGCGATCCGGGGCTGCGCGCGCCGTGCGCGGAGGTCACGGCGTTCGACGCCGAGCTCGCCCTGCTGATCGAGGACATGTACGCCACGATGTACGCGGCGCACGGGGTGGGGCTCGCCGCCAATCAGATCGGTGTGGGGCTGCGGGTCTTCGTCTTCGACTGTCCGGACGACGAGGACCACCGCCATCTGGGGCATGTCGTCAACCCCCGGCTGGCCGCGGCCGACGGGGTGAGCGTGCGTGGGCCGGAGGGCTGTCTGTCGTTGCCGGGCATCGAGGCGGGCACCCCGCGCTACGACCGTGCGGTGATCGAGGGCGTGACGATGACCGGGGAGCCGGTGCGGATCGAGGGCACGGGCTTCTTCGCGCGCTGCCTGCAGCACGAGTGCGACCACCTGGACGGCGGGCTGTTCCTCGACCGGCTCTCCGGGCTGCGGCTGCGCAGGGTGCTGCGGGCGGTCCGCCGGGCGCCCTGGGCGGCGTCGGACGGCGCCGGGGCATAGGGCCGCTCCGGCGGGAGCGCGGCGGGATGCGAGTGGAGGCCGGGGGCTCAGAAGCCCGGTGCGCCGACCCGGTCTTCCGCCAGCGACAGCCGTCCCCACAGCAGATCGGTGAGATGGTGCACCAACTGGCCGCGCTCGCACGGGCGGTCGCGCAGCCACCAGTCACCGGCCGCGTGCATCATGCCGACGATCCCGTGGCCCCAGACCCGGGCCACCTCGTCGCCGCCGGGTCCCAGATCCAGCCGCTCGGCGATCACCGTGGCGAGCTCCTCGCCGAGCCTGCGCAGCAGCGGGGCGGAGTGGTGGCCGACGTCGAAGCCCTGCTCCGGCTCCTGCTGGCCGTGGTCGGCCGGGTGCATCAGGAAGCGGTACACCTGGGGCCGCGCCTCGATCGCCGCCAGATAGGTGTCCAGCGTGGCCTCCACGCGGTGCCGGCGGTCCTCGGCGGGCGCGTCCAGGGCCGCGCGCAGCGAGTCGAGCAGGGCGTCGGTGTGGCGCTTGGCGAGCGCGCGGTACAGGCCGCCCTTGTCGCCGAAGTGGCGGTAGAGAATGGGCTTGGTGATGCCCGCTTCGGCGGCGATGGCGTTCATCGAGGCTTCTGGTCCGTCGCGCAGCACCACCCGGTCCGCGGCCTCCAGCAGCTCCTTGCGCCGTTGCTGAGCCGTCGTCCGCTGGTCGTCCCGCTGGCTGGTCCCGGTCCGCATGCGTTGCCTCCCCGCCCCCGATGTCGTACTCGCGCTCTCGCGCCTCGCGTTTCCCGGCGCGATCGCGCTCCGCGCTCTGCGCAACGTAACACCCGCGGGGGCCGCGGGGCCCGCGTGCCCGGGGGAGTTGACATCGTCTACTGGGCGGTAACAGACTGCGGTTACCGCAGGTAATAAGCACGTGGAGGGGTCATGGCGGAGTTCTCGTTCGAGCTTGACGACGATCAGAAGGCGGTGCGCGACTGGATCCACGGCTTCGCCGCGGACGTCATGCGCCCGGCCGCCGCCGAATGGGACGAGCGCGAGGAGACCCCCTGGCCGATTATCCAGGAGGCCGCCAAGATCGGCCTGTACTCCCTGGACTTCTACGCCCAGCAGTACTTCGACCCCACCGGCCTCGGCATCCCCATGACCATGGAGGAGCTGTTCTGGGGCGACGCGGGCATCGCGCTGTCCATCGTCGGCACCGGCCTCGCCGCCGTCGGCGTCCTCGCCAACGGCACCGAGGAGCAGATCGGCACCTGGATCCCGCAGATGTACGGCGACCCGGACGACGTGAAGGTGGCCGCCTTCTGCTCCTCCGAGCCCGACGCCGGCTCCGACGTCGGCTCGATGCGCACCCGTGCCGTCTACGACGAGGCCAAGGACGAATGGGTCCTCAACGGCATCAAGACGTGGGCCACCAACGGCGGTATCGCCAATGTCCATGTGGTGGTCGCGGTCGTCGACCCCGAAGTCGGCTCCAAGGGCCACGCGTCGTTCATCATCCCGCCGGGCACCCCCGGTCTGTCCCAGGGCCAGAAGTTCAAGAAGCACGGCATCCGCGCCTCGCACACCGCCGAGGTGGTCCTCGACCAGGTGCGGGTGCCCGGCAGCTGCCTGCTCGGCGGCAAGGAGAAGCTGGACGAACGCCTCGCGCGCGCCCGGGAGCGGGCCAAGACGGGCGGGGAGCGGCTGAAGAACGCCGCCATGGCCACCTTCGAGGCGTCCCGCCCGGCCGTCGGCGCCATGGCGGTCGGCACCGCCCGCGCCGCGTACGAGGTCGCGCTCGACTACGCCAAGACCCGCCAGCAGTTCGGCCGCCCCATCATCGACAACCAGGGCGTCGCCTTCCAGCTCGCCGACATGCGCACGCGGATCGACGCCGCGCGACTGATGGTGTGGCGCGCCTCGTGGATGGCCGTGACCGGCAAGCCCTTCGACTCGGCCGAGGGCTCCATGTCCAAGCTGTTCGCCAGCGAGACCGCCAAGGAGGTCACCGCCCAGGCGGTGCAGATCCTCGGCGGCAACGGCTTCACCCGCGAGTACCCGGTCGAGCGGATGCACCGCGACGCCGCGATCTACACCATCTTCGAGGGCACCAGCGAGATCCAGCGCCTGGTCATCGCCCGCACCCTCTCCGGCGTCCAGATCCGCTGACCCGATCCGCGGCCCGAGCCGCTAGGTCGGGCCCACGCCCGCGCCAAAACGCCGCTTCCGGGAGGCAAACGCGGCCAGCAGCGCGCGGAGCTCCTCACCGGTGAAGTCGGGCCACAGGGTGTCCACGAAGAAGAGCTCCGCGTAGGCCGCCCGCCAGAGCATGAAGTTGGAGATGCGCTGCTCCCCGGAGGTGCGCACCAGCATGTCGATGTCCGGCAGATCGGCATGCGGCAGATGGCGGGTGAACAGGGCCTCGTCGATGAGCCCGGGGTCCAGCGCGCCGTCCGCCGAGGCGCGGGCCAGACAGGTGGCGACGTGGGCGATCTCCTCCCGGCCGCCGTGGTTGAAGCAGAAGGCCAGCGTCATCGCGCGGTTGTCGCACGTCTCGGCCTCCGCGCGGCGCAGCGCGGCCAGCGTGGCCCGGGGGAGCCGGGCCTCCGAGCCCAGCCAGCGCAGCCGCACCCCCCGCTCGCCGTAGCCCCGGAAGACGTCCGCGAGCTGGGCGGTGAGCCGCATCAGGGCGGCCACCTCGCCGCGCGGGCGGTTCCAGTTCTCGGTGGAGAAGAAGAACAGCGACAGATGTTCGATGCCCTCTTCCAGGGCCGTGTCCACCACCCGCGGCAGCGCCAGCACCCCCGCCTGATGGCCGCGGGTGCGGGAGAGGCCGCGCAGGGCGGCCCAGCGGCCGTTGCCGTCCATGATGATGGCCAGGTGCCGCGGCCGCCCCGGTGACTCCTCCCGGGGGCCGCGGCGTTGCCGTACGACGGCGGGCGCCCCTTCGATCGACGCCCGCAGCAGCCGCTTGACGGAGGGCACTCTCCAGGCTCCGACCTCGAACACCCACGCGTCCCTCCGCCTAGCTTCCCGGCGCCGTGTCTGACGACGCGACGGGGGCGGGGGTTACCTCCCCGGTGGCCGAACCATTCGTTTGGTCGTCACGGCCGTCACGGCTTGCGGGCCACGCCCCCGTGGACATCGGTGGTCTCGATGTCCGTCTCGGAGGGGCCCGGCCGCCACAGCGGACACGACACGATACCGGGCTCGATCAGCTCAAGACCCTCGTAGAAGCGGCTGATCTGCGCCACGCTGCGCAGTACATAGGGAACGGCGCCGGTGTCGTCGTAGCCCTGCTGGGCCTCCTTGAGCGCCTGGTCGGTGTCGGTGCTGTCGTAGTGCACGAAGTAGCTGCCGGACGGTAAGGCGTCCTGCAGCCGCCGCACGACCGACACCGCCTCGTCGTAGTTCTGGATGTGGCCGAGGATGCCCATCAGCATCAGGGCGATGGGCCGGTCGAAGTCGAGCGTCTTCGCCGCGGCCTCCAGGATCCGCTCGGGCTCGTGCAGATCGGCGTCGATGTAGTCGGTCACCCCCTCCCGGGTGCTGGTGAGCAGCGCCTGGGCGTGCCGGAGCACCAGGGGGTCGTTGTCCACGTAGACGATGCGGGCCTCGGGCGCCACCCGCTGGGCGACCTGGTGGGTGTTGTCGTAGGTGGGCAGCCCGGTGCCGATGTCCAGGAACTGCCGGATCCCGCAGTCGCCCGCCACATGGGTGACGGTGCGGATGAGGTACGCGCGCGAGGCGCGGGCCATGGTCTCGATGTTCGGGGCGACCTCCCGGTACTCGTCACCGGCGATCCGGTCGACCTCGTAGTTGTCCTTGCCGCCCATCCAGTAGTTCCAGATCCGGGCCGAATGCGGCACCGTGGTGTCGATCTTGTTCAGGGCCTGCTGGTCCGGGGTGGACGAGCCGTCTGTCATGGAGCCATCTCCTGCCGTGCGTATGCGGTTCGCGGGGCACCAACGTAAGCCCGGCGCCGGGGACTTCAGCGACGCTGGGCGCAGAACGGCACGGGGGAGCGGATGCGCGGGAGGGGCCGGGCGAACGAGGACACCGGCGGCTCGGGCGCCGTCTCGCCATGGCCCGGATCCGGATCCGGGCCATCGCTCGCGGCCGGCTGCTCCTCGACGGTGAGGACCGGGGCGTGCTCGGCGAGCGTGGAGAAGGCGTGGTCATAGCCGGTCACCGCGGCCCCGATCTCCGCGAGGGCCGCCGCCGAGGCGCCGCGCGCGGCCAGCCGGTCCTCCAGCACCGGCACCGGGGCCGTCACATGGACGAAGGCGCCGTGGCGCTCGGCCACCGCCTCGGCGAAGTCGAACGCCTGAATCCAGGTCACCCGGGAGTGGCCACGGCGCAGCGGCCCGTAGACGAGCTCGCCGACCAGCCCGGCGTCGACCGCGAGCGCCCCGCCGTGCAGGAGGAGTTCGCGGTACGGCCGGACCGGGTCCACATGCGGGAGGTCGGGGGAGGCGCGGGTGACGGTGTAGCCGTGCCGACGGGCGAGCCCGGCCAGCAGCGCGTCCCTGCCGACCCCGTCGCAGCCCTCGACGATCAGTGTGCGGTGCTGTGCCACCGCATGGTCGAGGTTCATTTCCGGCATCCTGTCGGTCCCATAGCTCTCGGCTCTGCGAGGGGGACGACGCCGCCGCCCGCCACGGCGTCTTCAGTGTGCGTGGCGGGACGGCGGGGACGGGAGTGCGGTGCGGGGTTGTGCGGTTGTGCGGGCGTAGTGGTTTTCGAGGGGTCGCCCGTGCGTGGCCCCGCTACGCGATGAGGAAGTCCGCTTCGCCGGACTTCGCCGCCTCCAGGAAGGACGCCACCTCCGAGCGGGTGTAGATCAGCGCGGGCCCGGCCGGGTCGGTGGACTGGCGCAGGGCGACCCGCCCGTCGGGCAGCCGCTTGGCCTCGATGCAGGTGCCGCCGTTGGACCCGCTCCAGGGCTTCTCCCAGCCCTCCGTGCCCAGGTCCGTGGCCGGCATTCCGCTGTAGACGGGGTCGTGCATCTCAGTGCTCCTTACGCAGTTCGGCCAGGATGGTGCTGGAGTCGCCGATCCGCTCGGCCTGGACCGCCATCCGGTCCAGGACCTCGAGATAGGCGACGACTTCGGCCGGCTTGTCCACATAGACCGCCCCGGTGAGGCTCTCCGTGTAGACGACGTCCGGCAGTTCGGAGAATCCGAAGCGGAAGTAGTGGAAGGGGCCGAAGGCCCCGGGGTGCGGCCCCGCCGCGAACCGCATGATCTGCAGTCTGACCTTGGGAATCTCCAAGGTGTCGATCAGATGGTCGATCTGCTCGCGCATCACCCGCGAGCCGCCCACCGGGCGGCGCAGCACCGTCTCGTCGAGGATGGCCCAGATGGTCGGCGCGTCCGACTTGGTGAGCAGCTCCTGGCGCTGGACGCGCAGGGCGATCCGGCGCTCCAGCTCCTCCTCGGTGTCATGGGGGAAGCCCATGCGCAGCACCGCTCGGGCGTAGTCCTCAGTCTGGAGCAGCCCGGGGACGTAGTGGGGCTCGTACGCCCGGATGACGGTGGCCTCACTCTCCAGGCTGACGTAAGCGCTGAACCAGTCCGGAAGAACATCGCGGAACTGATGCCACCAGCCCGGCTGGTTGGCCTCCCGTGCCAGGGCGAGGAAGTCCTCCATCTCCGGGCCGCGGACGCCGTAGTTCCGCAGCAGCTCCTTGAGATACGGAATCTTGAGACCGACTTCCGCCTTCTCCATCCTGCGCACGGTCAACGGGGTGACCTCGATGGCTTTCGCGGCTTCCTCGAACGACACCTTCGCCCGCTCGCGCAGATGCCGCAGGCGCTTGCCGAGGACTCTGCGCAAGACGGTGGGGGCGGCGCCGGCCGGCCGTGCCTCGCTCACGTCCCGCCTCCCGGAGGAATGGCTGTCATATGCCTGCACAGTGTGCCACGCGTTGGATGACACTGACAGAGCGAGTCGATCGGTTTGAAATTATCAGAACGATGGTTGCGGGGTGATGGCTTCACCACGCATAGTGAGCACGTGACCCATCTCACCCTCTATGGCGAGGGCTCCCAACCACCCATGTCCACAACGTGGTTGAGGTCCCCGGCCAGATGGTCGGCGCCGAGCGATGGGGAACCCGCAGATCGCCGTGGCTCGAAACAGGGACGGTCACGGTGACGCATCACGCACAGCCGGTAAGCGGGCGCCAAGGCGCCGTGGTCAACGTCGGGTTGGCTGCGGCTCTGAAGGAATCCGGGTGCTCCTACGCCTCATTGGCCCTGCGGGTCAATGAACTGGGCCGTAGGCAGGGGCGCGAGTCGAACTACGACAAGGCGTCCGTCACCCGCTGGCTGCAAGGCGGACAGCCGCGTGGCACCACGCCGGAGCTGATCGCCGCCGTGCTCTCCCACCGGCTCGGCAGGCCCGTGGCCCCCGCCGAGCTGGGGTTCATCTCCGACCGACAGCGCCCGGTCGTGGCCCGCGCGCTGGCCTACCGGGAGGACGTAGCAGAAACCTTGCACACGCTCGCCGAACTCGGCTCCACCGACATATCCCGCCGCAGCCTGCTGGGTGCGGTGCCCTTCGTCGCCGGCGCACTGGTGACCCCGCAGCGCGAATGGCTGCTGTGGCTGGTCGAGAACCAGGACACCGCCCGGCTCGCACCCGCGGCCGAAGGCGGCCGCGTCGAACAGGTCCACGCGGCGATCAACATGTTCGACGAGATGGACAATCGCTTCGGCGGCGGCCAGGTCCGCGCCAGCATCGTGCTCTATCTGTCGACCGAGGTCGTCCCCATGCTCCAGCAGCGCGGCGCGCCCCCCCAGGAGCGGCGCCAGCTGTTCACCGCCGCCGCCAAGCTGGCCGCGATGGCCGGCTGGAGCAGCTATGACAACGCCGAATACGGCCTGGCCCAGCGCTATATGACCCAGGCGCTGCGGCTGTGCGCCGAGGGCGGTGACCGGGTCCTGGGCGGTCAGATCCTGGCCGGCCTGTCCCATCTGGCGACCAACCTGGGCCAGCCCGAGGCGGGGGTCGAGTTGGCCCGGGTCGGTGTCGCCACGGCCAAGCACGCCGGAAGCCCGCTCGGGCTGATGCGGCTGCACGCCATGGCCGCCCGAGGCTACGCCGCCCTGGACCAGCCCCGGGAGGCGTCCAAGTCGCTGCGCGCGGCCGACGCCCAGCTGGAGGCCAGCCAGGGCCCCGAGCAGGAGTCGCCCTGGGTGCGCTTCCTCGACCACCACTATCTGGCGGCCGAGGCGGCGCTGTGCTTCCGCGACCTGGGCAACGCGACCGAGGCCGAGCACGCCGCCGCCGAATCGGTGCGCGCCAACGCCGACCGGCGCCGGCGCCAGGCCATCAGCAGATCCGTGCTGGCGACGTCCTATCTCCAGCAGAACCGGCTGGACGAGGCCGTCGGCACCGCGGGCGAGGCGCTGGACACGCTCAGCGGGGTGCACAGCGAGCGCTCGATCCAGGCGCTGCGCGACTTCCGCAGCCGGTTGCGGCCACACCGCGGGGAGCCCATGGTCCGGGAGTTCGAGCAGCGCTCCCGGACGGTGCTCGGCGTGGCCGCCTGAGGCATCGGGCCCCGGGGCTTCGCCCCGCCCGGTGCCTCGGCGAAGTCTCCGGCCGCTCCGCGTGAGCGGCCGGTGACGTGTCCGGAGCGCCTCCGCTCGGGGGAGCGCCGGGGGGTCAATACCCTCCCGGCGTGGGGGCGTTCTGGGCTCGGTCGACGGGCAGATGCGCACCGGAGATCCCGCTCGAGGCGTCCGAGAGCAGGAACGCCACGACCTGGGCGACCTCCCGCGGGGTGACCAGTTCACCGCGTGGCAGCTCGGCCGTGAACCGGGCGTATGCCTCGGGCTCTTCGGTGCGCATCCGGTCCCACCGCTTCCCGGGGATCAGCATGGACCCCGGGGAGACGGCGTTCACCCGGATCCCGTCCGGGCCCAGCTCGCGGGCGAGCGAGGCCGCGAGATGGATCTGGGCGGCCTTGGCCGCCCCGTACTGCGCCTGGGGTCCCGGTTTCCAGCCGGAGATGGAGGCGATCACCACCACGGAGCCGCCGCCCGCGCGGCGCAGATGCGGCACCGCGGCCTTCACCAGCCGTGCCGTATGGCCCACGTTCATCTCCCAGGTCAGCGACCAGTCCCGGGGATCGGCGTCCTCGATGCCGCGGCCGCGGGCGCCGCCGGCGCAGGCCACCACGCCGTCCAGACCGCTGAAACGTATCCCCGCCGCATCGACGAATTCCTCCAGCAGCCCCGGCTCGGTGACGTCCAGCGCACGGGTGAACAACTCCCCCTGGCCCTCGGCGCTCAGGGACGCCGTGAGGGCCCGCAGATCCTCCGGTGTCCGCGCGCACGTGGCCAATCGCGCCCCACCGGCGGCCAGTAGCCGTACGATCTGTTCACCCAGCCCCCGGGAGCCGCCGGTCACCAGGACCCGTTTGGCGTCCACACCGGGCCGTTCCCCCGGGCCGAGCCGCCCCTCGCGGCCGTCGCTCACGCTTGCCACGTCCGGACCGTACAGCCCGAACCACTACGCCCGTACAACCGGACAACCCCCATGCCCTCTCGCCCACCGGCCGGTCCAACCGTTTGTCTACATGAACGGCGACCGACGGCGCTTTGCGCTGCCTTCGAAGGAGGAACCATGCCGGTATCCGGCACTCACCGCGACCGGGCCGTCTCCGTCCGTGGCAGCCGGTCCAGGCGGGTCGGGTGGGATGTGCGCACCACCTGTCACCAGCTCAGATGTCAGGCGGTCGGTCGCCGGAATGCGCCTACCCGCTCACCGGGGCATCAATCGCTCCCTGGGCCCGTAGGCCACCACAGCCCACAGACCGACGAGGAGCGTGAGGACCGACACCGTGAGCCGATCCTTTCCAGGACTGTCGCACAGGCCGGCGTCGGCCGATGAGGAGAGCGAGACGATGGGCGCGAGCCATGGCATCGCGGTCTCCGCGGACCGCCCGCGAGCCGATCCGGTTACCGCGCCGGGAGCCGATCCGGTTACCGGGCCGGCCGCCGCGGCGATCCCCGTCCCCTGCACTGGAGGGGAGAGGACGGTGATCCCGCTGGACACCCGCCGGCTCTTCCGGGCGGAGTTCCCCGCCCTTCCCGACCGCGCCGCCGCCGTACGCCGGATGGTCGCCGGGCATCTGCGCGACTGGCGGCTCGGCGCGATCGTGGACCATGTGGTCCTCGCCACCAACGAGCTGTTCGCCAACGCCGTGGAGCACGGCAGCTCCGGCCCCGCCGACACCGTCACCATCACCGTCTCGCTGGAACGCTTCGGCCGTGAGCTGCGGGTGGAGGTGGCCGACGGCTCGCCCGTGATCCCGGTCGCCCGCAAGCCGGAGCCGACCGAGGAGTCCGGACGAGGGCTGGCCATCGTCGAGGACCTCGCCCTCGACTGGGGCACCGAGCCGCCCGACCCCGGAGCCCGGGGGAAGAAGGTGTGGTTCACCCTGCCGCTGGTGGCCACCTCATGAACGCGGGGGCGCGCGGTGACCGCCGGATGCGGGTCACCGTGGAGACCGACGCGGCCGAATGGCTGCTCGCCGCGAGCGACGACCCCGGGCGGGTGCGGCTGCAGTGGGCCAGCGGCAGCGGCCTCGCCGATCTGCCGGTGGGTCCCGTCTTCGACCTGGTGCGGATGTGCGACGACATCGGCACCGCGGTGATCCAGGCGCTGCGGCGGCGCGACGCGGCGGGGCCGGTGATGCTCGCCACCGCCAGCCATGTGCTCTCCTTCCTGGTGCCGCCCGGATCGGCGGCCGAGTGGAAGGGCTGGCTGGCCGGGACGGCGTACGCCCGCCGCCGCGCGGTGGCCGCGGCCGGGCCCGGCCGGGTGCTGCGCTGCCCCAGGCCCGGCTGCGTCCGGCAGGGCCATGTCTGGCTGATCCGGCCCGGCGGCCCGCTCACCGACAGCCGTACGCTGCGCGCCGCCCTGGAGGAGGCCATCGACCGGCCCGGCCTTACGGATGCGCTGTTCCGCTAGTCCGGTGGACCTCGGCGCCCGCTGACGGCAGCGACGGACGCCGCGGGCCAGTGGCGGTCCGCCGGACAGGGGGCCGGGCCTGGGCCTAGGCGGCGGGCGCCGGGACGAAGGCGGCGCGGTGTGCCTCGGCGAAGGCGCGGAAGGAGCGGGGAGCGCGCCCCGTGACCCGCTGGACGGTGTCGGTCGTCCGGTCCTCCGCGCCGTGCCGGATGTCCTCGTCGAGCCCGGCGAGCACCGCGGCGAACTCCGCCGGGATCCCCATCGCCTCCAGCCTCTGCCGCAACTCCCCGGCCTCCACCGCGACATGGCGGACCGGCCGCCCGGAGACCTCGGTCACGATGCGCGCGGCCTCCGCGTAGTCGAGCGCCTCGGGACCGGTGATGACATGGTCCGTGTTGTGCGGGCGGTCGTCCAGCAGGGCCCGGGTGGCGACGGCGGCGATGTCCGTCGCGTCGACGAAGGCCACCCTGCCGTCCCCGGTGGCGGTGACGATCTCGCCGTCGCCCCGGATGGCATGGGCCACCGCGTGGTCACCGGTGAAGTTCTGCATGAACCACGAGGGCCGCAGCACCGCCCACTCCGGAACGGTCTCCTTCACCAGCGTGTGCAGCGCCCCGAGGCCCGTGGGCGCCTCGGGGACCGCGGAGGAACTCAGCAGCACCACCCGCCGTACGCCCTGGGCGAGAGCGGTGTTCAGGAACGGCTCGACCACGGGGCGCGGCTCGGCCACCCCCAGGGGCGAGACGAGATAGATCCGCTCCACGCCGTCCAGCGCCGCCGCATGGCCGGCCGGGTCGTGCCAGTCGAACCGGACGGTCTCGCCCGCCCCGGCCGCGGTCTCGGGCCGCCGGGTGGCGGCCAGCGCCCGCGCGCCCTGGGCGCGCACCATCCGCAGCACCTTGGAACCGGTGTTCCCGGTGGCGCCGAGGACCAGAACGGTGGGTTCAGTCATGGGTCCGGTCCTCCTCGGCACCGAAGCCGACCTCGCTGAGCATCAGCGGATTCCAGTAGTCGCGATACGAGGCGATCTCGCCGTTCCGGACGGTGATGACGGCGATGTACGAGGGGCGGAGCGGGCGGCCGGACGAGACGGCCACGGCGTCCATCGAGAATTCCACGATCAGCACCTCGGGGTCCTCGGTGCGATGGACGACCTGATGCGCCACGGCGCGCAGATCGATGTGGTCGGCGTAGTCCCGCACGTATGCGCGCACGGCCTCACGCCCTTCCAGCAGGCGCGGCCGACCGGCCGGGGCGAAGGGGAACTCCAGGGTGCCGTCGACGGCCCACAGGTTCGCGAATCCCATCATGTCGTGGTCGAGCAGCAGTTCCTTCGCCCGCTCGAACACCTTGACGCGGTCGTCCATGACGTCCTTCTTTCTCACTTCTCACAGGGGAATCTCATCACCAACGGACGGAACGGTACCGTTCCGTCTGCCCATCATAGAACGAGACGGTACCGTCCCGTCCGTCTGTTAACCTCGAAGCCATGTCGGACACCAACCGGCGCCCCCCGAGCGGCGCCGCCACCCTGCGTGCGGACAAGACCGCCGCCATCGCCGAGGCCGTTCTGGACGAGCTCGCCGAGCACGGATACGGCCGGCTGTCGATGGAGGCCGTGGCCAAACGGGCCGGAGTGGGCAAGAGCGCCCTGTACCGGCGGTGGCCCTCCAGACAGCGGATGGTCATCGCGGTCGTCTCGGAGCTGAGCGTCGCCCTGGCCGAGGAGCCCGACACCGGATCCCTGCGCGGCGATGTGCTGGCCGCGCTTCATCGGGTCGCCGACTGGCTGACCCATCCGCGGTTCTCGCGGATCCTGCCGGACCTGATCGCCGAGGCGCAGCGGGACGAGGAGCTGTTCCAGGCCCTGGCCCGCTGCATCGGCGAGCCGCGGCGCGCCCGCGCCATCGGCATGCTGGACCGGGCGACCGAGCGCGGTGAGCTGCCGCAGGACCTCGACCGCGAGCTGGCGCTCGACCTGCTCGGCGGGCTGGTCTACTGGCGCGTCTCGGCCCGGGGGGCGCCCCTGGAGCCCGGCTACTTCGAGCGCGCCGCCGATATGGCGCTGCGGGCCCTGGGCGCCCGGCCGCCCGGGGAGTGACGGCCGGGGCTTGCCGTTGGGGCGTGCGGGGCGCCACGTCGGCGGGGCGCCTCCTGTGACGGGCGGCTTCTCCGGCGGGGCTCCTCCTCCGGATGGGCCGGAGAACGGGCATGGCGGTGCGCGGCCCCGCATCATCGCTTAGTGACGAGCGGTGGTGAGCCGCCGCGCGTCCTCGACCCTAGGAGCCCCCATGTCAACCGGCCTCTCCGTCCATATTGGACTCAACCAGGTCGACCCCGCCGCCTACGACGGCTGGAGCGGTGAGCTGGGCGCCTGCGAGCAGGACGCCGTCGACATGGCCGGGATCGCCGACGCCGCGGGGTTCGATGTGACCGACCCGCTGCTGAGCCCGGCCGCCACCGCGGAGACCGTCACCGCCACCCTGGAGGCCGCGGCCGGGCGGCTGGCCGAGGGGGACATCCTCTTCCTCACCTACTCGGGCCACGGCGGTCAGGTGCCCGATCTCAACCACGACGAGACCGGGGACCGCCTCGACGAGACCTGGGTGCTCCACGACCGGCAACTGGTCGACGACGAGCTGTTCGAGCTGTTCGGGAAGTTCGCCAAGGGGGTGCGGATCTGGCTGCTCTCCGACAGCTGCCACAGCGGCACCGTGGCCCGGCGGCTGCCCGAGGTGCTCAGCGCCCAGGAGCTCGACCGGCGCTTCAGCACTGCGGACCCCGCTGAGGTCGGCCGCAGGATCCGGGCCATGCCCCAGGCGGTGCAGTCCGCCGTCTACCGGCGGGACCGTGACGCCTACGACCGCATCCAGAACACCCGCACCGCCAAGGACCTCGCCAAAATCGACGCCAGCGTGCTGCAGATCTCCGGCTGTCAGGACAACCAGACCTCCGCCGACGGGATCGTCAACGGTCTGTTCACCGCCACCCTGCTGGAGGTCTGGCGGGGCGGTGCCTTCGCGGGTAGCTACCGCGGACTGCACCGGGAGATCGTCAAGCGGATGCCGCCCGACCAGACGCCCCACCTCTTCCAGGCGGGTGCGCCGAACTCCGCCTTCGCCCGGCAGCGGCCCTTCACCATCTGATCCGGGATCTGTAGCGTGCCCGCGTCATACCCGTGTGCGGCGGCCCGCCCGGCGAGGTATGACAGTAGGAGGGCACGGCGAGCCGGTGAGGTGCCGGTATGACCACGCATGACCGTGTTGACCAGGAGGACGAGGCGGGTATCGGCAGTATGGCGACCGCCCCGGGAGGAGTGCTCGATCTGCTGCGGGTCGCCGCCGTGGCGCTGGACGTCGAGGGGCGGATCGCCCTGTGGAGCCCGGAGGCTGAACAACTGTTCGGTTACCGCGCGGCCGAGGCGCTGGGGCGCCGCGCGGACAAGCTGCTGGTCCACCCGAAGGACCGGCGCGCGGCCGTGGAGCTGTTCGCGCGCGTACGGGCGGGCGACACCTGGGCCGGCGTCTTCCCGGTCCGCCGCCCGGACGGCTCCACCCTGAAGGTGGAGTTCCGTACCATGGGCCTGCGCGACGCCCACGGCGAGGGCTACGCGCTGGGGCTGGCCGCCGACGAGGGGACCGTACGGCGGCTGGAGACCGACCTGGCCGTATCCGGCTTCCTGATCGGACAGTCGCCGGTGGGGCTCGCGGTGTTCGACACCGAGCTGCGCTGGCTGCGCGCCAACCCGGCCCTGCAGCAGATGAACTCCATCACCGAGCCCCAGGTGCGCGGTCTCCGCGTCGGGGAGGCGCTGCCGGGGCTCGACAGCGAGTCCATCGAGGCCGCGATGCGGCATGTGCTGGAGTCCGGGGAACCGCTGCTGGACCAGCAGAGCGTGGGCCGGACCCCCGCCGACCCCGACCATGACCACGCCTGGTCGGAGTCGTACTACCGACTGGAGGACCCCAGTGGCCGGATCCTGGGCGTCGCCGTCTCCATCATGGACATCTCCCGGCGCCACCGGGAGACCAGCGAGATCGCCGAGGCACGCGAGCGGCTGGCCGTGATCGCCGACGCGAGCGTCCGCGTCGGCACCACGCTGGATCTGCGCCAGACCGCCCAGGAACTGGCCGACGTGACCGTGCCCCGGCTCGCCGATCTCGCGGCCGTCGACGTCCTGGACTCCGTGGTGCACCGCGAGGCCACGCCCCGGGTGTGGACCGACGGCTCCGCCCGCTTCCGGGCGCTCGCCGTCGCCGCCGGCTATCCCACCGACGCCGTCCACGCGGCGGACCCGGTCGGCGAGATCGCCCGCTACGAACCCACCCGGCTGATCACCCAGTGCGTCCGCGAGGCCCGGCCGATCCTGGTGCCGCACGTGACCGAGCAGGACGTACGGCGGATCGCCCGGGACGACGACGCCGCGCGGGTGCTGCTGCGCGAGGGCGTGCACTCGTACATCGCCGCCCCGCTGATCGCCCGCGGCAGTGTGCTCGGCACCCTCAGCCTGCACCGCACCATCAACCCCAGGCCGTTCGACGAGGAGGACCTCACCCTCGCCTGCGAACTGGCCATCCGCGCCGCCCTGTGCATCGACAACGCCCGGCTCTACGCCCGCGAACGCGACGCCGCGCTCACCCTCCAGCGCAGCCTGCTCTCCCAGCAGCCGCGCGACCTGGACGGCCTGGAGATCGCCTCCCGGTATCTGCCCGCGGTCAGCGCCGCCGGCGGCGACTGGTTCGATGTGCTGCCCCTGCCGGACGGCAGGGTCGGGCTGGTGGTCGGCGACGTCATGGGCAAGGGCATCCACGCCGCGGCGATCATGGGCCAGCTGCGCACCGCCACCCGGGCCTTCTCCCGGCTCGATCTGCCCCCGGCCCAGGTGCTGTGCCATCTCGACGAGATCACGCCCAGCCTGGGGGAGTCCATCGCCACCTGTCTCTACGCGGTCTGCGATCCGCGCACCGGGCGGTGCGAGATGTCCACCGCCGGCCATCTGCCCCCGGTGCTGGTGCAGCCCGGCGGCGACGCCGAACTCATCGACATCCCCACCGGCGCCCCGCTGGGCGTCGGCGGCGTCCCCTTCGCCTCGGTGGAGCGGGAGCTGGCCGAGGGGGCGCTGCTGGCTCTGTTCACCGACGGCCTGGTGGAAAAGCGCCATCAGTCCCTCGACGTCGGACTGCACACCCTGGTCCAGTTGCTGCGCCGCCACCAGGGCCCGCTGGAGCGGATCTGCGACCAGGTGCTGGCCGCGCTGCACGGTGCGCCGGACGATGATGTGGCCCTGCTGCTGGCCCGGCTGCGCCGCCCTCGCCTGCCGGAGACGTCCGTGGTTACCGTGGAAAGTGGCTGAAGAAGGGCCGACACCGCACCACCCCATCGATGAAACGACGTCCCGATGGCTCAGCTCGCCCGCCGCTTCACCGTAGTGACCGCCCTGGTGGCCGTCGCCCTGGGGACCACGACCTCCCTCGCCGGTGCCGCGGAGCCGGACCCCGGGCCCACCCCCAAGGTCGCGGTCATCGGCACCGGAGGCACCATCGCGGGCGTCAGCAAGTCCAAGGTGTCCTTCGACGACTACGAGGCGGGGAAGCTCCGGGTGTCCCGGCTGGTGAACGACCTCAGGCCCGAGGTGAACCGGGTCGCGGATGTGACCACCCAGCAGTTCGGCAACAAGGACTCCAACAACTACACGATCCCCGAGTACCGCCGGCTCACCGCCGCCGTCGACCACGCCCTGAAGTTCAACGACGGGGTGGTGGTGACCACCGGCACCGACACCATGGAGGAGTTCGCGTACTGGCTGGACCTGACCGTCCGCAGCGACAAGCCCGTGGTGCTCACCGGCTCCATGCGGCCCTGGACGGTGATCGGCTCCGACGCCCCGGCCAACCTCTACAACGCCATCCACCTCGCCGCCAGCGGGCGCACCACCTGCTTCGGCGCCGTGGTGATGCTCAACGACCAGATCCACGCCGCCCGCGAGGTGCGCAAGTCCGACACCCTGCGGCTGAACGCGTTCAGCAGTGGCAGCAGCGGAGAACTCGGCGTCATCGACCAGAGCCACATCCGTGTCAACCGTGCGCCGGCCCGGGTCGAGCAGTGCGGCAAGCCCGCCTGGAAGACCCCGTTCGACCTCGACCGGATCGCCCGGCGACCGCTGCCCAAGGTCGACATCGCCTACAGCTACCAGGGCGCAGGACCGCAGGCCATCAAGGCGTTCGCCGATGCCGGGGCGGCCGGGATCGTCACCGCGGGCACCGGGGCGGGCGGCCTCTCCCCGGCCATGACCGAGGCCCGGGACGACGCCGTCAAGAACGGGGTGGTCATGGTCTCCGCCTCGCGCACCGGCTCCGGCTCGGTCTACGACCCCGATGTCCACGGCGTCATCGGAGCCCAGGACCTGACCCCGCAGAAGGCCCGGCTGCTGCTGCTTCTCTCGCTCGCCACCACCCACGACGAACACCGGATCCAGACGTGGTTCCACACCCTGGGCACCGGCCAGTTCACGGCCCGTCGTTAGAGGGCGGCGGCGCTGCCCCGGAACGTGGAGCGGTAGGCGCTCGGTGACACCCCGAGGGCGGTGTGCAGATGCTGCCGCAGCGAGGCGGCGGTGCCGAAGCCCGCGTCGGCCGCGATCCGGTCCACCGGCAGATCGGTCTCCTCCAGCAACTGCCGGGCACGCTCGAGGCGCTGCTGGGTCAGCCACCGCACCGGGGTCATCCCCACCTCCTCGCGGAACCGCCTAGAGAAGGTCCGTACGCTCATCGACTCCCGCTCGGCCAGCTCCCGCAGGGTCGGCGGCCGGTCGAGCCGGGTCAGCGCCCAGGCGCGGGCCGCGCCGGTGGAGCCACCGCGCTGCTCCGGCACCGGCCGCCGGATGAACTGCGCCTGGCCGCCGTCGCGATGCGGGGCCACGACCGAACCGCGGGCGACCTCGCCCGCCACCGCCGCGCCGTGGTCGCACCGGATCATATGCAGGATCAGGTCGATACCGGCGGCGTCCCCGGCCGAGGTCAGCACCTCGCCCTCGTCCGCGTAGAGGACGTCCGGGTCGAGCGCGACGGCCGGGAACAGCTCCCGGAACCGGTCGACCTCCTGCCAGTGGGTCGTCGCCCGGCGGCCGTCCAGCAGCCCCGCGGCCGCCAGCACGAACGCCCCCGTGCAGATCGAGGCGATCCGGGCGCCGGGGCGGATCCGGGCGAAGGCGCCGGTGAGCGCGGCGCCCAGCCGGCCCTCGGTCTGCGGCTCGTCCGGTTCGTTGGCGGCCGGGACGAGCACGGTGTCGGCCTCGGCCAGCGCGTCCGGGCCCTGCGCGACCCGCATCGTGACATCGGAGTCGGTGCGCACCTCACCGGGGACCAGCGCGCAGGTCACCACCTCGTACAGCGGCTCGCCGGCGGCCGATACGGCCCGGCCGAACAGCCGGTGCGCCATGCCCAGCTCGAACGGCAGCAGACCGTGGCGCACCAGCACCGCCACCCGATGGCGGCCGGGGTGAACGAAGACGGACATGGCGCGATTCTCGCAGCCGCCGAGGATTTGGCCATCACTTCTTGGCCCGGCTCGGCTGCACCCGCTTCGGCTCGCCCGCCGCCTTCGGATGCTCCGGCGGATAGGGGAGGTCGCCGAGCCCGTGCTCCTGCTCGTCCCGCGTGGCCAGCTCCAGCGCGGACTCCAGGCGGAAGGCGTGCTCGTCCATGTCCGCGTGCACATCGCCCAGCTCGCGGTAGCGCACCGGCATGGTGGCCAGGTCGAAGTCGCGCGGCCGGGCGTCGGGGACCTCCTCCCAGCGCAGCGGCGCGGAGACCGGGGCATGGGGGCGGGGGCGTACCGAGTAGGCGCTGGCGATGGTGCGGTCCCGGGCGGTCTGGTTGTAGTCCACGAAGATCTTCCGGCCCCGCTCCTCCTTCCACCACTTGGTGGTCACCCGCTCCGGATCCCGCCGCTCCAACTCCCGCGCGATCGCGATCGCGGACCGCCGCACCTGCGTGAAGGTCCACTCCGGCGCGATCGGGACGAACACATGCAGCCCCCGCCCGCCCGAGGTCTTGGGCCACCCCCGCAGCCCCAGCCCGTCCAGCACCTCGCGCAGCTCCTGCGCGGCCCGCACCGCGTCCTCGTAGTCGGTGCCCGGCTGGGGGTCGAGGTCGATCCGCAGCTCATCGGGGTGTTCGGTGTCGCCGCGCCGCACCGGCCACGGATGGAAGGTCAGGCTGCCCAGATTCGCCGCCCACACCACGGCCGCCGTCTCGGTGGGGCAGATCTCGTCCGCGTGCCGCCCGCTGGGGAAGGAGATACGGCCGGTCGGAATCCACTCCGGGAGGTTCTTCGGGGCCCGCTTCTGGAAGAACGACTCCCCGTCGACCCCGTCCGGATAGCGCTCCAGCGTCGTCGGCCGGTCCCGCAGCGCCCGCAGCGCGCCCTCGCCGACCGCCAGGTAGTAGCGGGCGAGGTCCAGCTTGGTGAACCCGCGCTCCGGGAAGTACACCTTCCCGGGGTTGGTCACCCGCACCGTGCGACCGCCGACCGTGAGCTCCACCGACTCTGCCATACGGCCACGCTAGGCCCGCCCGCCCGAGGCCGCCTCCCGGCGGGCACGCGGTCCGTCACAGGAGCACAATCGGACATCATGGACCTTCCGGTGATGCCTCCCGTCGAGCCGATGCTGGCCAAGGCCGTGGCCACGATCCCGCCCGGGATGCGTTACGAGGGCAAATGGGACGGCTTCCGGGCGATCGTCTTCCGCGACGGGGACGAGATCGAGATCAGCAGCCGCACCACCAAGCCGCTCACCCGCTACTTCCCCGAGCTGGCCGAGGCGCTGCTCGCCAACCTGCCGCCGCGCTGCGTCCTGGACGGCGAGATCGTCATCGTGCGCGGCGGACGGCTGGACTTCGACGCCCTGCTGGAGCGGATCCACCCCGCCGACTCCCGGGTGCGGATGCTGGCCAAGAACACGCCGGCCGGCTTCGTCGCCTTCGACATCCTCGCCCTCGGGGACGCCTCGCTGATGGAAGCCCCGCTCAGCGAGCGCCGCGAGGCGCTGACCGAGGCGCTGCGCGACGCCGCGGATCCGGTGCACCTCGCCCCCTGCACCGACGATCTCGACGTGGCCCGGCAGTGGTTCGAGAGTTACGAGGGGGCGGGGCTCGACGGTGTCGTGGCCAAGAGCCCCGACCTGCGCTACCGCCCCGGGGAGCGCGTGATGGTCAAGGTCAAGCACGAGCGCACCGCCGACTGTGTGGTGGCCGGGTACCGCGTCCACAAGTCCGGCCAGGGCGTGGGCTCGCTGCTGCTCGGCCTGTACGACGCCACCGGCCGACTCCAGCACGTGGGCGTCAGCGCCGCCTTCACCGCGCGCCGCCGCCAGGAGCTGCTGGCCGAGCTGGAGCCGCTGGCCATGGAGACCGTCGAAGGCCACCCCTGGGCCGACTGGGCGCGCGAGGAGGCCCATGCCGCGGGCCGGATGCCGGGCGCGCCCAGCCGCTGGACCGGAGTCAAGGATCTGTCGTGGCTGCCGCTGCGCCCGGAGCGGGTGTGCGAGGTGGCCTACGACCATATGCAGAGCGGCCGCTTCCGGCACACCGCCCGCTTCCGGCGCTGGCGGCCGGACCGGGAGCCCGGGCAGTGCACCTACGAACAGCTCGAGGAGCCGGTCTCCTACGATCTGCGCCAGGTGCTGGGGTCGTCCGACGGGTAGCGGCTGTCCGTCAGCGCCTGCCACCGGGCGGGCGCCGCCCGGGGTCTGGGGCGGAGCCCCGGATGCGGGCAGGGGCGGGAGGGGAACAGCCCGCCGCAGGCGTTCCCCCCAGCCGCGCCACGCGCGTCACCGCTTGCCGCCCCGGGCCGGGTGCCTGGCCATCCGTGCGAACCAGTCACGCGCGGCCTCGGCGGCCTCCTCCAGCGTTCCGGGCTCCTCGAACAGATGGCTCGCACCGGGCACCACATGGATCTCGTGCGGCGCGACGAGCATGGCGGCCGCCTGCTGGTTGAGCCGCAGCACCTCGTGGTCGTCACCGCCCACGATCAGCAGCACCGGCGCCCGCACCCGGTTCAGCGCACCGCCCGCGAGATCGGGCCGGCCGCCGCGGGAGACCACGGCCGCCGTCCGCTCCGGTCGCTCCGCGGCGGCCGTCAGCGCCGCCGCCGCGCCCGTACTGGCGCCGAACAGCCCCACCGGCAGCGTCGAGGTGGCCGGATGCTCGCCGAGCCAGTTCACCGCGGCCACCAGCCGCCGGCCCAGCAGCGGGATGTCGAAACGCAGTTCGGCGGTGATCGCGTCCACCCGCTCCTCGGCGTCGGTGAGCAGATCGAACAGCAGGGTGGCCAGATCCGCGTCCTGCAGCACCCGGGCCACCGCGCGATTGCGCGGGCTGTGCCGGGAGCTGCCGCTGCCGTGGGCGAACGCGACGACGCCGATGGGCTGGTCGGGAAGGGCCAGATCGCCCACGAGCATGGCGTCGTCCGCGGCGATACGGGCGGTCTCGGAGCGCATCGGCCACCTCCTGGCGGGGGTTGCGGGGGCTGGGCTTGCGGCTAGGCGTAGGCCATGAGCCCTTGCCGCAGCTCGCTGTAGAGCCGGGAGAGCCTGCGGGATATGTGCATCTGCGAGAAGCCCAGGATCTCACCGATCTGACTCTGCGAAAGCCCGGCGAAGAACCGCAGATAGAGGACGTAGCGGTCCTGCTCCGACAGTTCGGCGATCAGCACCCGCAGCGCCTCGCGGTTGACGACGCGTTCGATCGCGGCGTCGTCCGCGCCCACCGTCTCGGCGAGCAGCCGCTCCTCGGCGCCCTGGACCGCGGCGTTGAGGGACAGTGGGGTGCAGGAGGCGCTGGCCTCCAGCCCCGCCTTCACATCCTCCTGGGGCATACCGGTGCGGAGGCAGATCTCATGGATGGTGGGGGTGCGCCCGCCGAGCTCCTGCTCCAGCGCGTCGCGCGCGGAGCGGGTGCGGGAACGGACCTCCTGGATGTTGCGGGGGATGTGCAGCGTCCACAGATAGTCGCGGAAGTGGCGCTTGAGCTCACCGGTGATGACGGGGATCGCATAGGAGGGGAAGGCATGCCCGAGGTCGGGGTTGTAGCGGTCGACGGCCTTCACCAGGGCCAGCGAGGCGACCTGGGTGAGGTCCTCCATGTTCTCGCCCTTGTTGCGGAAGCGCAGCGCCAGGCGTTTGGCGACGGGCAGCCAGGCGCAGATGATCGCCTCGCGCAGCGCGTCGCGCTCAGGTCCGGACGGGAGCCGGGACAGACGCAGGAAGGCACCGCCGGTGTCGGGAGTGTCGTCATGGCGTCGTTGGCGAGTCGCGGTTGCTGACATGGTCACTCGCCTCCGTGTTCCGATGTCACGGCGGTTCGCCACCAGATTCGCATGCGCCCTCACACCTCGCAATTCGGCCAAATTAGTGATGGTGTGCACGCCTTTGGGCGGTATGCGCGTTTCATCTGGTTCGTTCCGATGGTGGCGGGGTACGGCCAGGGGATGAACACACGCCTTCGTCTCGCCCAGCAGCCCGAGGCGGACGCCCTGCTCGAGCGCGACCCACTGGCCCTGATGATCGGGATGCTGCTCGATCAGCAGGTGCCCATGGAGTGGGCGTTCTCCGGTCCGTACACCATCGCCGGGCGTCTGGGCAGGGACCGGCTGGACGCCCAGGAGATCGCCGCCCACGACCCCGAGGGATTCGCCGCGCTGCTGTCGGAGAAGCCCGCCGTGCATCGCTACCCGGGCGCGATGGCCGGGCGCATCCAGCAGCTGTGCGGGTATCTGGCCGAGCACTACGACGGCGACCCGACCACCATGTGGCGCGATGCCTCCTCCGGCGAGGACCTGCTGCGGCGGCTGAACGAACTCCCGGGTTTCGGCAAGCAGAAGGCGCAGATCTTCCTCGCGCTGCTGGGGAAGCGGATGGGGGTGCGGCCCAAGGGCTGGCGCGAGGCCGCCGGGTCCTACGGCGAGGAGGGCGCGTATCGCTCGGTGGCCGACATCACCGGGCCCGAGTCGCTGGACAAGGTCCGCGCCCACAAGCAGGAGCTCAAGCGGCAGGCCAAGCAGGCCAAGGGCTGAGCGGGGACCTTCTCGGCGGTGCCGGCTTCAGGCTTCAGGCAGTGCCGAGCGCGTCCCGCAGGGTGTCCACGGCCAGGGTGAGCGCGGCCCGGGCGGCCCGCGTGTCGCGGAGCGCGTCCAGCATCAGGAAGTCATGGATGATCCCCTGCATCCGCAGGGCGGTGACCGGCACCCCGGCCTCCCGCAGCTTGGCCGCGTACGCCTCGCCCTCGTCGCGCAGCACATCCGCCTCGCCGGTGATGACGAGGGCGGGCGGCAGCCCGGTGAGCTGGTCGGGGGTGGCGCGCAGCGGGGAGGCGGTGATCTCGGAGCGGTGCGCCGGGTCGGTCGTGTACTGGTCCCAGAACCACTTCATCGCCTCACGGGTGAGGAAGTAGCCCTCGGCGAACTCCTCGTAGGAGCCGGTGTCGAAGGCGGCGTTGGTCACCGGGTAGAAGAGCACCTGCCGCACCAGCGACAGATCGCCGCGCTCCTTGGCGAGCAGGGTGAGGGCGATGGCCAGGTTGCCGCCCACCGAGTCCCCGGCCACCGCGATCCGGGAGGCGTCGAGCCCCGCCCCCTCGCCGTGGGCCACGATCCACTGGCCCACGGCGTAGCTCTGCTCCAGCGCCACCGGGTAGTGGGCCTCGGGGGAGAGGTCGTACTCGGGGAAGACGACCGCGGCGCCCACTCGGACCGCCAGCTCCCGCACCAGTCGGTCATGGGTGTGGGCGTTGCCGAACACCCAGCCCGCGCCGTGGATGTAGAGAATCACCGGAAGGGTGCCGACGGCCTTCGGAGGGCGGACGATCCGCGCCTTGACGCCGCCCGCCGGGATGCCGCCGACGCTGATCCACTCCTCGTCCACCTCCGGTTTGGGCACCTCGCCGGACTGCACCTCGTCGAGCGTGCGACGGCCCTCCGCGGGCGTCATCTGGTACGGATACGGCGGTTTGGCGGTGGCCTCGGCGAACGCCGCGGCGGCGGGTTCGAGGACGGGCCGGGCCGGAGGGGTGAGGGACATCGGATTCTCCTTTTCCGGTCCGATTCCGTCCGACGATCTCACCCCGGCCGCCGCGGCACCCACCGCTGTTACGCCACCCGGGCCTCTGTCGGGCCCGGGTGGCCCATCGACGGCATCACCTGATCGGGCCCGGTGCCGGTGACGGATCGGGGACCGGGTCGGGGCCCGGCGGCTTGGGCACCGGATCGGGCGTCGGGCCCGGTGCGGGGCCGGGCGTGGGGTTGGGCGGCGGCTCGGGCGGCGGGGTGGGAATCGGGTCCGGCGGCGGCCCCGGAGGCGGTCCGGGCACGGGGCCCGGTGCGGGACCCGGCTCGGGGCCGCCCGGACCGGGCGACGGAGTCGGAGACGGTGGCCCGGGATCTCGCAGCGTCGGATGGATGAGGGTCGGGTCGGTCTGCCGTGCCACGGTGTCCTCCAAAACTCGTCGGCGGGTGGCCACGTCGTTTCCGGGGGCGGGTGCCCCGGTCCCCCGGGATGTACGCATGGACGCGACGCCGAACGTGCGAGCGGCGGGGAAGGCGGTCGATAATTCCTCCGCCCGGCGGAAGCGACGTCGCTAGCATCGCCGTCGTCATGCGACGTTTTCCTGATCCGGATCCCGGAAATCCAGACCATCGCTCACCCATATCCTATCTGTTATGGCTTGCCGTTTATCAGCGCAATGCCATATTCCTTGGCGCTCTCTATGGAATTGTCCATGTGCTGGCCCAGGCCCTGGTGCCCGCCGCCGTCGGCAAGGCCATCGACGCCGGGATCATCGCCGGTGACCAGCGGGCACTCCTGTGGTGGGGCGGTGCGGTGGTGGCCCTCGGGACGATTCAGGCCGCCGCCGGAATTCTGCGCGACCGCGCCGCCCTCACCACCCGGCTGGGCGCCGCCTATCGCACCGCACAACTCATCGCCCGCCAGGCCGCCCGGCTGGGGGCGACCTTGCCGAAGCGGGTGGCCAAAGGCGAGATCGTGAATGCCGGAGTGGCCGATATCGGCCGGCTCGGGGAAGCGCTCGCCGAAACCGCCCGGGGCAGCGGCTCCATCGTCGCCATCGCCGTCGTGGCGGCCATCCTGCTGCACACCTCCTGGCAACTGGGCCTGGTGGTGCTGCTCGGGGTGCCGCTCATGGTGGGGACGGTGTCGCTGCTGATCCGCCCGCTGCACCGGCACCGGCAGCGGCTGCGCGAACAGCAGGCCGAGCTGACCGGGCGCGCCGTGGACATCGTCAGCGGGCTGCGGGTGCTGCGCGGCATCGGCGGCGAGGAGGTCTTCGCCGACCGCTATCGCGCCGACTCCCAACGGGTGCGCGCCGCGGGGGTGGCGGTGGCCCGGGTGGAGGCCCTGCTCGAGGGCGTCAAGGTGCTGCTGCCGGGGCTGCTGACCACCGTCGTCGTCTGGCTGGGCGCGCACTACGTGGCGAGCGGGCGGATGGGCCCGGGACAGCTCGTCGCCTTCTACGGCTACGCCGTCTTCCTGGTCGATCCGCTGCGCCGGCTCACCACCGCGGCCGGCCGGCTGACCGAGGGGCATGTGGCGGCGCGCCGGATCACGGCGTTTCTCGCACTGCGGCCCGAGTTCGCCCTGGTTGCGGCCGACCCCGCTCCGTACGAGAGACCGTACGAGGGACCCGTCCCGTACGAGGGACGCCCGTACGAGGGACCCGCCCCGCTCGCCGACCCCGCCTCCGGGCTGATCGTGGCACCAGGCCGGTTCACCGCCGTGGCCTGCGCGTCCCCCGCCGACACCGCGACCCTCGCCGCGCGGCTGGGCCGCTACACCGACTCCACCGTCACCCTCGGGGACACCCCGCTCGCCGATCTGCCCCCGGACGAGATACGCCGCCGCATCCTCGTCGCCGACAACGACGACCGCCTCTTCGCCGGCCCGCTGCGCGAGGAACTCCGCGGCCGGGGGAGCGACGCGGAGCTGGAGCGGGCCGTCGACGCCGCCTGTGCGCGGGACATCACCGAGGCGCTCCCGGACGGACTCGACGACCTCGTCGCCGAGTCCGGGCGCAACTTCTCCGGCGGCCAGCAGCAGCGGCTGCGCCTGGTGCGCGCGCTCATGGCCGACCCGGAGGTGCTGATCCTCGTCGAGCCCACCAGCGCCGTCGACGCCCACACCGAGGCCAGGATCGCGCGCGGGGTGAGCGACCTGCGCGCGGGACGGACCACGCTGGTGTTCACCACCAGCCCCGTGGTGCTCGACCGGGCGGACCATGTCGTCTACGTACAGAGCGCGAAGGCCGTCGCCCAGGGCTCGCACGGCGATCTGCTCACCGATGTCCGTTACCGGTCCGTCGTGGCGCGGGAGGAGTCGGCATGAGCACCCACACCCCGCTGCCGGTCGCCCCGGCCGGCGACACCCGCGCCTACGCCCGGCGGCTGGCGCTGCGCCACCCGCGCGAGCTCACCGCCGTGCTCGCCTTGTACGCGCTCGCCGCGGGCTGCGGGCTGGTGGGCCCCCGGCTGCTGGGCGACCTGGTGGAGGACACCCGCGACGGGGGCGGCGCCATCACCCGTACGGCGCTGCTGATCTGCGCGTTCGTCATCGTCCAGGCGCTGCTGACCCATGCCGCGACGTACGCCGCGGCGCGGCTGGGCGAGAAGGTCCTGGCCGCGTTGCGCGAGCGGTTCGTCGGCGATGTGCTCGCCCTGCCGCTGGCCACCGTCGAACGGGCGGGCGCGGGCGATCTGGTCACCCGCACCATCCGGGACGTGGAGGTGCTCGCGGGCTGTGTGCGCCGCGCGGTCCCCGCCACCATGACCGCCCTGGTCACCATCGCCGTCACCTTCGGCGCCCTGGTCGTGGTGGGCCCGCTGCTGGCCTTCCCCTGTCTGATCGGGGTCCCGGTGCTGTGGGTCGCGGCCCGGTGGTTCTTCGGCCGCTCGCGCGAGGCGTTCCTGCGCCAGAGCGCGTCCTACGCGCGGATCACCGAGGGCCTCACCGAGACCGTGGAGGGAGCCCGTACCGTCGAGGCGCTGGGCCTGGCCGGGCGGCGCGCGGAGCGCACGGACCGGGACATCGCCGGGTCCTACGCGGCCGAGCGCCATACGATCGGCCTGCTCACGGTCTTTCTGCCGGTCATCGACACCGCCTATCTGCTCCCGGTGGCCGCGACCTTGGTGCTCGGCGGCCTCTTCGCGCTCCACGGCATGGTCTCGCTTGCCGCGGTCACCGCCGCCACCCTCTACGTCCAGCAGCTCCTGAGCCCGGTCGACACGGTGCTGTACTGCCTGGGCGACCTCCAGGCCGGCGCCGCCTCACTGGCCCGGCTGCGGGGCGTCCACCGCGCCCCCGGGCCCGGAGCCGACGCCGCCGCCACGGCCGCGCCCCGGCACCGGGGCCTGGCGCTGCGCGGAGTGCGCTACGCCTACCGGGACGGCAGGGATGTGCTGCGCGGGATCGACCTGGAGATCGAGCCGGGGGAGCGGCTGGCGGTCGTCGGGCCGTCGGGCGCGGGCAAGTCCACCCTCGGCCGGCTGCTCGCCGGGATCCACGCACCGCGCACCGGCTCGGTGACGGTGGGCGGGGTGCCGCTCACCGCGCTCTCCCCGGACCGGCTGCGCGGCCAGGTGGCCCTGGTGACCCAGGAGACGTATGTCTTCTCCGGAACGCTCCGGGAGAATCTGCTCATCGTCAGGCCCGAGGCCACCGACACCGAGCTGGAGCGGGTGCTGGACGCGGTCGGGGCCCGGGAGTGGGCCCTGCAGTTGGGGCTGGACGCGCGGGTGGGGGCTGGCGGCGCGGCCCTGGCCCCGGACCGGGTCCAGCAGCTGTCCCTCGCCCGGCTGGTGCTGGCCGATCCGCACACCCTGGTACTGGACGAGGCCACCTCGCTGCTCGATCCACGTGCGGCCCGCCGACTGGAGCGCTCCCTGGCCGCCCTGCTCGAGGGGCGTACCGTCATCGCGATCGCCCACCGGCTGCACACCGCGCATGACGCCGACCGGGTGGCGGTGATGGAGGACGGACGGATCAGCGAACTCGGCCCGCACCACGAGCTCGTGGCGCGCGGGGGTGCGTACGCCGCGCTGTGGGAGTCGTGGCACGGCCGGACGTGAGGGGTGTGCGGCCAACGGATGGTGGATCAACGCCCGGCGCCGCGGTCGGGTGTCGTGGGGGCGGGGGTCACTCGCCCCCGACGACCGTGACCTCGACCCCCTGGGCCCGCAGCGCCCGGATCTCGTGGGGGTCGGCGCCGTGGTCGGTCACCAGCGTCCAGCCGGGCGGCAGCCGCACCCAGGTGTGGAAGGGTCGGCGGCCGATCTTCGTGGAGTGTGCGAGTACGTACACCGCGTCCGCCCGGCGGGCCATCAGCTCCTTCAGCCGGGTCTGGCTCAGCTCCGCCTCGCAGATGCCGCGTTCGGCCGTCACCCCGTCGGCGCCCAGAAACACCCGGTCGAAGGTCATGCGCTCCAGGGCCGCCTCGGCGAGCGGGCCGAGGAAGCTCTGGCTCAGCGGCCGGAGCGTACCGCCGAGGCATTCCACTCGTACGGTCTCCACATCGGCGAGCTCCTGCAGTGCGGTGAGCCCGGTCGTGGCCACCGTGAGCCCTTCGGCGGCGCGCAGCTCATGGGCGAGCGCGCCGACCGTCGAACCGGCGTCGAGCAGCACCGTCTCCCCGGTGCGGATCGTCGACGCCGCCCAGCGCGCGATGGCCCGCTTGGCCTCGAACGCCTCGCCGGTGCGCTGGCGCAGCGATGCCTCCGGGTGGGCGACCAGGGCCATCGCCCCGCCGTACGTCCGCGCCAGCCGTCCGTCCGCGGTGAGCTGGGCGAGGTCGCGGCGGATGGTGGAGGCGGTGACGCCGAAGGTGCGGGACAGCTCCTCCACGCTGGTCAGGCCCGTGGTCGTGGCGAGGTGGACGATCTGGTCGCGCCGGGCCCGCGCTCCGTTCACCGGCATCTCTCCCGCGTCTCTCGCGTTTCTCAACGTGGGCTCGGCCTCGCGTTCCTCAACTGGGGCTGGGCGTCAGCAACCGGGGCCGGCGTCAGTGGGCGGGGGACGGAGCCATCTCGGCGGCCTGCCGCAGCGCCTCGATCATGCTACCGGCGTCGGCCGTGCCGGTACCGGCGATGTCGAAGGCGGTGCCATGGTCGACGGAGGTGCGGATGACGGGCAGGCCGACGGTGAGATTGACCCCGGCCTCCAGGCCCAGCACCTTGACCGGGCCGTGCCCCTGGTCGTGGTACATCGCCACGATCAGGTCGTAGTCACCGCGCCCGGCCAGGAAGAAGGCGGTATCGGCGGGGAGCGGGCCGCGGGCGTCGATGCCGTCGGCGCGCAGCACCTCCAGCGCGGGCACGATCTTCTCCTCCTCCTCGCCGTAGCCGAACAGCCCGTTCTCCCCGGCGTGCGGATTGATCCCGCACACCCCGATCACCGGTTCGGGGGTCCCGGCGCGGACCATCGCCTCATGGCCGCGGCGCACGGTGCGCTCGACCAGACCCGGCTCGATCTTTCGCACCGCGTCGATGAGGCCGATGTGGGTGGTGACGTGAATGACCTTCACCGTGGGGGTGGCCAGCATCATCGACACCTCCTCGACCCCGGTGAGCTGGGCCAGCAGTTCGGTGTGGCCGGGGAAGACGTGGCCGCCCGCGTGCAGCGCCTCTTTGTTGAGCGGCGCGGTGCAGATGCCTTGCACCTCACCGTTCATGGCGAGTTCCGCGGCGGTCCGTACGTACTGGTAGGCCGCGTCCCCGGCCACCGGGGAGAGCGTGCCCCAGGGCAGCTCGGCGGGGAGCAGCCCGAGGTCGACGACGTTGATCCGGCCCGGGGTGAACGCCGCGTCGGCGGGCGCGGCCACGGTGACGATCTCGCACGCGATATCGCGCAGCCGCGCGGCCTGGCGCAGCCGCTCCGCGTCCCCGATGACCACCGGACGGCAGCGCCGCAGCGTGTCCGGGTCGAGCAGCGCGGGGACGATCACCTCGGGTCCGATGCCGGCGCCGTCGCCCATGGTGACCGCGATGAGCGGAAGCGGGGCGGGATCGGCGTCCGCACCAGCGGCCCCGGTGGGGGCGAGGTGGGTGGAGGAGTTCATGAGGTGACCTTCCGTTCCATCGAGTGGGGGCGCAGCGCCTGGACGATGTGGCGCAGGGAGTCGGGGTCGCCGAAGCTGCCCGGTCGGGTCACGACGGACCGCCCGTCGGGAGTGGAGAGATGAACGGCCCCGTGGTGCACCTGGCCGACCGGATCGAGCTCGGTCACCGCCAGGGCATCCAGCACCCGACGTGCCGTCTCGCCGCCGGTCAGTACGAGGTCTACGGCGCCGTGGTGCGCGGCGACGGCGTCCTGGACGGCGCGGGCGAGGCCGAGCACCAGCCGCCGGGCGGACACGGGCCGGGGCCGCGGGCCTGCCCCGTCGGCAGCGTCTTCGGTCGGGCCGGCGTCCGGGACTCCGGCAGGGCCTTCGTTCGGGCTCCCGTCCGAGACTTCGCTCGGGCCCCCGTCTGGGGCTCTGCTCGGGTCCGGGCGGTCGGTGCCGCCGCCGGACGGTGGCGGAGTGGCGGGCTGGAGGCCGGGTGCTGGGCTGGGCGGCGGGCCGGGGACGTCGGCGGGCGCGACGGCGTCGTGCTCCGGACGGGGGGCCGGGATGGGCACCGCGCCCGTTGCCGCCGCGCCGTGCGTCGTCGTCGCGTCCGGGGCCCCGGGCGAGGCGGCGAGGGAGACGACCGTGACCGGGGCGGTCAGCGGGGCAGCCGCAGCGGGGGACCGTCCGACAGCAGCACCGCGAGCGGAAGCCGGTGGTGGGTGGCGCCGTCCTCGACCAGACGCCGGATCTGTGCGGCGGCCGCGGGTTCGGCCGTGCCGACGACGACCAGCACCGGTCGCCCGGTGTCCGCCGAGGGCGCTGCGGCTCCGGCCGCCGAGGCGGCGGCGCCCGCCGGTGTGGTGGTGGGGTCAGCCGGGGGCGAAGTGGCGGGGTCGGCAGCCGGAGCCGCTGTGGTGGTGGGGGCGGCTCCGGCGTTCGTAGAGGGCACCGCGGTTGCGGCCGTCGACGCGGCTGCCCCCGCCGGTGTGGTGATGGCCGGGGCGTTGGCGGCGGCCGGAGTCGTGATGCGGTCGTTGTCGGTAGGGCTCGTGGTGGCGGGGGCAGCCGGGGTCGGGTTGACGGTGTCAGCGGCCGGCGCCCCAGTGGGGTCGGCGGCGGCCGGAGCCCCGGTGGGGTCGGCGGCGGCTGGTGACGTGGTGGGCTTGGTGGCGGCTGGTGACGTGCCGGCGGGACCAGTCGGGGTCGCGGTGACCGTGTCGGCGGCCGGAGCCGTGGTGGCGGCAGCGGCAGCCGAGACCGTGACGGCCGGGGCGCCGGTGGGGCCGGGGGCGGCCGGATCCGTGGCGGGCGGAGCCGTCGATACCGCCGTGGCCTGGGCGGTCGCCGGAGCCGCCGCGGCGGGAAGAGCCGTCGTCAGGTGGCGGCCGAGGGCCACGGCCAGGCCGCCTGAACCGACCAGCCGCATCCGGGGGCCCTCGGCGAGCGACGCCTCGACGACCGCGTCGAGATCGGCGTCCGTCTCAGCGTCGCAGATCGCCACCCGTCCGGCCGCCACGGCCGCACGCAGCGCGGCCAGCAGCGCAGGCAGGGACGCCCGTACCGTCGTCAGCGGGATCAGCGCGGTCGGCAGGCCGCCGAGCGCCTGGGCCACCGAAGCGGGTGGGGGCAGGGTTTCGGCGCGCCACGCGTCGCCCTCGTGGAGCGCCACCCCGCGGATGTGGACCACCCCCGCGCGCACCACGCGCCCGGCGATCGGCAGCGCGGGGGCGAGCACCACACCCGCCCCGCCCTCGGCGAGGGCGGCGATCTCGGCGGCGACATTGCCCCGCAGCAGCGAGTCGATCTTCTTCAGTACGAGGGTGTCCCCGTCGTTTCCGTCGGCGTCGCCGTCGGGCGACGACAGCCGCAGCGCGTCACGGACCGCCTCGGCCGCCTCGGCGGCCGGTCGGTAGCGGGAGTCGAGGTCCAGGACGGTCGCCTCGCCGAGATGGCGAGGGCGCAAGGCCCTCGCCACACCGCTGCTCGCCGCACCCCCGCTCACCCCGTCAGACATCCCCACCAGCACAACCCGACTGCGTGTTGTGCGCGAGCACAGCGCGGCTGCCACTTCCGCGGCGCCTGACAGGTCATCCGCGATGGCCAACAGCCTCCGGTTGGGCGTCATGTCCACCGGCACCTCCTCGAATGACCGTGACGGACGGAGCGCTCCGATGGCGTGGACATCGGTTCCGTGGTGCCGATGATGGCATACGTTGCGCGAAGTGCGCGAGGAGTATTGCGTAAAGCGCGCAGTCATGTCACGGTGACCGCCGCGACACTTTGACCCGTACGGCCGTCATCCGGCCGCCGCGCGGGTCGAGCGATCCGGTCGCTCGCCTCAGGAACGCCGAGAGGTCAACGATGACCCGTATCCCCTTCGGTCCGGCCCTCAGCCGCCGGTCCGTGCTGCGCCTCGGAGCAGGCGCCTCAGCAGGTATCGCCCTCGCCCCGCTGACCGGGTGCGCGGGTCCCACCGGTGCCCCCGGGCCCGGCGCCATCAGCCTCGGGCTGAACCGCTCGCTGGTCAGCCTGGACAACAAGCTGAACCAGTTCGACGCGGCGGTCACGGTGCAGCGCGCGGTGCGCCAGGCGCTGACCCGGATCGGCAGGGGGCTCCGGCCCGAGCTGGTGCTCGCCGACCGCTTCGAGATGACCGGGCCCACCGCCTGGACGGTGCGGCTGCGCCAAGGAGCCCGCTACTCCGACGGAACCCCGGTCACCGTCAAGGACGTCTCGACCGCGCTCAGGATGTACGCGGGCGTCAACGGCTCGTTCATCGTCGGCCTCTTCCCCGAGATGCCCACCGTCGAGCCGGTCGACGAGCGCACCTTCCGCCTGCACACCAAGCGGCCGGTGCCCATCCTCGACCAGCTGATGGCCAACATCCTGATCAGCCCGGCCGCGCGGAACCGGCCCGAGGAGCTGTCCGGCGGTGTGGGCTCCGGCCCGTACGTGGTCACCTCGGCCAACTCCGGCACCGGTGAGTACACCCTGGACGTCAACCCCCGGTACTGGGGGCGGCGCCCCACCGTGGACCGGGTGCGGGTGCGCTTCGTCCCCGAGGAGTCCAGCCGGGTCGTCGCCGTGCGCAGCGGTGAGCTGGATGTCATCGACACCATCACGCCCGACTCCGCCGAGCAGCTCAAGGGGCTGCCGGGGGTGCGTCTGGACCGCACCTCGGGCACCCGCGTCAACCAGCTGTTCTTCAACTTCCGCAAACCGCGCGGACATCCGCTGGCCGATGCCCGGGTGCGCGAGGCGCTCAGCTACGCCATCGACGGCGAGGCCCTGGTACGCGATGTGCTCACCGGCTCCGCCCAGCAGGCCGAGGGCGTCATTCCGCTCGCCCTCAAGGGCTCGGTGCGCACCGGCCGTTACGTCCATGACCCCGGTAAGGCCCGCAAGCGTCTCGCCGCGCTGGGCGCGAGCGATCTCAAGGTGAAGATCATCTGGGAGTCCGGCGAGTTCCCCGCGGACACCTCGGTGATGGAGGCCGTGCTGGAGATGCTGCGCGCGGTCGGCGTCCGCGCCACCCTCCAGCAGTTCGAACCGGGCGGCGACATCCAGCAGTGGCGGCAGGGCCGCCGGGGCGACTGGGACGTCCTCGGCAACGGCTTCTCCGTCCCCACCGGCCACGCCTCCACCAGCCTCCAGGGCATGTACGGCGGCACCGCGGAGAAGGAGAGGACGCGGGACACCTACCAGGGCTATGTCTTTCCGAAGATCGCCGCCCGGCTGGCCGACGCCTCCGCCGAAACGGACGAGAAGACGCGGAACACCAAGCTCGCCGCCGTCCAGCAGCAGATCTGGGACACCCGCCCCTGCCTGTGGGCCTTCGTGCCCGATGTGGTGCTGGCCCGCCGCACCCGGGTGCGCGATGTGCGCCTGCTGCAGCTGAACTCCTACGACCTCGCCGCCGTGCGTCTGGAGGGCTGAGCCGTGACGCGCTATCTGATACGCCGCCTGGGCCAGAGCGTCCTGACCGTCTTCCTGACCCTCTCCACCGTCTTCGTCCTGGTCCGGATGGCCCCCGGCGACCCCGCCGCGGCCCTGGCCGGGCCCAACCCCTCCAGCGCCGACCTCGCCCGGATCCGGGAGCAGTTCGGCCTCGACCGCGGACTGCTCAGCCAGTACGGGCTCTTTCTGCGCGATCTGTTCACCGGCGACCTCGGCACCAGCTACTCCTTCCACGCGCCCGCCCTGGACGTGGTGCTCGACCGGGTGCCCTACACCATCACCCTCTCCCTCTCCGCGATCACGCTCACCGCGGTGGTGGCCGTGCCACTGGGCGTATGGATGGCCCGCCGCGCCGACACCAAGCGCGAACTGGGCGCCAATGTGCTGACCATCGCCGGGCAGTCCATGCCGGACTTCTGGATCGGCGTGATGCTGCTGACCCTCTTCGCCGTGGCCGTCCCGGTGCTGCCCGCCTCCGGCTTCACCACCTGGGGCGGACTGGTGCTGCCCACCGTGACCGTGGCGATCCTCCAGATGGCGCTGATCTCCCGGCTGGTCCGCCGTGAGATGGTGGCGGCCCTCGCCGCGCCGTATGTCACCGTGGCCCGCTCCCGCGGGGTTTCGAACCGGGTACTGACCTGGCGCTACGCCATGGGCAACTCCGCCATCCCGGTGCTCACCGCGCTCGGCACCCGCTTCGCCGCCATGCTCAACGGCGTCGTGGTGGTCGAGGTGGTCTTCGGCTGGCCCGGTGTCGGCTCGCTGGTCGTCCGCGCCCTGGAGACCCGCGACTATCCGCTGATCCAGGCGACCGTCCTGGTCACCGCCGCCCTGGCGGTCCTCGTCCAACTCCTCATCGACCTCGCCTACCCGCTGCTCGACCCGCGGGTACGCCTGGGAAAGGCGGCCTGAGATGAAAGGCGCCCTCGAAACCCCCGCCGAACCCCCGGCCCCCGCGAAGGCCGGCCCCGCGCCCCGCCCCAGCGCGGTCACCGCCAGGGACCTGGCGCGCGCCACCGCCACCCGGCGCCGCCGCAGCGCGAGCCTCAAACTGTGGGCGGGCGCGGTGTGCACCCTGCTGGTGGTGGTCCCCGTCGCCCTCGCCCAGGTGCTGCCGCTGCCCGGCGCGGGCGACCAGGACCTCTCCCGGCGCCGGCTGGCCCCGCTGACCGACGGCCACCTCTTCGGCACCGACCAACTCGGCCGCGATGTGCTCTCGCGGGTGCTGCACGGCGGCCAGGTCTCGCTGTCGATCGGTGTGCTCGCCGTCGTCGTCTCCGGCCTCATCGGCATCGTCGCGGGCGCCGCCGCCGGGTACTACGGCCGCTGGGTGGACGCCGTCGTCTCCCGGCTGCTGGAGGCCCAGATGTCACTGCCGCTGTTGATGATGCTGCTGCTCGTGGTGGCCCTCTTCGGCCCCTCCGTCACCGTCATCACCTGCGTCATCGCCATCGCCCAGTGGCCCGAGGTGGCCCGGCTGACCCGGTCCCTGGTGCTGGTCGAGCGGGAGAAGCCGTATGTGGCCGCCGCCCAAGTGCTGGGGCTGCCCCGGATCGCCATCCTGGCCCGCCACATCATCCCCAACATCGTCCGCCAGGCCTCGCTCGTGGTCCTGCTGCTGCTCGCCCAGGCGGTGCTGCTGGAGAGCGCGCTGAGCTACCTCGGCGCGGGCCCCCAGCGGCCGTTCGCCACCTGGGGCCGGATCATCTCGGACGGCCAGGACTACATCACCACCTCCTGGTGGCTGGTGACCCTGCCCGGCCTCGTCATCGTGCTGCTGGTGGTCGGGGTCAATCTGCTCGGCGACGGACTGCGCGACCGTACCCGCCGACGTGCGACGGAGGGCTCCCGATGAGCGACACCCGCGACACCAACGGCGCCCGCGACACCAACGGCACCCCCGACACCGGCGCCCCGGGCCCCCTGGTGGAGGTCGAGGACCTGCAGATCGAGCTGATCACCGACCGCGGTGTGGTGCGCGCGGTCGACGGGGTCGGCTTCACCATCGGCTCCGGCGAGACGGTGACGATCATCGGCGAGTCCGGCTCCGGCAAGTCCACCACCGCGATGGGGCTGCTGCGGCTGCTGCCCGACGGGCTCGCCGTCCTCTCCGGGACGGCCCGGATCTTCGGTGCCGACGTCATCGCCGACGCCAAGGCGGCCGGGCGGATCCGCGGCCGCGGGGTCTCCCTGATCCCCCAGGACCCGATGACCGCGCTCAGCCCGGTGCACACCATCGGCCGCCAGCTCGGCGAGGCGCTCCGGCTGCGCCACCCGGGGATGTCCCGCGCCGAGGCCCGCGCCAAGGGCGTCGAACTGCTCGGCCGAGTACGCATTTCGCACCCCGAGACCCGCTGGGGCGCCTACCCCCACCAGTTCTCCGGCGGCATGCTGCAGCGCGTCCTCATCGCCATCGCGCTGGCCGCCGAGCCCCGGCTGCTGGTCGCCGACGAGCCCACCTCCGCGCTCGACGTTACCGTCCAGGCGGGCGTCCTCGACCTGCTGATGGAGCTCCAGGAGCGCACCGGCATCGGCATCCTGATGATCACCCACGATCTGGGCGTGGCCCGGCTGGTCTCCGACCGCATCCACGTCATGCGCGGCGGCCGCTTCGTGGAGTCGGGGCCGGTCGAACAGATCGTGGACCACCCCCGCGAGCGGTACACCCGCGATCTGCTCGCCGCCGTGCCCACCCTGGGCCCCTGGCACGAGGCCCCCGCCGCCGCCGTCACCGAGGAGGCGCTGTGACCACACCCCTGCTGGCCGTCGAGGACCTGGTGGTCGAATACCCCGTCCCCGGCGGTGTCTTCCGCGCGGTGGACGGCGTCAGCTTCTCCGTCCCGCCCGGCGGGGCGCTCGGCGTCGTCGGCGAATCCGGCTGCGGCAAGTCCACCATCGCCCGCTCCCTCGTCCGCCTGCTGCGCCCCACCGAGGGCCGGATCCTCCTCGACGGAACGGATATCGCGGGCCTGCCCGAGCGGCGGCTGCGCCCGCTGCGCAAGCGGGTGCAGATGGTCTTCCAGGATCCGTACGGCTCGCTGGACCCGCATCTGACGGCCGAGGAGATCGTGGCCGAGCCGCTGCGGCTGAACGGCATGCGCTCCCGGGCCGAACGCGCCCGGCGCGCCGCCGTCCTCATCGACCAGGTGGGGCTGGACTCCGGCGCGCTCCAGCGCCGCCCGGCCGAGTTCTCCGGCGGCCAGCGTCAGCGGATCGGCATCGCCCGCGCCCTGGCCGGCGGCCCCGAACTGCTGGTGTGCGACGAGGCCACCTCCGCGCTGGACGTCTCCGTACAGGCCCAGGTGCTCCAGTTGCTGCGGGAACTCCAGGCCGAACACGGGCTCGCCTACATCGTCATCTCCCACAACCTCGGAGTGGTCCGCGAGATCAGCTCCGAGGTTGTGGTGATGCGCGCCGGGAGGATCATCGAGTCCGGGCCGACCGGCACGGTGCTCTCCGCGCCCGCCGACCCGTACACCAGGGCGCTGCGACGGGCGGCGCTCGATCCGACGACCATGCGGGGACGCAAACCGCGCGCCCTCGTGTCCGCGATCGCGACCGACCAGGAACCAGGAGCAACGCAGTGAACGCGCATCCGCAGACCCACACCACCACCCAGGCATCGCCCGGCGGGGTCGCCCTGCCGGGGATTCCGGTGCCGCTCTCGCGGCTGGTGCTGGGCACCATGACCTTCGGCGACACGGTGGACCGCGCGGGCGCCGCCGCGATGCTGGACACCGCACTGGACGCCGGGGTGACCGGGGTGGACACCGCCAACGCCTACGCGGGCGGCACCACCGAGACGATCCTGGCCGAGCTGCTCCCCGGCCGCCGCGACCGGATCGTGCTCGCCACCAAGGCGGGTATGCCGCACCCCGACGCCGGCGACCACTCACCGCTGTCCGCGCGCGGGATGCGCGCGGCCCTCGAAGGCAGCCTGCGCCGCCTGGGCACCGACCATGTCGACCTGTTCTATCTGCACCAGCCCGACCGCTCCACGCCGCTGGAGGAGACGCTGGGCACGGTCGCCGAGTTCGTCACCGAGGGCAAGATCCGGGCGCTCGGCGTCTCCAACTACGCCGCTTGGCAGATCGCCGAGATCACCCATACCGCCGAACGGGTCGGCGCGCCGCTCCCGGTGGTGGCCCAGCAGCTCTACAACCTGCTGGCGCGGCGTATTGAGGAGGAATACTTGGGATACGCGGCGTACGCGGCCACCAGCGGACTGCGCACCATGGTCTACAACCCACTCGGCGGCGGGCTGCTGACGGGGCGTCATACCTTCGAGGAGCAGCCGGAGTCGGGCCGCTTCGGCGATTCCCGGGTGGCCGCCATGTACCGGCAGCGCTACTGGGACGCCGGGCTCTTCGAGGCCGTACGGACCCTGTCCGGGATCGCCGAGGAGGCGGGCATCCCGCTGACGGAGCTCTCGCTGCGCTGGCTGCTGTTCCGTGACGGAGTGGACGCTCTCCTGCTGGGCGGCTCCCGGATCGAGCACCTCCGGTCAAACCTGGACGCGGCCACGGCGGGCCCCCTTCCGGCGGATGTGACGGCGGCGTGCGACGAGGTGGGGGCGCGGCTGCGTGGGCCGATGCCCGCGTACAACCGGTAGGCCCGTGGTTTCCCCACCCCGCCCCTTCCCGAACCAAGGGGCTCCGCCCCTGGACCCCGAACGCTCTTCGGGTGAGTCCCTCCGGACCGGGGTTCCGGATGGGCATCGGGCCGCGCGGCCCGGTCGGCCGGTGCCTTGCGGCCCCGGCCGCAGACATCCCCGTACCACCGCAACCATGAGGAGCCCGGCGCCCATGACCGCCGACCAAGACACCGCGATGCCGCCGACGGACGGACGGCTCCGGCCGCGCCCGGGCGACCCGGCGCGGCAGGAGGCGTTCCTGCCGGCGCCCGCCGTCCAGAACCACGCCGCCAACCTCACCGTGCTGCCCGGCGGGGACCTCGGCTGTGTGTGGTTCGGCGGCACCCAGGAGGGCGTACCGGACATCTCCGTGTGGTTCTCCCGGCTCGCCCCCGGCTCCGGCACCTGGACCGAGCCGGTCCGGCTCTCCGGCGACGACACCCGCTCGGAGCAGAACCCGCTGCTGTTCCCCACCCCGGCCGGGGAGCTGTGGCTGCTCTACACCGCCCAGCGGGCGGGCGACCAGGACACGGCGGAGGTCCGGCTGCGGGTGTCCGCCGACGGGGGCGTCACCTGGAGCGCGCCGCGCACGCTCTTCCCGGCCACCGAGGCGGGTGGGGTGTTCATCCGTCAGCCGGTGGCCGTCCTGGACTCCGGGCGGTGGCTGCTGCCGGTGTTCCACTGCGTGGCCACCCCCGGGGCCAAATGGGTCGGCGACCATGACACCAGCGCGGTGATGATCAGTGACGACCAGGGGCGGACCTGGCGCGAGGCACCCGTGCCCGGATCGACCGGCTGTGTGCACATGAACGTCCACCAACTGCCGGACACCACCGTGCTGGCCCTCTTCCGCAGCCGCTGGGCGGACGCGGTGTACCGCGCGCACAGCACCGACGGCGGGGAGACCTGGAGCGAGCCGGTCCGCACCGAACTGCCCAACAACAACTCCTCCGTGCAGTACGTCCCGCTCGCCGACGGGCGGCTCGCGCTGGTCTACAACCACAGCAGCCGGGCGGACGCCACGGCCCGCCGCGTCTCCCTCTACGACGAGATCGACGACGAGGGACGGACCGGAGAGCCCCCCGCCCCGGCCGCCACGCGGGACGACGCGGCACCCGGTGCCTTCTGGGGTGCGCCGCGCGCCCCGATGACCCTCGCGCTGTCCTCCGACAACGGCCTGACCTGGCCCGTACGGCGCGATCTGGACACCGGCGACGGCCACTGCCTGACCAACAACTCACGCGACCGGCTCAACCGAGAGCTGTCCTACCCCACCATCCGGCAGGGCTCCGACGGCACGCTGCACATCGCGTACACCTACCACCGCCGGGCCATCAAATACGTCCGGGTCACACCGGATTGGGCGGCCGATGTCTGAGCCCCGGCACGCCGTGGTCACCGGCGTCAGCTCCGGTATCGGCGCCGCGATCGCCACCCGGCTGCTGGACCAGGGGTGGTGGATCACCGGGATCAGCCGTACGGCCCCGGTGCGGCCGGTCGCGGGGCTGCACTGGATCCCCGCCGATCTGTCCCGGCCGGAGGACCTCCCCGAGGTGCTCGCCCCGGTGTCCGGGGTGGACGCGATCGTGCACGCGGCGGGCGTTCAGCGCTCGGCGCGGCTGGGGGAGCTGAAGCCCGAGGACGGGTCGCTCATGTGGCGGATCCATGTGCAGGCGGCGAGCGTCCTGGTCGACACGCTGGTGGACCGGGTGGCGGACGGCGGCCGGGTGGTGCTGGTGGGCAGCCGGACGATGACCGGCGTGCCGGGCAAGAGCCAGTACGCCGCCACCAAGGCGGCGCTGCCCGCCCTGGCCCGGTCCTGGGCGGCCGAGCTGGCGCCCCGGGCGGTCACGGTGAACGTGGTGGCGCCGGGGCCCACGGACACCCCGATGCTCCGCGACCCCGGCCGCAGCGGCACCCCGCCGGTGCTGCCACCGCTGGGCCGGCTGGTCCGTCCGGAGGAGGTGGCGGGGCTGACGTCGTTCCTGCTGGGCCCGGAGGGCGGCGCGGTCACCGGGCAGACGCTGGTGATGTGCGCGGGCGCCTCACTCTGACGGAGGCGACGTGTCCGCGCGGGCCAGCGCCAGCAGTCTCGTGGTGTCCACGGGCCGGGCCTGGAGCGAGGGCAGCAGCAGGGTCCACAGATCGGCCAGATGGTCCTCGACGAGCCGCCGCCCGTCGAGGGCCTCGGAGACGGTGTGCAGCCCGAAGAAGGCGAAGACGACGGTCCGGGCGGCGGGCAGCGGATCGACATGCGGGGCCAGATCGCCCTCGGCCCGGGCCTTCTCCATCATCTGCCCCACGGCGTCCATCCAGCCCACGAAGGGCGGTGGCATGGGCGCCTCGATCAGGGTGCGCTCGGTCCACAGCCGGGCCCCGGCCCGGACCACGAGGTCATCGCGGAAGGCGCGGGCCACCGCGAAGCTGAGCCGCACGAGTTGCTCCAGGGGCGGCGCGTCGAGGGCGGTGTAGCGCTCGATCAGCGGGGGCCAGGTGGCGAAGTGTTCCTCCACCACGGCGAGGGCGAGCCTTTCCTTGCTCGTGTAATGGAAATAGATGGCGCCGCTGGTGTGACCGGACCGGGCGGTGATGTCGCTGATGCTCGTGCCGGCGTATCCCCGTTCGTGGAAAAGGAACGCGGCGGCCTCCAGAAGGGATCGGCGTGTTTGCTCGGCCCGTTCTTGCACGTGTTCGCCGTCCTTCAGCAGCCCGTCGGATGTGACGGGGAGAACTTAGCGGACTTTCGGCCGGTGATGGTGATGAGGCGAGACAGGTCAAACATTATTAGTATTTTAAGGTGATCGTTCGTGAGGCTCATGGCCTTTCGGAGCCGTCCGGTCCCACCGGGCGGCCGCTCAGCTGGTCCCGCACCGTGGCGCGGGAGGCGGTGCACCGGGTCTCGGTGGCCGAGGTGCTGCTCACCGACGTGCGTACGCACGGTGACAACCGCTTCGAGGCCGCCGCCCAGTGGCCGCGGTCCCATCCCACCTTCCCGCACGGCGGAGACGGCCGCCACCATCCGCTGATGATCGCGGAAACCCTGCGCGAGCTGGGGATCTACATCCCCACGCGGTACTACGCGGTGCCCGCGGGGGCGCACTTCCTGATCCGGGACATCTCCTACCGGCTGGACCCCGAGACCGAACCCCGGGCGCCGTACGGCGCCTCCGACATCACCTGCCGGGCCGCCGTCACCGACATCCGCACCACCCCCTGTGGACGCTTCGTCTCCGGGATGCGGCTGGATGTCGTGCTGTCCGCGGGCGGCAAGCTCTTCGCCTGGGCCGGGGGCACCGCGCGCTTCCTCGACGGCACGGCCTACGCGGAGACCCGGTCCGCCGTCCACGGCCACACCGCGCGCCGCAGGCTGCGGGCCGCGGTGCGGCCCTCACCTGCGCAACTGGCCGTTCCCGCGGCCCGGGACGTGCTGGTGGTACGGGACGGGGGAGTGGTCTACCTCGACCCCGCCGACCCCCGGCATCCGTTCTTCTTCGACCACTGGAGCGACCATGTGCCGGGCCTGGTCCTGCTGGAGGGCGCCCGTCAGGCGGCCGCGCTGGCCACCGGCGGAACGCTGACCCGGCCCGTCGCCTGCCGTATGAAGGCGATCCGCTTCACCGAGTCGTTTCCGCCGGCCGTGGTCGAGTGCACCTCCCACGGCCGAACGTGCGTCTTCCGGCTGCGCCAGGCCGATATCTGCACGGCGGTCGGCGTGCTCCAGTACCTCTGAGCGACGAACACGCTGTGCGACGAACTCATGGGCGACGAACGGCCTGAGCGACGAACAAACCGCCGACACTGAGTGACCCCTTGCTTACTTCGGGTCATCTAACTAACGTAGTGATCGTTATGTTTCGGGCAGGCGAACCTCACGGCCTGTACGACAGCAGCGGTCGGCGCACGGCGCCACTTCCGAGCCGCCAGGACATTTCCGCTGAGCGGTTCCCCGCACGTACAGGCACTCCCTGCGCCGATTCCTCCACCTCCCATGGAACGGCAGACAGATGACAGCCGAAAAGTTTCTCGGATGGACCCCAGCCGCCATCGTCTTCGACTGCGACGGCACCCTGATGGATTCCGAACGACACTGGGTGGAGGCGCGCGAAGTGGTGCTCAGAAACCACGGAACCGCCCCCGACGAGGAGTTCGCGCAAAGCACGAAGGGGCTCCACTACACCGAATGCGGCCGCATGCTGGCCGAATTCGCCGGCCGCCCCGAACTCGCCGACGAGATGACCGAACAACTCCTCGACGCCTTCCGCCGACTGGTGGCCGAGGACCCGGTCACCATGCCGGGAGCGCCCCAACTGGTGGCGAAGGCGGCGACGTTCGCCCCGTTGGCCGTGGCCAGCAACTGCCCGCGCGACGTCGTCGAGGACGGGCTCGCCAAGGCCGGGCTGCTGCGGTACTTCGGCCATGTGCTGGTCCCCGAGGGGGCGGTGCGGCCGAAGCCGTATCCCGACGTCTATCTGGAGGCCGCCCGGCTGTGCGGTGCGGCCCCCGAGGACGCCCTCGCGGTGGAGGACTCGCACTGCGGGTTTCTGTCCGCCTCGCGCGCCGGGCTGAGGGTGCTGGGCGTCGGGCCGCGGAGGCCGGTGGACGAGCCCCCGCCGGTGGATGTGTGGGTCTCCACCCTGGCCGACCCGGAGCTGGTCAAGTGGGCGGACTCCCGGGCGGCCTGAGAGGCTGACCCACGCCCACCGCCTGGTCGGCGGGTGCCGCGCGTCACTTCTTCCCGTCGTGGCCCGTATGGCTCGCCGAGCCGTCCATGCCCTCCATGCCGTCCATCCCGTCCCCCTGCTTCATCCCGTCATGGGACGTGCCGTGGGACATCCCCCTCTCGAGGGATCCGCCGAGCTTCTCGCGCAGGGGCTCCAGTGAGCTCATGGACAGACCGGTGACCGACCAGCGCTTGCCGACCAGGTACATGCCCCCGTAGTCCTTCGACGTCGTCAGCCAGTCGTGCTGGCCCTTGTCGGTGGCGAAGGTGACCATCGTGAACCGCTTCCCGCCGGACCCGCAGGCGCCCTGGCGCAGTTCGTCCGCCTCGGTGATGACCGTGGCCTTGCAGCCGATGGCGTCGGCGATCTTCGTCAGCGGCGCGGGTTTGCCGGGCCCCGCGAACTCCTTGGTGGCGGGGGAGACCTTCTTCTGCTCGTGCTTGGCGCCGTGTGCCTGATCGCCTCCACCGCAGCCGGCCAGGAACAGCAGGGCCGCGCCGACCGCGGTGGCACGCAGTGCGAGTGACACATCAACCTCCCGTAGAAAATCCGGCGGGGGCGGCCCGGGCCGGACGGCCTCGGGCCACCCGCCGCGGTGGACCGTAAGTGATGGAGTCTGTCTTACTGGCCCGCCTTCTTGCCCTTGTCGGTGACCGCGAACCAGGTGCCCTTCACGCCCTGGCCGTTGATGTCCCCGGGCTTCTTGTCCCCGGTGAAGGTGTACAGCAGCCAGCAGTCGAACGCCGCCTGCTTGGTGCCGTCGGGGCGCTTGAAGGAGGTGACCTTCGCTGCGTCGAGCCCGGCGACCTTCGTGGTGTCCACGGCCTCGACGGGCTTCCAGGTGTCCAGGCAGGCGCCGAGGCAGCCGGTCTTCATCGGCCAGGCGCTGTCCTTGTTGAACCGGTAGACGGTCATGCCCTTGCCGTCCACGATGATCTTGCCCAGCTCGGCGTTGTTGTTGACCATGAGCTGGAGGCTGTCGTCCGCGGCCGCGGTCTTGCCGGCCGGCTTTCCGTCGGGCGCCAGCGCGTTCCAGGTGCCGCCCACGCCCTGGCCCTTGGTGTCACCCGGCTTGGCGTCGCCCGCGAAGCGGTAGACCGGCCAGCCCGCCAGCGTGAGCTGCTTGGTGCCGTCGGAGCGGGTGACCGAGCCCAGCTTGCTCGATTCGACACCGGTGGTGGCCGCGGCGTCGTCCGCGGGCACCGCGGGCCACTTGGTGGCGCAGTCGTCGTTGCAGTTGGACTTGGCGGGCTTGGGGGTGTCCTCGTCGAACCGGTAGAGGGTCCAGCCCTTGCTGTCGGTGACGAACTTGCCCAGCTTGGCGTCCTCCTTGACCGCCAACTGCTTGGCCGGACCGGTGCGCTCGGCCTCGCTGCCCGCGGCGGCACCGGTGTCGCCGCCCGCCTCGTAGCCGCCGGTCGCTCCGGCCACCGCGCCCGCGCCCGCCGACGCGGAGGCCCCCGCACCCACGGTCTGACTGCCACCCGCCGGCTGCACGTTGGCGCTGCCCGCGGAGTTGTCCTTGCTGCTGCCGCAAGCCGCCGTCAGCAGAACCATCGCTACCGACACCCCGGCGAACGCGATGTGACGCTTCTCCATGACCATCCCTCTGCAATCTCGATCGGTCCGGCGGTTATTGCGCCGACGTGATGTCCATACGGAGCCCGCGCGGACCGGCGCTCAGCGGCTTCCGAATTTGTCACCTGACGCAAAAAACGCCGGGTCCTTGAGCGCACAGCAGTCGACGGCCGTTGCGCACGGCCGTCGTGGTGTCGGGTGGTGCGGTGGATCACCCGGTGGCCTACTCCTCGATACGCAGCGCCAGGGCGGGGCAGCGGCGGACCGCGCGGACCGCCTGGGCCCGTAGCTGCCGGGGCACATCCATCTTGGCCGAGGCCGGATAGCCGTCGATGCCGAGCGTCAGCACCTCGGGCGGCAGGATGTCCGCGCACAGCCCGTGGCCCTGGCACAGCGACCAGTCCACCAGGAGTTTTTCCATCGGCCCCCGCTGGGGGCGCTCGTCGCGCGCCGTGGGGTTCAGCGGGGCGGGCGGCAGGGCCAGTGGCAGCGCGTCCTCCGGCAGCGGCAGCACGCCCATCGTCGGCCGTCCGCAGCCGGCGCCGAGCGCATGCGCCTCGAACTCCTCGGGAAACGCGTCCAGCGCGGTGGTCACGAGACCGGCGGTGCCGTCGGGATGGCTGCAGGCCCCGCGCCCCCGCACCGAGTTGACGTAGGCACGCACATTGTCGATCGATGCCTGGCCGCCGCCGCGCTCCACCTGGCCGATGGCGTCCGCGAGCGCGGGCAGCCCGATGAAGCAGGGCCCGCACTGACCGGCCGTCTCGGCGGCCAGCCAGCGCGCGATCCGCGCGGTCTCGCCGAGCGGGCAGGTGTTCTCGGGGATGGGCAGCACCGCCCCGGCGCCCAGCCGGGCACCGTACTTCTTCATGGACTCCCGGGAGATGGTGGCGGCGTTGATGCTCCGGGGGTCCAGCCACTTGCCGTGGTAGCCGCCCACCAGCACCGCCTGGCCGGGGGTGAGACCGCACAGCTCCAGGACGTAGGTCAGCGGCACCCCGGTGGGGGTCTCCAGCACGTACTTCCCACCGACCGTCAGCAGCGTCGTGCCCGGTTCGGTGGGCAGCCCCACCGAGCGGTACGGCAGGGCGCCCATCCGCGCCGCCACCGCGAGCTGGGCGAAGGTCTCGGTGTTGGACAGCAGGGTGGGCAGTCCGCTGAGCCCGCTGTCGCTGGTCCGGATCTTCCGGCCGTTGGGGATGGCCGGGGCGCCGCTGATGCCGTTGATGACCGCGCCGCCCTCACCGGCGACGAACCGGTCCGGGGTGCGGTTCACGCTCACCGGGACCCCGCTGGGGCCGCGTTCGGCGATCGCGGAGGCCACGGACTCCTCGACATCCGTACGGTGCACCGCGATGGCGACCTCCTCGGCACCGAGCGCCTCGGCGGCCAGAACGGCGCCGTCGATCACCAGATGCGGGGTGTGCAGCAGCAGCGCGGTGTCCTTGAGGCAACTGGGCTCACCCTCGCTGCCATTGACCACCACGGCGCAGCGGCCCTCGCGCCGGCCGGCCGACTCCACGACGGCCTGGACCTTGGTGGCGAAGGGGAAACCGGCGCCGCCGCGCCCGCGCAGATCGATGTTCTCCGCGAGCGCCACGAGTTCATCCGCCCGGAGGGCGGGCATGGTGCCATGCACGGTCAGATGGCCGACCCGGTCGAGCCGGTACACCTCGTCGAGCCCCGCCAGCAGCCGGGGCGGATCGACACAGGCGAGCCTGGGTTTGGTCGTGATCACCGGTCCCACCCGCGAGAGGCACCGAGCGGCTGACTGTCACGCGAGCCGGGCTCGGCCGAACGGGGGCGCGGCACGGTGGGACCGGCCCGCCGGGTCCGGCCCTCCTGCATGCTGCGGGCGGGAGGATTCCTGACCTCGATGCCGTCCGCCCGGTCGATGTCCTGGCGCCGCCGCGCGACCAGCCGCAGCCACAGCGCGATGGCCACACCGGCCAGCGCGGCGATGTAGCCGTAGGTGGCCCAGGTCTTGGCGGCGCGTCCCGCCTTCAGACCGTGGATCAGCGCGGCGCACCACGCCGGATAGGCGCCCACATGCAGCGCCCGCCACCAGCGGTACCGCCAGCGGGAGTTGCCTGCAGAGGCGAACGAGCTGCGCACCGCGCCGGTCACCGCGGCGATCACGAAGAGATAGCCGGCGATGGTGCCGAGCCCGATCAGCACCGGCTGATTTGCGTCAGCGAACGGCAGCACGATGGACGCGGCGTTGGTGTGGCTCTCCGCGATCTTGACCCAGATGTGAACGGCCAGGAAGAGCAGACCGGCGACCGCGGCCGCCCGGTGGATGGCCTGGGCCATCAGCCGCTGCCTGGTGTGCAGGATCAGCTGGTCGGTCGCGGCGAGCCCCCACAGCACCGCCGACGTCAGACAGACCAGCGCGAGCACACCCGCGCCGAAGTCGAGGAACGCGAAGGTCTTGGCGAACGCGCCGGCGTCCCAGGCCACATACAGGGACAGCGCGATGGAGCCGAGAATGGCGTAGATCCGGATGTGGCGTGGCCATCCCATCCCGGATGGATCACGCTGCTGAGTCCGGCGAGCGGCCCGTCGTCCGCCTCGAGCCCGGCGTCCCCCGTGACGCCCCTGCGAGGAGGGGAGCGGCGTTTGGGACATGGACATTGGAGCCTCCCGATCGCGCGGATTCGCGCGGGTGACGAGATACGTCAAAGTCGTCTTGGGGGCAGCAGCTTCTCGGAAGTACACGTGATCTCCATAAGATTTGTCGTAACGTGACAACTTCTAGTGGACGGACCCTGCCCACACCGTCCCCGGCTGATCCACTGTCGTTTCAATGGCAAAGAACCGGCAAAGTGTCGGGACCGGGAGGGGGCGGGGTCCTCTATGACGTAGCGGAGGACCCTCGACTCCCTGACCGGTACTGGACGAACCGGTGACGGAGGCAACCTCCACGGACCTGGCCGACCCCCCAACGGCCAGGTCTCCCCCCGGCAAGAACGAGGTAATGATGGGCGAACTCGTGAACCGCATCTGGTCCCGCCCCCGTGGTGAGTGGACCCGAGTGCTGCGCAATGAACTCCCGTCCCTGGCCGACGAGGTGGTTGAGAACCTTCGGCACAGAATTCCGGGATTCGCCGAACTTCTGGAGGACTCTGAGCGAGACAAGGTCCGAGGGGGAGTCGAGCAGGCTCTCCTGACGGCACTCGGCCACCGCAAGGCGGGCGAGGACGGCGTGGGCGAGCAGGCCGCGACCCCCGCCTCCGGTGAGGAGGCGCTGGCCGAGGTGCCGCCCGAGCGGGCCCGGCGCGATCTGTTCGAGGCCCTCATCGGTGAAGTGGCGGTCTCCGAGCGCACCCTGATGGAGCTCTCCAGGGCCGCCCGGTGGCCGCTTCCCGAGACGGTGCAGGCCATCGCCCTGCCCACCCCGGGCGAGGCGCCGCAGTTGGCCGCCGTGCTGGGTGACACCCTCATCGGCGCGGTCGGCGACGAGCTGTGCCTGCTGATCCCCGACCCGGACGCGGACCCGGGCCCCACGGTGGAGACCGCCGCCACCGCCGCCACCCCGGAAGGCGACCGGGAGCCGGAGCGCGAAGCGCCCGCCGAGCCCGGCACCCGGGCGGCGCTGGAGACCGCGCTGCGCGGCCGCACCGCGGCCGTGGGCCATGTGGTGCCGCTCAACGACGCGTCCTCGTCGGTGCGATGGGCACGGCGCCTGCTGACCCTGGCGCCCGCCCGCCCCGGCCCCGAGGCCCGGGTGCTCTTCGTCGACGACCATCTGTCGATGCTGCTGCTCCTGCAGGACGAGTCGCTGGTCCGGGCGCTGGCCGCCCGGTGGCTCAAGCCGCTGGTCGGGCTGACCCCCCGGCAGAGCGAGCGGCTTCAGATGACGCTGCTGGCCTGGCTGGAGGGCGGTGGCGCGCCCGAGGCGGCCAAGGCCCTCAAGGTGCATCCGCAGACCGTGCGTTACCGGCTGCGCCAGATCGAGAAGCTCTTCGGGCCGGGCCTGCGGGACCCCCGAATACGCTTCGAGCTGGAGATGGCGCTGCGCGGCCGCAGGCTGATGGCGCAGATGGACCGGATTCGGCGCCAGGCGTCCCGGGTCGGCCGCCGGACCCGGGCCGGTGCGCCCCCCGGTGTCCGTCCGCTGGGCATCGCCAGGGAGGCACGGGTCAACGGACTCTGACCCGCGGAAGGTGAACCGCCGGCCGCGCTCACGCGGTCGGCGGTTTTCGCTGTCACGGGCGGATCCGGCGCCCGCCGCTCGGACGACGCGGATCGCCGCAGGAGGGCCCTAGCCTCGCGCCCCGGCGGGTGCCGCGGTACGCGGGGCCGTGCGCATCGCCGCGTTCAGGCCGAGCAGTTCGCGGTAGGCGTGGGAGCAGAAGGCGCAGCCGGCCAGATGGCGCGCGAGCGCCCGGCCGCGCACCCCGCCCCGGCGCACCGAGGCGCCGATCAGGCCGCTGTAGTGCCGGCACCGGTCGTCGCGCGCCGACTCCAGATGGGCCCGCAGATACGACTCCCGCAGCCCCTCCCGGGCCCGGAAGGCCAGCGAGGTCACCCCGCTGGGGAGATGCCCAGGAGCACGGCCACCCGGTGCGGGGACTCCTCCTCGACGAGGGTCAGCCACAGCACGGTCTGCCAGCGCTCGGGAAGTCCCCGGAAGCTGCGGATGAGCAACCGGCGGTCCTCCCGGGCCACCAGATAGTGCTGGGGATCGGCCGTGGACGCGTACTGCCGCCAGGACTCGAAGTCGGCGGTCAGCAGCACCCGGCGCGCCCCGGCGCTCCACTCCGTCGCCGTATGGCGCACCACCGTGAGCAGATACGGCCGCCAGGGACCCCGGGGTCCGCCCCCGGCGCGCACGGCCTGGAAGGTGCGGAAGAACGCCTCGGAGGCCAGGTCCTCGGCGTCATGCGGGTCACGGCAGCAGGTCAGGGCGTAGCGCAGGGTCGCCGCGTGGTGGCGGCGGTAGAGCAGATCGGCCGCCGCGGGGCTGCTGCTGCCCGACCGGTACCCCTCCGCCAATTGCCGGGTGAGCTCGTGGTCCGAGAGGGGGCGGACCGGGCGGTCGGTATGCTCGTGGCCCGGGAGCCCCTCGGTGTCCGGATGTTCCGCCGCCGGAGGGTCGGTGGCCGCGTCGTCGTCCGCGGCCTCGTGTAAGTGCGCGGTGGCAGCGCGACGCGCGCCGGCCTTGCGGCCGACGCGCGCCTGGTGATCGTGTTCCATCAGCCGCACTGCTTGCCGCTGTTGATGCAGTCCACCGCCTCGTTCATCAGGTCCTCCGACATCACGTTGATGAAGTCGTCGTGGTCGGTGATGGGCTTGTGCAACTGCTCGGGGAAGCCGTCCACGGCGAAGGGGGTGTTGGCCGGCACGTCGTAGGTGATCGTGTTCACCAGCTGGGGGATGGCCTGGAAGCCGTTGGGGCAGGAGCCGTCCTCGTCTGCGAAGGCCACGTGGTCACGGTGGTTGGCGCTGTCGATGTTCTGGCCGTCCCAGCAGCTCTGGAAGTCGAAGGTCCGGGTGACGGAGCTGCCCTCGGGGCAGAGCGGGTACTTGTCGGTCAACTGCCGGTCCTCGAAGCCGGTGCAGCTCCAGGAGGCGTTGGCGTTGGCGTCGCCGTTGGTGAACGCCTTGGCGTCACCGGTGATGATGCGCAGGAACTTCGGCATCGCGGTGACCTTGCTCTGCGCGTTGCCCTTGAACTCGATCTTGGAGCTGGTGGGGGTCAGGATCGTGCCGACGTTGCCCTCCTGGCCGCCGCCGAGCTCATTGGCGTCCGCCTCGTCCTTGCCGTCCTGGGCGCGGACCACCGGCCAGTAGTAGGTCGACTTGTCGTCCTGGTTCTCGCAGGAGGTGCCGCCCTGCTCGAAGGTCTGGTTGTTGGCGAAGGCGTCGTTGCTGTCGTTGCCCACGTAGTCGTGGGTGTGGTGGGCGCCGTTGCCGACACCGGGCGCGACGATCACGTTGTCGCTGTTGCGCAGCTCGGGGTCGCCGACGCCGCACTCGGTGGCGAAGGTGCCGGTGGAGCCGTTCTGCTGGGCCTGCGGCGGCTGCTGGACGTTCGGCTGCACCTTGGTGATGTCGACGAAGTCGTCCTGCGAGGGGCCGTTGCCCGCCTGGCCGCCCGCGTTGCCGGGCACCTCGTTGGCGCCCTCGCCGCCCTGGTCGCCGCCGCCTTGCTGGTCGCCGCCCTGCTGGTCGTCGCCGCCCTGCTGACCACCTTGCTGGTCGCCGCCCTGCTGGTCGCCGCCTTGCTGCTGACCGCCTTGCTGCTGACCGCCCTGGGTGGCGACCTCCTGCCACTTGCAGTCGTTCATCCCCTGCAGCTGGGAGTTGTCGCCGCCCATGGCCGAGCCGATGTTGTCCATGGTCCGGGAGCGCTCGTCGTTGAGCTTGGAGAGCACCGCGTCGCTCGAACCCTGCTGCTGGTTCATCTGCTGGTAGGCCTTGGCCACCTGGTTGTCCAGCTCGGCCAGGTTCTTGTCGACCTCGGGCCTGGCCTTCTCCGGCACATCACTCAGCTTCTGCCCCACATCGGGGCACTGGATCGTCCCCGCCTTCGCGGCCACGGTGTTGTTCTGGCCGGAGTCGCCCTTGTCGCCGTGGGCGGACGCGTTGGCGGCGATGATCGCGGCCCCGCCACCGCCGAGCGCCAGGGCGGCGACGATGGCGACGGTCTTATTGGTGAACCGCCCGCGTTTGTGGGTCTGTTGCCTCATAAGATCACTTCACTTAGTCGTTAGAGGGTGTCGAAGTCGACAAGCCCGGTGTCCTCGAGGACCGTGATGTGGTCGAGAACGATGGCATTGGCCCTGGTGGCCAGAGATCTGACCATGGAGTTGCGGCTCTCGGCTCGCACCTGCGCCACAAGGTTGAACACCTTGCCGTGAGCGGCGCGCAACCGGTTTGCGAACACCCGCTCGAACTGGGCGCTGCTGCCGGCGCTGGTCATCTCGTTCAGCCAGCCCTGTTGCTGCGCGTTGGGCTGGTTGGGCAGCTGGATCCCGAGTGCCCGGCCGACCTCCTCGGAGCGGCGGTCGAGTTCGGTGTGTCCCTCGATGAGATGCTCACCGGCGGTCTTCACCGCGTCCCGGCCGCCCCGCTCCTGGGCGAGGCGCCCGGCGGGGAGCTCCCACGTTCCGGCGAGCCTGACTTTGCGGACAAAGTCCCGGTCAGTGGCCGTGAGCGGCCCGTACTGGGTGCTGACCGTCCCACCGCCGTCGTCCGTGACGCCGTTGCGCGGCAGGGCCGCGCTGCTCTCGCCGAACAGCGACACCGGGATGAGGATCGCCGCCAGTGTGACGGCGAGCGCCCCAATGATGAGACCGGTGCCGATGGTTCGACTGGAGGCGATGGGTCTGGTGAGGTTTGCTGGTCGCACAGCGCCCTCCTTGGTTCGGAGTGACACCGGACGCTAGTACCTCGTGTGGCTCGGTCGTGGAGACCTCATCACCAGTGAATAAAGCCGGGACAGAGATCACTTCCGGCTGCTACCCTGCGCGGCCGCGATCCGCGGGGGCGTTGGGAAACTTTTTCCCGCCCGGTTGAGCAACTCACCGGGCCCGTACGTACGGCAGGGAGAACCCGGTGCCCGGCCGCGCCCGAGCGGCCCGCCGCGCACCCTCCCGACGACCCGGAGGCGCCCCGCCGTGGAGATGACAGCGCGGAAGACCACGCCCACCAGGCCCCGTCAACCGCTGAGAGCCGAGGCCGGATGCGGTGACTGCCGGTACTGCCCCAGTTTGCCGTCGAGGACCCGGGCATCGGGGTGGTTCAGCTCCTGGAGAATCTCCAGGGCCCCGCGCCAGTCGATGAGCGCGGTGGCCAGGTCGCCCTGGGCCAGGCGGGTGTCCCCCTGGTGGTGCAGGGTGTCGGCCTCCAGGTACCGGTCGCTGATCTCGCGGTAGATGGCGAGCGCCCGGCCGTACGAGGTGAGGGCGTGCTCATACCGTCCGAGGTGGTGGTACGCGTACCCCACACTGTCCAGCGCGGCGGCCTCGCCGGCCGAGTCGCCGATCCGCCGGTGCAGTTCGACGGCCTGGCGGCAGTGGGCCAGCGCGTGCTCGTACTCACCGCGGAGGATATGGGTCCAGCCGATCTCGTTGAGCACGCTGGCCTGTCCGCTGAGGTGTGCCGCGGCGCGATAGTGGTCGAGCGCGGGCCGGTAGTGGTCCAGCGCCTCCTGGTAGCGGCCCTGACTGTTGGACAGAAAGGCCAGGGAGCGCAGGGTGCGGGCCTGCCCGCCCGCCTCGCCGAGCTCCGTGAACAGCTCCAGCGCCCGCTCCAGATGGCCACCCCCCTCCTCGTACCGGCCCAGCCGCCCCTCGGCGAACCCCAGGGTGCGGTGGCTGTGCGCCCGGCCGAGCCGATCGGACAGGGCCCGGGCCGCACTCAGCGCGGTGCGCTGGATGGCGGTCTGCTCCTGCCAGTGGCCGCGCCGGTCCAGGAAGAGCTCCAGCGTCACGGCCAACTGCCAGGCGTGGGACGGGAATCCGTGGTCGCGGGCGTGCTCGACGACCGACAGCAGAACGACCCGCTCGGCCGAGAGCCATGCCTCGGCGCGGTCCTGGCCGCCGAGGTGCTCGGGCGCGGCGTCGGGCCGGGCCGGGGACAGCGGCAGCGGTTCGGTCCGGCGCGGGGCGAGCAGCGTGGCGGCGGTGCGCGCGGTGTGCAGATAGTGGTCGAACATCCGGTGCCGGGCGTCGTGGCGGATCTCGTCCGTGTCGTGGTCCTGGACCAGCTCCATGGCGTAGGCCCGCAGCAGATCGTGGAAGGTGTAGCGGCCCGGGGCCTGCTCCACCAGCAGATGGGCGCGGGTGAGCGCGGTCAGCAGGGCACGGGTGACCCGGAGCGGGAGCCCGGCCAGGCTCGCGGCCGCGGCGGCCGAGACCTCGGGTCCCGGATGCAGGGCGAGCAGCCGGAACAGCCGGGCGGCCTCCCGGTCCAGGGCCCGGTAGGACCAGGAGAAGACACTCCGCGCGTCGGTACTCGGATCGGCGCCCGCGAACGCGTCGAGATTCCCCTGGCTCTCGCGCAACTCCGCGGCGACAGAAGAAAGGGGAAAGGAAGGACGGGTCGCGGCCCGGGCGGCCACCACCGCCAGCGCGAGCGGCAGCCGCCCGCACAGCCGGACGATGGTCGCCACCGCCCGTGGCTCCGCGGCGACCCGGTCCGTGCCCAGCCGCCGGACCAGCGCCTCATGGGACTCGGCCGGGGACAGCGGCCCCAGAGTAAGAGGACGGGCCCCCTCGCTCGCTATCAGACCGTGGAGCTGATTGCGGCTGGTGACGATGGTCAGGCAGCCGGGGGAGCCGGGCAGCAGCGGCCGGACGTGCTGGGAGTCCACCACATTGTCCAGCAGGATCAGCATCCGCCGCCCGGCCAGCAGACTGCGGTACAGCGCGGTCTTGGTGTCCAGACCCGTGGGCACCCGGTTCGGTGGAATCCCCAGTGCGTGGAGGAACGCCCGCAGCGCCTCGTTCGGCGACATCATCGAACCGGTCGGATCGAAGCCGCGCAGATTGGCGTAGAGCTGCCCGTCCGGAAAGCGGTGGGCGATCCGATGGGCCCAGTGAACGGCCAGCGTGGTCTTGCCGATCCCGGCCATCCCGTCGATCGCGCTGATCACCACCGGACCCGGTGATCCGGCCTCGGCGCCCTCGGGCAGCAGAGTATGGACACCGGCGAGTTCGGCATGGCGGCCGCTGAACGCGGGCAGGTCGGGCGGGAGTTGAGCCGGGCGGACCGCCGGGGCGGGCGGCGCCGCCGGAGGGACCGGCTGGACGGGCTCGGCGGGGGCCGGGGTCGACCGGGGCACCACCTCGCGGTGGGCGGCGCGCAGTTCACGGCCGGGCGGGACGCCGAGCTGATCGGCCAGCCGGTTGCGCGCGGTCGAGAAGACCTCCAGCGCCTCGGCCCGCCGTCCGGTGGCGGCGAGCACCCGGATGAGCTGGGCCTGGAGGGTCTCGTCCAGCGCATGGTGGGCGGCGAACTGCTGGAGCACGGTGGGCAGTTGCTCCGGGACCTCGGAGGCGAGCGCCGTCGTGGCGGCCTCCTTGGCGATGGCCAGAAGTTCCCGGTCGACACCGGAGAAGACGGGATGGGTCTGGATATCGGAGGGGACTCCGGTGGCGGTCGGCCCCTGCCACAGGGCGAGCGCCTGTGAGAAGAGCTCGGCCGCCCGCTCCGGCTCGCCCGCGGCGGCGGTGCGCCGCGCCGATTCGCTCAGCTCCCGGAAGCGCAGCAGATCCAGCGCGTCCGCGTCGGCGTTCAGCCGGTAGCCGCCCGAACTGCGCACCAGCCGACTGCCCTTCGCCCGCGCCGGCAGACCGGGTTCCAGCAGCCGGCGTACCGACCCGACGTGGCGGTGCACCACATTCACCGCGGTGCTCGGCGGATCCTGCGCCCAGAGGACATCGACGATTTCGCTGAGCGCCACGGGCTGTCCCGCCCGCACCAGCAGCAGCGCGAGCAGCGCTCGTTGTTTGGGCGGGCCCAGCTCCAGTTCCACATCGCCACGCCACGCCCTGACCGGGCCTACCACCGTAAATCGCACAACTAGGGATCTTAGTCGAGCCCGTTTCGGGCACCGCGTTCTTCCGGCCGCCATGCGACGTCAGACTTTCGTCACTCAATCGGCGTCGCCCTTCTCTTACGCTCGCGCCATTGACACATCAGCCTCGGGGGGAACGAGACGATGGACATCCGCACGGCGGCCGTCACGACCGACGCCGACACCTTCTTACGGACGCTGTACCGACGACACGGCTCGGCGCTGCACCGCCTGGCGGCCCGGATGCTGGGCGGGGACTGGCACCGGGCCCAGGACATCGTGCAGGAGGTGGCGATCCACGCCTGGCAGCGCCCCATGGACGTCGGCCCCATGGACGACACCGTCCGTAACCGGCTGTTCACCGTGGTCAGCGACCTGGTGACCGATGGCCACCGGGACCAGGCGGAGCGGCCGGTGGGGACGACCGGGGAGGCGGAGATGGCGCTGCTGCCCGCGCCGGACGCGGTCGATCAAGCGCTCACCGCCCAGCTGGTGTGGGACGCGATGGCGGACCTGGCCCCTCCGCAACGGGAAGTGCTGCTGCATCTGCACTATCTGGACCGCAGCGTCAGCCAGGCCGCTCGGGCGCTCGGGGTGCCTCCCGGAACCATCAAATCGCGGACGTACTACGCGACTCGGGCCCTGCGAACGGCCCTGCGGGCGCGCGGCGTCACCGAGTGCTGACCTGCTCCGGACACCCGCCGACTGCTTTCTGATCGAATGATCGCTACTATGGCGGTGTTTCGAGTGCAGACGAAAAGCCGATCGCGTCAGGGGTGGGGAACATGCGGGAGCCGGCGCGGAAGCGGCAGGCACGGATCGCGGCACTGGTGGAGGCCCGGGGCAGCGCGCGGATCACCGATCTCGCGGATGAGCTGGCGGTGTCCGTCGTCACCGTACGGCGGGACGTGGAGGACCTGGCCCAGCGCGGGGAGGTGCGCCGCGGCCACGGAGTGGCGCGCTCGCTGCGGCCGATGGCCCAGGAGTCCACCGCCACCGGCGACACCATCGGCATGGTGGTCCCCGAGCGCAACACCTATCTGACCGAGGCCGTCCAGGCGGCGCGCGAGGCCGCAGAGAAGGCCGGGCTGCGGCTCGCGCTGCACATCGCCGCGGACGAGCGCGGCACCGAGCGCGCGGTCCGCCAGGCGCTGGACGCGGGCGCGCGGGGCCTGCTGCTCTCACCGCGCTGGCGCACCGAGGCGGAGGAGCGGGCGGACCACGCGTGGCTCGGCGCCCTGGAGCTCCCCGTGGTGCTGGTGGAGCGCCGGCCCCACCGCGGCAGCGCCATCTACGGCCTGGACTGTGTGCGTTCGGACCACGCCCACGGGGTGCAACTGGCGCTCGAGCATCTGACGTCGCTGGGCCATCGGCGCATCGTGCTGGCGGCGCGCGACGACAGCCCCACCGCACGGGTGATCCGGTCGGAGTTCGCCGCGCAGACCGCGGCCCGTGGCATCCGTGAGGGGTGCCCGGTGATGCTCAGTTCGCGCACCGCCGGGCCCGATCCGCGCCCGCGTGAGGCGGGCGCGGCCGACCTGGCCGACGCGGTGCGCCGCGCCGGGGCCACCGCCGCGCTGATCCACGGCGACATGGACGCGCTGGTGCTGGTCCAGCGGCTGCGGGAGGCGGGTGTCGAGGTGCCGCGCGACTGCTCGGTGGTCGCGTACAACGATGTGGTCGCCGACATGGGGCAGATCGCGCTGACGGCCGTGGCCCCGCCCAAGGGCGAGGTCGGACAGGCCGCGCTGGAGCTGCTGACCCGCCAGCTGGAGCGGACGCGGACCGGGCGGTGGGCCGGCGCCGCCCGCCATCTGGAGCTGCTGCCGGAGCTGGTGGTCCGGGATTCCACCGCCCCACTTCTCTGATTGTTTGACCGCTTTAGTTTCTTCTGTTCGATGTATTGACGGCTTTTCAGTCAAGCGCTCAAGATTCCCCTGACTCCACCGCTGACTCAGGGGAGGGCCCATGCCTGGTCATAGACGCCCAGGTCGCTCGGCAACCGGACGCCGGGCGACGGCGGGCACCACCGCACTGCTCACGCTGCTCGCCCTCGTCCTGGCGGGCTGCTCCACAAGCCGCGGGTCCGACACCGTCGGCGACGGTCCCGTACGCCTGACCTTCTGGTCGGCGCTGCGCGGCAGTCAGGAGGTCGTGGACGAGTTCAACCGCACCCACGACCGCATCAAGGTCGAATTCCAGCAGGTCCCCTCCGGGGAGCAGGGCGGCTGGACCAAGCTCAGCAACGCCGCGCGCGCGGGCAACGCCCCCGACGTCGCCACCATCGAATACCCCCAGCTCCCCGGGTTCACCATCGACGGCGTGCCCCGGGACATCAGCAAGCTGCTGCCCGACTCGGTCCGCAAGAAGATCCTGCCGCAGGCGCTGGACCTCACCACCTTCGACGGTCGCACCTATGCCGTGCCGGTGGACATCGAGCCGATGGTCTTCCTGTACCGCAAGGACATCTTCACCAAGAACCACATCCCGGTACCCAAGACCTGGGCACAGTTCGAGAGTTCGGCCCGCAAGCTCAAGCAGGCCCAGCCGCGGACCCGTATCGGGAGCCTCTTCACCACCGGCGGCACCCTCTATATGGCGGGCTACGCCTGGCAGGCCGGGGCGAAGTGGTACGACACCGTCGGGGACACCTGGCAGATCTCCATGGACGACGCCCCCACCCGCAAGGTCGCCGGCTACTGGCAGCGGCTGATGGACGACGATCTGGTGCGGGTGGAGCCCGGATCCAGTCAGCAGTGGCGGGCCCACCTGCGCAGCGGGGAGACGGCCGGCTATCTGGCGGGCGCCTGGGCCGCGGGCTCGATGATGGCGTCCACCCCCGACGGCAAGGGCAAATGGGCCATCGCGCCGATGCCGCAGTGGGATCCGGCGAAACCCAAGGTGAGCACCCAGGGCGGCTCGACCTTCATGGTCACCAAGGACAGCCGGCATCCCAAGGAGGCCATGGAGTTCATCTCCTGGATGGTGACCAGCCCCGGCGCCCTGAAGGCCAAGCTCGCCAGCGGGGTCAGCAGCGCCTTCCCGTCCGTGCCCAGCCTGGTGCCGGTCGCCCGCAAGGAGATGGACACCAGCTACTACTCCGGCCAGGACATCTTCGGCCTCTTCCAGAAGGAGGCCGAGCGGATCGCGCCCACCTGGAAGTGGGGCCCGCGGATGACCTCGACCACCAGCTCCGGTGACGACGGACTCGCGAAGGCGGGGGCCGGCAGCGGCGACATCCTCAAAGCCCTGCGCGACGCCCAGAGCCGGACGATGCCCGATCTGAAGAGCCTCGGCCTGTCGGTCACCACCCGCTGAACCCCGTTCTCTCCCCGGCTCACCCCGAGCCGCGTCTCTTCCCGTTGAAGCCGAGGTAATCCGTGAGCACCGTCATGTCCTCGAAAGGGGCGGCGCCGCCATCAACGGCCGCCGCCGACCCGCCCCGCAGAACCGGACGACGCCAGCAGAGGGTCGCCGCCGCCGTTCTGCTGACCCCCTTCACGGCGCTGCTCGTCGCCGTGTTCCTGGTCCCCGTCGGCTACGCCATCTACCTCAGCCTCTTCTCCGAGGATCACGAGGGACTCGGCTTCGGCGGCGGGCGCACCGTCTTCACCGGATTGCGCAGCTATCTCTCGGTGCTGCAGGACCCCAGCTTCCTCTCCGGGTTCGGCACCATCGCCCTCTACTGCGTGATCTTCGTCCCGCTCGTGGTCATCAGCGCGCTCGCGCTCGGCCTGCTGCTCGACTCGGGCCTGGTCCGGCTGCGGCGGACCGCGCAGATGCTGGTCTATCTGCCGCACGCCGTTCCCGGCATCATCGCGGCCGTCATCTGGCTGTACCTCTACACCCCGGGGCTCAGCCCGGTCATCAAGCTCTTCGCCCAGGCCGATATCACCATCGACTTCCTCGGTCTGCACACCGTGCTCCCGTCGATCGTCAACATCGCGCTGTGGAGCGGCCTCGGCTACAACATGATCATCTTCTATGCCGCGCTCCAGGCGCTGCCGCGTGAGGTGATCGAGGCGGCGACCATCGACGGCGCCGGGGGCATCCGCACCGCGCTCCAGGTCAAGGTGCCCATCATCAGGGGCTCCGTCGTCATGGTGTGCATGTTCTCCCTGATCGGCGCGCTCCAGCTGTTCACCGAACCCATGCTGATGAACCAGGCCACCCCGATGGTCAACTCCCGCTTCACCCCGAACATGTACATCTACGACGCGGCCTTCCGCCGCAACAACTACGGACTCGCCTCCGCGGCCTCCGTCATTCTTCTGATCGTCACCTGTGTCCTGTCGTACGCCGTGACGCGCTGGTCGGGCCGCCGGGAACGGAGAGCGTGATGACCACGACCACACCCACCACCCCCGTGAACGCCCCCCAGGGACCGCCGGCCAGACCGCTCGGCAAGCCCTTCGGGCGCTCCAAGCTGACCAGCCGTGGCATCGCCAACGCGGTGGTGCTGATCGCCGCCCTCTACACCATGCTGCCCGCGCTGTGGCTGCTGCTGGCGTCCACCAAGAACGCCGACGCCCTCTTCGGCAGCGACATCCTCTCCTTCGGCGACTTCTCCTTCGGGCGCAACCTCTCCGACCTGTTCTCCATGGACGGCGGGCTCTACGGCGAGTGGTACGTCAACAGCCTGCTGTACGCGGTTGTCGGCGCCCTGGTCGGCTCGCTGATCAGCGTCGCCGCGGGCTACGCCTTCGACAAGTACGAGTTCCGGCACAAGGAGAAGCTGTTCGGCCTCGTGCTCACCGGTGTCATGGTGCCGCCGACCGTGCTGGCCCTGCCGCTCTATCTGGTGGCCTCCAACATCGGCATGGTGAACACCTTCTGGTCGGTCTTCATCCCGGTGCTCTTCAACCCCTTCGGCGTCTACCTGGCCCGCCTGCTCAGCAGCGGCTATGTGCCCAACGAGGTACTGGAGGCGTCCCGGGTCGACGGCGCGGGCGAACTGCAGACCTATGTGCGGGTCAGTCTCCGGATGCTCGGGCCCGGGTTCGTGACCGTCTTCCTCTTTCAGCTCACGGCCATCTGGAACAACTTCTTCCTTCCGATGGTGATGCTCTCCGACCAGCACCTGTATCCGCTCAGCCTCGGCCTCTACACCTGGAACAGCGCCGCCACCGTCTCGCCCGAGTACTACCCCCTCGTGGTCATCGGCTCACTGCTCGCCGTCGTGCCGCTGATCGTGGCGTTCGTGATGCTGCAGCGCTACTGGAAGTCCGGACTGACCGCAGGGAGCGTGAAGTGACCGACCCGCACATCTCCGCCCGCCACCGCCCCCGAGCCGCCCTGGCCATGGCCGAGCGCTCCGCCCGGCAGGTGCTCGGATCCGGAAGTATGGACCGGCTCACCGAACTCCTCGATCTCGACCCCGGCCTCGTCCTCGACGACTTCACCACCCCGGCCGCGCGCCGTGCCCTCGCCGATGCCGAACTGCTGGTCACCGGCTGGGGCTGCCCGCCCCTGGACCGCCGCGCGCTCGACGCCGCGCCCCGGCTGCGCGCCGTCGTCCACACCGCGGGCACCGTGCGCCACCACATCACCGACGCCTGCTGGGAGCGCGGCATCGCGGTCTCCTCGGCGGCCGCGGCCAACGCCGTACCCGTCGCCGAGTACACCGTCGCCATGATCCTGCTGTCCAACAAGCGCATCCTGGACATCGCCCGGGACTACCGCGCCGAGCGGCGCACGATCGACTGGAACGAGCGCTATCCGGACGCCGGCAACTACCGCCGGACAGTGGGCATCCTCAGCGCCTCCGTCATCGGCCGCCGAGTGATCGAGCTGCTGCGCCCGTACGACCTCGACCTGCGGCTGTACGACCCGTATGTCACGGCTCAGGAGGCGGAGGAACTCGGCGCGCGCCAGGTCGGCCTGCGGGAACTCTTCGCCGACAGCGATGTCATCAGCGTCCACACCCCCCTGCTGCCGGCCACCGAGGGGCTGGTCAGCCGGGAGCTGCTGGCCGCCATGCCGGACGGCGCCATGCTCATCAATACCGCGCGGGGGGCGGTGGTGGACCAGGAGGCGCTCACCGAGGAGCTGGTGGCCGGGCGGATCCGCGCCGTCCTCGACGTCACCGTGCCGGAGGTGCTGCCCGCCGCCTCACCCCTGTACGACTGCGACAACGCGCTGATCACCCCGCATATCGCCGGATCCAAGAGCGGTGAGCTGCGGCGGCTGGCCGACCTCGCCATCGGCGAGATCGAGAAGTACGTCAGCGGCCGCGACTTCGCCCACCGCGTACGACCGGAGATCCTCGACCGCTCGGCGTGAGAGGACGCGCCCTCTCCCGTCCCGCGACCCCTGGAGGCCCACCCCGCCATGCCCGAGCTCCCCTTCCTCCTCCCCGCCGACGACCGCACCCTCAGCCCCCACACCGGTTACACCCGCGCCCACTGGGAGGCCGCCGCGGACGGCATGCTGCACGCCGCCCTCCGCTACGCCACCCCCGGCCAGGGCCTGATCGACCTGCCCGGCCCCCCGTCGAAGTCCGGGGTGCGCTCCGACGGGCTCGAAGGGTTCGCCCGCACCTTCCTCCTCGCCGCCTTCCGCGCCGCCGGGGCCTCGGGCAAGGACCAGCACGGCTTCCTGGAGCGCTACACCGCGGGCATCGCCCGCGGCACCCGCACCCCCGGGCGCGACGACGCCGAGTCCTGGCCGGTGATCGGCCATCACGGCGCCCACGGCCAGCCCATGGTGGAGTCCGCGTCCGTGGCCCTGGGCCTGCGGCTGACCGCGCCGTGGACCTGGGAGGCCCTGCCGTCCGACGCCCAGGACCGCACCGAGGAATGGCTGCGCGGCGCGCTGCGCCACCAGCCGGCCCCCAACAACTGGTATCTCTTCCCCCTCACCGTCGCCGGTTTCCTTCAGTCCGCCGGACGCGGCGACGCCGAGACGGCCCGCGCCATCGAGCGGGGGCTCGGCCTCCTGGAGGGCTGGTACGAGGGCCAGGGCTGGTACTCCGACGGCGACGGGCGGTCGTTCGACCACTACAACGGCTGGGCGCTGCACATGTACCCGCTGCTCCACGCCCATCTGGCCGGAGACCAAGCGCTGCTGGACCGGCTCGGCCCGCGGCTGCGCACCTTCCTCGAGGGCTTCTCGCTGCTCTTCGACGCCGACGGCGCCCCCATCCACCACGGCCGCTCCCTCACCTACCGCTTCGCCGCCGTCGCCTCGGTGGCCCTCGGCGCCCTCACCGGCCACACCCCCCTCGCCCCCGGGGCCACCCGCCGCATCCTCAGCGGAGCGCTGCGCCACTTCCTGGACCGCGGGGCGCTGACCGAGGACGGGGTGCTGAGCCTGGGCTGGTACGGGCCGCACGCCGCGACCCTGCAGCGCTACTCCGGGCCCGGCTCGCCCTACTGGGCCTCCAAGGGGTTCCTCGGCCTGCTGCTCCCGCCCGACCACCCGGTGTGGACCGCCACCGAGGAGGCCGCGCCCGTCGAGGGTCCGGACCGGGCGCTGGCGCTGCCCGCCGCCGGGTTCCTCGTCCAGACCACCGGCCGGGACGGGCTGGTGCGGCTGCACAACCACGGCAGCTACAAGCTCCGCCCCTGGGAGGCCGAGCACGGCCCCGCCGACCCGCTCTACGCCCGGCTCGCCTACTCCACTCGCACCGGGCCCACCAGCGCGGACAACACCCCCGACAACCACATCGCCGTCGAGGTGCGCGGAGTGCGCAGCGCCCGGCTGCGCATCCACCCCCTGGCCGCGGGCCCCGACTGGCTCGCCTCCTCCCACACCCCCGCCTTCCCCGACGCCGGCCCCAAGGTGCCCTCGATCCGCGTCGACAGCCTGACCCTCGTCCGCGGCCGGCTCGAAGTGCGCGTCCACCGCGCCGTGGGCGTCCCCGCCGGGACCCGGATCCATCACAGCGGCTGGGCCGTCGCGCTGCCCCCGGGCACCCCGGCGGAGACCGAACAGGGCGCCGAGATACGGCTGGACGGAGAAGAGGTGACCGGTCAGCTCCTCGGACTGCACGGCTGGCAGAGCGCCACCGCGGTCCGGGCGCCGCAGGGCACCGCGTACGGGCCGTGGGCCCTGGTCCCCGAACTCACCGGCACCGTCGGCGAGGACCCGGCCGGCACCCTCTTCGTCGCCCTGGCCTCGCTCACCGGCGAACGCGACCCGGCCCCCCTCGCCGATCTCGCCACCGCCGAGGTGAACGGGCTCGCGGTCACCGTGCGGCTGCCGGACGGCCAGGGCGTCGTGGTGGACTTCGGCGCGGGAGACGCGCCCATCGTCACGGAGGCGGGCGCATGACGCGGCTCGGCATCTGCTCGGTGACGCTGCGCGGGCTCGACCCGGACCGGGTGATCGCCGCCGTGGCCGGAGCGGGCCTGGAGTGCGTCGAATGGGGCGGTGACGTCCATGTGCCGCCCGGCGACGAGGACACCGCCCGGCGGGTCCGCGACGCCACCGTGGCCGCCGGGCTCGCCGTCGCCTCGTACGGTTCCTACTACCGTGCCGGGCACGGCGACCCGGAGGAGTTCGACGCGGTACTCCGCTCCGCCGTGGCGCTCGGCGCGCCGCGCATCCGGATCTGGGCGGGCGCCACGGGCACCCGGGAGACCCCGCCCGAGGGACGCCGGGCGGTCGTCGAGGACACCCGGCGCGCGGCCGCGCTCGCCGCGGACGCGGGGCTGGAACTCGCCTACGAATTCCACCGCAACACCCTGACCGACGGCGCGGACCACACCCTCCGGCTGCTGGACGAGGTGGACCGCGCCGAGGTCACCACCTACTGGCAGCCGCCCGTCGACATGCCCGACGCCGAGGCGCTGAAGGGGCTGGACGCGCTGGGGGACCGGGTCGCCGCGGTGCACGCCTTCTCTTGGTGGCCGGGGACCACCCGGCTGCCGCTGACCGCCCGCGCCCCGTTGTGGCGCAGCGCCTTCGAGCGGCTGCTCACCCACCGCGCCGCGGTGTCCGGCGGTCCGCCGCTGGATGTCCTGCTGGAGTTCGTGCCGGGGGACGACGAGCGGTTGCTGCCGCGGGAGGCGGCCACGCTGCGTGCGCTCGCCGACGTTCAGGGGGTGTCCGGCGGCTTGTGACGCCTGCGGCGGGCTGTTCCCCTCCCCGCCCTTTCCCTCTACTGGGGCTCTGCCCAGGCCCCGGGCCGGGCGCCCTGGATGTGCGTGGGCGTCGGCCCGGTCGTCCGCGGCGTCGGCGTGCCGACCGCGATCAGTCCGCCGGTGCGGGTGTTCAGGGCGGCGACGGTCGGACTCGTGACGCCTCGGGGTCCAGGGGCGAAGCCCCTGGTTCGGGAGGGGGCGGGGAGGGGAAGGAGCCGCCGGACACGGGATCGGTGGCGAGTGATGGGCAGGTGATCACTTGGGGGTGCGGGAGGCACCCCCGTAGGAGGTCTCCTCCTCGATGGTGCCGCCGAACTCGTCCCGGAGCGTCTCCATGTTCTTCCGGGGCGAGGACGACAGCACCCAGCGGTTGCCGACCAGATAGACCCCGCCGTACATCTGCGCGGTCTCCAGCCAGTCGCGCTGGTTCTCGGCGGTGACGAAGTCGAGGAAGACGAACTTGCCCTTGGCGGTCCTGCAGACGGCCTGGCGGTAGTCGTCCACCTTGGTGGTGAACTGCGGCTCGCAACCGGCGGCCGAGGCGAGCTGCTCCACCCGCGCGGCCTTGGGCGCGGGGCTCGCGCTCGGCCGGGCGGCGTTCCCCCCGGTCTCCGCCTTGGCGTCCGCCTTACCGTTCCCGCCCCCGCATCCGGCGACGGTCAGCAGCGCGCCCACCGCCGCCGCGACCGCCATCGCGCGTACGCCGTGGCGGCGCGGGGGGCGATCGGCGGTCCGGAGCGGGTGCCGGGCGCCGGCGTCGGCGGAGTCGTACATAAATGGCCCTCTCGCATCGGATCCGGTCGCGGCTGCGTCCATCGCATCTACGGATACGCAGGGGCGGGGCCGATCGTTCACCCCCCTCGCACCCTTCCGCGCCCGGCCGGGTGCGGACCGGCGCGGCCGGGCTGTCCTGACCCTTGACAGCCAGGTCGGATGCTGGATTACTGGACCGCGCCCGAACGGTGACCGAATGTTCGGTCGGCAAGCGGAGGTGGTGGACGGCCCATGGCGGAATCCCTGAGCGTGGCTCCGCTCGACGACGCCGAGCGGATGAGCCCCGAGGAACTGAGGGCGCTCCAGCTCACCCGGCTGCGCGCCACCTTGCGCCATGCGTACGACCATGTCGAGCTGTACCGCAAGAGGTTCCGCGAGGCCGGGGTCGGCCCCGAGGACTGCCGCACCCTGGAGGACCTGGCCCGCTTCCCCTTCACCACCAAGGCTGATCTGCGCGACAGCTACCCCTTCGGGATGTTCGGCGTCGAGCAGAGCGAGGTGCGGCGGCTCCACGCCTCCAGCGGCACCACCGGCCGTCCCACCCTCGTCGGCTACACCGAGCACGACCTTGCGGTCTGGGCGGAGGTGATCGCCCGCTCGATCCGCGCGGCCGGTGGCCGTCCCGGCCACAAGGTGCATATCTCCTACGGCTACGGCCTGTTCACCGGCGGCCTCGGCGCCCACTACGGCGCCGAGCGACTCGGCTGCACCGTCATCCCCGCCTCCGGGGGCATGACCGCCCGGCAGGTGCGGCTCATCCAGGACCTCAGGCCCGAGATCATCATGATCACGCCCTCGTATCTGCTGACGCTCCTGGACGAGTTCGAGCGCCAGGGCGTCGATCCCCGCTCCACCTCCCTCCAGGTCGGCATCTTCGGCGCCGAACCCTGGACGGAGGAGATGCGCCGGGAGATCGAGGAGCGCATGGACATCCACGCGGTGGACATATACGGGCTCTCCGAGGTGATGGGCCCGGGGGTGGCCCAGGAGTGCGTGGAGACCAAGGACGGGCTGCACGTCTGGGAGGACCACTTCTACCCGGAGATCGTCGACCCGCTCGGCGACGCGGTACTGCCCGGCGGCGAGGAGGGGGAGCTGACCTTCACCACCCTCACCAAGGAGGCGCTCCCCGTCATCCGCTACCGCACCCGCGATCTGACCCGGCTGCTGCCCGGCACCGCCCGCCCCGCCTTCCGGCGCATCCAGAAGATCACCGGCCGTTGTGACGACATGCTCATCGTGCGCGGGGTCAATGTCTTCCCCAGCCAGGTCGAGGAGATCGTGCTGCGGGTCCCGGCGGTGGCCCCGCACTTCCAGCTCGAGCTGACCCGGCGCGGCCGGATGGACCATATGACGGTGCGGATCGAGGCCCGCCCCGGCGCCGGTCCCGAGCAGCGCGCGGCCGCCGCGGGGGCGATCGCGCGGGGGGTGAAGGACGGGGTGGGGCTCACGGTCGAGGTGGCGGTCGTGGACCCGGAGACGCTGGAGCGCTCCGTGGGCAAGATCCGCCGGGTCAGGGACCGGCGGACGGAGAGCTGAGCACCGCCCCGGCCGCTCCAGCCGTGGACGGGACGTGGCGTCCGGGACGCGGCGCCCGGGAGGGCCCGGAGCGGAAGGGCTCAGCGCGCCAGTTCGAGGGCCGGGATCTCCTGATGCAGGGGCAACCGCCCCCCGCAAACGGTCGCCTGGGCCTGTGCCGCGACCCGGCGCCGGTCGTCCGCGTCCCGCATCGGCCGCAGCGCACGGTGCACGGTCACCCGCACCGTGAGCCCGTCGGCGCGCAGCACCCGGCGCAGCGAGGCGCCGAAGTCGTCCTCGCCGACGAAGGCGGCCACCGTGGTCAAGGCGCCGTGCTGGACGTACTCCAGGGTCACCGGACGCACCGGCGCGCCCGCGTCCAGCGCGGCCTGGAAGGTGGCCCGCCGGAAGCTGCCGCCCGTGCCCGAACACCAGGTGATGCCCTGGGGAAAGGCCATCACCGACTGGCCATCACGCATGCGGGCCGCCATCTCCCGTACGGTGTCGGGGAGTTCGCGCAGCGAACCGCGGTCGATGTACAGCGTGCCCGCGCGGGTGGCCAGCGAGCCGATCAGCGGCCAGCCCGCGATCTCCCGCTTGGCCAGCATCACCACGGGCTCCACCGCGAGCAGCGCGAGGATGTCCAGCCAGGAGATGTGGTTCGCCACGACGAGCGTGCCGGTGCCGCCGGGCGCGCTGAGCGTGCTGTCGCCCGTCACCTCCAGCCGGATGCCGAGGGAGTCCAGCAGTGTCGCCGCCCGCGCCCGCAGCGTCTCGGGCTCGGCGATCCGCCGACCGGACAGCATCGCGCCCATCACCGCCCGGACGAAGACCGCGGCCCGCCGGGCGCCCCGGGTGGCCGGGACGCGGTCGGCGGCGTGGGAGACACAGCCGGGAGTGCACGGGGACCAGCCCGCCCAGGCGTGTTCGGGCAGACTCATCGCGGCCGTGTCGGTCACTGGGATTCGCCGAGGAAGTAGCGGCGGTAGCGGTCGTTCATCCGCTCGGTGTCCAGCAGCACGAAGAAGTCGGCGTCGTTGAAGGCCCGGTCGTGCTGCGGGGAGCCGCACATCCAGGCGCCGACCCGCAGATAGCCGCGGAGCAGCGGCGGCAGGTCCGCGTAGCTGGGCTCGCCGTCCAGCGGCCGTGAGGGTATCCACGGGTCGAGCGGGTGGACCCGCATCTCGGCCGGGGCGGCGTGCTTGGTGGTGCCCAGCAGCCAGGCGTTGGCGGCCGCCCCCTCGCCCTCGGCCAGCGGCACCGAGGCACAGCCCGCGAGATAGCGATGGCCGGACAGCAGCACATAGCGGGCCAGACCGGCCCACATGAGGTTGATGACCGCGCCCGTGCGGTGGTCGGCGTGGACACAGGCCCGGCCGGTCTCGACCATGGACGAGCGGACCTCGGTCGGAAGGCCGCGCAGATCGAACTCGGTGTCCGAGTAGAGCCGCTCGCTGCGTCCGGGGGGAAGCAGCCGGTAGGTGCCGACCACGGTGCCCGTCGCCGTGTCCGTGACGATCAGGTGGTCCATGACCTCGTCGAACTCGTCCACGTCGCGGCCGTCGACCGCGGCGTCCAGCCGGCCGCCCCTCTCCTCGCCGAACACCTGGTAGCGCAGCCGCTGCGCGGCGTGGATCTGCTCCTGGGTATGGGCGATCGAGGTGACGTACGAGCTGGTGGGCGCCGTCGTCGAGGACGTCGTGAGCACGGACATTCCTGTTCTCCGTTCAAGGGAAGTCAGGAGCGGTGGGGACTGGGGAAGAGCGGAAGAAACGCCTCACTCGCCGTGCGGTGCGCTGAGGCGGCGCGCACCGCAGGTGTTCACCAGTCTTGCCGTGGCGACGTACGTCACAGTGTCCGTGTGGTGATTCGGCGACTGCCAGTCGATGACGAACACATGCCGCTGGTCGGCCCGTGGTTACGGAGCGGTAGCGCCGGTGCCGCCGTTGTCATCGGTGCCGGAAGTGGTCCGGAGCGGGAAGCCCAGTGAGTGGGCGGCGGTGGCGGGCGTGGGCTGGGACCAGTAGTCGCTGACGGCCTGGGCCGAGGACAGGGAGCGAGTTTCGGCCAGATCCAGATAGAGGACGCCGTCGAGATGGTCGGTCTCGTGCTGCACGATCCGCGCGGGCCAGCCGGTGAACTCCTCGTCCAGCTCCCGACCCGACTCGTCCTGCCCGCGCAACCGGATCCGGTCCGGGCGGCTGACCACGGCCTGCCAGCCGGGGATGCTCAGACACCCCTCGAAGAACGCCGCCCGGCCGTCGCCGACCGGTTCGTAGGCGGGATTGACCAGCACCCGGTACGGCTGCGGCACCCGGCCGCGCACCTCCCGCACCTCGTCCGCCACCTCCGCCGGGTCCTCGATCACCGCAAGCCGCAGCGGCACACCGATCTGCGGGGCAGCGAGCCCCACCCCGGGCGCGGAGTGCATCGTCTCCCGCATCGCCGCCAGCAGCCGGTCGAGCTGATCCGCGGCGAGCTGGCCGTCGTACGGCAGGGCCGGCTGCCGGAGGACGGGGAGGCCCGCGGAGATGATCGGCAGCGGGCGGGTCCCGGAGAGCAGTTCGTCGACGAGCTCGGACACGGTGGTGGTCGGCATGGGGACAGCCTGACAGACGATCACCGAGGGCGTGGCCGGTGCGCAAGTGGTGGGTGCTCACCAGCGGGTGCTCACCATCGGACAAAAGGTGAACAGGGCACCGATGGGGGCCGTAGACGCCGATGAGTCGCCGGGAACATCCCACGCCCCCGCGGCTCGGCCGAGTCCTCCCGGCTCGGTCGCTGCCGCCCCGCGGGGCTCCCCCCGTTGTGCACGGCGGGGCGGCAGCCCTTCCCGCCACCCTCGCCCGTTATGTCGTTTTCGCCGTAGGTGTGCGGGTACCCGCTCGCCGCACGGGCCCCGGAGGAGGGGTGAAGGGAGGGCGGATGACCAGCCACGATGACCTGCCGCTCGCGGATTACGACCATCTGCCGCTCGGCGCCCTGCGGCACCGCATCCGCGCCCTCACCGAGGAGCGGCTGCGGAAGCTGCTGGAGTACGAGCGCTCCCACGCCGACCGCCTTCCGGTCGTCGAGGTGGTCACGGCGCGCCTGCGCCAGCTGGAGGGCGGCGCCACCCCCTCGCCCGGCGAGCCGGGCGCCGAGCCGCTCCCCGAGCGGCCCGATCCGCCGCGCGGCGGATCGCCGGTGACGCCGCAGACGGCGGCCGAGCCGAGCCCGCCGCCGCGCCACGGCCACCCCGGACACCCGGGGCAGGCGGAGTGAACCGCTCGCACAAGCCCTCGGAACCCAGGGGCGCTCTCCCCGGCCCTACTCGGCCCGTGCCTCCGGCAGCAGCCCCCGGATGTCGCTCGGCAGCACGCCGTAGAGCTTCTCCATCAGCTCCGGGTCCACGGCCGAGTCCAGCACCTCGAAGAAGGCGGCCGCCTCGCGCAGCGCCTCCTCCTCGGTGTGCTCGGTGCGCCAGGCGACCCGGCCCGCGAAACCGGTGAGGTCGAACCGCTCGCCGTGGTCCCGCCGGTGCGCGCGCTCCTCGGGTGTGCCCTCGTGTGCGGCGGCGACCCGCCGCAGGGGCTCGCCCGCCTCCTGTGGCAGCTGTGCCGCCATATGGTCCGCCAGCCCGCCCGGGATGCGCTCGGCGAGGGTCTCGAGCGTCGCCCGTATCGCCCGCTCGGCCGACTGCCGGTCGGGGAGCTGGGCCCGGGCCTGGACCAGGCCCGTCAATTCTTCGTAGCGCATGGTCGGCGCTCCTCGTGGTCGGATGCCCGGCTGCTGTGCCGAGTGCCCCGTGCCGTTCGCTCAAACCGTCGTCGGGTGCCCGGTCTCCGGGGTCTCCTCCCGCGCGGCGAGCAGTGGTCCCAGCACCCGGGTGCCGGGTCCGGTGCGCCCGCCGGGGCCCGGGAGCTGGGCGGTGTTGCCGACCGTCAGGGGCTCCCCGCAGCGGGCGCACGCGGACACCGGCGTGGTGTCCCGGCCGCAGCCGAGATGGCGGATCCGGGCCGGCGGCCCGGCGGGGCCCGCGTACCAGCGGTCGCCCCACTCCATCAGGGCGAGCAGCACCGGATAGAGCTCCTCGCCCTTCGCGGTGGCGCGATAGTGCTCACGCGGCGGCCGCTCCTGGTATCGCTCCCGGACCAGCACCCCCTCCTCGACCAGCCGGGACAGCCGGGCGGCCAGAACCTTCCGCGATATGCCCAGGTCATGGGCGAGATCGTCGAAGCGGGTGACCCCGGTGAGCACATCCCGCATGATCAGCGCCGTCCAGGCGTCGCCGAACAGATCGGTGGCGCGGGCGATCGAGCAGGCCACATCGGCGAGCGGAGTACGGGTCATGACACAACCCTAGCCGAGTTCCCTGAGGGAACTTAAAAATGTTAGGTTTCCTCGGGGAACCGGGCGAGCCCGTCCGGCCCACCCCAGGCACCGGTGAATCCGCGAATCCGCGCACCCGTGAGGGAGAAGACGATGGCCGCCGCCCCGCACATCGAACTGGACTCACGGTCGCCGGAGGCCGTCGACGGCCGACAGATCCGGGCCGTCACCTTCCAGGACAGCCGCCTGGAGTACGTCCGCACCACCCTCGAGAGCGCGGACCTCTCCGCGCCCGGAAGCCGCGCCGTGGTCGTGGGCAGCGGCCGCGGGCTGCTGGCCCGCGGGCTGGCCGGGCTCGGCTTCGACGTCGTCGCCGTCGACCCCTCCGCCACCGCGACCGAGATGGCGCGCGAGGCGGGTGACGGCGAGTACCCCGGAATCGAGTACCGCACCGCGCCCGCCGAGCAACTCGGCCTCGCCGACGGCGCGTTCGACCTCGCCTACTACGCGGACACCTTCGAGATCACCTCGGAGCTGGACCGGGTGCTCGCGGAGGCCGCCCGGGTGCTGCGGCCCGGCGGTGTGCTGATCTACGACACCGTCAACCGCACCTTTCTCTCCCGGCTGATCTACCTCGGCGCCTTCCAGCGCGTCCCGATGACCCGGATCATGCCGGCCGGCCGCTACACGGCTGCGCGGCTGCGCACCCCAGCCGAACTGACCGCCGCCCTGGACCGGCAGGGGCTGCGCAACGAGGACATCTGCGACTTCAAGCCCAAGGACCCGCGCAGCCTGGTCAAGGCCACCATGGCGCGCCGCAAGGGGCAGATCAGCGATGAGCAGATCCCGCCGATCGTCGACTTCGTCCTGGCCCCGGACGCCCGGCCGCTGGTCACCTACCTCGGCTACGCCCGCAAGGGCTGACCCGGCGAGCCCGGCAGTCCACCCGGGTGGCATGGGCGCACACTGGTCGCTGTGACGCGTAAGCGCAGCGCCGGACTCCTGCTGTACCGCGGTGCGGGCCCGGCGGGCCCGGCCATTGAGGTGCTGCTCGCCCATATGGGAGGCCCGTTCTGGGCCGCCAAGGACGCGGGCGCCTGGACCGTGCCCAAGGGGGAGTACGACGAGGACGAGACCCCGGAGGCCGCCGCGCGCCGGGAGTTCGAGGAAGAGCTCGGCGTGCCCCCGCCCGGCGGCGAGCCGATTCCGCTCGGCTCGGTGACGCAGACCGGGGGCAAGGAGGTCACCGTCTGGGCGCTCGCGGGCGACCTTGACCCGGAGCGGATCACACCCGGCACGTTCGCCATGGAGTGGCCGAAGGGGTCCGGCCGGATGCGGGAGTTCCCCGAGATCGACCGGGTCGCCTGGTTCGGCCCGGACGAGGCCCGCCGGAAGATCGTGACGAAGCAGCGGATCTTCCTGGACCGGCTCGAGGAACTGCTCCAGAGGGCGGACGGCGCGGGGGCCGGGGACTGAACGGAAGGCGCGGCCCCGGGGAGTGGACGGGCGGCGCGGGCCCCGGGGGTGACCGGACGGACGGCGCGGGCCCCGGGGGCGCCTGATCGGGGCCCGCGGCCGTCCGCCCTCAGGTCACCCCGTTCCTCCCGTTCCGCAGCGGACCGTGGCCGCTCCCCAGTCGGCGTGGTCATGCGCGTTGCCGTCGCCGCCGTCGGTGACCCGCAGCCGGAGCCGCTGCGCGCCCTCGACGTCGGCCTTCACCGCCACGGCCGCGTCCGAACCGCGCACCGTCTCACCGCGGTACACCCGCTCGCCGTCGGCGTAGACCTCGAAGACCACGCTGCCGTCGGCCCCCACCTCGTCGTCCACGCCCGTGTCGGCCGTGAAGGACGAGCAGTTGCCGCCCAGGAAGACCTCGACCGTCGCATCGGCGTGGGTGCCGAGGCCGCGCTCGTAGGTCGTGCCGCCGACGGTCAGGGTCTTGCCGTCGCCGGGGGCGGACTCGCCGTTGCTGTGGTCGCGTTCGACCGGGCCCCAGCCGTTGTCCGCGGTGAGGAAGTCGAGCGTGGACAGCGCCACGTCGCCGCGCGGTGGGGGAGGCGTGCCGTCGATCTCGGCCGACGCCGAGCCGCTCACCCGCGCGCCACCGGCCGAGGTCGCGCGGACATCGGCCACGGCGGGCCGCAGGCCGTCCGGGGTGCCCTCGCCGCGGGTGATCTCGGTCCGTACGGTCGCGGTACGGCCCGCCGCGAGGTCGCCGACGTCGAGGGTGCCGGGCGCGGCGGTCCACCCCTCGGCCAGGCCGAAGGCCGCCGTGACGTCGCGCAACGGGGTGTCGCACGGGTTGGTGACGGTCAGCTCGGCCGAGGTGGAGCCGCCCGCCGCCACCGTGGTGTCGGCGGCGGTGAGCTTGGCCTCGGGGGCGCAGACCACCGGGCCGTGCGGGGTGCCGGTGCGGGCCTCGGCGCCGGTGAGCGGGCGCAGCCGCAGGGTGTAGGCGTACTCCTTGGCGGGCCGCACCTGGTACTCGGGCAGCACGGTGTGGAACGTCTCGCTCACCCCGCTCACCGCGTGGTCCAGGTGCAGGGTGTTGCCTCCCGGGTCCTTGCGGAGGGCGAACGGGTAGGCGGCGCGGTCGATCCCGGTGTAGGGGGTCACCCCGGCCGAGAAGTCCCCCGACACCAGGAGCCCGCCGCTGCCGTCGGACAGCGAGGCCCAGCGGACGTCCTCGTGGTTCCCGTAGTCCTGTGGCTTGGTGTATCCGGCGAACTGATCGTCCACGTCCGTGGAGTACACCCCCACGGGGGCGCCGTCCTTACGGTCGTTGTAGTTCTCCTGCGGCCCGCGCCCGTACCAGCTGAACCGGTCGTAGCGGTCGGGTATGCGCAGCGAGAGCCCGATGCGGGGCAGATAGGGCACCTTGCGCGCCGCGCCCCGGGCCTCCACGCGGTGGTCGAGGCGCAGCTCCCCGGTGCCGCTGACGGTGTACCGCAGGGTCTGGGCGAACGAGGAGTCCTTGACGCCGGGCGCGGCGGCCGAGGAGGGCACGGTGACGACGACCTCGCCGTTCCGCTCGTCCACCGTGACCTTGCCCGGCTTCGTGCGCAGCCGGTCCAGGCCCGCCTCGCGCCAGGGCCCCTCCTCGGAGCCGATCTCATTGCTGAGCGGGGCGCGCCAGGCGTCCAGTTCGGGGCCGGAGCCGAGCAGCTCCCGGCCATCGGACTTCATGGAGACGAGTTCGCCACTGGCCCGGTCGAAGCCGTACGAGAAGCCGTCGCCGGTGACCGTAAGGCGGTCGCCGGAGGTGGTGGCCTTCGCCTTCCCCGGTGCCCGCGCGGGTGTCGTGCCCGCGAGTTGGCGGCCGCCGATGTCGAACTGCTCGACCGAGACCCGGTGTCCGGCCTTCGCCCAGGCGGTGTCCGCCGCCTGCACCGCCTCCACGGTCAGCTGCCGGTCGGCGTCCTGGGGGTTGGCGGGCGGCTTCGGCAGCTGGAGGGTGCTCCGCTCACCGGGGGCGAGACCGAGGCCGCGGCTGCCCTGGGCGAGGGTGCGGGCGCCCTCGGTGACGCGCCAGCGCAGCCGGAGGTCGCCGGTGCCGGTGAAGGACCGCTCGTTGCGCACCTCGATCCGCCCCGCGCGGGCCTCGTCGCCCGAGATCCGGATCGGGGCGTGGACCGCCGCCATGGCGCGGGCCTCGGGCTGGACGGTGCGGTCGGAGGAGACCACCCCGTCGACCCCGCCGGTTCCGGCGCCGTAGGACAGGAAGTCCCCCTTACGGTCGAGCCGGTCGAAGTCGAGCGCGAGCACCGCGTCCCCGCTGGGGTCGGCGGCGAGCTGATCGGGGCTCAGCGCCTTGTGATAGACGCGGACCTGATCGACGGTGCCGTGTGCCATCCGGGTGCGGATGTTCTCCTGGTCGGTCTCCGGGTTGCGGCCGATGTTCACCGGCTGCGCGGAGAAGCCGACTGCCCCGGTCCAGTCGGCCGACGCGGTCTGCTTCCCGTCGACGAGCAGCCGGAGCGTCCGGCCGTCGAAGGTGCCCGAGACGCGATGCCATGAGCCGTACCAGCCCTCGGGGACATCGGCCGCGACCGTGTGCCAGTCGCCGTCGCCGTAGACGAAGAACTCCAGGGTGTCCTTGTCGCGCATCTTCAGCGCATAGCTGTGGTCGCCCTTGGCGATCATGGTGAAGGAGCCGGTCCAGTCGGCGGGTTTCACCCAGGCGTCCAGGGTGAGCGCGTCCGAGACCGCGTCCAGCTTCGGGTCGCGGTAGACCTCCACGAAGTCGTCAAGACCGGACAGCTCCAGTGCCTTGCCCCGGTGGCCCGCCACCAGGTCGGGTTTTCCGGAGACGTAGGACAGGATGTCGTTGCCGGAGGTGTCGGGGGTGGTCAGCAGGGGCTGGGTGATGTTCTGCTCCGCCCAGTCCCATATGTAGCCGCCCTGGACCTGGGGGTACTTGCGTACGACATCCCAGAACTCGCGGAAGTTGCCGAGCGAGTTGCCCATGGCGTGGGCGTACTCACCCATGACGATGGGCTTGGTGGTGGCCTTCGCCTTCTCCTCCAGGCCCGAGGGGGAGGGGTAGCGCGGGCCCCACACATCGGCGAACGGGGCGTCGCCGTCCGGGCTGTTGGGCTGGTGGTAGACCGGCCGGGCCGGGTCCTCGCGGTCCAGGAAGTCGGCCATCGCGTAGTGGGCCTTGCCCAGTCCGGCCTCGTTGCCGGTGTCCCACATCAGCACGCTGGGATGGTTCTTGTCCCGTTCGTACATCGCCGTCAGGCGGTCCATGAACGCGGCCTGCCACTCGGGCCGTTCGGCCAGGCAGTCGTCCGGGCAGGCGTCGTGGTGATGGGTCTCGATGTCCACCTCGTCGTCGATCCACAGACCGCGTGTGTCGGCCTGTTCGTAGAGGTAGGGGTCCGAGGGGTAGTGGGAGGTGCGCACGGAGTTGACGTTGAGCCGCTTCATCAGGGAGACGTCCGAGGCGGTGCGCTCACGGGTGGCGTGGCGGCCGGTGCCGGGGTCGGTCTCGGAGCGGTTGACGCCCTTGATGAGGATGCGCTCGCCGTTGACGAGGAGCTGTCTGTCCTTGATCTCGATCTTGCGGAAGCCCACCGGCTGGGCCGTGGTGTGGGTGACCGTGCCGTCCGCGTCGGCGAGCCGGACGACGAGGGTGTAGAGATTCGGCGTCTCATCGGTCCACTTGGCCGGATTGGCCACATCGGCGGTGAGGGTCGTGGACCCGCTGCCGTCGGCCACCGTCCCCGACATCGTTGTCACCTTGTGCCCGCGCCGGTCGTAGAGCGTACCGAGGACCTTGCGCTCATCCGTGGCGCGCCGTGGCCCCTTGGCGGCCACGTCGACCTCGGCGGTCAGCCGGGCGTCGCGGTACCGGGCGTCCAGATCGGTCTTGACCGTGATGTCCCGCAGATAGGTGGCCGGGGTGGAGTACAGCCCGACCGAGCGGAAGATGCCCGAGAAGCGCCACTGGTCGTAGTCCTCCAGATGCGCCCCCGAACCCCAGCGGTGCACCTGCACCGCGACGGTGTTGCGGCCCGGGTGCAGCCGGTCGCTGATGTCGAACTCGGCGGGGGTGTAGCCGCCCTGGTCATAGCCGGCGTAGGAGCCGTTCACCCACAGCAGATAGCCGCTGGTGACGCCCTCGAAGCGCAGAAACGTCCGCCGCTTCTCCCAGCTCTTCGGCAGCTCGAAGGTCTTGACGTAGGCGCCCGTGGGGTTGACGTCATGCGGGACCTTCGGGGGAGCGTCCGGATACATCTCGGTGGGGATGTTCCGGAACACCGGATGGTCGAGACCGTCCGTCTGCCAGGTGTGCGGCACGCTCACACTGCGCCAGCCGCTGCGGGAGGTGTCATAGCCCTCGGTGAAGAAGTCCTTCGGCGCCTCCTCGGGGCGGTCGGACATATGGAGCTTCCAGGCGCCGTCGAGCGAGGCGGTCCAGTGGCTCCTGGAGCCGCCGTCGAGGGCGTCGGCGGTGTCGGTGTACGGGGTCAGCCGCGCATGGGCGGGCTCCTGGCCGACCGAGGTGACCTCGGGGTCCTCCAGCAGCTTGTAGACATCCGCGGGCGGATCGGGGGGATTCGCCGCTGCCGCCGGGGCGGCGGGGGCGGCGAGTGCGAGGGCCAGGGCGAAGGCGGCGAGCCGGGAGATCCGGGCCGGCCGGGATTTCCGGGGTGGCCGGGAGAAGCGGGGGAGGAGGAGACGACGACGGAGGCGTCGGGACATCTGGTGGTCCACCCTTCTGTGGGTGTGGAAAACGCTCCAGAGTGAACAGGCCCGCACATTAGCCAACGTGTCCTCTCGCGCCAAGATGTTCCGACCGACTCACCGTCGGCCGGGCGCGGCTACCGTGAAGAGAGTGAGGGCCGTGCGGAATGCCGCGCCGGGCGCGGTGAGGCCGACGGAGGCACCGTGGGTATGGAGAGCGCGAGGAGTACGGAGTCCCTGCCCCAGCTGCGACTGGACGAGCTGCTGGAGGAGCTGCAGCTGCGCATCGACGGAGTGCGCGGCACCCAGGACCGGGTGCACAGCCTGCTGGAAGCCGTCCTGTCGGTGGGCCGGGAGCTGGATCTTTCGCATGTGCTGCGGAGGATCGTCGAGGCGGCCGTGGTGCTCGTGGACGCCGAATACGGCGCGCTGGGGGTGATCGGCGAGGACCAGCGGCTGGCCGAATTCCTGCCGGTGGGCATCGACAAGGACCGGATCGAGGCGATCGGGCATCTGCCGTCCGGCCACGGCCTCCTGGGGGAGCTGATCCGCCACCCCCAGCCGCTGCGGCTCGGCGAGCTCTCGGAGCATCCGGCCTCCTACGGCTTTCCGCCGAACCATCCGCCGATGGGCTCCTTCCTCGGGGTGCCCATCCGGGTGCGCGACGAGGTCTTCGGCAACCTCTATCTCACCGAGAAGCGCGGCGGTAAGGAGTTCGACGGCGAGGACGAGACGGTGCTGTCCACCCTCGCCGTGGCCGCCGGAGTGGCCATCGAGAACGCCCGGCTGTACGAGGAGGCCCGGCACCGCCAGCGCTGGCTGGAGGCGAACGCCGAGGTCACCCACAGCCTGCTGTCCGGAGTGGACGAGACGAGGGTCCTGGAGCTGATCGTCGAGCACGCCCGCCGGATCCTCGCCGCCGATCTGGGCGTGCTGATGCTGCCGGTGGCCGGCACCGACGAACTGCAGGTCGCGCTGGCGGCGGGGACCGACGCCGAGGCCCACCGCGGTCTGGTGCTGCCCCGCCGGGGCACCTTCGGCGGTGCGGCCTTCACCGCCTCCGAGCCGGTCACCAGCACCGACGTCCAGAACGACCCGCGGATCACGGTCGGCCCGCAGCGCTGGGATGGGCTCGGCCCGGCCGTCGCGGTCCCGATGCGCACGAGCGACGGAGTGGGCGGAGTGCTCTCGCTGGCCCGCATGGCGGACAGCCCCGCCTTCACCCAGATCGAGACCGACACCCTGCTGGGCTTCGCGGGCCAGGCGGCCATCGCGATGAAACTGGCCGAGCGGCGGCGCGACGCGGAGCAGCTCGCGCTGCTGGAGGATCGCGACCGGATCGCCCGCGATCTGCACGACCTGGCCATCCAGCGGCTCTTCGCCGCCGGGATGACGCTGCAGTCCACGCTGCGCTTCGTCCAGCACCCGGAGGGCTCCGAACGGCTGCTGCGGGTGGTGGACGACCTGGACGACACCATCAAGATCATCCGCTCGACGATCTTCGGGCTGCGCTCGCACGAGGCGGGCCCCGCCGTCCAGGGGCTGCGGGTCCGTACCGCCAAAACCATCGAGGAGGCCGTGCCCGCGCTCGGCTTCACCCCCTCGCTGCGCACCGAGGGCCTGGTCGACACCGATGTGCCGCGCACCGTCGCGGACGACATGGTCGCCGTCCTGGCCGAGGCGATGTCGAACATCGCCCGGCACGCACGGGCCGACGCCGCCGAGATCTCGCTGGTCGTGGCGGCCGGGCGGCTGACCCTCATGGTCACGGACAACGGGATGGGCATCCCCGAGGGCGGCCGTCGCAGCGGACTGCGGAACATGGCCGAGCGCGCCGAGAAGCTCGGCGGTGAGCTGGAGCTCGCCGAGCCGCCGGGCGGCGGCACCCGCCTGGTGTGGGGCGTACCGCTGCCGGAGCGGTAGGCGTAGGCGGTGGGCGTGTCCGTTGCGGGGGCGGTGGGCGTAGGCGGTGGGCGTGTCCGTTGCGGGGGCGGTGGGCGTAGGCGGTGGGCGTGTCCGTTGCGGGGGCGGTGGGCGTAGGCGGTGGGCGTGTCCGTTGCGGGGGCGGTGGGCGTGTCCGTCGCGGGGGCGGTGGGCGTGCCGCCCTGGTCGTGCCGGCTCAGCGGCCCCCGTCCAGGGTCTCGGCCGCCCCGCTGCGCGGAGTGGCCGGCCCGACCGGTCCGTAACCCAGCCGGATCAGCATCTGCACATGGCCCGGCGTCCGGTGGGCGTCGCTCAGCGACCACCGCAGATCCGACCACTCCAGCGCCTGGTGCAGCAGGGAGGCCCGGACCGTGTACGACGTCGCCAGCAGCAATACGTGTTCCAGCGCCTGCCCGGCCCGCAGCCAGTCGGTGCGCCGGTCCTGGTCCGTGGCCAGCACGGCGATGGCCGGATGGCTCTCGAACGCCGCGGCGGGCGCGTCACCGCCCCGGCGGCCGTCCGGCGCCGGGCCGAGGTAGTCGCGCATCGGCAGCCGCCCGGTGACGTCCCGCGGCCCGAGCGCGGCCGCCGGGATGCCGTACGGCCCGATGTCGCGGACCCAGTCGCGGCTCTCGGCGAGCCGACGCGGATCCCCCGAGGTGCGCCGCTCCGCCTCGGCGGTCAGCCGCAGCAGCCGTGAGGTCTCCTCGGGGCCCGCCAGCCACAGCGTGGCCCCGTGCGCCCGCGCCGCCTCCGCCAGTTCGTACAGCACCCGTGGCGGCAGCCGGCGCCCGGAGAAGGGGGAGCGGCTGCTGTGCCGCCGCCAGATGACGTCGTACAGATCGTGGTCCGGGGCGCCGTGCGGGGCATCGTGCCGGTCGCCGTGGTGCCGGGCAACGTGCCCGGCGCCGTCGTGGGGCGACGCGGCCAGGCGCACCGTGGCCAGCAGATCGGGCTGCGACCGGTACGGCAGCAGCCGGACCACCGGTTCCCAGCCGAAGTGGGCCACGGCGACCCGCAGATTGAACACGGCGGCCCCGGCGGAGACGCTCAGGGCCCGGCCCATCGGATCGGCGTACCGCAGCGCCCGCTCGGGGGCGGCCCGGACCTCCAGCGTGACGGTGTCGGGGTTCAGCCGATAGCGCCACGGCTGGGTGTTGTGCATCGACGGGGCGGCCACGGCCGCGGAGATGAGCTTCTCCAGGATCGCCGCGTCGAGCATTGCGGGCTGCATGGGGTCTCCTCGCCGGTGGGCCGTCAGTGGTGGTGGGCCGTCAGTGGTGGTGGGCCGTCAGGATGGGGGCGGTCGAGGGCTACGGACGGGTCTGTGCGGCTCCGGGCCCGGGTCATCCCGGGTGGTCGTCGGCGGGGGGCGGGGCCGAGTGGGTCGCCAGCACCGCCGCCTGGATACGGCGCTCCACGCCCAGCTTGGCCAGCAGCCGGGAGATGTGGTTCTTGACCGTCTTCTCGGACAGGAAGAGCCGCTTGCCGATCTGCCGGTTGGTGAGTCCGTCGCCGATCAGCACCAGGATTTCCCGCTCGCGCGGGGACAGTCCGGCCAGCACCTCGTCCCTGGGCTCCTGCGGGGCGGTGTCACCCCGCAGGGTGCTCATCAGCCGGGCGGTGGTGGCCGGGTCCAGCATCGACTGGCCGGAGGCGACGGTGCGCACCGCCGAGACCAGGTCCGACCCCTTGATCTGCTTGAGCACATAGCCCGCCGCCCCGGCCATGATCGCGTCCAGCAGCGCATCGTCGTCGTCGAACGAGGTCAGCATCAGACAGGCCAGATCCGGCATCCGGGAGCGCAGCTCGCGGCAGACCGTGATGCCGTCCCCGTCCGGCAGCCGGACGTCCAGGATGGCCACATCGGGCCGCAGCGCCGGGCCCCGGGCCAGCGCGTGGTCCACGGTTCCCGCGTCGCCGACCACCTCGATGTCCGGTTCCGCGTCCAGGAGATCGTGCAGTCCGCGCCGGACGACCTCGTGGTCGTCGAGTACGAACACCCTGATCGGTGTCGCCGGTGTCGCCGGTGTCGCTCGTGTCTCGGTCATGGGCTCTCGCACTGTTCGTCCGCCGTCCGCCCTGCCCCCGGTGGGAATCGTGGCGCAGCAGGTCAGGGCGGTACCAGGGCCGAACGGGCCCCCAAGGGGGCTGCCCGGCCCTCGTCCCGCCCTCCCCGCGCGTGCGACGGTCGCGACATGGGCACGGAAGTGCGGGGGCGGCGGACGTGGCGGTGGCGTCGCAACCCGCTCAGACGCCGCTCGGATGTGATCGAGGCGTGGGTCGTGCTGGTCACCGGCCTGGTGATGGCGGTCGGCGGCCCGGCGGCGGGGGTCGCCGCGGGCACCGCCGTGGACGCGTCGCTGCGGCAGGAGCGGGCGGACCGGCACCGGGTGCCCGCGGTCCTGAAGGAGGACGCGCCCGTCGCGCAGCCCGCCGGCGACGGGTCCACCACCGGCCAGGTGCGCGCGATCGTCCGGTGGACCGGCCCGGACGGCACCGTCCACACCGGCACGGCCCGGGTCCACGACGGCAGCAAGGCGGGCACCGCCACCGAGGTCTGGACCGACGACCGGGGCCGCATGGTCCAGCGGCCGCCCACCCCCGAGCAGATCGCCACCCGCGCGGTGCTCGCCGGAACGTCGGCCGCGGCGGGCGTGGGCGCGATCTCGCTGGCCGGACGCGGTGTGGCGCGCTGGCGCCTGGACCGCGCCCGCACCCAGGAATGGGGCCGCGCCTGGGCCGAGGTCGGCCCCCGCTGGAGCCGCCACATCCGGTGACGAGCGGTCACGTAGCGCCGTGTCGGGCGGGTCTTTCGCGGGTGTGACATCGGTGGCTGACGCTGCGCGGGCCCGTGGCATCCGGGGCCCGGGTGCTTCCCAGCGGCGCCGGGCCGCCGCATCCGGCGAGGCCCGATCACCAACCGCCGTGGCCGGCCGGTCTTGGCGCGTGCGGCATCGGCGGTACGCCGCCGGGCGGCGTCCGGCGGCGGATGCCCCCAGCGGTTGCTGGGGGGCGTCGCGCGCCGCTGCGCCGCCCCAGGGGCAGATCGCCGCCGCGGCGCGGGACGTGGCGTAGGAGACGTCTCCTCCGTCGTCGTGCCGGGCGCGCCCTCGGTGACGGTCCCAGCCACGGTCCCAGCCACACCGCCGGGGGCCTCCCGGCGCGGCCGGGCGCGCCCTCCCGCGGCCCCGACCTCGCACGGCCCGCCGACGCACCGCGGACCTACCGCCGCTGGGCCGTATGAGGCGCGGCCGTGAGTTGGTTGTCGAAGTCGACCACGCCCTCGATCGCCCGGATGAGACGGGCCGCCGCCGGGATGAGAACGGCCTCCTTGACCCGTCCCGTCAGCGTGACCACGCCCTCGTTCACGCTCACCCGGACGGTTTCCCCCGCCGCCGGGAAGAGATGGGCCACCACCTCGCGGCGCACCTCCTCCTCGATGTCGTCGTCCGGCCGCAGAAATACCTTCAGCAGGTCCGCGCGGCTGACGATGCCCTCGAGGCGGCCCTCCTCGTCCACCACCGGGAGCCGTTTGACCCGCTTATGGGTCATGATCCGCGCGGCCTCGGCGAGCGTCGCGCTCGCGTGGACGGTGATGGCGGGGGTCGTCATCAGCTCATCGGCCGTTACCGCGCCCGCCTTGGCGACACCGGGAAGGTCGGGCAGCTGCGCCACCCGCGCCGGATCGCTGTCGCGGAACTCCTCCTTGGGCAGCAGATCCGCCTCCGAGACCACGCCGATGACCCGGCCCTCGCCCTCCAGCACCGGCAGGGCGCTCACCCTCCACTGCTCCAGCGTTCTGACGATCTCCTTGAACGGCGCTTCGCGGCCGACGGCGACGACGGTATGGGTCATCACATCGCTCACAATGTGCGCACTCCGGGGCACGGCATCCTCCTTGGGTCACGCTGCCTGTCTTCCGCCCGCCTCGCCGCCGGCCGCCAGCCGGTGCTCGATCCGGTGGCGCACCCGCCCCGCGAGCCCGGCCAGTCCGGCGGAGGTGGCCGGCCGGGGCGGGACCGGGTGGCGGATCCGCCGGGCGTGCGGCGGCAGCCCCGCGAGATCGGTGGCGAACCGCCGCCGCGCGCGGTCGAGGGTGTCGGGGGCCCCGGTGCGCCTGCCCTCCCGCATCACGGTCTCCAGCAGTGGCGCGCCGCCGCCCGGCGGAAGCTCGTCGCGTTCGCCGATCACATCGGCGTAGCCGGCGCGGCGCCAGACCTGCTTGGTCCCGGGGGCCGTGGCCTTGGCCGAGGACAGTTTCATCACCGGGGTCCCGTCGTAGGCGACCAGCTTGTACGCGGTGTCGAGGGCGGCGGCGTCGGCCGACACCCCCATCCGGGTGCCCACGGCGAAGACATCGATCGGCGCGCCCGCGTGGACCAGCTCCTCCAGGGCGTACTCGTCGAGCCCGCCGCTCGCCACGATCCGCACCTCGGGCAGCCCCGCCGCGTCGAGGATCCTGCGCGCCCGCACCGCCTGCTCGCCCAGATCGCCGCTGTCCAGCCGGATGGCGCCGGTGGGCCCGGATTCCAGCTCGCGCAGCACCCGCGCCGCGGTGGCCACTCCGGTCGCCGTGTCGTAGGTGTCCACCAGGAAGGTGACCGGGCCGGGATGGGTACGGGCGAACGCGCGGAACGCGGTCTCCTCGTCCGGGAACGCCTCGATATACGCATGCGCCATCGTCCCGCCGGCCTCGATCCCGTACGCGGCGGCCGCCGCCACATTGCTGGTCGCCGTGAACCCGGTCATCGCGCTCAGTCGCGCCGACTGCATCCCGGCCCAGGGGCCGTGGGTGCGGCGCAGCGAGAAGTCCACCACCGGGCGCCCCTCCGCGGCCAGCACGCACCGGGCCGCCTTGGAGGCGATGGTGGTCTGATGGCTCAGCTGCCCCATCAGATACGTCTCGACAAGCTGCGCCTGCGGCAGTGGCGCGGTCAACTCCAGCAGCGGCTCCCCGGCCAGGACGAGCCGCCCCTCGGGCACTGCCCGCACCTCGCCGTCGAAGCCGAGCCCCAGCAGGGGTTCGAGGTCCTCGGACGGACGGTGCATAGCCGCGGCGAACGCCGCCACGTCCTCGGGCTCCACGCGAAAGCCGGCCAGAAAGTCCAGCGCCGGCTCCAGGCCCGCGGCGACCAGGAAGCCCCGCTCGGGCGGCAGCCCGCGGGCGTAGAGGTCGAAGGTGGCCGGGCCGGTCATGCCCTCGCGCAGATACGACAGGGCCATCGTCGCCTCGTAGAGGTCGGTGGTCATCGCCTCCGACACGTCACTCTCGCCTCCCTTCGGACATCAGCCGCACGGGACGACCGCCACCGGGCACGGCGCGTGGTGCACCGCCGCCTGGATCACCGAGCCCAGGCGGGGGACGGGGTCCGGCTCCGTCTTCTCACGGCCCAGCACGAGCAGCCCGGAGCCCGGCGCGGTGTGCATCACCCCGAGGGCCGGGCGCTCGGAGGTGAGGGCCTCCGCCACCGGCACCCCGGGGTACTTCTCCCGCCAGGGGCGCAGCACCGCGTCCAGCGCGTCCGCCGCCGCTTCCTCGCTTTCCGGCCCTCCCGGGCCCGCGCCCGCACCCGCGCCCGCGTGTACGGCGCGCAGCGCGCCGCCGCGCCGGGCGGCGGCGTCGAAGGCGAACCGCAGCGTCTCCTCGCTCGTCCCCCGCAGACACACCCCGACGGTCACATCCGCGGTCAGCGGCCGGTCGTCGGCGTGCACCATGACCACCGGCCGTTCCCCGTGCGCCAGCACATGGCGGCCGGTCGATCCGAGCAGGTAGCCGCCGGGGGTGCCGCGACCGCGCGAGCCGAGCACCAGCATCTCGGCGTCCCGGGCCGCGTCCAGCAGGGCGGGCACGGTCTCACGCGGCACCAGCTCGGCCGAGACCCGCAGCCCCGGATGGGCGTCGCGCAACTCACCCACCAGGTCGGTCAGCAGACGCTGCGCCCAGTAGTTCAGATCGTCCTCGTGGGGGAGGGTCGGGGCCTCGGGCGACGGCGGGTTCCAGGCGTGGATCAGACGCAGCCGCAGATCCCGCAGCAGCGCCTCGCGGGCCGCCCAGTGTGCGGCCGGCGGGCTCTCGGCGAAACCGTCGACGCCGACGACGATCGGCGCTGCCATCCGTGTCACCTCCTCCCCGCTCACGTCCTCCGGGCCACCAGCGGACGGGCGGCCTCGCCGAGCGCGATCTTGATCGCGCCGGTGTCGGCCGCGCGGGCGAAGACGTCGTACGCCTCCTCCATCTGGTCCAGCTCGAAGAGATGGGTGATCAGCGTGGACGCGGGCAGCCGCCCGGCGGCCAGCAGGGAGAGCAGGGTCGGGGTGGAGAAGGTGTCGACCAGCCCGGTGGTGATCGTCACGTTCTTGATCCACAGCTCTTCGAGATGCAGCGTCGCGGGCCGGGCGTGCACCCCCACATTGGCGATCCGGCCGCCCGGCCGCACCATCCGGGTGCAGGTCTCGAAGCTCCGCGGGCTCCCGACGGCCTCGATCACCACATCGGCGCCGAGCCCATCGGTGAGATCGTCGACCAGCCGCTCCGGATCCTCGGCGGAATCCGCCACCGCGTCGGCGCCGACCCGCTTGGCGGCGTCCAGCCGGGCCGGGTCCGGATCGACGGAGATGATCCGGCCGGGGGAGAAGAAGTGCGCGGTGGCGATCGAGGCCAGCCCGACCGGCCCGGCGCCCACCACCACGACCGTATCGCCCGGCGCCACCCGGCCGTTGAGGACGCCCACCTCGTAGGCGGTGGGGAAGACATCCGCCAGCAGCACGGCGTCATGGCTCTCGGCCGAGCCCGTCAGCGGATACGTGGACAGATCGGCGAAGGGCACCCGGACGTACTCGGCCTGGGTGCCGTCGATCATGCGCCCGAGGATCCAGCCCCCGCCGTCACGGCACTGTCCGTAGGTGCGCTCCCGGCAGAAGCGGCAGTGGCCGCAGCCCGAGATGCAGGAGAGCAGCACCCGGTCGCCGGGCCGGACCCCGCGGACATCGGCGCCGGTCTCGACGATCTCGCCGACCCCCTCGTGGCCGAGCACCCTGCCGGGGCTGACGTCCGGCAGTTCGCCGCGGAGGATGTGCAGATCGGTGCCGCAGATGGTCGTGGTGTCGATCCGGACGATCGCGTCGGTGGTGGCCTCGAGTTCGGGGTCGGGCACCTCCTGCCAGGACGACTGCTCCGGCCCGTGGAAGACGAGTGCTTTCATGGCCGTTTCCCTCTCCTCCGGTTGTTCGCGTTCGGCTTCGCGGTTTCTCAGCCACCTCGTCGCGCGGTGTGCGGTGAGGTGGCCGGGCGCCCCGAGGTCTCATCGCTGGGGCACGATCGCGACCGGGCAGGCGGCGTGGTGCGCCACCGCCTGGGTGACCGGCCCCAGCCGGGGGCCGAACCCCACCTGGCGCGGACCGCGGCCCACGACCATCAGCGCCGTTCCCGCCGCCACGCCCACCAACTGCCGCGCCGGGCTGTCCGACGCGATCTCCTCGAAGACCCGCACCTCGGAGAACTTGTCCCGCCACGGCGCCAGCACCTCGCCCAGCGCATGCTCGGACTCCTTGCGCGCGTCGCTCAGCCCCACGTCCACCACCCACGGGGCGTCGCCCCGGATGGCGGGGACCCGGCTGGCGTACACGGCGCGCAGCACACCGGCGCGGCGGGCCGCGGCGTCGAAGGCGAACTCCAGGATGTCGTCGCCCGGCTCGCCCGGCTCCACCCCGACCACCACATCGCCCTGCCGGTCCTCGTGCGCGTCCGCCCGCACCAGGACCACGGGGGTCACGGCGCGTGCGGCGAGCTCCAGGCCGACGGAGCCGAGGAAGAACCCGGCGACCGCGCCGATCGAGCGGGACCCCACCACCAGCAGCTGGGCGCGCTCCGCCTCGGCCAGCAGAACGGGCGCGGGCCGGCCGGGGATCTGGTCGGTGAGGATCGCCATGTCCGGGTGGTCGGCGTCCAGCTCGGCGCGCGCCGAGCCCAGGGCGCGCTCGGCCCAGTAGTGCCAGGCGGCCTCCCGGCCCGGAGTCAGATCCTTCTGATCGGGCCCCGACCACGCGTTCACGAGCCGCAGCGGCGCGTCGCGCGAACAGGCCTCATGGGCCGCCCAGCCGGCGGCGGCCAGACTCTCGGGGGAACCATCCAGCCCGACGGTGACGGGGCGCGCCATCGCTGCCTCCTTCCCGGCAGACCCACTCGGCACCTCGGCCCCGCCTCCGGGGCGTACGAGCCGCCGTCCGCCAAGCCGCAGCCGACGGTCCGACCGCGCTCGGCCAGGCGCACGCATCCGTATGCCCGACCGCGGCCCGTGCGTATGCCCTCACGGCAGCGGCGCTACGCCCCTTGGACACGGCCGCGGCCACCGCTGGGAGGCGCCCAGCCCGAGGCGCGGCGCCGGGGGCGCCCACTTCTCGCGGGCCCTGATTGCGCGGTGCGCGGTACTCGTGCGTCCGCTTCTCCGCGTCTGCCGGATGCCCCCGGTGCCATCTCCAGCGGACCATGACCGGGCCCCCACCGACAGGGCCGACCGGTCCCGGGTAGGTCCCAGGGACCAGGTCATCCGGCCCTTTCCACCGCCCGGAACGCGCCCCGGAACCCGGCCCGGGCCAACCTGCCCACCTGGCGGCGGGTGCCCGGCACCCCCACTCGCCACGGTCGTCTGATGTGCCTGCCCGGCGCGGCGGTCCAGCCGGGCCGCCCACCCCGGTCGCCCCGTGCACCCGGCCTCCGCCGCCGGGGCCGTCGCCCGGCGGCGGAGGCCGCTGGGGTCCCGATCCGTTCCGGCTCCAGCGCTACTCCACCGGCACCAGCACCACCGGGCAGTGCGCATGGTGGAGTGCCGCGTGGGTGACCGGGCCCAGTTGCATGCCGAGGCGGGGGGTTCGCCGGTGGACGGCGAGTACCAGGACGTCGGCCGCTCGTGACGCCTCCACCAGCGCCTGGGCGGGGGCGGTGTGGGTGGTGTGCTCACGTACCCGGATCTGCCCGAACTCCTCGCGCAGGCCGGCCACCATGTCGTAGGCCACCGTCTGTTCCCGCTCGGCGCGCAGCGCCACCACCTCGCGTGCGGGCAGGGCGTGATCGCCCGCGAAGACCCGGGGCCGCGGCCAGGCGTAGAGCACTCGCAGCCGGGCTCGGCGCCGCTTGGCCTCTTCGAAGGCGAACCGGGCCGCCGCCGCGTCCGCGCCGCTCTCCACCCCGACCAGCACCTTGCCGTGGCCTTCGAGCCCGTACGTCGTCGGCGGTCCGCCGCGCACCACCAGCAGCGGGCGCCGGGTGTGAGCGGCCAGCCGCAGCCCCACCGAGCCGAGCAGCAGTCCGGTGAAACCGCCCAGCCCCCGGGTGCCGATGACGATCAGCGCGGCGTCCCCGCCGATCCGCAGCAGCTCGGGCACCGCGTCCTGTGCCGTCAGGGTGGGCACGATCCGCAACTGGGGATCCTGCTCCTGGGCCCGTGACACGGCCAGCCGCAGCACGGTCCTGGCGATCTCCACCGCGGGCCGCCGCGGTTCGCTGTCCGGGTCGAAGGCGAGCGGGTCGGTCCGCGCCCACGGCCAGGCGTGCACGATCTCCAGCGTGGCGTGACGGCGCCGCGCCTCGGCGACCGCCCCGTCCAGCGCGGCCCAGGCGCTGTCCGAGCCGTCCAGGCCCACCACCACCCGGCCGTTCCGCACCGGCTTGGCCGGGTGGGTCATCGCCGCGCACCTCCCCGGCCGGCGGAGTCGTCGATGAGGTAGGTGAGCCGGTCGACCACGGCCACCACGCCGTCCACCTGTCCGGTCATCCGGACCGCGATGGGGATCTCGCTGTGCCGGTCCAGTTGACCCTCCAGCCGTACGATTCCGTCGGTCACGGTGACCGCGACGGACTGCGGGCCGAGCCACAGCGAGCGGACCAGCACCTCGTCGATCACCTCGGCACGGATCTCGTCGTCCGGGCGGAGGAAGACCCGCAGCAGATCCCGGCGGGTGACGATGCCGATCAGCCGGTCCTCCTCGTCGACGACGGGCAGCCGCTCGACGCGATGGCGGTCCATCGCGCGGGCCGCGTCCACGATGCTGTCCTGGGGGCGCACGGTGACCGCGGGTCGCGACATCAGCTGCCCGGCCGTCGGGGCGGGTTCGCTGAGATCGGTCCCAGTGATCATGCCGACCACCTTGTCGTCGTCGTCCACCACGGGCAGCCCGTTGAAGCGATGCCGGGAGAGCAGCGCACCGACCTCGTCGAACGAGGTCATGGAGCTCACCCGGACGACGTCGTCGGTCATCACGTTGCCGATCTTGCGGTGCTTCATCCGTGCCTCCCCGGTCCGGTCCCAGCTTGGGACGGCGACCCGGCCGCCCTCTTGGGCTGCCCGGGGTCCGATGCGGACCGTTCGGCCCGCATGGGCGCCCTGGGCCGAACGACCCCCGGCGGGGCCGAAACGCCCCTCGCGCCGGATCCCGCACGCCGCGAGGGTGAAGAAGGCGAAGAGGGTCAAAGGCGTCGGCACAGTGCGGCCGCCGCGCGGAAGGTGGTGGAAACGGTGGACCTCCCCCTCGTCGTGGGCGTCGACGGCTCCCACCACAGCCTTCAGGCCGTGGACTGGGCGGTGGACGCCGCAGCCCGGCACGCCGTACCGCTGCGGCTGATCCACGCCTCGCTGTGGGAGCGGTACGAGGGCATCGCCCCCGCCGCCGACCCGGCGCGCCCCTGGGAGCTGATCAGGGAAGAGGAGATCGCCGCCTCCGCCGCGGAACGCGCCCGCCGGGGCGGACCCGAGGTGAAGGTCTGCGCCGAGGTCCTGCCGGAGGACCCGGTCGCCGCGCTGCTGCGCGCCGGCCGGGACGCCTCGGGCCTGGTCACCGGCTCCCGCGGCCGCGGCGAACTCGCCGCGCTGCTCCTCGGCTCGGTCAGCCTCGCGGTCGCCGCCCGCGCCTCGTGCCCGGTCACCGTCGTACGTGGCGGCGAGCCCAACCGGCGCGGCGCCTTCGGCCGGATCGTGCTCGGCGTGGGCGAGAAGGCCGGCCCCTCGGCCGCGACCCGGTTCGCCTTCCGCGAGGCCGAGGTGAGCGGCCGCACCCTGGAGGCCGTACGCGCCTGGCGCGCCCCGGCCGGTGAGGTGACGGATGATCTGCTGTTGGAGGGGGACCCGGTACGTGCCCACTGGGCACGGGCGGAGCGGACGCTGGATCACGCCCTGCGGGCCCCCGGACGGGACCATCCCGAGGTCACCGTCGATCGCGAGACGGTCGAGGGGACGGCCCGCAAGGCGCTCCTCCACGCGGCGGCCACCGCCGATCTGCTGGTCCTCGGCGCCCGCCGCGGCCGCGGTCACTCCGTGGGGCTGGAGTTCGGCCGCATCGCCCACGCGGCACTGCACCACGCGCCCTGCCCGGTGGCGATCGTGCCGGAGTGGGTCTGAACGGCCGGCCAGTGGCGCGACCGGCGGGCAGGTAACGCGACCGTTGGGCAAGGCAACCGGACACCACGAGGGCACCACCGGACACCACGAGGGCACCACCGGACACCACCAGGGCACATCACCGGACACCACCAGGGCAGATCACCGGACACCACGAGGGAGAGAGGCCCATGCCAGACGCACCGACCACGACGGGCTCACCGGACAGCTCGACGGGCTCGCCGGGCAGCGGGCTCGGCGACGACCGGATCCGCGCCCTGGACGCCCACTGGCGCGCCGCCAACTACCTCGCGGCGGGCCAGATCTATCTGCTGGCCAACCCGCTGCTGACCGAGCCGCTGCGCCCGGATCACATCAAGCCCCGGCTGCTGGGCCACTGGGGCACCTCACCCGGCCTCAACCTCGTCCACACCCACCTGAACCGCGTCATCAAGGACCGCGACCTGGACGCCATCTGCGTCTGGGGCCCCGGCCACGGCGGCCCCGCGGTGCTCGCCGGCTCCTGGCTGGACGGCAGCTACTCCGAGATCTATCCGGACGTCAGCCGGGACGCGGCGGGCATTGCCCGGCTCTTCCGGCAGTTCTCCTTCCCCGGCGGGGTGCCCAGCCATGTCGCCCCCGAGACCCCCGGCTCGATCCACGAGGGCGGCGAGCTCGGCTACTCCCTCGCCCACGCCTACGGGGCCGCGCTGGACAACCCCGGACTGCTGGTCGCCTGCGTCATCGGCGACGGCGAGGCGGAGACCGGCCCGCTGGCCGGCTCCTGGCATGCGAACAAGTTCCTGGACCCCGTCCACGACGGGGCCGTGCTGCCGATCCTCCACCTCAACGGGTACAAGATCGCCAATCCCACGGTGTTCGCGCGGCTGCCCCGGCCCGAACTCGACGAGCTGCTGCGCGGGTACGGCCATGAGCCGATCCACGTCTCCGGGGACGAACCGCTCGAAGTGCACCGGGCCATGGCGCACGCCCTGGACGAGGCCCTGGACCGGATCGCCCTGCTCCAGCGCACCGCTCGCGAGGAGCGCACCGCCCGCCAGAAGGGCCTCGCCGAGCGGCCGCGCTGGCCGGTGATCGTGCTCCGCACGCCCAAGGGCTGGACCGGGCCCGAGGTGGTCGACGGGCTCCCCGTGGAGGGCACCTGGCGCGCCCATCAGGTCCCCCTGCCGGGCGTCCGGGAGAACCCGGAGCATCTGCGGCAGCTGGAGCGCTGGCTGCGTTCGTACCGTCCCGAGGAGCTCTTCGACGCCGACGGCCGGCCCCGGCCGCACCTCCTGGCCGAGGTTCCGGAGGGCGACCGCCGCCTGGGCGCCAATCCGCACGCCAACGGCGGGCTGCTGCTGCGCTCGCTGCCCCTGCCCGACCTGGAGCGGTACGCGGTCCCCGTGGACAAGCCCGGTGCGACCCTGCACGAGCCGACCCGGGTCCTCGGCGGGCTGCTGGAGAAGGTCATGGCGGACACCGGCGCCCGCCGCGACTTCAGGGTGGTCGGCCCCGACGAGACCGCCTCCAACCGGCTGGAGGCCCTCTTCCGTACCACCGGCAAGGCGTGGCAGGAGGCCGTCCTGCCCACCGATGAGCACCTCAGCCGGAGCGGCCGGGTCATGGAGATCCTCTCCGAGCACCTCTGCCAGGGCTGGCTGGAGGGCTATCTGCTGACCGGGCGGCACGGCCTCTTCTCCTGCTACGAGGCGTTCGTGCACATCGTCGACTCCATGGTCAACCAGCACATCAAATGGCTGAAGGTGTCCCGCTCACTGCCGTGGCGGCGCCCCGTGGCCTCGCTCAACTATCTGCTGACCTCGCATGTGTGGCGCCAGGACCACAACGGCTTCTCGCACCAGGACCCCGGTTTCGTCGACCATGTGCTCAACAAGAGCCCGGAAGTCGTGCGCGTCTATCTGCCGCCGGACGCCAACACCCTGCTCAGCGTGGCCGACCACATCCTGCGCACCCGCGACTACGTCAATGTCGTCGTCGCGGGCAAACAGCCCTGCTTCGACTGGCTCGATCTCGACCAGGCGCGCGCCCACTGCGCCCGCGGCGCCGGGACCTGGGACTGGGCCGGTACCGAGAACGGCGCGGGGGAGCCGGATGTGGTGCTGGCCGGCGCGGGCGACGTGCCCACCCAGGAGGTCGTCGCGGCCGCCGGAATCCTCCGCCGCCATCTGCCCGATGTGGCCGTGCGCGTGGTCAACGTTGTCGACATGACCCGGCTGCTGCCGAAGGAGGAGCATCCGCACGGGATGCCGGACCACGAGTTCGACGCCCTGTTCACCCGCGACCGGCCGGTCATCTTCGCCTACCACGGGTATCCGTGGCTGGTGCACCGGCTGTCCTACCGCCGGGCCGTCCACCCGCATCTCCATGTGCGCGGCTACAAGGAGATGGGCACCACGACCACACCGTTCGACATGGTGGTCCGCAACGACCTGGACCGCTACCGGCTGGTGATGGACGTCATCGACCGGACCCCGGGGCTCGCGGCGCGCGCCGTGGCCGTACGGCAGCGGATGCAGGACGCCCGCACCCGCCACCACGCCTGGATCCGCGAGCACGGCACCGATATGCCCGAGGTCGCCGAATGGTCCTGGACCGGCTGAGGACCGGCCCGGACGCTCTCACCCAGCGGATCGACCGGCTCACCCGGTGGGGAAGTAGCCGTCCAGATAGGCGTTGCGGAACTTCCCCGCCGGGTCGTGCTCGGCCAGCAGCCGTGCGAAGTCGGCGGCCCGGGCGTACGAGGAGAGGACCCGCTCCGGCGCGGCCGTCGTCAGCTTGCCCCAGTGCGGCCGCGCCCCCAGCGGCAGCAGCGCCTCCTCCATGGCGGCCACCACCTCGATCACCGCCTCGTGGTCGGGGACCCAGGTGAAGTGGAAGGCGACGCTGTCCCGGCCGTACGCGGGGCTCAGCCACAGCTCGTCCGCCGCGACCGTGCGGACCTCGGACACCTGCACCACGGGCGCGATCCGGTCGCCGAGGCCGCGCAGCGCGGCGAACGCCGCCGAGGCGGCCTCGCGCGGCAGCAGCAGCTCCGACTGCAGTTCATCGCCGTTGCTGGGGGTGAAGTCGGGGCGGAAGTGCGGCAGCCGCTCATGCCACGGCCCCGGCGCGCCCAGCTGTTCGGTGCAGTGCAGCGGCGGCATCGCGGGCACCGGGTGGTGGTGGCGGTCGGCCGGGGTGGCCCCCAGCCACGGCTGCCCGGGCTCCGGGGGATCGGGCAGATCGGTGCGGCACTTCAGCCACACCACGCCCTCGCCCGAGTGCCAGTCGGTGAAGACGCTGACGCTGTAGGCGGCGCCGAAGATCTCCTCGAAGCTGTCGTCCAGCCGGTCCAGCGGCAGCCCGGTCCACACCCACTGGGCTACGTCGTAGGTGGGCTCGACGTCCAGCGTCATGGCGGTGACGACGCCCAGTCCGCCGAGCCCCACCACGGCCCCGTTCAGCCGGTCCCGGTCCTCGTCCCGGCTGATCCGGGTCACCTCGCCGTCGGGGCCGACGATCTCCAGCCCGGCGACCGCCGCGGCCAGGCACTGCTGGGCGCTCCCCGAGCCATGGGTGGCGGTGGCGCAGGCCCCCGCGACCGTGATGTGCGGCAGCGAGGCGAGGTTGGCCAGGGCCAGACCCTCGGTGTGCAGGGCCTGGGCCACATGGGCGTAGCGCATGCCGGCCGCGATGGTCGCGGTGCGCTTCTCGGCGTCGATCTCCACCCGGTGCGGCAGCCGGTCCAGGTTCACCAGATCGCCCTCGGTGTCGGCGATGCGGTTGAAGGAGTGGCCCGTGCCGAGCACCCGCACCCGGTCGGCGGAGCGGACGATCCGCCGCAGCTCTTCGACGGTGTCGGGGTGGTGCAGCCGGGCGGCGGAGAAGGTGATGTTCCCGGCCCAGTTCGTCGGGGCGTGGGTGGTCGGCATCCGTGTCGTCCTGTTCCGGCTGGCGGGCGATGGGTGATGTTGTCAGGACCTTGGTACAGGTCCGCACCCTGATCCGTACAGACCCGGTTTCGCCGTCCATGCCCCGGACGGCTCAGCAGTACGGGCCGCCCTGCCGCCACGCGCCCACGATGGGGGCATGACTGCCCCGAAGCCACAGCGTCCGAGGTCGGTACTGCTCGGTGAGCTCTGCGCGGAGTTCGCGGGCACCATGGTGCTGATCCTCTTCGGCTGCGGTGTGGTGGCCCAGGTGGTGGCGGGCGACGTCCTGACGAAGATGCCGGGCTCGCTCGGCAATCACGACTCCATCGCCTGGGCCTGGGGTCTGGGCGTCACCCTCGGTGTGTATGTGGCGGCGCGGCTCAGCGGGGCCCATATCAACCCGGCGGTCACCCTCTCGCTGGCCGCCTTCAAGGGCTTCCCCTGGGCCAAGGTCCTGCCGTATGTCGTGGCCCAGACGGTCGGCGCGTTCGTCGGGGCCCTGCTGGTGCGCTGGAACTACACCGAGGCGCTGGGCCACGCCGACCCGAGGCACACCTTCAAGACCCAGTTCGTCTTCTCCACCCTGCCCGGCAACGGCACCCTGCCGGTCAGCGAGTGGGGCGCGCTGCGCGACCAGATCATCGGCACCGCGATCCTGGTGCTGCTCATCTTCGCCGTCACCGATGTGCTGAACTCGCCCCCGAAGGCCAATCTGGGGCCCCTCGTCATCGGGCTGATCGTGGTCGCGATCGGCATGGCGTGGGGGGCCGACGCGGGGTACGCCATCAACCCGGCCCGTGACTTCGGCCCCCGGCTGGCCAGCTACCTCACCGGATACCGCAGCGCCTGGCGGGACCAGTACGGGGATCTGTACTTCTGGGTGCCGATCGTGGGCCCGCTGATCGGCGGGCTCGTCGGCGCCGCCCTCTACAAGGTGCTGATCAGCCGCTTCCTCCCGGTGCCCGGAACGGAGGTGGGCCGCACCCCGACCCCGAGTAGCCGATCCGGGCCGTACCCCACCCACGAGAGGCGGCAGCATGCCGGAATTCATCGGTGCGGTGGACCAGGGAACCACCAGCACCCGTTTCATGATCTTCAACCACGACGGTGACGAGGTGGCGCGGTACCAGCTGGAGCACCGCCAGATCCTGCCGCGCGCGGGGTGGGTCGAGCACGACCCGGTGGAGATCTACGAGCGCACCAACTCGGTGATGCAGAATGCCCTCCGCGCGGGCGGGCTGTCCCCCACCGACCTGGCCGCGATCGGCATCACCAATCAGCGCGAGACCACGGTGATCTGGGATCCGCGCAACGGCCGCCCGTACTACAACGCCATCGTCTGGCAGGACACCCGCACCGACACCATCGCCGCCGCCCTCGAACGGGACGGCCGTGGCGAGATCATCCGCCGTAAGGCCGGGCTGCCGCCCGCCACCTACTTCTCCGGCGGCAAGATCAAGTGGATTCTGGAGAACGTCGAGGGCGTCCGCGAGGCCGCGGAGGCCGGGCACGCCCTCTTCGGCAACACCGACGCCTGGGTGCTGTGGAACCTCACCGGCGGCCCCGGCGCCGGTATCCACGCCACCGATGTCACCAACGCCAGCCGCACCATGCTGATGAACCTGGAGACGCTGGACTGGGACGACGAGCTGCTGGAGATCTTCGGCATTCCGCGGGCGATGCTGCCGACGATCAACCCCTCCTCCCACCCCGAGGCGTTCGGCCAGGCCCGCACCTCCCGCCCGCTGCGCACCGCCACCCCGATCACCGGCGTCCTCGGCGACCAGCAGGCGGCCACGGTCGGCCAGGTCTGCTTCGCCCCCGGCGAGGCCAAGAACACCTACGGCACCGGTAACTTCCTGCTGCTCAACACCGGAGCGGAGCTGATCCGCTCGACCAGCGGGCTGCTCACCACCGTGGCGTACCAGTTCGGCGACAGCCCTCCGGTCTACGCCCTGGAGGGCTCGATCGCCGTCACCGGCTCGGCCGTCCAGTGGCTGCGCGACCAGATGAAGATGATCGACGACGCCCCGGGCAGCGAGCGGCTCGCCCTCACCGTCGAGGACAACGGCGGGGTGTACTTCGTGCCCGCCTTCTCCGGGCTCTTCGCCCCGTACTGGCGCTCCGACGCCCGCGGCGCGATCGTCGGCCTCACCCGCTACAACACCAATGGCCATATCGCCCGGGCCACCCTGGAGGCCATCTGCTACCAGAGCCGGGACGTGGTCGAGGCCATGGAGCGGGACGCCGACATCCACCTGGACGTCCTGCGGGTGGACGGCGGGGTCACCGACAACGAGCTGTGTATGCAGATCCAGGCCGATGTGCTGGGCGTACCGGTCAGCCGCCCCGTCATCGCCGAGACCACCGCCCTGGGCGCCGCCTACGCCGCGGGGCTGGCCACGGGTTTCTGGCGGGACACCGATGAGCTGCGCTCCCACTGGAGCGAGTCCAGGCGGTGGGAGCCCCAGTGGGACAAGAAGGCCAGGGAGGAGGGCTACACGGGCTGGAAGAAGGCCGTCCAGCGCACCCTGGACTGGATCACGGTCGAGTAGGCCCCGGATCACGGTCGAGCAGGCCCTGGATCACGGTCGCGTACGCCCGGCAGGGCCCGGGGCCGGGTGGCCGCGCCGGGACCCGGTTGCGCCGGGCGTCCGACGGCGTTTCGCTGGAAGTACCCGGTGGTGGCCGAGACACCCTGGGACCGCGCTGTTTCCGCCACCACCGCCGCTCGTCAGCATCCGACGCGGAGGTGATCCAGGTGAAAGCCGTCGTCTACGAGAAGCCCTATGCGGTGGCGGTGAGGGACGTCGACGATCCTCGGATCGAGCATCCGAACGATGTGATCGTGCGCGTCACGTCCAGCGCTATCTGCGGCTCCGATCTGCATATGTACGAGGGCCGTACGGCGGCCGAGCCCGGCATCGTCTTCGGGCACGAGAACCTCGGCGTCGTCGAGGAGACCGGCCCCGGCGTCGTCACGCTGTCCAAGGGCGACCGCGTCGTCATGCCGTTCAACGTGGCCTGCGGATTCTGCAAGAACTGCCTCGCGGGCGACACCGGCTTCTGTCTCACCGTCAACCCCGGTTTCGCGGGCGGTGCCTACGGCTATGTGGCGATGGGGCCCTACACGGGCGGCCAGGCCGAGCGGCTGCGGGTGCCCTTCGCCGACTTCAACTGCCTGAAGCTGCCCGCGGGTGAGGAGTTCGAGACCGACTTCGTCCTGCTCGCCGACATCTTCCCGACCGGCTATCACGGCTGTGAGCTGGCCGAGGTCTCCCCGGGCGAGAGCGTGGCCGTCTACGGCGCGGGCCCGGTGGGGCTGATGGCCGCCTATTCCGCGCTGCTGCGCGGCGCCGCCAAGGTGTTCGTGGTGGACCGGGTCCCCGAGCGGCTGGCCAAGGCCGAGGAGATCGGCGCCATCCCCATCGACTTCAGCAAGGACGACGCGGTGCGGCAGATCATGGACCGCACCGGCGGCGAGGGCACCGACAAGGGCATCGACGCGGTGGGGTACCAGGCCCAGGGGCGCGAGGCCGGCCATGAGGAGCCCGCGGTGGTGCTCAACTCGCTGGTCGACACGGTGCGGCCGACCGGACGGCTCGGTGTGCCGGGGCTGTACGTCCCCTCCGACCCCGGCGCCGCCGACGAGCACGCCAAACGCGGTCAGCTGCTGGTCTCCATCGGCCGGATGTTCGAGAAGGGCCAGCGCATGGGGACGGGCCAGTGCAATGTCAAGCGCTACAACCGCCAGCTGCGCGACCTGATCATCGCGGGCCGCGCCAGGCCCAGCTTCGTGGTCTCGCATGAACTCCCGCTGGACCAGGCCCCGCAGGCGTACGAGAAGTTCGACAGGCGAGTGGAGGGCTACACCAAGGTGGTGCTGCATCCGGTGCTCGCGGCCTGACGGGTCACTTAATAGGGTGAAATGCACCATACTTGGCTATATGTCCCAGAACGGCTGTCTCGTTCAGCTCCGGGAGGAGGAGCGATCATGAAGAACTCCCGGGTGGCGCTGGCCTTCGTCAGCGGCTATCTCTTCGGGCGCGGCCACAGGGGGACCTTGGTCCTCGGCCTCGCCGGTCTCGCCGCGGGCAAGCGGCTCTCCGGAATCAGCCCACCGGGCGCCCAGGCGCTGCAGTCCTCCGAGCTCGGCAAGCTGGGCCAGGAGATCGGCAGTCGGCTGGTCTCCGTGGGGCGGGAGGCGGCCATGTCGGCGGCCAGTAGCCGCATGGACGCCCTGAGCGACCGGCTGGAGCATCGCGCCTCGGCGCTGCGCACCGGCGGCGCGGGGGGCGGGAAGCCGGAGGCCGGGGAGCACGAGGAGCCGGACGAGCACGAGGAGTCGGACGAGCACGAGGAGCGCGAGGAGCGCGAGGAGCGCGAGGAGCGCGAGCGCACCGGCAAGCAGCAGCGCAAGCCGGCCGACCGTCCGGCGCAGGCCAGGAAGCGGACGGCTCCGAAGGGCCCGCGCGACGAAGCCAGAGGTGAGGGCCATGGCTGAGGAATTCCCCAAGGGACGGGCCGCTGGGGGCGGCGCGCTGCCCACCGACCGCCTGGTGAAGGAAGCGCAGGGCCTGCTGATGGCGCTGGGCGAAAAAGCTCTGGAATCGGTCACCCACCTGGGGGGGAACCCCGGGCCGGGCGGCGCGCTGAAGGGCGGGCTGGAGCAGGTCCGGGAGAAGGTCGTCGACACGGCCAAGGACCAGATGAAGGACCAGGTCAAGGAGAAGGTCAAGGGCCAGTTCAAGGAGAAGGTCGTCGACAAGGTCAAGAGCGTCATCCCCGGCCTCGGCGGTGGCGGCGACAGCGGCAAGGGCGGCAAGAAGCTCAAGGTCACCAACATCGTGGAGCAGATCGACGTGGGCGCGCCCCTCTCCCTCACCTACAACCTCTGGACGGAGTGGGAGAACTTCCCCTCGTACATGAAGAAGGTCGAGGACGTCCAGAACCAGGGCGAGGACGAGGGCGAGGACGAGGCGCCCGGGACGGAATCCGAGTGGAAGGCCCAGGTCTTCTGGTCGCACCGCAAGTGGCAGGCAGAGGTTGTCGAGCAGGTGCCCGACAAGCGGATCATCTGGACGTCACGGGCCGACAAGGGCCATGTGGACGGCACGATCACCTTCCATGAGCTGGCCCCCGAGCTCACCCGGATCCTGTTCGTCCTGGAGTACTGGCCGCAGGGCTTCATGGAGCGCACCGGCAACCTCTGGCGTGCCCAGGGCCGCCGGGTGCGTCTGGAGTTGAAGCACTTCCGCCGTCATCTCATGCGCGAGGTGCTGCTCAACCCCGACGAGGTCGTGGGCTGGCGCGGTGTGGTGCGCGACGGCGAGATCGTGGAGGGGGACGAGCGGGAGGAGGGGGAGCCCGAGGAAGGCGAGGAAGGCGAGGAGCGCGAGGAGTATGACGAGGAGGAAGAGCCCGAGGAGCCCGAGGACTACGAGGACGAGGAGCCCCGGGACGAAGACGAGGAGGAGTACGAGGACGAGGAGCCCGTACGGCGCCGCGCGCGACGCTGACGGATCCCGCCCCGGGAACGGGTGAGCGCGGTGACCGTAGCACGCCAGCAGCAGAGCCAGTATCTGGACCGGGCGAGTTCCAGCGCCCTGGTCGACGTGGTCGACCTGATCCTGGACAAGGGCCTGGTCATCGATGTGTATGTGCGGGTGTCCCTGGTGGGCATCGAGCTCTTGACCATCGACGCCCGGATCGTCGTCGCCAGCGTGGACACGTATCTGCGGTTCGCCGAGGCGACCAACCGACTCGACCTCGCCCGCAGCGGCACCGAGACCCACGGTCTGCCCGGCCTCATGGACGACCTCCGGGAGGGCGGCGGCAAGAAGAAGACCAAGGGCGCCCTGGAAGGCGTCAAGGAATCGGTCTCGGATCTGCTGCAGGACGATGCCGACGATGCCGACGATGCCGACGAGGACCGGGAACCCGAGCGCGAGGAGCGGGGCAGGCCCCGGCGCACGAGGGGTTCCACCAGCCACAGGGAGCGGGAGCGGTGATGGCCGAGGACGCACGTGCCTGCTACGTCTACGGGGTCGTCACGGACGACCGGACCGATGAGTCGGTCAAGGACCTCCCCGCCGTCGGGGATCCGGAGGCCCCGGTGACCCTGGTCCGCCACCGCGGCCAGGCCGCGGTGGTCAGCGAGGTGCCCGTCGGCAAGCCGCTGGGCACCCCCGAGGATCTGCGCACCCACGCCAAGGTGCTCGACAGCCTGGCCGAGCAGGGTCCACCGGTGCTGCCGTTCCGTTTCGGCACCGTGGTGAGCGACACCGCGGCGGTGACCGACGAGCTGCTGGCCGAGGGGCATGACGACTTCGCCCGCGGCCTGGACCGGCTCCGCGGCCGCTCGCAGCTCACCGTGCGGGCCCGGTACGAACAGGACGCGGTCCTGCGCGAGGTGGTGACCGAACAGCCGGAGGCCAGACGGCTCCGCGAGGAGCTGCGGGGGCTGCCGGAGGAGGAGGGGTACGAGCAGCGGATCCAGCTCGGCCGGCTCGTCCTGGACACCATCGACGCGAAGCGGAGCGTGGACGCGCTGGAGCTCGACCGGCGGCTGGGGCCGTACGCGCTGGCCTCGGTGTCGCAGGAGGCGGCGTCCGCCGAAGGGCTGGTCAACGCCTCGTTCCTGGTGGAGGACGCGAAGCGGCAGGCGTTCGAAGAGGCGGCCGAGGAGCTCGCCGAGCACTGGCACGGCCGGGTCCGGCTGCGTCTGCTCGGCCCGCTGGCGCCGTACGACTTCGTAGCCGACGCACTGCTCGAAGGAGAGGAAGGCGACGAGTAGCCATGGGACTGTTCACCGGCCTGGCCACACTGCCGCTGGCCCCGGTGCGAGGTGTCGTCTGGGTGGCCGAGCGGCTCCATGACGAGGCCCATCGGCAGCTGTACGACCCCGAGGTGATCAAGCAACGGCTGGAAGAGGTCGCGGAGGCCCGGGAGAGCGGAGAGCTCACCGAGGAGGAGGCGGCCCGCGAGGAGGACGAGCTGGTCCGCCGGCTGATGTCCCAGGGGCCGCCCGGCGGGGGCATGGAGGTATGAGCCGTGCCCCCCGAGGAACGGCCTCGCGAGGAGCGCCGCCGCGAGGAGCGGCCGCGCACCCGGCCCCGTGAGGAACAGGACCGGCACGAGCAGGGCCAGGAGCGGGAGCGGCCCCGGCCCCGCCGCCCCGCCCTGGATGCCCGCGACGCCGCGCGGAGTGCGGCGCGCCATGTGGAGGGGCTGACCGGGCGGGCCGCGGAGGGCGTCACCTCGCTGGAGCGCGGGGAGGACGGCTGGGTCATCGGCATCGAGGTCGTCGAGACCCACCGGATACCGGACTCCACCGACATCCTCGCCGAGTACCAGGTCGAGCTGGACGACCACGGCGAGCTCGCCTCCTACCGCCGCACCGAGCGCTACTACCGGGGCAGGGGGGAGAACACATGAACCAGAGCTCCGACTGGAACGCGCCGGCCCGGCGCACCGGCGGCGCACGCGAACCGGCCCGCCGTGGATCCGAGCCCTCCAGCCTGGCCGACATCCTGGAGCGGGTGCTCGACAAGGGCATCGTCATCGCCGGTGACATCCAGATCAATCTGCTGGACATCGAACTGCTGACGATCAAGATCCGGCTGCTGGTCGCCTCCGTGGACCGGGCCAAGGAGATGGGCATCGACTGGTGGGAGCACGACCCCACGCTCTCCTCCGGCGCCCGGGACGTCCTCGAGGAGAACGAGCGGCTGCGGCGGCGCGTCGGCGAGCTGGAGGAAGGCCCCGGCGCCCGCGAGGTGGACCGCGGCGCGGAGCGGGAGGACGAACGGTGACCGATTCCCTCGCCACCTGGCTGTACGCGGTGACGGCCGCCCCGGAGGACGGCACCCCGCCGCAGGGGCTCACCGGTGTGGCGGACGAGCCGGTGCGCCTGGTGGAGAAGGCGGGGCTGGCCGCCGTGGTGGGCTCCGTACCGCTGGAGGAGTTCGACGAGGACGCGCTGCGCGGCCATCTGGAGGACCTGGAATGGCTGGAGCGCACGGCCCGCGCCCACCACCGGGTGATCAACGGCGCGGCCCGCCAGGGCCAGGTCATCCCGCTGCGCTTCGCCACGCTCTACCACGATGACGACCGGGTCCGCGCGATGCTCCAGGAGCGCCGGGAGGACTTCACGGCCACGCTGCGTCGGGTGGCGGGCCGCACCGAGTGGGGCGTCAAGGCGTATGTCGACCCCCGGTCCTTCCTGCCCGACCCGGACGAGCCCGCCGGCGGCGAGGACAGCCCCGGCACCGCCTATCTGCTGCGCCGCCGGGCCCAGCGGCAGGACCAGGAGACCGCGCATCTGCGGGCGACCGAGCGCGCGGAGGAGATCCACGCCTCCCTCGCCGCGCTGGCGGTGGCGACGGCCGCCCATCCACCGCAGGACACCGCGCTGGCCGCGTACGAGGGATGGATGGTGCTGAACAACTCCTATCTGGTGCCCGACGGCCTCACCGAGGAGTTCACCGCCCTGGTGACCACGCTGGGGGAGCGCTACCCCGCCGTCACCCTGGAGGTCAGCGGCCCCTGGCCGCCGTACTCCTTCACCGGTCCGCCGAAGGCGGAGGGAGAGGCCCGGCCGGAGGAGGCGACGCCGTGACCCGTGCGATCGAGCGCAGGGAGGTGGCCCTGGTCGACCTGCTCGACCGGGTGCTCGCCGGAGGCGTGGTGATCGCCGGGGAGATCACCCTGACCATCGCCGACATCGACCTGGTGCGGATCTCCCTGCGCGCCCTGATCGCCTCCGTACGGGTGGAGAACGAGGAGGAGGAACGAGGAGGGAGGGAGGGGGCCCGCCATGACGGATGACCGCGCTCCCCGGCCCGGCCGGCGGATCGAGGTGGACGAGGAGTCGGTCCGCAAGAGCCTGGCCGGTCTGGTGCTCACCATCGTCGAGCTGCTGCGGCAGCTCATGGAGCGGCAGGCGCTGCGCCGCGTCGAGCAGGGCGGCATCAGCGATGAACAGATAGAGAAGCTCGGGCTGACGCTGATGGCCCTGGAGCAGAACATGGCCGAGCTGCGCGAGCACTTCGGGCTGACCGAGGACGACCTCAACCTGGATCTGGGCCCGCTGGGCCCCCTGCTGCCCCGCGACTGACCGGGCCCCGCGACCGGCCCCGGCCACCCCAAGCCCCTGACCTGGGCGTCCGGCGCCGATTGGCGGGACACCCCGGCCGGGCGCGTCACCCGCCGAGTAATGTGCGGGTGTGGGGATCACGCTCAACCTCCAGCGCGCACGACCGGCCGATGTGTACGTCGGCCGCTCGGCGCTGGCCGAGCTCATGTCGGTGCTGCACATCATGGCCGAGCCCGACCACCACCCCGAGGCCCAGCGCTGGACGCACCGGCTCGGGACGGCGATCTCCCCCTCCCTCGCCCATGAGATGAGCGCCCTGTCCCCGCTGTGGGCCCGGCTCCGCTGTCGGCTGCTGTTTCCGCTGGGACTCCCGCTGGACCAGCCCTTCGAGGACGAGCTGCGCCATCTGGAGAAGCTGCCGCTGGAGGAGTTCGTGGGCCTGTGCTCCCAGGGAGTGCTCGGCTTCCGTGAGGCCGTGCCCCCGGCGCGCCGCCTGCTCACCGACCCCGAGGCCGCCGAGCGCTATGTGGCCCAGTGCGAGCGGCGGTCCATCCGGCGTGGGGAGCTGGCCCACGACCTGGTGGCCTCGCCCGAGGGGCTGCGCGGCCGGCTCCTGTGCTTCCTGGAATCCTGCGCCGAGGCGTTCTTCGCCTCCGAGTGGCGCACGGTCCGCGACCGGCTGGAGTCGGCTGCCGCCCGGGTCCGCAGCGACATCCGGCGGCGGGGTCTGGCCGAGGTGCTGGCCGGGCTCAGCCCCACCGCGGTGGTCTCCCGGGGCGGGGCGCGGGTGCGCTACGACAAGCTGGCCGTCGCCGAGATCGAGATCGGCCCGCGCCCGCTCTTCCTGCTCCCCTCCGTCCATGTCTGGCCGCATCTGACCGTCAAGGACGAGGAGTCCCACCCGGTGGTGCTCCAGTTCGCCGCCCAGGAGGACGGGACGGCCGATCAGCTCACCCAGGCGGAGCTGCGGGCGCGGATGTCCGCGCTGGCGTCCCTGGGCCGGATGGAGGTGTGCCGCCATCTGCTGGGCGAGCCCATCACCACCTCCGAACTGGCCCAGCGGATGGGGCTCGCCGATACGCAGGTCTCCCGCACCCTGCGCCAGCTCAGGGACGCCGGGCTCATCGAGTCCGAGCGCGAGGGAAAGTACGTCTACCACCGGCTGGCCACCAGCACCCTGCTCCGGCTGGGGCAGGACGTGCTGGCGACCATCATGCGGTGACGGCCGCGCGCCCGCGGCCCGTCAGCCCGGCCGGGTCCACAGCAGAACCGCCGAGGGGCGGTCCGCGTCCATATGGACCCGGTTGGTCGCGACCACCTTGCGGCGGCTCACCGCCTCCGGCACCCCGGTATTGGAATTGACGTCGAACCGGGGGAAGTCGCTGGAGGAGATGTCCACCCGCAGCCGGTGCCCGGCCTCGAAGCGGTTGGCCGTGTCCGGCGCCGGGATCTCGATCTCGTACACCTCGCCCGGCTCCAGCGGCTCCGGGTGCTCGAACGACTCGTGGAAGCGGCAGCGGAAGATGCCCTCGGTGAGGTTCATCGCGAAGCCGTGCGGATAGTCCTCGTTCGGCGGATGCACATCGACCAGCTTCACCGTGAAGTCGGTGTCCGGCGCGGAGGAGGAGATGAACAGCCGGGCCGTCACCGGTCCGGCCACCACCAGCGGCTCCTCCAGCGGCGGGGTGGCCAGCGAGATCACATCGGGCCGGGAGTTCAGCGGCAGATACGGCGGGCGGGCACCGTAGAACCGTTCGTCCGGCACCTGGTCGAAGGCGCCGCCCACCATCACCGGCTCACCCGAGGTGACCTGGCCGCCCAGCGTCGGCACCGGGTCGTTCGGATCGAAGTCGTACTCCACCCAGGCCCGTGTCGCCGTCGGCCGCTCCCGGCTCAGCTCGCCCGAGGTGTGGCAGTAGAACGCCGTCTCCCGGGTCCCGGCCGGGGGCCACTGGGTGTCGGTGTGCCACCGGCCGCCGTGCCGCATCCGCCCGGCCTCGTCCCGTCGCCCGTCCCCGCCGCCCATCAGGAAGTACCGCACCCGCGGGATCGACTCCGGGTCGCCGCCTCCCAGCACCGCGTCGAACCAGCGCTGCCGGAAGGACAGATACGAGGCGTCCACATTGCCGCTGAGTGTCGACGCGGGCCCGAAGTCCACATCGCCGGCGAAGGTGACACAGCGCAGCCCGTGCTTCCACGGCCCCATCACCAGATACGCCGGGGACCGCTTGAGACGGCCCATGGCGGTGAAGTTCTCGATGGTGGAGCGCACATACGGGTCGTACCAGCTCGACATGTGCAGGGTCGGCACATCCGGGAAGCGGTCGTAGTGGCCGCGCCCGTAGATGGCGGGCTGGCGCCAGTACGCCCCGAAGGCGTCATGCCGCCACTGGTCGAGCAGATAGCGCTCGTAACTCCCCACCTGACGCAGCGGGGAGACACCCGTGCGCCACGGCAGCACGGTGAACCAGTCGCGCAGATCCGTCCCGCGAACGCCTTGCGCACCAGCGGGTCCCGCTCCGCCTCCGGGCTCTCCTCACCGTGCCGGAAGGCCCAGGTGATCTGCTTGAGCTCGAAGGCGCCGCCCATCCTCATCCCGGCCTCGTAGGCGCTGGCGAAGCCGCCGGAGTCCATGAACATCGCGGACAGGCCGGTGGGGGACTCGGCCGCGGCCGCCGTCTGGGCGTGTGCCGAATAGGACACCCCCATCATGGCCACCCGGCCGTCGCACCAGGGCTGGGCGGCGATCCAGTCGATGGTGTCCGCGCCGTCCGGCCCCTCGCCCAGGTACTTCACGAAGGTGCCGTCCGAGTCCCCGCGGCCCCGGCAGTCCTGCCGCACCACGTGGTACCCCGCGCGGACGAAGAACGCCGAGGTCTCCTCCGGCGTCGGCACCGGCTCGTCGTGGAGGCTGCGGTCGGAGTCGCGCATCTGGCGGCGGCCGTAGGGGGTCCGCTCGAGGATGACCGGGCGGGGCCCGGGCCGCTCCTCGGCGGTGAACAGATCGGCGGCCAGGGCGATCCCGTCCCGCATCGGAACGCGCAGGGTGCGTCGCCACACCCGCTCGTCCAGCAGCCGGGCGGGCTCCTCCCAGGCCGCCCGCTCTCTGTCCCCGCTCGTTTCGGTCCGACTGGTTCGTGCCATGGAAGATCTCACTGGGTCTGGGATTGCTTGGAGCCGTTGAGGGCGAGCTGGGACCGGGTGACCGTGGACAGCGGCAGCCCCCACTGGCCGAAGAGCTTGGCGTAGGTGCCCGATTCGTACATCTTCCGCAGCCCCTTGACGATCACGGCGGCCAGCCCGGTGCCCTTCTTGGCCTGGATGCCGTAGATGGCCGACGCGGCGGGCAGGTCCAGCATGTCCTTGAGCTCGAGCGTCTCGAAGCGGTCCTTCGCGTTCTGGCTCACCGAGGTGTTGGAGGCGCTGGGCGCGGCCACCGCGTCCACGCGCTTGCTCTGCAGCGCCAGCGAGGCGGCCGGCAGATCGGTGTAGAGCTTCGCGTCCACCGACGGCTTGCCCTTCGCGGCACAGCGCTTGTTCTGCGCGGCGAGTACGTTCTGCGTTCCGGCGCCCTTCTCGACGCCGACCTTGTGCCCGCAGACCTCGAGCCCGTTCTTGGGGCGGAAGGAGCCGTCCTTGAGCACCATCAGCGTCACACTGCTCTGCGCGAAGTCGGCGAAGTCGACCTCCTTCTGACGCTCGATGAAGTCACCGGAGGGGGCGCTGAGGTCGATCCGGCCGGACTTCAGCCCCGGGATCACCGCGTCGAAGTTGGTCCGCTCCACCTTGATCTTCACATCGAGCAACGAGGAGAGCTGCGCGGACAGTTCGGGCACCAGCCCGGTGATCTTCCCATCGGACTCGAAGGTGACGTACGGCGCGTACTCGCTGACACCCATGATCAGTGTCTTGTTGGTGTACTCCTCGGGCACCTCGGCCGCCAGCGCGCTGTCCTTGGGCTCGGGGGCGAGCGTGGCCGCCGGATGGCTCTTCTCGGCCTTGCCGTCGCCGGGCGTGTCGTCCACCGAACAGGCGGACAGGGCCAGCGTCAGGGAGGCCAGCAGGGCGCATGCGGCGACATGGGGGCGGTTGCGCATGGGTGCTCCATTCCGGGAGGTGGGGGGTAGCGGATGCGGAAGAGCGGGACCGGTTCTAGCGGCCCCAGACGGTCTCGGCGACGCGCCGTACGTTGCCCCCGGCGAGCTTGGCCACGTCCGCTTCGGAGTAGCCCCGCTCGAACAGCCACCGGATCATGTTGCCGACCGCCTCCGCGGGGTTCTCGCAGCCGCGTACGTACGCGACCTCCTCGTGCGGCGGCAGTTCGGGGGTTTGGCCGTCGTGCGCGTCGTCCTTGCCGAAGAGCGGGGCGAACGTCCGGTGCCAGGCCGTGTGATCGCCGAAGTTGGTGTCCGGGCCGAAGGCCACATGGTCGATGCCGACCAGATCGATACAGCGCTCGATGTGTTCCATCACCGAGTCCAGGCTGTGCCGGGAGTGCCGGGCGGTGATGGTCGTATGCGGCGCCGCCTCGACGCCGATGAACCCGCCGGACCCGGCGCAGGCCCGGATCACATCGTCCGGCTTCATCCGCGGGGTCGGCCACAGCGCCCGCGACCCGGCGTGGGTGATCACCACGGGGGCGGTGGAGCGGCGCACGGCGTCCAGAGCCGTCGCGTCACCGCTGTGCGAGACATCGACGATGATCCCGAGGTCGTTCATCCGGCGCAGCGCCCGGCGGCCGAGCAGGGTCAGACCGGTGTCACCGGCGTCGGCGAGCCCCGAACCCAGCTGATTGCTCTCGCTGTAGACCAGACCGAGCAGGCGGACGCCCAGACCGTAGAGCAGATCGAGCCGGTCGATGTCATTGCCGATGGGGGAGGCGGACTCCAGGGTCAGCACCACCCCCACCTGATCGCCGGCCCGGGCCCGGTCGGCCTCCTCGAGCGTGCGGATGGGCGTCACCAGCCGCTGCTGGGCGAGGTCGGCCTGGCGCATGGCCAGATCGCTGACCGCGTCGTCCCAGTCCCAGGGGGCATGCGAGCGGATCATGCTCACCGCGGCCGGGCCGCCGTCGAAGAACAGGTCCACCCCCGAGTGGGCGATGCCCTCGTAGGGAATCGACTCCCGGCCCTGGCGGCGGTAGTCGGCGAAGTCCCCCGGATCCGCGGGGCGCAGCGAGAGATGGTCATGGGCGGAGATCACCGGATGGCGCTCCTCGAAGTCCCGCGCGCGGACCTCGACCTCCTCGCTCCACTCCAGCGCGGACCCGGGGACCCGGCCGAGCGCGGGCGCCAGCTCGAAGGCGCGGAAGTCCTCCCCGGCCTCCAGATACTGGTACGAGCGGTAGGAATCCCACAGCTCCAGACGCCGGACGGTCTTGGCGGGCAGGGGAAGTGCGGTACTCATGCTGTACAGCTTTCATTCGCTTCTCCGCCCGCGCGGCGCAGCGGCGCGGGCATCGTAGCCGGGTGCGGCCCGGCAGCCGCGCGTGCGTCGCTCATGGGGAGACCTTCGACAAGAACGTACGGGTGCGGTCGTGTGAGGGGGTGCGCAGCAGCAGGTCAGGAGCACCCTCTTCGACGATCCGGCCGTCGTCCATGAAAACGATCCGGTCAGCGATATCGGCGGCGAAGCGCATCTCATGGGTGACGACGACCAGCGTCATGCCCTCACGGGCCAGGTCCCTGATGACACTGAGCACCTCCTGCACCATCTCGGGATCGAGGGCTGAGGTCGGCTCGTCGAAGAGCATCACCTTGGGGCGCATCGCCAGGGCGCGGGCGATGGCCACCCGCTGCTGCTGGCCGCCGGAGAGCTTGTCCGGGTAGCTGTCCAGCTTGTGGGCGAGCCCCACCCGGGTCATCAGCTCCACGGCACGCGCGTCGGCCTGGGCCTTGGAGAGCCCGAGCACCCGGCGCGGGGCCTCCACGATGTTCTCGCGGGCGGTCAGGTGCGGGAACAGATTGAAGCTCTGGAACACCATGCCCATCGCCGAGCGCTGGGCGGCCAGCTCCCGGGGGCCCAGCTCATGCAGGGTGCGGCCGCGCAGCTGGTAGCCGATGACGCTGCCGTCGACCACCACCACGCCCTGGTCCGGAACTTCGAGGTGGTTGACACAGCGCAGCAGCGTGCTCTTTCCGGATCCGGAGGGACCGATCAGACAGACTGTCTCACCTCGGTGGATATCCAGGGAGATACCGTGCAGCACCTCGGTGCCGCGGAACGACTTGCGGATCCCACGCAGGGAGACGACGGCCTGCGATTGCTTTTCCGATGCCACGGTCATACCGAGTGCTCGATCCTCTTCACTTTCCCGGCCTTGTCGGCCGACATCAGGGTGTGCCGTCCCAGACGTCGCTCCAGGCGCTGCTGCAGAAGAGTGATGACGCCAGTGATGATCATGTACCAAATGGCGGCCACGATCAACAGCGGAACGGTCTGGAAGTTCTTGGCGTAAATGAGCTGGACCGAGTAGAGCAGGTCGGCCAGGGTGATCACGCTGACCAGGGAGGTCGCCTTGAGGAGAGATATCAGCTCATTTCCCATCGGTGGGACGATCACCCGCAGTGCCTGGGGGAGGGTGATGCGGAAGAAGATCTGAGTCGGCGTCAACCCCAGTGCGGACGCCGCCTGCCGCTGTCCGTCGGGCACCGCGAGCAGCCCGGAACGGATCAACTCCGCGATGTACGCCGTCTCATGGAGGGTCAGGCCGATGATCGCGGCGGTCAGCGGGCCGATGACGTCGTTCGAATCGAACGTGAGGAAACGCGGCCCCCAGGGAATGCCGAGGGACAGTGTCGGAAACAGGGCGGCGAGGTTGTACCAGAACAGTAGCTGCACCAGCATGGGAATGCTGCGGAAAACCCAGATAAAGGCGGCCGCGACCGTGGACATGAGCCGGGAGTCGCCCATCCGCATCAGAGCGACCAGGGTGCCGGTAACCAGAGAAATCGCCATGGTCACCGCGGTCATTCCGATGCTGACCCCGATGCCCTTCAGCACCCGGATTTCAAAGAAGTATTTCGCGACGGTGTTCCACTCGAAACGTGGGTTGGTGAATATCGTGGTGACCGCCATCGCGGCCAGTACCAGCACGATCGCATTGGCCACCAGAAGTCCGGGACGCCGTCGCTTCGCGCGTTTGAGCGCGGTTGGCTCGGGGAGTGCATCGACGTTCGGGACTTTGGTCATGGCGTGCCTTCGGGCGGTCGGGTCGCGGCAGAATTACCGCATCCTAAAACCGCACGTGGGGGCGGTCACCAACAGTTGACACAGAACGGTCAACCGTAAACGGGGGAATGTGCCCGTCCGCCCGGAGCGGCCGGGCGGGCGACGGAGGGGCGGACGGACGGGTGTTGGCGGACCGGACTCCGCCGGGCCTACAGCCCCTTTTCGAAGGGAAGCGGGCCGATGGTCTCCGGGTCGGCCGAGATATCGAACAACGGGGTGTAGCCGGTGGCCAGATACAGCCCGCGCGCCTCCGGCTGGCGGGGCCCGGTGGTGAGGTAGATCCGGCGGTAGCCGCGCTCGGCGGCCGACCGCTCCAACTCCGCCACCACCCGGCGGGCCAGCCCGCGCCGCCGATGGCCCGAGTGCGTCCAGATTCGCTTGAGCTCCGCCGTCCGCCCGTCATACCGGCGGTACGCACCCCCGGCGACCGGCGCACCGCCCTCCAGCAGCAGAAGCAGTTCCCCGTGCGGCGGGGCGAACTCCTCGGCCGGATAGCGGTTCAGCTCACGGTCGGCCGCCCTGCCGTAGCGGGTGGAGTACTCGTACGCCAACTCGCGCAGCAGCGGCTCGACCCGCGGATCGTCCACGGTCACCCGGGCCACCGTCAGCCGGGGCGGAGGTTCGGCCGCGAAGGCCGCGCCGGGGCGCGGACCGGGCTGCGAGCCGTCGTCGGTGGCGGCGGTGCCGAGGAACTCCACGGACATGGGGTGACCTTTCGGGAAGCGGGAAAGGGGGCAGAGCGGAACAGGGGAGAAGCACCCCGGAACCGGAAAGTGGCGCGGTTCACGGGGTGGGGGCGCGTCAGGCGCGGAAGTGGCAGGCGAGGGCCCTGAGATCAGAGGAGTCCGAGACCGGAAGGCTCCGAGATCAAAGGAGGGCGGCCGGTGGGACGGCCCGCTGCCGGGTCAGCCGGAACAGGAGGCGGACCACACCCGACCGAAGTCGATGTGGTCGCGTGTGACCAGGGGCAGCTCAGTCCTCACCCGCAACATTCAGCCCCGCACGGGCCCGTTCCGTCAACCGCTGTCCACATGATGGCCCGTATGTGCCCCCGCCACGACAAAGCCGCCCGTATCCCCCTTCCGCCATGCGGGCGGGGGGATACGGGCGGCTGTCGTAGGCCCTCGGTTCAGCGGCCCGCCACCGGCTGCGGTGTGCCGGACCGCTCCGATGGGGCCGTGAGCCGGTCCGGACCGCGGCCCGGCAGCAGCGAGGCGACCGCGAGCGCCACCAGCGCGGCGCCACCGCCGATCACGAAGGCGGTGCGGAAGCCGTTCAGGGACGGGAGCTCGGTGGGCCCGAACGCGGTGGTCATATGGGCGAGGACGACGCCCACCACCGCACTGGCGGTCGAGGTGCCGATGGACCGCATCAGGGTGTTGAGGCCGTTGGCCGCGCCCGTCTCGGACACCGGCACCGCCGACATGATCAGCGCGGGCATGGCGGAGTAGGCGAGGCCGATCCCGGCGCCGATCACACACGAGATGATCACGACCTGCCATGCGGCGTCCATCAGGAAGACGCCCATGCCGTACCCGGCGGCGATCACCCCCGCGCCGAGCATCAGCGACACTTTGGGGCCCCAGGTGGCCGTGATCCGCGCCGACAGCGGTGAGATGGCCATCATCACCAGACCGGACGGGCCCAGGCACAGGCCGGCGGTCATCATCGACTGGCCCAGTCCGTACCCGGTCGCCTCGGGCATCTGCAGCAGCTGCGGCAGCACCAGCGACATCCCGAACATCGCGAAGCCGATGACGATGGAGGCCAGATTGGTCAGCAGCACCTGACGCCGGACGGTGGTGCGCAGATCCACCAGCGGCCCGGTCACCCGCAGCTCCCACCGGCTCCACAGCAGCAGTACGACCACCGCCGCGCCGAACAGTCCGGTGGTGGTCGCGCTGCCCCAGCCCCAGTCGGCGCCCTTGGAGATGGCCAGCAGCAGACAGAGCAGTCCGGCCGACAGCCCGATGGCGCCCACCAGGTCGAACCGTCCGCCGCCGCGCACCGGGGACTCCGGTACGAGCGCCAGCACCAGCGCGATCACCACCACGCCCAGGCTCGCCGAGACCCAGAACAGCACATGCCAGTCGGCGTGTTCGGCCAGCGCCGCGGCGCCGGGCAGGCCGAGGGCGCCGCCGACGCCCAGCGAGGAGCTCATCAGGGCCATCGCCGAGCCGAGCCGCTCCGCGGGCAACTCGTCCCGCATGATGCTGATGCCCAGCGGGATCACGCCCGCGGAGAAGCCCTGGAGCGCACGGCCGACGATCATGGGCGCGAGCGCGTCGGAGAGCGCGCACACCACCGATCCGACCACCAGCATCGTCAGGCTGAGCAGCAACGTCCGCCGCTTGCCGTACATATCGCCGAGCCGGCCCAGTACGGGGGTGGCCACGGCGCCGGCGAGCAGGGTGGCGGTGATCGCCCAGGAGGCGTCCGAGGCCGAGGTGTGCAGCAGTCCCGGGAGGTCCGGGATCAGCGGCACGACGAGGGTCTGCATCAGGGAGACGACGATTCCGCCGAACGCCAGGACGGCGACCACCGCTCCGGAGCGCGGCGGGTGGGCGGTCAGCGCCGCGTCGGCGGCATCGGGGGTCGGAGGTAAGGAAGTCACGGTGGTCCTTCGTCGGGGCACGGCCGATCCACGTCAGGTGCCGCAGCAGTGTCGCATAAATTTGTGTAACTGGTACGTCAAATATAACCGCCGCTCTCGCCCGTCCGCTCCGTAGCCACGCCGCGGTAGATCTCCCGCAGTTCACGCTTGAGGATCTTGCCGCTGGGGTTCTTCGGCAGCGTCTCGGCGAGCCGGACGAACTTGGGCACCTTGAACCCGGCGAGACGCTCCCGGCAGTGCGCGAGGATCTCCTCCTCCGTGACCTCCCGCCCCGGTTTGGCCACCACCACCGCGGTCACCGCCTCGATCCAGTACGGATGCTCCACCCCGAACACCGCGACCTCCGCGACCGCCGGATGGGCGTGGACGGCCTCCTCCACCTCGCGCCCCGAGACGTTCTCCCCTCCGCTGTTGACCATGTCCTTCTTACGGTCGACGACCGTCAGACACCCCTCCTCGTCCAGCACCCCCAGATCGCCGCTGTGGAACCAGCCGCCCCGGAACGCCTCCGCGGTGCGCTCCGGGTCCCGCCAGTAGCCGAGCATGGTGTGCGGGCCCCGGTGGACGATCTCGCCGACCGTGCCCGGCGGTACCGGCCGGTCCGCCTCGTCCACCACCCGGGTCTCGACGTTCAGCGCGGGCCGCCCCGCCGAACCGGCCTTGCGCTCCTGGTCGGCCGGGCCCAGCACGGTCGCGATCGGGGACATCTCGGTCTGGCCGTAGAGGTTGTACAGCGCGAGCCCCGGCAGCCGCCGGCGCAGCTCGCCCAGCACGGCGACCGGCATCGGCGCCGCCCCGTAGTACCCCTTCCGCAACGACGACAGATCGTGGCGCTCGAACTCCGGATGGCGCAGCAGCGCGATCCACACCGTGGGCGGGGCGAACAGCTTGGTCACCCGCTCCGCCTCGATCGTGGCCAGCAGCGTCGCCGGGTCCGGACCCGGCAGCACCAGACAGGTGGTGCCCAACTGGACATCGGGGGTGAGAAAGGCGTGCAGCTGGGCGCAGTGGTACAGCGGCAGCGCGTGGATCTCCACATCGTCGGACGACATCCCGCCGTCGACGATCGCCGTCTGATACTGCGCCATCAGATTGCGGCTCGTCATGATCGCGCCCTTGGGCCGCGACTCGGTCCCCGAGGTGTACATCAGCTGGACCGGATCGTCGTCGTCCAGGGCCGGATCGGGCACCGGATGCCCCCGCTCCGCGCCCAGCGCGGCGAAGTCCTCCCACCCCTCGCGCCCGCCTCCCAGGGCCGCGCGCAGCGCGATCCGGGGCGGTGCGGCCTCGGCCAGCGCACCCTCGGCCACATCCAGCAGATCCGTGCCCGCGATGATCCCGATCGCCCCCGAATGGTCCAGGACGTACGCCACCTCGGGGGCGGTCAGCATGAAGTTCACCGGCACCGACACCGCGCCCAGCCGGGCCAGCGCGAAGTACGCCACCACAAAGCCATGGGAGTTACGGGCCAGGAGCACCACGCGATCGCCCTTGGCGACACCCCTCGCCGCCAGGGCCCCGGCCGTCCGGCTCACCAGCGCGTCCAGTTCGGCGTAGGTCTGGCGCAGCGCGCCGTCGACGACCGCCGTCTTGGCGGGCAGCCGCGCCGCGGTGCGCGCCAGCAGATCGGCGATGCCGTGGCGACGGGCGCGCACGATGTCCACGGGCAGGTCGGATGCGGTCATCGTCAGGTCTCCCGGGGCTAAGACGGGCTGGACGGGCTGGACGGGTCGTCACGCTGGCACGGCGCGCGGCGGCGTTCAAGGCGGCGAACGGCCACGAGCGGCACCCGAGCCGACTTGCGTAGCCTTGGGGCCTGGCACGACGGGGGCGAGCGAAAGGACACCGGATGGCCGGGACCGCGGAGGGGACCGTCCGCAGGGGACGGGGGCGCCCGCCCCGCCTGTCGCGCGAGCAGATCGTCCGCAGCGCCGCCGAGCTGGCGCTCCGCGAGCCGGAGGTCGCGCTGACCGTCAAAAGGGTCGCCGAGGCGGTCGGTTCCGCCCCCATGGCGCTCTACCGCTACTTCCCCGACCGCGACGATCTCCTCCAGGCCGTGGCCGACCGGGTCCTGGCCGAGACCCAGCACAAGGATCCGCCGGGGGAGACCTGGCAGGAGCGGCTGCGCGCCTGGATGCACAGCAGCCGCGACTATCTGCTGCCCCACCGCCAACTCCTCCCCTATATGGCCGCCACCCAGCAGCCCGCCCGGATCTCCTCCCTGGTGACCCTGACCCGGATGCTGCGCCCCCTGCGGCTGACCGAGGACGATCTCGCGCTGGCCGTGACCCTCATCGGCTCCACCGTCATCGGCCACGCGGTCTACGAGACCCACCGCGGCCCCGCCTCCGCCCGCAAACTGGACGCCCTGAGCGAGGCGCTGGCCCTCTACCCCCAGGAGGAGCGGGAAGCGGTCGCCCCGCTGCTGTCGAGGCTGCCGCGGGCGCAGAGCAGGCTGTACGACGTGGTGGTGGACCGTACGGTCGCCGCCATCGAGGCGCTGGCGACGGAATGACCCGCCCCGGCGCTGCCGCGCCCCGGAGCGGGTCATCACCCTGGCCGAGCGGTGTGCCTACGTGGTGCACTCCATGGACGCCGGGTTCGCCGCGTCGCGGATCAGCGCCTGATGGGCCCGGCGCAGCCGGTCCACATCGGGCTTGATCTCCTTGCGGTCATAGGTGAGCAGCCCGTTGAGCTCGCCCTCCACATCCGTGATCTGGGTGTAGACGGCCCCGCTGCTGCCGTTGCACGCGACCAGTTCGCGCACCTTGTCCAGCAGCTTCAGGTACTCCTCGGTGTACTGGTCCTTGTCCACGCCGACATAGGTGTGCTGCACGGGCCAGGCGTGTCCCGGTATGGCCAGGCCAAGGCCGCCGTACTCACCGGTGACGCCCGCCCGTGAGGCGTCGGGGCGCGGATCGCCCGGTCCCGGATAGGCGTGGATATCGGCGAGGTCGCCGTTGCCGGTGTCGTTCCAGCCGCTGGCGCCGTCGATGAGCCGGGTGGGGTCCCAGCCCTTGGCGAGCTCGGGCACCTTCGGGCCGCCGTACTGGCCCCAGCTCTCGTTGAAGGTGACCCAGATGGCGATCGACGGACTGCTGATGTGCTGGTCGATCATCCGCTTCATCTCGTGCTCGTACTGCGCCTGCGCCTTCTCGGACGGGGTGACCGTGTTCATGGCGGGCATGTCCTGCCACACCATCAGGCCCAGCCGGTCGGCCCAGTAGTACCAGCGGTCGGGCTCGACCTTGATGTGCTTGCGCACCGAGTTGAAGCCCATGCGCTTATGCATCTTCAGGTCGTACGCGAGGGCCTCGTCGGTCGGCGCGGTGTGCAGTCCGTCGGGCCAGAACCCCTGGTCGAGGGTGGCCATGGAGAAGATCGGCTTCCCGTTGAGCACCGTGCGCTGCTTGCCGTCCACCTCCTTGACCGCGATGCTCCGCATGCCGAAGTAGCTCTCCACCCGGTCCGCCGAGGCGCCCCGGCCGACCGTGACCTTCAGCTGGTACAGATGCGGATCGTCGGGGGACCACAGATGCGGCGAGGGCACGGGGACGGTCAGCGGCTTCCCGGTGCGCCCGGTGGCGGTGCCGACCACGCGCCGTCCGTCGTAGGCCGTCGCGGTGACCGGGACGCCGTCCCGCACCCCGCGGACCTCGGTGGTGAGGGCCTCGCCGGGGACGTCCGGGGTCAGCTTGAGCGTGTCCACGTGGTCGGTGGCGACCGGCTCCATCCAGACGGTCTGCCAGATGCCGGAGGAGGGGGTGTAGAAGATGCCACTGGGGTCGAGACGCTGCTTGCCCATCGGCGGGTTCTCGCCGTCGGCCGCGTCCGTCGGGTCGTAGACGCCGACGATCAGCTCCTGGGTGCGGCCCGGCCGCAGGGCGTCGGTGACATCGGCGCTGAACCGGTCGTAGCCGCCCCGGTGGTCGGCCACCCGGGTGCCGTTGACATACACCTCGGCCTGCCAGTCGACGGCGTCGAAGTTCAGCCGCAACCGCTTTCCGTCGCCGACCTTCCAGTCGGCCGGCACGGTGAACGTCCGCCGGTACCACATGCGGTCCTCATGGCGCTCCACGCCGGAGAGCTTGGACTCCACCGGGTACGGCACCAGGATCCGCTCCTTGAGCCGCTGCCCGACGGGGGGCTTCTCCCCCTCCTTGGCGGCGGCGAACTGCCAGCTCCCGTTGAGGTTCCGCCACTGATCGCGGGTCAGCTGGGGGCGCGGGTACTCGGGGTGCGCGTTGTCGGGGCCGACGTCCTTGGCCCAGGGGGTGCTGAGCTGATACGTCGAGGTGTTGCCGCCGAAGGACACATACGGCTCGATCGCGCCGTCGCCGTCCTCCAGACCGCCCTCGCCGTCATAGCGCACCACGGCCTCGCCGCCGCGGCCGACGACCGGCTCCGTCAGGGCGAGCAGCAGCCGGGACGGGTCGGAAGCGTCCAGCCGGGCGCGCCCGAGCGGCCAGGCCGCGCCGCCGATGACGGCGGTCAGATGCGACGTCAGATCGGCCGGGGGAGTGGTCAGGGGCTGGGCGAAGTCCAGCAGCAGGGTGCGGCCGTCGGGCTGGACGGCGCTGGCCACCGGGCCGTCGTAGTCGAAGTCGGCGGGCAGCCGGAAGGCGGACGCGGGCACGGGCGCCTTGGCCGCGCCCGGCGGGGTCCAGGACAGATGGAGGTTGGAGCCGCCGTAGTGCTCGAAGTACTCGACCTTGATGTCGTACGCCTTGCCCGCGGTGAGCTCGACGGGCTGGGAGGTCTGCTCCTTGTCCCAGTCGTCCACCCAGTGGTCGATGACCGGTTCGCCGTCGATCCACAGCCGGAAGCCGTTGTCGCCGGTGATCGAGAAGGTGTGCGCACCGGAGCGCTCCGGTGTGATCTGGCCGGTCCAGCGGACGCTGACGTCGTCGGACCGTCCGGTGGTGGCCTGCAGCCGCGGATCCAGATTGTCGAAGTCCAGGGCGGTGTCGAGGCTGGTGGCCTTCAGCTCGTGGAAGTCGAAGGCCCCCGGGGCGGACTGGAGGTAGTAGTCGCCGCGGAGGCCCTGGACGACCGGGGAGCCGTCGGAGGGGGTGTCGGCCGCGGCCGGGCCTGGACCGGTCAGCAGACCGAGCGCGCCAAGCGCCAAGGCCACGGTCGCGACCACGGATCTGGCGAAAGATGAACGAAAACGCACATGTCCTCCTTGCTGGAACAGCTACTGAGGCTGTTGCTGGGACAAGTGGGGCGCCGCCATTGCGCCATCTCCAACAGAACCTGTCAATAGTGAACGCAAGGCAACAGTCTGCCTGTTGGGTACTGAGCCTTGACGGGAATGCGCTTTCTCCCTAGCGTGCGGTTCATAGATGTGACTGGAATTCAATGAGTTGTACGGAGGAGACCCGTGATGGGGCGACGGATCGTGGTGTCGGGCGGCGGTACCGGCATAGGACTGGCGGCCGCGGAGACCTTCGCCGCCGAAGGGGACCGGGTGGTCATCCTCGGGCGCCGCACCGAGGTGCTGCGCACCGCTGCGGACAAGCTCAATGCCGCCTACGGCCCCGACCTGGTCACCTGGACCAGTGCGGACCTCAGCGACCCCGAGCAGACCCGGCGCGCCGCCGAGTTCATCGCGGCGGACGGCGGGGTGGACGTCGTCGTCACCAACGCCGGAGGCAATGTCGCGGCCTCCAACGACGGCACCCTCGAGGGCATCGCCGACCAGTACCAGCGGAACTTCGCGGCCAACGTGCTGACCGCCGTACTGCTCACCGAAGCGCTGCTGCCCCACCTCACCCGGCCCGGCGGCCGGATCGTCCATCTGTCCTCGGTCGCGGCGCTGCGCGGCCCCGGATCGTACGGCGGCACCAAGGCCGCGCTGCACACCTACACCTTCGAGCTGGCCAAGCGGCTCGGCCCGGAGGGCGTCACCGCCAACGCGGTGGCCCCCGGCTATGTCGAGGACACCGAGTTCTTCGGCGAGCGCGGCACACCCGAGTTCATCGCCCAGCAGATCGGGCAGACGCTCACCGGACAGCCCGGGACGCCCGTCGAGATCGCGGCCGCCATCCGCTATCTGGCCTCCCCGGAGGCCGCGTACGTCACCGGTCAGGTCCTGCACATCAACGGGGGTGCGCAGTTCGGCCGCTGACGCCGCCTCGCCCCCGGTGGCCCCGGGACGGATAGAGCCGTGGACCGGTTCCGCGCCAGGGCCATACGGCCCTGGAGCAAGGGCCGCGCAGCCCTGCCGCCGCGTTCAGCCGTGGTCCACTCTGGTCCTCCACACAGGTGGGGGGAAGACGGACGGACGGCCGCGCCGAAGGAGTCAGCTCGCTGACTCCAAACCATCTTCGGGCGCGGCCGCCCGTCCGTCCTGCGTTACCACTGCTTCACCATGCACGACGCAAGGGGGGACCTCATGTCCGCATACACCGCCCGCATCGGCGCGGCGCTCGCCGCCGGCTGCGCGCTCGCCCTGCTGTACCCGGCGACGCCCGCCGGTGCCGCGGGCTCCGTACACCTTTCCAAGATCTACTACGACTCGCCCGGCACGGACAACCGGAGCACCTCCAGCCTCAACGGCGAGTACGCCCAGATCAAGAACTCCACCTCGCGCGGGGTCAGCCTCAACGGCTGGGTGCTGGTCGACGCGAGCAACCACAAGTACACCTTCCCCACCTACACCCTCGGCGCGGGCAAGACCGTGACCGTCCGGACCGGCACCGGATCCGACACCTCGGCCACCAAGTACCAGGACCGCCGGGCGTACGTCTGGAACAACGACGCCGACAAGGCCACCCTCCGCAAGACCGGCGGCTCCACGGTCGACACCTGCTCGTACCACAGCAGCCGGGTCGACTACAAGATCTGCTGAGCGCCCGCCGCGCGGGGGCGCGGCGCAGCCGGTGAAGTCCCGCGGCCCGGACGACAATGGGGGTGTCGAGGGAGGAGAGCCGGTGAGCGGCCGTGGCGGACTGGGTGTGGGAGTACGAGGGCTATGACCCCGGCGAGGAGCGGCTGCGCGAGTCGCTGTGCACCCTTGGCAACGGCTATCTCGCCACCCGGGGCGCGGCCTCCGAGGCGGCCGCCGATGAGACGCACTACCCGGGCACCTATGTGGCGGGCTGCTACAACCGGCTGACGTCGGTGATCGGCGGACGGCGGGTCCAGAACGAGGACCTGGTCAACCTGCCGAACTGGCTGCCGCTGCGCTACCGCGTCCACGACCCGGAGCGGCCCTCCGGCGCCGGCGGCTGGCTCACACCCGACGGGGACGAGCTGACCGGCTACCGGCAGACCCTCGACCTCCGGCACGGCACCCTCCTGCGGCGGCTGCGGTACACCGACCGGCACGGCCGGGTGCTCCACGTCGAGCAGGAGCGGCTCGTCCACATGGGCGATCCGCACCTGGCGGCGATGCGCATCACCTTCCGGGCCGAGGGCTGGTCCGGCACCGTCGAGCTGGAGTCGGGGCTCGACAGTGCCGTGGCCAACACCGGCGTGGCCCGCTACGCCGCGCTGTCCGGCCGCCATCTCATCGACCGGCGCACCGGCGCCGCGGGCCCCGACACCGTATGGCTGAGCTGCCGTACCACCACCTCCGAGGTGCGCGTGGCCATGGCCGCGCGCACCCGGGCCGTCCGCGGCGCGCCCACCGGCAGCGGGCAGCGGCTCACCGAGAGCGCGGTGCTGCGCACCCTGACCGTGCCGGTCGCGCCCAACGCCCCGGTCACCGTCGAGAAGACCGTGGCGGTGTACACCTCCAAGGACCCCGCGATGAGCGATCCGACCCAGGCCGCCCTCGACGGAGTGGCCCGGGCGCCGGAGTTCGGGAAGCTGCTCGCCTCCCACCACACCGCATGGGAACACCTGTGGCGCGAGGCGGCGTTGGAGGTCCCCGGCGAGGCGGGCCACATCCTGCGGCTGCACCTGTTCCACATCCTGCAGACGCTCTCGCCGCACACCGCGGAACTGGACGTGGGCGTGCCGGCCCGCGGCCTCCACGGCGAGGCGTACCGCGGCCATGTCTTCTGGGACGAGCTCTTCGTGCTGTCGTATCTGAACCTCCACTTCCCCGAGGTGTCCCGGGCCCTGCTGCACTACCGCCACCGGCGGCTGCCCCAGGCGTGCCGCGCCGCCGCGGACGCCGGGCGGGCCGGGGCGATGTACCCGTGGCAGAGCGGCGGCGACGGGCGCGAGGAGACCCAGACGCTGCATCTGAACCCGCGCTCCGGCCGCTGGCTGCCGGACCACTCCCGGCTGCAGCACCATGTGGGCTCGGCGGTGGCGTACAACGTGTGGCAGTACTGCCAGGCCAGCGGCGACACCGACTTCCTGTACACCAAGGGCGCGGAGATGCTGGTGCAGATCGCCCGCTTCTGGGCGGACACCGCCGTGCTGGATCCGGACCACGGGCGGTACCGCATCCGCGGGGTGGTCGGGCCCGATGAGTACCACGACGGCTATCCCGGCACCGACCGCCCCGGCATCGACGACAACGCGTACACCAACGTCACCGCCGCCTGGGTGCTCGACCGGGCCCTGGAGCTGGCCCGCACCCTGCCCGAGCCGCGCCGCCGCGAGCTGTTCGAGCGGGTGGGCCTGGACCGCGCCGAGCCGGAGCGCTGGGAGGACGTCTCACGGCGGCTGCTGGTCCCCTTCCACCGGGGCGTCATCAGCCAGTTCGAGGGCTACGGGGAGCTGGCCGAACTCGACTGGGACGGCTACCGCGCCCGCTACGGCGACATCCGCCGGCTGGACCGGATCCTGGAGTCCGAGGGCGACTCCGTCAACCGCTATCAGGCCTCCAAGCAGGCCGACGCGCTGATGCTCGGCTATCTCTTCGCCCCCGCCGAGCTGGCGGGCCTCTTCCGGCGGCTCGGCTACGCCCTGGACGACGACGTCTGGCGGGCCACCGTGGCGTACTACCTGCCCCGGACCAGCCACGGCTCGACCCTCAGCGAGCTGGTGCACGGCTGGGTACTGGTGCGGGCGCGCCGGGCCGAGGCGTGGCGGCACTGCCAGGAGGCGCTGCTCGGCGATGTGGCGGACGTCCAGGGCGGCACCACCGGCGAGGGCATCCACCTCGGCGCCATGGGCGGCACCCTCGATCTGGTGCAGCGTGGCCTGACCGGGCTGGAGACCCGCGAGGACGCGCTGTGGCTGGATCCGGTGCCGCTCCCCGAGCTGTCCGGGCTGTCGGAGTACCGGTTCTCGGTGCGCTATCGCGGCCACTGGGGGGTCGCCCTGCGGGTGCGGGCCGGGAGATTGTGGATCAGTGTGCCGGACTCGGAGGAGTCCCCGATCGAGGTGCGGCTCGCCGACCGCTCGCTGAGCGTCTCCCCGGGGGAATCCCGCTGGGTTCCGCTGCCGCCCGGCTGAACCCGCGGGTTGGACCGGTGGGTTGGACCCGCGGGCTGGGCCCTGGGCGGGATTCCCCGTCGGCCCGCTCAGCCGAGGCCGGGGACCACCAACGCCAGCCAGACGACCGGGGCACCGCGACCACCATGATCCCGCCGTAGACCATCAGCTGCCGGAAGAACCGGTCCCGGTCCACATCCGGCGCGTTGGCCAGCACCAGAGCCCCGTTGGTCGAGAAGGGGCTGACGTCGACGACGGTCGCCGACACCGCGAGGGCCGCGATCATCCCCACCGCGCCGATGTCCCCCTGGGCCAGGAACGGAACGGCGAGCGGGATCAGCGCGCCCATGATGCCCACCGAGGAGGCGAACGCGGAGACGATCGCGCCGATGTAGCAGAGCAGCAGGGCGGCGAGCAGCGGAATCCCGATGTCGCTGACCGCCTTGCCCGCGTAGTCGATGGTGCCCATCTCGTCCAGCACCCCGACATAGGTGAGCACACCGCAGATCAGCAGCACGGTGGGCCAGGTGACCTCGTTCACGGCCTTCTTGCCGTGGTCCGGCCAGAAGACGCTCAGGGCCACGGCGAGGGTGATCGAGGTGAGCCCGGCGTCCAGATCGAAGGCGAGCACCGCGACCACCAGCACCACCAGCGCGCTCAGTGTGGCGATACGGGCCGGGGTGAGACGGCCCTCCGCGTCGGCCGGTGCCTCCCCGGCCCCGTCCGCCCGCTCCTCCGCGGCGGCGACGGCGGTCCTGGGGAGCTTCAGCCCGCCGCAGACGACGAAGACGACGGCGGCGATGATCAGGTTGACCACCAGGCTCGCGAGGAACAGCGTGACCTCGTTGCCGGGGAGCTTCTCGCGGTCCACGATGCCGTTGACGATCGAGCCGTAGATGCTGATGGGGGAGAAGCCGCCGCCCTGGGCGCCGTGCACCACCATGGCCCCCATCAGCAGCGGGCTGATGCGGTACCGCGCGGCGAAGGAGAGCGCGAGCGGGGCGACGATCGCGACCGCCGCCGGGCTCACCGCCCCGATCGCGGTCAGCACCCCGCTGATCGCGAACATCACCCAGGGGATCAGCGCGACCCGCCCGCCCACCATCCGGATCGAGGCGTGCACCAGCCAGTCGGTGGTGCCATTGGCGCGGGCGAGGGCGAACAGATACGTCACCCCGACCAGGACCACGAACAGATCGCCCGGGAACCCGGCGAAGATGTGGTCCGCGCTGAAGTCGGCGACCAGTTCGCCCACGCCGAAGGCGGCGGCGAAGGACAGGGCGCCCATGTTGATCGAACGAGTGGTGGCGATGACGAAGACCACCACCAGCACGAGTATCGAGATCAATTCGTCGGACATCGACGGCTCCCGTCACGGGGACCCGGTCGGCGGACCGGGGACGGTCGGGCCAAGTGGCCTGCTGGCTGACTCACGTTGGGGGCCGGGTGGTTCAGCAGTCAAGACATCGGTGGCAGATTGGCTCAGCCAATTGACCAATGCTCCACCGGTCCGTCAGACCACCGCACCATCCCTCCACCCAGTGCTACGCTGCGAATCGGGGCCATCACAAACCGCGATGGGGGGAGCCCGTATGGCCGGGGACGCGCTGCGCCCGATGAACCGTCAGCGCCTGTACGAGCAGGTGCTGGAGAGGCTGCGTGCCTACGTCGAGGAGGGCGGGCTGCGCGCGGGCGACCGGCTGCCGACCGAGCGCGAGCTGGCCCAGCGCCTCGGCATCAGCCGCGCCTCCGTCAAACAGGCCATCGTCGTCCTCGAGGTGCAGGGGCTGGTCGAGGTGCGCCAGGGCGGCGGTATGTGCCTGCTGCGCGACAGCCTCGACACCGAGCCCGTCGAGCGACTGGTGGAGCGCCGCCGCAGGCTGCCCGATGTGCTCGACGCCCGCGAGGCGTTGGAGACCAAGCTGGCCGAACTCGCCGCCGAGCGCCGTACCGACGACGACCTCATGGCCCTCCAGCAGGCCCTGATCTGGATGGAGGACGAGATCGAGTCCGGGCGCCACGGCGTCGAGGGCGACCGCCGCTTCCACGCCGCCGTCACCGCGGCCGCGCACAGCCCGCTGCTCGGCGAGTTCATGCGCTCGATCGCCGACCAGATCGCCGAGAGCCGCGAGGAGTCGCTGCGCCAGCCCGGCCGCCCCAGGCGTTCGCTCGGCCAGCACCAGAGCATCCTGGACGCCATCGCCGAGCGCCGCCCCAAGGCCGCCGCCGCGGCCATGCGCCGCCATGTGCGTACCGTCGCCCAGGTGCGGCTGCTCAACTGGAATCCGGACGACGCCACCTGAGCCCGCCGCGGCATCCGTTTCCGAGTGTGACCGATCACGGTCTTGGTCTGGACTTTCCCCCCTGGCTCGCTAGGCTCGGCGCGATCGACACGTGAAAGCGCTCTCACCTGCCGAACCGAAGGGGAACTTCCATGAGACGGAAGCCCGTTGTCCGTGCCGGACTGTCCGCACTCCTCGTCCTCGGTGCCCTCTCGGGCGCCGGCGGGGCCTTTTCGACCGCCGCCGCGGCAACCGGCGCCGACGCCCCCGCGGCGAAGCCCGCCGCCGCGTCGGCGCCGTCCGCCACCCTCGTCCGCGCGCTGGGCCGGGACCTCGGCCTGACCGCGGACCAGGCGCGCGAGCGGCTGACCCAGGAGGCCGCCGCCATGAAGCTGGAGCCCAAGGCCGAGCGCGCCGCGGGCGCCTCCTACGGCGGCTCCTGGTTCGATGCGAGCAGTGGAAAACTGGTCGTCGGCGTCACCAGCGCCGAGCGGACCGCCTCGGTAGGGGCCACGGGCGCCGCCACCCGGATCGTGAAGCACAGCGCCGACGCGCTCGACGCGGCCAAGGCGCGCATCGATGAGACGGCCCGTAAGAAGGCCGCCCCGGCCGGGGTGAGCAGCTGGAGCGCCGACCCCCGCGCGGGCGGCGTCGTGGTCAGGGTCCGCGAGGGCAGCGAGGGCGACGCCGCCGTCCGCGCCTTCCTCCGCGAGGCCGAGCGCTCGTCCTCGGTCCCGGTCACCGTGGAGAAGGCCCCCGCCCAGGCGCCGACGACCTTCGCCGCGGGTACGGTCGGCGGCGACCCGTACTACACCGGCAACGTCCGCTGCTCCATAGGCTTCTCGGTCCAGGGCGGCTTCGTCACCGCCGGACACTGCGGCCGGGCCGGGGGCTCCGTCAGCGGCTGGGACGGCTCGTACATCGGCAACTTCCAGGGCTCCTCCTTCCCCGGCAACGACTACGCCTACGTCAGCGTCGGCAGCGGCTGGTGGACCGTGCCGGTGGTGCTCGGCTGGGGCACCGTTCCCGACCAGTTGGTCCGCGGCTCCGCCGAGGCCCCGATCGGCGCCTCCATCTGCCGTTCCGGCTCCACCACCCACTGGCACTGCGGCACGGTCCTGGCCAAGAACGAGACGGTGAACTACAGCCAGGGCGCCGTGTACGAGATGACCAAGACCAGTGTGTGCGCCGAGGGCGGTGACTCCGGAGGCTCGTTCATCAGCGGCGACCAGGCCCAGGGCGTGACCTCGGGCGGCTGGGGCAACTGCTCCGGTGGCGGCGAGACCTGGTACCAGCCGATCAACGAGATCCTGTCGGTGTACGGCCTGCGGCTGCACACCGCCTGACGGGGCGATACGGCGGGCAATACGGCGACAAGGTGACGGGGCGGGCCCGGCGGCCCGCCCCGTCGCAGTCGTTTCCGCGCCTATCCGTGCTGGTACGCGGACAGCCCGTGCGGGTCGTGGCCGGGGATGGTGCCATCGGCCTTGGCGACCAGGAACAGCCCGGCCATGCCCATGTCGGAGTGGCTCTGGACATGGCAGTGATACATCCAGGCGCCGGCGCCGACGTTCTCCCCGGCGATCACCTGGAAGCCGAAGGAGTCGGCGGGCCCGGTGATCTTGTTGTCGATGACCCGGCTCACATCGTCCGGGCCTGCCAGCAGCCCGGTGCGGTTGTCCGCCCAGCGGTGCCCGTGCATATGGAAGGTGTGGTAGTACTCGCCGTGCGTGATCATGATGATCTCGACGCGGTCGCCCACCGTCGCCCGGAACTCGGGCGCTTCATGCCCCGCCTTGTTGTTGATCGTCATGTCGTTGAAGACGATGGTGAACTGCTTGTCCGGCAGGATGTCGCCCGCCCGCCGCACCACCACGGGGCCGTACAGCCCCTTCCGGAGGCCGCCGGTGCCGTGCGGGGTGCCCACCGCGTGGTCGTGGTAGTGCCAGTAGCCCGCGCTGCCCGGCCGCCAGGTGCCGTCGGCGCGCTTGCCCGGGGCGTGGGTGCGCCAGGTGTAGGTGCGGGTGCCGCCCGGCTCCACGGCGCTGCGGTTGAGCTGGGTGCCGTCGCTGGCCACGTCGTAGTCCAGGCCGTGCACATGGAGGCTGGCCGTGACGTCCATGGTGTTCTCGAACTCGATGTGCAGGGTGTCGCCCTCGGTCAGCTCGATCAGCGGACCGGGGATGGTGGCCTTGCCCTTCTCGAGCCCGTAGCCCATCTGGCCGTCCGGCAGTTTCTCGGCGTAGAGCTTGAGATGGCGGACCGCCCCGCCCGCGGTCGCCGTCCGGACCGCGCCGGAGGGGGCCTTCGGCGCCTTCGCGGCGGCGGAGGTGGTGAGGGCCAGCGGTCCGACGGCCGCGGCGGCCGCGCCGCCGGTGAAGAGCCGCCTGCTGAGACCGCGTCTGGAGGTGATGCCGGGTGCGTCGCTCATCGTTCTCCCAAATCGCTGTGGATCCCCTGCCGTTGACGATGCGCAGATGCCCCGGGGTGCTTTCACGGTAGCCGGGGGCGGCCCGTTCATCCACACTCAGGACAAAGTTCGTTGAGTTGCGGTCATAGCTATTGGCGGGTTGCGAAAAGCCGTCTAGCTTCCTTCAGCGGTGGTTTCCGTGATGTGAGAGGGATGGGTGACCCATGCGGGACAAACCGTACCAAATGCCCTCAAAATGGAGAGGGTTGACAGTCGGTCGGCTGCGGAAGAGACGCGCGGGGGTGGCAGCGCTGCTCTTCGGCGCGCTCACCGCGACCCTGCTGGGCGGGAGCCCCGCCAGCGCCCGGCCCGAGGATCGTGCGCCACTCACGCTGCCGTCCCCGCCCGGCGGGGACAACGTCCGGGTGCTGGTGTTCCACGGCTCGGCGGGGGATGAGCCGGCCACGGTGAACGCGGGCATCGAGGCCATCGAGAAGATCGGTAACCAGGGCCCCGCGGCGACCCGGTTCACCGTCGACGCCACCGCCGACGCCTCGGTCTTCACCAAGCCCAAGCTCGGCAAGTACAACGCCGTGGTCTTCCTGACCGGCTCCGGCGATGTGCTCGACCCCGAGCAGGAGGCGGGGCTCGAGGGGTACATGAAGGCCGGCGGTGGCTTCCTCGGCATCCATGACGCGGCCCGCAACGAGCCGTACTCCGACTGGTACAGCGGGCTGATCGGCGCCCGCCCGGCGGCCACGAGCCCGGGCAACGCCCAGCGGGCCGTGGTGGAGGTCGGCGACCGCGTCCACCCGGCCACCAAGGAGCTGCCGCTGGAGTGGAAGCGCACGGACACCTGGCTCAACTGGAAGGACAACCCCTCCGGCACGGTGCACACCGTGGCCCGGGTCCGCGAGTCCAGCTACCAGCCGGGCACCGGCGCCAACGGCTGGGACCACCCCATCTCCTGGTGCCGTGACTACGACGGCGGCCGCTCCTTCTACACCGGAATGGGCGGCACCGTCGCCACCTTCCAGGAGACCGACTTCCGCGCCCATCTGCGGGGCGCGCTGCTGTGGACCACTCGTCTCTCCCGCGGTGACTGCAAGGCCACCATCAACGCGAACTACAAGGCCGAACGCGTCACCAAGCCCAATCAGCCGGGCCAGTCGGACCAGATCGGCGAGCCGCACGGCCTCGTCGTCGCCAAGGACGGCCGGGTGCTCTACATCGGCCGCGGCGGCGGTGACAACAGCGCGCCCGTGGTCACCGACTGGAACGACCCGGACATCGGCAAGGGCCAGGGCCAGATCCATGTCTACGACCCGGCCACCGGAAAGGTGACGCTCGCGGGCGCCCTGACCGTCTTCGGCAACAAGGGCGGCGGCGATGAGCTGATCAAGGTCGAGGAGGGGCTGCTCGGTATCGAGCTGGACCCGGACTTCCTCGACAACGGCTGGGTCTACCTCCACTACACCCCGCACTCCCGGATCAACCGGGACACCCAGATGGCCGAGCGCCGCGTCTCCCGGTTCACCCTGGACCTGAAGACCAACAAGCTGGACCTGGGCTCGGAGAAGGTCCTGCTGTCCTGGCCGGTCCAGATCCACAGCTGCTGCCACGCTGGTGGCGGGATGTCCTGGGACTCCAAGGGCAATCTCTACATCGCCACCGGGGACAACAACTCCTCGCAGTTCAGCGACGGCTACTCCGGTAACAACCCGCAGCCGAACTACAAGGGCGTCTCCTTCTCCGACGCCCGCCGCACCGCGGGCAACACCAACAACCTCAACGGCAAGATCCTGCGGATCCACCCCGAGGACGACGGCACCTACACCCTCCCCGAGGGCAATCTCTTCACCGGTAAGGAGCCCGACGAGGGCGGGGGCAAGACCCGTGGCGAGATCTATGTGATGGGGGTGCGCAACCCGGCCCGGATCTTCGTGGACCAGAAGACCGACATCCTCTACGCGGGATGGGTCGGCCCCGACGCGGGCGAGCCCAGCACCACCTGGGGCCCGGCCAAGTACGACACCTTCGCCGCCATCACCAAGGCGGGCAACCACGGCTGGCCGTACTGCATGGGCAACAAGCAGCCCTACCGGGACCGCAATCTGCCCGACCCCAGCAAGCCCCTGGGCTGGTACGACTGCGACCACCCCAAGAACGAGTCGCCCAACAACAACGGTCTGGTGAACCTGCCGCCCATCACCGGGAACACCATCTGGTACTCGCCGCAGGGCGGCGCCCCCGACTATCCGCGGGACGCGGGCGGCATCCCCAGCTACAAGGCGTCCGAGGCCATGTTCCTGCTGCCGTGGCTCAAGGGCGGCGGGCAGGCCACCATGAACGGCCCGGTCTACCGCTACGACGCCGACAGCAAATCGACCACCAAGTGGCCCGCCTACTGGGACGGCAAGTGGTTCGTCGGTGACTTCTACGACGCCGACCAGCCGCGCCACGCGGTGGTGACCGACCCGAAGACCGTCGGCAAGGGCGGGCTGCCGGTGCACGCCGAAACCCTCAAGAAGATCATCCCGGTGGGCGCCGACGGCATCCGCAACCTCATGGACTGGAAGTTCGCCCCGGACGGCTCGCTCTACGTCCTCGACTACGGGCGCGGCTTCTTCACCTCCGACTCCAAGTCGGCGCTTTGGCACATCACCTACACCGGCGGCGAGCCCACTCCGCTCGCCCAGGATCTGGTCAGGAAGGCGGAGTGACCGTGAAACGAAGGCGCCCCAAACCCAGCAGACCCTGGCTGCCCCTCCTCGCCGCACTGCTCATGATCCTCGGGCTGAGCTCGGCGACGGCGACGGCGGCCAACGGGCAGGACAACACCCGGCAGGCCGCACAGCAGACCCTCACCTGGACCGCGGGTGACGACATCACCAAGTACGCCTCGGCGCCCACCACCGCGGTCGCCGGGAAGACCACCATCGTCTTCGAGAACAGCACCGCCACCGGCAACACCATGGGGATGCCGCACACCCTGACGTTCGATGTCTCCGACCCCGAGTACAACAACGACGTCCCGCTGAACATCCTCGCCAACCCCTCGGACGACAGCGGCGGCAAGCACACCGCCGAGGTCACCCTCAGCCCCGGCCGCTACCGCTACCACTGCACCATCCCCGGGCACGGCCAGATGCAGGGCATCCTGGTGGTCACCGACGGCGGCGGCGGCGAGGACACCACCGCGCCCGACGCCTCGGCGAAGGTCGAGGGCGAGAAGAACGCGGACGGCGCCTACATCGGGATGGCCACCGTCACGGTGTCCGCCACCGACGAGGGCTCGGGCGTGGACCGGATCGAGTTCGCCGAGGGAGACGGGGCGTTCCAGCCGTACACCGCCCCGGTGATGGTCCACCAGGTGGGCGCGCACACTATCCGCTACCGGGCCGTGGACAAGGCCGGGAACGTATCGGAGGTGAAGTCGGTGGACTTCACCGTGGTCGCGCCCCCGACGGACGACACCACGGCGCCCGAGACCTCCGCCACCGTCTCCGGTGAGAAGGACCCGTCCGGTGCGTACGTCGGCATGGCCACCGTGACCATCACCGCCTCCGACACCGGCTCCGGGGTCAACCGGATCGACTACGCCCTGGGTCAGGGGGAGTTCCAGCCCTACACCGGTCCGGTCATGGTCCATGACGCGGGCGCCCACACGGTGCGCTACCGGGCGGCGGACAAGGCGGGGAACGTATCGGAGGTGAAGTCGGTGGACTTCACCGTGGTGGCCCCGCCGGCCGAGGACACCACACCCCCGGCGGTCTCCGCGACGGTCGACGGAACGAAGAACTCCGACGGTGCCTATGTCGGCAGCGCCAAGGTCACGCTCACCGCGGCCGACGACGACTCCGGGGTGGAGAAGGTCGAGTACTCCCTGGACAGCGGTCCGTATCTCGCCTACACCACCCCCGTGGCGGTGGACCGGGTGGGCCGCCATACCGTCGCGTTCCGCGCCACCGACAAGGCGGGCAACACCTCCGAGGCGCGGCAACTGGCGTTCACCGTGGCCGAGGGCGGCGGGGTGCCGGCACCCGCGTGCCCGGAGTGGGACGAGCGCCTCACGGTGATCGTCGGCACGGTGGACACCGGCGTCCCCAACCGCATCACCCGTAGCCGCTGCACCATCAATGAGCTGATCGAGGACGAGAAGGACTGGTCCTCCCACGCCCTCTTCCTCAAGCACGTCACCACCGTCACCGACAAGCTGCTCAGCGACGGCGTGATCGACCAGCGCGAGTACCGGGCGATCAACAAGGCGGCCAAGCAGTCCGGGATCGGCAAGCCCGGTCAGGACGAGGGCTACCGCCCGCTGTTCGACGGCACCAAGAAGTCCTACGACAAGTGGCAGCACGTGGGCGGCGGGGCCTTCGGTCTCAATGACGACGGCAGCATCACCAGCAGCACCTCGGTCGAGGGCATGGGCATGCTGTGGTTCCCGCAGCGGACGTACGACGACTTCTCGCTGAAGCTCCAGTTCCGCGATGACGCACCCGGGACGGGCAATGCCAACGGCGGTGTCTTCGTGCGCTTCCCCTATGTGCACGACCACCCCGAGGAGTCCCGTCCGGAGTGGGTCGCCATCAAGTACGGGCACGAGGTGCAGATCCTCGACCGCCCCGACGGCGATATGTACAAGACCGGTTCGATCTACGGTTTCGACCGGGTCGGGCTCGCCGGTGCGGGGGTCACTCCCAAGGGCAGCTGGAACGACTACGAGATCCGGGTGGTCGGTCAGCACTACTCGATCTACCGCAACGGTGTGCTGCTCAATGAGTTCGAGAACACCGGCGGCCAGGAGTTCACCCCGCCGCGCGGAGACGACCCCGGCACGGACGGCCGTCGGTACTCCTCCGGGTACATCGGTCTCCAGGTCCACAGCACCGATGACGTGATCTCGTACCGCGACATCCGCATCAAGGAGCTGTAGGACAGCCCGCGTACGGCGTGAGGAACGGCGCGAGAACGGCGTGAGGAGATGAGTGGCCGCCGGAGCACCCCAGCCCCCGGCGGCCACCGTCTTGTGGCACGGACCGACGTTACCTCAGGTAACAATCATCGGTAACCCCGTTGGGCTGACGTATCGTCAGGAGGCCAGGGTGTCCAGGATCCCCTGTCCGTACTTCACCAGCTTGTTCTCGCCGACCCCGCTCACCGTGCCGAGTTCATCGAGCGTGGTGGGGGAGAGGATCGCGATCTCGCGCAGGGTGGCGTCATGGAAGACCACATACGCGGGGACGCCCTGCTCCTTCGCGGTCGCCGCACGCCAGGCGCGCAGCCGCTCGAAGACCGGCACGGCCTCCTCCGGCAGATCCACCGGGGCTTTCTTGGACTTCCCCGAAGCCCCCGTCTTCCCCTTGGCGGCGCGCGCGGCCTTCTCCGGCTCGCGCCGCAGCCTGACCTCGCGCCGCTGGTTCAGCACCTCCGAGCTCGTGTCGGAGAGCACCAGCGTGCCGTAGTCCCCCTCGACCCCGATCAGCCCCTGTGCCAGCAACTGCCGCACCACGCCGCGCCATTCGGCCTCGCGCAGCTCGGTGCCGATGCCGAACACCGAGAGGGAGTCATGGTCGAACTGGATGACCTTGGCCGTCTTCTTGCCGAGCAGGATGTCGATGATCTGCCCCGCGCCGAACTTCTGGTTGCGCTCCCGCTTGAGCCGCACCACCGTGGACAGCAGCTTCTGCGCGGCGATGGTGCCGTCCCAGGACTCCGGCGGCGTGAGGCAGGTGTCGCAGTTCCCGCAGGGGGTGGACTCCTGGCCGAAGTAGGCCAGCAGCCCCACCCGGCGGCACTCCACCGTCTCGCACAGCGCCAGCATCGCGTCGAGATGGGCGCCGAGGCGGCGCCGATGGGTGTCGTCGCCCTCGGAGGTGTCGATCATCTTCCGCTGCTGGACGACGTCCTGGAGCCCGTACGCCAGCCAGGCGGTGGAGGGCTGCCCGTCCCGCCCGGCGCGGCCCGTCTCCTGGTAGTAGCCCTCGACCGACTTGGGCAGGTCCAGATGGGCCACGAACCGCACATCGGGCTTGTCGATTCCCATGCCGAACGCGATCGTGGCCACCACGACCAGACCGTCCTCCCGCAGGAAGCGCGCCTGGTGCTCGGCGCGCATCCGCGCGTCCAGCCCCGCGTGGTACGGCACCGCGTCGATGCCCTGGGCGACCAGGAACTCGGCCGTCTTCTCCACCGAGGAGCGGGACAGGCAGTAGACGATCCCCGCGTCGCCCGCGTGATCGGTGCGCAGCAACTCCAGAAGCTGCTTCTTGGGCTCGTTCTTGGGGGCGATCCGGTACTGGATGTTCGGACGGTCGAAGCTGGCCACGAAGTGCAGCGCGTCCTGCAGCTTCAGCCGGGACGCGATCTCCGAGTGGGTGGCCTCGGTGGCGGTCGCGGTCAGCGCGATCCGGGGCACGGTGGGCCAGCGCTCATGCAGCTCGGACAGGGCCAGATAGTCGGGCCGGAAGTCGTGCCCCCACTGGGCCACACAGTGCGCCTCGTCGATGGCGAACAGCGAGATCGTGCCCCGGTCCAGCAGCCGCAGCGTGGACTCGACCCGCAGCCGCTCCGGCGCGAGATAGAGCAGGTCCAGCTCGCCCGCGAGGAACTCGGCCTCGACCATCCGCCGCTCGTCAAGATCCTGGGTGGAGTTGAGGAACCCGGCCCGCACCCCGAGGTTCCGCAGGGCGTCCACCTGGTCCTGCATCAGCGCGATCAGGGGGGAGACGACGACGCCGACACCCTTCCGCACCAGCGCCGGGATCTGGTAGCACAGCGATTTGCCACCGCCGGTCGGCATGAGGACGAGCGCGTCACCACCGGCCACGACATGGTCGATGATCTCCTGCTGACCTCCCCGGAACGAGTCGTAACCGAAGACGCGGTGCAGCACGCCGAGCGCCTCGCTCGCATCGGTGCCGAGCGCGGCGCTCGTATCGGGGCCGGTGTCGGGAAGAGCCATCCGCCGATTCTAGGGGGCCCGCCGGAACCCGCGGTGACCACCTGTGGACAACCGGCCGGATGAGGCAAGGTGTGTGGGCACAGTGGCCGATGAGATGGGCGGCGTGCCATGCTCATGCCAGCTTGCTCTGTCCGTCCTTCCCCCACAAGGAGGCCGATCGTGAGATCCAGCAAGTTCGTCCGTGCCTTACCCGCCGCGGTGACGGCGGTGCTCGCCCTGACGGCCGGACAGGCCGTGGCCGCTCCCTCCTCCGCCGCCCCGGCGGAGCACACCGCCGCCGCGCGGGTCGTGACGTACGACGCGGGCGGGGCGGCCGAGTTCAAGGACGCCGTCTCCAAGGGCGCGGCGATCTGGAACGAGAGCGTGGCCAACGTGGAGCTGAAGCCGGCCGCGTCCGGGCAGCAGGCCAACGTCCGCATCATCGCGGACAACGGCTGGCCCCGCACGCTGTCCACCGGACTGGGCCGCGGCACGATCTACTTCGGCCGCCAGGCCGTCGACGAGGGCTACAACACGGTGCGGATCTCCTCGCATGAGCTCGGCCATATCCTCGGCCTGCCGGACATGAAGCCGGGGCCGTGTTCGAGCCTGATGTCGGGCTCCACCGCCGGGATCTCCTGCACCAACCCCTACCCGAACACCGCCGAGAAGGCCGAGGTCGAGGACAGCTTCGGCCTGGTGGGCGCGGTGACCGCGGCGCCGCGGATGTACCGGGACTGACCCGAGCGGGCCGGGAGCCAGGCTCCCGGCCCCCTCACCCGCGCCGGAGCGGCCCGTCCTCAGACGGTGATCACCTCGATGTCGGGCAGCGCCCGGAAGGGCCCGAGCTGGTCATCGGTGGCCGCGCTGTCGGTGACCAGCGTCCACGGCCGGTCCAGCGGGGCCCAGGCGGTGAACGGTGACTGGCCCAGCTTGCTGCTGTCGGCGAGGACGTACAGCTCCTTGCCGCGGTCGGCCATCATCTCCTTGAGCGAGGTCTGCTGGAGGCTCGCCTCGCAGATGCCCCGTCGCGCGTCCAGCCCGTCGGCGCCGAGGAAGACCTTGTCCGCGGTCAGCCGGGACAGGGTCAGCTCGGCCAGCGGCCCGACGAAGCCCTGGCTGACATGGCGCAGGGTCCCGGCGAGGGTGATCAGCTCGACGCCGTCCGCCTCGGCCAGCTCGCGCAGCGCGGTGAGCCCGCTGGTGATCACGGTCAGATCGGTGCGGGCGCGCAGATGGTGGGCGAGCCGTCCGGTCGTGGTGCCGGCGTCGAGGATGACGGTGTCGCCCGTCCCGATCCGCGCGGCCGCCCAGCGCCCGATGCGGTCCTTCTCGGCGACCGCGAGCCCGCTGCGCTGCCCGAGGGTGGGCTCGGCGGTGTGGCCCGCGCTCATCGCGCCGCCGTAGGTGCGGGCGATCACGCCCTGTTCGGTGAGGAGCGCGAGATCCCGGCGGATGGTGGAGGGGGTCACCTCCAGCGAGCGGGCCAGCTCCTCCACGACGACCGTGCCATCGGTCTGGATCATTCGGGCGATCAGTTCCCGGCGGTCCCCGGCGCGCAGCCGTCTGCGCTCCTCCACACCGGCCTCCTGGCTCATGGCGTCCCCCATCCTTCCCTCACCCTGCGCGACTCTGCGCAGCCCTGAGCAACATTATCAGTCTGCGCATTCCGCGCTGTTTCCTCGCGGGCACTCCGCAAAGTCTTGCGTGTTACGTGCAATCGTGCGAGCGTTCCGCTCACAACACGCATGGAGCGGGGAGGTCGCATGACGGCGGACAGTGTGCCGGCGCAGGTCGGAACGGGGGGCGAGGCACCGTCCGACGATCCGTACGCACTGCGGGCGGGCGACATCAAGGAGCCGCCGCGCGATCTACGCGGAACGGTGCGCCGGCTGGGCCCCGGGATGATCCTCTCCGCCGCCGTGGTCGGATCCGGTGAGCTGATCACCACCACCTCCCTGGGCGCCAAGGCCGGCTTCGTGCTGCTGTGGCTGGTCATCGCCAGCGCGCTGGTCAAGGTGTGGGTGCAGATGGAGCTGGCCCGCTGGACCATCCTCACCGGCAAGACGGCCCTGGCCGGCTACAGCCAGGTCCCGCCCAAGGTGGGCCGGGTCGGCTGGATCAATGTGCTGTGGATCCTCATGGACTTCGCCAAGATGCTCCAGCGCGGAGGCATGATCGGCGGCACCGCCGCCGCGTTCAGCATCCTCGCCCCGATCGGCGGCGCACCACTGGGCCGCACCTCGCTCACCGTCTGGACCGTGATCGTGGTCGCGTCCGTCGTCGCGCTGATGTACACGGGCCGCTACGGGATGGTGGAGAAGGCCGGGTTCATCACCGTCGTCTTCTTCACCCTCTCCACCGTCGCCCTCGCGGTCGGGCTGCCCTGGACCGAGTTCGGCTACGCCGGCTCCGATCTGGCCTCCGGGCTGACCCTGTCCATCCCCGCCGGGACGCTCGGCTTCGCCGTCGCCATGTTCGGCATCACCGGTGTCGGCGCGGATGAGATGACCACCTACACCTATTGGTGTCTGGAGAAGGGCTACGCCCGCTGGACCGGCCCCGACGACGGCACCGAGGCCCGGGCCCGGCGCGCCGAGGGCTGGATCCGGGTGATGCGGATCGACGCGCTCACCTCATGGGTCGTCTGCACCCTGTGCACGCTCTCCTTCTACATCATCGGCGCGGCCATCCTGCACCGGCAGAAGCTGGTGCCCGAGGGCAACGACATGATCACCACGCTGTCCCGGATGTACACCGATACCCTCGGCCCCGCGGGCAAGTACCTCTTCCTCATCGGCGCCATCGCCGTCCTCTACTCCACGATCATCGCCTCCACCGCGAGCGTGCCGCGGCTGTGGACCAACACCCTCGGCCTGCTCGGCGTATTCGACTGGCGGAACGTCAAGGCCCGGCAGCGCGTCATTCGCCTGCTCACCGTCGTCCTGCCGCCCCTGTGGGCCGCCTTCTACCTCTACCTGCAGGAGCCGGTGCTGATGGTGCAGGTCGGGGGCATCGCGGGCGGGATCTTCCTGCTCGCGGTCGTGATCGCGGTCTGGCGGCTGCGCGCCACGGAGGTCGATCCGCGGTTCCGCCGCAACCCGATGCTGAACGGCGCGCTGGTGCTCAGCAGTACGGCCATCGGCGCCCTGGGAATCTATTCGGTCCTCGATGTCCTCGGGTTCGGGGTGGGGAGTTGAGCGCGTTGAGCGAGACGAACGAGGCCGGGGCAGCCACCGGCCACGACGTCCTGGTGACCACACCCAGCTTCGGACAGCATGCGCGCGAACCCTGGGAGGTGTTCGAGGCCGCCGGGGTGCGGGCGCGCACCGCGAGCGCGGCGCATCCGCTCACCGAGCACCAGTTGATCGAGGAGGCCGAGGGCGTCAAGGCGCTGGTCGTCGGGCTCGACCCGGTGACGGCGGCCGTCCTGGACGCGGCACCGGGACTCACGGTCGTCGCCAAACACGGCGTCGGCACCGACAACATCGACCTGGCCGCGGCCGCCGCCCACGGCGTCCGCGTGGTCAACGCCCCCGGGAGCAACACCACCGCGGTCGCCGATATGACGATGGCCCTGCTGCTGGCCGCCGTACGGCGTATCGTGCCCGCCCACGCCTCGGTCACCGCCGGCCGCTGGGACCGCTTCTTCGGGCCCGAACTGGCCGGGCGCACGCTCGGCATCGTCGGCTTCGGCCGGATCGGCCAGGCGGTCGCCCGCCGCGCCCGGGGCTTCGACATGGACCTCATCGCCTACGATCCCCACCTCCCCGCCGCCGTCTTCGCCGAGCGGGGGTGCCGGCCGTGACCCTCGACGAGCTGATCGCGTCCGCCGATGTGATCACCCTGCATCTGCCGATGCCCTCGGGCGGACCGCTGCTCGGCCGCGCCGAACTGGCGGCCATGAAGCCGGGATCCTGCGTCATCAATACGGCGCGGGGCGGGCTCGTCGACGAGGACGCCCTGGCCGAGCTGCTGCACAGCGGGCATCTCGCGGCGGCCGGTATCGATGTGTTCGCCACCGAGCCCCCCGCCGGGAATCCGCTGCTCACCGCGCCCAACGCGGTGCTCACCCCGCACTGCGCCGCGTTCACCCAGCAGGCCAACGCCGCGATGGGCAGCACCGTGGCCGCCGATGTGGTGCGCGTCCTGCGCGGGGAGGAACCGGTGAACGCCGTGGTGTGAACGCGCCATGGCCCACTCCGTGGCCGCTTGTGGGAAAGCTCCCGAGCCAGAACGAGAGAGAACGAGAGAAGCTGACAGCATGAACACTTCCCCTGCCGACTTCGCCGCCCGGCTGCGCGCCCGCCAGCGGATCATCGGCTACTGGGTCGTCCTCGACAACCCCGTGGGCACCGAGCGCCTGGCCGGGCTCGGCTACGACTACATCTGCGTCGACGCCCAGCACGGCCTCCTCGACTACAAGGGCACCCTCGGCGCGATGACCGCCATCGACGCCCGCGGCACCGCCGCCGGTATGGTGCGCGTCCCGGCCAACGACGGCTTCTGGATCGGCCAGGCGCTGGACGCCGGGGCCCGCGGGGTCATCGTCCCGCTGGTCAACACCGCCGAGGAGGCGGCCGCCGCGGTCGCCGCCTGCCGCTACCCCCCGCTCGGGGCGCGCTCGTACGGCCCGATGCGCTCGGGCCTGCGCGTGGGCCCCGCCCCGGCCGAGTCCAACCAGCAGGTCGCCTGCATCGTGATGATCGAGACGGCCCGGGCACTGGCCAACACCGCGGAGATCTGTGCGACGGACGGGCTCGACGGCGTCTACATCGGCCCCTCCGACCTGACCATCGCGCTCGGCGGCCGCACCTCGACCGACACCTCGGTGGCGGAGAAGTTCGACGCGGCGCTGGCGAAGGTCGCCGAGGAGGCACGGACCGCGGGCATCGCCGCCGGAATCCACTGCCCCGACGGGGCGACGGCCGCCAAGCGGCTGGCCCAGGGCTTCACCTTCGCCACCGTCAGCAGCGACCTGGTCCACCTGGAGCAGGCGGCCGCCGCGCATTTGCGCGACGCGACCGCCTGAGCGCATCCCCCGGGGCCCCGGGGCGGTGGAGCCCACGGGACGGGGGGTCCGGGGGCTCCACCGCCCCGCAAAGCCCCGGGCCCGGGTCAGCTCTCCACGCGCAGCGGCGGCTCCGTCAGGCCCCGGGCCCTCGGCAGCAGCACCGTCCGCAGGGCGACCCCGGGGGACAGCAGACGGGACGGGCCCGCCGCGAGATAGGTGACGTCACGGAACGCCGCACCGACCACCGGGTCGATCGCGGCACGGTCCGCCAGCCGCCCGAAGTACCAGCTCCGCAGCCGCTCGGCAGCCCCGGGCGGTGTGGTGTCCGCGTCCGCGGCGTACGGGCGGTCCGCGCCGACGGCGGTCAGCCAGGCGGTGTCGCTCGCCCGGGCCACGGCGCGCTGTGCCGTGGCCGCGAAACCGGGCCGCAGACCCGACTCGGCCAGGCAGCGGCGCAGGGCCAGCCCGCTGAGGGCCGCCACCGCCATGCCCTGACCGTAGATCGGGTTGAAGGTGCAGGCGGCGTCCGAGACCGCGAGAAACCCCTCGGGCAGCGCGCCCGGGGCGTCGTAGTGGCGGCGGCGGTTGGAGGTGTCGCGGAACCCGTACGGCGGGGACACCGGCTCACAGGTCCGCAGATGCTCGTACAGCGTCGGCTCGCCCAGGGACTTGACGAAGCCGAGCACCTCCGAGCCCTCGGTCGGCGGATGCTGGCCGCGCACCCCCGAGAGCGTCAGCAGCCAGTTGCCGCCCTCGACCGGCGACCATGCCGCGCCGCGCGGACAGTCCGGGCGCGGCTGGATGACCATCACCATGTCCAGTGGCTCGGCGGGCCGGAACATCTGGGTGCAGTAGCCGATCCCGGCGTCGACGACCTCCTCGCGCGGCGCCGGAGCGCCCAGTTCCGCCAGCCACTTGGGGGCGCGCGAGCCACGCCCCGAGGCATCGACGACCAGATCGGCGGGCAGCTCCCGGCCGGTGCGCCCGGCGTCGCGCGCCCGCACCCGTAGGCCGGTCACCCGGTCCGCGCCGCCGAGCAGCCCGATGGCCTCGGTGCCCTGGAGCACCTCCACCCGGGTCCCGGATCCCTCGGCCTCGGCCAGCACCCGCGCCCGTACGGTGGCGTCGAACAGCGCCCGGGTGCAGCTCGTCGTGGCGTGCCGGCCCTCGTGGAAGCGGCGCTGCCAGCCGTTGGGGGCCTTGGTGATCACATCGCGCGGTGCTTCCAGGCGATGCGCGCCCGCCGCCTCCAGCTCACCGTTCAGCCCGGGGAACAGCTCTTCCAGGGCTTGCCGTCCGCCGCTGAGGAAGACATGCAGATGGCGGCCCTGGGGCACGCCCTTGCGGAAGGCGGGCTGCTCCGGGTAGCGGTCGCGCTCCACCAGGGTGACCGTGTCGACGTGGCCGAGGAGCGCCCCCGCGGCCAGTGTGCCCGCGAGCCCTCCGCCCACCACCACCGCGTCGCCCTTGCCCATCTGCCCGCCCTCCCGCCGACCGTGATCATTGACGGCCCAAGCCTGGTGCCCCGGGCCTGGGCCGTCAACCACGTACGGTTACGGGACGACCACGATCTTCCGGCCCTGTCCCGCCTTGAACTGGTCGAGCGCCTGGGGGTACTCCTCCAGCGGCAGCCGGTGGCTGATGAAGATCTTCGGGTCCAGCACCCCGGTCGCGAACAGCCCGGCGGCACGCTCATAGCTGTGCAGCACGGCCATGGAGCCGGTGATGGTGATCTCCTGGTTGTAGATCTTGTACGGCTCGATGGTGGCCCGCGTCGCGTAGTCGGAGACACCGAACTGCAGGAACGTTCCGGCCTTGGCCACCCGGCCCAGGCCGTCCTGAATGGCGGCCTGGTTGCCGGTGGCGTCGATGACCACGTCCCAGCCGCGCGGCTGCTCCAGCTCGTCCGCCGAGGCGGCGGACCGGGTGCAGCCGAGGGTGCCGGCGGTGGCCAGTCGCTCGGAGTTGACGTCGAGCATGTCCACGCTGGCGGCGCCGGTGCGCTTGGCCAGCTCCAGCATCATCAGCCCCATGGTGCCGGAGCCGTAGATGAGCACCTCGGCGCCCAGGTTGCCGTTGAGCACGTCATAGCCGCGCACCGCGCAGGACAGCGGCTCGATCAGGGCCGCGTCGGCCACGTCCACATGCTCGGGCAGCTTGACGCAGTTGGCCACCGGGGCCACCGCGAACTCGGCGGCCCCACCGGCGACGCTGACCCCGATCGCGTTCCAGTTGTCGCACAGATTGCCCCGGCCGATTCGGCAGTAACGGCACTCGTGGCAGTGCAGGGAGGGGTCCACCGCGACCCGGTCGCCCACCTCCAGCTCGGTGACACCGCTGCCGATGCCCACGACCACACCGGCGAACTCGTGCCCGGGGACGATCGGCAGCGTGGGCGCGAACTCGCCCTGCAGAATGTGCAGATCGGTGCCGCACAGCCCGCAGGCCGCCACGTCCACCACGACCTCACGGGGGCCCGGGGTGGGGTCCGCGACGGTGGCGACGGTGACCTTGCCCGGGGCTTCGATGACTGCGGCCCTCATTTGACTGCTCCTAGCGACAGGCCCTGGACCAGCTTGTCCTGGGCGGCGAAACCGGCGGCGAGCACCGGCAGAGAAATGACCATCGACGCCGCGCACACCTTGGCCAGGAACAGCCCTTGGCTGGTGACGAACGTGGTCAGGAACGCCGGGGCGGTCTGGGCGACCACACCGGTGAGCACTTGGGCGAAGAGCATCTCGTTCCAGCTGAAGATGAAGCAGATCAGCGAGGTGGCGGCGATGCCCGGGCCCGCGATCGGGGCGACGACCCGCCACAGGATGGTGGGCAGCCGCGCCCCGTCCATCTGGGCGGCCTCGATGATCGACACCGGGATGTCGGCGAGGAAGGACTGCATCATCCACACCGCGATCGGCAGGTTCATCGAGGTGTAGAGGATCACCAACAACCAGACGTTGTCCAGGAAGTTGATGTCCCTCGCGAACAGGAACACCGGCAGCAGTCCGGCCACCACCGGCAGCATCTTGGTGGACAGGAAGAAGAACATCACATCCGTCCACTTGCGCACCGGCCGGATCGACAGCGCGAACGCCGCCGGAAGCGCCAGCACCAGCACGAAGCAGGTGGAGAAGAGTGAGGTGCCCACCGAGTTGAGCAGCGCGGGCCAGGGGCTCGCCCCGCCGCCCACGCCGAAGAAGTCCTTGTATCCGTCGAGGGTCAGCGGGGCGGCCAGCGACGGCGGGTTGGTGGCGGCGTCGGCCTCGGAGTGGAACGAGGTCAGCAGCATCCACAGCACGGGCAGGACGAAGACAATGCCGATGAACCAGGCCAGTACGCCGAGCGCGGCACCGCGCCGCTTGGCCCGGCGGGTGGCTTCCGGAACGGATGTGATGGGCACCGGGGTGCTCACGGCGGTCATGCGCGGGACGCCTCCTCACGGAAGAGGGACGACACCACGCGCAGCGCGAAGGTGGCGATGATGATCGTGCCGATCACCACCACGACCCCCGCGGCCGATGCCAGCCCGTACTCGTGGGCGTTGTAGAAGGTTTCGTAAATGGTGTACGGCAGGTTGGCGGTGTCCAGGCCACCACGGGTCATGGTGAAGACGGCGTCGAAGTTCTGCACGATGTAGATGGATCCGAGCAGGGTGCCGAGCTCCAGATAGCGGCGCAGATGGGGAAGCGTCAGGAAGCGGAAGATCTGCCAGTTGCCCGCCCCGTCCAGCCGGGCCGCCTCGATCATGTCCAGCGGGCGGCTCTGCAGCCCGGCCAGCAGGATGAGCATCATGAACGGCGTCCACTGCCAGATCAGCGACGCCTCCACCGCGATCAGCGGCGTATCGGTCAGCCACTCCGGCTGGGGCCCGCCCAGCCAGTTGAGCACGCCGTTGAACAGGCCGTACTCGGGGTTGTACAGCGCGTGCTTCCACAGCAGCGCCGAGGCCACCGGGACCAGCAGGAACGGTGCGATGAGCATGGTGCGGACCAGGCCCCGGCCGCGGAACTTGCGGTCCAGCAGCAGCGCGAGCAGCAACCCCAGCACCACGCTGACGATCACCACGGAGGCGGTCAGCAGCACGGTGGTGACGATGGACTCGCGCAGCGCGTCGTCGCTGAGCACCGTCTTGTAGTTCTCCAGCCCCGCGAACGCGCGGCGGTCGGGCCGGAACGAGTTCCAGTCGAAGAGCGAGATCACCAGCGTGGCCACGAACGGAAGCTGGGTGACCACGATCAGAAAGATCAGTGCGGGCAGCAGCGGCGCCCGGGTGGCCCACTCCCGGGCCCGGTTCCGCTGCGCCACGGGGCGCCGTGCGGAGGTGGGCGCCGCGGTCGGTGGCCGCTCGCCGCTTACGGATACTGCCGTCGTCGGATTACTCATCGGTACTCCTCGCCGACCTTCTCGGCCAGCTGCTGCGACTTCTTCAATGCCGACTCGACCGATTGCTTTCCGGCGATGGCGGCGCTGATCTCCTGGGCGACCTTGGTGCCCAGATCGGCGAATTCGGGGATATCGACGAACTGGATGCCGATGGTCGGCCGGGGCTGCACTCCCGGATCACGCGGCTTGGCGGCGAGGATCGCCTTGCGGGTCTCCTCGGAGAAGGAGCCGGCGGTGTCGCGGTAGTCCGGATTGGCATAGGTGGACGACCGCTTGCCCGCGGGTACGTTGGCATAGCCGAAGTTCTTGCCGACCAGGTCCTCGTACTTCTTGCTGGATGCCCAGGAGATGAACTTCCACGCGTCGTCGGGGTGGCGCGTCGCCTTCTGGACGCCCCAGGCCCAGGTGTAGAGCCAGCCCGAGCTGTCGGTCTTCTCCACCGGCGCCTGGACATAGCCGATCTTGCCCTTGACCGGGGACTTGGCGGCCTCCAGCGACCCGGCGGCCGAGGTGGCGTCGTACCACATGGCGCTCTTGCCCTGGGTGAGGTTGTTCAGGCACTCGGCGAAGCCCGACTGGGCCGCACCGGCCTCACCGTGCTTGCGCACCAGGTCGACATAGAACTTGGTCGCCTTGGTGAACTCGGGCGAGTCCAGTTGCGCCTTCCAGTCCTTGGTGAACCAGGTGCCGCCGAAGGTGTTGACCACCGTGGTCAGCGGGGCCATCAGCTCACCCCAGCCGGGCAGTCCGCGCAGGCAGATGCCGTTCATGCCCTTACGCGCACCGTCGACCTTGGACGCGATGTCCGCGACCTGCTGCCAGGTGGGCCGCTCGGGCATCTTCAGATGCTTCTCGGCGAGGACGTCCTTGCGGTACATCAGGAACGACGACTCGCCGTAGAAGGGCTCGGCGTAGAGCTTGCCGTCCTCGGCGGTCAGCGACTGCCGCATCGAGGGGAGGACGTCCTTCTGATCGAATGCCTTGTCCTTGGCGGCGTAACCGTCGAGCGGCATCAGCCAGCCGTTCTTCGCGTAGAAGGGCACCTCGAAATTGCTGATGGTGGCCACGTCGTACTGGCGCGCCTGATTGGCGAAGTCCTGGCTGATCTTGTCGCGGACCTCGTTCTCGGGCATCATCGTGAAATTGACCGTGATGCCCGTTTCCTTGGTGAAATATTTCTTGGTGAGCTTCTGCAAGTCCACCATCTGCGGGTTGTTCACCATCAGAACGCGGATGGTCTTGTCGCCTGAGCTGCCGCCCCCCATACCGGCGCAACCGGTCAGGAGTGCGCCCGCGGTCAGGGCCACCACCGGTATCCGGGCAGCACGAAGAGTCAGGACTGGCATAACGGGTCCAATCGAAGGGACGTGGGAAAGGTGAAAACAGCGGAGGAAGGGCGTCAGACCCTGACGATCTGGGGGCCCAGCAGCGAATAGCGATGTGCCTCGGTCAGCGGTAGACCGGTGTCGGTCACGATCGTTTCGAAGTCCGAGACATCTGCGAACCGGCAGAAGCTGACGGCTCCGAATTTGGTGTGCACCCCGGAGAAGATCTTCCGCCGGGACACCCGCACCACCTGCGCCTTGACCTCGCTGACCGCCGGATCCGGGGTGGTCAGGCCGTACTGGCGGGAGATGCCGTTGGCGCCGATGAACGCCAGGTCGATGACGAAGCCCGAGAGCATATGGGTCGCCCAGTGGTCGACGGTGGCCATCGTGCCGCCGCGCACCCGGCCGCCGAGGAGCAGCACGGTGGTGTTGTCACGGGTGGCGAGGCCGGTGGCGGTCGCGAGGGAAGCGGTGATCACGGTGAGCGGCCGGTCCCGGGGCAGGGCCTCCGCGATCAGCTGCGGGGTGAATCCCTCGTCGATGAAGACCGTCTCGGCATCGCCCAGCAGATCGGCGGCCGCGCTCGCGATCCGCGACTTCTCCGGCACATGCATGGTGGTGCGGAAGGCCAGGGTGGTCTCGAAACCGGCGCTCTCCACGGGGTAGGCGCCGCCATGGGTGCGCCGCACCAGTCCGTGCTGTTCCAGAACCCGCAGATCGCGGCGGACCGTCTCCTTGGACACCCCGAGGTCGGCGGCGAGCTTGCCCACATCGACGACGCCGGCACGGCGAGCCGTGTCGAGGATCTCCCGACGGCGTTCCTCGGCGTCCACGCCGCACCTCCTGCCTTGTCTTTCGGCTTGCGTGGCAGTTTTACAAGCGTGCAACAGGAGTGGCCAGCCTTGGCACCGCAGAGATCCTGACTGTATGCGCCCGTTTCACAACCGTTATCTCAGCAGGTCAGGGCCGATGAGGCAACGGACGGTGAGGAACCCGGATGCCTGATTGTCCCCCCGGTGGGCCCGATTCTCGCCCGTTTGCCGAAAGAGGGCGTGAACGGAGCCCGACCGGGCGCTTCCAGATACTGGGGAATGTCCGAACGGACATGTGCTATGAGCGGGCGAGCGCCCCGGAGGCATCGAGAATCCGGCCCGCGACCTTGACCGAGTCCACCAAGGGGTGGAGCGCCAGGGCCCGCAGGGCCGCGCCACGGGCGATGCCCGAATCGCTGCCCGCTTCGGTCGTGGCCGCCTCGATGGCCGAGCGCTCCACGGCCTTGAGCGACAGCATCAGGCCGAGCTGATCCGGCGCCACCGCGCCGGTCGCCAGCGGCCGCGCCCCGCCCGCGTCCACCAGGCAGGGGACCTCCACCACGGCGTCCTCGTCCAGCCCGGGGACCGCCGTGCGGTTGCGCACGTTGAGGATCAGCGTGGCGCGCTCATCGCGGGCGATGGCCCGCATGATGGCGAGCGCGATCCGGTCGTAGCCGCCGCCGTCCAGATCGCAGGTGTCGCGCTCCCAGCCGCCGGTGGCCTCGCGGCTCTCGGCCATATACGTGGCCTCGCGCTCCAGCCGGGTGCGCTCCCACGCCGTGAGCGCCCCGGGCGCGCCGGAGCCCGCCGTCTCGTAGAACCGGGCCTGCTGGTCGCGGAGGAACTCCCCACGGGTGGCGGGGGATTGGCGGATCGAGGCCACCGCCTCCCGGTTGAAGTAGTAGTAGTGCAGATACTCGTTGGGCAGTGCGCCGAGCGCCCGCAGCCACTCGGCGCCGAAGAGCTTGCCCTCCTCGAACGACTCCAGGGCGGCGGTGTCGCCGAGCAGCTGGGGCAGCCGGTCCCGGCCGTCCACCACCACCCGCCGCAGCCAGCCCAGATGGTTGAGGCCCACATAGTCGTAGACGGCCCGGTCCGGATCGGCCCCGACCGCCCGCGCGGCGCGGCGGCACAGGCCGACCGGGGAGTCGCAGATACCGATCACCCGGTCGCCGAGCACCCGCTGCATCGCCTCGGTGACCATGCCCGCGGGATTGGTGAAGTTGATGACCCACGCGTCCGGGGCCACGGTGGCGATCCGCTCCGCGATCCGCAGCGCCACCGGGAGGGTGCGCAGCCCGTAGAGCACCCCGCCCGCGCCCACCGTCTCCTGCCCCAATACCCCTTCGGCGAGCGGAATCCGCTCATCCTTCGCCCGGCCTTCCAGGCCGCCCACGCGGATGGCAGAGAAGACGAAGTCGGCGCCGCGCAGCGCCTCGTCCAGATCGGTGGTGGCCCGGACCGCGGGGGCGGTGGGGCGGCCCTGGGCCTGTTCGGCCAGGACCGCGCGGATCGCGTCCAGCCGGTGCGGGTCGGTGTCGTACAGCACCAGCTCGGTGCAGCGCCCGGCCTCGTCCCCGGTGTCATCGAGCAGGGCCCGGTACACCAGGGGCATACGGAACCCGCCGCCGCCCAGCACAGTCAGCCTCATACGGTCACTACCTCCACATCGGCCTCGCGGAATACGGCGAGCGTCGCCGGGTCGGATGTCTTGTTGGTGATCAGGGTGTCGATCCGCTCCGGTCCGCAGATCCGGGCGAGGCCGGTGTCACCGGGGAACTTCCCCGCGGTGGCGAGCAGCACCACCTCCCGGGTCGCGCCGAGCATGGCCCGTTTGACCGGCACCTCCACATGGGTGCTGTCCAGCACGCTGCCGTCGGGAAGCACCCCGCTCGCGCCGAGGAAGAGCCGGCCGACCCGTAGCTGGCGGAGGTTGGACTCGGTGAGAAAGCCGACCAGGGAGCGGTAGTTGGATCGCACCTGCCCGCCCAGCAGGATCAGGGTCACCTTCGGGTCGTCGCGCAGCTCGTCGTAGACCGCGAGATTGCTGGTCACCACGGTGACCGGACGGCCGCGCAGCAGCTTGGCGAGCTGGAGGGTGGTGGTGCCGATGTCCAGCAGCAGCACATCGCCGTCCGCGACCAGCTGGGCGGCGGCGCGGGCGACGGCCTCCTTGTCGGCCAGGTCGTCGACCGCCACCTCGCCGAACGGGCGCTCCTCGTCCTCGGTGGGTGCCGCCACCGCGCCGCCGTAGACCCGGGTGAGCCGGCCCGCCCGGCCCAGCTCGGTGAGGTCCCGGCGGGCGGTGGCCTCGCTGATGCCCAGACGCGTGGCGATCTCCCCGATGGGCAGCACGCCCTCCTCGCCGAGGATGCTCAGCAGCTTCTCGTGGCGGGTCTCTCGCAGCATGGTGGCAACGTACTCCAGATGAGCGAGTGTGCGCGACTCTGATCGACCTCTTGCATTCGTTTCGGGTGAGGTGCAAGGTGTCGCTCACACCACATCGGCGCGAACACGCCATGCCGCACAAGGAAAGGCACGTCGGTGAGCACCACGGCCGCAACACCCGATCCGATCCAGCCGATCCAGCCGATCGACCCGCTCGCGGCGCTGCGCGCCTCCGCGGACCCCGAGCACGACGTCTACCTCACCGGCACCGTGTTCCTGGACATCATCTTCACCGGGCTCGACCACGCCCCCGTCCGCGGCACCGAGTCCTGGGCGCGCGGCATGGGATCGAGCCCCGGCGGCATCGCCAACATGGCCACCGCCCTGGCCCGGCTGGGACTGCACACCACGCTCGCCGCCGCCTTCGGCACAGATGTCTACGGCGACTACTGCTGGGAGAGCCTCGCCCTCGGCGAGGGGGTGGACCTCACCCACTCCCGGCGCGTCCCCGGCTGGCACTCCCCGGTCACCGTCTCCATGGCGTACGAGGGCGAGCGCACCATGGTCACCCATGAGCACCCGGCCCCGCCGCCCGCCGCCCAGGGCGCGCCGCCCCGCTCCCGCGCCTGTGTGACCGCCTTCGAACCGGGGCGCCGGGAGGACTGGGTGCGCCAGGCGCACGCCCAGGGCAGCAAGATCTTCGCCGATGTCGGCTGGGACGAATCCGGCCGCTGGGACCTCGCCGCGCTCCCCGATCTGCCCTACGCCCACGCCTTCCTGCCCAACGCGGCCGAGGCCCAGCGCTACACCCGCACCGACAGCCCCGAGCGGGCGGTGCGCGCCCTGGCGGAGCGGGTGCCGATCGCGGTCGTCACCCGGGGCGCCGACGGCGCCGTGGCCATCGACTCGCTCACCGGGGAGAGCGCCGAGGTGCCCGGGCTGCCCGTGGACGCGCTGGATCCGACCGGGGCGGGCGACGTCTTCGTGGCCGGATTCATGACCGGAACGCTCGCGGGCTGGCCGCTCGCCGACCGGCTCGCCTTCGCCAACCTCACCGCCGCCCTCTCCGTCCAGCACTTCGGCGGCTCCCTGGCCGCGCCCGGCTGGTCGGAGGTGGCCGCCTGGTGGAACCGCGCGCGGCGGTCGGCCGGCGGCGGGGCGGACGCGGCCGAACTCGCCCGCCGCTACGCCTTCCTGGGCGAGCTGATCCCGGACCGGGTGCGCGACTGTCCACGGCTACGGGCCCTGCCCACCATCGGCTTCCGGGTGCATGACAGTGCCCAACGGTCCTGACACTCCTGACCACCGCATCGAGGAGAACCCCATGGAACTGGCCCGTACCCGGGCGCGCCGGCCGCGTGGCAGAGCCGTCCCGGCCGCGCTCGCCGTCGGCGTCGTCCTGCTCGCCGCGGGGTGTGTCCCCGGCACCGACGGCTCGGGGGCCGCCGGTGCCGGGACCGGCGCGGCCACCGCGATACCCGATCCGGCCAAGGCCGGAAAGACCACGCTGACCGTGTGGGACCAGGAGATACGCGGCGGGACCAACGGCGAGATACAGCAGCTGAACCGGGAGTTCGAGAAGAAGTACCCCAACGTGCGGATCAAGCGGGTCGCCCGGAGCTTCACCGATCTGAAGACCACCCTGAAGCTGGCCGTCTCCGGCAACAATCCGCCCGATGTCATCCAGGCCAACCAGGGCTACCCGGACATGGTGGCCTTCGTCCGGGCCGGGCTGCTCGCCCCGCTCGACAACTACGCCGGGATCTATGACTGGAACACCCGCTACCCCGGCACCCTACTGGGCCTCAACCGGGTCTCCGCCGACGGCAACGACTTCGGCAGGGGGCGGCTCTACGGCATCTCCCAGACCGGCGAGTACATCGGCCTCTACTACAACAAGGACCTGCTGCGGCGGGCCGGACTCCAACCCCCGCGCACCTGGGGCGAGTTCACCGACGGCCTGGCCCGGCTCAAGGACCGCGGCGAGCTGCCGGTCCAGTTCGGCAACCTCGACAAGTACCCGGCCATCCACACCTTCGGGGTGCTGCAGGACCAGCTCGGCGCCGCCGACGCCCGCGACACCGTCCTCGGCCGCGGTGACGGCTTCGACAACGCCGCCACCAAGGGCGCCGCGGCGACCCTCGCCGACTGGATGAAGCGCGGCTATCTGCCGGGCGGCGCCAACGGCCTCGGCTACGACGACGCGGCCAAGAAATTCGCCTCCGGCGACGGCGCGTATCTGCTGACCGGCACCTGGCAGCTGGCCGACCTCAAGAAGTCCATGGGCGGCAAGCTGGGCATCATGCCGCCCCCGCCCGCCAAGGCCGGCGGCGATCCCGTCACCACCGGCGGCCAGGGCCTCGCCTGGTCCATCACCTCCCGCTCCCGCCACCCCGAGGTGGCCGCCGCCTATCTGGACTTCCTCACCGACGCGCACGCCGCCGACGTCATGACCCGGCACGGAGTGCTGCCCGCCGTACCGGCCGAGGCCGCGACCAAGGTGAGCCCGGACAGCGCCGACGGCCAGATGATCGCCGGGTGGAAGCGGCTGAGCGCCGCCGACGGACTCGTCCCGTACCTGGACTACTCCACGCCCAGCTTCTACGACACGCTCTCGGCCGCCCTCCAGGGTGTGATCAGCCGCAAGACCTCCCCGGACACCTTCGCCGCGACCCTGCAGAAGGACTACGGCACGTTCATGAAGAAGCAGCGCGAGCAGCACAAGGCCACGCCCGCACCGGCGGGGACCCGATGAAGGCCACCGCTCTGACCAGGGCCTACCGCCGCCGGGCGCCCGGAGAGCCGCGCGCCATCGGCTATGTGTACATCCTGCCCGCGCTGATCGTGTACGCCGCCTTCCTGCTCTACCCCTTCGGGCAGTCGGTGTGGCTGTCGTTCGTCCACTGGGACGGGCTGACCGTCGCCACCCCCGCCGGATTCGACAACTACCGCGCGCTGTTCACCGATGCGAGCCTGCGCGCCCCCTTCCTCCACGCGCTGCTGCTGCTCGTCTTCTACGCGGCCCTGCCGGTGGCCATCGGGCTGCTGCTGGCCGCCCTGATGTCCCGGGCCCGGATCCGGGGGATGACCTTCTTCCGTACGGTCCTGTTCCTGCCGCAGGTCCTGGCGCTGATCGTGGTCGGCGTGGCCTGGCGCTCGATCCTCGCCCCCGACGGGCTGCTCAACGACGCCCTCCGCGCGGTCGGCCTCGGCGGCCTCGCCCGCCCCTGGCTCGGCGACTACACCTGGGCGCTGCCCGCCGTCGGCGTCGTCGGCACCTGGGTCGGCACCGGGCTGTGCATGGTCCTCTTCCTCGCCGGGGCCCAGCGCATCCCGCGCGAGCTGTACGAGGCGGCGCGGATGGACGGCGCCGGGCCGCTGCGCGAATTCCTCACCGTCACCCTGCCCGGCCTGCGACCGCAGATCGCGGTGGCGCTGACCCTGACCATCGTGGCGGGGCTGCGCAACTTCGACCTGATCTACATCACCACCAGCGGCGGCCCCGGAAACGCCACCTCCGTACCCGCCTACGAGGTCTACCACCGGGCCTTCGAGACCAACCAGGTCGGCTCGGCCGCCGCCGTCGGCGTGGCCCTCACTGTCCTGATCTTCGTCCTGACCGTCACCGTCTCCCGGCTCGTGGAAGGGCGGCGGGCATGACGACACGCCTGGAACGCACCGTCACCTACGGCATCCTCGCCCTGTTCACCGTCATCGCGCTCACCCCCGTGATCGGCATCCTCTCCACGGCCTTCGCCTCGCAGAACTCCCTGGACACCGGCTTCTCGCTGCCTAAGGGCGGTCTGCACTGGAGCAACTTCGCCGACGCCTGGAGCCGTGGCCACTTCGGCACCTATCTGGGGAACTCGGTCCTGGTCACCGCGGTCGTGGTGGCCGCCACCACGGTGCTGGCCGTCCTCGCCGCCTACGCCTTCGGGGTGATGCGCTTCCCCGGCTCCACGGTGCTGTTCCACCTCTTCGTGATCGGGCTGACCCTGCCCCAGGAGGCGCTGGTCGTCCCGCTCTACTTCGATCTGCGCTACGCCGAACTCACCGACAGCTACTGGGCGTTGATCCTGCCGCAGACCGCGCAGTCGCTGGCCTTCGGGGTCTTCTGGATGCGCACGTACTTCCGTGGCAGCGCACGGTCGGTGATCGAGGCGGCCCGGATCGACGGGGCGAACACCTGGACCACGCTGTGGCGCGTCCTGGTCCCGATGGGCCGCCCGGCGATCTCCACCATGGTCGTGATCACCTTCATGTGGACCTGGAACGAGTTCCTGATGGCCCTGGTGATGGTCAGCGACGAGGCCCATCGCACGGTCCCCCTCGGCCTCGCCTTCTTCCAGGGCCAGCACAGCTCCGACGCGGCGCTCCTCGCGGCGGCCTCGGTGCTCATCGCCCTGCCGGTGGTCGTGGTGTACGTGGCGCTGCAGCGCCGGTTCATCGAGGGCATGCTCGGCGGGGCGGTGAAGGAGTGAACCCGGCGGGCGCCGGCTTCACCGCGCGGGGCGGCGCTGACCGGGCGACCGCCGCGGGCCACGGCGCGGGCGAAGACCGCCGCGTCGTGCACCGCCGCCCCACCCGTGTCGTTGTTGAAGTACGCGTAGACCCGCGCCTCGGCCGGCCAGGTCTCCCGGATCCGCCGCGCCCAGGTGTCCAGCGCCTGGCGCCCGTAGTGCGGGGACGGCCGGGCCAGGCCGCCGTGGAAGCGCACATACCCCCACCCGGTGGTCCGCCACAGCGGGGCGACCGGGCGGGAGCCGGAGTCGGCCCAGCACAGCGCGGCCGCGCGGCGCTCCAGCACCGCGCGGATCTCCTCGGTCCACCAGGAGGTGTGCCGCGGTTCGACGGCCACCCGCGTCCCCAAGGGGAAGCAGCGCAGGCAGCGGTCCAGCAGCTCGCCGTCGGCCCGCAGGGTGGGCGGCAACTGCAGCAGCACGGGGCCCAGCCGGTCGCCGAGCCCGGCCGCATGGGACATCAGCCGCGCCACCGGCTCCTCCGGATCGCGCAGCCGTTTGATGTGGGTGAGATACCGGCTCGCCTTCAGCGCCATCACAAAGCCCTCGGGGAGGCGCTCCCGCCAGGTGGCGAACTGGTCGTACGACGGCAGCCGGTAGAAGGCGTTGTTGCTCTCCACCGTGTCGAAGGCGTGGGTGTACTCCTCGAGCCACAACCGCTGCGGACAGCCCTCCGGGTAGAGATCGCCGCGCCAGTCCCGGTACTGCCATCCCGAGGTGCCGACCAGGACGGTCATGCCTCGCCCGGATGCCAGGGCGGCCACTGCCCGGGCCGGTCCTCCCAGTGGACCTGGGCCGGGTCGTCGAGGTCGATATCGGGGAAGACCTGCCGGACGCGCGGTTCGAACTCCTCCGGTTCGAGTGGTTCGCAGCCCAGGCCGCGCAGCCGCACCCGCCGGTAGCGGCTGTCGGTGTCGAATGACTCGACGAAGACGGGGTATCCGGACTCGCCCGGGCCTGTGGCGTTCTCCATACCTCCAGGGTGCCGGAGTCCGCGGCATTCGCGAGCCCAGGGCATCGGCCGGGGGCCGCCGGTTTGCGGACGGGCACATCGTCGGCTTGATTCGTAACCGTCGGCTTGCTTCGCAGAAGAGCCCTGAGCAGCGGGGGTGAGTCCATGATCTTCACCGACCGGGTGGACGCCGGGCGGCGCCTCGGCGAGGCGCTGCGTCCTTTGGGCGACGCCGAACCGGTCGTGCTCGGGCTGCCACGGGGCGGGGTGCCGGTGGCCTTCGAGGTGGCCCGGACGCTCCATGCGCCGCTGGACGTGATCATCGTCCGTAAGCTCGGCGTCCCCTTCCACCGGGAGCTGGGGTTCGGCGCCATCGGCGAGGGCGACGTACGGGTCGTCCATGAGGCGATCGTCCGGATGAGCCGGGTCGACCGGGAGGACCTCGCCGAGGTGGAGCGGACCGAGCGGGAGGAGCTGGCCCGCAAGGCACAGCGGTTCCGCCGGGGCCGCTCGCGGGTCCCGGTCGAGGGCCGGACCGTGATCGTCGTGGACGACGGCATCGCGACCGGCGCCACGGCCCAGGCCGCCTGCCGGGTCGCACGGGCCCAGGGCGCCGCCCGGGTGGTCCTCGCCGTGCCGGTGGCGCCGCCGGACGCGGTCACCACGCTGCGCGAGGACGCGGACGAGGTGGTGGCCCTCTCCACCCCCTCGGACTTCGCGGCGGTGGGGGAGTGGTACGAGGACTTCTCCCAGACCGCGGACGACGAGGTGGTGGACTTGCTGTCCCGGTCGACTGGAGAGACGGGTGAGGCGCATCCTGGAAAGTGACGCAGGAGGTGATCGCGATGGAGACGATCGTGGGATGCGACATTCAGATGGAATTCCGTGAGATCGGTCCGCTGACCGAAGCGGTCGTCCGGCTGAGGATGCACGACGGCACGGAGATGCTGGCTCAGGGCCGTGCCAACCGCAATCCCGAGGACCCGTCACAGCCGAGGGTCGGCGAGGAGATCGCGGCGGCGCGGGCACTGACCAATCTGGCGCACCGGCTGATCGGCAAGGCAGGTGGCGACATCGAGGAAGTCACCCACTCCAAGGCACATTTGTTGATCTGAGGCCCGTTGAGGCGCAGGGCCGTCCGCCGCGGTGGTCCACCGCGGGCGGGGGCTCATCTGCGCATGCGCGCGTCCCCGTATATCCGCCGTCCGGACGCCCGGCCGTTCAGGGGCGCCCGAGGGTGAGCCGCTGGCCCGGGCGGATCACATCCGGGTCGGCGCCGATCACCCGGCGGTTGATCTCGTAGAGCCGCTCCCAGCCGCCCGCCACGTTCTCGGTGTCCGCGATCGCGGAGAGGGTGTCGCCGTGGACGACCGTGTACGAACCGGCCTGAGGCTGAGCCTTGGCCGGGGGCTCGGGCACGGCCTTCGGGACGATGAGGAGCGGCTGCGCCGTGGAGTGCGTGACGGTGGTGACGGCCGGGGTGGGCGAGGAGGGTGCGGCGGCTGAGGCGGCGTTCGCCTGGCTGATGCCGATGAGCGGCAGGGCGACGCCGGCGCCGCCCGCGGTGATCGCGAGCGAGGCGCGGGAGACACGGTGGGGCCGGGGCCGGCGATGACGTCCTCGAGCGGCCATGGAGTCCTTCTTCCTGTCCTGGTACGGCAGTTGGCAACTGCGATGGCTGCCGAACAGTAATCCCACGGTTCTGGCTGGGACAAGACGTTCTGATGTTTGCGGTGGAGAATCCCATGTGAGGAATTGGCGCGCTGATGCGCTCAATGTGCCCGGACATAAGAGCCTTCAGGAGGGGAAGGGAGACCGAAGGGGGACGCACAGGAGGCATCGGGGCGCCCGACCTCGCGGCGGTCCCCGGCAGACGGCTGACCTCGGGAGGTCGCTCATGAGTCAACGCAACGGCTCGACTGCTCGGCGTAGGACGACATCGCGGTCCCGCTCGCTCCGGCCACCGGTCTTATGCGCGCTGCTGGTCGGCGCACTGGCCACGGTCACCGCGTGCGGCAGCGACACCGGGGACGGGGACTCCGCACAGCGCGCCTCGTCCGTCACCTCCGCCTCCTCGGCCGCACCACCCTCCTCCCCTTCGGTCGACTCCGCCGGCACATCCGAAGGCTCACGGAACGAGCGGCCCGCCTCGCACACCGCGCAGTCCCCTCCGCCCTCGGCGCACCCCGCCCCCTCGCATGCGTCCCCCTCGCAGCCCGCCGCCGCCTCCGGTGCGCGCCGCGTCTGCTCCAAGACGCAGTTGACGCTGGCGGCCGGCCGGGTGGATGTGGGAGCCGGGAATGTGTATCTGCCCCTGGTGTTCACCAACAAGGGCTCGACGACCTGCACTCTCACCGGATATCCCGGTGTCTCTCTGCTCGATTCCACCGACGCGGCGATCGGCGCCCCCGCCACCCGGCGCGGCCCCACGCACTCTCCGATCTCCCTGCCGCCCGGCGGCAGCGCCTCCGCCGCCCTGCACACGCTGAACGAGGGCATGACCGACACCCCGTGCCGGCGCGCCGCCGCGCGGATTCGTGTCTATCCGCCGGATTCCTTCGACGCGATGAAGATCTCGGCGCGGTCGTTCCGGGCGTGCGGAGGTGTCTTCGAGGTCGAGGCGATGCGGTCCGGAACGGGTGGATGACACCGGCATATCAGGGCGTTCCCCGGCGTGCCGACGTGTCCGAAAATCTTGACAAGGCGGGCGCCGACTGGCCGTGTTCACCCTTTCGCAATCAATAGGGGGTAGGCCACCATGGGGATGCCGCAAATGAGCCGGTAGGGAGCGTCCGGAGGGGGACCGTGTCATGGAGCGAGTCGCGACCGAGGTCGAGACGGAGCTACTGGACCTTTCGGGGGCGACACTCGAAGACCTCGAGCGGCACGAGGGGCTTTCCGCGGTGACGGAGCGGCTGCTGGACATCGTCCAGTTCCCGCCGACGGTCGCCGGTAACTCCTCGTCTACGAACCAGTGCTGAGTTGAGGGTCACGGTGACGTCCTCCGGCGTTCGGGGAGGCGCCCATCGTTTATCGGCGGAGTGTTTCGCCGAGTTGGCTCGGGGTTCGGGGGGTTCATCGGCCGTGGCCGAGCTGAGATCGGGACAGCGCAGCCGGGCCATGCTGCTGCTGCGCGCCTTGGTGGACATCGCGTCCGAGCACCCCGCCCTGCCCGGCCCCCTTCCTCCGTCCCGGGACGCCTGGCAGCTGCTGGTCCGGGCCGAGCGCCGCTCCCCGGCCGCTGTGGAGACCCTGCTGCTGCACCCTCCGGTAGGGGTGTGGCTCAACCGCTGTCTGCGCAGGCTGCGCGGTCTGGAATCGGGGGATGGCCCGCTGTGGAGCGCGGTGGGCTATCTGCATGCCACAGCCGCCTCGGCCGCTCTTCTCGCCGGAATCGACTTCCGCATCACCGTCCCGGTAGGCGACGGCGGGGTGATGCTGCCCGCTCTGGGAATCGCCCGCATTCCGGACGGGGCCGAAATCGCCGAAGTCGTCGTGGCCGAGGGAAAGGCGACAGTGTTATGCGGCCCGCATTCGGTGACACCACCCGCCGATTTCTCTGCGGAGGCCCCGGGTTGGCACGGTTTGCGGCGGCTGAGCGGAGAACACCTGGGGATTGTCTGCTCACCCTTTGTCGACGACATCGATCCCTATCGCGATTTTTTCCGCAGCAGACCCCCGGAGCGCCTCACCGACGAGGAGCGGGAGGACTGGCAGGAACGGTTCGACGGCGCCTGGCGGCTGGTCTGCCAACAGTCCAATGTGGATCCGAGCGGAATCGGTGCTTCCCTGTCCTCCGTCGTGCCTGTGCCGTATCTCTCCTGGCCCGAACCGTTCAGCGCCTCATCGCCCGAGGCATACGGCTGTGTGCTGCTCAACGGGGCCACGGACCCGCTGACCCTCGCCGCGGCGCTGGTGCACGAGGCCCAGCACATCAAACTCAGCGCCCTGATGGACCTGGTGCCCCTGATAGAAGGGGGCCTGGAGGAGATCCACTACGCGCCCTGGCGGCTGGATCCGCGACCGCTGCGCGGGCTCCTCCAGGGGGTGTACGCGTTCATGGGCGTGACCGGATTCTGGTGGGACCGGGTGCGGCGCGCCGAGCCCGGACCGGCTCGGGAGAGCGCCGCGTTCGAGTTCGCGCTGCGGCGGGCACAGACCGCCTCGGGGTTGCGCACGCTCCTCGCGCATGCCGAACTGACTCCCAGGGGCGAGGAGTTCCTCCACCGGCTGGAGGGCCGGCTGGCCTTATGGCTCGCGCAGCGGGTGCCCTCCGTACCGAAGCGCCTGGCGTCCGATCTGATTGACGATCACCGGCTCGTCCACCGCATGCGCCACCTGTCGAGCGACCCGGAGCGGACCGCGCAGTGGGCGAGGGCATGGCGGGAGCGGTCCGACCCTCCGCGGGAGCTGCCCGCGACCTCGGTCGTGCCGACCCGTCCCGGGGCACTGGCGCGCCCGGCGCTCGCCCGGCACCGGCTGGGGGACCCGGCGGGGTTCACCCGGCTGTACGAGGGTGCGGAAGCGGGGGTCCCACCGGGCGACGAGGCCCCGGACCGGGCCGACCTCGACTGGGCCGCGGGGAACACCGAGGCCGCGCTGCGCGGCTTCCAGAACCGGCTGGACGCGGACCCGGAGGACATCGAGGCGTGGGCAGGGCTCGCGCTCGGCCTACCGGACGGCCCGGCCAGGACGACGCTGCTGAGCCACCCCGAGCTGGTTCTCGCCGTGCACCGGGGAGTGCGCACCGCGCATGGCGAGGGCCCCGATCCATTGGCTCTCGCACGATGGATCGGGACGCGCACGCATCGATGAACGGCCGGTGGGGCGGGCCGTCCGCGCGGCGGGACGGCCGGGTCAGACGGCCGTGGCCTCCACATCGCAGTCCGCCCGGATGCCCCGGGCCGCCGCGACCGTCGCCGGATGGCCGGCCGTCAGCACCCGGCGCATCCGGCCGAGCGCGTCCTGGTGCAACTCCTCCGCCTGCCTGCCCTCGCCCAGCGCACGCAGATCCCCCGACAGATTGACCGCACACGCGAGGGTGGTGGGATGGTCCTCACCGAGCTTGGACCGGCAGGTCGCCAGGGTCTCGGTGTCCAGCTCGTGGGCCTCCTGGTAGTCCGCGAGCGTGTAGTGGTCGCTGGCCATGTTGATGGCGCAGGTCAGCGCCACGGGATGGTCGGCCCCCAGCTGCTCGACGAGCACCGGCAGGGTCTCCTTGTTCAGTACGAGCGCCTCATCGGTCTCGCCCAGCAGCCTCAGGGTCACCGCGAGGTCGACCGCGGCGCTCAGGGTCGCCGGATGCCGTTCCCCCAGGGCGACGCGCATGTCGTCAAGGCACTTGCGGCCGAGCTCACGGGCGCCTTCCAGATCGGCGGTCTGCCGCAGATCCATCGACAGGTTCAGGGCCGTCGTGGTGATGTTGATATTGGGTTCGGTATAGCGCAGCCGATAGCGCTCCAGCACCTCTCGGCTGAGGTCCAGGGCGCCCTCGTGGTCGCCCGCCTTGCGGCGCGCCACGGCGAGATTGCGCAGGGCGTAGACACCGACCGGAGCGTTCTGCGGCAGCACCCGGCGGACGCGGGCACAGGTCTGCTCCAGCATGTCGCGGGCGGCCAGGTACTCCCCGCTCTCGCGGACATCGATGGAGAGATTGGCCTCCACCAGAATGGTGAGCAAGGCGTCCTCGCCGAGCACCAGACCGGCGGTGCGCCGTGCCTCCTCGTCCATCTGCCGGGCCTGTGCGTAGTTCCCCGTCGCGCGCAGCGCCACGGCGTAGTCGTTCGCCGCGCCGATGGAGTACGGGTCCTCGTCCCCGAAGAGCCGCAGGGTCCTGTTCCAGCGGTTCTTCTCCAGCTCCACGTAGCGCGCGTAGTCGCCCTGGTAGCGGGTGTCGACGGCGACCGCGCCCTGAGTCACCAGGGTGTTCTCGTGGTCGTCGCCCTCGCTGGCGCGCTGCAGCTCCAGCGTCCGGCGGTTGAGCTCGCGGGCCTCCTTGAAGTGGCCGAGGACGGTCAGGACATGGCCCAGGGTCCGGGAGACGGCCAGCGTCTCCGGACTGTCCTCACCGAGTGTCTCGACCCAATTGCGGCGCACCTGGTTACCGAGTTCCAGCGCACCCTCGTGGTCCCCCCAGATAAAGAGGAAACGCACCAGATTCCGCACCATCTGCCGCACCCATTTGTCATCGCACTCCATCGCGCGCGAGGCCCGGACATGGGAGAGGAGGTCGGCGTACCGCCCCCAGTTCGGGGGAGCGACGTCGTTGGGGTCGCCGAAGGCCAGCAGCACATGGGCGCTGTGCCGCATATCCGCCTGCTGCTGCGTGGACATCTGGCCGATCAGCACGGCCTGCACCAGCCGGTGCATTTCGATCGTGTTGCTGCGGTGATTGATTTTGATCAGCGCGTAGCGGTTGATCTCACGGATCGCGTGGCCGAGCTTGATGGGGTCCTGCAGCACCTCCGACAGCTCGGGGGAGAGGGACACCCCGCGCACGCCGGAGAAGAGCCGCCGGGAGATCGGCTCGGGCGCGAAGAACGAGCACATCTGCAGGAGTTGGAGCGCACCGGGATGGGTTTCGGCCAGTCGGCGCAGCGACATGTTCCAGGCGGCGGCGACCGGTTCGGGGTAGTCCACCGGAACGCCCGCCGCCAGCAGCTCGTTACGGCGGGTGGAGACATCGGCGCGCTCGTCCTCGAACACCTGAAGGTATTCGTCGACCGGCATACCCGTTTCGGTGAGCCAGGCCGCCGCCTGCTCGATGGCCAGCGGAAGGTCCCCCAGGGCGTCGGCGACCCGGTCCGCCTGGTCGCGCGGCAGCTCCGGCCCCCGGCGGCGCAGCAGCTCGATGCTCTCCTCCCGCTCGAAGACGTCCACTTCGACGGTGCGGGCGGCGCGCGACCACTGTGCGTTCCTCGAGGTGACCAGGATCCGGCCCGGCCCGCCCGCGGGGAAGAACGGCCGTACCGTCTCCAGTTCCTCGGCGTTGTCGAAGACCAGCAGCCAGTTGCGGCACGGGCGTCCGGTCCGGAGCGCGTCGAGTACGCTCGGCACGGCCGTGTTGGCCTCCATGCCCGCACGCAGTCCGAGCCGGTCGGCGAGCTGCACCAGCGCCTGGCGGATCTGCTCGGGGCGCTCCGCCGGGATCCACCACACCGCGTCGTAGTCTGCCGCGTGCTGATGGACGTACTCCAGTGCGATCTGTGACTTGCCCACCCCGCCCAGCCCGTGCAGGGCCTCCGGCAGCACGGCGGCGGTGCCCTCGCTCCTCAGCCGCTCGTGGAGAGTGTCGAGCAACGTCTGCCGCCCGGTGAAGTTGTTGTTCCGGGGCGGTACATTTCCCCAAATGGACGGGGGTTCCCCGGCCTGGCGCTCCTCCACGGCGGGCAGGGACCGGGCAGCGGTCACGGACACGAATGTTCCTCTCAGATGCTCCGCCGCCGAGCCCGGCGTGCCGTGCGCCGGCGGGGATGGTGAATCGTCGGCCTGGGACAGCGGGTCGGTTCGGGGAGTCGTGGAGTCAGTCATGGCAAGCGCCTCGGAGACCGCATATCTTCCCCTGTGTGATGCGTCTTCAACTGGATCGGGTCGGCTTTCCCCCGAGCGGGCGAGCGCCTGATGGGCCAGGACCAGGGCGCGAAAGGAGCGCGCACCCTCCAGGTACGGACCGGAAAGAGCCTGGTACACCTGTTCCTGAAGGCGGATGTACGGAAGCAGGCGCTCGGTCTTGGGAAGGTCGCGCACCGACCCGGAGGGGTGGTTGAGCAGGTCGCGGAGCATCAGCAGCGGCTTCCAGCGGCGGCCGAGCCGATCGAGGACGCTCCCGAGGATGTACAGCGACTCGTCCCGCATCCCGGCGGACAGCAGTAGTTCCCGCACCCCGTCGTGGAACTCGTAGCCGATGCCCGTCTCGTCCAGCGGGTCGGCGGTGCCCACCTTGCGCAGCAGTCCGCCCAGCAGAACCTCGGCCAGATCGCCCGGGCTGCCCTCCGGCTGGTGGATCCCCTGCACGAACTCCATCACGGGAATGTTCAACGGCGCGGCGGCCAGCCGGGACGCCAGCCGGAAGGCGCTCGGCGAGGCGGTGGCGCGGAACCGGAAGACGCGGTCCCAGGCGCTCGGTTCGGGCTCGGGCTCCCAGCGCTCGGCCGGCGCCCCGGGCAGCAGCGCCATCGTGTCGTCGCCGCGCGCCGACGGGCGGGCCACCAGCCGCGCCCAGTTGGCCATCCACCGCGCGTCCAGCTCCAGCACCGGGACCGGTGGTGCGCCGCCCGGCCAGGAACCGCCGTCCGCCCGCCGCCAGGTGCCATTGGGGGCGCCCGGTTCGGGGACCCGCACCCGCACCCGCTCCGGCGCCACCCCGGTGTGGTGCCAGCGGCCCTGGTGCAAGACATGCAGCACGGCGACCGAGGCATACCGCGCCCAGTGGGCCAGCGCGCGCTGGGCGCTCTCATCGGCCCAGGCCGCGCCGATGCCGTCGGTCAGCACCAGCACCGTCCGCTTGCCGCGCGGCGGCATCCCCTCGACCGGCGACCGGTCCTCGGGTAACGGATGGTCGGTGTTCAGCCGGTGCACCCGCACATCCCGGAAGGCGCCGGTGCGTCGCAGCACGGTGACCAGATGCTCGGCCGTCCGCCGCCACACCACCATCGAACTGCCGCTGTCCACCACCAGAACGGCGTCCATCCAGCGCTCGCGCACCGGCACACAGGCGGGCACCCACAGCCCCTCGCGCGCCGCGGACTCGGCCGTCGCCTCCTCGTCGATCTCCATCTCGACCAGCGAGGGCGAGGTGCGCTTGAGCGGCCGCAGCGCCCGGGACAGAGCGCGCTCGGGCAGCGGAGGCTCGGCGACGGACGCCCGGCGCGCGGGCACGAAGGCTTCCGCGACGGTCACCGGCTCCGCCTCACCGGGCGGTGCGGGGACACCGACCAGCTCCGCGGGGAGCGGCGGCTCCGCGACCGCGGGCCCGGCTTCGGGCTCGGCCGCGGGGTGCTCCCCCTCGCGGTCCTGCCGCGGCTCGTCGGACGGCTCGTCACCGGGCGGCGGGGCGTCCGCCTCCGGTGTCCCCGGGAGGGGTCCCGGGTCCGGCCGTCCGGGGCCGGGGTCCGTCTCGGCCTTGCAGACCGCCAGCCACACGGCGTCGGCAAGCTGCCGCCAGTCGAGGTCCCGAGGGGCGGGCCCGGCGGACCGGCCGCCTGGGTCATATGTCATGTCGAGCCTGCTGCACTGTCCAGCCGGTGCCAGACGGCCTGCAGTAGCTCCTCCCACTCGGGCCCCGGTACATGTGACTGGGCCGTCACCAGATACACCGCGTTGAGCAACTGGTCCGCGGCGAGGCCGCCTTCGCGCTCGCTGCGCTCGAGGAACATCTGGATCAGCTCCCGCGCGCGTGGATCGTCGGCCCGTCCCAGATGCGCGGCCACGATCGCGGCGAGCCGGTCCGCGTCCGGGTCGGGCAGCCGGAGCTGGAGACAGCGCCGCAGGAACGCGGGCGGGAAATCCCGTTCGCCGTTGCTGGTGATGATGACGACGGGGAAGGCGCTGCAGCGCACCCGACCCGAGGCGATGACGGTACTGCGCTCCGGATCGTCGGTGAGGACCGATACGGCCGGGCGGCGTCGGCGGATGCGCACCAGCTCGGGAATGGAGTACTCGCCGGCCTCGAAGATGTCGAGCAGATCATTGGGCAGATCGATATCGCTCTTGTCGAATTCGTCGATGAGCAGGACGCGCGGCAGACGGTGCGGGAGCATCGCCGTGCCCAGCGGGCCGAGTTGGAGGAAGTCGCCGATGTCCTCCGGTCCGGGTTCGTGCGTGTCCCCCTCCGACGCCTGTCCGGCCGCGGCGGCGTGCACACGGCCGACGGCATCGTAGCCGTACAGCCCGGCCCGCAGGGTCGATCGCGTCGTGATCGGCCAGCGCAGCACCCGGCCCAGCCCCAGCTCCCTGCTGATGCGGTACGCCAGCGTCGACTTGCCGGTGCCCGGGCGGCCCGTCACCAGAAGGGGGCGCCTGAGGATCAGCGCCGCGTTGACGAGATCGGCCTCCTCGGGGTCGGAGCGCACGCCCAGGGGTGCCGCGCCCAGCCGCCGGGCGGTGTCCTGCTCGTCCTCCGGCGGCGCCGGGGGCTCGGTCGGGGTGTCGTCCCGATCCGATAACGCGCCGGGCCCGCCGTCGCCGTCGGGCGGGCAGGCCGAGACCCCGCCGAAGGTGCGCCACGGGGGCGGCGGCGGAAGGATCTCCTCCAGGCTTACGTCGTGGAGCGGGCGCCCGGTGCCCTGGTAGATCCACCAGGGGCGCGGTATCCCGGACGGCAGGGCTCCGGAGGCGGAACCCGAGTCCTGGTGGACCCGTCCGTTGTGGCGCCGCGCAGGCTCTCCGTCGCTCATCGACCACCTACCCCGTCGTCCGGCCCCGTCATGCGCCCAAGAGGTTCCACAGGTCGGGTTGGGTCGTCCCAAACGAGCACCACATGTTGCCCGAGGTGATGCTCCCCCTCCGCGGAGCCGATCGTATGGGCGTCCAGACGTAACTCTGTCACGGCTTCACGGAGCCGTGCCAGGTTCCCGCTTGGCTCGGCCTGTTTTTGTCTCAGTTGCTGGACGAAGCCGGGGTCACGGGGCGTCCGGCCGTCCCAGGCGATCACCGGGATCCCGGCCCGCCAGGCGGTCAGCACCTCCGAGTTCCCCTCGGGGTGGCCCCCGGGGGCGAGTTGAGGATCAGGGCGACCACCTGAGGATCGACCTTGAGCCGGGCGAACAGGGCGCGGGTGTCGCCGGAGCGCGGGCTGTCCGGGTCCTCGCCGTCCACGACGAGCTGCTTGGCACGCTCGGGCTGCTGGTCGAAGACGTTCCAGCGCTGCTTCCACTGGCGGTGCCAGCGTCTGGTCCGGCTTCGCTCCAGGCTCCGTACGACCACCGGATAGTCCATGTACAGCGGGGTGGGCATCTCGCTGTCGAGCTCCAGACGCCAGCGGTGGACCGGCAGATTCAGGTCATCCGGGCCGAGCATGAACTCGATGTGGATCGCCCCGGCGTCGTCCCACTCCTCGGCGGCCTCGTACACCAGCTTCTGGACCGCCCGTTCCGCGGTCTCCGAGGTGACCTGGGTGACCGGGCCGCGGGCCGGATGCCAGCCGGTCGGGTCGTACTGATGCCAGGACGAGAGCTCGTAGCACCCGGCCTCCTCCTGGGGCAGCAGCCGGATCACCAGATAGGCGTCCACCGGCCCGGCCGGGGCGGCATGCCCCACCTGCTGCCGCAGCGACCGCAGCTGTGGTGTCAGGCCCAGCTCCCGGGCCTGCTCATCGGCCCATTCGCGCAGCGCGTCGGCCCGCTGCAGCGGACGCGCCGCCGCCGCGAGGTACTCCACGAGGGCGAGCCCCGGCGGCAGCCCGCCCGGCTGCGCGTTCATCCGGCTCAGCACCTCGAAGGCGTGCCAGGGGCTGGTGACCGCCGGGATGTCCTGCAGTGGGCCCGCCGCCGTACGGCACAACTGGCCCAACTGCTCGATCTCCAGCTCCTCCAGCAGCGACCGCAGCTTCGCGGCGGCGGTCTCGGGGAGTGCCGGACGGGCCGTCATCTGCTCCATGACCGAGTCGAGCCGCATCATGGCGTCCTCGTCGGCCGCCGCCATCACCGCGAGGGACGCGCGTAGCGCGTGCATGATCCGCACGTTTTCCAGGCATTCGCGGGCCAGCTCCACCAGGAAGTAGTCGGTCACCCGGTGGACGCGCACGGGAACGCTGGTCATCTCCAGCTCCATGGCGACCAGATCCAGACACAGCGTGCGCAGATCCGGATCCGTCAAACAGCGGAACTCCTTCAACGCCGTGACGAGGTTGCCGACCGATTTCAGGCCACCTTCCCCCATGGCCGCCATGCTGTGCCCTCCCCCGAGGCCGCATCACCGGTCCCCGCCGCCGATGATCCCGCCGGAGACCCTGCCACACACGGGCACCAACCGCTCGGACTCCGGGACAACTTGTTTTCCCCGCAAGTTCCGCCTGACACCCCCTGGGTGAGTATGTCCACGGCACCGTCCCCGCCCCCGGCGGGCCCCGCCGCGGTGGGGGCACGTCCCGGTGGTGGATCGGGGGAGCAGGTGCCCGTGGGGCGGAGGGCGGCCCTCCCCAGGGGGCCACCTGGACGATTCCATCGACCGGACGTGCGGGACGCCCTGCCGCCGTGGCCCGGGGAACGTGCGGGATCCGCGCGCGGGCGGCCCGGGGTTCGGCACCCGCCGGGCCGGGAGGGTGAGGAGGGTCACTCCAATCCGAGCTCCTCGATGCGCCGGGCGAGTTCGGCGGCCGCCGGATCGTCCGGGGCGAGCACCGCGACCACCTCCACCAGCTCGCCCATCGCACGCCGTGCCTCGCAGGTGCGCAGCAGGGACAGGGCCTCCGCACGGCTCCCCGACTGACGGCCCACCGCCGTGCCCACGGTGGGCAGCTCGTCGAGCAGCTGCTGCCAGCGGGCGGGGGAGGTCATCCCGGACACGGCCAGCAGCGTGTCCGCGAGACCGCCGAGGTCACGGATCGTCAGCCTGCGCCGCCGGGGTGCTTCGGGCTGCGTTTCGGCGGCGACCGACCGTGTGGTGGTGGCGAGCGACGGCATACCGGTCGCGAAGGACCGCGTCTCGGCGGTGCGGGACCGACTCTCGGCGGTGAGCGGCTGGGCCACCGGGGCGTCCGCCACCGCCGGGGCGTCCGCCGCCACCGGGATCCGGCCGATCAGTTCGAAGGCGAAGGCGGCCGCGTGCCGGGAGGCCACCGGCTGCCAGCGCTCGTCATGCGCCTCGCCCTTGTCCCCGAGCAGATCCGAGATGCCGCGGATCACCAGCGCGTCCAGCTGCTGATTGACGTACGCGCCCGCGAGAAAGCCGAAGCCCTCCATGTCCACCGCGAGCGCGTCACCCGCACCGGCCGCGAGCCTGAGCCCGGCGTCCGAGCGGTGGTGTGCCACCACCCGTCCGCCCGCCGCGAGGGGTTTCACATGGGCACGGGGGCGTGGCGCGTCGTCCCCCGGGCGGATCCGCCCCTGCCACCCGTCGCCCGCCGCCACCAGCCGGGCCAGCTGCACCAGTCCGTAGGCGGACTGATGGGTCTTCTGCCGGGGCAGGAACCCCGACTCGGTGTCCTTACCGGTCTCGTAGTCGTACACCGCGTCGGCGGCCACCACATCGCCCAGCGCGACGTCCTTACGGCCGCCCGCGACCCCCACGAACAGCACCGCCCGGGGCGCGAAGAGCGCCGCGGCCCGCTCGACCGAGGCCGCGGCGCCCGAATTCCCCGGACCCGTCATATGGATGGCGACCGTCCGCTCGCCGGATCCGGCGCGGAACACGCCCAGTTCGAACAGCGCGCCCCGCTCCGCCCTGACCGGGCGCGGCTCCTCCAGATGGGCCCGGACCGCCCGGTACTCGACCTCCAGCGCGGTCAGGACCACCACATCGGCCCGCGCCGTCCCGCCCTTGCCCTCAGCGCCCATGGATCCCCCCTAGGACAGCTTCCGCCGACACCTTACGGATGCGACGCACCCTATGGTTCTCAGACGCACCCTGTGGTTCTCATGCGTCAGGGCCGGTGCAGATCCGCGTACAGCACGATCTGCACCCCCAGGACGGTGATCAGCGCCACTTCCGCCACCGACACCGCGAGCAGCACCGCCCGCACCGGCTCCGAGGCCCAGTACACGACGAGGGCGGCGATCGGCGCCACCGTGAACAGCAGCAGATCGGCCGCCAGTTGCAGCCGCTTGCGGGAGATCCGGCGGCCGTCGTCGCGGTGGGCCCGCTCCCAGCCGAACACCGGTGGCCGGCCCGGCACGAGCGCCGCCAGCCGGGGCCCCAGATCCTCCCGGACGTACCGCCCGATGGCCGATATTTTCTCGTCGTTGACCAAATACGCCCAGCCCAGCAGGGCCGATGCCGGGGGCAGCAGCAACAGCAGCTCCGGACGTCCATGGCTCTGGAGGGAGAAGGTGATGATGGCCGCCATCGCGGCGAGTGTCGCGTAGAGCAGATTGTCGCGGAACCCGATCCGCGCCCGCTGCTCCTCCTTCACCTGCTCGTACTCCAGGATCAGCAGCCTGCCCGTGACCGCTTCGCCCTCGGCGCTGTTGTCTCGCGTCACCGTTGCCCCCTCCGCGACCGATGACCGGCCCCCCTGTGACCGGCCCCCTGGTGACTGTTTCCGCCCCTACGCCTGGTCCATTCCCCTACGCCTGGTCCATTCCGTACGCCCGCAACTTCCGGTACAGCGTGGCCCGGCCGATGCCCAGGGACTCGGCGGCCCGCACCTTGTTGTCCCCGTGGCGGCGCAGCGCCTCCAGGATCGCCGTGCGCTCCGCCCGTTCTATGCCACTCAGACGGCGGGTGGCCGGTGGCACCCGGAGTCCGTACGGCAGCTCCTCGCGCCGCACCGGTCCGGTGGTACGGCGGCGCTCGGCCACCTCCCGTACGACATGGGCGAGTTCGGTGACATTGCCCGGCCAGGTGTGCTGCTCCAGCGCCCGGCGCGCGTCCAGGCTCCAGGTCAGCGGGGGACGTCCGGGGGAGGGGCGCCGGGCGAGGCCCGCCAGCAGCGCCGGGATGTCCTCGACGCGCTCGCGCAGCGGCGGCAGCGTCACCGACCGGGCCGAGAGGATGTCCAGCAGCCGGCTCAGACACGGACCGGTCGGCGCACCCGGGGTATGCGTCGCCACCAAGGGCACCGCGGGTCGCTCCTCCAGCAGTGAGAGCAGCGCGGCCACATCGGACTGGCCCAGCCGCTCGGCGTGGCGCAGGAGCAGCGGCGGGGCGCCGCCGTCCCCCTCCGCGAGCTCGCGGCACCAGCTCGGCACCTCACCGGCCACCTGCTCGGCGGCGTCCACCAGACGCGGTGCGGCCGTGCCCCGGCGGCCGAGCAGGGCACGGGCCAGCGCGGTCTTGCCCACCCCCGCCTCGCCGATCAGCAGCAGCGGCTCCGCGGCCCGCGCCAGCTCCGTCGCCCGGGAGACGGCCACCCGCCAGGGCGGGGACGTGCCCTCGAGCCCCGGGAGCCGGTCAGGGCCCGGCCGCTCCGCCGCCCGCGCCCGCGGGGCCGCCGGGCATACCGTGGCGACGGCCCCGATGACCTCGCCCCCGTGCACCACGCGCGTCATCCTTACGGTGAGACCGGCGCCGTCCGGTACGGCGATCTCCTCCGGTGTCCCGGAGTGCGCGCCCTCCGGCCCGGCGTCCGCGTCCCTGAGGAGGGCCGTGGCATGCCGTTCCAGCCGCGCCAGCGTCTCGTGCGACAGCAGCCGCGCGGCCTCCGGGCTGACGAGGCGGCTGCTGCCGTCGAGCACCACCACGGCCGCCCCGTCGGCCCGCTGACGCAGATACGCGTCGAGCAGCACCCGCTCCGGCGGGCGCGTCCGGCCCAGCAGCTCCGTCTCGATCGCGTGTGCGGCGGCCTCGGCGATGGCCGTGCCCGGGTGGGCGGCGCGGCCCTCGCCCAGCGGGGCCACCACGGTGATGGTGCCGGCCGGGCGGCCCGCCGTCGGCTCGTACAGCGGCACGCTGACCGCCCACACCTCCTGCCACAGGTCGAGGAAGTGCTCCGGGCCGTGGACCTCGGCCCGGAGCCCCGTGCGCAGCGCGAGCGCGGCGCTGTTGTGCCCGACCGCCTTCTCCGACAGATCGAGACCGGTCACATCGGCGGACGTGCCGGTGTAACGGCCGCCGCCCGACCACAGCGCGCGGCAGCGTGAGTCGACGAGCACCAGCCCCATCTCACCGCTCAGCGCGGGCGCCACGCGGTCCAGCGCGGGGCGCGCCGCGGCCAGCAGCGGTGATTCCTCGGGCGGCCGGACCCTGGGCGGGGCCACCAGATCGCGCGGTACGCCGAAGAACCGCGCCCGCCGCCAGGCTTCGGCGAGCTCCTCGGGGACCCCGTCGCCCGGCGGCCGTCCGCTGAGGAACCGGTCGCGCGCCCGGCGCAGCGATGAGAGGGCCGAGTCGGCGGGGGTGTCGTCGATGGTCGTCACAGCCCCTCCACCGTATACGTCGCCGGTGTTTCGAAATGAGACACCTCGGGGCCCGGGTATTGGAACAAGATCACCAATGGTCGATCGCCGGTCGTGAGGAGATCGCCGGTCGGCGTCGCCCATTGCCGGTCGCCGGTCGCCGGTCGCCGGTTGCCGGTTGCCGGGAGACTGCCCGTCGCCGGGAGACCGGCGATCGTCAGGAGATCGCCCATCACCCGGAGAGGAGCCCTTCAGCAGTGGAGACCGTCGAGACCGACGTACTGGTCGTGGGCAGTGGCCCCGCCGGAGCCGCGACGGCGCTCGCCCTGAGCACCTACGGCGTGTCCAACGTCATGGTCACCCGGTACGGCAGCCTGGCGGACACGCCCCGCGCGCACATCACCAACCAGCGCACCATGGAGGTGCTGCGCGACCTCGGCGTCGAGGACCAGGTCACCGCCCAGGCCACGCCGCAGCCGCTGATGGGGAACACCGTCTTCTGCACCAGTCTCGCGGGCGAGGAGCTGGGACGGCTGCGCTCCTGGGGCAACGACCCGCTCGTCCAGGCCGCGCATGAACTGGCCAGCCCCAGCCGGATGTGCGACATGCCCCAGCACCTGATGGAGCCGGTGCTGGTGAACGCCGCCGTCTCCCGGGGCACCGCGCTGCGCTTCCACACCGAGTACCTCTCCCACGAGCAGTCGGACGACGGCGTGACCGCGCTGGTCGAGGACCGACTGCGCGGGGACACCTACCGCGTGCGGGCCCGCTATCTGGTCGGCGCTGACGGCGGACGCAGCCGGGTCGTGGAGAACGCCGGGCTGCCCACGGTCGGCCGGATGGGTGTCGCGGGCAGCCTCAACATCGTCTTCGAGGCGGATCTCGCCCATCTGACCGCCCATCGCCCCTCCACGCTGTACTGGGTGCTGGCCCCGGGCGCGACGGTGGGCGGCATCGGCGCGGGCCTGGTGCGCTGTGTGCGCCCCTGGACCGAGTGGATGGTGGTGTGGGGCTACGACCTCGAGGCGGGCCCGCCGGACCTCACCGAGGAGTTCGCGCGGTCCGTGGTGCACCGGCTGCTCGGCGACGACACGATCCCCGTGCGCATCACCTCGACCTCCGCGTGGACCGTCAACCATCTGTATGCCGAGACCTACACCGACCGGCGGGTGCTGTGCGCGGGCGACGCCGTCCACCGCCATCCGCCGTCCAACGGGCTGGGCTCCAACACCTCCATCCAGGACGCGTACAACCTCGCCTGGAAGCTCAAGCTGGTCCTCGACGGCACGGCCGCCCCCGCCCTTCTGGACACCTACTCCGCCGAACGGGCGCCGGTGGGGCGGCAGATCGTCGAGCGGGCCAATCGGAGCATCGGTGAGACCGCGCCGGTTTTCGAGGCGCTGGGTGTGCTCGCCACCTCCGACACCGAGCAGATGTGGCGCAACGTCGACGCCCGTAAGGCCGCCACGCCCGAGGGCGCGAAGCAACGGCAGGGGCTGCGCGAGGCCATCGCGGCCAAGGTGTACGAGTTCAACGCGCACGGTGTGGAGATGAACCAGCGGTACGTCTCGGACGCCATCGTCCCCGACGGCACCCCCGACCCCGGTTTCGGCCGCGACCCCGAGCTGTACCACCAGCCCAGCACCCGCCCCGGCGCCAAGCTGCCGCACGCATGGGTCGTCCGGGGCCGTGAGCGGCTGTCCACCCTCGACCTCGGCGGCCACGGCCGGTTCACCCTCTTCACCGGCATCGGCGGCGACTGCTGGGAGGAGGCCGCCGAGGCGGCCCGTAAGGCGCTCGGCATCGAGCTCGTCACCGTCTCCATCGGCCCCGGCCAGGAGTACGAGGATCCATACGGCGACTGGGCCCGGCTGCGCGAGATCGGCGACTGCGGGGCCCTGATGACCCGCCCCGACAACCACATCGGCTTCCGCCACCCCGAAATGTCCCCGCGCGCGGGGGAGTTGCTGATCGGGGCACTACGGAAGATCCTCGGCCACGGCTGACACCCACCCCCCCGGCGCAGAGAGCCCGACCTGGGGCTCCATCATGGACGCGCCCACATCCCCAGAGAAACCGTTAGTGAGATGACTGCAATGCCCCTCGCACTGCTCCGGCGCATGCGCACCAAGCGTCCGGACCGCGGATCAGGACTCACGATCCCCCTGCCCGTGGGCGCCGGTGCCTTCAGCTGCGAGGTCCTGGACCCCGTCGGCCAGGCCTTGGGCGGCGTGGAGGTCACCGTCACCGAGACGCGTGGCGCCGCCCGTACGGTGGCCAAGGCCACCACCGATCCCCACGGCCTGTTCTTCGCCACGCTCGAACCGGGGCAGTACACCGTGCTGCTCACCGGAAGCGGGCTGCAGCCCAACCGCCTCACCGTCGACATCGCCCACGGCCGGAGCGAACCGCCCCGCCGGGTGCAGATGGAGCCCTCCCAGCAGCTTGAGCTTCCCCCGCCGGGCACCTGGCTCTTCGACCCGCCGCACACCGCGATCCGCTTCATCGCCCGCCACGTCGGCATGGCCAATGTGCACGGCCGCTTCACCCGCTTCCGGGGCGGCATCCACATCGCCGAGCGGATGGAGGACTCCCGCGTCGAGGTCGTCATCGACGCCTCCAGCATCAATACCGGCAACAACACCCGCGACAACCACCTGCGCTCGGCGGACTTCCTCGACGTCGAGAACTTCCCGGAGATCCACTTCGCCAGCAACCGCTTCACCTGGCGCAGCGGACCCAAGTGGACCCTCCAGGGCCCCCTCACCATGCACGGCGTCAGCCGCTCGGTGACCCTGGACACCACCTACCTCGGCGCCGTGAACGGCGGCTACGACCAGGAACTGCGCTGCGCCGCCCTCGCCACGGCGGAGCTGCACCGCGAGGACTACACCCTCAACTGGCGAAATATGCTCGCCCGCGGCATCGCCGTGGTCGGACCCACGGTCAAGCTGGAGCTCGACATCCAGGCGATGTACCGCAGCCACGACACGCCGACGCCGCCCGAATAGCCGCCATCCGGCGCCACTCGGCAGGCGCTGGGGCGGGCCCTGCGGCCCGCCCCAGCGTCGTATCGGATCACCTGTAGAAGATGGCGACACCACCGTGATGCGAGCACGCGCCCTGGTGGTGGGCGGCGTACGAGTAGGTCCCGTCGTTGCAGAGCGCTGTGGCACCGCTGCTCGATCCGCCCGTGCTGCTGGACGATCCCCCGGACGAGGAGCCGGACGACCCGCCGGATGACGACCCGCCGCCCCCGGAGCCCGACGAGGACGATCCGCCGGATGACGTGCCGACACCGCTGGTGGAGGAGGACGAGTCGTCCTCAGCGCTCTTCGTCGCCTTGGGCACGGGCTTCGGCTTCGCGGTGACGGTCTTGGTGACCGTCACGGTGGGAGCCGGTTCGGGAGTGTCCTTCACCCGGGCCGGCTTGGCCGTGACGGTGACCGTCACCTTGGGCGTGGGCTTGTCGCCGTCCGCCGCCTTCGCGTCCTCGCCCTGAGCCGACCCTATGCCGACTCCGGCGAAGAGCAGGATGGCCGCGATGGGGACGGCGACACGCTTGCGTGCCCATCTGGGGCGCGTCGGTGCCGGTGATGGCTGGTTATTCCAGGACATGGTCCCCCCTTGAGTGATACGTGGACGTTGACCGTAGCCGCGCTCGTTGAAGAGTGAAGAGCTTGTGTCAGATGTGGTCAAGTTGTGATGAAGCGATGGGCGATGGTCAGCGCATAGATTTGGCTCACCCACCGAACGACGAAGGCGGTTGATCGCATGAGCCTGTACGACATTCCCCTGCACACCCTTACCGGCGAGCCGACCTCCCTCGGGGAGCATCGGGGCGTGGCGCTGCTGGTGGTCAATGTGGCGTCCAAGTGCGGTCTCACCCCCCAGTACGAGGGGCTCGAGCGGCTGCAGCAGCGCTATGCCGGGCGCGGGTTCACCGTGCTGGGGGTTCCGTGCAATCAGTTCGCCGGGCAGGAGCCGGGGACGAGCGAGGAGATCCAGACGTTCTGCTCGACGACCTATGGCGTGTCCTTCCCGCTGCTGGAGAAGACCGATGTCAACGGCGAGCAGCGGCATCCGCTCTACGCCGAGCTGACGCGGACGGCGGACGCGCAGGGCGAGGCGGGGGATGTGCAGTGGAACTTCGAGAAGTTCCTGATCTCGCCGGACGGCGAGGTCGTGGGCCGGTTCCGCCCGCGCACCGAGCCGGAGGCGGACGACGTCGTCGCCGCGATCGAGGCGCAGCTGCCCCGGTGAAAACGACGGCGGGTGAGGGGCCGGTGGCCCCTCACCCGCCGGGTCGGCTCGTCCCGTCTGTTCAGCCGCGTTCCGCGGCAAACGCGGCCAGCCACGCCAGCGGCGCGTTCCAGTTGATCGCCACCTCGTTGGTCGAGTACGAACCGATGTCGTCGATGTAGCACGCCGCGGGTGCGCAGCCCGGGAGCTTCTCCTGCGCCACCGGATCCTGCAGCCCCGCGTTGGCGCCGCCCGCGATCGATCCGGCGGGCGGGTTCGGCAGCGAGGCGTCGTACTGATGCGCCCAGAAGCGGTGGTGCTGGTTCTGCGCGGCGTGCTCGCCGTAGCCGGTGACGTAGGACTGGCCGAGCGCGTTGCGGCCGAGCAGATAGTCCAGAGTCTCCAGCGCTCCGGTGCGGTAGCGCCGCTGCTTGGTGAGTTCGTAGGCGATGGCCATGACGGTCGCGTTGTTGGCCACCTGGCCGTTGGAGCCCCACACATAGCCGTCCGCCGGCAGCGGTACCCCATATCCCTGGCCGGCCATCGTGCTGAGCTGTCCGTCGGCGGCCGAGATCACGGAGGCGCGGACGCGGGCGAGGTCGGTGGCGGGCAGGCGGTTGGGGACGGTGGCCAGGACGAGCCGGCCGAGGGGCGCGGTGTCCTGCCAGCTGAAGCCGTGCGGGGTGAACACATCGCTCGCGGTGTGGTACGGCGACGAGGTGACCGCGTCCCGGTACCGCGCCTCCTCGGTGGTGGCGTACAGCTCCGCCGCCGCCCAGTAGAACTCGTCGCCCACCTCGCTGTCGTCGTACGCCCCGCCGCCGGTGGAGTCCGAGCTCGGTGCGAGCACATTCGGGTTCGCCTGCGCGGCGGCCCAGGCGCGGCGCGCGGAGTCCAGACAGCGGGCGGCGAAGGCGGCGTCGTACGGTGCGTAGACCCGGGCGCACTGGGCCGCCGCGGCGGCCAGGTTGAGGGTCGCGGCGGTGGACGGCGCGTGCAGCTCGCGCGGCTCGGCGTCCTGCTCCGGACGGGTGGGCAGCCCGGTCCAGGCGGCGTCATGGACCTTGTGGAAGGCCATCCCCGCCCGTGGCTTGCCCTCCGGGATCTGCATGCGCATCAGGAACTCCAGCTCCCAGCGCCCCTCGTCGAGCACATCCGGCATCCCGTTGCCGCGCTCGGGGACGCGCAAGGTGGAGTCGCCGAGCGCCGCCGCGTGCCCCGTGCGCTTCGCGCGCTCGAAGGAGTTGACGAGCTGCCAGACCGCGAGACCGCCGTTGACCACGTATTTGCCCTGGTCACCCGCGTCGTACCAGCCGCCGCGCACATCCCGGGTGTAGTCGCACACCCCGCTGACGCAGGGCACGGCGGTGTCGCCCCGGTTGGGGGCGACCCCCAGATGGCCCGCCGGGCGGGCGTAGGCCGGACCGGCCAGTGACGCCTCGATGGGGATACCGCTGCGCTGCTGGTAGAAGAAGGACATCGCGTCCGTCCGCAGCCCGTCGTAGAGGTTCGCGCGGATGTCGAAGGGATGGCTGGTCCGGCCGTCCACGGTGAGGGTGTAGCCGGTGCCCGCCCCCTGGTACGAGGAGAAGTCCACCAGATGGGCCGACTGCCCGGAGGCGGCGTCCGCGCCCCGCACGGTGGTGCTGCCCGAGGCGGCGGTGCGGCCCGCCGCGTCGCGCAGCCGCCAGGGCAGGGCGGTGGCGCTCGCGCTCACGACGGTGGCGCGTTTGGGGCCGTCCGGCAGATAACCGAGCTGATTGACCTGGACGGCGGACGGCGCGGCGGAGGCGGCGGCCTGGGTCGTGGGGGAGTCCGCCCCGGCGGGCGCGGACTGGGCGGCGATCAGCAGCAGTGCGCCGGTCAGCAGCGCGGTGGCGGTCCGCGCACCGCGCGGACGGGGTAACAGGGGCACGGGCATGACGGACCGTCCTTGGGAAGGTGTGGAAGACGGGGGAGAAATGGGAGCGCTCCCAATTTATGTAATGATGTGATCGCAGTGCGTCAAGGGACTGGACGGGTGCACGGACCACCCCGCCCCTCCGTCACACCGCACCCGGCCCATCCGTCAGCACGGTGTGGCCTGCGACGGTGCGGTCCGCGACAAGGGGATGTGACCGATGAACGAGAACCACCTTCTGGCGGAGGGCTTCGAGGCCCACCGCGGTCATCTGCGGGCGGTGGCCTACCGCATGCTCGGCTCGCTGAGCGAGGCGGAGGACGCCGTCCAGGAGGCATGGCTGAGGCTCAGCCGCTCCGACACCGCCGCGGTGGAGAACCTGGGCGGCTGGCTGACCACCGTCGTCGGCCGGGTCTGCCTGGACATGCTGCGCTCGCGCACCGCCCGGCGCGAGGAGCCGCTGGGGGTGCACCTCCCCGACCCGGTCATCAGCGGTGAGACCGGGCCCGGCCCCGAGGACCAGGCGCTGCTCGCCGACTCCGTCGGCCTCGCCCTGCTGGTCGTCCTGGAGACGCTGGCCCCCGCCGAACGGCTGGCCTTCGTACTGCACGATCTGTTCGCCGTGCCGTTCGACGAGATCGCCCCCATCGTCGACCGCACCCCGGCCGCCGCCCGCCAGCTCGCCAGCCGCGCCCGCCGCCGGGTGCGCGGAGCGGCCCCGGTCCCCGACGCGGACCTGGCCCGGCAGCGCGAGGTCGTGAACGCCTTCCTCGCCGCCGCGCGCGACGGCGACTTCGAGGGGCTGATCTCCGTACTCGACCCGGATGTCGTCCTGCGCGCCGACTACGGCGCCGCGCCCGCGCCCGCCCCGCGCGAGGTGTACGGCGCGGCCGCCGTGGCGGACCAGGCGCTCACCTTCTCCCGCCTCAGCAGCCCGGGCCTCCTCGCCCGTCCCGCGCTCGTCAACGGGGCGGTGGGCCTGGTCAGCTCCCGGGAGGGCCGCCCGTTCTCGGTGCTGGCCTTCACGGTCACGGACGGCAGGATCGTGGCGATCGACATCCTGGCCGACCCCGAGCGGCTGAGCGGACTCGATCTGACGGTTGTGGACTGACGCCACGAGCGCGTTTCGGGGCCATCGGGCGGTCAGGCACGCAGGTAGGCGAGAACAGCGAGGACGCGTCGGTGTCCCTGGCCGTCCAGGCGGAGGTCGAGTTTCTGGAGGATGCTGCTGACATGCTTGTTGACCGCGGCCTCGGTGACATAGAGGCCGTGGGCGATCTCGCCGTTGGAGCGTCCCTCGGCCATGAGGGAGAGGACCTCCCGCTCCCGGGGGGTGAGCTGCCGCAGGGGGGCATGCCGTCGGCGCAGGAGCTGGCGCACCACTTCGGGGTCCATGACCGTCGCACCGGCGGCCACCTCCTCGACCGCGCCCGCGAATTGGGTGACGGCGCTGACCCGGTCCTTGAGCAGATAGCCGATGCCGGTCTCGCTGCCCAGGTCGAGCAGATGAGTGGCGTAGGACTGCTCGATGTACTGGCTGAGCACCAGAATGGGGAGGGTGGCGCGGTGCTCGCGGAGCGCGACCGCGGCGCGGAGGCCGTCGTCGGCGTTGCCCGGTGGCATCCGTACATCGGTGATGACGATGTCGGGGTCGTGCTCATGGGCCGCGGCGATCAGCGCGTCGGCGTCGCCGACCGCCGCCGACACCTGGTGGCCGACCCGGGTCAACACGCTGACCAGGCCGTCCCGCAACAGCGGTGAGTCTTCGGCGAGCACGATGTTCAGCGGCACGGGAGCTCCACACGCAGCAGTGTAGGGCCGCCCGCCGGGCTGGATATCCGCAGTCTGCCGTCCGCCGCGGCGACGCGGTCGGCCAGGCCGACCAGCCCGGTGCCCGCGGCCGGATCCGCCCCGCCGACGCCGTTGTCACGGACCGTCAGCGTCAGGACATCCGCTTCCAGCCGGGCGTGGACCTCGGCCTGAGTGGCCCGGCTGTGCTTGGTGGCGTTCGCCAGGGCCTCGGCGACGACGAAGTACCCCGTGCTCTCCACGGCCATGGGCAGACGGTAGGGAAGCCGGATGTCGACGGTGACCGGCAGGGCGGAGCGGCTGGTGAGGTTGCCGACGGCCGCGTCGAGTCCGTGGTCGGTGAGGGCCTTGGGGTGCACCCCTCGGCTGAGCTCACGCAACTCGCCCACGGCGAGGGTGACTTCGCTCTGGGCCAGAGCGAGTTGCCGGGCGACCGGCGAGCCCGGCTCCGCGTCAAGACCGGCCAGGCCGAGCATGACATTGATTGAGACCAGCCGCTGCTGGGCGCCGTCGTGCAGGTCGCGCTCGATCCGGCGGCGCTCGGCGTCGAAGGCGTCCACCAGACGCGCCCGGGAGGCGCGGACTTCGGTCAGCTCCCGGCCCAGTTCGCCGTCGCGCGGTGCGAGGATCAGGCGGGTCAGCGCGGCGCGGGCGCCCGCCCAGGCGGTGATGGTGTACGGCGCCGCGGGCAGCAGGCACAGGCCGATGACCAGCCACGGCCAGGCATCGGGGTCATCCATCGGCGAGGTCATGAGCAGGACGGGCAGGGCCAGGGCGAACCCGAGGACGAGTAGATCCATCCACCACAGGGCGGTCAGCGACACCGCGGTGAAACCCAGCTCCCGCCAGGTCGCGGACTCCCGCAGCCGGGTCTCCAGCCACCCCCGCGGCCCCGGGCGGTCAGGAGCCCGGTGCGGATCCGGTGCCGGGTCCAGGTCCACCAGCCGCAGCCGCCGGCGTTCGATCCGGGTGACGACGATGCCCGACAGTGCCACGGCGAGGAGGAGCCCGGCTCCCACCACCACGACCAGCGACACCAGGCCGGCCACGGCCATGGTCAGCAACGTGACCAGGGCGATCGCGCCGAAGACGACCCCGGACAGCAGATAGACCAGCGCCCGCCAGGGCCACGCCGAGGCCAGGAACCCCAAGGGATGCTGTGCGAGAGCCTGCCAGGCTGTTCGAGAAGGCACCCGCAGAAGATATGCGACCCGTCCGGCCTCGGTCGGTAGTGCGCGCACTACCTCTGATCTCGTACGCACACCAATGTGGCGGCCACCCCGCTCCCGGTGGGATGAGAGCCATGCCGATCCATGGATACAGACGTCTCTTCCGCCTGGCGATTGCCCTGTTCATCGCCTCGACGGCGTTGGGTTGCCCGGCGACCGCGCATGCCACCACCCCAACCCACCCCACGCTGAACGCCGCCTCGATCGACGCCTACGTCAACGCCTATATGAAGCGGACCGATCTGCCGGGCGCCGTGATGGCGGTCACCCGGGGCGACAAGGTCGTCCACGCGGCCGGATACGGGCACACCGCGGCCGGGCAGGCCATGACCGCGCGGACGCCGGTGCCGGTGGCCTCGCTCTCCAAGTCCATGACCGCGCTGGCCGTCATGCGGCTGGTCGAGGAGGGCCGGGTCGACCTCGACACACCGGCCCATCGCTATCTGCCCGAGTTCACGATGGCCGACCGGCGGGCCGAGAAGATCACCGTACGGCAGCTGCTGAACCAGACATCGGGCATGGCCGACTCCGCCTACCCCGACCTCACCCGGCCCCAGGCACACACCCTCACCGAGGCGGTCGCGGACATACGCGGCGCGCGGCTCGCCGCGGAGCCGGGCACCGAGTGGAACTACCATAACCCCAACTACTTCGTCTCCGCACGGCTGGTCGAGGTCGTCAGCGGGCGGCCCTTCGCGGACTACATGGCCACCGAAGTGTTCCGGCCGCTGGGCATGACCCACACCGAGTCGGTCGACACCACCGATGACATGCCCGATCACGCCCGGGGCTACGTCCGCGCCTACGGCATGATGTTCCCGCGCTCCCACCCCCGCTGGTTCACGGCCGGCGGCCACGGCGTCGTCACCACGGCGGACGACCTCTCCCGGTGGCTGATCGCCCAGAACAACCAGGGCGTGTCCGCGGCGGGGCGGCGCGTCGTCTCCGCCCGGAGCGTCGACGTCATGCACACCCCGCCGAAGGACCGCGAGTACGCGATGGGCTGGTCCCTGAGCCCCGCTGGCGAACAGCCCCGGCAGATCCGGCACACCGGTGAACTCCTGACCCACAACGCCATCCAGACCCTGCTGCCCGACAGCCGGACCGGCATCGCGATCGTGACCAACACCGGCATGATCTCCGGAGACGACGCCGCGGTCATGCTCGACGGGCTGGTCGACCTGGCCCAGGGCAAGTCGCCGACGGTGCGCACTCCGTTCACGATGAAGGCCGACTACGCCCTCGCGGCGCTGACCCTGCTGGCGATCGCGCTGGGTGTGCTCGGAGCCGTTCGGGCACGCCGCTGGGCACGGCGCACCGCGGGCCGGGCGCTGTGGCGAGTGGGCTTGCGCATGCTGCCCTGCGCCGTCCCCATCGTCCTCTTCGCCCTACTCACCGACCTGGTGGACCTGTTCATGAACCGCGAGGGAACCCTGGCTCAGGTCAGCTACGTCTGGCCCGCCCTCGTCATCTGGTCGGCCGCGGCCGCCCTGGCCGCGACCGCGGTGATCAGCGCGCGGTCGCTCGCCGTGATCCGGGCCCGGAGGGCCCGTGTTCTGGCGGCGCCCGGCGCCCAGGACGAGCGGGTGGACGCAGAGCAGGTATTCGTCGGTGAGGCCCGCCGGGGAAAGTGACTGAATCAACGCGCCCGGACCTCTTTCCGGACGCACCGCTCTGGTTCCGATGCGGTTCCGGCTGGCCATCACCGCCTGACGGCTCGGTGGGGTCCGGTTTTCAACCGGCTTGAGAACCGGACCCTATATGCCATGAGGGTCCTGCATATTGAGATATGGGCCGGTAACGAGTGGCAGCGGGTGCACAGGCTGTCCGCTAACGGGGCGACCTTCGAGCCCCCTGAGCAGGGCAGTCATGAGGATCACTTGGCGGACGAGCTGGAGAAGTTCTTGAGCAAGGCGCCCGATGTCTTCTGGGCCGAGACGGGCCAGGTACCGGACGGCGTTCTGTTTGGCCAGGGGGCGGCGCGGCGCCCGGGACGGCCTACGGGGGCGGGCGGGACTGCGATCCCTCCCGCTGGGCTGCCTCCCTCCGGGCACGCTTCAACTCCTGCCACGCCTTCCAAGCACGCCAGATGAAAACAAAGATCGGGCAACTGATCGATGAAGTCCTTGAGAGCGAAGAGCACGATCGACAGAATGGCTCCTCAGGGCACGTTCACGACAGATAACGCACTATCGGTAGGCTATGTCCAGACACAAGGCGTTTGGGTGCCGAGCTGCTGAAACGCTCCCGAACCCGCTGCGAGGCGTGCAGCGGGGGTCGGGAATGGTGACGAAGTCGGGCGACCTACGCGGCCACCGGGGGGTCCTCGCCGTCTGCCGAGGGCGGCTGTTCGTCGGGCTGGGGCTTCTCCGGCCCTTTGAAACACCGCCACGCGTCGCGTGCACGCCCGGCGGAGTCGATCACGTCCGGGACCTGGTCGAGCAACCCCTTCACGGAGAAGAGGAAGATCGCTGCCACGCCAGCGATGGCGAGAATAAGGAGGACTGCGCCGTCCACCGATCCCTACCTTCCCTGTCATGGGTCGGATCGGGCGCAGGCAACCTCGATCCAAACCCTTTCGGTTTGGGTCGAGACACCCGCGCTGACGCACAAAAGCGCAAATGTTCTCAGGGGGGTGTCAAGGCACAACTGAGCCCCACCCCAATTGTGACCGGGGTGGGGCTCAGGCGCTGGTCAGGCGGAGTCCGGTTTTCCCAGGAGGAGTTCGTCACCGGCGGGGAAGCGCGCCGCGCCCCCTTCCTCCCAGATGACCACGACGGCTAACCCGCCCATCGGCCCTTGGGCGGTCGACGCCTCCTTGACCGTGCGCCACTCGCCGTCGTAGCCGATCACGTCACCCGGGCCGATCAGGGCAGCGCACTTGGTGGGCAGGCTTAACCGTTCTTGTCGGCGGGCCTGATGCGGTCCAAAGGGGCTTCCCACTCAAGGCCACCTCCCCTCGGTCGCATGAACGCTGTTTGGCTGAACAGCTTTCCGGTGCCCTTGACGCGCTCCTCGATCACGCCTTGCAGCTCGCCCGTCTGACCGGTCTCGGCGTCTTCGACGAGTGTGCCCTTTGGATACGGCAGATCGCCGTGGCTGAGCACCGTCGGCAGCTTCTGTTCTGTCTGTGTCATGATCCCTTGTCCCACCTGGGCATATATGGCTCACACAAGAGAACTGCCGCCGTGCAAAGCGAACTTGCACACCTCTTGCACAAGGCGCAAGCGCGTGAGTGCTGAGAGTGAGAAGATGGATCAGAGGTAACGGCAGTCGAGCGGGGAAGACGCACACCATGAGCGTGACCAAGATTCCCGGACCCGGTGCGAATGTGGCCGTTTGTCGCAAGGCGCGCGGCTTCAGCCAGGTTGCCCTTGCCCGGCGTGCTGGCGTGTCGGTTTCGCTGCTCAGCAAGATCGAGGTAGGCGACCGCGCGCTGACCCAGGGCATTGCCGCCGCTCTCGCTCGGGCGATGGGGCTGACGCTGGATGAGCTGCTGGGCACGGCCCCCGTCGAGCGCACCGACGAGAACAGCCTTGCTGCCCTCAATTACGCCATTCGGCGGTTCGACATTCCCGATACGCCGCCGTCACACCCTGAGGACCTTCCGCGCGAGCTTGCCGAGCTGAACGAGCACCGGTACCGGACCGAGCTGTCGGCGGTGTTGCGGAAGCTCCCGGGCGTGCTGGCAGACGCGACGAACTACGCGCACGCCACCCAGTCGCCCGATGCCTGGACCCGTGTCGCCGACACGTACTCGGTGATCTACTGGCTGGCCGCCCGACACCGCTGGATGCACCTCGCCGAGCTGGCCGTCATGAAGCAGCGGCTGGCCGCCGAGCGTGCGCACCCCATCGCGGCCACGGTGGCCGCCCGGGACGAGGCCGGAGCCTTCCTGAACTCCGGGGACTTCGCGGGCGGGTTGGCGATTGTGGACCGTGCCGTTGTTGAGGCCGAGTCGACCTTGCGAGGCCATGACCGCGCCTATGGCCTGGGCATCCTGCACCTGCGGGGGCTGACGCTGGCCGGTCGGATCAAGGACAAGGCAACCGCTCAACGGCATATTGCGGCAGCGTGGCAGGTGGCCGAGGAGTTCCCTGAGGACGTCGAGGACCATGGCATCCACTTCGGGCCCGAGAACACAGCTGTGCATGTCATTTCGACGGCCTCTGACATGGAGGACTACCGCGAGTCTCTCAACACGGCGGACGACCTGATCCGGGGCGGGGTGACGCTTCCGGCCACGCGCGTTGGCCCGCTGCACATGAACATCAGCCGGTCAAAGCTCGCCCTGGGGGACCGTGACGGGGCTCTCGAATCGCTCGAAGCGGCTTGGGACGTCGCCCCGGAGATGGCCCGTGTCCATCCGACCAGCCAAGAGCTGATGCGTGTGCTCACGTCGCTGCACCGACGCAGCAACCCGAGGCTTACGCGGCTGGCCAAGCGCGCTGGCGTGCCCTTCTGAGGTCAGCCGTCATCGAGAGCAGGGACCCACTCCGATACTCCCGTTGAGCTGGCGTGAGTTGGCTTTACGTCAGTTGCTGTGAACCCGGGGGCTGAAGATGGCGGACACCACGGACGACGATGACGGCATCCCTGAGTCCGGGATCTCTGGCGGGATGGTGCACGGTCCGGTGGTGCAGTCGGGCGTCATCAGCAACATCCACATCAACGGAAGTGTCAATAGCGGGCATGTTTATCAGGCTTCTCGCGATCTAAGCCTTCCCGAACGGCGACAGAAGTTCCACTTCGACTTCCTGAACCACACGCTGAAGCAGGCAGAGTGGACGTTCCGCCTGAGCGTGCTGTTCATGACTGGCGGCTCCTTAATTATCCTTGCGGGGGGAGTGCTGGCGCTGGTTCACGCCGGTAACCCTGACCTCAGCTACCTGCCGTTGGTGACGAGCCTGACGGGTGCACTTATCACGGTCGGCGGCGGTGCGCTGGCGCTCCACTCGAAGCGAACCATGGCCAACCTGACGAAGGCGGCCGAGGACAACGAGAAGAAGATCGACATCGACCCCGCTTCGGCGGTGCGGCCCCAGGTTCCCCGCCGTGTTCGGCACCCGGCGCAACGCCGACGACGGGAACCCCCAATGCCTGCACCCACATTCAGCCCTGACGCGTTGGGCCAGATCCGGCGCGAGCGTGGTGTGACTCAGCGGAAGCTCGCCGCCGCGATCGGCCGCGACTTCACCTCGATCTCGATGTACGAGAACGGCCGGTCGACGCCCTCGGTCGACGTGCTGGCGGCCATCGCCGATCTCCTCGGCGCCCACATGGACGACTTCGTCCGGACGGCAGCCGAGCTGGGCATCGGCGCGGCACACGACGGTCCGGCCCCGACCCCCGACTCCCTGTCGGCCGCCCTGACAACGCCCCTGGCCCACGGGACCCGGGCCCGGGCCAGGGCCGTGGCGGGCAGGATGCGCACCGACGGGACGACGGTGGCGGCGAAGCTGCTGCTCGCCGCCGGGGCGTCGGATGGTCAGGCGTGGTCCCCGAGGGGCCGATAGGTGGCGATGACGATGCCGGTGGCCGTCGGGGTCGCGTCGGCGAGACGGAACGCGATGGGCCCGAAGCCGTCGGCGAACAGGCGGCGCCCGGCGCCCAGGACGAGCGGGTGGACGCAGAGCAGGTATTCGTCGACGAGGCCCAGCGGGGAAAGTGACTGGATCAACGCGCCGCTGCCCATGATGTGCAGGTCGTCGCCCGGGGTCTGCTTGAGCCCGGCGACCGCCGCGGGGATGTCGCCGCTGAGCAGCGTGGAATTGGGCCACGGGAGGGGCTCGGCCAGGGTGTTGGACGCGACGTACTTGGGGGCGTTGTTGAGGGCGTCGCGGAACGGGCTGTCCTGGGTGTTCCAGTGGCCCAGCACCTCCTGGTAGGTGCGGCGCCCCAGGAGATACCCACTGCTCGCGGCCAGCCGCCGCCCCCACGCCCTCCCGACGGCCTCGTCCCCGTCCCGCTCAGCGGCCCAGCCGCCAAGGGCGAACCCGCCACGAGTGTCCTCATCGGCCCGGCCGGGCCCTTGCATGACACCGTCCAGGGTGACGTGGCTGATAACGACGATCCTCATGGCACTCCCGTCCCGCGGTTTCGCTTCTTCGTCCGGTGCCTTCCATGACTCCGGACCACGGAGAAACTCATCGCCGGGGCGCATGGGGGCGGCGGCCCTCAGCCCCCTTCGTGGCGGGCCAGGGTGCGGCGGGCCGTGGCCGCCATCGCCTCGTCGACCATCCGCCCCTCGAAGAGCACCGCCCCCGCGCCCTCGGCCTGTGCTCGCTCCACCGCCGCGATCAGCCGTTCACAGCGGGCCAGTTCCTCGGCGTCCGGTGCGAACACCTCGTTGACCACCGGCACATGGGACGGGTGGATCACCGCCATCCCCTCGTACCCCAGGGCGCGGTTCTGCTCGGCGAAGCGCCGCAGCCCCGCGAGGTCCGCGACGTCCGCCCATAGCCCGGCCACGGGGTGGGGGCGGTCCGCGGCGCGTGCGTCGAGCAGCGCGCGGGCCCGCAGTTCACGGGTCTCCTCGCCCTCGGGGCTCCAGCGGTAGCCGATCGCCCGCTCCACATCCCCGCCCGGGGCGGTCACCGCGCCCAGGTGGGCGATCCGGGCGGCGGCCCGGCCGATGGCGTACGCCTCGCGCAGTCCGCGCGCCGTCTCCAGCAGTGGCAGCAGGGCGAAATGGCCCTCGGGGAGGCCGTGTTCGCGCTCGCACCACGCCAGCAGCCGGTCGGCGGTGGTCACGTCCTCCGGGCCGCTCACCTTGGGCAGCACGATGCCGTAGAGCCCGGGGCGGGCCACCGCTCGCAGGTCGTCGGCGCCCTGCCAGCCCGTGGCGCGGTCCAGCGCGTTGATCCGTACGAGCAGCCGCATGGAAGCGGGTGTTCCGGCCGTCACCTGGTCGGCGGCCCCGGCCACGGCCCCGGCCACCGCCTCGCGTGCCGCCGCCTTGCCGTCCTCCGGTACGGCGTCCTCCAGGTCGAGGATGGCCGCGTCGGCGCCCGCCGCCTCCGCCTTGGGCAGCCAGTCGGTCCGGCTGCCGGGTACGAAGAGCAGGGAGCGCAGGGGGACGCGCTGCGGCGTCACGCCCGTTGCGTCCATCGCGTCCATCGCGTCCGTCGCGCCCGTAGCGCCGTCAGATGACACCCTCGGCCTCCAGTTTCGCCAGCCTTCCGTCGTCGATGCCCAGCCAGTCCCCGTAGACCAGCGCGTTGTCCGCGCCGAGCGCGGGGCCGGTCCGCCATACCGCGCCGGGGGAGCGGTGGAAGCGCGGGATCACCGACTGCATCCGCACCGGGCCGAGGTCGGCGTCGTCCACCGTGATGATGTCCTCGCGTTCGGCGTAGATCGGGTCGGCGGCGATGTCGGCGGCGGTGAACACCCGCGAGGCCACCACTTCGGCCTGTTCGAACGCCGCCAGGCACTCGGCCGCCGGGCGCACCGCGACCCAGTCCCGCAGCGCCGCGTCGAGCCGCTCGCGGCCCGCGTGTTGCTGGTCCACGGTGGCGAACTCCTCGTCGGGCAGGCCCAGCAGCCGTACCACATTGCGCACCGAGCGGATGGTGGCGGAGGTGACGGTGAGCCAGTCGCCGTCGGCGCTGCGGTAGGTGTTGATGACGGCGGCCGGGGCGACGGCCAGTTGGTTGCCCGCCCGTTCGGGGGCCACCCCGAGCTGGTCGTACGCGATGATCTGCCACTCCACCAGGCGATACAGCGGCTCGAACAGCGCCAGGTCGATCCACTCGCCCTCGAAGTCCGGATCGGTGTCACGGCGGTGCACGGCGGCCAGGATCGCGAACGCGCCCATCAGCCCGGTGACGGCGTCGCCGTGCGAGAAACCGGTGTGCACGGGCGGGCCGTCCGGGAAGCCGGTCAGATGGACCACACCGCTGCGGGCCTCGCCCATCTTCCCGAAGCCGGGCGCGTCGGCGCGGGAAGAGGTCGCGCCGAAGCCGGAGATCTGCAGCAGGATCGCGGTGGGGTTGAGCGCGTGGACGGCCTCCCAGTCCAGGCCCCAGGCGCGCAGCCGGCCCGCCCGGAGCGTCACGATCACCACATCGGCCCAGGCGATCAGCTCCCGGGCGACCTCCCGGCCCTCCTCGTGGTGCAGATCCAGGGTCACCGAGCGCTTGTTGCGGCCCGCCACCTTGAACCAGAGCGGAACGCCGTCGCGCCGCGGCCCCATCGCCCTCGCCGCGTCACCGGAGCCCGGCGGCTCCACGTGGACGACATCCGCCCCTTGGTCGGCGAGCATCCCCCCGGCGAGCGGGCCCGCCACCACATGGGCGAACTCCACCACCTTCAGCCCTGTGAGCTGTCCTTGCCGTGTGCTGGTCTGGTCCTCCATGCGGCCAGGCTGCGGGGTGGGGTGTATGCGCGTCCAGCAATGAAAGGGGATCAATTCATGCGGATCTTGCAAGGATCGCCGTTGAAGGTCGCCGTTGAAGGTCGCCGTTGCGCGTCGCCGTTGAACGGCACCGCTGAACGGCGCCCCCGGCCTCACCACGCCCCGTCGTCCGCCTCCTCCCACGCCACCCCCGCCGGCAGGGCATCGGCGGTGGAGCGGAACTCCTCCAGCTGCTCCAGGAAGCGGCGCGCCCCCGGCGGCAGGGTGCGGCGCGTCGGCAGGACGACATACAACCGGCGCTCCACCACCGGCCCCACCAGCGGGCGCCGCACCAGCCGGCCCGGCACCACCAGCGGATGGACCAGGGCCGGCAGCGCGGAGACGCCGAGTCCCGCGGACACCAGCCCGCCCACCGTGGCCACGCTCGACGCCTCGGCCGTCGGGTTCGCCTCCATGCCGGCCTGGGCGAAGGCCGCGTCGGTCATCCGGCGCACGCTGGAGTCGGTGCCCACCGCGAGAAACGGCTCCCGGCCCAGCTCCTCCCAGGTCACCTCCTCCCGCTCGGCCAGCGGATGGTGCTCCGGGAGCACCGCGTCGAAGCGGTCGCGCACCAGCGGCCGCAGCGTGATGCCCGGGGCGCGCCGGGCCACCGTGCTGACCGCGAAGTCGGCATCCCCGTCGACCACCCGCTCCAGCACCGAGCGCTCGAGCCCGTCCAACAGCCGTACGGTCATCTCCGGGCGCCGCGCGCGGAAGGCGGAGATCACCGGCGGCAGCAGCACGGCCGCGACCGACGGCAGGGTCGCCAGGGCCACCGCACCGCGCTCACCGGCCCCGTAGCGCCCGAGCTGGGCCAGGCCCGCGCGGTGAGCGGAGAGGATCTGGTCGGCGATCCGCAGCGCCTCGGCGCCCGCCGGGGTGAGCCGCACATTGCGGGTGTCCCGCTCCAGCAGCCGCATCCCCAGCGTCCGTTCCAGATCGGCGACCGCGCGGCTCAGCGACGACTGGGACACATGCAGTTCGGCGGCGGCCGCGGTGAAGCTCACGGCGCGCGCGACCGCCGCGTACGCGGTCAGCTGGCGCAGGGTGACGTCCATGCTCCGTGAGCGTAGGCGGCGGGGCCGCGCGGCGGAACTGTTGCGCAGATCGCATGGATAGATCTGTGTTCAATGCTGGACGCGGATCTATCCCCGCTCGGAAACTCTTCGGCAGCACCCGACCGGACGAGGAAGCGAGCGGCCATGCTGGCAGCACTGGGATTCTGCACGATCGGCGGCTTCCTGCTGCTGACCATGTTCAAACGGGTCTCGGTGCTGGTCGCCCTCGTCCTCACGCCCGTGGTCACCGCGGTCATCGCCGGATACGGTGACGATCTGGGCCCGATGGCGCTCGACGGCCTATCGAAGGTCGCCCCGACCGGCATCATGATCGCCTTCGCGGTGCTCTACTTCAGCCTGATGATCGACGCGGGCCTCTTCGAACCGCTGATCCGCGGCATTCTGCGGGCCGCCAAGAACGACCCGGTACGGATCACGGTCGGCACCGCCGTGCTGACCGTGTGCGTCGGGCTCGACGGCGACGGCGCCTCGACCTTCCTCATCAGCATCTCCGCGATGCTCCCGGTCTATCAGCGGCTCGGGATGAGCCGGCTGGTGCTCGCCGGGGTGGTGGGCCTGGGCGCGGGCGTGATGAACATGATTCCGTGGGGCGGGCCGACGGCCCGCGCCGCCGCGGCTCTGAAGATCGACACGTCCGACATCATCACGCCGCTGCTGCCCGCCCTCGCCGCCGGTATCGCCTGGGTGCTCCTGGCCGCCTATCTCATCGGACGGCGTGAGCGGCGGCGGCTCGAAGCCGTCGAGCCCGCCCCGCGGGCCGAGGTGGCGGTCGGGGACGGCCCCGGCACACCCCGGGTCGCCGCCCGCCCCGGCCTCGCGCTGACCGCCTTCAATCTGCTGCTCACCGTGGCGCTGCTGGTCTGCCTGGTGCTGGAGGCCATGCCGCTGCCCGTTCTCTTCGTCTTCGCCTTCGTCCTCGCGCTGCTGGTCAACCACCCCCGCTGGGAGGACCAGCAGGAGCTGCTGGAGCGGCACGGCAAGAGCGTGGTGCTCGTCACCACCATGATCTTCGCGGCCGGGGTGTTCACCGGCATCCTCGGCGGCACCGGGATGATCGGGAAGATGGCCGAGGCGCTGGTCGACATCATCCCCGACGGGCTGGGCGGACATCTGCCGGTGCTCGTGGCCGTCACCAGCATGCCGCTGAGCCTCGTTCTCACCCCGGACGCCTACTACTTCGGCGTTCTGCCGGTGCTCGCCGGGACCGCCGACGCCTTCGGCACCGACCACGCCGAAATCGCCCGCGCCGCCGTCCTCGGCCAGATGACCACCGGCTTCCCGCTGAGCCCGCTCACCGCCGCGACCTTCATCCTCCTCAGCATGAGCGGCGTCCAGCTCGGGGAGCACCAGCGCTTCCTCTTCCGCTGGGCCTTCGGCACCACGCTCGTGATGACCGCCGCCGCCCTCGCGACGGGCGCCCTGCCGCTCTGACCCGGAAGGAACAGAACCGTCCATGCCATCCGCCGGCCGTCTGTCCGCCCTGCCCCTGGCCCTCGCCCTCACCACGACCCTCGTCACCCCGCTCGCCCACGCCGCCGACCGCTCCCCGTCCGCCCGCTCCGCGCTTCCCTCGTTCATCAGTGAGCTGACCGAGCGGCGCTACGACGGGCGGAGCGACGATCTGCTCACCGGCGGGCTCGGTTTCGCGGGGCTGCGCGGGCCCATGCCACGGGCCGCGGACCCCGACCGGCCCACCGCCGCCGAACTGCGCCGCCAGGCCATCTGGGCCTCGGCCGGGCTGTCCGCCGGATCCGGCGGCGGCCTCGGGAGGCTGTACGGACCCGATGTGGACCGGGGCCGCCCCGTGCCCGGCGACGGGAAGGTCGCGGGGGTGGAGTACCGGGCCGTGGCGGGCAGCGGGGCCCGCAGTGTCAGCTTCGTGGTGCAGGTGCCGGACGGCTTCGACCGTGCCCGGCCGTGTGTCGTCGCCGCGCCCGCCACCGGACTCGGCGGGGTCTACAGCATGGTCGGCACCGCCGGGGCCTGGGGTCTGCACCACCGCTGCGCGATCGCCTACACCGACAAGGGGATGGGCCCGGCCTTCGACGATCTGCACTCGGGCACCGCCATGGGCTACGACGGAACGACCGGTCCGCGTGCCGAACTCCACGGCCGCACCGCCTTCGACGCCGGGCTGAGCGACACCGAGCGCGCCCGCTTCGACGCGGAGCACCCGTACCGCGTCGCCTACAAGATGGCCCACTCCGGGATGAATCCGCAGGCCACCTGGGGGCGCGATGTGCTGCTCTCGATACGGCTCGCCCTCGCCGTGCTGAACCGCGACCGGCGCGCCGGAGCCCCCCGGGACGGCTACACCCCGGCCTCCACCACGGTCCTGGCCACCGGTGTCTCCAACGGCGGGGGCGCGGCCATCGCCGCGGGCGAGGACGACCGCGGCGGGCTCGTCGACGCCGTCGTGGCCTCCGAACCGCAGCTGAACCCGGCCCCGCTGAACGGCGTCCGGGTCCGCCAGGGCGGGCGGGCCGTGCCCGCCGCCGGGCTGCCGCTGATCCGCTACAACGCGCTGGCCTCGCTGCTCCAGCCGTGCGCCGCGCTCACCGAGCCCACCGCACCCGGCTACGCCGCCCTGGACGTGCCCGCCGCCCGCCGCCGCTGCGCCGCCCTCGTCGGGGACGACCCCCGTCTGATCCCGCGCCGGGACGCCGAGCGGGCGGGTCCCGACGGACTCCCGCGCCTCGCCCAGGAGGCCCTGGTACGCGCCGGATTCCAGCCCCAGTCGGAGTATCTGCAGATCTCCCACTACGACCCGCAGACGCCCGCCTCCTACGCGATGAGCTTCGCCCGCGCCTCGGTCGCCGACGCGCTGTGCGGCTACGGCTGGGCCCGCACCGACTCCTCCGGCTCCCCCGCGCCGTACCGCCCGGCGGAGCTGGCCGGGGCCTTCGGCACCAGCTCCGGCCGGGCGCCCGCCCCGGGGGTGCTGATCGACGAGAACTCGCCCGGCGGGCCCGTGGCCGACGCCCGCTCCGTCGGACCCGGCGGTGAGCACGACTACAACCTGCGGGGAGAGCGTTGCGTCTACCGGCTCGCCTTCCCCCGGCCCGGGGCGCCGCGCGCCGAGCGGGACTGGGCCGCACGGCTCGCCGAGGGCCTGGACGAGACCCGGCGCGACGGCGATCTGCACGGCAAGCCGGCGCTGATCGTGCAGGGCCGCGACGACACCAGGGTGCCGGTCAACCACAGCTCGCGGCCGTATCTGGGGCTCACCTCGCGCACGGACCATGGGCCGGGCGCCGTCAGCTACGCCGAGATCACCCACGCCCACCACAGCGACTCCCAGGCCGCCGGGCTCGACAACCGGTACGTCCCGCTCGGTTACTACTACCAGCAGGCCCTGGACCTGATGTGGGAGCGGCTCCACGGGCGGGCCGAGCTGCCGCCCAGTCAGGTCGTGCGCACGGTGCCGCGCGGCGGTCAGCCGGGGCACGCTCCCGAGCTGACCCCGGCCAATGTGCCCCCCATCGCGTCCGACCCGGCGGCGGGGGACCGGATCCGGGTGACGGGCGGGACGGTGCGGGTGCCGTAAGCACCGCGCGGGGACGGTTCGTCAGCTCCCGGTCACCGGCGGGGGCAGCTCCCGGTCACCGGCGGGGTCAGCTTCCGGTCTGCGGCGGGCGGTGCGGTTCGATCACGGTGACCCCGCCCCTGGCCCCCGACGCCATCGTGGACAGCGCCTCCGGGACCGCGTCCAGCCCGATGACATCGGTGACCAGCAGATCCGGCCGCAGCGAACCGGCCTCGACCATCTCCATCATCGGGCCGTAGGCGTGGGCGGCCATGCCGTGGCTGCCCAGCAGGCGCAGCTCCTGCGCGATGACCCGGTCCATCGGGATCATCGGGGTCCCGGCGGCCGGTGGCAGCAGCCCGACCTGGACATGGCGGCCGTGGCGGCGCAGGCTCTTGATGGACGCCGCGCAGGTCCGCGGGGAGCCCAGCGCGTCGAGCGAGACATGCGCGCCGCCGCCCGTGGCGTCCGCGACCGCCTCCGCCACCGAGCCCAGCGTGGACGCCACGTCCACGCACACCGCCGCGCCGAACCGGGCCGCGAGGGCGAGCGCTTCCGGTGAGATGTCCACCGCCACCACCCGGGCCCCGGCCGCGGCGGCGATCATCACCGCGGACAGCCCCACCCCGCCGCAGCCGTGGACCGCGACCCACTCGCCCGGGGCGACCTGGCCCTGGGCGACGACGGCGCGGAAGGCGGTGGCGAAGCGGCAGCCCAGACCGGCGGCCGTGGTGAACGACAGCTCGTTGCGTATCCCGACCAGATTCACATCGGCGTTCTCGATCGCCACGTACTCGGCGAACGAGCCCCAGTGGGTGAACCCCGGCTGGGTCTGCCGCTCGCAGACCTGCTGGGCGCCCTCCGCACAGGCGGCACAGCGCCCACAGGCGCAGACGAACGGCACGGTGACCCGCTGCCCCGGGCGCCAGTTGAGGACGTCGGGGCCGACCTCCTCTATGACCCCCGCCAGCTCATGGCCGGGGACATGCGGCAGCCGGATGTCCGGGTCGTGCCCCATCCAGCCGTGCCAGTCGCTGCGGCACAGCCCGGTCGCCTCGACGCGGATCACCACACCGCGCGGGGAGGGAGCGGGGTCCTCGACGCTCCGGACCTCGGGCCGGCGCCCGAAGTCGTCGAACACCACAGCACGCATGGACACCCGCTCCCTCGCTCGACCACACCCCCCAGGCCCGTGTGTCCAGGCGGGCCCTAGAACCTACACCACAACCGGCCGGTATCAGCCCTTGCGGGTGGCGCCCACCGACGGCGGCTCCGCGCCCGGGCCGGTGCCCCAGGACGACGGCTCCGTGGACAGCCGGTGGGCCAGCTTCCCGCCGTGGGCGACCTGGCCCCAGTCCAGCCAAGTCCGCGCCACCTGACGGCCGTTGAACGAGACGCTCCGGACATACCGCTTGGTGTCGCTCGCGCCCGGTGCGGTGACCGTCAGCGTGCCGCCCTGCCGGGCGCCGTACCGCCCGATACGGACCACGGCCGAGGCGAACTGCGGGCTGGACAGGGCGAGGAAGTCCCCGCCGCTCATCGTCGGATACAGGCCCAGCGAGGAGAAGACGTACCAGGCCGACATCGTGCCGAGGTCGTCATTGCCGGTCATCCCGTCCGGCCCGGTGGTGAACAGGGTCATCGCCGCCCGGACCGCGGTCGCCGCCTTCGCGGGCGCGCCCGCCCACAGATACATGTACGGGGCGTGCAGATCGGGCTCGTTGTTGGGGTTGTAGGTGGGCTTGCCGTAGTAGTCGTACGGGGCCGAGATCCAGTCCTTGCGGGCCGTGCCCGCCGGGTCGGTGAGCAGCTTGTCGTAGGCGAAGAAGTCGTCGAGCCGCTTCTCGGCCGTGCGCCTGCCGCCCATCAGCTCCACCAGACCGGCCGGGTCCTGCGGCACCAGCCACTGGTACTGGTAGGCGCCGCCCTCGTGGAACTGCTTGCCCGCCTCCACCGGGTCGTACGGAGTCACCCAGGCGCCGTCGGCCGTGCGCGGCCGGAAGTGGCCGATCGACGGATCCCACAGCGTCCGGAAGGTCTGGCCGCGCTCGGCGAACATCCGGGCGTCGGCGCGGTGTCCGAGCCCGCGCGCCATCAGGGCGAGCGCGGCGTCCGCGGCGGAGTACTCCAGGGTGGCCGAGGCGGGGTGGACGCAGTCGTTGTCACCGCCCTTGTCGGCACAGTCGGTGCCGAGCTTCAGCCCCGAGGGGACGTAGCCCAGCTTGCGGTAATAGTCCACTCCGGAGCGGCCGTTGTAGGGCGAGTCGGCGGGCGGGGTGCTGGTCGCGTTCTTCTTCAGCAGCGCGTACGCCTCGTCCTCGTGCCCGGCCAGCAGCCCCTTGGACCACGCCTCGACGAGGAACGGGGTCACCGGGTCGCCCGTCATGATGTTGGTCTCGCTGTTGGCCAGCGCCCAGCGCGGCAGCCAGCCGCCGTCCCGGCCGATGGCGACGACCGACAGCGCGACATCGCGGGCCACCCCCGGCTCCAGCATCTCCAGGAGCTGGTTCTGCGGCCGGTAGGTGTCCCACAACGAGAAGTTCTGGTACGGCGTATAGCCGGAGGCGGTGTGGGTCGCGCCGTCGAAACCGGTGTAGCGGCCGTCCACGTCGCCCGCCACATTGGGGTGCAACTGGGCGTGGTACAGCGCGGTGTAGAAGGCGCGTTGCCGCTCCTCGGTGCCGCCGCCGACCCGGATCGCGTCGAGCTTCTTGCGCCAGGTGTCGTGCAGCGCGGCGCGGGTGGCGTCGAAGTCGTAGGAGTCCCCGGTCTCGGCCGCGAGGTTCTTCCGGGCGCCCTCCGGCCCGGTGTACGACAACCCGACCTTGACCACGACATCCCGGTCCTGGCTCGCGTCGAAGGTACCCCAGGCGCCGTTGCCGCCCTCGCCGGCCGCCTCACGGGAGCCGGGGGTCGGGGTCGTACCGCGCCAGGTGCCGTAGGAGGCGAAGGGGCGGTCGAAGGTGGCGGTGAAGTAGACGGTGTGCCGGTCCTTTCCGGCGCAGAAGTTCCCGGCCTCCACCCGGCCCTCGACGGTCCGGTCCCCGACCACGCGGATCTCGGAGCCGAAGACGTTCTGATTGGCCTTGCCGGTGTTGAACAGCACATTGGCCGCGCCGGTGGCCGGGAAGGTGTAGCGCTGCCAGCCGGTGCGCTGGGTCGCGGTCAGCTCGGCGTCGATGCCGTAGGTCTTCAGCCCCACCCGGTAGTAGCCCGGGGTGGCCTCCTCGTCGTCATGGCTGTAGGCGGAGCGGTAGTGCTCCGGGTCGACGTCGGTGACCGCGCCGGTCGTCGGCATGATGGGCAGCTCGCCCGCCACCCCGCAGCCGACGCCGGACAGATGGGTCTGGCTGAAGCCGTGGATGGCGTTCTGGTCGTAGTCGTAGCCGCCCTGACCGCCGGTGTCCGGACTGACCTGGACCATGCCGAACGGGGCGCTCGCGCCGGGGAAGGTGTTGCCGAAGTTCTCGGTCCCCACGAAGGGATGGACCAGCGAGGTGGGGTCGGCCGGAGGGTCCCCGGCCGCGGAGGCGGCCGCCGCCCCCGGCGGTCCCAGCAGACCGCCGCCCAGCAGCGCCGCCGTCATCACCCCCGCGATCGTGCCCGCTATGCGCGCACGGATTCCACCGATCAGCGACCGCATGGGACGCACCTCCGCTTGACAACGTTGTCCGACCAGGGTCGCGAAACTTTGGCATGGGGGCTGGGCGGTGTCAATGACCCGTGCGCGGACGGTCATTGACCCCGCCCGCGCATCAGGCCGTGGGTGGCGCTACCGCTTGCCGCGCTGCCCGTCGGCGAGCTGACGGGACGTCTCCCCGGCGCCCGCACTCCGCTGGGCCCGCTCGGCGAGGGTCGGGAACAGCCCGCCGAGAGCGCTGCCCAGGCGCAGCTCCAGCGGGGCCACGTTCACCTCGGCCCGGTTCCGCTCGATGGCCCGGATGGTCGCGGCCGCCACCCGGCGGCTGGAGATCGTACGGACCCCGGTGGGGAGGGAGGTGCCCGCGTCGGCGAACATCCCGGCGTCGCCCACGAATCCGGGCTGCACCAGCGAAACGCCCACCCCCGTGCCATGCAGGTCCTGCCGCAGCCCGAGGGTGAAGCCGCGCAGCCCGAACTTGGCCGCGTTGTAGAGCGCGGCGCCGGGGGAGGCGGTACGGCCCGACAGCGAGCCGATCATCACGAGCTGACCGGATCCCGACTCCACCATGCGCGGTGCCATCAGCCGCGACAGCAGCATCGGTGCGCGCAGATTGACATCCAGGGCGCGGTCCAGCTCCTCGGGCCGGTAGTCCAGGACCGGGCCGCTGGAGGGCAGTGCGGCGTTGGCGATGAGGATCCGGGCGTCCGCCGCCTCCTCGACCAGGCGCTCCAGATCGGATCGTTCGGCCAGATCGGCGACGATCACCCGGCCGCCCAGCCGCTCGGCCAGCGGCCGCAGCACTTCCTCGCGGCGCCCGGTGAGCAGCAGCTCGGCACCCTTGGCCGCGAGCGCGTGGGCCAGGGTCTGCCCGATGCCGCCCGTGGCCCCGGTGAGCAGGACGGTCGTGCCGTCGATCCGCATGCGATCTCCTCCGGTTACGGTCGAGTACGTTCCGGCACGGTACTGGGTCTGGGCTCCGCGCCGGGCGGGGGCCCCGGCCCGGTCCCGTACGGACGCGCGGCCCGCGGCGGTGCGATACCCGTGCGGGCCGTGGGACCCGGGCGCTGGACGGGGCCGGGTTCGCGATCATCTCCCACGGGTTCGCAGCACTGCGTGGTCGAGGGCGGGCAGGCGGCCGGGGACCGGGAGCGGATGCGGGCGGGGCTGGAGAAGCTGTTCCTGTTCCTGGCGTGAGACGCCGGTCATGTCAGTGCGGCGATGAGCATGGAGATGGCCACGGCCAGCAGCAGGCACGCGAACGTCTGCTGAAGGCGGGAGCCGGAGACTTTGACCGCGAGGCGTTTGCCGTCCCAGGCACCCAGGACCGCGGCCGCGGTGAAGGGGCCGATGACCTCCCAGTCGACGGTGATGGCGGCGCCCGAGCGAGTGGCCAGGGAGGCCAGTGAGTTCACCGTGATGACCAGCAGGCTGGTGCCGACGGCGGCCTGCATCTCGAAGGACAGGACGGTGACCAGGGCGGGGACGGCGAGGAAGCCTCCGCCCACCCCCAGCAGGCCGGTCAGGGCGCCCAGCCCGGCGCCTGCTCCCGCCGCTTTCGCCGCTTTCGCCGGGCGCGTCCGCCGGCTGGTGCCATCTGGTCTGCCGGTGGTGCTGTCAGCTCCTGTGGCGGCCGGTCGCAGCATGCGGGTCGCGGCCAGGGCCGCGATGACGGCGAACGCGACGGTGAGAAGTGGCTGGGACAGGCGGGCGGCCGCGGCTCCGGCCAGCGCGGCGGGCAGGATGCCGGCGGCGGCGAACGCCGTTCCGGCCCGCCAGCGCACGTGGCCGGCGCGGGCGTGGGCGTACAGGCCCGTCAGTGAGGTGGCGGTGACGATGAGCAGGCTTGCGGTGGTGGCTGCCGCGGGACTGAAGCCGAGCAGGTAGATCAGGGCCGGGAGGGCCAGGACGCTGCCGCCCCCGCCGAGGGCGCCCAGCGCCAGGCCGACGACGGCCCCCGCGATCAGGGCAAGGATCAGAGCACTCACGCTATTCGGCCGCCCCGCCCGCCCTCGTCGACCACCGGCCGCCCGGCCCTGGCCCGGGGTGCGATGCCCTCGGGGACGTCCACGGCGTCGATGTCGCGGGAGGCCGGCAGTTTGGCGGTCTGCCGCGAGCGGTGCCCGGAGCGGCAGATCCCCACCACCGGCCGGCCCTGCACGGTGTCCGGCACTGCGGCTCCGGCCGGCAGGCGAGTCAGCGGCAGGTGGACGGCGGCTGGCGCGTGCCCGGGCCTCCACTGGGAAGTCTCGCGTACGCCCAGCGGCACGGCAGTACCGTCACTGGTGTGGGTGCGGGCCCGCTCGGGGGTAAGCCGGCTGTGACCGCGACGGAAGAGGAACATCACGTGCCTTCGCTGTGCGGGTGAGAAAAGTGGGTTCAGGGACGGGTGACGGTCAGACCCGCGTCGACAGCGGCCTCGAAGCCGTCGTCGACCGCGACGACCCGGCGCCCGGCCGCGTCCAGGAGGGAGGCGGCGATCGCCGCGCGCATCCCACCGGCGCAGTGCACCCACACGGTGCCGTCCGGGACCTCGCCGAGGCGGCCGTGCAGTTCGTGGATCGGGATGTGCACCGAGCCTTTGACACGGCCCTTGGCGCGTTCGGAGTCGCGGCGCACATCGAGCACCACCATCTGCTCGCCCCGCTCGCGGGCGGCGGCCAGACCGGCGAAGTCCGTGCGCGGGAAGGAAGCGAACTCCTCGCCTGCCCGCACCCAGCCCGCCGGGTCGCCGGTCGCGGCGGCAGCCGGGCGGTCGATGCCGACCCTGACCAATTCCCGCTGCGCGGCGGCGATTTGCGCGGGGGTCTCGGCGAGCAGGGTGACGGGCTTGCCCCACGGGATCAGCCAGGCCAGATAGGTGGCCGGCTTCCCGTCTCCCTCGAAGTTGAACGAGCCGGCCACGTGCCCTTCGGCGAAGGCGACCCGGCTGCGCAGGTCCACCACCCACTCACCGGCCGCCAGACGCTCGGCTATCCGCGCGGCGTCGGCCGGCTGGGGCGGGGTGAGGTCGACGGGCGCGGGGCCGGCAGCGTTGGCCGGGCCCATGTGCGCGTAATAGGCGGGCACATCCTCCAGGCCGGCCAGCATGCGGGCGACGAAGGTGTCCACATCCAGGGTGAGCGCGTCGTTGCTGGTGCGTTCCTGGCCGATCGTGGTCGCATCCCCCTCGGCCTGCGAGGAGGAGCAGAAGCTACCGAAACCGTGCGTGGGCAGCACCGGCACCTCGTCGTCCAGTTCGTCGGCGAGCCGGTGAGCGGAGGCGTGCTGGGCGCGGGCCAGTTGTTCGGTCAGCCGTGGCTCCACCAGATCCGGACGCCCCACCGAGCCGATCAACAGCGAGCCGCCGGTGAAGACCGCCACCGCTCGCCCATCCTCCTCAAGCGCGTAGGAGGTGTGGTGAGGAGTGTGCCCCGGGGTCGCGATCGCGCGCAGCATCAGACGCTCCTCCACCTCCACCGTGTCGCCGTCCGCGACGGGAACGCGGGCATAGGAGACAGTCGCGGCGGCGGGGACCAGGTAGTGGGCACCGGTGAGACGGGCCAGCTCCAGACCGCCGCTGACGTAGTCGTTGTGCACGTGCGTCTCCGCCACATACGCGATACGCACCCCCCGCCGGGCAGCGGCGGCGATCACATGGTCGACATCGCGCGGCGGGTCGACCACGACCGCGGTGCGGGTACCGCCGGCCAGATAACTGCGATTACCCAGGCCCTCGAACTTCAGGGTGTCGATGAAAAACACGAGTGGGACTCTCTCATTGGAATGATGTATTTCGCGGTGGTCTGCGCCACTCGCTTCAGAGATGACTACGCCTGGCCGAGGACGATCGGCAGACCCGCCGCTTCCCATGCCTCAAGGCCGCCGGCGACGTTGCAGACGGGAGAACGGCCGGCGGTCATCGCCTGCTCGGCCGCCTTCAAGCTGCGTCCGCCCGTGCGGCATATGAACGCCAATGGGCCGTCAGGCAGGCCGGACAACGAGGCCGGTATCGTGCTGAGCGCGGCGTGAACGGCGTCCGCGGGGCGACGTGTCGCCCACTCGTTGTCCTGTCGGACATCGACCAGCGTGAGCTTCCCCTCCGTCACACGGCGATGCACCTCGGCAGGGGGCAGGCCGGTGAGCGGGTGACCGTTGTCGTCGCTCCACGTCTGCTCCGTGACGGGGACGACCGTCCGAATCGCCTCGTAGTTCGAGGCATGGGCGACGGCTACCTGCTGCCCCAGCATCGGGCAGACGTTCATCGCCTCTTCCCAGTGAGAAGCCGTCTCCCACTCGGCGACGTTCACGAGCCGGAACGTGCTTCCCGGTACGACCGTGCGGAACATATAGGTCCGAATGAAACCGGGTTGGGCAGCCATAAGATCCGCGGCGTCCTGCCACATTTTGAGATACGAGTTCTCATTTGCCTCATCGATCTCGATCGGAATGATGACGACGTGGTGGTTTTCCATCTGAAGATTCCTCTGCACGGTGTTTTGGAACGCTCCCGTCGTCCGGCGCGGGGGTGCCGGGCGGGGCGTTTGGAATTGCTGCACAAGCCCATTCGGTGACAGAGGTGCAACCTTGCCGAATCCGGCCGTCGGCAACAGTGTGGGTCACGACGGCCGACAAGCGGTTCGCCTACTGCAATGGTGTACCCATTTCCGTCAGCCCCTGCTGAATGCAGACTGCACGCACCACACCGGAGTTGACAAAGGGCTTTGCCGAGCCGGCAAATGAGGCCATGATGGGCTCGCCCGTCCTGAACCGCCAGAGCCCCCTAGCCCTCGCGCGGGGCCGGGGTGCCAAGGCCGTAGACGCGGCGGGCGTTGTCCGCGCCCAGCAGCGCCGCCACCCGGCGGGCGTCGCGGCGCGACCAGGCGCCCTCCGCCACCCAGTGGGTCAGCAGCCCGGTCAGCGCCTCCTGGAAGAGCCGCGCCCCCACCACATACAGTTCGGGCAGCCCATAGGCATCGGTCGAGAAGAGCACCTTGCCGAACGGGGCGAGCTCCAGCATCTCGGCGAGGACCGCCCCGGCCCGCGCCCCGGTGTGGGACAGGGCCAGCCCCACATCGGCGTAGACATGCGGGAAGACGGCGGCCAGATAGGCGGCGCCGCGGTGGTACGGATAGCCGTGCAGCAGGATCAGCGTGCAGCCCGTGGGGCGCACCGCGCGGATGAAGTCGGTGAGGGCGAGCGGATCGCAGCGGTCCAGCCGCAGATCGGGATCGCCGAAGCCGGTGTGCAGTTGCAGCGGCAGCCCGGTGTACGCCGCCGACCACAGCAGATGGCGCAGGAGTACGGGGTCGGTGACCCGGGCGGCGGCGGTGCCGCCCTGCCCGCGCCGGGCGAGCCAGTGCTCGGCGGCGGCGTGGACGGCGCCGGGGCCCGGCGGATCGGGCTCGAAGTCCAGTCCGTAGCGGTAGGCGGCCACCGACTTGAAACCGGCCGCCGTACGGGCCGCCTCCCGGATTCCGTCCGCCACTCCGGCCAGGAAGTCATCGGCGGTCGGCGAGGTGTCGGCGATCCGCTCCGCCAGCTGCTCCAGGCGGACGATCTCTTGGGCGGTGCCGCCCGCCGCGAGGGCCAGCTCCTGAGGGGTGGTCAGGTTGCCCGGCAGCCCGGTGTCCACCAGGAACTCGCTGATCCCGGTGGAGCTCAGCAGCCGCCGGGTCACCTCCCGGGCGCCCAACTCGCGCCGCCGGGCGAGGTAGTGGGCGGGCGGGCAGTGCGGTTCGAGGCCCAGCAGCGGCGGACACCAGCGGCGCACCGCGAACCCGAGCTGGCTGTCGAAGAAGGTGGTGCCGAGCGCGGCGGGGGCGTCGGATTCGGTCAGGAACGCCTCGAACGCGGCCGAGCTCAGCTCGGAGCGGACCACCCCATGGCAGTGGTGGTCCACCAGGGGCGGCAGCGGCGGCTCGGTCGGATCCGTCTGCTCGGCGGCCTCCATCGGTCAGTACCGCCTCCGGGTCGCGACGGCGATCTCCTGGGGGGACGACTTCTCGAACAGGGCGGCCTCCGCCCGGCGCACCGCGGCGATCGACTCGAAGAGCGGATCGCCCAGCGCCTCGCGCAGCACGGTCGAGTCCTCGAAGTGCTCCAGTGCCGTCAGCGGCGAGGTGGGCAGCCGCCGCTCGCGCCCCTCGACCGCGGGGTCCCCGGCGACGGGCGGCGGCAGGGAGAGCCCGGAGTCCATCCCGCCGAGGCCCGCGGCGATGACCGCGCCCGCCACCAGATAGGGATTGGCCGCCGGGTCGAAGGACTTGATTTCGGCATTGGCCGCCCCCGGGTCGTCCGGTGCGCCGGCGATGAAGCGCACCGCGGCCTCGCGGTTCTCCAGGCCCCAGCACTGGTACGCCCCGGCCCAGCGCGAGGGTTCGAGACGGAGGTAGCTCGCGGGGGAGGGGGCGCCGATGGCGAGCAGGGCGGGCAGCTCGCGCAGCACCCCGGCGAGGAACGCCTCGGCCGTCGCCGTCATGCCGTGCGGCCCGTCGCCGTCCCGGCACAGATTGCGGTCCCCCTGCCACAGACTCACATGGACATGGGCGCCGTTACCGACCCCGCCCGGGTCCACCACCGGGCCGAACATGGGGTTGAGCCCGGCGCGCCCGGAGCACGCCCGGATCGTCTCCCGTACCAGCACGGCGAGATCGGCGGCGCCGACCGGGTCGGTGGGCGCCAGTGACACCTCGAACTGCCCGGGGGAGTACTCCGGGTGGAGCTGAAGCACCTCGGTGTGCTGCGCCTCCAGCGCCCCGAGCAGATCGGCGAGATAGTCGGCGAGGTCGGCCACGCGCGCCATGCCGTAGGCGGGACCCGCGGAGGGGTAGCGCGGCGGGTCCTGGTCCGGGTCGCCGGTGGTGACGACCCACTCGGTCTCGAACCCCATGCGTACGCTCAGCCCCCGCTCGCGCGCCCGCTCGGCCATCCGCCGGGCGAACAGCCGCTGGCAGACGGGGTGCGCCCGGCCCCGCTGGTCGTACCGGTCCACCGGGGCCCAGGCCCAGCCGGGCTGGGCGGCCAGCGGGATGAGCCGGTCCAGGTCGGGGATGAGCCGCAGATCCCCGTCGGGGCCGCCGACATGGCGGCTGGTGGTCATGGAGTCGTCCACGAGGAAGACGTCGAAGACGGGGGACATCCCGACCCCGCGCCGCGCGGCATGGGGCAGCCGCGCCGTGGGCACGGACTTCGCCCGGGTCACCCCCGCGTTGTCCACCCAGGTCAGCGCGATGCCCCGGATTCCGCTCGCGGTGAGCCGCTCGGCCTCCTGCCGAGCCCGTGCGTATGCCTGCTCACGATCGCCGGTCCCCATGGGCGCCTCCTCAGCCACGTCCTGTACGCCGAGACTATTGCCTGCGGACGGTCTTGTGGTGACGCATTGTCCCGATCGCATACGGGGTGTGACGGTGGCTTATGCCGGTCGGAGGTGTCCGGCGTCAGCGCCCGAGGCGCTCGGTGGTGTCGCGCAGGACGACCCGGGCGGCGGTGGGCCCGGCGTTGAGGTACCAGGGGGCGTCCGGCGTAGTCGGCGCGGGTGGTGGCCACCGGTACGACGCCGAGGGTGAGCAGATCGTCGAGCTGCCCGGTGCTGATCGCGGCGATGCGCTTCGGCTCGGCCTTCAGCGGCGTACTGCCCTGCTCATGGGCGACGGTGCGGGGGAAGGCGCCGTCGGCCGCTCGGGACTCCGGGGCTTTCGAGGACGCCGAGGACGACGCGGCATCCGAGGAGCCGCACCCGGTGAGGGCGGTGGCGGCGAGGGCGGCCGAGAGCAGGGGAAACAGACGGTGGGGGCGCACGGACAAATCCAGTAGCTGAGGTGAGGCTTACCTTACCTTGCACTGGATGGGGGTCTCCTGGAGGATGTCGGTCAGGCAGGCGAGATACATCTCGATGGCCTGGGTCGGCTCCCGCACCCGTCTCCCCGACAGCTTTCCGATCTTCTCCAGCCGGTACAGGAGTGTGTTCCGGTGGATGTGCAGCCGCTCGGCGACCCGCACCAGATGAAAACCCCCCTCCGCCCAGCCGATCAGCGTCTCCCGCAGGGTCGGCCAGTCGGGCTGTCCGGGCAGCTCCCCCAGCACGGCGTCGGCGAATCGCGCCCGGCTCTGCCGCGCAGCGGAGCCCAGCAGATGCGGTATCCGCAGGTCGGCGGCGGTGAAGACGCGGTCGCCCGGGAAGACGGCCGGGCCGGTGCGCAGCGCGGTGGCGGCGTCGCGATAGGAGTGGTGCATCCCGGTGGTGCCCGCGCCGGGTTCGCCGACGGCCATCCGCCCGTCCAGGCCGTGCCGGTCGTACAGCAGCGAGAGCAGATGGCCGCAGGCGTCGGCGAGCCGTCCCGGGGCCGTCCGCTCGCCGTGCGCGGCGGCCAGCACCACATACCGCCCCGCCGCCTGGACGCCCGCCACGTCCTGCCGGTCCCGGAACACCTCCCGTACGGTCCGCAGCACCGTGATCCGGGAGACGGCCGCCGCGCCCTCGTCCGCCGGGCTCACCTCCAGCAGCACCGCGGCCCGGGCCAGCCCGGGGGCCAGGCCCAGCTCCACCGCCCGGGCGTCCACCGCTCCGGCGTCGACCACCTCGGGGTCGTAGAGCGCGATGTCCCGTACGAAGTCGTCGACCGCCCGCTCGTGGAGCAGTCGCGAGCGCAGCAGCGCCGCCTCCTCCAGGAGGATCTCCGTCTGCCGCCGCACCACCAGGCCGAAGCGGTGCACCTCCGCCGGCACCCCGGTCAGACAGACCGTGCCGATCACCTCCTCGCCGACGGTGATCGGCAGACTCATCCCGGGCCGCACCCCGCGCATCCGGCCCGCCTGCTCGGCGGTGTGGGTGGCGGGCCGCCCGGTGCGCACCACCTCCAGGGACGCCTCGTGGACGGTGCCGACGCGCGCGAGGTCACCGCAGCCGATGACAACCGCCCCGGGGTCGGTGATCAGCACATTGAAGCCGGTGATCCGGCCGATGTCCTGGGCGATCTCCTGAGCCAGCTCCGGGGTCAGGACGGGACGGCCACTCATGGGATCGATCGAGGGGTCCATGGGCGGATCGTACAAGCGTGGGCTTCCAGGTGGCGATCGGTTCATACGATTCCGACGATGACCGACCGCCGGACGCTGCCTACCGTCTTCGGACATCAGCACCGGGCGCATCGCGACCGCCCGGCCATCCGTCCTCCTCCTCCCCAGGAGCATCTCCTCAGGAGACGGCCATGAGCACAGCATCCCTGGAGAAGTCCCGTCCCACCCGCACCCACTGGCTCATCACGCTCTACGCCGGCGGCGGCGAGTTCTGCGACGGCTACATCCTCAGCATCATCGGCGTCGCGCTTCCGCTTCTCACCGCCGACTACCACCTCAACTCATTCGACTCCGGAGTGGTCGGCTCCGCCTCCCTGGTCGGCATGTTCGCCGGGGGCCTGGTCTTCGGTTATGTCACCGACCGGGTCGGGCGGCAGAAGGTCTATCTCTTCGATATCGCCGCCTTCATCCTGCTCTCCGCGGCGCAGTTCTTCGTCACCGATCCCTGGCAGCTCACCGTGCTGCGCTTCCTCATGGGCATCGCCATCGGCGCCGACTTCGCCATCGCGGGCACCATCGCCTCCGAGTTCGCGCCCCGCAACTCCCGGGGCCCGCTGCTGGTCGTCATGGTCACCATGTGGTCGGTCGGCGCGGCCGTCGCCTATGTCGTCGGCTGGGCGATGATGTCCTCCGGCCACGACAACTGGCGCTGGATGCTCGCGAGCAGCGCGATCCCCGCCGTCATCATCCTCCTGTTGCGCTTCGGCACCCCCGAGTCGCCGCGCTGGCTGCTCAGCAAGGGCCGCAACCAGGAAGCGGAGGCCGTGCTGAAGCAGATGCTCGGCCCGGACGCGACCGTGGCCGACCTGGAGGCGGACACCGCCTCCCGCACCCGCTACACCGACATCTTCCGCGGCGCCTATCTGCGCCGGACCATTTTCGTCAGCGTCTTCTGGGCCTGCCAGCTCCTGCCGATCTACGCCATCACCACCTACGAGCCCACCATCCTGTCCTCCTTCGGGCTGGCCGACGGCAACGACTCCTACCTCGGCTCGGTCGTGGTGCAGATCTTCTTCGTGCTCGGCTCGCTCTCCGGGATCCTGGTCATCAACAAGGGGCGGCGCACCCTGCTCCTGTGGAGCTTCGGCCTCTCCGCGATCCCCCTGCTCTGTCTCGCGGCCCTCGCCCGCCCCGCACCGGCGGTCGTGGTGGTCCTCTTCGCGGCCTTCGGCGTGGCGGCCTTCTCCAGTCAGTGCCTGCAGGCCATCTATCCCTCCGAGCTGTTCCCGACCGGAGTGCGGGCCACCGCCAACGGCTTCGCCACCGGCATCAGCCGGGTCGGCGCCGCGATCGGCACCTGGGGCGCGCCCGTCGTCCTCGACCACAGCACCCGGCTGGCCATGCTGCTCGGCGCGGTGATCTGCGTCATCGGCTGGGGCACGTCGTACGTCCTCGCGCCGGAGACCAGCGGGCTCACCCTCGCCGACGCCAGCGCGGCGGACGCGGACCACCACCCCCGCGGGCGTCCGCGTACCCGCCGTGACACCTCTTCGACCACACCGTCCCCCGCGGTGAAGGAGCCTTCTTGACTTCCCCGGACACCCCGCCCGTCACGGTCACGATTGTCGGCGGCGGAGTCGTCGGCCTGGCCTGTGCCCACTACCTCAGCGCCGCCGGGCTGCGGGTCACCGTCCTCGAACGCGACCGGCTGGGCAGCGGCGCCTCCCGCGGCAACGCCGGGGAGGTCTGCCCCGACCTGGTCGAACCGCTGGCCGCGCCCGGTATCATCGGTACGGCGCTGCGCGGACTGCACCGCCCGGACAGCGCGCTGGCGATCCACCCGCCGGCCGGTGCCGAACTGCTGCGATTCCTGGTCCGGTTCGGGCTGCGGGCCACCTCGCGCCACCACATGCGCGGGGCCGCCGCCCTCGGCGCGCTCGCGAAGGGCACCTTCGGGCTCTTCGAGGAGCTGGAGGCGGCCGGTGTCGACGGGGAGGCGCACAAGGACGGCTTCCTCTTCGCCTTCCCCTCCCGCGAGTACGCCGCCCAGGCGCTGGCCGCCTTCCGCCGGCTGGACGCCCCGATCGCGCCCGGCGGGGTGCTGGAGGGGACCCGGCTCGCGGAGGCGGAGCCCTCGCTCACCGACGGCGCGCGGGCGGGGTTCGTGGTGGAGCGCCAGTGGTCGCTCGACCCCTCGCTCTTCGTGGACCGGCTCGCCGAGCGGCTGCGCGGCCAGGGCGTCGAACTGGTCGAGGGCGCCCGGGTGTCGGCCGTCACGGACCGGGGCGGCCGCACCGAGGTGCGCACCTCGGCCGGGACGTACCGGAGCGACGCGGTGGTCATCGCCGCGGGCGTCCGGTCGCGCGAGCTGGTCCGCGGACTCGGCCTGGACGTCGACCTGGTGGCGGGCAAGGGGTACAGCTTCTCCGTGGCGGCCGAACCGCCGCCTTCCCGTCTGGTCCACCTCGGCGCGGCCAAGGTGGTGCTCACTCCGATGGGCAAGCGGGTCCGGGTCGCCGGGACGATGGAGTTCGAGCGCGACGCCGACCGGTTCCGGCAGCGGCGCATCGAGGCCATCGTCGCCGCCGCGCGCCCGTATCTGCGCCATGCCGGCTGGGACGACCGCCAGGAGGAGTGGGTGGGGCCGCGGCCCATGACCCCCGACGGGCTGCCGCTGATCGGGCCGGTGCCCGGCCATCCCCGGGTGCTGCTGGCGACCGGTCACAACATGCTGGGGCTGATGCTCGCGCCCGCCACCGGCCGGCTGGTGGCCGGACTACTGACGGGTACGGCGGATTCCGGCCTTTCCTCCGCTTTTGCCCCGGTACGGAGCGTTCGCCGGTATCCTTGGCGTGTACGCGCCACCCACGGCCGGTGAGTCGAAGGGGCGCACCGCTGTCGAAAGGGAGAGCGCGCGGGCCCTTGAGGAACGCAGGGGCCGGGCACGGTCGACCGCCGACGGCGAGGTGGGCGACCCGGAGGCGAACCGAGCCCGGAGAAAAGGGGAACGAGTGATCAGTCGCAGAACGCTGTTCGCGAGCACACTGGGCATCACCGGCGGCCTTGTCCTCCCGACGGCGGGCGCCGGCGCGGCGCCCGCCGACTGGTCCCGGGCGGTGGTGGACTCCACCATCGCCCGCTACCCCGACCCCGCCTCGCTCGGCGGCTGGGGCTACACCCGGGGGCTGTTCCTGCTCGGCGCCCACCGCGTCTACCAGCGGGTCAAGGAGCCCTCGTACCTGGCGTACATCAAGCGCTGGGTGGACAACTTCGTCGACGCCGACGGCCATATGAGCCGGACCTTCGACAACCTCGACGCGATGCAGTCGGGCAATCTGCTGCTGGTCCTCCACCAGGAGACCGGCGACCCCCGCTACCGGACCGCCGCCGACCAGATCCGGGACCGGATCACCAGCTATCCGCGCACCGCCGACGGCGGGATGTGGCACGCCACCGGCAAGACCAACGAACTGTGGGGCGACGGCGTCTTCATGGCCCAGCCCTTCCTGCTGCGCTACGGCATCGCCTACGGCGACCAGACGTACGCGTACGAGGAGGTCACCAGGAACCTGTCGGTGTACTTCCGCCACCTCAAGGCGTCCAACGGGCTGCTCTACCACGCCTTCGACGCCGACGGCGACGCCCCGTGGAAGCCCGATCCCGCCACCGGCACCTCCGGCTACTTCTGGGCGCGGGCCATCGGCTGGACCGCGATGACCCATGTGGAGGTGCTGGAAACGCTCCCCGCCGACCATCCGCGCCGCGCCGAACTCATCGGCAACGTACGGCACTTGGCGAAGGGCTTCGTGCGCTATCAGGACGCGGCCACCGGCCGCTGGTTCCAGGTCGTCGACAAGGCGAGCGAACCCGGCAACTGGACCGAGACCTCCGCCTCCAGCATGTACACCCTGATGCTGCACGCGGCCCTGAAACACGGCTGGATCAGCGGCGGCGCATACGCCTCGGCGGCGCGCAGGGGCTATCAGGGCGTGCTGCGGAAGGTGTCGGTCGGCTCCGACGGGCTGACGAACATCTCCGACATCAGCGAGGGCACCAACGTCGGAGACCTGGCCTACTACCTCAACCGGCCGCGCAATACGAACGACCTCCACGGTCTGGGCGCCTTCCTGCTCATGAACGAGCGGCTCGCACACTGACACCGACGTAGGGGCGCGACATGGACGTACGGGCGCGGTCCGCGGACCGCGCCCGTACGCTCATCCGCGAAGGCGCTACTTCAACTCGACCTGGAACACCTTGTCCGCGCCGTCCGGCTCCCCGCCGTTGTTGTCGGCGTTGGTCGTGGACAGCCACAGCGTGTTCTTGCCCGGCACGGTCTCCACGGTGCGCAGCCGCCCGTAGGAGCTGGTGTAGTACGCCTTCGGGGTGCCCGCGCTCGTCCCGTCCACCGGGATCCGCCACAGCCGCTCACCCCGCAGCGCCGCCATGTACATCGCACCGTCGGCGTAGGTGACCCCGCTGGGCGAGGCGTCGCCGACCGGCCACTGGCGCTTGGGGTTGGTCATCCCGGAGGTGGAGCAGTTGCCCTCACAGGTCGGCCAGCCGTAGTTCTTGCCCGGTTCGATGAGGTTGAGCTCGTCGTACTTGCTGTTGCCGAACTCGGCCTCCCACAGCCTCCCCTGCGGATCCCAGGTGATGCCCTGTGGATTGCGGTGGCCGTAGGAGTAGACGAGCGTGCCGAACGGATTGCCCGGGGCGGGCTTGCCGTCCGTGGTCATCCGGAGGATCTTGCCGTTGAGGGAGTTCTTGTCCTGGGCGAGGTCGGGGGTCTGGGCCTCCCCGGTGGTGGCGTACAGATAGCCGTCCGGGCCGAACTTCAGGCGTCCGCCGTTGTGGTACTTGTTCTTCTTGATGCCGGTGACGAGCGCCTTGTAGCCGCTGAGCGAGGAGCCGTCGTAGGTCATCCGGGCGATGCGGTTGCCGTCGGAGGCGGTGTGCATCAGATAGACGGCGTGGTCGCTGTTCCAGTTCGGGGAGACCGCGATGCCCAGCAGCCCGCCCTCACCGCCGGTGGTCACCACATTGGGCACCGTGCCCACCTTGGTCCTGGTGCCCGACTGGGTGAGCTTGTAGACGTCGAACGCATCGCGCTCGGTGATCAGGGCCGAGCCGTCGGGCAGCCAGCTCAGCCCCCAGGGGATCGACCAGCCGGACGAGACGGTCTTGATGTCCGAGGGGGCCGAGTCGGCCGCCGAGGTCGCGGCGCTGCCGGTGCCGGTCTGGGTGAGCAGCAGCCCCGCGGTGAGTGCGGTGGTGGCGGCCGCGGCCACCAGGGTCTTCCGATAGCTCTTCATCGCGCGCCCTCCTACTGGAGCTTGTATGCCGTGAAGTTCCGGGTGAGCAGGTATGTGGTCTGGAGGCCGGCGCTGTTCAGGCTCCGGTAGATGCCCCACTTGGGCCGCAAATAGTTCTTGCCGCGCCACAGGTCCAGGCCGGTGCGCTTGTACGCGGCGACTTGTCTGCCGCCGGTGGTCACCGACCAGTCGGCGTACGCGCCCGAGTCGGCCGCCTTGACCTCGACCGACACATCGCTCCAAGTGCCCTGGAGCGGCTTCATGTCGGCGGCCCCGGCCTCGGTGAGGTTGTCGTCGTCATCCGACGTCCGGATCTCGACCTTCGGACCGTCGCCGTGCTGGTGCAGCGACATGGTGAACAGCGGGGCGGCCACGTCCCCCACCTTGATCTGCATGATGTGGGTGAAGCCGGTGGTCGCGTCGAGGGTGTCCGGCACATACATCTGGTACTGGATCCGCCAGGTCTCGTTCTTGAGGATCTTGACGGCGGAGCCGTTCTGCTCCATGCCCCTGACCTCTTGGCGCTGGCGGTCGGTGCTGGTGTCGACGTCCTTGGGGTAGTGGATGTCGGTACGGAAACCGCCCTGGTAGGGGTAGATGTGGGTGACACCGGGATGGGAGTCGGCGCGGTCGTCCTCGGCGCCCTCGAAGGCGTCGGCGACACTCGCCCCCGATGCGGGGCTCCACTTCAGGCTCCAGGACGCGGCCGGCGCGCGCGGGGGCCGCTCGGCACCGTAGGCGACCGCGGCCGGGGCGATCAGCGCGGCCGTCGCCGCGAGAGCGAGGGCGGTGCGGGGTAAGAGCGGTGAACGCTCCATCAAGGATTCTCCTGTCTGATCCTTGTTCACATGGGGGGACTGTAAGGAAGGCTTCCTAACGCGTCAACAGGTCGGCCACGGTCAACCGCGATCCGAAGCGAAGACCGCGTGATCGTGTGGATCTTTGCGTGATCATCTCCCCCGAGCGCGGACAGTGCATCGCGGAAGGTAGGAGGTGTGGTGCGATGAGTCAAGGAATGGTGTGGACCAACGGGGTGGCGGTGTGGGGGTGGTCGGCGAAAAGTGGCCAACTACCAGCGGATTCCGCTTGTTTCTTGGTATCGCAGAGGGAATGCCCAGCCGGAGAGGTCGGAGGATTTTTGACGCACGCTTCTTGACCGAGCCCCAACAGCCGGTGACGCTGCAACAGAACGGCACATGACCGTACGCCCCCGAGAAGGAGCCCCCATGGGCCGCAGATCGCGCCGGCGCCTCGGCGCCTGGCTGGCAGCCGCGCTGTCTCTTGTCGCCACCCTCGCCCTGACCGGCCCCGCCCCGGCGCGGGCCGATGTGGTCAACCCCCGTCAGCAGTGGCTGCGCGACTCCCAGGCGGGCCTCTTCCTGCACTGGGGCATGCGCACCTCGCCCGGCTACACCAGTTGCTCCGCCTGGGAGAAGGCGGTCACCGACGGCGGCTGGAAGGCCGACTATTGGGTGGCCGAGGCCCAGAAGCTGCACGCCTCCTACCTGGTGCTGGCCTCCTTCCACAGCCGTCTGGGCTACGCCCGGGCCTGGCCGTCCGCCATCCCCGGAAGCTGCTCCACGAAGCGGGACTTCCTCGGCGAGCTGATCGAGGCGGCGAACGCCAAGGGGCTGAAGGTCATGCTCTATATGACCGACGACCCGCAGTGGCATGCCGAGGGCGGCCATGAATGGCTCGACTCGACGGCCTACTCGGCCTACAAGGGCCATGACGTCGACCTGACCACGCGCGACGGCTTCGGCGAGTACTCCTACGACAACTTCGTGGAAGTGATGCGGAAGTACCCGAAGTTGTCCGGGTTCTGGATCGACAACGACAACGACTACTGGATCGACCACGGGCTCTACGAGAAGATCCGTGCCGACCGTCCCGGCTGGCTGCTGAGCAACAACAACGAAGACACGCCGATCATGGACACGGTCAGCAATGAGCAGAAGACCGGGATGACCCCGGCCTACGACTATCCCCAGGCCATCTGGACCCCGCAGCCCCGGCTCACCGAAGCCTGCTTCAAGCTGCCCAGCAGCGGGGCCTGGTGGTACAGCGGCACCGATTCGGCGGTGGACCACGGACTCACCCTCGGCCGGCTGATCAGCAACTCCGGATCCTCCGTCAAATCGCTCATGGCCGAAACCGCCCAGGTGAACGGGCGGTTCCCCAGCAAACAGGAAGCCTTCAACGACTACGCCAAGACCTATCTCGACACGATCTGGGGGTCGCTGGGCGGCACCGAGGGCGGTGGCTACTCCTACGGCGGACTGCGGCCCGGCGCCTGGAACGACGGCGCCCACGGGGTGACCACGGTGAGCAAGACCGACCCCGACCGCCACTTCGTCCACGTCCTGACCAGGCCGTCGGGCTCCACGCTGACCGTGCGGGACAACGGCTACAAGGCGACCGGCGTCACCGACTTCCGCACCGGCAAGAAGCTGAACTTCCGCCAGCGCGACGGCAGGATCACCATCTCCGGCATCACCGGCTGGGATCCGTACGACACCGTCCTCGCGGTGCGCACCGACGGCCGCCAGGGTGTCGTGCCGGCCAGTTCGGTCACCGCGAGCGCCAGTGTCTCCGCGAGCGGCCACCCCGCCTCCGCCGTGCTCGACGGCGATCCGGAGACCTCCTGGGACAACGCCACCACCCTGCCCGCCTCGGTCACCTTCGATCTGCGGTCCGCCAAAAGCCTCCGCTATCTGGCGGTGAACCAGCGGGAGTGGTCGGTCTCCTACGCCCGCTCCGACACCGAGCAGTCCGCCCGCATCCGCGACTACCAGGTGCAGGTCTCCGGCGACGGCCGCGACTGGGGCAGCCCGGTGGCGAGCGGAACGCTGCCCAGCGCCCGCGGGGTGGCGTTCATCGACATCCCCGCCACCACCAAGCGCTATGTCCGGCTCACGGTGAACAGCACCTGGGCGGCGGCCACCGACACCAAGCACTACCGCAAGCTGCTGCTCGACGAGGTGCGCATCGGGACGGCCTATCCCGGCAGCGGCTCGTGACCCCGTCCCCGGCGACGACGCCGTCGGCCACCGCGGACGGCAGCACCACCCCCGACGGCGGGGCGCTGCGGATCCGGACCGCCGACCGACGGCCCGACTGAGGGTCCACCCCGTCCCGTTGACCAATCCCCACCCAGTTGGAAGGCAGGTCGAAGCCATGAACGACACCACACCGCACACGGCACCCGAGGCGATGGACCGGACCCGTACGGACGCCGGGGAAACCGCCTGGCAGACGCCCGACTACGTGGTCGTGGGCACCGCGCTGGAGGTCACCGCCTACTCGCTGAACGCCCGCTGAGCTCCCCGCCATGCGCGTGCGCGTGCTCGGCACCGCGGCGGGTGGCGGCGTACCCCAGTGGAACTGCGCGTGCCCCGGATGCTCCGGGGCACGCGCCCACCCGGGATGGCGCCGCCGCCATGCCTCACTCGCCGTCCAGGCCGCCGAAGGCCGCTGGTATCTGGTCAACGCCACCCCCGACCTCGGCGAACAGGTCGAGGAATGCCCCGAGTTGCACCCGGGGCCCGAACCGCGCCGGACCCCGCTGGCCGGGGTGATCCTCACCGACGCCGAACTCGACCACACCCTCGGCATCGCCCGGCTGCGCGAGGCCGACGGCATCGAGATCGTGGCCACCGCCCCGGTGCGCAACGCGCTGCTGACCGGACTCCACCTGGGCGAGGTCCTCACCCCCTATGCCCGGCTGGACTGGCGCCCCCTCGACCCCGGGGACCGGCCGCTCGCCGAGGACTCGCCCCTCGCCATCGGCGCCGTCCCCGTCTCCGCCAAACGCCCCCGCTACGCGGCCGGACTCGACGCCGCGGACGACGATGCCCCGGACGACGACGCCTGGGTGGTCGCCCTGCGGCTGACCGACCGCACCACCGGCCGCTCCCTCCTCTACGCCCCCGCGCTCGCCACCTGGCCCGATGCCTTCCAGCGCGCCGCCGAGAGCGCCGACCACGTCATCGTCGACGGCACGTTCTGGTCCGACGACGAGCCCTCACCAGCGGCTTCGGCTCGCGCACCGCCACCGCCATGGGGCATCTGCCGATCGACGGACCCGGCGGCACGGCGCGGCGGCTCGCCGCACTCCAAGCGCGCACCCTGTACACCCACCTCAACAACACCAACCCCCTCAACGACCCGGCCGCGCCCCAGCACACGGTGCTGCGGGAACTGGGCGTCGAGGTGGCCGCAGACGGGATGGTGATCGACCTGTGAGCACCCCACGGACACGTCTCGAGGAGCGGCTGCGCGCCGTCGCGCAGGAGCGGTACCACGACCGCCACCCCTTCAACGTGCGGATGCACGCGGGCGAGCTCACCCCCGCCGAACTGCGCCGCTGGATCCTCAACCGCTTCCACTACCAGCGCCATATCCCCATCAAGGACGCGCTGATCACCGCGAAACTCGACACCGCACGGCTGCGCCGGATGTGGCTGCGGCGCATCCAGGACCACGACGGCGCCGCCGACGGCGAGGGCGGCATCGAGCGATGGCTGCGGCTCGGCGAGGCCGCCGGTCTGGACCGGGACCGGCTGCTGTCCGGCGCCGAGGTGGTGCCCGGGGTGCGGCTGGCGGTCGACGGCTACGTCAACTTCTGCCGGTTGCGCGGGCCGCTGGAAGCCGTCGCCGCCTCGCTCACCGAGCTGTCCGCGCCCGGCATCATGCTCACCCGTATCGACGCCTTCGAGCGGTACTACCCCTGGATCGAGCGCGCGGGCCTGGCCTACTTCCGCAACCGGGTCGACCAGGGGCGCCGGGACAGCACCGAGGCGCTCGACCTGGTCCTGACCTGGGCGCGGACCCCCGACGACGAGGACCGCGCGGTGGCGGCGCTCGCCTTCAAATGCGATGTGCTGTGGTCGCTGCTGGACGCGGTCGAGCACGCCGACACCAAGGACGGCCCAGGGGAGGAGGCATGACCACAGCCGACACCCCGCCCGTCCCGGACACCCCGCTCGCCCCGGACACCCCGCCCGCCCCGGATTCCTCATCCGCCCCGGACTCCTCACTCACCCCGGACACCCCCTCACCCGTCCCGGCCGGATGGCGGCCCGCGCTGGCGCCCGCCGTGAGCCTGCGCCACGACCGGGTGCGTGACGCCGATCTGCTGGTGCTGCCCGAGCGGGTGGTGGTGCTGCGGGGCAGCGCCGCCCGGATCCTGCGGCTGTGCGACGGCGACCGCGACCTCGAGGCCATCGTGGCGGAGCTCATGAGCCGCTTCCCCGGTGCGCCCGTGGCCGAGGACGTGCCCGCCTTCCTCGGCCGGATGCGTACGGAGGGCTGGGTCCGATGACCGCCGCGCCCCGCCCCTGGGCCCTGCTCGCCGAGCTCACCCACGGATGCCCGCTGCACTGCCCCTACTGTTCCAACCCGCTGGAGCTGGTCCGCCGCTCGCGGGAGCTGTCCACCGCCGAGTGGACGGAGGTGATGCGCCAGGCCGGGGAGTTCGGCGTGGTGCACACCCATCTCTCCGGCGGGGAACCGCTGTTGCGCCGCGATCTGGCCGAGATCGTCACCGCCGCCGAGTCCGCCGGGATCTACACCCAGCTCGTCACCAGCGGGGTGGGCCTGGACGAGGCCCGGCTGGCCGACCTGATCGCCGCCGGGCTGCGCAGCGTTCAGCTCTCCCTGCAGCACGCCGATCCGGCCGCCTCCGACCGGATCGCCGGATACCGCTCCTTCGCCGCCAAGGAGCGGGCCGCCGCCCTGGTGCGCAAGGCCGGTCTGCCGCTCGGGATCAATGTCGTCCTGCACCGCGACAACCTCGACGCGCTCGACGCCATCATCCAGCGCGGCCTGGACTGGGGCGCCGACCGGATCGAGCTGGCCAACACCCAGTTCTACGGCTGGGCGCTGCGCAATCGCGACGCCCTGCTGCCCACCCGCGACCAGCTCGCCCGGGCGCGGGAGACGGTCGAGCGCCGGCGGCAGCGGCTGGGCGGCACCGTCGACCTGGTGTGGGTCGTGCCCGACTACTTCGACGGCGTCGCCAAGCCCTGCATGGGCGGCTGGGGCGCGGTCTCGCTGACCGTCGCGCCCGACGGCACCGCGCTGCCCTGCCCCGCCGCCGCGAGCCTGCCGGACCTGGACCCGCCCCATGTACGCGACCACACCCTGGAGTGGATCTGGGACCACTCCACCGCCTTCAACCGCTACCGGGGCGAGGAGTGGATGCGGGAGCCGTGCCGCACCTGCTCCCGACGCGCGGAGGACTTCGGCGGCTGCCGCTGCCAGGCGTACGCCCTGACCGGCGACGCCGCCCGCACCGACCCGGCCTGTGCGCTCGCCCCGGACCACGGCGTGATCCGCGCGCTGACGGACGCCGGGCAGCCGGCCGGGGCGCGGGCCCCGGCGCGGACCGGCGGCTATGTGTACCGCAAGCCCGGAGGAGGGTGAGGCCGGGCACGGTTTGGCGCATACGCCTCCACTTCCGTAAAGTTTCGCCGTTGTCCAGGGGAACAGGCGAACCAGAAAGCGGCAGCGGCGATGACGGTGATAGACGAAGGCCGGGCCGAACGGGCGGCGGCCGAGGAGCCGGGCATCGACCCGGAGCGGCTGGCGACCTGTCTGAGCGTCCTCGCGGAACTCGACCGGCTGCCGGTCGACCACCCCGACGCGATCATGGTCCGCCGGGCCACCTCCGGGATCTACCGCAGTGTGAAGCAGCGCAGGCGCCAGGAGCGGCGAGCGGCGAAGACCGCCCACGACAAGGCGGTGACCGAGGCCACCGCCACCGGCGCCGCCGACCGGATCGACGACGAGACACTGGGCCGCGCGCTCAGCAGCTCCGTCTCCACCGAGATCGCGGGCATCCTGGCGCGCCCCCGCTCCTGCTACGTCTGCAAGACCCGGTTCGTCGAGGTCGACGCCTTCTACCACCAGCTCTGCCGCGACTGCGCCGCCGAGAACCGGGCCCGCCGCGACGCCCGCACCGATCTCACCGGTCGCCGCGCCCTGCTCACCGGCGGCCGGGCGAAGATCGGCATGTATATCGCGCTGCGGCTGCTGCGCGACGGCGCGCACACCACCGTCACCACCCGCTTCCCGGGCGACGCCATCCGCCGCTTCAAGGCCATGCCGGACAGCGGGGAGTGGCTGCACCGGCTCAAGGTCGTCGGCATCGATCTGCGCGACCCCGCCCAGGTCATCGCGCTGGCCGACGAGGTCGGCGCCGCGGGCCCGCTGGACATACTGATCAACAACGCCGCCCAGACCGTCCGCCGCACACCCCAGGCGTACGCGGAGCTGATAGCGGGCGAGTCGGCGCCGCTGCCGGCCGGGGAGCTCCCCGAGTCCCTGGTGCTCGGCGCCTTCGGCAGCGGCGCCCAGGCGGCCCTGCCTGCGCCCCGCACGCCACAGGACGGCGCCCTCACCCCGCAGGACCTCACCGCCCTCGCCCTCACCAGCGGCTCCGCCTCACCGGCCCGGATCGAGGCCGGGACCGCGATCGACGCGGGCGGGCTGGTGCCGGACCTGGACCCGACCAACACCTGGGTGCAGCGGGTCAACGAGGTGGACCCGGTCGAGATGCTCGAGGTCCAGCTCTGCAATGAGACGGCGCCGTTCATCCTGGTGAGCCGACTGCGCCCGGCGATGGCCGCCTCGCCCGCCCGGCGCAAGTACGTGGTCAACGTCTCCGCGATGGAGGGCAAGTTCGGCCGGGGCTACAAGGGCGCGGGCCATCCGCACACCAATATGGCCAAGGCCGCGCTGAACATGCTGACCCGCACCAGCGCACGCGAGATGTTCGAGGCCGACTCCATCTTGATGACGAGCGTCGACACCGGATGGATCACCGATGAGCGCCCGCACCCGGAGAAGATGCGGCTGGCGGCCGAGGGCTTTCACGCCCCCCTCGACCTGGTGGACGGCGCGGCGCGGGTCTACGACCCGATCGTCCGGGGCGAGGCGGGCGAGGACCTCTTCGGCTGCTTCCTGAAGGACTACGCCCCCACGTCCTGGTAGTGCCGGGGCGCCGCCAGGGGTTGCGTCTCGTCCGGCGCGGTCCGGCGTGGCGTCAGGCGCTCGCCTTTCCGCCCGCCGCCGGGGTCCGGCGGGCGGGGGAGATGCCGAAGCGGCGGGCCAGGCGCCGCAGGCGGGCGCGGGCGGAGGCCCGGCCGCGCTCCCAGAAGCGGGCGAACCGGCTCGCGCGCAGCTCCTCGAAGAGCTCGTCGTAGCGGCGCGCGAGCGGCGCGGGGTCGTAGGCGCGGGAGCTCTCCAGGGCGGCCGCGGCCATCGCCTGCCGGGCCGGGGGGTCGGCCATCAGCTCCATCAGGGCGCTCGCCAGCGCCTCCTTGTCCCCGGTGGGAACGAGCCGCCCGGTGACCCCGTCCTCGATGATCTCGGCGGGGCCGAGTGGGCAGTCGGTGCTCACCACCGGCACCCCGCAGCGCATGGCCTCCACGATCGTCATCCCGAACGACTCGGCGTCCGAGGCCACCGCGACCAGCGACGCCTTCGCGAACTTCTCCTCGATGGGAGAGTAGGACCCCATCAGCTCTGCGCTCCCGGACAGGCCCAGCCGCTCGATGCGCTCCGCGAGCCGCTCCTTCTCCGCGCCCCCGCCGTAGATCCGCAGCCGCCAGGCCGGGAACTTGGCCGTGACCTCCGCGAAGGCGTCGATGAGCAGGTCGAAGCGCTTGCCGCGGACCAGTCGCCCGGCCGCCGCGATCACCGGCGTGGTGCCCTCGGAGGGGGCGACGGCCGGTTCCGGGACGCTGTTGGGTATCGCCAGGGTCCGCACCCCCGGCAACGGCATCTTCTTGCGGTAGATCGCGGCGTCCGCCTCCGTCGTGGTGACGATGGCGTCCAGCAGCCGGTAGTGCGGGGCCAGCTCCCGCCGCAGCTTCTTGCTGTGCGCGTCGTACCGCAGATGCTCCTGGGCGATGCGCAGCGCCCGGCGGGGGGCGAAGCGCGATATGTAGACGTTCACCCCCGGCCGAGTGCCGATGATCACATCGGCGGGGCAGTCGCGCAGATACTCCGCGGCCCGCGTGTCGATCAGGCGGTTGTACTGGCGGTGCCGCTTCTCGGCAGCCGGGAAGTCCCGGCTGGCCTCGAAGAACAGCGGGTCCTTCGCGTCCGCGCGCTCCGGACGCGTGTCCACCAGGGGGACCAGCCGCACCCGGGGGTCGAGGGCGAAACGCGGCGTCTCGCGATGCCGCATCATCGAGACGATCTCCACCTCGTGGCGGTCGGCGAGCGCCGTCGCGAGATTCATCGTCGTCCGGATCGTTCCGCCGATCCCGTAGGCGTTGTGCAGCAGGAATGCGATCTTCATGCGGTATTTTCTCCGGCCGGTTGCATCCCCGGGGCGAGTTCCCCCCGGAACGTAACGGACACCTTGTCCGGGCCCGGTAAGCCCGTCGCGTGAAGAAGGTGAGAGCGGGGTAAGAAGCCCCGCTCAGGACCCCCGCCCGGGGCGGGCACCGCTGTGGCCTTGGCAGACTCGGGGTGTGACCAACACCGTGCTGCTCGCCGAGGACGACCGTGCCATCCGCCAGGCGCTGGAACGCGCCCTGACCCTGGAGGGGTACCGCGTCACCGCCGTGCCCGACGGGATAGAGGCGCTGGCGGCCATCCACCGCGAGCGCCCGGACGTGGTCGTCCTCGATGTGATGATGCCGGGCGTGGACGGGCTGCAGGTGTGCCGGGTGCTGCGCGCCGAGGGGGACCGCACCCCCATCCTGATGCTCACCGCGCGAGTCGAGACCGCCGACCGGATCGAGGGGCTGGACGCCGGGGCGGACGACTATGTGGCCAAGCCCTTCGAGGTCGAGGAGGTCTTCGCCCGGCTGCGCGCCCTGCTGCGCCGCGCCGCCCCCGCCGAACCGCCCGCGCCGGAGGATGCCGCCATCGACGGTGTGCTGGAGGTCGCGGATCTGCACCTGGACTCCTCGGCGCGCCGGGTCTGGCGCGGTGGTACGGAGCTGGAGCTGACCCGCACCGAATTCGACCTGCTGGAGCTGCTGGCGCGCAACGCGGGCATCGTGCTGGACCACACCACCATCTACGCCCGCATCTGGGGCTACGACTTCGGCCCCGGATCGAAGAACCTCGCCGTCTACATCGGCTATCTGCGCCGCAAGGTCGATCCGGAGGGGCGCACCCCGCTGATCCATACGGTGCGCGGTGTCGGATACACCCTGCGGGAGGAGTAATGGTGCGGTTTCCACCGCTCCGCCGTGGGCGGCCCAGTCTGCGGACCACCTTCGCGCTCTCGTTCGCGGCGGCGGCCTCCGTGGTCACCCTCCTGGTCGGCGGTCTCAGCTATGACGCGGCGGCCGGGCTGGTGCGGGTCGACCAGCAGACGGCGTTCGACGACGTGGTCCGCGATCTGCGCGGCGAGGTCCGCGGCGAGAAGGTGATCCTGCGGCAGTACCCCACCGAGTCCACCGTGCCCGTCCCCTACGACCTGCGGGACGATCTGCGCCGGATCAGCCGGATGGACGTCCAGGTGATCAATGGCAACGGCACGGTCTACGACGCGGGCAAGCCCCCGCTGCCGGTTTCCGGCGACGACCGGATCGCCGCCGCCTCCGGCACACCGGGCACCGTCGTACGGCGCGAGATCGGCATCGGCGGAGAGCAGTACCGCATGGCCACGGTGGCCGTGGGCGACGGCAGCGGCGCGGTCCAGGTGGCCCAGCAGATCAGCGACACCGAGGATCTGCTGCGCGAACTCCAGAAGCGCACCGCGCTGTTCGTGGTCGCCGTCATCCTGGCCGCCGGACTGGTCGGCTGGTGGCTGGCCGGGCGGATCACCCGGCGGCTGGTGCGGCTGACCCGGGTCGCCGAGAGCGTGGCCGCGACCGGCCGGATGCAGGTGGCGGTGCCGGTCGCCGGGGACGACGAGGTGGGCCGCCTCGGGCGGGCCTTCGACGGCATGCTCGGACAGCTCGCGCGCTCCAAGGACGACCAGCGGCGGCTGGTCGAGGACGCCGGGCACGAGCTGCGCACCCCGCTCACCTCGCTGCGCACCAATATTTCGCTGCTGCGCCGCTTCGAGGAGCTGCCGGGGCCCGCGCGCGAGGATCTGCTGGCCGATCTGGCGGGGGAGACCCGGGAGCTGACCGACCTCGTCAATGAGCTGGTGGAGCTGGCGGCCGGACAGCGGGACGACGAACCCCGTACGGAGGTCTCGCTGGCGGAGGTGGCCACCACCGCCGCGACCCTCGCCCGACGCAGGACCGGCCGGGAGATCACCGTACGCGCCGAGGGCGACACCCGGCTGACGGGCCGCCCGGCCACCCTGCAGCGCGCGATCTCCAATCTGGTGGAGAACGCCGCCAAGTTCGACCGGGACGGCACCGAACCCGTCGAGGTGATGATCACCGGCCGCCGGGTGGAGGTCCTGGACCGGGGCCCGGGCATCGCCGAGGAGGACCGCGAGCGCGTCTTCGACCGTTTCTACCGCGCGCCCGGCGCGCGCAGCCTGCCCGGTTCGGGGCTGGGCCTGGCCATCGTGCGCGAGGTCGCCCTCGCACACGGCGGCACCGTCTTCGCCCGGCCGCGCCCGGGCGGCGGCGCGGTGTTGGGCTTCACGGTCGGCGACGGCACCGAGGAGCCGTGACACCGGGCCGTGAGGCCCGGCCACGACGATCGTGCCGCTGGGGCTTCCGGGCTGCCTAGGCCTTCCGGGCCACTCCCGCCCACATGTTGATGTCCGCGCTGCGGATGGCCTCCGGACGGTCGCCGGGGTCCGGGTTCCAGTGGTGGGGCTCCGACACACCCGGGTCGACCAGCTCCAGACCGTCGAAGAAGGCTCCGACCTCGCTCTGGGAGCGGGTGGTGAAGGAGATGCCGCTCTCCTTGTAGACCTGGATGACGTTCCGCCAGGTCTCCGCCGAGAAGTCATGGGTGGAGTGGGTCAGCATCAGATAGCTGCCCGGGGCCAGGGGCGCCATCAGCTCGCGGATGATCTCGTACGGCTTGTCCTCCTCCGGAATGAAGTGGAAGAGCGCGTTCACGGAGATCGCCACCGGCTGGTCCAGGTCCAGCGTCTCATGCAGCTCGGGAGCGCTCATGATCCGCTGGGGATCGCGCACATCCGCCTGCACATAGGACGTACGGCCCTCGGGGGTGCCGATGAGCAGCGCCTGGGCGTAGGCCAGCACGATGGGGTCGTAGTCGGTGTAGACCACCCGGGCCTCCGGGGCGACGCCCTGGGCGACCTGGTGGAGGTTGGGCTCGGTGGGTATGCCGGTGCCTATGTCGAGGAACTGCCGGATCCCGGCCTCCCGGGCCAGCCAGCGGGTGGCGCGGTGGATGAAGGCCCGGTTGACGGTGGCGTTCAGCCGGACGGTGGGATAGACCTCCAGCACCCGCCCGGCGGCCTCGGCGTCGACCTCGTAGTGGTCCTTGCCGTTGAGGTAGAAGTCGTACATCCGAGCCGGGTGCGGCTTGGTGGTGTCGATCTGGTCAGGGGCGAGCCCGTAGTCGGTCACGCGGCCCTCCGTTCCGGTGCGGTACCCGCCGAGGAGGTCAGGTTGGGGTCTGGACGTGTGAGCAGGAAGTCCGCGGCGCCGGCCTTGGCACCTTGGATGAACCTCTCGATTTCATGGTGGGTGTAGATCAGGGCAGGGCCGTCGGGATCGGTCGACTGACGCAGGGCGACCCGCCCGTCGTGCAGCCTCAGAGCCTCCACGCAGGCACCGCCGTTGGGACCGCTCCACGGCTTGGCCCAGCCTTCGGTCCCCAGATGTTTGGCCGGCATGCCGTTGTACACATGTACCTGATCCACAGTCAGAGCTCCTTGCGAATCCCACGGAGAAAACTCTCCGTGCGCCGCGCCGGTGTGGCCTGGGTGCCCATGCGGTCCAGGGCCTCCAAATAGGCGGCCACATCGGAACGTTGGTCGAGATAGCCGGCGCCGGTCAGGCCCTCGGCGTAGACGATGTCCGGCAGTTCCGGGATCTGGAACCGGAAGAGCTGGAAGGGTCCGCCCATGCCCGGGTGCGGGCCGGCGGAGAACGGCACCACCTGAAGGGTGACGTTGGGTTTTTGTGACGACTCGATCAGGTGGTCGATCTGGGCGCGCATCACCTGGGGACCCCCGATGGACAGCCGGAGCACCGTCTCGTCCATCACCACCCACAGATGCGGTCCGTCCGGGCGGCTGAGCAGCTCCTGGCGCTCCATCCGCAGTGCCACCCGGCGGTCGAGCTCCTGGCTGGACCCGTGCGGGAAGCCGATGGAGAGCAGCGTGCGGGCGTACTCCTCGGTCTGCAGGAGTCCGGGGACGAAATGCGGCTCGTAGGCGCGGATACGGCTCGCCACGCCCTCGAGGCTCACATAGAGACTGAACCAGTCCGGCAGCACATCGCGGAACCGGTGCCACCAGCCCGGTCTGTTGGCCTCCTCGGCGAGTGCGAGGAAGGAGTCGATCTCTTCCTGTTCGGCGCCATAGGTCTGCAGCAGCTTCTCGACGTAGGGGAGTTTCAGGCCGACCTCGGCCTTCTCCATCCTGCGCACCGTGGTCTGGTTGACGTGCAGCGCCCTGGCAGCCTGGTCGTAGCTGACGCCGGCTTTCTCGCGAAGGTCCCGCAGCCTCATGCCGAGGACCATCTGCCCGACGGTCGGGGCAGATCGCGCTTCACCCACGTCGTACCTCCTGGGACGGTCTTGTCAGGATCAGTGTGCCACGTGCGAGGTGAGGGGCAACAGAGTGCGCTGGCTATTCTGCATTTTGCAGATCGCGCCTTGCCAACTGGTGCTCGCAGCAACGATAGTGACGGATGTGACCAGTCCAACGTGACTGCTGTGTCGCGCACTTGCGGCATTCACGTACGGCATTCACGCCCCCACAGGTAGACGGACGGAAGGCACATGGCCGTGGCATTGCGTCAACGCTCGACGATGGCCCACCACCCGAACTCCGGGAGCGTTGCCTCCGCCCTCCGTCAGGAGAGGTTCCAGCTGTCTGCCAGAGGTGCCTCGGTCGCCCTCGCCCGGCACCGGGTGCGCTCACGCGTACTGGAGTGGGGCTTCCAGGAGGATCTCTGTGAGTCCGCCGAGCTGGTGATGTCCGAGCTGTTCACCAACGCCCTGGTGCACACCGGAAGCGAGCAGATCCTCTGTGTGCTGCGCGCCCATGAGCGGCGCATGCTCTATATCGAGGTCGCCGACCAGGGCGGCGGACCGGCCGTCCCCACGCCGAGGGAGGCCGGTCTGGAGGACGAGTGCGGACGCGGACTCGCGCTGGTCCGCGCCCTGGCCGACGCGTGGGGGGACCGGCCGGGCGTGAACGGCGGACGGGTGGTCTGGGCTCAGATGAGCGTGACCACCGGCCGCTGACGCCGGGCCCGGCCCCTCGGCGCCGTCACACCGCGGTCGTCCGCTGCTTCCCCGGGGCGGCCGGGCCGTCCGCGCGGTCCCGGGAGAGGGCGGCGTCGCGAGTCTCCCGCATGGTGAGGTAGACGATGAGCGAGACGGCCGCACACGCCGAGACGTACCAGTAGTAACCGGACTCCGCACCGCCCTTCTTGAACCACAGCGCCACATACTCGGCGGTGCCGCCGAACATCGCGTTCGCCAGCGCGTACGGCAGGGCCACCCCGAGCGCCCGGACATGGGTGGGGAACAGCTCCGCCTTCACCACGGCGTTGATCGAGGTGTAGCCGGTGACGATGACCAGCGCCGCGAGCGAGAGCAGCAGCGCCCCCGTGAAGGTGTCGGTGTGCGACAGCGCGGTCATGATGGGGACGGTGCCGAGCATGGAGCCGAAGCCGAAGGTGATCAGCAGCGGACGGCGCCCGATCCGGTCCGAGAGCGATCCGGCCAGCGGCTGCAACAGCATGAACAGGAACAGGGCACAGAAGCTCACCAGCGACGCGTCCGACTTGCTCAGACCGGCCGTGTTCGACAGGTACTTGGTGAGATAGGTGGTGTACGTGTAGTACGCGACCGTGCCGCCCATGGTCAGCGCGATGACGAGCACCGCCTCCTTGCGGTGGCGCAGCAGCTCGGCGATCGTGCCCCGTTCGTCCTGGTGGGCGTCCTCCTCGGTGTAGACCTCGGTCTCCAGCAGATTGCGCCGCAGCCAGAAGACCACCGCCGCGCCCACGGCGCCGACGATGAACGGAATGCGCCAGCCGTAGGAGTGCAGCGCGTCATCGGACATGGTGTGCTGCAGCACGATCTGGAGACCGAGACCGATCAGCTGGCCCATCGTCATCGACACGTACTGGAAGCTGGAGACGAAACCGCGGCCGCCGGGCCGGGACGCCTCGGTGAGATAGGTGGCACTGGCCGCGTACTCACCGCCCACCGACAGGCCCTGCAGCAGCCGCGCCACCAGCAGCACGGCCGCGCCGAAGTAGCCGACCTGGTCATAGGTCGGGGCGATGGCGATGAGCAGCGCGCTGGCCGACATCAGCGTCACCGTCAGGGTGAGCGCCGCCTTACGGCCGCGCCGGTCGGCGAACCGGCCCAGCAGCCAGCCGCCGACGGGACGCATGAAGAAGCCGACCGCGAAGATCCCGGCGGTGTTGAGGAGCTGTGCGGTGTCGTTGCCCTTGGGGAAGAAGGCTCCGGCGAAGTAGGTGGCGAAACTCGCGTAGACGAACCAGTCGTACCACTCGACGAGATTTCCGATCGAGCCGCCGAAGACGGCTCGCCAGGGTGTGCGCGCTGGGCTCGGGGGAGCGCTGTCGGTCACGGGGCCTCCAAGTGAGCGGGGTGATCTCCACACCCCTACCCCGCGGAGGCCCGGTTGGAAAATACGTGCGACGGCGCCGGTTGACGCCGATTCCCCGGCGCGGCCGCCACCCCGGGCCGTGCGGCCGCCCCGGAGCTCAGCCCTGCCCCGCCTCCTCCAGCACCGCCATCCGGCGCTTGCCCCACGCGCCCAGCGGGCCCAGTGCCGCATTCAGCTCGTCGCCCAACTCGGTCAGCGAATACTCCACCTTCGGCGGCACCACGTCGTACGACTCCCGGTGGACGATTCCGTCCGCCTCCAACTCCCGAAGCTGCTGCGCCAGTACCTTCTCGCTCACCCCCGGAACCAGCCGTCGCAATTGCCCGAAGCGGCACCGCTGGTGATTGAGCGCCCAGATGATCAGCACTTTCCACTTGCCGTCGATCACGTCCACGGCCGCGTCCAGACCGCAGACATAAGGCTGCTTTCGCATGGCCCCGCCCCCACTGACCTCAAGGTAAGTACGCACTCCTTAGTGCGTACTTGCCCACGTTACCGCCGGGGAACGAGGCTGTGAGCGGCGCGCCGGACCCCTACGAACCCAGCGGTATCGAAACAACTGGAGCAACCTCAATGAGCGAAACCCCCGTGACGGTGCTGGGCCTCGGCGACATGGGCACCGCGCTGGCCCGCGCCCTGGTGAAGGCCGGGCACCGCACGACGGTGTGGAACCGTACGGCCGCCAAGGCCGAGGCGCTCGCCGCCGAGGGCGCGCTGACCGCCGGCACGGCGGGTGAGGCCGTCGCGGCGAGCCCCCTGGTGGTGGTCTGCCTGCTGGACTACGACTCCGTACGGCAGGTGCTGGAGCCCCTCGCGGACGCCCTGTCCGGCAAGGCCGTCGTCAACCTCACCAACGGCACTCCGCGGCAGGCCCGTGACCTGGCCGCATGGGCGGCCGGACACGGTGCCCCTTACCTCGACGGCGGCATCATGGCCGTCCCGCCGATGATCGGGACGCCCGCCGCCTTCCTCCTCTACAGCGGCTCACCGGTCGTCTTCGCGGACCACCGGGCCGTGCTGGACCTCTTCGGCGAGAGCCACCATCTCGGCGAGGACCCCGGCCGCGCCCCGCTGTACGACCTCGCCCTGCTCAGCGCGATGTACGGGATGTTCTCGGGCGTGCTGCACGCCTACGCCCTCGTGCGGTCGGACGGCGTGGCGGCGGCCGATGTCGCCCCGCTGCTGGGGCGCTGGCTGACCGCCATGTCGGGGGCCGTGGACGGCTTCGCGCAGCAGATCGACTCCGGCGACCACGCCACCGGGGTGGTCTCCAACCTCGCCATGCAGTCGGCCGCGTTCGTCAACTTCACCGGCTCCGCGGGGGACCAGGGCATCAGCCCCGAACTGATCGCCCCGATCGGCGACCTCATGGCCCGCCGGGTCGCCGACGGCCATGGCCATGAGGGCCTCTCGGGGCTGGTGGAGCTGCTCGGCGCGGGACGGCCCGGCGCCGTCCAGGGGTGGTGCCGCCTGGGCGACCGGGCGTAGGTGCCGCCTAGGCGTGGTGTTGCAGTACGGCCTCGCCGCATTCGGGCAGGCGCGGGCCGGGGTCGTTCTCGCCGGTGGGCTGGCGGGGGATCGGCTGGGGGAGAAGGAGCGGGGTACCGGGCTCGGCAGGCCCGTCGGGGCCGTCCGGCACCTCGTGCGGGCCGGATCCGACGGGCCCCTCCGGAACTTCCGGCCCGCCGCCCCCGCCGCCGTGCCCGGGGGCGCCCGGCCCCTCGGCGGCCGCGGCCGGGGCGGCCGGGGCCTCCTCGGTGGCCGCTTCGGTCGCGGCCTCGGCTTCGGCCTCCGCCTCGGCGTTGTGCACCGTCAGCATCACCAGGCCGGTGCTCGCGACGAGGGCCGCGACCAGGGCCAGCAGGGTGCCGGGCGTTCCGTGCCGGAAGTTCTCGCCGAGCGCGGCGATGCCGACGGCGGTGGCGACCACGGGGTTGACCACGGTCGCCGTGGCCAGCGGCGAGGCCAGCCCGGCGCCCCGGTACGACGCCTGGGAGAGCAGCACCCCGCCCGAGGCCAGCAGCCCGATCGTGACCAGGCCGGGCAGGGCGTCCTGCCACGCGTCCCAGGTCCACTCCACGGCCACGTTCTTGGTGACCACCGACGAGACACCGAAGGCCGTCCCCGCGGCCGCCGCCAGCAGCACACTGCGGATGACGGGCGACCGCGTCAGGCGAGCCGTCCCGGCCAGTACGGCGATGGTGGAGACCGTGATCACGACCAGCCAGACGCCCTCCTGCTCGGCCAGTGCCTGGGCCCGCGAGGTGCCGGTGAGGGAGAGCAGCCCGGCGAGCCCCACGGTCGCCAGCAGCGCGCCCCGCCAGCCGGATCCGCCGACCCGGCGGCGGACGAATATGGCCGCCATCGGCAGGGCGAAGACGATCGTCAGAGCCCCTAGGGGTTGCACCACGCTCAGCGGGCCGTAGGCCAGGGCGATCACATGGAGGACCGCGCCCGCACCGTTGAGGGTCACCGCGGCCCACCAACTCCCGCGCCGCAGCGGGGCGGCCGCGAGGCGCGGCGTCGTGGCCGCGACATGCTCCTGGAGTATGGCTCCCGCGGCGTAGCAGACCGCCGAGACCAGGGCCAGCAGCACAGACAGCGCAAGGGAGGTCACGTCGCGGCCCCCTGGGCCGATCGGTCGTCGTCCATGCCCTCATCCTTGACGGTGGGAGGCGCCCCCGTCGTCGTCCTTGAGCACAGATTTCCGAGTACTACTTGCGTAGTAGAGACCTCCACCAATGGGGGGCCTTCGCGGCGGCCGTACGGGCCCGCTGGAGCAGTTCGTTCTGCGGCTCGGCGGGGCGGTAGACGGTGAGCGCCCCCGGCCACTTGTCGATCAGCAGCTCTTCCGCGGGGTCGGCGGCCACCTCGCCATCGTAGGCGCGGCTGTCCACGGCGTGGAGGCCCGACAGCCGCAGTTGGCGCATGCGCCGCGTCGTGTAGACGTGGGACCGACCGAGCGTGCCGGTGAGCGCCGAGATCAGCAACCGGGTGCGGGCCAGCCGCTCCTCGCCGTCGATCGCCCGCACGTCGAGCAGCCCGTCGTCGAGCTGCTGACGGTAGGTGGGGGCGAACCCCTCGGGGAGTAGACGCCGTTGCCGGCGAACAGCATCCACAGCCGCCGCTGCCGCCCGTTGACCTCGACCTCCATGGGGCTCGCGGTGCGCAGCACCCGGGTGAGCGCGACGGCGGCCGCGGGCCACTTGCCGAGCCGGCCCTGCATGCTCTCCCGGATCCGCACCAGCTCCGGGTAGAAGCCGATGCTGAAGGTGTTGACGAACTGGCTGGTCTCGCCGCCTCCCGCGAGGGGGGTGGCGCGGCCGAGGTCCACGGCCACGGCGTCGCCCTCGGTCACGGCGTGCGCGGTGTCCTCGAAGGCCGGTACGCCGAGGTCCAGCGCGAAGTGGTCGAGGGTGCCGCCGGGGAACACGGCGAGCGGCAGCCCGCGTTCGGCCGCGATCGTGGCGGCCGCGTTGACGCTGCCGTCCCCTCCGCAGATGCCCAGCGCCCCGGCCCGGTCGGCGGCGCGCCGGGCGGCCTGCCGGAGCAGGTCCAAGAAGTCGTCGTCGGGCCCGCACTCCAGGATCTCCGCGGCGGGCAGCAGCACCTGCAGCTGTTCGGCGACCGTGAAACCGCCGGGGGTGGCCACCCCTGCCCGCTGGTTGACCAGGACCACCAGCCCCTCGCCCTTGGGCAGGGCGGGCGCCGAGATCCGCGGCCGGGCCTGCGCCGGGGCCTCGGGGCGCGGCGGCCAGTAGCGGCAGGTCAGCGCGGCGGCGCCGGCGCCGAGGGCGATACCGGCCAGCACGTCACTGGGGTAGTGGACGCCCACGTACACCCGGGAGGCGGCGACGGCGGCGGCGAGCGGGGCGACCATCAGGCCGTACCGCGAGGACTCCAGGGCCACCCCGGTGGCGAAGGCGGCGGCGGAGGCCGAATGCCCGGAGGGGAAGGAGCTGGTCCACGGCTGCCGACGCAGCTGGCGGACCAGGGGCACGGTGTCCCTGACCGGACGCTTGCGCTCGACCGTCCACTTGACCACGACGTTCGACACGAGTGAGGCGGCGGCGAGCGAGCCGATCCCGCGCAGCGCGGCCCGCCGCGCGGTGCGGCCGCCGACCGTGGCGAGCACCCCGGCGGTGCCGAACCACAGCTTGCCGTGGTCGGCGGCCCGGCTGAGCCGGGGCAGCAGCGGGTGGGCGCCGCGCAGCCGGCTGTCCGCGACCCGCGCGAACAGCCGGCGGTCGAAGTCACTGATGCGTCTCATGCGTGATGGGTATCCCGGAATGGCGGTCGGCAGTCGTCATCGGCCGCCGACCGGGCCGATCCGGACCATCCACCGACGCGACTGTGCCGGGAGATCCTGCCGGGGGATCAGGACGCGGGGAGCCCCCAGCGCGGCGCCGGCTCGCCTGCCTCGACCGGGCGGACCGTCAGGTCCGGGCGGTCGCCGCGGGCGGTGATGATCGCCTCCTGGCCCTTGCGGAGCGCGATCCGGATCGTTCCCGCGCCCACCGTCTCGTACGGCAGCCGCCGCCCGCGCGCGTCCCGCACCTCGATCGGCCCGTCGAGGGAGTGCCGTACGACACAGGGCGCGCCCGCCTCACTGCGCAGCCGCACCCAGTGGGTTCGGCCGTCTTCGCGGGCGGCGCTCAGCAGGAACGCGCCCTGGGTGCGGAAGTCGTGGACCACCAGCTCACGCCAGGCGGCGGGCAGCGCGGGGAAGATCCGGATCACCCCGCCCCAGCTCTGGCACACCATGTCGTGCAGCGACTGCGCGGCGGACAGCGGAGTCTCGATGACCGGGCCCGACTCCTTGTACATGGTGTTCGCCTGGATGAAGCGGCTCATCAGCTCGCCCAGGTATTTGAGCGCGTCCTCACCACGCCCCATCTGCGCGGACATCGAGGCGGCGCCGGTGAAGGTGTAGCCCTGGAGCGCGCCCTCGAAGCCGACCCAGTGGTTGAGGGAGGTCGCGATCAGCTCGCGCTTGGCGGGGTCCTCCCAGGTGACCTCGTACAGCGGATAGACGGCGAGCATATGGGAGTAGTGGCGGTGCGACTTGGCGAACGGAACACCCGCGCCGATCATGAAGCCGTTCTCGTCGACGGGGTACGGCGTGAGCTTGGCCAGCACCTCCCGCCAGCGCGGCGCGGCGGGATCCTTGACGCCGAGCAGCCGGGCCGAGTCCAGGAGGGTGGCGCAGCCCCAGCGCAGCAGCATCAGGTCGTAGTTGCAGTCGGGCGCGTTGACGCCGTACTCGGGCGAGAAGGTGGCGGGCAGATGCAGCTTGCCGTCGCTGCCGGGGGTGAGGAAGTGGAGGTAGTACGCGACGGACTTGCGCAGCAGCGGATAGACCACCTCGCGCAGCACCGACTCGTCCATGGTGTGGCGGTAGGTCAGCCAGACGTTGTGCAGCGCCCAGGTGAGGTTGCCGACCTCGGGGGTGGGCGGGTCCTGGCCGGGGATGCCGACCGCGTAGCCGCCGTTCGCCGCGTCGCCGCCGTTGACCAGGTGGATGTCGGTGGTGCGGGGGATGCCCGCCGAGTCCTTGCGGTACGGGGTGTCGAGCTGGTTGGAGAGGTTGTCGCGGAATTCGCCGAGCGCCCGCGTCACCGCGTCGAGTTCGAGGTGGTTGGAGCCGTGGATCAGCCAGTACTCGAGCTGCACATTGAGGTTCCACCAGGTCGCGGGCCACGGGGTGGACTCCAGCCAGGGCCCTGAGGTGGCCATCACGGGGGCGTCGGCGCGCGCGGCCGCCGCCACCTTGTACAGCTGGATCCAGTAGAAGCGCTGCAGCCGGGCGTCGGGCAGGGAGAGGAAGCTCTTCCGGTAGTACGCGTGCCACCAGGCGCGATGGCTGGGCGCGAGGACGTCGTAGGAGAGCGCCGAGGCGAACCGGATGTCCTTGAGCGCACGGTCGCGCGCGGTGCGCCGGGGGTGGGAGTGGGCCACGGTGACGTACAGCGTCCGCCGCCCGGCGTGGGTCCGCTCCCGCCAGGCCGTCACATGCTGTCCGCCGGCGAGCAGCGGCTGCACGGCCGCCTGGATGCCCTGGTGGTCCTCGACGACGGCCGGGGGTTGCCGGTGTAGCCGTCGGGGACCGGTTTGAAGGCGACCCGCGGGCTGATGGCCTCGGCGGGGTGGAACACCCAGCGGAACGCGGTCTCTCCGGCGCTCGGGGTCACCTCGATGGCCAGCAGGGAACGGGAGTTGTGGACGAGGGCGCGCAGCCGCAGGGTGCCCTTGTCGGTGGTGATGGTCCCGGTCAGCTCGGCGTCGCGCAGCCGCAGCCGCCAGTCGATGGCGGTGATGGCCCCGACCGGCTCCAGGGTGAAGTACCCGATGGGCAGCCGGGCGAGCCCGAAGAGGGAGCCGAACTCCGGGCGGTGGTCCTGGACCTCGCTGTGCTGCACATTGAAGCGCACCGCGTTCGCGTCGCCCGGCTCGGCGTAGATGCCGGAGCCGAGCAGGGCGTTTCCGAGGAAGGGGCCCTCGTACCAGGTCTGCGGCAGCTTCTGCCACACCATGTCGGCGTCGGCGAGGACCGTGGCCCACGGGTCCCCCGCGGGGCGGGCGGTCACGGCCGCGTCGGGGGCCTGCGGCTCGGCGGCGTACGCGGTGGCCGGGCCGGCGAGTCCGGCGGCGGCACCGGCGGCCACGGCGGTGCCGACGACTGTCCTTCGGGTGGGTGCGGATGACATGACGCTCCAGGGGATGTGAACCGGGTGCGGGCGATCTTTTGCGGGGGCGGCAGCGGGCGGTCACGTACATGCCTGAGGTTCCACGATCTGAACCCCCGGGGCATGATGCAGCTCCCGTGGCGGAACCGGAACCCCTTGTGCGTCATAAACATCGGATGGACGGCGCGCAGTCTTGAAGAAAATGGCGCCCACATGGCACCTGATGCGGTAATACCTCGGACCTCCTGGCTCTGAGTGAGCGGGTTACGCGCTCGCTTCCTGGCCCCGGACGATCAGCCCGACGCCATGCCGGAAGCGGTGCTCGAAGTCGCCGAAGTGTCCGGCGACCGCGGCCAGGGCGGGGAAGCGCTCGGCGGTGGCCGCCCGCAGCAGCGGCTCCATGCCGCCGATGCCCTGGGCGGCCTGTTCCTCCTGGGTCAGGCCGAGCGCGAAGTAGACCAGCGACCAGGTCCGCCAGCCGGCTTCGGCGGGGCTGTGGCCACCGCTGAGGAACGCGCCGGACAGGGCGTCCGCGAAGCGCAGGGTGTGCTCTTCGGCGACATACGTCCCGGCCACGACCCGTGCGCCGTCACGGCGGGAGAGCAGCGCGGCGCGATAGCGGTGGGCCAGTGTGCACGCCCGGTCGTCCCAGGGGTCCGGGAGCGGCGCGTCGGCGCATCCGGCGAGCATCGTGTCGGCCATCAGCTCCAGCAGCCGGGGCTTGCTGGAGGCGTGCCAGTAGACGGTGTTGAGCTGCACGCCCAGCCGCTCGGCCACCTTGCGCATCGTGAGCTTGTCCAGCCCCGCCTCGTCGAGCAGTTCCAGCGCCGCCGTCACCACGGCCGTGCGGTCCAGGCCCATGCCGCCGATCTCCTTCGCTTGCGTCTTGATCCTGGATCAAGTCTACTGGGGTCGGCTTCTTGATCCTGGATCAAGAGAAAGATCAAGAAAGGGATCAAGGAGCGGATCGAGAGACAAGGTCGAGAGACAAGGGAGATGGTGTGGTGAACGACGTCGTCGTGGTGGGGGCCGGACCCGTGGGGCTGCTGCTCGCCGCCGAACTACGGCTGGTGGGTGTGGACGTCACGGTGATCGAGCGCGCCGCCGCCCGCAGCCCGCACTCCAAGGCGCTGACCCTGCATCCGCGCTCCCTGGAGGTGCTGGCGATGCGCGGTCTCGCCGGGCCGTTCGTCCGCGAGGGTGTTCCGATGCCCACCGGGCACTACGGCGGGCTGCCGGTCCGGCTGGACTTCTCCGTACTGGACACCCGCTTCCCGTACACGCTGGTCCTGCCGCAACTCCGCACCGAGCGGCTGCTGGAGGAGCGGCTGCGGGAGCTGGGCGGGGAGATCCGCTGGCAGCACCGGGCGCTGGAGGTGCGCCAGGAGGCGGACGGCGCCGAGGTGGACGTGGCGGGCCCCGACGGGACGTACACCCTGCGCGCGGCATGGGTGGTGGGCTGCGACGGGGCCGGAAGCACCGTACGGAGCTCCGCCGGTATCGACTTCCCCGGCACCCGCGCCACCACGACCGGTTTCCTCGGCGATGTGGTGCTCGACGCGCCGCCCTCGGCCCCCTCGGTCGACAATGAGCACGGGGGCTTCCTGGTCGTCCCGCTGGCCGACGGACACCACCGCATCGCGGGCACCACCGGGGAGTCCCTCGCCATCCCCGCCGATCAGCCGCTCACCTTCGAGGAGCTGCGCGGATATGTGCGCCAGGTCGCGGGCACGGACTTCGGGATGCGGGCGCCCCGCTGGCTGTCCCGGTTCGGCAACGCCTCCCGCCAGGCCGCCCGCTACCGCGACGGCCGCGTCCTGCTCGCCGGGGACGCGGCGCATATGCATATGCCGATGGGGGGCCAGGGCCTGAACGTGGGGCTCCAGGACGCCTTCAACCTCGGGTGGAAGCTGGCCGCGGTGTGCCAGGGCCGCGCCCCCGAGGGGCTGCTGGACACCTACCACGCCGAGCGCCACCCCGTGGGGGCCGCGCTGCTGGAGAGCACCCAGGCCCAGACCGTGCTCGGCGCCACGTACACCGCCGACGCGCGCGCCCTGCGCTCGGTGTTCGGCCGGCTCCTGGCCGCCCACCCGGCGGTGAACCGGCAGTTCGCCGGGGAGCTCTCCGCGCTGGACGTGGCCTACCGCCCGGCCGAGGGGGAGGCGGCGGGGGCAGGGGAGCAGGGAGGGGGCGGCCACTCGCTGGCCGGTACCCGCGCCCCCGATCTCGGGCTGGACGGCGCGCCCGAGCCCAGCCTGTATCCGCTGCTGGCCGACGGGCGCTTCGTCCTGCTCCACCTCGGCCCGGGCGGCGACGCGGCGCGTGGGACGGCCGACGGCCCGGGCGCCGCCGACGCCCGCGCCGCCGCCGAGGCGATCGCCGGGAGTCCGGACCGGATACGGACCGTGACCGCGCGCCCGACCACCACCCATGACGGCTGGGCGGGCCGGAGCCCGGTGCTGGTGCGCCCGGACGGCCATGTGGCCTGGGATGCGGCGCTGTCCAGCAGGTGAGACGAGTTCGGTGGGTCTCGTACGTACCAGCTCACCACGGACGGCTCCGCGCGGCCACCGGGCGCGGAAGGGGGTCCCGGCGACGGCTCGTTGTCCAGTCCCTGAGAATCGACGCGCGGACCGTTCAGACGCTGGTTAATCTGACGACAGATCCGGTTCAGCCGACACGAGGGAGTGTGCGGTGACCCCCGAACAAACACAGAGCGACGACGCGCGCGCCGATAACAGCGGGCGGTTCGTGCAGGCCACGGAGGTGGGCAGTCTGGAAGTATGGGCGCGTTCCGCGCCGATCCGACTCGCCGGTTACGAGGACGACCTCGCCGAGCCGCACATTCTCCAGAGCGTGGACTGATGGCCCGGCGCATGTGCTGAGAGCGAGGGAGGACACCGGCCCCTCGGCCGCGGCCGCTGGCAGCAAGCGGACATCGCGGCCGTCGGCCCACCTCCTCCCTCGCCTGATCGATCACCCTTTCGGCCCCGCTACCAACTGGTAGTTAAGTCGGCCGCCCCCACGATTCGGCACCGGACTGGTGTGCTGTGCGGTGGACATGGCAGGATGCGTCGCGCGGCATCGTCCGCCTTAACCAACCGTGAGGGTGTTCGAGCCCGGGAGCAGCCGTGAGGGGGCGCAGATGGCAGCGGGTGCCGACAGGTCACCGGACGCGGCCGACAGCCCGCTGGCGGACCGGCTCAACTACCTGTTCACCACCATGCACCCGCCGGGCGCGCCGTACACCAACGCCCACGTCGCCGAGGAGATCAGCGGCGGCGAGGAGTACGGCGGGGTGAGCGTGACCGAGCAGTATCTGTCGATGCTGCGCAACGGCAAGCGCACCAATCCCAGCCCGGATGTGCTGCGGGCGCTCGCCAAGTTCTTCGCCGTGCCCGTCGGTTATCTGCTGGGCGACCTGTCGCCTTCGCAGGCCGAGCGGGTCGAGGAGGAGGTACGGTTCCTTGTCGCGATGCGCGACAAGCGGGTCCGCAGCATCGCGCTGCGCTCCGTGGGCCTCCCGCCGGAGGTCCAGGACAGTCTCACCACGATCATCTCCCAGTTCCGGCAGCAGATGAACCTTCCGCCCGAGCCTCCCGGTGCGAACGGGGCCGCGGGAGCGGACGGTTCGGGTGGTCCGGATGGCGAGGCGACGAATGGCCGCCGATGACCCGGAACTGTTCTCCTCCTGGCGGCAGACCGGATACGAGGGTGGTACAGGCATGCGAGTGGGCCGGATACGGCGGCAGTGCAAGCAGCTCATCAAGGAGCTCGGGCTGCCCGCCTCGACCGACCTGCCCGGTCTGTGCGACCTCGTCGCCCGCCGCGTCGGACGCCCCGTCCACCTGGTGCCGATGAGCCTGGGCGGAGTGGTCTCGGGCATGACCGCCTCCACCGACGAGGACTACTGGGTCTTCTACGAGCTCAGGACGTCCCCCTGGCACCAGATCCATATCGTGCTGCATGAGATCGGCCATCTCCTGCTCGGACACGAGCAGGACCCGGCGGTCACCGAGGACGCGCTGCGGATGTGGACGCCGTCCGTCGATGTGACCACCGCGATGCGCCGGCTGGGGATGACCCCGGACTTCGCCCGTCACCACTGCTACGACAACCTCACCGAGCGCGAGACCGAGGTGCTGGGCACGCTGCTGATGGAGCACGTGGTGCCGACCTCGCCGGACCACGGGCTGCCGCTCCAGGGCCGGGCGGCCGAACTCGCCGCGGCGCTCGGCCCGGCGCTGCGCCACATCCGCACCGACCGCGCCGACAGTGCCAACCGCGCCGACCACGCCCACGGGGCCGACCGCACGGGCGGTGCCGACGGTGGCGTACACGGTGAACCGGGCGGTGACACCGGTGTTTGACCTCGTCTACCTCTGCTTCGGCGCCGCCGCCTGGACGATGGCCGGCTACAAGGCCCGGGCCTGGTTCCGCGACCGCGCCAACGCCGATCTCGGCCTGGCCTGTGTGATGACCGCGGCCGTGGCGAATGTGTTCCTGCTCTCCGCGCCCAGCGTCTACCGCTGGTTCGACGGCCTGGTGGGCGTCGCCAATCTCGCCATGGTCTTCCTCTACTCCTCCGTCGTGGTGTTCGCGACCGGCGCCCTGGTGCTGCTGCTGCGCTGGACGGCGTCGGCGGTGCGGCCCGTCGTGGTGGTCGCCGCCGTGGCCGTGGCATGGACCGTGGCCATCATCGGCTTCGCGGTCGGCCGCCCGGACGCGGTCGAGCACCCCCGCGACTTCAGCACCGCCTACGCGGACGCTCCGGGAGTGGTCCTCTTCCTGGTGCTGTATCTGGCCATTTTCGGAGCCGGGCTGGCGGGGCTGGGCGTCCTCTGCCCGCGCTATGCCGCCAGCCTGCGCGGCTCATGGCTGGCCCGGGGGTTGCGGGTGCTGGCCGCCGGATGCTGGCTGGGACTGGCGTACTGCGCCTGCAAGCTGATCGGTTTCGTCTTCTCCTGGGCGGGCCGTGAGCTGTACTGGCTCTCCAACGGGGTCGCCCCGCTGACCGCTTCGGTCGCCGCGCTCCTGGTGCTGGCCGGTTTCGCCATCCCGGCCGTCGGGCCCCGGGCGTCCGCATGGCGCCGCTTCCGGCGGCTGCGGCCGCTGTGGCGGGAGGTCACCGCGCAGGCCCCCGAGGTGTCCATGGGCCACTCCCGCTGGAGCGGCTGGTGGCCGTTCGCGGACCTCGAGTGGCGGGCCAACCGTCAGATGGCGGAGATCCGCGACGTCCAGCGCGGCGTACGGCGCCATGTGGAGGCCGGCGCCCTGGAGATCGCGCATGTCAAGGCCGGCGCGGCGCGACTCGACGATTGGCAACTTGCTGCCGTAGTGGAAGCAGCGGCGCTCAGACGCGGTTTGCTGAATCAAGCAGCGGGACATGTGCCGGAGTCCGCGGCGGACAGCGTGGTGATGACGACAGGGGCCGAACTGGTGGAGGAGCACGAGCATCTGGCCCGCGTCGCCGACGTCTATCACCTGCCGCTCGTGGACGAGGTGCTCGCGGAACTGAGGGAGGGGACCGCCGCACAGCGGCGGTGAACGGGGGGATCACAGACGAGGTGGCCCTGGACGGGGGTCGGGGCCGCCCGTGGCACAGGCGGCGCCGGGGGGATTCAGCCCCGGCGCCGCCTCCCGGCCACCACCACGCGCACCTGTGCGCATCGCCCGGACGGGCCGAAACGCCCCACCCGTTCCGGCCCGGAGGACGCCACCGCCTAGAGTCGGGATCCATGCAGAACACCGCGCACGCCGCCGGAACGGACGGCCCGGAGCTCGTTGACACCGCCCCGATGATCGAGGACCTCTACCCGGCCCTGGCCACGCTCCGCGAGGCCGGCCCGGTCCATCGGATCGCCGGCACCGACGGACGACCCGCCTGGCTGGTGACCCGTTACGAGGATGTGCGGCGGCTGCTCGCCGATCCGCGCCTGGCCCTGGACAAGCGCCACGCCGCCCCGGGCAACTACAGCGGCTTCTCCCTGCCGCCCGCCCTCGACGCCAATCTGCTCAACATGGACCCGCCGGACCACACCCGGGTGCGCCGGCTGGTGGTCAAGGCGTTCACCCCCGGCCGCGTGGAGCGGATGCGTGAACCGGTCCGGCGGATCGCCGACGAGCTGCTCGACGCCATCGCGTCCGACGGCCGCGCGGACCTGCTCACCGCCTACGCCGGACAGCTGCCCATCATCGTCATCTGCGATCTGCTCGGCGTCCCGCAGCGCGACCGGCGCGACTTCCGGGCCTGGAGCGACGCCCTGATCACCCCCGATCCGGCGCGGCCGCGGGCGGCGAAGGAAGCGGTCGGCAGCATGCTCCGCTTCTACACCGAGCTGATCGCGAAGAAGCGCGCAGAGCCCGGGGACGATCTGCTCTCGGATCTGATCCGGGTCCGCGACGACGAGGCCGGGGACGGCGACGGCAGGCTCACCGAGGACGAACTGACCTCGCTCGCCTTCCTCATCCTCCTCGCGGGCTACGAGAACACCGTCCACCTCATCGCCAACTCGGTGCTCACCCTGCTCGACCACCCCACGGTCCTCCAGAAGCTGCGCGCGGATCCGGGCGGTCTCGCGGCCGCCTTCGACGAACTGGCGCGGTACGAGGGCCCCGCGTCGCTGGCGATCCGCCGCTTCCCGCTCGAGGAGATCGAGATCGGCGGGGTGACCATCCCCGCCGGGGAGACCGTGCTGCTCTCGGTGGCCTCGGCACACCGTGACCCGGCCCAGTTCAAGGATCCGGACGACTTCAATCCACATCTTGGCCGGTCCGGTCACCTTGCGCTCGGCCATGGCATCCACTACTGCCTCGGCGCGCCCCTGGCCCGGATGGAGATGGAAATCGCTCTGGCCGCGCTGCTTCGGCGTTTTCCGGGGCTGCGGCTGGACGTCCCGAGGGAGCGGCTCCGGTGGCGGCCGTCGATCCGCGCGCGTGGCCTGATCTCGCTGCCCGTCGCATGGTGAACCGGGGAAGCGAACACGTTTTTGATGCATAACCCCCGCCGATGCGGTAAAAAGGTCTTCGAGCCCGCCCGGTGTGCATCCCCCGTCGCACCGGGCGGGCCTCTGTGTGCCCGAGGCAGTCGCCCGTCCCAGCAGCCGGTCTGTACCCGGGCCGTCGTCGACCATGGGCGCCCGTTCCGCACCCCGCGCCGGGCCCATCGGCCTCACCCATCCCGGCCGTGGGCGGGCGCCACTGTGGAAATCCCTAGTGCCCACCCCTGAGATCACTAGAGAGTAAGCTCACAGCCTGAACCACTGCTCCGGCTTTAGTGGACCCCATTAGCCTCCTCCTATGACGGTCCTGCCCGACGGGCTTCCCCTAGCCGACGATTTCCCTGAAGTGACGCGAGACCAATGGCGCCACCTCGTCGAAGGCGTGCTGCGCAAAACCGGCACATCGGACGCCGTGGGCGCCGAGGCCGAAGAGGCCCTCGCGACCGCGCTCGAGGACGGCATCACCGTCCACCCCCTCTACACCGCCGAAGACGCCCCCCAGGACGCCGGATTCCCCGGCTTCGCGCCCTTCGTGCGCGGCGGCCGGGCCGAGGGCTCCGCCGTATCCGGCTGGGACGTACGCCAGCGCCACGCCCACCCCGATCCGGCACGCACCAACCAGGCGATCCTCGCCGACCTGGAGAACGGCGCCGGCTCGGTCTGGCTCGCGGCCGGCGCGGCCGGAGTACCCGTGGACGGGCTGCCCGAGGCGCTCAAGGGGGTCTATCTCGACCTCGCCCCCGTCGCCCTCGACGCGGGCGCCGACTTCGAGGACGCCGCCCGTGCCCTGCTGCGGCTCTACGCCGGCCGCGAGGTGCCGCCGGGCGCCGCGCTCGGCAACCTCGGCGCGGACCCGCTGGGGCTCGCCGCCCGTACCGGACGCGACGACGGACTGGCCGGGCAGCTGGCCGCCGCGGCCGACCTTGCGGGGATCTGCCACCGCGACCACCCCGGGGTGGCGGCCTTCGCCGTGGACGCCCTGCCGTACCACGAGGCGGGCGCCGGGGCGGCCCAGGAGCTCGGCTGCTCCCTCGCCGCCGCGGTGGCGTATCTGCGCACCCTCACCGAGGCCGGGCTGAGCGTCGAAGCCGCCTGCGCCCAGCTCGAGTTCCGCTACGCGGCCACCGCCGACCAGTTCCTCACCATCGCCAAGCTCCGGGCCGCCCGCCGCCTGTGGGCGCGTGTGGCGCAGGCGTGCGGCGCGCCCTCCGAGGCGCGCGCCCAGCGTCAGCACGCGGTGACCTCCCCGGTGATGATGACCCGGCGCGACCCCTGGGTGAACATGCTGCGCACCACCGTGGCCACCCTCGCCGCGGGCGTCGGCGGCGCGGACGCGGTCACCGTGCTGCCCTTCGACAGCGCGATCGGCCTCCCCGACGACTTCGCCCGCCGCATCGCCCGCAACACCTCCACGATCCTGCTGGAGGAGTCGCATCTGGCCCGGGTGATCGACCCGGCCGGCGGCTCCTGGTACGTCGAGAAGCTCACCGACGACGTCGCCCGCGCCGCCTGGGCCTGGTTCCAGGAGATCGAGCGCGCCGGTGGAATGGCCGCGGCCCTCGCCTCCGGGCTGGTCCGCGACCGGCTCGCCGAGACCTGGGCGCGCCGCGGCCGCGACCTCGCCCGCCGCAAGGAGCCGATCACCGGCGTCAGCGAGTTCCCGAACCTCGCCGAGCGGCCCGTCGAGCGCGAGCCCCTCCCGGAGCAGCCCACTGGCGGACTGCCGAGGGTGCGCCGCGACGAGGCGTACGAGGCGCTGCGCACCCGCGCCGACGCCCGGCTGGCGGCCGAGGGCAGCCGGCCCAGGATCTTCCTGGCCGCGCTGGGCCCCGCCGCCGCGCACACCGCCCGCGCCTCCTTCGCCGCCAACCTCTTCCGGGCGGGCGGGATCGAGGCGGTCCACGAACCCGCCACCGTGACCGCGGAGACGGTCGCCGAGGCGTTCGCCGCCAGCGGCGCCCGCGTGGCCTGCCTGTGCTCCAGCGACAAGCTGTACGAGCAGGAGGCGGCCGCCGTGGCCGAACGGCTGAAGGCGGCCGGGGCGACCCGGGTCTACCTGGCCGGACGGCCGGGCACACAACAGGATGAGTACGAACGGGCCGGAGTGGACGGATACGTCTTCGCGGGCTGCGACGCGGTCGAGGTGCTCTCCTCGGCTCTGAACACCATGGGGGTGGCGTGATGGCCGGCGCTCCGGTGGAGCCGGGCAAGATCCCGGACTTCTCGGCGGTCGATCTGGACGGACCGGCCGAAGGCCCGGTGCCCAGCTCCGGCGACTGGGCCGCCGCGCTGCAGAACAGCGTGGGCAAGGGCGTGGAGGACCTGGTGTGGGACACCCCCGAGGGCATCGGGGTCAAACCGCTCTACACCGCCGAGGACCTCCAAGGCGTGGACTTCCTGGGCACCTACCCCGGCGCCGCGCCCTATCTGCGCGGCCCGTACCCCACGATGTACGTCAACCAGCCCTGGACCATCCGGCAGTACGCGGGTTTCTCCACCGCCGAGGAGTCCAACGCCTTCTACCGCCGCAACCTCGCGGCCGGCCAGAAGGGCCTGTCGGTCGCCTTCGACCTGCCCACCCACCGGGGCTACGACAGCGACCACCCCCGGGTCACCGGTGACGTCGGCATGGCGGGCGTGGCCATCGACTCCATCTACGACATGCGGCAGCTCTTCGACGGCATCCCGCTGGACAAGATGAGCGTGTCGATGACGATGAACGGCGCGGTGCTGCCCGTGCTCGCGCTCTACATCGTGGCCGCCGAGGAACAGGGCGTACCGCCCGAGAAGCTGGCCGGGACCATTCAGAACGACATCCTCAAGGAGTTCATGGTCCGCAACACCTACATCTATCCGCCGCAGCCGTCGATGCGGATCATCTCCGACATCTTCTCCTTCACCTCGCAGCGGATGCCGCGCTACAACTCCATCTCCATCTCCGGCTACCACATCCAGGAGGCCGGAGCCACGGCCGATCTGGAGCTGGCGTACACCCTGGCCGACGGTGTGGAGTATCTGCGGGCCGGCCGGGACGCCGGGATGGACGTGGACGCCTTCGCGCCCCGGCTGTCGTTCTTCTGGGCGATCGGCATGAACTTCTTCATGGAGGTCGCCAAGCTGCGGGCGGCGCGGCTGCTGTGGGCCAAGCTGGTCAAGCAGTTCGACCCGAAGAACCCCAAGTCGCTGTCGCTGCGCACCCATTCGCAGACCTCCGGCTGGTCGCTGACCGCCCAGGACGTCTACAACAACGTGGCGCGCACCTGCGTGGAGGCCATGGCCGCCACCCAGGGCCACACCCAGTCGCTGCACACCAACGCGCTGGACGAGGCGCTCGCGCTGCCCACCGACTTCTCCGCCCGGATCGCCCGCAACACCCAGATCCTGCTCCAGCAGGAGTCGGGCACCACCCGGGTCATCGACCCGTGGGGCGGCAGCGCGTACGTCGAGAAGCTGACGTACGACCTGGCGCGGCGGGCCTGGCAGCACATCGAGGAGGTCGAGGCGGCCGGCGGCATGGCCAAGGCCATCGACGCGGGCATCCCCAAGCTGCGCGTCGAGGAGGCCGCCGCCCGCACCCAGGCGCGGATCGACTCCGGCCGTCAGCCGGTGATCGGCGTCAACAAGTACCGCGTCGACAGCGATGAGCAGATCGAGGTCCTCAAGGTCGACAACTCCGCGGTGCGCACCCAGCAGATCGAGAAGCTGCGGCGGCTGCGCGCCGAGCGCGACGAGGCCGTCTGCCAGGACGCGCTGCGCGCCCTGACCGCGGCCGCCGAGTCCGGTCCCGGCGCGGGCCTGGAGGGCAATCTGCTGGCGCTCGCGGTGGACGCCGCCCGCGCCAAGGCCACCGTGGGCGAGATCTCCGACGCGCTGGAGAAGGTCTATGGCCGCCACTCCGGCCAGATCCGTACGATCTCCGGTGTGTACCGAGACGAGGCCGGACCGTCGTCCGGCGTGGACCGCACCCGCGCGCTGGTCGAGGCGTTCGAGCGCGAGGAGGGCCGCCGCCCCCGCATCCTGGTCGCCAAGATGGGCCAGGACGGGCATGACCGCGGCCAGAAGGTGATCGCCACCGCCTTCGCCGACCTGGGCTTCGACGTCGACGTCGGCCCGCTGTTCCAGACCCCGGAGGAGGTCGCGCGGCAGGCGGTGGAGGCCGATGTGCACATCGTCGGCGTGTCGTCGCTCGCGGCCGGCCACCTCACGCTGGTGCCCGCGCTGCGCGAGCAACTGGCCGAGGCGGGGCGCGAGGACATCACCATCGTGGTCGGCGGGGTCATCCCGCCGCACGACGTCCAGACCCTGCACGAGGCCGGTGCCGCCGCCGTCTTCCTGCCGGGCACGGTCATCCCGGACGCCGCCCACGACCTGGTGCAGAAGCTGGCCGCCGACCTCGGCCACGAGCTGTAGGCCATGCCGCGGACGATCGACATCGAGGAGTACGCCAAGGGGGTGCTCGACGGCAATCGCGCGTACATCGCCCGTGCGATCACGCTCGTCGAGTCCACCCGGCCCGACCACCACGACCTCGCCCAGCGGCTGCTGGTCGAGCTGCTGCCGCACACCGGCGGGGCGCGGCGGATCGGCATCAGCGGGGTGCCCGGGGTGGGCAAGTCCACCTTCATCGACGCCCTGGGCACCATGCTCACCGGGACCGGCCACAAGGTCGCGGTGCTCGCCGTCGACCCGTCGTCGACCCGCACCGGCGGCTCCATCCTGGGTGACAAGACCAGGATGGAGCGGCTGGCGGTCGACCCGGACGCCTTCGTACGGCCCTCGCCCAGCGCCGGGACGCTGGGCGGGGTCGCCCGCGCCACCCGCGAGTCCATGGTCGTCATGGAGGCCGCGGGCTATGACGTGGTGCTGGTGGAGACCGTGGGCGTGGGCCAGTCCGAGACCGCGGTGGCCAATATGGTCGACTCCTTCCTGCTGCTCTCCCTGGCCCGCACCGGCGATCAGCTGCAGGGCATCAAGAAGGGCGTCCTGGAGCTGGCCGACGTGGTCACCATCAACAAGGCCGACGGCCCCCACGCGCGGGACGCCAAGTCGGCGGCCCGTGAACTGGCGGGCGCGCTGAGGCTGCTGCAGCCGCCGGACGCGCCCTGGAACCCGCCGGTGCTCACCTGCAGCGCCCGCGAGTCCACCGGGCTCGACGTGGTGTGGGAGCGCCTGGAGCAGCACCGCCGGGTGCTGGAGGCCACGGGCGCGCTGCAGGCCAAGCGGCGCGACCAGCAGGTCGACTGGACCTGGTCGATGGTGCGCGACCAGCTGCTCGCGCGGCTGCACGCCCACCCCGAGGTGCGGCGGCTCGGGCCCGAGCTGGAACAGCGGGTCCGCGAGGGCACCCTGACGGCCACACTGGCGGCGGACCGGCTGCTGGAGGCGTTCCGGGCCCCGGCCGACGGTGAATGAGGCACCGCTGCCGGACGCGGCGCGGGTCGGGCCGTTCTTCGCCCTGCGCACCGGGAGCGGGGACCCCCGCGAGGAGGGGTACGTACGGATCGGCGAGGCGTACCGGCTGACCGGCGAGGGTGCCGCCGGGCCGGTGTTGCGCGCCCGGGTCGAGGCGGTCGCCGCGAGCCTGCGCACCGATGAGCCGAGGGTCGCGGCCTCGCTCGCCTTCCAGGGCCTCGCCGCCCGGGTGTGGTCGCTCGCGCTCGGCCCGGCGGCCCTCTCCGGCCAGGTGCCCCACCTCCGGCCCGACCGGCTGTGGTGGAACCCCGGGCGAGTCGCCCCCGACGACCTGTGGTGGCCCGGCGTGCCGCAGGTGATGGGCGAACCGGGAGGACTCGCCGGTCAGGTGGGCACCGCGGCGTTCGTCCAGCTGATGCCGCTGCGCCACGCCGTCGGACGGGCCTACCGGGTCTCGGAGCGGCTGCTGTGGGGCAACGCCGCCTCGGCGCTGGCCGGTTCGCTGCGCGTGCTGCACGACTGGTGCCGGGCGCACGGCCGCGCCGAGGCGGCGGACCGGGCCACCGAGCTGGCGCGGGCCCAGCTCGTCCACCCGCCGCTGCGCGAGGCCGGCACCCTGAGCACCGCGCCGCTCGGCTACCGGCGCCGCACCTGCTGTCTCTACTACCGCGTGCCCGGTGGCGGGTTGTGCGGCGACTGCGTACTGCGCGAGGCGCCGGGGCGCGGGAGCGCGCAGGGGACGCCGGGGTGACGCTGACGGCCTCCCGAGGGGCCGATACGGTGGGCGAATGCCGAAGAACGAGAACCTGTTCTCATCCTGGCGGGGCTGGCGTGGGCGCGTCACTTCCCGTCTGGTCCACCGCGGATGGCGCGCGGTGCAGCGGGCCGGCGCGGTGACGGCCGAGCGCCCCGGCCCGTACCGGTTCGGCCGCATCGGCGTCGGCACCCGGCTGGCGTTCCCCCAGGGCACCCTCTTCGGCGAACCGTGGATCGAGCTCGGTGAGCACTGCGTCATCGGCGAGCAGGTGACCCTCACCGCCGGCATGATGCCCGGTGTGGACCTCGGCCCCGATCCGGTGCTGCGCATCGGCAACGGCGTGGTGCTGGGCCGGGGCAGCCATGTGATCGCGTCGGTGCCGGTGGAGTTCGGCGACGATGTCTTCTGCGGTCCGTACGTCTATGTGACCAGCGACAACCACTCCTACGACGATCCGGAGCAGCCCATCGGCCGCCAGTGGCCGCGCTCCGCGCCCGTCCGCATCGGCCCCGGTAGCTGGCTGGGCGCGGGCGCGGTGATCCTGCCCGGGGCGCGGCTGGGCCGCAATGTGGTGGTCGCGGCGGGCGCGGTCGTGCGGGGCGAGGTGCCCGACCACGCCGTGGTGGCCGGGGCGCCGGCCCGGATCATACGGCGGTGGGCCCCGGAGGAGGGCTGGCAGCCGCCGCTGCGTACCCCGGCGCCGGTGCCGATCCCGGAGGACATGACCGTCGAGCAACTGCTGGCGCTGGCGGAGCTGGAGCGCGAACAGGAGCGGGCGGGGGAGCGGGCGCGGCAGCGGGGGCAGGCGGGGGAGCGGGGGCTGGAGGAGGCGCGCGAAGGGGGCCTGGAACGGGAGCCGGGGGCCGGGGCGTCGTAGCAGGTCAGTAGAGTTTCGTGGACCGTTCCCCGACCCGTGAGGTGACCATCGTGAGCCCGCCGCCTCCCCCCGTGACCGTCATCGGCATCGGCGCCGACGGCTGGGACGGGCTCGGTCCCGCGGCCCGCGAGGCGTTGCGCACGGCCGAGGTGGTCATCGGCGGACGGCGTCATCTGGGCCTGCTGCCGCCGGAGTGCCACGGCGAGCGGGTGCCCTGGCCGTCCCCGCTGCGCCCCGCCGTCCCCGGGCTGTTCGCCGCGCACACCGGGCGGCGGGTCTGCGTGCTGGCCAGCGGCGACCCCATGTTCTTCGGCATCGGCCGCACCCTGGCCGAGCTGCTGGGCGCGGAGCGGCTGCGGGTGCTGCCCCATCCGTCGTCCGTCTCCCTGGCCTGTGCGCGGCTCGGCTGGGCGCTGGAGGAGACCGAGGTGATCAGCCTCGTCGGCCGTCCCCTGGCCACGCTGAACCGTGAGCTGTACGCCGGACGGCGGCTGCTCGTGCTGAGCGCGGGCGCCGAAACCCCCGCCGAGGTGGCCGGGTTGCTCGGGGACCGCGGCTTCGGCCCGAGCCGGATGCGGGTGCTGGAGCAGTTGGGGAGCGTGGGGGAGCGTTGTGTGGAAGGCACGGCCGAAAAGTGGCCCCATTCGCCCGGCGACCCCCTCAACGTCATCGCCGTCGACTGCGCTCCGGCGGACGGCGCCCGGCCGCTGTCGCTCGCTCCGGGGCTGCCCGACACGGCGTACGACCACGACGGGCAGCTGACCAAGCGCCAGGTGCGGGCCGCCACCCTCGCCGCGCTCGCGCCCGCCCCCGGGGAGCTGCTGTGGGACGTCGGCGGCGGCTCCGGCTCCATCGCCGTGGAGTGGATGCGCGCCCACCGCACCTGCCGGGCGGTCTCGGTCGAACGCGACCCGGTGCGCGCCGAGCGCATCGGCCGCAACGCCGCCGCGCTCGGTGTGCCCGGGCTGACGGTTGTCACCGGCGCCGCCCCCGACGCCCTGGCCGGACTGCCCATCCCCGACGCGGTGTTCATCGGCGGCGGCCTGACCGCCCCCGGAGTGATGGAGGCGTGCTGGGCGGCCCTGCCGCCGGGCGGCCGGATCGTCGCCAACACCGTGACCCTGGAATCCGAGGCGCTGCTCGCCGACCGGTACCGCCGCCACGGCGGCGACCTCGTCCGCCTCGCCGTCTCCCACGCCACCCCGGTCGGGGCCTTCACCGGCTGGCGGCAGGCGATGCCGGTCACCCAGTGGTCCGCCACCAAACCGCTCGACTCCCGAGGCCCTGGCGGGCATGCCGCCGATTCCGCGGGATCCGTCGAAGCCGCTCAAGGAGAGACACGATGACGGTGTACTTCATCGGCGCGGGCCCCGGGGCCGCCGATCTGATCACGGTGCGCGGCGCCCGGACCCTGGCCCGCTGCCAGGTGTGTCTGTACGCGGGCAGCCTGGTGCCGCGTGATCTGCTCGCCGAATGCCCGCCGGACGCCCGCCTCGTCGACACCGCCCGGCTCGACCTCGACCAGATCACCGCCGAGTTCGTCGCCGCGCACGAGGCGGGCCATGACGTGGCCCGCCTCCACTCCGGCGACCCGTCGGTCTTCAGCGCCGTCGCCGAGCAGATGCGCCGCCTCGACGCCGTCGGCGTTCCGTACGACGTCGTCCCGGGCGTCCCCGCCTTCGCCGCCGCGGCCGCCGCGCTGAAGCGTGAGCTGACGGTCCCGACCGTCGGCCAGACCGTCATCCTCACCCGCATCGCCCAGCAGGCCACCCCCATGCCGGAAGGGGAGGACCTCGCCACCCTCGGCCGCAGCGGAGCCCTCCTCGTGCTGCATCTCGCCGCCCGCTATGTGGACCGCGTGGTCGGCGAACTCCTCCCGCACTACGGCGCCGACTGCCCGGCGGCCGTGGTCGCCATGGCCAGCCGCCCGGACGAAGTGGTGCTGCGCGGCACGCTGGACGACATCGCGGCCCAGGTGAAGGCGGCGGGCGTGGTACGGACCGCGGTCATCATCGTGGGCCGCACCCTCGGCGCCGAACAGTTCCGCGACAGCCACCTCTACTCATCGGACCGCGAACGCCCCCACGAGCCCTGCAACCCACAAGGCCCCGCCGTCTGACGACGCCGGGGCGTCGGCCCCGGTGGTACGGCATGGGCGCGGGCACCGCATCGCGCCGGGCACGGCGAAGGGGTCAGCGTTCCCGGGGGCCGCGGGGTTCGGCGCGGCCCACGATCGTGCCCGCGCGGTCGATGCAGATCACGTCCACTGCCACCGGTGCCCCGCGCAGCACCCCGAGCGCCGTGTCGCGGGCCGCCGCGGCGACCAGGTCGCCGAGGGGTACGCCACGGGCGGAGCACAACTGCACCGTCTGCAGGCCGGTGTTGGCCGTCGCCACCGCCTCCGCCAGCTTCTCGTCCGCTCCGCCCCGGCGGGCCAGGTCCGCGAGGAACACCTTGTCCACCTGGGAGCGTGCGGAGTGCAGATCCAGATGCCCGGCGGCCAGCTTGGAGAGCTTGGCGAAGCCGCCGGCGACCGTCAGCCGGTCCACCGGGTGGCGGCGCAGATACTTCAGCACCGCCCCCGCGAAGTCGCCCATGTCCAGCAGCGCGTCCTGCGGCAGTCCGTGCACGGCCACCGCCACCTTCTCGGACGTCGAGCCCGTACAGCCCGCCACATGGCGGCGCCCCGCCGCGCGTGCGACATCCACCCCGCGCCGGATGCTGTCGATCCACGCCGAGCAGGAGTAGGGCACCACGATGCCCGTCGTGCCGAGGATGGACAGCCCGCCGAGGATGCCCAGGCGCGGATTCCAGGTGGAGCGGGCGATCTCCTCGCCGTGGTCCACCGAGATCTCGATCTCGACGTCGCCGGAGCCGCCGTGCCGGGCCGCGACCGCGGCGATGTGGTCGCGCATCATCTGGCGCGGCACGGGGTTGATGGCCGGTTCGCCCACCGGGAGCGGCAGCCCGGGCCGGGTCACCGTGCCGACCCCCGGGCCGGCCCGGAAGACCACTCCGCTGCCGGGCGGCAGGGCCCGTACCGTGGCCCTGACCAGCGCGCCGTGGGTCACATCCGGGTCGTCGCCCGCGTCCTTGACGACCGCGGCCATGGCGTGGTCCGCCGCCGGCTCCTCGGCCGCGAGCGCGAACGCGGGCCGCTGCCCCTTGGGCAGTTCGATGGTCACCGGATCGGGGAAATCCCCGCTCAGCAGCGCGGTGTACGCGGCCGTCGTCGCGGCTGTCGCACACGCCCCGGTGGTCCAGCCGTGCCGCAGCCCCGACCGCTCCAGCTGGGCGCCCCGCCCCCCGGTCGCCTTGGCCTCCGTCTCCGCCTCAGCCATGGGCCGGCCGCCGGGCATACGATGACGGGCGCACGGACGACGAAAGGCACCCGATGAACAGCGCACCGGCGCCGCGCCATGTGCTCATCCTCGGCGGCACCACCGAGGCGCGGCGCCTCGCCGGGGAGCTCGCCGACGACCCCGCCCTGCGTGTCACCAGCTCCCTCGCGGGCCGGGTCGCCGCGCCGCGGCTGCCCGTGGGGCAGGTGCGGATCGGCGGGTTCGGGGGCGCCGAGGGCATGGCCCGCTGGCTCCGCGAGCACCAGGTGGACGCGCTCATCGACGCCACCCATCCTTTCGCCGACACGATCAGTTCTCACGCGGCCCGAGCGGCCGCCGACGTCCATGTTCCCCTGCTCGCCCTGCGCCGCCCCGGCTGGGTACCCGGCCCGGGCGACCGCTGGCATGCGGCCGGCTCACTGGCCGACGCGGCGCGGCTGGCACCGGCCCTGGGGGAACGGATCTTCCTCACCACGGGCCGCATGGGCCTGGCCACCTTCGCCCACCTCACCGAGCCATGGTTCCTGGTCCGCTCGGTCGACGCCCCCGAGCCGCCGGTCCCGCCCCGGATGGCGGTGATCCTCGACCGCGGCCCGTTCACCCTCGACGGCGAGGCGGAACTGCTGCGCCGCCACCGCATCGAGGTGCTGGTCACCAAGGACAGCGGCGCCCACGCCACCGCCCCCAAACTCGCCGCGGCCCGCGCCGCCGGCATCCCGGTCGTCGTCATCCGCCGTCCGCCCGCCCCCCAGGGCGTCCCGGTGGCCGAGACCCCCGCCGAAGCCGCCGACTGGCTCCGTACGACCCTGGCCTGAGCCCGGAGGCTAGACCTCCGGGTAGCGGCGTGGCGTCCAGACGACCTCGGTGCCGTCGCCGCGCCGGACCGTGCGGGTCTGGGAGGAGCCCACCAGGAGGATCGTGCGCATGTCGACGTCGGCCGGGTCGAGGTCGGCCAGCCGGACGATCCGCACGCGTTCGCCGGGGCCGCCGATGTCGCGGCCCAGGACCACGGGCGTGTCGGGGGCGCGGTGCTCCAGCAGGAGTTCGCGGGCCTTGCCCACCTGCCAGACGCGGCTGCGGGAGCCGGGGTTGTAGACGGCGAGCACCAGGTCGGCCGCCGCGGCGGCGCGCAGCCGTTCGGCGATGACCTCCCAGGGCTTGAGCCGGTCGGAGAGGGAGATCACCGCGTAGTCGTGGCCGAGCGGTGCGCCGGCCCGGGCGGCGGCGGCGTGGGCCGCGGTCATGCCGGGGACGATCCGCACCGGGACCTCGCGGTAGGGATCCTCGGAGGCGGCCTCCAGGACGGCGGTGGCCATGGCGAACACGCCGGGGTCGCCGGAGGAGACGACGGCGACACGCCGGCCCCGCCGGGCGAGGTCGAGGGCGAACTCGGCGCGTACGGACTCGACCTTGTTGTCGGAGGCGTGGCGCCGCTGGCCCGGCCGTACGGGCACCCGGTCCAGATAGGTGCTGTAGCCGACCAGGTCCTGCGCGGCGGCCAGTTCGGCCCGCGCCTCGGGGGTGAGCCACAGCGGACCGGCCGGGCCCAGGCCGACGACCGCGACCTCGCCCATGCCGGACTCCTCGCGCGGCGCGTCCACCCGGCTGGGCAGCACCGCCATCGAGAAGTACGGCACCGACTCCGGGTCGACCTCGGCCAGCGGAGCGGTCCGCTCCGCGTCCATCGTGGCGCGCTCCACATAGCGCGCGTCCGCGAGCCGCCCCGACCGCTCCAGCGCGCGCCGCACCGTCGGGAAGGTCCGGCCGAGCTTCATCACGGCCGCCGCGTCCGTCGTCGCCAGCCGGGCCGTCAACTCCTCCTCGGGCAGGGTGCCGGGGAGGACAGTCAGCACCTCCTCGCCCTCCACCAGCGGCACGCCGAGCCGGGCGGCCGCGGCGCTGACCGAGGTGACACCGGGGATGACCTCGGTGGGGTAGCGGTCGGCGAGCCGCTTGTGCATGTGCATATACGAGCCGTAGAAGAGCGGATCGCCCTCCGCGAGCACGGCGACCGTGCGCCCCGCGTCCAGATGCGCGGCGAGCCTGGCGGCCGCGTCCGCGTAGAACTCGTCCATCGCGCCGCGATAGCCGCCCGGATGGTCGGTGGTCTCCGTGGTGACCGGATAGACCAGCCGCTCCTCGATGTGGTCGGGCCGCAGATGCCGCTCGGCGATGGAGCGCGCGATGCTGCGCCCGTGCCGGGCGCTGTGGTACGCGATGACATCGGCCTCGGCGATGACCTCCACGGCGCGTACGGTCATCAGGGAGGGGTCGCCGGGGCCGAGCCCCACACCGTAGAGCCGGCCCGTCTGCTGCTCGCTCACTCTTCCTCGCTCGCTATCGCGTTGATCGCGGCCGCGGCGATGGCACTGCCGCCCCGCCGGCCGTGCACCACCAGATGGTCGAGCGCCGCCGGATGCCCGGCCAGCGCCTCCTTGGACTCGGCGGCGCCGATGAAGCCCACCGGCACACCGATCACGGCGGCCGGGCGCGGCGCGCCCGCCCCTTCTTCTTCGATCATCTCCAGCAGCCGGAAGAGCGCCGTGGGGGCGTTGCCCACCGCCACCACCGCCCCTTCGAGCCGGTCCCGCCACAGCTCCAGCGCGGCGGCGCTGCGCGTGGTGCCCATGCGCCGCGCCAACTCCGGTACGGCGGGGTCCGCGAGGGTGCAGATGACCTCGTTGTCGGCGGGCAGCCGCTTGCGGGTGACCCCGCTGGCGACCATGCGCGCGTCACAGAGCACCGGCGCGCCGGACCGCAGCGCGGCGCGGGCGCGGGAGACCACCTCGGGCGTGTACGCGAGGTCCTTGACCAGGTCGACCATGCCGCAGGCGTGGATCATCCGCACCGCCACCTGGCTGACGTCGGCGGGGAGTCCGCCGAGGTCGGCCTCGGCACGGATGGTGGCAAAGGACGCACGGTAGATGGCCGCCCCGTCCTTCTCGTAGTCGAACACGGTGTCCTCGATCATGTCGTTCCACGGGCCGCCGCGACGGCGCCGGCCAACTGCTCTGCTGTCACATCCACGCTGTCCGAGCTGTCCGCCTCCGACGTGTCTCCCCCCGCGCCCCGCACGGTGACGCGGTAGTCCGTGTCGCCGGTCGCCAGCGCGTCCACCCAGTGGCCCCCGGGGTGACCGCAGCGCCGTTCACAGCCGGAGACGTACACCGGCAGCGGATCGGGCCCGGCCGGGCCGCCGCCGTACGGTGCGCCGCTCACCGGCCACGGCTTCGCACCACCCGCGTCCACTCCCGCCGCGTTCGCGGCTGCCCGGGCCGTGCCCGAGGTCCCGCGCGCCCGGTCTGCGGCCGCCCGCGCCGTGTCCGCGACCATGCGTGCCGTGTCGGCCCGCACATCCGCCAGGGACTTGGCGCAGCCCGGCCGTCCCGTGCATGCGCCGACCCCGAGCCACGGTGAGTCCGGCGTGGTCACCAGTCCCGCGTCGGACAGTTCGGACAAGGCACCGCGCGTGTCGTCCGGGGCGAACCCGGGGAGCAGCACGCCGCGCCAGGGTGTCATACGCAGCTCAGCGGCCCCGCTCCGGGAGGCGAGCCCGGCGAGCAGCCGCCACTGTGCGGCGCTCACCCGGCCCAGGGGGAGGGCGACGGAGAGCGCGTGACGCCCGTTCGGGCCGGGAACCGGCCCGGGAGCGGGTGGTGTGGCCCGGGGCGCCGGCTCATGCTCCACGGGTAGGGCCTCGACGCCCGCGTCGGCGAGTCGCGCGGCCAATCCCTCGGTCGTCACGGCGTGTCGCGCGGGGAGTTCGCGTACCCGCCACGCCCGGGTGCCGCTCTCACCGGCCTTGGCCAGGAACTCCACCGCGGCCAGCGCCGCCGCACGCGGCGCGTCCTCCCCCCGCACCCGGAGACCGCCCCCTGCCGCCGACCCGGCCGTACGAGACCCGCGCCGCGCTGCCGCGTCCGGGTGTGCCGTCCCCGCCGTAGACGGCGACGGCACGTCCGGACCCGGCGGCGGACCGCCGACCCATAGCACCGCTCCACCGTCCGGCGTTGCGATCAATGTCACATCCGCGCCCAAGGTGGCCACATCGCCACGCCCATCGTCCAGCGCGAACAGGAACCTGCCCGACAAGCCGGACAATTCCCCGCCCCCGCAGGTGTGTCGTCGCACAGCACGGCGTCCAACTCCCGCACCCACGCCACCACATCCGCATGCCCCTCGCCGTCCAGCCCGGACAGCGGCGACGCCACGATGTTGCGCACCCGGTCATGGCGGTCGGAGGGCAGCAGTCCGGCCGCCCGCAGCCGGGCCGCCAGTTCCGCGTCGCACCCCGCATCCAGGCCGCGCACCTGCAGATTGCCCCGTGAGGTGATGTCCAGCCGCCCGTCGCCCAACTCCTCGGCCACCCGCCCCAGCGCCAGCGCCTGACGGGCCGTCAGCAGGCCGCCCGGCACCCGGATCCGGGCGAGCGAACCATCGTCCGCCGGGTGCAGCCGTAGCGCGCCAGGACAGGCGTCATCACGCCCGCGCACGGGGGTTTCATCCCCGGATGGGGTGGTTGTCGGGGGGAGGGACATGGCGGCGAGCATACCGACGATCCGGTCCGGCCCACCGCCCCGGCCAGGCCGGAACTCACCGTCCCGTGGCAGGTCAGCAACGCTTACTATGCTCAACGGTGGGTCGGTCCCGGCCCGCCGAACGCACAAGACGGCACTCACGGTAGGAAGCCGGTGGAAATCCGGCGCGGTCCCGCCACTGTGAGCGCGGCGGCTGCCGAACGGCAGCGGCCGCGCGAGCCAGGAACTGCCGCCGTCTTCAACCCGCCCGGGGCGCGGACCCCGAGGAAGGCATGCCGTCGCATGATTCTGCTGCTGTCGACGTCCGACACCGACCTGCTGAGCGCCCGTGCCGCCACGGGCCCGGTGCCGTACCGCCTCGCCAACCCGGCCCGCCTCGCTCTCGACGACCTCCCCGGCCTCCTCGACGGCGTCGAACTCGTCGTCGTACGGCTCCTCGGCGGCATCCGCGCCTGGCAGGAGGGGCTCGACACGCTGCTCGCGGGCGACCTCCCCGTGGTCGTCCTCACCGGTGAACAGGCGCCCGACGCCCAGCTCATGGAGGCGTCCACGGTCCCGGTCGGCATCGCCGCCGAGGCCCACGCCTACCTCGCCCACGGCGGGCCCGCCAACCTCGACCAGCTCGCCCGGTTCCTCTCCGACACCGTGCTGCTCACCGGCCATGGCTTCGAACCGCCCGCGCCCGCGCCCACCTGGGGTCCGCTGGAGCGCACCGACCGCGCGGCCGGACCCGGCGACGTCACCGGCCCGACCATCGCGGTGCTCTACTACCGCGCCCACCACATGAGCGGCAACACCGCCTTCGTGGAAGCCCTGTGCCGGGCCGTGGAGGACGCCGGTGGTCGCCCGCTGCCGCTGTTCGTGGCCTCGCTGCGGGCCCCCGAGCCCGAGTTGATCGAGGCCCTCGGCGCGGCCGACGCCATCGTCACCACCGTCCTCGCGGCCGGCGGCACCCGCCCCGCCGAGGCGTCCGCGGGCGGTGACGACGAGGCGTGGGACGCGGGCGCGCTCGCCGCGCTCGACGTGCCCGTGCTGCAGGCGCTGTGCCTGACCTCGTCGCGCGCCGCGTGGGAGGAGAACGACGAGGGGCTCTCCCCGCTGGACGCCGCGACCCAGGTCGCCGTCCCGGAGTTCGACGGACGGCTCATCACCGTGCCGTTCTCCTTCAAGGAGGTCGACGAGGACGGCCTGCCGGTCTATGCCGCCGACGCCGAGCGCGCCGCGCGTGTCGCCGGAATCGCGGTACGACACGCCCGGCTCCGCCATATCCCCGCCGCCGACAAGCGCCTGGCGCTCGTCCTCTCCGCCTACCCCACCAAGCACTCCCGGATCGGCAACGCCGTCGGCCTCGACACCCCCGCGAGCGCCGTCGCCCTGCTGCGCCGGCTGCGCGCCGATGGCTACGACCTGGGCCCCGAGGACGGGCCGGAGGCGCTCCCGGGCCTGGTCTCCGGCGACGGCGACGACCTGATCCGCGCCCTCATCGAGGCGGGCGGCCACGACCAGGAGTGGCTCACCGAGGAGCAGCTCGCCCGCAACCCCGTCCGCGTCCCGGCCGCCGACTACCGCCGCTGGTACGCCACGCTGCCGCAGGCGCTCCGCGACGCGGTCGAGGAGCACTGGGGCCCGCCACCCGGCCAGATGTTCGTCGACACCAGCCGCGACCCCGAGGGCGAGATCGTGCTGGCCGCGCTGCGCCGCGGCAACCTCCTGGTGGTCATCCAGCCCCCGCGCGGCTTCGGCGAGAACCCCATCGCCATCTACCACGACCCCGATCTGCCGCCCTCGCACCACTACCTGGCCGCCTACCGCTGGATGGCCACCCCCCGCGCCGACGGCGGATTCGGCGCCGACGCCATGGTCCACCTGGGCAAACACGGCAACCTGGAGTGGCTGCCCGGCAAGAACGCCGGACTGTCCGCCGCCTGCGGCCCCGACGCCGCGCTCGGCGATCTGCCGCTCGTCTACCCCTTCCTGGTCAACGACCCGGGCGAGGGCACCCAGGCCAAGCGCCGCGTCCACGCCACCCTCGTCGACCACCTCGTCCCGCCGATGGCCCGCGCCGACTCCTACGGCGACATCGCGCGGCTGGAGCAACTGCTCGACGAGTACGCCGCCATCTCCGCGATGGACCCGGCCAAGCTCCCCGCCATCCGCGCCCAGATCTGGACCCTCATCCAGGCCGCCCGGCTCGACCATGACCTGGGCCTGGAGGACCGGCCGGACGACGACGGCTTCGACGACTTCCTGCTGCATGTCGACGGCTGGCTGTGCGAGGTCAAGGACGCCCAGATCCGCGACGGACTGCATGTCCTGGGCACCGCCCCGGCCGGGCCCGCGCGCGTCAACCTGGTGCTGGCCATCCTCCGCGCCCGCCAGATCTGGGGCGGTACGTCCGCACTCCCCGGCCTGCGCGAGGCGCTCGGCCTCGACGAGTCGGCCGCCACCCGCACCGGCGCCGACGAGGCCGAGGAGCGGGCCCGCGGGCTGGTCCAGGCGATGGAGGACGCCGAATGGGCCCCGGAGGCCGTCGAGAAGGCCGTCCTCACCCTGCCCGAGGAGCAGCGCGCGGCCGTCTCCGCGATTCTCGACTTCGCCGCCCGCGAGGTCGTCCCCCGGCTGGCCGCCACGACGGACGAGATCGACCACGCGGTCCACGCCCTCGCCGGCGGATTCGTCCCCGCGGGGCCGTCCGGCTCGCCGCTGCGCGGACTGGTCAACGTCCTGCCGACCGGCCGCAACTTCTACTCCGTCGACCCCAAGGCCGTGCCCAGCAGGCTGGCCTGGGAGACCGGCCAGGCCCTGGCCGATTCGCTCCTGGAGCGCTACCGCGCCGACAACGACGGCCAGTGGCCGAAGTCCGTCGGCCTCTCGCTGTGGGGCACGAGCGCGATGCGCACCTCCGGCGACGATGTGGCCGAGGCGCTGGCGCTGCTGGGCGTCCGGCCGGTGTGGGACGACGCCTCGCGCCGGGTGACGGGCCTGGAACCCGTGCCGCTCGACCAGCTGGGCCGCCCGCGCGTCGATGTCACCCTGCGCATCAGCGGCTTCTTCCGGGACGCCTTCCCCCACGTCGTCGGGCTGCTGGACGACGCCGTACGGCTCGCCGCCTCCCTGGAGGAGAGCGACGAGGACAACTACATCCGGGCGCACACCCGCGCCGACCTCGCCGCACACGGTGACGAGCGCCGCGCCACCACCCGGATCTTCGGCTCCCGCCCCGGCACCTACGGCGCCGGGCTGCTCCAGCTCATCGACAGCCGCGACTGGCGTACCGACGCCGACCTCGCCGAGGTCTACACGGTCTGGGGCGGCTACGCCTACGGGCGCGGTCTGGAGGGGCGGCCGGCGCGGGCCGAGATGGAGAGCGCCTACCGCCGGATCGCGGTCGCGGCGAAGAACACCGACACCCGCGAGCACGACATCGCCGACTCCGACGACTACTTCCAGTACCACGGCGGCATGGTGGCCACCGTGCGTGCGCTCAAGGGCGCCGCGCCCGCCGCGTACATCGGCGACTCCACCCGCCCCGAGACGGTCCGCACCCGCACCCTGCACGAGGAGACCTCACGGGTCTTCCGCGCCCGGGTGGTCAACCCGCGCTGGATCGAGGCGATGCGCCGCCACGGCTACAAGGGCGCCTTCGAACTCGCCGCGACGGTGGACTACCTCTTCGGGTACGACGCGACGACGGGCGTGGTCGCCGACTGGATGTACGACAAGCTCGCCCAGACCTATCTGCTCGATCCGGAGAACCGCGCCTTCCTGGAGCAGGCCAACCCCTGGGCGCTGCACGGCATGGCCGAGCGGCTGCTGGAGGCCGAGAGCCGCGGGCTGTGGGACGAGCCCGACCCGGAGGTGCTGGAGCGGGTGCGGGAGCTGTATCTGGAGACGGAGGGCGGCCTGGAGGGCGGGGACGAGTAGGCACGTCCACGTCCGCGGGGATGAGCAGGCATATCCGCGCACCCGAGCGATGAACCGGGCGGTGGCTCAGTCGGCGGACGGTCGTGCCGCCGGGCGGGCCGCCGCCCGGATCCGGTCCGGCCAAGGGGGACAGTTGACCAGTTCGGTCCACTCGCGGTCGTAGCGCCCGGGAACCGCGCGCCCCGCGGACGCCCAGCGCTCGACGAGCGCCGCGTAGATGGGTACGGATGTGGAGGTGTGAACGGTCTGATGAACCGTTCCGTCGCCTTCGGTGCTCCGGTCCAGCGCTCTGCTCGGCTGCGAGAGAGAACGGCGTCGCATCGTCGTCGTCATGGTCGGACAACGCGCCGTGCCCCGCCGGGTCACCTTCCGCGCGCCGGTCTCACCCGCATCGGCGTGGTCTCGCACATGTCAGCGACTCCCCGGTGACGGGCCCGGGCGGCCGGGCCGTACCCCCTTTTCGCATTCCGAAATGAAAAGCATTGCCGCATTCATAAAGCCTCTTCGCCGCCGGTGCGGAAGTTTATTGATAACCGTGTCCATTGCAGCCTTTGGTGAATTCCCCTCGGGGCTGTTTCAATTGCGCTGTCCCGAAGACGATCCGAGGAGGAGCCGGTGGGAGCTCATGCGCACGGACCCGACGAGGGGCACGGCGGAGCTGGGCACGGCGGCCACGCCCACGGGGTGGCGGAGAACGCCGACCGCCGGTGGCTGTCCCTCGCCCTCGCGCTGATCAGCGGCTTCATGGCGGTCGAGGTGGTCGTCGGGATCATCGCCCGCTCCGTGGCGCTGCTGTCCGACGCGGCCCATATGCTCACCGACGCCGCCTCGATCGTTCTCGCGCTCATCGCGATCCGGCTCTCGGCGCGCCCCGCACGCGGCGGATACACCTATGGGCTCAAGCGGTCGGAAATCCTTTCCGCCCAGGCCAACGGGCTTTCTCTGCTGCTGCTCGGCGCCTATCTCGGCTATGAGAGTGTGGGGCGGCTGATCGATCCGCCCGAGGTGACCGGCGGTCTGGTGCTGGTCACCGCGCTGGCCGGGGTGGCGGTGAACCTCGCGGCCGCCTGGTGCATGTCGAAGGCCAACCGCTCCTCGCTCAATGTCGAGGGCGCCTTCCAGCATGTGCTCAACGATCTCTACGCCTTCATCGCCACCGCCGTCGCCGGTCTGGTGGTGGTGACGACGGGCTTCGCCCGCGCCGACGCGATCGCCGGTCTGCTGGTGGTCGTCCTCATGATCAAGGCGGGTGTGGAGCTGCTGCGGGCCTCCGGCCGGGTGCTGTTGGAGGCCGCCCCGGCCGGGGTCGAACCCGATGAGGTGGGCGGCCGTCTCGTCGCCCATGGACAGGTGGCCGAGGTGCACGATCTGCATGTCTGGCAGATCACCTCGGGCGAGGTCTCGCTCTCCGCCCATGTCCTGGTCGCGGCGGGCGGCGACTGCCATGCGGTCCGGGAGGACCTGGAGGCGGTGCTGAGCGGTGAGTACGGGATCACCCACACCACGCTTCAGGTCGACCATCTGGAGGACCCCGCCGCGCGGGGGCGGGAGGACGGGGAGCACTGTCCGACCGCCCACGGTCCGGTGCACCGGGCGACGTCGTACGGCCACTGAGTGCGTCGCACTGAGCAGGGCCGCGCATCGCGCCGCCCTGCGGAAGGCCCGGGAGTGTCGTGGCGCTTCCGGGCTGCGATGACGGTGGCGGGCCCCGTCCCTGGGGACGGCGCCCCGAACGGCCGGCGGGTGCCGGTCGTATCAGGCGGCGGCCGGAGCGGCGGCCGGCCGGAAGGTCGAGGTCACCAGCGTCTTCACGAGCTGGGCGACCAACGCCTCCACCGCGATCTGGGCCAGCTTGACCAGGACGGTCGTCAGAATGTGGGCCATGAGTACCTCACTGGACGGAACACGAGCGGAAGCGAGGCATCCGCTTCCCGTCCGTAGCCTGACCCGCGTGGGAAAGCGGATGGCGCACACCGGGTGAGCGTCCGGTGAATGGAGGGAACGCTCAGGTTAAGAAACGCCGGAGATGTCCCGTTTCCCGGGTGCTGCGTTCAGACCGCGAGCGGCGCCCGCCGGGGGGAAGAGCAGCCGTGGCGCGACGGCCGCCCCCAACGTGGCGGCGGCCGAGCACGTGCCGACGACCGACCAGGCCATCGGGCCCAGGGGCGTACAGCCGAAGAAGTGGCTGACCATCGGGGTCTCCACGATGGCGAACAGCGTGTCCGCCGAGGCGACGCTGGTGACCAGCACCAGGGAGCTGGGCCAGTCGGTCATGAACGTCTGGCCCAGCTGGGTGCCGACCAGCGCCGCGAGCCCCATGGTGCTCGCCCGCCGGGCCCGGCCCGTCATCCGCCCGCACTGCCAGGCCGCGGCGGCGCCCAGCGCGGTGGCACTGCCGCGCACCGCGAGGATGCGGCCCAGATCGGAGCCGAACAGCGCGGACGCCGGGCCGCCGACCAGCGGGTCCTCACCGGACTTCTGCTCCCGGGACCGGGCGAGGGCCACCGCCAGGGCGGGCAGCATGTCGGTGAGCGGATTCACCAGGAGAAGCTGACGGGTGCCCAGCGGCGCCCGCCCGGCCACCGCCGCGCCCAGGACGGTGAAGGCGACCTCCCCCGCGTTCCCGCCGACCAGGATCGCCACCGCGTCGCGCACACTGCGCCACAGCGCCCTGCCCTCCTGCAGCGCGTCGAGGATCCGGGTCGGGTCCGCGTCGATGACCGCCTGGTCGGTGGCGTGCGCCAGCGCCCGCCCGCCCTCGCGCTCGGGGCAGGCCCGGGCCGCCGTGCGCAGCAGCCGCATGCCCAGCGCGCCGCCGGTCGGCAACTCGTGGTCGTACCCGGCGACCCGGGCCACGGCCAGCCGGCCCTCGGTCAGGGTGCCGGTCTTGTCGAAGCAGACCACGTCGACCCGGCCCAGGGCCTCCAGCACCCGCGCCGAGCGGGTCAGCACCCCGCGGTGCGAGAGCCGGCGCGCCGCGGCGGACTGCGCCACGGTGGCCACCAGCGGCAGCCCCTCGGGTACGGCGGCCACCGCGATGGCCACGCCGGTGGACAGCGCCTCGCGCACCGGCACCCCGCGCATCAGGCCCAGCAGGGTGACGGCGGCACCGCCGAGGCCGGTGGCGGGCAGCGCGACCTTGGTGAGCGCGGCCAGCCGGCCCTCGATCCCGATGGGCGCGGTGGCGTGTCCGGCCAATTCGGCGGCGCGTCCCGCCTCGGTCTGCGGTCCGGCGGCCACGACCACGGCGTATCCGGTTCCGGCGAGCACCGTGCAGCCCTCGTAGACCATGCAGGACCGGTCCGCGAGGTCGGCGCCCGGAGTGGCGGCCGGGTCCTTGGCGACCGGCCCGGACTCGCCGGTGAGACCGGCCTCGTCCAGCTCCAGCCGGTCGCTGACCAGCAGCCGGGCGTCGGCCGGTACGACGTCCGAGGGCCGCAGCGCGATGATGTCCCCGACCCGCAGTTCCTCGGCGGCCACCGTGCGCACCGGGGCGGCGGTCAGCCCCGCGAAGAACACCTCACGGTCCGCCGCCACCCCGTCCGCCAGGGACATCGCGGGCGCCCAGTCGACCAGCCGGCCGTTCATCCGCTCGCTCAGCAGCAGGCCGCGCAGCGAGCGTTCGGCGCGCAGCCGCTGTGCGCCGCTGATCACCGCATTGCCCGCCATCACGCTGACGACGAGGAAGGAGTCCACACCGGATCCCACCGCAGCCGAGGCCGCGGCGCCCAGCGCCAGCACCGGGGTGAGCGGATCGTGCAGCTCCTCGCGCACCGCGTTCACCAGCGAGGTGGTGTTCCGGTGCAGTGCCGCGAAGCGGGCGGAGGCGGCCCCCATGACGCCGGGCGCCCCGGCCCGTACGACCGTCCTGGCGGCCTTGCGGACCGGGCGCACCCCGGCCGACCACAGGGCCCCCGGCGCGCCCGGTTCCCCGGAACCCGCACCGCGTGACGCGCCCGAACCGTCGGGCAGCTCCGTGCCGTTCTCCCGGAACGCGCACAGCACGCTCAGGGTCTCCCGCGCCCCCAGGGCATGCCAGTTGCCGCGGACACGGGGCGGGGGCGGGGGCGGCGCTCCACCCGGCGCGCCGCGCTGATCCCGCCGAGCACGGCCAGGAACGCCGCGCTGTACACCGGGGAGGTGGCGAGTCCGGCCACCGCGGGCCGGGTTCCCGCCGCGGCGATGAGCGCGCCGAGCGCGGACCCGGCCATCGACAGCCGCGCCGAGCGACTGCTGACCGAGCGCGCGTCCTCCAGCGCCCGCAGCACACGCCACGCATGCAGGAGCCCGGGGCCGCAGATCAGATCGGCCGACCAGCACACCCGGCTCTCGCCGCGCGCCGTGACGGCGACGCCGAGATCGGCCGCGCCGAGCGCCTCGTCATCCTCGCCGCTGATCAGCAACACGCCGTGGCCCCCGATCTGCAGTCGGCGCACCGTGTCGGGGAGCGAGGCGCCGAGGGGGAGCAGTTCGTCCGCCCAGGGAGCGATCTCGTCCGTGCTGGCGTGTCCGGTGAGCACCAGACGCCGCGCGCCGGTGCGGGCCGCCGCCACCACGGCATCGGCCAGCGGGTCGAGTTCGCAGCCGATCCGGACCCGGGCCTGCCGCCGGCCGTCCTCGCCGTGCAGGTCCGCGGTCAGCGCCAAGGGGCTCGCCGGGATCGCCGCGGGGATGTCGTGGGGCCGCTCCAGCCGCCAGGCGCCGCGCGTCCAGGGTCCCTCGTCGGACAGCTCCCGCAGCGTGCGGCGGTCCAGGACGGACTGCGCGGCGCTCCACGCCTCGGCCTCGCCCAGATCGCCGACGGTGGTGACCGACATCAGCCGCGGACGGCCGGCGCACAGTGCCCGCGAGTCGATCAGCACCGCCGACACGCGGTCCAGCAGCCGCAGCGCGGTGCCGTCCATGGGCAGCACACCATCGCGCGCCAGCACATCGCCCAGCCGGGCGGCGAACGCCTCCCTCCCTATGGCGGCCGCCTTCGGCACGGTGGCCAGCAGCGCCTTGGCGGCCTGTTCGGGGTCGCGGGTCCATGCCGGCAGCCCGCCCGCACCGGACAGCGAGGCCAGGGAGGTGCGGTCGATGCAGGTCTCCACCGGCCCGTGCGGCAGGGGAGTGGGCCGGGGGGTGGACGGGTGCGAGCGCTCGGGGAGTCCGGCGCCGTCCGTCACCAACTCCGGCTCGCGGCTCTGCCATACGGTCTGCCGGCCGCGGATCTCGGCGAGTTGCAGCATGCGCTGCAGCGCGTCCAGGGCGAGCGGGGCCTCGCCCCTGGTCAGGGCGTGCACCACGGCGTTCGACACGCCGATCAGGGTGTCGGCCTGGGCGCGGCCGAGCCGGGACTCCAGCAGATCGCGCACCCGGGGCTGGATCTCCGCCATCACCGTGGGGATGCGCAGTGCGGGGGAGAGCGCGGGCACCATCGACACCCGCCGGATCGTGGCCGCCACCAGGCCCAGGCAGTCGGCGGCGAGCGCGGTCGCGGCCAGCGTTTGCCGGCGCGGAGGCGAACGGCGGCTGCGGACGGCCCGCCGGGAAGGAGTCCATGTCCGTGCCCTGGGCCGCCTCGACCCGCTCGACCACCTTCAGCACGTCCTCGGGGCCGAGCTGGTCCTCGTCGAAGTCGACCAGCACCTGGCCCAGCGCCGCGTTCACCCCGGCCCAGTTGACGCCCGCCACCCGCCGCAGCGCGTCCTCCACCGCGCGGGCCAGCTGCTCATGCCCGCCATGACCACGGCGAGCGTGGCCACGATGCCGATCAGGACCGCGCGGCGGATCCTGCCCGCCAAGGGCGGGCTTCCGCTCTACCTCGGCCTCGGCGCGATGGGCCTCGCCGGAGTGCTGGAATGGCCGATCGCGGTGGGCGTCGGCGTCGGCTACGCCGTACTGCGCAACCCCCCCGCCGGGCGCCGAGACTCCGAACGCGAAGGGCGCCGCCGCCTGAGCGCCGGTCAGGCCTGATGTCACGTCCGTGACGAGCCGTGGCCCTCCAGCCGGACCGGCGGCAGAAACTCGCTCAGCAGGGTCCGATGCCACCAGGCCCCGGTGGCCCGCCGTTCCGCCGGGGTGGTGAAGCGGTAGAGATACAGCCGCGCGCGCAGATGGGCGGGCGGCACATCCGGGAAGGGGGTGGCGCGCAGCAGCTTCACCGTCGCCCGGTCGTTGACCAGCAGCTTGCCGATCAGCGGGGTGAACCAGGACCCGGCGTAGGCGGGCGAGAGCCCCGCGAACCACATCATCCAGTCCAGCCGCAGATGGTACGGGGCGTACTGGCGCGGCATCCGCCGCACATCGCCCGGCTTGCCCCGGAACTCGTAGTCCTTCCAGACCGTGTCCGGGGTGAGGACCGCGTCGCCGGTGCCCTGGATCACCACCTCCTGCCGGCTGCGGCTGATGGTGCCGAAGGCCCCGTAGGTGTTGACCAGGTGCAGCGGGTTGAACGAGTAGTTCATCAACTGACGGCCCGACAGCAGATTGCGGGCCGGCCAGTAGCTGAGCACCAGCACCAGCGCGGCCGCGGCCAGCACCACCACCTCGTACCAGACCGGGGGAGCGGCGAGGGCCGGCGGCCCGGGCAGCCCCAGCACCTCGGCGGCGCGGCGCCCGTCGACCGCCGGGAGCGCCAGCAGGATCGTCAGCCAGTTGAGCCAGGAGAAGTTTCCGGAGGCCACCAGCCACAGTTGGGTGACCACGACGATCCCCGCCGCCACGCTCGCGACCGGCTGCGGGGTGAACAGCAGCACCGGCACGATCAGCTGCGCCACGTGGTTGGCCGCCACCTCCACCCGGTGCAGCGGCCGCGGCAGATGGTGGAAGAACCAGCTCAGCGGGCCCGGCATCGGCTGGGTCTCATGGTGGTAGTAGAGGCACGTCAGGTCCCGCCAGCAGCGGTCCCCACGGATCTTGATCAGCCCGGCGCCGAACTCCACCCGGAACAGCAGCCAGCGCAGCAGCCACAGGATGAGCACGGGCGGCGCGGTGTGCTCATTGCCCAGGAAGACGGCGAGGAATCCCGACTCCAGCAGCAGGGACTCCCAGCCGAAGCCGTACCACACCTGTCCCACGTTGACGATCGACAGATACAGCAGCCACAGCACCAGCCACGCCACCATCGCGACCGCCAGGGGCGCCCGGTCCGCGGCCCCCACCAGCAGCGCGGCCGACAGCGCGGCCCCCAGCCAGGCGCAGCAGACGAAGAACCGGTCGGAGTAGTGCAGATGGAACAGGCTGGGCGAGCGCCGGAACGGCACCCGTTCGAGGAACTGCGGCACCGGGGTCAGCCCCCGCTCGCCGAGCAGCGCCCGGCCCTGCAGGGCCGCCGTCAGGAAGGCGATCAGATAGACGGCGGCCATCCCCCGTTGGAAGACCAGTCGGCTCAGCCAGTAGTCGGATGAGGTGAACCACTCCATGGGGGCCGCTCCCTGAGCCGGTCTGCCTTCGGCCTGCATGTATCGGTACCACCTTGGGCGAGTGCCCGCCATGCGCCGGCTCATACGGCGGACCGGGTTCATTCGGTAGGGGGCCTAGGGGGGTGATGGGTTAGGGGTTATCCGTGCCGTGCCCGGTCCGTAGCGTCAATGCCCGGCATGGATTCGGAGGGAACCACTCAATGCTTCTTCTCGAGCACCGCCGAACCCCGCGAACAGCGATGACAGCGATGGCACCGGCGACGGCGGCGGTGGCCGCGCGGGCCGGGAGACACAGATGACCGACCATCCGGTCCGGACACCGGGCGGCCGGCCCGTCGGGATCCTCGGCACCGGCTCGTATCTGCCGGCCGAGGCCGTGTCCAATGAGCTGGTGGCCGAGCGCGCCGGGGTGACCGCGGAGTGGATCTCGGCCAAGACCGGCATCCGGCGCCGCCGTTACGCCGCCGACCACGAGGCCACCTCCGACCTGGCCGTGGAGGCGGCCCGCGCCGCCCTCGCGGACGCCGGGATCCGCGCCGGTCAGCTCGGCTGGATCGTGGTGGCCACCTCGACCCCCGATCACCCCCAGCCCGCCACCGCCTGTCTGGTGCAGCACCGGATCGGCGCCACGGGCGCGGCCGCCTTCGACATCAACGCGGTCTGCAGCGGCTTCGTGTTCGCCCTGGTGACGGCGGCCGGGCTGCTGTCGGCCGGCTCCGGCGCCCCCGCCCCGTACGCCCTGGTGATCGGCGCCGATGTCTACTCCCGCATCATCGACCGCACCGACCGGCGCACCGCGGTGCTCTTCGGCGACGGGGCGGGGGCGGTGGTGCTCGGGCCCGTGCGTCCCGGCTACGGCCTCACCGGATCGCTGCTCACCAGCGACGGCGCACTGAACGAGCTGATCCAGGTGCCGGCGGGCGGCAGCCGCGCACCGGCCTCCGAGAAGACCCTCGCCGACGGGGGCCACTTCTTCCGGATGCGGGGCCGCGCGGTCAGCGAGTACGTCCTCGCCGAGCTGCCGCGTGCGATACGGGCCCTGCTGGCCGCGCAGCGCACCGACGCCGCGAGCGTGGACCACTTCATTCCCCATCAGGCCAATGGCGTGCTGCTGGCCAAGGCGCTCCCGGACCTCGGGCTGCCGCGGGCGCGTACGCATCTGACGGTGGCCGAGCACGGCAACACCAGCGCCGCCTCCATCCCGCTGGCGCTCGACGACGCCCGGCGACAGGACGTGTTCACCGACGGCGAGTTGCTGCTGCTGGCCGGATTCGGCGGCGGGATGTCGCTCGGCGCGGCGCTCGTCAGGTGGCAGGACGGCCACGGCGGTTCGTGAGCTACCCAAGGTCCCAGCCAGTGAAAGGACTCATCGGCATGGCACAGCGCTTTCCCACCGTCGCGGTGTTCGGGCTCGGCACCACCGGCTGCCACTTCGTGGACGCCCTGGTCCGCGGCGGTCGGCGGGTGATCGCCGTGGAGCGGGACGAGGCGGCCCTGCGGCGCGGCCGGGGGCGGGTGACCGCGGCGGAATCCGCCGTCGAGTTCACCACCGACCCGGCGGCCGCCGCACGGGCCGATCTGGTGGTCGAGGCGGTCCCCGAACGGATGGAGACCAAGCGCCGGCTGCTCGCCCGCGTCCACGCCGACTGTCCGCCGGAGACGGTGTTCGCCACCACGACCACCGGGCTCCCGGTGACCGAGATCGCTTTCGGCTCCGGCCGGACCGACCGCACGGTGGGGCTGCACCTCTTCCCGTTGGGCCCCGACCGCGAGGACCGGGCGGTGGAGGTGGTGGGCACCCCGCTCACCGGCGACGCGGTCCTGGCGGACGTCCAGGAACTGGTCCGCGACCTGGGCCGGATCCCGGTGCCGGTGGCCGACCGGCCGGGCTTCATCGGGGGCGCGCTCACCATGGCGTACCTCAACAACGCCGTGGCCATGTATGAGCGGCGCTACGCCTCGCGCGACAGCATCGACACCGCCATGACGCTCGGCTGCGGGCTGCCGATGGGCCGCTGGCCCAGCTGGACGCCATGGGCCTGGACACCGCGCGGGACTCCCTGGAGGCGCTGTACGAGCGCACCGGCGATCCGCGGTACGCGCCCGCGCCCACCCTGGCCCATATGGTCACCGCCGGTCTGGTGGGGGTGAAGGCGGGCCGTGGCTTCTACGAGTACGAGGCGGGCGGCGCCGCCCGGGGCGGCGAGGCCGACGGCCTCGGCGAGCCCGTACCCGCCCGCGCGGTACGGCGGATCGGGGTGGTGGGCTCGGGCACGATGGCCGTCGGCATCGCGGAAGTGTGCGCGCGCTCCGGCTATCCGACGGTACTGGTGGCCCGCAGCGAGCTGCGCGCGAAGGAGGCAACGGCAGCCGTGGAGCGCTCGCTGGAGCGGGGGGTGCGGCGCGGCAAGCTGGCGCCCGGGCTGCTCACCGAGTCGATGGACCGGCTGACCGCGGGACGTGAACTTCGGGCGCTCGGCACCTGCGATCTGGTGGTCGAGGCCGTGGCGGAGGACATCGACGTCAAGCGGGCCGTCTTCGCCGATCTGGACCGGGTGTGCGCACCGGGGGCGGTGCTGGCCACCTCCACCTCGAGCCTGCCCGTCATCGAATGCGCGATGGCGACGCGGCGGCCCGAGGACGTCATCGGGATGCACTTCTTCAACCCGGCGCCGGTGATGCGGCTGGTCGAGGTGGTGCACACCGTGCTCACCTCCAAGGAGGCCCTGGGCACGGCCCACGCGGTGGCCGCGGCGCTCGGCAAGCGTGCGGTGGACTGCCCGGACCGGGCCGGATTCATCGTCAACGCCCTGCTCTTTCCCTATCTGAACAGCGCGGTGGCGATGGTTCAGGAGGGCTGGGCCACCGCCGAGCACATCGACACGGTGATGGCGGCCGGGCAGGGCTATCCGATGGGTCCGCTGCGCCTGCTGGATGTGATCGGACTCGATGTCTCCCTCGCCATCCAGCGCACCCTGCACGGCACCTTCCGGGATCCGGCCCTGGCCCCGGCCCGCCATCTGGAGCGGCTGGTCGAGGCGGGTCACCTGGGCCGCAAGGGCGGCAGGGGGCTGCACCTCCACGAGCGCTAGCGGCGGACCACGGGGGGATGCCGGGGCCGGGGCACACCGTCCCCCGGCCCCGGCATCCGTATGCCCGGAGCGATGACAATGCGTATGCACATGCCATTGGAATAGTCCAAGGGCTTGGATGTCTGTGGAATTCATTGTGACAAGGATTGGCGCGCCATCCCTCTGTCCGCTTTATGGCATGAGAATTCCCGGCGAATCGCTTGCGGTTACCAGCGGCAACAGACATAAGAATCGCATTAGCGATCAAAACGGGCAAATAAATGTTCGAAGGGGGTCCGTGGTGCCTCAATGGATGACCACTTGGTGTCGAAGTCAAGGATGTCATGGGTTATCCCGGGTCCTGCTAGGGGGTCTCGTGTATGCTGGCCGCTCCGAACAAATGCCCACGTGAACGGGGGTGGCGCAGGGTTGTCAGGGTGTTGGTGCACTTCGGCTTCGCGGTGTTGCCCCACGTAGGGGCCGGCTCGATCGCATCGATTTCGTCGATCGTCGGGCAGTCCGCTCAGAATTGGTAATTCGTTAACGATGATTTTACGTGCGGCGATGGTGGCGTGGCCGGTGGTCGTATAGCTTGCTGGAGGTCGTTCGGGCTGCCGTGAGCAGTGCTTCGCGTCGCATTCGGGGTGCGAGCAATGGTATTTTCATCGGCCAGAGCCAGACAATTCGACGCACAATTCGAGAGGCTTCGTCGGGCGTTTTCCCGATGCCTCTCCGGGGAAGCGGGCATCGTGCTCGTCGAGGGCGCGGTCGGATGCGGCAAGACCCATACACTCGAAGCCGTCACGGCCCATGCGGCGAAGGCCGGAGCCCTTGTCCTCAAGGCTTACGGAACGTCCGCCGACCGGGCTCCGCTCGGCACACTGCGCCAGCTTCTGGACTCGCCCCGGCTGCCCAAGGCGACCGCCGACCATCTGCGCAAGGCGCTCGACCAGGGCGCCCTCGACGCCTCACAGTCCCGTGAAACCCCTGGTGGCGACCACGCCGGCGTGACCCCGCCGCATATTCAGGCCGCCCGGGAGTTCCGTGCCGCGCTGTATGAACTCGCCTCACGCGAACCGGTGGTGATCTGCGTCGACGAACTCCAGCTCGTCGACGCGGAGTCACTTCAGTATCTGCTGTACCTGGCGACCCGTTCACGCTCCGCCAAACTACTCATGGTGTTCGCACAGGCGACGGACAGCGACCAGAAAGACGCGGTCTTCAATACCGAACTGCTGCGTCAACCCAATTTCCAGCGGCTGCGGCTGGAGAGGCTGTCCTGGGAGGAGACCACGCATCTGCTGACCACCCGTCTGGGGCTCCCGGATTCGGCCGATGTGGCCTACACCTGGTACGAGGTGAGCGGCGGTAATCCGTTGTTGCTACGCGCGGTGATAGACGATTACCGCACCGCCGGAGCGCCCCCACGGCACGGTAACGCCGTGGAACCCGTGGTGGGTGACATGTTCGTCCAGGCCGTGCTCACCTGTGTCTACCGCAGCGGGCGCACCGTCTCCCGGCTCGCCGAGGGCATCGCGGTGCTCGGCGCCTCCGCATCCCCCGAACTCCTCGGACGGCTGCTGCGCATCGGCTCCGCCGGAACCCGCCGCGGAATCGCCGCGCTGGACGCGGCGGGCCTCGTCGACGGTCTCGCCTTCCGCCACCCGTATGTAGAGGCCGCGGTGCTGGAGGACATGGACCCCGAGGTCCGGCTGGACATGAACCGCCGTGCCGCCGTCCTGCTGCACCAGGGCGGCGGGGGCACCCTCGCCGTGGCCCGCCATCTGCTCGCCGCCCAGGGCACCGACGAGCCCTGGGCGGTGCCGCTGCTGCGGGACGCCGCGCAGCAGGCGCTCGCCGAGGACGACGCCAAACTGGCGGTCGCCTGCCTGGAGTTGGCGTACGTGGCCTGCCAGGACGAGGAGCTGCGGGCCGGCATCAGGATCGGCACCGCCGGGATCATGTGGCGGCTCAACCCCTCGGCGTCCGAGCGGATGCTGGAGGAGCCGCTCGCCGCGCTGTGCGCCGACCGGTTGCCCGCCGCCCATATCGGACGACTGATCGAACTCTTGCTCGCCCATGGCCGGATCGAGGAGGCGCGCGGCGCCATCGGCCGGCTCAACGCCGTCATGAGCGACGCGGGACCCACCTCGATGGCCCAGTTCCGGATGACCGCCCGCTGGGCCCAGGACTCCGGTGCGCCGGACCGCGGCCCCGGGGCGGCGGCGCGCCAGGGCGAGGACGGCGGGGCCTCCCGTAGCCCGCTCGGATCCCGCAGACCCTCCTCGCTGTCGACGATCACGGCGGCGTTCAGCGGTTTCTTCGGCCGCGGGGGGAGCGAGGAGTCGCCGGTCGCAGCGGCGGAGAAGGTGCTCGAGGTCTCGCCGCTCACCGACGCCACCTTCGAACCCATCGTCAACTCGGTGAACGCGCTGGTGTACGCGGGCCGCCCGGACAAGGCCGCCCCGTGGTGCGATTCGCTGATGGAGGAGGCCGAGCGGCGCCGGGCACCGGGCTGGCGCGCCATCTTCGCCTCGATCCGGGCCGAGATCGCCCTGCGGCAGGGCAACCTCGTGGAGTCGGCCGCCTATGCCACCATCGCCCTGGACATCGTGCCCGGCAGCGACGGAAGCGTCTTCATCGGCGGCCCCCTGGCCAGCCAGATCCTCGCGTACACGGCGATGGGCAAGTATGACGCGGCGGCGCGGCAGCTCAGCCGTCCGGTCCCCGAGGCGCTGTTCAAGAGCATCTACGGACTCGGCTACACCCGCGCCCGGGGCCGCTACTACCTGGCCACCAACCGCATCAACGCGGCCCTCGGCGAATTCCTGATGGCCGGCCGGCTCGCCCAGCTCTGGGAGCTCGACCAGCCCGCGCTGCTGCCCTGGCGCTCCGACGCGGCCGAGGCATGGCTGGAGCTCGGCGACCGGGAGAAGGCCGCGAACCTGGTCTCCGAGCAGCTGGCCAGGAACGGCGCCGGGGACTCCCGGGTCCGCGGCGTCTCCCTGCGGTTACTCGCCGCCGCGGGCGACATCGACAACCGGTCCCGGCTGCTCGGCCAGGCCGTGGAGGAGCTGCAGTGCTCCGGCGACCGCCTCGAACTGGCCCGGGCGCTGGACGATCTGGGTCGTACGCTGCGCGGCTCCGGGGAGCTCGGACGGGCCGACGCCATCACCGGCCGGGCCTGGCGGATGGCCAAGGAGTGCGGGGCCGAGGAGCTGTGTGACCGGATCCGCCTCGACTCCGGTCTGGAGACCCGCGATCCACGGCCGGTGGTACGGCCGGTGTCCGGACCGCTCGGCCCGAAACCGGCGGTGCCGCCGTCCATGGGGACGAAGCTCAGCGAATCCGAGGCCCGGGTCGCCGCCCTGGCGGTGGACGGTTATACGAACCGGGAAATAGCCGCCAGCCTGTTCATCACCATCAGCACAGTTGAGCAGCATTTGACGCGGGTGTACCGCAAGCTGAATATCAGGAGTCGCCAGCAGCTGCCGACCGCGCTGCGGGCCCAGGTGGATGAAATCGCCTGAGCGCTGACGGGGGCGAGGTCCCGCGGAAGGGGTGGCGGCACGATGCCACCCCTGTTCCATGACCACCCCTGATTACCCCCCTATCGCCGCGGCAGGCCTGGAGCGCGGGCCGACGGCGTTGATAGCTTCTGGCCGCATGAAGGGCATAGTCCTCGCCGGAGGAAGCGGTACCCGACTGCATCCTTTGACACATGCGGTGTCGAAGCAGATCCTTCCTGTCTACAACAAGCCGATGATCTATTACCCGCTGTCGGTGCTCATGCTCGGCGGCGTCAGGGAAATCCAGATCATTTCCACCCCGCTCCATGTGGGACTGTTCCGTGCGCTCCTCGGCGACGGCCGCCGGCTGGGCCTTTCGATCGAGTACGCCGAACAGCCCGATGCCAATGGCATCGCCGAGGCATTCATCATCGGATCCGAGTTCATCGGCGACGACCAGGTGGCACTGGTCCTCGGCGACAACATCTTCCACGGGCCCGGGTTTTCGAAGATGCTGCACAACGAGGCGAGCCATGTCGACGGCTGTGTGCTCTTCGGCTACGGAGTCAAGGACCCGAGCGCTATGGTGTCGGGGAAATGGATGAGCAGGGCCGGCTGATCTCCCTCGAGGAGAAGCCGGCCGCCCCCCGATCCAATCTGGCGATCACCGGCCTGTATCTCTACGACAACGACGTCGTGGACATCGCCAAGAACGTACAGCCCTCCGCGCGCGGCGAACTGGAGATCACGGACGTCAATCGCGTCTATCTGGAGCGCGGAAAGGCCAGGCTGGTCGGGCTCGGCCGCGGATTCGCCTGGCTGGACACCGGAACTCATGACTCGCTGCTGCAGGCGGGCCAGTATGTGCAGCTTCTGGAACAGCGCCAGGGAGTGCGGATCGCCTGTCTCGAGGAGATCGCCTTCCGCATGGGTTTCATCGACGCGGCCGCCTGCTATGAGCTCGGTGCGGAACTCGGCAAGACGGAGTACGGAAAATATCTGATGGATATCGCGGCCAATCATCGCTGAAGGGTTGTCTCCAGTGCGCATAGTTGTGACCGGCGGCGCGGGCTTCATCGGCTCCCACTTCGTCCGGCAGACGTTGACAGGGGCGTACGGGGCCTGGGCGGACGCCCAGGTCGTGGTGGTCGACAAGCTCACCTACGCGGGCAACGAGGCCAACCTGGCCGAGGTCGCCGACAGCCCCCGGCTGCGCTTCGTCCGCGGCGACATCTGCGACGGCGAGCTCATCGGCGAGCTGCTGCGCGGCACCGATCTGGTGGTCCACTTCGCCGCGGAATCGCATGTCGACCGCTCGATATCCGGGGCCGAGGAATTCGTGCGCACCAATGTGCTGGGCACGCACACCCTCCTCAACGCGGCCGCGAACGCGGAGGTCGGAAAATTCGTCCATGTCTCCACGGACGAGGTCTACGGCTCCATCGAAAGCGGCTCCTGGCGCGAGGAGGCACCGCTGGAGCCCAACTCACCGTATTCCGCTTCCAAGGCGTCCTCCGATCTGCTGGCCAGGGCCTTCCACCGCACCCATGGACTGCCCGTCTGTGTGACCCGCTGCTCCAACAACTACGGCCCGTACCAGCATCCCGAGAAGGTCATTCCGCTCTTTGTCACCAACCTCATGGACGGCACACCGGTGCCGCTCTACGGCGACGGCGGAAACGTCCGTGACTGGCTGCATGTGGACGACCACTGCCGCGGTATCGCCCTGGTCGCCGAGAACGGCCGCCCGGGAGAGGTCTACAACATCGGCGGCGGCACCGAACTGACCAATCTGGACCTCACGGAACGGCTGCTCGAACTCCTCGGCGCCGACCGGTCGATGGTCGAGAGGGTGCCCGACCGCAAGGGCCATGACCGCCGTTACTCGGTGGACATCGCGAAAATCTCCGCCGAACTGGGCTACCGCCCCGAGATGTCGTTCGAGAACGGCCTCGCGGAAACCGCCAAGTGGTACATGGCACACCGCGGTTGGTGGGAGCCTCTCAAGAAGAGGTGACCACCCCTATGCCCACGGTTAGGGGTGCCGACGGTTAGGGGTGGTTGAGGCGACTCCCGAGCCCATACCGTCGACTTCCGGATCATGGTCAGTCCAGTCGCGTCGTATCTCCACCGAGAGAAGAGTCTGAGGTCGTGATGTCGGAGAACTCCCTGGTGCGGCACGGGCACATCGCGGTCATCGGTATGGCATGTCGCGTACCGGGCGCATCGACACCGGATGAGTTCTGGCAGTTGCTGCGCAATGGAGAGAGCGCCATCACAAAGATTCCGGCGGACCGGTATGCCGATGAGCTCCGGGACGCCGGCATTCGATTCGGCGGGTTCGTCGAAACCGCAGCCGAGTTCGATCCGGAGTTCTTCGGGATTTCACCCCGCGAGGCACTGGCGATGGACCCCCAGCAACGGCTCGCACTGGAACTGTGCTGGGAGGCCCTGGAAAACGCCGGACTCGTCCCCGCGCACCTCGAAGGCAGCCGCACCGGCGTCTTCATCGGCGCGATCGCCGACGACTACGCGACACTGGTCCACCGCCGCGACCCGGCCGCCATCACCCAGCACACCCTCACCGGCCTGAACCGCGGCATCATCGCCAACCGGGTCTCCTACGCCCTGGGACTGCGCGGCCCCAGCGTGGCCGTGGACACCGGGCAGTCCTCGTCCCTGGCCGCCGTCCACCTGGCCTGCGAGAGCCTGCGGCGCGGCGAGACCGAGACCGCCGTCGCCGGCGGCGTCCAGCTCAACCTCGCCCCCGACAGCTTCATCGCCGCCTCCCGGTTCGGCGCGCTCTCCCCGGACGGCCGCTCCTTCACCTTCGACGCCCGCGCCAACGGCTATGTCCGCGGTGAGGGCGGCGGCCTCGTCGTGCTCAAGCGGCTCGCGGACGCCCGCCGCGACGGCGACCCCGTACTGGGCGTGATCCGCGGCTCCGAGGCCAACAACGACGGCGGCGGCAGCAGCCTCACCACCCCCGCGGCCCACGGGCAGGAGGCCATGCTGCGCGCCGCCTACGAGCGCGCCGGAGTCGACCCCGCCCGGGTCCAGTACGTCGAACTGCACGGCACCGGCACCAAGGTAGGCGACCCGGTCGAGGCCGAGGCGCTCGGCGCGGTCCTGGGCGCCGGCAGGGCGCACGGCGCGCCCCTGCGCGTCGGCTCCGCCAAGACGAACGTCGGCCACCTCGAAGGCGCCGCCGGAATCACCGGCCTCATCAAGACGCTGCTCTCGCTCACCCACCGCGAACTGTTCCCGAGCCTCAACTACGAGACACCGAACCCCGCCATCCCCCTGGACACCCTGGGAATCACGGTCCAGACAGCCCTCGCCCCCTGGGCTTCGGAGGCGGACTCCCCACGGCTCGCGGGCGTCAGCTCGTTCGGCATGGGCGGCACCAATGTGCACATGGTGCTGGAGCAGGCACCCGCCGAAGAGCCGGCCGCGGAACGGCCGATGGACCTCGACGTGGTGCCCTGGCTGCTCTCGGCCCGCGGTGAGGTGGCGCTGCGGGCTCAGGCGCGGCGGCTGCGGTCGTACCTGGCGGCGCGGCCGGAGCTCCATCCGGTGGATGTGGGCCATTCGCTCGCGCTGAGCCGGTCCGCCTTCGGCCATCGGGCGACGCTCGTCGGCCGCGACCGGGACGAGCTGCTGAGGGGCCTCGACGAACTGGCCACGGGCGTGGCCCCGGTCACGGTGGCGGGCCGCGGTGGGACGGCGTTCCTGTTCACCGGCCAAGGTGCCCAGCGGCTGGGCATGGGGCGTGACCTGTACGGCGTGTTCCCGGTGTTCGCGGCGGCGTTCGACGCGGTGTGCGTGGAGCTGGACCGCCATCTGGAGGGTTCGGTGCGGGAGGTGGTCTTCGGCGGGGACGCTGAGGCACTGGACCGGACGGTGTTCACGCAGACCGGGTTGTTCGCTGTGGAGGTGGCGCTCTTCCGGCTGGTGGCGTCGTGGGGTGTCGCGCCGGATTTCGTGGTGGGGCATTCGGTGGGGGAGCTGGCGGCGGCGCATGTGGCGGGGGTGTTCTCGCTGGAGGACGCGTGTGCGCTGGTGGCCGCGCGCGGTCGGCTGATGCAGGCGCTGCCCCAGGGCGGCGCGATGGTCTCCCTCCAGGCCGCGGAGGCCGAGGTGCTGCCGCATCTGGCCGGCTACGAGGACCGGGTGAGCGTGGCCGCGGTCAACGGCCCCGGGGCGACTGTCATCTCCGGTGCGGAGTCGGCGGTGCTGGCGGTGGCGGAGGCGGTGGGGGTCAAGAGCAAGCGGCTGAGCGTCTCGCACGCCTTCCACTCGCCGCTGATCGAGGGGGTGCTGGCCGAGTTCGCCGAGGTGGCGGGCCGGATCGGCTACTCCGCACCGCGACTGGCGATCGTCTCGAACGTCACGGGCGAGTTGGCGGGCGAGGAGGTGTGCTCGCCGGATTACTGGGTGCGCCATGTGCGGCAGGCGGTGCGTTTCGGGGACGGTATTCGGTTCCTCGAAGGGCAGGGTGTCACCCGCTATGTGGAGATCGGCCCGGCCGGTGTGCTCTCCGCCATGGGCCGGGACTGCGTATCCGAGGCCGCCGCCGCGTTCGTCCCCTTGCTTCGCAAGGACCGTGACGAGGTCGAGGCACTTCTCGCCGGGGTCGCCCAGGTGCACGCTCATGGTGGCGAGGTGGACTGGGAGCGGGTGTTCGCCGGACGGGGGGCGCGTCGGGTGGAGCTGCCCACGTACGCCTTCCAGCGGCAGCGCTACTGGCTGGACAGCGACCTTCCCGGAATCGAGGAGGCCGCCACCGGTGAACCCCTCTCCTGGCGCGAGGAGTTCGCCGCTCTGACCGACCCCGCCGAGCGCGAGCGGGTGGCGCTGGAGCTGGTCCGTACCCACACCGCCTGGGTGCTGGGCTCCCGGGGCCCCGACACCGTCGACCCCGAGAAGATCTTCAAGGATCTCGGCTTCGACTCGCTGATGTCCGTCGAGCTGTGCAACCTGCTCAGCACCGCCACCGGAACACGGCTCGCCGGGACCGTCCTCTTCGACCACCCCACCCCGCTGGCCCTCTCCCGCCACGTGCAGGACGTGGCGGTGGGCTCCCGGACGGCGGCGGCCACGGCCCCGCGTCCGGCCACCGCCCGGCGCGCCACCGGCCACGACGACCCGATCGCCATCGTGGCGATGAGCTGCCGTCTCCCCGGCGGGGTGCGCACGCCCGAGCAGCTGTGGCAGCTGGTCGGCGAGGGCCGGGACGCCATCGCGGGCTTCCCCGCCAACCGGGGCTGGGACCTGGAGGGGCTCTACGACCCGGACCCGGCCCGCCACGGCACCAGCTATGTGCGCGAGGGCGGATTCCTCTACGAGGCCGACCAGTTCGACCCGGCCTTCTTCGGCATCAGCCCCCGCGAGGCCCAGGCGATGGACCCCCAGCAGCGGCTGCTCCTGGAGACCGCGTGGGAGGCGTTCGAGCGCGCCGGGATCGACCCCACCACGCTCAAGGGCAGCGACGCCGGCGTCTTCGTCGGCACCATGCCGCAGGACTACGGGCCGCGGATGGACGAGGCGTCGGAGGGGTTCGAGGGCTATCTGCTGACCGGCGGCACCACCAGCGTCGCCTCCGGCCGGATCGCCTACACCTGGGGCCTCGAGGGCCCGGCGGTCACCGTGGACACGGCGTGCTCGTCGTCCCTGGTGGCCCTGCACATGGCCGTACGGTCGCTGCGTGCGGGCGAGTGCTCGCTGGCGCTGGCCGGCGGCGCCACCGTGATGTCCAGCCCCGGGATCTTCGTGGAGCTGAGCCGCCAGAAGGCGCTGTCGCCCGACGGCCGCTGCAAGGCGTTCTCGTCCGACGCCGACGGCACCGGCTGGGGCGAGGGCGTGGGCATGGTGCTGCTGGAGCGGCTGTCGGACGCGCGGCGCAACGGCCACCGGGTGCTGGCGCTGGTCCGTGGCTCCGCCACCAACCAGGACGGCGCGAGCAACGGCCTCACCGCCCCGAGCGGACCGGCCCAGCAGCGCGTCATCCGGCAGGCGCTGGCCGACGCCGGGCTCACCACGGCCGATGTGGACGCGGTCGAGGCACACGGCACCGGCACCTCGCTCGGCGACCCCATCGAGGCCGGCGCCCTGCTCGCCACGTACGGCCAGGACCGCCCCGAGGACCGGCCGCTGTGGCTCGGCTCGCTGAAGTCCAACGTCGGCCACCCCCAGGCGGCCGCGGGCGTGGCCGGGGTCATCAAGATGGTGATGGCGCTGCGCCACGGCACGCTCCCCAAGACCCTGCACGTACACGAGCCCTCGCCGCATGTCGACTGGACGTCCGGGGCCGTGGAGCTGCTGACCGAGGCCCGGCCGTGGCCGGAGCCGGAGACCGCGCGGCCGCGGCGCGCGGGCGTCTCGTCCTTCGGCATCAGCGGCACCAACGCCCACGCCATCCTGGAACAGGCCCCGGCCGAACCGGCCGCCACCTCGGAGGAACCCCGTCCCGCGGGCCCGAGCCTGCCCGTGCTGCCCTGGGTGCTGACCGGGCGCACCGAACAGGCGCTGCGGACCCGGGCCCAGCAGCTGCGCGACCACCTCGCCGACCACCCCGGCACCGACCTCGCCGCACTCGGCCGCGCCCTCGCCACCACCCGGACGGCCTTCGGCCACCGGGCGGTGATCCTCGGCCGGGACCGGGAGCGGCTCCTGGACGGGCTCGGCGCCCTCGCGCAGGGCACCCCGGCGCCCCATGTGGTCGAGGGCACGGCGGGCGGCCGTCGGAAGACCGTGTTCGTCTTCCCCGGGCAGGGCTCGCAGTGGATCGGGATGGCGCTCCCGCTGTGGAACGCCTCGCCCGTCTTCGCGGAGCGGCTGGAGGAGTGCGCCGACGCCCTGGAGCCGTTCCTGGACTGGTCGTTGCGCGAGGTGCTGCGCGGTGAGCCGGGCGCCCCGTCGCTGTCCCGCATCGATGTGGTGCAGCCCGCGCTGTTCGCGGTGATGGTCTCGCTGGCCGCGCTGTGGCGCTCGTACGGCGTCGAACCGGCCGCGGTGGTGGGCCATTCGCAGGGCGAGATCGCCGCCGCGTATGTGGCCGGAGCCCTCTCGCTGGAGGACGCCGCCAAGGTGGTGGCCCGGCGCAGCCAGGCATGGGCCGAACTGAGCGGCAAGGGCGGCATGCTCTCGGTGCTCGCGTCGGCCGAGACGGTCGCCGAGCGGCTTCGGTCGTGGAGCGAACGGCTCGGCATCGCCGCCGTCAACAGCCCCGCGACCGTGACCGTCTCCGGCGACCCGGAGGCCCTTGACGCCTTCATGGCCGAGCTCGCCGCCGACGGGGTCAAGTCCCGCCGGGTGCCGGGCGTGGACACCGCCGGGCACTCCCCGCAGGTCGACGGCTTGCGCGAGCGGCTGCTGCGCGAGGTGGCGGGGGTGCGGCCGCGCGCCTCGCGGATCGCCTACTACTCCACGGTGACCGGCGGGCCGCTGGACACCACGGAGCTGGACACCGACTACTGGTACCGGAACATGCGCGAGCCGGTGGACTTCGAGCGGGCCACCCGGGCGCTGCTGGCCGACGGCCACACCGCGTTCATCGAGTGCGCTCCGCACCCCATGCTCGCCATGTCGCTCCAGCAGACCGTCGAGGACGCCGGTGGCAACGCCGCCGCCATCGTCGGCACGCTGCGCCGGGACGAGGGCGACCCGGAGCGCTTCGCCGGCTCGTTCGCCGAGGCGTATGTGCATGGTGTCGAGCCGTCGTGGGACACCGTGTTCGCGGGCGGCCCGGAGCGCGGCACACCGGACGTGGAGCTGCCGACGTATCCGTTCCAGCGGCAGCGGTACTGGCTGGACAAGCCGGTCGCGGCGAGCGATGTGGCCGCCGCCGGACTCGACGCGGCCGGGCATCCGCTGCTCGGCGCGGCGGTCCCGCTGGCCGGGGCGGACGACCATCTGTTCACCGGCCGGATCTCCGCACAGGACCACCCCTGGCTGACCGAGCGCACCGGCCCGGACGCGGCCGTGCTCCCCGGCAGCGCCCTCGCCGAACTGGCGATCCGGGCGGGCGACCAGGTCGGCTGCGACCGGATCGAGGAACTCTCCCTGGACGCGCCGCTGGTGCTGCCCGAGAAGGGCGCCGCGGTGATCCAGATGCGCATCGGCGCCCCGGACGGTGGCGGCTTGCGCGCGCTCAGCGTCTACGCGCGCGCCGAAGGCGCGGACTCCGACGAGCCGTGGACGCGGTACGCCACCGCGGTCCTGGGCACCGGGGCGCCGGTCGCGGACCTGGGCCTCGCCGTGTGGCCCCCGGCCGACGCGGTCCCGGTGGAGGTGGCGGGAGGCGCCGTCGCGGCCTGGCGGCTCGGTGAGGACCTCTACGCCGAAGTGGAGCTGACCGAGGCCGAGGAGGCCGACGCCCAGCGCTACGGTCTGCACCCGGTGCTGCTGGAGTCGGTGCTCGACGCGGTGGCGGCCCCGGGCGACGGTGGCGGGGCACGGCTGGCCTCCTCATGGAGCGGTGTCGTACTGCACGCCACGGGCGCCACGGCGCTGCGGGTACGGCTGACACCGGCCGGTGGCGACACCTACGCGGTGGCCGCTGCCGACCCGAGCGGCGCCCCGGTGGTCTCGGTGGACCGGCTCGCACTGCGCACGGTGGACACGCCCGAACCGATCGGCGGCCGCTCCGCCCTCCACCCTTCGCTGTTCCGCCTGGAGTGGCCCGCCGCGCCCGCCGCGGACACCAGCGTGGCCCCGGCGACCTGGGCGGTGCTCGGCGACGATCCGCTCGGGCTCTCCTCGGCCGTGGACGCGGTGCCTTACGACGAGGCGGCGGAGGACGTGCCGGACGCGGTGCTGGTGCCGTGCACTCGCACCGCCGAGGGGGACGGGGACGTGGCGGAGGCGGCCCACGCGGCCACCCACCGCGTGCTGGCACTCATCCAGCGGTGGATCTCCGATGAGCGCCTCGCCTCCTCCAGGCTGGTGTTCGTCACCCGGGGCGCGGTCGCGGCCGTCCCCGGCGAAGAGGTGCCCGATGTGGCACACGGCGCCGTATGGGGGCTGGTGCGCTCGGCGCAGTCGGAGCACCCCGGACGCTTCGTCCTCGTCGACCTCGACGGCCACCCGGAGTCGGCCGACGCCCTCCCGGGCGCGGTGGCCTCCGGCGAATCGCAGTGCGCGGTGCGCGAGGGCCGGGCGCGGGTACCCCGGCTGGGCCGGGTGGCTATGGGGGTCACGGCTGCCGAGGCCGACGACGCACGGCTCACCGAGGCCCCCGACGCCCACCGGCGGCTGGACCCCGAGGGCACCGTTCTCGTCACCGGCGCCACCGGCACCCTCGGCGGGCTCCTCGCCCGCCACCTCGTGACCGAGCACGGCGTACGGCATCTGCTGCTGACCAGCCGGCGCGGGCCCGCCGCCGAGGGCATGGCCGAACTCCGATCGGAACTAGTCGAGTTGGGCGCCACCGTCACCGTCGCCGCCTGCGACACGGCCGACCGGGAGGCGCTCGCCGGGCTGCTCGGCGCGATACCCGCCGCGCATCCGCTGACCGCGGTGATCCACGCGGCGGGGGTGCTCGACGACGGCGTCGTGGACGCGCTGAACCCCGAGCGGCTCGACCGGGTGTTGCGGCCCAAGGTGGACGCCGCATGGAATCTGCATGAGCTGACCGCGGACCACGACCTGGCCGCGTTCGTCCTCTACTCCTCCGTCGTCGCCACCATCGGCAACGCCGGACAGGCCAACTACGCCGCCGCCAACGCCTTCCTGGACTCCCTCGCCCAGCACCGCAGGGCCCGCGGCCTGGCCGCCCAGTCCCTCGCCTGGGGCCTGTGGGAGCAGCGCAGCGGCATGAGTGGCCACCTCGCCGACACCGATGTGCGGCGCATGGCGCGCTCCGGTATCCGTCCGCTCCCCAGTGCGGAGGGCATGGAACTCTTCGACGCCGCGCGGACGGCCGGGGACGCCACTCTGGTGCCCGTCCGGCTCGATCTGGCGGATCTGCGCAGGCGGGCCACGAGCGGCACCCCCGGCCAGGACGCCGTACCCGCGTATCTGCGCGGCCTGGTCAGGACGCCGGTCCGCCGGGTGGTACGGGCCGGTGGCGGCGGCGGGGCCGCGGAAACCGAGGAGAGTTCGCTCGGCCGTCGGCTGGCCGCCCTGGCGGCGGCCGACCGGGATCCGTTCCTGCTGGACCTGGTGCGGGAACACGCGGCGGCCGTTCTGGGCCTCGCCGCCCCGGAGGACATCGAGGCCACCCGCGCCTTCCGGGAGGTCGGCTTCGACTCCCTGACGGCAGTGGAGTTGCGCAACCGGCTGGGCGCCGCCACCGGGCTGCGGCTGCCGACCACCCTCCTCTTCGACTATCCGACCCCCGCCGTGCTGGTGGACCATCTGCGGCGCGAGGCGCTGGGCGAGCGGGAGGAGGTGGCAGCCGTGGTGGCCGCCGTCCGGCCCGCCGACGACGATCCGATCGCCATCGTGGCCATGAGCTGCCGGCTGCCGGGCGGGGTCCGCGGCCCCGAGGAGCTGTGGGAGCTGGTGGCGGACGGCCGCGATGTGATCTCGTCCTTCCCGGCCGACCGCGGCTGGAACGTCGAGGAGCTGTACGACCCCAACCCCGATACGCCGGGCAGGAGTTACGCCAAGGAGGGCGGCTTCCTCTACGACGCCTACCACTTCGACCCCGAGTTCTTCGGAATCTCCCCGCGCGAGGCGCTCGCCATGGACCCCCAGCAGCGGCTGTTGCTGGAGACCTCCTGGGAGGCGCTGGAGCGCGCCGGGATCGACCCGCACACCACGCGGGGCGGCACCGGCGGCGTGTTCATCGGTTCCACCGGCCAGGACTACGCCTCGGGGCTCGGCGAGATCCCCGAGGACATGGAGGGGTATCTGCTGACCGGCAAGGCCGCCAGCGTGGTCTCCGGCCGTATCGCCTACTCCCTCGGCTGGGAGGGCCCGGCACTCACCATCGACACCGCGTGCTCCTCCTCCCTGGTCGCCATCCACCAGGCGGCGCAGGCGCTGCGCCAGGGCGAATGCTCGATGGCGCTGGCGGGCGGCACGACGATGATGTCCACGCCGAGCCTGTTCATCGAGTTCAGCCGGCAGCGCGGCCTGGCCCCCGACGGCAGGTCGAAGGCGTTCTCCTCCGACACCGACGGCACCAGCTGGGGCGAGGGCGTCAGTATGGTGCTCCTGGAGCGGCTGTCCGACGCGCGGGCCAACGGCCATGAGGTGCTGGCGCTGGTGCGCGGCTCAGCCGTCAACCAGGACGGCGCCAGCAACGGCCTCACCGCCCCCAACGGCCCGTCCCAGCAGCGGGTGATCCGGCAGGCGCTGGCGAACGCCGGGCTGTCGGCCGCCGAGGTGGACGCGGTCGAGGCCCACGGCACCGGCACCACGCTCGGCGACCCGATCGAGGCCCAGGCCATCCTGGCCACCTACGGCCAGGGCCGGGAGGCCGAACGGCCGCTGTGGCTGGGCGCGCTGAAGTCCAACATCGGCCACACCCAGGGCGCGGCCGGTGGCGCCGGTGTCATCAAGATGGTCATGGCGCTGCGCCACGGTCTGCTGCCCAGGACACTCCACGTCAAGGAGCCCACCCCGCATGTGGACTGGACGGCGGGAGCCGTCGAGCTGCTGACCGAGGCCAGGGACTGGCCGGCGGGCGAGCGGGTGCGCCGCGCCGGGGTGTCCGCCTTCGGCATCAGCGGTACCAACGCCCACCTCATCCTGGAGGAACCGCCCGCCGAGCCCGCCGCCGACCCGGAGCCGGAGCCGTCGGTGCGCACCGATGTGGTGCCGTGGGTGGTGTCCGGCCGGACCGAGGTGGCGCTGCGCGCCCAGGCGGAGCGGCTGCGGTCGCACGTGGCGGCCCGGCCGGAGCTCGACCCGGTGGATGTGGGCTACTCGCTGGCCCTGGCCCGGTCCGCCTTCGGCCACCGCGCGGCGGTCGTCGGCCGCGACCGGGAGGAGCTGCTGAGCGGACTGGACCAGCTCGCCACGGGCATCATCCCCGGCACGGTGGCCGGCGAGGAGGGCAGGACGGCGTTCCTGTTCACCGGGCAGGGCGCGCAACGACCCGGCATGGGACGGGAGTTGTACGCGGCGTTCCCGGTGTTCGCGGCGGCGTTCGACGCGGTGTGCGTGGAGCTGGACCGCCATCTGGAGGGTTCGGTGCGGGAGGTGGTCTTCGGCGGGGACGCTGAGGCGCTGGACCGGACGGTGTTCACGCAGACCGGGTTGTTCGCTGTGGAGGTGGCGCTCTTCCGGCTGGTGGCGTCGTGGGGTGTCGCGCCGGATTTCGTGGTGGGGCATTCGGTGGGGGAGCTGGCGGCGGCGCATGTGGCGGGGGTGTTCTCGCTGGAGGACGCGTGTGCGCTGGTGGCCGCGCGCGGTCGGCTGATGCAGGCGCTGCCCCAGGGCGGCGCGATGGTCTCCCTCCAGGCCGCGGAGGCCGAGGTGCTGCCGCATCTGGCCGGTTACGAGGACCGGGTGAGCGTGGCCGCGGTCAACGGCCCGGCGGCGACTGTCATCTCCGGTGCGGAGTCGGCGGTGCTGGCGGTGGCGGAGGCGGTGGGGGTCAAGAGCAAGCGGCTGAGCGTCTCGCACGCCTTCCACTCGCCGCTGATCGAGGGGATGCTGGCCGAGTTCGCCGAGGTGGCGGGCCGGATCGGCTACTCCGCACCGCGACTGGCGATCGTCTCGAACGTCACGGGCGAGTTGGCGGGCGAGGAGGTGTGCTCGCCGGAGTACTGGGTGCGCCATGTGCGGCAGGCGGTGCGTTTCGGGGACGGTATTCGGTTCCTCGAAGGGCAGGGTGTCACCCGCTATGTGGAGATCGGCCCGGCGGGCGTCCTCTCCGCCATGGGCCAGGAGTGCGTATCCGGCCCCGCCGCGTTCGTCCCCTTGCTTCGCAAGGACCGTGACGAGGTCGAGGCACTTCTCGCCGGGGTCGCCCAGGTGCACGCTCATGGTGGCGAGGTGGACTGGGAGCGGGTGTTCGCCGGGCGCGGCGCGCGCCGGGTGGAGCTGCCCACGTACGCCTTCCAGCGGCAGCGCTACTGGTTCGACCCCGCCACGCCTGGAACGCCGACTGCCGCCGCCACGGACGCGTCCGCCGTGGAGGCACGCTTCTGGGAGGCGGTCGAGCGCGAGGACCTGGAGGCGCTGACCACCACCCTGGAGATCGACCAGCAGACGCGGCTCAGCGAGCTGCTGCCCGCGCTCTCCTCCTGGCGCCGGGGCCAGAGTGACCGCGCCACCGTGGACTCCTGGCGCTACCGGATCACCTGGTCCCCGGTGTCCGCCGAGGAACGTACGGCGCCGCTGTCCGGCACCTGGCTGCTGGCCGTGCCCGAGGGCCGGGCCGACAGTGCGCGGGTCACCGCCGTGGCCTCCGCCCTCGACCGGCGCGGCGCACGCGTCGTAGCCCTCACGCTGTCCACGACCGGCCGTGACGCGCTCGCCGAGCGGCTGCGCCAGGCGGTGGCCACCGGGGGCACCCCGGCCGGTGTGCTCTCGCTGCTCGCCCTCGACGACGGCCCGCACCCCGAACACACCGCGCTCACCACCGGTCTGGCCCTCAACGTCGGGCTGATCCAGGCGCTGGGCGACGCGGGGATCGCCGCACCGCTGTGGCTCGCCACCGCCGGCGCCGTGTCGGTGAGCGGATCCGATTCGCTCGGCAGCCCTGCACAGGCCGCCACCTGGGGCCTCGGCCGGGTCGCGGCCCTGGAACACCCCCAGCGGTGGGGCGGTCTGGTCGACCTCCCCGGGGACCTCGACGAGCGGACGGCCGACCGGCTGTGTGCCGCGCTCTCCGGCATCGTCGGCGACAGCGGTCCGGAGGACCAACTCGCCCTCCGCGATGCCGGGGTGTTCGTCCGGCGACTCGTCCGGGCGCCGCTGCGCACACCGGGCCGCGAGAGCTGGAAGCCGCATGGCACCGTGCTGATCACCGGGGGCACCGGCGGGCTCGGCGCCCAGATCGCCCGCTGGCTGGCCCGCTCCGGCGCCGAACATCTCGTGCTCACCAGCCGCCGTGGCCTGGCGGCGCCCGGTGCCGCGGAACTGCGCGACGAGCTGACCGCGCTGGGCGAGGGCGGTGTGCGGGTGACGGTGGCGGCGTGCGACGTCCGCGACCGCGACGAGGTGGCGGCGCTGCTGCGCCGGACCACCGCCGGGGGCGACCCGGTGCACGCCGTCTTCCACGCCGCGGGCGTCGTGGAGTTCGCCCAGCTCGCCGACAGTACGGTGGCCGACTTCGCGGAGATGGCCGACGGCAAGGTCCTGGGCGCGGCCCATCTGGACGAGCTGCTGGACCAGGACCACCTCGAAGCCTTCGTGCTCTTCTCTTCGATCGCCGCCACCTGGGGAAGTGGCGGACAGAGCGCCTACGCCTCCGCCAACGCCTGCCTGGACGCCCTCGCCGAGCACCGCGCGGCACGCGGCCTCCCCGCCACCTCGGTGGCCTGGGGCCCCTGGGCCGACCACGGGATGATCGAGCACGGCGAGGTGGCGGAGCACCTCAGTCGCCGCGGACTGCCCGCGATGGCACCGCCGTTGGCGGTGGCCGCGCTCGGCGAGGCACTGCACGCCGGCGAGACCTCCCTCGTCCTCGCCGATGTGCGCTGGGACCGCTTCGTCCCCGGCTTCACCGCGGCGCGCCCCCGGCCGCTGATCGGCGAACTGCCGGAGGTGCGCGACGCCCTCGCCACCACGGCGGCCGCCCCCGACGGCAGCGGGCCGGACGGCGTGGCGGGCACCTTCCTGGAGAGCCTCGCGGGCCTGTCGGGAGAGGGCCTGGACCGGGCCCTGCGGGATCTGGTGCACGCCCAGGCGGCGGCCGTACTCGGCCACTCCTCGTCCGACGCGGTCGCCGGCGGCCGACCGTTCAAGGAGCTGGGCTTCGATTCGCTCACCGCCGTCGAACTGCGCAACCGGCTGGCCACGGTCACCGGACTCGACCTGCCCGCCACCCTCGTCTTCGACTATCCGGCCCCCGCGCCGCTGGCCGAGTACCTCCGCGGCGAGCTGCCGTCGGCCCGGCCGACGGACGCGCTCACCCTCCTCGACGACCTCGACCGGTGGGAGTCCGCACTGCCCGAGCTGCTCGCCGACGACGGAGTCCGGGAGCGACTGACGGGACGGCTCGGCGACCTCATGGCGAAGTTGGGCGGCACGCCTGTGGAGCACACCGGCGGCCCATCCCCCGACACCGAACTCCTTTCCGCTACCGCCGACGAGGTCTTCGACTTCATCGACAACGAATTCGGGGCTTCCTGATGGCGAACGAGAACGAAGAGAAACTCCTCACCTACCTCAAGCGGGTCTCCTCCGACCTCAAGCAGGCCCGTGCGCGGCTGGACCAGATCGAGGCCGACGAGCGGGAGCCGATCGCCATCGTCTCGATGGGCTGCCGCTTCCCCGGCGGTGTCCGCTCACCGGAGGACCTGTGGCGGCTGGTGGCCGAGGGCCGGGACGCGATCTCGGAATTCCCCGGCAACCGGGGCTGGGACGTCGAGGGACTCTACGACCCGGATCCCGGCCGGTCGGGCACCTGCAACACCCGCGAAGGCGGATTCGTCCACGACGCCGACCAGTTCGACCCCGCCTTCTTCGGCATCTCCCCGCGTGAGGCGCTGGCCATGGACCCACAGCAGCGGCTGCTGCTCGAAGTGTCCTGGGAGGCGATCGAACGCGCGGGCATCGACCCGCTCTCGCTGAAGGGGAGCAGCGCCGGGGTCTATGTGGGACTCGCCTCGTTCCAGTACGGCGGGGACCCGCAGTACGCACCGCAGAGCGTCGAGGGCCATCTGCTGATCGGCAACGTCTCCAGCGTCGCCTCCGGCCGCATCTCCTACACCCTCGGCCTCGAAGGACCGGCCGTCACCCTGGACACCGCGTGCTCCTCATCGCTGGTGACCATGCATCTTGCGGCCCAGGCGCTGCGCCGCGGCGAATGCTCGCTGGCGCTGGCCGGAGGGGTGGCGGTCATGGCCACCCCCGGTGTCTTCGTCGAGTTCAGCCACCAGCGCGGACTGGCGGCCAACGGCCGCTGCAAGTCCTTCGCCGCGGGCGCCGACGGCACCGGCTGGGGCGAGGGCGCGGGCATGGTGCTGCTGGAGCGGCTGTCCGACGCCAGCCGCAACGGCCATCCGGTCCTCGCCGTCCTGCGCTCCAGCGCCATCAACCAGGACGGCGCCAGCAACGGCCTCGCCGCGCCCAACGGCCCGGCCCAGCGCCGCGTCATCGAGGCGGCGCTGACCGCCGCCGGGCTGACGGTGGACGACGTCGACGCCGTCGAGGCCCATGGCACCGGCACGGCGCTGGGCGACCCGATCGAGGCCGGCGCGCTGCTCGCCACCTACGGCAAGGGCCGCACCTTGGGTCATCCGCTGTGGCTCGGCTCGCTCAAGTCCAACATCGGCCACACCCAGGCGGCGGCCGGGGTCGGCGGGGTCATCAAGACGGTGATGGCGCTGCGCCACGGAACGCTGCCGAGGACACTCCACGTCGACCAGGCGTCCCCGGCCGTCAACTGGTCCTCCGGCGCGGTCGAGCTGCTGACCGAGGCCCAGGAGTGGCCGGAGCGTGGCCGCCCGCGCCGCGCCGGGGTGTCCGCGTTCGGCGTGAGCGGCACCAACGCCCATGTCATCCTCGAACAGGCCCCGGCCGCCGGGGAGGACGAAGAAGACGGCGCACCCGCACTCGATGGCACCGCGCTCGGCGGCCCCGCCGTCCCCTGGGTGCTGTCCGGCAGAAGCGAAGCGGCCCTGCGGGCGCAGGCGGAGCGGTTGCTGGCGCGGCTGAACGAGGGGCCCGGCCTGTCCCCGGCCGACGTCGGCCACGCGCTCGCCACCGGTCGCTCGGCCTTCGAATACCGCGCCGCGGTCGTGGGCGCCGACCGCTCCCAACTGCTGGCCCGCCTGGAGGCGTTGGCCTCCGGAGGGGTGTCCGCCGGGGTGGTGCGCGGCGAGGGAGTGATGGCGACCGACGCCCGTCCGGTGTTCGTGTTTCCGGGGCAGGGGTCGCAGTGGGTGGGGATGGCGGTGGAGTTGCTGGATTCGTCGCCGGTGTTCGCGGGGCGGATCGCGGAGTGTGAGGTGGCGTTGTCGGGGTTTGTGGAGTGGTCGCTGGTCGAGGTGTTGCGGGGTGGGGGTCCGGGGTTGGGGCGGGTGGATGTGGTGCAGCCGGCGTTGTGGGCGGTGATGGTGTCGTTGGCGGAGGTGTGGCGGGCATGCGGTGTGGTGCCTGCTGCGGTGGTGGGGCATTCGCAGGGTGAGATCGCTGCGGCGGTGGTGGCGGGTGGGCTGTCCTTGGAGGACGGTGCGCGGGTGGTGGCGTTGCGGTCGCAGGCCATCGCACGGGGCCTTGCCGGACACGGCGGCATGATGTCCGTTTCGCTCCCGGTCGAGGAGGTGCGGGAGCGCATCACCGCCTGGGACGGCCGTATCTCCGTGGCGGCCGTCAACGGACCCGGCGCGGTGGTGGTCTCCGGTGAACCGGAGGCGCTGCACGAGCTGCTGGCCCGCTGCGAGGCCGAGGACGTACGGGCGAAGCTGATCCCGGTGGACTATGCCTCGCACTCCGCCCAGGTGGAGCAGATCCACGACGAGCTGCTGGACATCCTCGCCCCCATCCGTCCGCGCACCTCCCGGATCGTCTTCCACTCCACCGTCACCGGTGAACCCCTCGACACCGCCGGGCTCGACGCCGCCTACTGGGCCCGCAACCTGCGCGAGACCGTGCGGCTCGAAACGGCCACCCGGGCGCTGCTCACCAGCGGCCACCGGCTGTTCGTGGAGGTGAGCCCGCACCCGGTGCTGGCCGCCGCCATGGAGGCCACCGTCGAGGCCGCCGACGGCGCGGCCGCCGTCATCGGCACCCTGCGCCGTGAGGAGGGCGGCCCCGAGCGGATGCTGCTCTCGCTCGCCCAGGCGTACGTCCACGGCGCGGAGGTGGACTGGCGGGCGCTGTTCGCCGGGCGCGGAGCCGGCCGCGTCGACCTTCCCACGTACGCGTTCCAGCGCGCCCGTTACTGGGTCGAGCCCCAGACCGGGCCCGTCGCCGAGGCGGCCACCGGCCCGGCGGAGGCGGCGTTCTGGACCGCGGTCGAGAACGCCGACCTGGACACCCTGACGGCCACACTGGGCACCGGTGCCGACGCGCCGCTCAGCGAGGTGCTTCCGCTGCTCTCCTCGTGGCGGTCCCGGCTGAGCGACCAGGCGGTGCTCGACTCATGGCGCTACCGCATCGGCTGGCAGCCGGTCGACGGACCGTCGACCCCCGCGCTCACCGGCCGCTGGCTGGTGGCGATGCCCGACAGCACCGGCGCCGCCAACACCGGCGCCGCCAACACCGGCGCCGCCAACACCGGGGCCACCAGCACCGAGGCCGCCGGAGCCGTCGACACGGATGCCATCACCGCCGGACTCGCCGCGCTCGGTGCCGAGATCGTCCCCCTGCGGATCGGGGCGGACGACACCGACCGCGCCCGGCTCGCCACTCGCATCACCGAGGCCCTCGGGGAAGCCGGGGCGCCCGGCGGTGTGGTGTCCCTGCTGGCCCTCGCCGAGGGACCGCATCCGGCACACCCCGACGTCCCCACCGGGTTCGCCACCACCCTCGCCCTGGTACGGGCGCTGGGCGACACGGGCCTCGACGCGCCCCTGTGGTGTGTCACCCGCGGCGCGGTCTCCGCGGGTGGCGCCGACCGTCTCGAAGCCCCCGCCCAGGCCCTCGTCTGGGGCCTGGGCGGTGCGGTCGCCCTGGAACACCCGCAGCGCTGGGGTGGCCTGATCGATCTGCCCGCCAGGATCGACGAGGGCTCCCTCCGGGCACTCGCCCGCGCCCTGGCAGGCCAGGACGGCGAGGACCAACTGGCCATCCGCGCCTCGGGCACCCTCGCCCGGCGGCTCAGGCGGGCCGGCGCCACCCCCTCGGCCGAGCGCTGGCAGCCCCGCGGCACCGTCCTGATCACCGGTGGGACCGGCGGTGTCGGCGCCCAGATCGCCCGCGGACTGGTCCACGAGGGCGCCGAACACGTGGTGCTCGTCAGCCGCCGCGGGCCCCAGGCCCCGGGCGCGGCCGAGCTGAAGGCCGAACTGACCGAGCGCGGCGCCCAGGTGACCGTCGCCGCCTGCGATGTGGCCGACCGCGCGGCGCTGGCACACCTGCTGGACTCGGTCACCGGTGACGGCGCGGACCATCCGCTGACCGCCGTGGTGCACGCCGCGGGCGCGCTGGACGACGCCACCGTCGACGCGCTCACCCCCGAGCGGATCGAGGCCGTACTGCGCCCCAAGGTGGCGGGCGCGCGCCATCTGCACGAGCTCACCCGGGACCTGGACCTCGACGCGTTCGTCCTGCTCTCCTCGATCGCCGGCACCGTGGGCGCCGCCGGACAGGGCAACTACGCGGCGGCCAGCGCGTATCTCGACGCGCTCGCCCAACTGCGCCGCGCGGACGGCCTGCCCGCCACCTCGGTGGCCTGGAGCGCCTGGGCGGGCGGCGGAATGATCGACGGCGAGGTGGCGGACCAGCTACGACGACGCGGCGCGCCCCCCATCGACGGTGCGCGGGCCCTGGAACTGCTGCGGCAGACGGTCGCGCACGGCGACGGATTCCTCGTCGCCGCCGACATCGACTGGGGCCGTTTCGCCCCCGCCCTGTCCACCACCCGGCCGCTGCCGCTGCTCGCCGATCTCCCCGAGGCGGGCGCCACCGGGCAGGACCCGGCCGGGGCGGAGCGGGAGGAGGCCGGTGGCGCCGCCGCGCTGCGCAAGCGGCTCGTGGAGCTGAGCGAGGCCGACCGCCAGATTGCCCTGGTGGAGCTGGTGAGCGAGCAGGCGGCCGCGGCCCTCGGCTACGCCGACGCGGGCGCGGTCGAGACCGGGCGGGCCTTCAAGGAGCTGGGCTTCGACTCGCTCACCGCGGTCGATCTGCGCAACCGGCTGAACGCCGCCACCGGGCTGCGGCTGCCGGTCACCCTCGTCTTCGACTACCCGACCGCCGACGACCTCGCCGGGCTGCTGCGGGAGGAACTCCTGCCGTCGGACGAGGAGTCCATGGACACCGCGTCGCTCGCGGAGCTCGAGCGAGCCCAGTCCACCCTCGCCGCCCTGGAGCTGGACGACATCGAATCGGCCACGGACGACGAGATGTTCGAGCTGCTCGACGGGATGTTCGAGCTGCTGGGCCGGGATCTGACGGCCCGATGAACCGCCGCGCCACCGCCCCGGCCGCCACCGACGTTCCGGCCCTCTTGAGGAGCTGACGACCATGGACAACGAGAAGAAGCTGCGCGACTACCTCAAGCGGGCCACCGGCCACCTCCGCGCGGCACACGGCCGGATCCAGGAGCTGCAGACCCCCGAGCCCATCGCCATCGTGGCGATGAACTGCCGGTATGCGGGCGACATCCGGTCCCCCGAGGACCTGTGGCAGGCCGTCGCCGAAGGCCGCGACGGCATGGGCGACTTCCCGGCCGACCGGGGCTGGGACCTGCCGAACCTCTTCGACCCGGACCCCGACCGGGAGGGCCGCACCTACGCCCGACAAGGCGGATTCCTGCATGACGTGGACCAGTTCGACCCGGCGTTCTTCGGCATCTCGCCGCGCGAGGCCCTCACCATGGACCCGCAGCAGCGGCTGCTGCTGGAAGTGGTCTGGGAGACCTTCGAACGGGCCGGAATCGACCCCGGCACCCTGCGCGGCAGCGACACCGGCATCTTCATGGGTGCCACCGACTTCGACTACGCCCGCGGTCTGACCGAGCTCCCCGAAGGGCTCGAAGGCCAGATGTCCATGGGCGCCTCGGGCGCCATCCTCTCCGGCCGCGTCGCCTACACCCTGGGCCTGGAGGGACCGGCCGTCACGGTCGACACCATGTGCTCGTCCTCGCTGGTGGCGCTGCACATGGCCTGTCAGGCGCTGCGGCAGGGCGACTGCTCGATGGCGCTCACCGGCGGCACCACCGTGATGTCCACGCCGAGCGGCTTCATCGAATTCAGCCGCCAGCGGGCGCTGTCCACCTCCTCCCGCTGTCAGGCGTTCTCCTCGACGGCGGATGGCACCGCCTGGGGCGAGGGCGTCGGAGTGCTGCTGCTGGAACGGCTCTCGGACGCCCGCCGCAACGGCCACACCGTGCTCGCGGTCGTCCGCGGCTCCGCCATCAACCAGGACGGCGCCAGCAACGGCCTCACCGCCCCCAACGGCCGTGCGCAGCAGCGGGTGATCCGCCAGGCGCTGGCCAACGCCACGCTGTCCGGGGCCGATGTCGATGTGGTCGAGGCGCACGGCACGGGAACGTCGCTGGGCGACCCCATCGAGGCCAACGCCCTGCTCGCCACGTACGGCAAGAAGCGCCCGGCCGACCGGCCGCTGTGGCTCGGCTCGCTGAAGTCCAATATCGGCCACACGGCGGCCGCCGCGGGGGTCGGCGGCGTGATCAAGATGGTGCAGGCCATCCGCCACGGGGTGCTGCCCAGAACCCTGCACGTCGAGGAGCCGTCGCCCAACGTGGACTGGTCCTCGGGAGCCGTAGAACTGCTCACCCAGGCCCGGCCGTGGCCGGAGACCGGGCGGGTCCGCCGCGCCGGGGTGTCCGCCTTCGGCGCCAGCGGCACCAACGCCCACGCCATCATCGAGCAGGCCCCTCAAGAAGAATTTTCGGGCACTTCGGCCGAGGGGGACGCCCCGGTGGGCGGGGGAGCGGTGCCCTGGGTGCTGTCGGCCAAGACCGAGTCGGGCCTGGGGGCGCAGGCGGAACGGCTGCTGGCGCGCCTCGCGGAGGATCCGGAGCTGTCCCCGGCGGACGTCGGCCTCTCGCTGGCCACCACCCGCGCCCTCTTCGACCACCGCGCCGTGGTGGTCGGTGGCGGCGTCGAGGACTTCCGCGGCGGGCTGACGGCGCTCACCCGGGGCGAGCCCGGTGGCCTGGTGGCCCAGGGCGTGGCGGGCCCGGCAGGGAAGCCGGTGTTCGTGTTTCCGGGGCAGGGGTCGCAGTGGGTGGGGATGGCGGTGGAGTTGCTGGATTCGTCGCCGGTGTTCGCGGGGCGGATCGCGGAGTGTGAGGTGGCGTTGTCGGGGTTTGTGGAGTGGTCGCTCACGGGCGTGTTGCGGGGTGGGGGCCCGGGGTTGGAGCGGGTGGATGTGGTGCAGCCGGCGTTGTGGGCGGTGATGGTGTCGTTGGCGGAGGTGTGGCGGTCGTGTGGGGTGGTGCCTGCTGCGGTGGTGGGCCATTCGCAGGGTGAGATCGCTGCGGCGGTGGTGGCGGGTGGGTTGTCCTTGGATGACGGCGCGCGGGTGGTGGCGTTGCGGTCGCAGGCCATCGCACGGGGCCTTGCCGGACACGGCGGCATGATGTCCGTCGCTCAGAGCGCCGATCGGGTGCGTGAGCGGATCACCGCCTGGGACGGCCGTATCTCCGTTGCGGCGGTCAACGGCCCCGGTTCGATCGTGGTGTCCGGTGACCCGGAGGCGCTGCGCGAGCTTCAGGCGGAGTGTGAGGCCGAGGACGTACGGGCGAAGATCATCCCGGTGGACTACGCGTCCCACTCGGCCCATGTCGAGGAGCTGCGCGACGAACTCCTCGGCCTCCTCGCCCCGATCCGCCCGCGCACCTCGGACATCACCTTCCACTCCACGGTGACGGGCGCACCCCTGGACACCGCGGGTCTGGACGCCGGGTACTGGTACACCAATCTGCGGGAGACGGTGGAGCTGGAGTCGGCGGTGCGGGCTCTGTCGGCGGCCGGGTTCGGGACGTTTCTCGAAATGAGCCCCCATCCGGTGTTGACGATGCCGTTGCAGGCGACCGCCGAGGACGCGGTGGTGGTGGGGTCGCTACGGCGTGATGAGGGCGGCCCCGAGCGGTTCCTGGCCTCGCTGGGCGAGGCGTTCGTCCGTGGAGTGGCCGTCGACTGGGCCGCGGTGTTCGCCGGGCTGGGCGCGTCCGTGGTGCAGTTGCCGACGTACGCCTTCCAGCGGCAGCGCTACTGGCTGGAGCAGCCTCCGGCACCGGCGGCCGCCACCGGAGGCGACCCGGTGGACGCCGAGTTCTGGGACGCCGTCGAGCGCGAGGACCTGGAAGCGCTGACCGCCGCGCTGGAAGTGGACGCCGACGAGGAAAGGTCCTCGCTGCGGACCGTGCTCCCGGCGCTGTCCTCATGGCGTCGCGGCAGCAGGGAGCGGTCCGTGCTCGACTCCTGGCGCTACCACGTCACCTGGAACCGGGTGCCCGACCCGGCCTCGGCGGCCCTGACCGGCACCTGGCTGCTCGTGGTCCCGGACGCACACCCCGGCACCGAGCTCATCGATGCCGTACGCGACGGTCTGGAGACCCACGGCGCCACGGTGGTCACCGTCGAGGCGGCCGAGGCCGACCGCGCCGCGGTCGCCGTGCGGCTCGCCGAGGCCACGGCCGCAGACACCCCGGCCGGGGTGCTCTCCCTGCTCGGGCTCGCCGACGCACCGCACCCCGGCCACGCGGGCGTGCCCATGGGCCTCGCGCTCACCCTCGCGCTCGTCCAGGCCCTCGGCGACACCGGGGTCGCGGCCCCGCTGTGGCTGGCCACCCGTGGGGGCGTGTCCGTCGGCGGCACCGATGTGCTCGACAGCCCCGCCCAGGCGGCCGTATGGGGCTTGGGCCGGGTCGCCGCCCTCGAACACCCCCAGCGCTGGAGCGGCATGATCGACCTGCCGGGCACCGTCGACGGCCGGGTCACCACACGGCTGTGCGGTGCGCTCGCGGGCCGTCTCGGTGACGAGGACCAGCTCGCCCTGCGGCCCTCCGGTGTGTTCACCCGGCGGCTGGTACGGGCCGCCGGACACCGGGGGAGCGGCGCATCCTGGAGCCCCGAGGGCACCGTGCTGCTCACCGGCGGCACCGGTGGCGTCGGAGCCCAGATCGCCCGCCGGCTGGCCCAGGCCGGTGCCGAACACCTGGTGCTCACCAGCCGCCGTGGCCCCGAGGCGCCCGGCGCGGACAAGCTCAAGGCCGAACTGACCGAGCTGGGCGCCAATGTCACCGTGGCGGCGTGCGATGTGGCCGACCGCGCCGCGCTGGAAGCGCTCGTACGGGAGGTGGAGGCCGAGGGCCCGCCGATCCGCTCCGTGCTGCACATCGCGGGTGCCGGTGTGCTCGTCCCGCTCGCCGACACCGATCTGGCGGAGTTCGCCGACACGGCGGAGGCCAAGGTCGCGGGCGCCGCGAATCTGGACGCCCTCTTCGACCGGGACACCCTCGACTCCTTCGTCCTCTTCTCCTCCATCTCGGCCGTCTGGGGCAGTGGTGAACACGGCGCGTACGCGGCCGCCAACGCCTATCTCGACGGGCTCGCCGAGAACCGCCGGGCCCGCGGCCTCACCGCCACCTCGGTGGTGTGGGGCATCTGGAGCCCCGAGGAGGGCGGCATGGCCGCCAACCTCGCCGAGGAGCAACTGCGCGGCCGGGGCATCCCGTTCATGACTCCCCGGCTCGCCATCGACGCGTTCTGGCAGGTGATGGACGGGGACGAGACCGTGGTGGTGGTCGCCGACGTGGACTGGGAGCGGTTCGTCCCCGTTTTCACCTCGGCCCGGCCCAGCCCGCTCATCGGCCAGGTGCCCGATGTGGCGCGGATCCTCGCCGCCGACGCCGACACGGGGCCGGACACGACCGGCGAGTCCTCCTCGCTGCGCGACCGGCTGGCCGACATGGCCCCGGCGGACCGGCAGATGGCCGTGCTGTCGCTGGTGCGCTCCCAGATCGCCACCGTGCTCGGCTATCCCGGCCCGGAGGCCGTCGACGCCAAGCGCGCCTTCCGCGAGTTGGGCTTCGACTCCCTGAGCGCCGTCGACCTGCGCAACCGCCTGGGCACCGCGACCGGGCTCCGCTTCCCCGTCACCGTCGTCTTCGACTACCCGAGCGCGGAGGAGCTCGCCGGACACATCGGCGCCGAACTCTTCCCCGATGACACCGCGAGCACCGGCCTCGACCCCGAGGAGGCCGAGGTCCGCGCGGCACTGACCTCCATCCCCCTGCTCCGGCTCCGCGAATCGGGGCTGCTGGACGAGCTGTTGCGGCTGGCCGGCTCCCACGACCCGGCCACCGGACCGGTGGACGAGGAGCCCGCCGAGTCCATCGACGACCTGGACGTGGATGACCTCGTCCGCATGGCCTACGACAAGAACGACCTCTGACGAGACTCGACTGCGGAGCTGACAATGGCAAACCCAACCGACAAGATCGTTGGCGCGCTGCGGGAGTCTCTGAAGGAGACCGAACGGCTGCGCCGGGCCAATCAGCAACTCACCGCCGCGTCCCGCGAACCCATCGCCATCGTGGCGATGAGCTGCCGCTACCCGGGCGATGTGCGCGGCCCCGAGGACCTGTGGGAGCTGGTCACCGGCGAGCGCGACGCCATCTCCGGCTTCCCCGGCAACCGCGGCTGGGACCTGGAGAACCTGTACGACCCGGACCCCGACCGGCAGGGCACCGTCTACGCCACCGAGGGCGGGTTCCTCCACGACGCCGACCAGTTCGACCCGGCGTTCTTCGGCATCTCGCCCCGCGAGGCCACGGTGATGGACCCGCAGCAGCGGCTGCTGCTGGAGACCTCCTGGGAGGCGTTCGAGCGCGCCGGGATCGATCCGGTGGGCCTGCGCGGCAGCAGAACCGGCATCTTCGTGGGCGCCGCCTACCAGGGCTACATCCCCGACTGGCCCCATATGCCCGAAGGGCTGGAGGGCCACCTGGTCACGGGCATCTCCGCGAGCATCATGTCCGGCCGCATCGCCTACACCCTGGGCCTGGAGGGCCCGGCCGTCACCCTCGACACCGCCTGCTCGTCCTCGCTGGTCGCCCTCCACCTGGCCTGCCAGTCGCTGCGCCAGGGCGACTGCTCCCTCGCCCTCGCGGGCGGCGCCGCCGTGATGGGCGCCCCGATGGGGCTCATCGGTTTCGCCCGGCAGCGCGGACTGGCGCAGGACGGCCGCTGCAAGGCGTTCGCCGAGGGCGCCGACGGCATGGGTCTCGGCGAGGGCGTCGGCATGCTGCTGCTGGAGCGGCTCTCGGACGCCCGCCGCAACGGCCACATGGTGCTGGCTCTGGTGCGCGGCTCCGCCGTCAACCAGGACGGCGCCAGCAACGGCCTCACCGCGCCCAACGGCCGCTCCCAGCAGCGGGTGATCCGCCAGGCGCTCGCCAACGCCGCCCTGACGGCGGAGCAGATCGACGCGGTCGAGGCCCATGGCACCGGCACCCCGCTGGGCGACCCGATCGAGGCGGGCGCTCTGCTCGCCACGTACGGGAAGGACCGCGCGGCGGACCGCCCCGTACTGATCGGCTCGCTGAAGTCCAACATCGGCCATCCGCAGGCCGCCGGGGGTGTCGGCGGTGTCATCAAGATGGTGCAGGCCATGCGCCACGGTCTGCTGCCCAAAACGCTCCACGCCGAGGAGCGTTCCTCGCGGATCGACTGGCCGGCGGGGGCGGTGGAGCTGCTGACCGAGGCCAGGGAGTGGCCGCGTGGCGAGGAGCCCCGCCGGGCCGGTATCTCGGCCTTCGGGGCCAGTGGCACCAATGTGCACACCATCATCGAGGAGGCGCCCGAGGAGGAACCCTCCGACAACGCGGCGGAGGGGACCGCCCCGGTGGGCGGGGGAGTGGTGCCGTGGGTGCTGTCGGCGAAGAGCGCGGCGGGCCTGCGGGCGCAGGCCGAGCGGTTGCTGACGCATGTGACCGCGCGCCCCGGCCTCTCCCCGGCCGACATCGGCCACTCGCTGGCCACCACCCGCGGCCGCTTCGACCACCGTGCGCTGGTCCTGGGCGGCGACCGGGACGAGCTGATCGGCGCACTGGGCGCGCTGGCGTCGGGCGGCGCGTCCCCGCATGTGGTGCGTGGCGAGGGAGTGATGGCGACCGACGCCCGTCCGGTGTTCGTGTTTCCGGGGCAGGGGTCGCAGTGGGTGGGGATGGCGGTGGAGTTGCTGGATTCGTCGCCGGTGTTCGCGGGGCGGATCGCGGAGTGTGAGGTGGCGTTGTCGGGGTTTGTGGAGTGGTCGCTGGTCGAGGTGTTGCGGGGTGGGGGTCCGGGGTTGGGGCGGGTGGATGTGGTGCAGCCGGCGTTGTGGGCGGTGATGGTGTCGTTGGCGGAGGTGTGGCGGTCGTGTGGGGTGGTGCCTGCTGCGGTGGTGGGTCATTCGCAGGGTGAGATCGCTGCGGCGGTGGTGGCGGGTGGGTTGTCGCTGGAGGACGGCGCGCGGGTGGTGGCGTTGCGCTCGCAGGCCATCGGGCGTGGGCTGGCGGGGCGTGGCGGCATGATGTCTGTCGCCGAGAGTGCGAATCGGGTGCGTGAGCGGATCACGGCTTGGGGCGGTCGTATCTCGGTGGCGGCCGTGAACGGCCCCGGCTCGATTGTGGTGTCCGGTGACCCGGAGGCCCTGCGCGAGCTTCAGGCGGAGTGCGAGGGCGAGGACGTACGGGCGAAGATCATCCCGGTGGACTACGCGTCCCACTCGGCCCATGTGGAGGAGTTGCGCGACGAACTCCTCGAGGTCCTGGCCCCGATCGCCCCGCGCCGCGCCGAGGTGCCGTTCTGCTCGACGGTCACCGGCGACACCATCGACACCACTGGGCTCGACGCCGGGTACTGGTACACCAATCTGCGGGAGACGGTGGAGCTGGAGTCGGCGGTGCGGGCTCTGTCGGCGGCCGGGTTCGGGACGTTCCTGGAGATGTCTCCGCATCCGGTGCTGACGATGCCGTTGCAGGCGACCGCCGAGGACGCGGTGGTGGTGGGGTCGCTACGGCGGGACGAGGGCGGCCCCGAGCGGTTCCTGGCCTCGCTGGGCGAGGCGTTCGTCCGCGGGGTGGCCGTCGACTGGGCCGCGCTGTTCGCCGGGGCGGGGGCGTCGGTCGTCGAACTGCCGACGTACGCCTTCCAGCGTCAGCGCTACTGGCTCGAGGGCTCCTCCGCACCCGCCGCCGAAGGCGACGCGGTGGACGCGGACTTCTGGGACGCCGTGGAACGCGAGGACCTGGCGGCGCTGGCCACCGCGCTGGAGGTGGACGCCGAGGAGTCGTCCCTGGCCATGGTGGTCCCGGCGCTGGCCTCATGGCGCCGGGCGCGCCGCGAGCGGTCGGTACTCGACTCCTGGCGCTACCACGTCACCTGGAAGCCTCTGGGCGACGCGCTCACCGCCCCGCACGACCGGTCGTCGGCCGGTGCCACCTGGCTGATCGCCGCGCCCGCCGGAGCACCGGAGGGCCCGCGCGTGGCGGAGGCGCTGCGGGAACGCGGCGCCGAGGTCCGGTTGGTGGAGCTGACCGAGGCGGACGCCGTACGCGAGGCGCTCGCCCGCAGACTCGGCGAGGCGATGGCGGACGCGCCCCCGACCGCGGACGCGCCCCCGACCGCGGTGCTCTCGCTCCTCGCGCTCGCCGAGGAGCCGTACGCGGCGGGCACGGCGCAGCCGCTCGGCCTCGCCCTCAACCTCGCCCTGCTGCAGGCGCTCGGCGACACCGGCGCCGACGTCCCCATCTGGTACGCCACGCGCGGGGCGGTGTCCGTGGGCCGCGCGGACGTGCTGGACCATCCGCTGCAGGCCCTCACCTGGGGCCTGGGCCGGATCGCCGCCGCGGAGTATCCGCGGCGCCGGGGCGGTCTGGTCGATCTGCCCGGCACCCTCGACGACCGCGCCATCGCGCGGCTGTGCGGTGTGCTCGCGGGCCGGCCGACCGGCGAGGACCAGGTGGCGGTGCGTGCCTCCGGTGTCCACGGGCGCAGGCTGGTCAGGGCCTCGGCGGCGCTGACCGACGCCACCGCGCCGTGGCGGCCGCGCGGCACCGTGCTGGTGACCGGCGGCACCGGCGGCCTGGGCGCCCATGTGGCGCGCTGGCTGGCCCGGGGCGGCGCCGAACACCTGGTGCTCACCAGCCGCCGGGGTCCCGAGGCCCACGGCGCGGCCGAACTCGCTGATGAGCTGCGGGAGTCGGGGGTCCGGGTGACCGTGGCCGCGTGCGACGCCGCCGACCGCGACGCACTGGCCGCCCTCCTGGCCACGCTGGACGAGGACGAGGCCCCGCTCGACGCGGTCGTCCACACCGCGGGCGTCCTGGACGACGGGGTGCTCGACACCCTCACCCCCGAGCGCGCCGAGGGGGTGCTGCGCCCGAAGGTGGACGCGGCGCTCCATCTGCACGAACTCACCCGCAATCGCGAGCTGTCCGCCTTCGTGCTCTTCTCCTCCTTCGCGGGCACGCTCGGCGGCCCCGGCCAGGGCAGTTACGCGGCCGCCAACGCCTTCCTCGACGCGCTCGCCCACGCCCGCCGCGCCCAGGGCCTCCCCGCCACCTCCGTGGCCTGGGGCGCGTGGTCCGGCGGCGGGCTGGTCGACGAGGCGGTCGAGGCGCGGCTGCGCGCCACCGGTATGCCCGCGATGGCGCCCGACCCGGCGATCGGCGCCCTGCAGCGCGCCCTGGACGTGGGCGACACCCATGTGGCCGTGGCCGATATCGAATGGGACCGGCTCATCGCCGCCACCCCCTCGCTGAACGGGGCCGCCGTGCTCGGCGAACTCCCCGACGCCCGGCGGACGGACACGGCGGACGCCACCACGGCCGACGCGGACACCCCGCTCGCCCAGCGGCTGGCCGGACTGTCGCCGCAGGAGGCCGAGGACGCGCTGGCCGACCTGGTCAGCACCGAAGTGGCCGCCGCGCTCGGCTATCCCGACACCACGGCGGTCGAGTCCGGGCGCGCCTTCCGCGAACTGGGCTTCGACTCGCTCACCGCCGTCGACCTGCGCAACCGGCTGAACGCGGCCACCGGGCTGCGGCTGCCGGTCACCCTCGTCTTCGACTACCCGACCGTCACCGCGCTGACCCACTTCCTGCTGGCCGAGAGCGGCGCCGGAGACACCGATGCCACCGCCCCGGCGGGCCCGGTGCCCGCCACCGTCGCGGTCGACGACGACCCGATCGCCATCGTGGCCATGAGCTGCCGCCTGCCCGGCGGGGTGACCACCCCCGAGGAGCTGTGGCAGCTGCTGATGGACGGCCGTGACGCCGTCTCGGACTTCCCCACCGACCGGGGCTGGGACATCGAGGGCCACTACGACCCCGACCCCGACAAACCGGGCACCTTCTACGCCACCGGCGGCGGATTCCTGCATGAGGCCGACCACTTCGACCCCGAGTTCTTCGGGATCTCCCCGCGCGAGGCGCTCGCCATCGACCCGCAGCAGCGGCTGCTGCTGGAGACCAGCTGGGAGGCGTTCGAACGGGCCGGGATCGACCCGGCCTCGGTGAAGGGCACCCAGGCCGGAGTCTTCATCGGTGCCAGCTACAACGACTACGGATCGCGCTTCGGCCGCGCGCCCGAGGAGTTCGAGGGCTATCTGGCCACCGGCAGCGCGAGCAGCGTGGCGTCCGGGCGCATCTCGTACACCTTCGGCCTCGAAGGCCCCGCGGTCACCGTCGACACCGCCTGCTCGTCCTCGCTGGTCGCCCTCCACCAGGCCGTCCAGGCGCTGCGCCAGGGGGAGTGCTCGCTGGCGCTGGCGGGCGGCGTCGTCGTGATGTCCACGCTGGACACCTTCATCGAGTTCAGCCGGCAGCGGGCCATGGCCCCCGACGGCCGGTGCAAGGCGTTCTCGGCGGACGCCGACGGCGCCGGGTGGGCCGAGGGCGTCGGCATGCTGCTGCTGGAACGGCTCTCGGACGCGCGGGCCAACGGCCATGAGGTGCTGGCGCTGGTGCGCGGCTCGGCCGTCAACCAGGACGGCGCCAGCAACGGCCTCACCGCCCCCAACGGCCCCTCCCAGCAGCGGGTGATCCGCCAGGCGCTGGCCGGTGCGGGCCTGTCGGCCGCCGACGTGGACGCGGTCGAGGCCCATGGCACCGGCACCCGGCTCGGCGACCCGATCGAGGCACAGGCCCTGATGGCCACCTACGGCCAGGGGCGGGACGCGGACCGGCCGCTGTGGCTGGGCGCGCTGAAGTCCAACATCGGCCACACCCAGGCCGCTTCGGGTGTCGCCGGGATCATCAAGATGGTGCTGGCGCTGCGCCGTGGTGTGCTGCCGAAGACCCTCCACGCCGATGTGCTCTCGCCCGACGTGGACTGGTCGGCCGGTGCGGTGGAGCTGCTGACCGAGGCCCGGGAGTGGCCCGGGACGGACCGCCCGCGGCGCGCGGGCGTGTCCGCCTTCGGCGTCAGCGGCACGAATGTGCATGTGGTGCTGGAGCAGGGCCCCGAGCCCACCGCGCCGGTGGTCGAGCGGTCGGTCGACTCCGATGTGGTGCCCTGGGTGCTCTCCGGGCGCAGCGAGACGGCGCTGCGGGCGCAGGCCGGACGGCTGCGGGCCCATCTGGAGGAGCGGCCGGAGCTGCGCCCGCTGGACGTCGGCTACGCGCTGGCGACGAGCCGCTCGGCCTTCGCCCACCGCGCCGTGGTCGTCGGCGCCGAGCGGGAGGAGCTGCTGCGGGGCCTGGCGGAACTGGCCTCGGGGACGGCCCAGGAGACGGTGGCCGACACCGGGAAGACGGCCTTCCTGTTCACCGGGCAGGGCGCCCAACGACCGGGTATGGGACGGGAGCTGTACGACGCCTTCCCGGCGTTCGCGGCGGCGTTCGACGCGGTGTGCGCGGAGCTGGACCCTCATCTGGACGGCTCGGTGCGGGAGGTGGTGTTGGGGGAGGACCCGGAGCCGCTGAACCGGACCGTGTTCACGCAGACCGGGCTGTTCGCCCTCGAAGTGGCGCTCTACCGGCTGGTCGAGTCCTGGGGCCTGCGCCCGGACTTCCTGGTCGGCCACTCGGTGGGCGAGCTGGCGGCGGCCCATGTGGCGGGCGTGTTCTCGCTGCGGGACGCGTGTGCGCTGGTGGCCGCCCGGGGCCGGCTGATGCAGGCGCTGCCGGAGGGTGGTGCGATGGTGTCGCTCCAGGCGGCCGAGGCCGAGGTGCTGCCGTATCTCGAAGGCCACGAGGACCGGGTGAGCGTGGCGGCGGTCAACGGGCCGCGGGCGACCGTCATCTCCGGTGACGAGGAGACCGTCCTGCGGATCGCGGAGGCAGCCGGGGTCAAGAGCAAGCGGCTCACCGTGTCCCACGCCTTCCACTCGCCGCTGATGGACGCCATGCTCGCCGAGTTCGGCACGGTGGCCGCCGGGATCGGCTACGCCGCGCCGCGGATCGCGGTGGTCTCCAACGTCACGGGTGAGGCGGCGGGCGAGGAGCTGTGCTCGCCGGAGTACTGGGTGCGCCACGTCCGCCGGGCGGTGCGCTTCGGGGACGGCATACGCTTCCTCGCCGGGCGGAAGGTGACCCGCTTCGTCGAGATCGGCCCCGCCGGTGTGCTCTCCGCCATGGGCCAGGAGTGTCTGTCCGAGGACGACACCGACCTCGCGTTCGTCCCGTTGCTGCGCAAGGACCGGGGTGAGGCCGAGTCGTTGCTTGCCGGGGTCGGCCGGGTGCATGCGCACGGTGGCGAGGTGGACTGGGAGAAGGTGTTCGCGGGCCGTGGCGCCCGCCGGGTGGAGCTGCCCACGTACGCCTTCCAGCGGCAGCGCTACTGGCTGGACGCGCCCGCCACCGTGGGCGATGTGGCCTCGGCCGGTCTCGGCGCCGCCGAGCATCCGCTGCTGGGCGCCGCGGTCGAACTCGCCGGCACCGACGGCCTGGTGCTCACCGGGCGGTTGTCCACGCGCGGCCAGCCCTGGCTGGCCGACCACGCGGTCCTGGACGCGGTCCTCTTCCCGGGCACCGCGTTCCTGGAGCTGGCGATCCAGGCCGGCGACCAGGTGGGCTGCGACCGGGTCGAGGAGCTGACCCTCCAGGCGCCGCTCATCCTCCCCGAGCGCGGAGCCGTCACCCTGCAACTGGTGGTGGACGCTCCCGACGAGGACGGCCACTGCACACTGAACGTCTACTCCCGCCCCGAGGACGCGCAGCGCGAGCTGCCGTGGACCCGGCACGCCACCGGTGTGCTGGCGGTCGGCACCGCCGAGGGCTCCTACGATCTGGGCGGGGCGTGGCCGCCGCCGGGCGCCGAGCCGATCGAGGTCGAGGACCTGTACGAGCGGTTCGCGGCGGGCGGCTTCGGCTACGGCCCCTCGTTCCAGGGGCTGCGCGCGGCCTGGCTGCGCGGCGAGGAGGTGTTCGCGGAGGTACGGCTGCCCCAGGAGCAGCAGTCCGCCGTCACCGCCTACGGGCTGCACCCGGCCCTGCTGGACGCCGCGCTGCACACCATCGCGCTCGGCCCGACGTTCCAGGACGGCGAGGGTCGGCTGCCGTTCTCCTGGACCGGGGTGTCGCTGCACGCCGCCGGAGCCGGTGAGGTACGGGTGCGACTCACACCGAGTGGCGCCGACACGGTGGCCCTGACCGTGGCGGACACCATCGGCCGGCCGGTGGCCACCGTCGAATCCCTCGTGCTGCGCAAGCGGCCCGAACGGCTCGGCGACGCCCCGACCGGCGGTGACGCGCTCTACCGGCTCGACTGGGTGGCCGCCGACACCTCCGCCGCCGCGCCCGAGCAGAGGCCCGCCGGGAGCTGGGGCCTGCTCGGCGACGACGACTTCAAGCTGGTCGGACTCGACGCGCACACCTACCGCGACCTGGCGGCCCTGCCCGCCGACCCGGCCGCCATGCCCGCCACCGTGCTGGTGCCCTGCGCACCGGAGCCCCAGGGGGTGGCCGACGCCGTACGGACGGCGACCCACCGGGCGCTGGCGCTGGTCCGGGCCTGGCTGACCGAGGAGCGGTTCGCCGACTCCCGCCTGGTGTTCGTCACCCGGGGCGCGGTGGCCACCACGCCCGGCGCGGATGTGCCAGATCTGGCCCACGCCGCCGTCTGGGGTCTGGTGCGCTCCGCGCAGTCGGAGAACCCCGACCGGTTCGTCCTCGTCGACCTCGACGAGCACGAGGAGTCGGTGGGCGCCCTGCCGACCGCGCTCGCCCTGAGCGAGCCGCAACTGGCGGTGCGCCAGGGCGGCATCACGGTGGCCAGGCTCGCGACCACCCCCGCCCCCGACACCGCCCCGCCGGCCTGGGACCCCGAGGGCACGGTGCTGGTCACCGGAGCCACCGGCACCATCGGCGGGGTCATCGCCCGCCATCTGGTGGCCGAGGGCGGCGTGCGGCATCTGCTGCTCGCCGGCCGCCGCGGGCCGGACGCCGAAGGCGCGTCCGAACTCCGCGAGGAACTCACCGAGTTGGGCGCCGAGGTCACCCTCGCCGCCTGCGATGTGGCCGACCGGGAGGCGCTGGCGGCACTGCTGGCCACCGTCCCCGCCGCCCATCCGCTGACGGCCGTCGTGCACACGGCGGGCGTCCTGGACGACGGTGTCGTGTCCTCGCTCACCCCCGAGCGGATGGACCGCGTGCTGCGGCCCAAGGTCGACGCCGCGCTCACCCTGCACGAGCTCACCCGCGACCTGGACCTGTCCGCGCTCGTCCTCTTCTCCTCCATCGCCGGCACCTTCGGCGGGATGGGCCAGGGCAACTACTCGGCGGCCAACGCCTTCCTCGACGCCTTCGCCCAGCACTGCCGCGCCCAGGGCCGCCCCGTCCAGTCGCATGCGTGGGGGCTGTGGGCCCAGCGCAGCGACATGACCGGCAAGCTGGAGGGCGCCGATCTGAACCGGCTGGCGCGCGGTGGCATCGTCCCGTTCTCCTCGGAGGACGGCGCCACGCTCTTCGACGCCGCACGCGCCGTGGACGCCGCCGTCGTGCTGCCGATGCGGCTCGACACCGCCGGGCTAGCGGCGCGCTCCGATGCCGTACCGGCGCTGCTGCGCGGGCTGGTGAAGGCCGCGCCCGCCAAGCCCGCCCGGCGGAGCGTGGCGGGCGCGGGAGCCGGGGCCGCACCTGCCCGGCCCGAGGGCCTCAAGCAGCATCTCTCCAGCCTGCCGGAGGCCGAGCGCGGCCGGTTCCTGCTGGACCTGGTCCGCACGACCGTGGCCGGGGTGCTGGGCTTCGGCTCGGTGGCGGCCGTCGAGGCGGAGCGCGGTCTGCTGGACCTCGGCTTCGACTCGCTCACCGCCGTCGAACTCCGCAACCAGCTCGGCAAGGCCACCGGCCGACGCCTGCCGGTCACGCTGCTCTTCGACTACCCCACCTCCACGGCGATCGCCGCCTACCTGGAAGCGGAGATCGCCCCGGAGACCTTCACCGCCGCGTCGATGGCCTTTCCGGAACTCGACGCCCTGGAAAACAATCTGGCCCGGGTCGCCACCGACGAGGAGGCGCGCACCACGCTCGCCTCACGTCTGCAGGACCTGCTGGTACGGCTCGGCCAGGGCCCGGAGGACGCGGAGGACGCGGTCGCCGGCCGCATCGACGCCGCCTCGGACGACGAGATCTTCGACTTCATCGAGAACGAACTCGGCCTGTCCTGACGTACCCGGAGTTGGAAATCAAAGAGATGGGCGGTACACGGTGAGCGAGGCAAAGCTCCGCGACTACCTCAAGCGAGTGACCACGGATCTGCACCGCACTCGCCAGCGCCTTCAGGAGGCCGAGGCCAAGGACCACGAGCCCATCGCCATCGTCGGGATGGCCTGCCGCTACCCCGGCGGTGTGGCGTCCCCGGAGGACCTGTGGGAGCTGGTGGCGAACGGCCGTGACGCGGTCACCGAGTTCCCCGCCGACCGGGGCTGGGACCTGGAGGCCCTCTACGACCCGGACCCGGACAAGCCGGGGACGAGCTATGCGCGGGAAGGCGGCTTCGTCACCCACGCCGACCACTTCGACCCCGCCTTCTTCGGCATCTCCCCGCGCGAGGCCCTGGCCATGGACCCGCAGCAGCGGCTGCTGCTGGAGACCGGGTGGGAGGCCCTGGAGCGGGCCGGGATCGACCCGGCCACCCTGCGCGGCAGCCGCACCGGGGTTTTCGCGGGGGTGATGTACCAGGACTACGCGACCCGGCTGCGCCAGGTGCCCGACGATGTCGAGGGCTACGTCGGCAGCGGTGGCTCCGGCAGCATCGCCTCCGGCCGTATCGCCTACACCTTCGGGCTCGAAGGCCCGGCGGTCACCGTGGACACCGCCTGCTCGTCCTCGCTGGTGGCCCTGCATCTGGCCGCGCAGGCGCTGCGCCGCGGGGAGTGTGAACTCGCCCTCGTCGGCGGGTCGATGGTGATGTCCACACCGGTGGCCTTCGTGGACTTCAGCCGGCAGCGCGGGCTCGCCTCCGACGGCCGCTGCAAGGCGTTCGCCGCCTCCGCCGACGGCACCGGCTGGGGCGAGGGCGTGGGCATGCTGCTCGTGGAGCGGCTGTCCGACGCGCGGGAGAACGGCCATCGGGTACTCGCGGTCGTCCGCGGCTCCGCCACCAACCAGGACGGCGCCAGCAGCGGGCTCACCGCCCCCAACGGCCCCTCCCAGCAGCGCGTCATCCGGCAGGCGCTGGCCGACGCCGGGCTGACCGCCGCCGATGTGGACGCGGTCGAGGCACACGGCACCGGCACCTCGCTCGGCGACCCCATCGAGGCCGGCGCCCTGCTCGCCACGTACGGCCAGGACCGCCCCGAGGACCGGCCGCTGTGGCTCGGCTCCCTGAAGTCCAACATCGGCCACACCCAGGCCGCCGCGGGCGTCGGCGGGATCATCAAGACGGTGCTGGCGCTGCGCCACGGGGTGCTGCCCAAGACGCTGCACGCCGAGGAGCCGACACCCAACGTCGACTGGGAGTCGGGCGCGGTACGGCTGCTGGCCGAGGCCAGACCGTGGCCCGAGCCGGAGACCGAGCGGCCGCGCCGCGCCGCGGTCTCCGCCTTCGGATTCAGCGGCACCAACGCCCATGTGATCCTGGAGCAGGCCCCCGCCGAGGAGCCCGAGGACGAGGACGAGGCTCCGTCGGACACCGGGCCCGCCGCCGGTGACCCGGTGCCGTGGCCGCTGTCGGGCCGGACCGAGGAGGCCCTGCGGGCCCAGGCCGCGCGACTGCGGTCGTACGTGGCGGGCGCGCCCGAGCCGTCCCCGGTGGACATCGGCTACTCGCTGGCGCTCACCCGCTCCGCCTTCGCCCACCGCGCGGTGGTCGTGGGGTCGAACCGCGCCGAACTGCTGGGCGAACTCGACCGGTTGGCCTCCGGTGTCACCTCCGGCGCGGTGGCCGGTGCGGGCAAGACGGCGTTCCTGTTCACCGGCCAGGGCGCACAGCGACTCGGCATGGGACGCGCCCTGCACACCGCCTTCCCGGTCTTCGCCGCCGCGTTCGACACCGTCTGCGCCGAACTCGACCGCCACCTGGACGGCCATGTCGAGCACGCGGTGCGCGACGTGGTCTTCGGCGAGGACGCCGCGTTGCTCGACCGGACCCTCTACACCCAGACCGGCCTGTTCGCCGTCGAGGTGGCGCTGTACCGGCTGCTGGAGTCCTGGGGCGTGACCGCGGACTTCCTGGTCGGCCACTCGGTGGGCGAGCTGGCGGCGGCGCATGTGGCGGGCGTGTTCTCGCTGCCGGACGCGTGTGCGCTGGTCGCGGCCCGGGGCCGGCTGATGGACGCGCTGCCCGCCGGAGGCGCGATGGTCTCGCTGCAGACCGGCGAGGCCGAGGTGCTGCCCCATCTGGTGGGCCACGAGGACCAGGTGGCCCTGGGCGCGGTCAACGGCCCGGCCGCCACGGTGATCACCGGTGACGAGAAGGCCGTCCTGCGGATCGCGGAGGCGGTGGGCGTCAAGAGCAAGCGGCTGCGGGTCGGCGTCGCCGCCCATTCGCCGCTGTTGGACCCCATGCTCGAAGAGTTCGCCAAGGTCGTCGGCGAGCTGTCCTACGCCACCCCCCGGATCGCGGTGGTGTCCAATGTGACCGGCGAGGCGGCGGCCGAGGAGCTGTGCACGCCCGACTACTGGGTGCGCCATGTGCGCCAGCCGGTGCGGTTCCAGGACGGCATGCGGTTCCTGGAGGACCAGGGCGTGACCCGCTTCGTGGAGCTGGGCCCGGTCGGTGTGCTGTCCGTGATGGGGCAGGAGTGCCTCTCCGGCACCGATGCCGTCGCGTTCGTCCCGCTGCTGCGCAAGGACCGGGGTGAGGCCGAGTCGTTGCTGGGCGGGGTCGGCCGGGTGCATGCGCACGGTGGCGAGGTGGACTGGGAGAAGGTGTTCGCGGGTCGTGGCGCCCGCCGGGTGGAGCTGCCCACGTACGCCTTCCAGCGGCAGCGCTACTGGCTGGACGGCCCCGACCGGGCCGGCGATGTGACCTCCGCGGGTCTCGGCGCCGCCGGGCATCCCCTGCTGGGCGCCGCCGTCGAACTCGCCGACACCGACGGCCTGGTGCTCACCGGAAGGCTGTCCCTGGCCACCCAGCCCTGGCTGGCCGACCACGCCGTCTCCGGCACCATTCTCTTCCCCGGCACCGCCTTCCTGGAGCTCGCGATCCAGGCCGGTGACCAGGTCGGCTGCGACCAGGTCGAGGAGCTGACCCTCCAGGCGCCGCTCATCCTCCCCGCCCGTGGCGCGCTCACCCTCCGGGTGACCGCCGGGGAACCCGACGAGAGCGGACGGCGCCCGCTGAACGTCCACTCCCGCCCCGAGGGCGCCGGGTTCGGCGAGCCGTGGACCCCGCACGCCACCGGCACGCTCGCCACCGCCGCACCCGCCACCCCCGCGGAGCTGACCGCGTGGCCTCCGGCGGATGCCACCGAACTCGACGTCAGCGACATGTACGAGCGGTACGCGGCGGGCGGCTTCGGCTACGGCCCGGCCTTCCGGGGCCTGCGGGCCGCCTGGCTGCGCGGCGACGAGGTGTTCGCCGAGATACGGCTGGCCCAGGAGCAGCAGCCGGCCGCCGCCGCGTACGGGATCCACCCGGCCCTGCTCGACGCCTCCCTGCACGGCATCGCGCTCGGCACGCTCTTCGCCGGAGAGGACCCCGAGACGGCGCAGGGGCGGCTGCCGTTCTCCTGGACCGGGGTGTCGCTGCACGCCGCCGGGGCCGACGAGGTGCGGGTGCGGATCTCCCCGGCCGGGGAGGACACCGTGGCGCTCGCGGTGGCCGACCCCACCGGCCGCCCGGTGGCCACCGTCGAGGGCCTGCTGCTGCGGAAGATGACCGGCGACCAGCTCAGCGGCGCCCGCGCCGCGAGCAACGAGGCACTGTTCCAGCTCGACTGGCCCGCTCTCGCCGGTTCCACCCCGGCCACCCCGCTGACCCGGGCCGCGCTGGTCGGCGACGACGGACTGGAGGTCACCGAGAGCCTCTTCGCGGCCGGGGTCCATTTGGAGTCGTATGTGGACCTGGAGTCGCTGGGCGCGGCCGTCGACGCCGGAACGGCCGCCCCCGCGGCGGTCCTGGTGTGCTGCAAGGCCGGGCCCGGAGCACCGGCCGACGCGGTACGGGCCTCGCTGGGCAGCGCCCTGGAGCTGGCCCGAAGCTGGTCGGCCGATGAGCGGTTCGCCGACTCCCGGCTGGTGTTCGTCACCCGGGGCGCCGTGGCCACCGTGCCCGGCGCGGACGTCACCGATCTGCCCGGCGCCGCCGTCTGGGGCCTGGTGCGCTCCGCGCAGTCGGAGAACCCCGGCCGGTTCACCCTCGTCGACCTCGACGAGCACGAGGAGTCCGTACGGGCCCTCCCGGCGGTCCTCCCCTCCGGCGAGCCGCAGCTCGCGCTGCGCGCCGGCCAGGCGCACACCCCGCGGCTCGCCCGCGCCCAGGGGGAGACCGGCGCCACGCGTGCGCTGGACCCCGAGGGCACCGTTCTGATCACCGGCGCCACCGGGACGCTCGGCGGGCTGCTCGCCCGCCATCTGGTGACCCGGCACGGCGTCCGCCATCTGCTGCTGACCAGCCGCCGGGGACCGGCCGCCGAGGGGGCCGGGCGGCTGCGGGACGAGCTGACCGCGCTCGGCGCCACCGTGACCGTGGCGGCGTGCGACACCGCCGACCGGGACGCCGTGGCCGCCCTGGTGGCCCAGGTGCCCGGCGACCACCCGCTGACCGGGGTGTTCCACACTGCCGGGGTCCTGGACGACGGGGTGATCTCCTCGCTCACCCCCGAGCGGATGGACACGGTGCTGCGGCCCAAGGCCGACGCCGTACTCCACCTCCACGAGGCCACCCGGGAGCTGGACCTGGCCGCGTTCGTGCTCTTCTCCTCGGCCGCCGGTGTGCTCGGCGGCGCCGGACAGGGCAACTACGCGGCCGCCAACGGCTTCCTCGACGCCTTCGCGCAGGCCCGCAGGGCGCAGGGGCTGCCCGCCCACTCCCTCGCCTGGGGGCTGTGGGCGCAGACCAGCGCGATGACCGGTACGGCGGACACGGCCGGGGCCGCCCGCTCGGGCGTGGCCGCGCTCTCCTTGGAACAGGGCATGGAACTGCTCGACACCGCCCTCGCCCTGGACACCCCGCTGCTGATCCCGATGCGGCTCGACCTCGCGGCGCTGCGCGCGAACGCCGGATCCGGCTCGGTGCCGCTGCTGCTGCGCGGACTGGTGCGGGCACCGGCGCGCCGGGCGGGCGCGACCACGCGCGCCGGCTCACCGGGCGGCGACTCCGCGCTGCGGGAACGGCTCGCCGGGCTGTCGGAGGCCGAACAGGACGCCGTACTGGTGGAGTTGGTGTGCGCGCAGGTGGCCACCGTGCTCGGCCACCCGGACCCGTCCGCCATCGGCGCCACCCATGAGTTCGTGGACTCCGGCTTCGACTCGCTCACCGCGGTCGAGCTGCGCAACCGGCTGAACGCGGCCACCGGGCTCAGGCTTCCCGCCACGCTCGTCTTCGACCACGAGACGCCCACCGATCTGGCCGCCCGGCTCCGCTCGGACCTGGCCGCGGCCCGGCAGTCGGGCCCGTCCGTGGAGACGCCCACGGGCCCGGCGGCCGCCGCCGCGGGTGAGTCCACCACGCTGAGCGCGCTGTACACCCAGGCGTTCGAGACCGGGAAGTGGAAAGAGATCTTCGACCTGCTGCACGCCACGGCGGCGCTGCGGCCCCGGTTCAGCGCCACCTCCGAGCTGGAGAAGCTGCCGACACCGGTCAGGCTCAGCAAGGGCCCGGCCGAGCAGCACATGTTCTGCTTCTCCTCGTGCCTGGCGGTCGCGGGCATCCACCAGTACGCGCGGTTCGCGGCCTCGCAGCGGGGCCGGCGTGATGTGTCGGCGCTCGCGCTGCCGGGCTTCGGCCGCGGCGAGCCCCTTCCGGAGACGGCGGACGCGGTGGTCGCCGCCCAGGCCGAGGCGGTGGCGAAGGCCGCGGACGGGGCGCCGATCGTGCTCCTCGGCTCCTCGGCGGGCGGTTGGTTCGCCCATGCGGCGGCGGGACATCTGGAGCGGATGGGCATGAGGCCGACCGCGGTGGTGCTGGTGGACACCTACGTGCCCAAGAGCAGCATCCTCAACCAGTTCGGGCTCTCGCTCATGGACGGGATGACCGAGCGCGAGGGAGTGTTCGTCACCATGGACGACGACCGGCTGTCGGCCATGGGCTGGTATCTCAACCTCTTCGGCAGCTGGGATCCCGATCCGATCGCGACCCCCACCCTCCTCGTGCGCGCGACGGAGCCGCTGTCCACCGGTTCGCTGAAGCTGGAGGAGCTGCCCGACTGGCGGTCCTTCTGGGAGCTGCCGCACGACATCGTCGATGTGCGCGGCAACCACTTCACCATGATGGAGGACCACTCCCTCCCCACCGCCCAGGCCATCGAGGACTGGCTGGAGTCCCTGCCGCGCGACGGCGCCTGACCACGCCCCGCACCCGCCGCCGAGGCGCCCTCCCGCACCGCGAAAGGAACGACGACCATGGCGTTGCCCGTCACCGATGAGAGCCTGTGGTTCCGCAGGTTCCATCCGCGCCCGGAGGCCGAGGTCAGCCTGGTCTGCCTGCCGCACGCGGGAGGAGCCGCCAGCTTCTACTTCCCCCTCTCCGAGCTGCTGCCGCCGACCGTGGAGGCGCTGGCCGTCCAGTACCCGGGACGGCAGGACCGCCGCCACGACACGCCCATCGAGAACATCCATGAGATGGCGCGCGAGATCTTCGAGGCGCTGACGCCGCTGACGGCACACCGGCCGATCGCGCTGTTCGGCCACAGCATGGGCGCGAGCGTCGGGTTCGAGCTGGCCCGGCTGCTCGAAGCGGAGCTGGGGACCGTGCCCGTGGCGCTCTTCGCCTCGGGCCGGCCCGCGCCCTCCCACCACCGGAGCCTGGACATCCACCGGCGCGACGACGCCGGGCTCATCGCCGAGCTCCAACTGGTCAGCGGGACCGACTCGCGCATCCTCGGTGACGCCGAACTGCTGCGGCTGGCCCTGCCGGCCATCCGCAGCGACTACAAGGCGGCCGAGACCTATGAGTACCGGCCCGGCGCCCGGCTGCGCTGCGACATCGTGGGGCTCGCCGGCGACAGCGACATCCGCGTCAGGGCCCCGGAGATGGCGGGCTGGCGCGAGCACACCGCGGGCTCCTTCCGGCTGGAGGTCTTCTCCGGCGGCCACTTCTACCTGGGTGAGCAGAAGGCGGCGGTGGCCGGAGTCATCACGGACACCCTGCGGGCGGCCACCGCCCGCCCCCGACGAACCATCGACTGAGAGAGAAACCGACGATGCGTATCCTTTTCGCGACGGTGTCCGAGAAATCGCACCTGTTCACCATGGTCCCGCTCGCCTGGTCGCTGGCCGCGGCCGGCCACGAGGTGCATGTCGCCAGCAACCCCGCGCTGACCGCGCACATCAAGAGCACCGGTCTGACGGCCGTCTCCGTCGGCACGGACCACAAACTCCACGAGATGCTGACGCAGAACCGCGACTCGCTGGAGAACCCGCTGTCCGACTGGTCCACTCCGGACCTCGATCAGCACTCCTGGGAACAGGTGCTGATGAAGTTCAAGGTCAGCGTGATGTTCGCGTACCAGACCTACAACGACTGCATGGTGCACGAGCTGGTGGCCTACGCGCGCGACTGGCAGCCCGACCTGGTCATCTGGGACCCGGTCAGCTACGCGGGCCCGGTGGCCGCCCGGGTCGTGGGCGCCGCCCACGCCCGGCTGTTGTGGTGTATCGACATCTACTCCAAGATGCGCGAGGTGTTCCTGACCCGCCTCGCGGAGCAGCCCGAGGAGCGCCGCGAGGACCCGATGGCCGACTGGCTCGGCGGCATCCTCGCCCGCTACGACCGCACCTTCGACGAGGAGATCGTGGTCGGCCAGTGGACCATCGACCAGATCCCCACCAGCCTCCAGCTTCCGCTCTCCGTCCACCGGGTCCCGGTCCGCTATCTGCCCTACAACGGCCCCTGTGAGATCCCGGCCTGGCTGCGCGAGGTCCCCGAGCGGCCGCGCGTCGTGCTGACGTCCGGCGTCTCCGCACGGGCGGCCCTGGGCGGCACCTTCATGCCGGTCACCGACATCATCGACACCCTCGGGACCATGGACATCGACGTGGTGGCCGCGCTGCCGCCCGAGGAGGTCGCGGCCCTGGAGAAGATCCCCGCCAACACCCACATCGTGGACTTCGTCCCGCTGCACGCCCTGCTGCCCGGCGCCTCGGTCCTCATCCACCACGGCGGCTTCGGCTCCTGGGGCACCGCGCTGGTCAACGGCGTACCGCAGTTCATCCCCACCATCCGCTACGGCGACTGGTGGAACAAGGCGACCAGTCTGCACGAGGCCGGTGCGGGACTGGCCGTGCACGCCTCCGAGCTGACCGCCGAGGTGCTGCGGGAGAGCGTCGAACGGCTGCTGGGCGACGTCACGTACAAGGAGACCGCCGAGCGGCTGCGCGCGGAGAACCTGCACACCCCCACCCCGCACGATGTGGTGCCGGTCCTGGAGAAGCTCACCGTGGAGCACGGCCGATGAAGGTGCGCGAGCTGGCGGTCTCCGGCGCCTACGAGTTCAGCCCGGACGTCCACCGCGACGAGCGCGGCGCGTTCGTCGCCCACTACACCGAAGCGGCCTTCACCGCGGCCGTCGGCCATCCGCTGCGCCTGGGCCAGAACCACCACAGCGTCTCCCGGCGCGGCACGGTCCGCGGGGTGCACTACGCGGACGTACCCCCGGGCCAGGCCAAGATGGTGACCTGCACCAGCGGCGAACTCCTCGATGTGGTGGTGGACTTGCGGGTGGGCTCGCCCACCTTCGGCCACTGGGACAGCGTACGCCTGGACCCCGTCTCGTACCGGGCGGTGTATCTGGAGGAGGGCCTCGGCCACGCCTTCATCGCGCTGCGGGACGACACCGTGGCGGCCTATCTGAACTCGGCGGAGTACAACCCGGGTGCCGAACACGAGATCAACCCCTTCGACCCGGCGCTCGGCCTGCCCTGGCCCACGGGCCTGGAGTATCTGGTCTCCCGGCGCGACCGGAACGCCCCCGGGCTCGCCGAGGCCGAACGGGCGGGCCTGCTGCCGTCCTACGAGGTCTGCCGGGCGCTGCACCCCCGGTGTGACTGACCCGGCCCTGGCGTACCCCCCTCCACCGATCGGTTGATGCGGCCGGTCAGCCGGTGGGTGGAGGGAGGATCAGCCCGCTGGGCAGCCGATGGGCCGATCCGCGGGGGACAGCCGCTTCCTACGGTGGAAGAGTGAAGGAACAAAAGCGAGGAGGGCCCGGGCCATGCCGCTGATCGAGGTCAGTAACCTGCGGAAGGAATACCGCAATCACGTCGCGGTACAGGACGTGTCCTTCTCCGTGGAGGAGGGTGAGATCTTCGGCATCCTCGGCCCGAACGGCGCGGGCAAGACCACCGCCGTGGAGTGCATCGAGGGGATGCGCAAACGGGACGGTGGCGAGATCTCCGTGATGGGCCTGGACCCGCTGAAGGACCTCGCCGAGCTGCGCGAGTCCATCGGGATCCAGCTCCAGCAGAGCGAACTGCCCCCCAAGATGAAGGTGTGGGAGGCGCTCGAGCTCTACAGCACTTTCTACCGCGACCCCGTCGACTGGCGCGAACTCATCAAGGACTGGGGCCTGTCCGGCAAGGCCGACACGGCCTACGGATCGCTGTCCGGCGGACAGCAGCAGCGGCTGTCCATCGCACTCGCCCTGGTCGGCAACCCCAGGATCGCCGTCTTCGACGAGCTGACCACCGCACTGGACCCGCACGCCCGGCGCGAGACCTGGAAGCTGATCGAGAAGGTCAGGGAGCAGGACGTGACCGTGTTGCTGGTCACCCACTTCATGGAGGAGGCCGAGCGGCTCTGCGACCGGATCGCCATCATCGAATCCGGCCGGGTCGTCGCCCTGGACACCCCCTCCGGACTGGTGTCCAGGGTCGACGAGCAGCAGATCATCCGGTTCAAGCCGTCCGTGCCGATGGACGACGAACTGCTGACCTCGCTGCCCGAGGTGAGCAGCGTGACCCGGTCCAAGTCGCAGGTGACGGTGGTCGGCAAGGGCAATGTCGTCTACGCGGTGATCTCCGTCCTGGCCCGCAATCAGATCGTGGCGAACGAACTCCGTCTGGAACAGGCGAGTCTCGATGACGCCTTCGTCGCCCTGACCGGCTCCAAGCCCGCCAACTGAACCGCCGAGGAGATCTCTGCCATGTCCGGGCGCACCAAGCTCACCTTCGTCGAGAGCAAGCTGTTCCTGCGCGATCCCACCGCGGTGTTCTTTGTCATCGCGCTGCCCATCATGCTGCTGGCCATCTTCCACTTCGTCACCACCAAGTCCAACGACGACGCCGCCACCAAGGAGTCGATGGCCGCGTTCGTCCCCGCGATGGCCATGTCGCTGTGTCTGACGATGCTGGCCCTCAACCTGCTGCCCACGACGCTGGCCACCTACCGGGAGAAGGGCATCCTGCGGCGCCTGGCCGCCAGCCCCGTCCACCCGGGGAATCTGCTGATCGCCCAGCTCTTCATCAACCTGGTCACCGCGGCGGTCTCCGCGGTGCTGGTACTCATCGTCGGCAAGGCCGCCTTCGACACCAAGCTGCCCGGTGACGTCCCCGCCTTCCTGGTGAGCTTCGCCCTCGGCACCTGGGCGCTGTTCTCCATCGGCCTGGTGATCGCGGCCATCGCGCCGAGCAGCAAGTCGGCCACCGCGATGGGCCTTTCCCTGCTCTTCCCCAGCCTCTTCTTCGGCGGGGCGTTCCTCCCCAAGGAGGACCTGCCCGAGACCGTGTCCACCATCGGCGACTACACCCCGCTGGGCGCCGCGCTGCAGGCGCTGCGCGACTCCTGGGAGAACCAGTGGCCGCAGGCGCTGCACCTGACCGTCCTCGGGGTGATCGCGGTGGCCGCCACCGCGGCCGCGGCCAAGCTGTTCCGCTGGGAGTGAGGTGAGCGCGTCCAAGGACGACGGCGGACGGTGGGAGCGGCACTCCGACATCCTGTTCGGAGGGCTGCCCTACCTTCTGCTGTTTCTGTCCACGGCCCTGAGTCTGGTCCACGGGCCGCCGCCGGCCCGGGGGCTGCTCACCACGCTCGGCCTGGCGGCGCTGGCCGCCCTGTGGATCCTGGGCACCTACACCCTGCCGACGGGCCGCCGCAGCAGACAGCCGTACGGCATGGCACGGACGGCCGTGTACTTCACCGGGCTGCTCGTCCTCTCCGCCGCGCTGATGGCGCGGGACCAGGTGTTCATGGTCTTCGCCGCCACCGGGTTCCTGCAGGCGCTGGTGCTGCTGCCGACGGTCTGGGCGCTGGTGTCCGTGGCGGCCACCTCGTTCGTCGTCAACACCGTGCCGGACGGCCTCCCGCGGCCGACGACCGGCGCGGTGGTCGGCTATATCGCCGCGATCGCCTTCCAGACCGTGGTGATCGGCTGGATCAACCTGCTGTCGAGCCGGCTGAACGAACAGCATCAGCGGCGCAAACGCACCGTGGCCGAACTCCGCTCCGCGCTCAACGAGAACGCCGGGCTCCACGCCCAGCTCATCACCCAGGCGCGTGAGGCCGGAGTGCTGGACGAGCGCCAGCGGATGGCGGGGGAGATCCATGACACCCTCGCCCAGGGGCTGGCCGGCATCATCCGGCAGCTGGAAGCCGCCGAACACGCCGAAGGCGACCGTGAGGTGTGGCGCCGCCATCTGGTCGCGGCCAAGGACCTGGCCCGCGACAGCCTGGCCGAGGCGCGCCGGTCGGTCCAGGCGCTCCGCCCCGAGCAGCTGGAGTCCCGGACGCTGCCCGACGCCCTGGAGTGCCTGATCGAGGGCTGGTCACGGGGGCGGGAGGCGAAGGTGGCGTTCGCGACGACCGGGACCGCCACCCCCGTCCACGCCGAACTGGAGGCCACCCTCTACCGGGTGGCACAGGAGGCCCTCGCCAACATCGCCAAGCACGCCGAGGCGTCGAAGGTGGGCATCACCCTGTCGTACATGGACGACGTGGTCGTCCTCGATGTGCTCGACGACGGCGTCGGATTCGACCCCACGGCCGCGGAGGCCGAGGCCGGCACCTCCGGTGACCACGGGCTGGGGCTTGTGGCGATGCGGCGCCGACTGGGCCGGGTCGCCGGTACGTTGGACATCGAAAGCGCCCGTGGCGAGGGCACCGCCATCAGCGCGGCCGTCCCCGTCATCCCCCAGGAAGCCGGTGCATGAGCGGAATCACCCCCAGCGGTCACACCCACGGCAGTAACCCGCACGACGCCGGCGCCCATCGCGCCACCGGCGCGCCCATCCGCATCCTCATCGTGGACGACCACCCCGTGGTCCGCGACGGGCTGCGCGGGGTGCTGGAGCGGGACCCCGACTTCACGGTGATCGGCGAGGCCGGTGACGGTGCCGAGGCCGTCGAACTGTACGAGCGGCGGCCGGCCGATGTGGTCCTGATGGATCTGCGCATGCCGCGGATGGGCGGGGTCGAGGCCATCAAGCGGCTGCTGGCCGGCGACCCGGAGGCCCGGATCCTGGTGCTGACCACCTATGACACCGACAGCGACGTCATGGGCGCCCTGGCCGCCGGGGCGACCGGCTATCTCCTCAAGGACACCCCGCGCGAGGAGCTGACCCGCGCCGTGCGATCCGCCTCCTCGGGCCAGTCCGTTCTCTCGCCCGCGGTCACCGGACGGGTTCTCGGCCAAGTCCGCAAACCCACCCAGGGACCGCTGAGCGACCGGGAACTCCAAGTGCTCAGACTCATCGCGGACGGGGCCACGAATCGACAGGCAGCGGCAGCGTTGTTCATCAGCCAGGCGACAGTGAAGACACATCTGCTGCATGTTTACGAGAAACTCGGGGTGAAGGATCGCGCGGCAGCCGTCAGCGAGGCCCATAAACGACATCTATTCCAATGACATCGCAGGTCGGAGCGGTGGTAGGGGTGGCAGATAGGGGTGGACGAGGGTAGGGGTTGTTCCGCTCGAAGCGGCGCCAATACGGTGGCGATATGGCCCACATGCGAGATCGGCAGGCCGTTGTGATCGGCGGCACCGGATTCATCGGGCGACATATCTGCAGGGCTCTCACCAAACGCGGATATGAAGTCCTGGCAATAGCGAGAAAACCCGCTGAACCCATTCCCGGAGTCGCATTTCTGCCTCTTGACGCGGTATCCGCGCCGAGCGACGACATCGCCCGGGCCGCGAAGTCCGCCGATCTCGTCGTCAACGCCGCGGGCGACAGCTGGGAGGGCGACGAGGAGAGCATGACGGCCTCGCACGTCCCGCTCGTCGACCGGCTGGTGGACGCCGTGGCGACCCTCCCCAGGCGGCCGCGGCTGGTCCATCTGGGCTCGGTGCACGAGTACGGCCCCGTCCCCGACGGCACGGCCATCGCCGAGGACCACCCCACCGCCCCGCACACCCCCTACGCCCGCACCAAACTCATCGGCAGCCGGATCGTCCTGGGCGCGGCGGACGCGGGCCGCATCGACGGCTGCGTCCTGCGCGTCACCAACGTCTGCGGACCGGGCACCCCCCGGGGCAGCTTCCTCGGCGGACTCGCCCACCGGTTGCGCCGGACCACGAAGGACGCACCGCTCTCCCTCACCCTCGTCGACGACCAGCGGGACTTCATCGACGTCCGCGACGTCGCCGAGGCCGTGGTGCTGGCCGCGAGCAGCCCGGTGACCGGCCGGGCGATCAACATCGGGCAGGGCGACGCCTCCAGCATGCGCGAACTGGCCTGGCTGCTGATCTCCGCCTCCCAGGTCCCCGCGGATCTGGTGCGCGAGGAGAGCGGCGCCGTGCACAGCAAGGGCGGAAGCTGGACCCAGGCCGACATCCGCCTCGCCCGGCGGCTCATGGGCTGGTCCCCGAAGGTGGCCCTGAAGGAATCCCTCCACGACCTGTGGGCCGCCTCCGCCACCTCGAGCCGACCGGCTGCCGCGGCGGCCCGTACCGAAGGACACTGATGGAGTACACCTATCTCGGACGTACCGGCCTCCAGGTGAGCCGGGTGTGCCTGGGCACCTTGAACCTCGGGGTCAGGGCGAGCGACGAGGAGAGCCACGCGATCCTGGACACCGCCCTGGACCGCGGGGTCAACTTCGTCGACACCGCCAACCAGTACGGCTGGCAGAAGCACAAGGGCTACACCGAGGAGTTCCTCGGCGGCTGGTTCGCCCAGGGCGGCGGCCGGCGCGAGAAGGTCGTGCTGGGCACCAAGGTGTTCAACCCGATGAGCGACTGGCCCAATGACTCGGGACTCTCGGCCCGGCACATCATCGCCTCCTGCGAGGACTCGCTGCGCCGGATGGGCACCGACTGGATCGACCTGTTCCAGATGCACCATATCGACCGCCACGCCCCCTGGGAGGAGGTGTGGCAGGCCATGGAGACGCTGACCCGGCAGGGCAAGGTGCGCTACGTCGGCTCGTCCAACTTCGCCGGCTGGCATATCGCCGAGGCCCAGGAGACCGCCGCCCGCCGCCACTTCCTCGGCATCGTCTCCGAGCAGAGCGTCTACAACCTCGTCACCCGCCATATCGAACTCGAGCTGATCCCCGCCGCCCAGCGGTACGGGGTCGGGGTGCTCGCCTGGTCCCCGCTGCACGGCGGATTGCTCAGCGGGGCGCTGCGCAAGCTGGCCGAGGGCACCGCGATGAAGACCGCCCAGGGCCGCGCGGCCCAGGCGCTGGAGGTCCACCGGGACGCCGTCGCCGCGTACGAGAAGCTGTGCGACGGCCTCGGCGCCGACCCGGCCGAGGTCGGGCTGGCCTGGGTGATGGGCCGCCCCGGCATCACCGCACCGGTCATCGGGCCGCGCAGCCTGGACCAGCTGGACGGGGCCTTCAAGGCCATGGAGCTGACGCTGCCGGACGAGGTGCTGGCCGAACTGGACCGGCTGTTCCCGCCGATCGGCAACGGCGGCCCCGGACCGGAGGCGTGGGCGTGGTGAGCACGCTCCAGGAGCGGCTGGTCCGCTCGGCCGCCACCGTCGACAGTTCGGTGACCCTGCTCGCCGACTTCCAGCGCTGGTTCCGGGAGCGCGTCGACGCCGACGAGTCCCGGATCGAGATCATTCCGTTCGAGGCGATGCGCGGCTGGGAGTTCGCGCCGGACACCCACAACCTCGTCCATGAGACCGGCCGGTTCTTCTCCGTCGAGGGCCTCCGGGTGCGGATGCCCGGGGCGCCGGTGGAGGAGTGGCGCCAGCCGATCCTCCACCAGCCGGAGATCGGCATCCTCGGCATCCTGGTCAAGGACTTCGACGGCGTACCGCACTTCCTGATGCAGGCCAAGATGGAGCCGGGCAACCACGGCGGACTGCAGCTCTCGCCCACCGTCCAGGCGACCCGCAGCAACTACACGCGCGTGCACAAGGGCCGGGCGGTGCCGTATGTGGAGTACTTCCAGCAGGCCGAACGGCACCGGGTGCTCGCCGACGTCCGCCAGTCGGAGCAGGGCAGCTGGTTCTTCCACAAGCGCAACCGCAACATGCTGGTCGAGGTCGCACCGGAGACGGACGTCGAGGTGCGCGACGGCTTCCGCTGGCTGACGCTGGGCCAGCTGCACCATCTGCTGGCCGTGGAGGACCTGGTGAACATGGACGCGCGCAGCGTCCTGGCCTGTCTGCCGCACTCCCCGCTGGACTCCGAGGAGACCTTCCCGGTCCTCGGGGCCCACAGCCGCCACCGCGACGCCGACATCCTCAGCTGGATCACCGGGCTGCGCACCGAGCGCGAGGTGTTCACCGAGCGGATACCGCTGCGGGAGACGACCGGCTGGCACCGCAGCGCCCATCGGATCTCCCATGAGAGCGGGCGCTTCTTCAGCGTGATGGCCGTGGACGTCGCCGCGGGCGGCCGTGAGGTGCGCAGCTGGACCCAGCCCATGATCGAGCCCCATGGCCCGGGCGTGGCGGCCTTCTTGCTGGCCTACGCCGACAAGGTGCCGCATGTGCTGGTGCAGGCCCGCGCCGAACCCGGCTACACGGACGTGGTGGAGCTGGCCCCCACCGTGCAGTGCACACCGCGCAACTACACCCATCTGCCCGAGGGGGCCACACCGCCGTTCCTCCGGGAGGTGGTGGAGGCGCCGGCCGACCGGGTGCGGTTCGACACCGTGCTCTCCGAAGAAGGCGGCCGGTTCTTCCACGCCTTCAATCGCTATCTCGTCGTGGAAACCGAGATGAGCGCCGTGCCCGAGGAGCCGTCGCACTACCGCTGGATGGCCGTGCGTCAGCTGCTCGACCTCATACGCCACAGCCATTACGTCAATGTCGAGGCCCGAACGCTCATCGCCTGTCTGCACTCCCTGGCGGTATAGGGGGGCGCCTAGGGGGGCCGGACCTGGGCGGACGTAGGGGTTATTCGGATCGTGGCCGCTGCCATAGCCTCCGGGACACAGGGTGCCCGGGGCGGTACATCGGAGGACATGTCATGCAGGACATCATCAGCGCCGTGCTGGCAGAGGATGCGGTGGCCGCGGATTTCGCCGCCTTGAACGTGCCCGAGTCCTATCGGGGCGCGGTGATCCTCAAAGAGGAATCCGAGATGTTCGAGGGCATGGCCACCAAGGACAAGGACCCCCAGAAGTCGCTCCACATCCGTGAGGTGCCCACGCCCGAACCGGGCCCGGGCGAGGCGGTGATCGCGGTCATGGCCAGCGCGATCAACTACAACACCGTGTGGAGCGCCATCTTCGAACCGCTGCCGACCTTCGGCTTCCTGGAGCGGTACGCACGGACCGACGACCCCGGAGCGGCCCGCCACGACCAGCCCTACCACGTCCTCGGCTCCGATCTGGCCGGTGTGGTGTTGCGCACCGGGCCGGGGGTGCGCCACTGGAAGCCCGGCGACCGGGTGGTGGCCCACTGCCTGTCCATCGAGCTGCGCTCGCCGGACGGCCACGACGACAGCATGCTCGACCCCGAGCAGCGCATCTGGGGCTTCGAGACCAACTTCGGCGGGCTCGCCGAACTCTCGCTGGTCAAGGCCAACCAGCTCATGCCGATGCCCGCCCATCTCACCTGGGAGGAGGCCGCCTCCTCGGGCCTGGTCAACTCCACGGCGTACCGGCAGCTCGTCTCCCGCAACGGCGCCCAGATGAAACAGGGCGATGTGACCCTCATCTGGGGCGCGGCCGGTGGCCTCGGCTCGTACGCCACCCAACTGGCCGTCAACGGCGGGTCCATTCCGGTGTGCGTGGTCTCCGGGCAGCGCAAGGCCGCACTCGTCCGCTCCATGGGGGCCGAGCTGGTCATCGACCGGGCCGAGGAGGGCTATCGGTTCTGGAAGGACGCGTCCACGCCCGACCCCAAGGAGTGGAAGCGCTTCGGGGCCCGGATCCGCGAACTGACCGGCGGCGACGATCCGGACATCGTCCTGGAGCACCCCGGCCGCGAGACCTTCGGCGCCAGTGTGTATGTGGCGCGGCGCGGCGGAACCATCGTCACCTGCGCCTCGACGTCCGGCTACCGCCATGAGTACGACAACCGCTATCTGTGGATGGCGCTCAAGCGCATCATCGGCACCCACTTCGCCAACTACCGGGAGGCCTGGGCGGCCAACCGGCTGATCGAGAAGGGGATGGTGCACCCCACGCTCTCCAAGGTCTATCCGCTCACGGCGGTCGGCACGGCCACCCAGGACGTCCACCGCAACCGCCACTCCGGGAAGGTCGGCGTCCTGTGCCTGGCCCCGGAGGAGGGCCTGGGGGTGCGCGATCCGGAGCTGCGCGAGCGCCATCTGCCGTCCATCAACCGCTTCCGCGGCCAGGACTGAACCTGAACCGGTCCACGGCCGCGGTCAGGACAGCGACGGCGCCACCGGCCGCCAGGGCGCGAACGGACTCGCCCCGCGGGGCAGCACTCCGGCCAGCTCCGGGCAGTGCCGCAGGATCACCGAGGCCATGCTGGACTTCTCCACCCAGTCCAGCCCCAGTGGGGTGTACACCTCGGGCCGGAAGTCCACGGTCAGAAGGCGGTCGTCCTGAATCCGCCGGGTGGCCATGAGCAGCAGGACATGGAACGCCGTCTCGCTGAACGCCGACCCCTCGGGCGGGTTCTCCGCGAACAGCCCCACCATGGTGTCGATCTCGTTGACCGAGGCGTAGACCTCTTCGAGCCGGGCGACGGTGTCCTGATCGGGGGACAGCTCCTCGAAGGAGCGGATCCGCGCTCTGCCCAGCCGGGCCCGGAAGTCGTTGTACCGCGGTACGCCCCGCCGCCGGGCCCGCATCAGCTCCGCCACCGGCAGATCGAGGAGCTCGCCGTCTCGCTCGAAACGCCGTAGTGCGCGCGGGTAGTTGCCCAGGGTGATCGCGCCCGGGTGGGCGACGCCGAAGGAGTAGAGGGCGTCGGCGAGCCCGGTCTTGCGCATCACCGCCTCGGCCGCCGCGCCCCGCACCTCGTCGAAGCCGAGCGACCGCGACCGCCGCCCCAAGCGGTGATCGCACAGCTCGATGTCGTCCGGGACCAGCGGATGCGTCCGGTAGACCGTCATGAACTCCTCGGCGAGGGCGAACGGCACCCCGGGATGGTCCGGCACGCCGCGGGGGCCGCCCGTCGACGCGCTCGCCTCGAACAGCCACAGGCCGAGCCGGGACAGCCAATGGGCGGGCGGGCCCTGCCAGTTGGTCTTCGAGCCGAGGTCGATCACCTCGGTGGCGAGCATCGCCGGAATCCACTCCACCGTATGGATCTTGGCGATGAGCGCGGAGACCACCAGCCGGGCCGTGTGGTGCACCGACTCCTCGTCCATCGCCGGATGGGTGTGGCGCAGCGCCTCGCACACCGCCTCGTGCTCACGGGCGAAGAGCGTGTGCATCGCGCTGAGCCCCAGCCACCAGGCGCCGGCCGAGCCGATCGGCGGCACCCCGCCCGGGCCCAGCGGCAGATGGCCCTCCTCCAGGCGCGGCCCGGCGCCGCCGTACACCTGCGAACTGTCCCAGCGGTGGGAGACGGCGTCGACCCAGTCCGGGGACTGGAAGTGGGTCCAGGCGGCCGCCAGGACATTGAGCGAGGTGGCGGGCCGGAAGCGCTCCCGGTGCAGCAGCCGTTCGCCGACCGCGGCGGGGTGGGGCACATGGATCAGATCGGGCCGGTGGACCGGTGACAGGCGAAGGCCGACGGTGGCCCCGGCCACGCCCCTCGGCGCCCGATCCGTCCGCGCGCCATCCCTCCGCGCCATGGCCGGATCGCCGGTCGGGCCGTCGTATGAGCGCGCCGCCCGTGGCCCCTCCCCGGCTGGGGCGGGGGCCGGATCGGGATGCGGCGGCGTCTCGGGCGGGGCCGCGTCGAGGAGGCCGAGCCGGCGCAGCGCCCGGCCCAGCGCGTCCGAGGTGAGCACCCCCAGCGGGTCCGGCAGCCGATGCCAGGGCACACAGCGGTTGACCAGGCCGAAGGCCGCGCGCACCGGCAGGTCGAAGGCGGCGCGCACCGGAACGGGCAGCAGCGCGGCGGGGTGCGATTCGGCGGTCGCGCCTGGCTCGGCGGCGGGACCCGGCTCGGCGGTGGGGAGGCGCAGGCCGAGGCGATGTGCGGCGGCGACCTCGTACGCGGCCTTGCGTGCCCGGTTGAGATTGCCCAGCGGACGGAACTCCTCCGTGGTGTGCCAGGGGTTGAACGTCAGCAGCTCGACCCGGCGGGCCGCCGCCCGGGCCCGGGCGCTGTCCAGGTCCTGGCACGGCACCGTGAGCACCGCGACCGGGACGACCGGTGCGTCGCTCTCCCCCCACTCCACCGAGCCGTCCTCGACCGGGGTCCGCCGGTCGTCCAGATAGCGCTGCACACACAGCTCGAAGGCGATGTCGCCGGTGGACAAGCGCATCGCCAGCTCACGGTCGAGATAGTCGGGGTCACGGTCGGGTGGGGGAGCGGCGGTGCCGCCGGGCGCCGGACGCAGCTGATACCGCACCGGACCGGCCGGGCCCCACAGGATCGCGCCCCGGCTCCAGAAGGTCTCGCGGGCCAGCGAGCCCACCGTATGGCGGGTGGCGATCCGCAGATTGCGGCGCATCCGGTCGGCGGTGGCCCAGCCCACCGCCAGCGGCAGCCGGACGAAGAGCCCGAACGCCTTCTCCACGGTGCTCCCCGCGCCCGCCGTGGCCTTGGCGAAGGCGACGAACTCGTGCACATCGGCGGCATGGGACACCGGGAAGCTGGTGGCCAGCAGATCGTGGGTCTCCTCCGGACCGGCCTGGACCCGCACCGCCATCCGGCGCAGATCGGGTGTGGTGTCGTGCCGCTCGGTGCCGCTCGCGGTGGAGAGCCGCACCACGGCCGGGTACTCGGCGCCCGGCCGGGCGTATCCCACGCACAGCTCCGGCGGAAGGTCCTCACGGAACCGCAGCCGGGCGTTCTCCACACCCAGCGCCGCCTTGGCCCGGAAGGGGCGCAGCAGCTGCGGGGCGCCCGGGCTGTCCGCGCCGGCGGGGCGTGTCCGCCGCGTCCGCATCAGCTCGCGCGTCAGCTTCTCGAAGCGCCGCCGCTCGGCCTCGGGGCTGCCGCCCTCGTACGCCTCATAGCCCTCGTACCTCGCGCCTCGTGTCCCGCCCGTCGCCTCCTGCCGTGCCACCTCGCCGACGCGTGTCACCTCACCGCCGCGTACTGCCTCGCTTCGTACGGACTGCTGTCCGGTGTTGACCATGGGGAACGCTCCGTACGGGGCAGGCTGGGATGAGAAGGGACAAAAGAGACGGTAAGGGAGTGACTGCGAGGCCGCAGCCCGGAGCGGTGCGTCGGTGGTAACCCGCCCCCTCCGGGGCGCCCCGGGTGATTCGCCTCCGCCCTGCGGCACACTGGTGGCATGCCGGAGCTGCCCGAGGTGGAGGCCCTCACCGCGATCCTGGCCGAGCGCGCCGCCGGCCGGGAGATCGCCCGCGTCCTCCCCGTCGCGGTGAGCGTCCTGAAGACCTACGACCCGCCGCTGAGCGCGCTCGAAGGTCACACCGTCACGGCGGTGGCCCGCCACGGCAAGTTCCTCGACCTGGCCACCGACGGCCCCCATCTGGTCGTCCACCTCGCCAAGGCGGGCTGGCTGCGCTGGCGGGACGGACTCCCCGAGGCCCCGCCGCGCCCCGGCAAGGGCCCGCTCGCGCTGCGGCTGCTGCTGGCCGGTCCGGAGCGCTCCGGGTTCGACCTCACCGAGGCCGGGACGCGCAAGGGGCTCGCGGTGTACGTGGTCCGCGACCCGCAGGAGGTCCCCGGCATCGCCCGGCTGGGCCCGGACCCGCTCGACGACTCCTTCACCCTGGAGGCGTTCGCCGGGCTGCTGCGCGGCGTACGCCACCGGATCAAGGGGGTATTGCGGGACCAGAGCGTCATCGCCGGGATCGGCAACGCCTACTCGGACGAGATCCTGCATGCCGCCCGGATGTCCCCCTACCGGCTCGCCTCCGACCTCACCGAAGAGGAGATCGCCGGGGTGTACGAGGCGCTGGGCGCCACGCTGCGCTCCGCCGTCGAGCGCTCCCGCGGGCTGGCCGCCACCGACCTCAAGGTGGAGAAGCGCGGCGGCATGCGGGTGCACGGCCGCACCGGGCAGCCGTGCCCGGTGTGCGGGGACACCGTCCGCGAGGTGTCCTTCCGCGACTCCTCACTGCAGTACTGCCCCACCTGCCAGACCGGCGGCAAGCCGCTCGCCGACCGTCGGCTGTCCCGACTGCTCAAGTAGCGGGGCCGCTCACGTGGCGGGGCCGTTCACGGGGTGGAGCCCCTCACGTAGCGCGGCGGCTCACGTGGCGGGACCCTTCACGTGGCAGGTTGCCGGAGCTGTCCCAAATGCCGCCCGCCATCGGGCAGTTGCAGTGGCGCTCTTGACCCGGGGAGCTCCGGTCCGCCATATGGTGCTGTCGCAACCCCACGACACGACACCCCACGCCACGTCACGGAGCACCATGACCACAGCCCTGATCATCGGTGGCGGCATCGCCGGCACGGTGACCGCGATGGCCCTGCGGAAAGCCGGGATCGACGCGGTCGTCTACGAGACGTACCCCACGGACGCCACCGACGCGGGTGCGTTCCTCGTCGTCGCCGCCAACGGCCTGGAGGCATTGCGCACCATCGACGCCCATGAACCGGTGCTGAAGAACTCCTTCCCGGTCGGCCGCGTCGAGTTCATCAGCAACACCGGCAAACGGCTCGGCAACCGGCCCATGTCCGGATCGCAGGACGGTGGCCTCGGCTCGGTCACCCTCAAACGCGCCACCCTCGCCCGGGTGCTGCGCGAGGAGGCGGTGCGCCGCGGAGTGCGCATCGAGCACGGCAAGCGGCTGCTCGCCGCCCACACCAGCCCCGACGGCCGGATCGTCTGCTCGTTCGCCGACGGCGGGCGCGCCGTGGGCGATGTGCTGATCGGCGCCGACGGCATCCACTCGCTCGTCCGCAGGGTCATCGACGCGGCCGCGCCCCGGCCCCGCTACACCGGACAGCACACCGTCTGCGGCTACACCCGCGACGCCGAGACGCCCCCGGACCCGGACGCCTACACGATGATCTTCGGCAGGCAGGCGTTCTTCGGCTGCACCACCGCCCCGGACGGCGAGGTGTGGTGGTTCTGCAACGCCCCGGCCGAGGAGATGTCCAAGGGTGAGCTCGCCGCCGTCACCCCCGAGGAGTGGCGGGAGCGGCTGCTGAGGCTCTTCGCCGAGGACCACACCCCCGCCGCCGACCTGGTCCGTGCCACCGGCGACTCCATCGTGGCCACCGCCGCCTACGACATCATCTCCACCCCCACCTGGTCCGAGGAGGCCATGGTCATCGTCGGCGACGCCGCGCACGCCTGCGCGCCCAACGCCGCGCAGGGCGCGTCGATGGCCATCGAGGACGGTGTCGTGCTCGCCAAATGCCTGCGCGATCTGCGCTCGCCCCAGTCGGCCTTCGCCGCGTACGAGGCGCTGCGCCGGGAGCGGGTCGAGAAGGTCGCCACGGCCAGCGCGGGCATGGCCCGCCGCACCGCGCCGGGGCCCGTGGCGCGGGCCCTGCGCGATGCCACCATGCCGCGCAAGCTGGACCGGGCCGGCAACGGCGCCCCCGACTGGCTGACCGGCTACCGCATCGACTGGGACGAGCCGGTCGACGCGCAGACGGCCCGCCGGCGCCGCTGACCTACCGCGACCCCGCGGCCACTGACCCACCCCGGGCCCCCGGCCGCTGACCCACCGCCGCCCCGCCCCGCCCCCGCACCGCACCGGGACCCTCCGGACGCGGTCCCGGGGGCGGGGCCGCCTGGGCCCGACGTTTGGCCCGGACTCTCACGGGCACTTGGTGCTCCCTGGCCCCGTATGCCCGGGAGATTTGTGTGAGCCCAGTACGCATAGTGATCGTCGGTGCCGGTTTCGCCGGTTACCAGGCTGCCCGTGACCTCTCCCGCACCCTGCGGGGCGCGGTGGACATCGTCCTGATCAACCCCAACGACTACTTCCTGTATCTGCCGCTGCTGCCCGAAGTGGCGGCCGGGGTCCTGGAGCCCCGACGGGTCTCGGTCTCCCTCACGGGCACCCTGCCGCATGTCCGGCTGGTACTGGGCGAGGTCCACGGCGTCGACCTGGACACCCGCCGGATCTCCTGGCGGGACCCGGACGGACGGTCCGGCGAGATGGCGTACGACCGCCTCATCCTCTCCGTGGGCAGCGTCAACAAGCTGCTGCCGATCCCCGGTGTGGCCGAGCACGCCCATGGTTTCCGCGGCATGCCGGAGGCGCTCTACCTGCGCGACCACGTCACCCGGCAGATCGAGATGTCCGGCACCAGCGAGGACCCCCGGGAGCGGGCCGCCCGCCGCACCTTCGTGGTGGTCGGCGCCGGCTACACCGGCACCGAGGTGGCCGCCCACGGGGTGCTCTTCACCGACTCGCTCGCGCGGAAGAACACCACGCTGCGCGACGCGCCGCGGCCCCGCTGGCTGCTGCTCGACATCGCCCCCCGGGTGCTGCCGGAGCTGGACAAGAAGCTGTCCCGCACGGCCGACCGGGTGCTGCGCAAACGGGGTGTGGAGATCCGCACGGGCACCACGGTCAAGGAGGCCACCTCGGAGGGCGTGCGGCTGGACGACGGCGAGTTCATCGACACCCGGTCGCTGATCTGGTGTGTCGGGGTGCGCCCCGACCCGCTGGTGGAGCAGCTCGGGCTGCCGACCGAACGCGGTCGGCTGAGGGTCGACCAGTATCTGGCCGTGCCCGGCCACCCGGAGGTGCTGGCCTGCGGGGACGCCGCCGCGGTGCCCGATCTGACCCGGCCGGGCCAGTTCACCCCGATGACCGCACAGCACGCCCACCGGCAGGGAAAGGTCGCGGCCCACAACGTCCTGGCCTCCCTCGGGCGCGGCGCCCCCAAACCGTACAAACACCATGACCTCGGGTTCACCGTCGACCTCGGCGGGGCGCAGGCCGCCGCGGACCCGCTGCACATACCGCTGTCCGGGCCGATCGCGAGCGCGGTCACCCGCGGCTATCACCTGATGGCCATGCCGGGGAACCGGGTCCGGGTCGCCGCCGACTGGCTGCTCGACGCGGTACTGCCACGTCAGGGGGTGCAGCTCGGGGTGATCCCGCCGTGGGCGGTGCCGCTGGACACCGAATCGCCCGAGGTCGCGCAGACGGTACGGGCGGGTCGCGGCTGACCGTCGGCGAAACCTGGAAGGAGAACAATGCGACACGAACAACTCAGCGAGCTCGGGCAGCAGCTCCGTGTGGACTCGGTGCGTGCCGCCGATGCCGCCGGGTCCGGCCATCCCACGTCGTCGATGTCGGCGGCGGACCTGATGGCCGTCCTGATGGGAAACCATCTGCGCTATGACTTCGAGCAGCCCGAGCGTCCGGGCAATGACCACCTGATCTTCTCCAAGGGCCATGCCTCCCCGCTGCTCTACTCGGTCTACAAGGCGGCCGGGGCCCTCCGCGACGAGGAGTTCGTCACCTTCCGCCGGCGCGGCAGCAGGCTGGAGGGCCACCCCACCCCACGGCTGCCGTGGGTGGACGTGGCCACCGGATCGCTCGGCCAGGGCCTGCCCTACGGCGTGGGCATGGCGCTGAGCGGCAAGCGGCTCGACCATGTGCCCTACCGCGTCTGGGTGCTGTGCGGCGACAGCGAGATGGCCGAGGGTTCGATGTGGGAGGCGTTCGAGCACGCGGGCTATGAGCGGCTGGACAACCTCATCGCCATCATCGATGTGAACCGGCTCGGCCAGCGCGGCCCCACCCGCCACGAATGGGACCTGGACGCCTACGCGCGGCGCATCCGCGCCTTCGACTGGCACACCATCGAGATCGACGGCCATGACATCGAGGCCATCGACCGCGCCTACGCCGAGGCGCTGTCCACCGTCGGCCGGCCCACCGCCATCATCGCCCGTACCATGAAGGGCCGCGGCGTCGCCTCGGTGGAGAACCGCGAGGGCATGCACGGCAAGCCGCTGAAGAACGCGGAGGAGGCCATCGCCGAGCTCGGCGGCGTACGCAATCTGGCCGTGCCGGTGCTCGGCCCGCCCTCGGTCTCTCCCACCCGGCCCTTCGCCGAGGGCCCGCTGGTCCTGCCGCGGTACAACACCGGCGACTCGGTGCCCACCCGTGACGCGTTCGGCGAGGCGGTGGCCGCCGTCGGCACCGCCCGCGGCGATGTGGTGGCGCTCGACGGCGAGGTGGGCGACTCCACCCGGCTGGAGTACTTCCACAAGGAGCACCCCGAGCGGTACTTCGAGTTCTTCATCGCCGAGCAGCAACTGGTGGCCGCCGCCGTCGGCATGCAGGCCCGTGGCTGGAACCCGTACGTCTCCACCTTCGCGGCCTTCTTCACCCGCGCCTACGACTTCATCCGGATGGCCGCCATCAGCGACGCGGACCTCAGCCTGATCGGCTCCCACGCCGGGGTGGCCATCGGTGAGGACGGCCCCTCGCAGATGGGCGTGGAGGACCTGGCGGCCATGCGGGCGGTGCACGGCAGCACGGTGCTCTACCCGTGCGACGCCAACCAGACCGCCCAGCTGACCGCGGCCATGGGCGCGGAGTCCGGCATCCGCTATCTGCGCACCACCCGCGGCGGAACGCCGGTCATCTACCCGCCCACCGAGAGCTTCCCCATCGGCGGCTCCAAGGTCGTCCGCGCCACCGACGACGACCAGGTCACCCTCATCGGCGCGGGGATCACCCTGCACGAGGCCATCAAGGCCGCCGACCGGCTCGCCCAGGAGGGCATTCCCGCCCGCGTCATCGACCTGTACTCGGTCAAGCCGGTGGACGCCGAGACACTGCGCACCGCCGCCGAGGTGACGGGCCGGCTGATCACGGTGGAGGACCACCACCCCGAGGGCGGACTGGGCGACGCGGTGCTCGGGGCGTTCGACGACGGCCGTCCGGCGCCCCGGATGATCCGGCTCGCGGTGCGCATCATGCCGGGCTCCTCGACCCCCGCGGAGCAGCTGAACGACGCGGGAATCGACGCGGACGCGATCGTCGCGGCCGCGCGGGAGCTGGTCGGCCGGGACGGCTGAGGACCGGGACGGCCGAGACCGGAAGGAACGGTCGAATACACGACGCGGCCGAAAGGAGCGGACACATGGGCATCAAGCAGGGCATGCGTGTGGTGGTGGTCGGGGCCACCGGCAACGCCGGTACGAGCGTCGTCCGCGCGCTCGGCGAGGCCCCGGACATCGAGTCGATCGTGGGCATCGCCCGCCGGGTGCCCAACTGGTCGCCGCCGAAGACCACCTGGGTACGGGCGGACATCGGGCGGGACACCGGTGAGGAGGCCGATCTCGTACGGCACTTCGAGGGCGCCGACGCGGTCATCCACCTCGCCTGGCTGATCCAGCCCAGCCACCGGCCCGCCGTCACCTGGGACACCAATGTCCTCGGCAGCACCCGGGTCTTCGAGGCGGTGGCGCGGGCCGAGGTGCCGGTGCTGGTGTACGCCTCCTCGGTGGGCGCCTACTCACCCGGCCCCGAGGACGGCCGCCCGGTGGACGAGTCCTGGCCCACCCATGGCTGGCCGGAGGCCGCGTACTGCCGTGAGAAGGCGTACGTGGAGCGGGTGCTCGACGCCTTCGAACGGGAGCATCCGCAGATCCGGGTGGTGCGGATGCGGCCGGGCTTCCTCTTCAAGGAGGAGGCGGCGGCCGAGCAGCGCCGGCTGTTCATGGGGCCGTTCCTGCCCCGGCGGCTGATCCGCTCCAGCTTCCTGCCCGCGGTCGTCGACCTGCCCGGACTGCGCCTCCAGGTCCTGCACAGCGACGACGCCGCCGAGGCGTACCGCCTGGCGCTCGGCCGACAGGTGCGCGGCGCCTTCAACCTCGCGGCCGAACCGCCGGTCGACGGCGAGACGCTGGCCGGACTCCTGGACGCACGGACGGTGCGGATCCCACGCGTCGCCGCCCGCTCGGCGATGGCCACGGCCTGGCATCTGCATCTGCTGCCTCCCTCGCCCCAGCTGTTCGACGCGGCCCTGCGGCTCCCGCTGATGGACACCACCCGTGCCCAGGAGGAACTGGGCTGGCGGCCCCGGCACACCGCCGTCGAGACGCTCCGGGAGTTCCTCACCGGGCTGCGGCGCGGTACCAGTATGGATCAGACCGCCCCGCTGGCCGCCAAGCTGCCCGGCGGACGGCCGCGCGAGGTCGCGACGACCGGTGTGGGGGAGCGCCCCTGACCCCAGCATCTGATCCGACCGCGCCCGGGCCGGGGCGTGGTTCGGGTGGGAAACGGCCCCCAGCCGTGTGAGACGCGGCACATGAGACGGGCTCAGCGGCAGCACCGCCGCGGGGCCCGTCCCGCTATGCCCCATTGCCCCTCGTAACCCGTGACGCGACTCCCGTACGCTTCTGCCCAGTTGGTCGGGATGTCGACGAGGGTGGGGACACATGGGCAGGGTGGGGAATCCGGCGCGCGGTCATGCCCGGCGCACGGGAACGGTGGCGGTCGCCGCGGCGGCCGCCACACTGTGTCTGACGGCATCGGCGGAGGCCCGGCCCGCCGCCGTGGACGATCCGTCCTATTCCGCCACCACCTCGGTAGGGGTGCACAACGCATATGAAAAGGCCAAGTATCCGTACTTCGCCGACGCCCTCGACTCCGGCGCCTCGCTCCTGGAACTCGACGTATGGACCAATGCGTTCGGCGCCGGCTGGCGGGTCTCGCACAGCAATCCGCTCGGCAACGACAACAACTGCGAGAACGCCGCCGGCCCGGACGAGCTGCGCACCAAGCCGCGCAACCAGAGCCTGACCGGCTGCCTCGCCGACATGCGGGCCTGGCACGAGGCCCATCCCGGCCACCGTCCCGTCTTCGTCAAGGTGGAGATGAAGGACGGCTTCTACGGCAAGAGCGGACGCGGTCCGGGCGACCTCGACGCCCTCCTCGGCGCCACCCTGGGCGACGCGCTGCTGCGCCCGGCGGATGTGGTGGGGGGCCACGCCGACCTCGACGAGGCGGTGCGGGCGGACGGCTGGCCGTCCCGATCCGCGCTCGCGGGCAAGTTCATCGTCGAGCTGATCCCGGGCACGGTCGAGGAGAACAACCCGCTGGACTCGCTGTGGACCGACCGTGAGTACGCCACCCATCTGCGGGACCTGTCCGCCGCCGGGAAGCTCGGTCAGGCCGCCGCCTTCCCCGCCGTCCACGGCGCCGCCGCGGGCGACCCGCGCACCCGCTACACCGACGCCACCCTCCGGCCGTGGTTCGTGGTCTTCGACGGCGACGCGTCCACGTATGTCACCACGGGTGTGGACACCGCCTGGTACGACGACCGCCACTACCTGCTGATCATGACGGACGCGCACAATGTGGCGCCCGCGATCGACGGCACCAGCCCCACCGAGGACCAGGCGCGCACACGGGTGTCCGAACTCGCCGCCCGGCACGCCAGCTTCGCGACCGCCGACTGGTATCCGCTGCCGTCCGTGCTCTCCACCGTCGTGTCCCGTGGCTGAGCACGCCACCGCCGGGGCCGGGCCCGCTGTGCGGGCCCGGCCGGGGTCAGTCGGGGTCCTCGAGCCGGAATCCGACCTTCAGCCCCACCTGGTAGTGCGCGATCCGGCCGTCCTCGATATGCCCGCGGACCTGGCCGACCTCGAACCAATCGAGGTTGCGCAGCGTCTTGGAGGCACGGCCGATGGCGGTGCGGATCGCGTCGTCGACGCTCTCGGTGGACGAGCCGACGATCTCGGTCACCCGGTAGGTGTGGGCCATGGCAGTCTCCCCGGTCCATGGGGTGGTCCGTTCATTTCTCCCACGGTGCCTCACCGCGCCGGGCTCCGCGAGCCGGCAGGCGCCCTACGGCACCACCGTGACCGGCCAGCGGCCCGCCTTGACCAGCCGTACGGCCACCGAGCCGATGAAGCGGTGCCCGGCCTGCTCGGACGCGCCCACCACCACGGCGTCGGCCTTCAGCTCATCGGCCGCCTGGGCCAGGCCGTTGTACGGATCGCCCCGGAAGGTGTGGAACTCCCAGCGCACGTCGAAGACCCCGCGCAGCCGCTCGGTGGCCTCCCGCATCTCCGTCATCAGCTCCTCGGCCACCTCGCCGGTGGTGTCGGCCACCGAGGCACCCAGCGCCGCCCCGGCGGCCAGCACCGGCTGGATGTAGACCACGACGAGCAGCGCCTTTTGGCGTCTGGCCAGTCCGGCGGCGTAGGCCGTGGCACGCCAGGAAGATTCGGAACCGTCCAGTCCGGCCACGATGACCTTGGGTCCGTCGGTTCCCCGTTCAAAAGACGGAGGGAGTTTGTCGACCACATCTGCGAGGCTAGCGCCAGGGACGGTCCGGTGATCACCCGGCCCGTCCCGCGGCGCGCGAGCACCGCGACCGCGTCATGACCGCCACCGTACGACAGGAGAGACAATGGGTGGCACCCACGGGGGCGAACTCCTCGCAATCAGCGACCTGCATGTGGCCTATTCGGAGAACCGGGCGATCGTGGAGCGGCTGCGGCCCGGCTCCGACGACGACTGGCTGATCGTCGCGGGGGACGTCGGCGAGGTCTTCTCCGAGATCGAGGAGGTCCTCGGCCTGCTGAGCGAGCGTTTCGCCAAAGTCATCTGGTCACCGGGAAACCACGAGCTGTGGACCCATCCCAAGGACCCCTTGGAAGTCCGGGGGGTGGCGCGCTACGAGGCGCTGGTGGAGATGTGCCGGGCGAAGGGCATCGTCACCCCCGAGGACCCCTACCCCCTCTGGGAAGGCATCGGCGGGCCGCTGGTCATCGCCCCGCTGTTCCTGCTCTACGACTACACCTTCCGCCTCGACGGCATGGCCACCAAGGAGGCCGCGCTGGCCCACGCCCATGAGGTGGGCGTCGTCTGCACCGACGAGCACTTCCTGCACCCCGACCCCTACCCCACCCGCGACGCGTGGTGCCGGGCCCGGGTGGCCGAGACCGAGGCCCGGCTGGCGGCCGTCGATCCGGGGCTGCGGACCGTGCTCATCAACCACTGGCCGATGACCCGGCTGCCCACCCGGGTGCTGCGCTACCCCGACTTCGCTCTGTGGTGCGGCACCGAGCTGACCGCCGACTGGCATGTGCGGTTCCGGGCCGAGACCGTCGTCTACGGCCATCTGCACATCCCCCGGACCACGGTGGAGGACGGGGTGAAGTTCCAGGAGGTCTCCGTCGGCTACCCCCGGGAGTGGAAGGCCCACGGCCGGCTGCCGGAGGACCCGCTGCGCCGGATCCTCCCGGTGCCGGTGCCGTAGGGGCCGCACGGCGTCCGACGGGCTCACGGTCTCCGGCGGGCCCGGGGCGCCCGGTGGGCCCGGGGCGCCCGGTGGGGTCGAGGCGCCTGATGGGCTCGGGGTGTTCTGGGTGGGCTCAGGGGGTCGGTGGGCTCCGGGCGTCTTGACGGGCCCGGAGGGCGGCGCCGTACGGTCTCGGCTGTGAACCCTGTCGAGGCGTTCCTTCCCGAGACCTACACCGCCGGTGTCCCCTACGCGCTCTTCGCCGAACTGCGCACCACCCGCCCGGTCTGCCGGATCGAGGAGCCCGCGGTCGGGGACTGGCCGGCCGGCCCCGGCTTCTGGGCGGTGTTCCGGCACGCCGACGTCAAACACGTCCTGCGCACCCCCGAGGTCTTCTCCTCCCACCTCGGGGCCACCCAGATCCGCGACCCCGACACCCCCGCCGATCTGGAGTTCGTGCGGGCGATGATGCTCAACCAGGACCCGCCCGACCACTCCCGCAGCCGCCGTATCGTCGCCGCGGCCTTCACCCCGCGCGCCGTACGGGAGCTGGAGGAGGTCATCGAGGAGCGCGCGGCGGCGCTCGTGGACTCCGTGGCCGGGCACGGCGAGACCGACTTCGTCGAGCTCGCCGCCGATCTGCCGGTCTGGACCCTCGCCCATGTGATGGGCGTCCCCGAGGGCGACCGGCGGCTGCTCTTCGACTGGGCCGGCAGGGTCATCGGCTACCAGGACGACGACTACGCCGGATCGTCCACCGCGGCCCTCGAGGAGCTGAGCCCCATGGGGCGCGCCGCCCTCGCCCGCCGGCCCGCCCCGGCGGCGCGACGCCCCGACGGCCGGCCGATGAACCCGCGCTCCCGCGAGGCCCTGGCCGATATGTTCGCCTACGCCCACGCGCTGGCCGAGCGGCCCCGTCCGGGCAGTGTGATGGCGCGGATGCGGGAGGGCGGGCTGAGCCGGGACGAGTTCGAGAACATGTTCTTCCTCTTCGCCGTGGCGGGCAACGAGACCCTGCGCAACGGCATCCCCGGCGGGCTGCTCACCCTGCTCGACCACCCCGGGAGCCTGCGGCTGCTGCGCGACCGGCCCGAGCTGACCGGCCCCGCGGTGGAGGAGATGCTGCGCTTCTGGCCACCCGTCATCGACTTCCGGCGCACCGCCACCCGCGATGTGGAGCTGGGCGGACAGCTCATCCGCCGCGGTGAGAAGGTCGTCGTCTTCCACGCCTCGGCCAACCGCGACGAGACGGTCTTCACCGACCCCGACCGGTTCGACATCACCCGCGCCCCCAACGACCATCTGAGCTTCGGCTTCGGACCACATGTCTGCCTGGGCGCGCATCTGGCCCGCGTCCAGATGCGGGCCATGCTGCGCGCCGCCCTGGACCGGCTGCCGGGGCTGCGCCGGGCGGGTGACCCGGTGCGGCTCACCTCCAACTTCCAGAACGGGCTCAAGACCCTCCCCGTGCGCTGGGGAACAGATCGGTGAAGGCCGTGGTCGAGTCGCCGACCGACCGGCCGAAGGGCGCGTCGAAGTCCCACACCAGGAAGAGCAGGAAGACGATGAGCGCGGTGAACATCACCGCGAGCATCAGCTCCCGGGGCGAGCGGCGGATCTGCAGGGTGAAGACCAGCCCGATCACCAGCGCCGCGCCCAGCACCAGGCCGAACCAGACCAGATGGGGCATCGTGGGCCCCGCGCTCTGCTGCCGGGCGTTCCGCGCGTCGTCCACGGCGGCCACCTGATCCAGCATCGGCTGATACGCCTGCGACTGGAGATCGCTGTGCGGCGTCGCGAAGGTGACGTCGTGGCGCAGGGTCTTCAGCAGCTCGCCGCCCCGGTCGGTGAGCTCGCCCTTGTCGATCATCACCTTGAACTCCGTGTGCACCACATGGCGCACATAGGCGTCCACGTCGTCGCGGATGCGGTCGCGCACCGGGCCGGGGTAGACACTCGCCCGCTCGGCCACCTCGTGCAGGGCCTGCGCCTCCGTACGGACCCCGTCCTGCGCGGCGGAGCGTGCCTCCCAGACGCCGGCGATCGCCAGGCCCAGCACGATCGCATAGACCACGCCGATCATCATGATCATGTAGTCGAGGACATCGGGGTCTCGTCCGGATCGTCCTCGTCCCCGAGCCGGCGGGCGTTGAGGACCGCCCCGGTGATCACGACCGCGCAGGTCCCGGCCATCACCAGGACCATAATCAGCCATTCGGGCATGCATAACCTCCCAAGCGGTTCGACAATGAGCCATCAGCCGCGCCGCCCGCCGCGCCCGCCGGAGCGCGAACGCGGACGGAGTGCGGCGGCCGCGAGGACCGCGGGCGCGGTGAGCAGCAGGGTGAAGGTGACCAGGGAGGTGCCGTTGTCGGGTTTTTGGCGCGTGGGCTTCTGATACGCGTGCACCTCGACGGCACGGGTCCTGGTCGGTGTGGGAACCGGCGTGGGGGGTGAGGCCGGAGGCTTGGTTCGCGGGGCCGGGGGCGGCAGCGGAAGCGCGGGCTCGGGTGTGGGCCCCGGCGTGGGAAGCCGCGGAGAGGGCGTGGGGGAGGGGACCCGCGGCGTCCGGGTGGGTGTGGGCGTGGGGGTGGGGCTGGGGGTCCGCGTGGGCGTGGGCGTGGGGGTCGGCGTGGCGGACGGGCTGGGGGTGGGCGTCGGTGTCGGGCTCGGTGTCGGCGTCGGGGTGGGCGTGGGCGTCGGGGTCGGCGTCGGGGTCGGCGTAGGCGTGGGCTTCGGCTTGTGGCACCAGCCGTAGTGGGCGAAGAAGCCGACCGGGCCCGCCGAGGCGGCGACGCGGACGCACAGGCCCGGGCCGATCCGGATCTTCACCCAGACGTGCGGTCCGTGATCCGTGCCCCCGGTCCCGGGCTCGGGCCGGGCGCCGGCCGTCGGCCGTGGGGAGGCGGACGCGGTCGCCGGGCCGTCACCGTCCTGGTCCGCCAGGGCCGTCGCCCCCGCCGAGGCGAGGACAAGGGCAGTGGTCAGGACCCCCGCACGCCATACGCGCTGCCATCGCTTCACGAGGAGATGTTCCGCCGAACGGACGCCCGCCAGCCGTGTGAACACCGGGATTCCCCGAATAGGGGAATAGACCCGGACATTGGCGCATGGAGGTTTACCGGAGGACATCCGCCTCATGGCGTTCAGCTCGCCCCGCGGCGGCCCCGGCCCTGGTCACAGCTCGCCGAAGCTCCCATGTCGGCCCGCGCCCGCCGCGAACCGCGCCGCGCCGTCGAGCCCCTCGGCCAGCGTGGCCTGACCGTGGCGCAGCTCCCGCGCCATGGCCTCGTCCTCCGGCAGTCCCTCCTGTTCCCGCAGCGAGGCCCGGTCCGAGCGCAGACACGTCTGCGGAAAGCCGGCGATCTGGGCCGCCAGCCGCTCCGCCTCCGCGCGCGCCCGCCCCGGCGGTACGAGGCGGTTGGCGAGCCCGATGGCGTACGCCTCGTCGGCCGGCACCGGCCGCCCCGTCAGCACCAGGTCCATCGCCCGGCTCGCGCCGATCAGCCGTGGCAGCCGTACCGTTCCGCCGTCGATCAGCGGGACGCCCCAGCGGCGGCAAAACACCCCGAAGACCGCGTCCTCCTCGGCGACGCGCAGATCGCACCAGAGCGCCAACTCCAGCCCGCCCGCCACGGCGTGGCCGCTGATCGCCGCGATCACCGGCTTGGACAGCCGCAGCCGGGTGGGTCCCATCGGGCCGTCGCCGTCCTCGGCCACCCGATTGCCGCGCGCTGTGCCGACCGCTTTCAGATCGGCGCCGGAGCAGAAGGTGCCGCCCTCGCCCCACAGCACCGCGACCCGCGCCTGGGGGTCGGCGTCGAAGGCGCGGAAGGCGTCGGCCAGCGCGGTGGCGGTCGCGCCGTCGACGGCGTTGCGCACCTCGGGGCGGGAGAGCACGACCGTGGTGACCGGGCCCTCCCGCTCCGTGCGAACCGTAAGGGGCGCACCGGCCGCGTCCACGGCTTTCCTCGCGTCCTCCGTGGGCGTCACCGCGCGTCCTTCGGGCGGGCGCGCTCCAGGATCGGGCCGGTGTCCGTACCGGGCGGCAGGGTGCCGAAGGCATGCCCCAGTCCCCGTCCAGCCGCGAGGCGCAGAACGCGTCCGCGACCGCCGGGTGGCTGTACCGCACCAGCAGACTGCCCTGCAGCACCAGCGTCATCCGCTCGGCCAGCCGGCGCGCCAGCAGCTGGGCCCGCTCGGGGTCGGCGAGCTGCGGCAGCAGTCCGCGCAGCCGGTCCACGGCCGCGTCCAGCCGCGCGTCGGCCCCGGCCGCGGTGTCGACCTCGGCCAGGAACGCCTCCAGCGCACCCGACTCCCGGCTCAGCGCGCGCAGCACATCCAGCGCCGCGACATTCCCCGAGCCTTCCCAGATCGACAGCAGGGGCGCCTCGCGATACAGGCGCGGCATGCCGGACTCCTCCACATAGCCGTTGCCGCCCAGGCACTCCAGGGCCTCGGCGGCGTGGGTGGAGCCGCGCTTGCACACCCAGTACTTGCTCACCGCGAGCCCCAGCCTGCGCAGCGCCGCCTCGCCCTCGTCCCCGGCCTCCGCGCGGTCCAGGGCGGTCGCGAGCCGCATCGCGAGCGTCGTGGCCGCCTCCGACTCCACCGCCAGATCGGCGAGCACATTGCGCATCAGCGGCTGGTCGACCAGCTCGGCGCCGAACGCGCGGCGGTGCTCGGCGTGGTGCAGCGCCTGCCGCAGCCCGGCCCGCATGCCCGCCGCCGAGCCGATGACACAGTCCAGCCGGGTGACGTTGACCATCTCCACGATGGTCCGCACCCCGCGGCCCGGTTCGCCGACCCGCCAGGCCATGGCGGACTCGTACTCGATCTCGGCCGACGCGTTCGAGCGGTTGCCCAGCTTGTTCTTGAGCCGCATCAGCCGCAGCGGGTTGCGGCTGCCGTCCGGCAGCACCCGGGGCACCAGGAAGCAGGTGAGCCCCTCCTCCGTCCGGGCCAGCGTCAGGAAGACATCGCTCATCGGCGCGGAGGTGAACCACTTGTGGCCGGTGAGGACGTAGTTACCGGCACCGTCCGGTACGGCCTGGGTGGTGTTGGCGCGGACGTCCGAGCCGCCCTGCTTCTCCGTCATGGACATGCCCGCGATCAGGCCCCGCTTGGCGAGCGGCGGCCGCAGCCCGAAGTCGTAGGTGCGGGCGGCCAGCAGCGGTTCGTACACGGCGGCGAGCTCCGGTTCCGCGCGCAGCGCCGGGACCGCGGCGTACGTCATGGAGATCGGGCAGCCATGGCCGGGCTCGGCCTGCGCGAAGGCGTAGAACTTGGCCGCGCGCACCAGATGGGCGCCGGGGCGGCTCTCGCTCCACGCCGCCGCGTGCTGGCCGCTCTGCACGGCGACGTCCATCAGCTGGTGGTAGGCGGGGTGGTACTCGACCTCGTCGATGCGATGGCCGTAACGGTCGTGGGTGTGCAGTACCGGGGAGTGCTCCTCGGCCATCCGCGCCCAGTCCTGGACCTCCGCGGAACCGGCTCGCGCGCCCAGGTCCCGCACCTCCGGCTCGCCCCAGCCGCCGTCCCGCCGCAGGGCCTCCAGCAGGGCGGGGTCGTCCGCCGTGCTGAAGCCGACGAGGGGCGGGGCCTGGTTGAGGACCTCGTGCGTAGCGCTCATGGCAGACATCTCCTCGTTCGCGGCGGTCTCCCGGGGCCGGGCGGCCGGTGGGGCGGGCGGCCTTACACTTCCATCATGCGCGATTGAGAACTGTAATGGATAGGGTTTCGCGTAACCATGGACGACACCGGCACTGGCACCGACACCGGAACGCTCACCCTGCGGCCGCTGACCGCGCGCTCGATCGTGCTCAGCACCCTGCTGGGCCATCACCCGCCCCAGCTGCCCGCCCGCGCGCTGGTACGCGTCGGCGCGCTCTTCGGCACCGCCGAGGGCACCATCCGGGTCGCGCTCACCCGTATGGTCGCGGCCGGTGACCTGGAGCAGAGCGACGGCGCCTACCGGCTCACCGACCGCCTGCTGGTCCGCCAGGCGCGGCAGGACGAGAGTCGCGCCCCCCGCACCCGGCGCTGGGACGGCGGCTGGGAGATCGCCATCGTCACCTCCGACCGGCGCGAGGCGGCCGAGCGCGCCGCCCTCCGCCAGGCCATGGCCGCCCTGCGCCTGGCCGAACTGCGCGAGGGCACCTGGATGCGCCCCGCCAATCTCGTCCACCCGCGCCCGGACGTCGCCGCCGAGCAGTGCGGCTGGTTCACCGGCGCGCCGGAGGGCGATCCGGCCGAGCTCGCCGCGCGCCTATGGGACCTGGACGGCTGGGCCCGCCAGGCCAGGCTGCTCGGCGCGGCGCTGGACGACGCGGAGGAACCGGCCGACCGGTTCACCGTCGCCGCCGCGGCCCTCCGGCACCTCCTCGCCGACCCCGTCCTCCCCGCGCGACTGCTGCCGGCGGACTGGCCCGGTGCTGAGCTGCGGCGCCGCTATGACGGGTTCGAACGGGACTTTCGGGCGTGGCTGCCGCGGTATGCGGGCGGTGGCTGAGCCGTGGCGGCGTGTCCGTCGGGGGCGGTACGGGGTGGGGGCGGTTCGAGCCGAGTAGCCCACGGCGGGTACGGTCCGCAGGTCCAGGTCCAGGTCCAGGTCCAGGTCCGGGGTCGCTCCCTGCGCACCCCGCCACGCCCTCGGCTACGCCGACTCGCGAATCACCAACTCCGTGGGCAACACCAGCGCCGGTTCGATCGTCTCCCCGGCCGTCAGGCGCAGCAGCTGGCGGGCCAGCCGGCGGCCGATGCCGCCGATCGGCTGGCGCACGGTGGTCAGCGGGGGTTCGGTGTAGCGCGCGGGCTCGATGTCGTCGAAGCCGACCACCGCCACGTCGTCCGGTACCCGTCGGCCGGTCTGGCGCAGCGCCCGCAGCACCCCGATCGCCATCAGGTCGGAGGCCACGAACACCCCGTCCAGCCGCGGCTCCCGGTCCAGCAGCTCCCGTATCGCGACCGCCCCGGACTCCTGGGTGAAGTCACCGAACCCGACGTACGCCTCCAGCCGCGCCCCGGACAGCGCTGTCCGGAAGCCCGAGAGCCGGTCGATCCCGGCGACCATGTCCTGGGGGCCCGCGACCGTGGCGATACGGGTGCGCCCGGAGCGGACCAGATGCTCCACGGCCAGCGCCGCGCCCGCCGCGTTGTCCACCCCCACGTACGGCGGCGAGGACGGGCTCAGCACCCGCTCGTTGCAGACCACGGGGATGCCCATGCGGGCCAGCGCGGCCGGGAGCGGATCGGCGCCGTGCATCGACGCGACCATGACCCCGTCGACGTGGCGGGCCAGGGCGAAGCGCTCGATGCGGTCACGGCTGGCGGGGGAGCGGGCCATCATCAACACCAACTGCTTGTCCGCGGATTCCAGCTCCTGGCTCACCCCGCGCACCACGCCCGGGAAGAACCGGTCGTCGGAGAAGACCCGGCCGGGCTCCTCGGGGAACACCAGCGCGAAGGAGTCGGTGCGCTGGGTGACCAGGCTGCGGGCCGCCTGGTTCGGGATGTAGCCCAGCTCCTGGATGGCGTCCAGCACCGCCTCTCGGCTCTCCTCGGCAACCTTGGTGGAGCCGTTGACGACACGGGAGACGGTTGCGCGCGAGACTCCCGCGCGCCGCGCCACGCTCTCCAGGGTGGGCCGGGGACGGTGCATCCGCGCATACCTCGCTGTGTGCTCACTGATGGTCGGTACAGCATGGATCAAGACCGGTCGGGGCGCGAGAACGCGGGCACGGCGGATCGACGGAGAGCCCCAGGCGGAGCGCGGGGCGCCGCCTTACGCGACGGTGGCCGCGCTCACCGAGCGCGAGGCGTTCGGCCGGTGCGCCGAGCCCTGGGAGGTGGCCAACGTCATCGTCCTCCTGGCCGGCGGCTCCTCGTCGTACACGACCGGCGAGACGGTGTCCGTGAGCAGCCGGCACGCATGCGGCGAGAATGAGAACGTGCCGAATTCCACCAGGACCAGCGCTTCCACCGGAAACAGCGCGAAGAAGAGCGAGAAGAAGACGACCGTGAGCCCGTCCGCCGAACGACGGCGCGAACTGCTCTCGACCGCGGCGGAGGTCTTCGCCGCCCAGGGGTACAACGCGACCACCGTCCGCCGGATCGCGGACGAGGCGGGGATGCTCGCCGGCAGTCTCTACTACCACTTCGACTCCAAGGAGTCGATGGTCGACGAGATCCTCTCCACCTTCCTGGACGAGCTCTGGGCCGGATACGAGGCGGTGCTCGGCGCCGGGCTCGGCCCCCGGGAGACCGTCGAGGCACTCGTCACCGAGTCCTTCCGGGAGATCGACCGGCACCGCGCCGCCGTCGCGATCTACCAGAAGGAGTCCAAGCACCTGTCCGCCCAGCCGCGCTTCGGCTATCTCACCGAGTCGCAGCGGAGGTTCGAGCGGGCATGGCTGGGTGCGCTGGAGCGCGGAGTGGCCGAGGGGGTCTTCCGCGCCGACCTCGACATCCGGCTGGCGTACCGCTTTCTGCGCGACACCGTATGGGTCGCCGCCTCGTGGTACCGGCCGGGCGGACAGCACAGCCCCGAGGAGATCGCCCGCCAGTACCTGTCGATGGTGCTGGACGGCATCACTCCCCGAGAACGGCAAGAGCAACAAGAACGGCGAGAACGACCGTAAGGCCGTCATGACCTGAGGGATTTCCAGGAGCTGACATGCCCGAGGCATACATCGTCGAAGCGGTGAGGACGCCGGTGGGGCGGCGGAAGGGCGGCTGGAGCGCACCGGCGGCCGCTACGGGCTGCAGACGATGTGGGAGGGGGCGGCCAGGCCAACGTCACGACTGTCGAGCGGCTGTAGGGCCCCGGCCGCTGACGAGGACTCCGACCGGACGCCTTCCCGTGGCGGCCGTGCCCGGCCCCACGGATGATGGTGCTGCTCCGAGGGCCCGACCGAAGCCGGGAGGACAGTGGCATGGCGTGCGGATCGACCAAGCTCTGGAACGGCGAGGCCACCTGGTTCTGTTGTGGCAACGCCTGGGGGCCGTGCGCCTCGGCGGGCGGCGGCGCGTGCGGCACCTGCCGCTCCAGCGCCCTGCAGGCGGCCTGGCCCAACGCCTCCAAGGCGTGCTGGGACATCACCCGGCCGGACCTGTGCGGCGAGGACATACCCCGGCGCGGCTGCGGCTCTGTGATGAAGGTGCGCCATGACTGCTCGGGCGCGAGCGTCTGTGTCACCGTCAGCGACTGCGGCCCGCGCACCCGCAGCTTCTGCTCCGAGTCCACCTGCTGCGACGGGGTCTGCCGCACCAACCGCGTCATCGACCTCACCCCCGCCGCCTTCTCCGCCATCGGCAGTCTGAGCTCCGGCACCCTGCCGGTCTCCATCTTCGAATGAGGCGGGCCAGGCCATGAGCGCGTACCGAACCGGCGACCCCCTCGACCGCCGTCGCTTCCTCACCGCCGCCGCCCTTCGCGGCGCCACCGTCATCGGCACGGGAGCCCTGAGCACGGGAGCCCTGAGTGCGGGAGTCCTCGGCACCGGAGTCATCGGGGCGACCGCCCTGGGCGCCGTGGACGCCGACGCCGCCTTCGCCGCACCAATCCGCTCCCTGGACCCCGCGGTCGCCGAGAGCGCCTTCGCCGAGGGGCGGATCACCGCGATCAACCAGGACGTCCTGGAGGTCGCGGGCTCCTACGGCGACCACTCCCGGGTGCGGGTCACGAATGCCACCAGCGTGTGGAAGGCCCGGGCCACCACCGCGGCCGACATCGAGACCGGCGACGGGCTCTACGCCCGCGGCCTCCCCCTGCCCGACGGCACCCTCGCCGCCGACGCGGTGTGGGTCAACATCGTGAACCTCCACGCCACCATCCGCGGTATCGAGAAGACCCGGCTGCATCTCGCCCACGGACAGCACGAGATCATCGGCAACCTCATGGCGCAGACCACCAGCGCCTCGTACGGCGACGCCTCGCCCACCGCCGATCTGTCCCGGCTCACCATCGGGCAGAGCGCCCAGGTCCTGGGCGCGTGGCGGCCGTCCGACGGCTCCGTGGACCTCGTCCGGGTCGCGGTCGCGCCCGGCGCGGGGAGGCGGCGGTGAGCGCCCTGGTCTGCGCCCTGGCCCCGCTGGTGCTCGCCGGGGTGCTCGGACCGGCCGGGGCGGGCAAGCTGTTCGGCCGGGGCACCGCCCGGCAGGCGCCCCGTACCGCGCTCGCACGGCTGCTGCGCGACGGCGGCCGGGCCGCGCTTGTCCTCCGCGCCCTCGGCGCGGTCGAACTCCTCCTCGCCGCCGCGCTGCTGGCGCCACCCGCCACCCCGCTCCCGGGAGCGGCGGCAGCCCTCCTCGGTGCGGGCTTCCTCGGCTATCTCGGCTACGCCCGCGCCGCCGCGCCCGGCTCCTCCTGCGGCTGTACGGCACGGCAGGACGCCCCCTTCACCTGGCGCGCCTTCGCCCGCGCCGCCGCGGTGCTCGCGGGCGGGGTCGCGACGGCCCTGGCCCAGCAGCCCTGGTGGACCGCGGCGGCCCGCCGTCCGGCCGCGGCGCTGTGCCTGGTCCTGGCCGCGGCGGCGGTTCTGACGGCCCTGTCCGCCGATCCGGACCGCCGCTGGCGGATGCCGCTGCGCCGACTGCGACTGCGGATCGCCGGACACCCGCTCGCCGCGACCGGAAACCGCCTCGCAGCCGCCCGATACCCCCTTGCCGCGACCGGAACTTTGGCGGCGGTCCCGGTCGCCGCGACCGTCGAACTGCTGGAGCGCTCGCGCGCCTGGCAGAGCGCCTCCCGCGTGGTGCGCTCCGCGCTGCTGGACCACTGGGACGACGGCGGCTGGCGCATCCTCCAGTTCGCCGGGGTGCACGGCGGCGGCACGGCCGCGAGGCCCGTTCTGGTGCTCTTCGCGGTGGACGCCGCGGCCAGCCTGGACACGGTGCGCGAGCCCGCCGTCCGGGTCAGCGTCATCGACGCGGACAGCGGGGCCCCGGTCATGGCCACGGTGTGAGAGGCCGGCGCTCGGCGGGTAATCTGGATCAAACGAAAACTTCCTGGACAAAACGATCGATCCGCGGGGCGTCCAGCGCAGATGGCCGAGGCGTACAAGGCATGGATGGACAAGCCCGACCGACACCCGTACCGACCGACACCCCTGCCGAGGGGGCCCGTGGCGCGCGCGCCGCCCGGCGCGCGCTCCCGGCTGCCGGGGGCTGAGCCGGTGGCGCCGGTAGGGGAGTGGGTGTATGTCCGAGCATCGGTCCGCGTCCGGCTCCCGGGGGCCCAGATGGTGGCGGCGGCTGGAGGACGCGTTCCACCGGTCCGCGATCGGACGCGGATGGCGGCGGGGCAGTGATTTCGAGCTGCTGCACCGTGCGATGGGCTTCGCCGCCCTGGGCTTTCTCACCCTGGTGCCCCTGCTGATCGTGGTCGCGGCGGCCGATCCGGTGGACCGGCTCGGATTCGCCCAGTGGCTGGCCGAGGGCCTCGGGCTCTCCCCGACCTCACGGGACGAGGTGCAGGAGCTGTTCGCCCCGCCCAAGCAGGCGCTGGAGTCCACCACCGCCTTCGGTCTGGCCACGCTGGCCGTCTTCAGCCTGCGCTTCGGCACGGTGTTGCAGGTCGGCTACGAGAAGGTGTGGGAGCTTCCGGCCGGCCGCTGGCACACCGCCTGGCGCCATCTGGTGTGGTTCGTGGTGCTGATCTGCTATCTGCTGCTCTCCGCCCATCTGGAGCCCGGCATCTCGCGGGTGCTGGTGGCGGTGCTGGGCACGGTGCTGTTCTTCTGGTGGTCGCAGCGGCTGCTGCTCGGTGGGCGGATCAGCTGGGGCGCCCTGCTGCCCGGCGCGCTGGCCACCGGTGTCGGGCTGCTGGGGCTGCGGGTCTTCTCCCAGTTGGTGTTCTCCCCGCTGATCGCCTCCAACGCCGTCTCCTACGGTCCGGTCGGCACCGTCCTGGTCGTCCAGTCCTGGCTGGTCGGCGTCGGATATGTGGTCTTCGGCGGCGCGCTGCTGGGCCGGGTGCTGTACGAGGAGTATCTGCGCATGGTGGCCTGGCGCCGCAAGCGGCGGCGCGACCGGGCCAAGGCGGTCCCACCGGTGGACTGACGCCCCTGCCGACGATCATGCGGGCGTGGCCCGCGGCCCTGGTGCGACGCGTTCCCGACGGCGGCCGCTTCCATGATCGTCAAGCCCGGGGCCGACCCCGAAACGCCGTCGCCTCGGGCCGGGCGCGCCTGGCATGCTGGCGGTGTGAACGGACCCGAGATCCATCTCAGCCTCGCCCCTAAACTGCGATTCTTCGCCGTCCAGGAGCGGCGCCGACCCTGGACGGCCGTGGTCACCGACGGCGCCTCCACCCTCGGCCATGTCGTCGAGTCACTCGGGGTCCCGCTCACCGAGGTCGGTCGGCTGGTGGTGAACGGCGAGGAGACCGCCGTCTCGCATGTGCCGAGCGCGGGGGAGACCGTGGAGGTCCATCCGGTCGTCCGCCCGCAGCGGGTGCCGGGCGCGCCGCTGCGCTTTCTGCTCGATGTGCACCTGGGCACGCTCGCCCGCCGGCTGCGGCTGCTGGGCGTGGACGCCGCGTACGAGAGCGAGGACATCGGCGACCCCGAGCTGGCCGCGCGCTCCGCCGCCCAGCGCCGGGTGCTGCTCTCCCGCGACCGGGGGCTGCTGCGCCGCCGTGAGCTGTGGGCCGGGGCGTATGTCTACAGTGACCGCCCGGACGAGCAACTGCGGGACGTCCTCGGCCGGTTCACCCCGAGCCTGGCGCCCTGGACCCGCTGCACCGCCTGCAACGGCCCGCTGGAGGACGCCGACAAGGAGTCGGTCCGGGAGCTGCTCCAGCACGGCACCCGGCGCACGTATGAGGTCTTCGCCCGCTGCACGGTCTGCGAGCGGGTCTACTGGCGCGGTGCCCACCACGCCCGGCTGGAGGCCATCGTGGCCGGGGCGATGAGCGAGTTCGGCGACGCCCGGGCCGCCCTGTCCTGAGCCGGGCCGCCCTGTCCTGAGCGGAGCGGCCGGACAGGGCGCCTGGCCCTGGACGCGCGCTCAGGACACGTCGTCCTGGAGGGCCTCCGGAATCGTGGTGTGGAAGGCCGGATGGGTGTGCAGCCGCCGCACATAGGCGCGCAGCTGCCCATGGCGGGAGACCCGCTGGGCCGCGTCGGCGTCCAGGTGGAGCCGGTGCTCGGTGTCGAGCTGGACGAGGGCCACCCACAGGTCCACATCGGCGGCGGTCAGCTCGTCGCCCAGTGCGTACGGCGCGATAGCCAGCCTGCGGTCGAGCCGGCCGAGGGCGGTCAGCAGCCGCTCCAGCGCGGCGTCCCGGCACTCCGGCTCGTGCGCCGTCCCGGCCTGCCGCGCGGCGTGGGTGATGTCGTGGTCGAGGAGTTCCCGGAGGGTGTCGATGTCCGCGGCGCGGGGCGCCGGGCGCAGCCGGGGGCGTCCCGCTCCGCCGCCGTCGCTCAGATGGCCGGCGAGGTCGCGCAGGATGTCGGGTGTGTGGTTGCTGACGACACGTCCGGTCCAGCCGTCGCACAGCGCGGGCGCGTCCACCGGTCCGCCGTAGCGGTGCCAGGTGGCCTCGTAGGCCCCGCGCAGCGCGGCGAACGCTTGGGGGTGTCGTCCGGGCGTCCGACGAGGGTGGTGGCGACGGTGTCCCGCAGGCCGAGCAGATCGAGGGTGATGGAGAGGCGCAGCGAGAGGGGACAGCTCGCGGAGAGATAGAGCCGATAGCGATGCGGCACCGGATAGAACCCACCGGCGAGGTCCACGCCGATGCGGCTGCGGAAGCGGTGCGGCGCGGCCGGCGGGGCGATCCGGGGGCCGGGTGAGCACGGGTCGGGATCGAGAAGAGCGGCAGGACCTGAACTGACCGGAAACGTCTCGGACATGGCTCTCCAAGGCAAGGACGGAGCCCCGGCCCGCCGGTCTGGGCGGCGCCGATGGCGCAACGGAAGGGAAGCCCGCGCGGCGCGTTGGCCGGGAGGGTGCCGGGACACACCCGGCCCCGGTGCGCTGGGCCGCGCTCGGTGACCGCGTCGATTCAGGCGGCTGGACTGGCGGCGCTGCAGATGCGCAGCAGGTCGATGTGCAGACGCCTGGTCAGCGGGTGGCGACGGCGGAGCGGGGACCACGGCCGGGGACGCCGACGGGCGCCGCCCCCGTCGCTGTCGGTCCTGGGCATCTCACCGATCCCATCATCGGGGGCTCGCGAGGCAGCGAGACCGCGCTTGTCCCGTCCACGCCGACGGAACCTGGTCGTCACCCGGGGGCACCCCGTCGCGGAAGAAGGGTTGCCTGTCAGCGAGCCGGGGCCGATGACCCACCTGAGCGGGGATTCCGCACGGTGGGCGCTGACCATCGTGACCGTCCCTGACAGTGTCGTCGCGCTCCGCGAGGGCGTCAACCCATGCCGAAGTGGCCAACACGGGCCGGCGGCACGGTGGATGCCCGCTCAGAGGAACGGCCGCCGCGCGCCGCCGATGGCCCGCTCGATGAGGACCATGGCCGCGTCGTCCGCCAGCCGTCCCTCGGCATGCCGGACCAGGGCGTGGCGCAGCCGCTCCAGGTACTCGCCCGGGGTGGCGCCGTCCAGCGTCTCCATGGTCCGGTGCAGTGGAAAGAACTCGTTGTAGTGGTTGCGGGCCTCGACCACGCCGTCGGTGTGCAGCAACAGCCGGTCACCGGGCAGGAACGGAAAGGTCTCGACGCGGATCGGGGGAGGGCTGAGGAACTCCTCCAGGCCGAGCGGCGGCAGCGGGCGCGCCGGATCCAGGGAGCGCACCTTGCGCTCGCGCATCACCAGGGGCGGCGGATGGCCGCGGTTGATCAGCTCGACCAGCGTCTCGTCCGACACCTGGGCGAGGAGGACGGTGACGAACTGCTCCTCCAGCTCCTGCGGGTCCTGGAGCTGGGAGCGGTCCAGCAGCTCGTACTCGCGCGCCAGCGCGGCCGCGCAGCGGTGCATCACCTCGGCCAGGTCCTGCTCGTAGTGCACCGCCTCCCGGAAGGCGCCCACCACGGCCGCGGCGGACCGCACCGCGGCCAGCCCCTTTCCCCGCACATCGCCGACGATCAGCCGCACTCCGTAGCGGGTGCACATCGCCTCGTAGAGGTCCCCGCCGATCTGCGCTCCGCGCTCGGCCGCCATATAGACGCTGGCGGTGTTCACGACACCGATCCGGGCGGGCAGCGGCCGCAACACCACGTTCTGGGAGACCTCGGCGATCCGGCGGATATGGGCCAGCTCGCGGTCCCGGCGCACCCGCACCGCGCTGGTCGCCACGCTCGCCACCGCCACCACCAGCAGGGCCAGCAGATTCGCGTACACCGTCTCGGTGCCCCACACGCCGTTGTGGGTGGCGGTGATCGCGCTCACTGCGGTGGCCACCAGCGCCACACCGCCGGTGCCGAACGGCCCCATGGTCACCGCCGCCAGCGCCGGCGCCGGGGAGAGCAGGGGGCCGGTGTAGAGGGTGTGCGCGGGGGAGAGCTCAATGCTGAGCACCGCCGCCAGGACCAGGAACGGCAGACACCGTGTGACCGTGAACAGCGTATGGCTGCGACCGCTCGCCCCCGGGGCGAAGCGCATGAATCGCATAACTTGGACCTTATCCGATGAAAGCCGCCAAAGGGGTGGTTCTCCACAACGCGCGACGGAGGCCCCGGGCGTAGCCTGACGCTATGCCCGAGCTACCGGATGTCGAGGGGTTCCGGCGAACGCTGGCCTCCTGCGCCCAGGGCCACCGCGTCGAGCGGGCGGAGGTGGCCGACGCGGGGGTGCTGCACGGGGTGACCGCGCAGCGGCTGAAGCGCGATCTCAAGGGCCGCCGCTTCGCCGCACCGCGCCGCCACGGCAAGTGGCTGATCGCCCCCACCGACGGGCCCACGGTCGTGGTGCACTTCGGCATGACCGGGCGGCTGGTCTGCGGGACGGAATCCGAACCGGCCGGCCGGTTCGAGCGCGTCGCCTTCGACCTCGACGACGGCCACCGCCTCGGCTACGAGGACCAGCGCAAACTCCAGGGCATCTGGCTCGCCGCCACCGACGCCGACGTCGACCGGATCCTCGGCGATCAGGGCCCGGACGCCCTCTCCCTGAGCCGGGCCGATCTCGACCGGCTGCTGGCGGGGCGGCGCGGACGCGTCAAGGCCACCCTGACCGACCAGGCCGTGATCGCCGGGCTCGGCAACCTGCTGGGCGACGAGATCCTGTGGCGGGCCCGGATCCATCCGCAGCGACCGGCCAACGCGCTGACCGACGATGAGCGCGAAGGGCTCCACACCGCGATACGCGAGGTGCTGCGCGCCTCGGTGCGGGCGGGGCGGGTGCCGGGCGACCCGGACTGGCTCACCGGACAGCGCGACGACCCGGACCCGCACTGCCCCCGCTGCGGCCATCCGCTGCGCCGCGGCCGGATCGCGGGGCGGACCAGCGTGTGGTGCCCCCACTGCCAGCGGGACGGCGACTGACGCCCGCCCGGGGCGACCCGTGGCCCGCTCGGCGCCCTCGCGTCCGCCCGATCAGGACATCCACGCCTTGTAGGACATCACGTCGCCCGCCTTCAGCCGGTACTCCGGATCGTCCCGGGTGACGGTCTCCTCGACGTCCAGGACGCTGCCGTCGTCCGGATCGAGGACGATCAGCTTCCGCATCCCGGCGGAAGCGGGGGTGAAGCGGAACGCCTGCCCCTCCCGGCCGAGCCGGTCGATGACCTTGCCCGCCGGGCGCAGCCCCTCGATCCGGGACAGCAGGGTGACGATGTCCGCCCGCTGGCGCGGACCGGGAGTCCACACCGAGAGAAACGACTCGATGGCCGAGATCAGCTCCGCCGGGTCGCGGTCCGCGCCCGGGGACCAGACGGCGAGATAGGCGCGCAGCGCCGAGGCCCCGGCCGGAGGATCCTCGAAGTAGCTCTCGTTGGCGCCGTTGATACCGGCCGGATACTTCACCTCGCTCAGCACCTTGGCGTCGTGGACCGCATGGGGCGGCGTACCGTTGGCGATCACCGGGCGGCCCGGGTGGCGCGGATCGGTGGCCACCTCCAGCGAGAAGCCGCTGCCGTCCGCGTTCCACCGGGTCAGCGACTCCCGGGGCAGCGTCACCGGATCCTCACCCGACTTCATGCTCAGCGCCCAGCTCTGGAAATGGCTGCCCCGCCCGCTCTTCCCCGGGGACTCCTCGGCCGCCGTCCGCGCCCGCCGGACGATCTCGGCGAGCGATACGTCCGCCCGGGATCCATGCGCCACCAGCGGCACTGGTCTGGACGCGGCCACGGCGGAGGAAGGGGTGCCCGAGACAGCCAGCGCGAGGGCGAGGACCGTCGCGGCCGCCGCGGCTTCCAGGCTCCAGATCACGCGTCGGACGGTACGGCGCCCCCGGTCCTGGGACGGCAGCCGCCGCAGCAGCAGCTCGGCGCGCGCGTTCAGCGGCCGGTCCCGCCAGGGGCCGGTGTCGGCGGACACGGGGTCGGCCTCGCGGAGCAGATCCAGTTCGTCGGTCATGCGTGTCCATCCTTGTGGGCCTTGGCGGCCCTGTCAGCGCTGTGGGCCTTGTCGCCCTTGCCGCTCGTGCACCCCACTGAGACCCGGTCGTCCCGGCGCAGGGTCTCTATCTGCTCCCGCAGCCGCCGCCGCGCCCGGTGCAGCCGCATCGCCGCGGCGGACCGGCCGCACCCCAGCACGGTGCCGAGCTCTTCGACGGTCAGCTCCTCCCATGTCGTCAGCCGCAGCACCTCCTGGTCGGCCTCGGCGAGCCGGGACAGCGCCTCCAGCACCCAGGAGCCCGGCCGCTCCGCGTCCGGGCTCGCCACGGTGCGCCCACCGCGCGTCACCTCGTGGTGCCCCAGCTTGGCCAGCAGTCTGCGGTAACGGCCCTTGCCGCGCACGGCGTTGGCCAGACAGCGCCGGGCCACCCCGTACAGCCACGGCAGCGGTGACTCGGGCAGTTCGGCCCGGCGCCGCCAGGCCACCGAGAACACCTCGGCGACCACTTCCTCGACCTCCCATGCCTGGTCGTCCAGCCGCCGTGCCACAAAACGGCTGACCGCCCAGTAATGCTCACGGTAGGCGGCGTCGAAGGCGTCGTCGGTGCTCATGATCCGAAGGTGTCCGGCACACCTCGGATCATCACACCCCGGAGCGAGAAATAGGCAACAGCTCTCGCGGTGACGGTTCGAGGGGCGCCGGACACCTAGCGGTCATGAGGAACAACACCGTTGTCGCGGCGGCGCCGGCCGCCCCGCCGTCGCGCCGCCCCGGCCCAGGGGCCACGGCCGTCAGATGGCTGACCACCACCGATCACAAGACGATCGGCACGCTCTACCTGATCACCTCGTTCGCCTTCTTCTGCATCGGCGGGGTGATGGCGCTGCTGATGCGCGCCGAACTGGCCAGGCCGGGTCTGCAGATCATGTCGAACGAGCAGTTCAACCAGGCGTTCACCATGCATGGCACGATCATGCTGCTGATGTTCGCCACCCCGCTGTTCGCGGGGTTCGCCAACTGGATCATGCCGCTGCAGATCGGTGCGCCCGATGTGGCGTTCCCGCGGCTGAACATGTTCGCGTACTGGCTGTACCTCTTCGGCTCGCTGATCGCGGTGGGCGGGTTCCTGACCCCGCAGGGCGCGGCCGACTTCGGCTGGTTCGCCTACTCCCCGCTGTCGGACGCGGTGCGCTCACCGGGGGTGGGCGCGGACATGTGGATCATGGGTTTGGCCCTCTCCGGCTTCGGCACCATCCTGGGCTCGGTCAACTTCATCACCACGATCATCTGCATGCGCGCTCCCGGCATGACGATGTTCCGCATGCCGATCTTCACCTGGAATGTGCTGCTGACCGGTGTGCTGGTGCTGCTGGCCTTCCCGGTGCTCGCGGCCGCGCTGTTCGCCCTGGAGGCGGACCGCCAATTCGGCGCGCATGTCTTCGACGCGGCCAATGGCGGGGCGCTGCTCTGGCAGCATCTCTTCTGGTTCTTCGGCCATCCGGAGGTCTATATCATCGCCCTGCCGTTCTTCGGCATCATCTCCGAGGTCATTCCGGTCTTCTCCCGGAAGCCGATGTTCGGCTATATCTCGCTCATCGCGGCGACGATTTCCATCGCGGGCCTTTCGGTCACCGTCTGGGCGCACCACATGTATGTCACGGGCGGTGTGCTGCTGCCGTTCTTCTCCTTCATGACGTTCCTGATCGCGGTGCCCACCGGTATCAAGTTCTTCAACTGGATCGGCACGATGTGGAAGGGGTCGCTGAGCTTCGAGACGCCGATGCTCTGGGCGATCGGATTCCTCATCACCTTCGTCTTCGGTGGCCTGACCGGCGTGATCCTGGCCTCGCCGCCGATGGACTTCCATGTCTCGGACACCTACTTCGTGGTGGCCCACTTCCACTACGTCATCTTCGGCACCGTGGTCTTCGCGATGTTCGCAGGATTCCACTTCTGGTGGCCCAAGTTCACCGGCAAGATGCTCGACGAGCGGCTGGGAAAGATCACCTTCTGGACCCTCTTCCTCGGCTTCCACGGCACGTTCCTGGTGCAGCACTGGCTGGGCGCCGAGGGAATGCTCCGCAGAATTCCCGACTACCTGGCGGCCGACGGCTTCACCACCCTGAACACCATCTCGACCATCAGCTCCTTCGTCCTCGGCCTGTCGTTCCTGCCGTTCCTCTACAACGTCTGGAAGACTGCCAAGTACGGCGAGAAGGTCGTCACCGACGACCCCTGGGGATATGGCCGTTCCCTGGAATGGGCGACCTCCTGCCCGCCGCCGCGCCATAACTTCGTCAGCCTGCCGAAGATCCGTTCCGAATCCCCCGCGTTCGATCTGCACCATCCCGATGTCGGCCAGAAGGAGAGTGTGGCGTGAGTATGGCCAGAGCCGCCGAGCCCCCCGGTATCGCCGCCGGGATCAACCAGATCGAGGGCTATCTGCTGCTGCAGACGGAGCGGGACGCGGCCCGGGAGCGGGCCCGCCGCCTCACCGCGCGGCTCGACTGGCTGACCTCCGCCCAGCGGGCGGAGGTCGAACGGCTCTACCTCCAGGACCAGCTGGCCGTCACCGAGCAGACCCTGCGCAAGGTGGTGCGGCGCTGTGAGGAGCTGCGGGCGGAGTACCAGGAGGTCTACCGCACGCTGCGGCGCCGGCTGCTCCTGGTCTGCCTCCTCGGGGCCGCGACCCTCGCCGGCGGCTTCGCCACCGCCCTCACCGTCCGGTAGGCCCCGTCTGGGCCGGGTTCGGAATCGCCCCGGATTCGGCGCCGAAGTCGAACCAGGCCGCGGGCGCATGGCGCAGCGCCTGGTCGGTGTAGGCGCTCCAGAGGTCGGCGACCCGCTGGGCACTGGCGTTCTTCAGCGGGATCTGCTTGCGCTTCTCGGCGTCCTCGCCGAAGAGGGCGACCGCGGTGACCAGGTCCGGGGTGTAACCGACGTACCAGGCCGCCCTCTTGTCGTCGGAGACCCCGCCCTTGCCCGCCGAGGGCCGCTTGACGGCGCGTACCGCGTCCTTGCCGCCGTCCATGATGAGACTCCGGGTGATCTGCTGGGCCGCCGCGGGGGCGATCGCCCGATCGCCCACCGCCTTCGGCAGCCCGGCCGTCTCGTCGCCGCGCCGTGCGGACTTCACGATGCTCGGGGTGACCCGCTTGCCCTGGTGGTTGAACGAGGCGTAGACACCGGCCATCTTCAGCGGGCTCGAACCCATCAGCCCCAGCCCGACCGACTCCTTGGTGTCGAAGCCGCCGTCGGTGTCCATGCCGAGGGCCCGGGCGGTGCGCTTGATCTCCGGCAGTCCACCGGCGGCGGGTCCGTTGCGCATCTTGGCGTCCATGAAGGCGGCATCGGTGACCGGCTGGAAGGCGGAGCCCACCTGGTAGTCGCCGCGGGTCGCGTTGGACAGATAGTGCCGGGTGTAGTCCCGGCCGCCGTAGAGCGCGAGGATCCGCCCGTTCCTCGGGTCCACCGAGACCGCGCCGCCCTGGGTGGCGGCGGCGTCCGCACGGGCCTGCTTCTCCGCGGCGGAACCGGCCGCCCGGGGCTTCCCCTTGGCGGAGCCGTCGAGGCCCTGCCCCATCGTCTTCTCCAGCGCCCGCTGCTTGGCCGGATCGACGTTGAGGGTGATGGTCCAGCCACCCGCGGCGAGTTCCTGCTCGCTGACGCCCGAGGCGATCAGCTCATTGCGGGCTGCGTCCACGAGATAGCCGGCCTGGCCGCCGAGACCGGGGGCGGGCTCGGGGGCGACCGGCACGGGGAAGCGCATGTGCTTGCGCTGCGCGGGGTCCAGCCAGTGCATGTCGACCATGTTGTCCAGCACGTAGTTCCAGCGCCGGGTGACCAGACGCTTCGCCTTCGGGCTCGCGACGGCCCAGTCGTACTGGCTGGGGGCCTGCACCAGCGCCGCCAGATACGCGCCCTGCTCGACCGTGAGGTCGTCGACGTCCTTGTCGTAGTACGCGCGGGCGGCGGCCTGGATGCCGTAGGCCACGCGGCCGAAGTAGCTGGTGTTCAGATACCCCGCGAGGATGTCCTCCTTGGAGTTGCGCTGGTCGACCTTGAGGGAGATCACCAGCTCCTTGATCTTGCGGCTGGCGGTCTGTTCCTGGCTCAGGTAGTAGTTCTTGACGTACTGCTGGGTGATGGTCGACCCGCCCTGGGTGCCCTTGCCGGCCACGGTGTTGACCAGACCCCGCAGAATGCCCATCGGGTCCACGCCCGAGTCCTTGTAGAAGGACTTGTTCTCCGCCGCGACGAACGCGTGCTGCACGCCCGTGGGGATCCGGTCGAGGGTGACCATCTCGCGGTTGATCTCACCGGTGCGGGCGAGGATCGTGCCGTCGCCGTACTTGTAGACGTTGCTCTGCGCCTTCGCCTGGGCGTTGGCCCTGGGAACGTCGATCGAGTAGTAGAGCACGGTGAACGCCCCGATCAGCAGGGCGCACAGGCCGGCCACATAGGCGATCAGCTTCCGCCAGGTGAAGAACCGCCGGATGCCGGTCCGCTTCGGCTTTCCGCGTCTCCTCGCGCCGCGCTGTCGGCCAGGGGGTCTGGTGTCCCGCGGCGCCTGCTCCGAGTCCGGGGTGAACCGTTCGCGTAGTGCCGTGAGGGGACCTGCCATGCCGATTGCTCCTCCATCGATCCCGGCCGCGAGGATTCGCGGGGGTCGGCGCCATCCTCCTCAGCGAAGATCTTCGGAACGGCAACGGACGATCTCGGCCGGGGCTCGGCCGCTTCTCGACTTCCGCTCGACGATGTATCAGCCGTGTATCGGCCCGGGCTCGGGCCGCTCGGGCAGGCGCAGCGTGGCGATCGCGCCGCCGTCCGGCGCGTTGCCGAACCGCAGCGTGGCGCCGATGACCTGAGCCTGTCCCGCCGCGATGGTCAGCCCGAGACCGTGGCCGCGGCCCCGCTCCCGGACTCCGGTGCGGAACCGCTGCGGGCCCTTCTCCAGCAGATCGTCCGGATAGCCGGTGCCATGGTCGCGGACGGTCACGGTCCGGCCGTCCGCCGCCACCGTCACCTCGACCGGTTCGCGGCCGTGGCGATGGGCGTTGACCACGAGATTGGTGACGATGCGGGTCAGCCGGCGGGGGTCGGTCCACACCTTCGGGCCGTCCGCGGTCTCCTGCGGCTCGCCGTCCTTCGCCCCGTCGGTGCGCAGCCGTGCCGACAGTCCGGTGCCGGCGATGGCCTCGTCGAGCACGGGCCCCAGGGGGCAGGGGGACAGATCGGCCTCCTCGGCGCCCGCGTCCAGCCGGGAGATCTCCAGCAGATCCTCGACCAGTGTGCTCAACACCCGCACCCGATCGCGCACATACCCGGCCGCCTCCCCCGGCGGGAGCAGCTCGGCGGCGGTGACCAGGCCCATCAGCGGGGTACGCAGCTCATGCGCCACATCGGCGGTGAACCGCTGCTCGTCGAGCAGCCGCTCCTGCAGCGCGGCGGCCATCGAGTCCACGGCCCCGGAGATCTCGGCGATCTCGTCGTGCGGGCGGGCGGCGGCGGAGATCCGGGCGTCCAGGTCCCCGGCCGCGATCCGCCGCGCGGTGGCCGCCGCGAGCCGCAGCCGCCGGCTCATCCGCTCGGCGGTCAGCACGCCCAGGGGCAGCACCACGGCGGTGGTCATCAGCCCGGCCAGGATGATGTTGGTGTCCAGCGCGCCGATGTTGCGCATCGCGGTGCTCATGTCGACGCGTACGGACAGGATCTGGCCGTCGGCGGGCCGGGCCGCCCACATCGCGGGCCCGTCCGGGCCGGTGGTGAACTCGGTGCCCTGATGCCCCTTCTTCACCAGCCGCCGCAGCCCCTGGGGCAGCCCGGGTGCGTCCATCACCGCACCGGAGCCCTGGACGCCGCCGGTGCGGGCGTAGCTGAGCGCGGCACGGTCGAGCGTGGTCCGCGCCCCGTCGCGCGCCTGGGACAGTTCGCGGTCGCGTGAGGCGTGGTGCACCAGCACCCCCACCGCGGCCGCGGCGGCACAGGTCGCGGCCGCCACCAGGGCCACGATCCGCCATCTCAGCGTCATCTCAGCGCCGCAGCTTGTATCCGAAGCCGCGGACCGTCTCGATCCGTTCGGCGCCTATCTTCGCCCGCAGCCGCTGCACATGGAGGTCGACCACCCGGGTGTCGCCCTGCCACGCGTGGTCCCAGACCCGGCTGAGCAGCGTACGGCGCTCCAGCACCACACCCGGCGAGCCGGCGAACTCCAGCAGCATCCGCAGTTCGGTGGGGGTCAGGGCGAGCGGCTCTCCCGCGCGGCGCACCTCCATGCCGAGGGTGTCGATGGTCAGATCGCCGAAGACGAGGGTGTCCGGCCCGGCCGCGCCGTCCGGCTCCGCGGCCCCGTTCCGCGTCTCGGCGTGCGGGGCGCGGGCCGCGGGGGTGAAGGAGGCGCGGCGCAGCAGGGAGCGGATACGGGCCACCAGGACCGCGCTCTCGCACGGCTTGATCACATAGTCGTCGGCGCCCGCTTCGAGACCGGAGACGACGTCGAGGGCGTCCCCGCGCGCGGACATCATCAGGATCGGCGCCAGGCTGAACTCGCGGACCCTGCGGCACAGTCCGATGCCGTCCAGCTCGGGCAGCATCACGTCCAGGAGGAGCAGATCGGGCTGCTTCTCACGGAAGATCTCCAGCCCGGTGAGACCGTCGCCCGCGGTGGACACCGTGAAGCCGTACCGCTCCAGGGCCATCCGCACCGTATTGCGGATCACCTCGTCGTCCTCGACGAGCAGCAGATGTGCCTCGGTCGGGGAGCCGGTGCCCGGGGCGGGGCCGGGTGGGAGGAAGCCGGTGGTCATCGCGTCGCTCTCTTCTCCGTACGGGGGCCCGGGGCCGCCGTGCCGGTGCCGTCCGGCAGTGGTTCCGGTACGGCCTCGGGGCCGGCCCCCGGCCCGGTCGCCCGGGCGCCCGCGCCGTCCTCGGGCGTCACGGCCGCCATGACGCGGCCGTTCCAGCGGAAGCGCGTGGTGACCCGGCCGTCCTCGCCGATCGCGCTGATCAGCAGATCGCGGCCGAAGGTTTCGCCGGTGAGCCCCGGCGGGCCCCAGTAGATCAGCACGGGGCGGACCGTGCGGCCCGAGGCCGTGTAGACCTGAAGCAGCGTCCGATCGAGTCTCGGCAGATCGACCGCCACCACCTGTTCGTCCTTGCCGTCGCCGGTCAGATCGCGGTGCACGGCGCCCCGTAGCGGGCAGTCGCCACTGCCTGGGCACACGGAGATCTCCTTCTGCACCAGCGACGGCACATTGGGGTCGTTGAGCAGCAGGGCCTGTGCGGAGACGGCGGTGAGTCCGCCCGAGGGCAGCCGGAGTCTGCTCAGGGGCAGATAGCGGTCGAAGTCCGGCTTCTGACGGGGCGACGACGCGGCCGAGGGAGTGTACTGGGGCCACAGCGGAACCGCGCTGGCCGGTGCCGACAGCGAGGGTGCGGCGCCGTCGTCCCGCACCCCGGACTGGGCCGCGCACCCCGCGGCGGTCACGATGGCGCACGCGGCCGCCACGGCGGACAGAAGGCCGCGTGGCAGCCGGGGGCGGGGGCGTTGTCGCGCGGTGCGCGACGCGTGGGGGAGTGAACGCATGGCCGTCCCAGACTACTGAGCGGTGGACGCGTCCCACGCCGGGCCCGTGAGTACCGGCCGGTAGGGGCGGGGGTGGCCAAAGCCGACAGGCCCGGGGCGGTGCCGCCCCGGGCCTGTTCACAGTGCCGTGGTGTCACATGCTCGGCCTCATTTGATGAATTCCGGACGCACCCGGGCCGGCCAGGTGCCCACGGTCAGCATGCCCGCCGCGTAGGCGCGCGAGACCAAGGCCGCCCGGTTGGGTGCCTTCATCTTCCGCAGCATCGATCCCACGTGGTATTCGACGCCCTGTCTGCTCAAGTAGAGCTTGGCGGCCATCTGCACGGTCGACGCGCCGGTGGCCACTCCCTCGAGTATCCGGGCCTCCAGCGGTGAGAGCAGCTTCTGGCCGGTGGCGGCGGGTGCCTCCTCGGGTCGGTCGTCATCCGGTTTGACCATCACGACGATGGCCGAGAGCCGCTCGGACCGGCCCTGGATGGCCGTGCCGGTCAGTTTGCCCGAGAACACCTGGCCGCGTGAGTGGCAGCCGAGGACGCGCTCGGTGAAGCGGGTGCGCCTACCGTCGTGCAGCCGCGAGAAGTGTTCCCGCAGGACGGGGGAAGTGCTGGGGTGCAGCAGGTCGAACAGGCTACGGCCGCACAACTCAGCAGAGGATGCGCCGAAATGTCGGCAGAAGTCCTCGTCCCCGGCCACCACATGGAGGTCGGGGGCGAGTGTGGCCATTCCGGTGGCGTGCCGCGAGGCGGCGGCGGGCACTGCCTGTCCGGGCACTCGAGGGGCACTCTGAGCGCTGTGGGGGAGGGCCAAGAGGAGTCACCGCTTTCAGTCGGTTCGTGACGGAGTGGTCAGTCCGTCTCGGGTGAACCCCCAGGTGACGGAGGGTCGGCGCACAGCGGGCCACGCAATGCGCCGGACCCCAGGGGGAATTCAGTGACGGGTGTTAGATCCGCTTCCTGGTGTATACCAACGCTACAGTGACTGTGGGGTGCCCGTTTCCAACAGAGTTGTGCCCGCTTTCTGCCCGCTTTGCGGACGGAACCGGCGGGAGGCGGGAGCCGCTGGTAGGAGCGCTACGCCGCGGCCTTGGCCGACTTGCGCGTCCGCGCGCGGCTGTTGGAGCGGCTGCTCTTCGAACGGCTCTCGCCGCGGCCTTCGGTGCCCTTCTCGGCCGGCGGGGCCATGATGCCGCCCTTGCGCAGCACCGCATAACCTACCCCGATGCCGACGGCCACCGGCCATTCGATGACCTCCACGGCACCCAGCGCGCCGAGCCCCACGTACAGCGGGAGTCCGCCCTTGGCGGGCAGTACCCGGCGAGCCATCTCGACCGGCTTCAGCGCCACCCTGGCCGCGCCCCCGGTCGCCCGGGTGGTGGCGTGGCCGACCGTGTCGAAGGTCTCCTTCGTGGCGTGACCCACGGTGTCGAGCGTCTCCTTCGTCGCGTGGCCCATGGTGTCGAGCGTGGGCACCGTGAGGGTCAGGCTGCGCCTGCCGTTGCTGCGCGAGGTCTCCATGGCGCCCTTGGCGGCCTTCGCCGTCCGCTGCCGCTGTGTGGTCTTCGATGGCCTGGTGGTCTTCGTCGCCTTCTTCGCCTGCGAAGACTTCGAGGTGGCCGACGTGGCTGCCGCGGTCTGGGGCTTCGTCGACTTGCCGCCGCCGCGCCCCGGTGCCGTCTTCTTCGCGGCTGTCGAGGAGCCGCGCTTGCGTGAAGTAGCGGGAGTGGTCACTGGTCTCACGTCCACACGGTGATGACGGATTGAATCTTCTTCCTATTTAAGGGTAATAGGGATGAACCGGGCAGGCTGCCCGGGGAGCGGAGGTTCCCTCGATGTCACCGCTGTCACCGCTGTCACCGCTGCGTCTGCCCCTGGCGCCCCTGCAGCTGCTGTCCCTGCCGCCCCTGCAGCTCCTCGCGCCCATCAAGGCCGGTGTGGCCGCGGGTATGCGGGATGCCGCCGGAGCCGTCGGGCGGCTGGTCCGGCCCTCCCAGCGCGGGGTCTGGTCCTACCCGGGGCGGTACTACATCGAGGTCCGGGGGGTGCACGGCATCGGGGGCGAGCAGGTGGCCCGCCGGGTGGAACGGGCCCTCGAGGAGCATCCGCGGGTGCAGTGGGCACGGGTCAACGCGCCCTCCGAGCGAGTCGTGGTGGCCGTGGGCAAACCGCCCCCGTCCGAGCAGGTCCTGATCGCACGGATCGAGCGCGCGGAGGTCCAGGAGCCCGTCGCGCCCGCCGAGGAGTTCGACGAGTGGGCCCCGGAGCCGCGCCATCCGTCCGGCGGAGCGAAGGAGGCCCAGTCGCTGGCCGTCGTGGCGGCGGACGTCGTGGGGCTGAGCGTGGCCACCGCCCTGCGCCTCACCCCGTGGCTCAAACTGCCGACCGAGGTGGCCGCGACCCTGTCCATCATCCAGAACCACCCCCGCCTGCGGCGGCTGGCCCTGGCCATCACCCGCGGGCGGCCGACCGAGGCGGCCCTGCCGGTGCTGAGCGCGCTGACCCAGGGCGTGGCCACCCGGGGCGGGGGGCTCGCGCTCGACCTCGTCGAGCGGGCGGCCCTGTGGCGGGAGGCGGAGGCGGAGGGCCGGGCCTGGGCGGCGATGGAGCCGCAACTGGTGCACGGCCCCCAGGACGTGGTGGCCGAGCCGATCGTGGTCGAGCGGCCCGGAAAGTCCCCCCAGGACACCGTGGAGCGCTTCGCGGAGCGCTCCATGGCCGCCGGGGCCGTGGCCGGTGGCCTCGCCGCCCCGTTCGCCGGTCCGCGGCGCGGATTCGCGGTCGCGTTCTCGTCCGTGCCCAAGGCGCCGGGGGCCGGCCGGGAGGGGTTCGCGACCAGACTCGGCCAGTTTCTCGCCCTGCGCGGCGTCCTCGCCATGGACCGCAGCTGCCTGCGGCGGCTGGGCCAGGTCGACACCGTGGTGCTGGACGAGGCGGCGCTGCGCGGCGAGCGCTACGAGCCCGTCGACCTGGAACTCCTGGGCGGCGCCGACCCCGAGCGGACCGCCGAGCGGCTCTTCGGCCTCTTCGACCCCGAGGAGCCCCTGGAGACCCGCCACGACAACGGATGGGTGCTCGGCTCCCTGGACCGGCTGGAGCTGACGGGCCGCACCGGGCAGCACACCGCGGCAAGGCTCCGCCGCAGGGGCAGCGAGCGGGTGCTCGGCCTGGCCCGGGGGCGCAGGCTCCAGGCCGTGGTGGGCCTCGCCCCGCAGACCGTGCCGGGCGCCGAGGCCGTGGCGGCCGCCGCTCGCCGGGCGGGATCCCGCATCGTCCTGGCCACCGACCGGCCGCATCCCGCGGGCATCACCTTCGCCGACGCGGTGGTGCCGTCCGGCGGCCGCCTCGTGGCCTCCGTACGTTCCCTGCAGGCCGACGGCGCCGTGGTGCTACTGCTCTCCGGCAACCGCCGGGCCCTGGGAGCCGCCGACTGCGGTGTCGGCGTGCACCGCGACGGCGAGCCCCCGGCCTGGGGCGCCCATCTGCTCGTCGGCGCCGACCTGGAGTCGGCCGGGCTCATCGTGGACGCCATCGGCGTGGCCGCGCGGGTCGACCGGGAGAGCGCCCTGCTGTCCGCCGGCGGCAGCGCCATCGGCGCGGTGGCCGCCCTCCAGGCGCCCCCGGACCAGGCCACCGCGCGCGGCGCGGCGGCCGGCACCACCGCGGGCACCCTGGCCTTCGCCCTGGGCCACTGGCGGGCGCGCCAGCTCCTCGCCCGCCCCATGGACCCGCCGGTGACCACCACCCCCTGGCATCTGATGCCCGTCCCCCGGGTGCTGGAGCGCCTGGAGACCGACCCCGACGGCCTCACGCCGGAGGAGGCGACCGCCCGCACCGCGCTGGGGCCGCGCCGCGGCGAGCCCACCCGCACCACCCTGCCCGCCGCGTTCATCGAGGAGCTGGCCAACCCCCTGACCCCGGTCCTCGCCGCCGGGGCAGCCCTGGCCGCCGCCGTGGGCTCGCGCACCGACGCCGCCCTGGTGGCCGCCATCACCGGCATCTCCGCCCTCGTCGGCGGATTCCAGCGGGTCAGGACCGAGCGGGCGCTGTCCGAACTGTTCGCCCGGTCGGCGATCGGCGCCCGGGTCCGCCGGGGCGGTACGGAACGCCTCGTGACCGCCGGGGACCTCGTCCCCGGCGACATCGTCATGCTGGGCCCCGAGGACGTGGTGCCCGCCGACTGCCGGCTGCTGGAGGGCGAGGGGCTCGAGGTCGACGAGTCCTCGCTGACCGGCGAATCCCTCCCGGTGAGCAAGGATTCGGCGCCGGTCGTCGGCGCGCACATCACCCAGCGCCGGTCGATGCTCTACGAGGGCACCACCGTCTCCGCGGGGCGCGCCGTGGCCGTCGTCGTGGCCACCGGACCGGCCACCGAGGTCGGCCGGAGCCTGGCCACCGCCCGCCAGGCCGCCCCCGTCACCGGGGTCGAGGCGCGGCTGACCTCGCTCACCCGATCCAGCGTGCCCATCGCGCTCGGGTCCGCCGCCGCGGTCGCCGGCGCCGGACTGCTGCACGGCCTCCCGCTCACCGAGAACCTCGCCTCCGCCGTCAACCTCGCCGTCGCGTCCGTCCCCGAAGGGCTTCCGTTCCTGGTCAACGCGGCCCAGCTGGCCGCCGCCCGCCGGCTGGCCGACCTCGGCGCCCTGGTCCGCAACCCCCGCACCATCGAGGCGCTCGGCCGCGCCGACGTGCTGTGCTTCGACAAGACCGGAACCCTCACCGAGGGCAACCTCCAGCTCGCGGCCGTCAGCGACAGCGGCGGCCCGCTCCCCGCCGACCGGCTCGACGCGCCCCGTAAGGCGGTGCTCGCAGCCGCCCTGCGCGCGACCCCACCGGCCCGCCAGGCCGAGCCCATGGCGCACCAGACCGACCGCGCGGTGAGCGTCGGGGCGCGCCGCGCCGGGGTCGGGGTGCGGCGCGGAGCGCCCCGCTGGCGCCGTACCGACGCGCTGCCCTTCGAACCCTCCCGCGCCTACCACGCCACCACCGGGCGCACCGTGCACGGTCCGCTGCTCAGCGTCAAGGGCGCGCCCGAGGGCGTCCTGGACCGGGTCGCCCGGCGGCGCACCCCGGGCACCGGCCAGGCCACCGAACTGGACGCCGAGGGCATCAGGAAGCTGGGCGAGACCGCGGAGGAGCTGGCCGGCGCCGGGCGCCGGGTGCTGGCGGTGGCCGAGCGGCGGATGCGGGAGGGCGAGGAGCTGACCGACGAGGCCGTACGGGACCTGGACTTCCTCGGCTTCATCGCCATCGCCGACCCCGTGCGCACCAGCGCCGCCCCCGCCCTCGCGCGGCTGCGCGAGTCGGGTGTGCAGACCATGATGCTCACCGGCGATCACCCCGCCACCGCGGACGCCATCGCGGCGCCCATCATGGACCTCCCCGAGCCGAAGGTGTGCACCGGTCCGGAGCTGGACGAGATGGACGACGCGGAGCTGGACGAGCTGCTGCCGACGGTGGACGTGATCGCCCGGTGCAGCCCGCACCACAAGGTCCGGATCGTCCAGGCGTATCAGCGCCTCGGCCGGGTGGTGGCGATGACCGGGGACGGCGCCAACGACGCCCCCGCGATCCGGCTCGCGGACGTCGGGATCGCCCTGGGGCGGCGCGGCACCCCTGCCGCGACCGCCGCGGCGGACCTGGTCGTCACCGACGACCGCCTGGAGACGATCGTCTCGGCCCTGATGGAGGGGCGCGCCATGTGGGCCTCGGTGCGCGCGGCCCTCGCCATCCTCATCGGCGGCAACTTCGGCGAGGTCACCTTCAGCGTGGCCACCTCCGCCCTGACCGGCACCACACCCCTGAGCGCCCGTCAGATCATGCTGGTCAACCTGCTGACCGACCTCGCGCCCGCGCTCGCCATCGCGGTGCGTGAGCCGACCGGGCACACCGGCGAACGGCTGCTCAAGGAGGGCCCCAGCCGCTCCCTGGGCGCTGCGCTGACCAAGGAGATGCTGCTGCGGGGCGTCATCACGGCCGCCGGGGCCGGACTGGCGTGGGCCGGCGCCCGGGTCACCGGCAGAAGCCGCCGGGCCGGTACGGTGGCGCTCGCCGCCCTGGTCGGCACCCAGCTGGCGCAGACCCTGACCACGGGCGGCCTGGACCGGCACGTCCTGGTCGCCGGGCTGGGCTCCGCCGCGGTGCTCGCGGCCATCATCCAGACCCCGGGCGTCAGCCAGTTCTTCGACTGCACCCCGCTCGGCCCGGTCGCCTGGGCCATCACCCTGGGGTCCATCACCGCGGCCACTGTCTGCGGCCCCATCCTGGCGCCGCTGCTGCGGCTGGAGACAGCGCCCCCTGAAGCGGATCAGGCGGATCAGGCGGATCAGGCGGATCAGGCGGAGGATGCGGCCGAGGGCGCGGACGCCGCCGACGAGGCGGAGGTGACCCCCGCATCGCGGTGACCACCGAACCTCTTGCGCCACCCGGCCCGAGCGATAGTGTTGAATGTCCCGGTTTGAGATGACAGGGGCGGGTCGGTGGGAAGGAGGGTGTGATGCGGAGCCGAGAGAGGTATGAGCTGATCTTCGTGAATGCGACCGTCCCGGACACCGAGGACGTCGTGGTGGTGCACCGTACGGACAGCAGCGGTCCGGGCGGACACCCCGTCTACGCGGACGACACCGGCATCGTGCGGGCGGAGATCAGCGACCGCGACGAGGTGCGGATGATCGCCAGCGGCGGCCATCAGGTGCACGCCGCGGCGGTCAGCGCCCGCCCGGTGTCCTGAATCACCCGTCCGGTGCCCGACGCGTCTGTCGTCTCCGCAGGTCGGCGCCGTTGTCAGTGGTGCCCGCTACGTTTGCCCCATGGGAGTCCGAAGAGCGATGAGGTGTGGCGATGAGTGATGTGGCGGCGGTGGACGGCGCGACCGGTGTCGAGCTCCAGCTGGAGCCGTACCGCACGCAGCTGACGGGTTATTGCTATCGGATGCTGGGCTCGGCCTTCGAGGCCGAGGACGCCGTCCAGGAGACCATGGTGCGCGCCTGGCGGGGCCTGGATCGCTTCGAGGGCCGCTCCGCGCTGCGGTCCTGGCTCTACCGCATCGCCACCAATGTCTGCCTGGACATGCTCAACGGGAGCAAGCGCCGGGCCCGGCCCATGGATCTGACCTCCGCGGCCACCCCGTTCCCGGCCGCGCTCGCCGAGCAGCCGGAGGCCACCTGGATCGGGCCGGTCCCGGACGGCCAGGTGCTGCCGGACGGGGGAGACCCCGCCGAGGTGGCGGCGCAGCGGGACGCGGTGCGGCTCGCGTTCATCGCCGCGCTGCAGCATCTGGCGCCCCGCCAGCGGGCGGTGCTGATCCTGCGCGAGGTGCTGGCGTGGAAGGCGAGCGAGGTCGCCGAGCTGCTGGGCACCACCGTCGCGTCCGTCAACAGCGCGTTGCAGCGTGCCCGGGCCACCCTCGCCGCGAGCGAGATCAGCGACTCCGACCCGGTCAAGCCGCTGGACGAGGAGCAGCGCGCCCTGCTGGCCCGCTATGTGGACGCCTTCGAGCGCTATGACCTGGACTCCCTCACCGCCCTGCTGCACGAGGACGCCACGCTCTCCATGCCGCCGTACGAGCTGTGGCTGCGCGGCCACGAGGACATCCGCCAGTGGCTGCTGGGCCATGGCATCGGCTGCCGCGGTTCACGTCTGGTCCCTACCGTGGCCAACGGCCTGCCCGCCTTCGGCCAGTACCGTCCGAGCGGCACCGACGGCGGCCATGAGGCCTGGGCGCTTCAGGTCCTCGAGATATCAGGGGGCCGGATCACCGGGCTCAACTCCTTCCTGGACACCGAGCGCCTCTTCCCGCTGTTCGGCCTCCCCACCCAGCTCAAGCCCCAGGGCGTGGCCTGACGCCGGGGCGTGGCCTGACGCCGGGGCGTGGCCCGACGCCGGGGCGTGGCCCGACGCCGCAGGGGCGGCCAGGGCCTCGTCCAGCCCCGTCCAGGCGAGCAGCCGCCGCAGTTCGCCGCAGGCGTTGCGGAGCTGGATCCCGCGCCCCAGCCGGCCGGCGGTCAGCCGCAGCCGGGCCAGGGCCTCGACCACGGCCAGGTCCGGCCGGCCCACCCCGCCCACGTCCACGGTGACCGGCCCCGGCTCGGCCCGGCGCGCCAGCGCGGACAGCCGTTCGCACAGCCGCTGCACCTCGGCGCGGGTGACCGGCCGGCCCAGGACCAGCACGGCCGGGGACGGCGGGGGCGGGGACGGCGTGGGCGGCTTCTCGGGCTCGGGACGGGCCAACGTCCACCTCCTGTCGTGGTGTTCATCGGTGAAGACCGCCCGGCTGAGGAAAAGTCATCGGCCGCGCCCCTCCGGCTGCGGCCCCTCCGGCCGCCGCCCCGCGATGCCGTCGCTTCGCGCACGCACGACAGTGGTGCACGGCCGTCAGGGGCCGTGCACCACAGTCCGTTCGCCGCCGGGGTGGCAGGGTCAGTTGTTCTGGATGAACTGCTTCGCCAGACCGTCGCCGACCGACACGGCCTTGTCGTGGTTCTCGATGGGGGAGACGGAGGAGTTCTTGAAGACGATGTAGGTCACCCCCGATTCGGCGCCGCCGGTCTCCGGGTCGGGGTCGATGCCGAGCGCGTTGGCCGTGGCGTAGGACGCCTCACCGATGATGTTCGTCGGCCCGGTGTCGCCCACCACCGCGTACTGCACCTTGTTGTTGTAGATGACCGCGACCACACCGCCGCCCTTGATGCCGAATTTGGTGTAGTCCCAGGTGGAGCTCGGGCTCGGCACCACCACATACGGCAGCTTGTCGGCGATGAGGGGCTCGCCGTCCGACTGGTGGAAGGCGGTGTCGTCCTGGAACCACGGGTCGGTGTCCTCGTTGCACCGGGAGGTCACCTGGCCATCGCAGTCGATGTCCATGTCGGCCTTCCAGAAGACCGCCCCATTGGCACCGCAGACCGGGATGTTGGCCGATGTCTCGTCGTCGGTGCGGTATTTGCCGCTGGATATCTGTGAACAGCCCTGCACCTTGGCGAGCAGCTGCGCCGCGGTGACCGTGCCCTCCTTGGTGGACGCGGGGGCCGGCGCGGGGCCCCGGGTGGTGGCATGGGCGCCGGCGGTGACGGAGCCGGCCAGCAGTCCGGCCGCGGCGAGTACGAAAGCGAAACGCTTGCGCATAGGACACCCCTTTGTTAGGAACCTTTCCTAACCTCAGTCGGGCATCCTGGCGAGTTGATAAGCTCATGTCAATACGCGCCGCACACCGGCCGGGGAGGCCGATGCGTGATACCGCGCGGATCGGTGGCGTTCGGAGCACGTTCCGGCAGGGTCTCTCAGTGCGTGGCCCGCACCAGCTTCAGCAGCCGGGTCACCTCGCGTGCCACCGCGTCACGCGCGGCCGCCACATACCGGCGCGGGTCGACCACCTCGGGGTGGCCGGCGAGATGGTCGCGGATCGCCCGGGTGAAGGCCACGTTCAGATGGGTGGCGATGTTCACCTTCGTCAGCCCCGCCTCCACAGCCCGGGTCAGATCCGCCTCGGGCACCCCGGAGGAGCCGTGCAGCACCAGCGGTACGGGCACGGCCGCGCGCAGCGCCGCGACCAGCGGCAGATCCACCACCGCGGCCTTGACGACCATGGCGTGCGAGGTGCCCACCGCGACCGCGAGCGCGTCCACACCCGTCGCCGCCACATAGGCGGCGGCCTCGGCCGGATCGGTCCTGGCACCCGGTGCGTGGACGCCGTCCTTGCCGCCCACCTCGCCCAACTCGGCCTCCACCCACACCCCGTGGGCATGGCAGTCGGCCGCCACCTCGGCGGTGGCCGCCACATTGCCGTCGTACTCCAGGGCCGAGGCGTCGAACATCACCGAGCCGAAGCCGAGGTCCACCGCCTCGCGCACCAGCTCCGGCCCGGTGGCGTGGTCCAGATGCACGGCCACCGGCACCCGGGCCGCGCGGGCCACCTCCACGGTCGCCCGGCCGATGGCGGCCAGGGCGCCGTGATACCGCACCGCGTTCTCGCTGATCTGCAGGATCACCGGCGCGCCCGCCGCCTCCGCCCCGGCCACGATCGCCTGGGCGTGCTCGATCTGGATGACATTGAACGCACCCGCGCCGAGCCCGGCGCGTGCGGCCGTCCCGACGATCTCCCCGGTGGCCACCAGTGGCATCTACCGGCTCCTTCCGCCGCTTCCGTGTTCCGGCCGTTTTCCGTGTTCCGGCCGTTTCCGTGTTCGTTCAGTTCGCGTGCTTCGTCGGTCCCGGCTCAGCCGAGGATCACCGAGCGGGTGAGATGGCGGGGCTCGTCGGGGTCGAGCCCGCGCGTCGCCGCGATCGCGACCGCGAGTCGCTGCACCACGACCAGTTCGGCCAGCGGGTCACGGCCGTAGCCGGCGACCCGGCCGCCGGTGCGGGTGATCTCCTGGTCCGTCACATCCGACGCCCCCTCGCCCAGCCACCACACCACGCTCCGCGGGCCGGTCACGCTGATCGGGCCGTGCCGGTACTCCTTGGCCGGATACGCCTCGGTCCACGCCCCCGCCGCCTCGCGCATCTTGAGCGCGGCCTCCTGGGCGACCCCGTAGGTCCAGCCCCGCCCGAGGAAGGTGAACTGTCCGGCGTCCACGAGCGCCCCGGGCAGCGGCTCGGCGAGGGCCGCCTCGCCGTCCGCCTCCAAGTGCTCCAAGGGGGCGCCCAAGTGGGCGCGGAGGAGGGCGAGTTCGCTGGTGGCCCAGCGGGTCTGCACCACCGACCGCTCATCGGCGAAGTCGAGCACGACCGCGGCGTCCGCGGCGCCCACGACCGGGGAGTCGGGGACCGCCGTGATGACGGTGGTGGGCACCCGGCCGCGCACCGCACCGAGCAGCTCCAGCACCTCGGTCGTGGTGCCGGACCGGGACAGTGCCACCACCCGGTCGTAGGCGCGGCCGGCCGGCATCTCGGACGCCGCGAACGCGTCCGTCTCGCCCTGGCCCGCAGCTTCGCGCAGCGCCGCGTACGACTGGGCGATGAACCACGAGGTGCCGCAGCCGACGACGGCGACCCGCTCACCCGGCCGGGGCAGCGCCGCCGGTACGGGCCCCTCCGGATCCCGGGCCAGGGCGATGGCGCGCCGCCAGCAGTCGGGCTGGCTCGCGATCTCGGCCTCGGTGTGGCTCATGGGACTCCCCTCGTCGCACGGCGACCCGAGCACTTTTCATGCGCGGAGTTGTTTCGTACGAGCAGATAATGCGCAGTATCACGCACGAAAGTCCAGAGCCGATGTGCACGGGGTAGGGTGATCGACGTGAAACGGCCCGAGCGCTGGAACGCCCTGCTGGATCTGCTGACCAGGGACGGCAGGATCGATGTGGAGGAGGCGGCCGCCGAGCTGGCGGTGTCCGCCGCGACCATCCGCCGCGACCTGGATGAGCTCGCTCAGCAGCAGATGCTGACCCGTACCCGGGGCGGCGCGGTCGCGCAGAACCTCTCGTACGACCTTCCGCTGCGCTACAAGACCGCCCGGCGCGCCTCGGAGAAGCAGCGGATCGCCGCGGCCGCTGCCCGTCTGGCCGAACCGGGCTCGATCGTGGGGCTCAACGGCGGGACGACCACCACCGAGGTCGCCCGCGCCATCTCCCTGCGCGGCGATCTGTCCGCCCCGGGCGGCGGCCCGGCCGTCACGGTCGTCACCAACGCCCTGAACATCGCCAGTGAGCTGGCGGTGCGCCCCCAGGTCAAGATCGTGCTCACCGGCGGGGTCGCCCGTCCGCAGTCCTTCGAGCTGATGGGGCCGCTGGCCACCGGGGTGCTGGGCCAGGTGTCGCTGGATCTGGCGATCCTCGGCGTGGACGCGCTGGACACGGTCCAGGGCGCGACCGCCCACCATGAGGGGGAGGCCAGCATCAACCACCTCATGGCGGGCCGGGCGGACCGGGTGGTGGTCGTGGCGGACAGCTCCAAGCTGGGCCGCCGGGCGTTCGCCCGGATCTGCGCACTGGAGGAGATCGATGTGCTGATCACGGACACCGGCGCCGGTGCGGAGCTGGTCGCTCCGTACACCGAGGCCGGTGTCCAGGTGATCAGGGCCTGACGCGCCGGACGGGCCCGGAGTGCCGGATGGGCCAGGCGCGTCGGACGTCTACGCCTTGGCGGCGGCCAGCAGGGCGGCCACCCGCTCGACGGCGAACGCGTAGCCCTGCACACCGCATCCGGCGATCACCCCGTTGGCCAGCGCGGAGACATAGGAGTGGTGCCGGAACGCCTCCCGCTGGTGGATGTTGGAGATGTGCACCTCCACGATCGGCAGACCGTCGCAGGTCGCCAGGGCGTCGCGCAGCGCGACGGAGGTGTGGGAGTAGCCAGCGGGGTTGATGATCACCGCCGCGTGGTGCTCACGCGCCTCATGGACCCAGTCGATCAGCTGCCCCTCGTGGTTGCTCTGCCGGCAGTCGGTCGTCAGACCGTGCGGGGCGGCTGTCACGGCGACCAGTTTCTCGATGTCGGCCAGGGTGTCCGTGCCGTAGATCTCGGGTTGCCGGCGGCCCAGGAGGTTCAGATTCGGCCCGTTCAGGACCATGATCGTGGAACGGTCGCGCACGGGGGTGGTCGCCATGGCGTGGTGGTCCTTCCTGGGCGGTCGGTACGTCGAGGGCGGTTCACCGGAGACACCGGCCCGCGACGCATCGTAGATCAGGGATATGACACCACGGTCGACGGCACGGTGGAGGTGCCCGACGTGGGAGATCCGGTGTCATTGATGACGCGTTCGTACTGGCCCTGGCCGCCGAGCGAGACGACCAGCAGATTGTGGAACTTCACCCCCGACGCGTTCGGGGCCGCGAAGCCGTGGTGCTGCACGATGCTCGGGTCGACGTTGTAGTAGCAGTAGCTGCCGAGCCCCCATCCCTCGTGCGTGGTCACCGAGTCGGCCACCTTGTAGGCCGCGTAGCCCCTGATGGAGCCGTTCTGGATGGCCGCCTGGTTCGGGGCGTCGTACGCCTTCTCGTTCTGGAAGAAGATGGTGCGGCCCCGCTGCCCGTACCACTGCACGTCGTACTTGTTGAAGTGCTCCACGAACAGCCCCGTGGCGAGGACGTCGTCGCCGTTGACCCGGACTCCGTAGTCGGCGCGATTGGTCTCCCAGCCGACCCCGTCACCGTGGTCGGCGCGCCAGACCCAGGTGTGGTCGACGATGGTGTGACGGCTGTTGATCACCATGCTGGTGGTGGCCTTGCCGGGGCCCGCGCCGCCGATGCGGATGAACACGTCCTGGACGGTGGTGGGGTTGGCGGAGTGGTCGGCCGAGGCTCCCGCCGGGCCGACCTCCAGCAGGGTGGCGGAGTTGACCGGTCCGGCGTCGATGAGGAAACCGGCCAGCCGCACCCCGTCCACATCGGCGACCTTCACCGCGGTGGCGCCGTTGTCGGGGATGAGCGTGGCGTAGCCGAGCCCGAGGACGACGGTGTTCGCCCGGTTCACCTGGATCGGCCGGTCGAGGTGGTAGATCCCCGGGGTGAGCAGCAGCTGGAGCCCCTGGGCGAGCGCCTCGTTGAGGGTGGCCGCGGAGACGCCGGGCTTGGCCACGTAGAACTGCGACAGCGGCAGCGAGGTGCCTCTGGGAGTGCCGTTGCCCCAGGTGACCCCGCGGGCGTTGGTCCGCTTCTCGGGCAGGAAGACCCGGTACTCGCTGCCGTTGAGGTACAGGAACGGCTTCTCCCGGGAGACGGGGGTGGTGTCGAGCGTGGTGTACGGCGGGTTCGGGAAGCTCTGCCCGGGCGCGCCCTCCACGCCGGAGAACACCATGTTCCACACGCCGTTGAGCCAGCTGCCGATCGCGCTGTCGCGGGTGTACCACTGCTGCTGCGAGTACGGTCCGACCTGGCCGTCGATGCGGCTGTCCGCGATATAACCGCCGCTCGCCCAGCCGTAGCCGTTGGGGGAGAGGTTGAGCCCGCCGCGGACGTGCATCCGCCGGAAGGGCGCGGCCTGCGCCACCGCCCAGCGGTTGGTGCCGTTGACGGGGACGACCGCGAGGTTCTCCGCCGAACGCCAGAAGTTCTGGGTGGCATTGCCGTTGAACCACCCGGCGTCCACCGTGATGTCGCCGTTGATGGTCGTGTCGTCGGGGGACAGCCCCAGCCCGGCGATGGAGGTGTAGAAGCCGATCTGGGCGTTGAGCCCGCTGTAGGACCCGGGCTTGAACAGCAGGGCGTAGCGCCCGGTGCCGAACTGCGCCGACTCCTGCTTCTTGAACACCTCGTCCAGCTTGGCCTGGATGCCGGGCGTGGACGGGTCGAAGACGATGACGTTCGGACCGAGGTCGCCGCCGCCCGGCAGCGCCCGCGGGCTTTTGCCCCGGCCCGCGGGGGCGGCGGACGCGGGAGTGGCCAGGCCGGCGAGGGCGGGGGCCGATGCGACGGCGGCCGCGGCGCCGAGCACCGCCCGGCGGCCGACCGGGGAGCGGCCGGAGGAAGAGGGCGTGGGGGAAGAGGGCGTGGGGGAAGGCGTCATGGGGGCGTCTCTCCTGGTTCAGTAAATGAACGGGATGGAGGTAAGGGAGCGCTCTCTTGCCGTCGCATGCTTCATCCATGTGAACGACTCGTCAAGAGTTGTGACCGCAGTCTGTGGGTGTTGTTGCCTTTTGAACATCAACTGGCCTGGAAAATCCGGTAGTTCGGGCGCACTTGGGGCGGATTCGCGGCTGCCCGTGTCCATGGATGTTGTGTTCAAGAGGTAAGCGGAGTCGGCGTCTGATCCTTTCCGCTCGACGCCTTGACACCTTTGTGTCCCCGCCCGGACACTCCCGTCTTGGAGAGCGCTCTCCCACTGTTGTCGCGGGCCCGACGGCCCGTCATACGGGCGGCCCGGCCCGCACCCACGGCGCCGCGAGTCCTCGCGGTGTACGGCCGCCTGGCCACCTTCACCCTCTCGCCACGTGGCAGGAGTCTCCATGGCACGGAGATCGAAGATCGTTTCAGGAACTCTGATCGCAGGCGCGTTACTGCTGACCTCGCTCGGGCTCGGTGGTATCGCGATGAGCGCCGAAGCGCCCCCGGCGAAGCCCGCGGGCGGCGGCGTCACGGCCGCCCACGCGGGACACGTCATGGCGGCGCCGTCGTCCTCCTCGCCCGAGGACCCGGACGGCGACGGCTACATCCCCGCGAACCCGCCGGTCACCGGCGTCACACCGTCCACGAAGGAGCCGCCGCACCGCTACTTCCACGAGTTCCAGGCCAACTGCTCGGTGAGCCACACCAAGCCGGACGACCCCATCGTGTACCCGCAGCAGCCGGGCGCGTCCCATGATCACACCTTCATGGGCAACACCACGACCGACGCGGCGAGCACCACGGCCTCCCTCGACGCCGGCCGCACCACCTGCAAGGCGCCGGGGGACAAGTCGGGTTACTGGATGCCCACGCTGTTCAACGCCGACCGGCCGGTGCTGCCCATCGGTCCGCAGACCATCTACTACAAGGCGGGCGTGACCGACTACACCAGTGTGCGGCCGTTCCCCAAGGGGCTGCGCTTCGTGGTGGGCGATCCGATGCAGACCGCCGAGGAGTTCCGCCACCACCCCGGCTTCGTGGAGGGCTGGGAGTGCGGCGACAGCTTCTTCAACATCGAGTTCCCCAAGGACTGCCCGAGCCGACCCGAGGTCCAGCTCAACATCCGTTTCCAGGCGCCCAGTTGTTGGGACGGCAAGTACCTGGACACGCCCGGCCACCGCAGCCATATGGCCTACCCCGTGGTGAACCCCGGCACGAACAACAACGTGTGCCCGGCCGACCACCCGGTGGCGCTGCCGATGGTCGAGTTCAAGATGGCCTTCCCGGTCAACGGTGACCTCTCGCACGCGCGGCTGGCCAGCGGCCCGAGCTGGTCGTTCCACTACGACTTCTTCAACGCCTGGGACGCGCCCACGCTCAAGGCGCTCGTCGATCACTGCGTCGTCGGGGCGCTGCAGTGCGACGCCCGCGGCTACGACCAGACCCACCCCGAGGCCGGAGCGGCCCTGGACGAGAACTACGAGCTGCCGTGAACCACGGCCCGGCCGCCGGTGCGGAGACCACCGCGGCCGGGCCGCCGCACTCCACTTCCCCCGACACACCGAAAGACACCACCATGACCCGGACCCGTACCGCCCCACGCCGTATCGCGGCGCCCCTCACCGCCGGTCTGCTGGCCGCCGGTGCCCTCGCGCTGCCCGGCCAGCCGGCCCACGCCGCCGGAAGCGTCGTCAAGGTCACCGGCTCCCAGGGCGACTGGCGGCTGACCGTGGACGGCCAGCCGTATCAGATCAAGGGCCTGACCTGGGGCCCCGCCATCGCGGACGCCGACCGCTATCTGCCCGATCTGCGGTCCATGGGTGTCAACACCCTCCGTACCTGGGGCACCGACGCCACCAGCAAACCCCTCTTCGACTCCGCGGCCGCCAACGGCATCAAGGTGATCGCCGGTTTCTGGCTGCAGCCCGGTGGCGGCCCGGGCAGCGGCGGCTGTGTGAACTACCGGACGGACACCGCCTACAAGGACCAGATGCTCGCCGAGTTCCCCAAGTGGGTCGCCACGTACAAGGACCACCCGGGCGTGCTGATGTGGAACGTCGGCAACGAGTCGGTGCTCGGCCTGCAGAACTGCTACAGCGGCGATGAGCTGGAGCGGCAGCGCGACGCCTACACCACCTTCGTCAACGACATCGCCAAGAAGATCCATGGTGTCGACCCCGACCACCCGGTCACCTCCACCGACGCGTGGACCGGCGCCTGGCCGTACTACCAGAGGAACGCCCCCGACCTGGACCTGTACGCCGTCAACTCCTACAACGCCGTCTGCGACATCAAGGCCACCTGGGAACAGGGCGGATACACCAAGCCGTACATCGTCACCGAGACCGGCCCCGCGGGGGAGTGGGAGGTCCCCGACGACGCCAACGGCGTGCCGGCGGAGCCCACCGACCAGGCCAAGGCCGCGGGCTACACCAAGGCGTGGAACTGCGTCACCGGCCACCGGGGCGTCGCGCTCGGCGCCACGATGTTCCACTACGGCACCGAGGACGACTTCGGCGGCGTCTGGTTCAACCTGCTGCCCGCCGGTCAGAAGCGGCTGTCGTACTACGCGGTGAAGAAGGCGTACGGCGCGGACACCTCGCATGACAACACCCCGCCGGTCATCTCCTCACTGGCCGTGGACGGCGACCCCGCCAAGGTGGAGGCGGGCCGCGATCTGACGCTCACGGTCAAGGCCACCGACCCCGACGGTGACGCCCTCTCCTACCAGGTGCTGGGCAGCAGCATGTACCTCGACCAGGACAAGAAGCTCGTCCCGCTGCCTGCGACCGACCTCGGCGGCGGCCGGCTGAGGGTCACCGCGCCGGACCGCCCCGGCGTGTGGAAGGTCTACGTCAAGGCCGCCGACGGCAAGGGCAACGTGGGCATCGAGACCCGTTCCATACGGGTCGTCCCGCCCGCCGTGAACGGCACCAATGTGGCCCTCGGCAAGCCGGCCACCGCCTCCTCGTACCAGACGGGTGGCGGCGACTGCCCCTGCACCCCCACCAACGCCGTGGACGGCAGGGCGGACACCCGCTGGGCGGCCGACTGGAGCGATCCGCAGTGGCTCCAGGTGGACCTCGGCACATCCACCCCCCTCACCCACGTCCAGCTGGTCTGGGAGGCCGCCTACGCCAAGGCGTACACCCTCCAGACCTCCGACGACGGCCAGAGCTGGCGCACCATCCGTGAGGTGACCGACGGCAACGGCGGTGTGGACGACTTCGACGTCTCCGGCACCGGGCGCTACGTCCGCGTTCACGGCACGGCCCGGGGCACCGGATACGGCTACTCGCTCTACGAGTTCGGCGTCTACCACTGATCCATGGCCGGTGGTGACGCCTCCCCGGCGGTGGCGGGAGAGCGCTCTATGCCCTCGGGGCGCGCTGCCACTAGGGTGCGGGCATGAACCGACACGCCCCGACCTTGGAGGATGTCGCCCGGGAGGCCGGTGTCTCCCGGGCGACGGTGTCCCGGGTCGTCAATGGCGTCCGCAACGTGGATCCGGCCATCCAGGACCAGGTCCGCGTCGCGATCGAGCGCACCGGCTACGCGCCCAACCGGGCGGCCAGATCGTTGGTGACCCGGCGCACCGGCACCGTGGCGCTCGTCGTCTCCGGGGCCGGGGACGGCACCGGGGACACCTCGGAGGAGGAGCAGAACGCCTTCGCCGCGCGGGTGTTCGCCGATCCGTTCTTCGGCCGGGTGGTCGGCGGGGTGGTGGGATTCCTGCGGCCGCGCTCGACGCACCCGGTGCTGATGTTCGCCGAGTCCCCCGAGGCCAGGCAGGAGGTGCTGCGGTATCTGCGGCAGGGAAACGCGGACGGGGCGCTCGTGGTGTCCACCCACCCCGACGATCCGCTGCCCGCGCTGCTGGCCGAGGCCGGACTGCCCGCCGTGCTCTTCGCCCGGCCCGTACGGCCGGTCGCGCTGAGCCATGTCGACCTGGCGCACTGGGACGGTGGCCGCCTCGCGGCCGAGTGTCTGCTGGCCCGGGGATGCCGGAAGGTGGCCACCGTGTCGGGGCCGTGGGCGGTGGCGGCGAGCCAGGAGCGGCTCGCCGGATTCCGCGACACCATGGCCCGCGGCGGCCATCCGTATGTGCCGGTGGCCGAGGGAGGCTTCACGCTGGACAGCGGGGTCGCGGCGATGACCGAGCTGCTGGCCGAACACCCCGATGTGGAGGGGGTGTTCGCCGCCAACGACCTGATGGCCCAAGGGGTCTGCCAGGTGCTGAGGGAGCGCGGCCGGCGGGTGCCCGACGATGTCGCGGTCGTCGGCTTCGACGACTCCAGTGTGGCCGCCACGTGTCGGCCACCGCTGACCTCGGTGCGCCAGCCGGTGGAGGACATGGCGGCGGCGATGGCCCGGCTGCTCGACGAGCACGTCCACGGCCTGCGCACCGAACCGGCCTCGGTCCTCTTCGAACCGGAGCTGGTGGTACGGGAGTCGGCGTAGCGTCTGCGCCGCACGTGTGCGTGGACACTGTGCCGGACGTGCGCGTGACCCCTGCGCCCGGACGGCCCCGCGCCGGACGCAGCCCTGCGCCCGGACGTCCCCGTAGCTCCAGCACCAGACGCACATGTAGCCCCCGCGCCAGCCGCGCCCGTACCCCCTACGCCAGCCGTGTGCCCAGCGTGGCGCGCCACGCCGGGGACGGCTCCGGCGCGGGGGTGGGCGGCAGGCGGCGCCCACCGCGGGCGAAGAACGCGGCGAGCGGCAGGATCGCGGCGCCCACCGTCACCGCGTCCGGTCCCAGCGCGCCCAGGTCGATGCCGACCCGCCCGGAGGGGTACGGCAGCGCGTAGGACACCGCGTGGCCGCGCACCGAGTCCAGGAAACGCGCGCCGAGCTGGAGACCGGCCCAGCCGCCGACGAGGATGCGCTCGGGCTGGAAGAGATTGATCAGGTCGGACAGCCCGGCGCCCAGATACTCCGCGGTCTCGGCGAGGACGGCGGCCGCCACCGGATCCGGGGCGCCGCCGTCCGCGGGGTACGCGGCGGCCAGCATCGCCGTCAGGGCGGTCTCCTCGTCGGTGTCGGGCGGCGGCTGCCCGCCCGCCTCCTGCCAGCGTTCCAGTAGCGCCTCCGCGCCCGCGTACGCCTCCAGACAGCCCAGCGCCCCGCAGCGGCACCGGCGGCCCCGCACCCGCACGGTGAGATGGCCCCACTCCACCGCCCGGCCGTGCTCGACGTCGTCGGTGACGACGCAGGCGCCGACGCCGGATCCGAAGAGCACGACCACCGCGTTGCGCGCACCGCGCCCGGCGCCGAACCACATCTCGGCCTGCCCGAGCGTCTTGGCGCCGTTCTCGATGAAGTACGGGACCTCGTCCGGGAGATGGCCCGATCCGCGCAGCATCCGCTCCAGCGGCACCGCCTCCCAGCCGATCGGCTGGCCGTGCACCACCGCTCCGTCCTCCCCGGAGTGTTCGACGATGCCGGGGACGCCGATGCCGACGCCGAGGAGCCGCGCGGGGTCGCGCCCGGCCGCCTCCAGGACCTCCGCGATGCCGTCGCGGATATGGCCCGCGATCAGTTCGCTGTCGTAGCGCACGTGGCGCCCGGCCCCGCGGGTGGGCAACGGCCGGTCGGCGCGCGCCCGTTCGGCCAGTGAGAGATCGAACAGCTCGACGCGGACCCGGGTCTCGCCGACATCCACCCCGATCATGTGGCCGCTGTGCGGCGTGATCCGCAGCAGGGTGCGGGGGCGGCCACCGTCGGAGTCGATGCTTCCGGCCTCCTCCACCAACTCCTCGGTGAGCAGTTCGGCGACCACATTGCTGATGGAACCTGAACTCAGCCCGGTCGCGGGGGCCAGCGAGAAGCGGCTCATCGGCCCGTCGAAATACAACCGACGCAGCACGGCGGCGCGGTTCTCCCGCCGCAGGTCACGAACGTTACGCCCGTTGTGCGCTGCCACCTGGCCTCCTCAAGTCCCGGCTCCGCGCCGCAAGATACCTCCGCCGGATCTCTTGACGCGACCTTCTCTTGAGGTTTAACTCACGTCCTAAATTAAGCCGTGAGCGGCTTCGGGAGTTGAACGCGGTTGGCGTGCCCGGGCCCTTCTTGGCATTCACCACTCCCGGAAGGGACACCTGGAGCCATGCGCAGGATCCGAGCCGCGGCCATAGGCGCCGTCACCTTGTCACTCGCCCTTGCCGCCTCGGCGTGCGGAGGTGGTTCCTCGACGGACGGCGGCGGCTCCAACGACTCGCCGAAGACGCTCACGTACTGGGCCTCCAACCAGGGCGCCAGCATCACGGTGGACAAGAAGGTCCTGAAGCCCGAACTCGACAAGTTCGAGAAGCAGACCGGGATCAGAGTGAAGCTGGAGGTCATTCCCTGGTCCGAGCTGCTGAACCGGATCCTCACCGCGACCACCTCCGGCCAGGGCCCGGACGTTCTGAACATCGGCAACACCTGGAGCGCCTCGCTGCAGGCGTCCGGGGCGCTGCTGCCGTGGGACACCAAGAACTTCGGCAGCATCGGCGGCAAGGACCGCTTCGTGGACTCCGCCCTCGGCTCGACCGGGGCGCAGGGCGAGGACCCGGCCGCCGTACCGCTGTACTCGATGGCGTACGCGCTCTACTACAACAAGAAGATGTTCGCCGACGCGGGCATCTCCAAGCCGCCCGCCACCTGGGACGAGCTGGTCGCCGACGGCAAGAAGCTCTCCAAGGACGGCAAGTGGGGCCTCGGCGCCGAGGGCGCGAACCTCTCGGAGAACATCCACCAGGTCTTCGTCTTCGCCAAGCAGCACGGCGCGGACTTCTTCACCGCCGACGGCAAGCCCGACTTCACCTCCGAGGGCGCGGTCACCGCCATCAAGCAGTACGTCGACCTGATGGCCAAGGACAAGATCATCGCCCCGGGCAACGCCGAGTACGCGCAGAACCAGTCCCTCAGCGACTTCGCCAAGGGGAAGACGGCGATGGTCCTGTGGCAGACCGCCTCCGCCACCCTCGCCTCGCTGGGCATGAAGGACGACGAATGGGGCGTGGCCCCGGCGCCCGTCCGCTCCGGCACCCCCGGCTCCGGCACCTCCGTCAACTCGATGGTCGCCGGCATCAACCTGGCCGTCTTCAAGAACACCGACAACCACGACGGCGCCCTGAAGTTCGTGAAGTTCATGACCAGCGACGCCGAGCAGAAGATCCTCAACAAGGCGTACGGTTCCATCCCGCCGGTCAAGGCGGCCCAGTCCGACCCCGCCTTCAACACCAAGGCGACGGCCGCCCTGCGGGACACCCTCGCCAAGAGCGCCGCGGCGCTGCCGCAGGTGGCCGACGAGTCGCAGTTCGAGACCTCCGTCGGCACGGCCGTCAAGGAGCTGCTCGCGGACGCCGCAGGCGGACGCCCGGTGACCACCGAGTCGGTCAAGGCCAAGCTGGAGAAGGCCCAGCAGCAGATGCCGGCGAAGTGAGTGCGGACACCTCATGACCACCACGACCGCGACCGCTGAGACAGACCGGCGGACGGTGTCGGGGAGCACCCCCGGGGCGGCGCGAGGCCCGCGCCGCCCCGGGCGGATCCGCCGCATCGGACTGCCGTATCTGCTGCTCCTGCCCGCCCTCGTCCTCGAGCTCCTGGTCCACCTGGTGCCGATGGTGATCGGCATCCTGATGAGCTTCAAGGCGCTCACCCGGTTCTCCATCCGGGACTGGGGCGCCGCGCCCTGGTCCGGATGGGACAACTACAAGATCTCGGTGGACATCAACGCCCCGGCCGGGGAGGCGCTGCTCCACTCGTTCTGGGTCACCTGCGGCTTCACCGTGCTGTCGGTCGGGCTGTGCTGGCTGCTGGGCACCACCGCCGCCATCTTCCTGCAGGACACCTTCCGCGGACGAGGGCTGTTGCGCACCCTGTTCCTGGTCCCGTACGCGCTGCCCGTCTACACGGCCGTCATCACCTGGGCCTTCATGTTCCAGCACGACAACGGGCTGGTGAACCACGTCCTCCACGACCAGCTCGGCCTCACCGACAAGCCCTCGTTCTGGCTGATCGGCGACAACAGCTTCATCGCGTTGCTGACGGTGTCGGTGTGGAAGGGCTGGCCGTTCGCGTTCCTCGTCGTCATGGCCGGTCTGCAGAACATCCCCAAGGAGCTCTACGAGGCGGCCGCCCTCGACGGCGCCGGGATGTGGCAGCAGATCCGCCGCATCACCCTGCCCTCGCTGCGCCCGGTCAACCAGGTGCTGGTGCTGGTGCTGTTCCTGTGGACGTTCAACGACTTCAACACCCCGTACGTGCTGTTCGGCAAGGCAGCGCCGGAGGCGGCGGACCTCATCTCCATCCACGTCTACCAGACGACATTCGCCACCTGGAACTTCGGCACCGGCTCCGCCATGTCCGTTCTGCTGCTGCTCTTCCTGCTCGTGGTGACGGGCCTGTACCTCCTGCTGACCTCCCGACGAAGGAAGACGGCCGATGTCTAGCACCGCCCCGGCGCCGCCCCGCTCACCGATGGCCCCTCCCCGCTCACCGATGGCCGCCCCCCGGTCCTTCCTCTGGGCCCGCCGGATCTTCCTCACCCTGCTCACCGGCTTCGTCCTGCTGCCGGTGTACGTCATGGTCTCCAGCTCCCTGAAGCCACTGCAGGACGTCTCCGGGACGTTCCGCTGGCTGCCGAGCGGGCTGACCATCCGCCCCTACATCGACATCTGGTCGACGGTCCCGCTCGCCGACTACTTCGTGAACTCGGTCATCGTGGCGGGCGCCGCGACCGTCTGCTCGGTGGTGATCGCCGTCTTCGCCGCGTACGCGGTCAGCCGGTACCGCTTCCGGGGCAAGCGGGTGTTCACGGTCACCGTGCTGTCCACCCAGATGTTCCCCGGGATCCTCTTCCTGCTGCCGCTGTTCCTCATCTACGTCAACATCGGCAACGCCACCGGCATCGCGCTCTTCGGCTCCCGCGGCGGCCTCATCCTCACCTATCTCACCTTCTCGCTGCCGTTCTCGATCTGGATGCTCATCGGGTACTTCGACTCGGTGCCGCGCGATCTGGACGAGGCGGCGCTGGTGGACGGCTGCGGACCGCTCGGCGCGCTGTTCCGGGTCGTCGTCCCGGCCGCGATCCCCGGCATCGTCGCCGTCGCCGTCTACGCGTTCATGACCGCCTGGGGCGAGGTGCTCTTCGCGTCCGTGATGACCAACGACACCACCCGCACCCTCGCCGTCGGCCTCCAGGGGTACGCCACCCAGACCGAGGTGTACTGGAACCAGGTCATGGCCGCCTCGCTCGTCGTCAGTGTCCCCGTGGTCGCGGGCTTCCTGCTCCTCCAGCGCTACCTCGTCGCCGGACTCACCGCCGGAGCCGTGAAGTGACCGGCCTTCCCACCTCCGAAAGGACGTACGTGTCCGAACTCCTGGACCTCACAGCCTTCCCGCACGACTTCCTGTGGGGCACGGCCACCTCGGCCTACCAGATCGAGGGAGCCGCTGCCGAGGACGGACGGTCGCCCTCGATCTGGGACACCTTCTCGCATACGCCAGGCAAGATCGCGGGCGACGACCACGGCGATGTGGCCTGCGACCACTACCACCGCTGGCGCTCCGACATCGGGCTGATGAAGCGGCTGGGCACCAACGCCTACCGGCTCTCCATCGCCTGGCCACGGGTGATGCCGGGCGGCGACGGGCCGGTCAACGTCAAGGGCCTGGCCTTCTACGACGAGCTGATCGACGGTCTGCTGGAGGCGGGCATCACCCCGTCCGTCACCCTCTACCACTGGGACCTGCCGCAGGTGCTCCAGGACCGGGGCGGCTGGCCGGTGCGCGACACCGCGGAACACTTCGCCGCGTACGCCTCGGTGGTGGCCGACCGCCTCGGCGACCGGGTGCACCACTGGACCACCCTCAACGAGCCGCTGTGCTCGGCCTGGATCGGCCACCTCGAAGGTGTGATGGCGCCCGGGCTCACCGATCTGACCGCGGCGGTCCGCGCCTCGTACCATCTGCTGCTCGGCCACGGCCTCGCCGCCCAGGCGATCCGGGCCGCCGCACCGGACGCCGAGCTCGGCATCGTCAACAACCTCAACACCGTCGAGGCCGCCAGCGACCGGCCCGAGGACCTGGCGGCCGCGCGCCGCATGGACGGCCACACCAACCGCTGGTGGCTGGACCCGGTCCACGGCCGCGGCTTCCCCGCGGACATGCGCGAGGTGTACGGCGTCAAACTGCCGGAGCGCCCCGGCGACCTGGAGACCATCGCCGCACCTCTGGACTGGCTGGGCCTGAACTACTACTTCCCGGCCACGGTCACCGACGACCCCACCGGCCCGGCCCCCCACGCCCGCGCCGTCCGCCGCCCGGACGTACCCCGCACGGGCATGGACTGGGAGATCGACGCCACCGGTATCGAGACCCTCCTGCTGCGCCTGACCGGCGAATACGGCGCCCGCAAGCTGTACGTCACCGAGAACGGCTGCGCCTACCCCGACGTCGTACGCCCGGACGGCACCATCGACGACCCCGAGCGCCAGGACTACCTCGTCCAGCACCTGGCGGCCTGCGCCTCGGCGGCCCGCAAGGGCGCCCCGCTGGCCGGCTACTTCGCGTGGTCGCTGCTCGACAACTTCGAGTGGGCCTACGGATACGACAAGCGCTTCGGCCTCGTCCACGTCGACTACGGCACGCAGACCCGCACCATCAAGGGGTCCGGCCACCGCTACGCGGAAATCATCCGTGACCACCGCGGCCGGGCCCGCCACGCGGCGTAGGAGGCGCCCGACGAATCATGACGCCTGCGGCGAGTTATCCCCTCCGCGCCCCTTCCCGGATATGCGGTCCCGCCGCGTGGTGGGGCTTCGCCCCAGACCCCGGTGTCCAGGGGCGAAGCCCTGGTAACGGGAACGGCCGGGCGGCTGTTCGCCTCCCCGCGCCCTTCCGTGGCATCGGGTGCGGCTCCACCGCGTGGCGGGGCTCGGCCCCGGACCCCGGGGTCCAGGACCGAGCCCCAGACAACGCAATCCAGCCCGGCGCAGCCCAGCCTCTCCGGCGTTTGAGGAGTGGGTCCGGGCGCGATGCCCCAACGCACCCCAGCGCTCCCGGCGTTTGCGGAGTGGGTTCCGGGGCGGTGCCCCAATGCATCCCAGCGCTTCCGGCGTTTGCGGAGTGGGTTCCGGGGGCGGTGCCCCAATGCATCCCAGCGCTTCCGGCGTTTGCGGAGTGGGTTCCGGGGGCGGTGCCCCAACGCCCCCCAGCGCTTCCGGCGTTTGCGGAGTGGGTTCCGGGGGCGGTGCCCCAATGCATCCCAGCGCTTCCGGCGTTTGCGGAGCGGGTCCGGGGCGGAGCCCTTGGCAACGCAATCCAGCGCCTCCGGCGTTTGAGGAGCGGGGCCCAGGGGCGGAGCCCCTGGTATCGGGAAGGGGCGGGGAGGGGAAAGTCCCGCCGGACGCCCCCAGGACCCGCACAGACGGCACCACCCGCACCACAGCACGCAGGCACGACGGAAAACACATCGGCACCACGGCACAAGGCACACGGCACTACGGCACATCGGCACACGACACGAAGCCATCTCACCACCACCGCACTTCGGCACCACACGTGTACCCCACGACCTCCTCAAGGAGAGCCGCATGCCATCCCGTACCCAACGCCGGCGCCACCGCCACCGCACCCTGCTGAGCGCCCTCGCCACCCTGGCCACCGTGGCGCTGCTGTCCACGGACCCGGCCCTCGCCACGCCCGCGTCCCAGTCCACCCAGGCCAAGGCCGCCGCCGAGGCGACGTGGGACACCGACCGCGCGGCGGCCGCGTACGCCGCCAATCACAACGCCGTCACCGCATCCGGCAGCGAGAACGACGGCACCGCGCCGGGCCTGGCCTTCGACGGCAACGGGTCGACCCGCTGGGCCAGCCCGTTCAGCAACGACGCATGGATACGCGTCGACCTCGGCGCCACCATCCGGATCGACCGGGTCGTCCTGGACTGGGAGGCGGCCTACGGCAAGAGATACGTCCTGGAGGTGTCGAAGAACGGCACCGACTGGACCTCCTTCTACACCGAGAACGCCGGCACCGGAGGATCCCTCACCGCCCACACCTATCCGCAGGACGTCACCGGCCGCTACGTACGGATGCGGGGCATCGAGCGTGGCACTCCCTACGGCTATTCGCTGTACTCGTTCAAGGTCTACGGCGGAGAGCCCGCCCCGGCGTCCACGACCCGCACCAACCTCGCCCTGAACCACCCCGCCTACTCCAACTACTACCAGCACGCGGGCAATTCACCCGCCTTCCTCACCGACGGCGGCTGGCCCGCCAACCTCAAGGACGACCAGACCCGCTGGTCCAGCGACTGGAACGCCGACCGCTGGGTCTCGGTGGACCTCGGCGCGACCTCCACGATCGACACCGTCGACCTCTACTGGGAGGCGGCCTACGCCGTCGACTACCAGGTGCAGGTGTCCGACGACAACCGCACCTGGCGCACGGTGTATCAGCCCTCCGCCGCCGAGGTGGCCGCCCGTCGCGCGGACGTCAAATCGCCCGCCGACGCGGTGGGCCGCCATGACACCGTGAGGCTGTCGCAGCCCGCCACCGGCCGCTATGTGCGCATGCTCGGCAAGGAGCGCCGCTCCTTCTACAACCCGGCCCCGGCCACAGCTCAATTCGGCTACTCGCTCTACGAGTTCCAGGTCTGGGGCACCGGCGGGAGCGCCTCCGCCGCCTACCCCGCCCTCCCCGGTGAGCAGTCCGGCGCCTACCGGACGACGTTCCTCGACGACTTCACCGGTGCCACCCTCGACCGCTCCAAGTGGCGTGTGGTGCGGACCGGCCAGGAGATGGGGTCGGTCAACGGCGAGTCGCAGGCGTATGTCGACTCCTCCGACACCATCCGCACCGAGAACGGCAATCTCGTCCTCAGGGCGAAGTACTGCAAGGGCTGCACCCAGGCGGGCGGCGGCACCTACGACTTCACCTCCGGACGCATCGACACCCACACCAAGATGGACTTCACCTACGGGCGGGTCAGCGCCCGGATGAAGCTGCCGGTCGGCGACGGGTTCTGGCCCGCGTTCTGGCTGCTGGGCAGCGATGTGGACGATCCGTCGGTGTCCTGGCCGTCCTCCGGCGAGACCGACATCATGGAGAACATCGGCTACGCGGACTGGACCAGCACCGCCCTGCACGGCCCCGGCTATTCGGCGGACGGCAACATCGGCGCCCGCCAGATCTACGAGGGCGGCGGCCGCGCAGACCAGTGGCACACCTATGCGGTGGAATGGACACCCACCGTGATGCGCTTCTTCGTCGACGACCGGGTGGTCCAGGAGACGACCCGCAACAAGCTCGAATCCACCCGTGGCCAGTGGGTCTTCGGCCACAACCAGTACGTCATCCTCAACCTCGCCCTGGGCGGGGCGTATCCGGCCGGGTGGAACAAGGTCACCACCCCCTACTGGGGTCTGCCGCAGTCCAGCGTCGACCGGATCGCGGCGGGGGGAGTGCAGGCGGAGGTGGACTGGGTGCGCGTCGAACAGAAGGGTTGAGCGCTGCATGATGGGACGTCGACGGGCGGTCACCGTGGCTGCCCGACGGCGGAAGCGGCAGCGGAAGAAGGAGGAGCGGCCATGCGGGTGGCGTTGCACTCGGTTCTCAAGGAGGGCCAGGAGTCCGGTTATGAGCAGGTGCACGCCACGGTCCCGGAGGACCTGCTGGATGCGCTGCGACGGGCCGGAATCACCGACTGGCGGATCTGGCGCAGTGGCCGCCATCTCTTCCACCTCGTGGACTGCGAGGACTTCGCGGCCGCGATGGCGGCGCTGGACAAGGATCCGGCCAACCAGCGCTGGCAGGAGTTCATCGGCGCCTATGTCGATCACTTCGAGGACACCGGCGGCTCCCCCGCCGAGGCGGAGCGGATGGCGCTCGGCGAGGTGTGGGTGCTGAGCGCCCAGGCCGAGGCCGCCGAGCCCGAATAGGGGGCGCTCCCGGCTATGGAGTGTCCGCCGTGTGGGGGCCCGGCCCCGGCCCCCACCGGGGCTCCGCCCCTGGTCCCCGCTCCTCAAACGCCGGAGGGGCTGGATTGCGTTACCAGGGGCTTCGCCCCTGGTAACGGGAGCGGTCGGGCAGGCTGTTCGCCCCGCGCCTTTCGGCATCGATATGCGGCTCCGCCGCGTGGCGGGGCTCCGGGCCCTGGGGTCCAGGGGCGAAGCCCCCGGTAGCGGGAAGGGGCGGGGAGGGGAACAGCCCGCCGCAGGCGTCAGGGCGACCGGCCGAACCGGCGGAGCCTACCCATCCGAATCGTTCGGCGCAGCGAATTCATCAGACCTTGAGTACGGGTGAGAACGGGGCGAGCGCGTCCGCGTACGACGTGGTGGCCCGCGCGGGGGCGTGACGGAACGCGGCAAGCGCTCCGCACACGCCTGCCGCGCATCCCCGACTGGAGGTCAGTGAGTTGAGCCACCGACGTGTGAACAAGCGGACCCTCGCCATTTCCGGAGCCGCCGTCGCCGCGCTCGGAGCAGCGGCCATTCTGCTGCCCAACGCGAATGCGAACCCGGACGAGACGTCGGGCGCCACGACCTTCTCGTCCCCGGTCGCGGTGAAGCTCGCGAGGAGCCTCGCCGCGGACCTCGGTGACAACGGCGCGGGCTGGTACTACGACAACGCCAACCGCCGGCTCGTCATGAATGTGATGGACGAGGACTCCGCCGAGGGCGTCCGGGCCAAGGGCGCCGTGGCGAAGGTCGTGTCCAACAGCATGGAAGACCTGAAGGCCGCCACCAAGACGCTGAGCAGCGACGCGTCGGTGCCCGGCACCGCCTGGTCGATCGACCCGGTCACCAACAAGGTCCAGGTGACCGCCGACCGGACGGTGACCGGCGCCAAGTGGGCCACGCTGACCAAGGCCACGGACCAGATGGAGGGCACGGTCAGCGTCAAGCGCAGCCAGGGCGAGTTCAAGAAGTTCGACGGCGAGGAGGTGGTCCGGCCCGGCGACAACGGCGGCGCGGGCGCGGGGGACGCCGCGGGCGACGCCGGTGCCGGGGACGCGGCGGGTGACGCGGGCGCCGGCGCGGCAGGCGGCGCGGGTGACGCCGGTGCGGGCGCGGCGGGCGGTGCTGATGACGCCGGTGCCGGAGGCGCCGCCGACGGGGAGCAGGGCGCGGGCGGCGCCGGGGACGCCGGTGGTGCGGGCGACGCGGGCGGTGGTGACGCCGCCGCCGGAGGGCTCGACGGCGGCGATGCCATCTTCGGCGGTGGCGCTCGCTGTTCGCTGGGCTTCAACGTCAACGTCGACGGCGCGCCGGGCTTCCTGACCGCCGGCCACTGTGGCAACGCATCACAGACCTGGACCTCGGACGAGGCCGGCGCCCAGCAGGTGGGCACCGTGCAGGACTCCCAGTTTCCCGAGAGCGACTTCGCGCTGGTGATGTACGACGACGCCACCACCCAGGCGTCCAGCACGGTCGACCTCCAGAACGGCAGCACCCAGGAGATCGGGCGCGCCGTCGAGGCGAGCGTGGGCCTGAAGGTGCAGCGCTCCGGCTCCACGACCGGGGTCACCGACGGCACGGTCACCGGCCTCAACGCCACGGTGAACTACGGCAACGGCGACATCGTCAACGGACTCATCCAGACCGATGTGTGCGCCGAGCCCGGCGACAGCGGCGGCGCGATGTTCGCCGAGGACGCGGCGGTCGGGCTGACGTCCGGCGGCAGTGGCGACTGCACCCAGGGCGGCGAGACGTTCTTCCAGCCGGTGACCGGCGCGCTGGAGGCCACCGGCGCGGTCATCGGCGCAGGCGCAGGCGACGGCGGCGGTGACGCGGCCGGGGGCGCTGGCGAGGCGGCCGGTGGCGCCGGTGACGCGGCGAGCGGTGCCGGTGAAGTGGCCGGTGGCGCTGGTGACGCGGCCGGTGGCGCCGGTGATGCCGCCGGTGCGGGCAACGCCGGAGCGGGTGACGCGGGCAACGCGGGGGCCGGTGACGCAGGTGCCGCCGCCGGGGCCGGTGACACCGGCAGCGAGGCGAGCCAGGGTCTCAACTGATCTGATCCGACCCACCCCATGACCGGAGGCCCCGGGCGCCCTCCTGCCCCAGTGCCCGGGGCCTCCACCTCCCTCCGCCACTCATGGTTCCCTGAGAATCCCTGACGGAATTCCGCGGTGCTCAGGACCGATCCGGATCCGGGCCGGAGACCGGAAGCCCGGCCACCTCCGCCGCGGCGCCCAGCACCTCGCGCAGCATCGCCGGGGTGAGCCGCCCGGTGAAGGTGTTCTGCTGGCTCACGTGGTAGCAGCCGAACAGCGTGAGCGGCGCCCCGCCGTCGGCCGCCCGCAGTACGCTTCGCGCGCCGTGCCCGAACACGGGCCGCGGCCGGGGCACGGACCATCCGGCCGCCTCCAGCGCGGGCATCACGGCCTGCCAGCCGAACGCGCCGAGCACCACGGCCGACCGTACGGTCGGCCGCAGCAGCCGCAGCTCACGGGCCAGCCACGGGCGGCAGGTGTCGCGCTCGCCGGGGGTGGGGCGGTTGGCGGGCGGGGCGCAGTGCACCGGCGAGGTGATCCTGACCCCGCGCAGCTCCAGACCGTCGCCGCGGTGGGTGGCGGTGCGTCGGTTGGCCAGCCCCAGGTCGTACAGCGCCGAGTACAGGAAGTCGCCGGCCCGGTCGCCGGTGAACATCCGGCCGGTGCGATTTCCCCCGTGGGCGGCCGGTGCGAGGCCCACGATCGCCACCGAGGCGTCCGGTGGTCCGAAACCGGGCACCGGCCGCCCCCAGTAGTCCCAGTCGGCGAAGGCCCGGCGCTTGGTGCGCGCGGTCTCCTCCCGCCACTCGACCAGCCGGGGGCAGGCACGGCAGTCGATGAGTGCTTCGTCCAGCTCGGCGAGGGTTTCGGCGCCGGGGGCCCGACGGGCGGGGTAGGAGCGCGCGGGTTCGGAAGTGGTCATGTAGAAGGCTGCTGCCCCTTGTCCTTGCGCAGAAAACGCCGCAATCGGGTCAGCGGCCAGGTGTTGATGATGTCGTCCGGGGTGAGCCAGCCTCGCTGCGCCACGCCCACCCCGTACCGCATATTGTCCAGATCCCGGGTCGAATGGGCGTCGCTGTCCAGGGCGAACACCACCCCGTACGACTTCGCCCGCAGGATGTGCTCGTCCGACAGATCGAGCCGGTCCGGATGTGCGTTGATCTCCAGCGCGGTGCCGGTGCGGGCGCAGGCGGCGAACACCTCGTCCAAGTCGGCGTCGATACCGGGCCGTTTGCCGATCAGCCGGGTCGTCGGATGGCCGATGACATGGACGTACGGGTTCTCGCAGGCCCGCACCAGCCGCCGGGTCATGGCCTTGCGGTCCATGCTGAACTGGGTGTGCACCGAGGCCACGCACACATCGAAGTCCTCGAGGAACTCGGGCGGCCAGTCCACGTCTCCCTCGGTGTCGATGTTCAGCTCCACACCGTGCAGCAGCCGGGTCTGCCCGCGTCCGCGCCCCCGGTCGAGCTCGCGCACCCGCTCCCGCTGGGCCAGCATCTTCTCCTCGGTCATCTGCTGCATATACAGCTTGGGCGCGTGATCGGTGATGGCGTAGTACGCGTATCCGCGCCGCTCCGCCTTGGTGATCATGTTCTCCAGCGGTTCCAGCCCATCGGTGAGGTTGGTGTGGGTGTGCAGATCGCCCCGTAGGTCCGACTCCGTGACCAGCTTGGGGAGTTGGCCTTCGAGGGCGGCCTTGACCTCGCCCCGGTCCTCGCGCAGCGTCGGCGGGATCCAGTCCATGCCGAGCCGGGCGTAGACATCCTCCTCGCTGCGTGAGGCGATGCTCTTGCCGCTCTTGGTCTCGAAGAGGCCGTATTCGGAGAGTTTGAGGCCATGGCGCACCGCGATCGCGCGGATACGGATGTTGTGCGCCTTCGAGCCGGTGAAATAGAGCAGCCCCGCACCCCACGAGTCCAGCGGCAGGACCCGCAGATCCACCTGCAGCCCCTTCGTGGTGCGGATCGAGGTCTTCTTCTGGCCGTGTGCGATCACCTCGGCGGTGAGCGGAAGCCCGGTGAACGCCTCCATGAACGGGCCGGAATCCTCCGCCGCGACCAGGATGTCCACATCGCCCACGGTCTCCCTCATCCGGCGCAGCGACCCGGCGTACGCACACCGCCGGCAGCCGCGCACCTTGGACAGTGCGGCGACGATGTCATCGGCCACGTCCATGGCCTCGTCGAGCGGGATGCGGGTGCCCGCGGCGCGCATCAGCGCGATGCCGTGGAGGATGTTCTCCTCCGACTTCGGCCCGAAGCCCTTGAGATCGCGCAGCTGGTGCTCCTCGATCGCCTGGGCCAGCTGGTCGATCGAGGAGATCTGCAGCTCCTCGTAGAGGATCATGGCCTTCTTCGGCCCCAGCGCCGGGATGGCGGTCAGCTCCCGCACCCCGGCCGGGATCGCGGCGCGCGCCTCCTCGACCGCGGGCATGGTCCCGGTGCGCAGATACTCGACCACCTTGTCGGCGATCGACCGGCCCACATTGGGGATGTCCCGCAGCGCCTTCGCGTCGAACTGCGAGATGTCGGCCGCATGGCCGCCGATCGCCCGGGCGGCCTTCTCGTACGCACGCGCCCGGTACGCGTCCCCGCCCGTGATCAGGAGGAGATCGGCGTACTCGCGAAGGAGGGCTTCGACCTCCTCATTGGAGCGAGCCATGCCAGCGATTCTAGTCGTCTCTGGCGAACCCGGTGAGGTGGAGGGATGCTGGGGGCAGGAGCGAAACGGCTATCCGCGGAATTCGGGTCGGCCGGTTCGCCGTGTGTGTCCCCGGGTTTGGGGGAGGTCATGGACGTTGGATTCCTGAAGCCGTTGTTCGATCGCCCCGGTCCATGGGCGGGTGTGTACATGGACACCTCCCGCAGCACGGAGGACGCGCCCAGACGGCGCACGCTGCGGGAGCGGTTCGTGGCGGATCAGCTGGCCGAGCAGGGCGCCGACCGCGCCACCTGTGACGCGGTGATCGAGCGGCTGGCAGGTGAGCAGGTGGCCAGGGCGTCCGCGGGGCGGGCGCTGTTCGCGGCGGATGGCGAGGTGGTGCTCGACCTGCCGCTGGCCACGTCCCCGATCGATGTGGTGACCTCCTGGTCGATGCTGCCGCGGGTGGCGCCACTGGCCGCGTTCCGTGGCGAGTGGCCGGCCTGTCTGGTGGCCTTCGTCGACCAGGCGGGCGCCGATCTGGAGCTGCGGGACGACACCGGCAGCCGCCCGGCGGGCCGCGCCGCGGGGCGGAGGGCGCATGGCCGGGGGCACCGGTCGGTGCCCGCCGACCGCCACGAGTGGCACTACCGCAACCGGGTCGGGAACACCTGGGAGCAGACCGCCGATCGCGTGGCCGACGAGCTGGTGCGGCAGTGGTCGGACGGCGACGCCGAGCTGCTGATCCTGGCCGGTGATCCGCGCGAGCGCCGGGCCGTACGCGACCGGCTGCCCGAGCCGCTGCGCGCCACGACGGAGGAGATGCGCCACGGCAGCAGGGCCTCCGGCTGCTCCGAGCTGCTGAACGCGGAGATCGACCATGCCAGGGCGGAGCACGCCCGCGCCCATCTGGAGTCGGTCCTCGATCTCTTCCGCGCCGGTCGGGGCCGCCCCGGCGGGCCGGGCCCGGGCGGGCACGACGGCGACGGACCGCCGAGCAGCCGGGCGGCGGAGGGGGTGCCCGCGGTCGTGGCGGCCATGCGCAGCCATCAGGCGGCCACGCTGCTGCTGGGCACCGCCGGGGGCGATATGCGCCATGAGGTGTGGATCGGCCCCGACGCCGACCAGGTGGCCGTGCAGCGCTCGCAGGCGCGCGCCATGGGCGTCAGAACACCCGAGCCCGCCCGCGCGGACGACGCGCTGATACGGTCCGCGGCGGTGGCCGACACCGAGGTGCTGGTGGTGCCCGAGGGACTGAAGGGACCGGCCGGGGGCCTGGGCGCGGTGCTGCGCTGGCACGGCTGAACAAGGCGCGGGGGCCAGGCACGGAGCGTCAGCGCTCCGCGCCTGGCCGCGGGCCGCGCCCACCGTGCCATGTTCGGCCGCTCCGCGCTCGGCCGGGCTGACCGCGCCGCGCCTGGCGGTGCCGTGCTCGGCTGCTCCGCGTCGGCCGCTCCGCGCTGTGCCGGCGCCTGGCCGGTCCGGCCGTGCCTGCCGACCGCCGATAGCGGCGGCCGCACCTCGGCCGGGGCGGCGCGCGCCCGCGCGCCATCGTGGGTCCGCACCCCACCGCGCTCTCCGCCGGAAGGGCGATGTCTCGGCGGGCCTGGTTGACATGCCTCCCTCAGCTCTCTACCGTCCCTAGGTTGTTAGGAAACCTACTTAACCAATGCTCTGCCTGCCCTCAGGGAGACATCCGTGGTCCTCCGTCCGGCACCATCCCGGCGGCGGGCGCGAGCCCGCGTCCGACGCGCCCTGACCGCCTCGTTCGCCGTCGGCGGCCTCCTCCTCACCGTCTCCCTGACCACGGGCGCCGCGCCCCCGCGCCCCGGTACGGCTGGCGCCCCGGCCCCGGTGACCCGGGTGGGCGGGGCCCCGGGCACCGCGACTCCGCTCGCGGGCTTCGCGACGCAGTCCTCGGCCAAGGTGTCGGACACCCCCGCGGCCATCTCCACCCCCGGCTACCCCACGTCCGGCTGGCACCCGGTGGGGCCCCGGTCGACGGTGCTCTCCGGGCTGCTCGAGGCCGGCACGTACCCGGATCCGTTCTACTCGACCAACCTCAAGAAGATCCCGGCCGCCGACTTCGCCGTCCCGTGGTGGTACCGAAGCGACTTCACCGTGGCCGACCCCTCCCGCCGCACCTATCTGGACGTCAGCGGTGTGGTGTCCGCCGCCGATGTGTATGTCAACGGGACCCAGGTCGCCACCAAGGACCGGATCGCCGGCGCGTACACCCGCCATGAGCTGGACGTCACCGACCTGGTCAAGGCGGGCACCAACACCGTGGCGTTCCGCGTCCAGCCCAACGATCCGCGCAAGAACCTCACGATGGGCTGGATCGACTGGCTGCAGCCCCCGCCCGACGAGAACATGGGCATCGTCCGCGATGTGCTGGTCCGCCGCGGTGGCCCGGTGGCCCTGCGCGACGCGCATGTGACGACCCGGCTGGACACCGACTCGCTCGCCTCCGCCGAACTCACCGTCAAGGCCCAGGTCCGCAACGACTCCGGCGCCACCGTCACCGCCACGGTCTCCGGGACGGCCGGCCCCGCGGCCATCAGCCGCACGGTGTCGCTCGCCCCGCACCAGACCAAGACCGTCACCTTCACCCCGACGACGTTCCGGGGCTGCGACTGGACCGGCCCAAGGTGTGGTGGCCCGCCGGGATGGGCGATCAGCCGCTGTACGACCTCGACCTGACCGCCACCGTCTCGGGCATCCCCTCCGACACCGCTCACCACAGCTTCGGCATCCGCGACGTCAAGGCGCCGCTGAACGCCGACGGCGCCCGCCAGTACCGCATCAACGGACGCCCGCTGCTGATCAAGGCGGGCGGCTGGTCCCCCGATGTGTTTCTGCGCTGGGACGCCCGCTCGGTGGAGGACCGGCTGAAGTACACCCTCGACCTGGGGCTGAACACCGTCCGCCTGGAAGGCCATATCGAGCCGGACGAGTTCTTCGACCTCACCGACCGCTACGGCATCCTGACCCTCCCCGGCTGGGAGTGCTGCGACAAGTGGGAGGGCCAGGTCAACGGCGATGAGACGGGGGATGAGTGGACCGCCGCCGACTACCCGGTCGCCAAGGACTCGATGGCCGCCGAGGCCGCACGGCTGCGCGACCACCCCAGCGTCATCTCCTTCCTCATCGGCAGTGACTTCGCCCCCGACGCCACCATCGAGAAGAACTACCTCGAGGCGCTCGACGCGGCGGACTGGCCGAACCCGGTGATCCCCGCCGCCTCCGCCAAGTCCTCCCCGAAGCTCGGCAAGTCCGGCATGAAGATGACGGGCCCCTACGACTGGGTCCCGCCGGACTACTGGTACGCCAAGCGGGAGGGCGGGGCCACCGGCTTCAACTCCGAGACCAGCGCCGGACCCGATATCCCCACCCTGGACACGCTCCGGCGCATGATGTCCCCCAGCGAACTGGAGACCCTGTGGCGGGACCCGTCGGCCAAGCAGTACCACCGGTCCCCGTCGGACACCTTCGGTGACCTCAAGCTGTTCGACAACGCGCTGATCGGCCGCTACGGACCGCCGACCGGGCTGACGGACTATGTGCGCAAGGCGCGGCTCGCGCGGTACGAGGCGGTGCGCGCCCAGTTCGAGGCGTACGCGCGCAACTTCTCCGACGCCTCCCGGCCCGCCACCGGTGTCGTCCACTGGATGCTGAACAGCGGCTGGACCTCGCTCCACTGGCAGCTCTTCGACCGCTATCTGGACCAGGGCGGGGCCTACTACGGCGCCAAGAAGGCCAATGAGCCGCTGCACATCCAGTATTCGTACGACTCCCGCTCGGTGGTCGTGGTCAACAGCCGGCACACCGCCGCCACCGGTCTCACCGCCCGGGTCAGCCTCTACGCCCCCGACGGCACCCGGAAGTTCGACAAGAGCGCCACCGGTCTTCGGGTGCCGGGCGACGGCGGCAAGGCCACCGCGCTCACCGTCCCGGCGAAGGTGAGCGGAGTGTCCGGCACCTATCTGGCCAAGCTCCAGCTCACCGATGCCGCGGGCAAGGAGATCGGCCGCAATGTGTACTGGCTCTCCACGGAGCAGGACGTGCTCGACTGGGACAACACCGACTGGTACTACACCCCCACCACCTCCTACGCGGATCTGACCGGGCTCGACGACATGGCCGAGGCGCCCGTGTCCGCCACTGCCACCACGACCCGCGGGCCGGACTCCACCGCCACCACGACCGTCACCCTGCGCAACACCGCGAGCCGTGGCACACCGGCGCTGCTTGTGGACGCCCATCTGGTGAACGGCTCGGACGCGCCCGTCCTGCCCGTGCGCTGGTCGGACAACGAGGTGAGCCTGTGGCCGGGGGAGTCGGTGACGCTCACCGCCACCTATCGCACCGCGGACCTGGGCGGTTCGGCCCCCTCGGTCCGGATCTCGGGCTGGAACACCGCCACCCGTACCATCCCCGCGGCCGCCAAATCCCGCTGATCGACCCCGTCCTGAAATCGTGTCGAAAGGAATTTTTTCGGCGAGTCCGACGCAAGGAGCAAGTTCACACTTTTGTATGCTTTCTCCAGCGCGTCGTTCCCCCGTGTCGGACAGTCACTGTCCGTACGTTCACGAAAGGGGCTCCATATGCACACCATGGAGGTTCGCCCACCGGTACCCAGCCGTTCCACCAGCAGATGGCGTCGATACGGCCGACTCGCGGCCGCCAACTTCGTCCGCGGCGCGTCATACGCCTGCGGCACCGCGGCCATCGGCCTGATGGCGTGGTGGGTGCAGACCCGCTGACCCGCCCCGCCACCCCGTCCCGAGCCGGAGCCCCTGACCGTCCCGCACCGTCGCGGCGGCCGTGAGCGGCCGTCGCGACGGCCCGGCTATGCCTGCGGATGCGGCTGTGAGCGGAAGCGGGGGAAGTGCAGCCCCCGGTGTTCCGCGCGCGGAGCACCGCCGCCGAGATGGGTGCGCAACTGGATGCCGTGCATGATCTCGATGATGCCCAGGGCGAGCAGCCAGATGCCGGCCACCACGGTCAGCGCCGTGATCGAGCCGAAGGGCGCCACGATCAGGATGATCCCGCCCAGGATGGTGAGCACACCGAGGAACAGATGCCAGCCCCGGGCGGGCATGCCCTCACCGGAGATCGCCGTGGCGGTCTGCATCACGCCCCGGAGCAGCCAGGCGAAGCCGATCCACAGCGCGAGCAGCAGAATCGACTGGGCCGGACCCCGGAAGCAGAGCAGTCCCAGCAGCACACTCAGCGCCCCGGTGACGAAACTCAGCACCCGCAGATGCCTCGGTATATGCGCACCGAAGGCCCCGACGAGCTGGAAGATCCCGCTGATCAGCAGATACGCGCCGAACAGGGCACCGACCACCACCAGGCTGGCCCCCGGCCACGCCAGCACCATGATGCCCAGCGCGATCGCCACCACCCCCGCGGCCACCAGGACCTGCCAGGCGGTGTCGGACAGCATGTTCTGCAACGTGGCGTACGGGGTGCCCTCGCCGAAGGGCCGCTCTCCGGGCCGGCCGGAGGGCTCCCCTCTCGGCTGCTCGGCGCCGTGCGGACTGTCGGAGGAGTAAGTCATGTCGTCCACCTCCTGGGGGAACAGGATGGCCGTCGCCCCCCACATCCATCGTCCCCCCGCGCCCGGCCCCGCGCCTGATGACATGGGGGAGTGCCTCGCGGGCGGCGGTCACGCATGGCAAGGTGGTGGATGAGGCCGTGTCCTGGGCGCGTCATAGGGAGGCCCGCATGGACGACAGGGAGTTCTTCCGGACAGTGGCGGACCGCACCCAGCTCTCACGGCAGGAAGCGGCCGATGTCACCCGTGCCACGCTCGAGACCGTGGCGGCCCGCCTCAGTGCGGGCGAGGCCCGCGATCTCGCCCAGGAGCTGCCCGAACACCTCCGGGAGTCCCTTCAGCGTGGGGAGGGGGACATGGAGATCTTCGACCCCGACGAGTCGGTCCGCAGGGTGCATGAGCGCACCGGACTGTCCGAGCCGGAGGCCGACCGAGGGGTCCGGGCGGTCCTCGCCACGCTCCGCGAGGCGGTCTCCGCCGAGGAGTACGACCACGCCATGTCCCAGCTGGGCAGCGAGTTCGCGAAGATGGCGGAGTCCGCGCGCTGACCCGCCCACGGGCGACGCCGCTCATCCGGCCCGCCAGCCGCTCCACCGCCCGACGGTGATCTCCACGACCGGCCCGCGCGGCGGCCGGTCCCGGTACTGGACCGGGTAGGTGTCCACGAGCAGCCGGACATAATCCGAGGACAGCGCCGACTCGTCGGCGGGCGGCAGGACGCGGGCCGTGCCGTCGCCCCGCGCCCACCACAGGTGGTCCCAGTTCTCGTCGTAGTCGTCCACCAGGAGACATACGGCGGGGTGGGCGCGGATGTTGTCCAGACGCTTGAGCCTCGTCGTCCGCTTCGGCTTGTGGTCGACGGCCGTCACCACCGTGTCGCCGGTCAGCGCGAAGACCACCGGCACCAGATGCGGGCGGTCCTCGGCGCCGACGGTCGCCAGCCGGGCCAGCCTGGCCCGCGCGAAGCGCTCGCGCGCCTGCGCGCTCGTCAGCTCCGGCATCGCGGCCCCCGGCGGCTCACCGGAACCGGGCGGCGATCTGGGACATCGCGTCCAGCCGTGCGAGCGTCTCCGCCTCCGGCATCGTCGGCAGATAGAACAGCACCCGCTCCACACCGACGCGCTGATACCCCTCGATCGCCTTGGCGTCCTCCGGCATCGCGTACATCGTCACCGGCACCTCACGGCCGGCCACCTCGCGCATCCGCTTGATCTGCGGTCCCAGCTCCTCGGGGGATCCGCTGTTGGCCAGCCAGGCGTCGCCGAGCTCGGCGATCCGCCGGAACGCGGCATCGCCGGCACCACCGACATAGATCGGCGGATGTGGCCGCTGGACGGGCTTGGGCCACTGGAAGACGGGGTCGAAGTTCACGAACTCCCCGTGGAATTCGGCCTTCTCCTTCGTCCACAGCTCACGGATGGCGCGCAGCCGCTCGTTCACCAGCCGGCCCCGGGTGGAGGGATCCGTCCCGTGGTTCTCCATCTCCTCACGGTTCCAGCCGGCGCCGACCCCGAAGACGGCTCTTCCATTGGAGATCAGGTCGAGGGAGGCCACTTCGTTGGCGGTGGTGATCGGATCCCGTTGCACCACCAGGAGGATCCCGGTCCCCAGCAGCAAGCGCTCGGTGACCGCGGCGATCGCGGCCAGTGTCACGAAGGGGTCGAGGGTGCGGTAGTACACCTCCGGCAGGTCTCCGCCACCCGGATAGGGGGTGCGGCGCTCGACCGGGATATGGCTGTGCTCCGCGATGAAGAGCGATTCGAAACCGCGCTCCTCCAGGGCCCGCCCCAGCGGGGCGGGCCGGATGCCCTGGTCGGTGACGAACGTGGATACGCCGATTTTCACTGCGGCTCCCTGGGAAGGTGCGTCGATGATCTACGGGAACCACATGGGTACCCGGCCCGGCGGAAACCGCAACCGTGCGCGCGAGTGACACGGCGTGCCCGCCACGAGGATCTCGGGGACGGCGCGAGGCCTTACGACCGGCGCTCACCCGGGCCGAGCAGCACACCCCGCTCCGCGTAGAACCGCCCGAGGTCGGCCCAGGGGACCTCGGCGAAGCGCTGCGAGCCGTCCGGGAAGCCCGACGGGTTGTGTACGAGGAGATGGTCCGGGGTGGCGCCGACGGCCAGCACCAGATGGCCGCCCCGGTGCGACGGCCGCGGATCCAGGGTGCGCAGCGAGGGGTGGACGGACAGCATCGCGAGCCGCCCGGCCGCGAGATGTTCCGGCAGCTCGTCGGCCGGCAGTCGCGGCCGGGACTCGGCGAACAGCCCCCAGCGCCGCCGCGCGTAGGTGGCGAACGGAGCGTAGATGAGCCCGTCCACCCGGTCCGGATGGCGCACATAGGCCCCCGCCTCGACACACTCCTCGGCGAGCGTCACCGCGGGCGGCGCGGTGCCACACCAGTGCTCCAGGGCCATCCGCAGACACGCCATCCCGCACAGCCGCCACGACCAGAACGCGTACTCCTCCCGGCTCGCCGCCCCGGACTTCTGCCACAGCGGGTCGTCGGCCGCCGACCGGGTGCCCGCGATGATGTCGGGCACCAGGGCGGCCGACTCCCACTGGGCGTAGTAGGGGACGGGGTGGGTGAGGAAAACAGGGGCCTCGGACATGTGCCCCAGTCTTCCCGACATCCGCCCGCCGCGCCGTGGCCCCCGGTCAGCCGCCGGTGGCGAAACCCGGGAAGAGGGTCATCCCGCCGTCGACGTAGATGGTGGTGCCCACCACGTAGTCACACAGGTCGGAGGCCAGGACCACGGCGGCGTTGGCGATGTCCAGGGGGTCGCCGATCCGGCGGTACGGGATGAGCTCCAGGAGGGCGGTCCGCGCCTCGGGGGTCTGCCAGGCACTGCGGTTGATCGGGGTCTTGATGGCGCCCGGCGCGATCGCGTTCACCCTGATCTTCTGGGGCGCGAACTCCTGGGCCAGGGTCTGGGTCAGCATCGCCACGCCGCCCTTGGACGACGCGTAGTTCACATGGCCCGCCCACGGGATGATCTGGTGGACCGAGCTCATACAGATGATTTTCCCGGCCGCCCGCGACACCTCCGGGACCACGCCACGCCGCAGGAACTCCTTGATCGCCTCCCTGGCGCACAGGAACTGGCCGGTGAGGTTGACGGAGATGACCTTCTCCCACTGCTCCAGTGTCATCTCCACCGTGGGGGCGTCCCGCTGGAGCCCCGCGTTGGCGACGAGGATGTCGATCGTGCCCAGGCGCTCGACCATCGTGGACACCAGGTCGATGACCTGGTCCTCCTGGGACACATCCGCCTGATGGGCGTAGGAGTGCACACCGTGGCTCTGGATCTCGGTGACGACGGCCTCGGCGGCCGGCCGGTCACTGGCGTAGTTGACCACCACATCCGCGCCGGCCTGTCCCAGGGCGATCGCGGTTGCCTTTCCGATCCCCGAGTTCGCCCCGGTCACCAGCGCCTTCTGCCCCTTGAGGAGTTCCGGGACATGCACCGGAGGAGGACGCTCGGGATTGGTGTTCACTGGCTTTCGTCTCCTTCGCTTGGGCGTCCGTCACTCGCCGCACCGACCCTCGCAGTCCGCGGGGGAGCCGCCGCTCCCCACGGCGCCACGGTCACCCACTAAGGCGATGCACATCGTTCCAGCGGCGCAACGCGCGCCCCGGGCCGGTCGGCCCCGCTCAGCGGGCCTCGGCCAGCGCCTGGTCGCGCAGTGTCGAGCAGGTGCGGTTGATGAGCCGCGAGACGTGCATCTGCGATATGCCCAGCTGCTCGGCGATCCGGCTCTGTGTCATATCGCAGAAGAAGCGCATGTAGAGGATCTGCCGCTCCCGGTCGGGGAGCCGGCTCAGACCGGGGCGTACGGCCTCGCGGTCCACCACCCGGTCGTACGCGGTCTCCTGGGTGCCGAGCGTGTCGGCCAGGGAGTAGCCGTCGTCGGAGCCGGTGAGCTGGGCGTCCAGGGAGAGCGGGGTGAAGCTGCCCATGGCCTCCATACCGGCCCGCACCTCCTTCTCGGTCAGTCCGGTGCGCTCGGCGATGTCCTGGGTACGCGGCGGCCGGTCGTCCGCCGAATGGGACAGCTCCCGGTGGGCGGCCCGCACCCGATTGCGCAGGTCCTGGACCCGGCGCGGGACGTGCAGCACCCACAGATGGTCCCTGAAGTGGCGCTTGATCTCGCCGACGATGGTGGGCACCGCGAACCCGGCGAAGGCGGTGCCGTGTTCCGGGTCGTAGCGCTTGACGGCCTTCACCAGACCGAGCGCGGCCACCTGCTGCAGGTCCTCCAGGGATTCGCCGCGGTTGCGGTATTGCCGGGCCAGCCGCTCGGCCATCGGCATCCACGCCTCCACCACCCGACGGCGCAACGCCTCCTTCTTTGGCCCGTCGGGAAGACGGGCCATTTCCGCGAACTCGGCGCTGGTGTCGGGCGCGTCGTCATGCGGGTGCTTCGTGGGGCCGGTCTGGGGCCGTGCCATGTCCTGCGTCGCGGTCGTCACGGAACACACCTCCTGCGATGGGCTGACGGGTCACCTGGGACCGGGGGTGCATCGCGGGAGGTTCGCGGGGACGTGCTGACCGGCGCGCCGCCGCGGTGTGGAGCAATACAGACTGCTCCCGCGGTGCGTGCCTACGGTCCGAAGCACGAATATCCGCCTGCCCTGGGCCCTGGGGGGCAAACAAAGTTCTTCCCCGACGGGTCCGCGCGGCGGCACACCGCGGCGAACACTGCCCCGAGCGGTGGCCGTGGGGCCCGGGCTCAGCCCAGCAGCGCGGCGACCGTCATCAGCACCGGCGCCGCGAGCAGCGTGGACAGCAGGATCGACTCACGGGCCAGGATGGTGGCGGTCTCATACCGTGAGGCGTAGGTGAACAGGTTCTGAGCTGCCGGTAGCGCGGAGGTGACGACGGCGGCGAAGAGCGCCGGGCCGCCCAGCCCGAACACGCCCGCCGCGATGGCCCAGGCCACTACCGGCTGGGCGAAGGACTTCAGCGCCACCGACAGCAGCACCGGCCCGCGTTCCTCGCCGCGCCCGGGGAGTTGACTGCCCGGCAGCGAGATCCCGAACGCCAGCAGGACGGCGGGCACGGCCATGCCGCCCAGCAGCGAGAGCGGTTCGGTGACGGGCCCGGGGATCCGCCAGCCCGTGGCGGACACGAGGACGCCGGACAGTGAGCCGATCACGATGGGATTGCGGAACGGCGTGGTCAGCCTGCGGATCAGCGAGGGCCGCCGGCCGGGGCGGCTGAGGTCGATGACCGTCAGGGCGATCGGGGTCATGACGAGTTGCTGGAAGAGCAGCACCGGCGCGATCAGGCTCGCGTCGCCCAGGACGTACATCGCGATGGGGATGCCGAGGTTGCCCGCGTTCACATAGCTCGCGCACAGCGCGCCGATCGTCGTCCGGCCCACGCTCCACCGCCGTACGGCGCCGACGGCGACGAATGTGCCCGCCACCACGAAGGTGCTCAGGGCGGTCACCAGCAGCGGGGTGGAGATGATGGCGGAGAGGTCGGCCTTGGAGAGCGTGGTGAACAGCAGCGCGGGGGAGGCCACATCGAACGAGAGCTTGGTGAGCACCTCCCGGCCATGGTCGCCCAGGGAGCGGCGGCGCCCGATGACATAGCCGGCGACGATGAGGGACGCGATGACGCCGAAGCCGGTGATCACACCGCCCACTGGGCCTCCACCCCACCGTGGCCGCAGCGGCCTGCGCGGTGTGCCGCGGGGTCTCGTCCGCTCGTCGTGGTGGTCGAGGGCCAGGGCGCGGCGGTCATCAAGGGCGTCTTCCGGGTGCGTAGCGGTCAGCATGCACCCTACAAGTAATTCGGCCGCGGCGCTGGTGAAGTCGGTTACAGACCGTCGGTCAGGGGTCAGGTGATGGTGAGGGTGCGTCCCCCCTTCGCCAGCGAGCTGTTGCCCGCGAAGACCCGGATCTCGCCCTTCTGGAGCAGGAACCCGCCGTGCGGGTCCTGGGTCCAGAAGCCCAGCTCCTCGGCGCTCAGCCGGAAGCGCACGGTGGTGGCCTTCCCGGCGCCGAGGCTCACCCGGCGGAAACCGCTGAGCCTGCGCACCGGTTGCACGATGCTCGCCACCGGATCGCGGATGTACAGCTGCACCACCTCATCGCCCTTGCGGCGCCCGGTGTTGCGCACCGCGACCGCGACCTCGACGGTGTCGCCCTTGCGCAGCGCCTCGGCCCGGACGCGGCTGACGCTGAGCCGGGGTTCGCCGATGTCGAAGGTGGTGTAGCTGAGGCCGTGGCCGAAGGGGAACTGGGGTCCGTAGGCCAGGTCCAGATACTTGGAGGTGTAGTGGTTGGCCCGGTCGTAGGGGCGTCCGGTGTTCTCGTGGTTGTAGTAGATGGGAATCTGCCCGACCGTGCGCGGGAAGGTCACCGGGAGCTTGCCACCGGGGTTCACGGTGCCGAAGAGCACGTCCGCGATGGCGTTGCCGCCCTCGAGCCCCGGTTGCCATGCCTGCAGCACGGCGGGGGTGCGGTCCAGCCAGCCGCCCATCGTCAGCGGACGCCCGCTGAGCAGCACCACCACGAACGGCGCGCCGGTGTCCGCGATCGCGGTGATCAGCCGCTCCTGCCGCCCGGGCAGACCGAGGTCGCTGCGTACGGACGCCTCCCCGCTGAGCGTCGCCGCCTCCCCGACCACCACCACGGTCACATCGGTCGCCCTGGCCGCCGAGGCCGCCCGGGCGATGCCGCGGGTGCTCCGGCCGGACGCGTCCACGCCCTCGACATGGCTGACACTGGCCTTCGGCGCCGCGTCCTTGACCGCGTCCAGGACGGTGACCGGGCGGAACGCGTCGGCCCATGTCCCGGCCCAGGAGCCGCGCAGGTCGGTGGAGTCGGCGAAGGGCCCGACGACGGCGATGGAGCCCGATCGGTCCAGGGGGAGCGTGGACTTCTCGTTCTTGAGCAGCACCATGGTGCGCCCGGCCGCCTCGCGTGCCGCCGCCCGGGATGCCTTCGTGGGTCCGGCGATCGCCGTGTCCTCGTCCGCGTAGGGGTGCTCGAAGAGCCCGAGCCGGAACTTCAGGCGCAGGATGCGGGCCACCGCGTCGTCCAGCCGCTCCATGGTGATCTGCCCGCTGCGCAGCAGCCGCTTGCCGTACTCGTTGATGGTGGTGCTGGCCATCTCCATGTCGATCCCGGCGTTGAAGGCCAGCCGGGCCGCGTCGGAGCGGTCGGTGGCATAGCCGTGGACGATCATTTCCTGGACGCCGTTGTAGTCGCTGACGACAAAGCCGCGGAAGCCCCACTCCTCCTTGAGGATGTCGGTCAGCGCATGCCGGTAGCCATGCGCGGGGACCCCGCTGACGGTGTTGAAGCTCGCCATCACGGTGGCCACCCCGGCGTCCAGGGCCGCCCTGAACGGGGGCAGGTAGAAGTTGCGCAGCCGGGCCTCGGAGACGTCCACCGTGTTGTAGTCGCGGCCGCCCTCGACGCCCCCGTAGGCGATCATGTGCTTGGCGCAGGCCGCGAGGCGGCGCCGGGAGCGGAGGTCGTCGCCCTGGTAGCCGCGGGTCTTGGCGGCCGCGAGCGCCGCCGCCAGGTAGGGATCCTCGCCGTCGCCCTCGGCGATCCGCCCCCAGCGCGGTTCATGGGTGACGTCCATCATCGGGGAGAACGCCCAGTGCACACCGTTGGAGCGGGCCTCCCTCGCCGACACCTCCGCGTCCCACTCGGCCACCGCGGGGTCGAAGGCGGCGGCCTGGCCGAGGGGGATGGGGAAGGTGGTCCACATGCCATGGATGACATCGAGGCCGAAGATCAGCGGAATGCCCAGCCGGGACTTCTCGACGGCCATCCGCTGCAGGGTGTTGGTGGTGCGGGCCCCGTAGATGTTGAGCACGGAGCCGAGCCTGCCCCTGCGGGCCGCCTTCTCCGCGGCGGCGGTCTGCCCGCCGCCGGGTCCGGTGTCGCCGGTCCAGGCGAACTGCTGCAGCTGGCCGAGCTTCTCGTCGATGGTCATCCGCGCCATCAGGGCCCGGATCCTGGTCTCGTACGGGCCGGACTCCGTACCCGGCCGGGGCGCGTCGGAGGAGGGGGCGGGCGGGGACTGGGCACGGGCGGTCGCGGCCTTGCCCGCGATGGCCGTCCCTCCGGCCGCGGCGAGCACCGTACGTCTGCGCACATCATTCATGGTCTTCGTCCTGGCCTTCGGCGATCTGTTGTCCCCGAGTCCGAGTTCCTCAAGACCATGCTGGTCACGACCCTGTGCGGGATGCGGGCCGCCACCTTTGCCGTGGGTCTTCTGCCAACGTACGACAGGATCGGCGTCCGGGCTCCCGGTACGTCCGCTGTTCCGGGCGGGGCGCCGGAGGGCGATACTGAGGGTCGACGGTTAACCGTCGACCAGCGCCCGGTCCATCCGCCAGAAGGAGCCCGTCGGTGCCCATCACCTCGCTGCAGCAGCAGTCCCTCGGCGATCTGGTCGCGCATGAGCTGCGTGTGCTCATCGTGTCAGGACGGCTGCGCCCCGGCACCCATCTTGTCGAAGGCGTCCTCGCCGAGCAGTACGACGTCAGCCGCGGCCCGGTGCGGGACGCGCTGCGCCGGTTGGAGGCCGAGGGGCTGGTCGAGGCGCGCCGTCGCGGGGTCTTTGTCACCGGGCTCACCGAGGACGACGTCGACGAGCTCTACACCCTCCGGGAGTCCCTGGAGACGCTCGCCCTCACGCTCGCCATCGGCCGGGCGGGGCCCGGCGACTGGGAGCCCGCCGAGCGCTTCGTACGGGACATGCGCGACGCCGCGGACCGCGCCGCGGCCGGTGACTTCGCCCTCGCCGACCTGGAGTTCCACTCCCAGTTCTATGTGCTCTCCGGGCATCGCAGGCTGCTGGCGGTCTGGGAGCAGTACCGCCCCACCTTCGGTGTCATCCTCGACGTCACCAACGCCCAGGACGTCGATCTGCGCCCCTCCGCCGAGGCCCATGCCGACCTGCTGGCGACCGTGCGCGCCGGCGATGCCGGGCACGCCGCCACCGCCCTGCGCGAACACCTCCTCGGCGCCGGGAACCGGCTCCGCGCCGCGCTGCGCTCCGCACGCGCGACGGCCGACCAGGGGTGAACCGCCCCTCCCCAAAGGGGCAACGGAGGGATATCGGAGGGGCAACGCCACCGCGGCGGCCAAGGGCGCCGCGGCCCGCGTCAGGCCCGGCGTTCGTCCATGCCCGCCATCAGGGCCTGGTGGCTCATCCGCACATGCTCCCGCATCACCCGCTCCGCGCCGTCGCCGTCCTTGGCCTGGATCAGGTTGAGGACGCGATGGTGCTCATCGTCGGACTCGTCCAGCCGGCCGGGCCGGGACAGCGAGGTGCGCACCAGCCGGGCGTAGGCAAGCTGGTTCATCAGGGTGCGGTAGTGCGCCTCCAGCTTGCTGTTGTCCGCGCCCACCACGATCAGATCGTGGAACTCGTGGACCAGCGCCGCGTATTGCTCGGCGTCGCCGTCCCGGACGGCCGCGTCGGCCGCCTTCATATTGGCCTCCAGCCGCTCCACTTCCGGTACGTTCCCGCGGAAGGCGAGCAGCCGGGCGGCGGCGCCCTCCAGCAGCTCCTTCATCTGGAACAGCTCGGTCAGCTCGCGCCGGGACGGTACGGCGACAAACGTTCCGACCCGTGGCCGCACCTCGACCAGCCCCTCGATCTGGAGCTGCTTGAGGGCCTCGCGGATGGGCGTCCGGCTGACGCCGAAGGTCTCGGACAGCGCCATCTCGGAGAGGCTGGAGCGGGGCGGCAGTTCACCACTGATGATCATCTGCCGCAGCTCTTCGGCGACCCTCGCCTGCATGCTGGTCTGCTGAAGCCGCTTTCCGGTGGGTTGTTGCATGGCACATGACCCTAGAGGCGGCCGCCGCTCCCCGTCAACCGAGGGATCAGCGGAGAAACCAACCGGATATGTGCTCGGGTGTTGTGCCATACAAGAACCCTCTCTTCGGCCTGAGACCGGCCCAGGACCGGCCCAGGACCGGCCCAGGACCGGCCGAGACCGGCCCACGACCCGCTCAGGACCTCAGGATGAAGGGATCCCCGGCGGGCTCCTCACTGGTGTTGATCCAGACGCTCTTCAGCCGGGTGTACTCGCGGATCACCTCCGTGCCGTGCTCGGTCCCCATCCCACTGGTCTTGAACCCGGCCCGGGGCGACATCGGCGACATCGAGCGATAGGTGTTGGCCCACACCGTCCCGGCCTCCAGCCGGGCGGCCATCCGGTGCACCCGGTTCACATCCCGGGTCCACACACCCGCCGCCAGGCCGTACGCGGAGTCGTTGGCGATCGCCAGGGCCTCCTCCTCGGAGCCGAAGGGCATGACGGTCGCGACCGGTCCGAAGATCTCCTCCTGGCAGATCCGCATCCCGTTGTCGGTGCCGGTGAAGACGGTGGGGGAGTAGAAGTACCCGTCGAGACCCGTGTCCGGCCGCCTGCCGCCGCAGACCACCTTTCCGCCCTCGGCCTGCCCCAGCTCGACATACGACTCGACCTTCTCCAGCTGCTCGGCGAGGGCCAGCGGGCCGAGCTCGGTGGTCTCCTCCAGCGGATCGCCGACGCGGATCGTGGCCGCCCGCGACGTCACCCGCTCCAGGACCTCGTCGTACGCCTCCCGGTGCACCAGCACCCGGCTCCCCGCCACACAGGTCTGACCCGCGGCCGCGAAGATGCCCGCGATCACCCCCATGGCGGCCGACCTCAGATCGGCGTCCGGGAAGATGATGTTGGGCGACTTCCCGCCCAGCTCCAGCGTGCAGCTGATCAGCCGGTCGGCACAGGTACGGGCGATCCGGCGGCCGGTCCCGCTGGAACCGGTGAAGGTCACCTTGGCCACGGCCTCGTGCTCGGTCAGCGGCGCGCCCGCCTCCGGGCCGTACCCGGTGACCACATTGACGACCCCCGGCGGGAACCCCGCCTCCTCGAAGAGCGGCGCGAGCGCCAGCAGCGAGGCCGAGGTGTGTTCCGAGGGCTTGACCACCACCGTGTTCCCCGTGGCCAGGGCCGGGGCCAGCTTGGTGGCGGTGAGCAGCAGCGGGGAGTTCCAGGGGGTGATGGCACCGACCACGCCCACCGGTTCGCGCAGGGTGTAGTTGAGCAGCTCGCGGCCGGCCCCGGGGATCACCTCGCCCTGGATCTTGTCGGCGAGTCCCGCGTAGTAGTAGAAGTACTCGGGCAGCCCGGCGAGTTGGGCCCGCATCTCCCGCAGTAGCTTGCCGTTGTCGAGGGTCTCGGTACGGGCCAGCCGCTCCGCGTGGTCACCGATCAGATCGCCCAGATTCCGCAGCAGCCGACCGCGCCGGGTCTGGCTCAGATCGCGCCAGCGCGGATCCTCGAAGGCGGTGCGGGCGGCGTCCACCGCACGGTCCACGTCGGCGGCGGTGCCGCGCGCCGCCTCGTACCAGGGCTCGGCGGTGGCCGGGTTGACACTGGCGAAGTAGCCGCCGTCGGCGGGGGCGGTCCACTCGCCCGCGATGTAGTGGTCATGGCGCGGCAGAGGGTTCATGAGCGGTGGGACTCCTGTCCGGTATGGGATCCGGTGTCGGCTCCGGTACCGGTTCCGGTACGGGCTCCGGCGTCGGTTCCGGTAGCGCTTCCGGGGTGGGCTCCGGTGTGGGTGAGGATCACGTCGGCGAGTTCCCGGGGGCGCTCCAGCGGCAGCAGATGGCGGGCGCCGGGCACGATCACCGCCCGGCCGCCGGGGATCCGCCCGGCCAGCCGGTGCGACATGGCCGGGGTCGAGCCGGGATCCCGCTCGCCGGTCACCGCCACGGTGGGGGCGGCGATCCGGGGCAGCCACCGCCACAGCCCGGTGTCGGCCGTCGCGAAGACCCGGTAACACGCGAGGTAGGAGGCCCGGTCGTGGGCCAGCAGGGTGTCGAGCACCCGCTGCGCCAGACCGGGGTCCTGGGCCCGCCAGGCGGGCGAGAACCAGCGGTCGACCGCCGCCCGCGCGGACGCCCCGAAGTCCTCGGCGGCCAGCTCCTGGCGGCGGGCCACCGCCGCCCGCTCCTCCTCCGACCGCCCCGCGACCGAGCTGACCAGGGTGAGCGAGGCGGTGAGGTCCGGCCGGTCCAGCCCCAGCCGCTGGGCGACCAGGGCCCCGAGCGAGAAGCCGACGATATGCGTGGGGCCGCTCAGCAGCGCCCCGACGTCCGCGGCCAGCTCGGCGAGGGACACCCCGGCCGCCGCGGCCGGGGAGGCGCCGTGGCCGCGCAGATCGACCAGCGTCACACGGTGCCGGGCGGCCAGCGCGGGCAGACAGCGGTCCCACATGCGGCGGTCGAGCCCCACGCCGTGCAGCAGCACCATGGGCGCTCCCGTGCCATGGGACTCATGGGCGAGCGCCACCGGCGGCCGGGCCCCCGCCGGGTCCGGCCCGCAGGGAGCGCCCGCCCCCGGCGCCCCGCCGGGAGTCCGCACCGCCTCCATGCCGCTCACCGCTCCGTCGACAGCGGGGCCAGCCGGGCCTGTGGGCGGCCCTGGGCGGCCGCCGCGAGCCCGATGACGATCTCGTCGGCGCGCGGTCCGTCCGCCACCCGGACCTCGATGCTCTGGTGGTGCGAGCGGATGGTGGCGTCGGTGATGTGCTTGAGCGGAATGTCGAAGACCGTCCCCGCGGCGGCCCGCTTCTCCACGGCCGGCAGCAGGGTGGTCGCGTTCGCCGCCCGGCGGAAGTGATCGCCGAACTTCAGGGTGTGGATCAGCGCGGAGCCGTGCTCGACCTCCCCGTCGAGCCCCACGATCGCGGCCTTGCCGTACGCCTCCACCGGCGCGTCCAGCGCCTCGACCACGCGGGGCGCCAGCAGCGCCCCCAGCTTCGGCGCCACCTCGTCGATCCCGGGCAGCAGATCCGCCACAAAGCCCTGACCGGCCCACGGGTTCTCGATGACGGCGAGCACCACCGCTGTACGGGCCGGCGGGTCCACCGGGCGGCCGCCCTCGCTGTGGATGTCCTCGGTGAAGGTGATGATCTTGCGGATGTTCACGTCACGGTCTCCAGATCGTCCAGATCGGCGAGGCGGATGAGGGGGTCGGTGGCGCGGTCCCCGATCCGGGCGTTCGGGCGGGGGCCGGACGCCCCGGCCGCGATGACGACGATCTCGTCCGGGCGGGGCGCGTCGGGGATGCGGATCTGGCAGGTCTGGTAGTGCGAGCGGGTCGCGGCCGCGGTCTTGTGCCACAGCGGCACGGTCAGCGGCTCACCGGCGGGAAGCCGGTCGTCGCTGAAGACGATGATCGAGGTGCCCTCGGTCAGCTCGCGGAACACATTGCCGAAGAAGGGGGTGTGGATCAGCGCGCCGCCGTGCTCGATCTCCCCGTCAAGGCCCACGATCGCGGCCTTGCCGAAGGACTCGATCCGGTCGACCCCGCCCAGCGCCTCGCTGATCCGGCCGGTGAGCAGCCGGGCCAGCCCCGGTGCGATCCGCTCCACCTCGGGCCCCAGATCGGCGACGAGGCCGCCACCGGCCCAGGGGTTGTGGATCACCGCGGCCGCCGCGACCCGGCGTACCGGCACCGCGACCGGGCGGCCGAGCTCCAGCAGCAGCTCATCGGTGACGGTGACGACCTTGCGCAGCAGCGCCTCAGCCATGACCGCCGCCGGTGGTGAACTGCGGCATGACCTTCTCGGCGAACAGCTCCAGGCTGCGCATCGCGTTGCGGTGCGGCAGACCGGGGTGGGTGGTCCACAGCAGCAGATGCTCCAGGCCCACCTCGTCGCGCAGCTCGGCGATCTTCTCCGAGACGTATTCGGGGGTGCCGACCAGCAGATTGCGCCGCTGGAGGAAGTCGAAGGACAGCTCATGGGCGTCGGTGAGCTCCTCGCCCGCCTCCATGAGGTTGCCCAGTCCCCGCCAGTGCATGATCCACCGGTAGGTGGTCATCAGCGCCTCTTCGAATTCGGCGCGCGCCTGCTCCATGGTGTCCGCGACATACACATCGCGCACCAGACCGATGCCCTCGCCCAGCGCGTACTCGCGCCCCGCCGCCTGGCTCGCGGTGTCCCGGTAGAGCTCGAACCGCTCCCCCAGCGCGGAGACCGGCGGCAGCCAGAAGAGTCCCTGGACGCCGTCCGCCGCGGCGGCCTTGATCGAGCGGGGGCTGTCGATGACCTGCCACAGCGGAGGATGCGGCCGCTGCAGCGGAAACGGCGTGACCTGCATTTTCGTGATGACCCCGGCCTCGGTGTACTCCGGGGTGGCGGGGGAGAGGGGGTGGTTCCACTTCACCCCGGGGGCGGGGAAATCGTAGAAACGGCCCTGGTGCGAGAAGAACTCGCCGCTCCACGCCTTGCGCAGGACCTCCACCGTCTCGTCGTACAGCGCGCGGTTCTGCTCCTGGTCGCGCGGATCGGCCAGGGCGTTGAGGTTGAGCGCCTCGCGGCCGTACAGCCCCCGGCCGAGGCCGACCTCGACCCGGCCCCCGGAGAGCTGGTCGAGCATCGCGATGTCCTCGGCGAGCCGCAGCGGATGCCAGAAGGTGGCGATCGAGGCCGCCTGGCCGATCCGGATATCTGTCGTACGGGCGGCGATGTCCGCGCCCATCAGCACCGGGTTCGGGGTGATCTCGATCGCCTCGTGCCCGAAGTGGTGCTCGGTGTACCAGGTGGACCAGAAGCCCGCCCGGTCCGCGGTGACCGCGAACTCCCGGGCCTCCGCCATGACGTCGGCGTACTCGCCGAGACGGCCCGGGGCACCGAGATTGTGAAATATCGAGAAGCGCATGCAGCGTCCGTCCTGTTCTTCCGGCTCACGCTGTGCCATGGCAGGGAGGCTAGGAGTCCGATTCTGGGCCCGTCAAGGGCCACGGCCGAGACAACAACTATTGACCTGTGTCTTTGCTGCTCGGACGGGTCTTGCCGGCCCATTTCCGCTTCATTCATCCCCAGGTGTTGACAGCGACTGATGGCCCTTTCTACGGTCCTCTGCCATACAAGAGCTGAGTGAGGGAAGACGTCATGACGCATACTCTTGACCGCACCGCCCGCATCCGCTCCACCTGGCGGGCCGTCTGGGACCAGGGCCAGGTCGACGCGCTCGACCAGTTGCTCAGCCCCGGCTATGTGCGCCGCCGCGGCCCCGCCGCGGCACCCCAGGACCGGGAGCAGTTCAAGGAGTCCGTCCGCGCCATCCGCCGGGCCTTTCCCGATCTCCGTACCGAGATCGAGGAGATCGTCGAGGAGGGCGAGTCGCTGGCGATCCGCTGGCGCAGCACCGGCAGCCACACCAACGACTTCCTCGGAGTGCCGGCCACCGGCAGGCCGGTCGAGGTCTCCGGCGCCACCTTCACCCGCTTCGACCACGGTGTGGTCAGCGAGGAGTGGGTGACCTGGGATCCCCGCCAGCTACTGGAGGCGCTCGGGATCATCACCACCACCCAGCGAGCGGCCGTCGACGCCGATCTGGTCCGTGGGGTGCACCGTAAGTTCATCACCGGCGTCACCGTCGTGACCTGCCAGGACGACGGCAGGCCCCGGGGTCTCGCGGTGAACGCCTTCGCCAGCATCTCGCTGGATCCGCCGATGGTGCTGGTCTGCGTGCAGCGCACCTCCACCACCCACCCCGCGCTGCACCGGGCAAGCCATCTGGGGATCAACATCCTCGCCGCCGGCCAGCTCGATGTGGCCAAGACCTTCGCCTCCAAGGCGGACGACAAGTTCGCCGATCTGGCCTGGACCGCCGGTGAGTTCGGCGCCCCGCTGATCGACGGGTCCTGCGCCCAGCTGGAGGTGGAGATCGGCGAGCGCCTGGAGGCCGGCAGCCACACCGTCTTCACCGGCCGGGTGGTCTCCGCCCGCCATGCGGAGCCGGCCCCGCTGGTCTACGGCGGCGGCGGTTTCTTCGACATCTCGCAGACCGCGCCGCTGCCGTGGTGAGACGCCGCCGCCCGGGTCCGTACGCCCACCGGTTCCCCCTGACGTCCACTCCTCCCGTCCCAGGAGCACGCCCATGACCCACGACGACACGGCGCCGGTGTACGGCAGCGCGGTCACCAAGGTGGAGCCCTTCGGGGTCGACCACATCCCCGACAACGAGCGGCACGGCAAGCCCAGTTCGCAGTTCTTCGTCTGGTTCGCCGCCGGTCTCAACTTCCCCATCATCCTGCTCGGGTTCAGTGCGGTCGGGCTCGGTCTCAGCTTCGGCGCCGCCGTCGCCGCGATCGTGGCCGGCGCGGGTCTCGGCTCGCTGCTGATGGCCGTGATGTCCCGGATGGGCGTACGGCTGGGGGTGCCCCAGCAGATCCAGGCGCGTGGCCCGCTCGGCTTCTTCGGCAACTTCCTCCCGGTGGCGTACATCAATGTGTTCGCCGGGGTCGGCTGGGCCGCCGTCACCGTGATCCTCGGCGGCAAGGCCATCGCCGAGCTGACCCATCTGCCCTTCTGGGTCTGTGGGTTGGTGCTCACCCTGGTCGAGCTGGTGGTGTCCATCTACGGCTACAACATGATCAATTTCCTGCAGCGGGTGCTGACCTATGTGCTCACCCCGCTGTTCGTCATGATCACGGTGGTGGCCCTGGTCCGGGGCGCGGGCACCTTCGACGCCGATCCGAAGGCACCGGACTATGTGGGCTCCACCGGCGGCTGGATCACCTTCGGCGGCTGGTTTCTCTCCTTCCTGGTCGCCTGGGCGCCGTTCGCCTCGGACTACTCGCGCTATCTGCCCGACTCGCCCCGCGTGGTGAGCCGCACCGCCTGGTACACCGGGCTCGGCAACTTCGTCACCATCTGCTGGCTCGGCATCCTCGGCGTGCTTCTGGGCTCCAACGCCACCAGCACCGACTCCATCACCGCCCTGCACCAGCTGACCGGGCCGTTCGCCATCCCCGCCCTCGTCGCCATCGGGCTCTCGGCGCTCGCGCAGAACTTCCTCAACGTCTACGGCGGCGCGATCTCCATCCAGACGCTGAAGGTGCCGGTCACCCGGACCCAGGCCGTCACCCTCATCTGCGCGCTGGCGTACGGGATCAGCCTGTGGGGACACGCCGGGATCGAGGACAAGTTCTCGGTGTTCCTCAACCTCACCGCGTACTTCATCGCGCCGTTCGCCACCGTGCTGCTGCTCGACTACCACCTGGGCGGCCGCTCCGACCCGGGCCGGATCGCCGAGCTGTACGACCGCGGACGGGTGCTCTCCTGGGGCTTCGTCGCCTGGGCCGGCGGGGTGGTGGCCTCGGTGCCGTTCTGGCAATCCGACCTCTACACCGGGGCGTTCGCCGCGGCGCATCCGCACGCGGGCGATCTGAGCATGTTCGTCGCGGCGGCCGCCGCCGCGGTGCTCTATCTGCTGACCTACCGGCTGCGGCCACTGTGGACGCGGGACGTTCCCGCCACGACCGAACCGCGGCCGGAGAAGACGGCGGCGGTGGCGGGCTCCTGACCGCCCGGCGGTGAACCCCCCGGGGCGGGCGGCGTCACGACGGAGCCGCCCGCCGCCGAGGTGGGGCCCTCAGCGGCACCAGGGTTTGTCGTCAAAGGGAGCGGGGTGTCCCCTTTGGTGACAGGCCCTAGGATGCGGTGGATGGCGGCAGACGCGGGGGACGACGACAAGGCGCTGGAGCGGATCATCGCGGTCCGGGCGCGGGAGTACCGGCAGGCGGCCGGGGCGTCGGTGGGTGGAATGGCCCAGCGGGTGGGCATCTCCAAGGCCATGCTGTCCAAGATCGAGAATGCCCAGACCGCCTGCAGCCTCACCACCCTCTCCCGGCTCGCGCGCGGCCTGGGCGTGCCCGTCACCGCGCTCTTCCGCGGGATGGACGACGAGCGCGAGGCGGTTTTCGTCCCGGCCGGCCACGGCGCCCGCATCGTGCGCCGCGGCACCCGGATCGGCCATGAGTACGCCCTGCTCGGTGCCCTGCGCGGCAGCAACAAGCGGATGGAGGCGCTGGAGGTCACCCTCACCGAGTCCAGCGAGGTGTTCCCGCTCTTCCAGCACGGCGGCACCGAGCTGATCTACATGCTCGACGGCGTCATGGTCTACGGCCACGGCAAGTCCAGCTACACACTGGGGGCCGGTGACGCCCTCCAGTTCGACGGCGAGGCGCCGCACGGCCCGGAGAAACTGATCACCCTGCCCATACGGTTTCTGACCGTGACGGCCTTTGGCGACACCCCGCACCACTGACCCATCCCATCCCATCCCCTCCCCGGCCCGCTATCGCCTCCGGCGGGAGGGTGCGGGGCGCTCGGCGGGGGCGGGGTCGATACAGCGCGACTGGGCGTGTTCGTAGACCATCGTGCTCTGCACATCCGCCACCTCACGGCGCTCGGTGAGGCGGTCGATGACGAACGCGTACAGCCCATTGGTGTCCGGCACCGCCACATGGATGAGGAAGTCATGGGCGCCGGAGGTGACGAACAGGCCGATGGTCTCCGGAAGCTGGGCGGCCCATTCCCGGAATCCCTCGATGACCGGCCGGGACGGCGGGCGGATCCGCACCGAGATCAGCGCCTGGACGGGGCGGCCGACCGCCTCCAGGTCGACGGCGGCGTGATAGCCGCTGATGATGCCGCGCTCGCGCAGCGCCCGGACCCGCTCCAGGGAGGTCGACGGCGAGACCCCCGTCCGCTGGGCCAGCTCCCGGTTGGTCTGGCGTGCATCGTTCTGCAGCTCCCGCAGAAGAGCGCGGTCCAGTGCATCAAGTTCCACGAAAGCGCTCCCTTGCCTGACGAAATTCGGCGGGCCGTGCCGCGGCACGGATGGATGGGTACCGTCCACCTCATCCACCACATTAGCCATCGACAAGGAGTGCCGCTCGTGTCCGTTCCCCGGCTCACCGACGAGGATGTCCGCACCGATCAGTCCACCCGGCAGGCGAAGCTGAAGTGGGTGATCGTCGTGGCCGAGGAACTGCCGGCGGGCCGGGCGGTGAACGCCGCCGCCTGCATGGCCGCCGCCGTCGGCCGGGCCATGCCGGAGCTGCTGGGGCCGGACGGCACGGACGGGTCCGGCGCCGGCCACCCGGGGCTGCCGTGGGCCGGCTGCTCGATCCTGGCCGCCGGCCCGGAGACGCTGCGCGAGCTGCGCACGAAGGCCGCCGGGAAGGACGACCTGTACCTCGTCGACATGCCCGGGCAGGCCCAGACCTCACGGGTCTACGACGAGTACCTCGACAGCCTGGCCGGCACCAAGACCGAGGACCTCGACTATCTCGCGCTCAGCATCATCGGCCCGCGGAACAAGGTGAGCAAGCTCATCGGGAAGCTGCCCCTGCTGCGCTGACCCCCGCGCCGCCGGTCGCGGCCGGATCGCCCAGGGCGTACGGGGAGAGGATGTCGGCGATGGCCCGGTTGCGCGGGGTGGCGACGCCCAGCTCGGCGCCGAGGTCGGCCACCGCTCCGCTGAGCCAGCCGAGTTCGAGGCGGTTGCCGTGCAGCAGGTCGTTGTGCATGGAGGACGTCATCGCGGCGGGCAGCGTGTCGCAGAAGGCGAGCCGGTCGTCGGCGAAACCGGGGTCCAGAGCCACCCCCTTGGCCCGTCCCACGGCGACCACCTCGTGCATCACCTCACGCAGCAGGGCCCGCGACCCGGGATTCCCGCGGACCACCCCGATCGGCTGCCGCACCGCCGATGTCGTCCCGGAGAGGCCCACCAGGAAGACGAACTTCTCCCAAATGGTGCGCTCGATGTCGGCGCTGATCTCCGCGTCGATACCGGCCGCCACAGCGCGGTCGAGGAAATCGCGGGCGCGCGGGGACTCCGTACGGTCGTACTCCCCGAACACCAGCCGCTGCAGCGTGCCGTTGTGCACCACCACCCCGGGCTCCTCGATGAACGCCGAGATATAGCCGACCCCGCCGAGGACGGACCCGGCCGGCAGATGGCGGCGCAGCACCGTGTCCTTCTGGACCCCGTTCTGGAACGACACGACGGCGGCGCCGCCTTCGGCGAGGGGCGCCAGCTGCCGAGCGACGTCCTCGGTGTCCCACAGCTTCACCGCCACCATGACGAGGTCCGGGGACTCGAGGTCGGAGATGGCCGGCACCACCGCCTCGGACGGCACCCGCAGCTCGCCCAGCGGGCTGCGCACGGTCAGCCCCTTCTCCCGGATCGCCGCGAGATGGCGGCCCCGTGCCACCAAGGTGACATCGTCACCCGCGGCGGCGAGCCGCGCGCCGAAGTATCCGCCGACGCCACCCGCGCCGATGACCGCGATCCGCATGATGTGCCCTCACCTCAGCCGCTTGGTAACCCTTCAGACGGTTACTATATGCGGATGGATTCCTCGACGGAGCCGGTCCCGCGGCCGCGGGTGACCGCCCGGCTGCGGGCCCTGCGCTTCGACGCCGGCAGCCTCGCCCTGAATCTCCTCGCGACCCTCGGGCGGCGCGGCAGCACCCCGATCGAGCGCCTCGGCACCCTCGACCGGCTGCGGGAGTGGTGCGACGGCGTCGGGCTGCGGCTCCACGACGAGGCCGTCACTGACGAACTCCTCACCGAGCTGTGGACGCTGCGCGAAGCGGCCTACGACGTGGTGGTGGCGGTGGTCGACGGCCGGGCGCCGTCGGATGTGTCCGTGGCGCTGCTCAACGACCGGGCGCGCCCCGCCCCTCCGCAGCCGCTGCTGATAGCCACCGGCACCGGCGTCGGGATCGACGGCGCCGATCGCCCCCTGTCCGGGCGGGAGCTGCAGTCGGCCGTCGTCCGCGACCTCATCGCGGTGCTCGGAGACCCGGAGCGGCGCGGGGCGCTGCGGGTGTGCGACGCCTCGCTGTGCACGATGATCTACCTCGACCACACACCGGGCGGCAGGCGCCGGTGGTGCTCCATGCGGCTGTGCGGCAACAGCGCCAAGGCCGCGAAACACCGCGAGCGGCGGGCGGCCGCCGCCCCGGCCGGCTCCTGACGCCCCGGCGCTCCCAGGGCCGTTGTTTTCGGTGCGCCGCCCGGGGCACCCGAGGTGGCCGGAGGAGTGCCGATGGCCGATGAGAGCGACACCGACCCCGCACCGAAGCGACGGCGCCCGGGACGGGCGTGCGACGCCGGGGGAGTGGCGGCCGCCGTCGCGCTGACCGTGGCGACCGGGGCGATGGACGCGATCAGCTTTCTGGCGCTGGGCGGGGTCTTCACCAGCGTCATGACCGCCAACCTCTCCCTGCTCGGCATGTCGACCGCCTCCCTGGACGCGACGCTGGCCCGGGACACCGCGGTCGCCATGGCCGGATACATCGTGGGTGCGCTGCTCAGCGGCCGGATCGTCCGCGGCCCCCGGCCCGCCTGGCGCGCCCGCTGCGCGCTCACGGTGGAACTGCTCGCGCTCGGCGGGCTCTGGGCGGCGTGGGCGGCCACCGGCGGCCACCCCTCCGGCGGCCGGCAACTGGGGCTGCTGGCGGTGGCCGCGCTCGCGATGGGCGGGCAGAGCGGTCTGGTGCGGGCCGTCGGGCCGCCCGGCTTCTCCACCACCTATCTCACCGGCGTCCTGACCGGGCTGCTGGTCGACGTGGCGCGCAGCGGCACGGTGGGTCGGCTCAGCATGGCGCTGCTGGGGGCCCTGGTGGTGGGTGCCGCTGCGGGTGGGCTGCTGGTGGCCCATGCGGCGCGGGCCGCGCCCGCCCTGCCGACCGGGCTGGTGGCCCTCGTACTGCTGGCCTCCCTGACCTCGCTGGCCCGGGACGCCGAGGGCCGTCTGTGGCCGCACGCCGAGTAGGCCGCCCCAAGTCTGTTACTCCCCGGGGCGGTTGACCGGCGATTCCTCTTCCAGCGGGGCGTCATCCGATGCCAGACTCGGTCCGTGACCGACTTTGACATGCTTGTGATTGGGTCCGGACCGGGCGGCCAGAAAGCTGCCATCGCAGCCGCCAAACTCGGTCGCCGGGTGGCCGTCGTCGACCGGAAGGAGATGGTGGGCGGGGTCTCCCTGCACACTGGAACCGTTCCGTCGAAGACCCTGCGCGAGGCGGTGCTCTATCTCACCGGACTGACCCAGCGGGATCTGTACGGCCAGAGCTACCGGCTCAAGGAGGACATCACCGTCGCCGACCTCACGGCCCGGACCCAGCATGTGGTCGGCCGTGAGATGGACGTCGTCCGCAACCAGCTCTCCCGCAACCGGGTCGCGATGTTCCCGGGCACCGGGCGGTTCGTGGACGACCACACCGTGGCCGTCACGGACGCGACCGGCCAGGAAGAGCTGCTGACCGCGCGGCATATCGTGATCGCCACCGGCACCCGCCCGGCCCGCCCCGCGAGCGTGGAGTTCGACGAGCGGACGATCATGGACTCCGACGGTGTCCTCAACATGGAGCGGGTGCCGCGCTCCATGGTCATCGTGGGCGCCGGGGTGATCGGCATCGAGTACGCCTCGATGTTCGCCGCCCTGGGCAGCAAGGTCACCGTGGTCGAGCAGCGCGAGGGGATGCTGGACTTCTGTGATGTCGAGATCGTCGAGGCGCTGAAGTACCGGCTTCGGGACCTGGCCGTCACCTTCCGCTTCGGCGAGACCGTGGCCGCCGTCGAGCGCCATGCGCGGGGCGCCCTGGCCGTCCTGGAGAGCGGCAAGAAGATCCCCGCCGACGCGGTGATGTACTCCGCGGGGCGCCAGGGGCTCACCGACGGGCTGGACCTCGGCAAGGCGGGGCTCACCGCCGACCGGCGGGGCCGGATAGCGGTGGACGAGCACTACCGCACCGCCGTACCGCATATCTACGCGGTCGGCGATGTGATCGGCTTCCCGGCCCTGGCCGCGACCTCCATGGAGCAGGGCCGCAGCGCGGCGTACCACGCCTGCGAGGAGCCGGTGAACCCGATCCACCATCTGCAGCCGATCGGGATCTACAGCATCCCGGAGATCAGCTTCATCGGCCGCACCGAGGACCAGCTCACGGACGAGAAGGTGCCCTTCGAGGTCGGAGTGTCGCGCTATCGCGAGCTGGCCCGGGGCCAGATCGTCGGCGATGCGCACGGCATGCTGAAGCTGCTGGTCTCCCCGGAGGACCGGCGGCTGCTCGGGGTGCACTGCTTCGGCACCGGCGCCACCGAGCTGATCCATATCGGCCAGGCCGTGATGGGCTGCGGCGGCACCGTCGACTATCTGGTGGACGCGGTGTTCAACTATCCGACCTTCGCCGAGTCGTACAAGGTCGCCGCGCTCGACGCCACGAACAAGATGCGCGAGATCGACCACCTGCGGGACTGAGTCCCGGCCCGCCTCCGCGCCCGCCCCGAATATCCCTTTTTGGGATACTGGGAGGCAGATCGGGAGGAGGGCTCAGATGACCCGCGCAGTCGGTATAGACCTGGGTACGACGAACTCGGTCGTATCCGTCCTGGAGGGCGGCGAGCCGACCGTCATCACCAACACCGAGGGGACCCGGACCACCCCCTCGGTGGTGGCCTTCGCCAAGAACGGCGAAGTGCTGGTGGGCGAGGTCGCCAAGCGCCAGGCGGTGACAAACGTCGAGCGCACCGCGCGATCGGTCAAGCGCCACGTGGGCGAGGACCGCTGGCGGTTCCCGGCCACCGGCGACATCGACGGCAAGCGCTACACCGCGCAGGAGATCTCCGCGCGGGTGCTGCAGAAGCTCAAGCGCGACGCCGAGGCGTATCTCGGCGAGGACGTCACGGACGCCGTGATCACCGTCCCCGCGTACTTCAACGACTCCCAGCGCACCGCCACCAAGGAGGCGGGCGAGATCGCCGGGCTGACGGTGCTGCGGATCATCAACGAGCCGACGGCCGCCGCCCTGGCGTACGGGCTGGACAAGGAGAACGACCAGACCATCCTGGTCTTCGACCTCGGCGGCGGCACCTTCGATGTCTCGCTGCTGGAGATCGGCGAGGGGGTGGTGGAGGTCAAGGCCACCAACGGCGACACCCACCTCGGCGGCGACGACTGGGACCAGCGGATCGTGGACCATCTGGTCTCCCGCTTCAAGGGCGGCTACGGCGTCGATCTGGCCAACGACAAGATGGCGGTCCAGCGGCTGCGCGAGGCGTCCGAGAAGGCCAAGATCGAGCTCTCCGCGGCCAGCGAGACCACGATCAACCTGCCGTACATCACCGCGTCCGACGCGGGCCCGCTGCATCTGGACGAGAAGCTCACCCGCTCGCAGTTCCAGCAGCTGACCGAGGACCTCCTGGAGCGCTGCAAGGCCCCCTTCCACCAGGCGATCAAGGACGCCGGGATCAAGACCTCCGATATCGACCATGTGATCCTGGTCGGCGGCTCCACCCGGATGCCCGCCGTGACCAGCCTGGTCAAGGAGCTGACCGGCAAGGAGCCGCACAAGGGCGTCAACCCGGACGAGGTCGTGGCCATCGGCGCTTCCCTGCAGGCCGGTGTCCTCAAGGGGGAGGTCAAGGACGTCCTGCTGCTGGATGTCACCCCGCTGTCCCTCGGTATCGAGACCAAGGGCGGCATCATGACCAAGCTGATCGAGCGGAACACCACGATCCCGACCAAGCGCTCGGAGGTCTTCACCACGGCCGAGGACAACCAGCCGTCGGTGCAGATCCAGGTCTTCCAGGGCGAGCGCGAGATGGCCGCGTACAACAAGAAGCTCGGGATGTTCGAGCTGACCGGCCTTCCGCCGGCCCCGCGCGGGGTGCCGCAGATCGAGGTCGCCTTCGACATCGACGCCAACGGCATCATGCACGTCTCCGCCAAGGACCTCGGCACCGGCCGGGAGCAGCGGATGACCGTCACCGGCGGCTCCGCGCTGCCGAAGGACGACATCGACCGCATGATGCGGGAGGCCGAGAGCTACGCGGAGGAGGACCACAAGCGCCGCGAGGCCGCCGAGACCCGCAACCAGGCCGAGGCGCTCGTCTACCAGACCGAGAAGCTGCTGCGGGACCAGCCCGACAAGGTGCCGCAGGACGTCCGGCAGGAGGCCGAGGCGGCGGTCGCGGAGCTGAAGGGGACCCTGGACGGCGAGGACACCAACGCGATCCGCGAGGCCACCGAGCGGACCGCCGCCGTCGGGCAGAAGATCGGCACCGCCATCTACGCCCAGGCCCAGCAGTCCGCCTCGTCCGGCGGCGGAGCGAGCGGCTCGGCGGCCGGCTCCTCCGGTGACGGCGGGGGCCAGGCCCACGCGTCCGACGAGGAGGTCGTGGACGCGGAGATCGTCGACGACGAGAAGACCGGGGACGAGAAGGCCGGGGGCGAGCGGCCGCAGGGAGGCGCCGGCTGACCGCCACCGCTTCCCGGGGCCTGACGCTCACTGCGGCCCGAGCGTCACCGCCCCCTGACCCTCACTGCTTTCTGGGCGGCTCGCCCCGTGGCGCCGAGACCTCTACCAGCTCCGAGCGCCCCCTTGCGTTCAGGTGCAGGATGGGGATGGCCTTGTTGCGCGGATTGCCGTTGTTCTGGAACGAGATGAAGCCGCTCGCCCCCGCCACCTGCTGACGCCCGTCCATCTGGTGGAACATCCGTGCCACCGCGTCCCCCGACACCTCGCCCTGCCAGCCCGCCGCCATCTGGATGCCATGGGCGGCGGCGAGCACCGCGTCATGCCCCATGATGGCCTGGCCGTCATAGCGCGGATCGCCCGGGAACCACTTGTCCATCGACCCGCCCGGCTGGAAGTGGCCGGCCGAGGGACCGGAGACATGGAGGGGGTCCTGCCGCCACATATCCGGGTGCGCCAGACCCGTGTAGAGCACCCGCACCCCGCTGTCGGCGGCGTGCGCGAGCTCCTTGGCGGTGAGGTTGGAGGTGTCGTCACCGGTGATGACGGTGAACTTCCGCTCCTGGCAGGGCCGGTTGGCGAGCGAGTCCAGGAACCGGGTGAGGTGTTTGCCGCGGCCCGCGAAGTAGACCACCTCCGGCTTCTGGTCGCACAGCTGCCCCGGCATATAGCGCAGCTCGTTCTCCCAGGCGCTGCGCACCGAGGAGTCATAGGTCATCCGGTCCGCCACCAGCCGATGGCCCTTGGTGTCCTGGAAGACCTCGGTGAAGGCGTCACCCAGCGTCTTGGCGTAGTAGTTGCTTCGCGCGGCGTCCTGGACGACCACCGCCGTACGGACCTTCTGCTTCTTCAGATAGGCGGAGGCGGCGTACGCCTCGTCCACATTGGTCGGCGAGACCCGGACGAACCCCTTTATGCCCTCGATGTTGGTGGCCGTCATGGTGCTGGCCACCAGGGCGAGCCCGCGGTCCGACAGCCGCCTGAGCGCGCTCAGGCTCCGATCGGTGCTGGGGCCGAGCCCGGTGACCGCGACCAGCTTGTCGCGGTCGGAGGTCATCCGGTCGATCAGCTCGTCGACGGTGTGCTCCCAGTGGGCCGCGCTGCTCCCCACATTGGCGATCAGCAGCTTGATCTTGGGGGAGGAGGAGAGATCGCCGCGGTTGTGCCGGTACTGCGCCAGATATGCGCCCTCGAGCTCATGGCGGACCGACTCCTCGGAGTTGCTGTCGTCGTCGGTCAGGGTGAAGGAGGTCATATAGGCGACGCTGACGTACGGCTCCTTGCCGGTGTTCTCCTCCACCCGGTCGTTTTCCGCCTTGATCTTCTTCTCCACGGACTTCAGATGGTCCGCGAAGACATACGAGCCGTCGGTGACCCCGACGCACTCGTGGTCGTCGCCCTTCTCGACGACGCCGTCGCCGCACCGCGCCCGCTTCTCTTCGATCCATTTCCAGGTGAGGGGGACCGCCACCGCGAGCAGCGCGACGACGAGCACGCCGATCACCACCCGGCGCACGATGTGCAGCGGCCATTCCAGTCTCGGCACGGGCCTCACCCCTCGCCCGCGCTCGTCAGCGGATGGCGCCAGTGGCGGTACCGCTCCGCCTCGTTGAACAGGGCCACGATGTCGTTCCTCCGCAGTCGTGAGAGCTGGTTGAACCCGTCGGCGATCATGTCGTTCAGCCGCATCGCGGGGTCGGCCAGCGGATCGCTCCACACCCAGCGCACCGTGATCAGCTCCCGGATCACCGAGGCGGTGGTGACCGCCTCCGGGGGCTCCTCCGGGGCGAGGCCGGCGAGCAGCTCCAGCGGTCCGCCGGCCTGGCCCAGCCGGTTGGGCGCGGCCGTGATCGTGTTGAACTCGCTGATCCACTGCGCCGCGGGCACCGCCGGGAAGCGCGCCACCAGATACCCGGTCACCTCATCGATCCGCTCCGCCGCCAGCCGGTGGTACATCTCCTGGACGGTGCGGCCCTCGGATCTGAAGTGCTCGGCCAGCAGCTCGTGCACCGCGTCCCAGTCGTCCGGACGCGCGGCCAGCCGCCACAGCAGCAGCCGGCGCGGCCAGGGGTGGAGGGCCGGGGTCACCGTGCCCGGGCTGTGCAGCAGCCAGCGGCCGCGGACCTCGCCGAACAGCGAGTCGCCCGAGCCCAGCAGCCGGGTGCCGATGGACAGATCGCGGGCCGCCGCGCACTCCTCCAGCGCCGCCCGCTGCATGGGGTCGAACCCGCGCAGCAGATGATCCAGGGCGGCCTCCACCAGCGTCCGGGGGTCCTCGCCCTCCCGCGGCGTACGGTCCGGCAGGGTGCGCAGCCAGCGGTCCTGCTCGGCGCCGTCCTCGATGGGCACGGTCGAATGCCGGAACAGCTCCAGGACCTGGCTGACCGCCCGGGGAGCCCCGCGGTCAGCCGGTGGATGAAGGGCGCGAGCCGGGCGAACGGCGCGAGGTCGGGATGGTGGCGCAGCTCCAGCTCGATCCGGATGCGCACCTCGTCCAGATTGAGATCGCGCAGCCGCAGCGGATACCACCAGGTGTCATCGCTGTCCCGGCCCGGCCGGTGCTCCGTCCAGTCCGTGAGGGAGGCCCGGTCCGGGCCGCGCAGCCGCCAGGGCCACTGATCGCCGGTGGCCGGGCCCCAGCGGGGCAGCCACCGGTTGGAGCTGGCCACGACGGTGAGCGGATCGCAGTCGGTGCCCGCCACCACGGCGTCGTCATGGCGGGCCCGGATCAGCAGATCGAGGAAGCGACGGCCGTACTCCGTATGGGAGTTGTCGAGCAGCAGCAGATAGGAGCGGGGCATGAAGGAGTGGCGCACATTGCCGCGCATGTCCTCCAGCAGGGCCGAGAACAGCACCCGGTCCAGCCGCTCCTGATCGTCCTCGTCCCCGTCGTGGCGCCACAGGTTGAGCTCGACCAGCGCCTCCCACGGATCCCGGCTCTGCAGCAGCGGATGGCCGCCGTACCAGGCGGCGCTGCTGGTGAACTTGCGGCCCGGCAGCCGCCTCCGGCCGCGCCGCAGCGCGTCCCGCAGCAGCGCGAGCGCCGCCGTGGAGGCGCCGTCGGGGGCGCCCACCGCGCCTCCGGCCACCTCGAAGAAGGCGGCGAGATAGTCGCCGTAACGCGCCTCCGCCCGCTCCTGGAACGCGTCCAGCTCCCGCCGGATGTTGCGCCGCCCCTCCGCCAGGCTCGTCATGCGCAGCTGGTGGTCCGAGGCGAGCAGACCGAGGGTCAGCCGCGGGAAGTGGGAGCGGCGGTAGCGCGGCAGCTTGCGCTCCAGCTGGCGGGCGAGCAGCGCCAGCGCGTACCGCGGCAGCAGGCTCTGCTCACCGCCGAGATTGATATACGCGAACGGCGTCTCGGGCCCGAACTTCTCCATCAGCGCGCCATGGGCCTCGCTGGCCCCGCTGCCGCGCGGCCCCAGCAGCATGATCACCGGCCGCTCGTCCGTGGGCCCCAGTCTGAGACACTCTCCGACCAGACTGATGATCCCGCTGCGGCCTCTTAAGCCCACACCCATTCCGGATTCCGCCACGTGCCCCCGTCCCCCCGTCGGCCCCCCGTCGGCAACTCGGGGGGTCTTTACCCACGTTCGCCCCTTCTATAGCCGACCGCTCCCAACGTACCCCGGGTACGGCCGATGCCGACATCCCCTTTACCGGCCACGCGCCGCAGTCCGCTCAGCGGCGGAAGATCTCCAGCCGGGTGGGCGCCGGCCGGTCCGGTGCGGGCAGGGTGAGGCCGCGGCTCCCCGGGGTGATCGACCCCAGCACGCTGGCATGGCGGGCGCCGGTGCAGCTCGGCGCCGTACCGGCCAGCCCATGGGCGGTCAGAAAGGCGAGGACGGCGAAGGCGTACGCCTCCTTCGCCGCCGCCGGAAGGCCGAGTTCATCGGAGGTCCGCAGCGCGATGGCGCCCAGCTGCCGGCGCAACGCCCCCATCAGGGTGGGGTTGCGGGTGCCGCCGCCCGAGGCGAGCACCTCGGTGGCGTGCACCGACCGCACCGCGTCGGCGACGGTACGGGCCGTCAGCTCGGTGACGGTGGCGACCACGTCATCGTCCGGCACCGGGCCCGCGGCGGCCAGCGCCGCCCGCAGATAGGACCCGTGGAACAGCTCCTTGCCGGTCGTCTTGGGTGCGGGCAGCGCATAGTACGGCTCGGCCAGCAGCCGCTCCAGCAGCGGCTCGTGGACGGTGCCGCGCGCCGCCATGGCGCCGTCCGCGTCATGGTCGAGGCGGCCGTCCGTCAGATCGCGGACCGCCGCGTCGATGAGCGCGTTGGCCGGGCCGGTGTCGAAGGCCAGCGGATCGCCGGCGCTCGACACCACCGTGATGTTGGCGATCCCGCCCAGGTTCAGGGCGGCGCACACACCGGGCCGCCCGCGCAGCCACAGGGCGTCCACCAGGCTGACCAGGGGAGCGCCCTGGCCGCCCGCGGCCACATCACGGGTGCGCAGATCGGAGACGACCGGGCAGCCGGTGGCCTCGGCGATCCAGGCGGGCTGGCCGAGCTGCAGTGTTCCGTGCACCCGCCCGCCCTCGGCCCAGTGGTACACCGTCTGACCGTGGGAGCCGATGAGGTCCGCGCGCCCCTGGAACAGCTCCCGGTCGGCGCGGGCCGCGAGCGCGGCGAACGCCTGGCCGATACGGGTGTCGAGGGCGCACACGTCCTTCATGGTGGTGGCCGCCGGGGGCAGCGCGGCGCTCAGCGCCGACCGCAGCGCCTGCGGATACGCCTCGCTGACCAGCCCCAGCGGCACCAGCACCACGGTGTCGCCGTCGAGCACCAGATCGGCTGCCGCGGCGTCGACCGCGTCATGGGACGTGCCCGACATCAGGCCGATCACGCGCATGGTGTCTCCTCCTCCGTCTCGGCGGCCTTCCCCGCCCGCGCCACCTCGGGCAGTGCGCCGCGGTGGTCCTCCCCGCGCAGGGTGAACAGTGCGAGCACGCTGATGGCGCAGGTCACCGTCACGTAGTAGGCCGGGATGTCGACCTCGCCGGTGCGCTTGATCACCTCGGTGATGATGAGCCCCGCGCATCCGGAGAACACCGCGTTGGACAGCGCGTACGCCAGCCCAAGGCCCGTATAGCGGACCCGGGTCGGGAACATCTCGGCGAGCATGGCCGGACCCGGCCCCGCCATCAGGCCCACCACCACGCCCGCGACGAAGACCGCCGCCCCCTGGACCCACGCCGAACTGTCCGGCTCCTGCAACACATTGAGCAGCGGGAAGGCCAGCACCGCCACCAGCGCGGCCCCGGTCAGCATCACCGGCCGCCGCCCGATCCGGTCGCTGAGCAGGCCCGCCGGGAGGATGGAGAGCGCGAAGCCCGCGTTGGCCACCACGGTGGCGACCAGCGCCTGCTGGAAGGTGGCGTTCAAGGTGGCCTGCAGATACGACGGCATGACGACCAGGAAGGTGTAACCGGCCGCCGCCCAGCCCATGATGCGCGCGGCCCCCATGACGATGGCCCCGGCCATCTCACGCGGGTCCGCCACCCGCTCCGGTGCGGCGGACGGTGCCCCGGAGCCCGGCGCGGGGCCGGTCTCCCCGTCCGCCGCCGCGCGGAAGAACGGGGTCTCCTCCAGCCTCAGCCGCAGCCACAGGGCGACCAGCCCGATCGGCAGGGTCGCCAGGAACGGCAACCGCCATCCCCAGTCGCCCAGCGACTCCTCGCTCATCACGGTGGCCAGCAGCGCCGCCACACCGGCCCCGGCCAGCAGCCCCAGCGCCACGGTGAACGACTGCCACGCCCCGTACAGCCCGCGGCGGCCCGGTGGCGCGAACTCCGTCATGATCGACACGGCACCGCCGAACTCCCCGCCCGCGGACAGCCCCTGGAGGATCCGCAACAGGGTGAGCAGCCAGGGCGCGGCCGCGCCCAGCGTGTCGTACGTGGGCAGCACTCCGATGAGCGTCGTGGCGCCGGTCATCAGCAGCAGCACCAGGATCAGCGTGGGCCGGCGGCCGATCCGGTCGCCCACCCGGCCGAAGACGGCGGCGCCGATGGGGCGGAAGAAGAACGCGATCCCGAAGGAGGCATAGGTCTTGACCAGGCCCTCGAGCTCGGTGCCGCCGTGCGGGGTGAAGAAGTTCGCCGCGATGATCGTCGCGAAGAAGCCGTAGACACCGAATTCGTACCACTCGATGAAGTTGCCGACCGAACCGGCCACCAGCGCACGGCGCGGGGCCCGCCCGGCGGCACGCTCTCGGGGATCCGCTGGGGACGTCGTCACTTTCGGGCCCTTTCGCCGTCACCGCCAAGGGGAACGTGATGTGCGTACCCGTTGGCGGCGGCGGTTACCGGTGCGAGCGCGGCTCCAGTGGTGCGCGAGGTCCTGGCGGAACGCCTGCCCTCGCGACGTGCGTCATCGTCACCGGAGCCGCCGACGGCCGGGCGGGTCAGCCGCGCAGCATCGCGTTGCACTCCCGCTGCAGCGCGATGTCCTGCCACATCGGGTGCTGGGGCGCCGCGTTGGAGCACACCACCGCGCCCCACGCGCCCACCCGTGCCGACTCCTCGACGGCGCGGCGGCAGAACGCGGCCCCCACCGGGCCCTCCTCGAAGGTCCCGTGCAGCGGGGTGTAGCCGATCCAGCCCTCGCCGAAGACCAGCGGGACCCCGCTCCCGGCCGCCCAGTCCGCGGCCGCCTCGATCCAGGTGACCAGCCGCTGCTCCATCGCCAGACGGTGCATGGCATAGCGGTCGTAGAGCCAGGCGTCCCAGCGGTCGGGGTCGCACCAGTCGTGGACGTAGATCTCCCGGGGGCCGACCGTGGTGGCCTCCAGCCGCCAGAGATCGCCGGGCGGAGGAGCCCAGTCGGCCAGATCGGGGGCGCCGGGGCGCAGCAGCTCGCGGCGGACCGGCTCCTGGGCGAAGGGGCGGCCCCGGTCGCGGATGGCGAAGGTGGCCAGGAGCTCGTCCAGCACCCCGTAGACGTAAGGGTGGAAGACCGCCACATCCACGTCCCGGGGGACCCCGCGCAGCGAACCGACCGGCACCTTGGCGTAGTTGACCGTGACGGGCCGGTTGGGGTGGCGCTCCTTGAAGCGCGCGATGCCCCGCTCCAGCCGTGGCCGCAGGGCGACGACCTTGTCCTGGCCCTCCAGCCCCTCGGTGAGCCGGCTGCCCTGAACCTCGTTGTGCAGCTCGGTGAAGGCGATCCGGTCGTCCAGACCGTGGATCACCAGGAAGTCGATCAGATCGGCCAGCGCGTCCGCGAGCGCCTCGGCGCGCCGCTCGGGATCGACGGCCATCAGCGCGTCGAACCAGGCGCGGTCCTCGCCGAACGACGGGCTCTGCTGGTACTCCCAGCTGGAGAGGATCACGAAGCAGTCATGGCGCAGGGCCGCCTCGAACAGCTCGCGCAGCCAGGCCCGTCCGTCGATCTCGCCCCCGCCGCCCACGTCGTACCAGCGCATCCGCTGCCCGTACGCGCCGCCCAGCCCCGACGGCCGCAACTTGCCGGTGTCGAGCCGGGAGCCGAAGAGCAGGAACGGCATGGCGCAGATGCGCACCGTGTTGTAGCCGCGCGCCACGGCCTCCTCGAAGGCGCGGTCGAGGTCGGCGAAGGGCTCGCCCGGGCCGGTGCGGGTGTACCAGCTGAAGTCCCACAGCGAGATGGTCAGTTTGTCCGGCAGATGCGGCGACAGCGTCACAGGGGGCTCCCCGCGGTCGGCGGCTCGGCGATGAGAGACCGGTTCATCGTCCGGGGGTCCCAAACGGACTGTCAAGATGTATTCATAAATAATGGCCAGCGCTGGTGCGGTGGGATTTCCGCCCCGTTCCTCCAGCCTTCCCAGGAAGAGAACACCTCATGGCGCGTCATCCGGAACCGGGACGCGCCCGGCGCTGAGGCCGTCGGCGCCCACCGGACCTCGCCCCGCGAGGTCCGTACTACGGTCGCCTCCGGCTCCTCAGGCGATCCAGCCGTAGCCGGGCCGCGGCCTGCGCGGGGCCGGGGGCGCGCCCACGCTCTCCAGGTCCCGCTCGGCGGCGTGCACGAGCTGCTGCCCCAGGTCGCTGAGCGCCCGCGCGGCGGCGAGCTCATCGCCGATCACGGGCACGTCCTCGTCGTCCGGGTTGCACCGGGCCAGTCCCCGGCCGGTGAGCGCCGCGGCCCCGGTGTCCAGCTCGACGCGCGCCGTGGTCCGTCCCTCGTCCTCGGAGAGGTAGAGATGGACCCTCCACTCCACTGTGTGCGACATGGTCTGCTCCTCATCTTCCGGCGGCCGCCTCTGGTGGCTGTGGCTGCCTTCTGGCGACCGCGCACCCCGCGCAGGCGGCCGGAGCCGCTCAGCGGCGGTTCCTGCCGGACCACGCGGGTTCCACCACCTTCCACTCTGCCTCCCATCGCGCGTACCGCCTGCGGTCCAGGGCCCGCCGGACCCGGGACCGCCCCGTGAGCGCGACCGCGGCCACCGCGGCGGCGGTGACACAGCCGGTGAACCAGCCCATGGTGCGCGCGGTCGCCGGGGAGGAGGGCGCCTGCGCCAGGGCGCCCTCGCGGTTCACCCAGACCCGTACCTCGCCCCCCGAGGCGCCGCCCGACACCGTGGCGGTGCCCGTATGGCGCTCACCGTCGTCGGCGACCCAGCGCACCCGCGCCTGCCGCGGCTCCCGCACATCGGTGTGGTCCGGCCCGGGCGGAGCCTCGGCGAGCCGCGCGGTGATCTGGTGCCGCGCCGAGGTCTCGGCGGCCACGACGCGCATCTGGGAGGCGTGCGCCGCGTACCCCGCGCTGATCGCGGCGGCCGGCAGCCCGACCGCGAGGATCAGCACGAGCAGCACGGTGCACCAGGTCTGGATCCGGTCCGTCCGGCGGCGCAGCGGATTGGGACCCCTGGCCGGACGCCCGGGCAGGGGCGGACGCGGCCCGAATACGCGTCGCGGTCCGTGGGTGTTCATGGTCTGGCCTCCAGCGAGTGCTGACACCGGCGCGCTCTCGCACCGGTGTCGGGGTCAGGAGCGCGGGGCGGGCCGATAGGCGCCGGGCACCATCCGTGCGCTGATCGCCGTGCGGTTGTAGGCGTTGATCACGACGGCGGCCCAGATCACCGCCGTCACCTGCGGTTCGTCGAATACCTCGCGGGCCGCCGCGTAGACCTCGTCCGGCACGTGGCCGTCCTGGACGGAGGTCACCGCCTCGGCCAGCGCGAGCGCGGCCCGCTCCCGCTCGGTGAAGAACGGGGTCTCCCGCCAGGCGCCGAGGGTGTGGATCCGCTGCTCGGTCTCGCCCTGGGCGCGGGCGTCCTTGGTGTGCATGTCCAGGCAGAAGGCGCAGCCGTTGAGCTGCGAGGCGCGGATGCGCACCAGCTCCAGCAGCTCCGGCTCGACCCCCGCGTCCTGGCCCGCCCGCACCGCCGCCCGGTGCAGCTCGCCCATCGCGGCGGAGACCTCGGGGGCGAGGCCCTTCAGATCCAGCCGGGCGGTGGTGCGGGCCGGGGTGGTCGTCGTCATCGGTGAACTCCGTTCGTCGAAACCAGGGGATCGGCAGCGCTGTCGAGCCAGGTCTGCCAGGAGGCGGCGCGCAGCGCCGGGCCCGCCCGCAGCGGACGGCCCAGCCAGGCGGTCACCGGGCGGATTCCGTGCACCGCGTTGACCAGCCACACCTCACGGCCGTCCAGCTCCTGCACGGTGCGGTTGCGGTGCTCGGTGCGGACGCCCAGCTCGGCCGCCCGGTCCTGGATCAGGGCCGAGGTCACGCCCGCCAGCAGCGGAAGCCCCGGAGGCGGCAGACACAGGACGTCGTCCTCCCACCACAGAACGCTCGCCGTCGTCCCCTCCAGCACCAGCCCGGAGGGGGTGGTGAGCATCAGCTCCTGCGCGCCCCGGGCGGCGGCCCGCTCGCGCAGATGCGCCAGCAGGGGGAGGTCGGGGCCCTTACGGCGGGGATGCGACCGCGGATCGAACTCCTCGGTCAGGCATACGGTCACATTGGCCGTCCGCGGCGGCGCCGGGCGTATCCGCAGGAACAGCCGGGCCGGCTCCGGACCGGCCAGCTCGACCCGTGGGAACCAGCGCTCGGTACGGGGCAGGGCGGCGATCGCGTCGCGCCAGAAGCTCTCGATCCGGGCGGGGGAGTCGCCGGACGCCTCGACGCACCCGGCGACGAACCGGCGGCGGTGGTGGTCGAGCCCGCGCACCCGCCCGTCGTCGACCAGCCAGGAATCGGCGGCCAGCAGGGCGGCGTCCGGCACCGCCCGGGAGGGCATCAGCCCGCCGTCCTCGCGCCACATCAGCGTCCACTGCTTCTGGTCCGACGCGTCGGCGTGACCGATGTTCTGTGCAGCGACCATGTCCGCTTCCAGTCTCCGTCCCGATGATGTCCGAAGCTGCTTCCGGTGTTTCCGGTGTCCGATGCGTGCTTTCCCGTGTCCGTGGCCCGGTGTCCGATGTGCGGATGTCCGGCCGGATTCCTAGCCGCGCTCGCTGGATTGCCGGTCAATAGCCGCGCGCCGGGCCGCCCCGGGGGCCGTAAGGAGCGCGTTCCAGCCACTCCCCGCAGCGGGGGACCACGGGGGACAGGGTCGCCGCCGCCCGCTGGGCCGCCCGCTTGAGCGGCCGGGGCCGCAGATGGTCCAGGGCCGCCCCGGCGGCCTCGCTGTTGTGCAGGGCCGCGCTCCGGCGGGCGGCGGCGTACCCGGCCACCGCCGCGGGTCTCCGGGACGGCTCGGAGCATGCCGCCGACACCGCCTCGGCCGCCGCGACGGCGTCCACGATCCCGCTGTTCATCCCGCGCGCCCCGAAGGGCGGGAACAGATGCGCGGCCTCACCGGCCAGCAGCACCCGGCCCGACGGATCGGCGAACGACGCGGCCACCTTGCGCAGGAAGTGGTACCGCGACACCCACAGCACCCGGTGGGCGCAGTCCTCGCCCACCAGCCGGGGCAGCCAGCGGCGGACCGCCGTCTCGGTGCCGAAGCACTCCGGCGGATCGTCCGCGCGGCACTGCAGATCGATCTGGAAGCCCCCGGTGAACGGCACCCGCAGCACGGTGCGGCCGCCGGTGCCGGGGTGCTCGTAGTGGAAGACCCGCTCGACCGGCAGGTCCCCGCCGGCCGGATCCGCCACGTCCACGACCACGTGATATCCCTCGGACCGGGTGCCCACCAGCGGGATGTCCAGCGCCTTGCGCACCCCCGAACGGGCCCCGTCGGCGGCGATCACATGACCGGCCGTCCAGCTTCCGCCGTCCTTCGCGGTCACCGTCACCTCGTCGCCGTCCGAGCGCACCCCGTGCACCTCGGCGCCGAAGCGGAACTCCACGCCCGCCTCCGTGCACGCCTCGAAGAGGAACCGCTCGGTGTCCACCTGACGCAGGCTGGTGAACGGGGGCAGTGCCGCGGCGGCGTCCCCGGAAACCCCGGCCGCGGAAACCCCGTCTCCGCGGCCCGCGTCTCCGTGGCCCCTGCCTTCGTGGCCCCCGTCTCCGGCGACCCGCGGAAAGGTCCGCGCGAACACCTCACGGCCGCGGTAGAGGGTGCGCCGGGTGTGCCAGGTCGTCCCGTACGCCGCGATCCGCGCGCCCAGCCCCGGGCGGGCCCGCTCCAGCAGCCGCAGCGACCGCCGGTGGACGAACAGCGCGCGGCTCCCGGCCCGCACCCGGTCCCGCGCCCCGGCCTCCAGCACCGTGACCGGCAGCCCGGCCGCGCGCAGGCTGAGCGCCGCCGTCATCCCGACCGGTCCGGCGCCCACCACCAGAACCGGCCCGCGCTCCTTCCGCGCCGCCATGTCAGCCACCGACCGGGGCGGTGGACAGGGTGGGCAGTTCACCCGCGGCGAGCAGCCGGGCGATCTCCAGCCGCTTGATCTTCCAGGTGCCGGTGCGCGGCAGATCCTCGAAGCGGCACTGCACCGGCTCGGCCAGCGCCGGAAGATCCCCGGTCGCCTCCCGCCAGCGGTCGGGGTCCAGCGGCTGGTCCCCCGGGTGCACACCACCGGCACCGGCTCCCGCTCCGGACCGTGGACGATGACCACCTCCCGGAGGTCGGCGATCCGCGACAGCAGTTCGTCCTCCACCTCCAGATTGCTGTCCACGGTGGCGATCTGGTCCACCTCGCGGTCCAGCAGATACAGCGCGCCCCACCGGTCGCGGTAGCCCATGTCGCCCATCCGCCACCAGCCCCGGTCCACCTGCCGGGCGTAACTCTCCGGCGCGCCGAGGTAGGTGAGGATCCGGCCGCGGGTGCGGGCCTCGATGGCCCCCGTCGTCCCCGGCGGGCAGGTGCGGCCCCGCTCGTCCACCACCCGGACCCGGGTGAAGCCGGGGATGCCGGTGCCCACCCGCCGCGCCTGCACCCGGTCCGCGCCCCGCCGGGTGTACCAGCAAAACGCGATGGGCCCGGTCTCGCTCTGCCCGTACAACTGCGTCAGCCGGGGGTCGCGGCGCCGGGAGGCGGCGAGCAGCCGCCGCACCGCACGGGGGTGGATGGCGTCGAAGGTGGAGCCGTACGCCCGGACGTTGGACAGTGGCCCGTCCGGCGCGTCGGCCAGGTCCTCCCACAGCACATAGGTGTTGGGATGTGTCTCGACGATGCCGGGGCGGTGTGCCGCCAGCAGCGGGCCGGCGTGGGCCGGGTCGGGGTCGACGAGCAGCAGCAGCGGACTGCCGAAGTGCAGCAGCACACCCAGCAGATGGTAGAAGCGGGAGTGCGCGAACGACATGTGGAGCGCGGCCGGTTCCCGGCGGGTGGCCCGGCCCAGCGCCTGCTGCGGCACCAGCCGGTTCCACATGGTGTGCGGGCAGTGCACGGCCAGCTTCGGTATGCCGGTGGTCCCCGAGCTGTGAGTGATCAGCGAGGGCTCGCCGGGATGGAGCCGGATGGCCGGGCGGCGCGGCACCCCGGCGAGCGCGGTCAGCGCGATGGTGTTCCCGGGCGCTTCGTCCACCGTCAGCACGCCCCGGGCCAGGGTGGTGTCCACCGCGCTGAGCGTGGACTCCAGCGTCGCCCGGTCGGTGATCAGCCAGGGGGCGTGCAGCCGGTCCAGCAGCACCGCGGCCACCTGTCCGTCCAGCGAGGGCGACAGCAGCGCAGGGACCGCGCCGATCCGGGAGACCGCACAGGTCAGCAGCACGATGTCGACGTTGTCGCCCTTGAGGATCGCCACATGCTCGCTCGGGCGGACCCCCGCCGACCACAGCCGGGCGGCCAGATCGTCGACCAGATCGGCCAGTTCGGTGTACCCGAGGTCGGTACCGGCCCCGGGGGCGACGTCCAGTGGCCGGTCCAGGGTCACCCTGACCCTGCCGTGGCGGGCCGCGGCCTCCTGGAACATCAGCCCCAGATAGAACCCGCGCTCGGGGAGCAGCCGCTGCAACATATCGAGGTCCTCATCGTTCGAAGTCGGTCGGGAGGCCGTGCGCCCAGGCGCGGCCGTGGGGTCCGCGGCGCGTCACCAGCGGCCCGTGCGGACGACATGGCGCCGCAGCTTCCCCGTCGGGGTGCGTGGCAGCGAGGCCACCAGGCGCACGGTGCGCGGCGCCTTGTAGGCGGCGAGCCGCCGCCGGGCCAGCGCGACCAGATCGGCCGTCAGCGTCTCCTCGTCGGCCGCCCGGCCACCCGGGTCGGCAGCCGGTACGACATAGGCGCGCAGCCGGGTCGCGCCCCGCTCGTCGGGGACGGCCGCCACCGCCACCTCCCGCACCGCCGGGTGCTGCCGCAGCACCTCCTCGACCTCCAGCGGCGACACGGTGATCCCGCCGACCATCTCCAGGTCGTCGACCCGGCCCAGATGGCGATAGGTCCCGTCGCGCTCGCGCCGGGCCCGGTCCCGAGTGGCGAGCCAACCGCCGTCCCCCGGGCGGCCGGTGGCCACCGTCGGACCCCGCACCCACAGCTCGCCCTCGGCGGTGCCGTCGGTCCCGTCCGCCACCACGGCGCCCTCGTGGTCCCGTAACTCCAGCTCGAAGCGCGGCACCGGACGGCCGAGGGTGCCGGGCGTGTTGTCCCACACCGTGTTGGCGCAGAAGGCGTGGCCCGCCTCGGTGGAGCCGATCTGCTCCAGCACCGGCGCGCCGAGCAGCTCACCGACCCGCTCGCCGAGGGCGGGCGGCAGTCCCTCGCCCGCGCTGACCGCCGCGCGGACGGAGGCGAAGCGGGCCGTGTGGCCGGTGCCGCGCTCGTCCACCAGGGCGGCGTACGAGGACGGCACCGAGTACAGCAGGGTCACCCGGTGCCGGGCCACGAGGTCGTCGATGAGGGCCGGTCCGGGGCGGTCCGCGGTCAGCACCGCGGCCGACCCCGAGAAGAGAGGGAAGGCGAAGGCGTTCCCGAAGCCGTAGGCGTAGAACAGCTTGGACACCGAGAACGACACGTCCGCGGGGCCGATGTCGAGCACCTCCTGCCCGACCAGATCGTGATAGGCGGCCACATCGCCATGGCTGTGGGTCACCGCCTTGGGGCGGCCGGTGGTCCCGGAGGTGTACTGGAGGCACAGCGAGGTGGCGGCCGTCACCGGTTTCGCCGCCGGGGCCGGGGCCGCCGCGCCCAGGGTGGCGGGCGGGCCGGTCAGGGCCGACAGCTGGTCGGCGCCGAGCCAGGGGACGCCCTCGAAGTGGTCCTGGAGATCGGGGCCCGAGACGGCCAGCGCGGTGCGTGAGTCCTCGGCCATGAAGCGGTGGTCGTCCGCGGTGAGCGCGGGATTGACCAGCACCGCCGTCGCGCCCAGCCGGGCGGCGGCCAGGAACGTGGTCACCCACACGATGCCGTCGGGTAATGCGAGCAGCACCCGGTCACCGGGGGCCACTCCCCGGCCCGCCAGCACGGTGGCGGCGCGCTCGGCGCGGTCGTGGACCTCGCCGTGGGTCCAGGCCCGGTGGCCCTCGAAGAAGGCGGCCCGGCCGGACCAGCCGCGGCGGTCCGCGAGCGCCGCGAGATGCGCGGCGACATTGGCGGAGACCGTGGGGCCGGTGGGCAGGGGCGGGGAGGACATCGAAGCGGCGGACACCGAAGCGGCGGACACCGAGAGGGCGGTCACCGGCCGGGCTCCTTCGCCGCGGGGGCCGGTGGCGCCGTGGCGGCGGCCACCAGCAGGTCGTCGATCTCCCCGGCGGGCTCCGCGTCGGGCACGGGCTCCACGGCCTCGTAGGCACGCATGGTGGCAGCGGTCTTCAGCAGCATTTCCTCGTACTCCTCGGCCGGATCGGAATCGAGCACGATGGCGCCGCCCGCGCCGATGTGCATCCGGCCGCTGGTGAACACGGCCGTACGGATGACGATGTTGAGGTCGGCCGCGCCGTTGCAGCTCAGGTAGCCGAGCGCCCCGGAGTAGACACCGCGGGCCTCGGTCTCCAGCGAGTCGATGAGCTCCAGCGTGCGCAGTTTGGGGGCGCCGGTCATGGAGCCGCCCGGGAAGCAGGCCCGGACGCAGTCGACGGCGCTCGTCTCCTGGCGCAGCCGGCCCCGCACGGTGGAGACGAGCTGGTGGACGGTGGCATAGGTCTCGGTGTTCATCAGGCGCGGCACATACACGCTGCCCGGTGCGCACACCCGCCCCAGATCGTTGCGGAGCAGGTCCACGATCATCAGGTTCTCGGCGCGGGCCTTGGGGCTGGAGGCCAGGGCGGCGAGCGCCCGCGCGTCCTGTTCCGGGCCCGTGCCGCGCGGGGCGGTGCCCTTGATCGGCTTGGCCTCGGCGGTGCCGTCGGGGGTGATGCGCAGAAAGCGCTCGGGGGAGGCGCAGGCCACATCGGTGCCGCCGAACCGCAGATAGGCGGCGTACGGCGCCGGATTGGACCGCCGCAGGGCCCGATAGAAGGCGTAGCTGTCGCTCGGGGCGGGCAGCCAGGCGGCGTTGGTCAGGCAGATCTCATAACTCGCCCCGGCGCGCAGCTCCCGCAGACACGCCTCGATCGAGGCCAGATACCGCTCCCGGTCCCGCACCAGCCAGGGCTCCACGGCGGCCGTGGTGGTGAGGGCGGGCGGCCGCGGGGCGGGGCCGGTGAGCGTCGGCACCCCGCTGAGCACGGTCACGGTGGTGTCCAGCCAGTCCTTCGCCTCCCGGTGGCCCTCGGGGGTGTCCTCGGTGAGGCAGCAGATGTAGGTGACGCCCTCCTGGTGGTCGACCGCGACGAACCGGTCGGCGAAGAGCCAGCAGGCGTCCGGGGTGGCGGACCGATGGCGGCCCGGGGCGCCGCAGTCGGCCTTGAGCTCGTAGCCGAAGTAGCCCACATAGCCGCCGGTGAAGTCGAAGGGGAGACCGGGGGCGGTCACCCGGCGGCGGGCCAGCTCCCGTTCGAGGTAGTCGAAGACGCCGCCCTCGACCCGGACGGCGGGCCGTCCCGCCCGCTCGACCTCGCAGACGCCCGTATCGGTGTCGTAGCGGACGAACTCGGCGAGCGGACCGGTGCCGTCCCCGAGGAAGGAGAAGCGCGCCTCGCCGGACTCGGCGCGCGAGCTGTCGAGCCAGAACGCGTGCGGCGCCTTCGCGTACAGCCGGGTGAAGGCCGCCTCGGTGTCGGTGGCATCGGCCAGCCACCGGGCGTGCAGCCGGTAGGCGGGGCCTTCCGGGGACGACGGCGCCGGGGCGCCCTCCTCGGGGTCGAGCCGCGCCAATTCCGCTCGGGGGTCCGCCTCGGGGGGCTGCGGGGAGCCCGGGGCGGAGGAAGGTCCCGCGGCCGGTTCGGCGGCGGTACGGGTGCGGCGCGGTTCCTCGGCGGAGGCGGGCGCCACGGTCGAGGTCACCGACTCGCCATTGGCGTGCTCGATGGTCAGATCGCGGAAGTTGCTGAGCATGCGATGGCCGTATCCGGTCAGCACCGACTCCGGGTGGAACTGCACGCCCCACAGCGGACGGGCCCGGTGCCGCACCCCCATCAGCACACCGTCCTCGGACCAGGCGATGCCCTGCAGCCCCAGCGGCAACGGCTCGGCCACGCACAGCGAGTGATAGCGAACGGCCGTGAAGTCCTGCGGCAGACCGCGGAAGAGCCCGCGCCCGCCGTGTCTGATCCGGGACAGATGCCCGTGCTTCGGTTCGGGCGCGGGCACCACCCGCGCCTGGGCGCCGAGCGCGATCCCCTGGTGCCCCAGGCACACCCCCAGCACCGGAATGGCCGACCGCTCGATCAGCCGGGCGGTGGCGCCGAAGTCCCGCGGATCGGCCGGATGCCCGGGGCCGGGGAGAGCACGATGTTGTCGAACGCGGTCAGATCGATGTCCGCGCATTCCGGCGCGTCATGGAGAAGCACCTCCGGTTCCTCGCCGTTGACCTCGGTCAGCAGATGAAAGAGGTTGTACGTGTACGAGTCGTGATGATCGACGAGGAGTGTCCTCAGCGATTCCATCCGGATTTGCCTCCTTGCGATGAGAAAACCGGCCGGGGATCACCCGTCCCGGTCGTCGGGCCGTGGCGCGTCGCTCACCTACCGGCGAGCGCGCGGGCCGTCGGCCACCATCCGCCTGTGACGTCCTCGTATCGACTGAAGCGGCGGGTGGAGCCACTTCTTCAAAATCCGCTGCAGCCGTGGCATGACCAGCCAGGTCACCATCGCGGTCACACCAAGACACAGAGCCAGGGTCCGCAGCAGGAAATTGGTGTCCTTGATGAACGGGATCACCAGCACATTGAAGATGAGGACCGGCGGGAAGACCGCGCTCAGATTCACCAGCCACAGCTTCCATTTGGGTGGTGGCGGCAGCGGCCGCACCGGCCCCTTGAACCAGTTCTCCAGTCCCGAGGTGCGCTGTGTTCCCTTTTCCTGGACGAAGGGCCCGGTCCGGGATGCCCATCGCGCACGTTCCAGCGAGGAATCCCATGCCCTTGCCGGGCCTTCCGCTTCGAACCGGTAGAGGACATGCCACTCCGAGGACGCCGAACCGGATCCCATGACCCCGCCTCCGAGATATCCCGGAAGGCGTGCCGCGGCATTGAGCATCTCGATCGCCCAGGCATAGAATTCGCTTTCGCGGCCGGGGTCCACCCGGTATGCGGCAGTCACCGTGACCGGCTCACTGTCCACTCCAGCCGCAACTCCTTTCCGCACCATGACGTTTGCCTTCTCCACGGTGCCGACCTGCGAGAACTGCCAACTTCCCGTCAGGTCCACCCGGCGAGATGACACGAAGTGTTCCACACCGTGCGATCGGGAACAGTGAAATGCTCAACAACGTACATAAAAACTCGAAAAGTCCGCCGTGACCTGGGCGTTATCTGCGATCCGGCGTTCTCGAGGCATGCGGCAGGGCCGCCGAAAAAGAATCTGCGCGCGCATTGAACATGACGAAGCGCCGGGCCGTATGAAACATAATGCGGCCCGGCGCTCCTCGTCGCTTTCGGTCAATCGCTCAGCCGAGCACCTTCTCCAGCGCGGCCAGCGCCCCCTCCAGCTCCTCACGGGTGATGGTCAGCGGCGGTGCCAGCCGGATCGTCGACCCATGGGTGTCCTTGACCAGGATCCCCTCGGCCATCAGCCGCTCGCTCACCTCGCGCCCGGTGCCGAGGGCGGGGTCCACATCGACACCCGCCCACAGCCCGCGGCAGCGGTAGCCCACGACGCCCTTGCCGGTCAGCGTGGCCAGCCCGGCCCTCAGTACCTCGCCCAACTCGGTGGCGCGGCGCTGGAATTCGCCGGTGCGCAGCAGGTCGACCACGGCCGAGCCGACCGCCGCGGCCAGCGGATTGCCGCCGAAGGTGGAGCCGTGCTCGCCGGGGCCCAGCACGCCGAGCACCGCACGGTCGGCCACCACCGCCGACACCGGCACGATGCCGCCGCCCAGCGCCTTGCCGAGCAGCAGCACATCCGGCATCACCGACTCGTGCTCGACGGCCAGGGTAGTGCCGGTGCGGCCCAGGCCGGACTGGATCTCATCGGCGATGAACAGCGTCCCGGTGCGCCGGGTCAGCTCGCGCACCCCGCGCAGATAGCCGTCGTCGGGGATGACGACGCCCGCCTCGCCCTGGATCGGCTCGATGAGCACCGCCGCCGTGGTCTCGTCGACGGCGGCCTCCAGCGCCGCGAGGTCGTTGTACGGCACGACGCGGAAGCCCGGGGCGAACGGGCCGAAGCCGTCGCGGGCGACGGGGTCGCTGGAGAAGCCGACGATCGTCGTCGTACGGCCATGGAAGTTGTCGGCCGCCACCACGATGGTGGCCTGGTCCGGGGCGACGCCCTTGACCTCGTACGCCCACTTGCGGGCGACCTTGATCCCGCTCTCCACCGCCTCCGCGCCGGTGTTCATGGGCAGCACCATGGAGAGTCCGGTGAGCTCCGCGACCCCCTCGGCGAACCCGGCCAGCCGGTCGTTGTGGAAGGCCCGCGAGGTCAGGGTGAGCTGGTCGAGCTGACGGTGGGCCGCCTCGATGAGCGCCGGGTGGCGGTGGCCGAAGTTGAGCGCCGAGTAGCCGGCCAGCATGTCGAGATAGCGGCGCCCCTCGACGTCCCAGACCCAGGTGCCCTCGGCGCGGGCGACGACCACGGGCAGCGGATGGTAGTTGTGCGCGAGCGAGGACTCCTCGGCGCGGATCAGCTCCCGCGACGAGCGGGCGGCACGGGCGCCGTCCGCCGCGGCGGCGGGGGAACCGGAGGCGGTGGGGGTGGTGGCGGTCATCAGCGGATCTCCTGTGTGCAGCACTTGATGCCCCCGCCGGCCTTGTGCAGTTCCGACAGGTCGACGGGGACGGGGACGTAACCGCGGTCGGTGAGCTGGTCGATGAGGCCGGTGGCCCGGGGGGCGACGAAGACATGGCGGCCGTCGGAGACGGAGTTGAGCCCGAAGGCCATGGCGTCGTCGCGGGTGGCGATCAGCGCGTCGGGGTAGAGCCGCTCCAGCACCTCACGGCTGCCGGGGGAGAACGCCTCCGGGTAGTAGGCGATGTTCTGGTCGTCGAGGACGAACAGCGCGGTGTCCAGGTGGTAGAAGTACGGGTCCACCAGCAGCAGGCTGATGGTCGGCACCCCGAAGAACTCCTGCACTTCCTGGTGGGCCGCCCGGGTGGTGCGAAAGCCGGTGCCCGCCAGGACGAAGGGCCCGGCCGGCACCAGGTCGCCCTCGCCCTCGCACACCGACTCCGGCGGATGGACGTCGAAACCGTTGGCCTTGAACCACCGCTCGTAGGCGAGCTGCTCCGGCCGTCGCTGCGGGGCGTGGAATCGCGAGCCGAAGACCCGGCCCTCCAGGACGAGGGCCGAGTTCGCCGCGAACACCATGTCCGGCAGCCCTGGCACCGGCTCGATGAATTCGACCCGATGGCCGTGGTCGCGGTAGGCGCCGATCAGCGTCTCCCATTGCGCCCGGGCGAGGTCGGTATCGACCTCGGTGTCCTCACGCATCCAGGGATTGATGGCATACCGCACATCGAAAAATCTGGGGGCACAGGTCAAGAAGCGCCTGGGGCGCGGCACACGCGTAAGGGACACGGAGGATTCCTCTCGCTTCCGCGGGCGACCGGGGGATGAATCAACGGTAGAAAACGGAGGAGAGGGGAGACAAGAAAGGAAAACTGCGTGTAGGCGCACCGATGCTGCGTGCTGTGGCCGTCTGGCGGCGGTTCATTGCGTCGCGGTCGCGGGAGGCGCCGAACCGGCCTCCGGACTGCCTGTGAGCAGGTGGGACAGCACCATGTAGCTGATCGTCTGGCGGACGAACGGTTCGGCCCGGATGCGCTCCAGCACCTCCTCGAAGTGCTCCACGTCGGTGGCCATGACATGCAGCAGGGCGTCCGCGCCGCCGGTCACCGTCATGGCCGCGATGATCTCCGGATAGTTGCGCACGACCTCCGCGAGGCGCCGGGGTGGTGCGGCGCTGTCGCAGTACACCTCGACATACGCCTCGGTCCGCCAGCCGAGGGCGGCCGGGCGCACCGTGGTGGTGAAGCCGGTGATCACATCGGTCTCGCGCATCCGGTCGACCCGGCGTTTGACCGCCGAGGCGGAGAGCCCGATCGCGGCGCCGATCTCGGTGAAGCTGGTCCTGGCGTTTTCCACCAGTGCCGCGACGATCTTGCGGTCCAGATCGTCGAACAGTGGGGACGGGTGCGTCATCTTTTGTCGTCCTTTACGGTTTTTGCCCCATAAGGTAAAGGGCTCTTCCGCGCTTTCAAACCGCCCCATACTCATTGAATGCCTGGGGCGCCTTTTTCTGTACGCTCTTTCAGAAAGATTCCACAACAGGGGGGCGTGAACCGGGGCGCGAGCCCCTTCTTTCCAGGGGTCGCGCGGCACGGGCTCCGGGGGTACAACAGCGGTGCGCCGGACCGGCCGAATCCACCTCGGTGATGCGGATACCACCTACCGGCCCATGTCCCGGCGGGCGTACCGTCATCTATTCCACCCATCCTTTCCGAAAGATGAGCGACTCCCGAACGGAGACGGCTCACCATCCAACGGGGAAAGGCTTCGAGTACGCCCAACGCCGCGCCGTACGCGCCGAATTCGACGGTGAACCGATTCCGGCCCACCGACGGTGCCACCGCGCTTTCGGCGACACGCCGTACCGGCGGGTCCGTACTCCGGTGCGAGCGAAAGGGACCACCGTCATGACTCTTTCCAGATGCGGCAGGGCGTCGTGAGCCCGCGCGGCCACCCCTCCCGCCCGGCTCCGGGCGGCTCCCGGAACGCCCGGGACACCGTCGTCACCGGCCTGGGCTTCTGCCTTCCGGGCGGCGCCGAACCCGTCTTCACCGCGGCCCAGGTGTGGGACATCGCCTCCCGGGGCCGCACCGTCCTCGGCCGGCACGACAGCCACTACGGCTCGGTCCATCTGACGGCCGGGCAGTTCGAGGAGCGACTCCCCGACATCCCCGAATTCTTCTCCCGCCACTACACCAACGCCCATCGGTACGGCCTGGTCTCCCTCGTCGAGGCGTGCGCCGACGCCGAACTCGACTTGGCCGCGGGCGATCTGTGCGAGGCGGCCCTGCTCGTCGGCCGCGGCAGCGTGGACGCCAATGTGGACAGCTATCTCACCCTGCTCGGCATCGACCCCGACTCCGCCACCACCCTCGACGCCCTGGAGATGTTCGTCGCGGCCGAACAGGCCGTATCCCCCTCCGACGTGGCCGTCGTCCAGGGCGCGCTGACCCGGACCATCGGTCCCTGCTTCACCGTGTCCTGCGGCTGCTCCTCCACCGCCGTGCAGATCGGCAACGCCCGCCGCCTCATCGCGACCGGCGAGACCGACCTCGCGGTGGTGACCGGCGTCGACGTCTTCAACGTCGGCCTGATCGAAAAGGGTCAGCGGCTGCTGCGCGGTGCCCAGCACGCCCACGAGGGCATGGACGCCGCCGCAATGCCCGATCTGCTGCCGTCCTTCGACTCCCTCATGCGCCCCTACGACCGGCGCGCCGACTGCATCAACCACGGCGAGGGATCCGCCACCGTGATCCTGGAGAGCCGGGAACACGCCGCCCGCCGCGGCGCCCACCTCTACGGCCAGGTGCTCGCCGCCGCCATGACCCGCGACGGCCTGGCCAACCCGCTGGCCGCCGACCACACCGGTGCGCAGCTCGCGCGGGCCGTCCGCCTCTGCCTGGGCGACCGCTGGCGGATCGAGCAGGTGCCGTACATCAACGGCGCCAGCGACGGCGGTGCCGCTGTCACCGCCATGGAGGCCAACGCCGTCCGCGAGCTCTACGGCCCCGACTCCACCGTGCTGCTGTCCTCCCAGGAAGGTTGCTTTGGCCACCACGGAGCGGCCTCCGGCTGCGTGGGCCTCGCCCTGACCCTGATGATGATGGAGTTCGGCGAGGTGTGCCCCACGGCCAACTGCGAACAGCCCGCGGACGGGCTCTCGTTCGACCCCGTCCCCGGCACCCGCACCCGTCCCCTCGACTTCGACCATGCGCTCAGCTTCAACTACCAGATCGGTGGCGTGAAGCACGCGATGCTGCTGGGCGGCCCGGACGCCATCTGAGTCCGTACACCCCCGCGGCGATCTCCACCCCACGGCCCCCCACGGCCCTCACCCCGGGCCGAGCACCACCCACGGAGACCCCGATGAGTCAGCACCCCCCCGCTCCCAGCCGTTCCCCCGGCCGCATCGCCATCGTCGGCATGGGCTGCCGGCTTCCCGGTGACATCGACTCGCCCTCCGCCCTGTGGCGGCTGCTGGCCGACGGACGCGACGCCGTCGCCGAACCGCCCGCCGAGCGCGCCGCGCTCTGGGCGGCCGACCCCACTACGGCCGCCCGGTCCGAATCCGCACCGCCGGTCCGCGGCGGATATCTGCGCGACGTATCCGGTTTCGACGCCGACTTCTTCGGCGTCTCCGGACGCGAGGCCGACATCCTCGACCCTCAGCACCGGCTACTGCTCGAAGTGGCCTGGGAGGCCCTGGAACACGCCGGAATGCCACCCGACCGGCTCGGCTCCACCGCCACCGGCGTCTTCGCCGGGCTCAGCTACAACGACTACATGAACCGGCTCGACCGGCACCCCCGCGAGCTGGAGGGCTCCGCCCTGGCCAACGGGCACTGCGTCGCCACCGGCCGGATCTCCTACCTCCTCGGCCTCCACGGCCCCTCCGTGGCCCTGGACACCGCGTGCTCGTCCTCCCTGGTCGCCGTCCACCTGGCGGTCCAGGCCCTGCGCGCCGGGGAATGCGATCTGGCCCTGGCCGGCGGGGTCACCCTGATGTTCGAGCCGCGGATCACCCGTTCGTTCGACCGGATGGGCATGCTCTCGCACACCGGCCACTGTCACGCCTTCGACGCCGCCGCCGACGGATTCGTCCGCGGCGAGGGCTGCGGCATCGTCGTCCTCAAACGCCTCACCGACGCGGTGCGCGACGGGGACCGGATCCTGGCCGTGCTGCGCGGCTCGGCCGTCAACCAGGACGGCCACTCCGACGGGCTCGCCGCGCCCTCGGCCACCGCCCAGCGCGCCCTGTACGAGGAGGCGCTCGGCCGCGCCGGGGTCGATCCCGCCGACGTCGGGATGGTCGAGGCCCACGGCACCGGGACCCCCGTCGGCGACCCGGTCGAATTCGCCAGCCTCGCCCAGGTCTACGGAACCGGCCGCGACCGCTGCGCCCTCGCCTCGGTCAAGACCAACCTGGGCCATCTGGAGCCCGCCGCCGGGGTCACCGGCCTGATCAAGGCCGTGCTGTGCCTGGGCCGCGGACTCATCCCGCCCAATCTGCACTTCACCCGGTGGAATCCCACCATCGACGCCGACGGCACCCGCCTCTTCATCCCCCGCGAGCTCACCCCCTGGCCGGTGCGCACCGGCCCGCGGCTGGCCGCCGTGTCCTCCTTCGGCTTCTCCGGCACCAACGCCCATGTGGTGCTGGAACAACCCCCCGCGGTACCCGCACCCGCCTCCCGACCCGCCGCTCACGCCGTTCCGCAGGTGTTCCTCGTCCCCGCCGGCTCCCCGGCCGCGCTGCCCGGCGCCGCGCGGCGGATGGCCGACTGGCTGGAGGGCGACGGTGCGGACACCCCGCTGCGCGACATCGCCCACACCCTGGCGCTGCGTCGCGGCGCCGGCCGCGGACGGCTCGGCGTCACCACCGCCTCCCGCACCGAACTCGTCGGCGCCCTGCGGGCGTTCGCCACCGGTCAGGCCCACCCCGCCGTGGTCACCGGCGCCGTGGGCGCCGAGGTCTCCCGCCGGCCGGTCTGGGTGTTCTCCGGACAGGGCTCCCAGTGGCCCGGTATGGGACGGCGGCTGCTGGAGTGCGAACCGGCCTTCGCCGAGGCGCTCGCCGAGGCCGACGCGCTCATCACCGCCGAGTCCGGATTCTCGGTGCTCGACATCGTCCGCTCCGGCGCTCCGGTGACCGGCTGCGACCGGGTGCAGCCCGTGCTGTTCGCCCTGCAGACCGCGCTCGCCGCCACCTGGCGCGCCCATGGCGTGGAGCCCGCCGGGGTCATCGGCCACTCCATGGGCGAGGTCGCCGCCGCCGTGGTGGCCGGGGCGCTCTCCCTGGCCGACGGGGCCAAGGTGATCTGCCGCCGCTCCGGGCTGCTCACCCGCGTCGCCGGGAACGGGGCCATGGCCACGGTGGGTCTCGGCGCCGACGAGGTGCAGGCCGAACTCGACACCGGCGGCGCCGCGGCAGCGGTCACCGTCGCCGTCATGGCCGCACCCGGCTCCACCGTGGTGGCCGGGGACACCGACCGGGTCGAACGGCTCGTGGCCGGCTGGCAGGCCCGCTCCGTGCCCGCCGCGCTGATCGCCGTGGACGTCGCCTCGCACTCACCCCAGGTGGACCCGCTCCTGGCCGATCTGCGCACCGCCCTCGCCGACCTCACCCCCCGCCGCCCGGACGTGCCCTTCTACACCACCGTCCTCGACGATCCGCACACCCCGCCCGCCTTCGACGCCGACTACTGGTGCGCCAATCTGCGCCACCCGGTGCGGTTCGCCGCGGCGGTCGCCGCCGCCGCGGCCGACCGCCACCTGGTGTACGTCGAGATATCCCCCCACCCGGTCATCACCCACCCCGTCCTGCGCGGCCTTGCCGGTCTGGTGGAGGACCCCGTCGTCCTGCCCACGCTCCGCCGCGAGGAGGACGAGCCGGCCACCTTCCGGACCCAGCTGGCCGCGCTGCACTGCGCGGGCGTCCCCGTCGACTGGTCCGTGCTGTACGCGGACGCCGCCCTCGCCGACGTACCGCCCATCACCTTCGACCGCACCCGCCACTGGGCCGACGCCCCGCTCGCCGCGCCCTCCGACGATCCGCCCGGCGCGAGCCCGGCCGGTGCGCTGCCCGGCGCGCACCTGGAGGTGCCCGGCGACCCCGTCCGCCACTCCTGGCGCGCCCGCACCGGCACCGCGGCCCTGCCCTGGCTCGACGACCACCGGGTGCACGACGCCCCCGTCCTGCCCGGCGCGGCCTCCTACGCCCTCGCGCTCACCGCCGCCTGCGAGGTGTTCGGCGCCGGGCCCGGGGAGGTCGAGGTCACCGATCTGCACTTCCGTGAACTGTTGCGGCTCGCCGACCGCACCGACCTCTCCACCACGGTGACCCTCGCCGCCGCCGACCGCGCCGAATGCGAGATCTTCGGACGCGACGAGGACGGCGCCTGGGTGCGGCAGGCCACCGCGGTGCTCCGCAGACTCGCCGCACCGCAGCGCCCGCGCGCCGCCTCCGTCCGGACCCTCGCCCTGCGCCATCCGCTGCCCGTCGAGGCCGACGCGCTCTACGCCAATCTGCGGGCCCGCGGCGTGGCACACGGACCGGCTTTCCAGGGCATCACCGAGGTGTCCGCCTCCCGCCACGGCAACAGCCTCTGGGCCCGGGTCCGGATCCCCGAGGCCGCCCACGCCCCCGGACACGGTCTGCGCATCCACCCCGTCCTCGTCGACCTGTGTGCCCAACTCATCGTCGCCGGGCTGCTCGACGAGGACGACCGGCGGCTGCTGCTGCCCGCGCGGATGCAGAGCGTACGCGTCCTCGGCGACCCCGGGACCGCGGTGTACTGCCACGCCCGCCTCGCCGAGACCACCCCCGGGGCCACCGTCGGGCACGTCCGCCTGCTCGACGCGGACGGCCGCCCGGTCCTGGCCGTCGACGGACTGCGGATCGTCCACAGCGCCGCGGACCGCACGGCCGAGGCCGACCAGTGGTTCCTCGAGGTCGGCTGGCGGCGCGCCACCCGGCCCGCGGCCACCCGGCCCCCGGGACGCTGGCTGATCGTCGGAGAGGCGGACGGCACCGCCCGCCCCGTGGCCGCCGCCCTGCGCAACGCCGGCGCCACCGCCCGGGTGTGGGAGACACCCCTGGCCGACCAGCGGCTCGACGCCTTCCGCGACGCGCTCACCAGCCGGCTCACCCGCCCCGGAGACCGGCCGCGCGCCGTGGTGCTCCTGTGCGGCCCGCGCCCCGCCGACGGCGGCGCGGAGGACGGGCTGCGCCGCACCCGCCGGCTGCTCGCCGCCGCCCAGGCGCTCACCGCCCGCTTCCCCGAACCGCCCCGCCTCTACGCCGCCACCTGCGGCGCCCGCACCGTGGCCCCCGGGGACCTGGCCGACCCCGGACAGAGCCCGCTCCGCGGACTGGTGCGGGTGCTCGCCCTGGAACACCCCGAGCTGCGGGCCACCTTGGTGGACACCGACCCGGCCGCCCCCGACGAGCTCGCGGAAACCCTGGCCGCCGAACTCCTCGCCGACGGCCCCGAGGAGGAGATCGCGCTGCGCGACAGTGCCCGCTACACCGCCGAGCTGGACTACGCGCCCCTCACCGACACCGAGCGCGCCACCGCCTGTGCCCGCACCGTGCGCTGCGGCACCGACGGCTTCCGGCTGCGCGCCGGCCGCCTCGGCGACCTCGGCAGCCTGGAGCTGACCACCACCCCCCGCCGTAGGCCCGGGCCCGGTGAGGTGGAGCTGCGGGTGCTCGCCGCGGGCCTGAACTTCCGCGACGTCCTCACCGCCATGGGCCTGCTCCCCGGCGACGAGAACATCCGCTACCGGCTCGGCTTCGAATGCGCGGGCGAGGTGAGCGCGGTGGGGCCCGGTGTCGACCATCTCCGCGCCGGTGACCGGGTGGTGGCGGCCGATGTGCACGGCGGCGCCTTCGGATCGTTCACCGTCGTCCCCGCCGACCGCACCGCACCCCTCCCCGAGGGCCTCGCCCCGGACACCGCCGCCGGGCTGCCGATCGCGTTCCTCACCGCCTGGTACGCGCTGCGCCACGTCGGCCAGGTGACCGCGGGGGAGCGGGTGCTGATCCACTCGGCCACCGGCGGCACCGGGCTCGCCGCCATCGCGGTCGCCCGGCTGTTGGGCGCCGAGGTGCTGGCCACGGCGGGCAGCGAGGAGAAGCGGCGCTTCCTGCGGGCCATGGGTATCGCCCATGTGATGGACTCCCGGTCGCTGGACTTCCGCGACGAGGTCAAGGAGGCCACCGGGGGCGAGGGCGTGGACGTCGTGCTCAACTCCCTCGCCGGATCGGCCATCCGGGCCGGGCTGGAGTGTCTGCGCCCCTTCGGCCGTTTCGTCGAACTCGGCGTCCGCGACATCCTCTCCGACGCCCCGCTCGGACTCTCCCCGCTGCGCCACAACATCACCTTCTCCACCGTGGACCTGAGGGAGCTGCAACTGGCCCGCCCGCGGGTGTACGCGGCGATGCTGCGCGAGGTGCTGGCCGCGATCGCCGAGGGCCGTCTCAGGCCGTTGCGCTGCACCACCTATCCGCTGACGGAGGTCACCGACGCGTTCCGGCGGATGGCCGGCGCCCGCCACATCGGCAAACTGGTGCTGACCATCCCGCAGGAGGGCGAGCTCGACGCCGTCCTGCCCGACGGACCGCTGACGGTGCGCGAGGGCGGTACGTACATCGTCACCGGCGGCCTGCGCGGTCTCGGGCTCGCCACCGCGTGCTGGCTGGCCCGGCGGGGCGCCGGCCACCTGGTGCTGAGCGGGCGTACCGCACCGGCCGGGGCCGCAGCGCGGACGCTCGCCGAACTCTCCGCCGCCGGCACCAGGATCACCGTCGTCACCGGCGACATCAGCCTCCCGGGCACGGCCGACCGGCTCGTGGCCGCCGCCACCGCGCCCGAAGGGGCGTCGCTGAACGGTGTCGTCCACAGCGCGATGGTCCTCGACGACGCGGCCGTGGCCACCATCCGCGAGGACCAGCTCGGCCGCGTATGGGCGCCGAAGGTCACCGGGGCGTGGCGGCTGCACCGGGCCACCGAGGGCCACCGGCTCGACTGGTTCGCGGTGTACTCCTCGATGGCCTCGCTGCTCGGCAACGCCGGACAGGGCGCCTACGCGGCCGCCAACGCCTGGCTGGACGGCTTCGCCGCATGGCGCTCGGCCCGCGGCCTGCCCACCCTCGCGGTCAACTGGGGCCCGTGGGGCGAGACCGGAGTGGCCACCGGCTTCGCCGACCGCGGCTATCAGACGATCCCCACCGAGCAGGGGCTCGGCGCGCTCGGCGCCCTGTTGGCCCACCGGCGGGTGCAGACCGGTGTGATCCCTGGCGAACCGGCCACCTGGATCCCCGCCGCCGCCCGCCGGTCCGCCCTGTTCGCCCCGCTCCTCCCCGGCGACGACACTCCGGTGGCCGCCCGGGAGAACACCGACGACATCCGCGCCCGGCTGGCCGCACTCCCCGCAGGACCGGCCCGCCGCACCGCGCTGGAGTCCTATCTGACCGACCACATCCGTGCCGTGCTGCGGCTCAGCAGCGCCACCCTCGATCCGCAGACCCCCCTGAGGTCACTGGGGTTCGACTCGCTGCTCGCCATGGAGCTGCGGGTGCGCCTGGAGACGGGGCTGAACATCAAGCTCGCGGGCAACTTCGTCTGGCGGCACCCGACCGTGGAGGCCCTGGCCGCCGGGCTCGCCCAGCAACTGGGGCTCGATCCGGCCGACCGGCCGGAGGAGCGGCTGGGCGCCCCGGGCTGACGGGGCTGCGGGACCTACGGCACCACCGGCGAACGTCAGGAACCGGCGTCCGGGCGATCCGCGCCAGGACGATTCGGGGCAGGACGCTCCGGGGCGGGGCGGGCCCAGGCGCTCACGCCCAACTTGCCGGTGGTGCCCAGGTCGACGAGGTCGGGCACGGTCTGCACATCCGCCCCGTCGCCGTTCGGCGCGATCCGCAGATAGCGACCGTCGGCGGCGGGGCGCGTGGTGTCCGTCACCAGATTCCGCCACAGCAGACGCATCACCGCCCGCTCACCGGGCTTCAGCCGCACCGGCCCGGTGGCCGTCTCGAAGCCGTCGACGGTGGCGATGCCCGACGCCCCATGGCCGACCGTGACCTCCAGCGGCTTCAGGTCCGCGTCGAGGACCTGGACGGACGGATGGCCGTTCACCGTATAAACGCTCTTGCCGCAGTTCACCAGCTCGATCTGCTGCTCCCGCAGCCCCATCGCCGCGTTGGCCTCCGCGGCCCGCAGCAGCACCCCCGAGTCGGGGCAGACCGCAGGGGCGGTGGGGGCGGTGGTGTCCGGCGAGACGGTGAGGCCCGACGGGCGGGAGGTGGCCTCCTCGGGCACCGCGGCGACTCCCGAGGAGGTCTGCGTACCGCATGCGCTGAGCAGACCGGCCGCCGCGAGGGAGCCGAGCAGCCGTCTTCGGCGGCGTCGGGTGGCGCTCCGGAAGAGGGGCGCCCGGGGTGTTTCGATCGCATCCGTGTCCATGCGGCTCATCCTGCCTCAACCCCGGTCGGGATGAGCCGCGTTGGACCCGGCCCCCGGCTACAGCGTCACGACATCCGCCGTGGCCACCGGCTTTCCGCTGACGAACGACCGGTTGGCCGCGAGCCCGGTGACCAGCGCCAGCGCCCCGTCCTCCTCGGTGGCCCGCCGGTGTGAGGCGTCCGAGGCGTCCACGGCCGCCGCCCCGGTGGCCGCCGCCGGATCCACGGGGCCGTACAGCACCTCCAGCATCCGCTCGTCCCCGCCGCCGTGTCCCGCGTGGTCGAACGTCGGCAGCTCCACCTCCCGCGGCGGCTCCCACAGCGGCCGCAGGACCAGCCGCGGACCGCCCGCGTTGGCCAGGGCCTGGTCGCCGTGGATGGTGCCGCGGCCCGAGGCGGTACCCAGCAGCGACGGCTGCCACGCGCTCTCCTCGACCTCCAGCTCCAGCCGGCCCCGGGTGCCGTTGAACATCACCCGGTAGCCCTCCCAGGGGGAGTAGGCGGTCAGGTGGTACGTCATGGTGGCGCCGGTGTCATAGCGGACCAGCAGCGCCATGTCGTCCTCGATGGTGACGCCGTCGCCGAACACATTGCGGTCGCGGTGGTAGCCGTCCACGCCCTCGGCGTCCAGATACAGCGAGCGCAGCGCGTCGTTCTCGGCGAGCTCCAGCGCGAACGGGTCGTCCTGCGCGGCGGCGGCGCCGTGCGCCCGCTCGTACTCGCGCCGGTAACCGCTGCGCTCGCCCGCCGCACGGCCGTAGAAGCCCAGCCGGCCATAGCCGAACACCTCGGCCGGCCGGGCCCCCAGCCACCAGTTGACCAGGTCGAAGTGGTGACTGGACTTGTGCACCATCAGCCCGCCGCTGTGCTCCTTCTCGCGGTGCCAGCGGCGGAAGTAGTCGGCCCCGTGCCGGGTGTCCAGCAGCCATTCGAAGTGCACCGACAGCACCTCGCCGATGGCGCCGCCGGCCAGCTGCCGGTGGACCTCCTCGTGCACCGGGTTGAAGCGGTAGTTGAAGGCGACCGCCAGATGGTTGCCGGTCTCCTCGACCGTCTCCAGGATGCGACGGCACTTGGCCGCGTCGGTGGTCATCGGCTTCTCGGTGACCACCCGGCAGCCGGCTCGCAGCGCGGGCACGATGTACGCGTCGTGCAGCGCGTCCACGCAGGTCACCACCACCTCCTGAATGTCATCCGCGCGCAGCCGCCGCTCGAACTCCTCGGGACTCCAGGCGGCGGCCTCCGGCTCGCCCGCCTCCTTCAGCAGCCGCTGGTGGTGGGCGATGCGCACCGGGTTCGGATCGCACAGCGCGGCGACCCTCAGACGCGGGCGGCGGGCCAGCGCCTCGGTGAACATCTGGGCCCGGGAGCCGGTGCCCACCACCACGGCCCGGGACGGGGTGCTGCCGATGGTCATGCGTCCTCCAGCGGGAAGCAACGATTCAATCCGAAGTCGATCAACGCGTGCGCAGGATAGGACGATCGGCGGCCCGCCACCACGGGGTGGGGCACGCCGTGCCGGGGATCGGACGCGAGCGGGGGTGCGTCGGCGAGCCCTGTGCAAGGATGAAAGATGTGGACTTGATCTCGAGGGTCCCCGGAGGGCGACGGGCCATGATCGACGTCGAGGAGTCACTGCGCGAGATGATGGAGTGCGAGGGCGCGCTGGCGGCCTCGCTCGTGGACTATCTGAGCCGGATCACCCTGGGTGCCGTCCAGACCCCGCGCGGTCCGGACCTGGAGAAGGTGGCCTACGGGGACACCGATGTCATGCGGGCCAAGCTGTCCACTCTGGAGCTGCTCGGCTACGACCCGGATCGTCTCGAGGACATCGTGATCACGCTGGACACCGAGTATCACCTGATCCGTCCGCTCAGCCAGCGCACCCGCCAGGGTGTCTTTCTCTATCTGGTGGCCGACCGGTCGCGGGTGGATCTGGACGCCGCGAGGGCGGCGATGCGGGCTGTGGCCCACCGGCTCGATGTGTGACCGTGGTAGGTGGGCCGATACGGCCCGTGGCGCTCGACGAGGAGGGCCGCGGTGAGTGGTGCGTGGCCGAGCCGTCACACGCGGTGCCGATATGTATCGGAGGCCGGGACGGTCTCCGATCGTGTGCCACCAGGCTTCACGATCCGAGGGTGATAAATGGTAGGAAGGGTGCGTGGTCGGAGTTTTCGGTCGGTCTAGACCTGCCCCACACCCCCTGTCCCGGAAGCGCTTCCGTTCGTTCTTGAGCATGCGCAGCTTGAGCGTACGCAGCATCGCCGGGCAGGTTTTCGCTGTTCAAGTGCTGCTTGTCGGCCTGCTCATCGTCGCGGCCACGACGGCGCTCATCCTCCAGGCGCGTAACGACAGCGAGCAGGAGGCCGTCCGCCGCGCGACCGCCGTGGCCCAGACCTTCGCCACCTCCCCGGGGATCGCGTCCGCGATGGGCGCGGAGAATCCGACCGCCCGGCTGCAGCCGCGGGCCGAGGAGACCCGTAAGCGGGCGCATCTGGACTTCGTGGTCGTGGCGAACACCAAGGGCATCCGTTACACCCACCCCAGGCCGCAGTTCATCGGCAAGGAGCTCGTCGCCGACTGGCGGCCCGTGGTGAAGGGCAAGATCGTCACCGAGTCCGTGCAGGGGCCCCTCGGCCGGGAGGTCCAGGCCACCGTTCCGATCCCCCGGGCCAACGGCACCGTGGCCGGTGTGGTGTGCGCCGGAATGACCGCCGCGGATGTGAGCGGCCGGGTCGAGCGCCAGCTCCCGCTGGTCTTCGGTTCCGCCGCCGGGGCGCTCGCGCTCGCCACCGGCGGGACGGCGCTGGTCGGCGGGCGGCTGCGGCGCCAGACGCGAGGGCTCGGCCCCGCCCAGATGACCCGCATGTACGAGCACCACGACGCCGTCCTGCACTCCGTGCGGGAAGGTGTGCTCATCGTCGACAGCCACGGCCGCCTCGTCCTCGCCAACGACGAGGCCGGCCGGCTGCTCGACCTGCCCCGGGACGCCGAGGGCCGCCCCATCACCGAGCTCGGCCTCGAGCCGCGCACCGCCGAGCTGCTCGCCTCGGGCCGGGTCGCCACCGACGAGGTGCATCTGGCCGGGGACCGGCTGCTCGCCATCAACCAGCGGCCCACCCGGTGGGACGGCGGGATGTCCGGAAGCGTCGCCACGCTCCGTGACTCCACCGAACTGCGCGCGCTGTCCGGCAAGGCCGAAGTGGCCGAGCGCCGGCTGAGGCTGCTCTTCGAGGCGGGCTCGAAGATCGGCACCACCCTGGACATCGTGCGGACCGCCGAGGAGCTGACCCAGTTCGGCGTCCCGTGGTTCGCCGACTTCGCCACCGTCGACCTCGTGGAGCCCGTGCTGCGCGGCGACGACCCCACGGGCAACGCCATGCGCCGCACCGCCACCTCCGGCATCCGGGCCGACCATCCGCTGTGGCGCGTCGGCAAGATGATCACCTACGCCGGGGGCGTGCCCCAGGCGCTGGGCTTCGGCGCGGGCCGGCCGGTGCTCGAGGCGGACCTGCGGGCGTATGACGGATGGCAGGAGCAGGACCCCGAACAGGCGACGAAGGTCGTCACGTACGGCATCCACTCGATGATCACCATCCCGCTGCGGGCCCGGGACGTCACCCTGGGTATCGCCACCTTCTGGCGCTCCGAGCAGTCCGACCCGTTCGACGAGGACGATGTGGCGCTCACCGAGGAGCTGGTCGCCCGCGCCGCGGTCGCCATCGACAACGCCCGCCGCTACACCCGTGAACACGCCATGGCGGCCACCCTCCAGCGCAGTCTGCTGCCCCAGGGCCTGCCCGACCAGGACGCCCTGGACGTGGCCCACCGCTATCTGCCCGCCCAGGCCGGAGTCGGCGGCGACTGGTTCGACGTCATCCCCCTGCCCGGCGGGCGGGTCGCCCTCGCCGTCGGCGATGTCGTCGGCCACGGACTGCACGCCGCCGCCACCATGGGCCGGCTGCGCACCGCCGTGCACAACTTCTCCGCCCTCGACCTGCCGCCCGATGAGCTCATCGCCCATCTCGACGAGCTGGCCAGCCGGTTCGACCAGGACCAGGCCGCATCGGGAGGCGACGCACCGGGGATCAGCGGCGCCAGCTGTCTGTACGCCGTCTACGACCCGGTCTCCGGCCGCTGCACGATGGCGGGCGCCGGCCACCCGGGCCCGGCGGTGGTCCTCCCCGACTCCACCGTGACCTTCCCCGACATCCCCCTCGCCCCGCCGCTGGGCCTGGGCGGCGAACCCATCGAGACCGTCGAGCTGGAGCTGCCCGAGGGCAGCCGGCTGGCGCTGTACACCGACGGGCTGATCCGGGACGGCGGCCGGGACTTCGACGAGGGTCTCGGCGTGCTGTGCACCACCCTCGCCGGGCTGCCCGAGGGCACACCGGAGGAGACCTGCCAGGCCGTCTTCGACACCATGACCTCGGCCCACCCCGGCGACGACATCGCCCTCCTGGTCGCCCGCACCCATCTGCTGGACCCGGGGCACGTCGCCGAATGGGAGCTGCCCTCCGACCCCGCCGCGGTCGCCCGCATCCGCAACGAGGCCGCCGAGCAACTCGCCGCCTGGGGGCTGGAGGACATCGCCTTCACCACCGAACTCATCCTCAGCGAGCTGATGACCAACGCCATCCGCTACGGCTGCGCCCCCAGCCGTGTCCGGTTGCTGCGCGCCCGCACCCTCATCTGCGAGGTGGCCGACGGCTCCAGCACCTCGCCGCATCTGCGCCGCGCCGCCACCACCGACGAAGGCGGCCGAGGGCTCTTCCTCGTCGCCCAGTACGCGCTGCGCTGGGGGACCCGCTACACCCCCAATGGCAAGATCATCTGGGCCGAGCAGCCCCTGACCGACCCGATGCTCCCGCTGGCCGACACCGAGGGCGAGGACCTCCTCGACCAGTGGGACGACATCCCCGGCTGACCCCGCCGCCCCGGACGGCCGCCGACGAGCTCCGCCGACGGCCCGCCGGACCGACCCTCCGCTGGTCACCGGCGGCGCCCGATTGGCGCTGAAGCGGGGTCAGACGACACCCTCATGGCGTAAAGCGCCGCTCACCACGGGCCGTTGGGCCCGGCGGCGTGATGGGCTATGGAGGAATGCGGCATGCGCAAGAGGCTGCGGGAGCGGCTGCGGTACTGGTTCGACGGGACGATGGACCGTGGTACCCCGGCGCTGATCGGCTGGCTGGGGCTGGCCTCCTTGGCGTTGATCACCCTGGTCTCCGCCGTGGTGGTCGCCTTCGCCCACAAGGACACCAAGGACAACGGCGGTTGGCTCGGCGTCGTCTGGATGAGCCTGCTGCGGACCCTCGATCCGGGCACGATGGGCGGGGACACGGGCCGGCCGCTGTTCCTGGTCCTCATGCTCACGGTGACCATCGGCGGGATCTTCATCGTCAGCGCGCTGATCGGTGTGATGACCACCGGCCTGGAGGCCCGGATCCAGCAGTTGCGCAAGGGCACCTCACGGCTGATCGAGCACGGCCACACCATTGTGCTGGGCTGGTCGGAGCAGGTCTTCACGGTGATAGCGGAGCTGGCGGAGGCCAACCAGAGCGAGCGGCGCTCATGTGTGGTGATCCTCGCCGACCGGGACAAGGTCGACATGGAGGACGAGATCCGGCGCCGCATCCCGGACACCGGGAAGACCCGGGTGATCTGCCGCTCCGGCAATCCGCTCCAGCGCGGCGACCTGGAGCTGGTGAGCCCGGACAGCGCCAAGGCCATCATGGTGCTCTCACCCATCGGCGACGACAGCGACATCGACGTCATCAAGACGCTGTTGCTGCTCAACGGCCGCACCTGGCCCGGGACGCGGCCCAATGTGGTGGCCGCCGTGCAGAGTTCGGAGAACCTGGCGGCCGCCCGGCTGGCCGCGGGGGACACCGCGCTGGTGATCGACGCCGATGACATCGCGGTCGGGCTGATCGTGCAGTCCCACCGCCAGTCCGGTCTGTCCACCGTCTTCAATGAACTGCTCAGTTTCATCGGCAACGAGATCTACCCCTGGCACGCGCCCGCACTGGCCGGCGCCACCTACGGCGAGTCGCTGAACGCCTTCGAGCTCGGTGTGCCCATCGGTGTCCAGCGCGCGGACGGCGAGGCGCTGGTCAACCCCGCCATGGACACCGTGATCGAGCGCGGGGACCGGCTGCTGATGGTCGCCGAGGACGATCTGCTCATCACGATGGCGGCCACCCGGGCCCCGATCGTGCGCTCGGCGATGGCCACCGCAGCGTTCCGGCCGCCGGTACCGGACCGGACCCTGCTGATCGGCTGGAACTCCCGCGCGGAGAAGATCATCGCGCAGCTCGACCTCCTGGTGAAACCCGGGTCGGTGGTGGACATCGCCGCCCCGCGCCCGCCCCGGGAGGAGGCGAACCGGGAGCTGAAGAACCTCACGGTCGGCTTCAAGCACTGCGAACCCACCCGCCGCCCGTCGCTGGAGGCACTCGGGCTGGACGACTACCGCCATATCGTGGTGCTCACCGACGACGGGATCGACCCCGGACGGTCGGACGACCGCACCCTGGTCACCCTGCTCCACCTGCGCGACATCGAGATCCAGCTCGGCGATCCGTACTCGATCGTCACCGAGATGCACGATGACGCCAACCGCGAGGTCGCGCAGGTCACCAAGGCCGACGACTTCATCGTCTCCACCAAGGTGATCAGCCTTCTGCTGACCCAGCTCACCGAGAACCGCCATCTGTACGCGGTCTTCGCCGACCTCTTCGACCCCCAGGGGTCGGAGATCTACCTCAAGCCCGCGCCCAGCTATCTGATACCCGGCGCGGAGGCCAACTTCGCCACCGTCATCGAGGCCGCCCGCCAGCGCGGTGAGACGGCCATCGGCTACCGGCTGGCCCGGCAGAGCGATGAGCCACCGCTCTACGGCGTCCACCTCAACCCGTCCAAAACAGCGCCGCTGACCCTGGAGGAGGGCGATACGGTCGTGGTCCTGGCCGAGGACTGAACGAGGGGCGGACGTCAGAGCGCGCGATGGGCGCCGGGGGTGTGGCCGAAGGCCCGGCGGAAGACATCGATGAAGGCGCTGCTGGACGCCCAGCCGCATCGATGGGCGACGGCCGTGACGGGGACGCCCTCGGCCAGCAGCCGCAGGGCGTGGTGCAGCCGCAGCTGGGTGCGCCACTGGGGGAAGGTCATGCCCAGCTCCGCCGCGCACAGCCGGGTCAGGGTGCGCTCGCCGACCCCGACCGCGGCGCCGAGCTCCCGCAGGGTCCGGTTGTCCGCCGGGTCATCATGGAGGAGGGCGCACACCGCGGCCAGGCGCGGGTCCCCGGCGGCGGGCACATGCACGGGCTGCTCGGCACAGTGGCGGAGCTGATCGAGCAGTACGGCCCGCAACCGGCGGCGTTCGGCGCCGGTGTCCGCCGGCCGCGCGGTGTACTCGATGATCAGCTCGCGCAGCAGCGGGCCGACGCCGAGGACCGCGGGCTGCTCCAGCCGCAGTGGATTGTCCGCCACCGCCAGTCCCACCAGATGGAGGTCGGTGGCGCCGTACGCGCGGTGCTCATGGACGGTCCCGGCCGGTATCCACAGCGCCCGGTTGGCGGGCGCGATCCAGCTGCCCGCGTCGGTGGTGACGGCCAGCACCCCTCGCCCGGCGTAGACGATCTGGTGCTCGTCATGCCGATGAGCGTCTATGCCGCCACCGGCGGGCAGCGGACGCAGGCCCGTCGTCGCCTGGGGAGTGTGGCGGATTCTCGGCATCGGAGGCCATTTTATCGGGCAGCGGGCTCTGCGGGGGGCGTCAGCGGACGGTCAGCCCGCCGTCCACGTTCATGATGGTGCCGGTGGTCCAGCCGGCCTGCGGGGAGGCGAGGAAGGCGGCCGCGGCGGCCACCTCGTGGGGTTCGCCGACGCGGCCCAGGGGATAGGCGTCCCGGGTGCGGTGGTCGTGGCCGTCGCGCTCCTCGGCGCTCATAGGGCCGAGGAAGTCCCGTTCGTAGGTGGGGGTGCGTACGGCGCCGGGGGCGATGCCGTTGACCCGGACGCCGGAGGGGCCCAGCTCATTGGCGAGGGCCCGGGTCATCGCGTTGATGGCGCCGCGGGTGGCGGAGTAGGCCGCGGACGGGCGGTCGGCGACCATCTTGTGCGCCCAGTAGCTGCTGATGTTGATGATGCTGCCGCGGCCCTCGACGAGCGCGGGCAGCAACGCCTGGGCGAGGAGGAAGGGCACCCGGACATTGAGGTGGAGCATGGCGTCGAAGGAGTCGGCCGAGGTCTGGGCGAGCGGGCTGAAGTGTGCCGTGCCCGCGTTGTTGACCAGGGTGTCCACCCGTTCGGTGAGCGCGAGCACCTGACGCGCGGCGGTGGTCACGGCGCCGGGGTCGGCCAGGTCGACGGAGAGGGTGCGTACGGTGGTGCCGTGTCCGGCCAGGGTGTGCCGGGCCCGGTCCAGCTTCTCCCGGTCGCGGGCGAGGAGCACCAGGTCGGCGCCCTCGGTGGCGAAGGCGTCGGCGATGGCGTAGCCGAGCCCCTCGCTGCCCCCGGTGATCACCGCGGTGGTGCCGTCGAGATGGCTCATGGCCGTGGCTCCTGTTCGGTCGTGCGCTGTTCGGTCGTGTGGCGGGGACGTGTGGCGAGAGGCCGGTGGGGTACGCGGCCGTGGCGCCGTTCGCTAAATGGACAGATCTTGTCCGCTTAGACTTCAGCGTACGGAGGTGGACAGTTTCTGTCCACTTCTGACTAGGCTGGGGACATGACGGGCATGCCCTCCGCTCAGCGGCCCCCCAGACCGCCGCGCGCGGACGCGCGGCGCAACGCCGCCCGCGTCCTCGCCGCCGCACGCCAGGCGGTGGCCGTCCATGGTTTCGACGTCAGCTATCACGAGATCGCGCGGCTGGCCGGGGTCGGCGTCGGCACGGTCTACCGTCGCTTCCCCGAGCGGGCCCAACTGCTGGAAGCCGTCCTCCTCGATGTGCTCGGCGAACTCGCCGACAGTGCCGAACGGGCCCTGGGCGAGGACGAGTCCTGGCCGGCCTTCACCCGGTTCTTCACCGGCCTCGCCCTGCGCACCGGGGAGAACGCGGGGCTCTCGGACTCCCTCGACGATCGCGGTGGACCGCAGGTGGCCGCCGCCCGCCGCGCCCTGCTCGATCGCGTACGGCGGCTGACCGAACGCGCCCAGCGGGACGGCGCGCTGCGCGCCGATCTGTCCTGGCGGGACATTCCGTTCCTGGCCAGGGCGGCCGCCGCCGGAGCCTGTGTGCTGGACCTCCCGGCCGACCGGCTCCAGGTCGAACGGTGTGTCACGGTCGTCCTCGACGGAATGCGCGCACCGGCGAGTACCCCCCTGCCCGGCCGGCTCTGATCACACCTCCGTACCGCACACTGGGGTGTCATGGAGCTGCAGATCACCGCCACCTCGCCCGAGCATCCGGCGTCGCTACTCGATCTGCCGTGGAACATCCCGCTGGAGGAGTGGCCGGAGGAGCATCTGGTCGCGCTGCCCCGGGGCATCTCTCGCCATGTCGTCCGCTTCGCGCAGGCAGGCGGCGAGATCGTCGCGGTCAAGGAGGTCGGCGTGTGGGCGGCGGTACGCGAGTACGGGCTGCTGCGCGACCTGGACCGGCTCGCGGTCCCCGCGGTGGACGCGCTCGCGGTGGTGACCGGACGCACCGACGAGCACGGCGAACCGCTGGAACCGGCGCTGATCACCCGCCATCTGGTGGGCTCGCAGCCATACCGCTCGATGTTCCAGACGACCATGCGGCCGAGCACCATCCGACGGCTGCTCGACGCGCTCGCCGTGCTGCTGGTGCGATTGCATCTGGCCGGGTTCGCCTGGGGCGACTGCTCGCTGTCGAACACCCTCTTCCGGCGCGACGCGGGCGCGTACGCCGCCTATCTGGTCGACGCCGAGACCGGGCAGATCCAGCCGAAGCTCACCAGCGGACAGCGGGATTACGACGTCGAGGTGGCGCGGGTGAACATCGCGGGTGAGCTGATGGACCTGGAGGCGAGCGGTTCCCTGCACCCCTCGGTCGACCCGGTGCTCTTCGGCGAGGCCATCGCCGAGCGCTACCGTGACCTGTGGCATGAGCTGACCCGCCAGTCGGTCTATCCGCTCGCCCAGCGCCACGCCATCGACCAGCGCGTCCGGCGCCTGAACGACCTCGGGTTCGACGTGGCGGAGATGCAGATCGAGCGCTCACCCGGCGGCGACACCGTCACCTTCGTGCCCAAGGTCGTCGACGCGGGCCACCACCAGCGGCAGTTGCTGCGGCTGACCGGACTCGACGCCGAGGAGAACCAGGCTCGCAGCCTCCTGAACGACCTGGAGACCTGGATGGCCACACAGGACGACTACGCGCCCGGCGATCCGCTCGGCGCGCGTCCGGAGGTGCTCGCCCACCGGTGGGTCCGCGATGTCTTCCGGCCCACCGTGCGGGCCGTACCCAAGGATCTGCGCGGTGCCACCGATACCGCGCAGATCTACTACGAACTGCTCGAACACCGCTGGCTGCTGTCCGAGCGGGCCGGGCGTGACGTGGGCCTGGACGTCACCGTCGAGGACTACATACGCACCGTCCTGGCGGACCGGCCGCACGGCTGAACGCCCCGCGGCCGGCCGATGGCTCAGGACTGCTCGGTCAGCACCTTCCGGATGGACGCGATGACGCGCGGGGCCTCGTCGTTGAGGTAGAAGTGGCCGCCGGAGTAGACCTGGAGGTCGAAGCCACCGGTGGTGTGCTCGCCCCAGGCGCGGGCCTCCTCGACACTCGCCTTGGGGTCGTCGTCCCCCACATGCGCGTGGATCGGCGTCGCCAGCTGCGGGCCGGGGGCGTAGCGGTAGGTCTCGGCCGCCTTGTAGTCGCTGCGGATGGCGGGCAGCACCATCCGGAGGATCTCGTCGTCGCCCAGGAGCTGGGTGTCGGTCCCGGCGAGCGCCTTCACCTCGGCGATCAGCCCGTCGTCGTCGCGGAGGTGGACGGACTCGTCACGGTGGCAGGAGGGGGCGCGCCGCCCCGAGGCGAACAGCGCCACCGGCACCACGCCCTTCTGCTCCAGGCGCAGGGCGACCTCGAAGGCGAGGGTGGCGCCCATGCTGTGGCCGAAAAGCGCCACCGGCTTGTCCGTATAGGGCAGCAGCTCCGGCACCAGCGCGTCGGCCAGCTCGGGGATGTTGTCTATGCACTTCTCGTTGCGCCGGTCCTGACGCCCCGGGTACTGCACGGCGAGCACGTCGACCGTGGGCGAGAGCGCCTTGGAGACCGGGAAGTAGTAGGAGGCGGACCCGCCGGCGTGGGGCAGGCAGATGAGTCGCGTCGCCGCGGCCGGCGCGGGGTGGAACTGCCGGATCCACAGGCTTGTGCCGGTGGGGTGTGCGGTCACGTGATGTCCTTTCGCGCCGCTCGTTCCGCGGCGGCTGTCGTGTGGCTGTCGCGCGCGTGCCTCGGGTCGCGCGGAGACCAGTAGACCACCCTGCCGCTCCGGTCCGGCCTGCGACCACCCCTATTCAGGACGGGAGTCCCCTAGTATTTCCCTCGTGTCGGTCATGGGCGGGGCGCGGTGAGTCCACCCCGTTCGGCGGTCCGCAGTGCCAGGGCCGCCAGCGCCTCGGGCGCTCCGGCCTGACCGCGGATCCCCGGGAAGGCGTTGATGTCCACGATCAGCGGGGCGCCGCCGCCCGCGTCGATCAGATCCACGCCGTAGACCTCCAGCGAGAACACCGAACCGACGTGGCGCACCGGGGCCAGCCAGCCCGGGGGCAGCGCGTCCGGGGCGAGCGGCAGGCTCGGGCCGCGGCCGCCGGGCGCCAGCTCCGACCGGCGCAGCGCGGCGAACACCCGGCCCGCGATCACCCACAGCTTGTGGTCCCAGCCGTCGTTCGGGGTGAAGTCCTGCACCACCACGGGCTCATCCGCCCAGTCCGCGCTCAGGGCGCGCAGCCGTGCGGTGTCGTCGACGCGGGCCACCAGATCATGGCGGCGGCTGTGGCGGCTCTTGACGACGACGGGATGACGCAGCCGCTCCGCCGTCAGCCCGGCGAGCGAGGCCACGGTACGGGTGGGGGCGAACGGCAGACCGGCGCGGAGCGCCACTTCGGCCATCGCCGTCCGGTCCTGGCACAGGGCGGTGGCCGCGGCGGAGTTCACCACCGGGGCGCCGCGCCGCTCCAGGGACCGGGCGAGCGCCAGCGCACGCGGCGTCCGGGCCTTCAGCAGATAGACATCGGCGAGTTCCCCGGGGCCGGCCGCGTCTTCCGAGGGGTCGGCCGGGGCCTGCGTCCCGGCCCCGTGGCCGCCCGGATCGAGCGCCACCACCTCATGACGGGGCGACAGCAACTGCGCCGTGTCGGCGAGGAGTTGATGACCGGGGTCGGCGGTGATCAGACCGATCCTCATCGGCCGCCGCTCACCGTAGCGGTCATATCCCGCCCATGGCCGCGGCCCGCGGTCATAGCCGGCCCGTGGCCACGGCCGGGACCGGCTCCGGAGCCAGCACCGGCTCGGTGAGGGCGGCGCCGACGAACGCCGCTCCGGACCGGGCGCCGCCCCTGCGCGCCAACTCCAGTACCGCACGCCCCACCCGGGCCGCGGCGTCCGGCACCTCCTTGAAGCTGGGGAAGTCGTTCACATCGACGACCACCGGCCCGTCCGGGCCCAGCAGCACATCCACCCCGTACAGATCGAGGCCGTAGGCCGCACCCACCTCGGCGGCGATGGCCGCCACTTCGGCGGACAGCCGTACCCGACGGCCGCGGGTGCCCCCGTCGGGGCTGAGCGGTGAGCTCCGCTCGGTCGCGTGCAACTCCCCGTCCACGCAGTACACCTTGAGGTCGATGCCCGAATTCGGCACGTAGGGCTGGGCGATGAGCATGCCCTCCACGGCCAGTTCGGCACGCAGCGCCCGCAGCCGGTCCGGCGTCGGCACCAGCCGCACGGCCCGCCCGGAGCTGCCGTCCGCGGGCTTGACCACCAGCGGGAACTCGGCCTCCGGTATCTCCTCCAGCTCCTCGGGCCGGGCCGCCGCGTAGGTGGGCGGCAACGGCAGCCCCCGGCTGCGCCCGATCGCGGCCGCCAGCGCCTTGTCCCGTACGCCGCGGATGGCGCGGGCGTCGTTGACGGTGGTCAGCCCGACCGCAGAGGCGGCCTCCAGCAGCGTCAGCCCGGGTCCTCCGGACACCGTCTTGAGCACCCAGGCGTCATGGCTGCCCGCCCGCACCGCATCGGACATCCGCAGCAGGGAACGGCCCGGCCGGACCACGTCCACCTGGTGGCCCCAGGCGGAGAGCTGACGGATCACCTCACGGGGCATCCCGTCATGGCGATAGCGCTCCTCCACCAGAAAGCAGAGTCTCATCGGCCTTCTTCCTCGTCACCGGACAGGTTCCCGGGCTGCTGCCGAGAGTGTCCGGCGCGCCATGGCTTCCCAGGATGTCATCCGCCGTTCTTTTACGATCTCCTGGGCCAACCCATGGGTGTCAGTGGCCTGTTTATCGGGCTAAGGGTCCTTTACTCTGCTGAGCATGATGCTGACCCGCAGGGAACGGGAGATTCTCGCGTTGCTGCGGCGGGACCCCCTGGCCGGGGCCCAGTCCATCGCCGACGCCCTCGGGACCACACGGGCCGCGGTCAACGTCCATCTCTCCAACCTGGGCAAGAAGGGCGCCATCCTGGGGCGCGGCTACATCCTGCGCCGGGAACACGCGGTGGTGGTCATCGGCGGCGCCAACGTGGACATCAAGGTGCGCAGCCTCGCACCCGTCGCGTACCGCACCAGCAATCCGGGCCGGTCCCACACCAGCCCCGGCGGCGTCGCCCGCAATGTCGCCGAGAACCTCGCCCGGCTGGGCACCCCCACCCATCTCATCGCCGCCGTGGGGCAGGACGCGGCGGGGGAGCGGCTGTTGAGCGAGACCCAGGCCGCCGGGGTGCGCATCGACCATGTGCACCGCGGCCCGCATCCCACCGGCACCTATACGGCGGTGCTGGACGCCGACGGCGATCTGGTCGTGGCCATCGCCGACATGGCCGCCACCGACGCGCTGAGCCCCGAGCATCTGCACACCGCGCGGGAGCTCATCGGCCACGCCGGCCTGCTGGTGCTGGACGGGAACCTCTCCCCGCGGGTGCTCTCGTACGTCCTGGACATCGCCGCCGCCACCGGCGTCCAGACGCTGATCGACCCGGTGAGCGTCCCCAAGGCGGCGCTGCTCGCCCCGCTGTTCGCCACCGGGCGGCCGGTCTTCGCCGTGACGCCGAACGTGGCGGAGCTGGGCGCGCTGGCGGGCCGGGACCTCGACGGGGACGCCGCCGCGGACGATCCGGAGCTGCTCGCGGCCGTGGCCCTCCTCCACGAGCGCGGCGTACGGCATGTGTGGGTGCGGCTCGGTGCGCGCGGCTCCCTGTTGAGCACCCTCGACGAGGGCAAGGTGCCGCTGGAGGCGCCACCGGCCGAGGTGCACGACGTCACAGGGGCCGGCGACGCGATGCTCGGCGCGTTCGCACACGCCCTGCTCGGTGGCGCCGACCCGGTCGACGCCGCCCGCTACGGCCACGCCGCCGCCGCGCTGACCGTGGCCACCCCCGCCACCGTACGACCCGACCTGACCGCGCGTCTGATCGAGGACGCGCTCAACGCACCGCTGCGGAGGACCACATGACCACCCCCCACCCCCGGCTGAGCCTCACCGAGGAGGTCGCGGAGGCCCTGCGCGAGGGCCGTCCCGTGGTCGCGCTGGAGTCCACGATCATCAGCCACGGCATGCCGTATCCGCAGAACGTCGAGATGGCCACCGAGGTCGAGGAGATCATCCGCGCGGAGGGGGCGGTCCCCGCCACCATCGCCGTCCTCCACGGCACGCCACGTGCCGGTCTGGACCGTGCCGACCTCGAACTGCTCGCCACCAGCCCGGACGTCGGCAAGGTCAGCGTGCGCGACCTCGCCCATGTCATCGCGCGCGGCGGCCATGGCGCCACCACCGTGGCGTCCACCATGCGGCTCGCCGCGCTCGCCGGGATCCGGGTCTTCGTCACCGGTGGCATCGGCGGAGTGCACCGGGGAGCGGAGCACTCCTTCGACATCAGCGCGGATCTCACCGAGCTCGCCACCACCCCGGTGGCCGTCATCAGCGCCGGGGTCAAGAGCATCCTCGACATCGGACTGACCCTGGAGAAGCTGGAGACCCTGGGCGTTCCGGTGCTCACCTACGGCACCGACGACTTCCCCGCCTTCTACTCGCGGGTGAGCGGCTTCCGCTCCCCGCTGCGCGTCGACTCGCCCGAGGAGATCGCCGCCACCATGCGCGCCCAGTGGGAGCTGGGCATGACGGCGGGGCTGAGCATCGCCAATCCGGTGCCCGAGGCCGAGGAGATCCCCGCCGAGCGGATCGACGGCATCATCGAGCAGGCCCTCGCCGAGCTGGCGGAGGCGGGAATCGGCGGCAAGGACGCGACCCCGTATCTGCTGGGCCGGATCGTCGAGTTGACCAAGGGCGAGAGCCTGCAAACCAATATCGCCCTGGTCAAGAACAACGCACGGCTCGGGGCGCGGATCGCGATCCACTACGCCCGTACGCACTGACCGCGACCGCCCGGACCACCGCCGGGGCTCGGGGCGGCTGCCGGCCTACAGCGAGCGGACCTCGGCGAGCTCGACCCGGCCACCGATCTCGATGGAGCCGTCCGGCAGGGGACCGGTGAGGATCTGCGACCCCACGCCCTGGGTGATGTTGAGGGCGCGGCCCAGCTCGCCCGAGAGAATCAGGGCGGCGGCGCCGGTGGCCTCGTCCTCGACGATCCCGTCCCCCCGGCGGGGAAACGCGCGCGCCCGCACCCGGCCCGCGGCCTCGTCCTGCCACGCCCAGGCGTACAGCCAGCCGTCGCCCTCGGGAGGGGTGGGCAGCGCCTCGACCTCCTCCGGCGAGGCGTACTGCCGGGTGCGCCGCCCGGCCGCCCAGGCGGGCCGGCCGGTGATCCAGGTGAACTCGCCGTCCTGGCGCGCGGGCACCTCACCGGCGGGCGGCAGCAGCTCGGGCAGGTCCAGCAGCCAGGCGGTGCCCACCAGCGGATGGCCCGCGAAGGGCAGCCGGACGCTCGGTGTGTAGATGTCGACGACGCCGCGCTCCGGATCGTCCACGAACACGGTCTCGCTGAACCCCAGCCGGGCGGCGACCCGCTGCCGCTCCGCCTCGCCGACCACCGCGGCGCCGTCCCGCACCACGCCGAGTTCATTGCCACCGCGGCCGTAGGGCCCGCAGAACACCTTGAGCACGTCCAAATCCGTCACCTGCGCATTCAAGCACGGGCGCGCTTGTCGGTGGGGTGTTCTACGGTCGGGCCATGACCACCTCCGACGATGTCCGTGCCGTCGCCCTGTCGCTGCCGGAGACCACAGAGAAGATCGCCTGGTCGATGCCCACCTTCCGGGTCGCCGGGAAGATGTTCGCCACCTTGCCCGAGGACGAGACCTCGATGGCCGTCAGATGTCCCAAGGAGGAGCGGAAGGAGTTGGTGCTGGCGGAGCCGGAGAAGTTCTGGGTGGCCGCTCATGAGGCGAGTTCGGCCTGGGTGCGGGTGCGGCTCGCCGCGCTGGAGGACGTCGATGAGCTGCGGGACATCCTGCTGGACTCCTGGCGGCAGGCCGCACCGGCCACGTTGCTCGAATGATCACACCACGGCGGCCGGTGACTCCTCGAAATGCGACGATATGCGTGTTCGAGGAGATAACCGACACGGGTGAAAGTATAGACTTTTCCCGGTAATCGGAGTGCCGTCTTCCGCTGTGCGGGGTTCCCTTGAGGGGGATCAGCGAGGGAGGCCGCATGGTGCACGGCCGCGACACGAACCGCCCCGCGGTGTGCGGCGGCCCGTGCGCGGCCGCCGTCCTTCTGCTGCTGGCGGTCACGTTGCTGCATGCCGTGCTGGCTCTGGGGGTCGTCCGCGACTCGCCGTCCACCGGCCCTGACCGGTGCGCGGCCGGGCCTGCGAATCCGGCCCCGGCCCCAGCCACGTCCATGCCCGGTGACGCCGGTGCTGCCGCCTCGGGCCGGGGCCTCGCCACGTCCGCCCCCGCGGGCGCTCCCGTCCTCCCAGCGCCTGTTCCGCCGGTGCCGGAGACCGAGGACGAACGCTCCACCGCGTCGGCGTCGGCGAAGCTCCTTACCCGGGACGGTGCCGGGCATCCGGCGCGGCATGCCGGACGGGTGGTCCACGGCGCCTCGTTCGGCGCCCATCGATCCCTCTCGACGTCCCTCGGCCCCCTCGTGCTCGTCGCGGTCCGCGGTCGCCCCGCCGACCCCGCCGACCCCGCGACGGGCGGCGGCGCGTTCGCCGCCGGGGGCGACCTCCCGGCCGGCCCGCTCTCCTCACGGTCCGTCGTCCTGCGCTGCTGACCGGGCCCGGGCGCGTCCGCCATCCCGCTTCCGCGACTGCCCCGCGGATTCCGGATGCGGTGTGCCCTGCCCGCTCAGCCAACGGACGTTCGAGACCGCAGGAGTATCCGCATGCCCATCGATGTCTATGCCGCCATGCGCGCGATGATGCGCGCAGAAGCCGCCCGGCGCCCCGTCACCCCGCAGGCCAGGACCACCGATCCGTCGCCGCCCCCGGCCGATCCGGCCGCTCCCGATCCGGTGGACACCACCGCTCAGGACGTGTCCGAGGCCGTACCGGCCCCGACGTCCGCACCGGCTCCATCGGCCGCACCGCGTCCGGTCCGCCGGCCCCGCCCGGCCCGGTATCTGTCGCGCTGCCGTGCCGTGCTGCGCGCCGTACGCCACGCCGTGTCGGCCTGCATCACCCGGCGCGCGTCACGACAGGGCCGGTGACCGGCCACGGAGGGAGAGGAGCCGGAAGCACGGGTGCCGGGAGGTCACACCGGTCCGTCGTTCCGCCCGCCCTCCGGTGAATCCCCGCCGAGAAGCAAACGCTCGCGCTGCGCCACGGCCCAGGCGTAGCCGGGATTCAGCGCCACCGCACGGTCCAGATCCGCCAGCGCCTCCGTGCGTCTGCCCAGGGCCTCGTTGGCCATCGCGCGGCTCCCCAGGGCCCAGGCGTAGCCGGGGTCGAGAGCCAGTGCCCGATCGTACTCCGCGATGGCCTCCTCGTAGCGGCCCGCGAAGCGGTGGATATCACCGCGCTCGCCCAGCGTTCCCGGGACGCCCGGCTCCAGCTCCTCCGCCCGGTCCAGGTCCTCCAGCGCGCCCGCCGCGTCCCCCAGGGTGCTGCGGACACGGGCCCGCCGGACCAGCGCCCAGGTGTAGTCGCCGTGTCGTTCGATGGCCCGGTCGAAGTCGGCCAGGGCCTCATGGATCCGGCCGAGGGCCATCATGGTCTGGCCGCGGCTGCCCAGAGCCACATGGTCCGCCGGATCGGCCGCGACCACCGGGTCGAGCAGGGCCAGCGCCTCCTCGTACCGGCCCGCCCGGCGGCAGGTCTCGCCGCGCTCCCGCTGAACCCAGGTCGAGCCCGGCTCCAGCGCCGCCACGCCGTCGAGCGCGTCCATCGCCGCGGTGAAGTCCCCGGTCGCCCGGTGGACCACGGCACGCCCGAAGTGCGCGCGTACGTTCCCGGGGTCCAGCTCGATCGCCCGGCGGAAGTCCTCCAGGGCCCCGTCGAACTCCTCGACCGACCGGCGGTGCCACCCCCGTAGGACGAGCGCCGCGACCCGGGCGGGGGCATCCAGCCCGGCCCGCGCCAGCAGCAGCCCCATCGCCTCGATACCGCGCCGCCGTTCGTCCGCCAGCGCCTCCACCAGATGCCACCCCCAGGTGCGCACCGGGTCCGAGTCGGCGTCCTCGCCCGCCTCGACCAGGGTGGACGCCCAGCGCCGGGCCACCGCGGGGCCCGCGTCGCAGGCGCCGATCCCGTCCCGCAGCGCCCCGGGCAGCGCCGCCGACGGCCGTGCGCACAGCAGGTGATACCACTCCTCCAGACGCGGTCCGCTCCAGGCGGCCAGCCGCCAACCGTCGCGCGCGTCGAGCCCCCCGGCGGCCGCCTCCCGCCACCCGGCGAAGGCCTCGGCCAGGCGGGTGTGCGCCGCGGTCCACCGCTGCGGTGAGGTGGTCCGCCGAAGCCGCAGCATCGGGGCGCGGACCACGTCGTGGTAGCGGGCCGCCCCGTTGCGGTCGCCGATGAACGGCAGCGACCGCAGCCAGCCGAACAGCTCGGCTCCGTCCTCGTCCACGGCCGCCCTGAAGATGTCCTCGTTCAGCCGCCGGGGCAGCGCGCCCGCCAGGGCGGCGGAGCGGCGCACCGGATCGCGCTCCCACTTCAGGAACCGGTCGACGGCGGTGGCACTGGGGTCGTCCAGATCGCCGCTGGTTCCGGGGTTCTCGGCGAGGGTGGACACCAGCACGGGCAGCCGGCCGGAGAGCCGCAGCACCTCCCGCACCACCGGCTCATCGGTGATCCCCTTGGAGCTGAGCAGCTGCCGGGCCTCCGCGTCGGTGAACGGCTCCAGCGGCAGCTCCGCGACCACATCGGCCAGATCGCCCCAGCAGCCGGGGTCCGGGCGGGTCTGCCCGGCCAGCACCAGCACGGTGTTGGCGGGGATGGTGCCCAGGCGTTCGCTGGCCAACAGGGTGCGCAGCCAGGGGTCGAGCAGCGGGCCGAGGCGTTCGTAGGTGTCGAAGAACAGCACCAGCCATGGCACCGTCGCTGCCGCCTCCGATAACTCCCTGACCAGCAGCAGGGGTCAGCGTCTCCACCGGGTCCAGCACCAGCTGGACGTCCTTGTGGTCGCGGAACCGGGAGCTGAGCGCCGCCCGCAGCCGGTCGGTGCCCTCGGCGAGCGGCACCGGGTCGACGGCACCCGCCAGCGCCCCGACACCGGGTACCAGACCGAGGCCGGTGAGCCCGGCTCGCGCGGCGACCATGCTGCCGGTGCTGGGCCCGGGCCGCTCGCCCTCCGCGGGTACCGACTCCGCCTCGTGGCGGCGCTGCCGATAGGTGGCGAGCCGACGGTCGAAGGCCGTGAACTCCCGCCCCTGGCGGGCGAATTGCTCGCTGATCGCGGCCATCGCCTCGGGGACGGAGCCCGCCGACTCGTCGATGCGGGCGGTGAACGCGCCGTACTCCTGGCGGGCGGTCTCTTCCAGCCGGCGCATCAGCCAGGTCTTGCCCACACCCGCGTGGCCGTGCACATGGAAGACAAAGCGATGCCGCCCGTCCTCCGGCGGCAGGCCGAAGTTGTCCCGGAACGCGTGCAGTTCCCTTTGCCGCCCCACGAATCCGGCGTTCCTGCGCCGCTGGATCAGCTCCTGCATCGACGGCCGTCCCCGCCCCATCGGCCCCTCCTCCGGTCCGGACCCAGTCTGCCAGTACGATCGGCGCGCAGGCTTATTGCGTACGATGCGCAGGTGCCCAGCTACCGCATCAGAACCGCGACCCCCGATGACCTCGACGCCGTCCGCAGCGTGATGCTCGACACCGTCTACCGCGACTTCGCAACCGGCTATGTGCCACGCTGGCACGCCGACATCATCGATCCCGCCGCCGCGTATCTGAACGGTGCGCGCCACACTCTGCTGGTGGCGGTGGACGAGAGCGACGGGGCGGTCGTGGCGACCGCCGCGCTCGACTCCCGGGGCCCGGCCCATCCGCCCAACCCGCCCTGGCTGGCCGCGCGTTACCCGTCGGGGGAGACCGCCCAGCTGCGCCGGGTCTATGTGCGGTCCGAGCATCGGCGCAACGGGCTGGCCCGGCGGCTGGTGCATGCGCTGCTGGACTTCGCCGTGGCGGACGGCGGCTATCGCGCGGTCTATCTGCACACCGATCCGGCGGTGGTGGGCGCCGAGCCGTTCTGGCGGTCGCTGGGGAAGGTCGTCTGCGATGAGCGGGAGGCGCCCGGGGGCGGTCAGGGAATCGTCCACTTCGAGGTCCCCATGGGGCCCGGGACGCCATGACCTTTATGGAAATGATTATCATCTAGCGTCTGTGTTTCGCCGTTCCCGCGCCGCCCCTGGAGAACCACGCCCATGCACTCTGTCCGCCGCCGGTGGGCCGCCGCGCTGCTGCTCGTCCCGCTGCTCACCGGCTGTTTCGCGGCCCGCGACGGTTCGCCGTACGACGCCGGGGCCGGGGCGGGCGGTGGACGCCTCCGGGTCGCGATGGCCTTCCCGCCCGCCGAGCGCTTCTCCCCGTACGGCGCCGACGCCACCTTGCTCAGCCGGCTCGGGGTCACCGAAGGGCTGACCCGGCTGGACGGCAACGGCGGCGCGGTGCCCGCCCTCGCCGAGTCCTGGACCCGGGAGAGCGGCGGCGGCTGGGTGTTCACCCTGCGCGAGGCGCGGTTCCAGGACGGCACCGAGGTCACCCCGGCGGCGGTGGCGGGCGCCCTCACCCATGCCACCCACGCCGATCCCTCGCCCGCCGCGCTCACCGGGGTCAGGCTCACCGCCGAGGCGGTGGGGGAGCGGCGGGTCCGGGTCACCACCGCGACCGCCGACTCCGCCTTGCCCCTGCGACTGTCCAGCCCGAGCCTGGCCATCCTCGCGCCCAAGGCGTATCGCACGACGGCCGGTGCGGGGGCGGCCGGTACGGATGAGTCCGGCGCGGATACGTCCGGTACGGCAGAGCCGCGTTCGGACACGGCGGACGGGAAAGCGGCGGTCGATCCGGCCGGCACCGCCACCGGTCCCTTCACCCTGGCCAGGACGAGCGGCGCCACCCGTGCCACCCTCCACCGCTTCGACGACTACTGGGGCGGCCTCGCCCATGCCTCCGGTCTCGACGTCCGCTTCATCGCCGATGGCACGGCCCGCACCAACGCGCTGCGCAGCGGCGAGGTGGACATGGCCGAGGCGGTCCCGGTCTCCCAGGCGGCCACCCTCGACCAGCCGACCGTCCGCGAGGTGCCCACCGCCCGCACCACCGCCCTCTTCCTCAACACCCGCTCCGGCCCCTTCGCCGACCCCGCCGTCCGCGCCGCCGCCCGTGAGGCCGTCGACGCCTCCGCCCTCGCCGAGGGCGTCTACGAGGGGCATGCCGACACCGGCCGCGGCCTGTTCGGCCCGGCCCTCACCTGGGCCGCGGGCGAGCGCCCCCGGCCGTCCGGCCGCCCCGCCGCCAAGCGCGCCGCGAACACCGCGCTCACCCTCGCCACCTACGACAACCGGCCCGAGCTGCCCGAGGTCGCCCAGGTACTGCAACAGCAGCTGCGCAAGGCCGGGTTCAGTGTGAAGCTGGAGGTGCGGGAGTACTCCCGGCTCGAAGGCGACGCCCTGGCCGGGAAGTTCGACGCCGTGGTGGCCGCCCGTAACACCATGCTCGACACCGGCGACCCGGTCTCCTATCTCGCCGACGACTTCACCTGCGACGGCGGCTACAACCTGGCCCGGGTGTGCGACAAGGCCGTCGACCGCGCGGTCGCCGAGGCCGGCTCCCGCGCCGACGACGCGGCGCGCCATCGCGCGGCCCTGGCCGCGCAGACCGCCGTGCTGCGTACGGACGGGGTCGTCCCGCTGGTCCATCAGCGGATCATCCACGGCGTCGGCGCCTCGGTGCGGGGTGTGATCCTCGATCCGTACGAGCGCACGCTCGTCGGCACCGGTACGCGGCGTTGAGCGGCGCGCGGACCAGGGCGCGGTCCACCGAACCGAGTGCGGGGCGGGCGACCGGGCCGAGCACGGGCGGGCGGTCCACCGGGCCGGGCGCCGGGCGGAACACCGGGCCGAGCACGGCGCCGTTCACCCGCCGGAGCGCCGGGCGGCCCACCGGCCTCAGTGGGGCGCGGTCCACCGGTCTGAGCGCGCTGTGGCGCCTCGCGCTCGCCGGGGCGTTGCTGTGCGGCATCGGGCTCTTGCCCTGGCTGTCCCGCACCGACCCCGCCCGTACCGTCCTCAAGGCGCGCGAGGCCGACCGCGAGCCCAGCCCCGAGCTCCTGGAGTCCCTGCGCTCCCGACTCGACCTCGACGCCGGGCCGTTGCGGCTGCTCGGCCGGTGGCTCGCCGGACTGCCCCACGGCGACGCGGGCCGGTCCTGGATCTCGGGCACCGCCGTGACCCCCTCGGTCGCCGAGGCGCTCGGGGTCTCGCTGCTGCTCATGGGCGGGGCGCTGGTGGTCGCGGCGGTCACCGCGGGCGCGGTGTGCGGGCGCACGCTGTGGCTCGGGCCGCGGCGGCGGGCCGCCCGGCGCGGGGCCGGTACGGGAAGCGGCGGCGCGCTCTTCGCGGCGCTGCCGGAGTTCCTGCTGGCGTCCGTGCTGGCCGCCGTGGTCGGGGTGCGGCTCGGCTGGCTGCCCGCGGCCGGCTGGTACGGGCCGCGGTGGATGGTGCTGCCCTCGCTCGCCCTCGGCCTGCCCGCGGGCGCCCTGCTGGGCCGGGTGCTGGACGACGCCCTGCCCGGTGCGTTCGCGGAGCCCTGGGCCCGGGCCGCCGCGGCACGCGGGCTGCCCGCCCGGCGGATCGCCCGTCACGCGCTGCGGCGTGCCGTGCCCGGAGTGCTGCCGAACATCGGGCTGTTCGTGGTCGGGCTCACCGGCGGGGCGGTCGCCGTCGAGCAGGTCTTCGACATCCCAGGGCTCGGCCGGCTCACGCTGCAGGCGGCCATCGCCCAGGACCTGCCGGTGCTTCAGGCGGGCACCCTCGTCCTCGTCCTGCTCGCGGCCGCCGCCGGAGGTCTCGCCCGGCTCGCGGCCCGGCTGTTGCTCGGGCCCGCGCTGCGCGACGGGGCGCTCCCCTCGCTCCACCGGCCGTCCGCGCCGTCCGCCCGCTCCGTTCCGCTGCTCTACGGCGCGCTCCTGCTCGCCGTCGTGGTGCTCGGTGCCCTCCGGGACCCGCTGGCCGTGGACACCGCCGCCCGGCTCACCTCCCCGTCCTGGGCGCATCCGTTCGGCACCGACGCGCTGGGCCGCGATCTGCTGGCCCGGGTGGCGCACGGCGCGCTGTCCACGCTCGCGCTCGCGGTGGCGGTGAGCGCCGCCGCGCTGGTGGCGGGGGTGCTGCTCGGCCTGGTGCCCCGGCTGTCCGGCGGACTCGTCGAGACCGTGAACGCGGTGCCGCCCGTGCTCGCCGGGCTCCTGGTCGCCGGAGCGGCCGGACGCGGCCCGTACACCCCCGCGCTCGCCGTGGCCGCCGTCGCCTGGGCGCCGCTGGCCGCGCACACCTCCGCCCTGCTGCGGCAGCAGCGCGCCGCCACACATCTCGCCGCCACCCGCGCACTGGGCGCCTCCCGCCGCCATCTGCTGCGCCGCCACATCCTGCCCGCGGTCCTGCCCCCGGTCGTCCGGCACGCCCTGCTGCGTCTGCCGGCCGCGGCGCTCGCCCTGGCCTCACTGGGCTTCCTCGGCCTGGGCGCGCAGCCGCCGTCCCCGGAGTGGGGGCGGCTGCTGGCCGAGAACCATCCCTACGCCGAGCGCGCCCCGTGGACGGTCCTCGCCCCCGCCGCCGCGCTGGCCCTCCTGGGCGTCCTGGCGGTGACGGCGTCCGGCGGGGTGCGGTGGCCCCGTCCCCGCCTGCGCATTGACGACGGCCCGGGGCGCGGCGGAGACTGACGTCCACGCCATAGTGAACTGAAGTTCATTCCGCGAACGCCGCCCTTGGGGCGAGGGACCGCAAAGGACATCCGATATGACCCTTCACCGCGACCTGTTGATCGATGGCAAGGACATCCCGGCCACCTCGGGGCGCACCGCCGAGGACCTCAACCCCTACACCGGTGAGGTGTTCGCCACCGTCGCGGCCGCCGGGCCCGAGGACGTGGCGCGCGCGGTGGCCGCCGCCGACGCCGCCTTCCCGGCCTGGGCGGAGCTGGCCCCGTTCGAGCGCCGTAGGATCTTCCTGACCGCGGCGGACCTGCTGGAGTCGCGCGCCGACCGGGCCGCCGAGATCATGGCCCAGGAGGCCGGAGGCACCGCGCCCTGGGCGCACTTCAACGTGGGCCTGGCCGCGAACATCCTCCGCGAGGCCGCCGCCGCGATCACCGCCCCGCGCGGTGAGGTGCTCAGCGCCCAGGAGGCGGGCGCGCTCGGCCTCGCCGTCCGCGAACCGGCCGGTGTCGTCGCGGCCTTCGCCCCCTGGAACGCGCCGATCATCCTCGGGGTCCGGTCCGTCACGGCGCCCCTGGCGGCAGGCAATACGGTCGTGATGAAGCCCAGCGAGGACGCCCCGCTCGCCTGCGGGCTCTTCGTCGCCGATGTGCTGCGCGACGCCGGGCTGCCCGACGGGGTGCTCAATGTGGTCACCAACGCCCGTGCGGACGCCGCCGAGGTGGCCCGGGCGCTCATCGCCGATCCGCGCGTACGGATCGTCAACTTCACCGGCTCCACCGGAGTCGGCAGGACCATCGGCTCACTGGCCGCGCAGCACCTCAAGCCGGCCGTGCTGGAGCTCGGTGGCAAGAACGCCATCATCGTCCTGGACGACGCCGATGTGGACCACGCGGTGAACGCCGCCACCTTCGGCGTGTTCATGAACTCCGGTCAGATCTGCATGTCGGGCGACCGGATACTCGTCCATGAAAGCCTCGCCGAGGAGTTCACCGCGAAGTTCACCGCGAAGGCGGCCGCCCTGCCGTGCGGGGACCCGGCCGACCCGTCCACCGTGCTCGGCCCGCTGGTCGCGGCCGCCTCGGCGCGCCGGGTGGCGGCCCTGGTGAAGGACGCGGTGGACAAGGGCGCCACGGTACTGACCGGCGGTGGCGAACCGGACGGCGCGGTCCACCCGGCGACGGTGCTGACCGGTGTCACCCCGGACATGGACATCCACCACGCCGAGGCGTTCGGGCCGGTGTGCGTGGTCGACACCTTCGCCGACGACGATCGGGCCGTGGCCCTGGCCAACGCCACCGACCACGGGCTGACCTGCGGCATCATCACCGAGAACGGGACCCATGGACTCAAGGTCGCCCGCCGTATCCGGACCGGCATCGTGCACATCAACGACCAGTCGGTGGCGGACGAGCCACAGGCCCCGTTCGGTGGCATCAAGCATTCGGGGTACGGGCGGTTCGGTGGCCGCTGGGGCATCGAGGCGTTCAGTGACACCCGGTGGATCACCCTCGCCACCCAGCACGCGCACTACCCCTTCTAGCGGCTGTGCGGCGCCCTTGGCCCATCGCCGGGATTCAGCCCGTCCCCGGGACGCACCTCATCCCGGGGACGCGCCTCATCCTGGAGACTCAGCTCATCCCGGGGATGAGGGGCACGGCCCCGGGGCGGCGCGCCGCCAGCCGCAGCATGCTGACGGTGGAGCGCACGACCCGCTCCTTGGTGCGTGCGGCCAGGCCACCGCGCAGCACCCGCTCGCGCGGGGAGTCGTCCGCCCGCACCAACTGGATCAGCCCGTCCCGGCGGCCCAGGCTCACGCACTGCACCACAAAGCGGAAGCGCAGCGGCTCCGGCTGCCGCCCGCGCGTCTCGGCGATGATCGAGGAGGCGGCGTGCGAACCGGCAGGGAGCGCGGTGGCACAGGCCATGCGCAGATGACCGGCGGCGGGGGTGGTCATGGCCGCGGCGTCGCCCACCGCGTAGATCTCCGGATGGGACACCGAGCGCAGGGCACCGTCGACGCTGATGCCGCCGGTGGGATCGAGGGTGATCCCGGCGGCCTCGGCCAGGGCGGTGTTCGCGGTCATCGCGGTGGCCCACACCACCGCGTCGGTGTCGATGTCCTCGGGGCCCGCCACCCGGCGGCCCTCCTCGATCCGGACCCCGAGCCCGGTGAGCGTTGAACGGACATGGGCGCGGCCCTTCGCCGACAGCCCCGTGCCGACCTCGTCACCCGTGATCAGCCGGACCTTCCAGGCATGCCGGGACTCGGCGATCTCGGCCGCGAGCTCGATGCCGGTGAGTCCCCCGCCGACCACCGTCAGCTCGCCCGGGCCGTCCAGCAGCCGCTTGTGCAGTTCGGCCGCCGTCTCCGGGGTGTAGGCGCGCTCACCGGGGTCGGGGGTGTGGCTGCCGAGCGCGTACACCAGCCGGTCGTACGGCAGCCGGCGGCCGTCGTCGGTGGTGACCTGCCGGGCGGCCGGGTCGATCACGGTGGCGCGGGCGGCCACGTGGGCGATGCCGGTCCGCCGCGCCAGCGCGTCGAGCGGATGCGTGATGTCGGGCCGTCCTGCGGCCCGCTCGTGCAGCCGGACGCGTTCGGTGAAAGCGGTGCTCGGATCGACCAGGGTGACGCGGGTGTGCGGGGCCAGCCGCAGGGCGGCCATCAGCCCCGCATAGCCCGCGCCGAGTACCAGGACCTGCTGCTTCTCCATACCGGCGGCCTCCTTCTCGGGTGGTGTTCACGAGGAGGACGACATGGCGGCCTCAGATGTGACGGTGATGCCGGTCACAGGCTCGGCAGATCGAGGTGGCGGAGCTTGTCGGGGTTGACGATCACGTCGATCTCGGTGATCAGACCCTGGTGCACGGAGAAGGCGAAGACCACGGCCTGGCCGTCCGTGCGGTCGGCGATGACCAGGCCCGGGGCGTCGTTGACCGCGCACCGGTGCACCACCATCGTGGCCGGATCGAAACCCCGGGCGAGACGCTGGGCGAAGCGGGCCACCTTCTCGTCGCCCACCACCGGGACCCGGGCCGCCGCCACCTTGCCGCCACCGTCCGAACGCCAGACGACCTCCGGATCCAGGATCTCCAGCAGCCCCTCCATGTCACCGCCCAGGACCGCCCGGAGAAACGCGTCCACGGCCCGCCGGTGCTCCCCGCGGTCCACCGAGCGCCGCGGCGCCTCCTCCCGGACCCGCTTGCGCGCCCGGGAGGCCAGTTGCCGTACGGAATCCGGACTCCGGCCCACGACCTCGGCGATCTCGGGGAACGGCACCGAGAAGACATCGTGCAGGATGAAGGCGGTCCGCTCCGCCGGGGTCAGCCGCTCCAGCACGGTGAGCAGCGCCAGCCCCACCGACTCGTCGAGCGTCACCCGGTCCTCCGGACCGCCGGCCGCCACCACCGGCTCGGGCAGCCAGGGCCCGACGTACGCCTCGCGCCGCACCCGCGCCGACCCCAGCAGGTCGTAGCAGATCCGGCTGATGACGGTGGTCAGATACGCGCGGGGGTCGGCGACCTCGTCCGCGGGCAGCGCCTGCCAGCGCAGCCAGGTCTCCTGCACCGCGTCATCGGCGTCGGCGACCGAGCCGGTGATGCGATAGGCGACGGCCCACAGCCGGTCGCGCTGCTGTTCGAAGTCGGTCAGCTCTGCCATGTCCTGATCCTCTCGTCGGCCCGAGAGGGAGGACGAGACGGCGGCCGGAAGTGTGACAGCCGCCTCCCGGGCGGCGCGGCGGCCTCCCCGGCGACGCCGTGGCCTCGTGGGAGGTCCGGGCCCCTTCCGGCGGAGCGTTGTGCCCTGCCGGGCGGGGCGGGGCTGGCGCGGGCGCAAGGGCAGGCGTAAGCAGTAGATGTGCATATGTGGCAGGGTCATTCGGATCTGCGCCGGCCAAGGTGGCGTACCCGCGTCTTGGTCGTGATCCCCCTGCTGGTCATCGGGCTGATCACGCTCGGCGATGTGCTGGCCCCGGCGAGCGTCAGGCTCAGCCCGCTGCTGATCGCGGCCCCCGCCATGACCGCCTCGTTCGCCGGCCCCCTGCTCACCGCGTGTGTGGGGCTCCTGGCTGTCGGCGCCCAGATCACGGCGAACGCCTATGAGGGCTTCCTCGGCCAGCCCGGCCGCCTGACCGAGGTGATCACCCTGGCCCTGGTCTCGGCGATGATCGTGCTGTTCCGCGCGGTCCTCGACCGTCATATGCGCGAGCTGAACCGGGTGCGGGCGGTGGCCGATGTGGCGCAGCGGGTCCTGCTGCGCCCGCTTCCCGTCCGGGTCGGCCCGCTGCTGATCGCCTCGGTCTACCTCGCGGCCGAGCCGGGGGCGGAGATCGGCGGCGATCTGTACGCGGCGGCGCGCACCTCGAACACCACCCGTCTGATCATCGGCGATGTCCGGGGCAGTGGGCTGACCGCCGTCGCGGACGCCTCCCTGGTGCTCGGTGCCTTCCGCGCGATGGCGCACTGGCCCGTACCCCTGACCGATCTGGCGGCCTACTTGGACACCGCCCTGTCCGCCGAGCGGACCGAACCCCCCGACAAGGCACCCGGGGCGGGGGAGTCGTTCGTCACCGCCGCCGTGCTGGAGATCCCCGACGACCAGCCGGTGGTCCGCCTCGTCAACTGCGGACATCCGCCGCCGATCGCGCTGCGCGACTCGGGCGTGAAGACGCTGGAGGGCTATGCGCCCGCACTGCCGCTGGGCCTCGGTCATCTGGTGGCCGACCGGTACCACAGCGAGGTCTTCCCCTTCGACGAGGGCGATCAGCTGCTGCTCTACACCGACGGGGTCATCGAGGCGCGGAACAGCGAGGGCACCTTCTATCCGCTCGTCGAACGGCTCCCCGGATGGAACGGCGCGGGCCCCCAGCACCTCGTCGACCGAGTGCACCGCGATCTGATCTGCCACACGGGCGGCCACCAGGGCGATGACGCCGCCCTGGTCGTCCTCGAACGGCACAGGGTGGATCGCTGACGCCACCGGGCGGCGAGCCGAGGCGGCCCGGGCGGGGAGCTGGGGCGGAGCCCGGCTCCCCGATGCCCGCCGCCCGCGAAACCGCCCACGAACGGACATCAGTGTCAATCGCCCTTAAACTGGTCACATGGGCAGCGGGAATGAGGGCCCGAACCAGGGCCCCGAGGACTTCGGGCCGGATCCACTCGGCGACTTCCTCGCACGCTTCCTCGGGACCGGGCCGGCCGGGCAGCGGCCCGATTCACGCCATGTCGACTTCGGCCGGCTGATGAGTGAGAACGCGCGCCATCTCGTCTCGGCCGCCGCCTCCTACGCCGCCGAACACGGCAGCACCGACCTCGACACCGAACATCTGCTGCGGGCGGCGCTCTTCTCCGAGCCCACCCGGACCATGGTCTCGCGCGCCGGAGCCGACCCCGACCGGATCGCCGCGGACATCGACCGGGAGGCGGGAGGCGGCCCGCCGCGCAACTCGGTCGCCGTCACCCCGGCCGTCAAGCGGGCGTTGCTCGACGCCCATGAGATAGCCCGCTCACGCGGCTCCTCGTACATCGGCCCCGAGCATGTGCTGATCGCGCTCGCCGCCAACCGCGAGTCCACCGCCGGGCAGATCTTGAACGCCGCCCGCTTCGAACCCCGGGCCCCCGGTCCGCCCCAGACCGGCGGCCTTACGCCGAGCGCCCCCACGACCGACCAGCGGCCCGTCGTGGACCAGCGGAAGACCCCGAACCTCGACCGGTTCGGCCGCGATCTGACCGAACTGGCCCGCGAGGGGCGGATCGACCCCGTGATCGGCCGCGATGAGGAGATCGAGCAGAGCATCGAGGTGCTCGCCCGGCGCGGCAAGAACAACCCCGTCCTCATCGGCGAGGCCGGAGTCGGCAAGACGGCCGTCGTCGAAGGGCTCGCCCAGCGGATCACCGACGCCGATGTGCCGGACATCCTGCTCGGCCGCCGGGTCGTCCAGCTCGACATCGCGAGCGTCGTGGCCGGCACCCGCTTCCGCGGCGACTTCGAGCAGCGGGTCACCGGCATCGTCGATGAGATCCGCGCCAACTCCGACGAGTTGATCATCTTCATCGATGAGCTGCACACGGTCGTCGGCGCCGGCGGCGGAGGCTCCGAGGGCGGCCAGATGGACGCGAGCAATCTCCTCAAGCCCGCGCTGGCCCGCGGCGAACTGCATGTGATGGGCGCGTCCACGCTCCGCGAGTACCGCCAGTACATCGAGAAGGACGCCGCACTCGCCCGCCGCTTCCAGCCCATCATGGTCCCCGAGCCCACCCCCACGGACGCCGTCGCCATCCTGCACGGCCTCCGGGACCGCTACGAGGCCCATCACCAGGTCCGCTACACCGACGAGGCGCTGCTCGCCGCCGTCGAGCTCTCCGACCGCTATCTGACCGACCGTTTCCTGCCCGACAAGGCCATCGACCTCATGGACCAGGCCGGCGCCCGGGTCCGGCTGCGCTCCAGCGGCCGCGGCACCGATCTGCGCGCCCTGGAGCGGGAGGTCGAGCAGCTCACCCGCGACAAGGACCAGGCCGTCGCGTCCGAGAGCTACGAACACGCCACCTCCCTGCGCGACCGCATCGCCGCACTGAACACCCGGATCGCGGAGGCATCGGGTACGCAGTACCACGGCGGGCGCGTCGCCGAGGTCACCGTCGAGGACATCGCCGAAATCGTCTCCCGGCAGACCGGAATCCCCGTCGCCAGCCTCACCCAGGAGGAGCGCCAACGCCTGCTGGGCCTGGAGGAACACCTCCATCGGCGGGTGGTCGGGCAGGAGGAGGCCGTGGCCGCCGTGGCCGACGCGGTCCTGCGCGCCCGCGCCGGACTCGCCGACCCCAACCGCCCGAGCGGCAGCTTCCTCTTCCTCGGCCCCACCGGCGTCGGCAAGACCGAACTGGCCCGCGCCCTGGCCGAGGCACTCTTCGGCAGCGAGGACCGCATGGTCCGCCTCGACATGAGCGAGTACCAGGAGAAGCACACCGTCAGCCGGCTGGTCGGCGCGCCCCCCGGATACGTCGGCCACGAGGAGGCCGGGCAGCTCACCGAGGCGGTGCGCCGCCAGCCCTACTCCCTGCTGCTCCTGGACGAGGTGGAGAAGGGGCACCCCGATGTCTTCAACATCCTGCTCCAGGTGCTCGAGGACGGCAGGCTGACGGACGCCCAGGGCCGCACCATCGACTTCAAGAACACCGTCATCGTGATGACCAGCAACCTCGGCTCGGAAGCCATCACCGGACGCGGTGGCCCCCTGGGCTTCGGCGGCGGTGGCGACGAGGCCGACGAGGCGGCGCGCCGGGAGCGGGTGCTGCGCCCGCTGCGCGAGCACTTCCGGCCGGAGTTCCTCAACCGCATCGACGAGGTCGTCATCTTCCGCCGGCTCGCCGACGACCAGCTCCGGCAGATCGCCGATGTGCTGCTGGAGGAGACCCGGCGCCGACTGCACGCCCAGGACGTCAGCGTGGAGTTCACCCCGCCCGCCGTCGAGTGGCTGGCCCAGCACGGACACCAGCCGGAGTACGGCGCCCGGCCGCTGCGCCGCACCATCCAGCGCGAGGTCGACAATCCGCTCTCCCGGATGCTGCTCGGCGGCACGCTGCCGGCCCACAGCCACGTCCGCGTCGATGTGGAGAACGAAAACCTGGCCTTCCACACCCAGGAGGCGGACCGGACGGGGCAGCCCGGCCCGCCGGATCAGGCGGAGCAGCCGGGGGGTCAGGCGGAACAGCCGGACGAGCCGGGCGGGCCGGATCAGCCCGAGTGGTAGCGCCACGGGGAGCCGGCAGCCGGGTCAACGGCCCATCGTCAGACCGTCCTTCTTGGCGCCCCGGCTGAGCACCGCCTCCTGGATGGTGCTCAGCGCGCTGGTGTAGCCCGGGTTGCCGGGGCTCTTCTCCAGGGCCCGGGGGAGGTTCACCAGGGAGATCGGATCGTTGTCCACGGCGTGCGGGATGTACTCCGCCTTCTTCACCTCCCACGCCCTGCCCTCGGCGGTGGGCGGGGTGAAGGTGAAGCGGGCCGCCGAGCCCATCTGACCGCGCTTGTCGGGCATGATCCCCGCGATCTGGTCGCCCATGCCGTAGACCACCCAGGTGCCGTTGACCTTCTCGTACGCCTGGGGGACATGGGCGTGGGTGCCGATGATCAGGTCGATGTCGCGGCGGCCCCCGTCCTTGGAGGCGGTCAGCTTCTTGGCGAGCGCGAGCTGGAGCTTGTCCGGCGCCTGTTGCCATTCGGTACCCCAGTGCACGCTGACGACGACCACATCGGCCCCGGCGCGCCGCGCGGCCCGCGCGTCCTTGATGATCCGCGCCGGGTTGATGAGGTTGACCAGCCACGCCTTGCCCTTGGGGACCGGGATGCCGTTGGTGCCGTAGGCGTAGGCGAGCTGGGCGACCTTGGCGCCACCGGCCTCCATCATCGTGGGACGGGTGCTCTCCGCGGCGGAACGGGCCGATCCGGCGTGCTTCAGTCCGGCCTTGTCCATGGCGTCGAGGGTGCGGACCACCCCCTCGGGGCCGGCGTCGAGGGTGTGGTTGGAGGCGGTGGAGCAGGAGTCGTAGCCGAGGCCCTTCACGGCCGAGGCGAGCTGCGGAGGCGTCTTGAAGGTCGGATAGCCGGTGAACGGCCCGTGGGCGGCCCCGTAGACGGTCTCCATATGGCAGATGGCCAGGTCGGCCTGGGCGACCACGGGCGCGGCCGCCCGGATCATGCGCTGGAAGTCATAGCCGTCACCGCCCGCGTCCGCCTGTGCCTGCCGGATGACCGAGGCGTGCACCAGCAGATCGCCGGTGGCCACCAGGGTGAAGCCCTTCATGGCCCCGCTTCTGGCCGGCGCGGTTCTCGACGGCTTCTCCTCGGCTTCGGGGGCGGCCGGTGTCCCGCTGCCGCACGCGGTGACGGCGCCGAGCAGGGCGACGGCGAGAAGCGCCGTCCGATGGCGTGGGTGATGGGACACGGTGCACTCCGCACTGGTCCGGTCCATACCGGACCCTTTTGTTCTGATTGTCGGATTGTCATATTTATATGCACGACATCCGAAGGGGTTGCGGAGTGGTGGGGAGCTTCACCGGTTCGGCCGACCGGATGTACCCGATGGGCCCGGCTGCCGCCTGTTCGGCGTCCATCGATGGGACAATGCGCGCCTGCCGCGCGGCGCCGCAGCTCGGGCGATTCTGCAGGCCGCCGTCCCTCGTGTAACTCCCGTGTGAACATGGGCGGTTAGCGATGCGCGCGGGGTGCGGAGCTGACACCATGGGCTGGGTCGCCCGCGACATACGGCGGGACCTCGGGGGAGGACGCTCCATGCAGATCGGCCGGCCCAGCATCACCGCCCGTGGCGCGGCCGCGTTCCGCGCGGCCCACCAGGAGCTGGAGGGCGGCCGGGTGTTTCACGATCCGCTGGCGCTCCGTATCCTCGCCGCCGACGCGGACGATCCCCTCCTCGAAGCGGCCTTCCGGCCCGAGCGTGAGGATGTGCGGCTGTCCGTGGCCGCCCGCGCGCGATTCGCCGAGGACGCCGTAGCGGCCGCCGTGGCGCGCGGGGTGCGGCAGACGGTGGCGCTGGGGGCGGGGCTGGACACCTTCGGCTGCCGCAATCCGTACGAGGCGGAGGGCCTGCGGGTGTTCGAGGTGGACCACCCCGCGACCCAGGAGTGGAAGCGCGGCCGGCTGGCCGCCGCGGAGATTCCCGTACCGCCCTCGCTGACCTTCGCACCGGTCGACTTCGAGCGGCAGAGCCTGGCCGACGGGCTGACGGCGGCGGGCTTCGATCCGGCCAGCCCGACGTTCTTCATCTGGCTCGGGGTGGTGCCCTATCTGACGCACACCGCCGTACTGGACACGCTCGGCTTCATCGCCGACCTGCCGGGCGGCTCCGGAGTCGTCTTCGACTACGGCGAGCCGCCGGACACGCTGCCACCGGAGCACCGCGCCGTGCACGAGGCCCGTGCGGCATGGGCCGCCGAGGCCGGTGAGCCCTTCCTCAGCTTTTTCACCCCGGAGGAACTCGCCGGTGACCTCCACCGGCTGGGCTTCTCCGCGAGGGAGGACATCCGCTACCGCGACCTCACGGCCCGGTACGAGAGCGGACACCGCATGGCCGACGGGTACGCGGACCTGGGCGCCCATGTGATCCACACCTGGATCCAGGGCTGAGCCCGGACCGCCGGTGGGCGACCCGGGCTCCGACAACTCGCTTACCGATGAAGGGACTTGGTGAGTCCACCGGTGGTGGTCACCGGTACGGTGACACGGCTGCCGCCCAGGTCCACCGTCACCTTCGCCCCGGTCGCTTCCTCGAAGTAGAGGAAGTCGGCATCGGTGCCGCCCAGGACCAGCCCCAGCCGATGGCCCGGCTTGATCTCGTAGTCGTTCGGCAGTGTCTTCCAGGTGATCCGGTAGGACCGGCCGGGGGTCAGCGGCTCGGGAGTGGTGACCGAGTGGCGGTTCTGGGCGTCCATCCAGCCGCGGGCGATCACCTCGGAGGATTTGCGCGCCGTCACATTGGCGGTCTTCTGGTAGCAGGCGTCGTCCTGGGCGGTGCTCTCCCCGTGGCAGGAGTCCTCGTCCAGCCCCTGCAGACCGTCATGGATCCTGTTCTGCGGCTCGTTGCGGTTCCAGTCGATCCGTTCGTCCTCGCCGTAGTCCACGAGCAGCGCGGTGAGGTTCGACGTCGGTTTGTCGAGCGTGACCCGCAGATCCACGGTGGGCGTGCCGGAGAGCCGCACCCCGGTGCGCAGCGGCGGGGTGACGAACGCCAGCCGGCCCGGACGGCTCGCCGCCGGGTCGGCGGTGAGATCCGCCTCGCTCAGCTTGGTGTCGGTGAAGGTCCCGGTGCCGCTCGCGGGACTCAGCGCCAGGGAGCTGTCGGGCCCGGGGTGCAGAGGCACCGAGGAGGTGCCGGCGGGCCAGTCGGCCTGGGTCGTCCAGGTGGTCGGGCCGGTCTGCAGATCGACCCGGGGCTCGTCCATGATCCCGTTCCGCACGCCGTACAGCCAGTGGTCGAACCATCGGTGCACGGTGTCGACCCACTGCGCGCGCCGACCGGGCCAGTCGAACGGATCGGTGTGCCCGTAGCGGCCCAGCCACAGCTTGCGTGGCACATCGCGCTCGGCCAGCGGGGCCCACCAGTTCGCGAACTGGTCGATCCGGACGTTGTAGTCGCTGAGGTCATGTGCCGCGAGGACGCTCGCGCGCACCTTGTCCACCTCGGGCGCCGGCTGCGCGATGTAATTGCGCTCATGCCAGTGGGCGTTGTAGTTGCCGGTGGCGTCGTCCTCACCGGCCTGCAGCCGGTCGCGCACCGCCTGGCACTTCTGGGGCGGATCGGTGTCCAGCGCCGTCGTCAGATAGGAGGCGAAACCATTCCAGTGCTTGGCGCCGTTGGTGCGGGCGAAGTCGTACCACGAGCTCATCCCGGAGATCGGGACGATGGTCTCCAGCCCCTCCACACCGGTGCCGGCCACGGCGTTGGCCAGCATGCCCTCGTACGAGTGGCCGATCATGCCCACCTTGCCGGTGGACCAGGAGGCCTTCACCTCGCTGCCGTCGGCCGCGTAGGCCGTGGCCCGGCCGCCCAGCCAGTCGATCGTCGCCTTGGCCGCCGCCACGTCGGAGGCGCCGCCGATCGTCGGACAGCCGTCGGATCGCCCGGTCCCGGTCACATCCACATCGACCACGGCGTAGCCGCGCGGCACGAAGTAATTGTCGTAGAAGAGCGGGAACTTGGCCGGGGCGCCCTGGGCGTCGTAGCTCTTCCGCTCCGATTCGAACCCGCGGCCCACGGTGTCGTTGTAGGGGCTGGCAGACATGATGACCGGCACCTTGAGGCTCTGCTGGGTTTCCTCGGGTCGGATGATGTCCACCGCGACCCGGTCCTTGTGCCCATCGCCGTCACTGTCGACGGGCGTCTGGACCATGAGGTGCTCGCGCACGGCATCCGGATACGAGAACACCGGCTGGGTGCGGCCGTCCACCACCTGGGCACCGGGCGGGCCGACGGGCTGGGCGGATGTGCGGGCCGACGCGGGTCCGGCGGGCAGTGCGGCAAGGGCTGTCGATATCGCGACCGCGGCGATCACGGCGCCGCGCCATCGTGAGGTGAGCATACGGACCTCCTGGCCACGGCCCCCGCCCCGGGATCAGGAGTCGGCGGTGACCGGTCGGGGATCCCGGGGTTCCGGGGCCATGGAGGCTACTCGGCGATTTTCGTACGCATGGTCCAGCGAAAGATCGCTGTGGTGATGTCAGCGGAATCGCTGACGAGTTCGAAGTGCTCGTATCCATCGCGATGCTGGATTTTGAGCTTCTTGCTGGTGAGGGTCGACCGCCCGGTCCGGAATTCCCGGGGCAGATCGTCAGGTCCGCCTTCGAGGACGACCTCGATCGGGCTGCCGTCGGACAGGTAACTGACGTGATCGCTCATATGTCCACCTCCTTACGCGGTCTTCCTCATGCGGGAACATGCAGTTCCAGCCGGTCATCCGAGGTGAGGATGGCCCGCTGCATGTCCTGCAGGGCCCGGCACGGTTCGAGCCCGAGTTCCTCATTGAGCGTCTTGCGCGCCGCTTGATACACATGCAATGCGTCCGCCCGGCGGCCACAGCGGTAGAGCGCCAGCATCAACTGACGGTGGAGTGCCTCCCGCAGAGGATGCTCGGTGGTCAACTGGTACAGATCACTCACCAGTTCGCGATGGCGGCCGAGCATGAGCCGGGAATCCGTCAGCATCTCGATGCATTCCAGCCGGGCCTCCTTCAGCCAGGTCTGAAAGCCTTCGAGGATCGGCCCATGGCATACATCATCCAGCAACGGATCGCGCCAGAGATCGAGTGCGCTTTCGAAAGTGGCCGTGGCCTGCTGGTAGCGCCGCTCCCTGAGGTGATCCCGGCCCTCGCACACCAGTCGTTCGAAGCAGTGGAAGTCGAGGCGATCGGGGCCCAGCCGCAGGACATATCCCGGGGGGCGGGTGAGAACGGGGCTTTCGCTCTGGTTGGGCCGGCGCAGGAACTTGCGGATCTGGGAGACATACACATGGAGCCCGGCGATCGCCCGGCGCGGCGGATACTCCCCCCAGATCTCCGCGATGAGCTGGTCGATCGGGACCACCTGATCGGCGCGGACGAGAAGAACGGTCAACAGGACCTCGATCTTCCGCGCCCTGATGGTTAATTTCCGCTCTCCTTCTACCACCCGGAGAGGTCCCATGATCTCATATCGCACGATGTGCCCCATCCGAGTCGCCGACGAGTGCGGTCATGGGACAGTCGGCGCCTTTGCCGGAAGTGCCCGCGGTGTTTTCTGGGTGTTTCCTCGATTTCGAGGACGATGTCCATCTGCTTCCGGAGACGAACGCATGTGCGGGGTGGGCTCTGGTGGTCCGCGCGGATCGCCGTCCCCGGCCGCCCGGGTGGCGCGCGGAAATTGTCACGTCCCCGGAGTCCGGCGACCCCGGAGGGGATGGGAAGTGGGCGCTTGCTGAGCCGCTTGCGTGTGGAAAGTGGTCCGGTCGCGCCCCTCTGCGCGGGGACGGGCGGTGCCGCCGGATCCACTGACGCACGCCGTTCGCGACTGCCATTACTCACCCCTCTTTTATCGCGGGCCCTGCCGAGGAATCAGAGAACTGACAAGATCGGACGCCTTCGGCGGGTGCCCCACATCGTAAGCAAGTCCTATGACTACCCACCTCACCTAGAATCCGGATATACGCGCCCTCGAGGCGGCGTCCTCGACGGTGCGGAGCGGGTATTCGCAATACGTCCGGAAGATCGGAGTCCGGATATCCCGCACTTGAGGTGTTGCAGTCCGCGAATGAGAATACGCGGATCGCATCGACCGGGACAAGCGAATCTTGCGAGATCATGGGCCCCTTGGTGCCGCTTTGATGAGGAGCGAGGAATTCCGGCTCCGCGGGACCCATGAAGGGGATGTCGAATAACCGTCAGGTTTGTTGCTGATTCAGGGCTTGTGGGCCACCACGATCGCGCAGCCGGCGCTCGGCACGGTGGGGAGCGCCGACTTGGCGGCGTCCAGCACCTCCTGGACGCTGACCCCGTGCTGCGCCTCGAACTCCCGGCGGCAGCGCAGGATGCCGTCGATCATCCGGTCGGCGGTGTCCTTCGTGTTCTCGGTGACGTCGGTGAGCTCGTCGAGCACCAGCCCCGCGGCATCGATCAGACCGGGCCAGTCCTCCAGCCGGGTCAGCGAGGTGACCACATCGGGATCGCCGTCCGGCTGGTAACTCCCGTCGCTCGGCGGGGTGACATCCGTGAGCACCAGCCGGCCCCCGGAACCCAGCACCCGGGCCATCTCCCGCAGCGCCGTCGCGCGGTCCATGTGATTGATCGATTCGAATGCGAGTACGGCATCGAAAGCCGCGTCCTCGAAAGGCATGGCCATGGCGTCGGCGTATTGGAATGCCACCTGGTGGGACAGATCGGCCAGCCGGGCGGATTCGGTCGCCTGTTTGACCTGGAGCTCGCTGATGGTGATGCCCAGGACATGGGCACCGGTGGCGGTCGCCACGCGCATCGCGGGTTTCCCGATACCGCAGCCGACATCAAGCACCCGGTCTCCCGCCCCCACCCGCAGCCGTTCGATCAGCAGATCCGTGAAGCGATCGGTGGCCTCCTGGACCGAACGGGTATCGGACGGGCCGTCCCAGTAGCCGAAGTGGAAGTTGTCGTCCCACGCCATCTGCAGAAGCGGTCCCAGCGAGCTGTAGTAGTCCGACACCGTGCCGCCTGGCGGCACGGCCGATGGAGATGTCATGACACTCCTCCTGTGTGCTCGGAGATCGGGTCGGCCAAGGGCACATAAAGGGCTCACCCGCTCAGCGATGGTCATGGGTTCCGGTAACGCGTCTCTAAAGTCACCGGCCGCGGCCTATTTGGTCTTGCTTTAGAGCCGCGCCCCACGATGGGCCACGTGCTCGCACCGATCATCAATCCGGAGCGGGAGTGCCGCCCATGACCCAGAACACGCAGATGTTCTCCCAGCGCCGAATGGGGTGCGATGGATAGCGCCGCGCCCAACCGGACACCTCAGCACGCGGAGCCCATCGCCGTGGTGGGAATGGCCTGCCGCCTGCCGCACGCACCCAGTCCGTCAGCCTTCTGGCGGCTGCTGCGGCAGGGCGGGAACGCCGTCACCACCATGCCGGAGGACCGCCGCCGGACCGGCGCCCCGGCCACCGACGGCCCCGCCACTGGCACCGTCGCCACCGACGGCCCGGTCACTGGCACCGTCGCCACCGACGGCCCCGCCACCGACGGCCTCAACCGGTCGGCCCCGACCTGGTACGGCGGCTTCCTGGACCGCGTCGACACCTTCGACGCCTCCTTCTTCGGCATCTCGCCCCGCGAGGCGACGGCCATGGACCCCCAGCAACGGCTGATGCTCGAACTCGCCTGGGAGTCGTTCGAGGACGCGGGAATCCGCCCCGGAACGCTGAAGGACACCCCGACCGGTGTGTTCGTCGGCGCCATCTGGGACGAATACGCCACCCTGCTGCGCCGGGACACCACCGCGGCCACCCGGCACGCCATGACCGGTGTCCACCGCAGCATCATCGCCAACCGGGTCTCCTACGGATACGGTCTGCGCGGCCCGAGCCTCACCGTCGACACCGCACAGTCGTCCTCGCTGGTGGCCGTCCACACGGCCTGCGAGAGCCTGCGGCGCGGGGAGTGCACCCTCGCGCTGGCCGGCGGTGTCAACCTCATCCTCACCGAGGACAGCATGACGGCAGTCGCCGCCCAGTTCGGCGGGCTCTCCCCGGAGGGGCGCTGCCACACCTTCGACGCCCGCGCCAACGGCTTCGTCCGTGGTGAGGGCGGCGCGGCGGTCCTCCTCAAACCACTGGCAGCGGCCGTACGCGACGGCGACCCGGTGTACTGCGTCATCCACGCCGGAGCCGTCAACAACGACGGTGCCACCGACGGACTGACGGCCCCCAGCCCGGCGGCCCAGGAGGACGTGGTGCGCACCGCCCACCGGCGGGCCGGAGTCGCACCCGACGAGGTCCAGTACGTCGAGCTGCACGGCACCGGAACGCCCGTCGGCGACCCCGTCGAAGCGGCGGCACTCGGCGCCGCGCTCGGCACCGCCCGGACGGACGGCACCCCCCTGCTCGTCGGCTCCGCCAAGACCAACGTGGGCCACCTCGAAGGCGCCGCGGGCATCGTCGGCCTGCTCAAGACCGCCCTCGGTATCAAGCATCGCCTGCTCCCGGCCAGCCTCCACTTCACCACCCCGAACCCGCGGATCCCGCTGACCGAGCTCGGACTGCGGGTCCAGGACCGGCTCGGCGACTGGCCCCGCCCGGACCGGCCACTGCTCGCCGGGGTCAGCTCCTTCGGCATGGGCGGCACCAACTGCCATCTCGTCCTCGGCGATGCGCCCACCTCCGGGCCCGCACCCGCCTCCGTGCCCGCACCGGTCGACACCCCCGCACCCCCTGTGGTGGCCTGGCCGATCTCCGCGAAGACCCCCGCGGCGCTGCGCGCCCAGGCCGGGCGGCTGCGGGACCATCTGGCGGACCAGCCCGACCTCTCCCCGGCCGACATCGCACAGTCCCTGGCCACCACCCGCACCGCCTTCGACCACCGCGCCGTGCTCCTCGGCGAGGACATCGACGAGCTGCTGAGCGGGTTGGACGCGCTGGGCCGGGGCGCGGAGACCGCCGGAGTGGTGCGGGGCAGCGCCGTGGACGGCGGCCTCGCCTTCCTCTTCAGCGGGCAGGGGAGCCAGCGAGCGGCCATGGGACGTGAGCTGTATGCCGCCTATCCGGTCTTCGCCGCGGCGCTGGACGAGGTGTGCGGCTGTCTGGACGCACGGCTGGCGGAGCCGCTGCACGAGGTGTTGTCCGCCCAGGCGTCCTCGCCTCGGGCGGCGTTGCTCGACCGGACCTCGTACACCCAGCCCGCGCTGTTCGCCATCGAAGTGGCCCTGTACCGGCTGGCCGAATCCTGGGGACTCACCCCCGGCCATGTGATGGGCCACTCGGTCGGCGAGATCGCCGCGGCCCATGTGACCGGTGTGCTCACCCTGCCCGACGCCTGCGCTCTGGTGGCCGCCCGCGGCCGGCTGATGCAGTCGGTCACGGCGAAGGGAGCCATGGCCGCGCTGCACGCCGACGCGGACGAAACCGCCGGACTGCTCGCCGGATGGGAGGACCGGCTGGACATCGCCGCCGTCAACGGGCCCTCCTCCGTGGTGATTTCGGGCGACCACGACGCCGTCCACGCGGCCGCCGCCGTCTGGCGCGAGCGCGGCCGCAAGGCCCGGCTGCTGAAGGTCAGCCACGCCTTCCACTCGCCACATATGGACGGCATGCTCGACGAACTGCGCGCCGTCGCCTCGGAGCTGACCTTCTCCGCACCGGCCATCCCCCTCGTCTCCAATGTGACGGGACGGCTCGCCACCGCCTCCCAACTCGCCTCACCCGACTACTGGGCCCGGCACGCCCGCCACGCGGTGCGCTTCATGGACGGTGTGCACACCCTCCTGGACGCAGGTGTCACCACCTTCCTCGAACTGGGACCGGACGCCCCGCTCACCGCCATGACCCGCGAATGCCTCACCGCACGCCCGGGACCGGCCCCCGAGCGGCCGCGCCCGGCCGCCGTGGCGGCGCTGCGCCGCGACCGCCCCGAGGCACGCACCTTCGCCACCGCCATGGCCCAGGCGTATGTCCGCGGTGCCGAAGTGGCCTGGGACCGCGCCTGCGCCGGGCAGCCCCGGCAGCGGGTCGCCCTGCCGACGTACGCCTTCCAGCGGGACCGCTACTGGCCCGGCATCGCACCCGAATCCACCGGGACGGCCACCCACGCCACCGCACCGGCCACCCACACCACTGCTCAGGCCACCCACACCACCGGGACGGACGGCGCCACGGACCCGGCACTTCCCACAGCAGAGACGGCCGAGCCCGCCGACGCGGCGTGGCACCGCGAACCGCTGGACACCGTGCGGACGCATGTGGCCCTCGTCCTCGGGCACTCCGAGCCGGGCGCCATCGATGCCGGCCTCACCTTCAAGGAGCTGGGCTTCGACTCGCTCGCGGCGGCCGAACTGAGCGAGCGGCTCGGCGCGGCCACCGGGCTGCCCCTGACCGCCACGCTCACCTTCGACCACCCCACGCCACTGGCCGTCGCCGACCATCTGCGCGCCCACACCACCCCGGCCACCGGCTCCTCCACCGCGTCCACGGCCACCACACCGCGCGACGCCGGCGAACCGATCGCGGTGGTGGCCATGGGCTGCCGCTTCCCGGGCGGGGTCGATTCGCCCGAGGCGCTGTGGCGGCTGGTGGCCGAGGGCGCCGACGCGATCGGGGAGTTCCCCCGGGACCGCGGCTGGGACCTGGCCGGACTCTTCGACCCCGACCAGGACCGCCCCGGCACCAGCTACGCCCACGAGGGCGGGTTCCTCTACGACGCACCGGAATTCGACGCGGAGTTCTTCGGGATCAGCCCCCGCGAGGCGCTGGCCACCGACCCCCAGCAGCGGCTGCTGCTGGAGACCGCGTGGGAGACCTTCGAACGGGCGGGCATCCGCTCCACCGCCCTCCGGTCCAGCCCGACCGGGGTGTTCGTCGGCGTGACGGCCCAGGACTACGGCCCCCGGCTGCACGAGGCGCCCAAGGGGCTCGACGGCCATCTGCTGACCGGCGGCGCCCCGAGCGTGGTGTCCGGGCGGGTGGCGTTCACCTTCGGCCTGGAGGGGCCCGCGGTGTCGGTGGACACGGCGTGTTCGTCCTCGCTCGTGGCCGTCCACCTGGCGGTACGTGCCTTGCGGCAGGGCGAGTGTGCGCTGGCCCTGGCCGGAGGGGTGACGGTGATGGCCGCACCCGGCATGTTCACCGGCTTCTCCCGCCAGCGGGGGCTGGCCCCCGACGGGCGGTGCAAGCCGTTCGCGGCGGCTGCCGACGGCACCGGATGGGGCGAGGGCGTCGGCCTGCTGCTCCTGGAACGGCTCTCCGACGCCCGGCGGGCGGGCCACCGGGTGCTGGCGGTGATCCGGGGCTCGGCCGTCAACCAGGACGGCGCCTCCAACGGCCTCACCGCGCCCAACGGCCCCTCCCAGCAACGGGTGATCCGCCAAGCCCTGGCCGACGCCCGGCTGTCGCCGTCCGAGGTGGACGCCGTCGAGGCCCATGGCACTGGAACCACCCTCGGCGACCCGATCGAGGCCCAGGCCCTGCTCGCCACCTACGGGCAGGAGCGGACCGGAGAGCGGCCCCTGTGGCTGGGCTCGCTGAAGTCCAACATCGGCCACACCCAGGCCGCCGCAGGCGTGGCGGGCGTCATCAAGATGGTGATGGCCATGCGGCACGGACTGCTGCCCGCCACCTTGCACATCGACGCGCCCAGCCCGCACGTCAACTGGGGCAGCGGTGCGGTGCGCCTGCTGACGGGGCCGGTGGAGTGGCCGCGCGACGAACGCCCGCGCCGCGCGGGCGTGTCCTCCTTCGGCATCAGCGGCACCAACGCACACCTGATCGTGGAACAGGCCCCCGAGCCGGAACGCGCACCCGCTGAGGCTCGGACGGACGAGGACGACCGGCCGGTGCCCTGGGTGCTCTCCGCCCGGAGCGCCGAGGCCCTTCGAGGACAGGCCCGGGAGCTGGCCGCCCGCATGGCCGCCGACAACACGCCGTCACCCCGGGACGTGGGCTGGTCACTGATCACCACCCGGACGGCGTTCGAGCACCGCGCGGTGGTGGTCGGCGACGACCGCGATGAACTCACCGCCGCCCTCGAGGCGTTGGCGACCGAGAACACCCACCCGGGCGTGGTGCACACGGGCACGGCCGCCACCACGGGTGGCGCGGGCCCGGTGATGGTGTTCCCCGGCCAGGGCTCGCAGTGGGCCGGGATGGGTGCCGGACTGCTGGAGGCGTCCCCGGTGTTCGCCGCGAGAGTGGCGGAGTGCGAACGAGCGCTCGCACCCCACGTCGACTGGTCGCTCACCGATGTGCTGCGGGGGCCGAAGGCGCCGCCGATCTGAGCCGGGTGGATGTGGTGCAGCCGGTGCTCTGGGCGGCGATGGTGTCCCTGGCCGCCGTCTGGGCCGAATACGGTGGGCGGCCGGCCGCCGTGGTGGGCCACAGCCAGGGCGAGATCGCGGCGGCCGTGGTGGCGGGAGCGCTGTCCCTGGAGGACGGCGCCAAGATCGTGGCACTGCGCAGCAGGGCTCTGCGGCGACTCGCCGGAGGCGGGGCCATGGCCTCCCTCGGCGTGGGCCACGAGCGGACCGAGGAGCTGCTGTCCGGGCTCGGCGACCGAGCCGCCGCGGTCGTGGTGGCGGTGGTGAACGGGCCCGAGTCCACGGTGGTGTCCGGACCGCCGGAGCAGGTGGCCGCCGCCGTGACCGCCTGCCAGGAGGCGGGCGAGCGGGCGCGGATGATCGAGGTGGACTACGCCTCGCACAGCCCCCAGGTCGACGCGATCGCCGAGGAACTCACCGAGCTGCTGAGCGGAGTTGAGCCGGTCGGCGCGTCCGGGTCCGGGGTGGCCTTCTACTCCACCGTGACCGGTGGCCGGGTCGATCCCTCCGTCCTGGACACGGGCTACTGGGTGCGGAATCTGCGGGAGCGGGTGCGGTTCGCCGAGGCGATTCAGGCGCTGCTGGCCGATGGCCACCGGGTGTTCATCGAGGCCAGCACCCACCCCGTCCTCACCATGGCAATGCGGGAGAGCTTCGAGCACGCGGAGAGCGGCGCCGCCGCGGTGCCCACCCTGCGCCGGGACCACGGAGACCTGGCCCAGCTCACGAAGTCGGTCGCGCACGCGTTCATCGCCGGGGCCGAAGTGGACTGGTCGGCTGCCTTCCCGGCTGACCCCACGCCTCGTACGGTCGATCTGCCCACGTATGCCTTCCAGCGCCGCCGCTACTGGCTGGACGCCGCGAGCGGCCCCGGCGGGGACCCCGGCGCCCTCGGCCTGGTCGCCGCGGACCATCCGCTGTTGGGCGCCGCGGTGCGGCTCGCCGATGGCAGTGGCCATGTGCTGACCGGACGGCTCTCCTCGCAGACGCATGGCTGGCTCGCCGACCATGTGGTGGCGGGCGTGGCTCTGGTCCCCGCAACGGTGCTGATGGAGTGGGCGCTGCGGGCGGCCGACGAGGCCGGCTGCGGTGCGGTGGAGGAACTCGCACTGCGGCTGCCCCTGGTGATGCCCGCGACGGGCGGCCGGTGTGTCCAGGTGGTGGTGGGCCCGTCCGCCGACGACGGACGCCGTGACGTCGCGGTCTACTCCCTCCCCGACGACGCCCTTCGCACGGGTGGGGACACCGACTGGATGTGCCATGCCGTGGGTGTCCTCGGCCCCGCCGTACGGGAGAGTCGAGCGGGGGAGCTGCCCGGGACCTGGCCGCCGCGCGGAGCGCGGCCGGTGGACACCGATGGGTTCTACGAACGGATCGCCGCATCCGGATACGCCTACGGAGCCGCGTTCCAGGGGGTGCGCGCGGTATGGCGGGACGGCGCCGAACTGCTGGCCGATGTGGAACTGCCCAAGGCCGCGGGAGAGCCCCATGGGTTCGGTATCCACCCCGCCCTGCTGGACGCGGTGCTGCACCCGACGCTGCTGACCGGCCATCTCGATGCCGGGCCGGAGCCGGACGAGGGGCGGATGTGGCTGCCGTTCACGGTGAGCGGCGTATCCCTGTGGGCGGCCGAGGCCACCGCCGTACGGGTCAGGCTCACCCCCCGTCCGCAGACCGCCGAGGACGAGCGGGAACTGCGAGTCGTCGTCGCCGACGCCGTGGGCGCCCCGGTGCTGACGATCGACGCGCTGTTGCTGCGTCCCGCCGAGGCCGATCAGCTGCGCTCCCTGAACACCGGTCGGGTGGCCACCGATGGCGACGGTGGCGGAGGCGTACGGCGGCGCACCGCTGCCGCCGCCGAAGTGCCGTCCGTCGACTGGGCCGCCCGGCTGGCGCGGCTGTCGGCCGTCGACCGATATCGCACGCTCCTCGGCCTGGTGCGCGACCACGCCGCCACCGTGCTGGGCCACACCGATGCCGAGGCGGTGCGCGCCGACGCCAGCTTCAAGGAGCTGGGCTTCGAGTCGCTGACCGCTGTCGAACTGCGCGATCGCCTCGCGGCCGCCACGGGTCTACGGCTGCCCGCGGCCCTGATCTTCCGGCATCCGACCCCGGAAGGCATCGCCCACCACCTTGTGGGACGGCTGTCCTCCGACGGCACCGCCGCCACCCCCACCGTGATCGTCCAGCCGGGCACGCAGGTGCCACGGCAGCCGACGGACGAAATGAGCGCGGCCCAAAGGCTGGAGTCCGCCTCGGCGGATCAGGTCCTTGAGTTTATTGACAACGAGCTTGGTGTGTCCTGAATGTGCCGGGCGCGACGATCGCTGAAGGCCGGGTGACCCTCATGGCGAACGAAGAGAAGCTGGTCGAGTATCTCAAGCGCGTTTCCGCCGATCTGCACGATACGCGTCTGCGTTTGCGCGAGGTGGAGGAGCGTTCCCACGAGCCGGTGGCCGTGGTCGGCATGGCCTGCCGCTTTCCCGGCGGAGTCACCTCCCCGGAGGAGCTGTGGGATCTGCTCGTCTCGGGTGTCGACGCGATCGGGGACTTCCCGACGGACCGCGGCTGGGACCTCGAGAACCTCTACCACCCCGATCCCGAGCACTACGGCACCAGCTGTGTCCGGCAGGGCGGATTCGTCGAGGCGGACCGGTTCGACGCGGCGTTCTTCGGCATCAGCCCCAGGGAAGCGCTCGCCATGGACCCGCAGCAGCGGCTGGTGCTGGAGATGGCCTGGGAATCCCTGGAGCGGGCCGGTATCGATCCGGTGTCGCTCAAGGGCACCCCCACCGGTGTCTACGCCGGTGTGTCCAGTCAGGACTATCTGTCCCGGGCTCCGCGCATCCCGGAGGGATTCGAGGGCTACGCCACCACGGGCGGACTCACCAGCGTGATCTCGGGCCGGGTGGCCTACACCTTCGGTCTGGAAGGGCCGGCGGTGACCGTGGACACCGCATGCTCGGCCTCGCTGGTTGCCATGCATCTGGCGGTGCAGGCGCTGCGGCAGGGTGAGTGCACCCTGGCCCTGGCGGGCGGTGTCACCTCGCTCGCCACCCCCATCATGTTCACCGAGTTCTCCCGGCAGCGCGCACTGGCCCCGGACGGCCGGTGCAAGTCCTTCGCCGCCGATGCGGACGGCACCGGGTTCTCCGAAGGCGTCGGCCTGGTGGTGCTGGAGCGGCTCTCGGAGGCACGGCGCAACCGCCATCGGGTGCTGGCGGTGATCCGCGGCTCGGCGATCAACCAGGACGGCGCCAGCAACGGCCTCACCGCACCCAACGACGTAGCCCAGGAACGCGTCATCGGCCAGGCCCTCGCCAACGCCCAGCTGACGCCGGGCGACGTGGACGCCCTCGAAGCACACGGCACCGGCACCAAACTCGGCGACCCGATCGAGGCCGAGGCACTGACCGCCACGTACGGCCGGAACCGCCCCGCCGACCGGCCACTGCTCTTGGGCTCGCTGAAGTCCAACATCGGCCATACGCATGCGGCGGCCGGTGTGGCAGGCGTGATCAAGATGGTGATGGCGCTTAGGCACCCCCAACTGCCCGCGAACCTGCACCTCGACGTCCCCACCCCGCATGTGGACTGGGAGGGCAGCGGGCTGCGGCTGCTCAACGAACCGATGGAGTGGCCCCACCTGGAACGACCCCGCCGTGCGGCGGTCTCCTCGTTCGGCATCTCCGGCACGAACGCCCATCTGATCCTGGAGCAGGCGCCTGAGAACGATGCGCCCGTGGACCCGGCTTGCTCGGACCTGAGCACGGTTCCGTGGGTGCTCTCGGCCCGCAGCAAGGAGGCGTTGCGGGGGCAGGCTGCCGCTCTGGCTGAGCGGGTGGAGGGCGCGGCCGAGCTGTCGTCTGTGGATGTGGGGTGGTCGTTGGTGACGACGCGGTCGGTGTTCGAGCATCGGGCGGTGGTGGTGGGTGATGACCGCGCCGAGCTGTTGGCCGCCGTGGAGGCGTTGGCCGAGGGCGTGCCGCGTCTGGGTGTGGTGCAGTCGGGTGGGGCGGCGTTGGTGGGTGATGTGGGTCCGGTGCTGGTGTTTCCGGGTCAGGGTTCGCAGTGGGTGGGGATGGGTGCGGAGTTGCTGGATGTGTCGCCGGTGTTCGCGGCGCGGGTGGGGGAGTGTGAGCGGGCGCTGGCGCCGTATGTGGAGTGGTCGCTGACGGATGTGTTGCGCGGCGCGGAGGGTGCGGCGGATCTGGGCCGGGTGGATGTGGTGCAGCCGGTGTTGTGGGCGGTGATGGTGTCGTTGGCTGCGGTGTGGACGGGGTATGGGGTGCGTCCTGCTGCGGTGGTGGGTCATAGTCAGGGTGAGATCGCGGCTGCGGTGGTGGCGGGTGCGTTGTCGTTGGAGGACGGCGCGAAGGTGGTGGCGCTGCGGAGTAGGGCGTTGCGACAGCTGGCCGGTGGTGGGGCGATGGCCTCACTCGGCGTGGGTCACGAGCGGGCGGGTCAGTTGCTCTCCGGCCTGGGCGATCAGGCCGCCGGGGTTGGCGTGGCGGCCGTCAACGGGCCTTCGTCGACTGTGGTTTCGGGTCCGCCGGGGCAGGTGGCCGCTGTCGTAGCCGCATGCCAGGAGGCGGGGGAGCGGGCGCGGTTGATCGAGGTGGATTATGCCTCGCATGGTCCTCAGGTGGAGGAGATCAGGGATGAGTTGAATGAGGTTCTGGCGGGTGTTCGTCCGGTTGGTGGTGGGGCGGATGAGGTGGCGTTCTATTCGACGGTGACCGGTGAGCGGGTGGACGCTTCCGTGCTGGAGGCGGGCTATTGGGTGTCGAATGTGCGGGAGCGGGTGCGGTTCGCTGATGCCGTCGAGGCGTTGTTGGCGGATGGGCATCGGGTGTTCATCGAGGCCAGCAGTCACCCCGTGTTGACTCTCGGTCTGCAGGAGACGTTCGAGCAGGTGGGTGTGGACGCGGTTGCCGTGCCCACGCTGCGTCGCGATCACGGTGGGCAGGCCCAGCTCCTCCACTCACTGGGCCAGGCGTTCATCGCCGGGGTCGAGGTGGACTGGAGGGCCGCGTTCCCGGCCGATCCCACGCCTCGTACGTTCGATCTGCCCACGTACGCCTTCCAGCACCAGCGCTATTGGCTCGACGGTCTCAGCAGCGGCCGGGGTGCCGATCCCACCGACCTCGGCCTGGTCGCCGCGGATCATCCCTTGCTGGGCGCCGCCGTGGAGCTCGCCGACGGCCAGGGCCATCTGCTGACGGGACGGCTCTCGGCACAGTTCCATGGCTGGCTCGCCGACCATGTGGTGGCGGGCGCGGCCCTGGTGCCCGGGACGGCCCTGGTGGAGTGGGCGTTGCGGGCCGCCGACGAGGCCGGCTGCGGGGGTGTGGAGGAGCTGGCGCTCCAGGTACCGCTCGTGCTGCCGCCCCACGGCGGGGTCCGGCTGCAAGTGGTCGTCGGCGGGCCCGGCGCCGATGGCCGACGCGATGTGCGGATGTACTCGCGTCCCGACGGCAGTGGCCACACGGCGGCCGGATGGGTGTGCCATGCGGAGGGCGTGCTGAGCCCGCCTCCCGAGGACTCCGGGCCGGGGGAGGAGTTGGGCGGGGCGTGGCCACCGGCGGGTGCGAAGCCGGTTGAGCCCGTGGACTTCTACGAGCACATCGGGGCGTTGGGGTATGCCTACGGCCCGGCCTTCCAGGGGCTGCGCGCCGTGTGGCGGGACGGCGCTGACCTGCTGGCCGAGGTGGCGCTGCCCGAAGCGGCGGAGGAGCGGACGGGGTTCGGCATCCACCCGGCGCTGCTGGACGCCGCGCTGCATCCCGTTCTGCTGACCGAGGGGTCCACGAGCGACGCCGCCGAGTCGGCCGGTGGCCGGGTGTGGCTGCCGTTCACCTGGAACGGAGTGTCGCTGTGGGCGGCCGGGGCGACCACGGTACGGGTGCGGATCTCTCCGTACGAGCCGAGTGCGGAGGGGGAGCGCACGCTGCGGGTGACCGTGGCGGACGCCCTGGGTGCCCCGGTGCTGAGCGCGGACGCGGTGGTGCTGCGGTCGGCCGACGCCGATCAGCTGCGTACGGCCCAACGTCCGGGCGCCGATGGGCTGTTCGTCATGGATTGGGTGCCCCTGCCTGTTCCCGCGCTGCCCAACGGCGCCGGGCAGTCCACCGAACACACGGCCGATGATGCCGGCTGGGCGATTCTGGGGCCCGGGGACAAGGCTCCGGCCGGGTCCGTCGCCGTATGCCATCCGGATCCGCAGGCGTTGATCAGCGCGCTCGACGCGGGCGCGCCCGCCCCCGCGCTCGTACTGGCACTTGAGCCCGCCAGGCCGGTGGATGCGCGGGGTAGCGGGATCGCGGCCGACGGTCTGGCCTCGGCGGAGCGGGTCCTGGCCCTGCTGCAGGACTGGCTGGCCGAACCACGCCTGGCCGAGGCCCGGTTGGTGGTGACGACGCGTGGCGCCGTCGCGACCGGTGACCTGGATGGCGTTGATCCCACGGCCGAGGGCGTGGATGCGGCGGGGGCCGCGGTATGGGGTCTGGTGCGCAGCGCGCAGGCCGAGAACCCCGGCCGTTTCCTGCTGCTCGACCTCGACCCTCACACCGAGGTGTCGGCCCACCTCGTGACCGACGTGGTGGCGCGCGCCGTGGAGATGGACGAGTCGCAGCTGGCGCTGCGCGCGGGACGGGCGCTGATGCCCCGGCTGGTGCGTGCCGCGCGCAGTGCGGGACTGGCGGCCCCGGTGGGGCGGTCCGCGTGGCGGCTCGGACTCGAGGGCGCGGGGACGGTGGACTGCGTGCGGCCGGTGGCCTGCCCGGAGGTGCTGGAACCTCTGCGGGCGGGCCAGGTGCGGATCGATGTCCACGCGGCGGGCGTCAACTTCCGCGATGCGCTGATCGTGTTGGGGATGTACCCCGGGGACGCGGTGTTCCGCGGCAGCGAGGGCGCCGGTGTGGTGCGGGAGATCGGCCCGGAGGTGACTGGGCTCGCGGTGGGCGACCGGGTCATGGGCCTGTTCGAGGGCGCGTTCGGCCCGCGGGCCGTGGCGGACGCCCGTACGGTCGTGCCCATCCCCGACGGCTGGACCTTCCGGCAGGCGGCCGCGGCCCCCGTCGTGTTCCTCACCGCCTGGTACGGCCTCGTGGTGCTGGGCGGGCTCCAGGCGGGTGAACGGGTGCTGATCCATGCCGCGACCGGTGGTGTGGGGACGGCCGCCGTGCGGATCGCGCGGCATCTGGGTGCGGAGGTCTATGCCACGGCGAGCCCGGGGAAGCATGCGGTGCTGGAGGCGATGGGCATCGATGAGGCGCACCGGGCCTCCTCACGCGATCTGGACTTCGAGGAGACGCTTCGGGAAGCCACCGGTGGCCGGGGTGTGGATGTGGTGCTCAACAGCCTCGCCGGGCCGTTTGCGGACGCCTCGCTCCGCCTCCTCCGCGAAGGCGGCCGGTTGCTGGAGATGGGCAAGACCGATATCCGCGACCCGGAGCGGATCGCGGCGGCGTATCCCGGGGTCCGCTATCACGCGTACGACCTGATCGCCGATGCCGGTCCGGAGCGTATCGGCGAGATGTTGCATGCGCTGGGAGAGTTGTTCACCTCCGGTGTGCTGGAGCCGCCTCCGGTACGGGCGTGGCCGCTGAGCCGGGCGCGTGAGGCGTTGCGGTATCTGAGTCAGGCCAAGCACACGGGCAAGCTGGTCCTGGACGTGCCCGCCCCGGTGGACCCGGACGGCACCGTGCTCATCACTGGCGGGACCGGCACCCTCGGCAAGCACGTCGCCGAACACCTCGTCCGTGCCTGGAACATCCGCCACCTGCTGCTGGTGAGCCGCAGCGGTATGGACGCCCCCGGCGCACCGGAGCTGCTGGCCCGCCTCGCCGACCTGGGAGCCGACGTACGTATCGCCGCCTGCGACATCGGCGACGCCGACCAAGTGGCCGAAGTCCTCGCGGGCATCGACCCGGCACACCCCCTGACCGGCGTCGTGCACGCGGCCGGGGCGCTGGACGACGCGATGCTGCCCTCACAGGATCCGAAGCGGCTGGCGCGGGCCTGGGCGGCGAAGGCCGCGGCGGCGGCCCAGCTGCACACCGCCACCGCGCGTCTGCGGCTGGGCATGTTCGTCCTGTTCTCCTCCTTCGCCTCCGATCTCGGCACCCCCGGCCAGGCCAACTACGCCGCCGCCAACGCCTTCTGCGACGCCCTCGCCACCCGCCGCCAGGCGGCCGGGCTCCCCGGGCTGTCGGTGGCATGGGGGCTCTGGGCGGCCACCAGCGGTCTCACCGCACGGCTGGCCGACGCCGATCTGGCCCGGATCGGCCGCCTGGGCATCAAGGCCAACAGCACCGAGGAGGGGCTGGCGCTGCTGGACGCGGCCTGCCACCACGGCCATCCGCATCTGCTGGCGCTCCACCTGGACACCGGATCCCTCGCCGCGCAGCCCCCCGGCGCGCTCCCCGCCCCCCTGCGGGCCCTCGCCACCGTCGGCGGCAGCGGGCGGGCCCGGCCCACGGCGGCCGCCGGTGGACAGCACACCGACTGGGCGGGCCGGCTCAGGGGGCTGCCCTCCACCGAACAGCACCGGCTGCTGCTCAACCTGGTGCGCACCCAGGCGGCCACGGTGCTCGGCCACGCCGATCCGGGGGTGGTGCAGCCGGACGCGTCGTTCAAGGACCTCGGCTTCGACTCGCTGACCGCAGTGGAGCTGCGCAACCGGCTGGCCGCGGCCACCGGACTGCGGCTGCCCGCGGCCCTGGTCTTCGACCACCCGGAGGCGGCGGCGCTGGCCGAGCATCTGCGCCAGGAGCTCGCGCCGCACGGTGAGCCGGGTGCCCAGGGACCCGGCGTACCCCAGCCCCATCCCGTCCTCAACGAGCTGGTCAGGCTGGAGAACAGCCTGTCGGCCGTCGTCGTCGAGGACGTGGACTCCGGCGCGGTCACCGCCCGGCTGGAGACGTTGCTGTCCAAGTGGAAGGCGATGTGCTCGCCGGCGGAGGCGGACGACGGCAACGCCGTGGAGCGGTTGCAGGTGGCGACCGCCGATCAGGTTCTGGAATTCATCGACAACGAACTTGGCCTGTCATGAACAACGTGGCGCGCCCTTCGCTGAAGGCCGGGTGACCCTCTGTGACGCACGCTAATGAAGAGAAGCTGGTCGACTATCTGAGGCGAGTGGCAGGCGATCTGCACGAAACGCGTCAGCGGCTGCGCGAGTTGGAGGACCGCTCCCAGGAGCCGGTGGCCGTGGTCGGCATGGCCTGCCGCTACCCGGGCGGGGCCGACTCGCCCGAGAAGCTGTGGCGGCTCCTCGCCTCCGGCGCACACGCGATGGGGGAGTTTCCGGCCGACCGAGGCTGGGACCTGGAGGGACTCTTCCACTCGGACCCGGACCACCCCGGCACCAGCCATGCCCGCGAGGGCGGTTTCCTCTACGACGCCGACCGGTTCGATCCCGAGTTCTTCGGGATCAGCCCGCGCGAGGCGCTGGCCATCGACCCGCAGCAGCGGCTCCTGTTGGAGGTGGCCTGGGAGCTCCTCGAACGCGCCGGAATCGACCCGCTCTCGCTGAAGGGCACCTCGACGGGCGTGTACGCCGGGACCGCGCTTCCCGGTTTCGGCACCCCGCACATCGAGAAGAGCGCCGAGGGCTATCTGGTCACCGGCAACGCGCCCAGTGTGCTCTCCGGCCGGGTGGCGTACACCCTGGGCCTGGAGGGACCCGCGGTCACGGTGGACACCGCGTGCTCGTCCTCGCTGGTGTCGATGCATCTGGCGGCGCAGGCGCTGCGGCAGGGCGAGTGCACCCTGGCCCTGGCCGGCGGAGTGACGGTGATGGCGATCCCCAACGTCTTCACCGAGTTCTCCCGGCAGCGCGGGCTGGCTCCCGACGGCCGGTGCAAGGCGTTCTCCGCCGACGCCGACGGCACCGCGTTCTCCGAGGGCGTCGGCCTGGTGCTGCTGGAGCGGCTGTCCGACGCACGCCGCAACGGCCATCAGGTGCTCGCGGTGATCCGGGGCTCGGCCATCAACCAGGACGGCGCCTCCAACGGCCTGACCGCGCCCAACGGCCCGTCCCAACAGCGCGTCATCCACCAGGCGTTGGCGAACGCACGGCTGTCCCCGGCCGAAGTGGACGTGGTGGAGGCGCATGGCACCGGAACCCGCCTCGGCGATCCCATCGAAGCCCATGCGCTGCTCACCACCTACGGCCGGGACCGGTCCGAGGACCGGCCGCTGTGGCTGGGATCGATCAAGTCCAACATCGGGCACACCCAGGGCGCCGCGGGCGTGGCCGGCGTCATCAAGATGATCATGGCGATGCGGCAGGAGACGCTGCCCGCCACGTTGCATGTCGACCAGCCCACGCCCATGTCGCATGGGACACCGGCGCCGTGCGCCTGCTCACCGAAGCCGTCGACTGGCCGCGCGGCGAGCGACCCCGCCGGGCGGCGGTGTCCTCCTTCGGCATCTCCGGGACCAACGCCCATCTGCTGCTCGAACAGCCCCCCGCGGACGAGCCCTCCGCACCGGACCGGACCCCCGGCCCGACCGCCGTGGACACCGCCCCGCAGGTCGCCCGCGTGGTGCCGCGGCTGGTGCCCTGGGTGGTGTCCGCCCGCACCGACCAGGCGTTACGGGACCAGGCCCAGGCACTCGCCGCACATCTCGCCACCCACCCGCGCCTGCCCGTGGCCGATGTGGGCTGGTCGCTCGCCCGGACCCGCTCGGCCTTCGAACACCGGGCCGTGGCCATCGGCGAGGACCGACACGAACTGCTGGCCGCCGTGCGGGCCCTGGCCGAGGGCCGGAGCCACCCCGGGCTGATCCGGGCCACGGCGGCGGCCCGCTCCGGCGGCACCGCCTTCATGTTCACCGGGCAGGGCAGCCAGCGGCCCGGTATGGGCCGTGAGCTGTACCGGACCTTCGAGGTGTTCGCCGCCGCCCTCGACGACGCCTGCGCCCATCTGGACCCGCTGCTCGGCCACCCGCTGCGCGACACCCTCTTCGCGGCCGAGGACACCGACCAGGCGCGGGCCCTGCACGGCACCGCTGTGACCCAGGCGGCCCTCTTCGCCCTGGAGACCGCGCTCTTCCGGCTCGTCGAGTCGTTCGGCCTCACCCCGTCGTTCCTGACCGGCCATTCCGTCGGCGAGCTGGTGGCCGCGCATGTGGCGGGCGTGCTGTCCCTTCCCGACGCCTGCGAGCTGGTGGCCGCCCGCGGCCGACTGATGCAGGCGCTGCCGTCCGGCGGCGCCATGGCGGCCGTCGAAGCCACCGAGGACCAGGTCCTCCCCCTGCTCACCGGCCGTGCGGACCGCGTGGCGCTCGCCGCGGTCAACGGCCCCACCTCGGTGGTCGTATCCGGAGCCACGGAAGACGTCGACGAGATCGCCCGCACCCTGAAGGAGCGAGGGCACCGCACCAAGCGGCTCCGCGTCAGCCACGCCTTCCACTCGCCCCTGCTCCATCCCATGCTCGACGACTTCCGCGACGTGGCGCGGCGGCTCACCTACCACGCCCCGCGCATCCCGGTGATCTCCAACGTCACCGGCCGGCCGGCCGACCCCGAGCAGCTTCGCGACCCCGAGTACTGGGTACGCCACGTCAGCGAGCCCGTACGGTTCCACGACGGTCTGCGTACCCTGCACGGCGAAGGCGTGACGCGCTACCTCGAACTCGGCCCGGACGCCGTCCTCACCACCATGGCCCAGGACGCCCTGGCCGCCGGGACATCCCCTGCCGATGCCTCCGACGCGCCGGCCACCCCTGACCCCGCGCCCGTGTTCGCCACCGCCCTGCGCCCGGGCCGCGACGAGCCCCGTACGCTGCTGACCGCGCTCGCCCTGACGCACATCGGCGGCGCCGCGGTCGACTTCGCCGCCGCCCTCCCCGAGGACGCGGGCCGTGTCGACCTGCCCACCTACCGGTTCCAGCGGCAGCGGTACTGGCGGCCCGTCCCGAACGCCACCGCCGACGTACGCGCCGTGGGCCTCGGCCCGACCGGTCATCCCCTGCTCCAGGCAGCCGTGGAGACACCCGACGGCGGGCTGCTGCTCACCGGCCGGCTGTCCCCGCACACCCACGCCTGGCTCGCCGACCACACCATCGCGGACAGCGTGCCGCTGCCCGGTACGGCCCTGCTGGAACTGGCCCTCCTCGCCGCCGCGCACACCGGCTGCGAACTGCTCGACGACCTCACCCTGGAGACGCCGCTGATCCTGCCCGCCTCCGGCGCGGTACGGATCCAGCTCGCCGTCACCGCGCCCGACGAGATCGGACGACGGGCCGTCACCATCGCCTCCTGTCCCGCCGACGAGGGCGGCGACGCCCTGGACGCCCCGGCCGCCTGGCGCCACCACGCCACCGGCGTACTGGCCGACGCGGGCACGCCACCGCCCGACGACGAACCGCAAACCACGGCCTGGCCACCCGCCGGGGCCACCCCGGTCGACGTGGCGGACCTGTACGAGCGGCTGACCGCGCAGGGCTACACCTACGGGCCCGCCTTCCGCGGCCTGCACACCGCATGGCGACTCGGCGAGGAGATGTTCGCCGAGGTACGCCTGGCCCCGGAACAGCGCGGCGAGGCCGATGGCTACGGACTGCACCCCGCCCTGCTCGACAGCGCCCTGCACCCGGTGGAAGAACTCTTCGGCGGCGACCACGCGCCGGACGGCGCCGAGGGGACCGTGCGACTGCCGTTCTCTTTCAGCGGGGTACGGCTCTTCGCCACCGGCACCACCCGGTTGCGCGTACGCATCACCCCCACCGCCCCGGACACCATCACACTGCGGCTGACCGACGACCACGGCGCACCCGTGGCCACCATCGACGCCCTCGGGCTGCGGGAGGTCTCCGCCGACCGCTGGCGCTCCGCCCGCGCCGCCACGGCCGACGCCCCGCTGTACCGCCTGGACTGGCAGCCGTATCCGGTCTCCGCCGAAACGGCCCCGCCCACGGCGAGTTGGGCCACCGTCGGGTCCCAACATCCGGAGGACCCGGACCTCCCGGCCTATCCGGACCTGGCCGCCCTGCGGGCCGCCCTCGACGACGGACAGCCCGCCCCCGACGTCGTCGTCCTCGCATGCCCCGACGCACCGGACACCGCAACACACCCGGACGAGACGCCTGCCCGTGTCCGCGCGGCAGTCCATCACGTCCTCGGAGCGCTGCGCACCTGGCTCACGGACGAGCGGTTCAGCGGGGCCCGGCTGGTCATCGCCACCCGTGCCGCGGTCGCCACCGGCCCCGGGGACCGCCCCGCCGACCTGGCCACCGCGCCCGTATGGGGCCTGGTCCGCGCGGCCCAGGCCGAGCACCCGGAGCGCATCCTGCTGCTCGACCTGGACGACGACACCGCGTCGCGCGATGTCCTGCGCACCGCCCTTCCGGCCGTCGTCGCCGGTGCCGAATCCGAGGTGGCGGTGCGGGCGGGAACGGCTCATGTGCCCCGGCTGGTCAAGGTCCGCCCCGACCAGGACACCCCGCCCCGCACCCCCCATCAGGGCACCCCGCCGCGCGCCCTCGACCCGGACGGCACGGCACTGATCACCGGTGGCACCGGAGCGCTGGGCCGGCTGGTCGCCCGGCATCTGGTCACCGCACACGGTGTCCGCCATCTGCTGCTGGTCAGCCGGCGCGGGGGCATCACGGAGGACATCGACGCCTTCGCGGACGAACTGACCGCGCTGGGCGCCGCGGACGTACGCATCGCCGCATGTGACGCCGCCGACCCCGAGGCGCTGGCCGCGCTGCTCGCCACCCTCCCCGCGGCGCATCCCCTGACGGCCGTCATCCACGCCGCGGGGGTGCTCGACGACGGTGTGGTCACCGCCATGACCCCCGGGCAACTCGAGACCGTACTTGCCCCGAAGCTGGACGCGGCATGGCATCTGCACCGGCTGACCCGGGACATGGACCCGGCCGCGTTCGTGATGTTCTCCTCCGCCGCCTCCATCATGGGCAACGGCGGCCAGGCCAACTACGCCGCGGCCAACATGTTCCTCAACGCCCTCGCCGAGCACCGCCGCGCCGAGGGACGGACGGCCCATACGCTGGCCTGGGGGCTGCTGGCGTCCGCCGGTGGCATGACCGGCCACCTGGACGACGCGGACCTCGCCCGGCTGGCCCGCTCCGGGATCGCCCCCGTCTCCAGCGAGCAGGCGCTCACGCTGCTCGACACGGCGCTCACCACCGACCACCCCACGCTCGTCCCCGCGCGCTTCGACCTCGCGGCGCTGCGCACCCGGGCCGCCGCCGGGCCACTTCCGCCCGTACTGCGGCGGCTGGTGCACGTCCCCACGAAGGCCGCGCGGAACACCGGGACGAGCTCCTTGTCCGGGCGGCTCGCCGGGCTGCCCACCGAGGAGCAGGACCGGCTCATCGGAGAGCTGGTACGCGACCAGGTCGCCACCGTGCTGGCCCACCCCGCACCGGAGGCCATCGAACTGGGCAGGGCGTTCCAGGACCTCGGCTTCGACTCGCTGACGGCGCTGGACCTGCGCAACCGGCTCAACGCGGCCACCGGCACCCGGATCCCGGCCACCGTCGTCTTCGACTATCCGACCCCCGACGCCCTGGTGCGCTTCCTGCGCGAGCGGCTGGTCGGGAGCGTGGCCGAGACACCGCTGCCGCCGACGGCCACTCTCGTGGCGGCCGACGACGACCCGATCGCCATCGTCGGCATGGCCTGCCGCTATCCGGGTGGCGTCGGCTCACCCGAGGAGCTGTGGCGGCTGGTGGCCGAGGGTGTGGACGCGATCGGGGAGTTCCCCGCGGACCGCGGCTGGGACCTCGCGGGCCTCTTCGACCCCGACCCGGACCACACCGGCACCAGTTACGCCCGCGAGGGCGGATTCCTCTACGAGGCCCCGCGGTTCGACGCCGAGTTCTTCGGGATCTCCCCGCGCGAGGCGCTGGCCACCGACCCCCAGCAGCGGCTGCTGCTGGAGACCGCGTGGCAGGCGTTCGAGAGCGCGGGCATCGACCCGGTGACCCTGCGGGGCAGCCGGAGCGCGGTGATCACCGGGGTCATGTACGACGACTACGGCAGCCGCTTCCTGGGCCGCACCCCGGAGGGCGTCGAGGGCCGTCTGATGACCGGCAGCACACCGAGCATCGCCTCCGGCCGGGTGGCGTTCACCCTCGGCCTGGAGGGGCCCGCGGTGACGGTGGACACGGCGTGTTCCTCATCGCTGGTGGCCATGCACTTCGCGGCCCAGGCCCTGCGGGAGGGGGAGTGCACCCTGGCCCTGGCCGGCGGAGTGACGGTGATGGCCACACCGAACACCTTCGTGGAGTTCTCGCGGCAGCGCGGACTGGCCCCGGACGGCCGCTGCAAGCCGTTCGCCGCGGCGGCCGACGGCACCGGCTGGGGCGAGGGCATCGGTCTGCTCGTCCTGGAGCGGCTGTCGGACGCGCGCCGCAACGGCCGTGAGGTGCTGGCGGTGATCCGCGGCTCGGCCATCAACCAGGACGGCGCCTCCAACGGCCTGACCGCCCCGAACGGGCCCTCCCAGCAGCGGGTGATCCGCCAGGCCCTGGCCACCGCACACCTCTCCCCGGCGGACGTCGATGTGGTGGAGGCCCATGGCACGGGCACCACGCTCGGCGACCCCATCGAGGCCCAGGCGCTGCTGGCCACCTACGGGCAGGAGCGGCCCGAGGGACGGCCGCTGTGGCTCGGCTCCATCAAGTCCAACATCGGGCATACGCAGGCCGCCGCCGGTGTGGCGGGTGTGATCAAGATGGTCATGGCGATGCGCCACGGCCTGTTGCCCGCCTCCCTCCACATCAACGCACCCAGCCCGCATGTGGAATGGGACGAGGACGGAGTGCGGCTGCTGACCGAGGCGGTCGAATGGCCACGGGCCGAACGGCCCCGGCGCGCGGGTGTCTCCTCCTTCGGCATCAGCGGCACCAACGCCCATGTGATCCTCGAACAGGCCCCCGACCAGGCCCAGCACACCGAGCGCGAGCCCGAGCCCGACGGCTCCCGGGTGGTGCCCTGGGTGCTGTCCGCGCGGGGCGCCGAGGCGCTGCGGGACCAGGCGCGGGCGCTGGCCGCGCGGCTGGCCACCGGATCCGCGGCCTCGCCCGTCGAGGTGGGCTGGTCCCTCATCCGCTCCCGCACCCTCTTCGACCACCGCGCCGTGGTGGTCGGCGAGAGCCGCGGCGAACTGATGGCGGCTGTCGAGGCCTTGGCGGCCGACGAGACCCACCCGGGCGTGGTGCACACGGGCACGGCCGCCACCATGGGCGGCGCGGGCCCGGTGCTGGTCTTCCCCGGCCAGGGCTCGCAGTGGATCGGGATGGGCGCCGGGCTGCTGGACGCCTCACCGGTGTTCGCCGCCCGGGTGGCGGAGTGCGAACGAGCGCTCGCCCCCCACGTCGACTGGTCGCTCACCGACGTGCTGCGCGGCGTGGACGGCGCGGGCGATCTGAGCCGAGTGGACGTGGTGCAGCCCGTCCTGTGGGCGGTGATGGTGTCCCTGGCCGCCGTATGGGCGGGCCACGGAGTGCGGCCCGCCGCCGTCGTGGGCCATAGCCAGGGCGAGATCGCCGCCGCCTGCGTGGCCGGGGCGCTCACCGTGGAGGACGGCGCCCGAATCGTGGCCCTGCGTAGCCGCGCGCTGCGCCAACTGGCCGGTGGCGGGGCCATGGCCTCCCTCGGCGTAGGTGAGGAACAGGCCGCGGAGCTGCTGTCCGGGCTCGGCGACCGCGCCGCCGCCGTGGTCGTGGCCGCCGTGAACGGCCCTGCCTCCACGGTGGTGTCCGGGCCGCCGGAGCCCGTGGCCGCCGCCGTGGCCGCCTGCCGTGACACCGGGGAACGCGCCCGGACGATCGAGGTGGACTACGCCTCGCACAGTCCCCAGGTCGACGAGATCGCCGAAGAACTCACCGCACTGCTACGGGGAGTTGAGCCGGTCGGCGCGTCCGGGTCCGGGGTGGCCTTCTACTCCGCCGTGACCGGTGGCCGGGCCGATCCCTCCGCGCTCGACACGGGCTACTGGGTGCGGAACCTGCGGGAGCGGGTGCGGTTCGCCGAGACGATTCAGGCGCTGCTGGCCGATGGCCATCGGGTGTTCATCGAGGCCAGCACCCATCCCGTCCTTACGGTGGGCATGCAGGAGAGCTTCGAGGAGGCGGGTGTTCCCGCCGCCACCGTACCGACCCTGCGCCGGGACCACGGCGATCTCGCCCAGCTGGTGCGGTCGCTGGCCCAGGCGTTCACCGCGGGAGCCGAGGTCGACTGGACCACCCTGTTCCCCACCGACCCCGCGCCCCGCACGGTGCCGCTGCCCACCTACGCCTTCCAGCGCGAGCGCTACTGGCTCGAAGGCACCGCCGGCCGGGGAGGCGACCCCACCGACCTCGGCCTGGTCTCCGCCGATCACCCGCTGCTCGGTGCGGCCGTGGAGCTCGCCGACGGCAGCACCCATCTGCTCACCGGACGGCTGACGGCCGGTGGCGGCGAGGGCTGGCTCGGCGAACACGTGGTGGCGGGCGCCCGGCTGGTGCCGGGCGCGGCCCAGGTCGAATGGGCGCTGCGGGCCGCCGACGAGGCGGGCTGCGGCGCGGTCGAGGAACTCGCCCTGCAGGTCCCGCTCGTCCTCCCCGACACCGGCGGGCTGCGCGTCCAGGTGGTGGTGGGCGAGGCCGCCGACGACGGCCGCCGCGACGTACGGGTGTACTCCCGGCCCGACCGCGACGCCGAAACCACTACGGACCCGGTCTGGGTGTGCCATGCGGTCGGCGTACTCGGCTCCCACGGCGAACCGGCACCCCGGCCCGCCGGAGCCTGGCCCCCGGCGGGCGCGGAGCCGGTGGACACGGATGGCTTCTACGAGCGCGCAGCGGCCGCCGGATACGGATACGGGCCCGCGTTCCGGGGCGTCCGGAAACTGTGGCGCGACGGCGCTGACGTGCTGGCCGAGGTGGCGCTCCCCGAAGCGGCGGGCGACCGGGCCGGATTCGGCATCCATCCGGCGCTGCTGGACGCCGCGCTGCACCCGGCGGGCATGCTCACCGCCGCGGCCGAGCAGCAGCGCGACCCTGACCAGGTGTGGCTGCCGTTCACCTGGAACGGGGTGTCGCTGTGGGCCGCCGGAGCGACCACCGTACGCGTCCGCCTGTCCCCGCGTGAGCAGGGCGCGGACGGCGAGCGGGCGCTGCGGCTGACCGTGGCCGACGCCGTCGGCGACCCGGTCCTGACGGTCGACTCGCTGGTGTTGCGCCCCGCCCGCACGGATCAGCTGCGAACCGCCGGCCGAGGCGCCGTGGACGGACTGTTCACCCTCGACTGGATCCCGCTCCCCGAGGCGGCGCCTGGCACCGACACGGGGCTGCCCGAGCCGGTGGCCGGGGAGGGCGGCTGGGTGGCACTGGGCTCCGAGACCGTGGAGTGGACCCCACCGGTCGTGGTCCGCCATCCGGACCTGGAGTCGCTGGTCGCGGCGCTCGACGCCGGAACACCCGCGCCCTCGGTGGCGCTGACCGCCGTACCGGCCTCGACGGCGGCCGTGGACATCGGGGCCACCGAAGCCGATGCCCTGGCGGCCGTGGGGCGGACCCTGGACCTGCTGCGGGGCTGGCTGGCCGAACCCCGGCTGACCGAGAGCCGTTTGGTGGTGGTGACACACGGCGCGGTCGCGGCCGGCGGCCCGGTGGCGGAGGACTCCGATGCCGGGGCCGTGGACGCGGCCGGTGCCGCGGTATGGGGGCTGCTGCGCAGCGCACAGGCGGAGAACCCGCAGCGGTTCGTCCTGCTCGACCGCGATCCGCACGGCGCGCCCGACGCCGACGAGATCGGCGCGGCGGTGCTGGACGGTGTACTGAGGGCCGTCGCCCTGGACGAACCGCAGGTGGCGGTGGGCTCCGGCCGGGTGTGGGCGCCCCGTCTGATCCGCGCGGGCGGCCCCGGCAGCGGCGGCCTGGTGGGCCCGGTGGGAGAGCCCGCGTGGCGACTCGCCGTGCGGGGCGCGTCCACCGTGGACAATGTGACGCCCGTGCCGTGTCCCGAGGCGCTGGAGCGGCTGGGGCCGGGAGAGGTCCGGATCGCGGTGCACGCGGCGGGCATGAACTTCCGCGATGCGCTGATCGTCGTCGGGATGTACCCCGGAGGCGGGGTGTTCCGCGGCAGCGAGGGCGCGGGCATCGTCGTGGACATCGGCCCGGAGGTGACCGGGCTCGCGGTGGGCGACCGGGTCATGGGCCTGTTCGAGGGCGCGTTCGGCCCCTGGGCGGTGGCGGACGCGCGCATGGTCGTGCCGATCCCCGACGGCTGGAGCTTCCGGCAGGCGGCCGCCGTACCGGTGGTGTTCCTCACCGCCTGGTACGGGCTGGTGGACCTGGCCGGGCTGCGGGACGGCGAAACGGTGCTGATCCACGCCGCGACCGGCGGCGTCGGCATGGCGGCCGTGCAGATCGCCCGCCACTTGGGCGCCGAGGTCTATGCCACGGCCGGCCCCGGCAAGCACGGGGTGCTCGAGGACATGGGCATCGACCAGGCACATCGCGCCTCCTCGCGCGAACTGGACTTCGAGGAGGTGTTCCGCGAGGCCACCGGCGGACGTGGCGTCGATGTGGTGCTCAACAGCCTCGCCGGGCCGTACGTCGACGCCTCCTTGCGGCTGCTGGCCGACGGCGGACGGCTCTCCGAAATGGGCAAGACCGACATCCGCGCTCCCGAACACCTCGCGGCCACGCATCCGGGCGTCCGCTACCGCGCCTTCGATCTGGTCCCCGACGCCGGTCCGGACCGCATCGGGGAGATACTGCGCGAAGTGAGCGAGCTGTTCGCGGCCGGAGCGCTGCGGCCCGCCCCGGTACGGCCCTGGCCACTCAGCCGGGCGCGGGACGCGCTACGACAGCTGAGCCAGGCCCGGCACACCGGCAAGCTGGTGCTGGACGTACCCGCCGCGGTCGACCCGGACGGCACGGTACTGATCACGGGCGGCACCGGCACCCTGGGCGCCTACATCGCCGAACACCTCGTCCGCACCTGGGGGATCGGCCATCTGCTGCTGGTGAGCAGGCGGGGGCCGGATGCTCCGGGCGCCCGCGACCTGGCCGCCCGGCTGGAGGAGCTGGGCGCGCGGGTGCGCCTCGCGGCGGCGGATGTCACCGACGCCACGGCGGTGGCGGAGCTGGTGGCGGGCATCGACCCCGGGCATCCGCTGACCGGAGTCATCCACGCCACCGGTGTGCTGGACGACGCGATGGTGACCTCGCAGACCCCCGAACGGCTGGCACGGGTCTGGACGGCCAAGGCCACGGCCGCGGCCCATCTGCACACGGCCACGGCCCATCTGCGGCTCGGCATGTTCGTCCTCTTCTCCTCCGCCGCGGGCACACTCGGCAGCCCCGGACAGGCCAACTACGCGGCGGCCAACGCCTTTTGCGACGCACTCGCCGCCCATCGGCGCGCCGCCGGGCTGCCCGGCGTATCGATCGCCTGGGGCCTGTGGGCGGACGCCAGCGGGATGACCGGACACCTGGCCGAGGCGGATCTGGCCCGGATGTCCCGTACCGGCGTCGCCGCCCTGAGCACCCGGCACGGCCTGGCCCTGCTCGACGCCGCCGTCCAGCACGGCGGTGACCATCTGGTCGCCGCCCACGTGGACACCCGCACCCTCGCCGGACTGCCCGCCGACAGCCTGCCCGCCACGCTGCACGCCCTGGCCGCCACGGGCGGCGGTGGCGGCACCGGGCGGCGCACCGCGGCGGCCGGGGAAGGCCGCCAGGTCGACTGGGGCGCCCGGCTCGCGGGCCTGTCCACGGCCGAACGGCACCGACTCGTGCTCAACCTGGTCCGTGGCCACGCCGCCACGGTCCTCGGACACGCCGATGTGGACGCGGTGCAGGCCGAGGCCAGCTTCAAGGAGCTGGGCTTCGACTCGCTGACCGCCGTCGAACTGCGCAACCGGCTCGCCGCCGCCACCGGTCTGCGGCTGCCCGCCGCCCTCGTCTTCGACTACCCGGAGGCGGCCGTACTCGCCGACTACCTGCTGGAACGGCTGGCACCCGGCGACGGAGCCGCCCCGGGCCGGGACGCCGTCGACCCGGTCCTCGGCGAGCTGGCCAGGCTGGACACCACCTTGGCCACTCTCGTCACGGACGACGAAGGCCGGCAGCGGATCGCCAAACGGCTGGGCGCCCTGCTGGCGACATGGAACGGCGGCGGGCCCGGTGCCCCGGCCGACGCGACCGGCTTCGACGCCCTCGAAGCCGCCTCGGACGACGAGATGTTCGAGCTCATTGACCGTGAACTGCCCTGATGGAGGCGCGGAACTGATGTCGGGTACCGAAGAGAAGCTCCGCCAGTACCTCAAGAAGGTCACGGCCGATCTGGGGCAGACACGTCGGCGGCTTCGCGAGATGGAGGAGCGGTCACAGGAGCCGGTGGCCATCGTGAGCATGGCCTGCCGGTTCCCCGGCGGGATCGCGTCGCCCGAGGACCTGTGGGAGCTGGTCGCCTCGCGCGGGGACGCGATCGGGGAGTTCCCGACCAACCGCGGCTGGCACCCCGAGGCCCTCTACCACCCCGACCCCGACCACTCCGGCACCAGCTACGTCCGCCACGGCGGATTCCTGGACCGGGCCGACGGCTTCGACGCCGCCTTCTTCGGCATCAGCCCGCGCGAGGCCCTGGCGGCCGAACCCCAGCAGCGCCAACTGCTGGAAGTCTCCTGGGAGGTGCTCGAACGCGCGGGAATCGATCCCACCTCGCTCAAGGGCACCCCCACCGGGGTCTACGCGGGCGCCGGAATTCTCGGTTTCGGCACCCCGCAGATCGAAAAGAGCGCGGAAGGATATCTGCTCACCGGAAACACCCTGAGCGTCGTCTCCGGCCGGGTGGCCTTCACCCTCGGCCTGGAGGGGCCCGCGGTGACGGTGGACACCGCCTGCTCGTCATCGCTGGTCGCCATGCATCTCGCCTGCCAGGCGCTGCGGCAGGGCGAATGCACCCTCGCCCTGGCCGGCGGCGTGACCGTGATGACCACCCCGAACACCTTTGTGGAATTCTCCCGCCAGCGAGGACTGGCCCCCGACGGCCGCTGCAAGCCCTTCGCGGCCGCCGCCGACGGCACGGGCTTCTCGGAGGGCGTCGGGCTCCTGCTGCTGGAGCGGCTCTCCGACGCACAACGCAACGGCCACCAGGTGCTCGCGGTGATCCGTGGCTCGGCCATCAACCAGGACGGCGCGTCCAACGGCCTGACCGCGCCCAACGGCCCGTCCCAGCAGCGGGTGATCCGCCAGGCGCTGATCAACGCCCAGCTCTCCTCCGCCGAGGTGGACGCGGTGGAGGCACATGGCACGGGCACCACGCTCGGCGACCCGATCGAAGCCGAGGCGCTGCTCGCCGCGTACGGCGCGGACCGGCCGGAGGACCGGCCACTATGGCTCGGCTCGCTGAAGTCCAACATCGGCCATACCCAGGGTGCGGCGGGTGTCGCCGGTGTGATCAAGATGGTGATGGCGCTGCGCCATGAACTGCTGCCCGCCACGCTGTACGTCGATGAGCCGACCCCGCACGCGGACTGGTCCGGCGGCGCGGTGCGGCTGCTCACGGAGCCGGTGGAGTGGCCGAGGAACGAGCAGCCGCGCCGGGCCGGGGTCTCCGCGTTCGGGATCAGCGGCACCAATGCGCATGTGATCGTGGAGCAGGCTCCTGAGGAGGACGTGGAGTCGGTGTCCTCCGAGGTGGGTGGGGTGGTGCCGTGGGTGGTGTCGGGGCGGAGTGTGGAGGCGTTGCGGGGGCAGGCGGCGGCGTTGGCTGGGCGGGTGGGTGGTGCGGTGGAGCTGTCGTCTGTGGATGTGGGGTGGTCGTTGGTGACGACGCGGTCGGTGTTTGAGCATCGGGCGGTGGTGGTGGGTGATGACCGCGTCGAGCTGTTGGCCGCCGTGGAGGCGTTGGCCGAGGGTGTGCCGCGTCTGGGTGTGGTGCAGTCGGGTGGGGCGGCGTTGGTGGGTGATGTGGGTCCGGTGCTGGTGTTTCCGGGTCAGGGGTCGCAGTGGGTGGGGATGGGTGCGGAGTTGTTGGAGGTGTCGCCGGTGTTCGCGGCGCGGGTGGGGGAGTGTGAGCGGGCGCTGGCGCCGTATGTGGAGTGGTCGCTGACGGATGTGTTGCGTGGTGTGGAGGGTGCGGCGGATTTGGGGCGGGTGGATGTGGTGCAGCCGGTGTTGTGGGCGGTGATGGTGTCGTTGGCTGCGGTGTGGACGGGGTATGGGGTGCGTCCTGCTGCGGTGGTGGGTCATAGTCAGGGTGAGATCGCGGCTGCGGTGGTGGCGGGTGCGTTGTCGTTGGAGGACGGCGCGAAGGTGGTGGCGCTGCGGAGTAGGGCGTTGCGGCGGTTGGCCGGTGGTGGGGCGATGGCTTCGCTCGGCGTTGGCCAGGAGCGGGCGGGGGAGTTGCTCTCCGGCCTGGGCGATCAGGCCGCCGAAGTAGGCGTGGCCGCAGTCAATGGGCCCTCTTCCACGGTGGTTTCGGGTCCGCCGGGGCAGGTGGCCGCTGTCGTTGCGGCGTGTCAGGAGGTGGGGGAGCGGGCGCGGTTGATCGAGGTGGATTATGCCTCGCATGGTCCTCAGGTGGAGGAGATCAGGGATGAGTTGAATGAGGTTCTGGCGGGTGTTCGTCCGGTTGGTGGTGGGGCGGATGAGGTGGCGTTCTATTCGACGGTGACCGGTGATCGGGTGGACGCTTCCGTGCTGGAGGCGGGCTATTGGGTGTCGAATGTGCGGGAGCGGGTGCGGTTTGCCGATGCCGTCGAGGCGTTGTTGGCGGATGGGCATCGGGTGTTCATCGAGGCCAGCAGTCACCCCGTGTTGACTCTCGGTTTGCAGGAGACGTTCGAGCAGGTGGGTGTGGACGCGGTTGCCGTGCCCACGCTGCGTCGCGATCACGGTGGGCAGGCCCAGCTCCTCCACTCACTGGGCCAGGCGTTCATCGCCGGGGTCGAGGTGGACTGGAGGGCCGCGTTCCCGGGCGACCCCACGCCTCGTACGGTCGATCTGCCCACGTACGCCTTCCAGCACCAGCGTTACTGGATGAACGGCTCGGGCGCGGTCGGCGACCCCACCGGCCTCGGCCTGGTCGCCGCGGATCATCCCTTACTGGGCGCCGCCGTTGAGCTGGCCGATGGCAGCACCCACCTGCTCACCGGGCGTATCGCGGCCGCTGGCGGTGACGACTGGCTCGGCGAACACATCGTGGCGAACGCCGTCCTGGCCCCGGGTGCTGCGCTGGTGGAGTGGGCGTTGCGGGCGGCTGACGAGGTCGGCTGCGGTGGGATCGAGGAGCTGGCTCTCCAGGTGCCGTTGGTGCTGCCGGAGTCGGGCGGGCTGCGCATCCAGGTGGCGGTCGGCGCCGCGGCGGAGGACGGGCGGCGCGATGTGCGGATCTACTCCCGTCCGGACGGCGAGGGTGATGCGGGCTGGCTGTGCCACGCCGAAGGGTTGCTGAGTCCGACACCGGAAGGCGCGGGCCAGTCGGCTGAGGGACTGGGCGGAACATGGCCTCCGGCGAGTGCGAAACCGGTGGATCTGGAAGGTTTTTACGAGCGTTCCGAGGCGGCAGGCTATGCGTATGGGCCGTCGTTCCAGGGGCTGCGTGCCGTGTGGCGGGACGGCGCTGACCTGCTGGCCGAGGTGGTGCTGCCCGAGGCGGCGGGGGACGCGGACGGCTTCGGTATCCACCCGGCGCTGCTCGACGCCGCCCTGCATCCGGCTCTCCTGCTCGACACCGGATCCGAGTGGGAGCGGGACGGCGGCCAGGTGCTGCTGCCGTTCGCCTGGAACGGGGTGTCGTTGTGGGCCGCTGGGGCGAGCACGGTGCGCGTGCGGCTCACCCCGCATGGGGACGGCGCCGAGGGTGAGCGCGGGCTGAGGCTGGTGGTGGCCGATGCCGTGGGCGACCCCGTTCTGACGGTCGACTCCCTGGTGACGCGACCGGCGTCCGTAGAGCAGTTGCGGGGGGCCGCGGCGGCACGTGGTGTGGACGGTCTGTTCGTTCTGGACTGGACCCCACTGCCGCAGCCCACAGGGGCCGATGGGCCTGTGGCCGATCGCGACACCTGGGCGGTGCTGGCGACCGAGGGGGCGTATCCGGATCTGGAGGCGTTTCTCGCGGGGCTCGATGACGGGAAGCCGGTCCCGGCCGTGGTTCTCGCCGAGTTCCCGCGCTCGGACGCCGACGCCGACACCGCGACCGATATGGCGGCTGCTGGTCTGGCAGTGGCACAACACGCCCTGGAACTGGTGCGGAAGTGGCTGACCGAGCCGCGGCTGACCGATGCCCGGTTGGTCGTGGTGACGCGTGGCGCGGTCGCCGTCACCGACGCCGAGGGCGATACGGACGTGGCTGCCGCCGCGCTATGGGGTCTCCTGCGGAGCGCGCAGGCGGAGAACCCGGGACGCTTCGTTCTGCTCGACCTCGGACTGGATCTCGACCTCGAACTGGATGCAGATCGAGAGCTCGGCCTGCACCTGCGGGACGCCATCACCCAGGCGGCGGACCTGGATGAGCCGCAGTTGGCCGTACGGGACGGCCGGGCGTGGGTGCCACGGCTGGTCCGTGCCTCCGCCGACAGCGGTCCGGAGGAGCGGGACAACCCGGCGGCGCTCGATCCTGCCGGCACCGTGCTGGTGACGGGCGGCACCGGCACCCTGGGCGGCCTGGTGGCCGAGCACCTGGTGCGCACCTGGCAGGTCGGCCATCTGCTTCTGGTGAGCCGTCGCGGGCCGGACGCCCCGGGGGCCCACGATCTGGCCGCCCGCCTGGAAGGGCTGGGTGCGCGGGTGCGGATCGCCGCCGTGGACGTCACGGACGCGTCGGCGGTGGCCGAGCTGGTGGCGGGGGTCGATGCCGAGCATCCGCTGACCGGTGTCATCCATGCCACGGGGCTGCTCGACGACGCGGTGATGACTTCGCAGACACCCGAACGGCTGGCCCGGGTGTGGGCGGCCAAGGCCACGGGCGCGGCACATCTGCACACCGCCACCGCGGGCCTTCCGCTGTCCCTGTTCGCGATGTTCTCATCGGCCGCCGGAGTCATGGGCAGCCCAGGGCAGGCCAACTACGCGGCGGCGAACGCCTTTTGCGACGCTCTCGCCGCCCACCGTCAGGCCCGCGGCCTTCCCGGGCTGGCGGTGGCCTGGGGCCTGTGGGCCCAGTCCAGTGAGATGACCGGAAAGCTCGCCGTGACGGACCGGGCTCGGATGTCCCGCTCGGGCATCGCCGCGATGTCCAGCGAGAAGGCGCTGGGCCTGCTCGATGCCGCCTGTGTGCAGGGCGGCCCCCTGTGCGTCGCCGCCGCCGTCGATCCGGCCGGGGTGGCTGGTGGGGATCTTCCGGCGGTGCTGCGGGGTTTGGCGGCTGGTCGTACCAGGCGGCGGATCGCCGAGGGCGGCCCGTCGGCTTCGGGGTTGGCTGCGCGGTTGGTGGGGTTGGGGGCTGGTGCTCGGTTGGATGTGGTGGTGGAGGTGGTGCGGGGTGGTGTGGCGGTGGTGTTGGGGTTTGGTTCTGCGAGTGAGGTGCGGGTGGATGCTGCGTTCAAGGAGTTGGGTTTTGATTCGTTGACGGCGGTGGAGTTGCGTAATCGGTTGTCGGTGGTGACGGGGTTGCGGTTGCCGGCGACGATGGTGTTCGACTATCCGACGCCTCGGGTGTTGGCCGAGTATCTGTGCACCCGGCTGACCGGCGAGACCGCCGGGTCGGCCGCGCACGCGCCCGTCGTAACGGCGGCCGATGCGGATGAGCCGATCGCCATCGTCGCGATGACCTGCCGGTTTCCGGGCGGGGTCAGCTCCCCGGAGGAGCTCTGGAATCTGGTCGCCTCGGGCCGTGACGCCATCGGGGAGTTTCCGACCGGCCGAGGCTGGGACCTGGACGGGCTCTTCCACCCCGACCCGGACCACCCCGGCACCTCGTACGCGCGCAAAGGCGGATTCCTGTACGACGCCGATGCGTTCGACGCGGCGTTCTTCGGGATCAATCCGCGGGAGGCGCTGGCCACCGATCCGCAGCAGCGGTTGCTGCTGGAGGCGTCGTGGGAGGTGCTGGAGCGGGCGGGGATCGACCCGGTGTCGTTGAAGGGAAGCCCGACCGGTGTCTATGCGGGCGTGATGTACCACGACTACGCGGCGGGGCTCAGCGGCGGCGACGCGCGGCTGGAAGGCTATGCGATGCTGGCCAGTTCGGGCAGCGTGGTGTCGGGTCGGGTGGCGTACACGTTGGGCTTTGAGGGTCCTGCGGTGACGGTGGATACGGCGTGTTCGTCGTCGTTGGTGGCGATGCATCTGGCGGCGCAGGCGTTGCGGCAGGGGGAGTGCACTCTGGCGTTGGCCGGTGGGGTGACGGTGATGGCCACCCCGGATGTGTTCACCGGTTTCTCCCGCCAGCGCGGTCTGGCTCCCGATGGCCGGTGCAAGCCCTTCGCGGCCGCTGCCGACGGCACCGGCTGGAGCGAAGGCGTGGGCGTTCTGCTGTTGGAGCGGCTGTCGGACGCCCGGCGCAACGGTCACGACGTCCTGGCCGTGATCCGTGGGTCGGCCGTCAACCAGGACGGTGCGTCGAACGGACTCACCGCGCCGAACGGCCCCTCGCAGCAGCGAGTCATCCGCCAAGCACTGACGAGCGCCGGGCTGTCGCCGTCCGACATCGATGCGGTGGAGGCGCATGGCACGGGTACGACGCTGGGTGATCCGATCGAGGCGCAGGCGCTGCTGGCCACCTACGGTCAGGATCGCCCTGCCGGGCAGCCGCTGCTGCTCGGCTCGATCAAGTCCAACATCGGCCATGCCCAGGCGGCGGCGGGCGTGGCGGGTGTCATCAAGATGGTGCAGGCGATGCGCCACGGCACGCTGCCCGCCTCTCTGCACATTGACGAACCCACTCCCCATGTGGACTGGGACAGCGGCGCGGTACGGCTGCTGACCGAGGCGGTGCAGTGGCCGAACGGTGAGCGGCCGCGCCGGGCCGGTGTGTCCTCGTTCGGCGCCTCCGGCACCAACGCCCATCTCCTTCTGGAGCAGGCCCCCGAGCCGGTCGAGCGTGTCACCACCGTACCCGTGATCTCCCCCGCTATGCGGGCGGTTCCATGGACGCTGTCCGCGCGGAGTGGGGAGGCGCTGCGCGGCCAGGCCGCCGCGCTGGCCGAACGCATGGCCAACTCCTCCGATGTGACGGCAGTCGAGGTGGGCTGGTCACTTGCCACCACACGATCGCTCTTCGAGCACCGGGCGGTGGCGTTGGGTGATGACCGCGCCGAGCTGTTGGCCGCGGTGGAGGCGCTGGCGAGCGGTGAGCCGCATCCGGGTGTGGTGCTCCCCGCCAGTGGCGCGGCGACGGGCAAGACCGTGTGGCTTTTCAGCGGTCAGGGCAGCCAGCGCCAGGGGATGGGGGCCGGGCTGTACGAACGGTTCCCGGTGTTCGCCACGGCGTTCGACGAGGTCTGCGGCCTGCTCGACCCCCACCTGGAACATCCCCTTCGCGACGTGGTTTTCCACGGTGTGGCCGAACGGCCGGGGTTGCTGGACCACACCACCTACGCCCAGGCCGGACTGTTCGCCCTGCATATCGCCCTGGCCCGCCTGCTCGACTCACTCGGCGTACGCCCCGACGCCGTGATCGGACACTCCATCGGTGAGATCGCTGCCGCCCATGTCGCCGGAGTCTTCGACCTCCCCGACGCCTGCCGTCTCGTCGCCGCCCGCGCCACCCTGATGGGTGGGCTTCCCGAGGGCGGAGGCATGGTCACCATCGCGGCCACCGCCGACGAACTCGCCGAGGAGCTGGCCCGATACGACGGCCAGGTGGGCGTCGCTGCCCTGAACAGCCCCGGCAACACCGTCGTCTCCGGCCCGGTCGAGCTGGTCGCCGACCTCGGCAACGTCTGGGCGGCGAAGGGCCGCAAGACCAGGACCCTGACCGTCAGCCACGCCTTCCACTCCCCGCTGATGGACCCCATCCTGGAGCCGTTCGCGCAGGCCATCGACGGTCTGACCTTCCAGCCGCCCACCCTTCCGGTGCTCAGCAACCTCACCGGTGAGCCGGCCGACGAGGAGATGGCCACGCCGGGGTACTGGGTGTGCCACATCCGCCAACCTGTCCGCTTCCATCCCGCCGTCGCTCATATCGCACCCGCAACCGGCGTCTTCCTCGAGCTCGGCCCCGACTCCGTCCTGGCCACCGCGACCCAGCACACTCTTCAGCACCTCACCGCCGACGAGGCGACGACCGACGCCGACGCCGACGCCGACGCCGACGCCGACGAGGGCGGGGCCGGGGCCGGGCGGCCGACTCCGCTGGTGACGGCCACCCTGAGCCGTAAGCGACCCGATGGGCACGCACTCGGCCACGCCCTCGCTCAACTGCACACGCATGGCACGGATGTCGACTGGGCCCACTGGTTCCCGGCCGACCCGGCGCCCCGGACGGCCGAGCTGCCCACGTACGCCTTCCAGCGCGAGCGCTACTGGCTGGCCCAGGGCGGTGGCGTCGGGGATGTGGGCGCCGCCGGGCTGCAGCGGGTCGAGCATGCGCAGTTGCCGGCGGCCGTCGGGCTCGCCGATGGCGGGCTGGTACTCACCGGCCGGATCTCGGCCGGTGGCGCCGGGGGCTGGCTGGCCGAGCATGTGATGGCGGGCGCCGTGCTGGCGCCGGGCGCGGCGCTGGTGGAGTGGGCGCTGCGGGCCGCCGATGAGGCGGGCTGTGGTGGAGTGGAGGAGCTGGCGCTCCAGGTCCCGCTCGTCCTGCCCGCGTCCGGTGGGCTGCGCGTGCAGGTGGTGGTCGGCGTGGCCACCGAGGACGGGCGGCGTGATGTACGGGTGTACTCCCGGCCCGACCGTGATGTCGAGCCCGGTGCCGAAGCGGGCTGGGTGTGCCATGCCGAGGGCGTCCTGAGTCCGCCGTCCCGGCAGAGCCCCGCGCGGGGCCCGGTGGACGAGCCGGGCGGGGTATGGCCCCCGGCGGGCGCGGAACCCGTACGGCTCGACGGGTTTTACGAGCGCGCCGCGGCGTCGGGATACGCCTACGGGCCGTCGTTCCGTGGCCTGCGGGCCGTATGGCGGGATGGCGCGGATGTGTTCGCCGAAGTGGCGCTGCCCGAGGCCGCCGGAGAGCCCGAGGGATTCGGTATTCATCCGGCACTGCTGGATGCCGCGCTCCATCCGGCGTTCCTTCTTGACCAGCCCGCGCAGGAGCATGAGGAGGACCGGGTGTGGCTGCCGTTCGCCTGGAACGGCGTGTCGCTGTGGGCGGGCGGTGCCACGACCGTACGGGTCCGGCTCTCGCCCCTGGAGCAAGAGGCGGGTGGCGCCGAGGGCGAGCGAGGTCTGCGGGTCGAGGTGGCCGACGCCCTGGGCGGTCCGGTGCTGACCGTCGACTCGCTGGTGATGCGACCGGCCGATGTCGACCGACTGCGGACGTCCGCCGGGCCCGAGGTGGACGGGCTGTTCACCCTGGAGTGGACGCCCCTGCCCGTGCCCGCACCGGACACCGGCGCAGGACGTCAGGAGCCGGATCCGGCGGACGGCGGCGAGTGGGTGGTTCTGGGCCCGCGGGAGTGCGGGCCGAGCGTGCCGGGTGCGGTACACCATCCGCATCTGGAGTCGTTGGTGTCCGCCCTCGACGGTGACGGTCCCGCCCCCTCGGTGGCCATCGCGTATCTGCCGGCGCTCGGCGGCCCGTCCGGCGGGGACGCGGGTACGGACCTGGCGGCCGCCGGTCTGGCGGCCTCGGAGTGGGTGCTGGAACTGGTGCGAGGCTGGCTGGCCGAACCGCGCCTGGCCGACGCCCGGCTGGTGGTGGTCACGCGGGGAGCGGTCGCCATCGACACCTCCGACCCTGAGGGCGCGCCCGAGGCGGACGGCGCCTCCGAGGCGGACGGCGCCTCCTGCACGGGCGGCGCCGGGGACGGTGGCCTGGACGTGGCCGGGGCCGCCATGTGCGGGCTGGTGCGCAGTGCGCAGGCGGAGAATCCGGGGCGATTCGTTCTGGTCGATCTCGACCCGGCCTCCGAGCCGCTCGAAGAGAGTGTGCGCAGCGCCGTGGCGTGGGCGGCGCACCTGGACGAGCCGCAGGTCGCGCTGCGGGCGGGGCGGCTCCGGGTGCCCCGGCTGATGCGTGCCGGTGGCGTGAGCAGTGGGGGTGTGGCCGCACTGGTGGGACAGCCCGCATGGCGGCTGGAGCCGACCGGCGCGGCCACGGTGGAGAACGTGAAGCCGGTGCCGTGCCCGGAGGTGCTCGAGCCCCTCGGACCGCGTCAGGTGCGGGTGGCGGTGCACGCGGCCGGCATCAACTTCCGCGACGCGCTCATCAGTTTGGGCATGGTCCCGGGCCAGACCGGGCTCGGTGGCGAGGGCGCCGGTGTGGTGCTGGACGTCGGCCCCGACGTGACCGGGGTCGCGGTGGGCGACCGGGTCATGGGGGTCTTCGACCGCGCGTTCGGCCCGACGGCGGTGACCGACGCCCGCATGGTGGCGCCCGTTCCCACCGGGTGGACCTCGGCGCAGGCGGCCTCGGTGCCGGTGGCGTTCCTGACCGCCTGGTACGGGCTCGTGGAGCTGGCTCGGCTCCAGGCCGGGGAGACGGTCCTGATCCATGCCGCGACCGGCGGTGTGGGCATGGCGGCGGTACGGATCGCCCGGCATCTGGGGGCGGAGGTCTACGCGACGGCGAGCCCCGGCAAGCATGAGGTGCTGGAGGCGATGGGCATCGACGAGGCACACCGGGCCTCGTCGCGCGATCTGGACTTCGAGGAGGTGTTCCGCGAGGCCACCGGCGGCCGTGGCGTCGATGTGGTGCTCAACAGCCTCGCCGGACCCTTCGTCGACGCCTCGCTGCGGCTGCTGGGTGAGGGCGGCCGGCTGATGGAGATGGGCAAGACCGACCTCCGTGACCCCGAGCGCGTCGCGGAGCAGCACCCCGGGGTGACGTACCAGGTCTACGACCTGATCACCGACGCCGGACCCGAACACATCGGCCGGATGCTGGGCGAACTGGGCGAGCTGTTCGCCACCGGAGCTCTGCGGCCGCTGCCGGTGCGGACCTGGCCGCTCAGCCGGACACGTGACGCGCTGCGCCATCTCAGCCAGGCCAAGCACACCGGCAAGCTGGTCCTGGACGTTCCCGCCCCGGTGGATCCGGACGGCACCGTCCTCATCACCGGTGGCACCGGCACCCTGGGCGCGCTGGTCGCCGAACACCTCGTACGCGTCTGGCGGATCGGGCATCTGCTGCTGGTGAGCCGCAGGGGCCCGGAAGCGCCGGGCGCCCGGGACCTCGCCGACCGGCTGACCGCCCTCGGCGCGCGGGTACGCATCGTCGCCGCCGATGTCACCGACGCGCCGGCCGTGGCCGATCTGGTGGCGGGGATCGACCCGGTGCATCCGCTGACCGGAGTCATCCACGCCGCCGGTGTGCTGGATGACGCCGTCGTCACCGCGCAGACTCCCGAGCGGCTGGCCCGGGTCTGGGCGGCGAAGGCCACCGCCGCCGCACATCTGCACGCCGCGACGGCACATCTGCGCCTGGGCGCGTTCGTGCTCTTCTCGTCGGCCGCCGGGGTCATGGGCAGCCCGGGACAGGCCAACTACGCGGCGGCCAACGCCTTCTGCGACGCGCTGGCGGCCCACCGCCAGGCACGGGGCCTGCCGACGGTCTCGGTGGCCTGGGGCCTGTGGGCCGAATCCAGCGACATGACCGGCGGCCTCGCCGACGCGGACCTGGCCCGGATGTCCCGCTCGGGCGTCACCGCGATGGCCGCCGACCATGCCCTCCGACTGCTCGACGCGGCGGCCGAGCACGGCGGCCACCAGCTGATCGCGGCGGACATGAACACCCGTGTCCTGGCCGCCCAGCCCGCCGACGGCCTCCCCGCCACGCTCCGCGCCCTCGCCGCATCCGGCACCGGTGGCGCGGCGGCACGGCGTACGGCCGCGGCAGCCGAAGCGCGGCCGGACGACTGGGCCGGCCGGCTGGCTGGCCTGTCCGCCGCGGAACAGCATCGCGCCGTACTCCAGTTGGTCCGTGGCCATGTGGCCACCGTGCTCGGGCATGCCGACGCCGAAGCGGTGCAGGCCGACACCAACTTCAAGGAGCTGGGCTTCGACTCGCTGACCGCCGTCGAACTGCGCAACCGGCTCGCCGCCGCCACCGGTCTGCGGCTGCCCGCCGCCCTCGTCTTCGACTATCCGGAAGCGGCCGTGCTCGCCGACTACCTGCTGGACCGCATCGCCCCGGCGGTCGGCGCCGCCACGGGCCGGGGCGGCGCCGATCCGGTCCTCAACGAACTGGCCAGGCTCGAAGCCACCCTGATCGGCCTCGAGATGAAAGACGACGATTCGGGGGCGGTCACGGCACGGCTCGAAAGCCTGCTGGCGAAGTGGAAGGCGACACGAAAGCCGGCGGAGGAAGAAAAGACCGCCGCGGAGAGGCTGGAGTCCGCGTCCGCGGCCCAGGTTCTCGACTTCATCGACAACGAACTGGGTGTGTCCTGAATGTGCCGGGCGCGACGATCGCTGAGGCCGGGTGAAACCTCATGGTGAACGTGAATGAAGAGAAACTGGTCGAGTATCTCAAGCGCGTCTCCGCGGATCTGCACGATACGCGCCTGCGTTTGCGCGAGGTGGAGGAGCGATACCAGGAGCCGATCGCGGTCGTGAGCATCGCGTGCCGCTTCCCGGGCGGAGTGAACACGCCCGAGGACCTGTGGCGGCTGGTCAACGGCGGTGTGGACGCCATCGGGGACTTCCCCACCGACCGCGGCTGGGATCTCGACAGCCTCTATCACCCGGACCCGGACCACCCCGGCACCACGTATGTCCGCCGGGGCGGATTCCTCTACGACGCCGACCGATTCGACCCGCAGTTCTTCGGCATCAGCCCACGCGAGGCGCTCGCCACCAGCCCTCAGCAGCGACTGCTGCTGGAAACCGCCTGGGAGGCATGCGAACGGGCGGGAATCGACCCGGTGTCCCTCAAGGGCTCCCGGACGGGCGTCTACGCCGGTACGGCGACCACCGGCGGCACCACATCGGGTGACCTTCCGCAGAAAGGATCCGAGGGATACGCGGGCACCGCACCGAGCCTGCTGTCGGGCCGGATCTCCTACACCTTCGGCCTGGAAGGACCGGCCGTCACGGTGGAGACGGCGTGCTCGTCCTCCCTGGTCGCGATTCATCTGGCCTGCCAGGCCCTGCGGCAGGAGGAGTGCACCCTGGCCCTGGCGGGCGGTGTGACGGTGATGGCCACCCCCGAGGTGTTCACCGGCTTCTCCCGGCAACGGGGGCTGTCCCCGGACGGGCGGTGCAAGGCGTTCTCGGTGAATGCGGATGGCACGGGGTGGGGCGAAGGCGTCGGACTCGTCCTGCTGGAACGGCTCTCCGACGCCCGGCGCAACGGGCATGAGGTGCTCGCCCTGATCCGTGGCTCGGCCATCAACCAGGACGGCGCCAGCAACGGCTTCACCGCGCCGAACGGCCCCTCCCAGCAGCGGGTGATCCGCCAGGCCCTCGCCAGCGCCCGGCTGGCCCCGTCCGAGGTGGACGCGGTGGAGGCGCATGGCACGGGCACCAGGCTGGGCGACCCGATCGAGGCCGACGCGCTGATCGCCACCTACGGCCGGGACCGGCCGGAGGACCGGCCGCTGTGGCTCGGCTCGCTGAAGTCGAACATCGGCCACACCCAGGGCGCGGCGGGCGTGGCCGGTGTGATCAAGATGGTGATGGCCCTGCGGCACGGCGTACTCCCGGCAACCCTTCATGCCGAGGAGCTGACGCCCCATGTGGAGTGGGACGGCGGCGGGGTGCGGCTGCTGACCGAGGCGGTGGAGTGGCCTGAGGGTGAGCGCCCGCGCCGGGCCGGTGTGTCGTCCTTCGGGATCAGCGGCACCAATGCGCATGTGATCGTGGAGCAGGCTCCTGAGGAGGACGTGGAGTCGGTGTCCTCCGAGGTGGGTGGGGTGGTGCCGTGGGTGGTGTCGGGGCGGAGTGTGGAGGCGTTGCGGGGGCAGGCGGCGGCGTTGGCTGGGCGGGTGGGTGGTGCGGTGGAGCTGTCGTCTGTGGATGTGGGGTGGTCGTTGGTGACGACGCGGTCGGTGTTTGAGCATCGGGCGGTGGTGGTGGGTGAGGGCTGTGGTGAGTTGGTTGCGGGGGTGGAGGCGTTGGCGGGGGGTGTGTCGCATCCGGGTGTGGTGGAGCCGGGTGGGGCGGCGTTGGTGGGTGATGTGGGTCCGGTGCTGGTGTTTCCGGGTCAGGGTTCGCAGTGGGTGGGGATGGGTGCGGAGTTGTTGGAGGTGTCGCCGGTGTTCGCGGCGCGGGTGGGGGAGTGTGAGCGGGCGCTGGCGCCGTATGTGGAGTGGTCGCTGACGGATGTGTTGCGTGGTGTGGAGGGTGCGGCGGATTTGGGCCGGGTGGATGTGGTGCAGCCGGTGTTGTGGGCGGTGATGGTGTCGTTGGCTGCGGTGTGGACGGGGTATGGGGTGCGTCCTGCGGCGGTGGTGGGTCATAGTCAGGGTGAGATCGCGGCTGCGGTGGTGGCGGGTGCGTTGTCGTTGGAGGACGGCGCGAAGGTGGTGGCGCTGCGGAGTAGGGCGTTGCGGCGGTTGGCCGGTGGTGGGGCGATGGCTTCGCTCGGCGTTGGCCAGGAGCGGGCGGGGGAGTTGCTCTCCGGCCTGGGCGATCAGGCCGCCGAAGTAGGCGTGGCCGCAGTCAATGGGCCCTCTTCCACGGTGGTTTCGGGTCCGCCGGGGCAGGTGGCCGCCGTCGTAGCCGCGTGTCAGGAGGTGGGGGAGCGGGCGCGGTTGATCGAGGTGGATTATGCCTCGCACGGTCCTCAGGTGGACGAGATCCGTGATGAGCTGAGCGAGGTCCTGGCCGGTGTCCTCCCGTTTGATACGTCCGGTTCGGGCACGGCGTTCTATTCGACCGTGACCGGTGGTCGTGCTGTCACCACCGACTTGGACACGGGCTACTGGGTGGCGAATCTGCGGGAGCGGGTGCGGTTCACCGATGCTGTTCAGGCGTTGCTGGCGGACGGGCATCGCGTGTTCATCGAGGCCAGTACGCATCCGGTGCTCACGCTCGGCCTGCAGGAGACCTTCGAGGAAACCGAGGTCACGGCCATCGCCGTGCCGACCCTGCGCCGGGATCACGGTGGCCGGGCCCAGCTCCTCCATTCGCTCGCCCAGGCGTTCACCGCCGGGGTCGACGTCGACTGGTCGGCCGCGTTCCCGGCCGACCCCACCCCTCGTACCGTCGATCTGCCCACGTACGCCTTCCAACGTCAGCGCTACTGGGCCACCGCCACCGGCGGACTCGGCGATGTGGGTGCTGCAGGGCTGCAGCGGGTGGAGCACCCGTTGTTGCGGGCGGCGGTAGGCCTTGCCGATGGCGGGCTGGTGCTGACCGGACGGGTGTCGACCACCGGTGGCGAGGGCTGGCTCGGTGACCATGTGGTCGCGGGAGCGCCACTGGTGCCGGGTGCGGCGTTGGTGGAGTGGGCGTTACGGGCGGCCGATGAGGTGGGCTGCGGCAGCATCGAGGAACTGGCGCTGCAGGTCCCGTTGGTGCTGCCGTCGTCGGGCGGGCTGCGGGTGCAGATCGTCGTGGGCGAGGCCGCCGAGGACGGGCGGCGCGATGTACGGGTGTACTCCCGGCCCGACCGCGATGTCCAGCCCGGCGCGGATCCGGACTGGGTGACCCATGCGGAGGGTGTCCTGAGCCCGCCCGCCACGCCGAGCGTGGCCGAGGAGCTGGGGGGAGTCTGGCCTCCCGAGGGCGCGAAGCCGATGGATGTCGGGGGGTTCTACGAGCATGCCGTGGCGGCGGGCTACGCGTACGGTCCGTCGTTCCAGGGGCTGCGTGCCGTGTGGCGCGACGGCGCCGACCTGCTGGCCGAGGTGGCGCTGCCCGAGTCGGCGGGGGACGCGGATGGCTTCGGCATCCATCCGGCACTGCTCGACGCCGCCCTGCATCCGATGCTGCTCACCGCAGACGCCGAGTCGGCCGACGACGATGGAATGAGACTGCCGTTCGCCTGGAACGGTGTCTCCCTGTGGGCGGCGGAGGCGACCACGGTCCGGGTCCGGCTCTCGCCCCGCCAGCCCTCTCCCCATCAGGACGGTGCGGTGGCGGAGGGCGGGTTGCGGGTGGTCGTGGCCGATGCCATGGGCGCCCCGGTGCTGACGGTCGACTCCCTGACGATGCGCCCCGCCGACCCCCGTCAGCTGAGGTCCGGGGACGGACGTGGCGTCGATGGGCTGTTCACGCTGGACTGGATCCCGATGCCCGACGTCGCGGAGGTGGACACCTCCGACGCCATGGGCTGGGTCGTGCTGGGCGAGGACGTCCTGCACCTGGCCGAGGAGCCCGGACTCGGCGATGAGGGAGTGGTGTGCCATCCGGGTCTCGAAGCGCTGGTCGCCGCGCTCGACGACGGCACGCCACCTCCCGCCTTCGCCGTGACCTGCCTATCCGCAGGCGGTGGCCCGCACGAGGCCGGAGTCGTGGCAAGGGCGGCCGACGGCTTGGCTGCCGTCGGCCGAGCGCTGGAGCTCGTGCAGAGGTGGCTGGCCGAACCGCGACTGATCGACACCCGGTTGATGGTGGTGACACGCGGGGCGGTGTCGACCGAAGCCCCTGAAGATGGGGACACCGGTAACCAAGAGCTGGATGTGGCCGCAGCGGGGCTGTGGGGGCTGCTGCGGAGTGCGCAGGCGGAACACCCGGACCGGTTCGTCCTCCTCGACCTTCACCAGGCCACCGATCCGGCCGCGGGTGATGTGACGGATGCCGTGGCCCGTGCCGTACGGGCGGATGAGCCACAGGCGGCGCTGCGTGCCGGGCGGTTGATGGTGCCCCGGCTGATGCGCGCACGCGACACCGAGGGCGCCGCCGAGAGCGAACCCGGAGGGCTGACCCCTGGCGGGCTCGCCCCCGACGGTACGGTGCTGATCACCGGGGGTACCGGCCTGCTGGGCGGTCTGGTGGCCGAGCATCTGGTGCGTACGTGGCAGGTCGAGCATCTGGTCCTGGTCAGCCGACGTGGCTTGGACGCGCCCGGTGCACCGGAGTTGGCCGAGCGGCTGAGCGACCTGGGCGCGCAGGTGCGAATCGCCACGGTGGATGTCACGGACGGTGACGCGGTGGCCGACGCGGTGGCCGGTATCGACCCGGCGCATCCGCTGACCGGTGTCATTCATGCGGCCGGGCTGCTGGATGACGCGGTGGTCACCTCGCAGACCCGGGAACAGGTGGCGCGGGTCTGGGCGGCGAAGGCCGCAGCGGCCGCCCATCTGCACACCGCTACGGCGGATCTTCCGCTTCGCATGTTCGTGATGTTCTCCTCGGCAGCCGGGGTCGTGGGCAACGCGGGTCAGGCCGGATACGCGGCGGCGAATGCGTTTGTCGATGCCCTGGTCGCCCACCGGCAGGCGCTGGGACTGCCCGGGCTTTCGCTGGCATGGGGGCTGTGGGCCCAGTCGAGCGAGATGACCGGGCATCTGGGTCGGGCGGACCTGACACGACTGCGCGGGATGAGGCCGTTGTCGTCCGAGCGCGGGCTGGCCCTGCTGGACGCCGCATGCAGCTTCGCGAACCCGCTGATGGTGGCCGTGGACTTCGATCCGGCCGGGGCGGCCGGTGAGGATCTTCCGGCGGCGCTGCGGGGTTTGGTGGCTGCTCGTACCAGGCGGCGGATCGCCGAGGGCGGCCCGTCGGCTTCGGGGTTGGCTGCGCGGTTGGTGGGGTTGGGGGCTGGTGCTCGGTTGGATGTGGTGGTGGAGGTGGTGCGGGGTGGTGTGGCGGTGGTGTTGGGGTTTGGTTCTGCGAGTGAGGTGCGGGTGGATGCTGCGTTCAAGGAGTTGGGTTTTGATTCGTTGACGGCGGTGGAGTTGCGTAATCGGTTGTCGGTGGTGACGGGGTTGCGGTTGCCGGCGACGATGGTGTTCGACTATCCGACGCCTCGGGTGTTGGCCGAGTATCTGTGCACCCGGCTGACCGGCGAGACCGCCGGTTCCCGTGCACCCGTCGCTGCGAGGGCCGATACGGACGATCCCGTGGCGATCATCGGGATGACCTGCCGTTTTCCGGGAGGCGCGAACTCCCCTGAAGCGTTGTGGGACCTGGTCGCCTCGGGGAAGGACGTGATCGGGGAGTTTCCGACCGGCCGAGGCTGGGACCTGGACGGGCTCTTCCATCCGGACCCCGATCACCCGGGCACCAGCTATGCCCATGAGGGCGCCTTCCTCTATGACGCCGATGCGTTCGACGCGGCGTTCTTCGGGATCAACCCGCGGGAGGCGCTGGCCACCGATCCGCAGCAACGGTTGCTGCTGGAGGCGTCGTGGGAGGTGCTGGAGCGGGCGGGGATCGACCCGGTGTCGTTGAAGGGCAGTCCGACCGGTGTCTATGCGGGCGTGATGTACCACGACTACGCGGCCGGGCTCAGCGGCGGCGACGCGCGGCTGGAAGGCTATGCGATGCTCGCGGGTTCGGGCAGCGTGGTCTCGGGTCGGGTGGCGTACACGTTGGGCTTTGAGGGTCCTGCGGTGACGGTGGATACGGCGTGTTCGTCGTCGTTGGTGGCGATGCATCTGGCGACGCAGGCGTTGCGGCAGGGGGAGTGCACCCTGGCCCTGGCGGGCGGTGTGACGGTGATGGCCACCCCGGATGTGTTCACCGGTTTCTCCCGCCAGCGCGGTCTGGCTCCCGATGGCCGGTGCAAGCCCTTCGCGGCCGCTGCCGACGGGACGGGCTGGGGCGAGGGCGTGGGTGTTCTGCTGTTGGAGCGGCTGTCGGACGCCCGGCGCAACGGTCATGAGGTGCTGGCGGTGATCCGTGGTTCGGCCGTGAATCAGGACGGTGCGTCGAACGGGTTGACGGCGCCGAACGGTCCCTCGCAGCAGCGGGTGATTCGTCAGGCGCTGGCGAGCGCCGGGCTGACGGTCTCGGATGTCGATGCGGTGGAGGCGCATGGCACGGGTACGACGCTGGGTGATCCGATCGAGGCGCAGGCGCTGCTGGCCACCTATGGTCAGGATCGCCCCGCTGGGCAGCCGCTGTTGCTCGGCTCGATCAAGTCCAACATTGGGCATACGCAGGCGGCGGCGGGTGTGGCGGGTGTCATCAAGATGGTGCAGGCGATGCGCCATGGGACGCTGCCTGCCTCCCTGCATATCGATGAGCCGAGCCCGCATGTGGACTGGGACAGCGGCGCGGTACGGCTGCTGACCGAGGCGGTGGAGTGGCCGAACGGTGAGCGGCCACGCCGCGCCGGTGTGTCCTCGTTCGGCGCCTCCGGCACCAACGCCCATGTGATCCTCGAACAGGCTCCCGCTCCGCCCGAGGAGGACGAGCGGGCGGAGCCGGTCTCCTCCGACACGGGCACGGTCTCGTGGGTGCTCTCTGCGCGGAGTGCGGAGGCGCTGCGCGGCCAGGCTGCCGCCCTGGCTGAACGTGTGGGCGGCGCATCCGAGCTCTCATCCGTCGATGTGGGCTGGTCGTTGGTGACGACGCGGTCGGTGTTCGAGCATCGGGCGGTGGTGGTGGGTGATGACCGCGCCGAGCTGTTGGCCGCCGTGGAGGCGTTGGCCGAGGGCGTGGCGCATCTGGGTGTGGTGCAGTCGGGTGCGGCGGCGTTGGTGGGTGATGTGGGTCCGGTGCTGGTGTTTCCGGGTCAGGGTTCGCAGTGGGTGGGGATGGGTGCTGAGCTGCTGGAGGTGTCGCCGGTGTTCGCGGCGCGGGTGGGGGAGTGTGAGCGGGCGCTGGCGCCGTATGTGGAGTGGTCGCTCACCGATGTGTTGCGCGGCGCGGAGGGTGCGGCGGATCTGGGCCGGGTGGATGTGGTCCAGCCCGTTCTGTGGGCGGTGATGGTGTCGTTGGCGGCGGTGTGGGCCGGACATGGGGTGCGTCCTGCTGCGGTGGTGGGTCATAGTCAGGGTGAGATCGCGGCGGCTGTCGTCGCGGGAGCGCTGTCCCTGGAAGACGGTGCCAAGGTCGTGGCCTTGCGCAGCAAGGCGTTGCGACAGCTGGCCGGTGGTGGGGCGATGGCCTCACTCGGCGTTGGCCAGGAGCGGGCGGGCCAGTTGCTCTCTGACCTGGGCGATCAGGCCGCCGGGGTAGGCGTGGCGGCCGTCAACGGGCCTTCGTCGACGGTGGTTTCTGGTCCGCCGGAGCAGGTGGCCACTGTCGTAGCCGCATGCCAGGAGGTGGGGGAGCGGGCGCGGTTGATCGAGGTGGATTATGCCTCGCACGGTCCTCAGGTGGACGAGATCCGTGATGAGCTGAGCGAGGTTCTGGCCGGTGTCCGTCCGTTTGATACGTCCGGTTCGGGTACGGCGTTCTACTCGACGGTGACCGGCGGTCGTGCCGTCACCACCGACCTGGACACGGGCTACTGGGTGGCGAATCTGCGGGAGCGGGTGCGGTTCACCGATGCTGTTCAGGCGTTGCTGGCGGACGGGCATCGCGTGTTCATCGAGGCCAGTACGCATCCGGTGCTCACGCTCGGCCTGCAGGAGACCTTCGAGGAGACCGAGGTCACGGCCGTCACCGTGCCGACCCTGCGCCGGGATCACGGTGGCCGGGCCCAGCTCCTCCATTCGCTCGCCCAGGCGTTCACCGCCGGGGTCGACGTCGACTGGACCACCCTGTACCCGAGCTCCCCGGCACCCCGCGTGGTCGCGCTGCCCACCTACGCGTTCCAGCGCGAGCGCTACTGGCTCGACGGCCACGGTGGACGCGCCGGCGACCCGGCCGACCTCGGGCTCGTTTCCGCCGGACATCCGCTGCTGGGTGCCGCTGTGGAGCTTGCCGATGGCCGTGGCCATGTGCTGACGGGCTGGATTTCCGCCCGTACGCATACGTGGCTCGGTGAGCATGTGGTGGCGGACGCGGCGCTGGTCCCGGGCGCTGCGCTGGCCGAATGGGTGCTGCGGGCGGCCGATGAGGTCGGCTGTGGCGGTGTGGATGAACTGGCCCTGCGGGTGCCGCTGGTGCTGCCGTCGTCGGGCGGGCTGCGGGTGCAGGTCGTCGTGGGCGAGGCCGCCGAGGACGGGCGGCGCGATGTGCGGGTGTACTCCCGGCTCGCAGGTGAAGGAGACTCCGCCACGGGATGGGTGTGCCATGCGGAGGGCGTATTGAGCGCACCCTCGGACCGTTCCGATGAGGCGATGGGACTGGGCGGGGCGTGGCCCCCGGCCGGTGCGGCACCGCTCGGCGTCGAGGGGTTCTACGACCGGGTCGCCGCCTCGGGGTATGCGTACGGTCCGTCGTTCCAGGGGCTGCGGGCCGTGTGGCGGGACGGCGCGGATGTGTGTGCGGAGGTGGTCCTGCCCGAGGCCGCCGGGGAGCAGACCGGATTCGGCGTCCACCCGGCGCTGCTCGACGCCGCGCTGCATCCCGCACTGCTGATCGACCAGCTCGACGCGGACAACACCGAGACCGGTACCGAAGCCACCGATGGCCACGTCTGGCTGCCGTTCGCCTGGAACGGTGTGACGTTGTGGGCGGCCGGGGCCACCACGGTCCGGGTTCGGCTCTCTCCCCAGCAGGGGAATGCCGAGGGCGAGCGCGCCCTGCGGCTGACAGTGGCCGACCCCGTCGGCGCGCCGGTACTGACCGTGGACTCCGTGGCGATGCGGCCCGCGAGTGTCGATCAGTTGCGGGCGGCGGTGACTCACGGCAGCCACGGCACGGACAGCCTGTTCACCGTCGATTGGACTCCCCTGCCGCTCGCGGCCGGGGCCGAAGAGGTGGCGGCCGGGGCCGATGACTGGGCCGTCCTGGGCGCCGGCGGGCACCACCAGGATCCGGCTGCGCTGATCGCGGCACTCGGTGATGAGGAGCCGGTCCCGCCGGTCGTTCTCGCCGATATGACCGTCCTGACCGGCCCCATCGGTGTGGGCGTCGAGGAGGCGTCGGCCGAGGCGCTCTCGGCGACGGAACGGGCGCTGGAACTGGTGCGGAGCTGGCTCGCCGAACCGCGGTGGGCGGATGCGCGGTTGGTGGTGGTCACGCGAGGCGCGGTCGCGGTCGACGGTCCCGAGAGCACCACCCGGGTGGACCTGGCCGCGGCCGCCGTATGGGGCCTCGTACGCAGCGCACAGTCGGAGAACCCCGGCCGGTTCGTCCTCCTCGACCTCGACGACGACCTCCACGCCCACGCCGACCCCCAGGGCGGCCCCAAGGCCGCCCCCCACACTGACGCCGTGCGCATCGCCGTGGCGCGCGCCGTGGAGATGGACGAGCCCCAGCTGGCCCTGCGTGCCGGTCGGGCGCTGGTGCCCCGCCTGGTCCATGCCGGTACCGGGGGCGCCGGGCTGGTGGGCCCCGTGGAGCAGCCGGAGGCATGGCGGCTGGACACGGCGGGCACGGCGACCCTGGAGAACGTCGTACCCATGCCCTGCCTCGAGGTGCTGGAGCCCCTGGGCGCTGGCCAGGTACGGGTCGCCGTACGCGCCGCCGGGGTCAACTTCCGTGATGTGCTGGTCGGTTTGGGCATGGTGCCCGGACAGACCGGACTCGGCGGTGAGGGCGCCGGAGTCGTGGTGGACATCGGCCCCGAGGTGACCCAGGTGTCCGTGGGCGATCGGGTGATGGGCGTTCTCGACCAGGCGTTCGGACCACTGGCGGTCACCGACGCGCGGTTGCTGGCGCCGATTCCCGACGGCTGGAGTTTCCGGCAGGCGGCGGCCGTACCGGTGGCCTATCTGACCGCCTGGTACGGACTGACCGACCTCGCCGGGCTCCAGGCGGGTGAACGGGTGCTGATCCATGCCGCGACCGGTGGTGTGGGGACGGCCGCCGTGCGGATCGCGCGGCATCTGGGTGCGGAGGTCTATGCCACGGCGAGCCCGGGGAAGCATGCGGTGCTGGAGGCGATGGGCATCGATGAGGCGCACCGGGCCTCCTCACGCGATCTGGACTTCGAGGAGACGCTTCGGGAAGCCACGGGTGGCCGGGGTGTGGATGTGGTGCTCAACAGCCTCGCCGGGCCGTTTGTGGACGCCTCGCTCCGCCTCCTCCGCGGAGGCGGCCGGTTGCTGGAGATGGGCAAGACCGATATCCGCGACCCGGAACTCATCACCGCCGAGCATCCCGGGGTGTCCTACCGGGTCTATGACCTGATCACGGACGCCGGTCCGGACCGTATCGGCCAAATGCTGGACGAGCTGGGCGAGTTGTTCGCCTCCGAGCTTCTTGAGCCGCCTCCGGTACGGGCGTGGCCGCTGAGCCGGGCGCGTGAGGCGCTGCGGTATTTCAGTCAGGCCAAGCACACCGGCAAGCTGGTCCTGGACGTCCCCGCCCCGGTGGACCCGGACGGCACCGTGCTCATCACCGGTGGCACCGGCACCCTCGGCAAGCACGTCGCCGAGCACCTCGTCCGCGTCTGGAACATCCGCCACCTGCTGCTGGTGAGCCGCGGCGGCATGGACGCCCCCGGCGCACCGGAGCTGCTGGCCCACCTCACCGACCTGGGCGCCGAGCCCCGGATCGTGGCCGTGGACGTCACCGACGGCGCCGCGGTGAACGACCTCGTCGCGGGCGTCGATCCGGCGCACCCCCTGACCGGTGTCGTCCACGCGGCGGGTGTGCTGGACGATGCGATGGTCACCTCGCAGACCCCGGAGCGTCTGGCGCGGGTGTGGGCGCCCAAGGCCACGGCCGCGGCCCATCTCCATGCCGCCACCGCGCAGCTGCGGCTCGGCATGTTCGTGATGTTCTCCTCGGCCGCGGGGGTGATGGGCAGCCCCGGCCAGGCCAACTACGCCGCGGCCAACGCCTATTGCGACGCCCTGGCCACCCACCGCCAGGCCATGGGCCTCCCGGCGGCCTCGGTGGCCTGGGGGCTGTGGGCCGACGCCAGCGGGATGACCGGGCATCTGGACGAGGCGGACCTGGCCAGGATGTCCCGTTCCGGCATCGCCGCCATGTCCGGTGACCAGGCGCTGCGGCTGATGGACGCCGCCTGCTGGCACGGTGCCCCGCAGCCCGCGGCCGTTCAGCTCGACCTCCGGGCCCTGGCCGCTCAGCCCGCGGACACCTTGCCCGCCCTGCTGCGCACACTCGTCGACGACGGAACGACCACACGTCGTACCGCCGCCACCGGGGCGCCCGCCGCCGGTCTGGTCGCCCAGCTCGCGGCGGTGCCCTCGGAGGAACAGCACCGGATCCTGCTCACGCTGGTGCGCACGCAGGCCGCGGCGGTCCTGGGCCACACCGACGCCGGGGCGGTGTCCGCTGACATCCCCTTCAAGGATCTGGGCTTCGACTCGCTGACCGGTGTCGAACTGCGCAACCGGCTCGCCGCCGCCACCGGGCTGCGGCTGCCCGCCACCGTCGTCTTCCGGCATCCGACGCCCTCGGCCATCGCCGCCGAACTGCGCGAGAAGCTGTGCCCCGCCCAGGCGGACACCTCGGCCTCGTCGCCCGTCTTCGGTGAGCTGGAGAGGCTGGAGGCGGCGATGGCGCGCCTCGTACCCCACGACGAGGCCCGCGACCGGCTGGCGAAGCGCCTGGAGGCTCTGCTGTGGCGCCTGACCGACGACACACCGGCCGAGGCCACCGGCCGGCACCACCCCACCTCGGACGACGGCGCCCTCGACTCCGCGTCGGACGACGAGTTGTTCGAGTTCATCGACAGGGAACTGCCCTCTTGATCGTGAGTGAGGACTGATGTCGGGTACGGAAGAGAAACTCCGCCAGTATCTGAAGCGGGTCACGGTGGATCTCGGGCAGGCTCGTCAGCGGCTGCGCGAGATGGAGGAGCGATCCCAGGAGCCGGTGGCCATCGTGAGCATGGCCTGCCGTTATCCGGGTGGTGTCGGCTGCCCCGAGGAACTGTGGGAGCTGGTGGCCTCCGGTGGCGACGGCATCACCGCGTTCCCCACCGACCGGGGCTGGGATCTGGAGGGCCTCTACCACCCCGACCCCGACCACCCCGGTACCAGCTACGTCCGGCACGGCGGTTTCCTGGACGGCGCCGACCGCTTCGACGCGGAATTCTTCGGCATCAGCCCACGCGAGGCCCTGGCGATGGATCCACAGCAGCGGCTGCTGCTGGAGGTGGCCTGGGAGCTGTTCGAACGCGCGGGGGTCGACCCGGTGACGGCGAAGGGCAGCCGGACCGGTGTGTACGCGGGCGTGTCCAGCCAGGACTATATGTCCCGGATGCCCCGCGTCCCCGAGGGCTTCGAGGGCTATGCCACCACCGGCAGCCTCACCAGTGTGGTCTCCGGCCGGGTGGCGTACACCTTCGGCCTGGAGGGTCCGGCGGTGACGGTGGACACGGCGTGTTCGTCGTCGCTGGTGGCGATGCATCTGGCGAGCCAGGCGCTGCGCCAGGGCGAATGCGATCTGGCACTCGCGGGCGGGGTCACCGCGCTCACCACTCCGACCGCCTTCGCCGAGTTCTCCCGGCAGCGCGGGCTGGCCCCGGACGGCCGCTGCAAGTCCTTCGCGTCGGCCGCGGACGGCACGGGCTTCTCCGAAGGCGTCGGCCTGGTGCTGCTGGAGCGGCTGTCCGACGCACGCCGCCACGGGCATCGGGTGTTGGCCCTGATCCGGGGCTCGGCCATCAACCAGGACGGTGCCAGCAACGGTCTGACCGCGCCCAACGACGTATCGCAGGAACGGGTGATCCGTCAGGCGCTGGCCAGTGCGCGCCTCGCCGCCGACCAGGTCGACGCGGTGGAGGCCCATGGCACGGGGACTTCCCTCGGCGATCCGATCGAGGCACACGCACTGCTGGCCACCTATGGACAGGACCGGCCCGGTGAACGGCCCCTGTGGCTGGGGTCGCTCAAGTCGAACATCGGCCATGCCCAGGCGGCCGCCGGTGTGGCCGGTGTCATCAAGATGGTGATGGCGCTCCAGCACGAGACGCTGCCGGTCACCCTGCACATCGACGAGCCGACCCCGCATGTGGAGTGGGAAGGCGGCGGGGTACGGCTGCTGACCGAACCGGTGGCGTGGCCGAGGGGTGAGCGACCCCGCAGGGCCGGGGTGTCCTCCTTCGGGATCAGCGGCACCAACGCCCATCTGATCCTGGAACAGGCCCCCGAGCCCAGCCCCTCCGACCGGCCGGAGCCCGCCACGCCCGCAGCCGAGGCAGTGGTGCCCTGGGTGCTGTCCGCCCGTGGGGCCCAGGCCCTGCGGGGGCAGGCGGCGGCACTCGCCCGGCGGATGGCTGCCGATCCCGGGCCGTCCATCGCCGATGTGAGCTGGTCACTGGCCACCACCCGATCGGTGTTCGACCACCGGGCCGTGGCCGTGGGCGAGACCCGCGAGGAGCTGATGGCGGCCGTGGAGGCGCTGGCCACCGGCGGGACGCACCCGGACCTGGTCCACCCCGGTGGCGCCGCCGTGGCGGGGCACCTGGGCCCGGTGCTGGTGTTCCCCGGCCAGGGCTCGCAGTGGGCGGGCATGGGCGCCGAACTGCTCGACGCCTCGCCCGTGTTCGCGACCCGAGTGGCGGAGTGCGAACGGGCCCTGGCGCCGTACGTCGACTGGTCCCTCACCGATGTGCTGCGCGGTGCCGACGGGGCGGCCGACCTGGGCCGCGTCGATGTGGTGCAGCCCGTCCTGTGGGCCGTGATGGTGTCGCTCGCCGCGGTATGGGTGGGACACGGCGTATGTCCCGGGGCGGTGATCGGGCACAGCCAGGGCGAGATCGCGGCGGCCGTGGTGGCCGGGGCGCTGTCGCTGGAGGACGGCGCCAAGGTGGTGGCGCTGCGCAGCAAGGCGTTGCGGCGGTTGGCCGGTGGCGGGGCGATGGCCTCCCTGGGAGTGAGCCGGGAGCGGGCCGGGAAGCTGCTGGCCGATCTGGGCGACCAGACGGCGGCCGTCGGCGTGGCGGCGGTCAACGGCCCCTCCTCCACGGTGATCTCCGGACCGCCCGAGCAGGTGGCGCACGCCGTGGCGGCATGTCAGGAGGCGGGCGACCGGGCCCGGCCGATCGAGGTGGACTACGCCTCGCACAGCCCCCAGGTGGACGAGATCGCCGACGAGCTGGCGGAGGCCCTGGCGGGTGTGCGGCCGGTCGCGTCGGCGGTGGCGTTCTACTCCACGGTCACCGCCCGCCGGATCGACACCACCGGGCTGGACACCGCGTACTGGGTGAGCAACCTCCGGGAGCCGGTGCGGTTCGCCGACACCGTCCAGGCGCTGCTGGCCGATGGCCACCGTGTGTTCATCGAGAGCAGCACCCATCCCGTACTGACCGTCGGAATGCAGGAGAGCTTCGAGGAGGCCGGGGCCGACGGGGTCACCGTACCCACGCTCCGGCGCGACCACGGCGGCCGGGCGCGGCTGATCGAGTCCCTCGCGCTGGCCTTCACCGCGGGCGTCGCGGTCGACTGGACCACCCTCCACCCCACCGGCCCCGCCACCCCGCGCACGGTCGCCCTGCCCACCTACGCCTTCCAGCGGGAGCGGTACTGGCTGGCCGACTCGGTGTCCTTCGCCACCGAGTCCCCGGCGGACGAGGAGGAGTCCCGGTTCTGGGCCGCGGTGGAGGGAGAGGACCTGAGCGCGCTCTCCGAGACGCTGAGCCTCCCGGACGACACCGGCCACCGGACCTCCCTGGGCACCGTGCTCCCCGCGCTCTCCACATGGCGCCGCGGCCGTCGTGAGCGTTCCGCCGTGGACTCCTGGCGCTACCGCGTCGAGTGGCGGCCCGCCCCGACGCCGCCCCGGCCGCCGCGGGCTCCTGGCTCGTGGTCCACCCGAAGGGCGCCGCCGACGGCTGGACGGACGCCTGCGTACGGGCGCTGGGCGGGGACGGCGGCCAGGTGCACAGGCTGGAGCTGGTCGAGGACACCGACCGGGAGGAGCTCGCCGAGCTGCTGCGCTCCCGGTGGGCCGAGGAGCCGCCACCGACCGGCGTACTGTCGCTGCTGGCCCTGGACGACGACGCGCGGCCACCGCTGCCCGGCGTGACCCCCGGCCTGACCGGCACGCTCACCCTGCTCCAGGCGCTGGTGGACGCCGCCGTCGCGGCCCCCCTGTGGTGTGCCACCCGCGGCGCGGTCGCCATCGACGGCTCCGACCCCCTGGACGCGCCCCACCAGGCCCAACTGTGGGGGCTCGGCAGGGTGGCCGCCCTCGAACACCCCGATCGATGGGGCGGGTCGGTGGACCTGCCCGCGAGCCCGGACACCCTGGACGCGGAGCGGCTGCGCGCCGTGCTCACCGGGGCCTGCGGCGAGGACGAGGTGGCGCTGCGCCCGACCGGTGCGTACGGCCGACGGCTGGTCCCGGACCCGATCGGCGGCCGTGACCCGCGGCGCACCTGGAAGCCCCGGGGCACCGTGCTCATCACCGGAACCGCCGACGGACCCGCCGCCCACGTCGCCCGCCGGCTGGCCGCCGACGGCGCCGAACACATCGTGATGCTGGCCCCTGGAGGTGGCGACGACCCCGGCGCCGTGGAGCTGAAAGCCGAACTGGAGTCGAAAGCCGAACTGGAGCTGAAGGCCGAACTGGACGCGCTCGGCACCGGACTCACCATGGCGGACCACTCACCCGCCGACCGGGACGGCACCGCACGCCTCATCGAGCGGGTGGCGGAGACGAGTGGACGGATCGGGACGATCATCCACACCTCGGCCTCCGGTGAACTGGCCCCGCTGATGGACCTCACCCCGCAGCGGCTGGCCGAGGAGATCCGCGCCCACCTCGCCGACACCGGGCGCCGGTTGGACGAACTCTGCGGCATGGGCCCCGAGGACACCGTGGTCTACTTCTCCACCGTCGCCGCGTCCTGGGGCAGCAAGGACCACGGCTCCTACGCGGCCGCCACCGCCTGCCTCGACGCGCTGGCACAGCGCGACCGGGCCGACGGCCGCCCCACCGTCTCGATCGCGTGGGGACTGTGGGATCTGCCGTACGACGGTGACACATCGGACGGACCGGTGGCCCCGCACACCGAGCGCTCCCGGCGGCAGGGCTTGTCCCCGCTGGACCCACGGCCGGCGCTGACCGCGCTGCGCCAGGTGCTCGATCACGACGATCCGCGCGTCACGATCGCCGATGTGGAATGGGAGCGCTTCGCGCCGCTGTTCACCCTCGCCCGCCCCAGCAGGCTCTTCGACGACATCCCGGCCGCCCGCCAGGCCATCGAGGCGGCGCGGGGATCCGCGGAGGACACCGGCACCGATGAGGCGTCCGCGCTGCGGCGGGAGCTGGGCCCCTTGGCCGAGGACGAGCGGGTCGAGCGGCTGCTGGCGCTGGTACGCGCCCATGTGGCCGCCGTACTGCACTATCCGGCGCCGGAGTCGGTCGAGCCGGACCGCCCGTTCAAGGAGTTGGGGTTCGACTCCATCGCGGCCGTCGAGCTCAGGAACCGGCTGCGCGCCACCACGGGGCTGAGCCTGCCGACGACGGTGGTCTTCGACTATCCGACACCCCGGGCGCTGGCGCGCCATCTGCTGGCCGAGGTGGACCCGGGAGAGGCCGGCGAGGCCCATCCGCTGTCCGGACACCTCGACGAGGTCGAGGCCGCACTCGCCGGGCTGCCGACCGGCGACCCGCGGCGAGCCGGCCTGGTGAACCGGTTGCAGGCCCTGGTGTGGAAGTACGCCGCCACCGCCCAGGAGGCCGACGGACCGGCGGACGAGGAGGACCTGACGGCGGCCACCGCCGACGAGGTGTTCGCCCTCATCGACCGCGAACTCGGAGTCTGACCGGTGGTCGCGGGCCCGCGCCCGCGACCACCGCACATGCGAACTCCCCGTACGCGGACCGTACGGGGAGTTCGCATGCGGGCAGTCAGCGAGCACCGCGGGCAGTCAGCGAATGCCGAGGGCCGGCTGGACGCCGCGGGCCAGGTCGAGCAGATCGTCGGCCACCCGCCGCGGACGCTGGGCGTGCAGATCGTGCTCGGAGTCGAGATATTCCCGCATCGTCGCGTGCCGCAGATCGGCCGTGGTCTCCCTGATGCGGGAGCGGATGCGGTCCGCCCACTTCCCGTCCGCGCCCTTGGGAATGGCGGGCATCAGCAGGGTGGGCACCGTGATGGCCGCGTACCACGGCCTCGGCGGCTCGTTCCAGATGCTGTGCAGGATCGACATGTGCTGCTCGGTGGACATGCGCCGGGACAGCGAGCCGTCCGGGTTCACCAGCATCGTGTCCACCGCGGCCTCGATCGCCGCAGGGGACCAGTCCGGGTGGATGGCGCGGAAGTAGTCGCTCACGCTCTGCACGGTGGCGCCCTCCAGGGACGCGGGCCGCAATGCCCCGACGAACGCGTCCCAGGAGGCGAACGCCTTGGCCGGCTCCAGCCAGCCGCCGTCCACGAGGGCCAGCGCGGCCACCAGTTCGGGGTGCTCGGCGGCCAGCCGCACCGAGACATTGCCGCCCCAGGAGTGACCGGCCACCACCACCCGGTCCAGCCCCAGGGCGGCGGCCGCCGCCACCAGATCCGCCACCGCGGTCGGGGTGTCGTAGCCGGTCTCCGGCGTGTCGGAGTCTCCGTGGCCGCGCAGATCCACCGCGTACACCGCATGGCCCGCGGCGGCCAGATGGTCGGCGACCTCGTCCCACAGCCGGGCGCTGGAGGCCATGCCGTGGACCAGGAGAAAGGGAAGCGACGCCGTTCCCGGCCGGTGCCGGAAATGCAATTTCACATCGTCGGTTACGGGCACGGAAAGATCCATGCCGGAATTCTAGCCGCGCCGCCCAATCCGATTCGACCGCTGGGGATGTGATGTCTGCGCAGATTAGCGGCGCTTAAGCGGGACGCGAGATGCTGGGCCGCCGGGCGATTCATTTTCCCACACCGACGCAACTCTTATACCGACCGCAGACTCCGAGCCGAAGTGAGGCGCTGTGTATCCCCCGGAATCGAGGTTCGCTCATGTCGACAACATCGACCTCACCGACTTGTCCTTCTGGGCCCAGCCCTACGGCGACCGTGACGCCGCCTTCGCGGCGCTGCGCCGGCGGCCGGAGCCCGTGCTCTTCCGCGAGCCGGTCATGCCCGGGTTCGGGCGTGGGTCCGGCTATTACGCGATGGTCAGGCACGCCGATATCGCCGAGGTGAGCCGCCGTCCGCAGGACTTCGGCTCGCTGCCCACCGCGATCAGCATCATCGATCTGCCGGAGGAGTTCAACAGCTTCTTCGGCTCGATGATCAATATGGACAATCCCCAGCACGCCCGGCTGCGCCGGCTGGTGTCCCGCGCCTTCGGCCGGGGAATGGCCGCCGAGTTCGAGGTGGCGTCCCAAAAGGCGGCCCGGAAGATTGTCGACGACCTCATCGCGGACGGCCCGGGCGACTTCGTCCGGAACGTCGCGGCGATCATGCCGATCGCGGTGCTCAGCGGCATGATGGGGATTCCCGGCGACGACTACGAGTTCATTTACGACCGGTCCAATGTCATCGTCGGCACCTTCGACCCCGAATACGTTCCCCGGGCCGATCAGGCCACCGCCGCCCTGCTGAAGACCTCACATGAACTCGCCGACTACATCTCACGGCTCGCCGCCGACCGCACCCGCAACCCCACCGGGGATCTGGTCACCCGGCTGGTGCAGGCGCAGATCGACGGTGAGCGGCTGAGCCCCGAAGAGCTCTCCTCCTTCTTCATCCTGCTCGTCGTCGCCGGCATGGAGACCACCCGTAACGCGATCTCACGTGGTCTGGTGCTGCTCACCGAACATCCGGAGCAGCGGAAGCTGCTGCTCTCCGACTTCGAGACCTACGCGCCGGGCGCGGTCGAGGAGATCCTGCGGGTCGCGACCCCCATCAACTGGATGCGCCGCACCGTCAAACGGGACTGCGAGGTGAACGGCCACCGCTTCCAGGAGGGCGACAAGCTGCTGCTCTTCTACTGGTCCGCCAACCGGGACGAGGACGTCTTCACCGACCCCTATCAGTTCGACATCACCCGGGACCCCAATCCGCATATGACCTTCGGATCGGTCGGCCCGCACTTCTGCCTGGGTGCCCATCTCGCCCGGATGGAGGTCACGGTCCTCTTCCGTGAGCTGTTCAGCCGGCTGCCGGAGATCCGCACGGTGGGGGAGCCCCGGCGGCTGGTGGCCAGCTTCGTCGAGGCCATCAAACACGTGGACTGCGCTTTCTGACACATCTGCGGAAGCCGCGCACCACCGACAGGAGAACGCCGCGCGGGAGGGGGACGAACCCCCTCCCGCGCGGCGTTGTGCCCTGCGGGCCGGACTAGGCCGTGGCGCCGTCACCGGAGTTGACCGCGGCGTACGCCTCGGCGAGGTAGTGGCCGAGCTGCGCGGGGGTGGGGTACTCCAGAATGGCGACGAGGGGGATCTCCACGTCGGTGAGCGTCATCAGATTGCGGGTGAGCTCGAGAGCGGTCAGCGAAGTGAGGCCGTTCTCCAGGAAGTTGCTGTCGTCGTCCACCACGGCGGGTGCCAGGATGTCGGCGAGCTGTGTCCGTACGGTCTCCCGCAGGATGTCCTCGCGCTCCTCGGCCGTGGCGATGGCGAGCGCCTGGTGCAGCGCCGCCCCGTCGAGTGCGGTCTCGCTCTTCTCCGTCTGCATCGCGGATCCGTCTCCTTGAGGGCCGGTGTCGCCGGGGGTGTGGTTGTTGACGGTGGTGTGTGCGTTCATCGGTACTCCCGCCTGGTTGGGGCCGGTCGGCGTGATCACCGACCGTGGTGCGTATGCGGCGTGGCCGAAGGGCCGGAAAGGTCATCGAAGAGTCGATGCGTTCCCAGCTCGGAGGCGTGTGCGGTCATCCAGGTCCAGTCGATGTCCGCGATGACCACGGACGCCGTGTCCGCCATGACCGCCTGCCGCAGCAGGGCGGCGGCCGAGCGGGGGGGCAGTGCGGGCATCCCGTTGGTCCGGAGCTGCTTGGCGGCGCCGACAGCCGTGTCGGGGTCGTCGATCGAACCCCAGCACACCGAGGTCGCCGGAACGCCCCGTGCCCGGCACTCCTGCGCGAGCGCGCTCAGATAGGCGTGGGCCGGTGCCTGGTTGCCCAGGCCCGGGCTGGGCAGGACGCCCACGATCGAGCACCCGAGCACCAGGGCGGACAGCTCATGGCTGCTGCCGAGGGCGCAGAGGTTCACCGCGCCCGCCACCGTCGCCGCCCACTCGTCCTCGATCCGCGCCGAATCCAACTGCCCCGCGTCGGCGGCCAGCGGTGCCGTGAGATGCAGGACGGCCGTCAGCGGGAACTCCGCGGGAATGCCCGCGACCGCGGTGGCGAGCGCCTCCGGATCCGCCACATCGACGGTGGCCACGGACACCCGTACGCCCGAGGCGCTCAGCTCGGCCACCAGATCGGCGGCCGGTGGTGCGGTGTCGACCAGCAGCAGGTGTTCGGCGCCGTCCTCGGCCGCCCAGCGGGCGGTGTGCGCGGCCAGGGCGGTGGCGGCGCCCGTGATGAGGACCGTTCCCCGGAGCCGTCGGGCAGGGGTGGTGAGGGCCGTGGGGGTGTCGCGCACCAAGCGCCGGGCGAAGCAGCTGTCGCCGCGCACGGCCACCTCCGCTTCGCCGTACGCCCCGGCCAGGACCGCCGCGAGCCGCCGTCCCGCCCGGTCGTCGAACCGCTCCGGCAGGTCGACCAGCCCGGCCCACCAGCGCGGACGCTCCATCGCCAGCGCACCGCCCAGACCCCAGAACCGGGCCTGCTCCGGACGGGACATCGGATCGCCCAGGTCGACGCCGACGCCACCACGGGTGGCCAGCCACACCGGGGCCTCGATCCCGGCGCGCCGGAGTGTCTCGAACACGTCGAGGGTGGGAGCGAGCGCCGGACTGCGCCTGTCGTCGGTCGGTGGCTCCACTGCCGGCAAAGAGAGCACCCCCGTGACCGGCTGTCCGGCGACGGCTTCGGACATCTGCCGGGCCTGGGTCTCGTCGTCCGGTGGTGTGGTGTCCGGGGCGAACACGAGGGCCTCGGCACCATGGTCGCGCAGCGCGGTGGTCACGGCGGCCACCGTGGCGTCGCCACTGCTGTCTCCGGACCCGCTGTGGCCGGGCGTCACGACCAGCCAGGTGCCGGTCAGCCGTGGCGTCGGCGGGTCGGCGAGGGGCTTCCAGGTGATGCGGTAGCGCCACTCCCGCTGCCGCCGCCAGGTGGCCAGGGCGGGCAGGATCTCCGCGAGCACATCGCGCCGGCCGGCGGGGACCTCGAGCGCCCGGATCAGGGTCGCCGTGTCCGTACGGGCCACAGCATCCCAGAACTCGGCGTCCGCCCAGGTCTCCACCCGGGACACGGCATCCGCCGGAGCCTCGTTCTCCAGCCAGAAGCGCTGTCGTTGAAAGGCATAGGTGGGCAGGGCGACGGTGCGGGGAGCCGGACCGCCGTCGTACAGCGCGGCCCAGTCCACAGTGGCGCCCATGGTGTGCATACGGGCCAGGCCGCACACCAGCTCCCGCACCTCGGACCCTTCGGACCCCTCGGCCCCGTCGCCCCGGAAGGGTGACAGCACCAGCGCCGCCGGGGCGGAGGTCAGCATCGCCTCCGGACCCAGCTCCCACACCGCACCGGCCTCATCGAGCGAGGGCAGGGGCGGCCGCTCGTACTCCACCGTGCTCGGATCGGTGCCGGCGGCGACCAGGCGGCAGGCGTGGACGAGGTCGAGACCACCGGCGATGTGCGCTGCGGCGATCTCACCGACCCCACAGCCCACCACCGCGTCGGGGCGCACCCCCACCGAGGCCAGCAGCCGGGCCAGTGCGACGTAGAGGGCGAACAGCCCCTCCCGGGCGGACGCGTCGCGGTCCCCCTTCAATCCCAGCAGCTCACCGGCCTCGTCGAAGGCGGTGGCGAAGACGGGAAACCGGTCGTACAGCTCGGAACCCGTCCCCGGCAGGTGGCAGCCACCCTCGCCACCGAAGACGAACACCGTCCCGCCCACCGAGGCCGCCGCCGTGCCGGTACGGGTCACCTCGGGCCCCACCACCGAGGGATGCGGCTCACCGGCCGCCAGCGCCGCCAGCCCCGCCCTCAGCTCGCCCATTTCCCGGCCGACCACGACCGCCCGGTGGTCGAAGGACGACCGTGTGGTCACCAGCGACCATCCGACATCGGCGGGGGACAGGCCCGGATCGGCCGCCGCCGTATGCGCGGCCAGCGCACGGGCCTGTCCGCGCAGCGCCGCCGCGCCCCGCGCGGACAGCACCCACGGCACCACTCCCGGGTCGCGGGCGCCACCGTCGTCGGCAGCGGGCTCCACCGCCGGTTCGGTGAACTCCTCCAGAATCACATGGGCGTTGGTGCCGCTGGCACTGAACGAGGACACCCCGGCCCGCCGCGGCCGGTCCACTCGCGGCCAGTCCATCCGCTCGGTCAGCAGCCGCACCGCGCCCTTGCGCCAGTGCACCAGCCGGGTCGGCCGGTCGATGTGCAGCGAACGCGGCAGCACGCCCCGGCGCATCGCCATCACCATCTTGATCACACCGGCCATTCCGGCGGCGGCCTGCGTGTGACCGACGTTCGACTTGATGGATCCCAGCAGCAGCGGCCGGTCCTCCGGACGGTCCTGGCCGTACGTGGCGAGCAGCGCCTGGAGCTCGATGGAATCGCCGAAGGCGGTACCGGTGCCATGCGCCTCCACCGCGTCCACGTCCCCCGTGGACAGCCGGGCGTCCGCCAGGGCGTCGCGGATCAGTTGCTGCTGGGCGGGGCCGTTGGGAGCGGCCATGCCCGTACTGGCACCGTCCTGGTTGATCGCCGAGCCGCGGATCACGGCCAGCACCGGATGCCCGTTGCGCCGTGCGTCCGACAGCCGCTCCAGCAGCACCAGACCGGCGCCCTCCCCGTACACCATGCCGTCGGCGGCGTCCGCGAACGACCGACACCGGACATCGGGGGACAACTGGCGCTGGCTGGAGCCCACTTGGAAGACGCTCGCGGTGTACATGATGGCGGCTCCACCGGCCAGCGCCAGCGTGCACTCGCCCCGGCGCAGCGATCCGGCCGCCAGATGCATCGCCACCAGCGACGACGAACACGCGGTGTCCAAGCTGACCGCCGCGCCCTGCAGACCGAGGGTGAACGCCACCCGGCCCGAGGACACACTGCCCGCGTTGCCGTTGCCCACCTGGCCCAGCAGGCCCTCGGGGATCTCGTCCAGCCGCGAGGCGTAGTCGTGGTACATCACCCCGGTGTAGACGCCGGTCCGGCTGCCCCGCAGGGTGTGCGGATCGATGCCCGCGCTCTCCGTCGCCTCCCAGGCCAGCTCCAGCAGCATTCGCTGCTGCGGTTCGATGGCCGCTGCCTCCCGGGCACCGATGTCGAAGAACTCCGCGTCGAAGTCGGCCGCGTCATAGATGAAGCCACCGGCCCGGACGTACGAGGTGCCGTGGTGCTCCGGATCGGGGTGATAGAGGTTCTCCAGGTCCCAGCCCCGGTCGGTGGGGAAACTGGAGACGGCGTCTCGTTCGTCGGCCACCAGGTCCCACAGCTGTGCCGGGGTGCGCACACCGCCGGGAAAGCGGCAGGCCATGCCGACGACGGCGATCGGCTCCGCCAGCTCCGCCTGGACCTCCCGCAGCCGCTGCCGGGTCTCATGGAGCTCGGCCGTGGTCCACTTGAGATAGTCGACGAGCTTTTCCTCGTTGCTCATGAGCCGCCCGCACTCACCGTGCTGCGCGGCGTCAGGTTCACCAGCGCGAGCTCATCGGCGGTCAGCGGCGGCTCGGTGAGCTCCGGAAGGACCCGGTCCTTGTGCATGAGCGACAGAAAGCGGCTGGACGCCAGCTCGGACTGCGGGGCGGTCAGGCTGATGACATCGGTCACCACATCACACACCGCCGAGGACCGGATCGACCGGTCGGCGATCAGATCGGAGAAGCGCTGCCGGGCCACGGCCCCGCCGGTCAGCCGCGGATCGGTCGTGCTCATCCGGCAGTTGACGTACTCCACATCCTTGGACGCGGCCATGATCCAGGGATCGTCCACGGTGGCGCTGATCGCGTGCTGGGCCCGGCGGGCCGCTCCCGCGTCGGTCCCGGACCGCTGGAGCTCGGTGTCCAGCGCGGCGGCCGCACGAGCCGCGGAGCTCATCCCATGGCCGTAGATGGGGTTGAACGCGGCCAGCGCGTCGCCGAGCACCAGCAGCCCCTCCGGCCAGATGTCCAGCCGCTCCGGATACAGTCGCCGGTTGGCGCCGACACGCGAGACGGCCACCGAGGTCAGCGGCTTCGCGAGGTCGATGAGATCGGCGACCAGCGGATGGCGCAGCGTCCGGGCGTAGGGCAGGAAGTCGTCGTCGTGCGCGGGCAGTCCGGCGCCCCGGGTGCACGACAGGGTCACCATCCAGGTGCCGTCCTCCTGTGGATACACCACCCCGAACCGGCCCGGCTCGCGCAGCCGGTGGTCGGCGGCCACATTGACGGCGGGGAATCCGGCTGCGGCACCCGGCGGCCCCTGGTAGACGCGGGTGGCGTACGCGATGCCCGCATCGACGATGTCCTCCTCGAGCGGCGGCACCTCCAGTGCCGACAGCCAGTGCCGGAGCCGGGAGCCGCGGCCGGAGGCGTCGATCACCAGATCGGCCTCCAGCGCTTCCTGCGCACCGGTGTCCATGTCGCGCACCCGGACCCCGGAGACCCGTTTGGCGTCGCCGACCAGATCGAGGATCTCGGTGCGCTGACGTAAGACGATCCGCCCGGTGGCCAGGACGCGATCGCGGACCTTCCAGTCCAGGAACGGGCGGGTGCACATCAGGGCGTACTGCCGCGGTGGAAAGCGGTGTTGCCAGCCGTGGGACGTCAAGGTCACCAGGTCCTGATGGAAACCGATCCGGCGGGCGCCCGCGTCGAGCAGTTGGTCGATCATGCCCGGCAGCAGTGTGTCCACGATGCGCGCACCGCTGGACCACAGCACATGGACGTGGCGTCCCTGCGGCGACCCCTTACGGTGCCGGGGCCCGTCCGGCAGCACATCGCGCTCCACGACGGTGACGCGCTCCAGATGGCGGGCCAGCACATGGGCAGCCAGCATTCCCGCCCAGCCTCCGCCCAGAACGATTCCGTGCTTGGGTTCGGTCATGGTTCTGCTTTCGTCCCTTCACCGCTTACGGCCTTTTACATCGGACTGGGGCTGCCCTTGGCCTGGACCATCTTGGCGAGGTTCTGGGTGACCGCCATGAAATGCGCGACACCGGTGAGTTCGGGGCCGTCGCCCACTTTCGTATCCGTGATGCCCCAGAACGCCTGGGCGTGATGGACCAGACCGTCATCGCCGAGTTCGATCACGCCGATGATGCTGAAGGTGAGTTTCGCCGGTGCGTACACCGTGACCGTGGTCGGCACCGCCACCCTGCGGCCGTCCATCGAGGTGACCGGACGGCCCGGGGTCTCGTGCACCTGGCATTCGATGGACCAGGCGATATGGCCGCGAAGGGCGTCCTTTCCGATGAGCGGGGGCGCGCCGACCGGGTCTTCGAAGACGATGTCGTCCGAGAACAGCTCCAATACGGCCTCGACATCACCGGCGTTCATCCGCCGCGCGTATTCCAGGGCCATTTTCTTGAGGGTCGCCTCATCGGCCATGAACGCCTCCTGTGCGGTGCCGGGGTCGTGGGGGATCAGCCGGTGATGTCAAGGTCCGACCTTCCCCAGAACATCTGCAGTTCCTGAATGAGACCGCCGGCCCCCGCGCGCATCATCAGGACGTAGTCCCAGGTGATGCGGGAGTTCTCCGGGGTGTCCGGGGCCGTCAGCCAGCCGCGCTCGGCGAATCCGGGGCCTTTGGGCAGATAGTCCATGGTGGCCGTCACCGGCACCAGGACATGCACACCGTCCTGCCCCGCGACCGGCTCACCGGGAATCTCGCTGATACCCGCCGCGGCCAACTCCTCGAAATGCTCACGAAGGGCGTCCCGCCCGGTCCTGCGCCCCGATCCGACCGGATCCTCGAAAGTGACCTCGTCCGCGTAGAGTTCGAGAAGCCCGTCGATATCCGCGGCGTTCATCCGGCGGCTGTGCTCGAGGATGAGCTTCTTCCGGCTCCGCTCATCAATCACCGTGTGCCCCCATGTGCATGCTCTCCGTTGCTCTCGCTCCGGCCAAGGTCCTGGTCGATGAACTGGAAGATCTCGTCGGCCGTGGCGCCCTGAATACGGTCGGCCGCGGGCCCTTCCTCCGTTCCGCCGCCGTGCAGGGCGCCCAATTTCGACAGCGTGCTCTGAAGGCGCTTGAGCAGCGCCTCCTGCGCCGCCTCGTCCCGCGCCACGGAAAGCAGCGCGCTTTCCATCCTGTCGATTTCGCCCAGCATCGGGGCGAGCGGATCCACGTCCTCGGGCGCCAGTTCCGTATGCAGATGCGCGGCGAGCGCGGCCGGATTCGGATGGTCGAAAATCAGGGTGGTGGCGAGCCGCAGCCCGGTCACGGCGGTCAGCCTGTTCCGCAGTTCGATCGCGGTCAGCGAGTCGAAGCCGAGCTCCAGGAAGCCGCGCTCGGTCTGGATCCGCCCGGGGTCGGAGTGGCCCAGCGCCGCCGCGGCATGGGTGAGGACCAGACTGAGCAGCGTGCGGCGCTGCTCCTCCAGTGGCAGCGCGGCCAGATGACCGGCCCAGTCGGTGTGCGGCCGGGCGGTGGCCGCGGTGCGCCGGGCCGTACCGCCGCCGGTGAGCGCCCGCAGGGGAGCGGGCAGGGTGAGCGCCGGCTGCCCCGCCAGGGCCCGTACGTCCAGATCGATGGCGATCAGATGGGGGTGGCCGTGGCGCACGGCGGCGTCCAGCAGCCCCAGCGCCCGCTCGCTGGACATCGCCCCGATGCCCGACTGGGCCATCCTGGCCCGGTCCGCATCCCCCAGATGCCCGGTCATCCCGCTGGCGTCCGCCCACAGGCCCCACGCCACCGAGAGCCCCGGCAGGCCGAGGGCACGGCGATGGGCGGCCAGGGCATCGCAGTAGGCGTTCGCCGCGGCGTAGTTGGACTGCCCGGAGGCGCCCAGCGTGCCCGCCGTGGAGGAGAACATCACAAACAGGGACAGCGGCAACTCCGCGGTCGCGGCGTGCAGATGGGCCGCGGCGGTGGCCTTCGGACGCCACACCCGCGCCAGCCGCTCCGGGGTCTGGGTGGTGAGGACGGCGTCGTCCAGCACCCCGGCCGCGTGGACGACACCGGTCAGCGGATGCGCGGGATCGACCCCGGCCACCAGACCGGCCACCGCGTCCGGGTCGGTGACATCGACCGCGGCGATCCGCACCTGGGCGCCCAACTCCGTCAGCCTGTCGGTGAGTTCATGGGTACCGGCGGCCTCCGGACCGCTCCGGCTCACCAGCAGCAGATGCCCGACACCCCAGGTGCGCACCAGATGCTCGGCGACCAGAGCACCCAGGGTGCCGGTGCCACCGGTGATCAGCACGGTGCCATCGGCGTCGAGTCCGGGGACCTTCTCCTGCTCGTCCTGCTCGTCGACGGCCGGTCCCGGCGCGGCCGTCGCTGCCGTCGCGCGGGCCATCCGGGGCACCAGCACCTGCCCGTCCCGCACCGCCACCTGAGGCTCATGCGACGCGATCGCGCGCACCACGGCCGCCACGACGCCCTCGCGGCCCTCATCAAGATCGAGCAGGACAAACCGGCCCGGGTTCTCCGACTGGGCGCTGCGAATCAGCCCCCACGCCCCGGCACCGGACGGATCCAGCGCGGTGCCATCGGGGTCATTGCTGTCGTCGGTGTCGTCGGTGTCGTCGGTGCGTTCGCCCGGACGGCCCGCCGCCACCGCATCCCGTGTGACGACCACCAGCCGCGCGTCGGCCAGGGCCGGCCGCCTCAGCCAGGACTGCACCAGCCCCAGCAACTCCTCGACCGCCCCCAGCCCGTCCCCGTGGCCGCCCTCAACGGCGTACGGATGGGCCAGGACGACGGCAGGGGCGGGCTCACCCGCCTCCACAGCCGCGATCAGCGCCTCCAGGTCCGGATGGCACACCGTGGCCTCCGGACCCACCCTGGCCGCGACCGGGTCCGCCAGCCCCAGCCGGTCCCCGCCCAGCACCACCCAGCCGCCCTCGCCGACCACCGACGTCGGGGACGGTGCGGTGGCCGCGGCGGGCAGCGGCGTCCAGTCCAGAGTGAACAGCCCGTCCACGGCACGGGTGGCCGCGGCCGTGCGCAGCCGATCCGTCGCGGCCGGACGGGTCACCAGCGAATCGACCGTGAGCACCGGAGCGCCCACCGTGTCCGCCACCGTCAGCCGCAGCGACTGTCGCTCCTCGTCCCGCGACAGCCGGACCCGTACCGTGGCCGCCTCGGTGGCCCACAGGGACACGCCGTTCCAGGCGAAGGGCAACCACACCTGGCCGTCGTCCTCCTGACCCTCGGGCCGGTCCATCAGCAGCGACGGATGCAGCGCCGCGTCCAGCAGCGCCGGATGGATGCCGAAACCGTCCCGGCCACCCGCGGCATCGGGCAGCGCCACCTCGGCGAGGACATCCCGGCCATGGCGCCACGCGGCCTTCAGCCCCTGATACGCCGGGCCGTATCCGTAACCCGCCGCCATCACCTGCTCGTAGAAGGCGCCGACGTCCAGCGGCTCGGCGCCCGATGGTGGCCACGCCCCGCCCAGGCCCTCCACCGGTGCGGGGGCCTCGGCGGCGGGTGCGAGCACGCCCACCGCATGACACACCCACCCCGCGTCCGTACCGGAATCGAGGACCAGGGCCTGGCCGGGGCGGTCGGGGCGGTCGAGCCGGTCGGGGCCGTCGGGGCGGGAGTACATCCGCACCTCACGCCGCCCGTCCTCCGCCGTGGCACCCACCACCACCTGCACCCGCAGCCCACCGGACTCGGGCAGCGCCAGCGGAACCTGCAGCGCGAGCTCCTCCACCCCGTCACAGCCGACCTCGTCGGCTGCCCGCAGCGCCCACTCCACCAGCACCGCGCCCGGCGCCAGCACCGCACCCGCCACCACATGCTCGGCGAGCCACGGGTGGGAGCGTGCGGAGAGGCGGCCGGTGAGCACATGGGTGGTGCCGTCGGCGAGTTCCACGGCGGCGCCGAGCAGCGGATGACCCGCGGACGTCAGACCCAGATCGGCCGGATCGCCACCCGGCCCGCCCGCTCCGTCCAGCCAGTACCGCTCACGCTGGAAGGCGTAGGTGGGCAGGTCGATGGCGCGGGGTGCGGGGTCGGTGCGGAACCAGCGGGTCCAGTCGACCGCGACCCCGGCGGTGAACGCCTGCGCCACCGATCGCATCAGCTGTGCGTGGTCGCCGTGGTCCCGTCGCAGTGTCGGCACCGCGGCGGCGGGCACATCGGCTTCCTCGAAGGTCTCCTGCATGCCGATGGTGAGGACGGGGTGGGTGCTGGCTTCGATGAATACGCGGTGGCCGTCGGTGAGGAGTGCTTGTACGGCGTCGGCGAACCGTACTTGTTCGCGGAGGTTGGTGACCCAGTAGTCGGTGTCGAGTCTGCTGGTGTCCATGCGGGTGCCGGTGACCGTCGAGTAGAACGCCACCTCCGCCTGGACGGGTTCAATCCCCGACAGCACTTCCCTCAACTCATCCGTGATCTCGTCGACTTGGGCGCTGTGGGAGGCGTAGTCCACGTCGATCAGCCGGGCCCGGCGGCCCGCCTTTTCGCATGCGGCCACGGCGTGGGCGACCTGCTCCGGCGGTCCGGATACGACGATGGATCCGGGGCCGTTGACGGCGGCGATGCCCACTCCCTCGGCGCGTTCGCCGAGCCCGCTCAGGAACTCTTTCGCTTGGTGGTGGTTGATGGTGAGGGAGGCCATGGCGCCGTGGCCGGTGAGGCGGCGGAGGGCGTGGGCGCGGAGGGCGACGATGCGGGCGCCTTCGTCGAGGGAGAGTGCTCCGGCGACGCAGGCGGCGGCGATTTCGCCTTGGCTGTGGCCGACGACGGCGGCGGGGATGACGCCGTGGTGGTCCCATACGGCGGCGAGGGAGACCATGACGGCCCATAGGACGGGTTGGACGACGTCGACGCGGGCGAGGTCGGCTGCGTTGACGCCGCCGCGCAGGACGTCGGTGAGGGACCAGTCGACGTGGGGTGTGAGGGCTTGTTCGCATTCGGTGATGCGGGTGGCGAAGGGGGGTGAGGTGTCGAGGAGTCCGGCGCCCATGCCGAGCCACTGTGAGCCCTGGCCGGGGAAGACCAGGACTGGGCCGAGGCTGCCTGGGGTGGCGGTGGTGTCGGGTTCGATGAGGGTGGGGTGGGTGTGGCCGTTGGCCAGGGCGTTGAGTCCGGCCAGGAGTTCGTCGTGGTGTTGGCCGATGATGACGGCGCGGTGGTCGAAGACGGTCCGGGTGCTGATCAGCGACCAGCCGACTTGCTCGGGCGTGATCTCGGGGTCGGTGGCCACTCGTTCGGCCAGTGCTGTCGCCTGGCCGCGTAATGCCTTATGGCCACGCCCGGAGACCACCCACGGCACCAGACCACCCACTGAAACACCGCCTGGTGAGGTGTCGGGTGCGGGGGTGGTCTCGGCCGGTTCGGGGGCCTGCTCCAGGATGAGATGGGCGTTCGTACCGGAGATTCCGAACGACGACACCCCCGCACGACACGGCCGCTCGTTCGCCGCCCACTCGACCGGTTCGGTCAGCAGCCGCACCGCGCCCGCGCCCCAGTCCACATGCGGTGTCGGCTCGTCGATGTGCAGCGAGGCGGGGAGCAGCCCGTGCCGCAGCGCCTCCACCATTTTGATGATGCTCGCCACTCCGGCGGCCGCCTGGGTGTGCCCGATGTTGGACTTGACGGAGCCCAGCCACAGCGGACGTCCCTCCGGCCGCTCCTGGCCGTAGGTGGCCAGCAGCGCCTGCGCCTCGATCGGGTCACCCAGCGTCGTGCCCGTACCGTGTGCCTCCACCGCGTCCACTTCGGACGGCGACAGCCCCGCGTTGGCCAGCGCCTGACGGATCACCCGCTGCTGCGAGGGCCCGTTCGGCGCCGTGAGACCGTTGCTGGCGCCGTCCTGGTTGACCGCCGAACCGCGGATCACCGCCAGTACCCGATGCCCGTTGCGCCGTGCTTCGGACAGCCGCTCCAGCAGCACCAGACCGACGCCCTCGGAGAAGCCCGTGCCGTCCGCCGCCGCGGCGAACGCCTTGCACCGCCCGTCCGGGGACAGCGCGCGCTGACGTGAGAACTCGGTGAACCCGCCGGGTGTGGCCATCACCGTCACCCCGCCCGCGAGGGCCAGCGAACACTCGTCCTGCCGCAGCGCCTGCACCGCCAGATGCGTGGCCACCAGAGATGACGAGCACGCCGTGTCCACCGTGACCGCGGGCCCCTCCAGGCCGAACGAGTACGACACCCGGCCCGAGACCACGCTGCCGAGGTTCCCGGTGGCCACGTAGCCCGCCGAGTCGCCGGTCGTCTGGCCGATGAGCGACAGATAGTGGTACGAGTCCACTCCGGCGAACACCCCGGTGTCGCTGCCGCTCAGCGCCTCCCGCGTCAGCCCCGCGCGCTCGAACGCCTCCCACGACGTCTCCAGCAGCAGCCGCTGCTGTGGATCCATCGCGGCGGCCTCACGCGGGTTGATCCCGAAGAACTCGGCGTCGAAATCGGCCACATCGCGCAGAAACCCGCCCTCGCGGGCGCTGCTGGTACCGGCGTGCTCCGGGTCCGGGTCGTAGAGGTTCTCCAGGTCCCAGCCACGGTCCTCGGGAAACGTGGAGATGACATCCACGCCTTCGTCCACCACCCGCCACAGGTCCTCGGGGGTCGCCACATCGCCGGGGAAGTGGCAGGCCATCCCGATGATGGCGATGGGCTCCCGGGCGCGGTCCTCGACCTCGCGCAACTGCCGCCTGGCCAGACGCAGATCGGCGGTCGCCCGCTTGAGATAGCTGCGAAGCTTCTCGTCATCCGTCATATCGCATCAACCCGATCGTCACGGCGGTCCTGATTTCGGCGGTCCTGTTAGGGGTCCTGATTCAGCGGTTCTGATTGAGCGGTCCTGATTCAGCGGTCCTGATTCAGCGGTTCACCGGAGACCGTCGTCGGAGGGGACGGTCAGCTCGTTGTCGAGCGCCTGGAACAACTCCTCGTCGCTGGCCGACGCCAGATCCTCCTCGGCGGGGTCGTCACCGTCGTCGCCATGCCACGGGCCGTCCACCTTGCGCAGCAACTCCCGCAGCCGCACCGCGATCCGGGCCCGCTGCTCGCGGTCGGCGATTCCCCGGTCAAGGCGGCGTCGAGGGTGTCGAGCCCGGTGAGAAGTGAGGTCGCCGGCGCCACTTCGGCGGGGACCAGGAGCTCCCCCAGCAGCCGTACCACCGCGGTGGGCGTGGGGTGGTCGAAGACCAGCGTGGCGGGCAGCCGCAGACCGGTGGCAGCGCCCAGCCGGTTCCGCAGCTCCACGGCGGTCAGCGAGTCGAAGCCCAGCTCCCGGAAGTTCTGGGCGGGGTGAATGGCATCCGCCGTGTCATGCCCCAGCACGGTCGCCGTGGCGTTGCGCACCAGCTTGAGGAGCGCCTGCCGCCGGTCCTCCTCGGACAGCGTGGCGAACGCCTCCGCCGGTGCCGCTCCGCCCGGGCCGGCGGCTCCGGTGGCCGCCTGCGGGGCGCTGCCGCGCACCAGGCTCCTGAAGAGGGGCGGCAGGTCGTCGGCGTGGTCCTCACGCCGCAGGACGGCCAGATCGAGCTGGATGGGTGCCAGGGCCGGAAGGCCGCTGTCGAGGGCGATGTCGAGCAGTGCGAGACCCTGTTCGGTCTCCAGACCCACCATCCCGGCCCGCGCCAGCCGCGCCCGGTCTGCGTCGGTCATCCCTCCGGTCATTCCGGTGGCCTGCGCCCAGTACCCCCAGGCCAGGGAGGTGGCGGGCAGACCCTGGGCATGACGGTGCGCGGCGAGCGCGTCCAGGAAGGCGTTGGCCGCCGCGTAGTTGCCCTGTCCCGCGGCGCCCAGCAGCCCGGCGGCCGCGGAGAACAACACGAACACCGACAGCCCCGCGTCGCGGGTGAGGTCGTGCAGATTCCACGCCGCGTCGGCCTTCGCCCACAACACCTCATCGAGCTGATCGGGCGTGAGCGCCTCGACCGTGGCATCGCGCAGCAGCCCGGCGGCGTGGACGACGGCGGTGAGCGGATGGCGCTCGGGAACGGTCTCCAGCAGCTTGGCCAGCGCGGCCCGGTCGGCCGCGTCACACGCCGCGATGGTCACCCGCGCGCCGAGCCCGGTCAGCTCGGCCGCCAGCTCCGTGGCCCCCGGGGCGTCCAGGCCCCGGCGGCTGATCAGCAGCAGCCGCCGTACGCCGTGCTGGGCCACCAGATGGCGGGCGGTGGCGGCGCCGAGAGTGCCCGTGCCACCGGTGATGAGCACCGTGCCGTCCGGGTCGAGGGCGATGGGGAGCGTCAGCACGATCTTGCCGATGTGGCGCGCCTGGCTGAAGTAGCGGAACGCCTCGGGAGCCCGGCGGATGTCCCACAGGGTGGTGGGCAACGGCCGCAGCGTCCCGTCCTCGAACAGGGCCGACAACTCGGCCAGCATCCGCTGGATACGGTCCGGACCCGCACCGCCGACCAGGTCGAACGCGCGGTAGACCACCCCCGGACAGCGGGCGCCCACCTCCTCGGGGTCGCGGACGTCGGTCCGGCCCATGTCGATGAAGCGACCGCCGGGCGCCAGCAGCCGCAAGGACGCGTCCACGAAGTCACCGGCCAGGGAGTTGAGCACCACATCGATGGAACCAGCGGCGGCGCGGAACCCCTCCTCGAAGTCGAGAGTGCGCGAGGAGGCGATGTGACCGTCGTCGAATCCGCGCTCCCGCAGGGCATGCCACTTGGCGGGGCCTGCCGTGGCAAACACCTCGGCCCGCCAGTGGCGTGCCAGCTGCACGGCCGCCAGGCCCACCCCGCCCGTAGCCGCGTGCAACAGCAGCTTCTCCCCGGCCCGCAGCCCCGCGAGATCGGCGAGACCGTAGTAGGCCGTGAGAAACGCGGACGGTGTGGTCGCCGCCTGGGCGTACGACCACCCCACCGGGATCCTGGTGATCATCCGGACATCGGTGACGACCAGCGGTCCGGTGCCGTTGACCAGCCCCATCACCCGGTCGCCCACCGCGAACGCGTCGGTGTCCGGACCCACCTCGACGACCACGCCCGCACCGTCGCCACCCAGCGGCCTGGGATCCTCCACCATGCCCAGCGCCACGACCACGTCATGGAAGTTCACCCCGCCCGCCCGCAGCGCCACCCGGACCTCGCCACGGCCCAGCGGGCGGGTGTTGTCCGGGCAGTCGACCAGCGCGAACTGGTCCAGGCTGCCGTGGCCGGTCAGCCCCAGACGCCACGCGGCCGCCCCCTCCGGCGAGGTGAGCCGCTTGGCCGCGTCGTCGTGGACCAGCCGCGGGACGTACGCCACACCATCGCGCAGCGCCAGTTGGGGCTCGCCCGAAGCCACGGCGGCGGCCACGGCGGGTAGCGAGGCGTCCCGTTCGTCGAGGTCGAGCAGCAGGATCCGGCCGGGGTTCTCCGACTGGGCGCTGCGCACCAGCCCCCACACGGCCGAAGCGGGCAGATCGTGGACATCGTCATGGCTCTGCGGGGCCACCGCCCCACGGGTGACCACCGCCAGCCGGACGTCGGCGAGTTCGGGGGCGGCGAGGAACTCCCGCAGCACTCCGAGAGCCTCTTTGCCGAGGCAATGGGTGCGCTCGACCGGATCGCCCGGCCCATCGTCCGGAGAGCCGAAGAAGGCGAACACCACATCGGGGGCCGGGACACCGTCCGCAACGGCCGTCCGCACGGCCGCGAGATCCGGAAGGCCAGTGGCGTCGGGCAGCGCATCGGCCAAGAGGCCGCCGTCCGGTCCGATCACGACCGAACGGCAGGTGGGGGCGCCCTCGGCCGGTGTCAGCCGCGTCCAGGTGAGCTGGAACAGCGCGTTCCTGCCCGCCGCACGGGCCCGCCCCAGCTGCCCGTCCGGCACCGGGCGCAGGATCAGATCGTCCACGACGGCCACCGTGGCGCCGGTCGGATCGGCCGCGAACAGGGCGAGCCGGTCCGGTGCCGTCGGGGTCATGCGAATCCGCAGGGTGTCCGCCCCGGTGGCGCGCAGCCGCAGACCGCTCCAGGTGAACGGGAGCAGGATCCGGTGCGCGTCCTTCGAACCGGGGGCGACGTCCAGGGCCCGGGCATGGAGCGCGGCGTCGAAGAGGGCGGGATGGATGCCGTACGCGGCCGCGCCGTCGCGCTCCCCTTCGGGCAGGGACACCTCGGCGTACACGTCGCCGTCCAGCCGCCAGGCGGCGGTGAGGCCCTGGAAGGACGGTCCATAGTGATAGCCGTGGTCGGCGAGTTGCCGGTAGAAGTCCTCGACGGGGAGCGGTGTGGCCCCGGGAGGCGGCCAGGCGCCGTCCAGGGCCGCGGAGTCGGTCCCGGACGAAGTGGCGAGCGCGCCGGTGGCATGCCGGGTCCAGGCCGCGTCGCCGGTGTCCGCCGTGTCGGCCGCCGGCCGGGAATGCACCGTGATCGGACGCTCCCCGGTGTGATCGGGAGCGGACACGGCGATCTGTACATCGACCGCCTCACCCTGCGGAATCACCAGGGGCGCGTGCAGGGTCAGCTCCGACACCTGGTCACAGCCGGTCCGCGCGGCGGTGTGCAGGGCGAGCTCGGCGAAGGCGGTGCCCGGGAGCAGAACGGTGTCCAGGACCCGGTGGTCGTTCAGCCAGGGGTGGGTCCGCGGCGACAGCCGGCCGGTGAGTACATGGGCGCCGTCCTCCGCGAGTTCCACGGCGGCGCCGAGCAGCGGATGACCGGCGGGCCCCAGCCCGAGGTCGCCCGGGTCGCCGCTGTGGCCACCCCGCCCGTCCAGCCAGTAGCGCCGTCGCTGGAAGGCGTAGGTGGGCAGATCGATGGCGCGGGGTGCGGGGTCGGTGCGGAACCAGCGGGTCCAGTCGACCGCGACCCCGGCGGTGAACGCCTGCGCCACCGATCGCATCAGCTGTGCGTGGTCGCCGTGGTCCCGTCGCAGTGTCGGCACCGCGGCGGCGGGCACATCGGCTTCCTCGAAGGTCTCCTGCATGCCGATGGTGAGGACGGGGTGGGTGCTGGCTTCGATGAATACGCGGTGGCCGTCGGTGAGGAGTGCTTGTACGGCGTCGGCGAACCGTACTTGTTCGCGGAGGTTGGTGACCCAGTAGTCGGTGTCGAGTCCGCTGGTGTCCATGCGGGCGCCGGTGACCGTCGAGTAGAACGCCACCTCCGCCTGGACGGGTTCAATCCCCGACAGCACTTCCCTCAACTCATCCGTGATCTCGTCGACTTGGGCGCTGTGGGAGGCGTAGTCCACGTCGATCAGCCGGGCCCGGCGGCCCGCCTGTTCGCATGCGGCCACGGCGTGGGCGACCTGCTCCGGCGGTCCGGATACGACGATGGATCCGGGGCCGTTGACGGCGGCGATGCCCACTCCCTCGGCGCGTTCGCCGAGCCCGCTCAGGAACTCTTTCGCTTGGTGGTGGTTGATGGTGAGGGAGGCCATGGCGCCGTGGCCGGTGAGGCGGCGGAGGGCGTGGGCGCGGAGGGCGACGATGCGGGCGCCTTCGTCGAGGGAGAGTGCTCCGGCGACGCAGGCGGCGGCGATTTCGCCTTGGCTGTGGCCGACGACGGCGGCGGGGATGACGCCGTGGTGGTCCCATACGGCGGCGAGGGAGACCATGACGGCCCATAGGACGGGTTGGACGACGTCGACGCGGGTGAGGTCGGCTGCGTTGACGCCGCCGCGCAGGACGTCGGTGAGGGACCAGTCGACGTGGGGTGTGAGGGCTTGTTCGCATTCGGTGATGCGGGTGGCGAAGGGGGGTGAGGTGTCGAGGAGTCCGGCGCCCATGCCGAGCCACTGTGAGCCCTGGCCGGGGAAGACCAGGACTGGGCCGAGGCTGCCTGGGGTGGCGGTGGTGTCGGGTTCGATGAGGGTGGGGTGGGTGTGGCCGTTGGCCAGGGCGTTGAGTCCGGCCAGGAGTTCGTCGTGGTGTTGGCCGATGATGACGGCGCGGTGGTCGAAGACGGTCCGGGTGCTGATCAGCGACCAGCCGACTTGCTCGGGCGTGATCTCGGGGTCGGTGGCCACTCGTTCGGCCAGTGCTGTCGCCTGGCCGCGTAATGCCTTATGGCCACGCCCGGAGACCACCCACGGCACCAGACCACCCACTGAAACACCGCCTGGTGAGGTGTCGGGTGCGGGGGTGGTCTCGGCCGGTTCGGGGGCCTGCTCCAGGATGAGATGGGCGTTCGTACCGGAGATACCGAACGCGGACACACCGGCCCGGCGCGGACGCTCGCCACGCGGCCAGGGAACCGGCTCGGTCAGCAGCCGCACCGCACCCGATGCCCAGTCGGCGTGGGGCGTCGGCTCGTCGATGTGCAGCGAGGCGGGCAGCAGCTCATGCCGCATCGCCATCACCATCTTGATCACACTGGCCGCACCGGCGGCGGCCTGAGTGTGCCCCAGGTTGGACTTGATCGAGCCGAGCCACAGCGGCCCGTCCTCCGGCCTGCCCTGTCCGTAGGTGGCCAGCAGCGCCTGCGCCTCGATCGGATCGCCGAGCGTGGTCCCGGTGCCGTGCCCGTCGACCGCGTCCACCTCGGCGGCGGACACCTGCGCGTTGGCGAGTGCCTGCCGGATCACCCGCTGCTGCGAGGGCCCGTTCGGCGCCGTGAGACCGTTGCTGGCGCCGTCCTGGTTGACCGCCGAGCCCCGGATCACCCCGAGAATACGGCGGTTGCGGCGCTGCGCCTCGCACAGGCGCTCCAGGACGATCAACCCGGCGCCCTCGCCCCATCCGGTGCCGTCGGCGGCCGCCGCGAACGGCTTGCAACGGCCGTCCGGGGCCATGCCACGCTGCCGGGAGAACTCGATGAACGCGCCGGGCGTCGCCATCACGGCCACCCCGCCGGCCAGGGCCAGATCGCATTCGCCGTGGCGCAGCGCCTGAGTGGCCAGGTGGATGGCGACCAGCGACGAGGAACACGCGGTGTCCACCGTGACCGCCGGACCCTCGAGCCCGAGCGAGTACGCCACCCGGCCGGACACCACACTGCCGAGGTTCCCGGCGCCGACGTAGCCCTCCACCTCGCTGGTGATGTTGCCGATGACCGACAGATAGTCATGCGAACCCACCCCGGCGAACACCCCGGTGTTACTGCCGCTCAGCGAATCCCGATTGAGCCCGGCGCGCTCGAATGCCTCCCACGCGGTCTCCAGCAGCAGCCGCTGCTGGGGGTCCATGGCCTGGGCCTCGCGGGGGCTGATGTCGAAGAAGGCCGCGTCGAATTCGGTCGCGTCGTAGCAGAATCCGCCCTGGTCCACGTAGGACTTCCCATAGCTTTCGGGATCCGGGTCGAACAGCTCCTCCGTGCCCCACCCCCGGTCCGCGGGAAAGCCGGAGACGGCGTCCTCCCCGTCCCGCACCAGCCGCCACAGCTCCTCGGGCGAGCGCACCCCACCCGGATAGCGGCAGGCCATGCCCACGATCGCGATGGGCTCCGGCTCCTCGGACTCGGCCTCGCGCAGACGCTCACGGGTCTGGCGCAACTCGGCCGTGACCCACTTGAGGTGGTCGAGCAGCTTCTCTTCGTTCGACATCTAGCGGAGGCTCCTTGGCGCGTCGCGGAGGATGGGGGTCATCGGGCTCACGACTTTCCGAACTCGTCGGAGATGAGGTCGAAGATGTCCTCTGCCGTCGCCGTCTCGAGCTCGCTGTGGGCCGCGGAACGCTCCGTTTCCCGTTCCGTGTCGTTCCACTTGGCCAGCAGCAGCCGCAGTCGGCCGGTGATCCGCCGACGGGCCGCCTCGTCCACCGCCGAGGGCGCCGAGACCGCGTCCCACCGGTCGAGCTCCGACAGCAGATGTCCCTCGGAGGTCAGCTCCCCTCGACGAGCCGCTCGCGCAGAAAGTCGGCCAGCTCCTTGGGGGTGGGGTGGTCGAAGACCAGCGTGGGCGGAAGGTCGAGACCGGTGGCGGCGGAGAGCCGATGCCCGAATTCGACGGCCGTGAGGGAGTCGAACCCCAGCTCCTGGAAGGGCTGGGCGGGTGGAACGGCATCGATGGCGGGGTGGCCGAGGATCGCCGCGGCATGCGTCTGGATGTGGTGGAGGAGAAGCTGATGCTGCTGGGTGGGAGTGCCGGTGGCCAGTTGCCGCTGAAGTGAACCGCTCACGGCCGCGGCGTCGTCCGGGGCGGCATCGACGCCCGGCGACGCGGCGGCGGCCAGGTCGGACAGCAGCGGGCTGGGCCGCTGTGCGGTGAAACCGGCCGGGAACCTCTCCCAGTCGATGTCCGCGATGGTGATCGTGGTGTCGTCGTGGTCGAGGGAGTGCTGGAGCGAGGCGATGGCGAGATCGGTGTCCAGGGGGCGCATCCCGCGCCGACGGTAATACTCGACGACGGCCTCGTCGGCGGCCATGCCCGCATCGCTCCACGGCGCCCAGGCGAGGCTGGTGGCGGGGAGTCCGCGGGCGCGGCGGTGCTCGGCGAGGGCGTCGAGATAGGCGTTGGCGGCGGCGTACGAAGGCTGTCGGCTCCCGCCCCACGCGGCCGCGCCGGACGAGAAGAGCACGAACGCGCTGAGGTCGAGATCCTCGGTGAGTTCATGGAGCAGGGCGGCCGCGAGCGCCTTGGGCCGCAGTACCGCCTCCATCCCCGGAAGATCCAGCTCGGTGAGCGGGGTGTTCTCCGCGATACCGGCGGCGTGGATGACGGCGGTGAGGGGGTGTTCCGCTGGGATGGTGTCGAGGAGGTGGTGGAGTGCGGTGCGGTCGGTGACGTCGCATGCGGTGATGGTGACGGTGGTGCCCAGGGTGGTGAGTTCTTGGGTGAGTTGGGTGGCGCCGGGGGCGTCGGGGCCGGATCGGCTGATGAGGTGGAGGTGGGGTGCGCCGTGGTGGGCGAGCCAGCGGGCGACATGGGCGCCGAGACCCCCGGTGCCGCCGGTGATCAGGGTCGTCCCGGTGGGGCGCCACGTGGTGGGTGCGGTGTCCGGGCAGGCGGCGCGCTCCAGCCGGCGGGCCAGGGCGGTGGAGCGGATGGCCACCTGGTCCTCCGGCTGCCCGGGCATCAGCACGGCGGCGATACGGGCGGGGGTGCGGCCGTCGACGACGGCCGGGAGGTCGAGGAGACCGCCCCAGAGATGCGGGTGTTCCAGCGCCGCGACCCGACCCATACCCCAGATCTGGGCCTGGTGCGGATGGGGGAGCGGATCGGTGGCGACGGCGGCCACCGCACCCTGAGTGACACACCACAGGGGCGCGACCGGCGCCGTCTGGCTGAGGGCCTGGACGAGCGCGGCCGTAGCGGCCAGTCCCATGGGGACGGCGGGGTGGTCGGGGTGGGGCGTCTGGTCGAGCGCGAGCAGACTCAGAATGCCCTCCGGTGTGCTGCCGTCGGGCAGATGCGAGACCAGTGGGGCAAGGCCGTCGCGCCGGGCGTCCGCGCCATCGACCGACCGAAGCTCATGGGCCGCGCCGTGCGCGTCGAGCGCTTGGACGGCGGCGTGGACGGCCGGGTGCTCCTCCAGTCCGGAGGGGACGAGCAGCAGCCAGGTCCCGCTGAGCGTCGGCGCGGTGGCGGGGTCCGGCAACTGCCTCCACGCGACGCGATAGCGCCAGGAGTCGATGGTGGACCGTTCGCGGTGCCGGCGCCGCCAAGTCGACAGTACGGGGAGCGCGGGCAACAGGGCATCGACGCCGGGGCTGTCCTTCTCCAGCTGGAGTGTGCTGGTGAGTGCGTCGACATCGAGCTCTTCGATGGCCTCCCAGAGCCTGGCCTCGGCCGGGTCGTGGCCGTTGGCATGAGCGTCGGCGCGCGGAGCGGGCGGGGCGAGCCAGTAGTGCTGGTGTTGGAAGGCGTAGGTGGGGAGGTCGATGGTGCGGGGGGTGGGGGTGGCGGGGTACCAGCTGGTCCAGTCGATGGTGGTTCCGCTGGTGTGGAGTTGGGCGAGGGTGTGGGTGAGGGCCTCTGTGTCGGGCCGTTTGTGGGTGAGGGTGGAGGTGGTGAGGGGTGTTGGGCGGTTGGTGGGGTTGCTCTGCTCGGTGTTGGTGGTGGTGTGGTGGTGGAGGGTGTGGTGGGTTGCGGTGGTGAGGATGGGGTCGGGGCTGAGTTCGAGATACAGGCTGGTGTGGGGTGCGGTGTGGGTGATGGCGGGGTGGAAGTGGACGGGTTGGCGGATGTGTTGGGTCCAGTAGTCGGGGGTGGTGATGTGGTGGTCGGCTGGTTGTCCGGTGAGGTTGCTGATGAGGGGGATGGTGGGTGGGTGGTAGGTGAGTTTGCTGATGGCTTCCTTGAAGGGGGCGAGGATGGGGTTCATCAGGGGGAGTGGAAGGCGTGGCTGACGGTGAGGGTGCGTGTTTTGCGGCCGCGTTCGGCCCACGAGTTGCTGATGTCGGTGATGAGGTCGATGGGGCCGGAGATGACGGTGTTGCCGGGGGTGTTGAGGGCGGCGATGCTCACTTGGCGGTCGTAGTGGGCCAGGTCCTCGGCGAGTTCGTCGGGGGTGGCGGTGATGGTGGCCATGCCTCCGCCCTTGGGGAGTCCTCCCATGAGGGTGGCGCGGGTGGCGACGAGGTGGCAGGCGTCGGGGAGGTCGAAGACTCCGGCGATGTGGGCGGCGGCGATCTCGCCGATGGAGTGGCCGATGACGGCGTCGGGGCGTACGCCGATCGAGTCGAGCAGTCGTGCCAGGGCGATGTGCAGGGCGAACAGTCCGGCTTGGGCGTAGGTGGTGTGGTCCAGCAGCGCCGCGTCTTCGGGGTCGTGGCTGAAGACCAACTCCCGCAGGGGGTGTTCCAGATGGGGATCGATGAGGGCGCAGACCTCGTCGAAGGCTTCGGCGAAGACGGGGAAGCGGTCATAGAGTTCGGCGCCCATGCCGGGGCGCTGGCTGCCCTGCCCGCTGAACAGGAACACGGTCTGCCCCACGGCCTCGGCGGCCTGTCCGGGGTTCACCAGACTCGGATGCGGTTCTCCGGCGGCCAGTGCTTCCAGCCCAGCCACCAGTTCGTCGCGGTCCTGGCCGATGACCACGGCTCGGTGGTCGAAGAGCGTCCTGGTCCGCAGCAGCGACCAGCCCACCTCGGCCGGTGTCATCTTGGGATCGCTGTTGATGTGCCCGGTCAAGGCTCGCGCCTGGCCCCGTAGCGCCGCCTCGCTCTGTGCGGAGATCACCCACGGAGCCACACCAGCGGCGTTCGATACCGGGGTGGGCTCGATCGGCTCGGGGGCCTGCTCAAGGATGAGGTGGGCGTTCGTACCGGAGATGCCGAAGGAGGAGATCCCCGCCCGCCGGGGCCGTTCGCCCTGGGGCCATGGGACGGGTTCGGTGAGCAGGCGCAGGTCGCCGGCGTTCCAGTCGACATGGGGTGTCGGTTCGTCGATGTGCAGCGTGGCGGGCAGCATCCCGTGGCGCATCGCCATCACCATCTTGATGACACCGGCCACTCCGGCGGCGGCCTGGGTGTGGCCGATGTTGGACTTGACGGAGCCGAGCCACAGCGGCCGGTCCTCCGGTCGGTCCTGGCCGTACGTGGCCAGCAGGGCCTGCGCCTCGATCGGGTCACCCAGCGTCGTGCCCGTACCGTGTGCCTCGACCGCGTCCACCTCGGACGGTGACAGCCGGGCGTTGGCGAGCGCCTGCCGGATCACCCGCTGCTGCGAGGGTCCGTTCGGTGCGGTCAGGCCGTTACTGGTGCCGTCCTGGTTGACGGCCGAGCCCCGGACGACAGCCAGCACCCGGTGGCCGTTGCGGCGCGCGTCCGACAGCCGCTCCAGCAGTACGAGACCGGCGCCCTCGCCCCACACCATGCCGTCCGCCGCAGCCGCGAACGGCTTGCACCGCGCGTCGGGCGCCAGACCGCGCTGGCGGGAGAACTCGATGAACGCGCCCGGGGTGGCCATCACCGTCACGCCGCCCGCCAGCGCCATCGTGCATTCGCCCTGCCGCAGCGCTTGGGCCGCCAGATGCATCGCCACCAGCGACGACGAGCACGCCGTGTCCACCGTCACCGCGGGCCCTTCGAGGCCGAACGAGTACGCCACCCGGCCGGACACCACGCTGCCGATATTGCCCGTGGCGACATAGCCTTCGACGTCGCTCGCCGTATCGCCGGTCAGGGACAGATAGTCCTGGGACGTCACCCCCGCGAACACTCCCGTATTGCTGCCTGCGAGCGTGTCCCGGTCCAGGCCCGCGTTCTCGAAGGTCTCCCAGGCGGTTTCCAGAAGCAGGCGCTGCTGGGGGTCCATGGCGACCGCCTCGCGCGGGCTGATGCCGAAGAACCCGGGGTCGAACTCGGCTGCCTGATAGAGGAAGCCGCCCTCCCGGACGTAACTCGTCCCCGCGCGGTCGGGGTCGGGGTCGTAGAGCGCGTTCAGATCCCAGTTGCGGTCGGTGGCATCTCCGCGATGGCATCGCGATGGGCGACGACCAGGTCCCACAGATCCTTCGAGGAGTGTGCGTCGCCGGGGTAGCGGCAGGCCATGCCGACGATCGCGATCGGCTCGTCCTGGGCGGCCGTGGTGGGGCTGTGAGCGGCGACGGCGACCTGCTGGCCCGTGAGTTCGGCGCGCAGGTACGTCGCGAGGGCGTTGGGCGTGGGGTGGTCGAAGACGAGCGCGGGCGCGAGGTCGATTCCGGTGGCGGTGGCGAGCTGGTTGCGCAGCTCCACGGCGGTCAGGGAGTCGAACCCGAGCTCCTGGAACGGCTGGGCGGGCGGAATGGCGTCCGGCCCGGAATGGCCCAGGATCGAGGCCGCGAGGGTCTGGATCCGTTCCAGCAGGAGTTGGTGCTGCTGCTCGGGGGTGCCGGCGGAGAGCCGCTGCTGGAGCGAGGTGCCGGCGGACGCGCCCGTCGATGCGCTGCTCGTTCGCTCGGTGGGGTTCTCGGTGGTCGTGATCAGGTCGTCGAGGAGCGGGCTGGGGCGCTGGGCGGTGAAGGCCGCCGGGAACTTCTCCCAGTCGATGTCCGCGACGGTGAGGGTGGTGTCACGGTGGTCCAGGGCGTGCTGGAGCGATGCCACGGCCATTTCAGGGCTCAGCGGAGACAGTCCACGTCGGCCGTAGAACGCGAGCGCCGTCTCGTCGGCGGCCATGCCCGCGTCGCCCCAGGGGCCCCAGGCGAGGCTGGTGGCGGGGAGTCCTCGGGCGCGGCGGTGCTCGGCGAGGGCGTCGAGGTAGGTGTTCGCGGCGGCGTAGGCGCCTTGCCGACTGCCGCCCCACGCGGCCGCGCCGGACGAGAAGAGTACGAAGGCGCTGAGGTCGAGCCCCTGCGTCAGCTCATGCAGATGAGCGGCGGCCAGGGCCTTGGGCCCGAGCACATGCTGCAGTCGCTCCGGCCCCAGATCGGCGATGAGCTCGGTGTCCGACGTTCCGGCGGCGTGGATGACGGCGGTGAGGGGGTGTTCCGCCGGGATAGTGTCGAGGAGGTGGTGGAGTGCGGTGCGGTCGGAGGCGTCGCATGCGGTGATGGTGACGGTGGTGCCCAGGGTGGTGAGTTCTTGGGTGAGTTGGGTGGCGCCGGGGGCGTCGGGGCCGGATCGGCTGATGAGGTGGAGGTGGGGTGCGCCGTGGTGGGCGAGCCAGCGGGCGACATGGGCGCCGAGACCCCCGGTGCCGCCGGTGATGAGCGTGGTACCCGTGGGCTGCCAGGTCCTGGGCGCGGTGGCGGGGGCACCGGCCCTACGGAGGCGCCGGGCGTAGCTGCCGGTGGCGCGGATGGCGGTCTGGTCCTCCGGTCGACCGGGGGCGAGCAGGGCGGCCAGACGGTCGGAGGTGTGGTGGTCGATGACGGTCGGGAGGTCGATCAGGCCACCCCAGCGGCGAGGGTGTTCCAGGGCCGCCGCGCGGCCCAGTCCCCAGGTCTGCGCCTGCCGCGGGCTCGGGAGCTGATCGCCGGGGCCGGTGGCGACGGCGCCCTGGGTGAGGCACCACAGGGGTGCCGGGATCTCGGCGCCGCCGAGGGCCTGGATGAGCACGGTGGTCGCGGCCAGCCCGGAGGGCACGGCGGCGTAGTCGGGATGCGGCTCCTCGTCGAGGGCGAGCAGGCTCAGCACTCCGGCGGGTTCGGCCTTTGAGGTGAGACGGGTGAGGTGGTCCGCCAAGGCGTCGCCATCGGCGGTGTGGGGGTCGAGCACATGGCGGAGCGGGGTGGCGCCGTGAGAGATCAGGGCCTGCTCGACGGTTGCCACGGCAGGATGGCCGGACTGACCGGAGGGGATGACCAGCAGCCAGGTGCCGGAGAGGGTCGGAGGCGTGGAGGGAGCGGAAAGGCGCTTCCATGTGGCCTGATACCGCCAGGAATTGATGACCGACTGCTCCCGGTGATGCCGCCGCCAGGCGGACAGCGTCGGGAGAACGGCGCTCAGCATGGGCTGCTGGTCCGCCGGTGAGTCGATGGTCGCCGCGAGCGCTTCCAGATCCTCCCGCTCCACCGCCTCCCAGAACTCCCGGTCGGCCAGGGCCGCCTCGGTGGGCGCCGGGTCCGAGGAGGAAGCCGACGACAGCCAGTAGTGCTGGTGTTGGAAGGCGTAGGTGGGGAGGTCGATGGTGCGGGGGGTGGGGGTGGCGGGGTACCAGCTGGTCCAGTCGATGGTGGTTCCGCTGGTGTGGAGTTGGGCGAGGGTGTGGGTGAGGGCCTCTGTGTCGGGCCGTTTGTGGGTGAGGGTGGAGGTGGTGAAGGGGGAGGGCCGGTCGGTGGTGTGGTGGTGGAGGGTGTGGTGGGTTGCGGTGGTGAGGATGGGGTCGGGGCTGAGTTCGAGATACAGGCTGGTGTGGGGTGCGGTGTGGGTGATGGCGGGGTGGAAGTGGACGGGTTGGCGGATGTGTTGGGTCCAGTAGTCGGGGGTGGTGATGTGGTGGTCGGCTGGTTGTCCGGTGAGGTTGCTGATGAGGGGGATGGTGGGTGGGTGGTAGGTGAGTTCGCTGATGGCTTCCTTGAAGGGGGCGAGGATGGGGTCCATCAGGGGGGAGTGGAAGGCGTGGCTGACGGTGAGGGTGCGTGTTTTGCGGCCGCGTTCGGCCCAGGTGGTGCTGATGTCGGTGATGAGGTCGATGGGGCCGGAGATGACGGTGTTGCCGGGGGTGTTGAGGGCGGCGATGCTCACTTGGCCGTCGTAGTGGGCCAGGTCCTCGGCGAGTTCGTCGGGGGTGGCGGTGATGGTGGCCATGCCTCCGCCCTTGGGGAGTCCTCCCATGAGGGTGGCTCGGGTGGCGACGAGGTGGCAGGCGTCGGGGAGGTCGAAGACTCCGGCGATGTGGGCGGCGGCGATCTCGCCGATGGAGTGGCCGATGACGGCGTCGGGGCGTACGCCGAGTGAGTTGAGCAGCCGCGCCAGGGCGATGTGCAGGGCGAACAGTCCGGCTTGGGCGTAGGTGGTGTGATCCAGCAACCTGGCACGCTCTGCATCAGTGTTGAGGACCACCTGCCGTAGCGGGTGTTCGAGATGCGGATCGATGAGGGCGCAGACCTCGTCGAAGGCTTCGGCGAAGACGGGGAAGCGGTCGTAGAGTTCGGCGCCCATGCCGGGGCGCTGGCTGCCCTGCCCGCTGAACAGAAACACGGTCTGCCCGGTCGCATCGCCAGTCGTCTCCCCGGGCCCCACCAGGCCCGGGTGCGGCTCTCCGGCGGCCAGTGCCTCCAGCCCCGCCACCAGCTCCTCACGGTCCTGGCCGATCACCACCGCGCGCTGGTCGAACAGTGTCCTGGTCCGCAGCAGGGACCAGCCCACCTCCGCAGGACTCACCCCCGGGTCGGCGTTCACCCGGGCGGCCAGTGCCCGTGCCTGGCCGCGTAGCGCCTCCGTACCGCGCGCCGAGACCACCCACGGCACCGGCCCGCCCACCGGCTCCGTCTCGACGGCTTCGACCGCCGCCGACGGCTCCTCGGGGGCCTGCTCCACGATGACATGCGCATTGGTCCCGCTGATGCCGAAGGAGGAGACCCCCGCCCGACGAGGATGTTCGTCCCCCGGCCACTCCCGCGCCTCGGTCAGCAGGTGGACTTCGCCCGCGTTCCAGTCGACATGGGGTGTCGGTTCGTCGATGTGCAGTGAGGCGGGCAGTACCCCATGCCGCATCGCCATCACCATCTTGATGACCCCGGCTACGCCTGCGGCGGCCTGGGTGTGGCCGATGTTGGACTTGATGGAGCCGAGCCACAGCGGATGTCCACTCCGCCGCTCCTGCCCGTACGTGGCCAGCAGCGCCTGCGCCTCGATCGGATCGCCGAGCGTGGTCCCGGTGCCGTGCCCCTCCACCACATCGACCTCTGAAGGCGACAGCCGCGCGTTGGCGAGCGCCTGGCCGATGACCCGTTGCTGTGAGGGCCCGTTCGGCGCGGTGAGGCCGTTACTGGTGCCGTCCTGGTTGACCGCGGAACCCCGGAGCACGGCCAGCACCTGGTGGCCGTTGCGGCGCGCGTCCGAGAGCCGCTCCAGCAGCAGCAGACCGGCGCCCTCGCCCCAGCCGGTGCCGTCGGCCGCCGATGCGAACGGCTTGCACCGGCCGTCGGCCGCCAGACCGCGCTGGCGGGAGAACTCGATGAAGGTGGTCGGCGTGGCCATCACCGTCACGCCGCCCGCCAGCGCCATTGTGCACTCGCCCTGCCGTAGCGCCTGGGCCGCCAGATGCATCGCCACCAGGGAGGACGAACACGCCGTGTCCACGGTCACCGCAGGGCCTTCGAGGCCGAACGCGTACGCCACCCGGCCGGACATGACACTCGGCGTACCGCCCGCGAGCAGATATCCCTCGACCTCCCGCGCCGAGGAGCTTCCGGAGGCGCCGTAGCCCTGATAGGTGCCGCCCGCGAAGACACCGGTGACGCTGCCTGCGAGCGTGTCCCGGTCCAGGCCAGCGTTCTCGAAGGTCTCCCAGGCGGTTTCCAGGAGCAGGCGCTGCTGGGGGTCCATGGCGAGCGCTTCGCGGGGGCTGATGCCGAAGAACGCCGCGTCGAACCCGGCCGCGCCGTGGAGGAAGCCGCCCTCGCGTGCATAGCTGGTGCCCAGACGCTCGGGGTCGGGATCGAAGAGGGTGTTCAGATCCCAGTCCCGGTCGGTGGGCATCTCCCCGACGGCGTCCCGGCCCGCGGCGACCAGCTCCCACAACTCCTCCGGTGAGCGCACGCCGCCCGGGTAACGGCAGGCCATGCCGACGATCGCGATCGGCTCGTCGTCAGCGGCCGCGGACGCCGTGTGGGTGGTGACGGCGGCCTTCTGCCCCGTCAGTTCGGTACCCAGATAGGTGGCGAGTGCATTCGGCGTCGGATGGTCGAAGACCAGCGCCGGGGCGAGCGGGAGGCCGGTGGTGGTGGCGAGCTGATTGCGCAGCTCGACCGCGGTGAGGGAGTCGAAGCCCAGCTCCTGGAAGGGCTGCGCCGGGGGAATGGCGTCCAGGCCGGGGTGACCGAGGATCGTCGCGGCCAGGGTCTGGATATGACGGACGAGGATCTGGTGCCGCTGCGAGGCCGGCGCCGCGCCGAGCTGCTGGCGCAACGGATTGTCGTCGGCGGTGTCCGTGGGCGTGGCGGGCTCGGCGGACGACGGCATCAGCCGGGTGAGGAACGGACTCGGGCGCTGCGCGGTGAACGTACTGCCGAACCTCGCCCAGTCGACATCCGCGATCGTGACGGCGGTGTCGTGGTGGGCCAGGGCGTGGTGCAGCGACGCGATGGCGAGGTCGGTGGGGAGAGGCGACAGACCGCGCCGCTTGAGGTGGGAGAGCGTGTGCTGGTCGGCGGCCATGCCTGCCTCGCCCCAGGGGCCCCAGGCAAGGCTGGTGGCGGGCAGGCCCCGGGTGTGGCGGTGTTCGGCGAGCGCGTCCAGGTAGGTGTTCGCGGCGGCGTAGGCGGCCTGTTGTCCGCTGCCCCAGGTGGCGGCGTTCGACGAGAAGAGAACGAAGGCCGTGAGATCGAGGTGCTGGGTGAGGTCGTGCAGATGAGCGGCGGCCAGGGCCTTGGACCGCAGAACGGACTGCAACCGCCCGGGATCCAGCTCGCTGATCTGCCCGAGTTCCATCGTGCCGGCGGTGTGGAAGACGGCGGTGAGGGGGTGTTCGGTGGGGACGGTGTCGATGAGTTGCCGGAGTGCGGCGCGGTCGGAGGCGTCGCAGGCGGTGATGGTGACGTCCGCCCCCAGAGCGGTGAGCTCCTCGCTGAGCTCGGACGCGCCGGGCGCATCGGGTCCGGAACGGCTGATGAGGTGGAGGTGGGGTGCGCCGTGGTGGGCGAGCCAGCGGGCGACATGGGCGCCGAGACCCCCGGTGCCACCCGTGATGAGCGTGGTCCCCGACGGCTCCCAGGGGGCGGGGGCGGTGTCGACGGCGGGCACACGGGTGAGGCGGCGCGCGTACGTTCCGGTGGTGCGGATGGCGGCCTGGTCCTCGGGCTGCCCGGGTACGAGAAGGGCTGCCAGCCGACCCGCGGTGTGGTGGGTCATGGTGGCGGGCAGATCGATGAGGCCGCCCCAGCGCTGCGGATGTTCCAGCGCGGCCACGCGGCCGAACCCCCAGATCTGCGACTGCTCGGGGTGGGGGAGGAGGTCGCTGCGACCGGTGGCCACGGCGCCTTGCGTCACGCACCACAGGGGCGCGCTGATGTCGGCATCACCGAGAGCCTGGAGAAGAGCGACGGTGGCGCCGAGCCCGGCGGGCACCGCGGAGTGGCCGACGAGCGGTTCCTGGTCGAGGGCGAGCAGGCTGATGACTCCGGAGGGCTCGGTCTCCTCGGTCTCCTCGGTCAGCCGGCCGAGGCGTTCGCGGAGCGTGGCGCGATCGACGTCATGAGCGTCGACCGCCAACGGGAGCGCCGTGGCGCCGTGCGCCCGCAGCGCCTGGACGGTGACCCGGACCGTCGGGTGCTCCTCCTGCTCGGCAGGGGCGACCACCAGCCAGGTGCCGGTCAGGGCCGGTGTGGCCGGGTCGGGGAGCTGCTGCCAAGTGGCCCGGTAGCGCCAGGAGTCGATGGTGGAACGTTCACGGTGCTGACGCCGCCAGGCGGACAGCACGGGGAGTGCGGGCAACAGGGCGTCGATGCCGCGGCCGTCCTTCTCCAGCTGGAGTGTGCTGGTGAGGGTGTCGACGTCCAGCTCTTCGATGGCATGCCAGAGCTGCGCCTCGGCCGAATCCTCGGCAGTCCCCTCGAAGCTCGTACGAGCGGCGGGCGGGGCCAGCCAGAAGCGCTGGTGCTGGAAGGCGTACGTCGGCAACCCGACCACCTGGGGCGCCGGGTCGGTGGGGAACCAACTGGTCCAGTCGACTTCCACGCCCGTGGTGTGCAGCCGGGCGAGGGCATGAGTGAGGGCCCGTTCCTCGGGCTGCTTACGGGTGAGGGCGGACGTGATCAGGGGCGTCGGCCGGTCGGTGGGGTTGCTCTGCTCGGTGTTGGTGGTGGTGTGGTGGTGGAGGGTGTGGTGGGTTGCGGTGGTGAGGATGGGGTCGGGGCTGAGTTCGAGATACAGGCTGGTGTGGGGTGCGGTGTGGGTGATGGCGGGGTGGAAGTGGACGGGTTGGCGGATGTGTTGGGTCCAGTAGTCGGGGGTGGTGATGTGGTGGTCGGCTGGTTGTCCGGTGAGGTTGCTGATGAGGGGGATGGTGGGTGGGTGGTAGGTGAGTTCGCTGATGGCTTCCTTGAAGGGGGCGAGGATGGGGTCCATCAGGGGGGAGTGGAAGGCGTGGCTGACGGTGAGGGTGCGTGTTTTGCGGCCGCGTTCGGCCCACGAGTTGCTGATGTCGGTGATGAGGTCGATGGGGCCGGAGATGACGGTGTTGCCGGGGGTGTTGAGGGCGGCGATGCTCACTTGGCCGTCGTAGTGGGCCAGGTCCTCGGCGAGTTCGTCGGGGGTGGCGGTGATGGTGGCCATGCCTCCGCCCTTGGGGAGTCCTCCCATGAGGGTGGCGCGGGTGGCGACGAGGTGGCAGGCGTCGGGGAGGTCGAAGACTCCGGCGATGTGGGCTGCGGCGATCTCGCCGATGGAGTGGCCGATGACGGCGTCGGGGCGTACGCCGAGTGAGTCGAGCAGCCGCGCCAGGGCGATGTGCAGGGCGAACAGCCCCGCCTGGGCATAGGTGGTGTGGTCCAGCAGCGCCGCGTCTTCGGATTCGCGGCTGAAGACCAACTCCCGCAGGGGGTGCTCCAGATGCGGGTCGAGAAGACCGCAGACCTCGTCGAAAGCCGCCGCGAAGGCGGGGAAGCGGTCGTAGAGTTCGGCGCCCATGCCGGGGCGCTGGCTGCCCTGCCCGCTGAACAGGAACACGGTCTGCCCCACGGCCTCGGCGGCCTGTCCGGGCCCCACCAGGCCCGGATGCGGTTCTCCGGCGGCCAGTGCTTCCAGCCCCGCCACCAGTTCGTCGCGGTGGCCGATGACCACGGCCCGGTGGTCGAAGAGCGTCCTGGTCCGCAGCAGGGACCAGCCCACCTCCGCAGCGCTCACCCCCGCATCGGCGTTCACCCGTGCGGCAAGCGCCCGGGCCTGGCCGCGTAGCGCCTCCGTACCGCGCGCCGACACCACCCACGGCACCGGCCCGCCCACCGACTCGACCGCGACCGGCTCCACCCCGACGGCCACCGCCTCCACCGCGACCGCCACCGGTTCCGCCCCGACCGCCCCCGGCTCCACCTCGGCGGCGACCGGCGCCACCGGCACCGGCGCCACCGCCACCGGCTTCACCGGCTCCACCCCGAGGTTCCCGAGCTCCGTCGCGGCCTCCTCGGGGGCCTGCTCCAGGATCAGGTGGGCGTTCGTCCCGCTGATGCCGAACGAGGACACACCCGCCCGGCGTGGATGCTCGCCTTGCGGCCACTCCCGCGCCTCGGTCAGCAGGTGGACATCGCCCGCGTTCCAGTCGACATGGGGTGTCGGTTCGTCGATGTGCAGCGAGGCGGGCAGTACCCCATGCCGCATCGCCATCACCATCTTGATGACCCCGGCCGCACCTGCCGCCATCTGCGCATGCCCGATGTTGGATTTGATGGACCCCAGCCACAGCGGACGTCCCTCGTCCCGCTCCTGCCCGTACGTGGCCAGCAGCGCCTGTGCCTCGATCGGGTCACCCAGCGTCGTGCCCGTGCCATGCGCCTCGACCGCGTCCACCTCGGACGGTGACAGCCGCGCGTTGGCGAGCGCCTGCCGGATCACGCGCTGCTGCGAGGGCCCGTTCGGTGCGGTGAGGCCGTTGCTGGCGCCGTCCTGGTTGACCGCCGTGCCCCGGATCACGGCCAGCACCTGGTGGCCGTTGCGGCGCGCGTCCGACAGCCGCTCCAGCAGCAGGACGCCAACGCCTTCGGCCAGGGTCATGCCGTCGCTGTTCGCCGAGAACGCCTTGGACCTGCCGTCCGGGGCGAGCCCCCGCAGCTCGCTGAAGCCGATGAACGGCGCCGTGGAGGACATCACGGCCACGCCCCCGGCCAGCGCCATATCGCATTCGCCCTGCCGGATCGCCTGGCAGGCAAGATGCATGGCGACCAGGGAGGAGGAGCAGGCGGTGTCCACCGTCACCGCGGCGCCTTCCAGACCGAGGGTGTACGCCACCCGGCCGGACACCACACTGGCGGAGTTGCCGATGGTGAAGTAGCCGGCCGAACCCTCGGGCACCTGGGAGGCGTCGGAGCAGTAGTCGAGGTGATCGCAGCCGATGAAGGTGCCGGTCCGGCTGCCTCGCAGCGACTCCGGGTCGACACCGGCGTGCTCGATGGCCTCCCAGGACGCCTCCAGGGCCAGCCGCTGCTGCGGGGCCATCCCGAGAGCCTCGCGGGGGCTGATGCCGAAGAACGTGGCGTCGAATCCCGCGGGGTCGTCGATGAAGCCGCCCTCGCGCGTATAGCTCGTCCCCGGGTGGTCCGGGTCGGGATGGAAGAGATTCTCCAGGTCCCAATTGCGGTCGGTGGGGAGTTCCGAGATGGCGTCCCGCTCGGTGGCGACCAGTTCCCACAGCTCTTCGGGGGACCGTACGCCTCCGGGAAAGCGGCAGGACATTCCCACGATCGCGACCGGCTCATGCCCCGCGGATTCGGCATCCTTGAGACGGCGCTGCGTCTGCCGGAGATCCGCCGTCACCCGCTTCAGATAGTCGAGCAGCTTCTCTTCATTGCTCGCCATGGTCGGCCACCCCCACTTCCCTCGGTCCGGAACTGAACGCTATTGGCGGCGGCAGTCGTAACTGCCGTGCAAGGTACTTCCATCGGGGAAGGTGAAACTCGTGGAGTTCTTGAAATGCCCTCGACCGAGCACCTGGTAGTCATCCATGAGGTCCAGCTTCACGCCCGATGTCTGTCCCGTGGCATTCGGTGTGATCACCTGGGTGAGGGGGCCCTTGAATATCAGGTGGCCGTCCTTCCAGCCGGACGAGATGTAGTTTCCGGAGGAACCCCAGTTGTCGTGGTACTGGTTGATGAATTTCCCGTCGACGGGATTCCAGCCGAAGGTCGAACGGCCGACCACGTTTCCGGGTTCGAGGGTGGCGTCCGTGTAGAAGTAATGCCCGCCCATCGCCCGCCTGGTGGTCAGCTTCAGCACCGCCGCCGTGCCGCCCGGCGGTGGGGTGTACTCGCAGGTGTACGAACCGAGCAGAAAGTCGAGATCCCGGATCTGCGGGGGAGCGGGAAGTGGATTCCTGCCGCGCGGCGGTTTCGCTCTGCTATCGGGCTCGGCGTTCACCGGGGAGACGGTGAGCGAGATCAGGCTCACGGCGGCCACGCCCACGACACCGGCCGGGACGCGCCGGATCCACTTCCTCCGCCGGGCCGTGCCATCCGGTTCCCGTTCCTCTGACTTCTCGGCGCGCACACTCGACTCCCAACCGTCAATCGGGCACTGACCTGCGGCTGAGCCGCCTGCCGGGCGACCAGTCCGGATACGGCGACCATCATTTGCGCCGTCGCCAAAGTGGGTCTAACGCCCGGCTTGGCCTCCTCCCAGACGCGAACCGCTTGATACGAACCGCTCGATACGAACCGATGGATACGAACCGAGACGGAAAGGGCCCCCGCGAAAAGAGGCGCACTGGCATCGCGTTAGCCCAGCTTTAGCCCGCTCATCGAGCATGAATCCGGACCGTGGCGATGAGGAGGATGACGATGAGCGGCTGGCCGGCGCTGGAGAAGTACCTCGATCGGGCACCCACGTCGAAGGAGATGATGGCCTGGATCGAACTGATCGTCAGCCAGGGCATTCGCCGGGCGGGCTATCCGGCCGACGGCTGGACCGAGGAGTGGGCCGCGGAACAGTTCCGGGAGACCGGGCTGGCGGACGTGCGGCTGGAGCCGCTGGACACGCCCATCTGGCGGCCGCGGTCCGCCGCCTTCGAGATCTGGCCCACCGGCCGCCCCGATGAGGCCGTCCGCTTCGAGGGACTCGCCCTGCCGTACACCACCCCGACCGAGGGCACCGAGGGCCCGCTGGTGCGGATGGAGGACGGGGAGGTGCGCGGCTCCATCGCGGTCCAGGAGATCGGCTTCACGCGGCTGCCGCAGACCGAGGTGCAGGCCCGGGCCACCGGCTCCTACGACCCCGAGGGCGTGTTCCCCGACCTCGTCCAGACCGTGCCGTTCGACCTTCCCCATGTGCTGGACTTCGACATCGCCATCAAGGACGGTGCCACGGCCTACGTCGGGCTGCTCACCGGACTGCCCTGGGAGACCAGCGACTTCTACTGGCCCTATGACGCCGAACGGCGCCCCATCCCCGGCATCTGGCTGAGTGGCGAGGACGGGCAGCGGGTCCGCGAGCTGATGGCGTCGGGGGAGTGCGAGGGCCGGATCGTCTCCGACGCCACCATCACCGAGGAGACCACCCACAATGTGGTGGGCACCCTGCCCGGCGCCTCCGACCACTGGCTGATCATCGGCTCACACCACGACGGCCCCTGGGCGTCGGCCGTGGAGGACGCGTCCGGGGTCGCGCTCGTGCTGGCGCAGGCCAAGTTCTGGGCGTCCGTGCCCCAGGAGCTGCGACCGCACAACATGCTGTTCGTGCTGACGTCCGGCCATATGGCGGGCGCCGCGGGCACACAGGCGTTCATCGCGGCGCACCCGGAGCTGTTTCCGCAGGTCGTCCTCGAAATGCATCTGGAACACGCGGCACGCCAGGCGGTGGTGGTCGACGGGGAGGTCGTGCCCACCGACGACCCCGAGGTGCGCTGGTGGTTCACCACCCAGGCGCCCCGGCTGGAGGAGCTGGTGGCCGAGTCCCTCGCGGCGGAGGACCTGCGCCGCTCCTGGATCCTGTCGCCGACCGCCTTCGCGCCGAACCCGGCCACCGACGGCGCCTACTTCTACTACACGGGTGTGCCACTGGTGCAGCTGATCACCACGCCCATGTACATCTTCGATCCGCGGGACACCCCGGACAAGGTGGACGAGCAGAGCCTGGTGCCACTCACCAAGGGGGCGGCACGGATCATCGCCGGTACGGCCGGCTGTGAGCCCGACACCCTCCGGGTGCCGATCCAGACCCCGGGGGACGAGACGGAGTAAAGCCACCGAGCCCCGACGGCCCGCGGAGCGGACAGCAGCGACGGCCCGCCGTATGCCGGCGGGCCGTCACCCGTTTCACACGTCACCTGTCACACGTCACCTGTCACCCATCGCCCTACCGGCGGCTCGACAGCCGGCACATGGCCTTGGCGGTGCGGTGCGGATCGCTTTCCGAGCGGGCGGTGAGCATCACCGCCCCCTGCCGTGTGGCGCCCTTCTTCGCGGCCACGGCCACCTCGACATCCACCGATTCACCGGCCTTTGCGGTGGCGAGACGGTTGGGCAGCCACGCGGACCAGCCCCGGCCGACGGCCCTCGCCGACAGCCGGTAGACATCCGAGTCCACCGAAGTGGCCGCCGACTCGGCCCGGTTGCCCGTAGCGCGTCCGGTGTTGTCGAGGCCGAAGGTGCACACGGCCCGGGAGAGGGCGGCGTCCCCCTTGGCCTCGCCGCGGTGGAGGGCCAGTCCGCGGCGCTGCGGTCCCGCGCCGTCGAGGGACTTCACGGCGATGGTGTACGAAAGCACTCCGGACCGGTCGCGCTTGAGGCCGAGCACATAGAAGTGCAGCCGGTTGGCCCGGTCGATGTACTCGTACTGGCTGCCTGAGTCGGCTCCGGCGTGGAAGAGCGCATCGCTGAGCTGCCGGTAGTCGCCCATGGTGATCTTCTGGGTGGTGTCGTCGGGGCGCTGGAAGTCCACCAGGTCGATGTCCTCGGGATGCGCGTCGACCACCCAGGCGAACGGCGCCCGGTCCTTGTTCTTCGTCTTGGTGAGCAGCACCCCGTGATCCGGGGTGAACGAGTCCATGCCCATGCGGTCGACGATCTCGACCGTGTAGTTGTCGTAGCCACCGCCGTCGCACAGCGGGTCGGTGGCGTTGTCGCAGGACGGCGAGAGATCGCGGCCCAGGGCGATGTTGACCCCGGAGAGCCCCTTCTCACCCGGTGGCGCCGAGCGTGCGGTGACCCGGGCGACGACGAGGCCGGAGCTCTTCAGGGCGTCGCGGTCCAGCCGCAGGACGTTCTTCTCGTCGACGATCCCGAGCTTCAGCTTGTCGCGCAGCACATGCTGGGAGCCCATCGAGCCCCCGGCGGTGGCGGGGATCTGCCAGCGGGTGTGCGGCCCGCCGGGGCCGTTGAACGAACCGCGGGAGAGCATGCCCCAGATACCGGTGTACGAACGGCTGAGGGGCGTGCCGTACGGGTTGTTGTAGTTGTCCCCGATGCCCAGGATATGGCTGAGTTCATGGGCGTACACGGCCATGCCGGAGCTCTCGGCCTGCACCGACGACCCGTCGGCGGCGTTGGGCCAGATACGGGCGGCGGACTGCCAGGACGTCCACGGCACATAGCGGGTCCGGGCGGAATTGTCGCCCGCGGTGGCCGGTGGTCCCCAGTCGGCGGGTATGTCCGCCGCGCTCGGGAACTTCATCTGGCCGAACTCCTGCCAGGTGGACGACTCGTCCTGTCCGGCCGTGAGGTAGAAGACGAAGTCGAACGAGTCCGCCTTGTCGGCGCCGACATCGGACACCCAGGCGGCCTTGCCGTCGGCCCGGATGTCCTGGTCGCAGGTGTCCCCGGCCGGGCAGGCGCCCGGGTTCATCGAGTCCTCGACGCCGTACTGATAGGACTTGCCCGGCATGCGGTACACACCGAAGGCGGTCAGATCGACACCGATGCGGCCGCCGGAGTCCTCCATCCAGTACTCGTTGATGGTGTGACCGTTGTTCAGCGGCCCTGGTGTGTTGAGGAAGTCCTGGTAGAAGCGCGGGAGGCGGTCGCGGGGGATATCGGACGCACTGGCCTGGGGATTGCCGAAGAGGGTGGATCCGGCCGGGCGGCTGACCGTGAACTCCTCGTCCGGATAGTCCAGGAGCACCAGCGCACCCTTGAAGGTGCGCTGTGTGGGTTTGACGTCGGGGTCCGCCCAGCGCGTTCCGGGGACCGCACGGTAGTCGGCCCAGGTCATGTCGTCGGGGTTGCGCCACTGCTGCGGGTCGATCGGCCGCACCAGCGAGGGATGGGCGGAGCCGGCCGACGGCGTGTCATCGGGGGTGGCCCGCGCGGGTCCGGCGGCGATGGCCGCGGCGGTGGCGAGGACCGTGGCGACGACGGTCAACCGGCCGACGGGTCTTCGGAGGAGTAACAAGGCTCACCTCGTGTCGGGCGTCTTGGAGCTCAGACATGACAAGCCGTACAGGCGGTATGCCTACCGCTGCCCAAAGGTAAGGCGGGGAAAGAGGGGGCGCCAGAGTGCGTCGGTGACGGACGGGGCCATCGTCCGCCGGTTGCGCCGCGGGCTCCGCATCGGCTCCGCACCGACTCCGCTCCGGCTCGCGGAGGCCGTCCCGGTCTCCGGTACCGGAGGACGGCTGCCGGACCGGCGGGAAAGCGCGATAGCGTGTACAGGCCAACGGGAGCTGCCGCCTGGGACTTCGGCTCAGCGCAACCCGGGAACAGCCCACCCCGGAAGGCGAGATGCGCCCGCGCCCCCGAGGTGCGTCCGCACTCGCCCGAAGCCGGGCACCGACCCTGTCTCCCGTCCGGCGCGATTCGTGGATACCAGCACTAGGAGCCCTCTTGACCAGCCCGGAACAGCGCATGGCTGACCTGCTCAAGACCTTCGGTGAGCCCGCGGCGAACACCGCGTACCTGCTGTGCGACAGGCACCCGGACGACGCCGTCGCGTTCACTGTGGTGGGCAAGGACCTGACCGGCCACGACATGACGTACAGGGAGCTGCGTGACCGTTCGTCGCGTATGGCCGGTGCCCTGGCCGCCCTGGGCGTCGGAGTGGGCGACCGCGTCGCCACTTTGATGGGCAAATCAGCCGACCTGCTGGTCGCCAGCCTTGCGATCTGGCGGCTCGGGGCCGTCCAGGTGCCGCTGTTCACCGCGTTCGCCCCGCCGGCCATCGCGCTGCGGATCGCGGGCGACGCCACCAAGGTCGTGATCAGCGACGCCGACCAACGCCCCAAGCTGGATCCGGAGTCGGGCTTCCCCGGCGAGCGCCCCTGGCGGATCGTCACCACCGGGCCCGTCACCGGGTCCGACCTGTCCTTCGCGGAACTGGCCGAGGGAGACGCCACGCTCCCCGAGCCGGTGGCCGTGGGCGGCGACGGGCTCATCGTCGAGCTGTTCACCTCGGGTACCGCGGGCACCCCCAAGGCCGTCCCGATTCCGCTGCGGGCCGTCGCGGGCTTCGCGATGTACCAGCAGTTCGGCCTGGACCACCGGCCCACCGACGTCTTCTGGAACGCCGCCGACCCCGGCTGGGCGTACGGCCTGTACTACGCGCTCATCGGGCCGCTCGCCCTCGGGCAGCGCGCGCTGCTGCTGAGCGGCCTGTTCTCCGCGGAGTCCACCTGGGAGGTGCTCTCCCGCTTCGGGGTCACCAACTTCGCCGCCGGGCCCACCGTCTACCGCAAACTGCGCGCCTCCGGCATCCCCGCCCCCGGCGATCTGCGGCTGCGCTGCTGCTCCGCCGCGGGCGAGCCGCTGCCCCCGGACGTCGTCGACTGGACGCTCGAGACACTCGGTGTCCCCGTGCGCGACCACTACGGCTCGACCGAGCTGGGCATGGTGATCGCCCACGCCTGGCACCCGGCCCTGCGCGACGACATCAAGCGCGGCTCCATGGGCCGTCCGCTGCCCGGCTGGGGGGTGAAGGTGCTGCGCGAGGACACCAACTCCGCGCTGGCCCGCGTGGACATCCCCGGCCGGGTCGTGGTGGACATCGAGGACAGCCCGCTGATGTGGTTCAAGGGCTACCGCGACGCCCCCGAGCAGACCGCCGAGAAGTTCAGCCCCGACGGGCACTGGTTCTACACCGGGGACACCGCCTCCCGCGACGAGGAGGGCCATCTGTTCTTCTCCGGGCGCGGCGACGACATCATCCTGATGGCGGGCTACCGCATCGGCCCCTTCGAGGTGGAGACCGTGCTGCTGGAGCACGCCGCGGTGGCGGAGGCCGCCGTCGTCGGCGTACCGGACGAGGAGTACGGCGAGGTCGTGGAGGCGTTCGTCGTGCCGCGTCCCGGGACGGAGGCGGGCGACGGGCTCGTGGCCGAGCTGCAGCAGCTGGTCAGGGAGCGGTACGCCAAGCACGCCTATCCGCGGAACGTCCACTTCGTCGCCGAGCTGCCGAAGACCTCCAGCGGTAAGACACAGCGGTTCCTGCTGCGTCCGCAGCAGCCCTCGCCCCGGCGCCGCTGAGCCGCCTCCCGCGCCGAGGCGGCCTCCGCGCACGCCCCGGAGCCGTACCGCGCGACGCCCCGGAGCCCCGTGTCGCAGCACGGGGCGCCGGCGCCTCGTGACCACGCCTTGAGTCACTCCCGGGACCGGGACATCGCCTCCCGCACCGCCTCCTCCGTGCGCCCCACCACGGCCGTGCCGTCGTCCGCCGTGATGATGGGCCGCTGGATGAGCTTGGGGTGCTCGGCGAGCGCCGCGATCCAGCGGTCCCGTGCGCTCTCCTCGCGCGGCCAGTCCTTCAGCCCCAGCTCCTTCGCGGCCGCCTCCTGGGTGCGGGTGATGTCCCACGGCTCCAGCCCGAGCCGGCCGAGCACCTCGCGGATCTCGTCCTGGCTCGGTACGTCTTCGAGATAGCGGCGGACGGTGTACCCGGCCCCCTCCGCGTCCAGCAGGGTGAGCGCGCCACGGCACTTCGAGCATGCCGGATTGATCCAGATCTCCATGCCGTACACGGTATCGCGAGACCGCCTCGTAAATGGCGCCTGACCAGGGGCCTTTGTCAGTGCCCGGCCGTAGAATAGAGGCAGTTGAAGGGAAGGTTTCCCGACCATCTCAGGAGGCTGCCGATGGCCGTTGCCGCACCCCCTCTTCAAGAGCTGCCGAGCTTTCCGACCCTGCCGAAGAAGCGGATGCCCGCCGGGCGTCCGCGTGAGTGGTACGAGTCCCACAACCGCCGTCTGAAGGCCATGCGTCTGGCCATCGCGCTGCTCAACTCCGGTGTCTACCGCCCCGAGCAGGCGTCCAACCGCAAGATACGCTCCACGGCCGCCCGGATCGGAGTGCATCCGCCCTCCGACATCACCTGCCGGATGGTGCGCTCCCTCATCCGCACCGATCACACCGACCGCCCCGCCCGCAGCTAGAACCGCCGGCCCGCCGCGCCTCCTCGGAGCGCGGCGGGCCCGGCCCGACGGCGCGCGGTCACCGCGTCAGCGTCAGCCGTACCCGCAGCTGTGATCACTGTCAACGGTTAACCGAAAACGGATAACGGTTTCCCGGGCGGGGGAGCGCCCCATGCCCCCGACAGCGCGAAAGGAAACGGCTCCTTCCAAGAATGGCGCGGCCCTCGTGCCCGGTGGGAAATGAAGGGCGAAGAGTGGCAGGGAGAAGGGCGAAGAGGGCCGGGGAAATGTTCCGCGGATAGCCGCGCCGGCGTTCCGGATATCCGGCGGCGCGGGCCCTCCTCGGAGGTTCCGCCGCTTTCCCTCGCTGCTCGCCGCCGCCTCTCCCGTTGCGAGGGGGCAGGCGCGGGCGCACGCTCTCCTTGACGGAGGGAGGCGGCGATGACCCAGCAACCGCCGTCGGAGGTGGTCGACCGCCCGGTCGTCGGCTCGTTTCCGACCTACGCCGGCGCCCAGCGCGCGGTCGACTTCCTTTCCGACAACAAGTTTCCGGTGGAACACATGGCGATCATCGGTTCGGACCTCCGGATGGTCGAGACGGTGCTCGGGCGGATGACCAGGGGCCGTGCGGCGCTGGCGGGGGCCGGTACAGGCGCCTGGTTCGGACTGCTGGTCGGGCTGCTGCTGACCGTGTTCGCCGCCGGGGCCAATAATGTGATCGTGCTGCTGGTGAGCGGTCTCGTCTACGGCGCGGTGTTCGGCGCGATCTTCGGATTCGTCGGGCATGCCATGACCCGCGGGCAGCGCGATTTCTCGTCCCGCAGCCAGATCGTGGCCGCGCGCTATGACGTGGTCGCGGACGCCGAGGTCGCCGATGAGGCGAAGAACATGCTGGCCAGGCTCGCGATGCAGGAGAGCTGAGCGACTTCCGAGGGTCCTCCGGGGGCCGGTGCACGTACTAACGGAATTAGGAGTAGGGTGTGGCTCCGAGAGATCACACCGACCCCGAGGAGCGACGGTGAACACCGGCAGGAGTATGCGCGCGGACGGAGTCCTTCCGCGGCTCCTGCTCGTCGTCGTGCTCGCGCTCGGTGTTTTCGTCATGCACACCCTGGGCCATCCCGCCGGCGGATCCGGTCCGGGTGGGAGCGCCTCGGCACACCACGCCTTCGGTGAGCCGCGCCCCGCGCCGTACGGCGGTGACCGCGACGGCGGTACGGCCGCCATCGGCTCCGGGCCGCATCGGGCCGCGCCCGCCCCGTCCGTCGCGGCCGCGCATGCGCCGGCCGTACCCGAGACAACGCCACACACAAAGCCACGCGCACCCATGACCGGGATGGACATGGCCTCGCTGTGTGTCGCGGTGCTCGGCGTCTGGGTGCTCGGAGTGCTCCTGCGCGCGGTGCTCGCCCGCCGCGGCGGTCCCTCGCTGAGGCTCCCCGTGACGTCGGCCGTCGTCGCACGGCCCGACCCTCCGTCACGTGGACCCGACCTCACTGCCCTATCTGTTCTGCGGATTTAGGCCGAACCGCGCGCAAAGCGCCGGTACGCCCCATGGAACAGTCAACACTTGGCAAAAAGAGGTATATCGACATGACCGCATTCACGCATGTCCCGCGTCGGCCGCTCCATCGCCGTCTCGCGTTCGTGGGCGCCGTCGCCGCCGGAGGGCTGCTGCTCGCCGGCTGTGGCGGGAGCGACGACAAGAAGGGCATGGACCACACGAGCACGAAGGAGTCCACCGCCTCCGAGGCAACCACGGGCTCCGCTGCGGGCACGTTCAACGACGCGGACGTCCGCTTCGCGCAGATGATGATCCCGCATCATGAGCAGGCCCTCGCGATGGCCGCACTGGCCGACGACCGGGCCTCGGACGCGCGGATCACGAGCCTGGCGGGGCAGATCGAGAAGGCGCAGGACCCGGAGATCGCCACCCTGAAGTCCTGGCTCAAGGGTTGGGGCAAGCCGGAGAAGCCGTCATCGGGCGGTATGGACGGCATGGATGGCATGGAGCATGGTTCAGGCGGTAAGAGCGGTATGGGTGGAATGATGTCCAAGGAGGACATGCGGAAGCTCGAGGCCGCCAAGGGGCCTGCCTTCGACCGCGCCTTCGCGAGCATGATGATCGACCATCACCGGGGCGCGATCGCCATGGCGAAGGGCGAGAAGAAGAACGGGCATAACGCCAAGGCGAAGAAGCTCGCCGACGGCGTCGTCAAGAACCAGTCCACCGAGGTCGCCACCCTGCGAACCCTCCTCGACCGGCTCTGATCCGCATCGAGTCCCGCCGCTCCGGGCCGCGCGGTCCCTCCGCGTGGCCCGGAGCGGCCACCGAGGCGCGCAGGGGCCGTTACCCCATCCCGGGGGCGCAGCCGAGCAGAGGGGGCAGCAGCGGTACGGCCACCGCGGCCGCCACCACCGCGCCGCGCAGCGCCGGATGCGGACGCCGCCGGGCCTCCAGCATCCGCCGCAGCCGGACCACCGCGTCCGGTCCGCCGAGGTTGAAGGCCCCGCCGGGAGCCTGGCCCGCCGCCAGCGCGTACAGGGCGGAGACGAGCGCTTCGCGCGGATGGCGGCGCAGCGCCCGGTCGTCCGCGGCCATCTCCAGCAGAAGTGCCGTCTGCGCCCTGGCCTCGCGCGCCAGCGGCAGCCACCGGAACACCCGGGCGAACGCCTCGGCGGCCGCCATCGCCAGATGGTGGCGGCCCGCGATATGCGCGCGCTCATGCTCCAGTACGGACTCCAGTTGCGCGGGGGAGAGCAGTCTCAGCGCGCCCGCGCTCACGACGATCCGCGGCCTGCGGCCGGGTAGGCAGTACGCCGCGGGCGTGTCATGGTCCAGCACGGTGGCGCGCCATCGCGCCGAGCGCCGCCCGACCATGTCCAGTACGCCCCGGTGGCGGGCGCGAACGCGCCGGGCCCGCAGCAGCTCATGCGCGAAGCAGGCGAACGGAAGCAGGGCCACCAAGGCCGGTACCGCGATGGCCGGAACGCCGACCGGGCCCGTGCCCGGGATACGGACGTCGAACGACAACCCACAGAACCGGAGTAAGCCGGACATTCCATTATGAAGATGCCATGTTGGGGTGACGAGGTGATAAGTGGTCAGAGCCAGCGCGATGGTGAACGACAGGACCAATCCATGCCAAACGGCAACCGCCAAACCGGGTGCGCGATGCGGCCAGGCGCTGCGCGACAGCGCCTTCGGGGCCACCGAGCCGACCACGGCGGCGTAGCAGCCCAGCGCGAGGGCGGCCGTCACGCCTGGGTCCGCCGCGCCGCGGTCCGCAAGGCTTTGCGCAGCGCGCTGACCTCCTCCGGGCCCATCTGCTCGACGAAATGGGCGAGGGCGGCGGAGCGGTCCTCGCTGGTGCCGAGCGCGTCCTCCATCAGGGCGGCGGTGTACTCCTCGCGGCTGCGGACCGGTGAGTACACCCACGCCCGGCCCTCCTTGGCGCGCAGCAGCCAGCCCTTGTTGTAGAGGATGGAAGCGACGGTCATCACCGTGGTATAGGCGACCGGGCGGTGCTCATTGATGTCGTCCACGATCTCCCGCACTGTGGTGGGACGCTGCCAAGCCCAGAGGCGGTCCATGATCTCCGCCTCGAGCTCCCCCAACCGTCGCATGGACGCTTCCTTCCGCCGTTAGTACGGAGGCCCATAGTAGAGACCCCTCGGGGAGGCCCCGCACGCGGCCGTCGGGAAATCCTCAACTCGCCCTGCCCGCGATAGGCTTGACGCCACGCGCATTCAACATCCGCACGGTTCGAGGGAAGGGAAGTCCGGGTGACTGGTCTCAACAAGGGGCTTCGGAAAATCGAGGTGGCGCTCAAGTGGGATCCGAGTCCCACCGGCGAGCCGCCCCATGATCTCGACATCGTGGCGGGGACGTACCGCGCCGCCGATCCGTACGGTGAGCCCGCGTATCTCGTCCACTTCGACAGCCGCTCACCGGACGGCACCATCAACCTCAACAGGGACAGCCGCACCGGTCAGGGCCTTGGCACCGACGAGTCCATGACCCTCGAACTCGAACGGCTGTCGTCCGAATACTCACGGGTGGTCGTCGGGATAGTCATCCAGCCGAGCTCGGGACGGAAGGCGTTCGGAGATGTGCCGAACACCAGCGTCCGGATTCTCAACGGATACACCGAGCTCATTAACAGCGACTTCACCGGTGTCGCAGAAGCCACTGCCGCCACGGTAGCGGTATTCACCCGGGACGACTCGGGGGAATGGGGAATGCAGAGCGCTATTCGTGGATTCGACACGGATCCCGAAGAGTTTGGGCGGCTCATGGGCCAGGACTATTCCTGAGGGTCCCGGCGATCGGGGTCCGGTGTGGCGCGCGGCCCGCACGGTGAAGGTGCGGGCCGCGCGCCGATTCCGGACATCGGGTCAGATATCGGGTCAGGCGTCGCTCGGCGGGCGGCCCGGGAAGCGCGGCCCCCGGGTGAGGGTGTAGCCGCCCACCCCGGCGAGCGCCGCCAGCGCCGCGCCGATCACGGTCCACACCCATCGGTCCGACCACCAGCCGGAGCCCCAGTCGTCCTCCGGCTCGGCGACCGCGTGCGGGATGCCCCCGTCCTTGTCGTCAGCGGAATCCGCGGAAGCCGAGGACGTGTCGCCCGACGGCTCGGAGTCCGTGCCCGGGGTCGTTCCGGACCGCAGCACCGGATTGAGCGGGGTCACGTCCCCGCCGTCGGCGTGCGCCCCGCCCGCGTCCGGTACGGACGCCTCCACCTCGGCGTCGATCGGCAGCCCGAGGTCCTCGGCGGGCAGATCGACGACGGTGAGCCGCACGTAATAGGCGCCCTGCAGAGGGTCGTTGGCCCAGCGCTCGGACCAGGACCGCACCTGGCGCAGAGTGCAGCTCACGGTGACCGACCCGTCCTGCTGGGCCGCCCTGCGCGCCGGGGTGCCCGAGGCGCACGGCTGGTGGCGGCGCAGACCGTCGTAGACATCGAGCTGCCAGGTGGCGCTGCCGTGCCGGCTCGAAGCGTCGGGCAGCTTCAGCTCGGCCTCGACCTTGGGTATCTGCCCGGCGGCGGCCGGGAACACCCAGTACAGATAGTCGCCGGTGGAGGCCGCCGCGGTGGCCTTCTGGCCGGGCTTGATCTCGGTGGCGGTACGGAAGTTCGTGCCCGCCTCGGTGGGTGCGCCGTCCTTCTTGCCGGCCGCGCTGTCCGTGCCGTCCGCGGCGGCGGGGACGGCGGCGGTCAGCCAGGCGGCGGCACACAGGGTGAGCGCGGCGCCCACGGTACGCAGGGCTCGCATCAGTTGGACCTCCAGACGGTGACACGCCAGCGGGCCAGCCAGCCCCACAGCAACCCCGCGAGCAGCCCGCCCACGGTGAGCACACCCAGCAGCATCCAGCCGCGGCCCAGGCCGAAGGCGGCCACATCGGCGGGCGGATCGTCGTTGCCGACCACATCGACGGCGAGCTCCACCGGAAGGCCCGGAGCGCGCTTGACGGAAGCGGGCGCGGAGAAGGACTGGCTCAGCTCCAGGCAGACCGTCCGCGCGGTCTCGTCCTCGTCGTCGTCCACATCGGCGACCGGATAGCGCAGCCCGCTGGAGAGGACGTCCGTACGGCCGCTGCCCGCCTCGCTGCCGCGCACCAGCTCCCGGCCGCCCGGGGTCATCGCCCGCAGCAGCACCCCGTAGTCCGGGTCGACGGCGCGGTCCACGGCCACGCTCGCCGAGGCCCGCAGCTCCTGACCGGGCGCCACGCGCATCCGGTACCAGCGGTGTTCGCCGAAGCTCTCCCGGTCGCTGTAAAGGCCGGAGCCCAGGTACGGGGCCTTCGCGCACTGTGCGGCGCCCCGCACCGGCGTGGGCGTCTGCACGGGGGTGTCGGCGGAGCGCCGGACCAGCTGCTTGATACGGCTGGAGAGCTGGTCCCGGTGCTGGATCGCGGTATACGTGCCACCGGTGGCCTCGGCGATGCAGCTGAGCTGCTCGCGGACCTTGCGGTCCAGCGTCAGCCCGAGCGTGTCGACGACCAGGTGGGTTCCCTGGGCGGCCAGCTCACGGGCCACATCACACGGGTCGGGCTGACCGCAGGAGTCCTCGCCGTCCGTGATCAGCACGATCCGGCGCGTTCCGTCGCCGCTGGAGAGGTCCTTGGACGCGCCGCGCAGCGCGAGCCCGATGGGCGTCCAGCCGGTGGGGCGCAGGGTGGCGACGGCCGCCTTGGCCTCGGTGCGGTCCACCTGGCCCACCGGGTAGAGCTGCTCGCTGTCCCGGCAGCCGGCCACGCGGTCCTTGCCCGGGTAATTGGCGCCGAGGGTGCGGATGCCCAGCCGCACCTCCTCGGGAGTGGCGTCCAGCACCTCGTTGAACGCCTGTTTCGCTGCCGCCATCCGGGTGTCGCCGTCGACGTCGCGGGCCCGCATGGAGCCGCTGACATCGAGCACCAGTTCGACCTTCGGGAATCGGAAGCCGGTTCGCCGGCCATGGCGGCGGGAGGGGATATCAGACCGCAGGCGAGGGCCGCGAGCAGCCCCAACGCGCCTGTCGCCAGACGTTTCTTTATGATCACCGGCGCATCTTATGGAGCTTCACCTGACGGGTCCAAAAGCCCGGCCGCCGCGGCCGGGGGCATACCGCGCCGGGTGTACGGGAGGTGTCCGGGTACTCCCCGGGAGGGGACGAGAATCCGTCTGGTGTCAGCTCCGGCGTTTGCGTCCTCCTCTTAGGGTTGCGGGTATGGATCTCCGAAAGACCCGGCTGCGGGGCCGGCGCCTGGCCGCCGCCGTGGCCGCCGCGGCCGTCCTCGCGGGCGCGGGCACCTGGGCGGCCGCCGCCTCCGACGACCGGCCGGCCGTGCACCGCCAGGACCGCGTGCTGGACATGCCGGGGGCGCGCATCGACACCTCGTACTTCACCTCGGGCTCCGGCCGAAGGCCCGCGGTCCTGCTCGCCCACGGCTTCGGGGGCAGCAAGGACGACGTACGCGACCGGGCCGAGGAACTGGCCCGCGACGGATACGCCGTGCTCACCTGGTCGGCGCGTGGATTCGGCAGATCCACGGGGAAGATCGGGCTGAACGACCCGGACCATGAGGTGGCCGATGCCCGGCGGCTGATCGACTGGCTGGCGAAACGCCCCGAAGTGCGGCTCGACGGCCAGGGCGACCCCCGGGTGGGCGTCGCCGGCGCCTCCTACGGTGGGGCGATCTCCCTGCTCGCGGCCGGATACGACCGCCGGGTGGACGCCATCGCGCCCGAGATCACCTACTGGAACCTCGCCGACGCGCTCTTCCCGAACGGTGTCTACAAAAAGCTCTGGGCCGGGTTGTTCTTCACCACCGGCTCGGCCGACCTCTCCCAGGCCCAGGGAGACCAGGAGGACGCGAACGGCGGGAGAGGAGCGGGCGGCGGCATGGGCCAGTCGGGCCCGGGAGGCGCGAACGGCGGGGCGGGCCAGGGAGTCCGGGCGGACCCCGGAGACACGAACGGCGCAGGGGACGAGAGCGGCGGGAAGCCCTTGGGAGGCCGGGGCTGCGGTCGCTTCGAGAAGCGGCTGTGCGAGATGTACGAGCGGGTCGCGGTTGCCGGAGCGCCCGACGCCGCCGCCCGCCGGCTGCTCGAGGCCCGCAGCCCGTCCGCCGTCGCCGACCGGATCAAGGTCCCCACGCTGATCCTCCAGGGACAGGTCGACTCCCTCTTCCCCCTCGGCCAGGCCGATGAGATGGCGAAGTCGATCCGGGCCACCGGGGCGCCGGTCGCCGTCGACTGGACGGCCGGCGGACATGACGGCGGCGACCGCGAGACCTCGCGCGTGGCGGCGCGCACCCACGCCTGGTTCGACCGCTACCTCAAGGGCGACAAGGGCACCGACACCGGGCCCGCCTTCCGGATCAGCCGCACCGGCGGCATCGACACCACCAACGGCGCGGTCCAGCTGCGCGGCGCCGACGGCGACCGCTACCCGGGCCTGGGCGACGGCACCCGGAAGGTGGCACTGCCCGGACGCGAGCAGTCGTTCGCCAACCCGCCCGGGGCGGGGCCGCCCTCCATCTCCACGGTGCCGGGCGTGGCCGGGCTGTCCCAGGCGTCCTCGCTCGGCGTCGGCCTCTCTCTCGACGTCCCGGGCCAGTTCGCGCGGTTCGACTCGGCGCGGCTGGACCGGCCCCTGCGCATCACCGGATCGCCCGAGGTGAAGGTGCGGGTCAAGGCCGACACGGACGACGCCGTCCTGTTCGCCAAGGTCTACGACGTGGGACCGGACGGCCGGCAGGTGCTGCCCGAGCAACTGGTCACACCGCTGCGCGTCACCGGCGCGAAGCAGGGCCGTACCGTCACCGTCCGGCTGCCCGCCGTCGACCACGAGCTCATCGCGGGCCATCGGCTGCGGCTCGTCCTCGCCTCCACCGATCTCGGCTACGCCTCCCCGACCGAGCCCGCCACCTACACGGTCGGGCTCGTGGACGGCGGCCTGACGGTTCCCACCGCACCCGCGGTGCACACCCAGCCCGCCCCGCTGCCCGCCTGGGTGTGGGGGCTGCCGCTCGCCGCGGCCGTGGTGGCGCTCGCGCTGGTGGTGACCGGCAGGCGGCGTACGGCCACTCCCGCGCCCGATCCCGAACTGGCCGAGGTGCCCCTGCAGATCACCGGTCTCAGCAAGCGCTACGCCAAGTCCGCCGATCGCTACGCGGTACGCGAGCTGTCCTTCCGCGTCGAGAAGGGGCAGGTGCTCGGGCTGCTCGGGCCCAACGGCGCGGGCAAGACCACCACCTTGCGCATGCTGATGGGGCTCATCGCCCCCGACGAGGGCGAGATCCGTGTCTTCGGTCAGGCCATCAGGCCCGGCGCGCCCGTGCTCTCCCGCGTCGGCGCCTTCGTCGAGGGGGCGGGCTTCCTGCCGCATCTGACCGGCAGCGCCAACCTGGAGCTGTACTGGCGGGCCACCGGCCGCCCCGCCGCCGACGCCCATATCGAGGAGGCGCTGGAGATCGCGGGCCTGGGCAGCGCGCTGGAGCGTGCGGTGCGCACCTACTCCCAGGGCATGCGGCAGCGGCTGGCCATCGCCCAGGCCATGCTGGGCCTGCCCGATCTGCTGATCCTCGACGAACCGACCAACGGCCTCGACCCGCCGCAGATCCGCGAGATGCGCGAGGTGATGATCCGGTACGCCGCCGAGGGGCGCACCGTGATCGTCTCCAGCCATCTCCTGGCCGAGGTCGAGCAGTCCTGCACCCATCTGGTCGTCATGGACCGCGGCCGGCTCATCCAGGCGGGCCCGGTCGGCGAGATCACCGGCAACGGCGGCAGTGTGCTGGTGGGCCACGACGGCGAGCTGAGCGACGTCCACGTCGACAAGGTGAACGCGCTGCCCGGTATCGCCTCCGCCGCCCGCACCGCCGACGGACTGCTCGTCCAGCTCGACGGGACCACCCCGGCGCGGCTGCTCGCCGAACTGGTGCGGCTGGAGATTCCGGTGACCAGCTTCGGGCCCAACCGGCGCCTGGAAGACGCCTTCTTGACGCTGATTGCAGGAGGATCCGCGTGAGCTCCCTGTCCCAGGTCGCGCCCGGCTACCGGGCCCATCACACCCTGCCGCTGCGGGTCGAGGCCGTACGGCAGCTGCGCCGCCGCCGGACCCTGGTCATGGGGCTGGTGCTGGCGCTGCTGCCGTTCGTCCTCGTCGCCGCGTTCGCCATCGGCGGCACCCCCGAGGGGCGGGAGGACCGGGTCACCCTGATGACCACGGCCACCGCCTCCGGAGCCAACCTCGCCGCCACCGCGCTGTTCGTCTCGGCCGCCTTTTTGCTGGTGGTGCCGGTGGCGCTGTTCTGCGGTGACACCGTGGCCTCCGAGGCCAGCTGGTCCTCGCTGCGCTATCTGCTGGCCGCGCCCGTGCCCCGGGCCCGGCTGCTGGGGAGCAAGCTGGTGGTGGCCCTCGCGTTCAGCGCCGCCGCCATGGTGCTGCTGCCGCTGGTCGCGCTCGCGGTGGGCACCGCCGCATACGGCTGGGGGCCGCTGCAGATGCCCACGGGCGGTGAACTGCCGATCGGGGACGCCCTCGTCCGGCTCGCCCTCGTGGTGCTGTACATCTTCCTGTCCCAGCTGGTCACGGCCGCCCTCGCGTTCTGGCTCTCGACCGTCACCGACGCGCCGCTGGGCGCGGTGGGCGGCGCGGTGGGGCTCACCATCGTGGGCAATGTGCTGGACGCGGTCACAGCGCTCGGCTCCTGGCGCGACTTCCTGCCCGCGCACTGGCAGTTCGCGTGGGCGGACGCACTCCAGCCCCATATGGAATGGGGCGGAATGGTGAAGGGCGTCTCGGTGTCCGTCGCCTATGCGCTGGTGCTCCTCGCGTTCGCCTTCCGTGGCTTCGGCCGCAAGGACGTGGTGTCCTAGCCGGCCACGGGGCCACGGGGCCACGGGGCCATGAGGCCACGGGGACACGAGACCACGTCCACGGCCGTCGGGCGGCCCGGTCAGTAGTCCTTGAGGGTGTAGGAGTTGACCACCTCGTAGAAGCCGTCACCGATATGGGTCGGGTTGGTGTCGGACTCCTGCCCGGGCGAGGCGGTCTCCGCGTCCTTCCGTGCCTTGTGGTCCAGCGCGATCTGCTGGTTGGCCGCCACATAGCCCCGCAGCTCGCGCTCGTAGGCCGCGAAGGCCGCGGTGTGGTCGCCGCCTGCGGCCTTCAGCTCGCCCGCCAGGACATAGGCGCCGACCATGGCCACGCTGGTGCTCTGCCCTGACATCGGCGAGCCGCAGTAACCGGCGTCGCCGACCAGGGCCACCCGGCCACGGGACCAGGTGTCCATATGGATCTGGGCCGACACGTCGAGGTGGAAGTCGGGCGCCCCCCACATGTACTCCAGCAGCCGTGGCACCTCCCAGCGCGCGTCCTTGTGCCGCTCGGCCACCAGCCGTTTCTGATCCGAGACGGTCCGGGAGCCGAGGAACTGGGCGGGCGGTTCGTCCGAGTCGATGCCGACGTAGACCCGGATCTCGGCGTTCTCGCGGACACTCATCACCATGCCGCCCCAGACGTCGCCGGGCATCTGGTAGATGACCTCCCAGCGGTCGAGGCCCAGATAGTTCGGCGCCGTCCACACGCCCAGATAACCCCCCATATGGTGCAGGAATTGCTCCTCCGGGCCGAAGACCAGCGCCCGGGTGGACGAGTGCACCCCGTCGGCCGCCACCACGATGTCGAAGGCGCGCGAACCGCCCCGGTGGAAGGTGACCGCCACTTCATCGAGGCCCTGCGCGAGCGAGGCGATCGAATCGTTGAAGAGGTACTCGATCCCGTCGCCCCCCGCGGCCATCAGGACCGAGGACAGATCGTCCCGGAGAATCTCGACGTCGGGCCTGTCGAAATCTCCGCCAGTCATGGTGCGCTCGGTGGTGCTGAACAGCTCCTTTCCGTCGCCGTCGACCATCGACATACCGCGCAGCCCGGTGCGCTGCGCCCGGATCTCCTCCAGCACACCCATGCGCGCGCACACCTCCAGCGCCGGGCCTCGTACGTCGATCGCCTGCCCGCCCGGGCGCGGGCCCGCGGCGCGCTCCACCACGGTGACCTGGCAGCCATAGCGGTCCAGCCAGTAGGCGAGGGCGGGCCCGGCGATACTGGCGCCGGAAATCAGGACCCGGGTTTTGTGCATGGTGTTGTCCCTTCCGAATTCAACCACCGAATGTGGTGCCTGGAAAAAGACTGGCCGCAGGTACCGACACCGCACCGACGTGGCGTCGACGCCGGGTGGATGACCCGCCGACGCCCCACCGACGCCGCACCGACAGGGCTCCGACACCCCGCCGCCGTGCGGAAGTTGGGACAGGGGGCGATCGACCGTCGGCGCGCGGAACTCTCTCATCGGTTAATGAGAGTGTTACTTCGATGTGTTGTGTGGTTCCGTAGTGATCGATGAGACTAAGGATTCCGACCGGTCAGCCCAAAAGATCGGTCGACCCGCACTGGTGACGTTCGGTCCGCCCCCCACGATCCGAACAGGATGGGACCTTATGCGCAATTCGCTGGAGCACGTTCGCGTGTCCCCCGCCGCCGTCGCGTCCGTCTGCCCGAGACCCCGCCGGAGACCTCACCTCTCCCCGCGCGGATCGGCCACGGTCGCGGCGTAGCCGCCTCTCACCACTCACCGAACGGCGGATCGCCCCGGCCTTCCCGGCGCCGCCGTCCTCCGGCCTGCCCGTGGACGCATGCCCATGTCGGCATGCCCGCGGGCCACGTGGTCTGCCCTGACCCCGGCCGGAATGTCCGCGCGCCCACGGCCCGTTCGGTGACGCACGTCTTCCAGAAAGGAACCACTCAGGTGCTTACTTCGCACCACCCACGATCACGCGAATACCAGCAACCCGTGCCCGCCGCTCGCGGCGATGTGGCGGAACCGAGCGGGCGGGTGCTGGCGGTCGGCACACCGGGCCCCAGACTCGATCAGCTGACCCGGACACTCGTCTCGACCGGGCATGAGGTGAGCCATGCGGCGCCCGGCGACGTCAGCCGTCAGATGCGGCAATCCCCTCCGGACGCGATCGTCGCCCTGGACGACGCCCACGACGGACTGGACCTGATACGCGAGGTCCGCGCCGTGCCCGCGGGACGGGCACTTCCCCTGCTCGTGGTCACCTCCGACCCCGGCCCCGTCGGCGTCGCCGACATGCTGCGCGGCGGCGCCGACGACTGCGTACCGGACAGCTCCGACCCCGTCGAGCTCTCCGCCCGGATCGAGGCCAAGCTGCGCCGGGTCCCGGTCCCCGTCGAGAATCTGCTGCTCGACCCGCGCACCGGTCTGTACTCCCAGCCCCACTTCCTGGGCGAACTCGACCGGGAGCTCAAGCGGGTCGACGACAGCCGCGTCGGCGGTGTCGTCGCCATGGTCGGCGTCGCCGAGATAGCCGCCCTCGAAGCCCGGCTGGGGCCGCGGGTGCGCCGTGAGGTCGCCGAACGCCTCGCCGGAGTGGCGGAGAAGCTGGGCGGCGTCTGCGACCGGCTCGGCTGGGACGACGAAGGCCATCTGCTGATGCTGATGCCCGGGGTGGACGAGGACACCGCGCGCGACGAACTGCAGAAGTTCGCCAACGCCGTGGCCGGGACCCGCTTCGTGGTCGCCGACGAGAACGTACGGCTGACCCCGGCGATCGGATGGACCCCACTGGCCGACTGCCCGGACCGCGCCCAGGCCGTCGCCAACTCCCGCAACGCGGTCGAGGAATCGATCCGCCACCGGGATCTGCGGCCGGTCAAGTACGCGGCGTGGATGCGCGGCAGCCACCGCCGCCGTCGCCGCCCGCTGGCCACCGCGCTCCGCGCCCTGCTGTCGGCGCTCTCGCCCATCCTGGTGCTTCTCTTCGGCGTGGGCATCCCGTTCGTCTTCTACCAGCAGATGTACGAACTGGGCTGGGACGTCGGCTCGGCCGCCTACTGGGTCGTGGTGTCCGGGCTGGTGCTCTCCGCCGCGATGATCGTGCTGGAGTGCCTCTTCTCGCTCGACGCCAAACCCCGGCCCGAACGGCCCGCCCAGCCGTATCCGCCGGCCAGCGCGGTCATCGCCGCATATCTGCCCAATGAGGCCGCGACCATCGTCGACACCATCGAGTCCTTTCTGCGCCTGGACTACCCCAACGAGCTGGAGATCGTGCTCGCGTACAACACGCCGCACCCCATGCCCGTCGAGGAGACCCTGCGGGAGATGGCCCGCCGCGACCCGCGGCTGGTGCTGATGCCGGTGGCGGGCAGCACCTCCAAGGCGCAGAACGTCAACGCCGCGGTGACCCGGGTGCGCGGTGAGTTCGTGGGCATCTTCGACGCGGACCACCACCCGGTGCCCGACGCCTTCCAGCACGCCTGGCACTGGCTCTCAAACGGCTACGACGTGGTCCAGGGCCACTGTGTGATCCGCAACGGCGAGAGCTCCTGGGTCTCCAAGTTGGTGGGCGTGGAGTTCGAGGCCATCTACGCCGTCAGCCACCCCGGCCGGACCCGGCTCTACACCTTCGGTGTCTTCGGCGGCTCCAACGGCTTCTGGCGCACCGATCTGCTCGCCCGCACCCGGATGCACGGCACGATGCTCACCGAGGACATCGACTCCTCGATGCGCGCCCTGCACGAGGGCGCCCGGATCGCCACCGACCGCACGCTCATCTCGCGCGAACTGGCGCCCACCACTCTCAAGGCGCTGTGGAACCAGCGGTCGCGCTGGGCCCAGGGCTGGCTCCAGGTGTCGCTGAAGTATCTGTGGCGCGGACTGCGCTCCCCGGCCTTCACCGCCCGCCAGAAGGCGGGACTGGTGGTGCTGCTGGGCTGGCGTGAGATCCAGCCGTGGCTGACCCTGCAGATCCTGCCGGTGCTGCTGTACTCGGCGTGGCGGGCGGGCGGCGTGGACCAGCTCGACTGGGCGGTGCCGGTCTGCCTGCTGGCCACCTTGTTCACCCTGTCCGCCGGGCTGGTCCAGGCGCTGTTCGCATGGCGGCTCGCCGTGCCCGAACTGCGCCGCCGCAGGGCGTGGTTCTGGCGGTATCTGGTGGTGTCCACCTTCTTCTACAGCCACTTCAAGAACATCGTGGCCCGTCAGTCGCTCCTCAAGGAGGTGCTGCGGGACCGCCAGTGGCGGGTCACCCCGCGACCCGGCGAGAAGGCGGTGAAGCGGACATGAGCACGGTGTCCACGACCCTCACCCCCGCGCCCGCCACCGTTCGCCGGCCGGTCAACGGCACGCCCGCCAAGGGCGCGCCCTCCCGGAACCGGAGGAACGCGGAGATCCAGGGCTTCCGGGGCATGGCGGCGCTCCTCACGGTCGTCTTCCACGTCTGGCAGCAGTACTTCACCTACGACCGGGACGGCGCCCACTCACCGGTGCCCAACCGGTACGCGAACGCGCTGGTGTCGCTGGAGGTCATCGACTTCTTCTTCGTCCTGTCCGCGTATCTGCTGACACTGTCCTACGCACGGGCGGCGATCGACGGGGGCTCGACCCGCCCCGGGCGGGTGTTCCTCTTCCGGCGCGCCATCCGGATCATCCCGCTGTACTTCCTGGCTGTCCTGTGCGTGTGGGCCACCCGCAATCCCACCCTGCCCGGCGAGTGGTCGGACCTGGTGCACCATCTCACCTTCACTCAGGTCTTCGACCAGGAGCAGATCTTCTACACCATCGGCCCCACCTGGTCGTTGTCGCTGGAAATCATGTTCTATCTGGCGCTGGTGGGACTCGGCCCCCTGGCCGCCCGCGCCTGCCGTCCGCTGCGCAAGCGGGCCTCCCGGGTGGCGGTGTGCGCGGCCGGATGCGCCCTGCTGTACATCGGGCCGTTCATCTGGATCGCGGTCGCCCGCTATGTGCTGGAGATCCCGCACACCGAATGGCCGGTGTACTTCGGACCGCAGGCCCGCTTCGGAGGATTCGCGGCGGGCATGGGCCTGGCCGTGATGATGGTCGCCCTCGGCGACCGGGGCCGGCTCCACGCGAAGGTGGCGATCCCGCTGCGGGTGGCCGCCCTCCTGGGGCTGTATCTGCTGTCCTGGTCCGGTACGGAGGCGGAGGACTTCCCCACCACCTTCTACCATCCGCTGTCCGCCCTGCTGTGGATGCTGCTGCTGTACAGCACCATCCATGTGCGGCGGCAGGGACGGTGGCACCGGTGGCTCACGGTCCGCTGGCTCACCGGCGCCGGGCTGGCCAGCTACAGCCTCTTCGTCTGGCATGAGCCGATCATGCTGGGCCTGTACAACGCCGGGCTGCTGCCCCCCGACGGTCAGGCGGGCTTCCCGCCGGCCGTGGTCATCGTGCTGGTGGTGGCCGTGGCCGCCGCCGCGGTGAGCTACTGGCTCATCGAGTATCCGGCGAGCCTGCTCGGCAAGCTCAAGGACGGTCAGGGCCGTTCACGCGACTTCTATCCGGAGGCCGCGCGCTAGCCATGGACAAACGTTCCCCGGTGTGCGGGTGGCCGTACACCGGGGGGCCATGGTTATCATCTGGCTCATTCTTTACTCTGTAACACGTATGCGTCGGACATCAGTTCCTCTCGGAACCGGGCCTTCCGGTGCACTGCACCCAACCCATGTCATAACGGGGAGACCAGCGAAATGGGTCGACACAGCCGACCGACCGCCGCTCAGCAGGCGCGTACCACGACGCTCAAGGCGGCTACCGCCCTCGGAGTGGCCGGAACCATAGCCTTCGGCCTCCACTCGATGGCCGCAGACGGTGACAAGTCCGTGCAGGCCAGCTCCGATGTGAACACCCAGCAGGAGCAGGCGCCGCACATCGACCCCGCCGTCGGCCACTCGCCCTCGCAGAGCCATGTCTCGCCCAGCGAGTCCACGAAGCCGAAGCTGATCTCCGACGACACGGACGCCGCCACTCCCGGTGGCGGGGCGACGGACCGGAGCGCCGGCGCGCAGCGGCCCACCACCCCGGCCACCCCCGACGCGGCGCCCTCCAAGGCCGCGACCCACGCGGCCCCCACCCCGGCGCAGCGGGACGACCAGGTCCCCTCGGAGCCCTCCTCGCCCAGCGAGACGACCCCGAGCGCCGATCCGACCACCCCCTCGCAGCAGCCCAGCCAGCCGCCGCAGTCCACCCCCGGCGGGGACGGTCACCACGGCAAGGGGCTGGTGGGCGGTCTGGTGGACGGTGTCGGGGACACGCTCGACGGAGTGCTCGGCGGTGTGCTCGGCGGCTGAGCGCCGCCGCCTCACCCCGTGGCCAGCGCCTTGAGACCGGCCAGGCTTCCGTTGAACCTGTTGTGGTCGCCCACCAGCGGTCCGGTGGAGGTGTACTGCCACAGGGTGTGGGTGTCCCAGCCGGCCGGCAGGGCCCCGGGGGTGGCGGCGTACCGCGCCAGCCACAGTGGGTTCCGCTCGGCGAAGGCGGCGCTGTTCCCGGTGCACGTCTTCCACCAGCCGGTGGCCGTGTAGATCACCGGCTGGCGTCCGGTGCGCTCCTTGATCCGCGCGGTGAAGTCGCCGATCCAGTCCACGATCTGGGATGCGGTCAAGCCGTAGCAGGTTGCTCCGTACGGGTTGTACTCGAGGTCCAGGACGGGCGGCAGCGTCTTGCCGTCGTCGGACCAGTCGCCTCCGTTGCGCACGAAGAAGTCGGCCTGGCGGGTGCCGCTGGAACGATCCGGCAGGGCGAAGTGGTAGGCGCCGCGGATCATGCCCTGCTGGAAGGAGCCGTTGTACTGCGCGGCGAACGAGGGGTTCTTGTAGGTCGTGCTCTCGGTGGCCTTCACATAGGCGAATCGGACGTTGTCGTCCCACAGGGCCGCCCAGTCGACCGAACCCTGATGGTCGCTGACATCCACACCCTCCACCGAGCCCGCTCTGGTGGCCCTGGGTGCGGCGCCGGGGTCGGACTTCTCGTGGCGGGCGATCGTCGAGCCCATCCAGTCCCGCTCGGGGTGCGGGACGGATGCGGGGGCCGGGTCGGTACCGGCGTCGTGGTCGGGGTCGGCCGCCCCGGCCATGGCCGGGGCGAGGGTGGCGAGGACGGCGGCGGTGACCGCCACCCCCAGTGCGCCGATGGCGTGCGGCGAGCGCAGACGCGAAGGGGCCCGGTGGGCGCCCTTACCGGATTTCAGGGACATCTGTTCCTCCGATCCGTTCCGCAACGACGGTATGCGCGCCGAACGAAGAACGTGAAGCGGAACGGGAAATTCTGTCCCTCCGTCAGCGGTCCCGTGCCACCTCGCCGACGTGCCCCGAAGGCACGCCGTAGCCCGCTACCAGCGCCCGGGCGGCCTGGGTCGCACGGGTGGCGACCCCCTCGACCACGTCCTTGGGATCGCCGAACTTCCCTTCCAGCAATTGGGCGACGTACCCCCGGGCGAGTGCATGCAGCGCGTCGAGCAGCGCCACGGCCGTCGCCGGTCCCTCACCCGGAGCGATTACCTCGAACGCGCTCGGCAGCAGCAGATCGACGAACTCCCTGGTGCTGTCCCGTAGCTCCGGATGGGTGGCCCGCAACCCCGGGGCGAACAGAATGTCCAGCCCGCCGCGGTAGCGGGCGGCCGCGCGCACGAAGGTGCCCGCCACCGTCGCCAGCCGCTCCTGAGCGGAGCCGGTCCCGGCCGCGGTCTCCAGGTAGATGGCCCGCAGCCGCCGCGAGACCTCCAGCGCGGCGGCCGCGAGCAGCGCGTCACGGTCGGCGAAATGGCGGTACGGGGCACCGGGGCTGACACAGGTGCGGCGCGCGGCCTCCGCGACGGAGAAACCGCGCACCCCGACCTCGTCGATGATCTCCAGGGTCGCCTCCACCAGCGCGGCGGCCAGGTCGCCGTGGTGGTAGGTGGCGCGTCCCTTCGGGGTGGGTGCCATTCGGGTGACCCTACCCGACCCCAGGCTCCGGCTCGCTGGCCTCTGGCCTGCGCTTTTCGGCGAACCGGGCCACCCGGAGCGCCTCCCGCGAGCGCTCGATGCGGATCGGCAGATCCCGCACCCGCTCGCCGGTGGCATGGTGGAAGGCGTTGCCGATGGCGGCCGCCGCGCCCACGATGCCCAGTTCGCCGATGCCCTTGGCACCCACCGGGTTGGAGGTGTTGTCAGTTTCCTCCAGGCACACCACGTCCAGCCGCGGGACATCGGCGTGGGCGGCGATGTGATAGCCCGCGAAGTCATGGTTGGCGAAGTCGCCGAAGACCGGATCGACCTCGCCGATCTCCAGCAGCGCCATCGACAGACCCATCGTCATGGCTCCCAGGAACTGCGAGCGCGCGGTGTGCGGATTGACGATCCGCCCGGCCGCGAACACGCCCAGCATTCGGTCCACCCGGACCTCACCGGTGTCGCCGTCCACCCGCACCTGGGCGAACTGCGCCCCGAAGGTGTGCCGCGACAGATCCGCCCGCTGCCCCAGGTCCTCGGTGGTGTCGGCCACCACCTCGAGACCGCCGTCCGGGACCACACCCGCGTAGACGTCCAGCTCCTTCAGCAGCGCACGGCACGCCTTGTCCACCGCCCAGCCCCAGGAGGCGGTGCCCAGCGAACCGCCCGCGAACGGCGCCATGCCCAGCGACGCGCGGCCGATCTCCAGCCGCAGCCGCGACACCGGAATGCCCAGCGCGTCCGCCGCCACCTGGGTGAGGGCGGTGCGGGCACCCGTGCCGAGGTCGGCCGCGCCGACGCGCACCCGGAACGTCCCGTCCTCCTCGGCGCGCGCCACCGCGGAGGAGGGGAAGGTGTAGTCCGGGTGGTGCGAGGCGGCCACACCGGTGCCGACCAGCCAGCGCCCCTCGCGCCGAGTCCCCGGTGTCGGATCGCGGTGCTCCCAGCCGAAGCGCGCCGCGCCCTCGCGCAGGCAGGCGACCAGGTTGCGGCTGCTGAACGGCTTACCGCTCTCCGGGTCGGTCTCCGGCTCGTTGCGGATCCGCAGCTCGATCGGGTCCATGCCCAGCGCCTCGGCCAGTTCGTCGACGGCCGACTCCAGCGCGAACATCCCCGGAGTGTGGCCGGGCGCGCGGAACCAGGCGGGCGTCATCACATCCAGCGGCGCCACCTTCACCGTCGTACGGGCGTTGGGCGCCGCGTACATCATCCGCGTCGAGGACACCGTCTGGTCGGCGAACGGCACCAGCGCCGAGCGCTGCTGCACCGACTCGTGCTGGATCACCGTCAGCCGGCCGTCGCGCCCGGCACCCAGCCGCACCCGCTGGATGGTGGGGGAGCGGTAGGGGATCAGCTGGAACATCTGCTGCCGGGTCAGGGCGATCTTCACCGGCCGTCCGACGGCCCGTGCGGCCAGCGCCGCCAGCACCGTCGGCGAGCGCGGAATGCCCTTGGACCCGAAGCCCCCGCCGATGTACTCGGCGACGACCTCGACCGCACTCAGCTCGATCCCGAACAGCGCGGACAGCAGCTGCGCGCTCATGTACGGGCCCTGGTCGGAGTTGAACAGCGTCAGCCGGTCCTCGTCCCACACCGCGATGGTGGCATGCGGCTCCATCGGGCTCACATGCTCGACCGGGGTGGTGTACGTCCGGTCCACCCGCACCGGGGCGTCGGCCCACGCCGCGTCGGCGTCACCGCGCTCGACCAGGCCGGCACTGCCGTCGGTCACCGTCTCGGCGATCTCCAGCCGCTCGTCGTCGGCGCGCAGCACCACATCGTGCGGCTCCCGCTCATAGCTCACCCGGACCGCCGCCGCACCCTCGCGCGCCGCCTCCAGCGAGGTGGCCACCACGGCGGCCACCATCTGGCCGTGGTAGGCCACCTGAGGGGACTGCAGCACGAAGAGGTCCGCGCTCGCCTCCGCCTCGGCGTTCAGCCGCGGGGCGTTGGTGTGGTCGAGCACCGTCAGCACACCGGGCAGGGCCAGCGCCGGGGCGGGATCCACCTCCGTCACCCGGCCGCGGGCGATGGTCGCCTGCACCGGCCACACGTAGCCGACGCCCTGGGTCGGGAACTCATAGGCGTAGCGCGCCGCGCCGGTCACCTTGTCCAGGCCGTCGACCCGGGTCATCGGGGCGCCGACGCATCGCTCGACGGTGGTCATGCGCGATCCTTCCTCGCGACGAGGTCGCGGACGCCCGCGACGATCAGATCAACGGCCAGGTCGACCTTGAAGGCGTTGTCCGGCAGCGGCCGTGCCTCGGCCAGCTCGGCCCCGGCCGCCTCCCGCAGCGTGTCCTCGTCCGGCCGGCCGCCGCGCAGCCGCTCCTCGGCGATCCGGGCCCGCCACGGCCGGGGCGCCACCCCGCCGAGCGCGATCCGCACGTCCCGGAGCGAGCCGTCCTCGGCCACGGAGACCGCGGTGGCGGCGCTCACCAGCGCGAAGGCGTACGACCAGCGGTCACGCACCTTGCGGTAGCGCATCCGGGCACCTGGCGGCGGCGCAGGCAGCTCCACGGCGGTGATGAGGTCGCCGTGGTCCAGGACGGTCTCCCGGTGCGGTGTGTCGCCGGGCAGCAGATACAGCTCCGCCACCGGAACGGTGCGCGAGCCGCCGTCCACGGACCGCAGATGCGCCACCGCGTCGAGCGCCACCAGTGCCACCGCCATGTCGGAGGGGTGGGAGGCCACGCAGTGGTCGGAGGTGCCCAGCACGGCCAGATCGCGGTGCGCACCCTGGATCGCCGGGCACCCGGAGCCCGGTTCGCGCTTGTTGCACGGCTTGGTCACATCCTGGAAGTACCCGCAACGGGTGCGTTGCAGCAGATTGCCGCCCACCGTGGCGACCGTGCGCAGCTGCCCGGACGCCCCGGCCAGCAGCGCCTGGGACAGCAGCGGGAAGCGCTCGCGGATGCCCGGATCGCCCGCCAGAGCGCCGTTGCGCACGGTGGCGCCGATGAGCACGGAGCCGTCGTCGCGGTGCTCGATCCGGTTGTACGGCAGCCGGGAGACGTCGATGAGCAGCCCGGGGCCGGTGACGCCGAGCTTCATCAGATCCACCAGATTGGTGCCCCCGCCGAGATAGGTGGCATCCGGGCGCTCGGCGATCAGCGAGGCCGCCTCGTCGGCGTCGCCCGCGCGGGCGTAGGCGAACTCCTTCATCGGGCGCCCCCGACCGTGGCGGTGTCCTGGGCGCCCGCGGCCTCCAGCACGGCCTCCACGATGCCGTTGTACGCACCGCAGCGGCACAGATTGCCGCTCATGCGCTCGCGCACCTCCCGCGCGTCCAGCTCCGCGACATCGGCCACCCCGGCGGCGGTGTCCTCGGTGACATGGCTGGGCCAGCCGCGCCCGGCCTCGCCCAGCGCCCCGATGGCGGAACAGATCTGGCCCGGGGTGCAGTAGCCGCACTGCAGCCCGTCGTGGTCGAGGAAGGCGCGCTGCACCGGGTGCAGCTCCCCGCCGTCCGACAGAGCCGCCACGCCCTCGATGGAAACGATCTCCCGCTCCTCGGCGGTCACCGCGAACACCAGGCAGCTGTTCACCCGCTCACCGTCGACCAGCACCGTGCAGGCCCCGCACTGACCGTGGTCGCAGCCCTTCTTGGTGCCCGTGAGCGCCAGCCGCTCGCGCAACACATCGAGCAGGGTCGTCCGGTTGTCGATGGTCATGGGGTGGGACGTGCCGTTGATCCGCAAGGTGATGTCGCTACTCGGTGAGTGATGTGAGAGGCTCATACATTGAATGTATCAACCTCTTACATGGGTCGGCGAGGAGATTTGGATTCCATGCGAGACGTCGTAGCGCAGATGCACCGATGGTGGGGCGAGGGCGAGCCGTTCGCCCGTGCCACGGTGGTGGCGACCTGGCACTCCTCCCCGCTGCCGCCCGGGACGAGCATGCTGGTCGGGCCCGATGGCGCCGCGATCGGCAGTGTCTCCGGCGGCTGTGTCGAGGGCGCCGTCTACGAACTGGCGCAGGAGGTGACCGACAGCGGCAGGCCCGTGCTGGAGCGCTACGGCGTCAGCGACGACGACGCCTTCGCGGTCGGGCTGACCTGCGGCGGAATCATCGATGTGTATGTGGAGCGGGTCGACCCCGAAGGCTTCCCCGAACTGGGCGAGGTGGCCACGGCGGTGGCCGCGGGGGAGCCGGTGGCCGAGGTGATCTGCGTGGCCGTCGACGGGCCCGACCCGGAGGGGCGGCTGGGCCGACGGCTGGTCGTACGGCCCGAGGGCACCTCGGGCTCCCTCGGCTCCGCGCGGCTGGACGCGGCCATCGCCGAGGACGCGCGCGGACTGCTGGCCGGCGGGCGCACCGAGACCCTGCGCTACGGCTACGACGGCACGCGCATGGACGAGGAGCTCACCCTGTTCGTCTCCGTCCACGCCACCCCGCCGAGGATGCTGGTCTTCGGCGCCGTCGACTTCGCGGCGGCCATGGCCCGGATCGGCGCGTACCTCGGCTATCACGTCACCGTGTGCGACGCGCGGCCGGTCTTCGCCACCGCGCGCCGTTTCCCCGAGGCACACGAGGTGGTGACCGACTGGCCGCACCGCTATCTGCGCACCGAGGCGGAGGCGGGCCGGATCGACGAACGCACGGTGGTCTGTGTGCTCACCCACGATCCGAAGTTCGATGTGCCACTGCTGGACGTCGCCCTGCGCCTGCCGATGGCCTACGTCGGCGCCATGGGCTCCCGCCGCACCCACGACGACCGGCTCCGCCGGCTGCGCGCCACCGGCCTCGGCGAGGAGGCGCTGGCCCGCCTGGCCTCGCCGATCGGCCTGGACCTCGGCGCCCGCACTCCGGAGGAGACCGCGATCAGCATCGCGGCCGAGATCATCGCCGACCGCGGGGGCGGCAGCGGCACCCGGCTGACCTCCCTGAGCGGCAGCATCCACCGCCCGCGGTCGATGCGGCCCGCGGCCGGAGACTGAGCCGGGGCCACGGCGCGGGCCGGGGGTCGTCACAATGGTTCCCGGCCCGAATGGATGTAGGAGGAATCGAACCAGCCGTGGAGACCGCCAGAAGCAGCGACGACGAGATAGAACCCACCGCCCGGGACGACGACACGACCGGGGACGGCGCCCCCGCCCCGCCGCCGAAAGCCGGCTGGCGTCGTTGGGTGATGGACACCCGGCCGCTGCGCCACCGCCCCTTCCGACGGCTGTGGACCTCCACCACCGTCACGGCCATCGGCAGCCAGCTGACCGCCGTGGCCGTCCCCAAGCAGATCTACGACATCACCGGCTCATCGGCGTGGGTCGGCTACGCCAGCTTCGCGGGGCTCCTCCCGCTGGTGGTCTTCGCGCTGTGGGGCGGGGTGGTCGCCGACCGGATGGACCGGCGCACCCTGATGCTCGTCACCAACGTGGGCATCGCCGTCACCTCGCTGTTGTTCTGGGCACAGTCGTTCGCCGGTCTGGACTCGGTGGCGGTGCTCATGGTGCTGCTCGCCGTCCAGCAGGGCTTCTTCGGCATGAACTCCCCGGCCCGCAGCGCCTCCGTCGCCCGTCTCGTCCCGGCCGACGAACTGCCCGCCGCGGGCGCCCTGCAGTCCACCGTCGCCCAGACGGGCATGATCATCGGCCCGCTGCTGGCGGGCGCCCTGATCCCCGTCCTCGGTCTGCCCACGCTCTATCTCGTCGACGCCGTGGCGCTGTGCATCACCCTGTGGGCCGTCTGGCGGCTGCCGGCCCTGCCGCCCCTCACCGAGGGCGCCGGGGGCGGCGGCCGCCGGGCCGGGTGGCGCGATGTGGTCGACGGCTTCCGGTACATCGCCGCCCACCGCATCCTGCTGATGTCCTTCCTCGCGGACATCATCGCCATGGTCTTCGGCATGCCCCGTGCGCTCTTCCCCCAGCTCGCCTCGCACACGTACGCGCCCTGGGGCGAGGGGTTCGCGCTCGGCCTGCTCTTCGCGGCGATCCCGATCGGCGCGGTGGCCGGCGGTCTGCTGTCCGGCACCTTCTCCCGCGCCCGCCGCCACGGCCTGATGGTCATCACCGCCGTGGTGGCCTGGGGCGTGGCCATCGCCGGATTCGGGCTCAGCCCGAACCTGTGGTGGGCGGTGGCCTTCCTCGCCCTGGCGGGCGTCGCCGACATGGTCTCGATGGTCTTCCGCGGGGCGATTCTCCAGTCGGCCGCCACCGACGACATGCGCGGCCGGATGCAGGGCGTGTTCACCGTGGTGGTGGCGGGCGGCCCGCGCATCGCCGACCTGCTGCACGGCACCGCGGGCTCCCTCGTCGGGGCCCGCGCGGCGGTCGCCGCGGGCGGGCTGCTGGTGGCCGTCAGCACGCTCGGGCTGGCCGCCGCGGTGCCCGCCTTCCGCCGCTACACGCCCTGACGAGGCGGCCGCGGCGCGCCGGAATGAGTGCCGGGCAGCGGCGCGACGCCACGAGGTCCGGGCCGTGGCGCGACCGCACGAGGTCGGTGGCACAACCGCACGTACGAGGTCGGTGGCACAACCGCACGAGGGGCGCGGTGCACACGGCGCGCCCCTCGTGCGGGCGCGGTGCACATGGCGCGGCCGCGCACACAATGGCACGAGGGCCGTGTCCCCGCCGGAACCCGGCGCGGGGACACGGCCCTCGCGACGTCAGGCCGTACGCTCGTCGCGGTCGGCGCCCCACATCGTGTGGAACGAACCCTCGCGGTCCACCCGCCGGTAGGTGTGCGCGCCGAAGAAGTCCCGCTGCCCCTGCACCAGCGCGGCGGGCAGCCGCTCCGAGCGCAGCGCGTCGTAGTACGCCAGGGCCGCCGAGAAGCCCGGCGCCGGCACGCCCAGCTCGACCGAGGTGGCCACCACTCGCCGCCAGGCGTCCTGCGCCGCGCCCAGCGCCTCGGCGAAGTGGTCATCGGTGAGCAGCGTGACGGGCTTGCGGTCCTTGGCGTACGCCTCGGTGATCCGGTTCAGGAACCGCGCCCGGATGATGCAGCCGCCGCGCCAGATCTTCGCGACCGCCCCCGGGTCGATGTCCCAGCCGTACTCCTGGCTGCCCGCCTCGATCTGGTGGATGCCCTGCGCGTACGCCACGATCTTCGACGCGTACAGCGCCTGCTCGACATCGTCGGCGAACCGCTCCGCCGCCGCGCCCGTGAGCTTCTTGCCGGACGGCCCCGGCAGCCCCTGCGAGGCGTCCCGCAGATCCGCGTGGCCGGACAGCGAGCGGGCGAACACCGCCTCGGCGATCCCGCTCACCGGCACGCCCAGGTCCAGCGCGGTCTGGACGGTCCAGCGGCCGGTGCCCTTCTGCTCGGCCTGGTCCTGCACCACGTCCACGAACGGCTTGCCGGTGGCGGAGTCGGTGTGCCCGAGCACCTCGGCGGTGATCTCGATCAGATACGACTCCAACCGGCCGCCGTTCCAGGTGCGGAAGACCTCGGCGATCTCACCCGGCGCCATGCCCAGCGCCCGTCGCAGCAGGTCGTACGACTCCGCGATGAGCTGCATGTCCGCGTACTCGATGCCGTTGTGCACCATCTTCACGAAGTGGCCGGCGCCGTCCGGGCCGATGTGGGTGCAGCACGGCGTGCCGTCCACCTTGGCGGAGATGTCCTCCAGTAGCGGCCCGAGCGACTTGTAGGATTCCGCCGACCCGCCGGGCATGATGCTGGGCCCGTTGAGCGCGCCCTCCTCGCCGCCGGAGATGCCGGTGCCCACGAAGTGCAGCCCGCGCTCGCGCAGGGACTTCTCCCGGCGCCGGGTGTCCTCGAAGTGGGCGTTGCCCCCGTCGATGATCACGTCGCCCTCTTCGAGGAGGGGTGCGAACTCCTCGATGACGGCGTCGGTGGGCGCACCCGCCTTGACCATGATGACGAGCCGCCGCGGCCGCTGCAGGGCCGCGACGAACTCCGCGGCGGTCTCGGCCGGCACGAAACTCCCCTCGTGGCCGTGCTCCTCCATCAGCGCCTTGGTCTTGGCGAACGTGCGGTTGTGGAGAGCGACGGTGTGCCCGTGCCGGGCGAAGTTACGGGCGAGGTTGCTGCCCATGACGGCGAGCCCGGTGACGCCGATCTGGGCGGTGGGCTGGGTGGTGGAAGGGCTGGGCATACGGTGTTCCACTCCTGTCACGCGCATCGAATGCTTATGCGAGGTGGCAACGACGAGGGGAGCGGGGATCTTCCCTCTCGGTCAGCCGGGCATCGCCCGGTCATAGTTGCACGATGTTCCCGACGGCGGACGCGTGTCCGAAGAAAGCGGCCGAGGTGTGTCATCTTTCTCCCACCCGGCCGGTGCGCCGAGTTGTGGGGTATCCACAAGGCGGCTGGTGGACGGGTGGTGAGCGTGCGATGTGCGCGTGATGGGCCCTGCGGCGGGCAGCCCTCGCGGTACCGCCCCCCTACGGAGACGCGAGGAGCCCTGCCCCAAGGGTCGAGCCGTAGGTCATCCGGCGGGTTTGATACGGAGGACGGCGGCGGTGTCGTGGATCTTGACGACCTTCAGGCTCATGGCGTCGTTGATGGTCGCGGCGGGTCCCTCACCGCAGCTCAGTCCGACGCCGCCTCCGCCCTCCGACGACACGCCGCCGCCACCGGAACAGCCCGAAACGCTGAAGCCCGAACCTGTCAGCTGCGCGACCATCTCGACCTCGCGGCCAGCGATCGCCGTCACCTTGATCTGCCCGAGGCCGTACGTCGCCGGCACTGTCACAATGTCTCCCGCGGCGACCTCGATCTCGCACGTCCCGTCAGCGCACGGCCCGGTTGGCGAGGGCGACGGCGTGGCCGACTCCGTGGGAGTCGGCGGCGACCCGGAGCCGGACCCGCTGGGCCGGCCCTCGGCGGGGGACCCGTCCGAGGTGTCCGAGGAACACGACGTGAGAGCGGCGAACACGACAGCGACAACAACGGCGAGGGCGGCGGTGGATGACGTTCTACGCATCATGGCCCCATGGAACCCCGCCCCCACCGGGACCCCTCCCGCCCAAGGCAGGGCGCGGCCACGTGAGGGGCGTCTCTCCGGTGGCGACGGCATCGTCGCAGACCACCAGTTGGACCTTGGTGTGATCCTCATCCTCATCCGTCCAGTCGAAGTCGACCTCTGGGTCCCAGCCGTCGGGCAGGGCGACGTACTGCAGCTCCAGCGTGGCGGGGCCGGAGTCATGGTGGATGATCGTCATCGGATGCGGACCCTCGCCCGCGTACGGTGCGCTGTCGGCGTTGTAGGCCGAAACGGCACTGGCCCTACTTCGCCGGGAAGAGCCGCAGCTTCGCGGTGTCCCCCGCGATGGCGAGAACGGCGATCGACAGCTCGTTGACGGTGGAGGGCCCGCCCTGGTCGGGGCGCTGCCCGAGCAGGTTGGAGGCGAATCCGCTCGCGTCGACCGAGCTCAGGTCCACGCCCTCGGCACCGACGGCGCTCACCGAGAACGGTCCCGCCCGAAGGCCGTCGACGCGCGGGATCTCGGTGCCCTTCGTCACGACGACCGTGCAGCTTCCGTCCGCACACGCCCGCAGCTCGGCCGGGGTTGACGGCTTCATCGGCTTCACCGCGGTCGGCGACGGTGATGAGGAGGGCTTCGTGGGTGTCGGCGAGGCGGGGGACGGTTCGGCCGGACGCGAGGATGCGGCTGGCGCGGGCGCCCCCGTGTCGCCGCCCGAGTCGGAGCCGCAGCCGGTCAGCGCGGCGGCGAGGGCCAGGACGCAGACGGTCCCCGCCGGGCCGCGCGCCGCAGACAGCCTGGTCCTACGGCGGTGGGCCGGTGATTCCGATGGGTTCATGGGACCGTTCTACACGCGGGCGCCCGGGAGGGGTCCCGCACGCCCGTCACGTCGTAGGACCAGGTCTTCTGCCAAGGAATCCTGGTCGCAGCGCGGCATCGGCCACAGGTGCGTGCTCGACAGATTCAGGCGAGCGACGGCGCAAGGTACTCAAGCGCGTAGCCAGTGCCCTTGCGTGTCACCTGCCCCACTCCGGGCGAGTCCAGGTGGGCGCCGGCGACGAAGTACCCGGGCCTGGTGAGTTGTTCGAGGAGCGCGATTCGGGCCTTGCTGGGCTACAACTTCTCGCCGCGCTTCAAGGACCTGGGCGACCAGCGGCTCCGGCGGGTGGAGATGCCCGGTGTGGGGACGGTGACCACGGGCCGCTGGAGGACCTGGCCCGCAACGAGGCCAACCTGACCAAGGTCATCACACACTGGCCGGACATGCTGCGGGTCACCGGCTCACTGGTGACCGGGCAGGTCCGCGCCTACCACCTGCTGCGGATGTTCGGCCCCGAGGGGCGGCCGACCCCGCTGGGCCAGGCGTTCGCCGAGTACGGGCGCATCGCCAAGACCCTGCACCTGCTCCGGGTCGTCGCCCCGGCGACCGTCCACCTCGACGAGGACGACGAGGGCACCGGCGAATGACGCGGCGTTAGGGTGCGTATCGGGTCGTGATCAATGAGCATCGCAGCTTCCGGGGCGGGTGCCCGTCCGAGGTACGGGGGCCCGGCGATCTGCGGCTGCGCCGGGTGGACGCGAGTGACCGCGATGCCGCAGGCAGGCAGCGGCGGGGCCCGAGGGCCCCGGCTGAGTGCCCGCCGGGATGGTGTGTCAGACCATGGCGAGCCGGTCCACCAGCAGCTCCACCCTCGGCTCGGTGTCCTCCGGCGGCAGCCGCCCCGCCCGGGTCAGGGTCGCGACGCCGTGCAGGGACGCCCAGAACACCTCGGTGAACAGCCCCGGGTGGACGCCGTCCCCGGCGACCTCGCCGAGGCACTCCAGCAGCGCGGCGAAAGCGTCCTTGAGAGGTTCCGGGGTGTCCTCCTGTGCGTACGCGAGACCGCCGTCGAGCTGGAAGATGGCGTCGTAGACCGCCGGATGGCGTTGAGCGAAGTCGAGGTAGGCGCGGGCGAGGGCGGCGACCCGCTCGCGCGGGCTGTTCGCGCTGGAGGCCGCGGCACGCACCGCCGCGGCCAGCTCGGTGGCGCCCTGGAGGGCGACGGCACCGATGATCTCCCGTTTGCCACGGAAGTGGCTGTAGAGGACGGGCTGGCTGTACTCGATGCGCTCGGCGAGCCGACGGGTGGTGACGGCGTCCCAGCCCTGCTGCTCGGCGAGTTCGCGGGCCGTCGCCACGATGAGGCGCTCGCGGGCTGCCCGTTCGCGCTCCTTGCGTTCCTGTACCGACATGATTCGATCCTAGCATCGCTAGACAAGCGAGCTAAAGCAGCACTAGCGTTGCCTCGCCAGCTAGCAACACTAGATGCGAAGAGGGGTGGGCGTCATGCTCAACGCACTCGAGGTCGTCACCACCGTGGTCGTCGGCGTGATGGTGGGGGTGGAGTTCTCCGTCGCCTTCGTCATCAACCCGATCCTCAACGCCCTCCCGGAGGACAGCGGTCAACTCGGCCACGCCCACGGGGGCCGGATGCTCGGCGCCGTGATGCCGGTCTGGTACCTCACTTCGCTCGCCCTTGTCGCGGTCTGGGCCATCGCCGGATGGCACCACCACGGCACCGGCCTCGTCGTCACCGCCGGCGCGCTGCTGATCCTCAGCGTGATCATGTCGCTTCTGCTGCTCGTCCCGATCAACAACCGGGGCAAGACGTGGACCCCTGACAACCGGCCCGCCGACTGGAAGGAGCAGATGAACCGCTGGGACCGCTTCCACTACGTCCGCGTCGCCGTCATCATCGCCGCCTTCACCCTGCTGGTCGCCGCTCTCGCCTGAGCCCGCGGGCTCACCCGTCCGGTCATCAGCCGCAACCCCTCGGCCGTGCGCCCGAAGTGCGGCACCGCCACCTCCATCTACATCCAGGACCCGGACACCAACACCCTCGGACTCCGCTGGTACCCCCAGGGCGCGGGCGCCAGCGACTCCCACTGACCGATAGCGAGAAGAAGTGCCGGGAATGGCCATGCTGCAGAACCTGGACCCGAATACGCCGAGCCTAGGAGCCCGTCCTTGACCCAGTGCTCGGCCGCGCACCAGCCCGCCTCACCTGGAGGGTTCACGATGCACGCGTCTCGCTCAGCCACCGCGTCGTCGCGCCACGCCGAAATCCGTGGCAGCGGGAAGGTGGGACTCCCTCCGGCTACGCGACAGTTGTACGCGCCTCGGCGCGAGGACGACGGGACGGGTCCCGGGCGCCCGGCGGTACGTTCGACGCGGTCGATAACAGCTATGCCGGGACAAGCGAGAAGGGAGTTTGTCATGAAGTTATCGAGGTTCGCTGTCATTGGGGCTATGTGTGCCGCGCTCCTCGGCTTCGGCGCTGTAACGGCGACGCAAGCTACGGCCGTTGAGTCCTCAGTAGCAGCGCCACAAATGGCGGTCCAGAAGGTTCAGGGCTGGGAGGTCTACTACGAGAACTGGTTCTACTCGGCGGCCAGCTGCGAGGCACGCGGCAACGCCATCGTCAATCCTTCGAGTTCCCAGCATATTCCTGGCGCTCTCGACTTTGACTGCTGGCTGGGCTCGGGCGACACGAAGTGGTCGATGAGCATCCTCTGGTGTGACTGTCGGCTGGGCTCGGGCGACACGAGCTGGCTGGGCTCGGGCGAGACGAGGCGGTCGATGAGCATCCTCCGGGCCTGATGCGGCCTTTGTGTCAAGTGCAAGGCCCGAGAATCGCGCGACTTGCGATTCCCGGGCCCTCGCCTTTTCTCCTGAAACAGGAGAGTCGGAATTTGGTGATGTTGGCGGCAGATCGGAGGCTGGCAAGAAGTGAGCGCTAGCGAATTCGTCCTCAAGGCCCGTCAGCGTGTGACGACTTACGGTGGGATTGAATGGCGCGCCAACCGTGCGCGGCGAACCCGTACTGATCGCGGTGATCGCCCGCTCGTCGGCCGAACTGCCAGAGCTGTTGCGCCGGGCCGCCGAGGGCGAACCCGCCCCCGCCGACGGCATCCACCCTCGCCCGCGCCGTGCCGCGGGAGGTCGCGGAGGGCCAGCTCGCGCTGCACTTTCCGGGCCAGGGCAGCCAGGCGCCCCGGGATGCTCGCGTCGCTCTTCGCGGCCTTCCCCGGAATCCACCGCCATCTGCACCTCGGCGCCCGCTGGGCCGACGCGCTCTTCCCGCCGGCCGCGCTCGACGCCGAGGCCGCGGCCCGCACCCAGGCCCGGATCACCGACACGGCGGTGGTCCTGCCCGCCCTCGGCACCACCGCGCTCGCCGCCACCGACCTGCTCAGCTCGCTCGGGGTGCGCCCCGCGATGGCCGGCGGCCACAGCTACGGCGAACTCGCCGCGCTCGCCGCCGCCGGAGTGTTCACCCCCGACGAACTGCTCGCCGCCGGCGCCGCCCGCGCCGAGGCCATCCTCGGCCGGGCCCCGGAGGGCGACGCGGGGACCATGGCCGCGGTCGGTGCCTCCGCCGGTCAGGTCGAGGAGGTGCTGCGCCTCGCGGACCTGGCGGACGACGTGGTGGCGCCAACCACAACTCGCCCACCCAGCCGGTCGTCTCGGGCCCGAGCGAGGCCGTCGCCGCCGCCGTCGCGGGGCTGAAGGAAGCGATAATCCCACGGAAAGCCACGGGTGTTCCGCACACCGCGGAAGACATCTTCAGACGGTGGTGAAGGGCACACCATCACCCTCGCCCGGCCCATCCTGGGTCCGTGATCGTCGAGCGCTTCAGCCGCGCCGGCCGCGTCAGTTCTCGCGGTGGCTTTCGCGGTTCTCCAGGGCGCTGATGGCGGTCGCGGTGAACGACTTCGACGCCGACCGGGCCCGGGCCGTGCTGCATCCGTCCGCCGTGTCCCCCGAACCGGCAGCGGATGACACCAAGGTCGGCGCCGCCGGCTGACCTCGCTTCCGGGCGCCGCCGTGACCCGGCGGTATCCAGGAGTTCCCCCGGCCCGCCGTGTCGCCCGACAGCCCGCTATCCACCCGCCGCGGCACGGCGCAGCAGTGGGGTGAGGCGGTGAGGCACCAGTTCGCGCATGGCCAGGGCCGTCGTGGTGCGCTCGATGCCGGGGATGGCCAGGATCTGTCCCGCGATTCCGTACAGGGCCTCCACGTCCGTGGAGGCCACCCGTATGAGCAGATCCGTCTCGCCGCTGAGGCCGAAGACCTCCACGACCTCGTCGATGCCCGCCAGCGATTCGGACACCTCGGCCAACCGGTGCTGATGGACCCGCGCGGTGACGAACGCGGTGAGGGGATGGCCCAGCGCCCTCGGGGTGATCCGGCGTTCGAAGGAGTCCAGCGCGCCGCCCTGCTCCAATCTGGCCACCCGGGCCTGGACGGTGTTGCGGGACAACCCCAGCTGTTCGGCGAGGGCGACGATGGTGGCTCGTGGATCGGCGGCAAGGGCGAGCAGGATCCGCGCGTCGGTGGCGTCCACGCCTCGTTCATCGCTCATGGTGCCCAATCGATGTCCCTCATCCGCCTCGGAGTCTGAGCAGAATGCACAGTGCTACGGGAACATGTTGTGCATCCAAAGGATTATCTGTCTACTTGCGGAGCACAACGTCAATTTTTGCGGAAGCAAGGTGCGGACAGTGGGGTGCGCTCTGTGACGGTCGTGAACTCGGAGCCGAGGTCAGCCGGCGGCAAGGGCCCGGGCGTCGCCAAGGAGGCGGAACTCGCCGCGCTCGAGGCGGTCGAACGGCGCGTGCTGTGGCTGTCCACGGCGATCATCGATCATGCCAACCGGGTGCGGCCGAACCCTTCGGGGCTGAAGGTCGGCGGTCACCAGGCGTCCAGCGCCTCGATGACCTCGATCATGACGGCGCTGTGGTTCCACGCGCTGACCTCCGAGGACCGGGTGTCGGTCAAGCCTCACGCCTCGCCCGTGCTGCATGCGATCAACTACCTGCTGGGCGAGCTGGACGAGTCCTGTCTGACCACCCTGCGCGCCTTCGGCGGCCTGCAGAGCTACCCCAGCCGGTCCAAGGACCCCGACCCGGTCGACTACTCCACCGGTTCGGTCGGCATCGGCGCCACCGCCCCCCTGTGGGGAGCCATCGCGCGCCGCTACGCCGATGGGCATTTCGGCGGGGCCGGTACGGGACGGCAGTACTCCCTGCTGGGCGACGCGGAACTGGACGAGGGCGCGATCTGGGAGGCGATCCAGGACCCGATGGTGCCGGGCCTGGGCGAGGTGGTGTGGGTCGTCGACCTCAACCGGCAGTCCCTGGACCGCGTGGTGCCCGGTATCGCCGCGGAGCGGCTGCGGGGCATGTTCACCGCAGCCGGCTGGCAGGTGATCAACCTCAAGTACGGGCAGCTCCTGCAGCAGTTGTTCGCACGGCCGGGCGGCGAGGCGCTGCGCGCCCGTATCGACGCCATGGGCAACCCCGAATACCAGCGCCTGCTGCGGTGTTCCGCCGACGAACTGCGTGAGCGCCTGCCCGGCACCGGCTCCACGGCCGGGCCGATCGCCGACCTCATCGCACCCCTGGACGATGGCTCGCTGCTGGCGGCGGTGCGCAATCTGGGCGGCCATGACATCCCCGCCCTCATGGACGCGTACGACGCCGTCGACGACACCCGCCCGACCGTGATCTTCGCGTATACGGTCAAGGGCTGCGGGCTGCCCACCGAGGGCCATCCGCAGAACCATTCCTCGCTGCTGACCGGCGACCAGATGAAGGCGCTGGCCGACCGTCTGGGGACGGACCTCGACCGCCCCTGGGCGGCCTTCGGCGACGGCTCGCCGGAAGCGGCCCTGTGCGCGGCGGCCGCCGATCGGCTGCGCCGCCCCGGACACGCGTCGCGGCGGCCCCCGAGGTGCCCGCCGACCTGGCCCGCCCGGCACCGACCGGCACCGGCAACACCCAGCAGGCGCTCGGGCGCGTCCTGCTGGACCTCACCCGGCGGGCGCCGGAGGCGGCGGCACGGATCGTCACCGTCAGCCCCGACGTCAGCTCCAGCACCAATCTCGGCGGCTGGCTCAACAAGGTCGGGGTGTGGTCCCCGACCGAGCGCCCCAACTGGTTCGCCGACGACGCCGAGACGATCCTGCACTGGCGGGAGCGGCCCACGGGCCAGCATGTGGAGCTGGGCATAGCGGAGACCAACTTGGTCGGTCTGCTCGGCGAACTGGGCACCACCTGGAGCCGCTGGGGCCAGCCGCTGCTGCCGATCGGTGTGGTCTACGACCCCTTCGTCAACAGGGCGCTGGAGCCGTGGTCCTTCGGTATCTACGCCGGTGGCCAGTCGATCCTGGTCGGCACGCCGTCCGGTGTCACGCTCGCTCCCGAGGGCGGTGCCCACCAGTCGATCACCACTCCGTCACTGGGTATCGAGCAGCCCGGCTGTGTCACCTACGAGCCCGCGTTCGCGATCGACACCGAATGGTGTTTGCTGGCCGCGCTCGGCAACCTCGGTCGGCCGGACGGGAGTTCGGCCTACCTGCGGCTGTCCACCCGGCCCGTCGACCAGTCCGCGGCCGCGGTGCCGACCGACCCGGCCGCGCGTGAGCGGCGCCGCCGGCACGCGGTCGCCGGAGCCTACCGGCTGAGGCAGCACGAGAACCCGGAGGTGACCATCGCCGCGATGGGCGCACTGGTCCCCGAGGCCCTGGCCGCCGCCGACCGGCTCGCCGCACTCGGCCACGGCGCCGATGTCGTGTGCGTGACCAGCCCGGACCTGCTCTTCCGCGCGCTGCAGGCCCGCCGTGGCCTGTCGGAGGACCCGACCTGGATCCTCGACCAGGTCTTCCCCGCCGAGCGGACCACGCCGCTGGTCACCGTGCTGGACGGACACCCGCACACCCTGTCCTTCCTGGGCACGATCCAGAACACGCCCGTCACCACCCTCGGCGTGACCCGGTTCGGCCAGTCCGGTGCGATCGAGGACGTCTACCGCTACCACGGCATCGACAGCGACGGCATCGTCGCCGCGGCGCTGGACCACGTCGAGTAGGGCGAGGGGCTGAGCCTCGCACCTTCGAGGTGCCGCACATACGAGGGTGCCGTCCGGTGGAGGACGGCACCCTCGTATCCGCGGCCATTCCAGCCGTTGCCCGATGTCTGGGTCCGGTGCTATCTCGGCATCTCCGTGGACGTGCCGTTCACCGTTCCGGTGGCCCTGGTGGGGCGCTCCAGGATGCCCCGGGTGTCGGGCGGGGCCGGTTCCGGGGCGCCGGTGGTGTGCTGCGGGCCCGTGGTCTCGGCGGCACCGGCGCTGCCGTTCGCGGTGCCGTTGTGCGGATGCGCCGACCCGTTGATCTTCTCGATCGCCTGCCGGGCCTGCTCACCGGGGGAGCGGGCCGCCAGCGGCGGTGCGGGGTGGGGCGCCGTGGCCGCGGGCTGGGTCCGCTCCCGCTCGGGCTTGGCGTGGACACCGATGGTGTGGGTCCCCTGGCGCAGCCGATGGCTGACCGCCTCGTCGAGGCTCACCGGCCGCTGCGTCTGGGCCGCCAGCCGGCCGGCCTCCTGGCCCAGCGCGGCGACCACTTCCCAGGGCAGATGGAGCACCAGGCGGACTTCGGCGTCGCCATCCGGCAGCGCCTGGATGGGAGGGATGAACGGGTCGTTCATGGACGGGGCCTCCGGTCTCGGTATCGGCCTGTGCGGGCGGCGCGCGTCCCATGGGCAGGACGCACACAGAGCGATACGGAGAACCGGCCCCTGGTGTTCACCCGTGCTACGGCGATCCTTCTTCCCGCCCCGTGCCCGGGCTCCTCGTGGCCCCGTGACGGTGGCCGTCAGGTCTTGCTGAGGAGGATCGTCACCGTCGCCAGGATCGCCGCCAGCACCAGCATGGTGATGCCGTAGATCAGCCGCTGCGACCGCAGGAGGGGAGGAGCGCGTCGAGGGAGATCCGGCCGGCGCCGGAGAGCGCGAGCCCGGCCGCGCCGACCCCGACCAGCAGCGGGAACTCGAAACCGCCGAAATAGCCGAGTGGCGAGGCGGCGGCGACGGCGTTGGCCATCGTGGCCGCGACGGCCGCACCGGCGACCGGGGTGAGCAGCCCCACGGCGAGGGCGAGGCCGCCGAAGGTCTCGGTGAGCCCGGCGATCACGGCCATGGCCTTGGGCGCCGGATAGCCGAACTGCGCGAACGCCACGGCCGTCTTGTCGATGCCCAGGCCGCCCCACCAGCCGAAGAGGTGCTGTGCGCCGCGCGCGGCGACGATCAGCCCGACGCCGAGTCGGAGAACCAGCAGACCGACATCATGGGCTCGGAGCACATGCGCCGCTGACCTGGGCGAGGCCGGGGCGGGTGCGGTGGCGTTCTCGGGGTGGGAAGAAGTCATGGCGCCCTCGTCTGGTCGGGCTCGGCGCGGATCGTCGAGCCGAGATCCGATATGCACCTTAAATACTTTCTATTCCATCGAGCTGCGGGGTTCAATCCGGGCACCCGTCGGCCGCGGAGCGGCCCCCGCGTGCGCCGCCGGGCCGTACCGTCGTCAGCACCAGGAGCGCGGCCCCGGCCAGACAGCAGCCCCCGGCCGCCATCAGGGCCGCGTCGACCGCTGTGGCCGTGGCGGTGCCGTGTGCGCCGGCGGCGGGCCCGGACAGGGTCACCCCCAGCCCCGCCGCGGTGGTGATGACCGTCTTGGTCACCCCCGACGCCTCCCCGGCGCGGTCGGGCCGCACCACCGCCTGGGTGGCGATGAGCGTCAGGGCGCCCGCGACCCCGAGCGCGGCCCCGCACCCCGTGACCGCGACGAGGAAGACCGGCAGGGTCGGCGCCGCGGTGGCGGCGCCCAGCGCCGCCGCCCCCAGCACCAGGGCCCCGGCCATCGCCCGCACCGCGTCCGCCGTGCGGATCCGCCCCGCCACCGGCCCGGCCAGCGCCATCGCCGCCGCCGGGGCCAGGAATGCCGCCCCCGCGCCCGCCGCCGACAGCCGCCACGGCCCCTGCAGCGCCAGGGGCACGGCGAACAGGACGACCACGGTCGCGGTATTGGCCGCCGCCCCCGCCGCCGTGAGCGCCACAAAGGGCCGGTTGCCGAACAGCGCGAGATCCACCAGCGGATGCGCCGCCGCCCGCTCATGCCGTACGAAGACGGCCCCGAGCCCGACCGCCAGCGCCAGGGCCACCGCCGAACGGCCCGAGACCCAGCCCCACAGCTGCCCCCGGTCGACCAGGACCGCGAGCGCCGCGAGCGCGCCGGTCGCCGTGACCAGCCCCGCCACGTCCACGGACGCCGGCGCGGTGGTGTCCCGCGACTCCCCGGCCCGCGCCGCGCACACCGCCGCGAGCAGCGCGAGGGGTACGTTCAGCCAGCACACCGCCCGCCAGGACACGGCCTCGGTCAGCACCCCGCCGACGTACGGCCCGCACACCGTGGCCACGCCCCCGACCCCCAGCGCCCGGCCCATGACCCGCGCCCGCGAACCGGGCGAGCAGGCGTTCGTGAGCAGCGCGAGACCGGCCGGCATGGCCATCGCCCCGCCCGCGCCCTGCACCACCCGCGCGCCCACCAGCACCCGAAGCGACGGGGCCAGCGCACAGACCAGCGACGCCCCGCCGAACACCGCAAGCCCCGCCATCAGCAACCGGCGGCGGCCGTACAGATCGCCCAGCCGCCCCGCACCCACCATCAGCGCGCCGGCCGCGAGCAGATACCCGCTCACCACCCACTGCAGACCGCCGCCCGCCGCCCCCAGATCCCGCCCGATCCCGGGCAGGGCCAGGTTCAGCGCGAACGCGTCCAGCTGGACGCAGAACACGGTCGCGGACACCGCCGCCGGGGCCCATCGCCCCGCGGACTCGCCATTTTTCGCCGTCATCACACACTCCTCGGCACCGAAAAGGACCTGTCGGATACCGGGGCTGAAAAGAGAGACGAGCGAACGGAAGGAAACGGGCGCGGCCATCACACCCGGGGAACGGCGATCGGTCAGCGGCGGGGCGGCAGCCGGTGCAGCTCCACGGCGGTCAGCCGCCCGCCCTCGATCGTGGCCGTCAGATACGTACAGTACGGCTGTCGGCGCCGATCGGTGGGGGAGCCGGGGTTGAGCAGCCGCAGCGGTCCCTGCGGCCCCTCGGCCGTGGAGTCCCACGGGATATGGCTGTGGCCGAACACCAGCACATCAAGGCCGGGGAACCGCTCGGCGCAGCGCCGCTCCCGCCCCCGCGCCGCTCCGGTCTCGTGCACCACGCCCAGCCGCACCCCCGCCAGCTCGGCCCGGGCCACCTCCGGCAGCCGCGCCCGCAGCTCGGGCCCGTCGTTGTTGCCGTACACCCCGATCAGCCGGCGCGATCGCTCCTGGAGCAGATCGAGGGTGGCGAGGTCGACCCAGTCGCCCGCGTGGACCACCACATCGGCGTGCGGCAGCCGCTCCAGCAATTCCCCGGGGAGCGCCTTGGCGCGCCGGGGGAGATGGGTGTCGGACATCAGCAGTAGACGCACACGGACGACCGTACCGCCGTGATGCCCTTGACGAGGACATCGACGGAAGAAATAGTGTGCCAAGCGACTCGGTGTCGCGAAGCTCCCAGGGGGTGGACATGGCAGCGCGGTCCCAGACGCGGACGGCGAAGGAGGCGGTGCAGGACCGCTATCCGCGGCCGCTGGTCCAGGCGGCGGAGGCGGAGTGGATCTGGCGGCAGCTGTCGGTGCAGGCCATGGAGGACGGCGCGAAGCCGGAGACCGTACGGCTGGCCGTGGTGGTGGGCCTGGCACGGGCCAGCGGCGCCCGGTACGGCGGACTGCTGCGCTGCACCATGTCCGCGCTGGACCTGGACTCCGGATGGGTGACCATCGAGCACGGCAAGCATCGCGTCCCGCGCCGGCACGGCCTGGACCGCGGCACCGTGCTGGTGCTGCGCCGCTGGCTGCGGGTGCGGCAGGAGCTCTGCGCCGAGCTGGAGGGGTCGGTGCCGGACGCGCTGTTGCTGACGGTGCACCACACCCATGACAACGGCGTGACCGTGGTGGCCGGGCTGCCCATCACCCGGCAGGGGCTGGTGCTCTCCTGGCGCCGGTTCGTCCACCGTACGAACGCCCGGTACGCCGGTCGCCGCCCTCCGCTGCCCACCCGCTTCGAACAGGTCCGCCGGGTCTGGGACACCTGAGCCCAGGTCCCGGCCGGGCCATTGTCGGGCCGCCGGCGCAACGTGACATTGTACGCTGGCACTCCGCGCCGACTCGACGTGCCATTCGGAGGGCCGAGATGGGTGAACTCAAGCATCGGAGCCTGGCCACCGTTCAGCACCGGCTGCGCGACCAGGTCGCCCATCAGCTGCGTGCGGCCCTGATAGCCGGTGAACTCCGGCCGGGCACGGTCTACTCGGCGCCCGGTCTGGCCGCGGACTTCGGGGTCTCGGCCACACCGGTGCGGGAGGCCATGCTCGACCTGGCCCGCGAGGGGCTGGTCGAGCCGGTGCGCAACAAGGGCTTCCGGATCACCGAGGTGAGCGAGCGCGATCTCGACCAGTACACCGAGATCCGGGCGCTGATCGAGGTCCCGGTCGTCGGCCGGGTCACCCGCACCGCGACCCGCGCCCAGCTCGAAGCGCTCCGCCCGATCGCCCTGGAGATCGTCGACGCGGCCGCCGCCCATGACCTCGTCGGCTATCTGGAGGCCGACCGCCGCTTCCATCTCGAACTGCTGGGCCTCAATGGCAATGACCGGCTCGTCGAGACGGTGAGCGACCTGCGCAAGCGCTCCCGTCTCTACGGCCTGACCTGGCTCGACGAACACGACCAGCTGCTGCCGTCCGCCGAGGAGCACGTGGAGCTGCTCGATGTGATGCTGGCCGGGGACGTCGAGGCGGCGGAGGCCTGCATGACCCGCCACCTCGGCCATGTCCGTTCCCTGTGGGCCCAGGGCCGCGAGGAGGCGGCGCGAGTGCCCTGACGGGGCGCCGCCCCGCCGGGCCCCTTGGACAGGAGCGGGCCCTTGAACGGGAGCGCAGCGCTACCGCGGATCAGCCGGACGGGGACAGCAGCCGGTCCATCCACTCCTCCACCGCATCGGCCGTGCGGGGCAGGGCCGTTGACATCAGGCGGGCACCGTCGGCCGTGATCACCAGATCGTCCTCGACGCGGACGCCGATCCCGCGCAGTTCGGGCGGCAGGGTCGTGTCGTCGGGCTGGAGGTAGAGGCCCGGTTCGACGGTGAGGACCTGGCCCTCCTCCAGGACGCCGTCCAGGTACTGCTCCGCGCGGGCCCGGGCGCAGTCGTGGACGTCGAGCCCGAGCATATGGCCGGAGCTGCACAGGGTGTAGCGCCGGTGGAGGCCGCTCTCGGCGGTGAGCGCCTGTGCCGCGGGGATGCGCAGTACGCCCCAGTCGGCGAGGCCCTCGGCGAGCACGGTGGAACAGGCCCGGTGGAAGTCGCGGAAGCTCGCGCCCGGTTTGAGGGCGGCGATCCCGGCGTCCTGCGCGGCGAGCACCAGCTCGTGGACCCGGCGCTGGACGGGGGAGAAGCGTCCGGACAGCGGCAGGGTGCGGGTGATGTCGGCGGTGTACAGCGCGTCGGTCTCCACGCCCGCGTCGAGCAGCAGCAGATGCCGCGGGTCGAGCGGGCCGTCGTTGCGGGTCCAGTGCAGCACACAGGCGTGGGCGCCGGCGGCGGCGATGGTCTCGTAGCCCGTGCCGTTGCCCTCGGCGCGGGCGCGCAGCTGGAAGACGCCCTCGATCCAGCGTTCGCCGCGGGGGTGCCGCAGTGCCGACGGCAGGGCACGGACGACGTCCTCGAATCCGGTGGTGGTGTGATCCACGGCCTGCTGGAGCTGGGCCACCTCCCATGGGTCCTTCACCAAGCGCAACTCGCTGAGCGCGGAGGCGAGTTCGGGATCGCGGGAGGCGTCCCTGCCGGGGCCGAGGCGGGCGAGGCCGTCCAGGTGGGCGCAGCGGACGCCGGTCAGCCGCGCGGCCTCGGCCAGGTCGGGGCGGCGGCCGACCCAGAACTCGCCGTATTTGCGGTCCCGGTAGAACTCCCCGCCCTCGTCGCGTGGTGACCGCGGCCGCAGGTACAGCACCGGCTCGCCGTCCGGCTCCAGGACCAGCACATGGCCGGGCTGGTCCTCGCCGGTCAGCCCGGTCAGCCAGGCGCACGCGCTGTGCGGGCGGAAGCGGTGGTCGCAGTCGTGGGAGCGGACCTTCAGCTCGCCGGCCGGGATGAGCAGCCGCTCCCCGGGGAAGCGGGCGGCGAGCCGGGCCCGGCGGCCGGTGAGCTGCTCGAAGCCGGGGACACGGGAGTCACCGGGGGGTGGGGCGGGGGCCCAGCCGTCGGCCATCGAGCGGGCGAGGGCGTCCGATACGGGCACGTCATGGCTGCCGGTGTGGAGTTGGGTGGCACGCGCGGTCACGGACACCTCCGGTGAAGGAAATCTGGATGACCTTTTCCTGACGCCTTGTCAGTGCAATTTCACATTACTATGTTACAGGTCACACCTCGTGACGTGAAGGCCAGCGCCTCGGGCCCCACTCACCCCCCCACCGCCTCTTGGAGGTTCAGGTGTTACCTTCGCGCCCCTCGCGCAGACTCCTGCTGGCCGCGACGCTCGCCGCCGCGCTCGTGATGCCACTCGGGCAGGCCGCCGCGGCCGCCCCCAGGGACCCCGTACCATCCGCCCAACCGTGGCAGCCGAAGGCGGCACCGAAGCCCCCGCCCCGGCCCGCCGACAACCGCTTCGACCACGCCCAACGCCTGCAGCGGGATCCGAAGTTGAGCGCGTCTCCGCCTCCCGCGCCTCGTTCCGTCACCGCCGACGGACGGATCCCCGGCCCGCTGTCCGAGGCGGCCACCGCTCACCACGGCAAGAAGTCAGCAGTCGCCCCCTGCACCCTGGACGGCATCACCGGGCTGAGCCCCGATCAGCTCGCCGACTTCCTCGCCGACCCCGCGGTCACCGCCGACGGCTGTCTGCGTGGCCTCATCTGGAACTGGGACTCGCGGCTGATCCCCGTCATGTCCGACGCACACGTCCAGACCGTGGCCCGGCGCATCGCCTTCCTCGCGCCAGGCCACGACGGCGAGAACACCAGCCACCTGTACGAGATGTTCACGTACCTCCACGCGGTGGCCTACCACGACTTCTCGCACGACGAGATCGACACCACCGACGCCCCCACCGTCAACGCGGTACGCGGCGCGGTCGACGCCTTCGGCGCAGCGGCCCACACCTTCGACGCCACCCGGGCCAACGCCGACACCCTGCGCGAGGCCCTGATCGCCTGCAGCGGGCCCGGCGGACGCCAGTACCAACTCGGCCTGGTCAAGAGGACCTTGGCCACCATGGACCCGGGGCACACCGCCACCAACAGGGACCAGTCCTGGGGCAATGCCGCCCTCTCCGCGCTCTCGCTGAACTACCTGGGCGTCTACTCCGGCAACCAGGACAAGGAGTTCCGGGCCGCGGTCGCCGCCGACCCCGGCTACCGTGCCGCCTTCAAGGCGTTCGCCGACTACACCCACCTCAAGGACACCCCCAACGCCTGGGTGGTCCGCGACGCCCTCCTCGAATACGGCCGCTTCGGCGAGATCGACTCCCTCGAGCAGCAGACCATCACCGACCTCGGAGCCCTGCTGCCCGTCACCGTCCACAACTTCGGCGAGGGCAGCGCGCCCTGGGGCAAGGTCGTCTCCTGGCTCATCACCTTCGAGGCGTGCAAGCCCTACGGCGTGTGCAAGGAGGACATAGAGAAGCGGATCTTCCCGCACACGTACTCCTACGACAACGGCGGCATCAAGGTCCGCACCGCCCTCGACCGTGCCACCGTCGACCAGCTCTACTATGCGTCCAAGCAGGTCAGGGCACAGTTCCACCGGGTGCTCGGCACCGAGGAGCCGCTCGCAGGCGACCCCAACGCCACTCTCACCATCGTGCTGTACGCCTCACGCTCCGACTACGAGGTCTACCACCCGATGCTCACCGGCATGGGGACCGACAACGGCGGTGTCTACATCGAGCAGGGTGCGACCTTCTACACCTACCAGCGCCGTGTGCCGCAGGACTCCTCCCTCACCCTGGAAGAGCTCTTCCGGCACGAGTACACCCACTACCTCAACGGCCGGTTCGCCGTCCCGGGTTTCTTCGGCGAGGGCCCCTGGTACGAGGGCGACCGCACGACCGCCATGGACGAGGGCAGCGCCGAGTTCTTCGACGGCTCGACCCGTGACGACGGCATCCGCGTACGCCAGTCCCTGGTCCGCGACATCATCAACGACACCCAGGGCGGCAGGCCGCGGATGACGATCGACGAGATGCTGCACGCGACCTACGACCGCGACGGCTTCCGCTTCTACTCCTACGCGGGCACCTTCTTCGAGTTCCTGTGGCGCGACCACCCGGCGAAGCTCCAGGAGATGTACCGGTTCATCCGCGCCGACGACCCCGTCGCCTTCGACAACTGGCGCAACCAGCAGGGCGCGGACACCAACCTCCAGCTGCAGTACGACGCGTTCCTCGACGCTCAGACAGCCATCGTCGACGACCTGTTCGTACCGGACACCACGTTCGTGCCCAACGAGGACCTGACGCTCACCGACGCCGCCGGGGCGCAGAGCGCCTTCTCCCGGGCCACCGGCAACCAGCCCGCCTGCGAGGACAACGGCGACGGCGAGCACGGACGGTTCGTCTGCACCGGCCGGATCACCGCGAACCTCAGCGACCCCGGCAGCCTCAACAAGGTCTTCACGGAGATGTCCGAGGCGGTCGACGCCAATCTGCTCGACCGTTCCAAGCCCGCCGCCGTCGACTTCGGCGATATGAACTGCGGCTTCGGCCGGCCCACCGTGACGGGCAACTCCGGTACCGCGGACTTCAGTTGCGAGGGACCGCTGCGGCGGTGATCTGACGTTCGGTACCGCGCATCCGCACCTGCTCGGTGCGGATGCGCGGGCCGATGTCCCGGCGGGCCGGCCGCCGGAATCGTGTTCCGCCGGAGAGCCCTCAGGCCGCGGGCGCCGCGGCCGCCGCGGTGACGGTGAACCGCGCCTGGGCGGTGGCGCCGTTCACGCGCACCGCCAGGGTGGCCGTTCCCGGGCGCAGCGCGGTCAGCTTGCCGCTCGCCGGGTCGTACGCCGCCACATCACGGCGCCCGGCGTCGTCCGGATCGCCGATGTGGACGCCTGGCGAGCCGGTCCAGTCCGCGCTCAGCGGGAAGCCGACCGGCACCCGGCGGGCATCGATCCCCTCGCCCTGGAAGACGGTCGCCGTGATGGCGGCGGCCTGCCCGGTGTGCAGGTCCTCCGGTGCGGTGACGGTGAGCCCGTCCACATGGGCGCGGGTCTGCACGGACACCCAGTCCGGGCCGCCCTGCCACGGTGCGTGGCGCGCGGCCGCCTGGTCCCGGGCCGAGACGTGGTCCACGCCGACCATCGACCAGCCGGTGAACCCGCCCTGATTGGGCGGGGTGGCGGGGTTCTTGCCCGAGTTGCCGTTGATCAGATACGGGACGCCGTCCACCCGTGCGGCGTGGAAGGTGCCGACGTGGCTGCCGATGAACCCCGCGCCCTTGCCCGTCGTGCGGCGGAAGTCGGTCAGCCAGCCCTCCAGCAGCGCCGCCTCCTTGCGGTCGCCGAGCTGGCTGCCCTGCTGCGGGGTGGGGTCGCGCGGCGGCACATGCTCGATCACCATCACCGAGCCGACGTCGGGGTCCTTCGCGGCCGCGTCCAGCTGGGCGCGCAACTCCTTGATCTGGTCGAAGCCACCGGCGCGCAGCCCCAGCCGTGAGGTGTCCAGGGTGAGGAAGCGGGTGCCCCGGTGGTCGAACGAGCGGTGGGCGGGCCCGAATTCGCCGGTGAAGTTGTCGATGGAGCCGCCCATCACCTCATGGTTGCCGGGCACGTAGTACCAGGGCAGGTCATCGCCCAGCTCCTCCTTCAGCACGGTGCGGGCGAAGGACAGATCGGCGGGGGAGCCCTCGTCCACCAGGTCCCCGTTGATCACCAGGAAGTCGGGCTCGGCCGCCTTGATCTCCCGCAGGGTGCGGCGGGCCTGGGCGACGATCGGGCTGCCCGGATCGCGGGCCACGAACTGCGCGTCGGACATCACCGCGAACCGCCAGTCGCGTCCCCGCACCTGCGCGGCGGTGGAGATCAGCGGATCGGGGCGCACGCTCTCCGTGGGCAGTTCGACGGAGGGCGGCACCCGCGCCGAGAGGTCATCGACGACCACACTGCCGGTGTACTGGCGGGTGGCGGCGGTCTCGGCGAGGTAGAAGCGGTTGACCTTCAGCGGATACGCGACCCCGGCCGGGACGGCGAAGTCGACGTGCCGCCATCCGGTCCAGGTGACATACGGTCCGCGGAGCAACTGGTCGGAGCCCGCCGCGTCCTTGAGGTGCAGAGTGGGCCACGCCCCCTTGCCGTCGCCCTTGATCCACAGGCCGAAGGACTGCGGCTGCCCGTCCACCTCGATCTGCTGCGGCGGGGTGACATAGGCGGCGCGGGTGGCCGTGGACTGGGTGAAGTCGTAGTCCAGCTTCAGCCCGGTGCCGGTGTGGCCGTCGGGCGTGGCCTCCGCCGAACCGGAGGCGCGGGCCTGGCTGAAGGTCCAGCCGTCGGCGTCGTCGAAGGACGCCTCCTGCCGCTCGGTCAGGCCGACGGTGACGGCGAGCACCGTGGTGGCGCCGCCGACGCGGACCTTGACCTGCGCCGCGGCCTGGTCGTGGCGCGCCTTGACGGTGAAGGTGCCCGCCCGGGGGTCCGGGGCGATGTCGAACAGCGCGTGGTCGTACGAGAGCCGCACATCGGAGGGTTCGACGGGGGCGCTGGTGCCGTGCGCGTCCAGGCCGACGATGCCGAACCGGCCCGTGGCCTCGGCGTCGGCCAGGCCGACCAGCCGGCCGGTGGGCTGGATCCGGTCCAGCCGGTCCAGGACGGTGAGGCCGAGGTCGCCGTGGGCGGCGCCGCGCCGGGCGGTGACGGTGGTGTCACCGCCGTGGCGGGCGGTGAAGGTGCCGTCGGAGCCGACCCGGCCGATACGGGAATCGGCCGTCCGCCACTGCGGCGCGCCGTCGGCCGGGCCGTACGTCTCGTCGTAACCGGCCGCGGTGAGGCGGCGGGTGAGCCCGGGGAAGACCCGCTCGGGGTGGCCGCCTTGGACCGGGTCCGCGGTGGGCGCGGACGCGCGGTCCATCGCGGTGTCCACCCAGAAGCCCTTGAGCCGGCCGCTGCCGTCGGGCGCGGTGAGGGCCAGGCCGTTGGGGACGGTGCGCTCGGCGCCGTCGGACGGGCTGTTCTCCACCCGGGTGGTGTCGCTGCCGGGCTCGCGGGCGACGAGCGTGGAGGAGCCGCCGCCGTCGAGGTTGAGCGCGCTGTAGGCGCCCGCGTCCTTCATCATCAGGCCCAGCTCGGTGAGGGTCACCCCGCCGCTGTCGGCCTGCCGCCCGTCCACGGTGAGGATCTGCATGGTGCGGCCGTCGCGGGAGAAGCCGACCGCGGTGCGCGGCGCCGTGGTGTTGTTGCCCTCGCCGTCGTGGCCGACCGGCTCGCCGTCCACCACCAGCAGTTCCCGGCCGCTGAGGGCCGTGCGCGGCAGGTCGCCGCCGCCGGTGCGCGGCCGGTACTCCATCGACACCGCGTCGCCGACGGCCAGTGAGGACAGCTCGTCGGCCCCGGCGTCCCGGCCGAGCAGCACGGTCGCACCGGCCGGGATCGGGCCCTTGCCGGGCGCGCCGGCCGCCTTGGTGACCTTGCCGTCCACGACCGTGACCTCGGCGGTGCGCCGTGCGCCGTCCACGGTCTGGGCGCGGTCCGCCTCGCCCCACTGGGCGGTGTACGCCCCGATCCCGGCGGCCGGGACGTTGGCGGCGTTGAGTGCCGCGAGCGGATGGGGACCGTCGGGGAGGGTCAGGGTGCCGTCGAAGTAGAGCTGGAGGATGCGGCCCGCGTCGGCCGGGCCGATGCCGACGGCCTGGGCGGGCCCGGCCGCGGAGGCGGAGTTGACGAGGCGGCCGTCGCCGATGCCGTTGCCCTCGGGGGCGCCGGTCTGGTTGATGTCGAAGAAGTCACCGTTGATCGCCGCGACCGTGCGGCGCCCCGGCCCGGCGTCGTGCTCGGCGGCCAGTTGGGAGACGGTCCGGCGCTTGGCGACCTGGTCGGGGTGGAGATAGTCGACCTTGGTGCCGCCGGCCAGGTCCACCGACAGCGCGTCGACCCGCAGCCATTTGTCCGACTCCAGCCGGTCGTACGAGGTCAGCTTCACCCCCGGGGCGACCGGCCGCGAGGAGCGGGCGGTCTGCAGCCCGTCGCCTTCGGCCACGGACCGGGTGCCCGGTGCACCGCTGGCGGCGGGCGGCGCGACCGGCCGCAGCATCTCCGTGGAGACCCGCGGCAGGGGTTCGGGCGCCGGGGCGGGGGTGGTGTCGGCGGTGGCCTGCCCGGCGGCGCCCAGCACAAGGGCGGACACCGCGGCCAGGGCCGCCAGAGGTCTGGCGAACGCGACAGGAGGCACGGCAACTCCATGGGGCCAGGGGACTCGCGTGGTTCACACGCACAGCGCCCCAGCATCGCCCCGGAGTTGACCGGGCACCAGAAGGCGTCGGCGACGACACGGGAAACAAATGACCAAGTCGGCGCGGACCGTGACCGCACCGACCCTCGTGAAGCGCGGTCAGTCGCCGGTCACGCCGTCGAGATAGACCCAGTCGCCCTCGTGCCGTACGAAGCGGCTGTTCTCGTGGAGCGAGCCCGCGCGGCCGCCCTCGGTGTAGTGGGCGCGGAACTCGACGGTGCCCGTGGTGTGGAACGCGCTGCCCTCGCTGGTGCCCAGGATCTCCAGGCGCACCCAGTGCAGCCCCGGGTCCGGCCCGGCGCCGGGCGGCCGGGTGGTGGGGTGCCAGCTGCGCAGCAGATACGCCTCGTCCCCGACGGCGAAGGCGCTGTAGCGCGAGCGCATCAGCTGCTCGGCGGTGGTCGCGCGGGCCTGGCCGCGGTGCAGCCGGCCGCAGCAGTCGTCGTAGGCCGCGGGCAGCCCGCAGGGGCAGGAGGCCGGGGTGGGGCGGGCCGGCTGCGGGCGTCGGGTACGTCGGGACATGATCCCCATTGTGACGGGTGGGAGACGGACGGGGGCCGCTCAGGCCCGGACGGCTGCTCCGGGCTCGACTGTTCGGGCGGCCATGGCTCAGGGACCGACCGCTCGGGCGGCCATGGCTCACGGCTCGATGACGACCTTGAGCTGTGTGGGGTCGGAGAGCGCCGTCTCCAGGGCGTCCGCCGTACGTTCGAGGGGAAGCGGGCGGTGACCAGCGACTCAAGGTCGATCCGTCCGGTGGCGGCCAGGGACACCGCCGCGGGGAACTCCCCGGCGTAGCGGAAGGCGGTGACCAGGGTGAGCTCCTGGCGCTGCATCCAGGCCAGGGGCAGCGTGGTGCGGGGCTGGGGCGGGTTGCCGACGGCGACCACGGTGCCGCCGGGGCGTACCGCGTGCGCGGCGGCGGTCAGGGCGGATTCGATGCCGGAGCAGTCGAGTGCGATGTCGAACGCCGGATCCTGGGGGAGGGGTTCACGGGAGGTGTCCAGGGCGCGGTCGGCGCCCAGGCGGCGGGCGTGGGCCAGCCGGCCGGGGTTGACGTCGGTCACCACGGTCTCGCCCGCCCCCACGGCGCGGGCGGCCTGGAGGACCAGCAGGCCGATCGGCCCGGCGCCGGTGATCAGCACCCGGTCCCCGGCCGTGACATTGCCGCGGCGCACCGCGTGCAGGGCGACCGCGAGGGGTTCGATGAGCGCCCCGGAGGTGAGGGGGAAGTCGTCGGGGAGCGGATGGGCGAACTCCGCGGGCACGGTCAGATACCCGGTCAGGGCGCCGTCGGTGGGCGGGGAGCCGAAGCAGCGGCCGTGGGGGCACTGGTTGTAGCGGCCCGTGCGGCAGGCGCGGCAGCGTCCGCACGGGATGGCGGGCTCGATCGCGGCCCGGGTGCCCGCGGCCAGGGGGCCGTCGCCCGCCATGACCGTTCCGGCCGCCTCGTGGCCGAGCGCGGTGGGGGAGCGGAGCACATTGGGGCCGTTCTCGCTGTGGGCGTAGTAGTGCAGGTCGGAGCCGCACAGCCCCACCGCGCCGATCTTCACGAGGACCTCGCCGGCGGCGGGTTGGGGAAGCGGGCGCCGCTCGATGCGCACGTCCTTGGGGCCGTGCAGGATCGCGGCGGTGGCGTCGTTCATATCGGGGTGGTTCTCCTCGTGCATCAGTGGGGCTCAGGCGGCGGACAGCCGCAGCGGTTCGACGCGCTGGACGACCAGGCCGTAGGTGAGGGCGCCGACCACGCACAGCGCGCCGGACAGCATCAGCGGTGCGACGAAGGAGTGGTGGAAGAAGCCCAGCAGCAGCCCGGTGGTGGTCGAGCCGAGGACCCCGGCCAGGTTGGAGGCGAAGTTCTGGATGCCGCCGAGCGAGGCGACATGGCGCGGGGTGGGCGCGACGTCGGCGGGCAGGCTGGCCACCGAGGCGGCGGAGAAGGCCAGGCTCGCGTAGCTGACGGAGAGCAGCACCAGGGCCCACATGGCGCTGGGGACGAGCACGGCGAAGGCGATGACCGAGGAGAAGAGCATGCCGCACACCAGACAGGTCTTGCGGGCCCGGGTCACCGACCAGCCGCGGCGCAGCAGCGTATCGCTGGTCCAGCCGCCGAGCAGACTGCCGGCGATGGCGACGATGCCGGGCAGGGCGCCGTAGAAGCCCAGCTTGAGCAGGTCGAAGCCGCGGGCGTCGACGAGGTAGCTGGGGAACCAGGTGATGAAGAAGTAGATGACGTAGTTGAGGCAGAAGAAGCCGATCATCATGCCCCAGACCGTGCGGTGGCGGAACAGGTCGCGCCAGCGGACGGCGGGCTCCTCCGGGGCCGTCTCCTCGGCGGGGCTCTCCTCGAGCCGGGCGCCGCCGGCCGTCACGTACGCGCGCTCCTCGGCGCTGAGCCCGTCGCGCGCCGTGGGCTCGCGGTACGTCTTCAGCCACAGCGCCACCCACAGCAGGGCCACGGCGCCGGTGACCCAGAACGCCATCCGCCAGCCCTGCCAGGCGATCAGCGCGGTCACGATCGGGGCGGCGACGGCGGTGCCGGCGCGGGCGCCGTTGTCCCAGACGCTGTTGGCCAGCGCCCGTTCGCGGACCGGGAACCAGCGGGAGACGGACTTGGCGCACGAGGGGTAGGCCGGGGCCTCGCCCGCGCCGAGGGCGAGACGGGCGAAGAGCAGGCTGCCGATGCCCCGGACGAAGCCGGTGCCCACGGTGACCAGCGACCAGAGCAGCCCGCCGATGGCGAACATGCGCTTCTCGCCGTAGCGGTCGATCAGCGCCCCGGCGGGCAGTTGGCCCAGCGCGTAGGTCACGAAGAACATGCTGAGGATGACGCCCTGCCACTCGGGGCCGATGTGCAGGTCATCGGTCATATAGGGCAGGGAGATGGAGATGGTGGCGCGGTCTACGTAGTTGACGGTCATGCCCAGGAAACAGAGGAAGACCATCAGCCAGCGGGTGTTGTGCCGCAGGCCGCGTGGGCGCGGTGGCCCGGTCGTGGCCTCGTCCTGGGATGGCGTGTCGGTGGCGGGGGCGACTCTGGGCGTCTTCAAGGCGGCTCTCCTTTGCGGGGGCGGTGCGTGCGGTCAGCGTGGCGGCCGGGCGCCGGAGTCCAGCTCCGCCCGTACGGACGCGACGAGGGCGGTGTCGTCCGCGAGGTCCTCGGCGCCCAGCAGCCGCAGCAGCCGGCGCGGGGCCTCGGCGTGCGGGCCGTCCCAGGCGCGGCGCAGCTCCTCGGCGCGCGGATCGTCCAGGGGGTGGTCCCGGGTGCGGCGGGCCCAGGCGGCCAGGGCCGTGGCCAGGAGGGGGGTGTCCCGTCCGGCGGCGCGCAGCTCGCGCAGCGGGGCGAGCCACCGTTCGGGGATCTTCTGGGATCCGTCCATGGCGATCTGCCGGATGCGGTGTTCCATCGCGGGGTTGGCGAAGCGGTGCACCAGGCCGTCGATGTAGGCGGGGAGGTCCAGCCCCTCGGTGGGCGGCAGACTCTGGGCGGTCTCGGCGCAGTAGGCGCGTACGGTCTCCTCGCCCCAGGGGGTGGCCAGGACATCGGCGACGGTTTCGCATCCGGCGGCCAGGCCGAGATAGGCGATGAGCGAGTGGGAGCCGTTGAGCAGCCGGAGCTTGGCGAGCTGGTAGGGGGCGACGTCCGCGACGAAGCGCACCCCCGCCGTCTCCCAGCGCGGGCGGTCGGCGGCGAAGATGTCCTGGAGGACCCACTGGGTGAACGGTTCGCCGGTCACCGCGCCTTCGTCGGCCACGGTCAGCGCGCCGGCGGCGGCCCGCCGGTCGGCGTCGGTGGTGGCGGGGACGATGCGGTCGACGACGGTGGCGGGGAAGGCGACCGAGCCGGTGATCCAGTCCAGCAGGCGGTCACGGTCCTCCCACGCGGTCGCGGCGATGAACTCCCGCACCAGGCGGCGCAGTACGACGCCGTTGTCGGCCATGTTGTCGCAGGACACCATCGACAGAGGGGCGCCGCCGGCCCGCAGCCGGGCGCGCAGCCCCGCCGCGAGCTGCCCGGCCACGCTCGCGGGGGCGGGCCGTCCCTCCAGATCGTCCCGGACGAGCGGGTCCTCCAGGGCGAGTCCGCCGGTGGCGGCGTCGCGCCGGTAGCCCTTCTCGGTGACGGTGAGGGTGACGAGGGTGACCTCGGGGGAGGCGAGGAGCCCGCCGAGCCGGGCGCCGTCGTCGGCGGCGTGCAGCACCTCGGTCACGGTGCCGACCACGCGGGTGGCCGGGCCGTCGGGGCGCCGCTCGGTGAACGAGTACAGCCCGTCCTGCGGGCGCAGCGCGTCCACGACGGACCGGCTGCGCTGGGTGACACCGGCGATGCCCCAGCCGCCACCGTGCGCCGCCTCGGCGGCTTGTGTGTAGAGGGCCTGGTGGGCGCGGTGGAAGGCGCCGATGCCCAGATGCACGATCCGGGGGCGCAGCGCCCGCGGGTCGATCGGCGGACGGCTCTCCGCGGGGACGCCGGGCAGCGTGGCCAGGGACAGGCGCCGTGGGGGATGGGTGCTCACCAGTCGTGCACCGACCCATCGGTACGGCGGCTCACCGGAAGGTACTTCGGGTCGTACGGGAAGCGGGCGGCCGCCTCCTCGTCGAGCTCGATGCCGAGGCCGGGCGCGGCCGAGGGGTGCAGCGCGCCGTCCCGCAGCTCGTAGGTCGGCCGGAACACCTCATGGGTGAGCGGGTCGTGCGCCATGTACTCCTGGATGCCGAAGTTGGGCACGGTGACATCGAGGTGGACGGCGGCGGACATGCTCACCGGCGACAGGTCGGTGGCGCCGTGCGAGCCGGTGCGCACCTGGTACAGCTCGGCGAGGTGGAAGATCCGCCGCAGATGGGTGATGCCGCCGGCGTGCACGACCGAGGCGCGGATGTAGTCGATGAGCCGCTCGGTGATGAGCTGCTGGCAGTCCCAGATGGAGTTGAAGACCTCGCCGACCGCTATCGGCGTGGTGGTGGAACGGCGGATCTGGCGGAAGGACTCCTGGAGCTCGGCGGGGGTGGGGTCCTCCATCCAGAACAGCCGCACCTCCTCCAGGCTGCGGCCCAGCCGCCCCGCTTCGGTGGGGGTGAGCCGGTGGTGGACGTCGTGCAGCAGATGGAAGTCGAAGCCGAACCGCTCGCGGACCGCCTCCAGATAGCGCGGTGCGAAGTCCAGATACGCCTCGGTCGACCAGGGCTGTTCCTCGGGCAGCGCGCCGGTGGCGGGCTCGTAGACGGTGGCGACCGTGCCGTGGCGGATGCCGTAGGTCCCCGGTGAGCCGGGGACGGCGGCCTGGGCACGGATCGCGCGGTAGCCCATCTCCTGGAAGCGGGCGACGTCCTCCAGCAGCTCGGGGACGTCGCCGCCGCTGGCGTGGCCGTAGACCATGGCGCCCTCGCGGGCCTTGCCGCCCAGCAGGTCGTACACGGGGAGGCCCGCGACCTTGCCCTTGATGTCCCACAGCGCGGTGTCCACGGCCGAGATGGCGGTCATGGTCACCGGGCCGCGGCGCCAGTAGGCGCCCTTGTAGAGGTAGTGCCAGGTGTCCTCGATACGGGCGGGGTCGCGGCCGATGAGCAGCGGTACGAGGTGGTCCTCCAGGTAGGAGGCGACCGCGAGTTCGCGGCCGTTGAGGGTCGCGTCACCGAGACCGGTCACGCCGTCGGAGGTGGTCACCTTCAGGGTCACGAAGTTGCGACCCGGCGAGGTGACGATGACCTTGGCCTCCGTGATCGTGGCCATACGCATGTGCTCCTCACTGAGCGGGCTGCCGGGGGTTCCGGAGGGTTCCCGAGGGGCTCCGGTGGCTCCGGGGGTGGAGTCCGGGCTGTCGGTCGGCTACCATACAAGTACGTCAGTGAGGCGAGTCAAGGGTTCGGAAGGGGTCAGATGGCACCGGCGGAGGGACTGCACGCGGCACGCTCCCGGGGGCGCAACACCCGGCAACTGGTCCATGAGGTGCTGCGTTCGCGCATCGTCAGCCTGGAGCTGGAGCCCGGCTCCGCCGTCTCGGAGAACGACCTGGCGGCCGAGCTCGGGGTCAGCCGCACCCCCGTCCGCGAGTCCCTGATCCTGCTCGCCGACGAGGGGCTGGTCGACATCTATCCCCAGATGGGCACGTTCGTCTCGCGCATCCGGGAGCGCGATGTCGCCTCCGCCCAGTTCATCCGGGAGGCACTGGAGTGCGCCGCGCTGCGGGAGGCCGTGGAGAAGGCCACCGCGCGGGACGTGGCGGAGCTGCGGGTGTTGCTCATCGCGCAGGAGGAGGCCGACCGCCAGTCCGATATGCAGGGCTTCTTCCAGCTGGACGAGGAGTTCCACGCCCGGCTGATGGCCGTCAGCGGACACGCCTCCGCCTGGCCCGTCGTCAGCCAGGCCAAGGCCCAGCTGGACCGCGCCCGCAGGCTGTCACTCCCCATGACCCAGCAGATGTCCCTGCTCATCGGCCAGCACCGCGAGGTGGTCGACCTGCTGGAAGAGGGCGATCTGGACCGGGCCGACGGGGCGCTGCGCTCCCATCTGCGGCTGGTCTTCAGCGATGTGGAGAAGATCCGCGCCAAGCACCCGGAACTCTTCAGCGACGAGGACGCCCCCCTCAGGCCGCGCCGCGACAGCGCCCGGCGCACGGCCTCCCGGGGAGAGGGCTGACCTGGCCGGGTGCGACCGGCCGTCCCGGGCGAGGCGTGACCGTCGTCCGTCCTCTTTGACCGGCCGTCAGGGACGCACCCCGCGTCACTGACGGCCGAAGAACTCCACCTCGGCGATGGCCGTCCGCCGGTCCGACCGGGCACCGTACGCCGCGTCGACCGGCAGCCGGATCCGCACCACGTCCGAGCCGCGCACATCAAAGCTCTGCTGACCGGGCTGGTCCTGGAGGTTGACGCCCTTCGTGGTGCGCTCGCCCTCCGAGGTGACCAGGGTGAGAGTGAGCTCCGAGGGCCGCGCCTGGGTCAGAAACTCATCCGCCTTCGCCGAGCGCCCCGAGGTGATCAGCAGCTTCCGCAGCCGCACCGGCCGGTCGAAGTCGGCCTCCAGGTACTGGCCCGTGCCAGGGCCCGCGGTGGCCGGCGCCCAGTACCGGTTGTTGTAGCCGTCGAAGGCCGCCCCGGCCCGGTGGCCCGGCGCCTGGCTGGAGCCGCGCACCGCCGTGGGATGCAGGGCCTTTGGATCGCCGGTCTGGTCCTGGGTGAAGGTGAAGACCTCGGACAGCTGGGACCGGGCGAACCACGCCGCCGCGGCCAGCGCCAGCACCAGGACCGGAAGGGTCAGCCGGGGCCGCGGCCAGGTCCGGTGGGCGGGCCTGCTGCCCGCGGCCAGCGGGCGCTGGGCGTCGCGCCGGAAGATCCGGCGCCACCAGGGCAGCCGACGCGGCCGGCCGGGCTCCGGCGCGGAGTCGAGCAGGATGCCGCAGCGCATACAGAGCCTGCGGTCCGACGGATTGTCCGCACGGCACCGGGGACACGGGCGGCCGGGGCGGCGCGGCGGGGCGTCGGGCCGCGGGGGCGACGCCGGGGGCTCGTCCGGCGCACCCGGCCGGTGGTCCGGACCGGTATCGGTGTCGTCCAGCCGGTCCCCGGGCCGCCGGGGCGCCGCCGCGGGCTCGTTCGGGCGCACGGCGGGCGGTGTCACGGCGTGCGGAGCGACGGCCGGAGCGACAGCCGGAGTGGCAGGCGGAGCTACGGGCGGGGCGGCTGGCGGAGCTACGGGCGGCGCGGCGGGCGGGGCGGGTGCCGGGGTGGGCGACCCGGGGCGCGCCCCCTCGCCCGTACCGGAGCCCGGCGGGGTGGCGGGCGGCGCCGAGGCCCCCGGCCGCCGGTCCGGTTCCTCGTCCCAGGCCAGGAACGCCTCGCAGGAAGCGCAGAAGTGCGCCCCCGCCTCATTGCGGTGTCCGCAGTCGGGACAGATCATGACGCCCCCGTCCCCTCGGCCGCGACCTCCACCCGGTAGACGACATGCGCCGGCACCTCCGCGGCGAGCAGCCGCTCCAGCCGCAGCCGGGTCGGCGCCACCGCGTCGGCGTCCGGCACCGTGAGCCGCACCGTCACCCAGGGCCGTGCCGAACCGGGCAGCGGCGCCCCGGGTTCGGTGGACCAGTCCGTGGCGCCGCTCTCGATGATCTCCGGTTCGATACCGGTCTCCACGCGCACGGCCGCCGCCAGCCCTTCCCGGGTGCCCCGCCGGCGGTGGCGGGTGACGGCGCTCGCCACCACCGCGCGCCGCTGGGTCACCGGGCGCTCCGGGTCCACCTCCACCGCCACCCACTCGGCCAGCCACGCCAGCAGATCCTCGGGCGCGGTGCGCGGATGCAGATGTGCGGGCAGGTTGTCCAGGGTGAGCAGCACCGGTGCCAGCACCTCGTCCAGCGCGCTCAGGAACCGCTCCAGGAACGGATGGTCGAGATAGACGGCGGGAAGCTGATGGAGCAGGGGATGGGCCGTGGGCAGCCCGGGAAGTGTTCCGCGCACTCATGCCTCCCGTACCCGCAGCTGGTGCTCATAGCTGAACACCAGCGCGTGCCGGTCCAGTTCGATCCTCGTGGTGGCCTCCGCCCGCTGCCCGGTCACCGGGTCCGCCGGGAACAGCCGTACGTCCTCGACGAGATCCACGCCGGGCACCGGCTGGGAGAGACCGAGGTAGAGACAGTCGCCGGGGGTGGGCGTGCGGCCGAAGCAGGGCACATCACGGCCCAGCCCCAGCTCCTGCGAGCGGTCGGTGGCATCGCCGGTGGCCGGCCAGGTGGCCAGATGGGTCAGGTCGCACGGCACCACCGACAGATCCCGGCCGGTGGTGAAGACCACCGCCTCCTCGGTCTCGGTGCGCACCGTGGCCACCTCCGTGCCCGCATGGATCCGCACCGGCTCCGGCTGCGGCGCCGACAGCCAGAACGTGGCCTCGGTGCGCGCCGCCGTGGGCGGATAGAGCCGCACCCCGATCAGGTCGAGGAAGGCCAGATAGTTCTTGTCCGGCACCCGGTTGAGCCGGTACACGAGCTGGTCGACCATGGTGGCGAACGCCTCGATGAGCGTGACACCCGGATCGGAGACATTGTGGTCGGTCCACTCCGGACAGCGCTGCTGCACCAGCCGCTTGGCCTCGTCCACCAATCCCTGGAATCTCCGGTCGTCCAGGTTCGGGCTGGGGAGTGTCATCCGCCCTCCTCGCCGTGCGGGATCACATAGAACGGGAACACGAGGTTGCGCGGGTCGTTCGCGCCGCGCACCGCGTAGCCGATGTCGAGGTAGAGCACCCCGTTGTCCGCCTCGTCGAAGCGGACGGCGACATCCGCCACCTCGATCCGCGGCTCCCACCGCTCCAGGGCCAGCCGCACCTCGTAGGCCAGCTGCCCGGCCGTACCGGCGTCCGCGGGTGCGAACACATAGTCGCCGAGGGCGCAGCCGAACTCCGGCCGCATCGGCCGCTCACCGGGCGAGGTGGCCAGGATCAGCCGGATCGACTCCTCGATCTCCCGCTCCTCGCGGACCAGGGCGATCGATCCGGTGGCGTCCGTACGGGGTGGAAACGCCCAGCCCGCGCCGATGAACTGCCGTCCCATCCCTCACCCTCCGATCAGCACGCTCGGACACCCGGACGTGATGGACGCGCCGCACCCCGCCGTGTCACCCACCCGCGCCGCCGGCCGGCCGCCGATGAGCACGGTGGGCTCGCCGGGCGGGCCGACCACCCCGGGGTGGCCGGTGGGATCGCCGACGCGTGCGGCTGCTGGCATGTGCTGTGCCCCCTGCCTGGTCGCTGTCTCTTCGCCTGTCTCTTCGCTCGTCTCTTCACACCGACTCGGCGCTGTCGTGTGCGGTGTCAGTAGATGCGCACCATCGGCGCGTTGACGGAGAGCGAATCCCCGCCCTTGAGCTCGGTGCGGGTGGTGCCGCTCACCGCCACCTGGTTGCCCCGCACCTCCACCGCGCCGCCGGTGGACAGCTTCACCTGGCCGTTGCCGCCGTCCACCTGCACGCCGCCGCGGGCGGTCAGCTTCACCGTGGCGCCGCCCAGCTCCAGCGTGCCGCGTGACCAGCCGTACGCCCTGCGGGCCGTTCGCCGCGTCGAGCAGCTCCAGTTTGTTGCCGCCGCGGGAGCCGAACGCGCGCTTGTTGACCGCGCCGCTGGTGGGGTCGACCGCCGCCGCCTCCTGGCCGTCGCCCCGGCCCTGCTGAGGACCGAGACCCTGCCCCTGCCCCTGCCCCGAAGTGCCCTGGCCCTGCCCCGGCTTGTGCTTGCCGTTGTAGAGACCGGCGAGCACATACGGGCGGTCCAGATGGCCCTGCTCGAAACCGATCAGCACTTCGTCGCCGACCTCGGGGATGAACGCCTCCCCGCCACCGGTCCCGCCCGCCTGGGCGGTGCGCGCCCAGTCGCTCGCGTACTCGTCGGACAGCCAGGGGAACCGCACCTTGACCCGGCCGAGCCCGTCGGGGTCCTTGGTGTCGGTGACCGTGCCGTTGGCCAGTCCCGAACACCGGGCGGCGGTCTCCGCGCCACCACCACCGGACCCGCCGCCGGTCAGCCCGAAGAGCGAACGCTCCTGCTGCCCGGACACCGTCACCCAGGTCTCATAGCCGCGCACCGGGTCGAACACATGCCGCGAGGAGGTGACGGTCTAGCGCCCCTCGAAGGGTTTGCCGACCCCGGCCAGGGTGACCGCGCCCCCCCGCCCGCACCTCCGGGTTTCCCCGGATCACCGCCTCCAGCTCGGCGAACGACCCCGCGATCCGCGCCGCGAGGGCGCCTGCGGCCTGATCCACCTGCGCCTGGTGCCCGTACGGCGCGTCGGACACCACAAAGCTGGCCTCGCCGAACGGCCGCGCCACCTCCGCCGCCGTCACCCCCAGGTCCAACGTCGCCGCCGTGCCCGCGTCCGCGCGGCCCACCAGCGGCTGCTTGGTCTTGACGTCCCAGCCCCGCACCTCGACCGTGGACACCTGCTCGGCCGCCGACACCCCGGCCCGGCAGCGCAGCAGATTGTCCCCCATCTCCAGCACCAGGGGGTCGCGGGCGGCGCGCGCCGAGGTGTCCGGGGCGCCACCCGCCTCGGTGGGCTTGGCGATATGCAGCCGGCCGTCCGTCACATACACCTGGGCGCCCGCCTCCTCGGCGAGCCCGCGGAGGAACTCCCAGTCGCTGATGTTCGGCTGCGCCACATGCTCCAGCACCGGGCCCGCCACATCGACCTTCCCCGGCTTGAGCCCCGCCCGCCGCGCCACCCGGACACAGATGTCGGCGAGGGTCATGTTCTGGTAGCTGGCCACCTGGCGGCCTCGGAAGAGCCGGTGCGACTCGTCCAGCCCGCGCACCACCGTGAAGGTGCCGGTGTCGTCGATCTCCACCTCCAGCGCGGTGACGCTCCCGGTCAGCAGGGGACGCGGCAAAGGAGCGCCCCCGGCGCCGGCCATCAGCCGCACCTCGGTACCGATCTCCACCCCCGCCCACCAGGGCCTTGGCGACGCTCTGCTGGGCCATCGCTCACCACCCCCCGCCATGACCGTCGCCGTGGGCTCCGGCCCCCTCGTCGCGGTCCAGCTCGTCCAGCGCCGGAAGCAGCAGTTCGAGACCGCCCGGCAGCCGCATCGGATCGTCGATCCCGTTGGTCTCCGCGATGACCCGCCATGCCGCCGGATCGCCGTACTCACGCCAGGCCAGCAGCGGCAGCGTGTCGCCGGTGCGCACGCGGTGCACCCGGCGTGCGTGCAGCGCGCCCGACGTCGGATTCTGCCCCGGGGGCTCCCCGGTGATCTCCTCCATCGTCACCTGGCACACCGCCCGGATCGGCACACCGGAGGTGGTGAACAGGGTGTACTTCGCCTGCACTTGGCTGACGTAGCCGGGGAACCCGGTGAGCCCGCCCCAGTGGAACACCACCCATGGCGGCGAGGCCCGCTGCTGCTGCCGGGTCTCGTCGGTCGGCACACAGCAGGTGAACAGCCGCTCCACCGAGGTCACCACGCTGGTGTCCTGGGTGTCGCTCGCGTCGAAGAACATCTCGACGGTCAGCTTGCTGGGCTGCGGCCCCTGGTACTCGGGCGGCCCCGCGCTCTTCGCCCCCTTGGCCGCGCCGCCTTGGTCAGGCTCAGCTCCTTGGGGTTGAACTGGAAGTCGATCCGCCCGCACGGCCCGCCGGGCGTCAGACCGCCACCCGGCGGCGGGGTGCGCAGCTCCAGATAGGCGTGCTCCAGCTTGGGCCGGGCCCCGCCACCTGTTCTGCCCGCGGCGGCCCCGCCGCCCGCCGCGCTGAACGCCACGGGTGAGCTCATGGGTCAGCCCTCCATCACATAGCCGTGGTGGGCGATCTCGATGGTCTCCATGGCCACCTTGGGCGACTCCGGGTTGAACGACGGCCCGGTCCAGCGCACCGGCACCACCTCGAGCAGACCCCACTGGGCCACCTTGTGGCCGTCACCCGTCCGCGCCTCGATATGCGCGGTGCGGCGGGCGATCCCGGTGGTCATGCTCGCGAACCACTTGGCCACCTTCTCGGTGTCACGGGTCAGCGGCCGGGACAGCTTGATGTTGGGGTACTTCAGCCGGGTGGGCAGCTGCCACAGATGGCTGTTGTTGCCGCCCTCCTCGCGCTGTTCGAGCACCACCTCGCAGCCGAGGCCCTCACAGGTGTTGAACGAGCCGAGCTCGATGCCGTCGACCGTGACGACGAAACAGACGCTGACCGCCGGGTCATCGGTAACGGGCGCTCCGCGTCCAGAACCGGGCCGCAGGTCGTGGTTGTGTGTGGAACCGCCCGAACACGGAAGCGCTCCGGCGGCAGGTCGGCCGCGACTCAGCTGAACAGCGACAGGTCTATGGAGTCGGCCAGGGCCCGGTAGCCCGCATCGTTGCCGTGCAGATGGTCGCCGACGTGGAAGTCCTCCCTGACCCGGCTGGGGCAGGTCGGGTCGCGCCAGACGGCGTCGAAGTCCAGTACGGCGTCGAAGGCGCCACTGGTGCGGATCCATTCGTTGACCGCCTGGCGGGCGCGCTCGCCCTCCGGTGTGTAGACCTCCGCGCCCTCATACGGCGCGATCGTCGTGGCATAGACCCTCACGCCGTGGTCATGCGCCCGGGCGATCAGCTGGCGGTAGCCCGCGATGACGTCGTCCGTCGTCACCGGTGCGCCGGGGAACACCTTCAGGAAATCGGCCAAGGGGCCGTCGCCGCCCCGTGGGGCGAAGGAGATGGCGAGGTCGTTGCCGCCCACGGAGAGCACCACGTGACCGAGGCCGGGCGTTGCCAGCACATCACGGTCGAAGCGGGCCGTGGCGGCGACACCGATGCCGTTGTTGAGCATCCGGTTGCCGCTGATTCCCTGGTTGGAAACGTAGCCGGTGGCCATGCCCCGCTCGGCGAGACGCTCGGCCAGCAGCTCCGGCCAGCTGTGGTTGGTGTCCGGGGTCGAGCCGGCGCCGTCGGAGCGGGAGTCGCCCACCACGACGATGGCCTTGGCAGGGGCGTCGGGAAGCAGCTCGACGGCGGAGATCAGGGCCCGTACCGGCAGCACCTCGGCGTTCTCCGGCAGGGCGGGGGAGGCAACGGCGTCGCCCGGAATCGTCCAGCCCATCTCCAGGGCGGGGTCGTGGCAGGTGCAGGTTTCCACGCGCCCCGGCAGGTAGAGGCTGATGGACAGCTTGGCGAGGGCGGGCAGGTGCAGGTCGACCGGGTCGCTGAGGATCGGCGCGCCCGCCGGGACGGTGACGGACGACGCGCCGGAGAAGGCCAGCACGCGCTCGCTGCCCGGCCGCACCCCGCCACCGGGCGCCGCGAGGCCCACCCGCGCCGCGCCGATGGTGAAGGGCGCGGTCCCGAACTCGTTGGTGAAACGGATGCGCACCCGCCGCCCGCCGCCGCTGATGCGCACGACCTGGCGCAGGGTCACGTCGGCGAGGGGCGGGTAGTCGTTGAGCGAGCCGAGCCCGTCGTGAGCCGCCTGGGGCGAGGCGCCCCAGCTCCGGACCCAGCTGCAGGCGTTGTTTGTCCCGGTCATCTTTGCCTCCATTGCTCGTGACGGTGTGCGGCATGGGAAGACTGAGGCGGGCCGCTCACAGCGGGCTCACACGGAGCTGACACGGTCGCCCTGATTTGGGCCTCGCGGGCGGGCGCGCGAAGATCGGGGAATGGACAGGGGCGCACGGCTTCGCATCACGCTGCTCGGCCCGTTTCGGGTGTCTCGCGGTGACGCCGTTCTGACCGTTTCGGGAGCGCGGTTGCGGGGCTTGCTCGTCCGGCTGGCGCTCGCCGGTGGCCACGCGGTCGAGCCCGGCGTGCTGGTCGACGCGATCTGGGCCGAGGAGCCGCCGTCCGGCCCCGCCCACGCCCTGCAGGCCCTCGTCTCCCGGCTGCGCCGCGCCCTCACCCCGACTGACCCGGCCCGTGGCGTGGTCGTGCAGATCACGGGCGGCTACCGGCTGGCGGTGGACGCGGCCGACGTGGACGCGCTGCGCTTCGAACGGCTCACCGTTGCCGGTCGGGACGGGCTGCGGGCAGGTGACCCGGAGGCCGCGGTCGCCGCGCTGTCCAAGGCCGTGGCGTTGTGGGGCGACCATCCCGGTACCGAACCCGCGGCCATCGCCGCGGTCGCGCCCGCGGTCGCGACACGGTTGGCGCAGGTGTCCATCGAGGCGGTCGTCGATCTCGCTGACGCCGAATTGTCGCTGGGGCGGGCCGAGTTGGCAGCCGCCCGGCTGACCGGGTTGCTGGCCGATCAGACGGTCAACGAGCGGGCGGCCGCACTGCTGATGGACGCGCTCGCCGCTCAGGGCCGTCAGGCCGAGGCGCTCGCGGTCTACGAGCGGGTCCGCGAGACGCTGGCCGATGTCCTCGGCGCCGACCCGGGCACCGCCCTGCGGGAACGCCATCTGCGCCTGCTGCGCCCCGGCCGGCCGATCCTGGTGCCGGACGCCTCGGTCGAGGGCGCTCCGGCCGGGAGCCCGGCGGCCACCGGACCCGAGCGGATTCGGTCGCGCCGAGTTCACGCTGTCCCCGACGAGCCGCGAGGACATGGCGGCGCGACCAACCTGCCCGCGCCGCTGACCAGCTTCATCGGCCGCGACGACGACCTCACCCGCATCGACACCCTGCTCACCACCGGACGCCTGGTCACTGTCCTCGGTCCCGGTGGCGCCGGGAAGACCCGGCTTGCGCTGGAGGCCGCCCGCCGGCACCGCCACGCATTGCGCGACGGCGCCTGGCTCATCGACCTCGTCTCCGTCACCGAACCGGCGAAGATCGCCACGGCAGTGCTCACCGGGATCGGCCTGCGGGGCGGCGCGATGCTCGACGCCCGCAAGCGGATCGAGGGTGACGAGCTGGATGTCCTCGTCGGCGAGCTCGGCGGCCGGGAGAGCCTGCTGCTGGTCGACAACTGTGAGCACCTGATCGACGCCGTGGCCCGCCTCGTCTCGGCGCTGCTGCCCCGCTGCCCGGGGCTGCGCGTGCTCGCCACCAGCCGCGAACCCCTCGCGGTCGACGGCGAGGCGCTCGTGCCGCTGGCCCCGCTCGTGCTGCCCGACCCGGGCGACGGCGTCGAACAGGCCCGAAGGGCGGCCTCGGTGCGCCTGTTCACCGAGCGGGCCGCCGCCGTGCGACCCGGTTTCGACGTCGACGAGACCTCGCTGCCCGACATCGTGCGCGTGGTGCACGGGCTGGACGGCCTGCCGCTGGCCCTCGAGCTGGCCGCCGCCCGGTTGCGGACGCTGTCACTGCCCCACCTGGCCGACGGACTCTCCGACCGGTTCCGGCTGCTCACCACCGGCAGCCGCACCGCACCACCCCGGCACCGCACCCTGCGCGCGGTCATCGCCTGGAGCTGGGAGCTGTTGGGCGAGCACGAACGCACCGTCGCGGAACGGATCTCCATCCTGCCCGGCGGCGTCACATTCGCCTCGGCCACCGCCGTCTGCGCCGGCACCACCGTGCCCACAGCCGACATCCCCGAACTGCTCGCCACCCTCGTCGACCGCTCACTGCTGCAGCTCGCGCCCGGCACCGGCCGCTACCGCATGCTCGAAACCATCCGCGAGTACGGCGCCGACCGGCTGACCGACACCGGCGACCTCGGCACGGCCCGCGATCTGGCCGCCGCCCACTTCACGCAGGTGATGACCGGTCAGGACCCTTTGCTGCGCGGGCCCGGCCAGCTGACAGCCATGGAGGTCATCGGCGCCGAGTACGACAACACGCTCGCCGCCCTGCGCCACCTGTGCGCCACCCGCGACTCCCACGGCGCGACCACCCTCGCCCTGACCCTGGTCTGGTACTGGCAGATGTGCGGCCGCCACTCCGACGCCGCCTACTGGCTGGGCGAGGTGCTGGCGGCGACCAGCGGCGGGCCGACACCCGAGCGCGACTGCGTCCGAGCCGCCTACCTGCTGAACCGGGCGGACATCCTGTCGGGGATCACCGCCGGGGAAGCCGCGGACGACCGGACGGAGATGCGCGAGCTGGCCGACCGGCTGCTCACGCATCCGGAGCTGCCGAGCCACTACCGCGTGTTCGGCCCGGTCCTGCTCTTCCTGCAGAAGGAGGAGGCCGCACTCGCGATCTTCCAGCGCCTGGCCGACGGCGACGACGACGTATGGCTGTCCGGGCTGGCCCATATGTTCCAGGCCGAGATCGCCGAGAACGGGGGCGCGCTGACGCGGATGCGTGTCCATGTGAAGGCGGCCCTGGACCGCTTCCGGCAGGCCGGCGACCGTTGGGGCCGGGCCGCCACGCTGCCGATGAGCGCCCACTTGCGGCGATACGACGACCTCGACGGCGCGCTGGCCGACCTGCGCGAGGCCCGGACGCTGGCGGGTGAGTTCGGCTCGCTCAGCCTCGGCGACCAGCTCTACAGCGACCTGCGCTGGATCGACGTGCACCTGCGGCGCGGCGACACCGACCGGGCGCTCGCGGTGATCGACTCCGCCCGGGAGCGGGCGCTGCACGCGTCCTCGGCGGACATGCTGGTCCTGGTCGACGTATGCGAGGCCGACTTCCGGGTGCGGCTCGGCGACCTGGACAGAGCGGGCGACCTGCTCGACGCCGCCGAACGGTGCCTGCTCGAGGAAACCGGGTTCCCCACGGACCACGTCCGGACGCTGGTCGGCAGCGCACGGGCCGCGCTCTGCCTGGCGCTGGGCGACCTGCCCGGCGTGGACAAGGCGCTGCGCGAGGCTTACGCGGCCGCGCTGGCAACCCGGGATCTGCCGATCCTGTCACTGGTGACGGTGAACACGGCCGCGCTCGCCGAGACGCGCGGGCGGCAGCACGAGTCAGCTGTACTGCTGGGAACCGCGGCCCGGCTTCGCGGCACGCATGACCACACCGATCCGCAGGTCCACGAGCTCACCCGCCGGGGAGAGGCCGCGTTGGGCGGCGAGGAGTTCGCCGCGGCGTACGCGAAAGGCTGGGAGCTGGACGGGAGGACGGCGGTGGCCGCAGCCGACCCGGCCCGGCTGTCCGGCACCGTCGACAGGTAGCTGTTCCAGCGAGGCGGGGGTCAGCTGGCGCCAGTGTGGAGGATTTCCCGTTTCCAGGCGTCGCGGGGCTGGGTGTGGAGGCGCCAGTAGTGGTGTGCGATGTGGTCCGGGTCGAAGTCCGTGCCGGGGGCTAGAACAGTTCCCGGGTCGCCGAGCGCAGCCGATCGAGGTGGAGGTCGAGGCCGCGGACCCGGGCGTCTCGGATCTGCATCGCCGTGAAGTGCCCGTAGCTGGTGAGCGCGGGCAGCCGCAATGTGTCCGCGGTGGCGGGCGAGCCGTTGATCTCGATGTAGGTCACCCGGCCACCGTAGCGGGGCGTCAGTAGTGGCCCTTTAGTAGTGGCCCTTCGTCCCGTCGACGAGTTCCCGGATGGTGTCCATGTGGCCGGCGTGGCGGGCGGTTTCCTCGATCATGTGGAAGAGGATCCACCGCAGGCTGGTGGAGCTGGCGTTGTACTCCGGGTGGCGGCCGGTGTCGTCCAGGGAGTGGGCCGCGATGATCTCGTTGGACACCTGGCACTGCTGCGCGTAGTCCTTGAGGAGCTGAGCGAGCGGGACGCCCTCGACCCTCATATGGGCATCCTCGACGTCCTCGTCGAACCGGGGGCCCTGGGCCGGGCGGCCGAGGAGGACGATCTCGAACCACAGGTGTTCCGCCCAGCACATATGGGAGACGAGCCCGGCCAGGGTCATCTGGGGCGAGGTGGGGAGGAAGGATCGGTGGGCGTCCGCCTCGGACAGGCCCTCGCACTTCCACGCGATGACGGCACGCTGCATATCGAGCCAGCCCAGCAGCTGGGTGCGCTCATCGGCGGTGCGGGGCGGGCGGATGCGCGGTGGCGTCGTCATGAGGGCGGACGCCAGCCGAGTGCGGGGGCGGGGCGCATCGGGTTATCGGCGGTGGCTCAGCACATTGATCACGCGGCCGTTGGGGTCGCGGACGAAGAAGCGGCGGACACCCCACTCCTCGTCCCGCAGAGAGTGCACGATCTCGGCGCCGCTGTCGCACATCACCGCGTAGGCCGCGTCCACGTCGTCCACCTCGACGCTCACATCGGGGACCACCGGTCCGGTCTCGTCGTGGGTGAGCACGCTGATCTGGGCCGTGGGGTTGGTGGTGGAGGCGAGCGTCATGATCCAGCCCTGGTTCATCACCTCTTCGAAGCCCAGGAGACCGTAGAACTCCCGGTTCTCCCGCATCGCTTCGGACCGGACGTTGGGTACGACACGGCGGACGGTCATCGTGGGCTCCCCGGGGTGGTGGGTCAGCTGGCGGTGTTGTTGCTGCGCACTGCGTCAAGGTACTCGGAGATCGCGTCCCGGTTGCGGGTCAGGCACTCGATGCGCTCGGTCATGCGGTCCCGCTCGCTCTCCAGCGTGGCGATCATCTCCGGTGTGGCGTCGGAGAAGTGAATGCGCCGGGGCTTGTCGAGGCACGGCAGGATCTGCTTGATGATCCGGGTCGGAAGCCCCGCGTCGAGCAGCCCCCTGATCTGCAGCACCCGGTCGACGAGGCGCTCGTCGTAGGAGCGGTAGCCGTTCGCACAGCGGTCGGGCAGGATCAGCTTCTGCTCCTCGTAGTAGCGCAGCAGCCGGCGCGGTGTGCCGGTGCGCTCCGAGAGCTCTCCGATGCGCATGTGTCCGTCCTTGTCTCTCCGCCCGCGTGCCGCCGATCCCATCCATGTGAAGGTTGCAGCGTATCGTGGGGCGGGTGCGCTCGCGAGGGGCGCGGGTGCGCTCGCGAGCGGGCGGAAGGCGCCGGGAAAAATGCCAGGTGATTGAACGGAGGCCCCCGGCACGCCGTACGGATAACGACGGGCCCGACTACCCGAGCCGGGTCCGCCGTGCCACCACCGGGCTTCGCAGGGAAGGACCTTCGGGTTGTCGCGCCAATCGAGCTCTCATCAGCGGTCGGAAACGGACAAGGGAACCACGGAGCGGGCCCCGACGGAGGGCCCGACTCCGGAGAGTCCACCTGAGGTTGAGGCTGAGCCTGAGGCCACGCCGGATCTCCCCGCCCAGCGGCAGGATGACACCGGGGAGCCGGACGCGGTCCCCGACCAGGAGGTGAGCTCCGTCCACGACACGCCCGCCGCCCCCAAGGGCTGGCGGGCCACATACCCCGCCGTGGCGCGGGCGGTGGCATGGGCGGCCACGGGGCTTTCCCTCGCCCTCGTGTTCATCGCCCTCCTCCTGCCGACCCAGCTCAGCCTCGTCGAACCCAGGGCCTTTATGCGCATCCCGGTGGAGGGGGTGTTCGGCGCCACGCTGCTGCTCATGCTGCCGTCGATGGCGCGACGGGTGGTGGCGGTGCTCGCCGGGGTGGCCCTCGGGGCGCTGACCATCTTGAACCTCCTCGACATCGGCTTCAACGAGTTCCTCGGCCGTGGGTTCAACGTGGTGCTCGACTGGATACTCCTGGACGACGCCCAGTCGTACGTCAAGGACGCGCTCGGCGGGACGGCCGCCACCGCCGCCGTGATCGGTGTCGTGGTCCTGGCCGTCGCCGTGCTCGTCCTGATGGGACTCGCCGTCCTGCGGATCAGCAACGTCATGGCGAGGAACAGCGCCGTGGCGACCCGTACCACCCTGGTGCTCGGCACCGTCTGGGTCATGTGCGCGGCGCTCGGCGTGCAGGTGGCCGGGGCGCCGTTCGCGTCCCGGAGCACCACCGCGCTCGTCCAGGACCGGGCGGAGCGGGTCCGCAAGACCCTCAAGGACGAGCGGGAGTTCGCCAAGGTGGCCGCCGTGGACACCTACGGCGACACCCCCGGCGACCAGCTGCTGACCGGGTTGCGCGGCAAGGACATGATGTTCACCTTCATCGAGAGCTACGGCCGCTCGGCCATCGAGGACCCGGCGATCGCCCCCGGTGTGGACAAGACCCTCAAGAACGCCACCAAGCGGTTGAGCAAGGCCGGGTTCGCCTCCAAGAGCGGCTGGCTCACCTCGGCCACCTACGGCGGCAGCAGCTGGCTGGGGCACTCGACCTTCCTCACCGGCCTGTGGATCGACAACCAGAACCGCTACCGCACCGTCACCGCGGGCGACCACATGTCCATCACCCGCGCCTTCCAGCGCACCGGCGCCTGGCGGACGGTCGGCATCATGCCGGGAGTCACCAAGGGCTGGCCGGAGGGCAAGTTCTACGGCCTCGACCACGTCTACGACTCCCGCGACCTCGGCTACAAGGGCCCGAAGTTCAGCTGGTCGACCATGCCCGACCAGTACGCCCTCAAGGCGTTCGAGCACTTGGAGCACGGCAAGAAGCGCGACAAGCCGCTGATGTCGGAGATCATCCTGACCTCCAGCCACCAGCCCTGGGCGCCCATCCCCAAGACGATCCCCTGGAGCCAGGTCGGCGACGGCTCGGTCTACAAGGCCATCCAGAAGGCCGGCAAGAATCCCGCGGATGTGTTCACCGACTCCACCAAGGTGAAGGCCGAGTACGGAAAGTCCATCCAGTACTCGGTGAACAGCCTCATCGACTATGTGCTGAAGTACGGCAACAAGAACACCGTGCTCGTCTTCCTCGGCGACCACCAACCCCTCTCGCGGGTCAGCGGCAACAACGCCAGCCGGGACGTACCGGTCGCGATCGTCGCGCACGACAAGGCGGTGCTGGACCGGATCTCCCACTGGGGCTGGGAGGACGGCCTGATGCCGGGCGCGAAGGCCCCGGTGTGGAAGATGAGCTCCTTCCGCGACCGCTTCCTGGACGCCTACGGTCCGAACCCGGGCGGCGGCACGGCGCCTTCCTCGCCGTCGGCCTCGCCGAAAGCCTCGGCGAAGGCTTCCGCGAAGCGATAGTCCTCGGTGGCCCTAGGGCGTTTCTGATGGCTCTTGGTGGACTGGGTGGATCTCGTGGTTGGTCGGGCAGGACGCCCGTATGGTGCGGCGACACGAGCTCACGGACGCGCAGTGGCAGAAGATCGAACCCCTGCTGCCTGGCAACGGCAAGCCGGGCGGGCAGTGGGCGGATCACCGCAGAGTGATCAATGGGGTGCTTTTCCGGGCCCGGACTGGGGTGCCCTGGCCGGATCTGCCGGAACGGTACGGTCCCTGGCAGACCGTCTACGAGCGTCACCGGCGCTGGTCGGCCGATGGCACATGGCAGGTCATCCTTCAGGAGCTGCAGATCGAGGCAGATGCCGGTGACCCGGATGGGGCATTCGCCCGCCAGGTGTCCCGGCAGGAGTGGGCCGTGAACATCGACTCGACCTCCTGCCGGGCGCATCAGCACGCGGCCGGGGCGCCCCGCAAGCCTCCGGCCGACCACCCGCAAAAGGGGGCGGGGCCCGTGAGGAGGCAGATGGACGCGAGGCGTTGGGACGCTCGCGGGCGGGCTGACCAGCAAAGTGCATCTGCTCTCCGACGACCGGCCCGCCCGCTGCACTGGCTGACTTCACCAGGTCAGCGTGGGGACAGCCCGATGTTCGCCGCGGTGCTGAACGGCTTACGCATCCAGCACCGCGGCCCGGGCCGCCCGCGCAGCCGGCCGGACCGGGTGCGCGGCGACAAGGCGTATTCCAGCCGCGACAACCGCGACTACCTGCGACGGCGCGGCATCAAGGCCACCATCGCGCAGCCCGACGACCAGCGGGTCCACCGCAAGCGCCGCGGACGCTCCGGCGGTCGGCCCCCGGCCTTCGACAAGGCCCAGTACCGTCGCCGCAACGCGGTCGAGCGGTGCGTGAACAAGTGGAAGCAGTTCCGCGCCGTGGCCACCCGGTACGACAAGCGCGACTACATCTTCAACGGCACCCTGGCCGTTTCCGCGATCGTCATCTGGCTCCGCGACACCGTCCAAGAGCCATCAGAAACGGCCTAGGCGCGCCGGGGCGGGTCGATCGGTTGTTCCACGGTCCACCAGGGTGGTGGTGGCCGATGCGGTCCGGCCAGTGGTCTTCGTGGCGAGGCGATGGCTCTCCTGGCCCGCCACCAAGTCCGTCAGTCCCTCAGCAGGGGCATGTACGGGCCGAATTCCGAGGCCAGGGTCAGGCGGCCCAGTTTCTGGTATTCGCGCTGCAGTGCGTGGATGAGGTCGGGCATGGTCACCGGGCTGCCGGATTCGGCCGCGAGGTAGGCGGCGGTGACGGCCACCGAGCGGATGTTGCCGCCCGCCAGCTCGAAGGACTCGGCGCAGAAGTCCAGGTCCAGATCGGTGGAGCGGGGGAGGACGGTGCCCAGTGAGCGGTCCCACAGCAGGCGGCGGTGGTCGGCGTCGGGGAGGGGGAAGTCGATCACCTGCACTAACCGCTCCGGCGTCGCCTCCGCGCGGCGGACGACTCCGACAAAGCCGCACTCCGCGGCGTTGACCAGTTGCTGCTCATCGATTTGGGTGGTGACCAGCACCCCCCGCGCTGCGCTGGTCCGTTGAATCTGGCGTCACACGCGTAGAGCGCCATCATCGAGAACGTCCAGGACGACGACCACGACCTGCGGTGAGTCCGGTTCGTCCCAGTCGATGACCTTGACCTCGGGCCGGGTGCGCAGTTGGCTGGCCACTCCGGCCCGCGACACCGGGCCTTGGACGCGCAGCGCCACCGTAACGCGTTCTCCCGTCGTTTGATTCACGTCGCTCTCTCCCCTCGGGCGACTGAGGGAGGGGCATGGCCAAGCATGGGAGAATGGCGTGTCCATGTCATCTACTCGAACGCGGTGTGACGGTGCGGCCCTTCACCGAGGTCACCTCGGAGCTGGTGCCCCGCGGCTCCAACAGCGCCTGGCACGGCCGTCACAAGGTGGCGGTGGACAACCGCGGCAACACACCCCTTCCGGTGGTGCTCAGCGCACGCGGCGCCACCGAGCGGACCAAGATGGCCTTCGAGCCCGCCGAGCTGACCGTTCCACCGGGCGAGGCCAAGTTCGCCACGCTCAGGGTGCGTCCCACCCAGCGGCTGTGGCGCGGCACCCCGATCACCCATCCGTTCCAGGCGGTGGTGACACCACGGACGGGGGAGGGCCAGGACCCGTATGAGCCGGTGGTCCTGGACGGCACCTACGAACAACAGGCCATCCTGCCCCGCTGGCTTCCCCGGACGCTCGCCGCCGCCGTCCTGGTGGCCGCGCTCCTGGTGGGCCTCTGGTACGCGCTGCTGCGCCCCACCGTACGGTCGGCCGCCCGGGAGGCGATCACCCCGCAGGCGGTCGAATCCGCCGTGAAACAAGGGGACAAGGAGAGCGGCGGAGCTCAGGACGGGCAGCAGGGCGGCCGACAGGGGGCGTCGGGCGGCGGCGGTCAAGATGGTGGTCAGGACGGCGGCTCGACCGGCCCCGGCGGCGGCAAGTCCCGCGCGCCGTCCGACGGTTCGGATGCCGAGCCCGGGGAGCCCGGCGGGCCCGCGGCCCCGGCCAGCGCACGGGTGCAGGTGCGCGACGCGGTGGGTGGCGGGGCCGCCGAGCGGACCGCGTACACGGTCCCCGACGGGAAGAGCTTCGAGCTCACCGACATCGTGGTGCAGAATCCGCAGGGCGACACCGGCACGCTGGTCATCTCCAGTGACGATGGACAACTGCTCAATCTGGCGCTGGAGAACTTCCGGGACTCCGACTACCACTTCGTGACCCCCATCCAGGTGGCGGCCAAGGGCAAGGTCACCATCTCGGTGAGCTGCCGTGAGGTGGGCCGGCCGGTGAAGGCCCCGGCGCCGTCCCAGTGCTCGGAGTCGCTGTTCCTGGGCGGCAAGATCTCGGCGACGGAGACCAACGGCTGACAGGACGATACCGGGGTGGGCCCATCCCGCAGGTGGGCCCACCCCCCCCAGCCGGTCTATCCCTCGGGCGGGGCCTCCTCCTCGTCCTCGGTCCCGCCCTCGGCGGCCCGCTGGACGAACGACCCCTGGACGTCCGCCGGCTCCTCGTCCTCGTCCGCCTCCTGGCGCTGCACCGGCGGCGCGGCGGTGGAGGGCGCGGCCGCCGCCGGGGCGGGCGCGGGGCCCGGGGCGGGCGACGGCTCCGCCGTCACCCGCTCGGCGTTGGCCGACGCCTCCTGTTCGAAGCGGTCGGACGGATCGCTCACCCGGATCCCGCCCGGGGCCTCCGTACCGTCGACCGGGCCGCTGCGCTGCTGGATGACATGGGTCAGCTCATGGGCGAGCGTGGTGCTGCCCTGATGCGAGGACGGGTCGTAGGCGTCCCGCTGGAAGACCACGTTGTTCCCCACCGTGTAGGCGCGGGCGCCGACTTCCGTCGCCGACTCGTGCGCCGCGGAGCCGGTGTGCACCCGTACGTCCCCGAAGTCGGCGCCGAGCCGGGCCTCCATGTCGCCGCGGGTGTCGGTGTCCAAAGGCTCCCCGCCGCCGGAGGCGACGACGTCATGGACGCTCGACCGCCCCTCGCCCTCCTCGCCCCGCTCGGCGTCCCGCTGGATCGCCGCTCCGACGGCCGAGTTGCCCACCGTGCGCTGCAGGGTGCTCATTCCGGAAGGGCCGAGCACCTCCGTACGGCCCGTGGCGGCGGCCCTCAGCAGATGCGGAAGTTCCGCCTGCATATCAGGGCCCGTCCGCTTCGGCGAGGCGAGGGATTCGTCGTGCTCGTGTCCGTGGTCATGCTCATGTGCGTGCATCTGCCGCTCCCCGGGGACTGCCGCCCCACACCGGATGTCCGCCTCCAGTCAGCGTCGCGGGACGGATGCCGCGCCGTCCAGGCCGGGGCCCGCCGGGGAAGGGCAGTGCGGGCTGCCCTTTCGGGCAGCGCCGTACGGCCGCGGCGGGGGCGGTCCTACGGCGCGCCGCGGCGGGTCAGCCGTCCTGCGGCCGGTCCCGCTGTGCGTCGGGTCGTTCCCGTCGCGCGTCGAGCCGCTCCCGCTGGGGCAGGACCGTGTACTTCGGGTCCTCCGCCGACCGGATCCCGGCGTGGAACACCCCGAAACGGGTGCAGACGGAGGCCGCCAGCAGGGCCGCACCGCTGAGGGCCGCGGCGGTGCGATTGCGGCGGCCGAGGAGGGCGCCGCCGAGGGCGCCCGCCGCCGAAAGTGCCTCGGCGGCGCGCATCAGCCGGCCCGCCCGGCCCTCGCGGTAGGTTTCGGCGACCACGCCGACCCGCCGTTCCATGGCCTTGACGGCGGCGGTCTCCAGCGCCGTACCGAGGACCGCGACCCCGCGCGCCGGGGCGTTCTCGGCGACCGGCGAGACCAGCAGGGCCATGCCGCTCGCCGCCGTGGCGGCCGAGCCGATGAAGACGAACGGCATTTCGCGGTAGCCGTCGTGCCATGCGGGGACGGCCGTGTTGGCGGCCAGCACCGCCGTGTACGAGGCCACTGCCGGGCCCAGCAGCCCCGCGCCCACCGTGGCCGCCCGGCCGGCGCGTGGCAGCCGCCCGGCCAGGTCCGAGGCGGCGGCCGCGCCGGCGATGGGGCCGTAGACCATCAGCAGCCATGAGCCGACGCTCATCGGCGAGGTGGGCTTGAAGACCCGCAGCATATTGGCGAACCGCTCGGGGCGCCCGAGGTCGTGGATCAGCGCGGCGGTGGAGCCGGCCAGGGCGGCCACCGAGGACACCTTGAGCGCGCGGGCCATGACCGGACGGCCGGTCAGCTCGGCGCCCGCCGCGAGCACCGAGCCGGCGCCCGCGAGCCCGCCGAGGAAGAGATAGCCCGCGACGTCCCGGGCGCTCCAGGTGGGCGGGTTCAGCACCGGCCGCCCGTAGTAGGAGGTGAACTCCGCCCGGGGGACCATTGACTGATCGCCCTTGCGGCCCTTTCCGCCCTTGCGGCGGCGCCGCTCGCCGTTCTCCATCCCCTTGCCCACCAGCGCGTCACGGTCCGGCCGGGCGCCGCGGATGCCGTCACGGGTGACGTCCGACTCGCTCATCGGCCCCTCCTTCCGGTACGGCGTCCGCTCATGCCGCCGTGGGCCGCGAACACGGCGGCCACGCCGCCGAGCAGGGTCAGTGCCGCGGCGCCCGCGTGCCGCCACATCGAGGGCAGATCCCGGGTGGTGACGACCGGGTCCGGTGGCAGCCCGTAGACCTCCGGCTCGTCCAGCAGCAGGAAGAAGGCACCGTCGCCGCCGACACCGTCCTCCGGGTCGTGTCCGTACAGCCGGGCATCCTCCACGCCCACCCGGTGCAGCTCCTCGACCCGGGCGGCGGCGCGCTCGCGCAGCTCGTCCAGGGGGCCGAACTGGATGGAGTCGGTGGGGCACGCCTTGGCACACGCGGGTTCCTGGCCGGCGCCGAGCCGGTCGTAGCACAGGGTGCACTTATGGGCCCCGCCGTCCTGGGGCCGCACATCGATGACCCCGTACGGACACGCGGCCACGCAGTAGCCGCAGCCGTTGCAGATGTCGTCCTGGACCACCACGGTCCCGAACTCGGTGCGGAAGAGCGCACCGGTCGGGCAGACGTCCAGGCACGCCGCGTGGGTGCAGTGCTTGCACACGTCCGAGGCCATCAGCCACCGCAGCCCGGTCTGCCCGTCGGCGGACGGGGACGGTGCCGGGGAGGTGGGGGTGATCGCCGCCTCCCCGACCGGGGTCCCGGAGCCCTGCGCCGCGAGGGCCAGCACATCGACATCGCTGTGGTCGACCGCCGCCTCGGCCCGGCCCAGCGGCTTGCTCTGCTCGATGAAGGCCACATGGCGCCAGCTGGAGGCGTCAAGGCCCTGGGTGTTGTCGAAGGACATGCCGGTGAAGTCCAGCCCGTCCTCCGGGATGGCGTTCCACTCCTTGCACGCCACCTCGCACGCCTTGCAGCCGATGCACACCGAGGTGTCGGTGAAGAAGCCGACCCGGGGCGGATGGCCGTCGTGTCCGGCGTCCCCGGCCACGTCCGGTTCGGCTCCGGCCAGCAGATTGCGGCCGATCAGTGATGAGCGCCGGGAGGTGTCGGTCATCCCCGCACCTCCGTTCCGGTCCGCGCCGTGATCCCGGCGCGCCGCCGATAGTCTTCGAGTAGAGCCGTCAGCTCCGGGCCGCGGGGGCGGCGGCCGGGACGGATGTCGGCGCTCAGCGCCTTCACCTCCTGGATATGGACATTCGGGTCGAGGACGATCGCGGACAGCTCATTGGCGGCGTCCCCGCGTGTGTAGCCATTGGGGCCCCAGTGGTACGGCAGCCCGATCTGATGCACCGTGCGGCCCCCGGCCCTGATCGGGGACATCCGCTCGGTGACCATCACCCGGGCCTCGATCACCCCGCGCGCGCTGACCAGCGTCGCCCAGCCGGTGTGCTCCAGATGTCGCTCGCGGGCCAGCTCGGGAGAGACCTCGCAGAAGAACTCCGGCTGCAGCTCGGCCAGATACGGCGTCCAGCGGCTCATCCCGCCCGCCGTGAAGTGCTCGGTGAGCCGGTAGGTGGTGATCATGTACGGGAACACCTCGCTGCCCGGCTCGCCCCCGCTGGGATGGAAGGCGTTGTGCTCATCGGAGATCACCTCCCGGACCGGGTTGCGCTGCTGCTCCGGGTAGAGCGGATTGCGCACCGGTGAGTCCTGCGGCTCGTAGTGCGTCGGCATCGGACCGTCCACCAGCCCGGCCGGGGCGTACAGCCATCCCTTGCCGTCGGCCTGCATGATGAACGGATCCACTCCGCTGAGCGCGTCCGGGCCCCGGGCGTCCTCGGGCGGGCGGTAGGAGGGCGCCCGGTCGGGGATGAAGTCCGGGATGTCATGGCCGGTCCACCGCTCCTGGCTCGCGTCCCACCACACCAGCGCCTTGCGCTCGCTCCACGGCCGGCCCGCCGGATCGGCCGAGGCGCGGTTGTAGAGGATGCGCCGGTTGGCGGGCCAGGCCCAGGCCCATTCGGCGGCGATCCAGTCCTGCTCGGTATGCGGTTTACGGCGGGCGGCCTGGTTGACGCCGTCCGCGTACACCCCGCAGTAGATCCAGCAGCCGCAGGAGGTGGAGCCGTCGTCCTTGAGCTGGGTGTACGCGCTGAGCGGCGCGCCCCGCGCGTCGCGGCCGTTGATCTCGGCCAGAACCGCCTCGGCGCTGGGCTCGGCGAGCGGGCCCTCGGTGGGATAGGACCAGGCCAGATCGTGGACGGCCCGATCCATGGGGTCGGTGGAGTCCTTCAGCCGCTCCTTGACCAGCCGGCCCAGGTGGTACATGAACCACAGATCGCTGCGCGCCTCGCCGTCCGGCTCCTTGGCCGCGAAATGCCACTGCAGCATCCGGTTGGTGTTGGTGAAGGAGCCGGACTTCTCGGTGTGGGCGGCGGCGGGGAAGAAGAACACCTCGGTGGCGATGTCCTCGGTGCGCAGCTCGCCGGTCTCGATCTCCGGTCCGTCCTTCCACCAGGTGGCGGACTCGATGAGGGAGAAGTCGCGGACCACCAGCCAGTCCAGGTTGGCCATGCCCAGGCGCTGCATCTTGGTGTTGGCCGAGCCCACGGCGGGGTTCTCACCCATCAGGAAGAAGCCCTTGCAGACTCCGTTCAGCATCTCCCTCACGGTGTGGTAGGTGCTGTGGGAGCCGGTCAGCCGGGGCAGATGATCGAAGCAGTAGTCGTTGCCGGCGTGCGCGGCGTCGCCGTAGTACGCCTTGAGCAGGCTGACGACATAGGAGCGCATCTCGCCCCAGAACCCCTTGTCGGTCTTGACGGCCTCGACGAAGGTGTCCAGGTCCTCATGCGCATGGGCATGCGGCATCGGGATGTAGCCGGGGAGCACGTTGAACAGGGTCGGGATGTCGCTGGAGCCCTGGATGCTGGCGTGGCCGCGCAGCGCCTGGATGCCGCCGCCGGGGCGGCCGATGTTGCCGAGCAGCAGCTGAAGGATGCTCGCGGTGCGGATGTACTGGGCGCCCACGGTGTGCTGGGTCCAGCCGACGGCGTACACGAACTCCGAGGTGCGGTCCGGGCCCGAGTTCTCCACCAGCGCGCGGCACACCTCCAGGAAGGTGTCCTGGGGAATCCCGCAGGTCTCCTCGACCATCTCGGGTGTGTAGCGGGAGAAGTGGCGCTTGAGGACCTGATAGACGCAGCGCGGATGCTGCAGGGTGCGGTCGGTGGGGACGTCCGGATGGACGGGCGCGCCGCCGGAGCCATGGGACTCGGACTGGGCGGCGGTCGAGAGGGACGCGCCACGGCCGGTGCGCTCCTCGTACAGCTCGTCGGGCGCCCCCTGCGGCGCCTGGACCCGGGCGCCCTCGTAGCTCCAGGTGGAGATGTCGTAGTGGCCGGTCTCCGGGTCGAGGCCGGAGAAGATCCCCGACAGATCCTCGGTGTCCTCGAAGTCCTCGCCGACGATGGTCGAGGCGTTGGTGTACTCCAGGACGTAGTCGCGGAAGTCATGGCCGCCGGTGAGCACATGGTTGATGATGCCGCCGAGAAAGGCGATGTCGGTGCCGGCCCGGATCGGCACATACAGATCGGCCAGCGCGCTGGTGCGGCTGAAGCGCGGATCGACATGGATGACCTTCGCACCGCGAGCCTTGGCCTCCATCACCCACTGGAAGCCCACGGGATGGGCCTCGGCGAAGTTGGAGCCCTCGATCACGATGCAGTCCGAGTTCTGCAGATCCTGCAGAAAGGTGGTGGCGCCGCCGCGGCCGAAGGAGGTGCCGAGCCCGGCGACGGTGGAGGAGTGGCAGACCCGGGCCTGGTTCTCCACCTGGATCACCCCGAGCCCCGTCCACAACTTCTTGATGAGGTAGTTCTCTTCGTTGTCCAAGGTGGCGCCGCCGAGGCTGGCGATCCCCAGGGTGCGGTTGACGCTGACCCCGTCCTGCTCCCACTGCCAGCCCTCGCGGCGGGTGCGGACCACCCGTTCGGCCACCATGTCCATCGCGGTGTCCAGGTCCAGCCGCTCCCATTCGGTGCCGTACGGGCGGCGGTAGAGCACCTCGTGGCGCCGGGACTCGCCGGTGGTGAGCTGGAGGGACGCCGAGCCCTTGGGACACAGCCGGCCGCGGCTGACCGGTGAGTCGGGGTCGCCCTCGATCTGCACCACCCGCTCGTCCTTCACATAGACGTTCTGGGCGCACCCCACCGCGCAGTAGGGGCACACCGACTTGACCACCTTGTCGGCGGTGACGGTGCGGGGGCGCTGCCCACGGGTGGCGGCCGAGGTGGCGGCGGCGCCGCGGCCGAGTGGGTCGCTTCCGGTCAGCTGGCGGTAGACGGGCCACTCCTGAATCCATGTACGTACGCCCATCGCCCGTCCTTTCGCGCCGTTCTGCCCCGCACCGGCCCATCGGCATGGTCGGATACGGCGCATGGGTTCCCGCCGCGATGCTTTTCACACCCCGCTCGCACCCGGATGCGCCGGATCACCCGTCGTGGGGGTGGACGCCTGCCGTACCGGCTGGGTGGCCGTGACGCTGTGCGAGGAGGGTCAGTTCGCCGGGGCGGATACCGCCGGCGGGCTGAGCGAGCTGCTCGGCCGGCTTCCGGACGCCGCCGTGGTCGCGGTCGACATGCCGCTGGGACTGCTGACGGCCGGATGGCGCGAGGCGGAGGCTCTGGCCGTCGCGATGGTGGCCCCGCACCGCTCCCGGGTCTTTCCCGTACCGCCGCGCGGGGTCTGGGAGGCGGAGGACTTCGACGAGGCCAATCGGCGCTGCCGCTCCCTGACCGGTCAGGGGCTGAGCCGTCAGACCTGGGGGCTGGCCGCGAAGCTGCGCGAGGCCAATGCCTGCCGCGACGGGGGCGACCACCGGCTCTACGAGGTTCATCCCGAGGTCTCCTTCGCCGCCATCGACGAGGGGCGGCCCGTGGCCTGGAGCAAGAAGGGCTGGAACGGCCAGGCCGTGCGCCGCCGGCTGCTGGAGGACCAGGGCATCGTCCTGCCCGACGACCTCGGACCGGCCGGCCGGGTGCCGTCCGACGACGTCCTGGACGCGGCGGTGGCGGCCTGGAGCGCGCGGCGCATCGCGCTCCGGACCGCCCGGAGCCTTCCCGATCCGCCTCAGGAGGCGGACACCGGGCTGTCCGCCGCGATCTGGTACTGACCGATCCCCGCGCGAACGGCGGGAGGCCGCCCGAGCCGTGCCTCGGGCGGCCTCCCCTTCCCCCACCCCCTGGAGATGGACCTATGGGGTGTCCGGCGGGTCGTTCCCCTCTCCGCCCCTTCCCGTTGCCGGGGGCGGAGGGGAGCAGCCTGCCGCAGGCGTCACGATCCGCCGGACACCTTCGTGAGGGGCGCCGTGCGTCCGGTGTGAGCCGTCAGACGCCGACGCCGCGTGAGCGCAGATAGGCGAGCGGGTCGATATCGGACCCGTAGTGCGGACCGGTACGGACCTCGAAGTGGAGATGCGGTCCCGTGGCGTTCCCGGTGTTGCCGGACCGGGCGATCCGGCGGCCCGCCTCGACGGACTGCCCGGTGCGGACCGTCAGCGCCGACAGATGCGCGTAGTGGGTGTAGAGGCCGTCGGCGTGGCGGATGATCACCTGGTAGCCGAAGGCGCCGCCCCACCCCGCCGCCACCACGGTGCCCGGGGCGGCCGCGCGCACCGAGGTGCCGATGGGGACCGCGAAGTCCACGCCGGTGTGATGGCCGCTCGCCCACCGGGCGCCGCGGAGGCCGTACGCCGCGCTGACCGTCCCGCTGACCGGGGCCGTATGCGGGCGGGCGGCGGCCTTGCGGACCACCGTGTGGCTCGAGATGGCCGAGGCGCGATGGCGGGGCGCCGCCTTGCGCTGGTGCCGGGCGCCCGAGGGCAGGGCCAGCCGCTGCCCCGGGTGGATCAGATGGGGATTGGGGCCGATGGTCCCGCGGTTGGCGTGGTACAGCGCCTTCCAGCCACCGCTGACCGACGCACGCGTGGCGATGCGGGACAGCGTGTCGCCGCGGACGACCGAGTACGAGCCGGACGCCGCGCGGGCGGTGTGCTGCCGGGCCCGGGACTTCGCGGCGGACTTGGCCGACTTCTTGGCGGGCTCGGCCGGGTGCTCGGCGCGGGGTTCGGCGCCGCGGCTCGCCACCTCGGCGGGCGGCCCGGACCGGCTCAGCCGGCCGCGGACGGAGCAGACCGGCCACGCGCCCGGGCCCTGTTTGCGCAGGACCACCTCCGCCACGGTGATCTGCTGGGCCTTGGACGCCAGATCGGCCCGCGGTGCGTAGGCGGTGCCGCCGAACGCTGCCCAGGTGTGCTGGGAGAACTGCAGCCCGCCGTAGTAGCCGTTGCCGGTGTTGATGTGCCAGTTGCCCCCGCTCTCGCACTTGGCGACCCGGTCCCAGGTGCCGACCGAGGCCGCATGGGCGGGCCCGGTGCCGAGGAGCGGCAGGACGATGCCGACACCGCCGGCGGTGAGGGCCGCACACAGCGGGGAGACCCGGCTGGGCGATGCGGGGCGTCGGTGACTTCCTCGTACGGCCATGAGGCTGGTTCCTCTCGACACAACGGCTCTCGACGTGCCCTCCGGAGGACCCGGCGGGCTGTACGAGTACCGCAGCCCGGCCCCGCTGGTCACAAGGCGCAGGGGGCCTCATGGACGGCCGTGCGCCGCCCGGTGCCACCCCGGAATCCGATGACGCTCCGTCAGTTGGATGGCGGGAGGCGCATGGAGGGCCGGGGGCGCACGGCCGCCGGCGGGGCGGGTCCGGCGGGCCGGGCCGGAGGCGGGCGATCCGGCCTCGCTGGACGTCCTCGTACGGCGGGAAATGATTCTCCGGGGCGCCGGAGGGGGCGGACGCTATTCCGCCGGATTCGTTTCCGGATGATCGGTGACCGATCCCGGGCGGCGGGCCGGGCGAATTGCGGCCGGGGCATGGACGGTTGAAGCCCGGACGAGCGGCGGGCGGCTCAATACGGCGCCCGGTGGGGGCCGGACGTGCGGCACGGGATCTTCCTCGGCGCTATTGCGTCGCCGCCCGGTCAAGATCGGCCGCTTGGCGGCCGGGCCGCGGCGGGCGGCCGTAACCGCGCGGCACCGCGCTGGAACTGGCCGTTCCGCTCTTCCTGCCGACAACCGGAGAATGCCGGGGAGTGGAGGAGAGAGGGGAGAGCGGGAGGCAGAGCGAGGGGCGGGAAATAGGACGGCCTTGCGGTGGAGTGGGGGAAGAGGGGACGCATGAGCGAATGCGCCCGGCGGGCTCGGTGGCGTTTCCCTGGGTGCGGCCGGTCCTTGAAACGTATCTACGGGCGCGTGCCGCCGACCGCGGCGTTCAGCGGCGGGGCCGGTCGGGGTCGGGGGCGGCGTGGGCGAAGACGCGAGGGGAGATGGTGCGGGATCGAGGGTGCCGGGTGCGGAACCCCGGCCCCGGCTCGTCCCTTCTCCGGCATCCGGTATGGCCCGCGGACAGGGGGAGTCGCTTGACGACTGGACCAACTCGCGGGTGTACGTACGGACTTGACTTGGCGTTTACCGTATCTCTTGTCGTGCATCGCCTCGCCGAGCGCCCGTGCACCGCGGCAGTTCTCCGAAATCAGCCGGTCGTCATGGTGGCGGGGAACTGGCGGAGAATCACGCGGTCTGTGTATAGCGGGAACCGCGCCCCCGCGCATATCATTGCCTCACATCGACTTCCCCCCTTCGAGCCGCTCTCAGGGGCGGCCCCGAAATCAGCACCCTTCACCCCGCCGGTCCGGTACCCCGGGCGACGCCGGAGGTCGTGCTTTTCCCGCGATCTCGTCCGCCGCTCCAGGGAAACGGCCGGTTTTGGGTTCCTGTCGGCGGGGAGGCGCAGCGCGCCTACGCCATATGCCGGTGGTCACCGGCCGTACGCGGTGGGTCATTCGCCGTACTCCGCGCTACGCCCCGCCGCCGGACGCCGGGCCGGGGGCGCATGGCGGAGCCGGGACGTGCCATGAAACGCCGGTCGGGCACCGGGCGAGGGCGCAAGGCGCGCCCCGACCGGCCGATCGGCGACGCGACCCCCGGGCGGGGCCCCGGGTAGGGTTGCCGTGTGGCGACCGTTGTCGAGCTGACCTCCTATCCCGTCAAGGGATGCGCGGGTGTTCCCGTATCCGATGCGCTGCTGACGGAGGCGGGTCTGCGACACGACCGCAGTTTCATGGTCATAGGCGAGGACGGAGAGTGCCGCACCCAGCGGCGGGATCCCCGGCTCGCCGTCATCCGCCCCGCCATCGACCTGGACGGCACCCGGCTCACCCTGTCGGCACCCGGCGAGGGCGAGGTGGCCATCGACATCGACACCACCTCCGCCCGGCGCGAGGTCAAGCTGTTCCACAACCCCTTCCTCGGGATCGACCAGGGCGATGAGGCCGCCACGTGGCTATCGCAGGCGCTGGGCGCGCCGAGCAGGCTGGTGCGGGTCCCCCCGGAGCACGACCGGGTGACCGAAGGTTGGATCCCCGGCACCTGCGGCTACGCCGACAGCGGTGCCGTACACCTCGTCTCCCGGGCCAGCCTGGACGGGCTGAACAGGCGAATCGCCGAGGCGGGCGGCGCCGCACTGCCGATGAACCGCTTCCGCCCCGGCATTGTGCTCGGCGGATGGGACGAACCCCATCGGGAGGACCGGATCCGCCGGATCGCCATCGGCGGCGCCGAGCTGGGCTTCGCCAAGCGCACCGGTCGGTGCGTCGTGACGACCGTCGATCAGAACAAGGGCGTCAAAGCGGGTCCTGAGCCACTGCGCACCCTGGCCGGCTACCGGCGCGGCCCGGACGGCGCCACCCTGTTCGGCTGCCAGTTCTCCGTGACCCGCGCCGGAAAGCTGGCGATCGGCGATGAGGTGGACGTCATCGAGTGGGATGGGCCGCCGCCGGGGGAGTGACCGGGAGCGCTCAGACCGACGGGAGCGCTCAGACCGACGCGAGCGCTCAGACCGACGCGAGCACCTTGGCGAAGCTGTCCAGAAGCTGGGCGGCGCCCTCCTCGGCCTGGGCGCACTGCTCCTGCGGCGGGGCCGGCTGCCGGAGCACCACCCGGGTCCGGCCGTCGCCCAGCTCGGCGAAGGTGGCGGTCATCTCCATGACCCCCTGCGGAAGGTCCAGGGTCCACACCAGCCGCTCCAGGCCGACCACCTCGCGGTAGACGCCGCGCATCGGCATCTCGCCCCCGGGAGTGGCGACGTTCGCCGTCCAGGCGCCGCCCGGCCGGACGTCGAGGGCGACGGACTCGGGGGCGGCGCCGAACCAGCGGGCGAAGTACTCCGGTTCGGTCCACACCCGCCACACCGTCTCGCGCGGTGCGTCCAGGTCCCGGGTGACGGTGATCTCGGTGTCGCTCATGGTCTCTCCTCGGCGAGCGGGAAGGTGTCGTCACCATCAGACCGGCCCGCCGCACAGAACTCATCGGTCCTGGCTCAGCAACTTTCCGTCCTCCCGGCCGATCCAGTACCGGCGCAGCACATCCAGGACCACCGACACCTCGCAGGCCGTGATGCCGGGGAGCTTCCCCAGATCGCGGGTGAGCAGGTCGGCGAGGCCGTCCTCGTCCCGGAACACCCCGTGGTGGATCACCGAGGAGGTGCCCGCGACGATCGAGACATAGCGCGCCGAAGGATGCCGGGCCAGCGCGTCGGCCACTTCCTGGATGGCCCCGGGCGCGGCATGCAGCTCGATCACGACCTCCAGCGCATGGCCGAGCAGCGCCGGTTCGATCTCCACCCGGGGCCGTACCAGACCGCGCTGGAGGAGCGACTGGGTCAGCCGGTAGGCGGTGGACCGGCTGATGCCGAGACCGCGCGCCACATCGGCGGCGCTCGCCCGGCCGTCCCGGCGCAGCAGTTCCACGCCCCGCAGCTCGTCATCGCTGAACTCGGTGACGGCGGTGGGCTCCGCCACCGGATCGGCGACCTCCCGCAGTGCCCCCACCTGGGCGTCGTCCAGCCGCCGCAGCCGCCAGGAGTCGGACTTCGCCGTCGCCCTGAGCACCAGTTCGGTATGGGCCGACCGCACACCGGGGACGGACGGGATCCGGGTCATCAGCAGCTCCCGGGCCCGGTCGCGCCGGGTCGCGTGCAGGGAGCAGTAGACATCGGTGCGGCCCGTGGTCGTGGCGACGAACGGTATCTCGGGCAGCTCGGACAGCCGCCGGGCCACCTGCCACGCCTGCCCCGGGGCCGTGGCCACCCAGAGGTGCATGGGATTGCCCTCGGCCAGCATCGGCCACTCCACCTGCCCGATCACCCGCAGCAGCCGCTCCTCCCCGAGCCGGGTCAGCCGGCGGCCGACGGTGCTGGCCGAGCTGCCGAGCACCTCGGCCAGCGCGCTCAGCGGCGCTCTCGGCGCCACCTGCAGGGCGGCCACCAGATCGAGGTCGGCGTCGTCGAGTACCGGTGGTGTGGTGGGAACGTCTGCCATGGATACGAATCTATCGTGCGATTGGTGCTCCATGCGTGAATCATTCTTGCGTTACAACTCTTTTACTTGCCTCATTCCGTCATGCCTTCTCTAATGGACGACCACTACTGCGTCGCCGACGAAGGAGTGCGGACGGTGAGTTCCAAAGACACCACGACCACACCCGACAACACGCCCGGGAAGCCACCCGGCGCAACGCCTCCCGATGGGCCCGGGGAGTCCTCGGCGGCGCTGTCCGCACTGCTCCGGGTGCTCGGCGCCGTCGAGCGCGCGGGCAACAAACTTCCCCATCCCTTCTGGCTGTTCGCGATACTCAGCGTCCTCCTCGCGCTGATCAGCTGGGGGCTCGCCACCGCGGACGTCTCCGCGGTCGATCCGGCGGGCGGCAAGACCGTGGCGGTGCGCAGCCTGATCTCGGTCGACGGGGTGCGGTCGATGATCAGCGACGCGATCACCAACTACGCCACCTTCCCACCGCTCGGCACCATCCTGGTCGTCATGCTCGGTGTCGCCGTCGCCGACCGGTCGGGGCTGCTCGGGGCGATGCTGCGGGCCGGTGTCGCCAAGGTCCCGGCCCGCTGGATGACCTTCGCCCTGGCCTTCACCGCGATGGTCGCCCACATCGCGTCCGACGCCGCCTATGTGGCGCTGGTCCCCCTGGGCGGGCTGGCCTTCCGGGCCGTCGGACGCAGTCCGCTCCTGGGGATCGTGGTGGCCTTCGTGGGCGTATCGGCGGGCTATGACGCCAGCCCGCTGATCACCCCGATGGACGCGGTTCTGTCCGGGCTGACCACGGCCGCCGCGCACACCGTGGACCCCGGCTATGTCGTCACCCCGCTGTCCAACTACTTCTTCTCCCTGGCCTCCTCGGTGGTGCTGGCCGCCGTGATCACCTTCGTCACCGAGAAAGTGCTGGTGAAGCGGGTGGCGGCGCTTCCGCCCGAGCCGGAGGAGACGGCCGCGGACACCGCCGGGGAGACCGGGCCGACCACGGAGGTCGAACTCGCCCTGGCACCCGAGGAGCGCCGCGGGCTGCGCCACGCCACCGTCGCCCTCTTCGTCTTTCTCGCGGTGGTCGTGGTGGCGATGATCCCCACCGGGTCACCGCTGCGCGGCGAGGGCGGCAGCATCGTCGAATCGCCCGTGCTCTCCGGTATCGCCGTGGTGCTCGGACTGCTCTTCGCCCTCCTCGGCGCGGTCTACGGACGCGCGGCCGGCACCGTGCGCGGCGGCCGTGACATCCCGGACTTCATGGCACAGGGCATGCGGGAGATGGCCCCCATCCTGGTGCTGTTCTTCGCCATCTCGCAGTTCCTCGCCTACTTCAAGTGGACCGGCGTCGGCCAGGTGCTCGCCATCCGCGGCGCCGATCTGCTCAAGGACCTCGGGGTCACCGGCCCGGTCGCCTTCGTCGGCATCGTGCTGGTGTGCACGGTGATCAATCTGGCGATGACCAGCGGTTCTGCCATGTGGGCGCTGGTGGCCCCGGTCTTCGTGCCGATGCTGATGCTGTTGCACATCCCCCCGGAGGCCACCCAGGCCGTCTACCGCATCGCCGACTCCTGCACCAACGCCATCACCCCGATGAGCGCCTACTTCGTCATGGCGCTCGGCTTCCTCCAGCGCTACCGGCGCTCCGCGGGCATCGGCACCCTCGCCTCGCTGACCCTGCCGCTCTCCGTGGCCATGCTGGTGGCCTGGACCCTGCTCTTCTACGTCTGGTGGGCGCTGGGCATCCCGCTCGGCCCCGGCGCGCCCGTCCGCTGACCCCGGCCGCTCCCTCACCCACGCCACCTCGGGAAGGACCCCCTCGAATGACCCCCTCCGATCTCGCCGCCGCCACCGTCCGGGTGCTGCCCGAGATGATCGACGACCTACGGACGCTGGTGGAGCTGGAGACGCCGAGCAATGACAAGCGGCTGCTGAACGCCGGGCTCGCCACGATCAGCGGCTGGCTCGTCGACCGGCTCGGCGAGCCGGACGGAACCGAGCGCCACGACTGCGGGACGTACGGCGATGTGCTGGCCGTGACCTATCGCGGCACGGCCCCCGGCACCGTACTGCTGCTGTGCCACTACGACACGGTCTGGCCGGCCGGAACGCTCGCCGAATGGCCCTTCCAGGTGGAGGACGGCCGGGCGAGCGGCCCCGGTGTCTTCGATATGAAGACGGGTCTGGTGCAGGCCGTCTGGACCCTGCGGCTGCTGCGCGAGCTGGAGCTTCCCCACCCCTCGGTGCGGCTGCTGCTGGGCGGCGACGAGGAGATCGGCAGCCCCGCCTCCCGGCGCCATATCGAGCGGCTGAGCGAGGACGTGCTGGCCACGCTGGTCTTCGAGGCGTCGCTGGACGGGGCGCTCAAGACCTCCCGCAAGGGCGTCGGGCTGTTCGATGTGACCGCCTACGGCATCGAATCGCATGCGGGACTCGACCCGTTCGCGGGCGCGAGCGCCATCCACGCGCTGGCCGAGGTCGTCCCGCAGATCGCCGCGCTCAGCGCCCCGGAGCGCGGAACCACGGTCAACGTGGGGCTGATCAGCGGCGGCACCGGGCGCAATGTGATCGCCGCACAGGCGAGCTGCGGTATCGACATCCGGATCGCCGAACCACAGGAGATGAAGCGGATCGACACCGCGCTGCACGCCCTCACCCCCTCCGACCAGCGGGTGCGGCTGACCGTCACCGGTGAGTGGAACCGCCCGCCGATGGTCCCCAATGATCCGTCCCGCCGACTGTTCGAGCAGGCCCACGCGGTCGCCGCGGAACACGGCTGGGAGCTGGAGGAGACCGCGGTCGGCGGGGCCAGCGACGGCAACTTCGTCTCCGCGCTCGGCCGTCCGGTCCTCGACGGGCTCGGCGCCCTCGGCTCCGGCGCCCACGCCCGCCATGAGCACACGGTGCTCGCCCCGATCCCGGTTCGTACTGCGCTGACCGTCGGTCTGCTGCGGGCGCTGGCGGCGGACGCCTCGTAGCGTCCGACGCCGACGGCCGGAAACCCGTGGGCCGCCGCCGTGTCCGGATACGGCGGCGGCCCACGGTGGCACCGGCGCGGCCACGGTGCGCGGGCCGGTGCACGGGAGGCCTATCAGGAGATGAGGAAATCGGCCTCGCCCGCCTTGGCGCCCTCGATGAACGCCATGATCTCGCTGCGGGTGTAGATCAGCGCCGGACCGTCCGGATCGGTCGACTGACGGATCGCGACCCGGCCGTCGTCCAGCCTCATGGCTTCGACGCAGTTGCCGCCGTTGCCACCACTCCACGGCTTGTGCCAGCCCTCGCTGCCGAGGTCGCTCGCGCGCATGCCGTTGTGAATGCGATCCATTCCGATCAGAGCTCCTTGCGGAAATCGCGGAGGATTTCCTTTGTGCGTCGTGCGGTTGCCGCCTGGGCCGCCATGCGGTCCAGGGCCTCCAGATGGGAGGCCACCTCGATGCGCTCATCCAGGTAGACGGCGCCGGTCAGGTACTCGACGTAGACCATGTCCGGCAGTTCGGGAACAGCGAAGCGGAAGAGGACGAAGGGCCCGTAGGTGCCCGGATGGTGTCCGGAGGTGAACTCCGAGATCTGCAGCGTGATGTGCGGCATCTCGACGGCCTCCAGCAGCCGGTCGATCTGGTCGCGCATCACCTCCGCCGAGCCCACCTGGCGGCGCAGCACCGTCTCGTCCATCACCACCCACAGCCGGGGCGCGTCCCGCCGGCTGAGCAGCGTCTGCCGCTCCATGCGCAGTGCCACATGGCGCTCCGCCTGCCGGGGAGCGGACTGGCCGACCGCACCGGTCTGCATGACCGCGTGGGCGTACTCCTCGGTCTGGAGCAGTCCGGGGACGAAATGCGGCTCGTACGCCCGGATCATCTCGGCCGCGCCCTCGAGGCTGACATGCACGCTGAACCAGTCCGGGAGGATGTCGTGGAACCGCTGCCACCAGCCGGGCTTGTTGGCCTCCTCGGTCAGGGTGATGAAGGAATCGAGCTCGTCGCCGGTGATCCCGTAGGCGTCCAGCAGCATCTGCACATACGGAACCTTCAGTGCGACCTCGGCGGTCTCCATGCGACGGACGGTGGCGGGCGCGACCCGCAGCACTCTGGCCGCCTCGTCCCGCCTGAACCCCGCCTTCTCCCGCAGGTCCTGCAGCCTCTTGCCGAGGACGACCTGACCCACGGTCGGGGCCGACCGCGGTTCGCTCACCTGAATCCCTCCCTGACCTCCCCAACGCTGATGTTCGCAGTGTGCCATGGCCAGTGCGGAACGGACACATTGCACTTACGACTCTGCACTTTTCAGAGTGCCCCTTGCCAAGTGTGCGCGGCGGTGCGCATAGTTGCGTCATGATCCCGTTACCGCGTTCTGCCGCGGCGACCGCAGGCGCAAGCGGCCCGACCTTTGTGAAGTGCCCCTAGATGACGTACGCCTTCGCCGGTGCGCTGACCGGCCTCGTCCGCGGCCGGCTCGGCCGGCGCGGATTCCGTCCGGCGTTCGGACGCCACCGCCTTCAACTGCCGTCGGCGCTGCGGACGGACCGGGCCTATGACGCGGTGGGGATCGCCGAGCGGCACGGCCCCGGGGTCATGGACCTGCTGCCCCGGGCGGGATGTGTCCTCGCCCGCGCCGGGCGCTGGTGGTGGATCGTGCCGCCGCAGTCGGACATCGGGGTCAACTGGCCCGCACCGGCCGTCTACGCGGTCGGCGCCATGGTGACCGGCCCGCCCGGGCGGCGGACCGGCCCCACCGGGGCCGAGGAGGCCGGTGTGGTGCACTGGCCGGGCGACGGGGAGCCGTACACCCATCCCCTGCTGCTGCATATCGCGGTCTGCGCGGCGGCCGGGGTTTCCCCGGCCTGGCCGTGCGACGAAGGGCTGCCACGGTCATGACCTCGGCTTGGTCATGACATCGAGTCGTCCTGGAGGTACGCCGCGGGGCGCGGATAGCGCTGCAGTGCCGGAGTCTGCCCCGTCGGGTCGTCCTCCTGCTCGCTGAGGGGCACCACCGGGGCCGCGGCCGCGGCCTTCAGCTCGGCGGGGTCGTAGGTCATGGCCTGCGTCCGCTCCACCGACGACGGCTCGGGCACCCCGGCGTCCCCCTGACCGTAGACCGGGATCTGGTCGACCGTCGTCTCCTCGGGCCGGAACAGGTTGTACCCGCCCCCTGCCCCCTGCCCCTGAGCGCCCTGGACCTGGACCATCGGGATCTGGCCGGTCTGCGCCTGGGCGCCCTGGTACGGCGCGCTCTGCGGCTGCGGGGCCATCTGCATGAACCGCGCCTGGCCCTGCGGCGCCTGGCTCTGGGCCGGCTGCAACCGCGGGGCCTGGAACTGCTGCGCCGGTGCCTGCTGCGGGATCAGCGGCTGCGCGGCCTGGGTCATCTGGGGCTGGGCCATCTGGGGCTGGGTCATCTGGGGCTGCGGCAGCGCCGCCGGGGCCTGGTACAGCGGCGTCTGGGCCGGGGGAGTGGCGACATACGCGGGCGACAGCTCCGCGAGCGGCTGCTGCTGGGCGTACCCCGCCGAGGCACCCGCGAAGGACGCCTGCCCGTACGGATCGCCGGTCACGCCCTGCGGGGCCGGGAGGGCGGCCGCGGAGTACATCGGCTGGGGCTCCTGCGCCATGGGCGCCGCGGGCAGCTGGGGCGGCTGCTGGTAGGAGTAGTCCAGCGACGGCGCTTGCGCGGCGGCAGGTCCCCAGGACCCCGACAATCCCGCGTACCCCGAGGATCCCGCGTACCCCGAGGACAGCGACGGCTGCTGGTCCCAGCCGACCTGCGGAGCGTAGAAGGACGTCCCGTACAGCACCGTGCTCAGCCCGGTCAGCAGTCGCTGCACATCGGGCTGGGAGCGCACCACCAGCCGCATGAACTGGCTGCTGCTGCCCAGCTTGTTGCCGCATTCGCGCACCAGCACTCCGTGCTGGGAGAGCAGTTGGTCCCGGACCCAGCCGCCGTCCGTTCCGGCCGGCAGCTTGACGAAGACGAAGTTGCCCTGGGAGGGGTAGACCGTCATCCCGGGCAGCCCGGCCAGCTGGGTGGTCATCTGCTGTCGGTCGCGGCTGAGCATGCGCAGGCTGTCCACGTACTCCTGCCGGTACCGCTTCAGCATGAAGACGATGACCTCGGCGAAGGAGTTGAGGTTCCACTTCGGCAGCCGGGAGCGGATCTGCACGGCGAGTGACGGATTGGCGACCAGATAGCCGAAGCGCACACCGTGCAGCCCGAAGTTCTTGCCGAGGCTGCGCAGCACGATCACATTCGGGCGCAGGATGGCCTCGTCGACGACGCTCGGATACGCCTCGGCGTCCGCGAACTCCAGGAACGACTCGTCGATCACGATCAGATCGAGGTCGGCCAGGGCGTCCATGATGCCGATGAGGGCCTGGCGGGACACCAGTCCGCCGTCGGGGTTGTTGGGGTTGCAGATCACGGCGACCCGAGAGCCTCGGGAGCGTACGAAGTTGACGAAGGCGTTCGGGTCGAGTGCGAATCCGCTCATTTCCGGAAGCTGGAACATGTCGACCCGTTTGCCGGTCTCCATCGGCTGGTCGGTCCAGCGGCCGAAGGTGGGAATCGGCACCGCCAGGCTTTCCTTCACCAGCAGATGGTCGATCCAGGTGATGAGCTCGGTCGAGCCGTTGCCCATCGCCATGGTCTGCGGCTGCAGCCCGAGCACATCGGCCAGTTCGGCGGTGATGGTCTCCGCGGAGCTCGGGTAGTAGGTGAGGATGTCCCGCAGCCTGACCGCCATCACGGCGAACATGGCGGGGGTGGGGAAGTAGGGATTGCAGGGGATGCAGAAGTCCACGAGCTCCTGTCCGCCACCCGTGACCCCGGCGCGGTTGAGCGCGAAGAACGACGGGCTGTGGGCGGTGCCGCGGAAAAGTTCCGTGGCATCACCGGTATTGCCGACTGCGGCAACAGTCACGGCGGGACCTCCTCGGTCGCATGGGTCGCGTCGACGCGCTGACACGGCCGTTGCGGCTCGTCCCTCGAGCCTGACGCATGATCCCTCGAAGCCGGGCCGGGCGAGGATTTTCGTGGGGCTTGTGAAAACTTCGGGGACATGTGCGCCCGTATCGAATAGAATTCCGCCTCTTGCCCCTTGAGAATGTCGGCGCGGTCTCAGACCGTACCCCCTGGCGGGTGTGCGCCATCGGCCTCCGCGGTGCGGTGCTGTTCCGCTACCCAGACCGCCACCTGCGCACGCGAGGTGAAACCCAGCTTGCTCAAAATGTGCTCAATATGGCCCTCGGCCGTGCGCTGGGCGATGACCAGGGACGAGGCGATCTCCCTGTTGCTGAGCCCCTGCGCGACCAGTTGCGCGATTTCGGACTCCCGGGGCGTCAGCGGCGATGGCCGCCCGCCCACCGCCGTCTCCTCGCTGGGCATTTCGTCTTCGAGCGCGTATACCAGCGCCTCGGCGTAGGACAGCCGGGCGCCCGATTTGGACGCCACGTTGAAGGCCGGTTTGCCCAGTGCCCGCCGCACCGTGGCCTCGCACTCGTCGTGGTAGTGGACGAGATGCCCGTAGCCGGAGTGGGCGGCGCCGATGGCGTGCCAGATGGTCCGCAGGGCGCCCAGCAGCCTGGCCGCCCGGGTGTGGTCCCGGTCGGTGGCCGCGATCCAGGCCAGCACCTCCAGATTGACCGCGACGCCCAGCGGGTCGTCCAGCGAGCGGTTGAACGTGAGGCTGTCCTTCTCCAGGGCGGCCGCCCGGGCGGTGTCGCCCTGGCGCCATACGTCCAGGCCGAGCGCCATCATCGTGTAGGCCCGGTGCCAGCCCTCGCCGTACGCGTCGCACACCGCCAGCGACTCCTCGCCCAGGGCGATCGCGCGGGGTGAGTCGCCGATGAAGGAGTGGGCGAGCGAGAGCCGGATGAGCGCCAGGGCCAGCCCCACCGGATCGCCGGTCGCGCGATGGCGCGTCACGGCCTCCTCGTAGAGCGCGATCGCGGATCGGGTCTCGCCGCGGTACATGGCGACCATGCCGGAGTAGAGCGCGGTGTAGGCGAGCACCGGGTCCAGGCCCAACCGGGTCCCGATGGACCGGCTCTCCTCGAGCATGGCCGCGGCGGTGTCGGTGTCCGACTGGATGACGGCCAGCCAGCTGTCGGTCCACAGGGCCCGCGCCCGTGCCCCGGTGGGTTCGGTGCACAGCTCCAGGGCCTGGTCCAGCCAGCGGCGGCCCTCGCCGAGGTAGTAGCTGGTGATCCAGTGGTAGAGCAGATCGGCCGCCATCTCCAGACCGTGGCCGATCTGCCCGGGCCCGGTCAGGCAGCCCTCCAGGGCGGTGCGCAGATTGGCGTGCTCCAGCTGGAGCCGGGCGAACCACTGCACCTGGGCCGGTCCGAAGAGCGCCGCCCGCGCGTCCGCGGCGAGCCCGCGGTAGTAGTCGCGATGGCGGCCCAGCCGTACGGCCTCCTCCCCGGCGGCCGCCAGCCGCTCACGGCCGTAGCTGCGCAGGGTGTCCAGCATCCGGTAGCGCACCGTCGTCCGGTGCTCCTCCCTGAGCAGCACCGACTTGTCCACCAGCTCGGTCACCAGGTCCAGGATCTCCTCGCGGTCGATGCCCTCGTCCGAGCAGACCGCCTCGGCCGCGTCCAGGTCCAGGCTTCCGGCGAACACCGAGACCCGGGCCCACAGCAGCCGCTCCCGCTCGCTGCACAGCTCATAGCTCCAGTCGATCAGCGCCCGCAGCGTCTGATGGCGGGGGAGGACCGTCCGGGAACCGGTGGTGAGCAGCCGGAACCGGTCGTCGAGCCGGTCCAGCAGCTGCTGGACGGACAGCGCGCGCAGCCGTACGACCGCGATCTCGATCCCCAGCGGGATGCCGTCGAGCCGTCGGCAGATCAGCTCGACGGACTCCCGGTTGTCCTCGGTGAGCTCGAATCCGGGCACGATGGCCGCCGCCCGTTCGGTGAACAGCCGTATCGCGTCGCACCGCGCGAGCGCGGCGAGGGTGGGCCGTGGCCCCTCGGGGTCCGGCAGCCCCAGGGTGGGGACGGCCAGGCTCTGCTCACCGGCCGTGCCCAGCGCCTGACGGCTGGTGGCCAGCAGCCGCAGCCGGGGCGCCGCGCGCAGCAGCCGGTCGGCGAGCCGGGCGCACTCCTCCAGGAGGTGTTCGCAGTTGTCGAGGACGATCAGTGCCTGCCGGTCCCGCAGATGGTCGACGAGGACGTCGAGGGCCGGGCGGGGGGAGTGGTCCCGTATCTCCAGTGCTTCGGTGACGCCCTGGGCGAGGAGGGCCGGGTTGTCCAGCTCGGCGAGTTCGGCCAGCCAGACGCCGTCGGGGAAGGCCCGGCGCGCCTCGTCCGCGACCCGCAGCGCCAGCCGGGTCTTGCCCACTCCGCCGACGCCGGTGAGGGTGACCAGGCGGGACGCGGACAGCATCTCCTTGACCTCGGCCGCCTCATGCCGACGTCCCACAAAACTCGTCACCTCGGCCGGCAGCCTCACTGTCTGCCGTCCGGTCGGGGTGCTCGTCACCACCGCACCCATCGATGCCTCGCACCGGGCTCGGACGGACGGGCCGATGCCCGCACGGACCCGAAGCCCTCCATTCCAGGCTATGCCCGGGCCGGGAGCCACCGCACGCACTTCGGGCGGGTGGGCCGCCCGCCGGGGCGGTGTTTCACCGAGGGTGAGCGGACGCCGGCCACCCGTGACCTCCCCGGGGGCCAGGGGCGGGTTCGGGTACCGATGCGGGGAGATCTCCCCTCGTCGCGCACCGCTCCGCCGACCCACCATGGTGACCTCGGAAACGAGTTCCGCCAGTCCATGGTGGAAGATCGAAGGTTCGGACCATGTGCCTCCACCAACCTCCCTGTCCGTCGGCCGACGCATCGGATCATGATTCGGCGCGTCTGGTGGCCACCCACCCCGAGCAGGGGTGGAGCCTGCTCTGCAACGGAGTGGTGATCTTCGCGGACGCGGGTGAACTCCTTCCCGACGGGCGTGCCATCCCCGCCCCGCGGATCAGTCCCGATCAGTCGACATGAATGCGACCACCGTTTCCCTCTCGCGCGGCGCCCCGGTGAGCACCGAGCGCCGGCCCGAGACGGCCCGGCCTCCCGCCACCAGTGGCGGGACGTCGTGGCTGCTGCCTTCCGAGCCCTCGTCGGTGCCCAGGGCCCGGCGGCTGGCCATCGCCCAGCTCGGGGTATGGGCGCTGCACGACTTCTCCGACGACGCCGAGCTGCTCGTCAGCGAGCTGGTGACCAATGCCCTGCGGCACGCCGGCGGACCGATCCGCCTGACGCTCTCCCTGTGCTCCGTCGACCGCGCCTTCCGGTGCGAGGTGGCGGACGAGGACCCCGGACAGCCCCGGGTGCGCCGGCCGTGCGGCGATGACGAAGGCGGCCGCGGACTCCATCTGCTGGACCTGCTCTCCCGCTGCTGGGGCTCCACCTGCACCGCGGCGGGCAAGGTCGTCTGGTTCGAGCTCCACCCACCTGCCCTCGCGCTGGAAGCCGCCCTGGAAGAAGGGCACATGACCCCGTGAACGTGAGCCCACGAAAGGAGATGCCATAGACGACTTCACGCCTCGTACCCACACAGTGATACCGAAGGCCCGGGGACGGAATGGTGATCGCCCTCACCACGCCTTCCGTCTCCGGGCTTCACTGATCGATATTGATCGTCATGACAGCGGTCATGTAGCCTCCTGATCGCGGCAGTAGCACACTTTTCTGAAAGTTGTTCGCTTTTTGTGGCGCGAGGAGGCTGCGTGGTGGACCGGAAAATCGATTCCGGTTTACCCGGCACGCTTGTCGGGCGCGCTGCCGAACTCGCGGCGCTGACCGCCCACGCGGAGGCCGCCCACAACGGGCGTTCCGGTCTGGTGGCCCTGGCGGGCCCGGCCGGAATCGGCAAGACCAGTCTTTTGCGCGCGTTCCTCGACAGCGACGTCTGCCGGAAGATGACCGTTCTGCACGGCACCTGCGGTCAGGTGGTGGCCGGCGCCGGCTACAGCGGAGTACGTGCACTCTTCGGGGGACTCGGGCTCTCGGCCGAGGACGCCCAGGAATCCGCGCTGCTGCGCGGCAGCGCCCGCCGAGCCCTCCCGGCGCTCAGCCCCCATCCGGGTGAGGAGGGGCCGTCCACGGCCGCCTCCGTCTACCCGGTGCTGCACGGCCTGTACTGGCTGGCTGCCAACCTGATGGCCCAGGGCCCGCTCGTGCTCGTCATGGACGATGTGCACTGGTGCGACGAGCGGTCCCTGCGCTGGATCGACTTCCTGCTGCGCCGGGCCGACGAGCTGCCGCTGCTGGTGGTGCTCGCCCAGCGCACCGAGGAGGAACCGGTCGCCCCCGCGACCCTGGCGGACATCCTCGCCCAGCCCCGCTCCTCGGTGATCCGCCTCGACCCGCTGACCGACTTAGAAGTGGCCGAAATGGCCCGCCAGGTCTTCGCGGCCCCCGTCGCGCACGCCTTCGCCGGGCGCGCCGCCGCCGTCTGCGGCGGCAATCCGCTGACCGTCACCCGGCTGCTGCGCGAACTGCGGGCCAAGGGCGTCTCACCCGACGAGAGCGGCCTGCGCGAGATCGCCGAGGTCGGGCAGTACGTGGTCGCCCTGTCCGTGCGTGCCCTCTTCGACGCCCGGCCCGGCTGGGTCCGGGACGTGGCCACCGCCATCGCGGTGCTCGGCGAGGAGGACGTGGAGCACATCGGCGCGCTGGCCGGGGTGCCCGCGGCCCGGGTCGCGGAGGCCGTGGAACTGCTGCGCGGGGCCGAGGTGATGGCGCCGGACCGGGCGGACCTGGCCCATGACGTGGTGCGCTCCGCGGTGCTGGAGGCCGCCGGTGAGGAGCCGCTGGCCGAGCTGCGCGCCCGGGCGGCCCTGCTGCTGAGCGATGCCGGACGGCCCGCCGAGGAGGTCGCCAACCAGGTGCTGCTGGTGCCCGGCACCCCCCAGCCCTGGATGGGCTGGGTGCTGCGGGAGGCCGCCGTCCAGGCCGAGCACCGCGGCGCCCCGGAGGCCGCCGCCCGCTATCTCTACCGCGTCCTGGAGGCGGAGCCGGACAGTCTGTCGGCCCATGTCCCGCTCGCCAAGGCGCTCGCGGAGATCAATCCCGCCGAGGCCATCCGCCTGCTCAGGCGTGCGCTCACGCTGGCCACCGACGTTCGCACCAAGGCGCCCATCGCCGTGCAGTTCGGCCTCACCTGCCTCACCGTCCAGCAGTCGCCGACCGCCGTCCGGGTGCTCAGCGAGGTGCTCGACGAGCTCGAGGCCGAGCTGGGGCCCGACCCCGATCCGCGCGACCGTGAGCTGCGCACCCTCGTCCAATCGGCGCTGCTGATCAGCGGATCCGACGAGAAGGCCACGATCCACACGGTCCGGGAGCGCTTCGCGCGGATTCCCGAACCCTCCGGGGACACCCCCGCCCAGCGGCAGATGCTCGCCATGATGACGGTCCTGTCCGCGATGGAGGGCCGCTCGGTGCGGCGGACCGTGGAACAGGCCCGCCGCGCGCTGGACTCCTCGGACCGGCTCGACAACTGGTCGCTGCTCTTCTCCGCGTTCACCCTGGGCCTGGCCGACGAGGTCGAGGGGGCGATGGAGGCGCTGGACCATGCGCTGCGCCAGGGCCAGGACAACGCCGCGGTGTGGTCCTATGTGATCACCCTGTCCTACCGCGCCATGCTGCTGCACGGCGTCGGCGCGATCCCCGACGCGCTCGCCGACGCCCAGACCGCCGTCGAGATCATCGGCGAGGAGCGCTGGAGCGGCAATGTGACCATGCCGCAGACCGCGCTGGCGACGATCCTCATCGACCGGGGCGAACCGGAGCGGGCCGAGGAACTGCTGGCCGCCGTCACCCGGCCGAATCTGGACGGGTTCGTCATGGAGTACCACTGGTATCTCATGGCCCGGGCCCGAGCCCGCTGGGCGCTCGGCGACGGCGCCACCGCGCTGCGGCTGCTGCTGGACTGCGGTGCCTCCCTGGAGGATTCGGGTTTCGCCAATCCGGCGTTCCTGCCCTGGTGGACCGAGGCGGCCTGTGTGCTCGCGGCGGAGAAGCGGGCGGACGAGGCGCGGGATCTGGTCGAGCACGGCGCCGAGCTGGCCCGCCGCTGGAGCACCCCGCGCGCCTTCGGACTCGCCGCCCTCGCCCGCGGGGTGACCACCCCCGGCGAGGAGGGCATCGGGCATCTCACCGAGGCGGTCGAGCACCTCTCCGGCTCGCCCGCCCGCGCCGAGCACGCCCGGGCCGAGTTCCTGCTCGGCGGGGCGCTGCTGGACATCGGGCGGCCGCGCGACGCCCGGGAGCGGCTGCGCTCGGCCGTCGACCTCGCCCAGGGCTGCGGCGCGCTCGCGCTCGCCAAGGACGCCCGTAACCGGCTGGTCGCCGCGGGCGGCCGGATGCGCGAGATCACCGCCTCACCGGTCGACCTGCTCACCGGCACCGAGCGCAAAGTGGCCCAAATGGCCTCGCGCGGGGCGGGCAATCGCGAGATCGCCGAGTCGCTGTTCGTCACCGTACGCACCGTCGAGACCCATCTCACCAGCGTCTACCGGAAGCTGAGTGTCGGTCAGCGCGGTGAGCTGGCCTCGGTGCTGAGCACCCCGAGCCTTCCCGACCCACAGGCACCGGCGTGGGTCTTCGCCTCCCGCGGCCGACGCTGACGCGCACGCGGGACCGGGTGCCACGTCCGCACCCCGCCCCAGGCATATAGTCACACCATGCAGCTCAACGGGCTCCCGTTCCCCGGCCGTGAACGAGAGCAGGCCATGCTTGCCCAGACCGTCGCCGATCTCGGCAGGGGCCGTTCCTCGGTGGTGACGCTGATCGGCAGGCCCGGCTACGGACAGAGCCGCCTGTTGAACCTCGCCGCCCGGCTGGCCGAGGACCAGGGCTACCGCGTTCTGCGCGCCCAGGCGACGCCGGGCGAGCGCGAGGTGCGCTACGGCGTGGTGGCACAGCTGCTGGCCCCGATGGACGGACTCACCGACGGCTCGCTGAAGGCCCTGACCGGACGGGGACCCGAGAGCCGCTTACCGGGCCTCACCGAGTTGCTACGGACCGCGCGTGGACAGCCCACGCTGCTGGTGGTCGACGATGTGGAATGGCTGGACCCGGCCTCGCTGCGCTGGTTCGGGGCGCTCATCCGGCGCCTGCCCGACGCCCGGATCGCCCTGCTGGTGAGCGGCACCGGCCGGCTCCGCCCCGGCGCCTGCCCCCTCTCCACCGCGCCGCACCAAGTGATCACCCTCGAAGTCGAGCTGGCCCCGCTCGCCCCGCGCGATGTGGCCGCCACGGTGGCGCTGATCTGCGACCGCCCCGGCGAGACCGCCTTCACCTCGGCCGCCCTGGAGGCGAGCGCGGGCAACCCCGAGGTGCTGTCCGAGGCGTTGAGGCGCTTCATCAGACGCGGATACACACCGGTGGCCGGGCGGGTGCCGGAACTGTGCACGATCGCCGAGGCCGTCAGCGGTGAATACGCCCTCCGCGCACTCGCAGCGCTGTCCGACACGGCCGTCGCCGTCGTCCGCGCCCTCGCCGTCTGCGGCGATCTACTGGATCTGTCCCTGCTGTACGCCCTCGCGGACCCCCGCGCCGCCGGCGAGCCCGGACTGCCCGAGGCACTCCAGGAAAGCGGGCTCGCCACCGCCACCGAAACCGGGCTCCGGCTGAGCCGGCCCGAGGTGCGGAGCTGGATCCTCGCCGAGATGCCCGGCGACGAGCGGGCCGAGCTGCACGCCCGCGCAGCCGAGTTGGCCTATCGGGCGGCCGTACCCGACGAGGACATCGCCCGGCTGCTGCTCGCCGCCCGCCCGGTCGACGAGCCCTGGGTGATCCCCGTACTGCGCCGCACCTGCGCCGCCGCGCTGCGCGGGGGCCGGACCGCCCAGGCGATCGCCTGTCTGTCGCGGGCGCTTCAGGAGCCGCTGGACCCGGCGCCGCGCGCCCAGTTGGGCCTGGAACTGGCCGCCATCGAAGTGCTGGCCGTCCCCGAGGCCGCGGGCCGCCGATTGGCGGAGATCATCCGCACCGGCGACGGCGGGCCCGGCCGGATCCGGGTACGCGCCGCCGACCTGGGGCTCTCCCGCGGCGACGACAAGGCTCTGCGCCGCGCGATCGCGGATGTGCTGCCCTTCACCGACGGCGAGGAACGGGGGGCCTTGGCCGGGCTGTTCTGGCTCACCGAGTCCGCCGGGCAGGAGGACACCGATCTGGTCCCGGACGGCATCCCACCGCTGCCTCCCGACCCCACCTGCCCGGTACAGGCCGCGGCGCTCGCCTGGCGCCTGGCCCTGCGCGGCGAGGACCTGCCCACCGCCAGGGCGCTGGCCCAGCGGGTCTTCACCGTGGACGGCGCCGCGGGGGCCCTGATCCTGCCCCGGCTCACCGCCGCCCGTACCCTGCTGCTGACCGACGACCTGGACGAGGCCGAGGTCCGGCTGGACGTGCTCCACACCGATCTGCGCAGGCGGCACGCCCGCGCGGCCGCCGCCCAGGCCCTGGCCGTCCGCGGCGAGCTGAACCTGCGGCGCGGCCGGCTCGACATGGCCGAACGGGACGTGGCCGCCGCGGAGCGGTCACTGCCGCGCTCCCTCTGGCATCGCCACACCGTCCCGTATCTGATGGCCATCCGGATCCTCATCGCCCTGGAGAACGGCGATGTCGGCCAGGCCAGTGTGCTCGCGGGCGCGTCCGCGCCCGCCGAGTCGCGGGAGGGCGCCTCCTGGGGCTATCTGCTCTTCGCCAGGGCGCTGGTGGCCGTCAAGGACGACCGGCTGCCCGAGGCGCTGGAGCTGTTCCGGTCCACCGGCAGATGGGAGCTGGGCCGCGGGCGGATCAACCCCGCCCTGATGCCATGGCGTTCGATGGCCGCCCGGGTCCACGACGCCCTCGGCGACCACGAGGAGGCACGGCGGCTCACCGATGAGGAGCTCACGCTGGCCCGGTTGTGGGGCGCCCCCAACACGATCGGCTGGGCTCAGCTGGGCGCCGGACGGGTGGCCCGCGAGGGGCAGGTCGACCGTCTCCGCGAGGCGGTGGCCACCCTGCGCGGCACCCCGGCCCGACTCGCCTACGCGGGGTCCCTGATGGAGCTGGCCACGGCCGAGCTCGACGCGGGGAACCCGCAGGCCGCGGCCCCCCTGGTGGCCGAGCTGTTCAGCTTCGTCATCGCCCACCGGTCCTCCAGCCGGCTGGTCGCACGCGTGCGCGCGCTGTCCGAGCGGGCCGGGCCGTCCGCCGTTCGCGGACGCGTTCCGCATCCGGCGTGGGCGAGTCTGACCGAACCCGAGCAGCGCACCGCGGCCCTTGTCGGACTCGGCCATGGCAACCGGGAGATAGCGGAAACCCTCTCTGTCACCAGACGCACCGTGGAGCTGAGGCTCAGCGGCGCGTACCGGAAGCTGGGGATCAGCGGCCGAGCGGAGCTGATCGCGTTGCTGCGGGCGGCAGAGGGAGGCGGAACGGATGTTGCTTGAGCGGGAGGCCGAACTGGCCCAGGTCGCGGAGGCCCTGCGGGCCGCGGCGGCGGGCGACTCGTCGCTGGTGTTGCTCACCGGCCCCATGGGCATCGGCCGGACCGCGCTGCTGCAGCAGCTGCCGATGCTCGCCGACGGCGAGGAGATCCGCGTCCTGCGCGCCAACGCCGCGCCGGTGGAGCAGGACTTCACCCTCGGCGTGGTCCGCCAGCTCTTCGACAGCCTGCTGACCGGTGCCCCGGGGGAACTCCACGAGTCCCGGCTGGGGGAAGAGGGCGACCTCTACCGGACGGTCTTCTCCGACGACGCCCCGCTGCTCGACGACGGCGGAACCCTCACCATGCCCGAGGAGGCGCTGTACGGCCTGCGCTCGGCGCTGGCCGCCGTCAGCGCCGACAGCCCGCTGCTCATCCTCGTGGACGACCTGCAGTGGGTCGACGCACCGTCGCTGCGCTGGCTGGCCTTCCTCGTCAAGCGGTTGCACGGGCTGCGCGCCGTGGTCGTCTGCGGGCTGCGGGACGGCTATCGGCGCCCCGGGGACCCCCTGCTGCGGGAGGTCGTCGACGCGGCGCGGCGGGTGCTGCGCCCCGCGCCGCTGTCGCTGGGCGCCACCAAGGAAGTGATCCACGAGCAGTTCGGCGTGCCGGGGGACGAGGAGTTCGCCCGCGCCTGCCATGAGACCTCCGCCGGCAACCCGCTGTTCCTGAAGTCGGTGCTGGCGGAGCTGGCCGTGGGCGGCCTGCGGCCCACCGCCGGGCAGGTCGAGGCGGTCCGCTCGCTGCGCCCCGCCCTGCTGCGCGAGCGGCTGGCCGGCTCCCTGCGCGTCCAGCCGCGGCCGGCGCGGGATCTGGCCGCGGCCATCGCGGTCCTCGGCGGCCAGGCGGAACCGGACCTGCTGGCCCGGCTGGCCGGGCTGGACCCGATCGGCTTCCTGGCCACGCTGCGCGACCTCCACGAGGTGGGGCTGCTCGCCGCCGAGCAGGAGCCGCGCTTCCTCCACCGGGTGGTGCAGGACGCGGTCGAGTCCTCGATGACCGTGGCGGAACGGGAGCGGCTGCACGACGCCGCGGCGGCCCTGCTCTACCACAACGGACGCCCCGCCGAACTGGTCGCGGCCCAGCTCATGGCCGTCACCAACTCGGGCCATCCCTGGGCGGTGGAGGTGCTGCGGGCCGCGGCGGACACCGCGCTGCGCCGCGGAGCGCCGCGTACCGCCGCCCGCTATCTGCGCCGCGCCCTTCTGGACGGCTCGCTGGCGGGGGAGGGCCGGGCCCGGCTGCTGATCGATCTGGCCACCGCGGAGCGCGGCTTCGACCCGGCCGCCTGTGAACGCCATATCTCCCAGGCGATACCCCTGCTGACCACGCCCCGGCTCCGGGCCGCCGCCGCCCTGCGGATCTCGCCGACCATCGTGGGCCTGGGGCCCCCGTCGGCCATCGATCTGCTGCACCAGGTCGCCGAGGACCTGGGGCCCGCCACCTCGCTGGAGGGCACGGCGCGCGATGTGGCGCTGCGGCTCGAGGCGCGGCTGCGGCACGCGGGGCACGAGGATCCGGCGGAGCTGGCCGCCGCGGTGGAGCGGCTGTCCGCGCTGGGGGAGGAGCCGGCGCTGATCACCGCCGCCGAGCGTGAGCTGACGGCGGTGCTGCTCAACTCGGCGGTGCTCACCGCCCGATGGTCCGCGGCCGAGGTCTCCCGGCTGGCGAACCGCATCCTGGAGCGCGAACCGGCCACCTCAGAACAGGTCCACACCCCGCTGCCGCTGGTGGTGATCGGGCTGGTCGCCGCCGATTCGGTCCGGGGGATCAGCTCCTGGCTCGCGATGGAACAGCAGACGCGGCGGCAGGGCGGCACGGTCGCCGACGCGCTCGTCAACGTCCAGCAGGCCATGGTGCTCAGCGCCCGGGGGCGCGTCTCCCAGGCGCGTGAGTACGCCGAGCGCGCCGTGCGGCTGGCCGAGGTGCACTGGCAGGAGGCCGGGGTCGTCTCCACCCTCGCCCTCACCCGCGTCGCCCTGGACCTTCAGGACCCGGTACTGATCGAGCGGATTCTGGACGGTCCCGGGCGGCGCCGCTCCTCGAGCCTGGCCCTGACCGCGACTCTGCAGTTCGCCAAGGCGGCGCAGGACGCCGGGAACGGACGCTGGACCAGCGCCCTGGAAACCCTCCTGGCCTGCGGCCGGCAGCTGGAGGCTTCGGGCTGGCGCAATCCCGTGCTCTTCGCCTGGCGGCCCTGGGCGGCCGAACTTCACCGGCGCGTCGGCGACCCCGGCGCGGCCGGGGCGCTGGCCGAGGAGGAGCTGCTGCGGGCGAGGGAGTGGGGCGCCCCGGTGGCGCTCGGCCGCGCGCTGCGGGTGAAGGCCCGGCTGATCGGCGGTGACCAGGGGGTGCGGCTGCTGCGGGAATCGGTCGATGTGCTGCGCGCCTCGGCCGATGAACTGGAACTCGCCCGCACGCTCCTGCTGCTGGGCCGGCAGCTGAGATCGGGCGGCGAGGCGGCGGCGGTACTCCAGGAGGCCGGGGCGCTGGCCGCGGCGTGCGGGGTCCCCTGGCTGGTCGAGCGGATCCGCGCCGCGGACGGCAGCGGTGCGTCGGCCGCCCCGCCGGAGGCGGCCCTCACCCGTACCGAGCGCACCGTGGCCTCCCTCGTGGGACGCGGCCTCACCAACCAGGAGGCCGCCGCCGAGCTGGGGGTGAGCTCCCGCGCCGTCGAGAAGCACCTGACGAGTTCCTATCGCAAGCTGGGCGTCTCCGGACGCCGCGAGCTCATCGAGCTGCTGCCTCGCATGGATTTATGAACGTAGCGTTAACGGCGATAATTGGTCGGTGTTTGACGAGGATTCGTGAACCGACCGTACCGGCCCACCGAAGGGGTGGGGTGCGGACCGAACCTTCGGGGCACCCCACCACAGGATTGGGGGCGACACCCCTGTTGACGTTGACTTCCGTGCTCGTAGATCCCTAGTCTCAATTCTGAAATGAACATTTGGAATTGAATATCTGGTATTCAATTCCAAATTCTGAGAATTAGGAAGGGATGGCAGTCCCTTGGCATTGCCTTTACTGACCGATTCGGCTCGGCCAACCCCCCACGAGCTTGGACACGAGCAGACCGAGTACACGGATCTATTGCGCCAGTTCGACCAGCCAGGGGCCTGTGTCGTCTGTCTTGACCCGTCGCTCACCGTCCAGCAGGCGAACCGGGAGTTCTTCCGGCAGTTCGACGACGCCTCCACGGACGTGTGCGGCCGTGACTTCAGTGACCTTCTGCACCCCAGTGTGCGGCAGGCGGTGAAGCGGCAGTTCAGCCGGCTCCTCGACGGCTCCCGTCACCGGTTCACCACCCATGTGGTGGCCATCGGGGCCGAGGGGGCCGCCTTCACCAGCGGGCTCACGGCGGTCGCCGTGCGCGAGGGCTCCGCCCATGTGGCCTCGATCCTCGTGGTGCTGCGGCCCGCGGCGGGCGGCGAGGAGGTCGACATGGTCACCGACCGTAAGAAGCTCCTCACCGAGACCGAGGCACGCATTCTGGAGGGCATCGCGGCCGGGCTCTCCACGATCCCGCTGGCCTCCCGGCTCTACCTCAGCCGGCAGGGTGTCGAGTACCACGTGACACGGCTGCTGCGGAAGCTGCGGGTGCCCAACCGGGCCGCCCTGGTCTCCCGCGCCTACTCCATAGGCGTCCTCAACGTGGGCTGCTGGCCGCCAAAGGTCGTCGACGACTTCGTCAAATGACGCGCCCCCCGCGGGTGCCGACAGACGCGTCATGGCCGGCCCGAATTCGGGCCGGCCATGGCGCGTCGCCATGTCAGGACGGGGCGGGGCCCCGGGACAGCCGCAACAGACGGAAGGCGGTGAGCGCCACATGGAGTTGGGTGCGCTGCTCACCCGACTCCAGATCGCAGCCGAGCACCCGCTCTATGGAATGCAGCCGCTGGTAGAACGCCTGGCGGGACAGGTTCGCACGCTTGGCGGCCACCGTCTTGTTGCCCGCCGCGTCCAGGAAGGTGTGCAGCACCGGCAGCAGATCGGTGCCGTGCCGCTCGTCGTAGTCCACCAGCCGTCCCAACTGCCGCTCCACGAACTCCTGGAGCCGCACATCGCCGCGCAGCGCGTACAGCAACTGCCGCAGCCCGATATCGGACAGCTCGTGGAACGCCTTGTCCGGCGTCCCCGGAACGGCGGCGTCCGCGACCCGCGCCGCCTGCTGGAACGACCGGGCGGTCTGCGCCAGCTCCGACACCTCCGAGCCGACGCTGATCACGGCATCCGGACGGGATTCGCGCACCGACCGGCTCAGCCGCTCCACCAGCGGCCGCCAGGGCGTGGCGGCGGGCAGGGCCAGCAGAACCCCTATGTGGTCACCGGGCACAGCGCCGACCAGCACGGCGGCCCCGGCCGCCCCCAGCTCGTCGGTCAGCCGGTCCTCCAACTCGGTGGTCTCCCCGGCGCCGGGGCCGGGGCTGACCAGCACCACCATCAGCCTCCGGCCCGCGACCGGCACGCCCAGCGCCTCGGCCCTGGCCCGGGCCTCCCCCGTCGAACGGCAGCGCTGCTCCACCAGGTCCAGCAGCAGCGTGCGCTGGGCCCGCCGCTCCCAGCGGGTGTGACGGGTGAGCCGGGCGATGGTCAGGGCCGTGGCGGTGCGCTCCAGGACCATCGCGTCCTCGGGGCCGACCGCCGAGTGCCCGGCCCCGTCCGGGAGCATCAGCAGCCGCCCCCACCGCTCGCCCCGGTACTCCACCGCGGTCACCAGCCAGTCCTCCGGACCGCTCAGCCCGGTCCGGTCGGGCGAGGGCGTGGCGCGTGAGCGCCGCTCCCAGCCGGTCAGCGCCCCCTCCACGCCGCGCCCCGGCGAACCGCAGATCACCGCCTGGTGCACCAGGTTCTCCAGCACCACCGGATGCCCGCTCATCTCGGCCGCCATGTCCACCACCTCCTCGGGCCCGGCGCCCCGCAGGGTCAGCGCGGTGAAGGTGTCGTGGACGTCCTGGGCCCGGCGCAGGCTCTCCACCTGACTGCCGACGATCAGGGAGTGGAGCACCTGGGTGACCTCCACGAAGTTCACGGTCCGGGAGAGCAGGACGAGCGGGAAGTCCCGCGCCAGACAGGCCCGTACCAGCTCCGACGGCGGCCGGTGGTAGCGCCGCACCAGCTCGATGACCAGCCCGGCGGCGCCGATGTCCGCGAGCTCGTCGACATACCGGCGGACCAGCGCCGGGTCCTCGGGCAGTGGCATCCCGGTGGTCAGCACCAGCTCCCCGCCCTTGAGGAAGGACGCCGGGTCGAGCAGTTCGGTGACATGAACCCAGCGGACCGGCCGGGAGAGCTGCCCATGGCCGGACACCACCTCCGGCACCCCGGCGGCCAGCACCGGAAGCCGCAGCACGTCGGCGAGGCTGAGCGGGGAACGGCCGGGGACCCGCGGGGGCCCGGTGGGGCGGGACGGCGGCCGTCCTGCGGCGTCGTACGCGGTGCCGCCGGAGCCGTTCATGCCGCTCACTCTGGCAAGCCCCCGCGCCGAGCGCAACCATGAGCCCGCCCGGAGTCTTGACAAGATCTGTGTGGGAGCTCGTTGACAGATCGTCCATACCGATCACCACCCCGCGACACAGTGATCATTGTCCTGACCGGGTTCGCCCCCTCACCCTCGAAGTGTCCGAGCGCATCGCCGACCTGTGCGTGTGGGAGAGAACATGACCAATCTGTCGCCGCAGCTCCGTCAGGCCACTCCGGTGGTCGCCGTCCGAGGAGAGGGCGCCTACATCGACGGCGAGGACGGGCGGCGATACCTCGACTTCACCGCGGGCATCGGCGTCACCAGCACCGGACACTGCCATCCGCGGGTCGTCGCCGCCGCGCAGGAGCAGGTGGGCACGCTCATCCACGGCCAGTACACGACCGTCATGCACCCACCGCTGCGGCGGCTGGTCGAGAAGCTGGGCGAGGTGCTTCCCACCGGCCTCGACAGTCTGTTCTTCTCCAACTCCGGCAGCGAGGCCGTCGAATCGGCCCTGCGCCTCGCCCGCCAGGCCACCGGCCGGCCCAACGTCCTGGTCTGCCACGGCGGATTCCACGGCCGCACCGTGGCCGCCGCCTCCATGACCACCTCCGGCACCTGTTTCCGCTCCGGCTTCTCGCCCCTGATGAGCGGCGTGGTGGTGACCCCGTTCCCCACGGCCTACCGGTACGGCTGGGACGAGGAGACCGCGACCCGGTTCGCCCTGCGGGAGCTGGACTACGTCCTGCAGACCATCTCCCCGCCCGACGACACCGCCGCGATCATCGTCGAACCGGTGCTCGGCGAGGGCGGCTACGTGCCCGCCACCGAGGGCTTCCTGCAGGGCCTGCGGGAGCGAGCCGACCGCCATGGCTTCCTGCTGATCCTCGACGAGGTGCAGACCGGGGTGGGCCGCACCGGACGGTTCTGGGGCCATGACCACTTCGGTATCCGCCCGGACATCCTGGTTACCGCCAAGGGACTGGCCAGCGGCTTCCCGCTGTCCGGCATCGCCGCCTCCGAGGAGCTGATGAGCAAGGCATGGCCCGGCTCCCAGGGCGGCACCTACGGCGCCAATGCCGTGGCCTGCGCGGCCGCCGCCGCCACCCTCGACGTGGTACGCGAGGAGAACCTGGTGGCCAACGCCGAGGCCATGGGGGCGCGGCTGCGCAGCGGTCTGGAGGACGTGGCCGCCAAGACCCCGGCCATCGGCGATGTGCGCGGCCTCGGCCTCATGCTGGCCAGCGAGTTCGTCACCGAGGACGGGGAGCCGGACCCGGCGACCGCGGCCCGGGTGCAGCGCGCCGCAGTGGACGAGGGCCTGTTGCTGCTCCTGTGCGGGGCCTGGAACCATGTGGTCCGGATGATCCCCGCCCTCGTCGTCGACGAAGCGGCGATCGACGAGGGTCTGCGCGCCTGGTCCGCCGCCGTCAGCGCCGGAACAGCGGACTCCTGACGCGCACCGCACATCGCCCAACGGGAGCCCGATCCGCCCGCCGGTCCGAACCCCTCGGACCGGCGGCGGTCACGAAGGAGATTGCCCCTATGTCCACCCCCTCGTACCCCTCGGCCGCCGAGGTCCTCGCGGCGGTGCCCAAGCAGCTCTACATCGCCGGGTCGTGGTCCGACGCGGCCGGCGGTCAGACCATGCCGGTCGACGACCCGGCCACCGGTGAGGTGCTGTGCGAGGTCGCCGACGCCTCCCCCGCCGACGGGCAGCGCGCCCTGGCCGCCGCCGAGGACGCCCAGGAGAAGTGGGCGGCCACCGCGCCCCGCGCGCGCAGCGAGATCCTGCGCCGCGCCTATGAGCTGATCATGGAGCGGGCCGACGCGCTCGCCGCGCTGATGACGGCCGAGATGGGCAAGCCGCTGGCCGAGGCGCGGGGCGAGGCGGCCTACGCCGCGGAGTTCTTCCGCTGGTTCTCGGAAGAGGCCGTGCGCATCGAGGGCGGGTTCTCCACACTGCCGGACGGCAGGAACCGCATGCTGCTGATGCGCCGCCCGGTCGGCCCCTGTCTGCTCGTCACGCCGTGGAACTTCCCGCTGGCCATGGGCACCCGCAAGATCGGCCCGGCCATCGCGGCGGGCTGCACCATGGTGCTCAAGCCCGCCCCGCAGACCCCGCTGTCCAGCCTCGCGCTGGCCGGCATCCTGGCGGAGGCGGGGCTTCCGGCCGGGGTGGTCAACGTGGTCACCACCTCCCGCGCGGGCGAGGTCGTGGAGCCCCTGCTGACCGGCGGACACGTCCGCAAGCTCTCCTTCACCGGCTCCACCCAGGTCGGCCGCACCCTGCTCGCCCAGTGCGCGCCCGCGGTGGTCCGCACCTCCATGGAGCTCGGCGGCAACGCCCCCTTCATCGTCTTCGAGGACGCCGACCTCGACGTCGCGGTCGAGGGCGCCATGACCGCCAAGATGCGCAACATGGGCGAGGCGTGCACGGCGGCCAACCGGTTCTTCGTCCACTCCTCCGTCGCGGCCGAGTTCGCCGACCGGCTCGCCCGCCGCATGGGCGCGCTGGAGGTCGGCCCCGGCAGCCGGGCCGGTGTCGACGTCGGGCCGCTGATCGACCAGGCCGGCCGTACCAAGGTCGAGGAGCTGGTCGCGGACGCCGTGGCGCGCGGCGCCGAGGTCCTGGTCGGCGGCAGCACCCCCGAGGGCCCCGGCTGCTTCTACCCGCCCACGGTGCTCACCGGCGTCTCCCCGGCCAGCCGGATGATGGGGACCGAGATCTTCGGACCGGTCGCGGCCGTTCTCACCTTCGACGACGAGGACGAGGTCGTCGCCACCGCCAACAGCACCGAATGGGGCCTGGTGGGCTATGTGTTCACTCAGGACCTCAGCCGGTCGCTGCGGGTGAGCGAGCGGCTCGAGGTCGGCATGGTCGGCCTCAACACCGGTCTGGTCTCCAACCCCGCGGCCCCGTTCGGCGGCGTCAAACAGTCCGGGCTCGGACGCGAGGGCGGGCGCGTCGGCATCGACGAGTTCCTGGAGTACAAGTACGTCGCGGTGCCGGCCTGACGACCGCCCCCACCGCCGGGACCGCCGGAAGCACACGCCGGAACCGCCGAGCGCGCCCGGCCGTTGCCTTCATGACGCGTTGCCTCCATGAACGCGGCGGTGAGGAGCGGACATGGGCGAGTTGGTGCCCGGCGGGAACCAGGCGCTGCCCGACGGCGCGCTGACCATCCGGGTGCCGGGCCCGTTCGACCTGTCCGCGCTGATCACCGGCGAGGACGGCAAGGTCGCGGGTGACGGTGACTTCGTCTTCTTCAACCAGCCCACCGCGCCCGGCGCCCGGCTGGACGGCGACACCGTCACCCTGCGGCCCCGGGGACTGCGGCCCGGCGCCGCCCGGGTCACCCTCGTCATCAGCCCCGCCGACCCGGGCACTCCGCTCGGGCGGCTGCCTGCGCCCGTGCTGAGCGTCCTGGACGAGTGGGGAGCGCGGCTGGCCCGGTTCGCCCCGCCGCGCCCCTCGGCGGAGACGGTGCTGCTGCTCGCCGAGATCTACCGTCGCGGCGGCGGATGGAAGGTGCGGGCGATCGGTCAGGGGTACGCCGACGGACTGGCCGGTGTGGCGCGGGATTTCGGCGTGGATGTCGCCGACGACGGCGCCCAGCCTCCGCCCGGGCCGGCCACCCGGCCCATGCCCCCGCCGACCACTCGGGCCGGGACCGCGCCCTCCGTCCGGGCCGCACCCGCGCCTCCTTCCTATCCGCCCGCCGACGGGGCCTCACGGCATGCCCTGGAGGTGGTGAACGCGGCGCGGGCACGGGCCGGGGCCGCCCCCGTGGCCCTCGACGGACGGCTGACCGCCGCCGCCGAGGCGCACGCCCGGGCCATGGCCGCCCACGGCGCGCTGGCGCTGGAGACCCCGGACGGCATAGCGCTCTTCCACCGGATCGCCGCGCACGGATACACCCCGCTGACCATCGCCGAGCACATCGTCTCCGGGCCGCGCACCCCGCTGGAGTTCGTGGACTACTGCCTCGAAGGCGACGCGAGCCGGGGCCCGTTCCACGATCCGGCCCTCGTCCATCTGGGGATCGGCCGGGCCGACGGCCCCACCACCGGGGATGTCTACTGGACGGCGGTATGGGCCCGGCCGTTCACCCCGGACGGACTGCTGCGCCTCGTCTCCGAGGTCATCGCCCGCACCAACGCGGAGCGCGCCGCCGCCCGGCTGGCACCGCTCGCCCCGGACCCGCGGCTGACGGCGGCCGCGCAGGCGCACAGTGACGACATGGTGGCCCGCGACTTCTACTCCCACACCGGCCCCGAAGGACATCAGCCCTGGGACCGGGCGCGAGCCGCCGGGGCCACGCACCGCGGCATCGGCGAGAACATCGCGTGCGGCCAGCGCTCCCCGGCGGAGGTGGTGCGCGGCTGGATGAACAGTCCGGGCCATCGCGCCAACATCCTGAAGCCCGACTTCACCCATATCGGCGTCGGCCACGCCGCCGGCAGCCGCGCGGGCACGTACTGGACCCAGGTCTTCGGCGCCGTCTGACGACCTCGGTCGGCGGTACTCCGGTCGACGGTACGCCGGTCGACGGTTCCCCCGGCCGACGGCGGAAGGGTCAGGTGCGGGACTCCAACTGCTGCCGCGTGGCGGACCCGTACACCCCGTTCGCGTCGCCCCGGATCCCGTACCACACCTGGAACCGGGAGACCGCCTGGGCGAGGGTCTGGTCGTACTGCCCGTTGACCGGCCCGTCCTGATACACGTTCGGAATCCGCAGCAGCCGCTTCTGGAGCTCGGTCACCTCAGGGCCGGTGTCCCCGAGGGTCAGCACATCGCCCGGATCGCCCGGCGGCGGTAACGCGCCGTCCGGCGGCTGCGAGGCGGGCGCGCTCGGCGTCCCGGGCGCGGCGGAGGTCGCGGGCGCCGTCGGCGTGGCCGAGGCGCCGCCCTCGGCCGCACCGGACGCCGAGTCCCGGGGCACCATCACCACCAGCGAGAGGGCGACCCCCGCGCCGATTCCGGCCAGCACCAGCAGGGCGGCCCTGGGGTAGCGCCGCCCGGCCGGGGCGGGCGGCTCGGCCGGACGGCGCGGCTCGGCCGGTGCCCCCTGAACCGGCCAGGCGTCGGCCGCGGCCGGACCGCCCGTGATCTCCTGGGTGTCCGCATCCGCCATGGGCGGCGCCTCGGGGGGAAGTTCGGTGCCCGGCGGCCGGAAGAGGTCGAGCTCCTCCATCCACCCCTCGACCGGCCCCTCCGGGTCGTCGTCGTACTCCGGCGTCGCACGGAAGATCGCGGTCGGCTCGAGCACCTCGCGCCCGCCCGGCCGGTCCGGATCGGGTTCGGCTGCCATACAGACCTCCTTATGCGCCCCACACCATCACGCGGGGATACGGACGCGGGCCCGGCAGAATTCAAGCCGATCGTGATCGGGCCCACGCGCGGCCCCGGTGTGGCGTGCCGTCAGGGGGTAATTCCTCCTGAGAGGGTGCCCATGGCCTCGGGGACGTCGAAGGGAGCCGTGAGATGGAGCGGACCACATGCTGTGTGGTGGGCGGCGGGCCCGCCGGGATGGTCCTCGGACTGCTGCTGGCCCGGGCCGGGGTGGAGGTCACCGTCCTGGAGAAACACGGGGACTTCCTGCGCGACTTCCGCGGCGACACGGTCCATCCCAGCACGCTGCGGCTCCTGGACGACCTGGGCCTCGCCGACCGGTTCGCGGCCCTGCCGCAGCGGCATGTGCGCTCCATCCGGCTGCCCATCGGACGGGACGGCGATCTGTTCACGGTCGGCGAGATCAGCTCGCTGCGGGGGAAGTACAACTACGTCGCGATGGTGCCGCAGTGGGATCTGCTCGATCTGCTGGCGAACGAGGCCAAGCGGGAGCCCACCTTCCAGCTGCGGATGAACACCGAGGTGACCTCCTTCCTCATGGAGCGCGGACGGGTCACCGGAGTGCGCTACCGCGACCGCGTCGCCGGCTCCGCCGGCGAGCTGCGCGCCACCCTCACCGTGGCCTGCGACGGCCGGGGGTCGCTCGCCCGCGCCCTGCCCGAGCTGGGGCTGCGGGAGTTCCCCTGTCCGATGGACGTCTGGTGGTTCCGGCTGCCACGCGAGGAGCGTGACCCGCAGGGGCTGGTGGGCAATGCCGGTGACCGCTATCTCACGGCCATGATCGACCGCGGGGACTACTGGCAGTGCGCCGCCCTGATCCCCAAGGGGGCCGACGACGCCTGGCGCGCCCAGGGCCTCGATCAGTTCCTCGCCTCGTTCGCCGAGGCCACGCCATGGATACGGCAGGTCGTGGCCGACCGCGAACCCCGCCCGCGGTCCTGGGACGACGTCAAGCTGCTGGACGTCCGGATGGACCGGCTCCGCCGCTGGCACCGCCCCGGACTGCTGTGCATCGGGGACGCGGCCCACGCGATGTCGCCCGTGTTCGGGATCGGCATCAACCTCGCCGTCGGGGACGCGGTCGCCGCCGCCCGCCATCTCGCCGAGCCGCTGCGGAAGGGCACCGTGGGCCTCGCCGACGTACGCGCCGTCCAGCGCCGCCGGTGGCCGACCGCCGCCGGGACGCAGCTACTGCAGCGGATCGCCCACGCACGGGTCATCGAGCCGCTGCTGCAGGGGCGTTCACCGGGCATCGCGGGTCAGCCGCTGCGGCTGGCCCAGGTGCTCACCAAGGCGCCCTGGCTGAAGCGGGGGCCCGCGTACTTCCTCGCCTACGGCGCCGGCCGCGAGCGGCCCCCGGCCGCCTCGCTGCGCCGTTCCCGATGAGTCCGATCGCGCGGAACCGGGGCGCGGAATCCCTCCGCACCCCGGTTCCGGACAGCCATCTTCAGACGATGCCCTCGGCGATCTCCGCCTGTTCGCGCGCCGTGCCGTACGCGGAGGGCGTGTTGTACGAGCGGCGGGCCACGAACCACCAGATCGTGGCCAGCAGCAGCACCACGGCCAGGGCGATCGAGGCGTAGTTCATCGAGTCGGCCGTCACCGGACTGGACTGCGGCAGACAGAACAGCACCGTCACCACGGCCACCCACACCACCGCGATCCAGCCCACCGGTTTACTCCAGCGGCCCAGGTGCCACGGTCCCCGCTGGAACCGGTCCCCGGCGCGCAGCCGCAGGAAGATGGGGATGGCGTAGGCGGGGGTGATCCCGATGACGTTGATGGCGGTCACCGCGCCGTAGGCCGTCTCGGAGTACAGGGACGGCAGGGCCAGCACACACGCGACCGCCACCGACAGCCAGACCGCGTGCACCGGCGTCTGGGTGCGGGAGCTGACCCGCTGCCACAGCCGTGAGCCGGGCAGCGCGCCGTCCCGGCTGAAGGCGAACACCATCCGGCTGGCCGCCGCCACCTCCGCGTTCCCGCAGAACAGCTGTGCCACGATGACGATGAGCAGCATCGCGGTGGCACCGCTCGTCCCCAGGGCGTCGATCAGGATCTGCGCCGGGGGCACTCCGGTGGCGCTCTTCTGCGTACCGGCGTAGTCCTGGATGGCGAAGGTGAGCCCGGCCAGCAGCACGAATCCGGCCACCCAGGACACCCAGATGGCGCGGACGATCCCCCGGGCGGCGAAGACGGAGGCGTTGGAGGTCTCCTCGGACAGATGCGCGGAGGCGTCGTAGCCGGAGAAGGTGTACTGGGCGAGCAGCAGTCCGATCGCGCCCACGTACAGCGGATTCGACCAGCCGGTGTCATTGACGAATTCGGTGAAGACGAACTCGGGCGACTGGTGGTGGGAGGGCACGATGGCCAGCGCGCCGACGATGATGGCGACGCCCGCCAGATGCCACCACACGCTCACCGAGTTGAGCACGCTCACCAGCCGCACCCCGAACAGATTCAGCGCCGCGTGCACCAGCAGAATGCAGACGAAGATGACCATGGTCGATTCCGGTGTGGGATCGAATCCCCACTGGAGGTTGAAGAGCGCGCCGGTGAACAGGGCGGCGCCGTAGTCGATTCCGGCGATGGCCCCGAGCAGCCCCAGCAGATTGAGCCAGCCGGTGTACCAGCCCCAGGTCCGGCCGCCCAGCCGGTCGGCCATGTAGTACAGCGCTCCCGAGGTGGGATAGGCGCTGGTCACCTCGGCCAGGGCGAGCCCGACGCACAGGACGAAGAGCCCCACTCCGGCCCAGCCCCACATCATGACCGCGGGGCCTCCGGTGTCCAGCCCGAAGCCGTACAGCGTCATGCAGCCGGAGAGAATGGAGATGACCGAGAAACTGATGGCGAAATTGCCGAACCCGCCCATGCGGCGGGCCAGTACGGGTTGATAGCCGAGCTCACGCAGCCGCTGTTCGTCATCCCGTTGGGGAGCGGGACCCGAACTCGACCATGCCGTGGACATGAATGTACCTCCCGAATGCTGGGGCGGGCGAGGGTGGTGGTACAGGTGGGGAAATCGATCTGGCGGACGGGCAGTTGGGGGGAGCGGTGGTCGGGCATGCCGGGGAGGACTCCGGCTCAGCCGCTGACCCCGGGTCTTGGCCCGCGGGCGCCGGCCAGCGAGCGGACCCGGGCGCGAAGAAACATTTCTTCAGCGACGGCGCGGTCGGTGGGGTCGGGGGTGCGGTAGGCCCAGGGGAGCGGGGTGAAGTACGGTCCCAGCGCCTCGAAGACGCGGGCCGCGTCGGAGAATCGCAGCGCGCCCCACAGGGCGTGCGCCAGATGGTTGAGATCCAGCAGTGAACTCGTCGCGAGATCCGCGTGGTCGAACCAGCCGTGCAGCGCCTTCTGGGCGTCCCGGATGGCGTCCTCCGTGGCCCAGTGCAGGTCGAGCGCCTTCTCGTAGCCCCGCTCCTCGCGGTACCGCTCGACGTGCACATACAGCGGCAGCACCTGCAGCGCGGACTCCCCGGGCGCGCCCGAGGACACCCACTGCACGAAGTTGACCGCCTCGGCCAGCGAACCTCCGGCCCGCCGGGCGTACACGAACTGCAGCATCCGGTGGTACGCCTCGCGGTTGTACGGATCGCGCCGGTCGGCCTCCGCCAGCAGCCCCCAGGGCCCGGGGAACAGCAGCGGACCGGGCGGGGGTACCCGGTGCTCCTCCTGCCGCTGCTCCTTGTCCAGCTGCGCCAGGGCCAGCAGACACACCCAGGGCACCGGATCCGCCGGGGAGTGGTGCGCGGCCAACTGGCAGGACTGCCACGCCTCCCGCCACAGCTCCCGGGTGCGGGGATGCCCCTCGCGGTGGGCGCGCACCGCGCGTTCCACCCCCACCCGGGCGCCCATCACCAGCGCCGCCACGCTCTGCGGCTCCTCGGCCCGCCACGCGTCTACCACATTGGATCCGGCGGCGGCCGTGGCCAGCACCTGGGTCCGCTGGGTCCACAGCGCCCACGTGGGAGTCTCCGCCAGCAGATTGCGCATCGATATCCAGCGTCCGGTGCGCAGATCCTGCAGCGCGATGCGCAGTCCGCCGTCATACCCCGCGGGGTGGTACACGGGGCGGAACTCTTCCTCGGGCATCGGATGACTTTCGTACGGAGCTGACGTACCGGACGCGGAAAACGAGGGACCTGGGGGATGGTTGCACGGATCCTATAGTCCCGCCGCGGCGGCTCGGGCACGGGGGACCACGGGCGTGCCCGGATCGGCCGTCTTGACGCCCGCCCCGCGCCTGCACCAGGCTTTCCGGCAAGATCCCCGCGCACCGCCCCGCCGAGCCGAAGCGATCCACCCGTCCCGAGCGAAGAACCGGACATGCTGCCTGCAGAGCGTCGCCACCGCACCCCGGCCGACCCCGCGACCGGCCCGGTCCTCGCCGTCGACCAAGGCACCTCGGGCACCAAGGCGTTGGTGCTGTGTCCCGAGCGCGGGGTGATCGGCTCCGCCGAGGTCTCCGTGCGCCCCCGCTATCTGCCCGGCGGACTGGTCGAGGTCGATCCGGCCGCTTTGCTCACCTCGGTCCTTGAGGCCGGACGCCAGGCTCTGGCCGCCGCGGGGGAACCGGTCGTGGCGGTCGGGCTGGCCAACCAGGGCGAGACCGTGCTGGCCTGGGACCCCGTCACGGGCAACCCGCTGACCGACGCCCTGGTCTGGCAGGACCGGCGGGCGCGGACGGTGTGCCAACAACTCGCGCCGCACGCCGAGACCCTGCGCGAACTCACCGGACTGCCGCTCGATCCGTACTTCGCGGCGCCCAAGATGGCGTGGATCCGGCGCCATCTGACCGACGAGGGCGTGGTCACCACCAGCGACGCCTGGCTGATTCACCGGCTCACCGGCGCCTTCGTCACCGACGCCGCCACTGCGGGGCGCACCGGGCTGCTCGACCTCGACCGGGTCGCCTGGTCCGCGAAGGCGCTGGACATCTACGGGCTGTCCGCCGAACGGCTGCCGCGCGTCGTCGATGCCGCCGGGCCCGTCGGCACCACCACGGCCTTCGGCGGCGAAGTCCCGCTCACCGGGCTCCTCGTCGACCAGCAGGCCGCCCTGCTGGCGCAGCGGGTGACCGAGCCGGGCACCGCCAAGTGCACCTACGGCACCGGCGCCTTCCTCCTCGCCAACACCGGGGACCGGCCTCGGCGCGGCCCCCATGGCCTGGTCTCCTGCGTGGCCTGGCGGCTCGGTGGGCGCACCAGCTACTGCCTGGACGGGCAGGTGTACACCGCCGCCTCCGCGGTGCGCTGGCTCAGCGACCTGGGGGTGATCCAAGGACCCCAGGACCTCGACCCGGTCGGGCGGACCGTGTCCGACACCGGGGGAGTCACCTTCGTACCGGCGCTCGCCGGGCTCGCGGCGCCGTGGTGGCGCGGCGACCTCAAGGGCTCGCTGACCGGGCTCGGCCTGGACACCACCGCCGGGCATCTGGTGCGCGCCCTGTGCGAGGGCATCGCCGCCCAGGTGGTGGAGATCGCCGAGGCGGCCGCCTCCGACCTGGGCGCGCCGCTGACCGTCCTGCGCGTCGACGGGGGGCTGACCCGCTCGGCGTTGCTGATGCAGACCCAGGCCGATCTGCTGCAGCGGCCGGTGGAGGTATCGGCATTGCCGGATGTCACGGCGCTGGGCGTGGGCGCCGCCGCGCGGCTGGGGCTCGACCCGGACCTGGCGGTCGGGGAGGCGGTCCCGGCCTGGGAGCCCGCGGCCGTCTACGAACCCCGGATCAGCGCGGAGCGGGCCGCCGAGCGCCTGGCCGGTTTCCGCTCGGCCGTGGCCGCGCTGCTGGACCAGGCGCCGACGTCCGCCGCCCACGACTGAGGACCCCGCCGAGGACACCCGCCCAGGACCGCCGCGCGCCAGGAGTTGTTCGCACCATCGAGCAAGGGACCACAATGACCGTTACGACCACGGGTGACCTCCCCTGCGAGGTCTACGACGTGGCCATCATCGGCGCCGGGGTGGTCGGCACCGCCATCGCCCGCGAACTGGCCCGCCACCGGCTGCGGATCGCCCTCGTCGAGGCGTCCGACGACGTCGGGAACGGCACCTCCAAGGCCAACACCGCGATTCTGCACACCGGTTTCGACGCCACCCCGGGCACCCTGGAGGCCCGCCTGGTGCGCGAGGGCTACCAGCGGCTGACCGCCTACGCCGCCGAGACGGGCATCCCGCTCGAACCGCTCGGCGCACTCCTCGTCGCCTGGGACGCCGAACAGCTCACCGCACTGCCGTCCCTCGCCGAGAAGGCCGTGCGCAACGGCTACGACGAGACGAGCATCCTCGACGCGGACGCGGTCTACGCCCGCGAACCCCATCTGGGACCGGGCGCCCTCGGCGCGCTCGAAGTCCCCGGCGAGAGCATCATCTGCCCCTGGACGACGACGCTCGCCTACGCCACCCAGGCGGTGCGCGCGGGCGTCGCCCTGCATCTGAACTGCCCGGCCGGGGCCATCACCACCGGCGAGGACCACCACGAGATCGCCACCCCGCGCGGGGTGCTGCGCACCCGTCACCTCGTCAACGCCGCGGGGCTGTACTCGGACGAGATCAACCGGCGGCTGGGCCACGAGGAGTTCACCGTGACCCCGCGCCGCGGCCAGCTGATCGTCTTCGACAAGTTCGCCCGTGGCCTGGTGGACCACATCCTGCTGCCGGTGCCCACCGCGCTCGGCAAGGGTGTGCTGGTGGCGCCGACCGTGTACGGCAATGTGATGCTCGGTCCCACCGCCGAGGACCTCGGCGACAAGACCGCCACCGGATCGTCGGCGGACGGACTGGCCTCGCTCCGGGAGAAGGGCGCGCGCATCATGCCCGAGCTGCTGGCGGAGGAGGTCACCGCGGTCTACGCCGGACTGCGCGCCGCCACCGAGCACGGCGACTACCAGATCCACGCCGACCCCGGACGGCGGTATGTCGCCGTGGGCGGCATCCGGTCCACCGGACTCACCGCCTCGATGGCGATCGCCGCGCATGTGGCCGAGCTCCTCGCCGAGTGCGGTCTCGAGGCCGGGCCCGAGCGGGAGATCGAGCCCGTGCGGATGCCCACCATCGGCGAGGCGTTCCCGCGCCCCTACCAGCGCGCCGATCTCATCGCCGCCGACCCCGCGTACGGCACCGTGGTCTGCCACTGCGAACGCGTCACCCGGGGCGAGATCCGCGACGCGCTGACCGCCACCGTGCCCCCGGGCTCGCTGGAGGGCCTCCGGCGCCGCACCCGGGCCCTCGGCGGGCGCTGCCAGGGATTCTTCTGCGGCGCCGCGGTGCGCGCCCAGTTCGACGCGGCCACCGCGGCCCAGGACCGGACGGAGGCCCGGCGATGACCCCCACCGACCGCACCCACCGCACCGTTGACGTGCTGGTCATCGGGGCCGGACCGGCCGGCCTCGCGCTCGCCGCGCGGCTGGCCGCCGCCGGGGTGGACCGGGTCGAGGTCCTCGACCGCGAACAGTACGCGGGCGGCGTTCCCCGCCACTGCCACCACACCGGATTCGGACTGCGCGATCTGCGCCGGGTGATGACCGGCCCCGACTACGCCCGCCACCACATCGCCGCGGCCGTCCGCGCCGGAGTTGTGCTGCGCACCTCGGTCACGGCCACCGGCTGGGCGGCGCCGAGGACCGTGGACATCACCGGCCCGACGGGCCTGGAGCGGATCACCGCGACGGCCGTCGTCCTGGCCACCGGCGCCCGGGAACGCCCGCGCAGCGCCCGGTTGGTGCCCGGCACCCGGCCGGCCGGTGTCCTCACCACCGGACAGCTGCAGCAGGCCGTCCATCTGCACCATCAGCACGTCGGCCGACGCGCCGTCATCGTCGGCGCGGAACGCGTCGGCTATTCCGCGGTGACCACCTTGCGCCGGGCCGGGGCCGAGGTCGCCGCCATGGTCACCGACCAGCCCCGCCACCAGACCCACCCGGCACGCCACCTCGCCACCCGGCTGCGCTATGGCTTTCCACTGGTCACCGACGCCACCGTGGCCGAACTGACCGGCCGGGGGCGGCTGGAGAGCGTGCGGCTGCGGCACCGGGACGGCAGGACGGCCGCCGTCGCCTGCGACACCGTGGTGTTCACCGGCGACTGGGTCCCCGACCACGAGCTGGCCAGAAGCGCCGGAATCGCCCTCGACCCCGGCACCCGCGGCCCCGCGGCCGACGCCGAGTTCCGCACCGGCGAACCCGGGGTCTTCGCCGTGGGCAATCTGCTGCACCCCGTCGAGACCGCCGATATCGCCGCCCTCGACGGCCGGTTGGCCGCCGGGCCCGTGCTGCGCCATCTCGCCGGCCGGCCGTGGACCCCGGGGGCGCTGCCCGTGCGGGTCGAGGCGCCGCTGCTGTGGGTCTCACCCAACCGGATCGCCCCGGACGGGCCCCGACCGCTGCGCGGCCGGTTCACCCTGCGCACCACGCGGTTCCTGACCCGGCCGGTGCTCACCGTCGCCCAGGACGGCCGGACGCTGCACCGCGGGCGCCTTCCCCGCACCGTGGCGCCGGGCCGGCCGTTCCACGTACCCGCCGACTGGACCACCGGGGCCGACGCACACGGCGGCCCCGTACGGATCACCGTGGACTGACCGGATCACGGTGGACTGACCGGCTCTCAGCCGATGTCGCCGGGCGTACCGCGCAGCCGCTCCATCTCGCGCCGGTCGCGCTTGGTCGGGCGGCCCGCCCCGCGGTCGCGCAGCCCGATCGGCACCGCGTGCTCGCGCGGCGGCGGAGGCGGGCTGTTGTCGACGAAGCACTCCGCGGCCACCGGCGCGCCGACCCGCTTGCGCACGATGCGCGAGACGACCACGACCCGGTCGCGCCCCGCATGGCGCAGCCGCACCTCGTCACCGGGCCGCACCGGGTGCGCGGGCTTGACGCGCTCGCCGTTGACCCGGACGTGCCCCGCGCGGCAGGCCGAGGACGCCATCGAGCGCGTCTTCGTCAGCCGCACGGACCAGATCCAGCTGTCCACCCGTACGGACCCCTCGTCTGAAGCCATACCCCGACTCTAATGTCTAAGGTGCGACGCATGAGCGCACATTTCGACGTGGTGGTTCTGGGAGCCGGGCCGGGTGGCTATGTGGCCGCGATCCGCGCCGCCCAGCTGGGCCTGACCACGGCCGTCGTCGAGGAACGCTACTGGGGCGGCGTCTGCCTCAACGTGGGCTGCATCCCGTCCAAGGCCCTGCTGCGCAACGCCGAGCTGGCCCATCTGTTCATCCATGAGGCCGAGAACTTCGGCATCCGGGTGAACGGCGATGTGACCGTGGACTACCGCGACGCGTTCGAGCGCAGCCGCAAGGTGGCCGACGGACGGGTCAAGGGCGTCCACTATCTGATGAAGAAGAACAAGATCACCCAGTACGACGGTCGGGGCACCTTCACCGGGCCCCACGAACTGCGGGTCACCCTCTCCGACGGTGACACGGAGACGGTCACCTTCGACCACTGCGTCATCTCCACGGGCTCGATCACCAATCTGCTGCCCGGCACCTCCCTCAGCGAGCGGGTGGTGACCTACGAGGAGCAGATCCTCGCCCCCGCCCTGCCCGGCAGCGTCCTGATCGCGGGCGCGGGCGCCATCGGCGTGGAGTTCGCGTACATCATGCACAGCTACGGGGTGCAGGTGACGCTGGTGGAGTTCATGGACCGGATCGTGCCCCTGGAAGACGAGGAGGTCTCCGCCGAACTCACCCGCCGCTTCCGCAGGCTCGGCATGAACATCCTGACCTCCACCCGGGTGGAGGCGATCAACGACTCGGGTCCCGCGGTCAAGGTCATGGTGACCACCGGCGGCCAGCGGCAGACCCTGCAGGCCGCCCGGGTGCTGCAGGCCATCGGGTTCCGGCCGCGGGTGGACGGATACGGGCTGGAGCACACCGGCGTCCGGCTGACCGAGCGGGGCGCCATCGACGTGGACGGCCTCTGCCGCACCAATGTGCCGCACATCTTCGCCATCGGCGACGTCACCGCCAAGCTGATGCTGGCGCACGCCGCCGAGGCCATGGGCATCCTCGCGGCGGAGACCATCGCCGGGGCCGAGACCATGGAGCTCGACTATGTGATGATCCCGCGCGCCACCTTCTGCCAGCCGCAGATCGCCAGCTTCGGCTGGACCGAGGCCCAGGCGCGGGAGCGCGGCTTCGACGTCCGGGTGGCGAAGTTCCCGTTCACCGCCAACGGGAAGGCCCAGGGCCTCGGTGACCCCGTCGGCTTCGTGAAGCTCATCAGCGACGGCCGCCACGGCGAGCTGCTGGGCGGCCATCTCATCGGCCCCGAGGTCACCGAGCTGTTGCCCGAGCTCACCCTCGCCCAGCAGTGGGATCTGACCGTGCACGAGGTGGCCCGCAACATCCACGCCCATCCGACCCTCAGCGAGGCGGTGAAGGAGGCCGTCCACGGGCTCGCCGGACACATGATCAATCTGTGACCGCCGATGCCCCGCCCCGGCCGCCACCGGGTGTGCGACCCGGGGATATGCGCTAGACAGAGCATGTGAAGGTGCGCTCGGCGCTGGGCTCGCGCAGTGTCGGCGGGCAGGTATGCGCCCTGATGCTGATCATCGTGACGCTCCTGGTGCTCGCCGCGGGTGCCACGCTGGTCCTCCAGGCCCGCGGCAGCGGGGACAGCCAGGCCCGGGCCAGGGCCCTGACCGTCGCGCGGACCGTCGCCCTCGCCCCCGGCGTCCAGCGGGCGCTGGAGTCCCGCAACCCCTCGATGACCCTCCAGCCCTATGTCGAGAAGGTCCGGCACCGGACCGACGTCGACTACATCGTGGTGACCTCCCCCGGGGGCATCCGCTGGACCCATCCCGATCCGAAGCTGCTCGGCAGGCACATCGACCGCAACCTCTATCCGGCCACGGCGGGCCGGACCTTCACCGACAGGCTCCCGGGCATCACCCGCTCGGCCCCCTCGATCCGTGCCGCCGTGCCGGTCACCGACGCCCGGGGCCGGGTGATCGGCATCGTCAACGCCGGGGTCTCCATCCCCTCCGTGGGCCGGACGGTCGGCCGCCAACTGCCGATGATCTACGCCTCCACGGCGTGCGCCCTCGTCCTGGGCGGGGGCGGTGCGGCGCTCGTGGCCCGGCGGCTGCGGCGCCAGACCCACCGGCTCGGCCCGGCCGAGATCACCAGGATGTACGAACACCACGACGCCGTGCTGCGCAGCGTCAAAGAGGGGGTGCTGATCGTCGACGACGAGGGGCGGCTGCTGCTCGCCAACGACGAGGCGCTGCGTCTGCTGGGTCTTACGCCCGACGCGCACGGACGGCAGATCACCGACATCGGCCTGCCCCCGGAGCTCGCCGGACTGCTCGCCTCCGGCCGTGCGGCCACCGACGCGGTGCATCAGGTCGAGGACCGGCTGCTGGCGGTCAACCAGCGCCCGGCGGAGCGGGACGGAGCGCCCTGGGGCAGCGTGGCCACCCTGCGGGACACCACCGAGCTGCGCGCCCTGACGGACAAGGCCGACCGGGCCTACGCACGCCTCCGGCTGCTGTACGAGGCCGGTGTCCGGGTGGGCAGCAGCCTCGACATGGAAGGGACCGCCCAGGAACTGTCCCGGGTCGCCGTGCCGCGCTTCGCCGACTACACCACCGTCGATCTGCACGAGGCCGTCCTGCGCGGCGAGGAGCCGGGCGACCGGGACTCGCCGCTGCGCCGGGCCGCCTTCAGCGGCATCCGGCAGGACCCCCCGCTGCGCCGTGTCGGCGAGCGCGTCTCCGCCTTCCCCATCACCCAGCGGGCCGGTGGCACCGGCCAGGCGCGGGTGATCGCCCTGGAGCAGCCGTCGTCCTACCCCGACTGGACGCCACAGGAGCCCGAGCGGCTGGGCTGGCTGGTGGCGTACGGCATCCGCTCGCTGCTGACCGTGCCGCTCAGCGGGCGCGGCGTCCGGCTGGGCCAGGTGGCGTTCTGGCGCTCGGGCGACGCCCCGCCGTTCGACGAGGAGGACCGGTCCTTCGCCGAGGAGCTGGCCGGCCAGGCGGCCGTCGCCATCGACAACGCCCGCCGCTACGCGCGCGAGCACGCCACCACACTGGCCCTCCAGGAGAGCCTGCTGCCGCGCGGCCGCCCCGAGCAGCAGGCCGTCGTCGCCGCCCAGCGCTATCTGCCCGCCCCCGGCGGGGTGCGAGGCGACTGGTTCGACGTCATCCCCCTGTCGGGGGCCCGGGTCGCCCTCGTCGTCGGCGATGTCGTCGGCCACGGACTGCACGCCGCCGCGACCATGGGCCGCTTGCGCACCGCGGTGCTCAACTTCTCCGTCGTGGACCTTCCCCCCGATGAGCTGCTCGCCCGGCTCGACGACGTGGTCGACCAGGTCGACCGGGAGGAGACCGCCGTGAACGGCGGCGTCGGGGCGGCCGGGGCCACCTGTCTGTACGCGGTCTACGACCCGGTCTCCCGGCACTGCACCCTGGCGCGGGCCGGTCATCCGCCCCCGGCCCTGGTCCACCCCGACGGCTCCGCGACCTTCCTCGACCTGCCCGCCGGACCGCCGCTGGGACTCGGCGGCCGGCTCTACGAGGTGACCGAGACGCAACTGCCCGAGGGCAGCCGCCTCGTCCTCTACACCGATGGGCTGGTCCGGGACCGCGAACGGGACCTGGTGACCGGACTCGACCAGTTGCGTGACGCCCTCACCGACGCCGACCCCGACCCGGAGCGGGCCTGCGACGCCGTGATGGCCGCCCTGCTGTCGCCGCGCCGGACCGACGACGTCTGCCTGCTCATCGCCCGTACCACCGCCCTGGACGAGCGCCGCGTGGCCTCCTGGGAGCTGCCGTCGGACCCCGAGGTCGTGGCCCGGATGCGGGCGGCCGTCGCCCGCACCCTGGCCGACTGGAACCTGGAGGAGGCCGCCTTCACCACCGAGCTGGTGGTCAGCGAACTGCTCGGCAACGCCATCCGGCACGCCGTCGGCCCCGTGCGGCTGCGCCTGATGCACAACCGGGCGCTGATCTGCGAGGTCGCCGACGGCAGCACCACCGCACCGCATCTGCGCCGGGCGGCCATCACCGACGAGGGCGGACGCGGACTGTTCCTCGTCGCCCAGATGGTCCAGCGCTGGGGCACCCGCTACACCAAGAACGGCAAGATCATCTGGACCGAGCAGGATCTGCCGGCCGCGGAACGCGCCCCGCGCTGACACCGGCCCGTACGGACCGGGCCCCGGCAGCCCTCCGCGGCTCCCCTCACGGGAGTGCCGCCGGGGGCGCGGTCAGGCCGAGGCCGTCGCCGCGCCCTCGCGCCGCTCCCATGCCACCTGGGCGAGGTCGGCCATGGTGGCCACCAGATCCGCCGCCTCCTCCGTGCCGTTCAGATGCCGGTACTCCGAACCCACCGTGATCACCAGCCGCTCGGGCAGGCCCAGCGCCGGATAGGTGTTCTCGGCGATCAGGGTGCGGGCGGCCTCCAGGGCCGGTACCCCTGCCGTGTGCAGCTCCCGGGTGCGGTCCCGCAGATGCTCCAGATAGCCGATGTGGCCGCGGACCCCCTCCCGGTCGAGGACCGGCCCATGGCCGGGGACGATCACCTCGGCCCCGGTCGCGAGCACCCGCTCGCACGCGGAGATCACATGGTCCAGGGGGCCCGCCCAGTGCACCGCGTGGTCGCCCGGGTCCTGGGGGCCGGAGGCGAAGATGACATCGCCGGTGAACGCCACCTTCTGCCGCGGCAGATACGCCACCAGATCGCCCGTGGTATGCGCGGACGGCAGACTGAACAGCCGCACCGGCACCTCGCCCACGCGCAGGTCGAGTTCGCCCACGAAGGTGAGGGTCGGCTCGACCACCTCGGTGCCGGACCAGTCGAACCGCCCGAAGTGCCGCTGGAGATACCAGCCGAGCGGAGTGGCCGGGTCGCTGCCGTGCACCAGGGCGTGGAGCTGCTGCGGCGAGGGCTCGTACTCGATATGGCCGAGCGCCTCGCGGGTGGCGACGATCTCCGCGTCCGGTACGACCTCCGCGCCCCACAGGTGGTCGCCGTTGGCATGGGTGACGATCACCCGCTCGATCCGGCTCCCGCCGGGCAGCAGGGCTCGGCTGCGCTCCAGGAAGTCACCGGCCATCCGCCGGTCGTAGGGGGTGTCGATCCAGGCGGCGGCGCCGTCGGGCGAGACGATCAGACCGCAGTTGGCCAGACCCCATCCGGCGCTGGGGGTGGGGGACCAGATGTGCACACCGTCGGCCACGGTGAGGAGGGGCGATTGCGAGATCATGGACGCACACTATTCCCGCGCCGCGCGCCCGCGGCGGGCGGCCCGCCCTCCGGGCGCCGGTGTCCGGGCGCGTCGGTGTCCAGGGTGCGTCCGTACCCGGGGTGCGGGTGTCCGTGTGCCGGTGTCCGTGTGCGCAGGCGTCCGGCCACCGGTGTCGGCCACTGGTGTCGGCCACCGGAGTGCCGCCCCGTCAGGCCGTCATCGGGCGGTCGGCCGGCCCGACCGGGGCCGGGAGCGTCGTGGAGCCCGCGAGATAGCGGTCCACGGCGGCCGCGGCGGAGCGGCCCTCGGCGATCGCCCAGACGATCAGCGACTGGCCACGGCCCGCGTCGCCCGCCACGAACACCCCGTCCGCGCCGGTGGCGAAGGACGCGTCGCGTGCGACGGCGCCGCGCTCGTCGAACTCCAGCCCGAGCTGGCCGAACAGCCCGCTGTCCCGCTCCGGGCCACGGAAGCCGAGGGCCAGCAGCACCAGATCCGCCGGAAGCACCCGCTCCGCGTCCGGTCCGGGCTGTCCGTCGGCCCGGGCCCCGATCAGGCGCAGCGCGCGGACGCCGCCGTGCGGCCGCTGCGCGTCCGGTGCCGTCCCCTCGAAGCGGACGGTGGTCGCGGAGAAGACCCGCGCGTCCACGTCCGCCTCCGGCGAGGCCGCCAGCTCCATGGCCTCCTCATGGGCGGCGGACAGCCGGTAGATCTTGGGGTAGGTGGGCCAGGGCTCGCCGTCGGCCCGTTCGTCGCCGGGCCGGGGGTGGATGTCCAGCTGGGTCACGGAGGCGGCGCCCTGCCGCAGCACGGTGCCCAGGCAGTCCGCGCCGGTGTCCCCGCCGCCGATGATGACCACATGCTTGCCCTCGGCGGTGATCGGCGGCCGGGCGTAGTCGCCCTCGCGCACCCGGTTGGCCATCGGCAGATACTCCATCGCCTGATGGATTCCGGCCAACTCCCTTCCCGGTACGGGGAGTTCGCGCCAGGCCCGGGCCCCCACCGCTATCACGAGCGCGTCGTAGCGCGCCCTGAGCTCGGCGGCGTCCAGATCGGTGCCGACGTCCACGCCGGAACGGAACTTGGTGCCCTCCGCCCGCATCTGCCCCAGCCGCCGGTCCAGCTGGCGCTTCTCCATCTTGAACTCGGGGATGCCGTAGCGGAGCAGCCCGCCCACCCGGTCGTCGCGCTCGTACACCGCCACGGTGTGTCCCGCGCGGGTGAGCTGCTGGGCCGCGGCCAGGCCCGCGGGCCCCGAGCCGATGACGGCGACGGTCCGGCCGGACAGCCGCTCCGGTGGTTTGGGGGTCACATATCCGCTCTCCCAGGCCCGGTCGGCGATGGCCACCTCGACGTTCTTGATGGTGACCGCCGGCTGGTTGATGGCCAGCACACAGGCGCTCTCGCAGGGGGCCGGGCACAGCCGGCCGGTGAACTCGGGAAAGTTGTTGGTCGCGTGCAGCCGCTCGCTCGCACGCAGCCAGTCGTCACGGGAGACCAGGTCGTTCCACTCCGGGATGAGGTTCCCCAGCGGACAGCCCTCGTGGCAGAACGGGATGCCGCAGTCCATGCACCGGTCCGCCTGGGCGTTGATGATGGGCAGCAGGGCGCCGGGGGCCTGGACCTCGTTCCAGTCCCGTACCCGCTCGTCCACCGGACGGCGGGGCGGAAGACGACGGGGTGTGGTGAGGAAACCCTTGGGATCGGCCATGATGACCTCCCACTACCCGTGTCATGGTCTGGCCGCTTTCACCCCACTGTACGACCGCCGGTCAGCCGATCCAGGGTCGTGGCGGCCTCGGCCATGATCCGATCCACCAGATCCGCGCAGCGGGCAGATCCGCGATCACCCCGGCCATCTGTCCGGAGGCCATCGCTCCCGTGTCGGTGCGGCCGTCCACCATCGACGCCGTCAGCAGCATCGGTGGTGGCGGCCAGCAGGACCTGGCTCCAGGTGAGGTCCTTCCCGTGCCGCATGGCCAGCCCGTCGGGCACCATCAGCGGCCGGCTCAGTCGATCAGTTCGCCGCAGGAGCCCGTCCATGGCCGACGCCAGCCGGGGCCCGGCCACTCCATGCCCGTCTGGACGAGCGGGTGGCGCACCCCGACGAGCCTGGTCAGTGAGGTGTCCACCAGGACGGCACCTCCGGCTCGCGGGCCCCCTCCGGGTCGATGACCTCCCGGATCAGCCGCAGCTCGGCGGGGATCGGCTCCCGGCTGTACGGGACGTCGTCGGCGATGTCGAGGGGGAAGCCGGTGGCCTGCCGCACCGCCTCGGCGGTCACCCCCGGATGTAGCGAGCGCGCCCGCAGGGTGCGGTCGGGCGCGCGAAGTCGAGGACCACGCATTGGGGAGGCGCCGGGGGAGGCCCGCCACCCCGCTCAGGAGCGGGCCGCCGGGGCGAACTGGGCCGTGACCCGGCGGCCCGCCTCGAGAGCCTCCTCCAGCAGAGCGCTGTCCGTTTCCAGGCGGCTGATGGACGGTGCCGCGGCATCGGGACGGACGGACAGCACCGCGGGGTCGGTGGGCGCTTCGGCGGCGTCGGTGTCGTAGGCCGCCAGCAGCCGGTCGTCGTCGGCCAGCCGGGCGGGCCGGTTCAGGAAGGCGGCGCGAAACTGAGGGGTGTACTGGCGGAAGGCAACCGCGGCGACGAGCCGGGACCCCATCGACGGGGTGGCCCGGAGCGCGGGGGCCTCGACCGGCGGCCTGCTGCGGAGGACGAGGACGTGGGTGGCGCCGTCCCGCAGCGCCTGGCGGAACGGGATCGACTCGGCCAGACCGGCGTCGTAGAAGCGGCGCCCGCCGAGGGTGACGGGGCCTCCGGCCAGCACCGGCAGCGCGGCGCTCGCCCGCAGTGCCAGACGGAGGGTGACCTCGTCCGTCAACTCTTCATGCAGATCCGCCGGTTGGCCGGTCTCGAGATCCGTGGCCAGCGGATGCAGGGCGATGGGTGCGGCGAGCACCGAGGCGTAGTCGAGCGGGAATTGACGGATGTAGACCTCTTCGATCAGGGTCTCGATATCGACCATGGGGCGCCCGCGCAGCAGATTGCGCTTCCTGATGAGCGCACTGGCGAACCGGGGGTCGGCCCAGCCGCGCAGGCCCTCCGGCCGCGAACTGACCAGCCAGGCCGCCGAGATGGCCCCCGCCGAGGCCCCGTACACCGCGTCGAACGCGTTCAGCAGCCCCAGCTCGTGCAGGGCCAGCGCCATACCGGCCGACAGTGTGCCGCGCATCCCGCCGCCCTCGATCGCCAGCACCACCCGGTATCCGTCCGTACGCGCCCCGGGCAGGCTGCCGGCCTCCGTCCGGTCGGCGAGCACCTTCATCAGCCGGTGGCGGTCGAGGCCTTGCTGGGACTGCTCCGTCACGTCTCTTCTCCTTGGGGGCGATGCGGGCCGCGGGCGAAGGGGCGGCTGTCGAATCGCCGTCGTAGCCGCTACTGCGCCGCGGTCATCAGTATCGGCACACAGCGGGCCCGGTGCGGCAGGGTGGTGAAGCGCGAGGCGAGGGCCGGACGGCCGGCGGCCGCGGGATGCAGGCGGTCCGCGCCCTCGGGCTCCAGCATCAGCCGCGTACAGGCGGGGCCGAACACCTCGGGGCCGTGGAGGTACTGCAGCCGCGTGTCGCCGTGGTCGCGCAGCAGGGTCACGGCCCGGCGTATGTGCGCCCGGCACTCACGCATCGTCATCCCCGAAGGGCCCGGCACCTCCTCCCGCTCGGCTGCGGTGATCGTGGACATCACGGCGAACGGGGTCGTGGGGCGACCCTCGCGCACCGTGCGCACAAAGCCGACGAGCGCCCGCTCCTCGGGCCCGTTCAGCCTGGGCGCGGGATCGGCCTGGTAGCGGCAGACGAGCGAGGCGCTGTCGGTGCGCAGCTCACCCGCACCCCGGACGGCATCGCGGCCCGGCCCAGCCCGCCCTCGGGGAGGTACGGCGCCGCCTCTTCGCGCGGCAGTCGCCAGGGGACGGTCCACCCGGGGCCGCGCTGCAGCGACACCGCACCCCGGTAGCGCAGCCGGGATCGTCGTGGCGGATGTCGAGCTGGGGCGCGGACGGGGTGGGTCTGCATGAGCGCGAGTCTGGCCCCCCTGTGACACCCCTTTGGCGACACCGCCCTGCGGCCTCCGGCCCGCCCCGCGTTCTTCGCATATCCTGCTGAATCCGGGCATACGAGCCCTATGGTGTGACGGACGGCAGGAGGAACACCGGATGGCCGAGGCAGACGCCGTCATCGTCGGGTCCGGTGTCAACGGCCTTGTCGCCGCGGCGGAGCTTGCCCTGGCCGGATGGTCCGTCGTCCTGGTGGAACGCGAGCCGAACATCGGCGGGTTCATCGCCACCGAGGAGCGCACCCTGCCCGGCTATCTCCACGACACCTACTCCTCATGGCATCCGCTGTTCGTCTCCGGCCCGGCGTACGCACGTCTCGGGGAACTGCTGCACCGCCATGGGCTGGAGTACCGCAACACCGAAGAGTGGGTCACCGCCAGCGTGGCCGACGACGGCCGGGTCACCCTGGCCCACCGCGATCCGCGGCGCACCGCCGAGGATTTCGCGCACGACGAGGACAGGGCCGCGTATCTGGCCGCGCTCGGCCGGCTGGGCGACAACATGGTGGCGATCGGCGGCCTGATGAGCGGTGAGCTCCGCTCGCCGGCCGTCTTCCGCCCCGCGGCCGCGCTGCTCCGCGGCGGCGGGCGACGGGGGGTGGAGCGGTGGGTGCGCTCGGTGGCCACCAGCGGTCGCGGCTACACGCGCACGGAGTTCCGCGGGGACGAGGTGGACCATCTCTTCGCCCCATGGCTGCTGCATGCGGGGCTGTCGCCGGACCACGCGTCGGGCGCGTTCTTGATGACGTTGCTGGCCGCCGGCCTGCATGGCGTCGGGGTGCCGGTGGTGGCCGGGGGCGCGGGCCGGTTCCTGGATGCCTTCACATCGCTGCTGACGACGACGGGCGTACGGGTGGAGACCGGCACCCGGGCCGACCGCATCCTCGTCGAGCAGGGGCGTGCCGTGGGAGTGGCGTCCGGTGGCCGGGTCTTCCGCGCCCGCCGCGCCGTCCTCGCCTCGGTGACCCCCACCGCCCTGTACGGCACCCTCCTCCCGCAGGGCGCGGTCAGGTCCGAACTGCGGGACGAGGCGCGGCGATTCCGCTACGGCCGCGCCGCGATGCAGATCCATGTGGCGCTGTCCCAGCCGCTGGGCTGGCGCGACCCGCGTCTGAACACGATCCCGATCGTGCATCTCTCCGACGGGTCCGGCAGCACCGGTATCGCCTGCGCCGAGGCCGAGGCGGGGCTGCTGCCCCGGAGGCCGACGGTGGTCGTCGGGCAGCAGTACGTCCTGGATTCCAGCCGGGTGCCGCCCGGCGCCGCCGCGCTGTGGCTGCAGTTGCAGGAGGTGCCGTTCACCCCGCGCGGAGACTCGGCCGGTGAACTGGACACCGCTCAGGGCTGGACCCCGGAGCTGGCCCAGGGTTATGCCGACCGGGTCCTCAACCGGATCGCCCGGCACGCCCCGGATCTGCCCGGCAAGGTCCTCGCCGTCGATGTCATCGCGCCCCCGGACCTCACCCGCCGGAACCCCAACGCGGTCGACGGCGACCCTTACGGTGGTTCCGTCGAGCTCGACCAGAGCTTTCTCTGGCGCCCGCTGCCCTCCCCCGGACGGCATGCGACCGATATCCGCGGGCTCTGGCACATCGGCGCGTCCACTCACCCGGGGCCGGGGCTGGGCGGTGTCTCCGGGCACATGGTGGCCACCACGCTCACCACAGGGGCCCGATTCGCCCGCCTGCCCCGGCTCTCAGCCGGGCGCCGGATCAGAGGCTGACGCCGTGTGACCGCAGATAGGCGAGCGGATTGACGTCCGAGCCGTAGCCGGGGCCGGTGCGGATCTCGAAGTGGAGATGCGGTCCGGTGGCGTTGCCCGTCGATCCGGAACGGCCGATCTGCTGGCCGCCGTTGACGCTCTGCCCGGCCCGCACCGACAGCTGCGAGAGATGGGCGTACTGGCTGTACTTGCCGTCCGGATGCCGGATGACCACCTGATAGCCGTATGCGTCGCCCCAGCCCGCCGAGACCACATGGCCCGTGCCCACGGCCTTCACCGAGGTGCCGATGCCGACGGGGAAGTCCACGCCCGTGTGATAGCCGCTCGACCAGCTGGAGCCGGCCGCCCGGTAGGCGGTGCTCGGGTTGACGCCGCTGACCGGGGCGGTGAAGCCCGAGGAGGCGACGCGCTTGGTGTTCTGCTCCCGGCTGCTGTGGGGCTTCTCGGCCTTCGGGCGCGGCGCGGGCTTCGCCTTGGGCTTCGGCTTGGGCTCGGGCTTGGCCTTGGGGTGGTGCTCGGGTTCCGCCTTGGGCTTGGCGGTGGCCTTACCACCCGTCAGGGAGAGCTTCTGACCGGGGTAGATCAGATCCGGATCGCCGCCGATCGCCTCGCGGTTGCTCTCGTAGAGCGCCTCCCAGCCGCCGGTGACATCGTGGGAGTCGGCGATACCGGACAGCGAGTCGCCGCTGACGACCACATAGCGGCCGGACTTCGTGGAGTTGTGCCCCGGGAGGCTGGTGGGGGTGGGCTTGCTCGCCGCCGCCTGCTGGGCCTTCTCGGCCCGCTGTGCCTTCTTGACCGGGGCGGCGGACGTCTTGACGATCTTCGGCGCACTCTGCGGCGCCGCCTCGCCCCGCGTCAGCCCGGCCTTCCCCGAGCACACCGGCCAGGCGCCGGGACCCTGGCCGTCGAGCACCTTCTCGGCGATCGCGATCTGCTGGTCCTTGGTGGCCAGATCGGCCCGTCCCGCGTAGGCGGTGCCGCCGTACGCCTCCCATGTGCTCTGCGTGAACTGCAGCCCGCCGTAGAAGCCGTTGCCGGTGTTGATGTCCCAGTTGTCGGTGGACTCGCACTGGGCGACCTTGTCCCAGGTCTCGCCCGAGGCCGCGGACGCGCCCGCGGCGCCGATGAGCGGAAGGGCGATTCCGGCGCCGCCTGCCGTGACACTCAGTGAGGCACGGGAGATGCGGTTGGGCTTGTAACGGCGGTGGCGTCCCCGTAAGGGCATGGACGGCTCCTTCTCGTGCTGCCGGGTGCGGCGCGCTGCCGGGCGGGCCAAAGATAAGGGGGCCGATTTGGCCACAACAAGAGGGGGATCGCCCAGAAAGAGGGCCACAGCGCGCTGTGCTGCGACCCTCTTCCGCTTATGTGATGTGCATCACACTATTTCTGTCGGTGGTTCGACCGGAACGCAGGGTGACGGGCTCACCCGTGAACGAGCCGCCGCCCGGGGCCGGGGCCCCGGGCGGCGGAGTGCGGTGATCTGCCGAAGGGTCAGCGGCGGACGGCCAGCGACACCGCGAAGCGGCCCTGCGCGTCGGTCCACCAGCGCCGCGAGTCCATCCCCGCGGCGGCCAGTTCGTCCCGCACCTTCTCCTCCCGGAACTTGCTGGACACCTCCGTACGGACCTCCTCCCCGGCCGCGAAATGGACCGCGAGATCCATGGCGGGGATCTTCGCCGTGAGGTCCTTACGGGCCCTCAGCCGCATCTCGATCCACTCCTCCTCGGCGTTCCATGCCGCCACGTGGTCGAAGTCGGAGGGCTCGAAATCGGCGCCCAGTTCGCGGTTGAGCACCGCCAGCACGTTCTTGTTGAACGCCGCGGTGACCCCCTGGGCGTCGTCATAGGCGGAGACCAGCGTGGCCTCGTCCTTGACCAGGTCGGTGCCGACCAGCAGCGCGTCGCCGGGCGCGAGCAAGTCGCTCACCGAGGCGAAGAACGCGGCCCGCTCGGCCGGCAGCAGATTGCCGATCGTGCCGCCGAGGAAGGCCAGCAGCCGTGGACCCGGAGTGTCGTCGGGCAGCGCGAGCCCGTTCATGAAGTCGGCGACCAGCGCGTGCACCGTCAGCCGTGGATGCTCGGCCAGCAGCGCCTCCCCGGCCAGTTCCAGTGCGCTCTCGCTCACGTCGACGGGGACGTAGACGCGCAGATCCGGCAGCGCCCGGATCAGATGGCGGGTCTTCTCGGAGGAGCCGGAGCCCAGTTCGACCAGGGTGCGGGCCCCGGTGGCGTCGGCGATCTCCGCCGCGCGGGCGATGAGGATCTCCCGCTCGGCACGGGTCGGGTAGTACTCCGGCAGCCGGGTGATCTCTTCGAAGAGCGCGCTTCCCCGGGCGTCGTAGAACCACTTGGGCGGAAGCTGTTTGGGGGTGCTGGTCAGCCCGTCGGCCACATCGGCGCGCAGCGCGGCCGCGGTGGCATCGGCGGGCAGGGTGCGGGTGACGGTGAAGGGGCTCAACGGGAAGCCTCCTTAAGGGCGGTGAGCAGTACATCGGTGCGGGTGGCGGTGAGCAGGGTGCGGTCGGGGACCTCCGTCCAGCCGGGGTCCTGGTCGTACGGCTCGGAAGCCACCACCACGCCCCGGTCCGGTTCGGCCAGGTACCACAGGGTGTCGCCCCAGGCGGTGGCGGCGATGGTCTCCCCGTCCATGAGCAGCAGGTTGAGCCGTGAGTCGGGGGACGCCCCGGCGAGTTGATCGACGGCCTCGGCCAGCGCCTCCGGCGGCTCGTGGCCCAGCCGCAGTCGGCGCAGCACCAGCGCCCAGACGAACGCCGAGTCGCACCGCGCCTCCAGGCCGAGCAGATCCGCGGGCGGCAGGGAGGCGGCGAGGTCCGCGACCGCGTGCGGCCAGTCGCGGAGTGCTCCGTTGTGGCTGAACAGCCAGGTCCCGGCGGCGAACGGCGAGGCGCCCGCCTCACCGTCGGCACTCGCCTCGGTGGCGTCCCTTACGGCGGCCATCAGTGCCCCGGTCCGCACCACACGGGCCAGGTCGGCGAAGGACAGATCGCCCCAGATGGGCCCGGCGCGGCGGTAGCGCGCGGGCACCGGGTCACCCGACGCGTACCAGCCGACGCCGAACCCGTCGGCGTTGACCGTGCCGTGCGCCTGCCGCCGCGGCGCCCACGACTGCCGGAACAGGCTGTGCTCGGGCGCCATGACCACCTCGCCGATGGGGGTCCGCGGCCCGAGATACGCCAGATGCCTGCACATCAGGACGCGTCCCGCGCGGTGCGGAAACCCGAGAAGATCTGGCGGCGGACCGGCAGGTCCCAGTTGCGGAACGTGCCCCGGCAGACGACCTCGTCCACCGCGAAGGAACCGCCGCGCAGCACCTTGTGCGCCGGGCCGAAGAAGACTTCCGAGTACTCGCGGTACGGGAAGGCACGGAACCCCGGGTAGGGCAGGAAGTCGCTCGAGGTCCACTCCCACACATCGCCGATGAGCTGCCGCACCCCCAGCGGGGAGGCGCCCTTCGGATAGCTTCCGGCCGGTGCCGGCCGCAGATGGCGCTGGCCGAGGTTGGCCTGGTCGGGGGCCGGGTCGGCGTCGCCCCACGGATAGCGCCGGGACCGGCCGCTGTCCGGGTCGTGGCGGGCGGCCTTCTCCCACTCCTCCTCGGTCGGCAGCCGCCGCCCCGCCCAGCGGGCGTAGGCGTCCGCCTCGTACCAGCTCACATGCACCACCGGCTCCTGGGGCGGCACCGGTTCGGTCACCCCGAACCGGCGGCGCAGCCACTGCCCGCCCTCGCGCCGCCAGAACAGCGGGGCGGCGAGGCCGTGTTCCTGGATGTACGCCCAGCCCTCGGCCGTCCACCAGCGCCGCTCGCCGTAGCCGCCCTCCGCTATGAACCGCTCGTAGGCGCCGTTGGTCACCGGTGTGGTGTCGATGTGGAAGGCCGGGACCAGCCGGCGGTGCGCGGGCCGCTCGTTGTCCAGCGCCCAGGGCTCGGTCGAGGTGCCCATGGTGAACGGACCGCCCGGGATCAGCACCTCCTCGGGCAGCGCCGCGGCGTCCGCCGTGTCGGGCGGCGGCGGGGCGGTGAGCGCGGCGGGTCCGCGGCGCAGCTGGTGGGTGATGAGCATCGTCTCGTCGTGCTGCTGCTCATGCTGCGCGATCATGCCGAAGGCGAAACCCGCGTCGATCAGCGGGGCGCCGCGCAGCTCGATCCGCTCCAGGATGTCCAGCACCCGGCCGCGCACCTCGTGGACATAGCCGCGGGCCTCCGCGGGTGCCAGCAGCGGCAGGGAGGGCCGCTCGGCGCGCGGATGCTCGAAGGCGTCGTAGATCGAGTCGATCTCGGGGCGCAGGGCGTCACGTCCGCCGACCGCGCGCAGCAGCCACTGCTCCTCCTGGTTGCCGATATGCGCCAGATCCCAGACCAGCGGGGACATCAAGGGGGAGTGCTGGGCGGTGAGGTCGGGCTCGTCCACGCATGTGGTGAGGGCGTGGGTGCGGTCGCGCGCGGTGCGCAGTGCCAGCTCGGCGCGCCGGCGCAGCGCCTCGGGATCGATGGTGAGGTCCGAGTCGGGGGCGGTCATGGCCGTCCCTCCTTACCGGTGAGAGGAGCGAGCAGATCGTCGGCGGGACATCGGCCGCGGGCCACATAGCGGTCGGTGAAGCCGGCGACGGCGGCGACGATGGCGGGGGAGGCGCCGATGCGGGGCAGCGCCTCCAGCGCCGTGGCGAAGCAGCTGACGGCGGCGGCGCGCAGCTCGGGGTCGGCCAGACCGTGACGAGCCGCGGCCCGCCACAGCCGATTGCCCGGTGCGGGGCGCGCGCCCGCCGTCTCGGCGAGCGGCTTCACCACCCGGTAAACCGTTTCAGCAGCCTGCGGATCGTCGAAGAGGGCGACCGTGACGGCGAGGGGGACGATCCAGCCGTCCTCACCGCTCTGCGCGTCGATCATGCGCAGTTCGAGATGGCCGCGCGGGCGGACGGGGGGAAAGAGCGTGGAGGCGTGGAAGTCGAGATCGTCGAGGGTGGGAGGCCGGGGCAGGCCCGTCCGGGCCCACTGGCGGAAGGTCACTCCGGACGGCACCGCCCAGGGCGCCTTCTCGTCCCGGATGGCCATCACGGGTGCGTCCAGCACATAGTGGGCCCAGGCCGTTCGGGGATCCCCGCCGTCGGGCGGGGCGTGGGTGCGGCCGGGCTCCATCGCCGTCCACACCGCCTGCCGGGTGGAGCGGTAGCCCGTGGGGCGGCCCTGGCGCAGGGGCGAGTTGGCGAACGCGGCGGTCAGCACCGCGCCCAGCAGATGGGCGAGCCGCCAGCGCCGTGCCATGCCGAGCGGTCCGGGCTCCTCGTGCCCGGCGTCCACGCAGACCTGCACGGAGGCGGTGCTGCACATCATGGAGCGCCCGGCCGGTCCCCGGCGGTCGAAGTAGGTCTCCATGCACTCGTACCGGGGCGTGGTGAGGAACCGTCTCGGCGGGCGCCAGGGGTCGTGGCCATGGCCGGCCAGGTCGAGGCCGAGCCCGGAGAGGAGGGAACGTACGAGGACCAGATCGGCGGCGGCGGACTCCACACACGCGGTGAGGGAGTCGGCCGGGAGGGAGCTGAGCTCCACCTGGCCGCCGGGTTCGAAGGTGATGGCGGACCGCAGCGGCAGTCCGCGCAGGGCGGTGACCGCGGCTTCGAGCCGGGCCGCCTCGATGGGTCGTGCGGGGATGTGCGGGTCGTACAGGAGCCATTCGAGCTCGACTCCGATGCGGCGCGGCGGCCCTGTCTTGAAGCAGATGCCGTGCAGCCGGGCCTCCATCTCGGCCTCGCTGATCGCCTTGTCGTCGGGCACTGTCGTTTCTCCCGTTCCCGTTCCGGCAACGGCTCGCCGCGAAACGAGCCGATATGTCGCCGTCCACCTTTACCTGCAGACGCACCGGGCTCAAGGGTGCCTCCAGAGTTGCACAAGAGTTCATCCGCCGCCGGGTGGGCAGGGCAGGATGGCTGACGGGCGGCGACGGTTCCCCTCGTCGTACCGACTGGTTAGTATGTGCGCCCGGCGCGGGTACCGCGTCCCGACGATCCGTTTGTGGAGGCCACCGGATGCAGGCATGGCGAGTGCACGACAATGGCGAGCCGGGTGCGGTGATGCGCCTCGACGATGTGCCCGATCCCCAGGCGGGGCCGGGACAGCTGCTGCTGCGGGTCCGGGCCGTCAACGTCAACTTCCCCGACGCCCTGCTGTGCCGCGGCCAGTACCAGGTGCGGCCGCCCCTGCCGTTCACCCCCGGCGTCGAGGTGTGCGGCGAGGTCGTCGCCGTCGGCGAGGGCGCCGAGGGCGAGGTGGGCTCCCGCGTCCTGGCCACGCCCACGCTCCCCGCGGGCGGCTTCGCCGAGCTGGTGCCCGTGGAGGCGGCGGCCGCGCTGCCCGCGCCCGACGCCCTGGACGACGCCGAGGCCGCGGCGCTGCACATCGGCTACCAGACCGGCTGGTTCGGCCTGCACCGCAGGGCCCGCCTCCAGTCCGGCGAGACGCTTCTGGTGCACGCCGCCGCGGGCGGGGTCGGCACCGCCGCCGTCCAGCTCGGCAAGGCGGCCGGGGCGACCGTGATCGGGGTCGTCGGCGGCGACGACAAGGCCCGGGTCGCCCGCGAGCTCGGCTGCGACCTCGTCCTGGACCGGCGCGCCGATGACATCGTGGCGGCCGTCAAGGAGGCCACCGACGGACGCGGCGCGGACGTCGTCTATGACCCGGTCGGCGGCGACGCCTTCGTCAAGTCCGTCAAATGCGTCGCCTTCGAGGGCCGCATCGTGGTCGTCGGCTTCGCCAGCGGCGTCGTCCCCCAGGCCGCCCTCAACCACGCCCTGGTCAAGAACTACGCCATCCTCGGCCTCCACTGGGGCCTGTACAACACCCACGACCCGGCCGCGGTCCGCGCCTGCCACGAGGAGCTGACCAAGCTCGCCGCACAGGGCACCGTCAAGCCGCTGGTCAGCGAGCGCGTACCGCTGGAGGGCGCGGCCGACGCCGTGCAGCGCGTGGCCGACGGCGTGACCACCGGCCGTGTGGTGGTCGTCCCCGGGCAGTCCGCCGGAGGCGCCCGATGAGCGCCGCCGGGCAGCACCCCACTGTGGACGCCGACGAACTGCGCCGCCGCGTCCGCGACCTCCTGGACGCCCATCCTCCCGCCACCACCGACCCCCTGGACTTCCTGCGCGCCCGCTTCGACGCCGGACTCGCCTGGGTGCACTACCCGGCCGGACTCGGCGGCCTGGACGCCCCGCGTTCCCTGCAAGCCGTCGTCGACACCGAGCTGGCGGCCGCCGGCGCTCCCGACAACGACCCCCGCCGCATCGGCATCGGCCTGGGCATGGCCGCCCCCACCATCCTCGGCTTCGGCACCGATGAGCAGCGGCAGCGGCTGCTGCGTCCGCTGTGGACCGGTGAGGAGGTGTGGTGCCAGCTGTTCAGCGAGCCCGGCGCCGGATCCGACCTCGCGGCCCTGGCCACCCGCGCCGTGCGCGACGGCGACGACTGGGTGGTCGACGGACAGAAGGTCTGGACCTCCAGCGCCCATATCGCCCGCTGGGCCATCCTCATCGCCCGTACCGACCCCGACCAGCCCAAGCACCGCGGGATCAGCTACTTCATCTGCGATATGACCGACCCCGGGGTCGAGGTCCGGCCGCTGCGCCAGATCACCGGCGAGGCGGAGTTCAACGAGGTCTTCCTCACCGGCGTCCGGATCCCCGACAGCCGGCGGCTCGGCGAGATCGGCGAGGGCTGGCGCGTCGCCCAGACCACCCTGATGAACGAGCGGGTCGCCATCGGCGGCGGCCGCGTCCCCCGCGAGGGCGGCATGATCGGCCTGGTCGCCGACACCTGGCGCGAGCGGCCCGAACTGCGCACCCACGACCTCCACCAGCGGCTGCTGCGGCTGTGGATGGAATCCGAGGCGGCCCGGCTCGCGGGCGAACGGCTGCGCCAGCAACTCGCGGTCGGCCAGCCCGGCCCCGAGGGCTCGGCCATGAAACTCGCCTTCGCCCGCCTCAACCAGCACATCAGCGCGCTGGAGGTCGAGCTGCTGGGCGAGGAGGGGCTGGGCTACGACGACTGGACGCTGCGCCGCCCCGAACTGGTGGACTTCACCGGACGCGAGGCCGGCTACCGCTATCTGCGTGCCAAGGGCAACTCCATCGAGGGCGGCACCTCGGAGGTGCTGCTCAACATCATCGCCGAACGCGTCCTGGGCCTGCCGCCCGAGCCGCGGACCGACAAGGACGTCCCGTGGAAGGACCTGCCCCGATGAGCACCCCGGACCTGCTCTACTCCGAGGCGGAGGACGATCTGCGCGCGGCCGTACGGTCGCTGCTCACCGACCGCTGCCCGCCCGCCACCGTGCTCTCCGAGGCCGAGAGCGGCCGGGCCCACGACGTCGCGCTGTGGGGCGCGCTCGGCGCCGAGATGGGCACCGCCGGGCTGCTGGTGCCCGACAAGCTCGGCGGCCAGGGCGCCACCGCGCGCGAGGCGGCCGTCGTCATGGAGGAGCTCGGCCGCGCCGTCGCCCCCGTGCCCTACCTCACCAGCGCCGTCCTCGCCGTCGGTGCCCTGCTCGGCTGCGACACCGACCAGGAGCCGGTGGCCCGGCTGCTCGGCGCGCTCGCCGAGGGCCGCACGGTCGGCGCCCTCGCGGTGCCGCTGTCCACCATGGCCGGTGTGCCCGGCCCGCCCGCCGCGACCGTACGGGCCGACGGCGACGGAACGCTCAGCGGCCAGGTCTCCAGTGTCGCGGGCGCGGCGGGCGCCGATGTCCTCCTCGTCCCCGCCACCGGCGCGGACGGATACGGGCTGTACGCCGTGGAGACCGCCGAGACCAGCGTCACCGTCGAACCCCTCACCTCGCTCGACCTCACCCGCCCGCTCGCCGCGGTGACCCTCACCGGCGCCCCGGCCCGCCGGCTGGCCGGGCCCGACCGGGCCGCGGCGGCCATCGGTCGGGCGCTGCTGACCGGGGCCGGGCTGCTCGCCTCCGAGCAGCTGGGCGTGGCCGAATGGTGTCTGACCGAGACCGTCCGCCACACCAAGGAGCGCCATCAGTTCGGGCGCCCCGTCGGCTCGTTCCAGGCGCTCAAGCACCGGATGGCCGCGCTGTGGCTGGAGCTGGTCTCGGCGCGCGCCACCGCCCGGTACGCGGCCGACGCGCTGGCCACGGACAGCCCGGACACACCGGTCGCGGTGGCCGTGGCCCAGGCGCACTGCGCCGAGGTGGCGGTGCGCGCGGCCGAGGAGTGCGTCCAGCTGCACGGTGGTATCGGCATGACCTGGGAGCACCCGGCGCATCTGTATCTCAAGCGGGCCAAGAGCGCTGAGATCGCGCTGGGCACCCCCGGTCGCCACCGGCAGGCGCTCGCCGGGCTGGTGGATCTGGCGGCCCCCACCGGCTGACCGGCCGGATCCGGCGAACCCGCCCCCGTTCCGCGATCACGCCACTAGAGTGCCGCACAGCTGTTCGGCGCTCTGGTGGCGAACGGTCGTGCGGCACGTCGGGCGAGGCCGGAACAGGGGCACATGATGAGCGACTTCGACTACATCGTGGTGGGCGCGGGCTCGGCCGGCGCGGTGGTCGCGGCCCGGTTGACGGAAATCCCGGACACGAGGGTGCTGCTGCTCGAGGCCGGGAAGGACGACGCGGCCGAGCAGATCCACGACCCCACCGCGTGGTTCACCCTCATCGGCGGTGAGCACGACTGGGGCTACACCACCGTCCCGCAGCCGGGCCTGGCGGGGCATCCGCAGGCCGCCGCGCGCGGCAAGGTGCTCGGCGGCTCCAGCAGCATCAATGTGATGACCTATGTCCGCGGCCACCTCGGCACCTTCGACGCATGGGCCGCCGACGGCTGCACCGGCTGGGACGCCGCGTCGGTGCTGGAGACCTTCCGCGCCATCGAGCACACCGAGGGCGGTGACCCCCACTTCCGCGGCACCGGCGGCCCGCTGCGGCTCAGCCGGGCCGACACGCCCAACCCGCTGTCCGCCGCCTTCCTCGACGCCGCCAAGGAACTCGGCCATCCCTTCAACGACGACTTCAACGGGGCGGAGAGCGACGGCGCCGGACGCCATGAGTGGACGATCCACGAGGGGCGCCGCCAGAGCACGGCGGTCGCCTATCTCGACCCGGCGATGGACCGGGCCCACCTCACCGTCCGCACCGAGGCCCACGCACACCGGCTGCTCTTCGAGGGCACCCGCTGCGTCGGCGTCGAATACGCCGGCTCCGGCGGAGTGGCGCGGCGGGTGCGCGCGGCCCGCGAGGTCATCGTGTGCGCCGGTTCGATCGACTCACCCAAGCTGCTGATGCTCTCCGGGATCGGCCCGGCCGGCCATCTGCGCGAGGTGGGCGTCCCGGTGCTGGTGGACGCCCCGCAGGTGGGGGCCAATCTGCAGGACCACCCCCTGGTCGGGCTGGTCCACGAGGCGGGCACCCCGCTGCCGCCGCCCCCTGTGACCACCGCCGAGGCGGCCCTGTTCACCCGGACCGACCCCGGGCTGCCCCGCCCCGACCTCGAGGTGTTCCTCTTTCACATCCCCTTTCACCCGAGGCTGCTGCCGTTCCCGCGGAACACCTTCACCCTGACGGCCGCCGCGATGCAGCCCCACAGCCGGGGCACGGTCCGGCTCTCCGGCGCGGACCCCGAGGACCGGCCGCTGATCGACCCCGGCTATCTCAGCGACGCGAGGGATCTTGCCATCCTGGTCCAGGGAGTCGAACTGGCCCGGTCACTGGCCGCCACCGACGCGTTCGCGGCGTGGCAGCCGCGCGAACTGCTGCCCGGCCCCGGTGTGAGCGACCGGGACGGCCTGGCCGACTTCGTCCGCGAGAACGCCGGCACCTACTTCCACCACGTCGGCACCTGCCGGATGGGCGGGGACGAGGAATCGGTGGTGGACCCCCGGCTGCGCGTCCGGGGCGTCGAGGGGCTGCGGATCGCCGACGGATCGATCATGCCGTCGATCGTCTCGGCCAACACCAACGCGGCCTGCGTCATGATCGGCGAGATGGCCGCCGAGCTGATCCGCGCCGACGCCTGAGACGGCTCGCCACACCCGCTCACCACCGAGGGGCGATCGCCGGGGAGTAACCGCACAGCAGATCGGCACCCGTATGGAGCACCAGCCGACGGCGGTGCAGGGGCGATTCTGGGCCACACTGACGGCCGGATTCCGATGCTCCGTGGCCGAGGAGGCTCCCCATGGCCATTTCCATCTCCGTGGTCCTGCTGCTTCTGATCCTGACGGTGGTCTTCCTCCGCAGCGGCGGATTGCGCATCTCGCATGCGCTGGTCTGTGTGACGCTGGGCTTCTACCTGGCGAGCAGCAGCGTGGCGCCCACCATCTCCGAGGGGCTCGCCGCCACCGCGGACGTGGTCAGCAGCGTCCGTCCCTGACCCACGCCCGCGGCGACCGGCCTCTTCGGCCGGGCTCAGCGGCCGATCTCGACGTCCTCCAGCACACCGACCGCGTCGGGCACCAGAATCGCGGCCGAGTAGTAGGCGGAGACCAGATAGGACGTCACGGCCTGCTCGCTGATGCCCATGAACCGGACGTTCAGACTGGGCTCGTACTCGTCCGGGATACCGGTCTGATGCAGACCGATGACCCCCTGGCTCTCCTCCCCGGTGCGCATCGCCAGGATGGAGCTGGTGCCGGACTCGCTGATCGGGATCTTGTTGCAGGGCAGCAGCGGAACCCCGCGCCACGCCCGCACCGCGACCCCGGCCACCTCGATGCCCTGCGGATACAGACCACGGTCGCTGCACTCACGCCCGAAGGCGGCGATGGTGCGCGGATGCGCCAGCAAATACTGGGTCTTGCGGCGCCGTGCCAGCAGCTCATCGAGGTCGTCGGGGGTGGGCGGTCCGCTGCGGGTGTGGATGCGCTGCGAGAGGTCGGCGTTGTGCAGCAGGCCGAATTCGCGGTTGTTGACGAGCTCGTGTTCCTGGCGTTCGCGCAGGGCCTCGATGGTGAGGCGGAGTTGCTGCTCGACCTGGTTCATGGGCTCGTTGTAGAGGTCGGCGACGCGGGTGTGGACGCGCAGCACGGTCTGGGCCACGCTCAGCTCGTACTCGCGCGGCGCCAGCTCGTAGTCCACGAACGTGCCCGGCAGGACCGGCTCGCCCGCGTGGCCGGACGCGACGGCGATATCGGCCTCACCGCGCCGGTTCTGAGCGGGCGTGGACCGCTCCGAAAGCCCCTGGAGATGGTCGCGCAGCGCATCGGAGCGGTCGGCCGCCTCCTGGACGACGCGGCGGGGGAGGGTGAGCACCGTGGTCCGGGTGACGGCCCGGACGGTGAACTCCCAGGTGTGCTCAGGACCGGTCAGCACCGCGTCGCCGAAGTACTCCCCGTCGGCCAGCAGCGCCAGCGTGGTGCCCTCGTCATAGGCGCCGGGGGCGACCTGGCGGACCTTGCCGTGGGCGATCAGGAACACCTGGTCGGCCGGGCGGCCCGCCTCCACCAGCACATCCCGGGCGCGTACTCGCGCTGGACGCATCCGTCGGCCAGCGATTCCAGAACGGCGGTGTCCCCGAAGCCGCGCAGCGTCGGCAGCTCGCCCAGCTCCGGCGGGATGACCCGCACCTGCGATCCGGTGCTGATGAACTCCACCCGACCGTCTCCGACCGTGTACGTCAGTCGGCGGTTCACCCGGTACGTACCGGCCGACACGTGCACCCAGGGGAGGACGCGCAGCAGCCACCGGGAGGAGATGGCCTGCATCTGCGGAACGGACTTGGTGGTGGTCGCCAGATTCCGTGCGGCGGCCGTGCCCAGACTCAGCGGCTGCTCACCGGACTCCACGGAAGTGGTCATAAGTGCTCATCACCCATTTCGGTAGATCTTCGGGAAGGTATGCGAAGGCCACGGGCCCGGTCGGGCGGGCGTCAGAGCCCGATTTCCACGTTCTCCAGAATTCCGAGCGCGTCGGGGACGAGCACGGCCGCGGAATAGTAGGCGCTGACGAGATACGAGATGATGGCCTGCTCGCTGATTCCCATGAACCGCACCGAGAGGCTCGGCTGGTATTCGTCGGGAATTCCGGTGCGGTGCAGTCCGATGACCCCCTGGTTCTCCTCGCCGGTGCGCAGGACGAGAATCGAGGTCACCCCGGCCCGGGACACCGGAATCTTGTTGCACGGGAAGATGGGCACGCCGCGCCAGGCCGGCATCGCATGGCCGTTGACCTCCGTGGGCTGCGGGGAGATGCCACGGGCGTTGAACTCCCGGCCGATCGCCGCGATGGCGCGCGGATGCGCCAGGATCAGCCCCGGGTCCTTCCAGACGGTGGCCAGCAGCGCGTCGAGGTCGTCGGGGGTGGGCGGTCCGCTGCGGGTGTGGATGCGCTGCGAGAGGTCGGCGTTGTGCAGCAGGCCGATCTCGGGGTTGTTGACGAGCTCGTGTTCCTGGCGTTCGCGCAGGGCCTCGATGGTGAGGCGGAGTTGCTGCTCGACCTGGTTCATGGGCTCGTTGTAGAGGTCGGCGACGCGGGTGTGGACGCGCAGCACGGTCTGGGCCACGCTCAGCTCGTACTCGCGCGGCGCCAGCTCGTACTCCGCGAAGGTGCCCGGCAGGACCGGCTCGCCCGAATGCCCCGAGGCCAGCGCGATGGCCGCCTCCCCGTGCTCGTTCTGCTCGGCCTCCGGCGCCGAGCGCACCCCCTCCACATGCGCCCGCAGCTGGGGTGAGCGATCCAGCTGCTCCTCGAACTCCTGCCGGGGCAGGGCCAGCACCGTGCAGGAGGTCACGGCCTTCACGGTGATGCCCCAGGTGCCCGCCTCGGCAGCGGTCAGCTCCGGCTCCCCGATGTGGTCGCCGCCGGCGGCCGAGCCGACCACCGCGGGTTCGTCGAACGCGCCCTCGGTCAATTTGTCGACCTTGCCATGGGCGATGAGGAGAAGCTCATCGGCCGGGCGCCCGGCCTCGACCAGCACATCGCCCGGTGCGAATTCCCGCTGGGTGAAGCGGTCCGCCAGGGCCCCGAGCACCGAGGCGTCCTCGAAACCGCGCAGCAGCGGCAGTTCGCGCAGCTCGACCGGGATGACCCGCACCTCGGACCCGGTGGTGGTGAACTCCACCCGGCCGTCGCCGAGCGTATGGGACGCCCGGCGGTTCACACGATAGGAACCGCCCGGAACCTGCACCCACGGCAGCATGCGCAGCAGCCACCGGGAGCTGAGGCCCTGCATTTGCGGAACGGATTTGGTCGTCGTCGCCAGATTCCGCGCGGCCGCCGTGCCGAGACTCAACTGCGGCTGCGAATTTCCGGTACCGGAACCCGGTTCAACGGACGTCGTCATCGTGTATGCTCACCCATCCCTGTACGGACCTTGAGGACAAATTCCGCTCGAGCAACTGCCAAGCTAGCAGCGGAATTTGGGTGGTGCATTCACTCAAAAGAGTGGCTGGGTGATGGTTATGCCGACGGCCGCGGACGGGTAAACACTCCGAATGCGCGCCGCGGGCCGACGGCCTCCGCGACCCCGCCCGTTCGCCCGGCCCTCGCTCTCCTGTCGCGCGCCCGCCGCGGGCGGGCGCCGCGGCCATCGCCTCGGCACCCCGGGAACGGTGAGGAAATGGCCGGGGACCACCCGTGGAACTCTTCGCGCAACACTGCCCTTTGGGCCCACGGCCGCCCGATACTCACTGGCGTCCATCCTGCGTATCCGGCACCACGCCGGGACGAGAGCCGGGAGGCCCCATGGTCCGCCGTACACGCCGTGCCTTTGTCGTCACCCTCGGAGCCGCTCTGGCGGGCGGCGCGGCCGCACCCGCGTTCGCCAGCACGGCCAGCTCGTTCGGCACCACGTCCGTCTCGAAGGACGGTTCGAAGCACAGCTCGAAGGACCTCTCGAAGGGCAAGCGGCCGCTGGCCAGAGCCCACGCCCACAACGACTACGAGCACCCGCGTCCGCTCCTCGACGCGCTCTCCCACGGCTTCGGCAGCGTCGAGGCCGACATCTGGCTGGTCGAGGGCGAGTTGCTGGTCGCGCACGACGCCACCGACCTCGACCCCACCCGCACCCTGGAGTCGCTCTACCTCGACCCGCTGGCCCGGCGGGTGAAGGCCAACGGCGGCCGGGTCTACCGCGGCCACGACCTGTCGCTGCAGTTGCTGATCGACCTCAAGACCGCCGGGGAGGCCACCTACCTGGAGTTGGCCAAGCGGCTGCGCCACTACGGTCCCCTGTTCAGCGCCGCCTACGGCGGGGTGGACGGCCGGGTGCGCCGCGGCGCGGTGACGGCCGTCATCTCGGGCGACCGCGGCGCACGGGCCCCCATGGAGGCCGAGAAGGTGCGCCACGCCTTCTACGACGGACGGCTTGAGGATCTCGGCTCGGGCGTGCCCGCCTCCTTCATCCCGCTCATCAGCGCCGACTGGACCAAGACCTTCACCTGGACGGGGACCGGTCCGATGCCGCGGGCAGAGCGCGAGACGCTGCACCGCCTCGTCGCCTCCGCGCACGCCGCCCGGCAGACCGTGCGCTTCTGGGCCACCCCGGACGTGGCCGGCCCGGAGCGCGACGCCCTGTGGCGTGAGCTCCTGGCCGCCGATGTGGACTACCTCAACACCGACGACCTGGCGGGGCTGGAGGCGTTCCTGCGCGCGGCCCGCTGACGCCTCGCGGGCGGCGGCGGGAAAATCCCTCGCGCGCCGTCGCCCGCACCGCCATGCTGGCCCGCATGCTGATCAGGACCGCCACCGCCGAGGACTGGCCCGCCATCTGGGCCTTCCTGCGCCGCATCGTGGCCGCGGGTGAGACCTACACCTACCCTCGCGACCTGGACGAGGACGGGGCCCGCGACATCTGGATGCCGAGCCCCCCGAGCCGTACCGTCGTCGCCACCGACCTCGACGGCACGGTCCTGGGCTCGGCCAAGATGAACCCCAACCACATGGGACCCGGCGCGCATATCGCGGGGGCCAGTTTCATGGTGGCGCCCGAGCACGGCGGGCGCGGTGTGGGCCGGGCCCTGGGGGAGCATGTCCTGGAGTGGGCGCGCGCCGAGGGCTACAAGGCGATGCAGTTCAACGCCGTGGTGGAGAGCAACACCCAGGCGGTGGCGCTGTGGCGCTCACTGGGCTTTAAGGTCATCGGCACCGTCCCCAAGGCGTTCGACCACCCCACGAAGGGCTATGTGGGGCTGCACATCATGCATCGCTTCCTCTGATCCCGGCAGGCTCACCGGCTCCGGCCGGGTCCCGGAACCCCGCCGGATCGTCGAGGACCGCCTGCACCACCGAGTTGGCCGCGCCCAGCAGGGGACCGTCCGGGCCGAGCCGGGAGACGGTCACCGCCCCGCTGCCCGGACGGGCCGGGTCGGTGAGCCGGCGTCCCAACTCCCGCTCCAGGGCGGGCAGCAGCCAGGGCGCCAGCGGCGTCAGCGCGCCGCCGAGCACCACCTTTTCCGGGTCCAGGAGGTTCACCGCGCCCGCGAGGGCGATCCCGAGCGCCGAGCCCGCGCCGCGCAGCGCGCGCCGCACCCGCTGGTCGCCGCTCGCCGCCCTTACGGCCAGCACGGTGATACGGCCGCCGGGGCCCGGGTGCTGGGCCGCTGCCTCCTCGGGGGACAGGCCGCTCGCCCGCAGCACCGCCTCCTCGCCCGCGTACTGCTCCAGACAGCCGCGCCCGCCGCAGGCGCACTCGGGCCCCTCGGGACGCACCGGCACATGGCCCAGCTCGCCCGCGAAACCGTGGGTGCCGCGCAGCAGTTGTCCCTCCAGCACGACCGCGGCGCCGATGCCGATCTCGGCCGAGACATGGATGAAATCCCGGGGCGCGGGGTCGTGGCCGCCCCGCCACAGCTCGGCGAGCGCGCTCAGATTCGCCTCGTTGTCGACGGTGACCGGCAGACCGGGCAGCGCCGTGCGCAGCTCGGGGCCGATGTCCACCCCCTCCCAGCCCAGGTTGGGGGCGCGGACGACCAGCGAGGAGTCCCGCGCCACCAGACCGGGCACCGCCACCGAGAGCCCCACCGGCCGCAGCCCGGCCAGCTCCGCCTCCGCCGCGACCTGCCGGACCAGGGAGGAGAGCTGGGTGAGCACCGGGGCCGGTGAACGGTCGCGGTTCGCCGAGGCTATCTCGGTGCGGGCCCGCACCCGCCCGGCGAGGTCCACCGCGCACACCGCGAGATGGTCCACCCCGATCTCCGCGCCCAGTCCGGCCGGACCGCGCTCATTGAGCTGCAGGGCGCTGCCGGGGCGGCCGACCGTACCGGGCCGGGAGGGACCCAGCTCGACCAGCAGCCCATCCCGGATCAGCTCGTCGACGAGCGTGGAGACGGCGGCCCGGGTGAGCCCCACGCGGGCCGCCACCGACGCACGGGACAGCGGGCCGTGGGCGGCCACGGCGTGCAGCACGAGGGAGAGATTGCGCCGGCGCATCGCCTGCTGGGTGTTGGGCAGTGGCGCTGCCACCTGAATGCGCCTCCTCTCGTCCGATCGCCCGATCCGCTCATTGTGCCGGGCCGGTACGACACCGGTCCGTACGGCCGAGTCCGTACGGCGTTCACGCGTGGCGCAGCAGGCCCTCCGCGTCCGCCAGCACCCGGGAGAGCCGCTCCAGCGCCGCCTCGTCGCGGGGCACCGGACCGTAGGACGGGCCTTCGGCGGTCGCCCAGCGCCGTGCCACCGCGGCCGGGTCCTCGCCCAGCACCAGCCCCGCGGCCTGCGCGGCGGCCCCGAGGGCGACCAGCTCCTCGGCCCGGGGCACCTGTACCGGGCGTCCGCTCAGCCGCCGGACCGTCTCCCGCCATGCCGTGCCCTTGGCGCCACCTCCTATGAGCAACAGTGGGGCGTCGGGCGCCGCGTCCGCGTCCAGCACCTGGTCCAGCGCGGTGAGCAGGGCGAAGACGGCCCCGTCGTAGGCGGCCTGGAGCACCTGCCCCGGTGTGGTGTCGTGGCGCAGACCGTGCAGCAGCCCCGAGGCGTGCGGCAGATGAGGGGTGCGCTCGCCGTCGAGGAACGGCAGCAGCACGGCCGAGCCGCCCGGCTCCACCGCCTCCCGGTCGCGGCCCAGCAGCGCCGCGATCCGGTCCACCGCGAGCGTGCAGTTGAGCGTGCACGCCAGCGGCAGCCAGGCGTCCCGTGTGTCGGCGAATCCCGCGACCACCCCGCTGGGGTCGGCGGGCCGGTGGGCCGAGACCGCGTAGACGGTGCCGGAGGTGCCCAGGCTGAGGACCGGCTGCCCCGGGCGCAGGCCGAGCCCCAGGGCGGCCGCCATGTTGTCGCCCGTGCCGGTGGCCACCAGGGCGCCGGTGGGCAGCGGCAGATCGGGCAGCTCCCGTACGGTCCCGGCGGCCTCGCCGTGGCGCAGCACGCGCGGCAGCAGCTCGGGGGAGAGCCCGGCCCGGTCCAGGATCTCCTCGTCGTAGGACTCGGTGGCCGAGGACCACCAGCCGGTGCCCGAGGCGTCGCCCCGGTCGGTGGTCCCATAGCCGGTGAGCCGCTCGGTGAGGTAGTCGTGGGGGAGCCGGACGGCCGCGGTGGCGCGGGCCGCCTCCGGCTCGTTCTCCATGAGCCAGGCCCACTTGGTGACGGTGAAGGCGGGCGCGGGCACGCTGCCGACCCGCTCCGCCCATGCCTTCGGGCCGCCCAGCTCCTCGATGAGCCGGTCGCGCTGCGGCGCGGAGCGCACATCGTTCCACAGCAGCGCCGGCCGCACCGAGCGGCCCGAGGCGTCGAGGGTGACCAGGCCGTGCTGCTGGCCGCCCACGGAGACCGCGGCCGCCTCCCGGGCCGGATTGCCGCATTGCCGCAGCGCCTCGGTCAGCGCCTCCCACCACTGCTCCGGGACGGACTCCTTACCGGTGCCGTCGCTGCCGCCACCGACGGTGTGCGGGGCCTGTCCCCGGGCGACGACCGCACCGGTCGCGGAGTCGACGACGAGCGCCTTGGTCGATTGCGTGGAGCTGTCCACGCCGACGACGAGTGGTCCTTGCGGCACGGGCACGGCTGCTGCTGCCATCTCGCGCTCTCCCTTGCGTCCATGGGTCGTGCGGTGTGCGGGTGGAACGGGGCTTCCCCGGAATGCTCGCGCATACTAATTTGTAAAGCGCCATGACGAAATAGGCGAGGGAGCCGTGATGAGCTACAACCCCACCCCCGAGGACAGGTTCACCTTCGGACTGTGGACGGTCGGCTGGCAGGGCCGGGACCCGTTCGGGGACGCCACCCGCCCAGCGCTCGACCCCGTGGAGTCCGTGACCCGGCTCGCCGAACTCGGCGCGTACGGCGTCACCTTCCACGACGACGACCTCATCCCTTTCGGGGCCTCGGCGACCGAGCGCGAATCGCATATCAAGCGCTTCCGGCAGGCCCTGGACGCCACCGGGATGAGCGTGCCCATGGCCACCACCAACCTCTTCACGCATCCCGTCTTCAAGGACGGCGCCTTCACCGCCAACGATCGCGATGTGCGCCGCTACGCGCTGCGCAAGACCATGCGCAACATCGACCTCGCCGCCGAATTGGGCGCCAAGACCTACGTGGCCTGGGGCGGCCGCGAGGGCGCGGAGTCCGGCGGCGCCAAGGACGTGCGCGCCGCGCTCGACCGGATGAAGGAGGCGTTCGACCTGCTCGGCACCTACGTCACCGAGCAGGGCTACGATCTGCGCTTCGCCATCGAGCCCAAGCCCAACGAGCCGCGCGGCGACATCCTGCTGCCGACCGTCGGCCACGCGCTGGCCTTCATCGAGCGGCTGGAGCGGCCCGAGCTGTACGGCGTCAATCCGGAGGTCGGCCATGAGCAGATGGCCGGGCTGAACTTCCCGCACGGCATCGCCCAGGCACTGTGGGCGGGCAAGCTCTTCCACATCGACCTCAACGGCCAGAACGGCATCAAGTACGACCAGGACCTGCGGTTCGGCGCGGGCGATCTGCGGGCCGCCTTCTGGCTGGTCGACCTGCTGGAGACGGGCGGCTACGAGGGACCGCGCCACTTCGACTTCAAGCCCCCGCGCACCGAGGACATCTCGGGCGTCTGGGCCTCGGCGGCGGGCTGCATGCGCAACTACCTCATCCTCAAGGACCGGGCGGCCGCCTTCCGCGCCGACCCCGAGGTCCAGGAGGCGCTGCGCGCCTCGCGCCTGGACCAGCTGGCCGAGCCGACCCTTCAGGCGGGCGAGACCCCCGCGGCGCTGCTCGCGGACCGCACCGCCTTCGAGGACTTCGACGTCGAGGCGGCCGCCGAGCGCGGTATGGCCTTCGAACGCCTGGACCAGCTCGCCATGGACCATCTGCTCGCCGCGCGCGGCTGACCGCGTCCGGCCGCCGGTCCCGCCCCCGACGGGACCGGCGGCCGGGGCTCATCGTCAGGCCGACGGCTGCCAGCCGCCGAGCCAGTCGGCGATCTCGTAGTCCGCGGCCTGGGCGTCGGTCAGCTGCGGCCGGTCGGTGCTCGCCGCACCGGAACCGGCGCCGGTGTTCTTGTACTCTCCGAAGCGGTCGTCCTTCCAGGAGAAGCCACTCATGTCCGTCCACGGAGTGGTCTTGATCGCCGCTGACAGATCCGTATTGCGGACGATCGCCTGCGGATCGAGGCTGGCGTCGCCGCCGGCGTGCCACGGGCGGCCGAGGTAGAACGACCGGCTGCCGACATCCCCGGTGACGTTGCTGTTGATGAACAGGAAGCCCTTCTTTCCGGCCGCCGTCGAGGGCGCCGCGACATAGCCGCCGGAGCTGCCGTCGTAGCGCTTGGCGAGCCGGATCGCCGACTTGTTGATGACGGCGGAGGCACGGCCGAAGATGAAGTCGACGTTCCCCTGGATCCAGGCGTTGTTGATGTACACCCGGCCCACCGTGGACTTGCTCGCCGAGTCCAGCAGCAGGGTGTCCTGGTCCCCGACCGCCCCGATGTTGTCCAGGACGATCCGGTCGCCCGCGGTGCGCAGCGCGACCGCCTGTTTGTCGGTGATGGAGCTGTTGGCCTCGTTGAAGTCGTTCACGAACTGCAGATTGCGGGCCTGGAAGTCATCGGCCTCGACGGCGACGGTCGCACTGCCGCTGGTGCCGTAGGTGCCTCCGCCGGGCTTGGGGGTGCCGGAGGCGTTGTTGTAGACGATCGTCACATCGTTCTTGCCGCTCGTCGTGCCCACCAGCCGGATATGCGGCTTGTTGGCCGGGACCTTCACCGTCTCGCGGTACGTACCGGGCTTGACGGAGATGGTGACGGCGGACGGGTTGTTGGCCGGCACCGCGTCGACGGCCGCCTGCACGGTGGTGTAGTTACCGCTGCCGTCCTTGGCCACCACGATGGTGGCCGCCGCGGCCGGGGGCGTGGCCGCATGGGCCCGGGCACCGTCGCCGAGCCAGCCGGCGGCGGGGGCGGCGACGAGCCCGACACCCGTGGCCAGGGCCAGGGAGCCGATGAGCGGAGCGGGGCGGCGCCGCCGGGGGCGCCGTGGGCTGAGGGTCATGGTCGGTGACTCCGTCCCGTGGAGACGTGCCGAGGGGGGTTGACGCCCTTACGGTCTCCACGGCCCACCCAAAGGTTGCCGCCCCGCCCCCTTCGGCCCGGCCGGATCTGCCACCGGCCCCGTCCGCCCTCACCGGCCACGGGACGGCGGCCTGGAGGGGGCAACCCCGAGGCCGCCCCCGCGCTGGGTCGGCGGGCGGGGCGCGCTCCTCTCTTGGAGGCGACGCGGACGACGCGGCCCGTGGCCGGTGGCGGACGGATGCGGCCACCGGCCGTGCGCCGCGTCAGCCGTCGGCGCCGGGCATCGCCAGCGCCGCCGCCGGATCGTGTCCGGCCGGGCCCGCCGGCCACCAGCGGCCGCGTTCCTTGCGATACGGCCACCAGCGGCCATCGCGTCCGTAGCGCACCTGGAGATCGGCGCCCACCACGGTCCAGCGGTTCCCCGCGGCACGCAGTTCGGGCGCCTGCTCGTCCTCCTCCCAGGCGGCGGCGAGCTGGACGCGGGCACGCGCGAGGGCTGCCGCGTCCGGCACCCACTCCTCCTCCAGAACGGTGAGCGCGGCGGCCCCGCCGTGCTCCCAGGCACGGACGGCCCGCGCCAGATCGGTGCGGTCACGCCCGCAGCCGGCCGCCAGCCGGGCGGCGATCGGCGCCGGGGGACCGGCGGCGGTCAGCCGCACCGTGTCCTGCCACACCGTCAGCGTGGCCGGGATCGGGGAGGAAGCGTGGCCGGGCGAGAGGGCCTCGGCCAGCAGCCGCTGGGCGCGTACGGCGGCGTCCGCAGCCAGGAACTCCAGTGCGGCGACGTCCAGCCCCTCGGCCGGGTCCGTGCCGCCCGCCAGCGCCGGGGGACGGCCGGGCGCCGTGACGGCGGGCGGCGGTGCGGGCAGCGGCGGCGGACCGGGCGCGGCGAACGCCTCCCGGGCCGGTACACCTTCCGGCGCCGGGGGAGCGTCCTCCGCCGCCCGCGGGAGGTGCGGGGCGGCCCGCGCCGCGCTGCGCACCTGGAGCTCGTCCAGCAGCTCCCGCTCCCCGCGTCCGCGCATCAGGAGCAGCAGATACGGATCCTCGTCCAGCAGCCGGGCCAGCTGGTAGCAGAGCGCGGCGGTGTGCGGGCAGTGGTCCCACGCCTCGCAACCGCACTCCGGCTCCAGATCGCCTATCCCCGGCAGCAGTTCGACGCCCACGGCCGCCGCGTCCTCGGCAAGCTGCGGGGGCATATCGCGGTCCAGCAGGGCGGCGATATGGCCCGAGCGATCCGCGACGACCTCCAGCAGCCGGTCCCACTCCGCCTCGGTGAACTCCCGCAGCAGCACATCGGATCGGTAAGGCGTCCGGTCGCGGTCCCGGACCACGCCGGTGACCCGGCCCGGACGTACGCACACCGCGCCCACCGCGCCCTCGCGCGCCTGCTTGCGGCCGCGCCTCAGCTGCTCTCCGTCCAGCGCCGTGTCCTCCAGTGCCTTCAGCCACGCCCGGCCCCACCAGGTGCCGGCGAAGCCGCGGCCGCGGACGGGCGGCAGGGCGGCGAAGGTGCGCTCGACCTCGGCACGGCTCATCGTTCGGTCCCCCGCAGCTCCACGAGCTCTGCCAGCTCGGCGTCGGTCAACTCGGTCAGCGCGCCCTCGCCGGAGCCGAGCACGGCGTCCGCCAGCTCCTGCTTGCGCGTCAGCATCGCGGCGATGCGATCCTCCACGGTCCCCTCCGCGATGATGCGGTGGACCTGCACCGGCTGGGTCTGGCCGATGCGGTACGCGCGGTCGGTGGCCTGGGCCTCGACGGCCGGGTTCCACCAGCGGTCGTAGTGCACGACATGCCCGGCCCGGGTGAGGTTGAGCCCGGTGCCCGCCGCCTTCAGCGACAGCAGGAACACCGGGACCTCGCCGTCCTGGAAGCTCCGCACCATCTCCTCGCGCCGCGCCACCGGCGTACCGCCGTGCAGCAGCTGGGCCGGTACCCCGCGCGTGGCCAGGTGCCCCTCGAGGATGCGCGCCATCTGGACGTACTGGGTGAAGACCAGGACGCTCGCGCCCTCGGCCAGGATGGTGTCCAGCAACTCGTCCAGCAGCTCCAGCTTGCCGGAGCGCCCGGGGATCACGGGCCGGTCCTCCTTCAGATACTGCGCCGGGTGATTGCAGATCTGCTTCAAACCGGTGAGGAGCTTGACGATGAGCCCGCGCCGGACGAGACCGCCGGTGCCGGAGATCTCGGCGAGGACCTCGCGCACCACCGCCTCGTAGAGCCCGGCCTGCTCCTTGGTGAGCGCGACGGCCCGGTCCGTCTCGGTCTTCGGCGGCAGCTCGGGGGCGATTCCGGGGTCGGACTTGCGGCGTCGGAGCAGAAAGGGGCGGACCAGTTTCGCCAGCCGCCCGGCGGCCTCGGGGTCGCTTCCGCTCTCCACGGCCTGGGCGTAGCGCCTGCGGAACGCACCGTGGGTGCCCAGCACCCCCGGTGTGGTCCAGTCGAGGATCGCCCACAGCTCGGAGAGGTTGTTCTCGATGGGGGTTCCGGAGAGCGCCACGCGGGCCTGCGCGCCGATGGTGCGCAACTGCCGCGCCGTCGCCGAGAACGGGTTCTTCACATGCTGCGCCTCGTCCGCGACGACCATGCCCCACGGCCCGGCCTCGGCCAGCCGCTGTGCGTCCAGCCGCATCGTGCCGTAGGTGGTGAGGACGAACTCGCCGTCCGCGAGGCCGTCCAGGCTGCGCGCGGGGCCGTGGAAACGGCGCACCGGGGTGCCCGGCGCGAACCTCTCGATCTCGCGCCGCCAATTGCCCATCAGCGAGGTGGGGCAGACCACCAGAGTGGGCCCGGAGGCCTCGGGGAGGGATCGGCGGTGCAGATGGAGGGCGATCAGGGTGATGGTCTTGCCGAGCCCCATGTCGTCGGCGAGACAGCCGCCGAGGCCGATCGAGGTCATCCGGACCAGCCAGTCCAGGCCGCGTAGCTGATAGTCGCGCAGTGTGGCGGCCAGAGCGGTCGGCTGGGACACGGGCGGCAGCTGTGCGCCGACGGCCCCCTCGGGGTCGGCGAGATGGTCCCGCAGGGCCTCCAGCCAGCCGGTGGGCCGCACCTCCACCTCGGTGCCGTCGGCCTCCGCGCGACCGGTAAGGACGGCACCGAGGGCGTCGGCGGGGGTGAGCTTGCGGTCCTGCCGGTCGCGGATCCGGCGCGCCGCCTCGGGGTCGAGGAGGACCCATTGGTCGCGCAACCGCACCACCGGCCGGCTGGCCTCGGCGAGCTGGTCCAGCTCGGCGCGGGTGAGCTCCTGGTCGCCCACGGCGAACCGCCAGCTGAAGCGCAGCAGCGCGTCGGCCGAGAGGAAGGCGGGGAACCGGGGCCCGGCATCGTCCTGAGCCTCGTCGTCGCCGTCCGGGCCGATGACGGCACGTGCGGTGAGCCCGCGGGCCAGTTCCCTGGGCCAGTGCACCTGGACCCCGGCGGCGTCCAGTGCCCCGGCGGCCGGGCCGAGCAGCTCGGCGACCTCCTCGTCGGCGAGATCCAGGGCGTCGGGCACGGCGGCCGACAGCAGCGGGGCGAGCGGCGCCCAGGCACGGGCCGCCCGCCGCAGGGTCAGCAGCGCGTCCATACGGGCGCGCGGACCGAGGGCCGGGATGACGGGCGAGGTGCCCGCCCAGACCTCGGCGGCGTCCGCGACCAGCGCCGGGTCGGTGAGGCTGTGCAGCTGGAGGACGGCACGGAAGTGCGGCCTGTCCGCCTTACCGTTCCCACCGCCGCCGTGCAGCAGCTCGATACGGACCGAGAGCCGCACCCCCGCGTCATGTCCGGCGGCCACGTCTGCGGCCCAGGCACGCTGTTCGGGCAGCCGCCGTGGCGCGGTGGCGGCGAAGGCGGGGCCGCCCGCGGCCGGCGCCGCGGCGGGCGAGCGCGGCAGGCCGTCCGCCACCCCGTCCAGGAAGGCGCGCAGATGCCGCTCGGGCTCGGGCAGCAGCACCGGACCGGAGGCGGGCAGCGGCGTCGCGTGCGCGCTGGGCGGCATGGCGGCGGCCAGTTCGCGCACCCGTGTCAGGTCGTCGGGGGTGAGCGGGCCGACGCGCCAGGCGTCGTGGTCGGTGGCGGTGAGCCCGGGCAGCAGCTTTCCGCGGGCCGCGAGTTGGAGGGCGAGTACGGCGGCGGCGCCCCAGAAGGCCGTGGCCGGGTCGCACTGCCCCGGACCGGCCTGTGCGGCCCGCGCCCGGGCCCGGGTGAGCACCGGCAGCGCCTCGCCCAGGGGCAGCACGAGCGCCCGTACGGTCCGTGTCCGGACATCAGGGCCGGTGGGGGCGGGACCGGTGGAGCCGTCGTCGGCGCCGTCCACCGGGACGGCGACCGTCAGCTCCTCGGCGGAGCCGGTGGCCGGACCGGAAGGGGGCGAGCCGTCCGGCCGCCAGAAGGCGATCCGGCCGGTGCGTGCCGGGTCACCGGGAAGGAAGACCGCGGTGCAGCGGGAGAGTTCGGCGACGTCGGAGGGTGTTGCCGCGGAGGGTGGGGTCACAGCGCTGAGCGTTCCTCAAATTTGACTAGTGGAGTCCGGGCCGCCCGAGGGTACAGGATGACGGCGCGAGGAGGAACCGGGTGCCGTCGGTGTCCGTTGTGTGGAGTGAGTGCGGCTATGGGCCGTGAAGGAGGCGGGTGAAATGTCCACACGCGCGAAGGTCGCCACCGGTGGTGTGGTGGCAGGTGTGATCCTGCTCTGGGTGTTGCCCTTCTGGGCGGCGCTGCTGGTGATCGTGGGGGTGCCGGCGGCGGCCTATCTGCTGCTCGACTCCTCCCAGCGCCGCAGGCTGCACAGGGTCTCCCGTAAGCAGCTGGGTCGCTGAAGCAGCCGGGCCGCCGAGCGCGGCCGCGGAAGGCGGCCGGCCGGGCTCGGGGCCACGGGCGGCGCGCAGCCGGGAGTGACCGTGCAGTACCGATCGCGGACCGCCCGCGACCCCGTTCGGGGCCCGGCCGGCTGGGGGAGCGGTGTCTCGGTGAGCTCGCGCTCTCAGTGGGGTCGCATGGCCAGCTTGTCCAGGGCCGTCAGCAGCTCCGGCAGCTCGGGGCCACGGCCGACCGGCAGCACCTCGCCCGGAGCGTCGTCCAGCAGCACGAAGGCGATGTCGTCGGTCCGGGCCACCATGCTCCAGCCCGGGCCGTCGGCCCGGAGCGTCCGCGCGTCGCCGGAGGCGAACGCCGAACGGATCCGGCCCGCCGGCGGGGGCGAGGCCAGATAGCCGCGCGCCTCCTCCAGCACTCGCCGTACGCCCCCGTGCGGTTTCTCGCCCGGGGCCACGAACGTCACATCGCTGTCGACCTGCTCACGCCAGATCGCCCACTGGAGCGCGATCTCATCGGCGCCGAGCCGCCGCTGGGCCGGGCCCCACCGCTCGGAGTCCGGTGGCGTCAGCGGCGCCCGGGAGGCGTCCGCCCCCAGCTCGGCACCGGGAGCGGGGTCATGGGGAGCCGGAACGCCCGGGGCGGCCACGGCCACCGCGAGCGGCCAGCCGGGAAGGGAGGCGACCACCGTCCGGTCGTCGATGGCCAGGGCGTACTCCATACCGCAGTCCCAGGTCGCGATGGCGCACGCCACGAGTGACACATCGTCGGTGACCACCGTCCAGCGGGCGCCGCCGCCGTCCTGCCCCAGCACCAGTCCGTAGCCGGTCTCGTACGGCTCCAGCCCGAGCACGGCACATGCCTCGGGATAGTCGTCACCGAGCACGCTCGGGAATTGAGCGGGTGTCAGCAGCACCGCGGTCAGCACATACAGTGCCTCGTCGCCTGACTCCTCCGTGGCGGGCACGGCAGCCTCCTCTTGCGCATGCGGATCCGAAGGGCGATCCGTCGTCGCGCACCTTAACCACCCAGTAGCCATGGAGTCGAGACACGGGTCGCGGTCGGCCCTCAGTCGTCGGTCGCCGCCCGGAGTGTGTCGAGCGTGCGCCGCAGCCAGGACAGTTCGGCCTGGCTGGTGGCCCGGGCGATGGTGAGGATGCCACGCCGGAAGGGGTCCTCCACCTCTTCGGCCCGCAGCGGCCGGTCGCCCTCGTAGAAAAAGCTCGACGGCTGCCGCAGAAACGCCATCCGGCGCTCCAGCAGCTCCGCCTGTGCCGACGGGTCGTCGAGATGCCGCAGGAACGCCAGCAGGGTGAACCAGCGGTTCTCGTCGGTGATGTCGATGTCCGCCGGATGCGCGAGGCGGCGGCGCAGCTCCGCATGTCCCTCGGCGGTCAGCGTGAGGACGTGCCGCGGTGCCGCCCCCGCGCCGGGCTGGGTCCGGCGGGCCAGCAGCCCGGCCTTCTCCAGCCGCTTGATCGCCGGATAGAGGGTGCTCTCGGCCACGGGTTTCACATGTCCGGTCAGGGCGGCGATGCGCTTGCGCAGCTCGTAACCGTGCAGGGGGACGTCGTGGAGGAAGCCCAGGATGGCGAGTTCGAGCATGGCCGCATTGTGCCGCATGACCGCTGTACCTCGCAGACGTAATACATCGACTCCGATGTATTGCCGAGGTAGGGTCGGGTGTCCGACGCGATCCGTGAGGCGGGAGTCAGGCCATGCAGCACGCTTCATTCGGCCCGGAGGGGGCCCTCATCAGATGGACCGGCACGGCCGGGGCCGGGGACGGCGGTCCGCCGCGGGTATATGTCCATGGGCTCGGCGCGATGTCGGCCGTCTATAACGCCCATATAGGCGCCGTCCCGGCCCTCGCGGGCCGTCGGTCGCTCTTCGTGGATCTGCCCGGCCATGGGATCAGCGACCGCCCCGCCGATTTCGGCTACACGCTGGAGGACCACGCCGACGCACTGGCCGCGGCCCTCGACGCGGCCGGGGTGCGGGGCGCGGAGGTCATCGGGCACAGCATGGGCGGATCGGTCGCCATCGTGCTGGCGGTGCGCCGCCCGGAGCTGGTGTCCCGCCTGGTGCTCACCGAGGCCAATCTGGATCCGGATCCGCCGCTGACGGCGGGCAGCAGCCGGATCGCCACCTACACGGAGGACGCGTTCGTACGCGGCGGCGGATTCGAGGAGACCCTGGAGCGGGTCGGGCCGGTGTGGCGGGCGACGATGCGGCTCGCCGACCCGACCGCCCTGCACCGCAGCGCGTGTGCGCTGGCCCGCGGCACCCGGCCGACCATGCGGGCGATGCTCCTCGGCCTGGAGATCCCCCGCATGTATCTCGTCGGCGGGCACGGCGACGAGCTCACCGGGCGCGAGGAGCTGACGGCGGCCGGAGTGATGGTCCGCACCGTGCCCGGAGCGGGGCACAACGTGATGTTCGACAACGCCCCCGGCTTCGCGGCGGCGATCGCGGATCAGCCCTGACCGGAACGATCCGGCTGACCGATCCGATCCAATCCGGTCGGCCGTTCCGTCCCGTCTAGTCGACTTCGCGGACGGCGAGCGCCAGAAAGCGCGCGTCCTCGTCGGCGTAGGACTCCAGGCGCCAGCCGGCGCCCGCCAGCAACGGCCGCAGCTGGGGCTCCGCCCGCAGGTCGTCGGGGGTGAGGGGGCGGCCGTGGCGGGCGGCGAGAGCGGCCCGCCCCACCGGATGGAACAGCGCGAGCCGCCCGCCGGGGCGCACCACCCGGGCCAGCTCCCGCAAGCCCGGCCCGGGCTCGGTGAGATGGGAGATCAGCCCGGCGGCGAACACCGCGTCGAGGCAGTCGTCGCGCAGCGGCAGCCGCGCCACATCGGCGAGGGCGAGGCCCGCGAAGCCGTCCCGGCCCTCGCGTACGGCGGCATCCAGCATGGCGGGCGTGAGGTCCACGCCGAGGACGGTTCCCTCGGGACCGACCGCGGCGCGCAGCGCGGGCAGCGCGCGCCCCGTCCCGCACCCCGCGTCGAGGACCGCGTCCCCGGGTCGCGGCCCGAGGTCGGCGACGGCGGCGGCGTAGGCGGGGCCGTCGTCCGGGAAGCGGCTGTCCCAGTCGGCCGCCCGGGGAGTGAAGAAGTCCCTCACGTCGGCCGCGCTGTTTCCGCGGGAGGGCTCATGCGGCACGGGAACTCCTCGGGACACCTTGGATACGAACGGTGAAGCGATGCGGTGAACAAGCAGCCTACGCCCGTATCGAGGGCAGATTCGGACGCTGGCCGATCGCTCTGGCATCTGACTCTGTCAAATTTCAACAGGTTCCGTAATGCGCCCCCAATGTGCGCCCCCGCCGGGTCTAGCGTCCCTGGCTCAGGGGACACCCGGAGCGCCGCCCGGCGCGGCGCATCCCGACCGAGGGAGACCGCCCATGACCAAGCCCCGCAGCGCCGCCGCACGCTCCATGGCCGATCTCGACCGGATCCTGGACGATCTGGTGGCCGGGGCCGGAGGCGTACGCCATGCCGTGGTGCTCTCCCGGGACGGGGCGACCGTCAGCGCGTCCCGTGGGCTCTCCCGCCACGAGGCCGAGCACCTGGCCGCCGTCGCCTCCGGATTCCACCGCGTCGCCGCGAGCGCGGGGCGCCGGGGGCGCGGCGGCCCGCCTCGGCGAACGATGATCGAGATGGCGGCGGGACTCCTCTTCGTCGCGGCGCTGGCGGACGGCGCGTGTCTGGCCGTGCTGAGCGCCGCGGGCGCCGAGCCGTCCGTGGTCGCCGCGGAGACATCCCGGCTCGTGGACTTGGTGGACCGGCGGCGCGGGCCGTGGTCCCGCCGGCGCTTCGCCCGGATCCGCCGGGGTACCCGTAGCGGGCCCCGGAAGACCATGCCGACGACCACGGCGAAGGGATGCGGCGATGCGAGCGGTGACCTGGCAGGGCCGACATGATGTGCGGGTCGAGACAGTGCCGGACCCGATCATCAAGGAGCCGACGGACGCGGTCGTCCGGATCACCACCACCGGACTCTGCGGCTCCGATCTGCATCTGTACGAGGTGCTCACGCCCTTCATGACCCCCGGCGACATCCTCGGCCACGAGCCGATGGGCATCGTGGAGGAGACCGGTCCCGAGGTGACGCACATCAGCCCCGGCGACCGCGTGGTGGTCCCGTTCCAGATCGCCTGCGGACACTGCTGGATGTGCCGCTCCGGTCTGCCGACGCAGTGCGAGACCACCCAGGTCGTCGAGCACGGCACGGGCGCGGAGCTCTTCGGCTTCACCAAGCTCTACGGCGCGGTGGCCGGCGGCCAGGCGGAGTATCTGCGGGTGCCGCAGGCCCAGTACGGCCCGATCAAGGTGCCCGAAGGAGTCCAGGACGACCGCTACGTCTATCTGTCCGACGTGCTGCCCACGGCATGGCAGGCCGTCGAGTACGCGGAGATCCCGCGCGGTGGCACGCTCGCGGTCCTGGGACTGGGCCCCATCGGAATCATGGCCTGCCGGGTGGCGAAGGTCCGGGGAATGGCCGACCGGGTCATCGGAGTGGACCTCGTCCCCGAACGGCTGCGCCGAGCGCGCGCCGACGGCGTCGAGGTCCATGACCTCGATGACTTCTCCCGTCAGGAGGACCTGGTCGAGGCCATCCTCTCGACCACCAGCGGCCGCGGACCGGACGCGGTCATCGACGCGGTGGGAGCGGAGGCCCATGGCAGCCCGCTCGGCCGGACCGCCCAGCGGGTCACGGGCTTCCTGCCGCGGGACTGGGCCGCCAAGCTCACGGAGAAGGCCGGGGTCGACCGGCTGGCGGCGCTGCGGCTGGCCATCGCACTGGTGCGGCGCGGTGGAACGATCTCCCTCAGCGGGGTGTACGGCGGCATGGCCGATCCGCTGCCGCTGATGACCATGTTCGACAAGCAGATCCAGCTGCGGATGGGCCAGGCGAACGTGCGGCGCTGGGCCGACGACATCTTCCCGTTGCTGACGGACGACGACCCGCTGGGCGTCGACGGGTTCGCCACCCATCGCATGCCCATGGAGGAGGCACCCCGCGCCTATGAGATGTTCCAGCACAAGGAGGACGGTGCGATAAAGGTCCTCATGCGCCCGTAAACGTCGGATGGGCGGGGGTGCGTCATGAAGGAATGGATTTCGGTCGAATCTCGCTAGTCGGCGACTCCGGCGAGCGCGAGTACCTTGTCGATGCGCACCCTGACCAGCAGCTCGCCCGGCACTCCGTTGCGGTCGCCGAACTCCTTCGCCCGGCTCTCGCCCATATAACGGGCGGCGATCCGGGTCGCCCAGTCGCGGACCTGCTGCAGATCGTCGATGAGTTCGGCCTGACCCCGCAGCGTGACGAAGGCGAACGGCGGCCTGTCGTCGTCCACGCAGATGGCGACCCGGCCGTCCCGGGCCAAGTTGCGTCCCTTGACCGTCTCCTGACCTGTGTTGAAGAGAAGGTCGTCGCCGTCCAGCAGGAACCACACGGGGGCGATGTGCGCGCTTCCGTCGGCCCGCACCGTCGACAGCTTCGCGGTACGGGTGCCCTCCATGAGGAACTTCTGCCACTGATCCTTGGTCATGTTCTGTGCCATGTCCCCATCCTGCGTCAATCAGCGCACAACCGTGGGGTGCCGGGCGGGGCGGGTTGCCCAGACGGCGGCAGTGAGAAAGGCTGGCACGCAGCTGAAGGGGAATCGGGGAGGAATCGAATATGGCAGTGAACAAGGGGCTCGACTGGTTACTGGACGACCTGACCGAGCGGATCGCGGAGATACGGCATGCGCTGGTGCTGTCCAACGACGGGTTGGTGACGGGGGCGAGTTCCACACTGGTGCGCCAGGACGCCGAGCACCTGGCCGCGGTGGCCTCGGGACTGCACAGTCTCGCCAAGGGGTCCGGTCACCACTTCCGGACGGGCCGAGTGCGGCAGACGATGGTCGAATTCGACGAGGGCGTCCTCTTCGTCACCGCGGCCGGGGACGGCAGCTGTCTGTGTGTGCTCACCGGGCCGGACTCCGATGTGGGGCAGGTCGCCTACGAGATGGCGCTGCTGGTCAACCGGGTGGGGGAGCACCTGGGAGTCGAGGCCAGGCAGGAGACCGGCACACCCGGCTGATGCCGCGCGGAAGTTATCCACAGGCCTGACCGGCCGTCTTGCTTCGCGGCTATCGTCGTCACTGTCAGTGATTGAGGCAGTGCGGGGGAGGACGTCGTCATGGCAGTGCGGATGGATCAGGAACTGCGGGAGAGCAAGGGGCCGTGGGGCCTGGAGTGGCTCGGCGAGCCGGGCGTACCGGGGCAGGCGAGCGGGCCGGAAGACCCTCGCGGGCCGGAAGACCCTGGCGGGCCGGCGGAGCCGGGCGGAGCGGGCGAGAGCGTCGGATTCGGCGCGGCGGCCCGGGCGCTGGGGCTCACATCGCGAGAGTTCGAGCTGGCCGTGCAGCTGGGAGAGGTGCGCACCGTCACCACCGGCCTGGGCCGGCGGGTGGCGTGCGAGGAGTTGAGGCGGGTGACCGCCGCCGAGGGCTTCCCGGAGGCGCTCATCGTCCGCCTGCGCGTGGTCGGCACGGCGGAGGGCGCGAAGCTGCTCGGTATCAGCCAGGGCAGGCTGACCCGTCTCGCGCGCGGGGGTTTCTTCGCCCCCGTCCGGTTCTATGTCAATCGCTATCGGGCCGTCGTATGGCTCTATCTGGCGTCGGAGCTGACCGAGTTCGCCATCCGGCAGCCGGAGTTGCTGAGCGGTCGCACCCCGCCGGGGCTGAGCGCCGCATTGGCCGCCGGGGAGGACTGGCGGGCCGCGAAATGGCGTGGCCGCCGGATCGGCCAGTTGCTCGACCAGACCGAGGACCCCTGGGAGCGGGCCGCGGTCCTGGCCTCGGTGCTCGGCTCCGTCGAACTGGCCTCGGCCGTGGCCGATCCGTACGAGCGGGCACATCTGCGGCAGCTCCGCCCCGCGCTTGTCCGGATGCGCCCCGAGGCCGGCGCGGTCCGGGATGTCATCGACGCGGTGGTCACGGCCGACGACCCACGGGAGATTGGGCGCTATCGGGCCGCCCTCGCTTCCTCACTGGGCGATGCCCGCCGGGCCCGGCCGGCGCCGCGCCCGGACGCCGGGGCGGAGCGGCCGATCGAGGACCGCACCCGGGTTCCGGGACGCCCGCGGAGCCTGTGGCAGAAGCTGGTCGGCAGGCGATGAGACTGGGCGCGGCATACACCCCCGGGGCGCTCAGCCGCCGTCGGCGGCTTCTCCGCCGGCTCCTTCAGCAGCACTTTCGGCGGGCCGCAGCGGGCGGAACAGCCCCTCCTGCACCACCGACACCAGCAGCCGGCCCGCACGGTCGTAGATCCGGCCGCGCGCCAGTCCCCGGCCGCCCGTGGCCACGGGCGACTCCTGGTCGTAGAGAAACCACTCATCCGTGCGGAACGGCCGGTGGAACCACATGGCGTGATCCAGCGAGGCCATGTCGAAGCCCCGTGGGCCCCACAGCGGCTCGACCGGCATCCGCACCGCGTCCAGCAGCATCATGTCGCTCGCATAGGTGAGCGCGCAGGTGTGCACCAGCGGGTCGTCCCCGAGCGGCCCCACCGCGCGCATCCATACGGCGCTGCGCGGCTCCACGCCCTTGAGCTCCTCGTCCGTCCAGCGCAGCCGCTCCACATAGCGGACGTCGAAGGGCTGTCGGCGCTCCATGCGGGCGAACGCCTCGGGGAGCGCTCCCAGATGGGAGCGGACCTCGTCGGCGAGGGTCGGCAGACCCTCCGGGCCGGGCACCTCGGGCATCGGCAGCTGCTGCTCGATACCCGGCTCAGCAGAATGAAAGGAGGCCGTCAGATTGAAGATCGTGCGACCCTGCTGGATGGCGACGACCCGGCGGGTGGTGAAGGAGCGCCCGTCCCGGATCCGCTCCACCTGGTACACGATGGGCACGCCCGGCCGCCCCGGGCGCAGGAAGTACGCGTGCAGCGAGTGCACCGGACGCAGCCCGTCGGTGGTCCGCCCGGCGGCCACCAGTGCCTGGCCCGCCACCTGCCCGCCGAACACCCGCTGCAGCGACTCATCGGGGCTGAGGCCGCGGAAGATGTCCTGCTCGATCCGTTCCAGATCGAGCAGATCGACCAGGCGCTCGGCGGGATTGGTCATCGGTGGTGCTCCTTCACTGAGGGGTCCGGGCCGGTCCTCGGCGTGGACCGCGTTCAGGAGGCTACAGTTGGCCCACGTCGGTGAGCCGGACCACCGCCCGGCCCTCCTCGTCGGAGGCGGCGAGATCGACCTCCGCCGAGATGCCCCAGTCGTGGTCGCCGTTCGGGTCGTCGAAGGTCTGCCGCACCCGCCACAGGCCGTGCTCGGGGTCCTCCTCGATCAGCAGCAGCTTCGGCCCGCGGGCCTGCGGTCCGGTGCCGAGCTCCTCGTACTCCTCCCAGTACCCGTCCATCGCCTCCGCCCAGGCGTCCTCGTCCCAGCCGGAGTCGGCGTCCATCTCCCCGAGCTCGGCGACCTTGTCCAAAGCGGCCAGCTCCACCCGGCGGAACATCGCGTTGCGCACCAGCACGCGGAAGGCGCGGGCGTTCGCGGTGACCGGCCTGACCTGGTCGGCGCGCTCCTGCGCTTCCTCCGCCGACTCGTCCTCCGGGTTGGCCAGCTGCTCCCACTCATCCAGGAGGCTGGAGTCGACCTGCCGCACCATTTCGCCGAGCCAGGCGACGATGTCCTGGAAATCGTCGGACTTCAGGTCGTCCGGCACGGTGTGGTCCAGGGCCTTGTAGGAGCTGGCCAGGTAGCGCAGCACAATGCCCTCGGTCCGCGCCAGGTCGTAGAACGAGGTGAACTCGGTGAAGGTCATCGCCCGTTCGTACATGTCGCGGATCACCGACTTGGGCGACAGCGGATGGTCGCCGACCCAGGGATGGCTCTTGCGGTAGAGCCCGTACGCGTGGAAGAGCAACTCCTCCAGCGGCTTGGGGTAGGAGATGTCCTGGAGCCGCTCCATGCGCTCCTCGTACTCGACGCCGTCCGCCTTCATCGCGGCGACCGCCTCACCGCGCGCCTTGTTCTGCTGCGCCGCCAGGATCTGCCGGGGATCGTCCAGCGTCGACTCGACGACCGAGACCATGTCCAGGGCGTAGGAGGGCGATTCGGGGTCCAGCAGCTCGAAGGCGGCCAGCGCGAAGGTGGACAGCGGCTGGTTGAGCGCGAAGTCCTGCTGCAGATCCACCGTCAGCCGGACGATCGGGGCGCCCCCGTCCGCACCGTCGGCGCCCTGTGGTTCCACCCGCTCGACCACCCCGCCGTCCAGCAGCGACCGATAGATCGCGATCGCCCGGCGGATGTGCCGCAGCTGGTTCTTGCGCGGCTCGTGGTTGTCCTCCAGCAGGCGGCGCATCCCCTCGAAGGCGTTGCCGGGCCGGGCGATGACCGACAGCAGCATCGCGTGGGTGACCCGGAACCGGGAGGTGAGCGGCTCGGGTTCGGAGGCGATGAGCTTCTCGAAGGTGTTCTGGCCCCAGTTGACGAAGCCCTCCGGCGCCTTCTTGCGGACCACCTTGCGGCGCTTCTTCGGATCGTCCCCGGCCTTCGCGAGCGCCTTCTCGTTCTCGACGACGTGCTCGGGCGCCTGGGCCACCACAAAGCCCGCGGTGTCGAAGCCGGCCCGGCCGGCCCGGCCCGCGATCTGGTGGAACTCCCGGGCCCGCAGCGTCCGCACCCGCTGACCGTCGTACTTGGTCAGCGCGGTGAACAGGACGGTGCGGATGGGCACATTGACGCCCACGCCGAGGGTGTCCGTACCGCAGATGACCTTGAGCAGCCCGGCCTGCGCCAGCTTCTCCACCAGCCGCCGGTACTTGGGCAGCATGCCCGCATGGTGCACGCCGATCCCGTGCCGGACGTAACGGGACAGGTTCTGGCCGAACTTGGTGGTGAACCGGAAATTGCCGATCAGCGAGGCGATCTCGTCCTTCTCGGCGCGCGAGCACATATTGATGCTCATCAGCGCCTGGGCCCGCTCGACCGCCGCCGCCTGTGTGAAGTGCACGATGTAGACCGGCGCCTGCTGGGTCTCCAGCAGCTCGGTCAGCGTTTCGGTCAGCGGCGTCGTCCGGTATTCGTAGCTCAGCGGCACCGGCCGGGTCGCGGACCGCACGACCGCGGTGGGCCGCCCGGTGCGCCGGGTCAGATCCCCCTCGAACCGGCTCACATCACCGAGCGTCGCCGACATCAGGATGAACTGTGCCTGCGGCAGCTCCAGCAGAGGGATCTGCCACGCCCAGCCCCGGTCCGGCTCCGCATAGAAGTGGAACTCGTCCATCACCACCTGGCCGATATCGGCGTCCTTGCCGTCCCGCAGGGCGATGGACGCCAGCACCTCGGCCGTACAGCAGATGACCGGCGCGTCCGCGTTGACCGACGCGTCTCCGGTCAGCATCCCGACGTTCTCGGTGCCGAAGAGCTTGCACAGCTCGAAGAACTTCTCCGATACCAGGGCCTTGATCGGCGCGGTGTAGAAGGTGACCTGGTCCCGGGCGAGCGCGGCGAAGTGGGCGCCCGCCGCCACCAGGCTCTTGCCCGATCCGGTGGGGGTGGACAGGATGACATTCGCCCCGGACACCACCTCGATCAGCGCTTCCTCCTGGGCGGGGTAGAGCGAGATGCCCCGCTCCTCGACCCAGGTGGAGAACGCCTCGAAAAGTGCGTCGGGGTCGGCGTTGCTCGGCAGCTGATCGATAAGAGTCACGCACCTATACTGCCTGGTTTCCCCGCCGGGACGGGAACCGGCTGTGCGGACGAAGATCGCCCGCCGCTAGGCTGTGCCGGGCCGAAGCAGTCAACTCCCGCGTGGAAGCGGGAAAGAACAGGGGCGGGGTACGACCATGATGGGACCGGCGCATTCGCTGTCCGGAGCGGCGGCCTGGCTGGGGGTGGGGGCGGCAGCCGCGGCGGCCGGCCACTCGATGCCCTGGCCGGTGCTGGTCGCCGGCGCGCTGATCTGCGCGGGAGCGGCGCTCGCCCCCGACCTCGACCACAAGGCGGCGACCATATCGCGCGCCTTCGGGCCCATCTCAAAGGGACTGTGCGAGGTGATCGACAAGCTCTCGTACTCCGTCTACAAGGCGACCAGGAAGCAGGGCGACCCGCGCCGCTCGGGCGGCCACCGCACCCTCACCCACACCTGGGTATGGGCGGTGCTGATCGGCGCCGGAGCCTCGGCGCTCGCCCTGGTCGGCGGGCGCTGGGCGGTGCTGGGCATCCTCTTCGTGCATATGGTGCTGGCCGTCGAGGGGCTGCTGTGGCGCGCGGCCCGGGTCTCCAGCGATGTCCTGGTATGGCTGCTCGGCGCGGCCAGCGCCTGGATCCTCGCCGATGTGCTGCACCAGCCGGGCAACGGCTCGGACTGGCTGTTCAGCGCACCGGGCCAGGAGTACCTCTGGCTCGGCCTGCCGATCGTGCTCGGCGCCCTGGTCCACGACATTGGGGACGCGCTCACCGTCTCCGGCTGCCCGATCCTGTGGCCCATCCCGATCGGCCGCAAGCGCTGGTACGCGCTCGGCCCGCCCAAGGGCATGCGTTTCCGGGCCGGCAGCTGGGTCGAGTTGAAGGTGCTGATGCCGGTCTTCATGCTGCTCGGCGGCATGGGTGGACTGGCCGCCCTCGGCGTCATCTGACCCCCGGACGGGACGAGGGCGGCCGCGCCGGGGCGCGGCCACCCTCCTCACTGATGCCAGGAGCGCCACAGCGCGGCGTAGGCCCCGTCCGCCGCGACGAGTTCGTCATGGCTGCCCAGCTCGGTGATCCGGCCGCTCTCGACCACGGCGATCACATCCGCGTCATGCGCGGTGTGCAGCCGGTGGGCGATCGCCACCACGGTCCTGCCCTCCAGCACCCGCCCCAGCGAGCGCTCCAGATGGCGCGCCGCCCGCGGGTCCAGCAGCGAGGTGGCCTCGTCCAGCACCAGCGTATGGGGATCGGCGAGCACCAGCCGGGCCAGCGCGATCTGCTGCGCCTGTGCGGGGGTGAGCGCGAGACCGCCCGATCCGACCTCGGTGTCCAGGCCCTCGTCCAGCGCGCGGGCCCAGCCGTCGGCGTCCACCGCGCCCAGCGCCGCCCACAGCTCGGCGTCCGTGGCGACGGCGCGGGCCAGCAGCAGATTGTCACGCAGCGAGCCCACGAAGACATGGTGCTCCTGGTTGACCAGGGCCACATGCTCACGGACCCGCTCGGCCGGCATCCGCGCCAGCTCCGCCCCGCCCAATGTCACCCGGCCGGTGCGCGGGGAATAGATCCCGGCCAGCAGCCGCCCCAGGGTGGACTTCCCCGCCCCGGACGGGCCCACCAGCGCCAGCCGCGTCCCCGGGGGCACCTTCATGGACACCTCGTGCAGCACATCGCTGCCCTCGTGGTAGCCGAACCGCACCTCATCGGCCCGCACCTCCCGGCCGCCGGGAACCACCCCCTCGTCGGCGGGGCCCTCCTCGATCTCCCGCACCCCGACCAGCCGGGCCAGCGACACCTGCGCGACCTGCAGCTCGTCGTACCAGCGCAGGATCAGCCCGATCGGCTCGACCAGCATCTGCGACAGCAGCGCCCCGGTGGTCAGATCGCCGATCGACATCCAGCCCCGCATCACACACACGCCGCCGATCATCAGCACCGAACCGGTGATCAGCGTGTAGCTGACATTGATCACCGGGAAGAGCACCGAGCGCAGCCAGAGCGTGTAGCGTTCCCACGCCGTCCACTGCTTGATACGCAGCTCGGACTGGGCGATCCGCCGGTCGCCCAGCCGGTGGGCCTCGATGGTCCGCCCGGCGTCCACGCTCTCGGTCAGGGAGGCGGACACCGCCGCATAGCCGGCCGCCTCCGAGCGGTAGGCGCTCGGCGCGCGGCGGTAGTACCAGCGACAGCCGATCACCAGCACCGGAAGCGCCACCAGCACCGCGAGCCCCAGTGGGGGAGCGGTCAGGGTCAGCGCGCCGAGCAGCAGCCCGGTCCACACCACGCCGATGGCCAGCTGCGGCACGGCCTCGCGCATCGCGTTCGCCAGCCGGTCGATATCGGTGGTGATCCGGGACAGCAGATCCCCGGTCCCGGCCCGCTCGAGCACCCCCGGCGGCAGACCCACCGACCGTACGAGAAAGTCCTCCCGCAGATCCGCCAGCATTTCCTCGCCCAGCACCGCGCCGCGCAGCCGCACCATCCGGACGAACACGGTCTGCACCACCAGCGCCACCGTGAACAGCGCCACGATGCGGCCGATGTGGAGGTCCTCCTTGCCCTGGGAGAGGTCCTCGACCAGGCCCCCCAGCAGTTGGGGGCCGACCATGGAGGCGATCACCGCGGTCGCGTTCACGACCATCAGCACGGTGAACGCGGCCCGATGCCGCCGCAGCAGCTCACGCACATAGGCCCGCACGGTGATGGGTGTGCCGACCGGCAGCGTCGTCGCCGACTCCGGTGCGGCCGGGTCATAGCCGGGCGGTGCCACGCCGATCATGCCGACTCCTCGATCTGTTCCTCGATCCGCCCGATGTCCTTCAGGTCGTGTCCGGCCGGCCCGGTGCCTCGCCCGGCCCTCCGCGCGGTGGCCTCGTCCTCCGTCTCGCGGGTGACGACCGCGCGATACGCGGGATCGGTGCCCAGCAGCTCACGGTGGGTGCCCACCCCCGCCGCCGCGCCGTCGGGCACGAACACCACCCGGTCGGCCCGGTCCAGCAGCAGCGGGCTGGAGGTGAGCACGATGGTCGTCCGGCCCGCCCGCAGCCGCCGCACCCCGTCGGCGATCCGCGCCTCGGTGTGCGAGTCCACCGCCGAGGTCGGCTCGTCCAGCACCAGCACCTCCGGATCGGTCACCAGCGAGCGGGCCAGTGCCAGCCGCTGCCGCTGGCCACCCGACAGGGAGCGGCCGCGCTCGGTGATCCGGGTGCGCATGGGGCCGGCGTCGTCCGCCTCGGCGGCCGACGCCTGCGCCAGCGCGTCCAGCACATCGCCGCACTGGGCCGCCTCGAGCGCCTTCTCCGCCGAGACCTCGCCGGACCTCGGCACGTCCAGCAGCTCGGCGAGCGCCCCCGACAGCAGCACCGGATCCTTGTCCTGCACCAGCACCGCGGCGCGCGCCGTGGTCAGCGGCACCTCGTCCAGGGCGACCCCGCCCAGCAGCGCCGACGGTGCCCCGGCCTGGCCCCCGTCGCCCGGGCCGTCGTGGGTGGGATGTCCGCCGAGCCGGTCGGCCAGCCGCCCTGCCGCGTCCGGGTCGCCGCACACCACCGCGGTCAGCAGCCCGCTGGGCGCCAGCATCCCGCTCGCCGGGTCGTACAGATCCCCGCCGAGCGGCGCGATGGCCTCCTGCGCCTCCCCCCGCTCGCCGCCCTCCACGGCGACCGCGCCCTCGCTGCCCGGGGAGGAGCGGTGCAGCGCCAGCACCCGGGCCGCGCGCCGCGCCGAGGGCCGGGAGAAGGAGTACGCCATGGCGATCTCCTCGAAGTGCCGCAGCGGGAAGAGCAGAAAGGTCACCGCGCTGTACACGGTGACCAGCTCACCCACCTCGATCCGTCCGTCGCGGGCCAGCGACGCCCCGTACCAGACGACACCGATCAGCAGCAGCCCCGGCAGCGCGACCTGCACGGCCGCGATCAGCGCCCACATCCGCGCGCTGCGCACCGCCGCGACCCGCACCTCCTGCGAGGCATGCCGGTAGCGGCCCAGGAACAGCTCCTCCCCGCCGATGCCCCGCAGCACCCGCAGCCCGGCCACGGTGTCCGAGGCCAGCTCGGTCGCCCGGCCCGCCTTCTCCCGCTGCTCATCGGCCCGGCGTGCCGCGCGCGGCAGCAGCGGCAGTACGGCCAGGGCCAGCGCGGGCACCCCGACCGCCACCACCACTCCCAGCGCCGGCTGGTAGAGAACCAGGGCCACACAGACCGCGACGGTGGTGATCGCGGCGGCCGTGAACCGGGACAGGGCCTCCACAAACCAGCCGATCTTCTCGACGTCGCCCGTGGAGACGGCGACGACCTCGCCGGCCGCCACCTTCCGGGTGAGGGCGGAGCCCAGCTCCACCGCCTTGCGGGCCAGCAGCTGCTGCACCCGTGCCGCCGCCGTGATCCAGTTGGTGACCGCCGCGCGGTGCAGCATGGCGTCCCCCAGCGCGGTGAGCACGGTGAGCCCCACCATCAGCGCTCCGGCCATCGCCAGCCGGGAGCCGGAGCGGTCCACGACCGCCTGCACACCGAAGCCGATGGCGATGGGGAAGGACACCAGCGCGGCCATGTGCACCAGACCCCAGAGGGCCGCCTTGACCTGCCCGCCCAACTGATTCCTGCCCAGCCAGAAGAGAAACCGCGGACCTGACCGTACGTCGGGTCGGCCGGGGTCGGGATACGGAAGATCGCGAATGTGCATGACGTCCCAAGGTCGGGCGGGCTGAGGAGGGCTGGTAGGAGACGTGAAAGGTTGACGTTCCCACGGTGCGGAATTCAACTGGTTTTCCCCGCAGCGGCCGGAACACGCCAATCCCGCATACGGCACTGTCCTACGCAGGTGGGACCATGGGGACATGCGAATCTCCGGCACGATGTCCATGCGCGCGGCGGCCGCGGCCGCCGCGGCCCTTGTCCTTCTCACCGCCTGCGGCAACGGCGGCGGGGACGGCGGCGGTGACAAGGGCGGAAACCCGGGCAAACAAGCGCTGCGCGGCGGGGCGCCCACGCCGGATCCCACGCGTATCCCTGATGTGGGGGACAAGCTCCAGTCCCGGATCCCGGACCAGTCCCGTCAAGTCGTGGCGGTCTACGGCAAAGGGGTGAACTCCGCGGACGCGACCGTGGTCCTCTATACCAAGCAGGGCAAGGCGTGGGAGCGGACCCGCAGTTGGACGGCGCACAACGGCAAGCGCGGCTGGACGACGAGCCATCATGAGGGCGACAAGCGCAGCCCGGTCGGGGTCTACACGCTCAGCGACGCGGGCGGGGTGCTGCCCGACCCCGGCGCCCGGCTGCCGTACACCGCCTCCGGCTCCTTCGCGGCGCCCCACTACTGGCCCAAGTCCCACTGGACGGACTTCAACTACGTCATCGCCATCGACTACAACCGCGTCAAGGGCGCCTCACCGCTCGACCAGACCCGGCCCGAAGGGCAGAGCAAGGGCGGCAGCATCTGGCTGCACATGGATCACGGCAGCGGCACCTCGGCCTGTGTCAGCCTCTCCAAGTCCGGTATGGAGTATCTGCTGAAGAACCTCGACCCCAAGCTGCACCCGGTGGTGGTCATGGGGGACAAGGCGCATCTGGCCGCCTGAGCGCGGCGAGTACGGCTTGAAGGCCGTCCGGGCGTAGGGGAAGTGGGTCGCGCTGTGATACGGCGTCGCACCGCTCTTCCCCCGCGTCCAGCTGCGCTTTCACCACAGCAGCCGCTCTTCCGCCGCGACCTCAGCAGCGGTGGTCCGGGGTGCCGGAGAGGGTGTTCAGCAGATCGCCCAGCGCGTCGCGCTGCTGATCGCTGAGCGGTGCCAGGATGTCCTCCGCGGCGGCTCGGCGCGCCTCGCGCAGCGCGCGCAGCGTCGCCCGCCCGGTGTCGGTGAGTTCGATGCGCACCACCCGGCGGTTGGACGGATCCGGTATCCGACGCACCGAGCCATGCGCCTCCAGGGCGTCCACCAGCGTCGTCACGGCGCGCGGGACCACCTCGAGGCGCTGCGCCAGGTCCGCCATCCGCGGCGGCTGGTCGCTGTGGGACACGGTGCGCAGCAGGCGGGACTGGGCGGGGGTGATGCCCAGTGGCTCCATATGGCGCCTCTGGGCGCGATGCAGTCTGCGGGTCAGGCGCAGCAGCTGCTCCGCGACGAGGCCGGATGTCTCGGGGGTGGGCATGATCGCAGTTTATCAGGACCCGGTTCATTGTGAGTATAGGTAACAATGAGCTATGCTCTCAAAGTCCGCGCCGCCGCGATCACGGCTCGACCATGCCGTCACGCGCGGCGGCCTCCCAGACTCCTGAAGGAGCCCATGCACCCCGACACACCACCGTCCTGGACCCCGTCCGCCCAGGAGCCCGAGCGGCCCGCCCAAGTGCGGCGCATCCTCCGGCTCTTCCGTCCCTACCGCGGCCGTCTCACCGTGGTCGGCCTGCTGGTCGCCGCCTCCGCGCTGGTCTCGGTCGCCACCCCGTTCCTGCTCCGGGAGATCCTCGACACCGCCATCCCCGACGGCCGCACCGGGCTGCTCACCCTGCTCGCCCTCGGCATGATCGCCGCGGCCGTCGTCAACAGCGTCTTCGGCGTTCTGCAGACCCTGATCTCCACCACCGTCGGCCAGCGGGTCATGCACGATCTGCGCACCGCCGTCTACGACCGGCTGCAGCGCATGCCGCTCGCCTTCTTCACCCGCACCCGCACCGGCGAGGTGCAGTCCCGTATCGCCAATGACATCGGCGGTATGCAGGCCACCGTCACCTCCACCGCGACCTCGCTGGTCTCCAACCTCACCAGTGTGGTCGCCACCGTCGTCGCGATGCTCGCGCTCGACTGGCGGCTGACCATCGTCTCGCTGCTCCTGCTGCCGGTGTTCGTCTGGATCAGCCGTCGTGTCGGCGCCGAGCGCAAGAAGATCACCTCGCAGCGCCAGAAGCAGATGGCGGCCATGTCCGCGATGGTCACCGAGTCGCTGTCGGTGAGCGGAATCCTGCTCGGCCGCAGCATGGGCCGGTCCGAGTCGCTCACCCGGCAGTTCGCCGAGGAGTCCGAGCGTCTCGTGGGCCTGGAAGTGCGCTCCAACATGGCCGGCCGCTGGCGGATGTCCACCATCGGTATCGTCATGGCCGCCATGCCCGCGCTGATCTACTGGGCCGCGGGACTCGCCCTCCAGGCCGGTGGCCCGGCCGTCTCCATCGGCACGCTCGTCGCCTTCGTCTCCCTCCAGCAAGGGCTGCTCCGGCCCACGGTCAGCCTGCTGTCCACCGGTGTGCAGGTGCAGAGCTCCCTGGCCCTGTTCGCCCGCATCTTCGAATACCTCGACCTGCCGATCGACATCACCGAGCCCGCCGATCCGGTGCGGCTGGAGAAGGTGCGCGGTGAAGTCCGCTTCGACGGCGTCGACTTCGACTACGAGGGCACGGCCCCCGGCGCATCGAAGGACGGCCCGTCGAAGAACACGAAGGACGGCTCATCGAAGGGCACCCTGCGCGGCATCGATCTGACCGTTCCCGCGGGCGGCAGCCTGGCAGTTGTCGGGCCGACCGGTTCGGGCAAGACGACCCTCAGCTATCTGGTGCCCCGGCTCTACGACGTGACCGGCGGGCGGGTGCTGCTCGACGGGGCGGACGTCCGCGACCTCGACTTCGACAGCCTCGCCCGGGCCGTCGGCGTCGTCTCCCAGGAGACCTACCTCTTCCACGCCTCCATCGCCGAGAACCTGCGCTTCGCCAAGCCCGACGCGACCGATGAGGAGATCGTGGCGGCGGCCGAGGCCGCCCAGATCCACGACCACATCGCCTCCCTCCCCGACGGCTATGACACCCTCGTGGGTGAGCGCGGCTATCGCTTCTCCGGCGGGGAGAAGCAGCGTCTGGCCATAGCCCGCACGATTCTGCGCGATCCGCCCGTCCTCATCCTCGACGAGGCCACCAGCGCCCTGGACACCCGCACCGAGCAGGCCGTTCAGCAGGCCATCGACGCCCTCTCGGCCGGTCGCACCACGATCACCATCGCCCACCGGCTCTCCACCGTGCGCGACGCCGACCAGATCGTCGTCCTCGACGGCGGCCGAGTCGCCGAGCGGGGCACCCATGAGGAGCTGCTGGCCAAGGACGGGCGCTACGCCGCGCTGGTGCGGCGCGACACCCACCTGGCGCCGGTGGTCCCTGCCGTCTAGTCCGCTGGTCCGCTGGTCCGCGCACCGCGCCCGTTACGCGGGCACGGTGCCCGCCGGGGCCGAGGTGTCCGTGTCCTGTGCCGGGGCATCGCTCGCCGGGCGGGAGACGATCCGGCGCGCCGGGCGCTCTGGGGTACCACCCCCAGGTGGTACCAGGTTTCTGAGCGTCGGGGACGGCTCGAGACCCAGCTCGTCGAGCAGGACGCGGCTGATCCGCTCGGCCGAGTCCGTCTTGCCGTCGTCGGCCTTGCCGTGCACCTCCGCGCGGACCTCATCGGCCTTGCCGGAGTCGGCGAACTTGTCGGCCTCGTCGAGGTTCTTCGGCGCCTTCTCGGCGATCGCCTTCTCGACCGCCCTAATGAACGCGTCCTTGTCGAAGTCCTTCGGTTTGGCCTCGTTCATCTTCTCGGCGTTGGCGGCCTTGCCCTGTGCCTCTTCGTCGTCCTTGGGCAACCGGGCGGCGTCCTGCGCGGCCCCGGCCTCCGTCCTCGGGGGTGGGTGCGAGCTCGCGACCGAGCGCTTCTTGCGCCGTACGTCCTTCTTCAGCGTCACGAACTTCGGACCCGCGCCCGGGCCGGGCCGTGCTGTCGTCTCCGGCGCGGCGCCCGAGGCGGCGGGGGTCGCCTCCGCCGCCTCCGCCGGTGCCGGTCCGGCCGTGGGCGGCTGCCGAGGGCCGGGCTCGGTACGGCGTGCCGAAGCTACCGTGCCATTGCCGACGAGGTCCTGCCCGGCGGGAGGCAACCGGGCGGGCGAGGGCGGCAGCGCCGCCGGTCCGCGTCCACCGGACAAGGCGGCCGTCACCGCCGCGTTGGACGGAGGGAACCGGGGCCGTGCGGGGCCGTGTACTTCCGGCCGATCCTGGGTGGGGACAGGCACCGTCTTCGACACCCGGGGCCGCTGCGCGAGAGCCTTCGGCGGTGGCATCGGACGGAACCTCCCACGCATGTCGGTGCCCACAGGAACGTGGCGTCCCGCTGACACTCCCGCACGAAGGGTGGCAGCACGGGCGTGACGAGGCCGTCACCCCCGTGTTTTCACGGCGTCTCCAAGGGCTTGGGGAAGCCCCATGGTCACCGGGGGCCGAGCAGGCCGGTGGTGAGTCCGCACAGCGCCTTGATCAGATCCTGGCCGAGCACCCGCCAGGATTCCTCCGCCGTGGCCGGGTCGATGCGCCCGTTCGCCAGGTCGTACTCCAGCTCGGCGAAGGCGTGCACGGAGAGCTGGCGCACCATCGTGCCGTGCCGGGCGCGCAGTTCCGGGCGGATGCCGTCCCGGCGGATGGCACCTATCTCGTCCAGCAGGCGCAGCGACGGCGTGTCCAGATGGTCCTGAAGGACGTAGTCGCGCAGCGCGGGCTCGACGAGGGCCTGCGCGAGGAAGCGGGCACACCATGTGGGAGTGCCCGCTTCGATGTGGTTCTCGACGTTCGGCAGGATCAGGCAGCTGTAGTGCTCCTCCAGGGACACGGTCTCCCGCTCGCGCAGCGCCTCCACCACCACGATGCGGTGTTTCTCGACGAGTCGGGTGTGGTGCGACAGGATCGTCTCGATGAGCTTGTCCCGGCTCTCGAAGTGGTACTGCACCGCTGAGTTGTTGCGCTGGCCGGCCGCCTCGCTGAGCTGCCGGACCGATACGTTCGCGAACCCGCGCTCGGCGTAGAGCCGTTCGGCGGTGCGCATCAGTTTGTCCCGCGCGAGCGCGGAGCGCGGAGAGGGCGGGGCGGCCGGGCCCGGAGGAGTCATCCCGTCAGGCTAACGGCACCGGTCGGGCATGCCCCGCACGCACGCACGGCGCCGCTCGCCCACCGCGCCGCCGCGGACCGTCACCAGGTGCCCCACAGGTTCTCGAAGCCGCCCGCCGAGATCCCCTCGCGCATGCGGAGGTCTTCCGGGGCGTCCCGCAGCCGCAGTTCGGGCAGGTGCCTGATGAAGGTGGCCAGGCACACCTGGAGCTCCACCCGGGCCAGCGTCTGACCGACGCAGACATGCGGTCCGGCACCGAAGCCTACGTGCTGGGCGCTGTTCTCCTGGCGCGGATCGAACCGGTCGGGGTCGGGGAACTTGCGCTCGTCCCGGTTGGCCGCGTGCAGATTGACGAGCAGGGTGCTCCCGGCGCCCACCGGCACCCCGCTGACCTCCGTGTCCTCGGTGATGAACCGGGGGATGCCCACCCCGCCGAGAGCGTCCAGCCGCAGGGCCTCCTCCACCACTCCCGGCATCAGCCCGGGATCGGCGAGCGGGGTTTCGTAGCGCTCCCGTTGCGACAGCAACATCGCCGTCATCTTGAGGATCATGTTCGGGGTGGAACTCCGCCTGCGCCTCGTCCACTTCGGCCTGGGTGTAGCGCGTCAGCGTCAGCAGCGTCTCCGACCAGCGCGCGAACTTGTCATGGTCCTCGCTCGGCGCGCCCAGCGGCGCGCAGATGACCCGCACGGGAAGGGGGAGTGCCACCGCCGCGCGGAGATCCGCGGGTGACCCCTCGGCCACCATGGCGCCCACCAACTCATCCGCCATCTCCTGGATACGCGGGCGCCACGCTTCCATCTTCCTCACCGTGAACGCGCGGCTGAGCAGCCGCCGCCACCTCCGGTGCCCCGGTCCCTCCTTGATGTCCGCGTCACCCTGGGAGGGCCGGCTGAACGTCCCCCCGGTCCTCGGTGGTCGACATGCGGGCGGCGCCCTTGCGGTCCGGATTGCGGCTGAACCGCGGGTCGGTCAGCAGTCCACGGACCTCCTCGTACCCGGTCAGCAGACCGACCACGTCCCCACTGGGCGTCCGTACGTGTGCCACGGGGCACGTGGCCCGCGTCTCGGCCCCCTCCCGCGGGGGCTCCAGCGCGTTCGGCTGCTCGAAGGGGTAGTCGGGGATGGCTTCCGTCATGGGGGGACTCCTCCAGTGTCGGAGACCTTTGATCACCGTAAGGCGGTCCTCTTATTAAGACAATCGCCTTAGGAGGGATGGCCGACATTCGACCCGGGTCGGTTGTGGTTGGACCGGGCACACTCGGGGAAGGGGGGTAGAGGGCGGTCGGGCCGCACGCTCAGACGTGGCGGCCGACGCGGTGAGTTCACCGACCCGGACGGGGTCAACAGCTTTCGCCTTTGTCTAAGGAAATTTGCAGACGTTGTCTGCGGGGGCCTTTCGGTGCGCTGTCGGGTCGACGACGAAGCTAGCATCGACATCGAGCCAGCCGGTGTAGCCGCCGACGACCTCGATGCATGGATGTGAAATCGATGGAGGAGTCTTGGTCGACGCCCCGCACCCCACTGTGTCAATGCCCACCCAGCGGAGCTGCCCCTTCGATCCTCCGGACGGCTACACTCCCCTGCGCGAGCAGGAGCGGATAACGCGCATGAGTTACCCTGATGGGTCGCCCGGGTGGCTCATCACGCGGCACGCCGAAGCGAAGGAACTCCTCACTCATAAAAGCTTCAGCGCGCGCCAGGAGGGGATAATCTCTCCGGTTCCCACGGAGCTGCAGTACGACGGCCGCCCGGCCGACCCCGGCGCCTTCGCGAAGACGGACGACCCGGTCCACAGCCAGTATCGCAAGCTGGTCACCGGCTTTTTCACGGTCCGTCGTACGCGTCAGCTCGCCCCCATGATCGAGCGAATCGTGCACGAACAACTCGACGATCTGGAAAAGGCCGGGCCGGGTGCCGATCTGGTCGAGGTATTCACCGAATCCGTTCCCTCCCGGGTGATGTGCGAGATGATCGGCGTCCCCGAATCGGAGCGGAAGACCCTTCAGCGGCACGTGGAGACGCTCGGACGCCTCTCCTGCACCGTCCCCGAGGCGCTCGCCGCCGTGTCCGGGATGAGCGGATTCCTGTCCCGCTTCGTGCCGACCAGGATGGACGACCCCCGGGACGACCTCCTCGGTGACCTGATCCGCGGCGGGCAGCTCAACGAGCAGGAGCTCATGGGCATGGCCGCCACGCTGATCACCGGGGCCTTCGACACCACGGGCAACATGCTGGCCATGGGCGTCTTCACGCTGCTCGAGCACCCCGATCAGCTGGCCAGGCTCCGCGAGGACCCGGAGCTCATGGCGGGTGCCGTCGAGGAGCTCCTGCGCTTCCTCACCATCTCCCACCTCGGGGCCAGCCGGTGGGCGCTCGAAGATGTCGAGTTCGCCGGCCAGGCCATCAAGAAGGGCGAAGTGGTCACCGTCGCCCTCCCCGCCGTCAACCGCGACCCCGAGCGCTACAACAACCCTGACCAGCTCGACATCGGCCGTACGGACCATGGGCACCTGGCGCTCGGCCACGGTGTGCACCAGTGTCTCGGCCAGCATCTCGCCCGCACGATCCTGCGCGTCGGCTACGAGGCCCTGTTCGACAGGTTCCCCACGCTGCGGCTGACGGTCCCGGGCGATGAGATCCCGATGCGTGATGACTTCGTGCACTACGGCCCCAGGTCGCTTCCCGTCACCTGGGACGACTGAACGAGCCCGGATTCCTGAGCCGGTCACTCCGCGAGTGGCCGGCTCATCATCCCGAACGACAAGGTAGGACTGAGACCCGATGAGGATCACCGCCGACCGTGAGGTGTGCTGTGCGGCGGGCCAGTGCGCGCTGATCGCGCCTGACCTGTTCGACCAGAGCGACGAGGACGGCTCCGTCGTTCTGCTCGAAGCACAGCCCGACGCCGGACGGCTGGACACCCTGCGCGAGGTCGTATCCCGTTGCCCAACCGGTGCGATCCGCATCGAAGAAGACCCGGGCGCGTGAAAAAGACGGGTCGAACCGGAGCGCGAACAGCGGCGGAGAACGCACGGTGGCACGCGACACACGGCCGGTGAAACATTGGTGAAATCAAATCCCGCGAACATGCCCGGGAGCGTTAACCGAGCCTGCGCGGGTTTCTAGGGTTTCCCTTACGGGTGCGGGGCTAATGTGGCCGGTGTCCGTCTGGCAAGGCGTGTTTTGAAAAATCTCAGGGCCGTTGCGCTCTCCAGCGAACGACGCGTTAAGTGTGGAGTTTCCGATGCCTGCTGCATCCAACCAGAACAAAGCTGTTGAAGCGCTGCGCAAGTCGTTCAAGGAAATCGAGCGGCTCAAGCGTCAGAACCGCCAGCTGATCAGTTCGGCAACCGAGCCCCTTGCCATCATCGGTATGGCCTGCCGATTTCCGGGCGGAGTGAATTCCCCCGAGGCACTGTGGCGTCTGGTCGCCGATGGAGCGGATGCGATCTCACCCTTCCCGACAAACCGCGGCTGGGACGTGGAAGGGATCTACGACCCGGACCCGGAGCGTCCGGGTACCAGTTACGTACGCGAAGGCGGCTTCCTCCACGACGCGGACCAATTCGACTCCGCGTTTTTCGGCATCTCACCCCGCGAGGCCCTCGCCATGGACCCCCAGCAGCGGCTGTTGCTGGAGACCTCATGGGAGGTGTTCGAACGGGCGGGCATCGACCCCGCGTCACTGCGTGGCAGCCAGACGGGTGTCTTCACCGGTGCCATGCATACCACTTACGCGTCCGAGGCCGCGCAGATACCGGACGAGATCGAGCCGTACCTCCACAACGGCGCCACCACCAGCATCGCCTCGGGCCGTGTCTCCTACACCTTCGGCTTCGAAGGTCCCGCGCTGACCGTGGACACCGCCTGCTCATCGGCGCTGGTCGCGCTGCACCTGGCGGCGCAGGCGCTGCGTCAGGGTGAGTGCTCCATGGCGCTGGTCGGCGGTGCGACCGTCATGGTGAGCCCCAAGGGCTTCGTCACCTTCAGCCGCCAGCGCGGACTGGCCGCCGACGGCCGGTGCAAGGCGTTCGCCGACGGAGCCGACGGCACCACGTGGTCCGAGGGCATCGGTGTGCTGCTGGTGGAGCGGCTGTCCGACGCGCGGCGCAACGGGCACCGGATACTCGCGGTGGTACGCGGCTCCGCCGTGAACCAGGACGGCGCGAGCAACGGCCTGACGGCCCCCAACGGCCCGTCGCAGCGCCGCGTGATCCGGCAGGCCCTGGAAAACTGTGAGCTGACCCCCAGTCAGATTGACGTGGTCGAGGCGCACGGTACGGGTACGACGCTGGGCGACCCGATCGAGGCGCAGGCGCTGCTGGCGACGTATGGGCAGGACCGACCCGAGGGCCGGCCGTTGTGGCTCGGCTCGCTGAAGTCGAACCTCGGTCATACGCAGGCCGCCGCAGGTGTGGCCGGCGTCATCAAGATGGTGATGGCGATGCGGCACGGCGTCCTGCCGAAGACGCTGCATGTCGACGCTCCGTCGAGCCATGTGGACTGGTCCGAGGGCCAGGTCGAGCTGTTGACCGAGGCGAGGCCGTGGCCGGAGACCGGGGAGCCGCGCAGGGTGGGCGTGTCCTCGTTCGGCGTGAGCGGGACCAACGCGCATGTGATCCTGGAGCAGGCCCCGGAGGGCGAGACCGAGGCGGAGGTCGCCGAGGAGCCTGCTGACGGTGGCCTCGCGGGTCCGGTGGCATGGGTGGTGTCGGGCAAGACCGACACCGCGTTGCGGGTGCAGGCCGGGCGGTTGCGGGAGTTCGTGGCGGAGCGTCCGGAGCTGGGCGCCGCCGATGTGGCGCTCTCCCTGGCGACGACGAGGTTCGCCTTCGAGCAGCGCGCCGTGGTGACCGGGACCAGCCGTGAGGAACTCCTCGAGCGCCTGGAGGCGGTGGCCGAGGGCGCGAAGCTCCCCGGTGTGGTCTGGGGAAAGGACGCCGAAACACCTGGTCGTTCCGTGTTTGTGTTCCCGGGTCAGGGTGCGCAGTGGGCGGGTATGGCGGTGGGGCTGTTGGAGTCCTCGCCGGTGTTCGCGGAGGCGATCGGTGAGTGTGAGTCGGCGTTGTCGGCTCATGTGGACTGGTCGCTGACGGATGTACTGCGTGAGGTTGAGGGTGCTCCCGGTTTTGACCGGGTGGATGTCGTTCAGCCGGTGTTGTTCGCGGTGATGGTGTCGTTGGCGAAGTTGTGGCGTTCGGTGGGTGTGGAGCCGGATGCGGTGATGGGGCACAGCCAGGGTGAGATCGCCGCGGCGTGTGTGGCCGGTGCGCTGTCGCTGGAGGATGCCGCGAAGGTGGTGGCGTTGCGGTCGCAGGCGATCGCGGTGGGTCTGGCCGGTCGTGGTGGCATGGTGTCGGTCGGGCTGCCGGTCGACCAGGTGAAGGAGCGTCTCGCCCGGTGGGGTGGCGCGATCTCGGTGGCGGCGGTCAATGGCCCCGGGTCGGTTGTGGTGTCCGGTGATCCGGGGGCGCTCGATGAGATGGTTACGGAGCTGGAGGGTGAGGAGGTGCGTGTTCGCCGGGTTCCGGTGGACTACGCCTCGCACTCGGCCCATGTGGAGGGGATCCGCGAGGAGTTGCTGAAGGTTCTGGCGGACATCACACCCCGTTCCTCGGAGGTGCCGTTCTATTCGACGGTCTCCGGTGAGCTGGTGGACACCGCCGGTCTGGACGCGGAGTACTGGTACCGGAATCTGCGGCAGACGGTCGAGTTGGAGTCCACGACGCGCACGCTGCTCGATGAGGGCCACAGCGTGTTCATCGAGGTGAGCCCGCATCCGGTGCTGACCCTGCCGGTGCAGCAGACGGTGGAGGCCGCCGAGGCGCGGGCAGTGGTCCTGGGCACCCTGCGGCGTGATGAGGGTGGACCTGAGCGGTTCCTGACCTCCGCCGCCGAACTGCATGTCAGCGGAGCGAGCGTCGACTGGCGGAAGGTGTTCGCGGGACATGGCGCCCGCCGCGTGGAGCTGCCGACCTACGCCTTCCAGCACGAGCGCTTCTGGCTCGACGCTCCCGCGGGTGTGGGCGATGTGGGTTCGGTCGGGCTGGGCTCGCTGGGGCATCCGTTGCTGGGTGCCGTGGTGTCGTTGGCGAGCGGCGGCGGGGTGTTGCTGAGCGGGCGGCTGTCGTTGGCCACGCACGGGTGGCTGGCGGATCACGCCGTGCACGGGGTGATGTTGCTCCCGGGGACGGCCTTCGTCGAGTTGGTGGTATCGGCGGGCGATCAGGTCGGGGCGGGGCGCGTCGAGGAACTGGTCCTGGAAGCGCCCCTGATCGTGCCCGAGAAGGGTGGCGTACACCTTCAGGTCGAGGTGGGGGAGGCGGACGCTTCCGGTTTCCGTGAGGTGAGTGTGTTCTCACGGGAGGAAGCGGAGGGCGAGGGCGCCGCATGGGTGCGGCATGCCCATGGTGTGGTCGGTTCGGCCGCGCCCGTCTCCGGCACACAGTTCGACTTCGGTGTGTGGCCTCCGGCGGGGGCCGAGCCGGTCGATGTGTCGGCTGAGTATGTGCGGGCCGCGGAGAACGGGTTGGAGTACGGCCCGGTCTTCCAGGGGCTGAAGCATGCGTGGCGGCGTGAGGGGGAGGTGTTCGCGGAGGTCGAGCTCCCGGAGGCGGAGCGGGACCGGGCGGGTCAGTTCGGTCTGCACCCGGCGCTGTTCGACGCGGCGTTGCACGCGATGGGTGTGAGCGAGAGCCTGGCGGGTGGTTCGGGGAGTCGGCTGCCGTTCTCGTGGCGCGGGTTTGCCCTGGAGGCGGTGGGTGCGACATCGCTGCGGGTCCGGCTGGCGTCGGCGGGTGCCGGGTCGGATGCGGTGTCGGTGCTGGTGGGCGATGAGTCCGGGCGGGTGGTGGCGTCGGTCGAGTCGCTGGTGTTGCGCCCGGTTGACGCGGATCAGCTGAAGGCCGCGGGTGGGGCGGCGCGGGAGGCGCTGTTCCGGGTCGAGTGGGTGGACGCGCCCGGGGCCGTCGTGGCGGGAGGTGAGGCCACGCCGCGGACAGAGGTGATGCGGGTGGTCTCCGATGGTGCGGATGTGGTGGGTGAGGCGTACGGGCGTGTGCTCGAGGTCTTGGAGCGGGCGCAGGGGTGGATTGCGGATGAGGACCGTGCGGGTGACCGGTTGGTGGTGGTGACCCGGGGCGCTGTCGACGTGGGTGACGGCGCTGGTGTGACGGATCTGGCGGGGGCCGCGGTGTGGGGTTTGGTGCGGTCCGCGCAGGCGGAGAACCCCGGGCGTCTGGTGCTGGTGGACACCGATGAGCTGGATGGCGTCGATGGTCTTCTTCCCGGGCTGCTGGCTCGGGGTGAGGAGCAGCTGGTGGTGCGGTCGGGGGCGGTGCGGGTGCCGCGTCTGGGCCGGGTGCTGCCCTCGGGCGAGGTTCCGGAGTCGGGCGGGTTTGGCTCGGGTGCGGTGCTGGTGACGGGTGGTACGGGTGTTCTGGGTGGTGTGGTGGCGCGGCATCTGGTGGCCCGGCATGGTGTCGGGAAGCTGGTGTTGCTGTCCCGTCGTGGTGCGGAGGCCGAGGGTGCGGTCGAGTTGCGGGCCGGGTTGGAGGCCGCCGGTGCCGAGGTGGTGATCGCGGCGTGTGATGCCGCGGACCGTGCGGCTCTGGCCGGGGTGTTGTCGGGGTTGCCGGAGGGCTTTGGTCTGAGTGGTGTGGTGCATGCGGCGGGTGTGCTCGATGACGGTTTGCTGACGTCGCTGACCCGTGAGCGGGTCGAGCCGGTGTTGCGGGCGAAGGTGGACGCGGCGTGGAATCTGCATGAGCTGACGGCGGGGATGGATCTGTCGGCGTTCGTGCTGTTCTCCTCGGCCACCGGTGTGCTGGGCGGCGCGGGGCAGAGCAACTACGCGGCGGCGAATGTGTTCCTGGACGGTCTGGCGTCCTGGCGCCGGGCCCAGCGGCTGCCGGGTGTGTCGATGGCGTGGGGTCTATGGGCCGAGGCCAGCGGTATGACCGGACACCTCGGCGAGGACGACATCCAGCGGATATCCCGTTCGGGCGTGGTGCCACTGGCCACGGACGACGGCCTCGAGCTCTTCGACGCCGCTCTGGTGTCGGACGCGGTGGTACCCGTTCTCTTCCGGCTGGACATTCCGGCGCTGCGTGCGCAGGGCGCCGAACTCCCCGCCCTCTTCCGTAACGTCGTACCGGGGATGACCGTCCGGCGTGCCGCGGGGGCCGGAGACACGGACGTGGACGACGTTGCCGCCCGGCTGCGCCGGCGACTGCTCAGCATGTCCGAAGCGGAGCAGGAGCAGTTCCTGCTCCAAGAGCTGATCCGGGTCCAGGTGGCCGCCGCCCTCGGGCATGCCAAGACGGACACCGTCGAGGTGGGACGGCCCTTCAAGGAACTGGGCTTCGACTCGCTCACCGCCGTGGAACTGCGGAACCGTCTCAGCGCGGAAACAGGTCTGCGCCTCCCGGCGACACTCGTCTTCGACTACCCGAACCCGACGGTACTGGCGGGCTATCTGCGCTCGGAGATCCTCGGCTCCCAGGCCACGGCCACCGCGGCGCCGGGCGGACCGTCCGGCGTCCCGTCCGGCACCGACGACGACCCGATCGCGATCGTGGCCATGAGCTGCCGCTTCCCCGGTGGTGTGCAGACCCCGGAGGAGCTGTGGCAGCTGGTGATGGCGGGCACCGATGCCACGTCGTCGCTCCCGTCCAACCGTGGCTGGGACCTCGAGTCGACGTACGACCCGGACCCCTCGCATGAGGGCACGTACTACGCCCGCAACGGTGGCTTCCTCCACGAGGCGGACCAGTTCGACCCGGAGTTCTTCGGGATCTCGCCGCGTGAGGCGCTGTCCATGGACCCGCAGCAGCGGCTGCTGCTGGAGACGTCGTGGGAGGCGTTCGAGCGGGCCGGTATCGCTCCCGAGACGGCGCGGGGGAGCCGGACCGGTGTCTTCGTCGGCGTTGTGTACAACGACTACGGCACCCGTCTGCAGGGGCACTCTCCCGAAGGCATCGAGGGCTACCTCGGCATCGGCAGCGCGGGCAGCGTGGCCTCGGGCCGTGTCTCCTACACGTTGGGCCTCGAGGGCCCTGCCGTGACGGTGGACACCGCGTGCTCCTCCTCGCTGGTCGCGCTGCACCTGGCGGTCCAGGCGCTGCGCCAGGGTGAGTGCGACATGGCGCTGGCCGGTGGTGCGACCGTGATGTCCACACAGGTCGGGCTGGTGGACTTCAGCCGTCAGCGCGCGCTGTCCGTGGACGGCAAGTGCAAGGCGTTCAGCGATGGCGCCGACGGCTTCGGATTCGCCGAGGGCGTCGGGCTGCTGCTCGTGGAGCGGCTGTCGGACGCCCAGCGCAACGGGCACGAGGTGCTGGCCCTCGTCCGGGGTACGGCGACCAACCAGGACGGTGCGTCCAACGGCCTGACCGCCCCGAACGGCCCGTCTCAGCAGCGGGTGATCCGCGCCGCGCTGGCGAACGCCCGGCTGTCGGCCACCGAGGTGGACGCGGTCGAGGCACATGGCACCGGCACCAAGCTGGGCGATCCCATCGAGGCCCAGGCCGTGCTGGCCACCTACGGCCAGGACCGGCCCGCGGACCAGCCGCTGTGGCTCGGCTCGGTGAAGTCGAACATCGGCCATGCGCAGGCGGCCGCCGGTGTGGCCGGTGTCATCAAGATGGTGATGGCGATGCGGCACGGCGCACTGCCGAAGTCGCTGCACATCGATGAGCCGTCGCCGCATGTGGACTGGTCCGCGGGCGGCGTGAGCCTGCTGACGGACGCCATGCCCTGGCCGGAGACGGGACGGCCGCGGCGCGCCGGAGTCTCCTCCTTCGGGATGAGTGGCACCAATGCCCACGCCGTGCTGGAACAGGCTCCGCCGGACGACGCTTCCAGCCCTGCCGCCGAGGACGAGGTCCCGGCCGCGGAACTGCCGGAGATCACACCGTGGGTGATCTCCGGACGGTCGGACAGCGCGGTCGAGGCACAGGCGGAGCGGCTGCTGACGCAGGTGCGTGAGCGCCGAGAGGTCTCGCCCGCCGATATCGGGCTGTCGTTGGCGACCACGCGCAGTGTGTTCGAACACCGCGCGGTGGTGCTGGCGGGCGACGGCGACGGCCTCCTGAACGGCCTGGGGGCGTTGGCCGAGGGGAATGCGGCACCCGGTGTGGTGCGGGGGACAGCCGGCGCTCGTGACCAGGCGGTGCTCGTCTTCCCCGGTCAGGGGTCGCAGTGGGTGGGGATGGCGGCAGGGCTGCTGGAGACTTCCCCGGTGTTCGCGGAGCGGATCGGTGAGTGTGCGGCGGCGTTGGCGCCGTACGTGGACTGGCCGCTCGCGGAGGTGTTGCGCGGCGGTGAGGGTGCCGCGGAGGCGCTGGAGCGGGTGGATGTGGTGCAGCCGGTGCTGTGGGCGGTGATGGTGTCGCTGGCGGAGCTGTGGCGTTCGTACGGTGTGGAGCCCGCGGCGGTCATCGGTCACTCCCAGGGTGAGATCGCGGCGGCGTGTGTGGCGGGTGCGTTGTCGCTGGAGGATGCCGCGAAGGTGGTGGCGTTGCGGAGCCAGGCGCTGCGGGCGCTGTCCGGGCGCGGGGGCATGGTGTCGGTGTCGCTGCCCGTGGACTCGGTGCGGGAGCGGCTCGAGGCGTGGGGTGAGCGGCTGTCGGTGGCGGCGGTGAACGGGCCCTCGGCGGTCGTGGTCTCCGGGGACGCCGACGCGTTGGACGAGCTGATGGGCGTATGCGAGGGCGACGGGATCCGGGCGCGGCGCGTACCCGTGGACTACGCCTCCCACTGCGCGCATGTCGAGGCCATCGAGGACGAGCTTCGGCAGATCCTCGCGGGAATCGCCCCCCGCGCGTCGTCGGTGCCGTTCTATTCGACGGTGACCGGCGGGGTGCTGGACACCACGGAGATGGACGCCGGGTACTGGTACCGCAATCTGCGGCAGACCGTGCGCTTCGACGAGACCGTCCGTGTCCTGCTGACCGATGGCTTCCAGGTGTTCATCGAGGCCAGCGCTCACCCTGTCCTGACGATGGGGGTGGAGCAGACCGCGGAGGACCATGGCGCCCGGGTGACTGCTGTCGGTTCGTTGCGCCGTGACGAAGGTGGCCTGCAGCGGTTTATGACCTCCCTGGCCGAGGCGTATGTCGGCGGAGCCTCCGTCGACTGGGCGGGTCTCTTCGCCGGTACGGCGGCCAGGCGCGTCGATCTGCCGACGTATGCCTTCCAGCGCGCGCGCTTCTGGCTGGATCCCGAGGCGGACGGCGCCGGTGATGTGTCGTCGGCGGGGCTGGACGCGGCGGGGCATCCGCTGCTGGGTGCTGCGGTGCCGCTGCCCGACTCCGATGGGTTCTTGCTCACCGGTCGGCTGTCGCTGCGTACGCATCCCTGGCTGGCCGACCATGCGGTGCTGGGTCGGGTCATTCTGCCGGGTACGGCGTTTGTCGAGTTGGCGTCGCGGGCCGGTGACGCGGTGGGTTGTGACCGGTTGGAGGAGCTGACGCTGGAGGCGCCTTTGGTACTGCCCGAGGAGGGGGCGGTCCAGGTGCAGCTGGTGGTGAGTGGCCCCGGGCAGGGCGGGGGGCGCGAGCTCAGTGTGTACTCCCGTCGTGGCGATGGCCCGGACGCGCCGTGGACGTGCCATGCGAAGGGCGTGCTGGCCGTGGCGTCCGTCGCCGATGGGGCGGCGGGTCCGATGGACCTGAGCGCATGGCCGCCGGCGGGCGCGGAGGCGGTCGAGACCGCGGGCTTCTACGAGGACGTGGCGGCCACCGGGCTGGCGTACGGTCCGGTGTTCCGGGGGCTGCGTGCCGTCTGGCGCAGGGGCGATGAGGTCTTCGCGGAGGTGGCGCTGCCGGAGGAGTCGCGGGCGGAGGCGGCCCGGTTCGGGCTGCATCCCGCGCTGCTCGACACGGCGCTGCACGCCTGGCTGGTGTCCGCTGCCGCGGAGGGCGAGGGGAGCTCGGGCGGGATTCGGCTGCCGTTCGTGTGGAGCGGTGTGTCGCTGTACGCCACCGGCGCTACCTCTCTGCGGGTACGGCTGGCCCGCACGGGCGCCGATGGGATGTCGGTGCTGGTCGCGGATGCCGCCGGTACGCCGGTGGCATCGGCGGAGGCGCTGGTCACCCGGCCGGTGTCGGAAGCGCAGCTCGCGTCGTCCGCCGAGGACACCGAGTCGCTGTACCGGGTGGAGTGGGTCGCGGCGTCCACCAGCGCCCCGGTCCCCGAGACGGACCGGTGTGCCGTGGCCGGGCCCGATGTCTTCGGCCTGGCCCGGGCGTTGAAGGCGGCCGATGGGTCGGTGGAGGAGCACGCCGACCTGGCTGCTCTCGCGGCGCATGTGGGGTCGGGTGCTCCGCTGCCGAACCTGGTGTTCGTGACTGTCTCCTCCGCCCCCGGTGAGGACGTCGTTCCGGCGACGCGGGCGGTGGCCCACCAGACCCTGGACATGGTGCGGGCGTGGCTGACGGAGGACCGGTTCGCCGAGGCGCGGCTGGTGCTCGTGACCCGCGGTGCGATGGCGACCGAGGACGGCGTGGACCCGCGTGACCTGGCGGCGGCCCCGGTATGGGGGCTGGTGCGGTCGGCGCAGGCCGAGAACCCGGAGCGGTTCGTCCTGCTGGATGTGGACGGCGGCGAGGAGTCGCTGGCCCTGGTGCACCAGGCGGTGTCCACCGGGGAGCCGCAGCTGGCGGTGCGCGGTGCCGAGATGCTGGTGCCGCGTCTGGCGTCCGGTGCCGCGACGGGTGTGCTGACACCGCCGGTCGGTACGGAGGCGTGGCGGCTGGAGGCGTCCGGCGCGGGCACGCTGGAGGGGCTGGCGCTGGCCACCGCCACGGAGGCCACCGCGGAACTCGGCGAGCACGAGGTGCGGGTCGCGGTGCGTGCCACGGGCCTGAACTTCCGCGATGTCCTGATCTCCCTGGGCATGTACCCGGGTGAGGCGCTGATGGGCGGCGAGGGCGCCGGTGTCGTCGTGGCCGCCGGTCCCGGGGTGACCTCCCTCGCCGTCGGCGACCGCGTGATGGGGCTGTGGGAGGGCGGTTTCGGGCCGCTGACCGTCGTGGATCACCGCACCCTGGTGCGGATTCCGGACGGCTGGTCCTTCACCGAGGCCGCCTCCGTCCCGGTCGTGTTCGTGACGGCTCTGTACGCGTTGCGGGAGCTGGCGGGCCTCCGGCGTGGTGAGTCGCTGCTGGTGCATGCCGCCGCCGGTGGTGTGGGGATCGCGGCGGTGCAGTTGGCGCGGGCCTGGGACTGCGAGGTGTTCGCGACCGCGAGTGAGGCCAAGTGGGATGTCCTGCGCGGTCTCGGGCTGGACGAGGCGCATATCTCCTCGTCGCGGACGCTGGAGTTCGAGGAGCGGTTCAAGGCCGCCTCGGGCGGTCGTGGTGTGGATGTGGTCCTGGACTCCCTGGCCGGTGAGTTCGTGGACGCGTCGCTGCGGCTGCTCGGCGAGGGCGGGCGGTTCATCGAGATGGGCAAGACGGATGTGCGGTCGGCCGATGAGGTGGCGGCGGCGCATCCGGGCGTGCTGTACCGGGCGTTCGACCTGGCGGAGGCGGGCCCCGAGCGCATCGGGGACATGCTCGCCGAGATCGTGGCCCTGTTCGAGCGAGGTGACCTGCGGCCGCTGCCCACCCGGGTGTGGGATGTGCGCAGGTCCCCCGAGGCGTTCCGGTTCATGAGCCAGGCCCGCCATGTGGGCAAGCTGGTGCTGAGTGTGCCGGCCACGCTGGACCCGGAAGGCACGGTGCTGATCACCGGTGCCGGAGGTGTCCTGGGCGGGCTGGTCGCGCGGCATCTGGTGGCCGAGCACGGGATACGCCGGCTGCTGCTGGTCAGCCGGCGTGGCCGCGCTGCCGAGAGCATTGCAGCGCTCGAGACGGAGCTGACGGCCCTGGGGGCCTCGGTCGACGTTGCCGCCTGCGATGTCGCCGACCGCGACGCGCTGGCCGATCTGCTGGCGGGGCTGCCCGATGACGGGCACGGGCTGACCGGCGTGGTCCATGCCGCGGGCCTCCTGGACGACGGCACGGTCACCTCGCTGACCCCGGAGCGGCTGGACGCGGTGCTGCGCGCCAAGGTCGACGGGGCGTGGCATCTGCATGAGCTGACGCGCCGTTTCGATGTGGCCATGTTCGCCCTGTTCTCCTCGGCCGCCGGTGTTCTGGGGTCCGCGGGCCAGGCCAACTACGCCGCCGCCAACACCTTCCTGGACGGACTGGCCCAGCGGCGCCGGGCGATGGGTCTGCCGGGAGTGTCGCTGGCCTGGGGCATGTGGGCCGAGCGCAGCGGGATGACCGGACACCTCGCCGAGGCGGACCTGTCGCGGATGACGCGCGGCGGACTGGTGCCGTTCTCCTCCGAGGAGGGGCTGCGGCTGTTCGACACGGCCGGGCGGCTGGCCGAGGGCCTGGTGGTGCCCGCGCGGCTCGACCTCGGCCACTTGGCGGCCACCGCCGACACCACCCCCGTGCCCCCCTTGCTCGACGGACTCGTACGACGGCCCGTCGTGTCCCGGCGTGCCTCGGCCCAGGACGAGTCCGGTGCGCAGGAGGCGCCGCTGGCGCGGCGTCTTGCCGGGCTCGGCCAGGGGGAGCGGCAGCGGACGCTGCTGCGTCTGGTCCAGGAACACGCCGCCACCGTCCTCGGGCACGGGTCGGCGTCGGCGGTGGACACCGATCGTGGCTTCCTGGAGCTGGGCTTCGACTCGCTCACCGCGGTCGAGCTGCGCAACCGGCTGAACGCGGCCACCGGGCTGCGGCTGCCCGCGACGCTCATCTTCGACTACCCGACCCCCGCCGCGCTGGCCGCACAGCTGAACGTGGAGATCGCCCCCGTGGCGGCGGACGACCCATCGGACGTGGCCGCCGAACTCGACCGGCTGGAAGCGGCGTTGCTCGGCACGGGCGCGGCGGCCGATGAGGACACCCGGGCGATGGTCGCGGGCCGGTTGAAGCGTCTTCTGTCCCACTGGGACGGCGGCCGTGGCGGCCCGGCGCCGGACGGCCCGGCCACCGATTCCGGCGATGCCCAGGATGTCGCCGAACATCTGGAGACGGCGGAGGCCGACGAGCTCTTCGCCTTCATCGACCAGGAGTTCGGGACGTCGTGATCCGACCAGCGGCCGCCACCACGGCGCACCCACGAACCCACACCACCTGCCCGCCGACCACCCCGCTCCCGAAGCGCGACCCCGAGAGGTTCTGATGTCGGAACAAGAAAAGCTGCTCGGCTACCTCCGGCGGGTGACGGCTGATCTGCACCAGGCGCGGCAGCGTCTGCAGGATGTGGAGTCGGCGGCCCGTGAGCCGATCGCGATTGTCGGGATGAGTTGCCGTTTCCCCGGCGGGGTGGGTTCTCCCGAGGAGTTCTGGCAGTTGCTGAGCGGCGCCGAGGACGCCATCACGCCGTTCCCCGAGGACCGTGGCTGGGACCTCGACTCGCTCTATGACGCGGATCCTGACCGGTCGGGTACCTCCTATACGCGTGAGGGGGGATTCCTGTACGACATCGGCGACTTCGATGCCGACTTCTTCGGGATCTCGCCGCGTGAGGCGATGGCGATGGATCCGCAGCAGCGGTTGCTGCTGGAGACGTCGTGGGAGGCCATCGAGCGGGCGGGTATCGACCCGGTCTCGCTGCGGGGCAGCCGGTCCGGGGTCTTCTTCGGGGCGGTGGCCCCTGACTACGGGCCGCGGGTGCATGAGGCGCCGGATGGTGTCGAGGGCCATCTGGTGACCGGCAGCGCGATCAGCGTGGTGTCCGGGCGGGTGGCCTACACGCTCGGGCTGGAGGGCCCGGCGGTGACGGTGGACACCGCGTGCTCGTCGTCGCTGGTCGCTCTGCATCTTGCCGTGCAGGCGCTGCGTCAGGGGGAGTGCTCCTTCGCCCTGGCCGGTGGTGTGAGCGTGATGGCCACGCCGGGTACGTTCGTCGGTTTCAGCCGGCAGCGCGGGCTCGCACTGGACGGCCGCTGCAAGCCCTTCTCGGCGGCGGCCGATGGTTTCGGGGCCGCCGAGGGTGCCGGGATGCTGTTCCTGGAGCGGCTCTCCGACGCGCGGCGAAATGGGCATCCGGTGCTGGCGGTTGTCCGGGGGACGGCGACGAACCAGGATGGCGCGAGCAGTGCGCTGTCCGCCCCCAACGGCCCGTCGCAGCAGCGGGTGATCCGCCAGGCGCTGGCCAACGCCGGGCTCACGGCCGGGCAGGTCGACGCCGTGGAGGCGCACGGAACGGGTACCAAGCTGGGCGATCCGATCGAGGCGCAGGCGCTGCTGGCCACCTATGGCCGTGAGCGCACCGCGGGTGATCCGCTGCTGCTGGGGTCGGTCAAGTCCAACATCGGCCATACACAGGCGGCCGCCGGCGTGGCCGGTGTGATGAAGATGGTGCTGGCGATGCGGCATGGTGTGCTGCCGCGCACCTTGCACATCGACGAGCCGTCGCCGCATGTGGACTGGTCGACGGGCACGGTCGAGCTTCTCACCGAGGCCACCGCGTGGCCCGAGGGCGAGGAGCCGCGCCGGGCCGGGGTGTCCTCCTTCGGCATCAGCGGGACCAACGCCCACGCCATCATCGAGCAGGCGCCGGCACCGTCCGCCGCCTCTGACGTGACGAGTGACGACGCCACCGAGGCGGCCTCCGGCCCCGAGGTGGCCGAGGAGGCACCCCGGACGGCGCTGCCGCTTATCCCCTGGCTGTTGTCGAGCAAGTCCGAGGCGGCGCTGCGCGCCCAGGCCCGGCGCCTGTTGGACCATGTGGAACAGCATCCGGAGATGGCGGCCGGGGACATCGGACTGTCGCTTGCCACGACCCGGACCGCTTTTGACCATCGTGCGGTGGTGCTGGCCCAGGATCGTGCGCAGGCCGTCCGGGCTCTGACTGACCATCTCGCGGGCGGCGGCGCTTCGGGGCTGGTCGAAGGTGTCGCCAGGCGCAGTGCCGGGGTTGTGTTCGTCTTTCCCGGTCAGGGTTCGCAGTGGGTGGGGATGGCGGCGGGGCTGCTGGACGCCTCGCCGGTGTTCGCCCGGCGGATCGAGGAGTGTGCGGCGGCGTTGGCGCCGTTCGTGGACTGGTCGCTGGTGGAGGTGTTGCGCGGTGGTGAGGGTGCCGCGGCCGCCTTGGAGCGGGTGGATGTGGTCCAGCCGGTGCTGTGGGCGGTGATGGTGTCGCTGGCGGAGCTGTGGCGCTCCTACGGTGTCGAGCCCGCCGCCGTGATCGGTCATTCGCAGGGTGAGATCGCGGCGGCGTGTGTGGCGGGTGCGTTGTCGCTGGAGGACGCCGCGAAGGTGGTGGCCCTGCGCAGTCAGGCGCTGCCCGTGCTGTCCGGGCGCGGGGGCATGGTGTCGGTGTCGCTGCCCGTGGACTCGGTGCGGGAGCGCCTTGAGGCGTGGGGTGAGCGGCTGTCGGTGGCGGCGGTGAACGGGCCCTCGGCGGTCGTGGTCTCCGGTGACGCCGACGCGCTGGAGGAGCTGCTGACGGCGTGTGAGGCGGAGGAGGTCCGGGCGCGCCGTATCCCGGTGGACTACGCCTCGCACTCCGCCCACGTCGAGAGCCTGGAAGAGGAGATCCGGCGCACTCTGGCCGGGATCGCTCCGCGATCCTCCTCGGTGCCCTTCTACTCGACGGTGACCGGCGGGGTGCTGGACACCACGGAGATGGACGCCGGGTACTGGTACCGCAATCTGCGCGGGACCGTGCGTTTCGACGAGACCGTACGGGTGCTCCTGGACGAAGGCTTCCAGACGTTCGTGGAGGCCAGCGCCCATCCGGTGCTGACGGTGGGCATCGAGCAGACGGCCGAGGACCACGGCACCCCCGTGGCGGCCGTCGGCTCGCTGCGCCGTGACGAAGGCGGTCCGGAGCGGTTCCTGACCTCCCTGGCCGCGGCCCACGTCGGCGGTATCGCCGTGGACTGGCGGACGGTGTTCGCCGGGACCGGTGCCCGCCCCGTCGAGCTGCCCACCTACGCCTTCCAGCGCCAGCGGTACTGGCTGGACGCCACCTCGGCTGCCGAGGTGGCAGCCGCCGGTGGCGGCTTGAGCGCGGATGCGGTGGATGTGCGCTTCTGGGAGGCGGTGGAGCGCGAGGATCTGGAGGCGCTGGTCCGCACCCTGGAGGTGGAGGACGAGGAGCAGCAGTCGTCGTTGACGGCGTTGCTTCCGGCGCTGTCGTCCTGGCGCCGTCAGCGGCGTGAGCAGAACAAGGTGGACGGCTGGCGTTACCAGGCGGTCTGGAAGCCACTGGCCTCCGCGTCCGAGACCACGCTCTCGGGCACCTGGCTCGTGGCCGTTCCGGAAGCCTGCGGTGACGACGCTTCGGTCGCCACCGTGCTGGACGGACTGGCCGGGCGCGGTGCGCATGTGGTTCGGGTGGCTGTCGGGGCAGCGGATGACCGTGAGGTGATTGCGGAGCGGCTGCGCGGGGCCCTCGATGGCGTGGAGCCGTCGGCCGTGGCGGGTGTGTTCTCGCTGCTGGGGCTGGACGAGTCGGCGCATGAGTCCTTCGCGGTGGTCCCGGCCGGGCTGGCGGCGACGGTGGCGCTGGTTCAGGCGCTGGGCGACGCGGATGTGGTGGCTCCGCTGTGGTGCGGCACCCGGGGTGCGGTGTCGGTGGGCCGCTCCGACCGGCTGGTGAGCCCGGTGCAGTCCATGGTGTGGGGCCTGGGCCGGACTCTGGAGGCGGAGTACCCCCAGCGCTGGGGCGGCGTCGTGGACCTGCCCGAGACCATGGACACCCGCGCGGTCGCCCGGCTGGCCGGAGTGCTCGCGGGCGCGGAGGGCGAGGACCAGGTCGCGGTGCGCGGGTCCGGCGTCTTCGCCAAGCGGCTGGCGCGGGCCTCCGCGCCTGATGCCACGACCGCGGATGGCTGGCGGCCGAGTGGTTCGGTGCTGGTGACCGGTGGTACGGGTGCGCTGGGCGGCCATGTGGCGCGGTGGCTGGCGCGTACGGGCGCCGAGCATCTGGTGCTGACGAGCCGCAGTGGCATGGAGGCCGAGGGCGCCGCCGAGTTGAAGGCGGAGCTGGAGACCCTGGGCGCCCGGGTGACGGTGGCGGCGTGTGACGCCGCGGACCGTGCGGAGCTGGCCGCGGTGCTGGACGCGATTCCGCAGGAGTTCCCGCTGACCGCCGTGGTGCATACGGCCGGTGTGCTGGACGACGGTGTGGTGGACGCCCTGACGGTGGAGCGGGCGGCCGGGGTGCTGCGTCCGAAGGTGGACGCCACCCGGAATCTGCATGAGCTGACCGCCGGGATGGACCTGTCGGCGTTCGTGCTGTTCTCCTCGGCGGCGGCCACGTTGGGCAATCCGGGGCAGGGCAGTTACGCCGCGGGCAACGCGTTCCTGGACGCGCTGGCGGCCCAGCGGCGTGCGGACGGCCTTCCGGCCACGTCCATCGCCTGGGGCGCCTGGGCCGGAGGCGGCCTCGTCACGGACGAGGTCGGCGAGCAGATGAGCCGATCGGGGATCCTGGCCATGCCCCCCGAGCTGGCGATTTCGGCGCTGCAGCAGGCACTGGACCACGACGAGACGTTCCTCGCGGTCGCGGACATCGACTGGGCACGCTTCGCGGCGGACTCCGCCGACACTCCCCTCTTCCGCCGGCTGCGGAACGTGCCGAGCGCGGCCACGGGGCAGCAGCTCACGGCGGGCAGTGCCGCCCCCGAGCGGGCGGAACTCCACGACCGGCTGGAAGCCATGCCCCGGGAGAAGCGCGAAGGAGCGCTGCGGGACCTGGTGCGGGCCCAGGCCGCCGACGTCCTCGCGCACGACAGCGCGGACGCGGTCGCGTCGGACCGTGCCTTCCGTGACCTCGGCTTCGACTCGCTGACCGCCGTTGAACTGCGCAACCGGATCGGCGCGGCGACCGGGCTGCGGCTGCCCGTCAGCCTGGTCTTCGACTACCCCACGCCCACCGTGCTGGCACGGTTCCTGCACGGCGAGATGTTCGGCACCGAGGAAGGCGGCTCCGCCGAGACGACGCCGACCCGATCGGACTCGTTCGACGAGCCCATCGCGATCGTGGCGATGAGCTGCCGGTTCCCCGGCGGTGTGCGGACCCCCGAGCAGCTCTGGGACGTGGTGAACGCCGGAGTCGACACGATCTCCGGATTCCCCGACGACCGTGGCTGGGACCTCGAGGGGCTGTACGACCCCGACCCCGACAAGCCGGGCAAGACCTACGCCCTCACCGGCGGATTCCTCGACAACATCACCGACTTCGACCCGGACTTCTTCGGGATCAACCCGCGCGAGGCCCTGGCCATGGACCCGCAGCAGCGGCTGCTGCTGGAGACGTCCTGGGAGGCGTTCGAGCGCGCCGGCATCGACCCGGCGGCGTTGCGCGGCAGCCAGGCGGGCGTCTTCATCGGCTCGAACTACCAGGACTACAGCGGCCGGGCCATCAGCGCGCCGGACGGTGTGCAGGGCTATCTCGGACTCGGCAGCGCGTCGAGCGTCGCCTCCGGCCGCCTCTCCTACACCTTCGGTTTCGAGGGCCCGGCCGTGACGGTGGACACCGCGTGCTCCTCGTCGCTGGTCGCCCTGCACCTGGCCGCGCAGTCGCTGCGCCAGGGCGAGTGCGACATGGCGCTGGCCGGCGGTGTGACGATCATGGCCACACCGGGCACGTTCGTCGAGTTCAGCTCCCAGCGGGTGCTGTCGCCGGACGGACGGTGCAAGGCGTTCTCCGCCGAGGCCGATGGCACCGGCTGGTCCGAGGGCGTGGGCCTGCTGCTGGTGGAGCGGCTGTCGGACGCCCGGCGCAACGGCCACCAGGTGCTGGCCGTCGTCCGGGGTTCGGCGATCAACCAGGACGGCGCGTCCAACGGTCTGACGGCGCCCAACGGGCCGTCGCAGCAGCGGGTGATCGGCAAGGCGCTGGAGAGCGCGGGCCTGTCGGCCGCCGATGTGGACGCGGTGGAAGCCCATGGCACGGGCACCTCGCTCGGTGACCCGATCGAGGCGCAGGCGCTGCTGGCCACCTACGGCCAGGGGCGGCCGGAGGACGAGCCGCTGTGGCTGGGCTCCATCAAGTCGAACATCGGGCACACCCAGGCGGCGGCCGGTGTGGCCGGGGTCATCAAGATGGTGATGGCCATGCGTGAGGGCGTGCTGCCCAAGACGCTCCACGCGGACGAGCCCTCGCCGCACGTCGACTGGACCAGCGGCGCGGTGTCCCTCCTGACCGAGGCGACCCCGTGGCCGGAGACGGACCGCCCGCGCCGGGCGGCCGTGTCGTCCTTCGGGATCAGCGGCACCAACGCGCACACCATCATCGAGGCGGCCGACGTCGCGGAGACACCGTCGCAGGAGACCGGCGGCGAGGCCGCCGGTGCCCCGGCCGGCATCACGGTGGTTCCCTGGCTGCTCTCCGGCGGAAGCCCCGACGCGCTGAGCGCTCAGGCCGCGCGGCTGCGCGAGTTCGAGGGTGTGGCCACCGCGCACACCGACGACCTCGCCGACATCGGCTATTCGCTGGCGACGACCCGTTCCGCCCTGCCCTACCGCGCGGTTGTGGTCGCCGAGGAGCCGGCCCAGTTCCGGTCCGGACTCGACGCGCTGGCGGAGGGCAGGAACGCGGCCACGCTGATCCAGGGCGTGGCGCGGGCCGAGCACAAGACGGCGTTCCTGTTCTCGGGCCAGGGTGCGCAGCGCCTGGGCATGGGACGGGAGCTGTACGACGCCTTCCCGGTGTTCGCCCAGGCGCTGGACGAGGTGTGCGCGCATCTCGATGTGCTGCTCGACCGTCCCCTCACCGAGGTGATGTTCGCGGCCGAGGGCAGCGCGGATGCCGAGCTGCTGAACCAGACGGCGTTCACCCAGCCCGCGCTCTTCGCCATCGAGGTGGCGCTGTTCCGGCTGCTGGAGCACTGGGGCATCACCCCGGATGTGCTGATCGGCCACTCCATCGGCGAGATCGCCGCCGCACATGTGGCGGGAGTGTTCTCGCTGGAGGACGCGTGCGCGCTGGTGGCCGCCCGTGGCCGGCTGATGCAGTCCATGCCCGAGGGCGGCGCGATGGTGGCCGTCCAGGCGCCCGAGGAGGAGATCGCGGCGTCGCTGGCCGGTCGTGAGGCCGAGGTGAGCATCGCCGCCATCAACGGCCCGACCGCCGTGGTCATCGCGGGCGACGAGGCCGCGGTGCTGGAGATCGCCGGACAGTGGGAGCGAGAGGGCCGTAAGACGCGCCGGCTGCGCGTCAGCCACGCCTTCCACTCCCCGCGCATGGACGGGGTGCTCGGCGACTTCCGCAAGGTCGTCGAGGGCCTGTCGTTCGCTCCGCCGACCCTCTCCCTGGTCTCCAACGTCACCGGCACAGCGGCGGACACCGATGAGGTGTGCTCGCCGGAGTACTGGGTGCGCCATGTGCGGGAGGCGGTGCGGTTCGCGGACGGGGTACGGACCCTGGAGAAGCTGGGTGTCACCTCGTTCGTGGAGGTGGGCCCCGATGGTGTGCTCACCGCGATGGCCCAGGACTGCCTGACGGCTGAGGAGTCCGACGGCGGGCTCGCTCCCTCCCTCGTGTCCGTGCTGCGCAAGGACCGGCCCGAGATCCAGTCGCTGACCATGGCGCTGGCCGAACTCCACGTCCACGGCACCACGGTGAAGTGGGACGCGGTGTTCGCCGGGCGTGGCGCCCGGCGGGTGGAGCTGCCCACCTACGCCTTCCAGCGGCAGCGCTACTGGCTCGAGACGGCGCCGGCCACCGGCGGGGATGTGACCTCGGCGGGGCTGGACTCGCCCGACCATCCGCTCCTCGGCGCCGCCGTCGCCCTGGCCGACACCGACACCTACCTGTTCACCGGCCGTCTGTCCGTCGCCACTCAGCCGTGGCTGGCCGACCACGTCTTCGCGGAGACGGTGCTCTTCCCGGGCACGGCCTTCGTGGAAGTGGCCCTGCGCGCGGCGGAGCAGGTGGGCTACGAGCGGCTGGAAGAGCTGACCATCGAGACGCCGCTGATCCTGCCCGTACGGGGCGCGGCCCAGATCCAGCTCACCGTGGGCGAGCCGGATGAGTCCGGAGCCCGTTCGCTCAACCTGTACTCCAGGTCCGAGGACGCCCAGCCGGACGACCCCTGGACACGCCACACGACCGGCCTGCTCACCAGGGACCCCTCCACCACGGCAGCGGAGTCCGTGGCCGCCGACTTCGCCGTATGGCCGCCCGCGGAGGCGAAGCCGATCGACGTGGACGGTCTCTACGACCGCTTCATCGACGTGGGCTTCGCCTACGGTCCGGCCTTCCAGGGGCTGCGAGCCGCCTGGCGCCGCGGTGACGAGATCTTCGCCGAGATCGACCTGCCCGAGACCCAGGAGGCCGAGGCCGCGCGGTACGGCCTGCACCCGGCGCTGCTCGACGCCTCGCTGCACACCGTCGCGTTCAACCCCACCGGCACCGACGGCAGCACCCTTCCGTTCTCGTGGAACGGGGTGACCCTCCACGCCGGTGGCGCGTCCGCGCTGCGCGTACGGCTCGCGAGCGCCGGCGGGGACACCGTCTCCCTGCACGCCACCGACACCTCCGGCGCACTCGTCGTCACGGTCGACTCCCTCGTCCTGCGGCCCGTGGCCCCGGAGCAGGTGAACTCCGCCCAGCCGTACGAGTCGCTGTACCAGGTCGAGTGGGTGCCCGTGGACACCTCCCGCGCCCCGGAGCCGAACGGCGTGGCGGCCGGGCGCTGGGCCCTCGTCGGACCCGACCGGGCCGAGGTCGCCGGTGTCCTCGGATCGGCCGATGGCACCGTGGACACCTACCCGGACCTCGCGGCCCTGGCCCAGGCCATCGACGCGGGCGTCACCGCGCCCGACGTCGTCCTGGCCTCCACCGAGTCCGGCACCCACCGGACGCAGGACCTGGGGGAGGCGGTACGGGAAGCCGGCCACCACGCCCTCGACCTGCTCAAGAGCTGGCTGGCCGACGATCGCTTCGGCGCCTCCCGGCTGGTGTTCCTCACCCGGGGAGCCCTCGCCGCCGGCGAGGACACCGACGTGGCCGACCCCGCCGCCGCGGCCGTCTGGGGCCTGGTGCGCTCGGCCCAGTCCGAGAACCCCGACCGGTTCGTCCTGGCCGACCTGGACGACCAGGACGGCTCACGCCGGATCCTCCCGGCGGCGCTCACCACCGATGAGCCGCAGATCGTGGTCCGCGACGGCACGGTCCTGGCCGGCAGGCTGGCCCGGGTCCCGGCGCGCGGCGACGAGCAGGACACGGCCACGACCGGCATCACCTGGGACCCGCAGGGCACCGTCCTGGTCACCGGAGCCGCCTCCGGCCTCGGGGGCCTGGTCGCCCGGCACCTCGTCGGCGAGCACGGTGTGCGCAACCTCGTGCTGGCCAGCCGCCGCGGCCTCGCCGCGGACGGCGCGGCCGACCTGCGCACGGAGCTGACGGATCTCGGCGCCCACGCCACGGTCGCCGCCTGCGACACCGCCGACCGCGACGCCCTCGCAGCACTCCTGGCCTCCCTGCCGGACGAGCACCCGCTCACCGCCGTGGTGCACACCGCCGGCGTACTGGACGACGGCGTCGTCGAGGCACTCACTCCCGAGCGCGTCGACCGCGTGCTGCGGCCCAAGGTCGACGCGGTGCTCAACCTGCACGAGCTGACCACCGGCCTCGACCTGTCCGCGTTCGTGCTCTTCTCCTCGCTCTCCGGGACGCTCGGCGGCCCGGGCCAGGCCAACTACGCCGCCGCCAACGCCTTCCTGGACGCGTTCGCGTACCGGCGCCGGGCCGAGGGCCTTCCCGCCCAGTCACTCGCCTGGGGGCTGTGGGAGGAGCGCAGCGGCATGACCGGCAAGCTGGACGAGGCCAACAGGCGGCGCATCGCCCGGGACGGCGTGGTCCCCATGGCGTCCGCGGAGGCCCTGGCCCTGTTCGACACCTCGTGCGGCATCGACGCGGCCACCCTGGTCCCGGCACGGCTCGACGCCTCGGCGTGGCGAGCCCAGGACGGGCCGATCCCGGCCCTGCTGCGGGGAATCATCCGGACCACCGCCCGCCGCGGCCCCGCGAGGACGTCCACGGGCGGTTCCGGCGCCGGCTCCGCCGAACTGCGTCGTCGTATCGGCTCGCTGGACGCGGCCGCGCGGCAGCAGGCGCTCCTCGAGCTGGTGACCGAGCACGCGGCCATGGCACTGGGCCACGACAACCCCCGCATGATCGCCCCGGACCGCGGCTTCCTCGACCTCGGCTTCGACTCGCTGACCGCGGTCGGACTGCGCAACCAGCTGGGCACGGTGACCGGCCTTCGGCTGCCCGCCACGCTGCTCTTCGACTACACGACCTCCAGGGCGCTGGCCGGGTACCTGGCCGAAGAGCTCGTCGACGGAGAGACGGACGGATCGGTGGTGCTGCCGGTCCTGTCGGAGCTGGAGAAGCTGGAGAGCTCCTTCGCCGAGGTGGTGGCGGACGAGGCCGCCAGGGAACGCCTCACCGCACGCCTGCAGCAGGTCCTGGCGAAGCTGGGCGCGCAGCAGACACAGACAACGAACGGTGGGGTCGCTGCCGCCGACAGGTTCGAGTCGGCGACCGACGACGAGATCTTTGACTTCCTCGACGAGGAGCTCTCGTGACGTGGACGCCCCCGTCCCCAGAAGTCGCCGGCCGAAGGCTTTCCACCCCTGTCCGGGGTTCTCAGAGGAGTGACAAGAAGCGGTGAGTGAGACCAAACTGCGCGACTACCTCAAGCGCGCCACGGCCAGCCTGCACGAGACCCGTGAAGAGCTGAGGGAGCTCAAGGACAGGGACCGGGAACCCATCGCGATCGTCGGCATGGGGTGCAGGTATCCCGGTGGGGTCGAGACGCCGGAAGACCTGTGGGAACTGGTCGCCTCGGGTACCGACGCCGTCTCCGCCTTCCCCGTGGACCGGGGATGGGACGAGGACCTGTACGACCCGGACCCGGAGAAGCCGGGCAAGAGCTACACGCGTGAGGGCGGGTTCCTGCACGACGCGAACGGCTTCGACGCCTCGTTCTTCGGCATGAGTCCGCGCGAGGCGCTGGCGACCGATCCGCAGCAGCGGCTGCTGCTGGAGACCTCGTGGGAGGCGCTGGAGCGGGCGGGCATCGCTCCGGCGTCCATGCGCGGCAGCCGCACCGGCGTATTCGTCGGTGTGATGTACAACGACTACGGCTCCCGCATCCACTCGATACCGGAGGGTCTCGAAGGCCACCTGGGCAACGGCAGCGCCGGAAGCATCGCGTCCGGCCGCATCTCCTACACCTTCGGCTTCGAGGGCCCCGCGGTGACCGTGGACACCGCGTGCTCCTCGTCGCTCGTGGCGCTCCACCTGGCCATGCAGGCGCTCCGCAAGGGCGACTGCTCGCTGGCGCTGGCCGGCGGCGTGGCCATGATGGCGACTCCAGAGGTGTTCATCGAGTTCAGCCGACTGCGCGGACTCGCCGTGGACGGACGCTGCAAGTCGTTCTCGAACGCGGCCGACGGCACCTCATGGGCCGAGGGCGCCGGTGTGCTGCTGCTGGAGCGGCTGTCCGACGCGCGGCGCAACGGACACCAGGTGCTGGCCGTGGTCCGGGGCGCCGCCGTCAACCAGGACGGCGCGAGCAGCCGGTTGACCGCGCCGAACGGTCCCTCGCAACAGCGGGTGATCCGCGACGCACTGCGGAACGCGGGCCTGTCGGCGTCCGAGGTGGACGCGGTGGAGGCACACGGCACGGGTACGACGCTGGGCGACCCGATCGAGGCGCAGGCGCTGCTGGCCACCTACGGCAAGGAGCGCCCCGGGGCGGACCGGCCGTTGTGGCTGGGCTCGTTGAAGTCGAACATGGGGCACACGCAGGCGGCCGCCGGTGTGGGTGGCGTCATCAAGATGGTGATGGCCATGCGGCACGGTGTGCTGCCGAAGACCCTGCACGTGGAAGAGCCGTCGGAGCATGTGGACTGGTCGGCGGGGGCGGTGTCACTGCTGACCGAGCCGACCCCGTGGCCGGCGACGGGGGAGCCGCGCAGGGTTGGCGTGTCCTCGTTCGGCGTGAGCGGGACGAACGCACATGTGATCCTGGAGCAGGCCCCCGAGGCCGAGGCGGTCGAGGCCGCCGGGACCGAGGGCGTCGACGGTCCGGTGGCCTGGGTGGTATCCGGGCGCGGTGCCGAGGGATTGCGGGCGCAGGCCGGACGGCTGCGGGACTTCGTGGCGGAGCGCCCGGAGTACGGTGCGGCCGACGTCGCACTGTCGTTGGTGACGACTCGGTCGGTGCTGGAGCACCGAGCGGTGGTGGTGGGCAGCGACCGGCAGGAATTGCTGGCGGGCCTCGGCGCGGTGGCGGAGAAATCCGCTCATCCGGGCGTGGTGGTGGGCGAAAGCGCGACTCCCGGCCGCTCCGTTTTCGTGTTCCCCGGTCAGGGTGCGCAGTGGGTGGGCATGGCGGTCGGGCTGATGGAGTCCTCGCCCGTGTTCGCGGAGGCGATGGCCGAGTGTGAGGCCGCGTTGGCGCCTCATGTGGACTGGTCGCTGGCCGAGGTGTTGCGCGGCGCCGACGGTGCCCCCGGCTATGACCGGGAGGACGTCGTTCAGCCCGTGCTCTTCGCGGTCATGGTGTCCCTGGCGAGGCTGTGGCGTTCGGTGGGTGTGCTGCCGGACGCGGTGATGGGGCACAGCCAGGGCGAGATCGCCGCCGCGTGCGTGGCGGGTGCGCTCTCGCTGGAGGACGCGGCCAAGGTGGTGGCGCTGCGATCGCGCGTGATCGCGGCGGGACTGGCCGGCCGTGGTGGACTGGTATCGATCGGACTGCCGATCGACCAGGTGCGGGAGCGGATCGCCGCTTGGAACGGCGCCGTGTCCGTGGCCGCGGTCAACGGGCCGGGTTCGGTGGTGGTGGCGGGTGACGCGAAGGCGCTGGACGAGCTGTTCGCGGCGTTCGACGGCGAGGAGGTCCGGGTCCGCCGGGTCGCCATCGACTACGCGTCGCACTCCGTCCTGGTGGAGGAGGTCCGTGAGGAGCTGCTGAAGGTCCTGGCGGACATCTCGCCGCGCTCCTCGGAGGTGCCGTTCTACTCCACGGTGACCGGTGAGCCCATGGACACGGCCGGTCTGGACGCGGAGTACTGGTACCGGAACCTGCGGCAGACCGTCGAGCTGGAGACCACCACCCGCAGGCTGATCGCCGACGGGCATGCGGCGTTCGTCGAGGTGAGCCCCCACCCCGTGCTGCGGCTGCCGGTGCAGCAGACCGTCGAGGCCGCTGAGGCGGAGGCCGTGGTTCTCGGCACGCTGCGGCGTGACGACGGTGGACTCCAGCGATTCCTGACCTCTGCCGCCGAGCTGTTCACGCATGGCGTCCAGGTGGATTGGGCCGCCGCGCTGAAGGAGCGCGGTGGTCGGCGGGTCGGGCTGCCGACCTATGCCTTCCAGCGCGACCGTTACTGGCTCGAAGCCCCCGCGGGTGTGGGCGATGTGGGTTCGGTCGGGCTGGGTTCGCTGGGCCATCCGTTGCTGGGTGCGGTGGTGTCGCTGGCGAGCGGCGGCGGGGTGCTGCTGAGCGGACGGCTGTCGTTGGCCACGCATGGCTGGCTGGCGGATCATGCCGTGCACGGGGTCGTGCTGCTGCCGGGAACGGCGTTCGTGGAGTTGGCGGTGCAGGCGGGCGACCAGGTCGGCTGTGGCCGGGTCGAGGAACTGATCCTGGAAGCACCGCTGATCGTGCCCGAGAAGGGCGGGGTGCGCCTTCAGGTCGAGGTGGGAGAGGCGGATGCCTCCTGCTACCGCGAGGTGAGTGTGTTCTCGCGGGACGAAACGGAGGGAGAGACCGCGGCGTGGGTGTGCCATGCCCGCGGGGCCCTCGCGCCGGTCCAAGCCGCCGGCGAGACCCTTTTTGACTTCGGGGTGTGGCCTCCGGCGGCGGCTCAGGTCGCGGAGGTTTCGGAGCATTATGTGCGGGCCGCGGAGAACGGGTTGGAGTACGGCCCGGTCTTCCAGGGGCTGAAGCGTGCCTGGCGCCGTGGCGACGAGGTGTTCGCCGAGGTGTCGCTCCCGGAGGCGGAGCGGGACCGGGCAGGTCAGTTCGGCTTGCACCCGGCGCTGTTCGACGCGGCGTTGCACGCGATGGGTGTGAGCGAGGCTCTCGCGGATGGTTCGGGCAGTCTGCTGCCGTTCTCGTGGCGAGGATTCTCGCTCGGGGCGGTCGGCGCGTCCTCGCTGCGGGTGAGGCTGGCTCCGGCGACCCAGGGCAACTCGGGTGCGGTGTCGGTGGTGGTCGGGGACGAGTCCGGGCGTGTGGTGGCGTCGGTGGACTCCTTGACGTTGCGGCCGGTCGAGGCCGGTCAACTGAGGGTTGCGGGCGGGGCGGCCCGGGATGCGCTGTTCCGGCTGGAATGGGTGCCCGCGCCTGCGGTGGATCGGGCGGAGCCCGTGCCGGAGGCTGAGGTCCTGCGCGTGCTTGCCAGCGGCGCGGACGTGGTGGGTGAGGTGTATGGGGAGGTGCTTGCGGCCTTCGACCGGGTGAGGTCGTGGGTGGCCGATCAGGGGTCCGCTGACGGCCGGTTGGTGGTGGTGACCCGGGGCGCTGTCGACGTGGGTGACGGCGCTGGTGTGACGGATCTGGCGGGGGCCGCGGTGTGGGGTTTGGTGCGGTCCGCGCAGGCGGAGAACCCCGGGCGTCTGGTGCTGGTGGACACCGATGAGCTGGATGGCGTCGATGGTCTTCTTCCCGGGCTGCTGGCTCGGGGTGAGGAGCAGCTGGTGGTGCGGTCGGGCGCGGTGCGGGTGCCGCGTCTGGGCCGGGTGCTGCCCTCGGGCGAGGTTCCGGAGTCGGGCGGGTTTGGCTCGGGTGCGGTGCTGGTGACGGGTGGTACGGGTGTTCTGGGTGGTGTGGTGGCGCGGCATCTGGTGGCCCGGCATGGTGTCGGGAAGCTGGTGTTGCTGTCCCGTCGTGGTGCGGAGGCCGAGGGTGCGGTCGAGTTGCGGGCCGGGTTGGAGGCCGCCGGTGCCGAGGTGGTGATCGCGGCGTGTGATGCCGCGGACCGTGCGGCTCTGGCCGGGGTGTTGTCGGGGTTGCCGGAGGGCTTTGGTCTGAGTGGTGTGGTGCATGCGGCGGGTGTGCTCGATGACGGTTTGCTGACGTCGCTGACCCGTGAGCGGGTCGAGCCGGTGTTGCGGGCGAAGGTGGACGCGGCGTGGAATCTGCATGAGCTGACGGCGGGGACGGACCTGTCGGCGTTCGTGCTGTTCTCCTCGGCCACCGGTGTGCTGGGCGGCGCGGGGCAGAGCAACTACGCGGCGGCGAATGTGTTCCTGGACGGTCTGGCGTCCTGGCGCCGGGCCCAGGGGCTGCCGGGCGTGTCGATGGCGTGGAGTCTATGGGCCGAGGCCAGCGGCATGACCGGACACCTCGGCGAGGACGACCTGCGCAGGGTGTCGCGTTCGGGTCTGGTGCCGCTCTCCTCCGAGGAGGGGCTCGAACTGTTCGATGCCGCGCTGGCGTCGGACGAAAGCGTGCCGGTGCCGCTGCGGCTGGACATCCCCACGCTGCGTGCGCAGGGCGCCGAACTCCCCGCCGTGTTCCGCAACGTCGTGCCCAACGTGACGACACGCCGTACCGCGCGCTCGGAGCAGAGCGGAAGTCTTCCCGACGAACTGCGCCGCCGCCTCGCGGGGCTGCCGCGGACATCGCAGGACGAGACGCTGTTGGAGCTGATCCGCGTTCAGACCGCGGCCGCCCTCGGGCACGCCACCCCCGAAACGGTGAACACGCGGCAGCCCTTCAAGGAACTCGGCTTCGACTCACTGATGGCCGTCGATCTGAGGAACCGGCTCACCGCCGAGACCGGCCTGCGACTGTCCGCCACGCTGGTTTTCGACTATCCGACCCCGATGGCACTCGTCGGCCACCTGCGCGACGAAATCCTGGGCACCGACGGCGCCACCACCTCGGCGGGCGCGGGCGTGGTGGCCGCGGCGGGCACACCGGTGGACAGCGACCCCATCGTGATCGTGAGCATGAGCTGCCGTCTCCCGGGCGGGGTCCGGACCCCGGAGGAACTGTGGCAGCTGGTGATGTCCGGCACGGACGCGGTGTCCGAGTTCCCGTCCAACCGTGGCTGGGACCTCGACGGGATGTACGACCCGGACCCCGACCGGGAGGGCACGTACTACGTACGCAACAGCGGATTCCTCCATGACGCCGACCAGTTCGACCCGGCGTTCTTCGGGATCTCGCCGCGTGAGGCGCTGTCGATGGACCCGCAGCAGCGACTGCTGCTGGAGACGTCGTGGGAGGCGTTCGAGCGGGCGGGCATCGATCCCGTGGCCAACCGGGGCAGCCGCTCCGGCGTCTTCGTCGGCGTCATGTACAACGACTACGCCACTCGTCTGCAGGGGAACCCCCCGGAGGGCTTCGAGGGCTCCCTCGGCACCGGCAGCGCGGGCAGTGTCGCGTCCGGCCGCATCTCGTACACCTTCGGTCTCGAGGGGCCGGCGGTGACGGTGGACACCGCGTGCTCCTCCTCGCTGGTGGCGCTGCACCTGGCGGCCCAGGCGCTGCGCCAGGGCGAGTGCGACCTGGCACTGGCCGGCGGTGTCACGGTGATGTCGTCGCCGAATGTGTTCGTCGAGTTCAGCCGGCAGCGGGGACTCTCTCCCGACGGCCGATGCAAGCCGTTCGCGGAAGCGGCGGACGGCACGGGCTGGTCCGAGGGTGCGGGCATGCTGCTCCTGGAACGCCTGTCGGACGCCCGGCGCCATGGCCACCCGGTGCTGGCGGTGGTCCGTGGCTCGGCCGTCAACCAGGACGGCGCGAGCAACGGCCTGACGGCCCCGAACGGCCCCTCGCAGCAGCGCGTGATCCGCCAGGCGCTGGCGAGTGCTCACCTGCCGGCGGCCGACGTGGACGTCGTGGAGGCGCACGGGACCGGCACGCCGCTCGGTGACCCGATCGAGGCACAGGCAGTGCTGGCGACGTACGGGCAAGGGCGGCCCGAGGGGCAGCCGCTGCTGCTGGGCGCGTTGAAGTCGAACCTCGGTCATACCCAGGCCGCTGCCGGTGTGGCCGGCGTGATCAAGATGGTGATGGCGATGCGGCACGGAGTGGTGCCGAAGACGCTGCACATCGATGAGCCGTCGAAGGAGGTGGATTGGTCGGCGGGTGACGTGCGACTGCTGACCGAGGCCGCCCAGTGGCCGGAGACCGGACATCCGCGTCGGGCCGCCGTGTCGTCGTTCGGTGTGAGCGGGACGAACGCGCACACCATTCTGGAGCAGGCTCCGGAGGACGAGGCGGCCGAGGTCGCCGACGCCGAGGTCGCCGAGGGCCCGGTGGCCTGGGTGGTGTCGGGCCGCAGCGTGGCCGGTCTGCAGGCACAGGCCGGGCGGTTGCGGGAGTTCGTGGCGGCCCGCCCGGAGCTGGGCGTTTCGGATGTGGCGCTGTCGCTGGCGACGACCAGGTCCCCGTTTGAGCACCGTGGGGTGGTGACGGGTGCTGATCGTGAGGCGCTCCTGGCGCGGCTGGGCGCGTTGGCCGCGGACGAGGCTGCCCCTGGTGTGACGCGTGGTGTGGCGGATGTGCGGGGGCGCTCGGTGTTCGTGTTCCCGGGGCAGGGTGCGCAGTGGGTGGGCATGGCGGTGGGGCTGTTGGAGTCCTCGCCGGTGTTCGCGGAGGCGATCGGTGAGTGTGAGTCGGCGTTGTCGGCTCATGTGGATTGGTCGCTGACGGATGTGCTGCGTGGCGCCGAGGGCGCTCCTGGTTTTGACCGGGTGGATGTCGTTCAGCCGGTGTTGTTCGCGGTGATGGTGTCGTTGGCGAAGCTGTGGCGTTCGGTCGGTGTGGAGCCGGATGCCGTGATGGGGCACAGCCAGGGTGAGATCGCGGCGGCCTGTGTCGCGGGTGCGCTGTCGCTGGAGGATGCCGCGAAGGTGGTGGCGTTGCGGTCGCAGGCCATCGCGGTGGGTCTGGCCGGTCGTGGTGGCATGGTGTCGGTCGGGCTGCCGGTCGACCAGGTCAAGGAGCGCATCGCCGCCTGGGACGGCGGGATATCCGTCGCCGCGGTCAACGGCCCCGGCTCGGTCGTGGTCTCCGGTGACCCGGGGGCGCTCGATGAGATGGTCGCGCAGCTCGAGGGTGAGGAGATCCGGGTCCGCCGGGTTCCGGTGGACTACGCCTCACACTCGGCCCATGTGGAGGCGATCCACGACGAGTTGCTGAATGTTCTGGCGGATATCGCGCCGCGTTCCTCGGAGGTGCCGTTCTACTCGACGGTGCTCGGTGAGCTGGTGGACACCGCCGGTCTGGACGCCGAGTACTGGTACCGCAATCTGCGGCAGACGGTTGAGCTGGAGGCCACCACCCGCACCCTGCTCGACAGCGGGCACGGCGTATTCATCGAGGCGAGCCCGCATCCCGTCCTCATGCTGCCGTTGCAGCAGACCGTGGAGGCCGCCGGGGCGAGGGCCGTGGTCGTCGGCACGCTGCGGCGTGATGAGGGTGGACCTGAGCAGTTCCTGACCTCCGCCGCCGAGCTGCATGTCAGCGGGGTCGGCGTCGACTGGCCGACGGCGTTCGCCGGACGGGGCGCCCGTCGGGTCGACCTGCCCACCTACGCCTTCCAGCGCCAGCGGTACTGGCTGGACGCGCCGGTCGGTGAGGTGCCCGTCGGCGGTGAGGGGCTGGGCGCGGACGCGGTGGACGCCCGGTTCTGGGAGGCCGTCGAGCGCGAGGACCTGGAGGCGCTGGTCCGCACCCTGGAGGTGGACGACGCGGAGCAGCAGTCGTCCCTGACCGCGTTGCTTCCGGCGCTGTCGTCGTGGCGCCGTCAGTGGCGTGAGCGGAGCACGGTGGACGGCTGGCGCCACAGCGTGGTCTGGAAGTCGGTGGAGTCCGCCGCTGAGGCCACGCTCACCGGCACGTGGCTGGTCGCCGTTCCCAAGGTCTGTGGTGACGACGCCTTGCTCGCCTCCGTGGTGGATGGTTTGGCCGGGCGCGGCGCGTATGTGGTGCGCGTGGTCGTCGACGCGGCCGATGGCCGTGAGGTGATGACGGAGCGGCTGCGTGGGGCGCTTGACGAGACGGGGATGGATCCGTCGGAGGTGGCGGGTGTGTTCTCGCTGCTCGGGCTGGATGAGTCGGCGCACGGGTCGTTCGAGGTGGTCCCGGCCGGGCTGGCGGCGACGGTGGCGCTGGTCCAGGGGCTGGGTGACGCCGGTGTGGTGGCTCCGCTGTGGTGCGGGACGCGGGGTGCGGTGTCGGTGGGACGTTCCGACCGGCTGATGAGCCCGACACAGGCGATGGTCTGGGGGCTGGGGCGGATCGTGGGAGTGGAGTATCCCCAGCGCTGGGGCGGTGTCGTGGACCTGCCCGAGACCATCGACAGTCGTGCGGTGGCCCGGCTGGCCGGAGTGCTGACCGGTGCGGAGTCCGAGGACCAGGTGGCGGTGCGTGGTTCGGGGGTCTTCGTCAAGCGGCTGGTGCGGGCCTCGGTGCCTGACAGCACGGCCACGGATGGCTGGCGGCCGGGTGGTTCGGTGCTGGTGACCGGTGGTACGGGTGCGCTGGGCGGCCATGTGGCGCGGTGGCTGGCGCGTACGGGCGCCGAGCATCTGGTGCTGACCAGCCGTCGTGGGATGGAGGCCGAGGGCGCCGCCGAGTTGAAGGCGGAGCTGGAGGAGCTCGGTGCCCGGGTGACGGTGGCGGCGTGTGACACGGCCGACCGTGCGGAGCTGGCCGGGGTGTTGGACGCGATTCCGTCACAGTTCCCGCTGACCGCCGTGGTCCATTCGGCGGGTGTGCTGGACGACGGTGTGATCGACGCCCTGACGGTGGAGCGGGCGGCCGGGGTGTTGCGTCCGAAGGTGGACGCGGCGCGGAATCTGCATGAGCTGACCTCGGGGATGGATCTGTCGGCGTTCGTGCTGTTCTCCTCGGCGGCGGGCACGACAGGCGGTCCGGGGCAGGGGAGCTACGCGGCGGGCAACGCGTTCCTGGACGCGCTGGCGGCCCAGCGGCGGGCGGACGGGCTTCCGGCGGTCTCCATCGCCTGGGGTGCCTGGGCCGGCAGCGGCATGGTCATCGACGGTGACCTCGAAGCGCACATGGCGCGCGGCGGCGTGGCCCCGATGGACCCCGACTTGGCGATCTCCGCGCTCCAGCGCGCGCTCGACGTGGACGAGACCTTCGTCCTTGTGGCCGACGCCGCATGGGACCGCCTCGGCGAAGAGCTCGGTGGAACCCGGCCGACCCCCATGCTGAGCGAGCTGACGAAGCCGCGGCGGTCGAACGTGGCGTCGGCGTCCGCTGACCCTGAGCCGGCCGAATCGGCCGCGGCGGAGCTGCGCGCGAGTCTGGAGGGGCTGTCCTCGGCGAAGCGTCAGCGTTCCCTGCGCAAGCTGGTCCGGCAGCACGTCGCCGCGGTCCTGGTGCATGCGACCCCCGACGCCATCGAGAGCGATCGGTCGTTCCGGGAGCTCGGCTTCGACTCGCTGACGGCCGTACAGCTCCGCAACCGTCTGGGCGCGATCACCGGCCTGGAGTTGCCGACCACGTTGGCGTTCGACTTCCCGAACCTCACCGTACTGGCCGAGCATTTGGAGACGAATATGTTTCCGCAGGCCAGTGGCGCTGACCAGAACGACCCCGAAGAAGACCGAATTCGAGAGGCCTTGGCCTCAATTCCGCTCGCGCGTTTCCGTGAGGCCGGACTGATGGACGCCCTGCTGGAACTCGCCCACATCTCGGAGAGCGGTTCTGAGCCGGTGCCCCAAGAAGAAATGAACAGCGCTGTCGACGAGATGGATGTCGACGACCTCGTCCAGAGGGCACTGGGCGGCGCAGACCTTTGATGTTCGTGGAAGTGTGGAGCTACTGATGGCTACGTCCTCCGAAAGAGTTGTCGAAGCGCTGCGCGCTTCTCTGCGGGAAAACGACCGCCTCAAGCTACAGAACCAGCGCCTCATGGCGGCGTCGCGGGAGCCCATCGCCATTGTGGGAATGAGCTGTCGCTTTCCCGGGGGCGTAAGCACCCCGGAGCACCTGTGGCGACTCGTCGCGGATGGTGTCGACGCCATCTCCGGATTCCCGACCAATCGCGGCTGGGACCTCGAGGGGCTTTACCACCCGGACCCGGACAATCCTGGGACGAGCTACACCCGAGAGGGTGGCTTCATCTACGATGCCGACCAATTCGACCCGCAGTTCTTCGGAATTTCTCCCCGTGAGGCCGTGGCGACCGATCCGCAGCAGCGGCTGGTGCTGGAGGCGTCATGGGAGGCGTTCGAGCGAACCGGGATCGACCCCGTGTCCCTGCGCGGCAGGCCGGTCGGGGTTTTCGTCGGTACCAACGGTCAGGACTACTCGACTCATCTCTATGAGGTGGGGGGTGAACTTGAGGGGTATCTGACCGGTGGCGCGGCCAGTGTGGTGTCGGGGCGTATTTCCTACACCTTCGGTCTCGAGGGGCCCGCGGTGACGGTGGACACGGCGTGTTCGTCGTCGCTGGTGGCGCTGCACATGGCCATGCAGGCGCTGCGTCAGGGCGAGTGCGAGCTGGCACTGGCCGGTGGTGTGTCGGTGATGGCGTCGCCGGGGTCGTTCGTGGAGTTCAGCCGTCAGCGCGGTCTGGCGGCCGATGGCCGGTGCAAGCCGTTCGCGGACGCCGCGGACGGTACGGGCTGGGCCGAGGGTGTGGGCATGCTGCTGGTGGAGCGGCTGTCGGACGCGCGGAAGAACGGCCATCCGGTGCTGGCGGTGGTGCGGGGCAGCGCCATCAACCAGGACGGTGCGTCCAATGGTCTGACGGCGCCGAACGGTCCGGCGCAGCAGCGGGTGATCCGTCAGGCGCTGGCGAGTGCCGGGCTGTCGGCGTCCGAGGTGGACGCGGTGGAGGCGCACGGTACGGGTACCACATTGGGTGACCCGATCGAGGCGCAGGCACTGCTGGCGACGTATGGCCAGGAGCGGTCGGCGGACAGCCCGCTGTGGCTGGGGGCCATCAAGTCGAACATCGGCCATACGCAGGCGGCGGCGGGTGTGGCCGGTGTCATCAAGATGGTGATGGCGATGCGGCACGGGGTGTTGCCGCGGACGCTGCATGTGGATGAGCCGTCGCGGCAGGTGGACTGGTCGGCGGGTGAGGTACGGCTGCTGACGGAGGCCACCGCGTGGCCGGAGACGGACCGGCCGCGCCGGGCCGGTATCTCCTCGTTCGGGGTGAGTGGTACCAACGCGCACACCATCATCGAGCAGGCCCCGGAAGCCGACCGTGATGGGCAGCCCGAGGCGATCGCTCCCAAGGCGGACGGGGCAAAGCGGCCCGCTGTCCTGCCCTGGCTGGTGTCCGCCAAGAGCGCTGACGCGCTCGCCGCCCAGGCGGGCCAACTCCACGCCCACCTGAGTGCCCACTCGGAGCTGACACCGGCGGACGTCGGCTTCTCCCTCGCCACGACCCGTTCGGCTTTCGACCACCGCGCGGCCCTGGTCGCCGGGGACCGGGACGAGCTCCTGCGTGGCCTGGAGGCCCTGTCCACCGGCGAGAACGCGGCTCAGGTGGTCCAGGGCACGACCCGGATCGAGGACACTCTCGCGTTCTTGTTCTCGGGGCAGGGTGCGCAGCGTCTTGGTATGGGGCGGGAGTTGTACGAGGCGTTCCCGGTGTTCGCGCGTGCGCTGGACGAGGTGTGTGCGCATCTGGATGTGGTGCTGGACCGTCCGTTGGGTGAGGTGGTGTTCGCGGCGGAGGGGAGTGCGGAGGCCGCGCTGCTGGATCAGACGGCGTTCACTCAGCCGGCGCTGTTCGCCATCGAGGTGGCGCTGTTCCGGTTGCTGGAGCACTTCGGTGTCACCCCGGATGTGGTGATCGGTCACTCCATCGGTGAGATCGCGGCCGCGCATGTGGCGGGGGTGTTCTCGCTGGAGGATGCGTGCACGCTGGTGGCCGCTCGTGGCCGTTTGATGCAGGCGTTGCCCGAGGGTGGGGCGATGGTCGCCATCCAGGCGTCGGAGGAGGAGATTGCTCCGTCGCTGGCCGGTCGTGAGGCCGAGGTGAGCATTGCCGCGGTCAACGGTCCGACGGCCGTGGTGATCGCGGGTGATGAGGCCGCGGCGCTGGAGATCGCGGGGCAGTGGGCGGAGCAGGGTCGTAAGACCCGTCGGCTGACGGTCAGCCACGCGTTCCACTCGCCGCGTATGGACGCGATGCTGGACGACTTCCGCAAGGTCGTCGAGGGGCTGTCGTTCGCCCCGCCCGCCATCGACCTCGTCTCCAACGTCACCGGCAGGATGGCCTCGGAGGCCGAGGTGTGCTCGCCGGAGTACTGGGTGCGCCACGTGCGGGAAGCCGTGCGCTTCCTGGACGGGGTGCGGGCGCTCGAGGGACAGGGCGTGACCACCTTCCTGGAGGTGGGCCCCGACGGTGTGCTCTCGGCGATGACGCAGGACTCCCTGACGGAACGGGGCGAGCCTGCCTCGGCGCCCGTGATCGTGCCGGTGCTGCGCAAGGACCGCTCGGAGGCCGTGGCCCTGACCACCGCGCTGGCACGGCTGCACGTTCACGGCTCCGCTGTCGATTGGGCCTCGGTCTTCGACGGTCTCGAGGCGCGCAGGATCGACCTGCCGACCTATGCCTTCCAGCGCCGGCGCTACTGGGTCGAGAAGTCCGTCGATGCGGCCGGTGCCGATGCCGGAATCCGTCGCGAGGTGGATGCGCGGTTCTGGCAGGCCGTGGAGCGTGAGGATCTCGAATCGCTCGCGAAGGAGCTGGACTTCGACGACGAGGCGTCGTTGCGTGCGGTGCTGCCGGCGCTGTCGGCGTATCACCGCAGCAGCCGTGACCGGTCGACGATTGATGGCTGGCGTTATCGGGTGTCGTGGAAGCCGGTTCCGGAGGTGGCCGAGGGGTCGTTGTCGGGGTCGTGGCTGGTGGTGGTTCCGGCGTCGCGTGCCGAGGATGAGCTGGTGGCGGGGGTTGCCGCGGGGCTGGGGCGGCATGGTGCGGGTGTGGTCTCGCTGGTGGTGGATGAGCGCGACTTGGACGCGAAGGTGTTGGCGGGGCGGCTGCGTGAGGCGGTCGCGGAGTTGCCTGAGCTGGGTGGTGTGCTGTCGCTGCTCGCCCTGGATGAGGAGCCTTGCCCGGGGCACCCGGCGCTCTCCGGTGGCTTTGCCGCCACGTTGACGCTGGCGCAGGCGATGGTTGAGGCGGAGGTTCCGGCTCGGTTGTGGTGCGGTACGCGTGGTGCGGTGTCGGTGGGGCGTTGGGATGCTCTGGCCGGTGCTGTGCAGTCGCAGGTGTGGGGTATGGGCCGGGTGGTGGGGTTGGAGCACTCCGCGGTGTGGGGTGGTCTGGTCGATCTGCCTGAGGTGCTGGATGAGCGTGGTGCGGCGCGGTTGGTGGGTGTGTTGGCGGCCGGGGATGGTGAGGATCAGGTCGCGGTGCGTGGTTCGGGTGTGTTTGCCAGGCGTCTGGTGCGGGCTGACGCGGGCGAGGGAGCGGAGCGGCCGTGGCGGGCGCGCGGCACGGTGCTGGTCACCGGTGGCACCGGCGCGCTGGGCGGTCGGGTGGCCCGCTGGCTGGCCCGCAGTGGTGCCGAGCATGTGGTGCTGACCAGCCGTCGCGGTGCCGAGGCGCCGGGGGCGGCGGAGCTGCGCGAGGAGCTGGAGGCACTGGGTGCCCGGGTGACCGTGGCGGCGTGTGATGTGGCCGATCGTGCGCAGGTGGCCGCTGTGCTGGATGCCGTTCCGGAGGAGTTTCCGCTCAGTGCGGTGTTCCATGCGGCGGGTGTTGAGCAGGCGGCCGAGCTTGCGGAGATGAGTCTGGAGGATGCCGCGGCGGTGGTGTCCGGAAAGGCCGCGGGCGCCGCGTATCTGGATGAGCTGCTGGGTGACCGGGAGCTGGACGCGTTCGTGGTGTTCTCGTCGATCGCCGGTGTGTGGGGCAGTGGCGGCCAGGCCGCGTACAGTGCCGCCAACGCCTACCTGGACGCTTTGGTGGAGGACCGCCGTGCGCGGGGTCTCGCCGGTACGGCCGTTGCCTGGGGTCCCTGGGCCGAAAGCGGCATGGCGACATCGGAGGGGATGGAGCGCGAGCTCGCCCGCCGCGGCCTGCTCGTCATGGCTCCGGAGCTGGCCCTTGCCGCACTGCGGGGCGCGCTCGCGGGCGACGACGGCGTGGTGACGGTCGCCGACATGGACTGGGAGCGGTTCGCCCCCGCGTTCACCTTGGAGCGGCCGAGCCCGCTCATCGGCGACCTCCCCGAGGTCGAAAAGGTGCTCCGATCCGGGGGCGGGTCCGGCCAGTCGGAAGCCGCGGCGGGTCTGCGGGAGCGGCTGGCGGGGCTGACCGAGGCCGAGATCGACCGGACCCTGCTCAACCTGGTACGGGGCCATGTGGCCGCGGTCCTCGGATTCACCGGTGGGGAGACGGTCGAGCCCGAGCGCGCGTTCAAGGAGCTCGGTTTCGAATCGCTCACGGCCGTGGAGTTCCGTAACCGGCTGGTGGCGGAGACCGGGCTGGAGCTGCCGACGACGCTGGTCTTCGACTACCCGAATGCGTCGATCCTGGCGGACCATCTGCGTGCCGAGGTGCTCGGGACACGAGGCGCGGTGGCCGCGCCGGTGGCGGTGGCGGCCCCGGTCGACGACGATCCGATCGCGATCGTCGGGATGAGTTGCCGCTTCCCGGGGGGTGTGCGCAGCCCGGAGGATCTGTGGAACCTCGTGGCCGGCGGTGGCGACGCGATCTCCGACTTCCCGTCCAACCGTGGATGGGACGTGGACGGGATGTACCACCCGGACCCCGACCACTCGGGCACGTTCTACTCGCGCGAGGGCGGTTTCCTGCACGACGCGGGCGAGTTCGACGCGGCGTTCTTCGGCATCTCGCCGCGCGAGGCACTCGCCATCGATCCCCAGCAGCGGCTGCTGCTGGAGACGTCCTGGGAGGCGTTCGAGCGCGCCGGTATCGCTCCCACGTCCGTGCGCGGCAATCAGATCGGCGTGTTCGTGGGCGCTGCCACCTCGGGCTACGGGGCCGGTGCCAACGAGTCGGCGGAGGACCTGGAAGGGCAGATATTGACCGGCAACGCGACCTCGGTCGTGTCCGGTCGAATCTCCTACACCTTGGGCCTCGAGGGACCCGCCTTGACGGTGGACTCGGCGTGTTCGTCGTCGCTGGTCGCCCTGCACCAGGCCGCGCAGTCGTTGCGTCAGGGCGAGTGCTCCATGGCGCTCGCCGGCGGTGTGACCGTGCTGGCCACGCCGGCGGCCTTTGTGGAGTTCAGCCGTCAGCGCGGGCTCGCCCCCGACGGCCGGTGCAAGCCGTTCGCGGACGCCGCGGATGGTACGGGCTGGTCCGAGGGTGTGGGCATGCTGCTCGTGGAGCGGCTGTCCGACGCCGAGCGCAACGGCCACCAGGTGCTGGCGATCGTGCGGGGCTCCGCGGTGAACCAGGACGGTGCGTCCAACGGTCTGACGGCGCCGAACGGCCCCTCGCAGCAGCGGGTCATCCGGCAGGCGCTGGCGAACGCCCGCCTGTCGGCCGCCGAGGTGGACACGGTGGAGGCACACGGCACCGGTACGACGCTGGGCGACCCGATCGAGGCGCAGGCACTGCTCGCGACCTACGGCCAGGAGCGGCTGGACGGCCGCCCGCTGTGGCTGGGCGCGCTGAAGTCGAACATCGGGCACACCCAGGCCGCCGCCGGTGTCGGCGGGATCATCAAGATGGTCATGGCGATGCGCCACGGTGTACTGCCGAAGGTGCTGCACGTGGACGAGCCGTCGCGGCAGGTGGACTGGTCGGCGGGTGAGGTGCGGCTGCTGACGGAGGCCACCGAGTGGCCCGAGACCGGTCAGCCGCGCCGGGCGGGTATCTCCGCCTTCGGTGTGAGCGGTACGAACGCGCACACCATCATCGAGCAGGCCCCGGTGTACGACCAGGCGGTGCCGGACGAGGACCCCGCCGAGGACCATGGCGTCCTTCCCTGGGCGCTCTCCGGCCGGAGCCCGGAAGCCCTGCGCGCCCAGGCCGAGCGGCTGCGGTCGCATCTGATGGCGCACACCGAACTGGGCACGCTGGATGTGGCTTACTCCTTGGTGGCGACGCGCTCGGCCCTCGAACACCGTGCGGTGGTCACGGCCGCGGACCGTGCGGAGCTGCTGCGCGGGCTCGAGGCCGTCGCGGCCGGTGAGGCTGCCCCGGGAGTGATGCGGTCCGTCGCGCGTACTTCGGGTTCGACGGCGTTCTTGTTCTCGGGCCAGGGTGCGCAGCGCCTGGGTATGGGCCGGGAGTTGTACGAGGCGTTCCCGGTGTTCGCCCTTGCCCTGGACGAGGTGTGTGCGCATCTGGACATGCTGCTGGACCGTCCGCTGAAGGATGTGATGTTCGCGGCGGAGGGGAGTGCGGACGCCGAGCTGCTGGATCAGACGGCGTTCACCCAGCCCGCGTTGTTCGCGGTCGAGGTGGCGTTGTTCCGGCTGCTGTCGGCGTGGGGTGTGGCGCCGGATGTGGTGATCGGTCACTCCATCGGTGAGATCGCCGCCGCGCACGTTGCGGGAGTCTTCTCTTTGGAGGACGCGTGCACGCTGGTGGCCGCCCGTGGCCGTTTGATGCAGGCGCTGCCCGAGGGCGGCGCCATGGTCGCCGTCGAGGTGTCGGAGGAGGAGGTCGCTCCGTCGCTCGCCGGTCGTGAGACCGAGGTGAGCATCGCCGCCGTCAACGGCCCGAACGCCGTGGTCATCGCCGGTGACGAGGAAGCGGCGCTGGAGATCGCGGAACAGTGGGCGGAGCAGGGCCGCAAGACCCGCCGCCTGCGGGTCAGTCACGCGTTCCACTCGCCGCGCATGGACGCGATGCTCGGTGACTTCCGCAAGGTCGTCGAGGGGCTGTCGTTCGCCCCGCCGGCCATCGCGCTGGTCTCCAACGTGACGGGTAAGCCGGCGGGAGCCGATGAGGTGTGCTCGCCGGAGTACTGGGTGAGGCATGTGCGTGCGGCCGTGCGGTTCGCGGACGGCGCACGGGCACTGGAGGCGCAGGGCGTGACCACCTTCCTGGAGGTGGGCCCCGACGGTGTGCTCTCGGCGATGGCGCGGGAGTGCCTGACGGCGCGGGAGGCATCGGCCGCGGTCGTCGTGCCGGTGCTGCGCAAGGACCGCCCCGAGGCCCAGGCGCTGACGACGGCGCTGGCCGAACTCCACGTCCACGGCACCACCGTCGACTGGGAACAGCTCTTCACCGGACGCGGCGCGCGGAAGGTCGAGCTGCCCACCTATGCCTTCCAGCGACAGCGCTACTGGCTGGAGGACACGGGCGGGGCGACAGGCGGTTCGGCCGCTGCCGACAGCGTGGACGCCCGGTTCTGGGAAGCCGTTGAGCGGGAGGATCTGGAGGCGCTGGCCGAGGCGCTGGACGTCGACGGCAAGGGCCCGCTCGGCGAGCTGATGCCCGCGCTGTCGTCCTACCGTCGGCAGCAGCGTGACCGGGCCACGGTCGACGGCTGGCGTTACCGCGTGTCCTGGAAGCCGGCCCCGGACGTGGCCGCCGCCTCTCTCTCGGGGACCTGGCTGCTGGTGGTGCCCGCCGGACTGGCGGAAGGCGAGGTCGCCACGTCGATCCGCCAGGGGTTCGAGAAGCACGGCGCCCGGGTGGTGCCGGTGGCGGTGGCCGCGGACACGGACACCGACGGGCTGGCCCAGGCGCTGCTCGGCGCACTCGACGGCGAGTCCGAGGTCGGCGTGATGTCGCTGCTCGCCCTGGACGAGGAGCCGTGCGCCGGGGAGCCGGTGGTCGCGGCGGGCCTCGCGCTGACCCTGCGGTTGGTGCAGGCCCTGGCGGGGCTGGAGGTGGGCGTTCGGCTGTGGTGCGCGTCGCGGGGCGCGGTCTCGGTGGGGCGTTCGGACCGGCTCACCAGCCCGGTCCAGGCGGAGGCGTGGGGCCTCGGCCGGGTCGCGGCCCTGGAGCACCCCCGGATCTGGGGTGGCCTGGTGGATCTGCCCGAGGTGCTCGACGAGCGCGCCGTGGGGCGGCTGGCCGGTGTGCTGTCCGCCGAGGGCGGCGAGGACCAGGCGGCGGTGCGGGGCTCCGGAGTGTTTGTCCGGCGCTTGGGGCGTGTCGTGTCGTCGGGCGGCGAAGCCTGGCGGCCGAGCGGCTCGGTGCTGGTGACCGGCGGTACGGGGGCGCTCGGCGCGCATGTGGCCCGTTGGGCGGTGGCCGAGGGCGCCGAGCACGTCGTCCTCACCAGCCGCCGCGGCCTGGCGGCCGACGGTGCGCCCCAGCTCAAGGCCGAACTCGAGGGCATGGGTGCGCTGGTCTCGGTGGTCGCCTGTGATGTCGCGGATCGCGAAGCGCTCGCCGAGGTGCTGGCGGGGGTCCCCGAGCGGTTCCCCCTGCGCGGCGTGGTGCACGCGGCCGGTGTGCTGGACGACGGTGTGCTGGACGGTCTGTCCGTCGACCGGGTCGCCGGGGTGCTCGGCGCGAAGGTGGCGGGCGCGAGGCAGCTGCACGAGCTGACCGCACATCTGGATCTCGACGCCTTCGTGCTGTTCTCTTCGTTCGCCGGTGTCGTCGGCGGTGCCGGACAGGGGGCCTACGCCGCGGCGAACGCCTACCTGGACGCGCTCGCGGTGCTGCGGCGCGGTGCCGGACTCGCCGGCACGGCGGTCGCCTGGGGGCCGTGGGCCGAGGCCGGTATGGCCGTGGAGGGCCGTGCCGGGGAACGGGTACGCGGTGGTGTGGTGGCCGCGATGGACCCGGCGCTGGCCGTGGCGGCACTCGGCTGGGCGGTCGGCCATGACGAGGCTTCGCTTGTCGTGGCCGACGTCGACTGGGAGCGCCTGGCCTCGGCGCATGCCGCGTCCGGCGGCGGCGCTCTCATCAGTGACATCCCCGAAGCACTCAGGCACCTGACCGCGGTCAACGGCGGTGCCGAGGCGGAAGCGGCCACCTTCGCCGAGAAGCTCGCCGGGCTGTCGGCGGCCGAGCGGAACCAGGCCGTGCTGGAACTGGTACGGGGACACGCGGCCGCCGTACTCGGCCATGCGTCGGCGGAGTCCGTCGAGCCCGGCCGGGCCTTCCGCGATCTCGGGTTCGACTCCCTCACGGCGGTCGAGCTGCGCAACCGGCTGGACATCGCGACGGGGCTGCGCCTCCCGGCCACGCTGGTCTTCGACTATCCGAGCGCCGCCGAACTGGCCGACTACCTGGACGCCGAGGCATTCGGCACTGCCCAGCCGGCCGTGGCCGCCGTCGAGCCGACGGCCGCTGCCGTGGCCCATGACCCGATCGCGATCGTCGCGATGAGCTGCCACTTCCCCGGGGATGTCCACACACCGGAGGAACTGTGGCGGCTGGTCGCCGAGGGCGGTGACGCCATCGCCGGGTTCCCCGCCGACCGCGGTTGGGACCTCGACGGGCTGTACGACCCCGACCCCGAGCGGCTCGGTACGTCCTACGCACGCGAGGGCGGCTTCCTCTACGGCGCCCCGGACTTCGACGCGGGGTTCTTCGGGATCTCGCCGCGCGAGGCGCTCTCCATGGACCCGCAGCAGCGGCTGCTGCTGGAGACATCGTGGGAGGCGTTCGAGCGAGCCGGTATCGCTCCGGAGGCGCTGAGGGGCGCCCGGGCGGGTGTGTTCGTCGGAACGAACGGCCAGGACTACACGGGGCTGTGGGCGGACGCGCAAGGTGACCTCGAGGGCCACCTGGGCACGGGCAGCGCGGCCAGTGTGGTGTCGGGGCGTATTTCCTACACCTTCGGTCTCGAGGGGCCCGCGGTGACGGTGGACACGGCGTGTTCGTCGTCGCTGGTGGCGCTGCACATGGCCATGCAGGCGCTGCGTCAGGGCGAGTGCGACCTTGCGCTGGCCGGTGGTGTGTCGGTGATGTCGACCCCGGGCGCCTTCGTCGAGTTCAGCCGTCAGCGCGGACTCGCTTCCGACGGTCGGTGCAAGCCGTTCTCCGACGGGGCGGATGGCACGGGCTGGGGCGAGGGCGTCGGCATGCTGCTCGTGGAGCGGCTGTCGGACGCCCGCCGTAACGGTCACCCGGTGCTGGCCGTGGTCCGCGGCTCGGCCATCAACCAGGACGGTGCGTCGAACGGTCTGACGGCGCCGAACGGTCCGTCGCAGCAGCGGGTGATCCGCCAGGCGCTGGCGAGTGCCGGGCTGTCGGCGTCCGAAGTGGACGCGGTGGAGGCGCACGGCACGGGTACCTCGCTGGGCGACCCGATCGAGGCGCAGGCGCTGCTGGCCACCTACGGGCAGGGCCGGCCGGAGGGAAGTCCGCTGTGGCTGGGCGCCATCAAGTCGAACATCGGCCATACGCAGGCGGCGGCCGGTGTGGCCGGTGTCATCAAGATGGTGATGGCGATGCGGCACGGTGTGCTGCCGAAGGTGCTGCATGTGGACGAGCCGTCGCGGCAGGTGGACTGGTCGGCGGGCGAGGTACGGCTGCTGACGGAGGCCACCGCGTGGCCGGAGACGGACCGGCCGCGCCGGGCCGGCATCTCCTCGTTCGGGCTGAGCGGAACCAACGCGCACACCATCATCGAGCAGGCCCCCGCTGTGGAGGAGCCCGTGGGCTCGGACACCGTGGCCCCCGGCACGGTCGAGTCGGCGGCCGTGGTGCCGTGGCTGGTCTCCGGGAAGAGCCGGGAGGCGCTGCGGGCACAGGCCGGGCGACTGCACGCGCATGTGGCGGCCCGGGCCGACCTCGACACGCTGGACGTCGGGTACTCGCTGGCGACTCGCTCGGTGTTCGAGCACCGGGCCGTACTGGTCGGCGAGGACCGCGAGGCCCTGCTGCGCGGTCTCGAGGAGATGGCTCAGGGCGGAATCGGATCGGGAGTCATCCAGGGACAGGCCGTGACGGGTGGCAGGACGGCGTTCTTGTTCTCGGGTCAGGGGGCGCAGCGTCTGGGCATGGGGCGGGAGTTGTACGAGGCGTTCCCGGTGTTCGCCCGTGCGCTGGACGAGGTGTGTGCGCATCTGGATGTGGTGCTGGACCGTCCGCTGCGGGAGGTGATGTTCGCGGCCGAGGGCAGTGCGGATGCCGCGCTGCTGGATCAGACGGCGTTCACCCAGCCCGCGCTGTTCGCCATCGAGGTGGCGCTGTTCCGGCTGCTGGAGCACTGGGGCATCACCCCGGATGTGCTGATCGGCCACTCCATCGGCGAGGTCGCCGCCGCGCACGTTGCCGGGGTGTTCTCACTGGAGGACGCGTGCACGCTGATCGCCGCCCGGGGCCGTTTGATGCAGGCGCTGCCCGAGGGTGGCGCCATGGTGGCCATCCAGGCGACCGAAGAGGAGGTCGCCGGCTCACTCTCCGGCCGTGAGCACGAGATGAGCATCGCCGCGGTCAACGGTCCGTCGGCCGTGGTGGTCTCGGGCCATGCACACGCGGTCCAGGAAGTCGCGGGTGTCTGGGAGGCGAGGGGTCGAAAGACTAAGGGTTTGCGGGTCTCTCATGCGTTTCACTCTTGCCTTATGGACACTATGTTGGACGCGTTCGGCCAGGTGGTCCGCGAGCTCGCCTTCGAGCCGCCGACCATGACGCTGGTGTCCAATGTCACTGGTGGGCCGGTTTCCGAGACAGAGGTGTGCTCACCCGATTACTGGGTGAGGCATGTGCGTGAGGCGGTGCGGTTCGCGGATGGGGTACGTGCGCTTAAGGCGTTGGGTGTGACCAGGTTCCTTGAGGTGGGTCCCGATGGTGTGCTCACGGCGATGGCCCAGGATTGCCTGGCGGAAGGGACGGATGACACCCCCGGCACGGTTCTCGTTCCCGTGCTGCGCAAGGACCGTTCCGAGACCCGGGCGTTGACGACGGCGCTGGCCGAACTCCACGTCAGCGGTGTCTCGTTGGACTGGGAGTCGGTCTTCGCCGGTCGTGGCGCACGACAGGTCGAGCTGCCGACGTATGCCTTCCAGCGCGAGCGGTTCTGGCCCGAGGTGTCCATGGCCCTGGGGGGCCGGGACGCGGCGGCCGTGGACTCGGTGGACGCGCGGTTCTGGGAGGCGGTCGAGCGCGAGGATCTCCAAGCGCTGGCCCAGGCGCTCGACATCGACGGCGAGGCCCCGCTGAGTCAGGTGCTGCCGGCTCTGTCGGCGTATCACCGCAGCAGCCGTGACCGGTCGATGATCGATGGCTGGCGTTATCGGGTGTCGTGGAAGCCGGTTCCGGAGGTGGCCGAGGGGTCGTTGTCGGGGTCGTGGCTGGTGGTGGTTCCGGCGTCGCGTGCCGAGGATGAGCTGGTGGCGGGGGTTGCCGCGGGGCTGGGGCGGCATGGTGCGGGTGTGGTCTCGCTGGTGGTGGATGAGCGCGACTTGGACGCGAAGGTGTTGGCGGGGCGGCTGCGTGAGGCGGTCGCGGAGTTGCCTGAGCTGGGTGGTGTGCTGTCGCTGCTCGCCCTGGATGAGGGGCCTTGCCCGGGGCACCCGGCGCTCTCCGGTGGCTTTGCCGCCACGTTGACGCTGGCGCAGGCGATGGTTGAGGCGGAGGTTCCGGCTCGGTTGTGGTGCGGTACGCGTGGTGCGGTGTCGGTGGGGCGTTGGGATGCTCTGGCTGGTGCTGTGCAGTCGCAGGTGTGGGGTATGGGCCGGGTGGTGGGGTTGGAGCACTCCGCGGTGTGGGGTGGTCTGGTCGATCTGCCTGAGGTGCTGGATGAGCGTGGTGCGGCGCGGTTGGTGGGTGTGTTGGCGGCCGGGGATGGTGAGGATCAGGTCGCGGTGCGTGGTTCGGGTGTGTTTGCCAGGCGTCTGGTGCGGGCTGACGCGGGCGAGGGGGCGGAGCGGCCGTGGCGGGCGCGTGGCACGGTGCTGGTGACGGGCGGCACGGGCGCGCTGGGCGGTCGGGTGGCGCGCTGGGTGGTGCGCAGTGGTGCCGAGCATGTGGTGCTGACCAGCCGTCGCGGTGCCGAGGCGCCGGGGGCGGCGGAGCTGCGCGAGGAGTTGGAGGCGCTGGGTGCCCGGGTGACCGTGGCGGCGTGTGATGTGGCCGATCGTGCGCAGGTGGCCGCCGTGCTGGATGCCGTTCCGGAGGAGTTTCCGCTCAGTGCGGTGTTCCATGCGGCGGGTGTTGAGCAGGCGGCCGAGCTTGCGGAGATGAGTCTGGAGGATGCCGCGGCGGTGGTGTCCGGAAAGGCCGCGGGCGCCGCGTATCTGGATGAGCTGCTGGGTGACCGGGAGCTTGACGCGTTCGTGGTGTTCTCGTCGATCGCCGGTGTGTGGGGCAGTGGCGGCCAGGCCGCGTACAGTGCCGCCAACGCCTACCTGGACGCTTTGGTGGAGGACCGCCGTGCGCGGGGTCTCGCCGGTACGGCCGTGGCTTGGGGCCCCTGGGCCGAAAGCGGGATGGCGGCCGGAAGCGAAGGCGAACAGCTCGCGCGTCGCGGCCTGATCAGCATGGCGCCCGACCTGGCGATCGCCGCCTTGCAGGGCGCGATCGCGGGTGACGACGGTGTGGTGACGGTCGCGGACATGGACTGGGACCGGTTCGCCCCCGCGTTCACGATGGGGCGGCCGAGCCCGCTCATCGGCGAGCTGCCTGAGGTCGTATCTGCTCTGGAACAGGCCCGTGCCGCCGAAGAGAGCCACGCGGAGGCCGGATCGCGGTTGCGGGAACGGCTCTCCGCACTGGCCCCCGGCGAGCGGGAGCGCGCCGTGCTGGATCTGGTGCGCAGTCACGCGGCCGCGGTTCTCGGTTTCTCGGGAATGGAAGGCGTGGAGTCGGACCGGGCGTTCAAGGAATTGGGCTTTGACTCGCTCACAGCGGTAGAATTCCGCAACCGACTCAACGCGGATACCGGGCTGCGGCTGTCCACCACGCTGGTCTTCGACTATCCGAACTCAAGGGCACTCGCAGAACATGTGCGAGCGGGTGTCCTCCCCGACGAAGGGACATCCTCCACTCCGCTGATCGCGGATCTGGAACGACTTGAGGCAACACTCTCCACGGCTGAGCCGGACAATGCCGAGCGGTCGGCCATCGCGACCCGACTCCAAGTGCTTCTCGCCAAGTTGAACGGCGGTGAAGCCGGAGCGGAGAACGCTGAAAGCGTCACGCAGCGGCTTGACGCGGCATCCGATGACGATCTCTTCGATTTCATCGAAAATGAGCTCAGTTAAGTGCGGTCCCGGGGCACATCTCTCTCCGGCCCTTCCATTCTTCAGTCTTCTTTGACTCGTTATAGGCAAGGTTTCCATGGTGAACGAAGATAGGCTCCGGGACTATCTCAAGCGGGTGACGGCTGATCTGCACCAGGCGCGTCAGCGCCTGCGTGAGTTGGAGGCAGGAGAGACCGACCCCATCGCGATCGTGGCGATGAGCTGCCGTTTTCCGGGTGGGGTGGGGAGCCCGGAGGACCTGTGGCAACTGGTGGCCGGCGGTAGCGACGCCATTTCCGACTTCCCGTCCAACCGCGGGTGGGACGTGGACGGGATGTATGACCCGGACCCCGACCACTCGGGCACCTTCTATTCCCGCGAGGGCGGTTTCCTGCACGACGCGGGCGAGTTCGACGCCGGCTTCTTCGGGATCTCGCCGCGTGAGGCGCTTGCCATGGACCCGCAGCAGCGGCTGCTGCTGGAGACCTCATGGGAGGCATTCGAGCGTGCGGGCATCGCTCCGGGGTCGGTGAAGGGCCGTCGGGGCGGTGTCTTCGTGGGCGCCTCGACCTCCGGCTACGGGGCGGACGTCGACGAATTCCCGGAGGAAATCGAAGGCCATTTGCTGACGGGCACGTCGGCTTCCGTCGTCTCGGGCCGTATCGCGTACACCTTCGGTCTCGAAGGACCCGCGGTGACGGTGGACACGGCGTGTTCCTCTTCGCTGGTGGCGCTCCATCTCGCGGTACAGGCGCTGCGTCAGGGCGAATGTGACCTGGCGCTGGCCGGTGGTGTGACGGTGATGTCGACCCCGAGCGCCTTTGTGGAATTCAGCCGTCAGCGCGGTCTGGCGCCCGATGGCCGGTGCAAGCCGTTCGCGGACTCCGCGGATGGCACGGGCTGGTCCGAGGGCGTCGGCATGCTGCTGGTGGAGCGGCTGTCGGACGCGCGGAAGAACGGCCACCCGGTGCTGGCCGTCGTGCGCGGCTCCGCCGTCAACCAGGACGGCGCGTCCAATGGTCTGACGGCGCCGAACGGCCCGTCTCAGCAGCGGGTCATCCGGGACGCGCTGACCAGCGCCCGGCTGACGCCGGCCGATGTGGACGTGGTGGAGGCCCACGGGACCGGTACCTCGCTGGGCGACCCGATCGAGGCGCAGGCGCTGCTGGCCACCTACGGCCAGGAGCGTCCGGAGGGCCGCCCGCTGTGGCTGGGCGCGCTGAAGTCGAACATCGGGCACACCCAGGCCGCCGCCGGTGTCGGCGGGATCATCAAGATGGTCATGGCGATGCGGCACGGCGTGTTGCCGCGGACGCTGCATGTGGATGAGCCCTCGCGGCAGGTGGACTGGTCGGCGGGTGAGGTGCGGCTGCTGACGGAGGCCACCGAGTGGCCCGAGACCGGTCAGCCGCGCCGGGCCGGTGTCTCCGCCTTCGGTGTGAGTGGCACCAACGCGCACACCATCATCGAGCAGGCCCCGCCGGTCGACGAGGACGAGGCCGAGCCGAACTCGGTCTCCGACCAGGACAGCAGTGTGGCCACGTGGCTGCTGTCGGCTCGTGGCGCGGACGCTCTGCGGGCCCAGGCCGCACGGCTCAGCGCGTTCCTGCTCGAGCGGACCGAGCTGAGTCCCCTGGACGTCGGCCACTCCCTGGCTGCCGCACGGTCGACGTTCGAACACCGTGCGGTGGTGTCGGGCGCGCATCGTGCGGAACTCCTCCGCGGGCTCGAGGCGGTCGCCACCGGCGAAGCCGCTCCTGGCGTGGTCCAGGGCGTGGCCGGAACGGTGGTCAAGACGGCTTTCCTGTTCTCGGGCCAGGGTGCGCAGCGCCTGGGCATGGGCCGGGAGTTGTACGAGGCGTTCCCGGTGTTCGCCCGTGCGCTGGACGAGGTGTGTGCGCGGCTCGACCTGCTGCTGGACCGTCCGTTGCGGGAGGTGGTGTTCGCGGCGGAGGGGAGCGCGGAGGCCGCGCTGCTGGATCAGACGGCGTTCACCCAGCCCGCGCTGTTCGCCATCGAGGTGGCGCTGTTCCGGCTGCTGGAGCACTTCGGTGTCACCCCGGATGTGCTGATCGGCCACTCCATCGGTGAGATCACGGCAGCGCATGTGGCCGGGGTGCTCTCGCTGGTGGACGCGTGCACGCTGATCGCGGCGCGTGGCCGTCTGATGCAGGCGCTGCCCGAGGGCGGCGCCATGGTGGCGGTACAGGCCTCGGAGGAGGAGATCGCCGGTTCGCTGGCCGGCCGTGAGGCCGAGCTGAGCATCGCCGCCGTCAACGGCCCGAACGCCGTGGTCATCGCCGGTGACGAGGAAGCGGCGCTGGAGATCGCCGCCCACTGGTCGGAACAAGGGCGCAAGACGAGCCGGCTGCGGGTCAGCCACGCGTTCCACTCGCCGCGCATGGACGCGATGCTGGACGACTTCCGCAAGGTCGTGCGCGGGCTGTCCTTCCAGGCCCCCAGCCTGGCGCTGGTCTCCAATGTCACGGGAGAGCCGGTCGGGGCCGACGAGGTCTGCTCGCCGGAGTACTGGGTGCGGCATGTCAGGGAGGCCGTGCGCTTCGCCGACGGTGTTCGCTCCCTGGAGGCCCAGGGCGTCACCGCCTACCTGGAGGTGGGCCCCGACGGTGTGCTCTCGGCGATGGCGCGGGAGTGCCTGACCGGAGAGGCGGTTTCGGCCCCGGTCGTGGTGCCGGTCCTGCGCAAGGAGCGCCCTGACGCCCAGGCTCTGATGGCCGCGCTGACCGAAGCCCACGTCCACGGTGTGGCGGTGGACTGGGAAACGGTCTTCGCCGGGCGGGGCGCCCGCACGGTGGAGCTGCCGACCTACCCGTTCCAGCGGCAGCGTTACTGGCTGGAAAGTACGAGCGCAGCGTCGGGTGGCTCCGCCGCCGCGGACACCGTGGACGCGCGGTTCTGGGACGCGGTGGAACGCGAGGACCTGGGCGCGCTGGCGAAGGCGCTGGACGTCGACGGCGGCTCGCTGGGCGAGTTGCTGCCCGCCCTGTCGTCGTACCGCCGGCAGCAGCGCGATCGGGCCACGGTCGACGGCTGGCGGTACCGCGTCTCGTGGAAGCCCGTCTCGGAGAACCCCGCGGCCACGCTGTCGGGGACCTGGCTCGTGGTCCTGCCCGCCTCGGGCGTCGATGACGCGTTCGCCGAGTCGGTGTCCACCGCACTCCAGCGGCACGGTGCCGAGGTCGTGCGCGTCGTGGCGGACGAGGACGACCTCGCCCCGGGCGTACTGGCCGAGCGGCTGCGTGAGATCGCCACCGGTCTGCCCGGGATCGGCGGTGTGCTGTCTCTGGTAGGTGTGGACGAGCGGCCCTGCACCGAGCACCCGGTGGTCTCCCGCGGACTCGCGCTGACGCTGATGCTGGTGCGGGCCCTGGCCGAGGCGGACATCGAAGCCCGTCTGTGGTGCGGCACCCGCGGTGCCGTCTCGGTGGGCCGTTCCGACCAGCTCATGAGCACAACCCAAGCCGAAATATGGGGCCTTGGCCGGGTGGCGGCCATGGAGCACCCGCGGATCTGGGGCGGCCTCGTCGATCTGCCCGAGGCGCTGGACGAGCGCGCCGCCGCGCGGCTGCTCTGGACGCTGTCCGCCGAAGGCGGCGAGGACCAGGTAGCGGTGCGCGGCTCCGGAGCGTACGCCCGGCGCCTGTCCCGCGTCACCGCCGGAAACGAGTCGGCGGAGCGCGCGTGGCGGCCTCGGGGCTCGGTGCTGGTGACCGGTGGCACCGGTGCCCTGGGCGCGCATGTGGCGCGCTGGGCCGTGCGCGAGGGCGCCGAACACGTGGTGCTGACCAGCCGTCGCGGCCCCGCGGCCGAAGGCGCTGTTGAGCTCAAGGCGGAACTCGAAGAACTGGGCGCCGAGGTGACCGTCGCGGCCTGCGACGCCGCCGACCGGGACGCCCTCGCCGCGGTGCTGGCCGCCATCCCCGAGCGGTATCCGCTGAGCGCCGTCGTGCACGCGGCGGGCATCCTGGACGACGGTGTGCTCGACGGCCTGACCGTCGACCAGCTCGCCGGGACCCTGACCGCGAAGGTGGAGGGCGCCCGGCATCTGCACGAGCTGACCGAAGGACTGTCGCTCGACGCGTTCGTGCTGTTCTCCTCCTTCGCCGGCGTCGTCGGCGGCGCGGGCCAGGCCGCCTACGCGGCGGCCAACGCCTACTTGGACGCGCTGGCGCAGCAGCGCCGCGCCCAGGGCCTGGCGGCCACCGCGGTCGCCTGGGGCCCGTGGGCCGGGAGCGGCATGGCCGCGAGCGGCCGTGCCGGGGAGCGGATGCGTGGCGGGCCGCTGCCCCCCATGACCCCCTCGCTGGCCGTGGACACGCTGCGCTGGGCCATCGGCCAGGACGAGCCCGCGCTGGTCGTGGCCGACATCGACTGGGCCGGTATGGCCTCGATGCTGAGCGCGGGCCCCAGCGCCCTCGTGAGCGACATCCCCGAAGCGCGGGAACTCCTGGCCGCCTCGGGCGGTGCCACCGCCCGGACAGAGCCGGGATCCGGTCTGCGGGAACAACTGGCCGGACTCTCGGGCGCCGAACAGCGAGCCGTCCTCCTGGACCTCATCCGCACCCACGCGGCCTCGGCGCTCGGCCACTTCTCGGCGGACGCCGTCGAGCCCGGCCGTGCTTTCCGGGACCTCGGGTTCGACTCCCTCACGGCCATCGAGCTGCGCAACCGGCTCGACCTGGCCACCGGTCTGCGCCTGCCGTCGACCCTCGTCTTCGACTACCCGACCGCCGAGGTGCTCGCCGGCCATCTGCGGCAGGAGCTCGGCGGAGCCCACACCGAGGCGGCCACCGACGCGGTGTCGCCTCGTGTGCCCGCGGATGACGACGACCCCATCGCGATCGTGGCGATGAGCTGCCGCTTCCCCGGAGGTGTCGAGACCCCGCAGGACCTGTGGCGCCTCCTGGCCGAGGGCGGCGACGGCATCGCCGGGTTCCCCGGAGACCGTGGCTGGGACGTCGAGGGGATGTACCACCCGGACCCCGAGCACCCGGGCACCTTCTACGCCCGTGAGGGCGGCTTCCTCTACGGAGCACCCCAGTTCGACCCGGTGTTCTTCGGCATCTCGCCGCGCGAGGCGGTCGCCATGGACCCGCAGCAGCGGCTGCTGCTGGAGACGTCCTGGGAGGCGTTCGAGTACGCGGGCGTCAAGCCGGCCGCGCTGCGGGGCACCCGGACCGGTGTGTTCGTCGGCACCAACGGCCAGGACTACTCCACGATCATGCTCGACGCCCCCGAGGACTTCGGTGGCCATGTGGGAACGGGCAGCGCGGCCAGTGTGGTGTCCGGGCGTATCTCGTACACCTTCGGTCTCGAGGGGCCGGCGATGACGGTGGACACGGCGTGTTCGTCGTCGCTCGTGGCGCTGCATCTCGCGGCGCAGGCGCTGCGCCAGGGCGAGTGCGATCTGGCGCTCGCCGGTGGGGTGTCGGTGATGTCCACCCCGGGCGCCTTCGTGGAGTTCAGCCGTCAGCGTGGTCTGGCGCCCGACGGTCGGTGCAAGCCGTTCGCGGAGGGCGCGGACGGCACCGGCTGGTCCGAGGGTGTGGGCATGCTGCTGGTGGAGCGGCTGTCGGACGCGCGGAGGAACGGCCATCCGGTACTGGCGGTGGTGCGGGGCAGCGCGATCAACCAGGACGGTGCGTCCAACGGTCTGACGGCGCCGAACGGGCCGTCGCAGCAGCGGGTCATCCGCCAGGCCCTGGCCAGCGCCGGACTGTCGGCCGCCGAGGTGGACGCGGTCGAGGCACACGGCACCGGTACGACGCTGGGTGACCCGATCGAGGCGCAGGCCGTGCTGGCCACCTACGGCCAGGAGCGGCCGGACGGCCGCCCGCTGTGGCTGGGCGCCATCAAGTCCAACATCGGTCACACGCAGGCCGCGGCCGGTGTGGCCGGTGTCATCAAGATGGTGCTGGCGATGCGCGAGGGCGTGCTGCCGCAGACGCTGCACGTCGGCGAGCCGTCGCGGGAGGTGGACTGGTCGGCCGGTGAGGTGCGGCTGCTGACCGAGGCCACCGCGTGGCCGGAGACGGGCCGGCCGCGCCGGGCCGGTGTCTCCTCGTTCGGACTGAGCGGAACCAACGCCCACACCATCCTCGAGCAGGCTCCTGACCTGGAAGAGGCCGCGGCCTCGGAGGCGGCCCCCGAGGCGCCGGTGTCGGCGGCCGTGGTGCCGTGGCTGGTCTCCGGGAAGAACCGGGAGGCACTGCGGGCGCAGGCCGAGCGGCTGTACGAGCATGTGGCGGCTCGGGAAGACGTCGGCGTGCTCGACGTCGGGCACACCTTGGCGTCCAGGTCGGTGTTCGAGCACCGTGCCGTGCTGGTGGGTGAGGACCGGGAGACCCTTCTGCGCGGCCTGCAGGCTCTCGCGCAGGGCGGAATCGCCTCGGGAGTCGTCCAGGGAGAGGCCGTAACCGCTGGAAAGTCGGCCTTCCTGTTCTCGGGGCAGGGTGCGCAGCGTCTTGGTATGGGGCGGGAGTTGTACGAGGCGTTCCCGGTGTTCGCCCGTGCGCTGGACGAGGTGTGTGCGCATCTGGATGTGGCGCTGGACCGTCCGTTGCGGGAGGTGGTGTTCGCGGCGGAGGGGAGTGCGGAGGCCGCGCTGCTGGATCAGACGGCGTTCACTCAGCCGGCGCTGTTCGCCATCGAGGTGGCGCTGTTCCGGTTGCTGGAGCACTTCGGTGTCACCCCGGATGTGGTGATCGGTCACTCCATCGGCGAGATCGCGGCCGCGCATGTGGCGGGGGTGTTCTCGCTGGAGGACGCGTGCACGCTGGTGGCCGCTCGTGGCCGTTTGATGCAGGCGTTGCCCGAGGGTGGGGCGATGGTCGCCATCCAGGCGTCGGAGGAGGAGATCGCTCCGTCGCTGGCCGGTCGTGAGGCCGAGGTGAGCATTGCCGCGGTCAACGGTCCGACGGCCGTGGTGATCGCGGGTGATGAGGCCGCGGCGCTGGAGATCGCGGGGCAGTGGGCGGAGCAGGGTCGTAAGACCCGTCGGCTGACGGTCAGCCACGCGTTCCACTCGCCGCGCATGGACGCGATGCTGGACGACTTCCGTGACGTCGTCGCCGGCCTGTCCTTCCAGGCACCGTCCATCGCCCTGGTCTCCAATGTGACGGGCGAGGCGGCGAGCCGCGACGAGGTGTGCTCGCCGGAGTACTGGGTGCGCCACGTCCGGGAGGCGGTGCGGTTCGCGGACGGCATGCGGGCACTCACCGCCCAGGGCGTCACCAGGTTCCTGGAGGTGGGCCCCGACGGCGTACTGTCCGCGATGGCGCGGGACTGCCTGACGGAGGACCAGACCGCGGCCTCGGCCGTGGTGCCGGTGCTGCGCAAGGACCGTCCCGAGGCCCAGGCGCTGACGATGGCGCTGGCCGAGCTCCACGTCCACGGAGCCTCGGTGGAGTGGGAGTCCGTGGTCGCCGGGCGCGGTGCGCGGATGGTGGAGCTGCCGACGTACGCCTTCCAGCGCGAGCGGTTCTGGCCCGAGGTGTCCATCTCCCTGAACGGCTTGGGCGCGTCGAGCGCCGTCGACTCGGTGGACGCGCGGTTCTGGGAAGCGGTCGAGCGCGAGGATCTCGAAGCGCTCGCCGAGACGCTCGACGTCGACGGCGAGACGCCGCTGAGCGCGGTGCTGCCCGCCCTGTCCACGTACCACCGCAACCGGCGTGACCAGTCCACGATCGACAACTGGCGCTACCGGGTGGCCTGGAGGCCGGTCCCCGACGTGGCCGATGGGTCGCTGTCGGGCACGTGGCTGGTCGTGGTTCCGGCGTCCCGTGCCGAGGACGAGCTGGTGACGGGGGTTCTCTCCGGGCTCGAGCGGCATGGCGCGGGCGTGGTGTCGCTGGTGGCCGACGAGCGGCACCTCGACGCCGAGGTGCTCGGGGAGCGGCTGCGTGAGGCGGCCGCCGACGCGCCCGCGCTGGGCGGCGTGTTGTCGCTGCTCGCCCTGGACGAGGAGCCCTGCCCAGGACACTCCGCGCTCCCCGGTGGTCTCGCCCTGACGCTGACACTGGTGCGGGCCATGGCCGACGCCGGTATCGAGGCTCCGCTGTGGTGCGGTACGCGGGGCGCCGTGTCGGTGGGCCGCTCCGACAGCCTCAGCCACCCGAAGCAGGCGATGGTGTGGGCGCTCGGCCGGGTGGCCGCGCTGGAGCTGCCGCAGCTGTGGGGCGGTCTGGTCGACCTGCCCGAGTCACTGGACGAGCGTGCGATCGCGCGGCTGGCCGGTGTGCTGGCCGCCGAGGCGGCCGAGGTCGTCGAGGACCAGGTGGCGGTACGCGGCTCCGGCGTGTTCGCACGCCGTCTGACCCGGTCCGCCGCGCCCGTCGCCGACGGGACGACATGGCGGGCGCGTGGCACGGTGCTGGTGACCGGTGGCACGGGCGCGCTGGGCGGGCAGGTGGCCCGCTGGCTGGTGCGCAACGGCGCCGAGCACTTGGTGCTGACGAGCCGTCGCGGTCTCGAGGCGCCGGGCGCGCCCGAGCTGCGCGAGGAGCTCGAGGCGCTGGGCGCCCGGGTGACCGTGGCGGCCTGCGATGTGGCCGACCGCGAGCAGCTGGCCGCGGTGCTGGACGCGGTGCCGCAGGAGCATCCGCTGACGGCCGTGGTGCACGCGGCGGGCGCCAACGGGGCCGGGCCGCTGGCCGAGACCGGGCTGGCCGACGCCGCCGCCGTGGTCTCCGGCAAGGTGGCCGGTGCCGTCAATCTGGACGAGCTGCTGGGCGACCGGGAGCTGGACGCGTTCGTGGTCTTCTCCTCGATCGCCGGTGTGTGGGGCAGTGGCGGCCAGGCCGCCTACGGTGCGGCCAACGCCTACCTGGACGCGCTGGTGGAGGACCGCCGTGCCCGGGGCCTCGCCGGTACCGCCGTGGCCTGGGGCCCCTGGGCCGAGGGCGGCATGGCGGCCGGGGACGAGGCCGACCATCTGGCGCGCCGCGGTCTGCCCGCGATGGTGCCCGGCCTGGCGATCGCCGCGCTGCAGGGAGCGGTCGCGGGTGACGACGGTGTGCTCACGGTCGCCGATGTGGACTGGGAGCGATTCGCCCCCGCGTTCACGATCGGGCGGCCGAGCCCGCTCCTCGGCGATCTGCCGGAGGTCCAGCGGGCGCTGGCGAACGCCGGCAGCGCCGAAGGCGCCGGTACCGGTTCGGCACTGCGGGAGCGCCTGGCGGGGCTCACCGAGGCCGAGATCGACCGGACCCTGCTCGACCTGGTGCGTGCCCACGCGGCGGCCGTCCTCGGCTTCGCGGGTGCGGAGGCGGTCGAGCCCGGCCGGGCGTTCAAGGAGCTGGGCTTCGACTCGCTGACGGCCGTTGAGTTCCGTAACCGGCTGAACGCGGAGACCGGGCTGGTGCTGCCGGCCACGCTGGTCTTCGACTACCCGAGCGCCACGGTGCTGGCCGGCCATCTGCGTGCCGAGGTGCTGGGAACGCGGGACGCGGTGGCCGCGCCGTCGGCGGTGGCGGTCCCGGCCGATGACGATCCGATCGCGATCGTCGGGATGAGTTGCCGCTTCCCGGGCGGTGTGCGCAGCCCGGAGGAGCTGTGGAACCTCGTGGCGGCCGGTACGGACGCCATCACGGACTTCCCCTCCGACCGTGGATGGGATGTCGAGGGGATGTACGACCCCGACCCGGAGCGGTCGGGCACGTTCTACGCCCGCGAGGGCGGCTTCCTCGACGGGGCGAGCGAGTTCGACGCGGCGTTCTTCGGGATCTCGCCGCGCGAGGCGCTCGCCATGGACCCGCAGCAGCGGCTGCTGCTGGAGACCTCGTGGGAGGCGTTCGAGCGGGCCGGTATCGACCCGGCGTCCATGCGCGGCAGCCAGATCGGTGTCTATGTCGGAGCCGCGACCTCCGGTTACGGCACGGGGCTGCACGAGATCCCCGAGGGGCTCGAAGGGCAGATGCTGACCGGCAGCGCCACTTCGGTCGTGTCGGGCCGTATCTCCTACACCTTCGGTCTTGAGGGACCCGCGCTGACGGTGGACACGGCGTGCTCGTCGTCGCTGGTCGCCCTGCACCAGGCCGCGCAGGCGGTGCGCCAGGGCGAGTGCTCCATGGCGCTCGCCGGTGGCGTCACCGTGATGACCAGCCCCGCCGCCTTCGTGGAGTTCAGCCGCCAGCGCGGGCTCGCCCCCGACGGCCGGTGCAAGCCGTTCGCGGACGCCGCGGACGGCACCGGCTGGTCCGAGGGTGTGGGCATGCTGCTCGTGGAGCGGCTGTCCGACGCACAGCGCAACGGCCACCAGGTGCTGGCGATCGTGCGCGGCTCCGCCGTCAACCAGGACGGTGCGAGCAACGGCCTGACGGCGCCGAACGGCCCCTCGCAGCAGCGGGTGATCCGCCAGGCCCTCGCCAACGCCCGGCTGTCGTCGGCCGACGTCCAGGTGATCGAGGCACACGGCACCGGAACGACGCTGGGTGACCCGATCGAGGCGCAGGCGCTGCTGGCCACCTACGGCCAGGAGCGCCCGGAGGACCTGCCGCTCTGGCTGGGATCGATCAAGTCGAACATCGGTCACACGCAGGCCGCGGCCGGTGTGGCCGGTGTCATCAAGATGGTGATGGCCATGCGGCACGGGGTGTTGCCGCGGACGCTGCATGTGGATGAGCCGTCGCGCGAGGTGGACTGGTCGGCGGGCGAGGTGCGGCTGCTGACCGAGGCGGCCGCGTGGCCCGAGACCGGTCAGCCGCGCCGGGCGGGTATCTCCGCCTTCGGTGTGAGCGGTACCAACGCGCACACCATCATCGAACAGGCCCCGGTCCAGGACGAGACGGAGCCCGTCCAGACCCCCGCCGACGACCACGGCATGGCCCCCTGGGTGCTCTCCGCCCGGAGCCCGGAAGCCCTCCGGGCCCAGGCCGAACGGCTGCGCGCCCACCTCTCCGAAGCGGCCGAGTCCGGCGTACTGGACATCGCCGAATCGCTGGTCGCCACGCGATCGGTGTTCGAGCACCGTGCGGTGCTGCTGGGCACCGAACGCGAGACGCTGCTGCGCGGCCTGGAGACCGTCGCCGCCGGCGACGACGCCCCCGGCATCGTCCAGGGGCAGGCGGCCAAGGCCGGAAAGACCGCGTTCCTGTTCACCGGCCAGGGTGCGCAGCGTCTGGGCATGGGGCGGGAGTTGTACGAGGCGTTCCCGGTGTTCGCCCGTGCGCTGGACGAGGTGTGTGCGCACCTGGATGTGGTGCTGGACCGTCCGCTGCGTGAGGTGATGTTCGCGGCCGAGGGCAGTGCGGATGCCGCGCTGCTGGATCAGACGGCGTTCACCCAGCCCGCGCTCTTCGCCATCGAGGTGGCGCTGTTCCGGCTGCTGGAGCACTTCGGTGTCACCCCGGATGTGCTGATCGGCCACTCCATCGGCGAGATCGCCGCCGCACATGTGGCGGGAGTGTTCTCGCTGGAGGACGCCTGCACGCTGGTGGCCGCCCGCGGCCGCCTGATGCAGACGCTGCCCGAGGGTGGGGCGATGGTCGCGATCGAGGCCTCGGAGGAGGAGATCGCCGGTTCGCTGGCCGGTCGTGAGGCCGAGCTGAGCATGGCCGCGGTCAACGGCCCGAACGCCGTGGTCATCGCCGGTGACGAGGAAGCGGCACTGGAGATCGCCGGACAGTGGGCGGAGCAGGGCCGCAAGACCCGCCGCCTGCGGGTCAGCCACGCCTTCCACTCCCCGCACATGGACGCGATGCTGGACGGCTTCCGCGCGGTCGCGGAGACGCTCACCTACCACGGCCCGTCCACCGCGTTCATCTCGAACGTCACGGGTGAGCAGGCCGGCGCCGAAGAGGTGTGCTCGCCGGAGTACTGGGTGCGGCATGTGCGCGAGACCGTCCGCTTCCTCAACGGGGTGCGGACCCTCGAAGCCCAGGGCGTCACCACCTACATCGAGGTGGGCCCCGACGGCGTGCTGTCCGCGATGGCCCAGGACTGCCTGACCGAACCGGTCGACGACATCGCCGCCGAGGACACACCGGCCCCCCTGCTGGTCCCGGTGGTGCGCAAGGACCGTCCCGAGACGCAGGCGCTCGTCACGGCCCTCGCCGAAACACACGTCCACGGCGAAACCGTCGACTGGCGGGCCTTCTTCGCCGGACGCGGCGCCCGCCGCGTGGACCTGCCCACCTACGCGTTCCAGCACCAGCGTTACTGGCTGGAGGCCGGCACCGCGGCGGGAGACGCCGCCGCCTTCGGCCTCGACCCCGCCGACCACCCGCTGCTGGGTGGAGCCGTCCCCCTCGCGGGCACCGACAGCCTGGTCTTCACCGGAACGCTCTCGCTGCACACCCAGCCCTGGCTGGCGGACCATGTCCTGAGCGGCGAGGCGGTCCTGGCCACCACGGCCCTCGTGGAACTGGCGATTCGTGCCGGTGACGAGGTCGGCCTCGGCCATGTGGAAGAGCTCGTCAGCCAGGCGCCGCTGGTCCTTCCCCGAGGGAACGGAGTCCAGATTCAGCTCGTCCTCGGCGAGGAGGACGAGTTCGGCACCCGTTCGCTGGAGATGTACTCGCGCGTCGCCGAGCCGGTCGACGAGGACGAGGACGAGTGGATCTGCCACGCCAGCGGTGTGCTCGCCCCGGAGCCGGAGGACATCGCGACCGCCGAAGGAGCGGTGCGCTTCGCCTCCGCCGCATGGCCCCCGCCCGGCGCCGAGCGCGTCGAGGTGGACGGCCTGTACGAGCTGCTCGCCGAAAGCGGCCTCGTCTACGGACCCTCCTTCCGTGGCCTGCGAGCGGTGTGGCAGCGCGATGACGAGGTGTTCGCCGAGATCAGCCTGGCCGAGGAGTCCGTCGCGGAAGCCGAGCGGTTCGGGCTGCACCCGGCCCTGCTGGACGCGGCGTTGCAGCCGCTCGGCCTCGGAGTGCTGGACGGGGTGGGGCGCGGCCGCATCCTGTTCAGCCTGGCCGGCGTGTCGCTGTACGCGTCCGGTGCCTCCGAGCTGCGTGTCCGGCTCGCCCGCACGGGCCCGGAGACCCTCTCCCTGGCCGCGGTCGACGGAGCCGGCGACGCCGTGGTCTCCGCCGACACGCTGACGCTGCGCCAGGTCGCCACGGACCAGCCGGAGCTCCCGGCGCCGGAGACGACCGAGACCCTGCCGGAGCCCGCCGTCTCGCCCGAGGCGAGCACCGACGCACCGACGGCCACCGAATCCCCCGTGGCCACCGAACCCCCCGTGGAGGAGACCACCGCCATGCCTGCCCGTCGACGCAGGACCGCACGGCGCACCGCCCAGCGGAGCGGACCCGAGTCCGGGTCCGGGCCGCTCGCCGCGCTGCGGGAGCGGCTGGCCGGACTCTCCGAGCCCGAGCAGGACCGTGTGCTGCTCGATGTGGTCCGCACACATGTCGCGGCGGTGCTCGGACACGATTCCGCCGACCAGGTCCAGGGCTCACAGGCGTTCAAGGACCTCGGCTTCAGCTCGCTGACCGCCGTCGAGTTCCGCAACCGGGTGAGCAAGGCCATCGGCCTGCGCCTCCCCGCGACCGCCGTGTTCGACTACCCGACCCCCGTCGAACTGGCGAAGTTCGCCCGCGCCGAGGTCCTCGGCGCGCTGACCGGGGCCCGGCAGCCGGTGCCGGTCGCGGTGGCGGACAGCGACGAGCCGATCGTGATCGTGGGGATGAGCTGCCGCTATCCCGGAGGGGTGGCCACCCCGGAGGATCTGTGGGACCTCGTCGCCCAGGGCCGGGACGGCATCTCGCCCTTCCCGACGGACCGCGGCTGGGACGTGGAGAACCTCTACGACCCGGACCCGGACGAGCCCGGCAAGTGCTACACGCAGGAAGGTGGCTTCCTGCACGGCGCCAGCCAGTTCGACCCGGCGTTCTTCGGGATTTCGCCGCGTGAGGCGATCGCGATGGACCCGCAGCACCGTCTGCTGCTGGAAACCTCGTGGGAGGCGCTGGAGCGGGCCGGTATCGACCCGCTCTCGGCGAAGGGCAGCCAGACCGGCGTCTTCGCGGGCGTGACCTACCAGGACTACGGCGGTGTCCTCGCCGGATCCCAGGAAGCGGTCGAGGGTCTCGTCGGCACCGGTGTCTCGCCGAGCGTGCTCTCGGGCCGTATCTCCTACACCATGGGCCTCGAGGGGCCCGCCATGACGGTGGACACCGCGTGCTCGTCGTCGCTGGTCGCCCTGCATCTCGCATGGCAGGCGCTGCGCCAGGGCGAGTGCTCGCTGGCGCTGGCGGGCGGTGTGACGGTGATGTCCACCCCGATGTCGCTGGTCGAGTTCAGCCGGCAGCGTGCGCTCGCCTCCGACGGACGCAGCAAGCCCTTCTCGGCCGCCGCGGACGGCGCCAGCTGGGCCGAAGGCGTCGGCATGCTCGTCCTCGAGCGGCTGTCGGACGCCCGCCGCAACGGACACCCCATCCTCGCCGTGGTGCGCGGCTCCGCGGTGAACCAGGACGGTGCGTCCAACGGTCTGACGGCGCCGAACGGCCCCTCGCAGCAGCGGGTCATCCGGCAGGCGCTGGCGAACGCCCGCCTGTCGGCCGCCGAGGTGGACGCGGTGGAGGCGCACGGCACGGGTACCTCGCTGGGCGACCCGATCGAGGCGCAGGCGCTGTTGGCCACCTACGGCCAGGAGCGTCCCGAGGGCCAGCCGCTGATGCTGGGTGCCATCAAGTCGAACATCGGCCACTCGCAGGCTGCCGCGGGCGTGGGCGGCGTCATCAAGATGGTGATGGCGATGCGGCACGGCGTGCTGCCCAAGACGCTGCACCTCGACGAGCCCTCGCCGCACGTGGACTGGACGGAGGGCGACGTCGAGCTGCTGGCCGAGGCCAGGCCGTGGCCCGAGACCGGGCATCCGCGGCGCGCGGGTGTGTCGGCGTTCGGCATGAGCGGCACCAATGTGCACACCATCCTGGAGCAGGCTCCGGAGATCGAGGCGGCCGAGAGCGCCGAGGCCGAGGTTGTCGATGGCCCGGTGGCGTGGGTCCTGGCGGGCAAGAGCAGCGATGCGCTGCAGGCCCAGGCGGCCACGCTGCGGGAGTTCGTGGCCGAGCGCCCGGAGCTTCGTACGGCCGATGTGGCGCTCTCCCTGGCGACGACCAGGTCCGCGTTCCAGTACCGGGCCGCGGTGACCGGGACCGGCCGCGAGGAGCTTCTGGAGCGCCTGGACGCGGTGGCCCAGGGTGCGAAGGCACCGGGTGTGGTCCGCGCGAGCGCCGCCGAGGCAACTGGCCGTTCGGTGTTCGTGTTCCCCGGCCAGGGCGCGCAGTGGATGGGCATGGCGGTGGGGCTGCTCGAGAGCTCGCCGGTGTTCGCCGAGGCGATCGGTGAGTGCGAGACGGCTCTGTCGGCTCATGTGGACTGGTCGCTGACCGAGGTGCTGCGCGGCGCCGAGGGCGCTCCCGACTTCGATCGGGTGGACGTCGTTCAGCCCGTGTTGTTCGCCGTGATGGTGTCGCTGGCGAAGCTGTGGCGTTCGGTCGGTGTCGAGCCGGATGCCGTGATGGGCCACAGCCAGGGCGAGATCGCCGCGGCGTGTGTGGCGGGTGCCCTCTCGCTGGAGGACGCCGCCAAGGTGGTGGCGTTGCGGTCGCAGGCGATCGCCGCCGGTCTGGCCGGTCGTGGTGGCATGGTGTCGGTCGGACTGCCGGTCGACCAGGTCAAGGAGCGCATCGCCGCTTGGAGCGGCGGGATATCCGTCGCGGCGGTCAACGGCCCCGGTTCCGTCGTGGTGTCGGGTGACCCGGGTGCGCTGGATGAGATGGTGGCGCAGCTCGAGGGTGAGGAGATCCGGGTCCGCCGGGTTCCGGTGGACTACGCCTCGCACTCGGCCCATGTGGAGGCGATCCACGACGAGTTGCTGAATGTTCTGGCGGACATCCAGCCCCGTTCCTCGGAGGTGCCGTTCTATTCGACGGTGCTCGGTGAGCTGGTGGACACCGCCGGTCTGGATGCCGAGTACTGGTACCGCAATCTGCGGCAGACGGTTGAGCTCGAGGCCACCACCCGCACCCTGCTCGGCAGCGGGCATGACGTGTTCATCGAGGTCAGCCCGCACCCGGTGCTGACCCTTCCGGTGCAGCAGACCGTGGAGGCCGCCGGGGCCCAGGCGGTGGTCGTCGGCACCCTGCGGCGCGACGAGGGTGGTCTGGAGCGGTTCCTGACCTCGATCGCCGAGTTGCATGTCAATGGGGCCGGTGTCGACTGGCCGAAGGTGTTCGCCGGACGGGGCGCCCGTCAGGTCGACCTGCCCACCTACGCCTTCCAGCGGCAGCGGTACTGGCCGCAGCCTTCCGACGACGCCGGGTTCGGCAACGCCCCGGTGTCCGAGGCCGACGCGGTGGACGCCCGGTTCTGGGAGGCCGTCGAGCGCGAGGACCTCGAAGGACTGGCGCAGACGCTGGAGCTCGACGGGGAGGCGCCGCTGAGCGCGGTGCTGCCCGCCCTGTCGTCGTACCGGCGCGGCAGGCGTGACCGCTCGACCGTCGACAACTGGCGCTACCGGATCAACTGGAAGCCCCTGATCGACCAGCCGTCGTCCGGCTCCGAGCAGGAGCGGGGCGCCCCGATCACCGGTACCTGGATGGTCGTCGTCCCGCCGGTCGACAGCGCCCGTGAACTGGCGGAGCGCATCGAGCGGGACGTGGAGCGCCACGGTGCCCGCATGGTGCGGGTCGACCTGGACGAGTCGGAGCCGGAGCGGTCGTCGCTGACCGAACTCCTCCGGGACGCGGCACCCCGCACACCCTCCGAGGACGGCTCCGAGCAGGAGGGGACGCTCGCGATCGACGGAGTGCTCTCCCTGCTCGCGCTCGACGAGGAGGCACTCGCCGAACACCCGGGCGTTCCGCGCGGCTTCGCCGGCACCGTGACCCTGGTCCAGGCGCTGAGCGACATCGACATCGATGTGCCGCTCTGGCTCGCCACCACCGGAGCCGTGTCCGTGGGCCGCTCCGACCGGGTCGGCAGCGTCAAGCAGTCCCTGGTGTGGGGTCTGGGCCGGGTGGTCGGCCTGGAGTACGCACAGCGGTGGGGCGGTCTCGTCGACCTCCCCGAGTCGCCGGACGCGATCGACGACCGGGTGCTGAACCGTCTGGTCGGCCTGATCGGGCGCTCCGGTGACGAGGACCAGGTCGCGGTGCGCGCCTCCGGGATCTTCGGCCGGCGGCTCGTCCGGGCACCCTTGGGCGACGCTCGGCCGGCCCGTACCTGGCAGGCCGGCGGCAGTGTCCTGATCACCGGTGGTACCGGTGCCCTCGGTGGCCGCCTCGCCCGCTGGCTCGCCCGTGGCGGCGCCGAGCACCTGGTGCTCACGAGCCGCCGCGGCCCGGACGCCCCCGGCGCGGCCGAGCTGCGGGACGAGCTGACCGCTCTCGGCGTGCGGGTCACCGTCGCGGCCTGTGACGCCGCCGACCGTGGCGCGTTGCGGGAGCTCCTCGACGGGCTGCCCGCGGAGTACCCGCTGACCGCGGTGGTGCACGCGGCCGGTGTGCTGGACGACGGCCTCATCGACACTCTCACCGTCCCCAGGACGCAGGGTGTCTTCCGGCCCAAGGTGGACGCCGTGGTGAACCTCCACGAGCTGACCCAGGACCTGGATCTGTCCGCGTTCATCCTCTTCTCCTCCTACGCCGGAACCGTCGGTGGCGCCGGTCAGGGCAGCTACGCCGCCGCGAACGCCTTCCTCGACGCCCTGGCGCAGCAGCGCCGGGCCCAGGGGCTGGCCGCGACCTCGGTGGCGTGGGGTGCCTGGGGCGGCGGCGGTCTGGTCGACGACGCCACCTCGGCCCAGCTGAAGCGGCGCGGTATGCCGCCGCTGGTGCCCGAACTCGCCGTCGACGCCCTTCAGCAGGCGCTCGATCACGACGAGGTCGACGTCACCGTCGCCGACGTGGACTGGGAGCGCTACGCCCCCGGCTTCGCCTCGGCCCGGCCGCGTCCGCTGCTGAACGAGCTGCCGGAGGTGCGGCAGGCCCTGGAGGCGGCGGAGGCCGAGCTGGGCGCGGCGCTCTCCGGGCTGGCCGAGCGCCTCGAGGGGCTGTCGGCCGTCGAACGCGAGGCGGAGGTGCTCGACCTCGTCAGGTCCCAGGCCGCCGAGGTGATCGGGTACCCGAGCGCCGACGCGGTGGAGCCGGACCGGGCCTTCAGGGACATCGGGTTCGACTCGCTGACCGCGGTGGAGCTGCGCAACGGCCTCAGCACGGCCGCCGGTGTGAACCTGCCGGTCACCGTGGCCTTCGACTACCCGACACCCACCGTGCTCGCCCGGTTCATCCTGGGTGAGGTGCAGGGCACCGACCCCGCGCCGGTGGACGACCTGCCGGTGGCGACGGGCACCGTCGTGGACGACGATCCGATCGCGATCGTGTCGATGAGCTGCCGCTTCCCCGGTGGCGTGCGCACTCCCGAGGACCTGTGGCGACTGGTCTCCGAGGGCAGCGACGTGATCAGCGCCTACCCGACCAACCGTGGCTGGGACCTCGACGACCTCTACGACCCGGACCCGGAGAACACGGGCACCAGCTACGCGAGCGGCGGCGGCTTCGTCTACGACGCCGACGAATTCGACCCGGTGTTCTTCGGCATCGCCCCCCGCGAGGCGCTGACCATCGACCCGCAGCAGCGGCTGCTGCTGGAGACCTCCTGGGAGGCGATCGAGCGGGCGGGCATCGACCCCATGTCGCTCAAGGGAAGCCGGACCGGCGTCTTCGCGGGCAGCAACGGCCAGGACTACATCGGCCTGCTGCTGGCCGCCCCGGGCGGACCGGAGGGCTATCTCGGAACCGGCAACTCGGGCAGCGTCGTATCGGGCCGTATCTCCTACACCTTCGGCCTCGAAGGACCGGCCGTCACGGTGGACACGGCGTGCTCCTCCTCGCTGGTGGCGCTGCACATGGCCGTGCAGTCGCTGCGCCAGGGAGAGTCCTCCCTCGCGCTGGCCGGCGGTGTCACGATCATGTCCAGCCCGGGCTCGTTCGTGGACTTCAGCCGCCAGAAGGGGCTGTCGACGGACGGACGGTGCAAGGCGTTCGCGGCATCGGCCGACGGCACGGGCTGGGCCGAGGGCGTCGGCATGCTGCTGCTCGAGCGGCTGTCGGACGCGCGGCGCAACGGTCACCCGGTGATGGCGATCGTGCGCGGCTCCGCCGTCAACCAGGACGGCGCGTCCAACGGCCTGACGGCGCCCAACGGGCCGTCGCAGCAGCGGGTGATCCGCCAGGCGCTGGCCAGCGCCGACCTCGCCGCCCACCAGGTGCAGGCGGTCGAGGCGCACGGCACCGGCACCCGGCTCGGTGACCCGATCGAGGCGCAGGCGCTGCTGGCCACCTACGGCCAGGGGCGGCCGGAGAACGAGCCGCTGTGGCTGGGCTCCATCAAGTCGAACATCGGGCACACGCAGGCGGCCGCCGGTGTCGCGGGAATCATCAAGATGGTGATGGCCATGCGTGAGGGCGTGCTGCCGCAGACGCTCCATGTCGACGAGCCGACGCCGCATGTGGACTGGACGGCGGGCGAGGTCCGGCTGCTGACCGCGCCGACCCCGTGGCCGGAGAACGGCGAGCCGCGCCGGGCGGGCATCTCCTCGTTCGGCATCAGCGGCACCAACGCCCACACCATCATCGAGCAGGCCCCGGAGCCGGAGGAGCCGGAGACGGTGGAGCGGGTCCGTACGGACGCTCCGCCGGCCGGTTCGGACACGCTTCCCTGGACGGTCAACGGCAAGGGTGCCGAGGCGCTGCGCGCCCAGGCGAGGAACCTGCACGACTACGTGGCGGCCCGCCCCGAGCTCGACCTCGACGACGTGGGCTATTCGCTGGCGACCACCCGGTCCGCCTTCGACCACCGCGCCGTGCTCCTGAGCGGCGACCGGGACGGGCTGCTGAGCGGTCTCGAGGCCATCGCCTCGGGCGCCACGGCTCCCGGAGTCGTCCAGGGATCGGTGGGCACCGCCGGCAAGACGGCGTTCCTGTTCTCGGGCCAGGGCGCGCAGCGCCTGGGCATGGGACGGGAGCTGTACGACGGCTTCCCGGTGTTCGCCCGTGCGCTGGACGAGGTGTGCGCGCATCTCGATGTGCTGCTCGACCGGCCGCTGCAGGAGGTGATGTTCGCCGCCGAGGACAGCGCGGACGCCGCGCTGCTCGATCAGACGGCCTTCACCCAGCCCGCGCTGTTCGCCATCGAGGTGGCGCTCTTCCGGCTGCTGGAGCACTGGGGAGTCACCGCGGATGTGCTGATCGGCCACTCGGTGGGAGAGGTCGCCGCCGCGCAGGTGGCCGGGGTGCTCTCGCTGGCGGACGCGTGCGCGCTCATCGTGGCGCGTGGCCGTCTGATGCAGGCGCTGCCCGAGGGCGGCGCCATGGTGGCGGTACAGGCCTCGGAGGAGGAGATCGCCGGTTCGCTGGTCGGCCGTGAGGCCGAGCTGAGCATCGCCGCGGTCAACGGCCCGACGGCCGTGGTGATCGCGGGCGATGAGGCCGCGGCGCTGGAGATCGCCGGAGAGTGGGAGCGGCAGGGTCGTAAGACCCGCCGGCTGACGGTCAGCCACGCGTTCCACTCGCCGCGCATGGACGCGATGCTGGACGACTTCCGAGACGTCGTCACGGGCCTGTCCTTCCAGGCACCGTCGATCTCCTTGGTCTCCAACCTCACCGGCAAGCCGGCGGGTGCGGCCGAAGTGTGCTCCCCGGAGTACTGGGTGCGGCATGTGCGGGAGGCGGTGCGCTTCGCGGACGGGGTACGGGCCCTGGAGAAGCTCGGGGTCACCTCGTTCCTGGAAGTGGGTCCCGACGGTGTGCTCACCGCGATGGCCCAGGACTGCCTGGCGTCCGACGAGGACGCGGGCGTTGCCGCCTTCACCCTCGTCCCCGCTCTGCGCAAGAACCGCCCGGAAACCCAGTCGCTGACCACGGCGCTGGCCGAACTCCACGTCCACGGCACCACCGTGGACTGGTCGACGGCGTTCGCCGGACGCGACGTCCGGCGGGTGGAACTGCCCACCTACGCCTTCCAGCGGCAGCGCTACTGGCCCAAGGCCCCCGGCGCCATGACCGGCGACGTCGCCTCCATCGGGCTCAGCTCCCCCAACCACCCGCTGCTGGGTGCCGGAGTCGAACTCGCGGGCAGCGACGGATTCCTGTTCACCAGCAGGCTGTCGGTGCAGAGCCAGCCGTGGCTCGCCGACCACGCGATCGGGGGCGCGGCCCTGTTCCCCGGGACCGGATTCCTCGAACTGGCCATTCGCGCCGCCGACCAGGTCGGATGCGGCCGGGTGGAAGAGGTCACCCTGGCGACCCCGATGGTCCTGCCCGAGAACGAGCCGGTCCAGGTGCAGCTGTGGGTGGGTGACGCCGACGAGACGGGTCACCGCTCGCTCAGCCTGTACTCCCGCCCGGCCGACGCGACCTCGGACCAGCCGTGGACGCAGCACGCGAGTGGTGCGCTCGCCCCGGCCGGACCCGAGCCGTCGTTCGACTTCGGCGTCTGGCCCCCCGAGGGCACCGAAGCCCTGGAGATCGACGACTTCTACGAGCGCTTCGCCGCCACCGGGTTCGCCTACGGCCCGGTGTTCCAGGGCCTGCGGGCCGCCTGGCGCTCGGGCGACGACGTCTACGTCGAGGTCAGCCTCGGGGAGCACGCGTCGGACGCGGTCGACTTCGGCCTCCACCCGGCCCTGCTGGACGCCGCCGTGCAAGCGGTGACGTTCGTCGCCCTGGAGGACGTCGGCCTCTCCCGGCTCCCGTTCTCCTGGAGCGGGGTGTCGCTCCACGCCGGTGGCGCGTCCACGCTGCGGGTGCGGCTCAGCAAGCTCGGACCCGACTCGATCTCCCTCACGGTGGCCGACGGAACCGGCCGCCCCGTGGCGTCGATCGAATCCCTGGTGCTGCGCCCGGTGTCCGTGGAACACATCGACGCGGCCAGGACCGCGGCGTTCCGCGACTCGCTGTTCACGCTGGACTGGACCCCCGTCCCGGCCATCGCCCCGGCCGAGGTGGCAACGGCACAGTGGGCCGTGGTGGGCACCGACCCCTACGGACTGGCCGCCGGCGAGATCGCCGGAGCCGAGGTGACCGCCTACGCCGATCTCGAGGCACTGGGCGCCGCGATCGACGGTGGGGCCGCTGCCCCGGAGGCCGTGCTGGTGTCCTACGCACCCGGTCTCGACGACCCGGCGGCGCAGGGCACGCCCAAGAGCAAGGCGAAGGGCAAGGGCAAGAGCAAGGCCAAGCAGGGCCTGGAGCCCGCGGACGCCATCCACGCGGTGACGCACCACACGCTGGGCATGATCCAAGGCTGGCTCGGCGACCGCCGGTTCGCCTCCTCCCGACTGGTCTTCGTGACCTCGGGCGCCATGGCGCCCGAGGACCGCGACGAGACCCCGGACATGATCCACGCCCCCCTCTGGGGCATGGTGCGGTCCGCGCAGTCGGAGAACCCGAACTGCTTCGTCCTGGTGGACCTGGACCCACAGGAGCCCACCGAGGCGTCCAAGGCGGCACTGTCCACGGTGCTCGCCGGCGACGAGCCGCAGGCCGTGGTCCGCGAGGGCACGGTGCTCGGCCAGCGCATGGCCCGGGTCTCCTCGGGCACCGCGCTGCTGCCGCCCGTGGGGGTCCGGGAATGGCGGCTGGACATGCACGCCAAGGGGACCTTGGAGAACCTGGCGCTGCTGCCCAGCCCCGATGTGACGGAGGAACTGGGTGCGACCGAGATCAGGGTGGCGCTGCGCGCCGCGGGCCTGAACTTCCGCGATGTGCTCAACGCCCTGGGGATGTACCCCGGCGAGGCCGGACCGCTCGGTGGCGAGGGCGCCGGTGTGGTGACCGAGGTCGGCTCCGCGGTGACGGACCTCGCGCCCGGCGACGCGGTGATGGGCATCTTCGGCGGGTCGTTCGGCCCCGTCGCCATCACCGACCGGCGCGTGGTCGCCCGGGTTCCGGAGAGCTGGACGTTCGAGCAGGCGGCCTCCACGCCCATCGTGTTCCTGACGGCCTACTACGCCATGGTGGACCTGGCGGGTCTCGAGGCCGGTCAGTCGGTGCTGGTGCACTCGGCGGCCGGTGGTGTGGGCATGGCCACGCTCCAGCTGGCACGGCACCTCGGGGCCGAGGTGTTCGGTACCGCGAGCGAGGGCAAGTGGGACACCCTGCGGGCACTCGGCCTGGACGACGAGCACATTGCGTCGTCGCGGACGCTGGACTTCGAGAAGCGCTTCCTCGACGCGACCGGCGGACGCGGCATGGACGTGGTGCTCGACTCGCTGGCCCGGGAGTTCGTGGACGCGGGTCTGCGACTGCTGCCGCGCGGCGGCCGGTTCCTGGAGATGGGCAAGACCGACATCAGGGTCCCGGACGAGGTGGCCGCTGAGTACACCGGTGTCTCCTACCAGGCGTTCGACCTGATGGAGGCGGGAGCCGACCGCATCCACGAGATGTGGAGTGTCCTGATCTCCCTGTTCGAGAGCGGAGTGCTGCGACCGCTTCCGGTGCGCACCTGGGATGTCCGCAGGGCACCCGACGCCTTCCGCTTCATCAGCCAGGCCCGCCACACCGGCAAGGTGGCGCTGACGATCCCGAGGACGCTGGACGGCCTGGGCACGGTGCTGATCACGGGTGGTACGGGTGGTCTGGGCGCGCTGTTGGCCCGTCATCTGGTGGTGGAGCACGGTGTGCGGTCTCTGGTGCTGACGAGTCGTCGTGGCGTGGAGGCGCCGGGTGCGGCGGAGTTGGTGGCGGAGCTGGCCGGGCTCGGTGCGCAGGCCCGGGCTGTGGCCTGTGATGTGGCCGATCGGGCGTCGGTGGAGAGTCTGCTGGCCGGGATCGGGTCGGAGCATCCGCTGTCGGCTGTGGTGCATGCGGCGGGTGTGCTGGATGACGGTGTGGTGGAGTCGCTGACGCCGGAGCGGGTGGACAAGGTGTTGCGTCCGAAGGTGGACGCGGCGCTGCATCTGCACGAGCTGACCCGCGGCCTCGACCTCTCGGCCTTCATCCTGTTCTCCTCCGTCTCCGGTACCTTCGGCGGCGCCGGCCAGGCCAACTACGCTGCGGGCAACGCCTTCATGGACGCCCTGGCCCAGCACCGCAGGGCCGCGGGACTCCCGGCCGCCTCGCTCGTCTGGGGCCCGTGGACGCAGGACGGCGGCATGACCACCGAGCTGGCCGACGCCGACGTCACCCGCATGACCAGGACCGGTATGGTCGCCCTCACCCCCGAGGCCGGGCTCGCACTGTTCGACGCGACCCGCGATCTCGACGGTGCCGTCCTGGTGCCCATGACGATGGACATGTCCTCGGTGGGCGAGCCGGTACCCGCGCTGCTGCGCGGACTGGTGCGAGGCCCCGCGCGCAGGACCGCGGAGTCGGCCGCCACCAGCACCGGGGCCGACCCGGCCGGCGAGCTCAGGCAGCACCTGGCCGGGAAGTCCGAAGCGGAGCGCGAGCGCATCCTGGTGGACCTGGTGTGCGACCAGGTGGCCATCGTCCTCGGCTATGCGTCGGGACAGGCGATCGAGCCGGGACACGCGTTCAAGGACCTGGGCTTCGACTCCCTGTCGGCCGTCGAACTGCGCAACCGTCTCAACGCGATCACCGGAACGCGGCTGCCGGCGACCCTGGTGTTCGACTACCCGACCCCGGCGTCGCTGGGACGATTCCTGCGCGAAGAGGTCACCCCCGCCGACGGGCCCGCGACCGAGCCCGTCTTCGGAGAACTCGACCGCCTGGAATCCACCCTGTCGGCGCTCGACTCCGACGGCGAGACGCGCGACAAGGTCATGGCGCGGCTCCAGGGCCTGGTGGCCAAGTGGTCGGCCGGCGGAACCGGGCAGGTGTCCGGCGCCGCGACGGCGCTGGACGACGAGATGGACGACGACAGCGAGATCGAATCGGCCACCGCCGACGAGATCTTCAAACTCATCGACGACGAATTCGGAACCTCCTGACGTGGCGAGCTGGAACTCACAGAGTGTTTCAAGGGGCTGGGCATAGTGGCGGAAGACGAAAAACTCCTTGACTACCTCAAGAAGGTGACGGCTGACCTGCGTCAGGCTCGTCGGCAACTTCGACAGGTGGAGGAGCGGGACCGGGAGCCCATCGCCATTGTGGCGATGAGCTGCCGGTACCCCGGCGGTGTGAAGACTCCGGAGGAGCTGTGGCGGCTCGTCGCCGAGGGCGGCGACGCCATCAGCGAGTTCCCTCCTGACCGGGGCTGGGACGTCGATGGCTTCTTCGACCCGGACTCGGAGCGGTCCGGTACCTTCTCCGTCCGCGAGGGCGGGTTCCTGGAGGCCCCCGGCGACTTCGACCCCGGCTTCTTCTCCATGAGCCCGCGGGAGGCGCTCGCCACCGACCCCCAGCAGCGGCTGCTGCTGGAAACCGCCTGGGAGGCCTTCGAGCGCGCCGGAATCGACCCGGCGTCGGTCCGGGGCAGCCAGGCCGGTGTGTTCGTCGGCGCGTCGCCCTCCGGCTACGGCGCCGGAGTGAGCGAGATGCCCGAAGACGTGGAGGGGCTGCTGCTCGCGGGCAACGCCACCTCCGTGGTGTCCGGGCGGGTGGCCTACACCCTGGGGCTCGAGGGCCCGGCCGTGACGGTGGACACCGCGTGCTCGTCGTCGCTGGTCGCCCTGCACTGGGCCTGCCAGGCGCTCCGTCAGGAGGAGTGCTCGCTGGCCCTGGCGGGCGGCGTCGCCGTCATGTTCACCCCCAGCATGTTCGTCGAGTTCAGCCGGCAGGGCGGGCTCGCGCCCGACGGCCGGTGCAAGGCGTTCGGCGCGGGCGCCGACGGCACGGGCTGGGCCGAGGGCGTGGGCCTGCTCCTCCTGGAGCGGCTCTCGGACGCCCGGCGCAACGGCCACCCGGTGCTGGCCGTCATCCGCGGCTCGGCGATCAACCAGGACGGTGCGTCCAACGGTCTGACGGCACCCAACGGCCCCTCGCAGCGCCGGGTGATCCGCCAGGCGCTCAAGAACGCGGGCCTGACACCGGCCGACGTGGACGCGGTCGAGGCACACGGCACGGGCACGTCGCTGGGTGACCCCATCGAGGCACAGGCCCTGATGGCCACCTACGGCAAGGAGCGGCCGGAGAACAAGCCGCTGTGGCTGGGCTCGCTGAAGTCCAACATCGGCCACTCCCAGGCGGCCGCCGGTGTCGGCGGGGTCATCAAGATGGTGATGGCCCTGCGGAACGGCATGCTGCCCAAGACGCTCCACGCGGACGAGCCCTCCAGCCAGGTGGACTGGACCGAGGGCGACATCCGGCTGCTGAACGAGTCGACCCCCTGGCCCGAGACCGAGCAGCCTCGACGGGCCGGTGTGTCCTCGTTCGGCATCAGCGGGACGAACGCGCACGCGATCCTGGAGCAGGCTCCGGAGGCCGAGGTGGCCGAGGAGACCCGGGCCGAGGTCGCCGACGGTCCGGTGGCCTGGGTGGTGTCCGGCCGTAGCCCGGCCGGCCTGCGGGCCCAGGCGGGCCGGCTGCGGGAGTTCGTGGCGGAGCGCCCGGAGCTGGGTGCGGCCGATGTGGCGTACTCGCTGATCTCGTCGCGGTCGGTGTTCGAGCACCGTGGCGTGGTGACGGGCGCCGACCGTGAGGAACTCCTGGCGCGGCTGGACGCGTTGGCCGGCGATGAGATCGCCTCGGGTGTGACGCGCGGTGTGGCCGATGTCCGCGGCCGCTCGGTGTTCGTGTTCCCCGGCCAGGGTGCCCAGTGGATGGGCATGGCGGTGGACTTGCTCGAAAGTTCGCCGGTGTTCGCCGAGGCGATCGGTGAGTGTGAGACGGCGCTGTCGGCTCATGTGGACTGGTCGCTGACCGAGGTGCTGCGTGGCGCCGAGGGCGCTCCCGGATTCGACCGGGTGGACGTGGTCCAGCCGGTGCTGTTCGCGGTGATGGTGTCGCTGGCGAAGCTGTGGGGTTCGGTGGGCGTGCGACCCGACGCGGTGATGGGTCACAGCCAGGGCGAGATCGCCGCGGCTTGCGTCGCGGGTGCGCTCTCGCTGGAGGACGCCGCGAAGGTGGTGGCGCTGCGGTCGCAGGCCATCGCGGCGGGCCTTGCGGGCCGTGGTGGCATGGTGTCGGTCGGACTGCCCGCGGACGAGGCCAAGGAGCGGATCGCCGCCTGGGACGGTGCGATCTCGGTGGCCGCGGTCAACGGCCCGGGATCCGTCGTGGTGTCGGGTGACCCGGGTGCGCTGGACGAGATGGTGGCGCGGCTGGAGGGGGAGGAGATCCGCGTCCGCCGGGTTCCGGTGGACTACGCCTCCCACTCCGCCCATGTGGAGGCGATCCACGAGGAGCTGCTGAAGGTCCTGGCGGACATCCAGCCCCGTTCCTCCGAGGTGCCGTTCTACTCGACCGTGACCGGCGAGCTGGTGGACACCGCAGGTCTGAACGCCGAGTACTGGTACCGCAACCTGCGGCAGACCGTCGAGCTGGAGGCCACCACCCGCACCCTGCTCGGCAAGGGACACGCCACCTTCATCGAGGTGAGCCCGCATCCCGTGCTCACCCTGCCCGTTCAGCAGACCGTGGAGGCCGCCGAGGCACAGGCCGTGGTCGCCGGCACGCTGCGGCGCGACGAGGGCGGCCTGGAGCGGTTCCTGACCTCCGCCGCCGAGGTGTTCGCGCGCGGCACCAAGGTCGACTGGGCCACCGCGCTGGAGGGCCGTGGAGGCCGCCGGGTCGAGCTGCCGACCTACGTCTTCCAGCGCGAACGCTACTGGCTCGATGGATTCGGCCTGCCGCCCGGCGGAAGCGCGGCCGAGGTCACCGGCTCCGTCGACGCGCGGTTCTGGGACGTGGTGGAGCGCCAGGACCTGGAGTCGCTGGCGGGGACGTTGGCGGTCGACAGCGAGGCGCCGCTGAGCGCGGTGCTGCCCGCCCTGTCCGCGTACCACCGCAACAACCGTGACCAGTCCACGATCGACGGCTGGCGCTACCGGGTGTCATGGAAGCCGCTCTCCGAGATCCCCGACAGCTCGCTGTCGGGGACCTGGCCCGTGGTCGTTCCGGCGTCCCGCGCCGGGGACGAGCTGGTCTCGGAGGTCGTCGCCGGGCTCGAACGGCACGGCGCGGATGTGGTCTCGATCGTGGTGGACGAGCGGGACCTCGACGCGGACGTGCTCGCGGAGCGGCTGCGTGAGGTGGCCGCCGACGCACCCGAGCTGGGCGGTGTGCTGTCGCTGCTGGCCCTGGACGAGGAGCCCTGCCCGGGGTACCCGGCGCTGTCGGGCGGCTACGCGTTGAGCCTGGTGCTGGTGCGGGCCATGGTCGGGGCCGAGATTCCGGCCCGGCTGTGGTGCGGTACGCGCGGCGCGGTGTCGGTGGGGCGTTCGGACCGGCTCACCAGCCCGACGCAGGCGATGGTCTGGGCCTTGGGCCGGGTGGCCGGGCTGGAGCTGCCGCCGCTGTGGGGCGGTCTGGTGGATCTGCCCGAGTCCCTGGACGAGCGCGGTGCGGCGCGGCTGTCCGGTGTGCTGTCCGCCGAGGGCGGCGAGGACCAGGTCGCGGTGCGCGGCTCCGGTGCCTTCGTACGCCGTCTGGTGCGCTCGGCCGCGGCCGCCGACGAGGGGACCTCGTGGCAGGCGCGCGGCACGGTGCTGGTGACCGGTGGCACGGGCGGGCTCGGCGGCCAGGTGGCCCGCTGGCTGGTCCGCAGCGGTGCCGAGCACCTGGTGCTGACCAGCCGCCGCGGTCTCGAGGCCGAAGGCGCCGCCGAGTTGAAGGCGGAGCTGGAGGGCATGGGCGCCGAGGTGACGGTGGCCGCGTGCGACGCGGCGGACCGCGACGCGCTCGCCGCCGTCCTGGACGCCGTGCCGGAGCACCTGCCGCTGACCGGAGTAGTGCACGCGGCAGGCGTCACGATCGCGGCCTCCCTGGTGGAGACGGAGCTCGCGGACGCGGCGAGGGTGGTGTCGGGCAAGGTGGCGGGCGCCGTCAACCTGGATGAGCTGCTCGGCGACCGTGAGCTCGACGCGTTTGTGGTCTTCTCGTCCATCTCCGGTATCTGGGGCGGCGGCAGCCAGGGCGTCTACGGCTCCGGAAACGCCTTCCTGGACGCGCTGGTGGAGCAGCGCCGTGCGCGGGGTCTCGCGGGCACCGCCGTCTCCTGGGGCCCGTGGGCCGAGGGCGGCATGGCGACCCGGGACGACGCGGGGGAGCAGCTGGCGCGGCGCGGACTGCCCGCGATGGCACCCGAGTTGGCCATCGCCGCTCTGGAACGCGCGGTGGCCGGTGACGACGGTGTGGTGACGGTCGTGGACGTGGACTGGGAGCGGTTCGCCCCCTCGTTCACCGCGGTCCGGCCCAGCCCGTTCCTGAGCGACCTCGAGGAGGTCCAGCGGCTGGAGGCCAAGGGGGGCGACGGCGAGAGCTCCGACGCCGCCGGGGCGCAGCTGCGTGAGCGGCTGAAGCCGCTCACCGAGGGCGAGCGGGACCGGGCGCTGCTCGATCTGGTGCGCAAGCACGCCGCCTCCGTGCTCGGCTACGCCTCCGCGGAGACGGTCGAGCCGAACCGGGCCTTCCGCGATCTGGGCTTCGACTCGCTGACCGCGGTCGACCTGCGCAACCGGCTGGCCGCCGAGACCGGTCTCAGCCTTCCCGCCACGCTGGTCTTCGACTACCCCAGCGCCTCGACGCTGGCGGCGCATCTGCGCACCGAGGTGCTCGGCGCGTCGTCCCCGGCGCTCACCGCCGGGTCCGGTGCCTCCGCCGTCGCCGGTGCGGACGACGACCCCATCGCGATCGTCTCCATGAGCTGCCGCTTCCCCGGTGGGGTGCGGAGCCCGGAGGACCTGTGGCAGTTGGTCGAGGGCGGCGGTGACGCCATCTCGTCGTTCCCGTCCGACCGCGGCTGGGACCTGTCGGGCATGTACGACCCGGACCCGGACCGGCCGGGCACGTTCTACGCCCGTGAGGGCGGATTCCTCTATGACGTGAGCGAGTTCGACCCCGGCTTCTTCGGGATCTCGCCCCGTGAGGCGCTGGCGACCGACCCGCAGCAGCGGCTGCTGCTGGAGACCTCCTGGGAGGCGTTCGAGCGGGCGGGCATCAACCCCACGTCCGTGCGGGGCCGCCAGGTCGGTGTGTTCGTCGGCTTCTCGGGCTCCGGATACGGCACCAACCTGACGACGGTGCCCGAGGACGTCGAGGGCCATCTGCTGACGGGCAACGCCGGCAGCGTCGTCTCGGGCCGCCTCGCCTACACCTACGGCTTGGAAGGCCCCGCCGTCACGGTGGACACGGCCTGCTCGTCGTCGCTGGTGGCCCTGCATCTGGCCTGCCAGTCGCTGCGCCAGGGCGAATGCTCCATGGCGCTGGTCGGCGGCGTGACGGTGATGGCGACCCCGATGGCGTTCGTCGAGTTCAGCCGGCAGGGCGGTCTCGCGCCCGATGGCCGCTGCAAGCCGTTCGCGGCCGCGGCGGACGGTACCGGCTGGTCCGAGGGCGCCAACGTGCTGCTCGTGGAGCGACTTTCGGACGCCCGGCGCAACGGTCACCAGGTACTGGGCATCGTGCGGGGCTCCGCCGTGAACCAGGACGGCGCGTCGAACGGTCTGACGGCGCCGAACGGTCCGTCGCAGCAGCGGGTGATCCGCCAGGCGCTGGCCAGCGCCGGGGTGTCGGCCGCCGAGGTGGACGCGGTGGAGGCGCACGGTACGGGTACCTCGCTGGGCGACCCGATCGAGGCGCAGGCGCTGCTGGCCACCTACGGCCAGGAGCGTCCGGAGGGCCGCCCGCTGTGGCTGGGCGCGCTGAAGTCGAACATCGGGCACACACAGGCCGCGTCCGGACTCGCCGGTGTCATCAAGATGGTCATGGCGATGCGGCACGGTGTGCTGCCGAAGACGCTGCACGTGGACGAGCCGTCGCCGCAGGTGGACTGGTCGGCGGGCGAGGTGCGCCTGCTGACCGAGGCCACGGCGTGGCCGGAGACGGGGCAGCTGCGCCGGGCCGGTGTCTCCGCGTTCGGTGTCAGCGGCACCAATGTGCACACCATCATCGAGCAGGCCCCGACGGACGCCGAAGACGAGCGACCGGCCGAGGTGACGGCTCCCGACGACCGTGGCGCGGCTCCCTGGACGCTCTCCGCCCGGAGCGCGGACGGGTTGCGCGCCCAGGCGCGGCGGCTGCGGGCGCATCTGACCGCACGGCCGGAGCTGAGCCTGAAGGACGTGGGCTACTCCCTGGTCGCCACCCGGTCGGTGTTCGAACACCGTGCCGTGCTGACGGGCACCGACCGCGCGGAGCTGCTGCGCGGGCTCGAAGCCGTCGCCACCGGTGAGGAGACCCCCGGGGTCGTGCGCTCGGTCGCCACTCCCACGGGAATCACGGCGTTCCTCTTCTCGGGCCAGGGTGCGCAGCGCCTGGGTATGGGCCGGGAGTTGTACGAGGCGTTCCCGGTGTTCGCCCTTGCCCTGGACGAGGTGTGTGCGCATCTGGACATGCTGCTGGACCGTCCGCTGAAGGATGTGATGTTCGCGGCGGAGGGGAGTGCGGACGCCGAGCTGCTGGATCAGACGGCGTTCACCCAACCGGCGTTGTTCGCGGTCGAGGTGGCGTTGTTCCGGCTGCTGTCGGCGTGGGGTGTGGCGCCGGATGTGGTGATCGGTCACTCCATCGGTGAGATCGCCGCCGCGCACGTTGCGGGAGTCTTCTCCTTGGCGGATGCCTGCACGCTGGTGGCCGCTCGCGGCCGCCTGATGCAGGCGCTGCCCGAGGGCGGCGCCATGGTCGCCGTCGAGGTGTCGGAGGAGGAGGTCGCTCCGTCGCTCGCCGGTCGTGAGACCGAGGTGAGCATCGCCGCCGTCAACGGCCCGAACGCCGTGGTCATCGCGGGCGACGAGGAAGCGGCGCTGGAGATCGCGGAACAGTGGGCGGAGCAGGGCCGCAAGACCCGCCGCCTGCGGGTCAGTCACGCGTTCCACTCGCCGCGCATGGACGCGATGCTCGGTGACTTCCGCAAGGTCGTCGAGGGGCTGTCGTTCGCCCCGCCCTCCCTTGCCCTGATCTCCAACGTGTCGGGCAAGTCGGCGGGTGCGGACGAGGTGTGCTCGCCGGAGTACTGGGTGCGGCACGTCCGGGAGTCGGTGCGCTTCCTGGACGGGATGCGCTCCCTCGAAACCGCGGGCGCGACCAGGTTCTTCGAGGTGGGCCCCGACGGTGTGCTCTCGGCGATGGCGCGCGAATGCCTGACGGCGGAGGAGGCTTCGGCCCCCGTCGTGGTGCCGGCGCTGCGCAAGGACCGCCCCGAGGCCCAGTCGCTGACCACGGCGCTCGCCGAACTCCACGTCCACGGCACCACCGTCGACTGGGAGGCCCTGTTCGCCGGGCAGGACGTCCGGCGGGTCGAGCTGCCGACGTACGCGTTCCAGCGGCAGCGCTACTGGCTGGAGGACGCCGAGAGCGATGCCTCCGCCGGCTCCGCCTCGGTGGACTCGGTCGACTCCCAGTTCTGGGACGCGGTCGAGCGTGAGGATCTCGAGGCGCTGACCACCGCGCTGCACGTGGACGGAAACGCCTCGCTGACCGAGGTGCTGCCCGCCTTGTCGTCCTACCGCAAGGGCCATCGTGAGCGCTCCACGGTCGACGGCTGGCGCTACGAGATCGCGTGGACCCCGGTGTCCGAGCTCTCGGAGCGGGCGCTGACCGGGACCTGGATGGTCATGGTTCCCGACTCGCACGCCGACGACGAGCTGGTCACCTCCGCGGTGAACACGCTCGAGCGGCAGGGCGCGCAGGTGGCGCGGATCGTGCTCGACGGCGCAGTGGACATCGACCGCGCGGCGGTCGCCGAGCTGTTGCGCGCGGCGGCCGAGGGCGCGTCGGACGGGACCGTCGGCGGGGTCCTCTCCCTGCTGGCCCTGGACGAGAAGCCCGGCCCCGACCACGCGGTCGTGCCGCGAGGACTCGCGCTGAACCTTCTGGCCCTGCAGGCACTCGTGGACGCCGGAGTCGAGGCCCCGCTGTGGGTGGCCACGCGAGGCGCCGTCTCGGTGACCGGATCCGAGACCCTGCGCAGCGCCGCCCAGGCGCAGATGTGGGGCCTCGGCCGGGTCGCCGGTCTGGAGCACCCCCGGCTCTGGGGCGGTCTGGTCGACCTCCCGGAGACGCTGGACGAGCGGGCCGCGAACCGGCTGGCCGGTGTGCTGGGCGGCGGCGCGGGCGAGTTCGAGGACCAGGTGGCGGTGCGCACCTCCGGCGTGTTCACCCGGCGTCTGGCGCGGGCCGCCGCCCCGCAGACCACGGCTCAGCCGTGGAACGCGCGGGGCTCGGTGCTGGTGACCGGCGGCACCGGGGGAGTGGGCAGCCAGGTGGCCCGGTGGCTGGCACGCGCCGGCGCCGAGCACCTGGTGCTCACCAGCCGCCGTGGCCTGGAAGCCGACGGGGCCGCCGAACTGCGTGACGAACTGGCCGCGTTGGGCGCCGAAGTGACCATCGCGGCATGTGACGCCGCCGACCGCGACGCCCTGGCCGCCGTACTGGCCGCCATCCCGAGCGGTATCCGCTGAACGCCGTCGTGCACGCGGCGGGTGTCCTGGACGACGGTGTCCTGGACTCGATGTCGGTGGAGCGGGTCGCGGGCGTGCTGCGTCCCAAGGTGGACGGGGCCCGCAATCTGCACGAGCTGACCGAGGGCCTCGACCTGTCCGCGTTCGTGCTGTTCTCCTCGCTCGCCGGAGCCATCGGCGGCGCCGGGCAGGGCAGTTACGCGGCGGCCAACGCCTACCTCGACGCCCTGGCGCAGCAGCGCCGGGCCCAGGGACTGGCGGCCACCTCGGTCGCCTGGGGCCCGTGGGCCGAGGGCGGCATGGCGGTCGACGGGGCGCTGGAGGAGCGGCTGCGGCGCGGCGGTATGGCCCCGATGACCCCGGAGCTGGCGGTCAAGGCCCTCCAGCAGGCCCTCGACCTGCGGGAGACGCACCTGGCCATCGCCGACCTCGACTGGGAGCGCTTCGTGCCCTCCTACGTCGCCGTTCGGGGCAGCCGGCTGCTGGACGAGGTGCCCGAGGCGCGCCGGATCCTGGAAGCCGCGATCGGCGGTGGCACCGCGGCGCAGTTCGAGACCGGTGGCTCCGAACTGCGCGAGCGGCTCGCCGGAATGTCGGAGGCGGAGCAGGAACGAGCGCTGCTCGACCTGGTCACCACGCAGGTGGCGATGGTGCTGGGCTTCCCGTCGGTGGAGTCGGTCGAGTCCCAGCGGGCCTTCCGTGAGCTCGGCTTCGACTCGCTGACCGCCGTCGAACTGCGCAACCGGCTGGACGCGGCGACGGGCCTGCGCCTGCCCGCGACGATCGTCTTCGACCACCCGACGCCCGTCGCGCTCGCCCGCCGGCTGCGCACCGACGTCGTCCAGGACGGGATCTCGGCGGCCGCACCGATCCTCGGCGAGCTGGACCGGATCGAAGCGGCGATGGCCACGATCTCCGCCGACGACGTGGACCGGCCCAGGATCACGACGCGTCTGCAGACGCTCCTCCTCAAGTGGGGAGAGGCGGAACAGGATTCGGGCAACTCCGGCAAGAAGGCGGTCTCGGACAAGATTCAGTCGGCGACGTCGGACGAGATCTTCGACTTCATCGACAAGGAGCTTGGGATCTCCTGAGCTGGCGCGGTCGGTTCCCGAGCGTCGTCCCTTACTACTTCCATGGGTGACATAACAATGAACGAAGAGAAGCTTCTCGACTATCTCAAGCGGGTGACCGCGGATCTCCAGCAGACTCGCCAGCGCCTGCTCGAGGCCGAGTCGGCGGACCAGGAACCGATCGCGATCGTCGCCATGAGCTGCCGGTTCCCCGGAGGGGTGAACTCTCCGGAGGACCTGTGGCGCTTGGTGGCGGACGGCACCGACGCGATTTCGGCATTCCCCATGGACCGTGGTTGGGACATCGACGCCCTCTACGACGAGGACCCGGACCGTCCCGGCACCAGCTATACGACCGAGGGCGGCTTCCTGGAGAACGCCGACCAATTCGATCCGGCGTTCTTCGGGATCTCGCCGCGCGAGGCGCTGTCGATGGACCCGCAGCAGCGACTGCTGCTGGAGACGTCGTGGGAGGCCTTCGAGCGGGCGGGCATCGACCCGATGTCCCTGCGGGGCAGCCGGACCGGCGTGTTCGTCGGAACCAACGGCCAGGACTACTCCATGCTCACGCTCGGCGCCGCCGAGAGCACGGAGGATGTCGAGGGCCACTCCGGCACCGGCAACGCGGCGAGCATCGTCTCCGGCCGGATCTCCTACACCATGGGCCTCGAGGGCCCCGCGCTCTCCGTGGACACGGCGTGCTCATCGTCGCTCGTGGCCCTGCACCTGGCCGTTCAGGCACTGCGCCAGCGCGAGTGCACGCTCGCGCTGGCCGGTGGCATCACGGTGATGTCCACCCCGGCGGCGTTCGTCCAGTTCAGCCGGCAGCGCGGCCTGGCGGCGGACGGCCGCTGCAAGCCGTTCGGGGCGGCGGCGGATGGCACCGGCTGGGGCGAGGGCGTCGGCATGCTGCTCGTGGAGCGGCTGTCGGACGCGCAGCGCAACGGCCACAAGGTGCTGGCCATCGTCCGGGGTTCGGCGATCAACCAGGACGGCGCGTCCAACGGTCTGACGGCGCCCAACGGCATATCGCAGCAGCGGGTCATCCGGCAGGCGCTGAGCAGCGCCCGGCTGTCGGTCACCGATGTGGACGCCGTGGAGGCGCACGGTACGGGCACCACCTTGGGTGACCCGATCGAGGCGCAGGCGCTGATGGCGACGTACGGCCAGGACCGGCCCGCGGACCAGCCGCTCTGGCTGGGCGGCATCAAGTCCAACATCGGCCATACGCAGGCCGCCGCCGGTGTCGCGGGCGTCATCAAGATGGTGATGGCCATGGTCGAGGGCGTGCTGCCCAAGACGCTCCACGCGGACGAGCCCTCGCCGCACATCGACTGGACCGGCGGCGCCGTCTCGCTGCTGCACGAGTCGACCCCGTGGCCGGACCGGGACCACCCGCGCCGCGCCGCCGTCTCCTCGTTCGGCATGAGCGGCACCAACGCGCACACCATCCTGGAGCAGGCTCCGGAGGCCGAGCCGGCCGACGCCGCCGAGGCCGGGGCCGGGGCCGTCGACGGTCCGGTGGCGTGGGTCGTGGCGGGCCGTAGCGCGGAGGCTCTGCAGGCACAGGCCGGACGACTGCGGGAGTTCCTCACGGAGCGCCCGGAGTTGGGCATGGCGGACGTGGCTCTCTCGCTGGCCACGACCAGGTCCGCGTTCGAGCACCGCGCCGTGGTGACCGGGGCCGACCGTGAGGAACTCCTCCAGCGTCTGGAGGCGGTCGCCGAGGACGCCACCGCGTCCAACGGAGTGGTGCGGGGGAGGACCGGCGACGCCGGCCGCTCGGTGTTCGTGTTCCCGGGTCAGGGTGCGCAGTGGGTGGGCATGGCGGTGGGGCTGTTGGAGTCCTCGCCGGTGTTCGCGGAGGCGATCGGTGAGTGTGAGTCGGCGTTGTCGGCTCATGTGGATTGGTCGCTGACGGATGTGCTGCGTGGCGCCGAGGGCGCTCCCGACTTCGATCGGGTGGACGTGGTCCAGCCGGTGCTGTTCGCGGTGATGGTGTCGCTGGCGAAGCTGTGGCGTTCGGTGGGCGTGCGACCCGACGCGGTGATGGGTCACAGCCAGGGCGAGATCGCCGCGGCGTGTGTGGCGGGTGCGCTCTCGCTGGAGGACGCCGCCAAGGTGGTGACCTTGCGGTCGCAGGCGATCGCCGCCGGTCTGGCCGGTCGTGGTGGCATGGTGTCGGTCGGGCTGCCGGTCGACCAGGTCAAGGAGCGCATCGCCGCCTGGGACGGCGGGATATCCGTCGCCGCGGTCAACGGCCCCGGCTCGGTCGTGGTCTCCGGTGACCCGGGGGCGCTGGATGAGATGGTGGCGCAGCTCGAGGGTGAGGAGGTGCGTGTTCGCCGGGTTCCGGTGGACTACGCCTCGCACTCCGCTCATGTGGAGGCGATCCACGAGGAGCTGCTGAAGGTCCTGGCGGACATCCAGCCCCGTTCCTCCGAGGTGCCGTTCTACTCGACGGTGCTCGGTGAGCTGGTGGACACCGCCGGTCTGGACGCCGAGTACTGGTACCGCAACCTGCGGCAGACGGTTGAGCTGGAAGCCACCACCCGCACGTTGCTGAATGACGGTCACACCGTGTTCATCGAGGCGAGCCCGCACCCGGTGCTCACCCTGCCGGTGCAGCAGACGGTGGAGGCCGCCGAGGCCCAGGCGGTGGTCGTCGGCACGCTGCGGCGCGACGAGGGTGGTCTGGAGCGGTTCCTGACCTCCGCCGCCGAGGTGTTCGTGCGTGGCGTCACGGTGGATTGGGCCGCCCTGCTCGAGGGCCGTGGCGCCCGCCGGGTCGAGCTGCCGACCTACGCCTTCCGGCGTCAGCGGTACTGGCTGGAGGTGTCGGCCGCGGAGCTGCAGGCCACCGCCGACGGTCTCGCCGCGGACGCGGTGGACGCGCGCTTCTGGGAGGCGGTGGAGCGCGAGGACCTGGAGGCGCTGGTCCGCACCCTGGAGGTGGAGGACGAGGAGCAGCAGTCGTCGTTGACGGCGTTGCTTCCGGCGCTGTCGTCCTGGCGCCGTCAGCGGCGTGAGCAGAACACAGTGGACAGCTGGCGCTACAAGGTGGTCTGGAAGCCGCTGGCGGCCGCCACCGAGGCGGCCCTCTCGGGCACGTGGGTGGTCGTCCTTCCCGCGTCGCACGCCGATGACGCTCTCGTGACCGCCACGGTGAACGGACTGGAGACGAGCGGCGCCGACATCGTCCGGGTGGTGCTGGAGGAAAAGGGCAACGACCGCTGGTCGGTCGCGGAGCGGCTGCGTGGGGCGCTCGACGAGGCCGGGGTGGAGCCTTCGGGCGTGGCGGGCGTGTTCTCGCTGCTCGGGCTGGACGAGTCGGGGCATACGACGTTCGGTGTGGTGCCGGCCGGGCTGGCGGCGACGGTGGCGCTGGTCCAGGGGCTGGGCGACGCCGGTGTGGTGGCCCCGCTGTGGTGTGGCACCCGGGGTGCGGTGTCGGTGGGGCGCTCCGACCGGCTGGTGAGCCCGGCGCAGGCGATGGTGTGGGGCCTCGGGCGGATCGTGGGGGTCGAGTACCCCCAGCGCTGGGGCGGCGCGGTCGATCTGCCCGAGACCATGGACGCCCGTGCGGTGGCCCGGCTGGCCGGAGTGCTGGCGGGCACGGAGGGCGAGGACCAGGTCGCGGTGCGTGGCTCCGGTGTGTTCGCCAAGCGCATGGTGCGGGCCTCGGCGGCCGACGACGCGGAGAACCGGGGCTCCTGGCAGGGCCGTGGTTCGGCGCTGGTGACCGGTGGTACGGGTGCGCTGGGTGGCCATGTCGCCCGCTGGCTGGCGCGTACGGGCACCGAGCACCTCGTGCTGACCAGCCGCAGTGGCATGGAGGCCGAGGGCGCCGCCGAGTTGAAGGCGGAGCTGGAAGGGCTCGGTGCCCGGGTGACGGTGGCGGCGTGTGACGCCGCGGACCGTGCGGCGCTGGCCGCGGTGCTGGACGCGATCCCGCAGGAGTTCCCGCTGACCGCCGTGGTGCATACGGCCGGTGTGCTGGACGACGGCGTGGTGGACGCCCTCACCGTGCGCCGGGCGGCCGGGGTGCTGCGTCCGAAGGTGGACGCCACGCGGAATCTGCATGAGCTGACCGCCGGGATGGACCTGTCGGCGTTCGTGCTGTTCTCCTCCGGTGCGGGCACGCTGGGCGGCCCGGGTCAGGGCAGCTACGCGGCGGGTAACGCCTACCTCGACGCGCTGGCGTTGCAGCGGCGTGCGGACGGCCTTGCGGCCACCTCCATCGCCTGGGGTGCCTGGGCCGGAGGCGGCCTCGGATCCGGTGAGGTCGGCGAGCGGATGGACCGTTCCGGCATGGTCGGAATGGTGCCCGAGCTGGCGATCTCCGGCATGCAGCAGGCCCTTGAACTGGACGAGGCCTTCATGGTCATCGCCGAGATCGACTGGGATCGCTTCCAGCCGGAGTTCGTCGGTTCACGTCCGAGCGCGCTCTTCCGTGAGCTGCCCGAGCTGAACCGTCCCGCTGCCGCCGCCGGCGCGGACACCGGCGACGGCGACGACGCCGTTTCCGAGCTGCGCCGGGAGATGGCGAAGCTGTCCCCCGCCGAGCAGCCCAAGCTCCTCCTGGAGCTGGTGCGCAACCAGGCCGCCGACGTCCTCGGCTACGACAGTGCGGACGCGGTGGAGGCCGAGCGTGCCTTCCGTGACCTCGGCTTCGACTCGCTGACCGCCGTCGAGCTGCGCAACCGCCTCGGCGTGGTCACCGGCCTCCGCCTGCCGGTCACCTGTGTCTTCGACTACCCGACCGCCACGGTTCTGGCCCGGTACCTGTACACGGAGATGTTCGGCGACCAGCCGGTCACCGAGGGCGGCCCCGCTGCCGCGGCCAAGGGATCGGACGGGCCCGACAGGCCCATCGCCACCGATGAGCCGATCGCCATCATCGGCATGAGCTGCCGGTTCCCCGGCGGGGTGCGCAGCCCCGAGGAGCTGTGGGAGCTGCTGATGGCCGAGGGGGACGTGATCTCCCGGTTCCCCGATGACCGCGGCTGGGACATCGACGGTCTCTACGACCCGGACCCCGAGAAGTCCGGCACCAGCTACGTCCAGGCCGGCGGTTTCCTCGACGAGGTGGGCCACTTCGACCCCTCGTTCTTCGGGATCTCGCCGCGTGAGGCGATGGCGATCGACCCGCAGCAGCGCCTGCTGCTCGAGACGTCCTGGGAGGCGTTCGAGCGTGCCGGTATCGACCCCGTGGCGCTGCGCGGCAGCCAGACCGGAGTCTTCGTCGGCTCCAACTACCACGACTACGGTTCGCGCATCCTGAGCGACACCGAAGGAGTGGAGGGCTATCTCGGACTCGGCAGCGCCCCCAGCGTCTCGTCCGGCCGCATCTCCTACACCTTCGGCTTCGAGGGCCCGGCCGTGACGGTGGACACCGCGTGTTCCTCGTCGCTGGTCGCCCTGCACCTGGCCTGCCAGTCGCTGCGCCAGGGCGAGGCATCCGTGGCGCTGGCCGGTGGTGTGACCATCATGGCCACCCCGGGTACGTTCATCGAGTTCAGTGCCCAGCGCGTGCTGTCGTTCGACGGGCGGTGCAAGGCGTTCTCGGCGGATGCCGACGGCACCGGCTGGTCCGAGGGCGTGGGCATGCTCCTGGTGGAGCGGCTGTCGGACGCGCAGCGCAACGGCCACAAGGTGCTGGCCGTCATCCGGGGCTCGTCCATCAACCAGGACGGCGCCTCCAACGGCCTGACGGCGCCCAACGGCCCGTCCCAGCAGCGGCTCATCGAGCAGACGCTGGCCAGTGCCCGGCTGGTCTCCGCCGATGTGGACGTGGTCGAGGCCCATGGCACCGGCACTCCCCTCGGCGACCCGATCGAGGCGCAGGCGCTGCTGGCCACCTACGGACAGGGACGTCCCGAAGGTGAGCCGTTGCTGCTGGGGGCCATCAAGTCGAACATCGGTCATACGCAGGCCGCCGCCGGTGTCGCCGGGGTCATCAAGATGGTGATGGCCATGCGCGAAGGCACCCTTCCCAAGACGTTGCACGTGGACGAGGTATCGCCGCACGTGGACTGGTCGGCGGGCGACCTCGAACTGCTGACCGAGGCGATGCCCTGGCCGGAGCGGGACCATCCGCGCAGGGCGGCGGTATCCGCCTTCGGCGTGAGCGGTACCAACGCGCACACCATCATCGAGCAGGCGCCGGCCGACGACGAGCCCAAGGCGCCGCGGGCAGCGGAGGCCCCGGACTCCACCACGGCCCCGGTGCCGTGGATCCTGTCCGGCCGGACCGACGCCGCCCTGCGGGGCCAGGCCGAACGGCTGCGTGCCCAACTCGCCACCGCCACCGAAGAGTCCATGCCCGCTGTGGACGTCGGCTATTCCTTGGCGACGGCCCGATCGCTCTTCGACCACCGGGCCGCCGTGGTCGGCGAGGACCGCGCGGACATGCTGCGTGGTCTCGAGGCCCTCGAGAAGGGCGAGGCGGCGCCCGGCGTCGTACGCGGCGTGGCGGGGGCGGCCGGCAAGACGGCGTTCCTGTTCTCGGGCCAGGGTGCGCAGCGCCTGGGTATGGGCCGGGAGTTGTACGAGGCGTTCCCGGTGTTCGCCGACGCGTGGGACGAGGTGTGCGCGCATCTGGACGGTCTGCTGGACCGTCCGTTGCGGGAGGTGGTGTTCGCGGCGGAGGGGAGTGCGGATGCCGCGCTGCTGGATCAGACGGCGTTCACCCAGCCCGCGCTGTTCGCCATCGAGGTGGCGTTGTTCCGGCTGCTGTCGGCGTGGGGGGTTGCCCCGGATGTGGTGATCGGTCACTCCATCGGTGAGATCGCGGCCGCGCATGTGGCGGGGGTGTTCTCGCTGGAGGACGCGTGCACGCTGGTGGCCGCCCGTGGCCGTTTGATGCAGGCGCTGCCCGAGGGTGGGGCGATGGTCGCCATCCAGGCGTCGGAGGAGGAGATCGCCGGTTCGCTCGCCGGTCGTGAGGCCGAGGTGAGCATCGCCGCCGTCAACGGCCCGACCGCCGTGGTCATCGCGGGCGACGAGGCGCCCGCGCTGGAGATCGCCGGACAGTGGTCGGCGCAGGGCCGCAAGACCCGCAGCCTGCGGGTCAGCCATGCGTTCCACTCGCCCCGTATGGACGCGATGCTCGGTGACTTCCGCAAGGTCGTCGAAGAGCTGTCGTTCGCCCCGCCGGCCATCGCCCTGGTCTCCAATGTGACGGGTCAGCCGGCCGACACGGACGAGATGTGCTCGCCGGAGTACTGGGTGCGGCATGTGCGGGAGGCCGTGCGGTTCGCGGACGGCGTGCGGGCGCTCGAGGCACAGGGCGTGTCCAGGTTCGTCGAGGTCGGTCCCGATGGCGTGCTCACCGCGATGGCGCGGGACTGCGTGGCGGACCGGACCGAGGGGACCACCGAGCCGGTCCTGGTGCCGGTGCTGCGCAAGGACCGCCCCGAGACGCGGGCGCTGACGACGGCGCTGGCCGAGCTCCACGTGGGCGGCGTCGGAGTGGACTGGGAACGGGTCTTCGCCGGACGCGGCGCCCGGACGGTCGAGCTGCCCACCTACGCCTTCCAGCGGGAGCGCTACTGGCTGGAGGCCCTGTCGTCGTTCGCCAGCGATGTCACCGCGGTGGGACTCGTCCCGCCGACGCATCCGCTGCTGGGCGCCGCCGTCGAACTGCCCGACGCGGACGGCTTCCTGTTCACCGGCCGCCTTTCGCCGCAGACGCATCCGTGGCTGGTCGACCACATGGTCCAGGACACCATCCTGCTGCCCGGCACCGCCTTCCTCGAACTGGCCCTGCACGCCGCCGACCAGGTGGGATGCGACCGGGTCGAGGAGCTGACCCTCACGGCGCCGCTGCCGCTGCCCGAGCGGGGCGCGGTGCACCTCCAACTGGCGGTGGGCGGACCGGACGAGAACGGCGCGCGCACGCTGAACGTGTACTCCCGGCCGGAAGACCCCACCATGGAGCAGCCGTGGGTCCAGCACGCCTCCGGCCTGCTCGTCCAGAGCGGCGCGCCGGACGAGACCGGGCAGGCCGGCCTCGCCGTATGGCCCCCGGAGGGCGCGGAGCGGATCGAGATCGAGGACGTCTACGACCGGATGGCGGCGGGTGGCTTCGCCTACGGCCCGGTCTTCCAGGGGCTGCGGTCGGTGTGGATCCGTGGCGACGAGGTCTTCGCCGAGGTGCGCCTGCCGGAGGAGAACGCCTCGGACGCCGGTAAGTTCGGATTGCACCCCGCCCTGCTGGATGCGGCGATTCAGGCCGTCATGTTCGTACCCCAGGAGGAGGCGGGCCTCGCCAGGCTTCCGTTCTCCTGGACCGGCGTGTCGCTGCGGGCCACGGGCGCCTCGGAACTGAGGGTGCGCCTGAGCTCGCGGGGGCCCGACTCGATCGGCCTCGCGGTGGCCGACACCAGCGGCCGCGCCGTGGCCACCGCCGACTCCCTGGTGATGCGGCTGGTCGCGGAGGGTCAGATCCAGTCGGCCGGTTCCCCGGCGGCCGGGCATGACTCGCTCTTCCGGCTGGACTGGACCCCCGTCCCCGTCGGCGCTCCGGCCCCCGCCTCCGAAGGCACCTGGGCCGTGCTGGGCGCCGACGACCTGGGGGTGCTCTCCAGCTTCGCGGCCGAGGGTGCCGACGTGGCGTCGTACGCGGATCTGGCCGCGCTGCGCGAGGCGATCGACTCCGGGGCCACGGCGCCGGACGTCGTCATGGTGGCGGGCGCCGCGGAGGCGGTCGGCATCGACGACGGCGCGGACCTGGCGGGACGGGTGCGCGGCACCACCTACCGCGCGCTGGAACTGGTGCGGACATGGGTCACCGACGACCGGTTCGACCACTCCTACCTGGTGTTCGTGACCCGCGGCGCGATGGGTGCCCAGTCCTCCGAAGAGGTGCGCACTCCGGCCGAGGCCGCCGTATGGGGCCTGCTGCGCTCCGCGCAGACCGAGCACCCCGGGAAGTTCCTCCTGGTGGACCTGGACTCGCAGGAGCACGGCGAGGTGTCCTCGGTGCTGCGGACGGCGCTGACCGCCGGGGAGCCGCAGGTGGCCGTGCGCGACGGACGGGTGCTCGCGGCGCGCCTCGCCCGGGTGGCCCCGGCCGAGGACCGGCCCGAGCCCAAGGCCACGCCGTTCGACGGCCGGGGCACGGTGCTGATCACGGGTGGTACGGGTGGTCTGGGAGCGCTGTTGGCCCGTCATCTGGTGGTGGAGCACGGTGTGCGGTCTCTGGTGCTGACGAGTCGTCGTGGCGTGGAGGCGCCGGGGGCGGCGGAGTTGGTGGCGGAGCTGGCCGGGCTCGGTGCGCAGGCCCGGGCTGTGGCCTGTGATGTGGCTGATCGGGCGTCGGTGGAGAGTTTGCTGGCCGGGATCGGGTCGGAGCATCCGCTGTCGGCCGTGGTGCATGCGGCGGGTGTGCTGGATGACGGTGTGGTGGAGTCGCTGACGCCGGAGCGGGTGGACAAGGTGTTGCGTCCGAAGGTGGACGCGGCGCTGCATCTGCACGAGCTGACCCGCGGCCTCGACCTCTCCGCCTTCGTGGTGTTCTCCTCGGCCTCCTCCAACTTCGGTGGTGGCGGCCAGGCCAACTACGCCGCGGCGAACGCCTTCCTGGACGCCCTGGCGCACCAGCGCCGCGCGCTCGGCCTGCCCGCGGTCTCCCTGGCCTGGGGCATGTGGGAGCAGCGCAGCGAGATGACCGGGGATCTCGGCGAGGCGGACCTCCAGCGCATCGCGCGGGCCGGGCTGAACGCGCTCAGCTCGGAGGAGGGCCTCGCGCTGTTCGACGACGCGCTCGGGACCGATGAGACCGTGCTCGTGCCGACCCATGTGGACCTCGCCGCCCTGCGCGTCCAGGCCCGCACCGGCGAGGTGCCCGCTCTGCTGCGCGGCCTGGTGCGGGTCCCCCGGCGCCGGGTCACGGCGGCGGAGACCGCGCAGACCGGCACCGGGTCGCTGCGGGATCGCCTGGCCGGTCTCTCCGCGGCCGACCAGTACCGGGCCCTGCTGGACCTGGTGCGGGTGCAGGTGGCGACGGTCCTCGGCCATGGCTCGCCGGAGACGGTCGAGCCCGACATGGCCTTCAAGGACATGGGATTCGACTCGCTGACCACGGTGGAGCTGCGCAACCGGCTCAACGCGGAGACCGGGCTGCGGCTGTCGGCAGTGCTGGTCTTCGACCACCCGACGCCCACGGCGCTGGTGGAGCACCTGCAGGAGGAGCTTCTGCCGGACGGCGGCACGGGGGAGCCCATGGTCTTCGCCGAGCTGGACAAGCTGGGGCCCCTGCTCTCCAGCGTGATGGACGACGGTGAGACCCGCACGAAGGTGGCCGAGCGGCTGAAGGAGCTCCTGGAGAAGCTGGGCGAGGCTTCCGATGACGCCGACGCCACCGCGGAGGTGGCCGAACGGATCGGATCGTCCTCCAACGACGAGCTGTTCGACTTCATCGACAACGAGCTCGGGCTGTCCTGAACCGTTGTCCAGCGTCTGACCCTGACTGTAGAGAAAGTGACGGCAAACCAGTGAGCGAGACCAAGCTCCGCGACTACCTCAACAAGGTGACGACCGATCTGCACCGCACCCGTCTGCGCCTTCGGGAGGTGGAGGAGAAGAACCGGGAGCCGATCGCGATCGTCGCGATGAGCTGCCGCTTCCCCGGCGGGGTCAGCTCTCCTGAGGACCTGTGGCGCATGGTCGCCGACGGCGCCGACGGGCTCTCGCCGTTTCCGAAGGACCGCGGCTGGCACGAGGAGGTGTACAACCCGGACCCCGACAGTCAGGGCACGAGCTATGTGAACGAGGGCGGGTTCCTGCACGACGCCGCGATGTTCGACCCGGTGTTCTTCGGGATCTCCCCGCGTGAGGCGCTGGCGATGGACCCCCAGCAGCGGCTGCTGCTGGAGGCGTCCTGGGAGGTCCTGGAGCGGGCCGGCATCGACCCGCAGTCCGTCAAGGGCACCACCGGCGGCGTGTTCATGGGCGCCGCGTTCCAGGGATACGGCGCGGCCGGCCCCATCGAGGCCGAAGAGGTCGAAGGCCATCTGATGACGGGGCAGACGCCCGCGGTCACCTCCGGCCGGATCTCCTACGTCCTCGGTCTCGAAGGCCCCGCGGTGACGGTGGACACGGCGTGTTCGTCCTCCCTGGTGACGCTGCATCTGGCCGCACAGGCGCTCCGCCAGGGCGAGTGCGACTTCGCCCTGGCCGGCGGCATCACCGTGATGGCCGGCCCCGGAACGTTCACCGAGTTCAGCCGTCAGCGGGGACTCGCGTCCGACGGCCGCTGCAAGCCCTTCGCGGCGGCCGCGGACGGCACCAACTGGTCCGAGGGCGTCGGCGTGCTGCTCGTGGAGCGGTTGTCCGACGCCCGCCGCCACGGCCACCCCGTGCTGGCAGTGGTGCGCGGCTCCGCGGTGAACCAGGACGGGGCCAGCAACGGTCTGACGGCCCCCAACGGCCCCTCGCAGCGCAGGGTGATCCGTCAGGCGCTCGACAACGCGGGACTCACCCCGGACGATGTCGACATCGTGGAGGCGCACGGCACCGGCACCTCACTCGGTGACCCGATCGAGGCGCAGGCGCTGATCGCCTCCTACGGCCAGGACCGGCCGGAGGACCGGCCGCTGTGGCTGGGATCCATCAAGTCCAACATCGGCCACGCGCAGGCGGCGGCGGGTGTCGCGGGGATCATCAAGATGGTGATGGCCATGCGGCACGGCATCCTGCCCAAGACGCTGCACGTGGACGAGCCGACCCCGCATGTGGACTGGTCGGCGGGGGCCGTGGAGCTGCTGACCGAGGCCCGGCCCTGGCCGGAGACGGGCCGGCCCCGCCGGGCGGCGATCTCCTCCTTCGCGATCAGCGGGACCAACGCGCACACCATCATCGAGCAGGCCACCGAGGCCGAGGAGCCGGAGTCGGACGGTTCCGGGGCCGAGGCTCCCCACCCGGTCGCCTCCGCCGTCGTGCCCTGGCTGCTCTCGGGCAAGGGCGAGGCCGCGCTGCGGGCGCAGGCCGAGCGGCTGTACGCCCGTCTGACAGCTCAGGGCTCCGCCGAGGACGACGAACTCGCGACGGCATCGGTGGCGGACATCGGCTACTCCCTGGCGGCGTCCCGGTCGGCGTTCGAGCACCGCGCGGCGGTGATCGGCGAGGACCGCGAGAGTCTGCTGCGCGGCCTGCGCGCGGTGGCCCAGGGCGAGGTGACCCCGGGCGTGGTCAGGGGACAGGCGGCGAAGGGACGCAGGACCGCCTTCGTCTTCCCGGGGCAGGGTGCCCAGTGGGTGGGCATGGCGGTGGGGCTGCTGGAGTCCTCGCCGGTGTTCGCGGAGGCGATCGGCGAGTGTGAGGCGGCCCTGTCGGCTCATGTGGACTGGTCGCTGACCGAGGTGCTGCGCGGGACCGAGGGCGCCCCCGGCTATGACCGGGTGGATGTCGTTCAGCCGGCGTTGTTCGCGGTGATGGTGTCGCTGGCGAAGCTGTGGCGCTCGGTGGGCGTGGAGCCGGACGCCGTGATGGGGCACAGCCAGGGTGAGATCGCGGCGGCCTGTGTCGCGGGTGCGCTGTCGCTGGAGGATGCCGCGAAGGTGGTGGCGTTGCGGTCGCAGGCGATCGCCGCCGGTCTGGCCGGTCGCGGTGGCATGGTGTCGGTCGGACTGCCGGCGGATGAGGTCAAGGAGCGCATCGCTCCCTGGGACGGTGCGATCTCGGTGGCCGCGGTCAACGGCCCCGGTTCCGTCGTGGTCTCGGGCGATCCGGGTGCGCTGGATGAGATGGTGGCGCGGCTCGAGGGCGAGAAGGTGCGTGTTCGCCGGGTTCCGGTGGACTACGCCTCGCACTCCGCCCATGTGGAGGCGATCCACGACGAGCTGCTGAAGGTCCTGGCGGACATCACACCGCGTTCCTCGCAGGTGCCGTTCTATTCGACGGTGTCCGGAGAGGTGATGAACACGGCGGGTCTGGACGCGGAGTACTGGTTCCGCAACCTGCGGCAGACCGTCGAGCTGGAGTCCACGACGCGCACCCTGCTCGATGAGGGCCACAGCGTGTTCATCGAGGTGAGCCCGCATCCGGTGCTGACCCTGCCGGTGCAGCAGACGGTGGAGGCCGCCGAGGCGCGGGCAGTGGTCCTGGGCACCCTGCGGCGTGATGAGGGCGGAACTGAGCGGTTCCTGACCTCCGCCGCCGAGGTTCACGTCAGTGGCGTCGGTGTCGACTGGACGAAGGTGTTCGCGGGACGTGGTGCCCGCCGGGTCGATCTGCCGACCTACGCCTTCCAGCGTCAGCGCTATTGGCTGGACGCGATGGCGGCCGGCGGCGACGTGGGATCGGTGGGCCTCGGCGCGGTGGCGCACCCCATGCTGAGCGCCGCGATCTCGATGGCGGGCGGCGGCGGAGTGCTGCTCAGCGGGCGGCTGTCAATCGCCACCCACGCCTGGCTCGCCGACCACGCGGTGCAAGGCGTGGCGCTGGTGCCCGGGACGGCTTTCGCGGAGATGGCCGCACAGGCGGGGGACCAGGTCGGATGCGGCCGGGTCGACGAGCTGGTGCTGGTGGCGCCGTTGGCGATGCCCGAGCGCGGAGGGGTGCAGATCCAGGTCGAGGTGGGGGAGGCCGACGCCTCGGGCCGCCGCGACGTCAGCGTGTACTCACGACTGGAGCCGGCCGACGACAGCGCCGACCTCGAGCAGCCGTGGGTGCAGCACGCTCACGGTGCGCTCACCCCGCCCGCGCCGGCGGCCTCCTTCGACTTCGCGAAGTGGCCGCCCTCCGGCGCCAAGCCTGTCGACGTCTCCGGCGGGTACGAGCACGCCGAGGAGCACGGGCTGTACTACGGTCCCGCGTTCCGGGGGCTGCGGCGCGCCTGGAAGCGCGGCGACGCGGTGTTCGCCGACGTCGAGCTGCCCGAGGACCAGCTCGGCGTGGCGAAGTACTTCGGTCTGCATCCGGCCCTGTTCGACGGCGCCCTCCAGGCGATCGGCGCGAACAACGCGCTGCGCGGTGGCGACGACGCGCCGAGCGCGGGCAATCTGATGCCGTTCTCGTGGCGGGGCTTCTCCCTGGAAGCCGTCGGTGCCCAGGCGTTGCGGGTCCGGGTTGTCCCGGACGGGCGGCAGGCCGTGTCGCTGGCCATGGCCGACTCCTCGGGCCGGCCGGTGGCCACCGTGGATTCCCTCCTCTTCCGGCCCATGCAGGCCGCCGCGTTGCAGAGCATGAGCCGGACGGCCGGTGAAGCGTTGTTCCGCATGGAGTGGACGGCGGACGGGGCCAAGCCCGCCGAGGGCGTGGCACCCGGCTGGTGGGCGGTGCTGGTCGACGACTGCCTCGGCGTGGGCGACGCACTGGAGGCGGCGGGCTTCTACCCCGCCGACGTGTACACGGACACCGCGGCGCTCAGCGACACCGTGGCGGCGGGCACGAGCATGCCCGGCATGGTGGTACTGCCGGTCGCTTCGAGCGGCTCCGATGTGGTGGACGAGGTCCACACACGGGTCGCCGAGGTGCTGGAGACCGTTCAGTCATGGGTGGCGGACGACCGGTTCGCGGACGTCCCGCTGGTGGTGCTGACCCAGGGTGCCGTTGACACCGGCGACGGTGTGGGGGATCTGTCGGCTGCGGCCGCATGGGGTTTGGTGCGGTCGGCGCAGTCCGAGCACCCGGGACGGGTGGTGCTGGTCGACACGGATGATGTCGAGCGTGCGGTGGGACTGCTCGGGGGGCTGGTGGCCACTCGTGAGGAGCAGGTGGTGGTGCGTTCGGGCGAGGTCCGCGTGCCACGGCTGGCCCGCGCCCTGCCCACGGGTGACGCGCCCGAGTCGGAGGTGTTCGGTTCGGGCGCCGTGCTGGTGACCGAGGGCACGAGTGCTCGGGGCGGTTTGGTGGCCCGGCACCTGGTGGCCCGGCACGGTGTCAAGAAGCTGGTGCTGCTGTCCCGTCGTGATGCGGAGACGGACGGCGCGGCCGCGTTGCGGGCCGAATTGGAGGCCTCGGGCGCCACGGTGGTGGTCACGACGTGCAACGCCGCGGACCGTGACGCGCTTGCCGCGGTGCTGGCCGCACTGCCCGAGGAATTCGCGCTGAGCGCCGTGGTGCATGCGGACGAGATGCTCGACGACGGGCTGTTCGCCTCGCTGACACGCGAGCGGGCGAGCGCGATGCTGCGGACGAAGGTGGACGCGGCCTGGAACCTGCACGAGCTGACCGCGGGGATGGACCTGTCGGCGTTCGTGCTGTTCTCCTCGACCGCGGGTCTGCTCGGCGCGACCGGACGCAGCAACTACGCGGCGGCGAACGTGTTCCTGGACGGCCTCGCGTCGTGGCGTCGCGCTCGGGGACTGCCGGGTGTCTCGCTGGCGTGGGGCCGGTGGGCCCAGGACGCCGATGTGGCACAGTCCGAGCAGCAGATGATCGACAACTGGCGCTATCAGGTGTCGTGGAAGCCGGTCCCGGACCCGGCCCAAAGGTCGCTGTCGGGGACCTGGCCGGTGGTGGTTCCGGCGTCCCGCGCCGGGGACGAGCTGGTCTCGGAGGTCGTCGCCGGGCTCGAACGGCACGGCGCGGATGTGGTCTCGATCGTGGTGGACGAGCGGGACCTCGATGCGAGCGTGCTCGCCGAGCGGCTGCGCGAGGTGGCCGGGCAGGCGCCCGAACTGGGCGGTGTGCTCTCGCTGCTGGCCCTGGACGAGGAGCCCTGCCCGGGGCACCCGGCCATGCCGAACGGCTACGCGTTGAGCCTGGTGCTGGTGCGGGCCATGGTCGAGGCGAGGATTCCGGCCCGGCTGTGGAGTGGTACGCGAGGGGCCGTCTCGGTGGACGGTTCGGAGCGGCTCACCAGCCCGCTGCAGGCGATGGTGTCGGCGCTGGGCCGGGTGGCCGCGCTGGAGCTGCCGCCGCTGTGGGGCGGTGTGGTCGATCTGCCCGAGGCGCTGGACGAGCGCGGTGCGGCGCGGCTGGCCGGTGTGCTGTCCGCCGACGGTGGCGAGGACCAGGTCGCGGTGCGCGGCTCCGGTGTCTTCGTACGCCGTCTGGTGCGCTCGGCTCCGCCCGTTGCCCAGGGGACACCGTGGCGCCCGCGCGGCACGGTGCTGGTGACCGGTGGCACGGGCGGGCTGGGCGGTGAGGTGGCCCGCTGGCTGGTGCGCAAGGGCGCTGAGCACCTGGTGCTGACCAGCCGTCGGGGCCCAGAGGCGCCGGGTGCGGCCGAATTGCGCGAGGAGCTGGAGAAGCTGGGCGCCCGGGTGACCGTGGCGGCCTGTGATGTGGCCGACCGTGAGCAGCTGGCCGCGGTGCTGGACGCGGTGCCGCAGGAGCATCCGCTGACGGCGGTCGTCCACGTGGCGGGCGCCACCGGCGGGACGCCGCTGCTGGAGACCGGCTTGGCGGATGCCGCCACCCTCGTGTCGGGCAAGGTGGCGGGTGCCGTCAACCTGGACGCGCTGCTGGGCGACCGGGAGCTCGACGCGTTCGTGGTCTTCTCGTCCATCTCCGGTCTGTGGGGCAGTGGCGGCTTGTCCGCCTACAGCTCCGCCAACGCCTATCTGGACGCGCTGGTGGAGGACCGCCGCGGGCGGGGACTCGTCGGCACCTCCGTGGTCTGGGGTCCCTGGGCCGAGATCGGCATGGCGGCCGGGGACGACCAGGGCGATCACTTGGAGCGGCGTGGGCTGCCCCGGCTGGCGCCACAGCCGGCGATGGCCGGTCTGGAGCGCGTCGTAGCGGACGACCACGGTGTGGTGACGGTCGTGAACGTGGACTGGGAACGGTTCGTTCCCGCGTTCACCGCGGGCCGGCCCAGCCCGTTGCTGAGCGATCTGTACGAGGTCCGGCGGCTGGACGCGGCGTGGAACGACGTGGCGCGCACCGGTCTGGCGCCGCTCACCTCCGACGAGGGCCTGGAGCTCTTCGACGCCTCGGTCACCTCCGGCACGGCCGTGGTGATTCCCGCCCGGCTGGATGTCGCCGCGCTGCGCGCCCAGGGCGCCGCGCTGCCCGCCGTGTTCCGTCCCGTCGTCCCGGAGGCCCCCGTCCGGCGTGCGGCTCGGGCGGCCGAGTCCGAGGTGGACCAGCCCACCCAGCTGCGGCAACGGCTGGCGGGGTTGTCGGAGGCCGAGAGGGACGAGGCTCTTCTCGAAATGGTGCGTACCGTCGCCGCCGCGGTGCTCGGGTTCGCATCACACAACGACATCGACACCGGCCATGAGTTCATGGAGATGGGCTTCAACTCCCTTACGGCGGTCGAATTCCGTAATCAGCTGGCCGCCCTCACCGGCCTCAGGCTGAACACCACGGTCGTCTTCGACTACCCGAGCCCGGGCGAGATGGTGGCCCATCTGCGCCCCCGGCTCGCGGCCGAGATCGCGTCCGCTCCCGCCGTCGGCCAGGTCCAGGAGCAGACCGCTCCGGCCGCTGTGGCCGCCGCGCCCGTGGCCGAGCCCGTGTCCCCGGCACCGCAGGGGAACGCGCCCGACACCCTCGGCTCCCTCTACCGGCTGGCAGCCCAGCAGGGCAAGTCCAGCATCGGCATGGAGCTGCTGGTGAGCGCGGCAAAGCTCCGTCCGACCTTCGAGGACCCGGCCGACTTCGAGGGGAACATCAGGCCCGCGCGGCTCTCCCGGGGCCCTGGGCGTCCCCGGCTGATGTGCTTCGCCTCCCATGTCGCGCTGGGCGGCGTCCACCAGTACGCGCGGTTCGCCGCACCGTTCCGCGGCAACCGGGACGTGGCGGCCCTTCACACCGTGGGGTCGGTCGAGGGCGAGAGCCTGCCGGCCAACCTGGACGCGCTGTTCCGCTTGCAGGCGCGGGTCGTCGCCGAGTACGCCGAGGGCGCCCCGATCGTCCTGTGCGGCTCCTCGGCCGGAGGAATGCTCGCTCACTCGGTGGCCGCCGCTCTCGAGAGCCAGGGCACACCGGCCGCGGGAGTCGTCCTGATGGACACCTACCTTCCGTACACCACGAGGCTCGGCGGCGGGGTCGCGGACGCCTGGCTGGACGAAATGTACGAGCGGGAAGAGGTCGTCTCCATGGAGGGTGTCCGCATGTCCGCCATGGGCTGGTACGCCCATCTGATGGAGGGGTGGAAGCCGCCGGAGATCTCGGTCCCCAGCCTCCACCTCCGTGCGTCGGAGGTGTCGGCGGACCCGAACGCGCCGGCGGAGACATGGCAGGCCGACTGGCCCGCCGACACCGTCATCGACGTGCCCGGAAATCACTTCACCATGATGGAGAACTACGCGGACACCACCGCCCAGGCCGTCGAGGACTGGGTGGCCAACCTCTAACGGCCACGCGCCCGCCCGGCACCGATGAGTGCCGGGCGGGCGCCCACGCCCATGCCGCGTTCAGTGCGGCACACAGCTTTGCCACAAGATTTTTCCACAAAGCAGGAGATAGGTGAGCAGCATGTTGCGCGGGTCCAGCGACTCAGGCGAGTCCGGAATCCAGGCTGGGCCGGATTGCGGCGAGAGCCCAGGCGAACTTCCTTCACTCGCACCGGACTTCAGGGAACTGCCGGACCTCGAACAGCGCAGGGTCCTGTTCGACCTGGTACACGCACACGTCGCCGCGGCGCTGCGGTCCGAGTCACCGCGCACCCTCGACGCGGAGAGCTCGTTCCTCGACCTGGGGCTGGACTCGCTCGCGGCGGTCAATCTGCACCGCGGGCTGGTGGCCGCCACCGGGCTCACCCTCGATGTGTCGCTCGCCTATGACTATCCGACGCCCAGTGAGCTGGTGGACCACCTCCACCGGAAGATCTTCCCCGTCGCCGGGGACGACACCGCTCCCGCGCGGGCCGTCGTGGGCTCGGACGACCCCATCGCGATCGTCGGGATGAGCTGCCGCTTCCCCGGCGGCGTCAACAGCCCCGAGGACCTGTGGAAGGTGGTCTCCGAGGGCGTGGACGCCATCACCCCGTTCCCCACCGACCGTGGCTGGGACCTGGAGGCGCTGTACAGCCCGGACCCGGACCAGCCCGGCACCAGCTACGCCACCGAGGGCGGGTTCATCCACGACGCCCCCGAGTTCGACGCGGAGTTCTTCGGCATATCGCCGCGCGAGGCGCTGGCCATGGACCCGCAGCAGCGGCTGCTGCTGGAGACGAGCTGGGAGGTCTTCGAGCGGGCCGGTATCGATGTCACCAAGCTGCGGGGCAGCCGGACCGCCGTCTTCACCGGCGCGGAGCACCACGACTACGGGCCCCACCTCCAGAGCACCAAGAGCGGCCTCGAGGGCTATGCGCTGACCGGCATCGCGGGCAGTGTCGCCTCCGGGCGCATCGCCTACACCTTCGGCTTCGAGGGCCCGGCGTGGACCGTGGACACCGCGTGCTCCTCGTCGCTGGTCTCCCTGCACCAGGCGGCGCACTCGCTGCGCCAGGGCGAGTGCGACCTGGCGCTCGCCACAGGTGTCGCCACCATGCCCACCCCGGGTGACTTCATCCTCTTCAGCCGCCAGCGCGGACTCTCCTCCAACGGGCGCTGCAAGGCGTTCGGCGCCGAGGCCGACGGCACGTCGTGGGCCGAGGGCGTCGGCGTCCTCCTGGTGGAGCGGCTCTCGGACGCCCGGCGCAACGGCCACGAGGTGCTGGCCATCGTGCGTGGCACCGCCGTCAACCAGGACGGCGCCTCCAACGGTCTGACCGCCCCCAACGGGCGCTCCCAGCAGCGCGTCATCCGGCAGGCACTGGCCAACGCCGAGCTGACCGCGGACCAGATCGACGTCATCGAGGCGCACGGCACCGGCACCTCGCTCGGTGACCCCATCGAGGCGCAGGCGCTGATGGCCACCTACGGCGAGAGCCGGCCTAAGGGGCAGCCGGTCTGGCTGGGGTCCCTCAAGTCGAACATCGGCCACACCCAGGCGGCGGCCGGTGCGGGTGCCGTCATCAAGATGGTGATGGCCATGCGCCACGGCATCATGCCCAAGACGCTGCACGTGGAGGTGCCGACCCCGCATGTGGACTGGTCCTCGGGCGGCGTCGCGCTCCTCGCCGAGCAGCGCGCGTGGCCGGAGAACGGGCAGCCGCGCCGTGCCGGTATCTCCTCGTTCGGCATGAGCGGCACCAACGCGCACGCCATCATCGAGCAGGCCCCGCCGCAGGAGCCCGTCTCCGAGACCGACGACGCCGACATCGAGGAGACGGCGTCCCAGCCCATCTCGTGGCTGGTGTCCGCCAGAAGCGAGGAGGCGCTGCGGGCGCAGGCCGCGCGGCTGCGCGAGCACGTGGTGCGCGACCGCGACGCGAACCCGGTCGACGTCGGATGGTCGTCCGCGGTGACGCGTGCCGCACTGGAGCAGCGGGCCGTGGTGGTGGCCTCCGACCGGGACGGGCTGCTGCGGGGACTCGCGGCGCTCGCCGAGGACACCGACGCGCCTGGCCTGGTGCTGGGCAGGTCCAGGGCGCAGCGGGTGGCGTTCCTGTTCACCGGCCAGGGCGCCCAGCGGATGGGCATGGGCCGGGAACTCTACGACACCTACCCGCTGTTCGCCGACGTATTCGACGAGGCGTGCGACTATCTGGAGGTCCGCCTCGGCACCTCCGTGCTCGACGTGGTGTTCGGCCCCGAGGACGACGCCGCCGACGCCGGGAGCGCGTCCGGTGACGAGCTGAACCAGACGATGTTCACCCAGGCCGGGCTGTTCGCCTTCGAGGTTGCCCTGTTCCGCCTGCTGGAGTCCTGGGGTGTGCGCCCCGACTTCCTGATGGGGCACTCGGTGGGCGAGATCGCGGCCGCACACGTCGCCGGGGTGCTGTCCCTGGAGGACGCGTGCGCCCTGGTGGCGGCCCGTGGGCGGCTGATGCAGGAACTGCCCGAGGGCGGCGCCATGGTGGCCGTCCAGGCGTCCGAGCAGGAGGTCCTGGAGAGCCTGAAGGGCCACGAAAGCCAGGTGTCGCTGGCGGCGCTCAACGGTCCCACCTCGGTGGTGCTCTCGGGCGACGAGGACGCGGTGCTCGAACTCGCCGGCCACTGGGAGGCACAGGGCCGCAAGACCAAGCGGCTGCGGGTGAGCCACGCGTTCCACTCCCCCCGGATGGACGCCATGCTGGAGGAGTTCCGCCAGCTCGCCGACTGCCTGTCGTACTCGGCCCCGGCGATCCCGGTCATCTCCAACGTCACCGGCGATGTGGCCGGCAGCGAACTGGCCACCGCCGAGTACTGGGTCCGCCATGTGCGCGAAGCCGTCCGCTTCGACGACGGCATGCGCTCCCTCGCGGCCCAGGGAGTGACGACCTGTGTGGAGCTCGGCCCCGACGCCGTGCTGACCGCGATGGGTCAGGACTGCCTGGACGCCATCGACGCCGACGCGGCGTTCGTGCCCCTGGCCCGGTCCGGGCGCGCCGAGGCGCAGACGCTGGCGGAGGCCGTCGCCACCCTGTACGCCAACGGTGTCGGCGTGGACTGGAACGCGGTGTACGCCGGGCGCGGCGCCCGCCGGGTCGGCCTGCCGACCTACGCCTTCCAGCACAAGCGGTACTGGCTCGAGGCGGGCGGCGCCGTGACCGGCGACGCCCGCAGCGTCGGGCTCGGCAGAGTGGACCACCCGCTGCTCGGCGGGCTCACCGAACTGGCCGACGGCGAGCGCACCGTGCTGACGGGGCGCCTCTCCCTGCAGACGCACCCCTGGCTCGCCGACCACGCCGTGGCCGGCGGAGTGCTCTTCCCCGGCACCGGATTCGTGGAACTGGGCCTGCTCGCGGGCACCGAGACCGGGGCCGGACGGCTCGGTGAGCTCACCCTCGAGACGCCGCTGCTCCTGCCGGAGCAGGGCGGCGTCCGGATCCAGCTGGTGGTCGGCCCCACGGACGAGTCCGGGGTACGGCCGCTCGGCGTGTACTCGCGCTCCGACAGCGACGAGCCGGGCGAGGAGTGGGTGCGCCACGCCCAGGGCGTCCTCGAGGCGGACAGCGGCGCCGCGGTCACCGACAGCCTGCTGCAGTGGCCCGTCCCGGGCGCCGAGCAGGTGCCGATGGAGGGCTTCTACGAGGGCCTGGCCCAGGTCGGTTACGGATACGGGCCGGTCTTCCAGGGGCTGGAGTCGGTCTGGCGGCTGGACGGCGATGTCTTCGCCGAGGTGGCGCTGCCGGACTCGGCGGCCCAGGACGCCGGACGCTTCGGCCTGCACCCCGCCCTGCTGGACGCCGCCCTGCACGCCATGGAGATGGGCGACTTCGGCGGCGAGAGCGGGCGGGTGACGCTGCCGTTCTCCTTCACCGGGGTGACCCTGCACGCGGTGGGCGCCGGACGGGTGCGGGTGCGGCTGCGCCCGCAGGGCAAGGACACGGTCGCGCTGCTGGTGACCGACGCCACGGGTGAGCCCGTCGCCTCGGTGGAGTCGCTGGTGGTGCGGGAAGTGGCGCCCGAGCGGTTCGCGTCGGGCCCGCGCTCCACCGGCGGCGACGGAACGCTGTTCCGGGCCAACTGGGATGTGTTCCCCGCCGCGCGGGGCGGCAGCCTGACCGTGGACGGTGGGTCCGCGGCGGTCATCGGCGCCGACCGGGCCCGGGCGGGCGAGCTGCTCGCCGCCTCCGGCGTCGAGTACGCCGAGTACGCCGGGACGGACGAACTCCTCGCCGCCATTGACGAGGGTGTCGCGCTGCCGGACGTGGTCTGGGCCTGGTGCGGCGCCGCGCCGGACACCGAGGACATCGCCGACGCCGCACGGAAGTCGACCCACCGGGCGCTGGCCCTGGTGCAGTCCTGGCTGGCGGAGGACCGGTTCGAGGGGTCCCGGCTGGTGGTGGTGACCGGCGACGCGGTCGCGACCGGCCCGGGCGAGGGCGTCGCCGGACTGTCCAACGCCGCCGTGTGGGGACTGGTGCGCTCGGCGGCCACGGAGAACCCGGGCCGGCTCGTGCTGGTGGACATCGACCGCCACGCCGAGTCGGCCACCGCGGTCGCCGGGGTGGTGACGGCCGCGATCGCGGCGGGCGAGCGCGAGGTGGCGCTCCGGGTGGGCCAGGGGCTGATTCCCCGGCTCGCCAGGAACGCCGCCGGGCGGGTGCTCGAGGCCCCCGCCGGCACCTCGGCGTGGAAGCTGGGCACCAGCGGCGGAGGCACGCTGGACAACCTCTCGCTGCAGCCCGACCCGTCGGCCGAGGCGCCGCTGGCTCCCGGCTACGTCCGGATCGCGGTGCGCGCCGCCGGTCTGAACTTCCGGGACGCGCTGATCGCCATCGGCATGTACCCCGACGACCACGCCACCATGGGCGGCGAGGGCGCCGGTGTGGTTCTGGAGGTCGGTCCGGGAGTCACCGACCTGGCACCCGGTGACCGGGTCATGGGCATGATCAACGCATCGTTCGGGCCCATCGCGATCGCCGACCGGCGGCAAATCGTCCCCATGCCGCGCGGCTGGACGTTCGCGCAGGGCGCGTCGGTGCCGGTGGTCTTCCTGACGGCCTACATCGGCCTGGTGGAACTCGGCAAGCTGCAGCCGGGCGAGTCCATCCTCGTACACACCGCCACCGGTGGTGTGGGCATGGCGGCCACGCAACTCGCGCGCCACCTCGGCGCCGAGGTGTACGCCACGGCCAGCCCCGGCAAGTGGGACACCCTGCGGGCGATGGGATTCGACGAGAAGCACATCGCCTCGTCGCGTGACCTGGAGTTCGAGCGGCGCTTCATGGAGGCGTCCGGCGGCCGGGGCATGGACATGGTCCTGGACTCGCTCGCCCGCGAGTTCGTCGACGCCTCCCTGCGGCTGATGCCCAGGGGCGGGCGCTTCCTGGAGATGGGCAAGATCGACGTGCGCGACCCCGAGGTCGTCGCCGCCGAGCACCCCGGGGTGAAGTACGAGGCGTACGACCTGGTCGTGGCCGACTACGACTGGGTCCAGCGGATGCTGGTCGAACTGGTCGCCCTCTTCGACACCGGCGCGCTGCACCCCCTCCCGCTGACGGCGTGGGACGTGCGCCGGGCCCCGGACGCGATCCGGCACATCAGCCAGGCCCGGCACATCGGCAAGAACGTGTTCACCATGTCCCACACCCTGAACCCCGAGGGTTCGGTGCTGGTGACCGGTGGCACCGGCGGCCTGGGCAGCGAAGTGGCGCGCCATCTGGTGGCCGAGTACGGAGTGCGCAACCTGGTGCTGGTCTCCCGGCGCGGGCCGGACGCCGCGGGCGCCGCCGACCTCAAGGCCGAACTGGCCGAGGCGGGCGCGTCGGTGACGCTGGCGGCCTGCGACGTGGCCGACCGCGCGTCGCTGGAGCGAGTGCTGTCCGCGGTGCCCGCCGAGCACCCGCTGACCGCGGTCGTGCACGCGGCGGGCGTACTCGACGACGGTGTCATCGACACCCTGTCGCCGAAGCGGATCGACGCGGTCTTCGAGCCGAAGGTCGACGCGGCGTGGAATCTGCACGAGCTGACCCGCCATCTGGACCTGGCGGAGTTCGTGATGTTCTCGTCCGTCGCCGGTGTGTTCGGCAGCCCGGGACAGGGCAACTACGCCGCGGCCAACGCGTTCCTGGACGCGCTCGCCGCACACCGGCGCTCCCTCGGCCTCCCCGCCGTATCGCTGGCCTGGGGTCCGTGGGAGCAGGGCGGCGGCATGACCGGCACGCTCAGCCAGGCGGACATGGTGCGCATGGCGCGTGAGGGAATGGCGGCCCTGTCCATGGCGGGCGGTCTGCGCCTGCTGGACGCCGGCCGGACGGGCGAGGACGCCCTGCTGGTGCCGATGCGGCTGGAGACCTCGGCGCTCAGCGGCCAGGCCGACATCCCCAACCTGCTGCGTGGTGTGGTCCGGGTGCGGAGCAAGGCGGCGGCCGACGGCAAGGCGGCCGCTCCGGAATCGGCCCGGGTGAAGCTCGCCGGTCTCTCCGGAGCCGAACTCGACCGTGCGCTGCTGGACCTGGTGCGCGGCAGTGCGGCGATGGTGCTGGGGCACAGCGGCGCCCAGTCCATCGAGCCCGACCGCTCGTTCCAGAACCTCGGGTTCGATTCACTGGCGGGCGTGGAGTTCCGCAACCGGCTGAACTCGGCCACCGGGCTCCGCCTCCCCTCCACGCTGATCTTCGACAACCCCACGCCGGCGGCGCTCGCCGAGTACCTGCGTGGCCGGGTGGCGACGGACAGCCCGGCCGAGCCGGACGTCGATCCGGAAGAGGCCAGGATCCGTGCCGTTCTGGCGTCGATTCCGCTGGAGCGCCTGCGCCGTGCCGGTCTGCTGGACACGCTCACGGAGCTGGCGAGCGGCAAGGACCTGGCCGAGAAGGACGCCGAGGAGAAGGAGACGGACTCCATCGACGCGATGGACGACGACGACCTGATCGACATGATGCTCGGAGATCTCGACTCCTGATGAAGGCCGAGTCCCCCCGCAGACCTCCGGGGGGACTCGCCCTCTCGGGCAACGTCCGCCCTCGCCGCGGGTGTTCCTCACCCCCAAGAGCTTCAAGAAGAAGAAAGGCACAGTGAAACCCGATGACCGCAAAGCTCTTTACGACGGAAGCGGTGCACACGCTTCCCGAGTTCGAGCAGCGGGCCCTGGGCATCGCCGACGCGCTCCGCGAGCGTGGTATCAGCGACGGCACCCGGGTCATGCTGAAGGCGGGCAACTCCGCCGGTTACGTGGGGGCCCTCCTCGCCCTGATGCATGTCGGCGCATCGATCGTCATGGTCGACCACCAGGAGCGGGCGGAGGCGACACAGCGCATCTGTGACCGGGCCGGCGTCAAGATATGCGTGGTCGACGACGACACCCCGATGCCCGAGAGCGGCCCGGCCCGGGTCACCGTCTACGAGCTGCTCGTGGCGGCCATGGAGCAGGACCCCGCCGAGCGGCGGCTGTCCTTCGACACCTGGTGCGAGCTGCCCGACGGCCTGATCATGTGGTCCTCCGGATCCACCGGGGAGCCCAAGGGCGTCGTCAAGACCGGGGCGAAGTTCCTCAAGAACCTGGAGCGCAACGCCGAGCAGGTGGGCCACCACTCCGACGACGTGCTGCTGCCGCTGCTGCCCTTCTCCCACCAGTACGGGCTGTCCATGGTGCTCATCGCCTGGCTGGTCAAGTGCTCACTGGTCATCGCGCCCTACCGGCGTCTGGACCGGGCGATGACCATGGCGGGCACCTGCGGGGCGACGGTGGTCGACGCCACCCCGGCCAGCTACCGCAGCATGCTCAACATGATCGGCCGTAAGCCCGCCCTGGCGGACGAGCTGTCCGGTGTCCGCATGTTCTGCAGCGGGGCGGCCCCGCTGGATCCCGGCCTGGTCGGCGACTACGTCAAGAAGTTCGGACTGCCCCTGCTGGACAGCTACGGCAGCACCGAGGCCGGAAACGTGGCCTTCGCGACCGAGGACAACGTCGTCGCCTGCGGGCGGGCGGTACAGGGCCTGAAGCTGCGGATCGTGGACGACGAGGGCGCGGCCCTCCCCTCGGGCGAGGTCGGGGAGATCCAGGTCCACTCGCCCGATCTGATGGAGGGATACCTGGCGGACGACGGCACGGTGGCTCCCGTCGACCCGGCCAAGACCGACTGGTACCCCACCGGCGACTTCGGCTATCTCGACAGCGGGGACAACCTCTTCGTCCTCGGCCGGAAGTCCGCGGTGCACCGCAACGGCCACACGCTCTACCCCGAGATCATCGAGCACAAGCTGGCCGCGGGCGGCTGTCTCGTCAAGGTCGTGCCCGTCCCCGACGAGCAGCGCGGTTGCCAGCTGGTCTTCTTCGTGGAGGACGAGCAGCAGCGGGAGTCGCGGTTCTGGCGGGAGCCGATCAGCTCCCTGCTGCCCGCCTTCGAGCACCCCAACCGCATTCATGTCCTGGAGCGGTTCCCCCTGAACCGCAACGGCAAGCCCGACAAGCGGCAACTCGAGCAGCTGGCTCTCGACCTGGCACCCGGAGCGAACGCATGACAGAGCCACAGGCGACAGAGCCCCAGACCGCAGCGGCCCAGGAGACAGAGCCCCAGACCACCGAGTCCCGGGCAACGGAGTCACAGCCGGGCCGCACGGCGTTCGTCTTCCCCGGGATGGGGCCCTTCCGCTTCACCGACGTGGGCGAGTTCCTGCTGACCAATCCCCATGCCCGGCGTCGGCTCGCGATCGCCGACGAGGTGGTGGGTTACTCCGTCTTCGACCGGTACCGCCAGTCGGACGGCGACGAGGAGGGGCAGTACGCCGCCCACACCCAGATCGCCTTCCTGACCGTCTGTCTCTCCCTCGCCGACTGGGCCGAGGAGACGCTGGGAGAGAAGCCCGAGCTGTGCGCCGGACCGAGCTTCGGCCAGCGGGCCGCGGTCACCTACGCGGGGTCGCTGCCGTTCGAGGAGACCGTGCGGCTCACCGCCGAGCTGGCCCGCTGCGAGGAGGAGTACTTCGCGCAGGAGCACCGTGAAGCGGTCACCCACTGCGTGATCCACACCCCCGAGGAGAGCCTTCGCAAGGCGCTGGGCGAGCTGGACGACGAGGGGGAGTGGCACGATGTCTCCGGCCATATCGACCAGGGTTTCTACCTCGTGTCCCTGCGCGAGCCCGTGCTCGACCGGTTCAAGAAGCGGATCGGCGACCTCGGCGGCTACAACATGTACACGATGTGGCCGCCCGTCCACGCCCCCTCCTTCGGCGACCTGCGCCGCAAGGCGGAGGAAGAGGTCTTCGGCGGCTTCGAGCTGGCCGACCCCGAGCTTCCGGTCGTCTCCGACCAGAACGGCGCGCTGCTGACCGACGCGGAGGGGGTGCGCACCATGCTGCTCGACACCTTCAACTGCCCGATCCGCTGGCCCGACATGGTGGAGACGATGCGGGAGCGGGGCATCACCAAGGTCTGCATCTCGGGTCCGGACAACCTCTTCGGCCGGGTGAACAGCACCGGGGAGAACTTCGAGGTCCTGGCCATCGACGCCCGCAAGGCGATGCGCCCGCGCGTCCGTCAGAGGAGTGCCCGCCGGGCGCGGCGGTGACGGCCGTTCCGCCCCCGGCCACGGCCGGCCCCGGATCGTCGTCCGCCGTCTGATGGAGGCGCTGCCCTCGGGCAGCGCCCAGTCGGCGGTCGTCGTCCGTGGCACCGCCGCCCCTTCAAATTGACTGATCGATCTCGAAAGGTTAGTGTGCCGGTATGGCACGGAGGAAGGAATTCGACCCCGAGGTCGCGCTGGACGCCGCGATGCGGCTGTTCTGGCGCCATGGCTATGAGGGGACGTCCACCAGCGACCTGGTGGAGGGGCTGGGAATCGCGCGGGCCAGTCTGTACGGGACCTTCGGGTCCAAGCGCGGACTGTATCTGGCCGCGCTCGACCGCTTTCTCTCCGGCGCCGCGGCGCCGAGCCCGGCCGACATCCTGGCGTCGCGTGCGTCCGCACTGGATGCCGTCCGGGATCTGCTGGAGACCAGCGCGGCAGACCCGAAACCGGGTACGCCCCAGGGCTGCTTCGCGGTCAACGCCACGGTGGAGCACGGGGATTCCGACCCCGAGATCTCGCGGCGCCTGGAGGGCAACCGAAGCCGTCTCGAGACCGCGCTGTACGGCGCGCTGTTGAGAGCCCGTGCGCAGGGCGAGCTGGCGCCCGGTGTCGATCCGAGTTCGGCGGCGACCATGCTGGCCTCGCTCAACAGCGGCCTGAAGGTGCTGTCGTGCGCGGGCGAGGGTCAGCGCGACCGCATCACCACCACGGTCGACACCGTCATGGCGATGCTGACCTCCCCGGCGGCCGCCGTCACCGACTGACAGCGGCGATCCGCGACCGCGTCGACGCCTGAGACACCCGCATCTCTGGGTGTCTTGTGTTTGCCCTAATTCAAGACTAATCAGTCCCGAACCCATGGAGGGCTCATGCTTTTCGACCATCGTGGAGAACCCGTCCGCACCGGCCGCGCCGCCGTCAACGGCACCAAGCTCCATTACCGAACGGCCGGCTCCGGTCCGGTGGTGGTACTGCTGCACGGAGTGCCCAAGACCGGCTATCACTGGCGGCATCTGGTCCCGAAGCTGACGGCACGGCATACCGTCGTCGTGCCGGACCTCCGCGGTCTGGGCGACTCGGCCCGTCCCGCGGACGGATTCGACTGCGCCACCATGAGCGACGACATCGCCGCGCTCATGGCCCACCTCGGGCATGAGTCCTACACCGCCATGGGGGAGGACTGGGGAGCGGTGGTCGCCTATCAGCTCGCCGCCCGGCACCGTGAGCACGTCGAGGCCCTGGTGTTCGCCGAGGCGCTGCTGCCCGGCTTCGGCTTCGAGGACCACACCGCCCTGACCCACGAGAACGTCTCGGGCGGGATGTTCCTGTGGCATCTGGGCTTCTATTTCCAGCCGGACGTACCCGAGATGCTGATCGCCGGGCATGAGCGCGAACTCATCACGTACATGCTCAAGGACGAGCGCAGCTACCCCGACACCGCCACCGCCGACGCGATCGACGAGTACGTACGCTGCTACTCCATGCCCGGCGGTATCCGCTCGATGCTGGCGATCTATCGGGCGATGCTCGTCGACGCCGAACAGAACCGGCAAGCGGCGCGCGCGATGCTGGACATCCCGGTGCTGGCGCTCGGCGGCGACGCGTTCATCGGCGAGCGGAACGAGACCCAGATGCGGCTGCTCGCCCATGACGTCACCGGCCATGTCTTCCAGGCCGGACACGACCTCGCCGAAGAGGTGCCGGACGAGGTGGCCGACGTCCTGCTGCCGTTCCTGGCCGACCGGCTCACATGACCCGAACCGAAGACGCGCCGAGGCCGGTCCTCCGCCTCCGTGCTCTCTTGTGGTGACTCGGGACCTGTAGGAGAGTGGCCCCATGGGCACCAAGCAGTACACCGGCTCGCCCGAGGACGCCGATCTGATGCGCGCGGACTCCTTGGCGCGGGAGATCTTCGCGGATGTCGCCAACAAGTGGGCGTTCCTGATCATCGAGTTCCTCGGCGAACGCACCCTGCGCTTCAGCGAGTTGCGGAACGAGGTCGAGGGCATCAGCCACAAGATGCTCACCCAGAACCTGCGCATGCTGGAGCGCAACGGCCTGGTCGAGCGGAAGGTGCACCCCACCGTGCCACCCCGGGTCGAGTACACCCTCACCGAGGCGGGCCGGGCCCTGCGCGCGACGGTCGACGGCATGTGTGGCTGGACCCACACCTACCTCGGCCATATCGAGGACTCCCGGCGCCGCTTCGACGGCTGATCGGGGGGCTCACACTCGCGCCACGTGGTGGCCCCGCCTCCTGCGGGGCCACCACGCGGCCACGTCAGTCGAGTACCGCGGTGGCTTCGATCTCGACCAGATGCTCGGGGACGTCCAGCGCCGCGACCCCCAGCAGCGTCCCCGGCGGGACCGGGGTGACGCCCAGCTTCGCGGCCGCCCGGGCGGCCCCCTCCAGGAACAGCGGCATCTTTTCGGGCGTCCAGTCGACGACGTAGACGGTCAGTTTCGCCACATCGTCGAAGGAGCCGCCGACCTCGGCCAGGGCGATGCCGATGTTGAGGTAGCACCGCTCGACCTGAGCGGCGAGGTCGCCTTCGCCGACCGTGACCCCATCGGCGTCCCAGGCGACCTGCCCGGCGATATGGACCAGCCTCGACCCGGTCGCGATCGACACCTGCCGGTACACCTCGATCTCCGGCAATCCGCCGGGGTTCACCAGGGTGATGGCCATGTGCTGCCTGCCTTCTCGTCAGGGGAGCCCACGGGCTCGCTTCCGTGGAGCCCAAGAGCGGGCGCTCTCTCTTGGTTACTCGGAAACCATAAGAGAGCGGTCTCTGACATGGAAGAACGCACTTTTCGGTGACTGGGGAACCTTTTGGTGACCGAGGAGCCCGGGCAGCTCGCGTACCGCTTCCGCAACCGACCGGGAAGCCGGCCCGGACGCCGGCCCGGCAACCGGATCAGGGGTTCAGCGGGAAGCTGACCGACCGGGACTTCTTCCACTCCTCGTGCTCCAGGTCCTTGGCCTCGGTGCCGTCCCCGTACAGATCGGCCGAGCCGCTGTCGGTGATGACCTGGGCCCGGGCACCGGGGCCCGTGAGGTCGGGCACGTCCACCACGATCTCCCAGCCGCCCGGGTCGGCCGTCGGCAGGTCGAGCCGCTTGACCGGCTGGTGTCCGGCGACGCCGTCCCAGGAGTAGAGCGCGTACGGGGCGCTGTTGTCCTCGGCCGCCCAGGAGCCGGCCACGATCAGGTACTGGCCCTTGTCGTTGCGGCGGATGTCGCGCACGCTCAGGCCCCCGAGGTCGAGGGTGATCGGATCGCCGAAGGTGGCGTGGGTGGCCTTGTCGCTGCCGGACCGGGCCAGCTCGTCGGCGTTGGTGACCGGGACCAGCAGCGCCTTGCCGCCGTCGGCGGGCGGCACCAGCGGCGCCCGGAAGCCGAGGTATGCGGTGGAGCCGGAGCCGGGCGCGAACTCCAGGCCCTCGACGTTGAATCCGTCGATCTGCTTGGGCACCTGGCCGTCCGCGGTGCCCTTGGCGAAGCCGAGCCGGTCGCCGTTGGCCTTGTCCCAGTCCACCAGGTCCTCGCGCAGGCCCTGGTACGAGCCGCCGACCTCGAGCTCGGTGTCGGCGCCCGAACCGGAGACGGTGGTGGTGAAGAGGGTGAAGCGGTCCTCCTTCGGCTCGCCGTCCTTGTTGTTGCCCAGCGAGCCGGTCCAGTAGATGGTGTCGCCGACGCGGGCCGCGGCCTCGATGTCGATCTCCTTGTCGACGTCGAGGTCGGAGCTGACGTCCCAGGTGCGCACCGGCGCGCCGGAGGAGTCGCGGCGGTACAGGCGCAGGACGTTGGACTCGTCGTCGGCGACGACCATATAGCCGTCGCCGACGTCCACGGCGGCGGAGGAGTCGCTGGAGCCGGTGAGATAGCGGGTGTCGGTGGCGTTGCCCACGGCGCCGGAGGCCGCGTAGTGCCAGGTGGCGGTGGCGCTCTTGCCGCCGAGGCCGTTCACCTTGAGGGTGAGGTCGGTGTAGCCCTTGCCGCGCGCCCGGACGGCCACCTCGCGGGTGGCGCCGGTGCCGGTCACCGTGACGTCCCCGGTCTCGGCGACCGAGCCGTGGGTGGTCGCGGTCGCGGACACGGCGAGCTCGTCCGCGTCGGCGCCGCTCTGGCCGACCTTCACGGTCACCGTCGGGTCGCCGGTGGCTCCGACGGCGCCGGACAGGTACGAGGTGGCCGGTTTGATGGTCGGTGTGCCGTAGTCCGCGTTCCCGGCCACCGCGGAGGCCGGGAGTGCGGACAGCGTCGTGGCGCCGGCCACCAGCGCCAGCGCGGCGGCGTGGACGACCCGGCGGGTACGGCGCGGGGGAGCGGCATGGAACGGGACCATCGTGAGCAACCCTTCGTCAGCTGCGGGGCCGGTCGGCGGACCGGCACACCGCCCTGACGATGGATCATTTACATGGCGGGTGCATGAACAACCCCCGAACACACACCACTTCCGGCCCAGGGGCCGTCGCCGTCAGCAGACGCCGTCGCCGTCAGCAGACGCCGTCGCCCGGCTTGGGGTTCCCGAGCCCGAAGAGCGGCCGCAGCTTCAGCCCGGCCCAGGTGCCGAGGAGGGCGAAGCCGCCCCAGACCCAGCCGTGCAGGCTGCCGGAGGCGATGCCCGCGAGGTAGGCGCCGATGTTGCAGCCGCCCGCGAGCCGGGCACCGATGCCCATCAGCACCCCGCCGAGCACCGCCGCGGTCGCCGTCCGCCACGGCACGCCGCGGTGCAGGGTCCAGGTGCCGCCGAGCGCCGCGGCGATCGCCGCGCCGATCATGATGCCGATGTCGGTGAGACTGGTCTTGTCGGCGAGCACCGGACCGGCGAGCATCTCCTTGTTTCCGGGCTGCTGCCACCAGCTCCAGCTCTCCGGGTGGCCGCCGAGCGCTCGCACCAGCTCCGAGCCCCACAGGCTGAAGGCACTGGTGACGCCCCATGCGCCGCCCGAGACGAGCAGCACCCCGGCGCCCAGCACGGCCAGCGCCAGGGCGCCGACCGCCAGCGGCCAGGAGCCGCGCAGGACACGGGCGGCGGCACCGCGCGCGGAGGGCACCGCACCGATCGGCGGCGGGTTGCGGCGGGCCTGGACGCGACGGCTGACCAGGACGATGGCGGCGAGCACGACGATCGTCACCGCCCAGGAGCCGAACCAGCCGATGTGGTCCGCCATGACGACCGGCTCCAGCGACGGCAGGTCCTTCCACAGGTCGAACTGCCAGGCGGCCAGGGTCGCGCCGCCGATGAAGCCGCCGAGTGTGAGCACGATCGACGTCTGTCCCGAGCCGACCGCGAAGAGGGTGCCGGAGGCGCAGGCCCCACCGAGCTGCATGCCGACGGCGAAGATGAACGAGCCGATCAGCAGCCCGAAGCCGAGCGGTCCGCCGGAGGGCGCCGGTACGGATCCGAACAGCCCGGTCTTGGTGCCGATGAGCAGGGCGAACAGTGTGGCCGTGGTGCCGAGCAGCAGAGTGTGGGCGCGCAGGCCGGTGCCGTTGCCGACGGCGACGAGCTGCCGCCAGGCGGAGGTGAAGCCGAAGCGGGAGTGGAAGAGGGCGATCCCCAGGGCGAGGCCGAGCAGCAGCAGAACGCCGGGCTTGGCCCCGTGGGCGGACCATACGTACGCGGTCAGCGCTGCGCCGAGCAGCCCGGACACGGCGAGCGGCACCCGGCGCACCGGCGGCGCGGCGGGCGCCTCCGGCCGGGGCACGGAGGTGGGTGAGGGGGACAGCAGCGCGGCGGTCTTCGCTGCCTCGGCGGGCGGGGCGGTGGTCACGTGCGGACTCCGGAGACGTTCGTAAGGGGGGCATCACGCTGGGCGGTCGGGCCCGGCCGGGCGGCGCGGCGCCGGGCGGCGGCGCGCGGTGGGGAAACCGGCCGGTTCCGGCTCAGCGGCGACAGAGGCCGTCGTCGACGCACCACGCCGAGTTCGCGAACAGCGCGAGACACAGCGGATGGGCGGGTGCGGACATGTGGACGAGGATATGGTCCGGATTTCAAAAACTGGACCCTGGTCTCACCATGTGATCTGTGGAGTCGGCCACAGACGGATCCCATCCCCGAACGGTCAGTGCCCGGCCGGTGCCAGATGTGCGCGCTCTCCCTGCGGGCCGAACAGGGTGAGCGCCTCCGCGGGCCGGCTGTCGGCACTGCCGATCCAGTGCGGTATGCGGGTGTCGAACTCCGCCGCCTCGCCGGCGCCGAGCCGGAACTCCCGCTCGCCGAGCACAAACCTGGCGTGTCCGTCCAGGACGTAGAACCACTCGTATCCCTCGTGGGTCTGCAGCTTCATCGTGGGTGACCGGCCGGCGGGCGGATAGATGACCTTGTACGCCTGGATACCGCCGGCCCGCCTGGTCAGCGGCACCATCACCAGCCCGGATCGCCGCACCGGCCGCAGGTGGATGCGCGGGTCGCCGGTGGGCGGCGCGGCGACGAGATCGTCGAGCGGGACGCCGTGCGCCCGGGCCAGGGGCAGTAGCTGCTCCAGCGTGGGGCGGAGCTTGCCGTTCTCGAGACGGGACAGGGTGCTCGCGGTGAGGCCGGTCTCGTGCGCCAGCGCCGCCAGTGTGGCGTTCCGCGCCCGGCGCAGGGCACGCAGCCGCGGCCCCACTCCGGCCAGCACGTCTTCCGCGGGGTTGTCCGGGTTGTCCATCCGGTTGTCCATCCCCCGATAATGCGGATCCGCAACTTTTCTTGCAAGAGCGAAAGGGCGGCATCGAGGCTGTCGGTACATCACCGGCGTCGAAGGCGCGTATCGGATCACGCTCGGCACGCCGGGCCGACGAAGGGCGACTCAGATGGATTCCACGCAAGGTCAACGACCCACTGGCCACGCCGGGGACCAGGGCACGGCGGACGCGGACGCCGAGCAGTTCTGGGAGCGGCACTACGGCACCCGGCGCAGCTGGGACGCGCATGTCAACCCGCTGCTCGCCGAGACCGCCGCTCCGCTGCGCCCCGGCGCCGCCCTGGATCTGGGCTGTGGCCCCGGCGGCGACGCCATCTGGCTGGCCCAGCAGGGCTGGCATGTCACCGCCGTGGACATCTCCACCACGGCCGTCGAACGGGTGCGGGAGCGCGCCCGCGATCTCGGCCTCGGGGACCGGGTCGCCACCGAACAGCACGATCTGGCCGGCAGCTTCCCGGCCGGCCAGTTCGATCTGGTCTCCGCCCAGTACTTCCACACCCCGTTCTCGCTGCCCCGCGGCCGAGTCCTGCGTACCGCCGCGGGGGCGCTGCGCCCTGGCGGTCTCCTGCTGATCGTCGACCACGGCTCCACCGCGCCCTGGTCGTGGAACCAGGACCCCGACATCCACTACCCCACGCCCACCGAGATCGCCGCCGAACTCGATCTCGACCCCGCGCAGTGGTCCGTGCTGCGGGCCGACATGCCCGGCCGCCAGGCCACCGGGCCCGCTGGTGAGAGCGCCACCGTCATCGACAACGTCCTGCTCGTCCAGCGACGCGACCGCCGGATGACCGCCTGAACCACACGTCACGACGCGGAGGAGCGACTCGATGCACGAAAGCAGTGCCCGGCGATCCCGGACCCGGAGGAAGGAAACCGGCCCTCCGGCGACCGGCCCCGATGAGAAGGCGACCCTGCGGGGCTTCCTCGACTATCTGCGGGACTCGGTCGCGGACAAGGTCGCGGGCGTACCGGAACCGCAGGTCCGAACGGGTGGAGTGCCCTCGGGCACCAGCCTTCTCGGACTGCTCAAGCATCTGGCGTTCGTCGAGCGGTTCTACTTCCTCGGCGAGGACGCCGGCGACTGGCCCGCGACCATGCGGCCGTCCGCGCAGGACACCATCGACGGCGTGCTCGCCGACTACCGCGAAACCGTCGAGCGGGCGAACCGGGTCATCGACACCTGCCCCGATCTGGCTCTCCCCGCTCCGCGGGCCCCGCGCCGGGGGTCGGCACCGTCGATGCGCTGGGTCCTGGTGCACATGATCGAGGAGACCGGCCGGCACGCCGGTCACGCCGACATCCTCCGTGAGCAGATCGACGGATCCACCGGCCGCTGACACCGGCTACCGCCGAGGAGGGCCGATCTCGCAGCCCAGCAGCCGCAGACAGGTGTCCAGCATGCGGCGTGCGCTCTCCGGTGAGGTGGTGTCGGGGTACTGGAGGCGGAGGTCGGTCCAGCGGCGGATGACCTCGAAGATCCCGCCGACGAGCAGGGCCGTGAGGGCTGCCGCGTCGGCCTCGGAGACGGCGGGGCCCTCGCCCGCCCCGGTCGCGCGGTGCGCGATGACCTGCTCGGCCAGCCGCCGGCAGGCGGGCCGCACGAGGTCGCGGAAGGTGTCGGCCGCCCGCTGGGAGGCGGCACTGGGATAGAGGTTGTGGTACAGCTCCGCGTGCTCGGCGGCGAAGTCGACGAGCCGGTGGACGGGGGCCATCGGACCAGCTTCGTCCCCGCCGGGTCCCTCGGTGCCCACGGCCGTGCGCAGGGCATCGCCGACCGCGCCCGCCACGGCGTCGTCGCGGTCGCGGAAGTGCTGGTAGAAGACCTGTCTGCTGACATCGGCGCGGCCGGTGATGTCGGCGACGGAGATGTCCGCCACGCGCCGCTCGTGCACCAGCGCGAACGCGGCCTCCTTGAGCTGGGCGCGCACGCGGGCCGCCCTGGGGTCGGTGCTCGCCGCTCGGGTGGGGCTCACGGGGCCTACGTCCCTTCCGTCCGCGCGGGTCCGCTCTCACCTGCGCCGGGCCAGGGGGCGTTGACGCGTCTCCACGATAGCCATACGGTCACTTCGTGGACACGCGTCAACGAAGTGTGCGGTGTCGGTGCGGGAGCTCCCGCGTGCGCGATACGTCGCGGTCCACAGGCCCCGCCCGGAGCCGACCCCGCCGGGCGGCCCGTGCCGAACCGGCCGGTACCGCGCACCCGAACAGGAGACTCCACGATGGAGACGACCGAGCCGAAGCTGCTGGCCGAGGCGATGATCAAGGGGGTGCGCGAGCGCGCCACCACCGACGCCTTCGATCCGCACGCCGAACTTGGGGACATCCTGGCCCCGTTGGGCATGAGCCCCGAGGACTGCGGCGGCACGGTCACCTTCCTCAAGAAGGACCCGCTGATGCCCAGCGCCACCCGGCTCGGCGGCGCCGCGGCGGTCGCGCTGGTCCAGCAGTCCGTGGTCGCCGCCAAGCTGTGGCGGATGCGCACCGGTACCGGCCAGGACATCACCGTCGACCTCGGCCAGGCCATCCGGCGCCTGGCACCGGCGTCGGAGTTCACCTGGGAGACCCTCAACGGCTATCCGGCCGATATCCCCGATCGCTTCGTCGGCGCGTACCTGAGCTTCTACAAGACCGCGGACGACCGCCACATCATCCCCGCGAACATCTATCCCGGCATCAAGTCGAAGATGCTGGAGGTGCTGGACTGCGCCGACAACCCCCCGGCGCTGGCCAAGGCGATCGCCCGGCACACCGCCGACGAGCTGGAGCGGCTGGGCGAACGGCACGGGATCGTCTTCGCCAAGGTGCGTACCGTCGAGGAGTTCACCGGCGAGCCGGTTTTCGACTACCTGGCATCGCGCCCGCTGATCGAGATCGAGAAGATCGGCGACTCCGACCCCGAGCCGCTGCCCGCCTGGGGCACCCATCCGCTGTCCGGCATCCGCGCGCTCGGCATGGGCCACGTCATCGCCGGCGCCGGCATCGGCCGCTCCCTGGCCTCGCTCGGCGCCGATGTGCTGAACGTGTGGCGGGTCATGGAGTGGGAGCAGGATCCCCTGCTGGCCACCGCCAACGTCGGGGTCCGCTCCACCCGCCTCCCGGTCCGTGAACCGGCGGGACGGGAGCAGCTGTACGAACTCCTGCGGGGCGCCGACATCTTCTACGCCAACCGCCGCCCCGGCCTCCTCACCGAACTGGGCGTCGACGCCGACCAGGCCACGCGGGTGCGCCCCGGTCTGATCCACGTCACCGCCAGCGCCTTCGGCGAAGGGGGTCCGTGGGGCGCGCGCGTCGGCTTCGACCAGGTGGCCGGCACCGTCACGGGGATGGTCGCCGCCGAGGGCAGTCCGGCGGACCCCAAGCTCCCGCCCACCTCGATCATCAACGACTATCTGGTCGCCTGGCTGGGCGCGACCGGCGCGATGGCCGCACTGGCCCGCCGGGCCGTCGAGGGCGGCAGCTACCGCGTCCATGTCTCCCTCACCCGCGCCGCGATGTGGGCCATCACGCTGGGCTACTTCGACTGGGACTATGTGCGGCGGACCGTCGGCACCGGCGGCGACCACGAGCTGGTCGACCCGCAGTTGTTCACCTCGCTCACCCCGCTCGGCATCTACCAGGGCGTCACCGAGAACGTCACCCTGTCCCGGACCCCGCACCACTACATGAACGTCCTGTCCCCGCGCGGCGCCGACCAGCCCGCGTGGCTGCCCCGGCCCCGGCGGCCCGATGTGTCCGCCATGCTCAAGATCCTCCGTGGCTGACCGGGCCGTCGCCTGACGCACGGCCCGGGGTGACCCCCGGCGCGGGCGGCGCCGGTCTCAGCCGTCGTCGCCCCGCTCGGCGGCATCCGCGAGGCCGACGTACATCGAGTGGTGGAGCTCCACGACATGGTCCCGGAGGAGACCGGCCGCCAAGGTGGCGTCCCGCGCGCCGAGCGCGGCCCGGATGGCCCTGTGCTGCTCGTTGCTGCTGCGGAGGTAGCCCATCGGGTACGGCAGGAAGTACGCGTACAGCTCCCCGGTGACCCGCTGGTACATCGCCAGGGCGGCGGACAGCCCGGCGCCCTCGGCGAGGGCCAGATGGAACCGCTGGTCGCTCGCGTGGAACTCGGCCCAGCTCTCGGCCGCGTCCATCTCCCGGATGCACTGATCGAGCCGGTCGAGCCCGGTCCGGTCGAGCCGCTCGGCTGCCAGATGCGCGAAACCGGCCTCCAGCACGATGCGTTCGTCGATCAGCCGGTGGACCCGTTCGCTGTCCTCCCGGTACGCGGCGACCTGCGCCACGGTGCGGCGGCGGGGCCGCTCCGCGATGAAGGTGCCGCCGGTGCGCCCCGGGCGCCGCTCGACCACGCCTTCGCGCTCCAGGGTGCCGAAGGCCCGGCGGACGGTGATCTCGCCGACCCCGAGCGCCGCCGCCGTGGCCTGCACATTGGGCAGCCGCTCACCGGGTGCCAGCAGGCCCAGGTCGACCGCCAGGGAGATCCGGGCCCGAACGGTGTCGACGGCGCTGGTGCGGCGGATCGCGGCGAGGGCGCTGCTGGTCAGGGCGCTCGGTGCGCCGGACGGTTCCTGGGTCGCCATGCCCTCAGGGTAGGGCCCGCTCAGGTGGCCTCCCAGCCTTCCCAGGACCTTCGTACGAGGGCCGCCGCTTTGCGGAACCGTGACCTCCGGGGGTTTACCTGATCAAAGTGAGCATGTTTTTATGGCTCGCATTCACCCCTGGACGCCCACTTCAAAGGCACTGATGAAGATCTCCGGACTGCAGACGGCGGGAACGCCCGGCGACGTCGACGCCAACCTCCACGAACTGGACGCGGCGTGCCGCCGGGCCCGTGCCGAAGGCGCCGAACTGCTGATCACCACCGAGTTGTTCGTCACCGGCTACGACATCGGCGACGCCGTCCGGGACCTGGCCCGCACCGACCTGCTGTCACCGGCACGCGAGATAGCCGCCTCCCACGGCATCGCGCTCGTCCTCGGAGCGCCCGAGTACGACTCCGGCGCCTAACTACAACAGCGCCTTCTTCATCGACGCGGCCGGAGCGATCCTCGGCCGGCACCGCAAGAACCATCTCTTCGGCGAGCTCGACCGCAGGTACTTCACCCCGGGCGCCCTGCCCGCCCCCGTCATCGACTACGCGGGCGTCCGGATCGCGATGCTGATCTGCTACGACGTGGAGTTCCCCGAGAACGTGCGGTCCGCCGCCCTGGCCGGTGCGGACCTCGTCGCGGTCCCGACCGCCCAGATGCAACCGTACGAGTTCATCGCCGAGCACCTGCTGAGGGTGCGCGCCTGGGAAAACCAGATCTACATCGCCTACGTCAACCATGACGGCGACGAGGGTTCACTGCGCTACGTCGGCCGCAGCTCCATCGTGAGCCCGTCCGCGACCGTGCTGGACAGCGTCGAACACGGCAACCGGCTGCTCTTCGCGACCGTGGAACCACACACGGTCCGGCAAGCGCGCAAGGCCAATCCGTACCTGGCCGACCTCCGGCCAGACCTCTTCACCCCGTCCGCCCGCGCCACCAAGGACCCGTCATGCTGACCGACTCCGATGCGCACACATCCACCCGGCAACCGACACACACGAATCTGTCGGGGCGGCTCGGCACCGGTGCCATCGTCTTCATGGTGATCGCCGCCGCCGCGCCCCTGACGGTGGTCGGCGGCAATGTCCCGCTCGCCATCGCCGGTGGCCCCGGCGCCGGAGCCCCCGTGGGCTTCGCCCTCGCCTCGATGGTCCTGCTGGTGTTCGCGGTCGGCTTCGTCACCATGACGCCCCACGTTCCGCAGGCCGGCGCCTTCTACGCCTACGCCACCCGTGGCCTGGGGGAGCGCGTCGGAGTGGGCACGGCCGCCGTCGCGCTCGTGGCGTACACGGCGATCCAGGTCGGCGTCTACGGCTACCTGGGCTGGGCCGTCAACGACGTCCTGCACACCTTCGGCGGTCCCACCCTGCCCTGGTGGGTGTGGGCACTCGCGGCCCTGGGCATCGTGGCCCTCCTCGGCTACCGCCATATCGACCTCAGCTCCAAGGTCCTCGGTGTCGCACTCGTCCTGGAGATCGTGGTGGTGCTGGTCCTGGACGCGGGGATCTTCGCCCGGGGCGGCGCCCACGGTGTCAACGTCGAGTCGTTCACCCCGCATGCGGCGTTCTCCGGACCGCTGGGCGTGGCCGTGCTGTTCGCGATCACCGGATTCATCGGCTTCGAGGCCACCGCCGTCTTCCGGGACGAGGCCCGTGACCCGGAGCGGACCATACCCCGGGCCACCTACCTCGCCGTCCTGATCATCGGCGCCTTCTACACGCTGTCCTGCTGGGCGCTGGTCCTGGCGGCGGGCACCGATGACGCCCCGGCCGTGGCCCAGAAGACCCTGGACAGCCAGGGCAACATGCTCATGGACACCGCCCAGGCCTACGTCGGCACCGCGCTGCGGGACGTCATGCAGGTACTGCTGCTCAGCAGCCTCTTCGCCTGCGTGCTGTCCTTCCACAACGTCATCGCCCGCTACACCTTCACCCTCGCCCGCCAGGACCTCCTCCCCGCACGGCTGGGCGCCGTCCACCCGCGCCACCACTCGCCGTCCGTCTCCTCGGTCGTCCAGACCGTCACCGCGCTGGTCCTGGTCGTCGCCTGCGCCGCCATCGGACTGGATCCGCTGGTGGGCGTCTTCGGCTCCATGGCGGGGTTGGCCACGGTGGGCATGATCCTGCTCATGCTCATCACATCCGTCGCCGTGGTCGTCTTCTTCGCGCGCAACGCCCAGCTCTCCGCGGGCAGGCCCTGGCAGACCCGGATCGCCCCGCTGCTGGCCGTGGCCGGACTGCTGACCGCGCTGTGGCTGGTGTTCTCCAACTTCACCCTCGTCACCGGTGGTGGCGTGGGCGTGAGCATCGTCCTCGGCGTCATCCCCTTCCTCGCGCTCATCGCCGGCCTGATCCGAGGGGCCCAGGGCTCGCGGCATAGGTGAGATGCGGGCTCCGCCCGGCCGTCGTGACGGCCGGGCGGAGTATCAGACCGCGGTCCGCTCCACGGGGATCCACAACTCCGCGTCCGCCTGCGCCGCGTCCTGCGACAGCCGGGTGCGCAGCATCTCCGGCCCCGGCCTGCTCCGGTAGGGATTGGACGGGAACCACTGGGTGAAGACGTCCCGCCACAGGTGCTGGAGCGCCCGCGGGAACGGCCCGGAGCTCTCGAAGACCGCCCAGGTCCCCGCCGGGACGACGAGCTCGTCCAGGTCCTCCGGCGCGGCGGCTCCGGTCACCACCGCGTGGTAGTAGTCGAGTTCGGTGCCCTCCGCCCGGCTCGGGTCGAGGTTGTCGCTCACGCCCAGGATCCCCTCCGGCTGCTGATCGGACAGGGCGGTGATCCGCCCTATCGTCTCCTGGTCGATACCTCGGATGAACTCCGCGATCCGCGGATTGACCCCCTCATGGACGAGCGGGACCCGGACCTTCTTGCCGACCACATGGAATCGCTCCTTCTCCACGACCCGGTATCGCATGCTGCTGCTCCCTTCGACAACGAGGCGGAAGGACATCCGTGGTTGGGAGCGCAGTACGGCGCCTGCCCGCCGGGCGTCGCCCGGCCCCACACCGTGCATGGCCCGGAACGCACGCGCGAACGCCTCGCCCGAGCCGTAGCCGTAGCGCACCGCGATCTCCAGGAGCGTCCGCTCCCCGGCGAGCACCTCGGCCCCCGCGATGGTGAGCCTCCTGCGCCGGATGTACTCCGACAGCGGGATCCCCGCCAGCGCGGAGAACAGCCGGCGGAAGTGGTACTCCGACGTCACCGCGATCCGCGCCAATTCGGCCGTCTCGATCCGCTGATCGAGATGCGACTCGATGTGTTCCAGGGCCTCGTTCAGCCGCTCCAGCACCTCGGTCTCCTTCCCTGACGCCCCTCACGTTAGGAAGTCCGCACCCTGCCGGACCCGACATCCTGTGCCCGCTCCGGTCGGGTGCGCCGGATCGCCCTGTACGCCCGTTCGGTCACCGTTTCATCACAACGATGACCCGGCTCTCCCACCCGGCCGCCCCGGAGCCGCATGATGCACCCCACCATCGACGCCCCTGGGAGACATATGCGCACCCGTACCCTCGAAGCCGCGGCCGTCATCGCCATCACCCTGCTGCTGACCGGCTGTTCCGGCGGTGGTGACGCGGGCGACAAGCGCAACCCGAGCGGCACCCCGGCCGCCGCCGAGAAGGCCGAGGTCACCCAGCGCTGTGTCGATGCCATCGCCGACCGCGCCGCCGCCCACAAGGGCGGAGCGGTCCGCTCCCACCCCGTGCCCGGACCGTGCGCCCGGCTGTCGGACGCCGACTATCTGGACGCCTACATGGCAGGTCTCGAGCAGGCGCACCGCGTCGCGCAGAAGGCGTCTCAGGGCGAATCCGGCAAGGCGGCCGACAGCGCGGGGAACTGACCCGCCGCCCGGGACTCGGCCCGGGTCAGATGGTCGGCGCAGGAATCCCGTGCGCTCGACCGCGAGCCGTCCGAGCACAGGACGTTCTCCCAGGTCGTCGTCGAGATATCGGCATCCCGCAGCCGTGCGCCGCGGAGATCGGAGTCGGACACCGTGGCGCCGGCCAGATCGGCGCCGGCCAGATCCGCTCCGTTGAGGCCGACATGGGTGAGGGACGCCGCCCGCAGCTCCACGCCGTCCAACTGTGCGCCCTCCAGGCTGACGTCGGTGAGCAGACCCCTGTCGAGCCTCGCGCCGCTGAGATCGGCGCCGCGCAGGTCGACCTGCGAGAGGGTGGCGGAGCCGAGGTCCACCCGCCGGAGGTCGGCGCCCCGCAGATCGACGTTCTCCAGCGACACCCCGACCAGCCGCGCCGCGTAGAGATTGCCGCGCCGCAGGTTGGCCTCGGACACCAGCCCGGTCAGTGTGGAGCGTTCGAGGTTGACGCACCGCAACTTCTTCTGCCACAGGTCGCCACCGGAGACGGTGCGGCTGGAGAGGTCCTTGCCCGGACGGCCGGAGCAGCTCCGGCCGTGTTCGTCCTCCCCGCACCCGACGAGCAGGGCCGACGACAGGACGGTCACGATGAGGCAGGAGAGCGAACGGGGCCAACGCGTGGTCATGGGCCGACCCGCCACGGCTGTCAGACGCCGATCAGGTCCACCAGATCGTCGGCATGCTCCTCCTCTTCCTCCAGGATCGACTCCATCAGCCGGCGGGTGGTGGGGTCGTGTTCGCCCAGCCAGCGAATGATCTCCTGATAGCTGGCGATCACGATGCGCTCCGCGAGCAGATTGTGCTCCAGCATCGCCTTCAGGTCGTTGTCCGGCGGTGTGGTGTAGTCGGTGTGGGCGCGCTGGGCCAGCGAGGCGGGGTCGAAGTCGGGGTCGGCTCCGAGCTGGGAGACGCGTTCGGCGGCGCGCAGCGCGTGCTGCATCTCCTCCTTCGCGTGCTCGGTGAACTCCGAGGAGACTTGGGCGCGGTCGATCCCGCTGGCGGAGATGGCGTGGCGGGTGTAGCGCAGCCAGCACACCACCTCGGTGGCGATGACGTCATTGAGGATGCCGATGACCCGGTCCTTGTCCAGACCGTAGGTGTCCGTCACCGGTCCCGCCTCCATCTTCCGGCGGGCCTCGTCGCGGATCTTGGTCACGTCCAGCACGAAGTCGTCGCTCATCAGTGCCCTCTCTGCTCTCCTCGGGTTGGGCGAGTGTTCCCCGCGGGGGCCCGGAGGGCATCGGGCGGAGCGTGAAGATGACTGGATCGCCGCACAGCGCCAGCCGATCGGTGGTATCCGGCCGATGAAGGCAGCCAAGAGTTCGGCGCCGGCCGGGCCCACAGGCCGGCCGGCGCCGATCACTCGAGGGCGGGGTCAACCTCCGTGGCCGGGCTCCGGCACGTTCGTCCCCGCCGACAGGACCCGGTCCGGGCGGATCGGCAGGTTGCGGTGGCGGACGCCGGTGGCATGCCACACCGCGTTGGCGATGGCCGCCGCGGCTCCCACGATGCCGATCTCACCGACGCCCTTGATACCGACCGGGTCGTCCGGGTCCGGGTCGTCCACCCAGTCCGCCTCGATGAGCGGCACATCGGCGTTCGCGGCGAAGTGATAGCCCGCGAGGTCCGGTCCGACATGGCCGCCCGAGGCCCGGTCCCGGACCGCCTCCTCGTGCAGGGCCATGGAAATGCCCCAGGTCATCCCGCCGACGAGCTGGTTGCGCGCGGTCAGCGGGTTGACGATCCGGCCCGCCGCGAAGATCCCGAGCATCCGCCGCACCCGGACCTCACCGCTGGTGACGTCCACGGCCACCTCGGCGAACTGCGCCCCGAAGGAGTGCCGTTCCTTCTTCGAGAGGGCGCCGATCGCCTCGGAGGTGTCGGACCGCGCGGTGATTCCCTCGGGCGGGATGTCGCCGCCCAGGGCCAGCCGCTCGCGCAGCTCGCGCACAGCGATCGACACCGCCCACGCCCATGAGCGCATGCCCATCGAGCCACCGGCGATCATCGCCGGGCCGAGGTCGCTGTCCGCGATGACCACCCGGACCCGGTCCGGATCCACTGCCAGCGCGTCCGCGGCGACCAGGGCGATGCCGGTCCGGGCGCCGGTCCCGATGTCCGCCGCGTTGATGCGCACGGTGAAGGTGCCGTCGGCCTCGGCCGTCACGCCCGCTGTGGACGGGCCGACCCCGGAGTGGAAGCTGGCCGCCGCCATACCCGTTCCGAGCAGCCACCGTCCCTCGCGGCGCAGCCCCGGACGCGGATCCCGGTCCGCCCAGCCGAACCGGCGGGCGCCCTCCTCGTAGCAGGCCACCAGATTGCGGCTGCTGAACGGCAGGCCGGAGACGGGGCCCCGGTCGGGTTCATTGCGGACGCGCAGCGCGATCGGGTCGATGCCGGACGCCTCGGCGAGTTCGTCGAGCGCGCACTCCAGCGCGAACGAGCCCGGTGCCTCGCCGGGTGCGCGCATGAAGGTCGGGGTCGGCACATCGAGCCGTACGACCCGGTCGCTGGTGTGGTGCGCGTCGGCGTCGTACATCACGCGCCCCACCGTGGCGCTGCGCTCGATGAACTCGTGCACGGTCGAGGTGACGCACTCGGACCGGTGGTCGAGCGCGCGCAGCCGCCCCGACGCGTCGGCGCCGAGCCGGACCCGCTGCGCGGTGGGGCTGCGATAGCCGATCGTCGAGAACATCTGGCGGCGGGTCATGACGACGCGGACCGGACGGTCGAGGACGGTCGCGGCCATGGCGGCGGCCACCTGGTGCGGGCGGACCGTCTTGGAGCCGAAGCCGCCGCCGACGTGCTCGGACCGCACCCGCACCGACTCCGCGTCGAGGGAGAAGATCTGCGCGAGCTCACCGGCCACGTACGCGGTGCCCTGATTGGAGTCGAGGACCTCGAGCCGGCCGCCGTCCCAGTGGGCCGTCGCCGCGTGCGGCTCCATGGGGTTGTGGTGCTCTTCCGGGGTGGTGTACTCGGCGTCCACGACGAACGTGGAGGCGGCGAGTTCGGCCTCGATGTCGCCCTTCGTCGTCTCCGCCGCACCGAACGGCGAGTCCCCGGGGGTGTACACCTCGGGGTGTCCGGCGAAGAAGTCGATGTCGTGCGACTCCTGGTCGTACTGGACCACCAGCGCTTCCGCGGCCTCCCGGGCCTGCTCGGGCCGCTCGGCGACGACCAGCGCCACCGGCCAGCCCCGGAAGGGGACACGGTCGTGCTGGAAGACCCCGATGATCGGGTCGGGCGGCCCGATCATGCCCATGTAGTCCAGGCTGACGCGCGGGGCGTTCTCATGGTGGAGGACCGCGAGGACCCCGGGCATGGCGAGGACGGTGTCGGCCTCGACCGAGCGGATCCGGCCACGGGCGATGGTGGACAACACCAACCAGCCGTGGGCGAGTTCGGGCAGCGGGATGTCGCCCGAGTAGCGGGCCGCCCCGGTGACCTTTTCCCGGCCCTCGACGCGGGTGCGCGCGGTGCCGAGGGCCCCGTCGTCGTGGTGGTTCCGGTCGTCGTCGTCATCGGGCGGCCTCCTCGGCGAGTTCGATCAGCAGGGCCACGACGAGGTTGCGCATCAGCGGCACCTTGTATCCGTTGTGGGGCAGTGCCTCGGCGGCGGCCAGCTCCGCGTCCGCGGCGGCGGCGAACGCCTCGGCGGTCGCCGGGCCTCCGGTCAGCGCCCGCTCGGCCTCCAGGGCCCGCCACGGCCGGGACGCGACCGCTCCGAAGGCGAGGCGGACCTCGTGGACGACGCCGTCCCGGACGTCGAGGGCGGCGGCGATCGAGCCGATCGCGAAGGCGTACGACGCGCGCTCGCGCACCTTGCGGTAGCGGGAGTGCGCGGCGACCGGGGCCGGGGGCAGGGTGACGCCGGTGATCAGCGCGCCGGAGGGCAGCGCCGTCTCCAGGTGCGGGGTGTCGCCCACGGGCAGATAGAAGTCCGCGAGCGGCAACTCGCCCGGCCCGTCGGCGGTTTCGTACCGCACGACGGCGTCGAAGGCGGCGAGCGCGACCCCCATGTCCGAGGGGTGGGTGGCCACGCAGTGCTCGGAGGCGCCGAGGATCGCGTGGTTGTGGTGCTCACCCTCGATGGCCGGGCAGCCGCTGCCGGGGAGGCGCTTGTTGCAGGGCCCCGCCACATCGGTGAAGTAGCCGCAGCGGGTGCGCTGGAGCAGGTTCCCGCCGACGGTGGCCATGTTGCGCAGCTGCCCGGACGCACCGGCCAGGACGGCCTGGGCGAGGGCCGGGTAGCGGCGCCGTACCTCGGGGTGGGCGGCGAGATCGCTGTTGGTGACGGTGGCCCCGATGAGCAGACCGCCGTCCGGCGTCGACTCGATGCCGTCCAGGGGCAGTTCGCGGACGTCGACGAGGCGTCCCGGCCGCTCGATGCCGGTCTTCATCAGATCGACCAGATTGGTGCCGCCGCCGAGGAACCGTGCGTCGGGGTCGGCGCCGAGTACGGCGATCGCCTCGGAGACGTCGAGGACGCGCTGGTAGCCGAACTCCTTCATGCGACGGCCTCCTCGGTTCCGGTCGCCTGCGCCTCGGCCGCCTGCGCGACCGCCTGCACGATCGACACATAGGCGCCGCAGCGGCACAGGTTGCCGCTCATCCGCTCCCGGATCTCATCGGCGGACAGTGGTGGGGGCCCCGCTTCGGGGCGGACGTCGGCGGTGACGGCGCTCGGCCAGCCCGCCGCGTGTTCCTCGATCACGGCGAGGGCGGAACAGATCTGCCCCGGGGTGCAGTAGCCGCACTGGTAGCCGTCGAGGTCGAGGAACGCCTGCTGCACCGGATGCAGCCGGTCGCCGTCGGCCACGCCCTCGATCGTGGTGACGTCGCGGCCCTCGGCTGCCACCGCGAGCTGCAGGCAGGAGACGGCCCGGCGGCCGTCGAGCAGTACCGTGCAGGCCCCGCACTGGCCCTGGTCGCAGCCCTTCTTGGTCCCGGTGAGATCGAGATGCTCACGCAGGGCGTCGAGCAGGGTGGTGCGGTGGTCGACGGGCAGCGTGTACTTCTCGCCGTTGATGGTCAGCGTGATGACGCTGGACGTCGATGGGGCCATGATCAGCCTTCTTTCGCGGATGTCGTGCGCGTCGAAGTCGTCCAATGAAGAGGTCCCGGGGGTGGGAATGCGTGAGAATGCCGGTCGGCGCTCGGTTCCGGCCATCCCCACGGGCCGTTTCAGCCGGTAAGGTGGACCTAAGCGGACACTTGTCCGCTGTGCATGAAACTTAGCGGACAGCTGTCCGGTGGGCAAGGTCGGCGCTTTGGCGGTGTCCGGAAGGAGGACGAGTGCGGGTAGAGAAGGACGCGCGTCTGCGCTCGGACGCGCAAGCCAACCGCGAGCGCATCCTGGAAGTGGCGCTGGCGGAGCTGACCCGTTCGGCCGATGTCCCCCTGAGCACCATCGCGAAGAAGGCGGGCGTCGGGCAGGGGACGCTGTACCGCAACTTCCCCAGCCGCGAGGCCCTCGTGCTGGAGATCTACCGCCACGAGATGCTGCAGGTCGCGGACATCGCGGCCGAGCTGCTCCGTACCCGCGCGCCGGATGAGGCGCTGCGGGAGTGGATGGGGCACCTCGCCCGGTTCGCCATGGCCAAGGCCGGTCTGGCCGACGCGCTGCACAAGGCCCTCAGCACCACCTGCGGCCAGAAGAAACCGGGACACGGCCAGATGACCGAGGCCGTCGCGCTTCTGCTGAAGGCGAACGAGGAGGTCGGCACGATCCGCCCGGACGTGACCACCGACGACTTCCTGCTCGCCATCTCCGGTCTGTGGCAGATCAGCCCCGATGACCAGGGGCCGGTGCGCGCCAGACGGCTTCTGGACCTGGTCATGGACGGACTGCGCGTGGGCGCGCCCGCGGCGGCCCGGCCGGGGTCGACGGCGGATACGGAGAGCTGAGCCGGCGGCCGGGGACAGGCCGACCGGCGGGGGTACGCCGGCGACCGTGCCCCCGTGCGCGCGGGTTCAGCCCGAGGCGGGCGCCGTGGTGCGGGGCCGGGGCGGGAACCCGGCGGTACGGTAGCACTCATCGATCAGGGACATGGTGGTCAGCGCGTCCTCCGCGTCCAGCGGAAGCGGCGCGCCATTTCGCAGATGAGCGGCGTACGCCTCCAGCTGGTAGGTGTACGACGAGCGCTTGCCCAGCTCCTCGGTCCGCTCAGCCGCGGGTGTGCGCACCAGGACGCGGTCGTCCAGGTGGGGCTGGACGAAGTTCACGGCCGTCGCCTCGCCCCGCGAGCCGACGATCCGGAGGCTCATCCGCACGTCCCCGTACGCCATATGGCAGCGGGCGGATCCGGTGGCGCCGTTCGGGAAGGCCAGTTCCGCGTCCAGCCACTCGTCGACATCCGGTGCGCCCTGCCGCGCGCCGCCGCGTGCGGTGACCAGATGCGGGGGACCACCGGCCCAGGGCGCGAGGGTGCGCTGCGCGTGCAGGCTGTAGCAGCCCAGGTCCATGAGGGCACCCCCGGCCAGCGGGAGGGACCAGCGGGGGTCGGACCCGGGCGGAGCGGGCATGGCGACCATCGTCTCGACGTGCCGCAGCTCCCCGAGTTCCCCGGAGCCCAGCAGTTCGTGGAGGCGGCGGGTGACGGGGTGGAAGAGGTAGTGGAAACCCTCCATGAAGACGGTGCCCGCTTTGGCGGCGGCGTCGCGCACCTCGGTGGCCTCCTCGGTGTTGCTCGCCGAGGGCTTCTCGCTCAGGACGTGTTTGCCCGCGGCGAGGGCGGCGAGGTTCCACGGGCCGTGCAGGCTGTTGGCCAGCGGGTTGTAGACGACCTCAACCTCGGGGTCGTCGATCACCTCGGCGTAGGAGTCGAGGACGCGCTCGACACCGTGCTCGGCGGCGAAGGCATCGGCCCGGCTCCGGGTGCGGGTGGCCACCGCGACGAGGCGGTGGCCACCCGCACGGGCGGGGCCGACGAGGGAGAGCGCGGAAATCCGGGCGGCGCCCAGGATCCCGATGCGCAGCGGTTCGGCTGTCGTCATGCCTTGCGTACCTCTTCCATGCTCACGGGGCGGTGCTCGTGCAGGGACAGCGTGCACGCCTCGGCGATCCAGCCGGCCTCGACGGCGTCGGCCACGGTGCAGGGGGAGGGCCGCAGCCCCGCCGCCACTTCGGTGAAGGCGGTGAGCTCGGCCCGGTAGGCGGTGGCGAAGCGGTCCATGAAGAAGTGGTGCGGTGTACCGCCGGGAAAGGTGGCGCCCGGTTCGACGGAGCGCAGCGGCAGCTTGTCCTCCAGCCCCGCGGCGATGCTGTCCGTCATGCCGTGGAGCTCCAGGCGGGCGTCGTAACCGCGCGGATTGTGGCGGGTGTTGGAGACCACGGCGAGGGTGCCGTCGTCCAGGGTGAGGAGGGAGGAGGCGGTGTCCACGTCTCCGGCGGCCGCGATGTAGTCGGCGCCGCGGTTGGCGCCGGTCGCGTAGACCTCGGTGACCTCGCGGCCGGTGATCCAGCGGACGGTGTCGAAGTCGTGCACGGCGCAGTCGCGGAAGATGCCGCCGGAGACGGCCACATAGGCGGCCGGGGGCGGTTCGGGGTCCAGGGTGGTGGACCGTACGGTGGTCAGCGGCCCCAGCTCACCGCTGACCACCGCCCTCCGCGCCGCCATATACCCGGGGTCGAAGCGCCGGTTGTAGCCGATGTGGACCTCCACGCCGCTGTCCTTCACCGTGCGGAGGACGTCGAGGCTCTCCTCGATCGCGCGCGCCACCGGCTTCTCGCAGAACACCGGTACGCCCGCTCTTACGGCGGCGAGGATGAGCTCGGGGTGGGCGTCGGTCGCCGCGGCGATCACGACGCCGTCCACACCGGCGGCGAGCAGGGCCTCCGGCGAGGCGACCGCCCGGGCGCCGAACCGCTCGGCGGCGGTGGTGGCGGCCGCGGCGACCGGGTCGGTGACCACGAGGGAGTCCACCGCGTCGAGCGTGGACAGGGTCTCGGCGTGGAAGGCGCCGATCCGGCCCAGGCCCATGATGCCGATACGCATGGCGAGGTGTGCCCTTTCTGACGGTGCGGGTTGTGAGTGGGTGCGGCTTTGTCAGCGCGGCTTTTGCCGGTGCTGGCTTTGACGGTGCGGCGCGGCGGGTCAGCCGAGTCCGCCGAGGACGATCTGGTCCCAGTCGATGACCGAGCCGGTGACGACGCCGCTGCGGTCGGAGAGCAGGAGGACGACGAAATCGGCGATCTCGTCGACCTGGCCGAGCTTGCCCATCGGCTGGGCGCGGGCCGCCTCCTCGCGCCAGTCGTCGCCGGCGCCGTGGAAGGCGCGCTGGACCGCGTCCTCGCCCTCGGTCTCGGTCCAGCCGATGTTGAGGCCGTTGATCCGGACGCGGTCCCAGCGGTGCGCGTGGGCGGCGTTGCGGGTCAGGCCCGCGAGCCCGGCCTTCGCGGCGGAGTACGGCGCCAGGAACGGATACCCGCCGTGTGCGCAGTTGGAGATGATGTTGACGATGGTGCCCGGCGCCTTTCTGGCCACCATGTCGGCGACGGCTGCCTGCATGGCGAAGAACGGGGCGCGCAGATTGATCGCGATATGCGCGTCGAAGAGCTCGGGGGTGGTGTCCAGCAGCGTCCCGCGGGAGGTGAGCCCGGCGGAGTTGACCAGGCAGTCGATCCTGCCGTGGGCCGCCACCACCCCCGCCACGCTGCCCCGTGCCTGCGCGGGATCGGCCAGGTCGGCGCGGACGAAGGAGACGGTGGCTCCCTGGGCGGTGAGTTCCCCGGCCAGCGGCTCGCCGACGTCGGGGCGGCGTCCGGTGAAGGCGACCGTGGCCCCTTCACGGGCGGCGGCGCGGACGATCCCGGCGCCGACTCCCTGGCTGCCGCCGTTGACCATCACGATCTTGTCCTGCAGCAGTCCCATGAGCGGTCCCTCTCCTTCAGCTCTGGCGGCGCTCGGCGCCGGCCCGCAGCTGGGCGCGCAGGGTGTCCGGGGTCCAGTCCTGCTCCAGGGCGCGCCGGACGAGGTCGGCCTGGGAATCCGGGGCGAGGCCACCGACGGGCGGGTCGAGGTCGAGGTTGGTGGGGAAGGGGTAGCCCTCGGCACAGGCCGCGACGACGTTGTGCAGCCAGTCCTCGGAGGCGCCTTCGGCCTTGCGCTGGCGCAGCACGGGGAAGACGGCGTCGACCACCGCCGCACGGTCGACGGTCTCCATGGCGCGGCCGAAGGCGGAGGAGATCTGCAGCAGATTCGCCATCCGCCGGATGTCCGTGGAGCGATTGTGCCCGGCAGCATGGAAGAGCGCGGGGTTGAAGAAGACCGCGTCGCCCGCCTCCAGCGGCAACTGGACGTGGTGCTCGGCGAAGTAGGCCATGAACTCCGGGCGGCGCCACGCCAGATAGCCGGGCTCGTACCGTTGCGAGTACGGCAGGTACAGCGTCGGGCCGGACTCGACGGGCATGGCGCAGTGGGCGACCGCGCCTTGCAGGGTCAGCACGGGGGAGAGCCGGTGGACATGGGCCGGATAGGCCGCGGCTCGCGCCTCGGAGAGGAAGCCGAGGTGATAGTCGCGGTGCACGCTCTGCGCCGCACCGCCCGGGTTGACCTGGTTGATCTGTGAGGTGACCTGGTAGCCGGGGCCCAGCCAGGCGGTGGCCACCAGGGCGAGGAGGTCGTTGGCGTAGTAGTCGGCGAAGACCTCCGGTGCGCCCAGGGCCAGCTTCTCCAGCGCGTTCCAGACCCGGTCGTTGGTGCCGGGCTTGGCGAAGTGGTCCCCGCGGGCGGTGCCCGCCGCCCGTTCCTCCTCGATCAGCGTCGTGAACGCCTCGGTGGCCCGGTCGAGGACCGACGGGTCGGGGAAGGCGCCTTTGAACACCACGATGCCGGGGCCGTCCAGCAGGGCGTCCACCAGTTCCGCCTGCGCCTCCCGGCGGCCGGGCGCCGTGGCGGCCCGGGCGCGCAGGCGGTCGCCGTCGTAGACGGGGACGTGTCGCACCACGGCGTCGGCGCCGGGGTGGTCGCCGGGGTCGGTGGTCCGCTCGACCAGGGCGCGGAAGGCGTCGAGAGTGCAGTCGGCCTCACTGAGCCAGGCAGGAGACCTCGGAGCGACGAGGGACATGATGCTTTCCGATCCTTCCCGTGGGCTGCGGCTTTCTGTCAGTGTTGTGATCAGCCGAGCATCGGGCAATCCTCAGCAGTCCATCAAAAACCCCTCAGGGAGGCGCGCCGATGTCCCATCCGTATCCGATCCGGGAGATCGCCCGGCAGGCGGGCCTGAGCGAGGCCACCGTGGACCGGGTGCTGAACAACCGGGGCGGCGTGCGCGAGAGCACCACCCGGGAGGTCCACCAGGCGATCAAGGACCTGGACCGGCAGCGGGACCAGGTCCGCATCGGCGGCCGCACCTTCATGATCGACATCGTGATGCAGGCGCCGGAGCGCTTCTCCCTGGCGGTTCGTGCCGCCCTGGAGGCGGAGCTGCCGGCGCTGCGCCCCGCGGTCATGCGGTCGCGCTTCCACTTCCGCGAGACCGGTCCGGTCGAGGAGCTGATCGCCACCCTGGACCGCGTCGCCGCGCGCGGCGGCTCCCAGGGGATCGTCCTGAAGGCGCCCGACGTCCCCGAGGTCACGGCCGCCGTCGGCCGCCTGGCCGCCGTGGGCATACCGGTCGTGACCCTGGTGACCGATCTGCCCGGCAGCGCGCGCCGGTCCTACGTCGGCATCGACAACCGTGCCGCCGGGGCCACCGCCGCGTACCTCATAGGACAGTGGCTCGGCGACCGCCCGGGCAATGTGCTCACCACCATCAGCCGTGGCTTCTTCCGCGGGGAGGAGGAACGCGAGATGGGGTTCCGCAGCGCCCTGCGCAACGCCCATCCCGGGCGCACGCTGGTCGAGGTCACCGACAGCGACGGTCTGGACGCCACCCAGCGGGAGCTGGTCCTGCGGGCGCTGCGCCAGGACCCGGAGATCCGGGCGGTCTACTCGATCGGTGGCGGCAACACCGCCACGATTCACGCCTTCGGGGAACTGGGCCGCGCCTACGAGGTGTTCATCGCCCACGACCTCGACCACGACAACACCCGGCTGCTGCGCGAGCGCCGGCTGTCCGCGGTGCTCCACCACGACCTGCGCCAGGACATGCGCCGCGCCTGCCAGATCATCATGCGGGCCCACGGAGCCCTGCCCGACGACGGCACCGTCCTGCCCTCGCCCATCCAGGTCGTCACGCCGTACAACATGCCGCCCGACGTGGCCTGAGACGCCCGCCATCGGCACTCTTTGGCCCCGCTTGGCGATATCCCGTTGAACCATGTCCCTCGTGCCACTGGGAGCCGTCTTCGCCCACGCATAGCGTCGGAACAGGGCCGGACAGACTGGCCATTACCCCATGTGAGGGATCATTTCATGCTCGCCCAGATCGTTCTGTTCGACGGCTTCGACCTCCTCGATGTGCTCGCCCCCTACGAAGTGCTGGTCGCCGGTGGCATGGCTGCCGGGGGAGCGCTGCGCGCCGAGTTGGTGTCCGCCGAGGGACCGCGAGAGGTGGTGAGCGGGGTCGGGGGTGTGCCGCTGCGCGCCACGGCCGCCCTGGATCCCGCGACGGCGGACCTGGTCGTGGTCCCCGGTGCGGCCGGCCGGATCGGAGAACCCGGCGAGGTCCCCGATCTCGACGCGGACGCGGACGCGGGTGAGTGGCGGGAGCACGAATTCATTCCCGTAACTCTGGGCCGCGCCGTGAACACCGGCCTGCCGGGGCTGCTGAAGGCGGCCATGGACCGTCCGGGGACGACCGTCGCCACGGTGTGCGGCGGCTCGCTCGTCCTGGCCATGGCCGGTCTGCTGGAGGGCCGCTACGCCACCACCCACCACATGGGCCTGGACATGCTGGACGCCACCGGTGTCAACGCGGTCAGGGCCCGTGTCGTCGACGACGGTGACCTCGTGACCGGCGCCGGTGTCACCTCCGGACTCGATCTGGGCCTGTATCTGCTGGAGCGCGAACTGGGGCCGCGGATCGCCCACGCCGTCGAGGAGCTGTTCGCCTACGAGCGCCGCGGCACCCCCTGGCGCCACCACGGGCCGTCGCCCGTCGCCCTGTGACCACACCGCCCCCAGCGCAACCCGCTCCGAGCCACGTGAAGGAAGCACACCACCATGTCCGTTGAAGGCATCTGGGATCTGTCCATGTCCACCCCCATCGGCCGGATCAAGGCCGTGGCCGAATTCCGCGACGAGGACGGCACATTGACCGGTACGGCCCGCGGCGCGGGGGAGGAGGTCCCGCTGGTCGACGTGGCGCTCGAGGGCGACCAGCTCACCTGGCGTCAGGCCATCACCAAGCCCATGCGTCTGAACCTCGCGTTCACGATGACGGTCGACGGCGAGACGATGACCGGTACCTCCAAGGCCGGGCGGCTGCCCTCCTCCAAGGTCACCGGAGAGCGCCGGACCGCCTCCGAGGCAGCGGAGGGCTGAGCCTCCCCGAGTCCGGGGCAGTAGCGGACATGCGGCCCGGCTCAGACGAACTGCTGGATCACCAGCACGGTCGCGCTCGCCACCGCGAGCACCATGGCGACGCCCCTGGTGCGCCGCATGTCCATTCTGCTCGCCAGCGGGCGGGCGAGCAGCACCCCGATCGCCGCGGCCGGGGCGAGCAGGGCGGTGTGCCACAGGCTGTAGGTGTGCACCGCCCCGGTCGCCGCCAGGATGGCCAGGCTCATCACGGAACCGGCCAGGAAGAACCCGCTCATCGTGGCGCGCAGCCGCGGCCCGCTCAGGCGCTGCCAGACCATGGCCATCGGCGGCCCTCCGATGGAGGTCGCCGTGCCCATCAGCCCCGACATCAGGCCGGCCAGCAGCACCGAACGCCGTCGCGGCGCCGGCACGAAGCCGCGCAGGCTCACCGCGACGCCCGCGAGGACGACCACGGCGACGAGGAGGGCGAGTTGCCGGGCGGGCAGCACGGCGACCAGCGCCGCGCCGCCCACCGCGCCCGGCACCCGCCCGGCCAGCGCCCACCCCGCGCCGCGCAGGTCCAGGTGGCCGCCCTCCAGCACCAGGACCGCGGTCGTGACCCCGGTGGCGAGCAGCAGGACCACCACCGGGGTGAGCGAGGGGTCGAATATCGCGATCACCGGGGCGGCCAGCAGGCCGAGCCCGAAGCCGATGGAGACCTGGAGCAGCGCCCCGATCGCCACCGTGATGAAGAGCAGGGTGAACTCGGGCGGGCTCATGCTTCCGTCGGCCCGGTGCCCAGCGGGAAGTGGCACAGGCCCTCATGCGGCTCCCGCCCGGGGTCCGCCGTGGCGTCGCGGGTGACGACCGGAGGGGCGAGCTCGGCGCACCGGTCCTCGCTCTTCCAGCAGCGGGTGCGGAACCGGCAGCCCGACGGGATGTCGTACGGGGAGGGGATCTCCCCGCGGAGCTGGATCTCGTCGTCGTCCTGGGCCTGTCCGGAGACGTCGAGTGTGGGCGCGGCGGACATCAGAGCGGCGGTGTAGGGATGCAGGGGGCGGTCGAAGACCTCCTCGGTGGGGCCGTGTTCGATGACCTTGCCCAGATACATCACCGTCACCCGGTCGGAGACATGCCGGACCACCGACAGGTCATGGGAGATGAAGACGTAGGAGACACCGAGCCGTTCCCGCAGCTCGGAGAGGACATTGAGCACTTGGGCCTGTACCGACAGGTCCAGCGCGGACACGGGCTCGTCGCACACGATGAGGTCGGGGTCGAGGGCCAGCGCGCGGGCGATGCCGATGCGCTGCCGCTGCCCGCCGGAGAACTCGTTCGGGTAGCGGTGGGCGTCGCTCTCCCGCAGCCCGACCAGCGACAGCAGCTCACGGACCCGTCGCTCCCGCGCCTGTGCCGTGGGCACGATGTCGCGGTGGGTGCGCCACGGCTCGCCGATGAGATCGGCCGCGGACATCCGGGCGTTGAGCGAGGCGAAGGGGTCCTGGAACACCATCTGCACCCGGCGCCGCCAGGCCAGCAGTTCCTTGCCCTTGAGGGTGAACGGATCGGTGCCGTTGAAGCGCACCGTCCCCGAGTCCGGCCGCTCAAGACCGAGCACCACTCTGGCCAGGGTCGATTTGCCGCATCCGGACTCGCCCACCAGTCCGAGGGTCTCCCCGCGCTCGACCCGCACATCGACTCCGTCCAGCGCGGTCAGGCGCCGACGGCCATGGCCGAACGACTTGGTCACACCGCGGACTTCGAGCAGCGGCGGGGGAGTGGCCTGGCCATCGGACCGCGGGCCAGCGGCCGTGGTGTCGGTGAGGGGCGTCTCAGGCACGGTCGAGCTCCTCGGAGAAGTGGCAGGCGGCCGAACGCGAGGCCCCGACGGACATCAGCCGAGGCCGTTCCCGGGCGCAGCGCTCCTCGGCCAGCGGACATCTGGCCTGGAAGACACAGCCGGACGGGACCGCACTGAGCTCGGGCGGGCTCCCCGGCACGGCGGGCAACGGGCCGCCCCGGACGGCGTGTTCGGGCACCGAATCGAGCAATCCCTTGGTGTACGGGTGGCGGGGGCGGGAGAAGACCTCCGCCACCGGGCCGGTCTCCACCACATGGCCCGCGTACATCACCACGACATCGTCCGCGCGCTGGGCGACCACTGCCAGATCGTGGGTGATCAGCACGAGCGCCATGTCCCGCTCGGTCTGCAGATCCCGCAGCAGCCGCATGATCTGCGCCTGCACGGTCACATCGAGCGCGGTCGTGGGCTCGTCGGCGATCAGCACATCGGGGTCCAGCGCCACGGCCATCGCGATCAGCAGCCGCTGGCGCATACCGCCGGAGAACTGATGCGGATACGCACGCGCCCGCAGCCGCGGCTCGGGGATTCCGACGCGGGTCATCAGCTCGACCGCCTTCTCCCGGGCATCGCGCCGCGACAGCCCGCGATGGATCCGGAACGGCTCGGCGAGTTGCCTGCCGACCGGCTGTACGGGGTTGAGCGCGGTCAGCGCGTCCTGGAAGACGATCGACAGTACGGGACCGGCGAGCCTTCTGCGCCCCGCCTGGCCCAACCGCAGCACATCGGTGCCGGACACCCGCACGGATCCGCCCGTCACCTCGGCCGTCGGGTCGAGCAGCCCGACGATGGACAGCGCGGTCATCGACTTGCCGCAGCCGGACTCGCCCAGCAGGGCCAGCGTGCGCCCCTTGCGCACGCTGAAGCCGACGCCGTTCACGGCACGGAGGGTGCCGGAGGGGGTCCGCAGATCGACGCAGAGCCCCTCGACCTCAAGTGCGGGATCGCCGGTCGCGGCGGGTGCGGGCAGGGTGGAGGGCTTCACGCGATCATCTCCGAGGGAACAGCGGCGCGGTTGCCGCGCCGCTTCCGGGGCAGCGTCAGCCGCCAGCGCTGGGCGGGGTCGGTGGCCAGGCGAACCCAGGCGGCGAGCACCGTGGCCGACACCGTGGTGAGCACGATCGCGAAGCCCGGCAGCACGGCGATCCACCAGGCCGTCTGAAGGTACTGGCGCCCTTGGGCCACCATCAGCCCCCAGCTCACATCGGGGGGCTGGATGCCGATGCCGAGGAAACTCAAGGACGACTCGGTCAGCATGACGAAGCAGAAGTCGAGCGTGGCCACGGTCAGCAGCGTGGGCAGCGCGATCGGCAGGATGTGCCGGTAGATGATGTTCCGGCTCGGGGTGCCGAAGGTCCGGGCCGCGTCGACGAACAGCCGGCTCCTGAGCTCGGCCGACTCCGCGCGGGCGGTGCGCAGATAGACCGGGACCCGCGCGATGGCGAGGATCAGCACGATGTTCATCGCGCTGGGCGCGAAGACGTACAGCACGACGACCGCGATCAGCAGGGACGGGAAGCTGAGGATCACGTCGGCGACGCGCATCGCCACGTTCTCGCGCATCCCTCCGTGGTATCCGGCCCACAGCCCCAGTGCCGAGCCGATCAGCAGCGAGCACAGCACCGCGGGCACCGCGACGGACAGCGTCGTCCCGGCGGCGTCCACCAGCCGGGCCAGCACGCTGCGTCCCAGTACATCGGTGCCGAGCAGCCCGTAGAAGCCGTGGTCGAGGGAGGGCGGCCGCAGCGAGGCGCGGAGGTCCTGCCGCACCGCTCGGTCCCCGATGAACAGCCGGCCGAACAGCGCGACCAGGAACACCGCGGCGAGGACGACGGCGGCGACGGCCGCGCCCCGGTCCCGGCCGAGCAGCAGCCACCAGCGGGGCGGTCGGGTGGGTGACGGGGCGGCCTCGCCGGAGGGACGGCCGGCGGGGTCGGCGGGCTCGGTCATGGTGGCTCCTTCGCTCACGCCGGCACCGCCTGGCGCACTCGGGGGTCGATCAGGGCGTGGCAGACGTCGATGACGATGTTCAGCGCGAAGATCGTCACCGCCGTGATCAGAACGGCGGCCTGCAACACCGCGAAGTCGCGCTGCAGAATCGAGTCGATCATGAGCTTGCCGATCCCGGGCCAGCCGAAGATCGTTTCCACGATCACCGCCCCGTTGACGAGACCGACGGTGAGATCCCCGGCGACGGTCAGCACGGGCGTGATGGAGTTGCGCAGAGCGTGCCCGAACACCACGCGCTTGGGGTCGGCTCCCTTACTGCGCGCGACCTTGACATAGGGCGCGGACAGCGCGCCGACCATGCTGCCGCGCACCACCTGCACCAGCACGCCGAAGGGGCGGATCAGCAGGGTGGCGATCGGCAGCACCCAGATCTCGGGGCCGCCCAGGGTGCCGGAGGTCGGCAGCCAGCCCAGCCCCACTCCGAAGACCAGCACACCCATGATCGCGAACCAGAAGTCGGGGATGCTGGCCGCGGTCATCGACAGCAGACCGGCGATCCGGTCGATGACCGAGTTGGGCCGGTAGGCGGCGAGGCTTCCGACCAGCAACGCCCCCAGGATCGCCAGGAGCATGGTCATCCCGGCGAGTTGGAGCGTGACGGGGAACGCCTTGAGCACCATCGCACCGGCCGACTCGCCGGTGCGCAGCGAGGTGCCGAAGTCGAGCTGTGCGGCATTGCTGAGGTAGTCCCACAGCTGCACCGGAATGGAGTCGTCGAAGCCGTGGGCGGCGGAGAATTCCGCGCGCTGCTGGGGGTGGCGCTGAGCGGGAGGTAGAGGTCGACGGGGCTGCCGGTCAGGCGGGCCAGGCAGAACACGCCCAGCACCACGAACACCAGCGGGATCGCGCTGGAGACGATGCGCTTGCGCAGGAAGGACGTCATATCAGTGCCTCCCCGCCGGCGCGGGACTGACTTCGGAGAGCCGCATCTCGTCCCCGGTGGCGGAGTCCGGGCGGTACCGCACCGTCGGCGACAGTCCGAGCAGCCCGCGCATATGAGCCAGGTAGGCGTACTGCACAACCGACGTGTTCTGGTACGCGAGCACATCGGCGAACGCCTTCTGCCGGGCCTTGCCGGAGAGCGCGTCCGCCGCGGCGATGCGCCGGTCGAGGTCCTTGGTGCCGAAGGTGGACTGGGGGCCGTCGCTCTGCAGGTACTGACTCGTGGTGAAGGCCGCGTCCCCGGCCTGGTTGCCGTGCATGATCAGCAGCGCCACCGGCCCGACACCGCGGGGCAGTGGACGCAGCTGGTACTGAAGATGGGTGGCGGTGTCCGCCATGCGTATCCTCACGTTCAGCCCCACCCGCGCCATCTCGTACTGCAGGGCCTCGGTCACTTCCGCGATTCCGGCGAACATGCCGTTGCGTGCGACGAGGGTGATCCGCCGGTGTACCGGGACGCCGTCGGCGGCCGCCTGTTTCACCAGCGCGCGGGCGGCGGCCTCCTGGTACGGGGCGGGGGCGAGGTCGTCGTTGTGGCCCACCACGCCGGGCGGGACCAATTGCGCGGCGGGCTTGGCCAGTCCGCCGAGAAGAGCGCCGATGATGCCCTTGCGGTCGACGGCCATGCCGATCGCCTTGCGCACCCGGATGTCGTTGAGCGGCGCCTCACGGCCGTCCAGACGCAGGGCGGTCGTCTCGTTGTTGGGGTAGGCGACGGTGTTGCCCTTGTCGGCGCTGGTGTGGTCCAGCGCCGTCGCGATATCGGCCTCGCCCTTGTCGATCATCGCCGCGCGGACACTCGCGTCGCTCCGCCAGACATACCTGGCCCGGGGATAGGCCGGAGCCTTCCCCCAGTAATCGGCGCTGCGGGCAAGGGAGATCGAGACACCGGTCTGCCACGACTTGACGGCGTAGGGGCCGGTCCCGATCGGTATGCGCACCTTGGCCTTGGTGTCGGTGGTGCGCGGCACGATCTCCACGAAGCTGAGCCGCAGCGGGAGGATGGGGTCGGTCTTCTCGGTGGTGACGGTCAGCCGGGTGGGGCTGACGGCGCGTACGTCGAGTTTCGCGTCGCCGAAGACATAGCCGTCCACATTGCACGCGAGATCGGAGTTGACGGCGCGGTCGATGGAGAACGCGGCGTCCTTCGCGGTGAACGGCTGGCCGTTCTGGAAGGTCACCCCCGGGCGGATGTCGAAGGTCCACGTCGTGGGCTTCGTCTGCCGCCAGCCGGTCGCCAGCAGCGGCTCCAGCTTGCCCGAGGTGGGGTCCCGTTCCACCAGCGGTTCGGTGATGTTGGAGCGGACGACGACACCGGTCGCGGTCAGCGATGACTCACAGGGTTCCAGCGTCGGCGGTTCCTGAGTGAGGACCACCCGCAGGGTGCGCCCGTCCGCGCTGCCGGCATCACCCGCCGTGTCACTGTTCGCCACGGCGCACGCGCTGGTGAGCAGCATCGTGCCCGTGGCCAGAAGGGCGAGAACTGTATGGGCCCGGCCCCGTTCCGGGGGCGGACTGGAGGGTACGGAGGACTTCATCGTCGGCGTATCTCCGAGGGTGGTGGCGGGTTGCCGCCCGAGAACGACAGTCGACATGGCTGTCTACACTTGCGTACCCGGTCTGTATTTGTGGACGCTGAAGCTAAACCTGAGGCGCCGGGGCGTCAAGGGATATGACAACAAGCCCAGGTGGAAGGGGTGGTGGTCGGGACGGCGGAATCATTGACAGCTTCAACAGCGCTGTGCAGAAATGAAGACAGCGGCTACATATGAGGACGGCGGTCATGGCCAGTATGCGCATCATGCTCAACCACCGGATCCTGAGCAGGTTCACCGAGCGGCTGAGGGCGCGGATCGAGGGCCCGCACGAGTGGCTGGACGCCTCCGACTGGGACCCGGCGCGGATCGCCGAAGCCATCGCCACCGTCGATGTGTACGTGGGCTCCCAGCTCACCGAGGACCACGCGCGGCGAGCCGGCCGGCTCCGCCTCGTCCATGTCGTCGGCGCGGGCTACGACGGCATCCCCCTGGAGGCGCTGGGGCCGGATGTGACCGTGGCCAACACCCACCACCACGGCAGGTCGATCGCCGAACACGTCCTGATGTGCGTGCTGATGCTGTCCCGGCGTGTGCTCGCCGCCGACCGGGAGCTGCGCGCCGGCCGGTGGCGGAACGTCGCCGTGGACTCCGAGCTGCCCTTCGGGGACACCTTGCGGGGCCGCCGTGTCGGAGTCATCGGCTTCGGCGAGACGGGCAGGGAGATCGGCCGGCTGTGCCAGGCGGTCGGGCTCGGTGTGCGGGCGGTGCGCCGCGATCCGTCGGCCGCCCTGCCGGAGGGCCTGCGCCCCGACTGGGTGGGTGGCCCGGAGCGGCTCCCGGACCTGCTGGCGGAATCCGACATCGTCGTGGTCACCGTTCCGCTGAGCCCCGCGACGCGCGGACTGATCGGCCCGGGCGAACTCGCCGCGATGGGCCCGCAGTCCCTCCTCGTCAACGTCGCCCGTGGCCCGGTCGTCCAGGAGGAGGCGCTGTACGAGGCGCTCTCGGCCGGCACCATCGCCGGCGCCGCCCTGGACGTGTGGTGGGCCGGGCCTCCGCACGCGCCGAGCCGCCTGCCGTTCCACGCCCTGCCCCATGTGGTGATGACACCGCACAACTCGGGCCACACCGAGGAGACGTTCGCGGCCCGGGCCACCGATATCGCGGCCAACATCAACCGCCTGGACCAGGCGGAGCCCCTCCGCAACGTGGTGCGCGCCGGTGGTGTGCGGGCCGCCACGCCCGGCGGCGGTGGCCCGACGGACTGACGTGGACGGCCGCTGAAGCACCGTGTGCCGCCACGGCGCGGTGTGTCAGGGGGCGATGGTGAGGTGGCTGATCAGGCCCTGGTCCAGGGTGAAGCGATAGTGAAGGTCGACGGTGCCGCCGGGGAAGTCACCCTCGAGATGCTGGGTGACGGTGTAGCGGTCCGGGCCGTCGTGCTCGGCCCCGATGAGCGTGGTGGTGTAGGTGTACTCGGAGGTGGCACGGTCCAGCCACCGCTCGATGGCCGGGATCCCCTCGTAGGTGCGGCCGTCGTCGATGACGGTCGCGTCCGGCGTGAGTGCGGCTGAGGCGGCGGGCAGGTCGTGCTCGTTGTGTGCCGTCAGATACCGCTTGACGACGTCGGGCAGATCGGTGGGGTCGAAGGGCGTGGTGTCGTCGGTCATGGCTGCCTCGCTGATGGTTTTCTGAGGGATGGTTCCCGGGCCGTTCCCGGAAGGAATGGTGCTCAGAGTGCGGGAACTGTGCCGCCGTCGATGACGTGTTCGGCGCCGACGATGGCGGAGGCCCGGTCGGAGACGAGGAAGGCGACGAGTTCGGCGACTTCTTCAGGGCGATTGGGGCGCCCGAGGGGGATGCCGCCGAGGGAATCCATGAGTGATGCCAGAGCGGATTCCCGGTCGCCGGTCTTCTGGGCGATGCGGTCGATGAGGGCGTCCGCCGCACTGGTCTGGATGAACCCGGGGGAGACCGTGTTCACCCGCACACCGAGCGGTGCCACTTGGTTCGCCAGGCCCTTGCTGTAGGTGCTGAGAGCCGCCTTGGCGGAGGCGTAGGCCAGCGTGCCGTTCCACAGTGGCATCCGGCGCTGGATCGAGGAGACGTGGACCACCGCACCCCGGCCACGTTCGATCATGCCCGGGATCAGGGCGCGGTCCAGGCGGACGGCGGCGAGCAGGTTGTGGTTGAGCTCCTGCTGCCAGATCTCCTCGGACATCGCCTCGAAGCCGCCGGCGGGCGCGGCCGAGCCGCCGAGCGTATGGACCAGGATGTCCATGCCGCCGAGGCGCCGATTCGTCTCGCGTACGACGTGTTCGGCGCCGTCCGGTGTGGTCAGGTCCGCGCCGATGAAGTCGTCGTCGGGGACGTCCTCGGGCTGGGAGCGGGCGGTGACCAGCACGGTCGCACCGGCCGTCCGCAACCGGGCCGCGATCGCCGCTCCGGCGCCCTTGGTGCCACCGGTGACGAGTGCGCGACGGCCGGCGAGAGAGTCATCGAAAAAGGTGGGCAAGACTGTCCGTTCCGGGACGCACGCGAGCGCATCCCTTGCGACTGCTAAAATAGAAGCAAGTAACTTTCACTTTAGCAGTAACTCGGGAGGGCGTCGCGATGGCAAGCCGGATCAGGCTGGAGGACCGTGAGTGTCCGCTGTCGACCACGGTTCAGCACGTGGGGGAGTGGTGGACGCTGCTGATCCTCCACGACGCCTTCGACGGCTATACGCGCTTCGATCAGTTCCAGCAGAGCCTGAACATCTCCACCAGCATGCTCACCACGCGCCTGAAGGCCCTGGTGGCGGACGGCCTCCTGGAGCGGCGCCCCTACCAGACCAACCCGGTGCGCCATGAATACGTGCTGACCGAACGCGGCCGTTCGCTGCGGCCCGTGGTCGTCGCCCTGGCCGCCTGGGGCAATCAGCACCTCGCGCCGGAGGAGCGCGCCATGATCCTGGTCGACGCCAGGACCGGTGAGGAGGTGGAGCCCGTTGTGGTGGACGCGCGCACCGGCCGAAGCCTCGACGACGGCGAGACCTTCGTGTTCACCGCGGGGCCGGCCGCCAGCGACGCGATGCGTGCCCGGTACGTCGAACTCGAACGGCAGCGTCCCGCGCACGCCCGGGGGGCGCGCGACGGGGACCTGCCCGGCTGATCGGATCAGGCGTCTCGCCGAGGTGAGGCCCTACCTGGCGGAGGGGAGCGAAACGCGGATCAGAAGACCTGGGTGAAGCAACCGAACGCGGTGGCCGCGATGACCACGGCCACCGCGGTCGCCCGCAAAACTCTGGCTGTCAGCACGGGAACCCTTCCTCGTGCGAGCGACTGGGCTCACAGGCAGTAGCGAACGAGCCACTCGTCGGGGTTGTACGTGTCCTTGGCGGGGTCCGGCGCTATCGCCGCCCTCTCCTCCACAGTGTCCTCCAGGCGGATCCGCTCCGGCAGCTTGCCGAACCGGGCACGGCGCGCCGCTTCCGTGACATCTGGCACTTCCCGCTTATCCGACATCGCATCGTTCCTTGTCGTTTCGATGGTCCAACGATAGTCGCAGCCGCATGCGTCACCGGTCAAGTAGGTGACAGGGCCTGTTCTCCTTCCAATTCCGATGCATCTGGATAGTTAAATTATACCCAGGCTGTACGCTCATGAGCAGAGGATTGAGTCATGTCCGGCGGGAGGTGTGCGGTGTCGTCCGGGAAGAAGATTTCAGGGCCCATCGATGACGAGCCGGCCTGTTCCATCGAGCGGAGCCTGCAGATTCTGGGTGAGCGCTGGGCACTGCTGGTGCTGCGCGAAGTCTTCGGGGCAGGCATCGATTCGCCGAGATGCAGTCGTCTCTCGGTGTCGCGCCGAACCTGCTCAGCGCCCGGCTCAAGCTCCTCGTCGAGGCCGGGGTGTTGCGGACGCGGACGTATCAGGAGCCGGGCAGCAGGCATCGGCAGAGCTACCACCTGACGCAGGCCGGGGAGGAACTGCGCCTTGTGCTGGCCGCGCTTCAGCAGTGGGGCGACCGCCACCGCCCGCGCCCGTCGGGCCCCTCGTCTCTCCGGCGCACACGCTCCACCGGCGAGGCCGTGAGCGTGGGGTTCATCGACGCGGAAGGCCGTGAGGTGCCCTGTGCCGACGTGGCCTTTGTGGTCAATCGCGGGTCAGAGGACTGAGCCGCGCGGGTGAGCTTCTAGCGAGCTTCTCTTTATATAGCCAGAGGAAGAGGGAACACGATGGACATCAAAGGATCAGTCGCCCTGGTCACGGGGGCCAATCGCGGTATCGGCCGTGCGTTCGCCCGGGCGCTGCTCGAGCACGGCGCGGCGAAGGTCTACGCCGGTGTCCGCGATCCGGCCGGCGTGGTTGACCAGGGCCTCACCCCGCTGCGTCTGGACGTCACCAAGCCGGAGCAGATCGCCGAGGCCGCTGCTGTCGCGGACGATGTGAGCATCGTGATCAACAACGCGGGCGTCGGAGGCTCCGGCACGGGGCTCCTGGAGGGCGACTTCGCGGCCGCCCGTCAGGCGATGGAGGTCAACTACTTCGGCACCTGGGCCGTTTCCCGGGCGTTCGCCCCGATCCTCGCCCGCAACGGCGGTGGTGCGCTGGTCAACATGCTGTCGCTGGCGTCCTGGGTCGGGCAGCCGGGCTTCCCCGGATACGCGGCCTCCAAGTCGGCGCAGTGGTCATTGACGGACGCGCTGCGCAAGGGACTTCAGGAACAGGGCACGCTCGTGGTGGGGGTCCATTCCGGTTTCGTGGACACGGACCTCAGCTCCTGGGTGGACGCGCCTAAGATCACTACCGCCGATGTGGCGGCACAGACCATGGAAGCCTTGGCGAACGACCGGTGGGAGGTTCTCGCCGACGACGAGACCAGGCAGGCCAAGGCCGCCTTGTCGCAACCCCTTCAGGCCGAACCCGGTAGGTGATGTGTCGCACCGGCCGCGCGTCGGCGCACGTGTCCCGCGACCGTCCAACGGCCGTTTCTCCCACCCAGATATCCCTCAGCGCAGCGAGCGAAGGCGGCGATCGTGTCAGAAGAGCGTCAGGAAGCCACGCCGGGTCAGGAAACCACACGCGTCGAGCTGATGAGTCGGCCCACACCGCTGGAGGCCGCGCCGCGGCTGGCCCGTGCGATCGGGCTGGAGCCCGGTGATCTGTGGGTCAAGCGTGACGATCTGATCGGGCTCGGCGGCGGGGGCAACAAGGTCCGCAAGCTGGAGTGGACGGCTGGGGCCGCCCGCGCCGAGGGCGCCACCACGCTCGTGACCAGCGGGGCCGCGCAGAGCAACCACGCCCGCCTGACGGCCGCGGCCGGGGCACGGCTGGGCATGGACGTGGTCCTCGTCCTCGCCGGTGCGCCGAGCGAGGGAATGACCGGCAACATCGTGCTCGACGGTCTCTTCGGCGCCCGCGTCGTATGGGCGGGGGAGGTGAGTGAGGTCGAACTCGCGGCGGCCGTGGAGGACGTGGCCGGGGAGCTGCGCGAGGAAGGCGCCAGGCCCGCGGTGATCCCGTTCGGCGGATCCAGTGTGCTGGGCGCCAGGGGCTATGCAGAGGCCGGGACGGAACTCCTGCAACAGGCCCCGGACCTGGCCACGGCGGTCGTGGCGGTCGGATCGGGCGGCACCATGGCCGGTCTCGTCCACGCCCTCGGAGCCGAGCGGGTGCTGGGCGTGCACTGCGGAGCCATCGCCGATCCCGGGCACACCGTCGGCCACCTGGTCGAGGGGCTGGCCGGACGGCCCGAGGCCACGTCCCTGCGGCTGCGCCTGGATCAGGTCGGTCCCGGCTACTCCGCGCTCACCGAACCGGTCATGGACGCCATCACCACCGCGGCCCGCACCGAAGGCATCGTCCTCGACCCCGTCTACACCGGCCGTGCCCTGGCCGGTCTCATCGCGGCCGTCCACGACGGCCAGGTGCGCCCCGGGGAGCGCACGGTCTTCCTGCACACCGGCGGTCTGCCCGGTCTGTTCGGGCACACCGAGACGCTGCGGCGGGCGCGTTCCGCCGTGGCCGACACCGCCGTACGGTGGCCCCGCGGCTGAGCGCCGCAGCCCCCGGCCGGTCTCCTGGATGGCCGTGCCCCGCTGAAGCGGGCCGGTGCTACTCCGCGTCGGAGGGTGGCGGCGGGGGAGTGGCCGCCGAACGGGCCGACTCCGCACCCTCCGTGGCATCCGCGACCACGTCGGCACAGGTGGCGAGTCGGTGGGCCAGGGCGCGCACATGGTCGCGCAGGGCGTCCGGATACTCGATCACGAACGGGAGATCCAGCCAGGCGAGCACGGAGGGCACCCACTCCAGCCGCTCGGCGCGCAGTTGGACCCGCACCCATCCGCCGCCTTCCCCCTCCCCGGATGTACGGTCCGTCTCCTCGGCGGGCAGTTCCCGCACCGTGGCCAGCCCGGGCGGGAGCCGGTGGCGGACCTGCTCGGCCGTGCCCTGGACCCGCAGCGACACCTCGTGCAGGTAGGGCACCCCGGCGAGCCCGGACAGCACCCGGGCGGCCGGATCGAACCCCACGGGCACCTCGAACGACCCGGGCAGCACCGTCGCCGTTTCGATTCGGTCCAGCCGGAACGTGCGTACCTCGCCGCTGGCCGAGTCCGCCCCCGTCACATACCAGCGCCCGGAGTGCGCGACGATCCCGTACGGGTGCACGGTGCGTTCGCTGCGCCGTCCCTTCCACGCGGTGTAGCTGACGGCGACCGGCCGGCGGTCCCGCGCGGCCTCCGCGAGCATCAGCAGCACGCTCGTCTCCGGGATGACCACGGGACGGGCGGGGGCGGTGAAGTCGGCGGTCGCCAGCAGCGCGTCCAACCGGCGGCCGAGCGCCTCGGGCAGCACCCGGCGCACCTTGGCGGCGGCGCTCTCCGCCGCCGCGACGGACGTGGTCACCAGCCCGGCCCGGCGCCCGACGACCAGGCCGAGCAGCACCGCCAGCGCCTCCTCGTCGGTGAGCATCAGCGGGGGCATCCGGTAGCCGGGGGCGAGCCGGTAGCCGCCGTAGCGGCCGCGTACCGAACGGACCGGGACGTCCAGGTCGATCAGGTGGCCGATGTAGCGCCGTACGGTGCGCTCGTCCACACCGAGCCGGTCGGCCAGGTCGGCGACGGTGCGGGTGCCACCGGCCTGCAGGATCTCCAGCAGGGCGAGCACGCGGGCGGTCGGTCGGGTCATGTCCGGAAGTATGGCGCGGATACCGGGCGGTTCCTGTCCGGTATCCCTCCTAGCGTGTGGGCCATGGCAACCTACGTACTTCTTCCCGGGTTCTGGCTCGGGGCCTGGGCCTGGCGCCCCGTGGCGGCCGACCTGCGCGGCCGTGGGCACGACGTCCATCCGCTCAGCCTGACCGGGATGGGCGAGCGGGCACACCTGGCCCGGCCCGACACCGATGTGGAGACGCACATCACCGATGTGCTCAACCTGATCCGTTACGAGGACCTGCACGACGTGGTCCTGGTCGGGCACAGCTATGCCGGTGCGGTGGTGGTCCCGAACGTGGCGGACCGGATGCCGGACCGGATCAAGCGGATGGTGTTCATCGACAGCGGTCCGCTGCCGGACGGGATGTCCCAGGCGGAGTTCGCCCCGCCGGAGGAGCGGACGCGCAACGCCGAGCTGGTCCGCGAGGAGGGACACGGCCGGCAGCTGCCGCCACCGCCGTGGCACCAGCTGGCCTCCGGGGTGTCCGGGCTGCCGGACGGCACGCTCGAACGGCTGGTGCGGCTGTCGGTGCCGCAGCCGTGGGCCACCGCCACCACGCCGGTCCGGCTGACCGAGGCGTGGGAGAAGCTGCCGCGGCTGCACGTGCTCTGCGGCTTCTCGGTGGAGCAGGTCCGGGCGCGGATCGCCACCGTTCCGGCCTTCCGGTACATGGCGACGGAGACTTCGGCGTATCGGGAGCTGCCCGGCTGGCACTGGCCGATGTTCGACCGGCCCGGCGAGCTGGCGGCGATCCTGCACGACGCCGCCTGACCGGCACGACTCACCGCTTGGAGCGGCTCGACGCCGGGCTCCCGTGGCGAGGCTTGCGAAAGATCAAAATCACCTGTCAGGATGGTGACGTGAATTTGGAGCATGTCTTTCTGTGTGGGAACCCCGCTCTCGACTTCGCCGCGACGTTGCGCGCTCGCCGCTCGGTGCGGTTCGAGATGTTCGTGTCACCGGACCGGCTGGACGCCTGGTACCTGGAGTCCGGAATCGTCGACACCGTCTCCGCCAGTCAGCATGCCGACGTCGAGCGCGCGGTGGCCCTACGGGAGGCCGTCTACGAGCTGGTCACCGCCCGGGTCGCGGGGGAGCCCTACGACAGCGAGGCACTCGCCGTGGTGAATGACACGGCCCGCCAGCCTGCCGCGGCGCCGCAACTCACCGCGAGCGGGCGGCGGACGGACGCGACATCGCAAGAAGCGCTCTCCACGGTGGCACGGCATGCGGTCGAGCTCCTCAGCGGTCCGGATGTGCCGCTGCTCAAGGAGTGCGGCAACCCCGAATGCACCCGTGTCTACATCGACCGGTCGCGAGGCGGGCGCCGGCAGTGGTGCGCCATGGACCCCTGTGGCAACAAGCTCAAGGCGGCCGCGTACCGCGCCCGCAAGCGGCAGGCCCAGGAGCCTGCCGCGCGGTGATGAGCAACCCGCCTGCCCATCGCTGATCACACGGCCCGCCTCGTGGCGGACGACCGTCGACAGAATGGATGTCTTGCGACTCTAGACAGGACTGGACATGTATGGCTAACTACCGGACATGCCTAAACAGGTCCTCAAGCATCAGCGCATCGCCCGCGTTCTGGCCCGTGAGATTCACAGCGGCGCCCTGGAGCCGGGCAGCAGGCTGCCCGGCGAACACGCGCTCACCCGGCGCTTCGCGGTCAGCAGGGCCACCGTTCGGCAGGCGCTGGACGAGCTCAGCAAGCAAGGGCTGATCTCCACCCACGCGGGCGTCGGCTCGTTCGTCACCTTCGACGGCGGCCTGCTGGACAACCGCCTGGGCTGGACCAGGGCACTGGCCGACCAGGGCGCCCGGGTCACCACCGAGGTCCTCCGCCTCGAAGCGGTGCGCGATGCCCGGCTGGCCGGGGAACTGGGCATCGAGGGCGTCGAGTTCATGGCGCTGGACCGGTTGCGCGTGCTGCCGGAGGGCACCGCGGTCGCGCTGGAGCGCAGCAGGGTTCCGATGGCCCCGGCCCTGGCCGACGTTCCGCTCGGCGGGCTCCTCGACGGCTCGCTGACCAAGACCCTCGCCGCGGTCGGCATCCGCGCCACCCACGGGGACGAGTGGGCCTCCGTACGGCAACTGGCCGCCGACGAGGCGAGACTGCTCCGCCGCCAGGAGGGTGAGGTCTGGCTCAACACCCGCCGGGTCAGCCGCGGAGCCGATGGCCAGATCGTCGAGCAGGTGACCAGCCTGCTGGACCCCGCCCGCTTCCAACTGCACCTCGGCTTCGGCGAGCAGCCCCAATGAGAGCCCCGATGAGACCCCACGCGGCGCCCGCCCTCCCCGACGTACCGCCTTCGCGCACCGACAGGAATCCCGCATGAACCACCAGCACGACCGCGCGCTCGGCGCCCTCTACGGCCTGGCGATGGGCGACGCCCTCGGCATGCCCACCCAGATCATGTCCCGGGCGTCCATCGTCGCCCGGTTCGGCACCGTCACCGGTTTCGAGCCCGGCCCCGAAGACAACCCGGTGAGCGCCGGAATGCCCGCCGGTTCGGTCACCGACGACACCGATCAGGCCGTCATCGTCGGCCGGCTGCTGACCGGGTCCGGCGGGCGGATCGAACCGCTGCGGCTCGCGCACGAGCTCCTGGAGTGGGAGCGCGCCATGAAGGCCAAGGGCTCCTTCGACCTGCTCGGCCCCTCCACCAAGGCGGCCCTGGAGGCCGTGTCGCGCGGTGTGCCGCCGGAGGAGGCGGGCAAGGCCGGTGCCACCAACGGCGCGGCGATGCGGATCACCCCCGTCGGCGTCGCCTTCCCCGACACCCCGCTGGAGCCCTTCCTCGACCGGGTCGCGGAGGCGTGCCAGGTCACCCATGACACCTCCATCGGTGTTGCCTCCGCCGCCGCCGTGGCCGCGGCGGTGAGCCGTGGCATCGACGGCGGCGATCTGGAGGACGCCTTCGGCGCGGCGGTCACGGCGGCCGCGGCAGGGGCCGAGCGCGGCCACTGGGTCGCCGGCGCCGATATCGCCGCCCGTATCGGCTGGGCCGTGGAGCTGGTCCGCGGTCTGCCCGAGCGGCAGGCACTGGACCGCGTCTGCGACTTGGTCGGCACCAGCGTCGCCAGCCAGGAGTCGGTCCCCGCCGCCTTCGCCGTACTGTCCCTCGCCGAGGGCGAGCCGTGGCGGGCCTGCCTGCTGGCGGCCAACCTCGGCGGTGACTGCGACACCATCGGCGCCATCGCGGGCGCCATAGCCGGTGCCGTCAGCGGGGCCTCGGGCCTCCCCGGCGAAGCCCTCGCCACTTTGCGCTCGGTCAACGGTCTCGACTTGGAACCGCTGGCCACGGCCCTGCTCGCGCTGCGCGCCGGCACGGCCGAGTGACCCCCACGCCCGCCCTCACATCCGCACCGGAGCGCCCCCGGACAGAAAGACAGGTACCACCATGGCGGCTTCAGAGAACGACCGCGTCGGCTCCGTGGAGACCCGAGGCATCGAGCCGGTTCCGGACGCCGAGCGCCACGGCCACGCGAGCCAGATGTTCTGGACCTGGTTCGCCGCGAACATCAGCATCCTCGGCCTGCCGCTCGGCGCGGCACTGGTCAGCTTCCGGGGCCTGAACATCTGGCAGGCGGCCGTCGTGGCCATCCTCGGGTCCTTCGGCTCCTTCGCCCTGGTGGGCGCCCTCAGCATCGCCGGGAAGCGGGGCGGAGCGCCCGCCCTCACCCTCTCCCGCGCGGTGTTCGGGGTCCGCGGCAACGCCGGTCCCACGCTGGTCACCTGGATGAGCCGGCTCGGCTGGGAGACCATCAACACCACCACGGCCGCCTTCGCCCTGCTGGCACTGCTCGACGCCGCCTTCGGCATCCGGCGGAACACCGTCCTGACCGTGGTGTGTCTGCTGGTCTTCATCGGCTGCACGCTGCTGATCAGCGGTCTGGGCCACGCCACCATCATGTGGATCAACAGGTGGGCCAGCTATATCTTCGGCCTGCTCAACCTGGTCGTGATCATCTTCCTCGCGACCACCGTGGACTGGGACAAGGTCTTCCACGCCCCGGTCGGATCGGTGAGTGCGATGGTCGTGGGCGTCGGCATGATCGCCGCCGGTACCGGGATCGGCTGGGCCAACACGGGCGCCGACTACGCCCGTTACCTGCCCCGGCGGATTCCGGGCGGCAGGCTGGTGGCCGCTTCCGCCTTCGGCGCCGGTATCCCGCTGGTCGTGCTGATCTCACTGGGCTCGCTCCTCGCGGCGGGAGAACCGAATCTCGCCTCCGCCTCCGACCCCGTCTCGGCGATCAACACGATGCTGCCGTCGTGGATGTCCATCCCGTATCTGATCGCCGCGTTCGGCGGACTGCTGCTCTCCAACCACCTGTCCGTCTACTCGGCCGGACTCACCATGATCACCCTGGGTATACGGGTCCGGCGCACCCTGGCCGTCGGTCTGGACGTGGTCGTCACCTTCGCGGGCGGGATCTACTTCATCCTGATCGCCAAGGACTTCTACGGCCCGTTCATCACCTTCCTCACGCTCCTCGCCGTCCCCATCAACGCCTGGGTGGGCGTCTTCGCGGTCGACCTGATACTCCGCCGGTCCTATGACGGCGCGGCCCTGATGGACGTCGGCCGGTCCAGCCGCTACTGGTTCCGGGGTGGGATCGCCTGGGCCGCGATGATCGCCTGGGCGGCGGCCATCGTGGTGGGCCTGCTGTTCACCGAGGCCAGCACCAGCGCGACCGATGTGTGGTTCTCCGGGCCGCTGTCCCACAGCTGGATCGGGTCCAACGGCCTGGGGTGGGTGGTGACCCTGCTGCTCGCCGCCGCCGTCTACGCCGTGCTGCGCAGGTTCGACGGCACCGTCCGCGAGGAGGCGTCCGGGCAGCGTCCCCAGCAGCAGGTGCTGCCCGCTCAGGCCGCGCGGGAGCTCTCATGAGCGGCCACGAGAGCGCCCCCGGCGAGGTCATGGACGGCCGGCTGGTCCTGCTCGGCAACGCCATCGTCGACCTGGTGATGCGGGTGCCCGCACTGCCCGAACGTGGCGGCGACATCGTCTCCACGGACACCACCCTCACCACGGGCGGCGGATTCAACGTCCTCACCGCCGCCCGCCGCCTGGGCCTCCCGGCCGTGTACGCGGGCGCCCACGGCACCGGGCCGTTCGGCGACCGGGTGCGGGCCGACCTCGCCCGGGAAGGCATGGAGATGGTGCTGGCTCCGATGGGGGAGGAGGACACCGGGTTCTGCGTCGCCTTCGTCGACGGCGGCGGCGAGCGCACCTTCGCCACCAGTCTCGGAGCGGAGGCCCGGCTGACCGAGGCCCACGCGACGTCCGTGCTCGCCGCGCTGCGCCCCGGCGACATGGTGCAGATCTCCGGCTACGGGCTCGCCTACCCGGTCAACGGCCCGGTCCTGGCCTCGCTCGTCGCCCGGCTGCCGGAACACATCCGGGTCTTCCTCGATCCGGGTCCCCTGGCCGACCAGATCCCGGAGGAGGTGCTGGCACCCGTTCTGGAGCGCTGCGACTGGGTCAGCTGCAACCAGCGTGAGGGGCGGCTGCTGACCGGCCGGGAGGACGCACAGGAGGCCGCGGCCGCGCTCGCCGCCCGGCTCGGCTCGCGCACCGGTGTGCTGCTGCGGGCCGACGCGGACGGCTGCTGGCTGGTCCCGCCCGGCGGAGAGGCCCTGCACATCCCCGGCCGCCGGGTGACCGCGGTCGACAGCAACGGCGCGGGCGACGCCCATACGGGAGCGTTCCTGGCCCTCCTCGGCCACGGGCTCGACCCGGGCACCGCCGTACGGGGCGCCAACGCCGCGGCCGCCTTCGCGGTCACCCGGCACGGCCCCGCCACCGGACCTGCGCTCGGCGAGCTGCTGGACTTCCTCGACGGCGAGCCCCTCGCGGCGCGGCTGTCCTCGGCGCTCGGGCGGTAGTCCGCTCGCGCGCTCGCGTCACGGAGGTTCCCCCCGTGACGCGAGCGCGCGCTTCACCCGGCGGTGTCGGAAGTGTCCTTCCCGCCGGGTGCGTGCTCATCGTCACCGAGGACGTGGTCGCGTACCGCGGTCAGGATGCGGTCCGAGAGGTCGTCGCCCGCGCAGGCCCGTGACAGGACCAACGCCCCGATCATGGTGGACACTTCGACCAGAATCGTCCCTTCGTCCGGCGAGTCGTCGCCGGACTTCCTCGTTATGCGCTCCATTCCGTCGACCAGGTTGCGCATGCCATCGGCGTAGGCCCGCCGCAGCGGGTCGCCGGGCTCCGCACGCGCGGCGTCCACCGCCAGTGCCGCGGCGGCGCACCCCAGCGCGGGGTTGTCGCGGTGGAGGGTGGACAGATAGGTCGCCAGGAAGGCCGCCCGGGCGCCGCGGCCGCGCTCCTCGCCCGTGTCGTGGCCCGCGTTTCCGTCCGCGTCAGGGCCCGCGGCCTCGGCCTCGGCGAGGTCGTCCATGGCCGCGAGGCGTTCGGCGAACGCGGCCGTGCACGCCTGGGCGATCAATTCGTCCTTCGAGGCGAAGTGGCGGTAGAACCCGCCGTGGGTCAGACCCGCCGCCGCCATCGCCTGGGGAACGCTCACCTTGTCGGCGCCGTGGGTGCGCACCAGCTTCGCGGTGGCCGCGATCACCTGCTCGCGGTGGCGCTCGGCCTCGGCTCGGGATGCTCGGGGCATGGTCGGTACTTCCTTCTGCGTCAGTTGCCGGACTCGGGTACGGGATGCCGGTACCGCACCGATGATATTTGCGACCGGTTATAGATGATGCTAATAATCTATTTTAGCGCGCCACGGGGACGGCGGCCTCACGGTCCGCCGCCCCTGCCGGTTCGAGCGCGCTCTTGGACAAGGAGGGTCCGACATGGTTGCGATCGATGGTTCCGTGGTGCTGGTGACCGGAGGTCAACGTGGCATCGGCAAGGCATTCGTGGAGGCGCTGCTGGAGCGTGGGGCGGCGAAGGTCTACGCGACCGCGCGGAAGCCCAGCCCCAGCGAGGACCCGCGGGTCGAGGCCGTTTCCCTCGATGTCACCGACGCGGACGCGGTCGCGGCCCTCGCCGACCGGGCCGCGGATGTGAACATCGTCATCAACAACGCGGGAGTGCTGCTGCCCTCGCCGCTGCTGACGGCGGACATGACCGATGTGGTGGCGACGTTCGAAACGAATGTCTTCGGGGCGCTGCGGGTGGCACGCGGCTTCGCCCCGGTCCTGCGGGCGAATGGCGGTGGCGCGCTGGTCGACATGCACTCCGTGCTGTCCTGGGGCGCCGGCGCGGCCGCCTACGGCGCATCGAAGGCCGCGCTGTGGTCGATGACGAACTCCCTCCGGGTCGAGCTGGCGCCGCAGGGGACCCAGGTCGTCGGCGTGCACCTCGGTTTCGCCGACACCGACATGGTCGCCGGGATCCCGGCCCAGAAAACCTCTCCCGCCGAAGTGGCCAAGAAGGTTCTGGACGGCGTCGAGGACGGCGTCAGCGAGGTGCTCGTCGACGACGTGACCCGGCAGATGAAGGCGGCGCTGGCCGGGCCGGTGGAGGGCCTCACCGTTCCCCTCGGTCGCTGACCGGCCGCGGCGACATTCACCGGTCACCGCCGTTGCCTTTGCCACCATCATTGTCTTCGAAGGAGAGACGCCATGCCCCTGTGGCACGTCTACCATCCGGTCGACGCCTATTCCGCCGAGCAGAAGCGGCAATTCGCGGCGGACGTCACGGAGTACTACACCCAGGTCGGGCTGCCGAAGTTCTACGTCGTCACCCTCTTCCATGACATCCCGGAGTCCTCGTTCCTGGTCGGCGGCGAGCCGTCGAACCGCACCGTCCGGGTCGTGGTCGAGCACATCGCCCGCCACTTGTCGGACCCCGAGACGAGGAAGAGGTCCGCCGAGGGGCTCGACCGCGTGCTGGCCCCTCACACCCGGGACCGCGGGCTGCACTGCGAGTTCCACATCGACGAGACGCCCCGGGATCTCTGGATGATCGACGGGATGGCGCCGCCGCCCCCGCGCAGCGAGGCGGAACAGGTCTGGGCGCGTGAGAACCGGCCGCTGCCGTACTGACCGGCCGACCGTGACCGCAGCACGGCAGCGCGAGGCCGCCGACGGCGATCGGCGGCCTCGTGGGAAATCCCGTGGCCGAGCGGGGGCGGGTCTGGTTGGATCACGGTATGGCCCCTGCGGATATGCGGAAGATCGGGATCCTGCTGTTCCCGGATGTGGAAGAGCTCGACGCCATCGGCCCATGGGAGGTGCTGTCGTACTGGACGCGCACCTTCGCCGAGGACGGGTGGCAGGTGTTCTGCCTCTCCGCCGACGGCAACCCCGTGACCTGCGCGAAGGGGCTCACCGTCGAGGCGCATCAGGCGATGGCCGACCTGCCCGCACTGGATGTGCTGCTGCACCCCGGCGGCCGGGGGACCCGGCCCCAGCTGAAGGATGACCAGCACCTGGAGTGGGTCCGGTCCCAGCGGCGATCGGTTCCCCTGATGACCAGCGTGTGCACGGGCTCGCTGGTCTACGCGGCGGCCGGGCTGCTGGCCGGGCGGCCCGCGACCACACATTGGGGGGCGCTGGACCTGCTCGCGGAGCTCGACCCGACGATCGACGTACGGCCCGATGAGCGGTTCGTCGACGACGGTGACGTGATCACCTCCGCGGGGGTCTCGGCCGGTATCGACATGGCTCTTCACCTGGTGGCCCGGCTGGCCTCGCCGGAGCGCGCACGTCAGGTGCGACGTGGCATCCAGTACGACCCGCGGCCACCGGTGTGAGCACACCGCACCGGCGGAGCGGCAGGGGTCAGCCGGGGCTCGAGCGGCCGTGCCGCCAGTACCCGAAGAACGCGATGTCCGGCTTCGGTACGCCGTGTTCCCGCACCAGATGGCGGCGTACCCCGGTGGCCAGCCCGGCCTCCCCGGCGACCCAGGTGTAGAACCGGCCCGGCCGCGGCGACGACGTCCTGACCGCGTCGAGGGCCAGCCTTCCGGGCAGCGTGTCCGCGCTGTCCCGGGCCAGCCACCGCACCCGTACGCCTTCGGGAGCGGTGATGTCCGCGCGGATGTCGGCGGTCTCCGGCACCTCCAGGAAGACCTCCGCCGCCAGTGACGCCGGAGCGTGCTCGAGGATGGCGAGGATCGCCGGCACGGCACTCTCGTCCCCGGCGAGCAGCTGCCATTCGGCATGAGCGGGCGGCAGGTAGGTCACGCCCATGTCGAAGATGCCCGCCGGGTCTCCGGGTTGGGCGCGCCGGGCCCATGCGGAGGCCGGGGTGTCGCCGTGCAGCGCGAACTCGATGTCCACTTCGCCGAGTTCGGGCCGGGCCCGGCGGATGGTGAAGTTGCGTACCCAGGGCCTGCGTGATTTCGGCAGCAGAAGAATCTCCGCCATCCACGCCTCGCTGGAGAGCTTCGGCATTCTCAGCCCCTCCTGCCCCTCGCGGGGAAAGAACAGCCGCACGGTCTGGTCGAAGCCCGTGGGCTTCAGATGCTCCAGTTCCGGGCCGCCGAGCGTGATGGTCGAGAAACCGGGTGTCAGCGTGGTGTTCCCTCGTACCTCCAGCGTGATCATTCGCCGTGATTCGGGTGTGCGCACCTTGGGCAGCACGTCTTTCCTCGCCTTCCGTTCGAGTCCGCTCGCCGTGGCGTCACAGGTCCACGACGAGCCGCGGGGACAGGGCGCGGGACACACAGGCGTACATGCGGCCCGCGGGAGCGCCGATGTCGTCCCGGTGCTCGGGCTCGCCCTCGACGACGGCGAGTTCGCAACTGCCGCAGACCCCTTCGCGGCATCCGGACGCCACCGGATATCCGGCGTGGGTCAGGGCGTCCAGCAGCGACTCGTCGGGCGGCACCTGAACCGTCTGCCCCGACCGCGCACACACCGCCTCGAACGCCGTATTGGGGGCGAACGACCTGGGCACCGGGCGGAACCGCTCCGCGTGCAGCCGCCCGGCCGGGAACGCGGCGTCGGCCGCGGCGAGCATCGGTCCGGGGCCGCAGGCATAGACCATGGCGCCGGGGCTCAGCGCGGCTCCGAGAGCGGCGAAGTCCGGCCTGCCCTGCTCCCGGGTGGCGACGATCCGTACCCGATCACCGTAGGAGGAGCGCAGTTCGTCGGCGAAGGGCATGGATGCCACCGACTGTCCCATGTACACCAGCGACGCCGGGACGCCCGAGGTGACCGCAGCCCGCAGCATCGGCAGGATCGGGGTGATGCCGATCCCGCCGGCGAGGAAGAGATACTCCGGCGCGGGGAGCAGCGGGAAATGGTTCCGCGGCAGCGACACATCGAGGGTGCGGCCCCGGCGCAGAAACCGGTGGATGTATTCCGAACCGCCCCGGCTGAGGCGGTCGTGCCGCACCGCGACGCGATACGACTCCTGGTCCGCCGGGTCGCCGCACAGCGAGTACTGCCGGGTCAGCCAGTTCGGCAGGGCCAGGTCGATATGGGCCCCCGGCTCCCAGGGCGCCAGCGGACCGGTGGCGCCCCGCAGGACGAGGGAGACGACGTCTTCGGCGACCTGCTCGATGTGGTCGACGACGGTCTGTTGCATCGTTGATTCACCTTGTGCCGTGGTCAGTAGAGTTTCCGGTAGCTCTCTTCGAGAGCGTGGGTGAGCACCTTCGGATCGATGTCCGCCCCGATTTGGGCGGCGGCGATCTCACCGACCGACGGCATCTCGTCGGCCAGGGCCTGGCTCGCGGGGTCCCACAGCCGGGAGCGGATGAGCGAGCGACCACAGTGGAAGTACGCCTCCGCCACCTCGACGACGATCGCCAGCACCGGATCCTTGGCCTCGGTCTGCATCCGGGCGAGCACATCGGGCTCATCGGTGGGATAGCCACGGCCGTTGACCCGCAGGGTCTCCCGCATCCCGGGGATGAGGAAGAGCAGCCCGACCCCGTCGTTCTCGGCGAGATTGCGGAAGGAGTCGGCGATCTTGTTGCCGGGGCGGTCGGGAATCGCGAGCGTCCGGTCGTCGAGGACCTTCACGAACCCTGGGTAGTCGCCACGGGGCGAGCAGTCGGCGCGCCCCGCCGCGTCCGCCGTGGCCAGGGACAGGAAGGGGGAGTGCGCGATGAAGAAGCGGAAGTGCTCGTCGATATGGTCCAGCTTCTTGTCCTTGATCATGGCTTCGGGCTCCCCGAGCCGGGCGTGGACCTCGGCCGGCGGCAGCCGCCGGGGGCGGGTGCTGGTCTGCGTCATGAGGACTCCTTCCGGGAGGGGAGCGGCGGGCGCGCGAGGGCCGTGCCGGTCGCCTCCCGCTCCCTGCCGACGACGGTGATCCACCGCTCCGCCGCAGTTCATGGCACCATTGTGAGTAATTACTCAGGTCTTGCGCCACTCGCTTTCCCGGCGCCGCCCAGGAGGTGTCATGACGACCGGCCGTCGCGGACTTCAGCCACGTAAACAGCCACGCCAGGCCCGGGCCGAGCTCACCCGGCAGCGCATCCTCACCGCCGCTGCTCACATTTTCGCCGAATACGGCTATGCCGCCGGGACCACCAACCGCATTGCCGAGCACGCACGGATCTCGATCGGCTCGCTGTACCAGTACTACCCGAACAAGGATGCGATCCTGGCCGAGCTGGTGACCCGTCACCTCGATGCCGGGGCGGCCGCCATCCGCAACCGCCAGGACGCGGAGGAGCCCGAATCCCTCGAGGAGATCCTCCGTGGTTTCGCGCGCACCGTGATCGAGAACCACCTCGACGACCCGCAGTTGCTCCGCGTCATGGGCGAACAGGCCCCCCGCTCGCCGGAGTTGTTCGAAAAGATCGCCCGCCAGGAGCGGGAGCGGATCGCCTACACCCAGGACTTGCTCGAGCGCCATCCCGAGGTCGGGGTCGAGGACACCTACGTCGCCGCCCGGCTCATCGTGTCCACGATCGAGCTGGTCGTCCATGTGCTCATCGCGGCGCCCGACTCCATCGACACCACCCGGCTGGAGAACGAACTCGTCGCGATGCTCACCCGCTATCTCACGGCCGCGCCATCCGGAGCCAAGGACGCGCCGGCGCACGAGGGCGTCTGACACGAGGCCACCGGGACGACGGACGGGGACCTGGTGGGCCAGGTCCCCGTCCGTCCCTCTCGGTGCGGTCGAACCGCGGGTGTCAGTCGAGCGTGATGGTGGGCTTGCGCAGGTCCATCCAGGTCGCCAGGTCCAGGGCGCGCTCGATGGTGGCGCGCTGCTGGGTGGTGATGTCCTCCGCCGGTGCGGCGATCGCCTCCTTCAGCGTCTCGACGCGGCACAGCTCGAGGGCCTGGTGTCCCGAGGTGATGAGGTCGCCCGCCTGCTGCTTGATGGCGGAGAGATAGGCGGGGTCGAAGCTGCCGGGGTAACCGCTCTTCTTGCGGTTGGCCACGGACTCGGGCAGCACATCGCGGGTGGCCTCGCGCAGAATGCTCTTCTCCCGCCCGTCGAATGTCTTCAGCGACCAGGGGGTGTTGAAGACATAGGAGACCAGGCGGTGGTCGCAGAACGGCACCCTGACCTCCAGGCCGACGGCCATGCTCATCCGGTCCTTGCGGTCGAGCAGGGTGTTGACCATGCGGGTGAGATGCAGGTAGCAGACCTGGCGCATGCGCTTCTCCAGGCCGGTCTCACCGTCCTTGAGGGGGACTTCGTCCAGGGCGCTGAGGTAGTGGTCACGGAGGTAGGTGTCCAGGTCGAGCCTGTCGGTGAGGTCCTGGGACAGCAGGCTCTTGGTGTCGCCGAGCGTCAGTCCTCCGGCGAGCCACGGGAAGGTGTCGGCCTCGCGCCGCTCGTCGTGGAACCACGGGTAGCCGCCGAAGACCTCGTCCGCCGACTCGCCCGAAAGAGCAACGGTCGACTGTTCGCGAACGGCCTTGAACAGCAGGTAGAGCGAGTTGTCCCGGTCGCCGAGCCCGGTGGGCAGATCCCTGGCCGCGATGGCCGCCTGCCTCACCGCCGGGTCGGACAAGGCGGAACCGTCGAGCATGATGTCCCGGTGGTCGCATTTCACATGCTCGGCCACGGCGTGCACATACGGGGTGTCCACGCTGGGCGCCACGTCGATCGCGCGGAAGTTCTCCGCCTGCCCGGGGAAGTCCACGGCGAAGCTGCGGACGGTCTCGCCGTGCTCGCCGAGCTTGCGGGCGGCGAGCGAGGTCATCGCCGAGGAGTCGAGCCCCCCGGAGAGCAAGGTGCAGCGGGGCACATCGGCGACGAGCTGCCGGGCGATGATGTCCTCCAGGAGCTCCCGCACATGGGCGACGGTCGCGTCCTGGTCATCGGTGTGCTCGGAGACCTCCAGACGCCAGTACGCCTGCTCGCGAAGTCCATTGCGGTCGACGACGGCGATGTGGCCGGGGCGCAGCTCCTTCATGCCCTTCCAGATCGCGTGCCCCGGTGTCTTGGCGAAGGAGAAGATCTCCCGCAGCCCGTCGAGGCCGACCTCGGGGGCGGCGAGCGGATTGGCGAGGATGGCCTTGGGCTCGGATCCGAAGAGGACGCCGTCGTCGGTCTCGTAGTAGTAGAACGGCTTGATGCCCATCCGGTCCCGGACCATCACCAGCTTCTCGGTGCGGGAGTCCCAGATGGCGAAGGCGTACATGCCGTTCAGCTTCTCGGTGAGGGATTCGCCCCACTCCAGGTAGCCGCGCAGAACGACCTCGGTGTCGGAGTCGGTGGTAAAGCCATGGCCCCTGCGGCGCAGTTCATCGCGCAGCTCGGTGAAGTTGTACGCCTCACCGGAGTAGACCATGCTCACGGGACCGTCGGCGGTGTCGACGGTCATGGGCTGCGCCCCGCCGGGCAGGTCGATGACGGCCAGCCTGCGGTGGCCGAGCGCAGCCCTGCCGGTCACCCACGCTCCGGCCGCGTCCGGGCCTCGGCAGGCCATCGTCTCCGTCATGGCGTCGAGGACCTGGCGGTGGGAGGTCAGATCGCGGCGGTAGGAGACCCAGCCGGTGATGCCACACACAGTGATCATCCCTTTCACTCAGCGGAGATGGTTGCCTGTGAAAACCATCTACCTCTCCGGAGGCGGATCGCTACCGGGCGCTGATCCCTGGGGGAGTGGTATTTCTCACTGGTAAATTCCTGTTAATGGTAAGTTTCGCGGTGGCCGCTGGCCGAAAAGCGCCGCCCACTAAATTCCTATTTTACAGCCGATATCCACGTCACAATTCATAAGCGAAACTCCGGCCGTATACGAAAGAGGTCGGGATACGAAAGGGGCCGGGCCCGGTGAGCTGAGGCACCGTCACCCGCGGCCGTCCTTCGACGGACTCCTCCCAGGGTGCCGTGGGGGGTGCCGGGTACCTCCGTGACCTGGGGGGTTAGCATATGAGCGCCACCTAGCTCGAAAGATGGATCTGTGACTCTCAACGAGGACTCGTTCACCAACTGGAAGCACCGCGAGGAGATCGCGGAGTCGATGATCCCCGTCATCGGGAAGCTGCATCGGGAGCGGGACGTCACGGTCCTGCTGCACAGCCGCTCCTTGGTGAACAAGTCGGTCGTCAGCATCCTCAAGACCCACCGATTCGCCCGCCAGATCGCCGGTGCGGAACTCTCGGTCACCGACACCCTGCCCTTCCTGCAGGCGCTCACCGCGCTCGACCTCGGCCCCTCCCAGATCGACATCGGCCTGCTCGCCGAGACCCACCGGGCCGACGACCGCGGTCTCTCGGTGGAGGAGTTCACCGCCGAGGCCGTCGCCGGTGCCACGGGTGCCAACAAGATCGAGTGCCGTGAGGGACGCGATGTCGTCCTCTACGGATTCGGCCGCATCGGCCGTCTCGTCGCCCGCCTGCTCATCGAGAAGGCCGGCTCCGGCAACGGCCTGCGGCTGCGCGCCATCGTCGTCCGCGGGAGCGGCGGCCGGGCGGGTGAGGATCTCGTCAAGCGTGCCTCGCTGCTGCGCCGCGACTCCATCCACGGCCAGTTCCAGGGCACGATCACCGTTGACGAGGCGAACAGCACGATCAACGCCAATGGCAACGAGATCAAGGTGATCTACGCCGACGACCCGACCTCGGTGGACTACACGGCGTACGGCATCAAGGACGCCATCCTCATCGACAACACCGGCAAGTGGCGCGATCGCGAGGGGCTGTCGAAGCATCTGCGCCCCGGCATCGACAAGGTGGTGCTGACCGCGCCGGGCAAGGGCGATGTGCCCAATGTCGTCCATGGGGTCAACCACGACACGATCAAGCCGGATGAGCAGATCCTGTCCTGCGCGTCCTGCACCACCAACGCCATCGTCCCGCCGCTGAAGGCGATGGCGGACGAGTACGGCGTCCTGCGCGGCCATGTGGAAACCGTCCACTCGTTCACCAACGACCAGAACCTGCTGGACAATTACCACAAGTCCGATCGCCGTGGCCGCTCGGCGCCGCTCAACATGGTCATCACCGAGACCGGTGCCGCCTCCGCCGTCGCGAAGGCCCTGCCCGACCTCGAGGCGAAGATCACCGGCAGCTCGATCCGCGTCCCGGTGCCGGATGTCTCGATCGCCATCCTCAATCTGCAACTCGCCCGCGAGACCACCCGCGAGGAGGTCCTGGACTATCTGCGCGATGTGTCCCTGACCTCGCCGCTCAAGCGCCAGATCGACTTCACCAGCGCCCCCGACGCGGTCTCCAACGACTTCATCGGCTCGCGCCACGCCTCGATCGTCGACGCCGGTGCCACCAAGGTCGAGGGCGACAACGCGATCCTCTACCTCTGGTACGACAACGAGTTCGGCTACTCCTGCCAGGTCATCCGCGTCGTCCAGTACGTCTCGGGGGTGGAGTACCCGACTTACCCGGCCCCGGTGGTCTGACGCTCGGCCGACGACGACCTCGGCGGGCTCCCCGCGGGCCCGCCCACGCCTCGGCGACGCGCTGGGCGAGCACCCGGGTGCCGTGGAGAGGGTCGTCGTCGGTCGACTCGGGGATGCCGAGGCCGCGCAGGACGGCGCAGTGGGAGGCGATCGCTCCCACGCAGCCGACGCTGCCGCAGACACACAGGACCTTGCCCCCGCTGACGGCCCGGGTGTGGCCGATGTCGCCCGCGGCTCCGTCGGCGCCGCGGTATCGCCGCCGGCGGTGACGAGGCCCGCCCCGATACCGCTCGCGATCTTGATGCAGAGCAGGGGAGTTTCCGCCCCGCCCTGTTCGGCCTCGCCCAGGGCCATCAGATTCACGTCGTTGTCCACCACGACCGGGGCCCGCGGAAGCGTTCCCGGAGGTGCTCGGCGCCGCGTCGATCCGGACGGAGACCGTGTCCTGTGCGATCAGCCGTCTGCTGAGATCGGCGATGGCCACGGGGGAGGCGGTGGTGTCGACGTCCACGGCAACGACCGTGCCGGCCTGTGGGCTGATCGTCAGCACCCGGGGCGGTCGTCCGCGGACGGACCGCCGGGACTCGACCTCCTGCAGGATGCCGTGCCGACGAGATGCTCCACCTGCTGGCCCACGGTCGACCGGGCCAGGCCACTGCGCCGCGCGAGTTCCGCGCGGTTGGTCGCCGCCCCGGAGATCACCAGACCCAGCACCCGGCGCAGCGCGAGGGGGACCGATGCGGGGGCACCTGATTCGCAACAACGCCGCACTGACCAAGGCCGAATCCGTGATGGACATCAGCCCCGAGAGCTTCGACCGGATCGCGTCCACCAACCTCAACGGCGCCTTCTTCGGCTGCCAGGTCTTCGGCTGTGCCGGTTCTGAAGGACGCCCTGGTGAGCGCCATCGGCACGATCACACACGCCGTCCCCATGGGCTCCCACAGTGTGCTCTTCGTCGACATCGAGCGCATCCGTACCCGCGCGGGCGGGCAGAGCCTCGTCTACTTCAACCGCGCGTTCCACCGCCTCGACGCCACACCTCTGGTGCCGGAGGGCACCCGGTCCTGAACCGCGGGACCCGGGTACCGCATGGGCCCGTCCGGCCCTCGTGGCCGGACAGGCCATGGCGTCAGACGGTGGTCTTGGGTGTCGTGGCGCGCGACCGGGCGCGCGGGAGAGCGGCCACACGGGCGCGCAGCCGTTGCAGCGGGGTGGGTGGCAGTGCCCGCGCGGCCCCCCGCGCGTAGTGCCGCTCGACGTAGAACTGTCCCGCGCTCAGCACGGTGGTGACCGCGATGTACCAGAGGGTGGCCACCATGAGCAGCGGGATGACCTGGTAGGTCTGGTTGTAGACGAGCTGCACCGAGTACAGCAGGTCGTGCACGGCCAGTACGCTGACGATGCTGGTGCCCTTGAGCGTGCCGATCAGCATGTTTCCGGCGGTCGGCACGATGGAACGCATCGCCTGCGGAATGACGATCCGGCGCAGGGTGCGCCATTTGCCGAGCCCGAGTGCCTGGGCGGCCTCGGTCTGGCCGGAGTCCACGGACAGGATGCCACCGCGTATCACCTCGGTGGCATAGGCGGCCTCGTGCAGGGTCAGCCCGATGACGGCGGTGAGGGTGGGGCCGAGCAGGTTGACCGTCTTGACGGTGACGAACTGCGGGCCGAAGGGGACGCCGAGGCCCAGCGTCGGGTACAGAGCGCCGATGTTGAACCACAACAGCAGCTGCACCAGCAGCGGTGTGGAGCGGAAGATCCACACATAGCCCCAACTCAGGGTGGACAGCACCGGGTTGGTGGACAGCCGCATGACCGCCAGCGGGATGCCGAGCAGAAAGCCGAGCACCATCACCGCGGCGGTCAGCCACAGGGTCAGCAGCAGTCCGTCGAGCACGGCGCTGGTGGTGAAGTACCGGCCCACCACATCCCACTGGAAAGCGTCGTTGCGCACAACGGAGTTGACCACCATCGCGAAGACCAGAAGCGCGGCGGTGGCGGTCAGCAGGCGGCCGATGCGTCGGCGCGGCACGATCCGCGGCAGGTCGCCGGGGCGGGGGGCGCCCGTCTCGGGGCGCTTGTCGACGGGGACGGGCACCGCGTCGGGGGCGGTGGTACGGGAAGGCGTGGCCATCGGGAGGCTCTCCGGGTGAGGGGGGTGGGCGTCGGCGACAGCCCGGTGGCACGCGCACCCGGACACCCGAGAAGGCGGCAGGCGGGTGCGGTGCGGCCGGGCTCGGCGTCATCACGCTCACCGCGTCCCTCAACGCGGCCGGAAGGGGCTCCGCGCGCGGCGGGCCCATCCGTCATCGATCGTACGTACCCGGCGCATGCAGCTGTCAAGCACACGCGGGAACCGCTCAACGCCGGTCCGGAATGCGGGCGGTGGTTGACGAGAAGCGTGGTGTACTGCCTAATTGCTCCCATGAATACCGAGCAGCGCCTGGTCACCCGTGGCCACATCGACTTCGGTCGGGTGTGGTCGGCCGCTTGTTGCGCCTGACTCGGCAGCGGGCTGTCTGACCGGCCCTTCCCTCCCTCGGTGACCCCGTCGCGGGCCGAGCTCTCTCGTCGTATCACCGCCGTACGCGGGCGCTGACCCGCGTTCGGACACGGCCTTGTGAGCGCCCGGACACACGCTGCCGCCACCCCCTTCTCCCGACGCCCCGGCGTCGTCACGCCTACTCCAGCCAGTGGCATTTCCCCTCTGCCGTCCCGTACGGCCATGCGAAGGGCCGTTCCGGCCTGTCCGCGTGCCGCCCCCTGTCCTCCCGAAAGGCCCTTCCCATGCCCGTGGAATTCCTCGGCATCGCCGCGACCCATGACGGTTCCGAGACCACCGCGCGCTCCGGTGGCGCATTCGACAAGGAGTACACACTCCGGCTTGCCAGGGCCCATGAGGACCATGGCTGGGACCGGGTGCTGTTCGCCTACGGATCCGGATCGCCCGACCCCGCGCCGGCCGCCGCGTACATCGCGAGCAGGCTGGACAGACTCCAGATCCTGCTCGCCCACCGGCCCAACGTCTCGTATCCGACCTTCGCCGCCAAGACCTTCGCCACTCTCGACCAGATCAGCGAGGGGCGGCTGACCGTGCACTTCATCACCGGCGGCAACGACCACGAACAGGGCCGTGAGGGCGACATGCTCACCAAGGACCAGCGCTACGCCCGCACCCGCGAGTACATCCAGATCGTCAAGAAGATCTGGACCACTCACGAGCCCTTCGACCACGAGGGGGAGCACTACCGCTTCCATGACTTCGTCAGCGACGTGTTCCCGGCCCAACAGCCCCGCCCGGACATCTCGTTCGGCGGCTCGTCCCCCGCCGCGTACGCCGCGGGAGGCGCCGAGGCCGACATCTACTGCCTGTGGGGCGAGCCCCTGGAGAAGACCGCCGAGCAGATCGAGGCGGTGAAGGCCGCCACGAAGGCCGCGGGCCGTACCGACGTCCCGCGCATCCAGGTGGCGTTCCGTCCGATCATCGCCCCGACCGAGGAACTCGCCTGGGAGAAGGCCCGCCGCACGGTGGGCGCGATCGAGGCCCGCAAGGCGAGCGGCGAGCCGGTCACCAGGCGCCACACCGGGCAGGCACATCCGCAGAACTCCGGCTCACAGCGGCTGATCGCCATCGCCGAGGCGGGGGAGCGCTACGACCGTGCGCTGTGGACGCCGACCGCCGCGGCGACCGGTGGGGCGGGCAACTCCAACGCCCTGGTCGGCACCCCCGAGACGGTCGCCCAGGCCCTCCTCGACTACTACGACCTCGGCGTCGACATCCTCTCCGCCCGCGGCTACGACCTGCTGGGCGACGCCATCGACTTCGGCCGGCACGTGATCCCGATCGTCCGTGAGGAGGTCGCGGGGCGTGATGCCGAGCGTGCGGCGCGTGGCGCCCAGACCCTGGCCGCCGCGCGCGGCTGACCTCCGTCGCACAGCCACCCAGGTATCCCCATCGCCGCCACCGCGGCGCAGAACGGAAAGGCCCCCAGCCGTGAACCACCCCGGCACCAGAACCCGGCCGCGCATCGCCGCACTGACGCTGCTGTCACTCCTGGCGCTGACCGCCTGCGGCGGCTCCGGTGGCACGGACGGCACAACGCCGGCGGGAGCCCAGGCCTCTCCCGCGCCGACCGACGACCCGGTCGCCGCCGTACGGAAGGTGGACTCCGTCGCCGCCCTGCTGCCCGCCGGGGTCGCCAGGTCCGGCACCCTGAGGATGGGCAGCTCGATCGGGGCTCCGCCGGGCGCGTACTACCCGAACGGCCCGGACAAGAAGCCCGCGGGCCAGGACATCGACATCGCCGACGCGGTGGCCAAGGTGCTCGGCGTCAGGCTGGAACGCCAGGACGCCTCCTTCGAAACGATCCTGCCCGCCCTCGGCAGCGGCAAGTTCGACGTCGGCACCGGCAACTTCGGCGTGACCGCCGAGCGTCTTAAGACCATCGACTTCGTCACCTATATCAACGACGGCCAGGGCTTCGCGGTCAAGGAGGGCGGCACGGCGCTCAGCCGGAAGGTCACCGATCTGACCGAGCTGTGCGGGCTGACCATCGGCACCGGGGCCGGCACCACCTTCGAGGCGACCCTCGCCCGGCAGAAGGGCGTGTGCGCCAAGGCCGGGAAGAAGCCGTACGACGTGAAGGTCTACGCGGAGAACGGAGCCGTCCTCACGGCCCTGCAGCAGGGCCGCATCGACGTCGTCATGTCCACCATCAACGGACTGCGCTACCAAGCGGCCCAGTCCGCCGCCCGCACCTCCTTCCTCGGCGAGTACCACCGCCTCGACGTCGGTTTCGCCTTCAAGAAGGGCTCTTCGCTCACCCGCGCCTTCCAGGCCGCGGTCAACGAGTTGATCGAGAACGGCACCTACGCCCGGATCCTCAAGAAATGGGGCACCGGCGCCTCCGCGATCGACACGTCGCGGATCAACCCGGCCGAGCACACCTGAGCTCATGTGACCTGGTCACTGCGTCCCAGGAAGCGGAAGGTGTTCCCCTTCGCCTGGAACAGGAAGTACCCCGCGCCCCGCTCCCCGGCAGGGGTGCCGTCGGTGGCGAAGCGGAGGGTTTTGGCGAGTCCCCGGTAGGTGACGTGGAGCAGGCGCTGGGCCACGGCCCCGGGCTCGATGTCGCGCGTGCCGCCCAGCTCCTCCAGGGCGCGTGCGACCAGCCCCACGGCGTCGTACGCCTCCGGGGACCAGCGTCCGGGTGCCGTGCCGTACCTCGCGCGGTAGGCGGTCCCGAAGGCCCGGGACACGCTGCCGGGGTCGGTGAAGGGGGTGCCGAAAAGCCAGTCCTGGCCCGCGGTTCCGGCCTGTCGGAGGAAGCCCGGGCGCATGATGTGCCAGGTGCCCAGGCGCGGTCCGGTGAAGCCCGCGTCGGCGAGCGCGCGGGCGCAGCGTGCGGCGCGCTCGGGCGATATGCCGCTGAAGACGATGGCCTGCGCCTTGGTGGCGAGGGCGGCGCGGACGGCGGGAGCGAAGTCGTCGCTGCCGGCTGCCACCGGGTGGACGCTGGTCGTGCCCTCATGGGGCGGCACCTGCGAGAGCTGGTTGGTGAGATCCGATCCCGTCCGGCCCGCCGCCCGGTCGTCGATGACGGCGGTGCGGTCGACCGGTCGTACGGAGGTCAGATACGAGGTCAGCGGCAACGCCAGGAAGGACTCGGGCGCGCGGGTGACGCACAGGGTGCGCAGACGCGACGGTGCGAGGCTGCCCTCGTCGAGGGAGATCAGCACCATGGCCGTGCGGGCGTCCTGGTAGAGCGGACCGGCGGCGTCCGCCGCGGTGGCCGTGCCGGGGCCGAGGACGGCGCTCACCTTGGCTTTGGTGAACTGCCGGGCCGCCTGCCGGGCGCGGGTCTTCTCGCCGCGGTCGTCGAAGGTGTCGAGGGCGAGGCGGAACGTGATGCCCGCGCGCGCATTGTGCCGCTCCACGGCGAGCCGCGCTCCGCGCTCCTGCGCCACGCCGTTCGCCTTGTCCGGGCCGCTGAGGTCGGCCTGGAAGCCGAGGGTGTGCACGGGAAGGGCGCCGCCCGAGCCGCCGGTGCCCCCTCGCCCGGCCGTCAGATAGGCGGTGGCCCCGCCGCCGAAGGCGACCACGGACGCCGCCGCGCTCCCCATCAGCAGCACGCGCCGTCGGGTCGGCGGGCGGGCGTCCCGGGAGGGCGTCGGGCCGGCGGCCGGGTCGTCGTCCGTCGCCTGCGGTGTGGGGCGCCTGGGAGTGGGCATGTCCAGTGCTTGTGCGGAGCGTTCGGCGACCACGCGCAGGACCGCGGGCGGCAGCCAGTGCCGCTCCTGGGCCTCGGGGCTCTCCCGTGCGAGTGAGATCCGCGGGTCACGGAGCGCGGCGGCGACGTGGGCGGCCGTCGGCCGGTCGGTCGGGTCCTTGGCCAGGCAGACCCCGATCAGAGCCCGTAGCTCGCCGGGGGCCTGCGCCAGATCCGGCTCCTCGTGCACCGTACGGAAGAGGACGCCCGCCGCGTATCCGGTGCCGAAGGGGCGCCGGCCCGTGGCCGTGTAGGCGAGGACGCAGCCCAGCGCGAAGACGTCGCTGGGCGGGCCGACCTCCCCGGCGCGGGCCTGTGCCTGTTCCGGCGCGAGGAAGCCGGGCGTGCCGACGACGGCGCCGGGTGCGGTGAGCGCGGTGGCGCCCGTGGCGTGGGCGATGCCGAAGTCGATGAGGCGGGGGCCGTCCAGGGCGAGCAGGACGTTGCCCGGTTTCACATCGCGGTGCACCACTCCCGCCGCGTGTACGGCGGCCAGCGCGTCGGCCAGCCGGAACCCCAGGGTCCGTACGGCGGCGACGGGCAGCGCGCCGAAGCCGTCGACCGCCTCGGCCAGCGAGGGGCCGGGGATGAACTCCGTGGCCAGCCAGGGCTCCCGGGCCTCCGTGTCGGCGGCCACGACCGGCACCAGCCCGTGCCCGGTCAGGCCGCGGACCGCCGTCACCTCGCGCCGGAACCGGGCGCGGAAGGCCGAGTCGGCCGCGTGTTCGGCGCGGATCGTCTTGAGCGCGACGAGCGCCCCGCCCACCGTACGGGCGAGGTAGACGACGCCCATGCCGCCCGCGCCGAGCCGGGCCAGCAGCCGGTGCCCGCCGATGTCCTCGGGGTCGTCGGCGGTCAGGGGCCGCATCAGACGTCGACCTTGCCCGCGTAGGAGTACCGGCCGCCCTTCACCTCATAGCGGAAGACCTCATCCCCCTTGAGCCACGACCGGTTCTTCTCGTCGAACGCGTACGTCCGGACGAGCCCCTTGTACGTGCCCTTCGCCAGCAGGTCGTACAGCCTGTTCCTGGAGGGCCTGCGGCCGGCCTCGGTGAGGCGGGTGATGACCATGCGGGCCACGTCGTACGCCTCGGCCGCCCAGTACGGGGGTGCGGAGCCGTAGCGCTTTCGGTAGGCGGTGGCGAAGGCGCGGACGGGGGCGGCCGACGGGTCGATGTACGGGGCGAAGATCTGCCAGCCGTCGGCGGCGGTGCCCGCGGCGGTCAGGAACTCCGGGCCGGCGGCCGGATAGCCGAGCACGCGCGGGCCGTTGAACTCCGTCCGCGCGAGAGCGCGCGCGACGGCCGCCGCGCGGACGGGAGTGCCCAGGTAGACGAAGCCATCCGGCTTGTGCGCGACCATCTCGGCGGCCACCGCAGCGAGGTCCTCGGCCAGCCGCGGTACGACGCGCGGTTGGCCGGCGATCTTGAGGACACCGAGGTACTGGAACATCGTGCGGCCGAGCTGCCAGGCCGGGACGCCGCCGTCGCGGTCGATCAGCACCGCCACGCGCCGGACGCCCTGGGCCCGCAGGGAGAAGGCGGCCGTGGCGGGCAGGCTCGTGTAGCCGGGGACGGCCTGGAGGAAGTGGCGGGGCTCGGAGACGCCGTACACGGACTGCGCGGAGGAGGCCGTGAGCTGGGGGACGAGCTGTTCGTCATAGCTGTCGAGGCTCGCCCCGGTGGTCTCGTCGCCGGTCGAGCCGATCACGGCGAGCAGGTCGCGGTCGGTGGCGAGGGCGCGGGCCACCTTGGCGGCGCGCGTCGCATCGCCCCGGTCGTCGGCCGTCCTGAGGGTGAGGGTGAAGGGTTTGTCCTCGCGGGAGTTGAACTGCTCGACGGCCAGCCGTATGCCACGCTCCTGGGCCTGTCCGAGGGTCTTCTGTGGGCCTGTCAGGTCGGCCTGGACACCGAGAATCCAGCGGCGGGCGCGGGAGGAGGCGCTCGGCGCGGTGCCGTCCTCGCGCCGGGCGGCCCAGAGGGCGGCACCGCCACCGGCCGCGATCAGGGCCGCGCCGCCGAGCAGCAGGAAGCGGCGGCGGCCGGAGGGGCCCGGCGTCACCGGTGTGTCCGCCGGACCTTCCGCCGGCTGCCCGTCCGCCGCCGCGTCGAGGGCCGTGGCCTCGATGTCCGGGAGGGCGAGCATCGCGGCGGAGCGGTCCGCGATGAGTCGTACGACGGCGTCGGGCAGCCAGTCGACGCTGTCCTGGGGAGTGTCCTCGACCAGCGTCTCGTCCACCTCCCGGGCGGTGGGCCGGGCGGCCGGATCCTTGGCGAGACAGCGCTCCAGGAGGTCGCGCGTGTCGTCGGGGACACCGTCGAGGTGGGGCTCGTCGTGCACGGTGCGGTACAGGAGGGCGTCCACGGCACCGGTGCCGAAGGGCGGGCGGCCGGTGGCGGCGTAGGAGAGGAGACAGCCGAGGGCGAAGACATCACTGGCGGGCGAGGCGGGCTGTGCCTGTGCCTGTTCCGGGGCGAGGAAGCCGGGTGTGCCGATGACCATGTCGGCCGAGGTGAGCGCGGTCTCCTCGGTGGCCCGGGCGATGCCGAAGTCGATGAGGCGGGGGCCGTCGACGGCGATCAGCACATTGCCGGGCTTCACGTCGCGGTGCACGAGTCCCGCGTCGTGTACGGCCGTCAGGGCGCGGGCCAGCATCCGGCCGAGGATCCGCACACCGCGCGGCGGCAGCGGACCGCAGGTGGCGACGGCCTCGGCCAGCGAGGGGCCGGCGACGAAGGCGGTGGCGAGCCAGGGCGCGGGCGCGTCCGGGTCGGCGCCGGTGACCGGCACGGCCCAGGGACTGTCCACGCGCCGGGCGGCGGCGACCTCACGGCGGAAGCGCGCGCGGAACTCCGACTGGTCGGCGTACTCGGGCAGGATCACCTTGACGGCGGCCAGCTCCCCCGACTCGGCACGGCCGAGATAGACGACGCCCATGCCGCCGGCGCCGAGCCGGGCCAGCAGCCGGTGCCCGCCGATGCGGGCCGGATCGGAGGCGGTGAGCTTGTCGGTCATCGGCCGTCGCCCTTCGTGCTGCCGCCTGGCTTCGGCGTGTCCCGCTCGATCGCGGCTTTGAGTTGGGCCCGCATACCGGCGTGCGGATCCCGCAGCCGCTCGAACAGGTCTGCCCGGGACCAGCCCTTGGAGCCCTTGGCGGAGACGGCGAGGGTGAACTGACCGATCCGGGTCTGTCCCCAGAGGTACTCGTGGGGGCCGCCGACTTCGGCGCTCGTGTAGCTGCCGAGTTCGGTGAGAACGTCATCGGCGTACGCGTTTCCGGAGTCGCCCAAGGAGTTCGGGACATCGTTCAGCGAGGTGAGCACCTCGTCCGAGCGCAGCCGCTGCTCCGGGCAGCGCATCATCTCCTCCAGAACCTCGGCGTTCTCCCAGTCCGCCTGCTCGGCATCGCGGTGCACCGTGACGACGGCGCTCAGCCGGAGCGGGCCCTTGGCGCCCCTCGCCGGGATCTCGTAGGAGCGGGTCGAGGTCGCGAGGACGTCCTTCGGGAGCGCCTGCTGGTGCCAGACACAGTCGTCACCGAGGACCGGCCGGCGCCGCGGGTCGCTCTCGTACGGGCTCCGGGGGACGGCGCCGGGGCCGAAGGCGGAGGGGTCCGGCATGACGTCCCGGATCAGAGCGGCGGCCTGAGCCCGGGTCGTCGGCAATGCGGCGGGATCGATGTCCACGACGGCGGTCGTCGACGGGCCGGCGGACATCGTGGCACCGGCCTTCTTCGCAGACCTCGACTGGGACGGCTCGCCTCCGCCGGAGGTACAGCTCACCAGCGCTAAACCGGACACCGCGACGGCGCAGCCGAAGCGCACCGCTTCCCTGATCACGGTCACAAGCCCCCCTGACATCACCAGCTCACGATGGTCCGTCGCGATGCTAAGCGGTAGCCGGCGTGGCTCGACAGCCGGTTACCGATCACGTGGCACAGCCGTACCCCACCCGTCACACACCTGGCACGGTGCCGGCCCGCATTTCCAGCACGTACGCGATGTCGTGGTTCGAGCTGCAGTCCGGCCAGCCCTGGGACTTCATCCAGTCCGGGCTGGCCAAGGGCGCCGCCTGGAACCCCGCCAAGGACTTCGACCCGAGGCTCAACTCCATGATCGACAAGGCGACGCAGAAGGCCCAGGGCGCGGCGCAGACCGCCGCGTTCCGCGAGATCAACGCCTATCTGCAGGACCACGCCTTCAACGCGCCCTGGGATGTGCTGGATGCCGTCCAGGGCAACTCCAAGAAGATCAAGGTGAGGCCCCGGGCCTTTGTCTCGGCTACCGATCTACGACATGGCCCCCGCCGGCTGACGCGACGGGAACAGCCGGGTGAACGGGATCTTGTCCACCTTGACCTTGATGCCGATGTCCTCCAGGGCCTGGGTCATGACCACCTGCTGGCCCGGCGCGACGGAGGAGACATCGAGCATGGTGACGGTGAAACCGTGGGGATAGCCCGCCTCGGCGAGCAGCTTCCTGGCCTTGGCCGGGTCGTAGGCGTAGTTGCTCTCGAGGGATGTGTCGTACCAGGCGCTGTCGGCGGTCGCCATCTGTGAGGTGGCGGTGGCGTAGCCGAGGTTGAGCTTCTCGACGATCGACTCCCGGTCGGAGGCGTAGTTCAGCGCCTGGCGCACCTTCGCCTTGCCCAGGGCCGGCACGATCCCCCCGGTGCGGTCCCAGATGTACAGGCCTTCGACGCTGTCGGCGTGTCCCTGCACCTCAAGGCCTGGCGATCATGCCCGAGGGGTCGACGAAATTCACCACGAGGTCGCCAGGTTCGGCCGGGGACGGGCCTTGGAGTCCAGCCGGACCAGCGAGTCGAAGACGGGCTCGTAGTAGCCGATGGACAGCGTCAGCGTGTCGCCAGGGTGGCGGGGATGTCGACCGAGGCGTGGCCGGGCTCGGCCCACAGACCGGCCAGCACGGTCTGCTGGTAGGCCCACCCCTCGGTGCGGCCACGTTCGGCGATCTCGGCGTGGAAGTCCTTGATGTGCAGGGCGGCGACCCGGTCGGCGTAGTCCGCGATGAGGCCGATGACATCGGCACCGGCCCAGCCGAGGTGGCCGATGTCCGGGCCGAAGGAGAGCACGTCCGCGTCCACGCCGTCGAGGATGAAGCGGGTCTCCTCCTCGGTCTCCGCCCAGGTGCCGATGTGCGGGTGGAACGCGGCGGCGACACCGTTGGCCCTGGTGGTCTCGCCCATGCGGGCGAACACCTCGCGCACCCGCTCCAGCCGTTCGGGAGTCGCCTCGGCGCCCACGGCGGGGCGGTGCACACGGGGGCCTGCTTGTTCATCCCGGTGGCCACGAAGACGATGGGCAGGCCCAGTTCGGCCATCTGGGTGCTGATGCGGTCGGTCTTGTCGAGCAGTTCGCGCAGGCTGCTCTCGTCCTCGGGAGGGGGCCCGAGATATAGCCCGGGGCGGGCGCCAGGCCGTGCTCGCCGAGCAGCCGGCCGTATTCGGCGGCGGACATCTGGGCGGGCACGTCCGCGTGGACGGCGGCGATACCGGCCGCGTGGATGGCCTTGAGGCGCTCGGGCAGGGCCGGTGCCAGAGCGGGGTCGATCCAGCCGTCTTCGGTGGCGATCCACTGCAGGGGGTTGATCGCGATCCGGTCGTGGCGGATGGTCATGCGGGTCCTGCCTCGGGGTTCGGATGTGGTGGGGCGGGCGGGTGTCAGACGGTGAAGAGGGCCTGGGGGCGCTCACATGAACTGGTCAGCGTCACGGACCGGCCCTGCTGGGCGGAGCCCTCCAACGAGCAGAGAGCCTCCAGGACATGGAAGGCGAAGGCGGCGTTGGCGCGGTGCGGGCCGCCCTCGACGGCGTTGGCGAGATCGCGGACGCCGAGCCCGCGGCGGGCCTGCTCGCGGGTCCCGACGGCGCCGAAGAGCTCCAGGGCCGGTTCCAGGACGGTCCATTCGCCGTCCCCGTGCCGCCGGACCCGCACATCGCCGTCGAAGTGGTTCGGGTTGGCCAGCGACAGGGTGCCCTCGCTGCCGTAGATCTCGATGTACGGCAGGTCGCTGTCCCAGACGTCGAAACTCATCTGGGCCGTGGCGATGACACCGGAGGCGAAGGTGAGCACGGCGCCGGTGTGGGTGGGGATGGTGACGTCGATGGTCTCGACGGTCCGACCGGGTGCGGTGACCGTGCGCCGGGGCACGCCTATGCGGCCGGCCGCGGAGACGGTGGAGACGGGGCCGAGGCAGTTGACGAGGATGGCCAGGTAGTACGGACCCATGTCCATCACGGGGCCGCCTCCCGGCTGGAACAGGAAGGCCGGGTTGGGGTGCCAGGTCTCGGCCTTGCTGTGCCCGATGAAGGCGGAGGCGCCGATGGGCGTGCCGATCGAGCCCGAGTCGATCGCCTTGCGGGCCGTCTGTGCGGCGCTGCCGAGGAAGGTGTCCGGCGCCGATCCGAGGACGCGCCCGGTGCGGGCGGCCGCCGCGAGGACGGCTTCGCCGTCGGTGACCGTGGTGGCCAACGGCTTTTCGGCGTAGACGTGTTTGCCCGCTTCCAGGGCCGTGATGACGGTGCGGGCGTGGTGGACCGGCGGCGTCAGGTTGATGACGATGTCCACCGAGTCGTCGGCGTACAGCTCCGCGTCGTCACCCCAGGCCGGGATGGCATGCTCGGCGGCAGCCTGCTTCGCTCGTGCCACATCGATGTCGCCCACCCGCACGATCTCCAGCTCCGGGTAGCGGGCGAGGCCGGTCACATACCGGCCGAAGATGTTGCCGCTGCCCAGGATGCCGATGCGATGGGTCTCTTTGGCCATGGCCGGGGTTCCTCTCCCAGGGAGTGATGCGTGGGGTGTTCGGGTATGCGAGTGATCGACACCTTTGTGTGGAGTGTCGGTGTCTCGCCGGGTTGGCGAGTATTCAAGGGCCCCGGCGGCGCCGGGACGAGATGAACAGTCCGCTCAGTGGCACGCGGGTCGATGTGTTTTCCGTGGTGCTCAATGTGCGTTGTGGCGGGTCACGCTCGAGAAAAGGGCAGGCCAGGGCGGTGTGCGCGGGTCGCGTAAGGCCGCGGCACGGGTGCCGCGGAGGCGGGCCGCGCCTCGTGAAGCGGTCCACCGCCGTTGACTTCGGGAACGGGGGTTGCTAGAGGACGGCCCTCTTCTGAGGGTTGAGTGGGGCGTGTTCGCCTCGCCTCACACCTTGAGTGGGGCGTGTTCGCCTCGCCTCACACCTTCGTTTAGTTCGGCTACCGCGAACAAGAGGCAGTTGTTAATTTTCCTTGCAAACTAATAACGTCTTAAAGGAAGGCTGGTGGCCGGTGATCCACGGCGGCTAGGTTGAGGAAATGCGTGAAAACGACGGTCGTTTCGCCGACCGGGCGCTGCTGCCCGCGGTCCCCGTCGGACTGCGCAGAGTGCTGGACCTCGTGGTGGCCGGCGAGGCGACGAACCGGGCCGAGATCGCGCGGCGCAGCGGTCTGGCCCGCTCCACCGTCGGCCAGCAGGTGGACCAACTCCTCGGCCGTGACATCCTGCAGGAGCTGGAGTCCGGCGAATCGGTGCGCGGGCGGCCCCCGCGGCTGCTGGCGCTGAGCCCGCGGGCGGGCACCATCGCCGTCGCCGACGTCGACAACCTGGAGACGCGGATCGCGATCGCCGACCTCGGCGGAGGCATCCTCGCGCGGGACACGGTGCTCGTGCGGATCGACGCGGGGCCGGAAACGGTCCTGGAGCTGGTGTGCGACCGGCTGTTCGCGCTGCTGGAGCGGTCCGGGTGCGACCCCGACCGGGTCCGTCAGGTGGTGATGGGGCTGCCCGCCCCGGTGGACCCGTGGCGCGGCTCGCCACTCCGGCCCAACGGCATGCCCGGCTGGGACGGTTTCCCGGTGGCCGAACGGCTGCGGACCCGGTTCCGCGCCCCCGCCCAGGTCGACAACGACGCGAACCTCATGGCCCTCGGCGAGGCCGTGCACGCCCGGGCCGAAACCCCGGTGCTCTGCCTCAAGATCGCCACCGGGATCGGCGCGGGGCTCGCCACCGCGGAGGGCCGGATCTACCGCGGCGCGGACGGCGCGGCCGGCGATGTCGGCCACATCCGGTCCCTCGGCGGCGGCAGCGCCCTGTGCACCTGCGGCAACGTCGGCTGTGTGCGCGCCATCGCCTCGCACCGCGCCGTACTGCGGAACCTGGGCATCCCCGAGTCCACCGAGGAGGACCCGCTGCACGGGGTCCACGAACTAGCGGAGCGCGTCGCCAACAACGACCCGCCCGCCGTCCGGGCCCTGCGGCAGGCGGCCACCGAGATCGGCGAACTCGCCGCCATGCTCGTCTACATGTTCAACCCGCGCACCCTCGTCCTCGGCGGGCCGCTCAGCGAACTGCGCGACGACCTGCTCTCCGGGGTGCGGGCCGTGGTGTACCAGCGCGCCCTGCCGCTGGCCACGCGGAAGCTGACCATCACCACCACACAGCTCGGCGCCGCCTCGGCCCTGCACGGCGCGGTGGCCCTCGCCACCGGGGACGTCTTCAGCGAACGCGGAATAGCCCGGCTGCTCGTCGACTGAGGGCTACGGGCTGGGGGTCACGGACCGAGGACTACGACGAACGGGGGCTACGGCTCGGCGCGGTATGCCTCGATCACCGAAAGACGGGTGGTGACGGCCTCCGAGGCGGTCCGCAGCGCCGCCAGCGTACGGGGCACGTTCTGGCGTGCCGTGGGGGCGACGACCGACAGCGCGCCCAGGTAGGCGCCGTCCCGCGGTCCGCGCACGGGTACGGCCACGGCGGAATAGCCGAGCCGGTGTTCCTCGCAGTCGGTGGCGTAGCCCTGTTCCTGGATGCGGACGAGCTCCCCCGGGAGCCGGTCGGCGGTGAGGGTGCGGGCGGTCATCCGGCGCATATGGGGGGTCAGCCGCGCCAGCGGGTACTGCTCGGGCAGCAGGGCCAAGGTGAGCTTTCCCGGGGCCGTGCTGTGCAGTTGGAGCAGCCGTCCGCCGATCGAGGCTCCGGCCCGGTTGCGGTGGCGGCCCGCGTTGTCGATGCACAGCAGGTCGCTGCCGTTCGGCACGGACAGGCTCACCGGGCTGTCGAGGGCCTGCGCGAGGTTCTCCAGGGCCGGCCGTGCGGCGTGGCGCAGGGTGCGCTGCCGGGGCGCGCGCAGCCCGATCGAGTACAGCAGCAGGCCGAGCCGGTAGTCCGAGCCGTCCCGCTCCAGCATTTCGCAGGTGACGAGCTCCTGGCAGAGCCGGTGCACCGTGGCCTTGGCGACCCCGGTGCGCGCCGTGAGCTCCGTGAGGCTGAGGGCGAGGTCGCCGTCGCCGAAGGCGGACAGGATGAGCCCGACCTTGCCGAGGACGGACCTGGGGGACCGCCCGTCCGGCCGGGCTTCCTCGCCGTTGCCACGAGGTACCGCTGCAGTCGTCACGACATGCCCTCCTCGCCCGCTGGCGCCTGACCAAGGACACCATTAGTTCTGAGGATGGACAATATAGAGATTTTTGTGCCTGGCAGGAATGGTGTGAGTGGTCGGAATCCGGCGGGGGCCACCGGCTGCGGCGCCACGTCCGGTGCGCTCAGCGGCCCCCCACCAGGGCGGTGTCGGCGCCCAGCGGGCCGATCGCCCCGGCGCCACCGGGGTGCCCAGCGGGGCGTCCCGGCCGGGCAGGACCTCCTCGAAGAACCGCCGGTTGTCCGCGCGGTGCTCGGGATCGGCCTTCCGGTCCACGGTGATCGCCTGCTCCGGGCAGGCGACCTCGCAGGCGCCGCAGTCGATGCACTCCACCGGGTTGATGTAGAGCTTGCGCTCGCCCTCGTAGATGCAGTCGACCGGGCACTCCTCCACGCAGGACCGATCCATGATGTCAACGCAGGACGCGCCGATGACGTAGGCCATGTCAGTTCTCCTTCTCGGTGGAATGCCCGGGGAACAGCGCCGCCTCCGGGTCGATGACCGTGGCGGCGTTGTTGACGGCCGTGGCGGCCTCGCCGAAGCCGACGGAGATCAGGCGCACCTTGCCCGGGTAGTCGGTGATGTCGCCGGCCGCGAAGACGCGGGGGAGGCTGGTGGCCATGTGGGTGTCCACGGCGATCCGGCGTGCCTCCAGGGTGAGGCCCCAGTCCCGCAGCGGGCCGAGGTCGGCGATGAAGCCGAGGGCCGCCACCACGGTCTGCGCGGGGAGGCGCGTGGTGTCCTTCGTGACGCGGTGGCGGATCTCGACCTCCTCCAGGAGCGCGCCGCCGTACAGGCCACTGACCTCGGAATCCGTGAGGATCTCGATGCCGAGTGCCCGGACCTTCTCCACCGACGCGCGGTGGGCGCGGAACCGCGCGGTGCGATGCACCAGCCGGACCGAGCGCGCCACGGGGGCCAGCAGGGCCGCCCAGTCGAAGGCGCTGTCGCCACCGCCGACGACCACCACGTCATGGCCGGCGTGGGCGGTGGGGTCGGGCACGAAGTACACCTGGCCGCGGCCGAGGAAGTCCTCCCCGGCCGGCAGCGGGCGGGGAGTGAAGGTCCCCACGCCGCCGGTGATCACCACCGCCCCGGCCCGTACGGTCGTCCCCCGGTCGCTGCGGACCACGGGCAGGCCGTCGTCGTAGGACAGCTCCGTCGCGCGGTGGCCGAGGAGATAGCGGGTGCCGTGTGTCTGCGCCTGCGCGACCAGGTTGTCGACCAGGTCGCGGCCGCGGACCGAGGCGAATCCGGCGATGTCGAAGATCGGTTTCTCCGGGTACATCGCGCTGATCTGGCCGCCGCGCTGGGGCAGCACATCCATCACGGCGACACGCAGCCCGCGGAAGCCCGCGCAGTAGGCGCCGTACAGGCCCGAGGGGCCGGCGCCGATGATCAGGATGTCCGTCTCGACCACCGCCGCGTCCTCCGCGGCGACCGGCTCAACGTTGAGAACGCTCATGGAAAAGGAGCGTAGGCAGGTGCGGATCACGGTCCAACGGAATCGGTCCGCCTGCCGGGACAGGGTGCGGAACCGGTGGCGCCGGGACGCCGTGGCCCGGACATGCGGGAGCGGTGGAACCCAAGGCCCCCGCCGGCCTTGGGTTCCACCGCTCCCGCACCCGGACGAGCCGGGCCGTCATCCGGCGAGCGTCACCTCGACCGTCCCCGTGACGCATTCGGAGCCGTCGGCCTTGAGGATGCGCGCGTCCAGACGGACCCGCGCGCCCTCGACCGAGGACACCGTCGCGGCCCAGGTCAGCTGCTCACCGGCCACCGCCGTGGCCACGTTGCGCCACGCCACCGACTCCAGCCGGGCGCCCGGCCCGGCCCACTCCAGGGCATTGCGGCTGAGCGTCTCGCCGTGCAGCGTCGACTGCACCACCGTGTCGGGAAACCCCTCCGACGCCGCGAACGCGGCGTCGTAATGGATCCGGTGCGCGTTCCACGACACGGCGCTGAAGCGGAACAACTGCACACTGGTGTGGGCGTACCGGCGCGGCGGACACTCGGTCCCGGCAGCGGGCGCCGTCATCGGTCACCTCCGGTGGCGTCGAGCACCACGATCGTCTCCTCCACGGACGTCAGCTCGCTCCCGTCGGGCGACAGGAACCGGGTCCGCACGCCCAGGAGGACGAACTCGCCCGACCGTCCGTGCTTGTGCCGCGCGGAGACGACCGCACGGGCCGCCGTGATCCGCGTACCGGCCACCGGGGGCCGGACCAGGCGCACCGACTGGCCGCCGTGCACCTGGCGTACCGGGAGACCTTCGGTGCACGGCGACTCGCGCCGGGCGAGGCCATCCGGCCGCAGTTCGTCCTCCGGCGGGCCGTCCTCCCAGCTCATGGTGGCCGCGAGGAACAGGGCGGGCGCCTCGACGGGCCGGCCGTCCGCTTCCAGGACGCGGGCCCGGCGGATGTACGCGCCGTCGTTGAGGGCGGCCGCGTAACGGCAGAAGTCCTTGACCGTCGGGGTGCCGCAGTCCTCGTCCCGCCACTGGTCGATCAGCTCCCGCGCCCGTGCCAGCACCTCGTCCAGCGCGGGGGAGGACACGACGGGCGCCGTCACAGCGCCGACCTCAGCGAGCGGCTGATGCCAAGGCCCGCCGTACGCAGCGCGCTGGCATGGGCGATCGCGTCCACCCGGTAGGTCGGCGCCGTGATCGACAGGGCCCCGGCGAGGGTGTTCTGCCGGCCGAAGACCGGGACCGCCATGCTCATATAGCCGAGCCGGACCTCCTCCGCCTCGGTGGCGATGCCCTGGTCGCGGACGCGGTCCAGCTGGGTGCGCAGCCGGCCCGGCGAGGTGATGGTGTGGCGGGTGAACGGTTTGAGCCCGCTCCTGATCACCTCGCCGAACAGGCTGCCGGGGGAGTGGGCGAGGATCGCCTTGCCGGTCGCCGTGCAGTACAGCGGAAGCCGCCCCGCCACCCGCGACTCCTCGCTCAGCCCCCGGTGGGGGAGGATCTTCTCCAAATACACCACGTCCAGCCCGTCATGGATGGCGAAGTGGATGGTCTCCCGCGTGGCCAGCAGCAGATCCTCCATATACGGCTGGGCCACCTCCCGCAGGATGCGCTGCCGGTGCACCCGCTGCCCGATCTCGAACAGGCGCAGTCCGAGCCGGTAGTTGCAGCCCGCCCGCTCCAGCAGCCCCCATGCGACCAGCTCCTGGGACAGCCGGTGGACGGTCGCCTTCGCCACTCCCGAACGGCGCACCAGATCGGCGAGCGAAAGTGAGTCGTCGTCGGCGGTGAACGCCTCCAGGATGGACCGGACCTTGCCGAGGACGGAGTTCATCGGGTCGGGACAGGCTCTGACGGCTTGGTCGATGGGGACTACGGTCATGACAGGTACCTCACGATCAGGTGGCCGAGGACGCGGCGAGGAACTCCAGGCTGAGCGGGTTGTACAGATCGGCCTTCTCGTGCTGCGGCCAGTGGCCGCACTCGTTGAACACCTCCAGCCGCGCCCCGGGGATCGCCGCCGCGATGGCCTCGGCCTCCGGCACGTCGCCGAGCGGGTTCTTGTTGCCCCACACCACCAGGGTCGGCGCCTTGATCCGGCCCATGCGGTCGGGCCGCAGCAGGTTGCGCTCGCGGGCCTCCGGCTCCTGGAGCGCCAGCAGATTGTGCAGGTTCCGCTGGAAATCGGGGTGGTGGTAGATGTCGTAGCGGATCCGGGTCAGCTCCTCGCCCAGGTCCTCGTCCCAGTGGGCCCACAGCAGCCGCAGCCGCTCCCGGGTGAAGGCGATGTCGTCCTTGAGGGCCGCGTCGCTGGTGGACGTCTTCAGCCGCTCCATGATCGCCGGGTTGATCTTCGTACCGCCCATGCACAGAAGCTGGAGCGAGGCGACCCGGTCCGGGTGCTCGCTCGCGGCCCACGACCCCACCCAGCCGCCCAGCGACTCGCCGACCAGATGGGCGCGCTCGGCGCCGACGGCGTCCAGATAGGCCATCAGGTGCTCGACGTACAGGGGGATCTCGGCCGGGCGGTCGGGCTTGCCCGTGTAGCCGTGGCCCAGCATGTCGATGGAGTGGCAGCGGTAGCGCTCGGCGTGCGCCGGGATGTTCCGTACGAACGCCTCCAGGTGGCCGGTCGTCCCGTGCAGGAACACCACATGCTCGCCGTCCTCGGGACCGGCTTGCAGGGCGCGGGTCTTGAAGTCGCCGGTGTCGACGTAGGCGTGCCGGTAGTCGATGCCCGACAGCTCGTTCCAGATGCTCATGACTGCCTTTCGCTGGTCTGCGCGGGGGTCTGTGCGGGGGCCTGTGCGGGATCGAGGACGGCGACCCCCATGCCGGTGAGCCATTCGGGCATCGGTTCATAGGCCAGCCGCCGGCCCGGGATGTGATCGAGCAGCGCGGACATCAGCAGCCAGGTGCGCAGCTCCTGGGCGCCGTTGCCGGCCACCTTCTCCAGTTCCGCGGTGGTGTACTCGGTGAGGCGGTGCGCCTGTCCCCGCTCCATCCAGGACAGGAACTCCTCGTCGAACTCCGGGTTGAGCGACGCCTCGGCGGCCCGGATGATCTCGCGGCGGCGCACGTCGTAGTCCTGCCAGTTCTCCCGGCCGTTGAGCCAGGCCCCGACCATGAACTCCTCGTCCTCGCCGTTCGGGTCGCGCCAGTCCGGCCAGGGCAGCCGGTGGGACAGCCCGCCGGAGCCGATGACGGCCACCCGGCGGTCGCCGGGGAAGGCCAGGACCGCCTCCCGGATCGCCCGGCCCAACTGTTCGCAGCGCTCCAGGGTGGGCAGCGGCGGCGCGAAGACGTTCACCACGAGCGGTACCAGGTCGACGTCGAGCCCGTCGAGCAGATACTGGACGGCGTGCGACTGGCCGTGGTCGATCTGCAGCCGGGCGGAGAACGCCACGTCGAAACCGGACCGCTCCACGAGCGAGCCCGCGAGGTGGAGGGCCAGCTCCCGGTCCACCGGCTGCGGGCCCTTCGGGGTGGCGGACTCGCCGCTGGCGACGCACTCGTCCACCCCGATGGTGAAGCTGGGGATCAGGTCGAGCCAGAACCCCCGGAAGTGGTTGGAGCCGACCAGGACCACTGTGTCCGGGCGGGCCGCGGCCAGCGCGTCCCGCGCCTGGCCGAGCGCGTCCCGGAACCGCTCGGCGCGGTCCTTGTGGTACGTCTCCTCCCAGTGGGTGTTCATCAGCGTGCTGTGCGACGCTCCGACCCCCAGGACGATCTCGGTCATGCCCCTGCTCCTTCCAGCTCGTCGCGGGACCGGGTGACGGTGTCCACGGCCGTGCGGACCAGATGGCGCGTGAGCTTCTCCATGGCCCGCAGCGACACCGTGTTCATGCCGCGGGCGAAGTCGATCTCGAACGGCGCCTCCGCCACCTTGGGCATGCCGACCCGCACCGTGGGGATGCCGCGGCCGCGCAGGATGTTGGCGTCGGTGGCGCCGCTGTTCCCGGGGATCACCTCGTACTCGCGCCCCTCCAGCGCCTCCCAGGCGGCCGTGGCGCTGCGGTGGATCCACGACTCGCGGGGGGTGCGGGTGCCGGGAATCGCCAGCACCATCTCCGCCCGGACGTCGAGCCCGGGCGAGGCGGCCCGCAGTGCGGCCAGCGCGTCCATGAACTCGCGCTTGGCCCGCATCGGTGTGATGTCCGGGCTGATCCGCAGGTCCACCATCAGGGTGCACACGGCGGGGGTGACCGCCGCCATCCGCGGCCAGCCGCCACGGATGGAGGAGACGATGCCCTGCGGCGCCACCGTGCCCGAGGTGTGCCGCTCGGCGTACCCCTCGAACCACTTCTCCAGGTACGCGGCCACCTCCCCGGCGCGGGCGATGGCGTTGTCGTACGGGAGCCGGTGGCGGGAGCCCGCGTAGGTGTGGATGCCGCCGACCGTCACCTCGAACCAGACCAGTCCGACCTCGTCCCACGAGACGGTCCAGCCGGGCTTGGCGATGACCGCGTAGTCGGTCCACACCCCCTGCTCCAGCAGGAACGAACACCCGGCGCCCTGGCCGGTGTTGAGGCGGGTGCCCACGGGCCGGGCGTTGGTGGGCATCCCGCCCGCGCCGAACGCCGCGACCAGATCACCGGCGAGCGGGACACCGGCCAGCGAGATCGCCTCGACGGCCATCATCACGCACGCAGCGTGGCCCTTGGGGTTGGAGGCGCCGAGCCCGGTGACCAGGTCGTCGTACACGGTGGCCGCGGGGCGCATGTCCTCGCGCAGCTCCGGGCCGATCCACGGCACGTCCTCGCTCTCCTCGCCCACCGTCAGGGTGTCGATGGGCGCGTACAGCATCAGGTCGGGGCCGGTGCCGTCACCGGTCAGCCGCCCCCAGGCGTTGGCCTGGCGGTCGTCGAGGGGCTGGACGGCCGCGTGGCAGCCGGCGGTGCGCAGGGTGCCGGCGATATGGGCGGCCAGCGGGCCCTCGTCACCGGTCGGGCTGGGAATGTTCACCAGGCCCGTGATCAGCTCGCGGAGCCGGTCGGTGCTGATGTGGCGGGCGGCGTCCAGGGCCCAGGACCGCCGCCGCTCATCCAGTCCCGCCAGGCCGTCGGCGGTCACTGGTTGATCCTGTGGACCTGGGTCATCGTGGTCCGCGCGATGCGCTTTGTGGCCAGTGGGATCCCGACGGCGATCGCGGCGCCCAGCAGCAGGGTGAACAGCTTACGGAACATGTCATGCCTTCTCTTCGGGTGCGGACGCACCGTCGACCGCGGCCAGCTTCTTGCCGTACTCCTCCTCGCTCAGATTCCGCCAGGCGGTGAGCGAGATATCGGGTCGGTAGAGCTTCTCCGGCGGGGCGTCGGTGACATCGACCATCCACGCGTCCTGGCCGGAGAACTGGCCGTGGAACAGCCAGCGGATCGCGCCGAGGTACTTGGCGTAGAAGCGCAGGGTCTCCCAGCCCTCGGTGAAGTTGACCATCACACCGACATAGCGGTGGTTGTCCTCGTCGACCGGGACGTAGAACTCGTAGTGGATGAACTTGGGGTAGGCGATGCGCAGCACGCCCGGCATCGACAGGGAGGCGAACCCGGGGAAGTCCTGCGCCTCGATCGTCGGGTCGACGCTGTCGGCCTTGCCGGTGTTGCCGATGTTGAAGGTCTCCTTGGGCGGCTGCATCTTCCACCACCGCTTGTTGGACCAGCGGCCCACCCCCGGGAACTCGGCGTCCCAGTGGACCTCGTCCTGGACCCGGAAGATCCACCGGCCACGCGGCACGATCCGGGTGATGTTCCAGGTCGGCATGGGCTTGAACAGCCGCCACAGGGCCGTGCGATGCAGATACTTGGCGTGGCCCTCGTCGAAGCCGTTCTCGCAGGCGAACCGCCAGTTGCCACCGCGCGGCTCGATCCGCCCGCCCATCACGAAGGCGTTGGAGACGAGCTCCTCCGGAAGCTGGGAGTCGATCGAGTGCGGCTCCTCGTCGGCGATCGGGATGTACACCCACACCATGCCGAGGCGCTCCTCGACCGGGTAGGTGCGCACGCCCAGCTTGCCGGTGAGCCGGCACCCGGGGCCGTCGGTGATGACCGCCGACAGCCGCCCGGTGGGCAGATCGAAGGTCCAGCCGTGGTAAGGGCAGCTGACCGTGCCCGGGAACTGCTGGTTGCCCTCGGACAGCGGCACACCGCGGTGCGGGCACCGGTTGTGCAGGGCGTACGCCGTACCGTTGTCGCGGATCAGCGCGATCCGCTCGCCGCAGATGGTGAACGGCAGTGGCTTTCCCGTGACCTGGCTGGACCAGGTGACCGGATACCAGTAGCCGCGGAAGCCCGCTGCGGCGCCGTCGTAATGGGGCCAGGACGACCAGTCCTGGCGACCGGGCTCGGCGGGTTTTCTGCGGCGGCTCCGGACGGGGGTGGCCGTGTCGGGAGAGTCCTCGACCGTCATCGTGCGTGTCCTCCTGCTGCCGGTTTTCGGTGGACCCGAGCATCCGGCGCGGCGCGGATCCGCCCAAGGGATCCGGTCCGCTCAGCAGACCGCTCCCTTCCCGAGGGAGGACGAGACGGCGGCCGCGGCGGCGCGTCCCGCTGAGCGGACCCGTCCCGGTGCGCGGACGGCGGGCGCGGTCTAGCGTGCGCGGGGTCCGCCACCACCGAACACGGCCGTGAGCCCGTGGATACGGAGCGAAAACGTGAGCCACCCGACGTCACAATCCCTGGTGCTGGAGGAGTTCGGCACCCTGCCGCGGCTCGTCGAGCGGCCGGTCCCCGAGCCACGGCCCGGCCACACCCTGGTGCGGATGAGGTCGGCCGCCGTCAGCCACCTCGATCTGAACGTCGTCGACGGCAAGTTCGGCATCCTCCCCGACCTGCCGTCGATTCCCGGCACCGCCGGCAGCGGCACCGTCGTCACCTCCGATGTCCACCCCGAGGGGAGCCTCGTCCTCCTCCGCGGCAAGGCCCTCGGAATGCGCCGCGACGGCGCCTGGAGCGAGCACGCGCTGGTCCCCGACGCCGCCGTGGAGGCCGTGCCCGAGGGCACGGACCCCGCCATGGCCTGCTGCTACTTCTCGCCCGCGGGGACGGCGTGGGCCTCGGTGCACGCCGTGGCGGGCGTCCGGCCCGGGGAGCGGGTCCTGGTGACCGGTGCGGCCGGTGCGGTGGGCGCGCTCACCGTGCAGGTCGCGGCCCGGACCGGAGCCGAGGTGATCGGCGTGGTGGGCCGCCCCGCCAAGCTGCCGCATGTCCCGGCCCCCGCCAAGGTGGTGCTCGCCACCGACCTGTGCGCCGACGCGGTCGGAGGCCCGGTGGACGTCGTCATCGACACCGTGGGCGGGCCGGTCCTGCGCGACTCCCTGCCGCTGGTGCGTCCCCGTGGCCGGGTCGCCCTCGTCGGCTACACCGCGGGCCGGGAGTTCACCGTGGACCTGGCGGACTTCCTCCTCGCCGATGTGTCGCTGCTGCCGGTGAACCTGATGACCCGGGGCAAGGAGGTCGCCGCCGACACCAAGCGGATGCTCGGCGACCTCACCTCCGGGGAGCTCACCCTGCCCATCGAGCACCATCGCATCGACGGCCTGGCGGAAGCCGTGGCACGCCTGCGGTCCGGGGAGGCGATCGGCAAGGTGGTCCTCGATCTCGGCTGAGGGATGCTCCCGGATCCCGCCCGAGGGGTGATCCCGGACCTCGCCCGAGGGACGTTCTCGCCCGAGCGATCTCATCCCGACGCGGGGCGCGGTCAGCCCATCAGGACCACGGCCGTGCCCCGGCAGCACACCACATCACCCTGCCCACCGTGTTCGACCAGCTCCAGGGTGACCCGCCCCGTCTCCGGATCGACCTCGCCGACCGTGCCGCTCACCACGAGCCGCTCCCCGGCGAGGGCCGGGGCCCGGTTCCGCCATCCGACCTCCAGCACCTGTCCGCCCGGACCCGCGAAGCTCCTGGCGGCCCGGTGCATCAGACAGCCGTGCAGCTGCGCCATGACGACCGGGCCGTCCAGCCCCTCGGAACGCGCGAACCCGGTGTCGTAGTGGATGCGGTGGGCATTGCGGGTGACCGCCCCGAACCGCAGCAGCGTGACGGCATCCGGGGTGAACTCCACCGGTGGTACGGGCTGCCCCGTATGAACCCTCATCGGACGATGAACCTCTCCCGCACCCGGACGAGCGTGCCCCGCTCCGCCGTGTACGTCTTCTCGACGGTCAGCAGCAGGAACGGCGTTCCGCTGCCCTTGCGTTCGACATCCGTGAGGACCCGGCGGACCTGGATCCGGTCGCCCGCCCTCACCTCGCCGGTGAACCGGACCTCCTGGCCGCCCGCCATCAGCCGCACATCCAGGCCGTCGGTGCCCGGGACCTCGTCGCGGTACATGCCGTCCGGCCGGAACTCCTCCTGGCCAACGCCTCCCGCACCGCGCAACAGGCTCACCGGGTACATCGGGTGGACGGTGAAGTCCGGGTGGCCGGGGTCGACCAGATGCGGGCCGGTCTCCCCGGCCGAGCGCGCGAACTCCGCCGCGTCCTCGGCCCGTACGACCCCCAGGTCCCGGTGTTCCGGGCGGCCGATCGCCGCCCTGGCCCGTTCCTCGGCAACTTCCCACGCGGACATGTACTGCCTTTCTGCGCACGACTACCGCGGACACGTCGGACCGGGAGGCTAGCCACCGCCCGGAGGCGGTCACCACGGGACCGGCCCGCTCAGCGGACCGGACCGCTTGGGGGGAGATCACCGGCACCACACCATCGGGGCATGGACCTCATGAACATCCAGAAGCCGCCGGAGGGCGCCCACGCGGAAGCGGACGGCGTCACGTACCACTACATCGAGCTGGGCACGCCGGGCGGCAGCCCGACGGTCTTCCTCCACGGCGGCGGCCCCGGGTGCACGGGCTGGTCCGACTTCGGACAGGTGGCGCCGCTGTTCGCCCAGGACCGCCACTGCTTCCTCGTGGACATCCTGCAGTACGGCAAGTCGGCGAAACCTGTCATCGAAGGCCCCATGTGGGACTACCACGCCGCCAAGACGGTCGCCCTGCTCGACACCCTGGGCATCGAACGCGCCGACTTCGTGTGCAATTCCTGGGGCGGAACCATCGCGCTGAACCTGGCCGCGAAGTACCCCGAGCGGGTCCGGTCGCTGACGATCACCGGCAGCATGCCCGTGTTCCACGGCCCGCTGGCCCCGCTGCCCGAGGGCGGCCGGCGCGGCCGCAACGCGCGTGATGTGTACTACGGCGGCACCGGCCCCTCCTGGGAGAAGATGCGGGACCTGATCGCCCGCCTGGAGTGGTACGACGCCGGTGCCATCCCCGACGACACCGTCACCCTGCGCTACGAGCAGAGTCTCGACCCGGAGGAGACCGCCCTCGCCGGCGCCTCCGACAACCCCCGCGGCGACTGGCAGGACCTCACCGCGGAGCTCGGCGCCATCCAGGCCCCCACCCTCTTCATCTGGGGCATGTACGACGCGTTCCTCACCCCCGACTATCCGCTGATGCTCGCCCGCATGGTCCCCAAGGGCAATCTGCACGTCATGGACCAGGTCTCCCACCACCTTCAGGAGGAGCGGCCGCACGATTACTACACGGCGGTCACCGGCTTCCTCAACCAGCAGCACGCCTGAGCATCCCGCGGAGGAGATGTGAGCAACCCGGCCGTACGCGTCGTCGAACTGTCCAGCCCCTTCACCCGGTTCGCGGGCCGGCTCCTGGTCGGCCTCGGATATGAGGTCGTCCTGGTCGAGCCCGAGGAGGGGGATCCGACCCGGCGGGAACTGGACGGCGACGCGTTCGTCCACTGGCACGCCGGTAAACGGTCGGTGACCCCCGCGTCCCCGGAGGAACTGCGGCGCCTGGTGGAGGGAGCGGATGTCCTTCTCGACGGGACACCGGACGGCGCGCCGGAGGCCGTCGCGGGTCTGGACCACCTCGTCCACGTCCGTGTCACCCCCTTCGGGACGGTGGGTCCCCGCAGCCACTGGCAGGGCACCGATCTGGTGGTCGCCGCGCTCGGCGGCATGCTCGCGCAGGTCGGCGACCCGGACGGCCCGCCGCTGCGCCTGCCGGAGAACCAGGCGGAGCAGCTCGCCGGTGTGCACGGCGCGATCGCCGCGCTGCTCGGACTGCGGGCGCGGCGCACCGGGCCGGGCCAGCTCGCCGATGTGTCCGCCCAGGCGTGCGCGGCCGCCGCGCTGGAGGCCGGCACTCTCGCCTATCTGCACGAGGACCGGGTGCCGGGACGCCCCGGCCGGGTGCATCCGCTGGTGCCGCACGGACTGTTCCGGGCCGCCGACGGCTATCTGGGCGGTGGCCTCGGCGGCAGTCCCCGCATGTGGGACGCGCTCCTCGCCTGGCTGCGCGAGGAGGGCGCCGAGGCCGACCTGGCCGAGCCGCGCTGGCAGGACCCGGTGGAGCGCAAGAAGTACCAGCAGCACGTCTTCGAGGTGGTGCAGGACTTCGCGGGCCGGTGGCCGAAGGCCGAATTCGCCGAGCTCGCCCAGTCCAGGAAGCTGCCCTGGGCGTCCGTAGACCTGCCGCACGAGATGCCCGGCAACCCGCAGCTCGCCGCCCGTGACTTCTTCCTCCGCGCCGGGGGCCGCACCGACCTGGGCTTCCCCTTCGCGTTCCCGGAAGGCCACCGGATCAAGGAGCTGGACGTCCCGGAACGGGGTGCGGACCAGCGGCTGCTGCAGGAGCACCGGCCGGCCCCACGGGTGCCCGCGGCGTCCGCGGAACCCGCGCGGCCCGCCCTGCACGGCGTTCGCGTCCTGGACCTGACCTGGGTGCTCGCCGGGCCCTACTGCACCAAGGTGCTCGCCGACCATGGCGCCGATGTCATCAAGGTCGAGTCGCTGGGCCGTCCCGACCCCACCCGGTTCGCGCCCTTCATGCATCTGTCCCGCGGCCCGCACACCGATCCCAACACCAACGGCTACTTCAACGAGGTCAATCGCAACAAGCGCAGCCTGGCCCTGGACACCCGCACCGAGGACGGCATCGCCGTACTGCGCGAGCTCATCGCCTCCTGCGACGTCCTGGTGGAGAACTTCAGCGCCACCGTCATGACCAAACTGGGCCTGGGCTACGACACCCTCCGCGAGATCAACCCCCGCCTGGTGTACGTCAGCATGTCCGGCATGGGACACAGCGGCCCGCGCAGCGGCTGGGTGTCCTACGCGGACACCGTGTCGGCCTCCTCGGGGCTCACCGGCCTGACCGGATGGGGCCCGGACGACGTGGTCGGGGTGATCTACGGCCACGGCGACATCGTCGCCGGACTGCAGGCCGCGCTCGCCACCGCCGCCGCCCTGGAACACCGGGAGGAGACCGGGCGCGGACAGCACATCGACCTGTCCCAGCTCGAGGCGATCGCCTCGCATATGGGCACCAGTCTGCTCAACCCCGTCGAGCCCGCCGGGAACACCGATCCGCGGTGGCGCCCACAGGGCGTGTACCGCTGCCTCGGCGCGGACCGCTGGCTGGCCGTCAGCGTCCGCGACGACACCGAATGGGCCCGGCTGTGCACGGCGATCGGACGCCCCGGCCTCGCCACCGACGAACGCACCCGCACCGCGGCCGACCGCGCACACCACGCCGACCTGGTCGACGACGCCCTCGCCGGCTGGGCCAGGACCCTGCCGGCCGACGCCGCCGCCGAACTCCTCCAGGAGCACGGCATACCCGCGGGCGCGGTGCAGGACGGCCGTGACCTCGTCGAACAGGACCCGCAGCTACGGGCCAGGGGCTTCTACGTCCGCGCGGAACACCCGGTGGCGGGCGCCTTCCTGCACGAGGGGCCGCCCATCCGGCTCACCCGCACCCCGGGCGGCGTCCGCACGGCGGCACCCGTGCTCGGCGCCGACACCGACGACGTGCTGCGCGAGGTCGCGGGGCTGCCACCGGAGCGGATCCGCGAACTGCGCGAGCGCGAGGTGCTGCGGTGACCTCCCTGACGATTCCCGGGCTGCTCCACACCGCGGCCCGGGACCACGGGGACCGCCCCTTCCTGCGGATCGGGGACACCGTCCGCACCTACCGCCGGACGCGAGAGGCCGCCGCCACCATGGCGGGGGCCCTCGCGGCCCGCGGCTGCCGCCCGGGCGACCGCATCGCGGCGATGACGGGCAACCGGGTCGAACTCGTCGACCTGTTCCTCGGCGCCGCCTGGCTCGGCGCCGAGCTGGTCCCGCTGAACACGCAGCTGCGCGGCAGCGGGCTGCGGAACGTCCTGGACCAGGCCCGCCCCACCCAGCTGCTCGCGGAGGAGGAGACGGCGGAGCGCCTGCGGGCGGCCGGGTACCGGGGGACGCTGTGGCTCGCGGGAGCGGACGACGTGCCCCGGCCGGGCCACGGCCCCGCCCTGCCGGCGGCCCCCGTCCGCCCGGGCGACACCGCGTGCGTCCTCTTCACCTCCGGGACCACCGGAACCTCCCGTGGGGTCCGCTGCCCCCACGCCCAGTTCGTCTGGTGGGGGCGCAACGTCTCCGGCGCGCTGCGCCTCACCGCGGACGACGTCCTCTACACCTGCCTGCCGTTGTTCCACACCAACGCGCTGAACGCGCTGGCGCAGGCGATGACCGTGGGGGCGGCGTACACCCTCGCCCCCGGTTCTCGGCCTCCCGGTACTGGACCGAGGCGGCCGCGGCCGGGGCCACCGTCGTCTATCTGCTGGGCGCCATGGTGCCGATGCTGCTGGCCCAGCCGCCGGGCCCGCACGACCGTGCCCACCGGGCCGTACGCGGACTCTCCCCGGCGACACCGGCCCACGCCTGGCAGCCGTTCCGCGAGCGGTTCGGCGTCACCCTGGTCGACGGATTCGGCTCCACCGAGACCAACCTCGTCATCGGCACCACCCCGAGGAACAGCGGCCCGGCTATATCGGCACCCAGCGCGACGGCTTCGACGCCCGCGTCGTCGACGAACTGCTCACCCCCGTCCCCGACGGCACCCCCGGCGAGCTCCTGGTGCGCAGCCACCGGCCGTACGCCTTCGCCACCGGCTACCTGGGCGAGCCTGCGGAGCCCGCGGACGCGTGGCGGCGCACGGGCGACCGGGTGGTGCGCGAGCCCGACGGCTGGTTCCGGTTCGTGGACCGCATCAAGGACGTCATCCGCCGCCGCGGGGAGAACATCTCCTCCTGCGAGGTCGAGACGGTCGTCCGCAGCCATCCCGCGGTGGCCGACGCGGCCGTCTTCCCGGTGCCGTCCGAGCTGGCGGAGGACGAGGTGATGGTCGCCGTGCTGCCCCGCGCGGGCAGCACCCTCGACCCGGCCGACCTGATCCGCCACTGCGAGCTCGAGCTGCCCCCGTTCGCCGCCCCCCGCTACGTGGACATCCTGCGGGAACTGCCGCTCACCGAGACCGGCAAGGTGCGCAAGGCGGCGCTGCGGCGGCGTGGCGTCACCGAGACGACGTGGGACCGGGTCAGGGCCGAGGCCGGTCCACCCACGCGGTGACGACGTCGGCGAACTCCCCGGGCAGCTGCTCGGGCGCCGGTACGTGGCCGCCGGGCAGGACCGCGGTCTCGCAGCCGAGCGCCGCCGCGAACTTCTCCAGCGCGGGCAGCGAGTAGTGGTCCTCCGGGGCGCATATGGCGAGTACCGGGGCCGTGATGTGCGCCAGCCGCTCCTCCATCCGGTACCGGTACACCGCCTGGTGTCCCTCCTCCACCCGGTCCAGCACGGTCAGCGCGTCGATCACATAGCGGGTCAGCGCGGCCTCCTCGCCCTCCCGGTAGAAGCCGCGGCGCCTATTCCACAGCTCCACCAGATGCGAGCCGTCCGGCTTCGGATCGACATGGTCGACCGGCGGGCGCGAGGGGGATGCTGCGCGCTTGGCCTCGTCCACGAAGGCCGTGGCCGAGAGCAGCAGACTGCTGATCCGGTCGCCCAGCCGGGCGGCCACCTCCACGGCGACCACACCGCCCGTGTGATGGCCCACCAGGTGGAACGCGTCCAGCCCGAGCCCGTCGGCCAGGGCCTCCACCCCGTCGGCGAACCGCTCGATCGAGTGCGGCCCCTCGGGCCTGGCCGAGGCGCCGAACCCCACGGTGTCCATGGCGATCGCCCGGTGTGCCCGGCCCACCAGGGGCAGCACATCGGCGTACTCGGTCCAGGAACGCGGCGTCTGATGCAGCAGCAGCACCGCCTCGCCGGACCCGCACTCCGCGTAGTGCAACTGTCCGAAGGGACTGGGCGCGTAGCCCCGCCGCACCGTGTTCGCCATCGCCGTGAGCCGCCTTCCGATTGACCCGAACCGCCCGCCCACTCTCGTCGCCGCCGAGCGGGCGGGACCAGGCGAACGGTCCGCTGTCCGGACCCCGGCGCGGGTGGCCGCAGGGCGCTGCCCCGGCCTGCCCCCGGCGGCCTACTTCGGTGCGGCGGCCAGCCGTACCGCCAGCCCGGTGAACACCGTCCCGCTGAAGACGTTCAGCCCCCGCGCCACCCGGCGGCTGCGGCGCAGTAGTCCGGCGAGCTTCCCCGAGAGCAGGCCCACCGACCCGTCGACGCAGAAGCCCATGACCACGAAGGTGACCCCCAGGAGCATGAACTGGCCGGGCACATGGCCGAGTTCCGGGTTCACGAACTGCGGCAGGAAGGCGATGTTGAAGAGAATCACCTTGGGGTTGAGCAGGTTGATGAGGGCTCCCTGCCAGAAGGCACGCCGGTGTCCCGGGCCGACGTTCCCGCTCTCCTCGCCCGGCAGGGAGTGGTCCCGGAACGCCTTGACAGCCAGGTACAGCAGATACGACACCCCCGCCCAGCGCAGCACGTGATAGAGCGTCGGCAGCGCCGCGAACAGCGCCGACAGCCCCAGCGCCGCGGCCACCGCGTGCACGAACATGGCGCACGCCACCCCGAAGGCCGCCATGACCCCCGCGCTGGGGCCGCCCCGGCCGCCCATCGCCACGATGAACATCATGTCGGGGCCGGGAGTGACGCAGAGGACGAACGCGGCGAGGAGGAACGCCGTGTACAAGGAGGCATCAACCATGGGGGTCATGGTTGGGGCCGGAGGGTGCGGAAGCGAGTGCATTTCGAGGAGTGAGACGGAGCGGGTCAGCCCTTGGAAGGACGTGGGGCCCGCAGGTGCGCCCGCTCCTTCAGCTCCTCCTCGTCGACCAACGTGAGCATCGGCTGACCCGGCGCGCACACCATGGTCACGAGGAATGTGGTCGGCGCGTCCGACAGGGCATTGGCGTCCTGGTAGTGGATCACGTCACCACCCGGCTCCCAGAACGTCCCACCGGCCTCGACCACACGCTCCGGCTCACCCTCGATCTCGAACCGGACCGCGCCCTCCATCACATAGCCGAACGCCGGCCCCGAGTGGCGGTGCGGAGGGAGCCCGGGGTGACCGGGAGGCCACTCGACACGGATGGTCATTCCCGAACCACCTTCGGGGAAGAAGGGCGGAGTGACGTCTTGCAGCATCTGGACTTCGGGCGGCCACGAGATTTCCGGCCGCTCGTCGGCGGTCCCGTGCGCCGGATCCTTCTCGGACATGCACCACACCTCCGTAACCCTGCCGTGCGCCTTCTGCCTCGCTCGGACAGTTCTGAGACCACTCTGCCCCGCGTCGGCGGCCGCCACAATCCGGGAGCCGGCGGCATCGACGTGCATGTCCCGCAGCACATGACCACCGGCCATCAAGATCAACTTTCGCCGACAGACCCTAGCGGCGCCGCGCGCGGCGGCCCGATCGGGCGGGGGTCCGGGCGGGTGTCCCGGAGTCCCGCCACCGGCCCGGGACCTCGGCCATGACGAGGCCGAGGACCAGCCAGAAGAGCATGGCGATCCGGTCCAGGTTGGCCGGGTGGTCCACCGTGGCCGCGAGGAAGAACCCCGTCAGGGCGGCGAGCCCGACGACTCCGGCCACGGACTTCTCCCGGGCGGCACGGACCGCCGTGGCGACGGCGATCACGGTCACCAGCACCATGCCGAGCAGACCGGCCACGCCCGCTTCGGCCAGCCAGTTCAGCCACATGTTGTGGGCGTGGACGAACGTCCGGCCGCCGGGTACGGCGGCGGAAACCGCGTCCCCGGCCCGCCCCAGCCCGACACCGAGCGGATGGTCCACGGCGAGGTCGACGGCCGCCTTCCACGCCTGGCCCCGGACACCGAGCGCGTCCCCGGCCCGCGACACCACCCACAGCGCCACCGTCACGGCCACCAGCCCGGCCAGCCCCACGACCGTCAGCGTCCGCACCCCCCACCGGCCGAGGCGGGGAGCGAGCCAGTAGGCGCCGCCGAGCACCAGCAGGCCCGCAGCCGCAGCGACACAGCCCGCCCGGGAGAAGGTGGTCAGCACCGCGCCGTAGCCGACGAGGCAAACGCTCACGACCGCGACACGGGCCGTGCGCTCGGCGACCGTCACCGCGGTCAGCAGGGCGATCGGGGTGAGCAGCACCAGGAACGCGGCGAGCAGGTTGGGGTTGGCGAAGGTGCCGGTGGCGCGGATCATCGACCCGGGCCCGCCGCTGTCGCAGTCGACGTCGGTGAAGAGACCGGTGCGGCAGAAGCCGGTCGGCACCTCGTTGGTCACCTGGGCGAACGCCGAGGTGGCCGCGGCCGCCGCGGCGGCCGGCGCGAGCAGTGCGACCGCCCGCCAGGACTCGGGCTGCGCCCGCCGGATCCCGACCAGCAGGTAGAAGGTGGCGAGGGCGGTCATCAGGGCGCGCAGCGGCGCGTCGGGGTGCCCGCCGACGTACGTGGTGGCGACGGCGCTGAGGAGGAGCAGTGCGATGGCGGGGTCGAGCCGGGTGCGGAAGGTGGCGAGCCGAGGCGCCGTCACCGCCGTGGCGACCAGCCCCGCCAGCACCGCAAGGCGCACCGGTGTGACGACGCCGACCAGAGGGGCGTCCGGGAAGAAGTCGGTGGCCGCGTCGAGCATGACGATGGCCGTAGCCACCAGCGGAACGGCCTGGACTGTCGCGCGCACAGGTGCCATGGCGCCCCAGCGTGTCCGGCCGCAGGTACCGGCAGATGGCACGCACACGAACAGCGGAAAGCGCCCGCGCGTCCGGTGTGCCGCCGACCAGTCCGGACCGGTCCCGACGTGGCCCGACGGGTCCGATGCCCACGTGGGCCGGGCCGCACATCAGGTGGCCGTGGCACTCCCGGGAGCCGGGGTGGCGAAGGGGCGGAGCGGGACGATGCCCACGCTGTGGCCGCTTCGGTCCAGCAGCCGGCCCATGTGCTTGACGGTGCGCAGCACCACCGAGCGGTCGTCGATGGTCAGTTGCGGCAGCCGCCTGGACAGATGCGCCTCGAAGGCGTGCACATCGCCGGCCGCGCGCAGCCAGACGTCGATCACGAGGTTGTGCGGGCCCGCCGTGATCGCACACGACCGCACCTCCCGCACCCCCGCCAGCGCCCGGCTGGTCTCCTCCAGGCGCTCGGCCGGTACGGACGCGAAGTACACCGCGGCCATCGGCCACCCGGACATGGGCCGGGCGAGGTCGCAGCGCAGGCACACCCGTGAGCCCAGCAGTCCCCGCAGCCTTCTGCGGACCGTGGTCAAAGGCGCCCCGGCGCGCTCCGCCAGGTCGCTGATCGCCATGCGCCCGTCGACGCTCAGCAGCTCCAGGAGCCGTACGTCCAAGGGGTCCCAGCCGGACGTCCCCGGCGGGAGCGGTTCGACCGGCGGGAGCGCCGCCTCGAGCCGGGCGCACTGCGCGGCGTCCAGAGCGCGAAGCCGCCACCGGCTGCCCTCGGAGGGCAGGGCCGTGGTCACATGCGTACGTGTCGCCCGCACCCCTGGCGCGCCCCGGAAGAGGAGCGTGCTGAGCTGGGCGAGCTCACCCAGGTCCGAAGCCTGCAGCGCGATCACCAGATCCCGGCTTCCCGCCGTGAGCTTGACGTTCGCCACCGAGGGTTCGGCCGCCAGGGCCTCGGCCACGTCCTCCCCGACCCCGGGCTCGGTGTCGACCTCGACGATGCCGGTCACCACGACCCGGGAGTCGGACAGCTGCGGGTAGGCGGTCACCCAGGCCAGCCCCGCCTCCTGGAGCCGCTGCCAGCGTCGTGCGGCCGTCACCGGGTTCACCGCGAGGACATCACCGACAAGTGTCCACGGTGCTCTGGGATGGATCTGCAGCGCGTGCACGAGGCCACGATCCAGCTCGTCGAGGTCATGCGCGGCGTAATCCTGCGTTTGCATGGGCGGCGCTTTTCTGCGTATCGCATGTGAATCTCGATGGAATGCTGCATGATAACACCCGAAACACGCGATGGATCGACACTCCTCCCCACCAGTTCCCTCAACGAGGAGTGAGATCTCGCTCATGACGGATGCCACCACGTCCGAGACCACCAGGACCGCTCTGCGCGTGGAGAACGCCACGTTGATCGACGGCACTGGGGCGACCCCGATCGCGGACGCCGTCGTCATCGCCGACGCCGAAGGAACAATCACCTACGCGGGCCCGGCGGCGACCGCGCCCCCGGCCTCCGGCGACGCCTTCACCGGTCGTGTCATCGACGCGGGCGGCCGTACCGTGCTGCCGGGTTTCTTCGACTGCCACACCCACCTCGCCTACGCCCATGCGACACCGCCCGGCCGCCGCGGTGAGCTCGACCCGGTCCTGGTCACCTACGACACCGCCACCCGGCTGCGGCAGACCCTCGACGCGGGCGTCACCACCGTCCGGGACCTGGGCGGCCTGGCCACCGGCTACCGCACCGCCGTCGAGACCGGGCGGATCACCGGCCCCCGGGTGCACACCGCTGTACGCATCATCAGCCACACCGGCGGCCACGCCGATGTGCGCCTGCCCGACGGCACGGACCTCAGCGGCGGTGAGATGTCCGAGCTGGCCGACACCGTGGACGAGGCGCGCCTGGCCGTGCGCAAGGTGCTGCGCGCGGGTGCCGACCTGGTCAAGATCTGCGCCACCGGTGGCATGGGAAGCCCGTACGACCAGCCGGACGACGAGGGGCTCCTGGAGGAGGAGATCCGCGCCGTGGTCGACGAGTGCCGGCGCCACGGCGGCAAGCCGGTGGCCGCGCACGCCCAGGGAAACGCGGGCATCCTCAACGCCATCCGCGGCGGCGTCACCAGCATCGAGCACGGCTACGGCCTGGACGACCGGGCCCGGGAGATGGCGGGGGAGCGCGGCGTCTTCGTCGTCCCGACCCTCTCCACCGTCTACGCGGGCATCGACAAGGCCACCATGGAGCCCTATCACTACGAGAAGAAGGTGCGCTGGTCCGGCATCACCAAGGAGAACATCTCCCGCGCCATCGAGCAGGGGACCCGGATCGCGCTCGGCACCGACGCCGCCGTCTGCCCGCACGGGCAGAACCTGATGGAGCTCAGCTACCTCGTCGACCTGGGCATGGACCCCATGGACGCCATCGTGGCCGGTACCCGGACCGCCGCCGAACTCCTCGGCGTCGCCGACCGGCTCGGCACCCTGGCCCCCGGCCGCGTCGCCGACCTCGTCGTCTGCGAGGGAGACCCGCTCGCGGACATCGGTGTCCTCGGCGATCCCGCCAACGTCGTATGCGTCGTGCAGGACGGCCATGTCCGCAAGGACACCAAGGGCCTCCTGCCGTCGGCCACGCCGGCCGGAAGGCGGCCCTGATGCCGACGGCGACCGGATTGCCCGCCCCCGGGGGCACCTCCCCGGACAAGGAGCGGCGCGGCGGCCTCGACCGTGTCCTCTCCTTCATCGAACGGGCCGGCAACGCCCTGCCCAACCCCATCGTGCTGTTCGCCGGGCTCTTCGTGCTGCTGGCCGTCCTGTCCACCGTCCTCGCCCTCATCGGCCTCTCCGTCACCGTCCCCGGCACCGATGACACCAAGGACATCGGCGGGCTGCTCACCGGTGAGGGACTGCGCTGGCTGCTGGAGAACCTGATCCCCAACTTCGCCACCTTCCCGCCGATCGGCGCCGTCCTGGTGCTGATGATGGTGGTCGGACTCGCGGAGAGGACCGGCCTGCTGGAAACCGCGATGCGGGCCTCCCTGGCCCGGGTGCCGCGCGCCGTGCTGCCGTACGCGGTGGCGGTCATCGCCAGCCAGGCGCACATGATGAGCGATGTCGGCGCCATCGTGCTGCCCCCGCTGGCGGCCCTGGTGTTCAAGAGCGCCGGACGCCATCCCGTGGCGGGACTCATCGGCGGCTTCGCCTGTGTCACCGCGGGCTACGCGGCCGGCTTCACCATCGGCTCGCTCGACGCCCTGTACGTGGGCATCACCCAGCAGGCGGCCTCGGTGCTGCCGGCCGCCGAGGGCCTCCATATCCATGTGCTCATCAACTACTTCTTCACCGCCGCCAGCAGTGTCGTCCTGGGGCTGCTCGGCGGATTCCTCATCAGCCGCGTCCTCGAACCACGTCTGGGCCCCTACCAGGCGGCCGAGAGCGGCGAGACCCCGCGGGAGGACCTGACGCTCACCCCGGTGCAGCGCAAGGGGCTCGCGTACACCTGCGCGGTCGTCGGCCTGTACCTGGCGGCGGTCCTCGCGCTCTGGCTGCCATCGGGCGCCCCGCTGCGCGGAGAGGGCGGTGCCTTCGTGCCCTCGCCCGTGCTCAGCGGTGTCGTCCCGGTCCTCTTCGGCGCCTTCCTGATCGCCGGGCTCACCTACGGCTTCACGGTCAGGAAGCTCACCGGCACGGAGGACGTGGTCACCGCCATGACCGACTCGGTGAAGAACATGTCCGGCTACATCGTGATGATGTTCTTCGCGGCCCAGGTCATCGCACTCTTCACCTGGTCCAACCTCGGGGTGCTGCTGGCGGTGAAGGCCGCCGCGCTGTTCAACGCCATCGGTGTGACCGGCTTTTGGGCGATCATCGCGTTCGTCCTGCTGGCCTCGTGCCTCAACCTGGTGATCCTCTCCGGATCCGCCCTGTGGTCCCTGGTCGGTCCCGTGTTCATCCCGGCGTTCATGCTGATGGACATGAGTCCGGCGCTCAGCCAGGCGGCCTTCCGCATCGGTGACTCGGCGACCGGCGCCATCACCCCGATGAACCCGTATCTCCTCCTCATCCTGGCGATGGTCCGCGAATACGAACCGGAAGCCCGACTGGGGACCCTCATCTCCCGGCTCGCCATCTTCGTGGTGCCGTTCCTGGTGGTGTGGCTGACGATCCTCGGCATTTTCTACGGCCTGGACCTGCCGCTCGGTCCCGGAGCGCCCATCGGCGTCAAATGACGCGCCCCGATCACACGGTGGTGCCGTCCCCATACCCGTGGGGGCGGCACCACCATGTGATCGGGCGTTGCCCTCTACCGGTGTTCGTTCTCCCAGGTCACCCTGTTGACCGGGGCGGGGCGGGGGAGCGGCCGGCCGTCCAGATAGAGGTCGACCTTCTCGTTGTAGAAGGCGACCAGCCCCGCGATGGGGGAGACCTGCCGGGTCGGGAAGTCGTATGCCCAGGCGAGGTCCGGGTAGGCGGCCGTGTCGGTCCGCACGGCCCAGTAACCGCTCGTCGTCCCCTTGTACGGACAGCTGGTGACGGTCTCGGTGGGCTCCATGCGCGTCCAGTCGAGATACACCCGGTCCAGGTAGTAGCGCGTCGGAAGCCCGGTCTCCAGCACCATCACCGAGTTCGGGGCGTCGGCCAGCACGGTGCCGTCCAGCTCCACGCGGAGACCGCGGCCCGACCGGAGTGCGTCGACGCGGGTGTAGGGACTCCTGGGGTGGACGAACACCTGCTCGTCCTCCTCGTACCAGGCGTCGATGGCCTCCCACCGGAAGCTGACGTGGCCGACGATGCCGGAAGGCGCGTCCTGCGCCCACTCCCAGGCCGCGCCGGGGCGGGTGAGCGAGCCCAGTTGGAGGGTCTGGCGGCGCGCTCCGCCGACCTTCAGCGTCAGGTTCCGGCCCTCGTCGACCAGCGCCCCCTCGGCGATGTCCTCGCGGGGAACGCAGTACTGCGGATAGCCCGGCCAGAGCCACACATAGCGCGCCCGCACGGTGTCGAAGACGGGGCGGCCGGCGACGTAGCCGCGGATGCGGCGCGGTACGGGCTCCACCTGCCCGACCGGAACGATCATCCCGGGGTAGTCCGGCGTGTACTCGGTCATGCCTCTTCCAGGGCCTCTCCGAACTCGCGCAGCGCCTTGCCGTGCTGGCTGTGGGCGAGCCCGTGCCCGATCGCTATGGCCGCCGCGACCGGCCACTCGATGACCTCGATCGCGGCGAGAAGGCCGACGCCCGCGAGAAAGCAGAGCTGTTCCTCCGACGGAAGCTCCACCCGCCGCCCCCCGAAGCACACGGTGACCGAATGACGTGAGCAGACGCGGTCGGCCGCGGCGCGGGGTCCGTGGGATCCTCTCCTCGCGGCCGGAGCCGGTGCCCGGGAGTCTGCGCTGGTGGGAGGTGGTGTCTTGGTCGCTCTGGGCATTGCTTCGATCCGTTCATCGGCCTTGACGGAACATTCGCGCGATGACACTTTCCACCCTAATCCCACCTCCACGGCTCCTGCCCGGTGGCAGCTACTTGCCATGATTTCGGCCGGTCCGGCGAGAAGCACGCGGTTGCGTCCACGGCCGGTGTATGCGGTCGAAGTGGCTCGCTCCGGTTGCGGCCAGGGGCTCGCAGAAGCATCGGCGGCGGCCTTAGCTTCGAGCCGAATCGTGGTGTGACTGAGCGCCGTAGTTGGCGAGTGAGTGCTTTAGTTGGCGGGCCCTGAGCGTTGTACAGGGCGGGCGCCTGAGCCGTGACACGTTAGTTGGAACCTGGCCGGGATTGTTGGAGTCGAGACGTGCCAGGGCTGGGATCGAGTGTGACTGAGTGCTTCAGCCGGACGCTGAGTGCTTGAGCTGGCCGTTCCTGTCTCAGGTTCTGAGCTGGCTGTCAAGATCTGTGCGACCTTGTTGGCGATGTCGAGGGTGTCGACGTGGTGGCTTGTGTCGACGGTCAGCAGGGGGCCGTCCAGGCGGAGCGGCCCTGTGTAGGCGGCGCGGATGGCTGCCACGCGTTCGGCGACCTGGGCAGAGGTGAGCTGCGGGTCCAGGTGGCCGGGGTGACGGGTGCGCGTGCGGAATCGTTCGGCAGCGAGGGCGGCGTCGCAGTCGCAGTGAACTTCGATCAGGAGGTCGGCGAGGCTCGTGAGCCTTCCGGGGGCGGTGTCGTGGTGCCACCAGTTTTCGAGAATGGCACGGTCGGCATCCGCGCCCAGTGCGAACAGGATGTCGTCACTTGCTTGGCTCAACTTGTGGCGCCATGCCTCATCGCCGACTCCGAGGGAGTCGAAGAGAGACTCCAGGATCACGTCCTTGTCGATCACCGGGAGGTCCAGATGTCGGGCCAGACAACGGGACAGAGTGCTCTTTCCGCTTCCTGGCAGCCCTGATACGACAACGAACGCAGCGGTAGTCACGGGGGGAGTATCCCGTTGCGGTCGAGTGTCCAGGTAGACCAATGTGTCGTCGGTGCCGAGCGGTCGACTGTGACGCTCATACTGGCCAACCGTGGCACTCAGTCACATCGATCTTCTCAAGGAGGATGTCGAGAAACACGAATCGGATCGCCGTCCACCACCGGTGTCCGGACGAGATCCCGTACCAGATAGGACACCTGGTCACTGCCGGTCCTCCACGTCACCGCCCACCGCCCGGTCCAGCCCTTGCCCAGGTCCAGGCCATCCCTGTCGCCCTCCACCGAGACCGGGACAAGAAGCTCACCCCAAGCGGCAAGGCGCGACCACAGCGGCCCACCCGCCGTCGCCGCCACCCCACCCGCCGCCCTGCGTACGCGCGCTCGGTTCCATACCTCCCGGGAAAGCGACCACGGACGCCGCAGGACCGAGATGTCCGGAACTGGTTCCAACATGAATGGCAATGCGTCGAACGTAGCAAGAAGCGCGACCAGATGGTTCCAACAAGCGTTCCGGAAGGTCAAGACCACCAGGTCACCTCGCCGCACTGGCTCCAACTATCGTGTCCCGGCTCAACAGGGCGGGCGCCGGGGGCGACTTCGGCCTTGGTCAGGTGATGGTTGGGCTGCGGCGTTCGATGAGGACGACGTCGCGCCATGTGCCGTGGTGGCGGCCGATGCGTTCGCGGGTGCCGATGACGCGGAAGCCTGCCTTCTGGTGGAGGTGGAGGCTGGCGGTGTTCTCGGGGAAGATGCCGGACTGGATGGTCCAGATCTCTGCCGCTTCGGTGGAGGCGATCAGTGCGTCGATGAGCGCGGCCCCGACGCCTTGACGGCGAGCTGTGGGGTGGACGTAGACGGAGTGCTCCACCACGCCCGCGTACGCACAGCGGTCGGAGACCTTGGTGGCGGCGATCCAGCCGAGGACGTGCCCGTCGGCGTCGAGCGCGATGTGCCGGTGGCCGGGGAGTTTGCCCGCATCGAACGCTTCCCACGTCGGTGCGGTGGTCTCGAAGGTCGCGTTCCCTTCATCGATGCCGAGCTGGTAGATCGCCAGCACGTCCTCAGCGTGCTCGGTGGTCAGCTCGCTGATTCGTAGGGTGCCGGTGGTGGCGGTCACGCGCGGTGTCCCGGGGTGAGTTCGTTGATCAGGTTCTGGACGCGGGTGCGGATGTCGTCGCGGATCGGTCGCACAGCCGCCACTCCTTGTCCGGCCGGGTCGTCGAGTTTCCAGTCCAGGTAGGTCTTGCCGGGGAAGACGGGGCAGGTGTCGCCGCAGCCCATGGTGATGACCACGTCGGATGCCTGTACGGCCTCGCTGGTGAGGACCTTGGGCGTTTCGGCGGCGATGTCGATGCCGGCCTCGGCCATCGCTTCCACCACGGCGGGGTTGATCGTGTCCGCGGGGGCGGATCCGGCGGAGCGGACCTCGATGCGGTCGCCGGCGAGGTGGGTGAGGAAGGCGGCGGCCATCTGGGAGCGGCCCGCGTTGTGGACGCAGACGAACAGCACCGAGGGCTTGCGGGACTCAGACACGGGCGGGACCTTCCGGAGCAACTGCCGACTGAACGGCGCTGTCGGGGGTCGGGAAGAAGCGCCGCGCGGCCAGGGCGACGTAGACCAGGCCGATCAGGACCGGGACTTCGATCAGCGGGCCGACGACTCCGGCCAGGGCCTGGCCAGAGGAGGCGCCGAAAGTCGCGATGGCGACCGCGATGGCGAGTTCGAAGTTGTTGCCCGCCGCGGTGAAGGCCAGCGTGGCCGCCCGCGGGTAGTCCAGTCCGACCGCGCGTCCCAGGGCCATGGATCCGGCCCACATCACGGCGAAGTACACCAGCAGCGGCAGCGCGATGCGCGCTACGTCGACGGGACGGGAGGTGATCGCGTCTCCCTGGAGGGCAAAGAGCAGGACGATGGTGAACAGCAGCCCGTACAGGGCGAACGGTCCGATGCGTGGGATGAGCGTCGTCTCGTACCAGGCCCGCCCCTTGGCCTTCTCGCCCATGCGGCGGGTGAGGAACCCGGCCAGCAGCGGGATGCCGAGGAAGATCAGCACGCTGCGGGCGATCTCCCACACGCTGACGTCGAGACCGGTCTGTTCCAGACCGAGCCAGCCGGGCAGCACCGAGAGGTAGAACCAGCCGAGCGCGGAGAAGGCGATCACCTGGAACACGCTATTGAGCGCCACCAGGACGGCGGCGGCCTCACGGTGGCCGCAGGCGAGGTCGTTCCAGATGATGACCATGGCGATGCAGCGAGCCAGGCCGACGATGATCAGGCCCGTCCGGTACTCCGGTAGGTCCGGCAGGAAGAGCCAGGCCAGGGCGAACATGACCGTCGGTCCGGCGATCCAGTTCACGGCCAGGGAGGGGATGAGCAGGCGGCGGTCGCGGGTGACGGCGTCCAGGCGGTCGTAGCGGACCTTGGCCAGCACCGGATACATCATCACCAGTAGCCCCAGCGCGATCGGCAGGGAGACACCGGTGACGGTCACCTTCGCCAGCGCCTCGCCCAGGCCGGGGACGAGCCGTCCCAGGCCGAGGCCGGCGGCCATCGCGAGCAGGATCCATACCGCCAGGAACCGGTCCAGGAACGACAGCCGGGCCGCCACCGGCCCGGTCTGCGATGCTGTGGCGGTCATGACGCGGCCCCGGCGACACTCTTCCCGTTTCGCTCGGGAAGCGCAGTGCCTGCGGGGCGGGTGAGGATGCCGGCGAGCCGGTCGGTCATCTCCGGCAGCAGCCAGTAGTACACCCACGTCCCCCGGCGCTCGCAGTCGATCAGTCCGGCCTGCCGCAGCAGCTTGAGGTGGTGGGAGATCGTCGGCTGCGAGAGGTCGAAGGCGGGGGTCAGGTCGCACACGCACACCTCGCCACCGGCCCGGGTGGCGATCATCGACAGCAGCCGCAGCCGGATCGGGTCGCCCAGGGCCTTGAACACCTTCGCCAGTTCCACTGCCTGGTCTTCGTCCAGCGGGGCGGCCAACAGTCCGGCGCAGCAGCCCTCGACTCCGTCCTGGCCGATGACCTCAAGCTCTTGTTTCGACATGCTTCTATGTTGACGTTCCTCGATTCAAGATGCAACCTTGAATCGACAGGCATCGATACAACAAGACCAGGGGGATCGTTATGTCCCGCGTTCAGCTTGCCCTCAACGTCGCCGACCTTGAGGGATCCATCGCGTTCTACTCCCGGCTCTTCGGCGTCGAGCCGGCCAAGCGCCGCCCCGGGTACGCCAACTTCGCCATCAGCGAGCCGCCGCTCAAGCTCGTCCTGATCGAAGGCCAGCCCGGCCAGGACACCCGCTTGGATCACCTCGGCGTCGAGGTCACCTCCACCGACCAGGTCCTCGCGGCCGCTGGCCGCCTGAATGACGCGGGGCTCGCCACCTTCGAGGAGAACGACACCTCCTGCTGCTACGCGCTCCAGGACAAGGTCTGGGTCCACGGCCCCGGCAAGGAGCCCTGGGAGGTCTACGTCGTCAAGGCCGACGCCGAGCAGATGGGTAAGAGCCCTGCCGTCGAGAACGGTCCCGGCGGCTGTTGCGGCGAGCAGGAGGACGGCGATAAGTCCGACGCGGTCGGGGCGGGCTGCGGGTGCGGTGCCTGAGGAGCGGTCCTCGGCCGATCCTGAACACCATCGAATGATGGGGCCGCGGTCAGGCGTCGAGCTGTGCGATGAGCCGGCCGCGGTACTCCTGGAGTGCGGCATGGACAAGCTGGTGAATCGGGCGGCGGCGTGCGCGCCGGTGATCCGGGTTCTCCAGCACCGCCGTGCGGCTGCTCGACCCCCGGCTGAACCCGGTGCCGCCGGGTGTCCCCGGCGAGCTGTACATCACCGGCGCCGCCCTGGCCCGCGGCTACATCGCCCGCCCCGACCGCACCGCGGAGCGGTTCGTCGCCGATCCCTACGGCCCGCCGGGCGCTCGGATGTACCGCACCGGCGACCTGGCCCGCCTCACCCGCGACGGAGAGCTGACGTACTTGGGGCGCACCGACACCCAGGTCAAGATCCGCGGGTTCCGCATCGAACCGGGTGAGATCGAGGCGGTGCTCACCACCGCCCCGGAAGTGGCACGGGCGGCCGTGGACGTGCGGGAGGACCGGCCGGGGGACCGGCGCCTTGTCGCCTACCTGGTCGCGGCGCACGGCGCCGAGCCCGGACCGCGCCGGGTGCGCGAGCACGCCGCCCGGCACCTGCCCGACCACATGGTGCCCGCCGCGTTCGTCACCCTGGACGCGCTGCCGCTGACGCCCAACGGCAAGCTCGACCGGGCCGCGCTGCCGGCGCCCGAGTACCGGGGCGATACGGCCTCGGGCCGACCGAGGACGCCGAGGAGCGTGCGCTGTGCGCCCTGTTCTCCGAGGTCCTGGGCGTGGCGGAGGTCGGAGCCGACGACGAGTTCTTCGTGCGCGCGGTCTTCGACGCCCCGTCACCGGCGGCGCTCGCCCGCCTGCTGACGGGCGAGGCGGCCGTCGAGGGCGACTCGACCGGGACGCTGCTGCCCCTGCGCGCCCGCGGTTCGGCCGCACCGCTGTTCTTCCTGCACCCGGGAGGCGGCTTCAGCTGGTGCTATTCGGGACTGGTCCGCCATCTCGGCGCCGATGTGCCGGTCTATGGCGTCCAGGCCCGCGGTCTCGACGGCACCGGATCGCTCCCGGCGTCCATGGAGGAGATGGTCGAGGACTATTTCGAGCGGATCCGCTCCGTGCAGCCGCACGGTCCCTACCGGCTCGCCGGCTGGTCCTTCGGCGGACTGACCGCGCAGGCGCTGGCCGTCCGGATCCGCGCGGCGGGCGAGGAGGTCGGGATGCTCGCGGTACTCGACTCCTACCCGCCGGGGGAGCACAGCGACCACTCGGAGCCGGTGGAGCACGAAGTCGTCGCCAACAACCTGCGGGCCATGGGATTCACCGTCGACATGGCCGAGCTCATAGCAGATCAGGAGCGGGTTCTGCTGCGCTTCAGGGAATTCCTGCAAGGGGGAAATCACCCCATGGCCCACCTCGACCACCTCGAGGCCCAGGACGTGCTGGCCCTCAAGGACGTCTACGTGAACAATGTCCGGATCATGCGGTCCTATGTGCCCCAGTTCTTCGACGGGGACATGCTTTTCATCTCCGCGGAGCGCAAACCCGCCGGCCGGGAAACCCTCTTGGATGTCAACTTGTGGCAACCACTGACAGGCGGTTCGATCGAGATATGCCGCATAGACTCGAACCACGGAGATCTGATGACCGACGCCCGTCACGCGGCGCGTATCGGACGATTTCTCGCCGACCGGCTGTGAGCCGTGAATGTACGTCAGGCGGCAAGTGAAAGAATTTCTTCGAGAAGGAGCGATCTCATGAGCACCAACCCCTTCGAGGACCCCGAGGGCACGTATCTCGTGCTCGTCAACGATGAGGGGCAGCACTCTTTGTGGCCGGCGTTCGTCCGCCGGATTCCGCGTGATCACCCTCGACAACCGCGGCATACCGCCGACTTCGGAGTGCCCTGAGGGGTTCACCCTCCAGGACATGGTCGGCGATGTGGCGGGGCTCGTCGAGCACCTCGGGATCGGTCCCTGCCGGGTCGTCGGCACGTCCCTGGGCGCGTTCATCACGCAGGAACTCGCGCTGTCCCGGCCCGACCTCGTGCGCCGGGCCGTCCTCATCGCCACCCGGGGCCGCACCGATATGCTGCGCGCCGCGATCACGCGTGCCGAGATCGAGCTGCACGACGCCGGGGTGGAACTCCCGGCCCGGTACGCCGCCGTGGTGCGGGCCCTGAAGTCGCTGTCCCCGCGCACCCTCGACGACGGCGAGGCGATGGCCGACTGGCTCGATCTGTTCGAGCTGTCGCCCGCGGCCGGTCCCGGACAGCGCGCGCAGATGGATTTGAGCACGCTGGACCACCGGCTCGGGGCATACCGGGGCATCCGCGTCCCCTGCCAGGTCATCGCCTTCGCGGACGACCTGATCACCCCCGCGCACCTGGCGCGCGAGGTCGCCGACGCCATCCCGGGAGCCGAGTACGAACTCATCGAGGGCTGTGGGCACTACGGCTATCTGGAGGACCCCGCGACGGTGAACAAGGTGATGGTGGAGTTCCTCACCGGGGCGGTCGCCCGCTGACCGCCCTGGGGTGGCGAGCGGCACAGGAACGAGAAAGAGGGGGGAGGCGCCCGGCCGGGGGTACCGGACGGCCCTCCCCCTCGTCACAGGGGTTGCTCGGCCACTACCGCCGCCGGTGGCCGGGCGACGGTGCCCGGTCCGTCCGGGGCGCGGGGGACTGTGCGTACGGGGCCGGCAGGCCCGTCGGCGCACCGGTCCCGCCCTCGGCCGGGGCCGATACGGCGGACGTCTCCCGGCCGGTCCCGGACGTGCCGCCGGGCCACCAGTTCCACCGGCCGAGCGCGGTCATCAGCGCCGGCAGCACGAAGATCCGGATGACCACGGCGTCCAGCATGATCGCCGCCGCGAGTCCCACGCCCAGCTGCTTGAACTCGACCGCGTTGAGCGTGCCGAAGATCGAGAACACCGCCACCATGACGATCGCGGCACTGGTCACGACGCCCGCCGAGCGAACGATGCCCTCACGCACCGAGTCCCGCACGGACGCGCCCGCCACCGCCATCTCCCGGATCCGGCTGACCACGAACACGTGGTAGTCCATGGACAGTCCGAAGAGCACCACGAACAGGAAGAGCGGAAGCCAGGACACCACCGTGCCCGAGCTGTCGAAGTCGAGCAGACCCTCCGCCCAGGTGTGCTGGAATACCGCCACCAGGACACCGAACGAGGCGGCCGCGGAGAGCAGGTTCAGCAGCACCGCCGACAGCGCCACGGCCAGAGAGCGAAAGATCACCGCCATGGTGCCGAAGGTCAGCAGCAGCACGAAGCCCACCACCCAGGGCATGCGCTCCTCCAGATGGTCCGTGAAGTCGATGCCCTGGGCCACCGCGCCGCCGACGCCGCTCTCGGCGTCCGGGACCTCGTCCAGCGCCTGGGGCACCCACCCGCGCAGCACCTTCAGTGACTCGGTGGCCTTGGGGTTCTTCGGCGGGTACGGCGTACCCACCTCGACGGTGTGCACCCGGTGGTCACCGGACTCACGGATCACCGGCGTCTGGTCGTGGGCGAAGAGGCTGTTGCCCTCGGTGCGGTCGATCAGCCCCCGCAGCGCGGCCTTGACCTGGCCGGCCTCGTCGGCCGGGGCCCGTACCGCCACCTTGTGCACGGTGCCCTCGCTCGGGAAGGCGTCGGTGAGCCGGTCGGTCGCCTGCACGACCGGGATGTCCCGTGACAGGTCGTCCTGGCCGGGCTGCTTGAGCCTCATGTCCAGGGCGGGCAGGGCGAGCAGCAGCAGCGCGCCGATGGACACCACGAGCGTGAGCGCCGGCTTGAGCAGCGCCGGGCGCAGCAGCACCGGCCACACCCGCGATTCGCCGGAGCGCATCGTCAGCCGCCACAGGAACGGCACCCGGGGACGGTCCACCCAACGGCCCAGCTTGGCGAGGAGGGCGGGCAGCACGGTCACCGAGCCGAGGACCGCGACCGCCACGACGATGATGGAACCGGTGGCCAGGGAGGCGAAGGTGGCCTCCTGGGCCAGGTAGAGCCCGGCCATCGCCACGATCACGGTGGTGCCGGACACCACGACCGTATGCCCCGACGTCTCCGCGGCGATCTCGATGGCGTCGAGGTGGGACTTGCCCTTACGGCGCTCCTCCCGCTCCCGCTTGAGGTAGAAGAGCGAGTAGTCGACGCCGACGGCCATGCCCATGAGCAGGATGACATTGCTCACCGCGCTGGTCTCCGGCAGCACATGCGAGGCCAGGGACGACAGTCCCATCGCGGTGACCACACAGGACAGGGCGAGCAGCACGGGCACTCCGGCGGCGATGATCGCGCCGAAGACCACCAGCAGGATCAGCAGGGTCAGCGGAACGCTGATCAGCTCGGCCCGCCTGAAGTCCTTGCCGATGGTGTCCGACATGCCCTTCGCCGTCGAACCGGTGCCCACCTGCTCGATCTTGAGCCCGTCGTGGGTGCGCTCGGCCTCGGCGCTCACATCGAGGAGCGGGCGGACCCGGTTGATCGCGTCGTCCTCGTCACCGTTCATCGTCACGGGTACGAGCAGGGCTTTGCCGTTCGGCGCGGGAACCGGCGCACCGACGCTCCGCACCTCGGGCAGCGCCTTCATCCGGCCGGTGATGTCCTTGGCCGCCCGCCGCGCCGCCCGCTGGTCCAGCTTCCCGCCCGAGTCGGCGGTGATGAGCACGTTCTCCTCGGGCCTCTTGGTGAAGTCCCCGGAAGAAGCGATCTTGCCCGCCCGGCCCGACTCCCGGACCCCGGACTCCTCGGAGTCGAGCTTGTTGGTGCCGGCGGCGCCGCCGAGGAAGAGGCACAGGACGACGAACACGACCCACAGTCCGATCGCGGACCACGGATGTGTGGCACTCCATCGGGCAACCCGTAACGTCGCCGGTTTCTTTCGCACTGTCTGCGTCCTCCCAATGGTGCCGAACCGTGGTGGCGGCTGCCGGGCTCATGACGCTAAAACGCTAGTTTCATGTCCCGGACGTCGACACGGGGTAAACCGCCTCGGTAGCCATTGTTTCCCGCAACTGTCACCCTGCGGTTCTCCGCAGGGTGACAGTTGCGGGAAACCGTACTCGCCCAGGCGAAACCTTGACCGGAGGAAACTGCAGCCATTAGTTTCATATTCCGGTTCGTCCTTTCCGATGGAGCAGAAATTCCATTGGCAGGTAAATGCCGCACCGTGATGCAAATCAAGGGGAAACAATGGAGACCACGGTCCTCACTCGGCAGCATGTTGCCAAGATCGTCCAGGGAAAGGGATTAGACCTTTTCATGGACCGGATGATCGACCGGCTCGACGAGGCGTTCCGTGCGGAAAGCCGATGGGGCATCACCCCGGCGCGGGACGGATTCGTGCGCGGTCCGCAGAACACGGCCGTCCTCGAGTGGATGCCGCACCACCAGCCCGGCGACTCGATCACCATCAAGACCGTGGCGTACACCCCCACGAATCCGTTCACCCATCAGCTGCCCACCATCATCGGCACGATGGCCCGCTACGACGACGTGACCGGCCGTCTGCTGGCCGTCGGTGACGGGATTCTGCCCACCGCCGTCCGCACCGGCGCCGCGTCCGCCATCGCGAGCCGTCTGCTCGCCCACCCCGACAGCCGGGTCCTCGGCCTGGTGGGCGCCGGCGCCCAGGCGGTGACCCAGGCCCATGCCCTCAGCCGAGTCTTCCGGCTGGACCGGATCCTCGTCCACGACATCGAGCCCGCCCACGCCGAGTCCTTCGCCGAGCGCGTGGAATTCCTCGGTATCGACGTGGAGGTGGCATCCGTCGCGGAGATCGAGGCGGCATCGGACATCATCTGCACCGTCACCTCGGTCGGGGTCGGGGACGGCCCGGTCCTCCACGGCGAGCGGCTGCGCCCGCACGTCCACATCAACGCGATAGGCGCCGACCTGATCGGCAAGTACGAGGTGCCGCTGTCCGTGCTGAAGTCCGCCTTCGTCACCCCCGACCACCAGGGGCAGGCGCTGCGCGAGGGTGAGTGCCAGCAGCTCGACCAGAGCGAGCTGGGCCCGGAGCTGCCCGCGCTGTGCGCCGACCCGGCGCTCGCCGAGGGGCGGCGGGAGCAGCCGACCGTCTTCGACTCGACCGGATTCGCCCTGGAGGATCACGTCGCCTTCGACGTGCTCCTCGAACTCGCCGAGGAGGCCGGTATCGGCGACCGGGTGCAGCTGGAACACCTGCCGGAGGACGCGCTCAACCCGTACTCCTTCCAGTGACGGCACCGGGCTGTGCCCGCCCGGACGTGGGGCCGCAGACAGCCCGGTGGCGTCTCGGACGCCGAGAGGTGCTCGACGACGTGTGGGAACACGTCGTCGAGCACCTCGGTGACCATGCCCTCGCCCGTCGCGCGCCTCAGGACTCCAGATACCGCAGGACCGCCAGGATCCGCCGGCTGTAGCCGGCGGTGTGCGACAGGTCGAGCTTGTCGAAAATCGTGTTGAGGTTCTTCTCCACCGAGCTCAGCGAGATATGCAGTTTCTGCGCGATGGCCGTGTTGGTGTGGCCCTGCGCCAGCGTCTCCAGAACACTGCGCTCGCGCGGGGTGAGCCGGGCGAGCGGGTCGCCGTGCGTGGTGCGGATGACCAACTGCCGCACGACCTCCGGGTCGATGGCCGCGCCACCCGCGTGGATCCGCTCCAGCGCGTCCAGGAACTCCTCGACCTGGGCGACGCGGTCCTTCAGGAGATACCCGACCCGCTCCGCGTTGGACGCCAGGAGCTGGGCCGCGTAGTTGCGCTCCACGTGCTGCGAGAGCACGAGCAGGCTTATCTGGGGCCAGCGCTTACGGATCTCCAGGGCGGCCCGCAGCCCGTCGTCGGTGTGGGTCGGCGGCATCCGGATGTCGACGACGACCATGTCGGGCATCCGCTCCTCGACCTCCTTCATGAGGGACACCGCGTCACCCACCGCGGCGACGACCTCATGGCCCTCCTCGACCAGCAGACGTACCAGTCCTTCCCGTAGCAAGGTCGAGTCCTCGGCGAGGATCACGCGCATGGAAGCTCCGCGGTAATGGTCGTGGGTCCCCCGAGGGGGCTGTCGATGTGCAGCAGACCGTCGAGCGCGCTCACCCGGCTGCGCAGCCCGGTGAGGCCGCTGCCCGATGGATTGGCTCCGCCGGTGCCATTGTCCTCGACCCGGACCACCAGCACCGCTCCGTGCAGCGCGAGTCGGATGGTGATGGCCGTGGCGCCGGAGTGCTTGGCGGCATTGGTCACGCACTCCGACACCACGAAGTACGCGGCGGTCTCCACCGTCTGTGGCAGCACACGGTCGACCTCGAAGTCCATGCGGATGGGAAGGGAGCACCGCTCGGAGACCCCGCTGAGTGCTTCCTTCAGCCCCAGGCTGTCCAGGGCGGAGGGGTAGATCCGCCAGGTCGCCTCCCGGAGTTCGGTGATGACCTCCTGGGACTCCTGGTGGGCCTGGTGCAGCAGGGCGTCCACCTGCTCGGGGTTGCGGCCGCGGCTGCGGCGCGCCCGGCCGAGCAGCATGGCGAGTGCCACCAGGCGCTGCTGGATGCCGTCGTGGAGATCGCGCTCGATGCGGCGGCGCTCGGCGTCGACGGCCTGGAGGACCGCGGCCCGGCTGGTGGCCAGCTCGTCGATGCGCTGCCGCAGCAACTCCCGCTCCGACGGCCCGAAGCACTCCCGGGCCAGCCGGGCGTCCAGCACCGCGAGCGAGTAGATGCCCTGCACGTCCAGGAACAGCAGCACACCGCCGAGCAGTGCCTGGGTGAGGAGTTCCTGGAGGTCGAGGCGGCCCTGGACCAATCGCATGGCCAGCACCGCGGCGAGGATGACACCGAACCCCAGCAGACCCACGACGATGGTGCACAGCACCCCCGTGTAGCTGCGGATCGCCAGATAGCGCAGGACCTTCTGGTCGGACGACTTGTAGTGCTCGGGGAAACGATCGCCGAAGAAGACGAAGCGGCGCGCCCGGTCCAGCCCCGCGAGCCGACGGGCCCCGGAGGCGAGCGCGGCCAGGGCGCCGGGCCGGGTGCGCGGCCATAACAGAAAAGGGGCCATGGCCGTGCCGACGATCAGCAAGTATAGAAATCCGAGCATGGCCGTGCAACAGCCGAGGAGTGCTCCCGGAATCTTGCGCGGCCACGAGGATTCCGCCGCCCCCCTGCCGCCGTCGTTCGGACCGGGCGAGCCGAGAAACAGGTGATGGGTGGCGAAATTCGGCAAATCCCCCTGCACGGGGGGCAAGCCTAGCCCGGCCGCACAGCCCGGGCAAGATCGCCCGGGCTGTGGCGCGAGCAGAGCGGAGGGGCCGGGGGCCGCGTCGTGGCTCATGAAGCGGGGCGCTGCCTGCCGCGGCCTCGGAAGCGCACGACCACGTAGACCACGATGGCCGCCACAACCGCGACCAGGACCACCTTGGAGAGGACACCGACGTAGGTCTCCACCTCGTCCCACTGATCGCCCAGCCAGTAGCCGGCCATCACCAGCACCGTGTTCCAGACCAGGCTGCCCAGCGTGGTCAGCAGGGCGAAGACCGGCAGCGGCATGCGCTCGACCCCGGCCGGAATGGAGATGAGGCTCCGGAAGATCGGCACCATGCGGCCGATGAAGACCGCCTTGGTGCCGTGCCGCTCGAACCATTGCTCCGTACGATCCAGGTCGGACGCCTTCACCAGCGGCAGTTTCGCCCAGATGGCGTGCATGCGCCGACGGCCCACGAGCATGCCGATCCAGTACAGCACCAGCGCGCCCACCACCGAACCGAGCGTGGTCCAGAAAAGCGCCGAGGCCAGGCTGATCACGCCCTGCCCGGCCGCGAACCCGGTCAGGGGAAGGATCACCTCACTGGGCAGCGGCGGGAAGAGGTTCTCCAGCGCGATGGCCAGACCGGCTCCCGGCCCGCCCATCGCGTCCACGAGGTCCGCGGCCCAGCCGGCGATGCCGTCCGAGGGCTCCTGGGGCAGAGCCAGGGTCATCAAGTGCATGCGTGGTCTCCAACATGGCGGTCAGGCGCCGGAGCGCTTCGCGGCCCCGACGCCTGTCAATCTAGAAACCGCCGACCAGCGAAGACATGAGGATTGCCGCCCAACCCGGTGGTGTTCTCCGCAGCGCTCGCCCTGCGGGAAACCGCAGATCAGCCGGGTGCCGGGCCACTCGGGCACACCACGCGCGGCACCCGGCCCCTGCCGGGCCGGCTCAGGAGAACTCGGCCCGCACCGCCTCCGTGTGCTCGCCGAGCCCCGGCACCGGCCGCATCGGCGCCCTGCGGCCCGCCACCTCCACCGGCGGCAGCAGCCCGCGCAGCGGCCCGACCGGGGAGCCGAACTCGCCCCAGCGGTCGCGGGCGTCGAACTGGGGGTGGGCACCGAACTCCGCGATGTCGCGCAGCCGGGCATTGGCGATACCGGCCCCGTCCAGCAGCGCGATCAGCCCCTCGGCGGTGTGGTCCGCGAAGCAGGACTCCAACTCGGCCGTCAGCTCCTCGTCATGGGTGCGGCGCAGGGGATTGTCCGCGAAGCGCGGATCGCGGATCAGCTCCGGGCGGCGGAGCACCCGCTCGCACAGCGCGGCCCATTCACGATCGCTCTGCACACTCAGGAACACCTGAGCGCCGTCCCCACAGCGGTAGGCGCCGTACGGCGAGATCGACGGATGGCGGGCGCCGCTGCGGACGACCCCGGCGCCGCCGTACGCCTGGGCGAAATAGGGGTGGCCCATCCACTCGCCCAGCGCGTCGAGCAGGCTCACACTCAGGTCCGTCCCCGCACCGGTGCGCTCCCGCTCGTAGAGCGCGGTGAGAATGCCGGTGTAGGCGTACATCCCGCCCGCGATATCGGCGATCGAGATCCCGGGGCGGGCCGGGGCCTTTGGGCTGCCGGTGATCGACAGCAGCCCCGCCTCGCACTGGATGAGCAGGTCGTACGCCTTCTTCTCGCGGTACGGGCCGCTGTCCCCGTAGCCGGAGATCGCGCAGGTGATCAGGCGGGGATGGGCGGGCCGCAGCGTCCGCGCCCCCAGACCCAGCCGGTCCACGGCGCCGGGCGCCAGATTGTGCACGAAGACATCGGCGCGGGCGAGCATCGCATCGAGCAGCGCCCGGTCGGTGTCGTCCTTGATGTCGAGGACGACGCTCTCCTTACCGCGGTTGATCCAGACGAAATAGGCCGACGCGCCCTTGACCTCGCGGTCATAGTCACGGGCGAAGTCGCCGCGACCCGGCCGCTCCACCTTGATGACCCTGGCTCCCAGATCGGCGAGCTGACGGGTGGCGAACGGGGCGGCGACGGCCTGCTCCAGGGCGACGACGGTGATGCCTTCCAGCGGCTGCGCGGGCACGGGCGGCTCCTTCGCTTCGATGCGGGTAGCCCCTGTCTACCGTTCCTACAGACTGAGCGTGAGTTGCACGGGCTCAGCCGGACGCTCCGAACGGGGTTGAGTGTCCTGGTCTCCCGCGTTCGCGCCGCGCCCAGGGCCGGTGGATCGTGTCCGTGGTCCGTATGCCGACCCGGGTGGCCAACTGGCGCAGCTGTGGGCACTCGTAGAAGGAGTTCAGCGGGACGTCAACGCCGAAGCTGGCCAAGACAGCGTCGCGGACTCGAGGCACGGCCAGGGAATCGCCGCCGAGTGCGAAGAAGTCCGCGTCCTGACCCTGCGGCTGCACGGCGAGGATCCGCGACCAGATGAGGGCCAGCCGCCTCTCGGTTGCACTGCTCGGTTGCACTGCCAATGGCGGCATCGGCCCCGCCGGGTCCCTCGGCATCGGATGCCACGGCAGGCAGCAGCTCGGTCGGAATCGGGGGGCGGCGTGGTAGGCGGCAGCCAGGAGGGATCGTTGGAGGTGCTCCAGAGGTGATGGGCAATGGCCCGCGGGGCCGAACTCGAGGTCAGAAGGCGTCGTGGGGGGACGTACACACCCCAGACGTCGCTGGAGCGAGTGGGCGTGCTGCCTCGACCTTCATCGCCACGGAGTCTGTGGAGGCTCGTAAAGGCGGAAGAGGAGTGCCTGAGGGCCGGACTCGATGCCTTCCGTCAGACACACCGGGGCCCCGACCCGCACGGTGAGCGGCGGCACGCCGATGACCCTGGAGCACAGCCAGAATCCCTCGTTCATGTTGATGGTGGCGAGTGCGCACTGTCTCCCGGGGCTCCGGCCCATGGCCAGGACATGACGGATGACCCCGGTGCCGCAACTGAGCTCCCAGGCGAGATCGGTGGAGGCGCAGACGGGACACAACAGACGGCGGAAGACTGCGGTCCGACACCAGCGGCAGCGCTGGAAGTACAGCTCTCCACCCCCCACTCCACCCAGCGGCACCTGCGTGGGGCAGTCCGCCTCCGGGAGTGGGCTCGCGCTTGGATCGACCTCCCGTTCGACGGGGGCGCTATCGGTGATTTCGATCGCTGTATGGAGCACGGTGTCCTCCTCAGTCCCCGTCCCGAAATGACCCGCGACGGGAGGCGAGGGCTCACCGATCACGGCTGTAGCACGTCGGCACCGCTGTGGCGGCGTGTTTCACAAAGTATGGGACTCAGTTCCGGAAGTAAAGGACTCAGTCCCAACAGAGTTCATGTGATAAGAGCCTCGCCGCGTCACTCGGCGCCCGATGCTCGCAATGCGGTGTTCGATCCCATCGAGATGAGGCAAGTGGCGTCTGCGCGGTGAGACGGGGAAGGATGAGCGGTCATGAGCAAGCCACCTGCACGGATCCGACTGGCAGACGCCGCATTCGCGCTCTTCGACGAGCGCGGATACGAGCAGACGACCGTCGACGACATCGCCGAGCGAGCGGGGCTCGGGCGCACGACGTTCTTCCGGAACTACCGATCCAAGGAAGACGTCATCTTCCCGGACCACGACCGGCTCCTGGAGTTGATCAGAGATCGGCTGGCGACCTCGAGCCACGGCACCGCTCTGGTCGCCGTGTCGGACGCGGTTCGACTCGTACTGCTGCACTACGTGGAGGAGGGCGACCTGGCGAGGCGGCGATATGCCCTCACGAGCAAGGTGGCTGCCCTGCGTGACCGGGAGATCGCCAGCGTAGGCCGCTATCAGCGACTGTTCCGGGAGTTCATCGCCGACTGGATGGGGGGCCCGACGGAACCGGCGTCGCTGAGGGCCGAACTCATGGCCGCAGCGGTGGTCGCCGCCCACAACCACGTGCTGCGTCGCTGGCTTCGGGGCGAGTCGTCCGACCCGGTCGCCGAGGTGGACGAGGCGATGCGTGAGGTGCTCGCCCTCTTTCCGGCGCCCGGCTCCTCACCGGCGCCCGGCGGTGGGACCACCGTCGTCGCGTTCAGAACCGGGCAGGACATCGACACCCTGCTCCCCTCGCTGCGACGTCTCGTCGAGGACGGCGCCGAGCACTGAAGCCCGCTCCGTTTGATCGAGTGATGCCGCGCACAGCGGAGACAGGGGCGCGCGGGGCGTGTGTGGCGTGTGTACCGAACAGAGCGACCGAGGTGTCCCGGCGGCCGAACGCCGCCCGACACGCCGGGTTCAGCCCAGCAGCTCCCGAAGAAAGCCGATCTGCTCGGCCTGCTGATGCGTGCCCCCGCCCTCGTGGCCGTTGAAGGACCACACCTTGAGGTCCTTCTCACCGGCGTAGTGATGATGGGCGGCGAAACCGCAGGAGGTCGGGGTGATCTCATCGCGCAGCGCGGTCGAGAACAGCGCCGGCGCGTTGGCGCGGGCCGCGAAGTTGAGCCCGTCGAAGTGGTCGAGCGTGGCGAACACCCGCTCGGCCAGATGGCGCTGTCCGGCACAGAACCGGGCCAGTTCACCGTAAGGGTCCGCGTCGGTGATTTCGACCGCGCGCCGGATGTGGGTCATGAACGGCACATCCACCAGGGCCGCCGTCAGATCCGGCACCAGCCCGGCCGCCGCCAGGGCCAGCGCACCGCCCTGGCTGCCGCCGCTGACCACGATCCGCGCGGAATCCACCAGCGGATGCTCACGGGCGGCCTCCACCGCCCGTACCGCGTCCGTGTACAGCCGGCGGTAGTAGTAGTCGTCCGGGGAGAGGACGCCCTGGGTCATCTTGCCCGGTGTCTCGGGCCCGGTGCCGCCGACCGGATCGGGGGTGACGCCGGGCGAGTGCTGGACCCAGCCCTGGCCCCGGCTGTCCATCACGAAGACCGCGTAGCCCACCGACGGCCACAGCAGCCAGTTGTGCGGCAGCCCCCGGCCGCCGTTGTAGCCGAGGTACTGCACCACGCACGGCAGCGGGCCCGCCACCTCCCGCGGGGCCAGCAGCCAGCCGCGTATCCGGTGCCCGCCGAAGCCGGAGAACTCCACGTCGTAGGTCTGCACTCGGGCCAGTCCGGTGTCCTCCTCGGTGAACACCGCGTTCAGCGCGCAGGCGCGGGCCTCGGCGAGGGTCCGCGTCCAGAAGGCGTCGAAACCGTCCGGCTCGGGCAGCGGGGGCTGGTAGGTGCGCAGCTGCTCCAGGGGCAGGTCGATGAACACGGTGGGCGGACCTCCGTAGCGATCGGTGCGGCGATGAACTGGGGCGATACGGGTCGGAGACACGGTTGGACGGCGTGGATGGGCGGGACCGGTGGGCGGTGTGGAGGATGGCAAATCAGGTGTGAGGGAGGGGACTGGTGATACGGGTCTGTCCGGACAACCGTGCAGTGTTCGAGTCCTCGGTCATAAGAGAGCGCGAAGTGGGGGAGCGGTACTGGACCGGACCATGAGCCGGGTGGACAGCTCGGTCCGGATCGCCTCCGGTATCTCGCCGGTCATCAGCCGCAGCAGCGTGCGCAGCGCCGCGGCCGCCATCTCCGACAGCGGCTGACGGACCGTCGTCAGCGCGGGCGTGATCCAGCGGGCCTGCGGCAGATCGTCGAAGCCCACGACGCTGATGTCCCGCGGCACCCTCAGCCCCCGTTCCCCGGCCGCCTGGTACACACCCGGCACCATCTGATCGGAGCAGACGAAGACGCCCGTGGGCGGCTCGGGCAGACCCAGCAGCTCGGCCATCCGGTGGCGCGCCCCGGCCTCGCTGATGTCGCCGTAGCGCACATACGTGGACGGCACCGGCAAGGCGGCCGCCGCCATCGCCGACCGGTACCCGGCGACCCGGCCACCGTCGCGCACCGCCCGCCCCAGACCGCCGATCACCGCGATCCGGCGGTGCCCCAGCTCGATGAGGTGCTCGGTCGCGGCCATCCCGCCCTGCCAGTTGGCGGCCGCCACGGACGGCACCCCGGGCGGCGGGTCGTGCGCGGGGTCGATCATCACGAACGGGATCCGGTGCTCATCGAGCCAGGAGTACTGGGCGGGCGCGAGCTCCGTGAGATGGAACAGCACACCTGAGCTGCCCCGGGCGTACAGCTTGTCCGGCCAGCCGTGCTCGCTCGGGCCGCCACGGCCACGGGTGGCCGTGGCAGAGACCACCAGCTCGAGTCCGGCCTCGTGCGCGGCCTCCGCCGCGCCGTGCAGCACCGGCCCCGACCAGGCGCTGTCGAGTGAGTGCACCACCAGGTCGACCATCGCGGCAGGTTTGGGCGTCTCGCAGCGCGGCCTGCGGATGTACCCCAGGCGGTCCAGGACCTCGGTGACCCGGCGACGGGTCTCGGGGGCCACGTCCTCCCGGCCGTTGACCACCTTCGAAGCGGTCGGTACCGACACACCCGCCTCACGGGCGACGACCGCCAGCGTGGGCCCCGTCGATCCCGAGGAACGAGCCATCGAGACTCCCTTCCCTAACCGCCCACGTGGAACCCTGACCGGGCAGCAATCGGTTTCTACCCTAAGGCCGCCTCAAGTCGCCGGGAAGACCCGGGAGTCGAGGCGGGATGCCCCATGCCTCCTTGTCGCCGCCGCCCGCCGAAACGTTGCCGGCTCCCCGCACCATCTCGACGGCTTTCGACGCGACAGGTGCATTCATCGGGTCTATGTGCCTGCGATCCAGGAAAACCACACTCTTCCCTTGCATTGACCCTTGACACCTCCGATGTCTTATTGGTTGTCTACGTCGCGCTCGTGCTCCTCCTCGGCCGTCATCCTCACGGCCGCGTTCGGTCCAGCTCGCTCGTCTCCAGTTCCGCCGCTCTGGAAGGCAGCACGTCATGGTCACGATCCGGCACGTTCTCCGCGGCCTGTTGGCCGCGTTGGTCCTCGCCCTCCTGCCACTGCAAGGGCCCGCCTGGGCCGCCACCTCCCACCCGGCCTCCGCCCCCGCCCCCGGCCATGGCTGGACCGGCACCTGGGAGGCCGCCGCCTCCGGGACGGTCCCCGCCCTGCCCGGTCAGTCGATCCGCAATGTGGTGCACACCAGCGTCGGCGGCCACGCCGTCCGTGTCCGGGTGACCAACCGCCTGGGCACCGCACCCCTTCACCTCACCTCCGTGACCGTCGCCTTGCAGGAGAGCGGAGCGCCCAAGAGCGCGGCCGCCCGGGCCGGGACCATGCGCACGGCCACCTTCCGCCATGCGGCCTCGGTCACGGTTCCGGCCGGTGAGGACGCGGTCAGCGATCCGGTGCCGCTGCGGGTGGCCGCGGACGTCAACCTGCTGGTAACCCTCTACACGCCGGTCGACTCGGGCCCGGCGACGTACCACCACTCCGCCCTGCAGACCTCGTTCCTGGCGCCGGACGGCGATCACACCGCGGAGGAGAGCGCCGCCGCGTACACCGCCACCACCGGCTCCTGGTACTACGTGACGGGTGTGGATGTGCTCGGCGCCCCCGCCGCGGGCAGCGTGGTCGCACTCGGCGATTCCATCACCGACGGCTCCGGTTCGACGTCGAGCGCCAACCGCCGCTGGCCGGACCGGCTCGCGGTCCGGCTGCGCGCGCTGCCCCCGCAGCGCCGGCTCGGGGTGCTGAACGCCGGGATCGCGGGCAACCGCGTTCTGCTGGACGGCACCGGGCCCAGTGCCCTGTCCCGGCTGGACGCGGATGTGTTCTCCCGCTCCGGGGTGCGCGCCGTGGTCCTGATGGAGGGCATCAACGACATCAAGGGCAACCCCAATCAGACCGATCCCGCCGCGTTCGAGGACGCCTACCGCCGGATCGTGGAACGGGCTCACGCCCGTGGCATCCGCGTCATCGGCGGCACCATCACCCCGTTCGGCGGCAACGGCAACTACACCGCGGCGCGCGAGGCGGTACGGCAGTTTGTCAACACCTTCATCAGGGACGGCGGCCTGTTCGACGGGGTCGCGGACTTCGACGCCGCCGTCCGCGACCCCGCCGCTCCGGACCGTTCACTGCCCGCCTACGACTCGGGCGACCATCTCCATTTCAACGACGCGGGACTGCAGGCCATGGCCGACGCGATCGACCTGCGCGGCCTGCGTCCCGCCCGCTGACCACGCGGACCCGTGCCCGTACGAAGCTCAGCCGGTCGTACGAAGCTCAGCGGTCGTACGAAGCTCAGCCCCCCGCACGAGGCTCAGCGCCCGCACGGAGCTCAGCGGTCGATCCGCGCTCCGTGCGGGCCCGTGTCCGGCACCTCCCCGACCCGCGCCGCGGCCGGGTTGAGCACCCGGGTGAGAAAGGCCCGGGTGCGGGGATGGACCGGATCGGAGACGACCTGCTCCGGTCCGCCCTCCTCCACGATCACCCCGTCGTCCATGAACACGACCCGGTCGGCGACCTCCCGCGCGAAGCTCATCTCATGGGTGACGACCAGCATCGTCATCCCCTCGTCCGCCAGGGCACGCATCACGGCGAGCACATCGCCGACCAGCTCCGGATCGAGCGCCGAGGTCGGCTCGTCGAAGAGCATCAACTCCGGGTCCATGGACAGCGCGCGGGCGATGGCCACCCGCTGCTGCTGTCCGCCCGAAAGCTGCGCCGGATAGGCCGACTCCTTGTCGCTCAGGCCGACCCGCCGCAGAGTGTCCCGCCCGATCCGTACCGCCTCCGCCTTGCCGCGGCGCAGCACCCGCCGCTGGGCGATGGTGAGGTTCTCCAGGGCGGTCAGATGCGGAAAGAGGTTGAACGCCTGGAACACCATGCCGATCCGCCGCCGCACCCGGTCGATGTCCACGTCCGGATCGGTGACCTCGGTCCCCGCCACGGTGACCGAGCCCGAGGTCGGCTCCTCCAGGAGGTTCACACAGCGCAGCAACGTCGACTTGCCGGATCCCGACGGGCCGATGACACAGACCACCTCGCCCCGCCGGACGGTGAGATCGATGCCCTTGAGCACCTCCAGCGCGCCGAAGGACTTGTGCAGCCCCGCCACGTGGATGGCGATGCCGTCCGCCTCGCCGGTCTCCTTCACCACCGTCGTCTCCTTCACGCCGGTCACCTCGCCTTCGCCGAACGGGCCTCGAGCCGGCGCACCAGATGGCCGAGCGGAACGGTGATGATCAGGTAGCACACCCCGGCGACCAGGATCGGGGTGAGGCTGCGGTGCTGATTCAGCGCGTCCCGGCCGAACTTGGACAGCTCGTACTGGTCCAGGGAGAGCCCCAGCAGATAGACCAGGGAGGAGTCCTTGGTCAGCAGCACCAGTTCATTGGTGAGCGGCGGCAGGACGATGCGGAACGCCTGCGGGATGATGATCGAGGCCATCGCCCGGCTGTGCGACATGCCCAGCGAACGCGCCGCCTCCATCTGCCCCTTGGGCACCGCCTGGATGCCCGCCCGCATCGTCTCCGCGATGTAGGCGGCTCCGACGAGCCCCAGCGCCAGCATCACCGTGACGTGCCGGTCCAGCGCCACCTGGAAGGCGAGCGGCACGCCGAAGCCCAGCGCGATGAACACCAGCAGCGCGGGCACTCCGCGGAAGAACTCGATGTAGGCGACCGCCAGCCAGCGGTACGGCGGCACCTGCGAGAGCCGCATCAGCGCCAGCACCACCCCGAGGACCAGGCCGAAGCCGAAGCCGAGCAGGGTGTAGACGACGGTGTTGACCAGGGCGGTGGTGATGATGTCGGGGAACAGGGACCGGGCGACCTCGGCGTCGAAGAAGGCGCGCCGCAGTTCACCCCAGTCCGCGGCCAGGACGATGGCGAGCAGCAGGGCGATGAGCACGGCGTACTGCACCGCTCGTATCGCCCGCGCCCGCTGCCGGCGGGTCATTGCCATAAGTGTGCGGACTCCTCAGCTCCGATGGCCGTCAGCGGGTGTCACTTCTTGGGCGCGGTGCCGAACCACTTCTTGTAGATGCGGTCGTAGGAGCCGTCCGCCCGGGCGTCCTTCAGCACCGCGTTGATCTTTTTGCGCAGTGCGTCATTGCCGGTCCGCACGGCGATGCCGTACTGCTCGCCGGTTTCGAACTCGGCCGCCACCGTGGTGTCGGCGTTGTCCTTGACATAGTCGTAGAGCACACCGTTGTCGTTGATGCCGGCGTCGGTCTGCCCGGTCTTGACGGCGGTCAGCAGCAGCGCGAGATCCTCGAACTGGACCAGCTCGGCGCCCTTGGCGTGCTTCTGGGCGTAGCTCTCACCGGTGGTCCCCTGCTGGACCGCGAGCTTCTTGCCCTTGAGGTCGGCGAGGGACTTGTAGGGCTTGCCCTTGGTGGTGAGCAGCGCCTGCGTGGCCTCGAAATACGGAGCGGAGAAGTCCAGGTTCTTCTCGCGTACGTCCGTGATGGTCATCCCGGCGGCGGCCACGTCGCACTGGTTGGTGTTGAGGTCCTCCCCGGACTGGATGCCCTCGAAGGGCGTGTCCACGATCTCCTGCTTCACTTCGAGCGCCGAGGCCACGAGGTCGACCATGTCCACATCGAAGCCGACGATCTTCTTGCCCTGCTTGGACTGGAAGGGCGGATAGGGCAGATGCGTGCAGGTCGTGAGCTTCCCGGAATTCACCAGGCTGATGTCGCTGCCGCCGGACCCGGACGACTTGGTGCTGGTGCACCCGGCCAGGAGGGCGGATACGGCGGCGACGGCTATGACGGGCAACGCGGAGCGAGCGGACACGGCACCTCCGGGGACGGGGTCGGCGGATGACCACGGACCTCATGATCAGTGAGTCGGCCCGAATCCTCCCACCGGATATGCCGCGGTGTCTTTACGCGCGCAATTGCGACCGGATAACGGAGAGGCGAGGTCAGCGCCGCCGGCGCCGCTTGCGGCGCTTGCTCCAGAACCATCCGGCCGGCGGCTCGTCCGCCCGCCAGGGCTGGGGCTCGGGCGCGCCGCGCCGCCACCGTGCGGTCAGCATCCGGGTGCGCGCGGCGGGCTCGGCGACCTCGGCGTCCCGTATGAAGTCCTCGTCGAGGGTGACGTCGTCCCAGCCGTCGGCGTCATCGTCCCCGCCGGGTGTGGATCCGGTGCTCAAGGGGCACCTCCCGTTGCCATGGTGCCGCTCGGGCACAAGAGCGTGTTCCTCGAGCGGTGAACGCATGGGGTGTCCGCCGAGTTCCGGTGGCCACCGCGTGGGACACGCCCGGCTCCGGTGGAGATCAGCCGGTCCGGGCATGAACCGAAGACCGGCAGGTCAAAGGCCCGGACCGGTCCTGCGAAGGTCAGCCGGTCAGGGGCTGGAGCGGGGTCCACACCCGCATCGCGCCGGGCTCGCGGTTCGCCCACGCGTAGTACGGGATCGCGGTCACCGGCACCGGATCGAGGGCTTCCACGCCGCCCGCTTCCACGCCCGGGCGCGTGCCGCCACCGGAGCCCGCGCCACCGTCGCGGTACGGCCACCAGCCATCGCGCGCGACGGCATGGCGCAGGGCCAGGGAGGTGATCACGGTCACCCCGCCCAGCAGCTCCGGCCGGTGCTCCGCGCTCAGCGTGGCATCCGGGTCGAGGGCGATGTCGTCCAGCCGCAGTCCCGCGGGCTGGTCGGGCTGCTCCAGGCAGTACACCAGCGGGCCGCGCTCGATCGCGGCACAGCCGCGCACCCCGTCGGCCCGCGGATCGGGCCGGGTGAGCCGGGGGTCCAGGGACAGGCTCAGCACGACCGTCTCGCCGGGCCGCCAGCGGCGTCGCAGCCGCAGCCAGCCGTTCTGGGCCCGCTCGGCCACCGGCTCCCCGCCGACCGTCGCCTCGTACGCCGTGGCCCAGTGCGGGATGCGCAGCGACAGCGTCCAGTCCGTGTCCTGCGGAGCCGTGTCCACGACCACCGCGATCCGCCCCTCCCACGGGTAGCCGGTCCCCACCCGCACCGCCCCGCCGCCCGCCTCGTACGAGCCGGACGCGTACTGGTGGAGCTGCAGCCCCTGGGCGTCGCCGCTCGCCATGTAGTGCGGCAGCGAGGCCAGCAGCCGCATCACATTGGGCGGACAGCAGGCACACCGGAACCACGGCGTCCGGTGGGCGCTTCGGTCGCTGGTGGCATCCTTACGGCTCTCATCGTCCTGGCGGACCTGCAGCGGATTCACATAGAGCCAGCGCTCACCGTCGATCGACACCCCCGACGCGAAGCCGTTGAACAGGGTCCGCTCCACCAGATCGCTGTAGCGGGCCTCCCCGGTCAGCAGAGCCATCCGCCATCCGAAGTGGATGGCGGCGATGGCCGCGCAGGTCTCCGCGTACGCCCGGTCCGGCGGCAGCTCGTACGCGTCCCCGAAGGACTCCAGCTCGTGCCGGGACCCCACCCCGCCCGTCAGATACGTCTTCGTCGTGGCCATGTCCTCCCACAGCCGCACCAGAGCGTCCCGCAGCCCCGCGTCGCCGGTCTCCGCCGCCACATCCGCGGCCCCGGCCAGGAGATAGAGCTGGCGCACCGCATGCCCGGCGACCGCCGTCGCCTCCCGCACCGGGATGTGGTCCTGCCAGTAGGGCGCCCCGGGCCGGGGGCCGGGCGAGCCCTCGGCCGGGCCGTCGCCGAGGCTGCCCTGCCCGCGCCGGTCCACGAAGTACCCGGCCAGATCGAGATAGCGCCGCTCACCGGTCTCCCGGTACAGCTCGACCAGCGCCGTCTCCATCTCCGGATGTCCGCACACCGTCTCGTTCTTACCGGGCCCGAACGTGGCGTCGACGAGATCGGCGCAGCGCACCGCCACATCGAGCAGTCCGTCCGCGCCGGTGGCCCGGTGGTGCGCGACCGCGGCCTGGAGGAGGTGGCCCGCGCAGTACAGCTCGTGCCCCCAGTGCGGTTCCGCCCACCGCCGGGCGTCCGGCCCGAGCTGGTAGTACGTCTGCAGATAGCCGTCCTCGGCCTGCGCGGCCGCGACCAGCCCGGTCAGCCGCTCGACCTGCCAGGCCAGCTCGTCCTCGGCCGGCCCCTCGCCGCCGGCCGCCAACTGCCAGGAGGCCGCCTCGAGCCACTTGTGCACATCGGAGTCCTGGAACGGGAAGTCGCCCCGGAAACCGGATTCCGCCGGCGCCGGCCCCGCGGCGGCCCGCAGATTGGCGAGATTGCCCGCCCGCTCCAGCCGGTCCGGCCCCTGGGAGACGCTCACTTCGGCGTTGACACGGCGTCTGGCGGCCCAGAAGCCTCCGGTGATCCGCGCCGCGGTGGCCGGGCGGAGCGCGGTGTGCGCTCCCTGGGAGAGCCGGATCGGACCTGTGGACATGCTCTGCCCCTTACGCCGCGCCGCCGGCCGTGCCTGTCTCCCGGTCGGCAGGAGTGGAAAGCGATTTCCGCCGCGAGCATAAGGAGGCGTTCTTCCGGCCGACAAGCCCTTGCACACACCATTCATCAACGTTCAGCAAGCGGTCACGGTGGGCGGGCGAGACGGTCCCGGCGGTGGCTTTACGCCGAGGTCAGCATCCTCCGCTCGGCCACATGTGCCACCACGCAGGTGACGTTGTCGGGCCCGCCCGCGCGGTTGGCGAGGGCGACCAACTGCCGTACGGCCGCGCCCGGGTCGTCCTCCGAGGCGAGCACTCGCCGGATCTCCCCGGCGGGCACGACCCCCGTCAGCCCGTCCGAGCACAGCAGATAGCGGTCCTCGGCGCGGGCGTCGCGCAGGGCGAAGTCCGGCTCGAACGCCGAGCCGCCGCCCACGGCGCGCAGCAGCAGCGCCCGCTGGGGGTGCGAGGCGGCCTCCTCGGGGGTGATCCGCCCCTCGTCGAGCAGCGACTGGACCACGGTGTGGTCATGGGTGATCTGGAACAGCTCACCGTCGCGCAGCACATAGGCGCGCGAGTCGCCGATATGGACCAGCCCCAGCCGGGAGCCCGACCACACCATCGCGGTGAGCGTCGTGCCGACATCCCGCAGCGCGGGGTCGGACGCGGCCAGCGCCGAGACCGACTCCCGGGCCCGGTGCGCCGCCTCCTCCAGGGCGCTCAGCAACTCCCCGCCCGGGACGCCCGCGTCCAGCGGTTTGAGCGCCTCGATCGCCGCCTCGCCGGCGTGCCGTCCGCCCCCGAATCCATCGGCCACGGCCAGCAGGCGCGGACCGGCGTACCCGGCGTCGTCATTGCTCTCCCGGACCGAGCCGGTGTCGGAGAGCACGGCGTAGCGGATCCCCAGGGTGGTGTGGTCGGAAGACATCGTGGTGTCCCTCCCGGACAGATGGTCGACGAGGAAGGCGGCCAGGTCCCTTCTGGCCGCGGTGTCGGCCTCGACCCGCGCCCAGTACGCCCGCACCTCCCGCGCGGCGGCCTCCGGCCCCAGCTCGCACACCGCCCGGATGTCGGCGAGCGGCATGCCGAGCCGCCTCAGCCACGCCACCAGACGGGCCCGCTCCAGCTGTGCCGGATCGTAGAGGCGGTAGCCGGAGTGCGGATCGACGCGGGCGGGCGGCAGCAGCCCGAGCTCGTCGTACAGGCGCAGCGCCTTGGGGGACAGCCGCGACGCCCTCGCGAACGCACCGATGGTCAGCAGCCCCATGTTCGCCCCTCCTCGCCGCCGGGCACCTCGCCCGACGACCACGATGCTCGGGCTTCCCCCTTGGGGAAGGTCAACGGCAGGTCCCCGATCAGAATCTCTTCTCTCGCACGATGAATTTCCATAGCAGGCGAGCGTATTTAATCTGATATCGGTCTCTCATAATAATGAATCGGTCATATCCGTACATCTTCCTTTCTTCGGGTATCCGCCATGCTTTCCCGGGAATTGACGGTGTATCCGTGCAGTCTCGTGGCTTCACGAGAAGAGGGAGGTCCTCTCATGACCGTTTCCACCACCCCCGGCACCGTCTGGGGCACCTGGATCAATCTGCAGGGCGGCATCCACTCCGAGCCCGCCCCGGTCGCGTTCGCCGACGACCGGGTGCAGGTCTTCATCCGGGGCGGGTCCAACGTCCTGTGGAGCAGGGTGGAGGCCCGCGACGGCAGTTGGGGTCCGTGGCAGCAGTACGCGGGCCTGTCCGTCGACGGCATTCCGGCGCCGATCCGGGGCAGGGACGGCAAGGTCCGGGTCTTCTACCGCACTCCGGGCAACAACCTGGAGGTCATCACCCAGACCTCCATCAACTCCGGGTACGGACCGCCCCAGATCCTGGCCACCGGCATCGGGGACGACCCGGCCGCGGCGCTCGGCACCGACGGCCGCATCTATGTGTTCTTCCCCGGCACCGACGACGCTCTGTGGTACCTCCGCAACCAGGATCTGCAGTACGAGACCTACACCGCCGCCACATCGCTGGGCGGTGCCATCTTCGCCACGCCGTCGCCCATCCTCGACGGGGGAGGGCGGATCGTGGTGGCGGTCAAGGGTGCGGGCGAGACGCTGTACACCATCCAGCAGCAGACCGAGAACTCCGCCACCTGGGGGCCCTTCACCCTCGACGCCTCCAATGTGACCAGCCGCCCGTCGGTGTGTCTGGACGCGGCCGGCCGGGTGCAGATCTTCTACCGGGGTTCCGACGGGACCGTCCGGCGCGTCGGACAGAGCGACGACTACGCCACGTTCGGCGCCCCCGTGAGCCTCGGCGCACAGATCGTCTGGCGGCCCACCTGCGCCCTGGCCCAGGACGGCCGGGTCAACGTGTTCATCAAGGCCACCGACAACGCCCTGTGGGTCGCCGTGCAGACCACGGAGAACGGCACGACCTACAGCGGCTTCCAGTCCCTGGGCGGGGTCATCGGCTCCGCGGGCGTCGGCGTCCCCATCCTCAACGAGGAGAATCTGCTCTACGTCTTCATCCAGGGCAGTGGTACCGCCAGGGACCTCTGGCTGCAGCGTCAGACCTTCGTCTGATCCGCCCCTCGCCGCATCGCTGATCCACTCGCCTCACCGCACCACCCCATCGCGCGTGTTCCAGGGCTCCCGGTTTTCGAAACTTTCGCACCCTCTCCAGGGGCTGTCGGAAGTCATCAGAACCCTTAATCTCCGAACAAATTCGATCACTTCGGATCGCAGGAGCCCTCTGATGCCCCCGCATGCCACCCGACCCTGGAGAGCGCCGGCAGCGCTGCTCGCGCTGCTGGCCGCCCTCGCTCTCGTGGTTCCCCTCACCGCGAGCCGTGTGCACGCCGCGGAGCACGACCGGAGCCACGGGAGCGGACGCGCCGTGCAGCAGTCCACCACGGTCTCGCGCTATCTGTTCACCGCCTTCACGAACAGCGGCGAGAGCAATATGTACGTCTACGGGTCCGACGACGCCCGCGACTTCTGGTCGGTCCAGGACAAGGCGTACACCCCGCCCTCCGGTCTCGTCCGCGACCCCAGCGTCATCCACCGCGGCGGCCGCTACTACGTCGCGTACACCACCGGATGGACCGGCACCACCTTCGGCCTCGCCGTCAGTGACGACCGCCGCACCTGGACCCATCTCGCCGACATCGACCACGGCGTGGCGGCCAACAACACCTGGGCACCGGAGTTCTTCACCGACGCGCCCGACGGCAAGGTCCGTATCGTCGTGTCGCTGTCCACCGGGCCCACCGCCTACCGGCACTTCCAGCCCTACGTCCTCACCGCGCTCGACGACACGCTCACCCGGTGGAGCGAGCCCCAGCCGCTCGAGGGCATCTCCCCGAGCGAGAGCGACTACAACGGCTACATCGACACCTTCGTGGTCCGCAAGGGCGCCACCTACCACGCGTTCACCAAGAACGCCACGGGCGAACTCATCGAGCACGCCGTCGCCGACCGCGTCACCGGTCCGTACCGCTTCACCGGCAAGGGCGACTGGGCGGGATGGGGCGGCCTGCTGGAGGGCCAGACCATCGTCGCCCTCCCCGGCGGCGGCTATCGCATGTTCATGGACGGCTACACCGTCAAGAAGTACTACTACAGCGACAGCGCCGACCTGGAGCACTGGACGCCCAAACAGGAGCTGCCCGGCCTGTCGGGTGTCGTGCGCCACGGCACCGTCATCCGGGAGACCGCCACCGTGCGCCCCGGCGACGCCAACCCCGCCCTGCCCGGCTACCACGCGGACCCCGATGTGATGTACGCCGAGGGCCGGTACTGGATCTATCCCACCGAGGACGGCCACCCCGGCTGGAGCGGCACCCGCTTCAACGGCTTCTCCTCACCCGACCTCGTCCACTGGACCGACCACGGCCCCGCCCTCGACCTCGCCGATGTCTCCTGGTGCCACGAGAACGCCTGGGCCCCCTCGGTGGTCAGGAAGGGCGGCACCTACTGGATGTACTTCAGCGCCTGCCAGTCCATCGGTGTCGCCAAATCCGCGAGCCCGCGGGGACCGTTCACCGACGCCCTCGGCAAACCGCTCGTCGCCAAGGGGCAGTTCGGCCACCAGTCGATCGACCCGGACGCGTTCATCGACGACGACGGCACCCCCTACCTCTACTTCGGGCAGGGCGCCTTCGAGGCGGCCAGGCTGAAAGACGACATGGTCTCCTTCGCCACCCAGCCAGTGAAGATCACCCCGCCCGGCTACAACGAGGCGCCGACCGTCTTCAAGCGCGCGGGCCGCTACTACGCGATGTGGTCGGAGGACGACACCCGCGGCCCCGACTACCGCGTGGCCTATGGAGTCTCCGACTCACCGCTCGGCCCCTTCACCAAGGCGGCGGGCAACCCGGTCCTGGCCAAGGACACCGGCGATCAGATCCTCGGCACCGGCCACAACTCCGTCATCCAGGTCCCGGGCCGCGACGAGTGGTACATCGTCTACCACCGCTTCGCCCGCCCCGGCGGCGACGGCACCCATCGCGAAGTCGCCATCGACCGGATGCGGTTCACCCCCGACGGCACCATCCAGCGGATCCGCCCGACACAGGCCGGCATCACGCCCGTCCGACCCCAGGCGCGTCCCCAGCCAGAGCAGGAGAGAACCGCATGAGCCGCAGCGCAGAACACCCGCCCAGCCGCAGGCGTGTGATGATGGGCGCCCTCGCCCTCGGGGCGGCCGCCGGAACACCCGGTATCGCACAGGCCGCCACCCCCACCGCGCCACGGGCCGCCGCCGAGGCCGCCTCGTACGCCAACCCGCTGGTCCGCCGGCGCGCCGATCCGCACATCCTCAAGCACACCGACGGCTACTACTACTTCACGGCCACCGTCCCCGAGTACGACCGCATCGTCCTGCGGCGCTCCAGGACCATCGGCGGCCTGGCCACCGCCGCCGAGTCGGTGATCTGGAAGAAGCACGCCAGCGGTGACATGGGCGCCCATATATGGGCCCCGGAAGTCCACTTCATCGACGGCAAGTGGTACGTCTACTTCGCCTCGGCGCCCGCGAACGACGTCTGGAAGATCCGGATGTGGGTGCTGGAGAACGCGAGCGCCAACCCCCTCGCCGGGACCTGGACCGAGAAGGGCCGCATCGTCACGCCCATCGACTCCTTCTCCCTGGACGCCTCCACCTTCACCCACCAGGGCACCCGCTATCTCGTCTGGGCGCAGAGCAACCCGGACGTCGGCAACAACTCGAGCATCTACCTCGCCCGGATGGCGAGCCCGTGGAGCATCACCGGGCCCCAGGTGGAGATCTCCCGGCCGACGTACGACTGGGAGACCCGTGGCTTCAAGGTCAACGAGGGCCCCTCGGTCCTGCAGCGGAACGGCCACCTCTTCCTCACCTACTCCGCCAGCGCCACCGACGCCAACTACTGCATGGGGCTGCTGACCGCCTCCGCCGGGAGCGACCTGCTCGCCGCCGCGGCCTGGAAGAAGAGCCCGCAGCCGGTCTTCACCAGCAATGACACCACCAAGCAGTACGGGCCCGGCCACAACTCCTTCACCGTCGCCGAGGACGGCCACACCGACCTCCTCGTCTACCACGCCCGCCAGTACAAGGACATCACCGGCGACCCGCTGAACGACCCCAACCGGCACACCCGCGTCCAGGCCCTCGGCTGGAAGGCCGACGGCACCCCGGACTTCGGTGTGCCCGTGGCCGACGCGCCCGCACGGGACACCGCGGCCGCCACCCGCTACACCATGACGGCGTTCACCAACAGCAGCGAGTCGAACATGTACGTCTACCAGTCGTCCGACGCGACCACGTACACGCTGCTCAAGGGACCCGCCTACACCCCGCCGTCCGGGCTCATCCGCGACCCCAGCGTCATCAAGCACACCGACGGCTACTACTACATCGTCTACACGACCAACTGGACCGGGAACACCATCGGATTCGCGCGCAGCCGCGACCGTCTCACCTGGACCTTCGTCCGCAATCACACCCTGCCGGTGTCCGGTCTTGAGCGCACCTGGGCGCCGGAGTTCTTCGTGGACGACGGCGGCAGGGTCAACATCATCGTCTCGCTGGACACCGCCGCCACTCCCGCTTCCGTCTTCCGGCCGCATCTGCTCACCGCCACCGACGCGTCGCTGTCGTCATGGACCACGCCGACACCGCTGCGGGGCCTGGACACGTCCAACTACATCGACACCTTCGTCGTCCGCCACGCGGGGCAGTACCACGCCTTCACCAAGCAGGAGACGACCAAGTACATCGAGCACGCGACGGCGAACAGCCTCGGCGGGCCGTACACCTTCCGCGGTACCGGTGACTGGGCGGGCTGGGGAAGCCGGCGCGAGGGACCGGCGCCGGCGCGCCTGGACAACGGCGGCTGGCGGATCTACTTCGACGGCTACACCGAGCAGAAGTACTACTACAGCGACAGCCTCGACGGCTTCCGGACCTGGACCCCGATCCGGGAGCTGCCCGGGCTCACCGGATTCGCCCGCCACTTCACCGTCCTCAAGGAGACGGTGTGATGCGTGGGTGTCCGTGGACCCGTTTGGCGGTACCTTCACCGTGCACATGATGTCGGACATTGTTCGTAATTTCGAACCTCAGTGAGGGCAATCATGAGCGAACCAGTCGACAGACGGCATTTCATCACCACCACCGCCACAGGGGCCGCGGCCGTGGCGCTCACCGTCGCGGCCGGATCCACCGCCGCGGCGGCGCCCCCGGGTGCCACCTCGGCCGCGACCCACCGGGGGCCCAAGGCGCTGACCGGCGTCCGCCCCTTTCCGCTCACCGCCGTGACCCTGCTCCCCGGCGCCTTCAAGGACAACCAGTCCCGCAACACCGCCTATCTGCGCTTCGTGGACATCGACCGGCTGCTGCACACCTTCCGCCTCAACGTCGGCCTCCCCAGCGCCGCCCAGCCCTGTGGCGGCTGGGAGAGCCCCACCACGGAACTGCGCGGCCACAGCACCGGCCACCTCCTGTCCGGACTGGCCCTCACCTACGCGGCCACCGGTGACACCGCGCTGCGCGACAAGGGCCGCGCACTGGTCTCGGCGCTCGCCGCCTGCCAGGCCAGGTCCCCGGCGGCCGGCTACGGCCAGGGCTATCTCTCGGCATTTCCCGAGAGCTTCTTCGACCGGCTGGAGGCCGGCACCGGGGTGTGGGCCCCGTACTACACCATTCACAAGATCATGGCCGGGCTCGTCGACCAGTACCGGCTCGCGGGCAACACCGAGGCCCTGCAGACCGTGCTGCGCCAGGCCGCCTGGGTCGACACCCGCACCGGGAAGCTCAGCTACGACCAGATGCAGCGGGTGCTGCAGACCGAGTTCGGCGGTATGAACGACGTCTTCGCCGATCTGCACGAGATCACCGGCGACAGCCGCTGGCTGAAGGTCGCCGAACGCTTCACCCACGCCCGCGTCTTCGACCCGCTCGCCCGGAACGAGGACCGGCTCGCCGGGCTGCACGCGAATACCCAGATCCCCAAGATGGTCGGCGCCGTGCGGCTGTGGGAGGAGGGGCTCGACAGCCGCTACCGCACCATCGGCGAGAACTTCTGGAAGATCGTCACCGATCACCACACCTATGTCATCGGCGGCAACAGCAACGGGGAGGCGTTCCACGAACCCGACGCCATCGCCGCCCAGCTCTCCAACAACGCTTGCGAGAACTGCAACAGCTACAACATGCTCAAGCTCACCCGGCTGATCCACTTCCACGCGCCGGAGCGCACGGATCTGCTCGACTACTACGAGCGCACCCTGCTCAACCAGATGCTGGGCGAGCAGGACCCGGACTCGGCCCACGGTTTCAACATCTACTACACCGGTCTCGCCCCCGGCTCCTTCAAACAGCAGCCGTCCTTCATGGGCACCGACCCCAACCAGTACTCCACCGACTACGACAACTTCTCCTGCGACCACGGCAGCGGGATGGAGACCCACGCCAAGTTCGCCGACACCATCTACACCTACGCCGACCGCAGCCTGCTGGTGAACCTCTTCATCCCCTCCGAGCTGCGCTGGCAGGACAAGGGCATCACCTGGCGCCAGACCACCGGCTTCCCCGACCAGCAGACCACCACCCTCACCGTCGCCTCCGGCGGTGCCTCCCTCGAACTGCGCGTCCGCATCCCCTCCTGGGCGGCGGGGGCCCGCGCCACGCTCAACGGCACCCCCCTCGCCGACCGGCCGGCCCCCGGCAGTTGGCTGATCATCGACCGCCAGTGGAAGACCGGCGACCGGGTCGAGGTGACCCTGCCGATGAAGCTGACGTTCGACCCCACCCCCGACGACCCCGATGTCCAGGCCGTGCTCTACGGGCCCGTCGTGCTCGCCGGGGCGTACGGCGGCCGCACCGGAATGACCATGCCACGCCTGGACAAGGGATCCGTGGCCCAGAGCGCCACCAGCCCCATGCGGTTCAGCGCCACGGCCAGTGGCGAGAGCGTGACCCTGCTGCCGGTCGCCCGCGTCCACCACCAGCACTACAACGTGTACTGGCTGACCGGGCAGCCGCCCACCCCGCCGCCCGCCTTCGCCGCCTGGCATCGCTTCGACGAGACCTCCGGCACCACCGCCGCCGACGCCACCGGCCACGGCAAGGCCGCCCGGCTCACCGGCGGTGCCTCCTGGACGGCGGGCAGGACCGGCGGCGCGGTCGCCCTGAACGGCACGGACGGGCATGTCGTCCTCGCCGACGACGTCCTGGCCGGCGCCCGGGCGTACACCCTGGCCACCTGGGTCCGGCTGGACGGCACCCCCGCCGCCTGGACCCGGATCTTCGACATCGGCACCGGGGTGACCGCCAATATGTTCCTCACCCCCGTCGCCGACTCCGGGAAGCTGCGCTTCGCCATCACCGCGGGCGGCGGCGGAGCCGAGCAGCGCATCGAGGCCGCCCCGCTGCCCACCGGCCAGTGGGTCCATGTCGCCGTCGCCTACGGCACCGGCACCGCCGTCCTCTACGTCGGCGGGCGCGAGGTGGGACGCAACACCGCCGTCACCGTCGAGCCCGTCCACTTCGGCAACCACATCCGCGCCGGCTATCTCGGCAGGTCGCAGTACCCGGACCCGTACCTCAAGGCCGCCTTCGACGACTTCCGCGCATACGGCAGAACACTCAGCGGGAATGAGGTCGCCACCTTGGCTCAAAACTGACAAGCTCAGGCGGGCGGGCCGTCCCCACGGCCTGCCCGCTCCCAGCCGCACCGTAAGGACAAGGACGACGCGCATGGTCCACCTCGCCGCCGAGAACCGCTACGAAACCATGCAGTACCAGCGCTCCGGGCGCAGTGGTGTGCTGCTCCCGAAGGTCTCGCTCGGCCTGTGGCACAACTTCGGCGACACCCACCCCCTGGAGACCCAGCGCGCCGTGCTGCGCCGTGCCTTCGACCTCGGTGTCACCCATATCGATCTGGCCAACAACTACGGTCCGCCGCCCGGCAGCGCCGAGACCAACTTCGGCTCGATCTTCGCCCAGGACTTCCGCCCCTATCGCGATGAGCTCTTCATCGCCAGCAAGGCCGGATACCTCATGTGGCCGGGGCCCTACGGCGAGTGGGGCTCGCGCAAGTACGTCCTGGCCAGCCTCGACCAGTCGCTGTCCCGGATGGGGCTGGACTACGTCGATGTCTTCTACTCCCACCGCTTCGACCCGGACACCCCGCTCGAGGAGACGATGGGCGCCCTCGACAGCGCGGTGCGCCAGGGCAAGGCGCTCTACGCGGGCCTGTCCAACTACCCGCCGGAGGCGATCGCCGAGGCCGCCGCGATCCTGAAGGACCTGCGCACCCCGTACCTGATCAACCAGCATCCGTACTCGATCCTCCAGCGCGGGGTCGAGGGCGGGGTGCTGCAGGCGTCCGCCGAGGCGGGCGTCGGGGTCATCGCCTTCTCGCCGCTGGCGCAGGGACAGCTCACCGACCGGTATCTCCATGGGGTGCCGGCCGATTCGCGCATGGCGCTCGGCCACTTCCTCAAGCGCGAGACGCTCACCGAGGAGCGGCTGTCCCTGCTGCACGCCCTCAACAAGCTCGCGGAGGGGCGCGGCCAGACCCTCGCCCAGCTGGCGCTCGCGTGGGTGCTGCGCGACCCCCGGGTGGTCTCGGTGCTGATCGGCGCGAGCAGCGTCGCCCAGCTGGAGCAGAACGTCTCGGTGCTGGACTCGCCCGCCTTCAGCGACGCCGAGCTGGCCGAGATCGACCGCCTCTCGGCCGAGGCGGGCATCGAGATCCCCTGACGGGGTTCGCTGACGTCCGCGGGCCGGGGATCGGCCCGGCCCGCGGCCGGATAGCATGAGCGGTCACCCGAGACCGCCACGAACCGCCGCACGGAGACGCAACCTTGGCCACACAACGGATTCCGGTCATTCTCGTCACGGGTTTTCTGGGCTCCGGGAAAACGACGATGCTCAACCATCTGATGCGGGACAGCGCGGATACCCGCATCGGCGTCATCGTCAATGATTTCGGATCCATCAACATCGACGCCATGGCCGTCGCCGGGCAGGTCGATTCGATGATCCCGATCGAGAACGGCTGTCTGTGCTGCGCGGCGGACGCCTCCGAGATGGACGAGATGCTCGACCGGCTCACCGATCCGGAGCTGCGCATCGATGTCGTGGTGATCGAGGCCAGCGGCCTCGCCGAGCCGCAGAGCATGATCCGTACGTTGCTGTCCAGCACCAATGAGCGGATCGTCTACGGCGGCCTGGTCGAGGTCGTGGACGCCGCGGAGTTCCCCGACACCCGCGTCCGCCATCCCGAGCTCGACCGCCATGTCCGCGCCGCGGACCTCATCGTGCTCAACAAGACCGACCGCGTCGCCGAGGACCAGCGGCGGGATCTTGTGGAGAACATCCAGGAGATCGCCCCCGGCGCGCCGGTCCTGGCCGCGGCGCACGGGCGTGTCGACCCCGCGCTCCTCTTCGACCACCGGCCCCGCGAGACCTCCGGGGAAGGCTTCCGGCAGCTCTCGTTCGCCGATGTGTGGAGCGACGACGCGGGTGCCGGGGACGAGTGCGGCGAGGACGTGTGCGGCGACGGCCATGACCACGGCCATCACCTCCACGCCGCGTACGAGAGCATGGAATTCACCGCGGCCGAGCCGCTCCATCCGCGTCGGCTGATGGCCTTCCTCGACAGCCTCCCGGCGGGCCTCTACCGGGCCAAGGGGTTCCTCCACTTCGCGGGCGCGGGCCGGGAGCGGAAGTTCACCCTGCACGCGGTCGGCTCGTATCTCCGCTTCCAGCCCTCGCCCTGGGAGCGCGATGAGCCCCGCACCACCCAGCTGGTGATGATCGGCACCGGGATCGACGCCGACACCCTCACCAAGCGGCTGGGCGAGTGCGTGGCGGCGCCCGCGGAAGAGGTCGACGACACGCACATGATGGGCGTGCTCCGCTATGTGGACGAGGCGGACTAGGGAAATCCCAGGAAACGGCGGTGCAACCCTGAGGCGGCGTCACGGGTCCTGGTGGGTGTACATGAGGTAAACGCTCATCAACGAGCAGGAGGATCTGTGCGCTCCCGTTCCCTCACCACCGTCGTGCGCTGCGCGACCGTGGTGGCACTTGTGACCACCCCCGCCTTACTCGCTCTCCCCTCGGCGGGCGCCGCCGAGGCCCGCACCGCCGCGGCCGCCGCCCCGAAGGTCGACTTCAACAAGGACGGACGCGCCGACCTCGCCGTCTCCGCCCCCGCCGGCACGGTGGACGGCAAGGCCAAGGCGGGCTACGTCGCCGTGGTCTACGGCTCCGCCTCCGGTGCGGACACCACCCACCGCCAGGTTGTCAGCCAGGCCACCGAGGGCGTCCCCGGCGATCCTGCCGCGTCGACGTACTTCGGGGCCCATACGGTCGCCCGCGACCTGGACGGCGACGGCTACACCGATCTGGCGGTCCAGGCCGGTGACTCCCCGGCCATCACGGTCCTGTGGGGTTCGGCGAACGGCCTGACCGGCGGCACCCAGCTGCCCGCCGGCAACGGCGACCACTGGGGCTCCAGCGACATCGTGGGCGGTGACTTCAACGGCGACGGCAAGGCCGACCTGGTCGATGTGGTCACCGTCGACGAGGGCTCGGAGGAGGAGAAGACCGGCCTGCGCGTCCGTCTCGGCCCGTTCACCCGCGACGGCAAGGAGGCGGGCAGCTCCTTCTCCGACACCGGCAGGTTCGACGGGCCGACCAGTCTGACCGCGGGCGACATCACCGGCGACGGCAAGGACGACCTCGTCTCCACCCACGCCTTCGAGGAGATGTCCCAGTCCAGCCTGTTCTTCATGGGGGACGACAAGGGCCTGTCACCGAAGGTCAAGGACCTCACCGACGCCGCCTCCGCGACCATCGGAGACGTCGACAAGGACGGCCACGGCGATCTGGTGCTGCGCACGGTCCCGGGGAACGTCGTCGAGGACCTGCCGTACGACCACGGCACGCTGAAGGTCCTCTACGGCACCGCGTCGGGGCCGAGCACCACTCGCACCACGACCATCGACCAGAACACCGCGGGCGTCCCCGGCGTCAACGAGGACGGCGACCAGTTCGGCTACTCGCTCAGCTCCGGCGACGTCAACGGCGACGGCTACGCGGACATCTCCGTCGGCATCCCGTACGAGGCACTGGAGGCCGGCCAGAAGGGCGCGGGCAGCGTCGTCCAGCTCTACGGCGGCCGGGGCGGGCTGTCCGGCACCGGAGCCCAGGCGTTCACCCAGGACACCGCCGGTGTCCCCGGCGCCGCGGAGGCGGACGACCACTTCGGCATGGCCGTCCGGCTCGGCGACACCGACGGCGACGGCAAGGACGACCTGGCGGTGGGCGCCCCCGACGAGGACGGCGCCCAGTCCACCAGCGGTGCGGCATGGGTACTGCGCGGCCAGTCCGGCGGCCTGACCACGGGCGGCGTCGTCTCCTTCGGGCCCGACTCCCTCGGGGCGCCTGAGGCCGGTGCGGCCCTGGGCGCGGGATTCCAGCAGTAGCCGGATTCCGGCCGCCCCCGCATCACCGAGGGGTCGAACTGCGCTCCTCGCGTGACTAGTTGACGATCCCTCAGATCTACTGGACGGTAGGTCCATGCCGACTCATGAGACGCGAGGGATACGGATCGGCCGCCCCCGACCGGGTCGCACCCGGTTGCTCGGGGTGGCCGCTGCGTTGCTGACGGCGGTCGCGGCCCCGGGCACTCCGGCGGCCGCGGCCGAGGCGCCCTGGTTCGACGGGCGGGCGGCGGACCGGATGACCGTGGACGGCACCCGCTTCACCGACGGACACGGCCGCGAGATCGTGCTGCGCGGCTTCAATGTGTCCGGCGAGACCAAACTGGAGGAGAACGGCGGGCTCCCGTTCGCCACCACCGCCGACGCCAGGGCCTCCGCCGCCGCCATGCGGAACCTGACCGGAGCCAACGCGGTGCGCTTCCTGCTGTCCTGGGCCCACGCCGAGCCCGAGCCCGGCCAGGTGGACACCGCCTATCTGGAGAAGGCCACCGCGCAGATGAAGGCGTTCCTCGACGCCGGAATCCGGGTCTTCCCCGACTTCCACCAGGACCTGTACTCCGGCCGTCTCTTCGACAAGGACAGCTGGTACAGCGGCGACGGCGCGCCGAAATGGGTCATCGACGCGGGCGGATACCCCAAGGAGTCCTGCGGCATCTGTGTCCACTGGGGCCAGAACATCACCCAGAACCAGGCGGTCATGAACGCCACCCGCGACTTCTGGCGCAACCGCGCCCTGACCACCGGCGCGGGCACCGTCCGTGTCCAGGACGCCTTCCTGGCCACCGCCGGGACGACCATGACCTACCTCGCCCGGCACCTCACCGACGAGCAGTTCACCCGCGTCGCCGGCTTCGACCCGCTCAACGAGCCGTACGCGGGCGCGTACGACGACGGCCAGAACAGCCGCACCTGGGAGAAGAGCGTGCTGTGGCCCTTCTATGAGAAGTTCCGCGCCCGTATGGACGCCGCGGGCTGGCAGGACAAGCCCGCCTTCGTGGAGCCCAATATGTTCTGGAACTCCAACCTGGACTTCCAGCGCCAGGAGGGCGGACTCCTCGACGCCGGAAAGCCCGGCCCCGACTACGTCTTCAACACCCACTACTACGACCAGAAGGCCATCTCCGGCATCTTCATGCCCGGCAAGGCGGCCGACGGCCAGTACGCGGGCGACTTCGGCGCCCTGCGCGACCGCTCCACCGCACTGGACCTTCCGGCCGTCATGAGCGAGTTCGGCCATCCGCTGACCGGCTTCACCTCCGACAAGGCCCCCACGGTCGTCAAGGGTATGTACCAGGCCCTGGACTCCCGGCTCCCCGGCGCCACCTGGTGGACCCGGCCGGCCGCCTCCGGCGCCGTGCTCTCCTCCACCCAGTGGCAGTGGGACATCTACAGCGGCCGCCACCACGAGGCCATGAACGGCAACACCGGCAAGATCCTCACCGAGGGCGACGCCTGGAACGGCGAGGACCTCTCGGCCGTCCGCCTCGACGACTCCGGCAACGCCGGGCTGCGCCAGCACGCACGGCTGCTCGACCGGCTCTATCCGCGCGCCGTCGCGGGCCGCACCCTCGCCTTCACCTTCGAGGACCGCTCACGCGACGGCTCCACCACGCTCAGCTGGAACCGCATCCCCGGCAGCCTGCCGAACGTGGCCGAGCTGACCGGCTCCGGCCGCTACGGCATGCTGGTGTGGCGCTCCGGCGGCGGCACCGAAGCGCCCACCGAACTGCGTCTGCCCCGCGACTTCGACCCCGCCCGGACCACCGTCGTCTCCGATCTGGGCACCGTCACCGGGCCGCCCGCGTACACCGCGCACGGCCACACCGCCGACCACGCCATCGCCACCGCCGCGGAGCCCGGCGGCACCGACGCGCGCCGGCTGGTGCTCTCGGCCCCGGCCGACGCGGGCACCGTGCACTACGCGCTGATCGCCGACGGCACCGCCGCTCCCTCGGCCGAGCTGCGCGCCGCCGCCCAGCGCGAACTGACGGCGTGGGCGGCGGACGCAGGCTTCTGAGCTTCTCGGGCCACCGTCACCAGCGAGGGTGCACCCGGGCCCGCAGCCGCCGGTCGTACAGATCGCCGACGGCCTCCAGCGTGGCGTCCGGCAGCGGGGGCAGGCCCGCCGCGTCCGCGTTCGCCCGAGCCTGCTCGGGCGAACGCGCCCCCGGGATGACCGAGGTCACGCCCGGCTGCTGGACGATCCACCGCAGCGCGGTCTGCGCGGGGGTGGCTCCCTCGGGCGCCAGCTCCGCGAACTCCACCGCCGCCTCGAGACCCTCCTCGAAGCCCACACCGGAGAACGTCTCGCCCTGGTCGAACGCCTCGCCGTGCCGGTTGAAGGTGCGGTGGTCGTTCTCGGCGAAGACGGTGTCCCTCGTGTACTTCCCCGACAGCAGACCGGACGCCAGCGGCACCCGCGCGATGATCCCCACACCGGCCTCCCGCGCCGCCGGCACCACCTCCTCCAGCGGCTTGAGCCGGAACGGGTTGAGGATGATCTGTACGCTCGCCGTGCCAGGCCGCGCGATCGCCGCCAGCGCCTCCGCACACGTCTCGACGCTCACCCCGTACGCCGCCACACGCTCCTCCGCCACCAGCGTGTCCAGCGCGTCGAAGACCGCCGCCGAGGAGTGCACCGGGGACGGCGGGCAGTGCAGCTGCACCAGATCCAGGGTGTCCACCCCCAGATTGGCCCGCGACCGGTCGGTCCACGCGCGAAAGTTGTCCAGGGTGTAGTTCTCCTCGAGCTGCGGCAGCCGCCGCCCCATCTTGGTCGCCACGAAGATCCCGGCGTCCGGCCGCTCCCGCAGATACCGCCCGATGAGCTGCTCGCTGCGCCCGTCCCCGTACACATCGGCGGTGTCGAAGAACGTCACACCCGCTTCGACGGCCGCGTCCAGCACGGCCAGGGCGTCCTGCTCGCCGACCTCGCCCCAGTCCGCGCCCAGCTGCCAGGTTCCCAGGCCCACGACCGAGACCTTCCGGCCGAGCCGGCCGAACTCACGCTGCTCCATGCTCCCTCTTCTCTCCTGCTGCGACGCTCACCGTACCCCCGCTCACCAGTCGTGCACCGTGCCGTCCGCCAGCCGGTTCACCGGCAGATAGGCGGGCTGGTACGGGAACCGTCCGGCGGCCTCGGTGTCCAGCTCGACGCCCAGGCCCGGGGTGTCGGACGGGTGCAGCAGCCCGTCCTGGAAGCGGAAGGAGCTGCGGAAGACCTCCAGGGTGTCGGCGGTGTGCGGCATGTACTCCTGTATGCCGAAGTTGTGGATGGCCAGATCCAGGTGGAGCGCCGCGGCCATGCCCACGGGGGAGATGTCGGTCGGGCCGTGGATGCCGGACTTGATCCCGTAGACCGCGGCCAGGTCCAGCAGTTTGCGCATGGCGGTGACCCCGCCGGTGTGGGTCACCGCCGAGCGCACGTAGTCGATCAGCCGCTCGCTCAGCAGGGTGGTGTAGTCGTGGACGTGGTTGAAGACCTCGCCGATGGCCAGCGGGGTGGTGGTGTGCTGCCGGATGAGCCGCAGCGCCGCCTGGTCCTCGCCGGGCGTGGCGTCCTCCAACCAGAACAGGTCGTACGGCTCCAGCGCCTTGCCGAGCCGGGCCGCCTGGATGGGCGTCATCCGGTGGTGGCCGTCGTGCAGCAGCGGCAGCTCCGGGCCGAACTCCTGCCGTACCGCCTCGAACACCGTCGGCACATGGCGCAGATAGGCCCGGGTGTCCCAGCTCTCCTCGGCGGGCAGCACCCGGGACCCCGACCCCCGGCGCGCGGGTTCGTAGTCGTAGCGCTCCCCGCCGCCCGCGCTGGAGGAGGCCACCCCGTAGACCGAGGCCAGCCCCGGTATGCCGGTCTGCACGCGGATCGCGCGATAGCCCTGCGCCAGATGGGCGCGGATGGAGTCGAGCAGCTCGGGGACGTCCCGGCCGGAGGCGTGTCCATAGGCCAGCGCCCCACTGCGCGAGGCCCCGCCGAGCAACTGGTACAGCGGCATCCCGGCGGCCTTGGCCTTGATGTCCCACAGCGCCGTGTCGACGGCCGCGATGGCGGCCATGGTCACCGGACCCCGCCGCCAGTACGCCCCGCGGTACAGATACTGCCAGGTGTCCTCGATGCGCGAGGCGTCCCGGTCGAGCAGCAGCGGCACCACGTGGTCCCGCAGATACGAGGCGACGGCCAGCTCACGGCCATTGAGCGTGGCGTCCCCCAGACCCGTGACGCCGTCCTCGGTGACGATGCGCAGGGTGACGAAATTGCGCCCCGGACTGGTGATGACGACCTCGGCCGACTCGATCCTCACCGTGTACCCCATTCCCCTTGTTCCGCTTGCTCGGTCCCTTGCGGCGATCACGCCGTAAGGGCAGCTCTACCCGCTTCCCGCCGCCGGGATCCGGGGCGGCGGCCCGCCTCCCGCCCCTCGTCAACTCCCACGCCCGCGGGTAGTGTGGCGGCACGCTGTGACACCCGCCTCGCCCCAGGGGCCCGCCCGGACACCTCCTTCGCGCCGTCCGCACGTCATCAGATATCGAAGGAGGCATCCGCCATGACCACCCTCACCGTCGCTCTGCTCCAACTCGCCCCGCCCGGACCCGAGTTGTCCGTGAACCTCGCCCTCGGTGAGGCGGCCTGCCGCCGGGCCGGGGCCATGGGCGCCGACATCGCGCTCTTCCCCGAGATGTGGAGCAACGGCTACAGCTGCTCCGTCCCGGACGGCTTCGCCCGCGGCGATCGCTACCGCCATCCGTCGCTGTGGGACGAGGCCTCGGCGGCGCCGCGGCCCCGGGCCGTCTGGCTGGGCGAGCCGATCACCCGCGACTCGCCCTTCGTCACCCGCTTCCGCGAGCTGGCCGCCGAACTGGAGATGGCCATCGCGCTCACCTATCTGGAGCGTTGGGACGGAGCGCCGCGCAACACCCTGTCCCTCATCGACCGGCACGGCCGTCTGGTCCTGACCTACGCCAAGGTGCACACCTGCGTCTTCGACCTGCCCGAGGCCGCGCTGACCCCGGGGGAGGGGTTCGAGGTGTGCGCCCTGGACACGGCGGTGGGCGAGGTGATGACCGGGGCGATGATCTGTTACGACCGCGAGTTCCCGGAGAGCGCCCGCGCCCTGATGCTCGCCGGAGCCGAGATCGTCCTCACCCCGAACGCCTGCGAGCTGGAGATCAACCGGCTCTCCCAGTTCCGCTCCCGCGCGGGGGAGAACATGACCGGTATGGCCATGGCCAACTACGCCGGTCCCGGCTGGGGCCACTCCGTCGCCCATGACGGCATCGCCTTCGCCGATGGGCGGTCGCGGGACACCCTGGTGGTCGAGGCGGGCGAGGCCGCGGGGGTCTATCCCGCGGTCTTCGACCTCGACGCGCTGCGCGACTACCGGCGCCGGGAGACCTGGGGGGACGCCTTCCGCCGCCCCGCCGCCTACCGGAGCCTGACGGGCCGTGAGGTGCGCGACCCCTTCGTCCGGCTGGGACTCGAGGGCGGACCGGTCCCCGGCCGCAGCCTCCCGTAATGGCGGGAACGCTTTGTCAAGTACCTACAAAAACATGATCTGAGCTGGGGCGATTGCTGACGGGGTACCTGGTGAGTAGGGTGTCCCGCATGTCAGCACTCAACGTGGAATTCAGCGATCGGGAACTTGAGGACCTCCGCCAGATCGCCAAGGAACGCGGTACGACGATGAAGGCCCTCGTCCGGGAGGCGACCGTGGCCGACATCGCGCGGCACCGCGCTCTGCAGGAGGGTGCCGAGGTCTTCCGGCGGTTCTTCGCGGACAACGCGGACGCCTTCGCGGACGCGTTCCCCGACGATGAGCACCGCCATCCCGGGCAGGCCGCCTGACCATGGCCCCGCTGCTGCATATCGACGTCCCCTGGCTGCTGCAGCGCCATGAGGAAGTCATGCCGGAACAGCCGGCCATCTCGGACTTCTCGGGGCTGGTCGCCGCGGTCGCCCGTCACCGGGTGGACCCGCCGCGCCTGGGGGTCGACCCCGACCCGGCGTGGCGGGCCGCGGCCCTGTTGCACACCATCGCGCTGCTCAGACCGCTCCCGGCGAGCAACGCGCGGTTCGCCGCCGCGACCGCGGTCGCCTATATGCACGCTTCGGGCGAGGGGATCGACCCGCCGTACGGGGCGCTGATCGATCTGGTCCGCGACATCCTCTCCAGCAAGGCCGATGTGTTCGACGCGGCCGGCCGCATCCGCTCCTGGCGGATCTGAGGGGGCAACGGACCGGCGGGGGCTCGGACGGGGGCTTGGGGGTCAGTCGACGTCACCGCGTGTGGTGCCGACCTTGAGGTCGTCGATGTAGTTGACCACCCGGCTGTTCTCGGCCCCGTACACGCCCCACTTGGGGTCGTTGCTGCTGTCGAAGGTGCGGCAGGCCCATCGGGTAGTGCCGTCGCTGAACTTCTGCTGCGGGCCAGGCGAACGCGAGACCCGCGACCGCCACGGCCGCGGGTACGGCGAACCGGAGCCCGGCGATGCGCTGGGCGGACCGTAAGGAAGCCATGCCACCCCTCGGAAGGGCCCCCGTACGATGGTGTGCGCACCGTACTGGAGCCCCCCGAATTGGTCCACACCTGTCCCGCGCAGCGTGCGGGGGCCGTCCCTCGCGTCAGCCGGCCGAGCCGAGTTCCTCGGCCAGCGCCTGCTTCTCCAGCGTCTCCCGCCGCTCCTCGGTCGGAGTGGGTCCGGCCGCCTCCGCCGCCTGGACGCGCTCGGCCTCGGCGAGCAGCGAATGCCCGGTGGCCAGGACGCCGATGCCCAGAGCGACCGCCGCGGCCCCGATGTAGAAGGGCAGATGCACCCCGCTGTGCTCGGCGATCTTGCCCGCGGCGTACGGGGCCAGACCGCCGCCGATGAAGCGGACGAAACCGTAGGAGGCGGAGGCGACGGGCCGCTCCACGGGGGCGACGGTCATCACCGCCTGAGTGGTGATGGTGTTGTTGATCCCGATGAAGGCGCCGGCCACGATCACCGCCACGATCAGCGTCGTCCTGGAGTCGGTGAACAGGCCGATGACGAGGATGTCGAGCGCGAACAGCGCCAGGTTCAGATACAGGGAGCGGGCTATGCCCAGCCGCGCCTGCAGCCACGGGGCGCCGAAGACCGAGAAGAAGGCGACGAGCAGACCCCAGCCGGTGAAGACATAGCCGAGCTCATGGGTGCCCAGGTCCATCGGGAACGGCGCATAGCCCAGCACCGTGAAGAAGCCCCAGTTGTAGCAGAGCGCGGTCAGCCCCATGGTGAGCAGTCCGCGGTGGCGCAGCGCCTTGATCGGGTCGGCGATCGAGGCCCGGCGCGCCGGGGTCGGGGTGGGCTGGACCAGCACGATGGTCGCGATCAGCGCGATGGCCATCAGGGCCGACACGCCGAAGAACGGCCCGCGCCAGCTGATCCCGCCGAGCTCACCGCCGAGCAGCGGCCCGATCGCGATGCCGATGCCCAGGGCGGTCTCGTAGAGGATGATCGCGCCCGCGAAGCCACCGCTGGCCGAGCCGACGATGACGGCGAGCGAGGTGGCGATGAACAGGGCGTTGCCCAGGCCCCATCCGGCGCGGAAGCCGACGATCCCGTCGATGCTGCCGGACGCCCCGGCCGCCGCGCTGAAGAGCACGATGAGCACCAGACCGGCCACCAGGGTGCGCTTGGCGCCGATGCGGCTGGAGACGAATCCGGTGACCAGCATGGCGACGGCGGTCACCACCAGATAGCTGGTGAACAGCAGCGACACCTGGCTCGGCGTGGCATGCAGCTGGGAGGAGAGGGAGGGCAGGATCGGGTCCACGAGGCCGATGCCCATGAAGGAGATCACGCAGGCGAAGGCGACCGCCCATACGGCCTTCGGCTGCTTGAAGGGGTTGGGGGCGCTGGGATGAGCGGACAAAAGATGCTCCGTCGTTCAGGGTCCCAGCCGTGACGACATGGCAATGCCGTGGCGCGGCAGGGTGCCGGTTGATCAGGAAGCGGTACTCCCCGGGGACTTCCGTGCCCGTGCCGCGCTGTCGACCAGCCGCTGGAAGGCGGGGGCGGCGGCGTGGACGGCGGTGGCGAGTGCCTGTTGGTCCTCGGGGGAGAGGGTGGCCAGCAGTTCGGCGAGCCGGTTCGTACGGCCGCGGCGCCGCTCGGCGAGCAACTCCCGACCGGCGTCGGTGATCGCCACCAGCACCACCCGCCCGTCGTGCGGATCGTCGACCCGGGTCACCAGACCCTGCCGCTCCAGCCGCTGGATCAGCTGGGTCATCGAGGGCTGGGTGACACCCTCGTCGGCCGCCAGGGCCGTCAGCCGGGACGGCCCCTCCCGGCTGAGCCGGCCGAGGGTCGAGGCCGTGGTGAAGCTGATGTCCCGGTTGGTCAGATGGCGCACCGCGAGGAACGCCAGCTGTTCCAGCGCCTCCGCGACCTGCTCAGGGGTCGCGGGGACGTCGGGTTCCCGGGGACCGGACTGCTGTGTGTATTCCACATCTATATTTATATCACGCCTCTATATAGGCAGCCTATGCAGATGGCCGTGCAGAGCCTCACAGCCGCCCACGGCACGGGCGGGCAGGCCGCCTCAGCGGAAGATTCCGGTGTGGCCGAGGGAGTAGCGGCCGGGCTGCGGGTAGACCGCGAGCCCGTGCGGGCCGCCGCCGACCGGGATCCGGGCGCGCAGTCGGCCGTTGCGGGTGTCGATCGCGTAGACCTCGGCGTTGTAGCGGCCCGAGAGCCACAGCACCTTGCCGTCGCTGGACACCCCGCCCATGTCGGGGCTGCCGCCGCCGGGGAGCCGCCACCGCTGCACCAGCTTGCCGGTCTTGAACGACAGCACCGAGATGGTGCCCTCGCCGCGGTTGGAGATGTACATCGAACGGGAGTCGCGGCTCACGTAGAGGCCATGCGTGCCCTTTCCGGTGGGCAGCAGCTTCGGCTTGCCGAAGGTGTCGCCGTTGAGCACCCACAGGCCGTTCGCCACCATGTCGGCGATGTACCACGTCTTGCCGTTGGGCGAGATCTTGACGTCCTGCGGCATGGCCCCGGCGATCGGCAGCCGCTGCTTGGCGACCACCTTCTTCTTCGCCGTGTCCACCTTCAGCAGCTCACCGGAGAACTCGCACGAGACGATGAAGTAGCGCCCGTCCGGCGAGAAGTCGGCGTGGTTGACGCCGTAGCAGTTCGCCGGCACCGACTTGACCACCTTCATGGTGTGCGCGTCCCGGAAGACCAGCGCCCGGTCCATGGAGGCCATCACCACGGCGTACTTGCCGTCCGGGGTGAAGTAGAGGTTGTACGGGTCGTGGACGTCCACCGGGCGGCCGACCCGGCCGCTGGCGGGGTCGATGGGGGTGAGCGTGTTGCCCAGGTCGTTGTTGACCCACAGCGTCTTCAGATCCCACGAGGGCACCACGTGCTGCGGCTGATGGCCCACCTGGATGGTGCGGACGACCTTGAACTTCTTCGGGTCGATGACGCTCACCGTGTCCGAGAGCGTATTGGGGACGTACACCCGCGACGGAAAGTCCTTCACCGCCCGGGACAGCTTCCCCGGCCGGTCGGCGGCGTAGAGGTCACGGGGGTCCAGCGGGGGCGGCATCCCCGGCAGCAGCCGGGCCGACGCGGCCTTCTTCTTCGCCGCGGCCTTCGCCGCGGCGGCCGCCTCCAGCGCGCTCTGCCGCGCCGACGCCGACTTCGCCCGGTCGGGCCGGTGCTCACTGGTGGAGGCGCAGGACGGTACCGCGGCCCCGCACAGCAGCAGGACCGCCGCCGCCCGGAACGTGGCGCGCCGCCGGAGCGCGCGGGAGTGGGAGCGGGACGAGCCACGGGCCACGGGTTCCTCCAGCGGTGAGGGTGGGCTTCGGCCGTCACCCGCACCGTGGCCGGCCATGGCCTCACCCTGGCACCGGCCCCGCCCACCGGCATCCGCCCGCGGCCAAGCGGGGGAGGGGCGTACCGCCCTCGGCCGAAGCGGGTGGGCCGCACGGGCGTAGGATCGCGGCCGACTCCGGGGAAGGCCCCGGAACTTCGCTGGAGGGGGACGGACAGTGCGGTTCGGACTGCTGGGCACCGGACACTGGGCGGCCGAGACCCACGCGGCGGCGCTCGCCGCGCATCCGGTGGCCGAACTGGCCGGGATCTGGGGCCGCGACCCGGCGAAGGCACAGGCGCTGGCGGACCGCTGGGGCACCCGCGCCCATGCGGACGCCGACGCGCTGATCGCCGACGTGGACGCCGTGGCCATCGCCCTCCCGCCGGACATCCAAAGCGACCTCGCCGAGCGGGCCGCGCTGGCCGGGCGCCATCTGCTCCTGGACAAGCCGCTGGCCTTCGGCACCGAGGAGGCCGACCGGATCGTGCGCGCCGTGGACGAGCGCGCCCTGGCCTCGGTGGTGTTCTTCACCAACCGCTTCGCGGCGCCCGTCGAGACCTTCCTCCAGGAGGCCGCGGCGGCCGGTGGCTGGGACGGCGGCCGTGCCACCGCCTTCGCCTCGATCTTCCAGCCCGGCGGCCACTACGGCGGATCCCACTGGCGGCGGGAGCGCGGCGGACTGTGGGACGTCGGCCCGCACTCCCTGTCTGTCCTGCTCCCGGTCCTCGGCCCGGTGGCCGAGGTCACCGCCCTGGAGGGGCCGCGCGGCGCCGCGCATGTGCTGCTGCGCCACCAGTCCGGCGCCATCGGCACGCTCGCGCTCACCCTGGACGCCCGGCCCGCCGCCCAGGGCTTCTCCTGCGACTTCTACGGGGAGCGGGGGATAGCCGAGGTCCCCGACGCCGGGACCACCGCGGTGGCGGCCTTCGGCTCGGCCGTCGACCGGCTGCTGAGCGGTGCCCGCAATGGGGGCGCGGCCGACCCCTGCGACGTCCGGTTCGGCCGCGAGGTCGTCGCCGTCCTGGAGGCCGCCGACCGCTCCCGCCGCGAGGGGCGCACCGTCGTACCGCGCTGAGCGGGGGTGGCGATGCGCTGAGTGGCTGAAGATCCCGGTCCCGCCGTCGCGCCCCGCATATTCCGGCGTTCCCGGGGAATCGGGGCCATGACCAAGCTCAGCCTGCCCGATTCCATCCGGGCCTGCCTGTTCGACCTCGACGGCGTGCTGACCAGGACCGCCGTGGTGCACGCGGCGGCGTGGAAACAGATGTTCGACGAGTTCCTGCGGCGGCGCGACGGCCCCTCCTTCCGTCCCTTCGACTCGGCCCGTGACTACGACGAGTACGTGGACGGCCGCCCGCGCGCCGACGGGGTGCGCACCTTCCTGGCCTCCCGGGACATCGATCTCCCCGAGGGCGGGCCGGACGATCCGCCCGACGCGGACACCGTGCACGGCCTGGGCAACCGCAAGAACATCCTGGTCCTGGAGAAGATCCGCGAGGAGGGAGTCGAGGCGTACCCGGGCTCGGTGCGCTTCGTGGAGGCCGCGCGCGCCGAGGGCCTGCGGATCGCGGTCGTCTCCTCCAGCGCCAACTGCCGCGATGTGCTGATCGCCGCCGGTATCGAGGACCTCTTCGAGGTGCGGATCGACGGTGTGGTCGCGGCCGAGCGCAAGCTGCCCGGCAAACCGCACCCCGACACCTTCCTGGAGGCCGGACGGGAGCTGGACACCGCGCCCGAGGCGGCCGCCGTCTTCGAGGACGCACTGGCGGGCATGGAGGCCGGGCGCTCGGGGCACTTCGGCTGTGTCGTCGGCGTGGACCGGGTGGGTCAGGCCGACGCGCTGCGCGCCCACGGCGCGGGCATCGTGGTCAAGGATCTCGCCGAGCTGCTGGAGGACGACTCGTGATCACCGATTCCTCATATGTCGTCGACCCCTGGGTGCTGCGGGAGATCGATCTCCGGCTCGATCTGCTGCCCCAGAGCGAATCGGTCTTCGCGCTCTCCAACGGCCATATCGGCTGGCGCGCCAATCTCGACGAGGGGGAGCCCCACGGCCTTCCCGGCACCTATCTCAACGGCGTCTACGAACGGCGTCCGCTGCCCTACGCCGAGGCCGGATTCGGCTATCCCGAGGCCGGCCAGACCATGATCAACGTCACCAACGGCAAGATCATCCGGCTGTTGGTGGACGACGAGCCCTTCGATCTGCGCTACGGACGGCTGCGCTCCCATGAGCGCGTGCTCGACCTGCGCGCCGGGGTGCTGCACCGCACCTGCGAATGGACCTCGCCCTCCGGCACCAGTGTGCGGGTCCGCTCCACCCGGCTGGTCTCCCTCACCCAGCGGGCCATCGCCGCCGTCGCCTACGAGGTGGAGGCCGTCGACGCCCAGATCCGCGTCGTCGTCCAGTCCGAGCTGGTCGCCAACGAGCAGCTTCCCGAGCGCGCCGGGGACCCCCGGGTGGCCGAGGCACTGGAGTCCCCGCTGAACCCCGAGGAGAACGCCGCCAACGACAAGCGGCTGCGGCTGATCCACTGCACCGAGGACAGCGACCTGCGGGTCGCGGTCGCCGCCGACCACCTCATCACCGGGCCGCCGCCCACCCGCCACGCCGGCGAGAGCGGCGACGACGTCGCCCGCCTGACCGTCACCTCGGTGCTGGAGCCGGGCCAGGTCCTGCGGCTGGAGAAGCTGGTGGCCTACGGCTGGTCGGGCGCCCGCTCGCTGCCCGCCGTACGGGACCAGGTCGAGGCCGCGCTCGCCGGGGCCGCCAGCACCGGCTGGCGCGGCCTGGTGGACCAGCAGCGCGCATGGCTGGAGGACTTCTGGTCGCGCGCCGATGTGGAGGTCGAGGGCGACGCCGAGATCCAGCAGGCCGTGCGCTTCGCGCTCTTCCACGTCCTGCAGGCCGGCGCCCGTGCCGAGGAACGGGCCATCCCCGCCAAGGGCCTCACCGGCTCCGGCTACGACGGCCACACCTTCTGGGACACCGACACCTTCGTCCTGCCCCTGCTCACCTACACCTTCCCCGAGTCCGTGGCCGAGGCGCTGCGCTGGCGCCAGTCCATCCTGCCCGCCGCCCGTGAGCGGGCCCAGCAGCTGGGCCACGAGGGCGCCACCTTCCCCTGGCGCACCATTGAAGGCTCCGAATGCTCCGGCTACTGGCCGGCCGGCACCGCGGCCTTCCACGTCAACGCCGACGTGGCGGACGCGGTGGTGCGCTATGTGGCAGCCACTGGCGACGAGGAGTTCGAGCGCGAGACCGGCGTGGAACTGCTGGTGGAGACGGCCCGGCTGTGGCGCTCCCTGGGTCACCACGACCACCACGGCCGCTTTCATATCGACGGGGTGACCGGCCCCGACGAGTACAGCGCCATCGCCGACGACAACGTCTACACCAACCTCATGGCCCAGTCGAACCTGCGGGCCGCCGCGGACATCATCGAACGCCACCCGGACAAGGGCTCCGAACTGGGCGTCGACGACGAGGAGGCCGCCGCCTGGCGGGACGCGGCCGAGTCCATGTCGGTCCCGTACAACAAGACCCTGGGCGTCCACGAGCAGTCCGCGGACTTCACCGGCCACCAGGAGTGGGACTTCCAGGGCACCCGCGCCGACCAGTACCCGCTGATGCTCAACTTCCCCTACTTCGACATGTACCGCAAACAGGTCGTCAAACAGGCCGACCTGGTGCTGGCGATGTATCTGCGCGGCGAGTGCTTCACCGAGGAGCAGAAGGCACGCAACTTCGACTACTACGAACGGCTCACGGTCCGGGACTCCTCCCTGTCCGCGTGCACCCAGGCCGTCATGGCCGCCGAGGTCGGCCATCTGCGGCTCGCCTACGACTACTTGGGCGAGGCGGCCCTGATGGACCTGAAGGACCTGGAGCACAACACCCGCGACGGTCTGCACATCGCCTCGCTCGCCGGCACCTGGATCGCCCTGGTCGCCGGGTTCGGCGGGATGCGGCACCGCGACGGCAGGCTGGAGTTCTCGCCCAAGCTGCCCGAGAAGCTGGCCCGGCTCGCCTTCACCATGCAGGTGCTGGGCCGCAGGCTGCGCGTGGAGATCACCCGCCGCAGTGTCACCTACTCCCTGACCGAGGGCGCCCCCATGGAGATCCGGCACTACGGCCGGCCCATCACCGTCTCCGAAAAGACCCCCCAGACCTGCGACATCGCCGAGCTGACGGCACGTCCCGAACCCCACCAGCCCCCCGGCCGACGCCCGAACCGCCGCGCCTGAGACGCGGACGCCACACAGCGCGGACGCCGGATACAGCGAGGAGCGCGTGATGGACCCCCTGGAGGCCCTGGACCGGATCGCGTTCCTTCTGGAGCGCGCCCAGGCGCCGACCTACCGGGTGCGTGCCTTCCGCACGGCCCAGGCGGTGCTCGCCGGTCTGGACCCCCAGGAGGTCGAGCGGCGTGTCACGAACGGCACCCTCCGGTCGCTCAAGGGGTTCGGGCCGAAGACGTCCCAGGTGGTCAAGGAGGCGATGAAGGGCCAGGTGCCCGGGTATCTGGCGAACCTGGAGGCCGAGTCCGCCGAAACCGAGTCCGAGCCCGACGAGGACGCGGCGAAGCTGTGCGCGGCGCTGCGCGGGGACTGCCATATGCACTCCGACTGGTCCGACGGCGGTTCCCCGATCGAGCTGATGGCCCGTACGGCGGCGCGGCTGGGGCACGCATGGGCGGTGCTCACCGACCATTCCCCGCGGCTGACGGTGGCCCGCGGCCTCTCGGCGGAGCGGCTGCGCGCCCAGCTGGACGTGGTGGCGGAGCTGCGCGCGAAGCTGGCCCCCTTTGAGCTGCTCACCGGGATCGAGGTGGACATCCTCCCCGACGGCTCCCTGGACCAGGAGCCGGAGCTGCTGGACCGGCTGGATGTGGTGGTGGCCTCGGTCCACTCCAAGCTGCGGATGGACGCCCGCCCCATGACCCGCCGGATGGTCACCGCCGTCAGCGATCCGCTGGTCGATGTGCTGGGCCACTGCACCGGACGGCTGCTCGGCGGAAAGCGCCCCGAGTCCGCCTTCGACCATGAGGAGGTCTTCGGCGCCTGCGCGGAGGCGGGCACCGCCGTGGAGATCAACTGCCGTCCGGAGCGGCTGGATCCACCGCGCAGGCTGCTGCGCGAGGCCGTCCGGGCGGGGACCTTCTTCTCCATCGACACCGACGCCCACGCGCCCGGCCAGCTCGACTGGCAGCGCAACGGATGCGCCCGGGCCGCGCAATGCGGGGTGCCCGCGGAGCGCGTCATCACCACCTGGACGTCGCGGCAGCTGGTGGAGTGGACCCGCACGCGCCGGCCCCCGCGCCGCGCGAGCTGACGGCCCCGACGACGGCACGGACCCCGCCGGGCCCGGCCGGCCATGACCGCCGCGTCCTCGGTCCGCCGGCTGCGCCGGGCCGAGCCAACCTGCTGGACCGTGCTCATCGGGCCGCTGTGCGCGGCGCCCGCCACCGGGGCGAGCGTGCTGACCACAGGGGACAATCGGCTGTCCGTGCCGGCTGCGGTCGGCGCCACCGCGTTCCTGGCCGTCCTCGTCCTCCTCATCGTCTTCCTGCTGCCCCTCGTCAACGAGTGGCGGGCCGACTCCCTCAGCGGTCGTGAGGCCGAGGAGGCGCCGCACCCGGTCGACTGGTCGGCGAAGGGCGGGGTGCGCGTCCGGGACACCTTCCACTCCGCCGGACTGGACACCGCCCGGCTGGACGCGGTCTCCAGCTGGTCCCCGGCGGCCGACCTGAAGGTGGTCCACGTCCCCCAGCCGTCCCCGGGACGGCTGGGCCGGATGGAGAACTGGGGGACGAGGCTGCGGCGCCGCAAGTCCGTCTGGGCCGTCGGCGCCGCGGGCGGACTGGCCTTCGCCGTACTGCAGGACCGGATCTCCCTGCCGTTCGACGGGGATCGTGTCCTGGTCAAGCGATCATCCTGGTCGCCGCGCTCTGGGCGGTCGCGGGCACCTTCCTGTACCACGCGTTCACCCTGAACATCCGCAGGCCCACCGTCCATGTCGCCATCCCGCGCAGCCGGCGCACCCTGCTCAGAAGCCCGTCGGTGCGGTCCTGCTCCGGCACGAGATCTCGCATCTGCGCCACGGCGATCCGATGCGACGGCGCCATCTGCGTCATGCGCCGGCGGCGGGGAGGGTCGCCGTGTCCTTCGACGGGATGACGGCCCTCGCCGTTACCCCCGTGGAGAGCCCGGCGCAGACTCTCACCTCGATCGCCGTCTTCGTCCTCACCCTGACCTGCGGCTTCTACGCCAACAGCCGGGCCGGCCGGGTCCTGGTCACGCTGATGGAGATGCGGGCGGACGCCGAGGCGGTCACGGACGCGGAGTCGGCGGACCGGCTGTCCGCCTTCCTCACCCATCAGCAGGAGAAGAACCCGACACGGCAGAAGGCCGACCGGCTGCCGGCCCTCTCCCGAGGCTGGACCGGCGGCCACCCCGCCCCCTACGCCCGTGCCGTCGCCGCCGCACGGGTCTTCGCGGCCGGCGTCTGTGTCCCGGCGATCGGGATCTGGACGGGCGTCCTGGACGGGGTGTCCGAGTGAGGGATGGTCAGGGGCGGTCGCAGGTCGACAGGCCCGGCCGCCAGCGGCAGGCGATGGCGGCGAACCCGCCGTCCGCCGTCACCGGCACGGACAGCGTCTGGCCGCCGCGCACCACCGTGGGCGTGCGGACCAGACCGTCCGGGCCGTCCAGGAGCAGATCGACGAGCCAGCGGCCCGGCTCCAGCCGCAGCGGCACCTCGGCGGTGTGCTCGGGGCCGGTGAACGTACCGCCGATGAACCACCGCGAGCCGCTGGCGCGGGCGAGCACCGCGCTCTCACCGGGCCGCCCGGTGAGCAGCCGGGTGCGGTCCCAGCTGGCGGGGATCTGCTCCAGGAAGCGGCGGGCGAGCGGACGGGCGTCATAGGACTCCGGGGTGCCCGCCAGGTTCTGGATACCCGACTCGTAGAGCACCGACAGGCCGACTTCCCCCGCGTCCGAACCCGCGTTGGGGCGCTCGGCCCGGTGGAAGGCCCCGGGGGTGAAGTCCATGGAGCCGATGACATTGCGGGTGAAGGGCAGTGTCGCCAGATGCTGCGGGGTGTTGGTCCGCTTCTCCTCGCCGTTCACCCCCTCCATCGACATCACCTGCGGCCAGGTGCGCTGGATGCCCTTGGGGATCGTCGAGCCGTGGAAGTTGACGAGCAGATGGTGGTCCGCGGTGGCCTTGAGGATCTCGTCGTACCAGCGCAGCGTCTCCTGGGCCTCGGAGTCCATGAAGTCGATCTTCACGCCCTTCACCCCCCACTTCTCCAGCGTGGGCAGCCACAGCTCACGCTCCTCGGCGGTGTCGAGGTCGCGGTGGTGGATCCAGACCTGGATGCCCACATGGCGCTCGCGCGCGTAGTCCACGAGCTGCGGAAGCCAGCTGTTCCGCGGCCAGTCGGGATCGGTGACATCCCACTGGTCGGGGTCGAAGTACCAGCCCGCGTCCACCACCACATACGGCCAGCCGCGCTGGGTCGCGTAGTCCACGTACCCCTTCTGCATCGACAGGCTCTGCCCGGCCGGCTTGCCGCCCGCGAGCCAGGTCCACAGCGCGGGCCCGGGCCGGATCCACGAGGTGTCGGCGACCCGCGACGCGGGTGCCAGATCGTCGGTGAAGGTGGACTGGGTGACGGTCGCCAGATCGCCCACGATCATCGCGCGCCAGGGTGTGCTGAGCGGTCCGTCGGACGCGACCCGCTGGTCCCAGAGCCCGATGCGGTACGTGGGCTGCCCCTGCTGATGGATCAGCCGGGCGGCGGAGTAGCGGCCGCTGAGATCCGACTCGGCGATCAGGGCGTAGCCGCCCGCCGTCTCGAAGAGCGCCTGGGACATGTACTCACCGGTGGGCGCGGTCGCCGCGGTGTACTCCTTGAACAGGTTCTCGTTGTCCTTGCGGTAGTCGCCCAGCCACGCGGCCGCGTCCGCGGGCAAGGTGAAGGCCGAGGTCTCGCCGAGGACATCGCCGCTGCCGGAGGGCAGGACATAGCGATAGGCGACCCCGTCGTCCGAGACCCGCACCACGAGGTCCAGCCGGGCGCTTGCGCTGCCCCGGAACCGGAAGCGGGTCTCGGTCATCCGCGCCGTGCGCGAGCGCTCCTTGCCGACCGTCGAGCGGTAGCGCTCCACGACGGTGCGGTCGTGGCGCCCCAGATAGCGCAGCCCGTGCGACAGATCCGCCCGTTCGGTGACGATGCCCACGGGCGAGGGCTCGACCACCGTCCGTCCGCCCCGGGACACGTGGAGCGTCAGCGCTCCGGAGGCTCCGTCGAGTCGTAGCTGCGCGAGGGGACCGGAGTGGGGTGAGGGGCCGCGCACGGTCCAGGCGGAGTCCTTCGCCTGCGCGGGCCCGGTGATGAAGAGCGTCATGGCCAGGACGCCGCAGAGCAGAAATGCCACAGCGGAGCGTCGGTAAGATCTCGGCATTGTTGCCTCCCGAGGCGGATACGTTACCGAGTCATCCGATAACTGGGGAGGGGGCGGGCGCCATTACGCCCCGTCAAGGGTCGTTGGCGTCTGAGAGATCGGATCTATGGCGGGGCCGCTTCCCGGGACGGAGTCACGGGTGGAGGGTCGGAGGATGGACCCGTGTACGGTCCGGACAGGGAGGCGCACACGATGAGCGGCACGGCTCGACCCGGCGACCCGGACCGGGAAACGGTGAACGGGGAGGCGGCGGACCCGGACCCGGCGCCCGCCGAGCCCGAGGGCGGGGAGTCCGCCTGCTGGCTGGATCGGGTCTGCGCCGACTGCGGCGCGATCCAGGACACCGCGCCCTTCGCCCGCTGTGCGCGCTGCGGAGCGCCCAGGGAGTGAGCACACGGGGCGCCCCGGCCGCCCGCCCCCGGTGCCCAACTCCCCTGGGCAGCCCACCAGGTACGGTCTGATCATGACCGCCGGAGCGCGGGTGCCGGCCGCCGGAGACCGCGGCCGCCGTATCCCGCCCGGACGACCCACGGCATCACGGACCAACGGGGGGCTTCGCCGTCGTGTTCTCCACCTCCACCTCCGCCCCGCCGACCCCCTCGGGGCGGCCCATATGGTCGTGTGCGGTGACGACGCGCTCGCCCACCGCCTCGCCGCCGAGCTCCACTTCGTCTACCGGACACGGGTGACGGTCGTCATCCCCGGCGGCGCCCCCTTGGCGGACCCGGCCGGGCAGCGCATGGCCGGATGGCGGTCGGGCGGCCGTGCCTCCGCGCTCTTCGGCCGGTTCAGCGCGGCCGTCGGACGGGTCCCGCTGCCCCGGCAGACCGCGGACGATCCCGCTCCGGAGGGGGGAGTGCGGGTCATGGAGGTCCCGGCGCTGGACGAGGAGGTGCTGACCGAGGCGGGTGCGCAGCATGCGACGGCCCTCGCCCTGGTCCATGACGACGACGAGGCCAACATCCACGCCGCCCTCCGCGCCCGCCGCCTCAACCCCCGGCTGCGCCTGGTGATCCGGCTCTACAACCGCAAGCTCGGCCAGCATCTGGAGGAACTCCTCGACGAGGCGGCGCGGGTGGCCGATCCCGGTATGGACCCGGCGGAGCTGGACGCCACCACCACCGTACTGTCGGACGCCGACACGGCGGCCCCCGCCCTGGCGGCCACCGCCGTCGCGGGCACCAGCAAAGTCCTCCAGGCCGACGGGCTGCTGCTGCGCGCGGCCGAGCGCACCCCGCCCGGCCCCGACGAGGTGGCCCGCCCGGGGCTGTGCACCCTCGCCCTGCTCTCGTCCACCACCAGCGACCCCGGCGGCAGCGAGGGCTCGGACAGCAGCGGGGACGAGGGGCCCAAGCTGCTGCCCGGAGACGAGGAGGTGGCCGCCGCCACCGGGCGCGACACGGTGGTGCTCGAGGCCGTCTCCGCCACCGGCCCACCGCTGCCGCCGCGGCGGCTCGGCACCCGCAGACTGCCCCTCGCCTCGCTGTTCTCCCGTCGGCTGCGCTGGTCCGTCGCCGGAATGGCGATCGCAGTCCTCGCCCTCACCATCGCCTCCTGGCAGCTCACCGGTGCCGGTCTGCTCCGCGCTGCCTACCTCACGGTGCTGGACGTGCTGGCGATCGACGACCCGGCGCTGGACGAGCCGACCGGGCGCAAGGTCCTCCAACTGCTGTCCGGGCTGACCGGACTGCTGATGCTGCCCGTCCTGGTGGCCGCCGCGCTCGAAGCGCTGGGCACCTTCCGCACCGCCTCCGCGCTGCGCCGCCCTCCGCGCGGCCTCTCCGGCCATGTCGTGCTGCTCGGGCTCGGCAAGGTCGGCACCCGGGTCCTGGCCAGACTCCGGGAGATGGACATCCCCGTGGTGTGTGTGGAGGAGGACCCCGGGGCGCGCGGCATCCCGCTGGCCCGCAGGCTGGGCGTGCCGACGGTCATCGGCGATGTCACCCAGGAGGGCGTCCTGGAGGCCGCCAAGATCCAGCGGGCGCACTCCCTGCTCGCCCTGACCAGCGTCGACACCACCAACCTGGAGGCGACGCTGTACGCCCGCTCGGTCAAGCCCCGGCTGCGGGTGGCGCTGCGCCTGTACGACGACCGCTTCGCCACCGCCGTCTACCGCACGCTGCGCGCGGCCCATCCGCGCGCCCTCACCCGCAGCCGCAGCGTCTCCAGCCTGGCGGCCCCGGCGTTCGCCGGAGCGATGATGGGACGTCAGGTCCTCGGCGCCATACCGGTCGAGCGCCGGGTGCTGCTCTTCGCCGCCCTGCATGTCGCCGGGCATCCGCAACTGGAGGGGCGTACCGTCGCCGAGGCGTTCGCACCGGGCGCCTGGCGGGTGATCGCACTGGACGCGGCGGAACCGGCCGACCGGCAGCGCGACCTCGCCGCGGCGCCTCCCTACGACGGCGCCACCCAGGCGCCCTCCCTGGTGTGGGATCTGCACCCCGGCTATGTCCTGCGGCCGCACGACCGGGTGGTGCTGGCCGCCACCCGCCAGGGCCTGGGCGAGATCCTCGCGGGGGCGGCGGCCGGCCGGAACTGACGTCCAGCCGCCCGTGGCGCTCCTGGGAGCGGGGGCCACATGGTGCGGCGGTGCCCGGGATGCGATGATGCCGGGCGACGAAGGCGACGGCGGAACGAGGAAGCCGGTGTGAATCCGGCGCGGTGCCGCCACTGTGATCGGCGAGCGGATCCCGAACAGGCCACTGCCCGTACGCGCGGGTGGGAAGGCCGGGACGAGCATCGACCCGAGAGCCAGGAGACTCACGCGGTCGCCTCCTCGACGGGGTGTGTCGATGTGCGGCTCCGCCGCGTGGGGGGCGGACTTCCCCGGAGGAGGGCGATGCGCCATGCCTGTCAGGCCGACCGACCCGGTGCCATGCCGGGTGACCGTATGCCGGGACTGCTGCTGCGGCAGCCCCAAGGTGACCGGAATCGACCATGCGGCGCAGATCGCGCGGCTGCGTGAGGAAGCGCCCGTACGCGTCTCCGCGTGTCTGGACGTCTGCGATCAGGCCAATGTGATCGTGGTGCAGCCATCGGCGGCCGGACGTGCCGCCGGGGGCAGGCCGGTGTGGCTCGGCCTGGTCAACGGCACGGACGCGACAGAGGACATCGTGGCGTGGGTGACGGCGGGCGGCCCCGGTGTGGCACCGCTGCCCGACATCCTCGATCTGTACGCCTTCTCGCCACGGCGGCGCGCCTCGCCGGAGCCGTCATCCGGCGGGCGCTGACCGGCCGAAGTCCCCCACGGCTTCCGGGAGTTGCTCATTGAGAGCAGGAGTCTGGCGGCCCCGCATCCCGTGGGCTACCGTCGGTAACACGTTGCCGTCGCGGCAACCCCCTTCGCATCTCCCGCACCCTCCGAACCCCCTTCCGGAAGGCAGCCCATGGAGAACTCCACAGAGAATGCCGCCTCGCTCGCCGGGATCAGCCGCCGCCGCGCCCTGACGGCGGCGGGCGGTGTGCTCGCCGGCGCCGCGCTCGCCCAGGCGGCGGGCCCGGCCTTCGCCGCCTCCGGGGCGTCCTCGGACGCGGACGCCATCGTGGTCGGCGGCGGGCTCGCCGGGCTGGTCGCCACGGCGGAACTGGCGGCCGCGGGACGCAAGGTGCTCCTCCTCGACCAGGAGCCCGAGAGCAACCTCGGTGGCCAGGCGTTCTGGTCCTTCGGCGGCCTGTTCTTCGTCAACTCCGAGGAACAGCGGCTGATGGGCATCAAGGACACCCACGAACTGGCCTGGCAGGACTGGCTCGGCACGGCCGGCTTCGACCGCGGCGTCTCCGATCCCGGCGGCCAGGATTACTGGGCCCGAAAATGGGCCGAGGCGTACGTGGACTTCGCCGCCGGGGAGAAGCGGTCCTGGCTGCACGGGCTCGGCGTGCAGTGGTTCCCGATCGTCGGCTGGGCCGAGCGCGGCGGCGGCCTCGCGGACGGGCACGGCAACTCGGTGCCGCGTTTCCATGTCACCTGGGGTACCGGTCCGGCGGTGGTCGAGCCGTTCGAGAAGAAGGTGCGGGCCGCCGCGAAGGACGGGCGGGTGACCTTCAAGTTCCGGCACCGGGTGGACGATCTGGTGGTCACCGGCGGTGCCGTCACCGGGGTCAGCGGCGCGATCCTGGAGCCGAGCGATGCCGCCCGTGGCAAGCCCACCTCGCGCAATATGGTCGGCCACTTCGAGCTCAACGCCCCGGTGGTGATCGTCACCTCGGGCGGTATCGGCGCCAACCACGATCTCGTACGGCGGAACTGGCCCGACCGGCTCGGCTCACCTCCGAAGTTCATGGTCACCGGCGTCCCGGCGTATGTGGACGGCCGGATGCTCGCGATCACCGAGAAGGCAGGCGGACGGATCGTCAACCCCGACCGCATGTGGCACTACACCGAGGGCCTCAGAAACTACGACCCGATCTGGCCGGGCCACGGCATCCGCATTCTCCCGGGCCCCTCGTCGATGTGGTTCGACGCGAAGGGCAAGCGCTTCTCCACCCCCGACATCCCGGGCTACGACACCCTGCACACCCTCGGGACGATCACCGCCACCGGCTATGACTACTCCTGGTTCGTCACCACCCAGAAGATCATCGCCAAGGAGTTCGCGCTCTCGGGCTCCGAGCAGAACCCGGACCTGACCAACAAGGACATCCTGCAGCTCCTCTCCCGCATCTGGCAGACACCCGAGCCGATCCAGCGGTTCCGGGACAAGGGCGAGGACTTCGTCGTCGCCAACACCCTGCCCCAACTGGTCGCGGGCATGAACAAGTTGACCGGCGACAACCTGATCGATGTGGCGGACCTCACCCGGCAGATCGAGGCCCGCGACCGCGAGATCGCCAACCCGTACACCAAGGACGTCCAGGTCATGGGCATCCGCAACGCGCTCGCCTACCCCGGGGACACGCTCAGCCGCACCGCCTCCGCGCACCGGATCCTGGACCCGTCCGCCGGACCCCTGATCGCCGTGCGCCTCAACATCCTCACCCGCAAGACCCTCGGCGGCCTCCAGACCGACCTCACCGGCCGCGTCCTGGACGCCTCCGGCAACCCGATCACCGGCCTGTACGCGGCCGGTGAGGTCTCGGGCTTCGGCGGCGGGGGAGTGCACGGCTACCGCTCCCTGGAGGGCACCTTCCTCGGCGGCTGCCTGTTCTCGGGCCGCGCCGCGGGCCGTGCGGCGGCGGCCGCGACCGCGACCTGAACCGGCGGGTGCGGCGGCGGTGGCGCACCGGGCACATGGCAGACTCCTCCTGCGATCCGCGGGCGGCCGGGAGCATCCCCGGCCCATGAAGTCGCTGGGCAGGGGAGGGTGCATGGGCGGGGACGATCCGCATATCCATGTCGAGTCGAAGGTGGTCCGAGGCGTCGCCGCCGTCCGCGACATGATGGCGTCCACCTTCGGGCTGGCCGGTGACCTGCCGAGCCGCATCGCCACCGGATGCGGGCTGCGGGCGCCGTACGCGATGACCTCTCCGCGGCCGGAGAACGTCACCTGCCTTGCCTGCCGTGAGTACGCGCGGCTGGAGCATCTGCGCTTCGCGGACGAGCTCGAACGGCTGGGGCGGATGCCCGGATCGACCATCAGCACGGACCAGGCGAAGCTGGCCGCGGACCGGCATCGCGACCTCGCGAAGCGGTTTTCCGCCGCGGAGTGAGGGGCGGGCGGCGGAGCGTTCGCCGCCCGCCCCGCTCGGCGACGGATGCCGCTACGGCACCCGCCCGGGGTCTGACCGAGCAACGGCGTGCTCAGCTTCCGTGCGCTGTGGCGGCGTCACGCCTTCCGGCCGCTGCCGGCGCCGTCCGGAGACGGCTGTGGGGGCGGTGAGGACGGCCAGGCAGGCGAGGACGAGTGCGATGCCGGTCCAGCCGACGGCGGGGAGGCGTTCGCCGATGACCAGCACGGCGAGGACGGCGGCGACGGCCGGTTCGAGCAGGGAGAGCGTGGTCGCCGTACTCGCGGGCACATGCGCCAGTCCCCAGCCGAACAGGACGTAGCCGGTGAACATGGGCACCACCGCCATGTAGGCGCCGACGGCCATAGTGGACCCGGAGTCGAGCAGCGGCGCGCCGGTGACCAGGAGGACGGGCACGAGGAGCAGTCCGCCCAGGCCGAACACCGTGCCCATCGCCGCGCGGGAGGTGATGCCGTGGGTGATCAGCCGGTGCGCCGCCCAGGAGTAGAGGGCGTAGGTCGTGGCCGCGATGAGGCCCAGCCCCACGCCGAGCATCGTGGCGGCCATGGATGGCTGCTCCCGGCCGCCGGGGTCCTGAGCGGCTTGGGCCGCGCACAGCATGAGGGTGCCCAGGAGGCCCAGGGCGGCGCCGAGTGTCCAGCGGCGCGTCAGCCGGCGCCGGTCCATGACGCGTTCGATCACGGCCGAGGCCAGTGGCGCCATGCCGATCGACACCACGGTTCCCACCGCCACTCCGGCCAGGTGCATCGAGCTGTAGAACGCCAGGGGGTAGACCGCCACCGCGAACGCGCCGAGGAGTACGGTGCCGCGCCGCGCACGCAGCCGCGGGGCCTGACGGGCGATGCGGGGGGCCGCGACCAGGGCTTGGAGCAGGCCGCCCAGGCCCATGGCGACGGCGCCGATGGCGAGAGGCCCGACGTCCGGGGCGAAGGTCGCCGCGGTGCCGGTGGTACCCCACAGCACGGACGCGGCGAGCACACACAACGATCCGGCGCCCGCCGAACGGGCGCTGTGTCCGGTGGGCCGCCTCACAGCCTGTCCAGCAGGGCCGCCGCCATCGCGCGGGCGTGCCGCAGCCGGCTGCCGTCGCCTTCCAGCCCAGCGCGCGCCATCGCGCCCTCCAGCAGGAACGACAGGTGCTCCGCCATGGTGCGCACGTCGTCGGGGCGCTCGGGCAGCAGTTCTTCGAGGTGCCCGGCGATCAGGCGCTCGACCTGTTCCTTGTGGCGGCGTACGACACTCCGCCCCTCGTCTCCGGCGGGCAGCTCGGCGGCCGCGTTGAGCAGGCCGCAGCCGCGAAAGCCGCGCTCGTAGGCGAACGCCGCGTGATCGGCGTAGGCGTCGAAGGCCGCGAGGACGCCGTCGCGGGGGTTCTGCGCCTGCTCCAGCCGTGCCGTGTACAGCGCGAGCCACTCCTCGTGCCGGGCGTCGAGATAGGCCCTGACGAGGTCGGACTTGGAGGAGAAGTTGTTGTACAGGCTCATCTTCGCCACGCCGGCTTCGGTGGTGATCGTGTCGATTCCGGTCGCCGTCACGCCGTCGGCGTAGAAGCGCCGCGCGGCGGCCGCCAGCAGGCGCTCCCGGGCCGGCCGCCGCCTTCCGGGGCCCGTCGTCCTCGTACCGGTCTCACTCATCGCATGCATCCCGACAGATTAGGTAGGTAGGTCTACCTAATATAGAGGGCGATGAGAGATCCGGGAAGTGAGTTCCACCAGCAGTCGGCCTCCGACGCCGCCCGCGGACCATCGCCGACTGAGCGGGAGAACGGCGGGCACTCGAAGGGGCCAGGATGTGGCCTGCCCGGGCGATGGGTGATCTTCCAGAGGGCGGAGGAGAGATCATGGCAGCCGAGACCTATGACCCCCGGCGAACGGCAGTGCTGCTCGTCGACCCGTACAACGACTTCCTCTCCGAGGGAGGCAAGGTCTGGCCGGTCGTGCAGAGCGTGGCCCAGAAGGTCGGTCTGCTGGACAATCTGCGCGCCGTCGTCGGCACCGCCCGGCAGTCCGGGGTGCGGGTGGTGTTCGTCCCGCACCGCCGCTGGGAGCCGGGTGACTACGAGTCGTGGACCCACCCCAACCCGACCCAGCGGAACATCATGGTCCGGCACAGCTTCGCCCGGGACACCTGGGGTGGGGAGTTCCATCCGGACTTCCAGCCGCGGCCGGGGGAGGTGGTGGCCCATGAGCACTGGGCGCAGAGCGGGTTCGCCAACACCGACCTGAATATGCAGCTCAGGCAGCACGGCATCACCCATGTGATCCTCATCGGACTGCTGGCGAACACCTGCATCGAGTCCACCGGACGTTTCGCCATGGAACTCGGCTACCACGTCACGCTGGTCCGTGACGCCACCGCCGCCGCCACACCCGAGATGATGCATTCCGCGCATGAGCTGAACGGCCCCACCTTCGCCCATGCCATCCTCGCCACGAGCGAGCTCCTCGCCGCGTTGCCGGGGAGGGCGCCGGGGCGTAGCGGCGGTGCTCTACGGCGCGGGGGCCGAGCCGGAACCGACGACGCGGCCCTCCGGGATCTCCCCACGGGGCGGGCCCTCCTGGGATCGGCGCAGCGTCAGGTGGCGGACCAGGGCGATCCCGGTGAGGACGCTGACCAGTGCGCACACGCCCCACCAGCCGACCCGGCTCCAGACCTGGACCCCGAGCCAGGAACCCGCGCTGCCGCCCAGATAGGCGCAGGTCATATAGGCGGTATTGAGTCTGCTGCGGGCGTCCGGGCGCAGGGCGTAGACGCGGGCCTGGTTGGCGACCATGCCGGACTGCATCGCCACGTCCAGGAGCAGCGTGCCGACCGTCAGGGCGGCCAGGCCCAGCGTCCCGCCGCGGGCGCCCGCGGCGAGGATCACGGCGGAGCCGAGGACCCCGAGCAGGCAGACGAGGTTCACCGGATCGGGCCCTCGGCGGTCCACCAGGCGGCCGGCGAGCGGGGTGCAGAACATGGTCGCCGCGCCGACCAGGGCGAGCATCCCGACGGCCTGGGCACCCAGCCCGTAGGCCGGACCGGTGAGGAGGAGCGCCAGGCAGGTCCAGACGGCCGAGAATCCGGCGAAGACGGTCGCCTGGTACAGACAGGAGCGGCGCAGCTCCGGCTCGGTGCGCAGCAGCCGCAGCGGTTCGGCCAGAAGCGCGGGATAGGACTGCCGGGAACCCGGGGCCGTGGCCGGCACCGCGAACGCCAGGACGGTGGCGAGGAGCAGGGCCAGGACCGCGGCCACGAGATAGGGGGCCCGCCAGCCCAGCCATTCGCCGAGCGTGCCGCTGAAGGTGCGGGCCAGCAGCATGCCGCCGGTCGATCCGCTCAGCAGAGTGCCGATCACCGCCCCTCGGCGGTCGGCGGCCACCAGTCCGGCCGCCAGCGGGCCCACGATCTGCGCGGCCACGGTGGTCAGGCCGACGAGGGCGCTGGCGGCGACGAGGGGCGGCAGGGCCGGTGCGCACCCCGCGGCGAACAGGGCCAGGCCGGTGAGGGCGAGCAGGACGACGAGGAACGTGCGGTGCGGGATCCGGTCGCCGAGCGGCACCAGCAGGACGATCCCGGCCGTGTAGCCGACCTGGGTGGCGGTCACCACCAGGGCGGCGGAGTCGGCCGACACCTGCAGTCCGTCGGCGACCAGCGGGGCGATGGACTGCGGGAAATAGATGTTGCCCACCGCCACCGCACAGGTGATGGTGAGGATCAGGACCATGCGGCGGCTCATGCGTCAGTCCACCGGCCCATCGGCGGCACCGGTCGCCACGGCCGTCGCCTGTGCATGCGTGGGATGCGTCATGGGCTGAAGTCCATGGCACCGGCGTGGCCTTGCCAATCGATGTAGCGTACGGCTTAATGATCAGCTTCGCGCTCGGAGTCGAGGACCTGGCGGACACCCGGTTCGCCGTATCGCCCTTGAACGAGACGGTGTTCAGCCTGCGGGTGCTGCACGATCCGAGCCTGTCCGCGGTGCACCTCCCGTGGCGCAGATCCGTGCTCGGCGGACTCGGCGACCTGGACACGGACCTGCTGATGTCCTTGGTGGCGCGGAGGCGCACCCTCCCGGACTTTCTGACTCCGCGGCCCGCGAGCTTCGCCCCGGCCTTCGAGGACGAACTGGCCGTCGTCCGCCTGACCCCTCCCGGCCTGGTCCGCCGCGATCTGCTGGCCACCCACGCGCCGGACCCGCTGCCTTCGGCGCTGCGCGACGCCACCGCCGCCGACGACGCACCCGTCGCCGCACTACGCGACACCATCTGCGCACTCCTGCGGCAGTACTGGGAGATCGCCGTCAAGCCGATGTGGCCGCAGATGCGACTCGTCGTGGAGGCGGACATGACCTACCGCGCACGGCAACTGGCCATGGGCGGAGCCCGCCTGCTCTTCGCCGATATGCACCCCAATCTGCGATGGCACAACGGGGTGCTGCACATCGCCAAGATGATCAGCCGGCACCATGTCGCGGCATCCGGCCGGGGGCTGCTCCTCCTGCCCTCGGTCTTCGCGCACAAGCCCGCGCCCCCGGTGAGCCCGGAGGAACCTCCGTCGCTGGTCTATCCCAGCCGTGGAGTGGCGACGCTCTGGTCCTCGGCGCCCACCCACCACGCGCCCGCTCTCGTCTCGCTCATCGGCGCGCCCCGGGCGAGACTTCTCGGCTTCCTGGAGGAGCCACTGCCCACCGTAGAGCTCGCCCGCCGCCTCAGGGTGACGCCGAGCGCCGTCTCCCAGCACCTGCGCGTGCTGCATGCCACGGGGCTGGTCACCCGGGCACGCCACGGACGGCAGGTGCTGTACCGGCGAAGCACTCTCGGCGACCGACTGGCGGCCCCGGACGGGTCGTACGGGTGAGGTAATGGCCGTGAGGCAGGGCCGAACGTCCTTGACTTCACGTTCGGTTCAACTTTTACGGTCGGTTTCGTCGAACGAGTTCAAGCAACGACGGAGGGACCGGCCATGGAGTACTCCCACAGTGACGCCGAACTGATACGGCAGCCCATCGGATACTGGAGTTGGGCGGCGTACAAAGCCGTTGTCACCCGCATCCAGACCACGCTCGCCGGGATCGGCACCACCCAGCCACAGTGGTGGGTCCTCGCACAGGTCGCCCACGCCGACCCCGCCAAGACCCGCGAGGAGGTGTCCGACCTCCTCGGCAACTATCTCGAAGCGGGTCCGGAGGTCATGGAGGAGGAGATCGACCGGACCACCGCCCAGGGCTGGATCACCGAGGACGCCGAGGGACGTCTGGGACTCACGGCGGAGGGCAGAACCTTCTTCGACAAGGCCGCGGCCCTCCAGGACGAGCTGTGGACGGAACGGCACGCGGGCATCTCCGACGAGGAGTACCTGACGACGATCAAGGTGCTGCAGCGCTTCATCCACAACACGGGCGGACATGCCTGGCACCACTAGGGAGGGACCGGCCCCCCGTGTGGTCGTCGGTGTCCTGGGCGGTTTCTCACCGCCCAGGACACCCACGGCACCAGAGCCGTGACGCGCCTACCTGGCCAGTTCGGCCGGTACATCCAGCCGGGTCAGCTTCCGTGGGTTTCTCGCCACGTAGATCCGGGCGATGCGCCCGTTCTCCACCAGGAGGCTCACCGCGGACGGCTCGCCGTCGAAGGCGAGCCGGCCCGCGGTGTCAGCATCGCCATCGGCACGCTCTCCGCGAGTTCGACGCCCTCGGCGACATCGGGGCTGGTCAGCAGCGGCTCCGGCAGCCACTCGCCGACGTACTCCTCGCGGCGGCGTGACAGTGTCCGCAGGCGGTTGAGCGTCTGGCGGGTGACCGTGCGGACGAGGCAGGCCCGCGGGTCACGCACCCGCGACCGGTCGACGTCGGCCCACCGCAGCCAGGACTCCTGGACCACGTCCTGCGCGTCGGCGGCCGACCCGAGCATCTCGTCGGCGACCGTGAACAGCAGGCTGCGATGGGCGACGAACGGATCCAGCGCGGCACCTGGCTCGCCGTGGCCAGGTCCAGGGTTCCACAGCACCTCGTCGGGCTCGGGCTCCTCACCGAGCTGCTGGGGTTTCCCGGAGCTCGGTGGGGAGCTCCCCCTCGGGAACGCGTAGCGACATGGTGTCTCCCTGTGCGGTTGCCTGTTCGGCATGAGGACACCGCCGGGTTCGCGCATGTGACAGCGGTCGCCACCGTGCCTGGATCGTCAGGGCCACGGTGGCGCGCCACGGTCAGTAGGTGGTGGTGAGGATCTCCAGAACCTGGGTGTGATCGGGGGACAGGGGATTGTTCGTCGTCACCGCGTCCGCCACCGCCCCGGCGGCGATGGCGGGCAGCATGCCGCGGTCGGCGCCGAGCGTCCGCAGGGGGCGCTTCACCTCGACGGCGCCCGCGATTTCGCGTACCGCGTCGATGGCGGCCCGCGCCCAGTCCCCGTCGGCGGGCGGTGCGACGCGCATGGCGCGCGCCACCTGCTCATAGGCGCTCTGCGCGGCGGGGGCGTTGAACTCCATCACCTCTTCGAGGACGGCGGCGAGGGCTACACCGTGCGGGGTGCCGGTGTGTGCGGTCAGCGCGTGGCCGATGCCATGGACCAGCCCGAGCCCGGAGAGGCTGAGTGCCTGGCCCGCGAGATGGGCTCCCAGCATCAGCTCGGCGCGGGCGTCGAGGTCCGCGCCGTCCCGGTACGCGGCGGGCAGGGCGTGGCTGACCATGGTCACGGCCTGTGTGGCGTAGGCGGTGGAGACCGGGTTCGCGCCGCGCGAGGCGAGTGACTCGATGCCATGGACCAGGGCGTCGATACCGGTGGCGGCGGTGGCCGGTGCGGGCAGGCCCAGGGTGAGCTCCGGGTCGAGCAGCGCGACGCGCGGCTTCACGGAGGGGTGGCCGATGTACACCTTGCGGCAGGCGCTGGTGTCCTCGATGACCCCGAAGCCGTTGGTCTCGGCGCCGGTGCCGGAGGTGGTGGGGATCGCGACGAGCGGGAGTCCGTCGGCCGCCTCCCAGAGCTCGTCGGCGTCGTCGGCCGTGGCCTTCGGGTTGCCGACCAGCAGGGATATGCCCTTCGCCGCGTCGAGTACGGAGCCGCCGCCGAGGGCGACGACCGCGGCGGTGCCGAACGCACGGGCCCGTGCGGCACCCGCGTCGACGTTGGCGGTGGAGGGGTTGGGGGCCACCTCGTCGTAGACGGCGTACTCCAGCCCCGCGGCCCGGAGGGTCTTGAGGACCGGCTCGAGGACGCCCGCGGCGCGCAGGCCGTGGTCGGTGACGACGAAGGCGCGATCGTGGCCGGTGGCCGCGATCAGTGCGGGGAGTTGGCCGATGCGGCCGGGACCGAACTCGATACGGCAGGTGGGGTCGATGCTCAGCGGCGTGGGACCGCCGGGCCCGGGAGAGGTCATGGGGTGCGGCTCCTGGCGTCGTGGTGCGGGGTGGCGTTCGCTTCTTCTCAGACCGCGAGGGTCGCGTCGGCCGGCGTGATGGTCGGGTCGGGCAGCCGGAACTCCTGCCCGGCGAGGGCCTCGTAGAGGCGGACCGGGCTCATCTCACCGGCGAGCTCGCCGTGATGGGCCTTGGAGCGGCGGTAGATCTGCTCGACGAGGGCGGACAGTTCGGTGGACACGCCCAGGTCGCGGCCGAGGTCGACGGCGAGCCCCAGATCCTTGCAGGCCAGTGCCATGGCGAACGAGTCGTCGTAGTCACCGTCGGCGAGGATGGACATGAGGTCCTTCTCGACGAAGGCGGAGGCGGCCGGGCTCGCCAGCAGCGAGCTGCGCAGCGTCCCGAGGTCGACGCCCGCCTTGACGCCCATGGCGAGCACCTCGGAGGTGGCGACCACGTGGCTGAACCAGAGCAGGTTGAGCATGAGCTTGACCGTGTAGCCCGCGCCGGGCGGGCCGACGTGCAGAATCCGGTCCGGATCGCCCATGGCTTCGAGGACGGGCAGGGCGATGCGGAAGTCGTCGTCCGTACCGCCGGCGAAGATCTGCAGTGCTCCGGCCTCGGCGCCCCGTGCCATGCCGCTGACCGGTGCGTCCAGCCGGCGCACCCCGCGCCCGTTCAGCACATCGGCGGCGACGCGGTCCGCGGCCGCGGGAGTCGAGGTCGACATGTCGATCCACAGGGCGCCGGGCGGCAGGGCCTGGGCCGCGCCACCGCGCAGCAGGACGTCCTCGACGATGCGCGGGGTGGGGAGCATCGTGATCAGGAATTCCGCGCCTTCGGCACAGGCCGCGGGGGAATCGGCCCAGCGGGCGCCGAGCGCCAGATGCTCGGCGGCGGCCTCGGGCCGGGTGTCGTGCACGGTGACCAGGTGGCCCGCGTGGATGAGATGGCGGGCCATGTGGCGTCCCATGTTGCCCAGGCCGATGAAACCGATCCTCATCGTTGTCCTCGCTGTGGTGAGAAGAGAAAAGTAAAGAAGGGAGGGGATGAACAGGTCCGTGCGCCATGGCCGGTTCAGGCCAGGTTGATCCAGGTGGTCTTCAGCGCCGTGTACGCGTCCAGTGCGTGCAGCGACTTGTCACGGCCCGCGCCGGTGGCCTTGAAGCCGCCGAAGGGGGTGATGACATCACTGGCGTCGAAGGTGTTGATCCAGACCGTCCCGGCCCGCAGCCGCTTGGCGGCGCGGTGGGCGACGGCCACATCACGGGTCCAGACGGAGGCGACGAGCCCGTAGTCGCTCTCGTTGGCCAGCCGGATGCCCTCGTCGGCGTCGCCGTCGTAGGACACGATGGCCAGGACCGGGCCGAAGATCTCCTCCTGGCCGACGGCGGAGGTGTTCACCACCCCGTCCAGGACGGTCGGTTCGACATAGCTGCCGCCCGACGCGGTGAGGGTGCGGCCACCGCCGAACACCACGCTCGCCCCGTCCTCCACACCGCGTTCGATATAGCCGAGGACCGTGGCCAGCTGGGTCTCGTCGACCAAGGGGCCCATGACGGTGGCCGGGTCGAGCGGGTCGCCCACCTGGAAGGTCTCCGCGGTGATCCGGCGCAGGGCGTCCAGGAGCCGGTCCTTGACGGAGGCGTGCACCACGACGCGGGAACCCGCGTTGCAGGTCTGTCCGGCGTTGTAGAAGATGCCCCAGGCCACCGCCGACGCGGCGGCCTCGATGTCGGCGTCGGGCAACAGGAGCTGGGGCGACTTGCCACCCGCCTCGACGGCCACCTGCTTGCCGTTGGACTCGCCCGCGTACACCTGGAAGAGCCGGGCCACCTCCGCCGAACCGGTGAAGGCGATCTTGTCGACCTCCGGGTGGCGGCCCAGCGCCTGTCCGGCGACCTCGCCGCGGCCCGGGACGACATTGAGCACCCCGTCCGGCAGACCCGCCTCGGAGCCGAGGGCGGCCAGGCGCAGGGTGGCCAGGGAGGTCTGCTCGGCCGGCTTGAGGACGACGCTGTTGCCGGTGGCCAGTGCCGGGCCCAGCTTCCAACTGGCGATCAGCAGCGCGTAGTTCCACGGGACGACCGCGCCGATGACACCCAGGGGCTCCCGGGTGATCAGGGCGATGGCGTCCCCGGGGGTCGGCGCCACCTCGTCGTAGGTCTTGTCGATGGCCTCCGCGTACCAGGCGATGGTCTCGGCGGCCTTGTCCACGTCGATCCGCACGGACTCGGTGATGGGCTTGCCCATCTCCAGGGTGTCGAGGAGGGCCAGCTCCTCGGCGTTCGCCCGGATCAGCTCGGCCCAGCGCAGCAGGACGCTCTTGCGCTCCTTGGGCGGGAGGTCGCGCCAGCGTCCGTCCTCGAAGGCGGCGCGCGCGCCGCGTACGGCACGGTCCACGTCCTCGGCGCCGGCCGCCTGCACCTTGGCGAGCACCGAACCGTCGCGCGGCGAGACGCTGGTGAAGGTGTCGCCGGAGCGGGCGTCGGTGAAGCGGCCGTCGATGAACAGCCGGGTCTCGAAGGTGAGTGCGCCGGCCGCGGCCACCCACTGGTCGTACGTACGGGCGAGCAGGGCGTCGATGCCGTGCGTCATGTGATCCTCCACCGGTCGATCGCGTCTTCGTCCAGCTCGATACCGAGGCCCGGCCGCGCGGGTATCTCGAGGTCGCCCTCGCTGTTCACCCGCACCGGGTCGGCGAGCATGAAGTCCCGGCGCTCCGGGGTCCACCCGGGCGGGTCATAGGGGAACTCGAAGAACGGGCCGCCGCCGACCCCCGCCGCCACGTGCAGATTGGCGAGCACACCGATGCCGTTGGTCCAGCTGTGCGGGGTGAAGTGGCGGTGCTTGAGCTGGGCGATTTCCGCCAGGGTACGGGCGCGGTGCATGCCGATCGCGAGCACCACGTCCATCTGGTAGATGTCCAGGGCGTCCTCTTCGAGGTAGCGCAGCAGCTCGGTGGGGGAGTGGTGCATCTCGCCGGCGGCGATGCGCACCCCGGGGTTCTCGGCCCGCAGGCGCTTGAAGCCCGCCAGGTCGCCGTAGGGCAGCGGCTCCTCGACCCAGAACACGTCGAGCTCGGCCAGCCGCGCGATGGTCTTGCGGGTCCGGGCGAGGTCGGTGGCGCCCGCGGTGTCGCCCGCCATGCGCCACGACTGGTTCAGGTCCACCATGATCTCGAAGTCGGCGCCCAGTTCCTCGCGTACGGCGCGGACCGCGGCGATCCCCTCGTCCACCCGGTTGCGGTCGATGCGGATCTTCATCGCGCGGAAGCCCGCCTCGCGGACCTTCAGCGCGGTGGCGACCCGCTCCTGCGGCGACTTGAGCTCACCGCAGGAGGCGTAGGCGGGCAGCTTCTTGGCCGCGTTGCCGAACAGCTCCGCCACCGGGCGGCCGTGGACCTTGCCGATGATGTCCCACAGCGCCGCCTCCAGCGGCCAGTAGTGGGCGCCGTGGAAGTTGGCGGTCTCGATGGCCTTGACGTGCCGGGTGATGTCGAGCGGGTCCTCGCCGACGAACAGGTGCTTATAGGTGTCGAAGCCGTCCATCAGATCACCGGAGCCGATACCGGTGATCCCCTCGTCGGTGTGGACGCGGACGATCGTCGCGTCGAAGTGGCGCCGTGGCTCGGGGTCCCACGCGGCCCGGAACGGCGGGTCCAGCTCCAGGCGCAGCCGGTCCAGGGTGATATCCGTGATCTTCATCGGGTGAGCACCTCGGAGGTGGGGGCGTAGAACGGGTTGGCCGGGCCTTCCTCGGCGGCCGCGAGGACATCGGCCACGGTCGGGGTGCCGGTCACCGCGGCCCGCACCGCCTCGTACGCGGCGGCGCGCTGGTTGCGGAAGGACACATCCAGGTCGTCGACCGCCGGGTTCACCCAGATCGCGGCGATGATCAGCAGATCGTCGGCCTCCTCGGCGGACAGCAGACCGTCCCGGACCGCGTCCGTGACCCCCTGCGCCAGACCGGCCTGGGCGGAGCCCCACGTGGCGCGCTGGTGCAGCTCACCCTCCGCGGCGGCCTTCGGCACGAACAGCGTCAGCGGCTTCACCGGGACCGAGGGCCGCACGATCGTCACGAAGGGGACGTGTCCGGCGCTGGGCGTGGCCAGCGCCGTGGCCCAGGCCGTCTCGACGGGTCCGCCCTTGCGTCCGATCACGACATTCGTGTGCGCGGCGTTGGCACCCTCCCCGGCGAAGGACTCGCCGATGAGGGCGGTCGGGGCAAAAGGCGATGGCATGGGGATCTCCTGGATCTCCGGGAGCGGGGAATCGACGGACCGCAGGGGAGGAACCGCGCATTCGCCGCAGTTCTCCGGTCCGATGCGGCGAATCTAGAACCGCCGCCACCCCGCCGACAAGGCGCCGGGGTGAATCGAAATGCCGGTTGCTCTCATGACAACCCGGCGGCTGACCTGGGGCTTCCGTGGGGTGCGCTCTAGGATGTCGCGCGTGACGAACCTCCCCCCTCGCGGCACCGATGGTCCCGAGGACCCCGCCGATCCGCACGGCACGGGCCCCGACGCCTCCTCCGGTCCCGCGGACACCGCTGCCCCGCGCGGCCACGGGCTGCGCCGTGACATCGACCTGCTGGAGGCGCTCGCCTCCGACGAGGCCCAGAACGCCGGCGGGCTCGGCGTGGTACGCCTGGCGCATCTGGTGGGCCGGGAGAAGACCCAGGTCTCGCGGGCCCTCAAGGCCCTGGCCGCCGCGGGGATCGTGGAACGCGACCCCGACACCCTGGAGTACCGCCTGGGCTGGCGGCTCTTCTCGCTCGTCGCGCGGACCTCGCAGAACCGGCTGGTGCGCATGGCGGAGCCGGTGATGCACGCGCTCTCGTCGGACGTGGAGGAGACCAGCCATCTGTGTGTCCTGAGCGACCGTGAGGTGCTCACCCTGCTCTCGGTCTCCGGACACTCCTTCCGCGTCCACGGCTGGGAAGGGCGCGGAGTGCCCGCGTGGCAGACCTCGGCCGGGCGCGTGCTGCTGGCCGATGCCACCCCCGATGAGCTGTACGTCCGCTTCGGCACCGCCTCGACGCCGCCGATCCCCGAGCTGTGGTCACTGATCCAGGAGGCTTCGCGGCGGGGCTACGCGGGGGTGAGCGAGGAGTTCGAGACCGGTCTGGTCGGGGTCTCCGCACCCGTACGCGACTTCCGGGGACGTGTTGTCGCGGCGCTCAACATCTCGGCACCCAAGTCCCGGCTCGGCGACCGTCTGGACCAGGCGGGCCGCACCACGGCCAAGGCGGCGGCACGCGTCTCCGTGATGCTGGGCTGGGAGCCTCGGCACACCTCCTTCCCCAGGGCACGGCTCACCTGAAAGCGCCGGGGCCCTGCGGCCCCGGCGGGTGCGGGGGCGGGCATGGCGGGGAGTTGCCCTGACAGCAACCACCATTGCGATCCGAGAAGCGGTCTTGTCGGCCGCATGACGCGCTCGTAAATTCACCGCGAACCGGACCAGCCCCTGTTCGGAACGGAGAAAAGAGCAGCTCATGAACCTCCCCGGCATAGAAACCCTCGCCAAGGCGCCGTTCGCCGAAGGCGATGTGTTCATCGCCGGCCGCTGGTGTGCGGCCGAGGACGGACGGACGTTCCCCGTGCACGACCCGGCCACCGCGGAGCTGATCCGCGAGGTGTCCGCGGCGGGCCCGGGGGACGCTTTGGCGGCGGTCGAGGCGGCCCAGGCGGCCGCCGCCGGGTGGCGGGCGACGCCGGCCCGCCGTCGTTCGGAGGTCCTGCACACGGCGTTCGCGCTGATGCGCGAGCACACCGACACGCTCGCCCGCCTGATCGTCCTGGAGAATGGCAAGGCATACCGGGACGCGGTGTCCGAGGTCGGTTACGCGGCCGAGTTCTTCCGCTGGTTCGCCGAGGAGGCGGTGCGGATCGGCTCCTCGTTCGGCGATGCGCCCGGTGGCGGCTTCCGGCATGTCGTGCGCAGGCATCCGGTGGGCGTCACCGCCTTCGTCACACCGTGGAACTTCCCGGCCGCGATGGCCACCCGGAAGATCGCCCCGGCGCTCGCCGCCGGCTGCCCGGTGCTCCTCAAGCCGGCCCCCGACACCCCCTTCACCGCCCTCGCGATCGCCGCCCTGCTGAGCGAGGCGGGCCTGCCCGACGGGCTGCTGAACGTCCTGCCGACCGACCGCGCGCCCGAGGTGGTCTCCGCCTGGCTCCGCGACGAGCGGGTCCGCAAGTTCTCCTTCACCGGCTCCACCGCCACCGGCCGGACCCTCCTGGGGCAGGCGGCGGCGAACGTGGTCAACGTGACCATGGAACTGGGCGGCAACGCCCCCTTCATCGTCTGCGAGGACGCCGACGTCGACGCCGCGGTGCGCGGTGCGATGGACGCCAAGATGCGGGGCGGTGGCGAGGTCTGCATCGCCGCCAACCGGTTCTACGTCCATGAGTCCGTCGCCGCCGAATTCACCGAGAAGTTCGCGGCGGCCATGACCGCGGTACGCGCCGGAGCGGGTCTGGAGGAGGGCGTCACCCTCGGCCCGATGATCAACCGGACCGCCGTGGAGTCCATCCGTTCCCTGGTCGACGACGCGGTCACTCGTGGCGCGAAGGTCGCCGCGCGGGGCAGCGTGCCCGAAGGCCCTGGCTGCTACCACCCGGCCACCGTCCTGGTGGACGTGCCCGAGGACGCCCGGATCATGAACGAGGAGGTCTTCGGGCCGGTCGCGCCCCTGGCCACCTTCACCGACGAGGACGAGCTGGTGGCCCGCGCCAACGCCACCGTGCACGGCCTCGCCTCGTACATCTACTCGCGCGACGTGGGCCGGGCCCTGCGCCTGGCCGAGCGCCTGGAGACCGGCATGGTCGGCCTCAACCGGGGCCTGCTGTCCGACCCGGCCGCGCCCTTCGGCGGCGTCAAGCAGTCGGGCCTGGGCAGGGAGGGCGGCCGCGAGGGCATCGAGGCCTTCCTGGAAACGCAGTACATCGCCCTCGACTGGCCGACCGACTGATTCCCCCTCTCCCCACCGCTGCTCCCGGGGCCACTCCTCCCCGGCCGCTCTCTCCCGGGGCAGCGGTCTCCTCCCCCTCTCAGCGAAGGACCCGCGCATGGCAACGACGCCTGTGACCGAGCAGAACGAGCCCAGCACACCGCCGGGCGCACCCGCCACCGAACGCGAACGGAAGCGGCTGCACACCAAGCTGAAGCTGGCCACCCAGATCGGCCAGGGAATCGACGGCTACATCATCGGCGGCATCGGCCTGGCGATGGGGGCGATCACTGACGACCTCCATCTGTCCTCCATGGAACAGGGGCTGGTCGGCGCCTCACCGCTGATCGGGATCTTCATCGGAGGGCCGCTCTTCGGCCGGCTGGCCGACCGGTTCGGACGCCGGCCGGTGTTCCTGATGGACATGCTGATCTTCCTGATCGGCTCGGTGCTCCAGTTCTTCGTCGCGGACGGCACCCAGCTCATCCTCATCCGGCTGGTGATGGGCGTGGCGATCGGCGGCGAGTACGCGATCGGCGCCCCGCTGCTGTCGGAGTACGCGGGCCGGCTGGGCCGCGGGCGGCTGCTGGCGAGCCTGGAGATCAGCTGGTACGTGGGATACGCGCTGGCCACCGTCGTGGGGGCGCTGTTCACCTCCGTCGACGGCGGCTGGCGCTGGTCCCTGGCGAGCAGTGCGGTGATCGCGGTGGTGTGCGTGGCCCTGCGTGGTGGCATCCCGGAGTCCGCGCGCTGGCTGCTGAGCAGGGGACGCCGGGACGAGGCCGAAGCGCTGATCGAGAAGTACGGCATCGAGGTGGATGTCGAAGCGGAGTTGGACGACCGCGACGAGGTGCGGCAGGACGGGTTCCGCGCGCTCTTCAGCCGGCAGCATCTGCGTTCCACGGTGTTCGCCAGCGTCTTCTGGGCCGCCCTGGTGCTGCCGTACTTCGCCATCGGCACCTTCTGGACCGAGGTTTTCGAGGCTCTGCACATGGGGGACAACGCGGTGGCGGCGCTGCTCGTCTACTCCTTCACCGCCGTGGCCGGTGTCACCGCGGGGTGCCTCGTCGTGGACCGGATCGGCCGCCGCAAGCTGCTGATCCCGCCGTTCTGGATCACGGCCGCATGTCTGGCCCTGGTGGCGGTGTGGCCGTCCTCCACCCCCGTCATCGTCGTCGGCTTCCTGTTCTTCATCTTCCTCAACGCCGCCTCCAGCGCGCTGACCGCGGTCTATCCGCTGGAGGTGTTCCCCACCTCCCTGCGCACCACGGGCGTCGGCTTCGCGACGGCCATGAGCCGGGTGGGCGCCGCGATCGGCACGTTCCTGCTGCCGATGGGGCTCGACCACTTCGGCGCGGAGTTCGTGCTCCTGATCGGCGCCGGAGTGCTGGTGGTCGGCGCCCTCGTGTCCCAGTTCCTGGCGCCGGAGACCACCGACCTGGACCTGGCCCGGGCGGCGCGAACGGCCCGCGAGGGGGCGTAGGGACAGGCGGCGGCCGGCTACCCGGCCGAGAGACGGGGTGCGCCGACGGTGCTGCGGAAACGGGCGCGGTAGACCGTCGGCGAGACCCCGAGGGTCTGCTGGAACACCCGCCGCAGCGACTCCGAGGAGCCGAACCCCGCCTGCCGCGCCACCTCCTCGACCGTGCCGGTGCCGTCCGCGAGAAGTGCCTGGGCGGCCTCGACGCGGACGGCTTCGACGTAGCGGCCGGGCGTGATGCCGACCTCGGTGCGGAACAGCCGCTCCAGGTGTCGGGCGCTCACGCCGCCCGAGGCGGCCAGCGTGGCCCGCGTGTGGCACCCCGCGGGGTCCGCGGTGACGCGGTCCATCACCCGGCGCACCGCCGGATGCCGTGGCTGACGCGGGGCCAGCCGCGCGCTGAACTGCGCCTGCCCGCCCGGGCGGGCCATGAAGACCACCAGTTGCCTGGCCACATTACGGGCCACCTCCGCTCCCCAGTCCTCCTCGACCAGGGACAGCGAGAGGTCGATTCCCGCGGTGATGCCGGCCGATGTGGCCACATGGCCGTCCCGGACGAAGACGGGATTGCCGTCCACGCGCACCTGGGGGTAGGCGGTGGCCAACTGCGCCGCCAGCTCCCAGTGCGTGGCGGCGTGGCGGCCGTCCAGGATGCCGGCCTCGGCCAGCACGAAGGCGCCCGCGCACACGGACGCCACGCGCTTGGCCCGCACCGACAGCCGGGTCACGAGCCCGACCAGATCGGTGTCGGCCACGGCCGAACGCCAGTCCCTCCTCCCCGGGACCAGCAGGGTGCCCAGGCGCGGTGGCAGTGTGCCGGGCGCGCCGTCGGCGCCGATCACGAGTCCGGAGGAGGTGGTGACGGTGTCACCGGCGGGGGAGACGACCCGTACGTCGTAGTCGGCGCCGTAGTGGTTGGCCGTGGTGAAGACCTCCACGGGGCCGGTGACATCCAGCAGCTGCACCCCGTCGAACGCGACGATCACGACGGTGCGCCCGCCACGGGACGCCGGTGACGCCCGGCGCGCTATTCCGTCCACGGCGAATCCAGGATCGTCCGGACGAAGTTCCCCCGCTCGAAGCCGGGGACGAAGTGCTCCAGGACATCCGCCTTGACGTTGCCGAACGTGGTCTGCGGCTTGGGGCGGATGCCATCGGCGAACGCCCGCAGAATCCTGTTCTTGAAATCGGGGCGCGGATGCAGCGCCACGACCGCGGCCCGGTCCTCGGCGGAGAGATCCTCGTACCCGATGCCGAGCACGTCGTACTCGACACCGGCCGTCACCAGCGCCACTTCCGGTTCCATGAACTCGGGGACCCCGGGAGTGGTGTGCAGGGCGATCGCCGTCCAGACCCGGCGGATGCTGTCCTCGGGTACGCCATGGGCCTGCAGAAACCGCTTCGCCTCGGCCGCGCTGTCCACCTCGAAACGGCGGCCACTGTCATGGAACGCCTCGTTCAGGCCCACATCGTGGAACATCGCCCCCAGGTACAGCAGCTCCGGGTCGAAGCTCAGGTCGCGCCGGTGGCCCTGCAGGCTGCCGAAGAAGTAGACCCGACGTGAATGGTGATAGATGAGCTCGCTCGTCGTGTCCCGAATCAGCTCCGTGGCCTCGCGCGCCAGCGTCGTGCCCGGCACCTTCACGCCTGCCGCGACAGCAGTGTCAGTCGTCATGTGTCCGCTCTCCGTGTCCATAGCAGTACGCCCCTGTGGGGCACTGTCCACAGCCTCGCGCGGCGGCCGGCCCGCTTGCCATGACGATAGCGCCCTGTATCCCACGGATAGCGACGGGAAACGCCGGTGGTGGCCCCGCGGCGCAGCTCCCCGGTGGACCGCGGCGTACGACACCGCAGACCGTCCTGTTCCGGTCACCGGATAGAGTCGAATCGAGAGAAGAGGAACATCGAGGGCCTTCTCATGCGGAAAGTACGCCACGACCTCGATGCCACGGACCGGCGGATCACGGCCGTTCTGCTGGCGTCGCCCCGGGCCTCCTGGCGGAGCGTCGCCGAGGTGCTGGGTAGGACGACGAAGCGCTCATCGACGCGCTGGTGGAAGACTCCCGGATGACCTATGGAGAGCTCGCCCGTCGCACGGGCCGGACTCCACGGGCCGTACGGAGCCGCCTGGACGCCCTGGTGGAGGCGCATGGCGTCCGGCTGGCCACCGAAGTCGATCTGGCCCTGCTGGGGGTGCACGCCGAGGCCCTGCTGTGGATCACCGCGGATCCGGGGGCGCTGGAGGAGACCGGGCAGATCCTCAGCAGGCATCCGCAGGTGCGCTTCACCGCCGCCACGACGGGTTCGAGCAGTCTGCTGGTGGCGGTGGCCGCCACCGATCTGAGCGCGCTGTATGTGATTCTGACCGGCACGGTGGGGGCCTTGCCACATATCTCCGGGCTTGAGGTGACCCCCATTCTCTCCGGCGTCAAGCGCACCGGCCTGGTACGCCCCGCGTCGATTTCCGTGTGAGGGGCTCGGTGAGTCTCAGCCGAAGTGCCGGATCCGTGCGGTGGCCTCGGGCGCGTACGGAGGCCAGTCGCCCGGAGAGCCACCGGCGATGAACGTGGTGACAGCAGTGGCGAAGGCCCGGCCCATCGCCCGCTCCGCGTCGGAGGGGCTCCCCAGCATCGGACTGTCGGGGTAGCTGTCGAAGGTGCCGAAGAGGAAGGGCAGTTCACCGCAGTGCGTGGCGCCGAGATGGCCGGGGTCGTGGGCGGGACGGTAGTCGAACTGGTAGACGTACGTGGCATTGCCACCCGCGGCATGGTGGTCGGCCATCCGCAGGGCGCCGTCACGGAACAGCTCATCGGTCTGCAGTGCGGTGAAGACCTGGGCGGGGGCCGCGTGCGGGAGCCTGTCGGCGTACCGCTGGTAGACCTCCGGCGCCTCGTGGCCGAGCCGGCTGGTCAGGAGGTCGACGGCACCCTCCCGGGTGAGCGACTGGATGCGCGGCTCGAAGGCGAAGAAGGCGCTCATCTCCTCCTGGGCGGTGCCGATCAGCAGGGCCTTGCCCTCCAGCGCCCCGTCCAGGAGCGCGTCCCGCCAGGCCCGTGGCATACCGGCGCCGCCGAGAACCGGGTACATCGGAGGGGCGACGTTGCCCGGGCGCGCGAGCCGGGCCGCCAGCTCGCCGTAGGCGGACAGAAGACGCTCGACGGGAAGCGAGCGCAGCACCTGGCCGGGCTCCGCGCCTCGCGGGATGTCCAGCAGCCGCTGGTACTCCTCGGCGGCCTCGGCTGCCTGCTCCGGACTCTGCGGCTTAAGGCCCCAAGGGCCGCTCTGCAGGAGCACACGGTCGACGAGCCCCCCGGTCGCCGGATCCAGGGCCAGCGACAGGGCCGAGTACGCACCGGCCGACTGCCCGCCGACGGTCACGGCTCGCGGGTCGCCGCCGAAGGAGGCGATGTTGTCGCGCACCCAGCGCAGCACGGTGGCCTGATCCTGAGAGCCGAGGTTGTCGGCGCCGATCCGCGGGAGATACAGATAGCCGAGTGGCCCCAGCCGGTAGTTGGCGGTTACGACCACCACATTGCCGACCTCCGCCAGGCGGGCTCCGTCGTACCAGTCCCACCCGCCCGAGCCACTGCTGAAACCGCCGCCGTGGAACCAGACCAGAACCGGACGGGGGACCTTCTCCTCCAGTGCGGGCCGCGGAGCCCACACGTTCAGAGTGAGGCAACCGTCCTCGTCCCAGTCGGGCCTGCGCGTCCCCATGACCCGCTCCAGCCGGGACGGCGCCTGCGGCACGGCCGGTCCCGGCCGCACCGCTTCCCGTACGCCCGTCCAGCCCGGGTGGGTGTGCGGGGCCGCGAAGCGCGCCGCGCCCACCGGTGAGGCGGCGTAGGGGATCCCCCGGAAGGACACCACGGCACCCTCGTCCGAGCCCCGGAGCTTGCCCCGGTCCGTGGCCACGACCTGGTCCGCCAGGTTTGTCATCGACTCCACCTCTCTCGCTTCACCGACGTTCTGGTCTCGTTCTATGTCAGCCTGCGCGGAGGAGCCAGAACAGCGGGTGAGGGCGAGGATTCGGCGACAAATGATCTCCGGACCAGCCGAAAGTGCGACGTGCGGTACGCGCCCGTGCCACGTCAGCCTGGCTGACGTGGCATCGGTGAAACGTGGGACGGATGGTGGCGGTCTACGGCTGCTCGTTCTCCTCGAGCCAGCGGAAGAAGGCGATCTGCCGGGACATGACGGAGATCAGTTCGTAGGCGGTGTGCGAGGCGGCCACGGAGGTGATCTCGGCGTGGTCGTACGCCGGGGCGACCTCGACCAGGTCGGCGGAGACCAGATAGCAATCGCTGAGCCCGCGCACGATCTCCAGGAGTTCCCGCGAGGTGAGGCCACCCGCCTCGGGGGTGCCGGTGCCGGGGGCGTGTGCGGGATCCAGGACGTCTATGTCCACGGATATGTAGAGCGGCCGCTTGCCGATGCGCTCCTTGAGCTGCTGCACCACCTCGTCCACCCCGCGCCGCATCACATCGGCCGAGGTGACGATCCCGAAGCCCAGCTTGGTGTCCTCGTCCAGGTCTTCCTTGCTGTACAGCGAGCCGCGGGTGCCGACGTGTGAGAGCGCGGAGGTGTCCAGGAGGCCCTCCTCGGCCGCGCGGCGGAACGGCGTTCCATGGGTGTACTGGGCGCCGAAGTAGGAGTCCCAGGTGTCCAGGTGCGCGTCGAAGTGCAACAGCGCCACCGGGCCGTGCCGGCGGGCCACCGAGCGCAGGATCGGCAGTGCGATGGTGTGGTCGCCGCCCAGCGTCATCAGCTGCGCGCCCGTGGACAGCAGAGCGTCCGCGCCCTGCTCGATGCTCTCGACGGCCGCGTCGATGTTGTGCGGATTGGCCGTGATGTCACCGGCGTCCGCCACCTGGGCGTAGTGAAACGGGTACACGTCCTGGGCCGGGTTGTAGGGGCGCAGCTGGCGCGAGGCCTCCCGGACGGCGTTCGAGCCGAAGCGGGCGCCCGGCCGGTAGGAGACACCCGCGTCGAACGGCACCCCGACCACGGCGATATCCGTGGTGCCGACCTGGTCCAGACGGGGGACACGGCCGAAGGTCGCCGGGCCCGTGAAGTGCAGGGTGGCATCGGTCTCATGGGGCGGAACGGGCATTGCCATGTCGGGAGGGTTCGCGGTCATGCGGTGCTGAGTCCTTCTTCTGTGGGGGGAATGATCCGTGTGGGGGGAATGCCGGCCTGGTCGAGGCCGTGTTACGTGGATGATGAAAGCGTCCGTTGGTGAACGGGGAAGGGCGCTCGCCTGGCTCCGCGGCAGTCCTGCGCACATCGCCAGGTGACCCGCTCGGCGCCCAGGGATTGCGGACGCGCGAAGCGGTCGTCAGTCGGTACTCCTGCGGGGGAAGGAGTGCCGCGCCTAGGACACGTGGCGGACGCGCCGGGAGCCGGCCATGGGGACCGGGTTTCCCGGATCCGGGAAACCCGGTCCAGGAAACCCCCGGTCAGTGGGTCTTCGGCTCTCCGCGACGAGGCAGCGGCGCCCGCGACAGCCGCTCACTGGGCGCCGTCCCGGCGTTCGCTCACTCGTCACACCCTTGTGGTCCTCCGCCTCGCGGGCGGCTGCCTCGCGGCACGATGTGGGCAGCCCAGCACACAACCGCTGGCCTCTGCACGTACCTCGGTCATGTCCGATCGTAGAACCGGCAGTTATAACCCTCCCACCCGGCCTCCGATGACTGCTCGCGTCGGGCGAACGAGCGGTTGGACGCGCTACCCGTTACGGGCCTCCAGGCGGGCCATGATCCCCTTCGACGTCGGTTGGTTGCTGATCTCGGCCACGCTGTCGAGCGGCACCAGGACATTGGTCTCGGGGTAGTACGTGGCCGCGCAGCCGCGGGTGGTCGGATACGGGACCACCTCGAAGTCCTCCGCGCGGCGCTCCACCTCGTCGGTCCACACGCCCACGAGGTCCACGAACTGCCCCTCGAACAAACCGAGTTCGGCCATATCCGCCGGATTGACCAGGACCACCCTGCGCCGTCCGTGGATGCCCCGGTAGCGGTCGTTGTCCGTGTAGGGAATGGTGTTCCACTGGTCGTGGGAGCGCAGGGTCTGCAGCAGCAGATGCCCCTCGGGGGCCCGCAGCATGTCCCAGGCGTTGCGGGTGAACAGGGCCTTGCCGGCGGGGGTGGCGAAGACCCCCTCGTTGACCGGGTTGGGCAGCCTGATGCCACTGGGACGGGCCACCCGCCGGTTGAAGTCGTGGAACCCCGGAACGACGTGGGCGATGCGGTGGCGGATCGCCCCGTAGTCGGCCTCGAACTCCTCCCAGGGGATGCCGGCCTTGTCGCCGAGGGTGTGGCGGGCGAGCCGGCAGAGGATGGCCACCTCGCTGAGCAGCAGCTTGGAGGCCGGTTTCAGGCGCCCATAGGAGGTGTGCACCTCGCTCATCGAGTTCTCCACGGTGACGAACTGCTCGCCACCGGACTGGGTGTCCCGTTCGGTGCGGCCCAGGGTCGGCAGGATGAGCGCGGTCCGGCCGCAGACCGTATGGGACCTGTTGAGCTTGGTGGAGATGTGAACGGTGAGGCGGCAGCGCCGCATGGCCTCCTCGGTGACCGCACTGTCCGGAGCGGCCCGGACGAAGTTGCCCGCGAGCGAGAGGAAGACCTTGATACGGCCCTCGCGCATGGCCCTGATCGAGTTCACCGAGTCCAGCCCGTGGGCGCGAGGCGGATCGAAGCCGAACTCGCGCTGCAGCGCGTCCAGGAAGGAGTCCGGCATCTGCTCCCAGATGCCCATCGTGCGGTCTCCCTGCACATTGCTGTGCCCGCGCACCGGGCAGGCCCCGGCTCCGGCCCGGCCGAGGTTTCCGCGCAGCATCAGGAAGTTCACGATCTCCCTGATGGTGGGGACACCGTGGCGGTGCTGTGTCACCCCCATGGCCCAGCAGACGATGATGCGCTTGCTGCCCAGGACGGCGTCCCGGACCTGCTCGATCTCCTGGAGGGTCAGTCCGGTGGCGGCCAGGACGTCGTCCCAGGCGATGGTGCGGGCGTGCTGGGAGAACTCCTCGAACCCGCTGGTGCTGGAGCGGATGAAATCGTGGTCGAGTACGGTGCCCGGCCGGGCGTCCTCGGCCTCCAGCAGCAGCCGGTTCAGGCCCTGGAACAGCGCGAGGTCGCCGCCGCTGCGGATGTGGAGGAAACGATCGGCGATACGGGTGCCGGGTCCGATCACCCCGCGGGCCCGCTGCGGGTTCTTGAACCGCAGCAGTCCGGCCTCCGGCAGCGTGTTCACCGCGATGATGTGGCCGCCGTTGATCTTCGCCTGCTCCAGCGCGGAGAGCTGTCGCGGATGGTTGGTACCGGGATTCTGGCCCACCAGGAAGATCAGGTCGGCCTGGTGCAGATCGTCCAGGCTCACCGTGCCCTTGCCGGTGCCCAACGTCTCGTGCAGCGCGACGCCACTGGACTCATGGCACATATTGCTGCAGTCGGGCAGGTTGTTGGTGCCGAAGGCCCTGGCGAAGAGCTGCAGTACGAAGGCGGCCTCGTTGCTGGCGCGCCCCGAGGTATAGAAGACCGCCTCATCCGGGGAGTCCAGCGACGTCAGCTCCGCGGCGATCAGCTTCAGGGCGTCATGCCAGCTGATCGGCTCGTAGTGATCCGCGTCCGGCCGCTTGACCATCGGTCCGGTGAGCCGGCCCTGCTGGTTCAGCCACAGGTCCGAGCGGCGGCCGAGTTCGGAGACCGTATGCGTACGGAAGAAGTCGGCGGTGACGCGCCGCGCGGTCGCCTCGTCGTTGATGTGCTTGGCGCCGTTCTCGCAGTATTCGTTGCGGTGCCGGTGGCCGGGGGCGGGGTCGGCCCAGGCGCAGCCGGGACAGTCGATGCCCGCCACCTGGTTCATGGTCAGCAGCGTCGTCGCGGTGCGCCGGACCGTCGTCTCCTCCAGTGAGTACTCCAGCGCATGGGTCACCGCGGGCACTCCCGCCGCCCACTTCTTGGGCGGCGTGGCGGAGAGTCGTTCGTCCGGCTCGTGTCTCGGCGCCTTCTTCATCAGGTGTGTCTCGCTCTCTTGGACGAGGGTCAGCCCACAGGCCAGCGAGCAACCCGGCTTCTCGGCGGTTCCGGTTCCGTCGGCTGTACGTGTCCGTTGTGGATCGACCCCCGCCAGGCGCCGCTCTCCTGGCCCAGGCCCTCGATGAACTCCTTGAAATGCCCGAGTTCCCTTTGGACCACACGGCGGGTGAGCCTGGAGGAGGCGTTCGTGAGGAGGGACGCGACTTTGCCGGGAGTGCTCTCTATGCGCACGGTGACCTGGGTGCGGTCCGGCGCCGTGGGGCGGAACGACACCTCACCCCAGTGGGAGGGGCGGCGCTGAAGGCAACGCCACACCACGGAGGAGTCCGGCCGCTGGTGCACGATCTCCGCCTGGAACGCGCAGCGCACCGGGCCGTACCGGATGACCCAGTGGGTGATCGCGGGTTTGATCTGCTCGACCCGCTTCACCGCGGACATGAACCGCGGAAAGCTCTTGAACTGGGTCCACTGGTTGTAGGCGGTGCGTACCGGGACCGCGACCTCGATCGTCTCTTCGATGGTGTTCATGGCCCACCTGTCTCCAGATCTGCCCTCAGTGTCACCGCCCGACCAGCAGGTCGCCAGATGGATCTTCCTTCTACGTGAATGACAATCTGCAGTCAACCCGTTGTTTGACTGCATGAATTCATGCATGCTGGCGCTGTCCGAATGTGAACGGTCGGGAGGCAGGCGTGGCAGTGCACACGGAGGCGGCGGACGCGCGGACGGCATGGGACCGGGATGCGGCGCCTGTGCCGGGCACCACCTCGAAGGAGCCGCTCACCGGCTTCCACATTCGGGTGACGGCCACCACCTTCGGGGCGAATTTCTCCGACGGCTACGCCCTCGGCGTCATCGGCGCGGTGCTGCCCGCGCTCGGCACCGATATGCACCTGTCCGGCATGTGGCAGGGCCTGCTCGGCGCCTCCGCCCTGATCGGCCTGTTCTTCGGCAGCATCCTGCTGGGGCGGGTGGCCGACGTCATCGGGCGCCAGAAGCTGTATCTCTACAACTTCGTACTCATTGCCGTCGCCTCCGCCGCCCAGTTCTGGGCGCACAGCCCGCTGGTCCTCTTCCTGCTCCGGCTGGCCATCGGCTTCGGTCTGGGCGCCGACTACGCCGTCGGTCCGACCCTGCTCTCCGAGTTCGTCCCCAGCCGGCTGCGCGGCGTCCTCCTGGGCTCACTCACCGTGCTGTGGACCGTCGGCTACGTCCTGGCCAACGTCCTGGGCACCTACATCCCGATCAACGGCACCTCCGCGTACTGGCTGCTGGCCAGCGGCGCGGTGCCCGCCGTGCTGGTGCTGCTGCTGCGGATCGGTATCCCGGAATCCCCGAGCTGGCTGGCCGCCCGAGGCCGGGCCGCCGAGGCCGCGAAGATCCGCCGCACGTATCTGGGGCAGTCCGAGGCCACCGCCGCCGACGCCCAGGCCGCGGCCGCAAAGCAGCCGCCCGCCGCCCGGTACCGCGAGCTCTTCGCCCCCGGCCAGGCGACCAAGACCTGGTTCGGCGTCGTCTTCTACAGCGCCCAGGTGCTGCCCTACTTCGCCATCTACACCTTCATGCCGCAGATCCTGGCCACCTTGCGGATCTCCGGCGCCGACACCCAGAACCTGGTGCTCAACCTGGCCCTGCTGCTCGGCGGTGTGATCGGGCTGTGGCCGGTGCAGCGCCTGGGCCGCAGGCCGTTCACCATCGGCACCTTCACGATCCTCACGCTCTGTCTGGCGGCGATGGCTGTACTCAGCGGTGCCTCCAGCGGGGCGCTGATGGTCCCCTTCCTGATCTACACCTTCGTCATGGCCGGTGCCTCCACCATCACCCAGGTCTATCCGGCCGAGCTCTTCCCCACCGCGCTGCGCGGCTCCGGGGTCGGCTTCCTCAACGGCACCAGCAGGGTCGCTTCCGCCATCGGCACCTTCGTGCTGCCGGTCAGTCTGAGCCACTTCGGCGCGGGGTGGTCGATGGGCTGGATGGCGCTGGTGCTGTTGCTCGGAACGGTCGTCAGCCTGGCCTGGGCGCCGGAGACCCGGGACACCCTCACCGCCGAGGACCTCCACCACTGACGCCCGCAATGGGCAGTCGCCCGGCGCTGCCCGGCCCCGCACACGGAGGGGAGGTCATTCATGTGCTCTTCCCCGTTGGTTGCCGGACATCTTCCTGTGTTTGTTGTGTTTGCACTCATGGGCCTCATAACGTGCCCTCGATCCCCGCCGTCCCATCGTGTGACCGGGCTGGAGCTGGCGCCGCCCGCCGCTGCCGCACCGGCATCAGGCGCCACGGGCGCGCCCGCCTGGCACCCCGACCCCGAAAGCCCCAGATTCACCCTCGCCGTCATGCCGGACACCCAGTACCTCTTCGACGGCGAGAGCATCCACCCGGCGCCGGTGGAGGCGTCCTTCCGCTACCTCCTCAGTCACGCACGCGAGGAGAACATCGTCTTCCTGTCCCACCTCGGCGACCTCACCGAGCATGGGAAGGCCACCGAATTCGGGCCGATCGCCCGGGCGTTCCGCCTCCTGGACGAGCGGGGCGCCGCCTACGGCGTGGTGGCCGGAAACCACGACCTCGACTCGTCCACCGACGACCAGCGGGGCCGCACTCCCTACCTGGACGCCTTCGGCACCGGCGGTTCCGCTCCTCGCCCTCGTTCCGCGGAGCCGGCCCGGACGGCTACAACACGTACGCCATGATGTCCATCTGCACATCACCAACTCCCAGGACCGCTACTACGGCGGTGCCGGGGTGATCCGCCTCTACCAGTTCGACCTGGCCCGCCACACCATCGACGTCCGGATGCTCTCCCCGTGGGGCCTGGACCGCGACGATGACCACCTCAACGAGCTGGAGCGGGGCGAGATCGAACGCACCGGTCCCCACTTCAGCGTCCCGATCGACTTCGAGCGACCGTCCCGATCACCGATCACTCGGGGCGTGGAACCACCTCACCAAGGCCGCTCAGCCGACGGGGCCGCAGTGGCGACGCGGGGAAAGACGGGCGGTGAAACGGAGGAGCCGGTGGTCACCCTCTCGCTGTCCGACGGCCATGTGCTCCAGTGGGCCGTCTATCCGCTGAAACAGGACGGCGCGGTCACCAACTGGAGCCATGAGCTGCCGCTGAACACCTGGTGGCATGGGGCGGTGGTGAACGACGGACGACAGACCACGCTGTATGTGAACGGCTGCCCGGTGGCGCGCAATCCCTCGATCCCGGCGACGCAGTGCGGGCCGCCGTCCAATACCCCGGTCCAATTGCGGCGCGACGGCCTTACGCGAGCGCCGCGGTACGGCTCATCGTTCGCCGACCTCGCCCGGAGTCACAGCCATGTCGTCGCCGGCCAGATGGCCACGGCCGCGGCGATGAGCAGCGTGATGTTGAGAGCGACCTGGCGGTCTCCGCGGCTCAGATGGACCCTGGTCGCGCCGAGCTGGAGGACCACGAACCCGATGGCCGCGGCCAGGGCCAGCCAGGGCGCGATGCCGGTCAGCGGCGGGAGGATCAGCCCGATCGCGCCCAGCACTTCGATCACCCCGATGGCCCGCACGGCCGGCATCGGCGTGGTGTCCACCCAGGCCATCATCGGCCGGAGCCGCTCACGGCTCCGGACCACCTTCACCCCGCCCCCGTAGAGGTAGAAGAGAGCGAGCAGGCCGGCGACGATCCAATAGGCGACGTTCACGATGCCGACTCCGTCCTCTGATCGAAGTCGGTGGCGGGCTCGGTGGCGTAACGGCGCATCACCTGGATGTTCGCCTGCGGGGTCAGCGCCTGGCCACCGGCGATCATGTCCTGCAGGTCCCGGAAGTACCGCACATACAGGTCCGGTGTGAACGTGCTGAGCATGACGGCCGGTTGGTCGGTCGTGTTGGCAAAGGTGTGCGGGGCACCGGGAGGGACCATCACGAGCGTGCCCGCGCCGGCGTCGTAGTCCTGTTCTCCGACCGTGAATCGCACGGTGCCGGAGATGACGTAGAAACCCTCGTCGTGCTCGGCGTGGCGGTGTTGCGGCGGTCCGGGCGTGTGCGGTGCGAGGACGGACTCGGCGAGCCCGAGGCGGTGTCCGGTGTTGCTGCCGTCTTCGAGGATGCGCAGTCGCGTGGTGCCCAGGACGATCGTCTCGCCGTCGCCCGGGCCCACCACCGATACGGCGGGGTCGGCCATCGGCTCGCTGGTCTTCGGTTCATCAGTCACCCGTCGATTCCAGTGCCAGTGCGCTGCGACTGTCCAAGACCCATGCTGTGCTGTCGATACCGTACGGGTATCGTTCCACCATGGAGCTACGGACACTGCGCTATTTCGTGGCGGTCGCCGAGGAACTCCACTTCGGCCGGGCGGCCGTTCGGCTGCATATGAGCCAGCCGCCACTGAGCCGGGCGATCAAGCAGCTGGAGACCGAACTCGGCGCCGCGCTGTTCCACCGATCGCCCGCCGGTGTCGCGCTCACTCCGGTGGGGACCGTGCTGCTGGACGAGGCGCGCGCCCTGCTCGAGCAGGCAGACCGGGTACGCGTACGCGTGGCCGCCGCGGCCGGCGCCGCCACCATCACCGTGGGCCTCCTGGCCGACAGCGCCGACCCGGGCGCGACCCGGCTGGCCGGCGCCTACCACCGGCGGCACCCGGGCGTCGAGGTCCACATCCGCGAGACCGACCTGACCGATCCCACCTGCGGACTGCACGCCGGACTGGTCGACATCGCCCTGACCCGCGCGCCGTTCGACGAGACCGGTCTGACCGTGCACGAGCTGCGCACCGACCCGGTGGGCGCGCTGCTGCGCGCCGACGATCCGCTGGCCCGCCGCGACAGCCTGAAACTGGCCGACCTCGCCGACCGCCGCTGGTTCCGTTTCCCGGAAGGCACCGACCCCCTCTGGCAGGCGTACTGGAACGGCGGGGAACCTCGCCAGGGCCCGGTGGTGCGCGGCGTCCAGGAATGCCTGCAAGCCGTTCTGTGGAACGGCACGGTCGGCATGACCCTCGTGGGCCACGAACCGGCGGCGGGGCTCGCCGTGGTGCCGCTGATCGACATGCCGCCGAGCCGTGTGGTGGCGGCGTGGAACGAGGACGACACGAATCCACTGATCCGCTCCTTCGTCCAGATCGCCATCGCGGCCTACCGCGACTGAGCCACCGGCGGGTCACCGACTACGGCCGGTGCGACCCACGAGCGGTGTCAGTCATCGCCCTGCTCCATCCTGACCAGGTGTACGGCTGTGCTGGCCCAGTCGCCGGGCCGGAGGTCCGGGTGGAATCCGTACGCGGTGAGCACGGTGGCATGGCGCACCTCACCGGTGCGGGTGTCGCGGTAGCGGGCGCCGGGGGTGAGCCCGCGCAGCCGTACCGGCAGCCGCGGAACTCCGTGGCGCGGGCCGCGCTGCCAGGCCAGCACCAGGGTCTCGGCGCCGTCCTCGGCGGCGTACTGCACCACGGTCGGCGACTCGCCGGGCGGCCCGGACAGCCGGTACAGGGCGCCGTGCTGGACGAGGTGGCGCACCCGCTTGTACTCGGCCACCAGCTCGGCGCCCTCGGCGAGTTCCTCCTCCGACCAGCGGGTCAGATCGCCGCCGATGCCCAGCAGCCCGCACATGGCCACGTGGAAGCGGAACCGCAACGGCACGGTGCGCAAGGTGAGCTGATGGGGCACGTCGGTCACCCAGGCGGACATCGTGCGCGCCGGGTGGAGCTGACCGAAGCCGTGCTGGATGACCAGACGGTCGACCGCGTCGGTGTTGTCCGACACCCACGCCTGGTCCGTACGGGTGAGGATGCCCAGATCGACGCGTCCGCCACCACCGCTGCACGTCTCGATGCGCAGCCCGGCATGGTCGGCCCGCAGCCGGTCGAGGACGCCGTACAGATTGGCCACATAGCCCGTCCAGAGCCGGTCGTTGCCGTCCGGGGGGCCGGGCCACCCCGCCTCGCTGAAGGCGCGGTTCATATCCCACTTGAGGAAGTCGATGCCGTGGTCAGCGACCAGCCGGGTCAGCCAGCCGTAGGCCCAGTCGGCGACGTCGTCGCGGGCGAAGTTCAGCACGAGCTGGTTGCGCAGCTCGCTGCGGGCCCGGCCGGGGGTGTGCAGAACCCAGTCGGGGTGCGCGCGGTAGAGGTCGCTGTCGGGGTTGACCATCTCCGGCTCCACCCAGATGCCGAAGCGCATGCCCAGGCGGTGCACCGTGTCGGCCAGGGGGCCGAGGCCCTCGGGGAAGCGGTCCTGGGCCGGGGTCCAGTCGCCGAGCCCCGCGTGGTCGCTGCGCCGGGCCCCGAACCAGCCGTCGTCGACGACGTACAGCTCCACGCCCAGGGCCGCGGCCCGCTCGGCCAGCGCCTTCTGGTTCGCCTCGGCCACGTCGAAGCCGGTGGCCTCCCAGGAGTTGTAGAGCACGGGTGCCACCTCATGCCCGTGCGGCAGGACGTGGTTGAGCGTGTACGCGTGCCAGGCCCGGCTCGCCGCACCGAACCCGCCGTCCGTGAACAGCCCGGCGAACACGGGGGTGATGAATTCCTCGCCCGGCGCGAGCGGCACGCAGGTGCCCTCGTGGCCGACGCCGCCGGAGAACCCGGCGCGTCCGTCCGGTGTGCGCTGGACGGTGAGGCGCCAACTCCCGCTCCAGGCCAGGGCCGCGCCGAACACCCGGCCGTACTCCTCGGTCGCGTCGCCCGCGTCCACCATCACCCAGGGGGCGGCGTGATGGCTGGTGATGCCACGCCGGCTGGTCAGCACGGTCTCGCCGTACGGCAGGTGTTCGCGGCGCAGCTGACTCTCCGCGGACCACTGGCCGGTGATATGACTGAGCCGGTAGTCGGCCGTCGCCGGCAGGGACCAGGCGGCCGAGTCGGCCCGGACCAGGCTGAGGTGCTGGTCACCGTCGTTGTTCAGCACCGTCCAGCGCTCGATGACATCCGTGTCGTCCCGCACCCTGTAGTGGAGGGCGACGCGCAGCGGATAGTGGCGGTCGCGGAATTCCAGCGAGAGTTCGTGGACGCCGTCGGACGGCGTGCGGAGCCGGTGCCCGGTCGGCTGCCACTCGAAGGCGCGGGAGCCGTCCGCGTAGCGGACCTGGAGGGACGGCGTGCCGTAGCGGGTGCCGCCGTCGACCGGCAGTTCCTCGCCCACCGCGGGCCGTCCCTCGAAGCTGCTCGCCGCCTCCCCGGCGGGCACGACCAGTTCCTCCGCCTCCGGCAGCGTCAGCCGCGGCCCCCACGCGAGGTGGCAGGGCGCGCCCGTCTCGTCGATGCGCAGGGCGTATGACGTACGGGGAGTGGTCAGCAGCCAGACCCCGGTGTCCGGGGCATGGGAGATCGTCGGCATCGGGCCTCACGTTCGGGAGACGACGGGGGAGCGGCGGGTGCCGCCCGCGGATGCGGGGCGCTCGGTGACGGGGACGAGGATCGCCTCGTAAGCCAACGAGACCTTCGATCACATGTCAACACCCCGTGTGTGGCTGGCTTTGGAGCCGGGATCAGGGCTCACAGGCAATCCTCAGGAGATTCCTGCTTCTTTCATTGACAGCGGAAAATAAGGAGCCTAGGTTCCCGGCCATGTCCTCGCCCTCTGCCGTCGAGTCGTTCCCCGCGAACACGTCGGCCGCCGCGCAGATCTTCACCACGGTCCTGTCCCAGGGCCCGCTCACCCGTATGGAAGTGGCCCGGCGGGCGGGGCTGTCGGCCGCGGCCGTCACCAAGGCGGTCCGTCCCCTGATCGAGGCCGGCTACCTGGTGGAGGACGTGGACGAGGACGCGCGCCCGGCGCTCGGGCGGCCCGCGAACCTGGTGCGGGTGGACGGCGGCCGTGCGCTGTTCATCGGGGTCAAGGTGACCGGAGACAAGATCATCGGTGTGCTCACCGACCTGTGCTGCCGGATCCTGGTCGCCCGGCACATCCCCCTCGCCGCCCGGGACCCCAAGGCGGTGCTGGGGTCGGCCACCGAACTCGTACGGGAGCTGCTCATCGAAGCGGACGGCCTCGGTGTGCGCGTCGCGGGTCTGGGCATGGCCGTCTCCGGCGACGTGGACCGCGCCGAGGGCGTCGTGCGCTACTCGCCCTTCCTGGAATGGCGCGATGTGCCGCTCGCCGAACTCGCCGCCATGACCACGGGACTGCCGGTCACCGTCGACAATGACGTGCGCGCGCTGACCGTGGCCGAGCAGTGGTTCGGGGCGGGCGTGGGCCTGTCCGGCTTCGCCGTCGTGACGGTCGGCGCGGGCATCGGCTGCGGCCTCGTGGTCCACGGCAGGGTGGTCGCCGGGGCTCATGGCGTGGCCGGCGAGGTCGGCCATGTCTCCGTCGACCCGGCGGGCCCCCGCTGCCATTGCGGCAACCGCGGCTGTGTGGAGGCCATCGCGAGCGACGACGCCATCGTCCGTCAGATGCGCGCGGCCACGGGGGTCCAGGTGGCCGACGCGGTCCAGGCCGCCGGACTGGCCCACGACGGCGTGGCCGGCGCACGGGAGATCTACGCACGGGCGGGCGACGCCATCGGCCGTGGCATCGCCACCGTGGCCAATCTGCTCGGCCCCGAACGCGTGATCATCTCCGGCGAGGGCCTGGCCGCCTACGACCTGTTCGCCGACCACATCCGTGCCGCCTTCGCCGCGGCGGCCTTCGGCTCCGCGGCGCAGTGCGATGTGCAGACCCGGCCGCTGCCCTTCGACGAATGGGCCCGCGGCGCCGCGGCCACCGCCATCCAGTCCTTCATCAGGTCGGACGCGAACCAGCAGATGCGAGGAGCAGCCATGACGCAGCACGCCTGAACCAAACCGGAAAAACCGAGAAACACCGTGCCCTCCGCGACCCGCTCCCGCTCCCGTCGCGGACGCGGCGACCGCCGCTCCCTCGCGGTCGCCACCACCCGCCGCTGATCGCCCCCGCCGGTCTTCGTCCGGCCGCCCGTCCCCGCCCCGATCGCGCTGTCGTTCCCCGAATGGCCGCGAGCCCACTACCTCGCCCGCCCCGACGCCCGTTCACCGGCGCGTTCACCCTCAATTCGGGCAAGGCCGAGCCTTCGCCGCCGTCTCCCCGAACCCCGCCGCGTCCCCCTCGCCACCCCCTTCCCCGGACCACACCTCCAGAAGGCAGGACCCATGCGGTCATCCTCGTACCCCCTCATGCCCGTACGCGGTCTGAGAACCGTCGTCGTCATGGCCCTCGCCGCAGGCTTCGCCACCGCCATCCCGGCGGCGCAGGCACAGCCCGGCGACAACAAGGCCGCCCCGGCATCCCCGGCGGCCTCGGCCACTGTCGCCGCCAAGCCCTATATGGGCTGGACCAGTTGGAGCATGCAGTCATCGAAGTACCCGGGTCTCAACCCGAACGGCGACTACAGCTACCTCACCGAGGCGAACGTCCTCAAGCAGACCGACGCCATGGCCGCCAAGCTGAAGAAATACGGCTACGAGTACGTCAACATCGACGCCGGCTGGTGGCGCGACTACGGGTGGACGCCCGAGTTCGACGAGTACGGCCGGCAGAAGGCCGATCCGGTGCGCTTCCCCAGCGGTATGAAGTCGGTCGCCGACCATATCCACTCCAAGGGTCTCAAGGCCGGTATCTACCTGCCCGTCGGCCTGGAGAAGGAGGCGTACGGCGGGGGCAAGGTGCCGATCTGGAAGGCCGAGGGCTGCACCACCGCCGACATCGTCTACGACGACCTGCGCACCACCAATGGCTGGGACAGCGCGTACAAGATCGATTTCTCCCGTCCCTGCGCACAGAAGTACATCGACTCCCAGGCCCAGCTGTTCGCAGACTGGGGCTATGACTTCCTCAAGCTCGACGGTGTGGGCCCGGGCTCCTTCAAGAGTGGCGACAACTACAACAACGTCGCCGACGTGGCCGCCTGGCAGAAGGCGATCGCCGCCACCGGCCGCCCCATCCATCTGGAACTGTCCTGGTCCCTGGACATCGGACATGCCGCCGACTGGGAGAAGTACTCCAACGGCTGGCGCATCGACACCGACGTCGAGTGCTACTGCAACACGCTCGTCAGCTGGGAAAACTCCGTGGACGACCGCTGGAGCGACGCCCCCGCCTGGACCCGGCACGCCGGCCCCGGCGGCTGGAACGACCTCGACTCCCTCGACGTGGGCAACGGCGAGATGGACGGCCTGACCAAGGCCGAGCGGCAGAGCTACGCCACGTTGTGGGCCATCGCCAAGTCCCCGCTCTACACCGGCGACGACCTGACCAGGCTGGACTCCTACGGCCTGTCCCTGCTGACCAACCGAGAGGTCATCGCCGTCAACCAGAGCGGCGACGCGCCCGCGAAGCCGGTCACCCCGTCCGACCCGCAGCAGGTGTGGGCCGCGAAGAACAGCGACGGCACCTACACGGTCGCCCTGTTCAACCTCGCCGACAAGCCCGCCTCGGTGACCGCCGACTGGTCGACGCTCGGCTTCACCGGCAAGGCCGCGGTCCGGGATCTGTGGAACCACGAGAGCCTCGGCAGCCACAAGGACAAGATCACCCAGGCCCTGCCCGCCCACGGCTCCCGCCTCTTCACGGTCACCCCGCGCGGTGACGCGCTCACCTGGACCGGCATCGAGGCCGAGTCGTCCGCGAACACCCTCAGCGGCAACGCCTCCGTCGCCGACTGCCCGGCCTGCTCCGACGGCCACAAGGTCGGCAACCTCTACACCGGCGGCAAGCTGACCCTCAACAACGTGGTCGTCGACAAGGCCGGCACCTACCAGATCAAGGTCGCCTACATCAGCGGTGACGCCCGCTCCGTCGCCGTCTCGGCCAACGGCGGCGGCGCCACGAGCCACGCCTTCCCCTCGACCGGCGACTGGTCCACCGTCAGCAGTGTCCACGTACCGGTGGCGCTCAAGGACGGCTCCAACACCATCACCTTCGACAGCGGTTCCGGCTACGCGCCGGACATCGACCGGATCGACGTACCGAAGTCCTCCTGAACCCGCGGGGGCCCGGCCCCGGCCGGGCCCCCGCGCCGATCTCAGACGCTTGGAGCCGCCATGAACCCCCGCCCGACCGACGTCGGCAGTGACCCCAGCAGAGAGCCCGGTAGAGCCCCCGGGAGTGACCCCAGCAGAAGAACCGCGCTGTCCCTCGCGGCGACCGCCGGTCTCACCGCCGCTCTCGGCGCCCTGCCCGCCTTCACCGCCTCCGCCGCGCCCCGGCGCCCCGCCGACACCCCGCCGCTCACCGGCACCTCACACGACCAGCTGTGGTGGCAGGCCCCCGGCGACGAGGGCTCCCTGATCGAGCAGGGCCTGCCGGTCGGCAACGGCCGCCTCGGCGCCCTCGCGAGCAACGACCCCGGCCGTGAACTCCTGCTGATCACCGACGCCACGATGTGGACCGGCGGCCTCAACGACACCCTCGACGCCGACGGCCAATTCCCCTATGGTCGGGGCGACTTCGGCTCCTTCACCCTGCTCGCCCGGCTCACCGTGGACATCCCCGACCACGACCTGTCCGGCGTCAACGGCTACCGCCGCAGCCTCGACCTCGCGCAGGGACTGGTCACCAGCTCCTACGTCCGCTCGGGTGTCACCTACCGGCGCCAGGTCTTCGCCAGCCACCCCGACGACGCGATCGTCCTGCACTTCACACAGAGCGGCGGCGGCCACTACACCGGCACCATCACCCTGGGGGGCACCCACGGCGAAAAGGCGTCGAACGCCGAGTCGTTCGGCGCCTCCTTCCCGGGCGGGCTGCGGTACGGCGCGGCGGTCACGGCATACGGCAGCGGCGGCCGGGTCCGGGTCAACGGCACACGCATCGACTTCTCCGGCTGCAAGGACCTCACGGTGGTGGTCAGCGGCGGCACCAACTATGTGCCCGACGCCGAGCGCGAGTACCGCGACCCCTCCCTCGACCCCGAGAAGCTGGCCCGTACGAAGGTCCACGCCGCCGCCCAGCACTCCGCGGACACCCTGCGGCGCACCCATATCGCCGACTACCGCGGCCTGTACGAGAAGTTCACCCTCTCACTCGGCACCTCCACGGACACCCAGCGATCCCTGGACACCTGGCAGCGCCTCACGGCACGCGCCCGGGACGGTGTGCCCGACCCCGAACTGGAGGCCGCCTACCTCCAGTACAGCCGCTACCTGATGATCTCCGGCTCGCGCGACAGCCTGCCCCTGAACCTCCAGGGCCTGTGGCTGGACGGCAACGACCCGGACTGGATGGGCGACTACCACACCGACATCAACATCCAGATGAACTACTGGATGGCCGACCGGGCGGGCCTGTCCGCGTGCTTCGACGCCTTCGCCGACTATTGCCTCGCCCAGCTCCCGTCCTGGACCGAGCTCACCCACGACCTCTTCAACGATCCCCGCAACCGCTACCGCAATTCCACCGGGAAGGTCGGCGGCTGGGCCGTGGCCTTCTCCACCAACATCCACGGTGGAAGCGGCTGGTGGTGGCATCCCGCGGGCAACGCCTGGCTGAGCAACAGCCTGTACGAGCACTACGAGTACACCCAGTCGCGGGAGTATCTGGCGAAGGTCTACCCGCTGCTCAAGGGCGCCTGTGAGTTCTGGGAGGCGCGGCTGCTCACCACCACCCTCCCCGGCACCTCAAAGGAGGTGCTGATCGACGACAGCGACTGGTCGCCCGAACACGGCCCGCAGGACGCCAAGGGCAACACCTATTCCCAGGAGCTGGTGTGGGCGCTGTTCGGTAACTTCGCCGCCGCGGCCGCCGAGCTGAAGAAGGACACCGACTACGCGGACACGATCAGCGCGCTGCGCAAGAAGCTGTACCTGCCGGAGGTGAGCCCGAAGTCCGGATGGCTCCAGGAGTGGATGTCCCCCGACAACCTCGGCGAGACCACCCACCGCCATCTGTCCGTCCTGATCGGCCTGTTCCCCGGCGACCGCATCCGCCCCGACGGCTCCACTCCCCAGGAGATCGTGGACGGGGCCACCGCCCTGCTCACCGCGCGCGGCATGGACAGCTTCGGCTGGGCCAACGCCTGGCGCGCCCTGTGCTGGACGCGGCTGAAGAACGCCGACAAGGCATACCAGCTCATCGCCAACAACCTCCGCCCCTCCATCGGCGGCAGCAACGGCACCGCGTTCAACCTGTTCGACATCTATGAGGTCGAGAAGGGCCGTGGCATCTTCCAGATCGACGCCAACTTCGGCACCCCGGCCGCCATCAGCGAGATGCTGCTGTACTCCCGCCCCGGCCACCTGGAGCTGCTTCCCGCCCTGCCCGACGCCTGGGCCGCCTCCGGCTCGGTGACGGGATTGGCCGCGCGGGGCGGCTTCGTCGTCGATCTGCGCTGGAAGCGGGGGGTGCCGACGTCGGTCCGGATCCACAGCGTCGGCGGCCGCACCACGACGGTGGCCCACGGCGGCACCTCCCGTACGATCCGCCTGGCGCCCGGCGAGTCCCACACGCTGAACGGGTTCGCCCGATGACGGTCCGCCGCGCCGCCCTCGGCGGCGCGGCCGCCGCACTGCTCGCGGCCGCCGCCCTCCACGCCACCCCCGCCCAGGCGGCGGGCAGCCGGCACGACGTCGTCACCTGGGCGGCGAGCGCGGATCGCCTGGGGGAGGGGACACCGGACCGCGGCTACCGGATGGTCGTGCACACCAGCGTCGGCGGGAGCGATCTGCGCATCCGTCTCTCCAACGCCTTCGGCGACCGGCCGCTGACCCTCGACAGCGTCTACGCCGGCGTTCAGAAGTCGGGTGCCGAGCTGAAGCCGGGCAGCAACCGGCGGCTGACCTTCGGCGGCGGGCACTCCGTCACCGTCCCGGCGGGCGAGACCGTGCTCAGCGACGCCCTGCCCGGCAGCCTGCCCGCCGCGACCAACCTGGTCGTCAGCCTCCACACCCCCGACGCGGCCGGTCCGGCCACGGGGCACGGGATGGCGATGCAGACGTCGTACACGACCCAGGGCGATCACACGGGAGAGGAGAGCGCCACCCACTGGACGGAGACCACCGGCTCCTGGTTCTACCTCGACGCCGTCACGGTCCGCACGTCCGCCGCCACCGGGGCCGTGGTGGCGCTCGGCGATTCCATCACCGACGGCTGGCAGTCCACCATCGACCTCAACCGCCGCTGGCCCGACTATCTCGCGCGCCGGTTGCACAAGGCGGCCTCCGACGTCCGGGGAGTGGCGAACGAGGGGATCTCCGGCAACAAGGTCCTCGCCGACGGCGCCGGGCAGAGCGCCCTGAACCGGCTCGACCGCGACGTGCTGTCCCTCCCGGGCGTGCGGACCGTGTTCCTCTTCGAGGGGGTCAACGACATCAAGGCGCACACCGGTGTCACCGCCGCGGACATGATCGACGGCTATCGCCAGATCATCGCGCGGGCGCACGCGGCCGGGAAGTGCGTGGTCGGCGCCACCGTGGGCCCCTTCAAGGGCTGGTCCGAATGGGACGAGGCCGCCGAGCGGGTACGCCAGGACGTCAACGCCTTCGTCCGCGGCAGCGGCGAGTTCGACGCGGTCACCGACTTCGACCGCGTCCTGCGCAGCCCCTACGACCTCGAGCGGGTGCTGCCATTCCTCGACAACGGCGACCATCTGCACCCCAACGACAAGGGGATGCAGGCGATGGCCGATGCCATCGACCTCACGGCGCTCGACTGCACAGACGGCCCGCGCTCCACGGGCTGAACCCGGGCCGGTGAGTGGCCGGGCGCGGCTGGTGGAACACCGCGCCCGGCCACCCGGCTCGTTGGGATGCGCCGGTCATGCCGCTGCCGTCGCGGAGGACCGGGGCGCCCGTCTCACTGCTCGCCCGGACGGCGTGCCGGAGGCGGTGGGGCAGCACCTCGCCCGAGGTGAAGCGGCCCGGCCGGAAGTCCTTCAGCAGGGGGGACTCATGGCCGTGGAGCTCGTCCGCGACCAGGCGACCGAGCAGCGGGGCCAGGGTGATGCCGCTATGGGTCGCCACCACGTAGAACGGAACGTCGGTGGCGGGGAAGCCCGCCACCGTGAAACCGTCGCCCGGCATGGCGCGTTGGCCGACCCGGACCTTCTCCACGACGGTGCCCTCGGCGGCGTTCAGCACCTCGGGCAGACGGGCCAGCATGTCGGTGGCGATCTCGCCGTCGGGCGCGTACGGCGTGGCGGGGTCCGCGGCCGCGTCCAGGTCCAGGGCCTGGAGCAGCAGACGGCCACCGCCGTCGGGACGGACGTTGAGCCGCGGGCCGGTCAGGACGCGGGACAGGCGCGCGGCCGTCGGTGCGGTGGTGGCGAGGAAGCCGACCGTCGTCGAGCCCGCGAGATCCGGGTCGGCCATGGGGACGTGCGCACCGGCCAGCTCGGCCACGCCCTGTGTCCACCGGCCCGCGCAGCTCACCACCGTGTCCGCCACGTAGCGGCCGCCGTCGGCGCAGATCACGGCCGTGCCCGCCGGGCCGTGCTCGATCGCGGTCACCCTGGCGCCGCCGACCACCCTCACGCCCCGGTCCCTGGCCGCGCCCAGCAGCCGGGACAGCAGCAGCACGGGCAGTGTGTACGCCTCATGAGGAAAGAAGGCGAACACGGCGTCCGACGGTGTCGCCGCGAGGTCCGGCTCCAGCTTCCCGGCTTGTTCCGCGGTGATCCACTCCACCGGGTAGTCCCTGGCCGTCAGCCGCGCCACCCGCCCGGCCAGCACCTCCTTGTGCCGGTCCGTCACCGCCCACTCCAGGTTCCCGGCGGGGAAGAACCACGGCGCGCCCTCCCCGGCCAGCTCGTCGTGTGCGCGCATACCGGCGTGGTTGAGCGCGAAGTACGGCTCCGGCTCCTTGTTCGCGCTGTTGATCCAGGCGAACGAGTTCGCGGTGGTACCCGCTCCCGGGTGATCCGCCTCGAGCACGGTGACCCGGGCGCCACGCGCGGCCAGTTCCGCCGCCACGGCCGCGCCCACCACTCCGGCTCCGATGACCACAACTCGCACGGGAATCCTCCTTAGTACGGGGTCACTACACGAGGTCACTGGACAAGGTCACTGCTCGGGATCGGCCCCGAAGAGATGAGCGACGCCGACGACGCGCTCGATGATGACGACGGCCACCGCGGCGAAAAGCACCATCACGGTGCCGACGGCGGTCACGGTCGGGTCGTAGTTGTACTGGAGGTAATTGAAGATCCGCACCGGCAGGGTCTGCATGTCCGTGGTCACCACGAACAGCGCGATCGTCAGGTCGTCGAAGGACGTGATCAGGGCGAAGAACGCCCCCGCGATCAGTGGCCCGCGCACCGCGGGCAGTGTCACATGCCAGAACACCTGCGGCGCCTTCGCACCCAGACCGGCGGCCGCCAGCTCAGCCGACCGGTCGAGCCCGGCGAGACCGGCCAGGACCAGGCGCACCGTGTACGGGACGGTCAGGACCAGGTGCGCCAGCAGCAGGGTGAGCGGGCTGGACGCCATGCCGAGCTGGGCGTACCACTGGAGCAGCCCGATGCCGAGCACGATCGTCGGCACGGCGAACGCACTCGAGAACAGCCTGTCCAGCACCGACTTCCCCGGGAACGGGTAGCGGTGGATGGCCAGCCCCGCCGCGAGCCCCAGCGCCGTGGACACCACGGCCGCTCCCGCCGCCACGCCGATGCTGAGCAGGAAAGAGTCCAGGAACTCGGGCCGGTTCAGCAGCTCCGCGTACCAGTGCAGGGTCAGCCCCTTGGGCGGGAAGGTGACATAGCTGGTCGTGGTGAGCGACGAGGCGATGGTCACGAGCACGGGAGCCAGCAGGAACAGCCCGACGAGGGCGGCGAACGCGGCCCCGAGCAGGCGCCTCGCGCGCTCGCCCACGCCCGGGGCGATGGGTTTGCCCTCAGCCCCGTCCGCCGCCTTGTTCGCTGTCGATGCGGTGGTTGCCGTTGCCGTGTTCACGCGAACACCTCCTTGCCGCCACGCCCGCGCAGCAGCCGGGCGTACACGGCCGTCAGAATCGTCGTCACCACGATCAGCACGAAGCCGATCGCCGCCGCGTACGGCCAGTTCAGGTTGGACGTCGCCTCGGTGTAGACGAAGTACGGCATCAGCTTCACCGTGGGCCCGCCCAGAATCGCCGGGGTGACGAAGCTGGAGACGGTCAGGCTGAACACGATCAGCGAACCGGCGAGCATCCCCGGCAAGGACAGCGGGACGGTGATCCGCCAGAAGCAGGTCCAGCCGCTCGCCCCCAGGCCCTTGGCCGCGGGCGTGAGGGCCGGGTCGATCCGGTCCAGGCTGCCCATCAGGGGCAGCACCATATAGGCGAGCATCACATGCACCATGCCGACGACGACCGCGGTGTCGTTGTACAGCATCTTCGGCGCGTCCAGGCCCACGGCGTGGAACCCGTCCGCGATCGGTCCCTTCGGCCCGAGCAGCACCAGCCACCCGTATGCCCTGGTCACCATGGAGATGAGCAGTGGCGACAGCAGCACGAGGGAGAGGTAGTTGCGCGCCCTGGGCGAGCGTCCGCGCAGATAGACGGCGAACGGGTAGCCCACGACGAGGCAGCCGAGGGTGGTCAGCGCGCCGATCCACAGGGTGTGCCACAGCACGTCCCGGTAGAAGGAGTCCCCGAGGAACCGTGTGTAGTTCTGCAGAGTGGGGTCGCCCGCCTGGGTGCGGAAGCTGTTGTACACCAGCATGAACAGCGGTGCGATGAAGAGCAGGGCGAGCACGGCGATGGCGGGGGAGGCCAGCAGCAGCCCGGTGCGCCAGGGGCCGCGCGCCGTGTCCTTCTGGGAAACCTTCGGGGTCGGCGCGGAGTCGTCGGGCCTCAGGGCCGGGCCGTCAGCGATGCGTGCTGTGGCTGCCATGCGCAGATCACCTCCTCGCCCAGCCTGGGCACCTCGGAACCGAACGGCAGTGTGGCCTCGACGCGTCCCGCGGCCGTGGCCACGACGCAGCGGATGCGGGTTCCGAGGAAACGGGTGGCCTCGACGGTGCCGGGCAGTCCCGGCTGCGCCGTCGTATCGGCCGGTGTCCGGTCCGAGCGGCCCTCCTCGGATGCGGCCAGCACCCGCACGGCCTCGGGCCGCACATAGAGCCGTACCGCCTCCCCGTCGCCCGGCGCGGTGCCGACCGATGTCGCCATGACGAGATGCGCGTCACCGATCCGGCAGCGGTGCCCTTCGGCGGCGGCCCCCGCCGCGATCCCGTCGAGCACATTGACCTCGCCGACGAACTGCGCCACGAAGTCCGTGGCCGGACGCAGATACACGGTCTCCGGAGCGTCCAGCTGATGGATCGTCCCCTCGGCCATCACCGCGATCCGGTCCGACACCGCGAGCGCCTCGTCCTGATCGTGGGTGACCAGAATCGTGGTGGTGCCCACCCGGCGCTGGAGGGCGGCGACCTCCTCGCGCAGGCGCACCCTGAGCTGGGCGTCGAGGTTGGAGAACGGCTCGTCGAGCAGCAGCAGGTCGGGTTCCACGATCAGCGCCCTGGCCAGGGCCGTGCGCTGGCGCTGCCCGCCGGAGAGCTGGCGCGGATAGCGCTCGCCCATGCCGTCGAGCCCCACCAGCTCCAGGGCCTCGGCCGCCCTGCGCCTGCGCTGGGCGGCCCCGACCTTGCGCATCCGCAGGCCGAACGCGATGTTCTCCGCCACCGTCATATGCGGGAACAGGGCGTAGGACTGGAAGACCATGCCCATGGCCCGCCGGTTCGCGGGGAGCCGTGTGATGTCGCGGCCGTCCACCTCCACCACGCCGGAGTCGGGCAGCAAATGGCCCGCCACCATGTTCAGCGTGGTGCTCTTGCCACAGCCCGACGGACCGAGCAGGGTGAGGAACTCCCCGGGCTCCATCGTCAGGTCGATACCGCGTACGACCTCCTTGCCGCCCAGGGCCTTGTGGATCCCCTGGAGAACCAGCCGCCCGCGGCTACTTCCTGCCCGTGCGGCGGTGTCCGGGCCGGCCGGTGCGGCCTCCTTGCCCACGGTTTCCGTCCCCGCGGTCACTTGCTCTCCACCTGCTTGTTCCACTGGTCGGTCCAGGCGGAGCGGTTCTTGTTGATGGTCTTCCAGTCGAGCCTCAGCAGGGAGTCCACCTTGTCGGCGCTGACGACCTTGTTCTTCAGAGCGGGGTCCTCCTTGACGCCCTTGACCACCGAGCCGTCGTAGGTCGCCTTGGCCAGTGCCTGCTGGACGGACGGCTCCAGCAGATGGGCGACGAACTTTTGGGCCACCTCCTCATGCGGTGCCTTCTTCACCACGTTCGCCGTGGTCACCAGGCCGATGGCACCGTCCTTCGGGTAGGCGAACTCGATCGGGAAGTCCTTCTCCGCGAGCGTCGAGGTCCGCGACACCCCCCACACCGAGGCGGCGGCCTGGCCCTGGAGGAAGTAGTTGGACACATCGGCGGTGGTGTCGAACGTCGCCGCGTTCCGGGCGATCTTCTTGACCGCCGTGAGGCCGGGGTCGACGTCCTTCTCCGAGCCTCCGTTCGCCTTGGCCGCGCCGACCAGCAGCCCCACCCCGTAGGTGTTGGTGATCGACGGAAGGACCACCTTGTCCTTCAGCTTGGGGTTGGCCAGGTCCTCCCAGGTGGTGGGCTTGGGGATGCCGTGATCCTCGAACCACTCGGGGTTGTAGGCGATGCCCGTGGCCGTCAGCCCGAATCCCACCCCCGAGTTGTTCTCCATCCGGGCGATCGGCACCACATCGTCCACCGGCACCACCTTGGTGTCGATCGACGCGAGCAGTCCGGCCTCCAGTGCCTGCGCCTGGGGACCGTCGTCGACCAGCGCGACGTCGATCTGCGGGTTGGCACGCTGCGCCTTGAGTTTGGCGACGGTGTCGGTGGAGGAGCCGGGGATATAGGTGACCTTGCAGCCGCAGCTCTTCTCGAACGCGGGCAGTACCGAGTCGCGGAACGCCGTCTCGAACGAGCCGCCGTAGCCGGCCACCACCAAGGCGCCCCCGCTGCCGCCACCGGCTGAGGGATGGGGAGAGCCACAGCCGGTGAGTGCGACGGTGAGAGCGAGGGCACTGGACACGGCACACAGGGCTGGCAGGGCTGATCGGGGGGAATCCATGGCTACCTCCTGCGATGAGGGATGGAAGTGCCGTTCCCGCGACCGGAGGAGGCGGGAGGGAGGGTGAAGCGATGGGGGATCCGGGCGTCGCGCAGTGCGCGAGGGGGACGAGGAAAGAGAGAGATACGGAGGCGAACGGGGTCAGCCGAGCGGGCCGGGGAGCGAGGTCTCCACGTAGAAGCGGGAAGTGTCGGTCGGCAGGATGATTTCGAGGTGTTCGACCACCTCGTCGTTCTCCGCCCAGGTGACGCGCAGCCAGCGGAAGACCGCGGTACCCGGTTTCAGGCCGAAGAGCCCGGCATGCTCCTCGTCCAGGGCGTACGGCTCCACGTAGAGCCGTGAACGTTGCAGGGGCACTCCGCGGTCGCGGAGGTACATATGGCTCGTGATGGTGACCAGGTCCTGGTCCAGCAGGTCGGGGGCGAACCGGAAGGGCAGCACGGCGAGCTCCGTGCCGGTCACGCGGCTGCCGTCCGCGCTCAGCTTGTGGCGATCGAGTTGTACGACGGCGTCGTTGTCGTCCAGGCCGGGCAGCCGCAGGGCCGCGCCGCCCGCGGGCAGGACCTTGGCGCTGATCACCCGGTGGTCGCCGTGGGTTTCCGGCCCGCTGGTCAGCACGCCCGCGGAGCGGAGCAGGTTCTCCTCATCGGTGGTCTGTGCGACAAACGTGCCGTGCCTGCGGTACCGGACGACCAGCCCGGCGTCCGCGAGGTCGCGCAGCGCGCGCTGCACGGTGATTCGCGAGACGCCGAACTGTTCTCCGAGCTCGGCTTCGGTGGGTACCCGGGTCCCGGGTCCCCACCGGCCGTCCCGGATGTTTCCCTCCAGCTCCCTGCGGATCTGCTCGTACAGCGGGAGGTCACGTTCGGCCATGCGAAGAGGGTGATCTCTATCAATTGCTATGTCAATACGTTGGATGGATATGACGTAGGGCCGTAACGCATCCTCCTCGCCGGACGCGGCGGGAAACGTCTCCGCAACGCGGTTGGGGGTGGGAGACGGGCCCCGGCGTCAGCCGCTTACCAGGGCCTCCGGCCCTACGTCACCTGTGGCTCAGCGCGCGGGGCTCCGCCATCGGCAGGGGAATCCCCCGGAACACGCCGTCCGGGTCGACGGTGTCCTTCACCGCGAGCAGCCGGGCGGTGTTGCCACCGAAGACGTGAGGGATCTGGTCCGTGGCATCGGGCCCCAGCAGGTTCGCGTAGCCGCCGGCGAAGGCATGTGGCTCCAGCGCCGCCGAGGCGGCATCGGCCCAGGCCGTGTGCCGGCCGCCGTCCGTCTCCGGCGTCCACACGGCGAGGACCTCGGCCATCATATGGGGCTTGCGCAGCGCGAAGGCCGTCTCCTCCCAGGGGACGCGGGCGGCCGCTCCGTGGAAGTGGTGCACCGAGAAGGCCGACAGGGGTGAGGTCATCGTCTTGGCGCCTTGCACCAGGGCGTCCACCACCTCGGGGGTGTGGCGGGGGAGGGAGCGCGTACGGAGGCTGACGTGCCGCCCGTTCGGGAACATCGTGTCCCGTGCGGCTATCGCGGTCGCGAACGAACCGGTCTCGAACTCGGCCACCGCGGGGGTGCCCAGGCGCGTCAGCCGCTGTACCGGACCGGATGGATCCGTGCCGACGGCCGGTTCGCCGGACCAGGTCGGCCACAGCATGGCCATCGGTGCCCCGTCGGGCCCGTTGATGATTCCGGTCTGCACCGTCAACTCGTCCGGGCAGTCCGCGAGGAGTGCCCCCAGCCGTGCGAAGACCTTCGGGGCCTGCCGCAACGGATAGAGCACCATCCCGGTGACCACGGCGGGCACCGTATGCAGCCGGATCTCCATGGACGTCACCACGCCGAAGTTGCCACCTCCGCCGCGCAGCGCCCAGAACAGATCCGGTTCGTGCTCGGCGTCGGCCCACACGACGGATCCGTCGGCCAGCACGACCTCGGCACCCGCCAAGTTGTCCGCGGCGAGGCCGAATCGGCCGCCCAACGGGCCGTAGCCGCCGCCCAGGGTCAGCCCGGCCATGCCCACGGTGCCGACGGTGCCGGTGGCGGCGACCATGCCGTACGGGTCGGCGGCGGCGAGCACATGGTTCGTCCTGGCCCCTCCCGCAACGGTCGCCCGGCGGGCCCCCACATCGACGTGCACCGAGGACATCGGGGTCAGATCCAGCGTCAGCCCCTGGTCGCTGAGGGCACGTCCCGCCCAGTCGTGGCCTCCGCCCCGCACCGAGAGCGGCAACCCGAACTCCCGAGCGGTCCGGACTCCTGTCTGTACCTCGGCGGTCGATGTGCAGCGCAGCAGAATCGCGGGCCGGAAGGTGACCGCGCCATTCCAGAGCGCGGTGCCCGCCGTGTACTCGGGACCCGCGGTGAGGACCCGATCGACAGGCAGGCGCTCCTTCAGCGCAGCTACCGCCCTCTGCTGAGTCTGCGAGGTGACTGTCATGCCTTGCTCCATAGGTACATCAATATGTGCGTGAGCCGGAGACCACGCGGTGGCACCAATCCCATCGTGGGACATCAGGTTCGGCTCACAAGCGGAGGACGCGATCGGTGGCGCGTGCCGCGTGATAGGCGAATTCCCAGAAGTCCATATGTCCGATGGCCAGGTTCACATGCATCACATTGACATTCGGGGGCGTCAGTCGGAATGCGCGGTCGAGCTCCATGTCCCCGTCCTCCAGCTCCTGGCTTCTGGTCGAAACCGCGAGCAGGGGGTGGTCGCCGGTCATGGTGACGGCATCGGCCAAGAACACGACTTCGAGGGCGGGTTCGGCGGCAGCGGATATCACGTCGTCCGGACTCGCCCCGGCGAACGCACGGTCGTCGAGCAGGAAGGTGCGCACCTCGAAACCGTTGTCGTCGGGCTGGTGGAGCAGATCGACGACTGTCCGCCACGCCACGTCGTCCGAGAAGTCCGTACGCACGACAAGGGCTTCGGCTTCGAAGTCGTGATGGGTGAAATCGATGGTCGGTGGCATGGCGGGGTCACGCATGGGAAGTCCTCTTCTTGTCGCTCGATGTAGCTCCTGCCTTTTCCGGTGAGAATTGCAGGAGCGTGACCGAGTGTGCTGGAAATGACCAGGTCAGGGAGGTGCCGTGGGCCGTGGCGCGAGACTTTTCGATGGTGACGGCGTCGGGGTGTTCGGCGTCGTTGAAGTCGTGATAGCTCCTGCCCGCCACCACGGATACGTCGACCGTCGTGGCATGCTGGGAACTTTCCAGCTCGACCCGGGACTTGATGTCGTCCTCCGGTGAGCGGTTGACGACGAGAAGGTTGAGCGTTCCGTCCTTGTCGACGGTGGCATTCGTCACCAGTGCCTCGTAGGACGAGCCCAGCGGTGTCTCCCGGGTGGAAACCTCGGTGTTGCCCTTCACTTCGCTGGCCACGACGTGTCCGCCGCCGTGGAAGAAGTCGCTGAGCTGCTCGCGCACGATCGCTTCCGGGGTGGTCACGAAGCCGGGCGCGCCTCCGAACAGCGTCCGCTGCAGTCCCGGCTTCTTCCCGATCAGGCCGTTGCCCGTGGTCCAGCGGACACCGAGGTCGGCGAACCGGGCCCATTGGGACGCCATATAGAGGGCGTGCGACATGGCATAGGAGTATTCGGGATAGTCCTTGGAATCGTTCTTCTTCCCGAAGAAGAGGGCGCCGCATTCGGAGACGGCGACATAGGCGCGATCCTTGCCGTGTGCGCGTACCTGCGCGATGAGGTCGGAGACCATCTTCGCGGCGGCCCTTTCGCCGAGCATCTGATAGTCGTGTCCGGCCTGTTTGTCGGGGAAGCTCGTGGCCTTCAGGTCCCGGGAGAAGTTGGTGTACGGGTGGATGGCCATGCCGTCGTACGCGTCCGCGTGGCCGTGCTCGGCCATGAGCTCCGGGAAGCTCTTCCCGCCCGCCGGTTTCCCGTCCTCGATGGGCGCCCAGATGGCGAGCACCTCGATGGTCGGATCGACCGCCTTCATCTTCGTGTAGTAGTCGACGAAACCGGCGTGTGGTCCGGAGTCGTAATCGGCGGTGATCTCCGAGCCCTTCCGGGGGACCTCTCCGTGGTGTCCGTCGCCGAAGCGGATCCTGCCGCTGCGCGGGTCGAAGGTGTAGACGGGGTCGTCCGCTCCGGCCGAGGCGAGATCGGCGACCTCGCGCCAGGTGTCCTCATCGACGCGGATGGTCTGGCTCTTGGGTACGACGGGCGGGTACCAGACGGTGAAGCTCTGGTTCGGTTGGCCATTGCTCACCGCGGCGGAGGGCCGGTGGTCGGTGGGTGTTCCGACGCGCTGGCGCTTTTGCCGCTGGGTGCCCCCGAAGGCGTACTGCCGCATGGCCTTGTCGTCGTCGGCGCTCATCCAGTAGCGCTGGTTCTCTCCGTGCAGCTCGTTGCCGATTTCCCAGTAGCGCACGCCGTAGGGCTCGGGGTGGCCGTTCCGCGCCCGGAGGTCGCCCCACGTGGTCCCCTGGGGTGCGTTCATGTACGCCACCCAGTCGGCGATCTCGTCGGGGGTCGAGTTGGCGAACGGCGCCATGATCTCCGGAGTGGCGCCGACCTCCCGCATGAAGGCCATGTACTCGTCCGGCCCGAACCGGCTGTCGACGGGTACCCCTTCTTGCGCCTCCACCTGGCGAGTCCGGTCCGCCTGGGGGCCGATGGCCCCCTTCCAGTTGAACAGGTTGGAGGAGGTGCCGCCGGGATACCGGATCATCCCGATTCCGGCCTTCTTGATCTTTCCGACGATGCCCGGGGCCGGGCGGTTGTGCTTCGGGTCCCACATGCCGTAGGCGTCGTCGTACCACTTGGCCCCGTTCACACCGGTCATGAACGGGCTCACCGTGAACGATCGCCGCTGGGCGTCGACGGCGATGACCGGCACGCCGTCCGGGCCGCTCGACCCCGTCAGGTCGTCCGGGGTACACCCGGTGCCCATGACGCCGGCCACCGCGGCGGCCGCGCCGTACAGGAAGTGGCGCCGACCTATTTCACTCATGCGCGCTCTCGCTCCTTCCGAAGGGGCCGAGGACACGCGAACGGCGACTGCCGAACATGGCGCAACCTCCCACGAGTTGTACGTCTTCGTGAAGAGGACGGTAAATGCTGTCTTTGTGGGATTCATGTGAGGAGCCGCTGCCCGACCGGCCTAGACGCTGTCCTCGGATACGGCCTTCGGGGCCGTCTCCCTCGCGGTGATCGAGGGCCGCGGTTCGCCCGAGTCGACGATGCGCTGCGCCAGCCGCCGTCTCAGCTTCACCAGGACGTCCTCATGAGTCGGGTCGTCCACGAGGTTCCTCAACTCATCGGGGTCGGAGTGCAGGTCATAGAGGTAGGCGTCCTGATACCGCTCGGCGCGCGGTTCGTTCCAGGCGTCGGCGCCCGGCGCGGTCGCGGCATACTTCCAGCGGTCGGTCCGCAGCCCTCGCCCGACCTCCGATTCGCTGATCTGGAAGAGCACCTCGCGTGGCCACTCGGCGCCGTCCGTGCTGTGTGGCAGTGGCAGCAGGGACCGTCCCTGCATCTGTGGCGGCACGGGTATGCCCGCGGCCCGCAACAACGTGGGCGGCAGGTCGACATGGCTGACCAGCTCCGGGAGGCGCACGCCACCGCGCAGCCCCGGCCCCCGCAGCACGGTGGGCACGCGCAGGGAGGCGTCGTGCACACTGCGCTTGTACTCGTCGTTGCGGGTCTTGAAGTGGCAGCCGTGGTCGGAGGTGAAGAGGATGACGGTCTCGGCCATCTCCCCGCGCCGCTCCAGGGCGGACACGATGCGGCCGAGCACCTCGTCGAGCCGACGCACCATTCCGTAGTAACCGGGCAGATGCTCGGCCCAGTTGCCGCCGCCGAGGGCAGCGAGATCGGACGGCACCCAGGGAGGGGCATAGCGGTCGCGGTAGCCGTTCGGGGCGGGATAGTCGTCGCGGGAGTTCTGGTGGTGGGGCTCCAGGAAGGACAGGAAGAGGAAGAACGGCCGGTCCTGATCCTGGCCCTGGCCCCGGCCGCGGGCGTGGTCGATGAAGTCGATCGCGGCGGTGCCGAGCGCGTCGGCGCGGTAGCCCTCGAACGGGTGCGGGGAGCCACTGCCGTCGTACAGCGTGGTCTCGTAGGCGTCCGAGGTGAATTCCAGCAGGTTGGCGGCGAGCCAGTGTTCGTAACCCGCCCGGTCCTCCTCCGGCACCGGCCCGGCGGTGTGGTCGCCGGCGAGATGCCACTTGCCGATGTAGCCGGTGGTATAGCCCGCGTCCCGGAAGGAGCGGGCCAGGGACGGAGTGTCCCGGGGGAGGGCGAGGCCGTTGCGGAAGACGCCGGTGGTGGTCGGGTACTGCCCGGTCTGGAGGCTGGCGCGGGAGGGCGCGCACACGGGCTGACAGGTGAAGGAGTGGTCCACGCTCACCCCCTCCGCGGCAAGGCGGTCGAGGACCGGCGTGAGCCCGTGCGGGTTCCCGTGCAGACCGGTGGTGTCCCAGCGCTGCTGGTCGGTGAAGAAGACGAGGACGTTCGGACGCCGCGTGGACGTGGTGGGGCCGGAGGGAGAAGCGCTGCGGGTCATCGTGCGTGGCCCTCCTGTCCCTTGTTTTTTATGAGAGTATTTTATTTAAGCAAGCCGTGCGCTAGACTTCCAGGCCGCGCGCGCCGGGGTCAAGATCCCGTACTCGTCAATGTCCTCAGTGCGCAGTCGAGAGGAGCGCCGCAGCAGATGCCGGGCGATATCGCTACATCCGCCCTGGCCCGGAGGGTCAACGCCGCCCGCATCCTGGCAAAGCTGCGGGAACGCCCCGCGAAGCGGGCGGAGATGTCCTCCGGCGACTTGGTGGATGCCACCGGCATGTCGCGGCCCACCGTGCACGCCGCCGCGCACCACCTCGTCGAGCTCGGCTGGGTCCGGGAGAGCAGCGATCGCGTCGACGGGCGACTCTCCGGGCGCGGTAGGCCATCGAGGGTCTTCTCGTTCGCGGCGACCGCCGGTTATGTTCTGGGCATCGACATCGGCGCACACAGTGTCCGCGTCGTCGTCGCCGATCTGCGGGGAGCCTTCGTCGCCGAGGCGCGGATCGCGTTCGGTGACCCGTCGGTCGGCCCGGAGCAGCGCATCACGCGGGTGCGCAAGCTCGCCGTCGAGGTGGTGCGCACCGCCGGGCTGCGCGATGAGCAGGTACTGGCGGTCTGCGTGGGCACCAGCGGCCCCGTCGACGCCGACGGCGTCGTACAGCAGCGCACCGGCATCCCGGGCTTCCTCGGGGTCGACCTCCGCGCCGCGCTGGCCCGGGACTTCTCCGCGCGGGTGTGCGTGGAGAACGACTGCAACCTGGCGCTCATCGGCGAGCGCTGGCGCGGATGTGCGGGCACCTCCCAGGATGTCGTCTGTCTGCTGGCGGGGGAGAGGCTGGGGGTGGGCATGTGCACCGGCGGCACCCTGGTGCGCGGCCAGGCCAACAGCGCCCGGGACCTCGGTTTCCTGTCCCTGATGGGTGACTACTCCCGCGACGACGGCATCGCGAGATCGGTCCGGGAGCGGGGAGCGTCCCTGGTCGCCGAGGCGGCGGCCCGAGCCACCCCGCCGCGCCCCGGCGCACCGGGCGCCGAGCTGCGCACACTGACCGACGCGGACCCGCGCCGCGTGAGCGCGAGGGATGTCTTCGAAGCCGTCCGCCGGGGCGACCTCGGCGCCGCCGGGGCCCTGGAGGAGGGGCTGGAGGCGGCCGCCCGCGCGATCGCCACGCTGACGATGCTGCTCGCCCCCGAACTGGTGGTGGTCACCGGTGCCGTGGCGGGAGCGGGAGACGTTCTGCTGCCGCCGCTGCGGCGCCGGCTGACCGACCTCGTTCCGCGCGTCCCCCGCATCGAAGCCTCGCCGTTGCGCGAGCATGCCGTGGTCACCGGTGCCGTACGCCTCGCCCTCGACACGGCCGAGACGGACTACCTCGACCCCCTCGCCCCCGCCCCCAGGGCGGCCTGATTTCCTGCCGAATGCCCCACCGGCCACCTCTGCGTCCGTCCCGGCCGGCCGAATATCCGGCCATGTGTGGATGGCGACGAGGACCATCCGGGGTTCCACCGATGATGAACTACCAGAGAGCGTGAACCGCATGAAAACCGCGATGCCGAAGAAGACGGCTGCCGGCTGGATCGCCGGCGTATGTGTGCTGCTGGCCGCGGCGCCGGCCCTCACGGGGTGTTCGACGGACTCGGACTCCACGAAGTCGAAGGGCCCGGACGGCTCGGCCTCGGCCGCCCCGTCTGCCTCGACCGGCACCAGCGCCGAACCCACCCCCTCCCCGAAGGGGCGGCCCGGTGGTCAGTCCACGGTGCAGGAGGCGGTGGCCACCTGGGTCACCGGGGTCGTACAGGACCGTCCCAAGAAGGCCTGCTTGGTCATGGCGACTTCGGCCACCGACGGGTCTCCCGCGAAGCCCAACACGGCGGCGATGTGCGGCGGCGACACACCGCAAGCCCAGCAGATGAAGCAGCAAATACACCGTCTGCACGCCTCGTTCGCCCCTGATCAGCCGAAGAATCCCCCGACGGTGAAGGTGGCGAAGGTCCCGGTCGCGGAGAAGAAGGCGACGGTCGACGGCGAGCAGATCACCGTGGACGGCCAGACGTTGAAGGCCATCGTCCTGTCGAACTCCACCGGAGTGAAGGAGGACGAGATGGGTGTCAGGGTCGAGGCCGCCGTCGTGGACGGTCGCTGGTATGTGACGGACCTGGGTCTTTCCATCGGCTGACGCGGCGTTGGCGGCCGCGGGAACCGGGGGATCCCGCGGCAGGCTCACCCGGCGGGACCCTTGACCTCCCTGGGTTTTGGTTGCAAGGTCACTCCAGCGTAGTTAAATAAACTACTCTAATTTAAAGGGTGGGAGAGGCTGCGGTGCGGCGCGGGCTGCCCCGACGCCGCCTGCTCCCACCCCGTCCCCGACCTCGCCGACCATCACGCGGGCAAGCGGCTCGTGTGGTCAACCGACCGGTAGGAGTCAGCGTGACCGGACAACGTGGTCAGCCGGCCCGCCGCACGGTCCTCGCCGCGGGACTCCTGCTCGGTACGGGCCCGTTGAACACCGCCTGCCGCAGTGCCGTCGCGGAACAGCAGGGGTCCGGGGGCGGGCCGCGCCACGGCGGCACCCTGCACATGGTCCAGGGCACGGACATCCTCCCCGCGTTCCTGCTGTCGCAGATCAACCCGAACTTCTCGGTGAGCCGCACGGTTTTCAACACCCTGACCGAGCTGGACCACAGGACTCTGCGGCCCAGGTCGTCGCTCGCGAAGAGCTGGCGGGTGTCGGACGGCGGACGGACCCATGTCTTCCAGCTCCGTGACGACGTGACGTTCCACTCGGGCCGCCCCTTCGGACCGGACGACGTCGTGTTCGTCCTGGACCACCTGACCAAGGACACCACCAGCTCCCAGGTCAAGGCCGTGGCTCGGCAGGTCACCTCCGCCGAGCGGACCGGCGCTCACGAAGTCACCGTGGGCTTCGGCAAGGCCGTCAGCAATGTGTGGGACATGTTCGAGATGATGGTCGTGATCGACCGGGAGTCGGTGGCCGATCTCGCCTCGGGACGGGAGATCATCGGCACCGGGCCGTTCACCGTCGAGTCCTACAAGCCGGGCTCGTCGATCTCACTGAAACGCAACCGCCACTACTGGAAACCCGGCCGTCCCTACCTCCACGGCATAGAGATCGCGATCGCCGCGCAGTCGTCCACCGCCGTGGCCTCCTTGCGCTCCGGGCAGACACATCTGGCCCTCGACCTCTCGCCACTCGACGCCGCCGGCATCCGTGACCGGCCGGGATTCCGCCTGGTGCAGTCCGACGCCCACGATCTCACCTATTACATCGGGGCCAACGTCACAGTGCCCCCGCTGGACAAGGCCGAGGTACGGCAGGCAGTGGCCTGGGCGGTCGACCGGGAGCGCGTGCTCGCCCAGGCCCTGGGCGGGATCGGCCGACCGAGCAGCCTGCCGTGGTCACCGGCCTCGGCCGCCTGGGACCCCGATCGGGCAGCGGCCTACACGCTGAATCCGGAGAAGGCGAAACGTCTGCTGCGACAGGCCGGCGCGGCCGACGCCAAGGTCGACCTGTACTACAGCAACACGCTGGCGACCAACGCCGCGATCGCCCAGATCGTGCAGGCGAACCTCGAGGACATCGGCCTCACCTGCCGGCTGCGACCCAAGCAGGACGCCGAGTATCAGAAGCTGTTCGTCAGCGGGAAGATCCCCGGCCTGTTCGTCAACGGCCACGGCTTCGGGCAACTGACTCCGTCGACCCTCGTCAAAGGCGCCTGGCCCTTCAATGCCCAGCACAACGCGTCCAACTTCCGCGATCCCGAGTACAGCCGCCTGGCCGAAGAGATCTGGACCGGCAAGGGCGACGCGCTGACCGCCGCCTACCGGGACCTCAACGAACTGCTCCTTGAGGAACAGTTCGTCATCGACCTGATCAACAGCACCCATACATATGCCATTCAGGATTCGCTCCACGGTCTGACCTGGACCATGTACGACGGCATCGACCTCGACAATGCCTACCTGGCATGAGGAGGATCCCATGCTCCGCTACGCCCTCCGGCGTGTCCCCTCGGCCCTGGTGGTGCTGGCCATCGCGTCGGTCGTGGTCTTCGGCGTTCTCCACCTGGCGCCCGGCGACCCCGCCGTGCTCGCCGCGGGCCCGGACGCCTCCGCCAAGACCGTGGCCGCGGTCCGGCACCAGCTGGGACTGGACGCTTCGCTGCCCCGGCAGTACCTGTCCTGGCTCGGCGGGGTGCTGACGGGCGACCTCGGGGAGTCCTATGTACGCGGAGTGCCGGTCGCCACCCTGATCGGCAACGGCCTCGGCAACACCCTTGAACTCACCCTCGGCGCCATCGTCCTGGCGGTCCTGCTCGGTGGCCCGGCCGGGCTTGTGCTCGGCGTGGCCAAAGGCCGCCTCATCCGCGGCGCGACCGCCGCCGCGACGGCACTGGCCTTCGCGATACCGCCCTATGTCAGCGGAGTGCTCCTGGTGATGGTGTTCGCCATCACCCATCGGATCCTGCCCGCGGGCGGCCACATCTCCCTGACCGCGGACCCGGAGATCGGGGTGCAGTACCTGATCATGCCGGCCCTCGCCCTGGCCCTGCCCGCCGCCGCCGTACTCGCGCGCTTCCTGTCGACATCGATCCGGCGGGTTTTCGATGAGGACTACATCCGCATCGGCACGGCGAAGGGCCTGCGGCGGCGCCGGATCGTCCTGTGCCACGCGCTTCCGAACGCCCTGCCGCCGGTGCTCACCGTCCTCGGCATTCAGATCGGCCAGATGCTCGGCGGGGCGATCGTGGTGGAGGCCATCTTCGCCTGGCCGGGCGTGGGCCAGCTCATCATCGACTCTCTCAAGAGCAGCGACTACTTCGTCGTGCAGAATCTGCTGCTCATCACGGTCACGGTGTTCGTCGTCCTGCAGACCCTGACCGATCTGCTGCACGCGGCCGTCGATCCCCGACTCAGGATGGAGCGAGCATGACCACCAGCACTGAGGCACCGCCGACGGCCACCGTCGCCGTCCGTGGCGGAGGTCGGCCGCGGCCGCCGCGCCGCCCGGTGCTGAGCATGGGGCTCGGACTCGTCGTCGTGCTCGTCCTGGCCGGTGTGCTGGCCCCGCTTCTGGCACCCGCCTCGCCGACCCAACAAGGGCCGCTCGCCCTCGCCGATCCGTCGTCAACCCACCCGCTCGGCACCGACGAATACGGCCGCGACCTGTTCTCCCGGGTGCTGTACGGGCTGCGCCAGGACGTGTTCGCCACCGTGATAGCCGTCCCGATCGGTGCCCTCGCCGGGATCCTCATCGGCCTCGCGAGCGGACTGGCCCGGTGGCTCGACACCGTCGTCCAGCGGGCGTTCGACGTGATGCTGTCGTTCACCGCGCTCGTGGCGGGTGTCACGGTCGCCATGCTCATCGGCTCTGGACGCACCGCGGTCATGGTGACCATCGCCCTGGTCAATGTGCCACTGTTCGGCCGCCTCATCCGGTCCTCGGTCGTCAGCGAGCGGCAGCGCGACTATGTCGTGGCGGCCGCGGCCATCGGCTCGGGCCGGGTGCGGATCCTGCTGCGCCACATCCTGCCCAACGGCCTCGACCCGCTGATCGTCCAGTTCGCCCTGTCCATGTCGACCGCCGTCTTCATCGAGGGCGGCATGAGTTACGTCGGGATCGGCATCCCCCCGCCGGCCCCCTCCCTGGGGTCGCTGCTGCAGGGAAGCATGAACTTCCTCGCACAGAACCCCTGGTACGCGATCGGCCCGATGGCCGCCGTCACCCTGCTGGTACTGGGATTCCAGCTTGTGGCCGACGGTCTCACCGCGAGCCTGCTGCGCCGCTGAAACCTGATTCCTACGTCACGCCTGCCACACGCCCGACCGGGCGCGCACCCTGCTCACCCCGAAAAGGTGTTTACCCTTCTGGCCTGCACCTTTAGGCTTCGCGCATGGCCACCACGACCCGCTTGGAAAAGATCGACCCCAGTAACTTCGACGCTGCGATCGCCCTGAAGGTACGCCCGGACCAAGACCACCTGGTCGCCCCGGTCGTCAAGTCCCTCGCCGAGGCGTACGTGCATCCCGAGGTCGCCTGGCCCCGACTCATCCTCGACGGCGACCGACTCGTCGGCTTCCTGATGGCCTTCTTCGACATCGACTTCGCCGGCGACGGTACCGGCACCGACATCCGCTCGGGCCTGTGGCGCCTCAACATCGCAGCAGGGCAACAGGGCCGCGGCTACGGTCGCTTCGCGGTCCAGGAAGTGGCCACCGAGATCCGCCGCCGCGGAGGCACCCGCCTGACGGCTTGCTGGCATCCCGGCAACGACGGCCCCGAAGACTTCTACCTCGGACTGGGATTCCGACTGACGGGAGAGATGAGCGGGGACGAGCGCGTCGGCGAACTGGAACTTACCTAAACCTTGATCCGCCGGACAGGCCCTAGCTCGACGTGGATGGCGGGAATCGCAGAAGCGTGACCGAATGTGCTGGGAATGTCCAGGTCAGGGAGGTGCCGTGGGCCGTGGCGCGGGACTTTTCGATGGTGACGGCGTCGGGGAGTTCGGCGTCGTTGAAGTCGTCGTAGCTCCTGCCCGCCACCACGGACACGTCGACCGTCGTGGCATGCCGGAAACTTCCCAGCTCGACCCGGGACTTGATGTCGTCCTCCGGCGAGCGGTTGACGACCAGGACGCTCAAGGCTCCGTCCTTGTCGAGGGCGGCGGTGGTGACCAGCGCGTCATAGGAGGAGCCCAGCGGTGTCTCCCGGGTGGAAACCTCGGTGTTGTCCTTCACTTCGCTGGCCACGACGTGTCCGCCGCCGTGGAAGAAGTCGCTGAGCTGCTCGCGCACGATCGCGTCGGGGGTGGTCACGAAGCTGGGCGCGCCTCCGAAGAGGGTTCGCGACAGCCCGGGTTTCTCCCCGATCAGGTCGTTGCTCGCGGTCCAGCGGACGCCGAGGTCGGCGAACCGGGCCCACTGGGACGCCATATAGAGGGCGTGCGACATGGCGTAGGTGTACTCGGGATACGCGTCGGCTTCGCGCTCGCCTCCGAAGAAGAGGGCGCCGCATTCGGAGACGGCGATGTAGGCGTCGTCCTTGCCGTGTTTGCGCACCTGTGCGGTGAGGTCGGAGACCATCGTGGCGGCGGCCGCGTCGCCGAGCATCTGGTAGTCGTGTCCGGCCCGCTTGTCGGGGAAGCTCGTGGCCTTCAGGTCCCGGGAGAAGTCGGTGTACGGGTGGATGGCCATGCCGTCGTACGTGTCCGCGTGGCCGTGCTCGGCCATGAGCTCCGGGAAGCTCTTCCCGCCCGCCAGTTTCCCGTCCTCGATGGGCGCCCAGATGGCCAGGACGTCGATGGAGGAATCGACCGCCTTCATCTTCGTGTAGTAGTCGACGAAACCGGCGTGTGGTCCGGAGTCGTAATCGGCGGTGATCTTCGAGCCCTTCTGCGGGATCTTCCCGTGCCGACCGTCGCCGAAGCGGATGCCGCCGCTCTTCGGCGTGAAGGTGTAGACGGGGTCGTCCGCCCCCGCTGAGGCGAGATCGGCGACCTCGCGCCACGTGTCCTCATCGACGCGGATGGTCTGGCTCTTGGGTACGACGGGCGGGTACCAGACGGTGAAGCTCTGGTTCGGTTGGCCATTGCTCACCGCGGCGGAGGGCCGGTGGTCGGTGGGTGTTCCGACGCGCTGGCGCTTCTGCCGCTGGGTGCCCCCGAAGGCGTACTGCCGCATGGCCTTGTCGTCGTCGGCACTCATCCAATAGCGCTGGTATTTGCCGAAGAGCTCGTTGCCGATTTCCCAGTAGCGCACCCCGTATGGCTCGGGGTGGCCGTTCCGCGCCCGGAGGTCGCCCCACGTGGTCCCCTGGGGTGCGTTCATGTACGCCACCCAGTCGGCGATCTCGTCGGGGGTCGAGTTGGCGAACGGCGCCATGATCTGTGGCGTCGCGCCGACCTCCCGGATGAAGGCCATGTACTCGTCCGGGCCGAACCGGCTGTCGACGGTGGCGCCTTGCTTCCCCTCGACCTGACGGCCCCTGCTCTCCTGAGGGCCAACCGTCACCCGCCAGTTGAAAAGATTGGAGGAGGTGCCGCCGGGATACCGGATCATCCCGACCCCGGCCTTCTTGATCTTCCCGACGATGCCCGGGGCCGGGCGGTTGTGCTCCGCATCCCACATGCCGTAGGCGTCGTCGTACCACTTGGCCCCGTTCACACCGGTCATGAACGGGCTCACCGTGAACGATCGCCGCTGGGCGTCGACGGCGATGACCGGCACGCCACCCTGGCCGCCCGACCCCCGCGCGTCCTCCGGGGTGCACCCGGTGTTGCTCATGACGCCGGCCGCCACCGCGGCCGCGCCGTACAGGAAGTGGCGCCGACCTATCCCGTGCCGACGTATCTCACTCATGGTGGTCCCTCTGTTCCCTGGACGATCTTCGTTCCGTGGGCACGGGACGGTAGGGGAGGGCCTTGTGTGGTTCTTGTGAGGTGACCCGCCGGACCCTGACGGGCTCGGGTGGTGAAAATTACCTCTCACTGAGAGGTAAAGTGGAGACATGGCGACAGATGAGTTCCCCGATTCGTTCGCCGATGTGCTGGGCGGCGTCCAGCGGCTGATCCGGCGGCGGCTGCGGGCCGGGATGGCGGAGCCGCGGCTGCGCGGTGCCCAGGTGGAGCTGTTGCGGCTGGTCATGGCCCAGCCCGGGATCCGGGTGTCGGCCGCGGCCAAGGAGCTCTATCTTGCGGGCAACTCGGTCTCCACCCTGGTCAACCAGCTGGTGAAGGCGGGCTATCTGTACCGCGAGACCGATCCCGAGGACCGGCGCTCCGCACGGCTGACGACCACCCCCGCCGCCGAGACCCGGTTGCGGGAGTGGCAGGCACGGCGCGGCGCACTGGTCAGTGAGCAGGTGGCGCGGCTGTCCGAGAGCGATCGGGCGGCGCTGGCCGCGGCCGTTCCGGCGCTGCGCAAGCTGGCCGAGAACCTGCGTGAGGAGATGGATGGGATATGACCGACGCCCCGGAAAGCACATCTGCGGTCGCGCTCGTCTGCGAGGGCCTGCGATACACGTTCGGGGAGACCAAGGCGGTCGACGACCTGGAGCTGTCGGTCCGGGCGGGCGAGGTCTTCGGGCTGCTGGGACCCAACGGAGCGGGCAAGACCACCGCGATCCGCTGCATCACCACACTGCTGCCGGTCCCCGCCGGCATGGTGCGGGTGTTCGGGCACGATGCCGCGAAGGAGCGGATGGCGGTCCGCCGGCTGCTGGGCTACGTACCGCAGCAGCTGTCCGCCGACGCCGGGCTCACCGGCCGGGAGAACGTGGAGCTGTTCGCCCGAGTCTTCGACGTCCCCCGCCGGGAGCGGGCCGACCGCGTGGCGCGGGTGCTGGAGGCCGTGGACCTCACCCCGGCGGCCGACCGCCTCGCCAAAACGTACTCCGGCGGCATGGTCCGCCGCCTCGAATTGGCCCAGGCCCTGGTCAGCGCGCCCCGGCTGCTGATGCTGGACGAGCCGACGATCGGCCTGGACCCGATCGCCCGGACCAGCGTGTGGGAGCACATCAACGCGGTACGGGCGGCCACCGGGATGACCGTGCTGGTCACCACGCACTACATGGACGAGGCCGACCAGTACTGCGACCGGGTCGCGCTGATGCACCGCGGCCGGATTCACGCACTCGGCACGCCCGGCGAGCTCCGCTCCGAGCTGGCCGGCCGCCGCCGGGCGGAGGGCGAGGCCGATCCGAAGCCGACTCTGGAGGACGTCTTCCGGGACGTCGCCGGAAGTGGCCTCGACGAGCAGGGAGGAGATTTCCGCGATGTCCGAAGCACCCGTCGCACCGCGTCCCGGGTCGGCTGATGCCGCCGGGCTCGTCCCGGACGGACGGCCCGATCCGCTGCTGACCCCGCCGCGCGCCCGCACCGGATGGCGAGTGCTGCCCGCGCGGGTCGTCGCGATGTGCGTGGTCGAGCTGCAGAAGCTGCGGCACGACCGCACCGAGCTGTACACCCGGGCCATCCAGCCCGCCCTCTGGCTGCTGATCTTCGGTGAGACGTTCACCCGGCTCAAGGCCATACCGACCGGCGGCACGCCGTACATCGACTATCTCGCGCCCGGCATCATCGCCCAGTCCGCGATGTTCATCGCCATCTTCTACGGGATCCAGATCATCTGGGAGCGGGACGCCGGCATCCTCACCAAACTGCTGGTCACGCCCACCCCGCGAGCCGCCCTGATCACCGGCAAGGCATTCGCCTCCGGGGTGAAGGCGCTGATCCAGGCGGTCGTGGTGATCGTCATCGCGGCGCTGCTCGGGGTGGCGCTGACCTGGAATCCGCTGCGGCTCCTCGGGGTGGCCGTCGCGGTGATCCTGGGCTCGGCCTTCTTCTCCTGCCTGTCGATGACCATCGCCGGGATCGTGCTGACCCGCGACCGGCTGATGGGCATCGGGCAGGCCATCACCATGCCGCTGTTCTTCGGCTCCAACGCGCTGTACCCGGTGGCGCTCATGCCCGGCTGGCTCCAGGCCGTCAGCACCGCCAATCCGCTGAGCTACCAGGTCGACGTGTTGCGCGGACTGCTGCTCGGCACCCCGCACCATCTCGCACTCGACTACGCCGTCCTGCTCCTGGCCGCCGCGGCCGGTATCACGGCGGCCTCCTCCCTGCTGGGGCGGCTGGCGCGCTGACCCGGCCGGTGTGCGGAGCGCGCCACACCGTACTGTCGCCGGGGCAGCGGCCATCAGCGATGCCCCACGAGTACGAGAGGAACACGCGGTGCGGTACGAGGACGGCTCCCCTTACGCCTACACCCCCGGCATCGGGGTGCCCCAGGGCGTCCAGGCGGTCAATGTCGGGTGGCTGGAGCGGCAGGAGTTCCCCCGCGGTGAGGTGCCGACGGAATTCGTCCATGCGCTCGCGGTCCTCTGTCGGGACAACTCCACCAATCGCATGCGGGGTTGGCAGAGCTGCGCCCTCCCACACCCGGAGGGAAAGCCGCCCCATCCCGTCGTGGTGAACGTCGACGGCACCGAGATCACCCTCGGCAGCGCCGAGATCAGGCTCCTGGCCCGCGACGGCCGGTGGCTCATCGCCCCCAATCTCGTCCTCCACTACGTCACCGCCCACGGCTACCTCCCGCCAGGGGAGTTCATCGAGGCGGTGACGGCAAGGCGGGCGATCCCGGAACCGCCCTCCGGAATGCCGCGGTTCTAGCCATCGGGGGCCATCGGGGGCCATCGGGGGCCATCGGGGGCCATCGGGGGCCATCGGGCCTCGTCCGCGCGGCGCGTCACGGGCGCAGTCGTGCCCGGGCGAGTTCGGTGGCGGCGTCCGCGGTGGATACGCCCATGCGCCGTGAGCGGTCGATCACCTCGGCCACGCGGACACCGACTTGGCGGACGCGTGCCTCGGCGTGTGCGCTGTCGTGGCCGAGGAGCTGCTCCTCCAGGAAGATCAGGCCGCCGGCGTTCACGCAGAAATCGGGCGCGTAGAGGATTCCACGCGCCTGAAGCATGGCGGCGTGAGCGGGCGTGGCCAGGACGTTGTTGGCGCCACCGGCGATGATGCGGCAGTCCAGCAGCGGCAGCGTCTCGTCGGTCACGACGCTGCCCAGCCCGCAGGGCGCCAGCACATCGCATGCGACGGCCGGCGCCACTTCCGGTGCGACGACCCGGGCGCCGTGCCGCGCCGCGACGGCGTCCGCCCGGCGCGGGTCGGTGTCCGCCACGATCAACTCCGCGGCCTCCGCGGCCAGCAGATCGGCCAGGGCCGATCCCACATTGCCCACTCCCTGGACGCACACCCGCACCCCGGCCAGGTCGCCGTCACCACCGGAGGCGCGCAGACAGGCACGGATTCCCTCCAGCACCCCCAGCGCCGTCAGGGGAGAGGGATCCCCGGCGGCGCACACCGGTGAGGTCTCCCGCCCGATCACTTTGATGTCGGCCTGCGTGGTGCCGATGTCGTTGACCGGAATGAACCGCCCCTCGAAGGCCGCGAGGGCACGGCCGTGCGCCCGCAGCGGCCCCTCGTTCCGGTGGCGCGCCGGGTCACCGATCATGATGCTCCAGCCCCCGCCCAGTCCCAGCCCGGCGGCCGCTGCCTTGAGCGTCATGGCCTCGGCCAGGCGCATGCCGTCCGCCACGGCGGCGTCTTCGTCGGGGTACGTATGCATCCGCACCCCGCCCAGGGCCGGTCCGAGCGTCGTGTCGTGGATCACGACGACCGACCGGAGCCCGGTTTCCTCATCGTGGCAGAGCGCGACCTGCTCGAAGCCATCAGCATGGATCGGTGTCATCATGCCCGGCATTCTCACCGGCGGCACCGACAAGCGGCCGACTCTGGTTCGACCCCGTCTGCCCGTGGACGTGGCTGACCTCCCGCTGGATGCTGGAGGTCCGCAAGGCCCGGCCCGTCGACATCACCTGGCACGTCATGAGCGCTCTTCGACTGAGCCCTGCCTCCTGACGCGACACCCCGGGGGCGCCGGAACCCGGGGAGACCGGTGCCGACGCCCCGGCATGCGGATGCGCCGCTGTCGGGCGCATGATGGAGACAACGGAGCAACCGCGGACTGACCGGCGACAGTCCGACGGTCGGGCATGACCGATCGTCCGGATCGCAACTGGCGCCTGAAACAGGAGAGAGCGGTGGTCGAATGAACACCGTGCAGAAGGCCGCCATCGTCACCGGGGCTTCCCGGGGAATCGGCGCGGCCCTGGTCGCCGCCTACCGCGAGCTCGGCTACACGGTCACCGCGACCGCCCGCTCTCTGGACGAGTCGAGCGATACCGGCGTGCTGACCGTCAGTGGTGACGTGGCCGAACCGGGCGTGGGCGCCCGTATCGTCGACGCGACCCTGGCCCGGTTCGGGCGAGTCGACACGCTCGTCAACAACGCCGGGATCTTCGTCTCCAAGCCGTTCACCGACTTCACCGACGAGGACTATGACCTCGTGACCGGGGTCAACCTGCGTGGCTTCTTCGAAACTTCCCGCAGCGCCATTGCCGCGATGCTCTCCCGGGAGGGTGGCGGCCACGTGGTGAACCTTTCCACGAGCCTGGTCGACCACGCCAACTCACAGACGCCCTCAGCGCTCGCCTCGCTGACCAAAGGCGGACTGAACGCGGTCACCAGGGAGCTGGCGATCGAGTATGCGGCCCGTGGCATCCGGGTCAACACCGTCGCATTGGGCAGCATCCGCACCCCCATGCATCCGCCCGAGACGCAACGGGCCCTCGCCGCACTGCACCCGCTCGGCCGGATGGGGGAGATCGACGATGTGGTCAACGCGATCGTCTACCTCGAGAACGCCTCGTTCGTCACCGGCGAGATCGTGCACGTGGACGGCGGCCAGAGCGCTGGACACTGAGTCAGCCGGTGACCCGGCCCCACCCGGTCTTGGGGTGCGGCGGAACGGCGGCGATCGGTCTACCGGCAAGAAGTGCGGCGCCTGTGCGTGGCGGCGCCGCACCTCGCCGCCACGCTGCCACCGGTGGACGCGCTGCGGACCTGGATGGAGCGTTTCATCGGCTTCATGCCCGCCAAGAGCGGGATGGCGGACGCGCTGAGAGTGGTGCTGACCGACGACAGTGAGCGGCTGCAGACGCCGATCCTGGCGGCGTCGTGGGGAGCTGACACGGTCGGCGCTGTCGAGACGATAAAGCTCTTTGGAACTCGTCGTCCGACGGCCGAGATACGACGCGCTGTGCCCATGTCCGGACTGCCAAGATGAGCGAATGATCTATCCAGCCGATATAGACCGGTCGACTGCGGATCAGACACGGCTGTTACTGATCGAGGACGACCGGGAAACCGCAGACATGCTGGCGGAATTGTTCAGCTCAGAGGGCTACGAGGTCGAGGTGGCATTCGACGGCCACCGGGGGCTTCATCTCGGGCTCAGCCGACGACATCAGGTGATGGTCGTCGATCGCATGCTTCCGGGCATCGAGGGCCTGGACCTGGTGAAACGATTACGGAGGGTCGGTGTGACCACCCGGGTCCTGGTGCTGACCGCGCTGGGTGAACTCGGCGAGCGTGTCACCGGCCTCGATTCGGGCGCGGACGATTATCTGGTCAAGCCCTTCGAAGTGGACGAACTGCTGGCCAGGGTGCGGGCGCTGCACCGGCGCGACCTCTCGGGCGCCGAAATCCTTCCGCTCGGCGACGGAGAGCTGGACCTGCGGCGCCGCGAGGTCCGCCTTGCCGACGGCACGGGCATCGAGCTGTCCTTGCGGGAATTCGGCCTGCTCCACGCGCTCGCCGAAGGCCCCAAGATCGTGCACGACCGTTCACACCTTCGCGAGCGGGTGTTTCCCGATACCTCGGCGGAGTCCATTGTCGACACCTATGTCTACTACCTGCGGCGGAAACTGGGCCGGGACATCGTCCGCACCGTGCGCGGGCGCGGCTATCAGATGGGGACGCTGTGAATTCGCTTCCGATCCGCTTCCCGCGTCGTACGGCGCCGAGCCCGAGCAGCGGAGGCTCTCCTCCGCCCAGTGGACGATAACCCGGCGCATCTCGCTGGTGATGTCGGTGATCATGTTGATCATCGGGTCATCGTCTATGGCGTCATGCTGTTCGCCCAGCGCGCCGACGCGGAGCGCGAAACCCAGTGGGGCATCGACCACAACACCATCGACAGCCCGCCGGTCTGCGTGTGGATGACCGTGGAGCGTAACGGGGTGATCAGCAGCACCCCCGGCACCCCCGCCGGGCTACCCGTGAGATCCAGCCTGGCCGCGGTCCGCGCGGGTGCTCCCGCGGTGCTGGAACGGGTGAAGCGAGGTGGCGAGGAGTACACGGTGCGCACCGCATGGCGTGGCGCGGAGGTCGTTCAGGCAGCCTACGGCGAACGGTTCCAGCGCGCCGACCGCAACCATCTGCTGCTCGCCTTCGCGGCGGCCGAGGCGGTCGGTCTGCTGCTCGTCGCCGTCGCCAGCGGCATGCTCGCGCGACGGGCGATGCGGCCGCTCTCCGAGGCGCTGGACCGGCAGCGGCGGTTCGTCGCGGACGCCAGTCATGAACTGCGCACACCGCTGACCCAGTTGCACACCCGCGCCCAGTTGCTGGTCCGGCGCTCCGACTCGGCCACCCCGCAGCAGCTCGCCACCGACCTGCGGTGTCTGGTGACCGGAACGCGGCAGCTCGGTGACGTCATAGACGATCTGCTGCTGTCCGCGCGGCTGTCCCAGTCGCCGGGGTCCCGCGATCCGGTCGACCTGGCCACGCTCGCCAAGGAGGCGGTGTCCGCGGAGGACGCCCGGGCCCAGACGATGCGGCTGACCGTGGCTCTTCGGTGCGGGCCGGGGCAGCATGTGGTGATGGGCACCACGTCGGCGTTGCGCCGGGTGATCGCCGCGCTGGTCGACAACGCGATGGGGCACACTCCGCCCGGTGGGGAGGTCGTGGTGTCCGTGCAGGCCCCGCTTCCCGGCATCGTGTCGCTGTCCGTACGCGACACCGGCGTGGGGTTCGCACCGGAGGAGGCCACCCGCATGTTCGAGCGGTTCGCCAGGGGGGCCGCCGGCCGTGGCAGACGATTCGGGCTCGGACTGGCGCTGGCCCGCGAGGTGGTCGAAAGCCATGGCGGGCGGATCATCGCTGCCGGACGGCCGGGGCACGGTGCGCTGTTCACCGTGGAGCTGCCGGCGGCGCGGGTCGGGGAGACCATTCCACGGCAACGGACGATCGCCTCGTGCCTCTCCGCGGGAGGCAGACGGCCGGATGTTTCGGGGCACTGACGCGACCGGGGCCGGGGCCCGGCTCATGAGGCCTGCGGCCGGCGCCAGTCGAGGGCACCGCTGTCGAGATCTTCGGCGAGCCCGGCCAGCGGCGACTCGGCGTCCCACACCAGCCGGGTCCGGCGCCACAGCCGCCCGTTCGCCAGCCGTTTCAGCGCGACCCCCGGGCAGTGGTCGCCCGGTGCGAAGAAGGCCCCGATCGCGTTCCCGGCGCTCACGATGGCCGCCGCGGTCGTCTGGTCGGCGCCGAAATACCGGAACCGAGGGGTGAATCCCGCACGCTCGCAGGCGATCCTCAGGCTCAGGCCGAGACCGTCGGAGCGGTCGCCGGGGGCGACCCAGGTGTCCTCGGCCAGTTCTTCCAGGGTGATCAGTTGCCGATGGGCCAGCCGGTGGCCGGGGGAGAGGCCGATCAGCACCGGTTCGGTGTCGAGGTCGCGGACGGTGAATTCGCGGACCGGGGGCGGCACCACATCCGGGAACTCGCTGATGACCGCGAGCGCGATCTTCTCGGTGCGCAGCAGCTCCAGCACGGCCTGGGAGGAGGGTTCCAGATAGGTCAGCTGTTCGTGGTGCGGCAGCCGCTCCCGGATGAGTACGGCGATCAGGGGCACCCAGGGGTTGTCCACCCCGCCCAGCCCGACGGCCTGTGGCGGTTCGGCCGGCTGGGCCAGGGTCCGTGCCGTGGAGAGCAGATCACCGAACTCGTCGAGCAACTGCCGTGCCCTGCCCAGGACATGGACGCCGAGCTCGGTCGGCTCGACACCGTGCGGGCGGCGGCGGAACAGCGGCCCGCCGAATTCCTGCTCAATGCGTCTGAGCTGAGTGGACAGGCCGGATTGGGCGATCTTCAACGTGGCGGCCGCATGGCTGATGCTGCCCGACTCAGCCACGGTGAGCACGATCCGAAGATGGCGTAGCCCCATGTCCACTTCCTGCCTCCGTCGTTGATGGTCGCGGCCGGAAATATCCGATGACGAGAACGGCACCGGCCACGGACAGCAGCGCCGTCCACGCTGCGGTGACGTACATGGCGTGCAGATAGGCCCGGTTCGCGGCGGCGAGGAGATCGGGACGGCTCAGCGACCGCGCCACCGCCCGGGTGGCCTCCGCGGAGTCCAGGGCCGTCTCCCGTGGCCCGGGAGGCAGATCGGTGAGCGAGGTCCGGATGGCTCCGCGGTAGGCGGTGGCGAGCACCGAGCCGAGCACCGCGACCCCGAGGGTGCTGCCCACCGGCCGGGCCGCGGCGTTGATCGCCGCGCCGGCGCCGGTGTAGCGCGGGGGCAGGGAGGCCATCATCTCCGCCGTCATCGGCGCCACCACCAGGCCGATACCGGCGCCCTGCGCGAAGAGCATCCCGGCGATCCAGGCCACCGGGGTGCCCGCGTCGAAGAACACATAGCCGCCGAAGGTGACGCTGGACAGGAGTATCCCGGCCACCGCGCACCAGCGGACGGTCAGCAGCCGGGACACCGTCGGGGAGATCTGGTTGCCGAGGACGATGCCGCCCGCGGCAGCCGCCATCACGGCCCCGGCGGCCAGCGTCGACAGCCCGTGCACCCCCTGCAGGTAGAAGGCGCAGTAGAAGAGCTGCCCCGCCAGGCCGAAGAAGAGCAGCAGCAGGGTCACCGTGCCGCCCGCGAAGCGCGGCTCGGTGAACAGGCGCACATCGAAACCCGGCGCGGCGCGGCGGCTCTGCGACATCACGAACGTCGCCAGCAGGGCGAGACCGACCGCCAGGGGCAACAGCGTGGCCGGGCTCGACCAGCCGGCCGGGCGGCCGCCCCGGATGACGCCGTACACCACCAGACCCAGCCCCAGCACGGACAGCGCCAGGCCCAGTGGGTCGAGCACCCTGCGCTCGGCGTAGCGCAGCCCGGGCACCAGAAGCCACACGCCGAGCAGGCACACCGCCACCACCGGAAGGTTGACCAGGAACACCGAGCCCCACCAGAACCGGGTCAGCAGCGCACCGCCCACCACCGGTCCGAGCGCGACGGCGGCGCCGCCCGCGGAGGCCCAGACCGCGATCGCCCGGGTCCGGTCGGTCGGGGCGCTGGCGCGGGTGACGATGGCCAGCGTCGCCGGGGTGATCAGCGCCCCGCCCGCGCCCATGAAACCGCGGGTGACGGTCAGCTCCGTGGCCCCGTCCGAGAACGCGGCCAGGGTGGAGGCGCCGGCCAGCAGCACCAGCCCGGTGACCAGGATGCGGCGCGGCCCGTAGCGGTCGGCGAGAGCGCCTCCGGCGAAGCTGCCCGCGGCGAAGACCAGCGAGTACGAGGCGTTGGCCCACGCCAGGTCGGCGGAGCTCGCCCCGAGCCCGTGCACCGGATCGGCGAGGGTTTCCATCGCCACGTTGAGGACCGTGTTGTCCAGCAGGACCAGCGTCTGCGCCAGGACCGCCACGGCCACGGTCCACCACTGCCGGGCGGAGGTGGCCACGGCCGGGCCCTCGCCCCCGGCCGCGGCCGGCGCCGCGGTCCGGTGGCTCACGGCGCCAGCGCTCGTCTGCCCGCGACCAGGGTCCGGGTGAGTTCCGCGACCCGGTGCCCGAGGTGTTCCGCGGTGGCGAGGTCGGACTTGTGCACCGCACCCGATCTGTCGTCCACCGCGGACTGCGCGGCGGCCCCCTGGAAGAAGCCGAGCCGGTTCAGGTCGAATTCGCTTCCGGAGGAGGAATTCCAACCGGGGGGCAGGCCGAGGCTGGCCCAGAGCATGCCGTGCTGTGCGGCGAGGGTGGCGAAAAAGCCCAGGGTGCCGGCCTTGTCTCCGGCCATCGAGCCGGAGTTGGTGAAACCCGCCGCCAGCTTGTCCTGCCAGCGGCGGGTGAGCCAGCGTCGGGCGCTCGCCTCCGCGAAGGCGTGGAAGGCCGACGAGGCCGTGCCCATATAGGTCGGCGCGCCGAAGATGATCGCGTCGCCGTCGTCGAGCCGATGCCATTCCTGATCGGTGATCCGGTCGACCCGGATGGAGGCGACCTCGGTGTGCGGGACCCGGCTCGCCCCCGCTCGTACGGCCTCCGCCAGCCTGGCGGTGTGACCTCGTCCGCCGTGACAGGCGATCGAGATGCGTACCGGGTCGGTCAAGGCGGTCACAACTGCCTCCTCGAAAACGCGGTTTTCGGCTCCGGCGGAATAGCCGTCGGACAGCCTGTCAGAGCAATCTCAGAAATTCCTCAGAGTCGCATAACCGCAGAGTGATGGAGATTCGATATCCGCTCGGCTCTGCGTGGACGTGCCATTCTGACCGAGCAATCCCCCTGCGTGGTTCGCCCCTTGGGAGAGGTGTGCCTGGCCCATGACCGATATTGGTAAATCATTCCGGATGCGGCGGCTCTCGGGCGTCGGGGACGGAAGATATCTTTTCGTCCCGCTCGACCACAGTGTGTCCGATGGGCCGGTGGTGTCCCAGGCCCGCTGGAACGGGCTGTTGAGGGCGCTGGTGGACGGCGGCGCGGACGCGGTCGTCGTCCACAAGGGCCGGGCGCGGGCGATCGCACCGGATATCCTGCGCCGCTGCGCCCTGGTGGTCCACCTGAGTGCGGGTACGGCGCACGCGGCCGACACCGATGCCAAGGTGCTCGTCGGCGACGTCGAAGAGGCCGTACGGCTGGGCGCGGACGCGGTGAGCGTGCATGTGAATCTCGGATCGGACACCGAGCACCGGCAACTCACGGATCTCGGGGCCGTCGCGGCCTCATGCGACATCTGGAACATGCCGCTGCTCGCGATGATCTATCCGAGGGGGCCGCGGATCGCCGATCCGCACGATCCCGCGCTGCTCGCCCACGCGGTCAACATCGCCGCGGATCTCGGTGCCGACCTGGTGAAGACCTCGATCGCGCTGCCGATGGACCGGATGGCCGAGGTGGTGAACAGCTGTCCGCTGCCGGTCCTCGCCGCGGGTGGCCCGCCCGACGGCTCGGACCTGATCAGTCACGCGACCTCGTTGATGCTCGCCGGCTGCCGCGGCCTCGCGGTCGGCCGTCGGATCTTCTCCTCGCCCTCACCCTCCTCGCTGGTGGCGCGGCTGGCCGCCGTCGTGCACGCCGTCGATGCCGGAACGACCCCCCACCCCCCGACGATCGCGACAGGAGCCGTATGAAGTTCGCATGGATCGATCTCCGAGCCGTTCCACAGCCCCAGCTCGAATCCATCGTCGACGCCGCCATCCATACGCGGATGCAGGGCGTGCTCTGCGATGACGCATCCGTCCTCGCCGCACTGCCCCCCACCGTCACCGGCGTCACCACCACGGTGGTGACCGAGGAGAAGGAGCTGTACGACCTCGGCGCCGACACCGCCGCATGGGTCGAGGTACACGACGAACCGTCGCTGCGGCTGGCGTGCGAGGCCGCCGTCGCGCTGCCCCTCACCGTGGTCCGCTTCGCCGACCCGACCAAGATCCCGCTGGAGATCGTGCTCGCCGCCGCGGACCGCTCCGCCGGAAAGCTGATCACCGTCTGCGCCGATCTGGAGGAAGCCGCCACCGTCCTGGAGGTGCTGGAACGCGGTTCGGACGGAGTCCTGCTGGCTCCCTCCGACGCCGGCGAGGTGTTCGCGCTGGCCCGGCTCCTCGAGGCCGGCACCTCTCCGCTGGAGCTGACCACGCTGACCGTCGACCGCATCGAGCACCACGGGCTCGGCGACCGGGTGTGCGTGGACACCTGCACGCATTTCGCCGAGGACGAGGGCATCCTGGTCGGCTCGTACTCGACCGGCTTCATCCTGTGCTGCAGCGAGACCCATCCGCTGCCGTACATGCCGACCCGCCCGTTCCGGGTCAACGCCGGCGCCCTGCACTCCTATGTGCTCGGCCCGGAGAACCGGACCAACTACCTGAGCGAGCTGCGCTCGGGCAGCACGACGCTTGCGGTCAACGCCGAGGGCCGGACCCGGCCGGTCACGGTCGGCCGGGCCAAGCTGGAGTCCCGGCCGCTGCTGACCATCACCGCGAGAGCGGCCGACGACATCGTGGTGAGCCTCACCGTCCAGGACGACTGGCATGTGCGGGTGCTCGGGCCCGGCGGCAAGGTCCACAACGTCACCGAGCTGCGGCGCGGCGACGAACTCCTCGGCTATCTGGCCACGGACCAGCGCCATGTGGGCTTTCCCATCGGCGAATTCTGCAAGGAAAACTGATGAGCGTCCGCATGCGGGAGCTCCTTGACACGCTGTTCGACGCCCATCCCGACGAGCTGCCCTACCTCGTCCACGGCGACCACCCGGTGAGCCGCGGAGAGGTCCGGGCCGCCGTGGCCGTGGAAGCGGCGGTCTTCGCCGGACACGGCGTCGGCGAGGGGCATACGGTGATGCTCCGGATACCACCGAGCTGTACCCAGATAGAGGTACTGCTCGCGCTGTGGCAACTGGGCGCCCAGGTGATGCTGGTCGACCACCGGCTCAAACCGTCGGAAGTGGACGCCCTGCGCTCGTTGTGCCACCCGCAGTTCATGGTCGGCGCGGGTACGGCGGGCCGCTCGTCGCTCAGGTTCGAGCCCCGGTACGAGGTGGTCACCTCCCGGTACCCGGATGGCCGCCCGGCGGCGACCGAGCACCGGCTGGTGCAGTTCAGCTCGGGTTCCACCGGGCTGCCCAAGGTGATCGGGCGGACCGCGGCCTCCCTGGCGGCCGAGATCGAGCGGTTCACCCGGATCGAGGGGATGCCGACCCGGGGCGAGCGGGTGTTGCTGCTGAGCTCGACCGCGCACAGTTTCGGCCTGATCGCCGGGGTGCTGCACTCCCTCGCCGCGGGCGTCTCGGCGGTCTTCGCGCGACGGGTGTCGGCCAAGGACATCCTGGCCGCCGCCTCGCGTCACGACGTCCACGTCATCTTCGGCACGCCGTTCCACTACGAGCTGCTGAGCACCGCCCGGGACCTGCCCGCGCTGCCCGCCCTGCGCGCGGCGGTCTCGGGCGGGGAGATCATGCCGGCGCAGACCGCCGTGCGGTTCGCCGACCGGTTCGGCACCGGGGTTGGCGAGTCGTACGGGACCACTGAGACCGGCGTCATCGCGATGGAGGTGAGCGGCGCCTCGAGGCCCTCGGTCGGCCGGCCGGCACCCGGTGTGCGGCTGCGTGTCCGCGAGGGCGAGCTGGACGTCCGGCTGCCGGACGGCTCACCCTATCTGCACGATTCCGGCGGCGACCGGTACGCCGACGGCTGGCTGCACACCCACGACCGGGCCGAACTGGATTCCTCCGGCGGTGTGCGACTGCTGGGCCGTGGCGACTCCCTGGTGGTCATCGGCGGCCTCAAGGTCGATCTGACCGAGGTCGAGGCCGTGTTGTGCCGGCACCCGGGGGTCAACGGGGCCGTGGTCGTGCACGCCGGCGCCACCGAAGCCTATGTGTCCGTCGCGCCGGACGGCCCCTCGCCGGGGGAATTGCTGCGCTGGTGCCGGGACCGGCTGGCCGACTACAAGGTGCCCCGCGTCGTCCACGTCCTGGCGGACCTGCCCCGCACCTCCAACGGCAAGCTCGTCAGGCGCCGCGATGCCCTGCTCGCCCGCGCTCCCGACCGTTGACCCGCCGACCGCCCCTTGCCGCCCACCCCCACCGATTCCCGTGGCACAGAAAGGTTGCGCACCATGCAGACGGCGTTGCAGAAGGAGATCCGCGACTTCGTGCTCAGCACGATCAGCGAGGAGATGAACCATCCGCTCGACGCGGACGAGATCAGCGATGACAGCCCCATGGGCACCGGCGGAATCGACATCGACTCACTGGGCCTGATCGAGCTGCTCCTCCGTCTGGAGCGCCGGTTCGATGTGAAGTTCCCCGACGGTGACATCGAACAGGCCGGCGCGATGAACCTGGGCGACCTGATCAACGAGGTCGTCGGGCGGGGCGCCACGGCATGACCGCGGAATCCGAGGCCCGGCCGGGGATCACCGTCGACGCCGTGCGGGAGCTGCTGTCCGACCCCAAGATCTTCGCCGAACTGCCGCCCGGCCTGGACGACGACGCCGAACTCGCTCTGGACTCACTGGGGTTGGTGTGGTTCCTGCACCAACTGGAGCTGCGGTACGGCCTGGAGATCGAGCCGGCGGAAGCCTTCCTCGCCGAGTTCACCTCGATCCGCCGGATCACCGACTACCTGGTGGACGTCCATGAGTCGTGAGGTGCTGCTGACCGGATTCGGGGTGCGTACGGGCTTCGGCACCGGGGCGGACGCACTGCGGGAGGGCGTCTTCGACGGGAGACCCGCGTTCGCACCGATCACCCGCTTCGACATCGGCCCGTACCGAACGGGCCTGGCCGCCACCTACGGCCCGGCCGCCCCGCTGCGCGACGTGCTGGCCGAGGTCGCCGCGGCGGCGGTCGGCATGGCCGGGCTGCCGACGGGGGCGCGGGCCGCCGTCCTGGTGGGGACCGCGGGCGATTTCACCGGGCTGACCCGCTTCTGGCGCGCCCGGGATTCTCCCGGCTCTCCCGGCTCTCCTGGCTCTCCCGGCGCGGCGGCCTCCGGCGGCGCCGCTGAGACCGTGCCCGCCTGGCAGGCCGAGGCCCTCGCGGACGCGCTCGGCGTGCGCGGCCCCCGGCTGGCGTTCACCGGCGCGTGCGTCGCCTCGGCCGCGGCGATCGCGCATGGCTGCCAGCTCATCGCCTCCGGCCGGGCGGAGACCGCGATCTGCGCGGGGGCGTACCTGGTGGAGGAGGAGAACCTGGCCAAGTTCGACTCGGGATTCGCCCTCTCCCGGGACGGAATGGTGCGGCCGTTCTGCGCCGACCGCAGCGGTCTGCTGCTCGGCGACGGAGCCGCCGCCATCGTGCTCGAATCCGTCGACAGTGCCCGGCGCAGGGGAGCACGTGCGCTCGCTGCGCTGACCGGCTGGGGCGCCGCCGGCGACGCCCACCACATCGCGCGGCCCCATCCGGAAGGCGCCGGGCTGGTCGCGGCCGCCGGCCGGGCCCTGCGGCGTGCGGGCGGCCCGCGGATCGACTACGTGAACGCGCATGGCACCGCGACCCGGCACAACGACCCCGCCGAGACGCGCGGACTGCGCACGCTCCTCGGCGCGGACGCGGCCCGCACACCGGTGAGCTCGACCAAGAGCACCACGGGACATCTGCTGGAGGCGTCCGGTGCGGTGGAACTCGTGATCACCCTGCTCGCGCTGCGGGACGGGGTCCTGCCACCCACCGCCGGATTCACCGAACCGGATCCAGACTGCGATCTCGACTATGTGCCGAACCGCCCCCACAAGGCCGAGCTCCGGCGTGCGCTCACCGTCAACGCCGCGTTCGGTGGCGCCAACACCGCACTGGTACTGGAGCGAGCATGATCGCCGCGATATCCGGGCCGTCCGCGCCGCCCGTCGCCGGCTTTGTGGAGTCCGCCTTCAACCCGATGGTGCACCAGGCTGTCGAGCGATGTCTGACCGCCCGGCCGGGCGACGGCTCCCGGACCGCCATGGTCCTGGCCAGCACGATGGGGGATGCCGCCACCCTCGATCTCGGCAGCCGTCTGCTGGTGGCCGGGCAGGTGCACAATCCGCTGCTGTTCATGCAGTCGACCCCGAACGCGGTCCTCGGCCGGCTCAGCCTCGAGTTCGCCATCACCGGACCGCTGCTCTGCCTGTCCACCGTGGCGGACCCGGCCGGTGAGCTGCTGGGCACCGCGGAACTGCTGCTGGAGGACGAGGAGCTGGACCGGATCGTGCTCATCGGGGTCGAGCTGACCGGCACCGAGCGCACCACGGCGGCGTACCGCGAGCTTCGTACCGGCCCACCCGCCGCGGACCTGGCCGTGGCGATCGTGCTGGACCGGGACGATCCGGTCCCGAGCCTTCCGCCCGACACCCCGCCCACCCCCTCGGGGGAGTACGGCACCCTTCGCGGCCTGGTCGAGCTGGCCGCCCGAATCCAAGGAACCACATCATGATCACCAAACAGGAACGCGCGCGGATCAGCGAGGACGCCGCCCTGGGGGCCGGGAATGTGATCCACCGGCTGAAGGCGTACGGCAGAGAACTCGACGAGCAGGTCCTGTGGACCGACGCGACCTGGCAGGCCCCGGACGGCGGCCACCCCGAGGTGATGACCCTGGGCGAGCTGCACGACGCCGTGGAGATCTACGCGAGCTGGTACCACGCACAGGGCGTCGGGCCCCGCGACCCGGTGGCGATCCAGACCTATTCCAGCACCGAGTTCGCCATCAACTTCCTCGCCCTCACTTCCCTGGGCGCGATCCCCTCCTTCGTCAACGGCAACCTCCGCCCGGAGATCGCCCGCGAGTATGTGCGGCGCCAGGGCGCGGTGGGAGCCGTCACCGACCGGGCCCATCGCGCGGTCCTCGCTCCCGACCGTGCCGAACTGGGCCTCGGCTTCTGTGTCACGGCGGCCGACATCCGCGCGGAGAACCGCGAGCCCCTCCCCGCGGTCTATCCGTACTCCCACCACGCCACCGACCCGATCATCATCTCGCACTCCTCGGGCACCACCGGAATGCCCAAGGCCGTTCCGCACACGCATCAGACCCTGCTGTATGCGCAACTGCACCGGCTGAAGCTGTCGGTCGGCTCCGCGATGGGCAGGCTGCTGGTCGCGCTGCCCGGCTCGCACAACGCCGCCATCTCGGTCATGCTGTTCGGCTTCCTGCTGCGCTCGCCCGTGTCGATGCTGTCCAGCCAGCGCGGGATCGACGTCCTGGACGCCATGGAGACGTTCCGCCCCACCACGGTGTTCGCGTTCGCCGGAACCTACGGGGAGATGGCGGCCCAGGATCTCTCCGCCCGCGATCTGTCCAGCGTGGAGGCGTGGTACAACACCGGCGACGCGGCGCACGAGACACATATCAAGGCGCTGATCGAACAGGGCAGCCATGAGACCGTCGGCCGGGATCTGCAGCGGCGCCGGGTCCCCGGCTCCGTTTTCACCGACGGACTCGGCTCCTCCGAGACCGGCTACTCGCTCTTCCACAACGGACACAAGCCCGGCCGATCGTCCTTTTCGCGCTGCGTCGGCAAACCGATGAGCTTCGCCGAGGCGGCGGTGCTCTCCGAGGACGGCACACCGCTGCCACCCGGCGAGATCGGCCGCCTCGGCGTGCGCTCGCCCACGCTCACCCCCGGATACTGGAACGACTCGCTGACCTTCCACCGGCTGCGGCTCGGTGGCTACTGGCTCACCGGCGATCTGTCCTATCGGGACGAGGAAGGAAACTTCTACCACCTGGACCGCGCGCCGGACGCGATCCGCACCCCCACGGGCATCGTGTTCAGCACCCGCACCGAGGAGTTGCTGCTGCGCGAGATGCCCGAGCTGGACGACTGCACGGTGGTGGCGGTCGCGCCCGAGGGCGTACGAGCGGACTGGGACGGCGACGGCACCGCCGACGCCTACGCCCTGCTGCAGGTGCGCGCGGACGCGGCCGACACGAAGACCGACGACGCCCGATGGACGGCCGAGGTCAACCGGGTGCTGATCGCCGCGGGCTTCCCGCAGCTGACCGGAGCGCTGCGGATGGATCCGAGCGAGGTGGTGAAGGGAGCCACCGGCAAGGTGCTCAAGCGGGAGATGCGCGAACGCTTCCGCGCCAGGGTGGCCGCCGGCGAGCTGGACGGGAAGGTGCGATGACCGCGGTCGACCGTACGAGTCCCGGTACGAGCCCCCGGCCCCGGACCTTGGACGTGTACCGGCAGTGGTGGCTGCACGACGCACGCTGGTACCAGGGGGTGGCGAAGCGGTTCGGACACGCGGTGGCCAATGAGATCAACGCCGAGGCGCTGCGGTACGTGGCCGTCCAGGTGGGCAAACGGATAGCCCGTCAGTTCGGCGGAAAGCCCGCGGTGGACCTCGAGGAGCTCCGCCGCCGCTACGACGCCTGTTCCGAGTGGATGTTCCCGAGCGAGCTGCGGGACGGGGCGACCGCGGTGCTCCCGGACGGGGAGATCGAGCTGACCATGCGGCAGAACTTCGCCGTGGTGATGGTCCGGATGGCCGGTTCGCTCGACGGCTACAAGTGCCCGTGCACCGACATCCACGCCGGCTGGTCGGAGGGGCTCGGGGTCGAACTCACCCGCAACTGCGCCACCGCGTGTCTGCGGGACGGCGACCCCGCCTGCCGGCTCCTGATGCGGGTCGGGAGCCCGGTATGACGGCGCGGGTCCTTGTCGCCGGGGCCACCGGGGTGATCGGCCGCGCACTGGTTCCGCTGCTCCGTGCCCGCGGCCATCATGTGACCGCGCTGGTACGGGAGCCCTCCCGGGCGGCCGGGCTGGCCCTGGACGGCGTCGTGGTGGCCGACGCGCTGCAAGCCGGGGCGGTGCGCGCGGCGGTGCTCTCGGCCCGGCCCGAGGTGGTGGTGCATCAGCTCACCGCCCTGCGCGGCTCCACGGCGGAGGGCTTCGAGCGGACCGCCCGGCTGCGCACCGAAGGCACCGCGCAGCTGATCGCGGCGGCCGAGGCCGCCGGGGCGGAACGCATGGTGGCGCAGAGCATCGCGTTCGCCACCGCTCCCCGCGGCGGGCCGGTGCTCACCGAGGACGCACCGCTGTATGTCGACGCACCGGATCCGGGCTGGGCGCTCACCACGCGCGCCATCGCCGAACTGGAGCACCGGGTACTGGGCGCCGCACACCTCTCCGGGACCGTACTGCGCTACGGAACCCTGTACGGGCCGGGCACCCTCTACCACCGCGCCGGTGCGATCGGCGGCGCGGTGGCGCGCGGCAGGTTGCCACTACCGGAGCCCGCCGTCGGCGTCACCTCGTTCCTCCACATCGAGGACGCCGCACGGGCCGCGGTGTGCGCGGTGGAAGCGGATACCGACGGCGTGTTCAACGTGGCCGATGACGACCCGGCCGAGGCCGCGGTCTGGCTGCCCGAGTACGCCCGCCTGCTCGGAGCGCCCCCGCCCCGTACGGTGCCGTCGCAACTGGCCGAGCGGTTGCTGGGCTGGCTCACCGGCTACCAGCTCACCGCCATGCGCGGCGCCGCCAACGACCGCGCACGGCGGGCGCTCAACTGGAAGCCGGCGGTGCCGAGTTGGCGGACACGACTGGCCGACGACTGACCGGGCAGCGGGCCCATGAACAGCAATGGCCGTCTACAGGCCGTCGGGTTCGGTGCGGCTGGGGTGATTGATACGTCGCCGCATCGCGGGGAGGTGGTTGGCGAGCAGGGCGATACCGAGCATGTCGACGAGGGCGAGGGCCGCCATCGGTATCCAGGTGGCGGCCGGTCCACGGGCGAGAAGCATGGTCATGAGCGCGGGCGTGACCACGTCACCGATGCTGAAGGCCATCTGGGACAGCGAGTTGTACCGGCCGCGACTCGACGCGGTGGCACAGTCGTTGACGATGGGCGACACGATCAGGCTCTGGATCAGTTCGCCGACGGTCACCAGGACGACCGCGGCGAGAGCGCAGCAGATACCGAGTGCCGACGGCACGTACGCACAGCACAGCACCGCGACGAAGGCACCGCCGACGATGGCCTGCGATGCCATCAGGCTGCTCCATCGCCGATGCCCGGTGAGCGCGGCGCCCACGGGCGTGGCACCCACCGCGCCGAGTACGGCGTTGACCGCGAGGACGGTGCCGGGTATCCACGGCGGCAAGTGCACCGTGTTGACGAGGAAGACGGGAACGGCGAGGCCGAAGGCGAGCGAGAGCAGGGCGAGTCCGAAGTTGAGACCGACGAACCCGAGGAAGGGCCGGTCCCGAAGCGTGTTCGCCCAGCCGCCCTTGGCGGTCGTGGCGCTGACGGCGACGGCATGAGCGCTACCTGAGGAGGAGTCGAGCCGTGTCAGGATCGCCGCGACGGTGAACGACAGGGCGTTGACGGCAACGATCGTGATGTATCCGTCCACCCCGCCGATCGCGACAGCCAGGCTCGCGCCGAGAGCGCCGACGCCGAGTCCCGCATGGCGCAGCGTGGTGATCAGGGCGAACCAGGATTCCTGCTGCTTTCCCTCGGCGACGTCATGCACCAGGGCCGGGTAGGCCACCCAGAACGCCGAGTTGCCGAGCTGTACGACGACCGCGGCGATGAGCAGATGGCCGAAGGACCCCACGAACAGGTAGTTGAAGAACCCGACGGCCTGGGTGAGATTGGAGACGATCACCGTGCTACGGGCGCCGAACCGATCACAGAACATCCCGGCGCCCGCGGTCGCCGGAATGCGGACCAACGCGGCGATGGACAAGGCCAGTCCGACCCTGCCGAGGGTCAGATCGGTCGTCGCGGTGAAATAGAGGATCGAGAACGGCAGAAAGAGGCCGGTGCCCAGGGCATCGATGGACAGCGCGGAAAACAGGCGGCGGTGGCCACGAGCGTCCGGAAGCCATGCGCGCACAGCAGAGCCCTTTCGGGGACGTCCCAGCCGCACCACGTCTCATGCGACCCCACCCCGAAAAGGGCAAGACGAGCAACATATGAAGTGCCTGAACAGCGTGTCAAGCCTACGGACGCAGGCGGTGCGACCCCGAGGCGGACCGCACCGCTCCGGCGGCCGACACACCGCCGCGACGGTTCGCGCAGGTCAGGTGCCGATCGCTTGGGGATAGCTGAAGAAGTCGGTCGGATCGTACGTCCGATTCACTCGGACCAGCCGGTCGTAATTCGCGTCGTAATAGGCCCGCCGCCAGTCCTTCAGGGTCGGATCCGGGAAATTCTGATAGGACTGCGGCGGGGGAGTGTCACCGAAAAGGCTCTGGTAGAACTCGCTGAGCCAGTGAAGATTCGCCGTGGCGACGCGTGGCGGATCGTAATCCGCCCAGGAGGTCTCGGCGGCGAGGATGAAGACTGCGTTTCGGTGGACGAACGCCGTCGCGTCCGGCGGCACTTGGTTGATCTCGCCGCCGAGGGCGAACAGGGCGAACCCGGCCCCGTCCTCGTTGTCGCTGCCGGGCCACTCCAGCAGCCGCTCGGCAGCGGCACCGATCTGCTCATCGGTCAGGAGCGTCCGGGAGGTCAGAACCGCCGACTTGGCGGCGAACTGTTGCACCGGCGTGGTCGCGCTCAGCAGCTCGCTCGCCTGCCCCGGAGTGACCTCGCGGACGGACGCCCTGTTGCGGGCGCGCTCCTCCGCCGTGCCGATGGCGAGCAGCGGGGCCAGGATGGCGCGCAACTCCTCGAGGTCACCGTAGTACTGGCCGATGGCATTGACGCCCGCGTTGGCGTGGATCTGGTCCCTGGTGAGCCCGTGGGTCCCCATGCCGACGCGGAGATGGAATCGCTTGTCGTCCAGGGTGTCCACGGCGATCTGTTGCGCGGCGGCGAGCACCGGCAGTACCGAGTCCGGGCTCCAGCGCAACTCGTAGAAGCCCACGTCGCCCTGGAACCGCTCGTACTGGAACGTAAAGGAGGTGTTGACACCGAAGTTGTTCCCCGCCCCGCCGCGACAGCCCCAGAACAGATCGGGGTGCGAGTCCTCGCCGGCCTGCACCACGCGGCCGTCGGCGAGTACCACGGTCGTCGAGACCAGCCGGTCACAGGTCAGGCCGAACATCTTGTCGCTGAAGCCGATACCGCCGCCGAGCACCAGCCCCGCCACCCCGACCGTGGGGCAGCGGCCGGTCGGCACGAACATGCCGCGGTCCTCCAGCATCGGGTGCAGGTCGCCGTTGGTGACGCCGGCTCCCACGGTAAGGGTGCCCGCGCCGTGAACGACCCTCATCCGCCCGTAGGTCCGGGTCCGGGAGCGGGCACCCGGCAGCGGGGTGGAGACGATGCTTTTCATCCGGGCCATGTTGAGCAGCAGACCCGTGGTGGCGGAGTACCCGGCGTAGTTGTGGCCCAGCCCGGAACGAGGGACGGCGGGCAGTCCCACCGCGCGGGCCCAGCGGACCGCCGCACGGACATCCCTGGTCGTCGCGCACGCCACAATCCCCGCGGGGCGGATCCCGGCGTACCGGTGGTTGAACGGAAGCGCCAGTGGGGGGTAGCCGGAATCGCCCGGCCGATAGAGCGTGGAACGCGACGACAGCGCCTGAGCCAGCAGTTCCCAGTCCCGTTCGCCGACCCGCTCCGCCACCTCGGTGAGGGGCGCGGCAGCGGCGGGCGATGACGGCAAGCCCGCCACCTCCGTGCCCAGAACACCGGCCGTGCCCGCTCGCAGTAGGTTCCGCCTGTTGATCAACGTGGCTGCCCTCGCAAGAAGTGCTCCGGAGACGCGATCGTCTCCCTCCCTCGCAGAGTCAACCGGCCGTCGATCGGCACAGCCGCGAAACCGATTCCCGCCCACGGGGCCGCAACCCGAAAGAAGGCCGACCTGCCGCTATATGCCCCAGCCCGGTATGACGAACAGCGCGCGCCTACCCCGTCCGCCCCGCCTCGGCCAGCTCGCCGTCGATGGCGCCCTGTGCGATGCGGGCCGCCATCATCGCGTGCCGGTGGCGACCCTTCGTGCATCTCCTGCTTGCTCAGTCGACGGCCTTCAAGTCGCCCAGCACGGAGCCGAGTTCGAAGTCGGCCGACGTCAGCACGGCTTCGAGCGACCGGCCCCGGCCCAGCAGGCGCGTGAGGTGCTGGACCGCTCCCGCGCCGGGCGGGGTGCCGATGCCGACTTCGGGCTGGGCCAGGACGGCGTTCTCCCGGGAGGCGAAGCGCATATCGCGGGCGAGAAGAAACTCGCTGCCCGCCCCCCGGTGTCCGGCCGCGCAGCTTGGCGATGGTGACGGCCGGGATCTCGCTGAGCCTGCGGAACAGCATCCCGGGGGAGGCGTCGCCCGGACCTCCGGCATCGGGCCACCGCACGGCCGACGCGGCCATCTCCCCGCACGCAGTCACACCTCCGTGTGAGCGAGTGCTCCGGTTGGCGGAAGTCGCAGGCCGGAGCACTCATTCGGCGGTGGTCGGGCGCGACCCTGATCGGATTCGAGGTGGCAGGCTTCCCGGGGCGTGGCCCGCACCACGCTCCCATCGGGAAGGCGGTACCGGATGCGTGGCCTCGAAGTCATCGTGGTGGTGCTCGCTGCGGTGCTGACCATGAGCTGGCTGGCTCGCCGCCTACGCTGGAACGAGCCGGTCATGCTGGTGGCGGGCGGCTGCCTGATCGGCCTGATCCCCGACTTCCGCGGGCTGGCCCTGCCGCCCGAGGTGGTCCTGCTGCTGTTCCTGCCCCCGCTGCTCTACTGGGAGTCGCTGACCACCTCGCTCCGGGAGATCCGGACGAACGTGCGCGGCATCGTGCTGCTCGCGACCGGTCTGGTGCTGGCCACCGCCGCCGCCGTGGCCTCGGTGGGGCATGCGCTGGGCCTGTCCTGGCCACTGGCCTTTGTCCTCGGTGCCGTCGTCGCCCCCACGGACGCCATCGCCGTGGCGACGGTCGCCCGCGGGCTGCCCCGCCGGATCCGGACCATCCTCCGGGCCGAGAGCCTGATCAACGACGGCACCGCGCTCACCCTCTACGCCGTGGTGATCGGTGTCGCCGTCGAGGGGCTGGCCGTCACCTGGACGGACACCACCGTGCGATTCCTGCTCGCCTACGCGGGCGGTGCCGCGATCGGCTGCGGATGCGCGGCCGTCGTCGTGGCTCTGCGCAGGCGGTTGCGTGACCGCAGGGTGGAAAACGCCTTGGGCGTGCTCACCCCGTTCGCCACCTATCTGCCCGCACAAGTGCTCGGCGTCTCCGGCGTCCTGGCGGTGGTCATCTGCGGTCTCATCCTCAGCCAGGCGGGCCCCAAGGTGATCAGCGCGAGCTCCAGAGTGCAGATCATCTCCTTTTGGGAGGTGAGCACCTCCCTCCTCAACAGCGCCCTCTTCGTCCTGGTCGGCGTCCAGACGCCCGCCATCGTCAGCGCGATCGGCTCCGTCTCCCCGGGACACGCGGTCATCACCGCCTCGCTGGTCAGCGGCGTAGTCATCGCCACCCGACTGCTGTGGCTGTACTCGGTGCCCTACATCATCCGCGCCGTCGACCGCCGCCCGGTCCAGCGCACGCTGCGCTACGGCGCCCGGCAGAGGTTCCCGGTCGCCTGGAGCGGGGTACGCGGTGCCGTCTCGCTCGCGGCCGCGCTCGCCGTCCCGACCGCCACCACCGCGGGCCGGCCGCTCGCGGGACACGGCCTGCTGGTCTTCACCGCCGTAACCGTCATCCTGGTCACGCTCGTCCTCCAGGGGACGACGATGCCCGCGGTGATCCGCTGGTCCGGACTGCACGGCGATCCCGACGAGACCACCGAGGAACGCCGCGCCCATCGCCAGATCATCGCCGCCGCGCTGGAGGCCCTTCCCGGCCACGCCGAGCGTCTGAAAACGCCGCCGGAGATCGCCGACGCCATTCTGAGCGAACTGCGCCAGTACGCCGCCGAAAAGGCGGGACCACCGGACACCGACGACACCGGTGTGCGGGCCGGGCTCGAACTGCGCCGCGCCCTGATCGGCGTCGAACGCAGCGCCCTGATCCGCCTGCGGGACCAGCGCAGCATCGACGACATCGTTCTGCGCCGGCTGCAGTCGCTGCTGGACACCGAGGAGATCAGGATCGAGCTGGCCCTGCGTGCCTTCACCGGTCGGCCGCCGTAGCCGCCGGCGGCCGGACCGTTTGCTCAGTACGACGACGGCTTGTCACACCGCCACGTTGCCGACGACCTCCGGGATCTTCAACAGGTTGCCGGTGTCACCGGTGTGCAGGAAGGCCACGTTGCTGCCCGGCTCGACTCGGCCCGATCGGACGTGATCGAGCAGACCTGCGAAGCCCTTCGCGGTGTAGACGGGGCCGAGGAAGACGCCGTCGGCCGTCGCGAGTTCCCTGATGGCGGCGACGCCTTCGGGCGAGGGCACCGCGTAGTCCTCGCCGATGAACCGTTCGTCCACGTCGATCTCGGCGCGGATGACCTCGTCGGTGGGCACCGGGACGCCCAGGAGCTCGAGGATGTGCCGCGCGCGCTCGACGATCACCTCGACGTTCATCCAGCCGCCCGGCTGGTAGCCGCAGATCGCGATGGAGCGGAACCGCACGGGATGGCCCGTCATCAGCTTCGCCGCGATCAGCCCCGGCAGGGCGGTCCCGGTGCCCGCGGTGTGGTAGACGTAATCGAGGCCGACCCCATGGGTCTCGGCCTGCTCGATCACGTGAGTTCGCCGTGCCGGTTCTCGTCGCGGGTGAGGTAGAGGATGGGGGTCAGTCCGGCGACCCGGCAGGCGGTGGCGAACGGCATCCCGGAGTTGGTCAGGTAGACGCCCTGGCTGATCACGTGGGTGACGCCCTCTCGCAGTGCCTGGCCGATGATGAACTCGGCGAGGCGGGTCTTGCTTCCGCTGAGGGTGCCCGGCCCGGCCATGTCCTCACGCTTCAGGAAGAAGTTGACGCCGTGGGTGGCGGACAGGTTGATCGAACGACGACCCGTCCGGCACACCGCCGCCGGACTGGTCCTGCTGGAGGCGCAGGGTTCGGTACGCACCGCGATGACCCGGGCTGCCGCCGAGTTGGCCGCCCTGGACGCCGGGCTCGCGGGCGCGGTGCGGCTGAGCGCCTTCGTCTCCGCGGCAGGCAGCATCGTTCCCCGGGCGCTCGCTCGCTTCCGCGTGACCCCTCCGCGAGTGGACGTCACGCTATGCACCGGACACTGATCGACCGGGACCCCGTCCTGGTCGCACTGCCCACGCAGCACCCGTTGGCGCAGAGCCCGTCGTTGAGCCTGGCCGATCTGGCCGACGAGGCGTGGATCGGCACTCCCGTCACCGGCGCCCAGCTCGACCTGCTCGCCGAACTGGCCCGGTCCACCGGCTTCACGTCACGGCTCGCGTTCGAGGGTGACCACTTCCGGACGGTGCTCGGCTGGTCGCGCACGGGCTCGGCATCGCCCTTCTTCCGGCCTTGGCCCTGACCGGCCCGGTGAACGGCATCGTGGCCCGGCCCATCACCGAGGAGCCGCTCGTTCGCTACCTGTACTCCTGCCGCGTGGACACGAGCCGGGTGCCGACCATCGTCGCCCGGCTGGAGACCTGCCTGGCGGCGACCGCGGCTGACCTGCGGGCGAGCGGCTAGCCCGGTGGCCGGGCCGTGGCGGTGCCGGGACGGACGTCCGATGGTCCGATGCCTCATCGCTTCATCCGCCCACGGATCGCGAGGGCGGCGAGGCCGAGGAGGACCGGCTCCGAGAAGCGGGATGCCATCTCGATGTACCCGCCGGCTACCGTCAGGTCCTGTCCGCCGGAGCGGAACACGGTCGAGTTGAGCGTCACCTCCAGAGCCTTCTCAAGGCGTTTGCCGGTGAACCGGTCGCCGGTGGGGTTCTCCGGGTCCTCCTTGTCGATCTCGAAGGTGACCTTGCCGCCCGGGGGCGGCACCGTGGCCGTCGCCTCCTGCTTCGGGGAACCCTGGGGCAGGCCGAAGCCTGTCAGCAGCACGATGGTGAGAAGCATCGAGGCAGCGAGCCACCCGAGCGCGCGTGAGGCACGCAGACCGTAGCCGGACAGCAGCCAGTACGCCTGGAGCAGCCAGCGGTCCGCCTCACTCCACGTACGGCTGTGGCGGCGCATCTCCATCTCGCCGTAGTAGAAGTCGGCGGCTCCCGGTTCGTCGCGGGCGTCCTCGCGGGCCTTGCGCAACTGCCGGTAGGTATCGGCGAGGGCGGCCGGGTACGGGGCCGGTTCCGGGGTCTGCCAGCCCCTCCACCACGCCTCTTCGACGATGACATGCCGTCGGGTCCAGCGTCGGCCGCGGGGCGGTTCGGCGAAGACCCAGGAGCCCTCGATCTGCAATTGGTCGAGGTGATGGGTTCCCGCGAAGACACACCGTGACAGGTCGACGTCGAAGAGGAGCAGCATGGACGCGTCGACGCCGGAGAGCGAGGTGACCGAGGGGCGCTGGTCGGGCGCGGTCGGGTAGGCCGGGATACCGGAGTGCGCCACATGGTGTTCCATCGACGTCAGGGTGCATCGCTCGGCAAGACGGGCGCGCGTGAGGTCGACGGACGCGCCACTCGCCTTGAGGGTGACCGGTGCCTCGAACCAGGCCCCGGTGAAGTCGGCGTGTTCGGCGACGACTTGGGCGACCGTAGGCCTGGTGATGTGGCTCTCTCTCAGGTTCAGCAGCCGTACGCCGTGAGCCCCCATGAACCAGGGACCGGTCGCGAACGACGCACCGCGGAAGACCAGGTGCCCGGCCGGGGTTGTGCCGTCGGCCGGGCACCGCACCTCGTCGAAGTTGGCGAGCGCGTGGAATTCGGCCCCGTCGAACCGGGCCGCCGAACCGAATATCGCGCCGGCGAACACGGCGTCCTGCCTGAACGTCGCCTCCCTGAACCACGCTCCCTTGTCGAAGCACACCATGTTGAAGTGGGCGGCGCCGGTGAAGACCGCCTTGTCGAACCGAGCCCGTCCACAGCGCGGCCGCTCCTCGCCAGGCCGGCACAGCGCGTCCAACAGTTCGTCCAGCAACTCACCGCTGATCTCGGTGCCTCGCGCGTCGATGTCGTCCCCGGGCGTCAGGGTCGCGAGGTGGGCGTGGCGCTCCTCTTGGCCCAGGTGTCCGAGGCACCGCTGGAATCCGCCGATCCTGATGCCCGTGCATCCGACCGGCTCGTCCCCTGTGGCCCCGTCACCGCAGTGGGTCCAATCCGGGGCAGTGATATCCATGGAGGCCATCCCACCAGCGAGGAGGGGCCGTGCGCAGCCAATTCACGGGGGTCTGTGCAGCCGGTCGGGCATCCGAACGGCGGGGTGGCGGCGCGCGTGGCGCAGATGGCGGGGCGCGAGGCGGTCCCAGGGCAGCCACGCCTGGCGGGTCGCGATCCACACCAGTGTGGGGAAGGCAGGCCGCCACTGCCCATATCACCGCGTTGACTTTGCCGCCCGATGTGCTCGGCAGGATCCCGAGAAGCGTGTCCAACCGACCGCTGGCGGCGTATGCGGTCTACGTCTGGCGGGTTGCCCGCGCCGCGCCTCGCGCCGGGGGCCGCCCCGCAAGTGTGCGGAAGCGGCCCCTGAGCCTCGTGTACGTCGGCGGGGGAGGGAGACAGGAGTGAACTCCGCGCCCTCTCGGCCCCGTTACTCCTCGTCCGCTTCGGCAGCCGGGCGGGGACCGCCGAAGCCGTGCGCGGAGAGGTCGAACCAGTTGCCCTCCGGGTCCATGGCCCGATACTCGGCGAAGGGGCGGTTGGTGAAGCGCTCGGCGGGCTTGTCGGCGCCGGCGGCGACCAGAGCGGCGGAGGTCTCGGATGTGTCGGCCACGTGGAATCCGAAGTGGTTCATGCCCACGGGGGTGTCGCCGTCGAGTTGATGCTTGATCAGGGCGAGGCTGAGATACCCGTCGGAGAGGAAGCAGCTGCCATCGGGGTCCCGGTGGAAGAGCTCCATGCCGAAGATCTCGCTGTAGAACTCGGCCAGCTTCTCGGGGTCACGGGCCACGATGGCCAGATGCCGCAGCTTGGGCCTGTCCGGGGTGGGCGCGTCAGACATGGGCAATTCCTTCGGTTCTCGGAACTCGGTGGAGTGGCCGGTCGGTCGTGGTCATCGCCTCACACCGCCACCACGGCGTTGGTCCGTATCCGCAGCGGCAGTTCGGCGCACGGCTGATGAGGGTTCGCGGGTGGGGGCGGCGCCCAGGCGGCGAGGGCGTGGTACATGACATCGCCGCGACGTTCCAGGTAGCAGATGAGGTTGACGGGCCAGCCGGTGTTGCCGAAGACATGCTGATCCATCGGGGTGGGGCGCTCACTGAGGATGAGTTTCCGCTCCTCCGGCGGACCTATGCGATGCCAGTCGGGGTGCATATGCACGGACCCCAGGATCTCCAGACCGTCGGCCTCGGCCTCGCGCGAGGCCCTCAGCAGGTCGTGGGAGTCGATCCACCAGCCACGTGTCTCGTTCTCGTACGCCGGGCCGAAGAGCGGCACGATCGACTCGGTGAACTCACGGCGCGCGGCCGGGTCGGTGGTACGGGCATTGCGGCCGAACGCGACGCGCTCGACGGTGAATGTCGCATGGTCCGCCGAACCTACGAGGAGGGCGAAGCACGGCAGTGGTGTTTCGGAGGTGATGCGTTGGTATTCACCGACGGCCACCTCGAGGAATTCATCGAGCGCCTGATCCTCTATCAGGACCGTACAACCTTCACCTAAATGCGTCGCGCGCATGTCAACCACCTCTTGGCGTGGATGTCTAATGCGGTGGGGGAGCGGAGCCGTCGTACTGTATCCCGGTATTCTTGAAGTCTCAAACGGCATCCGCGCCTTCATCCCTGCCTTCGTCCCCGCCCTCAGGGATCGGCCCTGACCGGCCCCGGGGGATGGCCACGTGTCACACCGCTACCGGTTGCACGACGGAGCCGCCCACCTCGCCACTCATCGCATCCATCACGGCGCGGAACCGCGCTCCGCGCCGCCCCCGCCCCGAAGCTCAGCCGTCTTCGGTGACCAGGGTGTAACGCACGGTCTGGGCCTGGATGAGGCCGTCACGGAAGACGAAGGTGTCGACTCCGTCCTCCACTCGCGCATGGGCGGTGGCGGCCGACCATTCGAGAAAGAGCACATCATCCGCGAACTGAGGCTTCAAGTCCCATGCGGCGTCCGGAAGATCGCCGAGCAAGGTGCCGATGCCCTGCTTCACTCCGTCGCGTCCCCGCAGCACGCCGGAAGGAGTGACGAAGACCGCGTCTTCCGCGTAGTTGGCGCTGATCTCGTCCAAGTCTCCTGAGCCGAGCGCTTGGCCGTGGTCGTGGAAGATCTGTTCGGGTGTCCGGGTCATCGCTGCAACCATTCCGTTCTCAGGTATGTGATGCGCTCTCCTCCCGGTCGGTGGGAAAGCGCGCCGCCCACTGGGCGTGGCTCCGAAAAAAATAATTGCATACGCCGTTCATTGCAAGCGCCGTCTATTTCGGGGTGTCGGTGTCTGGCGTCCGGACGCCGGTCACGGCTTCTCCTCGCGCTCTTCCCGTGCCGCGCGCGCCCAAGGGCTCCGGGCCTCGCCTCCTCTCTGAGGGGCCGCGGGGGGTGCACGGTACGATTCAGACCATGTCAACACTCCGGCTCTCGACGACGTCGTACGTGGTTCTCGGGATGATCGCGATGCGTGGCCCGTCCACCCCCTACGACCTCAAGCGTGCGATCGGCCGGTCTGTGGGCTACTTCTGGAACTTCCCGCACGCTCAGCTCTATGCGGAACCCAAGAGGCTTCAGGAGGCAGGGCTCCTGGATGTGCGTGAGGAGGACACCGGGCGGCGGCGCAAGATCTACACGATCACCGAGGCGGGCGACGACGCGCTGCGGGGCTGGCTGGCCGAACCGGTCAAGGAGCACTTCGAGCTGCGCGACATCGCGGAGATCAAGCTGTTCTTCAACGAGTTGGCGGAGCCGGACGACGTGGCGCGCCTCGCCCGGGACCAGATCGAGCAGCACGAGCGGCGCATCGCGGAGTACGAGGAGATGCGGCGCCGTTACGGCGGGATCGAAGAGGTTTCCAGCCGGATGGTCACCCTCGAGCTCGGCCTCGGCATGGAATACGCCGCGCGCGACTTCTGGCGCGGTGTCCAGGCGCGCGTCGAACGTGGTGAGTTCTCGTCCGTGAAGGGGCGGCCGATGGCCCGGTAGGGCCATCACGCGCTGACGCGCCAACCACTCTCGCCGCCCTTCGCGGCCTCCGTACGCCGCATCATCCCTTGGCTGCCGGCCGCAGGCCACTACACGCTGGGCGGTTGCGTCACTCGCGCGTGCGACGCGCGACGCCGTCACCCGGGCCCCGATGTGCCGTGACCGCCGCTTCCGGAGCGAGCATCGCACCGCGAAATGCCCCCGAAGGCTGGGCCGGCCGGCTCCGCGCCACTTCCTTGCGCACGTGCCCGGAGGGGCGGGGTGCGCCGTCGTCGTCCGGACCGTTGACACGTCCCCCAGGTCGGCGTAGCTTCCAACTCCAACCTCCAATAGTCTGAATCATACGGTGCGCATAGCACCGTACGATTCGCAGCTTCTGCCGAACGCTGGCAGGCGCGTGTGGAACGGAGAGGACCGCGATGGATCTGAGCACGGTTCTGCGCTGGACAGCCGAGCGCTATCCGCATCGCCGGGCGATCGGCGGCAGGACCCCCATGACGTACAGAGAGTGGGACGCCCACACCAATCGGCTGGCTCGGGCGATGGCCGAGCTCGGTGTCCGTCCGGGGGAACGGGTGGTGCTGCTGAGCAGCGGAGGCGAGCCGCTGGCCAGCCTCCATCTGGCGGCGCAGAAGCTGGGTGCCGCCTCCGTCCCCCTGTCCTTCCGCTTCGGCGCTTCGGAACTCGCCTACTGCATATCCGACGCGGAGTCGGCGCTGGTGATCGCGGACGACTCCACCTCGGCCGTCGCACAGGAGGCACTCGGTGCCATCGAGGCGGTGCCGTGGATCCGCTCGGGAGACCCGGGCGAGGCGACGATCGAACGCCTGGCGCGCACCCAGCCGGACGGACCGCTCGACGTCCAGGTGTCCGAGCAGGACATCAGCGTCATGCTCTACACCTCGGGGACCACGGGCAGGCCCAAGGGTGTGCCACGCACGCACAGCGCCGAGTACCACGCCTCGGTCGCCCACCTGCTGCAGAGCGGACAGTCACTCTTCGACACGACGCTCGGCGTGATGCCGCTGTTCCACACCATGGGGCTGCGCACGCTGATCTCCACCGTCGTCGCCGCGGGCACCTGGGTTCCCCAGGCGAAGTTCGACGCCGAGGAGATGCTCGGCCTCATCGCCGACGAGGAGATCAGCTCGCTCTACCTGGTGCCCACGATCTACTGGTCGCTGTTGCGCACGGGCCGCCTGGAGCAAGCCACATCCGTACGCAAGCTGGCCTATGCCGGCGCTGCGATGACTCCGAGGCTGGTGGAGCAGTTGGTGGACACGCTGCGGCCGGAGTCCTTCGTCAACCACTTCGGCAGCACTGAGATCTACACCTTCACCATCGGGGCCGACGTCATCGGGAAGCCGGGATGTGCGGGCCGGGCCGGGATCTTCTCCCGGGTCCGCCTGGTGGAGCCGGTTCCGGACGCCTCGCCCGACGCCGAGGTGGCACCGGGCGAGCAGGGGCAGATCGCCGTCTCCATGCGGAACCCGGACGCCTTCGCCGGCTACTGGCGCCGGCCCGACGCGAACGCCAAGTCGATTCGCGGTGGCTGGTACTTCCCCGGTGACCTCGCCGTCGCCGACGAGGACGGCGACCTGTGGGTCACCGGACGCGTCGATGACATGATCAACTCTGGCGGCGAGAACCTCTATCCGGACGAGATCGAGGACAAGCTGATCGGCTGTCCGGTGATCAGCGAAGTCGTCGTCGTCGGGCTTCCCGACGACCGTTGGGGACAGGCCGCCACCGCCTTCTTCGTCCCCGAGAGCGGGACGACCCCCGACCACGCGCTGGCGGAGCTGCACTCCTATGTGCGCGAGGGCTCCGGACTGCCGTCCCTCAAACGCCCCAAGCGGCTCATCGCCGTCGAAGAAATCCCGAAGTCGGGCGCCGGCAAGATCCTCCGCCGCCGGCTGAGCTCCGGCGACTACCACTCGCTGGCCGACAGCGACACCGCGACAGACAGGTGAACCACGTGACCGCGACCATGGGACGGACGGGCCCGCCGACCGCACGGATCGAGGACCCCGCGCTGCTCACCGGCCGAGGCCGCTTCCTCGACGATCTCGACCCGCTGCCGGGCACACTGACCGCCGCGGTCGTCCGGAGCCCGCACCCTCACGCCCGCATCCGCGGTGTGAATCTCGAACGGGCGCGGCGGCACCCCGGTGTGGCCGCCGTGATCGGTCCCGATGAGGTCACCGCGACATTGCGGCCGTTCCCGCTCTCCCTCAAGACGCCCATGCCGTACTACCCGACGGGCACCGACAAGGTCCGATTCGTCGGTGAACCGGTCGCCGTGGTGGTGGCGGGGGACCGCTACCTCGCGGAGGACGCCGCCGAACTCGTCGAGATCGACTACGACCCGCTGCCCCCGGTGGTCGACGTCGAAAAGGCGCTCCTGCCCGACGCCCCGCGACTGCACGAGGGCGCCGACAGCAATGTGGCGACGGATCGTACCTTCGAATTCGGTGATGTGGACGGCTGCTTCGCCACCGCCCACCACGTGGTGAAGGGCAAGTACACCTTCCCGCGGTACTCCTCGACCCCGATGGAGTGCTACGCGGTCATCGCGCAATGGCAGGACGAGGCCGACGGACCGGCCGTTCAGGCGTGGGCGAACTTCCACGGCCCGTTCTCCATGGTTCCGGTGCTGGCGGGGGCGCTGGGCGTACCCGCCTCCCGCGTCCGGCTGATGATCCCGTCCGACAACGGCGGCAGCTTCGGCATCAAGGCCGGCATCTACCCCTACGTGGCCCTGATGGCGCTGGCCAGCAAGCACGCCGGCCGCCCGGTGCGCTGGACCGAGGACCGCATCGAGCACATGCTCGCCAGCTCCGCCGGATCCGACCGCGTGATGTGGTTCGAAGCGGCGGTCTCAGCAGACGGCAAGGTGCGGGCGCTCAGCGCGGACCTGGTGGACAACGTCGGCGCGTATCTCCGCCCGCCGGAGCCCAGCACGCTGTACCGCTGCTTCGGCAACATCACCGGCGCGTACACGATCGACGCCGTGCGGATCCGCTCCCGCGCGGTCGTGACCAACAAGACACCCACCGGACTCAACCGTGGATTCGGCGGTCAGCAGCTGTACTTCGGCCTGGAACGGCTGATGGACAAGATTGCCGGGGTCTGCGGTCTGGACCCGGTCGAACTGCGGCAGCGCAACTTCGTCGGCAGTGAGGCATTCCCCTACGCCACTCCGACCGGCGGCATCTACGACTCGGGCGACTACCAGCGCGCCATGGACATGCTGCTGAAGAACGCCGACTACCAGGCGCTGCGGGAACAGCAGCGTGCGGCGCGTGAGCGCGGTGAATACTACGGCATCGGCGTCGCCACCATCGTCGACCCGTCGGCGACCAACATCGGCTATGTGAGCCTGGCCACCCCGGCCGAGCAGCGCACGGCGGGGCGCGGCAAGTCCGGCTCCACCGAGCACGTGCGCGTCAGCGTCGACCTCAACGGCATCGTGTCCGTCCTGCTGGGCACCGTGCCACAGGGACAGGGGCACGCCACGGTGGCACAGGCCGTGGTCGCCGAACAGCTCGGGCTGCCGCTGGATCAGGTCCGTCCGGTGGTCGAGATGGACACCGCCACCACCCCCTGGACAGTGACCTCCGGTAGCTATTCGTCGCGGTTCGCCCCTTTGCTGACCAGCGCACTGGTCGAAGCCAGTGAAAAACTCGCAGAGACCGTCAAGGTCGCCGGCGCCACCTTGCTGGACGTCCGTCCGGACGAGGTGGAACTCGCCGACGGCCACATCCGGGTCCGGGACGAGCCCGAGCGGGCGGCGCTGTTCCGGCACGCGGCCGGGCTGGTCCACTGGGACCCCGGTGCGCTGCCCGAGGGCACCACCGCGCGGCTGTACGAGGAGGCCGCCTTCACGCCTCCTCAGTCGAAGGCCGCAAGCAGAAGTGATCAGATCAACTCGAGCCTGTGTTACGGATTCGTCGCCGAGCTCGTCACCGTACGCATCGACGCCGAGACCCGGCAGCTCCGGCTCGACCAGGTGGTGACCGTCCACGACCCGGGCACCATCCTCAACCACACGCTCCTCGAAGGCCAGATCCACGGCGCGCTCGCACACGCCATAGGCGGCTCGATGTTCGAGGAGATGCGCTACACCGACGCCGGGCAACCGACGGCGACCTTCATGGACTATCTCTGCCCCACCACGGCGGAGACGCGGTACGCGCTCAACAGCGACCACCTCGAGACGCCCTCCCCGCTCACCCGCCTCGGCGCGAAGGGGTGCGGCGAGGGCAGCAGCATGAGCCTTCCCGCCGCGATCGCCAGCGCGGTCGCCGACGCGCTAGCTCCGGCGGGTGTGGACATCACCACCCTCCCCCTCCACGGCAACGTACTCAACGAGCTGCTCAACGGCAGTGACAGCGAAAGGGACCTGTGACATGGCACTGACCGGAGGCCAGATCAGGCTGGACCGCGGCCACGACGGACGTGTCGCCTACCTGACCCTCGATCATGGCAAGTACAACATCGTCACCATGGAGACCCGCCAGGTGATGGCCGACCGCTTCGCCGAGGTCGACGCGGACCAGGACATCCAGGCCGTGGTCATCCGGGCCGAGGGCGAGCACTTCACCTCGGGTGGCGACATCGCCGGCTTCATGGAGGTGGAGCCTGCCGACCTCACCGACCTGGGTCAGGACATCACGGCTCCGTCCCGCAGCCCGAAGCCGGTCATCACCGCGGTCGACGGCTACTGCTTCGGTGTCGGTTTCGAGCTCGCGCTGTCCACGGACATCCGTATCGCCACCGAGCGCAGCCAGTTCGCCCTTCCGGAGATGCGCCTGGGCATGATTCCCGGCTCCGGCGGCACCCAGCGCCTCGCCCGGCTCATCGGTCTCTCCCGTGCCAAGTACCACGTCATGACGGCCACCCGCATCACGGCGCGGCAGGCCGGGGACTGGGGCCTGGTGTCGGCCGTGGTGCCCGATCGCGTGGCGCTTGACGCGGAGGTCGAGCGGGTGCTGAAGACCATGCTGGGCTACTCGCCACTGGCCTTGCGCACCGCCAAGGAGGTCCTCGACAAGGGGGTCGACGCACCGCTCTACTCCGGGATCGAGCTGGAGCGCAAGGCGTACGCGATGCTGCGGTCGAGCCACGACTTCGCCGAGGGCGTCGCCGCGTTCGGCGAGAAGCGTGCCCCGAAGTTCCAGGGCCGGTGATCTGATCCATGAAAGCCGCACCGTTCGCCTACGTTCGTCCCCCACGTCTGTCCGACGCGATCGCCGAGCTGGCGGAGACCCGCGGGGGCGGCAAGGTCATCGCGGGTGGGCAGTCGCTGGCACCGGTGCTCGCCATGCGGCTCGCCCGCCCCGACACGCTGATCGACATCAACTCCATCGGAGAACTCGGGGCGCTGACCCGCTCCGGATCGGCGCTGCACATCGGCGCGGTCGTACGGCAGCGCCGTGTGGAGCGGGACCCGCTCAGCGGAAGTGTTCCCTTGCTGCGCCTGGCGCTGCCCTGGGTGGGCCACCGCGAACTGCGCAGCCGGGGGACGGTGTGCGGCAGCCTCGCCCACGCCGACCCGGCCGCCGAGCTGCCCGCCGTGGCCTGCTGCCTCGACGCGGAGTTGACGCTGACCGGGCCGAGCGGCCACCGGCGCGTGTCCGCCCGGGAGTTCTTCCACGGCGCGATGACCACCGCGCTGACCCCCGACGAGATCCTCACCTCCGTACGGCTGCCCGTGGCCGCCGAGCGGGAGGGGTTCGGATTCGCCGAAATCGCCCGACGCCATGGCGACTTCGCGCTCGCGGGCGTCGCCGTGCGGGTACGTCTGCGCGCCGGCCGTCCGGAGGCGACGCTGACCGCGTTCGGCGTGTCCGACCGGCCGGTCACCCGTGACGTCTCCGAGCAGCTCGCCGCCGCGGTCACCGACAGCGGCGACGCGCCCGCGGACCGGCTCAAGGGGCCGCTCTCCGCTGTCGCCGACGAGATCGTCGACACCGACGGCGACATCCACGCATCCAGGGACTACCGGCGCCGGCTGCTTCTCGCCCTGGCCGGCCGGGAGCTGTCCAAGGCTTACGAGCGCGCCCGCGACGGCGCCGAGGAGGTGGCCACGTGACCGTCAACGAAGCCGTGCCCCGCGGTGAGGGGGTGCCCTTCACACCGCGCCCGGTGAAGGCGGGCGCGGACGATCCGGTCGAGGTCCGCATGACCGTCAACGGGACGCCCACGGCGCTCAGCCTCCCGGCGCGGGTCACCCTCGCCGACGCGCTGCGTGACCACCTCGGCCTCACCGGTACGCATGTCGGCTGCGAGCACGGAGTCTGCGGTATGTGCACCGTGCTCGTCGGCGGCGAGGCCGCCCGCGCCTGTCTGCTGTTCGCCGTGCAGCTGGACGGGGCGGACATCGTCACCGTCGAGGGCCTGGGACGACCCGACGCCCTGCACCCGCTGCAGGAGTCGTTCGGGCGTCACCACGCCCTGCAATGTGGCTTCTGCACCCCCGGATTCCTGATGAGCTCCTACGACCTGCTGACCAACCAGCCGGACGTCACCGAGGAGGAACTGCCGGAGGAGCTGTCGGGCGTCATCTGCCGCTGCACCGGGTACCGGAACATCCTCACCGCGGTGGACGAGACCCGGCGCGCACACCCCGAGGGCGTCCCCGCGCCGGGCAACTGCGGGCGCACGGCGCTCGTCGGCCGTGCCGGGCAGGGCGCGGACGCGTCCGACGGCCCGGACGAGACCGAGAACGCGGCGTCGTCGGGCACCCAGGACATCGTGCTGCCGGGCGGCGATCCCACGATCGCGGTGCGGATCACCACGGGGATCGACCTGCCCGAGGACAGGGTCTGGGGCGTTCTCGACGACATCCACCTGCTGGCGCGTTGTCTGCCGGGCGCGGAACTCACCGATGACTACGGCCATGGCCACTACGCGGGCCGGGCCCGGGTCTCCGTGGGACCGGTCAAACTGACGTTCAACGGGGTGGCGCAGATCCTCGAACACGACCGTGCGGCCGGTCGGCTGCGGGCCATCGCGCAAGGGCAGGACACCGGTGGAGCGCAGACACAGGCGGACATCACCCTGACCACCGAGGCCACGGAGACCGGCACCGCCATGCACGCCGACGCCAAGGTCTATCTCACCGGCCGCATCGCCCAGTTCGGGCGCGCTCTCGCCGGTGACGTCAGCCGTCGGATGTTCGAGCAGTTCGCCGACGCCGTCACCGAAGCGGCGGCATCCGGGCAGGCCCCGTCCGGCCCGGTGAAGGCCCCCAGCGCCTTGAGCCTGGTGTTCGCCCCCCTGCTCGACCGCGTCAAGCGGCTGCTGCGCAGGGGCGGAAGGCGTCGGCGCGGCGGCCGCGAGAAGGAGCGTTAGGACCCAGGTGTTACGACTCACCGGCTTGGGACGGGGGCGAGGCCGGCCGGGCCCCCGAGCCGGTGCCGTTCCGTGCACTCCTCCGCGGCACGGGCAAGAAGGTCCTCGCGCTGAACATCGCCGTCGCGGCTGGTGGCGGGGCGCGGTACTACCTGACATCGGGCTTCCTGCCCACCCTGCTCAGTGAGATCGTGCCCGTCGGCGAGAGCCTGCGCGGGACGATCCTGCTGGTCTGCGGCCTGGCTGTGGTGGTCGCGGCGATCGGTGCGGGGGAGCTGAGCGAGCGGCTCGGCGAGCCGTAGGACCATGCTGGGATTCGGGCTGCACCCTGCTCAGTCCTGATCTCGCCCATGTTCCTTCGCGGCTGGTGTTCTTCCTGGCCGGATCGAGCCTCGTTTTCGTCGTCGCGCTCATCGCCGTCCCGGGGACCCGGGGCTCGGTGTCCTTCGGCCGACGGCAGGAACGGGTCGGAAACCGTGATGGCGGGGCCGTTGACAGGGTCTGAAATCTCGCCTAGCGTCCAAAATCTTGAACAGATGGTATGAAGCATACGGTCCGTTGAGCATCGTTGCCGCGATGCGGGGCCACCTGTCGGGAGAGGGTCGACGATGACCGGCACATTCCACGCACGCATCCCCTATGAGTCGCTGGACCCGCTGACCATCGGCGTCATGGACGACGAAAGCAACGTCCGCCGCGAAGAACTCGAACTCGACATCCCGAGCGCAACCTGCTCGCGGCGATCTACCCCGACGAACCCCCCGCGGTGCCGAACACCACCGACGAGGCGCGGCGCGCACTGGCCAACCCGGTGGCGGGGCCGAGTCTCGCGCAGTTGCTCGAGGGCGGCCGGAGCATCACGGTCATCATCGACAACCAGTTCCGGCCCACACCTGCCTCGAAGATCCTTCCGGCGGTACTCGACGAGATCGAACGGGCGGGCACGACCAAGGCCACCGTCATCACCGGCAACGGCAAGGTCATTTCGATGTCGCGGCGCGACATCGAGCAGAAGGTCGGCCGGGACAACCTCGCGCGCATGGCCCGGCTGGGCATCCCGCTGCTCCAGAACGATCCCCTCAACTACGACGTCTACACCCACCTCGGCGTCACCTCGCGGGGCACACCCGCATGGGTGCATGAGTCCGTGACCAGCCACGACGTGGTGATCGCGATCGGACAGGCACAGGCCAACCACTGGGGCTACGGCGGAGGCGGCAAGCTGGTCATGCCGGGAGTGTGCGCCGACATCACCATCGAGGCCAATCACGGCAACTTCGTGATGTCGCCCCAGACGCACTACGGGGCGCTGGCCGGGCCGATGCGCTCGGACATCGACGAGATCGCCACGATGGCCGGGCTCACCGCGACCCTGGACGTCCTGCTCGACACCCGCGGCAAGGTGATCGAGATGAACTTCGGGGCACATCCGGTGTCGCACCGCAGGACCATCGAGCGGTTCAACGAGATCTACGCCTTCGACAGCCCGGTCGCCGAAAGCGGCCCGGCCGACATCGTCATCTGCGGGGTGTTCGCGCCCACCGACCATCTGTTCTTCCACACCGGCTGGGGCTGCATGTCCGCCGACCATGTGGTGCGCGACGGCGGCACCGTCATCTACACCAGTCCCTCGCCCGGTGTGCGGACCGAGACGGGCTTCTTCCCCGGGCTGGCCCTGATGGATCTGATGAAGCCCTACATGCCGCCTTCCGAGGCCGGATACCACCGGTTGCTCAAGGACATCCACGCCCGTGAGATCCAGATGTGGGCCGGCTGCATCTGGGCCCCGATCTACGAGGTCATGGTGCGCAAGCACCTGACCCTGGTCACCCTCGAGGAGAACCTCGCCATGGCGGCCGACATCGGCATCGACGCCACCACCTCGCTGGATGTGGCGTTCGCCGCGGCCATGGAGCGCCATGGCCCCGACGCCAAGGTGGCCATCCTGCCCTTCGCCCGGTATCAGTTGCCCCGCGAACTGGTCCGACTGGACGCCCAGCCCCTGCGTTTCCCGCAAGAGGCGCTGCGGTGAGTGTGGACGGGCCACCCCGGCCACCGGTCCGGGGGTCGACCACCATCACGGAACTGATCAGGCGGCATCCTGACGGCTCCGCGACGCGGTTGCTGTCCGCCATCGGAGTGGGCTGTGTCTACTGCGGTGGAGCTCCGCGGGAGCCGATCACCCTGGCCGCCCGCCGGCACGGCCGTGACCCGGGGGCGTTTTTGCGGGTATGCCAGGCGCTCGACGACGGGTGGCCGTCGGATGAGTTGATAGCCGCCGCGAAGGCGAAGAAACCCAAGGAGGGCTGACCGTGCACACCACCACCCCGCTGGAGGCCCTGACCGAGCGCATCGGCGCCGTCGGCAGTGCCGTCGTCGCCTTCTCGGGCGGCGTCGACTCGTCGCTGGTCGCGGCGGTGGCGGCGCGAGCGCTGGGGCCACGGGCGCTGGCCGTGACGGCCGTGTCGTCCGCGCTGGCCACCGGCGAGCTCGAGGAGGCGCGTGCGGTGGCCGCCTCGGTCGGTATCGCCCACGAAGTCGTCGACACCGCCGAGCTGGCCCGCGAGGGTTACCGCCGCAACGACCGTTTCCGCTGCTACCACTGCAAGTCCGAACTCTACGACCGGCTGGATGAACTCGCCGTGCGGCGTGGCTACGCCGCGGTGCTGTCCGGCGCGAACGCCGACGACGTCGGCGACTGGCGCCCGGGGCTTCGCGCCGCGGCCGAGCGCGGTGTACGGCATCCCCTGCTGGAGGCCGGTCTCGGCAAGGAAGCCGTCCGGGCGCTGGCCCGCGACCTGGCCGTGCCCACCGCCGAGAAACCGGCCTCCCCCTGCCTGGCCTCCCGCCTTCCGTACGGCACGGCCGTCAGCGTTCCCGTGCTCGCGCAGGTCGACAGGGCGGAGCTGGCGCTCAAGCGGCTCGGCTACCGGGTTCTGCGAGTGCGGCACCACGGGCTCCTCGGCAGGGTGCAGCTGGCCGCCGAAGAACTCGTGCGGGTGGGCGATCCCGGGGAGCGCGCCGCGGTGGTGGCGGCCGTCCGGGCCGCCGGCTACGACCAGGTGGAAATCGACGAACAGCCCTTCCGCTCCGGTTCGTTGAACCTGCCGATCACTCCCGTGGAGCGAAGCCGGTGAGCGGGGCGGTCGGAGTCGACGAGTACGCCCGGCTCGATGTGGACCGCAGGACGCGGACGGGCGTCCCGGAGGTGGTCTTCGGTACGGGCAAGCCGCCCGAGCAGACGCTACGGCTGCTGGCCGAGCTGCGGGCTCATGACCGCACCGGCCCGGCTCTGGCGACCCGCTGCCCGGAAGCGGTTCTCGACGCCGCGGCCGAGGCGTTTCCCGGCGAGGTGGTGAGCGTCGACCGGACGGCCGCGACGGTCACCGTCGGGGAGCCGCCACCACCGACGGGGCAAGCCCTGGTCCTGACCGCGGGGACGACCGACCTGCCGGTGGCCCGCGAATGCCTGGTCACGCTGACGGCATTGGGCGTGGGCGCCGAGGTGGTGGCCGACGTCGGAGTGGCCGGACTCCACCGGCTGCTGGCGAAGCTGGACGACGTGCGCGCCGCGGACTGTCTCGTCGTCGTGGCGGGAATGGACGGAGCCCTGCCGAGCGTGGTCGCCGGGCTTGTCGCGGCCCCGGTCGTCGGTGTGCCGACCAGTGTCGGGTACGGCGTGGCCGCCGGGGGCGTCGCCGCCGCCGCGACCATGCTGTCGTCCTGCAGCCCTGGGCTGGCCGTGGTCAACATCGACAATGGCTTCGGCGCTGCCGTGCATGTGGCGAAGATCCTCAAAGTGGCGTGCCGTGGCTGAGCGAGCCTGCTGGATCGACGCCACGTCCGGGCTGGCCGGCGACATGCTGATGGCCGCCCTCCTCGACGCGGGCGCGGCCCATGACCGGGTCGCCGCCGCGGTAGCGTCGCTCGGTCTCGGCGTCGTCGTACACGCGGAACCCGACCGGCGCGGCGGATTCAGGTGTCTGCGCGCCCAGGTCCGCGTTCCCGCGGGACCTCCGGTGCACCGGCACCTGGACGACGTCCTGGCGCTGGTCGAGGCGGCGGAGCTGGGCCCGGACGCGAAGAGCTACGCCCGGCGGGTGTTCGACGTGCTCGCTCACGCCGAAGGCGGCGTGCACGGAACCGCCCCCACCGCGGTGCACTTCCACGAGGTGGGGGCGCTGGACGCGCTGGCCGACGTCGTGGGCTGCGCGGCGGCGCTGGACGACCTCGGGCTGCTCACCGGAAGCCCCGTGGTGACCACCTCGCCACTGGCGTCCGGAAGTGGCACTGTGCGCGCCGAGCACGGCCGGCTGCCGGTGCCCACCCCGGCCGTGTTGGGCATCGCCGCGCGAGCGGGCCTGCCGCTGACCGAGGGAGACCTGGAGGGGGAACGCACCACCCCCACCGGGGCGGCCCTGGTCGCGGCGCTCGCCCGGCCCGGGGTGTTTCCCGCCATGACGGTCCGGAGAGTCGGCATCGGCGGCGGTTCCCGGGACCCCGCCGACCGCCCCAACATCACCCGGGTCGTCCTGGGCACCGCCCAGGAGACCGTACGCCGGCCCTCCGGCGATGTGCTGGTGGTCGAAGCCACGATCGACGACCTGGATCCGCAGCTGTGGCCGTCGGTGCTCGCCGCGGTCCGGGCCGCCGGTGCCTGGGACTGCTGGACGAGCCCGATCACCGCCCGGCACGGCAGGCACGGGCAGGTCCTCACCGCCCTGTGCGACGAGAGCCTGCGGGGGGCGATCGTCGACACGGTGTTCCGCCACACCACCACCGTGGGCGTGCGCTGGTCGTCCTGGCAACGGGCCACCCTTCCCCGCCGGTCGGTGACCGTGGCCGTCGGACCGGAGGGGCGACGGCAGCGCATCAGCGTCAAGGTGTCCGAAGTCGGAGACGGGAGCCGTACGGTCAAACCGGAGCTTTCCGATGTGGAATCGGCGGCCGAAGCCCTGGATCTGCCGCTGCGTGTGGTGGTGGATCAGCTGATGACCGAGTTCCAGCGCCAGGACCCGTGAAACCGGTCCGGGGAGGGGCGCCGTCGCCGCCTGCCAAGCCGACCCCTCTCCGGCAGCCCCGCGTACGGCTTCGCCGCCGGCGGCGGGTCCCGGGGTCAGCTGCCGCCGAGTGTGCCGGCGCCGAAGTACCTCTCGATCAGGGCGGTGGCCTTCTCCCGCTGGCGGACGCTGATTTCGGCGGCCTGCTCCTCCCAGCCGAACACGCAGGAGGACACCACGCCGTCGAAGCCGACCGGGGCGAGCGCGGCGAACACCTCGTCGAAGTCGACCTCGCCACGGCCGATTTCGGCGTGCTGGTGCACCCGCGCGGGCGAGCCGGGCGGGTTGACGATGTAGCGCAGCCCGTTCGAGGCGGTGTGGTCGAGCGTGTCGGCCAGATGCACATGGGTGACCTTCTCGCCGGCGTGGCTGATGACGCCGGTGGCGTCATTGCCCTGGTGGAAGGTGTGCGGGGTGCAGTAGAGGAACGAGATCCAGTCCCGGTTGAGCCCGCGCACCAGGTTCACCGCGGCGTGGCCGTCCTCGATGAAATCGTCGGGGTGCGGTTCGAGCGCCAGCTTCAGCCCCTCGCGCTCGAAGAGCGGGATCAACTCGTCCATCGAGCGCAGAAACTGGCTCTCGGCGAACTCCGCCGCCTCGGGGCGGCCGTTGAACTCGGAGTTCATCGTGTCGACGCCCAGATCGACGGTCATCCGGATGGCCCGCTTCCAGGCCCGGACCGCGGCCTGCCGTTCCTCCTCCCCGGGGCCGGACCAGCGCTGCACCGGCAGTACCGAGGCGATGCCCACCCCGGCGTCGGCGGCCCGCTTGCGCAGCTTGGCGACCGTGGCGTCGTCGGCGCGCGGGTGGCCGAAGAAGGGAATGAAATCGGCCTTGGGCGAGAGCTCCATCCAGGAGTAGCCCATGCGCGCGACCACATCGGGCAGCTCCAGCACGGAGTGGGTCGCGTAGAACATCTGTGGATCCAGGGCGAGTTTCACCGCTGTCCTCCGTCGTGATGGGTGTGGGTGGTGCCGCGTGGCCCGGTGCCCGTCCCGCGGGAACGAGGCAATGGGGGCCACGTGCCGGAGCCGTTACACAGCGGCCGCGGCCTGGTTCAGGTTCTTGGCGGCCAGGGCGAGCCCTTCGGTCTGGGAGTACGCGGCGTCCTCGTGCTCGATGTTGACGGCCATGTCGGGATCGACCTCGGCGAGGGCGCGCAGGAATTCCGTCCAGTAGGCGACGTCGTGTCCGATGCCGACGGCGACGAACTTCCAGGCGGGATTCTCCGGCCAGGCGTTGCACCAGAACCCGTAGCCGGTGGGCACCTTGCCGGGAGCATCGGCCGGTACCCGGGTGAACGACGTGTCCAATACGCCGCGGATGTCGGCGCCGGGGCAGAGCATGGCGTCCTTGGCGGCGGCGTGGAACACCAGCGGGCCCAGCCACTTGATGGCGGCGACGATGTCCATGCCCTGCCACATCAGATGCGACGGGTCCATCTCGGCGCCGAGGTTCGTCGCGCCCGTCTCGTCGATGAGGCGCTTCAGTGTGACGGGGGAGAACACCACGTTGTGCGGGTGCATCTCGATGGCGACCCGTACGTCGTTCTCGCGGGCCAGGGCGTCGATCTCCGTCCAGAACTCGACGGCCACCCCCCACTGGTAGTCCAGGACGTCCATATAGACGCCGTCCCACGGGTTCACGACCCAGGAGGGATACCTGGCGTCGGGGTCCGAGCCGGGGGTGCCGGACATGGTCACCACGTGCCGCACACCGAGCAGGCCCGCGAGCCGGATGGTACGGCGCAGATCGTCGGCGTGCTTGGGCCCGACCCCCGGGAGCGGGTTGAGCGGGTTGCCGTTGCAGTTGAGCCCGGTCAGCTCCATCCTGCGGTCGGCGAATGTCGCCAGGTACTCCTCGCGCGCGGTGGCCGAGGACAACAGCAGGTCGACCGGGCAGTGCGGGGCGGGGATGAAACCACCGGTGTTGACCTCCACCGAGGTCAGGCCGTTGGACCGCAACACGTCGAGGGCCTCGGTGAGGGCCCGGTCGTGCAGACAGGCGGTGTAGGCGCCGAGTTTGAGGGCCATTGCTTTCTCCTTCGGTGTGGTCGGGTCAGGCGTGGGGCGGAACCGTGGCGACCGCGCCACCGTTGCGGGAGGATGCGACGACCGCCTGGATGATCTCCATGGTTCGCAGCGCGTCGGCGAACGTGGCGCAGGCGGGAAGTGGTTCGGTGACCCCCGCCACCTGGTCGAGGAAGGCCCGGGCCTGGTAGGTGAACATCTCGGCGTTGCCGCCACCCACGCCCGGCGCCTCCATCGGGTAGCCGCCCGCGAAGTACGGCAGTTGCGGACCGGCGATGATGTGGCGTGCGCCGCGTGTGCGGGCCTCCGGCTGCGCGTCGTCGAAGAGGTACTCGGCCGGCCGGTGCTGGTCGAACGCGGCCCGGCCCCCCAGCCCCACGACGTCGAAGGAGAGCCCGTTGGGCAGGCCGAAGGCGGTGCGCGACAGCGAGAAGGTGCCCACCAGACCGGACTCGAAGCGCGCGGTGAAGGACGCCGTGTCCTCGTTCCCGACCTCTCCCACCTCGTCCGAGACGGGCGCGGCGTTGTGCCCGACGACCGCGCCCAGTGGCAGGGGCCGCTTGGGGATCTGCGTCGACAGCGAGGCGCCCGAGACCGAGGCGATGGGTCCGGCGATGTACTCGGCGACATCGATGACATGCGCGCCGACGTCCCCCAGCGCGCCGGAGCCGGGGCCGCCCTTGAACCGCCAGCTCAGCGGCCCGTTCGGGTCGGTGGCGTAGTCGCACCAGTACCGGCCGCTGAACAGGCTGAGGTCGCCCAACTCGCCACTTCGGACATGGTCACGGATCGCGGCGATGGCGGGGGAGCGCCGGAAGGTGTATCCCACGGCGGTCACGACATCGGCGGTGCGCTCGATCTCGGTCATCGCACGGGCGTCCGCGAGCGAGCCGGCCAGTGGCTTCTCGCACAGCACGTGTTTGCCCGCGGCGACGAGCGCCTCCGCGATCGGCCGGTGCAGATCGTTGCCGACGACGATGCTGACGGCGTCGATGGACGGGTCCTCGACGACGGCCTCCCAGCTCGGAAGCGCCTTCTCGTACCCGTAGCGGCGGGCGGCGTCCTCACCGAGCTCGATGTTGGCGTCGGCGATCGCGGCCAGGCGGACCGGCGGCAGCCCGGCGCCGTAGACGGTGTTCACGTTGCGGTAGCCCGCGGCGTGGGTGCGGCCGGCCATTCCGGCCCCGATCACCGCCACGGAGAGGGGCTTGCCGGAGCTGGGGTGGGTGGGCATGTAGGTGCCTTTCACGGTGAGGGTCGGACTCCGGGGCGGTGCTGGTCTTAAAGCGCTTTAAGATCAGCTTGCGCAATACGATGCCCGGGCTCAAATGTCATGTCAATAGGTTGTCGCTACGCGATGACGCGGGTGTTTCCACGGCGGCCACGAAGGATTCGCCGCCCGTGCCGTGGACCGGGCCCTGGCCATCACCGGGTCCCCTTCGCGGCGAAATACGGGGGGTCGGCCTTGCCCGCGGAGACGTTGTTCGCGAGCTTTAAAGCGCTTTAAATCCCTGGTACTATCGGCGCGTTTCCTGGGGGTGTCAAGGGGTTGCCCGAGGAGATGGCCGCGGGAGGTATCAGTGGATGACGTCGGCTCCGAGCGCCACCGAAGTGGCGCGGACAAGCGCCCCCGGCTGGAGGACGTGGCCGCCCGGGTGGGGCTGTCCACGGCGTCGGTGTCCCTGGTCCTGCGTGGTGTGCCCGGCCCCAGCGAACGCACACGGCAGCGCGTCCTGAAGGCCGCCGCCGACCTCGGCTACCAGGCGGACCGCACCGCCAGCCTGCTGGCCAGCAGGCGCACCCGGCTGCTCGGCGTGATGGTCGACATCCACAGCCCCTTCCATGCCGAATTGGTCGAGCACCTGCACACGGCCGCCGAGGAGGTCGGCTACGACCTCGTCCTCAGCACGCAGACCCGCACCCGCGACGAGCACACCGCCGTCGAGACCCTGCTGGCCTTCCGCAGCGAGGCCCTGATCCTGCTCGGCCCGACCGGTCCCGCCGACACCCTCGCCGCCCTCGACCGCAAGGCCCCGGTGATCGCCGTCGGCCGCCGGATCGCCGACGCCGAGCTGGATGTCGTCCGCACCGCCGATGACGACGGTGTGAGCCAGACCGTCGACCATCTGGTCGGCCTCGGCCACCGCGCGATCGTCTACGTGGACGGGGGCAAGGGCGGCGTCATCGCCACCGACCGGCGCCGCGGCTACCGTACGGCCATGCGCCGCCATGGCCTCGGCGCGCACATCCGGATCCTGCACGGCGACAACACCGAAGCGGCCGGTGAGCGCGCCGCTCGCCACCTCCTCGACAGCGGCGAGCTGCCCACCGCGGTCGTGGCCTTCAACGACCAGTGCGCCATCGGTGTTCTCGCCGCCCTCTCCCGTGCCGACATCGCCGTCCCGGGCGAGGTGTCCGTGGCCGGATACGACGACGACACCCTCTCCCGGCTCAGTTGCTTCGACCTGACCACCGTCAGTCAGAACGCGCGGGAGCAGGCGCGGCAGTCGGTGGCCGCGGCCGTCGAACGTCTCGACCAGGGCCGCACCGAGCCCCGCGAGGTCGTTCTCCCGCCCCGTCTCGTCGTACGCGGCAGCACAGCCGGCCCGGCCTGAGCGGGCGGCTCCATTCGTTGGCACCGTCGGGGCCGACCGCTCGCCGGCGAGCGACGAGCCGGCGGAAATACCCTACCGTGGTGGCCGGAATGGGCGGAGACTCCTCTCATGGCAGACATGGGGGCGTTCCGGGAAGCGGTCATCGCGTGGGCGGCCGGTGGGCCCGGCGACCGTGCGCGCGAGATGGCCGCGCGGCTGCCCGTCCGGGCGGCCGTCCTGCTCGAAGGCCCGAGTGATGTCGCAGCGGTCGGCGCGCTGGCCGCGAGTCGCGGACGGAACCTGGCGGCCGAGGGAGTCTGCGTCCTGTCGATGGGCGGCGCGATGAGTGTCGGGCGCTTCGCCCGCCTCCTCGGGCCCTGCGGCCTGGGCCTTCGCCTCACGGGACTGTGCGACGAGGCGGAGCGTGGCTACTACGCGCGCGGCTTGGAGCGGACCAATGCGGCACAGCCCAGTACGCCACAGCTCAACGCGGCACAGCTCAACGCAGCGCAGCCTCATGCGGCACAGCCCGATCCGGCCCAGCGACGGATCTTCGTCTGCGCGGTGGATCTGGAGGACGAGCTCATCCGCGCGCTGGGCGTGACCCGGGTGGAGGAGCTCATCCGGGCGGAGGGCGACCTGCGCGCCCTGCAGACCTTCCTGCGCCAGCCCGCACAGCGGGGCCGCACCTCACAGCAGCAGTTGCGGCGCTTCCTCGGCACGAAGAAGGGGCGCAAGATCCACTACGGTCGCGTCCTCGCCGAGGCCCTCGACCCCGACCGCATACCCGCCCCACTCGACGGCCTGCTCACCAGCCTCTGACCGCCGGGCCGACGACGAATCGCCACCGCACGGACCTCCGGTCCGCGCGGTGGCGATGTCCCTTCGGGCCACGGGAGTTGCTGTGGTGCGTTGCCGCGTCAGGGGCGGCTGGTCAGGTAGCCGCCCATGGAGGTGAAGTACTCCGTGGCGGCCATCTCATGGCCGTCCTCGGTCCGTACACGTGTGAGGGCCAGGCCGTGGTTGCGGCCGGTGCGGGCGTCGGCTCCGGCGACGATCACCACGCCGTCGCCCTCGCGGTAGAAGATGCGGCCGGGAGTGCCGCCGTACCGGCCCTGGGACACCACCGCGGCCAGGATTTCGAGGCGCTTGCCCTTATGGAAGGCGTAGGTGCTGGGGTACGGCTCGGACTGGGCGCGGACCAGGCGTTCGAGGTCCTCCGCCGGCCAGGTCCAGTCGACGCGGATGTCCTCGATGGACCGCTTGTGGAAGAAGCTGGCCTGGGACCGGTCCTGCTTGGTGAACTCCGTCTGCCCGGAGGCGATGAGGTCGAGCGCTCCGATCGTGACCGGGGCGATGAGGTCGACGGTCTTGTGAAAGAGGTCGGTGGCGGTGTCGGTCGGACCGACCGGAACCGCCTCCTGCCGGACGATGTCGCCCGCGTCGAGTTCGTCGTTCATCATGTGCGCGGTGACGCCGACTTCGGGCTCGCCGTTGATCAGGGCCCAGATCAGCGGGGAGAAGCCGGCGTACTTCGGCAGCAGCGAGTCATGGACGTTCAGCGTGCCGCGGCGGGGCAGGTCGAAGATGCGCGGGGGGATCCACGTGCGCCAGTTGTTCGCCACGATGATGTCCGGGTCGGCCTCCTTGAGGCGCTCGAACAGCTCGTCGTCGTCAGGGCGGTTGCGGATCAGCACCGGGACGCCGTGCTCTTCGGCGAGGTCGGCGACGGAGTCGCTCCAGATCTTCTCGTACGCGTGCTCGCTCTTGGGGTGCGTAACGACGAGTACCACGTCGTGCTCGGAGTCCAGGAGGGCTTGCAGGGTGCGGTGCCCCCAGGTCTGGTAACCGAACATGACGACCCGCATGGGGTTCCTCCTCGAAGCAGGGGATGGCCGGGAGCAAGTAAAGCAAGGCTTACCTTAGCCTGCAACGGGTGTATGAAATGGGGTAGTTGGCGGGCGTGATTGCCTGATCCGCCCTATCGACAGGTTCGCGGGTTTAGCTTAGGCTCACCTAAGTTTCAGTGGGCGTGCCGCTTCATCGGCCTGCCCACTGCGGCTTCCCCACGCCTGACAGGCGATTGCCCCGCACGATGGGAGTGACATGTCACAGGTTCTTCCTGGTGGCGCATCAGTGGTCCACGACCTCATTGGCATCGGTTTCGGGCCGTCCAATGTGGCCATGGCGATCGCACTCAGCGAGCACAACGCACGCGCCGCCGGGGGAGAGGAGATCAGCGCTCACTTCTTCGAGCAGCAGCCGCGCTTCGGCTGGCACCGAGGCATGCTGATCGACGACGCGACCATGCAGGTGTCCTTCCTCAAAGACCTGGTGACGCTGCGGAACCCGGCCAGTGAGTTCAGCTTCCTCTGCTATCTGAAGAGCAAGGGGCGGCTGATCGACTTCATCAACCACAAGAACCTCTTCCCGCTGCGGGTGGAGTTCCACGACTACTTCGAATGGGCCGCGGCCAAGGTCGGGGACATGGTCTCCTACGGCCATGAGGTCGTCGGCGTGGCGCCTGTCGTCCGTGACGGAGCCGTGGAGTACCTGGATGTGACGGTCCGGTCGGGGGAGGGGCTCGCGGTCCACCGCGCCCGCAACCTCGTCATCGGTACGGGGCTGCGTCCCTTCATGCCCGAGGGGGTGGAACGCGGTGACCGCGTCTGGCACACCTCTGAACTGCTGGCGAAGGCCGACGCCCTGGAAGGCACTTCGCCCTCCCGGTTCATCGTCGTGGGCGCCGGGCAGAGTGCCGCCGAGAACGTCGCCTACCTGCACCGCCGCTTCCCGGAGGCCGAGGTCTGCGCGGTCTTCTCCCGCTACGGCTACAGCCCCGCGGACGACAGCGGTTTCGCCAACCGGATCTTCGACCCCGAGGCGGTCGACGAGTACTTCGCCGCGCCCGAGGACGTCAAGCGCCGGCTGATGGACTACCACGGGAACACCAACTACTCCGTGGTGGACATCGACCTGATCGACGACCTGTACCGGCAGATGTACCAGGAGAAGGTCCTCGGCGTGGAGCGGCTGCGCTTCCTCAACGTGTCCCGGCTCGCCGACGTCAAGGAGACGGCGACGCAGGTCCGTGCCACCGTGACGTCCCTCGTCACCGGCGAGGAGACGCTCCTGGACGCGGATGTGGTGGTCTTCGCCACCGGCTACAGCCCCGCCGACCCCCTCGGTCTCCTCGGCGAGGTCGCCGAGAGCTGCCTCCGTGACGACGAGGGCCGCATCCGTGTCGAGCGTGACTACCGCGTCGCGACGATTCCCGGGCTGCGCTGCGGGATCTATCTGCAGGGCGGTACGGAGCATACCCACGGCATCACCTCCTCCCTGCTGTCCAACACCGCGACCCGGGTCGGCGAGATCCTGGACTCGCTCATCGACCGGGGCGTCCCGTTCGCCTCCGACGGGGCCCGGCCGGTCGCCGACGGAGTCGGCAGCACCGCTCGCTAGGGGGATGACGTACTGAGACATGGGCACGACTGCGATGGAACGCCCCTTGACCAGGGGCACAACAAAGGCCCGTCGGCGGCGGGTGGTGGGTCTGGGCACGCTGGTGGCGGTCCTCGTCATCGCGGCGGCGGTGTCGCTGGCCGTCGGTGCGCGCGCGCTGAGCCCCGCCGAGGTGTGGCACGGGTTGTTCGCGGCGCCGGACTCCGACCAGCGGCTCACCGAGATCAGACTCATCGTGCGGACCGTGCGGATGCCCCGGACGGTGCTCGCGATCGTGGCGGGCATCGCGCTGGGGGTCGGCGGGGCGCTGATCCAGGGGTACACGCGAAATCCGATCGCCGACACGGGCTTGCTGGGGGTGAACTCCGGCGCCTCGTTCGCCGTGGTGTCGGTGATCGCCGTGTTCGGGTTCGCCGACCCGTTCCAGTACGTCTGGTTCGCCTTCCTGGGGGCGGCGGGCTCCGGTGTCGTGGTGTTCGGGCTGGCGAGCATCGGACGAGGGGCCGGCAATCCGCTGACGCTCGCACTGGCCGGGCAGGGGATCACCGTGTTCCTGGCGGCGATGACCACGGCGGTCGCGCTCTCGGACCAGGCGTCGCTGAACGCGCTGCGGTTCTGGAACGCGGGCTCCGTGGCCGGTGTCGGATTCGACGTCATCTGGCCGGTGGCCCTGTTCATCGCGGTCGGGCTGGTGCTGGCGGTGACCACGCTGCCTGCCCTCAACCTGCTCAACCTGGGTGACGATGTGGCGCGGGGGCTGGGCGTGAACATCGCGCTGAGCCGGACCGTCGGCATCGCCGCCATCACCCTGCTGGCGGGCGCGGCGACGGCGGCGTGTGGCCCCATCGCGTTTCTCGGGCTCATGGTGGCTCATGTGGCCCGGTATCTGACCGGGCCGGACTACCGCTGGCTGGTGCCGTACGCGGGTCTGCTCGGCGCTGTCGTCCTCCTGCTCTGCGACATCGTGGGGCGCCTGGTGGTGCGGCCGGGCGAGTTGGACGCGGGTGTGGTCGTGGCTCTGCTGGGCGCCCCGTTCTTCGCGGCCCTGGTATGGCTCGGAAAGTTCAAGAGCGCATGAACGGGACAGATGTGAAGCGATCGGTGGCGCCGGTGGTGCCGGGCGTGCGGCTCGGCCGGGTGTCGTTCGTATGGCGGCCCTGGCTCGTCTGCGTCACGCTGCTGCTGGCGGCGGCCACCTTCCTGGTGTTCTGCCTGTCCATCGGCGTCGGTGACTTCCCCATCGGGCTGTCCAGGGTGATCGCCACGATCTTCGGCGGGGGTGAGCGGGTCGACCAGTTCGTGATTATGGACTTGCGGATGCCGCGCGCCCTGGCCGGGCTCGTCGTGGGGATCGCGCTGGGGGTCTCCGGTGCGCTGACGCAGTCCATCGCCCGCAATCCGCTGGCCAGCCCGGACATTTTGGGGATCACCGGGGGCGCCGGCGCGGTCTCGGTGTTCCTGGTGACGGTGTCGGGCGGGACCGCCGCGGCGGTCGTGAGCGCGGTGGGTCTGTCCTCGGCGGCGCTCGCGGGCGGTCTCGGCACGGGGCTGCTGGTGTACTTCCTGGCGTGGCGGCGCGGGATCGACGGCTTCCGGCTCATCCTCATCGGCATCTCGGTGAGCGCCATGATGGAGGCGATCACGACATGGCTGCTGGTCACGGCCGATATCAAGGATGTTGCCCGGGCCCAGGCATGGCTGGTCGGCTCGCTGGAGAACCGCTCGTGGAGCGAGGTCCGGGTGGCGCTGTGGTGCACGCTCGTCCTCCTGGCCGTCGTGTTCTGTGTCGCGTTCCAGTTCAAGCCGATGCACTTGGGCGACGAGGTCGCCGCGGGCCTGGGCGTCCGGTACGCGATGGTGCGGGCGGTGCTGTTGCTGTGCGCGGTCCTGCTGGCCGCTGTGGGGGTGAGCGCGGCGGGTCCGGTCCCGTTCGTCGCGCTGGTGGCGCCGCAGGTGGCGATGCGTCTGGCGAGGTGCCCTACGCCGCCGATGGTGGCCTCCGGCATGGTGGGAGCGTTGCTGCTGATCGGTGCGGACCTGGTCGCGCGCACGGCGCTGCCGATCACCCTCCCGGTCGGTGTGGTCACCGCCGCGATCGGCGGCCCCTTCCTCGTCTATCTGCTGGTGCGGGCGAATCTCCGATAGATGGCAATACGGTTCAGGCAGACCTCAACACAGGGGGACTTGTGAGCGCCGAGCGCACCACCGAGATCGAGTGCGGGGCCCAGGGCATCCCACGGCTGGCGGCCGAAGGCGTCTCGGTCGGGTACGGCGGCCGGGCCGTCATCGAGGACCTGGATGTGACGATCCCGCCGGGCGTGATCACCACGATCATCGGCCCCAACGGCTGTGGCAAGTCGACCCTGTTGCGCACCCTGACGCGGCTGCTCAAGCCGGCCAAGGGGGCCGTGGTGCTGGACGGCGAGGACATCGCGGGGCTCAGGACCAGGGACGTGGCCAAGAAGCTGGGCCTGCTGCCGCAGGCGCCGGTGGCGCCGGAGGGGCTGACGGTGGCCGACCTGGTCGCCAAGGGGCGGCATCCGCACCAGAGTTGGCTGCGGCAGTGGTCCTCGGACGACGCCGGTGTCGTGGCGCGCGCGCTGGCCATGACCGGGGTGTCGGAGCTGGCCGACCGTCCGGTCGACTCGCTGTCCGGCGGGCAGCGTCAGCGGGTCTGGATCTCGATGACCCTGGCTCAGGGCACCGATCTGCTGCTCCTGGACGAGCCGACCACCTATCTGGACCTGGCGCACGCGATCGATGTGCTCGACCTCGTGGACGACCTGCACGAGTCGGGCCGCACGGTGGTGATGGTGCTGCACGACCTCAATCTGGCCACGCGCTACAGCGACAACCTCATTGTGATGCGGGCGGGTTCGATCCTGGCGCAGGGGCATCCGCGTGATGTGATCACCGCCGAGTTGCTGGACGAGGCATTCGGGCTGCGCGCCATGGTGATGGACGACCCGGTGGGCGACCGGCCGCTGATCGTGCCGATCGGCCGCACCCACGTCCAGTTCGATCAGGTCCCGCAAAGGAATGCGAAAGTAAGGCTAGGCTAGCCTCACTTCGTCGGGATAAGGTTTGGCTGCCCTTAGTCAGGGGCGCAACGGACAGCGCGACAGCAAGGGATTCCGGATGCTCCTCCATCGAACGACGCGTAGGACGCCATGGTGGCGGTTAGTGGCGGCGCTGTCCGCCGCGGCCCTCGGCGTCGGCCTCCTCGCGGGATGTGGTTCCGACGCGACGGACGAGGCGAGCGACGACGCCCCGGCCGCCGCCTCGGGTGCGTTCCCGGTCACCGTGGAGCACGCGTTCGGATCCACGAAGATCACCAAGGCTCCCCGGCGGGTGGTCTCCGTCGGCTACACGGACGACCAGGCCATGCTGGCGCTCGGGTCAGACCGGTCGGCATGGTCGACCAGTATCCGAACCCGGCGGGCAAGAAGCCCGACATCAACACCCAGTGGCCCTGGGTGAAGGACAAGTGGGGCGACAGCCGGCCCGAGGTCGTCATGAAGAACGGCGACACCGGCCCCAACTACGAGAAGATCGCCGCCCTGCGGCCGGACCTGATCGTGGCGGTCTACTCCGAGATCGACAAGGCCGCCTACGACAAGCTCTCCCAGATCGCCCCGACCGTCGGCCGCACCAAGGGCGAGAAGGAGCCGTTCAGCGCCCCGTGGCAGGACAACGCCGTGCAGATCGCCAAGGCGCTGGGCCAGGAGAACGAGGGCACCAAGCTGGTGCAGGGCATCGAGGACAAGCTCGGCGCGGCCAAGAAGGCGCATCCGGAGTTCGCGAACCAGACCGCGGTCATGTTGTCCTGGTACAAGAATTCGGTGGCGCCGTTCACCTCCACCGATGTGCGCGGGCGGCTGGTCACGGGCATCGGCTTCACCTACCAGACCAAGATCGACAAGATCGCGGACGGGAAGTTCTACACCGTCCTGTCCCCCGAGCGCATCGACCTGGTCGACGCCGACCGCGTCTTCGTCATCAACGACAAGGCCGACCAGCAGGCGCTGAAGAAGTTCCAGCTCTTCACCAACCTGGACGCGGTGAAGAAGGGCAAGGTGTCCTACCTGCTGGACAGTGAGGGCCCGGCCGTCGGCGCGGCCATCTCCCAGGGCACCCTGCTGTCCCTGCCGTACGCGATCGACGAGCTCGTCAAGTCGGTCGGCCGGGGGTGAGCACCGCCGAGGCGCGCCTCACCCCGGCAAGCCTGCGCACGGCGACCGGACGCGTGGCCACCCGATGGGTCGCGGCGCACTGCCGCGAGGTGCCCTGGCTGACGGCCGCCACCGCGCTCACCACGGTGGTCGGGGCGGCGCTCCAGGTGCTCCCGGTGATCCTGCTCGGCCGGGTGGTCGACGGGGTGGTCGAGGGCGAGCCGCGCTCGACCCTGGTCACGATCGGGGTGGTGATGGGGGCCGCCGCGCTGCTCGGCGCGGCGGCCACCGCGGTGTCGACCTATCTCATCGGGCGGCTGGGCGCGGATCTGCTCGCACGGCTGCGCGAAGGCGCCGTGCGCGCGGTGCTGGGGATGCCGAGCGCACGGATCGAGCAGGTCGGCCGGGGAGATGTGCTGTCCAGGGTCGGTGACGATGTGGCCGTGCTGTCCAAGGGCATCCGCACGGCCGTCCCCACCGTGTTCTCGGCGGGCGTGCTGGTCGTCATCGCCACGGCCGGCATGTTCGGACTGGACTGGCGGCTCGGCCTGGCGGGCGCCGGTGCGCTGCCCGCGTACGCGCTGGCCCTGCGCTGGTATCTCCCCCGCTCCGCCCCGCTCTACCAACAGCAGCGGGCGGCCCAGGCCGACCGTGCGCAGGCGTTGATCAGTGGCCTGAAGGGGATCGACACGGTCCGGGCGTACCGCCTCGAAGGCGCCTTCCGCGAGAAGGTCAGCGCCGAGTCATGGCGGGTGCGCGATCTCGGTATCGAGGTGTTCCGGTTCTTCGGCCGCTTCGTCGGCAGGGAGAACCGCGCCGAGTTCATCGGACTGGTCCTCATCATCGTGGTGGGGTACTCCCTGCTGGAGGCCGATGCCGCCAGCCTGGGCGACGTCTCCTCGGCCCCCCTGATCTTCCACCGGCTCTTCACCCCGCTGGGCTCCATCATGTTCACCTTCGACGAGGCACAGAAGTCGGGCGCGAGCCTGACCCGGCTGGTCGGCGTGGTGGGCGAGGCCGCCGAGGACCGGCTGGTGGGCGACGCGGCCGTCTCGCCGGCGGACACCGGGCCGTACTCGGTGACGGTGGAGGGGCTCACGTATCGCTACCCCGACACCGAGGAGCCGGTCCTCCGGGATGTCAGTCTGACGATCCCGGCCGGTGGTTCGCTCGCGCTGGTGGGGGCGACGGGCGCGGGCAAGTCCACGCTGGCCGCGCTGATCGCGGGCATCGGGACCCCGCAGGCCGGGTCGGTGCGCGTCGGGACCACCGACCTCGCCGGTCTGGACGAGGCCGGGGCGCGGGCCCTGGTGAGCATCCTGACGCAGGACACCCATGTGTTCTCCGGGTCGCTCGCCGACGACCTGCGGTTGGCCGCGCCGCAGGCGAGCGATGCCGAGCTGATGGACGCGCTGTGCACGGTCGGCGCCGAGGGGTGGGTCGACGCGCTGCCCGATGGGCTGGACACCATGGTCGGCGAGGGCGGAGAGCGCCTGGACGTCACCAAGGTGGCCCAGATCGCGCTGGCCCGGCTGGTGCTGGGCCGGGCACCGGTGGTGGTGCTCGACGAGTCGACCGCGGAGGCGGGCAGCGAGGGCGCCGCCGAGCTGGAGCGGGCCGTGCTGGCCGCGTGCTCGGGCCGGACCACGCTGTTCGTGGCGCACCGGCTGACCCAGGCCATGGCGGCGGACCGGATCGCCGTGCTGGACGCGGGCCGCGTGGTGGAGCAGGGAACGCACGAGGAGCTGGTGGCCCTGGGCGGCCGGTACGCGCGACTGTGGCGGGCCTGGCGCGAAGGCAGTTAGACACCCCTGATTCAGGTGAGCTTTTCATGACGTGGAAGGGATGCTGAGTCTTCGATGTCTTCGATGGTGGAACCGGGCGCTCGTCGCGTACTGCTTTCTCCCGGACAGGTGGCCGACGTACGCCGGCGGATCGGTGACTTCTCCGACCGGACCATCGCCGAAGCGTGTGCCATCGGGCTGTCGTACTGGGCGACGGGCCTGAGCCCCGAAGGCATCGACCTCACCCCCGGCACCCTGTTCGCCGATGTCCTCGGGTGGGTCGACAACGGCGGGACGGGGCCCGCCGGTTGGGAGGTCGGCGCGGACGACCGGAGCATCACCGTACCGGACGGCGTCGGGCCGGACGATGCGCAGGTCGCGCTGGACGACCTGACCGATTTCCCCGACCGGCCCATCGGCACCATCTCCCCGTCCGGCGTGGCGGCCCGGCTCGAGGCCCTGGCCGGGTGGAACGACACCGAGGCCGACCGGATCCGCCCGACCATCGTGGAGATGTTCCGTGAGCAGGCGCGGGCCAGGCCGGACGCCGTCGCCATCGTCGACGAGCACCGGTCGCTGACCTACCGTGAGGCCGCCGAGCGCTCGAGCCAGTTGGCCCACCACCTGATCGAGCGCGGATTGGGCCCCGAACAGGTCGTCGGCATCTCACTGGGCCGCTCCGCCGAGATGGTGATCGGGCTGCTCGCCGTACTCCAGGCGGGGTGCGCGTTCGTGCCGCTCGATCCGCAGTGGCCCGCCGCGCGCCGGGCCGTCGTCATCGACGACGCCCAGGTCGTGGCGCAGCTCGGTGCCTCGGCCGAAGGCGACCCGGCCGAGCCGGAAGCCGTGGCCGTCGACCTGGGCGACTGGCGCTTCGGTGCCCACCCCACCGAGGGCACCGGGGACACCGTCCCCGGCAACGCCCTGGCGTACGTGATCTTCACGTCCGGTTCGACCGGGCGGCCCAAGGGCGCGATGATCCGGCACGAGGCGATCAGCGAGCGCCTGCTGTGGCAGGGCAACGAGATCCTGGGCTTCGGCCACGACGACGCGTCGCTGTTCAAGGCGCCGTTGTCCTTCGACATCTCCATCAACGAGATCTTCCTGCCGCTGGTGCACGGCGGCAGGCTCGTCATCCTGCGGCCCGGCGGCGAACGCGACCCGCACCACTTGCTGAGTGTGATCGCCGAGCAGCGGGTCACCTTCACCTATCTGGTCTCGTCCATGCTGGACGTGCTGCTGGAGATGGTGGGCGACTCCGGGCGGCTGGACAGCCTGCGCCATGTGTGGTGCGGCGGCGAGGTGCTGACCCCGGAGCTGTACGAGCGGTTCCGCACCCGGCTGGACATCCCGCTGTACCACGGCTACGGCCCGGCCGAGACCACGATCGGCGTCTCGCACGTCATCTACCGCGGCGCGGCCGAACGCCTGTCGACATCGATCGGCAAGGCCAATCCGAACACCCAGCTGTATGTGCTGGACAACGAGCTGCGCCCGGTCCCGGTCGGCGTCGGCGGCGAACTGTACGTGGGAGGGTTCCTCCTGGGCCGCGGGTACATCAACGCGCCCGGTCTGACGGCGTCCCGTTTCGTGGCGAACCCCTTCGCCGGGGACGGGTCCCGGTTGTACCGGACCGGAGACCTCGCGCGGTTCGCCCCGGACGGCTCGCTGGACTTCCTGGGCCGGGCCGACAACCAGATCAAGATCCGCGGTATGCGGCTGGAGATCGAGGATGTCGAGGTCGGTCTCGCGGAGCACCCCGGGGTGCGGTACACCTGCGTGGTCGCGAAGAAGAACGCGGCAGGCAGCACCTACCTGGTGGGCTATGTGATCCCGGCCGCCGGGAGCGAGGACCTGCGCGCGGACGAGGTCAAGGAGTGGGCCGCCGGGCACATGGTGGAGTACATGGTGCCCGCCCATATCGTCGTGATGAAGGAGTTCCCGCTCACCGCGAACGGCAAGCTCGACCGCCGTGCGCTGCCGGAACCCGCGATCGGGACGGGCTCGATCGCCCAGCCCACCACCGAGAACGAGCGCGTGCTGTGCGCGGCGGTCGCGACGGTGCTGCGGCTGGACGAGGTCGGCGTCGACCAGGACTTCTTCCAGCTCGGCGGAGACAGCCTGCTGGCGATCTCGCTGCTGAGCGCGGTGCGCGACGCGGGTCTCCACCTCACGGCACGGCAGATCTTCACCGACAGCACGGTCGGGGCGCTGGCGGCGGTGGCGAGCCGGGAGGGCGCCTCCACCGCGGACGACGGCGATGTGGCGACCGGTGCCGTCATGGGATCGCCCATCGTGCAGTGGCTCGGCGAGACCACGGACGCGATCGACGGCTTCGTACAGTCCGTTGTGCTGAACACCCCGGCGGAGCTGACCGCCGACGCCCTCGACGCGATCCTCGCCGCCGTGGCCGGGCGGCACGACATGCTGCGTGCCAGGCTGGTGCGCGGCGAGCGCTGGAGCTTCGACATCCCGGCGGCGGACCGGTCCACGCCGTCGTGGCAGGAGAGCGACCGGCCGGTCGAGGAGTGCGTCGCGCTCGCCACCGGCGGGCTGGAACCGGACCGGGGCGTGATGCTGCGTGCCGTCTGGCGACGCGCGGCACGGCAGCTGATCGTGGTCGTCCATCATGTGGTGATCGACGGCGTGTCCTGGCATGTCCTGATGGACGACCTGGCCACGGCATGGCGGCAGCTGTCCTCGGGCGCGCCGATCGAACTGCCCCCGGTGGGCACGTCGTTCCGGCGCTGGACGCAGATGCTGGGGAATGCCACCTTCGACGCGGACCGTGGCTACTACGAGCGTCCCCTGCCGGGAGCGGACGGCCCCGTGGGCAGGCGCGCGCTGTCCGAAGCCGACACCGTGGCGCGGGAGCGGGTGCGGACCGTCTCCGTCGGTCCCGAGGTCACCGCCGCGCTGCTGGGCGAGATCCCCGCGAGGTTCCACGCGGGCGTGGGCGATGTGCTGCTGACCGCGCTCGCCGTCACCCTCGCGCGATGGCGCCGCGACCTCGGACAGGACCAGACGTTCGCGCATATCGAACTCGAGGGCCACGGCCGCGAGGGACGGTTCGTGGCGGACGCCGCCGGTTTCGAGCCGGAGCTGTCGCGGACCGTGGGCTGGTTCACCACTCTGTTCCCGGTGACCGTGGACCCCGGAGCGGCGGCCGATTTCACCGCCCCCGACTACCTGGCCGCCGCGCTCAAGGCGGTCAAGGAAGACCTCGCCCGCGTGCCGTCCAACGGCGTTTCCTATGGCGCCCTGCGGTATCTGACCCACACCGAGTTCGACGCCCCCGCACCACAGGTGCTCTTCAACTACCTGGGCCGCTTCGACGCGGGCGCGTCCGGTGACTGGCAACTCAGTGACAGAACGAGTCAGTTGGGGGAGAAGCGCGACCCCAGGATGCGCCTGCCGCGCCCCCTGGAGTTCAACGCGATCGCCGAACCCGCGTCGAGCGGCGCGTACGAGCTGATCACCACCATCTCCTGGCCCGACGGGATGTTCACCGACGAGGACATCGCGACCATCGGCGCGTACTTCCAGGAGACCCTGACCGCCCTGGCCGCGCTCGACCGGGGCGGCCACTCGCCCAGCGACTTCGGGCTGGTGCGGCTCACCCAGGCCGACGTCGACGCGCTGGACGGCCCGGCGCTGCGGGACATCCTGCCGCTGACCCCGCTGCAGGAGGGCCTGTACTTCCATTCGGTATTCGACGACGAGTCGGCGGGCGCCTACGTCGAGCAGCAGCTGCTCAGGCTCGACGGCGAGGTGGACGCCGACCGGCTCGCGGCGGCCGCCACCCGGTTGCTCACGCTGTACCCGAACCTGGCGGCGCGGTTCACGGCCCTCGCCGACGGCCGTGTGGTCTCCGTGCTGGAGAGTGGGGTGCGGGCGCCGTTCACCACGCTCGACCGCCCCGGGATCACCGACGCCGAGATCCGCGAGTACGCCGAGCGGGACCGCCGCGCCGGGTTCGATCTGGCCACCGGTCCGCTGATGCGATACACGCTCATCCGCGCGGGCTCCGGCCGGAACGTCCTGGTGCAGACCGTGCACCACATCATCGCCGACGGCTGGTCGGTGCCGCCGATGCTCCGCGCGCTGCTGGCCGAATACCACGCGCCGGGGACCGTGTACCCGCTCGGCGGCTTCCCCGACTACGTACGGTGGCTCGCGGAGCGCGACGACGACCAGAGCGACCGGATATGGCGCGATCAGCTCGCCGAGCTGCCCGGGCCCTCGCTGGTCGCCGAGGGACACACCCCGTCCGGCCGGTTCGCCGACACTGCCATGGCACCGGGGGAGGACATCGACGCGGCCGCCCGGTCGGCCGGTGTGCCGCTGAGCGTGGCCGTGCACAGCGCCTGGGCGGTCACGCTCGGCGGCATCCTGCACGGCAGCGATGTGGTGTTCGGATCCACCGTCTCCGGGCGCGACGCGCAGGTGTCCGGCATCGAGGACATGGTGGGGCTGTTCATCAACACGATCCCCGTGCGCGCCCGGTGGGCCGGAACCACCACGGCCCGCGACCTGCTCGCCTCGGTGCGGCAACACCAGAGCGCGGTGCTGCCGCACCAGCATGTCTCGCTGGCGAGGATCGGCCGTCTGGCCGGCGCCGGGGCCCTGTTCGACACCCTGGTGGTGTTCGATGTCGCGACCGATGTGGCCGCCCTGCGGGGGCCGGACGACGAGCTGGTCATCACCGACATCGTGAACGAGGGCGCCCCGCACTACCCGTTGACGCTGGTGGTGGAGCGCGCTCCCGACGGCCGTCCGCGCTTCAACCTGATCTACGACGGCGAGCTGCTGCGGGAGGCGAGCGCCCAGGCGATCCTGCGGACGTTCACCCGGACCCTCACCGGCCTGCTCACCCGCCCGGACGCCCTGGTCGACGAGGTGGCGCCCGAAGACACCCGGCGTCCCGCGCCGATCACCCCGACCACCCTGGGCGCACTGTTCGACGCCGCCGCCCAGCGCGACCCGGCGGCCACCGCCGTGACCCAGTGCGCTCTCGACGGCGCAACCCGGTCACTGACCTACGGCGAACTGGCGGCCGCGAAGAACGAGCTGGCCTCCGCCCTGCGCGCGGCCGGGGCCGGGCCGGGCAGGCGCGTCGCCGTCGCCGTCCCGCGCTCCCTGGAGCAGGTCGTCGCCCTGGTCGCGATCGTGACCGCGGGCGGCGCGTATGTACCGCTGGACCTGGCGTACCCGGACGAACGGCTGGAGTACATCCTCGCGGACGCCGCTCCGCAGGTCGTTCTCGTGGACCGTGACCAGCGCGAGCGCTTCACCCGGCTGCTGGCCCGGGCGGGTGTGGCGGCCCGTGTGCTCGTATCCGGAGACGAGCTGCCGCGGGCCGGTACGGAGGCCGGGCCGGAGGCGAGCCGGCACGACCCCGCCTACGTCATCTACACCTCCGGATCGACCGGCAGGCCCAAGGGCGTCGTCGTCCCGCACTCCAGCGTGGTGACACTGCTCGCGAACACCCGGCCCGCCATGGACTTCGGCCCGCACGACGTATGGGTCCAATTCCACTCCATCTCCTTCGACTTCGCGGTCTGGGAGCTGTGGGGGGCGCTGGCGCACGGCGCCGAGCTGCTGGTGCCGGAGTACGGGCTGACCCGCTCGCCGGTCGACTTCCACCGGCTGGTGCGCGAGCGCGGAGTGACCGTGCTCAACCAGACCCCGTCGGCGTTCTACCAGTTCATCGAGGCCGACCGGCATGCGGGCGAGCCGGTCACCGCGCTGCGCCGGATCATCTTCGGCGGCGAGCCGCTGGATCTCGGGCGGCTGCGCGGCTGGGTCGAGCGGCATGGCACCGGTACGCCCGAGCTGGTCAACATGTACGGCATCACCGAGACCACCGTCCATGTCACCCACCGGGTGCTGACGGACGAGGACTTCGGCCCCGGCGGCGACGTCAGCCCTATCGGCGGCCCGATCCCGGCCCTGGCCGTCTATCTGCTCGACGACCGGCTCCGGCCGGTGCCACCGGGCCGGGTGGGCGCCATCTATGTCGCAGGCGACCAGGTGTCCCTCGGCTATCTGGGCAGGCCGGGGCTGACCGCGGGCCGTTTCGTGGCGAACCCGTTCGCGGGCGACGGCTCCCGCATGTACCACACCGGCGACCTCGCCCGCCGCACGCTCGACGGAGAGCTGGAGTTCACCGGCCGCGCCGACGACCAGGTGCAGCTCAAGGGCTTCCGTATCGAACCCGGCGAGGTGGAGTCCGCCGTCAGGGCACTCGATGGTGTGGTCGACGCGGCCGTCACCGTGGCGGACAGCGGCGATCACCTGGTCGCGCATGTCGTGGGCCGGGTGCCCGCCGATGTCACCACCCTGCTGTCCGCGAAGCTGCCCGTACACATGGTGCCGGGCCGGGTGCTGCCGGTCGACGCCCTGCCGCTGACGGTCAACGGCAAACTGGACCGGAAGGCCCTGACCGCACGCGCCGCACAGGACGACATCCCGGCGGCCGGCTCCTCGGGCAGCGGGGACGCCGTGCTCACCGCACTGGTCGCCATCTTCGCCGACACACTGCCCGAATCCGCCGTGGACGGCGACACCGACTTCTTCCGGGCCGGGGGCGACAGCATCGTCGCCATCACCGTCATCAACCGGGCCAGGGCGCTCGGCCTGCCGATCGCGCCACGGGACGTGTTCCTGTTCCGGACACCGCGCGCGCTCGCCGAGCACCTGGGGACGAGCACACCGCAGGCCGGGCCGCCCGCGCCCGCCCGCCACGAGGACGGCCCGCTGCCGGCGACGCCGATCATCCTGCGCCAGCGTGAACTGGGCGGCTCGCTCACCCGGTTCGCCCAGGCCAGAACGGTGGTGGCCCCCGACGGCACCGGGTTCGCCGACGCCGAGCGCGCCGCGAACGCCGTCGTGGCCGCGCACCCGGCCCTCCGGCTGCGGCTGGACGTCGCACACGGGGTGTGGGCCCTGCGCACCGAACCCGCCCGCGAGGTCACTGTCGTACGGGCGGACACGACCGATGCCACGACGGCGGCGAACGAGGCCGCCGGACGGCTCGACCCCGAATCCGGGGAGGTCATCGCGTTCGCGTGGCTGGAGGCGAGCCGGACCCTGGTGGTCACCGTGCACCACCTCGCCGTCGACTCGGTGTCCTGGCTGATCCTGCTGGACGACCTGGCCGCCGCCCTGCGCGGGGCGCCCCTGGCGCCGCCGACCACGTCCTACGCCGAGTACGGGGAGGCACTGGCGGCCCGGTCCGCCCATGCGATCGAGGACCTCGGGCACTGGCTCACCACCCTCCAGGCGCCCGCGCTCCTGCCCGCGGTCGAGCGAACGCGCGAGACCACCGTCGTGCTCGCCCCCGAGGTGAGCGACCGCCTGACGCGTACCGCACCCACCGCACTCGGCGTCGGTCTCACCGAGCTGCTGTGCGGCGCGCTGCGCACCGCGCTGACCCACATCCAGCCATCGCCCACCGACCTCGCGATCGAACTGGAGCGCCACGGCCGGGTTCCGGCGCTGGAGCACCACGACTACACCCGCACGGTCGGCTGGTTCACCTCCATCGCGCCCGTGCGGCTCACGGCGCACAGCGACCCCGTCGCCGCGGCGTACGAGGTCGCCGAACGCCAGCCGGACGAGCGCGCACACGTCGCCTACGGCCGGCTCAGGTACCTCAACCCGCAGACGGCCCCGCTGCTCACCGCCCGCCCGCAGGTGCTCTTCAACTACCTCGGCCGGGGCGGCGAGTCCCAGGCCCTGCACCTCACCGGCGGCGATCCGGGCAGTCCGTACGCCGTCGAGGTGAACGCCTGGACCGACGCGGCCACCGGCCGCCTGCACGCGGTCTTCACCCTCGCCGAAGGCATCCCGGACGAGATCACCGACCACTGGCGGAGCGCACTGGAGCGCATCGCGGACGCCTCCGCGACGGCCGAGCGCACGGCACCGGTCACCCCACTCCAGCGGGGCCTGTACTTCCAGGCCCAGATGGCGGGCTCGGCGGGGCACTACGTCGCACAGAGCTGGTTCACCTTCGACCGGCGCCTGGACACCGACGCGCTGTCCGAGGCGATGGCGTATGTGATGGCGCGGCACCCGGTCGTGGCCGCCGGGTTCGCCACCGACGAAGACGGCAACCCGGTCCAGGTCCTGGGGGCGGGCCGGCGCGTCCACGTCCGTACGGTCGAGCTCACCAGCGACGCGGACGTGGAGGCGCTGCGCACCCGGGACCGCGCCACGGGATTCGACCCGGGCGAGCCCCCGCTGATCCGGATGACCGTGGTGCGGCTGCCGGGCGACCGCGACGGGCTGCTGCTCAGCTACCACCTGCTGCTGTGGGACGGCTGGTCCCGCGAGATCGTGCTGCGGGAGCTGTTCGACGCCTACCAGGCCGTCCTCGCGGGCGGGTTGCCCGACCCGGCCCCGGCCACGCCGAGCTTCGAGGACCACGCCCGGGCGCTCGACGCCAGGGACTCCGCCGCGTCGGAACGCTTCTGGGCCGAGCACCTGGCCGGTCTCCCCGGCCCGACGCTGCTCGCCGGACCGGCGCCATCCCTTGCCGACGACCTGCCGCGCGCGCTCGTGCACACGCTGTCCGCCGAGCGGTCGGAGCTGCTGCGGGCGGCGGCCAGGGCGCACGGCGTCACCCTGAACTCGGTGCTGACCGGCGCGTTCGGCCTGCTGCTCGGCGCCCACACGGGGCGCGACGACGCCGTGTTCGGTATGACCGTCTCCGGCCGGGAGGGCGAGGGGCTGGACGGCATCGTCGGCGTGCTGCTCAACACCGTCCCCATGTGGACCCGGGCCCGGCCGGACGACACCGTCCGCGCGTACCTGTCGGACGTACAGGCGGCCAGGGTCGAGGCGATGGTCCACGAACACCTGGGGCTCGGCGAGATCCAGCGGGCCACCGGGCACGACACCCTGTTCGACAACCTTTTCGTGCTCCAGAACTTCCTGGACATGGACGCGTTCGCCGAGATGAACGCCCGGCATGGCATCACCTCGGTGACGGCCGACGACTCCACCCACTACCCGTTCACCTGGGTCGTCACCCCCGGCGACCGGCTCACGGTCAAGCTGGAGTACCGCGACGAGGACACCGCGAACGCCCGGCGGCTCCTCGACGACTACCTGCGGGTGCTCGACGACCTGGCCCGGGCCACCGGGCCGGTCGGCGCGCTGCGGGGACTGGGGCCGGAGCCCGTGCCCGCCGAACGCACCGACATCGGCACGGACACCGTGGTCGACCGGTTCGACCGGGCGGCGGACCGCGACCCGCGGCGGACCGCGCTCGTCGCCCACGGCTCGACCATGACCTTCGCCCGGCTGCGGGACCGCAGCCGCGCGGTGGCCGGTGTGCTCGCCGGGCGCGGCATCGGCCCCGAGACGACCGTGGGCCTCGCGATTCCGCGCTCCCTGGACTCGATCGTGGCGCTGTTCGCCGTGCTGCGCGTCGGCGCCGCGTATGTGCCGCTGGAGCTGGACCACCCGGACGAGCGGATCGCCGCGATCGTCGCGGACGCCCGCCCCGATGTGATCCTCACCGTGAGCGCCGTGTCCCCCCGGCTCACCGGCGACCTGATCGAGCTGGACCGCCCGCTGCCCGAGGCCGAGCCGTACCGGACGTATCGGCCTCAGGATCCGCATCGCCTGCGGCACCCCGCGTACACGATCTACACCTCGGGATCGACCGGGAAGCCCAAGGGCGTGGTGACCGAGTACGCCGGGCTGACCAACATGCTGATCAACCATCAGCGCCGGATCTTCGAGCCGGTGCTGGCGGACCACGGCCACCGGGTCTTCCGGATCGCGCACACCGTGTCGTTCGCGTTCGACATGTCGTGGGAGGAGCTGCTGTGGCTCGCCGACGGCCACGAGGTGCACATCTGCGACGAGGAACTGCGCCGCGACGCGCCCCGGCTGGTCGAGTACTGCCTCGAGCACCACATCGACGTCATCAACGTGACCCCGACCTACGCACAGCAACTGGTGGCCGAGGGCCTGCTCGACCACCCGGAGCGGCGGCCGGCGCTGGTGCTGCTGGGCGGCGAGGCCGTCACCCCGGCGCTGTGGCGGCGGCTCGCGGAGACCGAGGGGACCGTCGGCTACAACCTGTACGGGCCCACCGAGTACACCATCAACACCCTCGGCGTCGGCACCTTCGAATGCCAGGACCCGGTAGTGGGCGTGGCGATCGACAACACCGATGTGTATGTGCTGGACCCGTGGCTGCGGCCGCTGCCCGACGGCGTTCCCGGTGAGCTGTACGTATCGGGCATCGGCATCGCCCGCGGCTATCTCGGGCAGCCCGACCAGACCGCGCACCGCTTCGTGGCGTGCCCGTTCGGCGCGCCCGGCGAGCGCATGTACCGCACCGGCGACCTGGTGGCCCGCCGGCCCGACGGCAACCTGATGTACCTGGGCCGCATCGACCAGCAGGTCAAGATCCGGGGGCACCGGGTCGAACTGGGCGAGGTCGAGGCCGTGTTCGCCGCGCACCCGGCGGTGCGGTTCGTCGCCGCGGTCGCCCAGCCCGATCCCCAGGTCGACGGCGCCTACCGGCTGGCCGCCTACCTCGTCCTGGACGGCTCCGACCTGGCGGCGGTCGCCGCCGACGTGGGCGCCGGGCTGCCGGACTTCCTGCGCCCGACGCACTACGCCCAGGTCGACAGCATCCCGCTGACCGTCAACGGGAAGGCTGACACCAAGGCGCTGCCGGAGGCCAAGCCGCTGGGCACGCTGGCCACGGCGGGGGAGCGGGCACCGCGCCCCGGGAACGAGACCCTGGTGTGCGAGTTCTTCGCCGAGGCACTGGACCTGGATGACGACGAGGTGACTGCGGTGAGCGATTTCGTGTCCCTGGGAGGGCACTCCATGCTGGCGGTGCGGCTGATCGGGCAGCTCCGCCGCGAGTACGGCCCTGTGATCACCATTCGTGATCTGTTCACCCTGCGAACCCCGGAAGCGATTGCCCGCCACCTTGATGACCACTCCTGACACCCAGCGGCCCCGCCCGGGGGCCGACATCCTCCGGACCGCACTGCGCCGCAACATCGGCGCCATGACCTGGGGCACCGTCCTCATGGGCCTGTACCAGGCAGGTGAGACCGCCTTCCCCATCGCGCTCGGCCTGATCGTCGAGCACACGATGCGGGACCGCACCCTCGGCTCGCTCGGCCTGGCGATCGCCGCGTTGGCGGTGATCATCACAACAGTGTCGCTGTCGTGGCGGTTCGGGATGCGCGTCCTGCAGAAGGCCAACACCACCGAGGCGCACCGCTGGCGGGTGAAGGTGGCGGCCTATGGCCTCCAGCCGGTGGCCAGGGATGTCGACCTGAAGTCCGGCGAGGTGCTGACCATCGCCACCGAGGACGCCGACCAGACCGCCGACATCATCGAGGTGGTGCCGCTGCTGGTCAGCTCGCTGGTGGCGGTGCTGGTCGCGGCGGTCGCGCTGGGGCTGGCCGACATCCGGCTGGGCCTGCTGGTGATCGTGGGCACCGTCGCGATCCTGTCGATCCTGAGCGTGCTCTCCAAGCGGATCGGCTCCAGCACCCGCGAACAGCAGGCCCGGGTGGCGCGGGCGGGGGCGAAGGTCGCGGACCTGATCACCGGCCTGCGCCCGCTGCACGGCTTCGGCGGCAACCATGCGGCGTTCGGTTCCTATCGCAGGGTCAGCACGGAGGCGAAACACCAGGCGATCACCGTCGCCAAGGTCAACGGCGTGTACGCGGGCACCGCGCTGGCCCTCAACGCGGTCCTCGCCGCGGCCGTGACCCTGCTGGCGGGCTCGCTGGCCTTCACCGGCCGGATCACCATCGGGGAACTGGTCATGGCCGTGGGCTGGCGCAGTTCATCATGGAACCGCTCAAGCTGTTCTCGGAGATGCCGAAGTACGTGATGATGGCGCGCGCGTCCGCCGAGCGGATGGCGCTGGTGCTGGCCGCCCCGCCGGTGGCGGCCGACGGGCGGGAGCGCCCGGCCGCGGGCGGCGGCCTCGACCTCGACTGCGTCCGGTACGGCTCGCTGCGCGAGCTGAAGTTCACGGTGGCCGCCGGCGAGTTCGTGGCGATCGCGCCCTACCAGCCGCGCGCGGCGGCCGACCTCGCCTCGATCCTGGCCGTGAAGGTCCCGCCCGGCGCGTACGAGGGAGCGGTGCGGGTTAGCGGGCAGGAGCTCGCCGACCTGTCGATCGAGGCGGTCCGCGAGCACCTGCTGGTGAACCCGTACGACGGGGAGATCTTCGCGGGCACCCTCGGCACGAACATCGATCCCTCGGGCACCAGCCGGATGGTCCCCGAGGCCGTCGAGGCGTCCATGCTGACCGACGTCGTCGCCCTCCACCGCGAAGGACTCGACTACGGCGTCCGCGACCGCGGCGCGAACCTTTCCGGGGGACAGCGCCAGCGGCTGTCCCTGGCCCGCGCCCTCGCCGCCGACACCGACATCCTCGTCCTGCACGACCCGACAACATCCGTCGACGCCGTCACCGAACAGCTCATCGCGCGCAATATCGCGAAGCTGCGCCGGGACCGCACCACCGTCGTGATCACCAGCAGCCCGGCCCTCCTGAACGCCGCCGACCGGGTCCTCGTCCTGGACGACGGTGTCATCACGGCCGAGGACACCCATCGCAACCTCCTCGCCACCGACCAGGACTACTGCCTGGCGGTGGCCCGGTGACCCGGCCCGCTAGCCGAGCGCCCAGGCGACATCCCTGAGCAGGGCGTGCCGCCAGCCCGCCCGGTCGTGGCCCGCCGCCGACCGCGAGACCCGTATGGTGGCGCCGGCTTGCCGGACCAGGGTCTCGGCCAGCTCGCAGTGGGGGAGCATCCGCGTCTCGTGCTCCCCCACGTCGAACGCGACCCGCAGACCGGACAGGTCGGGGCGCTCGCGCAGCCGCGCGGCCATGGTGCCGCCGACCGGGCCGCCCATGGGGTCCGGCAGGTCCATGGCGCCCGATGTCCACCAGAACGACCCCGACTGACAGGCGACACGGGAGATCAGGTCCGGGAACTCCAGCGCCGCGTACAGCGCGCTCAGCCCGCCCAGGCTCTGCCCCGCGACCACCAGCCGGTCCGGGTCGGCGGGTGCGCCGGATTCCGCCACCAGCGGCAGCAGTTCGTCCCGGATCGCCTCCCACAGCGCGGGATCGCACCCGAACTCGGCCTCCCTGTCCTTGCTCGGCAGGAAGACGAGCGTGACGGCGGGCATCTCCCCACTGGCGACGGCCGAGTCGAACGCGGTCATGGCCGGGTGCAGATACAGCCAGTCGTCCCCGTCGAGCAGCAGGACCACGGGTCCGCCGCCGCCCACCGGGTGGACGCGTACGGTGCGCCGCCCGCCGAGCCGTGGGCTGTTCCAGCGGATCCGGTTGTGCGGGAGGGGCAGTACGGCATCGGCGCCGAGGACGGGCCAGTGCGGCTGGGCCGGGGCGTCCGGGGTGGCGGCGATGGACCGGTCACCGCCCGCGCCGACCGGGTTGAACGGGTCGGCGTGCGCCGCGTTGCCCGCGAGGAACTGGTAGGTCACCCGCAGCCGTGCGGGCATGCGCACCTCGGCGTACCAGCAGTCCGTATCGGCCCACCGGCGCAGGGGGACCGGCTCCGACCAGCTCTCGAAGCCGATGCTCGCCGGGGACCCGCGCCACAGGAACAAGGTCGTCCATCCGCCGCCGTCGGCGGGCACCGACGCGGGTGTCCCCGCCGCCGCCCAGAACTCGTCGGTGCCGGGTGTGCCGGGCAGTCCGAACGCGACGAAGGCGTTCTCCCCATCGGTCGCACTCAGGCGCATGAACGTCTCCTTGTGAGAGGGAAGGGACAGAGCTAGGCTCCTATCAATTAGGCGAGGCTAACCTAAGTTTGACCTGCGAACCGCCCCGGCACCCAGGAGAGTTCCGGCAGATGCTCTGCACCAGACTGACGAACGCCCGCTTCCTCACCATGGACCCGGACCACCCCGTCGCCCACGACCTGGGTGTGTGGCGGGGCCGGATCGTGGGCCTGGACGATGCCGTGACCTCCCTGCCCGCCCGCGAGGTGATCGATCTGCGGGGCGCCACCGTGCTGCCCGGGTTCATCGACCCCCATGTGCATCTGGCCTGGACCGGGCTCAAGCAGTCGACCCCGAGCATCGCGGGGTGCACGCGGATCGACGAGGTGCTCGCCGTCGTCGAGGAGGCCATCACCGGGAAGAGTTCGCCCGGCGCCTGGGTGAGCATCGCCGGCTACGACCAGCGGGCCCTGGGGCGCCATCTGACCGCCGCCGAACTGGACAGGGTCAGCCACGGGCGCAAGGTGTTCATGATGCACGACTCCGGCCACGGCTGCATGGTCAACTCCGCCGTTCTGGACCTGCTGCCCGCCGGCACCCCGCACCAGAACGGCTTCCTCGCCGAGGGCGCCATGGGCGCCGCCCGCGCTCTGCGCCTCCCGTACTCCCAGGCGGAGCTGGCCGAGGCGATCGGCCGTGCCGCCCGCACCTGCCTGGCCGAGGGCGTCACCGCCTGCGCCGAGGCGGGCATCGGCGGCGCCCTCTTCGGGCACAGCCCGGTCGAGCTGGGCGCCTACCAACTCGCCCGCGAATCGGGCCTGTTGCCGCTGCGCGTCCAGCTCATGGTGTCCGCCGACCGGCTGCGCCCGGTCGGCGCACATCAAGCCGACGGCATTCCCCGGGCCCTCGACCTCGGCCTGCGCACCGGATTCGGCGACGACCGGCTCTCGGTGGGCGCGCTGAAGATCTACACCGACGGCGGCATGATGGCCCGGACCGCCGCGCTCAGCAGCCCGTACGAAGGGCTGGAGCCCATGGGCGAGCTGCAGGACGACCCGGAGGCGCTCGCGGACACGATCGTGGACGGCCACCTGGCCGGGTGGCAGCTCGCCGTCCACGCGATCGGCGACCGTGCCGCCGACGTGGCCCTGGACGCCCTGGAACGGGCCCAGCGCCTCCGGCCGCGCCCCGACGCCCGGCACCGCATCGAGCACGCCGGCCTGATCCGCCCCGACCAGCTCCCGCGCTTCGCACGGCTCGGCATCAGCGCCGTCGTCCAGCCCAACTTCCTGCGCTACCTCGGCGACGACTATGCGGCGATCATGGGCGAGGAACGGGCCCCGTGGCTCTACCGCGGCAGGGCCTTCCTGGACCACGGCATCCCCCTCGTCGGCAGCTCCGACCGCCCCGTCACGGACGGATCCCCGCTGCGGGCCATCCAGTTCATGGTCGAGCGCACCTCCGAGTCCGGCCAGGTGATCGGCCCGGACGAGGGCGTCACCCGCGACGAGGCCCTGCGGGCCTACACGGTCGCGGGTGCCGTCGCCTGCCACTGGGAGGACAGCCTGGGCAGCCTCACCCCGGGCAAGCTCGCCGACCTCGTCGTGCTCGGGGACGACCCCCGGCGGGTCGACACCTCGCGCATCGGGGACATCGAGGTGGTGTCGACCTACGTCGACGGCCGGGAGACCGGGATCCGCACCGGATGAGATGAAGCACGCCGAGGTGCTCACCGACCGCGCCCTCCGACCGTGGAACCGAGGAAGGAAAGCCTTGATCACGGCTACGCCCTGCCCTGCCCCGCTGCCGCACGCCCTCCTCGCGCCGACATCCCGCGTGCGCGGCGCCCGTCCGGAGGACGCCGCCGCACTCGCCGAGCTGTCCCGGCCCTTCGTGTGTTCGGGGGCGCTGCGGGAGCGTCCTGTCGCGCTCTACGCCGCCCGCGCGGCCGACTTCCTGGTGGCGGAGGCCCCCGATGGCACCGTCGAGGGCTGCGTGGGCCTGCGCGCGCACCCCGCAGAACCGGGGGAGGGCCGCGGGTCCGCGGGCGTGGTGTACAACTTCTGCGTGGCCGGGCCGAGTCAGGGAAGCGGAGTGGGAGCCGGGCTGCTGCGCGCCGCGCTGGCCAGGGCGCGCGCCCAGACGCTCGGTGCCCTGTTCACGGCGACGACCGGCGATGGCGGCCTGTTCCTCCGGTATGGATTCGCGCCCACGACGGTGCGCCTGGCGCCTTCGCGCTGGGTGGAGTCGCTGGACCCCCGGCGCGATGCGCGGATCCTCGCAAGGACCTTATGACCGCTCGCCTCGCGTGACGCCCGGGCCGTTTCGTTCCGATTTCTTCGGCCCCGGACCATGAGTCGTTCGGCCGACTATGGCTGGTTCCCGGGCAGGAATGCCGTCACCTCCCCCAACTGGTGGGAGAACGGCGCGTCACGGACGCCATGATGTCACGCGGGACGACGTCCACCGCCGCCGAAAAGGACTCCTTGACCATGAACACCACCCCCCATATCGCGATCATCGGCGCCGGCCCCGGCGGCCTCACCCTCGCCTGCGTCCTTCAGGCCAACGGCATCGACACGGTCGTATACGAGCGCGAGGCGGCCGATGCCGGCCTCTGCCAGGGCGGCACCCTCGAGCTGCACCCCGAGTCCGGTCAGCACGCCCTGCGCGCGGCAGGACTGGAAAACGAGTTCTGGGCCCGAGCCCGTCCCACGGGTCTGGACATGAAGATCCTCGGCAAGGACGCCACGGTCCGTCCCCAGGACGTCACCCCCGAAGACGACACGGGCTGGCCGGAGATGGACCGGTCCGCCCTGCGCGAGATCCTCCTCGACGCCCTCGCCCCCGGCAGCGTGCGCTGGAACCACAGCCTCGACCACGCCACCACCCTGGAGAGCGGCCGCCACGAACTCCACTTCGAAAGCGGCGCGGTGGAGACGTGCGACCTGCTCATCGGCGCGGACGGCACCTGGTCCCGCGTCCGTCCGATGCTCACCGAAGTCAAGCCCGCATACTCCGGGATCAGCCTCATCGAGCTCGGTGTTCCCGAGGCCCGCCGCACCCAGCCGGTCTTGGCCACGCTCGTGGGCCGCGGCAGCATGTTCGCGCTGCAGGACGACAAGGGCCTGATAGCGCGGCGCGGCGGCGATGGCCGCCTGCGCATCTCCATCGCCTTCCGCGTTCCCGAGAACTGGCTCACCACCAACGGCATCCCCTACGACCGGCCCGAGCGGGCGCGCGCCGCGATTCTGGAGCACTTCACCGATTGGGCCCCGCAACTGACCGACCTCGTCCGCCACTGCGATGACACGATCGTCCCCCGCCCCGTCTACAGCCTTCCCATCGGAGCCAGTTGGCCGACCACACCCGGAGTCACTCTGCTGGGCGATGCCGCCCATGGCATGCTGTCATCCTGCTGGGGCGCCAATCTCGCCATGCGGGACGCCGCCGACCTCGCCCGAGCCGTCATCGAGGCCGGTGACGACCTTACGGCGGCCATCGCCGCGTACGAGAAGTCGATGCGCGAACGCGCGGCGTCCATGGCCAGGGAGCTGGAGGGAAGCCTCGGCGGGGGCGCCGATCCGCACGGTGTGCGGAAGATCGGCGACTTCTTCGGGCGGATGACCGCTCCAGGGCAGCGGAAGAGCGGGCCGGCGTCCTCGACCGAGGGGGAACAGCGACGGGTTGCGGCGGCTCGTCCCTCCAAGATCGATCTGAACCTTCTGGTCCCGCTGAACGCGCTCCTTTCGGAGCGCAGTGTCACCAAGGCGGCGGAGCGGGTCTGCGTCAGCCAACCCGCGATGAGCACGGCACTGGCCAAGCTGCGGCGGCACTTCAACGACCCGCTGCTGGTCAGGGCCGGGCGCGCGATGGTGCTGACCCCGCTCGCGGAGTCACTGGTCGACCCGGTCAAGGAACTCATGGGCGGGATGTACGAGGTCCTGGACCGCACGGATCAGTTCGATCCGGCCACCAGCGCCCGAACCTTCAACCTGGTCGCCGACGACTACGTGACCGTGGTGATGCTGCGTCCCCTGCTCAGCGAGCTCAGCGAGGTGGCCCCGGGCGTGCGGATCAGCGTCACCGGGGTGCACCCCGGCGTGTTGGACCGGTTGCGCCGCGGGCAGAGCGACCTGCTGATCAGGCCGTCGAATGTGCTGACCGACGAGCTGACGTCATTCTCCCGCAGCGATCTGCCCCCGGAGGAGCTGGTCGCCGTCGTCGACGGTGACCATCCCGATGTGGGCCCGACGCTGAGCCGGGAGGAACTGGCCGAACTGCCGTACATCACGATCGGCTCGCAGACCATGCCCTTGTCGGGCTTCACCATCGGCGACAGCGGTGTGTCCGACCGGACCGTGGCGGTGAGCGACACCTTCGCCGGCGCGGCCGGACTCGTGTCCGGCACCCGGATGGTCGCCGTCATTCCCCGGCGGCTCTTCGAGCGGCTGGGGACGGCGATGGGCCTGCGGGCGGTGCCCATGGAGCCGGCGGCGGAGCTGACGGGAGCGATGTACTGGGACCCCAGGAACACCGCGGACCCGGCGCACCGCTGGCTGCGTGAGCGTATCCGGGAGATGGCGTCACAGCCGTGATCCCACGGTTCCCACGGTTTCCGCGGTCGGCGGGCCGGCCGGGCACTGGGTCGTTTGCGCAATTGGCCCGGTATCCATGGCGCGGATGGTCTTGATCGATACCAGTTGCCTTCCGGGCTCTCCACGGGCTGATTAGCGTCTCAGTCGAAGGCGGCGACAACCTGTCGGCGTCCATGACTCGGCGATGGGCCCGGTTCTGCCCAGCGGATTCCGCTCGCAAGGGAAGGACCTTCCGGGCACATTCCTCTCGCCGCTTGTCCCGTCCCGTGGGGAGGAAAGGTTGGCTGTGTCCGTCGCGCCTTCCACGAGCGCTCACGCCTCGGCGCCGATCGCGATCACGGGTATTGCCTGCCGTCTGCCCGGTGGCCGGAGCCCGGAGGAATTCTGGCGGCTGCTCAGCGCCGGACGCCATGCGATCGGCGAGACCGCGCACGGGCGCTGGAGCGTGGAACAGGCCGTCGAGCACGGCGGTTTCCTCTCCGAAGTGGCCCATTTCGACGCCGAGTTCGCCGGGGTCACCGCGGCCGAGGCGGCCGCGATGGACCCGCAGCAGCGGCTTGCGCTCGAACTGGCCTGGGAGGCGATGGAGTCCGCACGGTTCGTGGCGGACCCCCTTCGTGGCAGCCGGTCTGGTGTGTATCTGGGAGTGTCGTCCGACGACTACGCGGCCCTCACTCGCGCCCGCGGCGCGGCGGAGGACCGCTACACCCTGACCGGCACCCACCGCTCCATGATCGCCAACCGGGTGTCGCACCTGCTGAGGCTGGGCGGCCCGAGCGTCACCGTCGACTCGGGACAGTCCTCCTCCCTCGTGGCGGTGCACCTGGCCTGTGACAGCATCCGCCGTGGCGAGGTCGACCACGCCTTCGTGGGCGGCGTCAACCTCAATCTCGCCCCCGCCTCCGCCAGGGCCGTCGACGCGCTCGGTGTCCTCTCCCCGGACGGCCGCTGCTACACCTTCGACGAGCGGGCGAACGGCTACGTGCGCGGCGAGGGCGGCGTGATGCTCGTGCTCAGGCCGCTCGCCGACGCGCTGGCGGACGGCAACCGCGTACACGGCGTGATCCTCGGCAGCGCGGTCAACAACGACGGTGCCGGTCAGGCGGATCTGACCACACCGGACCCCTCCCTGCAGACCGATGTGCTGCGCGCCGCCTGTCGGGCCGCGGGCGTCGAACCCGGTGCCGTGCAGTACGTCGAGCTGCACGGCACCGGGACCAGGGCCGGCGACCCGGTCGAGGCGGCCGCGTTGGGAGCGGCGCTCGGCTCCGAACGGCCAAAGGGCGCGCCCCTGCGCGTCGGCTCGGTGAAGACCAACATCGGTCACCTCGAAGGGGCGGCCGGAATCACCGGGCTGCTCAAAGTGGTCCTGTCTCTCACCCACCGTCGGTTGCCCGCGAGCCTGAACTTCGCCCGGCCCCATCCGGCGCTCCCGCTGTCCGAGCTGAACCTGCGGGTACAGACCGAGACTACCGCGTGGCCGGAGGAGGAGCGGCCGCTGGTGGCGGGGGTCAGCTCGTTCGGCATCGGCGGCACCAACTGCCATGTCCTGCTCGCCGAGCCGCCCTCCGTCGAGCCGACGCCGCCCGGCGAATCTCCGGCGGTGACGCCGTGGGTCGTGTCCGCCCGTACCCGACAGGCGCTGCGCGGCCAGGCGGCACGCCTCCTCGACCACCTCGACCGGCACGATCTGCCGGCCGCCGACGTCGGATACGCGTTGGCCACCACGCGCACGCTGCTCGAACACCGCGCCGTGGTCTTCGACCGGCAGGAGTTGGCGGCCCTCAAGGAACAGCTGCCGGGACCCGTGCTCGGTACGGCGGGGGAACCGGGGCGCACCGTCTTCGTGTTTCCCGGCCAGGGCTCCCAGTGGTCCGGTATGGGACAGGCACTGCTGGAGGAGTCGGCGGTGTTCGCGGCACGGATGCGCGAGTGCGCACGGGCCCTGTCCCGGTTCGTCGACTGGGATCTGTTCGACGTACTGCGCGCACCGATGACCGGCGACGGTGTCGTGCAACCTGCCACCTTCGCGGTCATGGTGTCGCTGGCCGAACTGTGGCGATCCCACGGAGTGCTGCCGGACGCGGTGATCGGGCATTCACAGGGCGAGATCGCCGCCGCCTGCGTCGCCGGAGCGCTCAGCCTCGAGGACGCCGCACACGTCGTGGTGGCGCGCAGCAGGGCCGTCGAGGCGATCAAGGACCGGGGCCGCATGGGCATGGTCGCCCTGCCCGCGGCCGAGGTCGAGCCGTTGCTGCCGCGGGGCGTCACGATCGGCGCGGTCAATGGCCCGCGTTCGGTCGTGGTGTCCGGCGACACCGAGCCGGTGCGAGAACTTCTGGAGTCCCTGTCGGCCCGGGGCGTGTGGGTGCGCACGGTGCCGATCGACTACGCCTCGCACTCCCCGCACGTGGACGACATCCGGCCGGCGCTGCTCGATGAGCTGGCCGCCGTTCGCCCCACGCGCTCCGCGGTCCCGCTGTTCTCCACCGTCACCGGGGACTGGATCGACGGCACCGGACTCGACGCCGGCTACTGGTGTCGCAACCTGCGGGAGACCGTACGGTTCGAAACCGGCGTGCGGGCGCTGGAAGCCGAGGGCTTCACCGGGTTCATCGAGTGCAGTCCGCACCCGGCCCTGGTCATGCCGGTTCAGGAGACCACCGGGTCCCAGGCCGTCGTCGTCGGTTCGCTGCGCCGGGACGACGGCGGCCTCGGGCGCTTCCTGCGGTCGGTCGCCGAGGCCCATGTGCGGGGAGTGGAGGTGGACTGGCGGCCCGCCTTCCCGGACGGACAGCCGGTGGACCTGCCCACCTACGCCTTCCAGCGCAGCAGGTACTGGCTCGACGAGCCGGCGCATGGGCCCGAGCCGGCGCATGGGCCCGAGGCGAGGACACCGCGGGCGTCGCGGCGTACGGAGGAAGGGCGGCGTGCCGCCGCGTTGCGCCTGGTGCGCGAGCACGGGGCGGCGCTGCTCGATCGGGACGACCCGGAGTCGCTGGCCGTGGCCGAGTCGTTCCGCGACCTCGGCTTCGACTCGCTGACCTCCGTCGAACTGCGCAACCGGCTCGTCGCGGCCACCGGCGTACAACTCTCCTCCGCCGTGCTGTACGACCATCCGACCCCCGCGGCGCTGGCCGACCATCTTGCCGCCCGGCTGGACGGTGAGCGTCCCCGGGCCGCCCAGGCGACGGTCGCCACCGCCGCGACGGACGATCCCATCGCCGTCGTCGCCATGAGCTGCCGCCTCCCGGGCGCGGTGACCTCGCCCGAGGATCTGTGGCACCTGGTGGCGGAGGAGCGTGACGCCATCGGCGGATTCCCCACCGACAGGGGCTGGGACCTCGCCGATGGCAGCACCGCCACCCAGGCCGGCGGATTCCTCGACGGCATCGACACGTTCGACGCGGCCTTCTTCGGCATCTCCCCGCGCGAGGCCACGGCGATGGACCCCCAGCAGCGCCTCCTGCTGGAGGGCACATGGGAGGCGCTCGAACGGGCGGGAATCGTGCCCGAGAGCCTGCGCGCCACCCGGACCGGGGTGTTCGTCGGCGCCAGTGCCCAGGACTACGGGCCGCGCCTGCACGAAACCGCGCATGGCGCCGAAGGGTTCCTGCTCACCGGCACCAGCGCGAGCGTGCTGTCCGGCCGCGTGGCCTACACCCTCGGCCTGCGGGGGCCCGCCGTCACCGTGGACACCGCGTGCTCGTCCTCGCTGGTGGCCGTGCACCTCGCCGTACGGTCGCTGCAGCAGGGGGAGTGTTCGCTCGCCCTGGCCGGCGGGGTGACCGTGATGTCGACCCCGGGCATGTTCGTGGAGTTCAGCCGCCAGGGCGGACTCTCGCCGGACGGGCGCTGCAAGGCGTTCTCCGCTCGGGCCGACGGCACCGGCTGGGCCGAAGGACTGGGCGTTCTCGTCCTGGAGCGCCTCTCCGACGCCCGGCGCAACGGCCACGACGTCCTCGCGGTGATCCGCGGCACCGCCGTCAACCAGGACGGGGCCTCCAACGGGCTCACCGCGCCCAGCGGACCGGCGCAGGAGCAGGTCATCCGGCAGGCCATGGCCCAGGCCCGGCTGGCCCCGGACGATGTCGACGTGGTCGAGGCACACGGCACGGGCACCGTGATGGGCGATCCGATCGAGGCGCACGCCCTTCTCGCCACCTACGGCCAGGACCGGGAGCACCCCCTGCTGCTCGGCTCGCTCAAGTCGAACATCGGCCACACACAGGCCGCCGCCGGGATCGCCGGGGTCATCAAGATGGTGCAGGCCATGCGGCACGGCATCGCGCCGAAGACCCTGCACATCACCGACCCGACCGCACACGTGGACTGGTCGGCGGGAGCGGTGCGGCTGCTGACCGAGGCCACACCGTGGCCCTCGCGCGGCCGTCCGCCCCGCGCGGCCGTCTCCTCGTTCGGCATCTCCGGGACCAACGCGCACCTCGTCATCGAGGGCGTCCCCGCACCCGGGCCGGACCGGACGCCCGACAGTGGCAGCACCGTGCCACTGCTGCTGTCCGGGCACACCAGGCAGGCGGTGGTCGACCAGGCACGGCGAGTGGCCGGGGCCCTGGCCGGGGCAGGTCCCGACGATGTCGCCTTCTCGCTGGCCACCACCCGGCAGCACCAGCGGCACCGCGCGGTCGTCGTCGGCGGGGACCGCGACGCGCTCCTCGCGGGGCTGGGCTCCCTCGAGGCCGACGACGCGTGCACGGCGTCGGCCGGCGCACTCGCCTTCCTCTTCACCGGTCAGGGAAGCCAGCGCAGCGGGATGGCGGCGGAACTCCAGGCGCGGTACCCGGTGTTCGCCCAGACCTTCGAGCGCGTATGCACCGGATTCGACGCGCACCTCGATGACGGGCTGAAGGCCGTGGTGTTCGACGGATCGAATCTGCTCGACCGGACCGTCTACACCCAGGCGGCGCTGTTCGCGGTCGAGGTCTCCCTGTTCCGCCTGGTCGAGAGCTGGGGACTGCGCCCCGACTACCTGGTGGGGCACTCCATCGGTGAGCTCGCCGCCGCGCATGTGGCCGGTGTGCTCGACCTGGCCGACGCCATCACGCTGGTGGCCGCAAGGGGCAGGCTGATGCAGGCGCTCCCGGGCGAAGGCTGTATGGCCGCGATCGCCGCGACCGAGCAGGAGGTGCTGGCCCAGCTGCCCGGGGCGGACGGGTACGCGGAGATCGCCGCCGTCAACGGGCCGCGGGCCGTGGTGATCGCCGGAGACGAGTGGGCCGTCACCGGGCAGCTGCGCCACTGGGAGCAGCAGGGGCGCCACACGCGCAGGCTGCGGGTCGGCCGCGCCTTCCACACCGCGCATATGGAGCCCATGCTGGCCGACTTCCGCGCGGTCGCGGAGACACTGACCTTCCACGCACCGGCGATCCCCATCGTGTCCAATGTGACGGGCGCGGTCGCGAGCGACGAGGAGCTGTGTTCCCCGGACTACTGGGTGCGGCATGTGCGCGCGGCCGTGCGGTTCGGCGACGGCGTGCGGTGGCTGTACGACCACGGCGTCACGGACTTCCTGGAGCTCGGGCCGGATGCCGTGCTGACGACGCTCGGGCCCGAATGCGTCGACGGGGAAGCGCGGTTCGTGCCCGCGCTGCGCCGTGACCGCTCAGAGGTGGCCACGCTGACCGAGGCCGTATCAAGGCTCTACGCACACGGTGTCGGCCTGGACTGGGTAGCCGTCTTCGACGGCACCCCGGCACGACGCACACAGCTGCCCACCTATCCGTTCCAGCGCAGGCGCTACTGGCTGGACCAGCCCCCCGGCGCCGGGTCCTCGCCGGGAGCGGTCGGGCTGCGCCCGGCCGGTCATCCTCTGCTCGGCGCGCGGATCGCGCGGCCCGACGGCGATGGTGTGGAGTTCACCGGCGTGTTGTCCACCCGCACCCAGCCGTGGCTGGCCGACCACGTCGTGGGCGGGACCGTGCTCGTCCCGGCCACGGCCTTCCTCGAGATGGCCGTGCACGCCGGTGGCGTGACGGGCTGTCCCACCGTCGAGGAGCTGGTGATGCTCGCGCCGCTCGCCCTGCGGTCCCAGGAGACCGTCGAACTCCGGGTGGGCGTGGGGGAGAAGGACGCCGAGGGACGCCGGGCGCTGAGTGTGCACTCCCGGCCGGTGGACGGCGATGACGAGTGGACACGGCATGCCACCGCCACCCTCGTCCCCGCGTCGGCCGCCCCGCAGCGGGTCCTCGGCCACTGGCCGCCGGTGTCCGGCGTCGAGCTGTCCCCGCAGGACCTCTACGGCGGGCTGGCCCAGCGCGGGCTGGAGTACGGTCCGCGCTTCCAGAACGTGCGGCGGATCCGGCGGGTCGGCGACGAGGTGTTCACCGAGGTCGAACTGGACCCGGACCTCGCGGGCCGGGCCGGTGAGTTCGCCCTGCATCCGGCGCTGCTCGACGCGTGTCTGCACGGTGCCGGCGCGCTCGGGCTCTTCGACGGTGCGAAACTGCCGTTCTCCTGGCAGAAGATGACCGTCCACGCCACCGGTGTCGCCACTGTCCGGGTGCACACCATGCGCACCGGCGAGGACACGGTGTCGCTGCGGATCACGGACACCGCCGGAGGGCCGGTCGCCGACGTCGAGGCGCTGAGTGTCCGCACGGCCGGTCCTGTGGTGCACGACGACCCGTTCCTGAAGGTCGAGTGGGCTCCGGTCACCCCGGCGTCGACGCCATCCCGTGTCGCGGTAGCGGACGACGGGGATCTCTCCCGGTGCGCGGGAGAGCGTCCGGATCTCGTGGTGGTGCCGTTGTCCCCGGAGGCGGACCTGACCCTGCCCACAGCCGCCCATGCCACGGCCGATCGGGTGCTGGAGCTGGTGCGCTCGTGGATCACCGACGAGCGGTTCGCCTCGGCCCGGCTGGTGCTGGTGACCCGGTCGGCGGTGGGCGCCCGGCAGGGCGAGGAGGTCCCGGGCCTCGCCCAGTCCCCGGTGTGGGGCCTGGTGCGTTCCGCGCAGCGTGAGCATCCCGGCCGATGCGTCCTGCTCGACCTGGACGCCGACATCGAAGCGGCGCGGGCCCTTCTGGACGTACTGCCTCTGGACGAGCCGCAGTTGGCGGTGCGCGCGGGCACACTCCTGGCCCCCCGGCTGACGCGCGGGCGACGGCCCGCCACCGTCCGCGGATGGAACCCCGACGGCACCGTGCTGATCACCGGCGCGTCCGGAGGGCTCGGCCGGCTGGTCGCCCATCGGCTGCTCACCGAGCACGGCATGCGCCACCTGGTGCTGGCCGGCAGGCGGCCGGTGGACGTGGCGGAGTTCGGCCCCGGTGTCAGCTGGCGCTCCTGCGATGTCGCCGACCGTGACGCGGTGGCGGGGCTGCTGGCCTCGATCCCGGCCGAGCATCCGCTGACCGCGGTGGTGCACGCGGCAGGCGTCCTGGACGACACCGTGATCTCCGGGCTGACCACCGAGCGGCTCTCTTCGGTACTGCGTCCGAAGGTGGACGGGGCGTGGCACCTCCACGAGTTGACCCGGGACCTCGACCTCGACGGGTTCGTGCTGTTCTCCTCGGCCTCCGGCATCCTCGGTGCCGCCGGACAGGCGAACTACGCCGCCGGGAACACGTTCCTGGATGCCCTGGCCCAGCATCGGGCGGCGCAGGGGCTGCCCGCCACGTCGCTCGCGTGGGCCCCGTGGGAGCAGACGGGCATGGCCGCCGAGTTGTCCCGTACCGACCTCGACCGGCTGGCGGACATCGGCATGCCCACCCTGTCCACCGACGACGGCCTGGCGCTGTTCGACACCGCGCTGCGGCTGGACACCCCGCTCCTGGTGGCGGTGGGCCGCACAGCAGGACAGCCGCGGCCTGCGTCCGACGACCCGGGGCCACTGCTGCGCGGCCTGGTTCCGATGGCGTCGAGGACGCGGCCCGAGCGGGACGCCTCCCCCTCGACCTGGTGCGGCGGGAACTGGCCGGCTGCCTCGGGCAGGGCCCCGACGAGGCGATCGACCTCGACCGTGGCTTCCGGGAACTGGGTGTGGACTCCTTGATCGCGGTCGACCTGCGCAATCGGCTCAACCGGGAGACCGGACTCGCGCTGTCCCCCACGGTCGTCTTCGACCACCCCACTCCGAACCGGCTGGCCGCCCTGATCGCCCAGAAGATGGCGCCCGCCGAACCGGAGCCGGTGGACGAGGCGGCGTTGCGCAGGGCGCTGGCCACGGTGCCGGTGGCACGTCTGCGCGCCGCCGGTCTGCTGGACGCTCTCCTCACGTTGGTGGTCGAACCGTCTGCCCAGGTCGAGCCCCCGGCGTTCATCGACCAACCGGGTGGCCCCGAGGAGCCGGACAGCGTCGACGTACTGGACGACCTCGGCGAGTTGGACGGCCTCGACGAGCTGGACGCGGACGACCTGGTCAGGCTGGCCCGTCGCAGCCTGGAATCCTGAGCGAGCCGGAGACGACACCGATGAGCGAAACAACCGCTGCCGCGGTCACCGAGGCTTTGCGCGACAGCATCCGTGAGGTCCAGCGGTTGCGCAGGAAGAACCACGACCTCACCGCCGCCGCGCGCGAGCCCTTGGCGATCGTGGGAATGAGCTGCCGCTACCCCGGTGGCGTCCGCTCGCCCGAGGACCTGTGGGAGCTGGTCGAGCGAGGCGGCGACGCCGTCACCGGGTTCCCGGTCGACCGGGGCTGGCGGCTGACCGAGCTGTTCGACCCGGACCCGGCGCACCCCGGCACGTCCTACTGCAGCCAGGGCGGGTTCCTCCACGACGCAGGCGGGTTCGACGCCGAGTTCTTCGGCATAGGCCCGCGCGAGGCCCTGGCCATGGATCCGCAGCAGCGGCTGCTGCTGGAGGCGTCCTGGGAGGCGCTGGAACGCGCCGGACTCGTACCGGGCACCCTGCGCGGCAGCCGCACCGGAGTCTTCGCCGGAGTGATGTACCACGACTACGGGCCGCCGCTGGAACACACCGCGGGCGCGGTCGACGGGCACCGGCTGACCGGTACCACCGCCAGCGTGCTGTCCGGCCGCGTCGCCTACACCCTCGGGTTCGAGGGGCCGGCGGTCACGGTGGACACGGCCTGCTCCTCGTCGATGGTGGCGATGCACCTGGCCGCGCAGTCCTTGCGCAGCGGTGAGTGTTCGCTGGCGCTGGCCGCCGGTGTCACCGTGATGGCCACGCCCGGCACCTTCGTGGAGTTCTCCCGGCAGCGGGCACTGTCCCCCGACGGCCGCTGCAAGTCCTTCGCCGCGGCGGCCGACGGCACGGGCTGGTCCGAGGGGGTCGGGGTACTCGTACTGGAGCGGCTGTCGGACGCGCGTCGCCACGGCCACCGGGTACTGGCTCTGATCCGCTCGACGGCGGTCAACCAGGACGGCGCGAGCAGCGGGCTCACCGCCCCCAACGGTCCGTCGCAGGAGCGCGTGATCCGCGCCGCGCTGGCGGGCGCCGGCCTGTCCCCGGTCGATGTGCACGCCCTCGAGGCACACGGCACCGGCACCAGGCTGGGCGACCCCATCGAGGCCCAGGCCGTGCTGGCCACGTATGGGCAGGACCGTCAACATCCCCTGCTGCTCGGCTCGTTGAAGTCCAACATCGGCCACACCCAGGCCGCGGCCGGGGTCGGTGGCGTCATCAAGATGGTGATGGCCCTGCGGCACGAGCAACTGCCCAGGACGCTGCACATCGACCGGCCCTCGCCGCTGGTGGACTGGGACAGCGGAGCGGTAAGGCTGCTCACCGAGCCCGCGCCCTGGCCGGACACCCAGGGCCCGCGCCGCGCCGCGGTGTCCTCGTTCGGCATCAGCGGCACCAACGCCCACGCCATCATCGAACAGGCACCCGCGGCCGAACCGGCGGCGCCCGTGTCGGCCACGGCGCCACTGACCCTGACCAGCGTGCCGCTGGTGGTGTCCGGACGCACCCCCGAGGCGCTGAGGGCGCAGTCCGGCCGGTTGTCGACCGCGCTGGCCGACGACGCCGACCTCACCGCGGTCGGTGCCTCGCTCGCGCTCGCCAGGTCCGCGTTCGAACACCGCGCCGTACTTCTCGGCCGGTCGGCGCGGGAGCTCCGTACGGGGCTGGACGCACTGGCCCGCGACGAGCCCGCCTCGACGACCACGCGTGCCACGGCGGGCCCCCGCAAGGTCGTGTTCGTCTTCCCGGGACAGGGTCCGCAGTGGGCGGGGATGGCGGTGGACCTGCTGGAGAACTCGCCGGTCTTCGCCCAGGCGATGGCCGACTGCGAGCGCGCGCTGACCCCCCATGTGGACTTCACCCTCACCGATGTGGTGCGGTCCGGGGAGTTCGAGCGGACCGAGGTCCTGCAGCCGGTCCTGTTCGCGGTGATGGTCTCGCTGGCGGCGCTGTGGAAGTCGGTCGGGGTGGTGCCGGACGCGGTGATCGGCCACTCGCAGGGCGAGATGGCCGCCGCGGTCGTCGCGGGCGCGATGTCCCTGGAGGACGCGGCCCGTGCGGTCGCGCTGCGCAGCAAGGCCATCGCCGAGGGCCTGTCCGGCCGCGGTGGCATGCTCTCCATCAACCTGCCCTTGGACGAGGTCCGATCCCGTCTGGAGGGCCTCGAGCGGGTGAGCGTGGCCGCGCTCAACGGCCCCACCTCCACCGTGGTCGCGGGCGATCTCCCCGCGCTCGCCCGGCTGGAGTCCGCGCTGTCAAAGGAGGGCGTCTGGTCGCGGCGGGTGCCCATCGACTACCCCTCCCACTCCGCCCACGTCGAGCCGATCCGGGAGCGAGTGGAGGAGCTGCTCGCCCCGGTCCGGCCGGCCGCCACATCGACGGCGTTCATGTCCACGGTGACCGGGGACTGGATCGATACGAGCGAGCTGAACGGTGAGTACTGGTACCGCAACCTTCGCAGGCCCATCCGGTTCGAGCCGGCCACGCGGGCCCTGCTGGCCGCCGGCTTCGACACGTTCGTGGAGTGCAGCCCGCATCCGGTGCTGCTGGTCGGCGTCCAGGAGACCATCGACGACGTCGGCGCCGGGGCGGCGGTCCAGGGCACCCTCCGGCGTGGGCAGGACGAGTCCGACTGCTTCCTCGGCTCGCTGTCCGCCCTGCACGCACACGGCGTCGCGGTCGACTGGGCGAGTGTGTTCGCCGGGGCCGGACACGGACACGGACACGTCGATCTGCCGACGTACCCCTTCCAGCACCGCCACTACTGGCTGCCGAGCGGCAGTGCGGCGGATGTGCGGACCGCGGGCATGACAGCCGTGGACCACCCGCTGCTGGGCGCCGCGGTGCGCTTGGCGGACCACGGTGACACGGTGTTCACCGGTGTGCTGTCCGCCGGTGCGCATCCGTGGCTGGCCCATCCCACCGGGGCGCATTCCGCACTGCTGGAACTGGCGGTGCACGCCGCGGCCGACGCCGGTTTCGACCGCGTCGACGTCCTGCGCCACGTGGACCCGCCACGGCTGACCGACTCCGGCGTCCTCCGTGTCCAGGTGCGCATCGGCGCCGACGGCGCCATCGACGTGTTCTCGCAGCCGGACGAGGAGACCCCGTGGACCCGCAACGCGATCGCGAGCGCCGGCGTCGCATCCCCGGACACCGGGGCCGGACTTGCGCAGTGGCCACCGGCCGACGCCGAAGAGGTGAGCCCGCCGGATGGCTCATCCCCCCTGCTGGGGCGCGTCTGGCGGGCCGGTGGAGAGCTGTTCGCGGAGGCCGGCCTGGAGCGGGAGAGCGAGGCCGAGCCGTACGGTCTGCATCCGGAGCTGGTCGGTGCGGCGCTGAGCCTGGTGGCCGCCGAGGACGAGACACCCGTCCTGTGGCACGGCGTACGCCCGCACGCCGTCGGTGCCGCATCGGTCCGCGTCCATCTGCTGCCACTCGGCGAGCACACCTACGCCATGCGGATCACGGACGGGGCCGGTCAGCCCGTGTACACCGTCGAGTCCGTGACTCTCGCGGCGGTGGACACCACGCGGGTCCGGCACCACACACCGCTCCACCGACTGGACTGGACGGTCACGCGGCTGCCCTTCGCGGAAGCGGGCCGGTGGGTCCTGGACGGTGAGGACGAGCACGGGCTGCGCGCCGTCCACTCCGGCATCCAGCGGTTGCCCACGGTGGACGGGCGGGCGGACGTGGTGCTCGCCGCCTTCGGGCCGGGCCACGAAGGGGCGGACATCGCCGCCCAGGCACGCGAGGCCACCTCGCGGGCGCTGCACCTCCTCCGGTCCTGGCTCGCCGAGGAACACCCCGCCGACGCGCGGTTGGTATTCCTCACCCGCCGGGCCGTGTACGGCGGCACCGAGCTTCGCGACACCGTCCAGGCCGCGGTGTGGGGGCTGGTGCGCACCGCGCAGACCGAGCACCCGGGCCAGTTCGTCCTCGTCGACCTCGACGGCACCGAGGCGTCCTCGCGCGCCCTGCCGGGCGCGCTCGCCTCGGGTGAGCCGCAGATCGCCCTCACCGAGGGAAGCGCCCGCGTACCCCGCCTCGTCGCCACGCCCACCGTGGCCGGCACACCGCGGGCCCTCACCGGAACAGCGCTGATCACGGGCGGAACCGGTGCGCTGGGATCACTCGTCGCCCGACACCTCGTCGCCGAGCACGGCGTACGGCACCTGCTGCTCACCAGCCGCCGTGGCGAGACCGCCGAGGGCGCCTGCCCACTCCGTGCCGAGCTGGAGTCCATGGGGGCCAAGGTCACCATCGCGGCCTGCGACGCCGCCGACCGCGACGCACTCGCCGCACTGCTCGCGTCCATCCCCGCCGACCGGCCGCTGACGGCCGTCGTGCACGCGGCCGGAATCGTCGACGACGCCGTGATCACATCGATGACGGACGATCAGGTGGCACGGGTGCACCACCCGAAGGTGCGGGCCGCGGTCAACCTCCATGAACTCAGCAGGGGCGCCGACCTCCAGGTCTTCGCGCTGTTCTCCTCGTACTCCGGACTGGTGGGCAACGCCGGACAGGGCGCCTACGCGGCGGCCAACGCCTTCCTCGACGCGCTCGCACAGACCCGGCGCGCACAGGGCCTTCCGGGCGTGTCGATGGCATGGGGCCTGTGGGACGACCGCGGCGGTGTGACCGCCCACCTCGCCGCGGACGACCTCGCGCGACTCGCCCGTGCGGGGATCGATCCGCTGACCGCGGACCAGGGACTGGCCCTGTTCGACGCCGCACTGCGCACCGATCACCCGGTGACGGCACCGGTGCGGCTGAACCTCTCCGTACTGCGCGCACAGGCGGGCGCCGGCACACTGCCCGCTCTGCTGCGCGGACTGGTCAGGGCCCCGGCGCGGCGGGCGTCCGGCACCTCGGCACAGCAGCCCTCCGCGTTGGCGGAACGGCTGCGCGAACGCCCCGCGTCCGAGCGGCCGCGACTGCTGCTCGACGTGGTCCGTGACGAGGTGCTCACCGTGCTCGGTCACCCGAAGTCCGGCGCGCCGGACATGACGCGCCCCTTCCGTGACCTGGGCTTCGACTCGCTGGGCGCTGTCGAGCTGCGCAATCGCCTCGGCGCGCGCACCGGGCTGAAACTGCCCACCACCGTGGTCTTCGACCATCCGAGCCCGGCTGCGCTCGCCGAGCATCTGCTGGCCGAACTGCTGGGCACGGCAGCCGAGTCGGTGGAGGGACAGACGGCCGTGGCCGCGACCGTCGACCCCATCGCGATCGTGTCGATGGCCTGCCGCTTCCCCGGCGGCGTGTCCTCCCCGAGGACCTGTGGCAGCTGCTCGAGGAGGGCCGTGACGTGCTGTCGCCCTTCCCCGAGAACCGGGGCTGGGACCTGGAGCGCCTGTACGACGACGATCCGGACCGGGCGGGCACCAGCTACGCCCGAACGGGCGGATTCCTGCACGACGCCGACCGCTTCGACGCCGCCTTCTTCGGCATATCCCCGCGCGAGGCGCTGGGCATGGACCCGCAGCAGCGGCTCGTGCTGGAGTCCGGGTGGGAGCTGTTCGAACGCGCGGGCATCGACCCCGCGGCCCAGCGCGGCACCCGGTGCGGGGTGTTCATGGGCACCAACGGCCAGGACTACGGCACCGGGATCGACACCGGCGCCCTGGACGCCGAGGGCTACCTGCTCACCGGGACCGCGGCCAGCGTGCTGTCCGGGCGACTGTCCTACACCCTGGGTTTCGAGGGACCCGCGGTCACCGTGGACACGGCCTGCTCCTCCGCGCTGGTCGCCCTGGACGCGGCGGCCAAGGCGCTGCGCGCCCGGGAGTGCTCGCTCGCGGTGGCAGGCGGCGTCACCGTCATGTCCACACCCAATGCCTTCGTCGAGTTCTCCCGGCAGCGCGGACTGGCCCCCGACGGGCGCTGCAAGGCGTTCGCCGCGGCGGCGGACGGCACCGGATGGTCCGAGGGAATCGGCCTCCTGCTGCTGGAACGCCTCTCCGACGCCAGGAAGAACGGCCACCAGGTGCTGGCGTTGGTCCGGGGAGCGGCCGTCAACCAGGACGGCGCCTCCAACGGCCTGACCGCGCCGAACGGGACCGCCCAGCAGCGCGTCATCCGGCAGGCGCTCGCCGACGCCCGGCTGGCCCCCTCCGAGGTGGACATGGTCGAGGCGCACGGCACCGGCACGGCGCTGGGCGATCCGATCGAGGCCGGGGCGCTGCTCGCCACCTACGGCCAGGACCGCGAACAGCCCCTGCTGCTGGGCTCGGTGAAGTCCAACCTTGGCCACACCCAGGCCGCCGCGGGCGCCGCCGGGGTGATCAAGGCGGTGCTGGCGATGCGGTACGGCGTCATCCCCAGGACGCTGCACGTCGATCAGCCCACCCCGCATGTGGACTGGTCGACGGGCGGGGTGTCCCTGGTGACCGAGCCGACGCCGTGGCCGTCGGCCGACCGGCCCCGCCGGGCCGGAGTCTCCTCGTTCGGCATCAGTGGCACCAACGCCCACACTGTCCTCGAACAGGCCCCCGCCGAAACCGCGCCCGCGCCGGCGCCTCCCACGGTGGCCACCCCGGTGGTCGCGTGGGTGCTCTCGGCCCGCGGCGCGGCGTCCCTGCGGGCCCAGGCCGCCCGCCTGCGCTCCTGGCTGACGGACCGCCCGGACCCGGACCACAGCCCGGCCGATGTCGGCTGGTCACTGGCGACCGGCCGCTCGCTCATGGGACACCGTGCGGTGCTGGTCGGCGGCAGCCGCGAGGACCTGCTGGCCGAACTGGGCCACCTCGCCGACGGCCACCTCACAGACGGCGTAGGCCAGGCCAGGCCACAGCGGCTCGCCATGGTGTTCTCCGGGCAGGGCAGCCAGCGGCCGGGTATGGGACGTGGGCTGTACCGCGCGTTCCCGCAGTACGCGGCGGCGTTCGACGCGGTGTGTGCCGAGTTCGACCGCCACCTCGCACTGCCGCTGCGCCACGTGGTCCTCGGCGCCGACGCCGAGGTACTTGACGAGGAGCTGCTCGACGACGAGGTGCTCGACCGCACCGAGTACACCCAACCGGCCCTGTTCGCCATGGAAACCGCCCTGTTCCGGCTGATGGAGCACTGGGGGGTCGCTCCCGATCTGCTCCTGGGGCATTCGATCGGCGAACTGACCGCGGCGCACGTCGCCGGTGTCCTGACGCTGCCCGATGCCTGCACGCTCGTCGCCGCGCGGGGCCGGCTGATGCAGGCCGAGCCCGCGAACGGGGCGATGGCCGCGATCGAAGCCACCGAGGAGGAGATCCGGTCCGACCTCGGCACCGGCGTGGAACTCGCCGCCGTCAACGGGCCGTCCGCCGTGGTGATCTCCGGGGACGCCGACGAGGTCGACCGTGTCCGCGAGCACTGGCGCTCGGCCGGACGCAGGACCAGCAGGCTGCGGGTCAGCCACGCCTTTCACTCCGCGCACCTGGACGGCATGCTGGAGGAGTTCCGCACCGTCGCCGAGAGCGTCCGCTACCGTGCGCCGGCCGTTCCCGTGGTGTCGAACCTGACCGGCACGGTCGCGAGCGACGAGGAACTGTGCTCACCGGAGTACTGGGTGCGGCACGCGCGCGGCTGTGTCCGTTTCGCCGACGGGGTGCGCGCGGCCGAGGCATACGGCGTCACCGCGATCCTGGAACTCGGCCCCGACAGCATCGCCGCCGGCATGGCCGAGGACAGCCTGTCGGACCCCGTCTCGACACTCGTCGTGCCCGCGCTGCGCCGTCACCGCGGTGAGGTGTCCGCGCTGACCGGAGCGCTCGCCGACCTCTCCGTGCGGGGTGTCACCGTCTCGTGGTCCTCGGTCCTGGCCGGTCGCGGAGGCAGGCGCGTCGACCTGCCGACCTACGCCTTCCAGCGCGAGCGCTACTGGCCCGCGCGCGACGCGGGCGGGAGGAAGCCTGCCGACGCCGCGACAACGGGGTACGCCACCGATGTCCTGGAGCCGGATGGCGGTGAGCCACGTGACGGTGAGCCACACGACGTTCCGCGGCCCGCGCTCACCGAACGGCTGGCGCCCCTGACCCGGCCCGAGCGGGTCGGCCTGCTGCTGTCGGTCGTCCGCCAGGACATCGCGAAGGTGCTCGGCCACCGCACCGTCGCCGAGGTGGAGCCCACGGTGTCGTTCGCCGAGCTGGGCATGGACTCCCTGGCCGCCGTCCGCCTGCGCAATGTGCTGGCCGGGCGCACCGGTACCGAACTGCCCACCGCCCTGATGTTCGACCAGCCCAGTGCGGAGGCGCTGGCGGAGTACCTGGCCACCGTGGTCCTGCCCGATGACCGGCAGCAGGTCGACGCCGTCTTCCGCCGGCTCGACGACGTGGAGTCGGCACTGCCCGCCGTACGGGCCGACCGTGCGGCGCGCTCCCGGCTGGCCGCCCGGCTGCGGAGCCTCAGCAGCCGACTCGACGACTCCGGTGAGCCGGACGAGGTGGACGGCGTCCCCGACGACGAGTTGTTCCGGCTGATCGACGAGGAGTTGGAGCTGTGAATGTTCGCCTGTGCGACCGGCCCGGTGTCCGTGGCCGCGCTACCCGGGCGCCCGGCTTCGACGCCGCGCCGTTCGATGTGATGGACGAGGAGTTGGGTGTCTGATGAGTGAGCAGCAGCTTCGGGACTACTTGCACCGGGTCACCGCCGACCTCAAACGCACCCGCCGGTCACTGCGCCGCTACGAGGCCATGGCCACGGAGCCGATCGCGATCGTCGGCATGGCCTGCCGCTACCCGGGCGGTGTGCGCACCCCCGAGCAACTGTGGGACCTCGCGGTGTCCGAAGTGGACGCGATCACCGAGTTCCCCACCGACCGCGGCTGGGACCTGGCCTCGATGCGAGACCGCCTGGCCACCGAGGCCAGCGGGTTCCTGCGGGACATCGACCGGTTCGACGCCGAGTTCTTCGGGATCAGCCCCCGGGAGGCGGTGGCGATGGACCCCCAGCAGCGGCTGCTGCTGGAGACGGCGTGGGAGGCGGTCGAGCGCGCGGGCATCGCTCCCGACTCCCTGCGGGGCAGTGACACCGGCGTGTTCGTGGGCACCTGTGCCCAGGACTATCCGGAACTGCTGCGGGACACCGTCGACCAGGTCGAGGGCTACGTCGGCACCGGCAGCGCCGCCAGTGTGATGTCGGGACGGATCTCCTACACCCTCGGGCTGGAGGGCCCCTCCCTGACGGTGGACACCGCGTGCTCGGCATCCCTCGTCGCTCTCCACTCGGCGGTACGTGCCCTCCGCGCCCGGGAGTGCTCGCTGGCCCTGACCGGCGGCGTGGTCGTGATGACCACGCTCTCGCCCTTCCTGGAGTTCACCAAACAGGGCGGCCTCGCTCCGGACGGCCGGTGCAAGTCGTTCTCCGACGACGCGGACGGCACGGCGTGGTCGGAGGGGGCGGGCATGCTCGCGCTGCAGCGGCTCTCCGACGCCCAGCGCGACGGCCACGAGGTGCTGGCGGTGATCCGCGGCTCCGCCGTGAACTCCGACGGCGCCTCCAACGGCCTGAGCGCACCGAACGGCACCGCACAGCAGCAGGTCATCTGGAGCGCGCTGGAAAACGCCGGACTCGCACCCTCCGATGTGGACGCCGTGGAGGCGCACGGCACGGGCACCCGGCTGGGTGACCCGATCGAGGCCGGTGCGCTGCTCGCCACCTACGGTCAGGACCGCCAACGTCCGCTGCTACTGGGCTCGTTGAAGTCGAACATCGGCCACTCCCAGGCGGCGGCCGGGGTCGGTGGCGTCATCAAGATGGTGGCGGCGCTGCGCGCGGGAGTACTGCCCGGGCTGCTTCACTTCTCGGCGCCGTCCTCGCGTATCGACTGGGCGTCGGGTGCGGTCTCCCCGCTGGCGCACACGGCCGACTGGCCAAAGGGCGGTCGGCCGCGACGTGCCGGAGTGTCGTCCTTCGGCGTGTCCGGCACCAACGCCCACGTCATCCTCGAGCAGGCGCCGGAACCCCAGACGCCCGAGCGGCCTCTGCTCGCGGAGGACGAACAGGTCGTGTGGCAGCTCTCCGGCAGGAGTCTGCCCGCGCTGCGCGCCCAGGCACGGGCGCTGGCGGACCACCTCGAGGCCCGGCCCGACCTCGGCTCGGCGGACCTGGCCTACTCCCTGGCGACCACCCGCACACGGTTCGAGCACAGCGCGGTCGTGGTCGGGGACCGGAAGACCGCGTGCACCGCTTTCGAAGCCATGGCCCGCGGTGAAGAACCGGGTGCCGTCACGCTGTCCGCCGCCCGGGTCACCGACTCCCGTCCGGTGTTCGTGTTTCCGGGGCAGGGGTCGCAGTGGGTGGGGATGGCGGTGGAGTTGTTGGATTCCTCGCCGGTGTTCGCCGGGGCGATGGAGGAGTGTGCGGGGGCGTTTGAGGGGTTGGTGGAGTGGTCGTTGGTTGAGGTGTTGGGGGATGAGGTGGCGTTGGGGCGGGTTGAGGTGGTGCAGCCGGTGTTGTTCGCGGTGATGGTGTCGTTGGCGCGGTTGTGGCGGTCTTTTGGGGTGGTGCCTGCGGCGGTGGTGGGTCATTCGCAGGGGAGATCGCGGCGGCGTGTGTGGCGGGTGTCTTGTCGTTGGAGGATGCGGCGCGGGTGGTGTGTGTGCGGTCGAGGTTGATCGCGGAGGGGCTTGCGGGGCGTGGCGGGATGGTGTCGGTCCCGCTGTCCCGGGCCGAGGTGGAGGAGCTGGTTACGCCGTTCGGTGATGAGCTGGTGGTGGCGGCGGTGAACGGTCCTGAGTCGGTGGTGGTCTCGGGTACGTCCGATGCGGTGGCGGCTTTGGTGGAGCGGGAGCCGCGGGCTCGCCGGATCGCGGTGGACTACGCCTCGCACTCCCCGGTGGTGGCGGAGATCCGGGACGCGGTCCTGGCGGGTCTGCCCTCGGTGCGGCCGGTCGCCGCCGAGGTGCCGTTCTACTCGTCGGTGACGGGCGGCCGGGTCGATGGTGCCGAGTTGGGTGCGGAGTATTGGTTCCGCAACCTCCGTGAGCGGGTGGATTTTCATGGTGCGGTGTCGGGGCTGGTGGAGGGTGGGTTCCGGGTCTTCCTGGAGATGAGTCCGCATCCGGTGCTGACGACGTCGATCGAGGAGACGGCGGAGACCGTCGCGCTGGGCACCCTGCGCCGCGGCGAGGGAACACTCGACCGGATCCGCCTCTCGCTCGCCCTGGCGCACCGGCACGGGATCCCCGTGGACTGGAGCACCGTCTTCCCCGACGCCATTCGCGTGGAACTGCCCACGTACGCCTTCCAGCAGCAGCGCTTCTGGCCGCGTGCCGGTGCGACCTCGATGGACGTCACCGCGGCGGGGTTGAGCGTTCCGGAGCATCCGCTGCTCGGGGCCGGGATCGAGCTGCCCGGCGACGACGGCTATCTGTTCACCGCCCGCCTGTCGCTCGGCACTCACCCCTGGCTGGCGGACCACGCCGTGGCCGGGACGGTGCTGCTGCCCGGAACCGCCCTGCTGGAGATGGTCATCCACGCGGCCGACGAGGTCGGTTGCCACCGGGTCGACGAACTCGTGCTGGAGAAGCCGCTCGTCCTGCCGGGACAGGGGAGTGTTCAGCTACAGATCCGGTTGGACCGGCCCGCCGCCGACCAACGCAGGACCGTGCGCGTCTTCGCACGCGGTGGAGCCGGCTGGACACAGCACGCCTCCGGCACACTGTCCACCGGCGACGAGGGCGGCGCCCCCGCGCCGTCGATGACGTCCTGGCCGCCCCCGGGCGCGCAACGGATCGAGGCGGCAGGGGTGTACGACGACCTCGAAGCCGAGGGATACGGCTACGGCCCGGCGTTCCGGGGCCTGAGCGCAGCGTGGCTCACCGAGGACGGGGCCTGCGCCGAGGTGGTCCTTCCCGAGCACGTGCGGGCCGAGGCGGGCGCCTTCGGGCTGCACCCCGCGCTGCTGGACGCCGTCCTGCACGCGACCGGCCTGCTCGGCAGCACACGTGTGCTGCCGTTCGCCTGGAGCGGGGTGCGCCTGTACGCGACCGGGGCCACCTTCCTGCGCGCCCGGCTGCGCGGCATCGGCCCGGACACCGTCGAGCTGACCGTCGTCGACCCGGCGGGCGCGCCGGTGCTGACCGCCGAGTCCCTGGTGCTGCGCCGGCACACCGCTGTGGACTCCGTCCTCGACGCCCCGCTGTACCGGCTCGCCTGGCGGCCCGTGCCCGCCGACCCGGGCCACGCCCGTACCGTCGTCGAACTCGACCCGGGGACCTGGGCACTGCCCGACTCCGTCGCCGGTGTCGACGCGGCCATGGTCCGCCTCGATCGGGCGGACGGGGAGATGCCGTCCGCCACCCATCAGCTCACGGCACGGGTGCTCGGCCTGCTGCGGGCGTGGCTGGCCGAGCCGCGGCTCGACGATGTCTCGCTCATCTTCATGACCGAGGGCGGAGTGGCCGTCGGTGACGAGGACGTCGTGCCCGCGGTGGCGGCCGCCCGTGGCCTGATCCGGTCCGCGCAGACCGAGAACACGGGCCGGTTCGTCCTGCTGGACACGGACGAGCCCGGTGTGCCGGACGAGTTGCTGTCGCGGGCGCTGGCCAGTGGCGAACCCCAGCTCGCGGTGCGTGACGGCGCCCTGCTCGCGGCCCGGCTGGCCGAACCGGGCTCGCTGACGCCACCGCCCGGCCCGTCGTGGCGCCTGGAGACCCTGCGCAAGGGCAGCCTCGACGACCTCGTCCTGGTGCCGTGGCCCCGCGCGGAGGAACCGCTCGGACCTGGGGAGGTCCGGGTCGACGTCCGGGCTGCCGGGGTCAACTTCCGCGACGTCTTCGACGCGCTGGGCATGAACCGACGCGCGGCCACCCCGCTGGGGGCCGAGGTGTCCGGTGTCGTGCTGGAGACCGGCTCGGACGTGTCCGGTCTGCGGCCCGGCGACCGCGTGTTCGGTCTCACCGTCGGCGCCTTCGGCCCGCTGACCGTCACCGACCACCGGCTGCTCGCGCCGATGCCCGACGACTGGACCTTCGCGCAGGCGGCGTCGGTGCCCGTCGTGTTCCTGACCGCCTACTACGGTCTGCTGGACCTGTCCGAGGTGCGCACGGGACAGTCCCTGCTGGTGCACGCGGGCGCGGGCGGCGTCGGCATGGCGGCCATCCAGCTCGCCCGGCACTGGGGGCTGGAGGTCTTCGCCACCGCCAGTGAACCCAAGCAGCACGTGCTGCGCTCGCTGGGCCTTCCCGACGACCACATCGCCTCCTCGCGCACCCTCGACTTCGAGCGGCGGTTCCTGGAGGTCACCGGTGGCCGTGGTGTCGATGTCGTACTGAACTCGCTGGCCGGCGAGTTCGTGGATGCCTCGCTGCGGCTGCTGCCCAGGGGCGGGCGGTTCGCCGAGATGGGCAAGACCGACATTCGCACGGCGGTGCCGGACGGGATCGGCTACCGCGCCTTCGACCTGGCGGAGTTGGAGCCCGACGCCGTACAGGAGAGGCTGCGGGCCCTGCTCGACCTGTTCCATGACGGCGCGCTGCGGCCCCTCCCGGTGGTCACCTGGGACGTCCGGCACGGACGTGAGGCGTTCCGGTACATCAGCCGGGCCCAGCACATCGGCAAGGTCGTACTGACCATGCCGCGGCGCTGGAACCCGCGGGGCACCGTCCTGATCACCGGCGGCACCGGCGGCCTGGCCGCGTCACTGGCCCGTCATCTGGTGACCACGCGGGGCGTGCGGCATCTGCTGCTCGTCAGCCGGAGCGGACCGGACGCGCCCGGCGCGGAGCGACTGGTCGCTGAGCTGGCCGAGTACGGGGCCGAGGCCCTGGTGCGCGCCTGCGACGTCGGCGACCGGACGGCGGTGGCGGACCTTCTCGGCACCGTTTCCGACCAGCATCCGCTGACCGCCGTCGTACACGCGGCCGGGGTGCTCGACGACGGCGTGATCCAGTCGCTGACCCCGGAACGGCTGGCCACCAGTCTGGGCGCCAAGGCCGACGGCGCCTGGCACCTGCACGAGCTGACCCGAGACCTCGATCTCGCCGCGTTCGTGCTCTACTCCTCGGCCGCCGCCGTGATGGGCAGCGCGGGGCAGGGCAACTACGCCGCCGCCAACGCCTTCCTCGACGCGCTCGCCGCCCACCGCAAGGCCGCGGGTCTGCCCGCCACGTCGATCGCCTGGAGCCTGTGGGCCGAGGCGAGCGGCATGACCGGCGCGCTGGCCGCACGGGACATCGACCGGATCGCCCGCTCCGGCCTGCCCGCGTTGTCCACCGAAGAGGCGCTGGCCATGTTCGACGCGGCGGTGGCGCAGGACGAGCCCGCGGTCGCCGGGATGCGCCTGGACCTGCCGACTCTGCGGGTCGCCGCGTCGGCGCCGCACATCCTGTGGGCACTGACCGGCACGACCGGCCGCAGGCACGCCGACTCCGACGAAGGCGCCCTCGTCGACCGCCTCGCCCGGATGGGTGCGCCGGACCGGGCCGCCGAGCTGACCAAGCTGGTGCGCGCGCAGGCCGCCGCGGTGCTCGGGTACTCCGACGACGGGTCGCTGGAGGCCGACCGCCCGTTCAAGTCGCTCGGCTTCGACTCGCTGACCGCCGTGGAACTGCGCAACCGGATCGGCACCCTGCTCGGCCTTCGACTGGCCTCCACCATCGTCTTCGACCACTCCTCGCCCACCGCACTGGCCGAGCACCTGTCCTCCCGCCTGGGCGGCGACCAGCCCCAGGAGAACCCGGTGCTCGCCGAACTGGCCCGGCTGGAGGACGCCTTCGCCCGGTTCGACGGCGACGCGGCGATCCGCGAGCAGGTGATGCGCAGGCTGTCGGCACTGCTCGTGACCGACGACACCGAGGCCCAGGAAACCGATCTCGGCGAGGCCACCGACGAGGAAATGTTCGAGCTGCTCGGTAAGGAGTTCGGTATCTCATGACCAGCACAGAGGCCAAGCTGCGGCACTTCCTCAAGGAGACCACCGAGGACCTCCGGCGCACCCGGCGGCAACTGGACAAGCTGCTGGCCACCCGCAGCGAACCCATCGCGATCGTCGGCATGGCCTGCCGGTACCCCGGCGATGTGCGCAGCCCCGAGGAGCTGTGGGAACTCGTCGAGTCCCGCGGCGACGCGATCAGCGAATTCCCCACCGACCGGGACTGGGGCGAGGTGCCGTCGAGCACCCGCTCCGGCGGGTTCCTGCCCGACGCGGCCGAGTTCGACGCGGCGTTCTTCGGGATGTCCCCGAGGGAGGCGCTGGCCACCGATCCGCAGCAGCGGCTGCTGCTGGAGCTGGCCTGGGAGGCGCTGGAGCGTGCCGGGATCGTGCCCGGCACCCTGCGCAGCAGCCGCACCGGTGTGTTCGTCGGCGCGCTGCACCAGGACTACCAGTCGGTGCTCGACAAGGTTCCCGATCTGCCTCCCGGGTTCTCCTCGACGGGCAACGCGTCCAGCGTGATGTCCGGCCGGATCGCCTACACCCTGGGCCTGGAAGGCCCGGCGGTCACCATCGACACGGCGTGTTCCTCGTCGCTGGTCGCCCTGCACCAGGCCACGCTGGCGCTGCGGTCGGGAGACTGCTCCCTGGCCCTGGCGGGCGGGGTGACCGTGATGTCCACGCCGTCGGCCTTCGTCGACTTCACCCAGCAGGAAGGTCTGGCCCCAGACGGCCGCTGCAAGTCCTTTTCCGACGACGCGGACGGCACCAGCTTCTCCGAGGGCGCGGGTCTGCTCGTGCTGGAGCGGCTGTCGGACGCCGAACGCAACGGACACCAGGTGCTGGCGCTGCTGCGGGGCTCGGCGGTCAACTCCGACGGCGCGTCCAACGGCCTCACCGCGCCCAGTGGCTCCGCTCAGCGCCGAGTGCTCAGCAGCGCACTGGACAACGCCGGGCTGCGACCGTCCGACGTGGATGTGATCGAGGCGCATGGAACCGGGACGCGGCTCGGCGATCCGATCGAGGCCGGTGCGCTGCTGGCCACCTACGGCCAGGACCGTGAACGCCCCCTGCTGCTGGGCTCGTTGAAGTCGAACATCGGCCACACCCAGGCGGCGGCCGGGGTCGGCGGCGTCATCAAGATGGTGGCGGCGCTGCGGAGCGGGATCGTGCCGGCGACACTGCACGTGAACCGGGCCAGCTCCCGCGTGGATTGGGCGGACGGCGCCGTCGAACTCGTCACGGCCGCCCGGCCGTGGCCGGAGACCGGTCGGCCACGGCGCGCCGGCGTGTCGTCGTTCGGCATCTCGGGCACCAACGCGCACGTGATCGTCGAGCAGGCGGCGCCGCGGCCGCAGGCCGAAGCCCCGGGAGAAGGGCCGAGCCCGTGGGTGCTCTCCGGCCAGGACGCGTCCGCGCTGCGAGAGCAGGCGAGGCTGCTCGACGCCCACCTGAAGGGCCGCACGCTGTCCGCGCGGGACATCGGCCGTGCACTGGCCCTCTCGCGCACGCACTTCGCGCGGCGGGCCCTGGTCACCAGCCCTGAGGGCCTGCGCGCCCTGGCCGAGGGCGAACCGTCCGCTGACCTGGTGCAGGCAACGGTACTGCCCTCGGCCCGTCCGGTGTTCGTGTTTCCGGGGCAGGGGTCGCAGTGGGTGGGGATGGCGGTGATGTTGTTGGATTCCTCGCCGGTGTTCGCCGCGGCGATGGAGGAGTGTGCGGGGGCGTTTGAGGGGTTGGTGGAGTGGTCGTTGGCAGAGGTGCTCGAAGACGAGGTGGCGTTGGGGCGGGCTGAGGTGGTGCAGCCGGTGTTGTTCGCGGTGATGGTGTCGTTGGCGCGGTTGTGGCGGTCTTTTGGGGTGGTGCCTGCGGCGGTGGTGGGTCATTCGCAGGGGGAGATCGCGGCGGCGTGTGTGGCGGGTGCGTTGTCGTTGGAGGACGCGGCGCGGGTGGTGTGTGTGCGGTCGAGGCTGATCGCGGAGGGGCTTGCCGGGCGTGGCGGGATGGTGTCGGTCCCGCTGTCCCGGGCCGAGGTGGAGGAGCTGGTTACGCCGTTCGGTGATGAGCTGGTGGTGGCGGCGGTGAACGGCCCCGAGTCGGTGGTGGTCTCGGGTACGTCCGATGCGGTGGCGGCTTTGGTGGAGCGGGAGCCGCGGGCCCGGCGGATCGCGGTGGACTACGCCTCCCACTCCCCGATGGTGGCGGAGATCCGGGACGCGGTCCTGGCGGGTCTGCCCTCGGTGCGGCCGGTCGCCGCCGAGGTGCCGTTCTTCTCCGCCCTGCGGGGCGGGCAGATCGAAACCACCGGCCTCTCGGCCGACTACTGGTACACCAATCTGCGCGAGCCGGTCGACTTCGCAGGTGTCGTGTCGGCCCTGCTGGCGGCGGGCCACCAGGTGTTCCTGGAGATGAGCCCGCACCCCGTACTCACCATGAGTGTTGAGCAGACCGCGGAGGCCGCCGGGGCGACGGTCGCCGCCCTGGGCACCCTGCGGCGCGGCGACGGTGGTCTCGGCCAGTTCGTCCGCGCGCTGGGCAGCGCCCATGTGCATGGCGTATCGGTCGACTGGAGCGCCGTCTTCCCCGATGCCACCCGCGTGGACCTGCCCACGTATGCCTTCCAGCGCCGTCGCTTCTGGCCCACCGATCCTGCCGACACCCTCGATTCGCTCCCGATGGCCGAAGGCCCCCAGGACATGCTGGACTTGGTCCGCGGGCACGTGGCGGCCGTGCTCGGCCATCGACGGGCCGCCGACGTACCGGCCGACCGCGCCTTCTCCGACCTCGGACTCGACTCGCTGACCGCGACCCAGCTGCGCACGGCTCTCAGCGACGCGACCGGTCTCGACCTGCCGATCAGCCTCGCCTTCGACTACCCCACACCGGCCGCGGTCGCCGCGTTCCTGACCGGGGCCGCGGACACCCCGATCCGCCGCACGGTCGCCGCGGACGACGGCGACCCGGTGGTCATCGTCGGCATGGCGTGCCGGTACCCCGGTGGCGTCGCCGACCCCGAGGGGCTGTGGCGTCTCGTCCTCGACGAGCGGGACGCCGTATCCGGGTTCCCGACCGACCGCGGCTGGGATCTCGACCAGCTGATGCTGACCAGCACGACCACACAGGGCGGATTCCTGCACGACGCGGGCGGATTCGACGCCGAGTTCTTCGGCATCAGCCCGCGTGAGGCGCTTGCCATGGATCCCCAGCAGCGCGTGCTGCTGGAGACGGCGTGGGAGGCGATCGAGAGGACCGGGATCGACCCGAGTACGCTGCGCGGCAGCGCGACGGGCGTGTTCGTGGGCGCGTCCCAGCAGGACTACCTGGGCGCGGCCGACGGGGCAAAGGCAGGGCTCGGCGGCCTGGTTCTCACCGGCAAGATGTCCGCCGTGCTGTCCGGCCGCATCGCGTACACGCTGGACCTCAAGGGGCCCGCGGTCACGGTGGACACCGCGTGTTCGTCGTCGCTGGTCGCGCTGCACACGGCCGCCCAATCCGTGCGCAGCGGGGAGAGCGCGCTCGCCCTGGCGGGCGGTGCCGCCGTGATGGCCACGCCGTTCGCCTACGAGGAGTTCACCCATCAGGGCGGTCTGGCCGCGGACGGCCGGTGCAAAGCGTTCTCGGCGGACGCGGACGGGACCGGCTGGGCCGAGGGTGCCGGTTTCGTGGTGCTGGAACGGCTGTCCGCCGCCATCCGCAACGGACACCGAGTGCTCGCCGTGCTGCGTGGCACGGCGGTCAACCAGGACGGCGCCTCCAACGGTCTGTCCGCTCCCAACGGAGTGGCACAACAGCGGGTGATCCGGCAGGCACTGGCGAACGCGCGCCTGCGCCCGCAGGACATCGACATGGTCGAGGCACACGGCACCGGCACGGTGCTCGGCGACCCCATCGAGGCCAACGCCCTGATCGCCGCGTACGGCCAGGACCGTGAACAGCCGCTGTGGCTGGGCTCGATGAAGTCGAACATCGGCCATGCCGCCGCGGCGGCGGGCATCGGCGGCGTGATCAAGACGGTATCCGCCCTGGCGCACCGGGTCATGCCACGCACCCTGCATGTGACCGAACCGGCGCCCACGGTGGACTGGCCGACTGGAGTGCGGGTGCTGACCGAGACACTGCCGTGGCCGGAGGCCGACAGGCCGCGACGTGCCGGAGTGTCGTCGTTCGGTGTGTCCGGTACCAACGCGCACGTCATCCTCGAACAGGGCCCCGACCTCCCTGACGAGGCGTCTGCCGACGGCGCCGGGCCGAACGGAGTGCCCTGGCCGCTGTCCGGACGCACCCCTGAGGCCCTGCGGGCACAGGCGGCCCGCCTGGCCGAGCACCTCCGCGACCGTCCCGACCTGCGTCCGATCGATGTGGGCCTGTCGCTCACGACCACCCGCACCGATCTCGCCTGCCGCGCCGTGGCCTTCGGCACGGACGAACTCGACCGGCTCGCCACCCAGAACCGGGCCATGCGCCCCTTCGACTCCCGTCCGGTGTTCGTGTTTCCGGGGCAGGGGTCGCAGTGGGTGGGGATGGCGGTGGAGTTGTTGGATTCCTCGCCGGTGTTCGCCGGGGCGATGGAGGAGTGTGCGGGGGTGTTTGAGGGGTTGGTGGAGTGGTCGTTGGTTGAGGTGTTGGGGGATGAGGTGGCGTTGGGGCGGGTTGAGGTGGTGCAGCCGGTGTTGTTCGCGGTGATGGTGTCGTTGGCGCGGTTGTGGCGGTCTTTTGGGGTGGTGCCTGCGGCGGTGGTGGGTCATTCGCAGGGGGAGATCGCGGCGGCGTGTGTGGCGGGTGTGTTGTCGTTGGAGGATGCGGCGCGGGTGGTGTGTGTGCGGTCGAGGTTGATCGCGGAGGGGCTTGCCGGGCGTGGCGGGATGGTGTCGGTCCCGTTGCCGATGGCCGAGGTCGAGGAGCTGGTCGCGCCCTTTGGTGAGGGGCTCGTGGTGGCGGCGGTGAACGGTCCTGAGTCGGTGGTGGTCTCGGGGACGCCGGAGGCGGTGGCGGCTTTGGTGGAGCGGGAGCCGCGGGCCCGGCGGATCGCGGTGGACTACGCCTCCCACTCCCCGGTGGTGGAGTCGATTCGCGAGGGTGTGCTGGAGGGGCTGACGGGGGTTGATGCCGGGCCGGGTTCGGTGCCGTTCTACTCGTCGGTGACGGGCGGCCGGGTCGATGGTGCCGAGTTGGGTGCGGAGTATTGGTTCCGCAACCTCCGTGAGCGGGTGGATTTTCATGGTGCGGTGTCGGGGCTGGTGGAGGGTGGGTTCCGGGTCTTCCTGGAGATGAGTCCGCATCCGGTGCTGACGACGTCGATCGAGGAGACGGCGGAGACCGTCGCGCTGGGCACCCTGCGCCGCGGCGAGGGAACACTCGACCGTCTGTACCGGGCGCTGGGAGAGGCGTACGCACACGGCGTGTCCGTCGACTGGCGGCCCGCCTACCCCGGTGCCCGCGTGGTCGAGCTGCCCACCTACGCCTTCCAGCACCAGCACTTCTGGGTCACCTCGCCCCGTGAGCGCACCTCCGTCGCGGACCGCTGGCGCCACCGGATCGATTGGTCTCCTTTGCCCGAGCCCACGGTCGTCGCCGAACCGGGACGCTGGCTCGTGCTCGGCGCCACCGGCACCACATGGACCGACTCGGTCGTGCGGGCGCTCGGTGAACGGGCCGTCCAGGTGCCCGCGGAGGCCCCGCGCGCGGAGCTCGCCGAGCGGCTGAGCGCTCAGGCGCCGGCCGACGGAGTCGTTCTCACACCCGAGACGCCCGTGGAAGCCGCGACCATGCTGCAGGCACTCGACGACGCCGGAGTGGCCACGCCGATCTGGATCGCCACCCACGCCGCGGTGGCCGTCGACACCGCCGACCCGCGGCCGCGGATCGACCAGGCGGGCGTGTGGGGGCTGGGCCGGGTCGCCTCCTGGGAGTACCCCACGCACTGGGGCGGCCTGGTGGATCTTCCCCAGGAGCTGGACGAGTCGACAGTCGCCAGGCTGCGGTCCCTGCTCGCCGAGGAGAAGGCCGAGAACCAGGTCGCGGTCCGGTCCACCGGGCTGTACGGCCGCAGGCTCGTCCGTGCGGCTCCCGAGGCGCCTGCCCGAGCCTGGACACCCGAGGGGACCGTCCTGATCACCGGTGGCACCGGCGGGCTCGGAGCGGAAATCGCCTGCTGGGCCGCGGTCCGTGGCGCCGACCACCTCATTCTGCTCAGCCGCCGCGGCGCCGATGCTCCCGGTGCCGAGGCGCTGCGCGAGACGTGCGAACAGGCCGGTGCCCGTGTCACGTTCGTCGCGGCGGACGTCGCCGACCGGGAGCGGATGGCCGCCGTGCTCGACGAGCATCCGGTCACCAGCGTCTTCCACCTGGCCGCGAGCCTCGACGACGGTGTACTGGACAGGCTCACCCCCGACAGCTTCGCCGCGGTCGCGGGGGCCAAGGTGCGCGGGGCGCAGGTGCTGGACGGGCTGACGCGCGGTCGCGGCCTGTCCGCCTTCGTGCTGTTCTCCTCGATATCCGGGGTGTTCGGTGTGCCCGGTCTCGGTGCGTACGCGGCGGCGAACGCCATGCTCGACGCCCTTGCCGTATCCCGCCGCGCGGCCGGCGAACACGCCGTGGCCGTGGCCTGGGGCGCATGGGCGGGTGAGGGCCTGGCCACGCATGTGGTCGGCGACGAGCGGTTGCGTCGCATGGGCCTGACCGCCATGCCCGTCAAGGCCGCGCTGGCCGCGCTGGAACACGCGCTCAACCGCGAGGACGCCACCATCGCCGTGTTCGACGCCGACTGGGACCGTGTGCCGTCCCACACCCGCGACGGCCTGGGCACATTGCTGCACGAGCTGCCCGAGGCCCGCCGCCCGGCGGCCGCCGCCCGCCCCGACCCGGCCGACCTGCGCACCCTGCTCGCCGGGCTCGACGCGGCGCAGCGCACCGCGAAGTTGCGGGACGTCGTCCGTGCCGAGGTCGCGGATGTGCTCGGCCACGACGACGTGGCGGTCATCGACCCGCGCCGGCCCTTCGCCGAACTCGGCTTCGACTCGCTGACGTCGGTACGGCTGCGAAACCGGCTCACCCAACTCACCGGCCTGAGCATGGCCGTCACCGCGGTGTTCGACTTTCCCACCGTGACCGAGCTCGGCGAGCACCTGGCCGGACGGCTCGGCGGCGACGGACTCGACGCCGGGAAACTGCTGGTCCGTCTGGAATCACTGCTCGACGAAGCGGGGCCGGACGACGTGGCCACCCTGTTGAGCGGTATGGAGGCACTGCTAAGCAGCCGACGCCAACAGGCGCTGAGCACGGGCCACTTCGCCTCGTCCAGCGACGAGGAGATGTTCAGCTTCATCGACCAGGACCACGCCCAGCCGCGCAACTGACTTCGAGACACGCCCCAGGCCCGCGTCGCTCGCTCAGGCCCCTCACCTCGCTCACGCGCCATCCCAAGGAGACTCCCGCGATGACCGCTGTCGACAATCAGATCCGCGCCTACCCGTTCGGCCCACAACACGGACTCGACGAGGACCCCGCGTACGAAGAGGCCCGCCGTGCCGGGACCCTGACCAGGGTGCAGATGCCCTACGGCGGCCCGGGCTGGCTGGTCACCCGCTACGACGACATCAAGGTCGTGCTCTCCGACCCCCGGTTCAGCCGCACGGCCACCCTGGGGAAGGACGTCGCGCGCAGTACGCCCGCGATCGAGACCGACATGTCCATCCTCTCCATGGACCCTCCCGACCACACCCGGCTGCGCAGGCTGGTGGCGCAGGCGTTCACCATGCGCCAGGTCGAGCGGCTGCGCCCGGCGATCGACGAGATCATCAACGATCTGCTCGACCGGATCGAGGCGGACGGCACCACGCCGGACCTGGCCCGGGCGCTGACCTGGCCGCTGCCGGTGCGGGTGATCTGCCATCTGCTCGGTGTGCCGATCGCCGACCACGAGAGGTTCGCCCAGTGGACCGACGACATCATGTCGGTGGCCTCCGAAGACCTCGAACTGATCGTCAAAGCCAGGGACGGTCTCATCGCCTACCTCGCCGAGCTGATCGCCCAGCGCCGCGCCGAGCCCGCCGACGACCTGCTGAGCGCGCTGGTTCTGGCCAGGGACCAGGACGAGCGCCTCAGCGAGCAGGAACTCGTGGTGTTCGGCATGACCCTGCTGCTCGCCGGGCACGAGACCACGGCCAACCAGGTCGGCAACTTCCTCTATTTGCTGCTGAGCCGCCCCGAACGGTGGCAGCGGCTGGTCGACGACCCGAGCCTGGTGCCCCAGGCCGTCGAGGAGCTGCTGCGGTACACCCCGCTCGCCGCGGCGGGCAACTTCCCCCGGATGGCCATCGAGGACGTCGAGCTCGGCGGCACCCTCGTCCGGGCGGGCGACGTGGTGGTCGTCCATATGGCCGCGGGCAACCGGGACGCCAGCGTGTTCGAGCGCCCCGACGAGATCGACTTCGACCGCGACGCGCGCGCCCACATCGCCTTCGGCCACGGCGCACACCACTGTCTGGGCCACCAACTGGCCAGGGCGGAACTGCACATGGTCCTCACCGCCCTGGTGCGCCGGTTCCCCGGCCTGCGCCTGGCCGTCCCCGCCGACGAGGTGCCGTGGCGGACCGAACGGCTCGTGAACGGCGTCAGCGCGCTGCCGGTCACCTGGTGACCCCGCGACCACGGCAACCAACACGGCAGACGCGACCAAGGACTCGGGCGGATGGCTGACCACGACAAGCTTCGCGACTATCTGCGGCTGGCGACCTCTGAGCTGCACACCTTGCGCACCCGGGTGCGCGAGCTGGAGTCCGCGGTACCGGAACCGGTCGCCATCGTGGGCATGGCCTGCCGGTATCCCGGCGGGGTGCGCACTCCCGAGGATCTGTGGGACCTGGTGGCCGACGGTGTGGACGCCACCTCGGACTTCCCCGGCGACCGCGGATGGCGGCTCGCCCCCGGCGACAGCCTGACCGAGCGCGGGGCCTTCCTCGACGACGCGGGCGATTTCGACCCGGCGTTCTTCGGGGTGTCCCCGCGTGAGGCACGGGGGATGGACCCGCAGCAGCGCCTCGCGCTGGAGGTGGCCTGGGAGTCGCTGGAAAACGCCGGAATACTCCCGGAGACGCTGCACGGCGGGTCGACAGGCGTATTCGTCGGCGCCTCCTACCAGGGGTACGACACGCTTGCCGACGACACGTCGGAGGTGATGATCGGCAACGTGTCCAGCGTGATATCGGGGCGTATCGCCTACACGCTGGGTCTCGGCGGTCCGGCGCTCACCATCGACACCGCCTGCTCGTCCTCGCTGGTGGCGCTGCATCTGGCCTGCGAGTCACTGCGGCGCGGCGAGTGCGATCTCGCCCTGGCCGGTGGCGTCGCGGTGCAGGCGCTTCCCGCGCTGTTCGTGGAGTTCTCGCGGCAGCGGGGGCTGGCGGTGGACGGTCGGTGCAAGTCGTTCGCGGAGGCCGCGGACGGTACTGGCTTCGCCGAGGGTGCGGGGTTGGTGGTGGTGCAGCGGTTGTCGGATGCGGTGGCTTCTGGGCGTCGGGTGTTGGCGGTGGTGCGGGGTTCTGCGGTGAATCAGGACGGGGCGTCGAATGGGTTGACGGCGCCGTCGGGTCCTGCGCAGGAGCGGGTGATTCGGGGGGCGTTGGCGTCGGGTGGGTTGTCGGTGGGGGATGTGGATGTGGTGGAGGGGCATGGGACGGGGACGGTGTTGGGGGATCCGATCGAGGCGGGTGCGTTGGTGCGGACGTATGGCAGCCGTTCGGGCGGTGGGCCGTTGTGGTTGGGGTCGGTGAAGTCGAATATCGGTCATACGCAGGCGGCGGCGGGTGTGGCTGGTGTGATCAAGATGGTGATGGCGTTGCGGCATGGGGTGCTGCCGCGGTCGTTGCATGTGGACGCGCCGTCGTCGAAGGTCGAGTGGGGTTCGGTCCGGGTATTGACCGAGGCTCGTCCGTGGCCGGGGGTGGACCGCCCCCGCCGCGCCGCCGTCTCCTCCTTCGGAGTGTCGGGGACGAACGCGCACCTCGTCCTGGAGGAGGCAGCGGAGGAACCGGTTCGGGAGGCCCCGGTCGACGCCAATGTGCTGCCGTATCCCCTCTCCGCTCGCAACGACGCCGGAGTCCGGGAGCAGGCACGGCGGCTGCGCGGACACCTCGAACGCCATTCCGACATTGCCCTCGCGGACACCGCCCACTCGCTCGCCACCACACGGACCGCGTTCGCGCACCGCGCGGTGGTGCTCGCCACACGCCGCCCGGAACTGGCCGGACTGCTCGACGCCTGCGCCGCCAATGAGCCGCACAACGAGGTGGTCACCGGGAAGGTCGTCTCCGAGGGCGGACCCGTCTTCGTGTTTCCGGGGCAGGGGTCGCAGTGGGTGGGGATGGCGGTGGAGTTGCTGGATTCTTCGCCGGTGTTCGCTGCGGCGATGGAGGAGTGTGCGGGGGCGTTTGAGGGGTTGGTGGAGTGGTCGTTGGTTGAGGTGTTGGGGGATGAGGTGGCGCTGGGGCGGGTTGAGGTCGTGCAGCCCGTGTTGTTCGCGGTGATGGTGTCGTTGGCGCGGTTGTGGCGGTCTTTTGGGGTGGTGCCTGCGGCGGTGGTGGGTCATTCGCAGGGGGAGATCGCGGCGGCGTGTGTGGCGGGTGTGTTGTCGTTGGAGGATGCGGCGCGGGTGGTGTGTGTGCGGTCGAGGTTGATCGCGGAGGGGCTTGCCGGGCGTGGCGGGATGGTGTCGGTCCCGTTGCCGATGGCCGAGGTCGAGGAGCTGGTCGCGCCTTTTGGTGAGGGGCTCGTGGTGGCGGCGGTGAACGGTCCTGAGTCGGTGGTGGTCTCGGGTACGTCCGATGCGGTGGCGGCTTTGGTGGAGCGGGAGCCGCGGGCTCGCCGGATCGCGGTGGACTACGCCTCCCACTCCCCGATGGTCCAGGACCTGTGCGAGGACGTGCTGAAGGCACTGGCTCCGATCGCGCCGGCCACGGGCGCGGTCCCGGTCTACAGCTCGGTGACCGGTGGCCCGGTCGACGGATCGACCATGGACGCGGAGTACTGGTTCGCCAATCTGCGGGAGCCGGTGGACTTCGCCGGAGCGGTGTCGGCGCTGCTGGCCGACGGCTTCCGGGCGTTCGTCGAGCTGAGTCCGCACCCGGTGCTGACCACGGCCGTCGAGCAGACCGCCACCGCCCTGGACACCGAGATCGCCGTGGTGGGCACGTTGCGCAGGCGGTCCGGTGGGCAGGCGCAGCTCCTGCGGGCGTTGGCCCAAGCCCACGTTTGCGGAGTCGAGGTGGACTGGAACCCGGTGTTCCCCACCGGCGTACGCCAAGTGGAACTTCCCACGTACCCGTTCGCCAACGAACGGTTCTGGCTGGACGGAAGCTCCGCCGGCGGTGACCTGTCCACGGTCGGCCTGGCCGCGGTGGACCACGGACTGCTCGGGGCGAAGGCGGACATGGCGGGTTCCGGCGAGATCGTGCTGTCCGGGGCGCTCTCGCTCCTGACGCATCCATGGCTGGCCGACCACACGGTGCGCGGCTCGGTGATCCTGCCCGGTTCCGCCTTCGTCGAACTGGCCGTCCGGGCGGGCGACGAGGTCCACCGCCCGGTCGTCGAGGAGCTCACCATCCACGCACCGCTGGTGATCCCGGCGGGCGAGCGGGTCGATGTGCAGGTGTCGGTCACCACCGACGGCCATGTCCAGGTCCACTCCCGTACGGCGGACCCGGACTGGACGTACCACGCGAGCGCGTTCATGACCGACCGCGCGCAGGAGGCCCAGGTCTGGGGGAGCTGGCCGCCCGAGCCGGCGGAAACGGTGGATATCGAGGGGTTCTACGAGACACTGGCGGGCAATGGCCTGGGATACGGCCCCGCCTTCCGGGGCGTGCGGGCCATGTGGCGGTCCGCGGACGCCTTCTACGCCGAGGTGGCGCTGCCGGACGAGGTGCCGGCGACCGCGTTCGTGCTGCACCCCGCGCTGCTCGACGCCACGCTGCAGGTGATGGCCTTCGGGGCGTCGGAGTCCGGCCGTACCTCCCTTCCCTTCGCCTGGTCGGGCGTTCGGGTACACGCCTCGGGGGCCCGGTCACTGCGGGTGCGCGTGGCCGCGTCGCCGTCCGGTGACATCTCGCTGCTGGCCACGGATCCGGCGAACGCACCGGTGGTCACCGTGGACCGTCTGCGCTCCCGTCCGCTCCGCACCGACGAGCCCGATCCGTCGCTGGGCGGCCTGCTGTTCCGCCTCGACTGGACACCCGTGGACAGCCCGTCGGCCGAGGACCCGGGCCCCGTCGTGATGTACGAGTGCGAGGCCATGGACGCACCGGTCGAGGTGGCGGGCCGGGCACTGGAGGCCGTCCAGGGGTGGTTGCTGAACGAGGGCCGTCCGGACTCCCGTCTCGTCGTGGTGACACGTGGCGCCGTGTCGACCGGTCCCGACGACGCACTGTCCGCTCTCCAGCAGACACCGGTGTGGGGCCTGGTGCGCTCGGCGCAGACCGAACACCCCGGGCGGCTGGTCGTCGTCGACATCGACGACGAGTCCGCCGACGCGTTGCCCGCCGCCCTTGCGACCGGTGAGCCGCAGCTCGCCCTGCGCCGCGGCGCGGTCCTGGCCCCCCGGCTCGTGCCCGCCCGGAGCGACGGTGACATCCCGCGGATCCCGGCCGACTCGGCAGTCCTTGTCACCGGTGGCACCAGTGGACTGGGCGCCCTTGTGGCGCGGCATCTGGCCGGGGAGCACGGGGTCCGCCACCTGGTCCTCGTCAGCCGCTCCGGACCACGGGCCGACGGTGTGGCCGAGCTGGTCGCCGAACTCGGTGCACTGGGTGCGACGGCCGACGTGGTGGCCTGCGACATCGCCGACCGGGATCAGGTCCGGGCGCTGCTCGACGGCATCGACGCGTTCCCGCTCGCCGGTGTCGTGCACGCCGCGGCCGTACTCGACGACGGAATCGTCACCTCGATGACCTCGGAAAGGCTGCACACCGTCGCCGCACCGAAGATCGACGGGGCGTTGAACCTGCACCGGCTGACCGAGGGCATGGACCTTGCGCTGTTCGTGCTGTTCTCCTCGGCGGCCGGGACTCTCGGCTCTCCGGGGCAGGCGAACTACGCGGCGGCCAATACCTTCCTCGACGCGCTCGCCACCCAGCGGCGCGCGGCCGGCCTCGCCGGGCACTCCCTCGCCTGGGGCCTGTGGGAGCAGGCGACAACGCTGACCGCCCCGGTCAAGGGCACCCGCCCCCAGGGCGCGATCGGCGCCCTGTCCACGGCCGAGGGCCTTGCGCTCTTCGACCGTGCGCTGGCCGGTACCGACCCGGTGACGGTGCCCGCGCGCAGGGCACCGGTCGCCCATGGCCCCGTGCGACCGACCGCCGCGGTCGCGGTCGCCGAGCCGGACTTCGTCGCGCGGATGGGCGCTTTGAGTCCGGCCGAGCGCAAACGGGAACTGCTGAGGCTGGTGCGCGAGCAGGCAGCGGCCGTTCTCGGATTCGCCCGGCGTGATGAGATCGACCCCCAACGGCCGTTCCTCAACGCCGGATTCGACTCGCTCACCGCCGTGGATCTGCGCAACCGGCTCAACACGGTCACCGGTCTGCGGCTGCCACCGGCCACGACCTTCGACTTCCCCAGCCCCGACGCCCTCGCCGGGAAGATGGCCGAGGAACTCGGGAAGACGGCCGGGGAACTGGCCTCGGAGACCGGCACCGAGCAGGCGCTGCTGGCCGCTCTCGACCAGCTCGAGGCGGCACTCGCCGCGCCGTCGACCGACACGGCGCTGCGCACCGTCCTGGCCGACCGCCTGACCCGGCTGCAGGCGCACAGCGCACCGGCCCGGCAGCCCGCCGCGGAGCTGCGGACGGCGAGCGCCGGCGAACTCCTCGACTTCATCCACAACGAACTCGGCATGAAGTAGAGCCCTTCCTGCCACTCTCACAGACAGGCCCCGTGTCATGCCGAACGAGGAAGAACTGCTCAACCACCTGCGCTGGGTCACGGCCGAGCTGCACGAGACCCGGCAGCGTCTGCAGGAGCGCGAGTCGGCCGCCCGTGAACCCCTCGCGATCGTGGGCATGTCGTGCCGCTATCCCGGCGGAATCAGCTCCCCCGAGCAGCTGTGGCAGCTCGTCATCGACGAACGCGACGCCATCACCTCGCTGCCGACCGACCGGGGCTGGGCCCTGGACGGGCTCTTGGACGATGACCCCGCCAGCCGTGGCAAGTCCTATGTGGCACGCGGCGGCTTCCTCACCGATGGCGTCTGGTTCGACGCCGAGCACTTCGGCATGTCGCCCAGGGAGGCGCTGGCCACCGACCCGCAACACCGGGTGCTGCTGGAACTGGCGTGGGAGGCGCTGGAGCGGTCGGGTATCGCCCCGGACTCGCTGCGTGGCAGCCGGACCGGTGTGTTCACCGGGGTCATGTACCACAACTACGCCGACCGCCTGACCAGCCCGCCCGAGGAGCTGGAGGGCTATCTCGGCACCGGCAACTCCGGTGGCGTCGCCTCCGGACGGATCGCCTACAGCCTGGGTCTGGAAGGGCCCGCCATGACACTCGACACCACCTGCTCGTCCTCGCTGGTGGCGTTGCACCTGGCGGGCGACTCGCTGCGCAAGGGCGAATGCGACCTCGCACTCGTGGGCGGAGCGACACAGATGTTCACGCCCGCCGCCTTCGTGGAGTTCTCGCGGCAGCGGGGGCTGGCGGTGGACGGTCGGTGCAAGTCGTTCGCGGAGGCCGCGGATGGCACCGGCTGGTCCGAGGGTGCGGGGTTGGTGGTGGTGCAGCGGTTGTCGGATGCGGTGGCTTCTGGGCGTCGGGTGTTGGCGGTGGTGCGGGGTTCTGCGGTGAATCAGGACGGGGCGTCGAATGGGTTGACGGCGCCGTCGGGTCCTGCGCAGGAGCGGGTGATTCGGGGGGCGTTGGCGTCGGGTGGGTTGTCGGTGGGGGATGTGGATGTGGTGGAGGGGCATGGGACGGGGACGGTGTTGGGGGATCCGATCGAGGCGGGTGCGTTGGTGCGGACGTATGGCAGCCGTTCGGGCGGTGGGCCGTTGTGGTTGGGGTCGGTGAAGTCGAATATCGGTCATACGCAGGCGGCGGCGGGTGTGGCTGGTGTGATCAAGATGGTGATGGCGTTGCGGCATGGCGTGCTGCCGCGGTCGTTGCATGTGGACGCGCCGTCGTCGAAGGTCGAGTGGGGTTCGGTCCGGGTATTGACCGAGGCTCGTCCGTGGCCGGGGGTGGACCGTCCCCGCCGCGCCGCCGTCTCCTCCTTCGGCGCGTCCGGCACGAACGCACACCTGATCATCGAGGAGTTCGCGCAAGAACCCGTTGCGCCGCCCGAGGCCACGGACACGGTGCTGCCGCTGGTGCTCTCGGCGAGCACCCCGGCCGCGCTACGGGCCCAGGCGGAAGGAGTGCTCGACGCCGTCGACCGCCACGACCTGACCGACCTCGCCCGTGCGCTGTGCACCACCAGGGCGGCTCTCCGCTCTCGCGCGGTCGTGGTCGCGGGCACCGGCGCCGAGGCACGCACCGCCCTGCGCGCCCTGGCTGACGGGCAGCCCAGCGGCGCCGTCGTCACGGACACCGCGCGTGTGTCCGCACATGACGTCGTCTTCGTGTTTCCGGGGCAGGGGCCGCAGTGGGTGGGGATGGCGGTGGAATTGCTGGACTCCTCGCCGGTGTTCGCCGCGGCGATGGAGGAGTGTGCGGGGGCGTTTGGGGGGTTGGTGGAGTGGTCCCTGGCCGAGGTGCTTGATGACGAGGGGGCGCTGGGGCGGGTTGAGGTCGTGCAGCCCGTGTTGTTCGCGGTCATGGTGTCGTTGGCGAAGCTGTGGCGGTCGTTCGGGGTGGAGCCTGCGGCCGTGGTGGGTCATTCGCAGGGGAGATCGCGGCTGCGTGTGTGGCGGGTGCCTTGTCGTTGGAGGACGCGGCGCGCGTGGTGTGCGTGCGGTCGAGGTTGATCGCGGAGAAACTCGCCGGGCGCGGCGGGATGGTGTCGGTCCCGCTCGGCTTGGCGGAAGCGACCGACCTGGTCGCCTCCCGGTCCACAGAGCTGGAGATCGCTGCGGTCAACGGCCCGCAGTCGGTGGTCGTGTCCGGCATGCCCGAGGATCTCGACGACCTGATGTCCCACTGCGAACGAGAAGGCGTGCGGGCCCGGCGGATCGAGGTGGACTACGCCTCCCACACCGCACAGGTCGACCCGCTCGCCGACGATCTGCTGCGCGCGCTGAAGACCGTGACCCCCGGACAGGCCGAGGTGCCGTTCTTCTCCACCGTGACCGGGCGGTTCGAGTCCGGGACCGCGCTGGACGCCGAGTACTGGCTGCGCAATCTGCGCCGCCCGGTCCGCCTCGACTCCGCCGTACGCGGCTTCGCCGACGAGGGCTTCGACGTCTTCGTGGAGGTCAGCAGCCATCCCGTGGTGATGCCCGGGGTGCAGGACACCCTCGCCGAGATGGACGTTCCCGCGGCAACGGTGGGCACGCTGCGCCGCGGCTCCGGCGGCATGGACCAGTTTCTGCGTTCGGCCTCGGCGGTGTTCGCGGCCGGCGCGGCGGTCGACTTCAGCCCGTTGTGGGCAGACCGCCCTCCCGTCTTCGTCGACCTGCCCACCTACGCCTTCCAGCGCGAGCGCTACTGGCTCACCGACGCCGGACACGGCGGCGACGTGTCCGCGGTCGGCCTGACGGGCGCCGGGCACGGCCTACTCGGTGCCGTCCTGGAGGTCGCCGAGACCGGCGGCGCCATGCTGACCGGCTCGTTGTCCATCGACTCCCACCCCTGGCTGGTCGACCACGCCGTACTGGGCTCGGTGATGTTCCCCGGCGCGGGTTTCGTGGAGATGGTGCTCAGGGCGGCGGACGAGACCGGCTGCGGACGAGTCGAGGAACTGACCCTGCACACACCGCTGGTGTTCGACGGCCATGAGCGGGTCGATGTCCAGGTGGCGGTGGGGGGTGACCGCGAGGGGCGGCGTGAGGTGACGGTGCACTCGCGCGCGGCGGGCACCACGACCGGCTGGGTGCTGCACGCGACCGCGACCGTGGCCCGCGAGCCCGCCGCCGGAGGGCCGCGGTGGGAGGCGTGGCCACCCGCGGGCGCAGTCGAGGCCGACCTCGGCCACTTCTACGCCGCCCTCGCGCAGGACGGGCTCGTGTACGGGCCGGCGTTCCAGGGTGTGCGGCGGGTATGGCGCGATGGGGACGTGCGCTACGCCGAGATCGCCCTGCCGGAAGCGGCCTCTCCCGAAGATTTCGTGCTCCACCCGGTCCTGCTGGACTCGGCGCTGCAGGTGATGGCACACGGAAGCCTGGCCGAGGGCCGGACGTTTCTGCCGTTCACCTGGTCGGACATCTCGGTGTCCGCGTCCGGCGCCCGCACGCTGCGCGTACGGATGGAACCGCGGGGCGCCGACAGCGTGTCGATCCTGGCCGCCGACTCCGCGAACGTCCCGGTCCTGACCATCGGCGAGGTCGTCACCAGGATGGTCTCCGGGGGCAGGCCGGCGTCCACGCACCGTGGGCGGACCGCGAAGCTGCTGCGCGTCGACTGGGTGGAGACCCCCGCGGCCACGTCACCCCCGCCGAGGGCGGCCGTCCTCTCAGACGGCCCGGAGTCCGACCCGGCTCTCTTCGACGGACTGGACGCCGACCGGTATGCCGGTATGGAGGCGCCGGCCGCCACCATGGGCACCGAGCCCGCGCCCGGCATCGCCCTGCTGAGTCTTGTACCGCGACCCGGCGACACGACGGCCGCCGCGTACGAGTTGACCGAGCGTGCCAGGGCCGCCGTCCAGGCGTGGCTGTCCGACGACAGGTTCGCCGCCATGACGCTCGCGGTGGTGACGGTGGGGGCGTTCCCGGTCGGCCAGCGCCGCGCGCCCGACCCGGCCGCGGCGGCCGCCGCCGGGTTCGTTCGTTCGGCGCAGAGCGAGCACCCGGGCCGTTTCCTGGTCATCGACCTCGATCCCGACGCCGATCCACCGCAGCTGCCGCCCGCCGCCCTCGTCGGCGACGAACCGGTCGTCGCCGTGCGGGGCGACCGGTTGCTCGCCCCCCGCCTCACGGACGACGACACTCTGCCCGCCCTCGTCCCGCCGCCGGACACCGAGGCGTGGAGCGTGGACCTGAACTCCGCGGACAACCTGGACGGCCTGGGCATCGTGCCCGCCCCAGGTGTGCTGGCCCCGCTGGCGGAGGGCGAGGTCCGCCTGTCCGTGCGCGCGATGGGCGTGAACTTCCGGGAAGTCCTCGTCGCACTCGGCATGGTGCCCGGCGGGGACCGGCCCGAAGGAGGTGAGGCGGCAGGCGTGATCACCGAGATCGGCTCGGGTGTCACCGGATTCTCGGTAGGCGACCGGGTGATGGGCCTGGTCACCGGCGCCTACGCCGGGCCGGTCGCGGTGGCCGACCACCGCACGCTGGCGCGGTTGCCCGCAGGCTGGACGTTCGCCCAGGGAGCGGCGGCGCCCGTCGCCTTCCTCACCGCCTACTACGGACTGACCGACCTCGGGGGTGTCCGGCCCGGAGACCGGGTGCTGATCCACGCGGCGGCCGGCGGTGTCGGCATGGCCGCGGTGCAGATCGCACGGCACCTGGGGGCCGAGGTGTTCGCCACCGCCCACCCCACGAAGTGGCGCGATGTGCGGGCCTGCGGAGTCGGCCCCTCCCACCTGGCGTCCTCGCGGACCACACGGTTCGAGGACGACTTCCGCCCGGCGCTCGGCGGGCACGGGATCGACGTCGTACTGAACTCGCTGGCAGGCGAATTCATCGACGCCTCCTTGCGGCTGACCGCTGAGGGAGGTCGGTTCCTGGAGATGGGCAAGACCGATATCCGGGACGCCGCCGAGATCGGCCTGCGTCACTCCGCCGCGCGCTACCGGGCGTTCGATCTGCTCGACGCCGGTCCCGACCGCATCCGGACCATGCTGGGCGAGCTGGCCGCCCTGATCGAGCGGGGCGCCCTCACGCCGCTGCCGGTCCGGGCATGGGACGTCCGCCGTGCCGCGGAGGCGTTCCGCTACATCAGCCGGGCGCGCCACGTCGGCAAGGTCGTACTGACCGTGCCCCGGCCGTGGGATCCGGCGGGGACAGTGCTGCTCACCGGCGCGAGCGGCACACTGGGCGGCACGCTCGCCCGGCATCTGGTCGCCGAGCGCGGTGCCCGGCACCTGCTGCTGCTCAGCCGCCGGGGGAAGGACGCGGACACGGCGGCCGGGCTGGAGGCGGAACTCACCGCCCTCGGCGCGTCCTCGGTGACCTTCGCCGCCTGCGATCTCGCCGACCGGGCCGCCGTGCGCGATGTCCTGGCCGCGATACCGCCGCAGCGCCCGCTCACCGCGGTCGTGCACGCCGCCGGTGCCCTCAGCGACGGCCTGGTCGGCTCGCTCGGCCGGGCGGATGTCGATACGGTCTTCCGCCCCAAGGTCGACGGCGCCGCGGTACTCGACGAGCTGACCCGCTCCGACGACCTCGCCGGCTTTGTGCTGTTCTCCTCGGCCGCGGGTGTCACCGGCAACGCCGGACAGGCGAACTACGCCGCCGCCAACGCGTTCCTCGACTCACTGGCCGAACGCAGAGCCGCCGAGGGCCTGCCCGCGCAGTCGCTGGCCTGGGGACTCTGGGCGGACACCAGCGAGCTGACCGCCACGCTCGGTGAAACCGGCCGGGCGCGGATCGCCCGCTCCGGTGTCCGCGCGCTGCCCGCGGCGACCGCGCTGGACCTGTTCGACCAGGCGCTCTCCCGTGACGAGGCGCTGTTGCTGCCCATCGACGTCGATCCGTCCGGCGAGACGGAGCTGCCACCGCTGTGGCGCAACCTGGTGCGCCGTCGGGTCCGCCGGGTGGTCGCCGCGACGCCGGTCGCCGAGACCTCGACCGCCGAGCTGCTGGCCGGTGTTCCCGCCGCCGAGCGGGTGCGGGTGCTCACCGACCTGGTGTGCGCGCATACGGCCGCTGTCCTCGGGCTCGCCGCCGACCGGGTGGAACCGCCGCGGGCGTTCAGCGAGATCGGCTTCGACTCGCTCAGCGCGGTCGAACTGCGCAACCGCCTCAACTCGGCGACGGGGCTCCGGCTGCCCGCCACGACGGTGTTCAGCCACCCCAGCCCTCAGGCACTGGCCCGGAAGCTGGCCACCGAGCTGTTTCCCGAGGCCGGGGCGGCTTCGGAGGAGGCCGGCACGGAACACCGGCGCGACGGGGCGCTGACCGACGTGGACATCGACGGCCTCGACGTGGAGGAGCTGATGTCCCTCGCGCTCGGCACGGCCGACCCGCACACCTCCGAAGGATGACCGACATGACGATCTCACCCGACCGCCTGGTCGACGCGCTTCGCTCCTCGGTCAAGGAGACCGAGCGACTGCGGGAGCACAACCGGGCCCTGACCGAAGCGGCCAGGGAGCCGATCGCCGTGGTGGCGATGGCCTGCCGCCTGCCCGGCGGCGCCGACTCGCCGGAGAAGCTGTGGCAGTTGGTGGACTCCGGCAGGGACGTGCTCACGCCCTTCCCCCGGGACCGGAACTGGGACCTGGAATCCCTCAGCCCCTTCGCCACGGACGCCTACTTCATCGACGACGTGGGCGGATTCGACGCCGACCTGTTCGGCATCTCGCCCCGCGAGGCAGCCGCGATGGATCCGCAGCAGCGGCTGCTGCTGGAGGCGGCCTGGGAGGTGTTCGAACGCGCCGGATACGCGCCCGACGCGCTGCGGGAGAGCAGCACCGGCGTGTTCGTCGGTGCGGGACCGGGCGACTACCTGATCCGCCTCCTGGACAACCCGGACGCCGCGGAGGGCTATGTCGCCACCGGTACGGCGCCGAGTGTCACCTCCGGACGGGTCGCCTACACCTTCGGCCTGCGCGGCCCCGCTGTCACGGTCGACACCGCCTGTTCATCGGGTCTGGTCGCCCTGCATCTGGCCGCCCAGGCGCTGCGCAAGGGCGACTGCTCGAAGGCGCTGGTCGCCGGTGTCTCGGTGATCTCCGCACCGCACGGGTTCGTCGAAATCTCCAAGCAGGGCGGCCTGGCGGCCGACGGGCGCTGCAAGGCGTTCGCCGACGCCGCCGACGGCACCAACTTCGGCGAGGGCGTCGCCGCGGTGCTCGTCGAGCGGCTGTCCGACGCCCAGCGGCTCGGGCACCCGGTACTCGCCGTCGTACGCGGGTCCGCGATCAACCAGGACGGTGCCTCCAACGGGCTCTCCGCGCCCAACGGCGCCGCGCAGGAAGAGGTCATCCGGCAAGCGCTCGCCGACGCCGGGGTCCGCGCCGACGAGGTCGATGCCGTCGAGGCCCACGGCACCGGCACCACCCTGGGCGACCCGATCGAGGCGGACGCCCTGATGGCCACCTACGGCCGGGACCGCGCGCACCCCCTGTGGCTGGGCTCGGTGAAGTCCAACGTCGGGCACACCCAGTCGGCCGCCGGGCTGGTGGGCCTGATCAAGATGGTGCAGGCGCTGCGCGCGGGGCGGCTGCCGATGACCCTGCATGTCGAGCGGCCGTCCCGGCACGTCGACTGGTCCAGTGGCCCGGTGCGCCTGCTGCGCGAAGCCCGGCCCTGGCCCGCCGTCGACCGCCCGCGCCGCGCGGGCATCTCGTCGTTCGGGATCAGCGGGACCAACGCGCATGTCATCGTGGAGGACGTCCCCGCGCCCGAGGAGCAGCCCCGCACGGAGCACTCCGGCCCGGTGCCGCTCATCCTGTCCGGCAGGTCCGAGAGCGCCCTGCGCGCCCAGGCGGCCCGGCTGCGCGCGCATCTGCTCGAGCGCGAGGAGCCGGTGGCCGATGTCGCGTTCACGCTGGCGACCACGCGCGCGCGGTTTCCGCACCGGGCCGTGCTGCCGGTGCATGACCGAGCCGAGGCGCTGGACGCGCTGCACTCCGTCGCCCTGGGGGAGCGGGTGCTCGGAGTCGGTCAGCGGGCTCGCGGGGAGCGGGTCGTGTTCGTCTTCCCCGGACAGGGCTCCCAATGGGCCGGGATGGGCGCCCGACTGTGGGACGAGTCACCGGTGTTCGCCGAGTCGATGCAGCATTGCGAGAAGGCGCTGTCCGCGTACGTCGACTGGTCGCTGCGGGAGGTGCTGTCCGACGAACAGGCGCTGGCCCAGGTCGATATCGTGCAGCCCGCGCTGTGGGCGGTCATGGTCTCGCTCGCCGCGCTGTGGCGCTCGTTCGGTGTCGAGCCCGCCGCGGTGATCGGCCACTCCCAGGGCGAGATCGCCGCCGCCTGCGTCAGCGGTGGCCTGCCGCTGGAGGACGGCGCCCGCATCGTGGCGCTGCGCAGCCGCCTCATTCGCGAGCGGCTGTCCGGGCGTGGCGCGATGATGTCGGTGATGGCCCCGCCGGACCGGGTGCGCGAGCTGCTGGCGGACGAGGGGAAGGGCCCCGTGTCGATCGCCGCCGTCAACGGGCCGCAGAACGTGACCATTTCCGGTGACCCGGCGGCGCTGGACGACGTCGAGCGCCGTCTGTCGGCTGCCGGGATCATGCGCTGGCGGCTGGCCGGGGTGGATTTCGCCGCCCACTCGCCCCATGTCGACGGGATCGAGGCCGACCTGCTGGAGGCGCTGGCACCGGTTCGGCCCCGCCAGGGGAACGTGCCGTTCTACTCCACGGTGACCACCTCCCGCCTGGACACGGTGGCGCTGGACCCCGGGTACTGGTCCCGCAACCTGCGGCAGACGGTGAACTTCGCCGACACGATGGACGTCCTCGTAAGGGACGGACACGGGGTCATGGTCGAGGTCAGCCCGCACCCCGTACTCGCGCACACCACCGCCGCGGGCCCGGTGCTGGACACCCTGCGCCGCGATGACGGCGGGCTGCACCGGATGCTCACCTCGCTGGCCGCCGCCGATCTGCAGGGCCTGCCGGTGGACTGGACCGCGGCGCTGCCCGAGGCCCGCGCCGTGGAGCTGCCGACCTACCCGTTCCAGCGTGAGCGCTACTGGGTGACGCCCGCGGAGCGGACGACCAGCGCCCCCGCAGTGACGGAAAGCCGCCTCGACCGGTTGCGCTACCGGGCCGACTGGACGCCGCTGCGGCAGTCCGCCGATCCGGTGCTGAACGGCACCTGGCTGGTCGTCACGGACACGCCCGATGCCTGGTCCGACAGCGTCGTCGAAGCGCTGCGGGGCTACGGTGCCGAAGTGGCCGTCCGGGCGCCGGGTGAGGTCGACCTCACCGCCCTCCCCGAGCCGGCCGGTGTCCTCGCGCTGCTGGCTCACGACGAGGACCCGGAGCAGGACCACCTCGCCGTCCCCCGCGGCTTCGCCCGGACCGTGCGGCTGGTGCAGCAGTTGGGCGCGGCGGGCGTCGAGGCACCGCTGTGGTGTGTGACCAGGGACGCGACGCGCTCCCCGGCGCAAGCCATGACGTGGGGATTCGGCCGGGTGGCCGGGTTCGAGCGACCGCGCTCCTGGGGTGGTCTGATCGATCTGCCGCAACCGCTGGACGACATCGGCCGGCGCCGGATCGCCGCCGTACTGTCGGGCGACACCCACGAGGACCAGGTCCGCATCGACCTGAACGGAGCGTTCGGACGACGGATCCTGCGGGCCCCCGTGCGTCCGGAGAGCGGCGGCGACTGGCAGGTCCGCGGCACCGCCCTGGTGACCGGTGGCACCGGCGGACTCGGCCGGCATGTCGTGCGCTGGCTGGCGGCCGAGGGCGCGGAACACGTGATCGTGGTGAACAGGCGCGGGACGGAAGCCCCCGGAGCGAGTGAACTGGCCGCGGAAATAGCCGAGTTCGGGACGCGGATCAGCATCGTCCGCTGCGACCTGTCCGATCGCGCCGCCCTCGCCGAAGTGATCGACTCCATCGACCCGGCGACACCGCTGCGCACCGTGGTGCACACCGCCGCCGTACTGGACGACGCCGCCATCGACGCCCTGACCATGGAGCAGTTCGACCGGGTCCTGGCGGTCAAGGCACAGGGCGCGACCAACCTGCACGAGCTCACCCGAGACCTGGACCTCGACGCGTTCGTGCTGTTCTCCTCGCTCGCCGGCACGGTCGGCGCCTCGGGCCAGGGCACCTACGCACCGGCCAACGCCTACCTGGACGCGCTGGCCGAACACCGGCGTGCCCAGGGACTGCCGGCCACGTCGATCGGCTGGGGCGTGTGGGCCGGGGACGGGATGGGCGACGGCCCTCTCGGGGAGGCCGCGCGACGGCACGGAGTCCCGGGGATGTCCCCGCAGGACGCGACCGCGGCGATGCGGACGGCCGTGGAACACGGCGACGGCGCGATCGTGCTCGCCGACATCGTATGGGACCGCTACCACACGGCGGTCACCGCGTTGCGGCCGAATCCGGCGCTCTCGCAGATCCCCGAGGTCGGCTCGTTGCTCACCGAAGGGGCCGCCCCTGCGGACGCCACCGATCCGCTCGCGGTCGTCCGCGCCCAGACGGCGGCCGTGCTCGGCTACGCCTCCGGGGCGCATGTCGACCCGCACCGGCCGTTCCACGAATTGGGATTCGACTCGGTGTCCGCCGTCGACTTCCGCAACCGCCTCAACGCCGTGACGGGGCTCTCCCTGGTGACCACCGTGGTCTACGACCACCCGACACCCGCCGCGCTCGCCGACCACCTGCGCGCGGAGACCGGTGGCGGCACACCGGACGGGACGCCCCCTCCCCACACGGTGGCCGACCCGGCCGTCACCACCGATCCGATCGTCATCGTCGGCATGGCCTGCCGCCTTCCCGGCGGCGTCACCTCGCCCGACGAACTGTGGCAGCTGCTCGCCGAGGAACGCAGCACCGTGGGACCGCCGCCGCGCGAGCGGGGGTGGGACCTCGCCGCCCTGCCCGACGACTGCGTGACCATGGCCTCCTACCTGGACGACATCGCGGCCTTCGACGCGGAGTTCTTCGGGATCTCGCCCCGGGAGGCCCTGGCCATGGACCCCCAGCAGCGACTGGTCCTGGAGACCTCCTGGGAGGCGCTGGAACACGGCGGCATCGCGCCCGGCAGCCTGGCCGGCAGCCGCACCGGAGTGTTCCTCGGCAGCACCGGCCAGGACTACTACGCGCTCCTCACCGGCGCCCACGCCGACGACGTCACCGGCCACGCGGGCACCGGCAGCGCGGGCTCGGTGCTCTCCGGCCGGGTCGCCTACTCACTCGGACTCGAAGGCCCCGCCGTCACCGTCGACACGGCGTGCTCCTCCGGGCTGGTCGCCCTGCACCTGGCCGCACAGTCGCTGCGCAACGGCGACTGCACCACGGCGCTCGTCGGAGGGGTCACGGTCATGACCACCCCCTTGGGCCTGGCCGAGTTCTCCCGCCAGGGCGGGCTGGCCCCCGACGGCCTGTGCAAGGCGTTCTCCGACTCCGCGGACGGCACCGGATTCGCCGAGGGCGCGGGCATGCTCGTGCTGCAGCGCCTGTCCGACGCGCGTGCCGCGGGACGCCGCGTATGGGCCGTGGTGCGTGGCTCGGCCATCAACCAGGACGGCCTGTCCAACGGCCTGTCGGCGCCCAACGGCCGTGCCCAGCGGGAGGTCATCCGCCAAGCCCTGGCGAACGCCCGCCTGTCCGCGCGGGACGTCGACGTGGTCGAGGCGCACGGCACCGGGACACCCCTCGGCGACCCGATCGAAGCCCACGCACTCTCCGCGGCCTACGGGCAGGACCGGACACGACCCCTGCTCATCGGGACGCTCAAGTCCAACATCGGCCACACCCAGGCCGCCGCCGGTGTAGCGGGCGTGATCAAGACGGCGCTGGCCATGCACCACGGCACCGTGCCCGCGACCCTGCACACCACCACGGCCTCGTCCCACGTGGACTGGACGGCGGGCAGCGTCCGGCTGGCCCGCGGCAGGACTCCGTGGCCCGACACCGGCGCTCCGCGCCGGGCCGGGGTCTCGGCGTTCGGCATCTCGGGCACCAACGCCCACGTCGTGCTGGAGGCCGACACGCCACCGCCCGCCGAGCCACGCGCCACCGGGGAGACGGCGCTGATCCCGCTGGCCGTATCCGGCCGGGGACCGGCCGCCCTCGCCGCGCAGGCCAGCCGGCTGTCCGCGCTGCTGGACGGCGGGACCGACCCGATCGACATCGGCTGGTCCCTGGTCACCACACGGTCGCAGCAATCCCATCGGGCCGTGGTCCTCGGCCGGGACCGCGCCGAACTGGCCACCGGGCTCACCACGCTGGCGAGGGGCGCATCCGCGCCCTCGGTGGTCTCCGCCGTCGCCAATGGCCAGGACCAGCGCCCCGTCTTCGTCTTCCCCGGCCAGGGCTCCAGCTGGGCGGGGATGGGACGGGCCCTGATCGAGTCCTCACCCGTGTTCGCGGACTCGATGGCCGAGTGCGCGCGGGCGATGGCCACCGAGGCCGACTGGGCCCTGCTGGAGGCGCTCGGCGACGAGGAGATGCTGCGGCGGGCCGATGTCGTCCAGCCCGCCCTGTTCGCCGTCATGGTGTCGCTGGCCCGGCTGTGGGAGTCCTATGGCGTGACTCCGGCCGCCGTGGTCGGGCATTCCCTCGGCGAGTACGCCGCCGCATGCGTGGCGGGCGCGCTGCCACTCGAACAGGCGGCGGTCGCGGTCGTGCGACGCGGCCGGGTGATCGCCGATCGCCTCTCAGGTGACCACGGGGTGCTGTCCGTTCCGGTCCCCGCCGAACACGTCCGCTTCGAGGGCGTCGAGATCGCCGCGTTCAACGGGCCCTCGTCCACGGTGGTCGCCGGGCCCAACAGCGCGCTCGACCGCGTGCTGGAAGCCGTGCCCGCGGCCAAGCGGGTGCCGATGGACTACGCCTCGCACACCTCCGCCGTCGAGGCGGCCCGGGACGCGCTGCTCGGCGAGCTGGCCGAACTGAGCCCGAGCGGCACCGGCGTCCCGTTCTACTCCACGGTGACCGGGGAACGCCTGGACACCGCTGCCCTCGACGCGCCCTATTGGTACCGCAACCTGCGCAGCCCGGTGCTGTTCGAGACGGCCGGCCGCCGGCTGATCGAGGACGGGCACACCGTGTTCATCGAGATGAGCCCGCGCCCGCTGCTGGTGGCGGCCCTGCACGAGACGGCGGAGGCACTGGACCAGCAGGTGCACACCGTCGCGTCGCTGCGCCGTGACGACGGCGGTATGGACCGCTTCCTGCGCTCGCTCGCCGACGCCCACACTCGCGGGGTGGCGGTGGACTGGAGCCCCGCGCTGCCCGGCGGCAGGGCCGTCGCCCTGCCCACGTACGCCTTCCAGCGCAAGCGGTTCTGGCCGACGGCCCAGCCACCGCGGCGCCCCGGCCAAACACATCCGCTGCTGGGCCCCGCCGAAGAGCTCGCCGGTTCGCCGGACGTGGTGTTCACCAGCACCCTCTCCACTCGGACCCATCCGTGGCTGGCCGACCATGTGGTGCGGGACTCGGTGCTGCTGCCGGGCACGGCGTTCCTGGAGATGGCGGTCCGGGCCGCCGACGAGACCGGCTGCCGTGGAGTCGCCGAACTCGTCCTGGCGGCGCCGCTGGTACTGACCGGCGGCGACATCCGGATCCAGCTGACCGTGCACGGCCCCGACGCGTCGGGGGACCGCCCGTTCTCCGTGCACAGCCGGGGCGAGCACGACTGGGTGCGTCATGCCACGGGTCGGCTCTCGGCGTCGGCGTCGCCGCTTCCTCCGCTCACGCCGGTGCCGCCGCCGGGCGCCGAACCGGTCGCACTCGATGCCTTCTACGCGCAACTCGACAGCGTCGGTTACCGGTACGGCGAGTCGTTCCGCGGCATGCGCGCGGCGTGGCGGGCGGGGGATGAGCTGTTCGCCGAGGTGGCCTTGGCCGACGCGGTCCCCGCGGACCGGTTCCAGCTGCATCCCGCGCTGCTGGACGCGGCCTGCCAGGCGATGACGCTCGCCGGCGGGGACGAGCCGGGACTGCCGTTCCTGTGGTCCGATGTCGAACTCCACGCGCGCGGCGCGCGGGAGCTGTTCGTCCGTCTCGCCCCGGCGGGGCCCGACGCGATGTCGATCACCGCCGTCGACGGTCGGGGAGCGCTCGTGTTCCACGCGGGCCGCCTGCTCACCCGGCCGTTCGCCCAGTTCGGCACGGGCGCCCTGCCCGCGGACTCGCTGTTCACCGTGGGCTGGGTCCCGCTTCCGGAGCCCGAACCCACCGGCGACCGCGCGTGGGCGGTCCTCGACGGCCCCGAGGCCGACCATGGCCTCGGCGTTCCGGTGTTCCCCGAGGCGTCCGCCGTGCCCTCGGGCAGGTCGATCGTGCTGACGGCCGTCGACTCGTCCTCACTGCACCGGATCCTGGCCGCGGTCCAGGCCACGATCGCCGCCGACCGTCCCGAACCGCTCGTGGTGCTGACGCGCGACGCGGTGGCCGTGCGGCCCGCGGACGAACCGGTGCCCCACCGGGCCGCGGTGTGGGGCCTGGTGCGCACCGCGCAGTCCGAGCACCCCGGACGATTCGTCCTCCTCGACACCGACCGGCCCGTCACCACGGCCGACCTCTCCGCCGCCCTGGCCACCGGGGAACCGCAGATCGCCCTGCGGGGCGCGGACCGGTATGCGCCACGGCTGACCCGGCGACCCGCCGCGCTGGAACCGCCCGTCGGCGAGGCGTGGCACCTCACCGCCTCGCCGACGGGCAGCCTGGATGATCTCGCGCTCGCCCCTCGTACGGCCGAGCCGCTGACCGACGGGCAGGTCCGCATCGCGGTCCGTGCCGCCGGGGTGAACTTCAAGGATGTGCTGATCACCCTCGGCATGGTGCCCGGCGATCTGACCCGGCTCGGCGTGGAGGCCGCGGGAGTGGTGCTCGACGTCGGTCCCGGCGTGCGTGCCCTGCGCCCCGGCGACCGGGTCTTCGGCATCGCCGACGCCGCGTTCGGTTCGATGGCCGTCACCGATCAGCGGCTGCTGGCACGGATCCCCGACGGCTGGAGCTTCGCCCGCGCCGCGAGCGTGCCCGCCGTGTTCCTCACTGCCTACTACGCGTTGCGCGATCTGCTCGACCTGCAACCGGGGCAGCGGATCCTCGTGCACTCGGGCGCGGGCGGTGTCGGCATGGCGGCGATCCAGCTCGCCAGGGTGTGGGGCGCCGAGGTGTTCGCCACCGCCGGCGAGCCCAAACAGGACGCCGTCGCCGGACTCGGGTCGCCCGGGACCACATCGCCTCCTCCCGGACGCTCGACTTCGAGCGGGCCTTCACCGAGGTCACCGGCGGCACGGGAGTGGACGCCGTGCTGAACTCGCTCGCGGGCGAGTTCGTGGACGCCTCACTGCGGCTGCTGCGCACGGGCGGCCGGTTCGCGGAGATGGGCAGGACCGACGTCCGCGAGAACCACCCTGACGGCGTGGACTACCTGCCGTTCGACCTGTCGGACGCGGGGGAGGAGCGGATCGGCGAGATGCTGGCCGAGCTGCTCACCCTGTTCGGCACGGGTGAGCTGATGACCCTGCCGGTCACCACGTGGGACGTACGCCGGGCCCCGAGCGCGTTCCGCTATCTGAGCCAGGCCAGGCATGTGGGCAAGGTCGTGCTGACCGTCGGCCGGGACCTGGACCCGGACGGCACGGTGCTGCTCACCGGTGGCACCGGCGGACTCGGCGCGTCCCTGGCCCGGCATCTCGTACGGGCACGTGGCGTGCGCAGCCTCGTCCTGGTGAGCCGCACGGGGATCGACGCACCCGGAGCCCGGGAACTGCGGGACGAACTGACCGGGGCCGGCGCGGCGGTGACCGTGGCCGCCTGCGACATCGGCGACCGCGCGGCACTGGGCGGAGTCCTGGGCGCCGTCCCGGCGAAGCACCCGCTCACGGCCGTGGTGCACGCCGCGGGAGTGCTCGACGACGCGACGATCGGCGAACTCGACGCCGACCGGCTGGAGACGGTGCTGCGTCCCAAGGCCGGGGGCGCCCACCTGCTGCACGAGCTGACCCAGGACCTGGACCTCAGCGCCTTCGTCCTGTTCTCCTCGGCCGCGGGTGTGTTCGGCGCGGCGGGACAGGGGAACTACGCCGCCGCCAACGCCGTGCTCGACGCCCTCGCCCAGCAGCGAAGGGCGCGGGGGCTGCCCGCGGTGTCGATCGACTGGGGGCTGTGGGACCTCCCCAGCGCCATGACCGCGGGACTCGACCACGCGCGCTTCGCGCGCTCGGGTCTGCTGCCGCTGGCCGAGGAGCAGGGCCATGCGATCTTCGACACCGTGGCCACCTGCGGGGAGGCCCAGGTCGTCGCCGCTCGGCTGAACCTGGCGGCCTTCCGCGATCTGCCGGACCCGCCGCGGCTGATGGCCGGGTTGGTGCGCGGGCCGCGCAAGGCGGCGGGCACCGCCGCCGCGAAACCGGCGCGTACCGAGGAGGGGCTGCTGGAGATGGTGCGCGCCACGGCGGCCGATGTGCTCGGCTACGGCGGCACCGAGGAGATCGACCCGGCGGGCCTGTTCGCGGAGCTGGGTCTGGACTCCCTGACCGCCGTCGAACTGCGCAACCGCCTCGCCTCGGCCACCTCGCTCAGGCTGCCCACCTCGATCGCCTTCGACCACCCGACCCCGGCCCGGCTCGCCCAGCACCTCCTGACCCACCTGAGCGCCGAACCCGACGCGGCGACCGCGCCCGCACCACCCTCGACCGACCTGGTCGCCGATCTGTGCGCGGCGGCGTTCGAAGCGGGCGACGGGCCGCGGGCGTTCGACCTGCTGCGTACCGTCGCCCGCAACCGTCCGACCTTCCGGGCCGAACCGGGCACCCCTGCCTTCACCCCGCTGGTCTCGGGTGCCGAAGCCCCCGGCTGGTCTGCCTGACCCCGTTGGTGCCGTTGGCGGGGGCCTACACCTACGCCCGGTTCGCCTCCGGATTCCGGGGCAGCCGCACGGTCGACGTCCTGGCCACCCCGGGATTCCTCGACGGTGAGCCACTGGCGGAGTCGGGGGAGGTGCTGGCCCAGGTGCAGACCGAACGGGTCCTGGCCAGAACCGGGGACGACCCGTTCGTCCTGGTCGGATACTCCTCGGGAGGGCTGCTCGCCCTGGCGATGGCCGCGTTGCTGAGTGAACGCGGCGCGCCGGTGCGGTCGGTCGCTCTGCTGGACACGTATCTGCCCCCGCCGGACCGGATGGACGAGTTCGTCACCGCGCTGATGCGCGGCATGACGGACCGCCGCGACGTGGTGCGGGGCCTGACCGGTACCGGACTGTCGGCGATGGCATGGAACTGCGACCTGTTCGCGCGGTGGTCCGCGGCGCCGCTGCCCGTGCCTGTGCTGTCCGTACGGGCCGACGTCCCCCTGCTGGCCGGTGACGGCTCCGCGCCGGTCGTCGCGGAGGCCGATATCCGCACCACGGACGGTGATCACTACACCCTGATGGAGGAGCACGCTTCCCGTACGGCCGCCCTGGTGGCCGAGTGGCTGACCGAGGCCGGGCACAGGGTGGTGTGAGGCCCGAAGGCCGCTTCGGCCGGTCGACAACCCCCGGTGGCGTGCGGCTGCCCCCTCGTGCCGCGGCACATCGGCGCGGCGCGCGCCCCGGGGCGGCTCCGCCACCGGCGGACCCGAACCCCTGGGGAAAGCCCTGGCGTTTGCTGATTCGCCGACGTTATGCCCGCGGCGAACCGGAAGATGTGAGTCAGGCCGTTCCCGCGGGCGTCCGCGTGCGCGAGCCGACAGCCTGCCGGGCACCATACCGGCGGGCGTGACCGTCCCCTGGGAAAGCGGCGCACACATGTCGGACGACCTTGGCAATATCGATCTCAACATCCTCATCGCCCTGGACGCTCTGCTGGCCGAACGCAGTGTGACCAGGGCGGCCGAGCGGGTCTTCGTGGGACAGCCGGCGATGAGCGCCTCTCTCGCCCGGCTGAGGAGCCATTTCGGGGATCCGCTGCTCGTGCGGCAGGGGCGGGGGATGACGCTGACCCCCTTGGCCGAGTCGCTGGTGCGGCCGACGCAGGAGGCCCTCGCGGCGGTCCAGGCCGTCATGGGCGCGAGCAGGACGTTCGATCCCGCCGACGGCCCTCCCCGCACGTTCACCGTGATCGCCAGCGACTACGCCCAGGCGGTGCTGATCTGGCCCATTCTGCGCAAAGTGGAGGCGAAGTCGTTGAACATCCGCATCAACGTCTTCCCCGCGCAAGCCGACTTCGTCGACCAGCTCCGCCGGGGACAGTGCGATCTGCTGATCTGGCCGACCAGTCTGGCCCAGAATCTGTCCGGCTTCTTCAGCGAGACGCTGTTCACCGACGAGTTCGTGGTGGCCGTCGACGAGAACCACCCCGGGGTGGGCGACACCATCACCGTCGAGGAGATGCGACGGCTGCCGTTTCTCGGGTGAACGGGCCGATGACCTCCATCGTGGAGTCCTACTTCGACCGCCTCGGCGCCCGGCTCCGGGTCGCCGCCGACATCGGGGGTTTCGCCATGGCCCCCATGTGGTGCCCGGGACCCGGCTGGTCACCGTGTTGCAGGGACTCCTCGCGCGTGAGACCGAGGGGACGGGGCTCAAGACGATGCCGCTACCGGTGCCCATGACCACGCTGACCGAGGCCATGTACTGGCATCCCCGTAACAACCAGGACGCGGCCCACCGCTGGCTTCGGCACCAGATCCTGGAGGTCTCCGCGGGCCTCAGACTCTGACCCGGCGCGGCGTGGCCCGACGAGCGGCTCAGGCATCTTCGGACAGTGATTCCTTGCCCGTCTCCGGTGCCCATGCCCAGCAGATGAGCCCGCCGACGGCGAGAACGGCGACGCATCCGCCGAGGGCGATGTCGATGCCGTACGCGTCCACGACGGGCGGGGATCGCGCTGACGGCGAGCATGTACCGCCACGACTCGCCGCCTACCTGGGTGAGCAGGAAGCCGACGAGGTAGGCCACGACATAGCCGGCGGCCCAGGCCACGGCGAGCAGGCTCATGAGGCGGCCGCGGGACTGCCGGGGAGAGTGCTCCGTGACCAGGGCCGCCGGTCCCGGCGACGGCGACGCGGATGTGGAAGCGGGTCAAGGGGGCGTCGTCGTAGGCGACCGGACGGTTCGTCTGCACGATCTGGTCAGTCATGGCACGCTCCGTTTCCCGCCGCGGAGGCGCGGGTCCGGTCGCGGAGGCGGGCGGTCGCCGTCTCGTAGCCGCTCGTGTTAGCCGCGGGGGGCTCCGGCCCCGGTACCGATCGCGGTCGCTCCCAGCGGCACCGTGTGCATGGACGCCACGGCCGCGTGCAGGCTGCCGGCGGTGCGGCGGAGGGCCGCGGCCTGGGCGCGGTGGGACTGGCCCGCGGTGAGGGTGACCGCGTCCCGCAGACAGGTCCTGCTGAGGTGCACCGTCTCTTCGAACTCTTCCCCCTTCGCCTCGAGCGTGCGGGCGAGCTCCTCCAGCGCGGCGATCGGGCGCTCCGCGAGGTCCATGACCGTCAGCGCCATCGCGGTGGAATAGCTGTCATTGGTCGACTGGGAGGCGTTGACGTGATCGTTCGGATGGACGGGACAGCCGGCCAGCTGCGAGGCCCGGGCGGCGATGACCTCGTTGACGTTCATGTTGGTCGTCGTCCCGCCGCCGCCCAGGACGAGCGCGGACGGAAACTGCTCGGCGTGCTCGCCGGAGACGATCTCGCGGCATGCCGCGACGATGGCGTCTCGCCGCTCCGGGTCCAGAACACCCACGGCGTGGTTGGCCTGAGCCGCGGCCTGCTTGACGAGCACGTAGTTGCGGACGAACGCGGAGATCTGTCCGAAGGTCCGGCCAGGCGCCGGAACGTTCCCCAGGGAGAGCCTTGTCTGTTCGCCGTAGAGCGGGGGCGCTGTCGCGGCGTCGGTCGTGGTGGGAGGCACTGGACCGTCCGAAGGCGGTGGCCCCAGCGGCGAGCACACCGTGAGTGAGCTCGCCCGCTCCGTCGGCCGTGAGCGCAGCCAGGTCTCGCGCATGCTGCACGCGCTGCAGCGCGGCGGACTGGTCGAGCAGAACGCCGAAAGCAGGGCGTATCGGCTCAGCTGGTCCTTGCTGATCCTCGCCGCCGGGGCCGGCGACACCCCGCTGCTGCACGCCGCGCGGCCCGTGCTGCAGACGCTGGTGTCCCGGAAGGGTGAAGTCGCCCTTCTCTCCGTGCAGCAGGGAAACCGCTCGCTGACCGTACTCAGAGAAGAGTCCCACCAGTCCTTGCGCGCGGGCGGATGGGTCGGACGCAGCTCCCCGATGCACTGCACCGCCTCCGGGCGGGCGCTGCTGTTCGACAGCGATGACGCGCTGGTCGAGGAGCTGACGGCCAACGATCTCACCGCGCCGATGTCGGCTCTCGCCGCCCCGGCCACGCTGAGCGAGCTTCTCGAGCGTCTGCGCGCCGAGCGAGCGCGGGGCTACGCCGTCGCCAGTGAGGAGGCCGAGGCCGGCCTCACCTCGGTGGGCGTACCGGTACGCGACCGCAACGACTCGATCATCGCGGTCGTGAACGTTTCCGGCCCCACCTCGCGACTCGTTCACCGGGTGGAGGACATCGCCAAACCACTGAAGTCGGCGAGCGCCGCGATCCGCAGGAACATCGGGCTGCCCGCGCCCCAGCGCCGACATGGCAGGTGGCCGGCTTGGGGCGGCCGAGCCAATTAGCAGATCGGTCCTCGACCGCGCAATCCGTGTGACGCCGACGGCGGCGAATTCGCTTGTGGTGCCCAGGGCCATGGCGAGGGGCCACGGCCGATTCTACGGTTCCGGCCACGTCTGGTGCTTCCGGCGCACAGCGACGCGTCGGCGGCCTCAGGAACACCGGGAGCGCATCGACCGAAGGAGCCTTCCATGACAGTCCCCCCACGCCACGTACCGCCACGGAGCCGATGGAGCCGCATCGCGGCCCGGCTCCTCCCCGTCACCGCCCTCGTGCTCGGAGCCGTTCTCGCCGGGCCCGCGCCCGCCGCGAACGCCGCGGTCACCCTCACGAAGGTGAGCAACTTCGGCTCCAACCCTGGGGCGTTGAACATGTACGTGTACAAGCCGGCGTCGCTGCCCGCGAACGCGCCCGTGGTCATCGCGCTCCACGGGTGCACACAGAGCGCCCAGGTCTACGCCGACAACTCAGGACTGCCCGAGCTCGCGGACCGCGACAAGTTCGTCCTGGTGCTCGCGGAAACCACCTCGTTGAACAACCTCACCAAGTGCTTCAACTGGTTCCAGGCCGGCGACAATCGGCGTGACCAGGGCGAGGCCCTGTCGATTCGACAGATGGCCGGCCACGCCGTGTCGGCATATGGCGGGGACTCCAAGCGGGTCTACATCACCGGACTGTCCGCCGGCGGTGCCATGACCTCGGTCATGCTCGCCACCTACCCCGATGTCTTCTCCGCCGGCGCGGTCGTCGCGGGCCTGCCCTACAACTGCACCAAGAACAGCAGCCCTTACCTGTGCATGAACCCCGGGCTCGACCTCGGTCCGGACGAGTGGGCCCAGCGGGTGCGCGACGCGTACCCGTCGTACCAGGGACCGTGGCCGCGGGCCGCCATCTGGTACGGCGACCGCGACACGACGGTCGTGCCGCGCAACGCCACCGAACTGCGCGATCAGTGGACGGCATTGCACGGGCTGTCCCAGACGCCCACCCGCACCTCCAGCATCGGTCCCAATGCCACCCAGCACGACGAGTACGTGGCATCCGACGGCACGGTGGCCGTGGAGGTCAACAAGGTCCCCGGCATCAGCCACGGCACGCCGGTCGACCCCGGCACCGGCGCCGAACAATGCGGCAGCACCGGCGCCCCGTACTTCCTGGACTCGATCTGCTCCAGCTACTGGATCACCAAGTTCTTCGGTCTCGGCGGCTAGGGGCACGGTCGCCGACAGCGGCCGCTCCCGCTCGCACACTCGCGGCTTTCGTGCTCGGCGAGGCGAAACGGCCCGTCATGGTGTCCGGCACCCCTGTCGGAGCCGCCGCCATGGCGGGCCCACATATGTCCTGTGGGGTGACCGCGCCCTAGCCTCCGGTTCGTCCACCACTCGACTCGGAGGAGAATCGGATGTCTCCAGCCCGCACGGCCTCCGCCCCACCCCGCGGACGGCCCGGACGGCGTGCCGCTCTCGGAGTACGGTCGCTCGTGGGCGCCTGTGCGCTCGTCGTCGCATCGGTCGCGGCGGTGCCCGCGGCCGGCGCGGAGGGGGCACCGGGCGGCCGCTGCCCCGGATCCGCCCTGCCGCACGTACCGGGTGCGGCCCACCAACAGGCCGACTGCCTGGGCGAGTTGACCACAGCCGGAACGGTGGCCTCGGGCCACACCGATCCGGCCGACTTCGCGGGACTCACCCCCAAGGATCTGCCCACACCGAGCGGCGTTCCCGGGCTCCAGATCGACGGCTACTTCCCCGACACCTCGACCACCAACACCAACCACGGCTGGAACCACGACGCGCAGTTCGTCATCCGGCTGCCCGACCACTGGAACGGCGGTCTGGTGGTATCCGGCACACCGGCCAACCGCGAGCAGTACGCCAACGACCGCGCGATCTCCGACTGGGTGCTCTCCCGCGGCTACGCCTTCGCCGCCACCGACAAGGGCAACACCGGCCCCGCCTTCTACCGCGACGGCCGCAGACCCGGTGACGCCGTCGCCGAGTGGAACAAGCGCGTCACCCAGCTCACGCGCGCGGCCCGGGCCGTCGTCACCCAGCGGTATCACCGGCCGCCCGTCCGCACCCTCGCCACCGGCCTGTCCAACGGCGGCTACCTGGTGCGCTGGCAGCTGGAGAACCACCCCGAGCTGTACGACGGGGGAGTGGACTGGGAGGGCACTCTGTGGCGCACCGACGGCCCCAACCCGCTCACCTTCCTGCCGCCCGCGCTGCGCGCATACCCCGCCTACGCCGCCGGCGGGGCCGGAGCCGAGGACGCCTGGAAGGCCATGCGCAAGGCCGGCTACCCGGCGGGCTCGGAGTTTCTGTGGCCGTACCACCACCAGGTCTACTGGGACCTGACCCAGCGCATCTACCGCGAGGAAGCCGACCCGGACTTCGACGGAGCGACCGAGGCGGGCACTCCCTACTGCGCCCCGGGCGCCCCCGGCTGTGACGCCGACTACGACTACGCCACCCGGCCGCCCGCGGTCCACCGCGCCGTCGACCGCATCGCACTGACCGGACGCATCGGCAAACCGCTGATCACCCTGCACGGCACGCTCGACGCGCTGCTGCCCATCAGCAAGGATTCGGACGTCTACGCCCGCATGGTGCACCAGGCCGGTCGTGGCGCCCTGCTGCGCTACTACCGTATCGAGGACGGCACCCACGTCGACTCCCTCGTCGACGCCCACCCCGACAAGCTCCGCCCGATCGTCCCCTGCCACCGCTCCGCCTTCGCGGCACTGGAACAGTGGCTGTCCGGAAAGGGCCGCCCCCGGCGGACCACACCGTTCAGCGCCCGGCCGACGCGGATCAGGCGACACTGCTCACGAGCTGCCCGCTGGACTAGCGGAGGCGGCGGTGTCCGTCAGCCGAACCAGGTGCCCTGGAGTACCACGATGCGCTCGCCGCGTACGTCGGTGAGACAGGTGAGCATGAGATGGCCCTGGGCCTCGGTGCGCAGCCCGGGGCTGGAACCCAGCCTCGGCGCCTGCCCCGGGTGGCAGTTCATCGAGAAGACCGTCCGGGTCGGCTTCCCAGTGCCAGTCAGCCACCGGCGACCTCTCGGTGCGCGGCCCGTACGATCTCCCCTGCCTCGCGGATGGCGCGGGCCCGCACCCCCGCGTCCTCGCTGTCCATGGCGGCCTCGGCCGCGTGCGGAACTCCGGCAAGCGGGGGGGCACCACTGTGGCCACGGCCTGGCGCAACGCGGGAAGAGTGAGGGCAGGCATGGGGATCAGCGGACCGTCATTCTCGGTATGTGGCACTGTCATGGTCAGCCCCTTCCCCTGGCCTCGTGCGGGTCTCGCGTCAGGCTATCGCTCATCCATATCGCCGGCCTCCTTGAAGGACAGCGCTGGTCATTCACACCGTCGCAGACATTGCCGCGACACTCATATCGCTGCCGCGCGACTCGAACGTGACCATCCCGAAGTCGCGCGGCTCCGAGTCCGGGGACATCAAGGGCCCGCTGGGCGACAACAAGCTGATGTTTCTTCGCCATGCAGGACGTCACCGGCAACGACGGCAAGTCGATGAACATGCTGGTCTCCGGCAGCGTCGGCGGCAACCTCCAGTGGGACAAGGCCAAGGTCGAACAGCTTGTGCAAGAGCTCAAGAACGACGAGCCGGTTACCGTGACCGACACCCGGTGAACCCCGCCGGGCGGCGGCCGGACGGTCTGCTGCCCGTACTCCGGAGCCGCCGCCGGGCCCTCGGCCGGCAGCGGCTCCGGCCCCGGTTCACCGCCGGGCCCTTCAGCCGCGGAACGGCCCCGTCACCTCATAGGTGATACCGCCTGACGAACTGCCGCTGGTGCCGCGCTGGCTGGAGAAGTACAGCCGCCTGCCGTCCGGCGAGAACGCCGGGCCGGTGATCTCCGAACCCGACTGGCCGTCGACGCGCAGGAACGGGGCCACCACGTCGTCCGGGGTGATGACACAGATCTCCATGTTCCCGCCGTCCTCGGCCACGAACAGATCGCCGGAGGCGGCCCCGGTGACGTTGTCCACACCGGTCAGCGGGGCCGTGCCGCCGGTCACCAGCGAATCGTCATAGGCCAGTTCGATCGTCTGGGCGGCCGCGTCGTACTGCCACACCCGGTTGTCGCCCTTGGTGGTGAACCAGCAGGTGTCGTTCGCGTAGTAGCACCCTTCGCCGCCGTTGAACCGCTTGGCCCCGGCCACCTGGTTGCGGGTGGCGGTGGCGCCGGTCGGATCCGGTACGGTCGCCCAGGTGACGGGGCCACTGGTGCCCGAACCGGCGACCATGACTTCCAGCCTGCCGGAGGACAGGTCGCCCCATGTCGTCGGCGTGAAACGGTAGAAGCAGCCGTCCGTGACGTCCTCGGTCAGGTAGAGGGTCCGGCGGACGGGATCGGCCGACGCCGCCTCGTGCTTGAAACGCCCCATCGCGTCGCGTCGCACCGCGGCCTTCACGCCCCATGGGTCGGTCTCGTACACGTAGCCGCGGTCGACCTCCTCACAGGACAGCCAGGTGTTCCACGGGGTCTTGCCTCCCGCGCAGTTCTGCCGGGTACCGGAGAGGACGCGGTAGGCGCCGGTGACCGCCCCGGTCGAGGAGAACCTCACCGCGCTCGCCCCGCCCGACGGGTTGATCTCCGAGTTGGAGACGTAGATCCAGCCGCTGCCGTCGGCGTAACAGGCCCCGCCGTCCGGGGCGTCGTGCCAGGTGTACGAGGTGCCGGCGACCGTCTGCCGCGAACGGGCGATGACCCGGCTGCTGAATCCGGCGGGAAGCCGTACGCGATTGGCGTCCGGCGAACCGAGCGCCCCGTACGGGCCGGCGCCCGGCTGCGCCGGTGCGGCGTACGCGGCGCCGCGCCACAAGGTTCCGCCGAAAGCTGCCGAGGAGCCGCCGATGACGGCGGCACGCAGGAGGGTGCGACGTTTCACTCTGGCTCCCATGAGTGTCGTGACCGTTCCCCGCCGCCGGTAGACGGCGGGGTCCCACGGTCATGGACTCTAGACAGGCAGCCGGTAGGCGGAATTGACGGGATTTGGACAACATATGGCGCGGACGTGGAGTGTCCGGCGGCCAGTGGCGGCGGCTCGTGTGGTCAGGGGCTATACATCGGTTGGCTGGTGCCCTTCATCGCCTCGAAGTCGCTGAACGGATCCAACTCACCTGCGAATATGGGGAATTCTGAAGTCTGATACGTCGGAGGTCTTCCCCTGGGGCTCATGCGGCCTGCACCATGCCGGGTAGTTCACCACCGGAGATGGGAGGCACATACGTGACCCCAACGACAGGGAACGGGATCTCTCGCAGAGGTGTGATCGGCTCGGCGGCCGTAGCCGGCTCGGCGGTGGCGCTCGGGGCCGCGGGCCCGCTGGGCGGATCCGGCACCGCCTGGGCAGCCCCCCGGGGGGCCGACGAGGCGGGAAGCCTGTCCGAACGGCTGGCCAGGGCCGCCGCCCTGCGGTGGCGGCGGATGCCCGGCGACTGGAAGGACGGCCCCTTCCTCGGCAATGGTCTGCTCGGGGCGAACGTCTACCGGGGTGCCACGGCCAACTCCGTGAAAGTGATGGTCAGCCACTATCACGTACAGGACCAGCGACCCCAGTGGGCTGCCACATACGGCTACTCACGGCTGCCCATCGGCCACTTCGACCTCACCCTCGCCGGAGAGGTGACCGATGTCGACTGGACACTCGACCTCTGGGACGCCGAGCTGACCGGCACCGTCACCACCACCCGGGGCAGCGTCCGCTTCTCGATGCTGGTGCACAACGCCCGTAGCGCGCTGCTGATCTCCACCCGGCCGAGCGCGGGCGAGGAGAGCGCCGCCTGGTCGTTCACCTGGATGCCCGCCGCCTCGCCCCGGACCAAGGGCAAGCCCGCCGACTACACGGGCAACCCCGACCCCCGCACCGGCTCCGCGGGCGCCACCCACTACGTCGAACAGCCACTGATCGCCGGCGGCGGGTGGGCCACCGCCTGGCGCGAACGCCGCGTCGGCACCGGAAGGTTGCTCGCCGCGCACATCGTCTACCGCTACCCGGACGACCTCGCGAAAACCACCGAACTCGCCGTGGCCGAGGTGGCGCGCACCCTGGCCGAGGGCCCGGACGAGCTGGTGCGCGCGCACCGCGGCTGGTGGAACCGCTTCTACCGGCGCAGCCTGCTCTCCGTGCCCGACAAGCGGATTCAGGACTTCTACTGGATCCAGCTCTACAAGGCCGCCTGCGCCACCCGCGCCGGAGGACCCTCGATGTCCGAGTGGGGACCCTGGTACCCGGAGACCGGGGGGAGTTGGACCGCGGTCTGGTGGAACCTCAACGTCCAGATCGCCACCTGGCTGATCCAGGGCTCCAACCACCTCGAACTCGACTCCGTCACCTCCACCTTCAAGGACTTCGAGAAGAACCTGCCGCTGTCCCTCCCGCCCGAGATCCCGAACGAGCAGATCTACGCCCTGTCCCACCCCTCCGACTGGACGCTGCGCCCCGGCGCCCACACCGTCGGCGTCCCGGGCACCTCCACCAAGACCGACAACAACGGCAACCTCTCCTGGGCCATGCACAACGTCTGGCTCAGCTACCGCCACACCATGGACATCCGCATTGTGCGCGACGTCCTCTACCCGATCCTCGTCAAAGCGGTGAACTACTACGACCACTTCCTCTACGAGGGGGGCGACGGCAAGCTGCATCTGCCGCTCACCCGGTCCCCGGAGTACGCGGACGCGGTGGACTGCACCTACGACCTCTCCCTGCTCCGCTGGGGCTGTGCGACGCTCCTGGACTGTCTGCGCATCCTCCGCACCGACAATCCGCGCGCCGGGCGCTGGCGGGAGATCCTGCGGCGTCTGGTCGACTACCCGCGCGACGCGACCGGCGTCACGATCGGCGCCGGCACACCACTGGCCGACTCCCACCGCCACTTCTCCCACATGCTGTGGCTGTACCCGCTCCACGAGCTCACCTGGGACCGGCCGGCCGACCGGGACATCATGCGGACCACGTTCGACCACTGGACCGAGGACCGCGGCCTCTGGGCGGGGTACAGCTACGCGGCGGCCTCCTCGATGGCGTCGCGGATGGGACGGCCCGAGGACGCCCTCGACTTCCTCACCACCTTCACCGGGAACCTCTTCGACGAGTCCTACATGGACTGCTACATGACCGCGAACACCATGTACGCGGAGGACACCAACCTCGGCATCGAGAGCCCTCTGAGCACGGCCCAGTCGATCCTCGACATGGGTATACAGAGCCATGGCGGCGTCGTTCGGGTCTTCCCCTCCGTGTCACGGCGCTGGCCGGACGTCTCGTTCCAGGCCCTGCGCGCCCAGGGCGCGTTCCTCGTCGACGCGGACCGCGCCGGCGGCAGGACCCGGTGGGTGCGGGTCCACAGCGAGGCGGGTGCGCCGCTGGTGCTGCAACACGGCATCGCCGGTGCCATCGACGTACGGGACGAGCACGGCCGCCGGCTGCGGTACCGGGAGACCGGACCCGGACGTATCGAGATCCCGCTCGGCCGGGAGGAGACGGCCGTCGTCGCCCCGCGCGGCGCCCACCCGGATCTGCGACCGCGCGACGTACCGGCCATCGGCGACGCGAAGCCGTGGGGGCTGCCGGACTGAACCGGGCTCCCCTCCCAGCGGCCCGGGGCGACGCCTCATGCCCCGGGTCCGCTGACCGCCGAGCCGCGTGTCAGGTGAGAAGCCACATGTAGGACGAGGTGAGGCCCGAGGCCAGCCAGAACGATCCCGAGGCGATCCCGATGATGATCAGTACCGCCAGCGTGCTGTCTATCTTCTCCACCCGCGGGGACGGACGCCGGGGCTCCAGGTCATGTGAACTCACCCGTCCACCATATATGGCAAGAAGTGGGTGTGTGTGGCGGCTTTTTGAGGACTCCGACGAGGCGAAGTGATCGGAGCCCGAATCGACCGGCGGCGTCCGGGCATCGTCCCGGGCCCTTCGTCGCAAAACCCGCCGACGCCGATACGGGTACCGGCGTCGGCGGGGAGGCCGTGAGGGAGACCTGAGCGGCTGCGCGATCGCGCGACCGGGCCGGAGTGCTAACCGAGGTTCCACCTGCCCACGCGCTCCTCGTCGAAGCCGGTCGCGTCCATCTGGTAGGTCACGGCCGTGATCTTCGCGTCCTCCGGTACTTCGAAGATGACCCACCCGGTGGCCCGCTCGCCCGGCTGGAGGATCAGGGAGAGGTCCAGGGACTCGCCGACGGTGGGGGACCCGGGCTTGCCGAAGTACCCCTTGCCCGTCGAGTCGATGACCTTCGCGCCGTTGTACCCGCTGTCGTGGTAGGTGCCCGTGCCCGTGCCGACGATCGTGAAGTCCGCCGCGACCAGGCGTTTCCCGGGGGGAGCCTTGAAGTAGGCGACCTCCGCCTGGGCGCGGTCCACGTACCTCTTCAGCGTGAAGTCGGCCCGGACCGTGCCCTTGGTGTCCAGATTGCCGGGGAGTCCCTCCAGCGCGAGAGTGTCGCCGAGCTTGCCGACCGGCGCCGCCGCGCTGCTGGGCGCGGCGTCCGGCGCCTGCTCGCCGCCGGGTTCGGCGGGGCCGCTGGGGCCGGTGTTCTTCGTGGGCCCGCCCTTGCCGATGCCTATGTCCGAACCGCCGCATGCCACAAGGGTGGCGGTGAGTGTGACGACCGCCGCGGCGGCCGCGATGGAACGGTGCATGGAATCCCCCGTACATCCCGTTGAAGATCGGTCCGGCGACGAGTGGAATCCTCGTACACCACGGCGTACGTGGAGTGCCGGTCGTGTAACCGAACGGCATCAAAGGGCTCGGGGCCCCGGCGCGGCCGTCAGTCGGACCGCGAACGGTCCCCATCGGACCTGACGTGGTCCGCCTCCTCCAGGACGGTGACCAGTCCGCCTCCATCAAGGGGTTCGCCACACGCGGCGCAGACGACCCGCGTCTCCACATCGGCGCCGCACGTGTGCAGGAACCGCGGTGCGGGCGGCGAGTCCGGCAGATGCCGGATACCCCATTCCCGGAGCCCGATCAGCACCGGCTCCAGGGCCTGTCCCGCGGCCGTCAGGTGGTACTCGAAGCGGGGAGGGCGGTCCTGGTACCGGCGGCGCTCCAGGATCCCCGCGGCCTCCAGGGATCTCAGCCGCTTGGTGAGGACGTCCCGCGGTGCTCCGGTGTTGGCGCGGATGTCGGCGTAGCGCCGGACGCCCATGAATGCCTCGCGCAGCACCAGAAGCGACCAGCGCTCTCCTACGAGGTCGAGGGTCCCGGCGATGGGGCAGGCACGTGGCTGGACATCGGTCATGTTGCGATTCTAGTCGGTTTGTTTTCCAAACTCACTACGTCTAGCATCGACGCTGTCCACGTGCGGAGGCCCTCGATGAACCACAAGCCCGCCGGAACCGGCCCACTCCTCGTGACGATCTTCGTCTTCCCCGGGGTCCGGTTGCTGGATGTGACCGGTCCGATCGAGGTGTTCGCCTCGGCGAACGAATTCGGCGGCCGCTACCGGCTGAACGTGGTGTCGGCCGACGGCAACGAGGTGACGACGTCGGCGGGCACCCGCCTCGGCGCCGATATGGCCGTCGAGGACGTGCACGAGACCAGCGATGTGCTGGTGATCCCAGGAGGTCCGGGCTGGGATCAGGCGATCAGGGACGATGCGCTGCTGGACATCGTGCGCAGGCTCGACGCGCACTCTCGTCGCACGGCTTCCGTGTGCACCGGCACCTTCCTGCTGGCCGCCGCCGGACTTCTGGACGGCCGCCGTGCCGCCACCCACTGGCGGCACTCACGGCAGCTCGCCCTGCGTTTCCCCACCGTCCACGTCAAGCCCGACGCGATCTTCGTCCAGGACGGCAGGATGATGAGCTCGGCCGGAGCCAGCGCGGGCATCGACCTCTCACTGGCGCTCGTGGAAGAGCACTGGGGGGCCGAAGTGGCGCGCGACGTGGCCAAGGACATGGTGGTCTTCATGCAACGGCCCGGCGGACAGTCCCAGTTCAGCGTTCGCGCCCGTGCTCCGCACACGCGCCAGGAGATGCTGCGCCGGGTGCTGGACGCCATCGCGGAGGACCCCGGCGCCGACCACACACTGTCCGCCATGGCACGCCGGGCCGGCGTCAGCTCCCGCCAGGTGACCCGGCTCTTCTGCGACGAGGTGGGCACGACACCGGCCCGGTACGTGGAGCAGATCCGGCTGGAAGCGGCGCAGGCGATGCTGGAGACCGGCGACGATCCCATGGCCGTGATCGCCCGCCGCACCGGATTCGGCTCCCCGAGTCGCTGCGCAGAGCGTTCGTACGGAATCTCAAGGTGACTCCGGGCGCGTTCCGGGCGCGGTTCCACACCACCGGAGTGGCGGACGCCGAGGCACCAGCGGCGCTGGCCGGGTCGGCACTCGGAGCGGACGCAGGCAGCACCGTGACCGGCCCTCGGGACGCGTGAGCCCAGGCGCATGCCTGCGGCGCGGCGATGTCACGGCCGGGTACGGAATCCTCACCCCGGGCGAGGGCTCTCCCCATCCAGTCCCGATGTGAGGGTGTTGTGGCGCGTGCAGGTATGCGGCAGGCACGAGAGGCCGCCATAGCCTCGTGAGGCCAACGGGTCGACGGACTTGGCCGCGACCCGGATCTGTCGGGCTCGGGCCACCCGGCCGGCCGGTTCACGACGGTGATCCCCAAGACGCGAAAAGAGGCGTTCCACGCCGTGACACCCCACCCCAGCAGTGCCCGAGCCATCCCGACCGAGCGCGAGGTGGACCCGGGGCTTCCCGCGCTCGGAACCCCCGTGCCCACGGCGAACACAACAGGCCGTCGGCTGCTCGGCCCCAGTTGGTTCGCGGCCGTCATGGGCACCGGCATCGTCGCCAACGCGGCGGTCGCCCTGCCCCGCGGCTTCCCCGGACTGCGGGGCGCCGCCACGGTGGTCTGGTGGGGGGCCGGTCTGCTGCTCGTCGTCCTGGCGGTCGGCTACGTCCGGCAGCGGGCACTGCGATTGCACGCCGCCGATCCGATGCATGTGCAATTCTTCGGCGCGCCGGCCGTGGCGCTGCTCACGGTGGGCGCCGGGGCGCTGCAACTGGGCCCGCCGGTGATCGGGGCGCGGGCCGCACTGGACGTGGACCGCGTGCTGTGGTCGCTCGGTACCGCACTCGGCCTCGCCACCGCCTGTGCGGTGCCATACCTGATGGTCACCCGGCATCGCTTCGCACCGGACGCGGCGTTCGGTGGCTGGCTGATGCCCGTGGTGCCGCCCTTGGTCTCCGCCACGACGGGCGCGCTGCTGGTCCCGCATACGCCTGCCGGCCAGCCGCGGCTGGCCCTGCTGCTGGGCTGTTGCGCGATGTTCGGACTCGGCCTGGTGGCGGCGCTCCTGGTGCTGGCCATGGTCTACAGCCGCCTGGTGCACCATGACGCGCCCACGGGGGCGATGGTGCCCACGGTGTGGATCGGCCTGGGGGCGCTGGGCCAGATCGTGACCGGGCTGGGCGCGCTGGCCACGGCGGCGCCGGGCGCGCTGCCCGCGCCGTACGTGCGGGGCGCGGCAGTCCTCGCGCTGCTGGGCGGTGTCGGGGTCTGGGGCTTCGCCTTGCTGTGGCTGGTACTCGCCGCGGCGCTGACCCTGCGGGAACTCCGTGCGGGGCTGCCCTTCGCGCCCACTTGGTGGTCTTTCATCTTCCCGCTCGGCGCCTTCGTCACCGGCACCGCCGCCCTCGCCGCCCGTACCGGCTCACCCCTGTTCACCTGGCCCGCCGTCGTCCTCTACGCGCTGCTCGTCGCCGCCTGGGCCGCGGTCGCCTGCCGCTCCCTGGGCCACGCCGCAGCGCACGCGGGACGGCCGAAGAGCCGGGCGTAATCCGGTGCCGGTCGCGGTGCCGGTCGCGGTGCCGCTCAACGGAAAGTCATCGCACAGGTCTTGACCTCCTCCACACGCCGCCCGCAGAGTGCTCGGTAATGCGCATAGGTAATGCGCATTACCAATCGGCGGGGAGAGGGAATCACGCGTGGAGCAGTCGAGGAAGCGGGCGAAGCCGGGGCGCAATCCCGGCTCGGTCGGCCGTACGTCACGCCCGCGGCAGGCGGAGGTGGCCCAGCTCGCCGGAGTCTCACAGGCCACGGTCTCGCTGGTGCTGTCGGCCCGCACGGACGGCAAGGCGGCGACGATCTCCGAGGAGACCCGGCAGCGCGTCCTCGACGCCGCCCGCAGCCTCGGGTACGTGCACGACCCGGCCGCGCGGCGGCTGGCCGCCGCCCGCAACAACCTCCTCGGCGTCTTCAGCTTCACCGCGACGTTCCCGACGGACGTGCAGCACTCGTACTACCCGTTCCTCGTCGGCGTCGAGCAGGAGGCGGCCGCCCGCGGCTATGACCTGGTGCTCTTCACCGGCTCGAGCGCGGGCGGGCCGGACGCGCTCAGCCGGGTGCGCCTGGCCGACGGCTGCCTCTTCCTCGGCCGCCACGCGCCGGGCGCCGAGCTCAAGCGGCTGGTGGCCGACGGGTTCCCGGTGGTCCACCTGGGCCGCCGCGAGGAACTGGAGGGGCTGGCCTGGGTCGGCGCCGACTACGTCAGCGCCAGCCGCGCCGTCGTGGAGCATCTGGCGGCACTGGGTCACCGGCGCATCGTCCTGGTGCGCGAGGACGACGACGCCCCGGCGTCCACGGACCGTCAGCGCGGCTTTGTGGAGGGGCTGGCGGCCGTCGGCGGCGACGCGGGCCCGGAGGCGGTGCTGCGCTGCGCCGACCCGGCGGGCGAGGTGACGGCGGAGCGGGTGCGCGCACTGGTCGAGGACGGGGTGACGGCGTTCGTCGCGGAGGAGACGGACACCGGTGCGGCCTGGCGCGCGCTGGACGCCGCCGTCCGGGAGGCGGGGCTCGGCTGCCCCGGGGACGTCTCGCTCGGGCTGCTCGGCGCCCCGCCACCGGACCTGGCCACGGCACCCGTGCCCATGGGATTCGACGTGCCCCGGCACCAGCTCGGCGCCGCCGCCGTCCGGCTCTTCGCCGCCATGGTGGCCGGCGAGGGGACCCACGAACCCCTGGTGACCTGCGCGTTCCGTACCGGCGAGACGGCGGGTCCGCCCGGCCGGCGGCCATGACGCCCTCTGACGCACACCGCGGTTCGCACACCGCGGTTCGGATACGACCCCAAGGAGCAGCGTGATAGCGGAACCGGACATCCTGATCGTCGGTGGCGGCCTCGGCGGGATCGCCGCCGCGCTCGGCGCCTGCCGGGCGGGCCGACGTGTGGTGATGACCGAGGAGACGGACTGGATCGGCGGTCAGCTCACCGCGCAGGCGGTGCCGCCGGACGAGCACCCCTGGGTGGAGCAGTTCGGTACGACGGCGACCTACCGGGCGCTGCGCGAGGGAATCCGCGCCTACTACCGGCAGTGGTACCCGCTGCGCGCCGAGGCGCTGGGGCTCGCGGAACTGAACCCGGGCGCCGGCCGGGTCAGCAAGCTGTGCCATGAGCCGCGGGTGGCGCTCGCCGTCCTCGAGGGCATGCTCGCCCCGTACCGGGCCGCGGGCCTGCTGACCGTCCTGACCGAGCACCGTGCCGTCTCCGCCGAGACGGACGGCGACATGATCCGCGCGGTGACCGTACGCGACCTGCGCTCCGGCGGGCGGACCACCTTCACCGCCCGGTACGTCGTCGATGCCACCGAAACCGGTGAACTGCTCGACCTCGCCGGTGTGGAGCACGCCAACGGGGCCGAGGCGCAGGACGAGTTCGGCGAGCCGCACGCCCCCGCCGAAGCACGGCCCGAGAACCAGCAGGGCATCACCGTGTGCTTCGCGCTCTCGCACCACGAGGGCGAGGACCACACCGTGCAGCGGCCCGAGGACTACGACTTCTGGCGCTCCTACCGGCCCGACTTCTGGCCGGGTCCGCTGCTCGGCTTCGAGGCGCCCGACCCGCGCACCCTGGAGTCCGTGCCCCGCACCTTCGTGCCCAACCCGGACCTCGACCCGCTGGCGGTCAGCGCCGATCAGAGCGCCGACGCCGGGGACAAGGAACTGTGGGGATTCCGCCGGATCCTCGCCCGCGGACTGCACCGACCGGGTGCCTTCGGCTCGGACATCACCCTCGTCAACTGGCCGCTGAACGACTACTGGCTCAAGCCGTACATCGGCCAGGAGGCCGAAGCCCTGCGCGAGGCCCGCCAGTTGTCGCTGTCGGTGCTGTACTGGCTGCAGACGGAGGCACCACGGGCGGACGGCGGCACCGGCTTCCCGGGGCTGCGCATCCGCCCGGACGTCACCGGCACCGCGGACGGTCTGGCCAAGGCGGCCTACGTACGCGAGTCGCGGCGCATCAAGGCGGTGACCACCGTCGTCGAGCAGGACGTGGCGATCGACTTGGTCGGCCCCTACGGCAGGACCCGCTACCGCGACTCGGTCGGGGTGGGCGGTTACCGCATCGACCTGCACCCCTCCACGGGCGGCGACAGCTACATCGACATCGGCTCGGTGCCGTTCGAGATCCCGCTCGGCGCGCTGGTGCCGCGCCGGGTGCGCAACCTGCTGCCCGCCGGCAAGAACATCGGCACCACCCACATCACCAACGGCTGCTACCGGCTGCACCCGGTCGAGTGGAACGTCGGCGAGGTCGCGGGCGCGCTCGCCGCGCACTGCCTGGACGAGGGCGTGGAGCCCCACCAGGTGCAGGCCGAGGACAAGCGGTTCGAGGAGTTCGGCCGCCTCCTGGACCGGGCGGGTGTGCAGCGCCGCTGGCCCGACGTCCGCGGCTACTGACCCCGTCCGACAGCACTTCCAGCCCCCGTCTCCGGACTACCTGAAGCACGTCAACACACAAGGAGGTGCCCGCCATGACTCCAGACCGCCGCATCCGCGTCGGCATCGACGTGGGTGGCACGTTCACCGATGCCGTGGCGGTCGACGCCGTCGCGCTCACACTGGTGGGCCAGGTGAAGGTGCCCACCAGTCACCACCACGAGGACGGTGTCGCCCACGGCATCGTCGAGGCGCTCGAACAGCTCCTGGCGAAGGTCGACCGGACGGCCGGCGACGTCGTGTTCCTGGCGCACGGCACGACCCAGGCCACCAACGCCCTGCTGGAGGGCGATGTGGCCACGGTCGGGCTGATCGGGATCGGCGGCGGGCCCGGCGCGGTGATCACGCGGCGGCTCGCGGCCTTCGGCAAGCTCGAACTCACCCCTGGCAAGCGGCTTCCGCTGGTGTACGCGCACGTGGCCGATCCGTCCGCGGAGGCCGAGGTGCGCACGGCCGTGGAGCGGGTGCGCGCCGAGGGGGCCGAGGTCCTCGTCGCCACCGAGCCGTTCGGGGTGGACCGGCCCGAGGGCGAGCAGGCGGTGCTCGACGTGGCGCGGCCCACGGGGCTGCCGCTGGCCGCGGCCCACGAGATCACCTCGATGTACGGGCTGCACAAGCGGACCCGGACGGCGGTGGTCAACGCCGCGATCCTGCCGCGGATGCTGGCCACGGCCGATCTGGTGGACGCGTCCATCACCAAGGCCGGGGTGACCGCGCCGCTGATGGTGATGCGCTGCGACGGCGGTGTGATGTCGCTGGACGAGATGCGCCGGCGTCCGCTGCTGACGATCCTGTCGGGCCCGGCGGCGGGCGTCGCCGGGGCGCTGATGCAGGAGCGGGTCAGCGAGGGCGTGTTCCTGGAGACGGGCGGCACCTCGACCGACATCAGCGTGGTGCGGCGCGGAAAGGTGGCGGTGCGCCACGCCACGATCCTCGGCAAGACCTCCTATCTGAGCGCCCTCGACGTCCGCACGGTCGGGGTCGGCGGCGGCTCCATGGTGCGGGTCTCCCGCGGGCAGGTGGCCGGTGTCGGTCCGCGCAGCGCGCACATCGCGGGCCTGCCGTACGCCTGCTTCGCCTCGATCGAGGAACTGCGGGACGCCCGGGTGGCGATGGTGCGGCCGATGGCCGGTGACCCGGAGGACTACGTGGTCCTCGACGCGGCGGGCGGCCGGTTCGCGGTGACGATGACCTGCGCGGCGAACGCGCTCGGACGGGTCGGGGAGGAGGACTTCGCACGCAGTGACCAGGAGGTCGCGCGGGCCGCCCTCGCCCCGCTGGCCGCCACGCTCGGCACGGACGTGGCCGGTGCGGCGCGGTCGGTGCTCGACGCGGGGACGGAGCAGGTCAGGTCGGTGGTGGACGCCATGATCCGCGACTACCGCCTGGACCGCGACACCGCCCTCCTCGTGGGCGGCGGCGGGGGAGCGGCGGCGGTGACCCCGCACCTGGCCGCCTCCGCCGGGCTCGAAGGACGCATCGCCCGCCACAGCGAGGTCATCAGCCCCATCGGGGTGGCGCTGGCGCTGGTGCGCGAGCAGGTCGAGCGCATCGTGCCCGGCGCCACCCAGGAACAGATCCTCGCGGTACGCGCCGAGGCCGAGCGGGCCGTCGTCGCCCAGGGTGCCGCCGCCGACGGCGTCGAGGTGGAGGTGACCGTCGACCCGCAGACCAACACCGTGCGGGCGGTCGCGACCGGAGCCACCGAGCTGCGCACCCAGGACCGGGCGCACCGCGCCGATGCCGACGAGCGGCTGCGCGCCGCCGCCACCAGCCTCAAGACCCCCGAGACCCGGGTGCGGAGGCTGGCGGGCACGGACGCGTACACGGTGTACGGCACCGAGGTGCGGCGCCGGTTGCGGGCGGACCGCCACCCGGTGCGGGTGGTGGACGCGGACGGTGTGGTGCGGCTCGGCGCGACGGACGCGCGGGTGGAGACCATGACGGTCGAGGGCTCCGGCGAGGCGCTCGCCGCACTGGTCCGCGACGCGACCTCCTACGGTGACGGAGGCGTACGGGCTCCTGCCGTACGCCTCCTGGTGGGCGGCCGGATCGCGGACCTCTCCGGTGTCCTGGAGCCCGAGGCGTTGCTCGCCCTGGCCCGCGCCGAACTGCGTCCGCGCGGCGCCGGGGAGCCGGTCGTCGCCGTCGTGGAGTCGCGGACATGAGCGCTGACCTTGACGTGGACCTCGCGGTACGGCTGCTCGGAGGGACGCCCACCCACGAGGGCCGCGATCCCGTGCTGCTGCGCCACTGGGCGGTGGCGGCGACGGAGTTCGGCCACCGGATGACCCCGCGGGCCGCGACCGTGCGGGTCGTGGAGCGGGACGGCGGGCTGGACGCCGGGCTGCTGGCCCGGTACCGCTCCCGGCCGCCGGTGGTCGAGGTGTACACCGACACCGTGGAACGCGCCGAGCGGCTGGTCGCCGAGCGCGGCTGGCGCCACTGGTTCCCGGAAGGGTCGGTGCGCGCCGCCGCCCTCGCCCACGAGCAGGCGCACGCCTGGCTCCACCACACCGCGGTGCGCGCCGAGTTCAAGCGGGCGCTGGGCCACACGGCACTGCGGTTCGGCCGGCGCCGCCTGTACGCGTACGTCGCGGGCGCGGACGAGGTCGCCGCGCACGCCTACGCCCACGCCGCCTGCGGCCTGGGCCGCAGCCCTCTGCTGCTCACGGAGGCGCTGGCCGCCGCCGTGTCCTGCGAAAGCGAGAACTGAACGATGGGTGTCGTCATTCTGCTCGTCATGGCGGCGGGAGTCGCCGCCATGCTCACCCGCAAGCTGCCCACGGCGTTCGCCCTGGTGCTGCTCGCCGTGGTGATCGCGTTCCTGGCGGACGCGCCGCTCACCGGCAAGGGCAGCGTGCTCGACACGGTGCTCCAGGAGGGGGCGCCCGCGCTCGCCGCCACGATGATCGCGATTCTGCTCGGCTCGTGGCTCGGCAAGCTCCTGGAGGAGACCGGTATCGCGGGCACCCTGGTCCGTAAGATCGTCGAATTCGGCGGCGACCGGCCGGTGTTCGTGGCGCTCGGCGTGCTCGCCGTGTCCGCGGTGGTCGGCACCGTGACCGGATCGGCGCCCGCCGCGATGCTCGCCGGTCTGATCGGCATCCCCGCGATGATCGCGGTCGGCATCCCCAAGGTGACCGCGGCGGGCACGGTCCTCATGGGGATCGCCGTGGGCGTGCCGTTCGAGCTGCCGGTGTGGCAGTTCTTCTCCACCGCCCTGGACCTGCCCGTCGACACGGTGCGCGGCTTCATGGTGAAGCTGTTCCCGTTCGCGCTGGTGGCCGCCGTCGCCTATGTCCTCGTGGAGTCCCGGCGCCGCGGCGTCGAGCACACCTGGTCCCTGAAGTCGGTGCAGGCCCGGCCCTCGCGCGGCGACCGCCGCCGGCGGCTCGGCGACGCCCCCTGGTACGCCCTGCTCACCCCGGCGGTCCCGCTCACCCTCGCCCTCGGCCTGGACGTGGCCATCATCCCCTCGCTCCTCGGCGGCGTGCTGTACGCGCTGGTGACGACGACCCGGCCGCGGGAGATGAACCGCCGCCTGCTGCGCACCCTCTACGGCGGATTCGAGGTGGCCGCCCCGCCCATCACCCTCTTCGTGGCGATCGGCATCCTGCTCGCCGCGGTCAAGCTGCCCGGCGCCGTCGACGCCCTGCAGCCCCTCGTCAAGGCCGTCAGCCCGCAGAACACCGTCCTGTTCATCCTCGTCTTCACCCTGCTGGTGCCGCTGTGCCTGTTCCGCGGCCCGCTGAACGTCTTCGGCCTCGGCGCCGGCATCGCGGGCGTCCTCGTCGCCACCGGCATCTACCCGGCCGTCGCCGTCCTCGGCATGACCGCCTCGTACAACCAGGTCTTCGGCGTGTCCGACCCGACCAGCACCCAGACCGTGTGGAGCGCCCAGTACGCGGGTGTCTCCCCGCACCAGGTCATGCTGCGCACCCTGCCCTACGTATGGGCCGTGGCCTTCGGCGGTCTGTGCGTCACCGCCTTCACCGAGCTGTGACCGAAGCCGACCCGTCCCACGCCTCGACCGGCCCGCGCCGCCATCCGGCCGCGTAGCCACCGAACCCCCGGCCACCGAACCCCCGGCCACCGAACTCCCGGCCATCGAACCCGCAGTATCCGACCCAAGGAGCCGATCATGCCCGAGCCGCAGTCCGGCCTCGACCGCCGTATGTTCCTGCGCGCCACCGCCGTGTCCGGCGCGGCGCTCACCGTCGGCGGGCCGGCCATACCGTCCGCCTCGGCCACGCCGTCCGCCTCGGCCGCGCCCGGCGGATTCCCGAGCTACGCCTACGTCCGCACGCTGCTCACCCCGTCGAAGCTGAAGTACAACCCGACGGGCGAGATCATCTTCCCCACGATCCGCGGGGTCTACGACAAGCTGGCCAACCCGCTGGGCCGGTACTACCTCTACTACGCGCCGCACGACGCGCCGGGCGGCATCTGCCTGGCCTACGGGAACTCCCTGGAAGGCCCGTTCACCGAGTACCCGTCGAACCCGATCGTGTCCAACAGATGGGACCCGCACTACTCCGTCAGCCACGTCTCCTCGCCGCATGTGCTGTGGAAGGAGGACGTCAAGGAGTTCTGGCTGTACTTCCACGGCGAGAACACCACCACCCGCCTCGCCCGCTCGAAGGACGGGATCCACTTCACCTACGACAAGGTGGTCCTGAGCACGTCCATGATGCCCGCCGGCACCACCGAGACGTCCTACGCCCGGGTGTTCGGGTACGACCTGCCCTCCCGCGGCGCCCACTACGTCATGCTGTTCATGACCAACAACACCACCGACCACCGGGACATCGGCTGGGGCTGGTCCGCGGACGGCCGCAACTGGACCTTCGCCCAGACGCCGCTGGTGCGCCACTCGGACGTCGGCGCGGTCAACGTCGGCGGCCCGCACCTGCTGACCCGCGGCGGCTCCGCGTTCGTCGTCTACAACAAGGACAAGGCGAGCGGCGGCGACCTCATGATCACCGAGGTGGGCAAGGACTTCTCGCTCCGCAAGCACCTCGGCGTCTTCTACGACTCCCATTCATCGGCACCCGAGAACGGCCGGGCCGCGGCCCCTTCCTTCGGCACGGACCACGGCGTCCCGTACATGATCTACGAAGCGGGTGAACGCCTCGCCGGATCCATCGCGATGGCCCGGGGGTAGACACGGTCCCCGCCGGACCCGGGTACCCACCGCCTGACCACCGGCCCTTCTGAGGAAGACAGTCCCGTATGGCACTCTTCGACCTTCCACGCGAACAGCTGCACCGCTACCGCAGCGCCTCCGCCGAACCGGACGACTTCGACGCGTTCTGGTCCGCCACACTGACGGAGGCGCGGCAGCACGACCTCGACGCCCGCTTCGAGCCCGTCGACACGTGCCTTGTCACGGTGCGGGTGTACGACGCCACGTTCGCCGGCTTCGGCGGTCACCCGGTGAAGGGCTGGCTGACGCTGCCCGCGGCGGCCGCCGAACCGGTGCCCCTGGTCGTGGAGTTCGTGGGGTACGGAGGCGGGCGGGGACTGTCCCACGAGCATCTGCTCTGGGCGTCCACCGGTCGGGCGCACTTCGTGATGGACACCCGCGGCCAGGGCAGCGGCTGGGGCGGCGGGGGAGGCACTCCGGACCCGGTGGGCGCCGCCCCCGCCTACCCGGGATTCATGACCCGCGGAATCGACGCGCCCGAGAACTACTACTACCGGCGGGTGTTCACGGATGCCGTGCGGGCGGTGGAGGCCGCCCGCACGCATCCGCTCATCGACGCCTCCCGTACGGCGGTCATCGGGGAGAGCCAGGGCGGCGGGATCTCCCTCGCGGTGGGAGGGCTGGTCCCCGACGTGCTGGCGGTCGCCCCGGACGTGCCGTTCCTGTGCGACTTCCCGCGCGCCGTCACCCTGACGGACTCGGCCCCGTACCGGGAGATCGGCCTGTTCCTGCGCACGCACCGCGGTCGCACCGAGGAAGCGCTGCGCACGCTCTCCTACTTCGACGGCGTCCACTTCGCCGCTCGCGGCCGGGCACCCGCGCTCTTCTCCACCGCCCTCGAGGACCAGACGTGCCCGCCCTCCACCGTGTTCGCGGCCTTCAACGCCTGGGCCCACGAGGAGAAGTCCATCGAGGTGTACGACTTCAACGGCCACGAGGGCGGCGGGCCGTACCAGGCGGCGGCGAAGCTGAGGTGGCTCCGGCCTCTGATGTGACACGGGTGGCGGCCCGGACCGCCGCACGACCCCCGAAACGGCCGGTGGGCGGCCCTGCCCCCACCGGCCGACGAAACCTGCCCGGAAACACCACGGCCGCACGGACGGCCCCGTGAAAACGGGTGAACGGCTGACGTCACACCCGTTGACGCACGGACCGGGACCGCCGAAGAATGTGCGCCGCCCCTCTTTTGACAACGTTGTCCAGCCTGCGAGGTATCGCCCCGTGTCGCATCAGCCCCTGCCCCTCGACCGACGCCGCTTCCTGCACCTCGCCGGTCTCACGGGCGCGCTGGCCGCCCTGCCCCCGCTCACCGCGGCCGCGAGCGCCCACGCGGCGCCCGGCCGCACGGACACGCCGCCCGACGCCGTCGCGGCCACCTACCTGCGGGTGCTCCTGGACCACACCCGGTGGTCCGAGACGCAGTGGGACGAGGCCCAGGGCCACTACCGCGCCAAGGACTTCGGGTTCGCCGTGGTCCTCGGCAACGCGGTCCTGCTCACCCACGGCACCTATGACGCGGCGCGCGCGGGCACCGACCGGGAGACCCTCGAGCGGCGCACGCTCGCCACGATCCGTCACTTCGCCGCGTCGAACCGGCTCACCGGCGGCGACGAGTGGGGCCGCACACTCTTCTTCGACACCACCTTCCAGTCGTACTTCATCCTCGCCGCCCGGCTGCTGTGGAAGGACCTCGACACCGCGACACAGAAGAACGTCGAGACCATCGTCCGCGAACAGGCCGCCTACACCGTGTCGTTGGGCAGCGGCGACGACCCCGCCTCGGGCGACTGGACGCCGAACGGCCTGAGTGGCGGACACGTCGGCGACACCAAGCTGGAAGAGATGGGCCTGTACGCGCAGACCCTCGCACCGGCGCTCGCATGGGCCCACGACGACCGCCGCGCGGCCGACTGGGCCACGTGGTACGGCATCTGGTCGCGCAACGAGGCGGGGCTGCCGCCCGCCGACCTCGCCAACCCCGCCCGCGTGGACGGCGTCGCCGTCTCCGAGAACACCGCCCGCAATCTGTACGACACCTTCATCGTCGAGAACCACGGCTCCTTCGGCCCGCACTACCAAGAGGAGCTGTGGCGCACCTCCGGCCGCAACGCCGCGCACTTCCTGGCCGCCGGACGCCCCCTCCCGCAGGTCCTCGCCCGGCAGCCGAACGCCCAGCCGCTGTGGCGCACCCTGCTGGGTGTCATGAGCGACGCGGGCGAACCGCTGATGCCGATGGTGGAGGACCGCGAGCACCTCTACGGCAGGGACGTCATCCCGCTCGCCTTCCTCTCCCAGGTGATGCGCGACCGGGCCGCGGCGCGCGCGGAGCGGGAGCTGGCGTCGCGGCTGGAGGCGTACCAGCAGTACCCGCCCGAGCACCGGTTGGCGAAGTTCTCGGGGGAGCCGAAGTACGAGCCGGAGGCACGCGCCGAGATCGCGATCAGCTACCTGCTGCATGTGTGGGCGGCCGCGTCCGGGCGGCCCGTCGAGGCGCTCTCGCGTGAGGAGATGTTCGCGCGGGCCTCCGGCGTCACGGACTTCGGGACCGGCCCCGGACTGGTGTCGCACCAGTCGCGCACCGCGTGGGCCGGTGCCGTGACGAAGCCCGGGTTCGTGAAGTTCGCCTGGCAGCCGGGGCACGACGACTGGCTGTTTGGGCTCAGCGGGGCCACCTCGATGTTCCTGCCCGCCACCGACGCGAAGATCCAGGGCCGGACCGTGCGCGTATACGAGTCCCTGCGCGACGGCTTCGACGGCAGCGCGACGCTGCTGCGCCTCGACGGCGGCTGGGCCGGGTTCGCGACGCTCCCGACAGGCGCCGTCGTCTACGCGAGCAGCGGCACCGCCGACGCGGAGGGCCACCTCGAGGTGCACAACCTGACGATGCCCGGCATGCCGGGGCTCGACGGCGCGCGCACCTACCGCTTCGAGGAGGGCGAGGCGACCGTCCGCGCCCGCGACACCTCCACCGACACACCCGCCGGACGGGTCGACGACCTCGGCTTCGCCCCCACGACGGTGCGCCACGTCCGCATGCTCGGCGTGCGACCCGACCCGGCCTACGGGTACTCCCTGTACGCCTTCGAGGTGCGCGACGGCGCCCAGGGCGCCGACCTCGCGCGCGGCGGGTCCGCCACCGCCTCGTCGGCCGACGCCGGGAAGGGCGCGCCGCTCGCGGTCGACGGCGTCGCGGCCACCCGCTGGGCGGTGTCGAAGGCCGACCGCCCGCGCGCCGACAGCTGGCTGGCCGTCGACCTCGGCGCCGAGCGCCGGATCGACCGGGTCACCCTGCGCTGGGAATCGGCGGCCGGCCGCGCCTACCGCATCCAGGGGTCCACGGACGGCCGGGACTGGAGGGACCTGACGACCGGACCGAGCCCGGCGGTGAGCAGCCGCGGCGGCTGGCTCGATGTCGAGGGGCGCGCCGGGCTCGTGGTGCGTGACGGCCGGAACCCGATCGGCGTCTACGACGACAAGATCGTCCTCGGCGACGGCCCGGCGGCGCCTCTCCTCGTCGAGGGCTTCCCCGGCACGTCGGCCGGGAAGCTGCGCGCGATCGCCCGGGGGGCCACCCCCACGGCGGAGGACACCGCGGTGCGCACGACGCTGACGGGCGGTCACCTGACCCTGTTCAATCTCTCCGGTGAGCCCGTCAGGACGCGGATCACGATCCCGCGCACCGGCACGGACACGGTGGTCTTCGAGGGCACGCAGCGCCTGACCGCCGACGGCACGTCCTTCGAGGCCGCGCTGCCCGCCGCCACGGCGGCCGTACTGCCCCGCGCTTCACGCTCACCCCCCTCACGAGCCGCCCCCTGCCGTCGGGACTGCGGGTCCAGGTCGTCGACGGCGCGACCGTGCGCCTGTCCGGGGCCTCCTGCACCCTGCGCGTCCGGGCCCAGGGGCGCAGCCAGGTCGCCGTGGTGCGAGCGGGCCGGACGATCACCGTCGTCCTGGCCGGCGCGGCCGCCCACCCGCACGACGACCTGGCTCTTGGCAGGACCGTCTTCCCCACGAGCCCGCTGCCGGAGGGCATGTCCGACCCCGCGGCGGCGGTGGACGGCGACGCCCACACGGCGTGGACACCGGGCACGCGCGGCCGCATGGTCGTTGACCTCGGCGCGGCCCGCCCGGTCCGCCTGGTGGAGACCGAGTGGACGGCGGGCGCGGTGCCGGGTGCGAAGGTCGGCTTCAGCACGGACGGCATCACCTACCGGGACGCCGGGAGCCTCACCGGCCGGAGCCGCGTGCGCCGGCTGACCGCCTCCGGGACGGCCCGCTACGTCAGCCTCGAGGTCGACGGATCGGCACATGCGGCGGTGTCCCGCCTGCGGCGCCTGACGGTGCGCTGACCGCCCCGCGCCCGCCGGGCCGCGCGGCCGTCGACCGCGCCGACGCTCGCCCGGCGGGCACGCAAAGCGCGTATGCCAAACGAGTCAGGGGTCAGTGGCGATGCGTTGCAGCACTTTGGTGAGCTGATTCAGGTCTTCGCCCTGGACATGGTCGAGGACGTGTCGGCGCACGCTGGCGAGGTGGATCGGCCAGGACTCCGTCAACGCGGCGAGACCGGCGTCGGTGAGGACGGCGTTCCAGCCGCGGCCGTCCTCGTCACACCTCACACGTTTGACAAGGCTCCGCCGCTCCAGACGGTCGACGATGCGTGTCATGCCGCTGAGGGAGAGGTTGGACACGGAGGCGAGTTCGCTCATCCGCATCGTCCGGCCCTCGACTTCGGAGAGGTGCATGAGTGCCGTGTACTCGCTGAGCGGGAGCAGCCCCCCGCGTGCCATGTCGTGCTCAACGGCGCGCGGCATCGCCAGCAGCACCCGGCTCAAGGCGCGGATGAAGGCGTCCTCGGCCGCACTCATCGGCTTGGCCGGCTCCTTGCTGCTGCTCATGGGCACATCGTAGCGCTTGACTCTGCAAGCAGAAAGTTGATTGGCGTAGCAAGTGGTTCGATGTGGGATGCCGTGCGCGTGGGCCGGTCACCGGCGGCTCTGCTTGACATGTCAAATATATAGGCTAATGCTTGACGCGTCAATCAAATGACCCGGACGGGTCAGCTGCCTGCGGGACCGCATGAGGAGGAGACCATGACGGCCTCTACATTCGAATTCGGGCTCGACTCGTTCGGCGAGGTCGCAACGGACAACGGTCGTGCGCTGGACGACGCCGAAACGGTCCGGCTGCTCGTCGAGGAGGCCGAGCTCGCCGAAGCCTCGGGGGTGGACGTCTTCAGCGTCGGCGAGCACTACCGGTCGGGACACGTCGACAGCGCCACTCCCGTACTGCTCTCCGCTGTCGCCGCCGTCACGGAACGGATCCGCCTCGGCACCTCGGTGACCGTACTGAGCACCAATGACCCCGTACGGATCTACCACGATTTCTCCACTGTGGACGCCGTGTCCGGTGGCCGGGCCCAGCTCGTGCTCGGGCGTGCGTCGGCCACGGAGTCGTTTCCCTTGTTCGGCTACGACATCGCCGACTACGAATCGCTCTTCGACGAGAAGCTCGAGCTCTTCATGCGCCTGCAGCGGGAGGAGACGGTGACCTGGTCCGGGGCGTTTCGGGCACCGCTTGTCGAGCAGCGGCTGCGCCCCCGGATGCGGCCCGGCGGGATCCCCACCTGGATCGGCGTGGGCGGCAGCCCGCATTCCGTGGTCCGTGCCGCCCGCTACGGCTTGCCCCTGATGCTGGCCATCATCGGCGGACGCCCCCAGCGGTTCGTCGGCCACGTCGATCTCTTCCAGCGGGCGCTCCAGCAGTCCGGACACGATCCGCAACCGATCGGCCAGCACTCGCTGGGGCTCATCGCCGACACCGACGAGGAGGCGACCGAGACCTGGTGGCGGTACTGGGAGCCGGTCGTCACCCAACTGGCCGAGGAACGAGGCTTCTACAAGCCGACCCGCGAGCGCTACCTGGCGGAGCTCGACAGCGGAGCGCTCTTCGTCGGCTCCCCGGAAACCGTCGCCCGCAAGATCGCCCAAGTGGCTCGCGCTCTGCGTCTGAGCCGCTTCGACCTCAAGTACGACATCATGCATCTGCCTCGTCAGGCCCGCGCCCGCACGATCGAACTGCTGGGCCGCGAAGTCGCCCCGCGCGTACGAGAGCTGCTCAGTAAGGAGCCTTCCCATGTCTGAACTCGTTTTCGGGCTGGACACGTTCGGCGATGTGCCCGAGGACGACTCCGGTGGTCTCGTCTCCCACGCGAGGTCGATTCGGCAGGTTCTCGAGGAAGCCGTCCTGGCGGACGACATCGGCGTCGACGTTCTCGCACTCGGCGAGCACCACCGGCCCGAATACTCGGTGTCGTCTCCGGAAACGGTGCTCGCCGGCATCGCCACCCGCACCAGGCGTATCCGCCTCTCCTCCGGTGTCACTGTGCTGAGCTCCGACGATCCCGTCCGGGTGTTCCAGCGCTTCGCAACGGTCGACGCTCTTTCCGGCGGCCGGGCCGAGGTGATCCTGGGCCGCGGCTCCTTCACGGAGTCGTTTCCTCTGTTCGGGTACGACCTGAGCGACTACGACGCGCTGTTCGAGGAGAAAATCGAGCTCTTCGCGCGGCTGCTCCGGGAGAAGCCCGTCACGTGGCAGGGCACCATGCGGGCCCCTCTGGAGAACGCCGAGGTCTTCCCCACCACCGAGTCCGGGCACCTGACCACCTGGGTCGGTGTCGGCGGCTCACCCCAGTCGGTCGTCCGCACCGCCCGCTACGGGTTCCCCCTCATGCTCGCCATCATCGGCCGGTTCCCCTGAGCGCTTCGCGCCCTACATCGACCTCTACCGGCGCGCGGCAGCGCAGTTCAGCACCGTCGCGCATCCGGTGGGGATGCACTCGCCCGGTTTCGTCGCCGACAACGACGAAGAAGCCCGTGAGCTGTACTGGCCGAGCTATCGGGTCATGCGCGACCGCATCGGCGCGCTGCGGGGCTGGCCGCCACTGCGCCGGGAGGAATACGACACCGAGATCGAGCAGGGCTCCTTGTACATCGGCTCGCCCGAGACGGTCGCGCGCAAGATCGCTCGCGCCGTACGCGCACTCGGTGTCGGCAGATTCGACCTCATCTACACCGCGGGCTCACAACCGATCAGCGCCCGCCTTCGTGCGGTCGAGCTCTACGGCACGAAGGTGATCCCGAGGGTCCGCGACCTCCTCGCCGACTGACCCCGCGACTCGCCGACCGACCCCGCGAAAGGAAACGGAATGAACTTCGAGGACGTCCGCACGATCGGCATCCTGGGCGCCGGAAAAGTGGGGACCGTATTGGCGCGGCTCGCCCTCGCGGCAGGCTACCGAGTGCTGATCGCGGGATCACGCGAACCCGGCGACATCGCCCTCACCGTCGAGGTCCTCACGCCCGGCGCGGAAGCGGTCACCGCGGCCGAGGCCGCGGCCCGGGCGGATATCGCGATCCTGGCCCTTCCCCTGGGCAAGTACCGCGGCGTCCCCGTCGAAGCGCTGCACGGCAAGCTGGTCATCGACGCGATGAACTACTGGTGGGAAGCCGACGGCGTCCGCGAGGACCTCACCGACCCGCGCACCTCCACCAGCGAGCTCGTCCAGGCGTTCCTGCCGGGATCCCGCGTGGTCAAGGCGTTCAACCACATGGGCTACCACGACTTGGAGGACGAGGCCCGGCCCGCCGGGGTGACGGGTCGCAAGGGGATCGCCATCGCCGCCGATGACCCAGGCGACCGGGCCACGGTCGCCCTCCTCGTGGACGCCTTCGGCTTCGACCCCGTCGTCGCCGGCCCGCTCGCCGACGGCGTGGGATTGGAGCCGGGGACCGAACCCTTCGGAGCCAACACCAGCGCCGAGGAACTGCGCGCCATGCTCGGCCGCTTCCCGGCATCGGAGCGCGGCCGGACGGTCAGTGGGGCTCGAGCCGCTGCTCCGGCCGCACCGGCTGATGCGGCGTAGCGGAGGGGTGTGCTCAGGTATTACTTGACGGAGCAATCACTTGGCATTAACTTGCTTGGTGAAGCAAATATATCCCGGATGTGCGTCGGGAGCACCTTTATGAAGGGTTTTGGCATGATCAAGATCGGAATCATCCTCGGCAGCACCCGTCCCGGGCGCAACGGCGCGGCTGTGGCCCGCTGGGTGCACGAGATCGCCTCGCAGCGCACCGACGCCGAGTTCGAACTGGTCGACCTGCTGGACTACAAGCTGCCGCACCTCGACGAGGCGCTCCCGCCGTCGCTGGGTCAGTACGCTCAGCCGCACACGCAGGAATGGGCGAGCAAGATCGACTCGTTTGACGGCTTCATCATGGTGACGCCCGAGTACAACCACTCGACTTCCGGGGTGCTGAAGAACGCGATCGACTTCCTCTACGCGGAGTGGAACAACAAGGCGGTCGGCTTCGTCAGCTACGGCTCCCTGGGCGGCGCCCGTGCGGTGGAGCACCTGCGCCTGGTGGCGGGGGAGCTGCAGATGGCGGACGTGCGCGCTCAGGTCGCGCTGTCGCTGTTCCACGACTTCGAGAACTTCAGCGACTTCAAGCCCGGCCAATTCCAGGTGGATGCGCTGAACGCCACGCTGGACCAGGTGCTGGCCTGGAGCGGGGCCCTCGCCCCGCTGCGCGCCGCGTAACGGACACAACTGGTCGCCTGAGCGCCGTCCCGCGGAGAGCGGGCGGGGCGGTCAGGCCGACACGGGCTCGGCCGGTGGGCTCCAAGGCGGTGACGACGATGCCACCGCGGGGACCCCACCGGCCCGGGCGGCCCGTGCGGACATCGACAACCGGTCGCGGGATACCATCACCCCACCGCTCGCTCCCGGGCTGTCGGATCCAGGACCGGCCTTCGGAGAGGGGCGTGGCCTCGGACATAGACGGTGACTCGCGCCCCGTTGACATGGGTTGTTCCGTACTCGCGGAAGTAGCGCCGCAGGGTGCTTGTTTTCGCTTCCTCCTGCGGGTCGGTCGGCGACTGCGCACCCGCCGGGCCGCGGACCGCGACGATCCGGTCGAATTCCAGCATGCGTGCCGCTATGTCCTGGGCGGGAAGCTCGACACCTGCGAGGGTGTTCGACGAAACGGCGTCCTGTGCCAGGGCCAGATCCGTCAGGAAACGGGTGTCCTCGGGGCTGGCCGCGGTGAAGGCCCGGTACTGGCCGGAGAGATAGAGCAGCCCGTCGCCGGGACGGCCTTCCTCGCGTACGGCGGCGCCGACGGCGGTGACGTCATTGCTCCGGCTCTGGGGCGTCCTCAGCGAAAGGCTCGGCGGGACGAGCGCGGCCAGTACGGCAACCGCCGCGATCCACGCGGTGCGGGAAGACTGCCGCCGCCGGTGGAAGTAATCCATCCAGGCGCCCAGCAGCAACGCGATTCCGATATTGCTGTAGAGCACATACCGATCGACGAAAAGGGGCTTGACCAGCGAGACGATCAGCAGCAGAAGACCGGGAAGCACAAGAATCGGCACAGCCAGCACGGAGAGCCGCACGGGCCCCTTCACCCCCAGGGGCGCTCGGGCACACGCCATGCCCACGACCGCCACAACCAGGAAATAACGAAGCCGCACCGGTCCGCCGATCCAGGACACCTGCCCCGACTGCCCCACACTGCGGATCGCCAGCGGCAACAGCCCGGCCACAACGCCCGCGGCAGTCACACTCCACGCCCTCAGCACCGGTCGTGGAACACGGGAGACCACCAGTGTGACGCCGTGTGCGACCAGGGCGAGGACCGCGAACTCATGGAGCAGACAGGCCAGCAGCATGGTGGAGCCATAGACCGCCCACCGCCACCGGCCGCGATGCGGGACGCTGACCACGAGCGCATAGGTGGCCCAGGTGACCAGGGCACAGACCATGGCGTACGAGCGGCCTTCCTGCGCGTACTTCTGTACCTGCGGGAGGAGCGGAAACACCAGCCCGGCCAGCAGCCCGACACGGGGTCCCGCCAGGCGTAGCCCCAGAAGCCCGACTCCACTCGCCGCCACGGACATTGCCAGCACAGACGGCAGCCGTAACGTCAGCAGGCCTCCGCCGAAGAGACCGAAGATCTCATGCATCACGGCGTAGTAGAGGGCATGGACCAGATCAATCTGCTGGGCGGTGAGCCATATCTGCGAAAGATCGCGGTGCGCGAGCTGATAGGTGACGGACTCGTCCCCCCACATCGTGTTCTTCCTGCGGATACCCCAGAGCCCCAGAGCGATGGTCAGCGACAAGGGCGCGGTCACGACAACGGCTCTGGCCGGGCCCGGTGATGGTCGACGGACGGGTACGGGAGGGGAAACCGTCCTGGCCACGGCAGGGCCACGTTCGGCAACGGACATCAGCGGCAGGGCCTTTCAGTAGTGGTGAAGAAGCTCCGCCACCGTGCCCGGACCTCGTTGACCGGCTGCTGACCCAACCTGACCGGCCGATCAGGAAGGCGGGCCTGCGCTGTGCAAGGCTGCACCACATGCGCATCCTGGTCGTCGAAGACGAGGTGGACCTTGCCCACACCCTGCACACCGGTCTCACCGCCGAGGGCTACAGCGTCGACCTCGCCCACGACGGCCGACACGGCCTGTGGATGGCCCGGACCGGCGAATACGCCCTTGTCGTACTGGACTTGATGCTGCCCGGACTCAACGGCTACAAGGTCTGCGCCCAACTGCGCCGGGAGGGCAACGCGACCCCCATCCTGGTGCTCACCGCCAAGGACGGGGAGTGGGATCAGGCAGAGGCCCTGGACACGGGGGCCGATGACTACCTGGCCAAACCCTTCTCCTACGTGGTGCTCGTCGCACGGCTGCGGGCCCTGGTCAGACGAGCCGCCACGGTCGCCCCGCCCGTCCTTGCCGTGGGCGACCTCTCGTTGGATGTCGCCGGCCGGGTCTGCCACCGGGCCGGGGCCCGGGTGGAACTCACACCCAGGGAGTTCGCCGTGCTGGAGCTGCTGGCCCGCCGGGCGGGCCAGGCGGTCTCCAAAACGGATCTGCTCTATCACGCGTGGCCCGACGAAGCCCAGGATCCCAACCTGGTGGAGGCGCGCGTCAGCGCCCTCCGCAAGAAGGTGGACGCCGCGTTCGACCGGCAGTCCCTGCAGACCGTACGGGGCGCCGGCTACCGATTGGTGGACGACCGTGAACGCGACTGAATTGCGACGCCGCTGGTGGCCGCGTTCGGTACGAGCCCGCACGGCCCTGGCCGTCGCCTCGGCCACCGCCGTCATCCTGGTCGGCATCGGCTGGTGGGTACACCACGACGTCTACCGCCAGAGCACGCAGATCGCCGAAGAACAAGCCAAGAGTCAGCTCTGGTCTCTCTGCGAACGGTTGCGCCAGGGTGTCGTTCCCGACTCCACCACCACCGTGCCGTACGAGGTCGTCGCGACCGGGCGTCGCACCGCTGTCGCTTCCGGCGGGGCCCTGCGCGACGCCTACCCCGGCACCCACCACGTGATGCCCACCCCGCCGACAGAGGGGGTGGCCGCGCTGATACCGCTCACCAGCGTCCGCCTGCCCGTGAACCGCGACTACAACCCCAAGGACATATTCGGCATAGCCGGCGGCACCCAGCGCGTCGTGACCTGCGATATCGAGGCCGATGAACTCAGCCGTGACAAAGCCGCCGCTCTGGGCGTCGCCGCCGACGCCAGGCTGCGGGTCTATGTGGTGGTGCTCCCGCACACGGCCGAGGCCATCACCAAGACCACCGACCGCCTGCTGCTGGGGGCCGGGCTCGTCAGCGTCGTACTGATCGCCGCCGTCGCCTACTTCGCCGTCCGATTCGCGCTGCGGCCGGTCGAAGCCATCCGCGTCCTCACCGCCTCGGTCACCGCGAGCGACCCCCGCGAACGCGTCACCGTCCCCGCCACGGGACACGAGATCACCGCCCTGGCCACCACCATCAACACCACCCTCCAACGCCTCGACAACGCCGCCGCCCAGCAACGCCGCTTCGTCGCGGACGCCGCCCACGAACTACGCAGCCCCCTCACCACACTGCTGGCCAGCCTGGAAGTCGCGCTCGCCTACCCGGAACGCACCGACTGGCCCGCCACGGCCACCACCGCCGCACGACAGACCCGCCGCCTCCACGCCCTCGCCGAAGACCTGCTGCTCCTCGCCCGCCTCGACACCCGCACCCCCACAGCCGGCCCCGAAACCGTCGACCTGACAGCCCTCGCCTCCCGGCTGACCGAGCAATGCCCCCGCTCCGAACGACCGTTGACCCTCACCTGCGACAGCACCGCCCCCGCATACGCACACGGAAACCTCGACGAATACGAACGGCTGCTGCGCAACCTCATCGACAACGCCGCCCGCCACGCCGCACACCGCATCCAGATCACCATCCGAAACCAGGACGCCTGGGTCGTCCTCACGGTGCACGACGACGGACCGGGCGTGCCCACCGAGGACGCCGAGCGCATCTTCGAACGCTTCGTCCGGCTCGACGACGCCCGCTCCCGCGACCACGGCGGCACCGGCCTGGGCCTCGCCATCGCCCGCGACCTGGCCCACCGCCACCGTGGCACCCTCACCCTCACCCCCCGGACCCTCGGAGCATGCTTCCGGCTACGCCTTCCCCGAGCCCCCACCCCCGCCGAGAAATGACGGCCGGCCTCGCCGCGATCGCCGACCTCGGCTTCGTCGGCCTCGACGGTGGTGGTGGCGACAGCAGCGACCCGGAACACAACTCAGTGCTGACCGAGCCTCAGGGCCTCCGGCACCCCTGGCCACGAAAGATGGAAGCCAGGGGCCACTTCGCCCAGCTCCAGGGATGGAGGGCCTGGAGGGGGAGCCGCATCACGCTCGTTCCTACTCGGTTCGCACGCCGGCCAGAAGAGCTGCCGTCCCTTCGGGTGCCTCCACTGGGAAGTGGTGGCTGCCCAGGTCGACGGGCACGATGTCGAAGCGGTCGCCATAGCGGTCGATCGCTTCCCGCGTCACCAGGTCACGTATCGCGAACACGGTGATCGGCTGCGGTGTCGCACGCAGCGCCGCGTCCATGTCCCAGTGCACCAGACCCTCGATGGAACGCAGACCCGCGGGCTGCCGCACCGCGACCATCTTCTCGAAGTACGAAGCCTTGAGGGCCGTGTCGGTCCCGGCCGGCGAACCCGCCTCGACGAGACCGCGCACCCCTCCGGCGAAGTCCGAACGGAACATGCTCAGCATCGCATCGGTCTGCTCTTCGCTCAGCGCGGGGAACAGGGACAGGTAGTGCAGCGCGTCGAGTGCGATCACATGCGAGACGGTGTCGGGGAGCAGCCGGCCGACCTCGACGGCGACCGCCCCGCCGAGGGAGTGCCCGGCCACGACGCACGTGTCCACCGACTCGGCCTCCAGCACTGCCGCCACGTCGCGAGCGAACTCTTCCATGGTCCAGACGTCCCGCGTCGACCGCGACTCACCATGCTCGGCGAGGTCGATGGCGAGAACGCGGTAGTCCTCGGGCAGATGGTCCGTCACCGCGTCGTAGTCGCCGCGGTTGCACGCCCAGCCATGGATGAGAGCCATCGTCCGCCCTCCGGCCGGACCGCTGGCCGTGTACCGGATCGTCGTGTGGCCCGATCGCTGAACCTCGAGGTTCTTCCTGGTCCTGCTTGCGGTCGTCACGATGTCTCCTTGCTCTGTTCCGGATGGTAATCGGTGTATCGGTTCAGTGGCATGAAACGGCGGTCGCCGGGGCCTCCGCGGCGGCCGGAGCCTCGGCCGTCCGGGCCATGACGGCGCGGCGCTCCGCCCGTATCCGGCTCAGGCGCAGGACGAGGGCGGTGGCGGCGATCACCGCGATCGCCAGCGCGTAGATCCCGGTGGCGGTCCTCACTCCCAGGACGGTGACCGCGATTCCGCCGAGGACGGACGGCACACTGTTTCCCAGATAGGCGATGATGTTCGCCAGGGCGAAGACCTCGCTGCGCTCGTGCGGCTTGGCGATCCGGGCGAAGGTGCCGAACGTGGCCAGCACCGACGCGCCCATGCCGAGACCCGAAACGACGGTGCCGACAGCGGCCGGCCAGGCGAGGTCATCGGCGACCCCGGCAAGCGATATCAGGGTGCCGAGTCCGAGCAGTGCGGACGAGGGGGCCAGCAGCGAGGGCGCGGGACGGGAGCGGAGCAGGAAGACCGCGAGCGCTCCGGTACCCGTCAGGAGCGTCACCACGACGCCGCCGATCAGATGACTGCGCAGCCCCAGCAGCTCGGCCGCGACGGACGGGCCGAGCGAGAGGTACATCCCGGCCAAGGCCCAGCCGGCGATCATCGCCGGCACCACCGGGACGATGTCCACGCGCAGGTGCGCGGGCATCGCTACCCGTGGGCGCAGGGAGGCGACGGCTCCCGGGCGGCGGAGCGACGTCTCCGGCGTGAGGGCGACGACCACCGCCGCCAGCGCCATCGCGCCGAAGAGCAGGGTGTAGACCAGCCGGGTCGGGGCGGGACCGAACTCCACCAGCACACCGCTGCCGAGGGCGCCCAGAGCGAGCCCGGTCAGGGGAGACACCGAGGTGATGACGCCTGCGCGGCCGCGGGCATGCGACGGTTCGAGATCGACGAGGGTGGCGCTCAGGGTGGTCGTCGCGGCCCCGGTCGCGATGCCCTGCAGCACCCGGGCGGCGGACAGGACGAACACGTCCCCGGCGACGTAGAACAGGACGAGCGCGACCATCTCCAGCCCGATCGCCCCGGCGAGTACCGGCCGGCGGCCGAGATGGTCCGACAGCGCTCCGACGACGAGCAGCGAGCCCAGCAGGCCGACCACGTAGAGGGCGAAGACGACGGACAGCACCCACGCGGTGAAATGCCATTGCTGCTGGTAGATCGCGTAGAGCGGGGACGGTGCGCTGGAGGCGGCCAGGAAGAGGACGAGGATGGCGCCGACGTAGGGGAAGGCACCCTTCCACGGTGCGCGGTGCGGATCCCCGGCGGGCGGCCTGGCGGTGACTGCAGGTGGAGCAGACATGTGGATTCTCGCAGTGATCGATGCGTTAATGGCGTCAGCCCTACCGTAAACGCATCGATCGCTGCATTCAAACGCAGTGATCGATGCCATACTGGTCACATGTCCACTCGCGCCGCCCCTCCGCCCCACACCGGTAGCCGGCCCGGCGGCCGCTCCGCCCGCATCCGCGCTGCCGTCCACCGGGCGGTCGCGGAGCTGCTCACCGACGAGGCCGACGAACTGCTGACGATCCCGGTCGTGGCCGCCCGCGCGGGCGTGCACGCCACCACGGTCTACCGCCGTTGGGGCTCCGTCGGTGAACTGCTCACCGACGTCGCGACCAGCCGTTTCTCCGGCGGCATCGTGGTGCCGGACACCGGGAGTCTCCGCGAGGATCTGGAGCGCTACGCATCCGATCTCGCCAAGGACCTCAACGACCCGGACACCCTCCCTCTGGTGCGCGCCACCATCGGCACAGCCGGAGATCAGGGTGCCAGCGCCTGCACGGGAGAACGCCGGCAACAGATCCAGGCCATGCTCGAACGGGAACAGGCCCGGGGCCATGAGACCCCGACCGTCGAACGCGTCACGGACGCGGTGATCGCCCCCCTCTACTACCGGGCGGTCTTCACCGACCAGGCCCTCACCCCCGAGTGGACACGCTCCCTGGTGTCCCACCTGCTGCCGGACTGACAACGCCCACACCTCGGTGCCCGGTGCCCGGTGAAGGCGAAGGGTGCCCAGCGCGGCAGCCCGGGCGGGGTGTCCGAAGGTGTTCTGATCGGCTACGGCGTCGGAACGACGCCATGGCCCGCCGGGGAGTCCGACGTCGGTGGGACTCTCACCCCCCAGGCGCGTTCCACAGGTCGCTGAGCTCCGTCCAGTCCGGGGCCGGTCCCGGCAGAATGGTGGTCTGATCGGCGGCCGGGGGGCGCAGTCCGGCGAGGACCAGGTCCAGGTAGCGCAGGTGGAGCGCAGTGGCACGCTCACCGGTGACGGGAATCCGTGCGGCGAGATGTTCGAGCAGCAACGGGATGTCGGCGGAGGTGAAATCCGCACGTAGCACCCCTGCCCGGTGCGCGCCTCCCACCAGGTCGTCCAGGGCGGCCCGCAGCCGGTCGGCGGCGGCCACGACGTCGTCCGTGGCCGGCAGTCGCCCGCCGACCTGTGGAAGAAGTGGACCGCTTGACCCCTGGGCCGACAACGCGTCGTGCAGGAAACGGGCGAAGGCGGCCCACGCGTCCGGTTCTTCGGCGAGTGCCGTGTGTGCCTGGGTGACGAGCTGCTCCATGCCCGCGAGCCGCATGCGCTGGGCCAGTAGTTCCTTGCTGGGGTAGCGGCGGTAGAGACTGCCCATGCCGATGCCCGCTCGACGGGCGATCTCCGAGACGGGGGCGTCCCAGCCGCGCTCGGCGAAGACTTCGCGTGCGGCCTGCATGAGACGGGCGTCGTTGCGGTCCGCCTCACGTTGGCGGCCTCGCGGTTTGGCTGCGTGCGTGTCACCCATGGCGCAGCATTCTCCCTTAAGGGCGCGCCACCCCGTGCCCACCGTCGACGGTGAGCACCGAGCCGGTGACGAAGCCGGCATCGTCGCCGACGAGCATCGCGATCGCCCGGGCCACGTCCTCCGGCTCTGCGACCCGTCCGAGCGGGGTGCGCTCCACCAAGCGCTGCTGGAATTCCTGCGGCATCCCCGCGCTGGCCTCGGTGCGCACGAAGCCGGGCGCCACCACATTGACCTTGATGCCCAGTGGACCGGCCTCGTAGGCGACGAAGCGGGCGAAGGTGTTCAGAGCGGCCTTGGCGGTGCCATGGGCGGCCATCCCCGCGGTGGGTGGACCGTCGGCCACGGCACTGGAGACGTACAAGATCCGTCCCTGCCCTCGCGCGCCCATGATCGCCAGGGCCTGCTGGGTGAGGGTGTAGACGGACGACAGTTCGTCCGTCACCTTCCTCTTGAAGTCGTCCCAGGGCAGGGTCTGCACGGGGGTCGGGGTGAAACGGGCGCCGGCGTTACAGACAAGGACATCCAGGCGTCCGTCGACGGCGGCGCGCTTCAGCAGTTCGGCTGCCTGGTCGGGGTCGTACACATCGGCCTGCACGGCGAAGGCATCGCCGCCGTCGGCCTCGATGAGCTTGACCACCTGGCCGGCCGCCTCACGGTTCGAGAAGTAGTTGACCGCCACGCGGTATCCGCGAGCCGCGAGTTCACGCGAAGTCGCCGCGCCGATTCCCCGGCTGCCGCCGGTCACCAGAGCCGTCGGCCTGCCTGTCGCCTTCATCTGTCCTCCGGGTCGGCGGAACGAAGTGTGTCGCGGTCAAGCTATCGGAGCGGAGCGCTCCGTTCAAAACTCTCGTCCGGCCGACGGAACACAGAGAGCACGGCCCGCTCCGGGGCGGGCAGGTCCTGCTCGGAGGGAAGCGGAAGCGTCCGACGTCGGCGATCACTTCGTCGGTCGCGCGCAACGCAGCCTGGGTCACTTGTTCCCGCCGAGGCGGCCGCCGCCTCATGTGAGGATGTGGCAATGGCATCGCTGAGAAAGCGCGGCAGGCGGAGGGTCGGGCTCGTGGCCGCGGCGAGTGCGGCGCTGGCGCTGACCGCCTGCGGACCGGGCGGCTCCGACGACGGGGACCACGGGGACCACGGGGACCGCGAGGCGAGGTACAAGCGCGTCATCGAAGACGCTCACCCGCGCCCCGCCAACGTCATCGAGGCGGCCGGCGCACCCACCGACGTCGTCCGCGCCGAGGACGGCTCGCTGCTCCTGACGTACAACGCCGGCAACGTCGAGGACGACGAGGGGCCGGCCGCCACCGCCTGGCGCATCGTCGGCCCCGACGGCCATACGGTCGCCGAGCACGCGGAACACACGGACGCGGAGGCGGCGCCGGCCGCGTTCAAGGGGGTGCGCGGGGGCTTCGTGCGGGTGCCGCCGGGGGAGGGAGTCGAGGGAGCGTACGCCCTCGATGTACGCGGCAAGCCGCACAAGGTCATCAGCACCGAGACCCCACTGCGCACCCGCCCCGGCGACGTCCTGCTCGCCGAACTGGAGCCGTCCCTCATCTACCGCCCCGCCACGCGCACCGTGGCGCCCCCGGCCGGAGTGCCGGACGACGCCATCCGCCTCGACATCGACGAGCGAGGCACGGCCTGGAGCCTGGACCAGCCCCTGACCGAAGACCCCAACCGCGTCGTATGGCAGCACGACGGTCGCGTCCTTGGCTCCACGGCCGTCCCGAAGCCGTACACGGGGGGCATCCTCGCCGCGCGGGGTGGCACCGTGGCGCTGTCCCTCACCCGGGGCGAGGGCGTACGCGGCCTGTTGCTGACGACGGACGGCGGCGAGCACTGGCAGACGGTCCTCACCGGCGGCATTCCCTGGAGAGACCTGAAGCGTGGCCCGGAGTCGCTGGTCCTGGAGGTGCTTGCGGACGGGCGGCTGCTCGTCGGCGAGGAAGGCGGCCGTTACTGGCTCGCCGATGACCACACCAACAGCGCCTTCCACGAACTGAAGACGCCGGCGCAATTCACGTCGATGACCGTCGACGGCACGACCCTCTACGGCATCGCGGACGCGACGACGGCGACGTATGACCTGGTGAAGGGCGAGGGGCTATGGATCTCTCGCGACGGTGGACGCGAGTGGCGGCGCTACGAGCAGCGCGAGTAGCGGCGTCACGAGTGTCCAGCACGGGGCGGTAGCCGCCTCGTCAGCGCTGATCCGCAGCCGAAAGCGCAGGTCGCCGGGGTTCCGCACCATGAGACACCTAAAGGTGTCCATTGACACCGGCTTCTGCGGTCACGACCATAAGGGGTATGCACTCGACGCATCCGGGCGTGCTCTGCCGCTATGTGGACTACCTGCGCACCTCCAGCGCCCTTTGTCGCTGAGCGGCGATTCTCACCGTCGCTGGGAGCGCTCGGCACCTTGTAGGTGACCGCTTCCCGCCACCGGCCCGGCCCGGAATTCTTTTCAACTCCCGTGATCCGGGGGCGCTCAGCCGCCCCCAGATCACGGCACGCTCCCGGGTACCGGACCGCCGCGGGCGCCGCACCCCGTACGACCCACCGTGGGCGCCGCACCCGTACGACCACGACCGCCGACGCGACAGCCACTCCCGGAGACCCTCGTGACCTCCACCACCGACCGGACCCACCGCCCCACCGCCCTGCCGCCCCTGGACTTCGACCGGCTTCCCGCGCTCACCGCGGCGCTGGCCGCCCGCGCCCCCGCACACGACCGCGACGCCTCCTTCCCCACCGAAGGGGTCGTCCTGGTCCACGAAGCCGGGCTGCTCACCGCCACCGTTGCCACGCGGCACGGCGGGCCCGGGGCCGGGCTCGCCGACACCGTCCGCATCCTGCGCGCCGTCGGCGCCGGGGACCCGGCCGTGGCCCTGGTGGCGGCCATGACCCTGTTCGTCCACGCCGCCGAGGCCCGTACGCCCGCCTGGCCGGCCACCGTCTACGGCGACGTGCTCGCCGAGTCGGCCGCGGGCCCGGCCCTGGTCAACGCCCTGCGCGTCGAGCCGGAACTCGGCAGCCCGATCCGCGGCGGGCTGCCCGCCACCACCGCGCGGCGCGACGGCGGCCATTGGCTGCTGACGGGCCGGAAGATCTACTCCACGGGGGCGATCGGGCTCAGCCGCATGCTGGTCTTCGCGCGCACCGAACCCGACGACGGGGAGCCCGTACGCGTCGGCACCTTCATCGTCCGCACCGGCAGCCCCGGGCTGACCGTGGAGCCGACCTGGGACCACGTCGGTCTGCGGGCCAGCCGCAGCGACGACGTCGTCCTGGATTCGGTACCGGTCCCCGCCGACGACGTCATCGGCCTCACCGAGCCCGGCGACACGCCGGGCGCCCGCCCCGACCCGGTGACCGGGGCTTGGAACGCCCTCGGCCTGACCGCGCTCTACCTCGGCGTCGCGGGCGCCGCCCGTGACTGGCTGACCGGCTTCCTCCACGAGCGCGTGCCCACCGCACTCGGCGCGCCGCTCGCGACCCTGCCCCGCTTCCAGAGCGCCGTCGGCGAGATCGAGACGGCGCTCATCGGCGCCGACACAGTCGTGGACGCGCTAGCCGCCCGCGTCGACGCGGGCGACCCGGAGGCCGTCGAACAGGCGGGCGTCGCCAAGGTCCTCGGCACCCGCGCCGCCATCACCGCCGTCGACCAGGCCCTCACGCTCACCGGAAATCACGGCCTCACGCACGCCAACCCGCTCCAGCGGCATTACCGGGACGTGCTCTGCAGCCGTGTGCACACCCCGCAGGACGACTCCGTCCTCACCGCCACCGGCCGCGCGGCACTGGCCCGCCGGTTCACATCCGCCGCGTCCAACCCGGCCGCCCCGAAAGGCAACTGACCCATGACTCCACGCTCCCCATCGCCCGGATCGCCGGTCGAGTTCAGCGGCGTGATCGAGACCCAGGAGACCCGATGACCACCGCACCCACCGTGCCCGCCACCACGGTGCGCAGCTGGCAGCCGCCCACCGGAATCCTGCCGCGGGGCACCCTCGTCGTCCTGCCCGGCCGCGGCGAACACGGCGGCACATACGAGCGCTTCGGCCGCAGGCTCGCGGCGGATGGCTATGTCGTGCACGCCCTCGATACAGCCCCGGAGCACACGGCACGAGAGGTGCTGACCAAGGCGGCGGCGGCCGCGGGTGAACACCCGGCCCCGCCGCTCGTCCTCGTCGGCAGCGACACCGGCGCCCTCCAGGCCCTGCACACGGCAACCGTCACCGATGCGCCGTTCACGACGGCGGGCCTGATCCTCGCCGGAACCGCGCCGACGGCGGATGGGCCCGCGCCCGCGACCGGATCCGCGGCCGACGACCACGACTCCGACTGGGAAGCCGAGTTGGCGGCGCGTACCGCTTGCCCGACCCACCGCAAGAAGATCACCGACGACCGGGAGTTCGTCCGAGGTCGCCTCTTCGGCCCCGTACCGGCGCATCTGCTCCCCGATACCCGGCCCGACCTCCCCGCCCTGGTCCTGCACGGCGAGGCGGACCCGATCTCTCCGCTGGAGCAGGCCCGCGGCCTGGCCGAACAGCTGCCACACGCGACCCTCGGCGTACTGCACGAGGGCGTGCACGACGTGCTGAACGACGCCACCCACCGCACCACGGCAGCCACCATCGTCCTGTGGCTGGAACGCCTGCGCGCCGACCGGGAGACGATCCCGATCCTCACCCTCGAAACCGGCGCACACCCCGCACATTCCTGACCGTGGCACCGACCCTGGGAAGGGAATCAGATGACCGTGTCCACCGACCGCCCCGCCACCGAACCGGCGACCGCCCCCACCGGAGCCGACGGGGGCGACATACTCCGCCGGACCCTGCGCCGGCACGCGGCCGGCGTCACGGTCATCACCGTGCCGGGGCCCGCCGGGTTCACCGCGACCTCGTTCACCTCCGTGTCACTCGATCCGCCCCTGGTCTCGTTCTACCTCGGCGCCACCGCCTCGACCGCCGGCGCCGTCCAGCGCGCAGACCGCTTCGCGGTCCATGTGCTGGGCGCCCACAACGCCGCGCTCGCGGAGCGGTTCGCCCGCAGTGGCACCGACCGCTTCTCGGGTGTCTCCTGGCAGGATGCGGGCGACGGACTCCCGGTGCTCGACGGAGTACCGGCCTGGCTCACCGCCCGCGTGACCCGATGTGAACAGGTCGGCGACCACTTCCTCGTCATCGGCGAGGTCCGGTCCGGAGGCGGTCCCGCCGAGGGCCCCGCCCTCGTCCACCACGACGGCGCGTTCGCCACCGCCGTCAGCCTCACGTCGTCGACCGCCATGTGACAGGGAGCCGCACCATGCCGCTGACCTCGAAACCCCTACGGAAGCTGGGTTTCCTGACCATCGGGCTGTTCGACGAGGCCGACCCTCGCCGGGGCCATGAGTCGACCCTGCAGATCATCGAGATGGGCGAACGGCTGGGCTTTGACAGCGCCTGGGTGCGCCACCGCCATCTGCAATACGGCATCTCCTCCCCGATGGCCGTGCTGGCGGCGGCTTCGCAGCGCACCAGCCGCATCGAGCTGGGCACCGCGGTCATCCCCGTGGGATGGGAGAACCCGCTGCGGCTGGCCGAGGACCTGGCGACCGTCGACATCCTGTCCCGGGGCCGCCTCAACCCGGGGGTCAGTGTCGGTCCGCCGAACCACTACGACCAGGTCAAGGGCGCGCTCTACCCCGACACCGCCGACCTCGAGGACTTCAGCCACGAGCGGGTGCGACGGCTGCTGGACTTCGTACGCGGCGAACCGGTCACCGACTTCAGCGGTGTCGAGGGCTTCGAGGTGTTCTCCGACCGTGTGCAGCCGCACTCCCCGGGGCTCGGCTGCCGCATGTGGTATGGCGGTGGCAGCCTGCGGTCGGCCCAGTGGGCCGGTGAGCATGGCATGAACCTGCTCACCAGCAGTGTCGTGAAGGCGGAGGAGTCCGAGGACTTCGCCGAGATCCAGCTCTCGCACATACGGACCTTCCGCGCCCACCACCCCGACGGCGACCGTGCCCGTGTCTCCCAAGGGCTCGTTGTCATCCCCACCGACACCGCCTCGCCGGAGCAGCGCGCGAAATATGAGCGGTACGCCCTGCAGCGCATGCCGCGCACCGCCACGCCTCAGGGACCGGCGCGCATGATGTTCGCGCCCGATCTCGTCGGCACCTCCGAGGAGATCGCCGAACGGCTCGCCTCCCATGCCGCTTTCCGGGAGGTCGACGAGGTGGCGTTCGCCCTGCCCTTCACCTTCGACCACGAGGACTACATCCAGATTCTCACGGACATCGCCACCCGGCTCGGCCCGGCCCTGGGCCGGCAGGCGGCCCCGTAGCGCGTATCACCTCCTCGTCACCCGACGCGGGCGCCTCACAGTGGGCGCAGCACCCATGACCAGCGGTACGTGCCGGGGCCCAGCCGGTAGCGCGGGAGGGTGTCCGGGCCGCAGGACGCGGTGCCGAGGCCACGGTGGGCGGCGTCGAGATGGACCACGCACCGTGGCCTGGGGGCCAGCTCGTCGTGGTGGGAGGCGGCCGCGAGGTCGGCCGCGCGGTACCGGGTGACCGAGACCTGGCGGGGCGCGTCCAGCCGTACGCCGAGACCGGTGCCGGTGTCCGACAGCAGCGCGAAGCGGCGTACGCCGGACCGGCCGCCGCTCTCCTGCGGGCGCAGATATGGGGTGAACAGGCTGTCCACGCGGGCCCGGTGGTGGCCCACCGGGCCGCCCGTCCGCCGGTCCGGGTAGGTCTCCCAGGGGCCCTGGCCGTACCACTGGAGGTGGTTCAGCCCGGCCACCGTCTCGAAGACCGTGCCCACGCGTGCGACGTCGGTCAGCCCCTCGGGGAGGACGGCGGTCTCCTCGATGAGCAGGCCGTCGTCATTGAGGAGGCGGAAGACCTGCTGGTGCTCGACGGGCCCCGCGCCGGTCGGGTAGGCGGAGCGGACGCGAATGCGGCCGTCCGTCCGGTCGACGGAGACGGCTTCGCGCACGAGCCGGTCGAGGCCCAGCGTGCGCCAGTGGTCCGCGGCGCCGCCCAGCAGATCGTTGTCGGTGGGCGCCCGCCACAGGCTCAAGGTGGGCGGGCAGGTCAGCAGCGGGTGGCGCAACAGCCCTTCCGCGTCGACGTCGGGGGAGTGGGCGGACACCGTCACGGACACCGCCGCCCGCGGTGCCGGAGCGGGCCGTTCGCGCACCTGGATCTGGGGTGCGCACACCTCGGTGCCGCGCGGCGCCCAGGGCTCGTCGTGGCGCGTGGCCACATGCAGCGTCAGCCATGCCTCGCCGCCGCCGGCGGCGCCCGCGGCGGGCAGTTCGGCCAGCAGCCCGTGGGGCAGGGGCAGCTCCGCCGAGGCCCCGGGCGGGAGGTCGGGCAGTGTGGCCGGGGCAGTGCGGGTGCCGCCGTCCTCGACAGACAGCCGCCACTCGGCCGTCAGCCAGGACACATCGCGGAAGTGCTGGGCGTTGGTGACGCGAGGCGGGCGGCCAGGATCGCTCCGGGCCAGCCGCACCGGGGCGGCGATCTCGCGGTGCTCGTACATCGCGGGTTTCGGGGTGCGGTCGGGGAAGACCAGACCGTCCGCGCAGAACGCGCCGTCGTTCGGCACCTCGCCGAAGTCCCCGCCGTACGCCCAGCGGTAGCCGTCGGCCGCCACCCCGTGGGCGTAGGCGCCGGACGCGGAAGGGCCCGCGGGGCGGCCCGTGGCCAGGCGTTGGAGGATGCCGTGGTCCCAGAACTCCCAGATGAAGCCGCCCTGGAGACCCGGGGTGGTCTCGATGGCCGCCCAGTGGTCGGCGAGGGTGCCGTTGCTGTTGCCCATGGCGTGCGAGTACTCGCACAGGATGAGCGGCTTGGTCTGCTCGCCGGAGGCGGCGTGCGCGGTGATCTCGTCCAGTGACGCGTACATCGGGCAGAGGATGTCGGAGGCGATGTCCGCCCCGGACCAGTCGGTCTTGGCCGCCCCCTCGTACTGCAGCGGGCGGGTCGGGTCGTAGCGGCGCAGCCAGCCCGCGGCCGCGTCGTGGTTCGCGCCGTAGTCGCTCTCGTTGCCCAGCGACCACACGATGACGCATGCGTGGTTCTTGTCCCGCAGGACCATGCGCGAGACCCGGTCCACGAACGCGCCGAGATAGCGGGGGTCGTCGGCGATCTCGTGGGCGTGGTCGTGGCTTTCGATGTCGGCCTCGTCGACGAGGTAGAGGCCCAGCTCGTCGGCGAGGTCCAGCAGTGTGGGGTCGTTCGGGTAGTGCGAGGTGCGGACGGCGTTGAAGCCGAAGCGCTTGATGGTCTCCAGGTCGGCGCGCATCTCGCCCGGGGTGACGGTACGGCCGGTGAGCGGGTGGAAGTCGTGCCGGTTGACGCCACGTATGAAGACGCGTTCGCCGTTGACCAGCAGGTCGTTGCCCACGATCTCGACGGTGCGGAAGCCCACGCGGTGGCGGGAGGTGTCGGCGACGGATCCGTCGGGGCGGTGCAGCCGGATGTCGAGCCCGTACAGCTCGGGCGTCTCGGCGGACCAGCGGCGTACGTCGGGCACGGTCGCGAGCAGGCGCGCCTCGCCGAGGAAGCCCGAGACCCGGTCCTCCCGGACGCACCAGGCGGCGTACTCCTCGTCCGGGGCGAGTTCGCCGACCCCGTCGAGGTGTCCGGACACGCGCCAGCCCGCCGGCAGTGGCCCGTCCGCGTGGCGCACCTGGACCTCCACGCGCAGCCGTCCGTCGGCAGGGGCGCTGATCTTCACATCGGCCAGATGCAGCGGATCGGTGGCGTAGAGCAGGACGGGGCGGGTGATGCCGCCGTGCCACCAGTGGTCCTGGTCCTCGATATGCGAGGCGTCGGACCACTTGACCACGGTCAGCCGTACGGTGTTGGCCTCGCCGATCCGTACCGCGTCGGTGATGTCGAACTCCGACGCGAGGTGCGAGTCCTTGCCGATGCCCACGGCCCGGCCGTTCACCTCGGCGATCAGCACACTCGTCGCGGCGCCGACATGCAGGACGACGCGGCGCCCGGCCCAGTCGGCCGGGATGTCGACGTCGCGCTCGTGTACGCCGGTGGGGTTGGCGGCGGGGGAGTGCGGCGGGATGTCGGGCCAGGGCATCCGCCAGTTGGTGTACTGCGGCAGGTCGCCGGTGTCCTGTGTGGTCCAGGCGCCGGGCACCTTCAGCTGCCGCCAGTCCTCGGACGGGGGCACCTCCGGCGCGGGCAGCAGCTGGAAGCGCCAGTGGTCGTCGTCCAGCGAGAGGGCGCCCGCCCCGCGGTCCACGGCGTGCATCGGCAGCCGTCGCCAGGAGGTGAGCTCGGGGGACTCCCAGGGACGCAGGTCCATCGGGCGCGGATACGAGGGGGGCGGGTCCAACGGAGGCGGGCCCATCGGAGGCAGGTCCGTCGGAGGCGTGTTCAGCGGACGCGGATCCATCAGCGGATGGCCCCCTTGGCGAGGTCCGCCATGATCTGGCGGGCGCCGATGAAGAACACGACGAGCAGCGGGATCAGCGCGAGCAGCGCACCGGCCATCACCATGCCGTAGTCGGTGGTGCCGTTGACGCTGTTGAGCTGCGAGAGGGCGACCTGGAGCGTCACATGGTCCGGGTTGATCAGGGCGATCAGCGGCCAGGCGTAGTCGTTCCACTGGGCCATGAAGGTGAAGATGCCGAGGAAGGCGAGGCCGGGCCGGACCACGGGCAGCGCCACGTGCCAGTACTGGCGGAGGAAGCCGCAGCCGTCCAGCCGGGAGGAGTCCATCAGTTCGTCGTGAATGGAGCCCTTCATGTACTGGCGCATCCAGAAGATCCCGAAGGCGTTGGCGGCCGCCGGGATGACGAGCGAGGTGAGGGAGCCGATCCAGCCGAGCTTCGCCATGATCACGAACTGCGGGATGGCCTGGAGCTGGGCGGGCACCATGAAGATGCCCATCATGATGACGAACAGCGCCCGGCGGCCCGGGAAGTGGAACTTCGCGAAGACGAAGGCCGCGAGCGAGTCGAAGAACAGCACGAGGAAGGTCACCGAGACGGCGACGATCAGGGTGTTGAACATCGACCCGAAGAAGTCGATCTTCTGGAAGAGATGGTGGACGTTCTCGTCGAAGTGCGAGCCCGGCAGCAGCTTCGGCGGGTACTGGAAGATCTCCGTCGACGAATGGGTCGACATCACGATGGTCCAGTAGAACGGGAAGAGCGAGACGAGCACACCGGCGATCAGCGAGATGTGCAGGGTCAGCCCTCTGGCGCGGGTACCCTTCATGCCTTTCACGATGGTCTCCCTCTACTTTTCCCCGCGCTGTACCAGGCGCCAGTTGACGATCGAGAAGATGGCGACGACCAGGAAGATGCCCCAGGCGATGGCCGCGCCGTAGCCGAAGTCGTTGTTGTCGAAGCTCTGCTGGAAGAAATAGAGGACCATCGTCTGGCCTGAGTTGCCGGGGCCGCCCGCGAAGGTGGAGGTGTTGTTGGTGTTGGCCAGCAGCACCTGCGGCTCGGTGAAGCTCTGCAGTCCGGTGACGGTCGAGACGACCAGGGCGAAGAGGATGATCGGCCGCATCATCGGCACGGTGATCCGGAAGAAGGTCTGCACGGGCCCGGCACCGTCGACGCGGGCGGCCTCGTAGAGCTCGCTCGGAATGGTCTGGAGCCCGGCGAGGAAGATCAGCGCGTTGTAGCCGGTCCACTGCCAGGTCATCAGCACGGCAATGGAGATCTTGATGCCCCAGTCCGTGTTCAGCCAGGCCACCTGGTCGAGTCCGAGCCCTTGCAACACGGCGTTCGCGAGACCGAAGTTGGTGGAGAAGATCGAGGTGAAGATGATCGCCACGGCGACGACCGAGGTGACGTTCGGAAGGAAGTACGCGAAGCGGTAGAAGTTCTTGAACCGCACCGCGGAGTTGAGCATCACCGCGGTCACCAGCGCGATGAACAGCATCGGCAGGGTGGCGATCGCCCAGATGATCAGGGTGTTGGTGAGGGAGTTCCAGAACTGTCCGTCGCTGAGGAGATAGCGGTACTGCGACAGGCCCGCGTACTCCATCGAGCCGAGGCCGTCCCACCGGTGGAAGGACAGATAGAGCGAGAAGCCCACCGGGATCAGGCCGAAGCACAGGAAGAGCAGATAGAAGGGCGAGATCGCCAGATACAGCCGCCAGTATCCGAGCACCGAGCGGGGCTTGGCGCGCGCGGCGGCGGATCTCACACCGTCGTCGGCCGGCGCGCCGAGCGTGGGGGCGGCACCTACTCCGGTCATGTCAGCACTCCCAGGTGGTCCGCTATGCGCCGGCACTTGGACATGGCGTCCTTCCACGCCCGGCGGGGATCCTTGCCCAGGGCGTTCACATTGCGCAGTTCGTCGGAGACCGCTTGGTCCAGGGGGTAGTCGTACGGGCTGTGGTAGGCGATCGGGATCTTCTCGGCCGTGGGGCCGAAGACATCGATGGTGGCCTGGCCGCCGAAGAACGGGTCCGGCGCGCGCATCGCCTCCCGCTGGTACGAGGCGGGGGTGGACGGGAAGAGCGTGGCATCGGTGAAACCGCGGGTCTGGTTGTCCGCGTTCAGCAGCCAGGTGACGATCTCGAAGGCCAGCTCGGGTTTCCGGCAGGACTTGGTGATCGCCAGGAAGGAGCCGCCGTTGTTGGCCGGGCCGCCGGGCAGTGCGGCCACCCGCCACTTCCCCTTGGTCTTGGGCACTGTCAGCTTGAGGTCGCCGGCCACCCAGGAGGCGCCGATCTGGCTGGGCAGCAGGCCGTTCTCGATGGCCGCGTTGCCGTCCGGGGTGCCGGACTGGTACCGGGAGCACAGGCCGCGCTCATACGCGTCGATCGCCATGTTCCAGGCGCGGCGCACATGTTCGTGGTCGCCGATGAAGCGCCGTTCCTCATCGACGTACCGCTGGGTGCCCTGCGCGATCATGTACTGGTAGATCGTGAGCGCGTCGATGACCATATGCGCGCCGCGGACCTTCTTCTTCAGCCGCTCGCCGGCGGCCAGGTACTTCTCCCAGGTGTCCATCTCCTTGCCGACATCCGCCGGATCGGTCGGCAGCCCCGCCCGGTCGAACACCTCGGGCATGAAGTAGTGGGCGACCGGGCCGGTGTCGATGGGAAAGCCGATCATGCTGCCGTCGGGAGCGATGCCCTCGGCCCACTTCCACGGCAGGTACTGGTCCTTGAGTCTCTCCGCGCCGAGCGTGCGCAGATCGATGAACTGCTCCGCGTTCGGCAGGTACGAGGCCATGTCCTCGCCCTTGAGACCGGTGATGTCGGGTACGTAGGCGCGCCCGGTCATCGTGGTCAGCGGCTTGGACTTGAAGTAGCCGCCGATCTGGGCGGGTTTGAGCGAGACATCGGTGAAGCGCTTCTTGGCGTCCGCCACGACCTTGTCGCTCAGCCCGCCGGTCCAGTACCAGAGGGTCATGTTCCGGCCGGTCGAGCCGTTAGGAACCGAGCAGCCTGCCGTGGTGCCGCCGAGCGCCGCGGTCGCCGTGGTGGCGAGGCCCGCGTACAGCAGTGCTCTTCGCGAGAGGTGCACCGCTCCCACCGCCTTTCGGGTAGTACGCACTGCGATTACAGGGTGTGGGGGGTGACGGGTGTGGTGTGGGGAGCGGGGCCGGGGTCCTCGGGGATGCGGTCCGCCAGGAATCCGTAGTCGCTCCGCAGCGCGGGGTCACGGCTGCCGGTGGTCCGCCACCACTGGTCGACGCCGTGCCAGCCCGGTGCGGCGAGCGCGCCGCCGTGCCGGGCGACGGACAGGCCCGCGGCCAGTCCCGCGAAGCGCAGCCGGTCGGCGAGCGGCCAGCCGGCGAGGGTGGCGGCGGTGAAGCTCGCGCCGAAGACGTCCCCGGCTCCCGTCGCGTCCACGACATCGATGTCGAGCGCGGCGACGTCGGCGGCCTCGCCCGTCGTCTGGTCGACGGCGAGGGCGCCGTGCGGGCCGCGTGTGACGACGGCGACCGGCACGATATCGGCGAGCTTGCCGAGCGCGGCCCGCGCGCTGTCGGTGCGTGTGTAGCCCATCGCCTCGCCCTCGTTGGGCAGGAAGGCGTGGCAGCGGGAGAGCTGGTCGAGCAGCTCGCCGGACCAGGCCCCCGTGGGGTCCCAGCCGACATCCGCGAAGATCTTGGTGCCCGTGGCGGCGGCCTTCGCGATCCACGCCTGGGGCTCGGTGCCGAGGTGTGCGATGGCCGCCCGTGCCCCCGGGGCGCTCGCCATCAACTCGTCCTGCGGGTACGGGGGTTCCTGGCCGTGTGTGATCAGTGCGCGGTCGTGCCCCTGGGCGATCGAGACGGTGACCGGCGTGTTCCAGCCGGGTGCGGTGCGCGAGAGCGCGAGGTCGATGCCCTCCTGCCGGGCGAGGATGTCGCGGCAGTACGCCCCGTAGAAGTCGTCGCCGAAGACGGTGGCCAGCGAGGTGGCGAGACCGAAGCGGGCGGTGGCCACCGCGAGGTTGGCGATGCCGCCGGGGCCGCAGCCCATGCCCCGGGTCCAGATCTCCTCACCCGGTGCCGGCGGTCGGCCGAGCCCGGTCATCACGAGGTCGTAGAAGAGCAGACCGGTCACCAGGACATCGGGTCCCGCGGCGTCGGGAGCCCGTTCCCCGGGCGGGGGAGGTTCGGCCACGAGCTCCTCCTCTCGTCAAAAGTGTGCAGAGACTGCAGCGCATTGCAGAGGATCGTGCGGGCTCTGCGCAAAAATGGCAAGAGGGGTGCACGCAGATGCATAGAAATGATTGAGATTGACGAGTAGGCTGCTCGCCGTGCTGGCTGAACGACGACATCAGATGATCCTCCGCGCCCTGCGGTCCGGGGGCCCGGCGGCCGTGACCGACCTCTCCGAACAGCTCGGGGTCTCCCCTGCGACCGTCCGGCGCGACCTGCTGAAGCTGGAGGAGGAGGGACTGCTCACCCGCGTGCACGGCGGCGCGGTCGTCGAGGAGGGCGACCAGCCCTTCGCGGAGGTCGCCGGGGTGCGCGTGGCCGAGAAGGACGCCCTGGCGGTGGCGGCCGCGGACATGATCGAGGACGGGCAGTCCGTGCTGCTGGACATCGGCACCACCGCCTACCGGCTCGCCCGGCAACTGCACGGCCGACGGCTGACCGTGATCACCAGCAACCTGGTGGTGTTCGAGGAACTGGCCGACGACACCGCCGTGGAGCTGGTGCTGCTCGGCGGGGTGCTCCGGCGCGAATACCGCTCCCTGGTCGGATTCCTCACCGAGGACAACCTCCGCCAGCTCCACGCCGACTGGCTCTTCCTGGGGACCAGCGGCGTCCGTCCCAGCGGGCAGATCATGGACACCACGGTCATCGAGGTCCCGGTGAAACGGGCGATGATCGCGGCCAGTGACCAGGTGGTACTGCTCGCCGACGCGGGCAAGTTCCCCGGCACCGGCATGACCAAGGTCTGCGGCCCCGAGGACCTCGACGCAGTAGTGACCAACGCCCCCTCGGACTCGGCCACGTGCTCGGTGTTCGAGCAGGCCGGAGTAAAGGTGGTGCGGGTGTGAAGCTGACCATTCTCGGCGGCGGCGGGTTCCGGGTGCCGCTCGTGTACGGGGCGCTGCTCGCCGACCGCGCCCCGGGCCGCGTCACCCATGTCACCCTCCACGACCTGGACGCCGCTCGGCTGGGCGCCGTCGCCCGGGTCCTGGCCGAACAGGCCGCGGCGAGCCCGGGAGGCACCGAACGGCCGGAGGCCGGGGGAGCGCCCACGGTCTCCCACACCACCGACCTCGACGAGGCGCTGCGCGGCGCCGACTTCGTCTTCTCCGCGATCCGCGTCGGCGGCCTCGAAGGCCGCGCCGCCGACGAGCGCGTCGCCCTGGACCACGGAGTCCTCGGCCAGGAGACGGTGGGCGCGGGCGGCATCGCCTACGGGCTGCGCACCGTCCCCGTCGCCGTCGACATCGCCCGGCGGGTCGCCCGCCTGGCCCCCGACGCCTGGGTCATCAACTTCACCAATCCGGCGGGCCTGGTCACCGAGGCCATGTCCCGCCACCTCGGCGACCGCGTCATCGGCATCTGCGACTCGCCGGTGGGCCTCGGCCGCCGGGTCGCCCGCGCGCTCGGCGCCGACCCGGACCGCGCGTGGATCGACTACGTCGGCCTGAACCACCTCGGCTGGCTGCGCGGCCTGCGCGTCGCCGGGCGCGACGAACTCCCGCGGCTGCTCGCCGACCCCGAGGCCCTCGGCTCGTTCGAGGAGGGCAAGCTCTTCGGCCCCGAGTGGCTCGCCTCTCTCGGCGCGATCCCCAACGAGTATCTGCACTACTACTACTTCAACCGGGAAGCGGTACGCGCCTACCGCGAGGCCGAGCAGACCCGCGGCGCCTTCCTCCGCGACCAGCAGGCGCGGTTCTACGAGGTGATGGAGCAGGGCCACGCCCCCGCGCTCGCGACCTGGGACCGCACCCGCGCCGAGCGCGAGGCCACCTACATGGCGGCCAACCGCGAGGCGGCGGGCGCCGGCGAGCGCGACGCGTCGGACCTGGAGTCCGGCGGCTACGAGCAGGTGGCGCTGGCCCTCATGCGCGCCATCGCCCGCGATGAGCGCACCACCCTCATCCTCAACGTCCGCAACCGCACCACGCTGGGCGCGCTCGACGAGGACGCCGTCATCGAGGTCCCCTGCCTGGTGGACGCGAGCGGCGCGCACCCCGTCTCCGTCGACCCGCTGCCCGGCCACGCCACCGGCCTGGTGTGCGCCGTCAAGGCCGTCGAGCGCGAGGTCATGAACGCCGCCGACAGCGGCTCGCGCGCCACCGCCGTCAAGGCGTTCGCCCTCCACCCCCTCGTGGACTCGGTCGCCGTCGCCCACCGCCTCGTCGACGGCTACACCACGGCACACCCCGGACTCGCCTACCTGAACCGCCCGTAGGAGCCCTCGCCATGCATGACGAACGCCGCCGCATCGAGGACCGCGTCCAGCGCGTCCTCACCCAGCGTATCCAGCCCGCCGTCCACTCGGCCTCCGTGCCCTTCACGATCGAGGCGTGGCAGGCGCCCGGCGAACCGGTGCCCTTCGCCGAGGCGGCGCGGGCGCCGTACGAGCCCTTCACCACCGGGACCCCCTGGGGCCCGCCCTGGGGCACCACCTGGTTCAAGGTGCACGGCGAGGTCCCTGCCGCCTGGGCGGGCAAGCGCGTCGAGGCCGTCTTCGACCTCGGCTTCGTCGGCGACTGGCCGGGCAACCAGGCCGAGGCACTGGTCCACACCACAGGCGGCGCCCCGCTCAAGGCGGTCAACCCGCAGAACCAGTACGTGCCGGTGGCGCACCCCGCCGAGGGCGGCGAGCAGGTCTCGTACCTCATCGAGGCCGCCTCCAACCCCGACATCCTCGCCAACGACTTCAGCCGCCCCACCCCGCTCGGCGACAAGCTCACCGCGGGCCGCGCCCCCCTCTACACCTTCGCCCGCGCCGACCTGGCCGTACTGGACGAACAGGTGTGGCATCTGGGCCTGGACCTCACCGTGCTGCGCGAGCTGATGCTGGAGCTGAGTGAGCACGACCCCCGCCGCCACGAGATCGCCCACGCCCTCGACCGCGCCCTGGACCGGCTGGACCTGGAGGACATCTCCGGCACCGCCACCGACGTACGCGACGCCCTGCGCGGTGTGCTGGAGCGCCCCGCCAACGCCAGCGCCCACACCCTCTCGGCCGTCGGCCACGCCCATATCGACTCCGCCTGGCTGTGGCCCATACGCGAGACCAAGCGCAAGACCTCGCGCACCTTCTCCAACGTCACGGCGCTGGCCGAGGAGTACCCGGAGTTCATCTTCGCCTGCTCGCAGGCGCAGCAGTACGCCTGGGTCAAGGAGCACTACCCCCAGGTCTGGGACCGCATCCACGAGGCCGTGCGAGGCGGGCAGTGGGCGCCGGTCGGCGGCATGTGGGTGGAGGCCGACGGCAATCTGCCCGGCGGCGAGGCCCTGGCCCGCCAGCTCATCCACGGCAAGCGCTTCTTCCTGGAGGAGTTCGGCATCGAGACCAAGGGCGTGTGGCTGCCCGACTCCTTCGGCTACAACGCCTGCTTCCCGCAACTGGCCCGGCTGGCCGGGAACGAGTGGTTCCTGACCCAGAAACTCTCCTGGAACCAGACCAACAAGCTGCCCCACCACACCTTCTGGTGGGAGGGCATCGACGGCTCCCGGGTCTTCACCCACTTCCCGCCGGTGGACACCTACAACGCCGAGTTCTCCGGCCAGGAGATGGCCCACGCCGTACGCAACTACCAGGACAAGGGGCGCGGCACCCGCTCCCTGGCACCCTTCGGGCACGGCGACGGGGGCGGCGGTCCCACCCGCGAGATGATGGAGCGGGCACGCCGGCTGGCCAACCTGGAGGGCTCCGCGAAGGTCGTCATCGAGCACCCCGACGACTTCTTCGCCGCCGCCCGGGCCGAATACCCCGACGCCCCGGTGTGGACCGGCGAGCTGTATCTGGAGCTGCACCGCGCCACCTACACCTCACAGGCCCGCACCAAACAGGGCAATCGGCGCAGCGAGCATCTGCTGCGCGAGGCGGAGCTGTGGTCGACGGCCGCCGCGCTGCACGCGGACCGCCCCTACCCGTACGAGCGACTCGACCGGCTGTGGAAGACGGTGCTGCTCCACCAGTTCCACGACATCCTGCCGGGCTCGTCGATCGCCTGGGTGCACCGCGAGGCGGAGTCGGAGTACGCGCGGGTGGCGGCGGAGCTGACCGAGCTCACGGCGGAGGCGATGGCGGCGCTGGGCGGTGCCGCATCGCCCGGATCCGGTGCGCGGGTGTTCAACACGAGCCCCCGCCCGCGCTCCGAGGTCGTCGCCGCCCCCGCGGGCACGGCCGAGGGCCAGCCGCTGGCGGACGGCACCGTCGCCGTCTACGCACAGGTGCCGGCGTCCGCCGCCGCCCCGCTGACCGCGGCCACGGCCCCGGAGCCCGTCACCGTCACCGGCGGCCGCGTCCTGGACAACGGCCTGGTCAGGGTCGAGCTCGCCGAGGACGGCACGCTCGCCTCGGTACGGGACCTGGTGGCCGGCCGTGAGGTCCTGGCCCCGGGCGCCGCGGGCAACCTCCTCCGGCTCCACAGCGACCTGCCCAACTACTGGGACGCGTGGGACATCGACAAGCACTACCGGCAGCGCTGGACCGATCTGCTCGACGCCGACGCGGTCACCGTCGCAGAAGAGGGCCCGCTGCTCGGCGCCCTGCGCGTGGAGCGCGCCTTCGGCAGGTGCGGCCGCTCGCGCATCGTCCAGACCATCACCGTCCGCGCGGGCAGCCGCCGTATCGACTTCGCGACCGAGATCGACTGGCACGAGGCCGAGAAGATCCTCAAGGCCGCCTTCCCCATCGACATCCACGCGGACCGGTCGACCGCCGAGATCCAGTTCGGCCACGTCCACCGCCCGACCCACACCAACACCAGCTGGGAGGCGGCCCGTTTCGAGGTCTACGGCCACCGCTGGGTGCATGTCGCCGAGCCGGGCTACGGCGTGGCGGTCCTCAACGACTCGACCTACGGGCACGACGTGGCCCGCACCACCCACGAGAGGGGCGAGGGCACCGGCGGTACGACGACCACCGTCCGGCTCAGCCTGGTGCGCGCCCCGCGGGTGCCCGACCCCGAGGCCGACCAGGGCATCCACCGCTTCACCTACGCCCTCCTGCCCGGCGCGACCATCGAGGACGCGATCGCCGAGGGCTACGCGCTCAACCTTCCGCTGCGCGTCGCCGACTCCGGCACGGCCGTGGCGCCGATCGTCACCACGGACGGCCCGGCCGCCGTCGTCGAGGCGGTCAAGCTCGCCGACGACCGTTCGGGCGATGTCGTGGTGCGGCTCTACGAATCGCTCGGCGGCCGTACCCGCACCACCCTGCGCCCCGGCTTCACCCACACCGGTGCCACCGTCACCGATCTGCTGGAACGCCCGCTCACCGAGGTCGAGGACGCGCCGAGCACCGATGCGGACGGCAATGTCACGGTGAATCTGCGCCCCTTCCAGATCCTGACCCTGCGGCTGAAGAGGAGCTGACGCCATGGCCATGCGACCGTGGTTCCCCGAGGCGAAGTTCGGGATCTTCATCCACTGGGGCATCTACGCCGTGGACGGCGTGCAGGAGTCCTGGTCCTTCTTCGAGGGCGACGTCCCGCACGAGACGTACATGGCGCAGCTCGACCGGTTCACCGCGGCGCACTACGACCCCCGCGCCTGGGCCGACCTCTTCGCCCGCGCCGGAGCCCGCTACGCCGTGCTGACCAGTCGCCATCACGACGGCGTCGCCCTGTGGGACACCGCCCACGGCGACCTGAACGTGGTCCGGCACACCCCGGCCGGCCGCGACCTCGTGGCCCCGTACGCCGAAGCCCTGCGCGAACTGGGGCTGAAGGTCGGCCTCTACTACTCGCACAGCGACTGGAACCACCCCGACTACGCCTCCACCCGCTACGAGGGGCGGCCGCCCGAGCAGGAGAACAACCCGTACGCCGAGGTCCCGAAGGAAGAGGAGGACCTCGACGCCTGGGCGCGCTACCTCGCCTACCGCGACGGCCAGGTCAACGAGCTCATCACCCGATTCCGCCCCGACCTCCTGTGGTTCGACGGCGAATGGGAGCGCACCGAGGAGCAGTGGGGGATCCGCGAGCTGGCCCGCCTCATCCGCGCCGAGGTCCCGGACTGCGTGCTGAACGCGCGCATGCTCAGCGAGGGCGACTACGCCACCCCCGAGCAGGGCGTGCCGATCGAACCACCCGCGGGGCCCTGGGAGCTGTGCCTGACCTTCAACGACTCATGGGGCTTCCAGCACCACGACCACAACTACAAGACCACGACCCAGCTGATCCGCTACTTCACCGAGACCATCGGCGCGGGCGGCAATCTGCTGCTCTCCGTGGGTCCGAAGGAGGACGGCACGATCCCCGGCGAGCAGGTCGAGCGCCTCGAAGGCATGGGCGCCTGGATCGCCCGGCACGCGGACGCGGTCTACGGCACCGTCGCGGGCCTGCCCGCCGGGCACCACTACGGCCCCAGCACCCTCGCGGCCGACCGCCGCACCCTCTATCTGACGGTCTTCGACATCCCGCGCTCGCCCATCGGCGTACGGGGCCTGGTGAGCCCCGTACGCCGGGTGACCGTCCTCGGCACCGGCACCGAGCTCGGCCACCGGGTGATCGGCGGCCTGCACGAGGTCCCCGGTGTGCTGTGGATCGACCCGCCCGCGGCCGCCGATCTCGACGACCACGCCACGGTCCTCGCCGTCGAACTCGACTCCGAGCTGGAGCTGTACCGGGGGCACGGCCGGGCCTGAGGGCGCGGCACATCAGCCGACGGTGATGACGATCTTGCCCGGGGGTCCACCGGCGGCCAGGGCGCGCTGCGCGTCCGCCGCCCGCTCCAGGGGGTAGGTGGCGCCGATCCGGATGTGGAGCTCGCCGGCCTCGGCGAGCTCCACCAGCGCCGTGAGGTCCGCGCGGTCCATCCGGCAGAACACCGGAGTGACACCCGGTGCCCCGATGTCGGCGATGGACGCCACGTGTGCGCCGGGTGCCGCGGCGAGTGCCGTCGCCGCGAGCAGGCCGCCGCCGGGCTCCGCCAGGACTCGGCCTATCAGGAGCAGCGCCCGCCGAGGGGGCTGGACGAAATTCTCGACGACCGAGCTCGTCGCGTTCCTCGTCGGCTACGCGGCCGCTCTGGCACGGCTGCATGCCACCGCCCGTCCGGAGGATGCCGGGACACTTCCGCGCTGGCAGGGCCCGAACCGGGCCGACATCGACTCCTTCCTCGGGCTGGCCGTGGCGCTCCAGGTTCCTGTGGCGCCCGGTGTTTCCGATGAACTCGATGGCCTCGTGCACCGACTCGACCAGGCGCCCGGCCATGCTCTGCTGCACGGGGATCCCTGTCCCGGGAATGACCTCCACACCGCCACGGGGATCAGATTCATCGACTTCGAGCAGGCGTCACTGGGCAGCGGTCTGATGGAGCTGGCCTATCTGCGGATCGGCTTCCCGACCTGCTGGTGTGTCACTTCGGCGGCCGAGCCGCTGCTGGAACGGGCGGAGCAGGCCTACCGCACGGCGTGGCGCACCGCGACCGGTGCCGAGACCCGGGACGGCCTTGCCGACGCGTGCGCCGGCTGGCTGCTCCGCGGCGACGCCCTGGTCGAGCGGGTACACCGCGAAAGCGATGACCACCTGGCCCGGATTCCGCAGCGGGACTGGACGTGGGGCACCGCGACAGCCCGGCAACGGCTCGTCCACCGGCTCGCTGTCGTCAGCAAGCTGACCGCCGATCACACCTCTCTCAGCGGCGTCAGCCGCCTCACCAGCGACATGCGCCACCGCATGCTCACGCGCTGGCCGGCACTGCGGCCGGTCCCGACGAAGCGACCGTAGAGCCCGGCCGGCACCCCGGTCGACGGAGCGGGACCGGACCTCCCGGACAGGGCCCCGTGGAAGCGCCGAAACCTCGTACGTCACCTGCGTCTCGCAGATCGGCGTTTCGGCCAACCATCAGTACGGCACGGGCGGCCCCGGCACGGCGACCGCACGTTCGCCCCCTTGCGGCTCAAGGGCTCCAGCACGTCCGGAATCGAGCGCGTTCGATTCCCTCTCGGCGTCGTTATGCCGTGCACTGCCGAGCCATCCAGGCGCGGCACTCACCCCCAGGAGGGATGCAGGTGACGATGACCGACGCCTCGACCGCAGACGAGAAGACGCCGCCCCCTCCACCCCCGGCCACCATCACCTTCGAAGGCCAGCACGGCAAGAACCCGCTGGCCGAGGCCAATTTCAGGGCAATGTGCAGGCGTCTGCCCGCCGTGCTCGGGCACACCGCGCGGATGGCCTGGGCCGTCGACAAGCCCGGCGTCGTGCTCCTGCTCGTCTGCCAGCTCCTCACCGGTGCCGCGGCCGCCGTCGTCCTCACCTTCACCGCGCAGGCCATGACCCACATCCTCGGCACCGGCGCCGTGTCCGAACGGCTGCATGCCGCGCTGCCCGCCCTGATCGTCGTGACCGCCGCCGCGGGCGTTGGCCGAATCAGCGGCGCCCTGTCCTCCTACGCCGACGGGCGTATCACCCCCCTGCTGATGACCGAGGCGGACGTCGCGCTCGTCTCCGCCGTATGCCGCGTCGAAGCCTCCGCGTACGGCGAGGACGGATTCGCCGACCGGCACGAGGCCGCCGAGGTGGGCGTCACCCGCACCCGGATGATGGTCCAGGACGCCCAGCGGTTGATGGCCGCGCTGGTTCGCATGATCGCCGCGAGCGGCGTCATCACCGCGCTCCACTGGCTGATGCTCCCGCTGCTCCTGCTCGCCGTGCTCCCGGCCGGCGTCGGCGCCGTGCTGTCCGCGCGCGTCGACTACGAGACCCACTACCTCAACGTCGGCGACCGCAATGTGCGCTCCATGATGCGCTGGTGGGCCACCTACTCCCGCTACGGCGACGAGGTCCGCGCCAACGGGATGACCGGCTACCTCATCTACTGGTATCGCGCCCTGTCCGACCGCATCGACCAGCGCGTCCTCACCGCCGCACCCCGCATGCTGCGCATCGCCCTGGCGACCAGCGCCCTGGGCGGGTGCTTCCTGCTGTGCACCTGGGCCACCCTCGCGTGGCTGGCCACCACCGGCCGGGTCGCCCTCCCGGTCGCGGCCACCGCGGTGGTCGCCGTCCAGACCACGCTGGCCGCCCTCTCGCAGTTCGTGATCCACGGCGCGGCGATGTTCCACACCTCCCTGTACCTCGCCGATATGCGGTCCTTCCTCGACATGGCCGCCGAACGGGCCCCGCGGCGCGGCGAGTTGACGATCCCGGAGCGTGTCGACGAGATCAGGCTCGACGAAGTGGTCTACCAGTACCCCGGCAAGGAGGAACCCGCCGTCGACGGTGTCTCGCTCACCCTGCGCCGCGGCGAGATCCTGGCCATCGTGGGGGAGAACGGCTCGGGAAAGTCCACCCTGGCCAAACTCGTCACCGGCATCCTGCTCGCCGACAAGGGCCGCGTCCGGTGGGACGGCACCGACCTGACCCAGGCCGACCCCGACGCGGTGTGGAAGCGCACCGCCCTGGTCCCGCAGAACTTCGCCTGCTGGCCGCTGCGCGCCCGCGAGAACATCACCCTGGGACAGCCGAAAACCTTCGACGACGAACCGGTGTGGCAGGCCGTCGACGCCGTCGGCATGCGGGAGGCGGTCGAGAAACTTCCCCGGCAGCTCGACACCCTCCTGGCACGTGAACTCTTCGGTGGGGCCGAGTTGTCCGGCGGCCAGTGGCAGCGGCTGGTGTGCGGCCGCGCCCTGTACCGGCGGACACCGCTGCTCATCCTGGACGAGCCCACCTCGCAGATGGACCCGCGGGGCGAGCACCAGATCTTCCTGGAGATCAAGCGCATCGCCGCCGAGTGCATGACCATCGTCGTCACGCACCAGCTCGAGAACACCCGCCTGGCCGACCGCATCCTGGTCATGCGCGAGGGGCGCGTGATCGAACAGGGCGGATACGAGGAGCTGGCCGAAGCGGGGGGACTGTTCGCCGAGCTCGTCGCCCTGGCCAAGGACCGATGAGGTGAGGAACCCCCGGCGCGCCGGCGTGTACGGCCCGCCGGGGCCCATCCGAGGAGGGCGTGGGAGATCCCCGGAAGGACGGGTCGGCCTCCTCAGACGGAGGACCCGCCAACCGGGCGGGCTCCCGCTCCGGTCCGGCTTGGCGTCGGGCCGAAGGTGCGCATCTGCGCGAACACTGGTGGCCTCGGCAGAGAAGGAGGGACCGTGGACGCCCGGCCTTCGGTCCCCGTACGTATCGAATCTGGTCGCATACTCCCTGGTGGTGGGCCTGTGTGCCGCGATCGCGCTGGCCCTGGTGTTGCAGCTCGGCGTGGCTCTTTCCGATGCCAGGCAGCCGCAGCGGCTGTCAGCAGCTGGGCAGGTACGAGAGCCTCCGGACGGAGGTCTCACTGGCGGACCTCGCCGGGCGCGACGGTGCCGCCCTGGCTTACGCGCGGGCCAGCCAAAGCCATGAGGCCGTTGCCGACTGTCTGGCATCCACCACGACCCGGTGGCTGCCGCTGTACGGACTCGGGGCGGCCGTGCTGGCGGGCCTGGGCGCATGGTCCTTCGGCCGCGCCCGGGCGCGGAGGGAATCGGACCTGGCCACCTGACGCGGCCCAGAGAGGGATGCGTGCGGCGGCCGCCTCACAGTCGTTATGGCTTCGCGCCGCCGTCCCTTGGGCTCCTCTCCCCTTGCGCGTGCTTCGGGCAGATCGGGTTGTGGCAGGTGCCCGGCATCCATAGAGGAACGAAGATTCCCATGGTCTTGTGGCGCGTGATCTTCGCGGTCAAGGGGTGGTGACAGGCGGGGCACACACGCCCGGTCCGCGGTACCGTCGCTCGCTCGGCGCTGCGCATAGGTACAGAATAAGATATTTCGCCATTAAATGGGATAATTTTTGCAAAGAGAAGGGGCGAAGTCTGGTCAGCCGTCCTGCGATGGGTCGTCCGTCTTCCGCGCCTCCTGCGCCGGCGGGCGGTCACCAGTGGGGCCGTAGGCAACGTCGCTCTCCTCCCGCGCGGCCGGAGCGGTCCCTTCCTGGGCGGTCGGACGGGGGCGCCGAACGCTCAGCGCGACGGACGCCGCCAGGACCGTGACGATGACCGCCAGGCTGACCGGTGACGGAATCTCCGGGATGCTGTTGCTGACCAGCTTGTGCGACGCCTGAAGGATCAGCTTCACGCCGATGAAGGAGAGGATCAGCGCAAGGCCCTTGCTGAGGTAGTGGAACCGGTCCAGCAGCCCGGCGAGCAGGAAGTACAGGGCGCGCAGGCCGAGGATGGCGAAGGCGTTGCTGGTGTAGACGATGAAGGCGTCGTCGCTGACCGCGAGAACGGCGGGCACGCTGTCCACGGCGAAGACCAGGTCGGCTGCCTCGATCGCGGCGACGACCGCGAGCAGCGGGGTGGCGACGCGTTTGCCGGCCTCCATGACGAAGAACTTCATCCCGGCGTACTCATCCCGAACGGGCATGACCTTGCGCAGCAGCCGCACGGCGATGCTTTTGCCCGGATCGAAGCTCTCGTCCTCCTCATGGAGGATCTTGTAGGTGCTGTAGAAGAGGACGGCCGCGAAGACGAACAGCACTGCGGTGAACCGGCTGACCACAGCCACTCCGGCGGCCAGGAAGATGCCGCGGAACACCAGCGCGCCCATGACGCCGAAGAACAGGACGCGGTGCTGGTAAGGGCGCGGCACCTTGAAGTAGGCGAAGATCAGCGCGAAGACGAACAGGTTGTCGACCGACAGGCTCTTCTCCAGCAGCCACGCGGTGGTGTACTCCACCCCCGGCGTCATGCCCAGAACCAGGAAGATGACCGCCCCGAAGATCAGGGCGAGACCGACCCACACCCCGCTCCAGGCGGCGGCCTCCTTGAACCCGATGATGTGCGCCTCCCGGTGCGCCAGCAGGTCCACCGCCAGCGACACGATCACGGTGACGGCGAACGCCGCCCACAGCCACATCGGCACATCGAGCACGAAAAGCCCCTTACACCAGTGGGGGTGAATCCCGCCTCTGGTGAAAGTCTGACCCAGCGGTTCCGGCTTGTCGCCCGCACCCGCACGATGGTCACTCCCGGACCGGGTCTGTCACGGACGGTGTGGCCGGGGGCGACCGGCTACTGAGAGGCCGGCCTCCCGCCGCGGCGCGAAGCCGTGTCGTGCAGCCGGGGCCGTCAGAACCGGGTCCTCAGGACCGGAGCCGGGCTGCCGGGCCGGGCCTGGCGCTGACGTCGTAGGGGGACAGGGAGGTATGCCCCCGCTCGCACTCGACCGTCACCCGCACCGGCGCTTCGCACATGGCGTGCCGAAGATCGAGGACCGGCCCCTCTGCATCGTCTCCCGTGTACGCCTCGCCCCACTGCTTCAGCGCCACCAGGACGGGCCAGAGGTCCCAGCCCTTGCGGGTCAGGCGGTATTCGTTGCGCGCACGGCTGCCGGGTTCCTGATACTGGACGGTCTTCAGGATGCCGGCCGCGGTCAGCTTTCTGAGGCGATCGCTGAGGACCGCCTCCGACAGGCCGATGTGGCGGCGGAACTCGTCGAAGCGGCGGATGCCATTACTTGCGTCGCGCAGGATGAGCAATGTCCATTTCTCCCCGACCAGATCAAGCGTGAGCTGGACCGGGCAGTTCTCCGTGCTCGCCTCAAGCCACTCCATCCCGCCATCCTAAGTCCCTGACTTCGCAATTGACAGTCAGGTGCCCACCCGGCTAGCTTCGCCATGCGAAGTCAGATCGGGAGGAGCGGGGCTGTGGGACGAACGCGCACGTACGAGTGGGAGGACCCGGCGCTCACGGCAGCGGCTGTGGGGCAGTCTTCCGGTCTGGATTTCCTGCGTGAGTTGCAGGCAGGCCGGCTTCCCGGGGCGCCTGTGGGCGCGACCGTGGGCTTCTCGCTCGATGAGGTGGAGAAGGGGCGTGTGGTGTTCTCGCTGGTGCCGGGGGAGGAGCACTACAACCCCATCGGCAGTGTGCACGGCGGCATCTATGCCACGCTGCTCGACTCGGCCGCCGGCTGTGCCGTCCAGTCGACGCTTCCACCGGGCATGGCATACACCTCACTTGATCTGACCGTGAAGTTCCTGCGCCGGATCACCGTGGAGACAGGCGCGGTCCGCGCGATCGGCACGGTGGTCAGCAGTGGCCGCCAAACCGCCCTCGCCCAGGCCCAGTTGGTCGACGCGACGGACCGTGTACTCGCCCACGCCACCAGCACGTGCATGTTGTTCCCGCTGCCGGAGGCGTGAGTCGCCCCGCATCAGAGCCGTGGCGGCGGCCCTCGCCGGAGGCCGCGGGGCTCCTTGACCACGCTCGCTGTCCGCTCAGAGGGACTGGCGCCGGACACCGCATGGTGTCAGATCGGGTCAGTCCCCCGGGCGGGTGACCAGGCGGCCCCGGACCTTGCCGTGGCGGAGCCGGTCCAGGCCCTCGTTGAGGTCGGCGAAGGGGATCTCTTCCACGATCGGGGTGATCCGGCCCTCCGCGATGAAGCCGAGGACCTGGCGGTATTCGTCCTTGCCGGCGCCGTAGGAGCCGCGGAGTTGCACGCTTTTGCGGATGAGGCTGCCGTTGGAGAAGGTCGTGGTCTTGGTGCCGAGGCCGACGACGACCACGCGGCCCAGGCGGCGTACGGCATCGATCGCGTCCGACGTGGTGGAGCCCACGCCCGCGAAGTCGACGATGGCGTCGGGCCGCAGGTCCGCCAGCGCGGTGACGTCGGTGAAGCACTCGCGGGCGCCCGCCGCGCGGGCTGCCTCGAAGGTGTCGGGGTTGATGTCCACGCCGTAGACCGTGGCCCCCGCGATCACTCCTGTACGGACTCCATTGAGGCCGAGGCCGCCCAGGCCGACGACAGCGATCACGTCGCCCGGTTTGGCCCGAGCCTCGGTGCGGACCGCATGGTAGGCCGTGACGACCGAGTCCGTGGCGACCGCCGCATGGACCGTGGAGACGTTGTCGGGCAGGGGGACGAGAGTGGAGGCATGGGCCACCAGGCGTTCGGCATAGCCGCCGTCGAGGCCGATGCCCGGCGCGTAGGACGCCTTGACCTCCGGGTGCGCGATGATCGCGACGGCCACGCGGTCGCCTATTGCATAGCCCTCCACCCCCTCGCCGAGGGCGGAGACGGTGCCCGCGACCTCGTGGCCGAGCGTGAAGGGCGGTCGGACGATGGGCTCGATCATGCCGTCGATCACATGAACGTCGGAGTGGCACAGTCCGGCGGCCTCGACGTCCACCACGACCCAGCCCGGGCCGGCCACCGGGTCCGCCAGTTCGGCACCCTGCAGCGGGGCGCCCTTCGCCACGTACCGGAAGGCCTTCATCGACTACTCCAAAGTTCACCTGATTCGAACCGCCGCAGCAGCCTACCGCCATGTCAGTTCCCGCTGATCGGCGGGCGGTTGGCCCTGGCCCGGGCGGAGTTCGTCCGCCGCGTCCAGCGCTCCAGCACGGCGCGCTCGTCTTCGCTCAGCAGCAGCGGTCCCGGCTTTCGCCCACGACGCGGCACATCCGGCAGCCGGGTCCGGAGGCTGATCATGTGTATGCGGACGCGGTAGACTCGTCAAGGATTTTCGTACCAAAAGTGCCAAGAAACGTGCCCCACGTCTGATTTCAGGTGTTTCAAGGAGTAGATAACCGTGCCGTCGAGGCAGAGTTCCGCACCTCGTTACAGCGTTGGCCAGGAAGTTATTTTTCAAGCGGCGCTGGAATGTTTTTACCGGCACGGATACGACGGCACTTCGGTACGTGATATCGCCAAGGCATCCGGCACTACACCGGCTGCCATGTATCATTATTACGAATCGAAGCAGGATCTGCTGGTAGATATCATCGGCCGCTTTATGGGGCAGTCGATTGAGGTCACGAGTGCAGCCATCGGAGCTGAGAGCGGACCTTCTGCGCAACTGTTCGCCGCAGCCCGTTCGCACGTTCTGTGGAACGCGTCCGACGTGGTGTCGAGTTTCGTTGTCAACAGCGAGATCCGTAGCCTTGAACCGGTCAACCGACGTCGCGTCATCGCCCAGCGGGACAAGCTGCAGCGCATGTTCGACGCGGTGGTCGAGCACGGCGTGGCCGAGGCCGTCTTTGCCACGCCCTGGCCGCGAGAGGCCAGTCGAGCCGTGGTGACCATGTGTACCGCTGTCGCCAACTGGTACAAGAGCAGCGGAGAGCTGTCGCCCGAAGAGATCGCGGACCGGTACGGGGCCATGGCTTTGTCGCTGGTGGGCGCGCGAGAGATGAATTCGATGTAGCTCGACTTCCTTCCTCCTGTCCAAGGTGTGGAGGCAGGTTATCCCTTACAGTCCTCCGGGTCCATGAGGTGCTCTTCCTGGCCCAGGACATTGCGGCGCATGTCGCGCGCAAGAATATGGGATTCAGCAAGCCCCCTTTTTTTGGTCCCTCGGTGGGCATACGGCCGTTGATGTGCCGCTGACGATATTCGACGGCTGTCCAGGTCCAGTTTTATCCGTCAGTGCCAAGCCTGGTCCGACGGGCGCAATGCCCGTGCGCGACGGTGCCACGCTGTGATTGCAGCCGTGCGCGGGGCCTCAATTGCCTTCCCTACGCCCTGGTCCACCTGATGGGTGGATCGGGGCGCCCCCATCCGCAGCGGGACGTGCTGCCGGTGTGGAGGCCCGCGACGTCCATGCTCCCATTCGATGTCCTGAACGGTCGTTTAGTCAATGGCTTCACCTGGCATTGCCTAAACGATCGTTTAGGTCTACTCTGCGGCGGACGTACAGGGCTACATGCCACGACGCAGCCGGAGGGACTCATGCAGCATCAGTGGACCGCACACTTCATCGCCGGGAAGTGGGAGCACGAACAGGGCGGGCGGCCGATCCAGGTGGAGAACCCCGCCACCGGGCGGGTGATCGGGACCGTGCCGGAGGGAGACGCCCGGCACGTGGACCGGGCCGTCGCGGCGGCCCGCGACGCTCTCGCGGGATGGTCGAAGTGGACCGTGGAGGACCGTGCCCGGCTGCTCGACCGGCTGGCCGCGCTGCTGGAGGAGCGCCAGGAGCAGATGGCGCAGACGGTTACCGCGGAACTCGGTGCACCGATCAAACTGGCGCGCGGATTGCATGCCGCGCTGCCGGTGAATGACGTACGGGAGACTGCCCGCGCTCTGCGCGCGATGGAGTTCGAGACCGGGGTGGCCAACTCTCGTGTCCACTCCGTTCCCGTTGGCGTCGTTGGGGCGATCACGCCCTGGAATTACCCGGTCCACCAGGTCGTCAGCAAGATAGTCCCAGCCATCGCCGCAGGCTGCACGGTTGTGCTCAAGCCCAGTGAACTCGCCCCGCTCAGTGCGTTGCTGCTGGCCCGGACCATGCAGGAGGCCGGTCTTCCGGACGGGGTACTGAACGTCGTCAACGGCGACGGGCCGGCCGTGGGCCAGGCCATCGTGGACCATGCTGGAGTGGACGCGGTGTCGTTCACCGGGTCGGAGGCAACCGGCCGTGCGGTGGCCCAGCAGGCAGCGCGGACCTTGAAGCGCATCACCCTGGAACTCGGCGGGAAGTCCGCCAACGTCATCCTGGACGACGCCGACCTCGTCAAGGCGGTCAAAGTCGGGGTCGCCAACTGCTTCTTGAACTCCGGGCAGAGCTGTAACGCGCTGACCCGGCTGCTGGTGCCTTTTGAGATGCTCGCCCAGACCGAGGAGATCGCGGCCGCGGCGGCCGCGCGGTACGTTCCCAGCGACCCGACCGACGAGCGGACCAGGATCGGGCCGCTGGTGAGCGCGCGACAGCGGGCGCAGGTCGTCGCCGCGATCGAGCGTGGCGTGTCCGATGGGGCCAAGCTCATCGCCGGGGGACCGCAGCGGCCGTCCGGGCAGACGCTGGAGACCGGGCACTATGTGTGGCCCACTGTCTTCACCCAAGTGGATCCTGGGTCCTTCCTCGCCCAGGAGGAGATCTTCGGCCCGGTGCTGTCCATCATCGGGTACACCGACGAGGCCGATGCCATTGCCATCGCCAACAACTCCCGTTTCGGCCTCGGCGGCGCGGTCTGGTCGGCCGACGTCGACCGGGCCCGTACCGCCGCGCGGCAGATACATACCGGACAGGTCGACATCAACGGCGGGGCGTTCAACCCGGCGGCCCCGTTCGGCGGGGTCAAGAACTCCGGCTACGGCCGCGAACTGGGGCGAGCGGGTATCGAGGAGTTCCTCTACCAGCAATCCCTGCAGTTCTAGGCGGACGCAACAACAGATAGGAGCCGCACATGGGACATGAGCCCGAGATCCCGGGCCGGGACCAACAGTGGGTCGATGTGGGCCGGACAGCCGCCACCGCGATCCGCACCGTTCGCCCGGCCGGCACTCCGTGGTCGCGTGCGCAACTGTTGGAGGTGTTCGCCGGACTTCGATCGACCGGATACCTGGGATCGACGATCGAGAAGAAGGCGGGCGGAGCCGGCCTCGAACTCGGCCAGTTCGCTTCGCTGACCGAAGGGCTGGCCTCTTCGGCGCCCTTCTTGTCGAACCACAGCGTCCAGCGCTTCATCGCCAGGTCCGGCAGCCCCGAGGCAAAGCAACAGGCGCTGCCCGGCCTGCTCGGCGGAACCAGCATCGGAGCCGTGGCCGTGACCGAGCCGCAGGGCGGCAGCAGCCTCAAGAACCTGCGCACCAGAATCCTCCCGGGCCGCAAGACATTGCTCCTGACCGGACGCAAGGACTGGGTGACCCACGCGATGACGGCCGACATCGCCGCCGTTCTGGCCGCTGACGAACAGGGGAACCGGGTACGGGTGCTCGTCGACCTGGCTGCCCCCGGCGTGGTGCGGGAGCCGCTGCGCGCCCGCGGACTGCGTCATCTCACCTTCGGAACACTGCTGTTCAACGAGGTGGAGGTCGAGGCGTGGCGGATCCTCGATGAGGACGGAGCGGCCGGGGCAAAGGCCGGCTTCGGTGTGGCGCGCGTGCTGGTCGCCGTGCAGGCTGTGGCCCTCGCGTTCCAGGCGCTGGACCAGACCGCGCAGTACCTGGCGACCCGCACCGCGCGCGGCGTCCGGGTCATCGACCTGGACATCACCACCCAGCGGCTCGGCGCTCTGGTCGCCGAATTGCAGGGCGCTCGCCTGCTGGCCTACCACGCGGTCGAGGCCGTGGAAGCGGGCCATGAGTCGGCGGCGGCCCTGGCCAGCGGCGCCAAGGCGCACGCCTGCGCTGTCGCCGTTCGCGCCTGTACCGACTTGGTGGCCATGTGCGCCGGACACGGTCTGGACCTCGGGACCGGAATAGCGGACTACCGCGACGACGCGGAGATGCTCGCAACCGCCGACGGGACCGGACTGGTCAACAGCATTCTCTGGGGCGCCTACGTCAAGGGCCACCTCGCCGGATGTTGCTAGGGGCCATCGCGGGGCCACGCCCTGCACCTTCAGAGTCGGCAGAAAGCCGGAGCCATCAGCCCAAGGAGAAACAGTGTCGTCTTTCCAGATAGTTGTTCTGATGGTGGTGGCCTACATCATCGTGATAGCAGCGGTGAGCGTCATCGCCCGTAAAGCGGGCAGGACAGCAGAGGGATTCGTCCGCGGCGGCCGGGTCTTCCCGGCAGCCGTGATCGGACTGTTCATGGCGTCCGAGGTCGTGGGGACCTCGGCCAGCGTCGGGACCGCTCAAGGTGCGTTCACCTCCGGTATCTCCGCCGCCTGGAACCTCGGCGCCCTGGGGATCGGATTCGTCATCTTCGCCCTGCTCTTCGCGAAGCGGTTCAAGCGGCTCGACGAGGTGACGATCTCGGGCGCGCTGGAACGGGCGTACGGACCCGGAGTACGGCGCGTCGCGTCCCTGACCATGATCACCTCGCTGCTGCTGGTGGCCACCGCGGCCTACGTCAGCGGTGGCGCGATGATCGCCACCCTGCTCGGGATCGACGCGGACTGGGCCGTCGTGATCGTCGGCGTCCTGGCAAGCGTCTACGTGGTGATCGGCGGCATGCGGTCGGTCATCTACACCAACCTGATCAATATCGCCGTCAAGATCATCGGGATTGTCGTCGTGGCAATCGCCGCCTATGCCGCCGCGGACGGCTACCACGGATTGAGAGTCGCTCTGCCGCCGCGGATGCTCGACTGGGACGGAGTCGGCTGGAGCCAGATCGGTGCCTGGCTGGTAGCCGGAGGCGGCGCGATGTTCGCCACCCAGTATGTCGTCCAGGCCATGACCACCGTCAGCAGCGAGGCCAAAGCCAGGACCGCGGGGCTGTACACCAGCCTCATCCTGATCCCCTACGGCATCCTCGCAGCACTCATCGGTGTCTGCGCGGCAGTCGTGCACCCCGAGATCGACAGCCTGCAGGCACTGCCGTCGATGGTCGTCGACCTCAATCCGTTCCTGCAGGGCATCGCGGTGACCGGCCTGATCGCCTCGGTGTTCGGTCTGATCTCCGCGTTGACGATCGGCTCCTCCACGCTGCTGCTCAAGGACTTTCACCAGCCCTACTTCAACAAGGAGAACGACGAGGCCAAGGCCGTGCGATTCGCCCGGCTGTCCACGCTCGTCTGCGGGCTGATCCCGGTCGTGGTGGCACTGTTCGCCTCGGACGTCCTGGGAGTGACCTTCCTGGCCAAGGCGTTGCGGGCCTCCCTGGCGGTGTTCGTCGTCCTGATGTTCTATCGGCCCTCGTTCGGCTCCCGGCAGGGTGCGCTGGCCTCGATCTGCCTGTCCCTGCCCGCAGTGGTCGGCTGGTACATCGCAGGCGACCCCTTCGGTATCGACAACGCCTACATCGCGATCCTCACCCCCCTGGTGATCATGACCATCGCCCAGCTGAGCGGGCGGGGCGCCAAGGCGCGCACGCCGATCGGCACGGCGCGGAAAGACATCCCCACGGCCACGGGACCCTCCGCTGTCCCGACCGACCACCACCTGAGCACCGGCGCACGGTAAGAGCCGTGACGCCCAGATCGAGGAGGAGATGATGGTGACCGAGCTGGTGACCAGCGAGATCGACCACGCAGGGATCGCCCTGGTGACGCTGAACCGCCCCGAGAAGCTGAACACCATGACCGCCGACCTGCTGGAGCAGGCGCACAAGGTGTTCTCCCAACTCGCGCAGAACCCGGCCGTCAAGGTCGTGATCCTCACCGGCGCCGGCCGCGGATTCTGCGCGGGCGGTGATCTGTCCCAGGGGCCGGGCGGCGCCGTCACCGGCTCCCTGCGCGGCAACGCGGCCGCGGCGCAGCTGCGCACCTACATGGAGACCGCGGCACTTTTGCACACGATGCCCGCGGTGACGATCGCCGCCATCAACGGCGCCTGCGCGGGGGCGGGCCTGTCCTGGGCCTGCGCGACAGACCTGCGATTCGCCGCCGACCACGCCCGCTTCAATGCCGCCTTCCGCGACGCGGGCCTGTCCGGTGACTTCGGCGGAACCTGGACCTTGCCGAGGATCGTCGGCTTCGGCCGGGCCCGGGAGAAGTACCTGCTGTCCGAGCCGTTCGATGCCCATGAGGCGCTGCGCATCGGCCTGGTGTCGGAAATCTGCCCGGCCGAACAGCTCCTCGAGCGGGTCCACACCATCGCCCGGGGCCTGGCGGAAGCGCCACCCATCGCGCTGCGACTGATGAAGCGGAACCTCCTCGAGAGCGAATACACAAGCTTCGACCAGGCGCTGGACAGCGAGGCGGTCAGGCACTCGCGGTGTGCCGGGACCGAAGACGCCGCCGAGGCCGCGAAGGCGTTCGTGGCGAAGCGGCCCCCGGTGTTCGTCGGCAGGTGAGGGAACAGACGCCAGACCGGGCGGCGAGAGGCTCTGCTCGCCGCGCATCAGAACGGAGACACCTACTGTGACGGTTGCTTTCTCAGCCGGCGATTCGACAGACGACACCCGGCACGATGCTGCGCGAAGTCTCCCTCTCGAGGGAGTACAGGTCCTGGACCTGTCCCGCACCGTCGCCGGCCAGTTCGCCGCCCGGCTGCTCGCTGACCACGGGGCAGCGGTGACACTTGTGCAGCCTCCGCCGCCGGCGGCCCGTGCCACCCTGACCGACCCGCCGGATTCCCGCCCGCACTGGGCTCTGCACCTCCACCTCAACCACTCCAAGACCATCCGCACCCTCCCGGAGGACGGGCTGGAAGGTGCTGTGAGGCAGTGCGGCACGGACGTTGACGTAGTGGTCGTGTCCGACCGTGCCGAAGCCGCCGTCGCCGCCCGGCTCGTGCCGCACGCGCTGGTCGCGGTCGCCACCGACTTCGCCGACGAGGGGCCGTACCGCACCTGGCAGGGGTCGGAGCTCATCCACCAGGCGCTGTCCGGCTCGATGCACTACACCGGTCTCGCGGGGCGCCCTCCGCTGCACGGCGCGGGGAACCGGGCGTACGTCGCAGCCGGTCTGTTCCTCTATCTGTCACTGGTGGCCCGACTGCGCACACGTCCGGCCTCCGGACCCGGCGGGGAGATCGTACGGATCGCGGTGCACGAAGCCGCGGCCGCGATGGAACAGAACTTCTCCGCGCAGTGGGCCTACAGCGCCACGATCGCTCAGCGCGGTGAGCTGAACCGGCCGAAGGGTCGAATACGCTGCGCCGACGGCTGGATGACCGCCTTCGCCATGGAGGGCCGACTGGCCGAACTGCTGGCCGCCGTGGGCGCCGACGACCTCGCGGACTCGCCGCCGTTCTCGTCGTGGCAGACCTTCATGCACGGCGTCCAGCCCGCGTTCGCGCGGATCGAGGAGCGATCACGGAAACACAGCCGCGAGAGCCTGCTCCGGGCCGCGGTGGAGCGTCGGCTGGTGATGTCGCCGGTACGTACACCGGGCGAACTCAGACACGATCCCCAACTACTGGCCAGAGACTTCTGGCGGCACACGGAATTCGAAGGCCGGCAACAGCTGGTTCTGGGCCCGATGTGGCGACCCGCCGGTTACGAACCAGGCGCCGCCGCCGGAGCGAGATCCGGTGAGCGGTACGGCACACAGGCTCCGCGTGGCCCGGTCGCCGACGGCCGGCGCGCCGTAGCTCCGCACAGGCCGCTGGCGGGTGTGCGCGTGGTCGACTTCACGACGGCCTGGTCCGGCCCCCTGGCTACCCGCATCCTCGCCCTGCTGGGTGCGGAGGTACTCAAGGTGGAGAGCGCCACCAGGATGGATGCCTGGCGCGGCCCGGCCAAGTCCGTGACCGCCACGGAGTTCTATCCGGATGCCGACCCGGGCGACCGTCCGTACAACCGCAACGCTTGGTTCAACGCGCAGAACCTGGGCAAGAAGTCGGTGCTCTTGGACCTGAAGACCGACACCGGGCGGAAACGGGCGCTCGGGCTGTGCGGGGAATGCGATCTGGTGGTCACCAACTTCACCCCGGGCACCATGGAACGACTGGGGCTCGGCTTCGATGAGCTCTGTAAGGTCAACCCCACCACGGTCATGGTAGAAATGTCCGGATTCGGTGCCACCGGGCCGCTGCAGACCCATCGCGCTTACGGGCAGACCATGGAGGCCATGTCCGGGATCGCCTCGCTCATCGGATACGACGAAGCCTCCGGCCCCCTGGGCTCAGGGTCTGCCTACCTCGACCCCATGGGAGGTCTGGCCGGCGCCGCGGCCGCGCTCACCGCGCTCCTCCACCGCGAGCGGACCGGCCGCGCCCAATATGTCGAGGTGGCTCAGCGTGAAGCCGCCATGGCCTGGATCGGCGAGATCATTCTGGACGCGATCGCCACGGGCGTGGACCCCGCCCCGCGGGGCAACGGGCGGCCCGGCGCCTTCCCCCACGACGCGTTTCCCTGCCAAGGAGAGGACCAGTGGATCGCCATCGCCGTCCTCGATCAGGCCCAATGGTCGGCCCTGTGCGGGGAGTTGGGCTGGACGGACTGGGCGGAGGATCCGTCGTTGCGGGAGGTGGCCGGGCGGCAGGCCAGGGCGGACGAGATCACACGCCGCCTGTCGTCGGTGACCGGAGGAGAAGACAAGGCGACTCTCGCGCGGCGATTGCAGCGAGCCGGCGTCCCGGCCGCTCCCGTACAGAACGGCAAGGATCTGTTCGAAGATCCACAGTTGCGGTATCGAGGGTGGTTCGCCCGCCTGACCCACCCCGAGGCCGGCACCCACGAGTATGCCGGCCTGCCCCTGGAAGCTGCGGGCCTGATCCTGCAGCCCACTTCGGCGGCGCCGCTGTTGGGCCAGCACACCACCGCCGTCCTGGGGAGCCAGGACGCTGACGGCCTTGAACCGGAAGAGAGGAGCCGGGCAGGTCTGTGATCGCTCCTGCCACTGCCGGGGCCGAGCCGACACGACCACGCCCGGTGGCCGCCTGAGTCACGCTCGTGCGCCGCCGACCCATCCGGGGAACACGAGCACCTCGATCACCAAGTTTCCGGGCGTCTCCCGGACCACGATCCTCCTGGCGGTGCCCGCAGAGCTTGGGCGGCGCATCCGTGTCTGGCACCATCCTTGTGGGCAACGCTGACCGATGAGAACACCGAGGCGGAACCCGCGTGCTCACCGTGTCACAGCCCGCTGTCGGCCGGAGTCTCAGGGATGCCGTTGGTGGCGGGCGTACGCGTCGGCCAGGGCTTCGAATGATTCCTTGGGTTCCCAGTGCCAGGGAGAGTTCGGATCCGCCGGGCGGTCCCGGATCACTTTCACCAGGGTGTAGCCGGCCATGTCCAGGTCGAGTCGCTGCTCGCGGCGGTGCGGTGCGTCGGGCGTGAGGAAGGTATAGGCCATGGCCGCGTACAGGTTCATCGACTCGAACACGCCGAACACGTCGGTCAGGTAGGCGGCCTGTTCGCGCTCGCTGCGCACCAGCCCCTTCTTCACCCGCGGTGGCGTCGTGGAGTAATCGACGACGTCCCAGGCCATGCCGCCCAGGCGCGGAGCGCCCTTGAAGGTGCAGGAGCCGAACTCGGTGATCGCGAGCGGCTTGCCGTGGCGCTGATACGTGCGCAGCTCCCGGACGTGTCCGGAGCGGTTCGGATACCAGCCGTAGTAGTCGATGCACACCAGGTCGAACAGGTCCCAGTCGACGTCTTCGTCCTGCGCGGCCCCATAGGACAGGGGGCCGCGGAAGACCGAGCGGCCGACGGCGGCGGCCCGTGCGGTGAAGCGGCGCAGGCGCTGGGCCGTTTTCACCGGGTCGTAGTTGCCCTTGACCAGGTTGTCGATCCGTTCGGTCGCGGTGGCGCCGGGCACGATTCCGGGCACGAACAGCATGAACTCACAGCCGACGTTCAGATGCGTCCGCACGCCCTGCCGGCGCAGTCGTTCCGCGAACCGTCCGGTCTCCGCGAGGTGGTCGAGGATGTCGTCGGCGGGCACGTCCCCCAGGGTCGGCTCCAGCCAGACGTGCAGACCGTTCTCGGCCGCCTCGGCCGCGGTGCGCGTGAGCCGTTCGACCCCGTCGCCGGTGACTTTCACCGTGTCGGCGTGCAACTGGCGGCGGATCGACCGCAGATCAGCCCGGGCACGCGCCGCGCTCCATCCCGTCGCCGGGGTCTCGCCCTGCCCTACCTCGTAGACGACGCCGCGATAGCGCACCCCGCCCGGCTTTGCGTCCCCCGCCCGTTTCCGATCGGGCGAGGTGTGTGTTCCGTTCTGCCACTCCGCCGCGGCGGCGTGCCCCGCGGGAAGCGCCGCACCCACTGCGACGGCTCCCGCGAGCCGCAGCAACCGTGCCCTGCTGACCTGGGCTGCGCCCATCTCGTTCTCTCCCGTCTTTCGGATGGCAGCAGCCTGCGGGGGCCACCGGAGTCGGCACCATTCGCCGATGGTCTGCAAAGAGGGAGCGGGCGTCAGGACGAAGGACCTGCCGCCGTTGGCGAACGAACGACCCGAGAAGCCGTAACGGACCACGGTCCCGGCACCGAAGCCACGTTCGGCGCCACTGCCTGTGCCAAGTGGCCAAGGTGGTCTGGCCGGTCGGCCGATGTGCCGCCCTCGGCGGTCCGCATACCCTCACCCCTATGACCAACGGCCCCGACCCCGACCTCCCGGCCGGGCGCACCTGGCGCGACTGGGCGGTGGACGCGGTGCTCTTCTGCGCCGCCGTCTTCCTCGGCCTGGTCGTCCTCGGCGTCGTGGAGGAACAGGGCGAGCTGTCGGGCCGGGTGGCGGAACTGGACCCGCTGCTGGGGCTCGTGGCCTGCCTCGCGCTGTGGTGGCGGCGCCGTTTCCCGCTCGCCGTGGCCCTGATCGGGCTGCCCGCGGTGGCGCTGGCGACCAGCGCGCTGCCCGCGGGCGCGGTGATCGTCACCAACTTCGCGCTTCGCCTCCGCTGGCGGCGGGCACTGCTGACGCTCGGTGCGTACGTGGTGTGCATGGTGCCCTCCGGCCTGTTGCTGTACGGGCGGGGTACGAACCTGTTCATCGATGCCGCGTTCTGCCTGGCCTACCTCCTGACCACCTTCGCCTGGGGCCACGCCCTGCGGTCCCGGCGGCTGCTCCTCCAGCGGCTGCGGATGGACGCCGAGCGGGCCCGGGCCGAACACGAGCGCCGGCTCGCCGACGCCCGTCGCGGCGAACGCCAGGCCATCGCACGTGAGATGCACGATGTGCTGGCGCATCGCATCTCCCTGCTCTCCGTGCACGCGGGCGCGCTGGCCTACCGCACCCGGCAGGCGCGAGCCGGTGCCGGACCCGCACTCGACAGCGCCGAGGTCGCCGAGAGCGCCGAGGTGATCCGGGGGAGCGCGCACGAGGCCGTGGAGGAACTGCAGGAGGTGCTGCACCTGCTGCGGGCGGAGGGCGACGGCGAGCCGGTGTCGCTGCTCCCGCGGATCGAGGACATCGGCTCTCTCGTCGCGGATGCCCGCGCCACCGGCCAGCCGGTGGACTTCCGCCCCGAACTGGCCGCCGACGCCGTCCACGAGCTGCGGAGCCAACTGCACCGCACCGTCTACCGCGTGGCCCAGGAGGGCCTGACCAACGCCCGCAAGCACGCGCCCGGCGCACCGGTCAGCGTATGCCTGGCCGGTGGTCCGGGCCGCGGCCTCACCGTGGAGGTCCGCAACGAGCTGCCCGCCGCTCCCCGCAGCGACGAGGCGATCCCGGGCACCGGCGCCGGTCTGACCGGGCTCGCCGAACGCGTCCGCCTCGACGGCGGCACCCTCGACCACAGGGCTGCCGACGGCACCTTCACGCTGTGCGCCCGGCTACCGTGGTCCGCGAGGTGATGCCATGATCCGAGTGCTGCTGGCCGACGACGACCCCCTGGTACGGACCGGGCTGAAGATGATGCTGCGCGGGGCGGACGGCATCGAGGTGGTGGCGGAGGCGGCGGACGGTGCCCAGGCGGCCGCCGCCGTCGGCGAACACGAGCCCGATGTGATGCTCATGGACATCCGGATGCCCGTCATGGACGGCCTCGCGGCCACCCGCGCACTCACCCGCCACGGTACGAAGGTCCCGCAGGTAATCGTGCTGACCACCTTCGACGAACACCGCCTGGTCCTGGAGGCGATGCGCGCGGGCGCCGCCGGGTTCCTCGCCAAACACACCGCGCCCGAGGACATCGTCGCCGCGGTACGCCGGGCCGCTCTCGGCGAACCCGCACTGTCGCCCTCCGCCGCGCGTGCTCTCATCGAGTACGCGGCGGCCGGGCCGGACGACCGGGCCGAACACGCCCGGCAACGGCTGGCGTTGCTCACCGAGCGGGAGCGCGAGGTGGCCGAGGCGGTCGCCGAGGGATTGTCCAACACCGACATCGGCACCCGTCTGCACCTGTCCCTCGGCACGGTCAAGGCCCACCTCTCGAGCGCCCTGGCCAAACTGGACCTGGACAACCGCGTCCAGCTCGCGCTCCTCACCCACGACGCTCACTCGCGATCCTGACCGGGGCGAGCGGATCGGGGACGCGGCGCTCGCCGTGCACTGCCTCGACTCAGACGTAGAAGCGGGACAGAGTCTGCACCACGGCCGCGGGCTTCGTGCCGCCGTCCACCTCGATCGTGCCGTCGACGGCGATCTGGACACCGCCGGGCACGTCCTCGACCGAGCTGAGCCGGGCGGCGAGCCGCAGGCGGGATCCGACCCGCACCGGCGCGGGGAAACGCACCTTGTTCAGGCCGTAGTTGACCTTGGTGGTCACACCCCGCACGTCCAGCAGTTGGGTGAAGAGGGGGATGAACAGGGACAGGGTGAGGTAGCCGTGTGCGATCGGTGCGCCGAAGGGGCCCTGGGCCGCTCGCTCCGGGTCGGTGTGGATCCACTGGTGATCGCCGGTGGCGTCGGCGAAGGTGTCGATGCGGTCCTGTGTGACCTCGATCCACTCGCTGGTGCCGAGGTCGCTGCCGGCGAGCTTCTTCAGTTCGTCCAGGCCGTTGACGGTGATGCTCATGAGTCCGCTTTCTGTTCAGGGATGGGGGTGCCGTAGCGGCGGCGCACCCGGGACTTGAGGAGCTTTCCGGAGGCGGTGCGCGGAAGTTCGTCCGCGACCACCACGGACTTGGGGATCTTGTACTGGGCGAGGTGCCCGGACAGTGATGCCAGCACCTGCTCCGGATCGAGTTCGGTGCCCGCTGCCGGGACGACGACCGCGCGTGGCACCTCGCCCCACTTCTCGTGCGGTACCCCGATCACCGCGCACTCGGAGATGCCCGGGTGGGTGAGGAGGAGGTCCTCGATCTCGGCGGGATAGATGTTCTCGCCACCAGAGATGATCATGTCCTTGATGCGGTCGACGATGTACACGTACCCGTCTTCGTCGACCCGGGCCGCGTCCCCGCTGCGGAACCAGCCGTCCGCGAAGGCGGCCTCCGTCTCCTCGGGCAGTCCCCAGTAGCCGGACATCACATGGGGTCCGCGCACCACCACTTCGCCGGTCTCGCCGATGTCGACCGGGGTGAGGTCGGGCCGTACGACCCGTACGTCGCTGAAGAAGTGCGGTACGCCCGCCGAGCCCGCCTTGCCGGTGGCGTGTTCGGCGTCCAGGAAGAGTGCGCCGGGCGCGGCCTCGGTCATGCCGTAGCCCTGGAGGAAGGTGAGCCCGCGCTTCTGGTAGGCGGCGATGAGCGGGGTGGGCACCGGTGATCCGCCGCAGGTGAGGATGCGCAGCGAGGACAGATCGCTATTGGCCCAGCGGGGATGCCGAGCCACCTGGTCGAACATCGTCGGCACTGCGAACATGAAGGTGATGCGGTGCCGTTCGATCAGGTCGAGGGTCGTCCCCGGGTCGAAGGCCTCCACCAGGACGCAGGTGCCGCCCTTGAGCAACACCGGCAAGGTGATCATGTTCAGGCCGGCGGTGTGGAACAACGGGGCGGATACCAGGGCGCGTTCATCGGCGAACAGGTCGTGGTCGACCAGCACATTGACGGCGTTCCAGATGACGTTGGCATGGGTGAGCATCGCGCCTTTGGGGCGGCCGGTCGTCCCCGAGGTGTACATGATGAGGCAGGTGTCGTCGGGGGTGACCGGTTCGTCGATCGGCTCGGCCGACGCGGCTGCCAGGGCCTGTTCGTACGCGTCGCCGATCTCGAGACAGGTCCGTACCCCGGTGTCGGCCGGCAGCCCGGCGACGAGCCGGGCGTGTGCGGGGCCGTGTATGAGTGCCTTGGCGCCGGAGTCGGCGAGCTGGTAGGCGATCTCGGGTCCGGAGAGGCGGGTGTTGAGGGGGACGAAGACGGCGCCGAGGAGGCCGGTGGCGAACAGGGTCTCCAGGTAGGCGGGGTGGTTGGGGCCGAGGTGGGCGATGCGGTCGCCGCGTCGGATGCCTCGGGCGCGCAGGGCGTGGGCGAGGCGGGTGGTGCGTGTGTGCAGGGTGCGGTAGTCGGTCGACCGCTCGCCGTGGATCAGGGCGGTGCGGTGCGGGGTTTTGCGGGCCCGGCGTGCGGGCCACGACCCCAGTCCCTCGTTGCGCATCTGACACCTCTCACGGTTGCGTCAGCCCGAGCAGTCGGGCCGCGTTCTCCTTGAGGATCTTCGGCTTGACCGTGTCCTTGAGGGAGAGCTTCTCGAAGTCGGCCAGCCATCGGTCCGGGGTGAGCACCGGGAAGTCCGAACCGAACAGGACCTTGTCCTGCAGCAGCGTGTTGGCGTACTGCACGAGCTGCGGCGGGAAGTACTTCGGGGACCAGCCGGACAGGTCGATGTGCACGCCGGGCTTGTGGGTCGCCACCGCCAGGGCCTCGTCCTGCCAGGGGAACGACGGATGCGCCAGGATGATCTTCAGTTGCGGGAAGTCGGCGGCCACATCGTCCACATGGAGCGGGTTGGAGTATTTCAGGCGGATGCCGCCCCCGCCGGGAACACCGGCGCCGATGCCGGTCTGGCCGGTGTGGAAGAGCGCGATGGTGCCGGTCTCCTCGATCACCTCGTACAGGCCGTACGCCACCGAGCGGTCGTTGGGGAAGAAGCCCTGGACGCTGGGATGGAACTTGAAGCCCTTCACGCCGTACTCCTCGGCCAGCCGCCGGGCCTGGCGCACGCCGGCCTTGCCCCGGAAGGGGTCGATGGAGGCGAAGGGGATGAGGACGTCCGCGTTGGCGGCGGCGGCCTCGGCGACCTCCTCGTTCGGGACGGGCTCGGTGCCGGTCGCGGACTCGGCGTCCACCGTGAAGATGACGGCGGCCATCCGCCGCTCGCGGTAGTAGGCGGCCGTCTCCTCGAGTGTGGGTTTCCGGTTGCCCTCGACCTTGAAGTAGGCGGAGGAGGCGTCGTGCAGGTCGTCGTCCAGGGACGAGCGGCCCTTGGCGGACACCTCCGCGTGGGTGTGGACGTCGATGGCGACCAGATCCTGGAGGTCCATCATGTCCATCACGCCTCCGGAATCTTCGGCGCGGGGATACCCACCGTCTGCGGCTCGGCGCCGATCGACGTGGGCCAGGCATCGGCCAGGGCGCCGGAGGTCCAGCCGCCGTCGGCATAGGCGGCCCGGATCTCCTGCGGATGCGACCAGAGCGCCACCTTGTCGCCGCCGATGCCGATGCACTGGCCGGTGATGCCGCGGGCGGCGTCGGAGGCCAGGAAGGGGACGAGGGCGGCGCAGTCCTCCGGCGTGCCGAATCCCTCCCCCTTGCGCAGGAAGTCCGGCAGCGGCTCACCGTTCCTGAGGGCGTCCACATACGGGGCGAGGGCGGGCATGGTCTCGGTCATCGCGGTGGCGGCGACCGGCACGATCGCGTTGACGGTGATGCTCGCGCGGGACAGTTCCATGGACCAGGTGCGGGCCATGGAGGCGATTCCGGCCTTGGCGGCGGCGTAGTTGGTCTGGCCGAAGTTGCCGCGCTGCCCGGCCGGGGAGCCGACGAGGACGAGCGTGCCGCCCTCGCCCTGCTCGCGCATGCGCACGGCGGCGGCGCGAGCGCAGGTGAAGGTGGCCCTCAGGTGGGTGGTGATGACCGCGTCGAAGTCCTCGTCGGTCATCTTCCACAGCACCTTGTCGCGCAGGATGCCCGCGTTGGTCACCAGGACGTCGAGTCGGCCGAACGCCTCGACGGCACGGCTCACCAGCCGGTCGGCCGCCTCGGCGCCACCGACGGGGACCACCTCGGCCACGGCGGTGCCCCCGGCCTCGGTGATGGACTTGACGGCCTGTTCGGCCGCGTCCTGGTCGATGTCGTTGACGACCACGGACGCGCCGTGGGCGGCGAGGGCGTGTGCATAGGCGAGGCCGAGGCCCCGGCCGCTGCCGGTGACGACGGCGGCCTTGCCGGTCAGATCGATGGTGGGCACGAGCGAGTCCCTTCGCATGGGGTGCGCCGGCTGGGCGCGGGGAGTGGTATCGAGATCGAAGCTAAGCACAATAATTGTTGTCGTCAACAGTTGTTGTCTACCTCGGGTGCGTCATACTGGACTCCCCACACGAGACCAACCCTTCCGGGGAGCCGATACGGCGCCGCCGGGGCCGAGACCAGGGAGCCCGCCATCACCCGCCCGCACACCGACGACCCCCACCCCATCGACGCGGACGAACCGTGGATGCGGGCGCTCCACGCGGACACGGGCTATCTGCTCTACCGCCTGGGCCTGCGCTCCGGTCAGTTGTTCAACACCTTCCTCCAGGAGTCGGGGCTGCGGCTGCGGCACTACGCCGTGCTGCGCTTCCTCGCCACGGGTGAGGGCGCGTTGCAGCGCGAACTCAGCGCCCAGCTCGGTTACGACCCGAGCGCGATCGTCGGCCTGGTGGACGACCTGGAGAAACTGGGCTTCGCCGAGCGCCGCCCCGCCCCCGACGACCGCCGCAGCCGCATCGTCGTCCTTACCGAGGACGGCCGCGCGTTCCTCCGCGACACCGATCAGGCGGGTCAGGAGGTGACCGACGAACTGCTCACCCCGCTCGCCCCCGCCGAGCGGAAGACGCTGCACACGCTCCTGCTGCGCGTCGCCGGAAACAGGCTCGCCTGATGCTCCGCCCACCGGACGTCGGGCTGTCGCCGCCGCCCGGCCCGCATCGGCGGGCAACCACGAGCGAAAGGGAAAACACTCCTATGCGAGAAGCAGCCATGTACAGGGCGGTGCGCTCGTGAGCCGGATCCTGGTGACGGGTTCGGCGGACGGCCTCGGACGTGCCGCGGCGGACTCCCTGTTGTCCGCGGGGCACGACGTCATCGTGCACGCCCGGAACCATGAGCGCGCGGCGGGCCTCGACGCGCTGGTCGGCCGGGGAGCCCATCTCGTCGTGGGCGACTTCACCGACCGTGACGCTTTACGGCATATCGCCGCCGAGCTGAACGACACACAGCCGCTGGACGCGGTCATCCACAACGCCGGCGTGTGGAGCGGACGCCCCGTCATGCCGGTCAACATCATCGCCCCGTACCTGCTCACGGCCCTGCTGCCGGGGCCACGCCGGCTGGTGTACCTCAGCAGCAGCTCGCACTTCCGCGGGCATCCCTCGCTCGCCGGGATCGACTGGCGGGGCGAAAGGGCGGGCTCGTACTCCGACAGCAAGCTCTTCGTCACGACCCTCGCGGCCGCGGTGGCCCGCCTGCGGCCCGGGACGCTGAGCAATGCCGTGGATCCGGGCTGGGTGCCGACCAAAATGGGCGGACCAGGAGCACCGGACGATCTGGAACTCGGTCATCGGACGCAGGAGTGGCTCGCGACGAGCGAGGAACCCCAGGCCCTGAGCACCGGCGGGTACTGGTACCACCGTCAGCGGCAGCAACCGCACCGCGCCGTCCACGACGAGGCGTTCCAGGACCGCCTTCTGCAGACGCTGGCCGAGGAGACGGACACCGCACTCTGACTCCGACCGCTCACCGCGGGCAGCGCCGAGGGCTCCACGTCGACGGCGTGGAGCCCCTCGGCGTGGGCCTCCGAGCCGCCGCCCGACAAGCCCGAAGTCGCGGTACCGGAGGCCGAGGCACCCGTCCGCTCGTTCCATGCCTTCGTGATCACCCTCACCCGCTGACACCGCTCACGGCGCGAGGACGAGGGATCGGCATGCGGCCGGGGTTCCCCAGGCATCACGGAGGGCACGGGCCTTGCGGATCCACAGGGACAGATCCAGCTCCTCGGTGTAGCCGAGCGCGCCGTGCACCTGCAGGGCCGTGCGCGAGGCGGCGTAGGCCGCCTCGCCCGCGGTCACTTTCGCCGCCGCGCACTCCCGGCGGGCGGACGGGGCGTCCGAGGCCAGGGCCAGGGCGGCGGAGTGGACCAGAGGCTGGGCGAACTCCAGCGCGAGGAGAACGTCCGCCAGACGGTGCTTCACGGCCTGGAACGAGCCGATGGGCACTCCGAACTGGGTGCGCTGGGCGGCGTACGCGACGGTATGGTCCAGCAGTGCGCGGCCGAGCCCCAGGGCCTGGGCGGCCGTGGTCAGGGCCGCCACATCCGTGGCGTACGCGGTCGCTGCCCGGACCGTGGGTCCCTCGACGAGGACCGTCGCGCCCGTCGGGCGGGACAATCGGCGGGCCGGATCGGAGGAACGCTGCAGCGGGCCGCACCCCGCTGCCCGCCATACGGTGTCGTCCTCGACGACGAACACGGCGTCTGCCGCGTCCGCGTCGAGCGCGTAAGGGCTCCCGGCATCGGGCGCGCACAGGGATACGAGCGCCGCGCCGGCGGCGATCCGCGGCAGCCACGTCTCGGCGGAGGCGCGGTCGCCGAGCCGGTCGAGGAGGACGGCCGCGGCGACGGTTTCCACCAGCGGGCCCGGTACGGCGTGGCGGCCCAGTTCGGCGAAGGCGACGGTCAGTTCGACAGGCAGTGGGCCCAGGCCCTCGTGCCGCTCCGGTACGGCGAGGCCGAAGACTCCCGCCTCGGCGAGCCGGTTCCACAGGGTGCGGCCGGGGCCCGCGTCCCCGGCCGCCCAGGACCGTATCGTGCCCGGTGTGTCCGACGATCCGAGCATGCCGTCCAGGGTCTTCGCGAACGCACGCTGCTCGGTGTCGAGGAGGAACCGCATCACCGGCGTCCTTTCGGCAGGCCGAGCAGCCGCTCGGCGATGATGTCACGCTGGATCTCGTTGGTTCCGGCGTAGATGGGTCCCGCGAGGGAGAAGGTGTAGCCCTCGGCCCAGCCACCGTGTGCCGGCGCGTCCGCGGCGTCATCGGCGAGCTCCCCGTAGGGGCCGAGCAGGTCGAGGGCGGTCTCGTGGAGCGCGATGTCCAGCTCCGACCAGAAGACCTTGTTGAGGCTGGACTCCGCGCCGATCGACTCTCCGGCCGCGATCCGCGAGACGCTCGCGTAGGCGAAGAGTTCATACGCGCGGGCGCCGATCACCGCGTCGGCCACGCGGTCGCGCAGGGCCGTGTCCGCCGGGTCGGCCTCATCGCGCCACAGCCGCGCCAACCGGTCCGCGGCGGCCGTGAAGCGGCCGGGGCTGCGCAGGGTCAGCCCGCGCTCGCTGCCCGCGGTGCTCATCGCCACGCGCCAGCCCTCACCCGGCTCTCCGACGACGTCCTCGTCGGGTACGAAGACACCGTCCAGGAAGAGTTCGGCGAAGGCGGGCTTGCCGTCGAGGCGTCCTATGGGCCGCACCGTCACGCCCGGCGCGTCCAGGGGGAACATCACATACGTCAGCCCCCGGTGCGGCTTGTCCGCCGCCGGATCACTGCGGAAGAGGCCGAAGGCCCGGTCGGCGAAGGCGGCCCGTGATGACCAGGTCTTCTGACCGCTCAGGCGCCAGCCGCCATTGGTCCGCTTGGCAGTGGAGCGCAGACGCGCGAGGTCGGAGCCCGCCTCCGGCTCGGACCAGGCCTGAGCCCAGATGACTTCGCCACTCGCCATGGGCGGCAGGACACGGGCACGCTGCTCCGGTGTGCCGTGCTCGAAGAGGGTGGGGGCGAGGAGATTGATGCCGTTCTGGCTGACCCGGCCGGGTGCGTCCGCCGCGTAGTACTCCTCCTCGAAGATCAGCCATTGCAGGAGCGAGGCACCCCGGCCGCCGTATTCCTCGGGCCAGGAGACGACCGACCACCGGTCCGCGAAGAGGGCGCGCTCCCACTCCCGGTGGGCGGCGAACCCCTCCGCGGTCTCCAGGGAGGGCAGGCGAGAGGTGGGCACATGCGCGCCGAGCCAGGCGCGGGCCTCGGCCCGGAACGTGTTCTCGGCGGTGCTGAAGTCGAGATCCATCAGGTGCCGGCCTCCTTCATCGCGCGGATGTCCATGCCGCCCGGCGAGTCGGGGGCGGTCTCCGCGTTGTGCGCGTGGGCGAGATGGTGCAGGTTCGGCGCGCGGTACGACCCGGTTGACCATCTGGACCTCGTACGCCCGCTGTGCGCTCATCCGCTCGCCGGTGTAAGGGGAACTCCTTGGCGATCCGCGGGGGCATCACCCATGGGTGCGCGAAATACTCGACGCCGGGGCTGCCCATGCGGACCACCGGGTCGGCGAAGAACGCGCCGTCGGAGGCGATGATCAGGTCGCAGATCCAGGCGAGCATCAGCCGCCCGCCACGCAGGCGCCCTGTACCGACGCGATGACCAGCTTGGGCAGCTCACGCCACCGTCGGCACATGCCCGGATAGACCTCGTGGTGACGAGTGCGACCGGGCCCCGTGTCTCGTGGCACACCGGTTCGTCATGGGCAGCGGGCATCCCGCACACTCCTCCTTTTCTAACAAGTGTTTGGTAGATTACCGTACGGCCATAAGCGCCGTCGAGGCTCGAGGAGGTCCCTGTATGACTGCCATCGGCCCGCCCCCGTACGTCCCCGGCCACGCCCTGCTCGACGGCCGCACAGCAGTGATCACCGCGGCCGCGGGCGCCGGGATCGGCGGGGCCGCCGCGCGCAGATTTCTCGACGAGGGCGCCCGCATCGTCATCGGTGACGCCCACGCGCGCCGGCTGAAGGAGACGTGCGACGCGCTGTCCGAGGAGTTCGGCGTCGACCGGGTCGCGGGCCTGCCCTGCGATGTCACCGACGAGCGGCAGGTCGCGGACCTGCTCGACCTCGCCGAGGAGCGGCACGGGCACCTCGACATCGTGGTCAACAACGCCGGGCTCGGCGGCACTGCCCCGCTCACGGAGATGACCGACGAGCAGTGGGGCACGGTCCTCGACGTCACCCTGAACGGCACCTTCCGCTGCACCCGCGCCGCGCTGCGCCGGATGAAGTCGGCGGGCGCCGGAGGCGTGATCGTCAACAACGCCTCGGTGGTCGGCTGGCGCGCGCAGGCCGGGCAGGCCCACTACGCCGCCGCCAAGGCCGGAGTCATGGCGCTGACCCGCTGCGCCGCCGTGGAGGCGGCCGACTACGGCGTGCGGGTCAACGCGGTCGCCCCGAGCCTGGCGATGCACCCGCATCTGGTGAAGGTGACCACGGCCGAATTGCTGGCGGAGCTCACCGAGCGGGAGGCATTCGGCCGCTATGCCGAGCCCTGGGAAGTCGCCAACGTGATCGTCTTCCTGGCCGGCGACTACTCCTCGTACATGACCGGGGAGATCGTCTCGGTCAGCAGCCAGCGGGCGTGAGACGACAATGGCCGGGTGTCGAACACAAGGAACACCAGGGTGCCGGGGACCGGCAAGAAGAAGCCCGCGATGAGCCCGTCGCCCGCGCGGCGTGCCGAACTGCTCGCGGTCGCGGCCGACGTCTTCGCCGAGCAGGGCTACAGCGCGACGACCGTCCGGCAGATCGCGGACGCGGCGGGAATGCTCGCGGGCAGCCTCTACTACCACTTCGACTCCAAGGAGTCGATGCTCGACGAGATCCTCTCCGGCTTCCTGGACGAGCTGTGGGCCGGATACGACGCCGTGCTGGAAGCGGACCTCGCCCCCCGGGCGACCATCGAGGCCCTGGTCACCGAGTCCTTCCGGGAGATCGACCGGCATCGCGCCGCCGTGGCGATCTACCAGAAGGAATCCCGGCAACTGTCCGCGCAGCCCCGCTTCGCCTACCTCGCGGCAGCGCAGGAGAAGTTCGAGAAGGCGTGGCTGGGGACGTTGGAACGCGGCGTCGTGGCCCACGCCTTCCGCGCCGACCTGGACGCCCGGCTCACCTACCGCTTCGTACGGGACACCGTGTGGGTCGCCGCGTCCTGGTACCGGCCCGGCGGGCAGCACAGCCCCGAGGAAATCGCCCGCCAGTACCTGTCGATGGTGCTGGACGGGATCGCCGTACAGACATAGAGACCCCGCGAAGGAGCAGCAGCCATGCCCGAGGCTTTCATCGTCGAAGCTGTACGCACCCCGGTCGGCAAACGCGACGGCGCCCTGTCCGCCGTGCACCCCGCCGACCTCGGCGCCCATGTGCTGAAGGCGCTGATGGAGCGCTCCGGCGCCGACCCCGCCGCCGTCGAGGACGTCGTCTTCGGCTGCCTGGACACCGTCGGCCCGCAGGCCGGGGACATCGCGCGCACCTGCTGGCTGGCCGCCGGGCTGCCGGAAGAAGTACCCGGGACCACCGTGGACCGCCAGTGCGGCTCCTCCCAGCAGGCCCTGCACTTCGCCGCGCAGGGCGTGCTCTCCGGCACCCAGGACCTGGTGGTCGCGGGCGGGGTGCAGAACATGTCGATGATCCCCATCGCCTTCGCCAGCCGCCGGGCCGCCGAACCGCTCGGCCTCGACGACGGCCCGTACGCGGGCTCCGAGGGCTGGCGGGCCCGCTACGGCGACCGGCCCGTCAACCAGTTCTACGGAGCGGAACTGATCGCCGAGAAGTGGGGCATCAGCCGGGAGGCGATGGAGGAGTTCGCGCTCCGCTCCCACCAGCGCGCGATACGGGCCATCGACGAGGGCCGCTTCGACCGCGAGCTCATCCCGTACGGGAAGGTGACGACCGATGAGGGGCCGCGCCGGGGCACCTCACTGGAGAAGATGGCTTCTCTGGCACCGGTCGTCGAGGGCGGCCGGCTGACCGCCGCCGTCTCCTCGCAGGTCTCCGACGGCGCCTCCGCGCTGCTCGTCGCCTCCGAGCGGGCGGTCGCCGAGCACGGCCTGACCCCGCGCGCCCGCGTCCACCATCTGTCGGTGCGCGGCGAGGACCCGATCCGGATGCTGTCCGCCCCCATCCCGGCCACGGCCTACGCCCTGAAGAAGTCCGGGATGTCACTCGACGACATCGACCTGGTGGAGATCAACGAGGCGTTCGCACCCGTCGTGCTGGCGTGGCTGAGGGAAACCGGCGCGGACCCGGAGAAGGTCAACGTCAACGGCGGCGCCATCGCGCTCGGCCACCCGCTCGGCGCGACCGGCACCAAGCTGACGACGACGCTGCTGCACGAACTGGAGCGCACCGGGGGCCGGTTCGGTCTGCAGACCATGTGTGAGGGTGGCGGCCAGGCCAACGTCACCATCATCGAACGGCTCTGACACGCACACCACCCGCCTGCCGCCGCCGACCCGATCATTCGGGTCGGCGGCGGCACGCGGATCGGCTGGTGCGCAGCGCGCTCAGGTGGCCTGGGGCAGGCGTCCCAGCGCGGTATGTGCCTCGGCCATGATTCTCTCGACCAACTCGGCGCACGACGGCAGGTCCTCGATGAGGCCCGCGACCTGTCCCGACGCCATCACTCCGAGGTCCGTGCGGCCGTCGACCATGGAGGCCCGCAGCAGCATCGGAGTGTTGGCGGCCAGCAGGACCTGACTCCAGGTGAGCTCCTTGCCGTGTTTCATGGCCAGACCGTCACGGACCATCCGCGCCCAGCTCAGGCCGGACAGCTTCCTGAAGGACGCGGCGTGACGTACGGCGCGCAGCAGCGCCGCCGTCCGGCCGGAACGCTCCAGGGCATCGACCAGTTCGCTGCGCAGCATCCGGTGGGGGAGCCCGTCCACCTTCGTGGTGACCGTGACGTCCTGCACCGAGGCTTGGAGATAGCGGTCCTGCACGGCGCGTGGGACGGTGCTGTCCGACGTCAGCAGGAATCGGGTGCCCATCGCCACCCCCGCCGCCCCGTAGGCGAGCGCCGCGACCAGGCCGCGGCCCTCGAAGAAGCCGCCCGCGGCGACGACGGGGATGTCCACGGCGTCCACGACCTGGGGCAGCAGCACGGTGGTGGCGACGTTGCCGGTGTGGCCGCCGCCCTCGCCGCCCTGGACGATCACCGCGTCGGCGCCCCAGGCGGCGACCTTCTCCGCGTGCCGGCGCGCGCCGATGGACGGGATCACGATGACTCCGGCGTCCTTGAGCCGGGCGATCAGCTCGCGGGAGGGGGCGAGGGCGAACGAGGCGACCCGCACGCCCTCCTCCACGATGATCCGCACCCGCTCGGCCGCGTCCCCCGCGTCCGCCCGCAGATTGACCCCGAACGGCGCGTCCGTACGGGATCTGACCTCGCGGACCGCCGCCCGCAGCTGATCCGGTGTCATCGTCGCCGAGGCGAGGATGCCCAGCGCACCGGCGTTCGCCGTGGCCGAGACGAGCCGGGGCCCGGCCACCCAGCCCATGCCTGTCTGGACGATGGGATGGCGGACCCCGACCAGCTTCGTCAGTGACGTCGCGATCGTGACACCGTTCATGCCCTCACCTCGCGGTCGCGCAGCCCCTTCGGGTCGAGGACCTCCCGGATCAGGCGCAGTTCCTCCGCCGAGGGCCTACGGGTGTGCGGCACCTCATCCGGGACGGTCAGTGGGAAACCGGTGGCCTCCCGCACCTGGTGCACCGTGACGCCGGGATGCACCGAGCACAGCCGCAGGGAGCGGTCGGGTGTGGCGAAGTCCAGGACCGCCAGATCGGTGATGACACGGCGGATCTCGTGGAAGCGCGTCGTCACGGGCTCGGCCGCCGCCGCCCGGTCGTAGCCGACCCCCGAGACCATGTCCACCCGCTCCACGAAGACGCGTGGCGAGTGCCGGGGAACCCAGTAACTCGTCGGGTTGTTCAGCGTGTTGATGGGGGCCCCGCGTACGCCGAGGAGCTGCCGTCGTGGCTTTGCCCAGTCGCCGACGCACGAGATGTTCTGGTTGCCATAGCGGTCGAGCTGGCCGGCGCCCATCATGACGTGGCGCCGCCCACCGGCGACCATCGCCAGGTGCCGGCGGTACGGCAGCCACCCCTCGGTCACCTGGGAACCACTGCCCACCGCCGGGACGTCGCCGATCAGCAGCGCCTGACCATCGGTCAGCAGCAGGTCGGGGGAGAAGGTGAGCTTCGCCAGCCGCGCGCCGATCGTGGGCACGGTGCCCATCGGGCTCGCCAGGATCTCCCCGTCGCCGCGCCACGCCTCGGCACAGGCCACCACACAGCATTCGGCCCGGGTCACGCTCTCGCTCATGTGGCCTCCTTGGCGAACGCCGCGGCAGCGGCCTGATAGGCGTCTTCGTCTCCCGAGAGGAACTGTTCGGCGAACTTCCACCACGCCTCGGGATCGGCGGCGGCCTGCGCGTACGCCCGCTGGAAGACCTCGTCGCGGTCGTAGTCGGGAACGCATGAGGTGAAGTGCGCACCGCCCGGGGCCTCGACCACTCCGCTGACGAACGCCCGGCTCACCAGCAGGGTCTGCGGACCGTGTTCCTTGAGCAATTCCGGGCTGTCCACGATCCGTTCACAGGAGAGATACGCCTGGTCCGCGGCCTCGCAGAACAGGTCGTCGAAGTAGGGATCGGGCCCGAGGTACTGGCCGTTGCCCTGCGCGTCGGCCCGGTTGAGGTGGACGAGCGCGGCATCCAGGCGCAGTGCGGGGACGGCGACGAGTTCCTCGCCGTCGTCGTACGGGGAGCGCACCGTGCGCAGCTGCGGGTTGACCCTCATCACATCCGAGCCGAGGCCCGCCCGGATCGGCATGAACGGCAGACGGTGCCCGGCCGCGGTCAGCCCCCACATGAACATCGCCTCGTCCAGCTCCGTCATCTCGAACGCGCCGCGCTCCCGGGCGGAGCGGAAGTGCGGTTCGAGGGGTATGGAGTCGAGCGTGACGAACGCCGCGATCAGCTTGCGGATTTTCCCGGCGGCGGCCAGCAGGCCGACGTCCGGGCCGCCGTAGGAGACGACGGTCAGATCGGCGATGTCCGAGCGCAGGAGGGCCCGTATGAGAGCCATGGGTTTGCGCCGCGATCCCCAGCCGCCGATGCCGATCGTCATGCCGCTCTCCAAGCGGGCGACGACCTCATCGGCGGTCATGGTCTTGTCCCTGCTCATGACTGCCCCTCCTGGCCTCTGTCCTTGTCCGTGCCGAAGGCGGCGCGGACGCGGTCGGCGACCCCGCTGAGGTTCGCCTCGAAGGTGAAGCCCTGCTCGAAGCGGTAGCTGCGCCGGACGTCCACGGGGTCGATGCCGTTGATGGCGGCTTTGGCCAGCCGCAGCAGATATCCGTCCTTGGCGGCGATCTCGCGGGCCAGCTCCAGGGCCGCGCTGCGCAACTCCGCGCGCGGGACGACCTTCCACACCGAGCCGTGCCGATGAAGCTCCTCGGCGGTGGCGGTGCGCGAGGTGTAGTAGAGGGCGCGCATCAGATGCTGGGGGACCAGCCGTGCCAGATGGGTCGCGGCCCCCAGCGCGCCCCGGTCCAGTTCCGGCAACCCGAAGACCGCGTCCTCGCTCGCCACGATCGCGTCGGCGTTGCCCGCCAGTCCGATGCCGCCACCAAGGCAGAAGCCCTGTACGGCCGCGACGACCGGGACGTCGCACTCGTACACCGCGGCGAACGCCTCGAAGCAGCCGCGGTTGGCTCCGATCAGGGCGCCGTGGCCGTCGTCGCGCTGCATTTCCTTGATGTCGACGCCCGCGTTGAAGCCGCGTCCGGCGGCCGTGAGCACGACGCACCGCACGTCAGGGTCCCCGCCCGTCACGCGTATCGCGTCGGCCAGGTCGTACCAGCCCCGCACAGGCAGGGCGTTGACGGGCGGAAAGTCGACGGTGACAACGGCGACGCCCTTTTCCGTCTCGGAGGTGGAGACACCCATGAGCGCATCAGCTACCTTTCTACCAAGCATTTGTTAGGTACGGTAGCAGCGGATCGCGGACAGCGGGAGGTTCATGGTGAGCGTGGCTTGCGACCTGTCGGGCCGGGTCGCCGTAGTGACCGGCGGCACCCGGGGTGTGGGTGCGGGGATCGCGCGGGCCTTCCTCGAAGCGGGCGCCGAGGTCGTGGTCTGCGCACGCAGAACCCCGGACGCGACGGTGGAGGCGGATGGCCGCACGGCCCGATTCCTCCCCGTCGACCTGCGCGATCCGGAAGCCGTGAGGGAACTCTTCGCCCGGGTGGCCGCCGACCACGGACGGCTTGACAGCCTCGTCAACAACGCCGGGGGCACTCCGTTCCGGACACTGGGCAACGGCGGGCCCGAGCGGCACGCCCGGGTGATCGAGCTGAACCTGCTCGCCCCGCTGACCGCTTCCCTCGCCGCGTACGAGGTGATGAGCCGCCAGACGGCAGGCGGTTCGATCACCATGATCGGCAGCGTCAGCGGCACCCGCCCCTCCCCGGGCACCGCCGCCTACGGCGCCGCCAAAGCGGGACTGGAGAGCCTCGCCCGCTCCATGGCCGTGGAGTGGGCACCGACCATACGGATCAACACGCTCGTCCTCGGCATGGTCCGCACCGAACTCTCCCCCCTGCACTACGGAGACGATGCGGGCGTCGCTGCCGTCGGCCGCACCGTGCCGCTCGGGCGCCTCGCGGAGCCTTCCGAGGTCGGCGACGCCTGCGTCTTCCTCGCCTCCGACCGCGCCGCGTACATCTCCGGCGCGAGCCTGCTCGTCCACGGCGGCGGGGAACGCCCCGCCTTCCTCGACGCCGCCACTGCCAACAAGGAGACTTGAAGATGACCGGAATCTGCTCCGGACGCGTCGCCGCCGTCACCGGGGCCGGCCGCGGACTCGGCCGGGCACACGCGCTCGCCCTCGCCGCCGAGGGAGCGAAGGTGGTGGTCAACGATCTCGGTGTGGGACTGGACGGCGCCGCGGAGACGGACGGTCCGGCCCAGCGGGTCGTGGACGAGATCAGGGCCCTGGGCGGCGATGCGGTCGCACATGGCGGCGACATCGCGACCACCGACGGCGCCGCCTCGCTGATCACGACCGCGTTGGAGGCATTCGGGCGGTTCGACACCCTGGTCAACAACGCCGGGTTCCTCCGCGACCGGATGCTCGTCAATCTGGACGAGGACGACTGGGATGCCGTCATGCGGGTCCACCTCAAGGGCCACTTCCTGCCGCTCCAACACGCCGCCGCACACTGGCGCGCCGAGGCGAAGGGCGGCCGGACGCCCCAGGCGCGGGTCGTCAACACCAGCTCGGGCGCCGGCCTGCTCGGCAGTGTCGGTCAGGGCAACTACTCCGCCGCGAAGGCCGGAATCATAGGCCTCACGCTCGTCGCCGCCGCCGAGATGGGCCGGTACGGCGTCCAGATCAACGCCATCGCCCCGGCCGCGCGCACCCGCATGACCGAGCACACCTTCGCCGAGACGATGGCGGCGCCGGGCGAGGGCGGATTCGACGCGATGGCCCCGGAGAACGTCTCCCCGCTGGTCGTCTGGCTGGGCTCAGCCGCCTCCACAGGGGTCACCGGACGCGTCTTCGAGGTGGAGGGCGGCCGGATCACCGTCATGGAGGGCTGGCGGCCCGGACCGACCGCGGACAAAGGGGCCCGCTGGAGTCCGGCGGAGGCGGGCGAGGCGGCGCTGGGGCTGCTCGCCGCCTCGGAAATCCCACAACCGGTCTATGGCAGCCGATGAGCGGCCCGCGGCCGATCGGCGCTCACGGCGCTTCGGTGGACGGAGCCCGGTTCGGACCTGAGGCGGGCGCGGTGCGCGACGCTCGGCGGCGCGGCGGCACGCTCGGGGTGCCGGATCTCGCGCCTTTCGAGATCCATGAGGAGTCGGCCGGAGTCGCGGCCGAGGCCGCGTGAACACTGGGTCTCCCCTTGGGGCGGGGCGATGTGAACGGCGGGGCGCCGGCTTTCGGGCATCCGGTCGGCATGTCGGGTGCGCGCATGGTGCAGAGGCCGGCCTACGAGATGCGGCGGCGCGGCGGTGGTACCGGCGCGGTGGCCGTCCGCGCGGACGACGGGCAGTGCGAGGGGCTGTTGATCCATGCATAGGCGCGGCGGCGACACACAGGAGAATCGGATGCGGGACTTCGACGGCCGACCGGGTGCGGCCGTGATCGCTGGTGCCACTGGTGGCATCGGAGCCGCCATCACCCGCATGCTGGCCGGGCGCGGCAGCCATGTGGCACTGACGTACCGGAAGAACGCCGAGGCCGGCGCCGCCTTGACCGCGGAGGCCGAGGCGACGGGCGTCCGAGCGGCCGCCTGGCCGCTGGACCTGTCGGACGCCGACGCGACGGCGCGCTTTCTGGACGAGGCCGCGGACCGCTTCGACGGCATCCACACGCTCGTCTACGCGGCTGGTCCGCATGTGCCCATGGTGCATCTGGGCCGGGTGACACCGGACCGGTTCCGGCGACAGATCGAGGCGGACGCGATCGCCTTCTTCAACCTGGTGCAGCCGGCCCTGCCACGGCTGCGCGCGGCCAAGGGCGGCATCGTCGCGGTCACCACGGCCGCCACCCGTCGTTTCCCGGTCCGGGACGGCCTTTCCGCCGGGCCGAAGGGGGCCGTCGAAGCGCTGGTACGGGGATTCGCCGCGGAGGAGGGCCGGTTCGGCGTGCGTGCCAACTGCGTGGGCCCCGGAATGCTGCTCGACGGGATGGCCGCCCGGCTGATCGGTTCGGGCGACCTGGACGAACGGGCCCTGGAGGTCGCCCGCGGCAACATCCCCCTGCGGCGGTTCGGATCCGCGAGCGACATCGCCGAGGCCGTGTGCTTCCTCGCCTCCGACCGAGCCGGGTTCATCTCCGGTCAGATGCTCGACGTCGACGGGGGGTACGGGGTGTGAGACGGCGCGTCCCGGCTGAAGAGGAAGACCCGCTTGATGTGGCCTCCGACTCTTCACCCCGGGAGGCGGTCGAGCGGGTTTTCGAGATCACCGGCGCCAATCTGAGCGCGGTGCTGCACAACCGGGCCGACGGGCCCGACCACCGCTGCGGACGCGCCTGGGCGCGGACGACATCGCGGCGAGCTCGGCTTTCCCGGCTCGCACCGTACCGTCCGCGCCGACTGGTGTTGAACGCATCAGGGTGCTGGGTCGGTGACCGGTCGCGGTGTGCCGCTGCCCGCGCGCGGTGCACGTTGCCCCCTCCCCGCGTTCACGATCCCGCTTCGGGCCGGGCCGGTCAGTTGACTGTCTCCTTCGCGGCCTTGGCGTGCGTCATGCCTCCGCCGAGCCCAGGACCAGCACCTGGATGGCCAGGACAGTGGCACCGCGGGCCCAGTCGTGGAAGTCGGAAACCTTGGTCTCGAGGCTGACCGTGTCGGCCTGGGGGTGGCGGTTGGCGAGGATGGCCTCCTCCACCGCCGCCCCGGCCACATCGAGCAGGCCCACCCCCTCGCCGGCCAGCAGAATCTTCTGGGGCATCGCGAAGTTGGCGATCGGGGACACGATGGTGCCCAGCGCCCGGGCCGCCTCGTCCACGACCCGGGCCGCCATGGGCTCGCCATCGGCGGTGAGGCCGAGGATCTCCTCGTGCGTCACGACCGAGCGGTCCCGGACCCCGGCCCCCACCTTGATGCCGATCCCGGGCGGCCGGGGATGGGCCGGGTGAGCTCCTCCGTCATCTCGCGCAGCAGATCGGCGACCGACGCGGATTGTGGACGGACCCCACCTCCCAGGCGGATGGCTTCCAGCCCCTGCGTAACCTGTTGCCGTCGTGGAGTGGCGCGAGTTGGGGGAGCGGCGCATGAAGCTGATCGCTGTGGGGGACGTGGTGGTCGCCCGGAGGCCGGCTGTGGGTTGTGAGGGGGACCTCTCCGTCGGTACCTCGGCGCTGCCGCTGTTGCGGGACGCCGATCTGGTGATCGGCAATCTTGAGGTCCCGCTGACCGATGCCGGGTACCCGGCCGAGAAGGCGGTTGCCTTCCGTGTGGGTGCCGACATGGCGCCCGAGCTGGCCCGCCTCGGCTTCGACGCCTGTTCGCTGGCGACCAATCATGCGCTCGACTACGGCATCGAGGGTCTGCGCAGCACCAGGGCGGCTCTGGACCAAGCCGGTGTCGCGCACGCCGGAGCCGGGGAGAATCTCGATGAGGCGTTGCGTGCGGCCCACCTCACCGGCCGGGGCCGCACGGAGGTGGCTTTTGTGAGCCTGTGCTGTGCCTTGCCGCCAGGCTTCAACGCGACCTCGCACCGGCCCGGGATCGCGGCGGTGAGGGTCGAGCAGGCTTACGAGTTCGACGGCGTGCTGATCGAGGAGCAGCCCGGAACTGTGCCGTATGTCCGCTCCCATGCGCGCGAGGCCGATGTGGTGCGTGCCGAGGAGGCGGTCCGGCGGGCCAGGGACCGGGCCGCCACGGTAGTGGTGGCGCTGCACTGGGGCGTTCCCTGGTGCTATCTGCCCAGCAACCAGGGGCCGCTGGCCGAGTACCAGCGGCCGCTGGGGCGGCGTCTTGTCGACGCCGGGGCCGATCTGGTGATCGGGCACCATCCGCACTGCCTCCACCCGGTCGAGCGGTACGGGGACGGCCTCATCCTCTACTCGACCGGAAACTTCTTGTTCCACCCCTCCGAGGAGGTGTCTCCTTGCGACCGGCGCCCGCCCTCCCGGTATAAGGAACGGATGTTCGACCGGCCGTGGTTTGAGAGTGCGGTGTTCGAGGTGACCCTGGCGGAGGGCCCGCCTGGGCTGCGTCTGCATCCGATCGAGCTCACCGCCCACGGTGAACCGGTGATCCCGTCGGCTTCGACGGCGCGTCGGATCCTGCGGCAGGTCGAAGAGGCCTCCCAGGAGCTGGCCCCCTCGATGAGGGTGGACGAGCTGGGCCGTGTCCATTTCTGACCACGCCGGTGGCATGCCTGATGACGGTGTCCAGGCCGGCGCACACGCGGGCCCTACGGTCGTGCCACTCTCCCTCGCCGATATGGTGCCGCAAGGCCTCGAGGGCGGTGTGCACCAGCTGTTCGGCGTCGCCCCGGGGCGAGTACGGGAAGTCGGGCCGGATCCGGTGACAGAACTCCTCGCCATGCCTCATCTCCAGCACGGTGACCCCGCACCCGCTGGAACCCCGGGCCGTGCCCGTCGGCCCCCGGCGACCCCCAGGGCCGGAAACCCGCCCCGCGACCCATCCCCCCAGCTCGCGGGGCCGCGCAGGCATTCGCCACCGGTTCACCGATAGACCGGCCGCCGCATCCTGCAACTGCCCGGCCAGGTAGGCCGAGATCGTCCACACCATGAAGCCATGGCGGTCGAGAATGTCGAGCCGGACCGCACATACGCGTCGTCCTCGTCGGCGCGGGCAGATCGAGGTGATCGCCGCCGGCGGCGATCACCAGGCCGTCGTAGCCCCACTCGGCGGCGCGGCGCGCCGGCTCCTCGAAGGGCATGTCGGCCCACTGGCCGGTGAAGAGGGTGACCGGGCGGCGGGACTGCTCTGTCACGGCTTCTGCGTTTCCGCGGTGACCGCTGCGTCGGCGGCACCGATCTCGGACCAGCCGCCGGTGGCGGCGCTGTGCAGAGTCGCGTCGATGATTTCGATGGGACGGATCCGGGCTGCTCCTGGTCGAAGACGGTCGACCTGAGCGAGCCGTCGAGCTCCAGCCACAGCCGGTTCTCGCGACCGGCGGAGACCTGCGAGATGATGGTGTTCGCGAGCACGCCCCTTTGGGTACGGAACGCCGCGACCGCGATGTCCTCGGTCTCGATGGGCACGCGCTCGCCGTGTGCGTCGCCGCTGAAGGAGGGGCCGGGGGCAACGGGTCTCATGGGATGGGCGATGGAGATGCTGGCGGTCAGGGCGGTGAACCGCTCGCCGGAGACGAACTCGGCCAGACCGCCCAGTGCGATCCGATGTCCGCGAAGGCGCGGGAGGCGCCGCCGGTTCGGGGGTCGACCCGCCAGGTCGACGCGTCGGGGGAAGGAGCCAGTCCTGCAGGTAGGAACCGTGCACGAGCAGCAGTTCGCCCAAGTCGCCCGACTCCCGGCGGCTGCGGATCTCCCGCACCAGCGGGTGGTACCGGTACGCGTACGGCACGGTCGCGACCGTGCCGGCGGCGTGGACGGCGGCCGCCAGCTCGCGCGCTTCGCTCAGGCTGGTGGCGATCGGCTTCTCGATCACCATGTGGAGCCCGGCCTCGACCACGGCACGCGCGTAGCCGATGTGGGTGGCATTGGGCGTGCGGATGTGCACGACGTCCGGCCGTGCCTACAGCAGCTCGGGCAGACTCGAATAACCGGTCGTGACGCCCCACCGCTCCGCGGCTTCCAGGGACCTGTGAACAACGCCGGGCACGGTTATCGCGCCGCCGTCGAGGAGGGCGAGGAAGAGTCCGCCATGGCTTCGCCCCCGTGGGCAAACTGCGGATCTGGCAGGACCTGGGCGACCGCCAGGCACGGCAGTTCGGCGTCCGTCAGTTTCAGGGGTCGCCCGATCCGGCGACAACGGGACACATGGTCGTCGATGAACACGTACAGCGCCGCAAGAAGGGCGTCCAAGCCAGAAGTCACACTCAGGCCGACGGACGCCCTTCGCCATGGTGGCGGCCGGCCCGGACATCGGACTCACTTCATCCCGTGTGCCCGCGACCCTCTTGAACGGATCCCGTGTCGCGGGGCAGGGGGACTTCGGTGTCAGGGCCTACGGGACTGATCGAAGAGCCAGTCGATGACGACGTCGTTCTCATATGTCTGTGCCCACGCGAAGTGCGGGCTCACCGGTGTCGTTCCGGGCGTGTAGCTCGTGAACAGCACATGGCTTTCGGCCCGGCGAGCCCGGTTCAGCAGGGCCCTGGACCGGGCTTCGAACTTCGCTTTCGGCAGGTCGTTGGCCCACTCCCCGCGGGTGATCTGTGCACCGGCGCTCTCCAGCGCGTTCATCAGCGTCCAGGTCCCGGGTTTTCCGAACCGTCCCTCGCGGTAGGGGACCACCGGGTCGTCGATGGAGTGATCGGCCCAGATCGGGATGTGTGTGATCCTGCCCATGGTGGACGGGTCACCCCAGCCGGCGGTGGCCAGGGCCGCGGCGAACGTGTGGGGATGCCTCGGGAGCAGATTGAAGATGCCTCGCGCACCCGATGACAGGCCGACGAGATAGATCCGGTCCGCGTCGACGGGGCGCCGCGTTGTGAAGGTGTCGATGAGTTCGACCAGCGCCGCTCGGACCTTGGGGTCGGTCCAGTCCGTACCGTCGGGGCCGTCCATGGGGCGGGGGAGTGGGATCTGGGGAGCGAGCACGAACGCCGGGTGGCGACGCTGGCGGGCCGGCTTGGCGAAGGTGACGGCGATGCGATTGGCGGTGAGCTGGGTCATGTTGTTGTCGGCGACCTCGCCGCCGCCGTGCAGGGTGACGACGAGCGGATACCTGGTGGCCGCCCCCGGGCTCCGCACGAACCCTTGCGGCTGGTACAGCCGGAAGGCCAGCTCGAATCCCGTGGAGTCGGTGAACGATCCCGCCGTGAAGTCGTCGACCACCGGCGTGATGACGTCGTCGTTCCGGATCGCCAACGGGCCGGCCGCGAGCACCAGGTCGCCGCCGGGCGTCCGCACATCGGCCACCTGCCTGATGGCGTAGGCGCGATGGAGCGGAAGAGGGTCGGTGCCGGAGGCCTGCGCATTGGCATCGTCCGGGTCGAGCTCGATGATGAGGTATCTGCCCGGCCGTTCCGCGTTGGGCAGGGCGTTCGTCCTGGCCGCGGTGTTCGGATAGACCCGGGAGACCGTTCGGGCCGCGCTCTGCCCGCCGAGGTCGGCGGTGACCTGGAACGCGGAGGGTGGGATGACGCCGCCGCACAGGGCGATGGGATTCGCGTAGTGGATGGCGACGGCGGTCACCCGCCAGTTGTTCCTGGGCGTCACCCGTGTGACGAGGGCGGTCCGCAGAGCGGGACCGGCTCCGGACGCCGCCGGTCGGCGCGGCGCCGGGGCATCGGCCGCGGCGGTGGCCGCGTCGCTCAACGTCGAGGCGGTGACGGTCCCCGCAGCGATGGTGAGCGCCGTACGTCTGGTGATGCCGCGCATAGGTCCTCCGTAAGGTGTCGGGCGGCCCGAGGGAGGGCCGGATGTGGAGTCGTTCGCCTGGTGCGGTGAACCGAGGAAGAGCCGTACGGCGTGGTGAGCGCCGACGCGTGGCGGGGCAGATGGCGAGGAAGGCGGTGGAGTGTCGCCGTATCAGGGTGAGTCTCCAAGCCGTGTTTGGACGGTGTCCAGCATCCGGACCGGGATCTGTCGATGCGTCATGTGCATCAATCCGGCCGTCTGCTCGTGCTCCTCGGGCAGGGGAAAGACAACTCCGCGGTGTGCACGACTGTCTTATGCGCAAACGACAGCTTCATATCCGGGGGCCAGGGGTGGCCCTGCCACCGCGCGAGTCCGAAGCTCTTGTTGTATGCATGCCAACAGTTCCGCACGGCCCTATCCGCCGAAGGGATCGTCACATGCGTTCAGCGCCGCCTCCCTCTTCGCCCAGCGGCGCGCCCGCTGAGAAGGAACCAGCCCCTCGCTCGGTGACGGGCCGGGTTCTGAGCGTGCTGGACGCGTTCGCCGGAGAACGCCGTCGGCTGACGCTTTCGGATATCAGCCGGCGGACGGGGATGCCGCTGGCCACCACTCACCGGCTCGTCGGCGAGTTGTTGTCCTGGGGTGCGCTCGAACGCAACCGGAACGGTCGCTACGAGATCGGCCTGCACTTGTGGGCGGTCGCGGCCATGGCCCCACGGCGGCTGGAGCTGAGAGACGTGGCGATGTCCTTCCTCCAGGGCCTGCACCGGAGGACCGGGCGGCAGCAGGTTCGGCTGACGGTGCTGGACGGCCTGGAGACGGTGCTCGTCGAGCGGATCGGCACCCCGGACACCGACGGAGCGGGCGAACCGGTCGGCGGTCGGCGCCCAGCGCACGCCACCGGTGACGGCCTGGTGCTCCTCGCGTACGCCGGGGCGACCACCCAGGAACGCTATCTGGCTCACCATGCCCCGGCGACCGGCCTGCGTCGTATGCTCGCCGAGGTGGAGGAGGCGGGCTTAGCGGTGATCGGCCGGTGGCACGGTCCGGCGGGCACGGTGTCGGTCGCGGCTCCTGTACGGGACGCGACTGGCGAGGTCGTGGCCGCCGTGTCCGTCGTCGCGGGGGCCGCTGCCGCCGGACGGAGGGTGCTCGCGCCCGCTGTCATGGCCACCGGCCGGGCCATCTCCCAGGCGCTGTGCCATCGGCGGAACGGCGCATGAGCCCGACACCTCCGCAGGGCGCGGTCACGGACGGAGCGGGCAGCACGGGCTCGTGAGGAGGGCTCCCGCGGCGGACCGCGGGAGCCCTGCGAGGACCCGCTCAGAACGGGCAGGTGTCCTGCCAGCGCGTGACCAGGGAGGGGCTGTTCTTGTCCGCTTCCCGCGCGGCACCGCACAGGAACGGGGTGAAGCGGGTGTCGCCGTGCAGCCAGCGGCTGAAGAACGACACGATCCACTTGCCCTGCTTGGCCTTGTTGCCGTAGCCGGTCATCGGGCAGAGATGGTCGCCGGGAACCTCGATGTAGAGCTTCTCGGCCCGGGACATCGAGTTGTACCAGGGCAGAGCGTAGGTGTTGCCGTGAGCGACGGGGTCGCTCTGACAGGTCATGAAGAAGGCGGGGTCGGTGACTCCGGAGAAGTTCTGGTTCGGGTAGTACGGGGCCAGGGGGACGCCCGCCCTGAAACGGGAGTCATCCCGGAGGGCGGCCATGACGCCACCGCCGCCCATCGAGTGCCCGGCCGCGCCGAGCGTGCCGTTTGCCTTCCCGTAGATCGGGTTGCCGGCGGTGGAGCTGAACGAGATCAGCTGGGTGCCGGCGGCGCTGATCTGCCGACCGCGCGACGCGGGATCGTCGCCCAGCGTGGAGGTGCCGACGTTGATGACGACGAAGCCCCAGGAAGCGAGCCGGGGCGCTAGCCACTGCAGGTTCTGCTGGGTGCCTTGATAGCCCGGCATCAGTACGACTCCGGGGTACGAGCCGCTGGCCGTCGGGTAGGTGATCGTGCCGGACCCGTACCCGCTCGGACGGGGAACGGTGTAGGTGGCGGTGGTCAGCGGCCCGTTCGTGGCCTCGAGTGAAGCGGTGGTCGGATCCGGGATCGTCGCGCGGACGGCAGCGCTCTCGGCGGAGGGTCCGGTCGCGGGCCTGCTCTGGGACTGCCGCACGGCGGCCGCGGTCGGTGTGACCGAGACGGCGAACAGCGTCGAGGCGAGGGTGGTCGCCAGCACGAACGGCACGGCCACGACACGGGGCCGGGACCGTAACGGCGAAGTCCTTCTGGACGAACGACGGGTTGGACGCATCGATGGACCTCCAGGATGCGGCGCGGGTGCGCGCTGCCGGAAGCGCAGCGCGTCCCGCAGCGTAAAGTGCGCCACAGACACCTTGAAGTCGGGTTTCTACCCAGCGGAAGGGATATGAGTTGCCCGCGGTGACGGTGCCGCGGGTTCGCGGAAGACAGGTCGCCCCTGTGACTTCTCCGCTCGTGCCAGAAGGAGAGCGATCCTCCGTGCCAGTCTCCGCAGGGTGAGGGAGACCGGTCGGCGCTCCGGGGGGCGGCTCCGTCAGGTCCTTCATGCGGACATCAGCAGAGTCGCTCAGGATGAAGGCCACTGGCGCCTTTCCCGCCAGTGCCAGAGTCACCTCGACAGCGCCTCTTGCACAGCCGTCGGCCTTGATCCTGCCGTCCCAGCCCAGAATGGAACGGCCATGGAGGGTTGCCGGCAGCCAGACCGTGCGGCGGGAGGACCCCTGGGACAGTTTCCACGACCAGGTCGCTACGCCTGTGCACGAGTAGGCAATCTGGTTCGCACAAACGGAGGTGTCGACGGAGTAGCGGGGCTTGTCCCCGGATTGGTACCTCAACTCGATCTTGGTCGAGGAAACGTACATCGCGGCCACCGTCATAAGGCCGAGCATGGCAAAACCAACCTGCGACAGGCTGGCGAAGACGGGTAGCAGAGGCCTCCATCGCCGCCACTTGGCGTTCCACTTGCCGTGAACCGACCGGGGCGGCTTCTCGGCGATTCCGCCGTCCAACTGCCTCAGCACTCGCTCGTGCCGGAACTGGTGGACCGGGCCGATCTGGCGCAGTACGCCGAGTTCGCGGGCGTCGTCGAGGAAGGGTGCCAGTCGCCATGGCAGCCGACGGGTGAGCCAGAACCACGAGCGCGACAGCTGGTATGACCCCCAGGCCGAGCCGAGCAGGGTGGCCACGCCCGAAGCGGCACCGACGATCGTGCCGTAATACCAGGCGGTCTGTCCCTCCGCCCTGAGCTCTCGTACCAGCCACCACGCTGCGCAGGCTCCCGTGATACCGCCGATCGCCAGAGCTGACGCGACGGCGATGAGCGCGTACCGGTGCAAGAGGGCCTTCGGTCCATGCTCGGCGGCCTTGGGCACATACACCTGCTTCAGGTCGTTTCGGACCGCGGCATGAGCGAGGTACCCCCCGAGTCCGACCAAGCAGCCGGTCGCCACTCCCCATACCGGACCGAACAGCACGTGCAGAAACCAGCCCCACACAGAGCCGAACGCCAGACCGACCAACGGCCCTGTCAGCCGGGCATCGATCTGCCACCAGGCGAAGTCGACCGTTCCGTCCCGTCGCATCTGGCGAGCCATCAGCGTCAGATAGCGCTTGGCCAGCGCCTCCTTGTAGCGGGTGGGCGGATCCTCCGTGTAAACGGCGGGGAGATACCGGTTCAGCAATGTGTCTTCGACATCCTCCTTGGAGTGCATCTGCGACACCAGTTCTCCAGGCTCGGTAAGGCGCGCCCGGTAGGTCGTCTTGGCCAGGTACAACATCAGGGGTGAGGCCATCGTCCGGGCCAACGTCGACTCCGACTCCCCTCGCATGGCGTCGAAGACCACATTCCAGCGGTCGTCACCGGACAGCTTCGACCGTGTCAGGTAGGTGATCGCTGCCTTCGCCTCCACGGCTTCGAGCTCTACGACCGCGGCTCTGGTGAGATGGGGCCCGGCCCCACACGCCGTTTCGTACTCGTCGCCGCGACAGGTGACCAGCAGCCAGCAGCCGTCCGGGATCACCTTGTCGATCGCCTCGATCGCCCGCGCGCGCAGCGGCTCCGGCAACTCGTCCAAACCGTCGAGCACCGGCATCACCATGCCCGCATCGAACAGGCCGGGCGCCGCGTCCACCCCGAACCTCCACCGGCTGGCGAGGCTTGGGCTGCTCTGCCTGATCTGCCGGAGAATCCATTCCCGCATCGAGATCGCCGGACGCCATGACGACAGCGACATCAGCACCGGGACCGGGTCACCGGGCTGAGGTTCTTTGGTCATCTCATGAACGAGCTGTATCGCGACGACGCTCTTGCCGGTACCCGGTGCTCCCAGTACCACGAGTTGATGCAGGGGCAGTTGTCGACAGGTCTCCGATACCTGAGTCACCGTGCCCATCAGTTCCTCCGGGGCGACGCCCAGCACGTCCCGCGACGGCTGGACGGGTCTGCCGCTCCCCTTCCAGGCGATTTCGATCAAGGTCGGTCGCTGCAGTTCGAGACGGGCCACGGCATGCCGCGCCCTGGACAGAACGTCCTTCCGTACCTGATCCGCCGCGCGGTCCACATCTGTGGCGGCCGGGTTGTCGTCGGTGATCACGGCCCGGCTCCGCCGCGGACCCAGCTCGTCCGGTGGGGAGGCGGAAGGAGGGCTGGTGGTGGTGTCCGATTGCGGCGGCAATGTTGCGTCACCGCCGGCGGCCCCGCGTCGAGGACCGTATCCGTGCCGCTCGCGCTCCCGGCCTGCGCAATCTCCCGCTCCACCGCGCCGCACAGAACCAGATCTGGCTGGAGATCGTCAGATCGCCCTCGCCCGGCTCGCACTGCGATCGAGGCTAGTAACATTACGGGACTACTTTTGACTTAAAACTACCACCGGGATCACCGGGGAGGAGAAGCCGTGTCTGACCAGGGGAGTCACGTCACCTTCCAGCATGGGCAGGAGTTCCTGGCCGCGATCTCCGAGCGCTGGAACTACCGGATCCTGCGGGAGGTGTTCTTCGGTGTTGGCCGCTTCGGCGAGCTCAAGCGGGCTCTGGGTATCTCGGCGAACATCCTCACCGCGCGGCTCAACAGTCTGACGGAGCTGGGCCTGCTCACCAAGCGCGCCTACCGCTCCGACAAGCCGTGGTACGAGTACCAGCTCACCGACAGCGCCCGCGAGCTCGTCGTCCCCGCCATCGCGGCCATCACGCGGTGGGCCGAAACCTATGCGACCGACACCGACGTCACGCACCACCCGCTGATGCACACGACGTGCGGCAACCCGACCAGTCCGTACCTCGCGTGCAGCAGCTGCCATCAGCCGGTCGAGGCCTCGACCCTGCGGCCGACGTCCACCGAGGAAGGCGGTGCCGGCCGGCGATAGGGGCCGGCTTCCGCGGCGCCGGGCGGGCGCGGTTCGAGCTCCCACTGATCACCTCGGTCCGAAGGCGAAGAGGGCCTAGTAGCGTTTTGGAACTAGTAGCGTTACGCTACTAGCAACTGAACGTCTCCTTGGTCATGGAGGACCGATCATGACGACGAACTGGCTCGAAGGGGTTACCGAGAAGCTGATCCCCACTTCACTGGGTCTGATCAACGTGCGCGTCGGCGGCCGTTCCGACGGCCCCGCCATGGTGTGCTGGCCGAGCCTGATGATGGACGGCGCCATGTGGCAGTACCAGTACGAGCACTTCGCCCCGACCCACCGCGTCGTGCTCATCGACAGCCCCGGACACGGCAAGTCCGACGCGCTTCGCAAGATCATCGATCTCAAGGACTGCTCCGACGCGCTCGTCGAGATCCTCGACGCGCTCGACATCGACAAGTGCGTTCTGGTGGGCAACAGCTGGGGCGGCATGCTCGCCGGGGTCTTCCCGGCCCACTACCCGCAGCGGACCGCGGCGGCGATCGGCATCAACTGCACCGCCTCCCTGCCCACGACCGTCGAGAGCATCTGGGCCACCGCACTGTCCACGTTCCTCTCGCTGCACTCGAAGATGCCGCCGCTGGCCGCCAAGGCCGCCCGCGCCGCCTTCGCCGGCCCCACCGCCGAGGCCACCAACCCCGAGTTCACCGAGTTCACCAAGTTCGTGCTGCGCGACGACCCGAAGTCGGTGGCGTGGGCGCTGCGCAGCATCCTCATAGGCCGCAAGGACGAGCACCGCCGCCTGAACACCATCAGGGACGTGCCCGTTCTGATCATCGCCGGCGAGGAGGACAGTCAGTTCCCGGTGCACGTGGTGCGGAAGATGGCGGACGCCATCGAGGGCAGCACTTTCCGCGTGCTCCAGCACACCGCCCACCTCGCCGCCCGCGAGAACCCCGAGGGTGTCAACGCCGAGATCGACGCCTTCCTTGCCACCCTGCCCGCCACGGTCTGATCGGGAGGCGACCTATGGAAAACAACGCACGGGCGACGGCCGTGCCCGGCTGGGTCCTGAAGTTCATGGATGCCATCGACACCCTGGAGTTCGGCGAGGGCTTCGCGCCGCTGACCGAGGACACCGACATGTTCTTCGGCACCGCACACCTCCATGGCGTCGACGCCATCAAGGCGTTCTTCGTCAAGATCGACGAGCCGCTGATCATCACCCACGAGGTCCTGGAGTTCTGGTCCGCGGGCGACGGCGTCCGACTGCTGCGCGGCGAGGCGAGGATGGCCAAGAAGAGCGATCCGGACCAGGTGGTGCGGGCCCCGTTCATGCACATCTTCTACCTCGACCAGGAAGAGCCGGTCCGCATCCGGACACTCCGCGTCACCGCGGGGCCGCTGGAGACCGACGCCGTGATGTGACCTCGCTGCGGGGTCTGCCGGCCAGTGCCCCAGGCCCGGAGCCGAGGATGGTGAGACCGGGCAGGACGAGCGCTGTCCGGTCTCGCCGCGCTGCGGGGGAGCGGCCGACGATCCACCGCGGGGACCGCGACGCCCACCCGGGTCAGCACTATCAGCATGCTTGTATTCGACTTCGCTCGCTTATATTGTGTAAGCATGCTTATGGACGGGCGAATTTCAGGTTCCCTCACCGCGAAGGTCGGTCAATGACGACTCTGTCCCTTCCCGACGCCCGCGCACTCGTCGCGGCCGCGCTGACCACATGCGGTTATTCCGCCACCGACGTCGAGACCATCGCCGACCACCTGCTCGACTGCGAACTGCGCGGGCTGTCCTTCGGCGGGCTCGCCCGCGCGCTGTCCATAGCGGAGCGAAGGCGCGCAACCGAGACGCCGCCGCAGCCGATCCGGATCGTGGCCCAGACGCCGGTGTCCGCCACCGTGGACGGCGGCGACCAGGTGGGCTACCTCGTCGGCATGCACGCACTGGAGCTTGCCGTGGCGAAGGCCCACGCCCAGGGAGTCGCGGTGGTCGGCGCACGTAACACCTGGTACACCGGGATGTTCTCGTACTACCTCGAAAAGGCCGCGGCAGCCGGCCTCGCCGGGATGATCGCGGGCAGCGGGCCTGCGGTGGTGGCCCCGCACGGCGGCACCGAAGGCCGGTTCGGCACCAACCCGATCGCGTTCGGTTTCCCGGCCACCCCGGCTCCCGTCATCTGGGACATCGGCACCTCCACCGTGATGTATGGGGAGGCGAAGCTGAAGGCGCGGCTCGGGGAGAAGCTGGCTTCCGGCCATGCCTACGACGCGGCCGGAGCCCCGACGCTCGACCCGGCCGCCGCGCTCGAGGGCGCGTTCGGCGTGTGGGGCGGCCACAAGGGCTCGGGGCTCGCTCTGGTCGTCCAGCTGCTCGGCATGATGTCAGGCGCCGCCGCTGATCCGTCCGGTGTTTCGGATTGCGGCTTCTTCATCGTGCTGTTGGATCCCGGTGTGCTCACCGACGCGGGCGACTACCGCCGACGGGTCGCGGCCTTCGCCGAATCGGTCCGCGCCACTCGTCCCGTCGAGGGCGGCAGTCCGGTCCGGGTGCCGTTCGACCGCTCGGTGAACTGTCGGAACCAGACGCTCCGGCGCGGCACCATCGACGTGCCCGAAGCGGTGGTCACGGCCTTGCGCCGGGAGGCCGCGGGTGTCTGAGGACGGCGCTCGCCGGCTCGGAGTCGGCGACCGCCCGGGCCGGACTGCGGATACGCCGACCGCACCATTTCGCCCGGGACGAGGCCGGGTTCGCCCGCCGGCCCCGCTCCCGTAACGGATTCCACGCAGAAAGCTGAAAAACCCATGATCGAATTCTTCACGGGGCTGCAGCCCCTTCAGGCCGGCGAGGCCGATCCAGACCGAATGATCTCCAGGATCAAGGAACTGGACCGCTCGAACGCCATTGACCGGGTCCTCGTCGGATACTCCGCCACCTGGCCGCACAACCACGCCACCGCACCGTTCGCGCTGGCGGCGTCGGAGAAGTTCTCGCCCATCGTCGCGCACCGCCCCGGGGTCATGGCGCCGGTGGCCGCCGCGCGCTACTTCGCCACCCTCGACGTGCTGGCCCGCGGGAGGCTCGCCGTCAACGTGGTCGTCGGCGGCTCCGACAAGGATCTGCGACGTGAGTCTGACGACCTGCCCAAGGCCGCACGGTACCGGCGGGCGGTCGAGTACCTCGACCTCGTGCGCCGCGCCTGGACCGAAACCGAGCCCTTCGACCACCACGGCGAGTACTACACGGCCGAGGCGGTGAAGCTGCAGACCAAGCCGGTGCAGGGCCAGGTGCCGATCTTCATGGGGGGCGAGAGCGCCGACGCCGTGGACTTCGGCGCCCGCCACGCCGACCTGTACATGCTCTGGGGGGAACCGTTCGCCGGCACGAAGGAACGCGTCGACCAGGTCACCGCGGCGGCCCACAGCTATGACCGCCCCATGCGGTTCTCGCTGAGCCTGCGCCTGTTCATCGGTGACACCGACGAAGACGCCTGGGCCCGGGCCCGTGCCGTGGAGCGGCAGATCGCCGAGGCCGCCGGAACGCCGACCTTCCTGCGCTCGTCGTCGACCGACACCTCCGTCGGGCGGCAACGGGCGCTCGCGCTCACCGACCACGAGTTGCACGACGACTGCTTCTGGACCGGGCTGACCAAGCTCCTGGGCGGCTTCGCCAACTCCCAGGCGCTGGTCGGCACGGAGGAGCGCATCCTGGACACCCTCGGCCGGTACCGGGAGCTCGGGGTCGACACGTTTCTCGTGACGACCGGCGCGGAGGCGGCCTGGGACCCGTCGTTGGAGGGTTTCCTGGCCCGGGCGAAGAAGGAGCTGGCATGACACCCACCATCGCCCGGGGCAATGGCGACCCGGGCCTGGAGAACTTCTCCGATCTCGCCGACGGCACGGTCGGCGGCCTCATCGCCGCCCGCGCCGAAGAACATCCGGACAAGCCCGCGCTGGTCTTCGAGGACAGCGAACTGACCTACGGCGCACTCGACGCGGCGGTCACCGACGTGGCGCGCGGTCTCCTCTCGGCAGGCGCCGACCCGGGCAGCTCCGTCGGGATCTTCCTGCCCAACCGGCCCGAGTACCTGCTCGCCTGGCTCGGAGCGGCCCGCGCCGGCCTCATCGAGGTCCCGATCAACACCGCCTACAAGGGCTCCTTCCTCGACTACGCGATCCGCAGCACCGGCGTGCGCGTGCTGGTCACCGACGCGGCCCTGCTGGAACTTCTCGCCGATCTGCCGGAAGTACCACCGACACTCAAGACCGTCGTGCTGGTGGACGGAGACCGGCCCCATCGCATCCCGCCCGCGATGACGGTACAGACCTGGAACGACCTGCTCGCAGCCGGCGATCCGGCGGCGGACCTCCCCGGCGTCGCGCCCAAGGACCCGGTCGCGACCATGCTCACGTCCGGAACGACCGGGCGGAGCAAGGGCGTGGTGTACCCGCACCTGATGCAGCTGGTCGCCGCGCGCGAGTGCGCGGTGCAGATGGCCACGACCGCCGATGAGCGGCTCTACACATGTCTCCCGCTGTTCCACGGTGCCGCGCAGATCAACATATCCATGCACGCCTTCTACGCGGGGGCGACCGTGGTCCTCGGGCGCCGGTTCAGCGCCAGCAGGTTCTGGGACGAACTGCGCACCCACCGGGTCACCCAGTTCAACGCCCTCGGCTCGGTCCTGCCGATGCTCCTGGCGCAGCCCCCGTCCGACCGCGATCGCGACCACCGGGCGACGAAGGTGTTCGCCGCACCCGCCCCGCCCCAAGTGCTCCATCCCTTCGAGGAGCGCTTCGGCGTACACGTCGTCGAGGGCTACGGGCTCACCGAGATCAAGAACGTTCTCTACAACCCCCTCGGCGCCCGGAAGGTCGGCTCGCTGGGCCTGCCCACCGAATCGTCCCTCCTGGAGATCCACGACGAGTTCGGGAACCGTGCCGCGCCGGGCCAGGCCGGGGAGATCGTGTACCGGCCCCGCCTGGCGAACATCATGTTCTCCGGCTACCACCGCGATCCCGAAGCGACGCTCGCGACCATGAAGGATCTCTGGTGGCACACCGGCGACCTGGGCTACACCGACGAAGACGGCTACTTCTACTTCATCGACCGCAAGAAGGACGCCCTGCGCCGCCGCGGCGAGAACATCTCCTCCCACGAGGTCGAGTCGGTCCTGCTGGCCTACCCCGGCATCGTGGCCGCTGCCGCCGTCGGCACGCCGTCGGAGCTGGGCGAGGACGAGGTCCTCGCCGTCGTGCAGCTCGAACCCGGCCACGAGCCGGACCACATGGGCCTGTTCGCTCACTGCGACCGGTCGATGCCGCACTTCATGGTCCCCCGCTACTACCGCTTCGTGGACCGGCTTCCCGTCACACCCAACGGCAAGGTGCGCAAACACCAGTTGCGTGACCGGGGCAGCGCCGATGCCTGGGACGCGCTCGCCGCCGGGCTCAAGCCCACCCGCCACGCCTGAGGAAACGCCATGTCCCTGCCCGACGCCGTACGCATCCGGGAAATCGCCCCCGGCTGACCTTCCAGGACCATGCGGTCCCGACCGACGTCAAGATCGAACTCGTGCGGCGGCTCGTCGACGCCGGTGTCCGCGCGTTCGAACTGTCCTCCTTCGTCAGGCCCGATCTCGTACCGGGCCTCGCCGACGCCGCGGAGGTGTTCGCCCGCGTGCCGCGAGTGCCCGGACTCAGCCTCGGCTGCTGCGTCGCCAATCTGCGCGGGCTCGCCCGCGCGGTCGACGCGGGGGCCGACACGGCGTACTTCCTGCTGTCCGCTGACGAGGAGTTCGCCCGCGCCAACACCGGACGGTCCACCCAGGACTCGATGCGCGAACTGGAGCGCATGGCCGTCTACGCCGCGGACCGGAACATCGTGCTCGGCACCTACGTCATCTTCGCCTGGGGTGGGCCGACCGGCCCCCGCGCACCGCCGCGGATTTCGAACCGCTGGCCCGAGGGCTCCTCGACATCGGGGTGGACCGCTGGATCCTCGCGGATTCCTCCGGCTACGCGGCGCCGCCCCAGATGTGCGAACTCGTCACCGCCGCGCTCGCGCACGTGCCGCCGGGGAACCTGACGGTGCAGGTCCACGACGACCGCGGCATGGGCCTCGCCGCCCTGCTCCCACTCCTCGAACTCGGCGTCCACCACATCGACACCTCCCTTGCCGGCAGCGGCGGCCACCCGGCGATGCCCGGCACCCAGGGCGGCGGTCTGTGCACCGAGGACGCCGTGCAACTGCTCGAACGGTCCGGGGTCGGCACCGGTATCGACCTGCCCCGTCTGATCCAGACGGCGAACTGGCTCACCGGCGAGGTCGGCGTGCCCGGCGAGGGATTTGTCCGGCACACCGGCCCCGTACCGAGCACCGCCCGGCCCGGCACACCCCTCTCCTTCACCTGGTGACACCCCATGAGCGTCTTTCGCCATGCACTTCAGCCACCCCGACCCGCACCTGCCGGTGCAGCACCATGCCTCAAGGAGGACCAGTGACGGAAACCCCTGCGCCCACGATCGTCGTCGCCGGCGCCGGGCTGACCGGGCTCTCGGCGGCGATCTCCGCCCGCGAGGCCGGCGCCCGCGTGGTGCTGCTGGAAAAGGGCAGCCGCGAGGACGTCGGCGGGAACGCCGCCTTTTCCGGCGGGCTGTTCCTGTTCTGCTATGACGGGCCGGACGATCTGACGTCCATCACGGAGGATTTCGAGCCCGGCATGAAAGCCGACCGAATAGAGGCGCCCCCCTACACCCGCCAGGCCTACGCGGCCGAGTTGTCGGCGATGAGCGGCGGCCAAGCCGAGCCGCGGCTGGTCGATCGGCTCGCCGAGCGGTCGTTGGACACGGTCCGCTGGCTGGCCGCGAAGGGCGTCCGCTTCACGTTCAACCGAACCGTGGGGGCCGCGGTCCGCGACGGCGTCCTGCACATTCCACCCGGCCAGATCCTGACGTGCACCGGCGAGGGAATGTCACGCGGGTTCGAGGTGATCCGGCCCCTGCTGGCGCACGCCGAGCGGATCGGCGTGGAGATCCGCTGGTCCGCACCACTGGTGGAGGTGGTGCGCAGCGACGGCCGGGTCACCGGTGCCGTGGTCGGCGACGGCGGCGAGACCGTCCCCGCCGCCGCGGTGGTGGTCGCGACCGGCGGCTTCCAGGCCAGCCGGGAACTTCGCCGCGAGTGCCTGGGGCCGCAGTGGGAGACGGTGCGCCTGCGCGGCACCCGCCTGGCCACGGGCGACGGGATCCAGGCCGCACTTCGCGCCGGGGCGGAGAAGGCCGGGACCTGGGCGAGCTGCCATTCGGCCGCGGTCGACCCGACCATGCCCTCGCCACAGCGCAGTGAGGCCTCACCGCCCTTCCCGCTGCACGGCTTCTGGCTCGGCGTACTCATCAACCGCGATGGCGAGCGGTTCGTCGACGAGGGCCCCGGCCCGTGGGTCAAGAACTACTCGAAGATGGGCAAGGCCATCATGCGCCAACCGGGATGCGAGGCATTCGAGATCTTCGACCAGCGCACCGCGGCCCGGGTGGCCGACGAGTTCGCCGGCGCGGCCGAGCCCATCGTCGCGCACAATGTCCCGGAACTCGCCGAGCGGATCGGGGTGCCCGCCGACCGGCTGGCACACACGCTCGAGGCGTTCAACAACGCCTGCCCGTCCGGTGACGGCGCGGCCGAAGGCCGCGGCACGGCCGGCATCACACCGCCCAAGTCGGGTTGGGCCTCGCCGCTCGACCAGCCACCGTTCGTCGCCTACCACGCCGTCGCGGGGCTCACCTTCACCTTCGGCGGCATCCGGATCGACCCGGACGGGCGGGCGCTCAGCGCGGACGGGACGCCGGTGCCCGGTCTGTACGCGGCCGGCGAGGCTGTGGGTGGCCTGTTCTACGGCGATTATCCCGGTGGTGCCGCCCTCATGCGCGCCGCGGTGTTCGGCCGCGTGGCCGGAGCCACCGCCGCGCAGGAAACGAAACGGCTCCCCACTCCGGCCGCCGGTTGAGCACGTCCTCGCGCCGGGAGCAGAGTGTTCCCCGGTTCGGGCCGCCGATGAGCGCGGCGACGCCGGCCACAGCACGTCTCATGGAGTACTTCGCTCACGGCCAGGATGTCGCCGCCGCCCTGAAGATCGTCCGCCGGCCCACGCCTCACAGTTCGCTATCGCCGTCGTCCTGACCGATCGCAGTGGCCCCGTCGGCTGTCCAACGACCGCTATGGACACCCGGCTGCCGCTTCGGCGCGAGTATCCGGGACTCGCTGCCCGCCGCCGAGATCGCGTTCGCCGCCGATGGACCCTCCGCCCCCCTCAAGTGCACAGTGGGCCCCGCCTTGTACCGTGCGGACCTGAACATCTGAAAGGAAACCGTCGTGAAGACCTTCACCATGCCCGGCACCGACATCCTCGCCCCGAACGTCGTGCTCGGCCTGATGCGTATCGCCGACAAGACCGACGAGGACGTCCGCGAACTCGTCCGCACCGCGCGCGACGCGGGCATCGACTTCGTCGACCACGCCGACATCTACGGCGGCGAGCTGCACGCTTGTGAACGCCGCTTCGCCGACGCGATGGCGCTGAGCCCGTCGCAGCGCGACGAGATCACGATCCAGACCAAGGCGGGAATCGTGACGGACGGGCCGTACTACGACTTCTCTTACGAGCACATCGTCGCATCGGTCGAGGGCTCACTCGCGGCCCTGCGGACTGACCGCATCGACATCCTGCTGCTGCACCGCCCCGACGCGCTTGTCGAGCCCGAAGAGGTGGCCCGCGCCTTCGATGAGCTCGAATCCTCGGGCAAGGTACGCGCCTTCGGCGTCTCGAACCAGACCCCACGCCAGATCGACCTGCTGCGCAGGTACGTACGTCAGCCCATCGTGGCCAACCAGCTTCAGCTCTCGATCACACACGCGCCGATCATCGGTCAAGGGGTCGCTGCGAACATGCTCACGGAGCAGCAGTCGGCCACCCTCGACGGCGGAGGGATCGTCGACTACTGCCGTCTGAACGACATCACCATCCAGGCGTGGTCTCCCTTCCAGGCCGGCTTCTTCACGGGTGTCTTCCTCGGTTCGCCGGACTACCCCGAGCTCAACGCCGTTATCGACCGCCTGGCCGGCCAGTACGACGTCCCCGCCATCGCGATCGCGACTGCCTGGATCACCCGCCACCCCGCTCAGATGCAGGTCGTGCTCGGCACCACCAACCCGGAGCGCGTCGCGGGCGCCGCCCAGGGCTCCGAACTTCGACTCACCCGGGCCGAGTGGTACGAACTGTTCCGCGCCGCCGGTCACCTCGTGCCCTGAATCCGGATGCGGGGCACCACCTGAATCACCCCACGAACGTCGGCGCGCAGGCGGTCGTACCGGAAGGGCCCCGAGAGGCGCGCGCAGATCATCGCGCGCGCCATCGAGTTGTTCGCCGTGCAGGGGGTGGGCGCGTCGCTGCGGGCGATCGGCGACTCGATCGGTGTGTCGCATGCGGCACTGCGGTACTACTTCGCGACGCGCGACGATCTGCTGCTGGAGGTGTACCGCGCTCACGAGGCGGGAGGGGACGCCAAGCCGACGCCGGAGGAGGTGTCGGCAGTGGCGGTGATGGAGCAGAGCGCCGAACAGAACCGGGCGATCCCCGGTCTGGTCGAGCTCTACGCCACACTGACCACCGATGCCCTGCAGGCGCAGGCCCACCCTCGCACCCGGGAATTCGTCCAGGCGCGCTTCGCGCGGCTGCGCGCCGACCTGGCCGAGCGGATCCGCGTCGGCCGGCGTGCCGGGGCGATCGCCGTCGACTGTGACAAAGCGTCACTGTCGCCGGGCAGATCGGCGCAGGGGCGGCGCCCGGACTCCGGGTGCCGCACGGCGACACGGGATGGGCATGGTTCGACGCGGTTGTCGCCAGCCGTGCCGGGCAGGGGCCAACCTCCAGAACGGAGTCCGGCTCCAGGCGGCCACTGGCAGCCGCCTTCGGCGTTGGCGCCAACATCTGCTTCGCCACCACCGCCACCGTGCCCGGACTGCTCGCCGGGCAGATCCTCATGGGCGGCGTGTGGGGCGTCTTCGCGGCACTTGGGATCATCATGGCCCAGCGGCTGCTGCCCAGCGCGGTCGCCACCGTGTCCGCAATCTTCATCAGCTCCGCCGCACTCAGCTCCGCGTTGGGCGGTGCCGCGGGAGGACTGGGCGTCGCGGCAGTCGGCCCGCCCCACGTCTTCCTCCTCCCGGGCGCGTTCGGGCTCATCGCCGTCGTCGGACTCGCCCTCATGGACGTCCCGCACGGCCCGCGAGGTCGCGGATGTGGTCGAGGGAGGAGACCACGTGATCGCCCTGGGCAACGTCCTGGCGGCCGAAGCCACCAGGGGTGCCCCCCTTCCGTGTGGTCAGAGCCCCAGACCCGCGTGTTCCAAGGCCGCCACATGGCTCTTCCACACCAGCGTGTCGTTGAACCCGCCTCCCAGGTCCGGGAGTTCGGCGATGTCCTGCGGTGGCAGGGGGGAGGGGAGTGTGGGTCCGGCGGCCGAGCGCAGGGTCATGATCGCGAGCGACTCGACCGACAGGGCCCGTACCACGGCTTGCTGTACGGAGTCCCCGGTGGCGACGATGCCGTGGCCACGGAGGATCGCGACCGGGCGGTCGGCGAGGGCCGCGACCACCTCCTGGCCGAGGTCGGCGCGGGTCACCAGGACCGCCCTCGGATAGACGGGAATGCCGTCGAGTGCCATGCGCATGGCTGGGATGTCGTACGCGCCGACGATGGGGCGCAGGGGCAGGCCGGCCAGGTCGGCGGCCACCACATGGGGCGGGTGGACGTGGACGACCGCTTCGACGTCGGGACGGGCGCGCAGGATCTCGCGGTGGATGGGGAGTTCGTTGGGGGCCCGGTAGCCGTCGGGTGGCGCCGGCTCGCTGTCCAGGGGGATGGGATGGACGTCGGAGGGCTCGGTGAGGAGCAGCCCTCGTTCGTGTGGGCCCCGGCATCGCACGTACAGGGCACCGTCGTCGCGGCGTAGGGAGATGTGGCCGAGGATGTCGGCGGCCAGGCCGCGGAACGCGAGGATCCGGCAGCCGAGCGCGATCAGCTCCTGGGGAGCGGACGTGGACGTCACAGGACGAAGGTGTCGGAGGCGGACGCCAGCACCAGCTCCTCCGCCGTGCGGTGGCGGGAGACGAGATGTTGCTCGTGCTGGTAGCGGGCGAAGGTCTCCAGCGCGGTCCGGTTGTTCTCCAGGCCGTAGTCCCACCAGCCCTCGCCGAGCGCCTCGGCCGTGGCGGTCACGTGCTCCTGCAACCACGGCAGCATGATCTTCAGCGCGCTGCGGTAGCGCAGGTCGTCGTAGGCGATGCGGAGGGACTCTTCGAAGGCCTTGGTCAGCGAGCGGGTGATCCACGGGTGTCGTTCGACAAGGGCTCTGCGTACGGCGACCACGTGCATGATCGGGAAGATGCCGGTGCGGGCGTAGTAGTCGCGCTCGACGGCCGGGAAGTCCTCGAAGAGGTGCCGGATGTGCGGGTCGCGGCCCATGCAGGAGGGCTGGCTGGCGCTGTAGATCGCGTCGATCTCGCCGTCGGCGAGCATCCGGGAGAGGGTCTGCTCCGGGCCGATCGGCGTGATCTTCACCGTGGAGGGGAGGTCCAGCGGGAGCTTCTCGGGGCGGCCGGGCTGCTCGATGCCGCCGGTGAAGTAGTGGACCGACTCGACAGGCACCCCGTACTCCTCGGCGAGGATGCCGCGCTGCCACACGCCGGCCGTCATCTGGTACTCGGGCGTACCGACACGCTTGCCGACGAGGTCCGCCGGCTTCTCGATGCCGCTGCGGAGGTTGACGTAGATCGACTGGTGGCGGAAGAAGCGGGAGGGGAAGACGGGCAGGGCGACGAAGGGCGGGTCGTCCTGGTCGAGGGTCATCGAGTAGCTGGACAGGCTCAGTTCGCTGACGTCGAACTCGCGGTGCCGGAGCTGCCGGTAGAACGTCTCCTCCACGCCCAGCGGCAGGAAGGTGAGGTCGATGCCTTCGGGCCGCACACGGCCGTCCTGGAGGGCGCGCACGCGGTCGTAGTCACCGCAGGCGAAGGAGAGAGGGAGGCGGTGGGTCATCGGGGCTGCTCCTTCGGTCACACACGGGGGAAGGGCGGGAGGGGCAGGTGTGTGTTGATCACGGTAGGCGGGAGCATGCGAAAGCGTCAATGGTTATACCAATAGGCCCTGGATCAGTCGCGGATGTCCTGGAGCAGCCAGTCCAGCGGGATCTCGCGTCCCAGGCCCCGCTCCCGCGCGCGCTCGTAGATCAAGGCGGCGACAGCGTGGAACTGGGCGCCCTGGATGTTGCCGCGCTCGGAGAAGGTGATCTGCCGGTCGTCGGTGCGGGCCCGTGCGGTGCCGTCGAGGAGCTCGCGCAGGCCGACCCTGCGTGGCCCTTGGGGCGGGCGGCGGGTGTGACCGTGGCGGTGGCGGGGCCAGACGGGATCGTCCGGTCGGGCGCGGTAGACCACGTACTCCTCGTCCGTGGCCCAACTCGGCGTGGAATGAGGAGCGTTGGCGTCGCCGAGCCGCAGCCATACGTCGAGTCGCTCGACGGCGCGGCGGTCCAGGCGGCCGCCGATGCAGGTGATGTGCGTGCCGGGGGCGAGGTGCTCGCCGAAGACCACCTCGCCGACCGCGTCCGTGCAGCCGGCGACGAGGTCCGCGCCCCGGTGGGCGGACGCGGCGTCCTCCACGACGACGGCCTCGAGCCCGTACCGCTCGCGCGCCTCGGCGGCGAACGCCTCCCGGTGGGCGCGGGTCGGGCTGTAGACCTGGACGCGCTCCAGCGGGAGGACGGTCAGCAGCGCCTCCAGATGGCTGCGGGCCATGCCGCCGGAGCCGAGCAGACCCAGCACGCGGCTGCCGGGGCGGGCGGCGTGCCGGGCGCCGAGCGCGGAGTCGGCGCCGACCCGCAGGTGCTGGAGCAGGCCGTCGTTGAGCAGGGCCACCGGCTCGCCGCTGCGGATGTCCAGAAGCAGGACGAGACCGCAGTAGCGGCCGGGTGTGACGCAGTACTTCTCCTGAGTGCCGGCCCCCTCGGGGCCGGTCTCGACGAGGAGGTCGGATTTCATGCGGATCGCGGCGTACCCGGTGCGGGCTGAGCCGCCCTCCATCGTGCCCCACTGGTAGACCCGGCCGGCACCGGCCGGAAAGCGCAGGTCGATACGCGGGCGGCAGACGCCCTCGCCCGTGGCGAGGTCCCCGTACGAGGCCTCCAGGGCGGCGATCGCATCGGGCATCGTGAGAACGGCGGCGGTGACATCGTTGCCGAGGAGCAGCACGGGACCTCCCGGACGGATCTCCCCAAGGGCGTTTTCCAATGGAATTTTGGTATGACGTTATTCCGTTGGTCACAAGCAGGTCAAGCGTCGCCCTCTCATGGGAGAATGCCTCTATGTCAACCCGAGCGAGTCAGACTTCGGAGAACGAGGCGCAGTCCGGGCGGGCGGCCGTCCCGCAGGAGCTGTTCAAGGCCGTCTCCTCGAGCCGTGTCTCCCAGGTGATCGTCGAGCAGATCCGGCGCCTGCTGAAGGAGGAACGGCTGCAGCCGGGCGATCGCCTGCCCAGCGAACGCGAGCTGTGTGTGCAGTTCGGCGTCAGCCGGGTCACCATCCGTGAGGCGCTGCGCATCCTGGAGGTCAACGGCCTCGTCGAGATCAGAGTCGGCGCGCGCGGCGGTGCCTTTGTGACGGCGCCGACCTCGAGCCGGGTCAGCGAGGGCCTCGCCGACCTGCTCACGCTCTCGCCGCTCACCGCTTCCCAGGTCACCGAGGCCCGACTGATCTTCGAGCTGGGTGTGGTGCCCCTGGTCGTGGAGCGGGCCACGGAGGAGGACGTCGCCGATCTGCGCGCCATGTGCGACGCCCACGCGGAGGCGATGAAGGAGGGGCAGTACACCATGGAGCTCTCCACGGCCTTCCACATCCGGGTCGCCGCCTGCACGCACAACCCGGCGATCGAGATGCTCGTGCAGTCCTTCCACGGCCCGATGCTGATGAGCCTGCGGGAGGCCCAGGCCATCGAGCCGAGGATGGGCCGGCGCGGGACCAAGGAACACCGCGAGTTCGTCGAGGCGATCGCCGCCCGCGACGCCGAGGCCGCGACCAGGATCATGCGCACCCACCTGGAGCGGACCGCCTCCCGTGTGAAGGACTGAATCACATTCCCAACGCGCCCCGGCCCACAGGAGCCGGGGCGCTTTCGTATGCCCCCGCGGCGCAGGAGGCGGCGGATCCGGCAGCCGTACCGGCAGCAGTGGCTCCGGCAAGAGGGTTGGCACTCCCTTGATTCGGTATTATGGTCAGACCGTTAGTCAGTTGAGCTGCCCTACAGGAGGAATCCATGGCAAAGAAGGGGCGCACCTTCGTCCGCGGCCTCACCTCTGAGACGTACGGGCTCGGCGAGTTCCGGACCCGGCAGTTGGCCTCCAAGCGTGTCCGGGACGACACGGTGGTCGTCGACGACGCCAAGGTCGCCCACTCCGGCGACAGCGAGAAGTCCCGCACCTGGTGGCGGATCGGTCCCGGTGACGAGGAGTTTCTCACCCAGACCGTTCAGGTCCACTTCGTCCAGCTGCCGCCGCAGTCCAGCAACCACGGCCACGGCCACCAGAATGAGGCCGCCTTCTACATCCTCGAGGGCCGCGGTTACGAGATCCACGACGACCAGCGCTACGACTGGGCCAAGGACGACTTCGTCTTCGTCCACACCGACTCGGTCCACCGCCACTTCAACCCGTACGACGAGCAGGCCACCGCACTGGTGGTGAAGGCCAAGAGCACCTGGATGTTCATGGGCCTGTGGCAGCAGGGCCGCAGCGGCCCGATCGACCGCCCGGACGAGTTCGGCCCCCGCGAGGACTGGTCGCGGGTGTGGACCCCGGGTGTCCTGGACCGCAAGAAGGTCATCTCTCCGGCCGACACGACCTGGGAGACCACCCCGCTCGGCCGGCAGCGCGTGCTCACCTCGCCCGAGCGCACCGACGCGCGCCTGTTCTCCGTCGACGCCTACGAGCTGGACATCCCGACCGGCAGCCGTTCGGGCAAGTACTGGAAGATGGCCGACGAGGTGCTCTACATTCTCGACGGCGGCGGCTACGCGCTTCAGTGGGAGGTCGAGGCGGAGATCGCGGAGAAGTACTACGCGCGGGTCGCCCTCGAGCCGAGCCGGCACGAGATCAAGAAGGGCGACACGCTGTATGTGCCGCAGAACCACATCTGCCAGCTCTTCGCCCACGACGGCACGCCGTTGAAGGTCTTCTCGGCTCAGAACCGGATCTTCAAGCACCTGGGCTACGACACGGTCCACTATCTGGAGAACGCCCCGGAGTACGAGGGCTGACCACTGTCTCACGGAAGCGGCCCGGGGCTCGACGAGCCCCGGGCCGCTTCCGTGAGACAGTGGCCAGCCGGCCCTATGCCGGGCCGGCGGTCAGCCGGAGAACTTCCGCCGCCTCCTCGGCCGCGGCGACCAGGTCGTCCGCCGTCAGGAGGGACGGGTCGCGTGCCGTGGCGACCCGCAGGGCGAGCGCCCCGTGAACGGTCTTGCGGATACGGCGCCCGTCGAGCCCGTGCAGCAGCTTGCCCACCCGGCGGTGCACCGACACGTCCGCCGCGAGTGTTCTCAACTCCGCCCATTGGCAGGCCAGTTCGCGCAGCGAGTCCGCGACGATCTCAGGGACGACCTCCTCACCCGGGACCTCGGTACGGATCACCAGGTCGGCGCGGGAGAGGAACGCGTCGTCCACCGCGTCGGCGAAGTTCGTCGTCACTACGAGGAGAGTCCCGGGCCGCTCGGCCCGCAGCGCGTCAAGGCCGCTGAGGACGGCGTCCGTGGCGCGGTGCACGTCCACGGGGTTGGTGTCGAACGACGCCGAGTGCCGGCGGACGGCCAGCGCCTCCACCTCGTCGACCAGGACGACGGTGTGCGGCCGGCGCGCGGCCAGTTCCGGCAGTGTCTCCCGGAAGAGACGGGACACCTGCCGCTGGCTCTCCCCGAGCAGCTCGCTGGGGAAGGCGTGCGGATCGACCTCGACGAGCGTGGTCGCTCCGTGGGGGGCGAGGACGCGGGCGGCGGCCTGCGCCAGACCCCCCGCCAGCGTCGACTTGCCCGTCCCCGGCGGCCCGGCCAGCACCACCAGACCGTGCGGGGCGACCGCCGCCCCCGCGAGCCGCCGCCCGTGCCGCAGCACCAGGACGGCGGTCGCGAGGAGCCGCTCCTTGACCGCCGGGTCGATGAGCACCGCGTCCCAGGGCCCGTCGTGGTGGTCGGCCGGCAGCGCGTGGACGCCGGCCACACCGTGGGGGAGCGCACTCATCCCGTCACCCCGCTCACGGCCACGTCGGGCGGCGCACCGGCGGCCACTCGATCGTCGACGGGTCGCCGGCCTGCGCGTCGCGGATGTGCTCCGGCGGCTCCTCGAAGAGCACCAGCGGGTCGCACAGCGCACGCATGGTCTCCAGAAGGCTGTCGAACATATGGATGCGTACTACCTTCGCGGTCCGCTCCGGGTCCGTGTTGATGTGCTGGTGCCACAGGAAGTGGTCGACGACGATGATGTCGCCCTTCTTCCACGGGTGGCGGGTGCCGCCCTCCGGCTCCGGGCCGAGGTAGCTCTCGCCGGAGCCCTCGACCACGTACAGCCAGGCCTCGCCCGGGTGGCGGTGCATGGACTGGGCACGGCCCGGCCCGATCTCGAACATGGCCATGGTGATGCCGGACGCCTGGTAGCCGATCGCCCGGTCCAGGAGGAACGTGGTGCGGGTGCCGCGGGGGGTGTTCCGCAGCTCCAGCTCGTCCCAGTCGGTGTGCAGGCGGCCGGAGCGCCGGGCGTCCTGATCGCGGGCGAGGCGCCGCAGCCGCGCCGCGTAGGGGTCGGAGCCGTCCCGGCCCGCCGAGTACGGCGGACGTGGCGGGAGTTCGGCCACGGGCGTGTGCCCGGCGTCCTCGAGGATCGCCATGCCCATGGTCTCGAGGAGCGGCTCGCCGGAGAACGACAGGTAGCGCACGGTGTCCCCGGCGTCGTTCCCGCTGCGGTGCCAGGCCCATGCCGGAATGTGCAGGGAGTCGCCCGGGCCGTACTCCACGCGGTGGCCGTCGATCTCGATCCAGCCGTGGCCGGCCACGACGAAGAGCATCGCGTCCCAGGAGTGCCGGTGGATCGTCGTGGTGACACCCGGGTCGAGCTCGTGGGCGAGTGCGTCCATGGTGCGGGTGGTCCGGTCGCCGTCGGCACCGACGTATACGCCGATGCGGCTACCGCGCTCCGTCACCTGCATCGGGACGTCCTCGAGGGCGACAACGGTGCGGTGGTTGGCCCGCCAGTCCTCGAGGAACTGGGCTCGTCGCCGTTTCTGCACGTGGTAGTGGGTGGTCTGGGTTGAGGTGTGCACACTCATGAGGAACCTCTCCCTCTGATGCAGAACTGACAGATGGATCAAGAAGCGGCCGACGGCGCCGCTTTCGGGACGTCGAAGGCGCGAATGTGGCGGCCCCGGACAGCGGCCAGGCCGGCCGCGGCCGCCGGGACGATCCCGCCGAGCGCGAGCGCGGTCACCGGGCCGATCGCCCCGGCGAGCGCCCCCATCCCGGCGTCGCCGAGCGCGGGCCCGCCCCGCGAGGCCATCTGGTAGATCGCCGAGACCCGGCCGCGCAGCTCGTCCGGCGTCTCGACCTGCACGGCGGCGTGCCGGACCGTCGTCGCCAGCGCGTCCGCCGCGCCCAGCGTCAGCGCAGCGGCCAGGGCGAGGACGAAAGTGCCCGACAGAGCGAGCCCCGTCACCGCGAGGCCGTACACCGCGGTGCCCCACAGCACCAGGTGCCCCGAGCGAGCGGTGCGCACCAGCCGGAACACCCATACCGAGCCGAGCAGCGCACCGGCCGAGGGGGCCGCGGACAGCAACCCGTAGCCCGTGGCGCCGACATGGAGCACATCGGCGGCGAACGCGGGCAGCAGCACCCGGTAGGCCCCGCTCACGGTGGCGGCCAGGTCCAGGCCCATGAGCTGCCATACCACCGGGCGGCGGGCCACATACGAGGCCCCTTCTCGCAGGCTCGCCAGGAGCCCCGCGGGCTTGCCCTGCCCGCCGGGCAGCGCCGGCACGCGCAGCATCGCGAGGACGGCCACGAGCACCGCGTAGGTGACGGCGTCGAACACGTAGACAGCCCCCGGCCCGCCGGCCGCGATCAGCACACCGGCGAGCGCCGGACCGGCCAGCACGGCCAGCTCGCGCGACGGGTTGAGCAGCGCGAACGCGTCGACGAGCCGCTCGCGCGGGACGAGCGCCGGGATCAGCGCCTGCCTGGCCGGCTGGTCGAAGGTGGCGGCCGCCGTGGCGAGCAGCGAGGACAGCGCCACCGCCCATACCGTGGCAGTGCCCGTCAGGGTGAGGCCGGCCAGCGCGAGCGATACGACAAGGGCCACGGCCTGCGTGGCCTGGAGCAGACGCCGCCGGTCGAGCCGGTCGGCGTACACCCCGCCGAGCGGGGAAAGGGCCAGCAGGGCCACGGCCTGGGCGAGGCCCACCAGGCCGACCTGCGCGGTCGACCCGGTCAGCTCGTACACCTGGTACAGGTTGGCGGCCACGGCCCCGCGGGTGCCGATCTCCACAGCACCACTCCGGCCCAGTACAGGGCGAAGTCGCGTTGCCGGAGTACCTCCGGAAGCGTCGGACGCACGGTCCTCCTCTGTGGTCGGTGGTGACGGCGGTGGTTCGGCCGGGGCCGGTCAGTCGACCGGCACGAGCGTCACCTTGTCCGGCGTGACCGAGAAGTGGACCTCCGTGCCGGGCGGGATGGAGAGCGTCGGGTTGGACCGGTTGCGGATCTCGGTGTCGCCGATCCGCACGATGTGGTCGACGACATCGCCGAGGAACGCGCGGGTCCGGACGGTACCGGTCCACTCGTTGGGCAGGCCGCGCCGCTCATGCGACAGGTCGACGCACTCGGGGCGGATCGAGAGGAGCACCGGGTCGCCGACGACGGGCTTGCGCGGCGGGTCGGCGGCCACCAGCCGGCCGTGCGGGGTGTCCACCTCCACCTCGTCGCCGTTCACGGCGACGACCTTGCCCTCCAGGAAGTTGGAGGTGCCGATGAACTCGGCGACGAAGCGGGTGGCGGGCCGGGTGTAGATCTCACGGGGCTTGCCGATCTGCTCGACGCGGCCCTCGTTCATCACGGCGATTCGGCTCGACATCACCAGCGCCTCGGCCTGGTCGTGCGTCACATAGATCGCGGTGAGGTTCAACTCCCGCTGCAGACGCTTGAGTTCGAACCGCATCGTCTCGCGCAGCTTGGCGTCCAGATTGGACAGTGGCTCATCGAGGAGCATCAGCTCGGGCCGGGTCACCAGGGCGCGGGCCAGGGCCAGGCGCTGCTGCTGGCCGCCGGACAGCTTGGTCGCCGACCGCTGTGCGTAGGAGCCGAGTTCCACGCTCTCCAGGACGTCGGCCACCTGGTGGTCGATCTCCTGGCGGGAGGGCCGCTTGGCGCGTGGCATGACCTCCAGCGGGAAGGAGACGTTCTTGGCCACGGTCATATGCGGCCAGATCGCGTACGACTGGAAGACCATGCCGAAACCGCGCTGGTTGGGGCGGAGGTTGACGTCCTGCGCCGAGTCGAACAGGACGCGGCCGCCCAGCGAGACCTTGCCTTCGGTGGGACGTTCCAGACCGGCGATGGAACGCAGTGTCGTCGTCTTCCCGCAGCCGGATGGACCGAGCAGCGTGAAGAGTTCGCCGTCGTTGACCTCGAAGTCGACGCCGCCGACGGCGTAGGTGCGGGTGGTGTCGCTCTTCTTGCGGCGGGCCTGCCTTCCCGGCGCCTCGTCGTAGGACTTCTTCAGGGATTCGACAGTCAGCATCAGCCTGTCCTTCGGCTAGTTGGAGGAGTCGGCCTGGCCCTGAAGCCCGAAGCGGGCGCCGAGCCGGTAGGCGAGGGCGACGAGCACGACCAGCAGGAGCACCATGCACACGCCGAGCGCGGCGAGTGTGGTGAACTGCCCGTTCTCGAACTGCTCCCAGATCAGGACGGACAGCACCTCCTTGCCGGGGCTGTACAGCAGGATCGTGCTGGACAGCTCGCGGAAGGAGACGACGAGGATGTACACCCAGCCGGCCAGGATGCCGCTGCTCATCAGCGGCAGCAGCACCCGCCGGAACGTCTGGAACCAGGACGCCCCGGACACCGCGGCGGACTCCTCCAGTTCGGGTGCCATCTGCGCCATCGCCGCGGACGAGTAGCGCATGCCGTAGGGCAGATAGCGCGTGCAGTACGACACCAGCAGGATCAGCAGCGTGCCGTAGATCGGCAGTGGCATCCGCAGGTACACGAAGGCCAGGGCGAGGCCGAGGACCAGGCCGGGGATGACGATCGGGGTGAAGGCGAGCAGGTCGAGGAAGCGCCGCCCGCGCGCCTTGGTGCGCAGCACCACCCAGGAGACGACCGAGGTGAGCAGCATGACCACGGTGGCCGCGCCGAGGCCCAGGATCAGCGAGTTCTTCAGCGCGGTGAACGCCAGCGGCATGTCGAAGACCTGCCGGTAGTTGTCGAAGGTGAGCGAGGACAGCGTCTCGGCGGACGGCGCCGCGTAGTACTTCAGCAGCGACGCGTACACCAGCACCGCGACCGGCAGCACCACGGTGATCAGGAAGTACAGGATGACCGCGGCGCCCACGACGGGCCGGGCCCGGCCGAGCTCGACCGGGCGGGGGCGGAACGCCTTTCCGGTGACGGTCTGGAAGTTGCGCGAGGAGCGCTGGAGCCACGACGAGAGAAGCACACCGGCCGCGGCGATGAGCAGCAGGCCGATGGCATAGGCGCCGGCGGCACCGTAGTCCGTGGGATAGGAGCGCAGCACGAAGTAGATCCGGCTGGTGAAGACGTAGATGCCGTTCTGCAGGCCGAGCAGGGCCGGTACCTCGAAGCTCTCCAGGGACTGGACGAACATCAGCAGTGCGGCGGAGATGAGGGCCGGCCGGACCAGCGGCACCGTGATGCGGCGCAGCACGGTGAGCCGGGAGGCCCCGGACATCGCCGCGGACTCCTCGAGCGAGGGGTCCATGGCGCGGAACGCCGCGACCATCAGGAGGAACGCGACGGGGGACAGGTGGAGGCCCTGGACCCAGATCATGCCCCATACGCTGTAGATGTTGACCGGTGAGGTGCCGGTGAGGGGCTTGAAGAGCAGCGCGTTCAGCAGGCCGCTCTGCGGATCGCCGAGGAAGATCCAGGACGTGGAGTACAGGATGCCCGGGACGATCAGCGGGACCAGGGACGCGGCGAAGAACAGGCTCTTGAACGGGGTGTCGGTGCGGACCTGGATGTAGGCGAGCGTGGTGCCGAGGATCAGCGCGAGGGCGGCGGAGCCCAGCGCGAACCACAGCGAGTTGAGGAGCATGTCCCCCGACTGGGAGTTGCCGCCGTAGGCGCGGGAGAAGGCATCGAGGGAGATGCCGGAGCCGTCGGCGTCGAGGAACGTGTCGTGGATGAGGTAGCCGAGGGGTACGACCGCCAGGTAGCCGACGACGATCACGGCGCCGCCGACCAGGAGGGTCTGTGTGGAGAGCCGTTTACGCCGCAGGCGGGTCAGCAGTCCTGGCCGGGGCGCCGGCGGTGGGTCCTGCGAGGGAGCCGCGGGATCCTTGCGGGAGGCGGATATCAGGGCCATCGGGTCACTTCCCCACGGAGTCGACGCCGCGCAGCAGCGCGTCGTACTTCTTGTCCCAGGTGCCCTGGTCGTGGCTGAGGCCCTTGACGTCGAAGGGGACGAGGGTCAGGCCGTCGAGGCTCTTGTCGCCGGGGACCTTGGTGGACGGGGTCAGGTGGAGCTTGACGAGTTCCTTCTGGCCCTCGGTCAGCATCCAGTCGTAGAACAGCCAGGCGGAGGCCGGGTGCTGGGCGGACTTGAGCATGCCGACGCCGTTGGGGCGCGGGAACGCCGGCACCGTCGACTTCCCGCTCTTCGGCAGGAAGGTGACCGGTGCGCCCTTGGTCGCCGAGCGGGTGGTGATGTAGGTGTAGTTCATCGCCTCCATATGGGTCTGGCCGGAGGTCAGGAACTGCATCATCGTGGTGTGGCCCTTGGCCACCTTGGAGTTGGCGACGATCTTCTTCCAGAGCTGGTCTATCTCGGTCTGGGACTTGCCGTGCTCCAGCCAGTAGTGGGTGACGTTCTCGTACCAGTCGCTGTCGCTGACCTCCAGGGTGATGCGGCCCTTGTACTTGGGGTCGGCGAGGTCCTCCCAGCTCGTCGGCTCCTCCCCGGGCTTGATGAGGCGGGTGTTCCAGGCCGGGTGGAAGATGTTGAGACGGGTGGCGGTCCAGGTGGCGAACTTGCCGGTCTTCTCCACCTTGTCGAGGGGGAGCCGCTGTACTTGGCGAGCAGCTTGTTGTCGGAGAGCGCCACCATTTCGCGGAAGTTGGTCTCCACCGCGTCCGCGCCCGCCCTGCGGGCCTGCGACTCCTGAAGGGTGCGCTGGAGGACCGTCTCGGAGTTACCGCGGAAGACGGTGACGTGGATGCCGGTATCCCTCTCGAATGCCTTCGCGACGGGGGTGGCGATGTCGGCCGTCATCGAGGTGTAGAGGGTGAGCGTGCGGCCCTCGTCCTTGGCCAGTTCGCGGGCCTTCTCCCGCTGCTTTTCCTTCGGCAGGGCGGCGATCTCGGCGTAGACGGCGTTCTCCTTGCCGCCGGCGGCCGCGTTCGGCAGGGCGCCGCCGCAGCCGCTGAGGGCACCGGCGGACAGCAGCGCGGCTGCCGCGAAGATCGGGGTACGGCTCCTCATTAGAGCTCCAGGTGGGTGGGAGGGACAGATCAGTCGGCCTGCGGGGCGCCCCGCAGCAGGGCGTCGTAGGCCGCGTCCCATTTCTTGGTGTCTGTCTCGCCGGTCTTGGAGAGGGTGAAGGTCTCCGTACCGGCGGGCACGGGTTCGTCGTATCCGGGGACGTGCCGCGCCGCGGGGATCCGCAGCGACTTGGCGATCTCCTTCTGGCCCGCGCCGAGGACGTAGTCGGTCCACAGCAGCGCCGCGGCCGGATGCCGCGGAGTGGCCATGAGCCCGATCCCGTTGGGCCGGAGGATCACCGGTTCGACGGCCGGCTTCCAGGCGACGGGCGCGCCCTTGCGGGCGGCCTTGTCGACGGTGTGGCTGTATACGGACAAGGCCAGACCGAACTGGCCGGCGCTGAGCATCTCGCCCTGGACGGTGTGGCCCTTGGCCACCTTGACGTTGGCGATGACCTTCTTGAACAGGGCGTCGGCCGCCGCCTCGCTCATTCCCATCTTCTCGGTGAGATAGGTGTGCATGGCGGCGTACCAGTCCCAGTCGCCGACCTCGACCGAGAGCTTCCCCTTCCACTTCGGGTCGGCGAATCCGGTGAAGTCCTTGGGCTGCTCGCCCTTGGGGATCTCCCGGGTGTTCCAGCCGGCGACGAAGGCGTTGAACCGCTCGGCGGTCCAGTTGCCGAGGCCCTTGGCCTCGGGCTTGAGACCGTCCTGAGAGGGGCCGGTGTAGGCCCGCAGGAGGTGCTGGGAGTCGAGGGCGCGCAGCTCGAGGTCGTTGGTGTCGATCACGTCGTTCTGCGGCTTGCCCGCCTGGTTCTCCTGGAGAGTGCGCTGGAGCACCGTCTCGGAGTTGGCACGGAAGGCGCGGACCTTGATGTCGGGGTGGGCCTTTTTGAAGCCGTCGACCAGGTCCTGGATATCGGTGTTCGAGGTGTACAGGTCGAGTACACCGCCCTCTTCCCGGGCGTCGGCGAGGAGCTTCGCGGTGCGCTTCTCGCCCTTGAGGCTCTCGTAGGCGGCGTACGGGTTGGACTCCTCCTGGGGGGCGTTGGCGGTGGTTGTCGTGGGCGAGGGACCGCATGCGGACATCAGCAGACCGGCGACCAGCAGGCCGGCGGGAAGAGCACCATGACGCATCACACACTCCAGGGCCGAGGGATCGTCTGGGGAGTGGGGGGTGCCGGCGGCCGGTCTACCTTCCGGCCACCGCGCTTGTCCCTGCATGAAACAAGACCGAGGTATTATGGTCTAACCATCGGACAGGACTTTATTGATTCGTTACCGGCCTGGGCCGGCCCGAGCGGCCTCCCGGAACAGCCGTCGGCTGCTCCGCGAAAACAAGGGACTTGATGGTCACGGGCACGGTCCCGGAGGGATGCCGCACCCGGCCGAGGTCGACGTAGTCGAAGTCCTGGAGCGTGATGCCGTCGAGCACCAGCACATCACCGGGGAGGCCGAGTTCGTCGGTCAGCAGCCGGCCCAGGGTCATCGCCACGTCCCCGTCGAGGACCACGTACACGGGCCGGCCGGCCGCGGTGCGCGCGGCCAGCCCGTCACGGACGCCGCGGGCGAACGGCAGCAGCCGCTCGTACGACGGCGGCCCGTGCCAGGAGAGGGCCAGTGCCACATCCCGGTCCGGGTCCTCGGCGTCCGCCTCGCGCAGTCGCCTGCGGATGGCCTCGGCGAGCGTGGCGGTGTCCACCTCGTCGCCGGGGGCGTAAGCGGGGCACACCACCGCCAGGTTACGGCGGGGCAGCAGGGTGTCCGGCGAGGAGATGTGACCCGTGTTCCCGCTCAGCTGGACGCTGTACTCCGAGGCGCCGACCGCGGTGGCGCGAATGCACTCACCGGCGGGCAGCAGCGGCACTCCCAGCGCCCCGTCCTCGGCAGCCGCCCGCAGGCGGCTGCCGAGCCGCCGGCCCAAGTCGCCGAAGTCGCGGTGTTCGCGGCCGTAGACGTACTCGGCGACCCCGCCGGAGAAGACCACGCCGTCCAGCCGGCCGAGGTCCGGCAGGGGATCGGTGAGGTACAGATCCCGCACCTCGTGCGGGGCGAGCAGGGCACGGACCAGCAGGTCGGCCATCGACGCCGCCACCGCGTCCAGGTCGGCCTCCGCCACCCGGCTTCCGAGGTCCCAGTCGAAACCGGCGCGACGGGCGTGGTCCCGGCCCGCCGGCGCCAGACGCTCGATCCGGCCGTCGGGCCCGGTCACCTGTAGGCGGCCGCCGATGTGCACGGCCGCCGTGGCCGCCACCCGCCCGTGGTCCACCAGGGCGAGCTTGGTGGTGCCGCCGCCGATGTCGACGGTGAGCACCCGGGTGCCCGCCTCGTAGGAGGCACGGGCCGCTCCGGAGCCGTAGGCGGCGAGCCGGGCCTCCATGTGGTGGCCCGCCGTCGCGGTGACCAGGTCGCCTCCCTTGGCCGCGAGCACCGAGGCGATCGCGGAGGCGTTGCGGCGGCGCAGCGCCTCCCCGGTCAGGATCACCACCCCGGTGTCCACGTCCTCGGGCCGGATGGCCGCCGCGCCGTACGCCTCGTCGACGAGCGCGCCCAGGGCGCCCGCGTCGATCATCGTCTCGCTCGCGTAGGGAGTGAGCCATACCGGCGAACGGTGCAGGGTCTCCCGGCGTACCACCAGATAGCGGCTGGTCAGCTCCTCTCCGATACGGCGCAGGAAGAGGCGGGAGAACAGGACCTGGGTCCCCGAGGAACCGATGTCGATGCCGACGCTGTGCAGGGTCACGTTGTCCTGCTGCCAGATCGGGTTGTCCTCGATGCGGCCCGGGTCCTCGTCGTGCTCGTGGTCGTGGTCGGGCACGTAGGAGGAGTGCACGAGGCGGACCTCGTCGTGCCCGTGTGCATGAGTGTGCGGGTGCGGGTGTGGCATGATCAGCCCTGGAGGCGGGCTCGCGGCAGCGGCGGCAGGGTCGCCAGCTCGGCCTCGTACACCTCGTCCATCCGCGGCGTCATCCCATGCTTGGCGAGCGCCTCGCGGAAGGTCTCCCGCACATAGGTGGACTCATCGGCGTAGTCGATCTGGTCGCCGCCGATCCGCTGGCTGATCCACGCCTTGGGCACACCCTGGGCGTTGCGCACGGAGACCACCTCGTGCTTGAAGGCGAGATAGCGGGCGGGCTCCGTGCCGGTGTTGAAGTGCTGGTGGAACCACATGTTCGGCGGGACGATCAGTGTGCCGGGACCCCACTCGTAGCGGCGCGGCTCCTCGCCCTCGGGCCACATCAGGCTGTAGCCCTCGCCGGAGAGGATGATGACATGGGCGCCGGGGCCGTGCCGGTGGCCCTTCTTGTAGGTGGCGGTGGGGAACTGGGAGATATGGCTGTTCATCGACCCCTTGGCCATCGCGAAGCGGATGTGGCCGCCGCCCGCACCGCGTTCCTTCGCCTCGATCAGCGGCAGGTTGACCGCGTCCGCGACGAAGTTGGTGTCGAGAAGGAGGCCCTTCTGCTCGCCCTTGGGTGAGAAGTAGTCCGGCTCGCCGTCGAAGCGGTCCGGGAAGTCGCGGGCGGTGCCGAAGACGAAGTCCGGGTCGGCGTAGAGGTTCAGGACCGGCGGCAGATTGGTGGACGCCACGAAGCGGGCGGCCTTGCCGCCGGACCCGTTGAAGTGCTGGTGGTGGGTGTTGAGCGGGATCGCGAAGATCGAGCCGGCCTGCCACTCGAAGGTGACCGACGCACCGGCGTCGTTCCACACCCGGGTGGAGCCATTGCCCTCGAGGACGAGGATCATCTCCTCGAACAGCTGGCGCTGCGGGGTGAGCTTGCCGCCGGCCGGGATCTCGCACACGTAGCAGTCGTTGGAGGTGCGGGTGGCCTCATGGTTGATGAACACGCCGCGGCCACCGCGCCGCTCCCATGGCTTGAGGTCCACGGTGCGCAGATCCGGGACAAAGTGGGCGGCGATGATGTCAAGACCCTCCGCCGCGACCCAGCGTGTGTACGGGGACTCCTTCTCGGTGGCGAACTTGGCGGCGAGCTTGTCATTGACGATCGCGTTCTCAGCCATCCTGGGCCCTTTCTCGTCGGCTGTGACAGCTAGGGTGATGGGCAAAAGTGCAGGTCAACCGGATTGGTAAAACCATAAGTCCGCTACTGTGAGCCCGCTCACCATAAGTCGACCCCGTGTATGCGTCAACGTTCGCGTGTCACTCCGCTCCGGCCCGCAAGGGCCGTTCGGCGTCCGCCTCGGCGGCCGGGCGCAGGTACCGGCCGCCGCGCCGCCGGGGCCGAAGAGCCGGATCCAGTTCATGGAGCAGGGGGATGCCCGAGGGCAGCTCGAGACCGAGCAGTTCGGTGGGGGAGAGGGCGTCGAGATGCGCGGCCAGGGCTCGCAGCGAGTTGCTGTGTCCGACCACCAGGACCGTGGCGCCGGCGGTGAGCTGGGGTGCGATGCGGGTGTGCCAGTACGGCAGCAGTCGCGCCGAGACATCGGCCAGTGACTCGCCGCCGGGCGGGCGGGCGTCGGCGGAGCGGCGGATCCGCCGGAACTCCGCCGCCCCCACTTCGCGCAGGACCGCCTCCCTGTCCCGTCCCTGGAGGCTCCCGTAGTCCCGCTCCTCCAGGGCGCGCACGGCCGCGACGGGCGCGGTGCCACGGCCCGCGGCGTCCATGGTGAGTGCGCAGGTGTGCCAGGCGCGGCGCAGTCTCGAGCAGTGGGCGGCGTCCGGCGCCAGCCCCAGAGCGCGGAGCAGTTCTCCCGCGTCACGGGACTGTCGCTCGCCGCGCGGCGTCAGGGCGACATCCGCACGGCCGGTGAACAGATTCCTCGCGTTCCACTCGCTCTCGCCGTGGCGGAGCAGGATCAGGCGGCTCATGGCGGTGATTGTGGGTCACCGGCACCGCTCTTGTATCGCGTTCCAGAGCTCTGGTCTAATGGACAGACCATCGAGCTGGGAGGGACGAACCTTGCCCAAGGTGACCTTCGTCGGTGACGGCGGGCTTGAGCTCACCGTCGAGGCGGCCACGGGAGACTCCGTCATGTCGGCCGCTGTTCGCCACGGCGTTCCCGGCGTCGTCGCGGAATGCGGCGGCAACCAGTCATGCGCCACCTGCCATGTATGGGTGCGCGACAGCTACACCGATCTCGTCGGGCCTCCCGGAGAGATGGAGGACGACCTGCTGGACCTGGCCGTCACCGACCGGCGTGCCGGCAGCAGGCTCTCCTGCCAGATATCCGTCACGCCCGAACTCGACGGCCTGACCGTCGACATCCCCCCGGAACAGCCCTGAGGGCTCCGGCGTCACCGCACCACCGAAGCAGTCGCCCCGTCAGTCGGGTCGGTTGTCACTATCGGAAGGGAAACGGCTGTGCTCCGCAAAGACATCAACGAGCTCCTCACCCGGACAGGTCCCGGGACGGCCATGGGGGAGCTGTTCCGCCAGTACTGGATACCGGCCATGCTGGCCGAGGAACTCCCGGAGACCGACTGCCCGCCCGTGCGGGTCAAACTCCTGTCGGAGCGCTTGGTCGCCTTCCGGGACAGCGAGGGCCGCTACGGGCTCGTCGACGAGTTCTGCGCCCACCGCGGCGCCTCCCTCTGGTTCGGCCGCAACGAGGAGGGCGGCCTGCGCTGCCCGTACCACGGGTGGAAGTACGACGTGTCCGGGCAGTGCCTCGATGTGCCCTCCGAGGCCGACAACTCCAGCTTCTGCCAGAACGTGAAGCTCACCTCGTACCCGCTGGTCAAGATCGGCGATGTGTTGTGGACCTATATGGGCGACGCGGCCACCCGGCCGCCGCTGCCCGAGTTCGAGTGGACCCAGGTGCCGGCCGAACAGACCTACACCTCCAAGCGCTGGCAGCAGTGCAACTGGCTCCAGGCGTTCGAGGGCGGCATCGACTCCAGCCATGTCACCTTCCTCCACTCGGGCGGCCTCAAGACCGACCCGCTCTTCAAGGGCGCGAAGGGCAACGAGTACAACCTGAACGACACCAAGCCGTTCTTCGAGGTCGCCGACAGCGACGGCGGGCTGTTCGTCGGAGCGCGCCGCAACGCCGAGGACGGTAAGTACTACTGGCGGATCACTCCGTGGGTCATGCCCGCCTTCACCATGGTGCCGCCGCGCGGCGACCACCCGGTGCACGGCCACTTCTGGGTGCCCATCGACGACGAGAACTGCTGGACCTACTCCTTCGACTACCACCCGGTGCGGCCCCTCACCGAGACCGAGCGGCAGGCCATGATCGACGGCCATGGTGTGCACAGCAAGAACATCCCCGGCACCTACCGGCCGATGGCCAACATGGACAACGACTACCTCATCGACCGCGAGGCGCAGAAGCGGGGCGAGACCTACTCCGGAGTCGCCGGCATCGCCATGCAGGACGCCTCCCTCCAGGAGTCGATGGGCCCCATCGTCGACCGTTCCAAGGAACGCCTGGTGCCCGCCGACAGCGGCATCATCAAGGCCCGCCAGAAGTTGAGGAAGGCCGCGGTGGCGCTGCGCGACGAGGGTGTCACCCCGCCCGGTGTGGACCCCGAGCACCACAGGGTGCGCTCCGCGGCCGTCGTCCTGCCGCAGGCCGAGTCGTTCCTCGACTCGTGCCGTGACGCGGTCAAGGCCGTCCCCGGCACCGCCCAGCACACGGTATGACGATGAGCCTTGCCACCAGCCGACAGAGCGAGAGCGCCCGTGCCGCCTCCGCGGCCGAGGCCCGCTACCGCATCGACGTTCCCATCGCGCCCGCCCGGGCCGCCCGTGTCGTCGCCCTCGACGACCGTGCGGCCCAGGTCGCGGCCCGCCTCGCCGCCCACCCGTGGGGGCACGCCGAGTTCCTGCGCGCCGACGCCGTCGGCGACTTGCGCGAACTGGGCGGCGGCCCGCTTCCCCTGACCGCCGCGCTGATCGGCGCGGACGTGGTCGTCGCCCTCGCCACCGAGGACGGCGGCCGCGACACCGCCGAGCGAATCGGCCAGCACTGCTTCCGGTACGGGATCACCACCGCGGGCGTGGTCCTCGGCCAGGGCTTCGAAGCCGACGACGCCGTCGCCGCGCTGCGCCCGTACGCCCGTGTCCTGCTGCTCTCCGCCGATGAGAGCGACGTCTTCGAACTGCTCACCGCCCTGAGGGTCTGACCTGGAGCCGCATATGCCCGAGAAGGTGACGCTGCGGGACGTGCAGCGTATGAAGGACACCCGGCAAAAGATCGTCGGGGTGGTGGCCTGGGACTACCAGATCGCCCGCATCGCGGACCGGGCCGGTGTCGACCTCGTCTCCGTCGGTGACACCGTCGGCGTCAACCTGTGGGGCCACGCCACCCCGTTCGAGATCACCATGGACGAGATGCTGACCGTCACCAAGGCGGTCCGCCGCGGCGTCCAACGGGCCCTGGTCAGCGCGGACTTTCCGTTCGGCCCGCTCCAGCAGGGCACCGCGGCCGCCCTCGACGCCGCGATCCGCTACGTCAAGGAGGCCGGCGTCGACCTCGTCAAACTCGATGGCGCCTCGGACCATCTGGCGGCCGTCGAGGCGGTCACCCGGGCCGGTATCCCCGTCTTCGCCCAGTTCGGCATCACACCGCAGACCGCGCTGCGCTACGGCGTCGAGTACAAGGCGGTGCCGGCCGCCGGCGACCAGGTGCCCGAGGAGATGTGCGGGGAGTTGGTCGCCGAGGCCAAACGGCTGGAGGAGGCGGGCGCCGCCCTCCTCAACTTCACCAACTCCGGCCCCGTGGTCGGCGCAGCCGTCGCCGAGGCGGTCTCCGTCCCCGTGGTCGGCGGCTTCGGCGGCGGGCCCTGGCTGGACGGCCGGATGCGCATGGCCCACGCCGCCATCGGCTACGCCGCCGACACCGTCGACGACGTCCCGCCCGGCACCTACGCCCAGGTCGCCGCCACCGCCCTCGACGCCCTCACCGCCTACGCCGGGGATGTGCGCGCGGCACGGCAGATCGCCGGTGGCATCCCCGTACCGAAGGAGGTCTGACCCCGTGCCCACCGCGGTCCTCGACGGCATCCCCACGCGGTACGAGGTCACCGGGGACGGCCCGCCGCTGCTGATGTTCTCCCCGGGCGGTTTCGACTCCACCCTCGACAGCTGGTACGCCACCGGCATTCACCGGCGGCTTCGGTTGCCCGCCCACCTCGCGGCCGAGTTCACCTGTGTCACCTTCGACCGCCGCGAGTCCGGGCGGTCCGGCGGCCGTCTGGAGCGCCTCGCCTGGGAGGGTTACGTCCGCCAAGGCGTGGCCCTGCTCGACCACCTGGGCTTCGGGCGGGCGCATCTGATGGGCGGCTGCGTCGGCTGCTCCACCGCGGCGGCCCTCGCCGCCGCGCATCCGGGGCGAGTGGCCGGTATGGTCCTCTACTCCCCGGCCGGTGGCGTCCACTACCGGCGCAAGCAGCACGAGCGGTTCGAGCGGCACCTCGCGTTCGTGCGCGAGGCCGGGCTCGGCGGGGTGGTGGAACTCGCCAGGGCGACCGAGGACGGCTTCTCGAAGGACCCACGGGTCGGCCCGTGGGCGGCGGTGCTCCGGCACGACGCCGACTTCGCCTCGGCGTATGCGGCGTGTGACGCCGAGCGGTACCGGACGCTGGTCACCGGCAGCGCCACCCACCTCTTCGACCGGGACACCGTGCCCGGTGTGGAGCCCGAGGACCTGCTCACCCTCGACGTGCCCGCGCTGATCGTCCCCGGCGACGACACCTCCCACGCCCCGTCGGCCGCGCACTACCTGCGGGAGTGCCTGCCCCGTACGGAGTGGTGGGGGGTGCCGCCGGGAGAGCGGACCCCGCGCAACACCTCGGAGCGGATCCTGGAGTTCCTCGCGCGCGCCTGAATCGGTCGGAGCCTGAACCGGTCGAAGGGGACCTTGGTCGTCCAAGGCCCCCTTCGGCTCTCCCGGCCGGGCTCAGCCGCCCTGCTCGAGTGCGGCGATCTGCGCCACCCGCCGGGCGTGCTTGCCGCCCTTGAACGGTGTGCCCAGCCAGGTGGCGACGATCTCGCGGGCCTGGTCGCCGGTGAGGCGTTTCGCGGGCAGCACCAGCACGTTGGAGTCGTTGTTGCCGCGGGAGATCTCCGCCGTCCACACGTCGTGGCACAGGCCCGCCCGGATGCCCGGCAGCTTGTTGCAGGCGATGGTCTCGCCCAGCCCGCTGCCCCCGAGCACGATGCCCCGCTCGGCCCGCCCGTCCCTCACCCGGGCGCACACCTCGACGCACAGCTCCGGGTAGTCGACCTCCTCGGCGGTATGGCTTCCGAGGTCGGACACCTCGTGCCCGGAGGCGGAGAGCTCCGAGCGCAACAGGGACTTGAGGGCGAACCCGTTGTGGTCCCCGGCGATCGCGATGCGCATGGCGTGTCTCCCCTCGGGCTCAGCCGGCCAGGTCGCGGGTGCCGGGCGCGAACAGCTCATCCAGCGGCCCGGCCCGCTCCAGGATGCGCTGGTCGACGGCGTGCCGCAGCAGCTCCTCCAGGACATGCCGGTTCGGTTCGAGGCCGTACGGCAGCGGATCGGCTCCGGTCAGCTCGGCCACCCGGCGGTGCATGGTGTCCACCGCCGTCGGGGTCTCGATCTCCCCGCCGAGCAGCCGCTGGGTGTAGAGCCGCTTGGAGCGGGCGAAGGCGTCGAAGACCTGGGCGCCCAGGTCCGGATGGGCCGCGAGGAGTTCGTCCTTGACGACGACGAGGTGGTTGATCGGGTACAGCCCGCGTTCCCGCAGCGCCGTGAAACCGGCCTCCGTGGGATCGTCGATCAGCGGGACCAGCCCCTCCTGGGGCGGGACACCGATGACGGCGTCCAACCGCCCTTGGCGCAGGGCCTCTTCGAGGGTGTGATCTGTCCCGAGCGGCTCGACGTTGCCGGGCGGGCGGTACTCCGCGACATGCTCGTCGCCGGAGAGCACCCAGGTCACCTTCGACAGGTCCACGCCGTACTCGTCACGCAGTACGGCACGCGCCCAGACGCCCGTGGTCACCGTGTACCCACGGTTCACGCCGACCCGTCCGCCCTCGAGTTCCCCGGGGATGAGCGGGCGGTCCGCGGCGCGCAGGATCGCGCCGTGGTGGAAGCCGCGTACCAGGAACGCGGGCACGGCGGTGAACCGCGCCCCGTGGGCTTTCGCGACGAGATAGGTGGTGAGCGCCATCTCACTGATGTCGAAGGCGAGCTCACGGACCATACGGCGGAAGCCGTGGACGAGGACGGGCACCTCCTCGAAGTCGAACCCGAAGCCGATGGGGGACACCTCGCCCGTCTTGAGCGCCTCGTTGTTGCCCTGGGTGCGGGTGCAGGTCCTGAGCAGGGGGTCTGTCATGGCCCGAAAGGTATCATGGTCAGTCCATCAGTCCATAGAGTACGGTGACCGGCGGGACAACCTCAGAGCGCGAGGAGTCGCTTCATGGCAGATCACGTGCTGGCAGCCGTCCGCACCGCCCCCTCCACCACCGAACTCCGTGAATTCCCGATGCCCGACATACCGGCCGACGGCGCGCTGCTGAAGGTCGAGATCGCCGGGATCTGTGGCACCGACGTGAAGATGTACGGCAAGCCGCCCTTTCCCGATCCGGTCATCATGGGTCACGAGAACGTGGGCGTCATCGCCCGCGCGGGACGGGAGTTCACCGCCCGCAAGGGCCTGCGCGAAGGCGACCGCGTCTTCGTCGAGCACTATGTGGGCTGCTTCCGCTGCGCCTGGTGCCACGCCGGCGAGTACCGCCACTGCGAGGCCACCGACTGGCGCACCAACCCTGACGCCCGGCGCTACGGGTACACCTCCGCCGAGAACCCATACCACCTGTGGGGCGGTTTCTCTCAGTACCTGTATCTGCCGTGGAACGCCGTCACCCACCGCGTTCCCGATGGCGTCACACCCGAACTCGCGGGCCTGGTCACCCCGTTGTCGAACGGCATCGAGTGGGCGCTGGTCACCGCGGGCGTCGGTTACGCCTCCACGGTTCTCATCCAGGGCCCCGGCCAGCAGGGCCTGTCGCAGGTGGTCGCCTGCAAGCAGGCCGGCGCCTCCACCATCATCGTCACCGGCACCCCGCGCGACGCCGCACGCCTCGCCCTGGCCCGTGAACTCGGCGCCGATCACACCGTCGACGTCACCGAGGACGACCCCCTCCAACGGGTCCTCGACCTCACCGCCGGACGCGGCGTGGACGTCGTCCTCGACTGCACCGCGGGCGCCGGTACCGCCCCTGTGCTGCTCGGCATCGATGCCCTCAAGCGCCGCGAGGGCGTCATGGTCGTCCAGGGCGAGCTCGCCGCGTTCCCCGACTTCCCCCTGAAGAAGCTGACCGAGAAGTCCATCGCCCTCAAGAGCGCCCGCGGACACAGCTACCGGGCCTGCGAACTTGCCCTGGAACAGCTCGCGTCCGGCCGTTTCCCGCTCGAGAAGCTCGCCACCCACAGTTTCCCGCTCGCCGAGACCGACCGGGCCATCCGTACCGTCGGCGGCGAGACCGGAGAGGACGCCGTCCACGTGTCCCTGCTCCCCTGGGCGGCGGTATGAGCGTCGTCGTACGGAACCCGCCCCGCGCCGACCTCGCCACCGTCGACGCGCTCGCCGGTCACGGCGTTGCCACCCTCCACGAGGCCCAGGACCGCACCGGGCTCCTCGATCCCGCCCTGCGCCCCGTGTGGCCGGGCGCGCTGGCGGCCGGCACCGCCGTCACCGTGAGTGTGCCGCCCGGCGACAACTGGATGCTCCATGTCGCCGTCGAGCAGTGCCGGGAGGGCGACATACTCGTCGTGGCCCCCACCTCGCCCTCCGAAGCCGGATACTTCGGCGAACTCCTGGCCACCTCCCTCGCCGCCCGCGGAGTGCGTGGCCTGGTCATCGACGCGGGCTGTCGGGACATCGCCGAACTTCGTGAGATGGGCTTCCCGGTGTGGGCCCGGCACATCTGCGCGTACGGCACCGTCAAGGAGACCCTCGGGGACGTCAACGTACCGGTGGTGTGCGGCGGGCAGCACATCCGGCCCGGCGATGTGGTCGTCGCCGACGACGACGGAGCGGTCGTGATCCCGCGCCCGCGTGCCGCCGCGGTGGCGGAGGCCGCGCGGGCCCGTGAGACGAAGGAGGCGTTGTCCCGGAAGCGGTATGAGAGCGGCGAACTCGGCCTCGATGCGAACCGGATGCGTGAACGCCTGGCCGCCAAGGGGCTGGTGTACATCGACCACACCGAGTGGTCCGCGGCGGAGGGTACCGACCGTTGATCATCGACATCCACGGTCACTACACGACCGCGCCCCCTGCCCACCAGGCCTACCGTGACGCCCAGCTGGCACGCCTGGAGGACCCGTCCCTGCCCGCCCCCGCTCCGGCGGCCATCAGCGACGACGCCATCCGGGAAAGTGTCGAGCACAACCAGCTGAAGGTGCTGCGCGAGCGGGGCGGCGACTTCATGCTCTTCTCGCCGAAGGCTTCCGGTATGGAGCACCATGTCGCCGACCCGGCGGCCGCCCGCGACTGGGCGCGCGCCTGCAACGATCTGGTGGCCCGGGTGGTGTCCCTCTTCCCGGAGCATTTCGCCGCCGTCTGCCAGCTCCCGCAGACACCCGCCGGAGGCGTCGACGACGCGGTGGCCGAACTCCGCCGCTGTGTCACCGGGGCGGGCTTCGTCGGCTGCAACCTCAACCCGGACCCGTCGGGCGGGCACTGGACGTCACCGCCGCTCACCGACCCGTCCTGGTACCCGCTCTACGAGGCCCTGTGCGAGCTGGATGTCCCCGCGATGATCCATGTCTCCAGCTCCTGCAATCCGGCCGCGCACACCCTCGGCGCCCACTATCTCAACGCCGACACGTCGGTCTTCATGCAGCTGCTCCAGGGCGACCTGTTCACCCGGTTCCCGGGGCTGCGGTTCGTCATCCCGCACGGTGGGGGAGCCGTCCCCTACCACTGGGGTCGCTACCGGGGCCTGGCCATGCGCATGGGGTTGCCCGACCCCGCCGAAGCGCTCCTGGGGAACGTCTGGTTCGACACCTGCGTCTACCATCAGGACGGCATCGACCTCCTCACCCGTGTCGTCCCCGTGGCCAACCTCCTGTTCGCCTCGGAGATGCTCGGCGCGGTACGGGGCGCCGACCCGGCGACGGGGGTGGCCTGGGACGACACCAAGAAGTACGTCTGCGCGGCCGGCCTCGCCGCGGACGATCTGCGACAGGTCCTGGAGGGCAACGCGCGGCGTGTCTACCCTCGGCTGGACGCGTTGTTGACGGCCCAAGGGCGTTGACGCGGAGAGGGGTTGACCGGAGGGGCCGGGCAGGCGGGTGCTGCCCGGCCCCTCCGGTGTCCGGCGTCAGACCGTCGTCCGCTCGCAGAACAGGGTCTTGAGCGGAACCTCCGCGCCGGCGGTGTCCGCGGGGATGTGGGCGCCGATGGTGAGGGCGCGGCGTACGGCCATGTAGTCGGCGGGCCGGTTGACGGCGTCGACGGCGAGCAGCTCGCCCTGCCGGTAGTACAGGACGGAGAACCGCTCCTCGTCCGGAGCGCCGCGCACGACGAAGTGGTCGTATCCGGTGGAGAGCCCGGCGATCTGAAGGCTCAGGTCTCCCTGGTGGGACCAGAACCAGGGCACAGAGGTGTCCGCCTCCTTCTGGCCGAGCAGTGTGGCGGCCGCCGCATTGGCCTGCGCGAGGGCGTTGGGCACGGACTCCAGACGGATCCTGCCGTCCCCGGTGCGCGGATGCGGCCGTACGGTGCAGTCACCGGCGGCCACGACGCCGGGCCGGCTGGTCCGGGAACAGGCGTCCACGACGATCCCGCCGTCCACCTCGAGGCCGAGCCGCTCGGCGAGGTCGGTGCGCGGGACGGCGCCGACGCCGACGAGGACCACGTCGGCGGGGAGTTGCGAGCCGTCGCCGAGGAGCACGCCGGTCATTCGGCCGGACTTTCCGTCGAACCCGGTGACGGACGTCGACAGACGCACCACAGTGCCCCGCCGTGTATGGGCCTGCCGATAGAATTCGGAGACGACCGGCGCGACGGACCGCCCCAGGAGCCGGTGCGCGGCCTCGACGACGGTTACCTCCTTGCCCTGTGCCCGGGCGGCGGCCGCCACCTCCAGGCCGACGAAGCCACCCCGACGACCACCACGTGGCGGGCCCGGGGCAGCTCCTCCCGGAGCCGGAACGCGTCGGCGAGGTCGCGGAGATGATGGACGCCGCCGAGCCCGGCCCCCGGAACGGCGAGCTTGCGTGGCGCGGCCCCCGTGGCGAGGGCGATCCGGTCGTACGGCAGCTCCCGCCCCGTGTCCGTGACGAGGACACCGTCGCCGGCGTCGACGACCCGCTCGCCGGTGAGGAGATCTATGCCGGCCTCGGCGTAGTACTCCGCCTTCCGGAACGCGAGTCGCCCGACGTCGTAGTCACCGGCCAGGAACTCCTTGGAAAGCGGCGGCCGTTGATAGGGAGCCCGGGACTCCTCGCCGACCACCGTGATCCCTTCACGCTCCCCGCGCCGCCGCAACTCCAAGGCCACCTGCACTCCGGCCTGCCCTCCACCCACGACAACCGTTCCGCGCCCCATGTGCTGGTCCTTTCGCTGGAGTCTTAACGTCATACCATTATGCCAATGGAGGTGAGGTGAGGGTATGGGTGGGGCCGGGGAAGCCGGGATGTTCCCTTCGAGGACACCGCGGGCGGCGCAGTGCCGGGTGTGGCGGCCCAGCAGTGGCGGCCGGGCGCGGGCGTGGGAGCGGTGACCGGGTTCGGGCGTGGCCCGTCCAGGAGCGAAGTACGGCATCAGGTCTTCTTCACCGATCCCAAGGCTGCCGCGGTGGGCCTGAGCGCCGAGCTGGTGGCCGCGGCCGGTCACCGCATCCAGACCGTGGACCTCGACTTCAACGCGGCCCAGGGTGCCAACCTGTATGCGGGCGGTTACCGGGCCACGCCCGGACGGTGGTCGATCTCGACCGTGACGTCCTGCTCGAGGTCACCTTCGTCGGCCCGGGGGTCAGTGAGCTGCTGTACTCGGCCACCGTTGCGGTCGTCGGCGAGGTCCTGCTCAGCGTCTGAGGCACGCGATCGCCCGCTTCCCGGCGGTCAGCGGAATCTGGCGCTTCCTCCTCGCCGTCTACGAGCACGAACGCACGCCCCGCACCTGGCCCAGGGCCCGCACCGGCGCGTCGCCGGGCCCGGCCCGCAGCAGCCCCCGGGCTCGGGGGCGCCCGGCGGGCATGGTGTGCGCCGCTATCGTGGGCCGCTGCCACTTTTCCTCAAGCGGGCCGCACCTTGTCACGAAACCCACCGGTCCTCGGGGATCCGGGCCCGGACGCGCGCCCCTCGCGCTGCAGCACGATCAGGGCCATGTCGTCGGCGAGCGGCCCGCCCGTATGTGCCCGCAGGTCCGCTCCGATGCTGTGCACGAGCTCATCCGGACGCTGATCGGCCCAAGCCGTCATCCGCTCCACGAGGGGGTAGAAGCCGCCCATGCTGTCCCGGGCCTCGGTGACTCCGTCCGTGTACAGCACCAGCCGGTCACCCGGGGCGAAACGGAAGGTCAATGGGGCGTACTCGGTCTCCGTCAGGGCGCCAAGACCCAGCGGGGGAGCGGGGGCAGCGACTTCCAGGGGCGTGACGTGCCCCCCGTGCAGCAGAAGCGGCGGCAGATGGCCGAAACTGATCAGACGGGCACAGAGCTGGTTGTCCGGGATCTCCAGCACGGCCGCCGTGATGAAGTGTTCACTGGGCCATTCGTCAGGATCCCCGTGGTGCGACTGACTCAGGTCCCAGCGCACATCGGATTCCAGGGCGGACGCGAGCCCGGACAGCGTGGAGTGCCGGTGCGCGTTGAAGCGGAAGGCACTGAGGACGGTCTCGATGTCCCCGATGGCCCGAGCCCCTTGCCGCGCGCATCCCCGATGATCAGCCGGGTGGGGCCAGGCTCGCGGACCAGTGCGTACAGGTCTCCACCGATACGGGCTTCAGTCTCGGCGGCCACGTACGTCGACGCCAGGGACACCGCTCCCGCCCGTCGCGGCAGTGGCCGCAGCAGCACGGACTGCGCGGCTTCCGAGACCTGGCGCGCCCTGGCCAGGTGGCGCAGATGTTGCTCGCGCAGTCGGGTGGCGATCAGGAGCAGCACCGAGAACAGCACCAGGGACAGCATCTGCACGAGTACGTTTTCCGTGGTCAGCGTGCGTCGTTCGGCCCCCGCGACGACCAGCGCCGCCAGGGCGAGCAGTGCGGTGACGGCAGTACGGCGGGTGTCGGCGAAGGTGGCGGCGAGCGCGAGCGGGATGACCAGCAGATGGGCGAGGTGGATGTCCGGCGGCAGGAACCAGTCGGCCACCGGAATCGCCACGATCAGCACGGACCACAGGGCCACCCACCGGTAGCCCCGCCATCCGCTCGATGCCCTAGTCGTGTGCAAAGGTGATCTGCTCTGCATTGCTCTCCCAGGTTCGGCGCGCACGGCAATGAAGCGTCGCCGCTCGGTACGCACACCGAGCTGCATCAGGGCACAGGGCACCGCGAGGAGCAGCCGTTCGTACGTCCACAAACTGCTGTATCCGGCCCCCTCGGCAGTTCTGGCTGCTTCGACCACGTTGCAGATCCACCCCCGATCTCTGGGGCGGACGAAGTCCGAGCTTCACGAAACCTCCGATGTAGTCGTTGGAGTTCGGCGGCAAGGCGGGGAGGCCGGATGGGGCTTTCCCTCGACACCGGGCTGCGGCTCCCGCTGCTGCTGGTGTGGTATGGGAGCGTACGTCCACTATCCAGCCATATAAATAGTACGTATGAGCTGCCGGTCTTCCCGGGGCGCAGGCACTGGCCGCCAAGCGCTTGCGTCGGGCGGGTAAGTGGTTTCACGCACTGGCCGGCAGTTGCTGATCAGCCCAGATGAGTTTTCCGTCCGGGATGTGGCGGGTTCCCCATCGGCGGGACAGTTGACTGACGAGGAAGAGGCCGCGGCCGTGTTCGTCGGTGGTGCGGGGGTGTCGCACAAGCGGGTGGCTGTGGCTGGCGTCGGAGACTTCGCAGGTCAGCACCTCGTGCCGGATGAGGCGTAGGCCGATCGTGCGGTCGCTGCCGCTGTCGCTGTTGCCGTGGATGATGGCGTTGGTGAACAGTTCGCTGACGATCAGCTCTGTGGACTCGGCCAGGTTTTCCAGTCCCCACCGGGTCAGCTGCCGGACAGCGAGAGTTCGGGCACGGCTGACGACGGCGGGGTCGCTGGGGAACCGCCACGAGGCAACCTGGTCTGCGCTCAGTGAGCGGGTCCGTGCGAGGAGCAGAGTGACATCGTCGCTCTGCGGCTCGGCCCGCAGTGTGTCCACCGTGGACGAGCACAGATCGTGACCCCCCGGCCAGGGGACCAAGGTGGCGTCTCCCGCGTGGCGGCCACGAACGGCGGCGGTCGGGTCCGACATGGCCGGCGAGCGCGGTGAGTTCGGCGGCGTCGCGGCCGAGCCCCTTCATCTCGTACACCGTGAGGATGACCCGCCCGCCGGTCGGACTGTGGCCGTCACTGCCTACGGGCGTACGCGGATGACTGTCTTCCCGTTGCGCCGCGTGGTCGGATTAAGGGCTCCAACGGCATCATCGAAGCTCGCGACGTCATCGATGTTTGTCCGCAGCCGTCCGTCCCGCACCCGCTGCACGATCTCACCCAGTTCGGCGCGATCGGCCTCGACAACGAAGTCCACCGCCAGGCCGTCAGCGGGGCGCGCCTCGACCGGGCCGACGACGGACACCAGCGTTCCTCCGGCCTTGATCAGGGCAGCGGACCGCCTCTGGACGTCGCCGCCGATGACATCGAAGACCAGATCGACGTCGCCGACGTCTTCCAGCGCGTCGTTCTCGAGGTCGACGAACTCATGCGCGCCGAAGTCGAGTGCCTTCTCACGGTCGGCGGCGCGTCCGGTGCCGATGACGTATGCGCCGGCCTCACGTGCGAGCTGGGTCACCATCGTCCCGACTGCTCCGGCCGCGCCATGGGCGAGGACGGTCTGGCCGGCCTGGAGGCGGCCGTGCTGGAACAGCCCCTGCCACGCGGTCAGACCCGAGATGGGCAGGGACGCGCCCACCGTGAAGTCGACGTCGCCGGGCAGCGGCGCGAGGTTGCGTGCCTCGATCGCCACGTACTCCGCGAGGGTGCCGTCGCGGTGCCAGTCGGCGAGGCCGAACACCCGCTGCCCGATCGACAGCCCCGTCGTGCCGTAGCCGAGAGCGGTGACCACTCCGGCCAGCTCGTGGCCGGGGATCGACGGTGTTTTGTCACGGCCGGCGCGATCGGCCCAGGTCGACGGCCACTCCAGCTCCGTCGGGACGAAGCCCGATGCATGAATCCGAACGATGACGTCGTTGATCGCTGCGGGCGGCTCAGGCCGCTCCGTCGGCGTCATCCCGGCCGTTCCCGCGGCCTGGTCGGTTACCACAATGGCTTTCATTGAGATTGTCCTCTCCCTCGTATGCGTTGTGGGTTTTGGGTTTCCGAGTGGGTGTTCAGACGAAGGTGAACAGCTGGGTGGGGTCGAATCGCGAGATCGGAGTGGTGTACTGCTTCTTGGGGTCGGGGTAGCCGAGGGCCAGCAGCAGCGTCGTGCTGTGACCGGTCTCGCGGATCTTGAACGCCTTGTCGACGCTGGTCGGATCGAACCCCTCCAGCGGCGTGGCCTCGACGCCGAGCTCAGCGGCCGCCATCATGGTCAGGCCCACCGCCAGGTAGGTCTGCTTCTCCATCCAGTGGTTCAGGTCCTTGTAGCCATAGTTGCGCAGATTGAGGAAGTCTCGGGTCATTGATTCCCACAGCTCCTGCTTTGACAGGTCAGGGAACCGGCCGTCGGCCTTCTCCTTCGTGAACACCGCCTCGAGGTGGCTGTCAGGCACATCTGCCCGGGTGGTGAGGATGATGGTGTGCGACGCGTTCAGGATCTTCTCGCCGTTGTCCTGGAATCGTTCGCCCAGGTTGGCCGCCAACCGCTCTTTGCCTTCGTTCGTGGCAAGGACGTAGAAGTGGTTGGGCTGTACGTTCACCGACGAGGGCGTCGAGCGCAGGAACCTCAGCAGCTGCTGAAGTGTTTCCTCCGGAATGGTCTTGCTGGGGTCGAAATACCTGGTGAGGTGCTTGTTCATGAGCTTGTCGAGATTCATGTCAATCTGCCTTCTTCCTGTGATCGGACGTTGACCGGCGTCGGCGCGACGGCGGTGACGATTGCGGTCAGGGCATCGAGGTCGGGTGGGTAAGGGGCGTAGAGCACATCCGCGCCGACCTCGGCGAAGGCCGTCAGATGCCGGACGGTGTCGTCGAGGTCGGGCCGCCCCTGAATGAAGTTGTCGGTGCGGCCGGTGACGACGATGCGTCCCTTGGCCGCGTTGACGGCACTACGCGTCGCCGTAGCCGTCCGCGAAGTCTCCGTCGACGGGTGCTGGGTACGCCGCCTCGACGAGGGCGCCGACGCTCATCCCGGCGTACCGACCGAGCTGACGGCGGGGATGTCGATGTCGGTCTGGTTGACGTTGTTGAGGAAGTTGGTCAGCAGGACCTGCACCACCACCGTGACGATCGCCAGGATCTGCGGGTCGGCGTACCCAGCACCTCGCACAGCTGCCAGGTCGGCGTCGCTCACCTGACCGCGGCTCTCCACCACCCGCTGAGCGAAGCGAGCGACCGCGGCGCGCTTGGGATCGATCGAGCTCCCGGCCCGGGCCAAGTCGATGTCATCGCTCGACATGCCACCGAGTTCGGACGATACGTACGTGTGCATCGCCAGGCAGTAATCGCAACCGTTGGCTTGCGACACGGCGAGCGCGATGGTGTGCCGCGTCTTCGCGTCCAGAACCCGGCTCAAGGTCCCCTGCAGTGTCATGACGACGTCGAGGACGGTCGGGTTCGACGCGAGAGTCGCGAACATGTTCGGGACGAAGCCGAACTGTGCGCCGATGGTGTCGAGGGTGCTCTCCGCCCCATTGGGGACGTCGTCAGGAGAGGGGACGTTCAGTCGTGACATGGCGAATCAGCCTCCGGTGAGTGGTCGTCGTCAGCCCGGGTTGGGCTTGGAATTTTTTGGGCTTGTCAGCCCACTTCTTGAGTGAACACCTCTCGCGACTGGGCTGTCAAGCCCAATCCAGGTATCGTCTGAAGCATGAAATCCACCACCGGGGCTCGGGAGCCCAACAAGCTCACCTACAAGGGACAGGCAACGCGGGCCCGCATCTTGGAGCACGCCGCGGAGCTCATCTACACCAAGGGGGTCCACGCGACGAACAATGAACAGCTCCGCCGCGCCGCCGGTGTCAGCGGATCGCAGCTCAACCACTACTTCCCGACCAAGGAGAGTCTCGTCCTGGCCGTGATCGCCTGGCAGGCCGAGCGCGTCCTCACATTCCACCGCGGTGAGCGATTCGCCTGCTTCGACAACCTCGACGCGTTTCGGGCGTGGGCGGATTTCTACGTCGGCTACGAGCGCGCCTACCAGGAAGGCTGCACCCTCGGCTCCCTCGCGAGCGAGATCATCAAGACGGACCTTGACGTTCACGACGAGCTGGCGAGCGCGTTCGACCAGTGGAGGGCCATCTTCCGCGATGGAATCGAGCGCATGCAGCAACTCAGCCGCATCAGCCCTGAGGCAGATCCCACGCAGCTGGCCAATCTGCTCCTGGCCGCCTTCCAGGGTGGCATGCTTCTCGCCCAGGTCGCACGGGACATCGCCCCGCTGAAAGACGCGTTGGAGGCAGCCATCGACTACGTGCAGACCTTCGCGACGTCTCCCGACCCCGGCGCACTCCGAGCTCGGTAGCCGGGCTGCGGCCGTTTCTGCCGGTCAGCAACGGCCGGTGCGGTCGGTGGCCGGATCACCGCCAGGTGATCGACGGCATCCTGCACCGGGTGCGGACCGGCGTGCAGTGGCGGGACATGCCGGGTCGGCGGCGTCAGCCCTGGTCGGCGTTGAGTGATGCGGTGTGCTCTCGCACCTGCTGCGGTGTCATGTAGGCGTCGGTCTGTTCGAAGTGCCGCAGCGACGGCTGTTCCTCAGCGAGGAACCCGATCCGTACGAAGTCGTCACCCGCAGCAGCGTTCAGTATCCAGTTCGTCAACGCCCGCGCCTTGGCGACATTGGTGCGCATCGCCCCCACGTGGTAGCCCCGGGCCACCGCCTGCGCGGGCATCCCATGCAGCTCGACGCCCGCCGGCTTGGCGACCGCGTTCCTGCCGCCCAGGTCGACCACCAGACCAAGGTCCCTGTGCCGGTAGGACCGAAGCGGCTCGCCGCGGAGCGCGGCGATGACGTTGTCCGCCACTGTCTTGGCCTGCCGGTGGGCGTGCTGCGCAGTGGGCGGGCAGACTGCGCCGTCGCCCCCCTCCAGGTCGGGTACGGCGGCGCCGTCGCCCAGCGCGAAGACGCCGTCGAAACCAGGCAGCGTCATCTGCGCGGTGGCGGCGAGCCGTCCATGTACCGTCTCGGCCCCCAGGGTTTCCACCAGCGGGCTGGCGACCACTCCCGCGGTCCAGATCAAGGTCCGGGAGGGGACGACCCGGCCGTCGGTGAAGGTGACCTGGTCAGGCCTCGCCTCGGCGACGGACACGCCGAGCGAGATCTCCACCCCGCGCCGCTGGAGCACCTCCATCGCGCTGCGGCCGAGCTTGTCGCCCAGCTCGGGCATGAGTTTCGGCGCAATGTCAATCAGGTGCCACCTGATCAGGCTTGGATCGAGCCGCGGGTAGCGCCGCACCGCGTGAGTGGTGAGCCGCTGCAGGCAGGCCGCCGTCTCGGTGCCCGCGTAGCCGCCTCCGACGACAACGAACTGCAGTCGGGAGATCTTCTCCTGCTCGTCGACAGCGGCATCGGCCAGGTCGAGCTGGGCGATGACGTGGTCCCTCAGGTACGCGGCCTCGGCGAGCGTCTTCATGCCGCGCCCGTGTTCCTTCAGGCCGGGGATGTCGAAGGTGCGGGTCACGCTGCCGGGCGCGAGCACGATGTAGTCGTAGCGCTCGTTCGTCAGTTCCCCGGTGATCCGGCGGACGACGCAGACCTTCGCCCGGGCGTCCACGCCGATGGCAAGGCCCGGGATGATCCGGGTGCGGTACCTTCCGCGGCGCAGCGAGAGCGCCACCGACTGCGGAGTGAGTACGCCCGCCGCGACCTGCGGCAGCAGCGGCAGATACAGCTGGTAGGAGACCGGCGTGACGAGCGCGATGTCCGCGTCGCCGGGAGCCAGCCGGCGCTCCAGACGGCCTGCGCAGGCGACGCCCGCGAAGCCTGCGCCCACGACGAGAATCTTGAGTCGCGCCACGGTGTCCCTCCCTTCTCGGGAGCTGCGTTTGCAGGATGCCGACTCATTGCGGCCGGCTTTACATGGCTCCGGCATTCGGTTCCTATCACCCATCCTCGTGACTCACGGCAAGATGCGCGCGCCGGCGTGAGAAGGCTTGGGCCCAGCGACAGCTCCGGGAAGGGAACCGGGACTGGTCACGCCTCTGCTATGAAGCCGAGGCACGTGATGGCCGTGCCCCAGCCGATGAGCGAAGCGCCGTGGCAGTGGGCTCGGGAGAAGGTGCCGGACGGCGGGCCGCTGAGCACCGCGCCGATGGGGATGGCCCAGGTCGCCTCCCGCCACATGGCGACGGCTTCCTCGTCGCGCTCGGCGGCGGGTCTGTCCGGCATCCGCACGCTTGTAGCCCATACGGTGCAGCAGCCGAGTCGCCTCGGAGACGCTGTAGGAGATAGGAAACTTCCGCCCGATCAGCGTGCGTACCGGAGAGGCGGTCCACACTTGGTCGTCACTCCAGCCGTGCGCGGCCGGCCCCTCGCCGAGCCACATCGCGAGCTTGGCCTGCAGGTGGGGGCCGAGTCGGCAGTCGTAGCCGCAGGGGCCCTTGGAACGCAGCGCCCGGTGTCCGCCCGTTCTCCGGGTGCGGCGCACCGCAGATCACGAGTCCGGATGGCTACTCTGGGTCCGCGAGCTGGAGGAGGTTGCGTCTGCATGGGTGACGGGCACGCGCCGGGGCCGTCTGGGCGGGAAGACGTGCTCGGAGCCGGCTGGGAGAGTCATCGGCCCGCGGTCTTCGGTGTGGCCTACCGGCTGCTGGGGGGTGTGACCGATGCCGAGGACGTGACCCAGGATGTGTGGTTGCGGGCGGCCGGAGCGGATCTGCGGGATGTCGGCGATCCGCGGGCCTGGTTGGTCACGGTGGCCGCGCGGCGGTCGTACGGCATCCTCAAGAGCGGCCTGGTGAGGCTGCCGCACCCGGACGCTGTCCATGTCACCGACGGCGGCGGCAAGGCCGCCGCGGCGCGCAAGCTCATCCATGGTGGTGAGCGCGTCGCCGCGGTGATAGTGCGTGTGGGCCGTCAGTGGCGTCCGGACCGCATCGACCTCGCCGAGGTCGGCGGCGAGCTCGCCCTGGTGTTCCACCGGGAGGGCCGTGTCTACTCCGTGGACACGCTGCAGCTCACAGACGGTCTGATAACCGCGTGCCGCAGGGTCATCAACCCGGACAAGCTGCCCCACGTCTGAGCTCACACCCCGAGGGGCTGCCTCATCTCCCTGATGAGAACCGGCTCAACCACATCGGGACAGGCGAGGGAACGCTCGCGGACAGATGGGATCGATCATGCGGACGGCATGCTTCCATCTGCCGCGTTCCTCCGCCGACGAGCCGCGATGAGCCCTGCGTGAAGGGCTGCGCGCTCGGGCGCCCTTCCTCAGTAAGGACCTTTATGCAGGCCATCACTGTGCGGGACCGTGATGCCGGTCTCGCCGGGCTGTCCCTGACGGACATGCCCTACCCCCATGCGGCCGAGAACGACGTCATCGTGCGGGTTTACGCCGCGGGCTTCACCCCTGGTGAGCTGGACTGGCCCGCCACGTGGATCGATCGCGCAGGCCGCGACCGGACGCCGAGCGTGCCCGGGCACGAGTTGTCGGGTGTCGTCGAAGAGCTGGGGTTCGGCACCACCGGCCTGAGTGTCGGCCAGCGGGTGTTCGGCCTGGCTGACTGGGCCCGCAACGGCTCGCTCGCCGAGTACGCCGCGGTGGAGGCCCGCAATCTCGCGCCGCTGCCGGCGGACATCGACCACACCGTGGCCGCCGCGCTGCCGATCTCCGGGCTGACCGCATGGCAGGGCCTGTTCGACCACGGCCGCCTGGCCACGGGCCAGACCGTCCTGATCCACGGTGCCGCGGGCGGCGTCGGCTCGATCGCGGTACAGCTCGCCCGCGGGGCCGGCGCCCGCGTCATCGGCACCGGCCGCTCCGCCGACCGGGACACGGCGCTCGCGCTGGGCGTCGACACCTTCCTGGACCTGCAGACCGAGAAGCTGGAGGATGTCGGCGAGGCCGACGTCGTGTTCGACGTGATCGGCGGAGACATCCTCGACCGCTCGGCCGCCCTGGTCCGGGCCGGCGGCACATTGGTCACCGTCGTCATGCCGCCCAAGGTCCAGCCCAAGGACGGGCGGGCCGTCTTCTTCGTCGTCGAACCCGACCGCGCCCGGCTCACCGACCTCGCCACGCGGGTGAGGGACGGCCGGCTCAAGCCGGTCGTCGGCGCCGTACGGCCACTCACCGAAGCACCCGCCGCATTCGCCCCCGCCACCCGTACCCCGGGCAAGACGATCATCCGCGTCGCCGAAGACTGAACAGGAGACCCATCGTGACCAGAACGCGGATCGCCGGTGGCCTGCTGGCCGTCGCCACGCTGATCGCGGCCACGGACTGCACCGCCTCGGAGCAGTCCGTCCACACCAAGACACCCACCGCGGCCGTGACATCGAAGCATCCCACCGAAACCGCCAAGCCCCTGCACCAGCAGGCCCTCCCGAACGTGAAGGGCAAGACGTTCACCTCGGTGGTCGTCGACTTCCCGCCCAAGGCACGCGCGGTGCCGCACCGGCACGGCAAGGCGTTCGTCTACGCCTACGTCCTCGAAGGGACCGTGCGCAGCAAGCTCGCCGGCAAGCCCGTGAGCACCTACCGCCAGGGCGAGAACTGGGTCGAGCGGCCGGGCGCGCACCACGTCCTGACCGAGAACACCAGCCGGACCGAACGGGCCAAGCTCCTGGTGGTCTACGTCTCCAACACAGGAGACAAGCTCAAGGTCGACGACCCGAGGTCGTAGCCGTCACGCGTCAACACCGGCAAGCAGCACCAAGCGCTGACAAGGCCCTCATCGCCCGGTCGGCGGAGGTGGAAGAGACCGCCCGTCGCGGCAGGCCTTGACCGCTCCTGATCGAGCTGTTGAAGATCCGCGCCTCCCAGATCAACGGCTGCGCGTTCTGCCCGCGCATGTACACCCACGACGCTCTCAAGAAGGGTGGGAACTCGGACCGGATCGCCGTGCCGCGTCGCGATCACCAGCTGATCGGTGGCCCAGCTTAGAATAGGTTTCCCTGCAGTAAGGTTTCCGTTATGGCGGAATCGGAAGCTGTTCGGCAAAAGTGCCGCCTTACGGTGCGCGGCGCAATGCCGCGGTCACGAGGGCGAGCTGGTGCGTGCCGTCATCGCTTTTTGGGCCGAAGCCATTCTTACGCGTGACCGCCAGTATCTGGAGCGAGTGAATTCATTTCGTGCACTGCAGCGATGCGATCGCCAGCGCCCGCGCCGGAACCGACAGTGGGGCACGGGCCATGCTGGAGGCCGCTTTGTCGGGGAAGGCGTGATCGCGGCAGGTCTGCGGCGCATGAAGGAGAACGGGTCCCTGTGGGCAGATGCCGATTCCGACCGGCTGGCGGTGAGTTCGATGGCGCGGTACAGGTGGCGGTGGACTACCTGCGCTGTCCGGTCTGCAGTGACTCGGCAGCCGTGAGCAGGGAAGCCCCCAGCAACACGATGTCTTTCACCAGGAACTGGCCGGCGAGAGAGAGCTTTGGTTCTCTGCGCCTCTCTTGCCATGCCTCGGGTGTGGTGGCCAGGAAGCTGAGAGTCGTGGCGAATATCCCAGCAGCCCCCAGGCTTCCTAGCGCCGAGGCTCTCGGCGCGAACGGCCTCGCCGCAATCAGTGATCCCGTAACCATCTCCGTTACACCGAGGACCCTGGCCAGTTTTTGTTCGCCGAGTTCGGTGAGGAGTCGGGAGAATACAGGGCTCGCGGTGACCAAGGGCCGAATGTTCTCGACCTCATAACTTTCGAACTTGAGCCGCCCAATCGACAGGAGATTGAGCGCCAGTCCATAGCGGATCGTTGAGAATCCTGTGCTCAGAAGGCACTTACTGACCGTGGAACGCATTATCATGTGAGTGTCCCTTCACATGTGCACCGCAGAACGCCCTACATCTGCTCAGCGTACGCCAGGTCCCACCTACTGGCACGCCGACCCCGGAGCCTTTCCGTATTTTCTATTAAGAGGACGTCTTATCTGGTGAGGTGCCGGTACACAGTTGACGCCCTCGCGTGATTACTTCACTTTATTGCCCCGCGGAGCGCAGGTTTTCGCAGGTCACGCCGACCCGGGCGGCCATGCCTGCCTCGGCGGCCTTGCCCCACGTGCGTGGATCGTAGGCCCGCTTGATTCCGACTTCGCCGTCCACCTTCAGCACCCTGTGGGCGTCTCCGGCACCAATCTGCACGACAGCCCGGCCCTGAAGCCGTTGGTACGCGGCATCCCGCCAATCCGTGCCAGGCGCGGGCCGCGGCCGCCCGCAGCCACTCGGGCTGCCTTGACCTGTCCATCTCACCTGACCCGATCGAACCGGGCCGCGTGAACAACTTCGAGCACTGGGAGTCGCAGGAAGCCCTCGACGCCTTCCGGGCGGTGGCGCCGCGCCCGTCCGTATCCGTCGCGATCAACGGCGGCCAGGTGACGTGAATCGTGCACCGGCGGCCGCCAGTGGGGGAGTCATCCGACTTCGCTGTGCGGCGATCAGGCCGTCTCCGAGGAGCACGTGGCCGATCATAATCGGACAGGTGACGCCGCGTTCGAACGTGCCGATTGTCCACATCCGGTCGGTGAACACGTCCGCCGTGAAGATGGCGAGCCGTGTGCTGGGCGCGGCGAAACCGAGGCGGGCTCGAGTCGGCCGGGTGTCGGGACGGCAAATAAACGGCATGTGCCGTGGTGCTGTTCACACCGCGCGCGACGTGGGCGATGGAGAAGCCGCCGAGGGGTACGGCCTGGTGGAGCCGGCCGACGGCTCGCGGTGCTCCCCGTGGGCGGTCGCCCGGCTGCCCTCGTCGGTGCGTGTCCGGGCGATGAGGAGCGCGATGTCGTCCTCCGGAGGAGCATCCGGGGTCATCCTCGCGATAACGCGGGCACACAGGTCCTCGAGGCTCGCCGAGGGGTGTTGCAGCGCGGCGAGCAGCCGGTCGAGCCCGGCGTCGATGTCGGCGTGCCTGGACTCCACCAGTCCGTCGGTGAAGAGGGCGAGCAGGCTGCCTTCGGGCAGCTCCAGGTCGACGGATTCGTAGCGTCCGGTGCCGATTCCGACCGGCGGGCCCACCGGTGTGTCGGCGATCGTGGCATGGCCGTCGGGTGTCACCAGCATCGGTGGCGGGTGCCCGGCGCGGGCCAGGGTGCAGATGCGGGTGGCCGGGTCATAGACGGCGTAGACGCAGGTTCCGCCGGTGATCGACGAGTACCCCGCAGACCAGATGCCCGTTTCGGCGAGCTGGGCGGTGACCTTGTCCAGGTGGTCGAGCAGTTCCGCGGGATGCTGGTCGAGGGCGGCGAGGGTATGCACCGCGGTGCGCATCCTGCCCATGGCGGCGGCGGCGTTGATGCCATGGCCGATGACGTCGCCGACGGCCAGGGCGATCCGGTCGCCCGGCAGCTTGATGGCGTCCATCCAGTCCCCGCCCACTCTTTCGTGCCGGTCCGACGGCAGGTAGCGGCCGGCCAGGTCCACCGCGGTGCCGCCCGACAGTTCCTGCGGCAGGAGACTGCGCTGCAGGGCGAGGGCGGCGGCCCGCTCCCGTGCGTAGCGGCGGGCGTTGTCCAGGCTCAACGCCGCCTGGACGCAGAGTTCCTCGGCCAGCAGCAGGTCGTCCTGGGAGAAGGACACGGCGTTGTCGGTCCGTGTGAACACGGCGATGCCGAGGATGGTGCCACGGGCCCTGAGCGGGATCATCATCACCGAGTGCATGCCGGTGTCGTGGATGATCCGTCGGCGCTCGGGGTCACGGCCGAGCCATGTCCCCGGGCCGGTCTCCATGACCGGCTCGAAGTAGGACTGGTGCCCGTACAGCGCGGTGAGGAACGGCGATCCGGGCGGTACGTACACCACATCGCCCACCAAGAAGGCGGCCTCGGGCATGCCACTGTGGATGGAGGACTGACCCGCGCGGCGGAAGACGGGGATGCCGGAGGGGGCCTCGGACATCCGCTTCAGCGGCTCCCCGCCCAGCGGGACGGCATCGGCCAGATCCACCGTGGCGTAGTCGGCGAGGGCGGGAACGGCCACGTCCGTGAGTTCCTGCGCGGTCGTCATCACATCGAGCGTGGTGCCGATCTGCTTGGCCGCTCTGCCGAGCAGCGCCAGCCGCTCGCGCTCCCCGCTCTTGGTGACCAAGGAGACGGTGCACACGCCCAGTGGGCTGCCGCCGACGGGGGCGAGGGGAAAGACGGAGCAGGAGAAGACGACCTCCCGGCCGTGCTCCGGTGACACCCACCGCAGCACGTGGTCGCCGGCCGGCTCCCGCGAGGTCAGCACCTGCCGTATCACCGGCTCGATGGTGGTCCGGTCGAGACCACGCACGGTGCGGGGGGTCGACCCGGTGGGCGCGTCCACCTCGGAGTGGCCCACCGTCTCCCGACAGGTCCGGTTCGACCACAGCAGCCGCGTGCCCGCGTCCCACACCGCCACGGCCAGCGGTGACCGGTCCAGGAGCGCCGCCTCGGCGTCGGCCGTCCGTACGCCGTCCGGCGCCTCCGTGATGGCGACGAACCAGCAGCTCTCACCGTCCCCGCCGGTCAACGCGATGGTCTCCACCGTCAGACGGAAGCTGGTGCCATCACGGTGCCTGACCTCCACGACGCCGTTGGCGGGACCCCGGCCAACACGCTGCCCCGTGTCTTCCGGAGCCGAGAACCACGGAACCGCTTCGGCGGGGGTCTCCAGCAGCTCCCGCACCGGCAGCCCTACGACGTCCTCCGCGCGGTGGCCGAGCAGCCGCCGACAGCCCTCTCCCCACTCCAGGACGGTGCCGTCGGAGCCCAGGAGAGCGAGGGCCGGAGCGGGTGCTTCAGGCCCGTGCGCGAAGCCGGTCGGAATCGGCCTCGGCTCGGAATCGGCCTCGGAATCGGCCTCGGCTTTACGCGCCATCCCGATACCCTCCGTAGCCACCGATATCCGGTCGATGCCCTGCAAAAAGGGTAACGCGCTGGACGGCCGCGGCAGCGGGCGGCGGGAGACCCGCTGCCGGCCGAGGGCGGCCAGGGCGCGCTCGGCGGTTCGGTGCCAGTCGGCGGGGCCAGTGGTCCTCGGTGTGGTCATCGGCCCGGCGTAGTGCGGTGTGGATGACGTCTGGATGACGTCGTGGAGGTGGTACGGCCAGATCGCGTGCGGATCCTCGGTGAACATCGGCCGCTCGACGAGCCGGCGTGCCGTCGCCTGGTGGGTCGGGCCCGCCGTTTGGGTGGCCAGGTCCAGGTCGAAGGCGTCCAGCAGGCTGGCGCCGCGCAGGACATGGCGCTCGTCGGCGCCTCTCACGTCCGAGGCGGGGACGGTCAGGGGTGCAGGGCGTTGGCGATCCAGTTGATCATGATCGGCATGATCTGGTCGAGCTTGTTGAGGGCGCAGTGGCTGCCGCCGGGAATGAGCTCGACCTGCGTATTCTGCCGGCCGTTGAAAACCGTTGTGTCCGCGATCGGGACGTGCACGTCTGCGTCACCGTTGATCACCAGCATCGGGCAGTTGTCCTGGGTGGTCAGCAGTTCGTCGAGGGCGAAGGACTCGAACGCGGTGATGAGGGCGCCCATGTCCGGCCTGGTGGTGAAGCCGACCGCGTTGCCGAAGATGTCGGCCATGCCGTACAGCAGGTTCTTGGCGTGTTCGGGTCCGAACGTGGCGCTGGTTACCGGGCCGCCCAGGACGACGGCCGCGTCGGCGTCGCCACGCAGGCCGGTCTGGGCGGAGAAGTAGCCGCCGAAACTCAAGCCGAAGTGCCCGACCTTGCCGGTGGTGAGAGTGCGGGCGAAGTGGAGCAGGCCACCGATGATCGCCTGCGTGTCCGCGGCCATGGGGATGTGGGTGAGTTCCCCCACCCCGGCGTGCTCGAACGCCACGATGCGTACCTTGGCGCCGAGCGCGAGCGCCTCCCACATCGGGTGCAGGTCCATTTTCCAGGTGTCGATCCCGCCGCTGGCGATCAATACCGGGGTATCGGCTCCCGCATCGGCCGGGCTGAGCACGTGCACCCGCACTTCGACGATCGCCTCGCGGTAGCGGACGGTGACGGTGCGGCGCTCGAAACCGACCGGGAAACCCTGCGCCGCCAGGGTGTACTGCTCGACCTGGCGGTCCATGGCGGCCGCCTTGGCCGGGTCGGCCAGGCACGGGAACCGTGCCCCGCCATAGGCCAGGGACGCCAGGTAGTGCTCCCCGGCGGCGGCATACCGCTCTGCCAGCCGGCTCCATTCCCAGGTCCACCCACCGGGAGCGTCAGCCCACATGTTGGTGATCGCGGCGCGCAGGCGGGCAACCTCGTCGGAGGGAAGGCCGAGGTTCACGAACTGCGCCGTGCGTTCCTCGAACAGATTCTCGGGATCGACAGGGAATGGGTAGGTCATGATGTTGCTCCTTGAATCGGTGGCCCCGCCTCCGTGCGGCAAGGTCCGGTACGACCACGGTGTCCTGCCCGGCCACCTGCGGGAAGTGCCGGTAGGGCACCCCCGGTATGTATCCTGAGACATGGCCGTTGAGCTGGCGCAGTGGCGCATGTTCGTGGCGATCGCCGACGCTGGAAGCCTGAGCCGGGCTGCAGCACGACTCCAAACCGACCAGCCGGCGCTGAGCCGAGCACTTCGTCGCCTCGAACGCCTGATCGGGTCTGAGCTGTTCCGTCGCAGCCCGCGCGGCGTGACGCTCACCGCATTGGGCGCGGACCTGCTCGACCAGGCCCGGCACCTGGTCAGCGCGGCCGATGAGCTCGACGCCCTCGCCATTGCCCGCGGCCGTACCGCAACGGCCGTCCTGAGAGCAGGCGCCCTCGACTTCTACCCCTTCACCACCGCCCTCGCCGAGGCCCGCGCAACGCTGGCAGCCCGCCGGCCCCCGGTAGCAGTCGAACTGATCCACATCCCCTGGCTCGCCCACCCCGCCGCGGTGGCCAAAGGCGACATCGACATCGGGTTCACCCTCACCGTCGACCGACACCTGCCCTCACCCGAAGTGCTGTGCAGCACCCCGCTCCGTGTGGAACAGCAGGTCTACGCGTTGCTACCGGCCAGCCACCCCCTCGCCACCACCCCCAGCATCAACCCCCGGGACTTGTCCGATGACCCACTGCACCTGCCCCGCCGAGAAGACAACCCCGCGATCTACGACCTGATCCTCGAAACGCTCGCCGATCATGGCGTCCTCGCACCCAGCCGAGCCCCGACCGTCGACAGCCTCGCCGCTGTCGTCCAGGACATCGCCGCCGGAAACGGCTGGACGATCGTCACCTCTGGCCCCGCCCGGCACCCCGTCCCCGGAACCGTCGCCCAGCCTCTGGCCGTCACCCTACGCCACCAGGTACACCTCGAAGCGATCTGGCACAAGGGCGCCAACCAGACCGCTGTCCGAGCACTCATAAGCCGGCTCCGGCACAGCAACAAGCCCAAATCACGTACCACGCAGCCTCGAAAGAAGGAAAACCCCGGCACATGATCACCTGGAATCCCGACGCTTGCCGGGCGAGGGTCAGGTTGTGGACCTCCTGGACCGACAGGCGGCAGACGCCCGCGATGGGAACCGTGAGATCGGGATCGAGCCGCAGAGGATGACGGGGTGAGATGACGTTTCCCGAGCGGGGCAGCAGTCCGGTGTGTTCCGCGAGATGGAGCGGCGCGATGCTGAGCCGGCGAGCCAGCCGAAGCAGGGAGCCGGCAGCTTGCGCTGCAGGCAGATGACGAAGCCTTCGTACACAGCCTACGCAGCCTACGCAGCCATCCACGGAAGTGGTCAGCGACACCGGCGCGGGTTGGTCGAGGCCATCACCGACTCCACCACGCCCAGGACAGCTCAGCCTTGCGCCGACACGCGCCTGCCCTGTCCGGCTGCCCCAGCCGCTCCAGCGCCTGCCCAGCACAGTCAGGATCGCCCCCCGGCGCCACTTCTTGCCGGTGGAGCCGAGAGCCAGCGCCTGTTCGGCCGTCACCATCCATGACCTCGGCGACGGTGTCGCCGACGTCATCGACCAACTCGGCCACGGCCCCGCGGTCATCCTCGGACACGCCTACCGGAACTTCCTCGCCCGCATCGTTGCGACCAACCACCCCGGCAAGGTCCGCGCTGTCATTCTCGCGGCAGCCTCCACCCGCGCCGTTCGCCCGAGATGAACAACGCCCCGTTCGCGTCGGCGACCTCACCCTGCCCGACGACGAGCGTCTCGCCGCCCTGCGCCAGGCCTTCTTCGCCCCCGGCCATGACGCCACCTGGCCCATGTCGCTGGGCATCTCCGGTGCCAACCTGCACGACAGCCTGGCCCTGAAGCCGTTGGTACCCGGCACCCCGCCGATCCGTGCCAGGCGCGGGCTGTGTCGCGGCCGACCTGCCAAGCTGCCCGGCGACAAGGAGTAGGACTACCTGCGCCGTTGGCTACGGGGCCGGGGCATTACCCACCGCTTGGCTCGCAAAGGTATCGAGTCCTCCGCTCGGCCCGGGCGACACCAGGCGATGAGTCTTGCTGATGCGGAAAGTCCATACCCGTGGGCTGCCGTTGTCCGGCTGGCCCTTGCGGGGGAGATCCATCTCCCTGGAGACGCGAGAGAAGGGAAGAGCAGCGTGACGGTGATTGTTGCCGGCAAGTTGTACGTGAATCCGGCGGAGAGGGGCCGCTTCCTTGAGGGCCATCGCTGCATCGTGGAGGCCGCCCGCAGCCACCCGGGCTGCCTTGACCTGTCCATCTCACCCGACCCGATCGAACCGGGCCGCGTGAACAACTTCGAGCACTGGGAGTCGCAGGAAGCCCTCGACGCCTTCCGGGCGGTGGCGCCGCGCCCGTCCGTATCCGTCGCGGTCGATGGCGACCAGGTGCTCAAGCACGAGATCTCGCATACCGGGCCGCCCTTCGGCTGATGAGATCGGCCGAAGAAGCGTCGCCCTCGCCGGCAGCGCCATCGCCCGGCGAAGGCGTTCCGGTGATCCGAAACGATGCGCCGGCCGCGACCTGGGCCGTGCATGAAGATCACTCCCGTACTCGCCAGCGCCGACTGGCCGGCAACGTGGTCATGAAGCGGGCCGGTCCCAGCCACGAATCCGGTGCAGGGCGGCGCGGATGCGCGCGTTGACGCGGCCCGCGCCGTAGAACTCGGCGGTGTCGATGTGGTCGACCCCCAGCTCGACCGCCCGGCGCAGCACGGCGAGGGCGGGCTCGTCGTCGCCGTGCTCGAGCTGCATCGCCCCGCAGCCGATTTTCATGGTCACGGCAGACCGCGAACCACGCCTGGGGCCGACGGCCGGCGCAACCGGGCCCGCCTCCTGGGGGTGCCGCGCGCTGCCTCCGCTGCCGGACGGACGCCGACCCTGGAGGCCATCGCCCGCGAGGCGGCGTCGGGATCGGCGCCCTGCACCGGCACTACCCGACCCAGGAGGGGCTGATCGAGGCGGTCTAGCGCACCGAACCTGCGGAGGGATCCGTCCGACACCGATCCCTGTGCGCTCGCCGACACCCTGTCGGCTTCGGTGTCGTGGCGGGGGCCGCGTTCGCGGCGTGCGCGGGCGGGGATTCCAGTGAGTACGCGAGCGCTTTTCCGGATTAACGGATTTCTGGTGCAGTTTTGAGGCGCATGGGTGATCATCGGCTTACTGGAAGTTCGATCACGGAGGCGTACATTCATGAGACCGACGCGTGCCGCTCTGCTCGTCGTGGCCACCGCCCTGACACCGGCGCTCCTGTTCACCGCTCCGGCGTTTGCCGGTGGTTCGGCGGCCGGGGCCACCAACACTTCGGTGGCGGAGGTGTCCCGGACACCGGTGGACGAGATGTCGGAGGATGAACTGCGTGCCGCGATCGCGGTCATCCTGGCGGATGAGGACAGCGGCCGGGGGGTCGTCCGCGAGGCCAATGAGGCCCTCAACGGCACGGTGGAGGACATGCGGGCCTTCTTGAAGACCGGCTATCGGCTGGCCCAGGCCGAGGACGACCGGGTCGCCATTGCCCGTATCCTCCACGGGGCAACACAGAACCATGACAAGCGGGTCATCGAGGAGGCCAACAAGCTCCTCGACAGCGGTTCTCCGGAGGAGATGCGCGCCTGGCTGGAGACCGGCTATCGGCTGGCCCAGGCCGAGGACGACCGGGTCGCCATTGCCCGTATCCTCCACGGGGCAACACAGAACCATGACAAGCGGGTCATCGAGGAGGCCAACAAGCTCCTCGACAGCGGTTCTCCGGAGGAGATGCGCGCCTGGCTGGAGACGGGCTACCGGCTGGCCCAGGCCGAGGACGACGCCTTCTACATCGTGCGCATGCTCACGGACCCGAACATCAGCGATGCCCTGCGCGCCGCTGTCAACGCGGCCCTGGACGACGGTTCCCCGGAGACTCTGCGTTACTTCCGTGAGGTGGGGCAGTACGAGGTGGACGGCTAGGCCGAGCCGGGGGGCTGCCGCCCGAGGCGTCCTGCGGCCACCGGGCCGATGACGCGGTGACGTCCGCCGGCGTACTGGAGCACCCGGTGACCAGTGCGGCCGTGGGCCCGGCGAGGCAGCCCTGGACCTGCGGGGCGGTCGCGGCGGGACCCGTCGCGCGCCCGGGGGTCTCCATGACCGTCTCGCGCACGACGTGGTCGTGGGCGGTGAGCCGGCGCAGGTCGGCACACTGCTCACCGCCGGAGTCGCGGAAGGGACGCTCCGGGCAGACGTACTCTCCGACGACGTCGTCAGCACCTTGGTGGGCATCTTCCTTGCGACCGACGATCAGGAGCAGGCCGGGCGCATGCTCGGCTTGCTCGTCGATGGCCTGCGGGCCGGGACGTCAGCGAAGCGCGGCTGACCGGGGGTGGCTCTCGCCCCAGCTCCAGGGCGCCGGGCAGCTCGGCCGAAGGCCTGGTCTTGCCGGTGAGGCGCTCGGGCGCTTTTTGAGACAACGGCCGAGACGTCAGTTCGCGTATCGGTCGGCGGCACCCTCGGCGGTCAGCGTCCCGGTGCGGAGTCGTGACCGGGGGGCTGGGGAATGACGTGACGCCGATCATGAAGATCGTGGGGAATTGCGTGACCGTCGACAGGCGTACGGCCCCGCCCGTGGTCCGGGACGTTCCGGGTTTCAGAACTGAGCCGTGCTGGGTGGGGTGTTGAGGAGGGCGATACCGAGGGTGGTGGGGCTGTGGAGTGCCGTGTTGCGGTGCCGAACGGTACGGATCAGTTGAGCTGCGCGCAGAGTGGTCGCGTGTTCGCTGGCGCTGGGAGGCGCGATGCCGACGAGGGTGGCGAGTTCCTTGGTGGAGCAGCCGGGGTGGTCGGCGATGGTGTGGAGAACGGCGGCTCGGGTCTGGCCAAGAAGGAGGGCCAACGGCGATCGGGCTCCAGGCGGGGGCGAGTGTGCTGGTAAGACGAACAAGGACCGTGGGCCCGAGGGCTGATCGTGGCTGATGGCGTATCGCAACACGGGCTGCGGCTCGGCGTCGATGTCAATGGCTGGTGCTTCTGCTCCGAAGACCGAGGGGACGAGCATCAGGCCGCGTCCGTCGAGGTGCAGGTCGCCGTCGAAGCCTGAGACCATCGCTATCTCGAGGACGGGCGGATTCCAGCGGATACGCCCCGGGTGGAGCGAGGCGAGCAAGTGATCCATACCGCCGGCGAGCACCTGCCGCATCCGTTTCCCTCGGTCTGCTGCGGCTTCACCCGTGATGTGTCCCCAATGAGGGGACAGCAGCACTGCGTAGACGTGGTTCAGGCTCTCGCAGAGCTGCCGTAGCAGGTCGGAATCGTCTGCCAGATGGTGCGCCCACGGCGGGAGTGGCTGCCACTCCGCTACGTGGGCCAGATCCTTGCGGATCCGGGAACGGGGTGTGGCCCGTACCTGCTCCAGTAACTCCTGTGGATTGCCGATGCCGGCAGAGGTGAGAAACGTGGGTGCCCAGCCGCCGGGTGGAATCAGATCGAGGACCATGCGCGCCGTAGGGCCCAGACGGGCGTGGGCGGCACGTCTCCAGGCTCCGAAGCGCAGCGGCTGACTGCGATTCTGCAGGTTGCGCACCGCGGCGCTCAGTTCCATCAGTGGCGGGGGCTGCGCCACTCGTGTCCGCGCCAGATCCTCAAGCGTGAAGTGAAGGCGGTAGACCACGGTTCCCCCAGGTCACATACGGAACGGTCTCAGCTGATTCTTCTGGAAATGCCGTTGTTCGGTCCAGACCGAATCTCGTCGAGAAGTGGCCCGCTGATGGGGAGATTGGGCATCACGTGCCGGTGTGTCCGACACCCGGCCAGCCTTGACCACCGCAGATCAGAGGGGAACATCATGCGCATGCGACGTGCACTGGTAAGCCTGGCCCTGGGGGGTGCGCTCGCTCTCGGAGGCACAGCCGTGACGGCCCAGGCGGCCGATGGCACGGCATCACCGCAGCTCTCGGCCAGCGAGACGAACGCTGTTCCGGCCAGCTGGCACTTCTACCGCGCCTACTGGACCAAGGCCGCCTGCCTCACCGAGGGAGACGCTCTCGGCGGCACCTACACGTGCTCCTACGGAAAGGGTAACGACGGCAAGTACAAGTGGTTCCTGTACCGCTGGTACTGATCCCGCACCTCGAACTCCCGTGACGGCGCGCCAGTCCCTCTGGCGGGCCGTCACGGCTGTTGGACGGTTCCTTCATCGTCCGTACGGATGCGCGGGCGGGCGCTGGAACTGGCGTACATCCGGGGCGATTCTCGGCTCCACCTGCCGGTAGCCGGTACGGTGGGTGACCCTTCGAACGTGAACGGGGAGTTGACGTGTGGGGAGACAACGGCCGTACGGCAAGGGCGTTATGGGGCGGCGGTCTCGCGCTGCTGCTGGCCGTGGTGCTCGCGGGCTGCGGGGACGGCGGCGGACAGTCCGAAGGCCCGACCGGCTCGGCGACGGGTGCGTCCAAGGGATCGGCGTCCGGTGGGTCGGGCGGTTCCAGGACCGGGCTGCTCTACCGGGACAAGGAAGTCTCGCTGAGTAATGTCCAGGCGATCAAGAACGGATGCCCGTCCGATTTCAACTTCTACGTGGAGTTTGCGGACAGCGGGCCGCGCGTCCTCGGGCCCGATGAGTCGAACCCGCGCCTGAACGACGACGGGGACCAGACGGACGAGGGCAGGCCGCCTGTCCTGTCATGGGAGCCTCCGTGCTCCTGGGACAACGAGGTGTTGGACTTCGACGACGTGCCCGTCGCCAAGGTTGCCGCGGACGCCGGGGACCTCGACCAGGCGGGCTGCCAGGATGCCGCACGGGCAGCGGTCGGCAACGGCACGCACGTCGACCGCTACAAGACCCGGGCCCTGGCAGCGGGGGACCGGTTCTGCGAGGACTTCGCCGCGGGCGGCCGGGTGGTCCTCCTGCGCGTGGTGAAGGCGAGCGGATCCCCCGTCGGGGAGCTGACCTTATCGGCGACCCTGTGGGCCGGGCCGGCGAAGACCGAGGGTGCACCGGCGCAGCCCGGTGACAAGGTCTACGAGAACCAGCCCGTCACGGTCTCCGACGATGTGGCCAAGGGACACGGCTGCGTTTTCGGCAGCGTTGGGCTCGGTTCGGACATGCCGGTCGTTACGTACCGGAGCAGACTGAACGGCGGCGGGGGAGACATCGAGTACTTCCCGAGCTGTCTGTCCGGAAGCCCGAAGATGCGGTTCAGCGCATACGTGGCCCGGGTGAAGGGCGCCGCCGACATGGACCTCACCGCTTGCCAGGACGCCGCGGCGCGTGGCGAGAGCAACGAACTCGAGGTACCGGTCTCGGAACTGCGGACCGGGGACGGGTTCTGCAGGTTCGACAGTCTCGACAAGGACGTCGCTTTGCTGAAGGTGACCGCCGTAACTGCCAAGGCCCCCGCCTCGGTGACCTTCTCGGTTACCCGCTGGGAAGCTCCCGAACCGTCGTAGCGGCGACCGGGGGCGGCCGGCCTGCCACCGGCAAGCCGCCCCCGCTCAGCCCCCACAGACGCGCTGCTCCGGCAGCAGATCGTGTCCTGAGTTCCGTTCTCGTCAACGGCGCCGCGTCCCGCCCCTCAGCTGAAGCTCAGAACGGGGTGAACTCCTCGAAGGACGGGTCGAACGAGGGGTCGGGCAAGCGAATGGCCTTGCAGCGAGTCACTGGTTTGGCCCGGGGATCAGCGGCCGGGAAGGCGTCGGGATTCACCGTCCACCCCAGGTTCCGCTCGTAGCAGTGGACGGCGCTCACCATTGAGGACGCCCAGGCGTCGTCGAGGACGATCGGCGCGCCTGGTCGCGTCAGGTGACCCTGCCGGGCTACGGCAAGTCGATCGGCGCGCTGGCCGACCAGGCCGAATCGCTGGACAACATCGACCCGGACAACGGCGAGGCGACCGGCGGCGAAGCCGGACGGCTGGACGAGCGGGCGCCGAAGTGGCTCCACGAGCAGATCCGGCCACGCATCACCGCAACGTTGAAGACGATCCACGACAAGGCCCCCAACGCTAAGATCGTTCTCATGGGCTGTCCCAGGCTTCTGGAGGACAACGGCTCACGCGTCCTCGGCATGGAGGGCGTTGAGGGGAAATGGGTCAACAGCGTCGCCGACATCCTCGCCGACGAGATGAAGGGCGCAGTAGACGGAAACTGTGGGGTCCTGCGCGCGGTACGCAGGACCCATGGCCTCTGGAAAGCGTGGAATGCGGCATGTCCCGAGCGGTGCAGCCCCTCAAGGGAGCGGCAGTCACGGCTGTGGCGGTACTCGTATGCCACCTTGTCCTCTGCGCCGGCTATGCCGCCGCGCGGGCCCAGAAAGGCGCAGATCCCGACGGCGGCTCATGGGTAAGCGTTGAAATCCACGCAGTCACGTTCGTTCTGGGGATCTTACTCGTGATGCCGCTGCTGCTGTGGGCAGGCATGCGCATACTCGGCGAAAGGGACAACTACCTGCTGATCGTAGTCGGCAGTCTGCTCTGGTTGGTCGGAGCCGGATCCAACCTCAGCCACCTGCAGTACACGCCTGGCGCCCACCTACCCGTGCCGTTGCTCGCGGGCATGGTGGCCGTCGGAGCCCTCCTGGCTCCCGCCTCGCGGCTCTTCCGTTGACCGCAGAAGGCCGTATGGCCGTCATGGGTGCACTCCGGCAGGCACATCAGCCTCGTGGCATGAGCAGCCAGCCGAGCTTCCGCGATACTCACCGCTTCGACCGCCAGCACACCGACGTCCTCCAAGCCCTGACCCCGACGCCGTCGACGGGACCCGACGCCGTCCACGCCCCTGCTCCCGTACGCCCCCCTTCCCGTCAGCGACGTGTGCGCCACTTTCCCAGGTGTGTGCCGACGCTGGAACTTCTCGAGTCAGGCGGAGCTGTTCACGTGACGGACCAGCCACGTGAGCATGGCGTCGAGATCGTCGGCGGCCGCGAGGACCTTGCCGACCGCTTCAGGAGTGTGGAGCCAGTCGTCGCAGCCGAGGGGTTGGGCAGCGATCAGTGAGCGGTGGCGCAGCAGGTCCGTGCGGGAGTGGTCGGACGGATAACCTCGTGGGGGACGCTTCATCACGTCCCCGGAGATCTCATAGCCCTTCTTTCTCAAGTCCTTGACGATGGCGGATAGTTCGTGGCCACTTCCCTCGGCGGCGACGGCCTTGCGGAACGTGTCGACCTGGCCAGGGTCGGGATACCACCAAGCGCCCTGGATCCGCAGGCCATCCAGGTCGAACCGCAGACCGATCTCGATCTTGCGGCCGAGCCGGATCACCGCGCCCTGATGCTGCCACCACCAGGAGTTGGTGCGGTAGTGCCAGACAGAGAAGTCCTCGTACCGGGGATCGGCGTCCGCCACATCATTGAGCAGCGCGATCATCGGCTGCCGGACGAGACGCTCGCGATCCGCGCGGTACTGCTGGCGCACCGCGTGTGATGGCTCGCCCTGCAGATGCAGCAACACGTCCATGGCTCGCTCCGGCCAGCCGGTGAACCGTCCACTCATGCGGGCGCCATACTCAGGAAGGAGATGCTTCATTGCGCTCAGCCGCACCGGCGGCTGCGTCCGGGGTGGCAACCGAGTACAAGACGGACCTCTGCTGCTTGGTGCGGCGAGCTTCGCCCTTGGCGACGAGAGCCTCGAGAGTGCTGCGCACGACCGTGGCCTTGACCTCGCGGTCCGGAAGAGCCTGAGTGAGGGAGGCAGTGACCTCGGCTGCGGAGCGCGGTTCACCGTGCTGGGCGAGGTCACCGTGGATGAGGTTCCGGAGGGTGGGCGCACCCGCTTCCCGCACCCGCTTGGTGCGGCTCCCGCCCGGCTCCGCCCCTTCCGCCTGCCGCTGGCCGCGTCGGTCTTCTTCCTCGGGTTGCCCGTCGCCGACCGCTCCGCGGACTTCCGCTCAGCGGATGCACCATTCTCCAAGCCGCTGACAGCCGTGTTCCCCGGAACGGCATCAATGGCTTCGTCGCCAAGGCTCTGCCGCATGCTGAGCAGCAGCGCCCGGTTGCTTTCCAGCACCAACAGCTGCTGCTGCAGCGCAGTGATCTCGGAGCTGAGACGTTCGTGGTCGGCAGAGTTGCGTTCGAGATCGGTGGTGATCTGTGAGGCGTATTGGGACTTCAGATCGGTGTTGTCGGCAGAGGTATCCACCACAAGCTCCCTCGTCTGGGGTCTTTTCATGTTGGTGGTGGATGCTACCTCTGCGCGACGGCTATGCGGCGCCTGGTTTCAGCAGGCAGGTGTGTAGGTGATCCGGGCGTCGCGGCAGCCAGCCGCGAGATCGGAGAGCGTGGTCACTTCACCCGGGTCCGCCGACAGGCTCGGCGGGATTTCAGCACGGTCCATTCCTCGATGTAACGGCAGCAGGCTCCCGGATCGGTGGGAAGCCACTGGTTGGGGTCCTGATCGGCTTGGGAATGGTTCTCCCGGGCACTCACCGCGACGAGGGACCTGGTGTCGCCGAGGTCGTTGGCGTAGTCCTGGCGTTCCTGCGCCGACCACGTGGAGGCGCCGCTGTCCCGTGCTTCGGCGAGCGGCACCATGTGGTCGATGTCCAGGCCGCGGGCGTCCTGCACGTCGGTGTTGTCGTAGCAAGCGAGGGTGAGAACGGTAGGCATGATGTGCGGCCGCATAGGTATCGCCCTTCCTGCCTGAGCAGTGCGGCCCAACAACTACCAGAACCCAGTAGACAGCCCTAGTGAAGATCACTTGACACGGAGAGCCCAGGGGCGACAGAACACGAGCCCTCAGAACCCTGGGCGGAGGCCGGAGGCGGGTGGAGGCCGACGAGATCACGCACACCGCTTCGCGAGGCCGACCACCGCGCGGACCTTGACCCGAGGACGCCTCCAGAGCGAGGAAGGGGTTGTGACGAGCAACGGTGGGCGCAAGCCCGAACGGCCTGTGAAAGGTCCGCCGCTCACTACGCTCGGGGTCGTGACAGTGAATCGGCCAGTGAGTGGAGCTACCCGCCTCTCGCCGCCCAGCCTGGCCGAACGACAGCACCTTGTCGAAAACGCTCTACTGGCCGGGCGATGTGCTGGCTTGAACCAGGGCTCGTGCCAGGTCAGTGCTCTCCGGAAGGCTGTCGAGCGAGAGGGGCTGCATGGCGACAGCACCCTCGTGCAGTACAAGGAGTTGGGTGGCGAGGATGGCCGGGTGCGAGCGCCCGCCGTGGCGGCGAGTTCCTTGAACAGGCTCAGCAGCCAGAGCTTGCGGTTCGCGGCGATGCGGTATGCGGAATGCGAGGGATCCGGGAGTTCTGCCAGTGCGTTGATGAAGGCGCATCCGCGGGTGTTGGTCTTGCTCCAGGTCCGCAGGGCCTCGAAGGGGGCGGTGACGGCCTCGGCCGGAGTGTCGCCGGCGTCAACGGCGGCACGGACGAGTGACCGCCAGCGCTGGTCGCGTTCCGTGAGATAGGCCGCCACGAGGCGGTCTTTCGAACCGAACTGGTTGGACGGCATCACCGCAGCAGACTTCGCCTGAGGCGGCCACGGTCTGCGGAGTGACGAAGCTTCCCCTCGGCGCGACCGCGGCGCAACGCGAGGCGACATCCCATCCCACCCCATCCACAGGTCTTGACGATTACTCGAGCTACCAGTACGTCCGGTACCAGGCGGTCTGCGTCTCCATGAGCACGTGGGGGAAGTCGTTCTGTGCCATACCTCCAATTGGATCGCTTGTTCGAATTCGAGGGCAACGGTTGGTCATCGCCGGAAAGTGCCGTCCTGTGACTGAGCGCTCGGCCTGGTCCGTGAGTGCTTCAGATGGCCCGGCTGAGTGTGAGAGGTGGCCTGGCCCTCCGCGGGTTGGTCATGCGTCGGGGCGCGCCGAGTTGGACAGCCATCCGGTGCAAGGCTCTCGCGGGCGGGGTCATCGTGTGAGGCGGGCGTGGATGGTCTTTCCCTGTCCGGGGCCGGGGGATGGTGACGGCCCCGGTGGGGCGGCGGATCATGGGCCATCCGAAGCCACCGGTGCCGTCGTTGAGGTCGGGGGTGCGTTCGCGCGGGGGCGCCGGGTTGAGGTCGCTGATGGCGACGTTCAGCGCGTCGGTGGTGGCGCTGAGGTGGAGGGTGTAGTGGCCGCCGCCGTGGCGCAGGGCGTTGGTCGCGGGTTCGGAGACCACCAGGGCCAGGGTTTCCGCGGTCTCGGGGGCCGGGGCCGGGGCCGGGTCGAGGGCGTCCGCGAAAGCACGGGGCGACGTCGCGGGTGCGAGGGATGTCGGCGGGGCTGTCGTCTTCGACGATGACAGGGGGCCTGGGGGCTGTCGTGTTGGCCGTCGCCGTGTCGTTCACGCGCTCACACCCCGCCTGGGTCGGTTGTGCCGCCGGGCTCAGCTTGTGTCCGCTGGGCGGTTCTTCAACCCCGGATGGCACTCTTCCGTGCGTGTCCGGGGCAGAAGTCCCCTCACTGACTGTGGAGAAAATCTGTCATGGCGGGAGTAGACATGGGCGCGTGCGGGGGTTAGTGTTTCCTCGTACCCAAGAAGTCGAAGAGGGCACGGCAGAGATGAACTGCCGTGCGAGCAGGTCGAGCAGGATGCGGAACGGGAGTGGAGTGGCGGGGCCGGATGAGGCTGGGTTCCGTCACTGGCTGCCGGGCCGAGCGGCCTCAGGGGCCGCATGCAGTACCCGTGGTATCCAGCAGTACAACCGAGTAACCGAATGAGGTAAGGAGCAGACGCCATCAGGATCGCCCGGGCGAGGCAGAACACCGCTCGGGTACCGCAGGCCCCGGATTGGAAGGTGGTCCCCGGTCACGCAGCCGCGATCCCCGCACTTCCGCCTTCCCAGGCGGACCAGCGGAACAAGAAGGCCGGCGCAGTCAGCCGGCAGATGGTGTTGAAAGCTCGGGGCCCGGGTGCCGGTACGGCACTCGGGCCCCTCGACGCGTCCCTGTGGAAGAAGAGGTCTATGCCCCCTCGCAGTGCCCACCCCGTCGACAAGTTCGACGACGATGACTACCCCGCCTACACCATGGGCCGGGCCGCCGACATGCTCGGCACCACCCCCGCCTTCCTCCGCGCCCTGGGCGAGCACCGCCTGATCACCCCACCGCGCTCCGAAGGCGGCCACCGCCGCTACTCCCGCTACCAGCTGCGCATCGCCGCCCGCGCCCGCGAACTCGTCGACGCCGGCACCCCCATCGAAGCCGCCTGCCGCATCATCATCCTCGAAGACCAACTCGAAGAAGCCCAGCGCATCAACGAAGAACTGCGCACCCGCGGCGCCACCTCGTAACGGCGTCTCGACACCGACCTGCCCGCGCTGATCACCGCCGCGGCACGACCTGAAGCACCCGCGGCCCGCACCACCGCTGGCGCACCGACGTCCATACTCCCTGCCCCCGTGGGGCGGCCTGGCAGTCGATGCTGGTGGTCGGTTCGCAACCTTCCACCTGGCTGGCGGTGAGCCGCGAAACGCTCACCTCCCCGGGGTACGGATCCCTCAGCGAGTTCCCGGCCGCCCTGGCCGAAGCCTTCACTCAAGGCACCCGCCCGTTGATGGCCGCAGTTGTTCCTGGGTTTTCACCGGGGCGCGCTGGTGTGGGGCCCTTTGCCGGATGACGGTGCTCCGTGGACGTCGGCGCACCCGGACACTCGCGGACGTGTCAACGGTGCCCCAAAGGATGCCTTGTCGGCTCTCAACCCGGTCGACGCCGTCATCCGCGGTCGGCCGCCCAGTCTGCGCCGGGCCCTCGGCATGTGGGGCTTAGGGGTCTTCCGGGCACTGGTGCGCGACAGCAGGGTCACGGGGAGACGCACAGCAGCGTGAGCCGGACGTTCGCTGCGCGCCTGGGCCGGCCCGGCTCCCCGATCGGTGCCCGGTCGTGCGCGCACCGACGCGGGCGGCCCGCCACCGGTGTTTCGGTGGCGGGCCGCCCACGTCAGGGGAGCTCAGTAGATGTTGGCCTCGACCTGCGAGCCGTCCTCGCGTGTCGCGTTGATCTGTGCACGCAGCGAGATCTCGTCGTAGACGCGGACCTCCTTCACGATGCGGCCCTCCAGGATCAGGAACTGGGAGACGCCGAGCACCGTGACCGGCCGGCCGGTGAGGGGGCCGAAGGCCGGGACGCCGCGGTAGCTGCCGTGCATGGTCCACAGGACGGCCACGCGCAGGCCCCCGTACCGCGGGGAGTGGTTCGTCTGGATGTCGCGGACGGTGAACCGCGCGTCGGGGAAGGGGCCGACCATGGCGAGGAGGTCGCTCTGATAGCGCTCGGGGCGGATGACGGTCCGGTCGCCGATCGTGTGGAGGAACAGATCGCGTTCCATGAAGTCCTTGACCCTGTGCAACCGGCGCCGCGTCCACACCTCGTCGATGAACTCGAGCACCATCTCGCACTCGGGGCGGAACTCGTCCGGACGCGGACCGCTGACCCCGTTCAGCAACACGTCCTGCGGCGGCTCGTCGAGCATGGAGCCGCTGTACCCCTGGAAGGTCAGCTCGCGAGCGGCCTCGGCCGGGTCCAGGCCGCGCTGTAGGCAGTCGGCCAGTTCGTCGCGCACCACCCACTCCTCGACCATCCGGCCGCGTCGGTACAGGCAGTTGGCCACCGTGCGTTTGCGGATGCGGATGCTGCGGCCGTCCACGAGGTGCTCGTCGGCGGAGAAGACCAGGTGGGAGCTGAGGAAGGCGTCGTCGCCGCGCGCCTCCCACACCACGTCCTCCGCCTGGCCGATGTGGCCCGGCGTGCTGGCCATGCGGATCGTGCTGCCTTCGATGACACCGTCACGGCCGACGACGGTTCCCAGGCTGGTGTGCACGATCGAGTCGGGCTCGTAGTTGTCGACGATGTAGGCGATGTCGCGGTCGACCCAGATGCGGTCGGTCACCTCGCGGATGAAGTCGTCCGGGTCCTTGTAGGGGAGGTACGCGACGGGGTCCAGGGGCATGGTGCTTCCGTTCCAGTGGTGTGAATGCGTATGTAGGTGGATGGTCAGGAGGGTAGCCGTGGAGGCTCCCTGCCGGGGCCGCCGGAGCCGGGCTTCCCGCCGTGCTAGCGGGCGAACTTGTCCGTGCCCAGTTGGCTCCGGTACGTCTCCGTCATGAAGGCGCTCACGACGACCAGGGCCAGGAGAGCGGCCACCGCCAGATAGGCCCAGACGGCGTAGATGGTGTCGAAGGTGCTGACCAGCAGTGTCGCGACGAACGGCGTGATGCCCATGAAGATGGAGAACGAGCTGTTGTACGCGATGGCGCTGGCGCTGAACCGGGTGCGGGTGGCAAAGAGTTCGGCCGCGCAGACGGTGACGATGCCGGTGAGGAAGAATTCCGGCACGATGTAGATGAGTTGGCTGGCCACGGCGGTTCCGAAGGTGCCGTGCTCGCCGACCCGGAAGGCGATCGGGACCAGCACGATGCAGGCGATGGCGCCGGTGACGAGCATCGGCTTGCGCCCGATGCGGTCCGACAGCATGCCGGCCAGTGGCAGGGTCGGGATGAGGACGGCGATGGAGATGGCGTTCGAGGCCAGGCCCATCCAGCGCGGCAGGTCGAGCGTGCCGGTCAGGTACTGCGGATAGAAGGTGACCCAGCTGTAGGAGAGGATCGCGAGCATGATCGAGATTCCGCAGAAGACCAGGATCGGCCGCCACTGCGAACGCAACGCCTCACGGACCGGTGCCTTGACGACGTCCGTACCTTCCTCGGTCGCGCGGATGAACTCCGGGGTCTCCTCGATGTGACGACGCAGCCACATCCCGACCAGGCTGAGCGGGATCGCCAGCAGGAACGGGATGCGCCAACCGTACGAGTCCAGGGCCTCGCCCTCGAACACCCAGCTGGTCAGGGCCGCCGTACCGGCACCCGCGAGGGTGCCGACGAAGCAGCTGTTGGAGGCGTACGACGTGTAGTAGGCCCGCCGGTTCGGCTCCGCCCACTCCACGATGAACGCGACGGCTCCGACGTACTCGCCGCCGGAGACCGCGCCCTGGACGACGCGAAGCAGCAGGAGCAGGATCGGCGCACCGATGCCGATCTGCTGGTACGTGGGCAGGACCCCGATCAGGGCGGTGGCCACGCCCATGGCCACGATGGTCCACAGCAGCGTCTTCTTGCGGCCGACCCGGTCGCCCCAGCGGCCCACGAGGGTGCCGCCGAGCGGGCGGAAAAGGCAGGCGACGGCGATGATCGCGTACGTGCCCAGCACCGCCACGGTCCTGTCGCTGTCGGGGAAGAACGCCGGAGCCATGATCGGCGCCATGTAGCCGTACAGTCCGTAGTCGAACTGTTCGACGAAATTACCGATGCTGCCCGCGCCAATGGCTCGGCGTATCGCGTTCCGCTTAAGTAGGTCGACCTGGGGGGAGCCGACGGCTGGGCTGGGTGGCGCTGCGGCGGACATGGCTTCTCCGATCGCGCGGGGACGGGGTGTGCATGCGTATGAATTGGTCGTGAACGCTAAGGATCCGGATATGGGGCGTCAAGGGTTGGTCGCGGGAGGATGCGACGGTCCCGGAAGGCGGCAGCCGAGAGCTCGGCACCGCGGCACGCAGGGGTACACGACGCCCCCGCCATCGGGCGCGTCGGTCGGCGAAGGCGGCCTGCCCCCGGCCGGTCGGACCGGGGATTTCGGCCGTGCTCGTCTCAGGCCGGGGTTTCGGCCGTGCTCGTCTCAGGTGGGGATTTCGGCCGCGCTCGTCTCATCCGACGTCTTCGGCCGCGCTCGTCCTGTCGGACGAGGCCAGGCGGCGCAGGGTGGCCACGAGCACATGAGCCATGTTGTAGAGGATCAGCTGAGCCCCCTGGCGCTCGGCGGCCCGGGCGGCGTCGAGGGTCGGCACGATCGTCATCACCGCGCGCTTGTTGGCGCGCGCCGCGTTGTGCGCCCGGGCGATCAGCCCGTCGACGACGCAGGGCTCCGGGAAGCCACAGTCCGCGGCCAGGTCGGCGGGGCCCACCAGGACCGCGTCCACCCCCTGGGTGCCGGCGATCGCGTCGGCGTCAGCGCAGGCGCGCCGTGTCTCGACCATCGCCACGACCAGGGTTTCGCGGGACGCGGCCACATGGTCGGCTGCCGTGACCGTGCCGAACCGGCCCGCTCTGCTGTAGGTGGCGAAACCCCGCTCTCCCCACGGTGGGTAGTGGCTGGCGGCCACCGCCCGTCGGGCGTCCTCGCGGCTGTCCACATGCGGGTGGATCAGCCCGGCGGCGCCCAGGTCGAGGCAGCGCAGCGCGAGCGCCGGCTCAGCCGAGCCCACGCGGACCAGCACGTCGATCCCGTGCGCCGCGGCGGCCGTGAGGTGCTGTTGAAGCAGCGCCGTGTCGGCCGGCCCGTGCTCGCAGTCGATGACGACATAGTCGAAGCCCGCGACCCCCGCCATCTCCACCAGCGTCTCCGAGGGGAGCCGCAGCAGGATGCCCCGCAGCCGCTCGCCGTCCGCCAGGCGCTGTTTGAGGCTGCGGTGCGGTGTGCCGCGCGCCGTCACCGGGCCACCATCCCCGCGGACAGGTCGATGTCGGCCCCGCACAGTCCGCGCATGCGCAGCATCGCGCTGACGGCCTCGCCCACCTCGTCCTCGGTGACCATCCGCCCCAGGGCGGAGCGCGCGACGAACGCCTGCTCGGCCTGCGCGTAGGTGCTGCCCGTGCGCTCCGCCTCCAGACGGAAGTTGCGCTCCATACGTGGCCCCGCGACGGGCCCGGGGGAGAGGGAGTTGACCGTGACGCCCAGCGGCCCGACCTCGCCGGCCAGCGTGGTCGTGAGACCGATGACCGCCATCTTCGACGCGCAGTACGGGGTGCGCCGCAGGAGCGGGCGCTTGCCCGAGACCGAGGCGATGTTGATGATGTCGCCCGCGCTCCGCCCGGTCATGGGGGCAGGAAGGCCCGGCACATCAGGAACACCCCGCGCACGTTCACATCGAAGACCTCGTCCCAGTCCTGCGGGGTGATCTCGGTCAGCGGTGCCACCGGCCCGGCGACCCCGGCGTTGTTGACCAGGATCGATATCTCCTCTCCGGTCAGACTTCGGGCGAGCTCCTCGACGTCGTCGGGGCGGGAGACGTCGCAGACGCGGTGCGAGACCTGTGGGCCGAGCCGCGACACGGTCTCCTTGAGCGTGGTCTCGTCGCGGCCCGTGATCACCACCCGGGCCCCGTCGGCGAGCAGGGACCGTGTGATGGCCCGGCCGAGGCCGCTGCCTCCCCCGGTGACGAGCGCGGTGCGGCCGGTCAGCGGTGCGGTGCCGCCGCTCATGCGCCGCCCTCCTCGTTCCACGGCACGGTGCCCTTGCCGTACTCGGCGGCACGGGCGTCACCGGTGCGGATGTCACCGGTGCGGGCGTGGCCCCGGGCGAGGTCGAGGCGCGGCGCCCGGCCGCACACCTCGCCGAGCAGCGCGGCGGACTCGGAGTACGGGCGGACGGCGTCGTCGCCGGGCCGGCGGATGTCGTCGAGGGGGTCGTGGACGCAGACGGCGACATCCGGCCGGGCCGCGGTCACGTGCGCGCCGGGCTCGGGGGACGTGAGGTGTCGAGGCATGACGGCTCTTTTCCAGTGGGGACGAAGGGGACAGGAGGTGAGTTCACGGGGCGGCGGCCGCAGGTGTCGTATGGGTGGCGGCCGTGACCACTTCGCGCAGCGCGGCCGTCACCGCCTCGGGCCGTTGCCACGGCAGCAGGTGTCCCGCGTCGGGCAGCAGCGTCAGGCCGGCTCCGGGGACCGATTCCGCGATCGCCTGGTGGAAGGCGGGCGGGCACAGTGTGTCCCGCGCCCCGGCCAGGACCACGGTGGGGCAGCGGGCCGTACGCAGTACGCCGGTCGCGTCCGTACGGGTCGCCTGCGCGGCGAGCTGGGCGCGGGCGGCGGTGGCGCCCACGGCGTGCGCCATGCCGCGGTAGCGCCGCGCGGCCTCGGGCGTCGGGCACCGGTCGGGGAACATGTCCGGCAGCGTCTCCTCGACGACGTCGGTGAACCGGCCGGCCGCGATCAGCTCGTCCATCGCCCGCCAGGCCGCGTACTGCTCGGGGCGCGGCGCACCCGCGTTGGTCGCCATCACGCACAGGCCCGCGATGCGCTCGGGCGCCCGGCGCAGCGCCTCGAAGCCGACGATGGCCCCCAGGCTGAGGCCGACGAGCACGAATGGGCCCGGAACCGTGGCGAGCACGTCCTCGGCGAGCGCCCCGATGTCCGCTCGCCGCAGCGGGGTGTGGTGGACGTCGTGGCCTTCGGGAAAGTCGACGTCGCGCCACAGACTCGCGTCGCAGAGCATTCCGGGCACGACGACGAGCGGCAGCGGACCGGCCCTGTCCTCGTACGGCACGCCGGTCACCAGGTGCGCGCGGAGCGGGGCAGCAGCGCGTACGGGGCGACGTACCCGTTGTGGTCGATGCCCAGGCCCGCGTCCGCCGCGGCCTTGCGCACCTCCTCGTCCCACTCCAGGCGGACGCGTCCGTCACCGGAGTTGACCACCAGGAGGTCGCTCCGCTCGTCGCCGACGTTGCGCACGGAGCGCCAGGCGTCCTGCGGGACGGAGAGCATGTCACGGGGGCCGAGACGCACCGGGACGGGGTCGGTGCGGTTGAGGGTGATCTCCCACAGACCGTCCTTCACGATCAGGGTCTGGGTCTCGTGCTGTCGGTGTGCCGAGACACCCTGCCCGGGGTCGGCGCGGAGCCAGGCGACGTTGTGGCCGTGCGGATTGAACACGCGGGGCTCCTGGTGCGGGTCCTCGGTCATGCCGTAGCCGATGACGCAGCTCAGACGGGCGCCGCCGCCGGGCAGGGTGCTGTCGAGGAAGGGGTGATCGGAGAACACCAGCTCGTCCGCGGCGGCGATCCGGCGCTTCATCTCGTCGGGGGTGTAGTGGCGCAGCCGGTCGAGGTGTTCCTGGGCCAGGGGGGCGACGAGCTCGGACTCCGGGGGGACGGTGTCGCCGGCGACGGTGTCGACGAGTTTGTTGTCGACGGTGAGGTACAGGCCGTGGTTCCGCGCCTCCCGTAGGACCGACGGGCCCCAGATGATGCCGCCGGTGTCGTCCATGCCCAGCACGGTGAACAGCCAGCCGTCGTCCGGTCCGGTGTTGGTGAATCCGCGGAAGATCCAGGTCGGGACGGAGGCGATGTCACCGGCCCTGAGCGTGAGTTCGCCTTCGGTGCCGTCGACGCCCCAGCGCAACAGGTATTCGCCCGCGGTGCAGATGAACACCTCGGCCGTGTAGTGCAGGTGCAGGTTGTTGGTGATGCCGTGCGGCATCGCGGCGGCACCGATGTTGTAGCCGTGCGGCAGCCGGAGGTTGACGTGCTGGCCGGCGGCCTGCGAGACGCCCGGCCCGATCATCGCGTAGTTCTCCTTGCGATCCGAACCGGGCGTACGGCAGTCGATGAATGCCTGGTTGCAGGAGACGAAGTCGCTGCGGCGCACCGTACGGCGGGCCAGCTCACTGGGCGATACGACGACATCGGGCATGACCGCTCCTTGGTTAGGAATACGTATGCATTCCATAACAGGCACTGGATCGGAGGATGTCAAGAGGGGTGCGACCGTGTTTTGACATACGTATACTGAATCGGGTGCGCCACCGGGGGGCGCCGGTGGCAGCGAGGAGAGAGCCGATGGGGATCACCAGTCACGACGTGGCCAGGCTGGCCGGTGTCTCGCAGCCCACGGTCTCCCGCGCGTTGCGTGACGACCCGCGCGTGTCCCAGGCCACCCGCGAGAAGGTCAAGCGGGCCGCCCAGGCGCTGAACTACGTGCCGAGCGAGGCCGGACGCACCCTCTCGACGCGTGCCACGCGGCGGATCGGTGTCATCGTCACCGACCTGACCAACCCGTTCTACCCGCATCTCATCGCCCCGCTCCACGACGAACTGAGCGACCTCGGCTATCGGATGATGCTGATCACCGAGCGGTCCGACGAGGCGGTCGCCGAGCAGAAGCTGCTCGACCAGTCGATGGACGGCGTCGTCCTCGCCACAGCCACCACCGACTCCCGCCTGCCGGCCCAGCTGGAGGGACGCGGCGTGCCCTACGTCTTCCTCAACCGCGACACGGGCCGGGCCGGCGACTTCGCCTCCGTCGTCGACAACGAGGGCGGCGGACGGCTCGTCGCCCGGGAACTCGTGGCCCTGGGACACCGGCGTATCGCCGGCATCTTCGGCGCGGCCAACACCACGACGGGGCGCGAGCGCGAATTGGGCTTCCGGTGGGCTCTCGCCGAGGCGGGCGTGGGGCTGCCGGAGAACCGGGTGGTGCGCGGAGCGTTCGAGTACGACACCGGCTACCGGGCGCTGCCCGCCCTGCTCGAGGCGGACGAGGCACCCACGGCGGTGTTCTGCGGCAACGACGTCGTCGCCATCGGTGTCCTGAACGCGGCTCTCGCCGCTGGTGTCAAAATCCCCGACGAGCTCACCGTCATCGGCTTCGACGACCTTCCGATGGCCGCCTGGGAGGTGTTCCAGCTCACCACCGTCCGGCACGACCTGCGGGAGCTGTCGCGTCAGGCGGCGCGTCTGCTGGTCCGGCGGATCGCCGAGGACGTCGACCCGGCCGGTGAACGCCTGGTCCTGCCGACCGAGTTCGTCCCCCGCGCCACCCACGCCCGCGTCCGATGAGCCGTCACGGCCGTCAGGCCGGCCGCTCCGGGAGCACCCCGGCGATGTAGGCGACGGTGGCGGCCGCACCGGCGGTCCCGTGCCGCCGCACGCGACGAGGCGGCACGAGAGGGGATCAGAGCTGGTCGCGCAGAGCGGCCGGAACGTCGTCGAACGCGCCGGACGTCCGCCCGAGCTGGTCGATGCGGAGCGTCGCGGTGGCGCCGTGGGCGGCCAGCCCCTCGAACGCCGAGATGCGCTCGACGGCGGGAGCCAGGGACGCGGTCCCCTCCTGCGAGGCGCGTTGGTACGTCAGCGGCTTCAGGAACCGGGAGACGGAGAGCCCCGCGTTGTAGCGGGCGGTCTTGCCCGTGGGCAGCACGTGGTTGGTGCCCGCGATGCCCTTGTCGGAGTAGGCGACCGTCGACCACGCCCCGATGAACAGCGAGCCGTAGTTGGAGAGGTTCTCCAGGTAGTAGTCGTCGTCCTCGGTCTGGATCTCCAGGTGTTCGGGAGCGATCATGTCGGCCACGGCGACGGCGTGGGCCCGGTCCTCCACCACGATGACGGAACCGAAGTCGCGCCACGCCGGGCCCGCGATGTCCCGGGTGGCCAGGGACGCCAGCTGGCGCTCCACCTCCGCGATCACGGCGCGCCCCTGCTGCTCGGACGTGGTGATCAGGGCGGCGGGCGAGTTGGGGCCGTGCTCGGCCTGGCCCAGCAGGTCCGCCGCGACCCACACCGGATCGGCGCTGTCGTCGGCGATGACGGCGACCTCGGAGGGACCGGCCAGCAGGTCGATGCCGACCCGGCCGAACAGCTGCCGCTTCGCCTCGGTGACGAACGCGTTGCCCGCGCCGACCAGCATGTCGACCGGGGCCTCGCCGAGCAGACCGAAGGCCATCGCTCCGAGCGCCTGGACACCACCGAGCGCGAAGACCCGGTCGGCACGCGACAAATAGGCGCCGTACAGCACGGCGGGATGCGCGCCGTGCTCACCCGACGGGGGAGTGCACGCCAGCACGGTGGGCACCCCGGCGGTCTTCGCCACGTTCACCGTCATGAAGGCGCTGGCGAGCAGCGGGAAACGACCGGCCGGCAGGTAGGCGCCGACGCGGGAGACGGGAACGTAGCGCTGGCCACCGACGACACCGGGAGCGACCTCGGCCTCGAAGTCCGTCAGGTGCTCGCGCTGCGCGGCGGCGAACCGGTGGGTGCGCTCGTAGCCCATCTCCAGAGCGGTGCGCACGTCCGGGGGCAGGGCGTCCCCCGACTTCTTCAGCTCGGCGGCCCCGATCTCCAGGCCGCCGGACCAGCCGTCCAGCTCCTGGGCGTAGGCGCGCACCGCGTCCATGCCCTTGTGCTCGATCTCCTTCAGCATCTGCGAGACCCGCTCGACCACCTTGGGGTCGCGCTGGGCGGGGGGACCGTCCACGGACGGCTTCTTGAGCCACTGGAACGGGGGAAGGGCCTGGGCTTCGTCGTGCGTGATCTGCATGGCAAGGACGCTAGACGTCGCGGCACCACAGGACCAGAGGGTCCATTCCTGTCCGAACCACAGGGTTTCCCTGACCTTCGCGGCGTGCCCACCCACGCCCCGTGCGCCCGGCCGATCAGAGGCCGAGGTCGGTACGGAGTTCGCGCAAGGTGTCCTCGGCGAGCCGGGCCAGCTCCCGCGTGGCCCGCGACAGCGGATGCCCCCGCCGTTTGACCAGGGCGATCGTGTCGTAGAGAGGGTCGGCGAACGGGGCGGTGCGCAGCCCCGCGGGAAACGCCGGTCCGGCGATCACCGCCCGGCTGGCGATCGTGTCGCCCACCCCGGCGGCCACCAGGCCCAGCGCGGCCTCGACATGTTCCAGCTCGATCAGCGGATCGATGCTGACCCCGGCGAGCTGCGCCCGCTCCGCGAGCTGCCGCCGGGTGGGGTCCTGCCACCCGTAGTGGGCGTCGTAGAGGACCAGGGGTGTCCGGGCGAAGGTCTCCATCGTCATCGGTGTGCGGGTGCGTTCCTCGCTCGCGCTGACGAAGAACACCTCGTCGCGCAGGAGCGGTGTCACCATCAGCCCCTCGTCGTCGATCGGCAGGACGACCAGGCCCGCCTCGATCCGTCCCGCGGCCACGGCCGCCGCGGTCTCGGCCGAGTTCTGCCCCACGAGGCGGACCCGGACGGACGGATACCGGGCGTGGAACATCTGCACGAGGTTGGACAGCAGGTAGTAGTCCGCGTTGCGGAGCACACCGAAGGTGGCGGTCCCGCCGCCCAGCGAGCTCAGGGAGCGCACCGCCCGGGTCCCGCTCTCGGCGGCCTCCAGCGCCTGCTGGGCGTACGGCAGCAGTTCCTGGCCGGCCGAGGTCAGGGTCAGGGTGCGGCTGCCGCGCGCGAACAGTTCGGCGTCCAGTTCCGCCTCCAGCCGGCGCACCAGTTCGGAGGCCGACGCCTGGGCGATGTCCATGGCCCGCGCCGCTGCGGTGAACGACCCGAGCCGCTCCGCCTCGACGAAGGCCCGCAGCTGGTTGAGGGTCATACGTCGCCTGTGTCCTGTCGAGTCGGTGATCCGCGTCACGGACGCGATGATTGTCGTTCTACCACGGAACTCCGGCGCGGCCGCCGGACGGGTGCCGCTCCGGACCCACTGGGTCTCCCTGTGGATGCCGCTGGAAGAAGGGGCCTTGTCCCGTGGAAGGTGCCGATGGTTGGCTCGTCCGCGCCCCCGGACACCCCTGCGCGGAAGGTTGCCCCTGCGATGACGATCCCCTTGCCGATCGGCCTCGTCCAGACGGCCGCGCGGCATCACGCCGCCGACGATCCGGACGCGTTCGCCGCGGACGTACGCCGCGTCACCGAGGCGCATCCCGGTGTCCGGCTGCTCGCGTATCCGGAACTGCACCTGTGCGGCCACAAGCCCGGCGAGGACCCCGAGACGGTCATGACCGCGGCGGCCCGGCCGCTGGACGGCCCCCGCGGCACCCGGCTGGCGTCCCTCGCCCGCGAACTGGGCATCTGGCTCGTGCCCGGCAGCGTCTACGAGCAGGGCGCGGACGGCCGGATCTACAACACGGCCCCCGTCTACTCGCCCGCGGGCGAACGGGTCGCGGAGTACCGCAAGATCTTCCCGTGGCGGCCCTACGAGACCACGGCGTCCGGCAGCAGTTTCGTGGTCTTCGACATGCCGGACCACGGACGCGTGGGCCTGACGATCTGCTACGACGCCTGGTTCCCCGAGATCACCCGCCACCTGGCGTGGCAGGGCGCCGACCTCGTAGTGAACCTGGTGCGCACGCCCACCGTCGACCGCGCCCAGGAAGTCGTGCTCGCGCAGGCCAACGCGATCGTGAACCAGGTGTTCATGGCCAGCCTCAACGCGGCGGCGCCGGACGGCGTCGGGCGCAGCGTCGTCGTGGACCCCGAGGGGCACCTGCGGGCCGAGGCCGGGCCCGGCCCGGAAGAGGTTCTGACGGATGTGCTCGACCTCGCCGAGGCCCGCCGGGTGCGCACGCGGGGAACCGCGGGCCTCACCCGGGTGTGGGACCCGTTCGAGGACGGCCGGCCGCCGCTCGAACTCCCCCTGTACGCGGGCCGGATCGACCCCGAGCGCTGGCGTCGCGGGGCCCGCCCGTGAGCCGGCGGCCCGCGCGGTGACCGCCTGGGCGATCGCTGCCGCCCGGCCGTACGTCCCCCGGCGCACGGTCGAACGGCACCACCGGCCGGCCTCACGGAGCGAGCCCGGCACCGCTCCTCAGCGGTCGGAGGCGGACCCGGTCCGCAGCCAGGCGGTCGTCCACGGCGGTAGCTCGTCACCGGTCAGCGCGCCGGAGGCGAGAAGAACCTCACCCCGCGGCAGCGGGACGGGCTCCCCGGAGAGGTTGCCGACGGTGTGCCAGCCGCCGGCGCGGGCGAAGTGCAGCAGCCCCTGACGCGTCCGCTCCCGCGGGCCGACCCACTCCAGCCGCTCGTCCGCGACCAGCGTGCGGCGCAGCCGCAGGGCCTCGCGGTACAGCTCCAGGAAGGACTGCTTGTCACCGCGCTGCGCGTCCGCCGCGTACCGGCCCCAGCCGGCGGGCTGCGGCAGCCACGAGCCACCGGGGCCGAATCCGAAGCTCGTGCCCTCGCGGGTCCACGGCAGCGGCACCCGGCAGCCGTCGCGGCCCTTGACGCGTCCGCCGCTGCGTACCCACATCGGGTCCCGCAGGTCCGCGCGGTCCAGGTCGGCGACCTCGGGCAGACCCAGCTCCTCGCCCTGGTAGAGGTACGCGGACCCGGGCAGCGCCAGCATCAACAGCGCCGCGGCACGCGCCTTGCGCACACCCGTCGGCAGGTCCGGGGCCGGTTCCCGGCCGTCGGTGAGCAGCCACGCCTCGATATCGCGCTTGGTGCAGTCGCCGGGCAGGGCGTAGCGCGAGACATGACGCACCACGTCGTGGTTGGAGAGCACCCAGGTGCTGGTCGCCCCCGAGGCGCGGGCGTCGGCGAGGGCGGAGTCGATGATGGTGTGCAGTTCGGCGGCGTCGAGCCGGGCGCCGAGGAAATCGAAGTTGAACGCCTGGCCCAGCCCGTCCGCGGAGGCGTAGGCCGTACGCCGTGAGGCACGCACCCAGGCTTCGGCGACGGCGAAGCGCGGCGGGTCGTACGCGTCGAAGACCTGCCGCCAGCCGCGGTAGATCTCGTGCACCGCGTCGCGGTCCCACAGCGGATGACTGCCGTCGTCCGGCAGTTCGTCGGGCTGGTAATTCCGCTGCTCGCCGAGGTCGCGCAGCGGTGCGCGCAGGTCCTTGGCGAGGCCGTGGGCGACATCGACGCGGAAACCGGCGACGCCCCGGTCGGACCAGAACCGCAGGGTGTCGTGGAAGTCCTCGCGGACCTCGGGGTTGTCCCAGTTGAAGTCGGGCTGCTGGGGGGCGTAGAGGTGCAGGTACCACTGGCCGTCCGGCACCCGGGTCCAGGCGGGGCCGCCGAAGCTGGACGGCCAGTCGGTGGGCGGCAGTTCACCGTCCTCCCCCCGGCCGTCGCGGAAGACGTAGCGCTCGCGGGCGGCCGAGCCGGGCGCGGCCGCGAGCGCCTCCTGGAACCAGAGGTGCTGGTCGGAGGAGTGGTTGGGGACGATGTCGACCATGATCTTCAGGCCGAGCCGGCGGGCCGCGCCGACCATCTCGTCGAAGTCGTCGAGGGTGCCGAGCCGGGGGTCGACGTCGCGGTAGTCGGCGACGTCGTAGCCGCCGTCGGCGAGCTGCGAGGGGTAGAACGGGCTCAGCCAGACGGCGTCCACGCCGAGGTCGGCGAGGTAGGGCAGACGGGAGGTGACGCCGGGGATGTCACCGATGCCGTCACCGTCAAAGTCGGCGAAACTGCGAGGGTAGATCTGGTAGACGACGGCCTGCCGCCACCAGTCCGCATCGTGCGGGGAAGGGGCGGGGGAGTCGCGGTGGGGCATCTGTGAACCTCTCGGGCGCGTGCCCAGGGTCGGGTGCGGGTGTGCGGACAGGTGGAGGGAAGGGCCGGGGGCGGCCGTCACGCGGGACGCGGCTTCGTGCGGGGCCGCTCAGCCCTTCACGGCGCCGGTGGTCATGCCGGAGACGACCGACCGGCGGAAGATCAGCACCAGGAGCGCGATCGGCACGGTGGCCACCATGGCGCCGGCGAAGATCACGCCGTACGGAACCTGGTACTGGCTGGTGAACAGCGCGATGCCGACGGAGACGGTGCGGCGGTCATCGGAGCCGTTGAAGGTGAGCGCGAGCAGGAACTCCGACCAGGTCGCGGTGAAGGAGAACACCCCGGCCGTGAACAGCCCCGGCCGGGCCAGCGGCAGGATCACCGTCAGGGCGGTGCGCAGCGGGCCGGCGCCGTCGACGACGGCGGCCTCCTCCAGCTCGCCCGGAATGCCGCTGAGGTAGTTGCGCATGATCCAGATCGCGAACGGCAGATTCAGCGCCACGTACGGGATGACCAGGCCCGGATAGCTGTTGAGCAGCCCGGCCTGGCGCTCCATCAGGAACAGGGGGACGAGCAGGGCGATCGGCGGGAAGACCGACAGCATCAGCAGCGCTGTCATGACGGCCCCGCGCCCGCGCAGCGGCAGCCGGGCGAGGGCGTATCCGGCGAAGAACGCCAGGGACAGGATCAGCACGGTGGAGACACCGGCCACGACGACGCTGTTGAGGAAGTAGTGGCCGATCCCGTTGCGGGCGAACGCGGTCTCGTAGTTGCTGAGGGTGGGGTGCCTCGGCAGCGGAGAGGGCGGCGTCGCGCTGATCTCGCCGGGCCCCTTCAGGGAGGCGGACGCCATCCAGACCAGGGGCAGCGTGGCGCATACGGCGATCAGCAGCCCGCCGAGGTTGACGACATTGACGTAACGGCGCACGCCCGTGCGCGGGACGTGGCGGCTCACGCCCGGCCTCCCTCGTCGACGTGGGCGCGGAAGACGCGCAGGAACAACAGGCAGCAGCCCAGGACGATGACAGCGGTGGTGACCGCGACGGCGGCGCCGCCTCCGAAGTCGAGATTCTGGAAGAGGATGCGGTACCCGAGGATCGCCACCGACTGGGTGGCCGTGCCCGGACCGCCCTGGGTCAGCACGAACGGCAGGTCGAAGATGCCGAACGCCTGGAGGATGCGGAAGAGGACCGCGATGGCGACGATGGGCCGCAGCTGCGGCAGCGTGACCCTCCAGAAGGTGGTCCACGCGTTGGCGCCGTCGATCTCGGCGGCTTCGTAGACGTCCCCCGGGATGAGCATCAGACCGGCGAGAACGACGATGGCGACGAACGGTGTCGTCTTCCACACGTCGACGGCGACCATCGCCGCCATCGCGGGCACCGGCCGCCCGAGAATGTCGGGCTGGGCGCCGAACAGCTCCTCACACAGCCAACTCACCGCGCCATAGCTCCCGTTGAACAGGTACGACCACAACTGTGCGGCGATCACATTGATCAGCGCCCAGGGCAGCAGAAGCAGGGCGAGGATCCAGCCACGGGCGGCGCCGAGCCGTTCCAGGACGAGCGCCGTGAGCGTCCCGAGAACCAGCTCGATGAAGACCGAGACGATCGTGAAGCCCAGTGTGAACGCGAGGGCCCGGTACCACTCGGAGTGCGTCAGGAGTGCCTCGTAGTGAGCGAGGGTGGGCGAGCCGAGCCGCAGCCCGCCGTACTCGAGCCGGACCTCGCAGAACGACAGCACCAGCGAGAAGACGACGGGGAAGACCGTCACCGCGGCGATGATCAGGAGCGCGGGGGAGGCGAACAGCCACCCGGTGCGAGCGCGACGGCGGGCGGCGGAGCCCGGGGGTGTGCTCATCGGGGACTGCCGCCAGGCCCCGGCACGTGCGCCGCCACCCTCGCCCTTCGACGGCGTTCCCGCCGTCTTGGTCTGCAGTACGGAACTCACAGCGCCTTTCCTTCCAGGGCCGTACGCAGCCCCTCGCGTGCGGCGCGGACGCCGGCCGCGGGGGAGAGGCTGCCGCGCACGACGGCGTTCGCCGGGGTGTACAGCGCCTTGCTGACCTGCGGGTAGTACGGGGTCTGCACGGGCCGGGCGACCAGCCGCAGGTCGGCGGCGCGCAAGACCGTCGGGTCGCCGGCGGCGCGCGCCTCCCGGCCGTCGAGCACGGAGGTCATCGCGGGGATGACACCGGCTTCCCGGGCCAGGAGGCGTTGCACCTCGCCTGAGGCGCAGAACCGGGCGAACTCCATGGCGGCGCCCAGCTCCTGGGAACTGGGGTTGACGAAATTGCTCCAGCCGCCGGCACAGGAGACGCCGGAGCGGCCGGTGCCCTCGAAGCCCGGACGCGGCGCGGCCCCGACCTTCCCGGCGACGCGGGAGACCCCGGGGGTGCTCGCGTTGACCCAGGCGTACGACCAGTTGCGCAGGAACAGCCCGCGCCCGTTGACGAAGGCGTCCTGCGCGTCCGATTCCTGATACGTGGCCACGGTGCGGGGCGTGACCCCGCGAGCGGTGAACTCGGCCATCAGCGAGAATGCCCGCTCCGCCGCCGCTCCGCCCAGTACGGCCCTGCCCCGCCCGTCCAGGACGGCGGCGCCCGCGTCGGCCAGGAACTCGGTGACGTTGGCCGTCAGCGACTCGGTCACCGCCGCCTGCCACAGGAACCCGGCCTCCGCGTCACCGGCCCGTTGCACCGTGCGGGAGGTGTGCAGCAGCTCCTCCCAGCTGCGGGGAACGCGCAGCCCGTGCTTGGCGAGAAGGTCCTTGCGGTAGAAGAGGTAGGTGCTGTCGGTGAAGAACGGCACCGCGTAGACCTTGCCCCGGTACGTGGAACTGCTGCGCAGGGCTGCCGGATAAGCGTCCCAGAAGTCGTCCGGAAGCAGCGTCTCCACCGGCAGCGCGAGCGCGGAGTGACCGAATTGCGCGGGCCACGTCGTGTCGCCCAGGTACACGTCGGGCTGGGGGGAGCCGCCGGCGAGCTGGGTGGCGATGGCGCTGCGGTTGCCGTCCGAGGTGGACAGCGCGTTGATCTTCGAGACGCGGATACGAGGATGCCGCCGCTCGAAGGCACGGATGATCAGATCCGCGACGACAGCGCCTCGCCGTGCGGGGATCTCGGAGACCCACCAGGTCAGCCGGGCCGGTTTCCGGGGAACGGTCGCGGCCTGCGCGAGCAGGTCCTCGAGGTCCTTTCCTCCGCATCCGGACAGCAGGCCCGCCGCGGCGGCGCTCACGGCGCCCGTCAGCAGCGCTCTGCGGTGCAGGGACATGGCGTGCTCCTCCCCTCTCGGACTGTCTGATGACAGCGCTAGCACCGTAGGGAGCGCCACGATGAAGTGTCAACGCTCACAGTCGCTGAATCGCTGCGAGGTTTCACATGACAGCGCTGTCACCCGCTCGTCCTGGTGCGGCAACCGTTGTGTTAGCGTCCGGGCATGGCCGGTGAAGTCGCAGAAAAGGGCGCCACCTTGGCGGACGTCGCCCAGAGGGCCGGAGTCTCGCCCTCGACCGTCTCCCGCACCCTGCGCGGTCTGTCGACGGTGTCCCCCGAGACCCGGGCGCGCGTGGAAGAGGCGGCGCGCGAGCTGTCGTTCGCGATTTCGCGCAGCGCGTCCAGTCTGGTCACGGGGCGCACGGGCCGGGTCGCCGTGCTCGTACCCAACCTCGACTCCTGGTTCCTGGGCGCGGCGCTCGCCGGCATGGCACCCGCGCTCAACGCGGCCGGCCTGGACATGCTGGTCTACAGCGTCACCACCGCCGAGCAGCGCGCACAGTTCTTCGACCGCCTGCCGGCCCGCCGCAACGCCGACGCCCTGCTCGTCGTCAGCTTCGCGCTCTCCCCCGAGGAACGAGCGCGCCTGGACGACCTGGGCATGCCCCTGGTCTTCGTCAGCCAGCATGAACAGGGCAGGGCCGGCGTCTACGTGGACGACGTGGAGGCCGCCCAGCGCGGCACCCGCTACCTGCTCAACCTCGGTCACCGGCGCATCGCCTATCTGGAGCCCGCGGACGCCTCGGGTTTCGCCTGGAGCAGCAGAGCCCGTCTCGACGGGTACCGCGCGGCCCTGGCGGAGGCGGGCATCGGCCAGGACGACGACCTCGTCCGCCAGGTCGCCCACTGGCAGGGGCCGAGCCTGGAAGCGGCGGTGGGACGGCTATTGAGCCTTGCGGAGCCGCCCACGGCGATCTTCGCCGAGACGGACGACATCGCCTTCAGGCTTCTCACGGTGCTGCGCGGCGTCAACGTCCCGGTGCCGCAACGGATGTCGATCCTCGGCTTCGACGGACACGCGATGGCCGAGCCGTGGGACCTGTCCACCATGGCCCAGCCGGCCCGCCGACTGGGCGAGGCGGCAGCGGAGCTGGCCCACCGCGTGATCCACGACCCCGAGGCGCATCGGGAGCGACACGTGGTCCTGCCGGTGGAACTCGTCCCGCGGGGCAGCACTGGCCCGGCGCCGATCCCGCGTCCGCGGCCCGGTGACGGGGAGGGCGTTCGGGAACGCCGGGTCTGACGCGGGCCGGAGCACGGTGGAGGAGGCCCGGGGACGTCGGGGGCGCCCGCCCCCGGGGCCGGGGAAGTCCATACGGCCGGTACGCCCATCGGCCCTCTGCCCACTGAAATCACCGGGCAAGCCGACGAAGTGCGCGGTTCCAGCTGAGCAGCCGTCGTCCTGGCGGACGTTGCCGCTGCTGGACGTGGCACGAGCCAGGCAAAAAGCATGCGAAGCAACAGGCTCCCCGTGCTTCGGCAGGCCCGTAGCCGATCGCCGGCCCACCCCGGGTGCGGATGGCTCAGGGGCCGGGCGCGTCCGGGGCCTCCCGGTCCGAGGCCGGCCAGACGTAGGGCAGGTCGTCCGGCACGCCGGGGAAGCGAGGGGCGTACACCCCGGGGTCCTTACGTACGAGAGCCGATTGGTGACTGCGGTGGAAGGCGGCGTTTCCGAGCCACGGCGGCAGCTCTCCGGCTCCTGCCAGTTCGGTCTGGTCGCGGACCGGGAGGCCGGGGCGGTGAGCGGCGAGGTCGGCGATCAGGGAGGCGGCGCAACTGTCCTGATGCCCCAGTTCCCGCCACACCCGGCACATCTCCAGCCCGTACCGGACGAGGGCCTCTTCGTATCCGGTCCACATCCGCACGGCGGGGTGCCGCCGCCAGCCGTACCCGGGCACCGTCAGGCCGCGTAGGACCTGGAGGGCCTCGACGCGCTGCTTGCCCAGCCGCCGCCGGTCGAGCTCACGCGCCGACCGCCGGAAGTCGGAATGGGGCAGGAACGTCTGCATCTCGACTGTCCGCATCTCATCTCTTGCGCGGCGCGGACGGCCGGCGCACCGCCGGGCCGGCGCCAGACGCCGCGCCGGGGGTCTCGCGTGCCAGTGTCGCGCCGATGCCGCGCGCGGCTCGGATCTTTTCCCTTGACCGGTGTGGGCTCAGCTCCAGGATGGCGCCCTCCTCGCAGCGGCGGACGACCGTCTCGTGGGGCTGCAGCAGAGGGCCGAGGCGGACCTGATGGCGGGGTTCCGGGCCGGGGCACGGGCGCTGCCCGTCCAGCGGCTCGACCGCCGGGGGCCTACCACCCACCGCAGGTACTTGTTGCCGTCGGCCAGGGCGGTCCGCACGTCGCTGGGGTCGGCTTTGAGCAGACGATGACGAACGGCCACGTACGCCTCCGTACTCGCGGGAGCGGTTGCCGGACTGGCCTCGCCGAGTGCCCCCGCATCGTCGGTCGAACCGGCCTACAGCGCATCCTGTGTGCTCGAAGTCTCCTCGGCAGGAGTCGGGTCAGGGCTTACCTCGCAGGCGGCCGAACCGTTGACCAGGACGGTCTCCACGTGCATGAAGTCGCAGGCGAGCAGCGTGTGAGCCTGGGAGCGCAGGAAGGAGCGCCAGGTCTGCTGGGAGGCGCGCTGCGGTGCGGGCGGTAGACCGGAGCTGCGCACAACGCGCCGGACGGTGGCGGCGGCAGCCCGATGCCCGAGCCGTCGGAGCTCACCTTGGATCCTGACGTATTCCCAGGTGGGGTTCTCTCGCGCCAGGCGCTGGATGAGCGCCGCAATCACCTCCGACAGCGGTGGCCGGCCGGGGCCGGTGGGGGTATAGCGCCATTTCCAGCGCACCGGACGGCGATGCCAGGTCAGCAGGTGCCCGGGTTGTGCGTCGATTACGTCGACCTGGACTGGGCCACGCAACATCGCGCCGTGCTCGACCACACCGTGGACGCCGGGATCGTGTGGCACGCCGGCCCGGTGCCCGAGATCGTGCAGGACGCCGACGACCTTGGGAGAATCAGGTCAGGAGTCTTGTGAGTGACACGGAAGTGCTGGTACCGCACGGCGGGCGTCCGGTACGGCTGACCGATGTGATGGCGCTGGCCATGCCGTCGCTGACAAGCGAGGATGGACCGCGGGTCACGGGGTAGCCGAGAACCCAACCAGTGCCTCAGAAGAAGCAGAGCACGAGGTCGGAAGGAGCGTCATGGCTGGAGTTGTCGAGCGCATCAAGCAGTTCGCGAGGAGTCCGCAGGGCCGACGAGCGGTTGCACAGGTGCGCCGGACTGCCACCGATCCGCGCCGCCGCGCTCAGGCACAGGAACTGGTGCGGAAGCTGCGCGGTCGTCGATAAGCGCGAAGCGCCCGCGGGCGGCGAGAGCCGGACCGTGAAGCCCGCGACCGGGGCATGGCTGTCGCCATGGGGCACTACCGGGCCGAGCGCCCCATGGTGGACGCGACGCCGGGTCCGGACGCACGACACCTGGCAGCCGTCGGCCATCCGGTGCGAATTCGTTCGTGTCGGAGATCTCCGGCGGCGCGTCGGTGGATGTTGCTGGTCGTCCGTTCGCAGTGCGCGTTCATCTGATCGCGTGTCCCGTGGGCGGCCTCTCAATGTGCGAGAAGCCCACGTGACCGCCCGCCCCTGAAGTCGTGGAGCGAGCCGTTTCTCAACCGGGGCGTGACCCACCTCATGTGCCCCCACGAATCACGGGGTTCAGCATCGCGGCTGCGGTGGCCAGGTCGGTCTCGGCGCCGGTGGTCAGCGCGTACAGGGCGTACCCGATCGGGGAGGCGTCCCACAGGTGCTTCGCCTGGGCTGCCAGGCCGGGGTGGACGTGCCCGCCCGCCTGCTCGTACCCGGTGAGGGTGGCCTGCGGCATCTCCTCGCCCGCGGCGCCGTACTGGGCGGACAGGTCACGGGCGGGGTCGTCCACGCACACGGTGGTCCAGTCCAGGATGCCGTGGTCGGTCCGGGCAGGCGTGAGCGTTTGCGCAGGCTCAGGGGAACGTGGTCCAGCGTGGCGCGGTCTCGGCCCACTTGGCGTCCCACTGGGCGAGATTGCGCCGCCGCAGGACCACGGAGACGCCGCGGTAGGCGGCGGCACCGGCGAGGGTCACGGTCAGGAAGCCGACGAGCGCCCAGCCCATGGTCCGGCTGCGGATCTGCTCGGCGGGCATGGGCGGCTCGGCGATCACTCCGTCCGCGTCGACCCACACGTCGACGGAGCTGCCCGCGCTGAGCCCTGGCAGGACGTCGGTCTCGGCGGTGCGGATCCGTCCGTCCGGGTCGGTGTAGCGGACCGTGGCCGGATAGCGGTTCTCTCTCGCCTCCGCCGATCCGGGCTCCGGATGGTCCGGGGCGTCGTGGGTGAGGACGGCGGTGGTGAGGCGCAGGGTCTGCCTCTGGTGCTCGGCGGCCGCGCGGTAGTGCCGGTGGGCGGTGTCACCGATGGCGAACATGGCACCGAGCCCCAGGATCGGTACGAGCAGCAACATCGCCAGGGCGATCCGGCCCTGGAGGCGGTCGGTGCGCCGGTACAGCGGATTGTGCCGCCAGCGCCACAGCGACAGGGGGTGCACGAGCCCGTGGTGCGGGGGATCCGGGGGCTGTGCGGGTGGTGGCACGCCGGACACAGGTTCTCCTTTCCGGGGCAGGGGGCGTACAGCAGACCCCGGCCGGTGAGGTGGCGGTCAGGGGGGCAGCGAGGTCAGCGGAAGAGCGGGCCAGGCCCGGGTGGGGACGTGCCCCTGGCCGACGGATGTCCGTGCGCGGCCCGCAACATCGTGGCGGCGCCGCGGATCGCCGCGGTATGCGGTGTGGGAACCGCCCGCAGGGGCGCGTGCGTGCCGCCGGCGAGCCGGTGAGTGAGGTCGGGGCGCAGTGCGCCGCCACCGGCCAGGAGGGCACCTCGGCTCAGGGCCTCGGCGGTGAGGGACGTGCGGTCCTGCCGGAGCATGGAGGTGAACATGGTGCTGATGGCTTCGCTGATCTCCGCCGTGGCGTCGGCGTCTGCGAGGTCGGTGGTGCCGGCGAGGTCGGTGGTGCCCAGGGCGGTGCGGCGGGCGTCGAAGACCAGGCCGTCGACGAGGAGGACCACCTCGGTGAGATGGGCGCCGATGTCCACCACGAGCAGCGGCAGGGAGAGGTCGGCGCCCGCGGCCAGGGCGATGGCGCGTGCGGTGGGGACGGTCAGGACCGCGCGGGGGCGGAGCACTTCCACGGCGGCGCGGGCCCGTTCCCGGTAGGCGGGGCCGTCCAGCACCGGCGCGGTGACCACCACCAGCGGGCGGGTGAGGCGGGGCAGGCGGTGGCTGAGGAGCCGGTCGAGCATCCGGGCCGTTCCCGGAACGTCGACGATGGCGCCGCGCTGGACCGGATACACCGCCCCAGCACCGGGGAGGGTGATGGTGGGTACGTCGAGGACCATCCCGCGGCCGGCTATCCAGGCGCGGGTGCGGGCGCTGCCCAGGTCCAGGGCGAGGCCGCAGCAGTGCCGGCACAACGGCCAGGGCCGGTGCCGGTGCCCGGCGGGGGAGCCGGGCCGGAAGCGGCGGCGGACGGTCATCGTCCGGCCTCCCGTACCTGCTGGCACCGTGCGCAGTAGCGGGCCTGTGGAACGATCATCAGCCGGTCGCGCTCGACAGGGCGACGGCACAGGTGGCACGTGCCGTAGCGGCCCTCGGCGATGCGTCGCAGCGCCGCCTCCACGTCGGCGAGGACCATGCGCGCGGAGGCGGCGACTTTGACGTGCACTTCGGCCTGTGCCGCGGAGCGGCGCCGGAGCAGGTCCTCGGCGCGGGGCGGCGAGGCGATCTGCCGCAGCTGTTCCTGGCGGAACAGGCGCTGTTCGTGGAGGTTCTCCCGCAGCGCGGCGAGGTCCTCGGGCGACAGGTGCGCGGCACGGTCGCCGATGGTCTGGTGGTTCACCACTTCACCCCTTTGAGCAGGGCGGAGACGAAAACAGGAGGCGGACGGGGCGGGTCAGGCGGCGGCGCGGCCCTGGCAGGCGACGCAGTACCGGGTGTAGGGGAGGATCTCCAGGCGTTCGGCGGGGACGGGCTTGGCGCAGCCCTGGCAGATGCCGTAGGTGTCGTCCTCCACGCGGGCGAACGCCTCGTCGATCTCGGTGAGGACTCGCTGGATCGCCTCCGTCTGCGCGGACACCAGATGGGCGTCCGTGCTCTGGGCGCTCTCGTCGAGGGCACGCAGCTGAGCCAGGCGGCTGTTGCGGGCGTGTTCGAGGCGCTGACGGGTTTCATGAGAGGCCAGCCGCCCGGGGCGGGGGCCGGTCTGGGCGGTGTCGAGCGGCACGATGAGGTCCTTTCGTGAAAGCGCGCCAGGCGCGGCAGTAGCCGCCCGGTTCCGCCGGCCGCGGTCTCCACGACCGCGGGCACTGGCCGTACCGGACGGCTCGAGCACCTTCGACTCTGCTCGACCCGGCGTCGGAAGCCCATCGGGCGCGGACCCCATTTGCCCGGGGCAGCGGTGACCACGGGGCGATGGCGGGGAAGGGCGCGTGGGTACCCGATGACCTCGGATATGGGTGATGGGCCCCATCGACCGCGCGCGGTGCGGGAGGCAGGCTGTGTCAGGCTCGGTCGTGATCAGTTGTGGCGGCTCCGCCGGGGTGCGATGGGCGACAGTAGAGCTGATCACACGCGGAGCGCAGAAGGAGGAACTTCCCCGGTGTCGCTGTTCTGGCGGATCTTCGGGCTCAATGCCCTGGTGCTGGGCACCGCTACGGCGCTGCTGCTGTGGGCGCCGGTGACCGTCTCCGTGCCGGTGCTGCTGACCGAGGCGATCATCCTGGTCGGCGGTCTCGCCGTCATGCTGGTCGCCAACGGCACCCTGCTGCGCTGGGGCCTGGCCCCGCTGGACCGGCTGACCAGGCTGATGACCACCGTCGACCTGCTGCGCCCGGGCCAGCGGCTGCCCGTGCCCGGCGCCGGCGGCGGTAGCGAGGTGTCCGAGCTGATCCGCACCTTCAACGCCATGCTCGGCCGGCTGGAGCACGAACGCGCCACGTCCAGCGCCCGGGCGCTGCTGGCCCAGGAGGCGGAACGCCGCCGCATCGCCCAGGAACTGCACGACGAGGTCGGGCAGAGCATGACCGCGATCCTGCTGGTGCTCAAGCGCGCCGCGGACGACGCCCCCGAACCGCTGCGCGAGGACCTCCAGCAGGCCCAGGAGATCACCAGGGAGAGCCTGGACGAGGTCCGCCGCCTGGTGCGCCGCCTGCGGCCCGGCGTCCTGGACGACCTGGGCCTGGTCAGCGCACTGACCTCGCTCACGCAGGACTTCGCCACCCACACCGGGCTGCGGGTCGTGCGCCGCCTCGATTCCGATCCGCCCACCCTCGACCGGGAGAGCGAACTCGTGCTGTACCGGGTGGCTCAGGAGAGCCTGACCAACGCGGCCCGCCATGCGGACGCGCGGCAGGTCGAGGTGAGCCTGCACCGGGTGGGCGAGGCGGTGGTGCTGGAGATCGCCGACGACGGCCGCGGCATCGAGGCCGCCTGCGAAGGCGCCGGGATCCGCGGCATGCGCGAACGGGCCCTGCTCGCCGGGGCCACCCTCGACATCACCTCGACGCCTGGCACCGGTACCCGGATCCGCCTCATCACACCCGCCCCCAGGAAGCAGCTCTGACCATGCCCGATCCGACCTGGCCCGGACCCACCACGGCCGCGGCACCGTCCGCCACGGCCGGGAAGCCGATCCGCATCCTGCTCGCCGACGACCACGCTCTCGTACGCCGCGGCGTACGCCTGATCCTCGACAGGGAACCCGACCTGGAGGTCGTCGCCGAGGCCGGGGACGGTGCCGAGGCCATCGAGGCGGCCCGGAACCAGGAGATCGACCTGGCCGTGCTGGACATCGCCATGCCGCGCCTGACCGGTCTTCAGGCCACCCGGGAGCTGGTGGCGCTCAAGCCGGGTCTGCGCATCCTGATGCTGACGATGCACGACAACGAGCAGTACCTGTTCCAGGCACTCAAGGCCGGGGCTTGTGGCTATGTGCTGAAGTCGGTTGCCGACCGCGACCTGGTCGCCGCCTGCCGGGCCGCGATGCGCAACGAGCCGTTCCTCTACCCCGGCGCGGTCACCGCCCTCATCCGCAACTACCTGGAGCGCGTCCGCCACGGCGAGGAAGACCCCGACCAGTTCCTCACCCCTCGTGAGGAGGAGGTCCTCAAACTCGTCGCCGAAGGGCACTCCTCCAAGGAGATCGCCGAGATCCTGTTCATCAGCGTCAAGACCGTGCACCGCCACCGGGCCAACCTCCTGCACAAGCTCGGTCTGCACGACCGGCTGGAGCTGACCCGCTACGCCATCCGCGCAGGTCTCATCGAACCCTGACGCCCGCCCCGCACCGATGTCCGGGGCTCTGGTCGTCCACTCCCCGGCCGGAGCCCCGGACCGGCACCCCACGCCGGGCACACGGCAGGAGTCGAGCATCCCGCAGGAAGGGGACGGTGCATGCGCCCAGCATCCCGGAGCGCCCCGACCGCAGTTCACCCGCTCGCGGGGACGCTCATCGCGCTCCTCGCCGTCCTGCTGGCGTTGGTTCCCGCCGATGCCGCGCGCGCGGCTTCCGTTCCGGTGCTCGATCCGGCCCCGGCGGCCACGGGCGCCGAGCGCCCCGACACCGGTCCCCACGCGGACGACCCGTGTGCCGTCGGCTGCGCGGCCCAGGCCAGGGTCCGCCACGACCACCTCGGCGAGCGCCCGTGCCCACCGGATCACCACGCCACCGACCGCCCTGACGCGGATGCCGGCCCGGCTGTCGGTACCCGTGCTTCAGCGCCTTCCGCGTGCGCACCCGCCTCTCCCGGCCGGTCGGCCCACGACCGCGGCCGGGCCCCTCCGGCACCCGCAGGTACCTGACGCGACCCATCACCCTTTCCTCCGTCGCGGCCGCGCGGGCCGCTGCCGCGGCGTGCCTGCCGGAGGCTCGTGTTGAAACGCCGGAACAACCGACAGAACAACCGCCAGAACAACCGCCGGAACAACCGCACCAAGTCCTTGCGCGTGCGTGCGCTGCTCGCCCTCGCCGTGATCGCCGGATCGCTGGCCATCGCCCTCACCACGCCCGTCCGCCTCGGCCTCGACCTGCGCGGCGGCACCCAGATCATGCTGGAAACCCGCTCCACCCCCACCACCGACGCCGACGCCGCGGCCACCGACCGCACCGTGGAAGTGCTGCGCGGCCGCATCGACGCGCTCGGCGTCGCCGAACCGACCCTCGTCCGCTCCGGCGACCACCGCATCCTCGTCGAGCTGCCCGGCGTGTCTGACCCGAAGAAAGCCGCCGACGTGCTGGGCCGCACCGCACAGCTCACCGTCCACGCGGTCCTCGGCCCGGCCCGGACCGCCGACGGCGCCACCGCCCCGGCGACCGATCCGGCCAAGGAGCGCGTTCTGCCGGACGAGTCCGGACAGCCCCTGCGCCTGCGAGCCGCCGATCTGACCGGACGGGACGTCGAAGGCGCCGACGCCCGCTTCGACCAGCAGGGCGGTGCCGGATGGCACGTCGCGGTCGACTTCTCCAAGACCGGCCAGGACCAATGGCGGCAGATCACCGCACAGGCCGCCTGTCACCCGGCCGGTGACCCGCGGCGCCGGGTCGCCATCGTCCTCGACAACAAGCTCATCTCTTCGCCGCAGGTCGACCCCTCCGTACCGTGCGGGACCGGCATCCCGGGCGGCACCACCCAGATCACCGGCTCCTTCGACGACACCGAAGCCCGCGAACTGGCCCTGCTCATCTCCGGCGGAGCCCTGCCCGTACCGGTCGAGACCGTGGAACAGCGCACCATCGGCGCCACGCTCGGCGATGCGGCCATCGAGGCCGCGGCCTGGGCCGCCGGCATCGGCACCGCGCTGACCGCGCTGTTCATCATCGCCGTCTACCGGCTCATGGGCCTGCTCGCTACCGCGGCCCTGGCCTGCTACGCCCTCGTCTCCTACGCCGCCCTGGCCGCGCTCGGCGCCACACTGACCCTGCCGGGCCTCGCCGGGTTCGTCCTGGCGATCGGCATGGCCGTGGACGCCAACGTCCTGGTCTTCGAACGGACCCGCGAAGAGTACGCGGCCCGCAGCCGCCCCACCCCCCGATCGGCACTGACGGCCGGGTTCCGCGGAGCCCTCAGCGCGATCGCCGACTCCAACATCACCACATTGATCGCCGCGGCTCTCCTGTTCGCCTTCGCCTCCGGCCCGGTGCGCGGCTTCGGCATCACCCTCGCCGTCGGCGTCCTCGCCTCGATGGTCAGCGCCCTGGTGATCAGCCGGGTGCTCGCCGAGTACGCGGCCAACCGCCCAGCGGTCTTCCGCCGACCCCGCGTCACCGGCATCGCGAGCACCGGCTGGGTCCGCGACCGGCTGCTGCGCCGCGACCCGTTCCTGATGCGCCGTCCGCGCCGCTGGCTGGCGGCCTCCGCCGCACTCGCCGTCATGGCCGCGTCGGGCATCCTCGTCCGCGGCCTGGACTTCGGCATCGAGTTCACCGGCGGCCGGCTGATCGAGTACGCCACCAGCGCCCCCGTCGACCCCGACCGGGCCCGCACCACCCTCACCGACGCCGGGTTCCCCCGCGCGGTGGTGCAGTCCTCCGGTGACACCGGGCTCACGGTGCGCGCCGAGAAGCTGACCAACGCCGACGAGGCCACCGTCACCGAAACCATCAGCGACCTCGGCGGCGAGACGAAGAAGATCCGCGACGAGCTGATCGGCCCCAGCATGGGCGACGAACTGCGCCGCAACGCCCTCATCGCGCTCTCCCTCGCACTGGGCGCCCAACTGCTGTACCTCGCGGTGCGCTTCCGCTGGTTCTTCGGGACCGCGACCGTCGTCGCGCTCGCCCACGACGTGGTGATCGTCATCGGCGCCTTCGCCTGGCTCGGCAAGCCCATCGACGGGGTCTTCCTGGCCGCCCTGCTGACCGTCATCGGCTACTCGGTCAACGACTCCGTCGTCCTCTTCGACCGCGTCCGCGAACTGCTCGACCGCGACCGCACCACATCGCTTCCCCGTCTGACGAACCGGGCGATCCTGCAGACCCTGCCCCGTACCGTCAACACGGGCATGGGCGCGGCACTCATCCTCACCGCCCTCGCCGTCCTCGCCGACGACACCCTCGCCGACTTCGCCCTCGCCCTGCTCATCGGCCTGGCGGCCGGCACCTACTCCTCCGTCTTCACCGCCGCCTCGCTCACCATCGAGCTGCACCCGCCCCGGAAGGCGTCGCGGCCGCGGCCGTCGCGGTTCACCCGGCGGCACTCCTCCTCGGGGCAGAACGTGGTGTCGACTTCCGAGGAAACCCCTCGATAGGGTCACCGTCGTTTCCGAGCTCACGTCCTTCCCCACGACGCTTCCCCACGAAGCCCGCCGCACCGACCACGTGCCATACCTTCGCGTCCTACCCCACACCCGTCGAAACCCCGGTCCTGGTGACGAGCGGTGACTGGTCCGGACACGCCGACGGGCTCGTGTTCCAGAACACCGGGTCCCGCGCCGTCGACGTGGAATACACCACGTACACGAACGACGGGACCGTCCCGGTGGACGGCACGGTGTGCGTCACGACGAGCAAGGCGAGCAGACAGTCCTTCTACAACCCGACCACCGTGCACACGGTCACCTGGCGCGCCGACAACACGGGCTGACATGACCGCACCGCGGGCGCTTCCGGACCGGAGGCGCCCGCCTTTCCGTCAGCCCCGGCCGCCCGGCCACTGTGGTGCCTCATCGATTTACTCTGCTCACGGGGCCGGGCTGAGTTCTGGAACCCCGAGCCGAAGACTCGCATGGCATCCGAGTCACCCATCCGGCAGTGGACCGAGTACCCGGCCAAGGCTGCGTGAAGGCGTTGTTGACCAGTACGTCGAGCCGTCCTGCCCGCTCCTCGATCAGTTGGACCGCGGCGGTCACGCTCTCGTCGTCGGTCACGTCCAGGGGTACGCCGAAGGCGTCGGCACCGGCCGCGCGCAACCTTGCCACGGCGTCCTCCCGGCGCTGCTCGTCCCGGGCGCCGACACCGACACTCCAGCCCCGCGCACCGAGCCCGGCCGCGATCTCGTACCCGATTCCCTTGTTCGCGCCAGTGACCAGCGCGATCGTTTTCATAGCCCAGCCGCCCTTGTCCCGCACGATCACCCAGCTCGAACGGCGGCTCGGAGTCGCCCTGCTGGAACGCACCAGCCGCAAGGTCACGCTCACCGAGGCCGGAGCCGTGCTGCTGGCCGAAGCACGCGCGATCCTCAGCGCAGTGACCGCGGCTGAGCGGCGTACCCAACGGGCCGCGACAGCACATCCCAGCCTCGTCCTCGCCGTCAAAACCGGCACCGTCGGCGAGCTGCTGACAAAGTTGCTCGACGCCTACGCCGCGGAACCCGGCGCAGCCACCGTCGATCTGCTGCTCTGCGAGGCGCACCAGCAGCAGCAACTGTTGCAGGACGGGCAAGCGGACGTGGCTCTGCTCCATCTGCCCTTCGACTCAGCAGTCGGGCTGCTGAAACCACGTCAACCCGTCCTGACCAGCTAGTCAGCCATATCCGCACAGCGGGGGAACCTCATTCTGCGAGCTGCGCCCCTGCGTGGCTCGATGTGTCTGGTTCGCCGGTGTGGCCTTCGTGAACGCGGGAGACTCCTCGCGGGGGGTTGATCTCGGTCGCGTGCATGAAATCCAAGAAACAAGCCGCGACGGGCGAGAGGTCCTGAGAGCAGCGGTACATCACGCCGGTGACCCTGGTTGCTCCCGGAGAATCCACGGGTACCGCGACCAGATCATCCAGACCGAAACCCTGCAACTCCAAGGCCGGCAGAGCTGCCACGCCCACGCCGGCCCGTAGCAGCCCGCGGATCGTCGCCGCGCTACAGGCATTGAAGTGGTGGCTCACCGAGATCGAGTACCTGCTGAACGCAGCGCCGGTGATCGCTCGGATGCTGGTTCCGGGCCGCGTTGCGATCACGGTCTCACCGTTGAAGTCCGCCCACGAGATGGAACTCTGCGCCGACCAAGGATGGCTGTGATGCGCGACGCCGTAGAACTGTTCCCGCAGCAGTGGCGTGAAAAAGAAGCCGTCTGGCAGGTCACCGTGGGCGGTCAAGCCGAGTTCGACAGTCCCACCTTCGAGGCGTTCGACAACTTCATCCGCGGCCCCGTCGATGATCTCGAACTCCACCTCGGGGTGATCCAGCATGAAGCCGCGCATCACGCCCGGCAGCACAGCCGCCGCGAGCGACGGAAGCGCGGCTACGGCGATGGTTCCGGACTGGGCCGCCACGTACGACATGAAGCGGCTCAGTCGCATGTCCATGTCGTCGAGGACGGCGCCCGTCATGAGCAGAAAGGCATGCCCCGCGGCCGTGATGTCGAGCTGCCGAGTGGTTCGGTCGAACAACCGCACCCGCAGGAGACGTTCGACTTCCTTGATCCGTCTGCTGAGGACTGACTGAGAGATGTGCTCTGCTGCGGCTGCTTTCGTGAAACTGCCGGATGCGGCGAGTGTCCGGACTGCGCGAAGCTGCTGCAGCGTCAGGTCAGGGATCGGCATGGCTCCACCTCTTGCCGTACGCTCGGGTGGACGTGGCAATCATGACTGAACCTGCGGTCCGGTGGCGTTGTAGCCGTTGTCGGCGCGCCCGGTCGGCTCCGAGCGCTTGACCGTTTCCCGCGACATGCCGCAGGGCACAGGGGTGGCGGACGACAACGGCTGATGGCCACGGCAGGCACGGGATACGACCACCTGATCGTTGATCAACACGTAGAGTGCCATCAGAAGGGTGTTCGGTTCTTCGCTCACACATCAAGCTGAACGCCCTCCTCCCACGCCTGCGGACCGATCTCACTTCACGCGATCTTCACGTGATCAACCGCCTAGTTCGACCTCGAGCGCACGTGGTTCGCGATCGCCGCGTCGTCGTTCGCGCCGTACATGTCGTCGATCAACGTTGCGAACGAGTTCACGACGGCATTGCGCTTGATCTTGCCGTTCGCGGTCCGCTCGCCGTGCTCGACTTCCAGGGACCGCGGCAGAACGCGAAAGTCCTTCAACTGCTCTACGCGCGCGAGGTCCGCGTTGACCCGAGCGACCTCCGCTCGCAGGCGTTCGGCCAGCACCTCTGCCGACCGGGCGTCTGCGGTTGGGCTCGGTTCGAGCAGGACGGTGAGGTATTTGCGGGCGTCGCCGACGACGATCGCTTCGTTGATCAGTGAGCTCTCCTTCAACCGGGTTTCGATGGGCTGAGGATTGATCGTTTTGCCGCCTCGGGTGATGATCACGTCCTTCTTCCGGCCGATGAGCCGGATGTCGCCGTGGGGTGTGCGCTCCATCAGGTCACCGGTGCGGAACCAACCATCCTGGTAAGCAGCCTCGGTCTCCGCCGGGTTGCGCCAGTATCCGTCGAAGAGCAACGGCGCGCGGAGCAGCATTTCGCCATCGTCCGCGACTTTCACCTGGAACCGTGGGTCCGGGAATTCCCTGCCGATGAAGCCCGGACGGGGGAATGGCTGGTTGAAATGAGCTATGGGACACCCGGCGGTCTCGGTGAGACCGTAGTTCTCGCGAAGATCGAGCCCCCAGATCTGCCAAATCGCGATGACGCTTTCGGGCATCGCGGCAGATGCCGTGTAGGCAACCCGGATGCGATCCATTCCGACGGTTGCCCGCAGTGGCAAGAACACCCAACGAAGTGCGGCAGCGTACGCGATCCGCAGCGGTACCGAGGGCCGGCGATGGGACCAACGGCGTTCGGCTACTCTGCGGCCGACCCACATGGCGGCGCCATAGGCGTAGCGACGAAGTCGCGGCCAGACCTCCGTCTGTGCGATCAGTTCGCCGGCGATCTTCTCGTAGAACCGCGGCGGCCAGAGCACTGCCGTCGGCCGCACCGAGCGCAACACATCTTCGTAGTCACCAATGCGGCAGTATGTGACCACCAGCCGTGAGAGCAGCGGCGCGAACACCGACACCAGCGCCGGCGCCACGTGGGCCAACGGCAGGAAGCCCACGGCATCGTGCTCGTGGCGGAGGAGCTGCGGGTAGAGGCCGACGAAGGTCTGAACCGAGTGCTGAAGCGTGCGGTGCGAGTGGGTGACGCCTTTCGGAGCTCCCGTGGATCCCGACGTGTAAAACAGCACGGCGGCATCGTCGAGGGAGCCGCCGGCGACCAGCTCGGACAGAGGATCGGCGCTGTCGTCGGCGTACTGTGTTCCTTCTTCGCACAGCGCTTCCCACGGTGTCCTTCTGATCACCTCGGGTAGCTCCGGCGGAGTGGCGTCGATTCCGACCACGAGCCGCAGCTTCGGTGTGTGTGCGGCGACCTTCGCCACCTTGCTGAGCTCCGTCGTCGTCTCGCCGATGAAGGCGACGGCCTCGCTGTGTACGAGGAGTTGCTCGATCTCGGCAGGTGAGTTGGTCGGATAGACGCCGATCACGACGCCGCCGACACTCTGCACGGCCAGCGCGGCGAACACCCACTCCGGGCGTGCGCTGCTCATCACCGCGACGCGATCGCCGTGCCGCACACCTTGCGCGATCAGGCCGAGCGCGAGATCTTGCACGCGATCCCGGTACGTCCGCCACGTGATCGTCTGCATAACCCCGTCACGCCAGTAGCGCAGCGCGACGGCGTCGGGTTCCCTGTTCGCGCGATCGAGCAGGAGCCCCGGTAGCGTCCGGGTTGGCTCGAAATTGGTCAGATCCATGACACGGCCTCTCTTCCAGAGCCGACAAGCCCGGGCCCGATGAGATTCATGCGGCACTCTCCCCGAGGTGCAGGAAGTCACCTCGGTACCACGTCACCGGCTTGCCACTACCTGTCCGCGCGTCGTCTACACGGCCGATGAGGATCACATGATCCTCGCCGGGTACGACTTGCTCCAGTTCGCAACGGATGACTGCCGCCGCATCGGGCAGTAGCGGGTGACCACTCTCATCGAATTCGAAGGCCCCGTACGCGAACTTGTTTTCACCTTTTGTCGCGAACTTGATCGCCAACTCGGCGTGCGCGGGAGTCACGATGTTGACGATGAACCGCTCGGCCGCCATGAAGACGGGGGAGCAGTCCGCTCCTCGGTCCAGGCACACCAGGACGAGCGGCGGATCGAGCGACAGCGCCGCGAAGGAAATCGCGGTGAACCCGTGCGGCGTGCCTGACGCGCTTCGCGTCGTCACGATCGTCACGCCCGAAGGGAAGCGGGCCAACGCCGAGCGGAAGGCGGCCGGGTCCAGCCCTTGAAATTGATCAACCATGATATCCCTCGCGGGCAGCTCGGGCGGCAGGGTCGTCGAAGACCGTGCGCGCGTCGGCAACCGTGACGCGGAGCTGCTCTTCGACCGGCCAACTGGAAGTCCCTGAGTGAAGGGCCCGTTTCAGCGCCGCGAACACGGCAGGTGGTTTCGCCGCTGCCGCCCGCGCGTCCGCCATCGCGATCGCGAGCAGGTCGTCCTGCTCGACCACCTGGTCGACGATGCCCATCTTCTCCGCATCGAACGCGTCGACGGGCTCTCCGCCCAGCAGGAGGCGCCGGGCCGCGCGGTCACCCAGGACCCCGCGCAGTCGAGTGATCCCCTTCACGGCCGGCAGCATCCCGTGGTTGATCTCAGGGAAGACGAAACGCGCCTCAGTCGACGCGTACACCATGTCAGCGAACAGTGCCATTTCGATGCCACCACCGACGCACCAGCCGTTGACCGCACACACCAGCGGCCGGGCAAAGTCCTCCAACGCGCAGAGCAGCGCGTGAAACGACGCCATCCGTTCGACCATCGAATCGGCGCCGAAGCCGATGGCTTCCTTGATGTCGCCACCCGCGCAGAAGAAGCGCTCACCAGCTCCCGTCAGGACCACTGCGGGGGTGCCGGGGCCGCTGGCAAGGGTTTCCAGCGTCTTTGACAGCTCGCTGACGAGCGAATTGCTGAGCGCGTTCGCCGGCGGGTGATTCAGAGTGAGTACAACCACGCCGTCCACTTCGTCGGACGCGTGCACAGCGCTGGGCGCTGTGTTGTGCGAGGCAATGCTCATGCTCGCCTTCCCTCAGTTCGCCGGTCCGCCGGCGGCGCGAGCGGAGGGGAAGTCCACGGGGCGCTTCTCCCGGAAAGCCTGGCGTGCTTCGGCGTAGTCGGCACCGGCGAAGTCGAGGATCTCGAGTGCCGAGGACAGCTCGTGCTGGGGCATCGCGTTGGTGAGCCAGGCGTTGAGCGCACGCTTGGTGAAACGGAGCGCCTGCTGGGAACCGCGGGCCAGCTGGGACGCGACCTCGAGCGCGCGGGGCAGCACCTGCTCGCGGGGAACGGACAGGCTCACGAGCCCGATCCGCTCGGCCTCGGCGCCCGTCAGCTTCTCGGAGGTGAGCACGTAGTACTTGGTCTTGGCCATGCCGACAAGCAACGGCCAGATGAGCGCGGCGTGGTCGCCGGCGGTCACACCGACCTTGGTATGGCCTTCGATCAGCACCGCGTCGTCCGCGGCGATGCTGATGTCGGCGAGAAGCGCGGTCGACAGCCCGTAGCCGACCGCGGGGCCGTTGATCGCGGAGATGATCGGCTTCTCGATGCGCAACATCGTCGCGACCCGCTTGCGTTCGGTCTCCAGCATCGCGAGCGCATCCTGGGGCGTGGGATCGGGCTGAGCGACGTCCATCCCGGTACAGAAGGCTTTGCCGGCCCCGGTGATGACGACGACCCGGGTCTGGTCATCGCGCTCGACGTCGGCCCAGATCTGGTTCATCTCCTCGAACATCGGCAGGGTGAGCGAGTTGTACCGGTCGGGTCGATTGATCGTGATCTGGAGGATGCCGTTGTCGTGGTGTTCGGTGAGGATGTCGCCGGTGCCGTGGTTGTAGAGGTTGGTCATCGGCTGGTCTCCTTGTGGTGTGTGGGGTTGTGCTGGGAGTGGAAGTGGTGGAGTGCTTCTTGGTGGGCGGGGCGTGCGGCTCGGATGTCGGCGAGTACGTGGTCGGCGGGGCGGACGACGTTGCGGGGGTTTTTGAAGCGGGGGATGACGTACTTGCCGAAGAGTTCGATCGAGCGCATCAGCTGGTCGTGGGGCAGGCTGTCGATACGCAGGACGAGTGCTTCGACGCCCATGTCCGCGTATCGCTGTACGTGTTCGATGCAGTGGTCGGGGTCGCCGACCATGAAGCCTTGGGAGCGTTCGAACATGTACTCTTCGTCGTTGAAGTCGATGTCCTTGACAGCGCCCATGTAGGCGTAGTCCTTCGACAGCTTCGACAGGCGCTCATATGCGTCGGTGGACAGCTTGGCCATCTCGAACAGGGGCTTCGCCTCGAGGCGGGCCTGGGCAGTGGTCTCGGCGCAGTGCATACCACCGGCGACCGCGACCATCTTGCGCGGCGTGATCGGGTAGGGGTGGTTGGTGGCGGCGAGAGTGTCGTCGTAGAGCTTGACCATGTTCTCGACGAGGTCGAACCCGAGGTAGAGGCCGCCCATGATGGCGCCGATACCCATCGAGGCGGCCGTCTCGACCGAGCTCGGGCTGCCGGCGGCAGCCGAAATGGGCGGGTAGGGACCCTGCAGGGGCTTGGGGACCAGGCTGCGCGGCGGAACCTTGTAGTGCTCGCCCACGTACGAGAACACGTCGTTGAGGAACGCGCTCCGGATCAGCTCGATGCCCTCACGCCACTGAGCCTTGTTCTCGGAAGGGTCCACCTCAAACGCGCGCAGGGCGAGCGTGGTGTTGCCGCGCCCGGTACCAAGCTCGACACGGCCGTTGGACAGGATGTCCTCGGTCGCCACACGCTCCGCGACGCGCAGCGCATGGTTCATCCGCGTCGGCAGCAGCGTCACCAGGTGGATGAAGCGGATCCGGCTGGTGAGAGCCATCAGGTACGGGTAGAGCACCTCCGGAGCGGAGACCGAGGCCGTCCCGAGGGCGACGTGCTGCTCGGAACTGCCGAAGGCGTCGAAGCCGACGCGCTCGGCGAGCAGTACCTCCTCGACCAGTTCCCGGTAGCGGTGCTCATGGGTGAGCCCGACCGGGGTGTCCCCCTCGGTCATGAGGATGAAGTCCATACCGACCCTTCCGTCGAATGTTATTCGGCGATAACGTAAGGCGTAGCCCAACCCTGGTCAAGGCCATGAGAGAGAGTGAAGGCGTTAGTTGTGATTAACGTGGGTGAGCCTCGACTGCGAGCCGCTCCCCATCCGTCGAGTAGTGACGCATCCGCGAGGTACGGGTCGAGCAGGCACAGGAGGAGGAGTGACCACACATGAGCGAGTTGCGGATTGAGCGTTTGACCTCGCCTGACATCGCGAGTGCCATCGCGAGCGGTATGCGTACGGCGGTCTTGCCGCTGGGCGCCACGGAGCAGCATGGTGCGCACCTGCCGATGTCGGTCGACAGTGATCACGCCGATCGACTGGGTGTTCTTGTCGCCGAGCGGCTTGGCGACGCGCTCGTGCTACCGACGGTGCGGATCGGGTGCTCGTCGCACCACCTAGGCTTCGCCGGAACCCTCTCGCTGCAGGCCGAGACGCTCGAAGCGATCTGCGCCGACTGCTGCGCGAGCCTTGCCGTGCACGGCTTCCGTCGGGTGCTGATCTTCTCGGCGCATATCGGCAACTACCCGGTGCTCGGCGACATCGAGCCGAAGCTCGCCGCGCGGCTTCCCTCCGACCTGGATGTCATCGCGTTCGCAGACTCGGCAGCGGTCCTCCGCTCGTGGCGCGATGCTGCTCAACGCGTCGCCGGCCTCGCCGACCACGTCGGAGGCCATGCCGACGTGGCCGAAAGTTCGATCATGCTAGCCGTGCGGCCGGACGCCGTGAGGAACGATCGTGCCGCCGCAGGTTTCACCGGGTCCATGGATGACGCGTTGCTGGCCAGAGTATTCACTGATGGTGTCAAGGCAGTCGCACCCAGCGGGGTGCTCGGTGATCCGCGCGGCATGTCGTCTGAGCTGGGCTTCGCCTGTCTGACCGCAGTGGCCGACCTGCTCGCGGAACACGCAATGGCACGTTATCGGCCGCTCACCTAGACTAGACTTTACGCGTGTCGAGCTCACCTACCCCCCGTACCGCATCTCCCCGCGCCACCCGCCGGCAGGTGCTGATCAAGGTCGCCGGAGAGTTGTTCAACGAGCGTGCCTTCGATGCGGTCACCACTGAGATGATCGGCGCGCGTGCCGGTGTGACCGGCCCCGCGCTCTACCGGCACTTCCCGAGCAAGCAGGCGTTGCTGATCGCCGTGCTCGAGGATCCGCTCAACGAACTACTGGCTCATGCCCGCAAGACGGCAGCCGAGGTGACGGATCCACGCAAGGCACTCGAGGAGATGATCGATTACCACGTCAAACGCAGTCTCCAGAACGTTCCGTCCACGCTGGTGTTCCTGAAGAACGAACACAACGTCCCCGAGGACGAACGCCATCGCATGCGACGCATGATGCGCCTCTACGCCGAAGAGTGGAGCGGACTGGTCACCCGGCTGCGGCCCGACCTGTCAGACGCGCAGACCCGCGTTCTCACACACGCCGTCTTCTCGATGATCAACGCGGTACCCCAGTTCAACAGCGGCCTCGATCCCGACATCGTCGCGACGACCATCCGCACCGCCGCGATCAACGCGCTGCTCGTCCCCGCGGACGCGATCTGACAAGAGTGGGGGTCTTCAAGGGCGCGGCTCGTAGCCGCTGACCTGATCCGGGCCGGGGCTGGTGACCGGGAGGTGACCCGGCGCTTCGGGATGACCCGGATGTCGGCGAACCGCTGGTGGCGAGCGTCGCCCTCCACATCGCGCGCCGCGGGGGGCGATCGGGCACTACGCGCCACCGCCTCCCTCCTGCGTGACTCCAGACTGACCGGCGCCCCGGTCGGGCTCGCTATGAGCACCGTATTGGCCCGCTCCCCTTCGACGACGCAGAGGTCATCCGCTGCGAGCCGGTGATGTGGTGCCGCGGTGATTTCCTCAACCTCGGGCAGGGTGTTACATGAAACTCATCGGGCCCGGCTCGTCAGCTCTGGTGGATCTGCGGAGAGGCCGTGTGATGGATCTGATGAATTTTGAACCGATCCGGACGCATCCGCAGCTGTTGCTTGATCGTGCGCGCTCCGAGCCCGACATTATTGCGCTGCGCCACTGGCGCGAAGGGGTTGTGCACGCGATCACATGGCGGACGTATCGAGATCGAGTACGCGAGATCGCGCTCGGCCTTGTCGAGCACGGAGTGCAGCACGGCGATCGCGTCGCGGTGATGAGCAGCGCACGCCCCGAATGGGCCTTCGCCGCACTGGCCGTGCAGAGTGTCGGCGGCGTGGTGGTCGGTGTCTACCCGACCAACTCGCCCGCCGAGATCGAGCAGATCCTGGCGCACAGCGAGGCAGTGGCCTTTATGGGCGAGACAGCCACGGAGCTCAACGAGGTGGCGGAGATCGCGGCCCGCACACCGAAGCTGCGGCTCGTCGTCGGCATGGACACCGCCCCGCCGGCGCTACCTGAGAAAATCACCGGGACAACGTGGGAGGAGCTGCGCACAGAAGGAGCGCGGCATCCAAGCGTCCTATCCGACCGTCTGGTCGAGATGGTCGCTGCCACGACACTCGACGACCCTGCCGTTCTGTTCTACACGTCGGGCTCCACAGGAGCGCCGAAAGGCGTCATGCACTCGCACCGTACGCTTCAGCACTCGGTCCAGACCGTCGTCGGCCTCTATCCGGAGCTCGACAGCCGTGAGCACGCCATCGTCGGCTTCCTGCCGCTGGCCCACGTGGCGCCGGCGCTGCTGCTGATCTTCACTCCGCTGCTCTCACGTCTCGTGGTGACGTACTGCCGCATCGAGGACTACGAGGACGCGTTGCGCACCGTGCGACCGACCGCGCTGCTGTGGCCCCCGCGCTTCTACGAGAAGGTCGCCGGCGAGCTGATCGCACGAACGCAGGCTTGGCCGCGGGTGCGCCGGTACGCCTACAAAGGCGCGATGTGGGTCGGTCGCCGAATGGCCGAGCGCCGTTGGTCCAGTGGTCATCCCTCGGTATTGCTGCGGATCGCATACACCGCAGTGCTTCACCGTGTCTTCCTGCCGCTGCGGGCAAGCGTCGGATTGGACCGCCTTCGTGTCGCTTTCACCGCCTCTGCCGCGACGCCCGAGAACGTCATCGCGCTGTGGCAGATCTGGGGGCTGGATCTACGCGAAAGCTATGGTCTCACCGAAACAGCTGGCTGCCCCGTTGCTCATTTCGACCAGACGTTTCCTCGCCCGGGATATATTGGTCGCGAATTCTCGGACCCACGCTTCCAGGTCGAGGTCGCGCATGATGGTGAAATGCTGGTCCGCGCACCACTGCTGTTTCGCGAATACTGGCGCAACCCCAAAGAGACAGATGCCGTTCTGCAGGACGGTTGGTTCCGTACCGGTGACCTGATTGAGCGTACCGCGCACGGTGAGATCCGCCTCATCGGCCGAAAGAAGGACGTGATCATCACCAGCGGCGGCAAAACGATCAATCCGCAGCCGATCGAAACCCGGCTGAAAGAGAGCTCGCTGATCAGCGAAGCAATCGTCGTGGGCGACGCGCGCAAGTGCCTCACCGTGCTGCTCGAGCCGAGCACACAGGCCAAGGCGCTGACTACGACGGCGCTGTCCGAACGCCTGCGAGCCGAGCTCGGGCGAGTCAATACGGACCTCGCGCGCGCGCAACAGCTGAAGGACTTCCGTGTGCTGCCTCGGCCCCTCGAGGCCGAACGCGGCGAGCGGACCGCGAATGGCAAGGTCAAGCGGAACTCGGTAGCGAATTCATTCGCTACGCTGATCGACGAAATGTACGGCGAGAATGACGACACAGTGATCGCGAACCACCTACGGCCGCGGTCGCATTAGCGAAGAACTTTAACGAGTTGGCCGTGGCTCCTACATCTGCTGACGCGCATACAGCAATGGGTGGACTCATGCAGCTCCCGATCTGATACGACAACAGATCCCTTACCCGGACCACGTCTGCGGCTTGAGTGGTTCGGCAATGCTGACTCAATTCCATTCTTGCGCGCCACTCCCAGATCATGTCTCTTCTGCATCCATACTTGTGGAATTTGAATTAGTCCAGTCGTATCAGTGCATTGCGCGTCTGTGCACGACGGGCCAGAGTCAGCACATGCGAAGTGCAGTGAGTGTGCGCGTACGCAGTTTCTGCTGACCCGTGAGGAACCCTCTGACGCAGCACCGGGCACCGGCGACTATCGACCTCGCCATAGTGCCTCGGAGCCTGACCCGGCGGACGGGGTCCAGTCAGTACCCACCTTCTGATCGCGCCGAGCAACGTGACGGCGCCGACCTCGCGCGGCGAGGGCGGCCGACCGGCGCACTTTCCATCCTGGTGTGACAAGGAGAGTCAATGACGACGGCACAACATTCCGAAAAGACGATCAGCTTGAGGTCCGCCCGGCGTGCATCGCTGGCGGGCGGCGTCGGGACACTGATCGAGTACTACGACTTCAGTGTCTATGGGTTTCTGACGCTCACCATCGGACCGTTGTTCTTCCCCAGCGACAATCCGACGGTCTCAACCCTGTCCGCGCTCGCGGTGTTCGCGTCGTCCTACCTCATCCGTCCGCTCGGTGGCTGGTTCTTCAGTCGCCTCGGCGACCGCCGCGGCCGCCGGACAGCCCTCGTCGCGACGATCGTGATGATGGGCGTGGCATGCGGCGTGATGGGCCTGCTGCCCACCTACGGACAGATGGGAGTCGCCGCGACGATCGCACTCATCGTCGTGCGACTCGCCCAAGGGTTCGCTGCCGGTGGTGAGATCGGTGGCGCTGCCACCTACATCGCCGAGCTGGCGCCGCCCGGCAAGAGGGGTTTCTACGGATCGACGGTTTCCATGGGGTCCACTCTCGGGTTCGCCGTGGCCGCCGGCGTCGTAGGGCTGGTCCGTCTGCTGGTTCCGGCCGACCAGATGGCAACGTGGGGCTGGCGGATTCCGTTCCTCCTCTCGCTGGTCCTCACTGTGGTGTGTCTGCAGGCCCGGCTGCGGGTCGAGGAGTCGCCTCAGTTCCAAGAGCTGAAGGAGAAGGCCGCGATCGTACGCAGTCCGATGCTGGCCGCTCTGCGTAGCCACCCGCTGTCGGTTGCCCGCGTGGCGGGCCTGGCTATCGCGTTCAACGGCACCGGCTACTTCGGCGTTGCCTACTTCGCCATCTTCCTGCAGGAGGAAGGATTCTCCGCCACAGGCGTCGCCTGGACCTCAGCGTTGTGCATCGCCCTGGCCACCTTCACCTATCCATGGGCGGGCAAGTTGACGGATCGCTACGACCGCAAACCCATCCTGCTGGCGTCCTACATCATCTTCGCCGTCATCGCTTGGCCGGTCTTCGCACTCCTCATCGCGGCAACCAACCTCTGGGCCGTCGGGGCCGTCTATCTGGTCTTCATGTTCTTCACCGGGTGGGCGCAGGTACCTACGTGGCCGTTGGCCACGGAGCTCTTTCCGGCAAGCGTGCGCTACTCAGGCATCGCGATCGGCTACAACCTGGGCGTGATCATCGGCGGCATCACGCCACTCGTCGCCGCTGCCCTCGTGGCCGGCACCGGAAGCAGAACCAGCCCCGTCTACTGGATCCTCGCCGTAGCACTCATCGGAGTGATCACCGTCGCGCGACTGCCGAAGACCGCGTCGAAGCCGCTACCCGCCTAAGCGGACAGCCAGGTCCACGATCTCCTGCAACGCTGTGCGGAAGCCGCCCGGGTGCAGGAGATCGTCGAGCCTGCGGATACCACAACCGCGGCGAATCAGCCCGCATGCCGACCGCGTGCTGTCCGCGGGCGGGCTGTACTCCTCCGCCCGACGTCCTTTCCCGTCGTACTCACTGCACCGACAACCGGTTGGGAACTCTCTGGTGAGGTGAGGCTGCCGATCCACCCGAGGAAGAGTGCCGCCGGCACGGACACCATGCCCGCGTTGTAGTACGGATACCAGTTGAAACTCAACTCAGGCCATAGTGAGTTCTTGGTACCGGTGACGACGGGTGAGGAGACCGTGAGCACGATGGACAGCAGCAGTCCTCCGTAGACGGACCAGAGAAGCCCCCGGCGATTGAACTTGGGCCAGAAGAAAGTGTAGATCAGCGCCGGGAATACACCCGACGCCGCAACGCAGAGAGCGAAGATGACCAGGGACTCGACCGGATACCGGCTGATGGCTGTGGACAGCGACAGGCTCACGGCGACCAGGGCGACGAGGGCCAGACGCAGTACTCGCGCTTCTCCGGTTCGGGTGCGCGGGCCCTTGCCCTGAGCGAACACATCACGCGCGAAGGTGACAGCGGCAGCGAAGGCCACACTTGACACGGTCGTGAGTGCGGCGAGGAAGGCCACGGACGCCATGGCCGTGATGAGCGCAACCCGCGCCACTGAGCCGTGCGGGAGTACTTCCGAAGCCAGCAGAATAGGGGACCCCTGCCCAACGTCGTCAACCGCTCGGATGACGTCGCCTCCCACCACGGCCGCGGCCGCGAAGCCCGCCGCGCTCAGGAGGACGACAAAGGCAGCACCCAGTCCCGAGGCAATGCTCATGGATCGACGTGCCGAGCGCCCGGTGCGGGAGGCACTCACACGCAGGATCAGGTTCGGCAGCACGGCCGTACCGAGGATAACGACGATGTGTTCGCCGACCGCGTTGAGTGATCCGAGGTTCGCGGTGCGCGGCCAGAGTCCAGGGCTCAGATATCCGTTCGGCGACATGCTCTTCTCCGCCGCCGCGGAGAGCAGATACCCGGGGTTCCACTCGAATCTGCTGAGGGCCAGCAGCGTGATCAGCGAAAGCGTGATCAGGGTGACGACCACCTTGACGACCTGCATGAAACTGGTGCCTCGCAGATCTGCCACGACGGCGAAGAAGCCGACGAGAAGCCCCATCAGTACCGTGCAGACCACTTGGGTTCCATGGTTCGACCGGCCGATCAGGAGGGCCACGCTGATGCCGGTAGCCCGCAGTTGGACCATGAGAAGGGGAATGGTGATCGCAAGTGTCACCAGAGCCGCGGCAGTCCGCGACGCGCGCCCCGCAGCACGCAGGGAGAAGAGGTCACCGAGAGTGTAAAGTCCGCTGTCGCGTATTTTTTGAGCAAGGAGCAGCAGTACACCGAGGGCGAGCATGAGGTCGATGGCGATGCTGAACCCGTCGTAGCCGTACAGAGCGATAAACCCGGACGTCACCAACAGAGTGACGACCGTGATCTGCTCGCCCGCCATGGCGAACCCGTTGAAGACCGGAGAGAGTGACCGATCCGCGATGTAGAGCCTTTCCGGCTCGTGTTCCTGACTCGAGGCAAGCGTGAAAAGCCACAGGACAGACAGCCCGATGAATACCAGGAAGGCGACGATCACGGGGCCTCTGGCGTCTGAACCGATCGGGTCGAGTACACCTGCGCTCAAGATGTGCACGGTCACCGCTTCACCGCCAGGGATCATCGACGGGGGACGCACCCGACGTCTCGGCCTGGGGTATGCCGGAGGTCCGGGGCCGCTCGACGGGATCACAGGCTGTGCATCGCGTCTCGTACACCCACACGGTGGCGGCGAAGAGGCCGCATTGCAGGATGCCCCAGACGAGGCCGAGAGTGATGTGCCCGTACACATGAACTGCGGGAACGGCGGTCAGCAAGGACAGCGCGATGCCGACGACAAGAGGGACAGCGTTGGCGGCGACGAATGCACGCTGGGCACGACGCGTGGTTCCGCGGAGACTTTCACCGTGTCGCAGTCGGAGGGCATCGAGCGATGGGTCCGGTGCCGGCGGGTGATCCGGTGAGGGCGAGGAGAAGACGGGGTGCACGGAAACCTTCCGGGCTTCGAGGGCGGGTGACTCGGCCGGCGAGCATTGGCGCCTCGGACGCGCAGCTTGTTCCGGCGCGCAAAAGGTCGAGGATCTGGCCGACGGCCGGGGAGGGACACGAACAGGAATGTCAAGGGCATCCGACGACGTCTCGGTCCGGGGCATGGCGGAGGCCGACCCGCTACTGGACTGACCGCTACCGCGGCCCGTAGATCACTACGGTGTTGCCCCATGGGTCCCGGGCCACGGCCCGGACCTCGTGCGGGCCCTGCTCGGGCTCCCGGACTATGGATCCGCCGCCTTGTACGAGGGCGGTGAGCGCCGAGGTCACGTCGGGGACCTTGAACGACGCCGCGGGCACCCCACCGGTGACGTCCTCGGCCGGGCCGGTCAGGGCCAACGTGGTGCTGCCGGCGTCGAGGGCGGCGTAGCGGTCGCCGTCGACGAACTTCGTGGCCAGGCCGAAGGTGTCGGTGTAGAAGCGCACGGCGGCGTCGATGTCGGCCACCGGATGCAGCACGTTCCCGATCTTCACGAGGTCGATCTCCACGGAATCACTCACCGGACGGCCGCAGCACGGCCCGAGCGGAGGGTTCCACCACACCGCGCGCCGCGCGTGGATGAACCACTCGTGCGATCCACCGGAGCTGACGAGCCGGGCGCGATGTCATTCATGTAACGCTCTGTCCGAGGTAGAGGAAATCACCGCGGTACCACATCACCGGCTTGCCGCTACCTATGCGTGCCTCGTGCACACGACCGATGAGAATGACGTGATCTCCGCCGGGTACGACTTGCTCCAGCTCGCAGCGGATGACCGCCGCGGCGTCGGGCAGTATCGGGTGTCCGCCCTCGTCGGATTCGAAGCTCCCGTGTGCGAACTTGTCCTCGCCCTTCGTGGCGAACTTCATGGCCAACTTCGCATGCGCGGGCGTCACGATGTTCACGACGAACTGCTCAGCCGCTATAAAAGCTGGGAAGCAGTCCGCTCCTTGGTCCAGACAAACCAGAACAAGCGGTGGATCAAGCGACAGCGCCGCGAAGGAACTCGCGGTGAACCCATGCGGGGTGCCCCCGGCGCTCCGGGTCGTCACGATCGTCACGCCGGCAGGGAAGCGGGCCAACGCCGAACGGAAGGCAGCCGCGTCCAGCCCCTGGACTTGATCAGCCATTCCACACCTCGCGGACAGCTCGGACGGCGGGGTCGTGGTAGCCGCCGAAGGCATCAACGTCGACGTGCGCCGCGAGTGGCGCCTCCTCGACCGGCCCTCGGTAGCGGTGCTCACGTGCGAGCCCGGTCGGGATGTCCCCCTCAGTCATGACGATGACGTCCATGTCGATCCTTCCTCGAATGTTATTGACGAATAACATATGACGTGGCTTGGGTGCGGTCAAGCCTCCGATTGGAGAGGTGAATCCGTTAGTGCGTAGTAACGAAGCGGGAGTCGCGTCAGTCCGCGGCCGCCTGTGCGGCCCTGTGTGGCTGTCGGTCGCGATGTGACCGGGGTCGCTCTGGTCGCGGCCCCTCCCGTGCGCGCCCGGTCGACCTCCGTAGTTATCACAAAGTAACGCCCGTCGCTCTTCCGGGGGCCTTGACCTGGGCTGGGTCACGCCCTACGTTATCGCCCACTAACATTTGACGGAAGGGTCGGTATGGACTTCATCCTCATGTCTGAGGGGGACACCCCGGTCGGGCTTACGCATGAGCACCGCTACCGGGAGCTGGTGGAGGAGGTTCTGCTTGCGGAGCGGGTTGGCTTCGATGCCTTCGGTAGTTCCGAGCAGCATGTTGCTGTGGGTACGGCTTCGGTCTCCGCTCCGGAGGTGCTCTACCCGTATCTGATGGCTCTGACGAGCCGGATCCGCTTCATCCACCTGGTGACGCTGCTGCCGACGCGGATGAACCATGCGCTGCGCGTCGCGGAGCGTGTGGCGACCGAGGACATCCTGTCCAACGGCCGTGTCGAGCTTGGTACCGGGCGCGGCAACACCACGCTCGCCCTGCGCGCGTTTGAGGTGGACCCTTCCGAGAACAAGGCTCAGTGGCGTGAGGGCATCGAGCTGATCCGGAGCGCGTTCCTCAACGACGTGTTCTCGTACGTGGGCGAGCACTACAAGGTTCCGCCGCGCAGCCTGGTCCCCAAGCCCCTGCAGGGTCCCTACCCGCCCATTTCGGCTGCCGCCGGCAGCCCGAGCTCGGTCGAGACGGCCGCCTCGATGGGTATCGGCGCCATCATGGGCGGCCTCTACCTCGGGTTCGACCTCGTCGAGAACATGGTCAAGCTCTACGACGACACTCTCGCCGCCACCAACCACCCCTACCCGATCACGCCGCGCAAGATGGTCGCGGTCGCCGGTGGTATGCACTGCGCCGAGACCACTGCCCAGGCCCGCCTCGAGGCGAAGCCCCTGTTCGAGATGGCCAAGCTGTCCACCGACGCATATGAGCGCCTGTCGAAGCTGTCGAAGGACTACGCCTACATGGGCGCTGTCAAGGACATCGACTTCAACGACGAAGAGTACATGTTCGAACGCTCCCAAGGCTTCATGGTCGGCGACCCCGACCACTGCATCGAACACGTACAGCGATACGCGGACATGGGCGTCGAAGCACTCGTCCTGCGTATCGACAGCCTGCCCCACGACCAGCTGATGCGCTCGATCGAACTCTTCGGCAAGTACGTCATCCCCCGCTTCAAAAACCCCCGCAACGTCGTGCGCTCGGCCGACGACATCCTCGCCGAGATCCGAGCCGCCCGCCCCGCCCACGAAGAAGCACTCCGCCAGTTCAACGACACGCACAACCCCAGCCACCACAAGGAGACCAGCCGATGACCAACCTCTACAACCACGGCACCGGCAACTTCCTCACCGAACACCACGACAACGGCATCCTCCTGATCACGACCGGCGTCCCGGTACACGGAGCGGTGCGATGACCCGCGACCCGGGCTCCTTGTCCTTCGAGCCGTTGACCCCGACGTCGTATCTGGATCGTGCTGCGGCGGCGCACGGGGATCGGGTCGCGGTGGTGGACGGGCGGTCCCGGTGGACCTATGCGGAGCTGCGTGATCGGTGTCAGCGGTTGGCGGGCGGGCTGGCCTCGTTGGCCGGGGGACGTCCGGTGGCGGTGCTGGCACCGAACACGCATGTGTCGCTGGAGGCGCACTACGGGGTGCCGTGGGCGGGGGTGCCGCTGGTCGCGGTGAACACCCGGCTGTCGGTGGGCGAGGTCGCCTACATCCTGGAGCACTCCAAGGCGTCCGTGCTGATCCAAGACCCGTCGTTCGACGCGTTGGTGGACGAGGCCCTCGCCCGGCTGGACGCCCCACCGCACCGGATCAGGGCGGGGCGGGAATACGAGGATCTGCTGGCCGCGGCGGAGCCGCTGCACCTGACCCCGACCGACGAACGGGCGCTGCTGTCGATCAACTACACCTCGGGGACCACGGGCCGCCCGAAGGGCGTGATGTACCACCACCGGGGCGCGTTCCTCCAGGCCGTGGCGATGGTGGGACACACCGGACTGACGCCGTCGAGCGTGCACCTGTGGACGCTGCCGATGTTCCACTGCAACGGATGGACGTTCCCATGGGCCGTGACCGCGGCGGCTGGGACGCACGTCTGTCTGCCGAAGGTGAATCCGGCGGAGATCTGGCGACTGCTCCGGGAGGAGGGCGTCACGCACCTCAACGGGGCGCCGACGGTGCTGTCGATGATCGCGTACGCCCAAGAGGCCGCACCACTGGACCGCACGGTCCGGATCGCCACCGGTGGGGCGCCGCCGTCGCCGGCGATCCTGCGGCGGACGGCGGAGCTGGGGTTCGAGGTCACGCACCTGTACGGGCTGACCGAGACTTACGGCCCAGCGATGCTGTGCGACTGGCGCCCGGAGTGGAACGACCGCGACGCCGCAGCACAAGCGCGGCTCAAGGCGCGCCAGGGCGTCGGGAACATGATCTCGTGCGTGCCGCGGGTGATCGCGGACGACGGCACGGACGTCCCCGCGGACGGTGTCACCACGGGGCAGATCGCCTTGCGCGGCAACAACCTCATGCTCGGCTACCTCGACGACCCGGAGGCCACCTTGGCAGCGGTGCCGGACGGATGGTTCCGGACGGGGGACATCGGCATCCTGCACCCCGACGGGTACGTGGAGCTGCGTGACCGCTCGAAGGACGTGATCGTCTCGGGTGGGGAGAACATCGCGTCGGTCGAGGTGGAGCAGGCGATCATGGAACATCCGGCGGTACTGGAGGCGGCGGTGATCGCGGTGCCGGACGAGCGCTGGGGTGAGGTCCCTGCCGCCTATGTGAGCCTGCGGGAAGGTGCTACGGCCACCGAGGCGGAGATCGTCGAGCATGTGCGGGGCAGGCTGGCCCGGTTCAAAGCGCCGAAGACGGTCACGTTCACCGAGTTGCCGAAGACCTCCACCGGAAAGATCCAGAAGTTTGTGTTGCGGGACAAGGCATGGGCCGGGAGCGAGAGCCGCATCCGGTGAACGACGTGAACGGACCGGTGGCACGCGAGGTCATTGTCGGGGAGTGTCAAACCTCGTGCTTCCACGCGGCAGGACGTCCGGTAGGTGATCAGAAACGCGAAGAGTTCCTGCCCGCAAGGGACTTTTCCTGGGCCAGGCCGTCGCATGAAGGAGGCACCAGATGAAGCGCGTCGGGTCCTCCCCGGGTGTCCGTGCCGAAGGCGGTGGTCGCGGGGTGGTCTCCCGGGTTTCACACAGGGCACAGTCCCTGAATGAGTCCGGTCGCCCCAGGTCTCAGGGCCCGCGGAAGGCAGTCGCTGTCATCCTCATGTGGCGAGGGCGCATCGGGTTGTTCAAGCGCAGTGAATCTGTCCAGCATGATGCAGGCCTGTGGCACTGCATCACCGGATATCTGGACGCTGACAGCGACCCGGTACGGCAAGCCATCCAGGAGATCTGGGAGGAGACTTCGCTCCCCGCCCGCGCTCTGGAGCAGCTGACCGCGGGCCCCACGCTGCGTCTCGCCGACCCTCGTGGCGGGCCGGACTGGACCGTGCACACTTTTTTGGCCTGCACCAGTCAACGACGGCTCACTCTCAACTGGGAGCACAAGGCATACCGGTGGGTACGGCCTTGGAAGCTGTCGCAGTTCGATGGGCAGGTCGCATGGCTGACAGATGTCCTGCAAGCAGTCGACTCTCTGCCGTCAGCCACGGCGCGTGATGGGGTCGCGTCTTAAGGCCGGTACGAACCGGTCCAGCGTCCCCGGCCAGCCGATCAGGTGGCCCGAATGCGAGCAGAATGCTCGATCTATAAGAAACATCTTGTGCAGTCGCAGAGTTATCCGCCTTCTAGCGGAGCATAACGCGAAATTCCTAAGTCATGGTGCCGAATGCGGAGGTGGTCTGTGATGGTCGCGGAACTGAGGTCGGCCGGCGGCAACGGCAGTCCTGCCCAGGCGGAGGAGCTTGCCGCGCTGGAGTCGGTCGAACAGCGGGTGCTGTGGCTGTCCACCGCGATCATCGACCACGCCAATCGGGTGCGGCCGAACCCTTCGGGGCTGAAGGTCGGCGGTCACCAGGCGTCCAGCGCCTCGATGACCTCGATCATGACGACGCTGTGGTTTCACGCACTGACTGCTGAGGACCGGGTGTCGGTCAAGCCTCATGCCTCACCGGTGTTGCATGCGATCAACTACCTGCTGGGCGAGCTGGACGAGTCCTACCTGACCACCCTGCGCGCCTTCGGCGGCCTGCAGAGCTACCCCAGCCGGTCCAAGGACCCCGACCCGGTCGACTACTCCACCGGTTCGGTCGGCATCGGTGCCACCGCCCCCCTGTGGGGCGCCCTCGCACGGCGCTATGTGGAGGGCCACTTCGGCGGGGCCGGGAGGGGACGGCAGTACTCCCTGCTCGGCGACGCCGAGCTGGACGAAGGTGCGATCTGGGAGGCCATCCAGGATCCGATGGTGCCGGGCCTGGGCGAAGTGGTGTGGGTCGTCGACCTCAACCGGCAGTCCCTCGACCGAGTCATCCCCGGCATCGCCGCGGACAAGCTGCAGGGTATGTTCGCCGCGGCCGGGTGGCAGGTGATCTCCCTCAAGTACGGGCGTCTCCTGCAGGAGTTGTTCACCCGGCCCGGCGGCGAGGCCCTGCGCGCTCGTATCGATGCCATGGGCAACCCCGAATACCAGCGCCTGCTGCGCTGCTCCGCCGACGAGCTGCGCGAGCGCTTGCCCGGCACCGGCTCCACCGCCGGGCCGATCGCGGACCTGATCGCCCCCTTGGACGACGCCTCGCTCCTGGCGGCGCTGCGCAACCTGGGCGGCCACGACATCGGCGCGCTGTCGGATGCGTTCGCCGGTGTCGACGACACCCGACCGACCGTGATCTTCGCCTACACGGTCAAGGGCTACGGGCTCCCCACCGAGGGCCACCCGCAAAACCACTCCTCACTCCTGACGGCCGACCAGATGAGTGCACTGGCCGACCGCCTGGGAACCGATCTCGACGACCCGTGGACGCGTTTCGGTGCGGGTTCGGCGGAAGCGGCCCTGTGCGCGGCGGCCGCCCAGCGGCTGCACCGCCCCGAACAGGCGCCCCAAAAGCCCCCTGCCGTCCCCGCCGACCTCGCCCGCCCGGTACCGACCGGCTCCGGCAACACCCAGCAGGCCCTGGGACGCGTCCTGCTGGACCTCACCCGGCGGGCGCCGGAGGCGGCCGCCCGGATCGTCACCGTCAGCCCGGACGTCAGCTCCACCACCAACCTCGGTGGCTGGCTCAACAAGGTCGGTGTGTGGTCGCCGACCGAGCGCCCCAACTGGTTCGCCGATGACGCCGAGACCATCCTGCACTGGCGCGAGCAGCCAGCCGGTCAGCACGTGGAGCTGGGCATCGCGGAGACCAACCTGGTCGGTCTCCTCGGCGAGCTGGGCACCACCTGGAGCCGGTGGGGCCAGCCGCTGCTGCCGATCGGCGTCGTCTACGACCCCTTCGTCAACCGGGCACTGGAGCCTTGGTCGTTCGGCATCTATGCCGGTGGCCAGTCGATCCTGGTCGGCACCCCCTCCGGTGTCACCCTCGCCCCGGAAGGCGGTGCACATCAGTCGATCACCACCCCCTCGCTGGGCATTGAACAGCCCGGCTGCGTCACCTATGAGCCGGCGTTCGCGATCGACACCGAATGGTGCCTGCTCGCCGCACTCGGCAACTTGGCCAGTCCAGGGGGCAGGTCGGCCTATCTGCGGCTGTCGACCCGACCCATCGACCAGTCGACAGCCGCCGTGCCCAGCGACCCGGCCGCTCGCGAACGCCGTCGCCGACATGTGACCGCCGGGGCCTACCGGCTGCGGCAGCACGAGAAGCCCGTGGTGACACTCGCCGCGATGGGCGCTTTGGTCCCGGAGGCCCTGGCCGCCGCCGACCGGCTCGCCGCCCTCGGGCATGGCGCCGACGTTGTGTGCGTGACCAGTCCGGACCTACTTTTCCGTGCACTCCAGGCCCGTCGCGGCCTGTCGGACGACCCGGCCTGGATCCTCGACCAGGTCTTCCCTCTCGACCGGGCCACCCCGCTGGTCACCGTCCTGGACGGGCATCCCCACACCTTGGCTTTCCTGAGCACGATCCAAAACGTTTCCGTCAGCACTCTCGGCGTGACCCGGTTCGGCCAGTCCGGGGCGATCGAGGACGTCTACCGCTACCACCGCATCGACACGGACAGCATCGTCACCACCGCCCTCGACCTCATCGATTGAGCGAGAACCCGGCAGCCTCTGCGTGCAGGGGATTCGCCTCTCATACCCCGTCCGGCGGCACGCCCCTGTCTTGCCGAAAAGACGTACCGCCGGACGGTCCCGGCGCAGCCGACCCGTACCACCAGCCCATGGGGCAACAGCTCCCCACCCACTCCGCCCGGCGCACGGCGCGGCACCCGCCCTGACAAGCCGCGCCGTGACGCAGGACGGCCGGAACCAACCTGTCCGCCCTTCCCACGGCGAGCCGAGCAGACGCTCCACCCAGACGATTGGACATGTGATGAAGGCTCTGAGCGGAATCGAACGAAAGTGGTCCGGGGCTCCGGCCATCCCCCGACCAGCCGCACCATCAGCCAGTCGTCGGTATCAGGCCGTGGGTGGCAGGATCGGCGAGGTCGTCTCCAAGCCGTCCGCAAGCGCCTCCATCGCCGATGAACTCCAGCAGCGCAATGCCGAAGTTCCTCCGCTGATGCGCATCGTCCTCGTCGGGCCGCCGGGCGCTGGTAAGGGCACTCAGGCCATACGCCTGGCCGGGAAGCTGTCGATCCCGCACATCTCCACGGGCGATCTGTTCCGGGCCAACATCAGCCGGCAGACCGAGCTCGGGAAACTCGCGAAGGTCTCCATGGACGCCGGCAACCTCGTCCCCGACGAGCTCACCATCGCGATGGCGAAGGACCGCATGCAACAGCCGGATGCCGAGAACGGCTTCCTGCTCGACGGTTTCCCGCGCAACGTCTCGCAGGCCGAGGCGCTCGACGAGCTGCTGAAGACGGAGGCCATCAAGCTGGACGCGGTTCTTGACCTCGAAGTCCCCGAGGGAGAGGTCATCAAGCGCATCGCCGGCCGGCGCATCTGCCGCAGCCGGTCGGCACACGTGTTCCACATGTCGTACAGCCCGCCGAAGAAGCAGGGCGTGTGCGACATCTGCGGCGGTGAGCTCTACCGGCGCGACGACGACTCCGAGGAGACCGTCCGCAAGCGGCTCGAGGTCTACTACACGCAGACCGAGCCGATCATCGAGTACTACAAGACGCGGGGCCTCGCGGTCACGATCTCCTCCCTGGGCCCGGTGGACGAGGTCACGCGGCGGGCGTTGGAAGCCCTCAAGCGCGAGGACGACGGCAAGTAGCCGCCAGCACGTCTTCCACCACCACGATTGCGGCGTGGGGCGTATGCCCAGCGCGGAGTGCTTGGCCGGAACGGTTGGTGGCGGTGGCGAGGCTTTGCCGTGGTCTTCGTGGACCCGCGTGTCGACGCCTCTCCGGGCGCACAGGTCACCATGTCGGCGAGCGTGAACTGGATGGCCTGGAAGTCGGCGGTCGGCTTGCCGAACTGCTTGCGCTCCTGGGCATAGCCCTTGGCGTAGTCGAGGGCCCCCTGGGCGATGCCGAGGGCCTGGGCGGCGATGGTGATGCGGGTGTGGTCCAGTGTCTTCATCGCCGTGGCGAAGCCGGTTCCCTCCTCACCGATCATGCGGTCCGTGGGGATGCGGACGTTGTCCAGGTAAACCTCGCGGGTCGGGGAGCCCTTGATGCCGAGCTTTTTCTCCGGGGCGCCGAAGGAGGCGCCCTCGTCGGACTTTTCGACGACGAAGGGCTGATGCCCTTGGAGCGCTTCTCGGGGTCGGTGACGGCCATCACCGAGAGGGGACTGAGTTCCCTGGTACCTGATCACCAGTCCCCTTCCAGGACGCGCTTCCCTTGAGTACTTCGCCATCACGGACTGGAGGTGGGCGCCTGCGGAGCTGCGGCTTTCCCGCGGCGGTTCAGGGGGCTGACTTCGCGTTCTCTGCATGCGGTCCGATGCGTTCTGGACGGCGTTAGTCTGTCTCGCGGTCAGGCCGGGTGCGAACGTGGCGGTCGCGTCCGGCGCCATAACCGGCGGCGGCCATGACCAGGCTCAATGCGGTGAGGAGAAGGAGAGCACCAGTCCAGCTGCCGGTGGTGTCGTGGAGGACGCCCAGAAGGAGGGGTCCGGCCGCGGCGACGAGATAGCCGATGGACTGAGCCATCCCGGCCAGGGCTGTGGTTTCGCTGGGACCAGTGGCACGTTGGCTTTGGAAGCTCAGGGCGAGCACGAGACAGACACCGGCGCCCAACCCGAGAAGAGTGCACGCCGCGAGTGCGAGCGCTGGAAAGAGGAGCAGAAGCGCGAAGCCTGCGGCGACGATCGCTGAGCCCGCGGCCGCAGCGAAGCGCTGGTCGTGGCGGCCCCGAGTGATCAAAGGCAGCAACATGCTCGTGACCAGTGCGACGAGCTGGTAGTAGAACAGCATCCAGCCGGCAGCTGTGGTGCTCATGCCCTGCTGACTGAGGATGCTGGGCAGCCAAGCGACGGCGGTGTAGAAGGCAAGGGATTGCAGGCCCATGAAGAAGGACACCTGCCACGCCAGCCAGGATCGCCATGGGGTCCGAGCGTGTGCCCCACGAGACCGCACGCCGCCGTCCGGCCGGGACCCGCGTAGCCGAGGCAGCCACACGGCGAGAGCGGCGACGGCGACGACTACTCCCCAGGCCAAGGCGGAATGCCAGGTTCCTGGTAGGACCTCGGCAAGCGGTACGGAGATACCGGACGACAGAGCAGCGACCATTCCCATAGCGGTGACGTAGAGAGCGCTGACGGTATGAACCCGCGAGCCGGGCACGTGGGTGCGAATCACCGTAGGCAGCAGGACGTTGCCAACCGCGATCGCCACCGAGAGGATCACGGTTCCGACGAACAGACAGGCAAGCGAAGGCAAGGACCGGATCACGGTGCCCGCTGCCAGCACTGCGAGGGCAGCCACGAGGAGGCGGGTGGTGCCGACCCGGTGCGAGGTGCGTCCGACAAAGGGCGAAGTCACGGCAAACACAAACAGCGGCAGGGTGCTCAGTACTCCACCCCCTGACGCAGTCAACCCGGTGTCGTGCTCGATGGCCGGCAACAGTGTGCCCACACCCGTCAAGGTCACGCGTAGGTTGGCCGCCACCAAAAGGATCGCGATCAAGAGGCCGGCCGAAAGGGCGGGCGTAGTAACCGGCGTCTTCGGGGTTGCGATCCGGTCGGTCTTCGTAGCCGTGGTGAGGCCGGCGCGGGAGTTCCTCGAGGTGGTCACTTCTGTCATTCCGTTCCGGTCTCGGTGAGCTTCACGATCTCGGTGGCGCAGTAGCGTGCACCGACCTCGTCCTGGGCAGCGATCGCCTCAACGAGACGCCTGTGCAGAAGGCTGTGCTCCGCGGCCGTCGTGCTGGGCCAGGGCGTGCCGCCGATCTGTTCGGTGACCGCGATGCTGAGGACGTCGTACACCTCGGTAAGAAGGGTGTTCCCGCTGGCACTCACCACGGCCTGATGGAAGCGGGTATCGATCTCCACGATGGCGGCCATCTCCGGTGAATCCGCTGTCGCCTCGGCTTCGTCGAGGAGGTGCCGCAGGCGATTCAGGTCGTCTTCGGTACGCCGCAACGCGGCCAAGCCCGAGGCGTACTCTTCCAGCACTGCGCGCAGTTCCAGCACGTCGCTCCGCCTCGAGGTGTTGGCACGTCTCATCAGTACCGAGTGCATTTCGCTCGATGTCCGGACGTACGTCCCGTCACCCTTCCGAGCCTCCAGCAGGCCCAGATGCACCAGCGCGCCGAGCGCCTCGCGCACCGTCGTACGCCCGACACCGAGTTGCTCGACCAGATCATGTTCCGCCGGAATCCGCATCCCTACAGGCCACGCGCCGGATGTGATCTGCTCACGAAGGGTGTCCACCAGTTGCGCCGACAAGCTCGCGACGCGGCGCGGCGCACGAAGATCTTTCATTAGGCGACCCTAACACCGAATGTCTGACATCTGTACGTGATGTAGGTCGCCACCCGCCTTGGTCCGCCTGGCGTGCATGGGGTTCGACGCGGCGAATGCGTTGATCGCGGTGGCGCGGATGGGGGTCTTGACGACTCGGCCCAGGTGAGCAGCCGATAACATGCCGTTACGTGTTCCGCGAGTAGGTCGGCTGTGGCGTTCAGACAGGCGAAGCCCAGCTCAGATGACATGCCGTGTGGGTCGCCGAGTACTCCACCGGGTGCGCGGATAGGTCGCAGGCCGAAGCCTGACACCAGCGGCCACATTACTGTGCATTAACCTCACTCATGTCTTGACTCCGCCGATATCGGGGCATACGTTGAATGTGAATCACCCATAACGTTAGTCGGCAATAACGACGGAAGGGTCGGTACGGACGTCATCGTCATGACCGAGGGGCCACCCCCGCCGGATCCCCGGTGGCCCGGCGCCGCCACACCGCGCCCGAGACGTTCCTCTCCGGCCTCGTCGTCCCCCGCCCCACCGGGAACGCCCCCAGGACAGCACCATGAATCACAACCTGCCCGTGAAGCTCAGCAACAGCCTTGAGACAGTCTCATCCGCTCGGACAGATGTGGTCTTCCCTCTGCCTCACATTCCAGAAGGTCTTGCCGCCGTCCGCCGACGCGCCGCCCGCGCCATGCAACAGTGGCGCATCCCCTCGGACCTTGCGGACGATGCGCTCCTGGTCGTCTCCGAACTGATCACCAATGCGGTCGTTCACGCCCTCCCCCCTGCGTCGCTGTGCTTGTCCCGGCAGGGTGGCCGGGCTGCGTGTGCTGTCCGCATCGAGGTCACTGACGCGGGCCCGGCGCTGCTGCGCCACCACGGCGGCAGTCCTCGGCAGCCCGAGGAGAGCGGCCGCGGGAGCGCCATCGTCGCCGCACTGTCCGCCCGCTCCGGAACCACGACCTACCAAGGCGGGACCACTCGATGGGCGGAAATCCAATAGCCCACGCCCTGGTGGAGGCGGTCAGGGGGTGTGGGTGCCGGAAACCGTGTCACCCTATGCGGCCTGGTTGTATTCGTGGAGGCCACCGAGCCGATCAAGCCAGGAGACCATTGTGCGGTCGCTGACGGACCGCGGTTCAGCGGCGATCAACTGGTCTGGTGGATGTTGTCCAAGGGATCGGTGCGGCCGATGTCTGTTGTAGTGCTCCGCGTACTCACTGACGACGAGGCGTAGGTGGTGCTGCGCGGTGATCAGGACGCGGTCGGTTGCTTCGCGGCGGCATGATCCGATCCAGCGTTCCGCGATCCCGTTCATCCGGGGCACCTGGGGCAGTGACGGAATGACACGCACACCGATCTCCTGGAAGACAGCATCGAAGTTGTCGGTGAAGTACGTGCCGCGGTCCCGGATGAGAAACCTGACCGACTCGGCATGGCCGCCGAGGTCCATGAGGTAGTTGCGTGCCATGACGGCCCTGTCGCTCCAGGAGAACCGAGGCCGGGGCCGGTCGCGTTGCACGATGGCGAGCTGATGCCGAAGCATCAAGATCTCGGCATCACACCCCGGCCTACGGCACCAAGCTGCGCTGGAGCGCGCCGAAGCTGATCGCGGCGGCCAACACGGAGGTGCCGGGCACCGGCTCAGCACGCAGCACCTCGACATCGGCCAGGCAGTCCCCGCCCAGCGCGAGCGCGAGCGCCACGTCCAGCAGGATCTTGCCCGGATCATGCACCGCACGCGCCTTGCGCCACGGCGCCAACGCCGCCGACATCGCGCTGTCCAGCCCGCTCTTGCGGACCGTCTCCACCAACAGCACGGCCCCGGCCTGAGAAACCACTCCCCGGCCACCGCCCTCAGCACGGACACGCGGGTAGGACCCGATGCGCTGGGTCACCTGGGAAGTGCTTCTGCCCTCGCAGCCAAAAGGACTCTCGACAAGCCCTATCGTTGCAGGTCAGGAGCACTTCTCGCGTTTGTGGTCAAGATTCGGACAACCCACCTCGCGAAAGCCCGAGGCTAGTCGGATTGAGCGCCATCGGCGTCCGTCCCGCTGCGCCGGGCTATGAGTTCATCCTCGATACGCCGGAGCGTGGCATTGACGATCTCGATGGTGGCGGGGTCGTCGATGATGCCCCGGAGGGTCCGGTCCCAGTTGTCGCGGAGGATCTGGTGATTCTGGTGGGCCTTGTCGGTGGGGTACAGGCGCACGCCTCGGGCGTTGCGGTCGTCCACGACGCGATCCACGAGCCCCCTCTTCTCCAGGCCGCGCAGTACCCGGCTGAAGTTGCTCGACGGAAGCAGGGTCGCCTCCGACGCGGCTCGCGCGGACGTGCCGGGGTGGTGGTGGATGAACCGCATGACGCTGATCTCGATCGGCGTGCACGGCTCGAAGGCGGGGTCCGCCGGGGGCCGAAGCTGCCGCCCCACGGCGAAGACCAGGTCGGCCAGCTCGTGGAGACTGGCGGCTTTGACGTCGCTCATGCCACGAGGATACCTTCCTATTGCTTGATAGCTATCAATTGATAGCATTGAATGGTGGAGGCCCCCGCGCCTCGAAGGCCGTGGCGCTGCTCAGGCAATCCACCGACTCATGGATGAGGAATCCCCTATGGACATCAGCGGAGCCGTAGTACTCGTGACCGGAGCGTCGTCAGGCATCGGAGGGGCCACCGCACGCGCCGCCTCCCGCGCCGGTGCGCGCGTGGTGCTCCTCGCTCGCCGCGAGGGACGCGTCCGACAGCTCGCCAAGGAACTCGGCGAGTCCGTGGCCCTGGCCGTGCCATGCGATGTGACGGACCGGGTCCAGGTCGCGGCGGCCGTAGAAGCCGCGATCGAGAAGTTCGGGCGGATCGACGTCCTGGTGAACAACGCAGGCCAGGGGCTGCAGGCGACCGTCGACGCCATCGACCCCGAGGACTTCCGGGCCGTCCTCGAACTCAACCTCGTCGCACCCCTGACCGCGACGCAGGCCGTCCTTCCGCAGATGCGCAAGCAGGGAGCCGGGGCCATCGTGAACGTGGGCTCCGGGATCATCTGGTCGTCGCTGCCCGGATCCGGCGCATACTCCGCCTCCAAGGCCGCCCTCGCGAAGCTCTCGGCTATCGCCCGCGTCGAGCTCGCCGACGACAACATCGCCGTGTCGATGATGTTCCCGTCGATCACCGAGACCGAGTTCGTCAGGACGGTTCGCGGCGACGTCGCAGGCGCGCTGAAAATGGAGGGCTCCAGCGGCTTGGTACCCCAGTCGCCCGAGGGTGCCGCCGACACAATCCTCGGTCTGATCAGGAGCGGCGCCGAGCAGGCCGACCTCGTCCCGGAGGAGTACGGCGGCACGCTCAAAAGCTGAGCCACCGAAAACTGAAAATACCCCGACGCACGTCATGAGGCGGGGCGGGCAACGCCTTCCGCTGCTGTCGACGAAGCACAGGCGGCAGCGGTGGAAGGACACGCACCACCCGGTCCGTTATCGAGGAAGAGACACGGCAAATGGAGATAGGCGTAGGGCTGCCGGGTCATGTCACCGGAGTTGAGGAGCGTACGTTGGTGACGTGGGCGCGGCGGGCCGAGGAGCGGGGATTCGCCTCGCTGATCGCCAGCGACCGCCTGGCCTGGTCCACTCCGGAACCCCTGATCACACTGGCCGCGGCAGCCGGGGCCACCGAACGCATCCGGTTGGTCACCAGCGTGCTGCTGGCCCCGCTGCACACCAACCCCGCATTGTTCGCCAAGGCCGCGGCGACCTTGGACCGGATCGCGGGCGCCGGACGGCTGCATCTCGGTCTCGCTCCCGGAGCCCGCGAAGACGACTACCGGGCGAGCCACTTGGACTTCAGTACTCGAGGGCGTGCCCTGGACACACTGGTGGAACGCGTCACCGCCATCTGGCGGGGTGAAGAGGAGGTGGGTCCGGCCCCGGTCACCCCCGGAGGGCCGCCACTGTGGTTCGGCGGCACATCGCAGGCGACGCTGCGGCGTATCGCCTCCCACGGCACCGGATGGATCGCCGGAACCGGCGGAGACATCGACGAGTTCATCACATTCGCCACCAGCCTCCACAGCCGCTGGAAGGAGGCCGGCAGGCAAGGACGTCCGCGCACCAGGGCCACGGCGATGTTCGCCCTCGGCGGCCACGCACACCGATCCCTCGCCCGCGCCGTCAACGACTACTACGCCTTCGCCGGCCCCGACTACGTCCGGACCGTCATCGACACAGCGGCCACCACCGCCGACGTGGTCCACGCAACCGTCACCGCCCACGAAGCAGCCGGACTCGACGAACTCGTCTTCGTGGGCAACGACACCGACCCGAAGCAGATCGACCTGCTCGCCGACATCCTCGGGGACAAACTCACCTCCCCGAACAGCACAACCAGGGCGCCGGACCGCTCACATTGAAGGAACCAGGATGCCGAACGAGTCACCGGTCTTCCCGGCGGCTTCTGCTGCGGCCTTCAGCAGGCGGGCGGCCGGTTCCGTAAAGCCGGCAAGGTCCGGGCCAGGTGCGGGCGGCTGGTGTCGCGCCCAGCGGGTGCAGCCGCGCGACCGGCAGCGCGTTCAGCCCGGCTGCGGAGTGCCAAGTTGACTTGACACTTCCTCCCGTCGCCGGTCATCGCCGGCCGTGGCGGGGATGGCGTTGTCGATGAGGACGGCGGCGATGGCGGCGGCGGTGGGGAAGGCGTCGGCGTCGAGGACCCGGGTGCGGGCCGCGGCGCCGTCGATGAGCAGCGCGAGCTGCTCGCCGAGCTGTTCAGGGTCGGCGGCGCCGGCTTCGCGGGCGGTGTCGGCGAGCCGCGCGGCGACGGCTTTCTTGTAGTCGCGTGCGTACTGGGACGCGGGGTGCTGGGGGTCGTGCAGCTCGACGGCGGCGCCGATGTAGGGGCACAGGGGGGTGGTGGGGGGGATGTCGAAGGCGGCGAGGAGCCGTTCGCGGGGCGTGAGGTCGGTGCGGTCGAACACGCCGGACAGAACGGCGGGGTCGAACCGGCGCAGGTACTCGGCGACGAGTTCGTCCTTGCCGGTGAAGTGCTGGTAGGCCGTGCGCTTGGACACCTGGGCCGCCGCGCAGAGCTGGTCCATGCCGGTGCGGTTGATGCCCTGCTCGCGGAACAGCTGCTGGGACGCGCTGATGATGCGCTCGCGGGCGCCCCGGCCGCGGCGGCGGCCCGTGGGGCCCTTCTCCAACTCCGTCATGGCTCCATCGTACCGCGTGTAGGTAACGACCGGTGTACATAGTTTGCGTCCCGGTCGCCCGCCCCGTACCGTAAGCACACAGGGCGGTGTACATAATGCCATCGCCTCAGGTGCACACGGCACCACCGACTCAAGGGAATGACTATGGGAAAGCTTGACGGCAAGGTCGCGGTCATCACCGGCGGCACCACCGGCATGGCGCTGGCCGGCGCGAAGCTGTTCGTCGACGAGGGAGCGCACGTCTTCATCACCGGCCGCCGCCAGGACGCCTTGGACGAGGCCGTGAAGCAGATCGGCCGCAACGTCACCGGCGTCCAGGGCGACGCCGCCGACCTGGACGACCTGGACCGCCTGTACGACACCGTCAAGCGGGAGAAGGGCAGCCTCGACGTGCTGTGGGCCAGCGCCGGCGGCGGTGAGCCCGCCCCGCTCGGCGAGATCACCGAGGCCCAGTTCGACACCTGGTTCGGGCTCAACGCCCGCGGCACCCTGTTCACCGTCCAAAAGGCCCTCCCGCTCTTCAATGACGGCGGCTCCATCCTCATGACCGGCTCCAACGCCTCCCTCGGCGCCTTCCCCGGCTGGAGCGTCTACGCCGGCAGCAAGGCCGTCCAGCAGGCCTGGGCCCGCATCTGGCTCAACGAACTCAAGGACCGCCGCATCCGCGTCAACGTCCTGACCCCTGGCCAGGTCGCCACCGCCAAGCAGGCAGAACTCTTCGACGAGGCCACCAAGCGCCAGTTCGAGTCCCTCATCCCCCGCGGCCAGATGGGCCGCCCCGACGAAATCGCCACCGCTGCCCTCTTCCTCGCCTCCGACGACTCCAGCTACGTCAACGGCATGGAACTCGTCGCCGACGGCGGCACCACCGCCATCTGAACCGAACAACCACAACCAGGGCAGGACATCTCATGAGCAACATCAGCATCATCGGCACCGGGAACATGGCCCGCACCATCGGAGTGCGGGCGATAGCGGGCGGCAACACCGTCGAGGTCATGGGCCGCGATCAGTCCAAGGCCGCCGACCTGGCCAAGGCTCTCGGCGGCGGCGCCACGACGGGAGAGTGGGGCACCGCCCCGGCCGGGGACATCGTCATCGTGGCCCTGCTGTACGACGGCGTCGTGCCGGCCGTCGCACAGTACGGAGACGCTCTCGCGGGCAAGGTCATCGTCGACATCAGCAATCCCTTCAACTCCACCTTCGACGGGCTGGCCCACCGCGAGGAGGCCTCGATCGCGCAGGAAGTCGCCAAGGCGGCCCCGGCCAGCGCCAACGTGGTGAAGGCGTTCAACACCGTCTTCCGTCATGTCCTGGAGAAGGGCCGGCCCGACGTCTTCATCGCCGGCGACAATGCGCAGGCCAAGGCAAGTGTGGAGGCGTTCATCGAGACCCTCGGGCTGCGCCCGCTGGACGTCGGCGGCCTGAAAATGGCGCACTGGCTGGAAGGAGCGGGTGTGGTCACGGTGGGCCTCGCCAACCACGGGGTGGGGAACTTGGACTTCGCCCTCAGCATCACCGAACTTCCCGTCTGAGTTAACGGTTGACGGATGACCGAATGACTCGCCAAGTGAGGCCGTGGCGAGTCGGCGGGGTAGCCGACCTGCACGTCCTTCTCGAAGGCGAAGATCACTCCGTCAGGTCGATGACCGCTCCGTCCAGCCGTGCTTCGGCCGACTCCAGCCCCCGGGCCGCCGGGCAGCCGTCGGTGAACTCGGCGAGCAGCCTGGTCACGCGCGTTTGGGTCTGGCTGTTCGTCAAGGCCGTAGCCCGGTGGTGGGCGATCCAGGCGTGCGCCAACTGGGCGCCCAACTGCGAGCACCGATAATTCCCCGGGCGGATCACGCGCCGCATGGCCGTGCCCTTGGGATTGATGCAGATCAGCTTACGCGTCTCGATCCGGGACACCTGCCCGCCCCGCTCAAGCGGCTTCGCCGCCTGCCGGGACCTGCGTTCCCCTCGTCTGGGCATCAGAACGCCTGCCGTTCTGCCAGACGGGCTCGCGTCGTCGGCGTAGCTCTTGTTCTGGTCGTTTCACTCCGCGATCGCCCTCGCAACCAGTAGGTTCGTCCGCCGGATGTAGCGCAGAGACCGCATCGTGGAGCTGGCGTGCAGGTGTCCGGGCAGCCGCTGAACGATCAGCAGAGCGTTGAGGTTGGTGTGTTCGGCCGGCAAAGCATCCTGTCCGCCCTCGGCTGTCTTCTCGGCGAGGGCGGACAGGATCATCTTGGTCAGGATTTCCAGCACTGGGGGTCAAGGGGTCGCGGGTTCGAATCCTGTCGTCCCGACCAGCGTTTTCGCAGGTCGGAGGCCGTTTTCCCGGAGATGGGAGAGCGGCCTTCTTCGTGTTGTACGGCGTGGTGGCCGCACGGTGGTCACACGCGTGCCTTGGGGTGTGGAGGCGCTGGGTGAACTGGCGGCCGGGGGCGCATGCCAGTGCCGATGAGAAGCTCACACAGATCCGCGATGAGCGGGCCCTGGCCATGACGGCCATCGTTCCCGCTGCCCGGTCGCTTTCAGGCGGCGCTGATCGGAGCCGGGTTCTCGGGGAGCTGCCAGTTGCCGCCGCGGTCCTTCTTCGAAAGGCGCGCGGCGAGGTCGGGGACGTGCAGGAAGCAGGCCAGCGCGGTGGCGGCCTGGAAGACATCGATCGCACGCTGGGTCATCGGCATGCCCAGGCGCAGAAGGCGCGGATTCACCTCGCCCTGGATCTCGTTGACGAAGGGCCGCAGCACGCTGTCGTAGTTCGCCAGCGCAGTCGGCAGGTCGCCGGGGTGCCGGTTGATCTCACCAGCCAGGACATGGGCGCCGACCAGGCCGCCGGAGATTCCCATGCCGCTGTAAGGGGAGGCGCAGTGCGCGGCGTCACCGGCCAGGACCACGCGGCCCTTGGACCAGGTGTCGGTGCGGACCTGGACGACCTCCTGGGAGTAGAAGAACGGGCTCGTCCTCATGCCCTCGATGAAGCGCTCGGTCTGCCACCCGGCGTCGCGGAACCTGTCGGCCCAGAACTCCTGCTGGCGCTCGACGGGCTTGCGGTGGATCACTGAGGCTTCATCGGATTCCTCCCGTATGACGAAGTACACCTGGGTCTCGGTCGGGTTGTGGCTGCGGCGCATGATCTGGCGGCCTCCCGGGACCATGTAGGTGTCCCGGATGTTGCTGTCGGACGCGATGCGCGGAACGAACCAGTAGGCCATGTGGATGCCCACCCGCCAGTACGGGTCGAAGCCCTCCGGGAGAACCGCTCGCCGGATGCGTGATCCCTGCCCGTCGGCGCCGACCAGGAGGTCGAATTCACCGGAGGACCCGTCGGAGAAGTGCGCGACGACCCTGTGTTCGTCCTGCTCGAAGCCGTCCACGCTCTTGCCGAAAACGTACTCGGTGTCGTCCCTCGTCGCCTCGTGCAGGATGCGCACCAGGTCCCCGCGCATGATCTCGTACTCGGACGTGAGGGTCTGCCGACCCCGCCCGGAGGTGTTGGCCATGATTGTCGCCTTGGCCTTGCCTCGGGCATCGACGAAGGCGACGCCCGCCTCGTCCACGAGCTTGCCCCGGACGGTGTCGAGGAGCCCCATGCGCTTGACGGCCTCGATGCCCTGCCCCCGGAGATCGACCTGAGCCCCGGCGGCCCGCAGCGCCGGAAAGCGTTCGACAACGGTCACCTGGTGGCCGCCCCGTGTGAGCCAGAGGGCCAGAGCCTGTCCCGCGACCCCACCACCGGCGACGAGGACCCGCAGGGGCTGCGTTCTTGATCTCTTTGTCATGCCCATCACCCTAAATCTATCAGTGAAAGATTCCTTTTCAGAGTCATCTATCAGCGATAGATTGTCAACGTGACCAAGATGAACCGCGAGGCCGTCATCGCTGAGGCGCTCGGCCTGCTCGACGAGGTCGGGTTGGACGCCGTCAGCACGAGACGGCTGGCGAAGCGACTGAGTGTGGAACAGCCATCGCTCTACTGGTACTTCCGCACGAAGAAGGACCTCCTCGCCGCCATGGCGGAGGCGGCGATGACACCCCATGCGACCGCACCACTGCCGACGCCCGATGACGACTGGCGCGACTGGTTCCTGGCCAACACACGCAGCTTCAGGCGCACCCTGCTGATGCGCCGGGACGGCGCACGGCTCCACGCCGGCAGCACCCCCACCGGCGACCTCGGCCGGATCCGCCGCAAGATGGAATTCCTCGTCGCCTCCGGCGTCCCCGAGCGGGAAGCGCACATGGCAATGCTGGCGGCTAGCCGCTTCACGGTCGGCAGCGTCCTGGAAGAGCAGGCAGACACCGACCCCGGTGACACCGCGGATCTACCGGCTGACGTGCCGGTGATCGATCACGAGTCGGCGTTCGAGGCGGGCCTCGCCCTCATCCTGAACGGCCTGGTGCACCGTACCGGGGTGTAGGGGGCTGGCTGGTCCCGCAGGTCAGGCGGCAGATGGGTGGGGAGAGCCACTGAGCAGGTGTGGGGTCATCCCCGAGCAGGGGGCGGCCGCTTTCGACGAGCCCATCATCGTGGGTGACCCGCAGGCGGATGAGGGGCTGTTCGGCTGCGGCGGGCTGCTCGGACAAGCGGCTGATCTGCTCCCGCAGTTGTTCCACTGCCGCACGGGCGGCCTGCCCCCGGACGCGTGTCCGCTCGGACCGAGGCCCGCCTATCGTTAACCCGGCGCCAACCACCCGTGAACTCCGTACAACCAGCGCCGCCCTTCGACGGTCACACCGGATGACCCGCACCCGTCGACCGAGTGGGAGCCTTCGTGCCACACAGCCGCCGCATCCTGACATACGCCATCGCAGCCGGCGCTGTGGCCACCGCCGGGTTCGTGTTCCCGTCCGGCGCCACCGCTGCCGCACCCCGTACCGCCACGAGCGACTTCAACGGGGACGGCTACGCGGACCTCGCCGTCGGCGTCCCGGAGGGGACCGTCGGCGGCCAGGCCAAGGCCGGATACGTGAACATCGTCTGGGGTGGGCCGAAGGGTGTCGGCGCCTACGGAAGCATCCGTGTCACCCAGTCCACTCCCGAGGTTCCCGGGACCCCGGAGGCGGGTGACCGCTTCGGCGCATCCGTGGCCCTGGTGGACCTCAACGGCGACGGCATCGCGGAACTCCTCGCCGGTGTCCCCGGCGAGGATGTCATCGACCGCGGTACGGACGCCGGCATGGTCATCGCCATAGGCGGCTCGACGGACGGGCCGGGACCGGGGGCGACGGTCCTGACCGGGCCGTCGCCGTCGGCCGCGTACGGCACATCGGTCGCGGCGGCCGAGCTGACCGGCGACGACAACAAGGAGATCGTGATCGGCGGCACGGACAAGGTCGTCGCTCGTGTCATCCAGGGTGAAGACAGCATGATCACCACCGTCGTCGCCGCCCCCATGGGCGGCCGCGCCCCCGTTCTGACCACCGGCGACTTCGACAGCGACGGCACGGCGGACCTGGCCGTGGCGTACTGGACCGCGGGCAACCCCAACACGCAGTCTCACGTGCGCCTGTGGAAGTGGGACGCCGACCGGTCCGAGATGGCCAACTTCTGGAACACGGACAACGCCGGCGTGACCGCCCTGGCCGCCGGCGACTTCGACGGCGACGGCCACGACGACCTGGCCCTCGGCGAGTGCCGTGAGATCGCCGACGAGAACATCGACGACCCGTGCGGTCCCGAAAATCTCGCCAAGGGGGGCGGCATCCACCTCCACTACGGAAGCCCCGCGAGCGGCTCGTTCGGCAGCCGCGCCCAGACTCTCAACCAGGACACGGAGGGTGTCCCGGGCGTGGCCGAGGACGGCGACCGCTTCGGCGCCGCCCTCGCTGTCGCCGACGTCAACCGCGACGGCCGCGACGACCTGATCGTGGGCGCTCCTGGTGAGGCCATCGGAAGTAAAGCGGGGGCGGGCGCCGCCTGGCTGCTCTCCGGCAGCGCTCAGGGACTGCTCGACGCAGGCGGCGCTGCGACATCCGTCTCCTGGAACCAGGACAGGCCCGGCGTCCCGGGCGTCGCCGAGGCGGGCGACACCTTCGGCGCGGCGGTCGCCTCGGGTGACTGCGACGCCGACGGCGTACCGGATGTCACGGTCGGATCCCCTGGCGAGAACGCCTCCCTGGGCGCCGCATGGCTCTTCCGCAGCGGCTCGGCCGCCGGCTCGACGGCCCTCTCGCCCCGCACGCTCGGCCTCCCGTACCTGTCCACGGCTCAGAAGTACGGCAAGCCGCTGAGCAGCCACTGAGCAGCCACTGAGTCGCCCTACGGTCGTTCGAATCGTACGGCCGGCCCTACGACGCGGCCGTCACCCAGATCAGCCAGCTGTCCACCTCCTCTTCGGAGGCGTAGTCGGCATCCATGACCCGTTGCACGAGCGCACCCGCCTCGGCCCGGCTCATTCAGCTCGCGGGCCGCGTCGTCGACGTCACCTTCACCCTGCGCGAGGCCCCCGACCGGGTCGGCCGCGACCGACGTGGCGAGGGGCTGGTGGCCGACCGGGCCTGGGGAACTCCCGGCCGCCGGCGGCTTCCTGGGCACAGTCGTGTTAGCCGGATGTTAGCGGGACGGCGGTGGTGCGGTAGCGGCCCCGGTCAGAGTTGTTGTCGTACCGAGCAGACCACGACACCGACCGCTCTGGGACCCGAAATGCGCTCCGACACCACTGGCCGCATCGCCCGCCGTCGCACTCTCCGGGTCGCCGCCGCGGAGAAGCAGTCGGGCGGCGGGCAGGCCGCCACCGAAGGCGGCGGCAGGGCGCACGCGGGCGTCGAGCGCTGCCGCACCGAAAACCCCCGCTGCCCTGGTGTGTGACGGCACCAGGGCAGCGGACTTTCCGTTCCAACAGGCGGGATGCCGAGCCGGCGGGGGAATGCTTTGCCGTCGGCCCTGCACGTTGGTCGCGTAGGTCATGGTCATGGCTCGAACTCCACGCGGTCCGACAGCACGCCGTTGATCTGCAGGGCGAGGGCATGCGGGCCGGGGTGGTAGCGGCGGGTGGTCAGGAGCCGGATGGAATGGTCCCGGCTCACCTCGATCGTCTCGTCCGGGCCCAGGGTTCGGGTGGTGAGCTTGAACGTCCTGGCGCTCTGCGAGCCGTTGGCCCTGCGGTGGTGGACCACGTAGTCGATCGCCGGCCGGGCGGCCTCGGCACCGACATTGCGGATGCTCGCGGTGAAGCGGACGCCCCCGCCGATCGGCACGCGGGTGCGATCGAGCACCGGGCCCGGCGTCTGCCATCCCGAGTTTGAGTACTACTTCGTTCCGGTCTTGCTGGTGAACGAGAGGATCTCACGCACTACGGCCTCGGGGTTCTCTTCCGCGAGCCAGTGGCCCGATGTGGGAATCTCGACCGCGCGGGTGATGTTGCGCAACGTCGGCGTCAGGGTGGGTCGGGTGGAGGCGAGTGAGCCGGTTGCCGTGAGGAGGAGGGTGGGGGTGTTGATATGGGCGGCTGCGGTGTTGTCACGTTCGTCTTTGTCCAGGCTTCGGTAGAGCTCGAATCCCGCGTGCAGTACGTCCGGGCGGCTGTAGGTGCGGACGTACTCGTTGATTTCCGCCTCGGTGAAGGGGGACCGTGTCCTCTTGCCGCCGAATGACGCGCCGCCGTAGGCGACTTGTGGATAGAACGCCGTGAGGTACTCGCGCACGTCGCTCGGGTTGTCGACGAGTTTCTCGGGGATCGCCTGCTGACTGTTGAAGGCCATGTGCCAGGAGAAGGTCCGGTACTGCGCGGCGGGCAGCTTCCGCCCGGGGAGCGGATAGTCCATGTGTACATAAGAGTTCACCTGTCCGGGGAACTGCGAGACGTACTGGAATCCGACGCCACCGCCGAGGTCGTGTGCGACCAGGTCGAACTTGTCGAGTCCGATCTGGTCACGCAGGAGACCGTGGACGTAACGTGCCAGGGTCTTTTTGTCGAAGCTCTCCGGGCTTCCCTTGCTGTCGCCGAGGCCGGGGAGATCGAGAGCGTAGACGGTGTGATGCTCGGCGAGAGCCGGCATGATCTTCCGCCACTCGTACCACGTCTGCGGCCAGCCGTGCAGCAGCACCAGGGCCGGGCCCTTACCGCCGGTGACGTAGTGCATGCGCACACCGCGGACGGTCGAGAACTTGTGCTTGAACGTCGCGTTGAACTCTGCGTCATGCTTCGTCGCGGCGTCGTACGACGCCGCCGGCCCGGCCGACGAGACGGTAGCGCGAGGTGATGCGGCGGCCCCGTCGGGCCCATCGCACCCGGCAGTACTGCCCACGGCGAGTGAGAGGGCCAGCGAGCCGGCTCCGAGGAGGAGGCGTCGGCGGGGAGGGCGCCTGTGGTTTCGGGTCAGGTCCATGCCGCAAATCCTCAGGTGCGGCCTTGCGATTCCGCAGGCTTTTTTGCAGGATTGCAAAAAGGCCCCGGGTGGATCCGAGTGGAGGAGCCGGCCAGTGACGGAAGACGAAGCGGTATTGCAGAACGTCGGTCCGAGGCTGCGGGGCTTCCGCAAGGCTCTCGGCGTCACCCTCACCGATCTGGCGGAACGCACGGGGCTCACGCCGAGCACCATCTCTCGGCTCGAACGCGGACACATTCGTCCGACTCTGGAACAGCTATTGCCGCTTGCCCGCGCTTACGCTGTGCCGCTCGACGAACTGGTTGCCGCGCCGGTCACTGCCGATCCGCGGGTCCACTTGCGCCCCTTTCGCAAACATGGGCTGACATTCGTGCCGCTGGGCATGAAAACAGGTGGCGTGCAGGCGTACAAGGTGATCTATCCTCCGGTTTCGCGGCTCCCGCCGCCGAAATTTCATCAGCATCCCGGCCGGGAGTGGTTCTACGTACTCCATGGGGCGGTCCACCTGGTCCTCACCGATACCCGGACGGAACTGACGGCGGGCGAAGCGGCGGAGTTCGATACGAACGCGCCTCACTGGATTGGCAACGCTCGGGACGATATGCCGGCGGAGACCATCGTGCTCTACGGGCACCAAGGCGAACGAGTTCACATCACGGACGTCTGAGAACGCCTGACACAGACGCGCGGCGGCATCGACCGACTCGGTCCGAACGAGACCGGGCCACACCGACACTGCGGATAGGCTTTGGCGTCGAAGGCAGGGCGCGCCGCCCGAGATACCCAAGAAGGCCCGTCGTAGGCCGGCGCACGTCCACGACCTGCCGGAACTGGCTCAGCACCACGAGCGCTTCCTGCGGTATGGAGCACGAGCCCGGCCAGTGGCGGTCGCGCGGTACCAGCCGGGGTCAGGGCTCACCGCACCGCCTGCTGCAGCGCCCCGCGCAGCTCCGCCGCGCTCGCGCAGCCGATCTCGGGGTGCTCCCGCAGCGCCGTGTCGATGACCTCCGCGAGACGTCGTGGGATGGCCGGGTCGCGGCGGCGGATCGGGATCGCCGGCTCCTGCAGGACGACCTGCCAGGGGTCCTTGGCGCGCGGGAACTCGCGCGGGGTCCTTCCGGTCAGTGTGTGGTAGAGGCAGGCGGCAAATGCCCATACGTCCACGGCGGGGGTGGCCTTGCGGAAGTCGATGACCTGTTGGCGCGGCATGAACATCGGTTTGCCCACGGTGGTGCCGGTGCGTGTCAGTCCGCTCAGGCCCGCCTGGTCAAAGGCCTTTCCGATGCCGAAGTCCGCGATCTTCGCCGTCGTCGAGCCGTCGGTCCCCCTGTGCAGCAGGATGTTGGAGGGGCTCAGGTCGCGGTGGACGACGCCCTGTCCGTGCGCGTGTTCCAGGCCCTTGAGCGCCTGCACCGCGAGGGGCACCGCTTCCTCGACCGGGAGTCGCCCGCCGCGTTCGGCGACGAGCCGGTCGAGGCTGCCGCCGGTGCAGAACTCGGTTGTCAGATAGAAGGTTCCGTATCCGAAGCCCGCGTCGTGCAGCGCGACGACGTGCGGATGCTTCATCGCCCGGGTGAGCGCCACCTCGCGCAGGAACCGGGCGCGCGCCGTCTCGCTCGCCGCAACCTTCGGCAGCATCACCTTCAGCGCCACCTCGACGCCGGTGGCCTCGTGCCGGGCCAGGTACACCGCACCCATGCCGCCACGGCCGAGCTCCCGGATCACCGAGTAGCCGTGGATGGCCTTCAGGTCGGCGCGGCCGCCGTGCGCCAGCTCGAGCAGCAGCTTGAGCACGGCGTCGGGCCGGGCCTGACAGGCGGCGCACAACAACTCGCCGGGGCGGCCGCCCGCCTCGTCGCCCAGCTCGCGCTCGCACTTGGCGCAGCGCGCGAGCCTCAGCGTGGCGACCCGCGGCCGCGTGATGTCGACGCGGAACACGGTGTCGCCGAGGCGGATCCGGTCGCCGTCCTTGAGGTCGTGCTCGGGGTAGGAATCCGCGACGGCCTCCTCCGGGGTGAGGCCGCGGCGCCGCTGGCCGATCTTCTCGCCGTTGACGTACGTGCCGTTGAGGCTGCCGAAGTCACGGATGCGGATGTCCGGCGGGTTGATGTCGAGCAGGCAGTGGTGGCGGGAGACCGTCTTGTGGTCGGGGTCGTCGGGCAGTTGCGGCGAACAGTCGCTGGAGCGGCCGAGGACGCGGGTGGTGCGCTCCTCGAAGACGTACACGCCGGGCTTCACCCGGCCCTCGACAAGGGTGAGCCTGATGGTGGCCGAGGGCGTCACAGACGATCGTCTCCTTGTGGGTGTGGGTGTGGGTGTGGGTGTGGGTGTGGTGTGGGTGTGGTGTGGGTGGGGATGGGGGAGTGCTTCGGGGGCGAGGCGGTGAACGTGCGCGTGCCAGCCGCGGCGTCGGACCGTACGCATCCCGCTCCGCTCAGTCGGCCGCCAGCTCCCAGTCGAGGTCCCAGAGCCGGATGCCGTCGTCTCCCGCCGAGAGCAAGTTGCGCAGGTCGGGGGTGAGTTCGAGGTGCCTGATGCGTTGTTGGTGTCCTTCGAGCACGTGCAGGCATCGGCCGGTGGCGACCTCCCACATCCGTACGGTTCTGTCGTGGCCGGCCGAGAAGGCGAACCGGGCGTCGGGTGTGAACCGCACGGCGGAGACCCAGCCCTCGTGCCCCGCGAACTCGCGTACGCACCGCCCGGCACCGGCGTCCCACAGCCGGATCGGTTCGTCCTCGGCGCCCGAGGACATGACCTGGTGTGTGGACATGGCCAGGCGGCCGTCGGCGCTCAGGCACGCCGACAGGATCGGTTCCCGGGGGCCGGTCCAGGTCCGCAGGCAGGCTCCGGTGTCGAGATCTCGCAGCCGGACCACGCCGGCTGAGTCGCCGACCGCCGCGAGCCGCCCGTCCGCGGATGTGGAGATCACGTTGACCGGGCCGTTTCCAGTGATCGTCGCGGTGCAGCGGTCGTCGTCCAGGTCCCATCGGCGCAGGACACCGTCGCCGCTGCCGAGCCAGGCGTACCTCCCGTCGCCGGTGAACCTGATGGTCCTCCGCATGTCCCAGTCCGGAGTCAGCCGACGGCACTCGCCGTCTGCCAGTCGCCGCCGAATGATCGCGAGTGGCTTGGTGCCCTCGCACAGGACGTGCCGACCGTCGTCGCTCAACGCCACCCCGCCGACCCTGCCCGGGTGATCGTCGAGGACGTGCGTGCACGCGCCGCTGTCCAGATCCCAGATCCGTACGGTGCCGTCGCTCTGCCCGCTGACGGCGAGCCGGACACCCGCGGCGACACCGATCGCCGTGATGGCGCCGTAGGAGAGGTGGCCGGCGTCCAGTGGCCGCGACCAGGCGGAGCGCAGCCGTACGCGGCGCGCCGAGCGACCCAGTTCGTGCCAGGCGGCCAGGACCTGGGGCGCGCGCTCGTATCCCGGTATCTCCCGTGCGCGGGTCAACAGGTCGAAGGCTGACCGGTGCCGGCCGTTGGACATCGCCTGGTGTGCTTCGGCGAGCAGTCCCTCGGCCAGTCCGCCGAGCCGGCTGACCTCCGCGTACTCGCGCGGCTTGATCACATGCGGCTCGGCGGCGTATGCGGTATCGGGCAACCGCCAGCGATGCACGGGCAGTTCGGGATGCCCGCCGACGGAGCAGCCGAACCGGTCGTCGCCGTCGGGGAATCCGACGTGGTGCATCCCGTACGCGTGGGCGGTGAAGGTCCGCAGACACCGACCGCTGCTCAACTCCCAGATCTGAACGGTGTGGTCGCCGGTGGTTCCGGACAGCAGCAGCCGCCCACTGTCGCCGAAGGCCAGGTGACCGGCCGCGGCGGTCAGCCCCGTCAACGCACGCCACGGACCGGCCTGCCGGCCTTCCCCCACGTCCCACAACCGGATCACCCGGTCCTCGCCGGCCACCGCGACCGTCCGCCCGTCGGGACTGAAGCACAGCGCATGCGTCGCCGAGCCGGCGGCCAGCACCCGGCACCGGCCATCGGCCACGCTCCACAGCCGCGCCCCGTCCTCCTCGGCGGTGAGCACATGGCGCCCGTCGGCGCTCACCTCGTACTGCGAGCCGTCCAGGGCGCCGTCCTCGAGTGCTGCGCCGAGCGACCACCGGGGGGTCCCGGTCCGCGGTTCCCAGACCTGCACGTGCCCGTCCACGCCCTGCCACACACCGATGCGCCCGTCGGCACTCAACCTGACCGGGCACCCCGTGGCGCGTGCGGCGGAGCGGATGACGCGGGTACACCTGCCTGCCCTGAGATCCCAGAACTGCACCGTGCCGTCGCGGCTCGTGGACAGTGCGTACGAGCCGTCAGGGGTGAGGTCGACGCCGAGCACCTGTGTGCGGTGGCCCTTGACCGCCGATCGCTGGGCGCCGGTCGCCGTGTCCCACAGCCGGAGCACGCCGTCCCAGTGGCCGCTCAGCGCGAGGCGCCCGTCGGGAGTGAACCGGATCGGCAGGTAGCCCATCACCTCGTGCCGGGCGAGCAGTTTCACCGGCGCGAAGGGCAGCGCGAACGGCTCGCGAAAGGCGCGGGTGCCGGTGTGGCGGGCATCGGCCACGGTTCCGGAGGCCGCCACCCGCAGCGCCGCCCGTACGTCGGTGTCGTCGGGCCGTTCGCGCGCGAGGGCGTCGAGCAGGTCGTGTGCCGCCGCGAGGTCGCCGCGTTCGAGGTGGACCCGGGCCAGAAAGAGCCGCACCTGCCAGGAGGACGCGCCGGACCCACGCGGGATCGCCTCCAACCGGGCGACGAGTTCCCCATCGGTGATCGCCCCCGTACGCCACCGGAACAGGCCACCGTTGTACACGGCCCCGACGTGGTGCGGGTCGACCGCGAGCGCCTGGTCGAAGGCATGCTCGGCGTCGGCGGCCCGGTCCAGGTCGAGGAGCGACAGGCCACGGTTGTTGAGCTCGTCGGCGCGCAGATCGGCGGCCTGCGACGTGGGACGCGGATACGCCGAGCCGGTCACCTGCTCGTAGATCCCGGCCAGTACGTCCGCGATGTCCGCCATCGAGGCCGGCCGGTGGGCCGGGTGCTGCCGCAGGCAGCGCCGGAGCAGGTGGGCGACTTCCGGTGGCGCCGCGACCGGATTCGAGGGGTCGGCCAGATATTGCTCCAGGGCGAGACCCGCGACCGAACCAGCCGCCCAATGCACACCGCCGGTGAACATCTCCAGGACCGAGACCGCGAAACTGTAGACATCGCTGCGGCGCCCGACGGGCTCGCCCGCGAGCTGCTCCGGGGAGGCATAGCCGACCGTCATGCCGCCGAACGGCACCAACACGCTGACGCCCGGCGCCACGTGGAGGTCGGTCGGGCCGTGGCGGCCTTGGACCGGGCGAGACCGAAGTCGGTGATCTTCGCGGCGCCCGTGCCGTCGAGCAGAATGTTGGCCGGCTTCACGTCCTGGTGCACCAGGTCTGCGCGATGGGCGTGCTCGAGCCCACGGGCCGCTTGGACCGCCGTGTCGAGAACACGGGCCAGGGCCTGCGGCGCATCCCCGGCGTGGAGGCGCCCGTCGCCGATCCACTCGGCCAGGCTGCCGCCGTCCACGTACTCGGCGAACACGCGGGGGACACCGTCGATCACCCGCACGTAATGGCAGGCGCAGACGTTGGGATGGAGCCCGAGGGACACCCACGCCTCGGCCTCCCTGACGAACAGTTCCTGATCGCCGGGGCTCCGGAAGAGCTCGGGCCGCGAACTCTTCACCGCCATGTCGATGCCCCAGCCGAGATGCCGTACCCGGTGCACGACGCCCATCCCGCCCCGGCCGAGCTCGCCGATCACCCGGTACCGGCCGTCGACGGTCTCGCCGGTCACCCAAACCGCCGGTGACGTAGATGCGTTCACTGCGATTCCTCATCGTGAGTGCGGCAGAAGTCGCCGTCCTGGAAGGCCCGGACGCAGAAGGCCCCGTTGTCAGATTTCGACGAGGGTCAGTATGTGACGTCGTCGAACCTGGTGTCGATGTCTCAGGTTCAGCGCGGGGGTGCGGGAGCCCGCCGTTCACGGGCCCCGTAAACGCGCCCTAGTCGCGTGTGAGGTCCGAGTTCTGGATCAGGGCGCGGAATCCGGTCAACAAGGCGTTGAGGCCGACTTCGAACTCGTCGTCGCTGCTGACCTCCGCGAGGGTGTCGGCGTGCTGGACGAGCAGGGGGAAGGCCGCGGCGTCCCGGGAGCGGTACAGCAGGCGTCGGTGACGGCTCTCCTGGGGGTCCGATATGTCCAGGCCGAGGTTGAGGTGCACCGAGCCGAGGACGAAGGTGGCCAGCGACGATGCGGCGGCGGACGCGAGCCGGGGGCTGAGGCCGGCGCCGATGAACAGTTCGAGGGAGTACTCCACCCCGGCCAGCGAGTTGGGACCGAGCCGCTCGGTCCCGCGAAGGAGCGAGGCCACGCCGGGGTGCCGGAGCAGGTGCGCGCGGAACAGGCGTGCGGACCACGCCGCCTTCTCGGCCCAGTCCCCGCCGTCGGGCGGAACCGAGCTCGCCACGGCGACTGCCCGGTCGACCAGGAGGGTCACCAGTTCCTCACGGTTGCGCACGTGGCGGTAGAGGGACGCCTGCGTGCAGCCGAGCTCATCGGCGATGTTGCGCATCGTCAGCGCGGCCGCGCCACGCGTGTCGAGCAGGGCCATGGCCGCGTCGAGTACGGCATCGAGGGTCAGTGATCTGCGCCGCCGCGGCCGCGCGGGTTCGTTCTCCCGGGCAAGCCACCAGGCCGCCGTGCCCGGCCTCGGTTCCGCCCGCTGGTTCTTCCGCGGTTCCTCCGGCGGCGGCTCGCCTGCCGTGGCTTTCGTCGTCGGTTCATGCACCGGACAAGGATAGGTGTGAGGCGAACCCTGATCACTTAACATAAGCTAACGGCGTTCGCATAACGGGAAGGTCGAAGGGGCCACCATGCGCGCAGTACGCAACACCGACCAGGGCATCCTCGTGGCCGAGGCCGACGAACCGGAAGCGCCCGGGGTGCGCCTCACCGTCGCCTCGGCGGGCATCTGCGGGACCGACGTGAACTTCGCGACCGGTGGCGTTCAGGGCTACACCTATGGTCACGAGTTCGCCGGCACGGCCGCCGACGGCCGGTGCTACGCCGTCGAGCCCACGGTGTACTGCGGCGAGTGCGGCCAATGCCGCGCCGGCCATGTCCAGCGGTGCGTCGCCCCGGAGCACGGAACGCTCGGGATATTCCGGGACGGCGGCATGTGCGACGCCGTGACGGTCTCCGAGAACATGCTCGTCCCGCTTCCGGACGGCCTGGACGTACGCGACGCCTGCCTCGTGGAGCCGGCGTCGGTGGCCTGGCACGGTGTCCGCGGCGCGGCGCTCACGCCGGGGGAGCGGGTGGCAGTCGTCGGCGGCGGCAGCATCGGGCTGCTGGCCGCGGCCGCGACCCGGCAGCGCGGCTTCGACGTCGATATCGAGGTGCGCCACAAGCACCAGAGGATTGCGGCGGAACGCCTCGAAGTCGGCTCGGCCGAAGGTCTCTACGACGTCGTGATCGACGCCGCGGGCAGCGAGACCGGTCTCGCCCGGTGCGCCGAGCTGGCCCGCCCCGGCGGGCGCGTCGTGCTGCTGGGCGTATACCAGCACACCATTCCCATCCCGGGCGTCGTCAGCCTGGTCAAGGAACTCGCCTACGTCCACTCCATCGCCTACGGCCGACACGACGGCGTCCGCGACACCGAACAGGCCGCGGCGCTGCTCGCCGGCAACCCCGCGATCGCGCAGACCGTGATCACCCACCGCTTCCCCCTCGACGAAGCCGCGGAGGCCTTCCGCGTGGCCGGTGACCGGGCCTCCGGAGCCATCAAGGTCGTCCTTCACCCCTGACGGCGGTCCGCTCGCAGCAGGCGCAAGCACACCGAATCCGACGGCGGTCGCCGCGACCGGATCGTTGGTTAGGATGACGGCGGCTTGAGGGTGGGTCGGACACGACGGGGGGCTCGCGTTGGATCGCCTGGCGGGAGCGGGTCGACAGGACGCGGTGGGCGGGTGACCGGCCGGTCGGCGCCTGCGGTGCTGCCCCCGTCGCTGCGCGTGTGGCTCGGGCCGATCGCGGCCCTCGCCGCGCTGGTGGTCGTCGTGCTCGGGGTCCGGTATGCCGGCGACAGCAGGCCCGGCACGGTGGACACGCGGATCTGGGCGGCGGTGGACGGTACGGGGTCGCCGTGGCGGCATGTCGCTCTGGCCACGGACTTCCTGGGGGAGCCGGTGGGAGCGGCGGCGCTGGTCGTGGCCACCGTGACGGGCTGTTTGCTGCTTCGGCGTCCTCGCGCGGCGGTGCTCGTCGTGGTCGGCGTCAGCATGACCGTGGGGACCGCGACTCTGCTCAAGTCCCTGGTGGGACGCACCATCCACGGCGCCGACAACCTTTCCTACCCGAGCGGGCACACCGCCTTCCTCACCGCGCTCGCCCTCGTGGTGGCGCTGCTCGCGACCGGCCGGCTCGGCCTCGGCAGGACGGCCGGCGCGTCACTCGTGCTCGCCGCGGCGCTGATCGCAGGCGCCGCCATGGGCTGGGCGCAGGTCGCCCTGGGCGCGCACTACCCGACCGACGTCCTCGGCGGCTGGTGCACCGCGCTGGCGGTGATACCGGCGACCGCGTGGCTGGTCGACCGGATGGCCGACCGGCTGGTCGATCGGATGGCCGACGCCGGTCGGCGGGAGCCTCGCTGACGTCATGTCACACCAGGCGGCGGAATACGGGCTTCACCGGTCGTCCGGCCAGCCAGGGGGTGGGGTCAGCGGCCTCCAGTGCCTTCCGGTACACCGCACACGCCCGGGCCACCACCTCGACGGTGTGATCGATGTCGGCGTCGCCGAGCGCGCTGCTCACCACGAACGACGGGGCCAGCACCCCGCCCGCGAGGAGTCGGCGCAGGAACAGGGTGCGGTACTGCTGCGACGGCTGCCGGTTCTCGTCGAGGGTGGCGAAGACCAGGTTGCTGGCTCGGCCCCGGATGACGAGGTGGTCGCCGACGCCCATGGCGGCCGCGGCCTCCCGGACACCGGCGGCCAACCGCTCGCCGATGGCGTGCAGTTGGGCGGTGATGTCCTCCTCGACATAGGTGGTCTGCACGGCCATCGCGGCTGCCAGGGAGTGGGTTTCCGCGCCATGCGTGGTGGACAGCAGGAACACCCGCTCGCCGGAGTGACGCAGTCCGCCCCGCTCCATCAGGTCGCGGCGCCCGGCCAGCGCGGAGACGGCGCATCCGTTGCCCAGCGCCTTGCCGAACGTGGAGAGGTCGGGGACGACGCCGTACAGGCCCTGGGCGCCCGCCTCGGACCAGCGGAAGCCGGTGATCATCTCATCGAAGATCAGTACGCAGCCGTGCCGGTCGGCCAGTTCGCGCAGTCCGGCGAGGTATCCGGGCGGCGGCTCGGTGTGAGTGGCGGGTTCGAGGATCAGGCAGGCGACCTCGTCCTGGTACCGGGTGAGCAGCTCCTCCGTGGCGGCCAGGTCCCCGTAAGGGAAGGCCACGGTGAGCTCGTTGGTCGCCGCCGGAACACCGGCGGACATCGGCGTGGTGCCGATGAACCAGTCGTCGACGGAGAAGAACGGATGGTCGGCGCAGATGGCCACCCGCGGGCGCCCGGTGGTGGCGCGGGCGAGGCGCACCGCGGCGGTGGTGGCGTCGGAGCCGTTCTTCGCGAACTTCACCATCTCGGCCGTCGGCACCGTGGCCAGGAAGCGTTCCGCGGCCTCGACCTCCACGATGGACGGCCGGACGAAGTTGCTGCCGCGGTCGAGTTCCCGCCGCACCGCCTCGGTCACGCGGGGGTGGGCGTGGCCGAGGCTGACCGATCGCAGGCCGGAGCCGTACTCGAGGTAGCGGTTGCCGTCGATGTCCCACACGTGGGCACCGCGGCCGTGGCTGATGACCGGAGCCAGGTCCTCGGGGTACTGGTCGTCGCCCTTGGCGTAGGTGTGCGCGCCCCCGGGGACCATGGCGTGCAACCGTTCGTTCGCCGTCCGGGACAGGGGCAGGTGCAGCTCTTCGGTGTCCACGGGGACCTCAACTTTCCCGGTGCTTCAGGACCTCGGCGAGGCTCGGCGCCTCCCGGTCCCGCTGGGACATGGATGTGATCGGCAGCGGCCAGGGAATGGCGAGCTCCGGGTCGTCGAAGGCGATCGTCACGTCCTCGGCCGGATCGTGCGGGCGATCGATCCGGTAGGAGGTGTCGGCGGTTTCGGTCAGCGCCTGGAAACCGTGCGCGCACCCCGCCGGGATGTACAGGGTCGTCTGCGTCTCGCCGGACAGCTCGAAGAAGGCCCGGCCCAGGTACGTCGGCGAGTCCGGCCGCAGGTCCACGACGACGTCGAAGATCTTCCCGTACGAGCACCGCACCAGCTTGGCCTCGCCGGCGCCGGAGCGCAGGTGCAGGCCGCGCAGGACGCCCCGGACCGAGCGGGACAGGCTGTCCTGGACGAAGGCGTCCGGGTCGAGGCCCACCGAGCGGACCACGTCGGTGTCGAAGGTGCGGCAGAAGAAGCCGCGTTCGTCGGCGTACGGAGTCGGCTCGAACAGGTACGCACCCGTGATCGCCGGGACTTCGATCGCTTTCATGGAGCCTCCTGGTGGGCGTGGGCGTGGGCGGGCGCCGGGAACAGGGTCGTGGTCAAGGCAATGAATTGATGGGCGAGTTGCTGTGCGGCGACCCGGTTTCGCTCGGTGAGGGTCTGCCGTAGCTCCGCCGCGTGCTTCTCCAGGTCCCGGAACTGTTCGAGCAGCCGGTCGGCATCGACCTCGCGTGCCGGGTGACAGTACGCGCCGAGGCCCATCCGGTCCATGAGCGCGTCGCTCTTCGCCGCATAGCTGAGGGCGAGCACCGGCGTGCCGGTCTTCAGCGCGCAGATCAGGTTGTGGTACCGGACCGCCACCACGGTGTCGGCGGCCGCCATCTCCTTCATCAGGTCGGCCAGTGAGGTCGGCTCGGCAGCGGTGACCAGCGATGAGTCAACCGCGTCGAGGATCGCGGTGACCACCGACGCATCGCACTCGTCTCCGGTGAGCAGCCGGACCGGCCTGCCCTCCTCGACCAGGGCACGGACGAACCGGATCGTCCCGTCGAGGTAGCGCCGGTATATCTCATCGGCCCGAGCGCGGTCGTCGTTGCCACCGTGGAAGTCCATGACACCGAGGCAGACGGGACCCGGCGAGCCGGTGGGCGTGCTCACCCGCGGCGTCGGCAGGGCGAACGCGAGGTCCGGGTAGACCTCGTCGCGCGCGGTGTCCACGCCCATCGCCCGCATCGCGTCACGGGACTGGGCATCCCGGTACGAGCGGTACGCGGCCAGCCGCGCCGACCAGCGCACCAGGGCCCGGGTGGGCCGGTTGCCGATCTCGGCGGCGCCGACGCCGACCAGCGCGACCCGGGTGCCCAGCAGCCGGCCGGTCGCGCAGAGCAGGAACAGCGAGTACGGGAAGCCCCACGGCCGCAGCGGCAGTGTGGCCTCCAGGACACCCATGCCCGGCACGATCACCACGTCGTGCCGACGCACCCAGGCGGCGGTGCGGAAGACGTCGACGAGTTTGCCCAGGCCCTTCCCCGCGATCGCGCCCGCACGGGACGCGGTCCGGTACTCCCCGCGGTACCAGTGCAACCGTGTCGCGGGGATCCGGAACCGGGTCGTCACGGACTCGGGCCCGCCGCACAGCGCGTCCACGACCGCCTCCGGGTGCTCGGCGCGGAGGTACCCGAGGACGGCCTCCAGCGAACCGTCGTTGCCGAGGTTGCCGGAGCCGAGCAGGCCGAACAGCCCGACGCGCACCGGAGTTCCGTCCGCGGACGTCATGCCTGCCTCCCCTCGCGGCCGGCGACGAGGGCGTCGACGGAGACCGTGCGCAGGGCCGGGTCGACCGGGGCGCGGTCCTCGACCCGCTCGCCGGTGCCCGGCCGGACCCGGCTGGTCATCCACGCGGTCAGGTGGCGGTAGCACGCGCGCCGGTCGGCCGGGGACAACGGCGCCCGCCGGATCGCCGAGGCGAAGCCCCAGATGTACTCGGCGAGCAGCCGGGGTGTCGGGTGCAGCGGGCCCGCCCGGCGCGGGTCCAGGTTGACGCACCGGGAGCGTTTGGACGGGTTCGCCCGCTCGGCGCGGGTGGGGTGGTCGCGGCGGAAGTACAGCAGCTCCGGCACCTGGTGGAAGCGCCCGTGCAGGGTGATCTCGGCGACGAACGTGCGGTCCGCGTGGTGGTAGCTGTCCATCGGCTTCACCCGGCGCAGCATGTCGGCCCGCATCACCCCGTAGAAGTCGTCGCCACCCGGCTCGAACAGCAGACTCCGGAAGCGCTCCGGCGGGTGGGGCGAGTCGGTGGCGAGCGTGTACTCATAGGGGACCTTCAGCCGGCCGTCGCCGTCGATGACCGCCTGGTCGGCGTGCGCGAGGATGACCTCCGGCCGCTCGTCCAGCGCCTCCACGCAGCGCCGCAGCAGGTCGCGGCCGTACAGGTCGTCGTGCGAGGCCCACTTGAACAGCTCGCCGCGGCATTCGGCGAACACACGGTTGTGGTTCGGCGTGGCGCCGATGTTCCGGGGCAGCCGGAGGTACCGGATGCGTGAGTCCCGCGCAGCGTACTCGCGGCAGATGCCCTGGGTCCCGTCGGTCGAGGCGTTGTCGGAGATGACCAGCTCGAAGTCCTCGTAGGTCTGGCCGAGCAGGGCGTCGAGCGACTCGGCGAGGTACTCCTCGCCGTTGTACACGGGCAGGCCGATGCTCAGCCTGGGTCGGTCGGTCATGCGGTCCTCACTTCGGGGATGGGGGAGTGGTGGCGCTCGCGCAGGGCGGACCGCAGCTGCAGCCACCACACGGCCGAGCCGCTGACGGTCGCGGCGGCGACGCCCCAGGCCGATCCGGCCGTGCCGGCGACGGCCGCCCCGCCGAGCCCGCCGCCGACATAGCAGGCGGAGGCGAACAGCTGGCAGCGCAGGCTGCGCCGGGCCGCGCCGAGCGCGCGCAGCCCGGCCGCCGCGCCGGTGCCGAGGCCCGCTCCCGCGACACTGAGGGTGATCTGCACGATGAGCTGCGAGGAGGAGTGCCAGACGCCGCCGAGCACCAGCTCGCCGAGCCGGCCCGGCATCAGCAGCAGCGCCGAGCCCCAGAACAGCGCTCCGGCGGCCTGCCCCCCGCCGAGGAGGAAGCAGAACCTGCCCAGTCGATGCGGGGCCTGCCGCAGCACCCGTGCCGCCTCCGGGACGGTGACCAGCGAAAGCCCCATGAGCACCGCCAGGAACGGGCCGAGCAGGAGCTCGGCGCCCCGCACCGTACCCACCGCGCCGACCCCGACGATCACGCCGAGCCCGTACGCCCGCACCTGGCCGGCGCCGCTGAGGCTGACGTTCTCGACCAGGTACCGGTAGCCGAGATCGCGCTGCTCGCGAAGCCAGCCGCGCGCGTCGGTCAGCCGGGGCCGGATGCCGGACTGCAGGTAGCCGTACCCCGCGGCCACCGTGGCGGACGCGCCCCAGGCGAGCAGATAGGCGGCCACGCTGCCCACACGGGCCGCCACCACCATGGCCGGGACGAGCGCGACACCCCACACGACGTCGTTGACGAACGCCTTCCGCCCGGTGCCGGCGGCGAAGAACGCGAACCGCCAGGCGTCCTGGAGCAGCAGCCCCGGCAACATGACGCCAAGGGCGGCGAACGCGGGCCCCACGCGGCCGCCGAGGCCGAGCCCGGCCACCAGACACACCGCGCCGATGGCCGCACCGACGCCGAGTGCGGTACCCGTCGACCGGGCCACCGCCCCGCGCCAGGACGCGTCCGACACGCCGCTGAAGCGCACCACGAGCGGGTCGGTGGCAAGGCCGCGGGAGACGTTGAGCACCACGCCGTAGGTCACCCAGGCCAGGCTGAACACGCCGAACGCGGTCACCCCCAGCGAGCGGGCCACATAGATGCCCACCACGAAGTTGCTCACGCTGGAGGCCGCCTGGTCGGCCAGTCCCCAGGACAGCCGGCCGACGAGGGCCCGCTTGGCGGACCGGGCCGGTGGGGCCGCTTTCCGCGGATTCTCCCCCTCGGTGGTCATCGGCCTCATGCCTTGATCAGTCCGGCGCCGTGCAGAGCGCCGGCCGCGTCGGCGACGGTGTCGAACGGGAGCCCGGACCGCTCGGCGACGTCCAGCAGACTGTGCTCGCCGTCGGAGAGGTTGAGCACCCAGAGCATGGCCATCTGGGCCTGTTTGGTGTCGCTGCGGCCGCCGAGCGCGTCGTACAACCCGCGCCGGCCCAGTTGCGGTTCGCCGTAGGGGCTGAGGTTGAGGTACCGCCGGTTGCGGTCGAGGACGGCGAACGCCTCGCGGCAGACCGCGAGGGTGTCCGCCATCGCCTCCGGGGAGACGAAGTCCAGGTTGTCCGCCGAGGTGTGGTACTCGGGGTAGCCGGCGTACGGAGTCCGGGTGAGCGAGCCCACGCCGAGATTGAACCCGGGCGAGCAGTATTGCCGCTCGTCGTAGCCGTACGGAGTGAACTCGGTGATGTGGTGCGGCCGTTCGGAGGCGGCCAGCACATGCCCCAGCACCCGGTCGATCTCGGCGTCGCCGCGCCTGCTCCGCTTGTACGTCAGCCGGCCCGGGTCGCCGGCGCAGGCCAGCACCAGCCCGTGCTTGACGCGCTCCACCCGCTCCGCGTTGCGGGCCAGCCAGGTGATCGCCCCGATGGTGCCGGGCGCGTAGATGAACCGGTAGGTGTGGTACGGCGTTTCCCGCGCCAGCGCCCGGGCCAGGAACGTCGCCACCGCGATGCCGGCCAGGTTGTCGTTGGCCAGCGACGGGTGGCAGACGTGGCAGGAGACGATCACCTCGTCGGGGACCTGCCCGGGGACCACATGCTCGGCGTAGGTGAGGTGGCCGTCTTCGAGTGTGGAGTCGATGCGGACCTCGTACTCGCCGTCCGGCAGCGCGTCCAGGGTCTCCTGGGCCAGGCAGAACCCCCATTCCGGCCGGTAGTAACTGGTGCGGTACGGCACCCAGGTCGGGTGGTCCGGCAGCGTGTGCAGGTGCGCGCGGAGCTCGGCCAGCGGCATGGTCTTCGACACCGGCACGCTGTAGCCGAGCACGTGCAGGCTGGACGCGGCGAAGTCGACGACCCGGCGGCCGGCGGTGTCGGCGATGTACGCGTCCCGGATGTTCCACTCCTGCGGCACCGTCCAGTCGAGCACCTGCGTCCCGGTCGGCACTTCGTGCACCTGCAGCGGGATGTACTCCCCGACGATGTCCAGGGTGGCGCGCACACCGTCGCCGGTGATGCTCCGGCACAGCGGGTACATCCGCTCCACCAGCGTGTACATCTCCTCGCTCACCTCGGTCACCGGCGCCACCGGAGGGTGTCGTCGACGGTGCCGGCGTCGGACGCCGCGCGCAGCACGGCGAGGCGGGTGAAGCGCTGCTCGAAGTCCTCCCGGGTCAGCCCGTGCTTCCGGTAGGCGTCGGCGAGTTCGAGCGCGCCCTGCTTCACCGTCCACTCGCAGTCGAAGCCGGGTATCGCGGCGCGGAACCGGGAGAAGTCCACCCGGTACGACCGCGGATCGGCACCGGTCTCCCCGGTGATCACCACCTTCGCGCCGGACACCGCCTCGGCGACCTGCGCGGCGATCTCGGCGACCGTGACGTTGTTGGTCTCACTGCCGATGTTGAACGCCCGGTCGTGCACCGCTTCCCGCGGCGCGGTCAGCGCGGCCGCGAAGGCCCGTGCGATGTCGGCGGCGTGCACCAGTGGGCGCCACGGGGTGCCGTCGGAGAGCACAAGGACCTCGCCGGACAGGAGCGCGTGGCCCACCAGGTTGTTCAGCACGATGTCGGCGCGCAGCCGGGGTGAGTAGCCGAAGGCGGTGGCGTTGCGCATGAACACCGGGCCGAAGTCGTCGTCGGCCAACGCGTGCAGATCGTCCTCCACCCGCACCTTGGACTCCGCGTACGGCGTCACCGGGCGCAGCGGGGCGTCCTCGGTCACCAGGTCGTCACCCCCTGACGCGCCGTAGACCGAGCAGGTCGACGCGTACAGGAAGCGCCGCACTCCGGCGTCTTTGGCCAGCCGGGCGAGCCGTACCGACGCGTGGTGGTTGATGTCGTAGGTGAGCTGCGGCGCGAGCGAGCCCAGCGGGTCGTTGGAGAGCGCGGCCAGGTGGATCACGGCGTCCACCCCGGCCACGTGTTCGGCCGTGATGTCGCGCAGGTCCACCCGGTGCCCCGGCGGGTCCGCGGGCGGCTCGCCCAGCACGCAGTCGGCGAACAGGCCGGCGTCGAGGCCGACGACCTCGTGTCCGGCGGAGCTGAGGACCGGGGCCATCACGGTGCCCAGATAGCCCTGGTGTCCGGTCAGCAGTACGCGCACGTTTCAGTCCCCCAGCTCGAGCGTGAGTTTGGTGACGGCGAACGCCTCGGCATAGCGGGCGTGGCATTCGATGCCGCGGATCCGGGCAAGGCCCAGGAAGGCCTCCCGGTCGTACCAGGGCCGGTGCCGCTGCGAGGGGTAGTGCTCCTGCAGCAGCCGCACCTTCTGTTCGGCGATCTCCGGCGACAGCGGCTGGTACGCCGCCGGACGGCCGAGATCGCCGTCCCACTTGACGATCTCGTAGCCGAGCACGAGGTGGTCGCGGAACGCGGTGGGCAGCAGCCGCGCCAGGCCGCGGTGGTCCTGGTGCAAGTCATCGGTACGCGGGGCGAGGACCAGGTCCGGCTCGGTCCGCGCGCGCAGCTCCTCGACCGCGGCCTTGGCCTCCTCCCAGTGCGCGGGCATCCGCCCGTCCGGCAGCTTGAGCACGGTCAGCCGCAGGTCGGCGCCCGGGCAGAAGGCGGCGAGTGCGGCCTGCTCCTCCTGCTCCCGGTCGGTGCCGCCGCCGGAGAGCACCAGCGCGTCGACGCGGATGCCCGGCCGCGCGCCGCACAGCGTCAGGAGCGTGCCGCCGGCGCCGATGGCGATGTCGTCGCAGTGCGCGCCCACCGCGACGATCCGGTCCAGGCGCCCGGCCCCGAGCCGGATCACGCGCTCACCCCCGCCCCGTCGCGCTCCCACACGGCCCACGGGCGCTCGCCCCGGGCGTAGGCGGAGTCGAGCGCGGCCCGCTCCTTCACCGTGTCGGTCGGCTTCCAGAAGCCGCGGTGCCGATGCGCCACCAGCCGTCCCCGCTTGGCCAGTTGGGCGCATCCGTCGGCGACCAGGTCCCCGTTCTCCGGTATGTGGTCGAAGACCTCCTGGCGGAGCACGAAGTAGCCGCCGTTCTCCCACAGCGGCATGTCGCTCACCGCGGTGATGCCCCCCACCAGGCCGTCCTCGCCCAGGTCCACGCAGTGGAACGACGACTGCGGCGGCACCACCATCATCGAGGCACCGGCGTCACGCCGGTCGAAGTTCTCGATCATCTCCGGCAGCGGGGCGTCGGTGAGCACGTCGGCGTAGTTGGCGAGGAACATCTCGTCCCCGTCCAGGTGGTGCCGCACCCGGCGCAGCCGCTCCCCGATCGGTGACTCGATGCCGGTCTGCGCGAACGTGATCGTCCACTGGGCTATGTCGGTGGACAGCAGCTCGGTCCGCCCGCCCCGCAGCACGAAGTCGTTGGACGTCGTCTCCTCGTAGTTGAGGAAGAAGTTCTTGATGTGGTGGGCCCCGTACCCGAGGCACAGGATGAACTCCGTGTGCCCGAAGTGCGCGTAGTAGCGCATGACGTGCCAGATCAGCGGCCTGGGCCCGACCATCGCCATCGGCTTGGGCACGTCGTCCGCGGCACCGCTCCGCATGCGCATCCCGTAACCGCCGCAGAACAGGACGACCTTCATGCTGTGACCTCTTTCAAGACGCGACCTCGACAATGCTCAGTTCCGGGATGGGGAAGACCAGCCGGCCTCCCCACTCGTGGATGAAAGAAAGTTGCTCGATCAGCTCGGCCCGCAGGTTCCACGGGAGGACGAGGACGTAGTCGGGCCGGTCGGCGGCTATCCGATCGGGCGGCAGGATCGGGATGCGGGTGCCCGGGGTGAACCTCCCGTGCTTGTAGGGGTTGCGGTCGACCGTGTACGCGAGCAGGTCGGGCCGGATGCCACAGTGGTTGAGCAGGGTGTTGCCCTTGCCCGGGGCGCCGTAGCCGACGACCGTCTCGCCGCGCTCGGCGGCCTCGACGAGGAACTTGAGGAGGTCGCGGCGTACCTTGGCGACCCGGGCGGAGAACTCGGCGTACCCTGACAACTCCCCCAGCCCGGCGGCCTTCTCCCGGGCCAGCACGTCCGCCACCCTTCCCCAAGCTCTCGGCTCCTCCCCCAGCCTTCGGCCGGGAGGGGCCCCCGGAGCAGGGGATACCCCATTGGTCGGCTCACCGGCCACTTCGGCGGGCCGGGCCCACAGCCGGATGGAGCCGCCGTGCGTGGGCAGCAACTCGACGTCCACGAGTGCGAGTCCGCCACTCGCGAGGGCCCGGATCGCGGAAGCGACCGTGTAGTACTGGAAGTGCTCGTGGTAGATCGTGTCGTACTGGTTCTCCTCGATCAGGGTCAGCAGGTGCTGCACCTCGATGGAGACCCAGCCGTCGTCGGCGACCAGGGCGCGCAGACCTCGGGTGAACCCGACCACGTCGGGGATGTGCGCGTACACGTTGTTGGCCACGACCAGGTTCGCCGGGCCGTGGTCGGCGCGGACGCCCGAGCCGGTGGCCGGGTCCAGGAACTCCGTGAGCGTGGGCACACCCGCCTCGCGCGCCGCGGCGCCGACGTTCACCGACGGCTCGATGCCCAGGCAGCGGATCCCGCGGTCCACCACATGCCTCAGCAAGTACCCGTCGTTGCTCGCCACTTCGACCACGAAGGCGTCGGGGCCGAGCGGAAGCCGCCGCACGGCGTCGGCGACGAAGGTGCGCGCGTGCTCCACCCAGGAGGTCGAGTAGGAGGAGAAGTACGCGTACTCCTTGAACGTCTCCTCCGGCGTGATCAGCGGCGGGATCTGCGCCAGCCAGCAGTCCGTGCAGACCCGCAGGTGCAGCGGGTACGCCGGCTCCGGTTGATCCAGTTGGTCCGCGGCGAGAAAGCTCTCACATGGTGGCGTCGCCCCGAGGTCGACGACGCTCGCCATCGCTTCCGAGCCGCAGAGTCGGCATCGTGTCATCTACTGTCCCCATCCCCCCTGCTCGCGCGGGTGTCCCCGCCGTGAGCCAGTGCTGACCGACCCGCGATCGCGGTGCGGTACCCCTCCACCAGGCGCTCCAGCCCGACGGCCGGGCTGAAACCCTGCTCATAACGGCGCCGGGCCGCCTGGCCCAGCTCCCGGCCCAGGGCCGACTCGGTCGTGATCCGGCGGATGCCGGACGCGAGCGAGGCGGACTCGCCCGGCCGGTGCAGCAGCCCGGTCACCCCGTCCTCGACGAGTTCGACGAAGGCGCCGTGACCGGCGGCGACGGTCGGGACCCCGGCCGCCATCGCCTCCACGACCACCAGGCCGAACGCCTCCAGCCACGTCGAGGGAGCCACCACGGCGACCGAGCGCGCGATGGCCTTCCGGCACTCCGCCGGGTCCAACAGGCCGACGTAGCGCACATCGTCCCGGCCCGTGGCCCAGGCGGTCACCTCTGGCTCCAGTGGCCCCGTGCCGGCGATCACGAGCGGGACGCCCACACCGCCGCTCGCCGCGATCTCGTCCCACGCGGCCATGAGCAGCCGCACGCCCTTGGCCTCCGCGAGCCGGCCGAGATAGAGCAGCTGTTCTCCGCCGCCTACGCGGCAAGTGCCCGGCTCCGGCACGAAGTTGTGCTTCACCGTCAGCCGCTCGGCCGGCATGCCGGACCGCACCAGGACGTCGCGCTGCGCCGCGGAGATGCAGAAGAACCGCTCCACGCCGGACCACCACCGCCGCCGGTTGACCGACAGGCTGACCGCGAGCGGCACCGTCGCAAGGCGGGAGTTCCGGTAGCAGCCGTGCCGGACGGCGGGCACCGGCGCCGATCCGACGCACTCGGTGCACGGCCGGCCGTCCCGTTGCAGCGTGCCGGGCGGGCAGACCTGGGTGTAGTTGTGCAGCGTGGCGACGGCGGGCACGCCGACGTCGGCGCAGGCGGCGAGCACCGCGGGCGACAGGAGCGGGAAGACGTTGTGGACGTGCACCACGTCCGGCCGCTCGGCGCGCAGCCGGGCGGCGAGTTCCGCGCGGACCGCCGGGTTCCACGGCACCAGCAGCGGCACCGCGGCCTTGCCGAGGAGGGACCGGGCGGCGACGTCGTCGCTGCGCCGCTCGAACACCCCGACCCGGTGGCCGGCCTCGCGCAGCAGCGCCACCTCCTGGTCGACGACCTTGTTCTCCCCGCTCGGTTGCGCCGAGGCGTAGCGGTTGTGCACCACGAGGACGTGCATGCTCAAGGAACCTCCGATCTACGGGCCCAGCGAGGGATGTGCCGTCGGGGGAGTTCGGGCGTCGATGGGGGAGCCGCCGCGGCGGGTGCCGCCAACAGCGAGGCGGCCAGGGCCAGATGCAGCAGATACGGCGAGGCGTCGCCAAGACCGGCCTCGGTGTACGAGGCGATGGCGCAGTAGCTGATCAGGAAGATCGCGCAGGCCCTCTGCAGCGACGGTGGCCGCAGCAACGCGACGCCGCCCAGCACGAGGATGATCGCCGAGACGACGGTGACGCCGATCAGACCCTGCTCGTGGTAAACGGCCAGCCAGCTGTTGTCGATCGGCAACCCGCCGAACGACTTGTCGCCCAGGCCCACGCCGAACAACTTCTCCGAGGCCGACCGGGGCGCGGCCAGCAGGGCGTCCCAGACCTTGGCCCGGCCGGTGAGATTGGAGAAGTTCTCCTTGCTCTGTCCGCGCAGGAACCACGCTTGCAGCGCGGAGGCGAACGCCACCGCGGCCACCGCGGCGCACAGCACCGCCCAGGCGAAGAACCGGCGGGCGGCGGCGCTGGTCAGGATGAGCGAGCCGATCGCCAAGGCCAACCCGATGAACAGGCCGAGCGTGGCCGTCCGGGTATGGGTCAACGCGAGCAGGACGAGTGACGGCACGATGACCACCGCGGCGCTTGCCTTGTCGGTCCGGCGGCCCAGTAGGAGCAGCACGGTGAGCCCGATGATCACCGCGGCGTACTGTCCGATCTGCGGCGGGGTGAGCGGCCACAACGCGCCGACCAGCCGCCCGCCGTAGAGCTCGGGCATGGCCGCGCCCGGTGAGACGACCAGTCCGGCGGCCACCGACCCGAGCACCGCGAAGTACATCCGGATGTGGTAGCGGGCGAAGGTCAGACTGCCGTCCCACCAGCGGCTGAGCAGCCACAGCGTGCCGACGAAGAGAGCCAGCCGGGCGCAGCGGAACAGCGCACCGAACCCGGACTCCAGGTCCGCACTGGAGATCACGCTCGGCACCAGCAGCAGGGTGAGCAGGAACAAGCAGGCGCCGGGTCGGATGCGCAGCCGGAGATTGACCGCGAGCGCCAGCGCGAACGCGGCGACCAGCGCACCCATGGTGACCATCTGGATGAGGGAGCGGGGCAGCGGGATGATGGTCTTCGCCCCGGCGGAGCCGAGCGTATTGAGGACCAGCAGCCCCCAGACTGTCCCGACGATCTTCGAGGTGCGCGACGCGTGGTCGATGCTCATCTCAACCACCGTCCCGTGCACGGAAGGTGCTGCCCGCGTCCTGCTGGTACGGCGTGCCCTGCCACTGCCAGGAGTCGAGTATCCGGCTCGGGTCGTGGGCGACGAATTTCCATGGTCCGAGGTAGACGTTGTCGTGCCAGCGGTTGTGCTGCTTGCGGGTGATCGCCTCGGCCACCCGCTCACCCTGGTACGGCGACCAGTCCGGATAGGTGCCGTAGTTGGCCAGCACCGCCATGCGGTCGCACTTCCCCGTGCAGTCGACGACGGACCTGTCCAGCACGAAGCGGTTCTTGTGGATGTCCACCCGCTGGGTCTTCCACCGGCAGTCGGCGTAGAGCGGTGCGGTGGCGATCGCCGGCTGTGCGCAGCGGCCGGTGTCCTTCACCAGTAACGTGCAGTCACCCGAGGAGGTGTTGGCCGGGCTGTTGCAGAACCGGTCGGCGTTTTCCCACAGGGTGATCCCCGACCAGTTGTTCTCCAGCACGTTCCGGTAGATCTCGATGTTGTCCGTGCGGGCTCGGATCCGTGGTTCGCCGCCGGACTCGGACAGGTAGATGGTCGGATACGGGAAGGTGTCGCCGCGGTCGGCGTACCTGCGGCCCTCGACCCAGTTGTTCCGCCGGATCGTGTTCTTCCGGATGACCGCGTTGTAGCTGGTCTCGTAGATCAGCGCGGCACCGTCGTTGGCCTCGAGCACGTTGTTCTCGATGCGGAAGTCGTTGTTGTTGGTGTCCGCCCACAACCCTGTTCCGCGGTTGTCGTGTACCCAGTTGCCGCGGATGTCGGCGCCGTCGACGGCCCAGAACTTGATGCCTCCGGTGCAGCCGCAGCCCTCCCGCCGCCGCTCCCAGTCGCCGGTGTTGTTGCCCACGATCTCGTTGCCCTCGACCACCAGGCCGCTGATACGGCCTTTGGCCTTGTACGCGTTCATGCCGTACTGACCGTTGTCGCGCAGGCAGCTGGCGCGGACCCGCTGGCGGGCACCGGCCATCAGCCCGGCACCTGAGTTGTTCCGGATCGTCGTGTGCTCGATCACCCACCCGTCGGCCGAGTCATGGTTGACCACGCCCTCGTCGTGCGGCGCGACGAAACCCCGCACGGTCAGGTAGCGGATGGTGACGTCGCGGGCGGTACCGCCGAACGCGTACTGGTTCTTCTTCCGGCCGTCGAGCACCGCGCCCGGCGCACCGAGGTAGCGGTCCCCCTCCTTGGGGATGACCTGGGCGTAGCGGTCCGACTCGAGCCTGTGCTTGCCCGGTCGAAGCCAGAACGTGGTGTTCCGAGGGCTGCTCTTGGTCTTCGCGGCCAGGTCACCGGCGACCGCGGGGTCGACCGTCACCGCGCCCGCCGGCGGCTTCGCCGGCCCGGCCGCGGGCTGGGCGCACACCCGGGCCACGGACGTGGACGGCACAGCGGTCGGCTTCGCCCGGGCGTCCGGCGTGCTCTCACAGCCGGTCGCCGCCAGCAGGGCGAGCGCCAGCGGTGCCGCCCACGCACAGTGCCGCCTCTTGATCCCCACGCGCCCCCTAGCCGTGGAACCTGAGCACGGTGGTGAACTCCCCCAACAGCGCTGTGCCGTCGGCGAAGCCGGTGCCGACCAGCGTGGTGGCGGGCTCCTTGCGCCCGAATCCGGCGGAGTACCAGCCCAGCGGCGGGTCGGTCTCGCCGCGATGCGCCCGCCAGGACAGCTGCCCGGGCAGGTCGAGCACCGCGGAACGCCCCTCGCCGTCCCGGGTCCAGGTGAGCACTGCCCGGTTCCCCACCAGGTCCGCGACGATCGCCGGGCCGAGGTGGAACGCCAGGCGTACGTTCCGGCGCGGACCGCGCACCTCGTCGACCACCGTCAACTCCTGCCGCGCGGTGGCCAGTTCCACCCGGCGGCGGTGCACGGACCGCTGGTAACCGTCGTGCTCGGCACACCAGCGGGCCGTCCCCCCGTCGGAGGCGTCCGAGGTGTCCGCGGTCAGGACGCGGCTGCGGGCATGCCGGGTCCACAGGAACGGGCCGCCGGAGACCGACTGGTCACCGCCGTCCACCTGCAGGGTGTTGTGGCCGAGGGTCGACCGGAAGTACTGCCGCCACTCGGGCTGCCCGTGGTAGCAGAACGTCCCCGGGTCGGCGAGCACGTCGACCCCGTCGTGCCGGACCTCCACGGACAGCGCGTCCGCGTGGGCATGCGCGGCGATGGACAGGAAGCCGTGCGGACCGCCGTCGCAGCGGCACCAGATCTCTCCCGGACCGCGCAGGACGGTGAGCCCCGCGTCGGCGAAGTGGCCTGGTCGGCTCGGCGGGCGGGTCACGACCGGTGCGGCCGCGATGTTCGCGTACGGCCGGATGAGCGCGGCCAGCAGCGGGGTACGCACATCGGTGCCGGTCACTTCCGGCCACCAGGCGAGGCGGCCGAACACGGCGTCCCCGGTGGCCAGCAGCGAGGCCCAGCGGTCGGTGCCCGTGCCGTCCACGACCAGACCGTGCCCGTCGTCCGCGTCCCCCTGGCGCGGCGGCCGCAGGTGGCTGTCCACGACGGCCGCGAGCGCGTCGGTCATCCGCAGCAGCACCAGCCGGATGGACGCGGGGACCGGCACGCCGGCGGCATCCGCCTCGGCCACCGCGGCCAGGCCGAGCTCCAGTACCAGTCCGTGATACTCGGTGGCCAGCTCGCGGTTGAGGCCGGAGTCGAAGGTGTTGTTGCGCAGGTGCCGCTCCAGCGACCGCAGCGCGCCGGCCCGCCAGCGCGCCGAGGAGGGGAACCAGCCGAACGCGCAGGCCGTGGCGAACTGCCCGGCGGCCTCGGCGATGACGTGGTTGTTCGCCGAGGATCCCCGGCTGGGGAAGGCGGCCAGCCAGCGCTGATGGTGCCAGATCTGGTTCAGCGCCACCGGATTGTCCTCGAACAGCCCGGCCACGCCCGGCCAGCCGTCGAGCAGTCGGCGGATCCACACCCAGGACAGCAGCCGGATCCCCAGCTCGATGCCGCTGATCCAGTGCACGCCGCGCAGCGGTGGGTTGGCCGCCCACCACGACCGCAGGTGCGCGGCCACGCGCTCGGCGTACCGCTCGTCCCCGGTGATCGCGTAGGCGGCGGCGAGCACGGTGAGGTACTGATGCCGGGACAGCTCCCAGATCTGCTTGATGTCCCCGACCGCGTCCTCGTTCCGGTACGGCACGTTGAAGGCGTAGCCCCACGGAGCCCGGCGCCCGGTCTTCGGGTCGCACCACCAGTCCGGGTCGGCCAGGTCGTCGCGGACCACCCCGAAGTACTCGGCGTGCCCGTACATCAGCCGGTCCGCCTCGGCGATGAGACGTTTCGCGGCGTCCGGTGACACCGCGGCGATCGTCCCGGCGGGCAGTACCGCGGTGAACCGGGCGCCGGTCACGCTCGGGCAGTTTGGCCGCGGCGATCGCCACCGCCGCCTGCGCACCGCGTCGCCCACCCGGCCCGCGACCTCCCGCGGTCCCATCCGGGACAGCCGCCGCAGGTACCAGCTCGCGTCCATGGTCATCGCGCCCTCGCCAACGTCACCGGCGCACCGCCGGCCAGGCCGGTCCGCACGGCGAGGGTGGCCGTCGTGGTGGCGATCAGCGACTCCAGCGGCACCGGCATCGGCCCGCCGGTCCGCACGGCCTTGATGAACGCGGCCAGCTCGGCGGACTGGCCCTTGTCCCGGGCCTTGGGCAGCCGCGAACTGATCCACCGCTTGCGGCCGCCGTCGTGGACAGCGGCACGGACGAAGTCGTCGAGCCGCAGCGCCTTGCCATCGGCGACCAGGTCCAGCGTCTCCTTGGGGAAGTCGGCCGGGCCGCTGGTGACGTAGCTGATGGTGGCGGCGGACCCGTCCGGGTAGCGCAGCATGACCTGCAGGTCCTCGTGGCCGGACGTGGCGACCGCGTACACCGAGACCGGGTCGGAATCCAACAGCCAGCTCGCCGTGTCGATGAAGTGTCCGCCCTCGCCGGCGAACCGCGAGCCCTCGGTGCCTTGCTGGAGGTACCAGCTACCGGGCGCGAGGCGGCCCGCGTTGACCAGGTAGCGGAGGTTCGCCGGACCGGTCCGGGCGCCGAACCGCTTCCTGGCCTCCTGCAGCAGCGGCGCGAACCGGCGGTTGAAGCCCACCTGCAGCCGGTCGTTGCCGGACTCCTCCACCGCCGCGAGCACGCCGGCCAGTTCGTCCTCGGTGAGGGCCAGGGGCTTCTCCACGAACACGGGCTTGCCGGCCAGCAGTGCTCTTCGGGTCAGTTCGGCGTGTGAGCTGTGCCGGGTGACCACGAACACCGCGTCGATGGACGGGTCGCCGAGCACGGCGTCGAGATCGGTGGTCGCCTCGGCGAAGCCGAACTTCCGCTGCGCGTTGGCCGCGGACAGCGCCGTCGTGGTGACGACGGTCGACAACACGACTCCGTCGCGCGGCGCCAGGTGCGGCAGAAGCATCGACGTCGCGTAGTTCCCCGCGCCGACGAACGCGAGGCGCACCGGTGTGGGGACGGCCCGGGCCGGGGTGGACGCTCCACCGCTGCGTGGCCTCACGGCGGGCACGGCCACCGCCGGGGGCGCCGCTTCCCCTGTCTCCCCAGCTTGGCCGGGGTGCCCGGGATACCGGAACAGCACGGTCACGGCCTTCAGGCCGCCGTCCTTCAGGCGCTGGTACGTCTCGACGGCGTCGTCGAAGTCGGCGACGTGGGAGACCAACGGCTCCACGTCGACGCTGCGGCGGGCGAGGAGATCGAGGAAGCACGCCAGGTTGCGGCGCTCGGTCCAGCGCACGTAGCCGATCGGGTAGTCCCGCCCTTCCAGCTCGTACTCCGGGTCGTAGCGACCGGGGCCGTAACTGCGGGAGAACCGGACGTCGAGCTCTTTCTCGTAGTACGCGTTCCACGGCAGGTCCAGGCGGCACTTGCCGATGTCGACGACCCGGCCGCGGTCCCGGCAGAGCCGGGCGGCCAGCTCGACGGGCTGGTTGCTGCCGCCGCCGGCGGCCAGATACACCTGGTCCACGCCGTGCCCGCCGGTGAGTTCGGCGACGGCGGCCTCCACGGTCGTGGACGCGGGATCGCCGCAGGCCGCGGCGCCCAGGCCGGCGGCGAGCTCGCAGCGCGCCGGGTCGGGGTCGGCCCCGACGACGCGGACGCCCGAGGCGGCGAGGAGCTGCACCACCAACTGCCCGATCAGGCCGAGGCCGATGACCAGTGCCACTTCACCGAGCCGGGACTCGCCCTGGCGGACGCCCTGCATCGCGATCGACCCGACGGTGCCGAAGGCCGCGTGCCGCGGCGCGAGGCCGTCCGGCACCGGTGCGTAGAGGTTCTTCGGAACCCAGTTCAACTCGGCGTGCAGCGCGTGCTCGTTGCCGGCGCAGGCCACCAGGTCGCCGACCTTCACATCGTCGATCCCGGCGCCGACCTGCTCGACCACCCCGCACAGCGAGTAGCCCAGCGGCGTGTAGGAGTCCAGCTTGCCCATCACCTTGCGGTAGGTGGCGGGCACCCCGTTGGTGGCCACGCTCTGCATGACCTTGGCCACCTGGTCGGGCCGGGAGCGGGCCTTGCCCAGCATCGACATGCCGGCCTCGGACACCTTCATCAGCTCGGTCCCGGTGGAGATCAGCGAGTAGGCGCTGCGGACCAGCACACCGCCGGGCTTGCACCCCGGCACCGGCACCTCCAGCACCGCCAGCTCGCCGGTCTTGTAGTTCTGCACAACCTGTTTCACCCGAACTCCTCTGAATTCCTAAGCCGTTAACCGAGTGCTCTGGCCGGACCCAGAGGTCGCGTCGCGATACCAGTACTCGAGGGTCAGCACATGCCACAGATGTTTGGAGAAGTCCCGCTGTCCGGCGGCGTCCTCGGCGACCATCCGCGCCAGCGCGTCGCGGCGCAGGAACCCGGAACGGACGAGCACCCCGTCGTTGACCACCTCGCGCACCAGCGGTGCCAGATCCCGGCTCATCCAGGCCCGCAACGGGGCGCTGAACAGTCCCTTGGGCCGGTACACGATCTCCCGGGGCAGGATCGAGGTGGCCGCCTCCTTGAGGACGGCCTTGCCCTGCCGTCCGACGATCTTGCGATTCCCGGGCACGGCGAACGCCGCCTTGACCACCTCGACGTCCACGTACGGCACCCGCACCTCGGTCGACGCGGCCATGCTGGAGCGGTCCGTGTACGTGAGGTTCAGGCCCGGCAGGAACATCCGGGCGTCGCCCAGACACATCCGGTTGACGAAGTCGTCCAGGTCATTGTCCTGGTAGATGTCCGCATGTTCGGTCAGCACGTCCTCGACCGTCCCGGCCAGGTCCGGGTCGATCAGGGCGAGCAGCTCGTCCTGGTCGTACATGGTGTAGCTGCGCCGGAACGCGGTCTCCTCCGGCAGATCGGCGAAGGAGAGGAACCGCTTCGCGAAGCGCACCGACCGATACCCCCGGCGGGACGTGGCGACCGGCAGCCGGTCCACGGCCGCGGACACCCCGCGCCGCAGGGGCCGCGGGACGCGCTGGTAGCGCAGCGCGAGCAGGTTGGCCAGGTGCTTGCGGTACCCGGCGAACAGCTCGTCGGCACCCATCCCCGAGAGCATCACCTTCACTCCGGCCTCCCGGGCGGCCGAGCAGATCAGGAAGGTGTTGATCGCGGCGGGGTCGCCGATCGGCTCGTCCAGGTGGTACGTCATCTCCGGCAGCAGGTCGAGCACGTTCGGCGCGATCTCGATCTCGTGCAGGTCGACGCCGAACCGTGTCGCCACCCGCCGGGCATGGCGCAGGTCGTCCGGCATCGCCTCGAACCTGGCGTCCTCGGCACGGAATCCGATCGTGTAGGCCGAGATCCCGGGCCGGTCGCGGGCCGCCAGCGCGGTCAGGTAGCTGGAGTCCAGACCGCCGGAGAGGAAGGTCGCCACGGGTACGTCGGAGAGCAGGTGGCGCCGAGTCGACTCCTCGACGACGGCGGCGACATCCGGCTGCTCGCCGGCCCGGGCCCGCTCCCGCCCCTCGGCGGCGACGTCCTTCAGGTCCCAGAACCGGCCGCGCTCCACCCGGCCGTCGGCCCTACATCGCAGCCAGCTCCCCGGCGGCAGCTTCTCCGCCTCGCGGAACGCGCACCGTGAGTCCGGCACCCAGTAGTACAGCAGCGAGGCCACCAGCGCCGCATGGTCCACCTCCAGCGACCCGCCGGTGGCGGCGGCGAGTGCCTTGAGCTCGGAGGCGAACACCAGGCCCGCACCGCGCCGGAGCAGGAACAGCGGCTTGATGCCGAGCTGGTCGCGGGCGAGCACCAGGTCGCCGGTGCGCTCGTCGAAGATCCCGAACGCGAACATGCCGCGCAGCCGGGGCAGGCAGCCCGTGCCCCAGCGCCGCCAGGCCTCGAGCAGCACCTCGGTGTCGGAAGTGCCGCGGAAGCGCACCCCGGCGGCTGTCAGCTCGGCACGCAGCTCGGGCGCGTTGTACAGCTCGCCGTTGTACGTCAGGGCGAGGCCGTCCGAGACCATCGGCTGGGCGCCGGTCTCGGACAGGTCGATGATGGCGAGCCGGCGGTGCCCGAGGTGCACTTCGCCGTCACCGGCGCGGTGGCCGTACCGGCCCGCCCCGTCCGGACCGCGATGGGCGAGGGTGTCGGTGAGCCGGTCGGTCACGACCTTCCCGTCCGGCCATCGGTATGTGCCTGCGATGCCACACATGTCCTACCGCGCCTCCTGGTCGCTGTCCGGGACCCGTGCGGCCCACATCGGCAGCCGCTCCGTCCGTAGCCGGCCCTTCACGTTCTGCCGGGCCGGCCGCTCGCCATGGCCCCGCAGCGCGATGTGCAGCCCGTCCCATAGCGTGCCGTCGGTCCGGTCCCGCGGGTCGGGGTCGATCAACACCACACCGATCACTGCAATGCGCAGGTCCGCGAGCTGCCGCGCCACGGTGTGCAGCCATGCGGCGCTGCCGTGCCCGGCACGCACGACGAGCACGGTCCGGGTGCCGAGGTAGGGGAGGTCGGCCCACGCCGTGCCGGGCGCGACCGAGCCGACTCCGAGCCGGCGCTCCTGATCCGGTACGGCCGCGGCACGCTCGGCGCCGACCACGGTCGGGTCCCCCGGCTTCGGGCGGCGGCCCGCGAGCTGCCGGCCGGGCAGCCCGTCGACGATGACCACCGGGCCGTCCGCCGCCAGTGCCCCGGCGACGTCCAGGGCGATCGCGCTCGTGCCGCGCGCACAGCCCAGTTCCAGCAGCGACACCGGTTCCGCGCAGTCGCCCACAGTGCGGGCCAGTGACGTGGTGAGCCTTGTCCGTGCCGCCCGGGTGCGTCGGCGCTGCCACAGTCTGGCCGACCCGCGGGGCAGCTCCGCGATGACCGAGGCACCGAGGTTCGCCGCGATCTCCCGGCGCAGCACGGGACGGTCCGCCACCACCGTGCCGACCGCGGCCAGCGCGAGCCCGAGGACGAGCCCGAGGACGAGCCCGATCGCGGCGTCCGTGACGGCGGCCTTGGGCAGGGAGTACCGCACCGCGCGCGGGGCGTCCACGATCTGCGTGCCGGAGACGACCTTGGGCGTGCCGGTGCGCGCCTCCGCGGCGCGCTGGTCGAATTCGGCGATCCGCGAGTTGAGCTCGGCGCGGCGGGCGAAGAGCGACTCGATGCCCGCCGACGCTTTGGGATCGCTCTCCGGCGATCGATCTCCGATCTCCTCATTGACCCGGGTGAGTTCGTCCCGCATGCGGTCACGCTGGTCGAGCAGGGCCTGGGACTCGGCCTTCGCGGTTTCCCGCATCCGCCGCACATGGTCCGCGACGAACGCGTCGGCCAGCGCCTCGGCGCGGGCCACCGCTTGCGCGTCGCTGTCGCCTGTCACCGTGATCTGCAGCAGGTTGTTGGTCAGGCCGGTACCCCGGTAGTCCTGCATGAAGTCCTCAGGTTTGTCCGGGGACTTGAGGGACCGCAGGGCCTTGTCGGCGATCCGCGTGGTCTGCAGCAGTGCCACATCGGTGCGGATCAGCGTTCCGGTGTCGTTCGGCTGGTCCTCCTTGTGCGCGACCAGCACCTTGGTCACCGCGGTCGGCGGTGGCGGCAGCAGGACCGCCACCGCGCCACCGACCAGCAGTCCCAGCAGCGCCAAGGAGCCCCAGAGGCGACGGCGCCTGCGCACCGCCACCACCAGCGCCTGCAGGTCCAGCAGCGGAGCGGAGGCCGACGACTCCGACGTCTTGCTCGTCGTCACACCGAACCTCCCGGCGCGTGGCCACCGACCGTGAGCGCCGGCGTGACGGCATCCCGAGGAGGGCCGGCGGACCGTGTCGGACGGGCCCGGACCGTGCCGACGACGACGGTGCCGACGACCTCATGCCCCGCGTCCGCACACGCCTCGGCGACGTCGGCGAGCTCCTCCGCGGTCCGGCTGCCCGCGCTGAGCACGACCAGGGCACCGGACTCGGTGTCGCGGTCCGGCACCATCGGCCGGGACACCGAAACCTCCACCACCCGCAGCGTGGGGAATCCCCTGCTCGAAGAGGTGAGGGAAGGATCGCTCTCGGCCTCGGCGACGAGCTGCCCGGCGGCCCGGCGGGCGACCTCGTCGCCTTCGGGTACGACAACCAGCAGCCGCCGGGGCGCCGGCAGTTGGTCCCGGAGGCGGGCGCACACCCGCCGGTAGCGGATCTGCCTGCCGGCCTCGTCGCCGGACGTCCGCGGGGCCGGTATGTCCCACCGGACGTCGACGCCCAGCAGCCGGCGGATCCGGGCCCGCGGGCCACGGCCTTCCGGCCGGTGCGCGCGCCGTTCACCAGGTACCTCGACGGTACCCAGCAGCGTGGAGCCCAGCGCCGCGGCGATCTCCGGTGCGGTGCGCGGTCGGCGACTGACCCGTGCGGCGGCGAGATGGCCGATGACCGCGAGCAGGAAGAACAGCAGCGCCCCGGCGACGATGAACTGCGTCCTCGTCGGCGCGGCCTCGCCGCTCGGCCGGGCCGCCGGCCCCATGACGACCATGTTGGCCCTGTTGGTCGTCGGGTCGGCCTCGTCCAGCTTTTTCACGGCCTCCTGCAGCGCGGTACGCAGCTTCGCGAGCTCGGTGCGGGCCTGCACGCTCTCCACGGTCTGCCCCGGATCGGCCGCCTCCGCCAGGTCGGTGATGCGGCGGTTGGTCTGCACCACCATCTTCCGCACGTCCTCGGGCCCGGCCGCCGATTCGGGGTCGGTGTCGTCACCCGCGAGCCGCGCGGCGAAGGTGATGAATTGCTGGGCCACCTGGTCGGAGAGCTGCCGCGCACGTTCCGGGGTGCCGGCCGTACCCGAGATCTTGATGATGTTCCCGTCGGCGGCCTCGGCGCTCACTCGATCCCGCAGCTCGCCGCCGCTGACCCCGGGCCAGCCGAGCGCGGCGGCCGCGCGGTCGACCACCACCGAACTGGTCGCGATCTCCGCCTGGGTCAGCAGCTCGCGCTCCTCCCACTGCCCCGGCAGCAGTACCGATGCCGACGTCGTGTACCGCGGCGGAAACAGCAAGGAGGTGCCGTAGCCGACGAGCGCACCCAGCACGGCGACGACGGTGAGAAGCCGCCAGCGCCGACGGAGCATCCGCCCGATCGTGACCAGGCGTATCGTGTCATCGCTCAACGGTGCGGCCTCTTCCCTGACCGCGCCGGGTAGCCCGCCGGCGCCGCAGTGCGGTCGCGGCAGGCAGCGGCGTAGGCGGCGAGCAGCGACGCCTGCGAGTTCCGCCAGGAGAGCGGCCCGCCGATCCGCTCCTGGCCGATCTTGCCCATCCGGGCCCGCTTCTCCGGATCGTCGAGGAGCAGCGCGATGAGCCCCGCGAATGCGGCCTCGTCGTTGGCGGGCGCGTAGACGGCGGCGTCACCGGCGGAGACGCGCGCCTCCCTCAGGTCGAACGAGACGATCGGCCGGCCCATCGCCATGTACTCCAGGACCTTGTTCATGGTCGACACGTCGTTGAGCGGATTGCGCGGGTCGGGGGAGAGGCACACGTCCGCGGTGGACAGGTAGCGCACCAGGTCGGCGTCCGGGATGCGTCCGGTGAACCGCACCTGCTCGGAGAGCCCGAGCTGCCGGGACAGCTCCACCATCGCGTCGAAGGCGTCGCCGGCGCCGACGAACACCGCATGCCAGTCGTTCCGTCCCAGCTCGTCGCGCAGCTTCGCCAGGGCCCGCAAGGCGTAGTCGACGCCGTCCTGAGGACCCATGACGCCCAGGTAGCACAGCAGATGAGGCTTGCCGCGCTTCAACTCCGGCTCGGGCGGCACCGGTTGGAACCGGTCGATCTGGGGCGCGCTGCGCACGACGAAGACGTCCTCCGGCCTCCGTCCGCCACGGCGCAGTGCGACGTCCCGGTAGCTCTCGTTCGTGGCGAGCACGATGTCCGCGGCCCGGTAGGTCCGCCGTTCCAGCGCGCACACGGCGCGGTAGAGCAGGTCTTCGCCGCGGTCGAACCGGGAGAGGTACAGCTCGGGTACCAGGTCGTGCTGGTCGAAGACGAACCGCGCACCGCGCCGCTTCAGCCACCGTGCCGCCAGGAACAGCAGATCGGGCGGGTTGCAGGCGTGGACCACGTCGACCGGGCCGACCTTGCGGGCCAGCCGGGCCGTGTGCCACAGCGCCGATCCGTACTCCCGCAGGTACCCGGCCGGTCCTCCGGTGGCCGCGCGCAACGGGTAGCGGTGGATCCGCACGCCGTCGATCTCCGCCTCGGGCTCCGTGTCCCGCTTTTCCCCCCGGGGACAGATGACGTGCACCTCCCAGCCCGCGTCGCGCAGCGTCGTGCACTCCTGCCACACCCGCCGGTCGAACGGCACCGACAGGTTCTCCACCAGGATCAGCGCGCGCCGGTGCGACCCGTCGCCGCCGGCTGTCTCATCGAACGGCGTGTCACCAAGCAAGGCCCATGTACCCCGGTTCGGCCCGGCGCGCCTCGGCGTCGGGAAGGCGGATGAGGTCGACGAGCACCGGACCGTCGCTCTTGGGCAGCGCCGACAGCACGGCCGGATCCCTGGTCCCGACCAGGCACACCTCGGCGTGCTCCAGCACCTCGCCGACGGATTCCGCGAGCAGCTGCGCGAGGTGCGGCAGCCGGTTCTCGATGTACTCGCGGTTCGCGCCGATCAGCCGGGAGAGGTTGACGTTGGCGTCGTAGATCCGCAGGTCGTAGCCCTTGCCGAAGAGCCTCTCCGCCAGTTCGACGAGCGGGCTCTCGCGGAGGTCGTCGGTGCCGGGTTTGAAGGACAGCCCGAACATGCCGATCCGGCGCTTGCCGGTGCGCTCGACCAGGTCCACCGCGCGTTGCAGATGGTCGGAGTTGGAGGGCAGTACATGGGCGAGAATGGGAACCGAGACATCGGCCCGCTGCGCCGCATGGACCAGGCTGCGCAGGTCCTTGGGCAGACAGGAGCCACCGAAGGCGAAGCCGGGCCGCAGGTAGGCGGGGCTGATGTTCAGCTTGCGGTCGGCCAGGAACACGTCCATCACCTGGTGCGAGTCCACCCCGAGCGCCTGGCACACCGCGCCCAGCTCGTTCGCGAAGCCGATCTTGAGGCCGTGGAACGCGTTGTCCGCGTATTTGATCGCCTCGGCTGTCGGGACCGGCACCCGGAACACCTCGCCGGGCAAGCCGTCGTACAGCGCCATCACCGCGTCGCCGCTTGCCGGGTCGAGCTCGCCGATGACGGACTTGGGCGGGTCGAAGAAGTCCCGCACGCTCGTGCCCTCGCGCAGGAACTCCGGGTTGACCGCGACCCCGAAGTCCACCCCGGCCGTGCCGCCGACGTTCTTCTCCAGGATCGGCACCAGCAGGTTCAGACATGTGCCCGGGAGCATGGTGCTGCGGAATACGACGGTGTGCCGGCCCCCCTGCCCGGCCTCCTCGGCCAGCGCGGCGCCGATCTGCTCGGTGACCCTCTCCAGATACGTGGTGCACAGGCTGCCGTTGGGCTCCGACGGCGTGCCCACGCAGACCAGCGACACCTCGCTGTTCATGATCGCCTCGCGGACGTCGCCGGTGGCGCGTAACGCTCCGGTCCGCACGACCTCGGCGATGAGCTCGCCGATCCGCTCCTCGACCACCGGGGCCTTGCCGTCGTTGACCAGATCGACCTTCATCTGGTTGACGTCCACCCCGATGACCTCGTGCCCCATGCCGGCCAGGCACGCGGCCGACACGCAGCCCACGTAACCGAGCCCGAAAACGCTGACTCTCATGACCCGTCTCTCCCCCCAGGCAGGCCCTTACGGCCTGCGGTCCGCGCGCCGGTCGGACGACCTCCGCGCATCAGTACGCCCCCTGCCCGTGGAGCACCGCACGCAGCGTCTTCCACAAGATCACTGTGTCCAGGGCGAGCGACCAGTCCTCCACGTACCGCAGGTCGAGGCGGACCGCCTCCTCCCACGGCAGGTCGCTGCGTCCACTGATCTGCCACAGCCCGGTGAGCCCGGGCTTGACCAGCAGCCGCCGCCGGATGTCCGGGTCGTAGGCGGCGGACTCCTCCGGTAGCGGAGGCCGCGGTCCGACGAGCGACATCGATCCGGTGAGCACGTTGAAGAGCTGCGGGAGCTCGTCGAGCGAGTACCGGCGCAGCACCGCTCCCACCCGGGTCACCCGCGGATCCCGGCGGAGCTTGAACAGCAGTCCCGCGCCCTCGTTGCGGTCGGCCAGCTCCGTACGTGCCCGGTGGGCCCCGGCGACCATGGTGCGGAACTTGAGAATGGTGAACTCACGGCCGTCCTTGCCGACCCTGCGCTGGCGGTAGAACGCCCCACCCCGACTGTCCAGCAGCACGAGCAGTCCGACGAGCACCATCAGCGGCGCGAACAGCACCAGGAGGACCGCCGCGCCCACCCGGTCGACAACCCCCTTGATCGCCCGGCGCCCCCCGGTGAAGGTCGGCATGCTGACCCGCAGCAGCGGGATCCCGAGTACCGCGTCGACGTGCAGCCGCGGGCCGGCCACCTCCATCAGCACGGGGGCCACGACCATCTCGGCATCGCTGCCTTCGAGGTTCCAGGCCAGCCGCTGCAGCCGGTCCGGTGACCAGTGCGGGTCCGGTGTGACGGCGACGACACGGTAGCCGTCGTGGCGGACGTGCTTGGCGACGTCCGTCAGTCGGCCGACGACCCGCACTCCGTCCAGTTGGTCACTGTCGAGCCCGCGACCGTCCGTCGTGCACACCGCCTCCACCCGCCAGCCGAGGTGCGGGAACTTGCGGGTTCGGGCGATCAGGTCGCGCACGGTGGCCGGGCTCCCGGCGGCGAGCACCGGTCTCAGGCACCGGCCTTCCTTGCGCTGTTTGTGCAGCCAGAGACGGAGCACATACCGCTCGGTCATGGTGACCAGCGCGATCGCGGGGATCGCGACGAAGATCCAGAGCTTGATGTTGCGCGAGGTCAGGGCGATCCCGCCGAGCGCCAGGACGACGGTCGCCGCGAACAGTGAGCGTCCGAGTCTTCGGAATTCCTCGGCGCCCTGGCCGAGCACGGCCGGAGCCCAGGCCCGGCCGACCGCAAGTGCTGCCAGCACGAGCAGCCAGGTGCCGAAGGCGAGTATTCCCCACTTCTCGTGCCAGTTGGCCGCGTCGCGGGCCCCGAAGAAGTTGCCGATCGCCGCCACCACGAAGGCGGTGGCCACGGTATCGCTGGTGATCACGGTACGGCGGTACCGCTGCTCCCAGTTGTTCGCGGGCCGGCTGACTGCCCCGTTCGCCAGACGCCCGCGCTCTGACGAAAACGGGCTGAGTAATCCCCCTCGCCGCACAGAACCCCCCCAGGTCCCCAGTGGTTCGACGTGTTCGCCTCACACTGTTCCTCCCCCTCGGGAGGCGCCCCCGCCTCCCGCACTGTTCCTCCCCTCGGGAGGCCCCCGCCCCCCGTCGCGCTGTTCCTCCCCTCGGGAGGCCCCCGCCCCCGCGCATGACATCCCGGAATCGCAGCGCTACTTGGACACCCCACCCGGACGGGTGCGGACTCGCGTGTCTTGCCAGACTCTCGAGGTGTGTGGGAGCCCGTCGAAACCTCGGGCGCTCCCCACACCCAAGGCCGCCCCTCTCGGGCTCCGAGAATTGATCAACCCCACGTCCGGCGCCGGGGACGCGCCTGCTGGCCGCCCATAGCGCCGGACCTGTAGATCATTATTTGTCGCTCGTGTCCAAACATGTGAAGCACGGGTCAATGTAGAACATCGAGGCCTGTCTGAAGAAGAGTTGTGTGCAAAGTGTGCCCAAACTTTGAAGCCGGATCCACCGAGCGGTGATTGCGCGTGGGGGCCTTGGCGACGCAGACGTGCCGTGTGGCCTGTGATGACGGGAGTTCTGCGGGTTGCCGGCACCGGGCAGCCCGAGGCGTCCCGGCACTGCCGAACGGGCCGCGCTCAGGACCTGCCCGGTGGTGCTGCACGCAACCCATCACAACGGTGTCGATACGCCGCGTCAAGGTCTATGCATGGTGCTTCCAGTAGTTGTGATGACAAAACATGACCTTCTCCCATTCGCGCTGTTAGCGTTCTTGTCCATGGATGGCTTACGCACGCTCACGCCGTGTCCGACCAGAGTCCGCTGCGAGCCGAGACGTGGCCGATGGCTCGGACCTGCCCATTTTCCCTGCCGCCGGACTACGCCGACCTGCGCGAGCACCCCGGCCTGCCCAGGCTGACGGGCCCGAGCGGACGCACCGAGTGGCTGTGGTCGGAAGCCTCCGGCAGCGTCCCGCCGCCACCATCGCGGCCCGCACCAGGGCCAAGCTGGCGGATCAGCCGCAGGACCTGCTGGTCGCGGACCCGGGCAGGCCGCGGATGTTCGATGACCGGGTCTACCAGCAGGGCGCCCTGACGCTGCACGCGCTCCGTACGGTTCTCGGCGACGGCACCTTCTTCGCGGTGCTGCGCGAATGGACGGCCACCTACCGCCACGCCACCGTCACCACCGAGGAGTTCACCGCGCTCGCCGGGCGCCGCGCCGCCCAGCCTCTCGACGCGCTGTTCACCGCCTGGCTCCACGCCCCGCGCCTGCCGGAACTCCCCGGCCCCAGGTGATCGGCTCCCACACCCCGGGCGGGGTGTGGTGAGCCTCAGTGCCTAGCGGCGGCCCGGTTCGCCGGGGGCGACCGGCTCGGGATCGGCGTCGAGCGCGTCCAGCACCGCGTCGCCGTTCGCCATCGCCCACTCGGTCAGCATGTGGATCGGATCGATCAGCGTCGCCCCGAGCGGGGTGAGTTCGTACTCGACGCGGGGCGGCACCTCGGCGTAGGCGTGGCGGCGGATCAGTCCGTGCGCCTCGAGCCGTCGGAGCGTCTGGGTGAGCATCTTTCGGGAGATGCCGCCGATCAGCTCGATCAGCTCGCCATGGCGCACCGGGCCCCGGCTGAGGCCGTAGAGCACCACCGCCGTCCACTTGTCGCCGATGAGCTCGACCGCCAGACGCGCCGGGCAGTCGGCGAGAAAGGGACCACCGGGACCGAAACCGCTCATGGCGCCAAAGGTACCTCCGCCAGAGGCACCTGCTGGTTCCTGTCGGAAACCTAGCCTGGGTTCTCTCCCCCTCCCAAGCCAGGAGAGTCATGCGAGTCATCACCCAGCAGACGCTCGGCGGTCCCGAGGTACTCACCATCGTGGACGCGCCCGAGCCCCAGCCCCTCCCGACCGAGGTCCTCGTCCGCGTCAAGGCGATCGGGCTGAACCCGCTGGAGGCGCTCCTGCGCGCCGGCGAGTTCCCCCCGCTGCTCGGCCGGCCGCCGTTCGTCCTCGGCTGGGACATCAGCGGTGTGGTCGAGGAGGGGTCGCAGACGTATCGGTTCAGACCCGGCGACGAGGTGTTCGGGATGCCGCTGTTCCCGCGGGCGGCGAGCGCGTACGCCGAGGTCGTGTCGGCGCCGGCGTTGCACCTGGTGCGCAAGCCGGCGTCGCTCTCGCATGTCGAGGCGTCGGCGCTGCCGGTCGTCGGGCTGACGGCGTGGCAGGGCCTCGTCGACCTCGGCGGCGTGAGTGAGGGCGACCGCGTCCTGATCCACGGCGGTGGTGGCGGGGTCGGCCACGTCGCGATCCAGATCGCGAAGGCGCTCGGCGCGCAGGTGATCGCGACCGCCGGTGGGAGCAAGCGGACGTTCGTCGAGGGGCTCGGCGCCGACGAGGTGATCGACTACACGGCGGTCGACTTCACCGAGGCGGTCCGCGACATCGATGTCGTGCTCGACACGATCGGCGGCGACACTGCAGAGCGGTCACTCGGTGTGCTCCGCCCGGGCGGTCACCTGGTGACGGCGGTCGCCGAGGAGGATTCTGAGCTCATCGCCAAGTACGAGGCGGCCGGCATGCGCTTCAGCGGTATCGCGGTCGACCCCGATCCGGTCGGCCTGCGAGGTCTTGTCGAACTCGTCGAACAGGGCAGGCTCCGGGTGCATGTGCAGGAGACGTTCCCGTTCGAGCGCGTCGCCGACGCGCACCGGCTGCTCGACGGCGGTCACCTCCGGGGCAAGCTCGTCCTCACCCTCTGATCCCGTCGTGGGGCCTCGCGTGCGCGAGGCCGCATTGCTGAACGGCCGCGCCCGGCTGTTCGTGTAACAGGGGTGTATCAGGGGGGCGGTTGGGCGGAACGGGCGGCGGGCCGGGGGGCTCCTGCTGATCAGCAACGCTCGCTCGTACCGACGTGTACCGAGCGGGGCGGCACCCCCCAACCGATACTGAGGAAGAAACGATGCGCGTTCACAAGCTCACCTTCGCGGCCCTGGTCGTTGCCGCGGGTCTCTCGCTCACGGCCTGTCAGAACGACGATGACGGCTCGGGACAGAGCGACCCGTCGTCCGCGTCCAGTGCGTCTTCCTCGGGCGGCGGTTCGGGCTCGGGCGGATCGGATCAGGGCGGCGGGAAGGACTCCGGCGGGCAGGGCACGGCCGCCGGGACCGGCTCCGACGAGAACGGCAAGGTCGGCAAGTGCCGCACCGACGAGCTGGAGATCACGGCGGCGGACCGCACCATCGACGGCGACGGCGAGGGCACCGTCGCGGTGACCCTGAAGAACGGTGGCGGCCGGGACTGCACGATCTCCGGGTTCGCGGGCGTCGACCTGAAGACCAGCGAGGGGGCGCTGTCCGCGAAGCGCAGTGGTCAGCCGGCCGACCCGCACATCCTCAAGGACGGGGAGTCGACGTACTTCGGCGTCAACTACCCGATCAACGACTCGGGCGGCTCCGGCGTCCGCGTCACGGGGCTGGTGGTGACCCCGCCGAACGAGACGAAGTCGGTCACCCTGGACTGGCCGGGCGGCGGCACACTGCCCGTCACGGACGGCGCCGGCTCCCCGGTGAAGGTCGGCCCGATCGGCGGCATCGGTCAGGGCGGCTGACCCGCACCTCCCAGGGTGCTCGGGCCGCACCGCGCTACCGAAACGTGATGGGCTGGGCGTTCGCGCGTGCCGCCGTCCGGATGGTGAGGTGGCACGGTGCCCAATCACGATGAGGCGGCGGCTGTCCGACCGTTGACCCTGGCCTGGGTGAGCCGGCACCTGGAGGCCGGCGAACGGATCGTCGGAACACAGGCGCTGCACGGCGGTATCACTGCCGACATGCGGAGGCTGACCATCGGCACCCGGGACGGAGACACCCGTCACCTGGTGCTGCGGACCTTCGCCGACATGGAGCACGCCGAGGACTGGCTGCACCGGGAGGCCGGCGCCCTGACCCTGCTCACGGGGTCCGACGTGCCGGCTCCTGGACTGGTCGCGGTTGATCCCACCGCCGCGCGGTGCGAGTATCCCTCGCTCCTCATGACACATCTGGCGGGCCGGACGGTCCTGGCCGATGAGGGATTGGAGACGCGTGTCCCTCTACTGGCCCGTCAACTCGTGGCGATCCACGCGGTGCGACCCGCCGTTCGGCCCCGGGAGTATGTGGCGTTGACGACCGCCGACACCGTCGTGACTCCGAAGGGCGCCGACGCGGCGGCATGGGCCGCGGCCATCGACGTGATCCGCAAGCCCGCGCCGCCCTATGAAGGGCGATTCCTGCACCGGGACTTCCAACCCGGCAACGTGCTGTTCGACGGGGAGCCCTCCAGGCCGGCAGGTGCCCGCATCGCCGGCGTCGTCGACTGGGCGGGGGCCTGCTGGGGCCCGACGGATCTCGATGTGGCGCACTGCGCCACCAATCTCGCGCTGCTGCACGGCCCGGCGTGGGGCCTGCGGTTCGCCGAGGCGTATGAGGAGGCCGGCGGGGTGCTGGCCGCGACCGCGAGCGAGCGGCTGTACTGGCAGGTGCGGGACGGGCTGGCGTGCTCGGAAGAAGTGCGGCTGGTGTCGCAGCCATGGCGGGAGGCAGGGAGGACAGAGCTGACGACGCAAGCCGTGGAGGGGCGGCTGGATGCCTATGTCACCGCCGTGATGGAAGCGCTGGGCTGAGCCACACGGCGGTTCGGGGCGCGGCCCCGTGACCCACACCCGCGCGGGAGTGGCTTCTAGCGGTCGGTGAGCGATCGGCGCCTTCGGCTGTGCGGACGCCGGCGGCTGTTCGCCGAGCGGACGGTGGCCGGTCTGTGACCGGTGAGGAGAACCGTGAGGGCCGCGACCGCCATCACCGCGGACATCGTGGCGAAGCCGGTGGAGAAGGTGGCCGCTTGGGCCGCCAGACCCAGCATGAGGGAGCCGAGTCCGGTGCCCGCGTCGTAGCCGATGTTCCACGCGACTGATGTCGTATGCCGGTTCTCCGGGCCGGCGTAGGTGAACGCCTGCACCAGCGTGAGGCTCTGCAGCCCTCCGTACGCCGCTCCCAGCACCACCAGTCCGGCCGGCAGGACGAGGACGGGGATGCTCTCCGATCCCACGGCCAGGGCGATCAGCGCCAGGCCCGCACACGCGGCCGAGGCGAGGACGCCGCTGATCGGCCGCAGGGCGATCCGGTCGGCCAGCACTCCGCAGCCCCAACGGGACACCGCGGCGGTGGCGGTGAGGGCGAGAAGGGCCGTGGCGGCCAGCGTCGGGGTGGTGGTGAACTGCGGGGCGAAGGTGAGTACGGCACCCCCCGCGGCCGTGACCAGCAGCAGCACGGAGAGCGGGAGCAGGATGCGCCGGAGCACCGTGGTCGCGGGGGCGGGGTGCCGCGGATGGCTGTCCTCCGGCGCGGAGCTGCCGATGCGGGCCTCGACGACGCGGCCGAGGGCTCGTGTCCAGGGCAGTGCCAGAACGGGGAGCGCGCCGCACGCGGTGATCGCGGGGAGGGCGAACGTGTCCACCAGCCAGGGCGCCGCCGGGGTGAGGGCGACTTGGGGGAGAGCGACCGCGAAGCCGTAGAGGCCGATGGCCGCTCCCTGGCGTCCGCGCGGGGCCAGCGCGGCCGCGGCGGTGGATCCACAGACGGTGATGATCCCGAAGCCCACTCCCCGGAAGGCTGTGGTCAGCAGGATGGGCAACAGGTGGTCGCTGAGGGCTTGCAGCAGGGCGGGCAGACCGAGCAGCAGGGAACCGAGGACGAGGGTGCGGGTCCAGCCGAGCACGCGCAGCGCCGTCTTGACGCACAGCTGGGCCAGGACGGTGGCGGCCATCAGGACGGCGGTGACGAGTCCGGCACCGAACTCGTCGGCTCCTCCGCTGACGGCCCATGCCGGGGAGACCGGCAGCAGCAGGGCGAATCCGGAGAAGCAGCAGAGCACCACCATCAGCAGGTGCGGTATGCCCGGGGCCCGTATGACGGATTCTTGCGCGCGCTCGGACATGAACCTCCTCTTGGCCTTGATCTTCGAGACGGGTGGGGGCGGAACGGAACGGGTCGACGTGGTCAGGCGGGGCCGGGTGGCAGATGGACGGTCATGATCAGATGGCAGGTCCCGCCGCCGTCGCCGCGGTAGGTGTGGGGGGCGTCGCCGTCGAAGGTGGCGGTCTGCCCGGCTTCGACGGGATGCTCGACGCCGTCGACGACCAGGACCATCCGGCCGGCCGTGACACTGAGGGTCTCCACGACGCCGGCCTGGTGGGGGTGGCTGGGGTACTCCTCGCCGGGCTGGAGCTTCCAGCGCCAGACCTCGACCGTGGCCGGTCCGGAGGTCGTCAGCATCAGCCGGGCCTCGCTGCCGTGCGTTCCCGTCCACAGCGGCGTCACGGCATCGGCGGACACGACCCGGACGCGCTCCTGGGCCGCCCCCTCCATCAGGGCGGATACCGAGACGCCGAGGGTGTCGGCCAGCCGGACCAGGGTGGCGAAGTTCGGATTCCCCTGGGCCTTCTCCAGAGCGAACAGTGAGCCCTTGCTGACCTTGGCCCGTCGGCCGAGTTCGTCCAAGGACAGCCCCGCGCGTGTGCGAGCGGTTCTGACGTTGTACGCCAGCGTCCGCAGAGCCGCCTCGGTCTCCGCCATCGGTGCGCTCCCCTCCACATGGTTCAGTCTGCCGTACCACGCGGTCGTTCGGTTGACCTCGCGCGGTCGGTCCGTTGTACTCTCCAGTCGTTCTGTTGATGCTCAAGGATGTGTTGATGCTCAAGGATGTACAGCGGCGACCTGACAGCCGTCGCCGTCAGCCTCCTCGCCCTCACCTGACCCCGCACTCGGACCGCCGCCCCGGACCAACTCCGGGGACCTCGAGCCCCACCCCACCATCCGCCGGCACCCCGCACATCTCGTTGGAGGATCCGTCGTGTTCACCGGTCTCAGCGCCTTCCCGCTCACCCCGATCCCCGGCAACGGAAGCATCGATGAGCAGGCGTACGGCCGGCTCGTCCGCCGGCTCGCCACGGCCGGTGTCGACTCGATCGGGGCGCTCGGCTCCACGGGCTCGTACGCCTACCTGACCCGCCCCGAGCGGGCCCGCGCCGTCCGTATCGCGGTGGAGCACGCCGACGGAGTCCCGGTGATCGCCGGAATCGGGGCCCTGCGCGCCGGCACCTTCTGCCCGCCACGGTGACGATCGGCGTCAGCGGCGACGCGGACGCGGACACGTCGCCGCCCTCCAGCACAGAGGAGGGGCGGCGACGTGAGCCGGTGGCGCTCGCCACTCGGCCGCGTCGTCCCGTAGTGGTTACGCCGGGTCGATGCGGGAGATGCTGCCGCCTATGGCGAGCACGTACAGCTCGCCATTGCCGCCCTGCGCGAACGAGATGACCTCACCGCCGTTGACTCCGAGGTCGTTCACGCCGGTCACCTTGCCGTTCTCCATCTGCAGAGAGCGGACGGTGCCGTCGCAGTAGTCGCTGTACACGTACTGACCCTTGAGATCCGGGATCGCGTCGCCCCGGTAGACGTAGCCGCCGGTCACCGAGCAGCCCAGATTGGTGCGGTCGTACTCGTGGACCGGCGGCACATGGTTCGCGGGTTCCGTGCCGCCGCGGAAGGGATGGGTGCCCTCCATCTGGGACCAGCCGTAGTTCTCGCCGCCCTTGCTGTTCGCCGGGGCCCAGTCGATCTCCTCCCAGTCGTTCTGGCCGACGTCACCGATCAGCAGGTCGCCCGTGCCCGCGTCGAAGGAGAAGCGCCACGGGTTGCGCAGCCCGTACGCCCAGATTTCGTCCTTCGCGTTCGGGTCGTCCACGAACGGGTTGTCCGGCGGGATCGCGTACGGCTCGCCGCCGCTCGGGTCGATCCGCAGGATCTTGCCGAGCAGCGTGTCGAGATTCTGCCCGTTGCCGTGCGGGTCGCCGCCCGCGCCCCCGTCGCCCAAGGCGATGTAGAGGTAGCCGTCGGGGCCGAACTTGATATCGCCGCCGTTGTGGTTCGAATACGGCTGTGTCTGGGTGAGGACGGTGCGCCGGGTGTCCGGCTGGATCTTGCCGTCCCGCATGGCGAACTCGTCCACGGTGCTGGTGCCTTCGAGGTTCGTGAACGAGATGTAGAAGTGCGCGAATTCCTTGTCGAACGCGATGCCCAGCAGGCCGCGTTCGCCGTCGGTGGTGGTCTCGTCGGAGATGTCGAGGACGGGATCGCCCAGTCCCTGATCATCTAGAACCCTGACGGTGCCTGGGCGTTCGGCGATCCAGACCGTGCCTTGGGGACCGGCGGCGCCGGCGGTCGGATTCTGGGCCGTGGCCACATTCTTGAGCGCGACCTTCGCCGCTGCCTGCCGTGGGGCGGCGGGCTCGTCGGCGGAGGCCGTGGTCAAGGCGAGGGAAGCGACGAGGCAGATGGTGCCGATGATCGCCGAACTTCTGGTGCGAACTTTCACCGTGATCCTCCTAGAGGCGGTGAATCGGGAGGTCACCTGGCTGCTTGGGCGGGTTCAGGGGGGTGTCGCCCGCGCCGGCACGCAACCTGGGTGGGGGGATGGTGTGCTACTGGCCATGGATGAGAATACTGGGACGGACGCGCTTGGTATAGACCAGAACTTCCCCTGAACGGCCGGGACAGGGTGGCGCCTGTCCCGGACAGCGGTGGCCGTTGTCCGGCCGGTCCGCCCCCCGCAATGCTCTGTCGCAGCCCGAGCAATACCGCCGGACCCTTCGACAACACGACAGGGAATGCTCTTGAGGTTTCGCGCACAACTCGCCACCGCCGCCCCCTCCATGGCCCTCGTCGGCGGTCCGACGGCCGCTGCGACGACCACGGCCCAGGCCCGTCCGGCGGACCTGTGGAGTCCTGAATAGTGTGCCAAGCGATGCGTCAAGGGGACGGGGACGGGCTGGCCGCAGCCTTCTCGGACGGGTTCCCGAGGGCGGCCAGAGGTGCTGGCTGCCCGCATCGCCTTGCGCGACCGCGCATGTGACACTCTGGCCGCATGAGCGTGAGCATGAGGTGGGACGGTGACGACTACCAGTCCCGGTTTGACCGCATCGCCGCCGAAGGCGGGGACATCCACGGTGAAGCCGCGCTGGTCCGCTCCTTCCAGCCCGCCACCGTCCTCGATGCGGGGTGCGGCACCGGCCGGGTGGCCATCGAGCTGGCCCGTCACGGGATCGAGGTGGTGGGCGTGGACACCGACGCGTCGATGCTCGCCACCGCCCGCCGACTGGCCCCGGAGATCCGCTGGTACCAGCGGGATCTGGTCGACCTCGACCTGGGATTGTCCTTCGATGTCGTGGTGCTGGCGGGCAATGTCCCTCTGTTCACCCCACCGGGAACGGAACCGGCCCTGGTGGCCGGGGCGGCGGCCCACGTACGCCCGGCCGGCCGTCTCGTCGCGGGTTTTGCCCTGGACCGCGGTTACACACTGGACGACTACGACGCGCACTGCCGTGCGGTGGGACTCACCGTTGAAGCCAGGTACGCGACATGGTCCCGGGACCCTTACACCGGCGGGCAGTACGCCGTTTCCGTGCATGGCAAGCCCTAGCGCTGATTGCCAGGGGATCCGGAGCGCCCCCTACCGCGTGGGCGTCATACCGTGTCGTAGCGCAGCGGCGATTCTCACGGCGGCTTCCCGTCCCTCGGCGATCGCGTGCGCGACACGTCGCGGCACCACGGCGTCGCCGATTGTCAGTACCAGGGGGTTGGTGCGGTCCGGGGCGGCGCGTGGGCGGCGTTCCCCCACGACGACGACCTGGTCCGCCGCCACGGTGGTCATCCCTCCGGAGGTGTGGTGAGCGACGGTGACGCCCTCGGGGCCGATGCCGGTTGCCGTGCACAGCGGCATGATGTCCAGTTCGCAGGTGCCTGACAGCCGTTGCAGCAGCTGGACGCGGCTCTCGGGCGGGATGGCTCCGGCGAAGGCCGTTCCCGGGGTGACGAAGGTGATGTGGGGAACTCCCGCGGCCACGGCCAGTTCCACGACATCGCACCCCGGCCACCAGCCGAATCCGTCGTCGGCCACCAGCACATGGCCGGCACCGGCCAAGGACGGAACTCCCCGCGCCAGCGCGGCCGACGACCCCATGGCCCCGGTCTCGATCAGCGGTGACGTCTCCACCGCGCCCGTGGCCAGCACCACGGCGTCGAAGGCGTCGAGTTCGCCGCCCGGCTCCGCGGTCCGCCTCAGCCGCACATCGACACCCATGGCGGACAGCATCCGTTCGTAGAAGCTGAGCAGTGCGGCCCACCCGGCGCGGTGGGGTGCCAGGGCCGCCGTGGAGAGCTGTCCGCCCAGCCGGTCGGCGGCTTCGAAGAGGACGACATCCGCCACCTTGGCGCGGGCCAGACTCAGCGCGCACTCCAGGCCCGCGGGTCCCGCCCCCACGACGGCCACGCGCTGTCCGGTGGCGCGTGGCGGATCCCACGCGCGCACCAGCGGTGCGGCGGGCCGGCGCGGTTCGCCGGGCGGTGCGAGGTCCGGGTTGACCACGCACAGCAGTACCGGGTCGAACGTCCGGCAGTCCTCGTTGCAGGCCACGCAGGGCCGGACCTCCGTCTCACGTCCGTCAAGCACCTTGCGCGGCAGGTCCGGGTCGGCGATGAGGGCGCGCGCCATCCCCACCAGGTCGGCTCCGGCCGCCAGGGCGTCACCGATCGCGGCCGCGGTACGGAAGGCGTGGGACGCCACAAGCGGCCGGGTGATGAGCGACCGCAGACGCGCCAGGTCGTCCAGCACCGGCGGGCGCTCGGTGGCCATGTCCCGGACGTATGTGGTGCGTACGCCGACGGTGACGTTGACGTAGTCGACCAACGGATCGACAGCGGGCAGCAGTTCGGCCAGTTCGTCCGGGGTGAGGGCCACGTCCTCCGACGCGTCGACGCTGAAACGGACGCCCAGCAGTGCGGCGGTGGACAGCCCGCGTATCGCGGCGATCACGCGTTCCAGCACCTCGAGCCCGTCACGGCGCGGGTTCGTGCGGGGTGAGAGGAATTGCTCCAGCAGGTAGCCGTGGGCGGCGTGGAGTTCGATCCCGTCGAACCCGGCCGCCAGGGCGTGGGCGGACGATACGCGGAACGCCTCCACCACATCGTCGATCTCGCTGCCGAGCAGAGCGCGCGGTGCTGTCGGCTCACGGGGAGAACGTACGGTCGAGGGGGCGGCCGGTGCGTAGTACGACGGCGCGCCGAGCGTCTCCCGGCCGAGATGGACAAGCTGGCAGACGGCAACCGCGCCCTCGGCGTGCATGGCGCTGACCCGCGCTCGCAGCGGCTCGACCGCCTCCGGGCGATGGAGCTGAAGGATGTTTCCCTGCCGTGGCGCGGACTCCGGCGCCACCGTCGTACCGCCGCAGATCAGTAGCGCCGCGCCACCGGCCGCCAGCCGGCCCCAGTACTCGGCGTCGCCGCTGAGCGGTAGCCCGTCCCGTACGAAACCGCTGGCGTGGGCGGTGGCGACGAGCCGGTTCCGCAGGGTCAGCGAACCGACGGTCAGTGGTGCGGCGGCGGCCGGAAGGTGTGATGCGATCACGGCGCCTCACTTCTGGGGAAGGGGCCATGCGGGCACGCTCCGTGCAGAGGGCATGGTGGAACCTAATCGAGTTCAAAGCTAGATGTGGCCTCGGGGTGTCGTCAACCATGAGCTGATCTGCAGAGATGGTTGACGAGCCGACGCGCCGCACCTAATCTTCCAACTGAAGTAGATTCACTTACTGCCGATGTGACCGGCCCGCCCTCGCGATGCCCTGGCGGTACGGGATCACTCGCGCCGCCGCTGTGCTGCTCTTCACACCGCCCCCGCCTCCAGTAATTTACTAGGACGTCCTACTATCTCTTCAGTCAGCGCCCTGACCTGTCTGGGAAGGCCCTCATGAGCGATCTGCACCGTCCTGCGCACCCCGTCCGCCTGGTCACCGCCTCGGCGCTGTTCGACGGGCATGACGCGTCGATCAACATCATGAGGCGGATCTTCCAGTCCCAGGGCGCGGAGGTGATCCACCTCGGTCACAACCGGTCGGTGCGGGAGGTCGTGGACGCGGCGCTGGAGGAGGACGCACACGGTGTCGCGGTCTCGTCCTACCAGGGCGGTCACGTGGAGTACTTCGAGTACCTGGTGGAGTCGCTGCGTGCGCAGGGGGCGGAGCACGTCCGTGTGGTGGGCGGTGGTGGCGGCGTCATCGTGCCCGAGGAGATCGACCGGCTGCGCGACAGTGGAGTGACCATCTTCTCCCCGGAGGACGGGCAGCGGATGGGCCTCGCCGGGATGGTCAACTCGGTGATAAAGGACTGCGACTTCGACCTGTGGGACGGCAGGCCGGCCGACATCGCCGCCGTACTCGCCGGCGACCGGTTCGCGATCGCCCGTGCCATCACCGGCGCCGAACTCGGCAAGCTGCCCCCGGACTTCCTGGACCAGCTCCGTGCCGCCGCGGCGGCGCGGGTCACACCGGTGCTCGGCATCACCGGCACCGGCGGCTCGGGTAAATCGTCGCTCACCGACGAGTTGGTGCGCCGGTTCCGCGTCGATCAGCAGGACAAGCTGCGGGTCGCGGTGATCGCGGTCGACCCGACCCGCCGTCGTGGTGGCGGTGCCCTGCTCGGTGACCGGATCCGGATGAACTCGCTGGACGGGAACCGGGTGTTCTTCCGGAGTCTGGCCACGCGCAACAGCCGTGAGCTGCCGGAGCACCTGGCGGATGTGATCGACGTGGTGAAGGCGGCGGGGTTCGACCTGGTGATCGTGGAGACGCCGGGGATCGGCCAGGGGGACGCGGCGATCGTGCCGTTCGTCGACACCTCGATGTATGTGATGACACCCGAGTTCGGCGCGGCCTCGCAGCTGGAGAAGATCGACATGCTCGACTTCGCCGACGTCGTGGCGATCAACAAGTTCGAGCGGCGCGGGGCCAAGGACGCGTTGCGCGACGTGGGCCGTCAACTGGTCCGCAACCGCGAGGCGTTCGGCATGCGGCCCGAGGAGATGCCGGTGTACGGCTCCTCGGCGGCCACGTTCAACGACGACGGTGTCACCGCGCTCTACCAGCACCTGAAGAGCTCCCTGGCCGAGAAGGGGCTGCCGCTGTCCGAGGGCTGGCTGGCGCCCGTCGATGTGCGCTACTCCTCCGGTATCCGGCAGGTGGTTCCGGCGGAGAGGGTGCGCTATCTCGCCGAGATCAGCGAGCTGGTCCGCGGGTACCACGCCGAGACCGACCGGATGGCCGAGTCGGCCCGGCGGGTGCAGCGGTTGGAGGCGGTGGAGGGCGAACTCGTCCAGGTCGGCTCCGACGCCGGGAATGTGCGGTCGCTGCTCGAGGATGCCCGCCGGAAACTCCCGCACGAGGTCGCGGAACGCATCGAGAACTGGCCGGCCGTCGTGGCCTCCTACTCCGGCGACGAGCAGATCGTGAAAATCCGGGACCGGGAGATCCGCACCACGCTCACCCGCGAGTCCCTGTCCGGCAACAAGATCCCCCGGGTCGCCCTGCCCCGCTTCACCGACCACGGGGAACTGGTGCGGTTCTGGCGCCGGGAGAACCTGCCCGGCCACTTCCCGTTCACCGCCGGGGTGTTCCCGTTCAAGCGTGACGGCGAGGACCCGGCGCGGATGTTCGCGGGCGAGGGCGATCCGTTCCGTACCAACCGGCGCTTCAAGCTGCTGTCCGAGGGCCAGCCGGCCACCCGGCTGTCCACCGCGTTCGACTCCGTCACCCTCTACGGCCGTGACCCGGACGAGCGCCCGGACAACTACGGCAAGGTCGGCACCTCCGGAGTGTCGGTGGCGACCCTGGAGGACATGAAGGCGCTCTTCGACGGCTTCGACCTGGTGGCGCAGACGACCTCGGTCTCCATGACGATCAACGGACCGGCGCCGGCCATCCTGGCGTTCTTCCTGAACACCACGATCGACCAGCAGATCGAGAGGTTCCGTACCGCCGAGGGCCGCGACCCGTCGCCCGAGGAGGCGGCCGAACTGCGGGCGCACGCGCTGGGCAGCGTGCGCGGCACGGTGCAGGCCGACATCCTCAAGGAGGACCAGGGTCAGAACACCTGCCTGTTCTCCACCGAGTTCTCCCTGCGGATGATGGCCGACATCCAAGAGTGGTTCATCGCCAACAAGGTCCGCAACTTCTACTCGGTATCCATCTCCGGCTATCACATCGCCGAAGCCGGTGCGAATCCCATCAGCCAGCTGGCCTTCACCCTGGCCAACGGCTTCACCTACGTCGAGTCCTACCTCGCCCGGGGCATGCACATCGACGACTTCTCCCCGAACCTGTCGTTCTTCTTCTCCAATGGCATGGACCCCGAGTACTCCGTCCTCGGCCGGGTCGCCCGCCGCATCTGGGCGGTGGCGATGAAGGAGAAGTACGGCGCGAACGAGCGCAGCCAGAAGCTGAAGTACCACGTCCAGACCTCCGGCCGCTCGCTGCACGCCCAGGAGATGGACTTCAACGACATCCGCACCACTCTGCAGGCGCTCATCGCGATCTACGACAACTGCAACAGCCTGCACACCAACGCCTACGACGAGGCGGTCACCACCCCCACCGAGGACTCGGTCCGCCGGGCCCTCGCCATCCAGCTGATCATCAACCGCGAGTGGGGTCTGGCGATGAACGAGAACCCCTTGCAGGGGTCGTTCATCATCGACGAGCTCACCGATCTGGTGGAGGAGGCCGTCCTCGAGGAGTTCGAGCGGATCAGCGAGCGCGGCGGTGTGCTCGGGGCGATGGAGACCGGCTACCAGCGCGGCCGTATCCAGGACGAGTCGATGCTGTACGAGCAGCGCAAGCATGACGGCACCCTGCCGATCATCGGCGTCAACACCTTCCGCAACCCGCATGCGGACACCGCCGAGCCCGACGCCATCGAACTGGCCCGCGCCACGGAGGAGGAGAAGCAGTCCCAACTGGCGCGGGTGCGGGACTTCCAGGCCCGCCACCATGAGACGGCCCATGCCGCGCTGGCCGCGCTCAAGGACGCGGCGGTGAGTGACCGCAACGTCTTCGCCGTGCTCATGGACGCCGCCCGGGTCTGCTCGCTGCAGCAGATCACCGACGCCTTCTTCGAGGTCGGCGGCCAGTACCGCCGCAACGTCTGACCAGCCCCGGCACACCACCACCCCACCGGATTGGACCTCAGATGGATCCCGTTACCCGCCTCGGCGTCGTCGGCTGCGGCCTCATGGGCTCCGGCGTCGCCGAAGTCGCCGCCCGGCACGGCATCGATGTCCGTGTCGCCGAAGCCACCCCGGACGCCGTCGAGGCGGGCCGCCGTCGTCTGACCGCCTCCCTCGACAGGGGCGTACGGCGTGGCAAGCTCAGCGAGGAGGAGCGGGACCGGGCCCTCGCCCGGCTTTCCTTCACCCATGACCTCGGTGAGCTGTCCGACCGCCAGTTCGTCATCGAGGCCGTCGCCGAGAACCGCGACATCAAGACCGATGTGCTGCGCGCCCTGGACAAGGTGGTGGAGGACCCGGCGGCGATCCTGGCCACCAACACCTCCTCGATTCCCATCGTCGACCTCGCGGTCGCCACGGAACGGCCCGCCCAGCTCATCGGCATGCACTTCTTCAACCCCGTGCCCGTGCAACAGCTGGTCGAGGTGATCCCCGCGCTCACCACCAGCCAGGAGACCGTGCGGCGCACCCACGACATCGCCCAGCAGCTCGGCAAGCAGGCCATCCAGGCACCCGACCGCTCCGGCTTCGTCGTCAACGCCCTCCTGGTGCCCTACCTGCTCAGCGCGGTGCGCATGGTGGAATCGGGCTCCGCCGGCCCGGACGACATCGACCAGGGCATGGAACTCGGCTGCGCCCACCCGATGGGACCGCTCCGGCTGCTCGACCTCATCGGCCTCGAGACCATTCAGGCGGTGGCCGAGTCGATGTACGAGGAGTTCAAGGAGCCTCTGTACGCACCGCCCGCGCTGCTGCGCCGCATGGTCGCGGCGGGTCATCTCGGCCGTAAGAGCGGGCGTGGCTTCTACACCTACGATGCCTGAGATCGACCCCGTGGCGCTGAAAGGCCGCGCCGCGCGATGCGATTGAGGGAGTTCCTGCTCACGGTCGGTTTTCCCGCCGTCCGTCTCGGCGTCGTGGGGATCGACACCCGGCATGTGCGGGCCGAGGACGGGCTGTAACCGTTCGATGCCGACGAGATCTACGGGAACCGCCACCGCGACGACGACTCCCCGCCCAAGAACTTCTGCTTCACCGTGGCCACGCGGTAGGACCAGCGCCTGTGAGCTGCGGGAGCGCATGACCGACCTGGACTCGGACGTGGACGAATCCGGGTTCTGGGGCGAGATCTTCGAGGATCTGGGCTAGGAGCGGGTCGGTCAGGCGGTCGGCTTGGACCTGGCCCAGGCAGTGCGTCCCGTGCCCTTGGGGTTGCCGCTGTGCTGCATGCTGTGGAGGCTGAAGCTGAAGGGGCCCCAGCCGGTCGAGGACGGTCCGGTCCGCTGCCTCGGCCCGGTCCGGCCCGATACCAGGATGGAGAACTCCCTGTGATCCCCACCGATCTCTACCCCGCCGACCGTCTGGAGCGCGCCCGGGAGGCCGCCGCCGGCGCGGGCCTGGGCGCGCTGCTGATCAGTCCCGGCGCCGACCTGCGCTATCTGACGGGTTACCAGGCCCTGCCCCTGGAGCGGCTCACCTGCCTGGTGCTTCCCGTGGACGGCGAGCCCTTCCTCCTGGTGCCGGAGCTGGAACGGCCCGCCGCGCTCGCGTCCCCGGCCGGGAACCTCGGTATCGAGATCACCGGATGGGCCGAGACCGAGGACCCGTATGCCCTCATCGCGGCCAGGCTGCCCGCCGGTATGGCCCGGGTCGGCGTCGACAACCACATGTGGGCCGAGAAGACGATCGCCTTTCGCGGCGTGCTGCCCGACGCCGACCAGGCACTCGCCGGAGAGGTGCTCGGCCGGCTGCGGATCCGCAAGACCCAGGCCGAGGCCGAGGCGCTGCGCCGGGCGGGCGCGGCCATCGACCGGGTGCACGCCCGCATGGGCGAGTGGCTGCGCGCCGGGCGCACCGAACGCGAGGTCGGCCGGGACATCGCGGAAGCCATCACGGCCGAAGGCCATGTGCGGACCGACTTCGTCATCGTCGGCTCCGGGCCCCACAGCGCCAGCCCCCACCATGAGCTGTCGGACCGGGTGATCCAGCCCGGTGACCCGGTGGTGGTCGACATCGGCGGGACGACCGAAGACGGCTACTGCTCCGACTCCACCCGCGATTACGTCGTCGGCGAGCCCCCGGCGGAGTACCGACGGCTGTACGAGGTGCTGTTGACCGCCCAGCGCGCCCAGACCGACGCGGTGCGGCCCGGTATCACCGCCGAGCAACTGGACGCGATCGGCCGGGACATCATCACGGACGCGGGCTTCGGACCCCACTTCATCCACCGCACCGGCCACGGCATCGGGCTGGAAACCCACGAGGAGCCCTACATCGTGGCGGGCTCCGCCCTGCCGCTGGAGCCGGGCATGGCCTTCTCCGTCGAGCCGGGCATCTATCTTCCCGACCGATTCGGAGCGCGCATCGAGGACATCGTCATCTGCACCGACGACGGTGGCGAACGGCTCAACCGCACCAGCCGTGAGCTGGTCGTCCTGCCGTGACCGTCTTGTGCGGTCGACGCTCCTGGGGCGGGGCCGGAACACCGTATGAGGCATGGAATGGCCATGGGTGTGCCCGCTGCCTCATGCGGTGGCGATGGCGAGTTCGTGCGGGTGGACGAGGGGGAGTGCCGGGCTTCTCGACGGCCAGCAGGTAGGCGCCGGTCAGGGCCAGGCTGATGCCCTGACCCGCCAGGTGGGACGGCGCATGGGCGGCGTCGCCGACCACCACATCATCCATGGCGCCTGGGGCGTCGAAGCGCGGAGCGGCTTCGTGCTCGTCCGTCGGCCGCTCGCCGCGCCCGCCGCGCACAGTTCCCGTGCGGTGGGCCGCGCCGCCGCTGCCGTCGGCGACGGGACGTGGGCTCGCCGTCGCACCGGCGCTCGGCCGGTATGTGCGGCGCGCACGGCGCGAGCCGCCGGGCGCTGCGCCACACCGGCACCACGGCGGTCCTGGTGATCCCGGCGTCGACGACGACCACGGTGACCTCGGCGCCCTGGGTGTCGGCACCCATGCCGTGGTGGTCATCTACAGCGGCAGTACGGACTTCCTGCCGTCCACCGGCATCGACACCCACACCCCGGCGCTGGAGCTCATCACCTTCGCCGCCTACTCGGCTGACGCCAACTTCAACGGCTCCACCGGCCCCGCCTACACCCAGGTCATCACCTGACCGGTCAGCACCGCACCGCACCGAGCTCCGCCACCGCCCGAGGGGTGGTGGCGGGGCTCGGCCACGCTGATCGGAATCCGTTTGAAGGCGGACCTACTGGACCTTGTCGAAAATGGCCTCCAAGTGCCGCTCCCCGTCGCGGGTTTGTGCACCTGCGGCAAGTACGGCCTTGGTGAGACGGGCCGCGGCGGGCCCGCCGAGGAGCTGGCCGAGAAGTTCATTCCCCCTTTCCAGGCCGTGAGCGATCGAGTCCGACGCGGCGTCGACCGCTTCGACCGCGGCGCGAGCGACACCGGGTTGCAGGGCGGCGATTCGGGCAGCGAGGGTGTCGACGACATGGTCGAGCTCGGCGTTGGGCACGGCCCGGTTCACCCATCCGTACCGTTCCGCGGTCGCCGCATCGATCAACCGCGTACCGAGGATGATCTCCAGAGCCCGTGCGCGGCCCACGAGACCGGGCAGGTATGCGGTGCCTCCCGCGCCCGGGATGATCCCACCCGCAGCCTCGGGCTGCGCCAGACCGGCGTGCTCGAGGGAAGCGAACCGCATGTCCATCGCCGACAGCAGTTCCGCCCCGCCACCACGTGCCAGCCCGCGCACCTTGGCGATCGTGATCTGCGGCAGCGACCCGAGGCGTTCGTGGAGCCGCATCATCGGGTTCAAGGACTGGTCCCCCTCGGGGGCGATGGGGAGCCCCGTGAACGTCGTGGGATCGTCGGCAAACGTCATGTCGCCATGCGCGATGAAGAAGTCCGGGTCCGCGCTGTCGAAGACGATCACCCGGACGTCGTCGTTGCCGGACATCGAGGCCGCGAACCGGTCCAGGTCGAGCATGAGGGTGGCGTCCAGCAAGTTGAGCGGCGGGTGGTCGATGACGACTTGCGCCACACCGCCGTTGATGGAGACCTGGAGAGCCGAGTATGCGCCGGGCATGGATCCTGCCTTCACTGGTCGAGCAAGGGAGTATCTTCTGTATACCTAGTAGGCGCGATATACTTCAACGAAACCAGGTATCGCGGAGGAGACCGGCGTGGCGGAAATGGACTTCGACAGCGAGGGTCGTCGTCTGCTCGACCAGCTCTTCGACAAGTGGTCCCTGCTGGTGTTGGAGGCACTGTGCGACCGCCCCCGGCGCTTCAATGAGCTTCGCCAGCACCTGCCTGCCGTCACGCCGAAGTCACTGACCACATGCCTGCGGCGGCTCGAGCGCAATGGCGTGATCGAACGGCTGGTCGTGTCCACGGACCCGGTGGCGATCGAATACCGCATCACGGACCTGGGCCGGAGCCTCGAGTCACCCCTGCGAGCGATGTTGAGGTGGGTCGTCGACAACCTCGACACGGTGGAAGCCGCCCGATCCGACTATGACGAGCGACGTACGCGCAGCGAACAAACGCCCCTCACGCCGTAACACAGGCCGGCGTTGGGGCCACCAGTCGTACGGCTCGGTGATTCGTTGGGCCGACGGGGGCGGAGGCTCCTCCTGGCAGTCCTTCATCCGTTACGCGACGACGGCGAGGGCCAGGCCCTGCTGGGCGCGGTGGGTGTTCGCGGCGCACGCTGCGGAGCGCTCGCCCACGCCTGTGTCCGGCCGCCCTGCCGTACTGGTCGAATGGGCGCAGGTCACTAGCAGCGGCCACCGGGCCCGCACATGGGTCGCGGAGCGGAGTATCAGGAGCGGGCCCGGCACAGTTCCTGGTCCACGAGTGTGCTCATGGTCTGCTGGGTGTCGTCGCCGCCGTCGCCGGTGACGTACACCACGGCGGTCCGGGTGCCGTCCCGGGTGACGCCACTCCAGGTGTGATAACCGAGCAGTTCGCCCGGGTGGCCGAAGTAGCTGCCGCCGCAGGACAACGGGAGCTCGCCCAGACCGAGTCCGTACCGCACGCCCAGCTCGGGTGCGGGCTTGGTGGTCGTCATCGCGTCGAGCTGTGCCGGAGCCAGCAGGCGGCCGCCGAGCAGTGCGGTGTAGAACCGGTTCAGGTCGTGCGTGGTGCTGATGATCGAGCCGGAGCCGACGGCCATGCTCGGATTGAGCGCCGTGACGTCGATGCTGGTGTGGGTGCCGAACTCGGCGTAGCTGTGGGCGTGCGGGCCGGGGATGGACGGGGAGGCGCCGGGGGTGCTGGTGTCCTTCAGGCCCAGCGGGCGGATGATCCGGTCGTTCACCTCCTGTGCCCAGCTCCGGCCGGTGACCTCGTTGATGATCATCGCGGCGAGCACGTAGTTGGTGTTGGAGTACGACCAGCCGTCGCCCGGCGGGAAGTTGGGCCGGTGCTTCATCGCCAGCCGCACCAACTCCTCGGGGGTGTAGGTGCGGAACCGCTCGGCCCGGTAGCCGTCCGCGCTGTTCAACGCGGGTATCTCCGGCAGGACGTCATGGATGCCGCTGGTGTGCTGCAGCAGCTGCCGCACCGTGATCCGGCTGCCGTCGTTGTCGTTGCCCTGGACCACTCCCGGTAACCACCGCTCGACAGTGTCCTCCAGGGACACGCGGCCCTCGCCGACGAGTTGCAGCACGACCGTGGCGGTGAAGGTCTTGGTGGCGCTGCCGATCCGGAAACGGCCGTTCCGTGGCATCGGCCGCCCGGTGCCCACCTCGGCCGTTCCGGCGCGCGCGGTGTCACGTCTGTCCAGTGATGTCACCTCGGCGAGCACACCGACGACCCCGGTGTCGTGGACCGAGTCCACCTGCCGCTGCAGCGGATCGGTCTGCCGCGGCTTCGCCGCCGCCGGTCCGGTCGAGGCGGCGAGGAGGACCGTGGCCAGGCCGGTCAGGACGAGCCGGCCCCGGCGGCGCTTTCCCGGCACATGCATGGTGAGTTGCATGGTGAGCCCTTTTCTGTTCGGGTTGCCCGCGCGTTCGGGGACCGCTCAGGCTGTGCCCGCGGCTGTTTCGCCCCCGGAGCCGGTGGTCGGCACCATCCCACCAGCGGGGAGGGGACCGGGCCATCCGGCCGCCCCCCTGACCTGCCGATGTGCTGTCCTCAGGGCAGTGGCTGGGGGTACCCCCCGTAGACATGCTCAAGGCTTCCGCCAGAGGGCATCGAGGGCAGCCTTCGCTCGTCCGGATGACATGCCCCGCCGCGCGCGGGCGCGGCGTGCCACGTCACCGGAGTGCCTCCGCGCCTCGCGCCTAAGGTGACGCCCGGAGGTGGAGCATGCGAGTGGGGTTGCACGCGCTCGGTATCGGTGACGGCGCCCGTCCCGAGGTGATCCGTGCGGTGGCCACGGCCGCCGAGACCCACGGCTTCGCGAGGCTTTGGGGCGGTGAGCACGTGGTGCTCGTGGACGCGCCCGCCTCTCGTTACCCCTACTCGGCGGACGGCCGGATCGCCGTGCCCGCGGACGCGGACTGGCTGGACCCGCTGCTCGCCCTGGCCTTCGCGGCGGCGGTCACCAGCCGGATCGAGCTCGCCACCGGCGTACTCCTGCTGCCGGAGCACAACCCGGTCCTGGTCGCCAAACAGGCGGCCACACTCGATGTGCTCTCCGCCGGGCGGTTCAGCCTCGGGGTCGGGGTCGGCTGGTCGGCCGAGGAATTCGCAGCGCTCAAAGTTCCGTTCGCCGGGCGCGGGCGGCGCGCCGAAGAGTACCTTGCCGCGATGCGGGCTCTGTGGACCGAGGATCCGGCCTCCTACGCGGGGGAGTTCATCCGCTTCGATGCGATCCGGGTCAACCCGAAGCCGCTGCGCGGCGGCCGGCTCCCGGTCGTGGCCGGTGGCAACAGCGACGCCGCCTTGCGCCGGGCGGCCACGCTCGCCGACGGCTGGTACGGCTTCAACGTCCCGGTGGCCGACGTCCCGGCGCGTATCGCCGTTCTCGCCGACGAGTGCGCCCGCCACGGCCGCGCGTTTGACGAGCTCACGGTCGCCGTCGCGCTGAGCGACGGCACCCCGGAGCACCTCCCCGCACTCGGCGCGGCGGGCGTCACCGAACTCGTGGTCGTCGGCGCTCCTCCGCCCGCTCCCGACGCGGCGGCCACCTGGGTCGCGGAACTCGCCCGGACCTGGATCCGCCCGGCGGAATAGCCAGGGCCGTGAAGGTGCCGGACCCGGTCCGCGTGACGCCGGATCCGCGTCAGGTCTGTGCCGGACCCGGGATGCCCAGTCGCTCGGCCACGCTGGTGAGGGCCGTTCCCAGCGGGAGTGCGACGCGGGTGACGGCGTGCTGGTCGCCCCGGGTCGGGTCGAGGTTGACGATCAGCACCGGCTTCCCGGCCTGGGCCGCCTGGCGGACGAACCGCAGCCCGGACATCACCGTCAGTGAGGAGCCCAGGACCAGCAGTGAGGTGGCTTCGCGGACCAGCTCGCGGCAGTGCTCGACGCGCCGTGGTGGAACGGCTTCGCCGAAGAACACCACGTCCGGTTTGAGGATGCCGCCGCAGACCGTACAGGGCACCACGCGGAAGTCCCCGACCTGCTCGTCGGTGAGGTCGGCGTCACCGTCCGGGTTGATTCCGGCGGCCACCGGCGCGAAGCCCACATTGGCCGCCTCCAGCCGCCGGGCGAGTTCGCGGCGCGGGCTGGAGGCGCGGCAGGCCAGGCAGACGACCCGGTCCAGGCTTCCGTGGAGTTCCACGACGTCCTCGCTGCCGGCGGCCTGGTGCAGGCCGTCGACGTTCTGGGTGATCACGCCCGAGAGCAGGCCGTGCCGCGCGAACCCGGCCACGGCCTGGTGTCCGGCGTTGGGACGGGCGCGGCCGAAGGTGCGCCAGCCGAGGTGGCTGCGGGCCCAGTACCGGCGCCTGGCCTGGGTGCCGGCGGTGAAGTCCTGGTAGGTCATCGGGGTGTGCCGGCTCAGGCTCCCGCCCTCGCCCCGGTAGTCGGGGATGCCCGACTCCGTGGACATGCCGGCCCCGCTGAGCACCAGCACACCGCCGGTGCTCAGCGCGTCGGCGACCGGCTCCAGGTCCGTGCTGCCCGGCGGCAGGTCCTCGACCGGGGTCCAGCTCAAGGTGGGGCGCATGCGCATGCCGCCAGGGTACGGAACCGGCCGCCACCGCCCACGTCCGCCGTCGCTTCCCGGGCAACGCGGCGGAGCGCCTGGTGGCCCGCGGTACGACCGCCGCGCCACCGGGAAGGGTGGGAGTCTCAGCCGCGTATGGTCACGCCGTGGCGCGTCCGCAGTCGGCGCAGCTCCCACAGGGAGAGCCCGGTCACCGAGAGCGGGCCGCCGAACAGGGAGCAGAACTGGGCCCACATCGGACCGTTCGGCATGCCGCTCCCGGTCACGTTGAGGATGGCGATGATCCAGACCATCACCACGGTGAGCACGGCCGGTAGCGCGGCGTGCACATAGGCGGTGTTGAAGGCGGAGCGGGCGACGTAGGCCGAGGCCATGAAGAAGAACGGCAGCCCCCACAGCACGAACGCGAGCGCGGGGACGGCGGCCACGAACAGCCACACCCCGTGCACCCCGTGCAGCAGCGTGGTGTCCGAGATCACCCACGCCGTGCCGATGAGGGCCGCCACGACCAGGACGTACCAGCCGACGGTCTTGGCCGGGACGCCGAGCCGGGAGCGCAGCAGCCGCCGCCGCTCCGCGGGCGCGTAGCGGATGAAGGCAGTGATCAGGACCGGTCCGGCGATGATGAGCAGGACCGGGGTCAGGAGGAGCCGGCCGAGACCCTCGCTGGCCTGGTCCTCCAGGCCGTTGTCCGCCCCGTACATGTAGTAGAGCGCGAACGTGGCGAGGACGCCGAGCACCGTGCGGGTGATCTGGAAGCGGGTGACCACGGGATCGTGGACACGTCCGCCGCCGTCCTGGTCGAACACCCTGCGCGCGGCCCGGTGCACCGAGCGGAGCAGGGGGACGATCAAGAAGAGGAAGGGCACCCGCCGGTACCAGTGCCGGTTCCTGGGCGCCGGGCGGTAGGGCCCGGGCGGCGGGGGCGGCGGTCCGTAGGGGTTCGGCGGCGGTCCGTACGGATCCGGTGCCGGTGGTGGTGGCCCGTACGGATCCGGCGTCGGCGGCCCGTACGGACCGGGTGACGGCGGAGGCCCCCAGCGGTTTCCTCCCTGTCCGGGGTCGTTCGGCAGACCCCATCCCCCCGATGCCATCGCGATTCTTCCTCGCCCCTGCGGCCCATGTGCCGACCGCTCATTTTTCGCCAGTGGCCGGGGAATTGTAAGGCACGCGGTTCGATGTCCCACCGGGTCGCGCGGGGCAGGGGGTCACTCCCTTGCCAGTGCCGCCAGCACGGTGGCGGCCAGCGCCGCGCGGGTGACCATGCCCCGCACCGAGGTGTTCTCCGAGCGGGCGTGTGCGCCCGAGCCCACCGCGCCGATACCGTCCAGGACCGGAGTGCCCCGGGCCACCACGAAGTTGCCGTCGCTGGCTCCGCCGACCGACGCCTCGGGCAGGTCGTGTCCGAGCAGTGCGGCGCACCGGCGTGCCAGGCCGGCGAGTGCGGCGACCCCTTCCGTGCGTTCGAACACCGGGCGGTTCCAGCCACCGGTGACCTCCACGCGGGTCCGTGGGTCGACGGGACGCACAGCGGCCAGGGCGTCTCCGAGGCGTTTTTGTTCGGCGGCGGTGGCGACGCGGATGTCGATGCGGCCGACGGCGTGCCCGGCCGTGACGTTGCTGCGGGTGCCTCCCTCCACCACGCCCACGTTCAGCGAGGTGCCCGCGTCGGGGGCGCGCAGGTCCGTCAGCCGCAGGATCTGGTGGGCGAGTTCGTCCACGGCGCTGGCTCCGGCCGTGGGGTCCAGACCGGCGTGGGCCTCGACGCCGGTGACCGTGACGGTGAAGAGTCCGACGCCCTTGCGGGCTGTCTTGATCGCGCCGTCGGCGGCGGCCTCGAAGACCATGGCCAGCCGGCTGTCGCGTGCCTCCTCGACGATGGCGTCGCGGGAGGCGAGACTGCCGGTCTCCTCGTCGCCGTTGAGCATCACGGTGCAGGCCGGGCGGGGCAGATCGAGGGCGTCCAGGGCGCGCAGTGCCCAGACCGCCTGGACCAGGCCGGCCTTCATGTCGAAGACGCCGGGGCCGGTGATGTGGTCGCCGTCCCGCCGGAAGGGCCAGGTGTCGAGCGTGCCGGTCGGCCAGACGGTGTCGTAGTGCCCGAGGAGCAGGACGGGGCGGTGGTCCTGGGTGGTGGTGTTCCGGGCGGAGTAGCGGCGGACGAGGATGTCTCCGGCCTCCTCGCGCGCGAGGGTCTCCTCGGCGTCCGGTGCGCCCAGGCGCCGGTCGAGCCAGTCGCGCAGCCAGCCGAGGCAGCTCTTCAGGGCGTCCAGGTCGTCGCTGGCGCTGCCCTGGGAGGTGTAGGCGGCGAGGTCGGCGACCATGTCCTCGCGGTGGGCGTCGAGCCACTGCCGCACCGCGTCGGCCTGTTCGGCGTCGAGCGGGACCGAGGGTGCGGGGGGCTGCGCCAGGCGGTCCAGTTCGTCCAGCCGTGACTCCGACATGTTCTGCGCGGCGCCCTCCAGTTGGCGCAGGCCGGTCACGACCGTGTGCAGCAAGGGCGTGGGCAGACCTTCGCGCGCCGCGTGGTCGAAGACGTCGGTGTAGTGGGTGGGGGCTTCCACGGGCCGGTGGCGCACCGCGAGGTCGCGCCAGATACCGCTGCGGTCCTTCGTCTGGGTGCGCAGCCATGCGGTGAGACGGTCGAAGGCGGCGTCTTGGGTGGCTGGATCCGTCCCTTGCCGGAAGGGGTGCGGCTCGAAGGCGTCGAACGCTTCCAGGGTGACGCCGAGGCGGTCGGATACGGCGAAGATCTCGCCGGTGAGCGCGGCCATGGCGGGGCGGTGCCGGTCGATGAGGTCGGCCATGGGGGCGTCCGCGAGGGCGGTGGCGGCGAGCATGGCGCCGAACCCGGCCTTGGCCCACAGATATCCCTCGACGTTGTCGCTGGCCACGGCCGGGCCCCAGCTCCGCAGATGGGCCACCAGATCCCGGACCCTCGGGCTGACGGGCCCGCCGCCGGGCTCGCCGATGACGAGGGCTCCGGCGCCGCCGTCCAGGACGACGCCCGGTTCGATGACGTCGGCGAAGATGTTCACGAAGGCCGCGACGGTGCGGGCGGCCCCCAGGCGCTCGGCGATCAGGGACTCGTTGAATCCGTTCTGCAGGGAGACGACGTAGCCGTCCGGGGCCAGCCGGGGCGCGATCCAGTCCAGCGCGGTGCCGGTGGCCTGCGCCTTCACGGCCAGCAGGACGCGATGAAGGGTGCCGGTGAACTCGTCCGGGGTCGTGGCGGCGACCGGCACGCTCTCGCGGATGCCGCCGCGGGCGACGACGAGTCCGCGGGTGCGGATGGCGTCCACATGCGTGCGGTCGGTGTCCACGACGGTGACCGGGTGGCCGGCCCGCGCGAGGGCGAAGGCGAGGGTGCCGCCGATCGCTCCCGCGCCGACGACGGTGTATCCGGGCCTGACCGGCTGGGCGTCCTTCATCGGGTGGTTCGTCCTTCTTCCGTGGTCGTGGTCGCGGCGGTCGCGGTCGTGGTCGCGGTGGTCGCGGCGCTCGTGGTCGTGGTCGCGGTGGTCGCGGTCGTGGTCGCGGTGGTCGCGGCCGCGGTGGCCGCCGGCACCGGGGCGGGCGGGGTGGCGCGGGTGTCGTCTGGCTGCCAGATCCGGGGCAGGTGGAGGGCGCCCGTGCTGGATCCGCCGTCCACCCGCACCACCTCGCCGGTGATCCAGGAGGCGTCGGGGCCGGTGAGCCAGCGCACCGCCCGGGCGATGTCCTGTGGCGTTCCCGGGCGGCCCAGTGGGTTGGCGCCGATGGCCTCGGCGTACTGGGCGGAGACGGGGTTGCAGTCGCTGTCCACCGGGATGAAACCGGGGCTGACCGCGTTGACGCGGATGCCGTGCGGGCCCAGTTCCAGCGCGGCGGCGCGGGTGGCCATCTCCAGAGCGGCCTTCGAGCTCGCGTACGGGCCCCCGCCGGGGCGGGCGCGCAGCGCGGAGCCGGAGGAGATGTTGACGACCGCACCGGGCCGTCCATGGCGGATGGCGAGCCGGGCGAAGGCGGCGGTGGCCAGGACCGGGGCGCGCAGGTTGACGGCGAACAGCCGGTCCCAGGCCATCGCGTCCACCTCGGCCATGTCGAGGGAGGGGTAGACGCCGGCCGCGTTGACGAGGACGTCGAGGGGGCCGTGCTCCGCCCAGGCCGCCTCGACGACGGCGGTGGGCGCGTCGGAGTCGGTCAGGTCCGCGGCCCGTGCCGCGGTACGGGTTCCCACCCGCGCCCCGGTCCGCTGGAGCGCGGCCAGGTCGCGGTCGACGAGGGTGAGGAACGCGCCCCGGGCGGCGAACTCCTCGGCGATCGCCCCGCCGATGCCGCCCGCGGCGCCGGTGACGAGGACGTGGGTCATCAGCTGAACTCCTTGTCCTTGGTCTCCGGCATCGTGAGGTAGACCACGAAGGAGATCAGTGAGGCCGCCGATACGTAGATCCACAGCAGGTCGCTGTGGCCGCTCTCGTGCATCCACGTCGTCAAGTAGGGCGCGGTGCCGCCGAAGAGCGCGACGGCCAGGGCGTACGGCAGGGCGATACCGGTGGCGCGCACCTCCGGTGGGAACTGCTCGGCCATGATGACGGCGCAGTTGGCGGAGTAGCCGAGGATCAGCAGCATGCCGACGAGCTGCACCAGGAACAGGCTGAGGAAGCTGTTGCTCAGCAGGTGCAGCAGGGGCCAGGCCAGGACGACGAAGCCACCGGCGAACCCCGCCATGGTCGGCTTGCGTCCCAGCCGGTCCGAGACCACGCCCACGAGCGGCAACGCGATGACGAAGACGACCAGACACAGCGTCTGGGACAGCAGCGCGGTCTTCAGCGGGATGCCGGTGGTCAGATTCGCGTACGTGGGAAGGTAGTTGACCCAGATGTAGTAGGTGAGAGTGCCCGCCACCGTGATGCCGGCGACGCGCAGGGCGGCCCCGGGGTGCTCCACGAACATCGCCTTGACGGGATTGGTGCGGGTGCGGCCGGAGCCCCGCACCTGGGTGAAGGAGTCGGTGTCCGCCACCGAGACCCGCAGCCACAGGCCGACCAGCCCCAGGAGGCCGCCGAGGATGAACGCCACACGCCAGCCCCAGGAGTGCAGGGCGTCCTCGCTCAGTGCCGAGGTGGCGAGGGTGCCCAGGAGGGAGGCGACGAGCACCCCGCCGGCGACCGACACCTGCTGCCAGGATCCGGCGAACGCGCGCCTGCCACGGGCCGCCGACTCGACGAGGAACGCGGAGGACGAGCCGAACTCGCCACCGGCGGAGAAGCCCTGCACCAGCCGGGCGACCAGCAGGAGCAGCGGCGAGACGATGCCGATGGTCTCGTAGGAGGGGGTGATCGCGATGACGAAGCCGGCGGCCGCCATCAGGCCGACCGTGAGGGTCATGCCCTTCTTGCGGCCGTGGCGGTCGGCGTAGGCGCCGAGGACGGCGGCACCGACCGGGCGCATCACGAACCCGACGGCGAAGACGGCGAGTGTGGACAGCAGGGCCACCGCGCCGTCGCTCTTCGGGAAGAACTCATCGGCGATGATCTTGGCGAAGATGGAGTACAGGGCCCAGTCGACCCATTCGACGGTGTTGCCGATGGTGCCGGCGACGATGGCCTTGCGCTGGGCGCCGCTGAGCCGGGTCGTGGCGGGGGCGGCGGCGTCCTGGCGCAGGGGGCCGGTGGGCGTGGCGGATCCGGTGTTCATGGCGTGTGCTCCGGAGTGTCGGCGGCGGAGCCGGCTGTGGTCCGGCCGTGCAGCACGTCGCGGGCCGTGTCGGCGAGCTGGGCGTGCGTGGCGTACCAGACGCCGGGGTGAGCGGCGATGTGGTCGAGCAGCTCCCGCAGCGCCACCAGGCGCGAGCGGTGGCCGATGACGTGCGGGTGCAGGGTGAGCTGGAAGACGCCGCCGTCCCGGTAGGCGGCGTCGAACTCGTCGGTCCAGATCTCCCGTACGTCGCGCGGACGGCTGTGCGGGCGGGCGGACCCGTAGCGGTCCATGGTGAAGTACGGGGCGTCGTCCCGGATCCAGTCGACGGGGATCTCCACCAGGCCGGTGGGCCGGCCGTCGGCGACGATCTCGTACGGCTCGTCGTCGGCCATGAGCGAGGAGTCGTAGGCGAAGCCCAGCTCGAGCATGATGGCGAGGGTCGAGTCGGAGAAGTCCCAGGACGGGGTGCGGATGCCGACCGGGCGCCGGCCGGTCAGCGTGGTGAGGGTGTCCAGGGAGCGTGCCGTGAGGTCCTTCTCGTCCTCGCGGTCCAGCAGCATATTGCGCTCGTGGATCCAGCCGTGGACGGCCAGCTCGTGCCCGTCACGGGTGTAGGCGCGGGCCTCCTCGGGGTGGACGAGGGCGGAGACGGCCGGCATGAAGAAGGTCGCGGGGACGCCGTAGCGGGCGAGGAGGTCCAGGATCCGCGGGGAGCCGGCGCGGGCTCCGTACTCGCCCTGGGCGAGCAGACCGGGGCTGGTCCCGCCGTCGCGCAGCGGGATCGTCTCGTGGTCGGCGTCGAAGGAGAGGGCGACCGCGACGCGGGCACCGCCGGGCCAGCGGTCCGGGACCAGCCGCCGCCCGGCGCGGACCGCGTCGATGTGGCCGCGCCAGGTGTGTTCGGGCCAGCGCCAGCTCTCCGAGGGCAGGCCGAAGTCGTCTGTGGGCATGGTGAATCTCCACAAGGATCGGAGCGGAAGAGGGCGGAAGAGGGTATGGCCGGGTGGCCACCGGGCGGTGTGCCCGGCGGCCGGCCGGGGCTCAGACGGTGCGGACCATCCGGTGCCAGGAGTACTTGAGGGTGGCGAGGTGCAACGTCACATCCGAGGCGATCAGCCCGGGCAGCGTCCCGATGACCTCACTGGTGTAGCGGAGCAGATCGGTGCGACGGGGCAGAACCATGTGTCCGACGAGGTTGAAACGCCCGGTAGCCGCGCACAGGAACTTGGTTCCCGGATGCCGCGCGAGCTGCCGCCCCGCGGCTTCGAGCCGGTCGGGCTCGATCGACAGCCACACCATGAACTCCGCGTCGTACCCGAGCAGGCCCGGTTCGACCAGCGTCCGGAACTGCAGGATGCCGCGGGATATGAGACGTTCCATGGCCCGTGCGACACCGGCCTCGGTGTGGCCCAGGCGCCGAGCCAGGGCGCTGATCTGGGCCCGGCCGTCCTCCTTGAGAGCCGCCGCGACCTCCTGCTCCAGACCGGTCAGCGCTTTTGGCGCCTGGTCCCAGTCGTCGCGGTCGCACGAGGACGCGAGCGAAGCGGGCCGCAGGTCAGCGGCCGCCTCGGCGGGCAGCAGCCCGGTGTCCCACATCGACGCGGAGGTGAACGCACGGATGACGGCGACCGCCTCGGTGCTGGTGATCAGGTCGGCCCCGGGCAGGTCGGTGAAGAGCATCCGCATCATCTCCTCGTTGTCACGGGCAACGAAGTCGACGATGAGATCGGCGGCACCGGTGACGACGGCCAGGAAGCGCACATCCGGGCTGACGGCGAGCCGGTCCGCGAGGTCCAGCCCGCGACCGGGCTTGGCCTGCACCCGGACGAGCATGGACGAGCCCTCCCGGGTGCGGTCCAGCTCCAGGGTGCCGACGACCCGCAGCACTCCCCGCTCGCGCAGGGCCTTGTAGCGCCGCTGGGCGGTCGTCTCGCTGGTACCCACCCAACGGGCCACCGCGCACCACGGGGCACGACCGTTGAGCTGGAGCGCCGCGATCACGCAACGGTCCAGGTCATCAATGGTGTCCACGAGGGCTTGGTGGGTCATGGGGCGGACGCTAATGAGCGCTTTTCCGCTCGTCAATGAGGGAATCCTGCATCGCTCCTGGTCACAGCCGGGCGATCCGGCACCCCGGACATCACGAAGGGGTAACACCCGCAGATCTGGCGCGCAGGAACGGAGGAGGCGCGGCGTGACGGATTACGTCACGCGGATATCCAAAAAAGTTCACCCTCGCCGGCCGCGGCGCGCACCGGCGTACTCCCTTCCCCTTCCCGGGCGGGGAAGTCAGTGCATGGGCAGCAACCGCGTGGCGGCAGCGGTGATGGTCCGCGCGGCGTGGGTGAGGACGGGTATCTCGCCGGCTCCGCGGCGGGTGACGGCCATGATGCGGCGGGCCGGGGCCGGTTCGCCGTGCAGCGGGAGACGCGCCACCAGCGATTCCTCGCTCAGTTGCGCCAGGCGCGGTACGAGGATGACGCCGAAGCCGTGGGCGACCAAGGCGGTTCCGGTGCCCCACTCGTCCGCGTGGTGCGCGATATCGGGGGTGAAGCCCGCGCTCATGCAGGCGGCGAGCACCAACTGGTGGTAGGTCGTGCCCGGGTTGCCCACGATCCACGGTTCGCGCGCGGCGTCGGCCAGTGTGACCCGCCGCTGCCGGGTCAGCGGGTGGTCCCGGGGGACGACCAGGTCCAGCGGGTCGTCCAGCAGCGGCCGCTGGTCGAAGCGCTGGTCGGTCATGGGTGGTGAATCGGCGGTGACGACGAGCAGCGCGAGGTCGGCCTCCTCCGAGAGCAGCAGGTCGAAGCAGCGGTCGGGCTCGGCCTCGATGATCCGCACCGTGAGTTGGGGATGGGCATCGCGCAGGTCGGCCGCGGCGGGCGGCAGTAGACGGCTGGCGGCGGTGGAGAACCCGCACAGGGTGACCTGCCCCGTGGGCTCGGTACCGGCGGCGGCCAGCTCGGCTCGGGCGAGCTCCCACTGCTCCTGAAGGCGCTCCGCATGGCGCAGCAGGATGCGGGCCGCGTTCGTCAGGCGGATGCCGCGTCCCTGCTGGACCACCAGATCCGTTCCGACCTCCTCGGCGAGCCGGCGCAACTGGTAGGAGACGGCAGAGGGGGTGTAGTGCAGCGCCCGTGCCGCGGCGGTCACCGAGCCATGTTCGGCGACCATCTGGAGGATCCGCAGCCGGGCGTCAATCACGAAAACATTTTGCACGGTGAGGCCACGAATCGTTTGATTTTCCTCGCCCCTTCCCGGCCGCACACTGACTCACGTGACGGAGCGGCAGACAGTCTCGGATCGGGCGGTACGAACCGCCGTACTCCTGCCGGCGCTCCTGGAGCAGACCCCGCACGGCGACCATCCGGCCCTGACCGGCGGAGTGCTGGGAAGCGTCCTGGTCTGGTCCGTTACCTGCTCTTCTACTGGGGGGCCGGGGCGCCCGCGGTCGCCGTCGGGCTGCTGACCGCCTGGATGCCGCTCACCGTGGCGGTGACCCGGCTGAGCTGGACCGGAGTCGACCCCCTCGGTCGCTTCGGTCCCCTCGGCCCACGTCACCGCCCCGACGACATATGTACAAGACCGACGGCCGGCCGCCGCCGCACCATCCCCGCATGAGTGAACACAGCGTTGAGCTCTCGCACGGGATGCATGTGGCCCACGACGGCCCTCGGCAGGCACCGCCCCTGTTGCTCATCCATGGATCGGGGGCCTCGGGCGGCTTCTGGGGCCCGGTGGTCCCGGCGCTCGCTCGCCACCATCACGTCATTCGGGTCGACCTGCCGGGCTGCGGCCAGTCGCCGCCCGCGGCGTCCTATGACGTGCGCGCGCAGGCGGGTCAGGTGGCGGCGCTGCTCGATGGCCTGGGTGTCCGTTCCGTGGCCGTGGCCGGGCACTCCAGCGGTGGCTACGTCGTCACCGCGCTCGCCGAACACCGCCCCGATCTGGTCAGATCGATCGCGCTGATCAGCAGCGGCCCGCGTCTCGACGCCCTCCTGCCGCAGCCGCTCCTCTTCCGGGTGCTGTTGGCCCCGCCCCTCGGCCCGCTCCTGTGGCCGAGGCGTTCGGACGCGACGATCCGCAGGGGGATCAGCGCGACGTGCGCTCGCCCGGTGGAGGTGCCGGACGACGTGGTCGCCGACATACGGAGGATCACCTATCCCACGCTCAGGACCGTGCTGCGCCAAAACTCCGCGTACATCGCCGAGCGAAGCCTGCCCGAGCGTCTCGCCGCTCTCGACGTCCCCGTACTGGTGGTCTTCGGCGCCGCCGACCCCCGCTGGGAGCCCTCGTCGGCGCACCAGTACGACGTGGTGCCGAACGCGCGTATCGAGCTGCTGCCCGGGGTCGGACACGTGCCCATGTACGAGGAGCCCGAGGCGACCGGCACCCTGCTGCTGGGCTTCGCGGCAACGGGCGTTGACACCCCGCCCGTGACGCCCTGAGACCTAGACTGGTCGCGTGATGTCGGCCGGGACACCATTCGACTGGGCAGCGGTGGACGTCGCGGTCCCGCGCCCGTCCGCTCGGCTGCCGGGGGTCAGCATGGCCGGGTTCCGCCAACGTGTCCCCGCGGCGGTGGACATCGCCATGGTCGCGCACCCGTCCGTCACCCTGCTGCTCGACCTGAGCGAGGACGAGGGCCTCGTCTACGACGCACACGGTCGGCACGGGCGCGGCAGTGTCGTCGTCGGGCTCCACCCCGGCGAGCTTCGGGCAGGCGGCCGGGTGGGCGAGTGCCTCCAGATCCGGCTGGAGCCGGTCGCGGCGGCCGCGGTGCTCGGCCCGTCGGCCGAGCTCAGCGGGGCGGTGGTGTCCCTCGATGAGGTCTGGGGCCCCGACGCCGGGCGAGCCGAGGGGAGACTGCGTGCCGCCGCGTCGTGGGACGAGCGGTTCGCGATCGCGGTGGACCTCCTCGGCCGGTGGCTGGGTACGCGCCCACCGGTCGACCCGGAGGTCGCCCACGCGTGGCGGCGGACGCCGGGTGCGGATCGAGCACCTGGCGGAGGAGGTCGGCTGGAGCCGCAAGCGCCTGTCGGCCCGCTTCCGGTCCCAGCTCGGCATCACTCCCAAACGCGCCGCCCGATTGGTGCGGTTCGACCATGCGGCCCACCTTCTCGCGGCGGGTCGCGCCGCCGCCGACGTTGCCACCGCCAGCGGCTACGTCGACCAGTCCCATCTCCACCGCGAGGTCAAGGCGTTCACCGGGCTCACCCCGACGGCCGTGGCCGTCGCGCCGTGGCTCGCGATCGACGACGTGGCGTGGCCGGGCTCATCGTCACCCCGGAGGCCGCCTGGGGTGATCGCGGGGACGCAACCCACCTTATGAGACGGCACACCGGGGCTCGGAGAGCGGCGTGTTGAGTTCCGGGAAGGGGATCGCGTCGTCGAGGGAGCCGTAGTCACCGGTGTCGAAGAGTTCCCGCGCCGCGCGGCGAGCGGCAGCGTACGCGCCCTGCGCCACGCCGGAGCCCAGGCCGCGACCGCGGCGGTGATGCGGGAGATCGTCTCCAGTGCCTGGTCGCGGGCGAGCGCGTCGCCGTCCGGGCAGCCCAGCGACCAGGGGACACCGGCGCTGGTGGTGGCGATGGCGGGGGCGCCCGCGGATGCGATGACGCGAGCGCTCGCTACGTCCCAGGCGTTGGCGAGCGCGAGGGGCCCGGCGAGGGTGTGCAGGGAGCGGAAGAGGCGGGCCTTGGCCTGCTGCGTGACGGTCATGCGCCCACCCAAACACCGCCGGGTGGTCCTTTCCGGCAGGAATCTGACATCGGCGTCGACCGTGCCGAGTCTCGGCCCGCCCACCGGTCGCTGGTAGTAGGTCCCGCGCCTCATGCGCGCGGTGAGCCCGCTGGCTAGCGTCGGCTCCCATGCGGACCACGGGAAACGCTCGTCGCCGGACGGCGGAGCGAAGGCGCGACACACTGGACCGGCTCGTCGCCGAGCGGGATGTATGGGTGTCGACGGGGCATCCTGAGCGCGGACCCCACCAGGTGCCGCTGTGGTTCCTGTGGGACGGGCAGGCCGTGTGGATGTGCACCAGCGCCACTTCGGTGACGGCGCGGAACGTCCGCGAGGAGCCGCGCGTGCGCCTGGCACTGCCGGACACCTTCGACGTGGTGCTGCTCCAGGGCGAGGCGGAGTGCTTCCCGGATCAGGAGGTCCCCGGAGAGGCGGCCGAGGCGTTCACCGCCAAGTTCGGCTGGGACCCTCGCACGGAGGAGGGGCCCTTTCTGTACGTCCGCGTGGTGCCGAAGACGGTGCTCGCCTGGTGCGGTGAGCAGGAGCTACGCGGGAGAGCCATCATGCGCGACGGGACGTGGCAGGAGTGATCGCCTCCTGCGGGGGCGCGACGCCCACCGCGTCGGTGACCAGTTGCAGCGCTCCGTCACCAAGTACTGCGATGTTCCAGGCCGTTGACAAAGTCGATGGGCAGTAGAAATCTGTCGTCAAGGCACTGCAAAAGATAGACGAAATTACTCAACTCTCGCACTGCGGCTGGCTCGGCTTCTTCACCGCGACATCGTCCGGGCCCGCTGAACACCGTCATCGTCCACCAGGCGCACCGCTCCCTCATGCCTGCGTGCTCCCTGCCCCGAGAAATCCTGCGCGTCTGTGGGCGGCGGGTGGCGGGGCCGGTTGCGGGCGCTCAGGGGAAGGGATCGAGAGGGCCTCATGAGGAAAAGACATCACGGTCGGCGGTTAGCCGCCGGGCTGGTGACGGCGGGTCTGCTCACGGTCGGGCTGCTGCCCGTGGCAGCCCATGCCGCAGAGGGAGCGAACCTGGCGCTGGGCAGGCCGGTGACGGCCAGCGGGGCGCACGGCTCCTACCCGGCGAGCAATGTCACCGACGGCAGCCAGTCCTCCTACTGGGAGGGCCCCGCGGGCTCGTTCCCGCAGTGGGTGCAGGTCGACCTCGGGAACAAGGCGGACATCGACGAGGTGGTGCTGAAGCTCCCCGCCTCGTGGGAGTCCCGCACCGAGGGCGTGAGGGTCCAGGCCAGCGCCGACGGCCAGAACTTCACCACCGTGGTCACCGACGTGCGCAAGGACTTCTCGCCGTCGTCCGGCAACAGCGTGGCGCTCGACGTCACGGCCGAGGCGCGGTACGTGCGCGTACAGGTGACCGGCAACACGGGCTGGGACGCCGCCCAGCTCTCCGAGGTGGAGGTGCGCGGGGAGGCCGGTGGAGAGGGCCCCGGGGACCCGCCCGCGGGCACCAACCTGGCCCTGCGCAAGCCGATCGAGGCGTCGTCGACCACCCAGAACTACGTGGCGAGCAACGCCAACGACGGCAGCACCTCCAGCTACTGGGAGGCCAGCGGCCAGTCCTCGACGCTGACCGCGAAGCTCGGCGCCGACGCCGATCTGACCGGCGTCGTCGTCAAGCTGAACCCCGACCCCGTCTGGAGCACCCGGTCGCAGAGCATTCAGGTGCTGGGACGGCCGGTCGGGGAGTCCGGTTTCACCTCGCTGAAGGACCGGGCCGACTACACGTTCAACCCGTCGCAGAACAAGAACACGGTGACCATCCCGGTCACGGGCCGGTACGCGGACGTACGGCTGCAGTTCTTCGGCAACACCGGCGCCGGCGGGGGACAGGTCGCCGAATTCGAGGTCGTCGGCTCGGCCGCACCCGCCCCCGATCTGACCGTCACCGATCTCTCCTGGTCACCCCAGTCGCCCTCCGAGACGGACGCGGTCACCGTCGAGGCGACGGTCCGCAACGCCGGGCCGGTCGCCGCGCCCGCGACCACCGTGAACGTCAGCCTCGAGGGCGCGGTCGCCGGCAGTGGCGCCGTCGCCGCGCTCGCGCCGGGCGCGTCGGTGAAGGTGCCGGTCAAGGTCGGCAAGCGGCCCATGGGCAGCTACACCGTCTCCGCCGTCGTCGATCCGACCGACACGGTCGCCGAGCTCGACAACACCAACAACAGTCGCAACGCCGCCACGAAGCTGGTCGTCGGCCAGGCCCCCGGGCCGGACCTGGAGGTCACCGGCATCACCACCAACCCCTCCAGCCCGGCCGTCGGCGCCAAGGTCACCTTCACCGTCGCCGTGCACAACAGGGGTACGAGCGCGGTGCCCGCCGGATCGGTCACCCGGCTCACCGTCGGCGAGACCACGCTGAACGGCACGGCGGGCGCCATCCCGGCCGGTGGCACCGCCACCGTGGCCATCGGCGGCGACTGGACCGCCACCAGTGGGGGAGCGACACTCACCGCGACGGCCGACGCCACCGGCACCGTCGCCGAGACCAACGAGGACAACAACACCTTCGCCCGCTCCCTCGTCGTCGGACGCGGCGCCGCCGTGCCGTACACCGAGTACGAGGCGGAGGACGGCCGATACGACGGGACCCTGCTGAAGTCGGACGCCAAGCGCACCTTCGGGCACACCAACTTCGCCACCGAGTCCTCCGGGCGCGAATCGGTCCGGCTCGACAGCACCGGTCAGTACGTGGAGTTCACCTCCACCACCCCGTCCAACTCGATCGTCGTCCGCAACTCCATCCCGGACGCGGCGGCCGGTGGCGGCAAGGAGGCCACCATCAGCCTCTACGCGGACGGGAAGTTCGTCCGCAAACTCACCCTGTCCTCCAAGCACAGCTGGCTCTACGGCACGACCGACGACCCCGAGGGCCTGACCAATCGGCCCGGCGGCGACGCCCGGCGGCTGTTCGACGAGTCCCACGCCCTGCTCACCGACTCCTACCCGGTGGGTACGAAGTTCCGGCTGCAGCGGGATGCCGGTGACGACGCGGCCTTCTACATCATCGACCTGGTCGACCTGGAGCAGGTCGCGGCACCGGCCACCAAGCCCGCCGACTGCGCCTCCATCACCGACTACGGGGCCGTGCCGGGCGACGGCATCGACGACGCGGACGCCATCCAGCGCGCCGTCACGGCGGACCAGGAGGGCCAGATCCCCTGCGTGTGGATCCCCGCGGGCCAGTGGCGCCAGGAGAAGAAGATCCTGACCGACGACCCGCAGAACCACGGCCAGTACAACCAGATGGGCATCCGGGACGTCACCATCCGCGGCGCCGGGATGTGGCACTCCCAGCTCTACTCGCTCATCCCGCCCCAGGAAGCGGGGGGCATCAACCACCCCCACGAGGGCAACTTCGGCTTCGACATCGACGACAACACCAAGATCTCCGATATCGCCATCTTCGGCTCCGGCACCATCCGCGGTGGCGACGGCGGCGCCGAGGGCGGTGTCGGGCTCAATGGCCGCTTCGGCAAGAACACCAAGATCACCAACGTATGGCTCGAACACGCCAACGTCGGCGCCTGGGTCGGCCGCGACTACTCCAACATCCCCGAGCTGTGGGGGCCCGGTGACGGCCTCGAATTCAGCGGCGTACGGATCCGCAACACCTATGCCGACGGCGTCAACTTCACCAATGGCACCCGCAATTCGACCGTCTACAACTCCTCCTTCCGCAACACCGGCGACGACTCCCTCGCCGTCTGGGCCAACAAGTACGTGAAGGACACCTCGACGGACATCGGCCACGACAACCACTTCCGCAACAACACGATCCAGCTGCCCTGGCGGGCCAACGGCATCGCGGTCTACGGCGGCTACGGCAACACGATCGAGAACAACCTGATCTCCGACACCATGAACTACCCGGGGATCATGCTGGCCACGGACCACGACCCGCTGCCCTTCTCGGGCCAGACGCTCATCGCCAACAACGGCCTGTACCGCACGGGCGGCGCGTTCTGGGGCGAGGCGCAGGAGTTCGGCGCGATCACCCTGTTCGCCCAGGGACAGGACATCCCGGGGGTCACGATCCGCGACACCGACATCCATGACTCCACCTACGACGGCATCCAGTTCAAGACGGGCGGCGGCACGATGCCCGGCGTCCGGATCGAGAACGTCACCATCGACAAGTCCACCAACGGGTCCGGGATCCTCGCGATGAGCGGGGCGCGCGGCAGCGCCACGCTGACGAACGTGACGATCACCAACTCGGCCGAGGGCGACGTGGTGAAGGAGCCCGGCTCGCAGTTCGTGATCAACGGCTCCGCGAACCGGTCCTCCGCATCCGCGTCGCGCGACTGAGCGCTGTTCCCCAGGGCTCACCGGTTTCGGCCCGTGACCAGCGGATCTTCTGATCCGCCGGTCACGGGCTTGACCTTGACACGGTGATAACGTGTGCCCTGGGTGCAGGAGGTGGCCCCGATCAACACAACCATCGGAACCCGGCAGAACACCCGCGTGGCCAACGCCCTGAGCGCCGAGGACTCCTCGGTCCGGCTGCAGGCGGCCCTGGCGGTCGGCTCGAACCCCGACCCCGGCTTCCTGGAGCCGCTCGTCGAGCGGTGCGCGATCGAGCCGGACTTCTTCGTACGGGACATGCTGTCCTGGGCGCTGACCCGGCTCCCGCCGGAGATCACCCTGCCCCGGATCCGCCAGGAACTCGACTCCGAGCGCACTCAGGCCCGCGGCCAGGCGTTGCACACGCTCTCCAAGATCGGCGACAAGGGCGCGTGGGCCTGGATCACACGCGACCTGCTGCACGACGCCGATGACGAGGTCGCGCGGACCGCGTGGCGCGTCGCGGTCGTCCTCGTACCCGAGGACGAGCAGGAGGGCCTGGCCGAGGAACTGGTCACGCAGCTCGGCCGCGGCGACCGCGATGTGCGGCTGAGTCTGAGCCGGGCCCTGGTCGACCTCGGCGAGGTGACCGAGCCCGCCCTGGAGCGGGCCGCGGCCAACCCCGACCCGGAGGTGGCCACGCACGCCCGTGCCACCGAGCTGCTCCGGCAGAACCCGGAGACCGGATTCGACGCGGCCATCGACGAGGCGAAGCGGGTCGTCACACTCGGCCCGGAAGGAGCCGCTGCCGCGGAGGCTGCTGCCGCCGCGGCAGCGCCGGGAGTCGCCCAGACCGCCCAGACCGCCCAGACCGCGGAGACCGCGAAGGCTGCGGAGATCGCGGATTGCTGATCGGCGAGGTGGCCCGTCACTCGGGCGTGAGCGCCCGGATGCTCCGGCACTACGACGCCCTCGGGCTGGTGCGCCCGACCGGTCGCACCGTCGGCGGCTACCGCGAGTACTCCGCCGAGGACGTCCGCAGGATCTTCCACGTGGAGAGCCTGCGGTCCCTCGGGCTCTCGCTCAAGCAGATCGGGCGCGCGCTGGACGACCCGGCCTTCACCCCGTCCGCCCTGGTCGGCGACCTCATCCAATGGACGGAAGACCGCTTGGCGCGGGAAGCGGAACTGCTCGAGCGGCTCCGCGCGATCGACGCGTCGGCGCCCACCGGCTGGCAGGACGTCCTGCGCATCGTCGAACTCATGCAGGGGCTCAACTCGACCAGCGCCGCGCGCAGGCAGCAGGCGATCCTGGCCCGGCCGGGGGATGTGTCGGTTCCCGCCGAACTGCTGGCCGGGGCGGTCCTGGCCGAATCCGACACCAACGTCGCGGGCGCCCTGCGCTGGGCCCTCGCCCGATCCGGCGGCGACGGCGTGGCGACGCTGGCCGCCGGTGTGCACTCGGAGGACGTCGACATCCGGCGGCGCGCGGTACTGGCGATCGCCGAACTGCCCGAGGCCCCGGGGGCGACCGCGCTGCTCGCGGACGCGCTCGGGGACCGGGACCCGATGGTGCGCAGGCAGGCCGCTCTGGCGTTGGGCAGACGTGGCGTGACCGCGGCCGTGCCGACCCTCGTCGGCATGGTGGTCGAGGGCTCCAACGACGTCGACGCGGCGGAGGTCCTGGGAACGCTGTCCCAGGACCCCGGGTGCGCGGACCGGATCACGAACGCACTGGCCGACGAACTCGCCGTCCCCACCGCGGACTCCGCGACGCGGATCCGCCTGGCCCAGGCGCTGGTCGAGCTGTCGGGAACCCCCGTGCGGGAGGTCCTGCGCCAACTGGCCCACGACGACGACCGCGCGGTCGCCCTCGTCGCCTCGTCCTTCGTCGGGCTTCTCGAAGAGCGGAGGCGGGGCTGTCACAAACAGGGAGGCCGTCTTGTCCTTACTAGGGACAGACCCTGTTTGGAGGAACCCATGAGTGCTGAGCACGCACACCTGCCACATGGCGTTGAGGTGATCACGACCCTGCCGGGGGCGGCGGACCGGATCCCGGCCGGCGCCGAGGCCAGGACCGTCCGGGTCACCCTGGCGCCCGGTGACCCCGGCGCGCCGCCGCACCGGCACCCGGGACCGCTGTATGGCTATGTGACCGAGGGCGAGATCCTCTTCGAGCTGGAAGGGGAGGCGCCCCGGGTGCTCAAGGCCGGTGACGCCCTGTTCGAGCCCGGCGGAGACGTGATCCACTACCAGGGTGCCAACAACCTCGCGGACGCGCAGTCGCAGCTGGTGGTGACCATGTTCGCGCCTCCCGGTACCCCGGTTCTGACCGTCGTCAGCCCGGAGGAACTGGCCGAACGACGGCACCTACGAGTGGGTGGCTGACAAGCTCGGTCACCTGTGTACGGGGGTAGCCGGATCGCCTGGCCGTGAGCCGGCTATCCCCCACAGATTGCCCTGGTGCGGAGTGGGGACGCCCGATGGTACGCCCTACTTGGGTGCCTGGAAGCCACCGATCTGCCGCTCGAGCAGCTCGGCCAGCCGCAGCGGGGTGCGGTCCTCGAACATCGGGCCGATGAGCTGCACTCCCACCGGCAGACCCTCGGAGGATGGGCCCGCTGGTATGGCGGTGGCGGGCAGGCCGGGCATGGTGGCCAGACCGGCCCAGACGAGCTGGTCGAAGTACGGGTACTCGACGCCGTCGATGTCGATCCGGCGTTCCAGCGGATTGGGGTCGTGGTCGTGCGGGAACGCGGGAGTGGGCGTGATCGGGCACACCACGGCATCGAACTCGGCGAACAGTTGGCGCCAGCCGTGGCGGTGCAGTTCGCGGCGGTTGATCGCCTGGAGCCAGTCGCGGTGGCTGAACACCATGGCGCGCAGCCGTGCCGCGTCGAGACTCTGGTCGTCCGCGCCCAGTCCGGCGGCGCGGGCCCGCAGCCGATCGTACGATTCGACGGGAAAACGTGCGACGGAGCCCGAAACCAGCAACTGGCTGTAGAGCGTCCCGGCCTCGGCCAGATCGGGTAGCAGCGGACTGCGCCGTTCGACGTGGGCGCCGCCCTCGACCAGCGCGTCGGCGACTCGGTTCACGCCCGCCCGCACCGCCGCCCCGGTGGGAATGAGCGGATGTTCGTCGAGGACCAGGACCCGGAAGTCGCGGAGCCGTTCGTGGCGCGCGGGCGGCAACCTCACGTCGTGCGCCACGCCGAGCGTCAACGGATCCGGTCCGGCCATGACATCGAGCAGAAGCGTGAGGTCGCGGGCGGTGCGCGCCATCGGACCGACGACGGCGAGGTCGAGGTCGACCGGCAAGGCCGGTTCGGACGGCGGGACCATACCGCGGTTGGCCGCCAGCCCGAGTGTCGGCTTATGTGCGTAGACACCGCAGAAATGCGCGGGGGTACGCAACGAACCGGCGAGGTCGGAACCGATGGACAGCGCGCCGAATCCGCACGCCAGGGCCGCCGCCGATCCGCCGGAGGACCCACCCGACGTGCGGCCGTGGTCCCACGGGTTGTTGGTGGTGCCGTAGATCTCGTTGAAGCTCTGGATGTCTTGCAGCCCCAAGGGCACATTGGTCTTGCCGAGCACCACCGCGCCGGCGGCCTTGAGCCGCGACACCTGCACCGCGTCCTCGGCGGGCATGAAGTCCCGGTGTGGCGGCATGCCCCAGGTCGTGGGCAGCCCGGCGACGTTGTAGGACTCCTTGACCGTCACCGGAATGCCGAGCAGCGGCCGGTCCTCACCACGGGCGCGGGCCTCGTCGGCACCGCGCGCTGCGGCCCGCGCGCGGTCGAAGTCCGGCACACAGATCGCGTTGATGGCCTCGTCGTCCCGTTCGATACGGGCGATCGCCTGGTCGGTCAGTTCCGCCGAGGTCACTTCACCGGCACGCAAAGCGGCCGCGAGGTTTTCGGCCGTCTGAAAATTCCACTCCATAAATCCGACCGTAACGGCCTGAGGAACAGGCCACGAAACACCGCTCAGCGCAACGGGATGGATGCCTGAATACGCATCAAGTGCCCTGCCGACAGGGAGAATTCGCCCGGTGGCGCTAGCGCTGCCCCGGGTCGTTGGGATGCGGCTGTACGGCCGTGACCATCGCGGTCATCCAGGGCCACAGGGGCAGGGTCCCCAGCACCTTCGCGCGCAGATCCGCCTCGCTGTCGGCGCGCCACACACCGATGCTGCGGAGCTCGCCCACCGGGCGCCACAGCCGGACCAGGTGGCCGGCGGAGGCGAGCTCCTTCGCCCGGACGGACTCGTCCGCGCGGCGCCGGCTGACCTCGGCGGGGTCGGTGCCCTCGGGCACGGTGGTGGTGAGCTCGACCAGGAACTCCTTCATGATCATGTTCCTCTCCGTGTGAGGCAGGGGATCGCGGTGCGGTCGATCGGAACCGTCTCGCCGGCGACCGGTCGGCCCAGATTAGTGGACCGGTCGTCTATCGGCAACCACCAGCATGGATCCACGGGGGACAGGCCGGCCCCGGGCACCCGGCGGGGCCCCCGGGGGCTGCGCATCCTCGGTATAGACGATCGGTCGTACACTTGCCGCCATGGGACGCACCAGTGATGCGAAGGAGAAGATCCTCGACGCCGCGCACTCGCTCATCGAACTGCGGGGCTACTCGGCGCTGGGCGTCGCCGAGATCTGCAAGGCGGCCGACGTCCCCAAGGGCAGCTTCTACTACTTCTTCGAGTCGAAGGAAGCTCTTGCCCTGGCCGTCCTCGACGAGCACTGGCACACGCAGCGCGGCGACTGGGCCCGGGCCCTGGAGGACGACGCGGAGCCGCTCGCGCGGCTGCGCCGGCTGTTCGAGCAGACACAGGCCGGTCTGCGCGCGGGCCAGCAGAGCTGTGGAACGGTCTCCGGGTGCATGTTCGGCAACCTCACCCTGGAACTGAGCAATCAGACCGAGCCCATCCGCGCACGCCTTCAGCAGATCTTCGACGCCCAGGTGGAGATGGTCGATACGGTCATCGCCGAAGCCCGGGAGCGCGGGGAGGTCACCGTCGGCGACACCCGTGACGCCGCCCGGTCGGTCGTCGCCCAGCTCGAGGGCCAGGTGCTGTTCGCCAAGCTCTACAACAACACCCAGCACCTCGAAGCCCTGTGGGAGAACTGCCTGGCGCTGCTTTCCGCACGCCAGACGGGCATGGCGGCCGTCCGCTCCTGAGCGGTGCGGGCGTGACCGAGGCCCGCGGGCGCCTGGTCAGCGCTGGTCGACAGGCGCCGGATCGGTACCGGCGAGCGTGGCGTGCTCCCGTTGCGGCGCGACCGGCCGGGGCCGTCGGTCGGAGAACAGCTTGGTGCGGCGTAGTACCCCACCGCGCCCACGGCGAGCCCGATGAGCCAGGACAGGTCGGCGCCGCCGAGGGGCCGCACCAGCGGGCCGACGTAGACGCTGCTGTTGACGGACGGGACCCGGCCTGACCTGGTCGATCATCAGCATCCTGGTGGGAAACCTGGTCGGTGCGCTGTTCATGGCCTACCACTCCGCCCAGGGACCCAACTGGGCCTGCCGCAGATGGTGCAGAGCCGCGCCCAGTTCGGCTTCTACGGCGCGCTGCTGCCCTCGGTCATGGTGGTGCTGATGTACCTCGGCTTCGCCGTCGAGGGCAGCCTCGTCGCCGGACAGGCGATCGCACCATCACCGAGGTCATCGCACCGTTCGTCGCGACGCTGACCTGGCGCCTGCTGACCGACGTCCCGGTGCGGGCCTATGTCGCCCCCGGTCACCACTGGGCGAGGCGGGCCTGACCTACGCGAGCCGAGCTGATCGGTCGCGCTTCGCCTCCGTGGCGTGGGCGGCGGGCGGCGTCCCGCGGGCCTCAGCGGGGGATGAAGCGGTCGATCAGGAGGTCGAGGCGCTGGCGGACTTGGTCGGCGGGCATACGTCCGGCACGGGTGAGGGTGACCAGTCCGTGCAGCGCGGCCCAGAACGTCTCGACGAACAACCCCGGTGCATCAGAGCCCGCGTGGTCCTGGAGAGGGTCCAGCAGGGCCTGGTACCCCTCGCGCAGGGGGGCGGGCGTGGCCTCGTCGGCGAAGGGCAGGCCGTTGTCGAGGCTGAACATCGCGTCGTACAAGGCGTGGTTGCGCTCGGCGAAGTCGGTGTAGGCGTGGGCCAGCGCGGTCACCGCCTCCCGGTCGACCGGCCCCTCCGGCACCGCGGCGCGCAGCGCGGCCGTCAGCTCGGCGAATCCCTCCAGCGCGACCGCTCCCACGATCTCGTTCCTGCTCCGGAAGTGGCTGTAGAGCACGGGCTGGCTGTACTCGATCCGCTCGGCGAGCCGGCGCGTGGTGACGGCCTCCCAGCCGTGGGTCCCGGCGAGTTCGCGGGCCGTTGAGACGATCAGTTTATGGCGGTCGGCCCGCTCACGTGCCTTGCGTTCGTGTACCGACATGACCCGATCCTAGCATCGCTAGACAATAGTGCGTCGACAGGTCTATCGTCGCATCGGATTCTAGCGGTGCTAGGAGTCAGGGCTGGGAAAACCTTGGAGGGGACATGCGGGACGTACTGGCAGTTGTCACGGTCGTCGTGGTCGGGGTGATGGTGGGCGTGGAGTTCGCGGTCGCGGCGTTCGTCAACCCGATCCTCGACCGGCTCCCGAACGACGGCGGACTCGACGCTCGCAGCGACGGGGCGCGCGTCCTGGGCAGGGTCATGCCGTTCTGGTACATCGGCTCGGTCGTCCTCGGCGCGGTGTGGGCCGCGGTGACGTGGGGTGACGCGGGCGCGTCGTTCGTCACCGCGGGCGCGCTCCTGCTCGTGCTGAGCGTGGTGATGTCGATCCTCCTGCTCGTGCCGATCAATTCGCGCGTCGCGACCTGGTCGCGCGAGGGCGTGCCCGCGGACTGGAAGCAGCAGGTGGGACGGTGGGACCGGTTTCACTGCGTTCGCGTGGGCGTGATCGTGCTCGCCTTCACGCTGCTCGCCGTCGCCCTCGTCCGGGCCGGATGACCAAGGGGCTGTCTCAGGTCCGGAGGTAGGACGCGCCGTTGAGGTCGAGCACGGCTCCGGAGGACCACGCGGCCTCCGGTGAGGCCAGGTACAGCACGGCGGCGGCGACCTCCTCGGGCGTCCCGACCCGCCCGAACGGGCTCTGGCCCCGTAGCTCGTCCCCGGCGGGACCGGCCATCTTGGCGGCCTGCCGTTCGGTCGCGACGAACCCGGGGGCCACGGACGCCACCGCGATCCCGTGCGGCGCCAGCGTGACGGCCATCGACTGCCCGAACGCGTGCAGCGCGGCCTTGCTCGCGCCGTACGCCGGGAAGTCGGGCTCGCCCCGGAAGGCGCCGCGGGAACCGACGTTGACGATGCTTCCGGTCGCGCCGCGGTCGATGAGATGCCGGGCGACGCAGTAGGTCATGTTCGCCGCACCGAGCAGATTGACGTCGATCATGCGGTGCCAGATCCGCTGCCAGTCCGCGTAGGACACGTCGGCCACGGAGTGCCGGTTGTCGGTGGACGGCGCGATGGCGGCGTTGTTGACCAGCACATCGACCCCGCCCAGCGTCCGCACGGCCTGCTCGACGACGTTCTGCGCCGCTTGTGGCTCACCGAGATCGCCGCCGAGCAGACCATGGCCGGAGCCGGGCAAGCCCCGCAAGGTGTCCTCGGCGTCCGCGAGGCCGGTCGCGTAGTGCACCCCCACGCGGTCGCCGCGCTCGGCGAAGGCGTGGGCCACGGCACGGCCGATGCCCCGCGACGCCCCTGTGACCAGCACCCGCCTCATCGCGCGAACACCTTCGACTCGTCACGGAACGCCTTGAACTCCAGCGCGTTGCCGGCCGGATCGTGCAGGAACATCGTCCACTGCTCCGCCGGCTCGTCCCGGAAGCGAAGGCAGGGCTCGATGACGAAGTCGGTGCCCGCCGCACGGAGCCGGTCGGCGAGCGCGTGGAAGTCGCCGGTCGACAGCAGCAGCCCGAAGTGCGGAATCGGCACCTCCTGCCCGTCGACCGAGCTGGTCCCGGTGGACACGGGGCCGCCGGGGACCACATGGGTCACCAGTTGATGGCCGTGCAGATCCCAATCGACCCATTGGCCGGTCGAACGCCCCTCGGCAAGCCCGAGGACGCCTCCGTAGAACCGGCGTGCGGCATCCAGATCATCCACGGGTATGGCCAGATGCACGGCAGGACGCACTGACATGGAGCGGCTCCCTCGGCTCGGATGGCTTCAGACCTTGCAGCACCGCACATCCCAATGTCAACATTCGACATGACCATCGCACCGCTCCCCAAAGCCGGCCGCCGCGGACTGGCACAAGAGGCCGCCGACCTCATTCGCGAGGCGATCTTCGCCGGCCACTTCCCGCCCGGATCGCCGCTGCGCGAGGTCGAACTCGCCGCCTCATTGGGGGTCAGCCGCGGATCGGTGCGCGAAGGACTCGCCTTCCTCGAACGCGAAGGGCTGGTCCGGAGCGCCTGGCACCGTGGCACCACCGTCATCGACGTCACCGAGCAGGACGTCGAGGAGGTCTACGCCGTGCGCGCCGCACTCGACCGCCTCGCGGCGACGAGCGCGCAGGGCAACGCGACCGCCGATCAGCTGACCGAGTTGGACACCCTGGTCCGGGCGATGGCGGAGGAGATCGACGGCGAGGCGTCCGGCACGCGGCTGCTCGCCCTCGACATCGCCTTCCACGACCTGATCTACGCGGCCTCGAACAACCGCAGACTCGGCGCGGCATGGCACGCCGTACGCTCCCAGATCTATCTGTTCCAGCTCCGCCGTATCGCCCTCGGCTACGAGCACTACCGTGCCCGGGTGGTGGACGAACACCATGAACTGGTGAGGCTCCTGCGCTCCGGCGACCGCGAGACCCTGGCCCGGCGCGCTGAAGAACATGTCGACTCGGCCCGCCGCAGTCTCCTCACCGGACTGCGCCCCTGAACGACCCGGACCGTGCTCCGCCGGGCGGCGGCGGGGGGACTCTTTCTAGGACCCGGTCTCGGGTGCGATCAGTGAGCGGGCCACCGCGAGCGCCGCTGTGTGGCGCTCCGCCTGTCGGCCGCCCAGTTCGCGTCCGCGTGCCGCGGCCATGATCACAGCGGACAGGGCCAGCCGTCCGCGCATCATGCCCTCGGGCCCTTCGCCGGTGGCCAGTGCGCGGGTGAGGTCGCCCAGTCGCTGCTGGAGAGTGCGCGCGGCGGCCAGGCCCCGTAGAGCGTGCTCGTTGACCTGGGCGCACACCAGCGAGGCACCGTGCTCGCCACGGACCAGGGCGTCGAACTCCTCAACGGCTCGCATACGGGTCGCGGCGGACGGCGGGTGGGCGCGTGCGGACTCGATGACGGCGTCGAGCGCCGGGAGCAGTTCTTCGTAGGAACTGGTGAGCAACTCCTCCTTGTTCGCGAAGTGGTGCAGGACGGCCTGCCTGGTGACCCCCGCCTGCTGGGCGACCTGGGTCAACGAGGTCAGCTCGTAGCCCTGCTCGGTGAACATTTTCAGCGCGATGGCCCGCACGCGCCGACGGGTGTCGGTACGCCTTCGATCGGCTTGCTCCGGCATAGGAAACTGCCTTACTGGTAAGTCAGGTATTCTGAGCGCATGAACGGTACAGAGAGCAACCTACCCGCTGGTGGGAGCGGGATCGACGGGTCCTTGCCGATCCTCGACGAAGGGCTTGCGGGGCGGCGTGCGCTGGTCACGGGCGGGAGCCGCGGGCTCGGCGCGGCGATCGTGCGGCGACTCGCCGCGGCGGGCGCGACCGTGTTCGCGGCAGCCAGAACGGCGCCGTCCGAGGGCTCGCTGCCCGCGCGGTTCTTCACCGCGGACCTCGCGGACCCCGACGGAGCGCGGCAGTTGGCGGAGCGGGTGCGCGAGGCCGCCGGAGGTGTGGACATCCTTGTCGACAACGCCGGCGCCGGCAGCGCCCCGGAGGACACGCTGACCCGGCCACCGGCAACCTGGCAGGCGGACCTCGAGAGCAATCTGCTGTCCGCGGTCCGGCTGGACCAGGAACTGGTCCCGGGCATGGTGGAGCGCGGCTCGGGGGTCGTGGTGCATGTCTCGTCCATCGCGAGCCATCTGCCGCAGCCGGGCCAGGCCGCCTACGCGGCGGCCAAGGCCGCGCTGAACAGCTACAGCCGCTCGCTCGCGGCCGAGGTCGGCCCGGCCGGGGTGCGGGTGGTGTGCGTTCTGCCGGGCTTCATCGCCACCCCGGGGGCGGTCGCGCACCATCAGAAGATCGCCGACAGCCAGGGAGTTTCGCTGCAGGAGGCGCAGCGCGGCCTCGCGGAGCGGCTGAACGTGCCGATGAACCACCCCGGAACCCCTGAGGACGCCGCCGAGTTGGTCGCGTTCCTGGTGTCGGAGCGGGCGCGCTGGCTCACCGGATCGCAGTTCCGCGTCGATGGAGGCATCCTCGCCCAGGTGTAGCCCGACCGGCGCTGGCCCCCGCGCAGGGGGCGCTCAAGGATATTTCCACCATATATGTCCTTGTCCGGTGGTCCACTTGGCTCAGGCGTGCCCGCGGGGGCCACCGGCCGAGGGGGGAACACCGGATATGGCCACGCCCATCGTCACCGCACTGGCGGTGTATGAAGCCGGCAAGAAGGCGTACGAGGCATACCAGGGCATCGTCGCCTTCGTCAGCCTCGGTAGTTCCGCCGATGTCCAGTCCGCCGATGTCCAGCCGGGCGATGTCCAGTCCGGCTGACGCGCCCGGGGTCTCGCCGGGCGTCAGCCCCGGTCGCGTCAGCTTCGGTCGCCGAGGCCCGTGGCGTCGGGGCTCCGGTACGCCGTGGGCGGTTGGCCGAGGAGCTTCTTGAACGCGGCCGTGTAGGCGGCGGGGTTGTCGTAGCCGAGCTGGGCCGCGATGCGGGTGACGGGCAGGCCCGCGGCGAGATGCTGAAGGGAGTGCAGGACGCAGGCGCGCTGCCGCCACTGCGAGAAGCTCAGACCGGTGCCGCGCTGGAACAGGCGGGCGAGGGTGCGTTCGCTGATGTTGAGGGCAGCGCACCACCGGGCGGGCGGGTCATGGATGTCCGGCTTCCGCAGGAACGCCTCGCACAGGCCGCGCAGCCGCCGATCGGAGGGCAGCGGCACATCGAGCGGCAGCGGGGTGAGGTTCTTGAGCTCGTGGAGGATGAGGGCCGCCACCGCCGCGTCACGGCTGTGCTCCGGGTAGCGCGGCTCCATCTCGACGGCCTCCAGGATCAGCGCCCGCAGCAGCACGGAGACATCGACGGCCTGACACCGGGCGGGAAACCACGGAACGGCGGCGGGCTCGATGTAGAGGCTGCGGGTGCTGATGCCCGTCATCGTGACCTGATGCCCGGTCATGGACGGGATCAGCACGGCGCGGGCGGTGGGTATCGTCCAGCTGCCGTCCGCCGTCTCGACCCGCATCACACCGGTGGCCGCGTACAGCACCTGGGCGCGGCGGTGCTCATGCCAGACGAGCAGATGGTCCTGGGGGTAATCGGTGCCGATGGCCAGCACGGCACGATCGAGGTCGTCCACCTCCGCGACCCGGATGTTGCGCATATCGCGAGGCTACGCGGGACCGTCCGTCCCTGTCTGCTGCGCGTAGGAACATGGCAATCCGTCGATTGCCCGCCACGCCTGCCGGTCAATAGCGTCTGACCAGTGCTGACCTCGTTCTCCACTCTTCTCTTCCTCGGGTGCCTGACCGGCATCACGACGGTGCTCTTCGGCTTCGGCGGCGGTTTCATCACGGTCCCCGTCGTCTACGGCGTCCTGACCGTGACGGCGGCTCCCGGAAAGGACGCGGACGCCATGCACATCGCCGTGGCCACCTCGGCGGCGGTCATGGTCGTCAATGCCGCGGCGGCGGCGCTGGCCCAGTGGCGGCAGGGCCGACTGCGCCGCGCCTACGTCTGGCCGCTGGCGGCGTTCATCGCGGTCGGCGCCGTCGCCGGATCCTTCGCGGCCACCTTGATCGGCGGCACGGCGCTGCGCCTGCTGTTCGCCGCCTATCTGCTGGTGACGATCGCCGACAGTCTGCTGAGGAAGGGCTTCCTCTCCGTGGCGCACCACACCCGTCCGGAGCTCCTGGGGCGGCGCACCACCACCCTCGGCGGCGTAGGCATCGGCCTGGTGGCCGCGGGCCTGGGGGTGGGCGGCAGCGTCATGACGGTTCCGTTGCTGCGCCGCCGGGGTCTTCCCATGGCCGAGGCGACCGCCATGGCCAACCCCCTCAGCGTCCCCGTCGCCTTGGCCGGAACCCTCGTCTACGCCCTCGCCCCCGCCACATCCGCCGGCCCGGGACAGCTTGGCTACGTCGATCTCACCGCGGGCGCCGCCCTGCTCATCGGATCCCTGCCCACTATCGCCGTGGCGAGGCGCGTCACCGGCCGGGTCCCGGACCGGGTCCACTCCGTCGCCTACGTCGTCCTCCTCCTGATCGTGCTGGTCGTGATGGTGGCCATCGGAGTCTGACGCGCCCGATGCGCCGGTCTCCCGGACAGGTCTCGTCGGGGTGAGGCGCGGCGACTCAGCCCGCGTTCTGCGCGCCGAACCGCAGGCCGTCGAAGAGGATCGCCGTGATCTGCACGGCCTCGTCCTGCCAGCCCTCCGTGGTGTGCATGCCGCAGATGCCCCCAGAGCGCGCAGCAGTGTGCGTCCGCTGACGCCGCCACGGATGGTGCCGGCCGCTGTGCCCGCTTCGAGCAGCTGAGTGAGGGCCTGTGCCATCCGCGTGCGGGCGTCATCGAAGATCGGTGAGTCCGTCGCCATGATGCTCTCCAGCGCGACGGCCATTCCCTTGCCCACGGCGGCGTGGTCCACGAGCAGCAGCAGGAAGTGGCGCAGGGCCTCGTCCGGGGCATGCAGGTCAAGGAGCTCCGCGGGTGCGGCGCACAGCTCGTCGACCTCCTGGCGGTAGACCTCCTCGATGAGGGCTTCGCGTGTCTCGAAGTGGCGGTAGAGCGTCCCGACCGCCACTCCGGCCCGCCGGGCGATCTCCTCCACGTGGGCGTCGGCCTCGCCGGTGAGGAACGCCTCCCGCGCCGTGGCCAGCAACGCCTCGCGGTTGCGGCGCGCATCGGCGCGCATCGGACGTGACGACGGCAACAGTGCCTCCGTAAAGTGAGTCGGGTTCCGCTTATGTATAGTTTCCGGAGTCGGGTTCACCTTACTGGAGGGGCACTCCCATGACAGTTCCGGATGAGGAGCTCAGCGGCCTTCGTGTGCTGGTCACCGGCGGCAGCCGTGGTCTGGGCGAGGCCACCGCCCGTCGATTCGCCGCCGCGGGCGCGACGGTGCTGACCGCCTCGCGCAGCGCGCCTCCGGAGGATCTGCCGGCCACTTTCATCCCCGCGGACCTCGCCACGGATCAAGGCGCGGCGGAGCTCGGCCGACGGGTCATCGACAGCGTGGGCGGGGTGGATGTGCTGGTCAACAACGCGGCCGCCGCGAGCGCGCCGATGCCGACCCTGAAGCGGTCCGACGCGTCGTGGCGTGCGGACCTCGAGATGAACCTGCTCAGTGCCGTCCGGCTCGACCGGGCCCTGGTTCCCGGGATGGTTGAGCGGGGTTCCGGCGTCGTCGTGCACGTCTCGTCGATCGCGAGCCGTCTGCCGCAGCGCACGGAGGCGTCCTACGCGGCGGCCAAGGCGGCGCTCAACGCCTACAGCCGCGAGCTGGCGACCGAAGTGGGAGAGCACGGAGTGCGGGTGGTGTGTGTGCTGCCGGGCTTTGTGGCCACCGAGGGCGCCGTCCAGCACCTCCAGCACATCGCCGACCGGCAGGGCGTCGGCGTGGCGGAGGTCCAGCAGCAGATCGTGGATCACCTCAAGGTGCCGATGGGCCGGCCCGGCGATCCCGAGGACGTGGCGGAGATGATCGCCTTCCTCGCATCCGGCCGCGCGAAGTGGCTCACGGGAGCCCAGTTCCGGGTCGACGGCGGCATCATCCCCGTGGCGTAGGCCCAGGGCCGGGCCCGCCCGTCGTCTTCCCTTACGCCGGATCCCTGACCGGCCGTTCGGGCAGTGGCCTGAACGCCCGGTCAGGGAGTGTTACCCGCCACGCCGATCCGGCGGGTCCTCAGCGCGTGCCGTTCCCCGGGTCCTTGTCACAGACCGTGTTCCGCGCGGGCAGTTCGCCGGTTCGCAGATAGTCGTTGACCTGGCGGTAGACGCATCGGTTCGGGTAGACGGTGTAGACGCCGTGCACCTGTGCCCTCAGGGTGATCAGCCGGGAGTTCGGCATCTTCCGGTGGAGACCCTGCCCGTTGCCATAACTGGTGCGCGGGTCGCCGGTGGCCTGGACGATCAGGCCCGGTGCGTCGTTGCCACCGGTCACGGGCGGCTCCAGCGGTGTGTTGGGCCAGAGCGCACACGGGTGCACGCCGTTGAACAGCGGTCCGTACACCGGCATCGTCGCCCGGCTGCGTTCGACGTTGCGCCGGTACCAGGACAGGTCCCGTGGCGCGGCGCGGTCCCCGCACAGCAGGGCGAGCTGGAGGGAGTTCTGGATGTCCGAGGTGTCGTCCGGAGGGCCGAGCGCGGCGCGCAGTTCCTCGGTCGGCTCGACGGTGCGACCCCGGGCCGCGTCGTGGAGCACCCGGATGTTCTTCGCCGCGCGGGCGAACTCCCGGTCGTCGGCCATCACATCCGCCAGTACGGCCGGCACCTGCTGGCCGTCGGCGGTGTACGGGCCCACTCGCAGAGGTGTGCGGGCCGCCTGCCGGGCGATCCCCTCGACGGTCGCCCGGACCTTCGCCGGAGTGTCGCCGAACCCGTAGAGGGTGTGGCGGCGGGCGGCCCACGCCGCCCAGGTGTCGAGGAACGCCTCGTTCGCCGCCGCCGCGTCGCGGAACGCCCGGACGTTCCACCGGGCCGGGTCGATCGCGCTGTCCAGCAGCAGCCGGTCGGTACGGCCCGGGAACATCGCCGCGTAGGCGGCCCCGAGGTAGGTGCCGTACGAGATCCCGAAGTACGAGGTCTTCCGCTCACCCAGGACCGCCCGGAGCACATCCATGTCCCGCGCGGTGTTACGGGTGGTGAAGTGCCGCAGATACGACATGCCCTTCCCGTACACACGTTGGCAGCTCTTCACCAGGTCCGCTTCGTACCGGGCCTGGGCCCGGAACCCCGTGTCGTCGTATCCGGCCGAGCGCAGCCAGTGGCCGGCGGTGCCGCAGCGCAGCGGGCTGCTGCGGACCACACCGCGTGGGTCCATGCCGATCAGGTCGTAGCGGGCGGCCAGTCGCCTGCCCATGGCGGGCGCGTCGTACAGCGGCATGTCGAGGGTGTTCCCGCCGGGGCCACCGGAGTTGTGCATCATCACCCCGATGCGGTGCGCGGTGTCGGTGGCCTTGATGCGGGAGAAGCCGATGGTCAGGGTGGCTCCCTGAGGGTTCCGGTAGTCCAGCGGCACACGGATGGTGGCGCAGCGGGCACCGGCCGCGTCCAGCTCCTTGTGGTCGCACGCCGTCCAGTGGGGGCGCTGTTCGACGAAGGGGCGAAGCGAGTCGGGCCCATCCGCCTCGGTCGTCGCGTGGTTCACGCTCGGTGCGGCGGTGGCCTGGGCGAGGGTGGGGCTCCCGGTGAAGGCCAGCGCCGCGGCCCAGTGTGGTGATGGCGGCGGTGCGCGTGATGCGTGGGTTCATGACGGAGAGCCGCCCTTCGTCCGCGTTTCGCTCTGGTGCTTTTCCGTCTGGTGCGTTCCCGTCTGGTGCACTATCGACTGGTGCGCTTTCGTCCGGTGGTCCCTGCGGGGGACGGCCTGGAAGATCCGGTCGACGTTGTCGACGACGGCTTGCGATCCCTCGGGGTTCGGGGAGATCTCGTTGACCGCGACGAGCACCGCCCGGCCGTCCTCCGTGACGCCGCCGCGGGTGCGCGTTCCCTCGACGGTGCCACCGTGACCCCAGTACCAGCCGCCCCCGGCATTCCCGCTGATCGGGTACCGGGCCAGCCCGAGGCGGTACTCGACGCCCCGGGCGAGGTCGCGCGGCACGGTCGCCCGCATCTGCGCGAGCGCCCCGGGCGGCAGCAACTCACCGGCCAACTGGGCCGAGAAATACGCGGTGAGATGTTGCCCCGCGGAGACGAGCGCCCCTGCCGCGCCCAGCACGGAGGCGTTGACGAAGTCGACTTCGCGGAGGAAACCGCGCCGGGTGGCGGACAGCGGCGCGGGAGGCGATAACGCGGAGGGCAGGATGGTGTTCCTGAGTGTTCTGTGAGGTTTCGCCATGCCTCAGCACACTCCCGTTTCCCCGACGGTCCCGACAATCCGGCCCGCCCCAGGGAGGCAACGGGGGATAGCCCCCCGGGGGAGTGCGCCGGGCCCGGTGGCCAGGAGCCCCGTTTCAGGGGCGCGGACGACCGCCCCCGCACACGCCGGGTGGGTCACATGAGTTTGTCATCGATGTCGAGCGAGCCGACGATCGACCGCAAGCTCGCGATGAGCGCCGCGATGGAACCGTCGCGAGCCTCGGCGTGGCTGATCGCGCAGATCCGGACACGGTCGGAGGCGTCGGCGATCGGCCGGAAGACGACCGTGGACAGGGGATTGGTGAACGCGATCGGCCCGGGGTGGACCCCCACGTGTCCGCGCGTGGCCACGTGCACGGCAAGCTCGTCGTAGCGCCCCACCTCCTCGATGTGAGTACGGGGAATACCGGCCCGGATGATGTCCGCCTGCAGCCGGCTCTCGAGGTAGGGGTTGTCGCCACGCGGGGTGATCAGGATCTGACGGGTGCGGAGGTCGGTGAGCGCCACCTCGCGGCGGCTCGCCAGCGGGTCCGCCGCCTGCACCACGGCGACCAGCGGGAACTCGCCGAGCACGGCACTGGCGATCCCGGGTTGCTCGGGGACCGACCAGCACAGGCCCACGTCCACCTCGCCGTTCGCCACGGCGGCCAGTTGCTCGGGGGTGTGCATGGGGACCGGACGCCACCGGCCCCGGGCCTCGTCGTCGGCGGCGGTGGCGCCGGGCCAGGCGTCGACCAGTCCGGGCAGGATCAGCTGTCCCAGCTCCGGGGTGTGGGCGACGACGAGGTCACGATGGCGCGCCGAGCGCAGGCGGGCGGTCCGGTGGGCCTGGTGCAACGCCTCGATGGGCCCCCGGATCGCGGCCGCGAACTCGGCGCCGAAGGGGGTCAGTTGCACCCGCCGACTCGTACGCTCGACGAGCCGGCTGCCGAGGCTGCGTTCCAGACTGGCGACGGCCTCGCTGACACTGGGCGGGGCCAGTCGCAGACGGTCGGCGGCGCGCCGGAAGTGGAGTTCGTCCGCGACAGCGAGGAAGCACTCCATCTGGCGTAGGTTCACTGCCGTCCTCCCGTCACTCCGCAGGGTGCGAACTCCATAGTGTTCGCACCGCGACGAGCAGCCAGACTCTTCTACCACATCGTTCGGTTTTGCCGAACGATGGCTTCGGCAACCCGCAGTTGATCAGTTCCTCGTGTCGGTCCGAGTATGGCGTCATATCCGATTACCGCGACCGGGATCGATGACCCCGTCGCGGCGTCGTAGCCCCAGGGAGACAGTGTGACCGAGACCGGTGGGCCGCGGCCGCGACGGGCCTGGATCGCGCGGCTGGGCCCGCGGGGTGAGGTCGACGTGGACCGAGCGGCGAGCCCGTACGCGGTCGTCGAGGACGCCGTCGCGCGAGTCGGCGCGGACCCCGTGCGCTGGGCGATCGAGCTGAATTCCGTGGTCGTGCGGCGGATCGTGGACGAGGTACCGGCCCTCGGCGGGAGCCCGGCCGCGGTCGAGCTGCTCCGCCGAGGCAATGAAGCGACCACCTTGCGGGCGCTGTTCACCCTGGTGGAAGGCTCGGCAGCCGCCCCGCCCACCGATGAGGCGATCCTGGAGGGCATCCGCGAGTTCGTCCATCGGGCCGTGCCGCTCGAGCGGGTGTTGCACGGCGTCCGGGTCGGGCATGCGGCAACGACCGAGGCGTTCCTGCGGGCCTGTGCCGAGTTGGTCGACCCGGAGGTGGCGGTCGATGAGGTCACGGCGATCTCCCGGGAACTGTTCTCCTACGTCGATGACCTCTCCGACACCATGATCCGCGCCTACCTCGTGGAGCACGAGGTGTGGAGCACCAGCGCGGCCGCGGCACGGGCCGACATCGTGCGCTCCCTGCTGAGCGATGCCACGACGACCGATATCGGCGAGGCGTCGCGTGTGCTCGGCTACGACCTGCGGCGCACCCACGAGGCGGTGGTGGTGTGGTCGGACACGTCGAACGGCAGCTCTACGCTGCAGGCGGCGGCCACCGAGGCGCTCCGGGCCCGGGGCGCCACCACGACGCTGGTCATTCCCGTGGCCTCAGGGCGGTTGTGGGCGTGGGGCACGGTGCCCTCGGACGGCACGCGCCGCCCCGGTTCGTGGGAGAGCATCGCGGACGCACTGTCCCGGCAGCAGACGCAGGCGGCCTTCGGGGCCCCGGGCGGCGGTGTCGAGGGCTTCCGCCGCTCCCACCGCGAGGCCCTGCGCGGGGAGCGGGTCGAGCGATTGCGGCGCGAGGCCGGGCGGATGCCGCGGCATGCGACCGCCTACGCCGACGTGGCCGCCATCGCGCTGTTGGCCACCGATCTCGACGCGGCCGGAGACTTCGTACGACGTGAACTCGGCGGGCTCGCCACCCGCAGCGCGTCGATGGAGGCGCTGCGGACCACGCTGTACCACTACATCGGCGCCGAGCGCAGCCTCGTGGATGTCGCCCGACGTCTGCACGTGGCCAGGGGAACCGTGACCTACCGCGTGAAGCGGGCCCAAGAGGTGCTGGGACACGGCCTCGACGACCGCCTCTTCACCCTCCACACCGCACTGGCACTCGCCGAGGAACTGGGGGACGCGGTCCTCCTGCCCCGCGACGTCGCAGAGCGGTGAGCCCGGAGTGGCCGGTCGCGGCCGGGACCGGTGTGGCAGACCAACAGACTCGTGCGGCAGACCAACGGACCGGTGCGGCACATCAACGGACCCGTGTGGCAGGCCAACGGACCGGTGCGGCACATCAACAGACCGGTGTGGCGGACCGACAGACCGGTGTGGCAGCTCAACGGGCGGCCGGAATCCTGACCCGCCAGACCAAGCGCCCGCCCGAGAGCCGGAGTTCACTGTGTGATGTCGGACGCGAGGCCACACAACACCACGCATCCCGACAGACCAACCCATGCCCACGGGAGGCGCACGATGATCAACCGAGAGACCTTTGTCGAGCTGATGAGCGGGGTGTGCTCGCCGGTCACCGTGGTGACGGCGACGACCCCCGACGGGCGACCGCACGGCACCACCGTGTCGAGTCTGGCCTCGCTCTCGCTCGACCCTCCGCTGGTGAGCTTCGCCCTGGACCGCGCCTCGCGGCTGCTGCCCCACCTCCAGCCGGGGGACCGGGTGGGAGTGAACATCCTCGGCGCCCACCAGCGGGAACTGGCATCGACGTTCGCCCGCCGGAGTGGATCGGGCTCGAAGTTCGACGGCGTCAGCTGGACCCTCCGCGCCGGACTGCCCTACCTGCCCGAGTCCGCAGGCTGGACGGCGGGACGCGTCGAACGCCACGTGGGCGGCGGTGACCACATCCTGCTCGTCGTCGGTGTCGAGGAGGCCGAGCCGACCCCCGCGGCCCCCCTGACCTACGCGCGCCGGGTCTTCGGCACCCACACCCCTCTCGCCGTCGCGAGCTGACCCGTACCCCACCTGATCTTCGACACCGAAATGACGACGATGACCATCACCCTGGACATTCCCCGCACCACCGATCCCGCGCGCGCCCTGCGGTCCGAACTCGTCGAGCGCGCCGCCACCCTCGGACCGCTCATCGCAGCGGGCGCCGATCGGACCGACCGCGAACGCATGGTTCCCGCCGAGAACATCGCCGCCCTGGCCGAGGCCGGTCTGCTCTCGCTGATGCAACCCGCCCGTTACGGCGGGCTGCAGACCGACTACCGCACCCTGCTGGAGGTCAGCCGCGAGGTCGGGCGGGCCTGTGGCTCCACCGCCTGGCTGACCTCACTGCTCAACGCCAACGCGTGGTTCGTCGGGCTCTTCCCGGCCCGGGCCCAGGACGACGTATGGGCCCACACCCCCCACGCCCGAGTCGCCGGCGTCGTGACCCCCTCGGGCACCGCGCGCGTGGTCGAGGGCGGGTACCGGGTGAGCGGGCGCTGGGCGCCCGCATCCGGGTGCGCCCACGCCGACTGGGCGGTCCTCGGGGTCACCCGGCCGGACGCCGAGGGCACGCCGGACGCCGTCGGCATCGTGCTCGCGCCGATGTCGGAGCTGACCATCGAGGACACCTGGTTCGTGGCGGGCATGCGCGGAACCGCGTCGAACACGCTCGTCGGCGAGGACCTCTTCGTACCCGCACACCGCTTCCACTCCGTCCCCGACGCCGTCGAGGGCCGCTATGCCACACCCTTCACCGACGAGGCGCTCTACCGGGCACCGTTCGTGCCGACCGCCGCGCTCGTGTTGACCGGGCCCCAGCTCGGACTGGCCGCGGCCGCTGTCGATCTCCTGCTGGAGAAGGCCCCGCGACGAGCGCTGACCCTGACGAGCTACGCCTCCCAGGCCGAGGCACCCACCATCCAACTCGCCGCCGCGAAGGCGGCCTCGCTCGCCGACTCCGCCCAGCTGCACGCCTACCGCGCGGCCGCCGACATCGACGAGGCCGCACGGGCCGGGGCGTTCCCCGATTACGATGCCCGGGCACGGATGCGGATGGACGCGGGAATGGCGGCGGTCCACGCGCGGGAGGCGGTCCGCATCGTGTGCTCGGCCCAGGGGGCTTCGAGCTTCGGCGAGTCCAACCCGCTGCAGCGCATCTGGCGCGACATCGAGACCGGGAGCCGGCACGCCGTCCTCAACCCCGAAGTGGCCGCGGAGATCTACGGGAAGTCGCTGTTCGGCATCCGGGGCACGGTGTCCGTGATGGTGTAGGACGACGCTGGCCGATCCTGGTGACGATGGCGCTGGTGGTGGAGGGCGGCAGCGATGAGGACGAGCTGGCCAACGCCGCTCTGGCACGAGGGGCGAGGTCAACCGGATCCGTGACCTCCGTGGTGAAGCCGGTAGTGCTGGGCGAGGAGGTCACGCCCGTAGTCGTTGCCGTTGGGCGCCCGCACGATGGTGTGGACGTGGTAGCGGGCTGGCTCGGGATTGGTGAGGAAGACACCGGGATGGTTGTCGTACTCGACCAGGAGCACGGGGGAGTGGATCCGGTAGTAGAAGGCGCACTCGTCGTCGTGGCCGCCACGCCAGGCGAACCGCGTCTCGTCGAAGTGTTCACGGACGAGCGCCAAGGTGCGCTCGGCCTGTGGCGGTGGCAGGCGGTCGAGATAGACCCGGATCAGCTCCACCAGACCGTCACGCTGGTCGGCCGGCAGGCTCGCCGCGACGATCCCCTCGGGAGGCAGAATGAGGTTGTCACTGCCCGCGCCGGCGAGATGCCGTCCGTTCCACGGGCCGGCGAGTTCGGGCGGAAGGGCCTCCGCGCGCAGCGACGGCCCCATCAGGAACTCCTCCTGGCGGTTGGTGTCCAGCGTGCGGCGGAACGCCAGGGCGACCTCGGTCTCGTCGCCCAGGGCGTGGACGCCCTCGAACCGCCCCGTCCCGGTCGTCGGCTCGGCACCGAGAAACACCGGGGCGAGCATCACCTGCCCTCCGACGAAGACGCAGTGCAGATCCACGTGATGGCCCATCAGTTGCCATCCCCATGGGGCGTCGCCCGAAGGGGTCCCGAAGACGGTGAACCAGTAGGCGAACTCCGTGAGGGTGTCCCGGTAGTCGTCGATGAGCTCGCCCAGGTTCTCGTTGAGCGCCATCACCGCTCGCACCTGGGCGTAGCCGACAGGGCTGAGACTGGCCTCGATGACGGCGAGTGCGCGGTCGCGGTCGCCGGTGGCGAGCCGTTCCAGCCGCATGCCCTTCGGGTGCCATGTCGGGATCGCGTTCGTCCACAGCCGCCACTCCGGGGCGTCCATGGGCAGGGCGGCGACCACCCTCTGGTGGGGCGCCAGCCCGTCGAGGTAGGCCCGGGCCGCCACGACGGCGGCCTTCGGGGATGTCCCCGCGTCATTCAGCCGGTAGAGGCCCGGGCGCGGGGTGCCGTCCTCGGTGATGCCGACGAAGGGCTCGCGGTGGCGGCGTAGACCGGCGGTCAGCTCGAAGGCTGCCTCCGGGGGGAGCAGATCGTCGAAGAGGTGGGAGTCGACGATGGGCAGGTTGCCCCGGTTGGTCGGCAGGGGAAAGTCTTCCGGATGTCGCTGGTGGGACATCGGGCTCCTTACTCGGTGGAAACGGCGAGGAGGTCTTATTCCGTGGGAAGGGCGAGGGGGTCTTATTCGGTGGGGACGGCGAGGGGGTCTTATTCGGTAGGGACGGCGAGGACGTCGCCCGGCATGAGGAAGCGGTTCTCGATCCGCCGGGAGGCGATGAGCCATCCGCGAGCTTCGCCACCCGCTCCGCCGACCCGGACGAAGCGGTCGTGCACGTCGGCGACCAGCACCGGAACGGTCGTCGGTACGGGTGGCGTTCCGTCCTGCGCGTAGAGCACCAGGGCGGACACGGCCTCGACGCGATCGCTCTCGTGCCGCAGGACATGGAAGTTGGACATCAGATGACGCGACACCCGCGGTCCCCGTGCGGTGCGGTCGCGGTACACGCCGTTGATCTCGTCGGTGCCGCGGAAGGTCCGGCGCGAGAACGTCAGCTCGGCGTCGGCGGTGAAGTAACCGGCGGCCGCCGAGCCGTCGCCGTGATCGATCTCGTACCACAGCGCCGTCACCAGCATGGACAGTTCGGTGTGCAGGAGGGCTAGGGTCATCGGCCCGCTCCCGGCGCGGCCGTACGTGCACCGCGGACCAGCGCGTGTGCGCCCTGGCGCAGCATCGTGGTGTCGGCCCCCAGGACGAGGAAGTCGTACCCACGGCGATCCAGCAATTCCGACGCGTTGCCGGAGGCCGTGGTGCCGAGTGTGATGCGGTGGTCGGCGCAGCGTCGTTCGGCCGCCGCGACGAGTTCTGCCGGCCTGCCGTCACCCTCGGGGAACTGGCCGGAGACCGCGAGATCGGTCGGGCCGATGAAGACCGCGTCGACACCGGAGACCTCACCGATCTCGACGATCGCCGAGAGGGCTCCGGCACTCTCGGCCTGGACCACGAGACGGACCTCGTCGTTGCCGGACCGCACATAGTCACCGAGGGCTTCGAGCCCCCATCGGCCGGCTCGTCCGGAGGTGCTGGCCCCGCGCCGTCCGAGCGGAGGGAACCGTGTCGCCCGTACGGCGTCCCGCGCCCGGGTGGCGTCGTCGACCTGCGGGACGAACAGTCCGGCCGCACCCGCGTCGAGCGGGACCTGGACATCGCGTGGCGCGGTGCCGGCCACCCGGACGAAGGGCGCGAGCCCGCAGCCACGGGCCAGCCCGATCATGGTCGATGTCGTGCGGGTGTCGATCGCGCCGTGCTCGGCGTCGATCACCACGAAGTCGAACCCGGCGAGTGCGAGCAGCTCGACGCTCTCCGGTGCGGGGAGCTTCACCCAGGCTCCGAGCCGGGGAAACGCATCGCCCGTCACCGCCGGATCCCCTGGTATCCGGCGGCGTTGAGCACCCAGCCCCGCGCGAGGAAGTCCTCGCGCGGTGGCGCGAACACGTCGATGAGCGTGTGCGGGCCCGCGCCCACGGCGCGGGTGGTGTGCACGACGGTCGGCGGGATCAGTGTCATCGAGGGACTGCCGACCTGGACGTGCTCATCGTCGCGCCACTCACTCATCCGGGGGGTCCACGGGACCCGGAGGTGGTGGGCGTAGTCCCCGACGAGGGTCACCGACATCTGCTCGAAGTCCTCGTGGGAGTGCGGTGAGAGCCGTTCGGTGTCGCGTGGCCCCTCGTGCACCGGAAACCAGTTCACCATCAGCGACGCCGTCCGGAAGATCCGGCCGAGCCGTCCCTCCTCGTCGGGGATGTCCCGCAGGCGATGTATCCGGATCCCGTCGCCGCCGGTCTCGGTGGGCTCCGGCAGCGGTGCGGCTCGCGGGTCGGCCCCGGCAGCATGGTTGACGGCCCGCCTCATCTGCTCGTCGCAGCGGGCGGTGAACACCCGCGCCACCGTGGTCGACGCCGCCGCATGCACCGTGCTCGTGCCGGCCGGTACGACGACGAGTGCGGGCTCGGACACGGAGGCAGAGGCCCGGCCGTCATGCTCCACGCTCACCACCGCGTCGTCCTGGACGAGCAGCATGTATTCGTCGGGCAGATGGTGCTCGGTGAGGCGGTCACCCGCCTCGAGCTCGGTGATCGCTACCACGAAGTTGCGGCCGCACACCGACCACGTACGGCTGCCACCGGCGGAGATCAGGTCCGGATCACGCTCCGAGATCTCGTCGACGAGGGAAGTTCCAACGATTGCGGCGATGGTCATCGGGCCTCTCCTGGGGAACCGCTCGGATGCCATCAGCTTCCTGCCGGCCCTGTGGCGGAACAATCGCGAGTTTCCGAGCGCACCGATCGGCTGAGCCGAACCATCCATGGAACGACGGCGTCGGAACGACAGCGTCAGGGCGTCGGACGAGGCTCACCCTCCTTCGACTTCTTGGCGCACGGTGGCGGCGATGCGGGTGAGCGCGGCGCTGAGGTGGCGGCGTTGAGCGGCGCTGAGCGGATCGAAGACGAGCCGCTTCACCTGCGCGACGTGTTCCGGTGCGCTCGCCACGACCTTCTGCCGACCGGTGTCGGTCAGTGTGGCGAGGGTGTACCGGCCGTCGGTGGGGTCGGGTCGGCGAACGACCCAGTCGCGGGATTCAAAGCGGTCCATCACCTTCGACAGGCGAGGCTGTGTGCTGTCGCAGTCCCGGGCCAGGTCGCTGAGTCGCATGGTGGCCTCGTCGGACATGGACAGCCGGGCCAGCACGCCGTACTCGAAGTTGGAGATGCCAGCATCGCGTTGTAGCTGACGGTCGAGGGCCGCCGGAAGTGCGATGACGACGGTGAGCAGGGCCTGCCACAGCTCTTGCTGATCGTCGTCGAGCCAGGGTGATGAGGTGTCCATACCCCACATCCTACTTGCCTGGGCAACTCAGATGACTTGCCCAGGCAACTCAATCGGGGTTACGTTTGACTTGCCTGGGCAAGTCAACGGACGACTTCGGAACCGGTGACGGCTGGCTTTCCCTGAACTCGCCGCCGAGACCGCGGCATTCGACGAATGGGCCGTGGACGCTCTCGTCCAACACCGGCACACCGACACACCGACACACCGACACACACAAGAGGAAATGCCATGAAGGCAGTGCGTTACCACGACTTCGGCAGCAGCGAGGTCCTGCGCTATGAGGACATCGAGCGTCCGGTCCCCGCCGCCGGGCAGGTGCTGGTGCGGGTGGCGGCCACGTCGTTCAATCCGGTCGATGACCACATCCGCGCCGGAGCCCTGAACGCGATGCTCCCCATCGCACTCCCGCACGTGCCCGGGATCGACCTGGCGGGCACGGTCGCCGAACTCGGCGCGGAGGTGTCGGGCGTGGAGGTGGGCGACCGGATCGTGGCCATGCTGCCCCTCGACGCCGTGGGCGCGGCCGCCGAGTATGTGCTCGCCCCGGCCGAGGCCCTGGTCGCGGCACCCCGGTCGATCGACCTGGCCGACGCCGCGGCGCTGCCCCTGACCGGCCTGTCGGCCTGGCAGGTGTTGTTCGAGCTCGCCGAACTGAAGCCCGGGCAGACCGTCCTGGTCAACGGGGCAGGGGGCGCGGTGGGCAGTCTCGCGGTCCAGATCGCCGTGGACGCGGGAGCGCAGGTGACGGCGGCCGCCGGCCCGCGGCACGCCGAGCGCCTTCAGAGCTACGGCGCCCGGGTCGTCGACCGCCTCGATCTCGCCGCCGGCCCCGCCGCGGTCGGTGGTCCCTTCGAGGTTCTGCTGAACCATGTGCGCGGCACCGAGGACGAGGCCGCGCGGCTGTCGCGCTATGTCGCCGACGGCGGCGTGGCCGCCAGCACAGCGGGCCCGATACCGGAAGACCCCGCCCGCTCCGTACGCAGCGCCAGCCTGTGGGTCCGCGGCGACGCCACCCAGCTGACCGAGCTGGTGGCCAGGGTCGACGACGCTCGACTCCGCCTCCACATCGCCGACCGCCGCCCGGTGGCCGAGTCGCGTGCCGTGCATGACGACTCCGCCGCCGGGCGACTGCCCGGCAAGACCGTCCTGATCGCCCCCTGATGGCACCGGCCGGGACGCCCGCCGCTCGTTCTCCGTCCGACCGGTGTCCCGGCCCTCATGCCGACCTTTCCGAAATGACAGCCGCGCGGCCCGCGTTGGCGAGTGATAGCGCTGGAGGTCCCAGCTCATGGCGTGTTCCCCTCATCGCTTGATCAGCTTTGACGGCGCGCTCTAGCCTTGTCTTCCATGTTGAGGCTCGGAATCCCCGTAATCGGCGTCACGGACCTTCCCCGCGCGGTGGGCTTCTGGACGGAGGCTTTGGACCTGGTTGCCGCCGAGGAGTGGCAGAGCGAGACATGGCGCACGCTCAACCACGCCGACGGTTCCGGTCGGGCTCTCGGCCTGCTCCTCAGCGAGTCGCCGGCGGAGCCGCACCCTCGCGTTCACCTGGACCTCTTCACCGAGACGGCGGAGGAACAACAGGCTGAGGTCCGGCGGCTGATCGGTCTTGGAGCTCAGGCCGTCGACTGGGACCTCTACCCGCCCGAACCCGACTTCGTCGTCCTCGCCGACCCGGACGGCAATATCTTCTGCGTCGTCGACCTGAGCCATGCACCCAGTGGCGGCAGCAGCCTGCCGACCTCCTGACAGCCGACACGCCTTCGCCTCGACGTCCTTTAGCCCGTTGGCTGGCGGTAATCATTCGATTCCCCTTCCGATGCCTGCCGAATTTCCGTTGAGTTCGGCTCAATGAGTGGCTATCCGGGACCGGACCGGCGTGCTGCATCAACGTCCTGAACCAGCCCTGTATCCCTTTGGGCGTTACCTGAGGCGAGGGAAAGGATGGAGACAATGGTTGGGCGAAGGAATTTCCTCATGGCCGGTGCCATGGGGGGTGCGACCATGATTCCGCAGGGTGTTCTGGGAGAGCGGGCGTGTGCGTCGCCGGCTCATGGAACAGGGTCTACGGATACCCCGGTGACGCAGACTCCTCCGCTGCGGAAGTACGTTGACCCGCTGCCCAGGCCGATGACAGCCATCCCGGATCCTTCCGTCTATCCGGGTGCCGACTACTACGAAATCACGATGCGGCAGGGCTCATGGCGCTTCCACCGGGATCTCGGGCCGGCGACCGTGTGGGGCTACTGGGCCAAGAATCCGCACCATGCGCATAGGGCGATCGGCATGGGCTATCTCGGGCCGACGATCAGCGTGCTCAAGGACCACCCGACGGTCGTCAAGTACTGCAACGAGTTGCCGACCACCCACCTGTTCCAATTCGTGATCGACGCCATTCGCAGCGGGGACCCGCAGCTCACTCCGATCGCTCCGCCTCCCTACAAGAGCAAACCGCCCTTTCCCCCGCATATCAATGTGTGGAACGTCGTGCATCAGCACGGCGGTTTCACCGCGCCACAGTCCGACGGAATGCCGCTGCAGTCGTTCAGCCCGGACGGCTTCCATGCCGAGTCCTATTCCACTCTGGACCCGAGCCGGGTCAAGCCCAATGAAGCGATCTCCGGCTACACCAACCACGAGCGTTCGTCCATGCTCTGGTATCACGACCACGGCATGGGTATGACCAGCGTCAACGTCTATGCGGGCCTTGCCGGTCTCTACCTCGTCCGGGACCCCGCCGACGAGCGGCTCGGGCTGCCGGAAGGCGAATTCGAGGTCCCCCTCATCCTGCAGGACCGGACCTTCGGCCGGGACGGCTCGCTCGCCTACACCATGACCCAGCGGGAAGGCGAGGACACTCCGGTCGTCAACGGGAAGGCGTACCCCTTCCTGGCCGTCGAGCCGCGACGCTACCGGCTGCGTGTTCTCAACGCGTCGAACGAGCGCTTCTGGCGGCTGAAGTTCGACGTTCCCAGGGACGTACTGCCGCAGCCCACATTGCCGTTCTGGCTGATCGGCACCGACGGCGGCCTCCGTGAGCCTTTGCCCATGCTGAACTTCCTGATCTCGCCGGCCGAGCGGTACGACCTGATCGTCGACTTCAGCCAGCTGCCCATGGGCACGAACGTCACATTGACGAACTACAACGCGCCGGTCCACTTCCCCGGCGGCGGTGGACCGGAGATCTCGGAAATCATGCAATTCCAGGTCACCAAGCGCTTGTCCGGAGGCGCGGACAAGACGACGCCGCCCAAGAAACTCAATCTGCCGCAGGTCGCCCCCATCGAGCTGAAGCCGCACACCCGTCGGCGGGAATGGGTCCTGTACCAGCACCAGCTCTTCGGCACCATGACGTTCGACGCCGTGCCATTCATGGAGCCGTCCCAGGACTTCATCAAGGCGGGCTCGACCGAAATCTGGGAGTACATCAACCCCAACCACGACGCGCACCCGATGCATGTCCACCTCGTCAACTTCCAGGTGCTGAACAGGCAGCCGATCGACGCGGCCGGCTACCAGGCGGCTTACGAAAGGTGGATCGACGGTGGCCGCACATCGGAGGACCTACCGGTGTTGGCGAACTATCTCACCGGCCCACCGATTCCGGCGGACCCGGACGAAGCACGGTCCTACAAGGACACGGTCAAGTCCTATCCGGAGACGGTGACCAGAATCGTCATTGAGGAATTCACCCCGCCGACGGGCACGATCGCGTCGATTCCGGGCAGCGGCACCGAATACCCGGCGACGTACGTCCACCACTGCCACATTCTCGAACACGAAGACGACGACCTGATGCGCCCGTGGACGATCGTCGACCACGACGACCACGGCGGTGGCGGCCACGGTGGTGCCGCCCACGGTGGTGGCCACGGCCACTGACGGGATCGATCGACCCGCGGCACAGGCGAGCACCCGCGGCTCATCTGGGCCTCAGCGGCGGGCCTCGGGCAAAGGCCCGCCGCCGTCCCGCGACGAGTACCTCAAGGCGCGCGACCTCACCACAAGCCTCCCGCGCCATGCGTCACCCGCACCCGGGCGGCCCGCCTCACTCCTCAGCGGCGTCGAGCATCTCCCGCACCCGGATGACCTCCCACGGGGCGTCCTCCACGGGCCAGCTCGCGCTCAACTCCTCGAGCAGGGGGCGATGGTCCTCGATGACCTCGTCCCACATCAGCCCCCACGCCGCGGCCGCTTGAACCTCTATCTCGGGGCAGCGCGTCGCCCGGACGAGCGCATCCACGGAGTTGGTCCCCGGGGACTCGTCCAGCAACGCCAGTGCCCTGACGCGGCCATGCAACGGCGTGTTCGCGTCGCAGGCGACCTTCCCCAGCGCCTCGACGAGCCGTAGGTCAGTGTCCTCCGCGTCGTTGAACACCGCTTCCACCACATCGAATATCCGCTCGCGAACGTGATCGCTCGCTGCGGCTGCCACGACCTCGGCCAGCAGGGACGGCTCTTCTGCCGCCACGAGGTGCAGCGCCGACAGTGCGCTGAGGTGCTTGGCCTCGGGCCCGTACATGCCGCTGAGTTCGGCCGGTGAGGGAGGCTGCCGCAGCACCTCCCGGATGCGATCGAGGACGAGTGCCCGCTCCGGTTCACGCGCTTCCTCGCCGCCCCGCTTCACGGTGCCGTGGGGACTCCACCAGTGGTCGAGGGCGATGCCCACGGCGGCCTGGTCGTCGCTTTCGAGCAATGTGCGCAGCGCCCGGTGATACGACTCGTCCACCGTGGCAGCCCGCAGCCTCCTGTGGGCGCGATGCAGCTCCGGGTCCGCCAGCCGGTGTCCTTCCCAGTGAACGCTGTGCGGCTTGCCGAAGATCAGCTCAACGGGGTCCTGGCCCCAGGGACGGTGGGGAGGCCGGTCGCCCCAGCTCTCGGCGACCTCCTCCAGGATGGCGCGGTGCCGATCCATGCCTCCCGTCCTGACCAGGTAATACGCCGCGTGGGCCTGGACCTTCGGCTCACCTTCGCGGAGCGCCCGGAGGAGAACGTCGTCCGCGTCCGCGCCGAGGCTGTCGGCCAGGACGCGGATCGCGGTCTCCTTCGTGCCGTAGAAGTCGAGGGAAGGGGCGAAGATCAGATCGCCCAGGGCGGCGACGAGCCTCTCGTCCTTCACCTCGGCCTCGTCGAGCACGCCGTAGGCCATCCAGATGGCCTCCGCGCGCACCGCGTCCGAGTCCGTGCGCAGCAGAACGTCCAGCAGGAGGTCGGCGTCGCCGGGCTCGGTGTGCCGCGCCCCGATCATGTTCAGGGCGCTCACCTCGGCGGGGGACATCGGCCGCCGGAGCACCTCACGAGCGCGGGCCAGCACCTCGGGCAGGTAGGTCTCGACACGTTCCTCGTCCTCCAGGACGTGGCGCAGTCCCTCCGAGGACTCGTAATGGTCGAGCGCGATGCCCACGGCGACCGGGTCCTCGCTGCGGAGCAGGGTGGCGAACGCCCGCAGGCATCCCTCGTCGCTGAGCGGGAACATCAGCTCGTCATGAGCCGTCCGGAGCACCGGATCGGCCAGCTCGGTGTCCTTCCAGTAGGTGCTGTGGAAGCCTTCGAGCGCTTGGCGACGAATGTGCTCGGCCTCCCAACCCGCGTCCTCGGGCCAGGACTTCGCGAGCCGCGTGACGCGGTCGCGGTGGGCGCGGAGCCGCAGGGGCGCCGCGAGACAGCCCGTCGCGTACACCTGGAGTTCCCGTTCGGACGACTCGGTGAGACGGACGAGGAGGTCCTCGACCTCCGGGAGCTCCAGATCGTCCACGGCCTGCATGGCGTACCTGCGATCCCGCACACCGAGGCCCTCGTCCAACACCATGGCGGTGATCAGCGTCAGCAGCCGCCGGTTTGGCTCCTCGCCCCGCGCGAGGGCGGCGCCGGCCGCGAGAAGCGCCATCTCCCGCACCTCGGCGTCCGGAGCGCCTTCCAGGGCGTCGGCGATCACGGCCGCGTCCTCGTCCTCGGCGAGATGCCACATCATGGTGAGAGCGCTCGCGTGGCTGTGGCCGGACGGAGGTTGCCTGAGGAGGTCCCGGGCGGCGAAACGCACCTCGCCGGCCAGCGGCCAGTAGGGGTTGTCCACCCCCCACCGGGTGTCCGCCTGCGCCGACTGGTAATCGTCCAGAGCCCCGCGGACGACGTCGATGTCGTCGCTCTCCAGCCGGGCGCTGAACTCGCCGAGGCGGGACTTCTCGCCGTCGCTCACGAGACCTCCTTCTTCATCATCTCTGCAGGCTGGCAGAGCCGTCCGGCCCGTGTCCCCGCATTTTCCCTACAGGGCGTCATCCACCACGGCGACCAGATCGCGACACTCCGCGATCTCCCACGACATCGAGGTCCCCTGGATCCTCCCCGGCGTGGCCGCGACGGGGAGGAAGGTCGACATCCCGGTGATCGCTGTCGTGGGATTCGAGGGCACCGCGGTGGCGTACGAACACGTTTACTGGGATCAAGCCGCCGTGCTCGCCCAGGTCGGCCTGCTGGACCGCGCGACCGTGGAGCGGCTGCCCATCGTCACGACTCCGCGCGCTCTTCTGGGCGGATCCCAACCCCTGAATCAACTCGCCCAGGCCGACTGACACGTGCCCGCCGGAGCCTCAGCCGGTGGCCAGTGTGCGGTCCAGGAGGGGGAGCAGTCGGTCCCAGTGGCGTTTCAGCCCGGCGGTGCTGAACGCATCGGTGTCGGACAAGGTGAAGCCGTGGATCGTGTCGGGATAGATCTCGCAGGTGTGGCCGACACCTGCGGCATCCAGGGCCTCGTTGAGCTCGCTGATGATGTCGGGCGACAAGTCGCCCTCGGCGAGGCCGAGATGGACCTCGGCGGCCAGCTCGGGCACGAGGCGGTGCGGGCTGTCGGGCGCGTCGGTGACCACGAAGCCGGGGTGGAATCCGGCGACGGCGGCCACCTGGTCGGGGTGGGCCGCGGCGGTGCGCAGCGCCAAGAGGGCGCCGATGCAGTAGCCCGTCACGGCCACCGGTCCGGCGCTGACCTCGGGCTGGGTGGTGAGGAACGTGAGGTAGGCGTCGGCGTCGCGCAGGACACGTTCGGTGGTGATGTGTGCCTCGAGCAGGGGCATCAGCCGGCCGATGACCGCGGGCCGGACCTCTTCTCCGATGTGCTCGGGAAGTTCGATCACCGGTGCCGGGCCGTGCCGGTAGTAGAAGTTGGGGACGAGCACGTAGTACCCGTGCCCGGCCAGCTCGCGGGCCATCTCCTGCAGTGCGGGGCGTACTCCGAAGGCGTCCGAGTACATCAGCACCCCCGGGTGCCGCCCGCCCCGGTCGGGGAAGGCGGCGAAAGCGTCGGCCCGGCCGTCCGCGGTGGGAATCCGCAGCGTCTTGGTGGGCATGAATTCTCCTGTCGTGGTTGATGGGTGAAACCTGTGATCAACACGACGGAGGCGGAGCCCGCGCGGCAGCGCAACATCCTCGATCGAAGAGCGGGCCCGCACCGGCCCGTACGGCGCTCAGAGGGGCACCGGGTCACCAATCCGTGCGTGGCGCGATGCCGTCCCGGGATTCATGGCCACAACGTAGTCCACGGAACGAAGCCGACGCCAGCGCCCTGAGTCCACAGTGCGGTTCGCGAGAATGACCTCGGCCATCAGCGGCCCTTGGCGGGTGGGCCTACATGTCCCGGTACCGCTTCGCCGCCGCCAGCGCGGATCGCAGCGTGGCTGCGCTGACGGGCTGTCCCGGACCGGGGTCGGCGCCCCGCACGGTCGCGGTCAGACTGTGGCCCTGGCTGAAGTACGGCTCGCTGTAGGCGGCGGTGTCGCGTCGAGGCGGGCAGGTGGGTCTGGAGCAGCTCGCTGGTGGTGGTCTCGGCGTCGAGTGCGGCGGTGTGGCCATCGCGGTCGGGTAGTAGTTGTTGGTGTCGATGACGGCCCAGCTCCGCCACCAGGTCGGACAGGGGCTCGGGCCCTGTGCGGTTGCTCAGGACGACATCGTGTCCGGCGGCGACGGCGAGGCGTGCGACGGTGCCGCCGATCAGCCCGCTGCCGATCAGTCCGATGGTGCTCGGTCCGATGGTGCTCGCTCATGCGCATGTCCTATCGGTGCGATGGGTGTGTCGGTGGCGCGGGCGGTACGGGGGGCCCAGCCGAGCCTGGGTCCGGCTGGGCCACCCTCGCCCAAGGTGATCGGCCCGCCCGGGGCGAATACTGGAGATATGGAGCAGAACGCTGAGCTGGCAGACTTCCTGCGCACTCGCCGGGCCCGGCTGAGCCCGTCCGAGGCGGGCCTGGCGCCGGGCCATGGCCCCCGCCGGGTGCCGGGGCTGCGCCGCGAGGAGGTGGCGCGCCTGGCCGGTGTGAGTACGGACTATTACACCCGCCTCGAACAGGGCCGCCACCCCAACGTCTCCGAGACGGTCCTGGAGGCCGTGGCCCGGGCCCTGCGCCTGGACGACGACGAACGCGGCCACCTCTTCGACCTCGCCCGGCCCCGCACCTCCCGCACCCAGCGCCGCCGCCCGGAACGCGTGCAGCGCGTGCGACCCGAGGTCCATCAGATGCTGGAGGTCCTGGGCGCCGTCACCCCGGCCTTCATCGCCAACCACCGCCAGGACGTGCTGGCCGCCAACCCGCTGGCCCGCGCCCTGATCACCGACTGGGACGAGAGCACGCGATGGCTCACCCCGCCGACGGCTCCCGCGACTCAGGCGGGCACCTGCGTCTCGTCTGGCCCCAGTGGCAGGGCGCCGGCAACGAGATCGGGCTCGGGATCGGCTTCGTGCCGGGCGGGCTCACCCGCGGCGAAATGCGGCGCATCGTCGCCGACGCCGGCCATGCCGCCGACGTTGTCGGCCTCACGATCGCCGAGTTCATCCCTCGGCAGGTCATGCACCTGAAGCAGCTCCTCAACGGTTTCCCCTGCTCGAGGGATCAGCCGGCCCAAGGTGGTCCGCGCGGTAGCGACCCGCTTCAACAAGCGCGCCTACGGCGTTGACGGCAGCGGGCGCGCGCCGCCAGGCATCGCCATCCGCCCGAAAATCAGTGGAGCCGCACTCCCGTGTGCCGTTACGGTGCTCCCGCCCGCAGTCACTCTGTCAAGGACATGCCGTTGTACACCAAGTGAGACCCCCCAAGCGCTGATCCGTCGCGCGTCGCACCTGTGCGCCGTGCTCCTTTTCGCTGCGGTCTTCTCACTGGAAGCGGTGTCACTCTGTGTCCAAGAACTGGGCTGTCGTGCCCACCTGCCTGCCGATCGTTCTCCGCCGTTGCCACAGGTGTGCCTCCGGGTACTTCAGTGCGAACGGCACGTTTTGCGTCCATGCGAACCACGAGTTCCTCAGCCCCTGGCTCCCCGCGCTGTTGCGTTCCGTACAACCCGAGCTCCTGACCGTGCCGCACAACAACGACCCCGGTCCGGTGACCGGGCTGCTCCCGGGCCCGGTCGTACGGCGCCGCGCGGTGGGCGGCTCGGGCCGAACCGATCGGCCGGCCTGGCAGTCGCCGTACGGCCCGCCGCCGCACCGGACACACCGCGGCCGGTGGGCGCCTGTGCCGGGGTTGGCCAACTCTCAGTCCGCTATGCGGCGTGGATACCCGTGCGGCCGGTGCGACTGATCGCCGAAGGCTTCGGCTGGGAAGCGCCCGTTGTCCGTCAGCTCCGGTCCTAGGCGTCAGAGGACGTCGTAGGTCAGGTGTGTCACGGTCGTTGTCGACGTCACGCTCCGCTGTACGAGTGTGCGTGGCGCGCCGCCGGTGAACAGTGGCGTTCCGGTGCCCAGTACGACGGGTGCGAGGTGGAGTGTCAGCTCGTCGACCAGCCCGGCGGCGAGCGCCGCGCCGATCGTGGCGCCGCCGCCCATGAGGAAGGCGTCGAGGTCCTTGCCGCTGGTGGACGACGCCGCCTCGGCGCGCTCGCGCGCGGCGGTGACGGCGTCGGGCAGGCCGGTGGTGATGAACGTCCAGTCGAGGTCGGTGAGCCGTACCGACTTCGGCGGCGAGCTCGTCACGACGATGAACGCGGGCTTGCCGACCTCGCCGGCGCCGTAGCCGGTCGTGTCGTCCCAGCCGTTCGGCCCGTCGACGATGTCGAAGAGCCGGCGGCCGAGGATGACGGCGCCCGAGCGGGCGGTGGCCTCGCGCAGGATCCGGCGGTCGTCGGGGTCCTCGGAGAACGCCCAGGTGTGCAGGGCTTCGCCGCCGGTGCCCAGTCCGTTGTCCGGGCCGGGGTCGGGCCCGGTGACGAAGCCGTCGAGGGAGACCGAGATGTCAGCGATGATGCGAGTCATGTCAGGGCAGACTCGATCGGCTGCCTGAATTCATCGCTCATGCGTTGAGCCTCCTCTCACGGGCCGCTTGCGTGGCCGCGTAGTGAGGCTCCTGGGCCACGCTCGGCGCCACTGACGATCACTCTGCGATCCTGGCGATCGCAACCGAATCGTCGCGCGGGAGACGCCAACACATGAATACGCCACCATCACCACTATCGCCGCTTGAAGCGGAGCGGACTGACGGGTCAGCCGTCCAGATCGGCGCTCTCGTCCCGCTGACTCGGCCTGGCTGGGCCGAGGCAGGCCAACACCTCCTCGCTGGGCTTGAGTTGGCCGTTCGCGAAGTCAATGACGGCGGCGGGATCGCCGGAAGACCGCTTGAGCTGGTGGTCCGGGACACCGCGGCCGATCCACGGAAAGCCGCGGCGGCCGTCGACGAATTGGTTCGTCTGGGCGTGGCCGCCTTGGCGGGGGAGTACCACAGCGTCGTCGCCCGCGCCGCCGCTGCCAGGGCCGACGCCCTCGGCCTGCCGTTCCTCTGCTCGTCAGCGGTTCTCGACGCGCTCACCGAACAGCCGACGGACTGGGTCGCGCGCCTCGCCCCGGCGCAGTCCCACGGCTGGCAGATCTACGCGGACTTCCTCCTCGGCGCGGGCCACGGCCGAATCGCCATAGCGGCCCAGCCGAGTGTCTACTGGGCATCCGGAACCCGCATTCTGCGGGACTACCTCGCGCCACGCGGCGGCACTGTCGTCGAACTCGACATCAGCTCGCTCACCCCCACGGCGGTGTGCGACGAGCTCGTCGCACACGGCGCGACGGCCCTCCTGCTTCTGGTCGGCCACCCGGAGCCGGCCGTGTCGATCGTCAAGGCCGTCCGCCGCGACGAGCGCCTCGCCGAGGTGATGATGGGTGCTCCGGCCGGGCAACCGGAGTTCGCCGAATGGGCGACGTTGCTGGGCGACGACGGCGCCGCGATCCCGTTCTTGCGCTATCTGCCCGAGCGCCTCGGCCCACTCGGTGCACGAGTCGAGACGGCCCTCCGCGAGCGGCTGGCCGAGGCGCCCTCCTTCGTCGCCTTCGAGGGTTACGACACGATCGCCGTCCTCGCCGAGGTGCTGCGTTCGCACGGCGTGGACCGGGCGCGCACTGCCGAAGCCTGGCCGCGCGTCGCGGTCGAGGGCACCCGCGGGCAGATCCAGTTCTCCCGCACGCCGGGCATCAGCGTGTGGCAATGGGCTTGGACGCCCGTCCAGGTCGTTGATCGGGATCCGGCGGACCCCGCTCGCTTTCGGGTCCTCCACGCCGGCTGAGGGAGCACGGAACAAGGACATGGCCCGGCTGTCCCACACCGGACTATTGAAGGTCCCATAAGAAAAATCAAGGTTCTCGGGTTGGCAGCTTAAAAAACTCAAGGTACAAATGAATGGCGGGCGCGTCACCGAGAGCAAGGGGGCCGAGGGTGGACTGGCAGGAGCTGACGGACCTGACGCAAGGACGGCCGTTCGTGGTCGAGCGGGTCCGCCTCGCCGGCAGCGGTGTCGTGGTCGAGGGGCAGTTCGAGACGCCGCAGCTGGCTCAGCTCAGCGTCGACGACCAGGTGTTCGTCGCCGCGTTCATACGATCGCACGGTTCGATCAAGGAGATGGAGCGGACCTTCGGGGTGAGTTACCCGACGATCAAGTCCCGGCTGAACCGGATCGCCGAGGCCCTCGACTTCGTCGACACCGACCCGGCGCCCACCGGCGCCGACGTCGTCGACCGTCTGCGGCGGGGGGAGATCAGCGTCCAGGAGGCGCTGGCCGAGCTGGAGCGGTCCCGGTGATTCCGCAGCTGGTGACGGTGCGCTATCGCCGTCCCGACGGCCGCCGGCTGCGGCTGTACGTCCCCGTCCTGCCGGTGTTGGTGGTGCTGTCGCCGCTGCTGCTGCTCGCCGTGCTGGGCGGACTGGTCGCGTGTCTCGTCTTCCGGGTGAGCCTGATGGGCGCGCTGCGCGGCACGGGGCGGCTGCTGTGGGCACTGCCCGGCGCCCGGTTCGAGATCGCGCAGGGCCGAACGGCCGTGCTGGTACGCATCAGATGAGTCAGAGGGGGAGAACAACGATGAACGAGCAGCGCCGCCAGATCCTGCAGATGCTGGCCGAGGGCAAGATCACCGCGGACGAGGCCGAGCGGCTGATCGACGCCCTCGAACGAGAACAGCCCGAGACGCCGCGGGGAGCCACGCCCCGCCCGAAAACCCGGCCCAAGTATCTGCGCGTGGTGATGAGCTGGTCGGACGGCTCCGGCGGTGACGAGCCGGGCCGCGTCAACGTCCGGGTCCCGCTGCAGCTGCTGCGCGCCGGGGTCCGGCTCACAAGCCTCATCCCGCCGCAGGCGCTCACCCGGGTCAACGCGGAGCTGAACAGGTCAGGGGTGCCGATCGACCTCGCCGAGCTCAAGCCGCAGCATCTCGAGGAGCTCATCGATCAGCTCGACGAGGTCACCGTCGACGTCGACGACCCCGACGCCAAGGTGCAGGTGTTCTGCGAGTGAGTTGCGGGGCGCCGGGATTGTCGACGGTCCCGCCGTCCCGACACCGCGACCACCGCCCACGGCACCCCGCCCATCGCCCAAGTCGCCTGCGGCACGGACCCGGAGAAGACCACCGGCCGTCAGTCCTCGCGGACCGCGGTGCGGCGTGCGTCCCCGGCGAGGGCGCTCCTGGACAGCGGCAATAGCCATGGGGTACGGGTGGCCCATGCCTCCCACGTTGAGTTCAACGAAAACCCGCGTCGCGCTCCGCCGATCGGCGCGTATTTCCCTTGATTTGCTTCTGGTCCTCGTCATGACCACGGTGGTCCTGTGGGTCCTGGGCCAGATGTGGTCGGTGGTCTGGCCACTAGTAGTCGGCCTACTTCTTACGACGCTGACCTGGCCGCTGGCGCGCTTTCTGCGGGGGCACGGGTGGCCGCCCGCGCTGGCCGCCTCGGTCGTGACCGTGCTGTTCCTCCTGGTCGCCACGGGCATCGTGGCGCTGATCGCGGTGCCGGTGGCGTCCCAGTCCGGCGAACTGACCGACCGTGTGACCGAAGGCATCCAGCAGGTGCGCGAATGGGCCGCCGGGCCACCGCTGAACATCAGCGATGCCCAGATCACCAAGGCCACCGACACCGCGGCCGACCGGCTGCAGAGCAGTGCCGGCAGCCTCGTCACCACTGTCGTCACGGGGGTGAGCACCGTGATCGATGGCCTGGTCACCGCCGTCCTCGCGCTCTTCTTGATGTTCTTCTTCCTCAAGGACGGCCCGCGGTTCCTGCCGTGGCTCACCCGTCAGCTCCCCGGTCGGCTCGCCACCGACATCCCCGTGGTGGCCGCGCGCGGTTGGGACACTCTGGGCGCCTTCGTGCGCTCGCAGGCGTTGGTCGGCCTGCTCGACGCCGTCTTCATCGGACTCGGCCTGTGGGCCTTGGGAGTGCCGCTGGTGCTGCCGCTCGCGGTCCTGACCTTCATCTGCGCGTTCGTACCCATTGTGGGGGCCTTGTTCGCGGGTGCGGTCGCGGTGCTCATCGCGTTGGTGTCCAACGGCACAACGGACGCACTGATCGCGCTGGCGATCATCATCGTGGTGCAGCAGCTGGAGGGCAATGTGTTCCAGCCCATGATCCAAAGCCGTGGGCTCGGTCTGCACGCGGCGGTCATCCTGCTGGCGGTGACGTTGGGCAGCAGCCTGGCCGGGATCGTGGGCAGTCTGCTCGCCGTACCGGTTGCCGCGCTGATCGCGGTGGTCTGGAACTACCTGCGCGAGCAGCTCAGCCACCCGCCGGAGGAGCTGGCGAGCGACGAGCAGCCCGTCGTGTCGTAAGTCGTTGGTGTCGGCGCCGACCCAGTCGGCGCCGACACCGAAAAGCGCATCGGGCGCTGTCGTCCGGGCGGCGGCGCATGCGGGCAGACGGGCGGGGTACTCGGCAGGCACACTTTGTATGAGGAGTACTTCGCCATGATTTTCGGCATTGTTGGCATCTGCGTCCTCCTGGCCGTGCTGGCCTTCCTGGTCCCGCGCCTGTCCCGGCACCCCGAACGGGGCACCCAGCGCACCCTGGGAGTCGGCTCGCGCGCCGGCGGCAAGGCCCCCGGCGTCCTGGGACGGATCCTCAGCAAGCCCTTCCGCAGCAGCTCCAAGGCCGTCGGCCGCAGCGGCTCCGCCGGGCGGCGGGCCCGGGGCCGCATGCCGTTCTAGCCAGGAGTCCGGGTCCCGATGGCTCAGTGGCCGCGGAACGCCTCCTCCAGCCACCAGGCCCCGTGGTCGCCGACCACCTTGGCGTCGATGAGCAGCGGCGCGGACCGTGGTCCGGCGACCCAGTCCTCGACGGCCTTGAGGTCCGCGGGCGTGCGTACGGTCACCGCCTCGAAGCCGTACCCTCGCGCCACGGCGGCGATGTCCGTCGGCGGGAACTCGACCGTGTCGAGCGGATATCCGCCGGGCTTGAAGTGGTGCACCTCCGCTCCGTAGGCGTCGTCGTTGTAGACGACGACCACCATCGGCAGCCCGAGGCGGCGCACCGTGTCGAGTTCCGCGGCGCTCATCAGCGCACCGCCGTCGCCGAGCGCGGCCACGGGCAGCCGGTCCGGCCGCGCCAGCGCCGCCCCGATGGCCGTCGCAAGGCCCAGGCCGATCGACTGGAACGCCTGGGTGAAACACAGGCTGTTGTGGTCCGGTACGGCCAGGTACATGGTCGGGTAGCCCATGAAGTTCCCGGAGTCCACGCCCATCACCCGCTCGGCGGGGAGGATGTCGTCGAGCGCGATGCTCAGCGTCCTCGGGTCGATCCGTTCACGGCTGCTCTCGTCCTCGTACGGCACATCCCGCCACCGCACCCGTGCGGCGATGGCCGCCCCATTGTCGGCGGTGCGGTAGCCCTGCCGTTGCCGTCCGGGCGCATCGAGCACCTGCCGCGCCGTGAGTTCCACATCCCCGGTGACGCCGAGGTGCACCTCCCGGTGCGCACCGAGCGCCGAGGTGTCGTCGTCGACCTGTACGACGGTCGTGTTCGGGCCGATCAGCCGACCGTGGCGCATCGTCCACATATTCAGCGCGCAGCCCCAGCCCACGATCACGTCCGCCCCCTGGATCAGCTCTGCCGTAAGGGGGGACGAGAAGCCACCGGACACGTCGAGCGACCACGGATCGTCGTGGAACAGTCCACGGGCGACGGCCGACGTCGCCAGCAGCGCACCGTGGCGCTCGGCGAGCGCCGCCAGGGCATCTCGGGCGCCGGGTGTGCGCGATCCCCGACCGGCCACGAAGACCGGACGTCGTGCCTGCTCGAGCACCTGCGCCAACGCCGCCACGTCGTCCGTCACCGGCTCGACCGCGGTCCGTTCGGGCGACGGCGCGGCCACGGTGTGCGCATCGTCGGGCGTGTCCAGGGCCTGCACGTCCAACGGGAGGTTGAGCAGCACCGTGCGCCGTTCGTGCAGGGCTCGCCGCACCGCGGCGCATGCCTGCTCGACCGCGTCCTCCGCCGACGTCACACGCGCCGTGACCGCCCCCACGGCGTGCGCCAGCGCCTCTTGGCCGACGGAGAAGTTGGACCTCGGCTCGGTGGCTTCGGCCGCCAGCACGAGGAGCGGCGTACGGCTCTTGGCCGCCTCGCCGATACCGGTGATGGCGTTGGTCAGTCCGCACCCCTGATGCACGGTCAGCGCGGCCACCGTGCCGCTCATCCGTGCGTAGGCATCGGCCATGGTGGCCGCGCCACCTTCATGGCGTGCGGCGACGAACCGGGTACCCGCCGCCACCATGGCATTGGTCAGGTGGAAGTTGCCCGAGCCGACCACGCCGAATACATGGTCGACACCTGCCGTGGACAACGCCCGGCCAACGGCTTCCGCGACCTTCATGAGCGCTCCACCAGCGCGAGCACCCGCGCGGGCGCCCCGGACCCGGTGACGATGGGCAACGGCCCCGCGACGATGACCGCGCCGGTCGGTGGCAGCGCCGACAGGTTCTGCAGCTGCGTCAGCCCGTACTTGTCACTGCCCATGAGATAGGAGTGACACGGGAAGGCCGGGTCGAACGAAGGCGCCTGTCCGGCGTCGGTGCCCACCGTTTCGACACCGAGCCCGATCACCGGCGACTCCTCCGCCACCCACCGGGCGCATTCCGGCGACAGGCCAGGCGTGTGCGGGCCGCTCGCGTCGGAGTTGAGGAACGGCTCCTGCGCGTACGAGCGGGCGTCCCAGCCGGTCCGCACCAGCAGCCAGCCACCTTCGGGCAGCGGGCCGTTCTCGGCCTCCCATGCCTTCACATGCTCCACCTCGACCAGGAAGTCGGGGTCCGCCTCCGCCTCGGCGGAGAAATCCAGCACGGCCGCCGGTGCGATCAGCCGCCCTGCCGGCACCGACGCCACGTCGGTGAGGTCCTTCCCGGTGACCCAGTGGTTCGGCGCGTCGAAGTGCGTGCCCGTGTGCTCACCACTGCGGAAGTTGTTCCAGTACCAGGCCGGTCCCCGGTTGTCGTACCTGCTGATCTCCTCCAGCTCGAACACCGCGGTCTGGCCGAACTCGGAGGGCAGCTGGATCACCGGCGTGGAGGACGACAGGGGCGAGGTGAGGTCGACGACTTCGATCGCACCACTTCGCAACCCGGTGGTCAGGGCGGCGAGGACGGATTGGGGGGACATGACGGCCTCCTGCACATGAGGGCTGATCGTGTGCCGTGCATCAATGCGTCACTGCAGGTCGTAGGGGCCCGGCGGGGTCCGCAGGTGTGCGGGGACTCTACCCGAGTGATCATCACTGGGGTATCAGGTGACGCGGAAGGGTGTCGATTGCTCGTATCGGCAGCGCTCTGGCGTGGCTGACGTGCCGTCGTGTCAGCCGGAAACGAAGGGGGCCGCCCCGGATTTCCGGGGCGGCCTGGGCGGGGGTGGGCGGGAGTCGGGCTCCCGGGGTGTCCCCGCGGTTTCTTGATGGGGGGCTACTTCTGGCTCATGGCCGTCCGGGCGGACTCGGAGGTGGAGGCGGCCGGTGACTGGGCGCCGCTCGCGCCGCCGAGCCACTTCAGGCCGTCGAGGAGGAAGCGGTTCTGGGTCTCGCTCGCGAAGGTGGACGACAGGGGGGTGTTGGTGTCGTAGTCCATCGCGTTGTGGCCGAAGTTCGCGTACAGCATCTTGTACTTGCTGTTCGTCCATAGGATCGGGTAATAACCGCTGTACCAGGTCTGGTTGGGGTCGGTGCCGAGCGGGAAGCTGCTCGGGTCGACGGAGGCCAGGATCTTGATGTCAGGGTTCTGCCGCAGGTCGTTGGACCAGCTGTACCACTCGCTGACCGACGAGGTGAAGGTGGCGGGCAGGGCCTTGGTGGACGGGTGTGTACGGTCCTCGACCTTCAGGGTGGCCGTCGTCGGTCCCCAGGTGTTGGACTTGAAGTTGCCGGTGCCGAGGAACTCATTGTGGTACCAGGGCCAGCTCTGCGCCTCGGTGGTGAAGGCCGCCACGTGGAACCCCATCCAGGCGCCGCCCCCGCGCATGTAGCGCTCGAAACCGGCACGTTGGGCGGAGGTCTGCGGCAGATCGTCGAGGAACAGCACCACCTTGTACTCGTCGACCCCGCCGTCGGCGAGCAGGTTCCAGTTGTTGCTCGCCGTGTAGGTGAAGCCGTTCTGTGCCGCCTGCTGGGGGAACCACTCGTTCGCTTCATGGACGAAGTTGATGTGGGCGGCGTCCCACGTTCCGTTGTACAAGGCCAAGACCTTGAACGGCGCGGCCGCGCTGCGCGCCGTCGCGTGGACGGGGGCGATCGCCAGGCCCAGCAGCGTGGCCAACAGCACCAGCAGCCGTATGGCCACGGATGCCGTCCTGGGCGATCCGATGTCTCTGCTCTCCTGCATGTGCGCTCCTCGCTGACGGGTGTTGCCGCTGTCACGGGTGGGGGATCTGGACACCGACGGCCAACGCCGACACAGCTGCGGAGCGGGTTTGTCCACCATCGCAGAGGCACGGCTTTTCGCAGACGGGCGATGGGTGAAGCTAAAGGTCTGAACCAGACACGTCAAGAGATGAAGCAAGAAGAGCGCCACGGCGAGGTTCGCCTGAAGAAGTCGAACGCACCCTATGTCGCGCCGTGGGCCTTCTGTCGCCGCCCGGCCGGGATCCCGCTCAGCGCCCCAGGATCCGGTCGACGTCGGCCAGCTGCCCGGCGGTGAGTGGCCCCTTCGCGATGGCGCCCGCGTTCTCCTCGGCCTGGGCGACCGTACGGAAACCGGGGATCGGGATCGTCCGCGGGCTGCGGGCCCAGATCCAGGCGAGGGCGCCTTGGGCGAGCGTGCGGCCGTCGCTGGTGAGGATGGACCGCAGGGCGTCGACGCGCTGGAGCCAGGCCGGGTCCGCACCCGTGTTCGGGAGGAAGCCCGGCAGCCAGGCGGGGGGCGTGTTGCGGATGTCCGCGTTGTCCAGGGCGCGCCCGGCGGTGTGTTTGCCGGTGAGCAGTCCCATGGCGAGAGGGCTGCGGTTGATGCTGGCGAGGTCCGACTCGGCGCAGAGGGCGAGGAGTTCGGGCGCGTCCTGGAGGATGTTCAGGCGGTGCTGGACGGCCGCGCAGTGCGGGCCCTGGGCGAAGACGGCGGCCCGGGCGGGGTCATCGGTGCTCCAGGCGTACGCGCGGATCAGGCCCTCGCCCACCAACTCCTCGCAGCTGCCGCGGAGTTGGGCGGCGCGTTCGGGGTCGGCGTCGGAAATGTGGAGCTGGTACAGGTCGACGTGGTCCGTGTTCAGGCGCCGCAGTGAGGCGGTCAGGGCGCGGCGCAGGTGTTCCGGGGAGTCGTCCTGCCCGTCGCAGATGCCGGTCCGCTCGTCGAAGAGGTTGCCCCATTTCGTCGCGATGACGATGTCGGTGCGGTGCTTGCCGAGGGCGCGGCCGAGCAGGCGTTCGCTGTGGCCGGTACCGTACGCGTCGGCGGTGTCGAAGAAGGTGACGCCGAGGTCGAGTGCGCGCCGAATCGCCCGTACGGACTCCTCGTCGTCGACCTTGCCCCAGCCCAGGGGCTGCCCGTCGGCGGACTGCCACTCACCGCCGATGGCCCAGCAGCCGAAGCCGAGAGCGCTCACCTCGATGCCGCTGCGGCCCAGTGTTCTGTTGTGCGCCGTGGTCTCCATGCCCGGGGACAGTAGGATTTGGAGCGCACACGAAGGCAAGCCCTGATGACAATTGCCTTCGTGTGCGAACGTCGTGTGCGCCGTCGGGTGCGCCCGTGCCTCAGATGACTCCCTGGGCCATCATCGCGTCCGCGACGTGGCGGAAGCCAGCGGTGTTGGCGCCGAGTACATAGTCGTCGGCGTCACCTCCGTAGATCTCGGCGGAGGCGCGGCACTGGGCGTGGACCTGCCGCATGATGCCGGCGAGCTGGTCCTCGGTGCGCTCGAAGGTCCAGCGGTCGCGGGAGGCGTTCTGCTGCATCTCCAGCGCGGAGGTGGCGACCCCGCCCGCGTTGGCCGCCTTGCCCGGGCCGAAGAGGACCCGCGCGCCGCGGAACACCTCGACCGCCTCGGGTGTGCACGGCATGTTCGCGCCCTCGGCCACGGCCAGCACACCGTTCTTCACCAGCGCGCCGGCGTCCTGCTGGTGCAGCTCGTTCTGGGTCGCGCACGGCAGGGCGATCTCGCACGGCACGTCGAACACCGACCCCCGGTCGGAGAACCGCGCGCTCGGCTTCGCCTCGGCGTAGGCGGAGAGCCGCTCCCGGCGCACCTCCTTGATCTCCTTGAGCAGGGCCAGGTCGATGCCGTTCTCGTCGACCAGGTAGCCGGAGGAGTCGGAGCAGGCCACCACGAGGCCGCCCAGGGCGTGGACCTTCTCGATGGCGTAGACAGCGACGTTTCCCGACCCGGAGACCACGACCCGGCGTCCGTCGAAGTCCTGACCGCGGGTGGCGAGCATCTCCTGGGCGAAGAAGACCGTGCCGTAGCCGGTGGCCTCGGTACGGGCGGGTGAACCGCCCCAGCCGACCGGCTTGCCGGTCAGCACACCGGCCTCGAAGCGGTTGGTGATCCGCTTGTACTGGCCGAAGAGATAGCCGATCTCACGGCCGCCCACACCAATGTCCCCGGCGGGCACATCGGTGTGCTCGCCGAGGTGGCGGTACAGCTCGGTCATGAAGGACTGGCAGAACCGCATCACCTCGGCTTCCGAGCGGCCCTTGGGGTCGAAGTCGGACCCGCCCTTGCCGCCGCCGATGGCCAGGCCGGTCAGCGCGTTCTTGAAGATCTGCTCGAAGCCGAGGAACTTCACGATGCCCAGATTGACGCTGGGGTGGAAGCGCAGGCCGCCCTTGTAAGGGCCCAGCGCGCTGTTGAACTCCACCCGGAAGCCGCGGTTGACCTGCACCGTTCCCTGGTCGTCCACCCATGGGACCCGGAACATGAGCTGTCGCTCCGGTTCGCACAGCCGCTCCACGATCCGGGCGTCCGCGTACTGCGGGTGTGCCTTGAGCACGGGGCCTATGGCGTGCAGGACTTCGTGGGCCGCCTGGTGGAATTCCGCTTCCCCGGGGTTCCGGCGGCGGAGGGTGTCGTAGACGGCTTCGATCTGGGCACTGACGTCCATGTGGTGTCTCTCTGTTCAGGTGTGGGCGAGCCGAGTGTGGATCCGCGGGTCGTGTGGTTGCCGCGCCCAGATTAGGGGCTGGGGGCGGACCAGCCGATCAGGGCGCCGCGCAGGGCGGCCACGAGGCGGGTCGCCGCCTCGTCCGGGTACGTCCACTCTTGATGAGGTCGAGGATGTCCCGCGGATCGAACAGCGCGTTCCACACATACAGGGCCTCGTCCCCGAGATCCCCTGGACCGAGTTCCTCGGTGGTCTGCCGAGAGGTATCGCGGAGGTCAGAACGCGTAGCGGCTCACGGTCTCCGGGTGGATCACGACACGGACCCAGTCCTCGGCCAGGATCCCGGCGAGGTCGTCGGCGCGGGCCGGGTCATCGTCCAGGTCCCAGTAGCGCGCGGCCAGGCGGGCGGCCAGGTCGTGTGCTCCGTCGGTTTCCACCGTGGTGCGGCCTGCGACCGACAGCCAGCGCTCGCGTTCACCCACCGGGGCGGCGACCACGATCGAGGCGCGGGGGTCGCGGCGCAGGCGCCGCACCTTGAGCGTGTCCGGGCCCGTGAACAGCTGGATCGTGCCCTCGGCGGTGGCCTCGAACCACACCGGCCGGGGCTGTGGCGGAAGCGGCCCCCCGGCCACGGACAGAAACCCGTACAGGGGGCGCCGGAGGAACTCGAGGTCCTCAGTGGTCAGCGAAGTGGCGTCGGTGCTCATCACGGCCCTTCCGATGGATGAGGGGAATGGTGTCGAGGTCGTGGAACGAGGCGTCGGCTCGTTCTGATCATGTGGCCAGGGCGATGGCCGGGCGGCCGCCGCCGGGCGGTCATCGCCCCCAGGCTCCCGCCGCCGCGGCCCGTACGACGTAGTCCTCAAAGGTCCGGGGCGCCCGGCCCAGGACGGTGGCGAGGTCATCCGTCGTCCCGGCCAGCAGCCCGCGTTCCATCAGTACGAACATCTCGGCGACGTGGTGGGCGTCCTCCTCGCCCACGCCCTTCTCGACCAGTGCCGCGGTGTACGCGGCGGGGGAGACCTGCCGGTAGGTGATGGGCCGCCCGGACGCCCGGGAGATCAGCTCGACGGCCTCACCGAAGGTGAGCGCACGCGGTCCGGTCAGCTCGTAGATTTTTCCGGCGTGCCGATCGGTCTCGGTCAGCACCGCGGCCGCGGCGTCGGCGACGTCCTCCGCGTCGATGAACGGCTCGGGAACCGTGCCGGCCGGGAGCGCCAGCTCCCCGGCGACCAGCGGGGCGTGGAAGACGTCCTCGTCGAAGTTCTGGGCGAAGTTCGACGGCCGCAGGACGGTCCACTCCAGCGCCGAGCCACGTACGGCGTCCTCGGCCGAGCGCATGTCGAGGCCGAACGAGGAGTCGCCCCAGGTGTCGGAGCCGCGCCCGGAGAGCAGGACCAGCCGCCGCACTCCGGCGGCCTCGGCCCGGGCCACGAACTCGTGCACCGGGCCCGGTACGCGCGGGGCCACCACATAGGCGACGGTGATACCCCGCACGGCCGCGTCCCAGCCGCCGGGGTCGGACCAGTCGAACCGGGTCCGGCTGGATCGGGAGGCGGCCCGCACCGGTGTGCCGCGCAGCCGCAACCGGGCGAGGATCCGCCGACCCGTCTTGCCGGTCGCGCCGAGGACGAGAGTGGTGTCGTTGCTCATAAGGCCGATTGAACACGGCCGTCTCGGACGAACCCATGGGCAAGAAGCCGGATCGCCTGTGTATGCGTCTAAGATCGCTGAGGTGGACGCCTTCAGTGACCTGATCCGCGGGGTGCGAGCCCACGGCTCGTTGTTCGGCAGCTCGACCCTGTCCCCGCCCTGGGCACTGCACTTCGTGGACGGCGCGCCGCTGACCCTGTGCACCGTCCTCACCGGGGCGGGCTGGATCGTGCCGGAGCACGGTCCGCCCGAGCCGCTGCGCGCCCGCGAGACGATCGTCGTGCGCGGCCCCGCGACGTTCACCTTCGTCGACGAGGTCGGCACCCGGGCCGAACCGATCGCATGCGGCGAGCACTGCGCGACGCCCGAGCAGGGCGGGACCCGGCACCGGCGCGGCTGGAACGACCCGGGCGGGGACACCGGTCATGGCCTCGGCGGGGGCACCGGTGACGGCCCGGGCGGGAACTCCGACGACGGTCGCGATGCCACGACCCTGATCGTCGGTGCCTATCCCGTGCGCGGCGAGATCAGCCGCCGGCTGCTGGACGCGCTGCCCGTCGTGCTGCGCGTGGACGAGGGGGGCACGGGCGACCCCGTGCTGGACCACCTCGCCGCCGAGGTCGCCATCGACACACCGGGCCAGCAGGTCGTACTCGACCGGCTGCTGGACTGGATGCTGGTCTGCACGCTGCGTGAGTGGTTCGACCGGCCCGGCGGCGAGCCCCCGGCCTGGTGGGCCGCCCAGCGGGACCCGGTGGTCGGCGACGCCCTGCGCCTGCTGCACGCCGAACCGGCGGCACCCTGGACGGTCGCCGCGCTGGCCGAGCAGACCGGAGTGTCGCGTTCGACACTCGCCAAGCGGTTCGCGGACCTGGTCGGCGAACCCCCGCTGACCTACCTCACCCGCTGGCGCATGACGCTCGCGGCAGACCTCCTGGTCGAGCGGAAGGCCGCGACCATCGCGGACATCGCCCGTACCGTGGGCTACTCCGACCCGTTCGGCTTCAGCGCGGCGTTCAAACGGGTCCGAGGCGCCAACCCCAGCGAATTCCGGCGCACCGCGACCACGTCATAGCGCCGCGACGTCCAGCACCAGCTTGCCCGTGGTCGCCCCCGCCTCGATCCGGCGGTGCGCTTCGGCGACCCGCTCCAGCGGCAGAGCCTCGACCTGTACCCGCAGCTCTCCCTCGGCCGCGGCCTCCACCGCACGGCGCAGCGCCCGGCCCGCCTCGTCGGGATGGGTGGCGGCGAAGGCGGCCAGATTGAAGCCGGAGACCGTCTTGTTGCTGAACCACAGTTCGTTGGCCGGGACGCCGACGTCCTCGGCGCCCGAGGCATTGCCCATGATCACCAGGCGTCCCATGGCGGCCAGTCGGTCCAGGCTCGCCCGGCGGGCGGGGCCGCCGACCATGTCGACGACGATGTCGAACTGACCGGCGTCGGCGAGCCGGTCGCGGAGGATCACCTCGTCGTAGCCGAAGCCCTTGGCGGTGTCGATCTTGGCGGCGCTCCCGACCGTGCCCACGACGCGGCTCGCGCCCAACAGACGGGCCGCCTGGCCCAGTTGGCTGCCCACGCCGCCGGCGGCGGCGTGTACCAGGACGCTCTCGCCCGGGGCGATGCGGGCCACCCGGTCGAGCACCAGGAAGGCGGTGGTGCTGTTGGACGGCAGAGCCGCGGCCGTGCCCATTCCGATATCCAGGCCGTCCAGCGGGGCGACCAGGTCCGCCGAGGTGACCGCCACCTCGGCGTAGCCGCCGGAATCGACGATCGTCAAGGCGGCCACCGGCCGGCCGGGCCACAGATCCTCGACCCCCTCGCCAACGGCGCGGATGTATCCGGCGACCTCGATGCCCGGTACGAAGGGCAGCGGCACATCGACCACGCCGCGCCGGTAGAGGACCTCGGCGAAGTTCGCACCCGCGTACGCCACGTCGATGGCGACCTGGCCCGGCCCCGGGACAGGGACCGGCACCGTGCCGACGCGGAGCACCCCGGCGTCGCCGAACTCGGGGATGGTCACTGCCTTCATCTGCGTGTCATCGCTGTTCATGGCAGTGATGCTGCCGCCTGGTCAGGGGGCCGGGCAGTGTCCGTTCATCCTGGGTGTGCCACCACCAGGCTGCGCCGCCGCATCAGATCCTCCAGCCGCTGCTGGGTGTCGGTGCCCGGGCGGGGGTTGTGCAGGATCAGATGGTGTCCGGGGTGCTCGGGCAGCGGCAGCAGCGTGGCGTCGAAGACCAGGGTCCCGGCCGTGGCGTGGTCGACCGCCTTCACCGCACTGGTGTGCTCGGCCACGTCGTGGCGCGCCCACAGCTCCGCGAACTCCGGGCTGACCGCGGCCAGGTCGCCGGCGATGCGATCGAATTCCGGATCGTCCGGGTAGTGTGCCGCATCGGCCCGGAAGCCGGCGGCCACCTGGGGCGCGGTCTCGGCCCAGTGCCGGTGCAGCGCCCGGTAGCGGGTGTTGGTGAAGAACGAGACCAGGCAGTTGTGGTCGGTCTCGCCGTAGCCGAACACCTCCCGGGCCATGTCGTTGACCGCCGTGAAATTCCAGTGGCGGTCGCGTACGTAGCCGGGCCGCGGCAGCCAGGAGTCGAGCAGCCGTCGCAGCTCCGGCGAGGTGGGCACGGCGGGCGCGGGCACGTCCCGCGGCGGGTTGAGCCCGGCCAGCCGGTACAGGTGCCCGCGTTCGGCCGCGTTCAGCAACAGCGCGCGGGCGATGGCGTCGACGACCTCCTCGGACACCGTGATGTCGCGCCCCTGCTCCAGCCACGTGTACCAGGACACCCCGACCCCGGAGACCACCGCGACCTCCTCGCGCCGCAGCCCCGGGGTGCGCCGCCGGCCGCCTTCCGGCATACCGACGTCGGCCGGCGAGACCCGCGCCCTGCGGCTGCGCAGGAACTCCCGCAGCTCGGCGCGGCGGCGGTCACGGGACAGGGAGGAGCGAGCAATGGCCATGAGACAAACCCTAAGGCTGTTTCGCCGCCACGGATGGGCGTGCGTCCGCGTACTCGACGAGAGGAAAGGCGCCCGGGTCGGACGATGCGCTGCCGCACATGTCCGGGCGTCAGGAGCGAGCCATCCCTTCTCAGCGCACGGTGATGACCAACTTGCCCGTGGTGCGGCCCGTCTCCCCCTGGATATGGGCCCGGGCGCCCTCGGCGAGCGGGAAGGTGCCGGAGACATGGGCGCGGAGCCTGCCCCGCTCGACGAGCTCGGCGATGGCGCGCATCCCGCCCCGGTCGTGCTCGACGAGCAGGGTGACGGCGCGGACCTGCGCCTTCTCCGCAGCGGCCCGGGTGTCCTCGGCGCCCGGCAGCAGGGAGACGAGGACGCCGCCGGGGCGCAGCACGCCCACGGAACGGGTGGCGGTCTCCCCGCCGAGGGCGTCGAGGACGACGTCGTAACGCTCCTCGGTGTCGGTGAAGTCCTCGAAACGGTGGTCGACGCAGGCATCCGCGCCGAGTGCGCGCAGGAAGTCGTGCTTGGGTGCGCTCGCCGTCCCGGTGACATGCGCGCCGCGCTCCTTGGCGAGCTGTACGGCGAGATGGCCGACACCGCCGGCCGCGGCGTGGATCAGCACCCGCTGCCCGGCCCGCAGGTCCGCGGTCTCGACGAGGGCCTGCCAGGCGGTGAGCGCGGCCAGCGGCAGGGCGGCCGCCTGGATGTGGTCGATCCCGGCGGGCTTGGCGGCGAAGGCGCGGGTGGGGCCGGTCACATACTCGGCGTGGGAGCCCGCCCCGTACGGGTAGGGCAGCATGCCGAACACCTCGTCACCGGGCTGGAAGAGGGTGACGCCGAAGCCGGTCTCCACCACGGTGCCGGAGACGTCCCAGCCGAGGGTCAGCGGCGGGGGCGGCAGGAAGATGCTCAGGGCGCGGTGCTTGAAGTCCGTGGGGTTGAGTCCGGCGGCGTGCACGGCGATGAGGATCTCGCCGGGGCCGGGCGCGGGCCGCGGCAGCTCGGTCAGCCGCAGGACCTCGGGGCCGCCGAGGGCCGTCTGGTGCAGGGCGAGCATCACGGGGGCGCCGTCCGGGGCCGCGGGGTGCGGGGTGCCCGTGGTGGCCGCCGGGGCCGGGGAGGTGAGGTGCTCGGGGGTGCCCGTCGTAGGGGTGTCGGCCGAAGGGGTACCCGTCGTAGGCGTGTCCGTCGAAGTCATGGCTCGATCCTGGCCGTACGGTCCGGCCCGGGGCGATGGCCAGAAGGTCAGCCTCCGATACATTTCTGCCATGCCCATCGACCCTGCCGCCCGCTCCGTTCCCGGCGCCCACCGCGTTCCCGGCGCCCGCACCACTCCCACCGCCCGCCCCACGTCCGCCACGTCCGCCACGCCCTCCCGGGCCCGTGAGCTCGCCGACCGCGCGGCCGAACTGGACCGCCGGATGCGCCCGGAGCCGCGGCCCGGCGCCCACAAGGTCGTCGTCCTCGCCCTCGACGGCGTCTATCCCTTCGAACTCGGCATCCCGCACCGGGTTTTGGGCTCCGCCGACGGCCGCTACGAGGTGTTGTCCGCGAGCGTGGACGGGCGGCCCGTGCGCACCGACTCGGATCTGACCGTCACCCCCGGGCATGGCCCCGAGGTGCTGGCCGAGGCGGACACCGTGGTCATCCCTCCGTACGCGATCACCCGCGCCTCGGCCGCCGACCCGGACCCGCAGGCCCTCGCCGCCCTCTCCCGTGTCCGCCCCGGCACCCGGCTGGTGTCCATCTGCACCGGCGCCTTCCTGCTGGCCGCCGCCGGTCTCCTGGACGGGCGCCGGGCCACCACCCACTGGGCGCTCACCGGCCACTTCCAGGAGCTGTTTCCCCAGGTCGAGCTGGATGCCGGTGTGCTCTTCGTCGACCACGGCGATGTGCTGACCTCCGCGGGGGCGGCGAGCGGTGTCGATGTCTGTCTGCACCTGGTGCGCCAGGACCACGGCAGCGAAGTGGCCAACCACGTCGCCCGCTGCTGCGTCGTGCCGCCCTACCGGGACGGCGGGCAGGCGCAGTACATCGAGCGGCCGCTGCCACCGGCGAGCGAGACCGGCACCGGTCCGACCCGCGACTGGGCGCTGCGGCGGCTGGAACTGCCTTTGTCGCTGGACGAGTTGGCCGCCCACGCGGCGATGAGCACCCGCACCTTCGCCCGGCGCTTCCGGGAGGAGACCGGTCTGAGCCCCGGCCGCTGGCTGACCCAGCAGCGGCTGCGGCGGGCGCGGCATCTGCTGGAGTCCAGCGATCTGCCGGTGGAACGGATCGCCCACGAGGTCGGCTTCGCCACCGCCACCTCGCTGCGGCGGCACCTGGCGGCGGAGGCGGGGGTGGCCCCGTCGGCGTACCGGCGCACCTTCCGCGCCTCGGGTCCGGCCGCGGGCGACGTCAGGGAAGCGTCACGGGCCGGGGGCTGAGTGGCTGTCGTCTCCTGATGTGCGCTACGCACTCGGCAGCAAAGCCGACCGCGTTTCAGTAGTGGACCTACCGGCCGCGCTCGGCGCGGCCGGTACGCTCCTCGCGCCCGCCGCCCTGCACCGGCTCGTTTGGGGCGACCATGCCAGGGACGCGCTGGTCGATTCCGCCCATCGCTGCCTGATAGCCGGGATGGCGTTTCTCGCGCCGGGCGCTCAGCACCGCCATGACGCCGATCATGATATGGCGATCGGGGGTGTCCCCGCTCTCATCAGCGGCGCGGCGGCGCTGTTCTGGTTTCCGCTGCTGTGGCTGCTCGGGCCGATGCGCATCCGCAGGCGTATACGGCCGGTCAGGCCGAAGGGTGTGCCCACCGCCGCGACGTCCGTGCCATCCGGACCGGCTGCCGCGGGGGCCCGCTGACATGGCGGGACAGGGGGCGGCCCGCGGCGGTCAGAACTGGTTCTCGCCCCCGTCGACGTACAGGTTGGCGCCGAGGATGAAGCTGCTCTGCCCGGAGGCGAGGAAGGCCACCGCGTTGGCGACCTCGTCCGCGCGTCCGATCCGGCCGAGCGGGACACCCGCGGCGAAGTCCGACTTGGTGACGGGCGTGTCCGCCGTGGCAACCACGCCGTCGAGCCCAGGAGTGTCGATGGTGCCCGGGGAGACCGCGTTGACCCGGATGTTCCGGTCCTTGAGTTCGTTGGCCCAGGTCCGGGAGAAGGACCGGAGTGCCGCCTTGGAGGCCGCATAGGTGCCGAACGCCGCGACACCGTCATCGGCGCGCACCGAGGAGTTGAGGATCACCGAGGCGCCGTCGTTGAGCAGCGGCAGTGCCTTCTGCACGGTGAACAGCGTGCCCCGCACATTGACGTCGAAGGTCTGGTCGAAGTGTTCCTCGGTGATCTGCTCCAGTGTGGCGAACGACGCGGCGGCGGCGTTGGCGAACAGCACGTCCAGTCCCCGGCCCCGGGCGCGGACGGTGTCGTACAGCCGGTCCAGGTCGGCGAGGTTCGAGATGTCACCCGCCACCGCGGTGGCCCTCGCCGAGCCGATGGTTTCCACGGCCGCGTCCAGCTGGGTCTTGCGCCGGCCGGTGATGAACACGTGCGCGCCCTCGTCCGCCAGCCGTACGGCGGTGGCCAGGCCGATGCCGGTGCCGCCTCCGGTCACGACGGCGGTCTTGCCTTCGAGCTGTCCCATGAGAATGACCTCTCAAGATTTCGGTACCGATCGGTACTGAATAAGACCATAGCACTTCTGTACCGATCGGTGCGGAAGAGATAGAGTGGGGAACATGGATACGCACCAGAAGGCGTCGATCGGCCGGCCGCGAGGATTCGACGCCGACGAGGCCCTCGAACGCGCCATGCGGGTCTTCTGGGAACAGGGCTACGAAGGCGCCAGCCTCACCGACCTGACCAGCGCCATGGGCATCACCCGCACCAGCATGTACGCGGCCTTCGGCAACAAGGAGGACCTGTTCCGCAGGGCGTTGGAGCGCTACACCGAAGGCCCCGCCTCGTACGCGGTCCGGGCCCTGCGGGAGCCGACCGCCCGGCAGGTGGCCACCGCGTTCCTGAGCGGCTCCGTCCGGGCCACCACCCGCCCCGACTGCCCCGCCGGATGCCTCGGAGTCCAAGGCTCCCTCGCCGCCGGCGCCCCTGGGCGCAACGCCCGCGAGGCCCTCGTCGCCTGGCGCGACGAGGGCGTCGCCCACCTCCGTGAACGGTTCCAGCAGGCCGTCGACGAAGGCGACCTGTCCCCGGACACCGATCCCGAACTGCTCGCCCGCTACCTCATGACCGTGGCGAACGGCATCGCCGTCCAGGCCGTCGGCGGCGCCACCCGCGACGACCTGCAGCAGGTGGCCGACCTGGCCCTGCGCAACTGGCCGCCCGCCTGACACAACCGCCGGGCCGGCCTTGCCCGGTCGTCTCTCGGGCGACCGGGCGGACGGACAGCGCGCGTACCCTGCCGGTGCAGGACCCCGCCCCGACCACGCGAGAGGACACCCACCGTTGTCCGAGATCCACCACCGGCCCGGGGAGCAGGGGGCGCGTCCGCCCGAGCCCTCGGAAGTGAACGTGGCGGCCGTCGCGGACGGCCCCGTGCCCGGCTTCGGCATGGACGCCATCCACGAGGCCGCGCGGCGCCTGTCCGGCCACGTGGTCCGGACGCCGTTGCTGAACTCCCCGATGCTGGACGAGCTCGTGGGCGCCCGCGTCCTGGTCAAGGCCGAATGCCTGCAACTGACGGGCTCGTTCAAGGTGCGCGGGGCACTCAACGCCCTGCTCACCCTGGACGAGGACACGCGCCGCGCCGGGATCGTGGCCTACTCGGCCGGCAACCACGGGCAGGGCGTGGCCGCCGCGGCTCGGCTCGCCGGTTGTCCCGCGGTCATCGTCATGCCGCAGAACGCCCCGCGCATCAAGGTCGACAACTGCCGCTGGTGGGGCGCCGAGACCGTCCTGTACGACCCGCTCACCGAGGACCGGGAAGAGATCGCCCGGACGATCCTTCAGGAACGTGGCATGACGCTGATCCCGCCCTTCGACGACCCCGGTGTCATGGCCGGGCAGGGCACCGTCGGTCTGGAGATCGCCGAGCAGGCACGCGAGCTGGGCCTGACCCCGGAGGTGGCCCTGGTGAACTGCAGTGGCGGCGGGCTGGCCGCCGGTGTGATCACCGCGCTCCACCACACGTTCCCCGGCATGGCGCACCACATCGTCGAACCGACGGGCTTCGACAAGATGGCCCGGTCCCTGGAGAGCGGCCACGTATGCACCAACCCCCGCCCGCCCGGCGGCCTCATGGATGCCATCTCCGGCCCGGCGGCCGGTATCCGCCCGCTGGCCGTCCTGCGCCACCACGATGTGACCGGCCTGACCGTCACCGACGAGGAAGCCCTGGCCGCCATGGACACGGCCCACCGCCTCCTCAAGATCGTGGTCGAGCCGGGCGGCGCCGCGTCACTGGCGGCACTGCTGTCCGGGAAGGTGGACGTACGGGGCAGAACCGTGGCGCTCGTGGCATCGGGTGGCAACGTCGATCCAGCGGTCTACCGCCGGGCCCTGGCGGACTGAACCGCCCCATCGGGGAGTACTACATCCCCTCGGCCGGGAAGACCTGTGGCCGATGTGACGCCCAGGGGCGCTCCGCCTCCAGCTGCGCGGCCGGGCTGGCCATGCCGCCGGTGGCGCAGATCTTGATCACGTCGGCGCCCGCGCGCAGCCCCTCGCGTACGGCCAGGCGAGCCTCGTCCACGGTGTCGGCGAGTTGGGCCATCTCACCGCCGGTGAGGTCGGTGCCGTCGAGCAGCCGGAAGTCGGCGTGGCCGCCGGTGCGGCCGATGACCCGCACGGCCGTGTGCAGCCGCGGGCCCACGATCCGTCCGGTCTCCACCGCCGTTCGGTAGCCCGCCGCCAGCCCGGCCAGGTCACGGGCGGTGGTGGTGCCCGCGTCGAGGGTCTGCCGCAGCCGCGTGGCCGTGTCGTAGGTGACCAGCACGGGATCGAGTGCGCCATGACGTCCGGGGTGGGCCCGGTGGGCGTACGCGAGATGGACATGGCAGTCGAAGAAGCCGGGCAGCACGGTCCGGCCGCCCGCGCCGACGTCCCGGACCGGGGACGCGTCCGTGGGCCCCGAAGGCACGGTCGCGGCGGGTCCGGCGTAGGTGATGGTCCCCTCGGCGTCGACGGTGATGACGGCGTCGTCCACGGGCGAGGCACCCGTGCCGTCGATGAGCCGGTCATGGTGCACGCGCAGTGCGGTCCTGGCGGTCCTGGCGGTCTCGCGCGTCGTGGCATCCGTCTTGGCGGGCGGAATCACCTCGCCTGGGTGACCGCACATCCGTGGCTGGCCAATTCCCGCACCGGGCTCCGTGTCGAGGGCCGCGATGTGATCGCCGAGGTCCAGGTCCGGGACCTGAACGAGCTGCTCCGCCTCACCACACGGCTGTTCCAGGGGACCCCCGGGGTGCGGGCGACCCGGGCGCACATATCCATCTGGCGGCGGCCGCCGAGGTGGGCCTCACCACGGTGCGCCGCAGACTCCAGTCGCTGCTGCCGTCACAGGTGAGCCTGCGCTGCGACCTTGCCCGCTCCCCGTTCGGGTGGCCGCAGTCCGCGGTGTACTTCGCGTCCGTACCGGCCCAGCACCTGGAGGAGACGAGCCGGGTGCTGTCCGGCTTCCGCGAGGTCCGCGCGTGCGCCATCATCGCGAGCCCGCACAATCTGGTGATCGACGTCTGGCTGCGCGGCCTGAGCGATGTGCACGCCTACGAGGCGCACCTCTCCCGGCGGCTGCCCCCTCTGACCATCGACGACCGTTCGCTGGTCCTGCGCACGGTCAAACACATGGGCCGGTTGCTGGACGAGGACGGCCGCTCGGTGGGCATCGTCCCGCTGCTGCACCCGCACGGCCCGGGCCCCTCCGACACCAGTCTGGCCGCGGGTCTCGACGTCCATACGGTCTGGGCCACGGTCGCCACGGTCGCCATGAGCGCCGCCCGGCCGTCGCGGCGCCGCCGATCAGGCGACCGAGGTCGAGACGTACCGTCGGTGCACGTAGGCTCGGTGGATGGCGAAGTATTTCGATGTGCATCCCGATAACCCTCAGCAGCGCACCATCAGCAATGTGGCCGAGAGGATCCGCTCCGGTGGGCTGGTCGCCTATCCGACGGACTCCTGCTTCGCGCTGGGATGCCAGATGGGCAACCGTGACGGAATCAATCAAATCCGGTCGATCCGCAATCTCGACGACCGTCACCACTTCACCCTGATGTGCCAGAACTTCGCGCAGCTGGGCCAGTTCGTGCACATCGACAAGGATGTGTTCCGCGCGATCAAGGCGGCGACGCCCGGCAGTTACACCTTCATCCTCCCGGCGACGAAGGAGGTACCGCGTCAGCTTCCGCATCCGAAGAAGAAGACGGTCGGGGTCCGGATCCCCGACCATGTCGTCACCCAGGCGCTGCTCGCCGAGCTGGGTGAGCCGCTGCTCTCCAGCACCCTGCTGCTCCCCGACGAGGACGAGCCGATGACGCAGGGCTGGGAGATCAAGGAACGGCTCGACCATGTGGTGGACGCCGTGGTCGACTCGGGCGACTGTGGCACCGAGCCGACCACGGTCATCGACTTCTCCAGCGGCGAGGCCGAGATCGTACGCCGGGGGGCGGGTGACACGGCACGGTTCGAGTAGCCGCGCCGTTGGCCCCCGGCCGCGCGCCGATCAGGGGTGTGGCAGGGGTGGCACCTCCTGGCCGTTGACGATGACCCGCCGGAAGGTCAGGTCGTCGGTGTAGGCGATGCTGTCCGGGTTGAGGATGCCGGTGAAGGCGGAGCGGGAGAGGTGCACGCCGCGCAGGTGGTCGGTGTCCAGGCCGACCAGCCGCAGCACGGTCTGGGCGCCGTCGATGGCCATGCGGTCCATATGGATGTTCCGCACGGACACCGGCAGCCTCCCGTCCTCGCCGCCGTTGTAGGCCATGGTCACGAACGCGATGTCGCGCTCCACGTCCTGCCCGGTGAAGTTCCGGATGTGCACACCGTCGATGTAGCTGCCGCGCTTCTTGTTCGCCTTGACGTACAGCGCGTGCTTGACGGGGTAGCGGCCGGGGAAGTCCGGTGGGTTGATCTCGCAGTTCTCGGCGAAGATGTCGCGCACCCCGCCGGACATCTCGCTGCCGACGGTCATCCCGCCCCAGCGGCCGGAGAACTGGCAGTCGCGCACGACGATGTTCCTGCTCGGCACGCCGACGCGGTGGCCGTCCTCGTCCCGGCCGGACTTGACGGCCACGCAGTCGTCGTTGGTGTTGAAGCGGCAGCGGGTGATGAGCACATCGGAGCAGCACTCCGGGTCGCAGCCATCGGTGTTGTAGAGCGTGCTGTCCACGGTGACACCGCGCACGGTGACGTTGCTGGAGAGCACCGGATGCACGGTCCACATCGGCGGGTCGACGATGGTCAGGTCGCTGACCAGGACGTTGCGACAGCGATAGAACTGCACCATCTTCGGCCGCAGATAGTGGCCGTCGCCGAAGACGCGCCTGGCCACCGGCGCCCCCGCGGAGCCCATCTCGCGCAGCAGTTTCTGATCGGCCCCCTGCGGTCCGCTGTCGCGGTACCAGCTCTCCCACGGGCCCAGCCGCGCCTGCCCGTCGAGGGTGCCGGGCCCGGTGACCGCGACATCCCGTGCGCCGTACGCGTAGATGAAGGGCGAGTAGTTGTAGCACTCGGTGCCCTCCCAACGGGTGAGCACCACCGGCAGGAAGTCGCGCGGATCGGGGCTGAAGGCGATGGTGGCGCCCGCGGTGACACGCAGGTTCACCCGGCTGCGCAGATGGATCGCGCCGGTGAGGAAGCGGCCCTCGGGGACGACGACCTGGCCGCCGCCCGCCCGGTGGCAGGCGGCGACGGCGGCCCGGAACGCCGCGGTGTTCATCGTCCGCCCGTCGCCGACCGCGCCGTAGTCGGTGACCCTGAAGCTCCGGCGCGGGAAGGCGGGCGGCCTGATCCGGTCCAGGATCCCCGGCACCGCGCGCCACGCCCCGGTGTAGTCGATGGCCGCGCCGGTGTGCGACGTGGCCGTGTACGCCTGCCCCGCGGGGAGCTGGGGGAGCAGCGCGCCGGCCGCCAGCAGACCGCCGGTGCGCAGCGCCGAGCGGCGGGAAGGTCTCGGATGCATCGCCTGACTCCTCAGGTGGTCCGGCCGAGGGAGAGCCGGTCGAGGTCGGGGGCGGATTCGGTGTCGTTGGAGATCTTGATGGTGTTGGCGCCGGGCTTGAGGGTGACGGGGATGGAGGTCGTGCGCGGGGTGGTGTTCCCGGTGTCGGTCACGGTCACCTTGGTGGCCGGGCCGCCGTTGACGCTCACCTGGAACGAGCGGGTGCCGTTGACCGTGTAGTCGAGGTGGAGCCTGTGCTGCCCGCCGTCGGGGACGACGACATCGGGGAAGACCATGGCCGCCTGCTCGCTGCCGCCGATGTTGCGCACCTTCTCGGCCCCGGAGCAGGGTCCGCAGCCGGTGAGGCCCGTGCTGCCGAACTGGTTGGCCGAGTCCTCCGCCTCGCGCGCCCAGATCCGGTCGGCGGGCAGCGGCCGCACCTTGACCTGGTCCGAGACCGACTTCTGCCGGCCGAGCAGCCCGAAGTCCGCCGTGACGGGGATGTCGGCAGAACCGGCGTCCTGGCCGGGCGGGGAGGTCAGCGTCCAGGTGGCCCGCACCGTCTGGCCGAGCCGCAGCGACCGGGCCGTGACCGGGCCGCCGTCCGCGGTCCAGCCGGCCGGCAGCCGGGGGGCGAGGCTGATGTTGTCGAGCTGCTCGTCGGCGTCGAGCCGGAGAGTCGCCGTGACGGTGAGGGACCGCCGGCCGGGGCCGACCCACTGCAGGCCGTGCGGCCGGACGGTGAGCGTGGTCTTGGGTGTGTACGAGGCCGGGGGCAGCGGGGCGACCGCGATCCGGTCCAGCCCGGGGCCGCGGCGGGCGGTGCTGAAGACCTTCACCGTGTTGGCGCCCGCCTTGAGCGGTACGGACACCGCCGTGCTCTCCGGCACCTCGGGGCTGCCCGCGACGACCGGGACCTCGACCGGCGCCGCGCCGTTGACGCTCACGGACAGCGAGGAGGCGGCCGCGGCGGTGTGGTCCAACTGGAGCCGGTAGTCACCGCTTTCGGGGGCGCGGACCTCGCGGTACGTCACGGAGTTGCGCGCCCCGCCGCCGAGACCGTCCACCCGCCGGCCGCCCGAGCAGGCGCCGCATGCCACGGAATGGACCTTCCCCGGCGACGTGTTCTGCCGGGCCTCGGCCTCCAGCGGCAGCTGGGTGCGGGTGGTCTTCGAGCGGCCGTAGGCCACCTGGATCTCGTCGATGCGCAGCTGGTTGTAGAACTCCGGTGCCTGCGGGCCGCCCCACAGGCTGCGCACCTCCAGCTTCAGATAGCGGGCGTCGCGGCCGCCGATGTCGATGGTCTGCACCCCGCGGGCGCTGGGCAGGGTGCCGGAGCGCACCTGTGTCCAGCGCTTGCCGTCGCCGCTGGCGTAGACGCGGTAGTCCTTGATGCGCGCGGAGTCCTCCGGGCGCCCGAAGGAGGACCGGGCGTGGGTCGGTGACCACTCGCGCTGGTTCACCGCCAGCGCCGTGGTGTGCTTGCGGGCGCCGAGGTCGAGGGTGACGGAGACGGGCAGCTTGCCGTCGCTGTCCCAGTAGGTCTCGTAGTCGCCGTCGGCGAGGTCGGCCGCCGGGTGGCCGGTCCGCGCGGAGGTGGCGGTGGCGCCGACACCGGACTGCGGGTAGAAGGGCCGGCGGCCGTCGGTCTCGACCTTGAAGACGGTGTCGTACGGATCCCAGTCATGGATGCCGAGGATGGAAAGATGGCCGCCCGACTGGCTGAAGCGCATCGTCTCGCCGGTGCGGAGATGGGTGACCCGGCGCACGGTGTAGCCGTTGTCGCCCAGCCGCACCATGTCCGTACTGGGCCGGGTGACCACGTGCACGTACTGGGTCCGGTCGCCGCTCTCGCCCCGGCCCACGGTGACCACGCCATGGGCGCCGTCGTTCCAGAAGCCCGGCCGCATACCGCCGTACATATAGCCGCCGCCCTCGACGCCGTACACCGATTCCTCGATGGGCTCGACCCACTTGCCCATGAAGTCGTTGAACTCCTCCTGCTGGGGCGGGAGTTTGCCGTTCACCATGGGCGTCTCGGCCATGAGCGACTTGATGGAGGAGCCCGCGTTGGTGATGTAGCGGCCGGTGCTGAGCCGGGCGTCGACCTCGTGGTCACCGCCGTCGTACCACCAGTCGCCGGTGGTCGGCAGCTTGTAGTCGGCCTCGGTCAGCCGGGGCATGGGAACGCTCACGGCGGCGGGGTAGTCGTACGCCGGGGTCATGCCGGTCTTCTGCTCATTGCTGACCGTGTCCATGATCGGCGTGTCTTCGTTGTTGTTGCTCAGCAGCCAGTCCGGGCGGCGCTCGCGGATCTTCTCGTAGAGGCCGTGCTCCTCCCAGTACTCGTTGTCGTTGTCGATCCAGAACCCCGACAGATCCGGGTACTTCTCCATGGCCTCGAGGAACAGGTCGTAGCTGTACCTGCCGAAGCCCTGGCGCGTGGTCAGGTCGACCTGCTCGCCCTTGTACGCCGAGTAGGCGGCCGAATCCAGCGTCTCGATGCCGTCCGCGTCGTGCCACTGCGGGTCGTCGGTCATATAGAGGACGATGTGCACACCCTTGGCCTTGCCTGCGGCCACCAGCTCGCCGAGCAGATCGCGCTCGGTGGCGCAGCTACCGGGAATCTTCGACGGCCACGGGCGGGCGTAGCCCAGCCTGCTGTGGAAGGTGGCCAGCACGATGTACGAGGCGCCCAACTTGCGTGCCTCGTCCACCCAGTAGTCGGCGCTCCAGCCGCCCTCGGTGACATCGCGCTCCCACTCGGCGCAGTCGCGGTGCCGGGGGTGGGTGAACATGCCCCAGTGCAGGAAGAGACCGGCGGTGGACTGGCGCAGCCACTCCTGCCGGGGGTGGTGGACCTCGGCCTCGGCGGGGGCGGCGAGGAGGCCGATGGCCAGGGCGAGTACGACCGCCGCGCACACGGCGCGCCACCGGGAGCGGGTGGCGCGGATGGCATGTGTGGTGCGGGCAGCAGAGATGTGGAAGGGGCGGAGCGGGATCCTCGGCGTGGGCATATCCTGTCCTCCGTGAACGTTCCCGTGAGCGCTCACGGAGCACTGTCCGGCCCACCCGGCCGCCGTGTCAATATGTGTGCGACGGTTGGGTGTTATGCGGTGGCGATCCGTTGACGCCCGTCGTCGCCGCGGTGATTATCAAGGCGGGAGTGGATCGGGGTACCGCATCCATGAGCGCGCCCGAATGCCACGTCCGCGGGTGCGGAGAGGGGTGGGGACCATGCCCGCGAACGGCAGGTCGCGCCGTATCACCATCGACGACGTGGCGCGCTCGGCCGGGGTGTCCCGGCAGACCGTGTCCCGCGCGGTCAACGACAAACCGGAGATCGACCCCGCCACGCGCCAGCGGGTGCTCCTGGTGGCCGAGTCCATGGGATACCGGCCCAGCCGGTTCGCCCGTGGCATGGTCGGCCCGGGGCTCACCACGCTGGGGCTGGTCATCGCGGACGTGCTCAACCCCTTCTTTCCCGAGGTGGTCTCCGGTGTGCTGGCGGCGGCCGACGAGCGCGGCTGGCAGGTCGCCGTCTACAGCACCGGATCCGCCCTGGAACGCGAGACCGCGGTGGCGGGGACCGTGGTGAACCACGTGGACGCGTGTATCGCCTTTCTGCTGGACCCCGGCGCCATCGAGCTCATCCGGCGCTCCGGGATGCCCTTCGTCCTGCTGGACAACGAACACCGGCCACCCGCGGTGAGCGGGGGCCGGATCGACTTCGCCAGTGGGATGCGCCAGGTGGTCGGCCACCTCGTCGAGCGCGGCCACCGCCGGATCGCGATGCTGGACGACCGCGGGCGCCCGGACGCGGGCGACCGCGGCACCCGGCACTCGCTGTTCCTCGGCACCGCCGCCGAACTGGCGCTGCCCGCGGACGAGAGCTGGGTCTTCCCGGCGGCCAACTCCCTCGACGGCGGGGCGGCGGCCATGGACGACGTGCTGGACACCGGCTTCGGCGCGACGGCCGTGCTCGCGTACAACGACCTGATCGCCATCGGTGCCATGCGCCGTGCCCGCGACCGCGGGGTGCGGGTGCCGGAGGACTGCGCGTTCGTCGGCTGCGACGGGCTGACGCTGAGCCGGCTCGTGGACCCACCGCTGACCACCCTGACGGTCGACAAGGAACTCCTCGGCCGGGCCGCGGTAGGGCAGGTCGCGGCCCAGATGACCGGGGCCGGAACGGGCGAGACGGTGATCGAGCCACGCCTCGTGGTCCGCGCGTCCTCCTGACCTCGTCGCCGCCGCCGTCATCGGCGCTCCCGGCGAACAATATGAACGCAATGATCGACAGCATGGCGCTCGCCCCCTGCGGTTCCTAGCATCCCCGTGCGCAGCGCAGCTTCGCGCGGAGCACGATAGGAGCCACTCCTTGAACACATCTGACGCGCCCACGCATGTCTCCTGGTGGGCCTCCCACCGCCGACGCCGTCCAGCGGTAATGGCGGCCGTGCTCGCGGCCGTGTCCCTCGGCATGCTCGGGAACGCACCCACCGGCCACGCCCGGACCACCCAGCCCGGGGCCGCCGCCTGCCCGGCCAAGCTGGCCGGGAAGGCGACGTGTTACACCGGCCAGGACACCAACGGCGCGTACTACACGATCGCCGTGCCCACGCACTGGAACGGATCCCTCGTCGTGCACGCACACGGCGGGCCCGACCTCGGCGACTCCTCCGACCCGTCCCGCAGTGTCGACGACCTGGAGCGCTGGGCGGTGATGGTCGACCAGGGATATGCCTGGGCCGGCTCCTCCTACCGCCGCGGTGGCTACGGAACCCGGATGGCCGCCGCCGACACCGAGAACGTACGCCGCCTGTTCCTCGCCCGGTTCGGCAAGCCGAAGCGGACCTACATCCACGGCCAGTCCTGGGGCGGCAACGTCGCCGCGAAGGTCGCGGAAACCTACGGCACACGGCCCGGGGCCTACGACGGGGTGCTGCTGACCAGCGGTGTCCTCGGTGGCGGCTCGCGCGGCTACGACTACCGCGTCGACCTGCGGGTGGTCTACCAGTACTACTGCCACAACCACCCCCGGCCGACCGAGCCGCAATACCCCCTGTGGCAGGGGCTGCGCCCGGACTCCACCCTGACGAACACCGGGCTCCGCGCCCGCCTCCAGGAGTGCACCGGCTACGCGTCCGACCCCGCGGACCGGACCGCGGCACAGCAGCGCAACCTCGACGACATCCTCGCCGTCACCCGCATCCCGGAGCGCTCACTCGCATCGCATCTGCAGTTCTCGACCTTCACCTTCCGGGACGTCGTGTGGAACCGGCTCGGCGGCCGTAACCCGTTCGGCAACCGGGGTGTGCGGTACTCGGGTTCACACGACGACAAGGCGCTCAACGCGGGTGTCGAGCGGTTCTCGGCCGATCCCGCCGCCCGCCGAGACCTCTCCTACGACAGCGACCTCACCGGCAGGGTTTCCCTTCCGGTCCTCACCCTGCACGCGATCGACGACCCGACGGCCTTCGTGGAGCACGAGGCGGCCTACCGCGCCACTCTCCGGGGTGCCGGCCGGGGCGGCAACCTCGTCCAGACGTTCACCGAGGAGACCGAGCACAGTGCGCTGAGCGACTCCGAGTACGCCAACTCGATCTCGGCGCTGGACACATGGGTGCGCTCCGGCCGTAAGCCGACCGCGTCCTCGATCGCGGCCTCCTGCGGTGCCTTCGACGACATCTACGGCAGCGGTTGCTTCTACGACTCCGCCTTCCACCCCTCGCCCTACGCCTCGCGGGTCCGTCCCCGGCCGGGCGGGCTCGGCTGGCCGGCCATGACCGCGGCGCAGGAGCGGGCGTGGAGCAGGATCGACGGTGTGGGGATCGCCCCCTGACGGGCCCCGCCCACCGGGGCCGGCTCCCCGCGGCCGGCCCCGGCCCCGGCCGCTGGACCCCAGAGCGCGGTGACTCGGGCGTGGTGCCCCTCGCCGCGCCACGATCAGCGGCGGCGAGGGGCGGCCGCCCGCCGTGCGGGCCGCTTACGGCCGGCACTTCTCGCCCACGCCGCCGGCTCGCAGGTCCAGCCGACGGTGAGGCTGCCGCCGTCGGGCAGCGCAAGCCAGCGCTCGGCGTATGCGTCCATCCGCGCCACGATGCGCTCCGCCACCGGGCCCGGGGTCGCCACCACGATGCCCGACGGCTCGCCCCAACTCACCCAGACCTGGGTCGACGCCGATGGCGAGCACGTCCTGATCAACAGTGTGGAGTCGCATCAGAAGACCCGGAACATCGCGCGCGACCCGCGGGTGGCCATCGCGGTCGCCGACCCCGCGCAACCCGCCTCCTACGTCCAGATCCGCGGCCGTGTGGCGCGGGTGACCACCGAGGGAGCGGTCGAACACATCGAGGCGCTCGCGCAGAAGTACCTCGGTGGGCCCTACCCATGGTCCGGCGGCCGCGATCAAGTCCGGGTGCTCTATGTGATCCAGCCGGAACGGATCAGCGGCCCCCGCGGCTAGGCGGGTCCGCTGGGTCGTGATCGCCCGCCCCCATGGAAAGAGTAATCCGTACGCACGAGCGATGTCGTCACTCGATCGTGAGTTGTTCCCTTCATATGCCCGGTGCGATGCCACGCTGGCCGACACGGCGTGTGACCGGCGCCGCCCGGACGGCTGAGGGTGGGGGATGGGATGGCGCAAGGCACGGGACGACGCGGGGGACCGGACGAGCGGGCGGTGCTGCTGGCGGCCGGGCTGGCCGATCTGGCGGTGAGCACGCTGGGTTCGGTGCTGGGGGCGACGCGGGGGTTGCTGCGCCGCTCGGACGCCGCGGAGCTGGCGGCGGAGGCGGAGCACGATCTGATGGCACGCGGGCGCCTGGCGCTGGACCGGCACACCGCGGCCGTCCCCCCGGCCCACCTGGAGATTCTCGCCCGGCACGCCCTGGCCCGGCGGGCCACCGGCGATGTCTGACCGGCGGGGATCTGATCGGCGGGGGCCTGATCGGTGGGGGTCCGACCGCTGGGGTTCGGTCGCGTTCAAGGCCCGCGTCGACGAGGTGCTGCACGGCTTCGTCGCCCAGGAGGCCGAGCAGTTATCGGCGATCGACCCGGCCCTGGGCCCGGTGGCCGGGCAGTTGGAGGCGGCGGTCGCGGACGGCAAGCGGCTGCGGGCGGCGTTCTGCTACTGGGGCTGGCGCGCGGTGGGGCAGCCGGACAGCGACGCGCTCGTACGGGCGGCGGCCTCGATGGAACTGGTGCATGCCGCCGCGGTGGTGCATGACGATCTCATCGACGACAGTCCGCTGCGGCATGGTCGGCCCACGGCGCATATCGCCCTGCGCGCCGCCGTACGCCGTCGGCCGCGTGCCGTGGCCGCCGCCAGGTCGCTGGCGATGCTGGTGGGCGATCTGCTGATGTCGCTGGCCGGGCAGCTGTTCGCCACCAGCGGTCTGCCCGCCGCTTACCTGGCACGGGCCCGCCCGCTGTGGTCGGTGCTGGCCCGCGAGCTGGTCGCGGGGGAGTGCCTGGAGATCCTGCGGACCGGAGTCGATCCGGACACCACGGCGTCGCTGAAGGTGATCCGGTACAAGACCGCCAAGTACACCGTGGAGCAGCCCCTGTTGATCGGTGGCGCCCTGGCCGGGGCCGGCCGGCGGCTGTGCGAGGGCTACTCCGCGTACGGGTTGCCGCTGGGCGAGGCGTTTCAGCTCCGGGACGACCTGCTCGGCCTGTTCGGAGACCCGGAACGCACCGGCAAGGCCAACGCCGACGATGTGCGCGGCCACCGGCCCACGGCCCTGCTGGCGGAGACCTGGCGCATCGCCGGTGACGACGAACGGGAGCAACTGAGCGCCCTCCTCGGCCGACGTGATCTGGACGCGGATGGCCTGGACGCGGTCCGCGCGGTGATGTGCCGGCTGAAGGCCCCGGACCGTATCGAAGCCATGATCACGGCGCGGGTCGAGGAGGCCCTCGACGTCCTGTACGAGCTGGACACACCCCCGCACGCCGCCGCTGCCCTGACCGCGCTGGCGCGTTCGGCGGCGGTGCGCCTGTCCTGACCCCCGCACCGGCGGGACGGCCGCCGCCCCCGCCTGTGCCGTGGACGACCCGTCAATGACAAGGAGTGACGTCATGACCTACACCGAGGCATCGATGGACGCCCTGCGGCAGGCGGGTGACGAACTCGCCGACGCCACCGTCGCCACCCTCTTCGCGCGCGGGGAGGTGGGCAAGTTCAACACCCTGATGCGCTATGTCTCCGCCGTCGGTGCTCCCTTGCCGGACGGGCTGCCCGATGTCGCCCGCGAGTACCTTCGGGCCACCAGCGCCCCACCGGACTGGGTGGACTGGGGCGAGATGGAGAAGGCCCGGCTGTTCTTCATCGACAACAATGTGCACATCTCCACCGCGCTGTCCTTCGCCTCCATGCCCGCGTGCTACGTCGTCCCGCAGGTGGCGAAGCTGCTGTCGGCCACCCATGGGCTGAAGTACCCCTCCAAACGGATGGCGGAGACCGGCCAGTTCACGGTCTACCTGATGCAGCCCGGCGCCTTCGAGTCCGGCAGCCGCTTCATCCCCGCCGCCCAGAAGGTCCGCCTGCTGCACGCCTCCATCCGCCACCACCTGAGGCGGGAGAACCGCTGGGACACCGATGTGCTGGGGACGCCGATCTGCCAGGAGGACATGATCGGCGGGCAGATGTTCTTCTCCCTGCTGGTCCTGGACAGCCTGCACCGCCTCGGCATCCACATGTCGACGGAGGGCGCCGAGGCGTACTACTACGCGTGGCGCGTGGTCGGTGCCATGCTCGGCGTCGACCAGGACGCCGTCCCCACGACCCTCGACGACGCCCGCCGGTTCCTCGACCTGTACATGGTCCGGCACATGGGGCCGACCGAGGAAGGCGCGCATCTGACCCGGCAGCTCATCGACCTCTACGAGGAGGTCGTGCCCGGGACCTTCTTCGACCCGATCGTCTCCGCACTCATCCGCCACCTCGTCGGGGACACCTGCGCCGACTGGCTCCAGGTGTCGCGCACCCCCTGGGACACCGTCGTCAAGGCCGTGCCCCACCTCCTCGGCGTACTGGAGACCATCGAGGACCGCTCCCCGCTCGGGGCCTGGGCGCTGGACCGCCTCGGCCACCTCACCACCATCCTCGAACTGTCCTCCCTCACGCGCGGACGCGTGATGCACTACGCCATCCCCGAGCAGCTCAAGAAGGACTACGGCATCCCCGGCACGGTGCCCCGCACCCACCGGTGGACCCCGCCTGCCGCCACCGTCTCCCCGTGACCCGCGCACGCCACCTTCGACGGCGCGCGAGAAGGGGTTGGGGGTGGCTACCTCAAGCTCCGGGGCTGCCGAACCATTGGACCGCGGCCCGCTCGAACGCCTCACGGTCCGGGTGGCGATCACCTGCCCAGGCGACGACGCCGTCCGGCCGGACGAGCACGGCGCCTGACCCGAGGTCGTTTCTCGCCTGTCCGGCCGCGTACCGCAGCCGGCTCTCCCAGCCCATCGCCGACCCGTGCAGGCGTCGGTCGACGCTGAAATCGAGCACGATGCCCCGTCCGTCCCGCATCAGGTCGCCGAGGCGCGTGCCGTCCTCGAGGCGGAGGTCCGGGGCGTTGCGGCCGACCAGTGGATGCTCGCCGCCGAGGTCGTAGCGGATCGACGATCCCGACACCTTCTGGAACACATACGTCGTTCCGTCACGGGTCCCGAGCAGGTCGCGGACCACTCCTTGGATCGCCTGGCTGTGCGCGTCCGGCCGCATGGCCGCCACCTGGGCGCGCGACCAGTCGAGCACCGCCGCGCCGATCGGATGGCGCTCGCGGTTGTAGGTGTCGAGCAGCCCGTCCGGCGCGTGTCCGTGCACGGTGGCGGCGAGTTTCCATCCCAGGTTCATGGCGTCGCCGAGGCCGGTGTTGAGCCCCTGCCCGCCGAGGGGGGAGTGGATATGAGCGGCGTCGCCCGCGAGCAGGACGCGTCCCGCCCGGTAGGTCGTCGTCTGCATCGCCCGATCGGTGAAAGTCGAGGCGAGATGGATGGCGCTCAGTGTCACGTCGGTGCCGGACACTCGGCGCAGAACCGTCTGGAGGTGGTCGCGAGTCGGCGGTTGCGAGCGGTCGAACGCGGCACCGTCGAAGTCCATCATGCCGATATGCCCCTCCGCGGGCATCCGGATGTACATGCCGCTCGGCGTCAGGTTGAACCCGGGGCGCAGCTTCTCGGGATCGGCGACGGTGGCGTGCAGGGTGTAGCCGGTGAACTGCGGCTCGGTGCCGACTAATGCGAAGCCCGCGAGCCCGCGCACCGCGCTGCGTCCGCCATCGCAGCCGACGAGCCAGCGCGCCGCGTACTCGTGCTCGCCCGCCTGCGCGACCACGCTCTCCTCGTCCTGGGCGATGGCTGAGACCGTGACGCCGCGCCTGATGTCCACGCCGAGCTCGGACGCCCGCTCGGCCAGCACCGCCTCGACCGCTTCGAGGTGCGTCATCACGCCCTCCGGTGCCGGGCTGGGAAGCCGGAACGGCAGGGCGGCGATGTCGACCTTGGCCGGATCGAGCGTCATCCCGGCGAAGTGGCCCACGGTGCGCGGGGGTGACGGCTCATCGGTGTCGGCGTCCGCGCCGGGATCGTCATGGACGCCCGAGGCCGTCAGCAGCGGATGCAGCATCCCGCGGCGGTAGAACGCCTCGACCGACGCGGCGGACAGGCCCCGCGTCCCCAGCGGCTCCGCCCGCCACGGGGAGCCGGGCTCCGGCTCCCGTTCGAGCACCAGGACCGAGCAGCCCGCGAGGCCAAGCTCGCAGGCGAGGAACAGACCGACCGGGCCGGCGCCCACGATCACTACGTCATGCACGGCAACTCCCCTTCCGAAGCCTGTGGTCTTCAGGCACGGGAAGACTGACGCGGGCCGCTCACACGGGGCACACACGGCGCTGACATGGGGCACGTGGCGCTGACATGGGCACGTGGCGCTGCCACTCCCGTCCCGCGCGGTCCCGCACAGTCCCGCACCGTCTCAGCGCCGCCACCTCTGCGACAGCGGCGACACCGGCGACACCGGCGACACCGGCGACACCGGCCTCACCGGCGGCGCCGATGGCGCGATCGGGCTCGCGGTGAACCTCGTCTGGTACTGGCAAATGCTGGGCCGCCACTCCGACGCGGTCTACTGGCTCGGCGGAGCACTGCCGCTGCGCGCGCTGCTGCGGCAGTACGACGGCGATCTCGACGGCGCGCTGGCCGACTTGACCGAGGCCAAACGGCTGGCCCGCGAGTTCGGGTCGCTCAGCCTCAGCGACGAGAACTTCATCGACCTGCGATGGATCGATCTGCAGGTGCGGCTCGGTGAGACCGCGCGGGCGACCGAGATGATCGCTGCGACCCGGGAGCGCGCGTTGCGCTCGGCATCGCCCGAGATGGCGATGCTCCTCGACGCGCGAGGCCGGCCTGTGGGTAGGGGGCGGGAACGTGGACCGGGCGCGTGGTGAGTTCCTCATACGTGGGCCGGCCGAGGGGCACCGTATTTCAACGCCTCCGTGGCGATGTGACGTCTACGCCGCGCGCCACCACTTCGCGCAGAAGCCGGTCGGTTCCCATGGACGGCAAAGGCAAAGGCAAGGAGAACTGTCTCTCCTTGCCACTTTCAACGTATAGCGCGCCGGGGGGCTTGCCGCAAGCCCCGGGTCACGGCGCACAATCGTCGGCCGATGCCACAACCTGCGGAAATGGGGGCGCGACGTACGTGTGTTGTTGTCGACGTATGGGGGACGCGATGACGTCGGACCAGTGGTGGGACCGGCTCGCAGTGCGGCCGAGCACGGCTGCCTCGGAGGTCTCGCGATGAGTGAGCGGTACGTGTTGGATCTCCGCGAGGTTGCCGAGACGCAGGCCGCGTTCGTCGGCGGCAAGGGCGCGCACCTGGGCGGGCTGTCGCGGATCGCGGGCATCCGGGTGCCGGGTGGCTTTTGCGTGACGACGGACGCCTTCCGGCGGATCATGGCGGAAGCGCCGGCGATCGACGATCAGCTCGATCAGTTGTCGCGCGTGGATCCGGACGACCGGGAGGCGATCCGCACGCTCAGCGCGCGGATTCGTCGGACTGTCGAAGGGATTGCCATCCCGGGCGATCTCGCGGCGGCGATCACCCGCGCGCTCGGTCGGCACGGTGAGCAAGCCGCCTGGGCCGTCCGGTCCAGCGCGACGGCGGAGGACCTGCCGACGGCCTCCTTCGCCGGCCAGCAGGACACGTACCTGAACGTCGTGGGGCCGACGGCGGTCCTCCAGCACATCAGCCGGTGCTGGGCCTCGCTGTTCACCGAGCGGGCCGTGACCTACCGCCGGCGCGGCGGCATCGACCACCGTACGGTCCACATGGCCGTGGTCGTGCAGCGGATGGTCTTCCCCGATGCGGCCGGCATCCTGTTCACGGCCGATCCCGTCACGGGCAACCGTAAGGTCGCCACCGTGGACGCCGGCTTCGGGCTCGGCGAGGCGCTGGTCTCCGGCCTGGTGAACCCGGATGTCTTCACGGTGCGACACGGCGAAATCGTCGCCAGGACGATCTCCGCCAAACAGCGTGCCGTTCACGCCCTGCCGGACGGCGGTACGCGGGAAGTGGCGATCGACGCGCGGCGGCAGGAGCAGCCGGCGCTCACGGACGCGCAGGTCGTGCGGCTCGTGGAGCTCGGGCGGCGGATCGAAGCACACTTCGGCCGTCCCCAGGACATCGAATGGTGCCTGGTCGACGATGACATCCAGATCGTTCAGAGCCGGCCGATCACGACACTGTTCCCCATCCCCGAGAGCGGCGACCAGGACAATCACGTCTACCTCTCCGTGGGCCATCAGCAGATGATGACCGACCCGATGAAGCCCCTGGGGATCTCCGTATGGCAGCTGACGGCCATGGCGCCGATGCACGAGGCCGGTGGGAGGCTGTTCGTCGACGCCACCCGGCGCCTGGCCTCGCCCGCGAGCCGCGCCGCCCTCTTGGACGTCGTAGGCAGAGGCGATCCACTGATCAGGGACGCTTTGGAGACCGTCCTCGAACGCGGCGATTTCATCCCGTCACTCCCGGACGCTGGCCCCGGCGGGCCGCCGGCCCGCGGCGTGTCCGCCCCTATCGAGACCGATCCGGCCATCGTCACCGAGCTGATCGAGCGCAGCCGGACATCCATCGCCGCCTTGGAGCGCGATATCCGGACGAAGACCGGATCGGCGCTGTTCGACTTCCTGCGGGAGGCCTTCGAGGAGCACAAGCGCGTCCTCACGGATCCGCTGAGCATGCAGGCGATCATGGCGGGGATGGAGGCCACGTGGTGGCTCAACGACACGCTGCGGGAGTGGCTGGGCGAGAAGAACGCGGCCGACACGCTCACGCTGTCCGCCCCCGACAACATCACGTCGGAGATGGGACTGGCGCTGCTCGACGTCGCGGATGTGATCCGTCCGCATCCGGAGGTGGTGGCGTTCCTGCGGGGCGTCGAGTCCTTCGAGCACGACGCCTTCCTGGACGAGCTGGCGAAGCTGGCGGGCGGGGCCGAAGCGCGCGAGGCCATCGAGTCCTACCTCGACCGGTACGGCATGCGCTGCGTCGGCGAGATCGACATCACGAGGCCACGGTGGCGCGAGCGCCCCACCACGCTCGTGCCCGTGATCCTCGACAACGTCAGGAACTTCGCGCCGGGCGCGGCCGAGCGGCGCTTCGAGCAAGGGCGGCAGAAGGCGCGGGAGAAGGAACAGGACGTGCTGTCCCGCTTGCGGGCCCTGCCGGACGGGGACCGGAAAGCCGACGAGGCCAAGCGGATGATCGACCGGGTCAGAACCTTCATCGGGTACCGGGAGTACCCCAAGTACGGGATCATCAGCCGCTACTTCGTCTACAAGCGGGCACTGCTGGCGGAGGCCGGGCGCCTCGTGGAGGCAGGTGTGCTTCCTGAGCAGGAGGACATCTTCTACCTCACGTTCCAGGAACTCCACGACATCGTGCGCTCGCACCAGGTGGATGACCGGCTCATCCAGCGGCGCAAGGACGCGTTCCGGTCGTACCACGCGCTCACCCCGCCCCGGGTGCTCACCTCGGATGGTGAGGCCGTCACCGGGGCGTACCGGCGCGACGACGCCCCGGCCGGTGCCCTGATCGGCCTGCCGGTTTCCGCCGGGAGCATCGAGGGACGGGCCCGCGTCATCCTCGACATGGCGGAGGCCGATCTCGAGGCGGGCGACATCCTGGTCACGGCCTTCACGGACCCGAGCTGGTCGCCGCTGTTCGTCGGAATCGCGGGCCTGGTGACGGAGGTGGGCGGCCTGATGACCCATGGCGCGGTGATCGCCCGGGAGTACGGCTTGCCGGCCGTCGTGGGCGTGGAGCGGGCCACCCGGCTGATCCGGGACGGGCAGCGGATCCGCGTGCACGGAACCGACGGGTACGTCGAGATCCTGCCCTGACCGGCCATATCGAGCAGCTCCCCCAGCACATCCATCGGTCGGGAGGCGCCGAAGGGGACAGCCTCCCGGCCCTTGGTCCTTGGTCCTTGGCAGGGGTGCCGGAATGCGGCGGCCTCAGCTGATCGTCGCTTCGATGATGGAGAAGGGCGTCGGTGTCGGCACGACCGGGTCGATGCTGATACCGGCGGCGTTCAGCAGCGACTCGTACTCCGCCTGGGACCGTTCCATGCCGGTGAGCATGCCGAGCATGGTGAGTTCCACCATCTTGGCCAGATGCGGTTCGCCGCCGTCCGGCACGATGGTCTCGACGATCAGCACTCGCGCTCCCGGGCCACCTGAACAGGCCGGTGCGCAGTCCGGTGGTGAACGAGGCCATCGCATTGCTGAACTGCTGCGAGCGGTCCGGGTTCTCGTACACCCAGTCGAGTCGAAGAAGGGCTTGCCGAGGTAGTGCGCAGCGGCGGGCTCGCCCCGTCCTCAGCAGACGGGGGCGTCGACCAGAGCCTTGTTGGCGGCGGCGGCCTTTGGTTCCTTGATGCCGAAGTTGGTGACGGTCAGGACCGCGGCACTTCGGCGTCCGCTCTTGTCCGTGTATATCTTCATCTGGGCCCCGGGCAGGAGCTTGCCGGACAGCAAAGCGGTCTGGAACCGCTGCCAGTCCGCCGCGGTGGAGACCAGGCCCCCCCGCCGCCCAGGACCAGCTCGAGTCGACGGCGGTGGTGTCGGTGTTGCCATGGGGGCGCTTGGGGCCCGCGAACGCCGTGCCCTTGGGTACGTGCAGCTCGGGAGGGAGGATGCGGCGGAGGCGTTGGGCGTCCGGCTCGTAGCCGGTGGCGTGCGTCTTCTTGGCGCTGAAGTCCGCGTTCGTGGACAGGAACGTGTCCTTCATCCCCAGCGGCGCCCCGGGTGCGTGGCGGCGGGCGTTCGCCAATGACTCCTGCACGATCCGGTAGCCCGCCAACTGCACCGGACTCGGCAACGACTCCAGCTCGGTCCTGATGCGCACCTCGACCCTTCCTCCCGCGGCCCGGTGGCTGTCCAACAACGCATCCAGCCCGTCGAGCCCGGGCATCGGCTGCAACGGGGCCGCGTCCGTGGGATCACGCAGTATCCGTAGCAGATCACGCAGCTCACCGCCGGTCTGCCGACCCGCCGCGGCGAGTGAGTCGACCTGTGCGCGGGCCCAGCCGGGCAGTTCATCCCCGCGTGCGCGCAGGGTTTCCGCGTGCACGACGAGCAGGGTGAGCGAGTGCGCGACAACGTCATGCATCTCGCGGGCGATCCGCGCCCGCTCCCGCTGTGCGGCCTGCGCCGCCCGCAGGCGTTGCGCCCGGTCCGCGTCGGCCGCCCGCCGCTCGGCCGCGACGAGCAGCGCATGCCGGGTCCGCGCGGCGAAACCCACCGTCCACGCCAGCGGCATCGGAGCCAGGACGGCGAGGACATCGGCGCCGCCCCGGAACTCACCGGCGCCGGCCGTCGTCCGGTTCACCCACAAGCCGGCCAGGGTCATCACGCCACCGGCACACATGGCCAGCACCGTACGCATCCAACTCGTGCAGCGAATGCCCAAGTGGTAGATCAGCACGGCGAGTGGCAGGAAGGCCAGCGGGGTCAGCTTGGCGTCCTCAGCCGCACTCCCCACCAGCGCCACCACGAGCGCGCCGAGGCTCACCACGAAAGCCGTGACCGGCAGCCGCCGTCGCAGCACCAGGACCGCCAGGGTCACCACTTCACAGCCGATCAGCGACGACCACGCGGCCTCCGACGTGTCCGCGTCCGAGACAGGCACGTTCCCCGGCCTCCCCGGCGGGGAGGGGAGGTGACTCGATCAAGGTGAGGAGTCGTGAAGGGTGGCGCGCGCAGCGCCGCAGGCCGTCCGCGACGTGCCGTTGCGTAGGCTTCCGGTGTTTGACCTCGTCGGCTCGGGCGAGGACCTGCGGCGGCATGTGGGGCCAGCCGTCGCGGAGCGTGTGAGGTCCCGATGGGGCGGTGACGATGGCAGACAGAATGAGGCAGGACGAGCGGGTCGCCGCGACACGGGAGGCGTTGCTGAGCGCGGCGGAGCGGCTGTTCGCCGAGCGTGGGGTGTACGCGGTGGCCAATCGCCAGATCAGCGAGGCCGCCGGGCAGGGCAACAACGCCGCGGTCAGTTACCACTTCGGCACCAAGGTCGACCTGGTGCGCGCGCTCGTGCGCCGGCATGCCGAGCAGATCGAGGGGATCCGGACGCGGCTGCTGGCCGAAATCGGCGATTCCGTCGAGCTGCGGGACTGGGTGGCCTGCGCGGTCCGTCCGACCACCGAACATCTGGAAGCTCTGGGCCGCCCGAGCTGGTACGCCCGGTTCATCGCCCAGGTCACGGCCGACCCCGCGCTCTACGCGATCGTGACCGAGGAATTCTCCGTCACCGCTCCGTCGATGCGGGTGTTGAAGGAGGGTCTGAACCGGTGCCTGCCGGACCTGCCCGCCGAGGTGTACGCCGAACGCTCGGCCATGACGCGTCACCTGATCACGCAGATGTCCGTCGAGCGGGAGCGAGCTCTCGCCGACAACGCTCCAACCTCCCGTGCGACATGGCATGAGGCCGCCACCGGCCTCATCGACGCGATCGTCGCGTTGTGGCGGGCCCCGGTCACGCGTGTGCCGTGACCGGCGGTCGTCCTGAAGGAGTGCCCCGCACCTTCGCCGGGCAGGACGGTCCCGCCGGGGTCCATGTGCTGCGTACTCTCGACGACGCGTTGGCGCTGCGGGCCGAGCCGATGACCTCCACGCGCGTCGAGGTGGTCGGAGACGGGGTGCTCGCCGCAGGGAGCGGGCCGGCCGAACGGACGTGTCACGGGGGAGCTGGCCACCGGCGAGGTGCTGCCCGCCGACGTGGTCGTGGTGGCGTTCGGTGTCGTTCCGGCGACGGACTGGCTCGCGGGCAGCGGCCTCGAGGTCGACAACGGAGTGGTGGCTGGACCGACCAGTTCGACGTCAAGATCCACGTGCATGGTGTGCTGTCGGCCGATGCCGAGGTGACCGTCGTGGACGGGGACATGGCGCAGGGCCGGTTCGTCGCGCGGTACCGCGGAACGGCGCGTGCTCGGCTGGCGCATGCCCAAGCAGACCCGACTGTGCGGCAGGAGATCGTCGACGCGTTCACGTCATGACGAGCGCAGTCAGGCTTCGTGGACGAGTCGTCCGGACGCGAAGAGGGCAGCCTCGGGCCGCCATGCGTCACAGTAGTCAGGATCGCTGGCGAAGCGCAGCGCCGGCGCCGCGCGCAAGTGATCACGGCGGGTCCGAGTCGCCACTGGGCGGGACGGACTCGATGAACTGAGCCTGTTCTCCTACGCGATGCGGCGGACTGGTCCGTCCGCAGGCGGACCCTCACGCCTCCCGGCCGTAGAGCGCGGCGATGTCCTCGGAGCCCGCCCAGCCGCTGTAGGTGGGCGACTGTGGCCAGCCGTCGGGGGAGTCCTGCCACTCCTCCTGCCGCCCGTACGGCAACAGGTCGATCAGCGCGAAGGAGTAACTGAGCTGCTCGGTGCCGCGGCCGTTGGTGTGCCAGGTGCGGTAGACGGTGTCGCCGTCGCGCAGGAACACATTGACGGCGAACCCTCCGCCGGGCGGTGCGCCGACGTCGGCACCGAACGGACTGTTCGCCGTGGAATACCAGGCCATCGTGTTCCCGACCCGCCGCTTGTAGGCGAGTGCCTCGTCGATCGGGCCCTGGGTGACGATGACGAACCGGGCATCGTAGTTGTCCAGGAAAGCCAGCCGTGTGAACTGCGAGGTGAACCCCGTGCAGCCCGAGCACTGCCACTCCTCGCCCGGGAACCACATGTGGTTGTAGACGATCAGCTGCTTCTTGCCGTCGAAGAGGTCCGCCAGCCGGACCGGCCCGTCCTCGCCTTCGAGGGTGTAGTCGGGCATCTCGACCATCGGCAGGCGGCGGCGCTCGGCGGCGATCGCGTCGAGCTCCCGGGTCGCGGCCTTCTCCCGAATACGCAGCGCTTCGAGCTGACGCCGCCAGGTGTCGGCGTCGACGACGGGCGGTAGTGCGTTGGGGCTCATGGTCCCCTCCCTGATCATGTGTGTGGCCTGCTGTCTCTAGGTGTAGACCTCCCTCGGTCGTCGAACTCATCGGTGTCGGCCATTCGACCGCTTGGTTTCCCGCCCCGGCCGGTGAGGCGGAGGCTCGTTCTAGGATCTTCGGCATGGCGAAGCGCGCGGTACATCGGCGGGCCCGGAAGATATTGGGCGAGGAGCCCGTGGCCCTGGTCTGGTGCGAGATCCACAGGCCGATTCCCACACCGCCCAAAGAGGTGCACCGGGCCGCGGGCAAGGGACGGCTGAAGCCGGGCCACCACTGGCTGCTGTACGTCGGGGCCGTCGTGTTCTTCTTCGTCGTCATCCCGATGATGCTGATCGACAAGCTGGGCGGTCGACGTGACCGGCGTTCCCAGCCACGACGCAACCGCGGACCGCGGGCCGGGGAGCCGCAGACTCCGCCGGACGCCCGCCCCTCTTCCTCCGGCCGCGACCCTGCCCGAGATCGCCGACAGGACCCGACCCATGGCATCTTCGACGGCGACTGGAATCTGACCGCGGGCCGGCTGCTGCTGCGCTGGTACGGGCATTCACCCAACCCCAAGCGCCTGGTCATGCTGGCCCGCGATCGCGTCTGCGTCGCCACGTCCCCGCGCCGTCGGCTGTCGCCCACCAGGGCCGACGACTTCCAGACCTTCGCGGAGTTTTCCCTCGATCAGGTCCGCGTCGAAGGCGAGACGGGACAGCCACGCGGTTTCGCCACGTTCCGGCTCCGCTTCACCGACGGCTCCTGGCTGGAGGTGGGACGGCTGGGCGAACCCGAGGACGCCGACCACTTCTTGCGCACCGTCAACAGCTGACGGTGGCGTTACCAGCTGATGGCGTCGTCCATCGACTGCTGCCAGTACGTGACCTTGAGGGAGTCGTCGATGTAGGCGCCCTTGGCGGGCAGTGACGGGTGGGCGGCGGAGGGGACGTCCTCGTCGGCGGTGCGGCCCTGGAAGTAGACGGCCAGGGACTTCTCGGTGTGGCCGTTCGTACCGCTGCCGTCGGCGGCCGACAGATTCACGGAGGAGTAGCCGGACTCGCCCGGGGCGAGCGTGACGACGGCCTGCGGCTTCGAGTCCTCGATCACCGGCGGCACCGACTGGGCCTCGCCGAAGCGGACGGCCGGGTAGCCGTAGAGGTAGCAGATGCTGTTGCCGGTGTTGGTGACCGTGAGCAGCATGTGGTTCACGGGGCGGTTCAGGGGAGCCGCGACCGTCTTGGTGTTGGAGCCCTGGCAGGTGACGCCCTTCTTGCCACTGGTGTCGGACTTGCCGTTCCCCGACGCCGCGGGCACGTCCGCGGTCGACTTCGAACCGGCGGCGCCCGTCTTCGCGTCCTCCTGGGAGGACGAGCCGGAGGCGGACGCGGTCGAGGAGGCGCCCGCCGACGAGCCCTCATTGCGGACGCCCTCTCCGTCGTTGCACGCCGTCAGGGAGAAGGCGGCGACCGCGACGGTCGCGGCGGCGGTCAGCAGACGGGTGCGGGAGGGACGAATGCTGGACATGTGGGTGAGCCCTTTCGGTACTGCGGTGGATGTGGTGCTTGGATGACCGGAGCTTGTGGGGCGGTCCGTCCCAGCTGCCACTCCAGCCGGGCAGTCGGAGACGCTGGAACGCGGAAACGGGCTTTGACCAGGGGGAACGTAAGGGACCTGGGACGCGGGAATGGGACGCGCCGGGCCACAGGGGAAGAGGAGCAACGGTGTCAGGGACGACAGGGGCCACGGGAGCGACGGGGGCTGCCGGGGACGCGGAGGCGTTCGCGGAGCAGCTGCGGGGGCTCAAGGAGCGCTCGGGGCTGAGCTACGGGACGCTCGCCAAGCGGCTGCATATGAGCACGTCCACGCTGCACCGCTACTGCAACGGCACGGTGGTGCCGGCCGATTACGCGGCGGTCGAGCGGGTCGCGCGGGTGTGCCGGGCGACCCCCGAGGAACTGGTCGAGCTGCACCGGCGGTGGATTCTGGCGAGTGCGGCGCGGTCGCGTAAGGGGCCGGAGCCGGGCGGCGCGGCGCGCGGTGCGGGTGCGGCTGCGGGTGCCGGTGCCGGGGCCGGTGCCGGGGCCGGGGCCGGGGCGCCCGAGGGTGGGCCGACGCCGGATGACTCGGCGCCCGGCGCCGAGGGCCGCGGACTGCCCGAGGCGGCGACGGGCCCTGCCGATTCCGGCGGTGGGCGGCCCGACGCGGTGGGTGGAACGGGTTCGGTGTCCGGGGGCGGTCAGCTCCGCGAAACCGGTGGAACGGGATCAGCTTCCGGGAGCGGTCAGCTCCGCGAAACCGGTGGAACGGATGAACCGGTTGTCGGCGGTGCCGTCCCAGCCGCTCCCGTGCGGTCGCGGCGCCGCCGCACCGCGCTCGTCGCATCCGTCGCCGCGGCCGCGGTGCTGGGAGCCGTCGCGTTCGCCGTGAATCTGCCGTCCTCCGGAGCCGACGGCGGTGATGAGAAGGCCGCGGGGGCGGGGGCCGCCACACCGACCACTGGCCCCGGCACCGGGGGCCGGGCCAACGACAAGCGGCCGTCCGCGTCGGCCTCCCCCTCCCCGTCTTCCCCGTCCCGGGGCGCGAAGACCGACAAACCCTCCGCCCCGGCGTCGGAGCCCGCCGCCCACGACGGCGGGGGCGCCCCCGAGCGCCCCGGCGGCGCACCGGTCAACATCGCCACCCGCCCCTACGTCTACGACAGCCCGTGCAGCCAGCACTTCCTCGTCGACAGCGAGCCCGAACAGGTCGGCCCGCCCGCCGGCGAGCCGGACGCGCCCCGCTGGGCCGCCGCGTACGGCGCGGTCTCCTCGGGGGAGCAGCGCGTCGCCCTCACCGTGCAGGGCACCGGGAAGGACACCGTCGTCCTGGAGGCGCTGCACGTACGCGTCGTCGCGAAGGGCGCCCCGCTCGCCTGGAACGACTACTCGATGGGCGTCGGCTGCGGCGGTGGCGTCGAGACCAAGTCGTTCGACGTCGACCTCGACAACGGCAGCCCCACCGCCACCGTCAAGAACGGCCAGGGCGACTTCCCGTACAAGGTCAGCGAGTCCGATCCGGAGGTCTTCTACGTCACCGCCCACACCAAGGCGCATGACGTCCGCTGGGACCTCGCCCTGGACTGGTCCAGCGGCGACCGCCACGGCACGGTGCACCTCGACAACAACGGCGCCCCGTTCCGCACCAGCGCCGCCGCCGGCCGCCCCGGCTACGACTACCCGCTGGGCAGCAGCGAGTGGGCCAAGCGCGAGGAGTAGCCACGGACGCCGAACGCGGCTGTCCGCCCTCGGGCGCGGCAGCCACGTGTCAGCCATCGGTTAGTCGATCGTCAGCGGCGGCGACGAGGGTGGTCTCCAGTACGCGGAACGCACCACAGCAATACCGCACCGCGTCCCGGACGCACGTCAACCACCCCCGGAGGATTCCATGTTGCGCAGGACCGCTCTCCGCCGCACCCGCACCATCGCCGCCGCCTCGCTGATCGCCGCTGCCGCCCTCTCGCTCACCGCCTGCCAGGGCGGCGACTCCGACTCCGACGCCAAGGGAAGTGCGTCCTCGGCCACCTCAAAGGCCTCGAAGGCCACGCCCGGGAGTTCCTCCGACACCTCCAGCGACGCCGCCGACACCAAGGCGGGCAACGCCTCCGGCGGCTCCTCGTCGGCGAGCCGCTGCACCAGCGACCAACTGGACGCCGCCTGGTCGAACTTCGAGGGCGGCCCGGACATGGACTACGACGGCCAGCAGACCGCCCGGGTCGTACTGAAGAACACCGGCACCGCCGACTGCGCCATGGCCGGCTTCCCCGGCGTCCAGCTCCAGACCGCCCACGGCGACACCTGGGACCTGCCGCGCACCCAGGCGAAGCCGAAGCCCGTCCGGCTCGGCGAGGGCGACCGGGTCGGCTTCGACATCACCCTCCTGGCGTCGACCCACGACGACGACCGGAAGTTCGAGCCGAACCAGGTGGTCATCACCCCGCCGAACGAGCGCGGGAACCTCGTACTGGACTGGCCCTACGGCGGCGCCCTGCTGGACCAGTCGGGCGCCACCCACCCGGGGACCTACGTGGGTCCGGTCAGCGCGGCGGAGTGAGCGCGGGGCGGACATCCGAGCTGCGGTCGGTGCCCGCTGGTTCAGCGCTCCGTGGCCCGGTCGATGAGGGCCTGTAGGTACAGGCCGCGGTGGGCGTCGAGTTCGGTGGGGGTGTGGGTGCGTACGGCGGTGGCGAAGTCACGGCGGAGGATCGGCCAGCACTCCTCGTGGTCGATCTCGGCGGTGTCGTAGACCAAGGGGGCTTCGGCGCCGAAGAGTTCGATGCGGGTGAGCGCGCGCGGCACGTCGACGGCGCCGGACAGGGAGGCCTGGCTGACGGTGCCGTTCGCGTGTTCGCAGGTGAGCTCGAGCCAGCGGCGGGGGTCGCCGGTGGCGCGGATGTCGGTGATGGGGCCGACGGCGGCGTCCAGGAGGTCGAGGAGGTGGGGCCCGAGGTCCAGCAGGGCGCCGTGTTCCAGGCGCCAGCTCGTGGCGAAGTCGCCGCCGAGGAAGGCGCCGTGGAGGTAGCAGGAGCGGGCCCCGGCGATGTCGCGGGTGCGGGCGGCGGCGAGGAAGGCGCGGGTCGCGGGGTGGTAGCGCTTGGTCAGGACCAGTTGGGAGACCACGCCGGCTTCGGCGACGGCGTCCGCGAGCCGCTGTGCGGCGGCCAGGTCGGGGCCGAGGGGCTTCTCCAGCAGGAGCGGCTTGCCACGCTTGGCCGCCAGGGGGGCCAGCTCGGCCTGCACGGCGGGCGGGACGGCGAAGGCCACCGCCTCGCAGTGGTCGAGGAGTTCCTCGAAGTCCGCGGCGACGTGCGCCCCGTAGGGGGCGGCGGCCAGCCGGGCGGCTTCGGGGCGGCGGGCCCAGACCGCGGCGAGCCGGGTTTCGGGGCCGGTGGCGAGCATGCGGGCGTGCATCGCCCTGGCCCAGGGGCCGGCGCCCACGAGGCCGACCTCCAGGGGCCGGTGCGTCCAGGGGGCCGGTTCGGTGGAGGGAGAGGGGTCGGCTTCGGTGAGGGGAAGGGGACCCGGTGCGGTGGGGTGAGCGGGGGCGGGTTCGGTGGGGTGTGTGGGCACGGTGTTCCTGTCGGTTCGGGGTGGCCCCCGCGGGGTCACTGCGCGATGCGGTTGAGCCGCTCGTCCGCGCAGGCGGGTGCGTAGAGGGATTCGACCACCATGGCCGCGGCGCCGATGACACCGGCGTGGTCGCCGAGCCGGGACGTCACGACCTGCAGGTGGGCGGTGGTTCGGGGGATGGTGCGCTGGTAGAGCAGCTCGCGGACGCCGGTCATGAACGGGGCTCCGGCGAGGTCCCCGGCGAGCATCAGAACCCCCGGGTTGAGGAGGGTGACCACGGTCGCCAGGACTTCGCCCGCGCGGCGTCCGGCCTCCCTGGCCAGCCGGATCGCGTCGGGATCGCCCTTGGCGAGCAGCGCTTTGACGTCGGAGCCCGAGCGGGTTTCGGCGCCGAGGCCGGCCAGCTCCCGGGCCAGCGCCCCGCCGCTGGCCACGGCGGCCAGACAGCCGTGGGCACCGCACATGCACAGGGCGTCGGAGTGGTCGTGGAGGCGGATATGGCCGATGTCGCCGGCGCCGCCGTCGATGCCGCGGTAGATGCTGTCGCTCACGACGACGCCGGCGCCGATGCCGGTGGAGACCTTGACCAGGACGAAGGCCGAGCAGTCGCGGTGGTTGGCCTGGTGCTCGGCCAGCGCCATGAGGTTGGCGTCGTTGTCGACGAAGACGGAGACGGGGCCGCCTTCCAGGCTGGGGCCCACATGGTCGGCGTAGGCCTTCTGCAGCCGTTCCCGGATGGGGTACTGGTCCCATCCGGGCATGATCGGCGGCTCGACGACCCGTCCCGTGTCCCAGTCGACGGGGCCGGGCACCGAGAGCCCGATGCCGCAGACGTCGGCGGCGTCGATGCCCGCCGCGGTGATCAGATCCGGGAACCAGCCGGCCAGTTGGTCCAGGACCTCGTCCGGGCCCTGGTCGATGTGGAGCGGGCCGGTGTGCTCGGCCAGGAGGGTGCCCGCCAGGTCGAGGACCGCGGCCCGGGCGTGCCGGGTTTCGAGGTCGGCGGCGATGACCGCGGCATGGGAGGGATCGAGGACGAGCCGGTCGGACGGGCGGCCACCGGTGGAGGTGCCGGTGGTGTGGCGCAGCCAGCCGGCCCGGTCGAGCAGGTCCAGGCGCTGCCCGACGGTCGAGCGGGACAGCCCGGTGGCGCGTTGCAGATCGGCTCGGGTGTTGGCGCGGCCACTACGGATCAGCTGCAGCAGTTCGCCCGCGCTGACCTGGTTCGGTGTCATCATGCTTCCCCCACGCGTCAGCTCTTGTCGGCGCCGCTGGTGAGGCCCTCGGTGAGGAGGCGTTCGGCGGCGAAGAACAGAAGTACCACGGGGATGGTCAGCACCACCGACCCGGCCATGAGGACGGTCTTGGGCACTTCGATGCCGTTGGAAAGCTGGGCCAGGCCCAGGGAGACGGTCCACTTGCCGGGGACGGCGGCCAGGAAGAGCAGCGCGAAGAGGAATTCATTCCAGGCGATCATGAAGACATACAGGCCGGTCGCCATGAGGGAGGGCAGGGTGAGGGGCAGGATCACCTTGCGGACGGTCTGCAGCCGGGTGCAGCCGTCGAGCGCCGCGGCCTCCTCGATGGAGGCGGGGATGGTGACGAGGTAGTTCTTCAGCATGTAGATCGACACCGGCACGGTCTGGGCGACGTAGACGATGGCGAGGCCGACCAGGCTGGAGGAGAGTCCCATCTTGGCGAAGACGACGAAGAGCGGGACGGCCAGCAGGGTCGCGGGGAACAGATAGACGGCCAGGAAGAGCGCGCTGACCTGGCGGTGGCCGAAGAACTTCAGGCGGCTGACGGCGTAGGCGCCGGGTACGGCGGCCAGCAGGGTGAGGACGACGGTTCCCAGGGACACCAGGGCGGAGTTGAGCAGGAACCGCAGGAAGCCCTGCCCGCCGGCGTCGGTGGACCGCAGCACGTCCCGGTAGGTGGAGAGCGTGAAGTCCTTGGCCGAGATCAGGAGGGACCCCGGGTCGAGCAGGAGTGCGTCGATGGGCTTCACCGACAGCAGCAGCATGTAGTAGAAGGGCAGCAGGGTGATCACGGCGAGGAACGCGATGACGCACCAGCGCAGGACGCCGAAGATCCTCTCCTCGACGTGGGCCCGGGTCAGGGCGGCCTTACGGGTCACGATTCCTCCTGGACCTTGTTGCCGAAGAGCTTGAAGTAGAAGCCCAGCAGGATCATCAAAGCGGCGGCCAGCACGAGGGCCTGGGCGGCGGCGGCTCCCACGTCGTAGCGGGCGGTGAGGAAGTCGTAGACCCGCACGGCGGCGACGTTGGTGCCCGCGCCGCCTCCGGTCAGCAGATAGACGTCGTCGAACTTGTTGAACGTCATGATGAACCGCAGGACGCACAACAGGGCGATGACGGGCATCAGTTGGGGCAGCAGGATGTGCCGGAAGCGCTGGGAGACGGTGGCGCCGTCGACCAGGGCGGCCTCTTCCAGGCCGTTGGGGACCGCCTGGAGCCGGGCGAGGATGAACAGGAAGGCGAAGGGGAAGTAGCGCCAGCACTCGAAGGCGATGACGGTCAGCAGGGCCAGCGGGATGTCGACATGCATGCCGAGCAGGTGGACCTCGTACTCGCGGGTGGAGAGGAAGGCGATGGGGTCGTCCCAGCCGAACAGGCGCCGGCCCCAGTCGTTGACGACGCCGTACTGCGGGCTGAGCGCGACCTCCCAGACGAAAGCCACGGCGACGACGGGGGCGACGTAGGGCAGCAGCATGGCCGCGCGCAGCAGTCCGCGGCCGCGGAAGGGCTTGCGCAGCGCGAGCGCGGCGATGAGCCCGAGGGCGACGGAGCCCAGGGTGGCGCCCGCGGTGTACAGCAGGGTGGTGGTCAGGCTCGACCAGAAGCCGGCGGAGTCGAAGACCTGGGCGAAGTTGTCCAGGGACCAGTTGCCGAACAGCCCCATGCCCTGGATGTCCACCAGCTTGGCCTTCTGGAACGCCAGCAGTACGGTCCACGCGATGGGCAGCACGACGACCACGAGGACCACGATGAAGGTGGGGGAGACGAACGCGAGGCCCGCGCGGTTGGCGCGGCGGCTGGCGGTCATCGGGCGGCGGCCCCGGGGGCGGCGGGCCGGCCCGTGGGCCGAGGGCTGGTTTCCCGGCGCTGCGGTGCGCCTGTTGGGGCTGTCGTCATGAGGAGACCTTTGTGAGGTGCATGTCGGGCGGCTACTGCAGGGACTTCTTGAGGGCGGCGACTTCGTCGGCTGCTTCACGGGCCGCCTCGGAGGAGGAGATCTGCCCGCTGGTCATGGCGCCGATGGACTTCGGTACGGGCAGCTCGCCGTTGGTGGCGCCGACGAGTGCTCCTTCGCCCTGGGTGATGCCCCAGCGCCGCATGTTGCTGACGCCGTCGGCGAGCTGGTTGAGCAGGCGCGTCGGATAGACCTGGTCGAAGGGGATACGGCTGTCGACGCCGATGGGGCTGTGGCGCCAGGCGGCGAGGTAGCGGTTGGGCTCCGCGGCCGTGCCGTGCCGGACGGGGATCTTGCCCTCGGGCGCCATGCCGAACCAGGACTCATAGCCGGAGCCCATCATGTACTCGATGAACTCGCGGGAGGCCGCCGTCTCGGCCGTCTTGGTGGTCACCCATGAGGTGATCTCGCCGAACTGGGCCGCCTTCGTGGCGTCCGGGCCCTTCATCGCGGTGACGATGCCGCTGTTGTGCGCCAGGTACCGCGGGTCCTTCTTGCACTGGGGGCAGCTGGGCAGGGCGTCCTTGCGCAGGCCGGCCAGTTCGTCCAGCAGGAACGAGGACCAGATGATCATGGATGACCGGTCCGCGAAGTAGGTGGCGCGGGTGGAGTCCACGGTCTGGGCGCCCGGCGGGCCGTAGGCGCGGGCGAGCTGGTCGTAGGTGTGGAAGGCGGTCTCGCACGGCGGGGAGGCCAGTGCGACGTCGTGGTGACCGTCGACGAGCTGGCAGTCGTTGGCGAGCGCCAGGTTCTCGAAGCTCTGCGAGGTGAACACGTCGGCGGGGTCGGTGGAGGCCGAGATGCCGTCGTGGCCCTTGGTGGTGAGGGCCTTGGCGGCGGCCAGGGTCCGCTGGTAGGTGTCGGGAGCCGCCAGGTGTTTCTGCGCGAACTGGTCCTTGCGGTAGACCAGGAGCTGGAGCCAGGCGTCGGAGGGCACGCCGAGGGCGGTGCCGCCGTCGGAGGTGAGGTTCAGTGCGTTCGGGTTGAAGGTCTTCCGGCCCAGCTCGGCGATGATCTTCTTCGGGATGTCGGTGTTGAGCAGCCCGTTGTCGTACATCTGCCAGACCTGGCCCATCGGGGCCGCGCCGATGACGTCCGGCAGGGTGCCGGAGGCCGCGGCCGACATGATCAGCTGGGGCATCTGGCCCTCGTCCACCCCGACGAGATGGACCTTGATCCCGGTCTTCTTCTCGAACCCGTCGATGATCTTCTGGGTCGCCGCGGCGCGGTCAGGGAGGTTCTCCTGTGACCAGACCGTGATCTCGCGGTCCGGTTTCCCCGGTCCGGTATTGCCGGCACAGCCCGCGAGCAGCCCGATTCCCAGGGCTGCCGTGACGCCGACCGCGGTCATCCTCGACCGCCGGGTCCTGGTGTGCATGGTGTCCTCGTCTCGACTTACGTCTACTGAGCACGCATCTCAGCATCACTTTTGCTTGTTGACAAGACGTAAGTGGCGGCTATTGTCGACGCAACCGACATCCGCACCCCCTTCCGGAGCCATCCGTGGAACGCGTCGTTCAATTCACCGGCCCTCGCCAGGTGGAGGTCGCCGAGCACCCCCGAGCCGAACTTCCGCCCGGACACCTCAGGGTCCGCACCCGCTTCTCGGGCATCTCGGCCGGCACCGAGCTCACCGCCTACCGCGGCACCAACCCGTATCTGACGCGGACCTGGGACCCCGACGCGCGGCTGTTCCGCGAGGGTGCGGCCGGCATCCAGTACCCCGTCGCCGGATGGGGCTACTCCGAGGTCGGCGAGGTCGTCGAGGTCGCCCCGGACCTGGCCGGTACCCCGGGCCTGCCGCACCCCGGCGACCTGGTGTGGGGCATCTGGGGACACCGCAGCGAGGGCCTCGTCCCGGCCGAGCGCATGATCGGCCACACCCTGCCCGCCGGGCTGGAGCCCCTGGCCGGTGCCTTCGCCCGCGTCGGCGCCATCGCGTACAACGCCGTCCTGGCCGCCGACATCCACCTCGGCGAGGACGTCGCCGTCTTCGGCCAGGGCGTCATCGGACTGCTCACCACCCGCCTCGCCCAGCTCAACGGCGCACGCGTCACCGCCGTCGACGCACTGGACAGCCGGCTGGAGACCGCCAAGACCTACGGCGCCCACCACACCCTCAACGCCATCACCGACCAGGTGGCCGAGAGCATCCGCGACGCCACCGCCGGCCTCGGTGCCGACCTCGCCATCGAGATCAGCGGCGCCTACCCGGCCCTGCACGAGGCCCTGCGCTCGGTCGCCGCCGGCGGCCGCGTGGTGGCGTCCGGCTTCTACCAGGGCGACGGCATCGGCCTGCGCCTGGGCGACGAGTTCCACCACAACCGCGTGCAGCTCATCTGCTCCCAGATCGGCGGCGTCCCCCCGCAGCTGTCCAACCGCTGGAGCGTCGAACGCCTCCAGCAGACCTTCCTGCGCCTGGTCGCCGAGGGACAGGTGGACGTCACCTCCCTGGTGAGCCACACCATCCCCGCCGCCGACGCCGCCGACGCCTATGCGCTGCTGGACGAGCGCCCCGCGGCGGCGCTGCAGATCGTCCTGGAATTCTGAAAGGGCTCCGCATGCTCAAGACCGCCGTTCAGGAACAACTCCTGCCCGGGGACACCCTGCAGGCCAAGTGGGACGTCGCCCAGGCGGCCGGCTACGACGCCATCGAACTGCGCGCCAAGGGCGACTTCCACTTCGCCGCGCGCCTGGACGAACTGCGGCAGGCACGCAAGGACGGCGTGGTCATGCCGACCGTCTGCGTCGACATGCTCCACTTCCTCGGCGCCTTCGACGAGGACCTGCGCCGCGACGCCGTCGCCCAGATGAAGTCCCAGCTCACCGTGATCGCCGAGATCGGCGGCCTGGGCGCCCAGACCCCCGCCTCCTACGGCATGTTCTCGCGCCGGCTGCCCCCCTTCGAGCCCCCGCGCACCGAGGAGGAGGACCGCGAGGTCCTGCTGGCCGGCCTTGCCGAACTCGGCGAGCACGCGCGCAAGGAGGGCGTCACGCTCTTCCTGGAGCCGCTCAACCGGTACGAGGACCACATGGTCAACCGGCTGGAACAGGCCGCAGAGCTGATCCGCGCCACCGGTCTGGACTCGATCAGGATCGGCATCGACAGCTACCACATGAACATCGAGGAGACCGACCCCGCCGCGGCGATCCTCGCCCACGCCGATCTGATCGGCCACGCCCAGGTCTCCGACTCCAACCGCTTCCAGCCCGGCGCCGGCCACCTCGACTGGCCCGCCTGGCTCGGCGCCCTGCACACCATCGGGTACGACGGCTATCTCGCCGCCGAATGCCGCCTCACCGGCGAGCCCCTCGAAGCGGTCCGCTCCATCCCCGCGTTCCTGCGGGGGTCCGGCGCGTGACCGCGCTCCTGGCCGGACCCGCGCCCACCGCGGCCGCAGCCCTGACACTGCGGCGCGGTGCGGCGCGGGTCCTCATCGAGAACTGGACCGGCACCTCCACCGTTCCCTCCCGCACCCTCTACCCCCACCAGTGGAGCTGGGACTCCGCCTTCATCGCCATCGGGCTGCGCCACCTCTCGGCCCGCCGCGCCCAGCGGGAACTCGAATCCCTGCTGGCCGGGCAGTGGGCCGACGGACGCATCCCGCACATCGTCTTCAACCCCGCCGTGCCGCACGACGCCTACTTCCCCAGCCCCGACTTCTGGCAGTCCTCCCACGCCGGCCGGTCGGCGGGCGCACCGGCGGCAACCGAGACCTCGGGCATCGTCCAGCCACCGGTGCACGCCCTGGCGGCCTGGCTCGTACACCGGGCGGATCCCGCCGAGTCCCGGCGGCGGGGCTTCCTGCCCCGCGTCTATCCGCGGCTCGTCGCCTGGCACGACTACCTCCGCACCCGACGCGACCTCGCAGGGGCGGGACTCGCGGCCATCGTGCACCCGTGGGAGCCCGGCATGGACAACAGCCCCTGCTGGGACGATGCCCTGCAACGTGTCGACCCGGCCGCGCCCGACGCCTTCCAACGCGCCGACCTGGCCCAAGGCCACCCCGCCGACCGGCCGACCGACCTGGACTACGGGCGCTATGTGCGGCTGGCGACCGACTACCGGCAGGCCCACTACGACGACCGGACAGCGCGGCACCGCTTCGCCGTCGAGGACCCGTGCTTCAACGCCCTGCTGATCGCCAGCGAGCTGGCCCTCGCCGGGATGGCCCGCGACCTGGGCACGGCCGACGCACCGCACACCGCACGCGCCGACGAGCTCACCCGGCAGCTCGTCACCCGGCTGTGGGACGACACCGCCGGTCTGTTCCGCGTCCGCGACCTGGCCACCGACACCCTCGTCGACGAGCGCGCCGTCACCGGTCTGGTCCCGCTCATCGTTCCGCAGCTGCCGTCCGACCTGGTCGAGCGCCTTCGGGACACGCTCGGCGGACCGCACTTCAGGGCACCGTCCTCGCGACTGGTCCCCAGCTACGACCTGACCGGTCCGGCCTTCGACGCCAAGCGCTACTGGCGCGGCCCGGCCTGGTTCAACACCGCCTGGCTGATCCAGCGCGGCCTGCGCACCCACCGCCTGTGGGCGGACGCCGACCGCCTGCGGCACGGCATCCTCACGGAGGCGGGACGGTCGGGGTTCGCCGAATACGTCGACCCCACCACGGGCGCCGCCCGTGGCGCGCGGCCCTTCTCGTGGACCGCGGCCCTCACGTTCGACCTGCTGTGCGCCGACCCCGAGGAGTCCACGCCATGACCGCGGACCACCGCGTCCAGCTCGTGCGCGACGCCACGTTCGCCCACCTGGAGGCCGACGGGGGCATCAGCGGCACCCGCGGCACCACACCTGATGGTCTGTTCCTGCGCGACGCCCGCCACCTCAGCCGCTGGCAGCTCACCGTCGACGGCACCAGCCCCACCACCCTGGTGCCCGCCGCGGCCGAGGCGGACCACACCGCCGCATGTGTCCTGACCCCGCAGGGCACCCGGGACCAGCCGCCCGCCTACACCGTCTTCCGCCGGCAGAGCGTCACCGCGGGCACCTTCACCGAACACCTGCGGCTGGTCAACAACCGCCCGGGCCCGGTCACCGCCCGCATCGAGCTCACCGTCGACGCCGACTTCGCCGACCTGTTCGAGCTGCGCGCCGACGACCGCCACTACGCCAAGCCCGACGGCCGGCACGAGACCCACACCACGGACGACGGGCTCCTCTTCGACTACCGGCGCGCCGACTGGCACGCCCGGACCACCCTCGTCTGCAACCCCGCCCCCGACACCGTCGACAGCCCGCAGGACGCGCCGCGGCCCACCGCGCGCGCCCTCACCTGGGATCTGCGACTGGACGGACACGGCGAAGCCCAACTCCACCTCACCGCCCACGCCCACCCGCACGGAGCGCCGTCCCACCCGTCCGCCGCGCCCCCCGCGCCACGGCGGGCACCGGCGCCGGCACCGGTGGACGACCTGACCCGCACCTGCGAGCGGGGCCTCGCCGACGTGGATCTGCTGACCATCGCGGCCACCGGCGTGGACGGCGAGGAGGTGTACGTCCCCGCCGCGGGCATCCCCTGGTTCCTCACCCTGTTCGGCCGCGACTCCCTGCTGACCTCCTACTTCCTGCTGCCGTACCGACCCGGAACGGCCGCCGCCACGCTCAGCGCACTCGCCGCCACCCAGGGGCGGCGGTACGACACCTTCAGCGGCGAACAGCCCGGCCGCATCGTCCACGAGACCCGTCACGGAGAGCTGGCCCACTTCCGCCAAGTCCCCTACGGCCGCTACTACGGTGCCGTCGACGCCACTCCGCTCTTCCTCGTCCTGCTCCACGCCCACTACGAGACGACCGGCGACGGCGCGCTCGCCCTGCGGCTGGAGGAGCACGCCCGGCGGGCCGTCGACTGGATGTTCACCGACGGCGGCCTCGACCGCCACGGCTACCTCGTCTACAGCCCCGACACGGGCGGCCTGGTCAACCAGAACTGGAAGGACTCGGCGGGCGCGATCTGCTTCGCCGACGGCACCCAGGCCGCGGGCCCCGTGGCGGTGTCCGAGGCTCAGGGATACGCCTACGACGCGCTCGTGCGCACCGCGCGACTGGCCGAGGAGCTGTGGAAGGACGAGCCCTACGCACAACGGCTCCGTACCGCCGCGGCCGGGCTGCGCACCCGCTTCACCTCGGACTTCTGGATGCCGGACGCCGACTTTCCGGCGCTGGCACTGGACGGCGACGGCCGACAGGCCGACGCCCTCGCCTCGGACGCCGGTCATCTGCTGTGGTCCGGCATCCTCGACGCGGAACGCGCCCGCCGGGTGGGGCGGCGTCTGCTGGAGCCGGACTTCTTCTCCGGCTGGGCGATCCGCACCCTGGCCGCCGGGCAGCAGCCGTACCACCCGTTGTCGTACCACCGTGGCAGCGCCTGGCCGCACGACAACGCCGTCATCGTGCTGGGCCTGGCCCGCCACGGACTCACCGACGAGGTCGGCACCGTCACCGAGGGCCTGGTCGCGGCGGCGGCCCACCACGGATACCGCCTTCCCGAGGTCATCGCCGGTTACGACCGCTCCGCCACCGCCACACCGGTGCCCTATCCCCATTCCTGCTCGCCGCAGGCGTGGGCCGCCGCGGCACCGTTGGCACTGCTCACGGCGTCGCGGCAGGTCGCCGTCCCGTAGCCCCCGCCCGTCCCGTAGTCCCGTGGCCCCCGCCCGGGCGGCAGCCCCCGCCCGGGCCGGGGATCGGTGCCCCCGTCGGCAGTGACCAAGCCCACCGGGTTCCGGGGGTGTTGGCGCGAGCCCGGCCGTTACAGTCGGCGCCGTGGACTTCCTCACCGACATCCTGGGCGAGCCCTACCAGTCGATCGACCTGCCGCTCACCGCCGACGACGAGGGAGATGTCGTCGCGACCCTGGTCCGCCGCCGTCCGCAGAACCTGGCGCCGCGGCCGGAGGCTCCCGCCGAGCGGTGCTCTATGTGCACGGTTTCGTCGACTACTTCTTCCAGACCCACCTGGCCGACTTCTACACCGAGCGCGGCTACGACTTCTACGCACTGGACCTGCGCAAGTACGGCCGCTCACTGCGCCCGCACCACTCGCCGAACTACATTCACGACCTCGACGCCTACGACGAGGAACTCGACGAGGCGGTCCGCATCATCCGCGAGGTCGACGGACACGACACCCTGCTGCTCAACGGCCACTCAACGGGCGGCCTGATCAGCGCCCTGTACGCCGACCGGCGGGCCGGGCAGGGGACGATCGACGCGCTCTTCCTCAACAGCCCGTTCCTGTCCCTGCCAGCTCCCTTGCTGATCCGCGCGCTCGGCGCCCCCGTCGTCGACCTCCTCGGGCGTCTGGCGGCCACCCGCAAGCTCCCGGCCCCGCTCAACCCGCACTACGTCCACAGTCTCCACCGTGACTTCCGGGGCAGTTGGGAGTTCGACCTGACCCTCAAACCGGCCGAGGGCTTCCCCCTCTACGCCGGGTGGCTGGCGGCGATCCAACGGGGTCACCGGCGGGTGCGCCGCGGACTGGGCATCGACTGTCCGGTCATGGTGATGGCTTCGACCGCCAGCACCGCCACCACCGAATGGGACGACGCCCTGCTCCGCACCGACGGCGTACTGCGCGCCGACGACATCGCCCGCCTCGCCCCCCGGCTGGGCCCGCGGGTCACCACCGTGCGCATCCGGGACGGGGTGCACGACCTGGTGCTGTCGATCCCCGAGGTGCGCGAGCGCATCTTCGCCGAGCTCGATCTCTGGCTCCGCGCCTATCTGCCGGACCGGACCGGGTAGTTCACGGACGGGGCTCACCCGGGCATCGCCGTACGGAAGTCCGAGCTCCCGCCGTGGCTTCAGCCGTGCGCGGGAAGGGGGCGGTCGGCGATGTCCAGGGCCTCGTCGTGGGGACGCCCAGCATGCGCAGCATCATCTCCGCCATGGCCGCGGCGGCTTCGTCGCCGTTGGCGTCCGGCTGGGCGAGGTGCAGATCCAGGAGCGCCGGCAGGCTGCCGCCCAGGGCGGAGAGGGCGATCTCGGGGCTGGGGAAGGTGAAGCGGCCGGAGGCCGCGCCGGTCTTCAGATCGCCCAAGGCGCGGGGGACAGGCCGCGGTCGGAGTGGATGTGCCCGAGCCCGCGGTGGCGCAGGATCCGCATGATCTCGGGATGGGTCCGGGCCATCCTGGCGCTGAGCCGCACGCCGAACGCGACCCGCTCGGCGGGGTCGTCGATGCCCTCCAGCCGTTCGTCGATCGCCCGGCCGTACTCGTCGAGAGCGTCGAACACCGCCTCGTCGAAGAGGGCGGCCTTGGACTCGCCGCGCCGCCCGGACGGCGCCGGTGGTCATCGTCGGGGCGGGCCCGGTCGGTGTCACCACGGCGATCCTGCTCGCCCGCCGTGGAGTGCGCAGCATCCTGCTGGAACGCCACCGCGACGTGTACCCGATGCCGCGCGCCGTCGCGATGGACGACGAGGTCCGCCGGATCCTCCAGGCCATCGGTGTCCACGACGCGTTCACGGCCATCGCCCGCCCCGCCAACGGCCTCAGGCTGCTGGACGCCCGGCACCGCGTGATGGCCGAGTTCCGCCGGGACGACCCGTACGGTCACCACGGCTTCCGCAGACCACCCTCTACGACCAGCCCGGACTGGAACGGCTGCTGAGGAACGCCCTGGCCCGCCACCCGGAGTGCGAGCTGCGGGCGGGGGTGGAGGTCGTCGCGGTCGAGCAGGACAGCGAACGGGGCGGGAAACGGGACATGCCCGGTGACAGGCCGGGCCGGGTACGCGTCACGCTGCGCGACGAGACCACGGGCGTGGCGGAGCACCTGTGGGCGGACGCCGTCCTGGGCTGCGACGGCGCGGGCAGTCTCACCCGCGACGCGATCGGCGCCGTAGGGGAGGACCTGCACTTCGAGGAGACGTGGACGGTCGTCGACATCCGCACCGATCTGCCGGTGCGGACTTGGGAAGCGGTCGACCAGGTCCGCGACCCGGCCCGAGCGGCGACCTTCATGCGCATCGGCGAGGACCGCTACCGCTGGGAATTCCGGCTGCGGCCGGGCTCCGAGGACCTGCGTGAGCTGGTGGCGCCCTGGGTGGACGTCCCGGCCGACGGTGATGGCTTCGAGGTGATACGGCAGGCGCGGTACACCTTCCGGGCCCGCCTCGCCGACCGCTGGCGCCGGGGCCGCGTCTTCCTGCTCGGGAACGCCGCGCACCTGACCCCGCCATTCATCGGGGCCTGTGCGCGGGGCTGCGCGACGCCCACAACCTCTCCTGGAAGCTCGCCCGGGTGCTGCTGCAGGGCGCGTCCGTCGAGCAGGTCGTGAACCCCGGCGCGGTCGACAACCCCGGCCTGATCGACCACTTCGCCGCCCTGGGTGCCGAGCGCCGGGCGGCGCGGAGTGCTCCGGCGGGCGAGGCGAGCCGCGCGTAGCCAACCCGGAGGCACAAAAGGGGGACGAACAAAAGGACGGTGCCGGGCGTCCCCTCCCGGCACCGTCCAGGGCCGTGTGCCGCTCACCACACGGCCCGTCCGAGGGTCAGCCGACCTCCGCGGGCTCCTTCACGTCCTCTTCAGCCTGCTCCTGGCCGTGCTGGGGAGCCGCCTTGCGGCCGGGCAGGACGCCCAGGACGATCAGGGCGCCGGCGGCCATGATGATGCCGCCGATGAGGCTGGTGTGCGCGACAGCGTGGGCGAAGGACTCGTGCACCGCGTCCACCAGCGCCTGGGCCTTCTGGGGGCCGCCGCTCGGGCTCTTCGCGATCTGCTCGGAGACCGCGAGGCCACCGCCCACCGACTCCTTGGCGACGTCCATGGCGTTGTGCGGAAGCTGGTTGCCCACCAGGTCACCCAGCTTGTCCTGGTAGGACGTGCTGAGCAGCGAGCCCAGGAGGGCGATGCCGAGGGAACCGCCGAGTTCCAGCGAGGTGTCGTTGGCGCCGCCGCCGACGCCCAGTTCGGCCTCGGGGAAGGAGCCCATGATGGTGTCGGTCGCCGGGGACACGCTCAGGCCGATCGCGAAGCCGAGCAGCAGCAGCGACGGCAGGAAGTCGGTGTAGTCCGAGCCCTTGCCGATCTGCGTGAGCAGGAACACGCCCACGGCGCCGATGACCATGCCGGGCACGACCATGGCCTTCACCCCGAGCTTCGGGGCCAGTTTCCCGGTGACCGCGGCACCGACGAACACGCCACCGGCCAGCGGCAGCAGACGAATTCCGGTCTCCAGGGCGTCGTAGCCGAGGACGAACTGCAGGTACTGGGTGGCGTAGTAGATCGAGCCGAAGGTGCCGAAGAAGAAGAACAGCACCGCGAGCATGGAGCCGCTGAAGGCGCGCAACGTGAACTTGCGGACGTCCAGCATGGGGTGGGGGTGCTGAAGCTCCCACAGGGTGAAGGCCAGGAAGCCCACGCCCGCGACCACGGCCGCGGTGAGCGGGCCGGCGCCCCAGCCGAAGTGCGGGCCCTCGATGATGGCGTAGACGAGCGAGCCGACGGAGACGATCGAGAGCAGACCGCCGATGTAGTCGATCCGGCCCATGTCCTTCGCCTTGGACGGCGGCACCAGGAAGAGCGCGGCGATGACGCCGACGACCGCGATGGGCACGTTGATCAGGAACGTGGAACCCCAGGCGTGGTCCCGCAGCAGCCAGCCGGCGACCACGGGCCCGACGGCGATGGCGAGGCCGGAGGTCGCGGTCCAGGCCGTGATGGCCCGTGCCCGCTCACGCTTCGGGAAGATCGCCACCAGCAGGGACAGCGTGGCCGGCATGACCACGGCGGCGCCCACGCCCATGATCGCCCGGGCGGTGATGACCAGGTTGGTCTCGTCGACCTGGCTGCCCATCACCGAACCGCCCGCGAAGATCAGCAGGCCCGTGATGAGGGCGCCGCGGCGGCTGTACTTGTCGCCGATCGCGCCGAGCACCAGCATCAGCGCGGCGTAGGGGACGGTGTAGCCGTCGACGACCCACTGCAGGTCGCTGCTGCTGAGGTGCAGGTCCGTGGTCATATCGGGCGCGGCGACGATCAGGGATGTGTTGGCCATGACCACGATCAGCAGGCTCAGGCACAACACGATCAGTGCCCACCAGCGCCGTGGGTACGGCCCGGTCATCTTCTCGACCGGGGTGTTCGCGACGAGCGGCATCGGAAGCTCCTTGGGGGGCGAAGCGGTCGGCTTCGGGGGTCGGCAGGAGCGGTGCGGGCTGCTGCCTTGGCACCGAGGACAGTTACTTGCCCATGGATGTGCAGGCTAGTTTATTGCCCATGGATGTGCAAATATTAATTGCTCGCCGTTGTGCAAGTAGGGCGACCCCGTGCAGCGGCCTTGGGACCCCGCGCAGCGGCCCTGGTGAAGGAGGTTCCGCCGTGCCCAGCCCACGAGTCCTGCCGGCCCCCGGGTGCCGCCGGACGCGCAGCACACGGACCCGCATCCTCGAAGCGGCCCGCCGGGAACTGGATCGTGATCCCGACAGCAGCCTGGGTGACATCGCCGAGGCCGCCGGGGTGTCGCGCCGTACCGTCTACGGCCACTTCGCCGGGCGGTCCGCGCTGGTCGAGGGGCTCGTGGACGACGCCGCGCAGGCCCTACGGGAGGCGCTCACCGCGGTCGCGCTCCCGGCCCCCGACGCCGCCACCGCCCTGGCGCGCTTCGTCCTCACCCTGTGGCCGGTCGGCGACCGCTACCGCATGCTGCTTCGGCTCGCCCCCCAGAACCTGGGCGCCGAACGGGCCGACGTCCTCGCCCCCGCCCGCGACCTGGCCACGGCGATCATCGCCGAAGGCCGGCGGCAGGGCGTCTTCCACACCAGCCTTCCGCCGCCCGTGCTCAGCCGCGCCGTCGAGGCACACGTTCTGGCGCTCCTGGACTGCGTGAACACCGGCACTTGGACCGACGACGGCACGCGCACGGCCGCCGCCGCCCTGATCGCCGTGGGGGTCGACGGCGACCTCGCCGCCGCCCATGTCCGCCGGTTACGCCACCCGGCATGAATCGCCTGCTGCCGGGCGGATTCGGCCGGCGGAAGCGGCGGCCCGGCGGGACACCGAAACGCCGCACGACCGGCATCGTCGAAGCAGGCCCGGTGCGGTGGCGGCGGTCCACATGCCGGAAGCGATCCCGGATCGCGAGGAATGCCCCGTGTCAGAATGGACGTGCCGCTCCTGTCCGCCGTATTCGCCGTACCGCCCCGAGGTTGTCCGTGACCAAGCCCGCTGCCCGCGTCCCGCAGCGACGCAACGCGCGCTCCAACCGGGCGCGCATCCTGGCCACGGCCCGCAGGGAACTCGGCCGGAACCCGGACATCACACTGGAGGAACTGGCCCGCGCCTCCGGCGTCGTGCGGCGCACCCTCTTCGGCCACTTCCCCGGACGCGTCGCGCTGCTCGAGGCGCTGGCCGAGGAAGCCTCCGAGGCCCTCCAGGACGCGGCGGTGGCCGGAGCGGAGTCCACGGGCCCTGCCGAGCGGGCGCTCGCACACTTCGCGTTGTCGATGTGGCCCGTAGGCGACCGCTACCGGATGCTCTTGGCGCTGGCCCGGCACGACCTGGGCGCGGAACGCGTCGCCGAGATCATCAAGCCCGCGCGCGACGAGGTCACGTCCATCCTGGAGCGCGGACAGCGGGACGGCGTCTTCCACACCCATCTGCCGCCCGCGGTGCTGAGCGCGGGCCTGGAATCGCTGACGCTCGCTCTGCTGGAGCAGGTCAACACGGGGGCACTGGAGGACGACGGCGCCCGAAGCGCCGTCGCCATGCTCATCGCTGCCGGTGTGCCCGAGAAGCAGGCATGTGCCGTGGTCGGGGACGTCGCCACCGCGGAAGCCGCGGAGGCCGCGGAGGCCACGGAGGTCGCGGAGGTCACAGAGGAAGCGGACGCCGCGGAGTCCACCGCCGACTGAACCGCGCGTCGCTTCAGGAACCTGTTACCGAGTGAGGTCGCCGCCACAGCCCCCACCATGAGGGCGAGCAGGCAGACCCAGAGAAAGCCGAGTTGGCCGGAGGCGATCGCCGGCCCGAACTGGTGGGCCGGATGGACCGAACCCCCGGTCGTGGTCCCCAGCAACGGGACCGGAGGCGTGTCCAGCGAAAGCTCGGATTCAGGGACAGATGACGACGCGGCCCCGTACCCGGCGGTTCTCCACCGCCAAGTAGGCATCCTGGCCGTCCTCCAGGCTGTAGCGGTCGGCGATGGGGAGGGGACGGAACTCTCCGGACTCGAAGAACGGCGTGAGCCGGTTGAGCCGGGCGCCCGACTCGACGACATCGAAGTGGAGGCTGTTACATCCCAGGATGTGGGTTTCGTTGCGGTACAGGTCGACGAGGTCGATCTCCACGGTCCGGGTGCCGATGGCACTGATCACCACGAGACGGCCGCGGGGGGCGAGCGAGGCCAGTGCCGCCTGCGTCGTCACGCCACCGACCGCGTCGTACACCACCTCGACCCCACGGCCCGCGGTCAGCCGCTTGATCGTGGAGCCGATGTCCTGCGCACTGCCGTCGAGCGCGACAAACTCCTCGATGATCGACGCGGCGGGGGTATCGTCCGCGGGCCGGACCCGGTCCACGCCGATCACCCGGGCGCCGATCGCGTGGGCGATCTGCGAGACGGCGCCGCCCACACTCCCCGAAACGCCGAACACGGCGATGTTCTCGCCCTTGGCCAGTTGCGCGGCCTCGATGGCGCCGAGCCAGCCGGTGATGAAGCTGATTCCTACGACCGAAGCCTCCTCGAAGCTCAGCCGTTCGGGCTTGCGGGCCAGTGCCGCTGCCGGAATCGCGAGCAATTCCGCGTGCGAGCCATCGCGTGCGAAGCCGACATCTCCTCCGGTACCCCAGACCTCCGCACCGACCCAGTTCTCCGGTCCGTCGAGCACGACGCCGGAGAAGTCGCGCCCCGGAGTGTGGGGGAGCGGGGTTTCCCCCATCTGGCCGGCGACATTCATCAGGTCCGAGGGATCCACCGACGCGGCCTTGACGGCGATGACGGCCTCGCCACCCTCCGCCACCGGGTCGGGCATATCGGCGAGGTGCAGGATATGGGGGTCACCGAAGCGATCGAAACGCAGAGCGCGCATGACGAACCCTTTCTGAGCTGACGAACCCTTATCTGGGCTCGGGATATGTCCCCCGGGTGCCCTACCCGAGGTGGTGCGGTGGCGCGGTATCGGATCCGGGTGGGCGGCGGTGTGCGCTTCATGCCGGATCCGCCGGCCGGCCGGTGCCCACGCCGGTCGTGTCGCCGAGCAGCCGCTGCATGGCGGCGAGGTCGTCGTCCGCCGGTTCACGACGTACCCGTGGGCCGCAGGCGCGCAGCAGACGGGAGAAGTCGGCCGCGGCGTCGGTGATGCGTTCCGCCAGGGCTGCTCCGGACTGGGAGCCGAAATCGCCGGTGGCGGCGTAGACGGCACGGGGGGAGACGATCGCGTGCAGATAGGTGAGCATCGGGCGCAGCGCGTGTTCGAGGACCAGCGAGTGCCGCTCGGTGCCGCCGGTCGCGCCGATGAGGACGGGCAGGTCCGAGAGCGTCTGTTCCGGCAGTACGTCGAAGAAGGACTTGAACAGCCCGCTGAAAGAGGCGTTGAAGGCGGGTGTGACGGCGATGATGCCATCGGCGTCGGCGACCGTGCGGAAGGCGGATTCCAGTTCGTCCTTGGTGAAACCCGTCAGCATCGCGTCCATGATGAGGTGGCCCAGGGGACGGAGCTCCACGATTGACGCCTCGACCCGTTCGCCGTGTTGTTCGAGTTCCTTGGTCACAGCCGTCACCAGCCGGTCCGCGAGGAGCCGCGTCGAGGACGGCTCGCGCAGACCCCCGGTGACGATCGCCAATTTCATCACGCCTCCGGACCCTCTTCCTCGTCGGACGGCGGCCTTTCCTCGGCTCTACGGGCGCGGAGCAGGGACTCGTGCGTCGGGGCCGGCGGGACGTCGGCCGGCCTGCCGACGGCGAACTCCTTGCGGAGCACCGGCACCACTTCCTCACCGAGCAGATCGAGCTGTTCGAGCACCGTCTTGAGCGGGAGACCGGCGTGGTCGATGAGGAAGAGCTGGCGCTGGTAGTCGCCGGTGTAGTCGCGGAAGCCCAGCGTGCGCTCGATGACCTGGGCCGGTGAGCCGACCGTCAACGGCGTGAGCGTCGTGAAGTCCTCCAGGGAGGGGCCGTGTCCGTAGACCGGGGCATTGTCGAAGTACGGCCGGAACTCGTCGACCGCCTCCTGGCTGTTGCGACGCATGAACACCTGCCCGCCCAGGCCGACGATGGCCTGTTCCGGGGCGCCGTGACCGTAGTGCGCGAAGCGCCGGCGGTACATCTGCACCATCGACTGCGTATGGGAGGTGGGCCAGAAGATGTGGTTGGCGAAGAAGCCATCGCCGAAATAGGCCGCCAGCTCCGCCACTTCGGGGGTGCGGATGGAGCCGTGCCAGACGAAGGGCGGGACGTCGTCCAGCGGCCGTGGCACCAGTGTGAAGCCCTGCAGGGAGGAACGCAGCTTGCCCTCCCAGTCCACCACCTCCTCGCGCCAGAGGCGGCGCAGCAGACCGTAGTACTCGACGGTCAGGGGGACGGCCTGGCGGATGTCCTGCCCGAACCACGGGTAGACCGGCCCGGTGTTTCCTCGGCCCAGCATGACGTCCGTACGACCGCCGGACAGGTGCTGGAGCACGCTGAAGTCCTCGGCAATCTTCACCGGGTCGTTGGTCGTGATCAGCGTGGTCGAGGTCGACAGGATGATGCGCTCGGTCTGCCCGGCGATATAGCCGAGCAGCGTCGTCGGCGAGGAGGGTACGAAGGGCGGGTTGTGGTGCTCGCCGGTGGCGAAGACGTCGAGTCCGACCTCCTCGGCCTTGCGCGCGATGGCCACGGTGGCCCGGATGCGCTCCGCCTCGGTGGGGGTGGTCCCGGTCGTGGGGTCGGTCGTGACGTCACCGACCGTGAAGATGCCGAAGTGCATCCCCGGCGCTTCGGTCGAGTCCATGCGGAACTCCCTCCGGATCTGATGTCCGGGTTGTTTGCAATTCTCCCAGTCTTACGACCGCCGTGCAAAAACGTGTGCCTGCTGGGGGAGGGGCTGATCTTGGCGTTCCGCGCCTGGTCACCGGGCTGCCACGGTGCGGCCGGGTGGCTAGCATGGGCCACATGGTGTGTCCGGTACAGGGGGATCGTCCGGTGCTGCGATGAGAGGGAGGAAGCGACGATGGCCAGCGAGCTGAAACCCGTGCCCGACCGCGTGTCCTGCGCATCGCTGGTCGACGCCATGGGCCGGGTCCACGGTCACCGGGCGCATATCGTCGGCCTCGTCAGCCCCGCGCCACGCAAGCTGTTCGGCCCCGCCGCCACGATTGCCTATCTGCCCTACCGCGACGACCTCCCGCACGCCGAGTTCGGCGATCTCTTCGGCCAGGCGGTGGGCGACCGTCCGGCGGGCACCGTGCTGGTGCTGTCCAGCGGAGGCTATGCCGACGTATCCCACGGCGGTGGAACGAAGCTCTCCAGGCTCGAACACACCCATGCCGCCGGCGTCCTGGCGGACGGGCGGCTGCGCGACTTCGAGCAACTGGGCGCCTACGGCTTCGCGACCTGGTGCCGGGGAGAGGCGACTCGGTGGGGTGGCGACATCGCCATGCCCTATGCCGTCAACGTCGCGGTGGAAGTGGGTGGCGTATGCGTGGTCCCCGGGGACTATGTCTACGCCGACGCCAGCGGCGCGGTCGTGATCCCGGGCGGAAGCCTGCGGCAGGTGATCGACGAAGCGCTGAGGGTCGAGGCCGAGGATGCCCGCACCGCGGAGGGGATCCTCGGCGAGTACCGGGCGCCCTCGTGAGGCACCGATTCTCGTCGAGAGGCCGGGCCGGTCGGCGGCCTTCTCGGAGAGGTCCTCGGCAACCTCAGCGGTAGTCGGGGTTGGGGTAGTCGAAGCGGCAGCCCGCTTCCCACTCGGAGCGCTGGTTGCCGTGGGCGGGGATGCCGTCGGCACGCTTGAGCATGGCCCCCAGATGCATCAGGTTCCAGGTCATGAAGGCGGTGTTGCGGTTGGTGAAGTCGTTCTCCGGGCCGCCCGAATTCGGGTCCAGGTACGACGGCCCCGGCCCCGCCGCGCCGATCCAGCCCGCGTCGGCCTGCGGCGGGATGGTGTAGCCGAGGTGCTGGAGGCTGTAGAGGACGTTCATCGCGCAGTGCTTCACACCGTCCTCGTTACCTGTGATCAGGCAGCCGCCGATGCGTCCGTAAAAGGCGTACTGGCCCTTGTCGTTGAGCAGACTCGAGCAGGCGTAGAGACGTTCGATCACTCGCTTGGTCACCGAGCTGTTGTCACCGAGCCAGATCGGCCCCGCCAGCACCAGGACGTCCGCCGCCATCACCCGCTCGTAGAGCGTCGGCCAGGCGTCGGTGGCGAATCCGTGTTCGGTCATGTCCGGGTAGATGCCCGTCGCGATGTCGTGGTCGACGGCCCGGAACTCGTCCGTGGTGACCCCGTGCGCATCCATGATCGCGCGACTTCTGTCGATCAGCCCCTGGGTGTTGCTCTGCTGCGGAGACGGTTTGAGGGTGCAGTTGATGTACAGGGCGGTCAGGTCGTCGAAGCGGTACGCGTCATCGGTCGGGGTGGCGGTGGATGGCGACGCTGCCATGGGGGCTCCTCATACGGGACTGCTGGCCCGGCGGGCCGGGCCAGGCTCAGCAGCATCTCGCGATGATCGCCGTTTGGCAGGGAGCGACACCAGGGCACAGCCGGAGGGAAGGCGGGCGCCCCGGGGGACCGGCGCCACGGTTGCCAACGGCGTCGCCGAACCGATGAGTTCCCTCGCTCCGGCCGGTCTGCACTCTCGACACGTCGACCACGCGACGACACGTAGACCACGCGACGACACGTAGACCGCGCGACAACGACCGGCAAGGAGCAGTGACCGTGGCTCAGCAACGGCGTCCTCGGCCTCACCTACGTCCCGACCGCCCGCTGACATCACCGTGCCCTGCCGCGCGACGGCACCAGTGTCCTGTGGACGGAAGCGAGGCCATGACCACGGCGGCAATCGCCAAAGCGGCCGTCAGCGGGCCGACGACGTAGGCGATCAGCTCGACGTCCGGTGGCCCACCCACCACCTTGTACTGCACGCCGGCGCTCGGACTGCCCGCCGTCGTGCCCGATGTCGTGCCGGGGCGCGTCGGAGGCAGGGTGGGCCCGCCTCCTGGGACGCTGGCCAGGCACTGGGGCACCGAGCCGCTGTCGTGGGGCAAGCGGGTATGGGCAGAGCTGGGCGGGGAGGTACGGGGATGAGGACTTCGCCGACGGGCAGTCCTGGGTGCTGAAGCACTGCGGCAAGAACCCGTCCCACCACACCTTCCGGGAGCGGATCACCCGTTTGTGGCGCACGTGGTGCCACGGCGTCTGAGCCACCCGCAGACGTGACGAAGTCCCGGTCGGTGAACACCACCGGCCCGGGGTTGCACGGGCCGGGAACTGTGCCACTGGATCAGCGCCGCGATGCGTGGGCAGGACGCAACGCTTGAACGGCTCCGCGTCGACCGGCAACTCCAGAGTCGGCATCCGGGGCCGATCGGCGGAGAAGATGTCAGGGCGAGGGCAGCGATCCGCAACTGGGCCGCCCACGTCTGGAAGAACTTCGGCACGCGCAGTAGATGGCGAGCCGGGGCACCTTGGTGAAGCGACCGGTGTGGGAGGTGCCGGCCACCGCTCATGGAAGAGGGCCGGGGCCTGTCCTCGATGAGCGGTGTGCCGGCCGACATCAGCTACCGTCTGCTGCCGGTCTGACGGCCCGGCCTCACTTCAGATGTCGGGTGAAGAACTGGGCCGCGGCGTCCCCCGCGAACTGCGGGACCCCGGTGTGCCCGCCCATGTTGGCGTGCAGGGACTTCTCCTTGGAGCCGAAGGCGTCGAACAGGTCCAGGGCCGCCTGCCGGTCGTTCCCTTCGTCGTCCCACTGCAGCAGGATGTGCAGGGGAATGGTGACCTGGCGGGCCTCCTCGAACATGGCGCGAGGCACGAAACTCCCGGCGAAGAGACCGGCGGCCACGATGCGCGGCTCGACTACCGCCAGTCGGACGCCGATGGAGATCACTCCTCCCGAGTACCCGACCGGGCCGCCGATCTCGGGCAGCGCAAGGAGGGCGTCCAGCGCGGACTGCCATTCCGGGACTGCCTTTTCGACCAGCGGGAGGATGAAGGCGTCGATGATCTCGTCGCTGACCGTCTCGCCGGCCTCCACCGCCCGGCGCAGGTCGGTGCGGGCCTGCTCGGCGGCGGGCCAACGGGGCCGGTCGCCGCTTCCGGGGAGCTCGATGGTGGCCGTGGCGAAGCCTTCCGCCGCGGAGTGCTGGGCCCGGGCCACCAGCCGGGGGTACATCTTGCGCAGCCCGAGGGGAGCGGGGCCGAGCAGGATCAGCGGCACCGGTGTGGATGCGGACGCGGATGCGGGCGTCCACAAGATGCCGGGGATGTCGCCGAGGGTGAATTCGCGCTCGAGGACGCCGTCGTCGAGACGCTGTTCGGAAGTGAATTGCATGGTCGTGCCTTTCGGGAGGGCTCTGAAACGGCGCTCCCGGACGACTATCGCCCGACCGTGACCCCGGAGGGGAGCACCCATGTCGATACTGTGTTCACGGGTACCACCTCCTCGTTCTCTCGCACGGCCGCCAGAAAATTAGCACTGGCCGCTGTGGTCCGCCAACGGGTTTTTTGCCACCCCCGCCCGGCCCGGCCGCTCTCGTGGTGCGGTGGGCCGATGCGGGTACCCCGCGTAGCAGAGCTCAGGCGGATGTGGTGGTCGAGGCCGGGTCCGTACGGGGCTGTTGCCCGGTCGTCGGGTCCACGGCCGGGGGCTTGTCACCCCGCTCCTCGGGGAGCTTCAGCAGGAGCGTCAGCACGAAGGCGACCAGGTAGAGGGCGAGGAAGATCAGGGTGACTCCGCCGGCGCCGACGAGGGGGAAGAAGAGGCTGGCGATCGCCGGGCCGACGAAGGCCGCGCCGCCCGCGCCCAGGTTGAGCAGGGCCATCGAGCCGCCCTTGTTCTCCGGTGCCATCGACGGGATGAGCGCCGAGATGGGCACGAATCCCGCGAGGGTGGCGCCGTAGAACATGCCCGCGAGCACCGCGACCCAGTAGTAGTCCGCGCCGAGCCAGGTCGGTACGAAGTACAGCGTCGTGACGCTGATCGCGCAGCCCAGCGCGCCGAAGCCGGCGATGGTCGTGCGCCAGCCGATGCGGTCGGAGAGGACGCCGAAGATGAGGTTGAAGAAGATGTTGGTGCCGTAGATGATCGCCAGCAGCTGGAGCCACTTGTCCTCGCCGAAGCCGATGTCGTCGGAGAAGATCCGCGGCAGGTACACCAGCATGCCGAACTCCGGGGCGGTGTTGATGACCCGGACCAGGCAGCCCACCAGCACACGCGGATGGGTCCAGATGATGGAGACGGAGTTCAGCAGGCTCTGGCCGGTGGTGACCTCCGGCGGTGCCATCCGGTCGCCGCCGGGCCGCCTGCGGGCGCCGACCAGGGCGATGGCGCCGCCGAGGAGGATGAGGGCGAGCGCCGACCACAGCGTGCCCAGACGGCCGAACGAGGGGATCGTCAGGCTCGACCAGAGCGAGCCGAGGGTGGGCAGGCCGCCGGTGAAGGCGAAGTAGAACCATCCGACCGCGGTGCCCAGCCGGGCCTTCGGCGCCGTGTTGGTGATCCATACCAGGAAGCCGAACGCGAAGAGCGGGTAGCCGAAGCCCCGGATGCCGTAGAAGAGCAACATCAGCGGGTAGTTCTCGGTGCCCAGCGCGAAGAGCAGGTACGCGGCGTCGAAGACGGCCCAGATCGCCAGGCCTGTCCACATCACCCGGCGTGGCCCCCACACCTGGCAGAGCGCACCGGAGAACCACGACGCCAGCATGACGGCGATGCCGTACACCGTGATGACATACCCGGCCCGTACGTCCGTCGACGCACCGTGGTCGGCCATGTACGGGGCGATGAACCCGGCTTCGACACCATCGCCGATCATGAACAGGAGTACGCCCAGATAGCCCAGGATCAAGGGTTTCGGCATCGCTCGACCTCCACTCTGCGGTGATGTAAGGAGTACGACCGCAGATACTCAAGTGCGCCGAGAGAAATATCAAGAGTCTTGGTAAAGATAACGGGATCGAGTGGTAACTACTCCGCCTCGATGACCCGCACATCCGTCAGCTCCCGCATCTCCCGCACCAGCTCCTCGTCGACCGGGCCGGTCAGCAGGACATGGTCGAAGGAGTCCACGCCCTCCAGCCGGTGCAGCGCGCGACGGCCCACCTTGCTGTGGTCCATGAGCAGCACGCTCGTCGCGCCCGCCTGCCGGGTCGCCCGCTTGATGCTGACGATCTCCTGCTCCTGATGGAACGTCATGCCGGCGGTCATCGCGGAGGTGGAGAGCACGCTCAGATCGACGGAGATGCCGCCGATCATGTCCATCGTCGGCAGGCCGATCCATGAGTCATGGGTGCGCGAGTACTCGCCGCCCACGCAGATCAGCCGGATGCCCTCGGCACCCCTCAGCTCCTCGGTGATCTGGCGGTAGTTGGTCACCACGGTCAGCGGCCCCACCTCGGGCAACAGTCGCGCCAGGGCCAGTGCCGAGGTCGAGTCGTCCAGCATCACCGACATCCCCGGGGCCACGAACGGCAGGGCGGCGCGGGCCAGGGCCCGCTTCTCGTCGGTGTGCGCGTGCAGCCGGAAGTCCGAACTGGACTCGAAGACCATCGAGGGCTGCGCGGAGACGCCGCCGTGGTACTTGCGCAGGATGCCGCGGTCCGCCAGCTCGGCGATGTCCCGGTGGACCGTCATCAGGCTGACGCCGGTCAGCTCGACCAGTTCGGCGACGGTGGCGTCCCCCCGGGCCAGAACGTGGTCGACGATCAGTTGGTGCCGCTGCTGCCGCGCACCGCGCGACGACGGGGGAGTAGTCATGTCCCCATCCTGCCGTGTTTGTTTCTCACATAGAACCAGTGACAACTCACGCAGCCAATGTTAATTTCGCTGTGCCGGACACCGCCGGGTGCAACGGGCACCGCGAGGTGCGACGAACACCCCCGGTGCAACGGACACCCCTCGGTGTTCCGGCACAGCCAGAGATCATCAGCCAGGAGATCAGGGGTACGCATGGCCGACGCAGTGGTCTTCGACATGGACGGCGTACTGGTGGAGAGCGAGCATCTGTGGGAAGAGCTGTGGGCCGCGTACGCCGCCGCACGCGGCCGTCAGTGGGGCCCGGAACAAACGCGCGACGTCCAGGGGATGAGCGCCCCCGAGTGGGCCGCCTACCTCACCCGGTTCTGCGGGGCGGGTGACTCCGCGGCAAGCACCGAGGAGGTCGTCGTCGACGGCATGGTCCAGGCGCTGGCGGACGGCCGCATCGGCCTGCTGCCCGGAGCGCGAGAGATGATCACCGCCGCCGCCGAGCTCGCGCCCATCGCGCTCGCCTCCTCCGCGCCGCGCCGGGTCATCGACGCCGTCCTCGTCCACCATGGTGTCGACCACCACTTCAAGGCGACCGTCTCCAGCGCCGAGGTGGAGCGCGGAAAGCCGAGCCCGGACGTCTATCTGGCCGCCGCCCACGCCCTCGGCGTGGCCCCGGAGCGCTGTCTGGCGGTGGAGGACTCCAGCAACGGACTGCGCGCCGCCGCGGCCGCCGGGATGACCGTGGTGGCCATTCCCAATCCGCAGTACCCACCCGCCGAGGACGCCCTCGCGGCCGCCGCCTACCGTTCTGCGGACCACCATGCCGTACGTGACTTCCTGCTCAGCAGGCTCGACACCCGAGGGGAGTGACCCGACATGACCGCGGTCCTGGTTTCCGGCGACGACTTCATCGCCCCCGAGCTCTTCTCCGCCGCTCTGAGCGAGAGCCTGCCCTCCGCCGGGCTGAGCTTCCGCACACTGCGCACCCGCTGGCCGAACGAACCCTTCGGGCCGGTGGGCGCCGACGGGCAGGGAAACGGCGGTGTGAAGGAGGCCAGCGGCACCGAGGAGCAGGTGCTGGAGGCGCTCGGTGACGCGAGTGTCGCCCTGACCCAGATGGCCCCCTTCACCTCTCGTGTCATCCGCGAGTCGCCCCAGCTGAAGTTCATCGGCGTGGCCCGTGGCGGCCCGGTCAACGTGGACCTGGCCGCCGCCACCGCCGCCGGGATACCCGTCACCTTCACACCGGGCCGCAACGCCGCCGCTGCCGCCGAATTCACCATCGGCCTGATGCTCGCCGCCATGCGCCACCTCACCTTCGCCGACGCGGCCCTCAACGAGGGCACGTGGCGCGGTGACTACTACGCGTACGAGAACGCGGGGCTGGAGCTCGACGGCGCCACCGTCGGCCTCGTCGGGTACGGGGCCATCGGCTCCATCGTGGCCCGTGTGCTGCGTGCCTTCGGCGCACACGTCCTGGTCTCCGATCCGTACACGGACCCGGCCCGGGCGCAGGCCGACGGTGTCGAGCTCACCGGCCTGGACGACCTGCTGCGGCGCAGCTCCGTCGTGAGCCTGCACGCCCGTGTCACCCCCGAGACCCGGCATCTGCTGAACGCCGGCAACCTCGCGCTCCTGCCCGAGGGCGCCGTCCTCGTCAACTCGGCCCGCGGCGAGCTGCTCGACTACGCCCCGCTGCCCGGCCTGCTGGAGTCCGGCCGGCTCGGCGCGCTCGCCCTGGACGTCTACGACATCGAGCCGCCCCCGGCCGACTGGCCGCTGCACAAGGCCCCCCATGTCATCACCACGCCACATCTGGCGGGATCCACCCGGCAGACCGCCGACCGGGCCGCCCGGATCACCGCCGCCGAGGCCGCCCGCTTCCTGCGCGGCGAACCGCTGCGGCACGTGGCCAATCCGGAGGTGCTGACCGGGAGCCGGCCATGATCGTCGGAGTCGACATCGGCACCTCGGTCACCAAGGCCCAGCTGATCTCCCGCGACGGCCGGACCACCCCCGCCCACGAGGCCCGCAGCACCGTCTACACCCTGCCCGGACACCGCGTCGAGCAGGACCTGGACGAGGTCGTGGGCACCGTGGAGACCGTCGTACGGGCGGCGCTCGCCGACGCCGCGCAGCTGGGCGACGAACCGGCCGAGGCCCTGGCCCTCACCGGGCAGGGCGACGGCGTGTGGCTGCGCGACGCCACGGGCGCCCCGGTCGGCCGGGCGCTGTCCTGGATGGACGGCCGGGCCGCCGACCGGCTGGACCGGTGGACCGCCGACGGCACCCTGCACGCCCTGCACCGGCGCACCGGCGTCGGTCTCTTCCCCGGCTCCGCGGCACCCCTGCTGGCGCATCTGGCCGAGCACGAGCCGGAGCGGCTGGCGGCGGCCCACGTCGCCGGATACTGCGTGGACGCCGTCGTACAGCGGCTGACCGGCGCCGTGACCGTCGATGCCTCCGACGCCTCGCAGCCGTTCCTCGACGTCGCCACTCGCACGTACGACGAGACCGCGCTCGAGCTGTGCGGACTGTCCGCACACCGCCGGCTGCTGCCGGACCCGGCCCCGCCCGGCACCCTGCACCGGCTGCTGCCCGACGCCGCCCGGCGGCTGGGCCTGCCCGCCGGGCTGCCGGTCTCCGCCGGCCCGTTCGACATCCCGGCCTGCGCCTTCGGCTCGGGAGTGGCCGAACCGGGCGAGGGCAACCTCATCATCGGCACCACCCTCGCCGCCCAGGTCCTCGACACCGAGCCACGCCCGGCCCTCGCCGAGGACCCGGCCGGGATGCTGCTGGCGACCCCGTACGAGGGCCGCTATCTGCGGGTCATGCCCGCCATGATCGGCACCGCGGGTCTGGACTGGCTGCTGAAACTGCTCGACGTCAAGATCGAGGCGCTGGACGCGCTGCTCGTCCAGTCCCCGCCCGGCGCCTCGGGCGTCACCGCACTGCCGTTCTTGTCCGCCAGCGGCGAGCGCGCACCGTTTGTCGACCCGCGGGCCCGTGGCCGCTTCGACGGCCTGTCCCCGCTGGCCGGCCGTGCCGACCTGGTGCGGGCGCTGTGCGAGGCCGTCGCCTACTCGGCCCGGCACTGCATGGAAACCCTCGGCGTCACCCGCACCGTCACCGCCTGCGGCGGTGGCGCGCGCTCCGGGGAGTGGGCGCGGATCTTCGCCGGTGCCCTCGGGGGCGACCTGGAGGTGTGCGACGACGCCGTGGGCATCCGCGGTGCGGCCCACGTCGCCTGGCGCTCGCTGGGCACACCTGCCGACGACGCCGCCCCCGGCGCCTGGCGCGCCCGCCTCCGTACCGTGACCGCCGAGCGCGGGCTGATCGACCACTACGCCGAGGGCTACGCCGCCTACCGCCACGCCCTCGATATCGCACGCGAAGGCTGGAGCACCCGATGACCAGGCTCTTCAACGACCCCGCCCGGTTCACCGACGACATGATCACCGGATTCGCCGCCGCCCATCCGGAACACGTCCGGGCCGTGCCCGGCGGTGTGGTGCGCGCCCGAGCCACCCGTACCGGGAAGGTGGCCGTCCTCACCGGTGGCGGCTCCGGCCACTATCCCGCCTTCTGCGGTGTCGTCGGCCCCGGATTCGCCGACGGCTCGGTCATCGGCGATGTGTTCACCTCGCCGTCGGCCGCCCGCGCCCGCTCGGTCGCCGAGGCGGCGCAGGCGGGCGGCGGTGTCCTCTTCCTCTTCGGCAACTACGCCGGGGACGTGATGAACTTCGGCCTCGCGGCACGGCAGTTGACGGACGACGGCATTCCCGCCCGCTGCTTCGCCGTCACCGATGACATCGCCTCCGCTCCCGCGGACCAGGCGGCGCGGCGTCGGGGCATCGCGGGCGGCTTCGTCGTCTTCAAGGCCGCGTCGGCGGCCGCCGAGGAAGGCGCCCCGCTGGACGAGGTCGTCCGTGTGGCCGAGCACACCAACGCCCGTACCCGCACGCTCGGAGTGGCCTTCGACGGCTGCACCCTGCCGGGCTCCGGCGCGCCCCTGTTCACCGTTCCCGAGGGCCGCCTGGGCCTCGGCCTCGGCATCCACGGCGAACCGGGGGTCAGCGAGGACACTCTGGGCACCGCAGAGGACCTGGCCCGCGCCCTGGTGAGCGGGCTGCTGGCGGACCGGCCCGCGGACACGGACGGCGAGGGGCGGGTGGCGGTCGTCCTCAACGGCCTCGGCGCCACGAAGTACGAGGAGCTGTATGTGCTGTGGGGCGCCGTGGCCCGGCTGCTGGACGAGGCGGGGCTCACGCCCGTACGCCCCGAGGTCGGCGAACTCGTCACCAGTCTCGACATGGCCGGTTGTTCCCTGACCCTGAGCTGGCTGGACGACGAGCTGGAACGCCTGTGGCGCGCACCGGCCGACACCCCGGCCTTCCGCCGGGGGACACCGCGGGAACCCCAGGTGGACGCCGCCGCCGAACGGCCCGCCGCCGCCCCGCGCCGAACGGAGCGGTCCGCCGCCACGGCGTCCGGCGCGGCCGTCGAGGTGGCGGAGCTGGCCGTCCACGCACTGCGCGCCGCCCGCGACGTACTGCACCGGGACGCGGAGGCCCTGGGCAGGCTGGACGCGGTGGCGGGCGACGGCGATCACGGCCGTGGCATGTGCAAGGGCGTCGACGCGGCACTGGCGGCCGCCGAGAAGACACACGCCGATCGGCTGGCCCCGGCGGCGGTGCTGGCCGCCGCCGGTGATGCCTGGGCGGCGGAGGCCGGGGGCACCTCGGGTGCGCTGTGGGGCGTGGCGCTGCGCGCCATCGGCGCCGCACTGCCGGCCGACCGGGCGCCGGGGCGCGAGGAGCTGGCGTCCGCCGCCACGGCCGCGCTCACCGCCGTCACCTCGCTCGGCGGGGCCGAGGTGGGCGACAAGACCCTGGTCGACGCTCTCGCACCGTTCGCCACCGCCTTCGCGACGCGGCTGCGGACCGAAGACCCGGTGGCGGAGGCGTACGCGTCCGCCGTGGCCGAAGCCCGTACGGCCGCCGAGGACACCGCGGGGCTGCGCCCCCGCCTGGGCCGCGCCCGCCCCCTCGCCGACCGCAGCGTGGGCACTCCCGACCCCGGAGCCACCTCACTCGCCGCCGTACTGACCGCGGTGGCCACCCTCCACACGACGACAGGAAGCGATTCCGTATGACCACCGCGAACGCCTTCCGGATCGTCGTCGGCTGTGACGACGCCGGATACGACTACAAGGAAGCCCTCAAGCGGGATCTGCTGGCCGACCCCCGGGTCGCCGAGGTCATCGACGTCGGCGTGGGCAGTGACGAGCACACCGCCTACCCGCATGTCGCGGTGGAAGCGGCTCGCCGTGTCGCCGAGGGCACCGCCGACCGCGCCCTCCTGGTGTGCGGCACCGGCCTCGGCGTGGCCATCAGCGCCAACAAGGTCCCCGGCATCCGCGCGGTCACCGCCCACGACAGCTATTCCGTGCGCCGCTCGGTCCTCAGCAACAACGCCCAGGTGCTCTGCTTCGGCCAGCGCGTCATCGGGCTGGAACTCGCCCGGTCGCTCACCGACGACTGGCTGGCGCAGAGCTTCGACGAGACCTCTCCGTCGGCGGAGAAGGTCGCCGCGATCCGGAGCTACGAGGGCTGATCGGGGAGGCAGGACAGACCGACAACGTCGGGCTCCACGACCACAACCGGATCGTGGAGCCCGACGTACGGGAAGCCGTGTGGTCGCTACTGGCTCACCTTGACGGAGAACCAGTCCACGCTCATCCCCTCACCGGAGGTGGTGTCCGCCGCCGGCGAGGTGCAGCCGCAGACCTTGTTCGGGTAGGAGCCGCCGACCGCGACATTGAAGATGGCGAAGAACCCGTGGTCGACCGCCTTCTTCCAGGTCTCGGCGGACACCTGATTCTGCTTCACCGTGAACGTTTCCTTGCCGTCGCGGTAGAAGCGCAGTTGCTCGGCGGAGGTGTCGGTGCGATCCACGATCACGGAGTACGTGTGGTAGTCGGTCTGGCAGCCGTCGCACGGCAGCAGGTCGCTGGTGATGCCGTCCGGGTCGTGGCACTCACCGGCCCACTCCCCGCAGTGGAAGGTGTTCGAGTGCTTGCTCAGCCCGTTGACGTCCTCCATGATGTCCAGCTCGCCGATGCTCGGCCAGTTGGTGGCCCCGGTCGGACGGGCGTCGGCGCCCATGGCCCAGAAGGCGGGCCAAATGCCGAGGGCCTTCTCCGGGTTGGGCTGCTTGAGGGAAGCGCTGATCTCCAACTGCCCACCGGCCGGAGCCTCGAAGTCGGTGCGCTGGGTCTCCACCCGGCCGGACGTCCACTTCCCGGAACCGTCGCGGATCGGCTTGATCACCATGTGACCCTCGCCGTCGTGGTACACGTTCTCGGTGGAGTCCGTGACCGACTCGACCTCACCGGTGCCCCAGTTCGGGGCGCCGCCCGGGTAGCCGGTGCCGATGTCGTACAGCCAGTCGTTCTTGTTCAGGCCGGTGCCCGCCGCGCCGTCGAAGTCGTCCTGGAAGACGGTGGTCCACTCGGCCGCGGCGGCGGGCTCGCCCGCGGCGGCGGTAGGGGAGGACACGGTGAGAGCCAGCAGTCCGGTCAGCGGAAGCGACAGGGCGGCCACGAAGGCCGGCGCGCGTCGTCGGCGGGGCTTGGCCTCCGCCGTCGTACGTGAGGTGATCCTGAACATGTGGGGGGCTGCTTTCGTCCGAAGGAACGTCGGTGACGGGGTGTGCGAGCCCCCGTAGCCCGCTCCTGGCGTGGGGTGTGGTGGAGGCTGGGCTACGGGGACTCGGGCACAGGGACAGCGCGAGCGCCATCGGATCGAGAGAGCGCTCACACAGAACGACTGTCTTGGACCCTGCCCTTGCCGTCAAGAGCCGCGCAGAGTTCACGAGTTGAACGTAAGCCCGTTGCTCGACCACGACCTCACGGAAGTATCGCTCGCCCCACTTCAGAATTGGAGACATACACGGGGTGCCGGCACCCGCGCGCGCCAACTCTTGACGGCACCCCAGGGCGGCAACCCCGCCCTCGCCGAACATCACTCGGCCATCGGTGGCCACGCCGATCGACGTGGTGAGCGACGGTGTCCCGGACTACTCCGTCCCGGGGTCGAAGTCCTCCACGAAGTAGCTGTCGTGCCGGATGCGAAACCGCTTGAGTTCCTCGCCGCCGCGCCGGGTCATCTCCGCGACCCGCTCGAAGTACTCCTCGCGCGGGGCGCCCGGGGCGAAGAGCAGGAGCATGGACGTGGGCTCGTCCGACACGTTCTTGAACGCGTGCAGGCCACCGACCGGTACGTACAGGAAGTCGCCCTCACGGCCCGTGATCCACTTCTCGCCGTTGTAGAGCTCCAGCTTGCCCGAGAGGATGTAGAACGACTCGGAGATGGCCTTGTGGAAATGGGTCTTGGGCCCACCGGACCACGGACCCATCTCCACCTTGTACAGGCCGAATTCGCCGCCGGTCGACTCGCCGGTGGCGAGGTAGTGGGTCGAGCCGCCGGGTGAGGAGAGCTCCGGCGGGGTGCCGGCCGGGCGGAAGGTCGCGTTCACTTCGCCCCTGTCGCCGTGGTAGCGAGGCTCCGGGTATGCGAGGTCTTCCGGGTAGGACATGAGGTGCTCCTTTCGACGGGTCTCCATTGGCATGATGGCTTCGCCCCGAGAAGGCCGCATCGGGCGTCCGGATGACGTTGGTGGCCGTTGAAACGGGGCCGGAGACCTAGGCCCGTCTCGTCAGCCGGGACCGCGGCCCGCCCTCCCCGCGGGACTCGACGCGCGCCGGGCCCGCCCGTCCCCGCTCCCGCTCCCGTCCGCGGTATGCGCGGGGACGTGGCTGCATGACCCGCGGGGCGGGGGTTACCCGGTGGGTGGCCCACCCGTGGACGAGGAAGGGGAGCACACCGTGCGCATCGGAATCATCGGAGCGGGCCGCATCGGCTCGACGCTGGCCCGCCACTTCGCCGCGATCGGCTATGACGTGGCGCTCGCCAACTCCCGCGGCCCGGACACCCTGGCCGACCTGGTGGCCGACATCGGCGGCCCGATCCGCGCGGTGACCGCCGAGGAGGCGGCGCGGTTCGGCGAGGCGGTGGTCGTGTCCATCCCCTACGGCCGCTACCAGGAGCTGCCGACCGAGCCGCTGCGCGGCAAGGTCGTGATCGACACCTGCAACTACTACCCCGAGCGGGACGGTCACGACCCGGAGCTCGACGGCGACGCCACCACCTCCAGCGAGAAGATCCAGGCCCACACCGGCGCCAACCTGGTCAAGGCGTTCAACGCGATCTACTGGGAGAACCTGCGCGACCACGCCCGCCCCCAGGGCGCCACCGACCGGGTGGCCATCCCGCTGTCGGGCAACGACGAGGAGGCCAAGGCCGCGGTGGCCGGGCTGATCCGCGACATCGGCTTCGACGCCGTGGACGCCGGGCACCTGGGCGAGGGCGGCCGCAAGCACCAGCCGGGCAGTCGCGTCTACGCCACCGAGATGTCGTCCGCCGAGACCAGCGCCCTGTTGCACGTGGCCTGAGACCGGGGCCGCTCGTTCATGTGACGGTACCGGCGTCGATGAAATCGGATACCACCGCATTGAACAGCTCGGGATTCTCCCAGAACATCAGGTGGCTGCCTTTCTCGGCCGCCGAGAAAATACCAACGGCGGATTCCGGAATCCGCTCGGCGACGCGTTCCGCGACATCGGCGGGGATCAAGCTGGACGCCCCGCCGATGACCAGTGTGGGCACGGTGATCCGGGGCAGTACGTCCCGCCGGTCGTTGCCGCAGTAGTCGAGATGCAGCGTGGCGGCGTGCTCGCGCGGCAGCAGCGGATTCTGCCCCAGGATCCATTCCGCGTCCTCGGCGCTCGATTCCGGGGTGTGCGGCATGTCGACCACGGCGCGCGAAGCCGGCAGCGGACTGGGAGAATCCCGGCAGGAGAACAAGGGTTTCCCCCGCCCCGGCCGCCACATAATGGAGATCGACTCCGTCGCCGGTCACGATGGCGTGATGCGTCCTGGCGCCCACGGCTCCCTCGCTTTTCGCTCGGGGCATCTGTGCGCTGTCAATTGCAGCGACCGCCCCTTCCCCTGCGCCGCCCCAAGCGTTCCGGACCGGATGGCGGCGGAGCGGGAAGCGGTGCCACAAGTCGATGCGAGGCCGCGTACATGACGGCCTGGGTGCGGTCGCGCAGGCCCAGCTTCGCCAGGATCCGGGAGACATGTGTCTTGACCGTCTCGTCACCGATGCCCAGTCGCTGCGCGATCTCCGTGTTGCTGTGCGCCTGGGCCACCAGCATCAGGACCTCGTGCTCGCGGGCCGTCAGCCGCTCGAGCGCGGTGGAGGACGCGGGCGGGGCGATGCTGCCGGCGAAACGCGAGATGAGACGGCGGGTGACCGAGGGATCGATGAGGGCATCACCACGGGCGGCGATGCGGACGGCCGCGATCGTCTCCTCGGGAGGGGCGCTCTTCAGGAGGAAGCCGCTGGCTCCCATGTGGAGGGCGCGGTAGACGTAGCTGTCGTCGTCGTAGGTGGTGAGCACGATGATTTTCGTGGTGTTGCCCGGCCTGCCGAGGATGCGCTCCGCGGCATGGAGTCCATCCAGGCGTGGCATGCGGACGTCCAGGATGGCGACGTCGGGTGCCAGCCTGCCGGCCTCGTCGACGGCTGCCTGGCCGTCGGCCACTTCGGCGACACAGCACAGGTCGTCCTGGGTGCCCAGGACCGCCTTCAGCCCCGAGCGGAACATGGCGTGGTCGTCGGCCAGGAGGATACGCAGGGTCATGTGCCATCCATGGAGAAGGTGACGGTGGTCTTCCAGTCGGATCCGCCGTGGACCGGTCCGTACGAGGCGAAGCCGTTGAACATGCCGGCTCGGCTGTTGATGCCCTCCAGGCCCCGGTGCGGAGAATCCTCCACCAGACGCTTCGGGACGGCTATCGGGTTGACCGCGGTGACCGTGATGGACGAGGGCCCGTAGTCCAGGGTGATGTCCACATGGCCGTCGCCGTGGCGCAGGGCGTTGGTCAGCATCTCCTGGACCACGCGGTAGACGGCGATGTCCAGGGACCCGTCCAGTTTCTGCGGGGCGCCCCGGATGCCGAGGTCCGTCTCGAGACCGGCCGCGGACACGACGTGCATCAGCTCGTCGAGGTCGCTCAACCCGGGTTGCCGTGCGCCCTCCGCCGGGCTGTCGTGCAGGAAATCCAGCAGGCGGCGCAGGTCGAGAAGGGCCGCGCGGCTGGAGGTCTCCACCGCCGTGAGCGCCGTCGACACCGGTGACGCCTCCTTGGTGGAGAGCCCCAGACGGGCGGCTCCGGCATGGACGCCGATGGCGCTCACGTGATGGGCGATGACATCGTGCAGATCGCGGGCGATGGCACTGCGCTCCCCGGCGATGGCATCCGCGAGGGCGTGCCGGGCGTTCTCCCGCTCCCGTACGGCCCGCTGTTCCAGTTCGGCGATGTGCGCGCCCCGGGCGGTGGTGTAGCGGCCCACCAGCCAGGCGAGGAGGGCCTCCTTCACCGCGCCCAGCACAATGGTGCGCCACTCGGTGAGATCGGTCGTCGCGCCGAGTGTCCTGGCCCCGATGGACCCCGCGGCCAGGTACAGGAGGGCGAGCACGGCCGGGCGGCCGTTCAGCCAGGCCCCGGCCCGGTAGGCGGCGATGAGCATCCCGGCGTCGTTGGTGTCCGGCAGTGGACCGCCACCGGGCAGGGCCAGCGCACCGGCCACGGCCAAGGCCGCCTGGGCGAACGCCACGACTCCCGAGAGACGGGCCGCACTCGCGAGCGCCGCGTCCACCAGCACGATCCCGGCCAGCAGACACCAGAAGGACACCGCGGGATACACCCGCGCACCCTCGTAGGAGAAGGCGAGCGCGTCCGCGAGCAGGCAGAAGCCCGCCACCATGAGGGACTGCCGGGTCAGGGACCCACTCGCGCCCCTGATCGACACGGAGACGGCCCCTCTCTCAGCGGGTCCGCGGGCCCGCGCCGCGGGCACGTCGGACGGCGGAACACACAGCCGGAACGCCGCTCTGTACGCGGCCAGTTGCACCAGGCATGCACACATAGTGCACGAGTCCTGCCGGAAAACGTTTCCTGCGCCGGGGGGAGAGGCGGTCCCCCGCGCGGGGGACAGGCCGTACCCCGGGTGCGTGACGACACCGCGTGGTGGCGGTTTCTACTGTCTGCCGCGTGAACGACAACGCACCCCCCGCATCGGTTCGCGGCAGATCCGCCGATCGCAACTCCCGTGGCATGTCGCGCATGTCGCGCATGTCGCGCATGTCGCGCATGTCGCGCGTGGCACGCGTGGTGGTGGCCGTGCTCTGCGCCCTGGGCCTGTCCGTCGGCGCGGGATCATCCTCCGCCTGGGCGGATGCCACCGCCGGGGGCGACCTGAAGGTGGCCCAGACGCTCGGCGACCGCGACCTGACCTTCATGTTGCGGCGCGTCACCGGGCTGCCCGGCCCCCTGCACGTGGACGTCTTCACCCATCGGGGCACCGCCGCGGGAACCCTGCGCCTGGGCACCGTGCCCACCGGTGCGTCACACGACCGGGCAGCAGGCTCCTCGGCGGGGACCACCACCAGCGGCGCCTCGGTCCGGCTCGGCAGTACGCCGGGGTCCTACAGCGCCGCCCTGGACATCGACCGGGCCGGGCCCTGGGAGCTCGTCGTCGACGACGGATCCCGTACGGCGCGGATCCCCTTCGTGGTGCCGGGCCAGGCCACGTCGCCACCGGAACTCACCGTGTTCGGCGGTTTCGTCGCCGCCGGTGTGCTCATGCTGGTGACCCTGTTCGTCGCCGTCCGGGCCCGGCGCGGGGCCTGGGCGCTGGTGCCGGCGGGAGGCGTGGTGGCCGCGCTCGCGACAGCCGTCACCGCAGCGCTGTTGTCCGCCTCCCTGCCCATGCCGCCCGAGCCGGGCGGCCAGGTGGATGCCACCAACGACAACGTGGCCGATCCCTACGCGGTCGTCCGGCCGGTGACCAACGACTACTCCCGGCCGCCCGTCTCACTCGAGACGGGGCCGTACCCCGCCAAGGCGGCAGAGCGGGGCACGCTACGGATGAGCGTGCACGACGGCTCCACCGGCCTGCCCGCGGACGATCTCGTCGTCCACGACGGTGCCCTGATGCACCTGCTGGTCATCGGGCCGACCGGTGAGCTCTGGCATCTGCACCCCATTCGCACCGCGCCCGGCAGCTACGAGGTCCAGCTACGGCTGCCCGCGGCCGGCCACTACGCCGTGTCCGCGGAGTTCGCCCGCCGCGGTGGCGGGATCCAGCAGGTGCGCTCGGCCACCGGTCTGACCGTCGCCGACGGCTCCGCGCGCGGCGGTGACCCGGTCCTTCCCGCCGAACTCGCCCCGCGGGGGCCGGGAGAGCGGACGGTCGACGGTGTACCGGTGCGCCTGTCGGCGCCCTCGCTCACAGCGGGAGCCGCGAGCACCCTGACCGCGCGCGTCGGCGACACACCGACGCTCCAGCCCTGGCTCGGCATGGTCGGCCACATGATCGTGGTCGGGCCGCTCGACAAGGCGGACGCCACCAGCCCGACGCGCATGGGACGGGCCGCGCAGGGCGCACCCGTCTGGGCACACGCGCACTCCATGGGCGGCGATATGAGCGGCCACATGAGCGGCCACTCCGCGCATGGCATGGGGGACGCTCCGGCCCACGACATGGCCGCCATGGACCACGGGAACGAGCCGCGTACGAGTACGAGTGCGGGTTCGATGAGCGGGCTGATGCCCCTCAACGGCGACAGCCCCGCGGACGAGACCGTGGCCGCCTACGGCCCGGACGTCTCCTTCGTGTACACCTTCTCCCGGCCCGGCTACTACCGCGTGTGGATCCAGGCCGAGCGCGACAGTGCCGTTCTGACCATGCCCTACCTCCTGCATGTGGCGCCGACGGGAGAAGCGAGATGAACCCTCCCGGCGTCTCCCGCACCCCCATGCTCCGGTTTCTCCACGGAGTCGGCGCGGCGCTGCTGACGGTGTCCCTCGCCCTGGTGGCGGTCGGGTGCCTTCCGGCCTGGACGGATGGCACCGTCGCGCTGACCGGGGGCAGTGCCACCGACGAAGTGACACTGACCGTGGCCCGGCCCCGCACCGGCACCACGGACGTGGACATCCGCCTGACCCCGCGACACGGGGAGCGAAGCGGACGTCCGCCCACCATCACCTTGCAGGCCGTCATGCCCACCCACGGACACGCAACACCCCCGGCACACACGCAGGTTGAGAGCCCGGGCAGCTACTCCGCGGCCGTCCACTTGATGATGCCGGGGCGCTGGACCTTCCACATCAGCGTCGACTACGGCGCACGGAGCGACCAGTTCGACTTCCCGCTGGCGATCTCCGGCTGAACAACCGGCCACGCAGCGACGGTCACCGCCCTGGCACGGCCATGAGAACGGCCATGAGAACGGCCATGAACGCCGTCACGAGAAAGGCATTCCCGTGAGCACAGCACTGCCCATCACCGGTACCGGCACGGCATCCCAGCCGTCCCCCGCCGTCAGAATCTCCCGCGCCGGCCGCACCGGCCCCATCGCCGCCAACACCGTCCTCGCCGGGACCACGATGTCCCTGTTCGGCTTGAGCTGGGACATCCAGTGGCATGTCGATGTCGGCCCGGACACGTTCTTCACGCTCTCCCACCTCATGCTGTATTCCGGCAGCGCCCTCGCCGGTCTCGCCAGCCTGGCCATGGTCCTGATCGCGACCGCTGCCCAGCGCGCCGGCCAGCCGGTGGACCAGTTTCCCGGCGGCAAGCCCGTACGCGTCTTCGGCGGGGTCTTCCGGGCCCCGCTGGGCTATCTGATCACCGGTACGGGAGCCGCCCTGTTCCTGCTCTTCGGGCTTGTGGACCTGTGGTGGCATTCGCTGTACGGCTTTGATGCCGTACTCGACTCACCGCCCCACATCGGGCTGTTCCTCTCGATCTCCTTTTCCATGGTGGGGAGCGTCATCGTCTTCGCCGCGGCGCGCGACACCCGGTGGGGCCGGGCAGGTGTGATCCTCAGCATCCCCGTGCTCATCATCTTCAGCCCCATCACGACCAAGGCATTCGGCGCCCTCCCGCTGCCCGTCGAACCCGACCTCGTCGGGAACATCTTGTTCTCCACCCTCCTGCTGATCACGGGGACGCTCACCATCGGACGGCGCGCCACCGCACTGACGACCGCCGCGACCCTCGGCGTCCTGCAGCTCCTCCTGTGGTGGTTCTCGCCCTGGGCGGCGCGGGTCTACGCGGATGCGAGCGGTCTGCCGCTGCGCGACAACCTCGGCGACAACCCTCCCGAACTGCCCTCCGAGATCCCGGTGTTCATGCTCTTCGCGGCAGCGGCCATCACCGCACTGCTGTGGCTGAGCAGGAGGCGGGGCTGGTCGGGCCGGATCGCGCCACAGATCATGGGCGCCGGAGGGGGAGCCGTGGTCGGCCTCTCCCTGCCCCTCCAGAGCGCCCTGTTCGGCGGCTCCGGCCCGGACCCGGCCGAACTGCTGACGATGACGGCCGTCGGTCTGGCCACGGGCGTCCTCGCGGGCTACCTCGCCGCCCGGCTCGCCGTCCTGCTGCGCGAACACTCCACCGCATCCCTCCCGAAGGGCCGATGACCACCCATGCGCTCCTCACGTTCACCGCTCCTGCTCGCCGTGGCCTTGGCATCCCGGCGTATCCGAGGCCACGCACGCCGACTGGCCCTGGCCGCGGCTGCCGCATTCGCGCTGGTGGCGGTGTCGACCGCGCCGGCCGCGGCGTACGCCCCGGTCGGCGTCGTCCATACCGAGCGGGTACAGGCCGGGCCCTACGCGATCACCGTCGGGTTCTCCGAGTGGCCGCTGCGGGCCATGCAGTCACTCGACTTCACCTTCGCACCCGCCGATGGCGTCGCGGGAAAGTCGGGCACGCTCACTCTCGACGGGCCCGGCCTGGACGCCGACGATCGGGAGAGCCCGCTGGGCAGGCACCCGCGCAAACGGGATGTCTGGGGCCTGGATGTCCAGGCCCTGCCGGAACCCGGCACCTTCAGCTTCACCTTCGACATCGACGGCCCCGACGGCCATGGCCGCGGCACTCTGCGGAACGTCGGCGTGCTCGACCAGCCCGGCCCGCCCCTGGCCATCAGCTGGGCCGTCTGCGCCATTCCACCCGTCGGGATGCTCGCCTACCTCGCCGTCGGCTGGCGGCGCAACAAGCCCTCCGAGAAGGTGGCCACACTCATCTGACCCTCGCCGGACCCCGGGCCGCTTCTCCGGCAGAGGTGGCCGGCGGTTCCGCGACACCGATGAACTTCCCGGCCACCGACCGGATGTGGGCCGACCAGCCCAGCGCCGCGAGGTCGGCGGTGAGTGACGAGGGGTCGTGGAACACCTTCACGATGCGGTACTGACTGCCGTCATCGAGTCGGCGCACGGCCACCGGAGCCGGTCGGCCGGAGAGGACTTCCTCTTCGGCGGCCGCGGCGGGACCGTCATCGATGAAGACCGCTCTGCCACCCGGTGCGAGTGCGGAGGCGACGGTGTTCCAGAAGCCGGGCAACCGCGCCGGTGGGATGTGGGAGAGCCAGAAGGCGAAGAACACCGTGTCGTAGCACCGCGACGGCTGCCACGCGAACAGGTCGGCCTCGACGAACCGGACGGTGGCGGACGCGGTACGCGCACGAGCGAGGGCCAGCACCTCAGCCGCCGCGTCCACGGCCGTCACCGAACGCGCCCGCGCGGCGAGCGACGAGGTCCACTGCCCCGTCCCGCACGCCAGCTCCAGCACATCCCCGGCAATCGGGAGGTCATCGACGGCAGCCAACAACTCCCGCAGGTCCTCGCGCTCCGCATAGGGCCGGTCGTATTCCGCCGCGCCCGCCCGGTAGTAGGCCATCTGCTCGGCCAGAAGAGCGTCGTCATCCACTGCGGGTACCTCCCGGTTCGACCGGCCGAGCGCCCTGCTCGGTCGCCACCGGCACCCTCGACCTTGACCTTCGGGCAAGGTCAAGCGTCAGGTCGGCCGCGGCTCGCCGGGTCAGCCGAGGAGATCCTTGGCCATCAGCTCGAGCCGCCCGGCGAACTCGGTGAGCCCGGCCCGGTCGACGTTGCCGAAGCTGACCCGGAAGACCTGGCGGTCGTCGGGCAGGAAGGCGGTGCCCGGAATGACGAGCGTGTCGTAGCGGGTGATGAGGTCGCGCACGACGTCGTCGGTGCCCCGGTCGGCGAAGGGGTGGCGGACCCAGCCGAAGAACCCTCCGCAGCTCAGCAGCTCGAAACCGCCCGGCCGCTCGGCCAGCACGGTCTCCAGCCAACGCCGCTTCTCGGTGGCCTCGTCGGCGCGCGCACGCCGCCACTCCTGGGCCGAAGTCAGCCCCGCCCAGGCGGCCTCCTGCCCGACGCGCGGAGGGCAGATCGCCACGCAGTCGAGCAGCTTCATCACCTCGCGGTTCAGCTCGGGCGAGCCGACGACCGCGCCCACCCGGTAGCCGGGAATCGCGAGGTCCTTGGAGAAGCTGTGCAGGCTCACCAGGGTCCGCGCCCAGTCCGGGTCGGCGAACAAGTCGTGCGCCGGTCGCACGGTGTCGCGGAACGAGCGGTAGGTCTCGTCCACGATCAGCGCGATGTCGTGCCGCTTCGCCAGTGCGTAGAAGTCCGCGATCACATCCGGCGGAATGGTGACGCCGCTCGGGTTGCCCGGGGTGACCAGCACGATCGCCTTGGTACGCCGGGTGATGAGCGCTTCGGCCGCTTCCGGCTCGGGCACGAGATCGGGCCTGGGCTCCAGGTAGCGCGGCACCACGCCGTTCATGCGCAGCCACATGTCGTAGTTGAAGTAGTAGGGCAGGACTTCGATGACCTCGTCGCCCGGCTCGGTGAGTGCCTGTGCCACCAGGCAGAACGCCTGGTTGCATCCTGCGGTGACGACCATCTGGTCAGCCCCTACCGGGCTCTGGTAGCCGCGGCTGAGGTCGGCGGCGAAGGCGTCCCGCAGCCGGGGCAGTCCGGGGCTGGGCACATAGGCGGCGCCGTTCGGCTCGTGGGCGACCTTGGTGACGTGTTCGATCATCTCGGGCGCGGGCGGATAGCTCGGCGCGGCCTGGGCCAGATCGAGCAGCGCCCGCTCGCCGCTGCGGCCCGCCAGCAGGGCATACGTCGCGCCCATCGGCGAATCGATCTCCTGCACGGTGCGCGGGCTGAGTCGCACGTCGGCGCTCCTTCACGGGTGGCGGGCCGCTGTCGGTTCACCGCGATGCTACCGACCTCCCCGCGCGCCGGCCGAGCCATGGCGGCGGGGCCGCGCGCGAGGGAGTCGGAGGAAGGCACTCACCACCTGCACCGGCAGGCTTCCGGGGCCGGGGTCAGCAGTTGTCGCCGACCGCGTCGATCTTCGAGCCGAACCGGCCGCTGTAGTTGCTGGCGTAGTCGCCCTTGCGGACCGAGTGGCACTCCTTGCCCGAGGCCCAGTCGATGAAGGCACCGGTCCTGTTGGCCCGGAAGGAACCCACGTGATCCGTGAACCGGCTGGGCAGGTCCACATAGCCACCCCGCCAGGTGTAGAGCTCGCCCGTCCCGTCCTGGAACCGCCACAGGCAGATCGCGTTGCTCGCGCAGGCGGGCAGTGCCTGGGCCTGTACGGAGGGGCCCAGCGTGGTCACCACAACGGTCCCGGCAACGAGCGCGAAGCGTGTGAAACGTGCGTTCATCCCGTCCTCCTCGACGCGGAAGTCAACGCCACGATTGTTCAACTCGGGACGGGCGGCGGATAGACAGCTCCTGTGTTCGACGGGGGCCCGCAGGGCTGGACCCGCTGTGCGTCAGGCGGGGGTTTCGGCGGTGGCGGTCAGGACCGCGCGGCCGAGGATGTGTCCGGCCATGGTGAAGCCGAGGACGGCCGGGGTGGCGTCGGCCGGGACGCCGATGGACTCGACGTCGAGGGCGTGCACCACGACGAAGTAGCGGTGCGTGCCGTGTCCGGCCGGTGGGGCGGCGCCGATGAAGCGGGCGGCGCGGGCGTCGTTGGGGAGTTGGAAGGCACCCTCGGGCAGGCCCGAGCCGGTGTCGTCGCCGGCGTCCTCGGGCAGCTCGGTGACGGTGGCGGGGATGTCGGCGACCGCCCAGTGCCAGAACCCGGACCCGGTGGGGGCGTCGGGGTCGTAGACGGTGACGGCGTAGCTCTTGGTGCCTTCCGGGGCGCCGCTCCAGGACAGCTGCGGGGAGACGTCCTTCCCGCCGGGGACGCCGGAGATGCCGGAGAACTGCTCGATGGACCAGGCGGCGCCGTCGGTGACGGTAGTGCTGGTGACGGTGAAGGAGGCCGCCTCGGGGAGGCGGGCGAAGGGGTCGTTGGCGCTCATCGCGTCGTTCCTTTCGGGCCGTGCTGTGGAGTGGCGGTGATGTGCGGCCGATGGAGGCCGCGGCGCCGCATAGGCACCGCTCTCAGGACCGCTCGATCGATCATAACAGCAATAATCGATTATCTCCGGGATCATCTATGATGGCGGCATGACCCAGACGACCCACACGTCGGCCTCCCCGGGGAAGCAGATGCTCTCCGAGCAGGTCTACGCACATCTGCGGGACGCGATCATGCGCGGGGACTACGCCCCCGGTGACGCCCTCAAACCGCAGGACCTCGCCAAGGAACAGGGTGTGAGCCTGGCCGTTGTCCGCGAGGCGCTCGTACGGCTGGTCGGCGAGGGCCTCGCGGACCGACTGCACAACCGCGGCTTCGCCGTCCCGGCCTACTCCGACCGCCGCTGGCAGGAGATCGCGGAGGCCCGCCGGTCCATCGAACCGGTCGTGCTGCGCATGTCCATCGAGCGCGGCGACGTCGACTGGGAGTCCCGCGTACGCGCCGCCCACCACCGGCTGACCCGGACCCAGGCGTACGTCCCGGGGGAGGGCGAGCACTACAGCGCCGCATGGGCCGAGGCCCACCGGGTCTTCCACCGCGCCCTGCTGGAGGGCTGCGGCAACCCCGTCCTGCTGGACACCTTCGACCGGATGTGGACCGCGAGCGAGCTGGCACGCCGCTGGTCGGCACAGCGCAACCCGGGCCGGGACGGCGTCCGCGAGCACCGCCGGCTGGAGGAGGCGGCGCTGGCCCGCGACGCCGACACCGCGGCCGAGGTCCTGGTCCAGCACCTCACCCTGACCGCGGCCGTACTGACCGGCCGCACCCACGACGACCCCGTGAAGGAAGCCTGATGCGCCTCGCCGACCTGACCACATCCGAGCCGAGTGCGGGCCGCCGCTGCCACGGTGTCGTCAATCCGGTGCACTCATGCGTGTACTTCGCGCCCGAGCGGCAGGACGAGCTCGCGGCGCTCGGGCTGGAACGCGGGGCGATGACCTACTTCGCGGACCGCGCGGCCCCGCTCGGGCCGGTCGGCGCGGGCACCGTCTCCGCGACGTTCTACAACTTCAACCACGCGCATGTGGAGCGGTTCATCCCCGCCGCGTGGGCCATCGCCACACCGGAGGCGGTGCTCGCGGCGCGGCTGCGCGGCGCGGACAAGGTGCTGCGGCGGCTGCTCGGGGAGGCGGCCCTGACGTCGGAGGAGATGGCCGAGGCGGCCGAGCTGGCGCTGCGCGCCACCGAGGCGTGCCACCGGGAGGCGCGGCCGCTGTACGCCGCGAACGCGGGCCTCCCGGTGCCCGAGGAACCGCACCTGGCCCTGTGGCACGCCGCGACGCTGCTGCGCGAGCACCGGGGCGACGGCCACCTCTTCGCCCTGGCGGTCGCCGGCCTGTCCGGGATCGAGGCGCTGGTCCTGCACAACGCCACCGGCACCACGGTGACGTCGGCGACGTTCATGCGGACCCGCGGATGGTCCGCCGCGCAGTGGGCCGCCGCCCGGGACCGGTTGCGCGAGCGCGGACTGCTGGACGCGGCGGGGGATCTCACGGAGTCGGGCGCGGCCCTGCGCGGTGAGGTCGAGGCGCTCACCGACCGCCTCGACGCCGCCCCGTACGACCACCTCGGCCCGGCCGCCACCGCCCGCCTCACCGAGCTGGCCGGTGGCTTCACCGAAACCCTCAGGGTCGCGGGCGCCTTCCCCGCGGTCCACTTCGGCAAGGGCTAGGCGCCACCTAGTCGCGCATGACGTCGGGCTCGTGCCGGCGCAGCAGGCGGGCCACGACGAAGCCGCAGACCAGCCCGATCGCCACCAGCACACCGAGGTCGATGCCCCACTGGGAGACGGTGTGCGCCCACAGGGGGTCGACTTCGTTCGGCTTGTCGAGGTTCCAGGGCGGCATGGTGTGTGCGAGGTCGAGTGTGGTTCCGGCGCCCGCGACCGCCCAGCGGGCGGGCATCAGCCAGCCGACCTGTTCGATGCCCGGAGAGCTGAACAGCTTGAAGAGGACGCCGGTGAAGACCACCTGGACGATGGCGAACATCACCAGCAGCGGCATGGTCTTCTCGGCCGTCCTCACCAGCGCGGAGATGACCAGGCCGAACATCATGGAGGTGAAGCCCAGCGCGCTGATCACCACGCAGACCTCGACGGCCGTGGGCATGAGCAGCCCCTGGGCGGGCAGTTGGCGGACCGAGAAGCCGATCGCGCAGAGGACGGCACCCTGCATCGCGGTGATCAGACCGAGGACGATCACCTTCGACATGAGATACGCGGACCGGGACAGACCCGTGGCTCTCTCCCGTTCGTAGATCACCCGTTCCTTGATCAATTCGCGTACGGAGTTGGCCGCGCCGGAGAAACTCATGCCGATGACGAGCACCAGCAGAATGGTTCCGGACTCCTGGTTGTAGCGGAAACCGCTGTCGGGCGGTGGCGGGACGAGTCCGTACTTCGCCGGAACCAGACAGCTCACCCCGCCCAGTACGGCCGGGAGGAGCAGCATCAGCGCCATGAAGCCCTTGTCGGACGCGATGACCGACAGATAGCGGCGGATCAGGGTCCACAACTGGGCGACCCAGTGCCGCCGTTTGGGCTGCAGGGCTCGCGCGGGCGGCTGCGCCGGAAGGGCGCCCGGCTGCTGCGGCGGTACGGCCGAGCCGACCTCCGCGACCCGCCGGGCGTACTGCGGGGAAGTCCGCCAGTGCCCGCCCCAGTCGTTGTCGCGATGGTTCTCGAAGGCGGAGAAGACATCGGCCCAGCTCTCGTGGCCGAAGAACTCCAGGGCCTCGTCCGGGGCGCCGAAGTAGGCCACGGAGCCGCCGGGAGCCATGACCAACACCCGGTCGCACAGCGACAGTTCGGCGACGGAGTGAGTGACCACCAGCACGGTGCGGCCGTCGTCGGCGAGCCCCCGCAGCAACTTCATGACATCGCGGTCCAGGCCCGGGTCCAGCCCGGAGGTGGGCTCGTCCAGGAAGAGCAGGGACGGCTTGGTCAGCAGCTCCAGGGCGACGGACACCCGCTTGCGCTGGCCGCCGGAGAGCGAGGCGACCTTCTTGTCCCGGTGGACGTCGAGCTTCAGCTCCTGGAGCACCTCGTCGATACGGTCCTTGCGCTCGGCGGCCTTGGTGTCACCGGGGAAGCGCAGCCTGGCGGCGTACTTCAGCGCGGTGTCGACGGTCAGCTCCTTGTGCAGGATGTCGTCCTGCGGAACCAGGCCGATACGGTGGCGCAACTCGGCGAACTGGGTGTACAGATCGCGGTGGTCGTAGAGGACATGGCCCTGGTCGGCGGGCCGGTAGCCGGTCAGCGCGCGCAGGAGGGTGGACTTCCCGGAGCCCGACGGCCCGACCACCGCCACCAGCGACTTCTCCGGGACCCCGAAGGAGACGTCGTCCAGGATGGTCTTGCCGCGCCCGACGGTCACCGTCAGGTTCCGGGCGGCGAAGAAGACTTCACCGGTGTCGGCGAACTCCTCCAGCCGGTCCCCGGCGAGGCGAAAGGTGGAGTGGCCGACCCCGACGATGTCGTGCGGGCCGATGAGCCGGCGGTCCACGGGCTGCCCGTTGACATAGGTGCCGTTGTGGCTGCCGAGGTCGACGATCTCGAAGCGGCCACCGGGCAGCGGCCGGAACTCCGCGTGGTGGCGGGAGACGTGCGGGCCCTCCACCACGAGTTCGTTGTCCTGCGCCCGGCCGATGCGCATCGGCCGCCCCTGGACGAGCCGGTGGACACCGGACGGGCTCCGGTCGATGAAGTGGTTCGCGGCGGCTCCATGGGGCCCGTCCGGCTCTCCGGCGGCGGGCCGGTGCGGGTCCCGGGCGACGCCCGGGTCTGCCGTACGGGTCGGGCCTGCCGTACGGGTCGGGGCCGCCGCTGGCCCCGCTGAGGCTGCCGCGCCCGCCGGGGCTCCCGGGACCTCCGCCGCCCGGGGATGGGGCGCCATCGGGGGTGAGTCGGCGGCTGCCGCCGTGCCCCAACCCGTGTCACCCCGCGCCCCACGAGGGGGCTGGGGATGGGCCTCGGGGCGGGGCTGGGGACGGGGCTCGGGATGAGCCTGGGGACGGGCCTCGGGGCGGGGCTCGGGACGGGCCTCGCCCTGGTGTGCCGCCGCGCGGCCCTGCGCGGCGGCGGGCGCCGGGTCGCCACTCGTCGGCGTCGGCGTCGGCGCAGCCTCGGTGAAGTCCAGCCGCATACCGCTGGAGAAGTTCCCCAGCCGGACGATCGAACCGTGGCCGATCTCGATCCGCTGGACACGGTGTCCGTCCGCGAACGTGCCATTCGCGCTGCCGAGGTCCTCGACGATCCACGTCCCGCCGACGCAGCGGATCGTGATGTGCCGCCGGGAGACTCGGCGGTCGATGGTCGGGATGTCGGCCTGCTGATCGCGCCCCACGGTGTAGCTCCGGGACGCGTCCAGGGTCCAGGTGCGTCCATTGGCATGCAGTACAAGTTCCGGCACGGGCGGTGTGTCCTCATGGGGTCGGTCAGTCGGCGTGCGGCCCGGACCGGGCACGCCGACGCGTACGGCCGTAGCCGACTTGGAAGAGGGCACGGGGCGTGCGGAGGTTGCGTGTGATGGTGCGGGGTCCAAACTTACCGTCCCGGCAGCGGTGGTTCGCCCACGTCCCCGTGATGGCCCCCGGCGCACAGCGCGTGGTCGATGAGGGCGCCGGCCGCGTTCTCCTGGTCCAGGATGTGCTCCGCGGTGTCACCGCGCGCCTCGGACATGGAGACCGCGGCGCTGCGCCTGCCGTCGTCGGCGACGCCGTCGAGGGTGATGTAGCCGCCGTCCCCGCCCTCGCGGCTCCAGTACCTTCCTCCGCGGCTCAGCGGGCGTTCGACCAGGCCGAGCCCGTGTCGGCCGCCGGGCCACAGCCGTTAAACCTCCGCGTTCACGGGGACGGTCCGCTTCATCTCGGCCGGCTGCCGCCTCGGTAGCGGGCGGCCCACGAGCAGTGCGCGGATGCGGTCTTCGATCTCCTGCTGGGCGGGGTGGCCGGCGGCCTTCTTGAGACCGGGCGGCCGGTGTTCAGGTCGGCGGTGCCGCTGGTGGCGACCGAGTGCCGACCGTCCGGCGCGACCACGCGGGCCCGCACACCGCTGACCGCGAGTGCCAGGGCGAGGTGCTTGCGCAGTGTGGGAGACATGGCTGAACGCCAGATTCGCCCCCAACGGACGCGATCCGGCGTACCCCAGGATCGGCATGGGGGATGCCCCCCGCGGGCCGTCACCCGTCGTGCGGTCGTCCTCCACGTCGTTTTCTGTCCCTACATATGGTCCATACCAAGCTCTTGACAGGATTTTCCTTCACTTCTTAAATCACGTAGTGAACTAAGTACCTCTCGGATCGCTCATCGCACCCCGGTCGGCGCCGTAACCACTTGGTTCCACCTGTTGGTTTCACATGCGCCTCATGTCTCTCCGTACCTGTCATGCACATGTTTCTGGAAGGGAGAGTCATGGACTCCCCGCGCTTACCCCGGCGACTGCTGCTCTCCGTCGTCTCCTTCCTCGCCCTCGCCTCCCTGTCCACCGGACTGGCGCAGGGCGCGCCCGCCTCCGCGGCGCGGTCCGCCGCGCCACCGGCCGCGGCCGCCAAGGCCGCCGCCGTCACCTTCTCCGACGAGTTCGACGGGCCCGCGGGCTCCGCCGTCGACGGTGGCAAGTGGCAGATCGAGACGGGCGACAACGTCAACAACCATGAGCGGCAGTACTACACGGCGGGCAACCGCAACGCCGCCCTCGACGGACAGGGCCATCTGGCCATCACCGCCCGCCGCGAGAACCCGAGCAACTACCAGTGCTGGTACGGAAGGTGTGAGTACACCTCCGCCCGGCTGAACACGTCCGGCAAGTTCACCACCACCTACGGCCGGGTGGAAGCCCGGATGAAGATTCCGCGCGGACAGGGCATGTGGCCGGCGTTCTGGATGCTGGGCAATGACATCGGACAGGTCGGCTGGCCCAACTCGGGTGAGATCGACATCATGGAGAACGTGGGCTTCGAGCCGTCCACGGTCCACGGCACCCTCCACGGCCCCGGATACTCGGGGTCCGGCGGCATCGGCGCCGGGTACTCCCTGCCCGGTGGCCAGGCGTTCGCCGACGCCTTCCACACCTTCGCCGTCGACTGGAGCCCCAACGCGATCACCTGGTCCGTGGACGGCACCGTGTATCAGCGGCGCACACCGGCCGACCTCGGTGGCCGGCAGTGGGCGTTCAACAAGCCCTTCTTCCTGATCCTCAACCTCGCGGTCGGCGGCTACTGGCCCGGAGACCCCAACGGCAGCACGGTCTTCCCCCAGCAGCTCCTCGTCGACTACGTCCGGGTCAGCACCGACAGCGGACAGCCGGGCGGCGGCGCTATCACCGGCGTCGGCGGCAAGTGCATGGACGTGGCGGGCGCCAACAGCGCGAATGGCACACCCATCCAGCTCTACGACTGCAATGGATCCGCCGCGCAGCAGTGGACCGTTGGTGGCGATGGCACGATCCGTGCGCTGGGGAAGTGTCTGGACGTGGCGTCGGGTGGCACGGCCGACGGCAGCCTGGTCCAGCTCTACGACTGCAACGGCAGCGCGGCGCAGCAATGGGCCGTTCCCGCGGCCCGCGACATCGTCAACCCACAGGCCGACAAGTGCCTGGATGCCACCGGTGGCAGTTCGGCCAACGGCACCCGGCTGCAGATATGGACCTGCACCGGCGCCGCCAACCAGAAGTGGACGGTGACCAGATGAACATGAGACTCCTGCACAGACCCGCGGTGCGCGGCATCCTGGGCGTGGCGGCCGCCGCCGCCCTCCTCACCGGCCTGACCAGCGTTCCCGCGAATGGTGCCGTGGCGGCCACCGGACAGATCACCGGTGTCGGCGGCAAGTGTGTGGACGTGGCGGGCGCCAACAGCGCGAATGGCACACCGATCCAGCTCTACGACTGCAACGGGTCCGCCGCGCAGCAGTGGACCGTTGGTGGCGATGGCACGGTCCGAGCGCTGGGGAAGTGTCTGGACGTGGCCTCGGGCGGTACGGCCGATGGCAGCCTGGTCCAGCTCTACGACTGCAATGGCAGCGCGGCGCAGCAGTGGTCCCTCCCGGCGGCGCGGGACATCGTCAACCCGCAGGCCAATAAGTGCCTGGATGCCACCGGTGGCAGTTCGGCCAACGGCACCCGGCTGCAGATATGGACCTGCACCGGTGCCGCCAACCAGAAGTGGACGGCGCCGGACGGAGGCAGCACTCCGCCGACCGGGCCGGGAGCCATGGCCGTGGCCCCGTACCTCTACAACGGCTGGGGCAGCCCGCCGAGTCCCACCACCGTGATGAACGCGACCGGCGTCAAGTGGTTCACGCTCGCCTTCGTCCTGAGCAACGGCTACTGCAACCCGCAGTGGGACGGTGGCCGTCCGCTCACCGGAGGTGTCGACCAGCAGACCATCAACACGGTGCGGTCCGCCGGTGGCGATGTCATCCCGTCCTTCGGCGGCTGGAGCGGCAACAAGCTGGAGAGCTCCTGCGGCAGCGCGGGCGAGCTGGCCGCCGCGTACCAGAAGGTCATCAACGCCTACGGTCTCAAGGCGATCGACATCGACATCGAGGCCGCCGCGTACGACAGCCCGACCGTCCAGCAGCGCACGGTCGACGCGCTGAAGACCGTCAAGGCCAACAACCCCGGTATCAAGGTGTACGTCACCTTCGGCACTGGCCAGAACGGCCCCGACAACAGCCTGATCAGCAAGGCCGCCGCCTCCGGTCTGACCGTGGACAGCTGGACCATCATGCCGTTCAACTTCGGCGGAGCCGGCCAGAACATGGGCCAGCTCACCCTCCGCGCCGCCGAGGGGCTCAAGAACACGGTCAAGAGCGCCTACGGGTACACCGACGACCAGGCGTACCGGCACACCGGCATCTCCTCGATGAACGGCATCACCGACAACGGCGAGACCGTGACCGTGAACGACTTCCGCACCATCCTGGGCTACGCCCAGCAGCGGCACCTCGCGCGGCTGACCTTCTGGTCGGTCAACCGTGACCGGCCCTGCACCGGTGGCGGAGCCGACACCTGCTCGGGCGTCTCCCAGCAGCCGTGGGACTTCACCCGCGTCTTCGCCCAGTACGCGGGCTGATCCGATTCAGGACACGCGTTTCCTATAGGAATCTGCGGGACGAGATCCGGCGCCTGATCCTCAGGGGTGCCGGATCTCGTGTTTGTCCGGGGTCTTGACGGAGCGGCTCGACTGGCACACCATCGCGGCATCAATTTCCTATTTGATTCGTGGGGGTGTGGAGGTGGGTCTCCGGACTGGATCTGTACTGCCGGGAGTGGTCGCCGTCGTGGTGCTGGCCGCGGGTTCGGCAGCCTGCACGCTCAAGAACTCGGGTGAGCCGACAGGCGGGCAGGGCCCCGCGTCCGCGCGGGCGGGTGGTGGCTCGGCCGTGCTCGCGGACGGATCGGCCACCAAGGTGGCGCTCGTGCCCGGCGGCGCCCACCCCTACTTCCAGCCCTGGAAGTCCGCGGGCGCCGAGGCGAAGAAGACGTACCGGCTCGGGGGCGTGACGTTCGACGAGACGGCGGAGTGGGACCAGCAGAAGCAGAACAATCTGCTGTCCACGCTCGCCGCGCGCGGCTACAACGCGTTCGGTGTCTTCGGGGTCTCGCCCACCGACATCAACACCACGTTCGCCGACCTGAAGTCGCAGGGCCTCGCCGTGGCCTCGCTCGGCTCCTGCCCGGCGGGCGGGAACGAGGCCGACTTCTGTCTGTCCACGGATGTCGAACTCGCCGCGTACAAGGCGGCCAAGGCCGCCATCGACGCGATGGGCGGCAAGGGCACGATCGTCCATCTGACGGGCAACAACGTGGACGCCAACACCCAGCTACGGATCAAGGGCGTGGCCAGGGCCGTCAAGGAGTCGGGCGGCAAGGCGAAACTGCTGCAGACCGTCACCGACATCGACAAGGATCTGCAGACCGCGCAGAAGGCGGTGTCCGACCTGCTGACGGCCAAGGGCAAGCAGATCCAGGGCATCGTCTCCACCGCCTACAACCCGGCCGTCGCCGCCGCCGACGCGGTCAAGAGCTCCGGTTCGCGGGCGAAGGTCGTCGCCATCGACGACGACGCCAAGATCCTCGGCTCGATCAAGCAGGGCACGGTCACCGCCACCGTCGTACAGAACCCGGTGGGACAGGCGAAGGTCGGGGCCTGGGCGCTCGCGCTGCTGCAGACGAAGCAGTGCACCATGCGCACGCCCGGCCAGTCCGTCGACTCCGGTTCGTTCGTCGTCACGAAGAAGAACGTCACGACCTACGACCGTGCCCGGAAGGCGAAGACCGATCGGCTGAAGAAGCAGTTCGCCGACGACGTCCTCGCGTGCGGCTGACCCCGCCGTCCCTGTACTGCAGAACGCTCTAGAGAAACCGGGCATCACGAGATGAGCATCATCACGACCGCCACCGCAAAGCTGGCCGACATCGCCGTGGAGACGGACCGTACCGACGCGGTGCAGTCCTTCGTCAAGCAGGAGACGGTCCTGGTCGACATCACCACGGTGGACGGCAGCACGGGGACCGGCTACGCCTACACCATCGGCACCGGTGGAACCTCCGTACTGGCCCTGCTGCGGGACCATCTGCTGCCCGCCCTCATCGGGCAGGACGCGCGCAACGTCGAGGCGCTGTGGCAGCGGCTGTTCGCCCTGACCCGCGCCACCACCACCGGAGCCATCACCTCGCTCGCGCTCGCCGCCGTCGACACCGCGCTGTGGGACGTGCGCTGCAAGCGCGCGGGTGAGCCGCTGTGGCGGCTGGCCGGCGGCCACCGCCAGGACGTTCCCGTCTACGACACCGAGGGCGGCTGGCTCCATCTGAGCGCCGACGACCTGGTGAAGGGTGCGCTCCAGGCCCAGAAGTCCGGGTGGGACGGTGTCAAGATCAAGGTGGGCAAGCCGCATGCCGCCGAGGACGCCGAGCGCCTGCGCGCCGTACGAGAGGCAGTCGGCCCCTCGCTGCACATCATGACCGACGCCAACCAGTCGCAGACGATGTCCTCGGCCCTCCAACTGGCGGCCGCGCTGGAGCCCTACGACCCGTACTGGATCGAGGAGCCCCTCCCGGCGGACGACATCGGCGGCCATGCCCGGCTGGCGCGTGCGACACGGATTCCCGTCGCCGTCGGCGAGTCCCTGTACTCGCCCCAGCAGTTCCGCACCTATCTCGAGACGGGCGCCGCTTCCATCGTGCAGGTCGACGCCGCCCGCATCGGCGGGATCACCCCGTGGCTCAAGGTCGCCCACACGGCGGAGAGCCACAACGTGATGGTGTGCCCGCACTTCCTGATGGAGCTGCATGTCAGCCTCGTGGCCGCGGTGCCCAACGGCAGGTTCGTCGAGTACATCCCGCAGCTGCGGGCCGTCACCCGCGGCGAGCTGACGATCCGCGACGGGCGGGCCGTGGCGCCCGACGTTCCGGGGATCGGCATCGACTGGGACATGGACGCCATCGACGACCGGAGGGTGGCATGACGACGCCCGTCCTCCCACCGGGCACCGACACCGGCTCCGCCGGGGCCACGCCGCCGCGTCCGGTGCACCGGCTGCCGTTCTGGGTCAACCAGCGGCTCGGGCTGCTGGTGCTCGTCATCGGCCTCGGTGCCCTGTTCGGCGTGTTGCAGCCGGCGTTCCTCGATGAACGGCTCGTGCTGTTCCCGCTGATGCGGGACGTGTCGACGCTGACGGTGGTGGCGCTCGCCCAGATGGTCGTCCTCTCGGTGGGGCATATGAACCTGGCCGTCGGGCGGATGGCCGCCTTCGGAGCCCTGTTCGCGGGATTCGGCTACGACCGGCTGGACTTGCCACTGCCCCTGGGCCTGCTGCTGTGCCTGCTGGCCGGGGCCGCCATCGGCGCGCTCACCGGCTGGGTCATCACCCGTACCGGGGTCAGTTCGTTCGTGGTGACCCTGGCGATGGACTTCGCGCTGCTGGGACTCGTCTCCCTGCTCTACTCGGCCCTGACCGAGAACGCCGCCTTCACCAGCAAGCCGTCCGGGCTCGCGGAACTGCGCTCGTACTCGCTGGCCGACGTCTGCGTCGGGCCCGTGTGCGGGTCCCCGGTCATCCCGCAGTTGGCGCAGTTCACCGTCCTGGCACTGGTCGGCCTCGGTTTCCTCTACGCCCGTACCCGCATCGGCCGGGAGCTGCTGCTCACCGGGGCCAACCCCGCGGCGGCCGAGCTGTCCGGCATTCCCACCGGCCGCCGCCTCATCCTGGCGCACACGCTCTCGGGGCTGCTCGCCGCGCTCGCCGGATTCATGGCCGCCGTCGGCACCGGCACGTTCCGCGCCTCCATCGGGGACGACTTCATGCTGCCCTCCTTCCTCGGCTCGGTGCTCGGCGGCACCCTGCTCACCGGCGGCGTCGTCTCCGTACTGGGCGCTGCGCTGGGCACGTCCCTGGTCGGCGTCATCCGCAAGGGGCTCGATCTGCTCGGTGTCGGTCTCGAAAGCCTGAACATCTACCTCGGCTGCGTACTCCTGCTGGCCCTCTCGGCCGACCGGGTGCGCACCGTGGTGGCCCATCGCAAGGTGGTGCGCTCCACATGAACACGATCCGCGAACGGGGCGAGCGGGGCGCCGCGGTGCTGCGCCGCTTCTCCCGCTCCACGACGATGACCCTGCTGTGCGTGGTGCTCGCCGGCTACCTCGCCCTGGGGGTGGCCTCCTCCGGCTCGTTCCTCGAGGGCCCTTCGGTGCGGACCTTCCTGCGGTACCTGGCCACCCCTGTCCTCATCGGACTGGCCCAGATGGTCGCGCTGTGCGTCGGACAGCTCAATCTCGCGGTCGGCGCGCTCGGCGGCTTCACCGCCTGCCTGATGGGTGTTCTGATGGCGGACCAGGGCGTGCCCGCCGGGGTCGCGGTGGCGGCCGGTGTGCTGGCGGCCACCGCCATCGGCCTGGTGACCGGCCTGTGCATCGTGGCGACGAAGATCAACGGTTTTATCGTCACCCTCGGGACGATGACCATTCTCCAGGGGGCGCAGTACTGGCTGGTGGGCACGCGCACCGTGGACGGATACTCCGCGGGCCTGAAGGACCTCGGCAGGGCGGCCCCGCTGAACGTCCCGCTGGTGTTCGTCACGGCGCTGGCCGCCGCGGCCCTGCTCGCCGCCTTCCTGTACCGCGGCACCGCCGGCCGGCGGCTGCTGGCGGCCGGTGGCAACCCGCTGGCGGCCAGGCTCTCGGGCATCTCCACCGACCGGCAGATCGTGCTCGCCCACACGCTGTCCGGGCTCTTGATCGGCGTGGCCGCCCTGACCGCGACGGCGTCGCTGCCCGGAGTCAACCGCAGTGTGGGCGGCGACTGGCTGCTGCCCAGCTTCGCGGCCCCCATCATCGGCGGCGTGGCGCTCACCGGAGGGTCGGTCGCCGTGCTCGGCACGGTGCTGGCGGCCTTCGTGATGCGGCTCATCGACGCCGCACGCGCGCAGTTCTCGCTCGACCCGAGCTGGGTGAACTTCCTCATCGGCGTGGTCGTGCTCGGCACGGTGGTCGGCGGCCGTATCCACCAGAGCCACCTGGAGAAGCGGGGCGGTTCGCGCGGCCGCGTACCGCCCGCACCACCGCCGGCTGACGCGCGACCGACCGCCGTCCTGCCGCACCCGGGAGGTTCCGGATGAGCAACGTCCTTCTCGAATGCCACGCCATCGTCAAGGTGTTTCCCGGCGTACGGGCCCTGGACGGCGTCGGGCTGCGCCTGACCGAGGGGTCCATCCATGCGCTGCTCGGCGAGAACGGCGCGGGGAAGTCCACCCTCATCAAGGTCCTCACCGGGGTGCACACGCCGGGCGGCGGCCGCCTGGCCTGGTGCGGCGGCGAGGTCCACCTGCGTTCACCGCAGGAGGCCACCCGCACGGGTATCGGCGTGGTGCACCAGGAGCGCAATCTGATTCCGGGCTTCTCGGTGGCCGAGAACATCACGCTGCAGAGCCCTCCCTCGCACCGTGGCCTGATCGACCGGGCGGCGATGACGGCCCCCGCGCTGAGGTGCCTCGGTGAGCTGGGTCTGGACCTCGACCCGGACCAGCCGGTCCGTGAACTGTCCGTGGCACAACAGCAGTTGGTGGAGATTGCGAAGGCCCTGTACACCGAGAGCCGGGTGCTGCTCCTGGACGAGCCGACCGCTTCCCTCTCCCCACAGGAGGCGGAGCGCCTGTTCGAGGTCGTCCGGCGGCTGAAGGACCGGGGAACATGTGTCGTCTTCGTCAGTCACAAGCTGGAGGAGGTGTTCGCCCTCTGCGACACCGTCACCGTGCTGCGCGACGGCAGGTCCGTGCTCGAATCCTCGCCACTGGCCGACCACACCCACGACGACGTGGTCAATCTGATGGTGGGCCGCGCCCACTCGGCCACCGAGATGCGTCCGCGGGAGGTGGACACCTCCGCGGCGCCGGTGCTCTCGTTCGACGACGTCTCCACCGCCGCCGGGCACCGGGACATCAGCCTGGACATCCGGCCCGGCGAGATCGTCGGTCTGTACGGACTGGTCGGCGCGGGACGCAGCGAACTGGTCAAGGCCATGCTCGGCCTCGACCGCGTCACCGGCGGCGAGATCCGGGTGCACGGCGAGCCGGTGCGCATCACCTCTCCCCGGCAGGCCCTGCACCGCTTCGGCATCGGCTATCTGACCGAGAACCGCAAGGAGGAAGGGGTCTTCCTGGAGCAGCCCATCGCCCGGAACATCACGGTGACGGTGTGGAAGCGACTGGCGAAGGCGCTCGGTTTCATCTCCGCGCGCGAGGAGCGGGCGGTGGCCCACGACCTCGTCGAACGTCTGGGCATCCGCATCTCCGGGCTCGGGCAGAACGCCGGTGAGCTGTCCGGTGGCAACCAGCAGAAGGTGAGCCTGGCGAAGTGGCTTGCGGCGGACACGCGGCTGCTCATCGTCGACGAGCCGACCGTCGGGGTCGATGTGCGCACCAAACACGCCTTCCACGAACTCATCTGGGAGCTGGCCCGCGGCGGCCTGCCCATCCTGCTGATCAGCAGCGACCTCGCCGAGATGATCACGCTCGCGGACCGGGTGGCCGTGATGGCCGACCATCGGATCCGCGGTGAGGTGGACAATGACCGCGACTACGAGCGGATGAGCGGCCGGATCATCCGCATCATCCACGACCGCGCGACCTCGGCGGTGCGCCCACGGGCGGTGGAGGCATGACCGGGCCGCGATGACCCCGCCCCGGCCGGGCGGACGGAGGACGCCGCGCGGTCAGGACGCCGCGCGGTCAGGACGCCGCGCGGTCAGGACGCCGCGCGGTCAGGACGCCGCGCCGTCAGGACGCCGCACCGTCAGGACTCATCGTCCTGGCTGAGCTGGCGCCGGAGGCTGCGGGCGAGGTGCTCCGCCATCGCCTCGGCCGCGCGGTCGGGATTGCGGCGCAATATCGCGTGCAGCACACGCTGGTGCTCGGCGAGGGTGGGGTCCTCGGCGTCGAGAACGCTGCTGAGCCTGAAGATGTGCAGATGGGAATGGAGCCGCTCCACCGCGTCCGCGAGCAGCGGCCGCCCGGACGCCTGCGCGATCGCGTCATGGAAGCGCTGGTCGAGGGCGGCGAAGTCGCGGTAGGCCGCATAGCGCCCGGCGGTCCCCGAATGGGACTGCATCTCCTCCGCGATCCGCTCGATGCCGTCGAGCTGAGCCTCACTGGCGTTGCCGGCGGCGAGCGCGGCCGCCCTCGGCTCCAGCAACTGCCGCATCTCGAAGAGCTCCTCCAGCCCCTGGCGGGTCAGCAGCTCGGTGGTGCGGTATCCCGAGAGCGGCCTCTTCACCACCAGGCCGTCGGACTCCAGCCGGGCCAGCGCTTCCCGGATGGGGGTTGGTGAGACGCTCAGGGCGCGGGCCAGGGCCTCGATGCTGACGCGTGCGCCGGGGGTGATCTCATGGTCCATGACCATGGCCTTGATGTTCTCGTAGACGCTGTCCGACAGGGCCTGACGGGTGGGGGACGGGTCGCGGCCGTGCCCTTCGCGCGGTGCCCCGAGCGCGGAGGTGTCGTGCGGCGGCATCCGGCCTCCTGGTGCTCTTCGGGGCTTGTCGGGACTGCAACAGTTTACCCAGGTGAGGGACGCGGTTCAGGGGTGAGCCGAGTCCGCCCCACCGTGTGCCGAGCCGTGGCGAAGTGGCACCCGATATAGTTGTTATGCGTCATATATGCCTGTCTGGGCAAGTCGGGAAAAGGAGCCTCGCATGCCGCCCCGTTTCCGCGTGCCCGCCCAGCGGTTCGCTCTGTCGGACACGGCTCGCGCCGAAGCGTTCAGCGACGGCGTCTTCGCGATCGCACTGACCCTCCTGGTGCTCGGCCTGACCACCCCCGCACATCCGCCCGGCGGCCTGGGAGACGCACTGGCCCGCCAGTGGCCCGCCTATCTGGGATACGCCGCGTCCTTCAGCTACATCGCGGTGATCTGGCTCAACCATCACCGGGCCTTCCTGCGGATCCGCAGCATGGACCGGGGTCTGCACGCGGCGAACCTCCTCTTGCTCTTCACCACGGCGGCGCTGGCCTTTCCCACCGAGGTTGTCGCCACCGAACTGCAGGCCGACGCCTGGGGCACGGACGCGAAGGTGGCCGTGGCGCTCTACGCGGCCCTCGCCGCCGCGATGTGTCTGAGCTGGGCGGCCCTCTACCACCACCTGCGCCGGCGCCCCGAGCTCCTGGAAAACACCATCGAGCCCACCTACGTACGCCACGGCTCCCTTCGCTCGTGGATCGGAGCGCTGGCCTACGCCCTCGCCGGAGTCCTGGGCGTCCTCGTCACACCGCTGGCCGCCCTGGGCGCGTTCGTCCTGCTCCCCGTCTTCTACTTCACCACCAGCGAAGGGCTGCCAGGAAGCCAGGACACGTCCGATGAGGCCGCCGCGTGACCTCGGCGTAGGCAGCGGGGCGGCCGTCGGTCCCACGCCGGCGAGTGGGATTTGATCCAGTGCACGGCCTTCTCCGGCGACTCCTCGCGGCTCCGCGCTGAGCTGGTCCCCGGACAGCCGCTGGCTCGCCGCCGCCCTGGAACCCCTCGCCAAGAAGGGTTCCACGAGGGCAGGACCGAGCTGGCCATCTTCCCGATGGGCCCGGCCGACGACTGAGGACGGTGTGCCCGGGGCGAGGCGGGGCGCCACCGTGACGCCTCGCCCCGGCGGCTGTCGCGCGGCCACCGTGACGCCTCGCCCCGAGTGGGTCTCTCGTCGCCGTGGCGGCCGGAGGTGCTGTGCTGCAATCGTCGTATGCACCTGGATGAACTCCGCGAGCTGCTGACCCGGCATGCGCGGCCGGACTGGAGCACCGATATCGAGGGTGTCCGCCTGTCGAAGTTCGAGAGCCCCTACCCGCCCACGCCGACGACATCCGGCACGGTGCTGGCCCTGATCGCCCAGGGGACCAAGCGGCTGGCGCTGGGCGAGCGGGTGTACGAGTACCGGGCCGGCCAGTACCTCGTCGCGTCGGTGGACCTGCCGATCACCGGAAACTTCACCGAGGCCGGCCCGGAGCAGCCCGCCCTCGGGTTCGGGCTGACTCTGGAGCCCTCCGCCGTCGCCGATCTGCTGCTCGCCGGGCCCGAGGACGCCCGGCGCATCCCGGGCGGACCGCGCTCGGCCATCGCCGTCAGCGATGCCCCGGCGGAGCTGCTCGACGCGGTGGTCCGGCTGCTGCGCCTGCTGGACCGGCCCCGCGACCAGGCGGTGCTCGCCCCGCTGATCAAGCGCGAGATCCTGTGGCGGCTGATCACCGGTGACCAGGGCGAGATCGTGCGCCAGCTCGGCCTCGCCGACAGCAGCCTCAGCCATGTCGCGCGAGCGGTGCGCTGGATCCGGGAGCACTACGCCGAGCCGTTCCGGGTCGAGGATCTGGCCCGGCTCACCGGGATGAGCGTCTCCGCGTTCCACCGCAACTTCCGAACGGTGACGGCGATGAGCCCCATCCAGTTCCAGAAGCGGATCCGCCTGCAAGAGGCGCGGCTGATGCTCACGACACGATCCGCCGACGTCACCGGTGTGGGCCTTCTCGTCGGCTATGAGAGCCCGTCGCAGTTCAGCCGCGAGTACCGGCGGCAGTTCGGCACACCGCCCAGCCAGGACGCCGGCCACCTGAGCCCTTCCGGACGCGCCCGGGCCGCCGCTCTGCCGTAGGGCACAGGGCGCAGGGCCCGTCCCGGCGGCCGGGGAGTGGCGGCCGAGGCCCCCGCATCAGCGCGGCAGGATTGGGCAAGGACGCGGGAGGATCTTTCTTTCGCCGGTGTGACGCCGACCGATTACCTGGGAGTGTCACATTCCGCGTGGAGGTCGCATGCTCCACCGCGTGCGCAGGAGGCACATCATGAAGGTAGCCGTGGTCACGGGCGCCAGCTCCGGTATCGGCCGCAGCGCGGCGATCCAGATCGCCGAACGGGGTGCCGGGGTCATCCTCACCTACAGCTCCAACCAGCAGGGCGCCCAGGACGCCGTCACCGAGATCGAGAAGCGGGGCGGCACCGCCGTGGCCCTGCCTCTGGACATCGGTGACACGGCCGGTTTTCCCGCGTTCCGCGACGCCGTGGCCGACGCGCTGCACACCACCTGGCAGCGCGACACCTTCGACCACCTCGTCAACAACGCGGGCTTCGCGGGGAATTCGATGATCGAGGAGACCACCGAGGAGTTCTTCGACAGGCTCACCCGTGGCTTGTTCAAGGGGCCCTTCTTCCTCACCCAGGCGCTGCTGCCGCTGATGGCCGACGGCGGGGCGATCGTCAACACCACCAGCAACTCCACACGGCCGGCCGTGACGGCGCCCGGGTACTCCGTCTACGCGTCCTTGAAGGGCGCCCTGACCGTCCTGACCCGCTACATGGCCAAGGAGTTCAGCGCCCGGGGCATCCGCGTCAACTCCGTCGCTCCCGGCGCCACCCGCACCCGTTTCGCCGACGATGCCTTCGAGCGGCACCCGGAGATCATCCCGGACCTGGCGCGCACCTTCGCACTCGGGCGGATCGGTGAACCCGACGACATCGGCATGGTGATCGCCACCCTGGTCGGCGAGGAAGGCCGCTGGATCACCGCCCAGGACATCGAGGTCTCCGGCGGACAGAACCTCTGAGCCCGTCCGGTCGACCATGCGCGGGGCCGGATGGCGGGGGCGGCGCCGACCGTGCCCTGGCGGACGGCCCCTGGCGCGGCGGCGAGCGAGCCGCCGGACGGTGCTGAGGGAGAGCTGCGTGGCGGCGCTCGCGAAGCGCCTCCCTCACTCAGGGCGCAGCACCGGCCGCAGCGCGTCCAGCACCGACGGGTCCTCGATCGTCGACGGCACCGGTTCGTCGCGCCCGTCGGCGATTCCGCGCATCGTCTTGCGCAGGATCTTCCCCGACCGGGTCTTGGGCAGCGCCTCCACGACCGAGACGGCCCGGAACGCGGCGACCGGGCCGATCTCCCGGCGTACCGCCGCGACCAGCTCCTCACGGAGGTCTTCGTCCCTGACCTCGGCGCCCGCTTTGAGCACCACGAAGCCCCGGGGCAGCTGGCCCTTGAGCTCGTCGCGCACCCCGATCACCGCACATTCGGCAACGGCCGGGTGCGCCGCGAGCACCGCTTCCATCGCCCCGGTGGACAAGCGGTGCCCCGCGACGTTGATCACGTCGTCGGTGCGTCCCATGACAAACAGGTAGCCGTCCGCGTCGCGATACCCGGAGTCACCGGTCAGGTAGTAGCCGTCGTACCGGGACAGATACGCGTCGATGAACCGCTGGTCGTCACCCCACAGCGTGGGAAGCGCGCCGGGAGGCAGCGGAAGCCGGATCGCGATCACGCCCTCCTGGCCCGCGGGCAGTTCGGCACCGCCCTGGTCCAGGACGCGCACATCCCAGCCGGGAACCGGCACCGTGGCCGACCCGGGCTTGACCGGCATCGGCTCCAGCCCGTGGAGGTTCGCGGCGATCGGCCAGCCGGTCTCGGTCTGCCACCAATGGTCGATGACCGGTGTGCCGAGGTGCCGGTGCGCCCAGTGGTAGGTCTCGGGGTCGAGCCGCTCCCCGGCCATGAAGAGGGTGCGGAACGACGACAGGTCGTACTTCTTCGGCTCGGCGGCCTCCGAGTCGAGCCTTTTGATCGCCCGCAACGCCGTGGGGGCGGTGAACAGCGCCTTCACCCCGTGGTCGCTGATCACCCGCCAGAACGCGCCGGCATCCGGGGTGCCCACCGGCTTGCCCTCGTACAGCACGGTGGTCGCACCGATCAGCAGCGGCGCGTAGACGATGTAGGAGTGACCGACCACCCAGCCGACGTCGGAGGCGGTCCACCACACGTCGCCCGGCCCGATGTCGTAGATCGCGGCCATCGACCACGCCAGCGCGACCGCATGGCCGCCGTTGTCCCGGACGACGCCCTTCGGCCTGCCGGTGGTACCGGAGGTGTACAGCACATACAGCGGGTCGGTCGCCGCCACCGGGACCGGGCCGACCGGCTCGGCGCGGGCGACGAGATCCGCCCAGTCCACGTAAACCCCACCGAGCTCCGCTCGCGCCCGGTCGCGCTGCAGGATGACGACCTTGTCCGGCTGATGGGTGGTCAGGCCGAGCGCCGCCTCGACGATGGGCTGGTACTCCACGACCCGCGTCGGCTCGATCCCGCAGGACGCCGCGACGATCACGGCCGGTTCGGCGTCCTCGATACGGGCGGCCAGCTCCTTGGGCGCGAAGCCGCCGAAGACCACCGAGTGCACCGCGCCGATCCTGGCGCAGGCCAGCATGGCGATGACCGCCTCGGGCACCATCGGCATGTAGACGATGACCCGATCGCCCTTGGCCACACCCAGCGAGCGCAGCGCCCCGGCGAAGAGCGCGACCTCGTCACGGAGCTCGGCGTAGCTGAAGCGCCGGACCGCACCGGTCACCGGGGAGTCGTAGATCAGCGCGGTCCGGTCGCCGTGGCCGTTCTCGACGTGGCGGTCCAACGCGTTGTACGAGGTGTTGAGTTCACCGTCGGGGAACCACCGCAGCAGCGGCGCACGGGAGTCGTCCAGGGCCTGGGTCGGTGGCCGGGTCCAGTCGATCGCCGCCGCCGCGTCCAGCCAGAACCCTTCGACATCCTCGAGGCTGCGGTGGTAAGTCTCGTCGTACGCGCCCATCAGCGCCCCTTGCGTCGCTCGGCCTTGGAACTGTGAGCAGTGTGGCCCATCGACCGGGCGGCGGCCAGCCCCGTCGGTGTGGTGCCCTTCACGCGGGCGCCACAGGTCATCGGCGTGGCGACCCGCTGGGACTGCACATGGCGCTGGAAATCGCGCAGACCCTGCCCGGCTGACGCGCTGTCCGGCCGTCGCCCTCGTCCTGATCGGTGTGCGTCCCCGAGCCGTACGTCAGGCGGTGGCGGTGGCGGCGGGGGTGTGGAAGTAGTGGCCCTTGTCGAGGTCTTCGAGGAGGCCGGGGTGGGTCGGCTGCCAGTCCAGCAGTTCGCGGGTCAGGGTGTTCGTCGCCGGGGCGTCCATGCCCAGGAAGGCGCCCAGCCAGCCGAAGTGCTCGGCCGCGGCCTCGGGGGCCACGGAGGTGACCGGGACGCCGAGATGGCGGCCGATCACCTCGGCGATGTCGCGGATGGTGATGCCCTCCTCCGCGGTGCCGTGCAGCACCGATCCCGCCGGGGCCTTCTCCACCGCCAGGCGGAACAGCCGTGCGGCGTCGAGCCGGTGGACGGCCGGCCAGCGGTTGGCGCCGTCGCCGAGGTAGCCGGAGACGCCCTTGGCCCGGGCAGTGGCGACCAGAGTCGCCATGAAGCCCTGGTCCCCTTCACCGTGGCAGGTCGGGGCGAGCCGCACCACGGAGGAGCGCACGCCGCGTGCGGCGAGGGCGAGCACCGCCTGGGCGGTGGCCGATCGGATCGAGGTCGGTGAACCGTCGATGGCGGGGGTGGTCCGCTCGGTCGCCACCCGGCCGGGCGCGAGGCCCGCCAGACCGCCGGCGAGGACGAAGGGGCGGTCGGTGCCGGCCAGCGCGTCGCCGAAGGTGTCGACGGCGCGGCGGTCGGCCTCGGCGGCGCCCTGGAAGTCGCCGGTGAAGGCGATGTCGTGCTTGAAGGCGAGGTGGATCACCCCGTCCGAGGCGATGGCCGCGTCCCGCAGGACGTCGAGGTCGTCGACGGTGCCGCGGACGACCTCGGCCCCGGCCGTGGTGAGCGCGGCGGCGGAGGCGTCGGAGCGGGCGAGGCCGAGGACCCGGTGTCCCGCGTCGAGGAGGTCGGGAACCAGGGCGGAGCCGAGCCAGCCGGACGCGCCGGTCACAAAGATGCGCATGGGAGAGCCCCAGACTGTTGATGTCAGTTACTGTCATCGACACTACACCTGATGTCATGGACTGTCATCGCGTAAGATCCGCGTATGGGTAGGTGGCAGCCGGACGCGCGGGGACGCATGGCGAAAGCGGCGCTCGAGCTGTACAGCGAGCGCGGGTACGAGCAGACCACCGTGGCGGAGATCGCCAGACGGGCGGGGCTCACCGAGCGGACCTTCTTCCGGCACTACGCGGACAAGCGCGAGGTGCTGTTCGCCGGCTCCGGTGAGCTGGAGGAACTGTTTGTGCGGGCGGTCGCCGAAGCCCCGGAGTCCGCGGCGCCGATCGACGCGCTGGGGGTGGGCCTGGACGCGGTCTCCGAGCTGTTCGAAGACCGTCGCGAGTACGCGCGCAAGCGCCAGGCCGTGATCACGGCGAACGCGGAACTCCTGGAGCGCGAGCTGATCAAACTCGCCTCGCTGTCGGCCGCGCTCGCCGACACGCTGCGCCGGCGCGGTGTCGCCGAGCCTGCCGCGAGCCTGGCCGCGGAGGCGGGGCTCGCCGTCTTCAAGGTCGGCTTCCAGCGCTGGGTCCTGGTGTCCGAGGAACGCGGGATGGCGCAGGTGATGCGCGAATCGCTGGACGAGCTCAAGGCCGTGACCGCGGGCGCCTGAGCGGCGCACCGGCGGCCCCGGCGGCTTGGAGAGCGAGCGATGGGGTGGTCGGCGACCTTGGCCGGGTCAGACCGTGGACAGGTTCGGTGGCCGGGGCCGGGTCAGACCGTGGAGAAGTTCGCCGACCGGGGCCGGGTCAGACCGTGGACAGGTCGATGGCCCGGTCGATGTCGTCGGGCCGCAGCACCCGCAGGATGCCTTCGAGCAGGTAGTAGTCGGCGTACGGAAGCGAGATCTCGACGCCGTCCTCGCTCGGCCGATTGCGGGTGCAGCGCGCCACGACCGCATCCGCGCGGGTCGACTTCCTGGTCAGACAGGTCTCCGACAGCGCGGTGAGCAGCTTCAGCGCCTCCTCGCGGTAGCGCGGTTCGCCGGTCGCCCGCGACAGGTCGAGCAGGCCGCAGGCCATGACCGCCCCCGCGGAGGCGTCCTTGATGTCGTGGGGCGCTTGCGGCGCGAGGTAGTCCCACACCGGCACATGGTCCGGGCTCAGCGCGCCCAGGGCGAAGTCGGCGAGCTTCCGCGCGGTGGTGAGGAATTCCCGCCGGCCGGTCCGGCGGTAGATCGTGGTGAATCCGTAGATCCCCCATGCCTGTCCGCGTGACCAGCAGGAGGCCGGGCTGTAGCCCTGCACCGTGCCCGGGCCGAGAGGAGCGCCGGATGTCGGGTCGAAGTCGTAGACGTGCGGGGTCGAACCGTCCGGGCGGGGGAAGTTCCGCTGGGTGGTTCTCGCGTGCTCCACGGCGATGTCGAGGTACGTTCCGTCCCCGGTCTGGCTGCTCGCGAACGCCAGCAGATCGAGGTTCATCATCGTGTCCATGATGACCCGGCCCGCGTTCGCCGGATCGTTCAGCGCTCCCCAGGCCCGGATGAACCGGCCCTTCGGGTTGTACCGCCGGATCAGTGAGGAGGCGGCCCGGATCGCGCCCGTCCGCCACTTGTCGTCGCCGGTGAGCCGCCACGCGGTGACCCACGAGGGGTAGAAGAGGAATCCGAGGTCGTGGGTGCCGGTGTCGTCCTGGCGCGGGGCGAGCTTTTCCGCGGAGGCGAGCGCCAGGGTGCGGAACCGCTCCTCGCCGCTGTGGAGCCAGGCCATCCACAGGGTGCCGGGCCAGAACCCGCCGACCCAGTCGCCGTTTTGGGAGTACGTCCACTTCTCGAACTTGGTACCGACCGGAAAGCCACTCACCCCCGGTGCCACCGCGCGCAGTTTGGCCACCGCGTAGTCCGCCGTCGCATCGAGCGTGGCGGCGGCATGGCCGGGAACCTTCTGCGCGGCCTGCGCCGGGGGAGCGATCGAGGTGGCCGCCACCGCCGTACCGGCCGCGGTGGTCAGCAGGGCTCGCCGGGAAACGCTCATCAGTGCCCGTCCTTCACGAAGGGGAATCCGACAACGAGATGCGGTCCGTACGTGTGCTCAGCCGCCTGTGGGGCGCGGGCGAGGTACCCGCGCCCCACAGGCGAACTTGTGGAGCTGGTGGAGCTGATGGAGTGCGTCGGGGAAGCCGGAAGATCAGGGGTAGTCGATCACGTTCGCGACGTTGCTGCCCGCGTCCGAGGGGCCTCCTGTGCCATTGATGACGTGGTTGATCGTGCCGGTGCCGCCGAGCGAGACGGTGACCATGTCATGGAACTTCACCTCCGGGGTCTCGGGAACCTCGAAGGCGTGCTCGGCGGTGACGGACTTGTTGGTGTTGAAGAAGCAGTAGCTGCCCAGACCCCATGCCTCATGGCGCTTGACCGAGTCGGCCACCTTGTAGGCGGCGTATCCCTTGGTGGAGCCGTTCATCCAGGCGTCCTGGTTCGGTGGGTCGTAGGGCATCTCGTTCTGGTAGAAGTACGTGCGGCCGCCCTCGCCGTTCCAGGTGGTCTGGTGCTTCTGGTAGTGCTCCACGAACAGGCCGTACATGGTCACGTCGTCGCCGTTGACGACGAGCCCCTGGTCGGCCGTGTTGGAGTCCCAGCCGACGCCGTCACCGTGGTCGGCGCGCCAGATCCAGGTGTGGTCGCCGATCACGTTCGAGCTGTTGATCACCAGACTGGTGGACGCCTTGCCCACGCCCGCGCCGCCGACCCGGAAGAACACATCGTGCAGCGAGGTGGGGTTGTCGGCGTGGTTCGCGGAGGAGTCCTCGGGGCCGACCTCCATCAGCGTCTCGGAGTTCTCGCTGCCCGCGTCGATGAGCAGGCCCGCGAGCTTGACGCCGTCGACATCGGCCACCGTCATCGCCGAGACCCCGTTGTCCGGAATCAGCGTGGCCAGCCCCAGGCCCAGCACGACGGTGTCGGGCCGGGTCACCTTCAGCGGCGCGTCCAGGTGGTAGACACCCGGGGTGACGAGCAGGTGCTTGCCCGCGTCGAGCGCCGCGTTCATCTCCTCCGCCGTGTCACCCGGCTTGACGATGAAGAAGTCGTCCAGTGGGATCGATGTGCCCTTGGGCGCACCGGAGGACCAGGACGTGCCGGTCGAGTCCTTGCGCACGTCCGGCGCGAACACCTTGTAGGCGCCGTCGTCGTCGACGTACAGGAACGGCTTCTCACGGGACACGGGTGTCTTGTCGACGCGTGTGTACGGCGGGTTGGGGAAGTTCCCGGCCGGGGCGTTCTGCGCGCCGACGAACACCATGTTCCAGTTGGAGCCGGTCCAGCTGCCCCATTCGGTGTTGCGGGAGAGCCACTGCTGCTGCGATCCGGACTTCACCTGTCCGTCGACCTTGGTGTCGGCCAGCAGACCGCCGCTGGACCAGCCGCCGTCGTCGAGCTGCAGATCGCCCTTCAGATGCATGCGGCGGTACGGGGCGGCCTGCGATACGGCCCAACGGTCCGCGCCACCGTCCGGGTTGACGGCCAGGTTCTCGGCGTCGCGCCAGAAGTTCTGCGTGGCGTTGCCGTCGAACCAGTCGGCCTCGGCGTGCACCTGGCCGTTGATGGTGGTGTCGTCGGGCGACAGGCCCAGGCCCGCCACCTGGGTGTAGAAGCCGACGTTGGCCTTGACGTCATAGGAGCCGGGCTTGAACAGCAGGGCGTGCCGGGCCTGGCCGAACTGGTTCTTCTCCTGCTCGCCGAAGACCGAGTCGAGCTTGCCCTGGATGTCCTGGGCGGACATGGACGGGTCGAAGACCTGCACATTGGGACCGAAGTCCGGTTCGGCGTCCGCGCCGTGCGCTGCCGGTACGGTCAGCGCCGCCGCGGCGGCGCCGGCCAGCGCGGCGAACGCGGCGGTCCAGCCGGCGATGCGGCGGCGTCCGCGATGCCCGCGCCTGGTGGTGTCGTTCGTCATGGTGGTGGGTCTCCCTCAGCCCTGGTACCGGGCGAATATTCCGGTGAACTGCCAGGGCTCCTGGGTGACTCCGGAGCAGGTGTCGTCGTTCGGGTAGGCGCCGGGGCAGGGGCGGTCCCGGTTGACGGACCAGAAGGAGAGCCGCGACAGGTGGTGCTGGGAGGCGTAGTCCAGGATCGTCTCGAAGTCGTCGGTGGAGACGGTCTCGTTGACGTCGGTGATGCCGTTCATCGAGGACAGCCCGCTGTGCCGGTAGGCGTCGTCGTCGCTGTAGCCGTAGGCGCCCTTGACGGCGTTCTTCAGACCGTCGGTGGCCTGCTTGGTCAGCTCGCCCATGTTCTGGCCCTCGCCGCCGAAGTCGAACGGCATGATGGTCCAGCTGTCGGCCTCGAAGTCGGATTCGGCGGCCCGGCGGATCATGCTGTCGTCGGGGCCGTTCTGATCGCTGGGGAAGGTGACGTAGGTGAGCAGCCCCGGGTTGTCGGCCTTCACCTGCTTCAGGGCGTCGATCGTCTTCTGCTGGACGGCCGGGTCGTTGTAGGCATCGCCTTCGATGTCGATGTCGATGGCCTTGAGACCGTAGGCGTCGATGACCTTCTGGTAGGCCCCGGCGAGAGCGTCCGCGTCGCCACAGGACTGCTCCAGCTTGGCGCCGCTCGCGCCGCCGAAGGACGGCACGACATCGCCGCCCTTGGCCCGTATGGCCTTCACGGTCTGCTCGTCGGCCCCGCCGGTCAGCGGGCGGCTGCCGTCCCACTGCGGGGAGCAGTTGCCCGAGTCGAGGACGAAGGCGAGGGTGAACCAGCTGACGCCGGTGGCGTCCATCACCTCGCCCGGGTCCGGCGGGTTACCCCATCCGTTGTACAGGTAGGGGGCCACGGCGGCGGGTGCGGCGGATGCCGCGGTGGGGGCTTGACCGGGGCTCGCGGCCCAGGCGGCCGCGGTCGTGCTCGCGACGGCGGCCACGGCGGCCACGGCCAGGGCGGTCCGCCGCCGGCGGCGGCGGTGTGCGCGATCCTGGGCGGTGAATTCTTCGCGGTGGTTCATGTGGGGGGATGCCTTCCTCAGACGCGGACGGGCCCCGGCAGTGGCATGTCCGTCGGACAGGCGCCGCCGCAGCCCGCGACATGCGGTTTTCGGCCGGAAGGTCACGGCCGGACTCTCGGCCCATATATTTCGGGAGTTGAACGCGTCCCGTCAATAGGTCCGCACCAATGAAGTGACGTGCCTTCAAGGAGCGAACTCGCGTGACGCGTTGCGCGGCCGAACACCTCAGCCGCCGGCCGAACGTGGCGTGTCCACGGGCGCGGGGATCCGGCGGTGGATGTCGTCGAGCAACTTCAGCATGGCCATGCGGAAGATCTCGGCCTGGTGCTCCCCGATGAAGGCGGTGTGCCCGAACACCTCCAGCACGACGAGGCCGTGCATATGTCCCCATGCGCTCAGCAGGAGAGCGGCCGCCGGTGGCGGCAGGGCATCCGGACCGTCCCCTCGCAACTGTTCCAGATGTGCCCGGAGCGAGGACGAGAGGGCGGGGGTGTCGGCCGCGGCGAGTTGCGCGGCGGTGAACCCACCGAACAACTCGCGCTCGAAGATCGCGCTCATCCGGCGCGTCGCCTGGGTGGTCGGGCCCTCAACGGGGGCCGCGTAGTCCCGCAGGGGCGTTCCGTAGAGGAGCTGAAACCGCTCGGGATGGGCGACGGACCAACGGCGGTAGCCCTCGGTCGCGACCACCAGACGTGGCAGGCCCGGGTGGTCCGCGGCGGTGTCGATCGCCGCCTGCACGGCATCGGCCAGATCGTCGTAGGTCTTGGTGATGAGCTCGGTGACCAGGGCCTCCCGGCTCGGAAAGTAGTGGTAGAGCGCCTGCACGGTCATTCCGAGGCTGCGGGCGACCGCGCGCAGGGACAGGGCCGCGGGGCCGTGTTCGGTGATGTGGCGCTCGGCGGCGTCCAGGATCTCCCGGGTGGCGGCGGCCCGGCGTCGCTGACGCAGCGACGGCGGGGCCGTTGTGGGCTCGTCTACGGGCATGCGGCGACCGTACGACGGCAACTCCGGCGGGACATCGGAAAATTGAGCACTGTTAGGGAAATCTCACACTGCCAAAGGCAGGGCCTGCTCACTTAACGTCGTCGCGGCGACGAAGAGTGCGAAACCGACCCCGCACGTGGTTCTGACGGGCGAGGAGCCTCCGCGCGGCACCGCGCCGGCCCCCTCATGCCACCGGGCCGCTTCACGTCGTTTTTCACCGCAAGGACGCAAAGGAGATCGTGCGTGTTTGAACGCATAGCCGAACTGGCGATTCGCCGGTCCCGGCTGGTACTCGTCGTCGCCGTCGTGGCGGTGGCCCTCATGGGCGCCGCGGGATCCGGCGCGTTCACCAAGTTGCTGGGGGGCGGCTTCGACGACCCGGCCTCCCAGTCCACCCGTGCCGGGAAGGTCATCGACGAGAAGTTCGGCGGTGAGACCAACCTGGTCCTGCTGGTCCGTGCCGCCGACGGCCGCATCGACACCCCGGCCGCCAAGGAGAGCGGCCGGAGCCTGGTGGCCGACCTCAAGGAGGAGAAGAACCTCGCCAACGTCGTCTCGTACTGGGACACGGGCAGCGCCGACCTCCGCTCCCGGGACGGCCGCCAAACCATGGTCCTCGCTCATGTGAAGGGCGACGAGACACAGCAGCAGGAGAACGCCCGGGACCTCCTCGACACCTACACCGGGTCGTACAAGAACACCCTCACCGTGCAAGCCGGTGGCGGCGCCGCCGTGGGTGGCGACATGTCGCAACAGGTGGTCGACGACCTCGTCCTGGCCGAGACCGTCGCGGTGCCGCTGACCCTCGTGCTGCTCCTGTTCGTCTTCGGCAGTGTGGTCGCGGCCCTGCTGCCGCTGGCCATCGCCCTCATCGCCATCATGGGCTCGTTCGCCCAGCTCTCCTTCCTCGGCAGCGTCACCGACGTATCCGTCTCCGCCACCAACCTCACCACGGCCCTGGGCCTCGGACTGGGCATCGACTACGCCCTGCTGATGATCAGCCGCTTCCGGGAGCAGCTCGCGGCGGGGGCGGGCGTGGACGACGCCGTCCGGCAGACGGTCAACACCGCGGGCCGCACCGTCGCGTTCTCCGCCGCGACCGTGGCCGCCGCGCTCGCGGCGCTCCTGGTCTTCCCGCAGTACTTCCTGCGCTCGTTCGGCTATGCGGGGGTCGGTGTGGTCGCCCTCGCGGCGATCGGCACCCTGTTCGTGATGCCGGCCCTGCTCAAGGTGCTGGGGCACCGGGTCAACAGCGGACGGCTGCCGTGGGTGAAGCCGGGGCACACCGGCACCCGGGCATCCCTGTGGGGACGGCTGGCCCGCACCGTCATGCGGCGGCCCGCGCTCACCGCGCTGCCCGTGCTCGCGGTCCTGCTGCTGGCGGCGATCCCACTGCTGGGCATCACCTTCGGCACACCGGACGAACGTGTCCTGCCCGAGGGCGCCGAGAGCCGGCAGGTCGCCGCGGCGCTGCGGGAGAACTTCAACGGCAGCGACGACGCGGCCCTCCACGTGGTCATCGACCAGCCCCTGAAGCAGGCCCCGCTGGCGGCGTACGCCACGCGACTGTCCCGTCTCGACGGCGTCGTCCGCGTCGAAACCAGCGCGGGAACCTACGCCGAGGGAGGGTCCGCGGCAGACGGCCCCGGCAACGCCGCCCTCGGCCGTCCCGACGCGCAGCGGATCAGTGTGGTGAGCTCCTTGCCACCCCGGTCGGACCAGGCCCAGAGCCTGGTCGACGAGGTGCGGGCGGTCACCCCGCCCGCCGGATCGCTGCCCCTGGTGGGCGGGGTCGACGCCGAACTGGTCGACTCCAAGGACTCCATCAGCGGCCGGCTCCCGATCGCCGTGGCCCTGGTCGCCCTCACCACCTTCGTCCTGCTCTTCCTGTTCACCGGCAGTGTCGTGCAGCCGCTGCGTGCCCTGGCCCTCAATGTGATCAGCCTGGGAGCGACTCTCGGCGTCATGACGTGGATCTTCCAGGACGGGCATTTCTCCTCGCTGCTCGGCTTCTCGGCGCAGCCGATGGAGGTGTCGATGACCGTGCTGATGTTCTGCATCGCCTTCGGCCTCTCGATGGACTACGAGGTGTTCGTCACCAGCCGGATCAAGGAACTCCACGACCTGGGCGAGGACAACGAGTCCGCCGTGGCCAACGGTCTCGGACACACGGGACGCATCGTCACCGCGGCGGCCTGCCTGCTCGCGGTGAGCTTCTTCGCCTTCGGCACCTCCAAGATCAGCTTCATGCAGATGTTCGGCCTGGGCAGCGGGCTGGCCATCCTCATCGACGCCGTGGCCGTACGCGGTGTCCTCGTCCCCGCCGCGATGCGCCTGCTCGGCCGCTCGGCCTGGTACGCGCCCGGTTTCCTCCGCACGGTCCATGGACGGTTCGGCCTCGGCGAGGGCGGCCCCGCGCCCGCGCCGGGGGCCGCGGCGGAGCCGCCGTACGCGGAGCACTCGACGCGCGTCTGACCCGCCAGACCGCGCCCCGCTGTGCCCGCCTCCACCCCACGGGAGGCGGGCATGGACGTTCATAGGCAGCGCGATGCCGCGCGCTGACCGGTAGGACTCCCGCCCGCGGCCAGGAAGTCGGCGTCTCAGATGGCCGCGCGAATGGCCCGTTCGAAGCCCTCGACATGGTTGCCGGCGAGCTGTGCCGCCTTGTCGGGGTCACCGGCGACGATCGCGTCGATCAGCGGCCCGTGCTCTTCGACATGGCCGGCCACGTCGGACAGGCGGTCGATGAACAGGCACCAGATGCGCGTGGCCAGATTGTCGTGGCGGACGAGGGTGTCCTCCAAGTACGGGTTGTGCGTGGCGGCGTAGATGGCGCGGTGCACCTGAAGGTCCAGATGCATGAGGTCGGCGGCGGCGTTCCCGCGCGGATCCACGCTCTCCAGCTCCCGCCGCAGGGCCGTCAGCGTCGCGCGGTCGGTGGCGGTGGCGCGCCGCGCGGCCCGGGCGGCGGCCAGGGGCTCCAGCTCCTGGCGCACCTCCGAGATATAGGCCAGGTCCGTGATGTTGACCTCGGTGGCGAAGGTGCCGCGCCGGGGGTAGGTGGTGACGAGGCGCTCGTACTGGAGCCGCTTGAGCGCCTCGCGCACCGGCGTCCGCCCGACGCCGAGGGACTGTGCCAACTGGTCCTCGTTGATCGGCGCGCCCGGGCGGATCTCGAGCATGACCAGATGGTCCCGGATGGCGCGGTAGGCGCGCTCGGCGAGGGACAGCTCCTCACCGTCCCCGGGCTCGGTCGCCACGTTCCGCATAAGGCCCCCTTGACCTGTCCGGCGAGCTCCCATACCTTACCGCAGAGGCTGATATATCAGTTGCCGATCAGTGGTCCAGTAGTTCGCCCCCAGGATGGTGCGCACATGGCAGCGAACCCGCCCACCCAGGTCACCACCCCTCACTCCGTCCCGCTCAGCGAGCTCGACCCGGAGGTCGCCGCCGCGGTCGACGCCGAGCTGCACCGTCAGCGGTCGACCCTCGAGATGATCGCCTCGGAGAACTTCGCCCCGGCCGCCGTCATGGAGGCCCAGGGCTCGGTCCTGACCAACAAGTACGCCGAGGGCTACCCCGGCCGCCGCTACTACGGCGGCTGTGAACACGTCGATGTCATCGAGCGGTTGGCCATCGCCCGGGTGAAGGAGCTGTTCGGCGCCGAGGCGGCGAACGTGCAGCCGCATTCGGGCGCCCAGGCCAACGCGGCCGCGATGTTCGCGCTGTTGCAGCCCGGCGACACGATCCTCGGCCTCGACCTGGCGCACGGCGGGCATCTGACCCACGGCATGCGCATCAACTTCTCCGGCAAGCTGTACAAGGTCGTGCCATACCACGTGCGCGAGTCCGATCTGCGCATCGACATGGACGAGGTCGAGCGGCTCGCGCTCGCCCACCGGCCCAAGATGATCGTCGCCGGTTGGTCGGCCTACCCCCGCCGGCTGGACTTCGCCGCGTTCCGCCGGATCGCCGACGAGGTGGGCGCGTATCTGATGGTGGACATGGCACACTTCGCCGGGCTGGTGGCCGCGGGCCTCCACCCGAACCCGGTGCCGTACGCCGATGTCGTGACGACCACCACGCACAAGACCCTCGGTGGCCCGCGCGGCGGGGTGATCCTCAGCCGGGCCGACCTGGCCAAGAAGATCAACTCCGCGGTCTTCCCGGGGCAGCAGGGCGGCCCGCTGGAGCATGTCATCGCGGCCAAGGCGGTGGCCTTCAAGGTGGCGGCGGGGGAGGAGTTCGCGGAGCGCCAGCGACGCACCCTGGACGGCGCCCGCATCCTCGCCGGACGGCTGCTGGCCGACGATGTGGCCGAGGCAGGGATCACCGTGCTGACCGGCGGCACCGAGGTGCATCTGGTCCTGGTCGATCTGCGCGCCTCCGCGCTCGACGGGCAGCAGGCCGAGGACCGGCTGCACCGTGTCGGCATCACCGTCAACCGCAACGCGGTGCCGTTCGACCCCCGTCCGCCGATGGTCTCCTCCGGGCTGCGGATCGGCACCCCGGCCCTGGCCACCCGGGGCTTCGGCACGGCGGAGTTCCGGGAGGTCGCCGACATCGTCGCGCAGGCCCTGATGGCCGAGCGGCCCGGCGACGAGCGCACCGGCCTGCTGCGTGACCGGGTGGAAAAGCTCGCCACCGCGTTCCCCCTCTATCCCCGGCTGCCCCACCCGCCCCATCCGCCCCGCCCGAACGGAGACGCGGCATGACCGCCACGCCGCTGCCGGAGCATCCGGACTTCCTCTGGCGCACCCCCGAGCCGCGCTCCTCCTACGACGTCGTCATCGTCGGCGCGGGAGGCCACGGCCTGGCCACCGCCTACTACCTCGCCCGCAACCACGGCATCACCAATGTCGCCGTTCTGGAGAAGGGCTGGCTGGCCGGTGGCAACATGGCACGCAACACCACGATCATCCGCTCGAACTACCTGTGGGACGAGAGCGCGGCGATCTACGAGCACGCGCTGGGGCTGTGGGAGCGGCTTCCGGAGGAGCTGGACTACGACTTCCTGTTCAGTCAGCGCGGCGTCCTCAACCTCGCGCACACCCTCCAGGACGTCCGCGAGGGTGTGCGCCGGGTCAACGCCAATCGCCTCAACGGAGTCGACGCCCAGTGGCTGGAGCCGGACGAGGTCGCCAAGGTCTGCCCCATCCTCAATGTCTCGCCCCGCACCCGCTATCCGGTCCTCGGCGCCACCTTCCAGCCGCGGGCCGGTATCGCCAAGCACGACCACGTCGCCTGGGCGCTGGCCCGCCGGGCCGATGAGATGGGCGTGGATCTGATCCAGGGGTGCGAGGTCACCGGTTTCCTCAAGGACGGCGACCGGGTCGTGGGGGTCGAGACCAGCCGCGGCCGTATCCTCGCCGGCCGGGTCGGTCTCGCGGCCGCCGGGCACAGCAGCGTGCTGGCCGAGCGGGCCGGCGTCCGGCTGCCGGTGCAGTCCCATCCGCTCCAGGCGCTGGTTTCCGAACTGCACGAACCGGTGCACCCCACCGTGGTCATGTCCAACCATGTGCACGTGTACGTCTCCCAGGCGCACAAGGGCGAGCTGGTGATGGGAGCGGGCGTCGACGCCTACAACGGCTATGGGCAGCGCGGCTCGTTTCATGTGATCGAGCGTCAGATGGCCGCCGCCGTCGAGCTGTTCCCGGTCTTCGCCCGTGCGCATGTGCTGCGGACCTGGGGCGGCATCGTCGATGTCACCCCGGACGCCTCCCCGATCATCGGCACCACCCCCGTCGAGAACCTCTACGTCAACTGCGGCTGGGGCACCGGCGGTTTCAAGGCCACCCCGGCCGCCGGCTGGACCTTCGCCCACACCATCGCCACCGGCGAGCCGCATCCGCTGAACGCCCCCTTCGCCCTCGAACGCTTTACGACGGGCGCGTTGATCGACGAACACGGCGCCGCGGCCGTGGCCCACTGAGGAGGACATCGTGCTGCTGATCAGTTGCCCATGGTGCGGTCCTCGCGACGAGACCGAGTACCACTACGGGGGACAGGCCCACGTCCCCTACCCCGGAAACCCCGCGGACCTCACCGACGAGGAGTGGGCCGCGTACGTCTTCTACCGTGACAATCCCAAGGGGCCCTTCGCCGAGCGGTGGATGCACGGCACCGGCTGCCGCCGCTGGTTCAACGTCTTGCGCGACACGGTGAGTTACGAAGTGCTGGCCGCCTACCGGCTCGATGAGCCCCGCCCCGAACTGCCCGGCCGGGCGGATGTCCACCAGCCCGCCGAACCGGCCGGAGGCAACCGATGACCGACCAGCGTTTCCGGCTCCCGGAAGGGGGCCGCGTCGACCGCGGCACCGTGCTGCGGTTCACCGTCGACGGCCGGGAGATGACCGGGCACCCCGGGGACACCGTCGCCTCGGCGATGCTGGCGAACGGGCGCGTCGAGGCCGCCCCGTCGATCTACCGCGGCCGCCCCCGCGGCATCGTCGCCGCGGGTGTCGAGGAGCCCAATGCCCTGTTGCAGATCGACGGGCCGTGCTCCGAGGGCATGGTGCCCGCCACGACGGCAGAGCTGTACGACGGCCTGTCCGCCACCACGCTGTCCGGGATGGGGCGGCTCGATCCGGGCCCCGACCCCGTCGGCTACGACAAGAAGTACGTCCACACCGATGTCCTCGTCGTCGGCGCCGGACCGGCCGGGCTCGCGGCCGCCGCCGCTGCGGCAGGCTCCGGCGCCCGGGTGATCCTCCTCGACGACCAGCCCGAGCCCGGCGGTTCGCTGCTCTCGGGGCGCACCGAGAGGGTCGGCGGGCAGACCGCCCTGGAGTGGGTCGCCGAAGTGTGCGCGGCCCTCGACGCCGCCCCGGAGGTCGTCGTCCTGCGGCGCACCACGGCGTTCGGCAGTTACGACGACAACTACGTACTGGCCCTGGAGCGGCGCACCGACCACCTCGGCGCCGACGCTCCCGAACCGTCCGCAGGCGTCTCGCGGCAGCGGCTGTGGCACATCCGGGCCCGCCAGGTGGTCCTGGCCACCGGCGCCCACGAGCGTCCGCTGGTCTTCGCGGGCAACGACCGGCCCGGGGCGATGCTCGCCGGAGCCGTGCGCTCGTACCTCAACCGATACGCCGTGGCACCGGGTTCGCGGGCCGTGGTGGGCACGACGAATGACAGCGCCTATGACACGGTGGCCGATCTCCACGCCGCCGGGATCGACATCGCCGCCGTCGTGGACGCGCGGCCCGAGCTGTCCCGCCGGGCCGCCGAGGTCGCCGTGGCGAGTGGGGTGCGGGTGCTGACGGGCCGTGCGGTGGTCGACACCGCGGGCGGGAACCGGCTCACCGGTGTCACCGTCCAGGCCCTCGACGCCGAGGGTCAACTCACCGGTGAGAGCGAGTCGTTCGACTGCGACCTGCTCGCCGTCTCGGGCGGCTGGAGCCCGGTGGTGCATCTGCACAGCCAGCGCCAGGGCACGCTGCGCTGGGACGAGGACCTGGTCGCCTTCGTCCCCGACGGCACCGTACGGAACCAGCACATCGTCGGCGCGGCCCGGGGGACGTACGACCTCCACGGCTGTCTCGCCGAAGGGGCGCGGGCCGGTGCGCGAGCCGCGACGGACGCCGGGTTCGCGGTGGCCGCGCCCGAACCGCCGTCCGGCGACGCGGCCGGGCACCGGGTCGCGGCGGGCCCGGTGCGCGCCCTGTGGCTGGTGCCCGCACCCGATCCCGGCAGCGAACCCGGCGACTGGGACACCCACTTCGTCGACCTGCAGCGCGATGTCACCGTCGCCGACGTCTGGCGATCCACCGGCGCCGGTATGCGCAGCGTCGAGCACATCAAGCGCTACACCTCGCTCGGCACGGCGAACGACCAGGGCAAGACCTCCAACGTCAACGCGATCGGTGTGATCGCCGAGGCGCTCGGCGCGGGCGCGTCACCCGGGCGGATCGGCACCACGGGCTACCGGGCGCCGTACGCGCCGGTGGCCTTCGCCGCGCTGGCCGGGCGTGAGCGCGGCGAGCTGTTCGATCCGGAGCGCACGACCTCCATCCACCCATGGCACGTCGCCCACGGGGCGGTGTTCGAGGACGTCGGGCAGTGGAAGCGCCCCCGGTACTACCCCCGGCCCGGCGAGGACATGGACACGGCCGTGGCCCGCGAGTGCCGCGCGGCCCGTGAGGGGGTGGCGTTCATGGACGCCTCCACCCTCGGCAAGATCGAGATCTGGGGCGCGGACGCGGGGGAGTTCCTCAACCGCATCTACACCAACGCCTTCAAGAAGCTGAAGCCCGGCACGGCCCGCTACGGCGTGATGTGCAAGCCCGACGGGATGATCTTCGACGACGGTGTGACGCTGCGCCTCGACGAGAACCGCTACTTCACGACCACCACCACCGGTGGCGCCGCCGCCGTCCTGGAGTGGCTGGAGGAGTGGCTGCAGACCGAATGGCCCGACCTCGACGTCCACTGCACCTCGGTGACCGAGCAGTGGGCGACGATCGCGGTCGTCGGCCCCCAGTCGCGCGAGGTCGTGGCCCATCTCGCGCCCGAGGTCGACCTGTCGAACGAGACCTTCCCGTTCATGGCGTTCCGCGAGACCACCCTGGCCTCCGGCATCCCCGCCCGCATCTGCCGCATCTCCTTCTCCGGCGAACTCGCCTACGAAATCAACGTATCCGCGTGGTACGGCCCGGCGGTCTGGGAGGAGGTGTACGCGATCGGCCGGCCGTACGACATCACCCCGTACGGCACCGAGACCATGCACGTTCTACGGGCCGAGAAGGGTTACATCATCGTCGGCCAGGACACCGACGGCACCGTCACCCCGCAGGACGCGGGCATGTCCTGGGTGGTCTCCCAGCGCAAGGACTTCATCGGCAACCGCTCATACTCCCGCGCCGACACCTCCCGCACCGACCGCAAGCAGCTGGTCGGGCTGCTGCCGAGCGATCGGCGGACCAGGCTGCCCGAGGGCAGCCAGCTCATCGCGCCGGACGTGCCCCTCACCCCCGAGACCGGGCCGGTGCCGATGCTCGGCCACGTCACCTCCAGCTACCACAGCCCGGCCCTCGGCCGCCCCTTCGCCCTCGCCCTCGTCGCCGACGGGCGGGCACGGATCGGCGAGACCCTCCTTGCCCCGGTGGGCGAGGACCTGGTGCCCGTCCTGGTGGCCGACACCGTCCTCTACGACCCCGAAGGGACCAGGCGAGATGGCTGAGCCGACGAACGCCGCAGGCGCGGGGGCAGGCGAGGGCGCGGGCCCGGTGGCGCTGCGCACCAGCCCCCTGGCCCATCTGGCGGAGCGGATGCGCACCGCCACCGTCACCGGCCCCCGGGGCGTCACGCTGACCGAGTGGCCGTTCCACACCATGGTGAACCTGCGCGTCGACCCCGCCTCCGCAGCGGCCGTCCGCATCGAGAAGTCCCTGGGGGCGCCACTGCCGCGACAGTGCGGCCACACCACCGCATCGGGTTCGCACACGGTTCTCTGGCTCGGACCCGACGAGTGGCTCGTGCTCTCCCGGGCCGACGGGGTCGATGGGACCACCGTGGTCGCCGCGTTGCGGGCGGCACTCGGGGCGGATCCGGGTTCGGCCGTGGACGTTTCGGCGAACCGCACCACGCTGGAGCTGAGCGGCCCGGCCGCTCGGCAGGTGCTGGAGAAGGGCTGCCCGCTGGACCTGCACCCCCGGGCCTTCGGCCCCGGCCACGCGGTGTCGACCACGGTGGGGCCCGTCGCGGTGCTGCTCTGGCAGGTCGACGGCGCCCCGACGTACCGGCTCTTCCCTCGGTCCTCGTTCGCCGACTACCTGGCGCGCTGGCTCATCGACGCGATGAGCGAGTACCGGGGGCCGGCGCTGGGCTGATGGGGTGGGCCGCGCTCGATGTACGTCCCGTCGTCACCGCGCGTCCGGGCGTACCGGCGAGAGCCGGTAGGTGTTCTCGTGGGTGATCACACGGCCGGCGGTGGGCGGCGGGAAATGGGTGCCGAGCAGGAGCGTGTCCGTATCGGCGAGGGAGCCGAGGAGTTCGCGGCGGGTGGCCTCGGACTGCTCGGGGGCGATGTCGACGCATGAGCCGATGGTGGGGTGGGCGAGCTGGACGGGGTGGTGGATGCAGTCGCCGGTGATCAGCGCCGTCCGGTCGCGGCTGGTGAGCTGGAGGGCGATATGGCCGGGGGTGTGGCCGGGCGTGGGGATCAGCCGCAGCCCGGGGGCGACCTCGGTGCCCTCGGCCAGGACGTCGACCAGATCGAGCAGTCCCGCTTCCTCGATCGGGGTCACGGAGTCACGGAACATCTGCGCGCGCGGCTCGTCCATGTCGTAGCCCGCCCAGAACTCCCGTTCGGCGCGGGAGGTGAGGTAGCGCGCATGGGGGAAGGTGGGCACCCATGAGCCGTCCACCTCGCGGGTGTTCCAGCCCACGTGGTCGGTGTGCAGATGGGTGAGGATCACCAAGTCGATGGATTCCGGGGGGAATCCGGCGGCGGCCAGACGCTCCAGATAGTCGGTGTGCAGATCGTGCCAGGCGGGGTTGGCCCGTGTCTTGCCGTTGCCGATGCCGGTGTCGACGAGCACCTTCAGCCCGCTCACCTCGAAGGCGAAGCTGTGGCTGTCGAGGCGCGGGATGCCCTCCTGGTCGGCGAAGTCCGGACGCAGCCAGTCCTGTCGCGTGACCACGTCCGTGGTGGCGTCGGGCAGCAGCCACGGCCCGGTCTGCGGCGGCAGGAGCACCTCGTCGATGCGGTGGACGGTGAGGTCGCCCACGGTCCAGAAGGGAGTCTCGATGCTGTGTGCTGTGTGCATGGTCCGTCGTTTCCTTGGTCTCTAGTGGGGGAGTGCGTCGCGCCGTGACGCGGTGAGTGCCGCCACCGCCGCGGCCGCGAGGACGGCGGCGCCGACGGCGTAGGCGTAGGAGGCGGTGCGGAGCCCGTAGTGCTGGGTGGCGGCGCCCGCGGCGATGGCGGGCAGGCTCATCGCCAGATAGCTCAGGACGTAGTAGGCGGCCACCGTGGTGGCCCGGTCCCGCTCGTCGAGCGAGCCGAGCATCATGCGCAGCGCCCCTTGGGAGACGGCGCCGAAGGCGATGCCCGCCAGGGCCGCGCCGCCGAACAGGGCGAGCGGTCCGGCGCCGTGCAGGGCGCCCAGGCTCAGGGCGGCGGACGGGATGACGGCCAGACAGCCGCCGGTGGCGGCGGAGGTCGGCGCCGTGCGCCGCAGGGTCCATACGGTGAGCGCGGCGGCGGCGCTGACGGTGAAGAACACCATCCCGCCCGCCGTACGGGGAGTGCCGGGGGCCACGAGGCGTACGAGCGCGGGCCCCAGGGAGGAGTAGAGACCGCCGAGCGCCCAGACCGCGACGACGCCCGTGCCCACGGTCAGCAGCGCGCGGCGGGCCGAGGGCGGGACGCCGAGCCGCGGGAGCAGCGACCGCAGCGCGCCGGGGCGCCGGTGGCCGGTCTCCGCGGTGAAGGTGACCGCGGCCGCCTGCGCCACGAACAGCGCGGCCAGCAGCAGGTAGACGGTGACCGTGGGCGCGGGGAGAGGGGGATGAGGAGGGTCGAGACGAGCACGCCGCCGGCCATGCCGGCCACCGGGGTGATGCTGTTGGTCAGGGCCGACCGGCCGGGGCGCAGCGAGTCGTCGAGGTCGAGGAGCGCCGCTCCCGAGGCACTGGTGGCCGCGCCGGTGGCCGCTCCTTGCAGGACCCGGGCGGCGATCAGCGGTCCGGCGCCGTCCGCCGCGGCCAGCAGCACCATGGACACGGACTCCAGGGCCAGCGCGCCCACCAGGACCGGGCGCCGTCCCAGGTGGTCGGAGAGGGCTCCGACGGTGAGCAGGGCCAGCAGCAGGGTCAGGGAGTAGGCGCTGAAGATCACCGTGATGGTGAGCGCGGACAGGCCCCACTGGTCCTGGTAGAGCGGGTACAGCGGGGTGGGGGCGCTGGACGCGGCCAGGAGGGTCGTGAGGACCGACGCGTAGAGGACGAGGGGCGCGGTGCGGTTCGCCGTGGTCCGGCGGAGGGGCGCGGTGCGGCCGGCCGTGGCCTCGCGGAGGGGGACGGCTGTGCAGGGGCACTGCGCGGGGGCGCCGGAGGTGGCGCTGGACATGGGACTCCTTCCCGCTAAAAGCGACGCATTTGCTTTAAGGGACTGTAGGCCCTACAGTCGACTAACGCAAACCGTTAGCTTTTGTTCGAGTTGCCGGGGATCGCCGGGGCCACTCCTCGCGGGGTCGCTCCGCCTCTCCGGTCCATGAGGGAGACACCATGTCCGCTGCTGAACTCACCCCTCCGGAAGCGGCCCGCTGGGCCGCCAGGGCCGGGCTCCCGCTGCCGCCCGAGCGCCACGCCGCGGCGGCGGCCACCGCCAATCACATCCACTCGGTCGTCGCCGTCCTGCGCGAACTCGACTTCGGTGACACCCCGCCCGCCCCCGCCTACCGTGCGCGAGAGGAGCAGCACGATGCAGCCGTATGAACTGTCCCTCACCGCGGCCGCCGCCGCGATCCGGGCCGGGCGGCTGTCCCCGGTCGAGCTGGTGGACTCCGTCCTGGAACGTGTCGAGCGGCTGGAACCCCATCTGAACGCCTACGCCACGGTGACCGCCGAGCAGGCGCGCCACGTGGCGCGCAAGGCCGCGGACGACATCGCGGTCGGCCGCTCACGCGGCCCCCTGCACGGCATCCCGATGGGGCTGAAGGATCTGATCGACGTCACCGGCGTGGCCACCACCGCCAGCTCCCGGGTCCGCGCAGACCACCGGGCGCAGGCGGACAGTACGGTGGCCGCCCGCCTCGGCGCGGCCGGCGCGGTCCTGGTCGGCAAGACCCACACCCATGAGTTCGCCTACGGGCTCACCACCCCGCAGACCCGCAACGCCTGGGACACCGGCCGGGTCGCCGGCGGCTCCAGCGGCGGATCCGCCGTGGCCGTGGCCTCGGGCGCCGCGACCTTCGCCCTGGGCACCGACACCGGCGGATCCATCCGCGTCCCCGCCGCGCTCAACGGGGTCGTCGGCCTCAAGCCGACCTACGGCCTCGTCCCCCGCCACGGCGTCACCTCCCTGTCCTGGTCGCTGGATCACGTCGGGCCCCTCACCCGCACCGTCGAGGACCAGGCCCTGGTCCTGGCGGCCCTGGCCGGGCACGACCCCCGCGACCCCGCCTCCCTGGGCGCGCCCGCGCAGGACTACCGGCCCGGTGCGGGCGAGGACCTGACCGGACTGCGCGTCGGCGTGCCGCGCAACTACTACTTCGAGCACGTCGATACGGAGGTGGAAGCCGCGGTCCGGCAGGCCGTCGACCGGCTTCAGGCCCTCGGCGCACGCCTGGTCGAGGTCGAGATCCCCATGACCCGCTATATCCAGGCCACTCAGTGGGGCCTGATGGTGCCGGAGGCGACCGCCTACCACGAGCGCACCCTGCGCGCGGTGCCCGAGCTGTACCAGGTGGACGTGCGCACCCTGCTCGAAGCCGGGGAACTGATGCCCGCCGGGGACTATCTGCGAGCCCAGCGCTCCCGGACGCTGATGCGCCAGGAGTGGGCGCGCGTGCTGGCCGATGTCGACGTGATCGCCGCCCCGACGGTTCCGGCGACCGCGGCCAAGGCCGACCAGGAGACGATCACCTGGGCGGACGGCACCGTGGAAGCCGTCTCCGACGCCTACGTACGCCTCTCGGCCCCCGCCAACCTCACCGGAGTGCCGTCACTGACCGTCCCGGTCGGCCACGACACGGCGGGCCTGCCGATCGGCATGCAACTGCTGGGGCGGCCCCTCGGGGAGAACGTGCTCCTGCGGGTCGGCCACGCCTACGAGCAGTCCCAGCCGACCCGCCTGCTCGCACCGGCGGCCTGACGGCGGCCTGACGGCGGCCTGGGGCGGCGGCCTGGGGCGCACCACTGTCTAGAAGCAAGAAATTTGCTTTAAGGTGGAGGAATGAGCAAGCAGATGGTGCGCCCCGGCGGGCGCAGCGCCCGGGTCCAGGCATCGGTGCACACCGCCGTACGCGAACTCGAAGCGGAGGTGGGCCGCGACGCCCTGACCGTGCCGCTGGTCGCCCAGCGCGCCGGGGTCACCCCCTCCACGATCTACCGCCGCTGGGGAGACCTCACGGAACTGCTCTCGGACGTGGCGGTCGAGCGGCTGCGGCCCGACACCGCACCCAAGGACCACGGCGCCCTGGCGTCCGACCTGGCGGCCTGGGCCGAGCAGTTCCTCGACGAGATGGCCTCCCCCGCCGGCCGTGCCTATATCCGCGACGCCCTGCTCGGCGACCCCGACGGCACCAACGCCGGCCAGTGCTCGGCCTACGCCGCCGACCAGGTCGACCTCATCCTGGCCCGCGCGACCGAACGCGGGGACGACATCCCCGAGGTCGAGACGGTCATCGACCGCGTCGTGGCCCCCCTGATGTACCGCATCCTCTTCCGCCCCGCCGGACTCGACGCCGCCTACGCCCGCGGACTCGTGGCGGGGCTCCTCGGCCCGGTCGGCGAGGACGGGTGACCGCGAGGGACACCGTCGTGCCGGTCGCAGCCCGCAACGCGTGGTGTGACCGGCGCTCTCCCGGCAGGCCCTACTCGGCCGTGCCTTCGGGGAGTTGTACGGGGTAGGGCTCGCCGAAGTCGGCCGAGCGGCTGACCTCTTCCCAGGCGGTCGCCTCGGCGAGTTGGCGCTGGGAGTAGTCCCGCGCCATGGTCGTCGCGTTCACGCCCAGCGGGAGATGGCTCGGGACCTGGTCGCGGTGGACGGTGCGCACGATGATCTCGGCAGCGCGCCGAGGGTCCCCGGCCGCTCCCGTGGTGCTCTGCCGGACCAGCCGGTTCATCGCCCCGACGGTCTCGTCGTAGGCGTCGGGGATGGGGTGGACCGTCATGGAGGAACCGGCCCAGTCGGTGGCGAAGCCGCTCGGTTCGACCACCATGACGCGCACGCCGAACGGTGCGGTCTCCACGGCGAGGACCCGGCTGAAGCCGTCGACCGCGAACTTGGCCGCCTGGTAGGAGGCGATGCCCGGCGATCCGCCGACCCGGCCGCCGATCGATGAGATCTGCACGACGGTGCCGGCTCCCTGGCGGCGCAGGATGGGGAGCGCGGCCTTGGTGACGTTGTAGACGCCCCAGAAGTTCGTCTCGAACTGGGCGCGGAAGTCGTCGTCGTCCGATGTCTCGATGGGCGACACATTCGCGTATCCCGCGTTGTTCACGAGCACGTCGATGCGCCCGAAGCGGGCGAGCGCCGCCTCGACGGCCTCGTGTGCCGCCTGTGGACGAGTGACGTCCAGCGCGACGGGATGGACGCGGTCGCCGTACTCGCCGAATGCCTCCGCGAGGGCCTTGGGGTCGCGGGCGGTGGCCACGACATGATCGCCGGCCTCGAGGGCGGCGGTGACCAGGGCGCGGCCGAGGCCGCGCGATGAACCGGTGATGAACCAGACCTGTTGCTTCATGCTGTTAGTACAACACCGTTCTCTTAATAATGCAACGCCGTTGCCTTACGGGTTCCTATGATGTGGGACATGACGACGCCTGCCTTCCAACGCGCCCGCAGTACCCAGGCCAAGCAGGCGCGGGAAGAGGCGATCCTGGACGCGGCCCGTACGCTCGGCCACCAGCGCGGGGTCCGGGACGTCACCCTCACCGACATCGCCGCGGCCGTGGGGATGCACAAGTCCGCCCTGCTTCGCTACTTCGAAACGAGGGAGCAGATCTTCCTGCGGCTCACCGCGGAAGGCTGGCGGCAGTGGTCCGCGGACCTGCGCGGCGATCTCGCACGGAGGGCACATGCCACGCCCACGGAGGTTGCCGAGGTCGTCGCCGCCACGCTGGCGGCTCGGCCGATGTTCTGCGATCTGCTGGCCCAGGCGCCGTTGAACCTCGAGCGCAATGTGTCGATCGACTCGGTGCGCGCCTTCAAACTGGTGACGCTCAAGGAGATCGAGCTGATCGACGGCGAACTGCGACGACTGCTCGGACTGACCGAGTTGCAGACCGTCGACCTGGTGGCCGCGGCGACCAGCATGGCCGGGGCCCTGTGGCAGATGGCCACCCCCGGCCCGCGCCTGCGGGAGCTCTACGAGACCGACCCCCGGCTCGGCCACGCGGTCGTCGAGGTGGAACCCCGCCTGCGCCGCGTCCTCGCCGCCTTCCTCACCGGACTCGACGCGGGACCCTCCGCGACGGCCTCGGCCGACACCCCGTAGCCGACCGGCCCGAACCGCGCACGCGGGCAGGCGGTACGGGCCGGTGAGGTGCGGTGCGACCGCGACGGGATGCCGCGTGCCCCGGCCGGCGGCCGGGGCACGCGGGGGTGTGTCTCAGGCGGAGGGGAGAAGGGAGTCGTCCTCGGTGTGGGCGCCGGGGAGCTGATGCCGGGCGGCGATCAGAGCGGCGTCCACATCGCGGGTGCCGGTGACGACGCACAGCGTGTAGGCGACGTCGTCGAGCCGCTGCCGCGCCTCCGGGCCGCCGTCCTCGGCGTGCAGGGTTCGCAGGGTCTCGTACTGTCGGATGAGGCCGGTCAGAACCGCGGGGTGGGCCATGAGCATGGCAGGCTCCTTCTTCTTCATCGTGCGGCGTGATACGTGCGGTGACGGCGTTGTCGCCTCACGTACGGGGAGTCTCTTCATCCACAGGGCGTCAGACGGGCACCGGTGCGTTTTCGCGCTGCGGCTCGGCCTCGACCTGCTTGCGGATCTTGTGGCAGCTGCGGGAGATGAGACGGGAGACATGCATCTGGGAGATGCCCAGCTCCTCGGCGATACCGGCTTGGGTCATATCGCGGAAGAACCGCAGATAGAGGATGCGCTGCTCCCGCTCCGGCAGCCGGTGCAGACAGGGCTTGACCGACTCCCGGGCGATGACCGTCTCGTAGCGGGCCTCGGGTCGGCCGAGGGTGTCGGCCAGGGAGTAGCCGTCGTCCGCGCCGGCGAGCTCGGCATCCAGGGACAGGGAGCGGAAGCTGTCGATGGCCTCCATCCCGGTGAGTACGTCCTCTTCGCTCATGCCGGCGGCTTCGGCGACCTGGGCCACGGTGGGGGAGCGGTCGGTGCCCTCCGCGGTGGCCAGCTCCTGAATGGTGGCGCGGACCTTGTTGCGCAGCTCCTGCACCCGCCGGGGCACGTGCACGTCCCAAGCGCAGTCGCGGAAGTAGCGCTTGAGCTCCCCGACGATCGTGGGGATCGCGTACGGCTGGAAGGCGCCTCCGCGCTGCGGGTCGTAGCGGTCGACGGCCTTGACCAGGCCCAGGGCGGCGACCTGCTCCAGGTCCTCCAGGTTCTCTCCGCGGTTGCGGTAGCGGCGGGCGAGGCGGTGGGCCATCGGCAGCCACGCTTCGACCAGCTTCTCGGCCAGTGCCTCCCGCTCGGGTCCTTCAGACATGGCGGCAAGCCGCTCGAAGTCGGCCGCGGTGTCAGGAGTGTCATCGTGACGGCGGCGGGCGCCTGCACACGTCGCGCTCATCGAGGTTCTCTCCTCCCTGCTTGTCGCTGTACAGCAGAGCGGGAGGCCGGCACGGCACGGTCTGGGGCTCGCAGCGCGTGGCGCGCGGCTCCCGCCAGGTGTGCCTGCTTTCCGAAGCACCTCGGTCAGTCACTCTTCTAGCCAAGGTCGCGGACCTCAAACCCATTTGGCCGGCGCGTGCTCAGGCCCCCGGCTCGGGCCCGGCTCAGGCCCGGGACCTGAAGGGCGTGTGGCCCCGGCCCAGTGCCACCGTCGTGGTGACCCGGGTGACGCTCGGCCTCCGGGGCACCGAACCGAACCCGAAGCGCACCGGGGGTTCGACGGGCGCCATCACACCGAGGTCGTCGCCCTCGAAGACCGCCGACACCGTGACGATCGGCCTCAGATCCCGCGCGCCGTACCACTCACGGCGACCGCTCCCGGCGCTGCCGCGCGTGCGCACACCGGTCGGCAGCAGGCGGGCGGGGACGTCCAGCAGCGCGCTCCAGGCCGGACGGCGGGCGAGCGCGCCGGGCACGGCACGCAGCACAAGCCCCAGAGGCCCTCGCCGGCCCGTGGTGAAGCGCATGTCCAGGGCCCCGGCCCGGACGGTCCAGGTGCCCGCCTCGACGCTCACGCGGACCGGCACGATGCGCACCGCGTCGAAGGCGTAGGTGAGGGCGATGAAGTCCGCCGTCTCCGGCGTGGGAGCGAGCAGCAGCCGTTCACCGTCAGCGCGATCGACCATCACATCGCTGAACGGCCCGAACGGCGACCGCGCCCAGTGCCCCAGCACGATGCGCGTTCCGGAGGAGGTGCCCGTGCCCGCGATCCATCCGTCGAAGCGCAGCCGCGCGGGGTCGGTGGCCCTGCCGCGTTCTCGGCTCACACCGGGTGGGTCCCCGCCCATCGCCCCCGGAAACGTGCCTACGGCACGGGGTGCCCGGCCCCTACCCGATCAGCCGGGTACGGCGTTGCCCGGGAGGGAGAACCGGCCCGGCTCTTTCGCCCGCTCCGCGCCACCTACTCCGCGGACATGCGACGATCGGGCCGTGACGGATTCCGCGACACCACAACACATCGCCCGCCGCACCTCCGCCGCGGTCGACGCGGCTGTCGGAGCAGCGCGTGCTCTTGGACTCACCGTGACCGATGCCAAGGTGCTCCATGACCTGTTCTCCGTGGTCGTCCACCTCGCGCCCGCACCTGTCGTGGCGCGGGTTCCCACCGTCCTGCCGCGTTACGTGGACCTCGATTCCCAGGCACGCCGCCAGCAGGCGGAACTGGATGTGACACGGTGGCTCGCGGACCGGGGAACCCCCGTGATCCCGCCCAGTCCTCTCGTGCCGTTGGAGCCCGTTCAGCGCGACGGATTCTCGATGACCTTCTGGCAGTTCGTCGAGGAGCGCCGGGACACCGAGCCCGACTATGCGGCGAACTCCGAGATCACCGCTGACCTGCACGCCGCGATGCGCGCATACCCGGGCCCACTGTCGTTTCTGTCCGCGGCCGAACCGCGGTTCATCGTGGACAGCCTTGACCTGCTCGAAACGCGCGCCGACCTCATCGGCCCGGCCGATCTGGAGCGCGCACGCCGCGAGTGGCAGGTCCTGGAACCTCTCGTGCGCTCACGCGAGGCGTTCGAAGCGGCGTTCCCGGGGATCGACCTCCAGCCCATCCACGGCGACTCCCCGCCCGCGAACATCTTCTCCGGGGCGGACGGGGACCTCTACGCCGACTTCGAGCTGGTCACGCTGGGCCCCGTCGAGTGGGACCTGGCCGCTCTCGGGCCGACCCTCGAATCCGCCTACAACCGCGGCGCGCAGCGCAACGGCATGAGGCCGTTGAACCAGGACGTCCTGGGCTTTGTGAACGCTGTGGGGATGCTGCGGGCCATCGCCTCCCTCTCGCTCGTGCCGCAACTGCCGCCACTGCTGGAGTACTTGAAGCCGGCCGTCGACCAATGGCGGACGATGCCGTTCGCCGGCGGCATGGCCGGCTGACCTCGACACGGGACGCCTCACCGGGACCGCCCGGTGAGGCCGGCGACGCGTGTCCGACGCGGCTTCAGCCGCCGTAGTAGGCGTCGAAGTTCTTCGCGAACTCGCCGCCGTTGAAGCTGTCCCAGTTGATCGACCAGGCCATCAGCCCGCGCAGGGCGGGCCAGCTGCCGTGGGGCTGATAGCCGCCGCAGTCGGTCTTCTCCGTCAGGCAGTTCAGGGTCTTGGTCACTTCACTGGGCTGGGTGTGGCCGTTGCCCGCGTTGGGGCTCGCGGGCAGGCCGATCGCCACTTGGGACGGGTCCAGCGCCGGGAAGACGTTGTTGGTGTCGCCCGCGACGGGGAAGCCGGTGAGCAGCATGTCGGTCATCGCGATGTGGAAGTCGGCGCTGCCCATGGTGTGGAACTGGTTGTCGAGCCCCATGATCGGTCCGGAGTTGTAGTCCTGGACGTGCAGCAGGGTGAGGTCGTCCCGCAGTGCGTGAATGACCGGAAGATACGCCCCGGCGCGCGGGTCCTGGCCGCCGAAGGGGCCCGAACCGTAGAACTGGTAGCCCAGCTGCACGAAGAAGGTTTCCGGGGCCATGGTGAGGGTGAAGTCGGATCCGTACTTCGCCTTGAGCGACTTCACGGCCGAGATGAGATTGACGATCGCGGGGGTCTTCGGGTTCTTGAAGTCGGTGTCGCCGTCGTCCAGCGACAGCGAGTGGCCCTCGAAGTCGATGTCGAGGCCGTCCAGTCCGTACGTGTCGATGATCGCGCCGACCGACTCGACGAACTTGTCACGGGCGGCGGTGGTGGTGAGCTGCACCTGGCCGTTCTGTCCGCCGATGGATATCAGCACCTTCTTGCCCGCGGCCTGCTTGGCCTTGATGGCGGCCTTGAACTCGTCCTCCGACTCGACGTTCGGGCATTCGGTCTGCGGACAGAGGCTGAAGCGGATGTCGCCGGAGGTGGTGGAGGTGGGTTCGCCGAAGGCCAGGTCGATGATGTCCCAGCTGTCGGGGACATCGGCCATGCGGGTGTATCCGGAGCCGTTGGCGAAGCTCGAGTGCAGATAGCCCACGAGCGCGTGCTCGGGGAGTGCCGCCTTCGCGGTGGCGGAGGTGGTACCCGCGTCGGCGGTCGTCGCCGAGACCGTGGCGAGCAGTCCGGCCGTGGCGACAGAGACGCACATGCCGGTCAGAACCCTTTTGCTCAAGGGGAAACGGAGGCTCATGGGGACCGCTCCTTGGTGTGGGGGAAGGCGGAGCCGACCGAGGTGGGACGGGGTGATCGGACGGCGTGGGGGGAGGCTGCGCGCCCACGAGAAAACAGGACTAGACCAGTGAGTGTCAATGGTCCGGTCCAATTTCGAGGCCCCGCACTAGGGTGACGCGTTCGCGAGACGCGAATTGGTGGCGGTCGGCGAGGCAGGGCCCGGCGGTCGCCGCCGACCGTCGATGGCGGGGCCCGCAGCGCGCCGGGCTACTCCAGACGCCACAGGTGGATCGTCTTGTCCTGGAAGCCGAGGGTGGCCAGGGTGCGGCCGTCCGGGCTGAGGGCGAGTTGGGCGATGGACGTGTCTCCGGGGACGGTGAGGGTGGCTCGGTGCTTGTGGGTGGCGGCGTCCCACAGGTGCAGGCCCCTGTAGTCGGCGGTGAGGACGCTCTTGCCGTCCGTGGCGTAGGCCAGACCGGTCACGGAGCCGACGTGGCTGTCGAGGGGCCTGCCGCGCTCCTTGCCGGTGAGCGGGTCGACGAAGCGGACGTCGGTGGAGCTGCCGGCAACGGCCAGGGCCGTGCTGTCCGGGCTGAAGGCCATGTGGTTGGAGCCGCCGAAGACGTCGTTCGGCGGTTGCGGGCGTTGAGTGCGGTTGGCCACGTCCCATAGCCGCACGCCGTCCATGCCGGACTCGTCCACGCTGGCGAGGGTCTTCCCGTCCGGGCTGAACACCAGCTTGTCGGCGCCCTTCGACTCCAGGGGCGTGCCCTTCTGCCGATGGGTGGCCGCGTCGTAGAACCGGATCTCCTGGTCGATGAAGCCGCTGGTGGCAAAGATCGTGCCGTCCGGGCTGAAGGCGATCGTCTCAAAGGACAGGAAAGGGTCGTCGTGTTTCGCGATCTCCTTGCCGCGCGGGCGCAGAGTGGTCGCGTCCCAGAACTGCGCCCTGCTCTCGTGGCCGGTGGCCACGGTCCGGCCGTCCGGGCTGAAGGCCACGCCCTTGAAGACGACGAGCGAGGAGAGCAGGGCTTTCGCCCGCTGCCTGTGGGTGGTCATGTCCCACAGCCGGAGCACGCCGTCGTGGGCTTCGCTGGAGGCGAGGGTCTTCCCGTCCGGGCTGAAGCGCAGCGTGCCGATGTCGCCCTTGTGCCCCTTGAGGGTCGCCAGCGGGCGCAGTTGGGGATCGGCGGGGATGGCGAGGGGAGGGGGTGTGGGAGGCGGGGTGTCAAAGGCGCGCGTGCCGGGCTTGGCGCGTGCCGTGTCCTTCGCGTCGTCCGTGTCGCCGTCGAGGAGCGCGATGCCGGTGGGTACGGCCACGGCGGCTATGAGGACGGCCGCGCCCGCGCCGATGAGCAGACGGCGCCGGGAGGAGGGGGACGGGGCGCCTGCCTCCTGGAGCGAGGCGTCGGGAGTGGCGGGGGAGTGGGATGGCGGGAGGGGCGGGGGCTCCGGGGGGATCCGCGGTGGGTGCGAGGGCGGTCCGTTCAGCTCGTGGCGGAGGCGTTCGCGTTCGGCCAGCAAACGGTCGCGTTCGGCGCGGAGTTGGCTGAGTTCCCCGGCCGCGGCCCCGTCCCCGGCCCCGGCGTCCGCTTCCGTCGTCTTCCCGTCCGGCCCGGTTCGCCCCGTACCGGACGTGGCTCCGTGTCCGCCCTCTGGCGAGGGTTCTCGCTCGTCCATGCCCGCTCCCGCCATTCCCTGTTCCACTCCGTGTGATGTGCTGCCGCGAGACCGGGCGATCCGGCGACCGGCCGACCGGGCGACGGGGCGTCTACTCGATCCGCCAGAGCCGGATGCCATGGTCCTCGTAGCTGCCGGTCGCCAGCGTCAGACCATCCGCCGTGAAGGCAATGGGCTGGGACAGGCGGGCGAGCTCCAGGGGCTTCGCGCGTTCCTTGTGCGTGGCCGCGTCCCAGAAGCGCAAGACGAGCCCGCTGTAGAAGCCGAGTGTGACGATGGTCTTGCCGTCCCCGCTGTAGGCCAGCGCGCTGACACCGACGGTGCGGGCGCGCAGCGGCTCACCGCGCTGGGTTCCGGTGGCCGTGTCCCACAACCGTACGAGGCCATCGGCGCCCACACTCGCGCTCACCGCCAACGTCGAGCCGTCCGGGCTGAACACCATGGCACCGACACCACCCTGGTGTCCGGTCAGCGCCTCGCCCCGCTGCCTGCGGGACTCCACGTCCCACAACCGCACGACCCCGTCGCCGATATGGCTGCTCACGGCCAGGGTCCTGCCGTCCGGGCTGAACAGCAGGCCATCGACACCACCCTCGTGTCCGGTCAGCACCTTGCCCCGCTGTCTGCGCGATGCCACGTCCCACAGCCACAGGTCCTCGCCGTCGTTGCCGCCCGTGGCCAGCGTCCTGCCGTCCGGGCTGAGGGCGACCACGTCGAACGGCCGTAGCGTATGGTCCGACAGCTCCAGTGACCTGCCGCTTTGGCGCAGGGACGGGAGCTGCCAGAACTGCGCCCTGTCCGCACCGCCGGTGATGAGCGTCTCGCCGTCCGGGCTGATCGCCGCGGACTGGAAGACGAGGACGGCCGAGGTCAGCGGCGCACGGATCCGCCGGTGAGTACGCACGTCCCACAGCTGGAGGTTCCCCACGTCGGCCTCGCTGGAGGCCAGCGTCTGCCCGTCCGGGCTGAACCACACCCCGCCGACGGTGCCGGTGTGGCCCCTGAGGGTGGCGATGCGGCGGATCGTGGGGTGGGCGGGGATGCTCGTCACGGGCCGGGGGCGGGGGCTGGAGCGGGCGCGGGGAGAAGAGGACGAGTCGTCGCCAAGGGCGAGGAGTGCGGCGGTTCCGCCAGCGGCGACCACGGCGGCCCCGCCGGCGATGAGCAGGCCACGGCGGGAGATCCGCGCATCGCGCGGATGCGCGGGGAAGGGGCCGAACCCGGAGGGGCGGACGGGGCGGAGGGGCCGAGGGGGCGTACGGAGCGGCCGCGGGCGGCGGCTCCTGGGGCGCGGGGGCGACGGGTACGCCATCCGCTGGTTTCCCCGCGCCCCCGGCCGCCGACCCCTCGGGGACGGTGCCGGGCACGTCGGTCGCGGCGGCGGCCCGTTGCTCCTCCACTTGGAGCCTGAGCTGGGCGACCTCCTCCCGGAGGCGGTCACGCTCGGCCTTCAGCCGCTCGCCCTCATGCTCCCCGGAGCCGGAGCCGGAGCCGGAGCCGGAGCCGGAGCCGGAGCGGGAGCGGGAGCCGTCGCCCGAACCGTCGCCGGAGGGGACGTTCTCGCCCGGAGGGTGGGCCGTCCGCTCGTCCATGTCGCCACTCTTCCCGTCAAGGCCGTCGGCCGTGCCGACGGCCGATACCGCCGCCGCGGCATGCTGCACCGCCGACCATCAGCCGAGCTGCTCCTCGATCTTCGAGAGCTGCAGCGCGGGCCACTTCTTCACCATCGCGTCCTCGTCCTCCTCGCTCACCTGGTCGCTCCCGTCCCAGATGATGGCCTCCAGGACCACCGTCTCGACCCGGATCGCCAGGACCGTGACGCCCGGGGCCTCGAAGGTCAGGCCCGCATCCCCCAGGTCGGACGAGTGCTCCTTGGCGGCTGGGATCTTATCGATCTTGCCGCGGTTGTCGGCCACCAGTCCGTTCCAGGCCGCCTTCGCCGCGTCCTCGTCGTCGTAGGCGAGAACATCGGACTTGACCCGGAAGAACACGTTCTCCGACCGCTCGAGCACGACCATGCCCGCCCCGTGCAGGTGTCGGCACGCCCAGCCGTCGCCTTCCTTGCGCCACTTCCGGCACTGCTTGTCCAGGTCGGTGCCGGTCAGCACGGATCTGCCGTCCTTGTTGCCGGTCGGCACCGACAGGGATCCGGTGAGCCCGTCGTGTGGGATGAACCCGGGCAGGTCACGTTTGGTGGGCAGCGCAGCGTCAACGTCGGCGGCGTCGAGAGTGGGGGCGGGCCACAACAAGTACGCGCCGAAACCGGCCAGCGCCAGCACCAGAGCCGCCACACCGACCAGCACGCCGCGGCGCGTCGTTCGAACCATGCCGCCACCGTATGGACCCGCGTCGGGACCGGTCCCGGGCGTGGTACTGAGTTCACGCTCGCGCTCACGGTGGCGCATACATCGTGGGGACCCGCCGGCAGCCCAGGCCCGCCAGGTCTTCGAGAATCTGCGGCGCTGCCTCGGCGCCGCCGGTGCCACGTTCGACGACGTGACCAAGCTGACCTACTTCGTCACGGACATGGCCCACATGCCCGCTATCCGCGAGGCCCGCGCCCTCCACATGCCCGACGACCGGCTGCCGGCCGCCTCGGCGGTGCAGGTCGTCTCGCTGGTGCGGCCGGAGTTCCTCATGGAGGTCGAGGCACTCGCGGTGGTGGCCGAGTGACCGGATGGCTGCGACTCCGGATGGCTGCGGATGATTCGGGATGACTGCGACTCCGGGGACTCGGGATGACTTACGACGCGTCGGCGAGCCGGTGCCGGAGGTGGTCGTAGGCCCAAGCGGCGAGGGTGGTCGGGGTGGTGGTCCGGAGGCTGCGGCGCTGTTCGGGTACGAAGTCTTCGCGCAGGCCGGTCGACATTCCCATCACGGCCTCGATCAGGCTCTCGGTCATCCCCGCCTGGTGGAGCTGGGTGCGCATGGCGTCGTCCGTGATCTGTTCGACGGCGATCCGCCGACCGGTGGCAGCGGTGAGGATGTCGCTGACCTCGCGCCAGGTGAGGTCGGCGGGCCCATGAACGGCCTGTACGCAGCGTCCCGCCCAGGTGGGGGAGAGGAGACGGGTGGCGGCGACCTCGGCGATGTCGCGCGGCGCCACCCAGGCCATGGGTTGGTCGAGCGGAAGGATCACCTGGAGGGTGCCGGTTCGTAGGGCGCCGAGTTGAAGTTCGAGATTGGTGAAGAAATAGCCGCAGCGGAGGTGGGTGACATCGACGCCCATGCCGTCCAAAGTGGTCTCGGTCTGTGCCAGGCCGTCGATCTCACCGGCACCATGACGTTTCTCGGCGCCTACGCTGCTTTGGAAGACGACGCGGCCGATCCGGTTCTCGGTGACGGCGCGGACCACGCTCCTGGTGGCTCGGTCGTATTCGGCGAGTGGGTCCCCGCCGCCGCTGGCCGGGTTCACCCAGAACAGCGCGTCGATATCGGCGGTCGCGGCCACCACCGCATCGGCGTCGTATTGGTCGACCGGCACGGCATCCACCGCGTCTCGCACCTCCGGCGCCAGCCGGGCGGGGTCGCGCAGCAAGGCGCGCGGCCGGACCCCGGCACGGACCAGCGTGGCGACGACGTGGCGGCCGACGTTTCCGGTCGGGGTGGTGACAGCGATCCGCATCGTTTCTCCCTCTCAGCTCTCGGCTCTCGGCTCTCAGCGGTGGCTCGACTGCAGATTAGGAGCCAATGCGGCCGAAACCTGTCCTCCTTCCCAGGCGGCCGGGTGAATCGCCACCGCCCGGCCTCACTGACACTGACTCACCACAGACAGTGGTCCCAGGGTCTGACTCCCGCCTTCGCCCGTGCGCCCCGAGGTGGACGCCGTCGCGTTCTGCGGGTGGATGTGGCCGTGGGACGGTGCGTGGCAATCTCCGGGATATCGGAGTGAACACGCATAGGGGAGCCACCGCCATGTCCATCAGTGCGTCGCCGCCCGCCCCCTCATCCCTGACCGCCGCGCCCGTCCGCTCGTGGGCCGGGCGCGTGGCGGCCGCGACCTTATGGGCATCCGCGCCGTCCGCACTCTGGTGGCTCGCCGTGGTGCTCGGCGTCCCGCTGGGGCTCGCCGAATCCGAGTACGACTCGATGCTCATCCCCGGCTGGGGGTATCTCGTGGTGCCGTTGCTGTCCGTGTTCCAGGAGGCCCTGGCCTTCCTGACGCTGGGGCTGGTGCGGCCATGGGGCGAGGTGTGGCCGCGCTGGATCCCGGGTCTGAGCGGCCGCCGTATCCCCGTATACGCCGCGGTCGTACCCGCGGCGCTGGGCGCACTCGCCTGCACGATCTACGGTGTGCTGTTCACCTGGACCACGCTGCACGCCGACATGGAGATCACGCGGTGGGGAGAGTGGCTGATGAACCTCTGCTACGTGCCGTTGGTCGCGTGGGGGCCGCTGCTGGCCGTCGTCACCGTGCACTACTACCGGCGGCGCACACAGGGCTGAGCCGCGCGTTGCGCGAAGGACAACCGGTGTACTGGGGCGGTCGGACCCAAGTGTTCGGACCCGCCGCGAACGCGCGATGCCGGGAATCAAGGTCGCCGCTCGGTACCCGCAGAGTCAGTCCCCCGCGGTTCCGGTGGAAACCGCCTCCCAGCGCTCCCGCTCCGCGAGCCGCGCCGGGTAGACCTGGCGCATCAGGTCGAGCGGTCCCGTTCCGAGGAAGAACCGCAGCGGTGGCTCGTCGGCGTCGGCGAGTGCGAGGATCGGCTTCCGGGTGGCCGCGGGGACCTGGCGTACGGCCGCGGCGCGGCGCATCGTGGCGCGGAAGTCGTCGTGGGCGGGCAGCCGTTCCGCGTGCGCGGCGGAGGATCCGGCCCAGTCCGTGGCGTATCCGGCGGGTTCCACGAGGGTCCCCTCGATGCCGAAGCCGGCGACCTCGGCGGCGAGCGATTCGGTGAGGCCCTCCAGGGCGAACTTGGAGGCGTGGTAGAGCCCGAGGCCGGGCAGCGCGAACATCCCGCCGATGGATGCAGCGGCGTCCGCCGACACCGTTCGTCGATACCGCGCAGCGGCCGTTCGCGGCTACCTACGGGCCGCGGTGGCCGAGGGTAGTTCGCCGAAGCGGTCGGGTACTCGCCGGCCAAGCGGCCCAGATGGGTGATGCCCCATCGGTAGGCGATCACCCCGATGGGGTCGGTGGAGGTGAGGATGTCCTCACGGATCCGGGCCAGCCGCCACCGATCGCGCGGGACGGTGCGTCCGTGCGCGCGGCCAGATGGCTATGCGGGCTCGGCCATCTGCCGGTGGCACGCGTCGGTCAGCGGATATGCGTCCTGGTGGCGGCGTGCCTGCTCCAGGCCGACGATCGTCACCGAGGTCTCGACGAGCGTGCGGCACCGCTTCGCGCGCCGGGCGGTGAACGCCTCCAGGCCCGCGCGGACCTGCTCGTGCCGCTCCAGCTCCTGGGCCAGCACGAGCCCGTCCTCGATGGCCAGGGCGGCGCCGCTGGCCATCTGTGGTGCCGGAGCGTGCGCGGCGTCGCCGATGACCACGCAGTTTCCGCGGCTCCAGGCTCCCGCCAGGAGCGCCGTCCGGACGGGGCGGCGCACCACCGACTCCGACTCCGACACCAGAGGGCGGATCTCCGCCACGCGTCCTGGGAAGACCTCCAGCAGTTGCCGCATGCGCGGGGCGAGCTCGGCGTCGGGCAGGGCGTTCGGCTCCACTCCGTTCTCCGTCAGGAACACATACGCCTGGCCGGCCGAAATCGGCACGATCCCGGCCGTGTTGACCTTGCCCGCGAACTGATGGATTCCGGTGACCCAGGCCGGGCGCGGCACCAGCACCCGCCACGCCATCTGCCCGTGGTAGTCGAGTGTGGTCTCCAGGCCGGCCAGTCTCCGGACCGACGAGCGGATCCCGTCCGCTCCCACGACGAGCGTGGCCGTCCGGGCGGTCCCGTCCGACAGCCGTACGCGTACCAGGTCGCCCTCTTCGTCCACGGCCGTGACGGTCAGGCCGTTGCGCACCACCGCGCCACTCCGTTCGGCCTCCTCGGACAGGATGCGATGCAGCCCAGGGCGTGCGATGCCGACCATCGCCGGCCGGTGCGCCCCGAGCAGGCGGGGCAGCCGCACCTCGTCCGCGATCCGGCCGCCCACGTCGACATGCGTGATGACGTTCATGCCATAGCCCTCGGCCAGGCATGCGTCTGTCAGCCCCAACGCGTCCAGCGCCCGCAGCGACGGCCCGGTCAGGCACAGCCCCCACCCGGCCGTGGCTCCCCGCGGATCGATCTCGGCGACGTCGACCCGCCACCCCTCGCGTGCCAGGGCGATGGCCACGGTCAGGCCGGCCACCCCCGCGCCCACGATCACGGCCGTCCGCGCACCGCGACAGCTGTCCATATACGCCTCCTGCGAGCTGATTTCACCGGAACGGTAAAAGCGGCCGGGCGCTTGCTCCATCCGGATCAGGCGGTGGCCATCCGCTCCCGGCAATCGGTTGGCCGGAGGCGGAAGGTCTGAACCGGGGTCCTCGGCACTGCTGTTCATCCCGAGGGCCGTCGTGTGACCACATTTCGTGCCTCGGGGCCGGACATCGGGGACGATTGCACGGTGCACCCGAAGTGAGGAGAACACCCTATGTTGCGTGTCCGAGCCCTTCTGCACTACGGACTCCAGGTGCCTTCCCTGGACACGGGGCAGAGCTTCTACGACGCGTTCGGCCTGCGTACGGCCGAGCGGGGCAATGCCGTGGCCATCCGCTGTGACGGCCGTGAGCAGGATCAGACGGTGCTGGTGGAAGGGCCGGTCAAGCGACTGCATCACGTGGCGTTCGCCGTGGAGCCGGGGTCGCTGCCCGAATGGCAGCGCCACCTGGAGGGCCTCGGTGTCCGCCTGCTCGACGCCCCCGCCGAGCTGCCCGGTGGCCTGTGGTTCCGTGACCACGAGGGCAATCTGCTGAATCTGCGGGACGAGGAGATCAGCTCCTGGCGGGACTTCGGCACCACGGACGCGCACGAGCCGAACTTCGGCGATCGCGTCCGCCGCGTCGACCAGGCGCGCTGGCTCACCGCCGACGAGAAGCCCCGCCCCCGACGCCTTGGCCACATGCTGATCTTCAGTACGGATCTGGAGGCGTCCGAGGCCTTCTACGCCCGCACCCTGGGCCTGCGGCTCTCGGACCGCGTCCGGTCCATGGCGACCTTCATGAACTCGGGCCCCGGCGATCACCACGTCTTCGGCTTTGTCTCCGGCACCCACCCCGGCCTGCACCACTCCAGCTGGGAGGTCGCCGACATCGACCAGATCGCCTTGGGCGCGCGGACCATGGCCGCCGCGGGCCACAGCCATGGCTGGGGCCTCGGCCGGCACACACTGGGCTCCAACTTCTTCCACTACATCCAGGACCCGTGGGGCAGTTGGATCGAATACTCCAGCGATATGGACTGCATCACCGAGAACTGGAAGGCGGGCGACTGGGACTGCCCGCCCGCTGTCTGGAGCCCCGAGATGCCGGCCGACTTCATCGTCAACCAGGAGGAGAAGCCCTCCTGACCTCGGTGTAGAGGGAGTCCTTGTTGGGACACCGGCGGGACGCGCGCTCAGGTGTGCAGGGGGAGCAGCATGCGGAAAGTGGCGCCCTCGTCCGGGGCCGTACGGACCTCCACCCGGCCGTGGTGGGCCGTCACCAGCGAGTCGACGATCGCGAGGCCGAGGCCCGCGCCGCCGCTCTCGGTGCGGCCACGGGCGTCGTCCGCGCGGTAGAAGCGGTCGAAGGCGCGGGCGGCCTGCTCCTGGGACATCCCCGGGCCCTCGTCGTGGAGTTCCAGCACCGCCAGGCCGTCCTGGGTGCCGACGCCGATCCGGACCGGGGTGCCCGGCGGGGTGTGGGCCACCGCGTTGCCGACGAGGTTGGAGGTCACCTGCCGCAGCCTCGCCTCGTCGCCGAGAACCGGCCCCGGCCCCGGCGGGCCGCCACCGGGACCGGTGAGGGTGACGGGGCGGCCGGGATCGAGCGCGCGCAGGTCGTGCAAAGCGTCGGCGGCCAGGGTGCGCAGATCCATCGGGGTGAGACGGAGCGGGAGGTCCGCGGCGGCGGACTCGTCGAGGCGGGCGAGCAGCAGCAGGTCCTCGACCAGCCGGACCAGCCGTGCCGCCTCCCGCTCGATGCGGCCCATCGCGGCGTCGACATCGGTGCGCTCGGGCATGCCGCCCATCCCGTACAGCTCGGTGAATCCCTTGATGCCGAAGAGGGGCGTACGCAGCTCATGGCTGGCGTCCGCGATGAAGCGGCGCATCCGCTCCGCGGCGGCCGCCCGCGCGGCGTCGCTCGCCTCGATCCGGTCCAGCATGCCGTTGAGCGCCGCGGCCAGACGGCCGAGCTCGGTGCGGGAGGCGGCCAACTCCGGGACACGGCTGGACAGATCGCCGCCCGCGATGGCCGCCGCGGTGGTCTCGATCCGGCGCAGCGGGCGCAGCCCGCCGCGCACGGCGAACCACCCGGCCACGCCGAGCAGCGCCAGCACCAGGGAGTCGATCAGCAACATGCGGGTGCCGAGCTGTCTGATCGTCCCGTTGACCTGGGAGAGCGAAGTGGCGACGACGACGCTGCCGCCGGGCGCGTTGCGCGGCGCCTTGAGCGGTACGTCGAGGGGTACGGCGATCACCCGCCATGCCTCGCCGCTGTCGACGGCCGGGACCTCGAAGGGGTGGCGGTCGCGCTCACCGACCGCTGTCGCGTCGAGGCGGGGCAGGGCCGGAGCACTGTGCGCGGCGTGCCGGATGACCTGCCGCACACGGCCGTTCGAGCCGAGGTAGGCGAGATGGACATCGCCGGTCAGATGCTGCTCCACGGTGTCGCGCACCTGCGGACTCCGATCGCCCGCCATGTGGGAGAGGTCGGTCAGGCGCGCGGTGGCCGTGGCTGCGGTGCGGAGCCGCTCGTCCAGCTGATGCACCAGGTCGCGCTGGAACAGCGCGATGAGCAGGGCGTTGCTGCCGAGCAGGGCGACCACGAGCAGCAACAGGGAGATCGCCAGCAGACGGCCGCGCAGCGAGAACCGGCCGAGCAGCGAAGTCTTGCCGCGCGCCCCGCGCGCTGTCCTTCCGCTCACCGCCGGGGCCTGCGCAGCACATAGCCGGTGCCGCGCACCGTATGGATCAGCTTCGGTTCGGCCAGGTCCACCTTGCGCCGCAGATAGCTGATATAGGAGGTGACAATGCTGTCGTCGCCCCCGAAGTCGTACTGCCAGACCAGCTCCAGGAGGTGCGACTTCGACAGCACCTGCCCGGCGTTCTCCATCAGCACGCGCAGCAGGCTGAACTCGGTCGGGGAGAGCTGCACGGGTTGCCCGTCCCGGGCCACCTGATGGCTGTCGGGGTCCAGTTCCAGATCACCGACGATCAGCCGGCCGTCCGCCTGCCGTCCGTTGGTGCGGCGCAGAATGGCCCGGATGCGCAGGACCAGCTCCTCCAGGTTGAACGGTTTGGTGACATAGTCGTCGCCGCCCGCCCGCAGCCCGCTGATCCTGTCCTCGGGTGCGTCGCGGGCGGTGAGGAACAGCACCGGTGGATGCCCCGCCGTGGCAGGGGGATGCTGCCCGCGCAACCGGCGGACGACCTCGAAGCCGTCGAAGTCGGGCAGCATCACATCCAGCACGATCAGATCGGGACGCCGCTCCCGCACCGCGGCCAGCGCCTCCGCACCGGTCGCGACCGGGACCACGGCGAAGCCCGCCAGCCGCAGGCTCGCGGAGAGCAACTCGCGCAGCGTCGGCTCGTCTTCCACCACCAGCAGTCGTTCCGATGCCGTCATCCGCCGTCCCGTCCCCGCCGATCGTCCGTCCTTCAGTCTCCCGGCCCGCTACGCATCGCGCTTGCGGAAGACGATGAACGCCGCGGTCAGCAGGGCCGCGACACACCCTGCCATGACGGCGAGCCCGGACCAGGGCGCCAGCAGCGCCGGATCCCGGTAGCCGGTGATGATCTGTCCGCCCGCGAGGGGCGGCCAGTACTTCGCCACCCGGTCGCCGAGTGCCCCGGGCAGAGCGGGCGCGAACGCCTGCACGATCAGCAGCGCGCCGAACAGGGTCGTCACCGTCGCCGTCGTACTGCGGACCACCGCGCCGATCGCCAGCCCGAACAGGCCCGCGAGCGTCAGATAGAGCCCACCGCCCAGAATCCCGCGCAGCGCCTGGGGATCGGACAGGCCGAGGTGCGGAGCGTCCGCACCCGCCAGCGCCGCCTGCCCGACGAGAAAGCCGCTGAACGACACCAGCAGCCCGACCGGCAGCACGACCGCGACCAGGACCGTGGCTTTGGCGGCCAGTACGCGGGCCCGGTGCGGTACGGCCGTCAGCGTGCTGACGATGGTGCGGGCACCGTACTCGGAGGTGATCACCAGAGCGCCCAGCAGGCCCAGGGCGATCTGGGCCAGCAGATAGCCGCGCAGGCTGGTGGCCAGTGGGTCGAAGGAGGCCTGGTCGGCGGCCGTCATGTCGCCGTATTCGCCCCCGGCGGAGGTGCCGTTCAGCGAGGCGAGACCCACACAGAACGCCAGGGTGCCGAGGATGACATGGATGGTCGACCGCATGGTACGGATTTTGATCCACTCGGCGCGCAGGCCGTGCGGGAACGTTGCACGGCCCGCCGGTGCGGTGTCCGTGGCGCTCCCGCTCATCGGCTCGTCTCCTTCTTCTCGGTGTCAGCCGCGGACCCCGTGTTCTCCGCGTGGTATTCGAGGGCGTCGCGGGTCAGGTCCATGAATGCTTGCTCCAACGACGGGTGGCGAGGCGTCAGTTCGTGCAGCTCCAGCCCGGCCGCCGCGGCCAGTGTGCCGATCTCGGCCGCGTCCATCCCGGTCACCACCAGACCGTCCGCGCCGTCCGCGCGCACCCCCGCCGCCGGGGACAGCATGCGGCGCAGCGAGTCCGTCCGCGGACCGCGCACCAGGACCTCACGGCCGGAGTGCGCGTCGATGAACGTCGCCATGGCGGTGTCCGCGATCAGCCGTCCGCGGCCGATGACGATGAGGTGGTCGGCGGTGAGCTCCATCTCGCTCATCAGATGGCTGGACATCAGCACCGCGCGCCCCTCGGCGGCCATCCGCCGCATGAGCCCGCGGATCCAGACGATTCCCTCCGGGTCGAGACCGTTGAGCGGCTCGTCGAATACCAGCGCCGGTGGATCGCCCAGCAGCGCCGCGGCGATGCCGAGCCGCTGCCGCATGCCGAGCGAGAACGTCCCGGTTCTGCGGCGGGCCACGTTCTCGAGACCCACCTCCGCGAGCACCTTCGCCACCCGGCCGCGCGGGATTCCGTTGCTCGCCGCGAGGGCCAGCAGATGGTGGTGGGCCGTACGGCTGGGCAGCACCGCGCCCGCGTCCAGCAGCGCGCCGACGGCCTTCAGCGGCGCGGGCTGCGCCGCGTACGGGCGCCCGCCGATGGTGGCGGTCCCCGAACTGGGGGCGTCCAGGCCCAGCATCATCCGCAGCGTGGTCGACTTCCCCGCGCCGTTGGGACCGAGGAACCCGGTCACTTCCCCCGGGCGGACGGCGAACGTCAGATCGTCGACGGCCAGGACGTCGCCGTAGCGCTTGGTGAGTCCGTGGACTTCGAACATCATGACTCCAGAACCGATGGTGTGCGGGATGCGCTCCGTCGTCGCGGACGGCCATGGCCGCCCTGCGTGCGCAGCAGAATGACGGCCACGACGGTGGCGGCCAGGAACGCGGTGGTCGCCATGGCGGTGTAACCGTGCACGCCCGTGGCCGAGTTCAGGGTCTTTCCGTCGACGACCGTGTTGGTGGACTGGAGTACGGCCGACCCCACGAACTTCAGAATCACCGCCCCCGCCGCGACCATCACCATGACCATGCTGGACACGACGCCCTGCCGTTCCGGCGGCGCGAGCGTCGCCGCCATGTTGAAGCCGGAGGTCACGAGCGTTCCCGCGGTGAGACTCAGCAGGAAGGAGCACACGACCGCGAGCGGGAGCACGGAGTCCCCGAAGAACATCCCGACGGTGCCCACCGTTCCGAGCGCTATTCCACCGGCCAGTGTCGCGGCCGGCCCGAGGCGTGTCCCGAGCGCCCCGGCCAGGGTGCCGCCGAGCACGATGCCGATCGCCGGTATGCCGTACAGCATGGCCAGCGCCCCCGGGGCCGCGACTCCGTACCCGAGCTGCTGATCCGGCGAGACCTTGGCGATGACGCCGAAGAGCGTCAGCATGCTCTGGTACGCGCCGGTTCCGAAGGCGACCACCAGGAGCGTGAGCGCCAGGGGCCTGCCGAGGTTCCTGATGTCGATCACGGGCTCGGGCACCCGGCTCGCCACCAGGAACCACCTGGCCAGCGCCGCGGCGCCGCCCACGAGGAGGGCGAGCGGGCCCACGGCGAACCAGCCGAACTCCGACCCGAGGCTCACATAGCTGAGCACCGCCGCCAGCCCTCCGCCGAGGAGAACGGCCCCGGCGATGTCGAGGCTGCCCGGTGTCTTGAGCGTGGACGGGGGAACGAGGCCGCGCACGAGGACCCCGGCGATGGCCGCGAACACCGCCGATGCCACAAACACACTGCGCCAGCCGAACTCCGCCGCCGTTACCTCGAAGAGGGACGGCATGACGATGCTCAGGAGCGCGGAACCGGAGGTCACGATGCCTGTTGCGATCATCGCCATATCGGGTGCGCACATGTCACGGATGAGGGCGACGGTGAGGAAGACGGCTCCCACGGCCGCTCCCTGCAGCAGGCGCCCGAGGATGAACACCCACAGGCTGGGCGCGACGAGGCACACCAGGGCGCCGACCAAGGCAGTGATCAACGTCATGATCAGCACCCTGCGCTTGCCGTGGATGTCGGCGCCCTTTCCGAGCAGTGGCGCCCACATCGCACCCGCCAGCAGCGAGCTGGCGTCAATCCACGCCGACTGATCGGTGCCGAAGTGGTCGAGCATCTCGGGGAGGACGAGGAGCGGCGCCGTGACCACCGTGTCCACCATGGTGTTCACCAAAATCAGGATGGCCACCTGGCCGATGAGCCGTCTGTTCCACCGCGTATGCGGTGTGCTGCCGAGCAGCCCGGTGCTGGTACTGCCAATGCCGCTGTTCTGCATGAAGCACTCTTCGCCCTTTCTGGGCTCGTACTTTCTGGACTCGTACGGGGGCGGGCGTGCGCGCCGTGGTGGCGCGCACCACCTCACAGTGATCCGCCCTTGTGGGCCGGATCTGCGCGAGTGTGAGTGCGCTATGTGAACCGGAAGCCCCGTACGACGAGAACCGGCAGGCCGCGGCAGCCGGCCGGCCGGGAACTCTCAGAAAACTCACAGAAAGCGGCCCACCGGCGCCCTGTGGAGTGGCCTGCCGTCAACCGCGATCGAGCCAGCACGCTGATCGTGTCCGTCGCCCTCTCCGCCATCCGCGCCGACCTCGGCTTCGCGCCGTCCTCGCTGAGCTGGGTGGCGAACGCCTGCACGCTCGCCTTCGCCGGCTTCCTCCTCCTGCCCGGCGCGCCCGCGCGCTCGGCACCTGGAGCGCGGTCGGCGCCGTCGGCGCAGCGTCGGAGCCGGTGATCGGCGGGCTGCTCACCCAATGGGCCGGCTGGCGCCGGGCCTTCCTCATCACCGTCCCGGTCGGCGTGCTGGATGTGCACGGCTACTCGCCGCCGCGCGCCGGGCTGGGGTATCTGCCGGTCGGGGTGGCGACGTTCGCCGGCGCCCAGAGCGGCGGGCCCCTGTCGATACGGATCGGAGCCCGCCGCGCCGCCCTGTTGTGCTGCGCGCTGGGCGCCTCGGGCTTCGCCGGGGTGGCCCTGGGTACGGGGCTGCACGCCTCGTACCCGGTCTCGGTGCTGCTCCCGGGCGCCGTCTTCGGCTTCGGGACGGCCGCGGCGTTCACCCCGATCACGGCGGCGGCCACCGGCGGCCTGCCGCCCGACCGCACCGGTCTGGCCGCCGGGCTCCTGAACACCGTAGGGCGGACCAGTGGGGCGCTCGGGCCGGCCGTGCTGAGCACACTGGCGCCGGCGGTCGGCTACACCGCCGTGTTCGCCGTGTTCGCCGTGTTCGCCGTGTCGGCCGGCTGCCTGGCGGCCGCGGTGGCCGCCGCACCACCGCTTTTGATCCCGCGCGGGCCCTGACCCTCCACACGGCCGCCGACCGCACCACTGCCGGAGGTGGCATCGCCCGGCGGGGAGTCCTCGCCGGGCAGGCTGACGAGGGCGCGGAACCCCGGGCAGCGCCCGGGGCCACCCTCATACCGGCAGCCGCGCAGACGGTTCAGATAGTCGAGCGCCTCGTCCAGTTCCGCCCGCCGCCGCTCGCATGCGGCGATCAACTCGGGCACGGCCTCCCGCCGGCCCGGCCCGGCCCGGCCCGTCGCCGAGCATCTCGGCGATGGGCGCCACGCCGATCAGCCCGGTCGTACGCCGCAGCTTGATCAGCGCGACCCGGTAGAGCTGCTCGGTGTCGTACCACCGCTGCCCGGCCCGCCGGGTCGGCGCGACCAACTCCCGCCGCTCCCAGTAGTGGAGCGTCGAGAGCGGCAGGCCGAAGTGGTCGGCCACGTCACGGATCGGCGTCGGCCCGTCGTTCCCGCTGCCCATGAGACCTCCATCGAACCCGGCACGGGTCGAAGTCAGGTGACCCTGACCATATATCCGTGCCGGCTCTCCGGATCGGTCCGCCGAGGGCTCAGTCGTCCGCGGCGGGGCGGCTCTTGGCGCTCCCGTGATCGTGGCCATGCCCGTGCCCGTGCCCGTGCCCGTGTGCGTGCGAGTGCCCGTGGGAGTGGCCATGAGAGTGTCCGTGTCCGGCCCCTTCCGAGGCAGCGGGCACCGCGTCGCCCGCGCGCAGCGGCGCTGCCTCGTATCTGCCTTCGTGGGCGACGATCGGCCGCCGGTCGCCGGCGAGTTCGGGGTACTTGTCCTCCAGCTTCTGCCGGGACTCCGCCGTGCGCCGCAGATCGGTCACGTAGTCACGGTCGCCGCGATACGTCCCCTTCCAGGTCTGCGGCATTCGCTCCGGCGGCGGTGGCACGGCGGCGGTGCCACCCAGGGCGAAGCTGCTGGGTATCTTGCGGGTGGCGCCGCCGCACTCCGGGCAGCTCGGCAGCGGGGCGGTATACGACTGGATCACCTCGAAGCGGTGTCCGGTCTCGCAGGCGAGTTCATAGATGGCCATGGGGTCCCTCACATCACCAGAGCGTCAAAGAGCGGTCGAGGATGCCGGCCACGTCGTCCTCGGTGACCGTGCGCGGGCGGTGGACAACAGTCGTTGCTGCTTCATGGCGCCCTCCACCAGCGCCGGGATGTCTCCCTCGCCGTAGCCGACACCCCCGATGCCATTGGGCATGCCGATGTCGCGCATCAACTGCTCGATGGCGGTGGGCAGATACTCGGCGGGGTCGGCGGGTCGTTCCATCCCCGGGGCGAGGAGTTCCGCGGCCCGCAGATGCCGCTCGGGCCGGGCGGAGAAGGTGAAGCGGAACGCCTCCGGCGCGGTGAGCGAGACCGCCATGCCGTGGGGCACCATCGGCTCGTGTGCGGGGTAGCCCGCGGGGTGGAAGTCCTTGACCCGTCCGGCGATCGGGTAGGCGTTGGCATGCGGGATGTGGACGCCCGCGTTGCCGAATCCGAGACCGGCGAAGGTGGCCGCCAGCGCCATGTCGGACCGCGCCTGGGGGTTGTCGCCGTCGCGGACCGCGGTGCGGAAGGACCGCGAGAGCAGGTGCAGCGCCCGCTCCGACCACGCGTCGGAGATGGGATTGGCGCCGCAGTACGGCACGCGCTGCTCGGGGCGCTTGTGCGGGTAGGTGTCGTACGGGCGGGCCGTGTAGCTCTCCAGCGCGTGGCACAGGATGTCCATGCCGCTGGCGGCGGTCACCCCGGCGGGCTGGGTGAAGGTCAGGTCCGGGTCGATGACCGCGAGCGTGGGCCGCAGGCGGGCGTGGCTGATGCCGGTCTTGACCTTCAGCTCCAGGACGTCGAGCACGCAGATGGTGGTGCTCTCCGCGCCGGTTCCGGTGGTGGTGGGGACCGCGACCAGCGGCCCCAGCGGGTTCGCGGGCGCCAGCGCCCTGCCCACCGGCGCGTTGATGTAGTCCATCAGCTCGCCGGGGTTGGTGCTCAGCAGGTTGACGGCCTTGGCGGTGTCGATGCTGGAGCCGCCGCCCACCGCGACGAAGGCGTCCCACGGGCCGGACGCCAGCGCATGGTCCACCGCCTCCCGCAGGCTGACGTCGGTGGGCTCCACGTGGACGCCGTCGAAGACGTGGGCTTCGATGCCGAACGCGGTCATCCGCTCGGCGATGCGGTGCGGCGCGCCGGTGGCGGCCACCCCGGCGTCGGTGATCACGAGGACCCGGCGGGCCCCGTGCTGGGCGAGGTCGTAGCCGATCTCGTCGGATGCTCCCGGCCCGAACTTCAGCGCCGGGGCGCCGTAGGTGAAAACGGATTCGGGTCCGGCCGGAGCGGTGGTGCTCATACGCGTCCCTCCTGGGGATCGGTTGGGTCCCAGCGACGCGGCGAAACGGTACCGGAGCGCCGGCCGGGACCCGGACGATCAGGCGTAGAAGCCGCTGGGGGCGAGCCGCATCGAGCGGAGCTGCTCGGCGTCGTGGCCGAAGACGACGGTGGCGTCCGACTGCTCGGCGATGCCGCGGATCTTCTCCACCGAGCCGTACCAGGCGGTCAGATCGTTGACGATGGCGGCGGGGGTGGCCGGCGGGCCGTAGGAGTCACCCATATAGACGGCGTCCGAGGTGAAGAGCATGGTCCCGGTCTCCGGCAGCTCGACCTTCATCGCCATGGTGCCGGGGGTGTGTCCGGGAGCCTCGATGAGGGTGACACCGGGCAGGATCTCGGTGTCACCGCTGACGGTGTCGAAATCACACGCCGCGTAGTCCGCCTTGAGGTGGGCACCGTTGAAGGCGCCGTCGAAGCCGAAGGCGAACTCCTTCTCCTTCTCGTGGCACACCAGCTTCGCACCGGTGCCGGTGAACATGCCGATGTTCCCGGCGTGGTCGAAGTGCAGATGGGACAGGACCAGGTAGTCGATGTCCTGCGGTTGGACGCCGAGCTGGCCGAGCCGCGCGTCGAGATACTCCTCGTCGCTCACCTGGTCGTAGGGGAAGTACTCCTGCAGACCGGTCGGGGCCCAGCGGGTCTCCCAGTCGCGGGGACAGCTGGTGTCCCACAGCAGGGTTCCCCCAGGGGTTTCCACGAGCACGCAGTGGGTGGTGCAGGAGTACCACTCGGGCGGCCGCCGGTGCTCGGTGCGCGTCCGCATCGTACGGCCGGCCTTGAGCAGCAGCCACGTCAGATCGCAGCTCATCGCTCCGCAGCTCAGTACGTGGACTTTGTTGGCGGTCATGGAGCTTCACCTCCGGTCAGGAAACACTTGGGTCAGTCGTCGGGCAGGTCGGTGGTTGTGCGGGGCAGGGGGAATTCCCCGGCTCGGACGTCGTGCCGGGGGTGCAGATCGCGGCCCCGGGATTCCCGGACGATCAGCGCGCAGACCAGCCCGATCAGCGCCGCTCCCGCCCAGATGGAGGCGATCGGCCACCAGGCCCCGTCGGCCGCGCCCACGAGTGCGCCCGCCACGAGCGGCACGAACCCGGCCACGACACCGCCGAGCTGATAGCCGATCGACGTACCGGTGTAGCGGACGTTCGCGGGGAACAGCTCCGCGTACAGCGCCGCGGTGGGTGCGTACATCCCCGCGTGCGCCACGGCGAGCGCGAGCAGCATGGCCAGCCAGGCGAGCCCCGTCTGCCCGGTCGCCAGCAGCCAGAAGAACGGGAAGGCGAGAACGGCCGTGAACGCGGCGGCGCCCAGGAACACGGGCCGTCGGCCCCGCTGGTCCGACAGCGCGCCGAAGCAGGGCACCGTCAGCGCCTCGGCCACCGCCGCGATGAGCATCCCGGTCAGCAGCACACTCCGCGACAGCCCGAGGTGGGACGAGCCGTAGGACAGCACGAAGACCGAGACGATGTAGAAGGGGACACCGGCCGAGACGTACATGCCGACGGTGAGGGCGATCGCCTTCCCGTGGCGGCGGAACGCCTCCATGGCCGGCATCTTGCGCGCCCGCCCCGACGCCTTCACCTGGGCGAACGTCCGTGTCTCGGTGATGCGCGAGCGGAGGAACAGCCCGACCGCGATCAGCACGATGCTGAGCAGGAAGGGGATGCGCCAGCCCCAGGCGAGGAGCTCGTCATCGGGCAGTGTGGAGACCGCCGCGAACACGGTCGACGAGAGCACCAGCCCCAGTGGCACACCCATCTGCGGCAGGCTCCCGTAGAAGCCGCGCCGGTCCCGTGGCGAGGACTCCACGACCATGGTGACCGCGCCGCCCCATTCGCCGCCGACGGCGAAGCCCTGGAGGAAGCGCAGCGTGACCAGCAGGATGGGCGCCCAGATGCCGATGGTCTGGTAGCCCGGCAGCAGGCCGACGATGACGGTCGCGGCGCCCATCAGGAACAGCGTGAGCATGAGCGCGTTTTTGCGCCCCACGCGGTCCCCGAAGTGACCGAAGATCACTCCGCCGAGCGGACGGGCGATGAAGCCGACCGCGAAGGTGGCGAACGCGGCCAGCGTGCCGGCCGCGGGTGAGAAGTCGGGAAAGAACTCCGTGCCGAAGACCAGGGCCGCGGCGAGGCCGTAGATGTAGAAGTCGTACCACTCGATCGTGGTGCCGATCATGCCGGCCAGGGCCGTTCGGCGGATGGCGGCCCGGGGCGCCTCGGGGGACTGGCCGGCTCTGGCGTCGGTTGCTGTGTCGGTGACGGGAATATGGCTCATGCGGCTGCGCTGCTCTCGTCCGGGGGACTCGGGTGAACTCACTGACCGCGTCAGAGAGTTGGCACCATGCCGCCGTCACACCGCAGGGCACTGCCCGTGACGTACGCGGCCTGGGTGCTGCACAGAAACGCGGCGACGGCGCCGAACTCAGCGGGGTCGCCGTAGCGCCCGGCCGGGATGGCGGCCTTGGACGCGGCCTCGACCTCGTCGAGCGACTGGCCGGTGCGCTGGGCGGCGGCCTCGTCGATCTGCCGGGCGCGCGGGGTGGCGATGCGGCCGGGAAGCAGGGAGTTGACGGTCACGCCGTGGGTGGCGACTTCGGCGGCGAGGGTTTTCAGGTATCCGGCGAGCGCGGCCCGCCCGAGGTTGGACAGCGAAAGGTTCGGCAGGGGCGCCTGCACGCTCGTCGAGCTGATGCTCAGGATGCGGCCCCACCCCTTCTCGACCATGGCGGGCAGGGCGCCCTGCACCAGGATCTGCTGGGGGGTGACCAGCGTGGCGATGGCCTGCTCGACCCCGGCGGTGTCGATGGCGCGGGCCGGTCCGGGGGCGGGGCCCGGCCCGTTCAGTACGAGGATGTCGAGATCGCCGACGGCCTCGCGGGCCGCCGTGAGGAGCTGTTCCGCGCCGCCGTCCGCGACCAGGTCACAGCCCACGCCGACCGCGCCCGGCAGCTCGCTCGCCACCTCCTTGGCTCGCTCGCCGGAGCGGCCGGTGACGACGACGGTGGCGCCTTCCTCCGCCAGGGCCCGGGCGGTCGCCCGGCCGAGACCGGAGGTGGATGCGCAGATGAGAGCGGTTTTGCCTGCCAGACCGAGTTGCATGGCATCCTTCCTGTGTATGAAATATAAGACGCTGTCTTATATGCAAACCAGATGGTGCCCACGAGTGCGGCGCACGTCAAGGCTTGACGCCCGCCGAAACGACGAGCGAGACTCCGATTTCTCAGACAGCGTCTGATATCTCGTCGTTCGTCGAACGGCCTTCGACACCCGCACATCGAGAGGCATGACAGTGACCGGCACCCAGCCCCAAGCGGCATCCGCAGCCCCCGAGCGGCCTCGTGTGGCGCGGCAGCGACCCCGATGGACCGAGCTCCGGGAGGTTCTGCGACTGCGCCGGCCGACCCTCAACCCGGTCGAGCGGCGGCTCGGGGCCGCACTGACCATCCGCGATCTCCGCGCGGTGGCGGTGCGCACGACTCCCCGTGCGGTGTTCGACTACGTCGACGGCGCGGCCGACGCGGAGCTGACCGCGCGGCGCAACAGGGCGGCGTTCGCGGCGGTCGAACTCGTACCGGAGTACCTGTCGCCGGTCGACCATCCGGACTTGTCCACGCGGCTGTTCGGCCGGGAGATCGCGATGCCGCTGATCTTCGCGCCGACCGGTTACACCCGGATGATGCACCACGAGGGCGAGGCGGCGGTCGCGCGCGTGGCCGCCCGCCACGGCCTGCCCTACACCCTGTCCACCGTGGGCACCTCGACCGTCGAGGACGTCGCCGCGGCGGCTCCCGGCGGCGAACACTGGTTCCAGCTCTACCTGACCCGGAACGAGCGCCTCAACACGGAGCTTCTCGACCGCGCGCTCGCGGCCGGGTTCACCACCGTGGTCCTCACCGTCGACACGCCGGTGGCGGGCCGGCACCCCAAGGACATGCGCAACGGACTCACCATTCCGCCCTCGCTCACCCTGCGGACGCTGTTCGGGATGGCCCGCTACCCGTCCTGGTCGCTGAACAAGCTGACCACGGCCCCGATCACCTTCGCCTCGCTGAGCGGTATGAGCGGCAAGAGCGGCAAGAGCGGCATGAGTGGCGTGAGTGGCGTGACCGGCGACACGATCGACGCCGTACGGGTCGCCGACGTCGTCTTCGAACCGACGCTGAGCTACGAGCACCTGGCATGGCTGCGCGCCCACTGGCCGCACCGGTTGCTGGTCAAGGGGATCCTCAGCCCACACGACGCGCGCCGGGTCGTCGAGGCGGGCGCGGACGGTGTGATCGTGTCCAACCACGGCGGGCGGCAGCTCGACCGCACGCCGGCCACCCTCACAGTGCTGCCCGAGATACGCGAGGAGCTCGGCCCTGACGCCACCGTGATCCTCGACAGCGGTGTCACACACGGTCAGGACATCCTCGCCGCGCGGGCGCTCGGGGCGGACGCGGTCATGATCGGCCGTGCCTATCTGTACGGCCTGATGGCCGGTGGCGAGCGGGGCGTGGAGCGCGCCGTCACGATCCTGCGCGAGGAGTACGCCCGGAGCCTGCAACTGCTCGGCCTGAACGCGAGCGAAGCCATCGCGCGGCATCATCTCCGCAGGCCGTGAGCGGCCTGACCCCCCGCATGCCGTGAGTGGCCGCGTTCGTCGAGCGGTCCGGGGACGGGAAAGGGCCCGCCGCGGGAAGCGGGCCCTTTCCCGTGCGCACGGCCCCTTTCCCGCGTGCGCGGCGGTCCGGCCTCAGGAGGCCCGCTGGGGAACCCCCAGTGGGTTCGCGTCGCGCAGGGCCGGGGGCAGCAGATGCTGTGGCACGCCCTGATAGGCGACCGGCCGCAGGAACCGGGAGATGGCCTCGGTCCCCACCGAGGTCGTACCCGGCGCGGTGGTGGCCGGGTAGGGGCCGCCGTGCTGCTGGGCATAGGTGACCGATACGCCGGTGGGCCACTGGTTCCAGAGCACACGCCCGGCCTTGGCGGCCAGGAGCCTGATCAACTCCGCCGCGATGGCATCGTCGTCCTCGCCCTGGATGGACGCGGTCAGCTGTCCGTCGATGACCTTGGCCACGTCGAGCAGTTCGCTCTCCTCCGTGTACTCGACGACCAGCGCGGCCGGTCCGAACACCTCCCGGATGAGCGCCTCGGGGTCGGCGAGCAGTTCGGCCGAGGTGGTGCACAGCACCGTCGGCGACGGATCGGTGGCGGCGTGGTCGCCACTCACCACGACGCGCACCCCGGCCGTGTCGCGCAACTCCCGTACCGAACTCGCATAGGAGGTCCGGATGCGCTCGTTGAGCAACGTCAACGCATGGCCCGGAACCGCGCCGGGAAGCCGGTCCACCAGCTCGGCCGAGGCCGGGACCAGCAGGATGCCGGGCTTGGTGCAGAACTGTCCGGCGCCGAGGGTGAACGAGCCGACGAACTCCGAGACGATCTCGGGCCCGCGCCGCTCGGCGGCGGCCTCCGTCACGAACACCGGGTTGACGCTGCCGAGTTCACCGAAGAACGGTATGGGCTCCGGACGGCCCGTGGCGAGGTCGAAAAGCGCTCGGCCCGCCTCGATCGATCCGGTGAACGCGCCCGCCTTCACCCGCGGGTCCACGATGGCGGCCCGGCCTGCCTCCGTACCGAAGATCACGTCGAAGAGCCCCTCGGGTGCGCCCGCGGACCGCAGTGCGTGGTGCGCGACCTCCGCCGTGGCGGCCGAGAGCCTGGGGTGGCCGGAGTGGGCCTTGACCACGACCGGGCAGCCCGCGGCGAGCGCGGAGGCGGTGTCCCCGCCCGCCACGCTGAACGCGAACGGGAAGTTGCTCGCGGCGAAGACGACCACGGGACCGAGTGGTTCGAGCACCCGGCGCAGATCGGGCCGCGGGCCCATCGGCCACGCGGGGTCGGCGCGGTCGATCGTGGCCCCGAGATACTCCCCCCGCGTCACCACTTCGGCGAAGAGCCGCAGCTGGAAGACCGTGCGGACCATTTCGTTCTCCAGCCGGGTCTGCCCGAGGGACGTCTCCTCGTCCGCGATGGCCACGAGCTTCGGCGCGGCCTCTTCGAGCGCGGAGGCGATGGCTTCGAGAAACGGGGCACGGTCGGCCGGCTGGAGGCGGCTCCACTGCTCGAACGCGCCTGCGGCGGTGTCGAGTTTATGCGCCAGGGCCTGCGCGTTTGTCGCATCGGTCATCGAGCACGCTCCCTTAATCGTCTTAAATATGAGACATGATCTCAATCTCAAGACACGGTTGCATGTGTCGGCGTCCTCGTCAACGTGCTTGACGGCGGCTGAGACGGGCTCACATACTCAACCCGCTAGACAACCTGTAAGACAACGTCTGAAGTTTCGTACACGGTGATCCGTACACAGTGAGGCGTGGCTCAATGAAGGCAGCAGTACTGCACCGGCCCGGTGCGCCGTTGACCGTCGAGGACGTCGACCTCGACGACCCCGGACCGGGCGAGGTCACCCTGCGCGTGCTCGCCGCCGGCGTATGCCACAGCGATCTGCACTACATGAAGGGCGACCTCAACGTCCGCCTGCCCGCGGTGCTCGGGCACGAGGGGACCGGCATCGTGGAGCGGGTGGGCGAGGGGGTGACCCGGGTCCGCCCGGGCGACACCGTCATCACCTTGTGGCGTCCGCGCTGCGGCGACTGCGAGTTCTGTACGACCGGCCGTCCCGCCCTGTGCCCGCTCGGCCGGGTGCAGGCGGCCTCCAACGGCCTGCTCGACGGGACGCAGCGGCTGAATCTGAACGGCGAGAAGGTCCACCACCTCATGGGGGTCTCCTGCTTCGCCGAGCAATGCGTCGTCTCGGAACGGTCGGTCCTCGCGATCGACCCGGACATCCCGCCGGAGATCGCGGCGGTCGCCGGATGCGCCGTGGTGACCGGGGCCGGCGCGGCGCTGAACGTCATGAAGGACGCCACCGGAGAGGGCGTCGTGGTCATCGGCGCCGGCGGCGTCGGGCTCAGTGCGGTCATGGGACTGCGCCTCGTCGGCGCCGATCCGATCGTCGCGGTCGACACGGTGGACGCCAAGCTGGAGAAGGCACTCGAGCTGGGCGCCACCCATGCGGTCAACGCCCGTACGCACAGCCTCGCCGAGGAACTCACCAGGATCTCGCCCAAGCCGATGGCCTGGTCGCTGGACGCGGTCGGCACGCCCCGGACACTCGCCCAGGCGGTCGAGGTCGTGGGCACCGGCGGGACCGCCGTCGCCCTCGGCCTCGGCAAGGTGGGCGCCACCGCGGCCGTGCCCATCAACCCCTTGGTGCAGCAGGAGAAGCGGCTGATCGGCAGTCTCTACGGCTCGGCCAACACACCGGTCGACATCCCCAAGCTCGTCGAACTGTTCAAGACCGGCCGCCTGCCCCTCGACAAGCTGCTCGGGGAACAATACGAACTGTCGGCGATCAACGAGGCGTACGCCGCGCTGTCGCAGGGCGCCACCGGCCGTGCTGTGATCATCCCTGGTCACCAGCGCTCGTAGGGCTCGTAGGGCTCATAGGGCTCGTAGGGAGAGATCGATGAAGAAAGACCTGATCGCGGAGCTGGGCCGACGGCTGTGGCAGGCCGCCAACGCAGCCACCGCGGACGACGCCACCGCGGTCGACGCCACCGCGGCCGATCAGCTCGATGACCTCGACATGGCCTATGCCGTCGAGAGCGCGACCCGCGATCTGGCGGTGGCGGCCGGTGGTCGGGTGATCGGCTACAAGGTCGGCCTCACGGCACAGCCCGTGCGGGACACCTTCGGCGCCGCCGAGCCCGCCGCCGGCCACCTGCTCGCCCACCGGCTGCTGGAGGACGGCGAACCCCTCGCCACGGCCGGGCTGTTCACGCCCATGGCAGAGGTGGAGATCGCGTTCATCCTGGGCGAGCCGCTGCCCGGCCCGCAGGTCACCGCGCAGGACGTCCGCAACGCCACCGCCGCCGTCGCACCGGCCTTCGAGATCGTCGACAGCAGGTGGCGCGGCGGCGCGCGGACACTCCCCATGCTCGTCGCCGACAACACCAACTCCGCCCGCGCGCTGCTGGGGTCCCTGGTTACCCCACCGGCCTCAGCGGACCTGGCGAAGATCACCGCCACGCTGTCGATCGGCTCCCGGACGGTGCCGGGGAGCGCGGCCGCCGTCATGGGCGACCCCGCCGAGGCGGTCGCGTGGCTGGCCCGCCACCTGCTGCGCGGCGGACGGCGTCTGGAAGCCGGGGACATCGTCCTGAGCGGCACCCTGTGCGCCCCGACGGCGATCAGCGCCGGGGACCGCCTGATCGCCGACCTCGGCGAACTGGGCCGGATCGCCCTCGACGTCAACTGACGAGGGCCGCCTGGGCGGATGGCCGGAGCGCCCAGGCCGGTCGGCTCCAGGACCGCCTGCGGCGGGCTGCTCCCCTCCCCGCCCCTTCCCGAAACCGGGACTCCGCCCCGGCCCCCGGAGCCCCTGGCAGCAGGCAAAGGCGTACAGCTGCCTGCCTCCCCGCCTCGTCCCGCGGCATCGATATGCGGCTCCGCCGCTTGGCAGGGCTGCGGGGGTTCAGGGGCGCGGCCCCCGGTACCGGGCGCGGGCAGGCTGCCCGCTTCCCCGCCTCGTCCCGCGGCATCGCCGTGCGGCTCCGCCGCGTGGCGGGGTTCTGCCCTGGCCTCCGGGGCCCGGGGGCGAGACCCCCGGCCAGGTGCGCGGGCGGGCGGGCCGCTTCCCTCCGCGTCCGAGCCCGCCCCAGGCCCGGGGGCCCAGGGGCGGAGCCCCCCTGGTGTCGGGAAGGGGCGGGGAGGGGAGAGATCCGCCGGGCACCCCGCGGCACCTCGGAGCCGACCGGTCCGTGCGGTTGCCGCCGTGCGACGTACCGTCAGCGCCGCCGGGCTCAGCGCACCGCGCGGTCGGCGGGCAGGACGCGGGGCGTCTCGGCCAGCAGGGCGCGCAGTTGGTGCGCGGACAGCGGGGTGCCCGGGTCCTCGGGAGGCATGGTCTGCAGCGGGTGGCCGGACCTGATCTCCTCGCTCATCGTGGCCACGAAGTCCTTCAGCGCGTCCTTGTCGGCGTAGTAGGGCGCCACGTAGGCGGGGGTCTCCGGCTCGAAGCGCCAGCTCTCGGCCAGGGGACCCGCGTCGACGGTGTCGAAGCCCAGTTGGTCGATGAGGGCGGCGGCGCTCGCCTTCGCCTCCGGGTCGTCGCCGGCGATCGGCAGGGCGGAGCGGTCGGCGGCTCCCGTGGGGCGGGCGAGCGCCGGGATGTGCGCGTCGTTGATGTTGTTGAACGCCTTGACGAGCTTCGCGCCGGTCAGGTGCTTTTGAATGAGTTCGCTCGTGGTGGTCTCGCCCGAGTCGAGCACCTCGAAGTCCCCGTCGCGGAACGGGTAGTAGTTGATCGTGTCGAGCACGACCTTGCCCGCCAGCGCGGCCGCCGGAAGCTGCTGGTAGGGGGTGAGCGGGATGCTCACCACCACCCAGTCGCCCGCTCGGGCCGCCTCCTCGGGCGTCGCGGCCCGGGCGCGCTCCCCGAGTTCCGCGACCGTCTCGGTCAGGGTCTCGGGCCCGCGGGAATTGGACAGGACGACGTCGATACCCGCCGCGATCGCGAGCCGGGCGACCTTCGTGCCGATCCGACCGCTGCCGATGAAGCCAAGTGTTGCCATGGAAGGAGGTCTCCTCATCTGGCGGACCGATGGTCCGCCGGCGGTTCTGTCCGGGAGCCGGGCTCGGGCGGGAGCAGGCGTGCGGAGGCCGGGGCCTTGCGCGCCAGCAAACCGGAGCGAGTGCTCCTCTTGAAGGTAACACAACCGGAGCGAGTGCTCCGCAAAGGCCGCTTGTACTCTGAATGCCGTGACCAGCGCCGACCAGTCCACGCCCACGCAGCCCCCGGCCAAACGCGCCCGCCGCGCGGACGCCGAGCGCAACCGCGCCGCGATCATCGAGGCGGCCGGGGTGGTCTTCGCCGAGCGGGGCGGCACGGTCGACGTCCGGGAGATCGCCCGGCGCAGCGGCGTCGGCATGGGCACGCTCTACCGCCACTTCCCGACCAAGGACGACCTGCTCGCCACCGTCCTGGAGCGGGAGTTCACCTGCTGGCTCACCGCCGCCCACCAGGCGGCGGAGGCGACCGAAGACCCCTGGCAGGCCCTGACCGGCTTCTTCGAGCAGACCCTGACCCATCAGGCCCGCAACCGCGCCATGGTCGAGAGCTACGCCGCCACCGGCGCCCCCTCGCGCGCGTGTGCCCAGTACCGCGACGCCTTCATCGACGAGCTGCGCACCCGCTGCCTGAACGCGGGTCTCCTGCGCGCCGGTGTCACCACCGCCGACCTGGTCCTGCTCAGCACATCCCTGAGCCAGATCGTCCAGGCGACCGACGACAGCCACCCCGGCCAGTGGCGCCGCCTGCTCCGTATCTCCCTCGACGGCCTCCGCGCCCGCAACACCGAGCCGCTGCCCGAGTCCGATCCCGGGCCCGAGTCGGTACGGCACGCGGACGCAGCCGCGAACGACTGACCGGCCGCCTTGTCGCGCGGACCTTGACGTCTGATATTTTGGACGTCGTCTGTTGGTTGGTGTGCTGGGAGGACATCGTGGCGCGACTCACCGCTCCGGCTCTGCGCCGGGGCCTGGACATCCTGGAACTGCTCGTCGACCAGGATGAGGGGCTGCGGGTTCCGGAGATCACCCAGCACCTCGGCCTGCCCCGTGCCACCACGCACGAACTCGTCAACACACTGGCCGACCGAGGCTATGTGACCGTCTCCAAGGAGACCGGACGCGTCGCCATAGGGCTCAACGCCCTGCGGCTCGGCGCCGGATACGAGCGCGGGCTCGACCTCGCCACCGTGGGCCGGGAGTGTGCCGGCGAGGTGGCCCGGGCCTGCGGCGAAACGGTCCAGGTGGTGGTACGGGACGGCAGATTCGCGGTGTTCATCGTGCGCATCGACAGCAAATACTCGGTCCGGCTGGTGTCACAGGTGGGCAGCCGGCTGCTCGCATCCTGCACCGCGGGCGGAAAGGCGCTGCTGAGCGCCCTGCCGGCCCGGGAGCTCGATGAGCTGTTCCCGAACGACAAGGCGCTGCAGCAGATGACATCGAACAGCATCTCCACGCGGAAACGGCTGCTGGCCGAGGTCGAAGAGGCCCGCGAGCGCGGCTGGACCGAGGAGTACTGCGAGTCCAATGACCACGCGGCCTGTGTCGCCGCGCCGGTGTACGACCGGCTCGGCAACTGCGTGGCGGCCATGAGCATCTCGGTGCCCACCCCGCGGTGGGGCGACGCCGAGAAGGAGCGCTACGTCGAGTTGGTCCTCGATGGGGCACGGGCGATGGCCCAGCGCCTCGGAGCGAGCGTGCCCTCGTGAGTACCCCCGAGATGGCACGGCACTGACTCGTCACGCACCGGTAGCCGCCCCGGTGGGGGGCTCAGCGTTCCAGCATCCGCATCCCGGCCTCGGTGTGGGTGTCGCCGACGGCAGGGGGCAGACTGGAGAGCCTGGCCAGGACCTCCGCGCTGAGCTGGAGGCGGTCGGCGGCGGTGTTCTCCTCCACGCGGGCCGCGCGCTTGGTGCCGGGGATGGGCGCGATGTCATCGCCCTGGGCGAGCAGCCAGGCGAGGGCGACCTGGGCCGGTGTGGCGCCCGCCTCGGCGGCGATGGCCTGGACCTCGTCCGCGAGACGCAGATTGCGCTGGAAGTTCTCGCCGGTGAAGCGCGGGTTGCCACGCCGGAAGTCGCCTTCCTCGAAGTCGGCCTCGTCGCGGACGGTGCCGGTGAGGAAGCCGTGTCCCAGCGGTGAGAACGGGACCAGGCCGATACCCAGCTCACGCAGCACCGGCAGGACGCGCTCCTCCAGTCCGCGGGTCCACAGCGAGTACTCGGACTGCACCGCGGTGATGGGGTGGACGGCGTGGGCGCGGCGGATCGTGTCCGGCCCGGCCTCGGACAGGCCGATATGCCGCACCTTGCCCTCGGCGACCAGTTCCGCGACGGCTCCGACGGTCTCCTCGATGGGGGTGCCCGGGTCGACGCGGTGCTGGTAGTACAGGTCGATGTGGTCGGTGCCCAGCCGTTTCAGCGACCCTTCCACGGCGGTGCGGATGTTGGCGGGGCTGGAGTCGAGGTTCCACGGCCCCGCCCCGGAGTGGGCGATCATGCCGAACTTGGTGGCCAGCACCACCTGATCGCGTCGGCCCTTCAGGGCCTGGCCGAGGAGTTCCTCGTTGATGTAGGGGCCGTAGATCTCCGCGGTGTCGATGAGGGTGACACCCAGCTCCAGCGCCCGGTGGACGGTGCGGATGGACTCCGCGTCGTCCGTTCCGGCGCCGGTGAGGCCATGGGACATGCCCATCGCACCCAGACCGATACGGGAAACCTCCAGGTCACCCAGGTCGATGTACTTCATCGGTGGTCACTTCTCCCGATAGGTGTGGTCGATTCGGCGCCGGTTCACGGGCGGATGAGGACCTTCAGGGCCTCGCGGTCGTTCATCGCGCGGTAGCCGTCGGCGATGTCCTCCAGGCCCAGCGTGCGGTCGAAGACACGGCCCGGCCGGATGGAGCCGTCGAGGATGTGCGGCATCAGCTCCTCGATATAGGCGCGGGCCGGGGCGACGCCGCCGGTGAGGGTGATGTTGCGCATGAAGTCGCCGAACCCGAACGCGACATCGCTGTACTGCGGTGCGCCGACCCGGCTGATCGTGCCGCCGTCGCGGACCACGCCGAAGCTCTGCACCAGCGCGTCCCTCAGGCCCACGCATTCCAGGACCTTACGGGTGCCCTCGCCGCCGGTCAGATCACGCACCCGGGCGATGCCCTCCTCGCCGCGCTCGACCACCACATCGGTGGCGCCGAAGTCACGGCCCAGATCGGTGCGCCCGGTGTGCCGGCCCATCAGGATGATCCGCTCGGCGCCCTGCAGCTTGGCGGCGATCACGGCCGCCAGGCCCACGGCGCCGTCGCCGACGACGGTGACGCTGTCGCCGCGCTCGACACCGGCGGTACGGGCCGCGTGGTAGCCGGTGCACAGGATGTCGGACAGGGTCAGCAGATCCGGCAGCAGCTCGGAGTCCTCGCCTACCGGCAGCCTCACCAGCGTGCCGTCGGCGTACGGGACGCGCGCGATCTGCCCCTGGCCGCCGTCGACACCGTTCACGCCCCATTGCCCGCCGTGCACACAGGAGGTCTGCAAACCGTCGCGGCAGTACGCACAGGTGTTGTCGGCCCACATGAACGGGGCCACCACCACGTCACCGGGGACAAGCCCGCGCACCTCGGAGCCGGTCTCCTCGACGACACCCAGGAACTCATGGCCCATCTGGCGTGGGGTGTCGGTGTGCGGCAGCGACTTGAAGGGCCACAGGTCGCTGCCGCAGATGCAGGACAGCACGATCCGCACGACCGCGTCGGTGGGGTTCTGGATCTTCGGGTCGGCGACGTCCTCGACGCGTACGTCGTCGGCCGCGTACAGCAGGGTGGCGCGCATGGGCGCAGCTCCTCGATGTGTGGGCGGGATGGTGGAGGGGAGCCGCCAGTGGCGGCGCCGGGCCGCTCGGCCGTTCTCCGGGCCCGGGAGGCCGGCCGGCGCGACACCATCGAGCCTGCCGCCTCGCGCCCGCGTCAGGCAGGCCGAGGTGTGCGGGGGAGCGGCCGGCGGGGGTGTGACAGGGCCCCCCTCACCGGGCGTGTTCCGGCGGAGCCGGGGAGAGACTGGACCTATGGCACCCGAGCAGCACAGCGGCGGCGAGGAACTGGGGCGCTTCCTGCGCGCCCGCCGCACCCAGACCAGTCCCCAGGCCGCCGGCCTCACCCCGGGGCCCGGGATCCGCCGTACCCCCGGCCTGCGGCGCGAGGAGCTGGCCACCCTCGCCGGGGTCAGCATCGACTACTACACCCGCCTGGAGCGCGGCAAGGAAACCCGCCCCAGCCCCGCCGTGGTCGATGCCCTCGGGCGTGCCCTGCGGCTCGACGACGCCGAGCACCAGCACCTGCGCGACCTGGCCGTCCGCGCCGCCCGCTACGCGCCCAAGCCCGCCCCGGCCCCCAGCCGTACCGTGCGCCCCCACCTGAAGCTGCTGCTGGAGACGGTGCGCCCGAGCCCCGCGTACATCCTCAGCCGCAGTATGGACATCCTCGCCCACAACCCCGGGGCCTCGCCCTCTACGCCGGCATCACCGACTGGCCCGTCAAGCAGCGCAACCTCGCCCGCTACCTCTTCCTCCACCCCGCCGCCCACGAGGTCTTCCCCGACTGGGAGAACCAGATCCGCGGCTGCGTCGCCCGCCTGCGCGCCCTGGCCGGCACCGACCCCGACGCCCCCGACCTCACCACCCTCGTCGGGGAACTGCTCCTCAAGAGCTCCGACTTCGCGGGCCTGTGGGAGCGCTACGAGGTCACCGGCCGCAAGCACACCGCCAAGACCTTCCAGCACCCCCACGTCGGCAAGATCACCCTCGACTTTCAGGGCATGGCCCTCGAAGGCACTCCCGGTCACCGCATGGGCGTCTACACGGCCGAACCCGGCACCCCGGACCACGACGCCATGCTCCTGCTCGACATGACCGCCACGCCCACCGAGCCACGGCCCTCCGCCTCCGAACACAAGCGCTGACCGGCCGAGCCCGGCGGTGCCGGGCGGCGAGGGGTCACCGGACAGTCTGATGGCGGCGTGCGCGAACGTACGCGCGGCTGGGCGCTGAGTAGAGCAGGCCCACGCCGGTGCCGGAGGCGACGATGGCGATGATGGCCCGCACCGCGTACTCCGGCTGGTACACCCCGCCCGGGTCCGACAGCCCTCGTATCGCATGCGGACCCAGATAGAGGAAGAACAGCACGGCCGTCACCGATGCCGTGATACAGGCCGTGCGTCCGCCCCTGCGGATGCGGATGGCCGCACCGATGGTGACGAAGAGCAGCAGATACACGAACTGCGTCAGCTCCGGGTCGTTCACGGCGATCGTGGTACCGATGAAGGCCGAGACGACCAGGAGCACGGCGGCCGCGGTGATCTGGCCGGGGCGCTGAGCCGGGTCCGGTTCCAGCCAGTTGTCCTCATCCGGTGAGCCGGTCATCGTGCCCTCCTGGTCCGCGGGTCCACTGATCCGCCGGTCCGGTGGCCGGTGGTCGGCCAGGCCGGGGTCGTTCGGGCATCGTCCGTCCGGGGTTTCGGGACCCGTCCCGGACCGGACACGCCACTCAACTCATACCCTTGCCAAGGCCGATGAGCAGCGCCGCCCGGGCATGCTCCCGCTTGCGCGGGCTCGCTTTTGGGACGGGTCCCGGCGGAGGGGGTGGATCCTGGTGGGTGCCCCTGCACGCGGCGAGAATCGCCCGAACCGAGGAGACCGCCGATGCCCCTCTCCGCCAGCCTCGCGCGCGGAGTCGCGCCCACCACCCCCGGCACTCTGCACGCCCGCACCGTGACCGGCGACCTCAGTGCCCCGCCCCGGCCGGGGCTGACGGTCTGCTTCGGGCGCGGCGAGAAGCCGGACGTGGACCTGGGCGTGGGCGTGGACGATCTCCGGGTGAGCCGGCGTCACGGCGAGCTGACCTACCGCCAGGGGCAGTGGTGGCTGCGGAACACCGGACGGCAGCTCGTCCGGCTGCCGCGCGGCACGATGATGCATCTCAGCACCGAGCCGATCCCGCTCGACACCGGCTACACCCCGCTGTTCGTCAAGGGCTCCGGCTACCGCGAGCACCTGGTCGAGCTGTATGTGGCGGGCCATGACGACCAGGGGCCGGTGTCGCGGCGGCGCGCCGAGACCCTCCGGCCGGAGATCTGGGCGCTGGACGACGACGAACGGCTGCTGCTGGTCGTCCTCGGTCAGCGGTATCTGCTGTACGAGGAGGATCCGAGACCTCTGACGTACGCCACGGCGGCCAAGCAGCTCAGCTACCTCCGCCCGGGCGCGGGCTGGAACGAGCGCAAGATCGAGTACCGGATCGAGGCCGTACGCCGCCGTCTGCGCAACACCGGCTTCCGATACCCGCTGATGCACGACAAGTCGCAGGGCCGCCCCGCGGACAACGGTCTGCTGCACAACCTGCTCAAGGGATTGGTGGAGTCCACCACGCTCGTACCGCCCGACCTGGACCTGATCGAGGACGACGACCTCTGGCCCGATCCCGCGCCCGAGTCGTAGCACCGGAGCCGGACTGCCACCGTGCCCGCTTACGGGACCCGTCCCGGAAGCGGCGGCCGACCATGACCATCCACAGGACGGGCCCGCCCGCACTCAGCAGGGCACCGAAGTGGCATCACGACGTCTCCATGATCTGTGGGGATGGCAGCCGCCTGTCCTCCGAAACGGAAGGAATCCCCATGAGGCGCATGCGCATCGTCGTTCTCGCGGGCATCACCGCGGCCGCGTCGACGGCCGCCCTCGCGCTCCCGGCGCAGGCCGACATCGCCACCCGCCACGGCCGCACGGCCGCCGAGTGCGAGTACCCCGCCGACGTCCTCGACCTCAGCAACTGGAAGCTGACCCTGCCCACCGGCGAGGACGAGGACCCGACCGACATCACCCAGCCCGATCTCGCCACCTTCTCCGCCGAGCCCTGGTTCCAGGCGGATGAGGACTGCGACGCGGTCCAGTTCCGTTCCCCCGTCGACGGCGTGACGACGGGTGGCTCCAGCTACCCGCGCGCCGAGCTGCGGGAGATGACGGACGGCGGGGAGGACGAGGCGAGCTGGTCGACCACCGAGGGCACCCACACGCTCGTGGTCAAGGAGGCGTTCACCGCGCTCCCCAACGACAAGCCGCATCTCGTCGGTGCCCAGATCCACGGCGGGGACGACGACGTCACGGTCTTCCGTCTCGAAGGCAGCAAGCTCTACATCACCGACGGCGACGACACCCACCACCATCTCGTCACCGACGACTACGAGCTGGGCACCGAGTTCGAGGCCAAGTTCGTGGCGCGGGACGGGAAGATCGTCGCCTATTACAACGGGGAGCGGGAGACCACGATCTCCTCCGACGACGACAGCAACTACTTCAAGGCAGGGGCCTATACGCAGGCCAACTGCGAGAACTCGGACCCGTGCGACGGCGACAACTTCGGCGAGGTCCACATATCCAGCATCAAGGTCACCCACTCCTAGCCACTTCCGGACCGGGGGCGCGGTGCCGGGTCTTCCCGTGGCGGGAGGCCCGGCACCGCGACGACTCCGGTGCGAGCGGTGGGCCGGTGGCATATGGCAGAGGCGTCTGCCCCCGTCGCCTGCGCTTCCGGGCACCGCAACCTCCACAACGGTGAAGATTTCTGGAGTGGTAGGTGAATTCCCTTCTCAACCGGCCAGGTCCCGTCCGTCGCGGGCCCGCGCGGCGCCCCGTGTCGTCCTCACGAGCGCCGCAAACGGTACGTGTCTCCACGTGTACGCAGTAAGTTCGATCTGCGTGTCCGTAACGGCTGGAGTTCTGGTCTCGTATGGGGGGAGTGTGTCGTGCGGCGGGGGGAGCGAGTGGGCAAGTACCGGCTCACAGAGGGGCCCGTCGAGGGAGGGCGGGGCGCGGTCTGGTTCGCCGTCGACACGGAGCTGGGCCGGTCCGTCGTCCTCAAGCGGGCCTTGCTCGAGGACAACAGCCAGGCAGACTTCGACGAGCTGCTGGCCGAGGCCCGCGCCCTGGCGAAGTTCAGCCATCCGAACGTGGTCACCCTCTACGACGCCGTCCGGGCGGGCAAGGGCAAGAAGACCACGTTCTGGCTGGTGATGGAGCATGTGACCGGCGGCAGTCTGGACCTCCCGGTGAAGATGGCCCCGGAGCTCGCGGCGCATATCGGCGCGCAGATCGCGGGCGCGCTGGCGGCCCTGCACGACAAGGGCATCGTGCACTGTGACGTCAAGCCCGGCAATATCGTGATCACCCACGACAGGGTGGCCAAGCTGACCGACTTCGGCGCCGCGTACCGGGTGGACGGCAGTGAGACGATCACGCCCAACGGACCGGTCAGCCTGACCCCGTTCTTCGCCGCCCCCGAGGCGTTCCGCGGCGCACCCGAGCGCGCGTCCGACGTGTTCTCCCTCGGCGCCACGATGTACTGGCTGGTGACGGGCACTCCGCCACTGCGCGGCGCCGGGCGGGTGGTCCGGATGGAGGCCCTCAGCCCCCGCGTCGGGCCGCTCGGCGGGGTGCTCACCGCGATGCTCCAGCGCGACCCCGGGGCCCGGCCCACCGCCGCCGAGGCGCTCGGCGCCCTCACGGAGATCGCGGGACCGCCGGAGCAGTTCCCGACGCTCCCGCTGGCCCCGGCGACCACGCGCTATACGGCCACCATGGCGCACAGCGAGGACCCGGCGGGAGGACAGTGGCGCCGTACGACGACCACCGCGGCCGCCCTCGTCCGGCGCCGCCCGTTACTCACGGCCGGCGCCGCCGCCGTCACGGCATTGGCCATCTCCGTTCCGTTCATCGTGATGAGCCTGGGCGGCGAATCCGAGGACAAAGCCGACCCGTCGCCGGCCAGGCCGACCAGCGCGGGCTTCATCGGCGAACCCCGCACGGCCGACCCCTGCGCCTTGCTGAACACCAGTGTGTTCCAGCGGTACGGGGAGGCCCAACTGGACCGTGATCTCGGCAATTTCAACCGCTGCGACGTGGTCCTGAAGGACCGAAGCGAGGAGGTCGTGGACGTCAGGGTGGAGCTCGACGCCGATTCGCTGCCGGAGGGCGTAACACGGAAGACCACGGGCCGGGTGACCGTCGTGGAGCGCGCCGCCGAGGGCGATCAGTGCGAGCGGGTCGTGGCGGTGACCGGCGCTCGCGACAACAGCCTCCGAGTCACCGCGGCCGCGAGACAGCCCGCCGACGTCAAGGAGCCGCTGTGCGAAACCGCCGATCGCGCCACGGGACTCGCGATCAAGGTGCTCAACCGCGGTGAGATTCCCCGGCGTTCCCCCGATTTCCCGGCCAATTCGCTGGCGCACCTGGACGCATGTACGTTGCTCGACGTCAAGGCGCTGGAGAAGGTGCCCGGAATCGACGCCCGGGAGCCGGACGTCGGATTCGGCCGCTGGGACTGCCAGTGGAAGAGCACCACCAGCGAGTACGAGGTGGACTTGCGCTTCGACCAGGGCGACCTGCCGCGCGACAAGAGCGCCCGGTCGACCAAGCTGGGAGATCGCCATCGCCAGGCCATCGTTCTGCCGGAGAACGAGGGCCGGGGGAGCTGTCGCGTCGAGGTGGTCCATCGTGACTACACCGGCTTGGACCGGGTGAAGGGGACCGAGCGGGTGGCCCTGGTCATCAAGGGGGCGGGCGCCAAGGGCCGCCCCTGCGAACTGGCCACCGATCTCGCCGGCTCGGCCGCCGCCGCGCTGCCACCCGCCTGAACCGCGACCGGCCACGGCGGGAGCAGCAAGCGGACGGCGCCTAGGGAAGACGGGCGCGCCAGATGAGCGATGTCTTCTCCACGCTCATGGCCAGCTTCTCGGCGGCCGGATCGGCACCTGCCGAGCGCTGTGCGTGGGCGATCTTCGACGCCTGGTCGAGGTGTTCGCGCATCGCCGCGAGGAAGAGCGCGTCGAAGGCGGCGCCCTTGGTGCCCTTGAGGATGCGCAGTTCGTCCTCGGTCACCATGCCGGGCATGTCGTGCCCCTGGTGCGGGTTGGTGTCGGGGACGCCCGCGCGGGCGAGTAGTTCTCGTAGCTGGACGAGTTCGCCGCGGTAGGCGGTGGCCACCGGTTTCGCCCACTTCTCCACCCCGGCGTCGGAAGAGTGGCCCGGGACGAGGTTCAGCAGGAGGGTCGCCTGGTCGTCCATCGCGATCATCAGCTGGATCCAGCCGATATCGGTGGAGTTGAAGGTCCCCGATGTCGCCTGCCCGCTCGGGGACCGGGTGGCGGGGTGCCGCGCGGCCGACGTCGACCGCGCCTCGCGTGGCGGTTCCCCGTCGCCGCATCCAGCGGTGAGCAGCGTGGCGGCGGCGAGCAGCGCCGCCACGGACACCGTGCGCCGTGTGACGGTTGCCGCTGTCATGTCGACTCCCCTCGTCTCGCATGGGCGGAGCCCCGGTGACGGGACTCCGCCCACCGGCACGGCGGTGTCGCCCTGCCGGGCCGCCTGGCCTGCCCTTTCCGCCTCCGTCAGGGACGGCCGTCCGCACCGCACTTGATGATCACGTTGATGCAGTCACGCACCCGCCGGGCCATCTCGTCCTCGGGCCAGGCGTTGAAGAAGTCACCGTGCATGGTGTACCCGGCACCCGACGCCAGCTTGAAGCGCCCGGGGTCGCCGCTGACCGGATAGCGGAGCACCTGACGCAGCTTCGGCACGGCGACCGGGTGCGTCGCCGGGCACTGGCCGCCGACCGGGTAGGCCATGTGACTCTTGTGATCGGGGGAGTCCAGGTCCTTGCCGTTCCAGCACTGCGGGAAGTCGAGGTAGGACTCCAGCATCGAGCCGGCCGGGCAGTTCACGAAGTCCTTGGAGGGGTTGACCTCTCCGTGGTGCAGACAGGACCAGCGTGCGATGGACGTGGGGTCGCCGACCCCGGTGGCCTTGGCGTTGCCCGCCACGATCCGCAGCCCCAGGGGGAGCGGCTTGATGGTGGCGATCACGTCGTCGCGCACGCCTTCACCGAGGTAGTAGAAGGTGGTGCCGGTGGGCTCGACCTCTTTGCCGTTGTCGTAGAGGGTCGGGGTCCAGTACGACGACAGGTCGACGGTCGGGCTGCAACTGGTCCGTCCCCTCTGCAGGGCGGCCAGATCGGTGCGCGCGTTGGTCGAGTCGTTCCCGAAGAAGCTGTGCATATGGGACGCGCCGGGGAGCCCCGGGAACACGATCGGGTCGTCCGGCAGCCGGTGGGTGAACGGGCACTCGGCGACGAACTCCGCGACGCGCACCGGCGCCTGGGCGCTCCGCGGGCTCGACGTCGCGCCCGCCGTGTCGGTGGCGCGCAGATCGGCACGCGCACTGGCCGGGCCGATGGAGAGCAGGGACAGGGCGAGGCCGAGGGCGGCGAGGACGACGCCGGGACCTCGCCGGCGGCCGAGGACACGCCGTAAGGGTGGGAAGCGCGGGGGTGTAGGGGACATGACTCTCCTTTCCGTGCACGCACGGAAGAGCGAAAAGAGTGGGAGAGAGCCCAGCGGTGTGGTCACGCGGGGCGGCCGAGAGAGCGCTCTCTCGGAGCGATGCTGCGGACGCTAGAGGTGGCCCACGTCACTGTCAAGAGTCCGCGGCAAGGACGGTCATGAGCCCTCTGCAAAGAGGGCTCGGAGTCCGCGGCAAGGAGGGCAAGAGCCCGCGGCAGCTTGTCCGCGGCGCCCGCTCGGTCAGTCCTCGGAGCCTGGATCGGTCCGCTCGGCCGAGGGCAGCAGGTGAATGAGCAGCAGAACGATCCCGGAAATCATGAACACGCGCGTGGCGGCCTCCAGACCGTTCCACTTCTCCGACTGCCACATGGCGAACCACTCGCCGCCGATGCCGATGAACCCGGCGCCGAACAGCAGCATCAGCATCAAGAGCCCCACGGTGCTGGCCTGCCGGGCGCGGCGGACGCGGTCTGCGGACGGACCCGCGAACCACAGGGCCGTCGCGGCGAGGAGGACGAGAGCGGCGAGGGTCTCCCAGGCGATGATGGCGACATAGGCGGTGTCCTGGAGCGCGGTGGAATCGATGGCCCGCCACATCAAGTCCTCGTCCTTGAACGTGGTGTCCATCGCCAGGACATGCCGCACGAACTGCTGGTTGCTGTCGAAGTCGGTGATGTTCCCGAAGGCGACGAGCGCGATGTACAGCGCGATCGTCCCGGTGAGCACCCCCGAGGTCATCGCGTAGATACGGGGTGAACGTATTCTGCCGGTGCGCTCTGTCACGATGACCTCTGTCTCCCGTTGGATCCCGCTGACCATGAAGCGTGCGGGAGCCGTAGCGTACAACTGACCGGATCAGGGCGAGTGGTGGACGCCGTACGGCTGCCGAGCTGAGCCGACGGCGGGGAGACGTGGGTCACATGCGTCCATGTCACAGGGGGTCGGGCCACCTCGTCTCAGAGGTGTAGCCACTGAACGACTTCGGAGGAGCACACCATGGACGCGCGACTGAACTACTCCGCCAGCCAGACCGCCGGCAAGGTCCTGAGGCCCGTCATGGCGGCGGGCAGGGCGGTCAAGGAATCGCCGCTGCCGGCGGCGACGCAGGAGCTGGTGGCGATTCGGGTGAGTCAGATCAACGGCTGCGCCGTCTGCATCGACATGCACACCAAGGAAGCCACCGCGGCCGGTGAGACTCCGGTGCGGCTGAACCTGGTCGCGGTATGGCGGGAGGCCACCGTCTTCACCGATGCCGAGCGGGCCGCGCTGGCGCTGGCGGAGGAGGGGACCCGGATCGCGGACGCGGCCGGTGGGGTCGGCGACGAGGCGTGGGCGAATGCCGCCAAGCACTATGACGAGGAGCAGCTCACCGCCCTGGTGATCCTCGTCTCCTTCATGAATATGGTGAACCGGCTGAACGTCATCACCCAGCAGCCGGCGGCCGGTGACTACGAGGCCGGGCAGTTCCACTGACCGGCATCGGTGACGGCAACCGCATCGGCAACGGGCCCTGGGGAGGGGAGTCGGCGTGAACAAGGTCGAGGAGTTCGAGGAGCTGCGGCCGCTGCTGTTCTCGATCGCCTATCGGATCCTGGGCAGTGTGAGTGAGGCCGAGGACGCGGTGCAGGAGACCTGGCTGCGCTTCGACGGCTCGACGACCCGGCCCACGTCGACCAAGGCCTATCTGTCGGCCACGGTGACGCGCATCTCGATCGATGTGCTGCGCTCCGCGCGCGTGCGACGGGAGGAGTACGTGGGCCCGTGGTTCCCCGAGCCGCTGCTCAGCGATCCGTATCAGGACCCGGCCCGGGCTGTGGAGCTGGCCGACTCGGTGTCGATGGCGGCGCTGTTGCTGCTGGAGCGGCTCAGCCCGCTGGAGCGGGCGGTGTTCGTACTGCGGGAGGTGTTCGCCTTCGGGTTCGACGAGGTCGCCACGGCGGTGGGCCGGTCGGAGGCGGCCTGCCGCCAGCTGCTGGTGCGGGCGCGGCGGCATATGGAGGCCGGTCGGCCGCGGTTCGAGGCGGACCGGCGGGAGCGGCAGGAGTTGGCCACGCGGTTCTTCGACGCGCTGAAGGACGGCGACGTGGGCGCGCTGCGCAATCTGCTGGCCGCCGATGTGCAACTGGTCGGGGACGGCGGCGGCAAGGCCCCGCAGCTGGCCAAGGCCGTCATGGGCGCGGAGAACGTGGCCCGGCTGCTGGGCACGGTCTTCCCCTGGCTGCTGCGGATCGACGTGTCCTTCGAGCTCCATGAGGTCAACGGCCAGCCCGGCGCGGTCTTCCGCGAGCGGGACGGCAAGGTGCTCCAGGCTCTGGTCCTCGATGTGCTCGACGGGCGGATTCAGGCCATCCGGGCGGTGATCAATCCCGACAAGCTCGGCCACCTCGGGCCGGTCGGCGACGCCTGGGCCGTCGACCGCGAGGTGAGGCAGGCCCGTCGGCGGCCGAACTGACCCCGGGACGTGGCCTTCCACTCCGTGACCGGTCCGACACCCTGATCGTTCGACGATCTTGATAGTCTCGGGGAGCCAGTCGTGCCACATCCGAGGCCAGGGAATCCGGTGGGAATCCGGAGCTGACGCGCAGCGGTGAGGGGGACGGGCGGGGCATGTGACACCACTGGGAGGAGTCCGTGACGGCCGCGAGGCCGCCGCGAACGAGCACCGGGAAGGGACCCCGTCCGGACGAGCCCGAGTCCGAAGACCTGCTGGCACCTCCGCGCCCCGTGGGCGGGGAGGACGTCCGTAGGCCAGGCTCCGCGTACGAGCCCCGACAACCGAGGCATGCCCGTGCTCTGCTCTGCCCGCCGTACCGCGGCCCTCCTGCTCGCCCCCGCCCTCCTGCTCACCGCGTGCGGTGGCTCCGGCCACGACGGCGCGGACGCCACCCAGCCCGCCGGTGCGGGCTATCCGCGCACCATCGACAACTGCGGCCACAAGGTCACGGTGAAGTCCGCCCCGAAGCGGGCCCTCTCGCTCAACCAGGGCACCACGGAGATCCTGCTCTCCCTCGGCCTCGCCGACCGCATGGTGGGCACCGCCACCTGGACCGACCCGGTGATGAAGGGCCTGGAGAAGGCGAACGCGACGGTGCCGCGCCTGGCGGACAACGCGCCGTCCTTCGAGAAGGCACTGGACATCGAACCCGACTTCGTCACCGCCTCGTTCGTCTCCACCCTCGGCAAGGGCGGCGTGGCCACCCGCGACCAGTTCGAGAAGCTGGGCGTGCCCACGTATGTCTCGCCGTCCGACTGCTCGGCGGGCCGGGACCCCGACAGCGGTGGCGATGGCTCCCGCAGCACGCCACTGACCCTGGACACCGTCTACGCCGAGATACGCGACCTGGCCCACGCGTTCGGCGTCGACGAGCGCGGCGAGAAGCTCATCGCGCGGTTGAAGCAGCGGGTGCGTACGGCCACCGAGGGGCTGGACGCCCCCGGCGTCTCCCTCATGTACTGGTTCGCCAACTCCCAGTCGCCCTACCTCGGCGGCTGCTGCGGCGCGCCGGGCGCCATCACCCGGGCCGTCGGAGCGAAGAACGCCTTCTCCGACACCCACGACGAGTGGCCACAGATCAACTGGGAGACCGTGGCCGACCGCGATCCGGACGTCATCGTCCTCGGCGATCTCACGCGTAAGCAGCAGACCGCGGAGACCGCCAGGGCCAAGATGCGTTTCCTGGAGACCAACGCCGCCACCCGCAATCTCACCGCCGTGAAGAAGAAGCGGTACGTCCTGCTGAGCGGGCAGGCCATGAACCCGTCCATCCGCACCGTCGAAGGGGTCGAGCAGGTCGCCGCCGGGCTGCGCCACTTCGGACTCGCCAAGTGAGCACCCGCCTCCTGCTGCTGATCGCGGGAGGGCTGGCCGCGCTCTTCGCGTCGATCGCCTTCGCCGTGACCATCGGCCCCGCCGACATCTCCACGGCCGACGTCTGGGCAGCGGTCACCGCCCATCTCGGCCTGGGCGAGAGCACGTTGCCACCGCTCCGGGACGGCATCGTGTGGAACCTGCGCATGCCCCGCACCCTGCTCGCCGCGGTGTGCGGGGCGGGGCTGGCCCTCTGCGGGGCCGTGATGCAGTCCCTGCTGCGCAACCCGCTGGCCGACCCCTTCGTCCTCGGGGTGTCCTCCGGCGCCTCCACAGGTGCCGTCACCGTGGTCGTCCTCGGCGTGGGCGGCGGGGCGGTGTCGCTGTCGGCGGGCGCGTTCATCGGCGCGCTGCTCTCCTTCGGGCTGGTCCTGGCGCTCAGCCACAGCCTCGGCGGCAGCACCGACCGCGTGGTGCTCTCCGGGGTGGCGGCCATGCAACTGTTCTCCGCGCTGACCTCGTTCACCGTCCTGACCTCCGCGGACGCCGACACCACCCGCGCCGTGCTGTTCTGGCTCCTCGGCTCGCTCACCGGCGCCGGCTGGAGCGATGTGCTGCTGTGCGCCGTCGTCCTGGCCGCCGTCCTCCTGGTCTGTCTCGGACACGCCCGCACCCTGGACGCGTTCGCCTTCGGTGAGGAGGCCGCGGCGGCGCTCGGCGTCCGCGTGGCCCGCACCCGCCTGGTCCTGCTGTGCGCGACCGCGCTGCTCACCGCGACCCTGGTCAGCTCCGCCGGGGCCATCGGCTTCGTCGGATTGGTCCTCCCGCACGCCACCCGCGCCCTCACCGGGTCCGGCCACGCCCGCCTCCTGCCGGTCACCGCGCTGGCCGGAGCCATCTTCCTGGTGTGGGTGGACACCGCCGCCCGCACCGTGATCGACCCCCAGGAGGTCCCGGTGGGCGTGGTGACGTCCCTCATCGGCGTACCGGCCTTCGTCGCCGTGCTCTACCGCGGCCGGAGGAAGACATGACCGACCCCCTTCCCCCCGCCACCGCGGACGCGGCACCCGGACTCCGCGCGGACCGCGTCAGCCGCCGCGCCGACGGCCGGCTCATCGTCGACGACGTCACCCTCGCCCTGCGCCCCGGCGAGACCCTGGGCCTGCTCGGCCCCAACGGCTCCGGGAAATCCACCCTGCTGCGGCTGCTCGCCGGCATCCTCGCCCCCTCCGCCGGAGTCGTCACCCTGGACGGCCGCGCACTGCCGCGGGTCGGCCGACGCGCCACGGCCCGCCGTATCGCCACCGTCGAACAGCACGCCCACACCCAGACCGAACTGACTGTCCGCGAGGTCGTGGCGCTGGGCCGGATCCCGCACCGGCGCGCCTGGTCGTCGTCCACCGCCACGGACATCCGGGCCGTCGACGCCGCCCTGGAGCGCACCGCACTGACCGACCGGGCCGGTCAGTCGTGGCACACCCTCTCCGGTGGCGAGCGCCAGCGCGCCCAGATCGCCCGGGCCCTCGCCCAGGAACCGTACGAGCTGCTGCTCGACGAGCCGACCAACCACCTCGACATCCAGCACCAACTCGACCTGCTCGACCTCGTCGTCGGTCTGCCGATCGCCACCGTGATCGCCCTCCACGACCTCAACCTCGCCGCGATGTACTGCGACCGCCTGCTCGTCCTCCGTGAGGGACACGTCGTGGCCGAAGGCACCCCCGGCCAGGTGCTGACCCCGTCCCTGATCAAGCAGGTCTACGACGTCCAGGCCGATGTCACCCACGATCCGGGCCACCCGGTCATCCGCTTTCTGCGCCGCACCCCGAAGCCGTGAGGCGGCGGACGGTATTCTGCCGAGCGGTTGCGTGAACGACGGCGGCCGTGCCGCGCTGCGCCAGGGTGACGAGGACGGCCAGGATGACCAGGACGGCGGCGCTGCCCCGGTCGGCTACTCCTCGACGTCACCATGACCGCGGCGCACGGCGCCCGGCTGACCGTCTCCGCCGATCCCGTGCACACCGCCCTCGCGCACCTCGTGATGGCCGCCCTGACCGCCACGGCGAACCGGACCTGGCACCGGCTCAGGATGTGCCCCCCCGACTGCCAATGGGTTCACTACGACAACTCCCGCCCGGGCCGGGCCAGATGGTGCTCGCCACAGCTATGCGGCAACCGCACGAAGACACAGGCCTATCGCCCCGCCGATCGGGCTGAACCAAGCCGTTGTCACGCTGCGCCGGTATGCCGGGGAGGCGCCACGCGCGTCCGGTGGATCAGGGCCCGCGACCCTGATCCTCGGCGGAGCCGCGAGGGCGCGGAGGGCGCCGTACCGCGAGGTAGATTGAGGGTGTGGACATGCTGCACCTGCGCTATTTCGTGGCCGTCGCGGAAGAACTCAACTTCTCCCGGGCGGCGCGCAGGCTCCATATGGCGACCTCCCCACTGAGCCAGCGGATCAAGGATCTCGAGCGCGAGCTGGGTCAGGTGCTCTTCGAGCGGACGACTCACCGGGTCGAGCTGACGCCCGCGGGGACGGCCCTGCTGCCGATGGCCCGCGAGGTGCTCGACAGCGTCAATTCGATTCCCTGGCGGCTGAGCGAGGCCGTGCGGCGGTGTCGCACCACGGAGCTGATCGGCATCCCCGCCGGAGTCCACCCGGATCTGCGCGAGCGTGTCCGGCTGCTCGAAGAGGACTGCGATGAGGTCTTCGAGCTGCGGCGCTGGCCCGGCACCTCGGCCGACCTGGTCACCGGGGTGCGCGATGGACGGCTGGCACTGGCGCTGGCCCGGCTGCCGGTGGCCGATCCGGCGCTGGAGGTCATCCAGGTGATGAGGGAGCGGCTGGGCGCCGCGGTGCCGGCCGACCGGTTCGCCGACCGGACCTCGATCACCCTGGACGATCTCAAGGACTTGTCCTATACGGCCACCCCGTATGACGCACTGCCCGCGTATTTCGAGGAAATCGATGCCCGGCTGAATCATGCGGGAGTCAAGAAGAGAATTCGGATCAAGGCCGCGGACTTTTCCGGTGCGGCCGAGGTGATCTCCACCGGTATCGCCTTTTCGATGACCATGCTTTCCGAAAAGAGCCCGATGCACCGCTACCGGCTGGACAACGTGGTCGTCCTGCCCGTCGAGGACTTTGAGCCTTCCCTGGTCACGGGGCTGCTGTTCCGCAGGGACCGGGCGGCGGACGGGGCTGATCTCGCGGGTCTCGTCAGCCGGGCACGTGCCATCTTCGCCGACCCGATGTCCGCGTAGCATTCTCCTTGAATTCCTTTCCGGAAAATCCAGGAAAACGGTATGACCGCTGTGGTCATACCGCTTTTCGTCACATGATCATTCCCTCTCCGTGTATCTGCCATTAGGTTTCGGTGGTGGAAACGGAAGAACGCGAGACAGGAGTGGTGATGGACATGACGGCCAAGAACGCGGCCGGTCCGTTGGACGGCGTGCGGGTGATCGATCTGTCCACCGTGGTGATGGGGCCGTACGCGGCCCAGATCCTCGGTGATCTCGGTGCGGATGTCATCAAGATCGAGTCCCCGGCCGATGGGGTACGGGTCGGGCCGTACCGCACCACACCGGGCATGACGCCGCTCGCCCTCAATGTCAACCGCAACAAGCGCAGCGTCACGCTGGACCTCAAGCAGGACGACGGCCGCGAGCGGGCGCTGGAGCTCATCGACACCGCCGATGTGCTGATCACCAACATGCGCCCCGGTGCGCTGGCCCGCCTCGGCCTGGACCATGAGCAGATCGCCGCGCGCAACCCGCGCCTCGTCTACGCCCATGGCCAGGGCTTTCGCAGTGACTCCGACCGGGCTGGCAACGCCGCCTACGACGAGACCGTGCAGGCGGCGTCCGGGCTGGTGGACATGGCGAACCGGGCCGTCGGCAGCCCCGCCTACCTGCCGACGATCATCGCCGACAAGGTCTCCGCACTCACCATCGTCTACTCGGTGCTCGCCGCGCTGGTGCACCGTGACAAGGCCGGGACCGGGCAGTACATCGAGATCCCGATGACCGACACCCTGCTCGCCTTCAACCTGGTCGAGCACCTGGCGGGCCACTCCTTCGAGCCGCCCATCGGCCCCACCGGCTTCCCGCTGTCGATGACCAGGGGACACCGCGCGGTGCCCACCCGGGACGGCCTCGCCTGCGTGATGCCGTACAACCCGCGCAACTTCCGGGACTTCTTCGCCGCCGCGGGCCGCCCCGATCTCGCCGAGGACCCGCGGGTGAACGGCGACACCATCCACGACGCCGACATCGACCCGCTGACCGAGCTCATCGAGGAGTGCGCGCCGAGCCTGACCACCGCCGAGTGGGAGCGGGTCTGCGCCAAGCACAGCATCCCCATGGCGGCGGTGCTGGAACTGGACCGGGCCGCCGAGGACCCGTACGTCCGCGACGGGCATCTGCTCGATGTGGTGGACCACCCCAGCGAGGGCGCGACCCGCTCGATCGGCATCCCGGTGCGCTTCGCCGCCACTCCCGCTTCCGTACGGCGGCTCGCCCCGCTGCCCGGCGAGCACACGGACGAGGTCCTGCGCGAGCTCGCCGACCGCTCCTGAGCGCACCGCGCCGGAACACCCCGCCGGACGCGAATCCGCGCCGCAACACCCCGTCGCGCCCGCGCACCCCCGTCGGACACCACGCAAGGACATTCACCATGGACAACCGCCCCCCGGTGCGGACCGAGAGAATCGGTTCGACCCTGCTCATCACCATCGACCGGCCCACGGCGCGCAATGCCGTCAACGCCGCCGTCGCCGCCGGACTCGCCGCCGCCCTCGACGCGCTGGAGGACGGGAGCGAGCTGCGCGCCGGGGTGCTGACCGGCGCCGAGGGCACCTTCAGCGCCGGAATGGACCTCAAGGCCGCGCTGGCCGGTGAGTCCCCCGAGGTGCCGGGGCGTGGCTTCGGCGGGCTGACCCAGGCCGCGACCAGCAAGCCCCTGATCGCCGCCGTGGAGGGCTGGGCGCTGGGCGGTGGCTTCGAGCTCGCGCTCGGCTGCGACCTCATCGTGGCGGCCGAGGACGCCACCTTCGGCCTGCCGGAGGTCACCCGGGGCCTGGTCGCGGCCGGTGGCGGTGTGATCCGGCTGCCCAAGCGGATCCCGTACCACCTGGCCATGGAGCTGCTGCTGACCGGGGAGACCATCTCCGGTGAGCGGGCCGGTGCACTCGGCATCGCCAACCGGGTGGTGCCCGCGGGCACGGCCGTCGACACCGCCGTGCACCTCGCCGAGCGGCTCGCCGCGAACGCCCCGCTCGCGCTCGCCGCCGTCAAGCGCATCACCCGCGCCGCCGACGGTGTCCCCGAGCCGGATGCCTTCCGCGCGCAGGAGTGGGAGATGGCGGCCCTGAAGTCGTCCGCCGATGTGCGGGAGGGCATGACGGCCTTCGCCGAGCGCCGCGCCCCGCGCTGGCAGGGCAAGTAGCGGCCGGAGAGAGGACTGGCGATCCAGGTCCGCTACGACGGCGAGTGGGGCGAGTACCTGCACGCGCCCGGAGCGGCCCCGCCCGGCCGCAGCTCTTCGAACATGTGCCGGCCCCGCCGGCGGATCTGCCGGTGCGCGAGGTGATTTCCGCGAGCCACCCCATCACCGATCTGACGCCGGCCCCGGCCACGCCCGTCCATGACTGGCGGTCGCAGCAACGCGGTTGGCCGCGCGCAGGGTCTGGACGTCCGGGGCCTCGCCGACCGGGTCCGGCTCGCCGCCGATGTCACCGAGGTACACAAGCAGATCGCCGTGCTGTCCGCACTGCGCCCCCGACCACCGAGGAGAATCCGCGATGACCACCACACTGCCCGCCCCGACACCCGCCCCGCCGGGGGAGGACCGCCCCGACGAGCTGCTCACGGCCGACTTCTACGGCTACGAGAACCTGCTGCCCGAGGAGGAGCGCACGCTGCTGCTGAAGGCCAGGGCCGCCCTGCGCGACGAGGTGAAGCCCCTGGTCAACGAGTACTGGGCCAAGGGCGAGTTCCCCCGCGAACTCATCGATGTCTTCCGCCGCCTGGGGCTCGCGGGCCTGCCCTACGAGGGCTACGGCGACCCGCTGTCCGCCACCAGCAATCTGCTGGTCGGCATGGTGTCCATGGAGTGCACCCGCACCGACGCGTCGTCCGCCACCTTCTTCGGCGTCCACAGCGGACTGGCCATGTACAGCATCTTCCGCGGTGGCGACCAGCGGCAGCGGGACCGCTGGCTGCCCGCGATGGCCTCGATGGACACCATCGGCGCCTTCGCCATGACCGAGCCGCTCGGCGGCTCCGACGTGGCCGGCGGCATGCGCACCACCGCCCGCTGGGACGGTGAGCACTGGGTGCTCAACGGCGCCAAGCGGTGGATCGGCAATGCCACCTTCGCCGATCTGGTGGTCGTCTGGGCCCGCGACGAGGCCGACAACCAGGTCAAGGGCTTCGTGGTGGAGAAGGGCAGCCCCGGCTTCACTCCGGTCAAGATCGAGAACAAGCTCGCGTTCCGGATCGTGGAGAACGCCGAGATCACCCTGACCGACGTCAAGGTCCCCGAGGCCAACCGGCTCCAGCGCGTCAACTCCTTCCGCGATGTGGCGGAGATCCTCCGCGCCACCCGCAGCGGCGTGGCCTGGCAGGCCCTGGGCGTGATGATCGGCGCCTATGAGCTGGCGCTGGCGTACGCCACCGAGCGTCGGCAGTTCGGGCGGCCGATCGCCGGTTTCCAGCTGGTCCAGGATCTGCTGGTGAAAAGCCTCGGCAACATCACCGCGTGCTGGGGCATGCTGGTACAGCTCGCCCGCCGGCAGGACGCCGGGATCTTCCGCGATGAACACTCCGCGCTCGCGAAGGCGTTCGTCACCTCACGGATGCGCGAGGTCGTGGCCTGGTGCCGGGAGATCTTCGGTGGCAACGGCATCGTGCTGGACTACGACATCGCGCGGTTCTTCGCCGATGCCGAGGCGATCTACTCCTTCGAGGGCACCCGCGAGATGAACACGCTCATCGTGGGCAAGGCCATCACCGGGCAGAGCGCCTTCGTATGATCCGGGGCCGAGCCCGGGACGAGCCACCGCACGCGCCGGACCCCTCGACAGGGGCCCGGCGCGGCGTGCTCCCCGCGCACGGCTCTGCCGTCATCCTGGCCGCGTGTGCTCCGCATCACAGAAACACCCCCTGTGCTGCGGACAGTTCACGGTATGACGCACACTCCCACGGCCTCCCGCCCCCAGCGGGACACGGCGCCGGGCCGACAGGCCACCGGGCTGCCGCAGCGCCTGCGCGGCCACCGCGTATCCCGCTCCGGCCGTACGCCGAAGGCCGCGCTCCGGCGCGACATCCAGGGGCTGCGCGGACTGGCCGTCACGCTGGTCGTGCTCGCGCACGCGGGAGTCCCGTACGTCACCGGCGGATACACCGGGGTCGATGTCTTCTTCGTGATCTCCGGATTCCTCATCACATCGGGCCTGCTCAAGGAGGCCGAGCACACCGGATCGCTGTCCCTGCGGCGCTTCTACGCCCGGCGCGCGGTGCGCATCCTCCCGCTCGCGACCCTGGTCGCGCTGGTCACCATGGTGGGCTGCCGGCTCTTCGCCTCGAAGATCCGCTACACCGAGTTCATGCACGACGCGCTGGCCGGCGCCCTGTACGTGATGAACATCGACCTGGCGGTCTCGGGCACCGACTATCTGAACGAGGGCAGCGCGCCATCGCCCTTCCAGCACTTCTGGTCGCTGTCCGTGGAGGAGCAGTTCTACCTCCTGTGGCCCCTCCTCCTGCTCGCAAGCTGGACGTTCATCCGGCGGCCTGCGCTGCGCGCGCTGCCGCTGGGCGCCCTGTGCCTGGTCTCGTACGCCCAGGGCGTCCAGGTGGCCGAGACCTCGCCCTCGTGGGCCTACTTCGGCCCGCATACCCGGCAGTGGGAACTGGGCGCCGGAAGCCTGCTGGCCTTCGGCGCCGGGGCACTGGCACGGCTTCCCCGCGGCGTGTCCGCCGTCGGCGCCTGGCTGGGGCTGTCCGGCATCGCCGCGTCGGCGGTGCTGTACGACGACGACACCCCGTTCCCCGGCCACTTCGCGCTGCTGCCCGTGCTGGGCGCGGCGCTGGTGATCGCGGACGGGTGCCACCCGTCTGCGTCCGCCGCCTCCCGGCTGCTCGCCGTGCGCCCCGCGACATGGGTGGGCGACCTGTCGTACGGCTGGTATCTGTGGCACTGGCCGCTGCTGCTGATCGGCCCCGCGGCGCTCGGACGGCCCGCCGGGACCTGGCTGAACCTCGCGCTGTGCGCCGCCGCCCTGTTGTCGGCATGGGTGAGCCTGCACCTCGTGGAGAACCCGGTCCGGTTCCGCGGCCCGCTGCGCCGAAAACCCGCGGCGGCGGTGGCCTTCGGCCTCGGCCTGTCGGCCACCGTCGTGTCCGCCGCCCTCGTCGCGACGTCCTTCCCGCCACCGATCAGCTCCGCCGTCCGCGCCCAAGGGCTGAACGAGACCCTCGCCACCGCACAGGACCCGCGGTCCCGGCTCACCGGACTCATCGCCACGGCCGCCACCGGCCTGCCGCGCAATCTGACGCCGCCACTCACCGACATCAAGAAGAAGCGGTCGGCCGTCTACCGCGACAGCTGCCATGTCAACTACACCGCCGCCCGGTCGCCCGACTGCGTCTACGGGGACCGGACCTCCGACAAGGTCGTCGTCCTCTACGGGGACTCCCACGCCGCGCAGTGGTTCCCGGCGCTGGAGAAGCTGAGCCGCCGGTACGGCTGGAAGCTGGTGTCGCTGACCAAGTCGTCCTGCAAGACCGCGGACATCACCATCGTCAACAGCCACCGGCCGTACGAGGCGTGCGACACCTGGCGCAAGGAGGCGCTGAAGCGCGTCGAGCGGCTGCATCCGATGCTGGTCGTGGCCTCCTCCTCCGAGGCGGGCACATCGGTGCGGCCGACGCGGGACCCGCTGCGGGAGTGGGCCGCGGGATACGAACGCGTCTACCGGCAACTGGCCCGCGCCGCGGACCATGTGGCCGTACTGCTCGACAACCCGTGGCCCAAGGACGATCCCGTCGAGTGCGCGGCGAGCCGCCCCCTGCGGCTGCGGGGCTGCGAGCCGGACCAGCGCGACGCCATCAAGGACCCCACCCGCCGGGAGGCCAACCGGCAGGGCGCCCGCCGCGCCGGCGCCGCCGTGGTCGATCCGAAGCCATGGCTGTGCCCCCCGTCGGGCGGGTGTCCGGTGGCCGTGGGCGACACCTTCGTCTACCGCGACGAGAGCCACCTGGCGGAGTCCTACGTCGAGGCGCTGGCTCCGGTGCTGCGGCAGGAGTTGCGGAAACTGGGGGTGACCGGCGACTAGGTACTCAGCGTGACCGGCGACCAGCTACTCAGCGTGTCGGCGGAGGGGCGTGGCGCGGCTTGTAGGGTACGTGCCATGCCGGATGCCCCGCCCCGCCCCGAGCCGTTCACCCCGCAGACCGCACCCGCGGAGCTCGAGGACCTCCGCGCGCGGCTGCGCGCGACCCGCTGGCCGGACGCGCCCGAGGACGCCGGGTGGTCGCTGGGGAGCGACCTCGACTACCTCCGAGAGCTGGTCGCCTACTGGGCGGAGGAGTTCGACTGGCCGGCGCAGGAGGCGGCGCTCGCCCGGCTGCCCCGCTTCCGCGTCCGGCTCGGCGGCCTCGGTATCCACTTCGCACACGTCCGGGCCACCGCCCCGGCCGGGCCCGCCCTGCCGCTGGTCCTCAGCCACGGCTGGCCGGACTCGTTCTGGCGCTATGCGAAGGTCATCCCGCTGCTCACCGACCCCGGCGCGCACGGCGCCGACCCCGCCGACGCGTTCGACGTGGTCGTCCCCGACATCCCGGGCTTCGGCTACTCCGACCGGCCCACCGGCCCGCCGCTGAACTCGATCGCCGTCGCCGGGCTGTGGGCCGAGCTCATGCACGTCCTCGGCTATGAGCGGTTCGGCGCGGCGGGCGGGGACATCGGCAGCCATGTGAGCCGCTACCTCGGGCTCGACCACCCCGACCGGGTCGTGGCCGTGCACCGCATGGACGGCGGCCTGCCCGTCTTCACCGGCGACCCGGCGGACCTCATGCCCGAGGAGCGCGCCTGGTTCGAGGAGATCACCTCCTGGGGCGCGGCCGAGGGCGCCTACGCCGCCATGCACCGCACCAAGCCGCAGACCGCCGCCTTCGGGCTCACCGATTCACCGGTCGGGCTCGCCGCGTGGATCGTCGAGAAGCTCCGTTCGTGGAGCGACTGCGACGGTGATATCGAGCGGTGCTTCACCAAGGACGAGATCCTCACGAACGTCACGCTGTACTGGCTCACGGGCACGATCGGCTCGTCGATGCGCATGTACCACGCCAACGCCGCGATCCCGCCCGCGCAGCTCGCCCGCCGGGTCGAGGTGCCGTCCGGCTTCTCGCTCTTCCGCGGCGACATCGTGCGCCCGCCGCGGGAGTGGCTGGAGCGGATGACGAACGCCGTGCGGGTGACCGAGCCCGAGCGCGGCGGACACTTCGCGCCGTTCGAGGAGCCCGAGCTCTACGCGGAGGAGCTGCGCGCCTTCTTCCGCCCCTACCGGGCGGCGGCGACGAACTGACCGGATTCCGTCGCCGCGCCCGGCCACGCCACGCGTCAGGGGACGGGCACCGGTTCCGGGGCCGGGATCCAGCGCAGGTGGACGGGCTGGTCGGCGGGGTCGGACCGGAGCAGGGACAGCCGGGGCCGTACGGCGTCGGTGCGCGCGGTGGGGGGCTTGCGGCGGCCCGCGCCGAACGGCACCGGCCACTCGGCGCCCGGCCCCCGGTACTCCTGCTCGGCCGCCGCGTGCAGCGTCCAGTGCGGGTCGTACAGATGGGTGCGCCCCACGGCGCACAGATCGGCGCGGCCCGCCAGCAGCAGGGAGTTGACGTCGTCGTACGAGGCGATTGCGCCCACCGCGATGACGGCGGTGCCGGTGGCGGCGGCGACCTCATGGCGGATGCGGTCGGCGAACGGCGTCTGGTAGGAGCGGCCGAAGGCGGGGCGCTCGTCCTTGGTGACCTGCCCGGAGGACACGTCGATGGCGTCCGCCCCGTGGGCGATGAACGCGCGGGCGATCTCGACGGCGTCATGCTCGGTGTTGCCGTCCGGGACCCAGTCGGTGGCGGAGATGCGCACGATCATCGGCCGCTCCTCGGGCCACGACTCCCGCACGGCGTCGAAGACCTCCAGGGGGAAACGCAGCCGGTTCTCCAGCGGGCCGCCGTATGCGTCGGTGCGGTGGTTGGCGACCGGCGAGAGGAAGGAGGACAGCAAGTAGCCGTGGGCGCAGTGCAGTTCGAGCAGGTCGAACCCGGCCTCGGCGCCCCGGCGGGCGGCGGCGACGAACTCCGCGGCGATCCGGTCCATCTCGGCGCGGGTGACCTCGCGCGGCACCGCGCAGCCGGGGCCGTACGGCAGCGCGGACGGGCCTACGGTCTCCCAGTTGCCCTCCGGCAGCGGTTCGTCCATGCCCTCCCACATCAGCCGGGTCGAGCCCTTGCGGCCCGAGTGGCCGAGCTGGAGGCCGATGCGGGCGGTGCTCCGCTCATGGACGTAGGACACGATCCGCCGCCAGGAATCGCGCTGCTCACCGTTCCACAGGCCCGTGCAGCCGGGCGTGATGCGGCCCTCGGGCGAGACGCACACCATCTCGGTCATCACCAGTCCGGCGCCGCCCATGGCCTTGGACCCGAGGTGGACGAGGTGGAAGTCGCCGGGTACGCCGTCGACCGCGGAGTACATGTCCATCGGCGAGACGATCACCCGGTTCTTGAGCTCCAGCCGCCCCAGCCGGTAGGGCTGGAACATCGCCGGTGCCACCGTGTCGAGGCCCTGCGCGGCGGCGAAGGCGGTGTCGACCTGGTCGGCGAAGTCGGGGTCGCGGGCGCGCAGGTTGTCGTAGGTGATGCGGCGGGAGCGGGTGAGCAGGTTGAAGCAGAACTGGGTGGGTTCCTGGTGGGCGTACATCCCGATGTTCTCGAACCACTCCAGTGAGCCCTGCGCCGCCCGCTGGGTGGACTCCACGACCGGGCGCCGCTCGCTCTCATAGGCGGTCAACGCCCCTTCGGCGTCCGGGTGTTCGTGCAGGCAGGCCGCGAGGGCGAGCGCGTCCTCCATCGCCAGTTTGGTGCCCGAGCCGATGGAGAAGTGCGCGGTGTGGGCGGCGTCCCCGATGAGCACGAGGTTGCCGTGGTGCCAGCGCTCGTTGCGTACGGTCGTGAAGTTCAGCCACTTGGAGTTGTTGGCGAACAGCCGGTGGCCGTCGAGCGCGTCGGCGAAGAGCTCGCGGACGCGCGCGACGGCCCGCTCGTCGGAGGCGCCCGGTGCGGCATCGGCCCGGTCGGTGGCGTCGAAGCCGGCCCGCCGCCAGACGTCCTCGTGCATCTCGATGATGAAGGTGGAGCCGGTGTCGGAGTAGGGGTAGCCGTGCACCTGCATGACCCCCCATTCCGTCTGCTCGACGAAGAACTGGAAGGCCTCGAAGACCCGGTCCGTGCCGAGCCACATGTACCTGCTGTGCCGGCGGTCCAGCGAGGGGCGGAAGACATCCGCGTGGGCCGCCCGTACCGAGGAGTTGACCCCGTCGGCCCCCACCACCAGGTCGTACGACGTGCGCAGCCACTCGGTGTCCGGCGCGACGGTCGAGAAGTGCAGGGTGACGCCGAGCTCGCGGCAGCGCTCCTGGAGCAGGCGGAGCAGTTCCTTGCGGCTCATGGCGGCGAAGCCCTGGCCGCCGACGGTGTGGCTCTCGCCCCGGTAGTGGATGTCGATGTCGGTCCAGCGGGCGAAGCGCCGGGCCATGGCCTCGGCGATGGTGGTGTCGGCGTTCTCGATGCCGCCGAGCGTCTCGTCGGAGAAGACGACGCCGAAGCCGAACGTGTCGTCGGGGGCGTTGCGTTCCCAGACGGTGATCTGGTGGGCGGGGTCGAGCTGTTTCATCAGGGCCGCGAAGTACAGCCCGCCGGGACCGCCGCCGATGATCGCGATGTTCACGGGGGTTCCTCTTAACTCTCGGCGACGGCCTCGGTGGCCCGCTCGTCGTCATGGGCCGGGCGCACCTGGCGCAGCAGCTTGAAACGCTGCAGTTTGCCGCTGGTGTTGCGCGGCAGGGCGTCCTGGAACCGCACCTCGCGCGGGTATTTGTAGGGCGCCAGGAGCTGCTTGACGTGGTCCTGGATCTCCTTCACCTTGGCCGCGTCGCCGGGCACGCCGTCCCGCAGCACCACGAAGGCGCACACGATCGAGCCGCGCTCCGGGTCGGGGCGGGCCACGACGGCGGATTCCACGACGTCGGGGTGGGTGTCGATGGCGGACTCGACTTCGGGGCCGCCGATGTTGTACCCGGAGGAGACGATCATGCTGTCGCTGCGGGCGTGGTAGTGGAAGTAGCCGTCCTCGTCCCGGTGGAAGATGTCACCGGTGATGTTCCAGCCCTCCAGGACGTAGTCCCGCTGTCTTTCGCCACCGAGGTAACGGCAGCCGACCGGGCCGATGACACCGAGTCTGCCCGGCTCTCCGGGGCCGAGTTCCGTGCCGTCCGGGCCGAGGATCGTGGCACGGAAGCCGGGGACCGGCTGTCCCGTGGCGCCGGGCCGGATGGCGTCTCCGGCGGCGGAGATGAAGATGTGCAGCAGCTCGGTGGCGCCGATCCCGTCGACCACCTTCAGGCCGGTGCGACTCCGCAGGTCCTCCCAGGTGGCGCGGGGTATGTGCTCGCCCGCCGAGACACCGATCCGCACCCCGGCGAGCTGCCGTTCCCGCCCCTCGCGCAGGATCGCCCGGTAGGCGGTGGGCGCGGTCGCCAGCACGGTGACGCCGTGCCGCCACACGATCTCCGCGAGCTGCGGGGGCGTGGCGGACTCCGTCAGCAGGGCGCAGGCACCGGCCCGCAGCGGGAAGACGACCAGCATGCCGAGGCCGAAGGTGAAGGCCAGGGGAGCGGTGCAGGCGACCAGATCGTCCGGCACCAGGCCCAGGGTGTGGCGGCCGAAGGTGTTGTCGATGGACAGGATGTCCCGGTGGAAGTGCATGGTGATCTTGGGGGTGCCGGTGGATCCCGACGTGGGGCCGAGGAGCGCCACATCGTCGGCGGCGGTGTCCACGTTGGTGAACTCGCCGGACTTGCCCGCGGCCCTGGCCACCAGGTCCTCCGGGCCGCCACCGCCGTACCCGACCACCGTCAGCCCGGGCAGCACGGCGTCGCGGACCGTGCGGACCTCGTCGGTGAACCGGTGGTCCACCAGGGCGATCGAGGGCCGGGTGCGTTCGGCGATCGGGGTGAGTTCGCGGGTGCGCAGGGCGGCCATCGTGGTCACCACGACACCACCGGCCTTGAGGACGCCGAGCCAGGTCGCGACGGTCCAGGGGTTGTTGGGCGAGCGCAGCAGGACGCGCTGCCCCGGCATCAGGCCCAGGTCCTCGGTGAGCACCTGGGCGACCTGATTGGCACGGGTGCGCAGTTCGCCGTAGGTGCACAGTCCGCCGTCCGGGGTGCGCAGGGCGGGGCGGCCGGGGCCGAAGAGCGCGGTGGGGGTGTCGATGAGCTCGGTCGCGGCGTTGAGCCGGTCCGGGTAGCGCAGTTCCGGCGTCGTGAACTCGATCGTCGGCCACAGATGCGCGGGCGGCAGCTGGTCGCGCGTGAAGGTGTCGATGTGTGCGGAGGGTGAGAGGGGGAGCGGAAGAGTCACGGAAGAGTCCTTCCGTAAGCCCGCCGGGGAGCGCGGCGGGTCAGGTGGGACGGATCAGGCCCTCCTGGACGACAGTTGCCAGGTGGCGGTGATCGCGTGTGAAGAAGCGTCCCGTGCCCAGGCCGCGGCCCGCGTCGGCGGCGACGGCTTCCTGGACGTAGAGCAGCCAGTCGCCCAGCGGCCCCGGACGGTGGAACCACATCGCGTGGTCGAGGCTGGCGGTGACCAGCCCGGGCCTGGCCCAGGGCAGGTCGAGCACGCGCAGGACGGGTTCGAGGATCGTGTAGTCGCAGACGTACGCCAGGGCGGCCTGGTCCCGTTGGGCGTCGGTCAGCCCGTCGACCGGACGGAGCGGGTCGAAGGGCCTCAGCCAGACCGCCTGGTGCGGAAGGCGTTCTCCCTCGACGGTGAGGTAGACCGGGCCGGGGACATGCCGCATGTCGAAGCTGCGGCCGCCGGACCAGTACGCCTTGGACTCCTCGGTCATGGACCCGCCGTCGCGCTCCGCGAGGTACTCCGCCGAGCTGGGCAGGGTCCCCGGGTCGGGCACATCGTCGGCGAACGCGGCGTCGAAGGCCGCACCGGCCTCGCCCGCCGCGAAGCCGGCCAGGCACACGTACAGCGTTTTGCCGTTCTGATAGCCGCGCACCTGCCGGGTGCTGTAGCCGCGCCCGTCGCGCACCACCTCCACCTCGTAGCGCACCTCGGCCCCGATGTCGGCGGGCCGCAGGAAGTAGCTGTGCATCGAGTGCAGTGACTTGCCGTCGGTCACCGACCGCATGGCCGCCGCCGCGGCCTGGGCGACCAGATCGCCGCCGTACGCCTTGGGCCACGGGCACGGCTGGGTGGTGGCGGTGAAGGCGAGGTCGAAGTGCTCGGGCTGGGCGAGCTTCAGGGTGACGGCGGCGGTGAAGACGGCCGAGGTGGGGGGCGTCACGGACATCAGCGGTCCAGCCAGTCGCGCAGCTCGGCGTCGGCCACGTCGGGCAGATTGACGACGATGTTCTCCGGCGTCCGGGTGGTCATCCAGGTCAGCGGCTTGGTGCGGGAGAGGTTGCACTCCACATGCGGCATGAAGGGCGGTACGAAGACCCAGTCGCCCTCCTCCATGTCGACATAGTCCTCGAACCGCTCGCCGAAGTAGATGCGGGCCCGGCCGGAGAGGACATAGCCGCCGGTCTCGGCCTCGCCGTGGTGGTGGGTCACCGAGCGGTAGCCGGGTTCATTGCTGACCTTGCCGAACCAGAGGCGAGTGGCCGGGGTGTGCTGGATGCTCACGCCCGAGACGCGGACGGCACCGCCCGAGTCCGCGGTGTTGCCGCTCTCCAGGCCGCCGCGCGTCACCACGGGGGCGACGATGCCGCTGGGCAGCCGGTACATCGAATTGTCGCCTTCGAGGCGGTACTTACTGAGGTCGGGCTCCATGGTGTCGGCTCCGTTCAGTCGGGGACCAGGATCCGATGTCTCGTGTTTCTCACGGTCGTCATTTAAAGTCAATACACCTGGATGGACCTGCCCGACCGTGGGACAGGACGGAACGCAACCGAGCCGGAGGCCCCATGACCCCCGTCCCCGTGAACCCGACCACCCTGCCGACACCCAGCGGCTACGCACACGGAACACTCGTCGGAAACACGCTCCACCTGGGGGGACAGACCGCCCTCGACGCCGACATGAAGATCGTTCCGGGCGGCATCGTCGAACAGTTCCGGCAGGCGTTCGGCAACCTGCTCACCACGCTGCGCGAGGTCGGCGGACACCCCGAAGACCTGGTGAGCGTGACCATCTACCTCACCGACATCCCCGACTACCAGGCGCACGGCAAGGAGATCGGCAAGATCTGGCGCGAGCTCGCCGGGCCGGTCTACCCGGCCATGGCGGGCATCGGCTGCACGGCGCTGTGGCAGCCCGAGGCCATGATCGAGATCCTCGGTGTGGCCGTGATCCCGGAGGAACGACTCGTGGCGCCGCACACCGGGGGGTGAGGCGGACCCGTCGGAGCAGGGGATGAGACCCCTCCCGTACGGCCCCGGCGGGCCGGTCGCGCGGTGCGGCGGCGCACCGGGCCTCGTCCGGGAGCGGGTGATCACTGCGCCGCGCCAGACGTTAGGGTGCCGGTACATGACCGCGCAGACGACAACGGCCACCACCGCGGCGGGTGAGCGGGAGTCCCGCCACGCCCCGCTCATCCTCACGGTCTTCGGCCTCTACGCCCGGGGCGAGCACAACTGGCTCTCGGTCGCCTCGGTGATCAGCCTCATGGCGGACCTCGGCGTGGAGAGCCGTGCCGTGCGGTCCTCGGTGTCCCGGATGAAACGCCGCGATGTGCTGCGCGGCGAGCGCCACGAGGGGCTCGCCGGCTACTCGCTCGCCGACTCCACCCTGCAGACCCTCGCCGAGGGGGACGTACGCATCTTCCGGCAGGCCAGGGCGTCCCGCGAGGACGGCTGGGTCCTCGTCGTGTTCTCCGTGCCCGAGTCCGAGCGCGAGAAGCGGCACGCACTGCGCACCACCCTGACCCGGCTGGGCTTCGGCACCGCCGCGGCGGGCGTCTGGATCGCCCCCGGACACCTGGCGGCCGAGACCCGGCGCACCCTGGAACGCCGGGAACTGGCCGCGTACGTCGACATCTTCACCGGTGACCACTTCGGCTTCGGGGATCTGCGGGAGAAGGTCCGCTCCTGGTGGGACCTCGACGAACTCACCGCCCTGTACGCGGACTTCCTGGACCGGTACCGCCCCGTCCTGGACGCGGTGACCCGGCACGAGCCGCCACCGCTGGAGGCGTTCCGTACCTATGCGCCGATGCTGACCCAGTGGCGCCGCATGCCCTACCGCGACCCGGGGCTTCCCCTGGAACTCCTTCCGGAGGAGTGGAACGGCGTGGCCGCGGGTGAACTGTTCCACCGGCTCCACGACCTGCTGAGCGCCCCGGCGGCGGCGCACGCCGCTGAGGTCTTCCACACACAGCCCTGAGGCGGCGTGGCGCCGGTCGCGCTAGGGCAGCGGCGTGCCCCCGGTGGCGTTGACGATCTCGGCGGTGATGTAGCTGGCCTGCTGCGATGCCAGGAAGACATAGGCGGGGGCCATCTCGGCGGGTTGCGCCGGGCGGTTCAGCGGGCTCTGGAGTCCGAAGGTCGAGGTGTCCGGCAGCGTGGCGGGGATCAGGGGCGTCCACACCGGGCCGGGGGCCACGGCGTTGACACGGATGCCGCGCTCGGCGAGATTGCCGGCCAGCCCCTGGGTGAACGTGACGATCGCGCCCTTGGTGGTGGCGTAGTCGAGCAGATGGGGACTGGGTTTGTACGCCTGTACCGAGGTGGTGTTGATGATGCTGCCGCCTTCCGGGATGTGCGGCAGAGCCATCTTGCACAGCCAGAACATGGCGTAGAGGTTGGTGTGCATCACCCGGTCGAACTGCTCGGTCGTGATCTCTTCCAGCCCCTCGGGCTGTGACATCTGGTAGGCGGCGTTGTTGACGAGGATGTCGATCCCGCCGAACGCCTCGACTGCCTTGTCCACCAGCCGTTGACATGCGCTTTCCTCGCGGATGTCACAGGGGAAGGGGACTGCCCGGCGCCCGGCCGCCTCGATGAGGCGCACGGTCTCCCGGGCGTCCTTCTCCTCCTCGGGCAGATAGCTGAAGAACACGTCGGCGCCTTCCCTGGCGAAGGCGAGAGCGACCGCACGGCCGATTCCCGAATCTGCCCCGGTGATCACCGAGCGCCGGTCCTTCAGCAGCCCGTGGCCTTCGTAGGTGTTCTCACCATGATCGGGCCGAGGCTCCATCGCCTCCGTCTCGCCGGGATGCGCCTGGTCCTGCTGCGGGAACTCCGGCTGCGGGTGCTGTTCCACCGGATGACGCTGCTCCTGCTGATTCACGGGGGCACCTCCTGGCCATGGACGTCGGACGGATCTTCCGGCCCCGGGTCCCCTACGGCCTACCAGGACAAACGCAACCCGAATCGGAAAGACGCCCGGGACACGGCCCATGGACCCCGATCGTCACCCGAAGGCACCACCCGCCCATGCCTGGCAGGCGGTGCGGGTGTCCGCACCGCCTGCGTGACGTGCCGCTACCCGACCGCGGCGATGCCCGTCAGGAGCGTTTGTCGATGGTGATGAACGGGTCCCACTGGAAGTACCCCACCAACTTCTGGTCGCTGTCCAGGAGCTGGAAGAAGAAGCGGTAGGTGACCCGGCCGGTCTTCTTGACGTCCGCCTCCCAGTAGTGGTCCTGATAGTCCTGGGTCTCGAAATCCGGCTGGTCGGTGGCCCCGTCCTTCGGAATCGGGTAGGTGCCGTCGCCGATCACGATCCGCGGCTTGCTGATGAGCTGGTCGCCGCTCAGGTACCGGTACAGCAACGCGCAGTACTCGCTGTTGAGCGACAGCGTGGTCTCGCGCCACCTGATGATGTCCCGGGGGTTGGCCCGGAAGTTCAGCTCGGCCCCGGAGGTGCCGATGACGCGGTCCTGACGCGTCGTCATATAGATCAGGGTGTGGTCGACCTGCGTCGGCGCGTCGGGGTTCCTCGATGCGTCGGGGTAGCGCTTGGCGATCGAGACCGCGTCGAACGCGATCATCACGTTGATGAATTCCGACATGTCCCTACTCCTCTTCCAGCTTGTATGCCATCGCCCGTGGGTAGTCGTGCCGCTGCAGGCGGACGCGGACCAGCAGCGGTCCGGCGTTGATGGGGTCGGTGGGGTCGGTGAGGCGGGCCAGCAGCTCGTCCAGGTCGGCGGTGTGCGCGATGGCGACCCCGTTCGCCGGGGTCTTCTTGCCGGCGAAGACCTCCGCGAGGCGGTCGTACTGCCACGGGTGGAGGACGTTGTAGAAGTCCGCGCCATTGGTGGTGTCCGCGTCGCGCGCGTCCCGGTCCGCGAAGTAGGACGGGTGCACCAGCATCTGCTCGATGCCGTAGAAGTGTCCGTTGTCCATGATGAACACCACCGACCGCAGCCCGAGCCTGGTGTGGGTGGAGATCTCCTGGCAGGTCTCCTGGAAGGCGCCGTCGCCGACGAACACCATCGGGCGGGCGTGGCCGCGCTCCGGGGCGAGCGCGGCGCCGGTGGCCGCGCCGACCGACCAGCCGATGGACAGCCAGCTGATCTGCGACAGGAACCCGCCCGCGGGCAGGGTCAGGTTCATCGCGCCGATGAGGGAGAACGCGGCGTCGGAGACGACCGTCCAGTCCTCCCGGGTCTCCCGGCCCAGGAAGTGGTTGATCCGGTCGAATACGCCGTCGTAGGTGAGCCGTTCACCGGACCGGGACGACGAGCCGCCGACGCGCAGCGTGGCGCGGTGATCCTGGAGGCCGGCGGGCCGGTCGTCGGGCGCGCCCTGATGGGCGTGGGCCTCGGCGTAGTAGTCGGCGGTCAGGCCCCCGGAGCCGTAGCGCGCCACCAGCGCGTCCTGGAGGGCGGGGATCAGCCGGGTGAGCTGGACGTCGGGGAAGTACCGGGTGCCGACGCCGACACCGCCCTGGGCGGCCATCACCCAGTCCGTGCCGACACACTGCTCCCCGCCCAGGTTCTTCGACGTGGACCAGGCGCCGAGGCCGATCCGGCAGGTGGCCCAGTCCTTGAAGATCCAGCGCACATCCGGGTGGCTGGCCTTGCCGTTGTACACGCCGTGGAACTGAGGCCCCCGCTCGTCGACGACGGCCTTGGCGCCGACGGTGGTGCAGAACGGCACCCCGGTGGCCTGCGTCAGGTCGGTGAGCTGCCCGTCGAGGCCGAACCGCTCGACCTCCTCGCCCGCCCATACGATCGGGCGGGGCCTGCCGTCCGGGCCGGGGTGCTCCTCGATCAGGGCGAGGATCGCGTCGACGGCGCTCGACAGCATGGTCCGGTTGCGCGCGCTGAACGGCCGCTCGCGGCGCAGCAGCGGCTCCTCGGCCACCGCGCAGGGCTCGTCCCACAGGTCCTCCATGACCTCCAGATAGACGGGCCTGCGCTCGGACAGACAGGCGGTGAGCGCGGCGTCGATCTGGCCCGGGGCCAGGCCCGGGTTGGAGATGACCTGCGCCTCCACCGTGACCTGCCGGTAGACCTCCAGATTGCTCTCCCGGCGGGGGCTCATATGGGAGGTGAGCAGGCCCAGTGCGCGGTAGTTCTGCCACTGCTCGTAGGGCGGGCAGGCGTTGATGGCGACGAGCGGGACGTGTTCCACATAGGCGCCGCCGCAGGCGCCCAGCAGATTGAACGCGCCGACGCTGTAGGTGACCGCGGCCGCGCCGATGCCGTGGAGGCGGGCGTAGGAGTCGGCGGCCTGGCCCGCGCCGCCCTCGGTGGGGGTGCCGACCCACTCGATGTCACCCTCGGCCCGCAGGACGGTGAGGAACGGTCCGAGGTGGTTGCCGGGCACACCGAACAGATGGGTGATGCCCAACTCGGCCAGCCGGCGGGCCAGATAGTGGGCGACCGTGCACTCGGGGGTGATCTCGGTCATGAGCGGCCCCCCTGGTCGGGGCCCGGGGTGGTGAGGGGCGGGGCCTGGTGGACGGCGATGGCGGCGCGGACGGCGCTCTCCAGGGCGCCCTCGATCCAGGCGTGCTTGAGGGAGGTGTGCTCCCCGGCGAAGTGCACGGGGCCTTCGGGGCGGGAGGCGTCCAGGTGGAAGCTGGTCATCTGGTGGGCGGTGTACGTGGCGGCCTCGCCGAAGGCGTACGGATCGCGGGCCCAGCTCTGGGTGGCGCCCCGGCCGGTGAAGAACACCTCGATGCGGCGGCCGTGCAGGGCCTGGAGGTTCCGCAGGGCGTAGACATAGCGCTCCGCCTCCCGCATGGAGTCCCAGCGCGCCGCGTCGTCGGACCAGGAGTACGAGGCGAGCACCACGCCACCGGTGCTGCCCTGGACCCCGTGCGAGGGGTAGTACATGAACCGGTTGGGGTTGTCGGTGGCCGAGCCCCCGCCGAAGCAGTGGGTGGCGGGCCGGACGGCGGGGCCGCGCAGCGGCATGGTGCTGTTGAACTGCCGCACCTCGTCGGTGACACCGCTGTCCTTGACCGCGGCGCCGAGCAGATCGGCGATGCCCGCCTCGGCGAGCGCGGGGGCGGGCGCGGCGCCACTCTCGCCGCCTCGCTGGTAGTAGTCGTAGAGGCCCGGTGAGATGCTCTCCAGCTCGTTGCGCCAGCCGTCCTCGGTGAACTCCCACCACCGGTGGCTGAACTCCAGCAGCACCTTGGTGGCCTGGTCGTAGTGGGTCTCGATGATGGCGCGGCGCTTCTTGTACGACATCGAGGGGACGATCTCCACGAAGCGCAGGGTGGAGAACGGGATGGTGACGATCGCCAGGTCCGCGGTCCACAGCTGGGTCGGGCCCGCCGGATTGTCCTCGGCGACGGTCTGCACGGCCACGCCCCACCCGCCCGGTCCGACGGCGCCGGTGCCCTCGGGGACGGAGTCGCGGCTGGGGTCGTCGTACTCGAGGCGGATCATGCGGTGGCCGAACCGCACCTCGTCGCGCAGGCCCCGGTGAAGGGCGTCGGGCAGCCGCCAACTGCCGCCGGGTATCTCCCAGTAGCGCACGGTGGGGCTGATGTCGGTGTGGCTCAGGAAGCTGTGGAAGAAGGAGAGGTGCAGCCGCGAGGACATGTTCTCCAGCGTTCCGACGGCCTCGATGGCCTCATCGCTGAGCCCGGCGTAGTCGCGCAGGAAGCCGCCCATCGAATAGCCGTCGAAGTCGTGGATCACCCGCGCCCAGCCCTCGACCCACTGGTCGAACGGCTTGTTGACGCGCTGCCCGTCCACCACGTCGGAGTAGTAGTCCCGCACGCTCTCCAGTGCGTCGTCGACCATCCGCACGGCGGGGGCGCGGACCTCGTCGTCGGTGAGGTGGAAGCCCTCGTTGATCCGTTCCGGGATGGTGGCGTAGTCGGCGCGCCGCACCTGGACGCGGTTGGTGCGGATCCAGGTGTTGCCGCGCTTGTCGGGCTCGCGGAAGTCGGGGCTGTCGTCGCCGTAGCTCCAGGTGCGGCCGGTGAAGGAGGTGTACGTCACCGGGAGGGCGGGGACATCGGGGCCGCTGCCGGTGGTGGGGTCGATGTCCACGTTGTAGAACTGCCGGCGGCCGAGCCCGAGTTTGTCGACGAGGGCGAGGACGAGCGGATGGAAGTCGGGTAACCGCATGGCGCCGGCCTCGGCGTACTGGGCGGGGTCGTCGAACGGCTGATGGTGCTTGGTGGTGCGGAAGGTCTTGATGCGCCCGCCGACGCGGCCGGTGTTGGCCTCCAGGATGGTGACGTCGTGGCCCGCGTCCTTGAGCAGTCGGCCGGCCACGAGGCCGGTGATACCGGCGCCGATGATGAGGATCTTCTTGCGGGGGTGGCGGGTGGGGCCGAGGCGGCCGGTGTCGATCAGGGTATGGAGATATTCGAGTTTGAGGTCGCTGTTGTCCGGCCCGATGAGGAGGAGTTCGCGGGCCAGCTTGAGACACGTCTGCCAGCGGGCACGGGTGGCGGAGTTGTCGCGGGGAGCGTCGGTCATAGCTTGCGATCGTAGATATGAAGAAACGATTTATCGATTCACCGACTGAGTAATGCATTGGTAAAGTCCAAAAACCGGGGATCGCGCGGCTGACGGAATTTCGACTTGCCGGATTTCCTGGCGGGGAAAGCCCAGGACCCGGCTGGGGCGCAAGCTCTACCAGGGGCGGAGGGTGAGGGAGAATACAAGAACGCCCGTGCCGCGCTGAACTGAGTGGCTATCACGCCGACATGCGCAACGGGCCCGGGTCGGCCACGCCGAAGCCGTGGACGGATGTCGAACTCCTGCGCGATAAAGGCAAGGGGGAAGTCGCATCAACACCTGTGGCCGCTCGTGTGCCCTTCAGAAACCCATTTCGGCGGGGCGGGCGGGATGTCCGTAGGAGTTTCAGGCCGCAGAGGACATGCCGTAGGAGAAACGACATGGGCGGGTTTCCGGCCCACTGGCCCGCCGGAAACCCGCCCACCTGTCCACATGGAATTTCAGTTCGACGTCGTGACCGCCTCCGGACTCGGTTCGCCGTCCTGAGCGGCCCCGCCCGGCTCCGCGTCCAGGCTTCGGCGGAAGGTCTCCGGAGCGGCCACCATCGTCGCCGCGGCGATGAGGGCACCCGCGGCGACCAGGAGCATCAGACTCCAGGACGCCCCGCCGCTCCACAGGATCACCGACGTGGCCAGCATCGGGGTGAAGCCGCCGAGCACCACACTGCCCGCCTGGTAGCCGATCGACACTCCGCTGTAGCGGACCCGGGCGGGGAACAGCTCGGCGTAGAACGCGGCCAGCGGGCCGAACACCGCGCCGTGCCCGAAGGCCATGACCGCCACCAGGGCCAGACAGATCAGCACCGGTGACCGGGTGTCGACCAGCAGGAAGAACGGCCCCGCGAAGGCCGCCATGAACAGCGCGCCCCCGATGAACACCGGCCGGCGGCCCACCCGGTCGGAGAGCGCGCCCCACAGCGGGATCACCGCGATGTCCACCGCGGCGGCGACCATCACCCCCGTCAGCCCCACCTGCCGTGACAGGTCGAGCTGTTCGGAGAGGTAGGTGAGGATGAAGACGGTGAAGATGTAGTAGTTGCCGCCCTCCGCGAACCGGGCACCGACGGCGATCAGCACCTCCTTGGGGTGCCGGCGCACCACGTCGACCAGCGGCCGCCGGGACCGCCCTCCGCTCTCGGCCGCCTGGGCGATCGACTCGGGCTCCGAGATCCGGGAGCGGATGTAGAGGCCGACGGTGGCCAGCAGCGCGCTGGCGAGGAAGGGCAGCCGCCACCCCCACGCCAGGAACTGCTCATCGGGCAGCAGGGATACGGCGCTGAAGACACCGGTGCCCAGCAGCAGCCCTGCCGAGACCCCGGTCTGCGGCCACGCCCCGTACAGACCGCGCCGGCCGCTCGGCGCGTGCTCGACCGCCATGAGCACCGCGCCACCCCATTCGCCGCCGACCGCGAACCCCTGCACCAGGCGCAGGAACACCAGCAGGGCGGGGGCCCACAGACCGATCTGGGCGTGCGTCGGCAGCAGGCCGATCAGGGTGGTGGCCGACCCCATCAGGGTTAGTGTCACCACGAGGGTGGCCTTGCGGCTGACCTTGTCCCCGTAGTGCCCGGCCACGAACCCGCCCAGCGGGCGGGCCAGGAACCCGGCCGCGAAGGTCGCGAAGGCGGCCATGATCCCGGCGGTCGAGCTGACCTGCGGAAAGAACAGCCGGTTGACGACCAGGGCGGCCGCGGTCCCGTAGATCGTGAAGTCGTACCACTCGATCACGCTGCCGATGGTGCTGGACGTCAGTGCCCGCCTGGCCGGGGCCCCTGACGCCGTCGATGCTCCGGAGGGCATGGCTGCCTCCTTCTCTTCTGCGCGGATGCCGATGGGACGGGGTCAGGCGTCGTAGGAGTGGCCGGGAGCCCAACTCAGCGGTTGCCCCGCGTACTTGGCCGCCCGGACGTCGCCGGAGCGGGCGTGGCCCTCGAAGAGCTCGGTGCGTGCGGCCCGGCCGCAGACCTCCCCGAGCAGCGCGCTCGACGCCGGGTCGGTGACCTGCTGGTAGGTGACCGTCTTGAGGTACTTCCCGACCCACAGCCCGCCGGTGTAGCGGGCCGCGCCGCGCGTGGGCAGCACGTGGTTGGTGCCGATCACCTTGTCCCCGTAGGAGACGCAGGTCCCCTCGCCGAGGAACAGGGCGCCGAAGTTCCGCATGGCGTCCAGGGCCTTACGGGGCTCGGCCGTGAGGATCTGGACGTGCTCGCTGGCGTAGGAGTCGGCCAGTGCGTACGCCTCGTCGAGGTCGCCGACGACATGGACCTCGCCGTGGTCCCGCCAGGCGGGCCCGGCCAGATCGCGGGTCGGCATGTCCGGCAGGATCTCCTCGATGTGCGCGATGACCTCGCGGCCGATCCGCTCCGAGGTGGTGATCAGCACCGCCGGGGAGTCGGGTCCGTGCTCGGCCTGGCTGAGCAGGTCCACGGCCGCGATGAACGGGTCGGCGTGCTCGTCGGCGACCACCAGGGTCTCGGTCGGCCCGGCGAACAGGTCGATGCCCACCTCGCCGAACAACTGCCGCTTGGCCTCGGCCACATACGCGTTGCCCGGTCCGGCGAGCAGGTCGACCTTGCCGATGCTCTCGGTGCCCAGGGCCATGGCGGCGATGGCCTGCACCCCGCCCAGCAGATGGATCTCATCGGCCCCGGCCAGGTACATGGCCGCGATCGTGGCATCGGGCACCTCGCCCCGGATGGGCGGTGTGCACGCCACGACCCTGGGCACCCCGGCGGTCTTGGCGGTCACGATGGTCATATGCGCCGAGGCCAGCAGCGGGTAGCGGCCACCGGGCACATAGGCACCGGCCGCGGCGACCGGGATGTGCTTCTGCCCCAGCGAAACACCCGGCAGGGTCTCCATCTCGAACTCGCCCAGGGAGGCGAGCTGCCGCTCCGCGAAGGCGCGCACCTGGCGCTGGACGAAGCGGATGTCCTCCAGCACCTGCTCGGGAACGCGGGCGACGATCTCCTCGATCTCCTCCGCCGTCAGCCGGAAGGACTCCGGCTCCCAGCGGTCGAACCGGGCGGAGTACTCACGGACGGCGACGTCACCGCGCGAGCGGATGTCGGAAATGATCCCGGTGACGGCGTCGATGACCTCCGGGCTGCTGCTGCCGGGCGTGCTCTTCGCGGCGGCGGCGGCTTTCAGGGTCAGGACCATGACGGAGCCAATCTCTCGGCGCCTTCTCGGCGCGTGGTTACGTATTCATGGGACCGTACGCCTCCGTCATGAATACGTAAACATGCCCGCCGAAGATCTTTTGCCGACCACCCCGGCGGGGGTGCCGATGGGTGCGCCGCTAGGATGACTACGTAAACACCCAAAAGCACCGTCGGGGCCGGGTCCGGCCCCGCGGATCCGGCCCTACGGAGGAGCTGTGGTCACCAGTCAGGACGTGGCCCGGCTGGCCGGAGTGTCACAGGCGACCGTCTCCCGGGTGCTCCAGGGCAGCGCCCGGGTCTCCCCGGAGACCAGGGAGCGCGTCCTGACCGCCATGAAACAGGCCGGCTATCACCCCAACGCGGCCGCCAGGGCCATGCGCACCCGGCGCGCCGGCACGATCGGTGTGGTCGTCGCGGACATCACCAACCCGTTCTATCCGCAGCTGCTGGAAGCGGTCAGCGATGAACTCGGCCGCGCGGGGCAGCGGATGACCCTGTGGAACGCCACCGGACCGAGCGAGGCCAGTGCCCTGGAGGCCATCCGCGAAGGCGCGGTGGACGGGCTCCTGTTCACGACGGTCACCGAGATGTCCAAGCCGCTCGAAGAGGCGCTGCAGTGCAATGAGCCCGTGGTGCTGCTCCACCGGGGGCTGGACCACATCGGCTGCGATCAGGTCACCGCCGACAATGTGGCCGGCGGGCGGCTCGCCGCCCAGTACCTGGTGCGGGCCGGACATGAGCGCATCGGTTTTCTGCGCGGACCGCAGTCGGCCAGCACCGCGCTCCACCGGGAGCGCGGCTTCCGCGAGATGCTCGGCGAACTGGGGCACCCGCTGGCACCGGAACTGGTGCGCCCGGGGGACTTCTCCCACGACACGGCGCGCGCCGCGATGCGCGAACTGCTCGATGGCCCGCATCCCCCCTCCGCCGTCTTCTGCGCCAACGACCTCACCGCCCTCGGCGCCGTCGACGGCGCGATCTCCCTGGGCGTGCGGGTCCCCGAGGACGTCTGGGTGGTCGGGTACGACGACATCGCGATGGCCGCGTGGGAGGCGTACGGCCTGACCACCGTGCGGCAGCCGATCACCGACATGGCGCGGATGGCCGTACGCATGCTGATCGAGCGGATCGAGGACCGCACGCTGCCCGCCCGGCGCCGGGAGTTCCCGGCCGAGCTGGTGGTCCGGCGGTCCACCGCCCATACGCCCGCGTCCTGACACCGCATCCTGAACCTGGGCGGGGAACGCCGCCGCCCGGGCGCGTGGTGCTCCCGGGCGGGCGGTCTTCCAGGCGTTCGGCTCGGCGGGCCGTCAGGCGTTTCCACGCAGCGACCTGTCAGGCGTTTCCACATGGCGGCCCGTCAGGCGGTCAGCCCTCCAGGGTGTTCCGCAGGGCGGCGAGACCGTCGGCGTAGATGCCGTGGAAGAGCGCGACGGCTTCGTCCTCGCTGACGTCGGTGGGGGTGAACGTCCCGGACCACTCGACGTGCGAGGCGCCGGACCGGCCGGGAACCTCGCGCACGGTCAGGGTGGACAGGTAGTCGGTCACCGGGAACGGCGCGTCGAGGATGGCGTAGCTGTACGAGCGCGCCGCGTCGTCGAAGGCCACGAGCCGCTCGACGATCACACCGCCGTCCTCGTTGCGCAGATGACGGACGCGGCCGCCCTCGGCGGCGACGCTCTCGGTGATGTACGGCAGCCAGTCGGGCAGCGCGTCGAAGCCGCCGATGAGCTGCCACACCCGCTCGGGCGGTACGGGCAGGTCGAGGGAGGCGGTGGTGGAGGCCATGGAAATGCTCCTGTCGGGGCGGGGGACGGGAGGGTGGATCAGTCGGTGGGCAGGGGGGCCAGGGGGGAGACCAGTCCGGCGTCGCGCAGCTCGGTCCAGAACGCCGCGGGGACGGTCTCGTCGAGGGCCGCGACGTCCTCGGCGATGCGGCTGGGCCGGGTCGCACCCGGGATCACGGCGGCGGCCGCCGGATGGGCGAGGGAGAACTGCAGGGCGGCCGCCTTGACGCTGACGCCGTGCCGCTCGGCGAGTTCCTTGATGCGCGTGACCTTCTCGATGATGTGCGCGGGCGCGTCCTGGTATTCGAAGTGGGTGCCGCCCGCGAGGATGCCGGAGCTGTACGGGCCGCCGACGACGAGGTCGACGCCCTGCTCGGCCGCCGTGGGGAGCAGGCGCTGCAGGGCGCGGTCGTGGTCGAGCAGCGTGTAGCGCCCGGCGAGCAGGAAGGCGTCCGGCTTCGGCTCGTCCAGGTCGAGGGTGAGCTCAATGGGCTCGACGCGGTTGACGCCGAGGCCCCACGCCTTGATCACGCCCTCGTCGCGCAGCCGCTGCAGCACGCGGAAGGCGCCGGTGCGGGCACTCTCGTAGACGGCGAGCCACTCGTCGCCGTGGAAGTCCTGGGCGACGTCGTGGACCCAGACGATGTCGAGCCGGTCGGTGCGCAGGCGCCGCAGGCTGTCCTCGATCGACCGCAGGGTGGCGTCGGCCGTCCACTCGTGCACGATCTTGTTGGGACGGCCGTGTTCGAACAGACCGCCCTTCTCGCCGAGATCACGGTTGGCGGGGTCCTCCACCTCGTCGAGGATGACGCGACCCACCTTCGTGCTCAGCACGTACTGGTCGCGGGGGCGCCCGGCGAGCGCGTCGCCGAGGCGAATCTCCGCCAGGCCGGCGCCGTAGAAGGGAGCGGTGTCGTAGTAACGGATGCCGTGGTCCCAGGCGGCGTCGACGGTGGCGGCGGCCTCCTCGGTGGAGACGTCGCGGAACATGCTGCCCAGCGGTGCGGTGCCGAAGCCGAGGCGACCGGGGAGCAGGGACTTGATGGTCATGAAGGGTCCTTGCGAAGAGGGGGAGGGGCGGACTCATGGCCTTGGCCGGCCCGCCGTTCTTTCGTCTTCGACAGTAGGATCGGTACTTCAGACTGTCCAAGACTCTCTTGGATAGAGTTGAGTCCTCGGAGGTCTTACGTGCTTGACCTGCGTCAACTGCGCTACTTCAGCGCCGTGGCCGAGACCGAACACGTCGGCCGCGCCGCCGAGCAACTCCACATGTCGCAGTCTCCTCTCAGTCGGCAGATCGCCCAACTGGAGAAGAACCTCGGCCTCACCCTGTTCGAGCGCAGCCAGCAGCGCATCCGGCTCACCCGCGATGGCGCGATCTTCCTCAGCGAGGCCCGGGCCCTGCTGCGCCACGCCGACCGGCTGGAGAACCTGGGCCGCCGGCTGGGCAGAGGCGAGGAGGGCGGCCTGTGCATCGGCTATGTCGCCGACGCCATGCACACGGGGGTGCTGCCGGGGGCGCTGCGCCGGCTGCAGGAGGAGAGCCCCGGCATCCATGTCGCGCTGTACAGCATGCCCGCGGCCGAGCAATTCGAGGGACTGCGCCAGCGCAGCCTCGACATCGCCCTGGTGCGGGAGCCACCGGGCCGCGACGACCCCGTGCTGCGGGCCGCGCCGCTGCTGGAGGACCCGTTGCTGCTCGTCCTCCCGGCCGGCCACCCGCTGGCCGCGCGCGAGACGATCGCGGCGCGGGACCTGGACGGCCAGCCGTGGATCGCGGTCGAGGAGCCGGGCGACCCGGTATGGCGGGACACGTTCGTCGCCGCGTGTGTCGCCTCCGGCTTCACGCCCGACATCCGTCTCGACGCCGCGGACCCGCTGACGGCACTCGGCCTGGTGGCCTCCGGCCTCGGGCTGGCGCTAGTGCAGAAGAGCATGGTGCGCGGGGCGACGGACGCCGTGGCCGTGCGCACCCTGCCCTGGCACGAGGCGTCCGTTCACCTGTGGGCGGTCTGGCACCACATCGATCTGCGGCCGGTCGTCGCCTCGTTCCGCGAGACGGTGCTGTCCGATGAGCGGGAGATGGGTGCGGGGCCACTGGCCGGTGGGCTCGCCTCGGGGGTGTGAGGTCAGCCGGGGAGCCCGCACCCCCGAATCCGGAGTGACGAAGCGTCAAGGGGCGATGCCTCCAGGGACGCCACGGCCGCGACCAGGGTGGTGAGCCTCGGGTCCCGGCCGGCCAGGTCGAGCGCTTCGCGCAGGGCCTCTTCGTAGCTTGGCCGGGCCTGGCGGAGCAGTGTGAGACCGGCCTCGGTGACGTTGGTGTAGATCCCGCGCCGGTCGGTGGGACACAGATAGCGGGAGAGGAGTTCGCGGTCCTCGAGCCGGGTGACCAGGCGGGTGGTGGCGCTCTGGCTGAGGGCGACGGCCTCGGCGACCTGCTTCATCTGCAGATGGCCGTTCTCCCCGTCGTGCTGTCGGCTCAGGACGTCCAGAACCGCGTACTCGCGGGCGCTGAGCCCATGGCGGGTATGAAGGGCCCCCTCGAGGTGCGTCTCGATCCTGCTGTGCAGCAGTGACAGGGCGCACCAGCTCTGGGCGAGGGGAGTGGCGTCGAGGTCTGACGTGGTCATGGGTGCCTCCTGGGTGGGGCGGGATGGGGCGGGGCCGGGGCCCCGCGGCGGTGACGGTGATGTGATACACAGCCTGAGCAATATAGCGCGCTTGCAATTAGTGTGTATGCAAGTATCGTGGACGCTCGTAAAGGGCGGTAGCAATCACTTGGAGTGAACTTTCATGCCCATCGCACTGCTGGCCCTCGCCATCGGGGCCTTCGGGATCGGAACCACCGAGTTCGTGATCATGGGGCTGCTGCCCGAGGTCGCCGGGGACTTCGATGTGTCCATCCCCACCGCCGGGTTCCTGGTGACCGGCTACGCGCTCGGCGTCATGGTCGGCGCACCGCTGATGACCGCTCTCGGTACCAAGATCTCCCGCAAGCACATGCTGATGCTGCTGATGGGGCTGTTCGTGGTGGGCAATCTACTCTCCGCGCTCGCCCCCGCCTTCGGCGTGATGGCCGTGGGACGGATCGTCGCCTCCTTCGCACACGGCGCGTTCTTCGGCATCGGATCGGTCGTCGCGGCCGACCTGGTCGCCCCCGAGAAGAAGGCCGGTGCCATCTCGATGATGTTCACCGGCCTGACCGTCGCCAATGTCGTCGGCGTGCCGCTGGGCACCTCGATCGGCCAGTCGCTGGGGTGGCGGACCACCTTCTTCCTGGTCGCGGCGCTCGGCGTGGTGGGCCTGGCGGGCATCGCCAAGCTCATTCCCGACATCCCCAAGCCGGAGGGCGTGCACCTGGTCCATGAGCTGGCCGCCTTCCGCAACGCGCAGGTGCTGCTGGCCATGGCGATGACCGTGCTCGGCTTCGGCGGTGTCTTCGCCGCGATCACCTACATCGCGCCGATGATGACCGAGGTCGCCGGCTTCGCGGACTCCTCCGTCACCTGGCTGCTGGTCCTCTTCGGACTCGGCATGGTCGGCGGCAACCTCCTCGGGGGCCGGTTCGCCGACCGGGCGCTGATGCCGATGCTGTACGTGTCGCTGGGCGCGCTCGCGGTGGTCCTGGCCGCGTTCACCTTCACCGCCCACAACAAGATCGCGGCCGCCATCTCCATCGCTCTCGTCGGCGCACTGGGCTTCGCGACCGTGCCCCCGCTGCAGAAGCGGGTACTGGACTACGCGGCGGGCGCCCCCACCCTCGCCTCCGCCGTCAACATCGGCGCCTTCAACCTGGGCAACGCGCTCTCGGCCTGGCTCGGCGGCCTGGTGATCTCGGCCGGACTCGGCTACACGGCCCCCAACTGGGTCGGTGCCATCCTCGCCGGATCCGCCCTGGCCCTCGCCATCCTCTCCGCCGCCCTGGAGCGCCGTGACGCCCGCCACATTCCCGACGGCGCCACCACCGAGCCGGCCCAGGTTTCCACCGCCCGGCACTGAGTCACCCGTCACCCAACAGCACCACCACCATCAAGGAGACCCACCCGCCATGAGCACCACCGAGACCGCCGTCGCCCCGCTGACCACTCAGGACGCCGAGGCCCTCCTCCAGGCCGCCCGCGCCGCCGCCGAGGCGGCCGGGGTGACGGCCGCGATCAGCGTCCTCGATGCCGGTGGCCACCTCCTGGCCTTCCGGCGCGACGACCGGGCCGTACTGATCGCGGGGGAGACCAGCACCCGCAAGGCGTTCACCGCGTTGCAGCTCGACGCCCCCACCGCGGACCTGGTCGACGCGGTCCAGCCCGGAGGCGTCTTCCACACCCTGCCCACCGCCCTCGACCGCCCGTTGCTGTTCCTCGCCGGTGGCGTCCCGGTCCACCGCGACGGCCGGCTGGTCGGCGCGATCGGCGTGGGCGGCGGCGCGCCCGAGCAGGACCACGGGATCGCCACCACCGCGCTCGCGACGCTCGGCTGACCCCCGAACCACCAGCACATACCCGCAACCACCAGCGAACCGAGAAGGGCACCATGACCTCCGTACCCCACCTCACCCTCCACACCGGCCTCGAGATCCCGCAACTGGGCTTCGGCGTCTTCCAGGTGGAGGACGCGCAGACCACCGACGCGGTGCTCTCCGCCATCGAGGCCGGCTACCGCAGCATCGACACCGCGGCCATCTACGGCAACGAGGCCGGGGTCGGCCGTGCCCTGGCCACCTCTGGCGTCCCCCGCGAGGAGCTGTTCCTCACCACCAAGCTGTGGAACGCCGACCAGGGATACGACTCCACCCTCGCGGCCTTCGACGCCAGCGTGGCCAAGCTGGGCACCGACTACGTGGACCTCTATCTGATCCACTGGCCCACCCCCGCCCGCGACCGCTACCTGGACACCTGGCGCGCCCTGGAGAAGCTGCTGGCCGACGGCCGCACCCGCGCCATCGGCGTGTCCAACTTCCAGCCCGCCCACCTGCAGCGGCTGCTCGACCACAGCGGTGTGGTCCCGGTCATCAACCAGGTCGAGCTGCACCCCTATCTCCAGCAGGGTCAGCTGCGGGACTTCCACGCCCAGCACAAGATCGCCACCGAGGCGTGGAGCCCGCTCGCTCAGGGCGCCCTTCTCCAGGACCCCGCCCTGGCCGCGATAGCGCAGCGGCACGGCAAGACGCCCGCGCAGGTGGTTCTGCGCTGGCATCTGCAGCTGGGGAACGTGGTGATCCCCAAGTCCGTGACCCCCGCCCGCATCCGGGAGAACATCGACGTCTTCGACTTCACCCTCACCCCCGAGGACATCGAGGCGGTCAACGCTCTCGACCGTGGCCAGCGCACCGGGCCGGACCCCGACACCCTCAACTGACCCGACGCCACCCCTCTCGACCGCGCCGCTGTGGCCGTGCTTCATCAGCCGGCCGCGGCGGCGCGGCCCGTTCCCGCCCTGATTCCCTTCCTCCTCGCCCCTGTTTTCCCCTCTCCTGGAAGCCGTCTTCGCGTCATGTCCACTGCTCTGAGCCGCCTGACACACCCCCACAGCGGCCGCCTCACCCTCGGCCTGGAACTCCCCCTGGACAACGACTGGGGACAGTCCCGGCTGGCCACCGACCGGAAGGCGGGCCGCCCCTTCGGCGTACCGTCCCTCGACGCACACGCCCAACTCGCCCGCCTCGCCGACCAGTCCGGATTCGCCGCCCTGTGGGTCCGGGACGTCCCGCTGTACGACCCGGTGCACTTCGGCGACGCCGGGTCGGTGTTCGAGACCTTCACCCACCTGGGCCACCTCGCGGCGATCACCGAACGCGCCGTTCTCGGCACCGCGGCCGTCGTTCTGCCACTGCGCCGGCCGCTCCTGGTCGCCAAGGCGGCCGCGACCGTCGACGTGCTGTCCGGCGGGCGCTTCATCCTCGGCCTGGCCAGCGGTGACCGTCCCGTCGAATACCCGCTCTTCGACGTCGAGTTCACCACCCGCGCCGAAACCTTCCGCGACGGCGTCGAGGTGCTGCGCACCGCCTGGTCCACCCCGCCGCCCGGCCGGGGAATGGAACTGCCACGGCTCGGCCTCACCGCCGACCGGCAACTCGATGTGCTGCCCAAGCCCACCGCCGGGACCATCCCGATCGCGGTCGCGGGCAATGCCCAGCAGAGCCCGGAGTGGATCGCCGAACACGTCGACGCGAGCCTCAACTACCCCCGCGACCTCGGAGCGCTCCGCCTGAAGACGGAGAAGTGGCAACGGCTGACGGCCGACCATCCCAAGCCCTATCTGACCCCCATGATGCTCGACCTCCTGCCCGACCCCGCGGCCCCCGCCACGTCCATCCGGCTCGGACTCCGCACCGGCCGGAACGGCCTCGTGGAACACCTGGAGAAGATGTCGGCCCTCGGCGTCGCGCATGTCTCCTTCAACCTGCGACCGGGCGACCGCCCCATCGAGGACGTACTGGCCGAACTCACCGACCACGTACTGCCGCGTTTCCCCTCACCGGTCGTCGCCGAGGGGCCCATGGCGAGGTAGGTCGCCGCATTCGTTTGTCCCACGTGGTAGACACGACGTTCATCTCGTGAGAAAAAAGGTTCCAGCTCGGTGCCCCTACGGAGCCACGGGCAGCAGTGGTCGACCTTCTGAACGAGCAGTGACGTGCCTAGCGCAAGGGAGCAGGCGAATTGACCAGGATGGGTGTGGCCGCGTCCTCGGCATCCGCATCATCACCACCGAGGACGACCACTTTCACTCTCGACGGGGTCGGCAAGGTCTACCCGGGTGTCGTCGCCGTCTCCGACGTCACCCTCAGTGGTTATGCGGGCGAGGTGCTCGCCATCTGCGGTGCGAACGGCGCCGGCAAGTCGACACTCACCAAGCTGCTGGCCGGTCAGGAGCGCCCCACCAGCGGGCGCGTGATCGTGGACGGATACGACGGTGAGATCACCACACCCTCCGCGGCCCTGGACGCCGGAGTGCTCCTCATGCATCAGGAGCCGGTCATCGTGGACACGTTCACCGTCCAGGAGAACGTCTGGCTGACCGGCCTCAGCTCGGCCGGCCGCCGCAGGCCGTGGCAACGCGTCGGGGGTCGCGACCGCGCGGACCGCACTCGCGCGGCCCTCGGCGTGGTCGGGATGCGCGACGTGGATCTCGGCATGCCGGCCGGACGGCTGGGCCCCGGCCCCCGTCAGATGGTGGCGCTCAGCCGGTCCCAGGTGAACGAGCACCGGGTGCTGCTGCTGGACGAGACCACCGCCTCCACCACCGAGGAGCACTTCAAGGACGTCGAGACACTCGTGCGCAAGGAGCGCGAAGCGGGTGCCACGGTTGTCTTCGTCTCGCACCGCATGCCGGAGGTGTTCGCCCTCGCCGACCGCATCGCGGTCATGCGCAACGGCGCCCTCGTCGACGTCGTCGACAGGGCGGACACGACCCCCGACGAGATCATGACGCTCATGATCGGCCAGGCCGTGATGGCCCTCGAGCCACCGGAGCCGGTGGCCGCGTCCGCCGCCCCCGTCCTGCTGGAGGTGGGGGACGTGTCCTCGGGATCCGCGTCCGGCATCTCCTTCTCGGTGCGGGAAGGCGAGATCGTCGGTGTCTACGGTCTGGTCGGCAGCGGGCGCAGCTCCCTCGCCCGGTCGATTTCGGGTCATCAGCACCGCGACACCGGCACGGTGCGGGTGCGTGGCCGCGAGGTGAACCCGCGCTCACCGCGGGCAGCCCTGCGCCAGGGGATCGCCTACCTCAGCGAGGACCGCAGGCGTGAGGGCTTCGTCAAGGACTTCGACAACGCCGCCAACCTCACGCTGAGCACGCTCGGCGCGTTCTCGACCGGCGGAGTGATGCATACCCGCCGTGAGCGCCGCCGGGTGGCCCAACTGGTGTCCGACTACGGGATCAAGGGCGGCGCCGAGCAGCTGACCAGCTCGCTCTCCGGTGGTAACCAGCAGAAGGTCTGCATCGCCAAGGCGCTCGAGAGCGAGCCCGATGTCCTCGTGCTGGACGAACCGACCAAGGGCATCGACGTCGGTGCCCGGTTGAACATCTACCAGATCGTGCGGAGCCTTTCGGAGCGGCGCAAGGCGGTCGTCGTCGTCACCAGCGAGGCCGAAGAGGCCCTGGCCCTGTGCAACCGGGTGATCGTGCTGCGCGACGGCGTCATCGCCGGCGAGTTCGTCTCGAAGACCAGCACCACCGACGACTTGACCCGTACCGCCCTCGGAGGAGAAGTCCAGTGAGCCACGACACCGCGCCCAGGACGGTCGCCGCACCACCCGCGGCCCGTGAAGAAACGCCCATCGGCGGCCTGACGCTCCGCCGCGCCGGGCAGTGGGCGAAGGAGCAGTATCCGCTCTACATCCTCGTCGCGCTGCTGGTCTTCGCCGGCTTCACCTCCGACGCCTTCTTCTCCTCGTACAACATGTCCAACCTGCTGCTGCAGGTCTCGGTGATCGGCATCGTCACCCTCGCGCAGTTCCTCATCGTGCTCACCGGTGGCATCGACATCTCCGTCGGCGCGGTCGCCGGGCTCGCCGGTGTGCTCTCCGCCGGTCTCTTCGGCGGCGGGAACACCCTGCTCGCGGTGTCGGTGGCGCTCGTGCTGGGCGGCGCCGTCGGCGTCTTCAACGGCTACCTCATCGCCTACCGCGGGCTCGAAGCCTTCATCGTGACCCTCGGCATGCTCGCGCTCGGCCGCGGGCTCGTCTACGCCTACACCGAGGGCCAGCCGATCGCCCCCCACGCCGCCGACTTCCGCACCATCGCCACGACGGCGATCGCCGGCGTCCCCGTGCTCGGCATCGTCTGGATCGTTCTCGCGATGGCCATGGCCTTCCTCACCCGCCGCACCGTGTTCGGGCGCCGCGTGTACGCGCTGGGCAGCAGCAGGGAGGCCGCCCACGCAGCCGGTGTGCCGGTGAAGGCCACCATGATCTCGGTGTATGTGATCGCCGGCGTACTGGTCGGCTTCGCCGGCTTCCTGCTCGCCGCCCGCATCGGCGCGGCCACTCCGACCGGAGGGGACAACTACGAGATCGACTCGATCGCGGCGGTGGTCATCGGCGGTGCCAGCCTGGTGGGCGGCCGCGGGCGGGTGCTCGGAGCGTTCCTGGGCACGCTCATCTTCGGCGTGATCTCCAACCTGCTGGTGCTGCTCAACGTCTCCACATTCCTGCAGGACGCCTTCCGCGGGGCCCTGATCATCTTCGCGATGGTCCTCACCACCGTCCAGTTCACCCGGCGCCGTCGGCAGAAGACCGCACGTTCCTGAGGCCGGCGCATGACACGACACGACACGGAGACCTGCATGACAACCATGCGACGGGGCTCGCTCGCCGCACTGTCGGCGGTGGTGATCGGCCTGGCCGGCTGTTCGACCATCGGTGGCAAGGCGTCCTCCAGCGGCCCCAAGGAGGCCAAGGACCCCACCGACGTCACCATCGGATTCTCCCAGCGGCAGCTGGACGCGCCCTACTTCGCGGCCATGGTCGACGCGGCCAGGAAGCAGGCCAGGAAGCGGGGTTTCCACCTGGAGGTACAGAACGCCGACGGTGACGCCGTCACCCAGCTCAACCAGGCCCAGACCCTGGTGGCGCAGGGGATCGATGTGCTCGTGGTCGACGTGATGAGCCCGAAGACGCAGAAGGTACAGCTCAAGGACGTGGCGGGGGAGGTGCCCCTCGTCTTCGTCGACACGGGCATCGACGGGGTCGGCGTCACCTCCGTCTCCTCCGACAACTACGCGATCGGCAAGCTCTCCGGCCGGCTCGCGGCCAAGCGGTTCCATCACGGCTCGACGATCAGCCTGGCCATCCTCAACGGTGGCCCGGACGACGAGATCGTCGGCCCCGACCGCCAGCGGGGTTTTCTCGACGGCCTGCGCGCCGGTGGCGTCAGCTATCACATCGTTGCCAAAACGTCCGCGAACTACTCACAGGACGCCGCGGTACCGGCCACCGAGTCGATCCTCGCGGCGCACCGGAACGTCGACCTGATCGTCGGCCTCAACGACTCGATGACGCTGGGGGCCCTCAGCACACTGCGCGACAAGGGCAACAAGAGGACGCTGGTGGCCGCGGCGGCGGACGGCCAGAAGCGGGCGCTCCAGGAGATCAAGTCGGGTGGGTGCGAGGGCCGGTACATCTCCACCGGTCTGAATTCGCCGAAGCTCGCCGCCGACCTGGCCTTTGACATCGCGCTGCGGATCGGCACCGGTGACGTGGCGCCGAAGGACATCAAGAAGCAGCGGTACACGAAGGCCGCGGGCATCGACTGCGAGAACGTGGACGACTTCCTCGACCCGCACTCCGTGTTCTGATCCCGGGCGGGCCGTCGCCGGGCCCCGCACATGCGGCAGGGGCCGGAATCTTCCGATTCCGGCCCCTGCCGCATGTGAACGGTCAATCGCGTTGGTAAGCCGTGTCCGGCATGTCGCCGTTGATGGTGTAGCCACCGTCGACCGAGAGCGTCGCTCCGGTGGAGTACGAGGCGTCCTCGGAGGCCAGATAGGCGATCGCCGCGGCCACCTGCTCCGCGCGGGCGACCGCGCCGAGCGGGATACGGCGGTTCAGCGAGGCCACGACGTCGTCCGTGTAGAGCGGCGTGGTCAGCGCGGACCAGGTCGCCCCGGGACGCACCGCGTTGACCGTGATGCCGTACTCGGCCCACTCGCCCGCGAGGGTGAAGGTGAGCGCGTCGATCCCGCCCTTGGAGGCGGCGTAGGCGGCCGCCTCGCGCAGCGAGATCACCGAGTGGATCGACGAGACGTTGACGATACGGCCCGGCCGCTTCGCCGCCACCATATGCCGCGCGACCGCGGTGGCCATGAGGAACGTGCCCCGCAGATTGACACCGAGCACCGTGTCGAAGTCCGCCACGCTCGTCTCCAGGGCGGGGGAGATGCGCAGGATGCCCGCGCTGTTCACGAGCGAGAACGGGACGCCGAGCGTGGCCACCACGTCGTCCACGGCGGTCCGCACCTGGTCACCGTCGGAGACGTCCACCGCGAAGGGCGTGGCGCAGCCACCGGCGTCGGCGATCGTGCGCGCGGCTTCCTCGGCGCGCTCGGCCGAGATGTCGAACACGGCGACGGAGCCGCCCTCGCTCGCGATGCGCTCGGCCGCGGCCCGGCCGATGCCCGCCCCCGCTCCCGTGACGATCGCGACGCGATCGGTGAATCGGCTCATGCGACGCCCTCTCCCTCGTCCGGCACGGTGATCAGCACCGGCACGCCCCGTTCGTCGATATCGACCGGCACCTCGTCCTCGCCGATCTCGTGCACGCCGAGCGTGAACTGAGCGCTCAGCGTCGATCCGCCGGCGATCACGGGCACGCCCGGGCGCTCCAGCCTCTCGCCGAGCGGCATGAACGGCGAGGTGGTATGCGGTTCGACCGCCACGATGTGTTCGGTACCCCACCAGGGGTAGTCGCCGGGTGCGTGGCACTCCTGCCACACCCATATCTCGGGGAACAGTTCTGGCTGCCAGCTCATCGTCGCCACCAGGCCGCAGCCGGGTGAGCGCAGCCCGAACCACCCGCCGGTGACGGTGGCGTAACCGAGGTCGGCCGTCGGGCCATCGCCCGGCGCGAGCTCGAGGGCTCCCACGCCCGGGGCCACGGCGGGCACCCGTCGCGTCTCCCCCGGTGCCATCCACTGCCGGGCGCCGAAATCCTCCGGATGTGCGGTGAGTTCCCCGAAGGGGCCGTACACGGTGGCCGCGCGGGCCACGGTCGCGGTGTTGAAGGCGGGATGCAGACCCCAGTTCGAGGGGAGGTCCCGCGTCGAAAGGTTCTCCACCTCACTTCGGAAGCGCAGCACGGAGCCGTCGAGCGAGAAGGTCTTCGTCATACGGAACGGGTAGCGGGCGAGCCGGGTGACGCACCGTAGCGCGGTCCCGTCCTCCGTCTCCACGGCCCCGGCCGTCCACGAGCGGCGAGCCGCCTCACCGTGGAACGGCAGCGGAGCTCCGTGCACGGTGGTCGGTGGTCCCGCGTTCGGAAACAACTCCTGTACGCCGCCCGCGTAGTTGTCGAAGAACGACACGTCGCCGGCGTCCGCCGTGTCGGACGCCGGCACCCGGTCCACCCAGCGCGGGTTGCGCCACAGGATCTCCTCACCGGTGGCCTTCCAGACCAGTGAGAGGATGTCGGTGCCCCGGGCCGGGTTCACCAGCACCGTGACCGCGTCGTTCTCCAGTGTCCACGCACCGCCGTCGACGGGCCGGACCGCTGTTTCGCGCGCCATGCTCACTCCCATCCGATGACCGACTTGCCGACGCTGCCCGCGGCGAAGTCCGCGAAAGCATCGGGACCCTCCTCGATCGAGGAGACGCTGGTGATGATCGGAGCGAGGTCGACACCGAGCCGGCCGGCCTCCGCCACGGCCTCCATCATCAGTGGCACGCTGAAGACGAACATGCCGCGCAGGGTCACCTGGCGCATGATCAGATCCGGTACCGGGTCGACGGCGAAGTCGGGGCCGAGCCCCACGAACACCACCGTGCCCCAGGTCTTCACGACCTCGAGGGCGGTACGGCGGCCGTGGACGTTCCCGGAGGTGTCGATGACGGCGCTCGCGCCCCCGGGCACCACGGCGTCGATGTCGAAGCCCGCGGAATCGTGGATCCCGGAGTAGCCGAGACTCTCGGCGAAGGCGCGGCGCTCGGGGCTCGGGTCGGTGCCGACGGCGCGCAGCCCGAATGCCTTGGCCCAGGCGAGCACGGCGAGCCCGACCGGGCCCACGCCGATGACGACCACGGTCTCGCCCGGCCTCACCTCCGAGCGGAGCAGCGCCTGGTAGGCGGTCGTGGCACCGCAGGCGAGGAACGCGCCGACGGGGAAGCTCACCTCGTCGGGCAGCACCACGCAGTCCTTGGCCGTGACGACCAGCTCGTCCTGGCAGCCACCGGGCCGGTTGAGCGAGTACACCCGTGCGCCGCGCTCGCAGTGCACGTCCCAGCCGCGCCGGCAGCTCTCGCACTGGCCGCAGCCGGAGTAGTGCTGTACCGCGACCCGGTCGCCCACCTCGGGGTGGCTCACGCCGGGCCCGACCGCCTTGACCACTCCGGCGATCTCATGGCCGGGCGTCATCTCGGGCGAGCGCGGCTGAGTCGCCTGCCGCATCTCCTCGTGTGTCATATGGAAGTAGTGCAGGTCGCTTCCGCACAGGCCGGCGGCCTTCACATCGAGGATCAGCTCGCCCGGTCCGGGCTCGGGGAGCGGGGCGTCGACGACGGCGACCCTCTCCTTCGCGGCGAACCGCAGCGCACGAACCGTGGCGGTCGGCGCGGTGGTGGTCGTCATGATGTCTCCTTTCCTTGGGCGCGGGAGGCGCGCGGTGCGGGTCGGCGCAGTGCCGAGACATCCGCGGCGTACAGCACCGAGTCGGTGGTGACGGCGGGGTCGACGGCGCCGAGTGGCGGCGAGCAGCAGAGGTAGAGAACGGACTGGTCGGCGCCGCCGAGGGCGACCGCGTAGGCGCTGAGGCCGCCGGTGTCGACGAAGGCGAGGGGGGTGCCGTCCGGCGCGAGCAGCTGGGCGCCGTGCCCGATCGAGGAGGCGACCCAGACCCGGTCGTGTGCGTCGATGGCCAGACCGTCGGGCAGTACGGGCAGCTCACGGGTGGCGCGTTCGATGTCGAGGTAGCCGGGCGGGCTGCCGAACTGCTTCCATGCCCGCGGCTCCCCGAGTGTGGGTTGCCCGTCTCCGCTCCAGGTCACCGGCCACGAGGAGATGCGTCCGGCGAAGGTCTCCGCCACGAGCAGCCGCCGGCGGCCCGCGGTGAGCACCATGCCGTTGGGGAAGTTGAGGCCGTGGCCCTGATGATCGGCTACGCCGTCGGGGGAGACCCGCACCAGGGAGGTCTCGCGCAGGGAGTCGGGTTCGGCGTCCGTATTGCCGAAGTTGCCGATGAGGGCCCAGCCGGACTCGGTGACGAGCATGTCGTTGGCGACCCCCTCGATGAGGTGGCCGAAGCGCGCCACGGTGGTGAGGGCCCGGCCGTCCCACCGCAGGAGGGCGCGCTTCAGCATCGAGACGACGAGCAGTGAGCCGTCGGGCGCGAATCCGAGCCCGGACGGTCGACCCGGTACCTCGCACACCGTGCGCACCTCATGACGGGTGGTCGGCGAGCGGTCCGGGCGGAAGGCGAGTACCCGCTCGCTGTAGAAGTCGGAGGCGAACAGCTCGCCGTCGCGCCATCGAGGCCCCTCGAGAAAGGTGAACCCGCCGGCGACGGGAGTGGCATGGACGGTCGTCACCGATGGGCGCATAGGGCTCCTGTTCGTCGTGGCACCGCGACGAGCGATCACGAAGGCGGCCACGGTACATTCTCATGGCGTGGACTAGCTGTCTAGTAGGTGAGAATTTCTGGGCGTCAGTGCGGCCCGGTGTCCGGCGCGGTCACGCACGCTCCCGCGCGAACCAGGGCTCCAGGCTGCGATAGGCGTCCAGGAACTCCCGATGGCGCGCGGTGTAGTCGCGGTGCCGGTCCGCTGAGGGCGTGAACTCCGCTTCCACCGTTGAGAGTTCGCGAGCCACCTCGAAGCCGTCGACCAGACCGCTGCCGACGGCGGCGGTAACGGCGGCACCGAGGCTGTTGGCCTCCTCGACGATGCTGCGGCGGCGCATGCGAGCCCCCCAGACGTCGGCGAGAATGCGCAGCCAGGTGTCGCTCGCCGCACCACCGCCGATGGCGTCGACGCGGTCGACCGGATGCCCGGCCTCGCGGAAGGCGGTGACACAGGTCGCCAGGTTGAAGGCGACTCCCTCCAGGACGGCCTTCGCCAGATGGGCGGGGCCATGGTGCCGGGAGAGTCCGACGAAGGCGCCACGGGCGTCGGCGTTCCAGTACGGCGAGCGCTCGCCGAGCAGATGGGGCAGGAAGTAGAGCCCCGTGGTGTCGGCGTCGTCGATCCGCGTGAGGGTGCGGGCGATGCGCTCCGGACCGTCATCGGGGCGCAGCAGGTGGGCGATCCACTCGAGTGAGGCGCCGCCCGCCTGCATGGTGGCCGTCGGCACATAGTGTCCGGGCAGGACGTGGTTGAACGTCATGGTGCGCATGGCCGGGTCGTACAGCGGCCGCCGGGCCGACATCGAGATCCATGAGGAGGAGCCGAGGTAGGTGTAGGCGCTGTCGCCGGATGTCAGCACCCCGGCGCCGAGCGCGGCGAGGGGGCCGTCTCCGGCGCCGATGACGACGGGGACTCCGGCGGGCACCCCGGTCTCCTCCGCGACGTGCGCACGGACCCGGCCGACGACCGAGGTGGACTCCACGATGTCGGGCAGCAGGCCCGGGTCGATGGCCGCCACGTCGAGCACGGCTGGTGACCAGACGCCCGCCCGCTGGTCGAAGGCGTTGGTGCTGGAAGCGTCGGAGGGATCGGTGGCGAGCGTGCCGGTCAGACGCTGGACGATGTAGTCCTTGGCCAGGCACACATGGGCCACCCGGCGGAAGGTCCGCGGTTCGTTGTCGCGCACCCACATGACCTTGGACAGCGAGTAGGTCGGGTGGATCCGGTGCCCCAGCAGCCGGTACGCGCGCTCCTCGCCGAGCCCGGCGGCCAGCGTCCTCGCCTGCCCGGCGCTGCGGTGGTCGGCCCAGATCATCGCGGGCCGCACGGGCCGGTGCGCGCGGTCGAGCAGCACGGCCCCCATCATCTGGCCGCTGAACCCGATGACGCCGATCCGCTCCCGGGGTGCCCCGCTGTGGGCGAGCAGTTCGCGGCCCGCCCGGCAGACGGCCTGCCACCAGGAGTCGGGATCCTGTTCCGCGATGCCGCCGGCGCGGAAGTCGGTGTCGTAGGGCACGGTCACCGCCGCCACCAGTCGGCCGTCGTCGGTGTGCAGGGATGCCTTGTTCCCAGTGGTGCCGAGGTCATGGGCGATGATCACGGATGTCTCCCCAGCTTCCTGGTGTCCTGGCATGGCCTGGAACGGTGCGCAGGTCACTGTCATCCTGTACGTACAGGATGTCAAGGGCGATAGGCGTGGGGTACGACCGGGCCGCGGGGTCGCGAAAAGGGCGGCGGACCCGTTGTCACATCGGTCCGCCGCCCAGGTGGGAGCGTATGTCAGTCGGCGCTGTCGCTCACCAGCATCGACGGTGGCGCACCGGACCGGCGCCTCCTGCGCACATGCACCTGGAAGCGGCTGCGGTCCGCGCGGTGGTAGGCCGTGAAGTACTCCACCGGCCTGCCCTCCTGGTCCCAGGCGGTGCTGCGCAGGAGCAGCACCGGATCGTGGGCGTCCACGCCGAGCGCCTCGGCCACCGAGGGCGCGGCGGGCACCGCCTCCACCAGACGCCTGCCATGGTCCAGGCTGACGCCGTACTTGTCCTCCAGAAGGGCGTAGAGCGACTGCCGTGTCAGGTCCTCGTCGAGCAGCCCGGGGGCCACCTGGTGCGGCAGCCAGGTGCTGGTCAGCGCCCACGGCTCGTCGTTGACGTAGCGCAGTCGCTCCAGATGGAGCAGCGGCGAGCCCTCCTCGACCTCGAGCTCGCGGGCGGCGTCCGCCGTCGCGGGGGCGAACTCCAGCCGGCGCACCGCGCTGACCAGCACGGAACCGCGGGCGGCCACATCCTCATGCAGTCCCGTCATCGACTGGAAGAGCGACTCGTCGACCTTGCGGGCGGCCACGAAGGTGCCCTGCCCCTTGCGCCGCACGATGCGGCCCTCACCCTCCAACTCGTCGAGGGCCTGACGCACAACGGTCCGGGAGACGCCGTACTGCTCGCACAGGCTCACCTCACCGGGCAGGCGCTCACCCACCTTCCAGACGCTGCCGAGCTGAGGCAGCAGCAACTCCTTGAGCTGCGCGTAGAAGGGCAGTGCGGCGCTGCGGTCAATCCATCCGGGTTCCACGACGCAAGCGTAGCGCCAGGCAGGAAGACAACAGCCCGTCCTCTTGACATCCTGTACGTACAGGCCGTCTTATCGCTGCCGGAGTCCACGCAAGGAGACATCATGTCCTGGTATCAGGGTGCCCGGATAGCGGTCACCGGAGCCGCCGGCGGCATCGGACGGGCCACCTGCGCGCACCTGGCCGGTCTGGGCGCCGAGGTGTACGCCCTCGATCTCACCGCATCGCCCGCCGGGCGATCCATCCTCTGCGATGTCACCGACGAGGACAGTGTGGCGGCCGCGATCGCCACGGTTGTCACCGAGGGCGGCCGGATCGACGGTCTCGTCGCGGCCGCCGGGGTGGTCGAGGACGACGTACCCGCGGAGCGGATGAGCGCCGCCGAGTTCGACCGGGTGCTCGGCGTCAATCTGAGGGGGACGTTCCTCAGCTGCGCCGCGGCCGCCCGGCGGATGCTCGACGGGACAGGGGGCCGGATCGTCACGGTCTCCTCGATGTCCGGCACCCATATCGTCAACCACCCGCAGAAGCAGTCCGCGTACAACGCCTCCAAGGCCGCCGTGAGCGCGCTGACCCGTTCCCTGGCCGTCGAGTGGGGCCCGCGTGGCGTACGGCTCAACAGCATCGCGCCCGGCTATGTCGCCACCGCGCTCAACGACCTCAAGCAGCACCTGCACGCGCGGTGGAAGGAGGACACGGTCGCCGGACGGTTCGCGGAACCCGAGGAGATCGCCGCCGCCATCGCCTGGCTGCTCGGTGACGAGGCCGCCTACTGCGTGGGCACGGAACTGCTGATGGACGGGGGGTTCGCACTCCGATGAGCACATCGACGACACCGGGCGGCGCAGGGGAGCGGCGCAGGGGAACGGGGAACGATGGACCGGCGGCTGACGAGTTCGTCACCGCCACCTTCCCCCTGGAGCGGGCGGACGAGGCGTTCCGGGCCGCCGGTGGCCCGGACCAGATGAAGGTGCTGATGAAGGTCGGCTGACCAGCCCGCCGACGCACCGGAACGGCCACAACCGACGCACCGAAACCGCCAGAACCGAGGAGACGGCGTGAAAGCCATCGTCTACGACCGCCCGCATGCGTTCCGCTACACCGACCTGCCGGATCCCGAGCCGGGCCCGGGTGAGGTACGTCTGCGCGTCCTGTCCGCGGGGGTCTGCGGCACGGATGCCCACCTCCACCGCGGCGAGTTCTCCCCCCGTTATCCGCTCACCCCCGGACACGAGGTGGTGGGCGAGGTGGAGTCGTTGGGCGAGGGGGTGACGACTCTCGCCGCCGGACAGCGCGTCGCCCTCAACAACCGTGTCTCATGCGGTACATGTGCCAACTGCCGCCGCGCCAAGCCCGCCTTCTGCACCCGGCTGCGGGACCACGGTGTCACACGGCCGGGCGGCTTCGCCGAGATGATCGTGGTGCCCGCGTCCCACTGCCACCCCGCCGATGACATCCCTCTGGACGTCGTGGCCTTCGCCGAGCCCGTCGCGTGTGCCATGCACGGCATGGACGTGCTCGCCCCGCAACCCGGTAGCGATGTCCTCGTCTTCGGCGCCGGCACCACCGGGCTGCTGCTCGCGCAGCTGCTGGCCGCCGGCGGCGCGGGGCGGGTGACCGTCGCGGCGCCGACCGAGGCCAAGCTGAAACTGGCACGGGACTTCGGCGTTGACGAGACGGTGGTCATGGACCGCCACGACGCCTCGGCCTCCCGCGTCGCACTGCGCACCCTGGCACCCGACGGCTTCGACACCGTTGTGGACGCGACCGGCGCCCTCGCCGTGATCGAGCAGTGCCTGCCGCTCACCCGCGATGGCGGGACCGTCTTCCTCTACGGCATGGCCGGGGAGCGAGAGCGCATCGAACTCTCCCCGCACGAGATCTTCAGCCGGGAGCTGACCATCCGCGGATCCTTCACCCAGGCGTTCAGCTTCGACCGCGCGCTGCGGGTCCTGCGCACGGGCCGGGTGCGCACCGACGGCATGATCACCCATCGGTTCGGGCTGGAGGCCTACGGCGCCGCCCTCGACGCCGTCCGGGACGACCGCGGCTGCGTCAAGGCGGTCATCCACCCCTGACTCCGGACGTGCGCGTTGCGGCCCTACGGCACACGGGACGCGGCCGGCCTCGGCGGGCGAGGTCGGCCGCGTCCCGCAGGGGCGCCCTGGACAGACGGCTCAGGACGTGCCGGAGGCCGTGCCGGGCCGCACCGCCGGGCGGTGTTCCCCCGGCCCCGCTCGTGGCGGCGTCGGAGTGGCCGTCTGGGTGTTGCCCATGGACTGCAACGCGGTGGCCACGATGGTCATTTCGGCGACACAGGCCCGCCGGGGGAGGGTGATGGCCGCCAGGCACGCCTCGGCGATGTCCGGTGGCTGGACGAACAGGTCGCGCAGTTCCCGCGGCGGGGGTTCGGGCCGGTCGTCGAGGATCGGGGTGTTCACGATGCCCGGCAGGATGGTGCACACCCGTATGCCGTTGCCGTACTCGTCCCGGCCGGCTCCCCGTGCCAGGCCCAGGAGCCCGGCCTTGGCCGCCTGATAGGCCGGGCCGGTGTGATCGGGCCATGCCCCGGCCACGCTCGACAGGATGACCACGTCGCCGTGGGCCTCGCGGAGCCGCGGGAGCAGGGCGTGCAGCAGGTAGAACGTCCCGCTCAGATTGGTGGCGAGCATGGAGTCCCAGGCGCGGGGAGTCAGCTGGGCCAGGCGCCGCTCGGGGATGTTGGTTCCGGCGGCGCACACCAGGGTGTCCACCGGGCCGGGCATCCCCCGCGCCCAGTCCCGTACCGCCTCGGAGTCACCGACGTCCACGCCGTGGTGGTGCAGACGGTCCGCCTCGGGCGCGGCGTCCCGAGCCTGTTCCTCGACCAGATGGCCACGCCGGGCCAGTCCGTGAACGGTCGCGCCCGCCTCGAGGAAGCGCCGTACGATCGCGAGACCGATTCCGCTGCTCGCTCCGCTGACCACGGCGGTGCGCCCGCTCATGTCTCCGGGCCCGCCGGAAGGGTGGCTGTTCATGGGATGTCCTCGGCCGCGGGCGGTCAGAAGGTGCCGTCGATCGTGATGCCCCCGTCGACGCGGAGGGTGGCACCGTGCACGAAGGAGGCGTCGGAGGAGAGGAGGAAGGCGATGGAGGTGGCGATCTCGGCGGGCTCGGCCAGCCGTCGCATCGGGGTGCGCCGCAGCAGCGTCTCCTGGTCGAGTGCTCCGGACTCCAGGCCACTGCGCACCATCTCGGTGGCCACGTATCCCGGTGCCACGGTGTTGACCCGGATGCCGGCCGGGCCCCACTCGGCCGCCAGGGTCCGGGTGAGGCCCAGCACTCCGCTCTTGGCGGTGGCGTAGCCGAGCCGGCCGGGGAGCCCGAAGGTCGATCCGACGGAACCGATGTTGACCACACTGGCCCGGCGGCTGCGGGCCAGCAGCGGATAGGCCCCGCGCGCGCAGTGCATCGCGCCGGTGAGATGGACCGCGAGCTGATGGGCCCACTGCCGGCTGTCGAAGTCCTGGGCCGCCTGCCGGAAGATCACACCCGCGCCGTTGACCAGCGCGTCGAGCCCACCGGCCCGCGTCGCGATGTCATCGAACATCGCGGTGACACTGGCCTCGTCGGTGACATCGACGGCGACGGCCAGGTGTCCCCCTGCCACCGGGCACGCCGCGTCGAGGGCCGTGACCTGGTCCTGGGCGGCGTCGCTCTTGAGGTCGGCGACGACGACACGCCAGCCGCGTTCGGCGAGGACCCGGGCCGTGGCGGCCCCGATCCCCTGTGCGGCGCCGGTGATGAGGACGGTGGGCTCAGCCATGGGACATCTCCGTGGTGGATTCGGTGGGCCGGGCATCGGGGACGCCCGGTGCGGATCGCTTCAGGGACTCGCGGTAGGGGTCGGGGCTGATCAGCGCCGTGCACACGGTGATCAGCGCCATCGCCGTCATATAGAGGGCGATGAGGTGGTAGCCGTCGCCCGCCTCCAGCAGGGCGGTGGCGATCAGCGGGGACAGGCCGCCGGCGAGGACACTGGCCGCCTGTGAGCCGATCGAGGCGCCGCTGTAGCGGACCTCGGGCTCGAACAGCTCGGCGAAGTAGGCGGATTGCGGCGCGTACACCGCGTGGTTGCCGACGTTGACGCACAGGATCGTGACGAGATAGATGATCGGCAGCGACCCGCTGTCGAGCGCCCAGAAGAAGGGCCAGGACAGGGCGGCGAGCAGGACGGACCCGAAGAGCACGACAGGCCGGCGTCCGACCCGGTCCGACAGCCGTCCCCACACGGGCAGACTGATCAGCCCCAGGGCGGCCGTGATGACCACCCCGATGAGCAGATCGTCGCGTTCCAGGGTGAGCACCGTGGTGCCGTAGGTGAGCACGAAGGTGGTGTGGATGTAGAAGGTGCTGTTCTCGGCGAACCTGATGCCCGCTGCGCGCAGGACGTTCCCGGGCTGGGTACGGAGCACGGCGATCACCGGCCGTCGCTCGATCCGGCCCTCCTTCTCCATCGCGCGGAACACCGGGGACTCGCTCACCCGGAGCCGGATGACGAGCCCGAGCACGATGAGCACCGCGGAGCCGAGGAAGGGAACGCGCCAGCCCCAGTCCTGGAAGTCGTGGTCGCTCATGTTGCCCGACAGGGCGAAGAAGGCCAGGTTGGCGATGAGCATTCCGGCGGGAACCCCCATCTGCGGCCAGCTGCCGTAGAAACCACGGCGGTTGGGCGGTGCGTGCTCGACCGCCATCAGGGCCGCCGCGCCCCATTCGCCGCCCACCCCGAATCCCTGGACGACCCGCAGGGCCACCAGGAGCAGGGGCGCGGCGACACCCCAGGTGGAGTAGCCGGGAAGCAGCCCGATACAGAAGGTGCTGCCGCCCATGAGCAGCAGCGAGAGCACCAGCATGGACTTGCGGCCGATCTTGTCCCCGAAGTGTGCGAAGACGACGCCGCCGATGGGGCGGGCGGCGAACCCCACGGCGTAGGTGCTGAACGCGAGGAGCGTTCCCACCAGGGGCGAGGTGTCGGCGGGGAAGAAGAGCGTGTTGAAGACCAGGGCCGCGGCGATGCCATAGGTGAAGAAGTCGTACCACTCGATGGCCGTTCCGATCATGGTCGCCCAGGCCACGGTGCGGATGTTGGGTGTGCCGGCGGGGGGACGGGAGGGCCGTGTGACGGCGGAGGGAGGATTCATGGCCGGATCCTTCGGGGCGGGGAGAGGAGTGGAGGAGCGGGTGTCCCGCGGCCCGGTGTGTCTCAGTCCGGGAGCAGGGTTTCCTTCAGGGCCGGGCTCGGCCGCCGGGCCAGCTCGTCGAGGAGCTCCCCGGCCCGGCCGAGCGGCCGGGAGCGCTTGAGACCGTCGATGGCCGGGACGAGTCCTTCGGCCAGCAGGTCCATCGCGTGGGTGAAGTCCTCGCGCTGGTACATCTGGACGCCGATGAGCTCGCGTTCACCGCGCTGGAGCGCCACTCCGCCGACGGTCAGTTCGGCGGGGCTGATGCCCACCAGGACGGTTCGGCCGCCACGGCAGGTCGCGGTCAGCGCCTGCGTGGTGGTGGTCTGCGCACCGACGCAGTCGAACACCACGTCCGCCCCCTCGGAACGGATGTGGTCCCCGGCCGCGAGAAGTGGCTGGTCGGCCGTCGTGCGCACGTGGTGCGGCACTCCGAGCCGGTGGGCGAGGTCCAGCCGCAGCGGGTCCCGGTCGGTCACCACCACACGGCCGACGCCCTGGGCGGCGAGCACGAGCGAGCAGAAGACGCCGATGGGCCCCGCACCGATCACCAGGACCTGATCACCGGCGGCGACGCGGGCCCGGCCGACCGCGTGCACGGCCACCGCCAGCGGTTCGATCAGGACCCGCAGCTCCTCGGGCACCCGGGGGTCGATCCGCAGCAGATGGCGTGGCGGAACGGTCAGGAACCGGGCCATGGCGCCGTCGATCTGGCCACCGACGAACCGCATCCGCGCACACAGCTGCTCACGCCCTCGCGCACAGTTGTGGCAGGTGCCGCAGCCGGCCGGGGGAACGATGACCACGGGGGTGCCGGGGACGAGCGGTGCGGCGCCGGTGGCATCGGCGGCCACGGCGTGTTCTTCGACGGTCCCCCACGCCTCGTGCCCGAGGACCAACGGGGGTTTGAGCACGGCGTGCTCGCCCGACCACATCTTCAGGTCGCTGCCGCACACGCCGACTTCGCGGACCCGGACACGGACCTCGCCCGGTGGCGGGGGACCGGTGAGGTCCCGCTCGACGAGGGCGACCCGCAGGGGCGCGGTGACCCGGACCTGACGCTGGTGGATGGCCGGGGCCCGCGACTTTTTCTCGGTCATGGGCGCGGGGTGGTCGGGGAGGGGCATCGCATCTCCTTGGCTCGGGCGAAAGCCCACCTCGGTGGTGGTGTGACGGCGACCACCGAGACATTCTCATGGCATGGACGCCATGTCCAGTGAGTGGTAACTTCCGATGTCGATGGTGACGCGGACCAGACCCGGCCGTGCCACCGATCGGGCTCACCGACTGGGCTCACCGACTGGGAGAGACACCGAATGACTGCACAGACGCCGGCCGAGCCGGCGGACAGCGAACTGATCAAGCACATCGAGGAACGGGCCCTGTTCGCCCGTCTGGAGACCGTGCGGCTGATCTCGATCGCCAAGACCGGCCACTACGCGTCCGGATTCTCCTGCGCGGAGATCCTGGCCACCCTCTACTACGGGGTGATGCGGCTGCGGCGCGGTGAACCGGACTGGCCCGACCGCGACCGTTTCCTCTTCGGCAAGGGCCACGCGGCGGCCACGCTGTATCCGCTGCTGGCCGACTGGGACTTCTTCGACGCGGCCGAACTCGACGAGTACACCCGTCTGGGGAACGCCTTCGGCGACCACCCGGACATGACCCGGATCCCCGGGATCGACTTCAGCTCCGGCTCGCTCGGCCACGCCCTGTCCGCCGGGACCGGCATGGCCCTGGGCGGCCGCCTCCAGCGGCGCCCGTACACCACCTTCGTCCTGCTCGGCGACGGAGAGCTGCACGAGGGGCAGGTCTGGGAGGCGGCCCTGGGCGCCGCACACCACCGGCTGGGACGGCTGGTGGCCATCGTCGACCGCAACGACCACTCACTCGACGGCCGCATCGACGGCGTGACCGGGATCGAGCCACTGCTGGACAAGTGGCGGGCGTTCGGATGGCAGGCGCACGAGGTCGACGGACACGACGTCCCGGCCCTGCTGACCCTGCTGCGCTCGCTCGCCGAGGACACCGGCCGCGACCGCCCGGCCGTGGTCGTCGCCAACACCGTCAAGGGAAAGGGGATCTCCTACATGGAGTCCGAGTTCGGATGGCATCTCGGCTGGCTGGCCGAGCGGGACGAGGCCAACGCCCTGGCCGAACTGCGGGGGACACGGTGAGCGTCGCACCCGGTCTGCAGCCGGAATCCTGGCATCTGCTGAGCCTGCTGGAACAGGCCCCGGGCCTTCAGGCCCTCGGCGGCACCCTCGCCGACCTCGCCGACGAGGGCCATCCGGTCGTCGTCGGCACCGCCGACCTGAAGTACTCCAACGGACTGGTGCGCTTCCAGGACCGCCACCCGGACAAGTACCTCCAGTTCGGGATCTCCGAGCAGCACATGGTGTCCACCGCGGCGGGCCTGGCCACCACCGGCCTGCGGCCCTACGTCGCCACCTTCGCGTCCTTCATGGCGTTGCTGGCCTGCGAACAGATCCGTACCGACGTCGCCTACACCCGCCAGCCCGTCCGGCTGATCGGCCACCACGCGGGCATCACCCTGGGCTTCTACGGGACCTCCCACCACGCCACCGAGGACCTCGCCATCACCCGGAGCATCGCGGGACTCACCGTGATCGCACCGGCCGACACCGCGGCCCTGGCCGCGGCGCTGCGCGCCTCGGTGGATCATCCGGGCCCGGTCTACTTCCGCATCGGACGTGGCCGGGACCCGGACGTCTATCCGGCCGGCACCACCCTGGAGATCGGAAAGGCCGTCGAGCACGGCACCGGGAGCGACCTCACCCTCATCGCCACCGGCTCCATGGTCCACCCCGCCCTTCAGGCCGCGGCGGCGCTCACCGCGGACGGGTACAGCGTCGGGGTGCTCGATATGCACACCGTCAAACCGCTGGACGAGGACGCGGTGCTGACGGCCGCGCGAGGCTCCCGGCTGCTGATGACGGTGGAGGAACACAATGTGCTCGGCGGTCTCGGCGGCGCGGTGGCGGAGCTGATCAGCGAGCACGGCGTGCCGGTCCGGCTGCACCGCCACGGGATCCGGGACCAGTACAGCCTCATCGGCCCGCCCACGCATCTGTACCGGCACTACCGGCTGGACGCCGCCGGAGTCGAGGCCGAGGCCCGCGATCTGCTGCTCGCCGGGGCCCGTTGACCCCGGAACGGCCGATCGCTCCGTGATCCGCCCGCCCCGGCGGAAAGGCCGGGGCGGGCACACGGCTTTGCCGGGTCAGCCGAAGTCGGCGACGGCTCCGGCCACCGCCTTCCAGCCCAGCGCCCGCGAAACCTCCTGGCCGGCCTCGGCCAAGCGCTCACGCAGACCGGCCACCTCCGCGCCGAGGATCGCCTCCCGGACCCCGCTGATGGACAGCGCGGCACGCACCTGCCCCCGGTAGTCCAGGATCGGCACACCGAGCGCGGCCACGCCGATGGTGACGTCCTGGTCGCTGACCGAGATCCCGGTGTCGAGGGTCTCCTCCAGCACCGGCACCAGCGCGTCCGCCGTGGCCGGAGTGGACGGGGTGAACCGCTCCAAGGGCCCCTGCTCGAGGTAGTCCGACCAGGCCGAGCGGTCCTGGAAGGCCAGCAGGACACGTGAGGCCGCCCCGGCGTGCAGCGGCAGCGCACCACCGAGCTTCAGGGCGAGGGACTGGACCCGTCGGCCGTCCAGCCGCTCGATGCACACCGCCTCACGGCCGCGCCGGACGCACAGATACACCGTCTCGCCCGTCTCGTCGTGGAGCCGCTCCATCACCGGCTGGGCGAAGCGCCGCTCGTCGAATCGCTCCACCACGGCGGTGCCCAGGCTGAGCAGATGGAACCCCAGGCGGAAGGTGCCGCGTCGGCTGCCACCCTCCACCATGTCCAGGCCCTGGAGGCTCGACAGCAGCCGGTAGACCGAGCTACGGGGCTCGCCCAGCTCCTCCGCGAGTTGGGCGGCCGTCGCCTCTCCTCGCGCCGCGAGCAGATCGAGGACCTCAACGGACTTACGGACGAGAGCCAGACCACCATCATGCGCCACGCGGGTAAAGATATCACTCAGCGGACAAGCGGTCTACTGGTCAGTAATCAGTGGGGGAGGTGGTGCGGGGTGCCGGGACCCGGCCGTCCCGCACGCGGCGCCGGAACCAGATGACCTTTCCGGTCGTGGTGATGCGGGCGCCGAAGGCATCGGCGAGCGCGGAGACGAGGAACAGCCCGCGGCCGTTCTCGGCGTCCGGGTCGCTGTGGCGCAGCCGGGGCGCCTCGTGGCAGCCGTCCCCGACCTTGCAGATCACGCAGCATCCGCGGCGCAGCCGCAGCCGCAGCCACACGGGGCCGGTGGCGTGCTCGATCGCATTGGTCACCAGCTCGTCCACCATGAGGACGATGTCGTCGGCGGTGGTGTCCGGCACCCCCCAGCCGCGCAGCGCGCCGATGGTGGCGCGGCGGGCCAGGCCCACTGCGGCCGGGTCGGTGGCCAGTCGCAGGACCAGCTCCTGTGGCGTGGGGTGGATATCGGGTGAGCCCATCCGTCGACGCGGCTGTGGGCCGTTGGGGAGTGAGGGGGACACGGTGGCGACCGCCCCTGCTGGGTTCACTGTCATTTCCGTGCTCCTTTCCGGGCTCCTTGTGGTCCGGAAGGTTCGTGGCCATCCCGTCATGGAAGGCTTCACCTCTCCACCGTCGCAGTAATTTCTGTCACAGTCAAGATCATTCGAAGAAATTTCTACATCCTCGTCACTTCCCCGAAATCGAGGGTTCGGAGCATGTCGATCATGTGTCGTAGAAATTTCTTCGAGATGCATTGACACACCTCGAAACCTCTGCGACGTTGTGGATCGAGCCGCTGAACACGTCGAACCGGCCCTCCCCAGCCCGATCAGGGCGAACCTCAGCCCGATCAGGGCGCAGCCGACAGAGGAACGCGTCGGCGCCGACAGTCCCCCGCTGGAGCGCGAACCGGCACCCGGCGGGCGGCGAACTCCCCTCAGCCACCCCCCCGTACGTCGAGAAAAGGCAATCTCATGGCACATCGGGTCAAGCTGCGCCACAGAGCGCTCGCGGCCTCGTCCGCGGGAATCGGTCTCGCCCTGCTGCTCACCTCATGCGGGAACGGCATCAGCGGCCAGGGCGACGACAAGCCGATCGTCGGGCTCGTCACCAAGACCGACGACAATCCGTTCTATGTGAAGATGCGCGAAGGCGCTCAGAAGAAGGCCCGCGAACTCGGCGTGGACTTGAGGACCTTCGCCGGCAAGGGTCAGGCCGACAACGACTCCCAGGTCAAGGCCATCGAGAACCTGGTGGCGGCGGGCGCGAAGGGCATTCTGATCACCCCGGCCGACTCCGGCGCGATCATCCCCGCCATCGACCGGGCCCGGAAGGCCGGCGTCATGGTCATCGCCCTGGACTCGCCGACGGAGCCGGCGTCCGCCGTGGACGCCACCTTCGCCACCGACAACCGGCTCGCCGGCCGGATGATCGGCAAGTGGGCCAAGGGGCGGATGGCGGGCAAGCGGCCGCGGATCGCCCTGCTGGACCTCAGCTCGGAGCAGGTCAAGGTGGACATCCTGCGCAACCAGGGCTTCCTGGAGGGCTTCGGAATCGATGTCCGCGATCCGCGGCGGATCGGCGACGAGCGCGACTCCCGGATCGTCGGTCGTGAGGTGACCGGCGCGAACGAGGAGGGCGGGCGCGACGCCATGGAGAAGCTGCTGCAGAAGAACGGGTCCATCAACCTCGTCTACACCATCAACGAACCCGCCGCCGCCGGTGCTTACCAGGCGATCAAGGCGGCCGGCAAGCAGAAGGACATCACCATCGTGTCCATCGACGGCGGCTGTCCCGGCGTCAAGAACGTGGCCTCCGGCGCCATCGGTGCGACGTCGATGCAGTTCCCCGTGAAGATGGCCGCCGAGGGCGTCGCCGCCGCGGCCGCGCACGCCAAGGACGGCGACAAGGCCTCCGCCTCCTCCGGACAGGGCTTCACCAACACCGGAGTCTCCCTCATCACGGACACCCCCGTATCCGGTCTGGAATCGAAGAAGTCGGACTGGGGCCTGCGCCACTGCTGGGGCTAGCCCCAACAGGCATCCGACACACCCACTCTTCCGCACCGATTCCAGGAGTTGACCGTGGCCCACGACACCGTCCCCCAACACGCCGCAGACCCTCCCATCACGCGGCCGGAGCAGCGCGGACCGCTCGCCCGCGGACAGGCGGCCCTGCACACCAAGCCGCTGCTCGGCCCGCTCATCGTCCTCCTCCTCGCTTCGCTGTTCTTCAGCGTGTGGGTGGGATCCCGGTTCAGCGATCCGCTCAACATCTCGCTGATCGTCCAGCAGGTGCAGATCATCGGCATGGTCGGCATCGCACAGACGCTGATCGTGCTGACCGCGGGCATCGATCTGTCGGTCGGCGCCATCACCGTGCTCGCCTCCGTGGTGATGGGCAAGGCGGCGGTGGACCACGGTCTTCCCGTGCCACTGGCCCTGATGCTCGGCGTCGTCATCGGCGGTGTCTGCGGCGGACTCAACGGTCTGCTGGTCACCCGGTTCCGCATTCCGCCGTTCATCGCCACGCTCGGTACCCTCAGCGTCTTCTCCGCCCTCACCCTCTTCTACTCGCGGAGTGAGACGATCCGGGCTCAGGACGTGCCGCCCCTGCTGAGCTGGCCGGGCCGCTCCATCGACGTCCTGGGCACCGATGTGACGTACAGCTCGCTGCTGATGATCGCCGCTTTCGCCGCCGTGGCCTATCTGCTGCGGGGCACCGCGTGGGGCGCCCATCTGCACGCGGTGGGGGACAACCGCGAAGGAGCCCGCCTCAGCGGGATCCGCACCGGCCGGGTGCTGCTCAGCGTGTATGTCGTGGCCGGGCTGATCTGCGGTCTCGCCGCGTGGTTCCTCATCGGACGGATCGGCTCGGTCAGCCCGCAGGCCGGCGAGAACCTCAACCTCCAGTCCATCACCGCCGTCGTCATCGGCGGCACCAGCCTCTTCGGCGGCCGTGGCCACGTCCTCGGCACCCTCCTCGGCTCCCTCATCGTGGGCGTGTTCAGCAGCGGGCTCGCCCTGTCCGGAGTGGACGCCCTGTGGCAGGTCTTCACCGTCGGCGTCCTGGTGATCGTGGCCGTCGCCGCAGACCAGTGGATCCGGAAGGTGGCGGCATGAACCCCCAGAACACCAGCACCGATGTGCTCGCCCTCCAGGCGCGCGGCCTGGTCAAGCGCTACGGACACGTCACCGCCCTCGGCGGGGCCGATGTCGAGCTGCGCGCCGGCGAGGTGCTCGCCGTCATCGGCGACAACGGCGCCGGCAAGTCGACGCTCATCAAGTGCCTCTCCGGGGCGGAGGTCCCCGACGCCGGGGAGATCCGCCTCTTCGGGGAGCCGGTGCGGTTCCGCAACCCACTGGACGCGCGGGACCATGGACTGGAGACCGTCTACCAGAATCTGGCCGTAGCTCCCTCCCGGGACATCCCCGCCAACCTCTTCCTGGGCCGTGAGCGCCGCAGGTCCGGCCCGCTCGGCAGCGTCTTCCGCCTGCTGGACAAGAAGGGGATGCGGGAGGAGACCCGGGAACTGCTCACCTCCCTCGGGCTGCTGACCATCCAGAACTTCTCCCAGCCGGTGGAGACACTCTCCGGCGGGCAGCGCCAGGGCGTCGCCGTCGCACGCGCCGCCTGCTTCGGCAGCCGGGTGATCATCATGGACGAGCCGACGGCGGCGCTCGGAGTGCGGGAGTCGCAGCGGGTGCTCGATCTGATCCGCGAAATCCGCGCCCGGGGCGTGCCGGTCATCCTGATCAGCCACGACATGCCCCATGTCTTCGACGTCGCCGACCGCATCCATGTCCAGCGGCTGGGCCGGCGTGTCGCCCTGGTGCGCACCTCCGACATCTCGATGCCCGACGCCGTCGCGCTGATGACCGGAGCGATGGACCCGGCGGAGCTCGACGGCAGATCCCCGGCGGGCACTCCATGACCGCACACAGCGACCACACCCTTACGTATCGGGAGCAGGCATGAACGTCATCCGGACCGCCGTGCGCCGTGTGTCCGGCGGACCCCTCACCGGCACCTTCGCCGCCCCCGAGGAGGCCGGGCCCGACGAGGTGACGCTGTGGTGGCTCGGCCAGGCCGGGTTCGCCCTGCGCCACCGAGGCCGGCTGATCCTGATCGACCCGTACCTCTCGGACACCCTCGCCGAGAAGTACCGCGGCACGCTCTTCCCGCACCGCCGGATGCACCCCGTCCCGGTGGCGCCGGAGGCCATCCGCGAGGTCGACGCGGTGCTGTGCACCCACGGACACACCGACCACATGGACCCGGGCACCATCCGCGCCCTGCTCCCGCACAACGACCCGCGCTTTCTCGTCCCGCGCGCCGAGCGGGAACGGGCCCTGGAGCGTGGCGTTCCCGCGAGCCGCCTGACCGGCACCACCGCGGGGGAGCGCGTGGAACTGGCGGACGGCATCACCGTCGAACCGGTCCCCGCCGCCCATGAACGGCTCGAACAGGACGAGAACGGCGACCACCGCTTCCTCGGATACGTGCTCACCATCGGCGGTGTCCGCGTCTACCACTCCGGCGACTGCGTCCCCTACGACGGACAGGCCGAACTGCTCCGCACACTCCGCGCCGACGTGGCGCTGCTGCCCGTCAACGGGCGCGACCGCCACCGCACCGACAACGGCGTCCCCGGCAACTTCACCGTCCGGGAAGCGGCCGAGCTGTGCGCGGCCGCCGGGATCCCGCAGCTGGTCTGCCACCACTTCGGCCTGTTCGACTTCAACACCGTCGACCCCGAGGACGCCCGCGACGAACTGCGGCGCCATGCCACCCGCCACGCCACGCCACTGTCCTGGACCGTGCCGCGGGTGGGCGACGCCTACCTCCTCACCCCGGGCGACACCACCGCGAAAGAGAACCGATGAACCCCAGCGAACTCCTCGGCGAACTGCGCCGCGTCCGGGTCGTCCCGGTCGTCACCCTGCCCCACGTACGCCACGCCGACCCGCTCGGCGAGACGCTGCTCGCGGCGGGGCTGCCGGTCGCCGAGATCACCTTCCGCAGCCCGGCCGCCCGGGACGGGATCGCCACGCTGCGGGCCCGCCACCCCGAGCTGCTGGTCGGCGCCGGAACGGTCCTGGACCGCGCGACCGTGGACCACGCCATCGACGCGGGAGCCCAGTTCGTGGTGGCGCCCGGCTTCAGCCCGGACGTCGTGGACCACTGCCTGGAGCGGGAGATCCCCGTCGTCCCCGGCATCAACAACCCCACCGGCATCGAGGCGGCCCTGGCCAGGGGCCTGCCCCTGGTGAAGTACTTCCCGGCCGAGGCGTCGGGCGGACTGCGGCTGCTGGACGCCATGGCGGCTCCGTACGACGGGATGGCGTTCATGCCCACGGGCGGTCTGACACCGGACAACCTCCCCGACTATCTGAGCCGGCCGCACGTGGCCGCCTGCGGTGGCACCTGGATCGCCGGTACGGCGCTGCTGGCCGAGGGCGGGTACGAGGCCATCGGCCGCAACGCCCGCCGCGCGGTCGAGATCGCCGCCGCGGCCACCCCCTAGAACCACTCTCCGCCGCGCCCCCTCAATGCGCGCGGAAATGGAACACCCACCCACCACACCCCAGAGGGACAGCATGACCACCACCTATGAACCCGCTCCCGGTACGGCGCTGGAGGGCAAGGTCGCCATCGTCACCGGTGGCGCCTCCGGCATCGGCGAGGCCGTGGGCCGGATCTTCGCGGCCAACCGGGCCAAGGTCCTCCTGGTCGACACCGACGGCAAGCGACTCCAGCAGGTCGTCGCCTCCATCCAGTCCCAGGGCGGCAACTGCGTGGGCATCGAAGCCGACGTCACCGAGGAAGACCAGGTCCAGAGCTTCTTCCGGACCGCCGTGGACGAGTGGGGGCGGGTCGATCTGCTCGTCAACAGCGCGGGCCGCGACTCCCTTTCACCCCCGGTGACCGAGGTGACGCTGGAGGAGTGGAACAAGACCATCGGCCCCAACCTGACCGCGGTCTTCCTGTGCTGCCGCGAGGCGTTCCGCATCATGGAGCGGCAGCCCACCGGTGGGCGCATCATCAATATGGGATCGTCCTCGGCCCGATTGGCCTCCGGACCCGGCCACAGCCCCTATCGCGCCTCCAAGCACGGGATGATGGGATTCAGCAAGAACATTCTCCTTGAGGGCAAGGAGAAGAACATCGGTGTGACGGTGATCAATCCGTCCCACGTCAAGACCCCGATGACCGAGATCATCGACAAGGGCCTGTACGACGGCGACATCCCCGCCTACCTCGACGGCTGGCTGGACGACAAGGAACTCGCCGAGGGCATCCACGCCAGTTGCATCGACGTCGACAACGTCGCCGAGGTCTCCCTCTACGTGGCCACGCGCACGCCCGACGTCACCATCCCCCAGATCGCGCTCTACCCGACGCACAAGGCACACCGTTACGGCATGGAAGTCTGAGGCGGACGAGCGATGAAGGCAGCAGTACTGCGATCCGAGGGCGTCCTCGCCCTCACCGACGTCCCCGCGCCCGCTCCCGTGGGCGACCGCTCCGTCCTCGTCCGCGTCGGCGGTGTCGGCGTCTGCGGCTCCGACGTGCTGAGATACGGCCGCGGGAAGGCGTATCACTATCCGCTCGTCCTGGGCCACGAGTTCTCCGCCGTGGTCGAGGAGGCGCCGGAGGGAAGCCGCTTCCGCCCCGGCGATCGCGCCGCGGTCTTCCCCCTTCTGCCCGACCCGGCCGACCCGATGACCCAGATCGGTGAGTACGCCGTCGGCTCCGGCTACGACTACTACGGGTCGCGGCGCGACGGCGCGATGGCGGAGTTTCTCCACGTGCCCGAGGCCAATCTGGTGCCGGTGGCGCGGGATGTGCCGCTGGTCCACGCCGCCATGGTGGAGCCCGCCGCGGTCGCCCTGCACGCCATGCTGAAGTTCCGGCTGCCCGCCCATGCCACCGCGCTGGTGATCGGGGCCGGACCCATCGGAGCGCTGGCCGCCCAGTGGCTTCGCATCCTGGGCGCCAGCGAGGTGTACGTGGCCGATGTCGACGAACGCAAGCGCGCCGTCATGGCCGGTCTCGGCTTCCCGGTCATCGACGCGTCCGCCGGAGACACGGTGGACGCGGTCCGCGAGCTGACCGGCGGCCGGGGCGTGGACTGCGCGGTGGAGGCGAGCGGTCTGCCCGCCACCCTGATCCAGGCCATCACCGCGGCGGCCCCGCTCGGCCAGGTCATGCTGCTGGGCGACCTGTCCGGTGATCTGACCCTGCCGCGCGCCCTGGTCTCCTCCGTCCTCCGCCGTGAGCTGCGCCTCTACGGCACCTGGAACTCCAGGATCACCCCGGCCGGACGCAGCGAATGGGACATGGTGGTCCACCATCTGGGCCGCGATCTGAAGGTGGCGCCACTCATCAGCCACACCCCGAGCCTGGAGGAGGCACCGGCGATGTTCGCCGACATGCTGGAGCGCCGCACCTGGTACAACAAGGTCGTCTTCGCGGTCGCCGACCAGGCTCAGGCCGAGCTCATCCGGCCCGGTGTCGTGGGAGGTGTCTCATGAAGGCCGCCGTTCTGCGCCGACCCGGGGAGCTGGCGGTCGAGGACGTGGCCGAGCCCACCGTCATCGGCGACGATCTGCTGGTACGTGTCCGGGCGGCCTCCATCTGCGGCACCGACCTGCGCATCTTCAAGCACGGTCACTTCAAGATCCGCGACGGGCAGCGGCGGGTGCTGGGCCACGAGGTGGCCGGGGACGTGGTGGCGGCCGGGCCGCGGGTGACCGCGTTCCACCCGGGCATGCGGGTCACCGTCACCCCGAACGTGGGCTGTGGCCGCTGCGACATGTGCCGCCACGGCTACAACAACATGTGCCCGGACTACGAAGCGTTCGGCATCAGCATCGACGGCGGCTTCCAGGAACTGCTGCGGGTGCCCGGCTTCGCCGTCCAGCGCGGCAACGTCTTCCAGATCCCCGAGGGTCTCTCGTACGCCGAGGCGGCCCTGGTCGAACCGTTCTCCTGCTGCTACAGCGGGCAGCGCGGGCTGCGGGTGGGCCCCGAGGACGTCGTGGTCATCACCGGCGCGGGCCCCATCGGCGCGTTCCATGTGCTGCTCGGCAAGCTGGCCGGGGCCCGTAAGGTGATCATCTCCAACCGCGGCCGCCCCCGGCTGGACCTCGCCGCCCGGCTCGGCGCCGATGTGTGCGTCGGGGTTCGCGAACAGGACCTGGCCGAGGTCGTCCGCGAGCACACCGGCGGCCGGGGCGCGGACGTGGTCATCACGGCGGTGTCCGATCCCCAGGTGCAGGCGCAGGCGGCCGAACTGCTCGCGCCGCACGGCAGGCTCAACTACTTCGCGGGTCTCGGCGCCGCGCGCACCATCCCGCTCGACACCAACGCGGTGCACTACAAGGGCCTCACCCTGACCGGGACGACCGGCTCCACCAACGGCGACTACGGCCGTTGTCTGCGGCTGGTCGGCGAGCGCCGCGTCGATCTGTCACCACTGATCAGTGAGGTGTTCCCGCTGGAGAAGATCCACGACGCCTTCGCCTACGCGGCCTCCGGCGCCGGAATGAAGGCCATGGTCGCGTTCGACGGCGACCCCCACGCCACCACGACGGCGGTCCGTGGCCCCGGGGGAAGGCAGGCGACTCCATGACCCACCGCTACGTCATGGCTCTCGACGCCGGCACCACCAGCATCCGGGCCATCCTCTTCGACAAGGCGGGCGACATCGCCGCGATCGCCAGCCAGGAGTTCCCCCAGATCTATCCGCAGCCCGGCTGGGTCGAGCACAACCCGCTCGACATCTGGAACACCCAGGTCACCGTCGCCAAGCAGGTGCTGGCCCAGGCCGAGTGCGGCGCCGAGGACATCGCCGCCATCGGCGTCACCAACCAGCGCGAGACGGTGGTGATCTGGGATCGCGCCACCGGTGAGCCCATCCACCACGCCATCGTCTGGCAGGACCGCCGCACCGCCGGGCTGTGCGAGCAACTCAAGGCCCGCGGCCTGGAGGAGTACGTCAAGCGCACCACCGGGCTGATCATCGACGCCTACTTCTCCGGCACCAAGGTGAAGTGGATCCTCGACAACGTCCCCGGCGCACGGCAGCGCGCCGACCGCGGCGAGCTCGCCTTCGGCACCGTCGACAGCTGGCTGATCTGGAACCTCACCGGCGGCGCCGCACATGTCACCGACTACACCAACGCCTCGCGCACCATGCTGTTCGACATCACCCGACTCGACTGGGACCAGCGGCTGCTCGACGAGCTCGACATCCCCCGCGCGATCCTGCCCGAGGTGCGCCCCACCAGCGAGGTCTACGGCCACACCGAGGAGTCGGTGCTGCTCGGCGCCCGGATCCCGGTCGCCTCGGCCGTCGGCGACCAGCAGGGCGCGCTGTTCGGCCAGGCGTGCTTCGAGGTGGGCACGGTGAAGGCCACCTACGGCACCGGGGCCTCACTGGTCCTCAACACCGGCGAGGACCCCGTCTTCAGCGACAGCGGCATGCTCACCACCATCGCCTGGGGCGTCGACGGTGGCGTGGAGTACGCCCTGGAAGGTCTGATCTTCGTGGCCGCCGCCTCCATCCAGTGGCTGCGCGACGAGCTGCAGATCGTCTACGACGCCGAGGACACCGAGTACGCCGCCCGGCACGTCCCCGACACCAACGGCGTCTATGTCGTACCTGCCTTCGTCGGGCTCGCCGCCCCGTACTGGGACCAGTACGCCCGCGGCGCCATCCTCGGCCTGACCCGCGGCGCCAGCCGCAAGCACGTCATCCGCGCCACGCTGGAGTCCATCGCCTACCAGATCCGCGACGTCATCACCTGCATGGAGGCCGACTCGGGCATCTCCACCCGGGAGATCAAGGTCGATGGCGGAGCCACCGCCAACAACTTCCTCATGCAGTTCCAGGCCGACATCCTCGACGTCCCCGTGCTGCGCCCCACCGTCATCGAGTCCTCCGCCCGCGGCGCGGCCTTCCTCGCCGGCCTGGCCACCGGGTTCTGGACGGACCGGGCCGAGCTGACCGGCACCTTCCGGCTCGAGCGCCGCTTCGACTGCGCGATGGACCGCGCCCGGGCCGACCGGCTCTACGCGGGCTGGCAGAAGGCGGTGGGCTGCGCCCGGGACTGGGAGGAGCACTGACCCGGCCGCCCATCCGGCCCGTACCACCGCACGGCTCCTCAGAAGGAGAAACCCCTATGCCGCGGACGTATCACGCCGCCGCCCGCCCGACGATGTACTTCATCGGCGTCACCACCACCAAGTCGTCCATCATGAAGGTCTTTCCGGCCTGGGCGCGGGAGCTGAACCTCGACGCCGTCATCGAGGGCATCGACCTTCCGCTGGACGACACCCCCGGCCACTACCGGGAGGCCGTCGACTTCATCAAGCACGACCCGCACTCGCTGGGCGCGCTGGTCACCACCCACAAGCTCAACCTCTACAAGGCCGCCCATGACCTGTTCGACGGCGTCGGCCACGAAACCGAGCTGCTGGACGAGGTCAGCAGCATTTCCAAGCGCGGCGGCCAACTGTGGGGCCACGCCATGGACCCCCTCACCAGCGGTCTGGCGCTGGAGGCCATCGTGTCCGACGGCCACTGGTCCCGCACCGGGGGCGAACTGCTGCTGCTCGGGGCGGGCGGCTCGTCCCTGGCCCTCACCCTGTACCTGCACAACCGCGCGGCGGCCGGTGGCGACGTCCCCTCCCGTATCGTGGTCACAGGCCGCCGCGAGGCCCGGCTGCGCGAGATGCGCACCGTCCACGAACGCCTCGGCTTCACCATCCCGATCGAGTACCAGCTCGCCCCCCAGGCAGGCGACAACGACGCCCAGCTGCGGACCCTCGCGCCCGGCTCCGTCGTGGTCAACGCGACCGGACTCGGCAAGGACCGGCCCGGATCCCCGCTGACCGACGCCGCCCAATTCCCCCGGGACGGCATCGCCTGGGACTTCAACTACCGCGGCGACCTGGTCTTCCTGGACCAGGCACGGGCCCAGCGGGAGGCCCGCGAGCTGAACGTCGTCGACGGCTGGCTGTACTTCATCCACGGCTGGACCCGCGTCATGGCCGAGGTCTTCCACATCGACATCCCCACCCACGGCCCCACCTTCGAGCGGCTGTCCCGCATCGCCCGCGACGTCACCAAGGAGACCGCATGAGCGCCACCGCCCCCCGCCCCGCCGTCGTCACCGACTTCAGCCTCGTCACCGGGCTCTCCCAGGCCAAGAAGCCGCTCCAGCGCCGCATCTCCGCCATGGCCGGGATGTACGCCGACCAGGAGGCCGCGCGGCGGTTGGCCGAAGAGGACGTGCTGGTCTACGAGTTCTTCGACATGGGTGTCCCCCAGAGCACGGGCGAGGTGGCCTACGGCACCAGCATCACCTACCCGGGCAAGGTCGGCGACGAGTACTTCATGACCAAGGGCCACTTCCACTCCGTCCTCGACACCGCCGAGATCTACTACTGCCTGCGCGGCCGGGGCCTGATGATGATGGAGAACCCCGAGGGCGATGTGCAGTGGGAGGAGTTCACCCCCGGCCAGGGCGTCTACGTCCCCGGCCGGTACGCCCACCGCTCCATCAACACCTCGCCCGACGAGCCACTGATCACCTTCTTCGCCTTCCCCGGCCACGCCGGACACGACTACGGCACCATCGAGTCCAAGGGCTTCCGCAAGATCGTGGTGGAGCGCGACGGCGCCCCGGCGGTCGTGGACAACCCGAAGTGGGCCCAGTGACGGCCCGGATCGCCGTGACGCCCCGCTCGCTGTCCCAGGGCGGCCACCCCGCGCTGGCCGCCCTGGAGGCGGCGGGCTACGACGTGGTCTTCCCCACCCCCGGGCGGCAGCCCACCCGGGAGGAACAGTTGCGGTTCCTGCCCGCGTGCGTCGGCTATCTCGCCGGGGTCGAGCCCATCACCCGCGAGGTGCTGGCCGCGGCCCCCGGCCTCAAGGTCATCAGCCGCAACGGGGTCGGCGTCGACTCCGTCGACCTGACCGCCGCCGCCGAACAGGGGGTGGCCGTCGAGACCGCCGCCGGAGCCAACGCCCAGGGCGTCGCCGAACTCGCCATCGCCCTCCTGCTCGCCGGACTGCGGCGCATCCCACCGCAGGACGCGGCGCTCAAGGCTGACCGGTGGCAGCGGATCGAGGGCCGGGAGGTGGTGGGACGCACCCTCGGGGTCGTGGGGTGCGGGCAGATCGGCCGCCGGGTCGTCCGGCTCGGCCTGGGGCTCGGCATGTCCGTCCGCGCCTTCGACGCGTTCCCCGATCCGGAGTTCACCCCCGCCGGGGACTTCTCGTACACCACGATGGAGGACCTGCTCGCCCGCTCGGACGCGGTGACCCTGCACTGTCCGCCCGCCGAGCGGCCACTGATCGACAAGGGCGCCCTCGCGGCCATGCGGCCCGGTGGCTATCTGGTCAACACCGCCCGCTCGAGCCTGGTCGACGACGGCGCGGTCCTCGAGGCCCTCGTCGGGGGCAGGCTCATCGGGTATGCCACCGATGTGTACGACCAGGAGCCGCCCGCGCCCCAGGAACTGCTCCATCACCCGCAGGCGATCACCACACCCCATATCGGGGGGTACACCAGGGAGAGTGTGGAGCGCGCCACCCGCGCGGCCGTGGAGAATCTGCTACGGGTACTTAACCTCCCTTCCTGAGACCACGGAGCGAGTCATGGCTGTCCCGGCGGATGAGGCCGGCAATGTGCTGCACCTCATCACCAGCAAGCTGCCCTACCTACCGGGCGCGCTGCGCCAGATCGGCGAGTATCTGCTGGCCCACCCCCAGCAGGCGCAGTCGATGACCATTTCGCAGCTCGCCTCGGCCTGTGGAGTGGCCGAGTCGACGGTCTCCCGGTTCGTCCGCGAGCTGCGCCTGGACAGCTATCACTCGCTCCGCCTCAGCCTCGCCGAGGCCACCTTCGCCACCCGGTCGGCCGGCGCGGGCCGGGACGAGGAGTTCGTCTACGAGGGCATCCTCCGCGGCGACGAGCCCCCCGCCATCGTCGGCAAGATCGAGCGCAGCAGCCGCCAGACGCTGGCACAGACCGCCAAGCAGGTCAGCGGCGACGCCATCAGCCGCGCCGTGGACCTGCTGCACGACGCGGACGCGGTGGTGTTCTGCTGCATGGGCTCCTCCAGCATCGCCGCGGAGGAGGGGGTCATGCGGTTCACCCGCGCGGGCAAGAAGTGCCTGCTCTACCGCGACCAGAGCGTGCAGGTCATGCTGGCCACCATCCTGACGCCGCGGGATGTGCTGATCGGCATCAGCGACTCCGGGAAGTCCACCGCGATCGTGGACGCCATGCGACTCGCCCGGCAGACCGGGGCCACCTCGATCGGCATCACCTCCGCCCAGGACAGCCCGCTGGCGGAGCTCAGCAACGTACCGCTGTTCACCTCGAACGTCACGGGGGAGGGGCTGTACGGGGAGTCCGTCACTTCGAAGTGGGGCCAGCTCCTGCTGATCGACATCCTCTACGCCACCTACGCGGCGCGCCACTTCGACGACACCCTCCAGCACCTCAAGGAGACCTACGAGGCGGGCATCCGCCACTCCCGTTCCCCCGGCAGCCCGCCGGGGGAGAGCTGATCCCCGGGGGCGGTCACCTGGAGACGATCCGCAGGAGCGCCGTGCCGTCCTCCCCGGCCGCCATCAGGATCACCACGGCGCCGGGCTGAGCGGCCGGCCGCATGGTGCCCACCCTTCCGCACGAGTTGCTGCTGCCGTGGTCGCGCAGCACGGTGATGCACCCCTGGCCCGGACCGCTCGCCCCGCCCTGGGACCGGCCATTGCCCGACTTCACCGTGTACTCGACCTTGTTCGGCCCGACCTCGGTCACCGACAGCGTCGCCGGACCGGCCGGGCTCTTGAACCGGACCGTCACCGGACCGGACACCGCGATCTCGCAGTTCCCGTCCGCGCAGGCGGCGACATCACGCCCGTCCGCCGCCGACACGGAGGGTTTCGCCGAGGGGCTGCGACTCCCGGAGGGGCTTGTGGAGGGCGACGTGGAACGGGACGCCGACGGCCGGTCGGCGCGCGGGGGCGCCCCGTCGATCTCGTCCGACCCTCCGCAGCCGGCCACGGCCAGAGCGGTCAGCACCGCCAGCCCCAGACCCGCTCCCGCCTGACGCGCCCGCATTTTTCGCGCTCCGCCCGCCGATGTCCTCGCGGCCATGATGTCCCCCGTGTTCCAGTCGGTGCGTGCCAACGTACCTTCTGCTCGCCCGATCACCGTGCAGGCTCTTCCCCGCCGCCCCGTCATCTTCGTCGTGCTCGTCCAGGTGGGTGGACAAGCGGGCCGCCGGTGCCCGCCCCCGAGGTAAGGACTCCCATGGCCACCGTCTCCACGCCCAGCGGCGCCCTGCTCGGTGCGTCCACCCGCCAAATCGCCGCTTTCAAGGGCATCCCCTACGCCGCGCCGCCCTTCGGCCCGAACCGCTTCCTGCCGCCGCGGCCCGTCCAGCCCTGGCAGGGCGTTCGCGACGCCCTGGGCTATGGGGCCACCGCGCCGAAGGCCCCCTATCCCGCCCCCGCCGATCAGCTCCTCCCCGAGGTGGACATCGGCCGCACGGCGGCGCCTTCACCCAGGGCTCCGGCGCGGTGCCGCTCTACGACGGCAGCCGGTTCGCCCGCGACGGCGTCGTCTGCGTCACCGTCGACTATCGCCTCGGCGCGGAGGGATGTCTCTTCCTCGGCGCGGGGAGACACCGCCAATCTCGGTCGCTAGGCCCTGTCCACCACGGCGCGTGGCCGCCGATCGCTCAGGTGGTGGCCCGCAGCGTGGCGGTGGCGATCTCCAGGAAGTCGCGCAGCACCTTCTCCCGCCGGTCCGCGAGGACGGCCAGACAGGTCTCGATCGATGGGGCGTCCGTGACGGGGAGGTGGACGAGTTCGGGGCGGGAGTAGGACCGCGCGACACTCAGCGGGACGAGCGCGATGCCCTGCCCGGAGGCGATGAGCTCGAACTTCTCTTCGAGTGACGACGTCCGTCGCGTCGGCGCGTCGAGCATCCGCTCGCCGTCGAGGTCCGCGGAGGTGAGCTCCTGACGGGCTGCCAGCGGGTGCGCCGCGGGCATGCAGGCGACCCTGGTCTCGTGGCCGATGGGGATGATGCGCAAGTCCGAGTGGTCGAACGGCCGCCTCAGGTAGGCGACTTGGGCCCGGCCGTCCCGGAGCGGCGCGTCCTGCTCCCACCAGCGCACCGGGACGACATCGGTCTCGACCTCCGGGTGGCGCGATGAGAACGCCCGGAGCGCCTCCGACACATACAGCCCGGAGCAGAAGGCGACCACGAGCCGTTGGACGCCCCGATCCACGTCGTGGACGCTTCGCACCGCCGAGGCCACGGTCGCGAGGATCCGCTGCGCCTCCTCGTAGAGCCGCTTCCCGGCATCGGTCAGCTCCACGCTGCGGGTGCTCCGTACCAGCAGAGTGCACTCCATCTCCTGCTCGAAGGCCCTGATCTGGCGGCTGAGGACCGGCTGGGCGATATAGAGCTGTTCCGCCGCACGGCCGAAGTGCCGGTGCTCGGCCACCGCGACGAAGTAGCGGAGCTTGCGCAGATCGAGATCCATGCCCTGAAGGTATCAATTGCCGGGAAGGGTATTGGACGTCCGCAGGTGGCCACCCCGAGACTCACAGCATGATCGTCATCACCGCTCCCACCGGCCAGATCGGCGGCCGGCTGCTGGACATCCTGCTGGGCGAGGTCCCCGACCGCCGCGAAGAGCTGCGGGTCATCGTGCGCGACCCCGCGAGACTCCCGGACGAGGTCCGCGCCCGCGTCGACGTCGTCACCGGCTCGCACGGCGACGCCGAGGTCGTCGACCGGGCCTTCGCCGGCGCGGACGCCGTCTTCTGGCTGGTCCCGCCGGACCCGCGGGCGTCGAGCATGGACGCCGCGTACTCCGGGTTCACCCATGCCGCCGCGAAGGCGTTCACGGCCCATGGAGTCGGACACGTCGTCGGCGTCTCGGCGCTCGGCCGTGGCACCCCCGTCGCCGGCCGCGCCGGCCATGTGACGGCGTCGCTGGCCATGGACGACCTCATCGCGAGCACCGGCGTGGCCTACCGGGCGCTCGCCTGCCCCTCCTTCATGGACAACCTGCTGCGGCAGCGGGCCTCGATCCGCGACGACGGTGTCTACACCGACACCGCCGCCCCCGACCGCACCGCACCGACGGCCGCCACCCGGGACATCGCCGCGGTCGCCGCCGGCCTGCTGCTCGACCGCTCGTGGACGGGGGCGGGCGAGGTCCCGGTGCTGGGCCCCGAGGACCTTTCGGCGATCGACATGGCGCGCATCATGTCCGATGTGCTCGGCCGCCCGGTCCGCTACGAGCGCCAGTCGCTCGAGGACTTCCGCGCCGGACTCGCCGGACACGGCCTCGGGGACGCGCTCGTGGAGGCTTACGTCAACATGGCGTACGCCAAGAACAACGGCCTCGACGACGGCGTGTCCCGCACCCCCCGCATCACCAGCCCGACAACCTTCCGCGAGTGGTGCGAGCAGGTCCTCAAGCCGGAGGTTCAGGCATGAGCGCCAAGACCGCTCTCATCGTCGGGGCGTCCCGTACCCTCGGGCTCGCCCTCGCCACCGAGTACGCGCACCGCGGCTGGCACGTCATCGGGACCGTCCGGGGCGATCGGCGCACCGGCCTCCACGACCTGGCCGAGGCGTCCGGCGGCCGGGTCACCGTCGAGTCGCTGGACATGACGGCGCCCGAGCAGATCGCCGCGTTGCGCGAGCGCTTGGCGGAGCGCACGCTCGACCTGCTGTTCGTCAACGCCGGCATCACCCGGGGCGACATTCCGATCGGCGACGTCCCGACCGAGATGTTCGTCGAGGTCATGGTCACCAACGCGCTCAGCCCGATGCGCGTGGTCGAGTCCTTCCGCTCGCTGGTCGCGCCGACCGGGACCATCGGCGTGATGTCCTCGCGCCAGGGCAGCGTCGGCCTCAACACCAGGGGCGGTCAGGACGTCTACCGCGCCGGCAAGTCCGCCCTGAACCAGCTGATGCGCAGCTACGCCGCCCGCTACGCCGACGCCGCGCATACGCTGCTGCTCATGTGCCCCGGCCATGTCCGCACCGAACTCGGGGGACCGGACGCACCGCTGACCATCGACCAGTCCATCCCCGGCGTGGTGGACACGATCGACCGCCACAGCGGCGAACCGGGCCTGCAGTACCTCAACTACCAGGGCCAGACCGTGCCCTGGTAGCAGCCGCCGGGGCCGGTCAGTTTGCGAGCTGACGGCTGATGATCAGCCGCTGGATCTGGTTGGTGCCCTCGAAGATCTGCATGATCTTCGCTTCGCGCATATAGCGCTCCACGGGGAAGTCGCGGGTGTATCCATAGCCGCCGAAGACCTGGACCGCGTCCGTGGTGACCTTCATGGCGGCGTCGGTCGCCGTCAGCTTGGCGACGCTCGCCTGGCGGGTGTACGGGCGCCCGTGGTCACGGCGGCGGGCGGCGTCCACGTAGGTGGCGCGCGCGGAGTCGACGGCGGCGGCCATGTCGGCCAGCAGGAAGCCGAGCCCCTGGTGGTCGATGATCCGGCGGCCGAAGGTGGTGCGTTCGTGCGCGTAGGCGGTCGCGGCGTCCAGGGCGGCCTGGGCCAGCCCGGTGGCGCAGGCGGCGACGCCCAGCCGGCCGGAGTCCAGGGCGCTGAAGGCGATCTGGAGCCCCTGGCCCTCGGCGCCGATGAGCCGGTCGGTGGCCAGCGGTGCGTCGTCCCAGAAGGCCGAGGTGGTGGGGATGGCGTGCAGGCCCATCTTGTCCTCGGGTCGGCCGAAGGTCAGACCGTCGGTGTGTCCGGGCGCGAAGAAGCAGGAGATGCCGTCACTGCCCGGACCGGTGCGGGCGAACAGGGCGTAGAAGTCCGCCTTGCCGCCGTGGGTGATCCACGCCTTGGCGCCGGTGATCCGATAGCCGTCCGGGGCCTTGTCGGCGCGGCAGGTCAGGGCCGCCGCGTCGGACCCGGCCTGCGGCTCGGACAGGCTGTAGCCACCGATGAGACGGCCGCCGAGGATGTCCTCCGCCCAGCGCCCGCGCTGGGCGGAGGTGCCGTACGTCAGAAGCGGGAAGGCGGCGAGGGTGTGGACGCTGGTGGCGATGGCGACGGCGGCCCAGCGGGCGGCCAGCTCTTCGAGGACCTGGAGGTAGACCTCGTAGGGCTGGCCGCCTCCGCCGAACTCCTCGGGGTAGGGCAGACCCAGCAGCCCGGTCTCGCCCAGCAGGCGGAACAGCCCCTCGGGATAGCTCTCGGTGCGCTCGTGCTCCTCGACGCGGGGGGCCAGCTCCTTGTCGGCGATCTCGCGGACGAGGTCGAGCAGATCCTCCGCCTCACGGGTGGGAAGCAGACGGTCGACAGGCATGAAGGGCGCTCCTGGGGTACGAACGGGGCGAGGTCCTCGGCGTTCATGGGTCCGGGCCCAGGACAGCAACACCCTCCGGGCGAGCACAAGTAACTTGCGGTTGATCGACGGAAAGACGCAAAATGAGGCGGGGATTGGCTGGCTGGGCTAAAAGAATTTGCGCGGGTGGGCGGTGTGCGCGAAGTGCGGAACGGAGGGGCGATGCCCGAGTTCGACGATGTGGACCGCCAGTTGCTGCGGATGCTGCGCGAGGACGGCCGGCGCACCTTTTCCGAGATGGCACCCGAGGTCGGGCTGTCGGTGGCCGCGGTCAAACGCCGCGTGGACCGGCTCAAGGACAGCGGGGTGATCAAGGGCTTCACCGTGCAGATCGACCACACCAAGCTCGGCTGGGGCATCGAGGCGTTCGTGGAGCTGTCCTACACCGGTACGACACCGGTCGGGGAGATCGTCCGTACCGCCTACGCGGTCCCCGAGGTGCAGGCCGTCTTCACCATCGCCGGCGACCCCGACGCCCTGGTGAACGTCCGGGTGCGGGATATCGAGCATCTGCAGCAGGTCATCGACGCCCTGCGCCGTGTCGGGCAGGTCACCGGAACCAAGACGCTGATGGTGCTGGGCTCGTGGACACGCAATGACTGACCGCTGATCACGCGCCAGGCGCGTCGGGGGAGCCCTCCTCGCCGGGGGTGAGGTTCTTCTCGACCTTGGCGAGGATCCTGGCGAAGGCTGCGCGCTCCGCGTCATCCAGCCCGTCCAGGAGGTGCTCCTCCAGCTGCCCCCAGACCTCCGCGACCTTGGGCCGCAGGGCGTAGCTCTCCTCCGAGGCCCGGACGAGCATGACGCGCCGGTCCTGCGGATCGCGTGCGCGGATGACATACCCGCCCTGCTCCAGCCGCCGCAGCATCAGGGTCACGGTCGACGGATCCAGGTCGAGCGCCCTGGCCAGCTCCGACTGACGGGCCGGTCCGGCATCCCACAGGGCCATCATCAGGAATTCCTGACCGGAACAGAGGCCGGTCGGGCGCAGCAGCCTGCCGCCGGCGAGGCGGTGCAGACGGGAAACGCGCGCCAGGGTCTGGCTGACGGCGCCGCTGCATGAGCCCTGCGTCGGGTCGGTGTGCGGGAGCTGGGTGGTCATGGGGGCAAGGCTATCGTGGCCGGCCAATCATTGGTCGGCCAACGATTGGGTTATGGTGGCTCTCCGGCGAGGTCGTTGGTCGACCAACGACCTCGTTGTCGGCGGTCATGTCCATCAACCCGCGGGAGCCGTTGTGACCACACCCTTCGATCCGATCGACCTTGCCGGGCGGCGCCTCCGCAACCGCCTGGTCATGCCCGCCATGGGCCGGGCCCGTGCCTTCGGGCCCGGCGATACGGCCACCGACTCGATGGCGACGTACTACGCACAGCGGGCCACCGCCGGCCTGGTCATCACGGAGGGGTCGCGGCCGTCACCGGTCGGCCAGGGCTTCCCCCACACCCCGGGCCTGCACAGTGCCGAGCAGATCGCCGCCTGGCGCCGCGTCACCGACGCGGTGCACGCCAAGGGCGGCACGGTCTTCGCCCAGCTCGCGCACGTCGGCAGGATCGGCGACCCGGATCTGCTGCCCGAGGGGATGGCGCACGTCGCTCCGTCGGCCATCGCCGCACCCGGCCAGTTGTTCACCGTCCACGGAATGAAGGACTTCACCACCCCCCGCGCGCTGACCTCCCAGGAGGTGCGGGAGACGGTCGCGGATTTCGCCCAGGCCGCGCGCAACGCCGTGGAGGCGGGGTTCGACGGGGTCGAAGTGCACGCCGCGTACGGCTACTTGGTCCACCAGTTCCTGGCACCCAGCTCCAATCTGCGCACCGATGAGTGGGGCGGCTCGGTCGAAGGCCGGGTCCGGTTCGCGGCGGAGGTGGTCGAGGCCGTGTCGGCGGCCATCGGGGCACACCGCACGGGGATACGCATCTCGCCCGGCATTCGCTACAACGGAATCGAGGAGCCCGAGCTCGAGCCCACGTACGCCCATCTCGTCCGCCGGCTGAACGAGACCGGCCCCGCCTATCTGCATGTCGTCGAAAGCTCCCGCGATCTGAGCGCCCTCCTCCGCAAGGAGTTCTCCGGGACCTTCATCCTCAACCCCGCGACCGACGGATTCACCAGCGCGGCGGACCTGACGCTCATCGAGGACGGCACGGCCGACATGCTGTCCTTCGGTGCGCTCTTCCTCGCCAACCCCGATCTGCCGGCCCGGCTGCGAGCGGGCGGACCGTACAACACGCCCGATACGACGACCTACTACGGCGGCACCGACGAGGGGTTCATCGACTACCCCTCCCTGGACGTCTGAGGGACCGAACGCCGGAATGCCCGGTCCGCACCGGCCGTCGGTATGCTCGATGTGGTGTGCGACGCTCCCGACTTCGACCTCGAGCCGTATAGCGGATTCGACGCGAACCCGTATGTCGAGCGGACGTTCAGCAGCTGGGACAGCCTGGGCTGGCGGTCGCTGCTACTGCAGCGGTTCCATCACACCGCGCGCGTGGAGCGGGTGCCACTGCCCGCCACCGAGGATCTGCACCTGGTGCTGACGGTCGCGGGCGACGCGTCGATGGAGACCCACACCGGCGGGCGCTGGCAGCGGCGGCATTGGCTGCCCGGGCAGGTCGATCTGGCCCTTCCGGGCGTGGCGTCGGTGCGCCGCTACCGGTCCGTGGTCCCCTTGCGGACCCTTCAGGTGCACATTCCACACGTCACCGTCGCCCGTACGGTAGAGCAGCTGGGCGGGGCGGGCGTCGACTATGAGCGGATGGCCGCCGCGGTGGCCTCGGGGGATCCGCTCGTCGAACACACCCTGCGGTCGCTGGGCGCGGCCGGTGAGGCCGAGGACCTGTACGCGGAGTCCGCGGCGACGTTCCTCGCCGTGCATCTGCTCAGCGGCGGCGTCCGGCCACCGAAGGCGAGCCGGGAGAGCGCCGAAGGGCCCTGGGTGCACAAGGCCGTGGCGATGATGCGGGACCGGCTCGGCAGCCCGTTGACAGTGGCCGACTTGGCCTCCGAAGTCGGCTTCAGCGTCTACCACTTCATCCGGGTGTTCAAGGAGGCCACGGGTCAGACGCCGCACCGCTATCTCACCCGGCTGCGGGTCGAGGAGGCGCAGCGGCTGCTCGGAGCCGGAGGGCTGTCCGTCGCCCAGGTCGCCACGCGATGCGGATTCGGCAGCCCCGGCTCGCTGTCCACGGCGTTCCTGCGGCACACGGGGGTCCGGCCGTCGGCCTACCGCAATCGATGATCCCTGTACGGCAATCGCGCGCATTCCCGTGGCCCTGGGCCGGTTCTAGCGTTCGTGGCGTGCCGACTTACCCCGCGGGCGCGGTGACGCCCGACATCGAACCCTTCGCCATCTCCGTTCCCGACGCCGATCTCGACGATCTGCGCTCCCGGCTGGACCGGGTCCGCCTTCCCGAATCCGAGACCGTGGCCGACGCGTCCCAAGGCGTGCCGCTGGACCAGATGGGGGCGCTCCTGGCGGCGTTGCGCGATATGGACTGGCGCGCACGCGAGAAGACCTGGAACGCGATCGGCCACTTCCGCACCGTCATCGACGGCCTGGAGCTGGCCTTCTGGCATGTGCGGTCGCCGGAGCCCGCCGCGATGCCGCTGCTGCTGACGCACGGCTGGCCCGGGTCGATCCTGGAATTCGAGCAGGTCATCGGCCCGCTCACCGATCCGGCCCGCCATGGCGGCGACCGGGCCGACGCCTTCGACCTCGTCATTCCGTCGCTGCCCGGATTCGGCTTCAGCGGGCGCCCCGCGGAGACGGGGTGGAATCCCGCCCGGACGGCCGACGCCTGGGCCACGCTGATGAGCCGGCTGGGGTACGACCGCTTCGGTGCGCACGGCGGCGACTGGGGCGCGTTCATCAGCACCGAGCTGGCCCGCCGGTTTCCCGCGCGGGTGATCGGCCTGCACCTGACGATGCCGGTGGCCTCACCGCTCCCGCAGGACCGGGACACCGCCACCCCGGCCGAGGCGCGCATGATCGAACGGCGTGATCTGCACCTGGCCGACGGCTACGGCTTCGGGATCCAGATGGGCACCCGGCCCCAGACCCTCGGCTACGCCCTGGTCGACTCGCCCGCCGGGCTGGCCGCCTGGCTGGGCGAGAAGTTCGCCGCCTACGCCGACACCCGGGCCGAGGCCGGGGGAGGAGTGAGCCTCGACCGGCAGGCCGAAGGCATCGCGCTGTACTGGCTCACCGGCACCGGGGCATCCACCTCCCGCTGGTACTGGGAGGCGCTGCGCTGGACGCCGCGCAGCGCCGAGGAGGAGAACGCCCGGCCGGTGACCGTGCCGACCGCGTGCTCGCTCTTCCCGGCCGAGCCATGGCCCACGGCCAGGCGCTGGGCCGAGCGGCGCTATACGGATCTGCGCTCCTGGCACGCATTGGACCGAGGCGGTCATTTTCCGGGGCTGGAGCACCCCGACGTGCTGGTGGAGGAGGTGCGGGCCGCCTTCCGCGGTCTACGGTGACGGACCGCACTGCGATCCCGCCGGCGTAAGGGAGCGACGATGCCCGCTCGAGCCACCACCCCGTTGCTGTTCCCGCACGGCAACCGGGCCCTCCAGCTCTCCCGCGCCGAGCGCGACCAGCTCTCCCGGAGCGCCGGGCTCCTGCCGCCGCGCGACGGGACGGTCAATGCCCATGTGCCGTCGGGCATCCAGCGGCTCGCCGCGCGCCTGGGCGACGTCCCGATCGGAGTGTTCCACCGCCGACTGGACCCTGGTGTGGTGGAACGCCATGTGGAGCGCCCTGCACGGCGATCCCGCCGTCCTCCCGGCCGCCGAACGCAGCCTGGCCCGCGCCCTGTTCGGCAGCGGTGCCGCCCGCGCCGCTACGCTTCACATCCGGCCCGAGCGCGGGCAGGACACCTTCGTAGCCTCGATCGTCGCCGACCTCAAGGACGCCGTCTCCCGCTACCCCGCCGACGGCCGGCTCCAGCGCCGGGTGCGGGAACTGCGGGCGGCGTCCGAGGGGTTCGCGCACCACTGGGCCACCCGGACGACCGCCGCCCAGCACACGGGCGACCGGAAGACGATCCGGCATCCGGAGGCCGGTGACATCCACCTGGACTGCGATGTCCTCGTCGTCCCCGGCGCGGATCTGCGCATGGTCACCTACGCGGCGGCGACCGGAAGCAGCGACGCGGGCAAGGTCGACCTCCTGCGCGTCGGCGCCCGCACCGCCGCTCCTCGCCCGTGCCCCGCGGCTTCGTGGCCGTAGGTGGTCCGTGGCCGTACGTCGTCAGTGACCGATGACGACCTTGCCGAAGCGTGGCCCCTTCTCGAAGTGGGCGAACGCCTCCGGCGCCTGGTAGAAGGGGACGACACGGTCGATGACGGGCCGCAGCCGATGCCGGCCGATGACCTTGTTCATCCGCTCGAAGTCGCTCCGGCTGCCGACACTGATCGACCTGAGCGTGGCGGCGCGGCGGAAGAATCGCGTCACATCTATTCCGCCGCCCGAGGCGAGATTGCCGACGAGGGCGATCTGCCCGCCGTAGGCGACGGCCTCGATGGACTGGGCGAGCGTTCCGGCGCCGCCGATCTCGACGACACGATCGGCACCGCAGCCGGTGAGCGCCCGCACCTGCGCGCCCCACTCCGGTGTGCTGACGTAGTTGACGACATCGGACGCGCCGAGCGTGCCGAGCCGCCGGGCCTTCTCCTCGCCGGATGTCGTGGCCAGCACCCGTGCGCCGGCCAGGCGGGCGAACTGCAGTGCGAAGACCGACACCCCGCCCGAGCCCTGGACCAGGAGTGCGTCGCCCGGGCCGACTCCGGTCACCGCCGACCATGCGGTGAGCGCGGCACATGGAAGCGTGGCCGCTTCCTCGAAGGAGAGATGGTCCGGCATGGCGACCAGGCTCTGTTCGTCGAGGGCGATGTACTCGGTGAGCCATCCGTCGCGCTGCGTCCCGTGGAGCTCCCCCCACTGCGGGAACGGACCGTACACCCAGGTCGGATGGAAGGTGCTCACGACGCGGTCCCCCACCCGGAATCGCGAAACCCCGTCCCCGACCGCCTCCACGACGCCCGCGCCGTCGGAGAGCGGGATGCGCCCCGGTGGTACCTCGATGGGATACCTGCCGGAGACGATGAGCAGATCGCGCGCGTTGATGGAGCTCGCCTTCACGCGGACCAGCACTTCGCCCGCCGACGGAGTCGGCACCGGACGCGTGGCCGGGGCGACCGGACTGCCGACCGTATCGATCTGGAATGTGCGCATTTCCCCTCCTTTGTTCTGGGATTATCTCCACGATAGGGCGGCCCGGCTGGACGATATGTATCCTGGCGTCCATGGTTTGGCGCAGATCGTCCAGGAGGGTGGAGATGGATCCCATCGACGACCTCCTCGCCACCATGAAGATCGAGGACGCGCGGTATGTGCGGGTGGACGCCCGTGCGCCGTGGGGCATCTCGTTCCCTCCCCGGGGCCTCGCCCGGCTGGTCCTGATCTCCAGCGGTTCGTGTTGGCTCGTCGCGGACACGCTCGCCGGGCCGCAACGTCTGGAGGCCAATGACTGCTTCCTGGTCCGCGCGGGCGTGAGCTTCACCCTTCAGGACGCCACGGGCAGCGAGGTCGTCGACTGCGACGGACTGGTCTCCCAGGCCCCCGGCAACTCGGCCCGCGTCGGGGGTGACGGTGAGCTGACGCGGATCGTGTCCAGCCGGTTCGCCTTCGACGCCGTGGCGGCCGAACCGCTCTTCGCGCTGCTGCCGCCGCTGTTCCGGCTGAACCTGGACCACACCTCCAGCCACCTCCTGCGCACCACGTTCGACCTCATCGCGAGGGAGAGCGCGGCAGGCGGGCTCGGTGGTGGCTTCATCATGAGCCGGCTGTCCGATGTGCTCTTCGTCCAGGCACTACGGAGCTGCTGCGCCGACGTCGGAGGCGGCACCGTCGGCTGGATCGCCGCACTGCGGGACCCCCGGCTGGCCGTCGCCATGCGGGAGTTGCACGCGGACCTGGCCCATCCGTGGACGGTCGACGAACTCGCCCGCAAGGCGGGGATGTCACGCTCGGCGTTCGCGGCCTCGTTCAAGGAGAAGACGGGGGACACCCCGCTGGGGTACCTCACCTCATGGCGCATGTACCGGGTGAAGGTGCTGCTCCGGGAGACGCCGCTGAGCGTCCAGGAGATCGCGGTCAGGGTCGGCTACGACACCGGAAGCGCGCTGAGTCGTGCCTTTTCGGCCCGGGAGGGCGTCACGCCCGGGGGCTGGCGGAAGCGGATGGACACGGCGCCACGTCAGGGTGCCATGGCGGACGCGACAGCCCCATGACCACACGAATCCGCGCCGCGGCCTGTCCGCCGTGACCCTTCGCCCCTGAGCGGCAGCCGTCCTCCGCCGGCGCCGCCACCGCGCTGACGTAAGCTCGCCGAGGTGCGGGCTTCGCGGATCACCGGCCCGGTCCTCCCGCACCTTCCCGCACGCCCCCTTTCCGCCGGGCGTGCCCGACCCCGACAGGTACTGCTTCTCTTGTCTGCTCCTGCACTGTCCCCGGCCGCGCGGCTGCGCGGGCTCAAGCCCGACTGGCTGTCGGACCCCACGGTCTGGCGCACCGAGGTCCTCGCCGGACTCGTCGTCGCACTTGCCCTGATCCCCGAGGCGATCTCGTTCTCGATCATCGCCGGAGTCGACCCGGCGATCGGCCTGTTCGCCTCCTTCACCATGGCCGTCACCATCGCGATCGTCGGCGGACGACGTGCGATGATCTCCGCCGCGACCGGTGCCGTCGCCCTGGTGATCGCTCCGCTCAACCGGGAGCACGGCTTCGGCTATCTGGTCGCCGCGGTCATCCTGGCCGGTGTCTTCCAGATCGTGCTGGGCATGCTCGGGGTCGCGAAGCTGATGCGCTTCGTGCCGCGCTCGGTGATGGTCGGCTTCGTCAACGCCCTCGCGATCCTGATCTTCATGGCGCAGGTGCCGGAGATGACCGACGTGCCGTGGCCCGTCTACCCGTTGATCGTCGGCGGGCTGGTGCTGATGGTGCTCTTCCCGAAGGTCACCACGGTGATCCCGGCGCCGCTGGTCTCCATCGTCGTCCTCACCGTCATCACCGTCGCCGCCGGGATCGCGGTGCCGACCGTCGGTGACAAGGGCGCCCTGCCGTCCTCGCTGCCCGCCCCGGGCCTGCCGGACGTGCCGTTCACGCTCGACACCCTCACCGTCGTCGCCCCGTACGCGTTCGCCATGGCGCTGGTCGGCCTGATGGAGTCGCTGATGACGGCCAAGCTCGTCGACGACATCACCGACACCCGCTCCAACAAGACCCGCGAGTCCATCGGTCAGGGCATCGCCAACATCGTCACCGGCATCTTCGGCGGTATGGGCGGCTGCGCCATGATCGGCCAGACCATGATCAACGTGCGGGTCTCCGGGGCCCGCACCCGCCTGTCCACCTTCCTCGCGGGCGCGTTCCTGATGGTGCTGTGCATCGCCTTCGGGCCGGTGGTCTCGGACCTCCCCATGGCCGCCCTGGTCGCCGTGATGGTGATGGTGTCGTTCGGGACGTTCGACTGGCACTCCATCGCGCCCAGGACCCTCCGGCGGATGCCCGCGGGCGAGATCACCGTCATGGTGCTCACCGTCGCCGTGGTGGTCGCCACCCACAACCTGGCCATCGGCGTGGTCGTGGGCAGCCTCACCGCCATGGTCGTCTTCGCCAAGCGTGTCGCCCACCTCGCCGAGGTGACCGCGGTCGTCGATCCGGACGGCGGCCAGGTCGTCTACCGGGTCACCGGTGAACTGTTCTTCGCCTCCTCCAACGACCTGGTCACCCAGTTCGACTACGCCACCGATCCCGACCGGGTCGTCATCGACCTGTCCGCCACCCACATCTGGGACGCCTCCTCCGTCGCGGCGCTCGATGCGATCGAGACCAAGTACGCCCAGCGCGGCAAGACCGTCGAGATCACCGGGCTGAACGACCCCAGTGCCCATCTCCATGGCAAGCTCAGCGGCGAATTCGCGGGCAGCCACTGACTCGACCCGGGGCCGGGGCGTCTTCGTCGACGCCCCGGCCCCGGCCGGTCGTCCGGGTCAGGACGCGGGCAGCTCACCGCGGACCGTACGGGCCGCGGTGACCAGGTTCCGCAGTGAGGAGCGGGTCTCGGGCCAGCCGCGGGTCTTCAGGCCGCAGTCGGGGTTGACCCACAGCCGCTCGGCGGGGATGGCCTTGAGGCCCGTGCGGAGCAGTTCGGCCGCCTCCAGCGCGCTGGGCACACGCGGGGAGTGGATGTCGTACACACCGGGCCCGGCCTCGCGCGGATAGCCATGGGCGGCCAGCTCGCGGGCCACCTGCATATGGGAGCGGGCCGCCTCCAGGCTGATGACATCGGCGTCGAGGTCGTCGATCGCCTGGACGATGTCGCCGAACTCGGCGTAGCACATATGGGTGTGGATCTGGGTGCCGGGCCGTGCGCCGCCGGTGGTGAGGCGGAAGGCCTCGGTCGCCCACGACAGATAGGCGGGCCGGTCCTCGGTGCGCAGCGGAAGGGTCTCGCGCAGGGCGGGTTCGTCCACCTGGATGACCGAGGTCCCGGCCGCCTCCAGGTCGCCCACCTCGTCGCGCAGGGCGAGGGCGACTTGGCGGGCGGTGTCGCCGAGGGGCTGGTCGTCGCGGACGAAGGACCAGGCGAGCATGGTGACCGGACCGGTGAGCATGCCCTTGACCGGGCGGTCGGTGAGCGACTGGGCATAGGCCGTCCAGCGCACCGTCATCGGCTCGGGGCGGGAGATGTCACCGGCCAGGATCGGCGGGCGGACGTAGCGGGTGCCGTAGGACTGCACCCAGCCGTGCTGCGTGGCGAGATAGCCGGTGAGCTGCTCGGCGAAGTACTGGACCATGTCGTTGCGCTCGGCCTCGCCGTGCACCAGCACATCCAGGCCGGTCTGCTCCTGGAACGAGATCACCTCCTGGATCTCGGCCTTGACGCGCTCCTCGTACCCGGCCGTGTCGATCCGGCCGCCGCGCAGGTCGGCGCGGGCGGTGCGCAGTTCACCGGTCTGCGGGAAGGAGCCGATGGTGGTGGTCGGCAGCAGCGGCAGGCGGAGGTGGGCGCGCTGGGCCGCGGCGCGTTCGGCGTACGGCTGGGCGCGGCGGGTGTCGGCCTCGGTGACCGCGCCGGTGCGGGCGCGGACGGCCGGGTCGCGGGTGATGGGGGAGTTGGCGCGGGAGGCGAGGGCGGCCCGGTTCGCGGCCAGTTCGGCGGTGATCGTGTCGGTGCCGCGGGCCAGGCCCTTGGCGAGGGTGACGATCTCCAAGGTCTTCTGCCGGGCGAAGGCCAGCCAGCACAGGATCTGCGGTGCGATGTCCCGCTCGGCCGCCGCGTCGAGGGGGACGTGCAGCAGCGAGCAGGAGGCGGCCACATCGACCCGGTCGGCCAGTCCCAGCAGGGTGCCGAGCCTGGCCAGGGACTTCTCCAGGTCGTTGACCCAGATGTTGCGGCCGTCCACGACACCGGCGATCAGCCGCTTGCGGGGCAGCCCGCCGACGGCGGCCAGCGCGTCCAGATTGGCGGCGGCGGCCTCCGTGAAGTCCAGCGCCAGCCCCTCGACCGGGGCCTTGGCCAGCACCGGCAGGGCCTCGCCCAGGCGGTCGAAGTACGAGGCGACCAGCAGTTTCGGACGGTCGGCGAGGGCACCGAGATCGCGGTAGGCGCGGCCGGCGGCGTTCAGTTCGGCCGGCGTGCGGTCCTGGACCAGGGCGGGCTCATCGAGCTGCACCCACTCGGCACCGGCCGCCCGCAGATCGGCCAGGACCTCGGCGTACACCGGAAGCAGGCGGTCCAGGAGGGTGAGTGGCTCGAAGTCCGCGGGCGCGCCGGGGGCGGGCTTGGCGAGGAGGAGGTAGGTGACGGGCCCGACCAGGACCGGCCGCGCCGCCAGACCGAGGCCGAGGGCTTCCGTCAGCTCCGCGACCTGCTTGGCGGAGTCGGCCGCGAACACCGTGTCCGGACCCAGCTCCGGAACCAGGTAGTGGTAATTGGTGTCGAACCACTTGGTCATCTCCAGTGGCGCCACGTCCTGTGTGCCCCGCGCCATCGCGAAGTAGCCGTCGAGCGGATCGGTGGCGACGGCGTCCCGGTGACGGTCGGGGATCGCGCCGACCATGACAGTGGTGTCCAGCACATGGTCGTAGTACGAGAAGTCCCCCGTGGGAACTTCGTCGATGCCCGCCCCGGCGAGCTGCCGCCAAGTGGTGCGGCGCAGTTCGGCGGCGGTGGCCCGGAGCGCGTCGGCGGTGACGCGGCCCTTCCAGTAGCCCTCGATCGCCTTCTTCAGTTCCCGGTTCGGGCCCTGGCGGGGGTAGCCGTACACGGTGGCCCGTGCTGCCGCGGCTGCGGACTTGGTGGTCACGGAGATCTCCTTCGCGAGATGAATCCCTGAGATCCCGGCGACGGGAGGAGAGCGCGAAGGGTGACAGACCGGACGCCACGGCCTCGCGCGGCATGCGCGCGGTCGTCCGACCGGAATGTTCGCCGACCCGCCCTCGAGGTCACCGGGTGTCCGCGCACGAGTCGTCCGTACGCGGGCAGATGGCAGGTCTTCGGACTCACGGGCGCGTCCTCTTGAGGGAGGACACCTAGTGGCCGTCGCTTCCCAGGCCCCTCTACCGGACCCAGTGCGTATGACGGCGGTCGTTCCCGCTCACCGCTGCGGGGCAGTCCCGGATTCCCACCGGGTTCCCTCTTACGACGCGTCCCGCCTGGCGGACGGGGCGAACCAGCTGCACCAGCCAGCCTACGGGGCCGTCCGGCGGTGTGCGGGGGTCGGTCCGGTATTCGGGAGGGTGAAGTGGAACACGCGATGGCCGAGGCTACGGCCGGTGCCGCCGGGCCGTGCACCGGCCGCACCCCGTCCATCAGCGAGATCAGCGGGTCAGCACGCGCCGGAGTCCGACCCGCCCGCCAGATTGACCGGGACGGTGACGAACGAGAACTGGTTGCTGGCGCAGACGCCGGGGAAGGTCGTGCTGCTGGAGTTGTTGACGGTCATATCGGGTGCGTCGTCCGCGAGGGCGCCGCCCGCGCCGACGGCGAGGGACGCGGCGGTGAGGGCGAGTGTGGACAGGGCGGTCCGGATACGCATGGGAACTCCTTGCTGGGGATCTGCCGCCGGATATGACCGGCTTCGCATGCATGGTGCCCCTTTGGTGGGGCAATCGCGGCGCACCGTCCCCCCAATGGCGGAAGCCACCCCCCGCAGCCGTCCGGCCGGCCCAAGGCGTGCGTCCGGTCAGCCGCCTGCGGTCAGCCGCCTGCGGTCATCCGCCGCCGGTCAGCCGCCGCCGCGCCGTCCGTCGTCCGCCGGTGCGGAGGGCGGGATCGTCGGTGGGCGGCTCGGGTCGGGGATGCGGTCGGTGAAGCCGCCGGGGACCGAGCGGCACTGCTGCTCGCGGAAGTGGACCGGTGCCGTGCCCACCCGGCGGGCGAACAGCCTGCTGAAGTAGGCGGGATCGTCGTAGCCGACGCGGCGGGCGATGGCGGCCACCGGCAGTTCGGTGCCGACGAGGAGTTCCTTGGCGCGGCCCAGCCGGATGCCGAGGAGGTAGTCCTTGGGGCTGCATCCCGCGCCGCGCCGTACCGCGGTGCGCAGTTCGGCCGGTGTCATGCCGTGCCGGGCGGCGTGTTCGGTCACCGAGAGCGGCTGGAAGGCGTCCCGGGCCAGGGCCTGGAGCACCGGATGTCCGTCGGCGCCGGTGTCGGCGCGGACGCGGCGGAGGGCGACGAGGAGTTCATGGACGGCGGCTGCGGTCTCGACCTCCAGGAACGGATTGCCCTGGCGCGCGGCGCGGGCGATCCGGCCGATGGCCGTACGGGCGGTGGCGGTGTCGGTGAGCGCGACCACGGGGCCGTCCGCGTCGAGATAGCCCAGGTCGGCGTAGGCGGCGGTGGCCGGTCCTGTGAAGTCGACGAACGCCTCGTCCCATCCGGTGTCCGGGTCCGGGGCGTAGTGGTGGGTGACCCCGGGGGTGAGCCAGAGCAGCGCGGGCGCGGTAACGGTGCGGCGGCGGCCGTCCGCGCCGCGGAACCATCCGCGGCCCGCGCTGATGACCACCGCCACATGGTGGTCCAGGACACGCGGGCCGACCACGGGCAGTACGCCGTGCTGGAGGCCGACACCCAGACACACCAGACCGAGCCGGTGATGGGCCGGGCTGGGCGTGAAGTACCGCATCCAGGTGTGATACATCCGCGGTCCCCTCCGGTCGGCTGTGTCCCATCACTCGCCGATCTTCGTCCACGGACTGCCCGGCCGCCAAGGGGAGGGGAGCCTGGCGGGGGCTTACCGGGGGAGGAGGGAGGGAGCCGGGCGGCAAAGGTATGTCCGCCCCGCTCCCCCCGCCGCGTCAGTCCAGCTCCTCCACGGTGAAGGAGTCGAGCGTGAACTCCGCGGTACCGCTGTCACCGGTCTTCCGCAGCCCCACCCACATCTCGCCGTCCGCGGGCGCGGTGACGGTGTAGCGGTGGGTGGCCCGCCCGGTGGCGGCGGGCAGGGGGGTGCGCTCCAGTTCGCGCGGTCCGGGTTCGTCCACGGCCGTGATCCATGCGTACTGACCGGCCGCCTCGTTGGCGTACGTCAGGCTCACCCGGTAACGCCGCCCCGGGCGGAAGCGGGCGGTGTGGGGCACGGTGCGGTAGACGAGACCCGCGTTCTCGCCACGTGACTTGAGGGACTGGCCGCCTTCGAGTACATCGTCGATCACCTTGCCGTTCCATCCGGCCTGGGTGAACGGGGCGTGCCGCTGGGCGATATGGGTGCGGGGGTCGGTCACCCCGCCCGCGTCGCCCTTGACGAACGGTCCCCAGCCCTGCGGCACCCGCTCGAAGTCCTCGTACACCAGAGTGCCGGGCTTCGTCGTGCGCCGGGCCCGCACCACCCGCAGCCGGTCGAAACGGACCCGGGCGCCGCCCTCGGCCACCGCCAGGGTGAGGGTGACCGGTCCGCCGCCCTCGGGGACGGTGAAGAAGGTGAACATCCGCTGGAAACGGGTGCCGTGTTTACGGTCGGCGGCCATGTGGTTGACGGCCGTCGAGGTCTCGGTCCAGTTCTCCGCGGTGACGCCGTCGGCGGTGTGCACCCGCAGCGCGGCCCGCCGCCGCTCACCGGCCTTCGCGCCCACTTCCACCTGGACGGAGGCCACATAGCCACCGGGGGCCAGCCGGTCGAGTCGCCGGCCGACGGTGGCGGCCGCGCCCTCGCCGACGACCAGTTCGTAGTCGCCGAGTGTGCTGCGTTCGACGGTGGCCGGACCCGTGGTCTGCCAGCCGCGCAGCGATCCGGAGTGGAAACCGGGGTCGTACAGCGGGGTGCCCTCGCCCCAGCCGGGGTCCGCCTGGGCGCGGGCCCGGGAGCGCAGCACCACGTACGGGACGTCGGGGTCGGCGGTGATGCTGACGTGGCCGTCGCGCACCGGCAGGGTGACCGGCTCGGCGCGCCCCTGGTCGGTGAGGCGGTACAGCACCACGGACCGCTGCCCCGACCAGCCGCGCGGCAGCGGCCAACGGGTGGTGCCACCGGCCGGGTTGTAGTGGTAGAGCTTGGCCGGGTCGGTGGCCTCGCGCGGCTCCCAGGGCAGCAGATAGCCGCCGCCCTCGTAGACCGCCCGCCCGTCGGTGGTGATGCGGCGGACGCCACCGGTGTCGGTGACCGAGGTGCGGCCTGGCCCCTCGAAGGTGATCTCGTGCTCGTCCCAGGTGCGGATGGGATACGCCTGGAGGTACTTGGCGGGCAGGCTGTGGGTCCAGATGAGCCGGTAGAAGGCGGTCCAGTCGGTCTTGCCGGTCCAGCCCTCGAAGTTGCCCATCCGGGGGATGCCCAGCAGGGTCGGCCACTTGTCGGCGAAGACGTCCTTCTGGTGGTTGCGGATGAAGCGGATGAGCCGGGAGTTGATACCGCGCGAGGTGTCCGGGCCGTAGTCGGTCTCGGTCGCCCAGTGCGACCACAGGGAGGAGCGCTCCAGCCCGTGGCCCCATTCGGTGGTCACGCGCCAGCCCTGGTCGCGCAGGGCCCGCTGGAGCCGGTCGGAGTTCCAGCCGGACTCGCGGAAGACGTCGATGTAGAGCGCGGCGAGGGCCGGGTCGGTGTCGTCGCGCAGGTCCTGGAAGCGCCGGATGATGTCGCCGGAGACCAGGTCGCGGCGGGGGTCGATGCGGTAGGACTGGTCCAGCCAGTCCCACTGCTTGTCGTCTCTGTCGACCAGCGTCTCGGAGAAGGCGTTGGCCACCGGATAGGACTCGGTGGCGTTGACGTGCACCGCGAAGTCGCTGTTCCAGCGGCGCCCGGAGCGCAGCAGGGTGTTGAGGTCGGCCAGGCCGCCGGCGCGGGTGTTGTAGTTGCCCGCGTAGTCGGGATGGGCGGAGTCATGGCCTTCCGACTGGTAGCCCTTGAGCAGGGTGTACTGCCGCAGTCCGTCGGTGGCCAGCGCGATCCGCTTGACGTTGTCGAGGGTGTCGAGGAAGGGGTTGGTGGCCTGGCTGGCGAAGTTGAACGGGATGTGCGGGACGACCCGCAGATGCTGTTCGTCGGCGCCGAGCGGATTCACCATGATGTCGCGGAAGGCGATGGCGGCGTCCTGCCAGTCGACCACGCCGTCGCCGTTGCGGTCCCGGGTGAGGACCACGGTGGCCCAGGGGAGCGGTTCGGTGGCGCCGACGGCCGCGGTGGCGGCCCGGTGGGTCCACTCACCGCAGGTGAGCCGGGTGGTGATCTGGCCGTCCTCCGGTACCGTCTGCCGCCACAGCCGTCCGTTGTCCCAGGTGGTGCCCGCGGCGGAGGAGGGCTTGTCCCAGACCGTGTTGGTCTCGACGGCGGCCGCGAGCCGGTCGGTGCTGACAACGGCGTAGGCGCAGCCGATGGGTGCGCCGTCGGTGGGGGTGTCGGCCGTGGGCCGGACGGTGGTGTCACCGCTCTTGGCCTGGTCGAGGTCGATCCGGGCGGCCAGCAGGGTGGCGCCCGGCTGGTCGGCGCGGATGCTGAGGAACGCCAGTTGGGGGATGCGCAGGGTGCCCACGCGCAGCGCTTCGGTGTCGGCGATCCGGGTGACCCGCCAGTCGACCTGCCATTCGCTGACCCGGATCCGGATGTCGATCTCGGTGTCCGCGCCGGAGGCGGACGCGCTGGTGGTGTCCGCCCCGGAGGTGTCCGCCGCCGAGGTGGCCGTGGTCGCGCCGAAGGCGAGCGTGTAGCTGATGTGGTCCGGGCCGCCGGTGACGGCGGTGGTGCGCGGGGTGCGTTCGATGCCGTCGATGAGCACCGAACGGACCGGCTCCCGCTGGCCGTGCAGCAGCGCGCCGGTCTCGCGGTCGATGTACGCGACGATGCGCGGGAACTCCGGGTCCACCCGGACCTCCAGCCGCTTCGACCGCAGCGTGCGCTCGGTGGCGCCGGCGTGTGCGGCGGCACGGCCGGGCGCCGTGTCACGGGCGTGCGCGGTGTCACCGCCCGTGCCGATGGCCGTTCCGATTCCGGCCAGTGTGGTGGTGACCACGACCGCTCTGCGGCCGGGCCATCCCTCCTTCGGCCGCCCCTCCTCTGCGTAGGTCAACGCGCCGGCTCCTCCCTCGCTGGTGGGAATGGTGCTCCACCTTGGGACGGCGGCGGGGCGACCGCCCATGGACAAGTGCGCGGGGGTGTTGGACTAACGGGCCGTACCGTCGGGGGCTGACGGGCCGTGGCGCGGGCGCCGGTCGTCACCACAGGCGGTCGATCTCGCCGGGGTACAGCCCGATCCGGGCGGCGAGGAAGTCGGCGCGGTGGCGCCGTGCCGTAGGGGAGAAGAAGTGCGCCATGGTGACCTTGTCGAAGGCGGGCTGGTCGCTCGGGAAGGGGGCGTCCGGGGTGCCTCCGATGAGCACCGTGCCGGGCAGCGGCTGCCATCCCGCGCCCGTGTAGAAGTCCCGTAGCGGCCGGTCGCAGGTGAACAGGCCCAGGTCGAGACCGGAATCGGCCATCGCCCGGTGGGCGGCGGCCACGAGGCGCGCGCCATGCCCCCGGCCACGTACCGCCCGCCGGGTGACCACCGTGCTCAGCCCCCCGACCCGGTAGGACCGGCCCGCATGGGTGAGGGTCGTGGTGAGGATGTCCAGGGCGGCCGGCACGGTGCCCTCGCCGCGGCCGTCGCCATCGTCCACGAGCAGCATCGACACCGGGCGCAGCGCGGGGTCATGGGTGGGCCCGGGTTCGCCCCGGGCGCCGGGATCCGCCGGGGGCCACGCGTCCTGCTGCAACTCCCATACCTCGGCGCTAAGCGGGGCCGGTGTCTCGGCTTCGGGGTAGGACAGGATCCGCACCCGCTCATGGTGGCCGATGCCGTTAAGAGTGTTCTAAGAGCGTGTTCTGCCAGGGTGGGCACTGACCTGTGCCCATCCGAAAGGCCCCGTGATGTCCGCTGCCGCGTCCTCCCCGTCCGGCCGGGGAAAGCCCACCGACCCCCGGACGGCGGCCGTGCTGGTGGTGGACGACGATCCGGAGGTCCGCGCCGCGCTGGTGGACGGACTGGCCGTGGAGGGGTACGAGGTGCGGGTGGCCGGGGACGGGCTGGCGGCTCTCGGCGCGATCGCCGCCGCACCGCCGGACGCCATCGTGCTGGACCTGGCCATGCCGGTGATGGACGGACTGGCGGTGTGCCGTCGGCTGCGCGGGCTCGGCGACCGTACGCCCGTCCTGGTGCTCACCGCCCGGGACCGGATCAGCGAGCGGGTGGCGGGGCTGGACGCGGGGGCCGACGACTACCTGGTCAAGCCGTTCGCGCTGGACGAACTGCTGGCCCGGCTGCGGGCGCTGCTGCGGCGTGCCGCGCCCGTCGGGGCCCTCGACGAGAATGTGTCCGGTGTGCTCTCCTTCGCCGATCTGACCGTCGATCCGCAGAGCCGCACCGGAATGCGCGGCGGACGGCGGATGGAGTTCACCCGCACCGAGTTCGCGCTGCTGGAGGTGTTTCTGCGCCATCCGGGCCAGGTGCTGCCGCGGGAGCTGATCCAGGAGCTGGTGTGGGGCACCGAGTTCGCCTCGGACTCCAACTCGCTGGCGGTGTACATCGGTTATCTGCGCCGCAAACTGGAGGCGGAGGGTGCTCCGCGGCTGGTCCACACGGTGCACGGCATCGGTTACGAACTGGGCGAGCGATGAGCGCCGCCCGTCGGTCCGGAGAACGTCGCTCTGGAGAACTGCGATCTGGCGGACGCCGAGCCGGGAGCCGTCTGACGGGCCGACTGCCGCTGCGCACCCGGATGGCGCTGATCACCTCGGCCGCGGTGGCGCTGGTCACGGTCGGGGTGTGCGCCGCCGCGTACGTGGTCATCCGCTACGAGCTGGTGCGGCAGCTCGACCTCCAGCTCACCCGGCAGGCCACCCTGCTCGCCCAGGAGCGGCGTGAGGAGGGCGCCGGGACGCTGTACGGCGAATGCCGCTGGCTGGCCGCCCCGGCCTGCGCGCAGGTCGTCACCCCGCGGACGGGCACACCGGGCCGCCCGGCGGGCAGGGACCTGCTGATCCCGATCACCGACGCCACCCGTCAGGTGGCCGCGGGCACCCGCGGCGCGTACTACAGCGAGGTCACCGTGCGCGGACACCGGATGCGCACGCTGACCACCCCGCTGCGCGGCCCTCGCGCGCTCCAGATCGCGGTGCGTTCCGACACCGTCGAGCAGGGCGAACGTCAGGCCGCGCGGCTGCTCGCCGCCGTCGGCGCGGCGGGGGCGCTGCTCGCCGCCGGGCTCGGCTATCTCGCCTCGCGGCGGGCGCTGGCGCCCGTCACCCGGCTCACCGCCACCGCCGAACGGATCGCCGCCACCCGCGATCCGGCCCATCGCATCGAGCTGCCGCCGGAGGAGGGGCGGCGCGGGGACGAGATCTCCCGGCTGGCGGGGAGCTTCAACACCATGCTCGGCGAGCTGGAGGCGTCGGTGGCGGCCCAGCGCCGTCTGGTGGCCGACGCCTCGCATGAGCTGCGCACCCCGCTGACCGCGCTGCGCACCAACGCCGAGTTGCTGGCCCGTGCCGACCGGCTGTCCCCCGCCCAGCGGGACCGTGCCGCGTCGGCGCTCGGCGGCCAGTTGCGCGAGGTGACCGGTCTGGTCAACGATCTGATCGAGCTGGCGCGGGACGAGGAGCCGCTGCCGCTGGTGGAGCCGGTGCGACTGGATCTGCTGGCAGCCCGGTGTGTCGAGGAGGCCCGCTCGCACTGGGCGCACACCACCTTCGCCGCGGAGCTGGCCGAGGTCACGGTGGACGGGGTGCCCGCGCGGCTGGCCCGGCTGCTGACCAATCTGCTGGACAACGCCGCGAAGTTCAGCCCGCCCGGCGCCGAGGTGGAGGCCCGGTTGACCTCTGGCGCCCACGCCATCGACCTCACCGTCCGTGACCACGGGCCCGGTATCGCCGCCGAGGACCTGCCGTACGTCTTCGACCGCTTCTACCGCTCCCGGCAGGCCCGTGCGCTGCCCGGTTCCGGGCTGGGGCTGGCCATGGCCCGGCAGATCGCCCGGGCACACGGCTCGGCGCTCACCGCGGAGGCGGCCGAGGGCGGCGGTGCGCTCTTCCGGCTGCGCATCCCGCGCCACCGGTCCGGCGGCCCGGCCCCGAAGGCGTAAGCCCTCCGAGCCCCTCCGAGCCCTCCGGGCCCACTTCTTAGAAGCCCTCTTATATCGGCTCGCTATCAACGTCCCATGAGACGCAACCACTTCACCCCGCCGCGGGTGACCGCCGCGGTGGCGCTGGCGGGCGCGGTGTCCTGCCTCGCCCTCGCCTCGACCACCCTCGCCTCCACCACCCACTCCGGCACCGCCCGCTCCGGGGACGCACCCCGGCCGGTCGTGGTCGGTGGCCACCGTGTGGAGGTCCCGGTGTCGGGTGGCACCGCCACCGTCGACACCACCTCGTTGCGGGTCACGGCCCGTACGGGTCAGGGGACCGTGGAGCTGTCCGCGCCCGCCGCCACCGCTCCCGGGAAGCCCGGCTCGGTGACCACCTCCCCGGGCACCGCCCGCTGGAGCTATCCGGACACCGGACTGGACGTCACGGCCCGCGCCGGTGACAACGGCCGCCTGGAGCTGTCGGTGACGGCCACCGACAAGGCCACCGGGAAGGCCGCTGGTGAGGCCACCGGAGAGCCCGCAGCCGAGACCGTCCGCACCCTCTCGTGGCCGGTCACCGGCACCGACCGGCGCGCCACCGCCGTACAGCTCCCGCGCGGCGAGGGGCTGTCGCTGCCGGTGGCCGACCGCTTCTGGAACTCATCCCGGGCCGATCTGGTGGACACCGACATGGCCATGGAGTCGGATCTGTCGATGCCGCTGTGGGGCTACACGCTCGGCGACCGCCAGGGCGTGAGCTATCTCGTGCCCAGTGACATCGGCACCTCGCTGCGCGTCACCTCCGACGCGGGCAGGCTGCGCACCGCCGCCACCCACCGGTTCTCGCACGCCGACGGCACCGCGCGCTACACCGTGGCCTTTTCCCTCACCGACGGCTCCCCGGTGGCCGCCGCCCGCGACTACCGCGCCTGGCTCGGCGAACACGGACAGTTGAAGAGCCTGCGGGAGAAGATCCGGGAGACCCCGGCCACCGGGAAGCTGCTCGGCGCGTTCCACGCCTATCTGTGGGGCGACGCCCGCAAGGCCGACTTCATGGGCAGGCTGCGCGGCCTCGGCGTGGACCGCATGTGGCTGGGCTACGACGCCGACGACCGGCCGATGGACGCCGCGGCCACCGCGGCCGCGAAGAAGGCGGGCTATCTCGTCGGCCCGTACGACTCGTTCGCCAACGGCCAGGACCCGGCCACCTCCGACGCGCCGACGTCCACCTGGCCCGGCACGTTGTACCCGGACTTCTGCGTCCGGGACACCGACGGCAAGCCCGTCCCCGGCTTCCACGACCGTGGCTGCTACCTCTCCTCCGAGGCGTTCGAGAAGGCCGAGCCGCGCCACCACTACCTCGCCGACCGCACCCGCGGGATGACCGAGGCGGGCGCCGACAGCTACTTCCTCGATGTGGACGCGGCCGGTGAGCTGTTCCGCGACCACAGTGCCGCTCACCCCATGACCAAGGCGGAGGACCGCGCCAACCGGCTGGCCCGGATGAAGCGGCTGTCCGACCGCGGGCTGGTCCTGGGCTCGGAGTCCGCCGGGGCGTGGGCCAACCGGGACCTCGCCTTCGACCACGGCTCGGGCACCCCGGTGGCGGGCGGTCTGTGGACGGCGCAGCGCGACAAGGCGACCTGGGGCGGCTACGCCCCCGCCGACGCGCCGGGCGTCTTCTTCAAGCCCGCGGAGCTGCCCGCCGATGTGGCGAAGGCGATGTACGACCCGGTGTACCGGGTGCCGCTGTACGAGACCGCGCTCCATGACTCCGTGGTGAACACCGAGCGCTGGGAGCTGTCGTACGACAAGCTGCCACGGCAGAAGACCGACCGGGCGCTGCTCGGCATGCTGTACAACACCCCGCTCAACTTCGTGCTCACCGGTGACTCGCTGGAGCGCAGCGGCCGCGAACTCGCCACTCTCCAGCGGTACTTCGCGCCCCTGCACAAGGCCGCCGGTACCGAGCCGCTGACCGATTTCCGGGCGCTGACCGCCGATCGCACCGTGCAGCGCACCGTCTTCGGCGGCGGCACCCTCACCGTCACCGCCAACTTCGGCGGTACACCCCATAAGGGCCTGCCCGGTGGCTGTGTGGACGCGGAACTCCGCGACGACACCGCACCGCGGCGGCTGTGCCCGGCCACGGTGAACGGAACCGCCGGGTAATCGCCCGGCGCCGTCGATGGGGAGGCCGATGTTTCCACGATTACCGGACGTTGCCCGGCGCATCGTTAGAGTCGGCCCTCACTGCACTGCGGGCCGACCCTGCGAGGTTTACTGAGCGATGGCATATCCAAAGGCCGGGGCCGAAGGCGTACCCGCGAGACCGCACTTCCCGGATGTCGAACTCGACGTACTGGATTACTGGGAGAAGCACGACATCTTCCATGAGTCCGTGGCAGCGCGGAAATCCGACGACGCCGAAGAATTCGTGTTCTACGACGGGCCGCCGTTCGCCAATGGCCTGCCGCACTACGGGCATCTGCTGGCGGGCTATGCGAAGGACGTGGTGCCGCGCTATCAGACGATGCGAGGGCGCCGGGTCGAGCGGCGGTTCGGCTGGACCTCGCACGGGTTGCCCGCGGAGCTGGATGCCGAGAAACAACTCGGCATCACCGCCAAGTCCGATATCGAGCGGATGGGCGTCGAGCGGTTCAACGAGGTGTGCCGGACGACGGTGATGCGCTATACCGGCGAATGGCGCGACTACGTCAGTCGGCAGGCCCGCTGGGTCGACTTCGACGAATCCGTCAAAACCCATGACCTCGACTACATGGAGAGCGTCATGTGGGCGTTCAAAACCATGTGGGACAAGGGGCTCATCTATCAGGGACATTCGGTTTCCTGGTATTGCGCGCACTGCGAGACCCCGCTGGCCAATGCCGAGAGCAGCGGCCGTATCGACGGCAGCGACACCCATCGCGACGTGCCGGGCAGCACCGTGGTCGTGGCCGTACGGCTGGACAGTGGCGAGCTGCTGCTGGTGGAGTCCGACCAGCCCTGGGCGCTGCCGGGCGCCACGGCGGTCGCGGTGCACCCCGACGCTCAGTACGCCGTGGTGGAGCACGCCGGACGGCGCCTGGTGGTGGCGGCCGACCGGCTCGACGCCCATGCCGATCTGGTGGGCGACGGACCGGTGGTCGCCCACCACAGCGGCGCCGAGCTGGCGGGACGCACATACACCCCGCTGTTCGACTTCTCCGCCCCCGCCGACGACAGCCATGTCGTGGTGGCGGAGCGCTTCGTGGACACCGACGAGGGCACCGGTGCGGTGGCCGTGACCCCGTGTTTCGACGAGCGGGACCACACCCTCGCCACCGACGCGGGCATCGGCCGGATCTATCCGGTCGACTCCGGCGGCCGGTACACCGACGAGGTGCCGCCGTGCGCGGGAGCCCCGGTGCTGGAGTCCGCCGAGACCGTGACCGGTCTGCTGGCGGCGAGCGGCGCACTGCTGAGCAGCCGGCCGCACACCCGGTCCCGGCCGCACTGCTGGCGCTGCGGCAATCAGCTGCTGCAGCAGGCCATCCCCACCTGGTTCGTCGCCGTCACCCGGATCCGCACCCGCATGCTCGAACTCAACGAGCGGATCCAGTGGACACCCGAGCATGTGCGCGACGGCCAGTTCGGCAACTGGGTGCGTGGCGCCAAGGACTGGAACATCTCCCGCAACCGCTACTGGGGTGCTCCCATCCCGGTGTGGGTGTCGGACGACCCGGCCCATCCCCGGGTCGATGTGTACGGCTCCCTGGACGAGATCGAGCGCGACTTCGGCGTACGGCCGAGTGATCTGCACCGTCCGTACATCGACGAGCTGACGCGCCCCAACCCCGACGATCCGTCGGGCCGGGCGGTGATGCGGCGGGTGCCCGAGGTGCTGGACTGCTGGTTCGAGACCGGCTCCATGCCGTTCGCGCAGGTGCACTACCCCTTTGAGAACGCCGAGTGGTTCGAGCGCCACTCCCCGGGTGACTTCGTGGTCGAGTACTACGCCCAGACCCGGGGCTGGTTCTACAACATGCACGTCATGTCCACCGCGCTGTTCGACCGGCCGGCCTTCGCCAACTGCACCGTCCTCGGTGTGGTGCTCGGCCACGACGGCCAGGCCATGTCCAAGGCGCGCAACAACTACCTCGATGTCAACGACATCTTCGCCCGTGACGGCTCCGACGCCATGCGCTGGTTCCTCATGAGCTCGCCCCTGCTGCGCGCCCGCGACCTGGAGGTCACCGAGGCCGGCAGCAAGGAAGCCCTGCGCCAGGTGCTGCTGCCGCTGTGGAACGCCTGGCACTTCCTGGCCCTGTACGCGGGCGACACCGAGGGCCACGTCCGCACCGAGGCGGACCATCCGCTGGACCGCTACCTCCTCGCGAAGACCCGTGACCTGGTCGAGCTGACGACCGGCGCGATGGACGGCTACGACCTGTCCCGCGCGTGCTCCGCCCTGCGCGACCACCTGGATGTGCTGACCAACTGGTACATCCGCTGCTCCCGCGACCGGTTCGCCGCCGGAGACCGCGCGGCGGTGGACACCCTGCACACCGCGCTCGAAGTGCTGTGCCGGCTGATGGCACCGCTGCTGCCGCTGATCACCGAACGGATCTGGCGCGGGCTGACCGGCGGCCGGTCGGTGCATCTGACCTCATGGCCCACTCCCGGGGAACTGCCGTCCGACCCGGAGCTGGTGCGGGTGATGGACCGGGTGCGGGAGGTCGCCTCGACCGCGCTCGGCCAGCGCAAGAGCCACCAGTTGCGGCTGCGGCTGCCCCTGGCGCGGCTGGTGATCGCCGACCCCGACGCCCCCGCGCTGGAGCCCTACGCCGGACTGCTGCGCGACCAGCTCAATGTCAAGGACGTCCAGCTCACCACCGATGTCTCCGCACACGGCCGGATGCGGCTGACCGTCGACCCCCGTAAGTGCGGGCCCCGCCTCGGCGGGGCGGTGCAGGAGGTCATCCGTGCCGCGGCCACCGACGACTGGACGACGAACGAGGACGGGAACGTCGTGGCGGCGGGGCGGGAACTGCTCGCCGGTGAGTACGAGCTGCGGCTCGTCGCCGACGGACCGGGCGCCGTCGCGGCGCTGCCCGGCGGAGCCGGACTGGTCGTCCTCGACGTCGAGGTGACCGAGGAACTGGCGGCCGAGGGCGCGGCGCGTGACCTGGTGCGCGTGGTGCAGCAGGCGCGCCGCGCGGCCGGTTTCGAGGTGTCCGACCACATCGCGCTGAGCGTCGATCTGCCCGAGACGGTGGCGGCACGGATCCGCGCCCACGACGCGCTGCTGAAGGCCGAGACCCTGGCCGGGCGCCTGACGTTCGGCCCCGTCGCGGACGCCGCTCACGAGGGCCTGATCGGCGAGGGCACCGCGGTCCGGGTGCACATCGACAAGCTCTGACACAGGAAGAGAAACGGATGACCCGTCTTGACGCGCTTGTGAGCGCACAGGCCACGCGAACTCCGGAAGCGGACGCGGTCGTGTTCGGCCCGACCCGGCTGACCTATCGAGAGCTGGAGGAACGCTCCCACCGGCTGGCCCACGCGCTGCGGGCCGGCGGGCTGCGCCCGGACGACCGCGTGTGCGTGCTGGTGCCCAAGGGTGCGGACGCGGTGGTGTTCCTGCTCGGTGTGCTCAAGGCCGGTGGCGTCTGTGTGCCCCTGGACACGGCGTCGCCGGTGGACCGGCTGGTGTCCATCGTGAACCAGACCGCGCCATGCCTGCTCCTGGCCGACCGGGAGCGGACCACCTTGGCCACCGAGGTGGCGGCCGGTGCCGTGCCCGGCGCGGTGGCGGGCCTGTGCCTGCCCGACGGGGACGGCACGGCCGCGGGCGACCTCCCCTCGATCACCGCGGCCGATATCGCCTCGGCGCCGACGACGGCGCCCGAACCGGTCAGCGGCGCATCCGGCGTTGCCTATGTGCTGTTCACCTCCGGCTCGTCGGGCGAGCCCAAGGGCGTACCGCTCACCCACGCCGGCATCGTCCACTTCGTGACCTGGGCCAACGAACACTTCGGGCTCGGCCCGGACGACCGGATCTCCTGCCATCTGCAAATGCACTTCGACGGCTCGCTGTGGGATGTGTACGGGCCGCTGATCTGCGGGGCCGAGCTGCATCTGGTCCCGCCGGAGGCGAGCCTGCTGCCGACCACACTGGCCGCGTTCATCCGCGAGGCACGGCTGACCCAGTGGCTCTCGGTGCCGTCCGTGCTCAGCGCGATGGCCCGCCACGACGTGGTGGAGAAGGACGACTTCCCGCATCTGCGCCGGGTGTTGTGGGGCGGTGAGGTCTTCCCGCCCACGGATGTGGAGTACTGGATGCGCCGGCTGCCCCATGTCACCTTCACCGGTTTCTACGGCACCACCGAAACCACCATCGCCAGCTCCTTCCACACCCTCACCGACCTGCCCGACGAGGCGCTTCCGGTCGGCCGGGCCATCCCCGGCGAGTGGCTGGAGGCCGTCGACGACCAGGTGCGCCCGGTCGCCCCCGGCGAGGTGGGCGAGATGGTGATCGGCGGCGCGGGAGTCAGCCCGGGGTACTGGCGTGACCCGGAGCGGACCGCGGCCTCGTTCATCGAGCTGCCCCCCGGCTCGGGACGGCGCGCGTACCGCACCGGAGACCTCGGCAGCAAGGACGCGGACGGGCTGCTGCGCTTCCACGGCCGCGCCGACCGCCAGGTCAAGGTCAACGGCTACCGCGTGGAGCTGGACGAGGTGATGACCGAGCTGCACTCGCTGCCGGAGATCGCCGCCGGGGCGGTGGTGTCGGTGCCGGGCGCCGCCGGGTCCCCGCTGATCTGCGCCGCCTACACCCTCGCCGCCGGTGTCTCGCTGACGACCGCGCAGGTGAAGGCACGGCTCGCGCACAAGGTGCCCGGGTACATGCTGCCGTCGCGCTGGCTCGCACTTAAGTCGCTGCCCGTCAACGCCAACGGCAAGACCGACCTGCGCGCACTCCAGCAGCGCTTCACCGCCGACGAGGCCGTCCCCGGCGGCGGTGGCGGCGCGTGAGCGAGTTCTCCTTCACGGCCTGTACGGCCCGGGACAGAGCGGAGATCGCGGACTTCCAGGACTCGCTCTGGCGCGGCGGCCGCGACGCCAACCTGGCCTATATGGACTGGAAGTACGCCACCAACCCCCACCTCGACGACCGGTATGTCACCCTCGCCCGCGAGGGGGGAGAGCTGGTCGGCATGGTGGGGGTCTTCGGCGCCTGCTGGGAGGTGGCGGGGCAGCGGTTCATGCTGCCCTGCCTGACCGACACCGTGGTCGCCCCCCGGTACCAGGGCAGCCCGCTGTTCCGGATGCTCACCGACGAGGTGGTGGCACGGCTGCGCGCCGACGGTGTGCCCTGGCTGCTGGACTTCGGCGACCAGGGGGCCGGCCCCGCCATGCTGATGAACGGATGGCGCCCGATCGGCCCCTGGGCGCAAGCGGTGGTGAAGCGCGAGAAGCCACTGGTGGCGGAATGGCCGTGGCATGAGCTGCCCGCCACCCGAGGAGCCAGGTCCGGCCTGACCCTACGTCCGCCGGCCGCCGTGGAGGCGGAGGCGATGGCGGGGCTGGTGGCCCGGCTGCCGGGCGGCGAAGGCCCGCGCCCGGTGCGGGACGCCGCCTACTTCCGCTGGCGCGCCGCCAACCCACTGGCCCGGTACTTCCATCTGGTGGCCGGCGACGGACCCATCGAGGGCTATCTCATCGGGCACCGCTCGGGCGTCGACACCGACGACGGTGAGACCCCTACGACCATCGTGGACTGCGAGGCCACCTCCGACGAGGTGTTCGCGGATCTGGTGGAGACCGCCCTGACGTGGCTGCCCGGCGCCGAGGTGCTGATGTGGGTCCGCGATCTGCCGGCGGTGCGGGTGGCGGCGCTGCGTGCGCTCGGCGCCGAACTCGACGAGCCCACCGGCCTGTTCACCCGCGACATGTACCTCCCCAGCCTGATGGTCCGCGCGACCGGCGCCGAGATGCCGCCCGCGCTGAGCGACCTTGACCGGCCGGACGGCTGGAATCTGAGCGGAGTCTCCGGCCGCGCCTGGCGTTGACACCGGCCGACCCCCTATCCATCTCGACGGACGAAAGCGCCGCTCGCCCCCTTCCCAGGAGGCGAGCGGCGCTTTCGTCGCAGCTCTACGGCGTATCCGGAGGGTCACGCGGCGGAGCCGCATATCGATGCTTCCCCCTCCCCGCCTTCCAGCCCCTCCGGCGTTTGAGGAGCGGGGTCTGGGGCGGAGCCCCAGTTGAGGGAAGGGACGGGGAGGGGGAACAGCACGCCGCGGGCGTCAGCGGCCGGGGCGCAGCTCGAAGAGCAGACCGCCGGGCGGCCGGTTGAACTCCTGGACCGCCTCGCACTCCCAGCCGGAGGCGTCGAACGCCGCCATCCAGTCCGACCGCGTCGGCAGCGTCACCCCCATCAGCGCGTGCGCGAACTCGAAGCCCAGGGTGAAGATGGGCGTATGCGGACCCGGCGCCACCTCGCTGCGCACCACATCGCACAGCAGGAACCGCTCGACATCGGGGAAGACCTCGCGGATCCGGCGCAGCACCGTCACACACTTGTCGTACGGCCAGAAGTCATGCCCCATGAAGACGCAGGTGACCGTGTCGATACCGGCGAACTCCGAGAGCTGGGGCAGCGCGTGCACATCGCCGTGGTGGACCGAGATCCGGTCCGCCATCCCGGCCTCGGCGAAGGAGGCCCCGGACAGTTCCACGGCCGCGGGCGCGATGTCCACTCCGACGCCACGGACGCCGGGGTGGTTGCCCGCGATACGGATGAGCCGCTGGCCGGAGCCGCAGCCCAGGTCGCACACGGCACGCGGCGGCTGGTCGGCGAGGATCTTGTCGAAGCGCAGCTCGACCTCGACATCGCCGATCATCCGGGAGCTCACCGCCACGGCCCGCATGTCCCGGTGGTAGAACTCGCCGTGCCGGTTGCGCTCCAGCGCCACATGCGGTGCCCGGCTGGTCAGCTCGCCGTTGCCACCGGCCAGCCAGTAGAAGTAGCCACGGTCGAGGTAGGCCGCCTCGAAGCCCGGTCCCGGGCGGGCGGACCGGTCGTCCAGCGCGACGATGCCGGCCCATTCCAGGGGCAGGAGTATGCCGCGGACCACGGCGGGGTCGATCCGGTCCGCGCCCTCCTGACGGTCGTCGAACCGGATCTCGCCGCGGTCCTTGAGGTCGTCGAGCAGCCCGAGTTCCACGGCGGCCGACAGGGCGGAGACCGCCACGGACGAGCAGAACAGGGAATCGGTGGTCGGAGTGGCTGCCGGAGTGGGGGTGAAGTGCGGTGTCGTCGTCATCGCTGCTCCTTGTGTGGTGAGGGGGTGGGTGCGCGGCCGGTCACTTCTCTTCGAGGGGCTTACGGGCGCGGTAGATGGTGCGGCAGGGGACGGGGGTCAGGGAGCACGAGCCCGAATCGCATTTGACGTAGCGCTGCTCGAAGTCGTGCTCGGCCGGGACGAGACCGGCCGCTTCCAGCGCCTCGGCCACCTCGGCGTCGTCGTACTCCCAGCTGCGCAGCGTCTGGTCCACCCGCTCGGCGGACATCCCCGTGCCGAAGACGCCGGAGACGCGCAGCATCCCCGTCCTCGCGCCGTCGTCCCAGACACCGCGCTTGACGATCACCGCTTCGGCGTCGTCGGTCAGGGTGACGTTGTTCCAGTGGCGGAAGTGCGATCCGGCGTAGAGGTCGAAGATGAACTCCCCGCCGGGCAGCAGCGCCTCGCGTACCGAGGTGAAGCACCGGGTCAGCTCCGCCACCGACCCCAGGTGGTTGAGGGCCCCGTCCAGGCTCACGCAGGCGGCGGCCGGGCGCGGGGTGCGGAAGGTCCTGGCGTCGGCCTCGATCAGCGTCAGCGCGCCACTTTCCACGGCGGGAGCGAGCTTCTTGCGCGCGATGTCCAGCATCGCGGCCGACCCGTCCACGCCGGTGGCCTGCCAGCCCGCCGCACAGAAGACGGACGCCGTCACCCCCGTGCCGCAACACAGGTCGATGACCGAACGCTCGGGCAGTCCCTGCCGGTCCAGGTGGTCGGCGAGCCGGGGCGAGAAGGTGTGGACCCATCCCGTGTAGCGGCTGTCGAAGAAGGTGGCGAAGCCGTCCGTGTAGTAGTAGTTCTCCATGGTGAGCCTCCGTGGGCCGCGGTGTGAGGGAAGGTGGTCGGTGGCGGCCGGCTGTTCAGCCGGCCGGGTGGGCGCGCAGCGCCGGGGCGACATGCCGGGCGAAGAGATCGAGGGTCTGCCAGTCGACCGGCGGGCGGGCACCGAGCAGGAAGTCGCGTACGCCCAGGTCCAGATAGGGCCGCAGCCGCTCCACGCACTGCTCGGGCGTGCCGAAGACCAGATACTCGGGCCACACCGGCGAATCGGGGCCCACCCGCTCCAGCAGCCGCTCCTTGCGCTCCAGCGCCTGCCGCTCGTCCTCGGCGAGGATCGCCCGGAATGTCACCGACTGGCGGATGGTCCCGGGGTCGCGGCCTACGACGGCGGCGTGTTCGGCCAGCTTCCGGACCTTGTGGCGGTAGGTGTCCGGGGTTCCGGCGAGGGTGTTCCAGATGTCGGCGTGTTCCGCGACGATCCGCAGCATCCGCCGCTCGCCCTCGCCACCGATCACCAGCGGCAGCCGCTGCTGCAGGGGGCGCGGCTGCAGATGGGCGTCCTCGAGGCGGAAGTGTTGTCCGGCGAACGTCGCGGGGCCGCCGGTCCACAGTGCCCGCATCACCCGGCACGCCTCGTCCAGCATGTCCAGCCGGGTCCCGGCACTCGGGAAGGGAATGCCGTACTGGCCGTAGGCCAGATCCGCACCGGCCGCGCCCATTCCGAACTCCAGCCGCCCGTCCGAGACATGGTCGATGGTGGCCGCGGCGGCCGCGGCCAGCGCCGGGTGCCGCCAGGTCACCGCCGAGACGAGCACGGCGCAGCGGATCCGGCTGGTGCGGGCCGCGAGCGCCGAGAGCAGCGACATGCCCTCGAAGCACGGGCCCGCCGGGCCGCCCATGGGCGGACGGAAGTGGTCGAAGAGGGACACCCAGTCGTAGCCGAGCTCCTCCGCCGTCCGCCACAGCTTCAGCGCTTCCGCGAAGGTCGTGTACTGCTGGCCCGAGTGGACACCGACCCGGACCGCGTCGCCATGGATCCGCATGGTCAGCCGGCCTGCGGTCCGCACAGCGAGCGGACCGTGTCGGTGAGGGTGCGGATGGTGCGGAACACCTCGGGGGTGACCGCGTCGTCGGGGAACCGGAAGGTGAAGGTCTCCTCCAGGTCCACGACCAGGCCCGCCACCCCCAGCGAGCTCACACCGAGGGACGACAGCTCGGCGTCCGGGTCCAGGGCGGTGGCCGGTGGCGGCGCCTCCGCGCGGCGCCGCACGGCCTCCGCCACGGAAACCATGAGTGGGTCCATGAACGCGTATACCTCCTGTGGATCGAGCCCGGTGGGCGGGTGCGGCTCAGTGGGCCGAGAAGTGATGAACGGTGCGATGGCGGTAGGTCTCGCCGGGGTCGAGGCGCACCGGGGGATAGTCGTCGCGGTTGGGCGCGTCCGGCATGGGGCCGGTTTCCAGGCAGATGCCGGACCGCCGCCGCCCGGCGAAGCCGTCGGCCGAGTACACCCCCACCGCGGGCTGGTCGGTGACCACGCGCAGGGTGCGCCCCGAGGCGGGGTCGTGCAACCGCGCCGCCCAGTCCGGGTCGTCCAGGACGAAGCAGTTGTCCAGCCGTAGCTCGCCCACCGGCTTGGGCTCACGGTGGTCCAGCGGGCCTCCGGTGATGTCGGCGGGCGGCCCGGGCAGGGGGATGAGCTGGTCGTCGAAGACCACCGCCCGGGTGGAGTTGAGCGCCAGCAGATGGCCGTCGATCCGCCCGGTGCCGGCCAGATTCCAGTAGGCGTGGTTGGTGAACCCCACGATGGTGCTCGCGGTGGTCGTGGCCGTGTACGCCAAGGTCAACGTCCCTTCGGGCGAGACCTGGTAGAGCACTTCGGCGGACAGCGCGCCCGGATAGCCCTGGTCGCCGTCCGGGCTGTCCAGGCGCAGCCGCAGCGACAGCACATCGCCCGAGCGCTCCGCCTCGGCCGCCCACACATACCGGTCGAAGCCGAGGTCTCCGCCGTGGATGTGGTGCTCGCCGTCATTGCGGTCGAGGTGGTACTCGATGCCGTCGAGCCGGAACCGGCCGCCCGCCACGCACCGGCAGTAACGGCCCACGGTGGAGCCGACATACGGATTGGCCGCGCGGTTCTCATAGCCGCCGAGGTCCGGAAGGCGCACCACCACATTGCCGGTACGGCCCTCCCGGTCGGGGACCAGGACCTCCACGAGCTGCGCCCCGTAGGTCCACACCACCACGGCCAGGCCCGCGCCGGTGTCCAGGGTGTAGGCGTCCACGTCGGTCGGCCCCTGCCCGCGGTGGCCCGCGGTGGTGCCGACCCTCTCGCGCCGTATCGTCGCCGCCATCAGCCCTCCCGGCCGGGGACGGGGGCCGCCGCGCGGAGGGTCTTCTGCAGATGGACGCGGCGGCTGCCGCCCGCATCCCCGAGCGTGGGCCCGTACTGCCGGAACCCCAGGACGTCCAGCAGCGCCCGGGTGTCCGTGAGGTCCGGATTGGCCTCCGAGCGTAGTACGTCCGCACCGGCCCGCTCCGCCTCCTCGATGGCGTGGCGTAGACACCGCAGCCCCACCAGCGACCCTTCGCCGAGCCACTCGGGCGCCACGGCCAGCCGGGAGAGGTGAATCGGCCGCTCGGCGCGGGGGAACACCCCCTCGTCCACGGTGAACGGCGGATCCCAGGTCAGGGTGAACATCCCGGCGGGGTGTGCGCCGTGGCGCAGCAGACGCACCGCGCCGGACCGCACCCGGCGTTCGGTGGTCTCCGGGCGGCGCCGGGGCGCCGGGGTGCCGGAGGCGGTCGCCTGGTGGGCGTCGCACGCGCACAGCAGTGCGTGCGCCTCCCGCGGGTCCTGGCTCACCTCCCACCGCCATGTGGCCGTCGTCCGCTCGGCCGGGAACCGGGTCTCCGCCATCGCTCAGCCCCTGCCCACGCGTACGGTCACGGTCTTGGGGCGCTGGTACTCGGTGAGCGCCAGCACGCTCATGTCCGTGCCGTGCCCCGAGCCGCCACGTCCGCCGTGGGGCAGTTCCGCGGTCTGTTCCAGGCAGCAGTTGACCCACACCTCCCCGGCGTTCAGCCCTCCGGCCAGCTCCAGGGCGGTGTCCGTACGGGTGCCCCAGACGCTCGCGGCGAGGGCCTGCGGCACCGAGTTGGCCAGGGCCAGGGCCTCGTCGTGGTCGTCCGCCGCCTGCACCGTGAGCACCGGCGCGAACACCTCCTCCAGCACCGCCGGATCGTCCGGGGGCAGATCGGCGAGGATGCGGCCGGGCCGCCAGTGGCCGCCCTCCTCGCCCGGGGGCGGCGCGAGCGGGGCGATGTGCTCGATGCCCGCCGCGCTCTGCCCGATGATCCGGTCGTGACGGGCCGCCTGGTCCGCGTTGTTGAGCGGGCCGAAGTGGACACCGGCGCGCCGGTCGGCCATCGCCTTGGCCAGCCCCTCGACGGTCTCCAGGTAGTTCTCCCGGAGGGTGATGACGCGGGCGGGGGCGGCGCAGCTCTGCCCGGCGTTGTACGTGGCGGCCCGCACCAGCGCCTCAAAGGTGTCCGGCGGAGCGTCCGGCAGTACCAGCGCCGGGCAGTTGCCGCCGAGCTCCAGGCTGACACGGCGCAGTCCGGCACGGGTGACGATGTCGCGGCCGCCCGCCTCGCTGCCGGTGAACGCCACCGCGTCGACGTCGCTGTCCACCAGCAGACGGCCGGTGTCGCGGTCGCCCGGCACCGCCAGCAGGACACCGGGACCCAGCGTCGCCGCCGCGTCCCGCGCCAGCAGCAGCGCGGTGTCCGGGGTGGTCAGCGCGGGCTTGAGGACCACGGTGTTGCCGGTGGCCAGCGCGGGCCCGATGCGCCACGCGGCCATCATCAACGGATAGTTCCAGGGCACGATCACCCCGATGACACCCAGCGGCTCCCACCGCACCCAGCTCTCCCGGCCGGGCAGATAGTGCCCGCCCGCCGGAGCGACGTCCGCGCGCACCGCGCCCGCGTAGAAGCGCAGCAGATCGGCGCAGTTCTCGACCTCGCCCGCCGCCTCGGCGGCTGGCTTGCCGGTGCCCGCCCGCTCGGCCGCGACGTACTCGGCGGACCGCTCCTCGATCAGGTCGGCGAGGCGGAGCAGCCGGCGCGCCCGGACACGGGGCGCGAGCGCGGCCCAGGCGGGCGCGGCGGCGCGGGACTCGGCCACCGCGGCGGCCACCTCCGGCTCGCCGCCCAGCGCGATCCGGCGCCGCTCGTGTCCGGTGCGGGGGTCGGTCAGCACCGTCTCGGCGACGGCGGGGCCCAGCTTGCCCGCCACGAACGCGGCGATGCGCTCGACGGTGCGGAAGCGGTCCTGGGACAGGTCGGCGGCCGTCACACCGATGCCGAATTCCTTCTCCATCGCCATGAACAGATTCATGAAGCCGATGGAGTCGAGCAGACCGGACTCGATCAGATCGGCCCCGGGCGGTGGCGGCTCGATCTGGAGGACCGTACACAGCAGGTCCGTGACGCGGGATGTCATCCCGGAGGGGGTGTTCATGGGGTACTCCTGGGGCTGGGCAGGGGGAATGCTGGGGCCGGGTGCGGCCGGCCGTCCGTGGCGCCGTCCCGTGCCGTGGCGGCCAGCCGTTCGGCCAGCTCCCGGCGCAGGACCTTGCCGGTCCGGGTCCTCGGGATGGCGTCGAACGGCACCACACGGCGTGGCAGCACCGCGGGCCGGAACGCCGCGGCCAGCGCGGGCAGCACATCGGGAGGGCCGTCGGCACCGGGGGCCGGCACGACCGCCGCCACGATCTCCTCGCCCAGGAAGCGGTGCGGAAGCGCGACACACGCGGCGTCCCGGACCCGGGGCACCGCGCGCAGCACCCGGTCCATCTCGTCCAGGGAGACGGTCTCTCCGCCGACCTTGGCGATGTTCTTGCGGCGCCCGGTGACCACGACGAAGGGCTCGGCGCGGTCCGGGTCGGTGACCTCCATCCCCAGGTCCTGGGTGTGGAACCAGCCGCCCGCGAACGCCTCGCCGGTCGCGGCCGGGTTGGCCTCGTAGCGGGACATCACATTGTGGCCGCGCACACAGATCTCTCCCACCTGCCCGGGGACCGCCCGCTCGCCCTCCGGGGTCAGCACCGCCACCTCGTTGCCGAACAGGGCCGTGCCGATCGACGGGATGTCGGTGTCGAGCATCAGCCGCCGGTAGGCGTCCTCGGACAGATCGGCCGGCATCGTGGTGGAGAAGTTGACCGTCTCGGTCAGCCCGTAGCCCTGGAGCACCCGGGCACCGAACCGGTCCCACACCGCCCGCGCGGTGCGCGTGGTCAGCGGTGCGGCGGCCGAGACGAAGTACCCGAAATCGTCGGGGAGTTGAGGCGACCGCCACGTTTCCAGCAGCGCCTCCAGCACACTGGGGACGACGCTGGCGATCCGCGGCCGGAACCGCTGGAGCAGCCGGGGATAGCGCAGCGGATCGAAGCCGTCCGCGAGCAGCACATGGGCACCGGCCGCCAGGACGCCGAGGACGGTGAAGTGCAGACCGTTGACATGGTGGACGGGAAGGCAGCCGAGCAGCCGGTCACCGGGGCGCAGCCCGTGGTGGCGGCCGAGCGCCTCCGCGTTCACGGCGGCGTTGTAGTGGGACTGGGCGACCAGTTTGGAGGCCGCGGTGGACCCCGAGGTGGCGAAGAACAGGGCGTCCTGGTCCGGGTCGATCTCCGGGCCGCCGAGGTCGTCCTGCGGCTCCTCCAGGGTCCGCGGATCGGGGAGGACGACCGCCTCCGGCAGCGCCTCGGCGGGCACCGACGGCGGCCGCAGAACCACCTGTGCCCCCGCTGCCTCGGTCTGCTGCCGTCGCCGGTCGGCGGGGTCCTGCGGGCCGAGCAGCAGCAGCGGGCAGTCCGCCCGCAGCACCGCGAGGACGGCCACGATCGAGGCCGGGTCGTTGACCGGGGCCAGGGCCACGGTGCGCCCGGCCGCCACCTGGAGCTCGGCGCGCAGCCATCGGGCCAGGCGCCGGCTCAGCAGCTCGGCCTCGCCGTAGCTGAGCGTGGTGAGCTCACCGTCGTCCGCCACGGTCGTCAGGAAGGGGGCCCCGCCCCGGGTCCTGGCGTGGTGCGCGAGCCAGGACACCAGGGTGGGGTGCGGCGTCAGCCGGTCCTCGAAGGGGATGCCGCGGTAGGTGTGGGCCATCGCGGCGTCGGTGGCCGCGGCTGTGGACACCTCATCGGCGCTGGTTGGCGAGGCCATCGCTCACCCGAACCGGTGGGGGGAGTGGGTGCAGCCCTTCGCCGCGAGCTCCTCGCCGGTGGTCGCCCGGATGTCGCAGATCCGGCAGGTGATCTCCCCGAACTCGCTCAACAGCGCCGCATAGGCGGTGAGCTCCTGCCGGTCCAGGCTGTCGAGGCGGCGGTGTGGCGCGCCCACGGACAGGATCATGTGGTCGCTGACCGCGCCCACCGCGTGGGTGATGGCCCCCTGGACCATGTACACCTGACCGGGGCGGGTCTGCACGATCTCCCCGGCCACCGCGATCGTCCCGGTGCCCGCGAGCACGAACAGCAGATGGTCCCCGGGGTGGGTGTGGGGCGCGAAACCACTGCCCGCCGGGACATGGAGGATGTCGGCTCCCACATGGCCGCTGGACACCAGGGAGTGGCCGGTGGCGTCGGCGGTCTTCGTCACCTTCGTCGGGCCGGGCTCGACGGTGATGCCGAGCTGCTGTGTCGTGCCGTCCAGGCCGAGGTCCTCGGCCCAGTCGCAGATCAGCAGGGGGCCGGGCGGTGTTCCGGGCGCCTCCGGGCGCTCCTCGGCGGGCAGCTCGTCGGCCTTGGCACGGCCGAACACCGAGAGCAGTTCGAGCGATTTCGCCCTGCGCTCCGCGGGGTCGAGGTCGTGCAACTCCTCCGTCAGGAGGGAGATGATTTGCTGGGTGGACAGGTCGTCCGTAGTCCGGGTCACGGTGTCTCTCCGCGGTCTTGGGGGTGGTCGGGATCGGACGGGGCAGGTCGGCCAGGAACGGCGCCCGTCCCAGGTGTTGGGCGAGATGGCAGGAAAGAGGGGCGGCGAACACGTGGTAGAGGAGGGGCGAGAACTCCTCCCGTACGTGTCCGGTCACCGGCAGCGCGGCCCAGCCGCCCCGGGTGATCGCGGGGTCGTCCTCGGGCGCGACGGTGATGACACGCCGCCCGAGCGCCGCCGCCTTCGCGGCCACCTGGGCGGCGTGCCGGTACGAGCGCCCCGGCGCGGCCACCACGATCACCGGCGACTCGGGTGGGCGGGCGAACCGCTCGACATGGCACCACTCCTCCAGGTCCTGCCCGGTGGCGAAGACGCCGGAGGTCTCGATCACCTTGGCGGCCGCGAAGAGCGCGGTGCCGTGGCAGGGGCCGCTGCCGAGCACACTGAGCACGGCCGCGTCGGCGATGCGCTCGGCGGTCTCACGGCACCGGGCCCTGGCCGCCTCGGCGGTCGCCTCGATCGGTCCGGCCAGTGCGGTCAGCTCGCCCCGCAGCGCGTCCGCCTCCGGCCCGCTGAGGCGCCCGCGCAGCTCGCCCAGCCGGATGGCGATCAGCAGCAGGCCCAGCAGGCTGGCCTGGTAGGTGCGTACGCCCGGCGACCGCTCGGTGTCCGGCAGGGTGACCAGGAGCGCACCGTCGGCCGCCCGCGCCACCGGGCTGTCGGGCGTCGCGGTGACCGCGATGGCGTGCGCCCCGCCGTCACGGGCCAGCTCGGCCGACCGCACGACGAGCGGTGTGCGGCCCGAGGCGGAGACCGTGAGCGTCAGTTCCGTACGCGGCGGGCGGCCGTCGGACGTGGGGTGGTCGTACTCCACGAAGCGCAGCGCGTTCACCGGACGGCAGTCCACCCCCGCCAGCGAGGCGAAGGCCATCCGCACCGCGCACGCCGCGTGGTACGAGTCGCCGTCGCCCACGATGCTGACGGTGTCCACCGCCGCCCACCGCGCGGGCAGCAGGGTGCGCACCTGCTCGTCGAAGGGCCCGGTCCGCGCGCGCAGGTCCGCGGCGAGAGCCTCGACCTGACGCAGCATCACCCGCGGGTCCAAAGGCGGCGGTGGCGCCTGGATTCCGGCGCCGGCCGGTGTGTTCGGTTCGCTCCGGCCGCTCACCGCTCCAGCCTCCGTACGATGCCGACGTACTCCGCCACCCGGTCGCGGTCGATCTCGCCGCCCCAGCCGTCGCGCTCCAGGCAGGTGCCCACGAACGCCCCGTCCGCCGCGGCCATCAGCCGTGCCGCGTTCTCGTGCCGGGTGTGCCCGGCCAGGATCACGGGCAGGCCGGGGGCGGCCTCGCGGACGGACGCGATCATGTCCAGCGCGGTGTCCTCGTCCGGGTGGCACAGCGACACCGCGTCGGCGCCGACGGCCCGCGCCGCCCGCGCCACCTCGGCGGTGGTCTTCTGCCCGTCGAACCACCGGAAGTGCATCGAGTCGATCTCGGCGATGATCTGGATGTGTTCGGCGCCGATCCGGCGGCGGTACTCCATCACCCGCAGCGGATCGGCCCGCACCATGCCGTGTGCGGTGAGGGTCTGCCCCACCAGGGCGCCGGCGCGGATGTAGCCGCCGCCCGCGACCTTCGCCACCGCCAGGGACGCCGTGAGGGCGTTGCGCATGAGCTGTACGCCGATGTGGAACCGCTCATCGGTCGCCTCGGCCACCGCGCGCGTGATCAGGCCCATCGCCACCGTGCGCGCCGGGTCGGACTCCTCGTCCACGGTGTAGACCCGGTCCACCGTCTGGATCAGGCAGCCGTCCGCCCCGCCCTCGTACAGCGCCCGCGCGGACCGGACCGCGGTGTCGAGCGTGCGGCCGAAGGAACCGTCCTCGTGAAAGGGGGTACCGGGCAGCGGTGACAGATGCACCATGCCGAGGACCAGTTTGCGGCCGCCCGCGGTCAACCATCCGTCCATGCCTCAGCCTCCGAATCCAGGGGCGGCGTGCGAGCGCAGCCGGTCGAAGGCGGCGGACAGCTCGTCCCAGGGCCGCGCCGTGGTGACCCTGACGACGCCGCCGGAGAGGCAGAAGGTGAGGATTCCGGGGAACACCGAGACGCCGGTCTCCCGCAGGACGTCGCGGAAACATCGGTAGGAATCGTCCCAACCGGGCAGCTCCACCGCGGTGTTGATGGAAAATCGCGGCGGAAGCACCCGGCCGGGGATCTCCGACAGCCGTACGGTGGCCGCGTCCCTCAGGACGGTCAGATCCTCGGCCCGGCGCAGCCGCTCGGCGCGGTAGCCGCGGTAGGCGTTGCGCAGCCGTGCCAGGTCGATGTCGTAGGAGGACTCGAACTCCTTGGCCTCGGCCGGCCCCGGTGTCTCGACCCCGGTGATGAGCCACCGCTCCAGGCGGGCCAGCACCTCGATGGTCGTGTAGAAGAACGAGGGCGGGCCACCGAAGGAGGACGACGCGTACTCGTAATACTCGTCGATGAACGCCGGGTCGGCGAGGAACCACCCGGCCTTCAGCCCCGGCGCCGACCAGGTCTTGGACAGGCTGGACACCCGCACCACCTGGGGCGCGGCGCGGTCCGCGGAGCGCTTCTCGTAGTCCCCGAGCCACTCATGGCACTCGTCCAGCACGATGACCGTGGAGGGGGAGGCGGCGCGGATCAGCCGGACGAGATCGGCCTCGGCCACGGCGGCGCCGGTCGGATTGCCCACCGTCTGCAGCATCACCATCGGGGTGTCCGGGGTGAGGGCGGCGATCAGCGGTTCGAGGGAGGTCTGGCCGTCCTGGGAGACCAGGGGCACCAGCTGGACGTCGTGCCGGCGGGCGATCGTCTCCACCAGGGGCGGATAGTTGGGGATCGCGCACAGCGCCGGTGAGGGGGAGCGCGGTCCGCCGTGCAGCACGAAGTCCGCGAGCGTGCTGATGGCGAAGGTGCCGCCCATGGTGATGGCCACGTTCTCGGTGCCGTAGCGCGCCCCCTGGATGCGGGCGTTCTCGTACGCGGCGATCGCCTCGCGGGCCGGGACACGTCCGCGCGAGTCGGAGTAGCCGTACCAGTCCCGGTCCAGGGCGTAGCGGATGCACTCCTTCAGGCTCTGCGGCAGCCCCCACCGCTCCTCGTCGATCGACCCGCTGGAGAGGATGTAGCGGGCGTTGTCCCGCAGCTCGCCGTAGAGGTCGTCACGGAAGAACCAGTTGAAGAGCTCCTTGACGAACCGCACGGTGGCGCGGGAGGAGAGCACCTCCTCGGGTTCGACGGACCGGCGCGGCCTGCTGGCCCGCCAGGTCTCGGCGAGCGCCGGGCGCAGGGCGTTGCCGCCGAGCTCGTGCTCGACCCGTCCCAGCCACAGGTTCCGCAGCTCCAGGGCGTCGTGGGGGTCGCGGGCCCGGGCGTAGACCTCCAGCACACGATGGTCGACGGCGGGTGAGAAGACATCACGGATGCCACCGGGGTGCGGTGGACGCGCCGCGGTCTCGCGCGCGTCCGGCGGGGCGTGACACGGACGCGGAGACGGTACGGATTCGAAGAGTTTCATGCGTTTCCCCGAGTGGGCCGCCCCTGTGGGCGAGCGTGAACGGATGGCATGGGCTACACGACGCGCAGGCGCTTGAGATGCCGGAGCCGGGCCTCGGGCGTGGCCGAACCGCTGGTTCTCCCGTGGAAGAAGTAGGTGTTGTCGATGACGACGAGAAGCCCGCGCCGCCACTGGAGCCCTTGCGCGTGCTCGGGCGCGTACATCGCCACCAAGAGCTCGCGGAGCGCGTCGCCCACGGCTGTGGCGTCCTCCTGCGGCCCCTCGTAGGACCACTGGAGCTCATCGGCGAGGAAGTCGCGGAGGGAGAACACCCAGCGGTCCCCGACCTGCCGGGCGATCGTGGGAACACCGGGGCGGTCGCGGTACCGGGTCCGGGAGAGCACGGCCAGGGTCTCCGGTGCCAGCCGGCGGGCCACCTCCCGCATCGGCACCAGCACCGTCCTGGCGCCCTGCGACGCGTCCCCGGGGGCCAGGCACATCAGCACGATGTAGCGGGGCTGCCGCTCGACGGGGGCGCCGCTGCTCTCGGTGTGCAGCGAGAGGTAGTTGCCGGCGAAGGGCTGCAGGGCCACGTCGTCGGTGCGGGCGTGCTCGCTGCGCAGATTGAGGATCACCTCCTCCTCCACGTACGGCGCGACCGCCGGATCCCGTTCGGGCATGGCGGTGCCCAGGAACGCGCCGAGCGCGGTGAACCGGTCGTTGGGCAGCGGCTCATCGAGTTGGATCGCGGCCAGGCCACGGCTCCACAGCTGCTCGGACACCTCCTCGTGGAGGGCGTCGGACGGCCCGGATGCCAGGTCCGGGCGGGGCCGGCCGGTGACATCGGCCGGTGCGGTGCCGTTTCCCAGCAGCCGCTCGCGCAGCGGGACGTGCGGATCGGCCGCGTCGGCCAGAAAGGCGCCGTGGGCGGGCCCGTCCCCGGCGTTCGGCACCGGGGGCCGGACGGGAGAGAGGGACGTTCGATGTTCCATCGCAGTGCTCCTTGGGGGGTCAGCCGCTGTGCGCCGGCTGTGGGGCGCGGGTGCGCTCGGCCCAGCCGACGACCGGCTTCATGGCCAGGCCCGCGAGGACGAACAGGCCGCCGAGCAGCAGCCAGCCGAGGGCACCGCCCCGGAGGACGGTGGCGGTGAGGAAGGTGGGGGCGATCATGACCGAGGCGGCGTATCCGGAGAAGAAGAACCCCTGGTACTGCCCCTGCTTGTCCGGTGGCGCGAGGTCGAACCCGATGACCCAGGCGCCGGCCGACAGCACCATCTCGCCGTACACATGCACGGCGCCGGCCAGCAGCAGGAAGACCACGGCCATGGCCACGCCGTCCGCCGCCGACGCCGCGAACAGGGCGCAGGCGGCGCACAGGACGAAACCGGCCTGCCGGACGGCCCGTACCGCGAGTGGAATCTCCGTCACCCGCTTGGCGATCCGCACCTGGAACGCCACCACGTTCGCCGTGTTGAGCAGGAACAGGGCCGTCACCATCCAGCGCGGCGCGTCCGTGTGCCCGGCGATCCACAGCGGCACCACGATCTCCAGCAGCACCGCATGCAGGGACAGCACCGCGCTCAAGGCCGTGACCAGGGCGAAGGGCCGGTCGCGCAGGACGGCGAGCCGGGGCTGCCCGGGACCGTCCGCCGCCGTGGCCACCGGCGCCATCTTCGGCAGCGCGGTCAGCACGGCCGCGGCCACGAAGAAGGACAGGGCGTCCAGCACCAGGACGGTACGGAACGCGGCCGGGGTGTCCAGCTGCAGCGCGATGCCCGCGAAGCCGGCGCCCACCGCCACCCCCACATTGGTGATCGCCCGCAGATGGGCTCGGGTCTCCACCAGGTCCTCGCCCCGCAGCGTGCTCGCGATGGCCGTCTGGAGTGCCGCCCGGCCGCCCCGCTCCATCACCACGAACAGACAGGCCGCCAGGGTGAATTGGGCGAAGGAGCCGACGACGAGATAGCCGGCCGCCGCCAGTCCGTTGAGGGCGATCAGCAGTGCCGCCGTTTCGCGTCCTCCGCGGCGGTCGGCGATATGTCCCAGGGGAACTCCGGCGAACAGCCCCACCGCTCCGGCGATGGTCAGCCCCAGCCCCAATTGAGCCACGGAAATGCCGACCACAGTGGTGAAATAAAGCGCCGAACACGTCATGAAGGCGCCGTGCCCCATGGTGATGAAGAGAGTCGCCAAGGCCAGAACGCGTCCCGGCCCCGAAGCGGGGAGAAGTCGATTCAGCACGCCGACAACTGTAGAGATCGGGCGGAATTCGCAGGGAACTGTGAACGCCCGGGGCGCGGTTGGGAAAATGACCGCTCAATGACCGGAGCTTTCCCCGGACATCGGTCCCTCCCGGCGCGGTGGGGCCGGGCGGAGCGGGCCAGGTCGCGGGCATCCCCGCCGGTATGGAGCCCCGCTTGTTGTATCTTGCCTGCTGCCGTACGCCGAGGAAGCGGAGGGGGAGGCTCATGGGTTACACACGCGGACGCCGCGTCACACACTGTCCCTACTGCGGTACCGCTAGCGCCGAGGGCGCCGGATGGCCGCGGGACTGCTCCGGCTGCGGTGAGACCCAATGGCGCAACCCGCTGCCCGCCGCGGTGGTCCTACAGCCCGTGGCAACGTTGTCCGGCCGGCTCGGAGTGGTCGTGGTGCGCCGCGCGATCGAGCCCGCCATGGGGCAACTGGCGCTGCCCGGAGGCTATGTGGAGGTCGGCGAGACCTGGCGGCAGGGCGCCGTACGGGAACTGCGGGAGGAAACCGGCCTGGCGGCCGATCCGGAGCAGGTCCGCCTCTTCGATGTGCACTCCACCCGGGACACCCTCGAGGTCTTCGCCCTGCTCCCGGTGCGCGACGCCGGCACCCTGCCCGAGCCCGCGCCGATGCCCGAGACGGCCGGATGGCAGGTCCTCGACACGCCGGTCACGCTGGCGTTCGACGGCCATACGACGGCCGTGGCCGCACTCCTGGGTACGGCCCTGCCCAGCGGTACGGGGCCCCGGTGAACCCCTCCGCGGCGATGGCCGTCTCTCTCTCCAAAGCCCTTCTGACAGGACCAGTGGTAGAAGAGAAAAGAAACAAAATGCTGCTGAGACACCGGCCGTCCGATGTTGGATTCCCGTCCGATTGCTCGTCGTTACGACTCGTCGACGGACGAGGGGAGAGCTTGTGAACCCGCTCCTCCAGCCCACCGCTTGCGGCTCCTCGTATGTGAGTGACGCCGAAGCCGAGCTGTATTCCTGCATCCTGAGATTCCAGCAGGTGACCCGAGAATTCCTGGGCACCTTAGCCGAGCTGGAAATGTCCGAGGAAGAGCTCGACGCGGGGCTCCGCCGGCTGACGGAACTGGGCCTGCTGCGCTCCCACTCCACGGACCCGGCTCTCCTGGTGCCCGTCGACCCCGACCTGGCCGCCGCCGCGCTCACCGCCCCGATCCAGGAGTCCCTCCAGGAGCGGCGGCGCCAACTGGACCAGATCCACGTCGAGTTCGGACGGCTGCGGGCACACTTCCTCGAAGGCAGGCGCTTCGACACCGGCAGCATCGAGGTGATCGGGCATCTGGACGAGGTCCGCGCCGCCTTGAACCGTGCCTCCAACGAGTGCCAGGAAGAGGTGCTGAGCAGCCAGCCGGGCGGCGGGCGGGCTCCGGAGGTCTTGGAGGAGGCGATCAGCCGTGACACGGCGCTGCTCGCCCGGGGGGTGCGCATGCGCACGCTCTACAACCACACGGCCCGGTTCAACGCGCCGAGTCAGGCATACGTGGCCGTCATGTCCGGCCTGGGCGCCGAATACCGGACCGTCCACGATCCGTTCGGCCGGCTGATCGTCTTCGACCGGGACCTGGCGTTCGTCCCCGACCGGGAGGGGAGCCTGGGGGCGGTGATGGTACGCGAGCCGTCCCTCGTCCGCTATCTGTGCTCGGTCTTCGAGAACGCGTGGGCCCATGCCCGGCCCTTCTCGGACGCCGCCGCCGACGGCCTCGAATCCGTGGCGAAAGAGCTGGACGGAACGATTCTCCGCCTGCTGGCGGCAGGCTACAAGGATGAGGCGATCGGCCGCAGACTGGGGATGTCGCTGCGCACCACGCGCAAGCATGTCGCCGACATCATGGACACTCTCGGTGCGGTGAGCCGATTCCAGGCCGGAGTCCTCGCCGCCCGTGCCGGTCTGCTGGATCACGACGAGAGCGAAGACGAGAGCAAACCGGGCACCGGTGTGCGGGAGGCCGCCGGGTAGCCGGCGCCGGTCTGCCATCAGCGCGTCAACGGGGGTGCGAGGCCGCGACGGCGGATACCGTCGCGGCCTCAGGTGTTTCGGCGGAGCCCGTTTCGGTGGGGCCGTTTCGGCGGAGTCCGCTTCCGCGGGGGCCCGTTTCGGCGGGGCGGGTCTGTCACGTCGGCGCGGGACCGTCGGAAAGGGACTGGCATACCGCACCACCGGCGGGGAGGATGGGCCTCGCCTGCGCGGGGGGTTGTTCCGCAGACACAGACTTCGGGCGGCCCGGACGGGCCGCTCCACGTCGTCAGCTGCCCATGCCTGCCGTGTGATCGGTGCTCGATCACCTCGGAGAGCGCTTGTGTCGTCCGTTGCCGGTGGCGGTCACGAGGTGCGACCTTTCGAGAGCGAAGGGCAAGGGTTGTCCGATATCAACTGGGACCTCTTCCTCCGTGACATGGCGCTGTGCCTCTCGACCTACCAGGACAGGGGCCCCGCGGTGGTATGGCCCGAGCGCGCTCACTCCGTCCTCCCGGACCTTTACGCCACGTACGGCAGGGAACCGGCGGACAGGGAGTGGCGGCCCGCGCCCCCCGGCACCGGCGCGCACCAACTGGCCGCCGATCTGGCCCATGTCATGGGCTACCCCGTCGAGGCCTACGAACGGCTGCTTCCCGCCGGGGCGGTGCTCCCCCTAGGGCGCGTCGGCGCCGACGTCCTGCTCTTCCCGCTCCGTGGCGGAGTGCGCTGCCGCGTCGAGAACGACGGCCGTGCGGACCACCACAGCGGGGGAGTCGAACTACGGCTGCGCGCGGGGGAGATGTGCTACGTCCCCGCACGCCACTCCTGCACGCTCTCCGAAGCCGTCGCCCCGTGCGAGCTGCTGCTGCTGGTGCTCCACGCCACCCCATGACCACCCGCCCATGGGGGCGGTCAGGCGCCGCGGATGGCCCCGCATGGCGAAACCGGACATCCGAAGAGTTCCGTTGTGTCCCTTATGATCCCCCCTCGTTTTGTTGCCCGACACCTTGGTGAGCGGCGGAACGCGTGGTGCGCGGGCCGGGCCCCCGCCATGATCGAACCATCCAGCCCAGGGCCGAATTTCCGCACCGGATCTCTTCAACCGGAGGCCACCATGCGCACGTTGTTCCTCACCGCCGTCATGACCGCGATCGCCGCACCGGCCCTCTCGCTCTTCGTGGGCGCGGCCGCGCAGTCGGCGCACGACCGTGCCGGAACCGGCACACGGGGCCTTCACCCGCTCGCCGTCGCCGGGACGACCCTGACGGTGGGGAGCGGCTCCCACTCGCCCGAGGGCGACGACACCGGCTGGGGCTTCTACGGCAGGGCTCTGCCGACGAACCGATGATGGGGCGGTGCCGTATCTCATGTCCGGCTTACGGGGCCATGGGGTGAGACGGCCCGACGAACGCGCGGTGGGCTCGTCCGAAGCCGCAGCCGCCTCCGGCGCTGCCGAGCACGCCGGACGGCCCGGCCGCCAACCGCTGGAACTGCTCAGCGACCGCGAACGCGAGGTTCTGGACCGCGTCCTGGAAGGGCACACCTATCCCTCCGTGGCGCGTGCCCTGGGCCTCAGTCCGCACACCGTCGACACGTATATGCGACGCATCCGGGCCAAGACGGGGGCCACCCATCGCATGCAACTGCTGCGGCTGGCGATGGCCGACGCCCTGGAGACGGGTTCGGGGGACACGGGGGACACACGGGGACACGCACATCCAGACAGAAGGTGAGGTTCCGTGGACTTCCACTTGCTCGGCCCCCTTGAGGTGCTCGATGACGGGGCACCGGTGCCGCTCGGCGGGGTCATCAAGCGAGGGGCGCTCGCCCATCTGCTCATCCACGCCAACAGCGTGGTGGCCACGAGCAGGCTGCTGGGCGCCCTGTGGCCCGGCGACACCCCGCTCACCGCCCGGAAGATGCTGCAGAACGCGGTCCGGGACCTGCGCCGGACGCTGTCCTGCGAACCCGGCTCCGAAGGCCGGGCGGTGCTGGTGACCGACGCCCCGGGGTACCGGCTGCGGGTGGATCCCGACGCCGTCGATCTGCTCCGCTTCCGGCGGGCGGTGGAGCGCGGACACGCCGAGGTGGCCGCCGGCTCCTACGAGTCGGCCGCGCGGGTGCTGCGGGAGGCCCTGGGACTGTGGCGCGGGCCCGCGCTCGCGGACCTCGTCGAGGACGGCCTCGTCTGGCCGGAGCTGGCCGCGTGGGAGAACAGCCGGCTCAACGCGCTGGAAGACCTCTTCGAGGCCGAGCTGGCATGCGGCCGTCACCACGCGGTTCTCGGGGAGCTGCAGTCGGTGGCCGCAGCCGAGCCGACGCGCGAGCGCCTGAGCTGTCAGCTCATGCTGGCCCTCTACCGCTGCGGCCGGCAGACCGAAGCGCTCGCCGCCTACCGCCACCGCCGCGTCGAGCTGGTCGAGCGGTACGGCCTCGAGCCCACCCGCGAGATGCAGAAGCTGGAGCGGGCGATCCTCGCCCACGCGCCGGAGCTCGACCCTCCGTCCCCGCCCGCGCTGGGCGATGTGACGCCCCTCCCCAGGGCCGACGTTCCCAGGGCCGACCTCCCGAGGACCGACCTCCCCAGGGCCGACACGGCGCGGGAGACCGCGGCCCAGAGCAGGGCGGGGCTCACCGCGGTGGGCGGGCGGGCCACCCGGCCACGGCGGCTGAACGAGTCCACGGTGGAACACAAGCGGATCAGCCTCGTATGGGTGCGCCATGCCCTGGAGGGCCACGGCCACGATCCGTCGAGCGTCCAGGAGGCGTTGCGGGAGGCCGAGCGGGTCGTCCGCGAGGAGGCCGTACGGTTCGGCGGGACCATGGCGCATGCGGCCGGGCCGGTCCTCTCGGCGCTGTTCGGCCACCCCGAGACGGGTGAGGACGACGCGGCCCGGGCGGTACGGGCGGCGTTCGCGATGCGCGACCGCTTCGCCGGCCGCGGCGCCGGACCCGCGCCGATGGGCCCGGCCCCGCGTGTCTCCATGTCGCCGTGGTCACCGGAGACGCCTATCTGCTGTTCCGGCCGGGAGAGCCGGACTCCGCCCCGCGGGTGATGGGGGAGGCGGCGGACCGGTGTTTCCGGATGCTGGCGCTCGCCCCGCAGGGGCAGGTGCGGGTGTGCGAGGTCACCCGCCGCGCGAGCGAGCCGGACATCGCCTACCGCGTCGGCCCGGAACCCCCCGATGGGTGGGAGGCCGTCCAGGTCCGCGGGCAACGGCACGCCACGGAGGGCCGCCGTACGGCCGGACCCCTGGACTGGACGGCCCGGCCGGCTCCGGAACCCGAGGAGATCCCGGCCCACGCCGTGCTGTGACACCCGGGGCGCGGCGACGGTGGTGGCGAGGGCCTCGCCCGGTCGGGGCGGGACCTGTGCATGGTCTATCGACAATAGACAATTACACGCCTGTGGGCGCGTGTGCTATAACGTAAGCGTCTAAACATGAAAGACGCTTACGTCGATATCCAGCACACCCTGCCGCGGGCCGGGCCCCATTCCACAGAACGGGATGCCCCATGACCACCACCTACCCCGCCCTGACCGAGACCGACGCCGCCGCCCTCGTGGCGCGGCTGCGGGAGACCCACCGCAGCGGCCGCACCAAGTCTCTCGCCTGGCGCCGCGAGCAACTCACCCGGCTGCGCGCGCTGCTGACGGAGAACCGCGCGGCCATCGCCGACGCCCTCTGGGCCGATCTGCGCAAGAACCCCGCCGAGGTCGACCGCGCGGAGATCGACATCACGGTGCTCGAGATCGACGACTACCTCGAGCATCTGGAGGAGTGGCTCGCCCCGCAGCCCGCGGAGGTCACCGTCTCCCATCTGCCGGAGGGGACCACGGCCCGCACCGAGCTCGACCCCCTCGGTGTCGCCCTGGTCCTCTCGGCCTGGAACTATCCGATCTATCTGCTGCTGACCCCCGTCGCCGCCGCGCTGGCGGCCGGCAACGCGGTGGTCATCAAGCCCTCCGAGCTCGCCGAGCAGACCTCCGCGCTGCTGGCCCGGCTCCTTCCGGACTACCTCGACACCGAGGCCACCGCCGTGGTCGAGGGCGGTGTCGCCCAGACGACGTCGCTGCTGGCCCAGCGCTTCGACCACGTCTTCTATACCGGCAACGGCACCGTGGGCCGGATCGTGATGCGCGCGGCGGCCGAGCATCTGACCCCCGTCACCCTCGAACTCGGCGGCAAGTCACCGGTTTTCGTCGACCGTGACGCCGACCTCGCCACGGTCGCCGCACGCATCGCGTCCACCAAGTTCTCCAATGCCGGACAGACCTGCGTCGCCCCCGACTACGTCCTCACCGACCCGGACACCGCCGAGGCGCTGGCGGTCGCACTGACCCAGGCGATCGAGCAGCTCTACGGAAGCGACCCGCAAGCCGCCGACCACTACGGACGCATCGTCAACGAGCGCCACTTCGACCGCCTGACCGCGCTGCTCGGCTCCGGCCGCACCGTGACCGGCGGACAGAGCGACCGCGCCGAGAAGTACATCGCCCCGACCGTGCTGCTGGACGTGAAGCCCGACGAGCCGGTGATGCGGGAGGAGATCTTCGGCCCCATCCTGCCGATCCTTACCGTCTCCGACCTCACCGAGGCCATCGCCTTCATCAACGAGCGCGACAAGCCGCTCGCGCTCTACGCCTTCACCGAGAACGACACCACCCGGGCCCGGCTGATCGCCGAAACCTCCTCGGGCGCCGTCAACTTCGGCTTCCCGGTCTTCCATCTGACCGTGCCGACCCTGCCGTTCGGCGGCGTCGGGGAGAGCGGCATGGGCAGCTACCACGGCCGCTACTCGCTGGAGACGTTCAGTCACCGCAAGGCGGTCCTCGACGTCCCGCTGAGCTGACCCACTCATCCACAGTGCGCAGGAGAACGAGGACATGAGCGAGATCAAGACCTGGTTCCGGCGGATCGACGGACTCTCCATCCGGTACGCCGAGAGCGACACGCCCCATGACCGCGAGGCGCTGCTGCTGAGCCCGTGGCCGGAGAGCCTGTACGCCTACGACGCGACCTGGTCGCGGCTGGCCGACCACGCTCATCTGGTCGCGGTGGACCTGCCGGGGTTCGGGCAGTCCGAGCTCCGGGAGGACCTGCTGTCCCCCCAGGCGATGGGCGAGTTCATCGTGCGGATCGCCGACGCGTTCGGGCTGGCGAAGCCGCATGTGGTGGGCCCGGACATCGGCACCAGCGCGGTGCTGTTCGCCGCGGCCCGGCACCCGGACCGGTTCCGCAGCGCGGTCGTGGGCGCCGGCGGGGCGGCGGTCCCGCTGCAGTTGGGGGGTGTGCTGGACGAGTGGGTGCACGCCGAGGACCTGGCTCCGTACCGGGCCATGGGTCCCAAGGACGTCGTGACCGTCGCCATGGACACCATCGAGGGCTACGAGCTGCCGGAGGTGGTCCGCGAGGACTACCTCGCCTCCTATATGGGCGAGCGGTTCGCCGACCAGATGCCGTACGTCCGGGCGTATCCCACCGAGCTGCCGGTCCTGGGCGACCTGCTGTCCGGGATCCAGACGCCGGTGCAGATCATCGCCGGCCGCAAGGACACGGTGGTGCCGGTGGTGAACGCCGAGTACCTGCACGAGCGCCTGCCGAACAGCAGGCTCGACCTCATCGATGTGGGCCACTTCGTCTGGGAGGAAGGCGCGGAGGACTACGCCAAGGCGGTCACCGGCTGGTGGCAGGCGAACTGACCCTTCCCGGCCGACTGACCTTCCCGGTAAGGAAGTTGGCGAAACCCGGCCCGGAATCAGCTTCCGGGTCGGGTCTTCCTCCGGGCGCGGTACGCGGCCACGTTGCTCTTGTTGCCACAGACCTCGTACGAGTGCCAGCGCTGGGTGCGGCTGCGCGTGGTGTCGTAGAACACGTGGCTGCAGAGCTCGTTGGCGCAGATGCGGAGACGGGGCCAGGTGCCGTCGGAGACGAGTTCCGCCACCGCCAGGGTGATGCCGCCCACCACGGGGTCGCCGCCCACCTGCCGCAGCCGCACCGTCCCGGGCTCCGAGAAATCCTGCCGCAGGGTGACGGCGGACGCCCGCTCGGCGAGCTGCGCCCAGCCGGGGGCCGCCTCGGCGCTGTCCGGCGCGGACGCGATATCCATCAGGGTCGTGCGCAGCCCGCGGACCTTGGCGATGCGCTGCGGTGATGGCACCTCCGCCGCGGGCTGGCCGAACGGGCGCAGGACGGCGCTCGCCGTCTCCGGGGTCTGGAGCGTGTCCGGAAAACCGGGTCCGTGCGGCCGGGAGTTGAGCAGGTCCACCATCGCCGCCGCGGTCGCGGGAATCCGCCGCGCTGAGTCCGATTCTTCTCTGGCCACCCAGCCATTCTAGCACATGGTCTATCGGCGAATGGGGCTTACATCCCGGTGGTCGCGCATGCTATAAGTAAGCGCCTAAAGTAAAACACTCATTACAAGCATCCCTTGCAAGATCACCTTCTGAGATCACACCTCGAGGACACAGCTCATGATTGCCAAGAACGGCTCGGGCCTCCGGCCGGAGCGGGGCCAGGGCCCGCCGATCCTGTCCGTCCCCGCCGCCTCGGCCGGATCCGCGCCGTCCGCGGCTCCCGCCTCCCATGGCTCGCGAAGCGCGCGCATCAGCCTGCTGGCGATCTCGCTGGGCTCCGCGGGCCTGGGTGGAGCCTGGCAGGCGGCGACCTCCGTCGCCTCGGCCTGGATCCAGATCAGCGATGTGCTCTTCGTGATCAGCGGACTGGTCTGGGTCGTGCTCCTGGCCGCGTATGTGCGGCACGGCGGAGCCCGGTGGCACAACCTGCGCGAGGATCTGCGCCACCCGGGCCAGGGGTTCGCCCTCGCATACGTCCCCATCATCGGCATGCTGATCACCGGTCACTTCTCGCGCTTCGGCGAGGAGGGCGCCCGCTGGGCCTACGCCGTCTTCATGGTGGCGGCCGCGCTGGTCGCCGCCCGGCTGCTCGCCCACTGGTTCACCGGTGCGCTCAGCGAGACCACCCTGCACCCCGGCTATCTGCTGCCGGTCTCCTCCGCGCCGTTCATCGGGAGCATCACCGCGTCGACGCTGCAGCTGCCCGAGATCGCGGCAGCGGCCTTCGCCGTGGGGGTTCTGTACTGGCTGGCCTTCGGCACGGTCATCCTCGGCAGCCTGGTCGCCGGCAGTCCGCTTCCGCCGCCGGCCCGGCCCACCCTCACCGTCCTGGTCATCCCGCCCGCCGTCGGCAGCAACGCCTGGCTCGCCGCCCACGGGGGCCGTCTGGACGGGGTCGGCTACGGATTCTCCGGCATCCTGTTCTTCACCCTCGTCCTGGTCGCCTTCATGCTTCCGACCATCCGCGAGCGGTCCTTCCACACCGGGCTGTGGATCTACAGCTTTCCGGTGGCCGCCACCTCGAACTTCCTGGTGCGCTGGACGTACGCGGCGGACGTGCCGGGCCGGGAGATCATCGTCTGGGCGCTGCTGGCGGTGGCGAGCGGTGGCTTCCTCCTCCTGGGCGTCGCGACGCTCGTCCACGGTGGCCGGCACTGGCGCCTGCGGGCCGGGAACCCGGTCCCGCCTTCGACCCCGCCCGGCGCAAGGACCGGCTGCGTTTCCTGATCGCCGTACGCGGCGCGGACGGCCATCGCGCGCTGCTGTCCTGGGCCGAGATCGACCCGGACTTCGGCCGTGCCGCGTCCTGCTCGCGGTCACCATCGACGGCACCCCGCTCGACCGCGCGGGCCCGCAGCTCGTCCTGTCCCAGGACCGCTGCGGCGCCCGGTACATCAGCGGCATCGGGGCGATCCGGGTGGACGGCGGATACACCGTCTGGACCTGACGGCGCCGCGCGGAGCCCGGCGGGCCGGGGCGTCTTCGCGGTGGTGTCAGACCAGCGGACGGTATGCGGTGAGCGTGACGGACAGCGTCACCTCACAGGGCTCGGGCAGCAGCGCGACGCGCTCCTTCAGCCGCTCGCCCTGCTGGTGCCAGGCGTTGGGCCCCATCCCCACCAGTTGCGGCACGGCCTGGTGGTCCAGCGTCATGGTGCTCCGCGAACGCTCCCGGGCCACCTCGGTGAAATGCGCCGAGAAGCGGTCCGCCAGCCGCTCGTCCTTCTGCTCGTCCACCCGCAGCAGCCCCAGGGCCTCCACCAGTTCCCGTAGGTGCTCCGGCCGGGGCGTCACCACCAGCAGCACACCCTCAGGGCGCAGCATCCGTCGCAGTTCGGCCGGATTGCGCGGGGCGAAGACGTTGAGGACCACCGACGCGGCCCCGTCGGCGAACGGCAGCTCGTCCCAGGCGTCGGCCACCACCGCGCTGATCCGGGGATGCGCCCGAGCGGCCCGGCGGGCGGCGAACTTGGAGATGTCGAGCAGGACGCCCTCAAAGCCCGGGAACTCCGACATCACCCGGGCAAGGTGGTAGCCCGTGCCACCGCCGATGTCCACGACGCAGCCGGGATCCCCGCCCGTCGGCGCCGGTGCCGTCTCGCGCGCCAGCGCGGCCAGCGCCCCGGCGATCGGTGCGAAGTGACCGGCGGCCAGGAAGTCCGCGCGGGCCGCCACCATCTCGGCGGTGTCCGCGCTGAACTTGGCGGCCCCGCGCAGCAGATTCACATATCCCTGCTTCGCCACGTCGAAGCTGTGCCCCTGGGAACACCGCAGGGCGCCCTCGGCCATCGTCAAAGCGCCGGAACAGTAGGGGCAGCGAAGGTATCGAACCGCCTCTTTCCGCATGGTGTCCCCCGTGCCGCCGTTGTCCTGACAGGAGCTCAGCCTATGCACATCTCGGCGGGGCGGTGCGGCCGGGTCAGTCGGCCGGTGACGCCGACAGGTGCTGGTCGGCGGCCCAGGAGGCGAGGATGCGGACATAGTTCCGGTGCTTTTCCGGAACCGGCCCGAAGTCGGTGATGAGCGCCGCCGCGGTGGAATTCCACGCGATGACGTCCGAGCGCCACCCCATGACGACGGCAGGGGTGGCGGTGAGGTCGTCGAGCAGCCCTGCTCCAGGCGGGTGTAGTAGTCGGGGGAGATGGCCGCAGCTGGGCGACCTCTTCCCGGCGCAGACCCGCCACCCGGCGCGGGCCCGCGCTGTCGGGCAGCCCGACGGTGCGGGGGCTGAGCTCGGCCCGGCGGGCCTGCAGGAATTCGCCCAGTTGGTCGAGGTGTGCGTCGGGACTCATGGTTCCCAGTGTGGCATCCTTGATCGCCGAATGCGGGAATGACGCATAAACGACGAAAAGCGCTTCCGCCTGAATTCGGCTAACCGTCCATTAAATTGCGGAATCATGAATGCGTGATTACGATCCGCCGCAGCGAGCACCCCCACTCAAGCCGCTCACTGCCGGAAAGGCAGGCCCTCATGGGTATGTCACGCCGCCATCTCATCGGTTCCGCGCTCGGCGCCACGGCGCTCGGTGCCCTGGGCGCCGCCAGGCTGACGACGGGCACCGCCACCGCGGCCGGCCCGCCCGGCGACGTCGTCGGCAAGGTCACCGTCGGCTACCAGGGCTGGTTCGCCTGCGCGGGGGACGGCGCCCCGATCAACGGCTGGTGGCACTGGGCCGCCGATATGTCCCGGCCGCCGTCGCCGGACAACACGGGCATTCACAGCTGGCCGGATATGCGCGAGTACACCAAGGGCTACCGGACCGACTACGGCAACCTCAACGACGGCCGGCCCGCCACCTTGTTCTCCTCCTACGACCAGCAGACCGTCGACACCCACTTCCGCTGGATGCAGCAGTACGCCATCGACACCGCCGCCCTCCAGCGCTTCAACCCCTTCAGCCCCGAGGGACCGACGCGCGACGCCATGGCCACCAAGGTCCGCTCGGCGGCGGAGAAGTACGGCCGGAAGTTCTACATCATGTACGACGCCACCGGCTGGCTCGACATGAAGAGCCAGATGAAGCAGGACTGGACCGACAAGATGAAGGCCCATACGTCGTCCTCCGCCTACGCCAGACAGAATGGCAAACCGGTGGTGGGCATCTGGGGCTTCGGCTTCAACGAGGCCAACAAGCCCTGGTCGGCCGCGGACTGCCTGGACGTCGTCAACTGGTTCAAGTCCCAGGGCTGTTATGTGATGGGCGGGGTTCCCACCCACTGGCGGTCCGGCAACGAGGACTCGCGCCCCGGCTACCTCGGCGTCTACCACGCCTTCCATATGCTCTCACCGTGGATGGTGGGACGCATCGGCAACATCGGCGACACCGACCGCTTCTTCTCCGGCGTCAACACCCCGGACCAGGCCGACTGCAACGCCAACGGGATCGACTACCAGCCCTGTGTGCTCCCCGGGGACACCCAGTCGCGGCAGCGCGCACACGGCGACTTCATGTGGCGGCAGTTCTACAACATGGTGCGGGTGGGCGCGCAGGGCATCTACATCTCCATGTTCGACGAGTACAACGAGGGCAACCAGATAGCCAAGACGGCGGAGAACGCGTCGATGGTCCCGGCCGGTTCGGGGATCTGGGCGCTCGACGAGGACGGCACCGTCTGTTCCTCGGACTACTACCTCCGCCTCACCGGAGACGGGGGCCGGATGCTCAAGAAGCAGATCGCGCTGACTCCCGACCGGCCCACGAAACCGGTCGTCTAGCGCGGTTCGCCGGGGCCCGGCCAGGGCCCCGGCACACCACGCCTCAGCGGCGGCGAGCCGCCTCGAACCGGGCCACCCAGTACGCGGTGCGGTCGAGATACGCCGTCTCGGCCGCGGCGCCCGTCCTCCCGTAGGCCCCGCTGTAGGTCCGGTAGCTCTGCGCGGTGGGCGGGGCGGAGGCCGCGGGCTCGATCTGGCTGCCCTCGTGCCACTCGTTGAACGAGGTGATCGAGACCCAGGTGGGCGGGCCCCCGTTGGCGGGGGAGAGGGCGTTGTTCCACTCCAGGTCGTAGGTGGCGCCGTCGTCGCGCTCCAGGGTGGGCGTGGTGTTCCCGGGCACGGCGCGGTCGTCGATATAGCCGGGGCCGATGGACGGTGCCCAGACCATGCCGTGGTCGCGGCAGTACGCGGCCGGACCGGCCCACTGCGGGTTGTTGCCCGCGGCGATGGCGTCATAGGTGTACATGCCGCCGAAGTGCGAGACCTTCGATACGTCCGTGGTCTGGGCCAGCACGATGGCGCGGTCGGCCACCTGGTCCAGCGGGGTCCAGTCGACGATCCGCAGGGACTCGAAGACGTAGTACGCGCCGCGGTCGCCGTGTGCCGCGTCCCGGTAGAAGGCCGGGTGGCCGCCGTACCGCTGGATGAGGTAGGTGATGTCGTCCACCACGGACTGCGCCGTGCGGCCGGCGTAGGGCTCGATATGCCAGGCCACCTTCAGCCCGCGCGCGGCCGCCGCGTCCAGGAGCAGCGGGACCCGCTGGTCCTCGTAACCGCCCCGCCCCCACCAGCTGGTGACGAGCACACCGGTTCCGGCCTGGGCCAGCCACCCCATATGGCGGTCGACCACGGCGCGGTCGCCGGAGTCGTAGGCGCCGGCCGCCGGGTAGAAGTCGGAGCCGATCCGGTCGGGCGGGGTGAGGCCGCCCTGCGGCCAGTGGCGCCAGGAGCCATTGACCGCAGGGCTGCCGTACCAGGGGTAGTAGAAGATGTGCACGTATCGCGAGGGGGCGAAGCGGGTCGCGGCGGCGGGTGTCCCGGGGGCGTCAAAGGGTGCGGCGGCGGCCGCCCGGCCTTCCGCCGCGGCGAGCGCGCCGGCGCCCAGGGCGCCCGCGGCCGCGGCCGTCAGAAAGGTCCGGCGACTGGTGCCGGGGCTCTGTGCCATCTCATGGTCCTTCCGTGGGGGAGGAGCGGTGGGGATCCTCGGCGACGGCGTCGGCGGTACGCCGGCCGTGGGCGGGGGTGAAGCCCAGCAGCCGGGTGCAGCGCGAGGTGTCGTACAGCCCCGCGAAGCGGGACAGCGGCGCCACGATCCTGGCGGTGGGGTGGTAGCGGGCGAGCAGTTCGGCCGTGGGAATGTCCGAGGAGGTGTCGGGGGCCGCCACATACAGCACATGGCTGCCGCGCGTCTCGGCACCGAGCGCGGCTCGCACCGCCGCGGCGGCGTCGCGGGTGTCCAGCCACCCCCACAGGTCGCTCGCGTGGTGTCCGGGATCCGCGCGCACGTCGGCCAGTTGGCGGGTCAGCCGTGGGCCGGTGCCGGTGAAGGGGAAGCGCAGACACACGGTGTCCGTGCCCCAGCGCCGGTGGGTGCCCTCGGCCACCTGCTCGAGGACCAGCTTGGAGAGTCCGTACGGGTCCTCGGCGAGCGTGGCGTGCGACTCGTCGACCGGTACGTAGCCGGGTGAGCGCGGGTGGGTCGACCACGCCAGCCCGAGCGCGCCGATGCTGGAGGCGGCCACCACACGGCGCACCCCGGCGCGCCCGGCCTCGTCCAGCGCCAGGTAGGCGGTGTGGCAGTTGGCGGTGAACTGGCCCGCCGGATCCCGGGTGTCGGGGTGCGGGATCGCCGCGAGGTGGACGAGCGCCGCCACCCCGCGCAGCGCCTCCCGCACCAGCTCGCGGTCGCGCAGGTCCCCGGCGAGGCTGCGCTCCAGGCGCCGGTCGTGGACGGGTTTCCGGTCGGTCGCGGTCACGCGGTAGCCGTGGTTCAGCAGATCCTCGACCACATGGCGGCCGATGTGGCCCGCGGCGCCGGTCACCAGGACGTGGGTCATCCCTTCACCGCCCCGACGAGTCCGTTCACGAAGTACCGCTGCAGCGCGAGGAAGAGCAGGATCACCGGGATCACCACGATCAGCGCGCCGGCCATCAGGCTGTTGTACTGCGGCACGTTCTGCGCGGAGAGCTGTTGCAGCCCGAGGGAGAGGGTGTACGCGGACTCGTCGTTGAGCGAGACCTTGGTCAGCAGATACTCGTTCCAGGTCGGGATCGCCGTCAGCAGCGCCACGGTGATCAGTGCCGGCCGGGCGAGCGGAAGATAGACGCGGGCGAAGATGTGCGGCTCCCCGGCCCCGTCGACCCGGGCGGAGTCCCGCAGCTCCTTCGGTACGGCCGTGAAGGTGCCGGTCAGCAACATCACCGACAGCGGCGCGGTGCCGTTGACGAACGGCAGGACGAGGCCGTAGTGCGTGCCGAGGATGCCGAGGTTGTGCTCCAGCAGGATGATCGGCAGCAGCACCGTCACCCCCGGGACGAACAACAGCGCCACGAACAGGCGGTACAGCCAGGCGCGGCCCGGGAAGCGCAGCACCGCGAAGGCGTATCCGGCGGCGGCGTAGATCAGCAGTGTCAGCACCACGGTCAGGGCGGTGACCTTGAGGCTGTTGAGGAAGTAGTCGAGGAAGTGGAGCCGATTCCAGGTGTCGGTGAGGGTGTGCAGTGTGGGGTGCTCGGGGATGAGATGGCCGCCGCGCACCACCTCGAACTGGTCCTTGAAGGCGCCCGAGACCATCCACAGGAACGGATACAGACTTACCAGCGCGTACCCGGCCAGCAGCACGCCGATCAGGACACGTGCGCCGATCCGGCGCGTGGCGGCGGGCTTGGTGGCCGGTGCGCCCGGCGCGCCCGAAGGGGCCGGGACGGGATGTGTCGTCATACGCGGCTCCGCAGTGCTCTCAGATTGATCAGTGCCGGGACGATGGCGACGGCGAACAGCATCCAGCCCAGGGCGCTGGCCAGGCCGAGGGTGGGGGCGAACTTGGAGAGGAAGGCCAGCCGGTACGCCTCCAGGCCGAGGACGTCGGTGTGGGTGCCGGGTCCGCCGTTCGTCATGATCAGGAAGGTCTGGAAGCCGTGCAGCGCCGATCTGAGGGTGAGCAGCACGACGATCGCGGTGATCGGGCGCAGCAGTGGCCAGACCACCGAGACCTGGGTGCGCCACCAGCCCGCGCCGTCCAGCTCGGCCGCCTCGATGAGGCCGCGGTCGATGGTCTGCAGCCCGGTCAGATACAGCAGCATCGCCACCGGGACCTCGGTCCACACCGTCACCACGATCATCGTGGGCAGGGCGGTGGCGGGGTTGCCGAGGAAGCCCTGCGGCTCCTGCAGCGAGCCGAGCCCGAGGACGCCCAGCAGGTAGTTGACGGCGCCGTCCGGCTGGAGGATGTACTGCCAGGCGTAGAACACGGCGATGCCGGAGGTGACGTAAGGCAGGAAGTAGACCGAACGCAGCACCGCCCGGGCCCGCTTGACCCTGGCCAGGGCGACGGCCAGCGGGAAGGACACCGCGACCGTGAGCACGGGCACGGCGATCATGACGTACAGGGTGTGGCGAGCGGCCTCGTGCACCCGCGGCGCGTAGACCGGATCGCGCCACAGCAGATCGGCGTAGTTGTCCAGGCCGACCCAGTCCCAGTGCGGGGCGAAGCCGTTCCAGCGGGCGAAGCCGAGCAGAAAGCCGTAGCCCACGGTGTACAGGCCCATCACGGCGAAGAGGATCACCGCGGGGGCGATGAACAGATAGCCGGTGAGGGCCTCGCGCCCGCGGCCGCCGGGTGTCGCCCTTCGGTGGGAAGGTCGTGCCGCCGCGCCGACTGTCCGGGGTGGGGAGGCGGAAGGTGTGCCGAGGGCCGTCACCGCGCCTCCTGCCAGTAGGAGTCGATGAGTTTGCGCAGCCGGAGGCCGGTCCGGGCGGGGCTGGTCTGGCGCAGTGGCGACATGTCGATCAGGGGCGCGCCCGCCTCGTCCATGTCGAGGGTCGGCGGCCGGAAGCTGGTGTCGTACGGGTTGTAGGTGTTCTCCGGGGTGCCCTTGAACGTGGCCATGAGCCTGGCGAGGTTCGGGCCGAGGACGTCGGCGGACTCGGCGCCCAGTTCGGTCGCGGACAGATCGGAGGCGGCCTTGGAGAATCGCGCGGCCACATCCGGTTCGGAGAGGTACCGCATCCACCTTCTGGCCTCGGCCTTGCGGGGGCTCGCGTCGTTGAGGGCGAGGCCGGTCAGCGCGATCGGGCCGAGTGCGAGGTCCTTGACGGCGCCTTCCCGGGGCGCGGGCAGGCCGAAGGCGAGGATGTCGTCGGCCTTCATCCCCGCCTCCTGGAGGAACGCCAGGGTGAAGGTGCCGCCGACGTCGAAGGCCGACTTGCCCTGGGCGAACGCCTGGTCGGCGTCGTCGATGGTGAGCGTCTGGGTGCCGGGCATCCAGTACGGCGTCAGCTTGTCGTACGCCCCGAGGACCTTGACGCCGTTCGGTGAGCCCCAGTCGGCGGACTTCTCCCGCCCGTACAGGGCCTCGTACCCGTCCTTGCCGAGCTGGGCGAAGGCCAGTGGCTGGCCGATCCAGTTCAGACCGGTGGACGGCACCTTCAGGCCCAGACTCAGCCCGCCGGTCCGTGCCTCCTTCGCCTTGGTCTTCTTCAGATCGGCGATGAACTCCTCCCAGGTGGCGGGCGGCCGGGTGATGCCGGCGGCGGCGAGCTTGGCCTTGTTGGCGTAGACGATCCCGAAGGTGCCGATGGTGAACGGCAGGCTGTAGCGCGCGCCCTTCTTCACCCCGTGGCTGGTGGCGGTCGCGGGCAGCGACTGCTCGTACTTGTCCTGGGTGACCGTGCCGGACCGGCGCACGGCGGGGTTGAAGCGGTTGTTCCAGCTCGCCGGGATCTGTCCGCGCAGGTCCTCGACGATGCCCGCGGCACCGTAGACGAAGTCCTCCCCGTCGCTGTGGACTTCGAAGACATCCGGCAGATCGCCCGTCATGGCCGAGCTCTGGACCTTGATGCTGTAGGCGTCATCGGGGGTGTACGCCTCGATCCTGACCTCGATGCCGGTCTTCTCCCCGAACTCCGCGGCGGCCGCCCGTAACCCCGCCACATGCGACTGCTTGAACGTCCACATCGTCACGTCCGCGGGGCCCGCCCCCGACGCGCTGCCGCAGCCGCTCAAGGCCGAGGCCGACAGCGCGGCGGCGAGGCCCAGCACCGCGAGGCGGGCGCGCCGTGGCGGCGGGGAGAAACGCCCCGGAGGAGGAGAAAGCGGATATCTGACCTGCATACGAGCCCCTGCCTCATGCCGATGCGTTCAGAAGACCGAATGGCGTTGGAGTAACGGAACATAGGCTTGCCGTGATATAGCGTCAAGACAAGCTGCGTAAGGTGTCGGCAACCGGGGCCAGCGGGGCGCCGGGCCGGGGAGCGGAGGCTGGCGTGGAATCGGTGTCGGGAGCAGCGCGGGTCCGGCGTCACGAGGACGTCAAGTCCGCGGCGCGCGTCCTGGAAGTGCTCGAACTCCTGGGTGCCGAGGGCGCCCGGCTCTCACTCGCCGACATGGCGAGCACCCTGGCCGTGCCCAAGAGCAGCCTGCACGCCGTGTTGCGCACCATGGAGTCCCGCCGCTGGGTGGAGACCGACCCGTCGGGAACGCTGTACAGCCTCGGCCTCAAGGCGCTGCTGACCGGCACCGCCTATCTGGAGAGCGACGACCTCGCCGGGCTCGCCGGGCCCGTGCTCGACCTGCTGGCCGAGGAGACCGGCGAGGCCGTCCACCTCGCCAGGCTGGACGATACGGACGTCGTCTACCTGGCCAAACGCGAATCCCGCCACGCCCTGCGGATGTACTCCGCGGTCGGCCGCCGGCTGCCCGCACATGCCACCGCGCTCGGCAAGGCGATCCTGTCCCAGTACGACTCGGCCGAGATCCAGCGCCGGCTCAACTGGCCGCTGACGGCGCTGACACCGAGCACCGTCACCGACCCGGACGAGCTGCTCGCCCAGCTCGCCGACGCCCGCAAGCGCGGCTGGGCGGAGGACGAGGGCGAGAGCTCGGTGGACATCCGCTGTGTGGCGGTCCCGCTCGGTACCGGCCACGGCGGCGGCGACGCGATCAGCTGCTCGGCGCCGCGCAGCCGGATGGACGACGCCCGGCTGAGCGAGATCGCAGCCCATGTCACCGAGGCGGCCCACTCGTTGCGGACCCTGCTGAGGCGCCTCGGCGAGCACTGAGCCCAGCACACCGCCGCGCACGCCGGTCCTGACCGTATCCCGGTACGGTCATTGACACCGCTCCTGAACCCTCTTTACGTTCGAATGGACGATTGCCATTCGGCTACCGGAATGGGAGCGCATGTCCGCACCCCATGAGCCGCACCTTCCGCTCGCCCAGGCCCCCTGGGTGGCGGAGCGCGGCGACAAGCTCCGCATCACCGCCGTACGCACGTTCCTGACGGCCCCGCAGGGCTGCCCGTACCTCATCGTGCGGATCGAGACCAACGACCCCGGGCTGTACGGCCTCGGATGTGCCAGCGACCCTCAGCGCACCCTGGCCGTCCGCAGCGTGATCGACGACTACCTCGCGCCGCTGCTGCGCGGCCGCGACCCCGGCGACATCGAGGACCTGCACCGCCTGGCCCTCAACAGCGCCTACTGGCGCGGCGGTTCGATCACCGGCAACGCCCTCGGCGGTGTCGACGTCGCGCTGTGGGACCTGAAGGCCAAGCGGCTCGGCGCCCCGCTGTACGCCCTCCTCGGCGGCCGCTTCCGGCACCGCGCCGCCGCCTACACCCACGTGGACGGCCGGGACGCCGAAGAGCTCGCCGACAAGGTCGCCGCCGCGCGCGAACGGGGCTTCGGACACGTCCGCGTCCAGACCGCCGTCTCCGGTTCGGACACCTACGGCGCCGCGCCCGCCGGAGCCGAGGAGGCGCGGGCCCGCCACGACCGCTCCGGCCGCTGGGACAGCGCCGCCTATCTGCGCGCGGTGCCCCCCGTGCTGCGCCGCACCCGCGAACTGATCGGCGACGACGTCGAGTTGCTGCACGACGCGCATGAGCGTCTCGACCCGCGCCAGGCCGTGGAGTTCCTGCGCCGGGTGGCCGACGCCGGGCTGTACTTCGTGGAGGATGTGCTCGCCCCGGAGGACGCCGCCCACTTCTCGCGGCTGCGCGCCGCGTCCCCGGTGCCCCTCGCGATGGGCGAGCTGTTCGGCGACCTCACTCAGTTCCTGCCGTTGCTGGCCGGGCCGGTGATCGACTTCGCGCGGATCCGGATCCCCACGCTGGGCGGTCTCACCCCGGCCCGTAAGCTCGCCGCCGCCTGCGAACTGCACGGCGTCCGGCTCGCCCCGCACGGGCCGGGCGACGTCAGCCCGCTCGCGCAGGCGGCCACCGTCGCCCTCGACATCTCCAGCCCCGCCTTTGGCGTCCAGGAGGCGGCGACCTTCCGCGAGGCGGTTCTGGAGGTCTTCCCCGGAACGATCGTGCCGCGTCTGGGGGCGATGGAACCCCGGGAGGCCCCGGGGCTGGGCGTCGACTTCGACGAGAGCGCCGCGCGCCGGTATCCCGCCCCCCAACCTCTGGCCCATGACCGCTGGGCCCTGCTGCGGACCACCGATGGGAGCGTGCAGAGGCCGTGAGACCGAACGCGACGAGCGCCACCCCGTCCGAGGCGTGGGCGCTGACCGGGAGGGGACCGCTGTGGGCGAGCCGCTGAGGATAGGGCTGGTCGGGGCGGGCAAGATCAGCCGGGCCTATCTGGACACGCTGCCACGCCTGCCGGGACTGCGGCTGACCGCCGTGACCGACCTGAATCGGGCGCGCGCCGAGGCCGCCGCGAAGAGCGCCGAGGCCGCCGCCCGCGGCGCCGAGGCCGCCGCCCGCGGCGCGCAGGGCGTCGCCGTCGCCGCGTCGGCCGAGGAGCTGGTGGCGCGGGAGGACGTCGATGCCGTACTCAACCTGACCATCCCGGTGGCGCACGCCGAGGTGGCGCTGGCCGCGCTCGCCGCGGGCAGGCATGTGTACGGCGAGAAGCCGCTGACCGGCACCCGCGAGGAGGCCGACGCCATCATGGGCGCGGCACAGCGGGCCGGGCTGCGGGTCGGCTGCGCGCCGGACACGGTGCTCGGCCCGGGCACCCAGACCGCGCGCAAGGCCGTGGACGACGGGCTCATCGGCACACCGGTCGCGGCCACCGCCTTCATGACCACCGCCGGGCACGAGGCCTGGCACCCGGACCCGGAGTTCTACTACCGGCCCGGCGGCGGGCCACTGCTGGACATGGGCCCGTACTACCTGTCCGCGCTGGTGCATCTGCTGGGCCCGGTGGTCCGGGTCACCGGAGCGGCGTCCCGGCCGCGCGCCCAACGCGGCATCGGCAGCGGGCCGCGCGCGGGCGAGCGCTTCGCCGTCGAGGTGGACACCCATGTCACCGGTGTCCTGGAGCATCGGGGCGGCGCGCTCACCACGCTGCTGATGAGCTTCGATGTGCACGCGGCCCGGCTGCCGCGCATCGAAGTGCACGGCAGCGAGGGGTCGTTGTCGGTGCCGGATCCCAACACCTTCGACGGTCCGGTGGAGCTCTGGCGCGGTGGCGCCTGGGAGCCGCTGCCGCCGTCGGCCGGATACGCGGGCTCCGCCCGGGGCTACGGCCTGGCCGATCTGGCACTGGCGTTGAAGGCGGGCCGCCCGCACCGGGCCTCCGCCGAGCTCGCCCGGCATGTCCTGGACGTCATGCTCACCCTGCTCGACGCCGCCCGGGAGCGGACCTCGCTCCCGGTCGGCACCACATGTTCCCGTCCTGAGCCCGTGCCCTTCGTGGGTGAGCTGTCCGCACCGGCGGGCCACGGCTAGGACGGTGTCGAGTACGGGCACAAGGGTCCCCTCCACCCTGCCGAAGGCCCGTACCGCGGCGCGACGGCGCGCGCCTGTGCTCAGCACTTCCGCGAGTATCCCCACTGCATACGGAGGACCTTCGTGCACAGGAAACGCCTCGGACTGCGCAGATCCCTCGCGCTGTTCACCGGAACACTGCTCACCGGCGCCACCCTGACGCTCACGGCCCCGGCGGCGGACGCCGGGCCCGACCCCGACCGGACGGCCGCCGCCCCCGTGTTCCAGCAGGTCACCCTCGCCAAGGGGGTGGCCGAGACGGGTGAGCCGATGTCGCTGGCCGTGTTGCCCGACCGGTCGGTGCTGCACACCTCGCGCGACGGCACCCTGCGGCTCACCGACGCCGCAGGCACCACCAAGGTCGCCGGCACCCTGCCGGTGTACAGCCACGACGAGGAGGGGCTGCAGGGCGTCGGGGTCGACCCGGGCTTCAGTACCAACCGCTTCATCTACCTCTACTACGCGCCACCGCTGAACACCCCGGGCGGTGACGCCCCGGAGAACGGCACGGCCGCGGACTTCACCAAGTTCGACGGTGTCAACCGGCTCTCCCGGTTCGTGCTCAAGACCGACGGCACCCTGGACCGGGCCAGCGAGAAGACCGTGCTGGAGGTCAAGACCTCCCGCGGCATGTGCTGCCACGTCGGCGGCGACATCGACTTCGACGCACAGGGCAATCTGTACCTGTCGACCGGCGACGACTCCAACCCCTTCGCCTCCGACGGCTACACCCCCATCGACGAGCGGGCGAGCCGCAATCCGGCCTTCGACGCCCAGCGCAGCGCGGGCAACACCAACGACCTGCGCGGCAAGATCCTGCGCATCAAGGTCAAGGCGGACGGCTCGTACGACATCCCCGCGGGCAACCTCTTCGCCCCCGGTACCGCCAAGACCCGCCCCGAGATCTACGCGATGGGATTCCGCAACCCGTTCCGGATGAGCGTCGATGCGGCCACCGGCGTGGTCTACGTAGGCGACTACGGCCCCGACGCGGGCAACGCCAGCTCCACCCGCGGTCCGCAGGGCATGGTGGAGTTCGCCCGGGTCACCAAGGCGGGCAACTTCGGCTGGCCCTACTGCGTCGGCAAGAACCAGCCGTACATCGACTACGACTTCGCCACCGGCACCTCCGGCTCCACCTTCAACTGCGCCGCGCCGAAGAACACCTCGCCGAACAACACCGGCCTCACCGACCTGCCCCCGGCCCAGGCCGCCTGGATTCCCTACGACGGCGGGTCGGTGCCCGAGTTCGGCAACGGCTCGGAATCCCCGATGGCCGGACCGGTCTACCGCTACGACGCCAATCTCAACTCGCCGGTGAAGTTTCCGCAGGAGTACGACGGCGACTTCTTCGCGGGGAGTTCGGCCGCAAGTGGATCAAGCGGATCGACCAGGGCGCGGACGGCACGGTCAGCTCCATCAACGCCTTCCCCTGGACCGGCACCCAGGTGATGGACATGGCCTTCGGCCCGGACGGCGCGCTGTACGTCCTGGACTACGGCACCGGATGGGGCGCGGGTGACGCCAACTCGGCGCTGTACCGCATCGAGAACGTCGTCGGAGGCCGCGCGCCGGTCGCCCAGGCGGCGGCCGACAAGACCTCGGGCAAGGCCCCGCTCCAGGTGAGGTTCTCCTCGTCCGGCAGCAGCGACCCCGACGGCGACGCCATCAGCTACAGCTGGGACTTCGGCGACGGCGGAAAGTCCACCGAGGCCGACCCGGCCCACACCTACACCGCCAACGGCACCTACACCGCCACCCTGACCGCCCGGGACCCCGGCGGCCTGACCGGCACGGCGAGCGTCCACATCACCGTCGGCAACACCGCGCCGACGGTCACCCTGGAACTGCCCGGCGACGGCCAGCTGTTCACCTTCGGCGACAAGGTGCCCTTCCGGATCAAGGTCAGCGACCCGGAGGACGGCACCATCGACTGCGCCAAGGTGAAGATCACCCATCTGCTCGGGCACGACAGCCACGCCCACCCCATCACCTCGGCCACCGGCTGTGAGGGCGCCCTGCAGACACTGGCGGACGGAGAACACGACGAGAACGCCAATATCTTCGGGGTCTTCGACGCCGAATACACCGACAAGGGAGCGAGCGGCCAGCCCGCGCTGACCACCCACACCCAGCATGTCGCTCAGCCGAAGCACCGCCAGGCCGAGCACTACACCGCCTTCCAGGGCATCGAGCAGGCGAGCCACTCCACGGCGCACGGTGGCAAGACGGTCGGTTTCACCGACAACGGGGACTGGATCTCCTTCAAGCCGTACCTCCTGAACAACGCCACCAAGCTGACGGCCCGCATCTCCTCCGGCGGACCCGGCGGCACCATCGAGGTCCGCGCGGGCAGCCCCACCGGGACGCTGCTGGGGACCGCGACCGTGCCGGCCACCGGTGGCTGGGAGAACTTCCAGGACGTGAGCGCCACGCTCGGCGGCGCCCCCTCGGGGACGACGACGCTCTACTTCGTCTTCAAGGGCGTCACCGGCCAGGGCAACCTCTTCGACCTGGACGACTTCACCTTCACCACCGGCTGAGCCGGGACCGAGCAGGGCCGCGCCGGAGGTCCCGAGGGGAATCGCCGGACGGCCCACGCGGCGGGGAGGAGAACGCCGACTCCTCCCCGCCGCATTTCTGTCTCCGGTGTCAATTCTCTTATCTGACACAGTCGATGGAAGGCCGCTTATTTTCCTCCTGACAGGGCGTCGGACCGCTTCCTTTACCGAGTAAATCTGCAGGTCGCAGCCGCTGTTCACGGCAACGGAACGGTAATTGGGCCGAAGCGTTGACGTGATAACACACATGGTTTTACATAAACGGCACGCGCACTTTCCCGGAGGCAGGCAGGAGGAAGGGCCGACCATGCACGACGACCGCCACGCCGTGGAAGAGCGCATCGCGAAGTTCATCGCCGAGCGCCTGCGCCCGGCGCTGTACGGCGACCGCGTCCCGCTGGAGGTCGCCGCCTGGCACATCCCGGGGGAGCCGGTGCCGGTGGCCGACGCGCTGCGTGCCGAGTACCGGCCGTTCGTCACCGGTGACAGCTGGGGCGGCCCGTGGTCGACCACCTGGTTCCGCGCCACCGCCACGGTCCCCGAACGCTGGGCGGGCCGCCGGGTGGAGGCCCTGTTCGACCTCGGCTTCGATCTCTCCCGTGGCCCCGGAGGCCAGGCCGAGGGACTGGTCCACGACGCCGACGGCACCCCGCTGCAGGGCCTGCACCCCCACAACCGCTCGGTGCCGCTGACCCTCCGCGCCGTCGGCGGCGAGCGCGTGTGCCTGCTCGTCGAGGCCGCCGCCAATCCGCCCATCGTCGGCAGCGCGGGCATCGGCACCCGCTACGGCCACCGGCTCACGGCGGGCGAGGAGGACCTGTACCGCCTGCGCCGTGCCGACCTCGTGGTCCGCGAGGAGGACGTCTGGCAGCTCCTCCACGACATGGAGGTGCTGGACGAGCTGATGCGCGAACTGCCCCTCGGACTGCCGCGCCGCCACGAGATCCTGCGCGCGCTCCAGCGGGCCGTGGACAGCGTGCCCCCGCGCCGCGTCGCCGCGGGCGCCGCGGCGGCCCGCGCGATCCTGCGCCCGGCCCTGGACCGGCGCGCCCACGACTCCGCGCACACCATCGCCGCCGTGGGACACGCCCATATCGACTCCGCCTGGCTGTGGCCGCTGCGCGAGACCGTGCGCAAATGCGCCCGGACGTTCTCCACCATGGCCTCGCTGGCCGAGGAGTACCCGGAACTGGTCTTCGCCTGCTCCTCCGCCCAGAGTTACGCCTGGATGCGCGACCACCAGCCGTATGTCTTCGAGCGGATCAAGAAGGCGGTGGCCGACGGCAACTGGGCGCCGGTCGGTGGCATGTGGGTCGAGGCCGACGGCAATCTGCCCGGCGGCGAGGCCCTGGCGCGTCAGCTCGTCCACGGCCGCCGCTTCTTCTCCCAGGAGCTCGGCGTGGAGACCGACGGCGTCTGGCTGCCCGACTCCTTCGGCTACACCGCCGCCTACCCGCAGCTCGCCGCGCTCGCGGGCGCCCGCTGGTTCCTCACCCAGAAGCTGTCCTGGAACGAGACCAACAAGCTGCCCCACCACACCTTCTGGTGGGAGGGCATCGACGGCACCCGGATCTTCACCCACTTCCCGCCCGTGGACACCTACAACGCCACCCTGTCCGGCGCCGAGCTGGCCCACGCCGTCGCCACGTACGCCGAGAAGGGCGCGGGCACCCGCTCCCTGGCCCCCTTCGGCTTCGGCGACGGCGGGGGCGGGCCCACCCGCGAGATGCTGGAGAAGGCCCGGCGCCTGGCCGACCTCGAAGGCTCGCCACGGGTCGGCGTCCAGTCGCCGTCGGACTTCTTCCGCGAGGCCCGCGAGGAGTACCCCGACGCGCCCGTGTGGCGCGGCGAGCTGTATCTGGAGACCCACCGCGGCACCTACACCAGCCAGGCCCGCACCAAGCGCGGGAACCGGCGCAGCGAGGCGCTGCTGCGCGAGGCCGAGCTGTGGGCGGCGACCGCCGCCGTCCGCACCGGCGAGCCCTATCCGTACGAGACGCTCGACGCGCTGTGGAAGCAGGTGCTGCTCCACCAGTTCCACGACATCCTCCCCGGCACCTCCATCTCCTGGGTCCACCAGCAGGCCGAGCAGACGTACCGTGCCATCCACCGCGGCCTGGAGCGGATCGTGGCCCGCGCCGCGGGCACCCCGGACACCACGGAACCACTCGCCGTCCTCAACGCCGCCCCGCACGCGCGGTGCGAGGTGGTCCGCCTGGATACGCCGCCCGCCGCAGGCGGCCCGGTGCAGAAGCTGTCCGACGGCCGGTACGCCGTGCTCGCCCAGGCCCCCGCGCTCGGCGCCGCCGTCCTCGGCACCGGCATCACCGACCGGGCGCCGGTCACCGCCCGTCCCGCCGACGGGGGCGGATACGTCCTGGACAACGGTGCGCTGACGGTCCATATCGACCGCGACGGGCTGGTCCGCTCCGTGTACGACCACGACCGCGGCAGGGAGGCCATCGCGCCCGGTGGCGCCGGAAACCTGCTGCAGCTCCACCCCGACGATCCGGTGCGCTGGAGCGCCTGGAACCTGGACGCCCAGTACCGCAACGTCCACCGCGACCTGGACACCGCGACCGCCGTCCGGCTCGACGACGAGGGCCCGCTGCTGGCCTGTGTGCGCCTGGAGCGCACCACCGGCCGGTCCGTCGTCGTGCAGCGCCTCAGCCTGGCCGCGGGCAGCCGGACCCTGGAGGTCGACACGGACATCGACTGGCGGGAGGAGGACACCGTCCTCAAGGCCGCCTGGCCCCTGGACGTGCACGCCGAACGCGTCGCGTCCGAGATCCAGTTCGGCCATGTCGAGCGGCCCACCCACGAGAACACCAGCTGGGACGCCGCCCGCTTCGAGGCGTGGGCGCACCGCTGGATCCACATCGGCGAACACGGCTGGGGCGCGGCCCTGCTCACCGACTCCACCTACGGGCACGACGTCAGCCGCCTCACCCGCGAGGACGGCGGAACGACCACGACCCTCCGGCTCACCCTGCTGCGCGGCCCGCACAGCCCCGACCCCCATGCCGACCGGGGCCGGCACCGCTTCCGCTACGCGCTGTGCCCCGGCGCCGACATCGGCGACGCCGTGGCCGGGGGATACGCGTTCAGCCTCCCGCTGCGCCCCGCCGCACCCCGGCTCACCGGGCCGCCGCTGGTCGCGGTGGGCGATCCGGGCGTCGTGGTGGAGGCGGTCAAGCTGGCCGACGACCGCTCCGGCGACGTCGTGGTCCGGCTCTACGAGTCGCGAGGCGGCCGGGTGCGCACCACCCTGGCCGCCGGATTCGCCGTCGAACGCGTTCAGGTGACCGACCTGATGGAGAAGCCCACGGGCGAACTGGCCCACGCCCAGGGCGTGTTGGACCTGGCCTTGCGCCCGTTCCAGATCCTGACCCTCCGGCTGGCGCGCGGGGCGTCGTGAACCCGCCGTACCAGGACGCCTCGGGACTGCCCGCGGAGGACCGCAGGCTGCTGCAGCACTGGGTGGCGGAGGGCGGTTCGCGCGCCGTCCGCGCCGCCGTCGTCCTGCTCGCCGCCCAGGGGCTGCGCAACGCCGAGATCGCCCGGCGGCTCGAGGTCTCCCGGCAGACGGTGGGCAACTGGCGGCAGCGCTTCGACGCCTCCGGCGTGGCGGGCCTGCGGGAGCGCCCACGGCCCGGGCGGCCCAGCATCATCGACGAGGCCGAGGTCATCACCCGTACGGTGCTGGCACCCGACGGCGGCGGCGCCTCCCGCGCGGTCGCCCGCGAACTCGGCTACAGCCACGCGGCCGTCGCCGCGATCCGCCAGCGCTGGCGGGTCACGCCCGGCAACGCCACCGTCCCCGCCGTGCCCACCCGCCCCCCGCTCCCGCAGGCCGAGGTGTGGGTGCTCGGCCTGTATCTGGACACCCACCGGGCGCTGCTGCTCGTCGGCACCCGCCCGGCCGCCCCCGAGCGCCACCCCGGCGCCTCGCCGGGCGCCTGCCCCGGTGCCGATGTCATCGCCGCCGTCGACGCGGCGGTGGAGGCCGCGCTGAAGGTCCCGCCGTCCCCGGCGCCGGGGGAGCGGCGTGGCCAGGACCGGCTGGCCGGATACCTGGCCGAGGCCCGGCGCCGCCACCCCGGCGCCTCGCTGCACGCCATCACCCTGTGGGACACGGGGGAGGGCGGGCCGTCGTCCCAGCGGTGTGCCCGAAGCGGGGTGGTCCACCACGCGCTTCCGGTGCGCACCACCTGGCGCACCTTCCTGCGGGCCATGGTCGGCCTGGACTGCACCCGGCACCCGGAGTCCTCGCACCGCGTCTACCTCGACCTGGCCGCCGCCCTCACGCACTACGCGGACCGGCCCGGCACCGTCCGCGAGCGGCAGCCCGTGCGCTGGCTCCGGGAACCCATCGCCACCCACTTCGCCGGCGCCTCCCGGGCCGGTGGCGAGCAGCGCCGCGAGTCCTGGGGCGGCGCGAACCAGATCGACCTCGGCTCGTTCAACGAGTGCGTGGTCATCGAGGCGGTACGGCTGGCCGGGACCATCACCCGCGGCGAGATCTCGCACCGCACCGGCCTCACCCAGCAGTCGGTCTCCCGGATCTCCCGCTCGCTGCTGCACCGCGGCATCCTGGTCGAGGACGACCGGCGGCAGGCCACCTCCGGCAAGCCGCGCACCCCGGTGCGGCTGCGCGGTGACGCCGGGCACGCCCTGGGCATCCATGTCGACCCCGAGGTGCTGACGGCGGTCGTGGTCGACCTCGACGGCGCCATCGTGCGCAGCCGTACGGAACCCGTCGCGCAGACCGCGAGCCCGGACCAGCTCGTCGACCACATCGCCCGGCTGGGCCGCGGGGTCCTGTCCGCCGCCGGTGGCGCGGTGCGGCCCGGGGGATTCCTCGGCATCGGCGTGGCCACCCCAGGCCCCGTCGACGTGGCCTCCGGCACCGTCCTCGACCCGCCGCTGCTGTCGGTGTGGCGGGATGTGCCACTGCTCTACATGCTCAAGGACCGCTTCCGCTGCCCCATCGTCATGGAGAAGGACTCCTCGGCCGCGGCCATCGGGGAGCGGTGGATCGGGCGCAACCGGCGCGCCCGCGACTTCGTGTATCTGTACCTGGGCACCGGGGTCGGCGCCGGGCTGTTCCTGGGCGGCGACATCCACCGCGGAGTCAGCGCCAACGCGGGGGAGTTCGGCCAGCTGTGCGCGGTGGCCCTGGAACGGGTCGACGCGGACGGACGGCCGGAGATCCTGCCCGAGTGCAATCCGCCGGTGTCCATCCCCGAGACGGCCGCCCGGCTCGGCATGGTCCTCGGCCCGCGCGCCGCGCACGACCCGCGCGAGGCCCACCGGGTGGTGAGCGCGGCGGCCGGGGCCGGCGACCCGGTCGCCGAGAAGGCCGTGCGCCTGGTGGCCGGGGCGATCGGCAGGGGCGCCCTGTCCCTGGTGGACCTGCTGGACATCGACCTGGTCGTGCTCGGCGGGCCGTTCTTCACCGACGGGGTCGCCGACCTCTACACGGCCGAGATATCCCGTATTGTCAACGACTTCCCGACCGCCAGACGGCTGCGCCGGGTCGATGTGGAGCGGTCCGTGCTCAGCCGCGAGGCCGCCGCCGTCGGCGCCGCGTCGACCATCTTCCACGCCACGTTCACACCCCGGCTGGCGGGCCGTCCCGCGCCCACGAGGCGGTGACGGATGGCGGCCAGAGCTTTTTGTCAACGGGCTTTGCAAAGTGGGGCCGACTCGGTACGGTCCCCTTACGCCCACGGAGGCAGCCCCTCCCCTCACCGAGGCTCGTGTCCGTGCGGCGCCCTAGGCGCGACGGCGCGCGCCTGTGCCCAACCCCCTTTGAGAATCAGACTTCTCCCCGGAGGTTCCCCGTGCACAGGAATCGTCCCGATCTGCCCGCCCCCACCCAGCGCCGCACCATGGTCAAGGCCGCGGCCGGTGCCCTGCTGCTCACCGGCGCGGCGTCCGCGCCCGCCTGGGCCACGTCCGCCCGCAGCCGGCCGAGGGCGGGCCGGGTGCTGGTGTTCTCCAGGACGGCGGGCTTCCGCCACGACTCCATCCCCGACGGCATCGCCACCATCACGAACCTGGGCGCGCAGAGCGGCTTCGCCGTCGACGCCACCGAGGACGCCGCCGCCTTCACCCCCGGCAACCTCGCCCGCTACGCCGCGGTGGTCTTCCTGTCCACCACCGGCGACGTCCTCGACACGGGCGGGCAGACGGCCTTCGAGGGCTATGTCGCGGCGGGCGGCGGCTACGCGGGGGTGCACGCCGCCGCCGACACCGAGTACGACTGGCCGTTCTACGGCGGGCTGTGCGGTGCGTGGTTCCAGTCCCACCCGGCGATCCAGCAGGCCACGATAAAGGTCGAGGACCACGCCCACCCGGCGACGGGCCACCTCGGGGACACCTGGGTGCGCACCGACGAGTGGTACAACTACCGCACCAACCCCCGCGATACGGCCACCGTGCACGTGCTCGCCGCGCTGGACGAGTCCTCGTACACCGGCGGCACCATGAACGGGGACCACCCCATCAGCTGGTACCAGACGTACAAGGGCGGCCGGGCCTTCTACACCGGCCTCGGCCACACCAAGGAGTCCTACGCCGAGCCCGCCTTCCGGCGGCACCTCCTCGGTGGCATCACCTACGCCATGGGCCTGCCTACGACCGGTCACGGCCGCTGACCGGACCCGGAACGAGGCAGATCCCGGAACGAGGTATCCGGGATCGAGGCAGACCCCACTCACCCTTTCCTGGAGTCGCAGTGACCCCTGATGTCCCGCGCCGACAGTTCATGGCCCTCGCCGCCACGACCACCACGGGCCTCGCGGCCGCCGGCCTGCCCGCCGGGACGGCCCACGCGGCGGAGCCCGCCGGGCGCGAGAAGGCGGACCGGCCGCTGGCGCTGTGGTACCGCGAGCCCGCCGCCGACTGGCTGAGCGCCCTGCCACTGGGCAACGGGCGGCTCGGCGCGATGGTGTTCGGGGCCACGGAGACCGAGCGGCTGCAGCTCAACGCGGACACCCTCTGGGCGGGCGGGCCGCACAGCTACGACAACCACAAGGGCCTGGCCGCCCTGCCCCGCATCCGGCAGCTCGTCTTCGACGGAAAGTGGCCCGAGGCCGAGACGCTGATCAACTCCGACTTCCTGGGGGTGCCCGGCGGCCAGGCGCAGTACCAGACCGTCGGCAGCCTCCTGCTGAGCCTGCCGACGGCCGGCAGGGTGACCGGCTACCGCCGGGAGCTGGACCTGGATTCGGCGGTGGCCACCACCACGTACACCCGCGACGGAGTGACGTTCACCCGCGAGGCGTTCGCCAGCGCTCCCGACCGCGTCATCGTCGTCCGGCTGTCCGCGTCGAAGAAGGGCGCCCTGTCCTTCGGTGCCACGTTCGAGAGCCCGTTGCACACCTCCCTGTCCTCGCCCGATCCCCTCACCGCCGCGCTCGACGGAACGGGGGACGCCACGGGCGGGGTGACCGGCGCGGTGGGGTTCCGCGCGCTGGTGCGGGTGCTCGCCGAGGGCGGCACCACCACCAGCGCGGGCGGAACCGTCACCGTCCGGGGAGCCGACGCGGCGACCGTCCTGGTCGCCATCGGCACCACCTATGTGAACTGGGAGAACGCGAGCGGTGACGCGGCGGGCCAGGCGGCCGGACACCTCAACCCGGCGGCGAGCCGCCCGTACGGACAGCTGCGCAGCCGCCACGTCGAGGACCACCGCGCGCTGTTCCGCCGTACCTCGCTGGACGTGGGCAGCAGCGACGCGGCGGCCCTGCCCACCGACGAACGCGTCTCCCGCTTCGGCTCCGGCGGCGATCCGCAACTGGTCGAGCTGCACTTCCAGTACGGCCGCTACCTGCTCATCGCCGCATCCCGCCCCGGCACCCAGCCCGCCAATCTGCAGGGCATCTGGAACGACCTCACGAGCCCGCCCTGGGGCTCGAAGTACACCATCAACATCAATACGGAGATGAACTACTGGCCGGCCGCCCCCGCCAACCTCCTGGAGTGCTGGGAACCGGTCTTCGCCCTGCTCGACGAGCTGGCCGTGGCCGGGCGGTCGACGGCGCGCACCCAGTACGGCGCGAACGGCTGGGTCACCCACCACAACACCGACGCCTGGCGCGGCACGGCGCCCGTGGACGGCGCCTTCTGGGGCATGTGGCCGATGGGCGGCGCCTGGCTGTCCATGGCCATCTGGGAGCACTACCGGTACACCCGCGACACGGCGAAACTGCGGGCGCGCTACCCGGTGCTCAGGGGCGCCGCCCAGTTCTTCCTCGACGCGCTGGTGACCGACCCGGCCACGGGCGCGCTGGTCACCTGCCCGTCGGTCTCCCCGGAGAACGCCCACCACAGCGGAGGCGGCGGCTCGCTGTGCGCCGGGCCGACGATGGACATGCAGTTGCTGCGCGACCTGTTCGGCGCCGTGGCCTCGGCCGCCGACGTCCTCGGCACCGACGCCGCCTTCCGGGACCAGGTGCTCGCCGCGCGCGGACGGCTCGCCCCCATGAAGGTCGGCGCGCGGGGCCAGCTCCAGGAGTGGCAGCAGGACTGGGACGCGGGCGCCCCCGAGCAGCAGCACCGCCATGTCTCCCATCTGTACGGGCTGCATCCGAGCAACCAGATCAGCCGGACCCGCACCCCGGAGCTCTTCACCGCGGCGCGCACCACCTTGGTGCAACGCGGTGACGCGGGCACCGGATGGTCGCTCGCCTGGAAGGTCAACTTCTGGGCGCGGCTTCAGGAGGGCGACCGTTCGTACAAGCTGCTCGCCGATCTGCTCACCCCCGAGCGCACCGCCCCCAACCTCTTCGACCTGCATCCGCCGTTCCAGATCGACGGCAACTTCGGCGCCTGCGCCGGAGTGACCGAATGGCTGCTGCAGAGCCAGCACGACGAGCTGCATCTGCTGCCCGCCCTCCCGTCGCAGCTGCCGGACGGAAGTGTGCGGGGCCTGCTGGCGCGAGGCGGTTTCGAGGTGGACATCAGCTGGCGGGGCGGAGCGCTGGGCGAGGCCGCGCTGCGGGCCCGGGCCGGAGGCCCGGCGCGGCTGCGCACGGCGAAGGAGGTGCGGGTGACCTCCGGGGGCGCGGCCGTGCCCACGACCCGCCCGGAGCCGGGGGTCACGGCCTTCACCGCGAACGCGGGCGCCACGTATCTGGTACACCCCGCCTGACCACGGGCCGCTCCGGGATGCCGGAGCGGACGGGGGCACCGGGGGCCTGGTCGTTCGGGTAGTCCACGCGGAGATCGTCGCAGACGGGGTTTCTACCGGGCGCTGGAGGTGCCGGACTCCAGCAGCCGGCCGCCGTCCCAGACCACGCCGACCTGGCGGTAGTACGCGGCGATCGGCTCGCGGATCTCCAGCCGGGCCAGCTCCTCGGTGGGCGCCTCGAACAGCTCCAGCTCGGCGTCGCCGACCCACGGCCGCCCGCCCTCGAAGGAGGCGGCGCCGGACTCGACCAGCTCGTCGAGGGCGAGCCCCCTGCCGTTCTCGATCGAGGGCAGCCAGCGGTGGTGGGCCATGGGGTGGCCGTTGACGAAGCCGCCGGTCTCGGACGGCTCGCGCAGGGTCACCACGGCCTGGGCGAGGCGCCGGTCGGCCGCGGCGAGGGTCGCGCCGAACCGGGCGCCCGCCTCGATGCGCGGGGCTGGCCCGTACGGATGGGGGCGGGTCTGATGGATCGAGCCGAGCTTCTTCGGATAGCCCTGGTGCAGTCCGCGGGCGATCGCGAAGTCCTTGTCGACCCAGATATAGACACAGCGGGAGTACGTCCGGCCCCGGTACGCACAGCGGACGACCGCGAAGGTCTCCTTGTACTGGGAGAGCACCGGGTCCAGCAGCTCCCGCCCACCGGTCGCGCAGGACTGCCAGTCGGCCCAGATCAGCGCGACCGCTCCCGGATCCTCGGCGGCCGGCTCCAACGGCTCGGGCAGCAGCTCGCGCACCCGCGCCGGGTCGGTGCGGTACTCGATGGTGAGCAGGTCGCCGGAGTAGTGCCACGGTGGGGAGGGGATGAGGGACGAGGCGCCGGTGGCGCTCTTGGGCGGGAAGTAGCCATGGACGCCGGTCATGCCGTCACGCTCCTGACGCGGATGAGCTGGGGGTGACCGTCATCCACGTGCGAGCCGCTCCAGGCGGGCGTGGAGCTGGTCGACGTAGCTCTCGGACTCCGGCTTCATCAGCACACTGCGCAGGATGCGCGCACCGTCCGCGTCCCGGACGAGCTTCGGATGGAGGGCCGTCAGCCGATCGGCGCCGAGGCGGAGCGTGCTCACGAAGACGGGGTCGTCGTCCGACATCCCCTCCCGCAGAATCCGGGCGCTGGACGCGTCGATCTGCGACAGCGTGCCGGCCTCGGTCACCGGGAAATAGCTGACGATGTCCAGTTCCGGGGCCTGGTACAGCTCCACGTGCTCGGAAGCCTCGATGAGTTCGGCCCAGCGCAGTGCCGCGCGCCGGCCCGCCGCGAGCGACTGCCCCAGCCCCTCGCGCGTGGGCGGTATCAGCTGGAAGGTGAGCCACAGGGCGGCGGCCGCCGCGCCCGCGCGCGAACACTCCAGGCTGATCTCGCCGAGGTGCAGCTCCTCGGAGGTGAAGTAGGTGTACGGCGAGTCGTGCAGATAGAACCGGCCGACCGAGGGGTCACGGAACAGAACGGCGCCGCAGCCGTATGGCTGGAGGCCGTGTTTATGCGGGTCCACGACGATGGAATCGGCCTCGGCGATGGCCCGCCACGGCTCCTCGGGCAGGCCCTCGGGGCCCTCCGCCCCGGCCAGCAGGGTGAAGAAACCGCCGTAGGCGGCGTCGACGTGGATCCGCACACCGTAACGCTCGCGCAGGGCCGGCGCCTCGTGGATCGGTTCGACGGCGCCGAGCCCGGTGGTCCCGGCGGTGAGCACGACGGTGCCGACGGTGCCGGTCCGCAGAAGGCTCTCCAGCGCGTCGAGGTCGATGCGGCCGAGGTCGTCGACCGGGACCGGATGGCCCTCCACGCCCAGGACACCGCACATCCGGCCGTGGGTGTAATGCGCCTCGGTGCTGTAGGCGACGCCCTTGCCGGGGTGCAGTTCGCGCGCCACGAAGAGCGCCTCGAGGTTGGCGATGGTGCCGCTGGTGGTCAGGTGCCCGAGGTGGGTGTCATAGCCGAACATCGTGGCGAGCTGCTGGACGGCCTCCCGCTCCATCTCGGCGGTGGCCGGGCCGCCGTCCAGGGCGTGGTTGTTGGGGTTGATCAGCATCGCCGTGAGGTAGCCCACGACCGCCGCCGGATGCGGTGGCTTGAGCATCTGGCCCGCGTAACGGGGGTGGAAGAAGGGGTAGTTGTCCTTGAGCCGCTCGGTGAAGACCTCGAACGCCGCGGCGAACCGGTCGTCGTCGACCGCCAGCGCCGGATGGGCCTGGTAGGGGCCGAAGGTCTTCGCCCAATCGGCGTTCGACGCCAGCGCCGCGGCGAGCCAGCCGTTCAGATCCATGGGGTCCACTCCTTGGTACGACGAGTTGGTCCGGACGAGTCGGTCACGACGAGCCGTGGTTCAGGGCCGCTCGGGCGGGCGGATGCCGCGGAACTCCCAGTCGCCGCCGAGGGCGGTGGACCGGACCTCCTCCGACTCGGTGGGCTGAGCACCGACGTCGGTGCGGATGGGGGCCGGGCCGGTGACGATGTGGTTGGTGAGCCGGCCCAGGCCCTCCACCTCCACCTCCACGACGTCGCCGGGCTGTACGGGGCGGGAGTTGGCGGGTGTCCCGGAGAGCAGGACGTCGCCGGGATGGAGCGTGATGGTGCGGGCGATGTCGGCGACGAGGTAGTGCATGTCCCACTTCATCTCGTCGGTGGAGCCGTCCTGCGCCAGCCTGCCGTTGACATAGGTGCGCAGGTATTTGCCGCGGAAGTCCCAGTCGGTGACCAGCCCCGGCCCCAGCGGGCACAGGGTGTCGGACCCCTTGACGCGGAGCATCGAACCGGCGTCGGTGTCCCGGAAGTCGTGCAGACCGTAGTCATTGGCGATCGTGTAACCGGCGATGTGCTCCGCCGCCTGCTCAGGCGCGACGTTCCGGGTGGTCTTCCCGATGACGATGGCGATCTCGCCCTCGTAGTTGAGCCACTTGCAGCCCTCGGGGCGCACGACGGCCCCCTGGTGGGAGTTGAGCGCCGAGGTCGGCTTGTGGAAGTACGTGGGGGCCGCGGGGAGCCGGCTCTGGAACTCGGCGACGCGGCTGAGGTGGTTGAGATGGACGGCGATCACCTTGGAGGGGACCACGGGCGGCAGATGCCGGGCCTCCTGGGCCGCGACGCGGCGACCGTCGCCGGTGACGAGTGCGTCGCCCTCGCGGACGGTCTCCACCACGGCGCCGTCGAGGAGGATGCGGCGGTACTCGGGCATGTCGGCTCTCCTCAGACGGGGCGGTGCGGGGCGGGCACGGTGGCGGAGGCGGGCGAGCCGGGGCCGGTCCAGCCGTCGGCCGGGCGGTCGAACCAGAGGTGGGCCTGGCCGGTGCCGACGGCGTTCTCGTACGCGCCGTACTGGCGGGCCCGGGCGACACACGCCCGGTCGCCGAGCGCACCGGCCATCATCAGATAGTGGAAGAACTTCGCCTCGGGCCGGTAGGTCCGGAACGTGTCCATGGTGTCGAGGACCTTGTCGTGGCGGCCCTCCTTGAACCAGGCGATGCGTTCCTCGTCGGCCGCCCGCGCCTCGGGGGTGAAGACATGGCGCGGGTCGCTGGACTCGTGGTCCCGGATCTCGCGCAGCGGCCAGAAGGTGTGCGAGAGGGCGCCGGAGGCGATCAGGAGGACGCGGCGGCCGGGGGTGGCGGCGATGCCGTCGGCGAGCGCCCGGCCCAGCCGGAGGTGGTCCTCCATGTCGCCGGTCTGACAGACCCCGATCGACATCCACCGCTTGCCGGGCAGGCCCTCGCCCAGGAACTTCCACAGGTTGACGGTGGCGTACTGGATCGGCAGACAGGCGTCGTCGATCGCGGTGATGAAGGTGGCGTGTGCGTCGGCGAAGTGTGCGATGGCGTGGGCGAGTTCGGGGTCGCCGGGGAAGTCGTACGGCATCCGGCACATGCCTCGCGGCAGTTCCTCGGAGGTGTACAGCCCGGCACGCCGCGGCTGGGCCGTCACGACGAACTCGACCGTGGTGGCCCAGTGGGAGTCCAGGACGACGACGGTGTCGTAGTCGTCGCGTGCGAAGACGTCCTCGCGGAGCTGCCGGAGACCGGTGACGAGGGTGATCTCCTTGCCGTCGTTGAGCGCGCGCCGGGTCTCCTCCGGGAGCACGATGGTGGGGACATGGGCGAGCAGACCCGCCCCGACGATCTCACCCATGGTCGTGGAATCCCTTCGGGGCCAGCACGCGGTTCTTCAGGTCGCAGTAGAAGTCGAAGCTCCAGGTGCCGCCCTCGCGGCCGACGCCGGAGAGGCGGGAGCCGCCGAAGGGCGCCCGCAGATCGCGTACGAAGAAGCAGTTGACCCAGACCGTGCCCGCCACCAGTTGGGCGGTGACGCGCTCGGCCCGCAGGTGGTCGCCGGTGGCGACGGTGGCGGCCAGCCCGAAGCGGGTGTCATTGGCGAGGTGGATCGCCTCCGACTCGTCCACGAAGGTCTGCAGGGTCAGCACCGGGCCGAAGATCTCCTCCTGGACGACCTCCGCGTCCTGGGCGACATCGGTCAGGAGGGTGGGCCGGTAGTACAGACCGCCGAGCCGGGAGTGGGAGCCGCCGCCGAAGACCACGTGGGCGCCGGCCGCGACCGCCCGCCGCACAAAGCCGTCGATCCGCTCGATCTGGCGGGGGTGGATGGTGGGCCCGATGTCGGTGGCCTCCTCGCGCGGATCGCCCTGCCGCAACCGGGAGGCCTTCGCCACGAAGCGCTCGGTGAACTCGTCGGCGATCGACTCCTCGACGAGGAGGCGGGTGGCGGCCAGACACACCTGCCCGGCGTTGTCGAACTGCTCCACGGCCAGGTCGACGGCCAGCTCCAGATCCGCGTCCGCGAAGACCAACAGCGGTGATTTGCCGCCGAGTTCCAGGCTCAGCGGGGTCAGGTTCGGGGCGGCCGAGGCGGCGATGCGCCGGGCGGTCGCCACCGAGCCGGTGAAACTGATCCGGCGGACGTCCGGGTGGCAGGTGAGGTCGTCGCCGATCTCGGCCCCGTGGCCCTGGACGACATTGAGCACACCGGGCGGCAGTCCCGCCTCGGCCGCGATGTCCGCGAGCAGCGAGGCGGTCAGCGGTGACCACTCCGCGGGCTTGAGGATCACCGTGTTCCCGGCGGCCAGGGCCGGGGCGACCTTCCAGGTGGCCAGCATCAGCGGGGCGTTCCACGGGGTGATCAGCACACAGGGGCCCGCCGGGTCCCAGCTGACGTGGTTGGTGTGGCCGGGCGCGGCGGGGCCGCCGGTGTGAGTGGTGAAGTCCTCGTGGCCCAGTGTCAGCAGCCACTCCGCGAAGAAGCGGAAGTTGCGGGCGACGCGCGGCATCACACCCCGGCGGTGCGAACGCAGAAGCGCGCCGTTGTCGGTGGTCTCGACGATCGCCAGCTCTTCGAGGCGCTTTTCCACCCCGTCGGCGATGGCGTGGAGGATGCGGGCGCGCTCGGCCCGGGGAGTGGCGGCCCAGCCGGGGAAGGCGGCCTTCGCGGCGGCCACGGCGGCTTCGGCCTCGGCGGGGCCGCCGCGGGCGATGCGGGCCAGGGTGCTGCCGTCGATCGGCGAGACGTCGGGGAAGGTGCCGGCGGAGGCCACGCGCCGGCCGCCGATCCAGTGTCGGGTGTCGACGGCGACGCCGGCGATCCGCGCCTCGTGCACAGCGGTGTCCGGCTGTTGGGGCATGTCCCGATCCTCCAGCTTGTTTGGCCCCAAACAAGCTAACTTCGCCACGAGGCGGGGTCAAGGTTGCCGCCTTCGGCCGCCGGCGCCGTGCCGGGGCGCGGGCGCGTCACTGGCGGGAGCGGCGGCCCGAACGGCGCGGGGCCAGATCCCTTCCGTCGAGCAGCTCCCGTCGGCGCTCTTCGCCGTGCTCCTCGAGCTGGGCCACGATGGCGCGCAGCCCGTTGGCGAGCCGCAGGCAGTCCTCGGCGCTGAGCGGGGTGGCGACGAACGCCTCCTCGGCGTTGAACGCGGGGAAGAGGCGCTCCATGAGCTCCTCGCCCTCGGGGGTCAGCGAGAGCAGGACGCGCCGGCCGTCGTCGGGGTGGGGCGCGCGGGCCACCAGGTGGCGTGACTCGAGAGTGCGCGCGATCCCGGTCAGGGTCCCCTTGGAGATGCCCGCCTCCTCCGCGACCGACCAGGTCTCTGCCTCGCCCCAGATCCACAGCACCCACAGCACCACGAACCCGGTCCAGGTCAGATCGTGCGGGCGCAGCACGGAGTTCTCCAGGTGCTGGCGGACGGCCGCGGCGGCGCGGTGGATATTGGCGACGGCGGCCATCTGTTCGCGCTGCAACTCGAAGCCGCCGAGCCGTTCCTGGACGGCCTGTTCGGTCTCGGTGATGGATCGGCGGCGCCCGGGCACGATGGCATCCTCCTCCGCTGCGGGCGGCAAGGACCGCCGTGTCATTCGTTCGCGATCAAATGTAGCCCCGGGTGCGCCGGGCGCCGGGGCGTTCGCGCCCTGGCCGCATCGCGGCGATCCCTTGTGGACGGCCCGGCCGCCTCGTATCGTGTGGGCCCTCCCGTTTGGCATCAAATAACTTTTGCGGAGCGACCATTGAGCGCCGAGACAGCCGACCGCGTCCGCCAGAGGACCGAGGCACTCGCCGCCGAGGGCATCGACGTCGTACGGGTCACCTATCCCGACATGATGGGCTCCGGCCGCAGCCGGGACATCCTGCTGCACCACCTGCCCCATGCGGTCGGCCATGGACTCGCCTTCAGCCGCGCCGTCTATCACACGGGCGCACTGGGCGATCACTCGCACATCGCGGGCGGCCTCGAAGCCGGTATGCCGGACATCCTCGTACGCCCCGACCTCACCACGCTCGCCCCACTGCCGTGGGAACCGGGAGTGGCCGAGTGCATCGGCGACGTCCGGGACCCGGCCACCGGACTGCCCGTGCCCGAATCGCCGCGGGATCTGCTGCGTCAGGTCATCGGCCTGCTGATCGACGGGGACCTGACCGCGGTCGTGGGCCCGGAGCTGGAGTATGTCCTGCTCGAACCGGACTCGGCCGCGCCCGTCGGCTGGCGGCGCTACGCCCCCGCCCCGGGCCACGTCTATACGACCGGCCGCAAGGGCGACCCGGACGGCCACCTCCTGCGGACCGTCCGCGCGCTGCACGCCCTCGGGCTCGACGTCAGCGGCGGCAACCGCGAGTTCGACAGCGGCCAGTTCGAGATCAACCTCACCCACTGCGAAGCGCTGGACGCCGCCGACCGGGCCTTTCGCTTCAAGGCCGCTATCAAGGAACTCGCCCATACGGAGGGCCGGTTGGCCACGTTCATGGCCAAGCCGTTCAACGACGGAGGCGGCTCGGGTTTCCATCTCCACCTCTCCCTCGTCGACGCGGACGGCCGCAACGTGTTCGACGCGCCCCGGGGCGCCTACGGCCTGTCCGCCACGGCTCGCCACGCCCTGGCCGGAGTGCTCGCCCACGCCCCCGCGCTCTCCGCGCTCCTCAATCCCACCGTCAACTCGTACAAGCGCTTCGGCCCGGACACGACGGCCCCCTGGCTGATCAACTGGGGCCTGGACAACCGCAACGCCCTGGTCCGCATCCCGCCCGAGCGCGGCGGCGCCACCCGTCTGGAAGCGCGCCTCGGGGATGCCACCGCCAACCCCTACCTCGCCATCGCCGGTCTGCTCGCCGCGGCCCATCTGGGCATCGCCGCCGCCGAGGAGCCCCCGGCGCCGATGACCGGCCCAGGCCACGACAGGGGCACCGCCGCCGCGCTGCCGACCGGCCTGGGCCAGGCACTCGACGCCCTCGAAGCCGACGACCGGCTCACCGATGTGCTCGGCAAGCCCTTCGTGGACGCCTTCCTCACCTTCAAACGGGATGAGCTGGCCAGGTTCCGGCGATACGTCACCGACTGGGAGTTCCGCGAGTACGCCCGGATCATCTGAGCCCCCGGCCCGGCCGCGCCGCGATCGGCGCGGCCGGGCCGGGGGCGCTCTCAGCCGAGGTGGCGGGCGAAGAATCGCAGCGCGCTGTCCCGCTCGAAGGCCGGGACGTCCCCGTGCCTCCCCGGGTTGGCGTGCAGCGTCTTCTCGGCCGAGGCCAAGGCGTCGAACAGCGCCAAGCCCTCGGCCCGCGGCACTCGTTCATCGTCCCACTGCACCAGGAACTCCACCGGGACGGCGATCCGCGCGGCGTCCCCGGCCGAGGCCAGAGCCCCACCCAGCCCCAGCACCGCCGCACGGACCCGGGGTTCGGCGGCGACGAACGGAACGCCGAGTCCGCACCCCAGCGAGACGCCCCAGTAGCCCACCGGCCCGGGGCCGACGTGTTCGAGTCGCTGAACCGCGTCCAGGACCGCCCGCCATTCCGGGACGGTCCGGCGGGCCACCAGCGCCTGGAAGTCGGCGATGAGCGGGGCCAGTTCTTCTCCGGTCGCCACCCGAGCCTGGTTCTCGGTCGCGATCCGGTCGTACTCCTCGACCACCGGACGGTCGCCATGCCCGGGCACATCGACCGCCACCACCGCGAAACCGCACTCCGCCACGTAGCGGCGCGCGTGAATCAGGATGTCGGGGGCCTTCTTGTGCTGACCGCCACCGTGCCCCATCAGGATCAGGGGACGCGTACCGGTGGCACCTTCCGGTGTCCACAGCACACCGGGAATCTCACCAAGGGTGAAGAGCTGTTCGCGGAAACCGTCGGACGATGCCTCAGAGGTGAAGCGCATGGCGTTTCATGCCTTTCGGGATGCCTTCCGCGGGCACTCCCTGGACCATGCGGGAGAAGGAGGCCCGACCTGTCACAGCGTTGATCGGTCTCACCTCCTCGGTTCGCAGCAGCGCACGGCGGCACCGAAAATATCACGCGCCGAAGCCACCTTGTTCCCGGCCGGGGCGCTGGTGCGGTGCGGACAGCGCCGGGAGTTCGGGGTGGTCGCGCAGTGCGGCGACGACCGCGTGCACCGCCGCGCGCTGCGTTGTGCCGCGGCGCACCGCGATGGCGACGTTGCGGTGCACCGGTGTGCTCAGCTCCCGGGTGACGACGGCGTGGTCCGGGGTGATGGCGAGGGCGGGCAGCAGGGTGATCGACCGGCCCGACTCGACGTGTCGCAGCAGCATCAGGTAGTTGCTGAACCGGCAGGCCACCCGGGGTTCGAAGCCCGACTCGCGGCACAGCCGTACGGTCAGATCCGCCATATACGACCGCGGCCGGTCACACGCCCACGTCTCCTCCGCGCAGGCCGCGAGGTTCACCGTCGTGCGGCCGGTGAGGGGGTGGTCGGGTGGCAGCACCAACACGATCGGGTCGGTTCCCAGGGGAATGATCTCGAGGTCCGCGCCCCAGGAGAGGCCGGCGTAGTCGGTGGTGGTGACGATGACGTCCGCCTCCCCCGAGCGCAGGGCCGGTCCGCTCTCATGCGGCTCCAGCTCGATCAGCTCCAGGTGCAGCCGCGGGTGGGTGGTGGCCAGACGGGTCGCCGCCGGGACGGCGAGGGGGTAGACGGCGCTCTGGAACGCCCCGAGCCGTACGGTGCCGATGGGCTCGTCGTTCAGGGCGTGCAACTCGGCCTCGGCCTCGGCCATCTGGTCCAGGATCTCCCGGCCCCGACGGGCCAGCAGCAGACCGGCCGGGGTCAGCCGCACCTTCCGCCCGGTCCGCTCCAGCAACCGGCAGCGGGTCTCGGTCTCCAGGACCGCCAGTTGCTGGGAGACCGTCGAGGCGCTCAGATGCAGCGTCTCGGCGACCGCGCGGACGGTACCCAGGGTTTCCAGCAGGCTGAGCAGCCGCAGCCGCCCTGAGTTGAGCATGCGCCCGATTGTAGGTTCGGCCGGGCTGTTTCGCTGTACGGTTCCGCCTGACAGAACGGTCGGATCTGTGCGATGGACGCGCGCAGCGGCGCATCCCTACCGTCGTTCCCATGCCTTCCGAGACTGCCGGTGCCGCCCCGGAGCGCCACCTCATCCGCTACAGCGGCCACGCCCCCTTCACCTCCGAGATCATCGCCCGCGCCGCGGGCACATCGGTGTTCACCGAGAGCGGTCGCGAGCTGCTCGACTTCACCTCCGGCCAGATGAGCGCGATCCTCGGCCACTCCCACCCGGCGATCGTCGCGACGGTTCGCGAGCAGGTCGCCCTCCTCGATCATCTGCACAGCGGGATGCTCAGCCGCCCGGTCGTCGATCTCACTCGCCGGCTCGCCGAGACCCTGCCGGATCCGCTGGAGAAGGTGCTGCTCCTGACCACCGGGGCGGAGGCGAACGAGGCCGCGGTGCGGATGGCGAAACTCGTCACCGGCCGCCACGAGATCGTCTCGTTCGCCCGCTCCTGGCACGGGATGACCCAGGCCGCCGCGAACGCCACCTACAGCGCAGGCCGCAAGGGCTACGGACCCGCCGCGCCGGGCAACTTCGCGCTGCCGGTCCCGGACCGCTTCCACCCGGACTTCGTGGACGCCGAGGGCGCGCTCGACTGGCGCCGCCAGCTCGACCTGGGCTTCGACCTGATCGACGCCCAGTCGGTCGGCAGCCTCGCCGCCTGCCTGGTCGAACCGATCCTCAGCTCCGGCGGTGTCATCGAACTCCCGCCGGGCTATCTCGCGGCCCTGGCGCACAAGTGCCGGGAGCGGGACATGCTGTTGATCCTCGACGAGGCGCAGACCGGGCTGTGCCGCACCGGCGACTGGTACGCCTTCGAGCACGAGGGGGTCGTCCCGGACATCCTCACGTTGTCCAAGACGCTCGGCGCGGGGCTGCCCCTGGCCGCCGTGGTGACCAGCCCGGAGATCGAGCAGCGGGCGCATGAGCGGGGGTTCTTGTTCTTCACCACCCATGTCAGCGACCCGCTGCCGGCCGCCGTCGGCAACACCGTCCTCGAGGTGCTGGTCCGCGACCGCCTCGATGTGCGTGCGCGCGAGCTCGGCTCGGCACTGCGCGGTCATCTCGACGCGCTCGCCACCCGCCACGACGCCGTCGGCGATGTCCGCGGACGCGGGCTGCTGCTGGGTATGGAACTGGCCGGCGACCAGCTCCTGGGCGCCGGTGGCGCCGACCGGCTGGGCGCGGCCGTCACCCGGCGCTGCTTCGAACTCGGGCTGCACATGAACATCGTCCAATTGCCCGGCATGGGAGGCACCTTCCGGATCGCGCCTCCGCTGACCGCGAGCGACAACGAGATCGCCCGCGGTGCCGCCATCCTCGACCAGGCACTCACCGACGCCGTCAAGGACCTCTGACGACATCTCCGGTGACGTATCTCCAGGGTTCGCATGACAGATGTCAGATGGACGCATGACAGACCGCACTGCCACCGGGCCCGCCGCGCCGGGAGTCTGGAACGCATGGACACTGTGATCGAAACCGCCGACCTACGGCGGCACTATCGGGGCTTCGAGGCCGTACGCGGCATCGACCTCACGGTCGCCCGCGGTGAGCTCTTCGCGCTGCTGGGGACCAACGGGGCCGGTAAGACCTCCACCCTCGAGGTCTTGGAGGGGCAGGCCACCCCCACCGCCGGAACCGTCCGGGTGCTCGGCCGCGACCCGTACCGCGAACGCGCCGCCGTCCGCCCCCGTATCGGGGTGATGCTCCAGGAGGGCGGCTTCCCGACGGAGCTGACGGTCACCGAGACCGCGCGCATGTGGGCGGGCTGCACCAGCGGCGCCCGCCCCGTGGCCGAGGCCCTGGAGCTGACCCGGCTCTCCAAGCGGAGCGCGGTGCGGGTCAAGCAGCTCTCCGGTGGCGAGCGCCGGCGCCTCGATCTCGCGCTGGCCCTGCTGGGACGGCCCGAGGTGCTGTTCCTGGACGAGCCGACGACCGGCCTGGACGCGCAGTCCCGCCGCGAGACCTGGGAGCTGATCCGGGAGCTGAAGCAGCAGGGCACGACGGTGCTGCTCACCACCCACTATCTGGAAGAGGCCGAGCAGCTGGCCGACCGGCTGGCCATCATGCACGCGGGGCGGATCGCCACCTCGGGGCGGGTCGCCGACGTGGTCGCCGAGCGGCCCTCGCGGATGAGCTTCGAGCTGCCCCGGGACCACTTCCTGGGCGATGTGCCGCCGCTCGCACCGCTGGGGGTGTCGAGCTACGAGGAGACCGGGGGGACGGTCCGGCTGGAGACCGCCGATCTGCAGCGCACGGCCACGGCGCTGCTGGTGTGGGCCCGGGACAGGGGCGTGGAGTTGCGCGGCCTCGACGCCCGGTCCGCCACCTTGGAGGAGGCGTTCATGGAGATCGCGAAGGGCCTGGACAGCGAGGAGGCACGATGACGACGTCAGCAGCCCGTACGGCGCCAACGTCCGTGGCCACGGCCACCCGGCGCACCGCCGCCGACCGCATGACCGCCCTCGGCCGCGCCGAGCTGACGCTGCTGCTGCGCAGCAAGGCGTCCCTGGTCACCGCGGTGGTCCTGCCCAGCGTGATGGCCTTCGCGATGCGCGGCACGGTCGAGGAGCTGGACCTGGGTGGCACCGGCCTGTCGGTGGCCACCGTCATGCTGCCCGCCGCGCTGGCCACGGCGCTGCTCTTCTCCGTCTACACCTACCTGGTCGGCGTGTACGTGGTGCGCCGCGAGGGCCTGGTGCTCAAGCGGCTGCGCAGTGGCGAGGTACGCGACTGGGAGATCCTCGTCGGCAGCGCGCTCCCGGCGTTCCTGCTGGCGGTCGTGCAGTCCCTGCTGCTGGCGGTCGGGATGACCGCGTTCCTCGACGCGGACGCACCGGCCGCGCCGCACCTGGCGGTGCTCGGTCTGCTCGGCGGCGTGGCCATGCTGGTCGCGGGGGCGGCGCTGACGGCGGCCTTCACCCGGACATCGGAGAGTGCCCAGATGACGTTTCTGCCGTTCTTGCTGGTGACCATGGCCGGTTCCGGGGTCTTCGCGCCGCGTGAGGTGATGCCGGACACGATGGCCGACATCGCCGCTTGGCTGCCGTTCTCGCCGGTGATGGATCTGCTGCGGGGCGGCTGGACGGATGACCTGGCCGCTATGGACCAGCTCCGGGCGGTGACCCTCGCGCTGGCATGGACGGGCCTGGCAGTGTTTGCTGTGCGTCGGCGGTTCCGCTGGGGACCGCGGAGTTGAGAGCGGCGGGAGCCTGAGGTGGCGGAGCCCGAGGTGATGGAGCCCGTGATGACAGGGCCCGAGGTGGTGGCGCCCCAGGTGCCGGAGCCCGAGGTGGCGCGGCCCGCGGTGACGGTGTCGGGGAGCATGAGCGTGGAGACCTGGGTGGAGCGGCTCGGGGGCCCGGACGGCCCCGAGCGCTACCGCCGCTGGACTCTGGGCACCCTCGCCGCCTTCGGCGCCGCCGAGGCCGCGCTGTGGGCGTTCTGGGTCAAGACGTCGGACGCCGGCACGCTCGGGTCGTCCCTGGTGGCGGCGGTGGGCGCGGCACACGTCGGCGTCCATCTGCTGCTCTCCCGCGCGGCCCTGCGCCGCTACCTCGGTGCCGGACCCCGCCCGGTCGGGCTGGTCGCGCTGTACGTCGCCGTCACCGTGGCCATGGCCGCGGTGGGCTGCGCGCTGCTGGCCGCCGGCCGCATCGGGGACCGGGACCTGGTGACCTATCTGATCTGGCTGATGATGTTCTACGCGGGCCCGCCGATGCTGGCACTGCCGCCCCGCACCGGGGTGGTGCTGGTCGGGGCGGTGCCGGCGGCGGCGCTCGGCGCGGCGATGGCGAGCGGGCTGTCGGGGGAGCTGCTGGCCTTCGCGCTCGGCGGGATCCTGTTCATGGTGCCGTTCATGGCCACGGGGATGCGGGTCACCGGCTGGAGCGTGCGGCTGATCGAGGAGCTCGCCAAGGCGCGGGCGACACAGGCGCGGCTGGCCGTCGCGGAGGAGCGGCTGCGCTTCGGCCGCGATCTGCACGATGTGCTCGGCCGCAACCTCGCGGTGGTGGCGCTGAAGAGCGAGCTCGCGGTGCGGCTGGCGCGGCGGGGCCGGGAAGAGGCGGTGGCCCAGATGGAGGAGGTGCAGCACATCGCGCAGGAGTCGCAGCGGGAGATCCGCGCGGTGGTCCGCGGCTACCGCACCGCCGACCTGCTCGCCGAGCTGGCCGGGGCCCGGTCCGTACTGGAGGCGGCCGGGATCGACTGCCGGATCGAGAACGGCCCGGCGGCGCGGCTGCCCGTACAGACGCAGGCGGCGCTCGGCTGGGTGGTCCGCGAGGGCACGACGAACATGCTCCGCCATGCGCAGGGCGCTTCGCGCTGCGAGGTGTCGGTGCGCGCCATGGTCTCGGGCTGGGTGGCGCTCGTCATGGAGAACGACGGGGCGGGTACGGCCCCCCGGCCCGGCACCGGCAGCGGCCTGCCGGGGCTGCGCGAGCGCCTGGCCGAGGTGGACGGCACGCTGACCACCGAACGGCGCCCGGGCGGGATCTTCCGCCTGACCGCGCGGATTCCCTGGGAGACCGCCGAATGATCAGGGTTCTGCTCGCGGACGACGAACACCTCATCCGCGGCGCCCTCGCCTCCTTCCTCGCGCTGGAGGACGACATCACCGTCGTGGCGGAGGCCGGAACCGGCGACGAGGCGCTGGCCATGGCCCGGGCACATCGCCCCGACGCGGCCGTCCTGGATCTGCGGATGCCCGGATGCGACGGGGTGTCGGTGGCGGTGAGGCTGCGGGACACGGTGCCGGAGCGCACCTCGATGATCGTCACCAGCCACGCCCGGGACGGTGCGCAACTACCTGTCGGCCGCGGCGGCCAAACTCGGCGCGGAAAACCGCCACGTGGCGGCTCGCGTCGCGCGCGTGCGCGGCTGGCTGTAGCCGCCTTACCTGAGCGAAGAACGCGACCGCCGGCGTCGGCGGTGGCCGAGGACGAGGGCTCCGCCGCCCAGCAGAAGGGCCGCCGCGCCGCCGGTCACCCACGCGGCGGCCGTGTCGGCGGGCCGGGACTCCGCCCCGGCGCGGGAGCCGGAAGGCTTGGCGGCGGGCGTCGGCCGGGCCTTGCCGGTGGCCGTGGCGGCCTTGATGATGAGGTCGGTGACCTCCTGGGGATGCGCGATCATGGCCACGTGGGAGGAGTTGATCTCCACGGTGTGAGAGTGGGCGCGCTTGGCCTGGAACCGCTCCTGCCGGGGGTTGATGGTCTTGTCCTGCTTGGCCACGAGGACCCAGGACGGGATCTGCCGCCACGCGGCCACCTTGGCCTTCTCCGAGAACGTGGCCGTGGTGGCGGGCCGTTGGGTCGCCGCCAGCAGCCTCGCCGTACTGGCCGGGAGGTCCGCGGCGAAGACCCGGTGGAGCTTGTCCCGCTCGAGGTACAGGTCCTTGCCCCGCACACCGTCACCGGCCCGGTAGGGCACCGCCCTGGTGGCGGTGGCGAGTTCGCTGGGGAACCGGGCGGCCAGCGACTGGCCGCTCTCGCCCTTGTCGGGCATCAGGGAGGACACGTACACCAGCGACTTCACCCGGGGGTGGCCCGCCGCGGCCGAGCTGATGACCGCGCCGCCGTAGGAGTGGCCCACCAGCACGATCGGGCCCTTGACGCTGTCCAGGACGGAGGCGATGTAGGTGGAGTCGGTGTACAGACCGCGCAGCGGGTTGGCCGGGGCGATGACGCGGTAACCGCGGCGCTCCAGGCGCTGGATGACACCGTTCCAGCTGGAGCCGTCCGCGAACGCGCCATGGATCAGCACCACCGTGGGCTTCCCGCGGGACATGTCGTCCCGCGCGGCGGCCGGAGCCGCCACGGTCGCGCACACCGCCACGGCGCATCCGGCCGCCGCGACACGTGCGCGGGTCCGTCCGCGTCCGGAGCCGAGAGCCGGAGACGCCACCATGGTGTTCTCGCTTCCCTTTGGGTGTTCCTTCAGCCTTTTGGGTCCCCCTTGGGAGCCATGCCTCCTCAACGTTCGCGGGACCCGTGGCACCGGGCCGCGCGGCAGGGTCCGACCGGGTGAGACGGGTCATCCACCGGGGTGACACCGCTCTGACAACGATGCCCACGACCTGCGCGCGCCGTCCTTGTACTGCCTTTGCCTCGAGTTCGCCGAGCATTGGCCTGAGCTTGTTTGCATGCAGGAATGGACCACATCACCTTCTTGGTGGCGGTCGTCATCGTCACGGCCCTCGCCTTCGACTTCACCAACGGCTTCCACGACACGGCCAACGCGATGGCCACATCCATCGCCACGGGCGCGCTCACCCCCAGAACCGCGGTGCTGGTGAGCGGGATCCTCAATATCGTCGGCGCCTTCCTCTCCACCGAGGTCGCCAAGACCATCTCCGGTGGCATCGTCGACGACACCCTGGTCACCCCGGGCATGATCTTCGCGGGGCTGGTCGGGGCGATCCTCTGGAACCTGCTGACCTGGCTGGTCGGGCTGCCGTCGAGTTCGTCGCACGCCCTGTTCGGCGGGCTCATCGGGGCCGTGTGGGTCGGTGCGGGCTCGCACGGCGTGCACTTCGACAAGGTGGTCGAGAAGGTGCTGATACCCGCGGTGGCCTCGCCGATCGTGGCCGGTGTCGCCGCGCTGCTGGCCACCTACCTCGCGTACCGGCTCACCGACCGCGCCCGCAAGAAGTCGGTGACCAAGGGCTTCCGGCTCGGCCAGATCGCCTCGGCCTCGCTCGTCTCCCTCGCGCACGGCACGAACGACGCGCAGAAGACCATGGGCGTCATCACGCTGACCCTGATCTCTGCGGGCTCCCTCGGCCATGACGCCGGTCCGCCGCTGTGGGTGATCGCCTCCGCCGGGCTCGCCATCGGCCTCGGCACCTACCTGGGCGGCTGGCGGATCATCCGCACCATGGGCAAGGGTCTGACCGAGATCCAGTCGCCGCAGGGCTTCGCCGCCGAAACCGCCTCCACCACCGTCATCCTCACCTCCGCGCACCTTGGCTTCGCCCTGTCCACCACGCAGGTCGCCTCCGGCAGCATCCTGGGTGCCGGGCTCGGCCGACGGCTGGCGGAGGTGCGCTGGGGTGTCGCGGGCCGCATGGTGATCGCCTGGATGGTCACGCTGCCCGCTGCCGCGCTGGTCGGCGGCGTCTCCGCGAGCGTGGTCAAGGGCGGCGGCAACATCGGCGCGGCGGTCGTCGCCCTGGTCGGCGTGGCCCTCGCCGGGGGCATCGTGCTCCTCTCCCGCCGGAACCCGGTGGACGCGAAGAACGTCAACGACGCCCATGAGGTCACCATCCGCACCGAGCCGCCGGCCACCGTCGGCACGGCCGCGTAAGTCCCGCCGAATCACGGAGAGTTGAAAGCGATGCATCTCGACTGGAGTGCACTCGGCCAGGTCACCGCGGTGAGCATCGGCGTCACCGTCGCCGTGGTCGTCGTCTTCGCCCTCGGCGTCCTGGGCCTCGCCCGTGTGGAGGCAGCCCGTGAGGAGAACGGCACCGGCTCCACCGTCGGCCTCACCCAGGCCGGCCTGTGCTTTGTGGCGTGCGCCGCGGTGGTGGCGTACGGAATCTATCTGATTGTGCCGCAGTTCCACTGAGAGCCGAAAGGAAGGACTGGATGACAACGCCGCCCCTGCTGTCCGAGCTGTCCGACCTGCGGGTCGACTACAGCGACCACGACGACCCCGTGCTCATCCGGCCGGACGGAAGCCCGGTCGACACCTGGCGGGAGAACTACCCGTACCCGCACCGCATGGAGCGCAAGGAGTACGAGTGGCACAAGCGGCTGCAGCAGATCGAACTGCTGAAGTTGCAGAGCTGGATCAAGGAGACCGGACGCCGGCTCGTCATCGTCTTCGAGGGTCGGGACGCGGCCGGCAAGGGCGGCACGATCAAGCGCTTCACCGAGCACCTCAACCCGCGCGGCGCACGAATCGTCGCGCTGGAGAAGCCCACCGAGCGCGAACGTGGCCAGTGGTACTTCCAGCGGTACGTGGAGCATCTGCCGACCGCGGGTGAGATCGTGCTCTTCGACCGGTCCTGGTACAACCGCGCCGGCGTCGAGCGGGTCATGGGCTTCTGTTCGCAGGACGAGTACCAGCGCTTCACCCGGCAGGCGCCGCTGTTCGAGCGGATGCTCGTGGACGACGGCGTCGACCTGGTGAAGTTCTGGTTCTCGGTGTCCCAGGGCGAGCAGCGCACCCGCTTCACCATCCGCCAGGTGGATCCCGTACGGCAGTGGAAGCTCAGCCCGATGGACCTGGCCTCGCTGGACCGCTGGGACGACTACACCGCCGCGAAGGTGGCCATGTTCCGTGAGACGGACACGGAGTACGCGCCCTGGACGGTGGTCAAGAGCAACGACAAGAAGCGGGCCCGCGTCGAGGCCATGCGCAGTGTGCTCGCCCGCTTCGACTACACCGACAAGGACGAGGCGGTCGTCGGCGTCGCCGACCCGCGCATCGTGGGCGCGGCGGCGGGCCTGCTGGAGGCGGGCGAGGACGACACCGACGACACGAACGGCGCCACCGACGGCAGCGGCGACGTCGACCGGCGCTGACGCGTACCAGGCGAAACCTTCGTCATCCCTCCCGGTGGCATCCCGAGGACACGACACCTGTCCCCGGCGCCATCGCCGAGCGGCTGGAACGTGCCGAAGGCAGCGCGGTCCACCGGCTGACCCGGCAGTCGTACATCGACGGCCTGCTCAGTGGCTGGTCCCAGGAGCGGATCCCGGTCGGCATGCTGCCGGAGCTGGACGCGGCGGTGCACGCCGTGGAGTCGCTGGACACGATCCTGCGGCAGATGTGCGGGGTGACCCCGGTCCGCGCCTGGTGCCGGGTGAGTAGCGTGTTGCCCGACCGGCGGGTGGCGGAGGGGCTGGAGACGGCGCACAACCGGCCGGTGTGGCTGGTGGAGAGCCTGAGCCGGGACGCGGCCTCCGGACGCGCGGTGATGCTCCACCTGGTCCCGCCCGGACAGCGTCCGGATCATCGTCGAGCTCGACGGCCCGGTCACCCCCTGAGACCATCCCGCTTCCGGCGCTGGACATAGAGGCGGTTGCCCTCCGGGCCGGTCCATTCCAGCCGCACGACACCGGGGACGGCGGCGTCGGCGATGCGCGACGGATGCGACCAGTAGCCGAAGTTCGGGTTGCGGAAGAACGTCGCCCACAGACGGCCGCCGTGATCCACGAAGAAGTTGTTGTGACCGGCCCCGACACCCGCGGTCCACCGCTGGGAGTACGGCCCCTCGAAGGTGTCCGAGACGGCCACGACGGCGTCGTACTGGTACTGCACGCGGCCGGGGCCCGGTGGGTCGTAGGCGTAGCGCGTGCTGCCGTCGGGATGGAGCGACGTACGGTCCCACGCGGCCTGGACGAGGTAGTACTTGCCCCGGTACTTGAACACGTAGGCGCCCTCGAGATACGGCTCGGGGGAGTACGGCATCTGCCGGAACGTGGGGAGCTCGGTCGTCGGGTTGATGTCCTCCATGTCGTTCCGGAACGGCGCGTACAGGTCGTTGTGGAGCACCAGCCACGCGTCGTCGCCCTCGGTGTAGAGGCTGCCGTCGATGTGGTGGTAGGCGCCGGGCTCGATGAAGTCCGGCCCCCCGATGAACGATTCGCCGAAGGGCTTGTCGAGGTTGCCCTCGACGAGCCGGTACGGGCCCTCGACCCCGCCCTCGCTCACCAGCAGGAACGAACCCACCTTCCGGGAGTGGTCGCCCATGCACGCGACGAGGTACCAGGTGCCGTTGAAGTAGTGCAGCTCCGGGGCCCAGACCTGGCCGCGCTTGCCGAACTGGTCGTCGTACCAGTACTCCTGCCACGGAGCGACGACCGTGCGCCCGGGCCGGTTCTCGCCGACGAACTCGGGCGACCACACCTTGCCCCGCTCGGCGCCGGGCCGGATGCCGGTCGTGTCCACCAGCCGCCACGGCCCCCGAAGGGAGGGGGAGATCCACACGAAGATGCCGTCGTTCCACGGGCCGGCCGCGCTGAGCCCGGGCACCCGGGTGGTGCCGGTGGCCACGTACATCGGACGGCCGTCCACGACGAAGCAGTTGACGTAGGTGTCCCGCATCCAGACCACGCCGCGCGCCCGGTCGCGGGGGCGCCGTTCGAGCGGGAGGATGAAGGAGTTGTCCGGACGCGGCCACAGGTCGAGGCGGGTGTCCGCGAGGCCGTAGGGCTCGGGTTGGGGCCAGTTCGACGGGTGCCGCCGCATCGGCGCGCCCTCCGTGGGGGACGCCTGGGCCGCGGTCGCGGGCAGTCCCGCCGCAACGCCCAGGGATCCGGCGACTCCGGTCAACAACGTCCGTCTGTCGATGTGCAACCTGTGCTCGGAGTTGGTCGGCATGGAGCACAGCATGCGAACGTCCGCTGATTTACGTCAAGACTCAGGACAAAAATGCTCCGGAGGGGGCCGGATGATAAGAGGCGGCTGCCGATCGCGCATCCGCACCGCCGGACCATGACCGTGGCCCCCGGCGGGTGCAGTATGGGGGTAGCTGACGGGAACCTGCTGTGGGGCGCCCGGAGGGCCCGGACGCTCCGCCCGGAGAGGCGGTGGCGCTATGGATCTGCCCCGTGCTCGCGCGCACGGCACCGTGACGCAGCGACTGATCGGCGATCACCTGTTGTCCGGCCGTATGGAGCCGGGGGAGGAGATCGCGCTGCGCGTGGACCAGACGCTGACGCAGGATGCCACCGGCACCCTGGTGATGCAGGAGCTGGAGGCGCTGGACCTGGACCGGGTCCGGACCGAGGCCAGCGTGCAGTACGTGGACCACAACATCCTGCAGGCCGATGAGCGCAACGCCGAGGACCATCTCTTCCTGCGCTCGGCCGCCCGCCGCTTCGGCCTGTGGTTCTCCAAGCCCGGCAACGGCGTCTCCCACCCCACACATATGCACCACTTCGGCGCTCCCGGGAAAACCCTCGCCGGTTCGGACTCCCATACCTGCGCCGGCGGCTGCCTGGGCATGCTGGCGATCGGCACCGGCGGCCTGGAGGTGGCGCTCGCCATGGCGGGACGGCCCCTCCACCTCACCATGCCCAAGGTCTGGGGCATTCGGCTGACCGGGGAACTGCCTCCCTGGGTGAGCGCCAAGGACGTGATCCTGGAGCTGCTGCGCCGTCACGGGGTGCAAGGAGGCGTCCAACGTGTCCTGGAGTACCACGGACCCGGTCTGGCCTCCCTCACCGCGATGGACCGGCACGTCATCGCGAACATGGGGGCGGAACTCGGCGCCACCACCACCGTCTTCCCCTCGGACGAGGCGGTGCGCGACTTCCTCGACGGGGTGGGGCGTGGCGATGACTTCGTCGAGATCACCGCGGAAGCGGACGCGTCCTACGACCTCGACGAGGAGATCGACCTGTCGTCCTTGGAGCCGCTCATCGCACGGCCCACGTCCCCGGGAAACGTCGTGCCGGTCAGGGAGGTGGCCGGAGAGCCCATCGCCCAGGTCGTCGTCGGCTCCTCCGCCAACCCCGGATTCCGCGACTTCGCCGTCCCGGCCGCCATGGTGGCCAGGCGGCAGGTCCCGGCCGGGGTGAGCTTCGACATCAACCCGACATCCCGTGAGATCCTCCAGGACCTGACACGCCGCGGCGCGACGTTCGACCTGATCGCCGCCGGTGCCCGGATCCACCAGTCGGGCTGTCTGGGCTGCATCGGCATGGGACAGGCACCGGCCTCGGGACGCAATTCCCTGCGCACCTTCCCGCGCAACTTCCCCGGCCGCTCCGGCACCGAGGACGATGCCGTATGGCTGTGCTCACCGGAGACCGCCACGGCCTCCGCGCTGACCGGCGTCATCACGGATCCGCGCGACTGGGCCGACCGCCTCTCGGCGGCCCCTCCCGCGCCGGACCTGCCCGACCCGCCCTCGAACAACGACGCCATGCTGGAGCCGCCGTTGCCGCCGGACGAGGCCGCGCGCGTAGCGCTGGAACGCGGCCCCAACATCTCCGCACTGCCGGAGCTGGATCCACTGCCGGACAGCCTGCACGGCCCCGTCCTCCTCAAGGCCGGCGACGATGTCTCGACCGACGAGATCTCCCCGGCCGGAGCGGCCGCCCTGCCCTACCGCTCCAACATTCCGAAGCTCGCGGGATTCACCCTCACCCGGCTGGACCCCGACTACCCGCGGCGCGCCGAGGCGGTCCGGGAGGACACCGGGCATCTCATCGTCGCCGGCGCGAACTACGGCCAGGGCTCCTCCCGCGAACACGCCGCCATCACGCCGCGCTACCTCGGACTGCGAGCCGTCATCGCCAAGTCCTACGCCCGCATTCACTGGCAGAACCTCGTCAACTTCGGTGTTCTGCCCCTGGAATTCGAGGATCCCGCCGACTACGAGCGCATCGAGACCGACGACCGGCTGCACCTGTCCGGGCTGCGCGAGGCCCTCTCGCCGGATGGTGCCCCGACACTCCGCGTCCGCAACGCGACCCGGGACGAGGAGTACCCCGTCCGCCACCGTCTCTCCCCCCGGCAGCGGGAAGCGGTTCTCGCCGGTGGCGTCATCCCCGCCATGGCACCGCCGCCTGGAGATGGGCCGTCGGCGTCACACCGGCCCGGTGCCTGAGCGGTCGTCGGTGTCGGCGGCCAGGCAGGGCAGCCTCCCAGACGCGCGTCATCGTCAACCAGATCCACGCCCTGGGCGGCGAGCGCCACGACGTGGCCACGGGACGTACCGTGATGTATACCGCGAAAGCCCGGAGCCGTCGCGTACGGTGAGTGCTGTGACACTGAGTGAGGGAAGCCATCGCCTCGGGCCGCCGGGCGGACGACTGCTGATCAAGACCAGCCGCACCGGGCTCGGCCGGAGGGCGGGGCACGATCTGACGATCGAGGCCACCCGATGGTCCGGGGAGGCGACGGTGGTCGGCGGCGCCCCCGAGGAGTCGTCGGTGACCGTGACCGTCCAGACGGACTCGTTGAGCGTCCGGGAGGGGACCGGCGGGCTGAAGCCGCTCTCCGAGGGCGACCGGGCCGAGATCGAGCGGACGCTGGAGGGCAAGGGGCTGCTGCACACCGCGGAGCACCCCACCATCACCTTCCGCTCCACGCGGATCACCGGAACGCCCGAGTCCTTCGAGATCACGGGCGACCTCACCATCAAAGGCCGGACCCACCCGGTGACGGTGCACGGGAGCGGCGATCCGCAGGGGACGCTGCGCGGCTGGGCGTCCGTCACACAATCCACCTGGGGCATCAAGCCGTACAGCGCGTTCCTGGGTGCGTTGAAGCTGTCCGACGAGGTTCGCGTCGAGTTCGAAGCGACCGGGCTGGAAGCGGCCCCCGGCCCCGGCTAGTGGCCGGGGCCGGGCCGCAGGGCGCCGCTAGGTCCGCGTCCGGGACGCGGCTCGGCAGCTTTCCGCACCCTTGCACCGCTGGAGCGCGGTGAGGGTGTGGTGCAGAGCGGCCCGTTGCGCGGCCGAGAGCGACGCCGCCCGGTTGTTCAACTGCTCGGGATCGGAGTCCAGCGCGTAGAACTCCCGCTCCCCATCGGCGTATTCGACGTAGAGGGAGTCATCGGTGCGCATCGCGGCGTAGGTCGGCGGGTTGCCGGTGATTTCGGGCGCCGCGTCGGGATCGTCCTTCGTGGAATCCGCGTGATGGTGCTCGACCAGGACGGCGTCGCGCCACTCCTTCTCCGTCCGGCCGTGCATCAGGCCGCCCAGGCTGCGCCCGTCCACGGTCGACGGCGGATCCACGCCCGCCAGGTCCAGGAAGGTCGGGTTCATGTCGACGTTCTCGGCGAGCTGCGACACCTTCTCACCGGCCGGAACATCGGGCCCGGTGACCATCAGCGGCACATTGACGTCGGTGTCGTAGGCGGTCTGCTTTCCGGGACGGAGCCGGTGTTCGCCCATGTGGAAACCGTTGTCCGACCCGAACACGATATAGGTGTCGTCCGCCAGGCCCTTGTCCTCGAGCGTCTTCTCCAGCTGACCGATCATGTCGTCGACCGCCTGGACCGAGCGCACCCGCTTGGCGAACCTCCGGTCGATCTCCTTCTTCTCCTTCGGCTCCAGCGGCGACAAGATTTTCTGCCACGTCGGCGCGTTACGGGTCGCCTTGTCATAGGCATCGGTCTGCGGAGCCTTGAGTCCGGGGAACGTGTCCTCGTCGCGCGGCGCGGGTGTGGACGGGCCGTGCGGTGCGAACGTGGCCACCTCCAGCATGAACGGCTTCTTCGCCTCCGCCGAGGAGCCGATGAACGAGGTGGCCTTCTTCGCCAGCACGTCCGTCAGATAGTCCTGGGGGGCCTTCCCATAGGGCACGACCTTGCCGTTCTCGTTCAGGTCGTAGTCGTACTCCTTGTAGCCGTCCCCGGCGACGTCCCACTCGTTCCAGCCGGAGGGCACATAGGGCTTGTCGGTGCCGTTCTTGTCGCCCGGCTGGTATCCGTTGAGGTACTTGCCCATGAACCCGGTGCGGTAGCCCGCGCGTTGCATCGCGGGCCCGAAGGTCTTCTCCTCATTGCGGTTCTTCATGAAAGCGCGGTAGCCACCGTCATCGCCGCTGTTGGTGAAGACCCCGGTGTTGTGCGGGTACTGCCCGGTGAGGAGGGACGTACGCGAGGGGCAGCACAGCGAGTCGGTGGCGAAGAAGTCGGTGAACGTCGTCCCCTTCTTCTGCATCTCCTGTACGTGTGGCATGTACTTCACGAGATTCCAGGCCAGGTCGTCGGTGAGGACGTACACGATGTTGGGCTTCCTGCCGGAAGGTGAGGCGTCGGTGTCAGAGGTGGCACCTTCGGCCGAGTTCACCATTCTGTTGCACGAGGCCGACAACGCGACGGCCAGAGCCGCACACAAGGCGGCGAGGACACGTGGACGGCGACTGCCGAACATGGCGCAACCTCCTACGAGTTGGGCGTCTTCGTCGCTCGGACCGTAGGAGAGGGCTTTGTGTGATTCTTGTGAGGCATCCGCCGGGCCCGGCGCCGGCCCGGCGTGCCTGCTATGGATATGCGGTCAGTGCTGCGGCGTCGTGGCCGACGGCGCGGCGGCGTGTTCCTTGACGAGTTCGTACGAGCGCAGGCGGGCCGCCGGCGCGTAGACCGGCGTGACCAGCATCAGCTCATCCGCCCCGGTCGCGTCCGCCAGCTCCGCCAGTCGCCGCACCACGGTCGCGGGCGTGCCGTAGGCCTGCTGGGACCGGAAGGCCGCGAGCGCCTGCCGATCCTCCGCCGTGAACGGGTGCACGGACGCCTCTTCGGTCGAGGGGAACGGAACCTCGCTCTGCCCCTTGAGGAGCCCGGCCTTGACGACATCCATCGGGCCGGACAGCCGAGCCGCCTCCTCCTCGGTCTCGGCGCAGATCGTTTCCACGCACACCAGCACCCGGGGGCTCGCACACCACGGGACGGTGTGAAGTGCGCACGATAGTGGCCGAGCGCGGCGGAGGTGTTGTCGGGGCGGATGTGATGGGCGAAGGCGAGGGGCAGGCCGAGCTCCGCGGCGAGCGCGGCACCGGCGGTGCTGGAGGCCAGCAGCCACGGCTCCGGCAGCGGGCCGAGCGCGACCTCCTCGACCAGGAAGCGCAGCGTCGCCGCCACGTCGTCCCGGTACTCGTCGTCCGTCGTCGGTCCGGCGCCGCGCCGCAGCGCCCGGGCCGTGGACTCGTCGAAGGTGCCGGGGCCGCGGCCGATGCCCAGGTCGATCCGGTCGGGGTGCAGCGCGGCGAGGGTGCCGAACTGCTCCGCCAGCATGATGGGGGCGTGGTTGGGGGCGAGTACGCCTCCGGAGCCCAGGCGGATGGCCGATGTCGACGCGGCCGCGTGGGCGGTCAGGACCACGGGTGGGAAGGCGCCGATGGCGGGGGAGTGGTGGTGCTCGGCATACCAGAGTCGGTGGTAGCCGAGGGCGTCGAGACGCTGGGCGAAGGCGGTGGTGTCACGGAGCGTGTCCACGGCTCGCGTACCAGTCTGGACCATGGCGACTTCCAGCGCGGAGAGCGGCACATCGATCATGCAGTGAGCATACGGAGTGCCGGTAGCCTCAGGCAGCCGTTCGCCCAACGGCCGGTGACCGGGTCGCCCACGCCGGGGGCGCGCCGAGTTCGGAACCCTGGTGGCCGGGTAGGCGTTGGACCGCTTGAACGATGCGTAAGGAGCGGAACCGCATGGCTGCCACCCTGGACGAGATCACACGTGCTTGGCTTCAGGAACCCAGGTTCTGGCAAGTGGCCACCCTGAACCCGGACGGGTCACCGCAGTTGACCCCGATGTGGGCCGACCTCGAGGACGGCCTGGTGGTGATCAACACCTCGGCGGGCCGCATCAAGGAGGAGAACCTTCGGCGCGATCCCCGGGTGTCACTGTGCTGCATGGACACCGAGGATCCGTATCACCGGGTGGAGATCCGGGGCCGTGCCGTCCGCTTCGTCGAGGGGGAGCCGGGCGTACACGTCATGGACCGTCTCGCGCAGAAGTACCTGGGCACGGAGACGTTCCCCTGGCTGGCCCCCGGCGAGGTGCGCGTGGCGGTGTACATCGAGCCGCACCATGTCCACCGCGTCGTCGGCGTCGAGAAGTTCCGGCCCGGAGTGCTGCCGGACGCCTGAGAACACACCCTTCCCGCGGCCGCTCGGGTGATACAGCTGATACAGCCCTTTCGCGCCGCGTGGGAGGCTGGTCGTCAACGGGTACATGTCCGGGCACCGGGGGGAGTGCGGCATGAACGACGAGCAACGGCGCCACGACGGCGGCCGGGAGGGTGCGCGGGCGCTGCGAGCGTGGGCCGCCATCGCCGCCCGCCAGGCCCGCGACGTGGTGACCGGAGCGGAGGGCGACTCGGGGCGGACCGTCGCACTGGCCCATGCGATCGAGCATGTTGCCGCCGTCGAGCGGCTGTTGCCCGCGGACGATCCGCTCCGGAACGGTTTCGTCCCCTTGCTGGGCGTGCTGATGGGCGTCCGGATCCTCAGCCGTGAAGCGGGCGGCCAGTCCGACGCCGCCCGTCGCGAACGCGAATACGGGCTGCGCCATCTGCGCTGGGCCGACCGCACCAGACCGCTGACCGATCCGCTCGCGGCGAACGCCCGGAGAGTGCTGCTCCAACTGCTCGTCCCGGCGCACTACGCGCGCGCCGTGCGCGCGGAACGCCGAGGCTACCGCCAGGAGCCGCCGCCCGGGGCCTTAGGCCCGCAGCCGCCGACCGCGTCCCTGAGGGACGACCTGGCGGAGGCCAGGGAGGTCATCGACCGCCTCGCCGGCGGCCCGGACAATCCGAAACTGCGTCGGCTCCTCGGGCTTCTCACCTCGGAGATCGAGCTGACGCTGTCGTCCGCCTCCGGCTTCTCGGCCCTGTCCGGGGAGCGTTCCCCGGCCGTCGTGGAGGAATCCGATGTGGCGCCGCCGCGGGAGGAGGGCACGCCGGAGCCGACGGGCACAGCCCCTCTCGCGGACAGCGGGGAGGCCGAGGGGAGCGGGGAAGCCGAGGGGAGCGGGGAAGCCGGGGAACGCGCCGACGACCCGCTGGCCGACGCCGTCCAAGCCGTGCTGGGCTGGGCCTCCGACGACCTGGCGCGGTTCACGGAGCTCCTGGTGTGGCTGCACAGGACCGCGGACCGCGCCACGGTCTCCCCCGAGGAGGCCGACGGGGAACTGGCGGCCCTCGGCCTGGACCGACCGGCCTTCACGCCGCTGCGCGAGCTGCTGACCGGGCTCAGATCGGGCGAGGGCAACCCCCGGGCGCTGGCCCCGCGCGTCCGCCACGGCGCGGACGTCGCCCGGCGGGCCCTGCGGGAGCTGCCGGAGCGCACGCCCGAACGGGCCCGCATCGCCAAGCTGCACGCCGTCCTGTTGGTGCACGCCAACCTCCTGGTGCCCGGCACGATGGACTTCGACGAGGTGGACGAGGCCATGTCGGAGCCGGGGCCGGACCCCGACGACCGTCCCGGCGGCCCGGGGTACTTCGGCCTGGAGCAGCAGGTGACCGCTCTGGTCGATGGCGTACGGGTGTCCCAGACCGGTGATCTGGCACACCTGGAGACCAGCGCCGCCCGGCTTCGGGAGATGATGGCCACCTCGCCGGGGGACGGTGAGAGGGCCGCGGCCGCCCGTCGTACTCTGGCCACCGGCCTGGCCGGGCTCGTCCATGAGGCGGCGACACTCGGGGGCAGTCTTCGGACCGCCGACGCCGCCCGGACAATGGGCAGGGAATTGCGCGCCGCCAGCGAGGGCGATGACTCACTGACACTGACGAACAAGCTCACCTTGGTGGTGTTCGCCGCCCAGAACGACCTGGCGCTGGCCCGCCGCAGCGCGGATCCCACCGTGCTGCCGCGCCTGGTCGAGGAGCTGACCGGCCTGTACGCCACCCTGCCGCCCGACCAGGAGAACCGCTTCACCCTCGCCAGCACCCTGGCCGAGGTGCATCAGGAACAGGCCGCCCGCAGTCAGGATCCGGAGGAATTCCGCGCCGCGGCCTGGTACCTGCGGGAGGTCGTGGGGACCGACTCCCGGCGGATCGCTCCCATGCTCAGACCGTACTTCCCCGCCCTGCGCGCCTCCGCGCTGATCCGGCTGATCATGATCGAGCCCAGCCGGGACGCCGCCGATGAGGCCATCGCGGAGGTCCACCGGATCCTCGATGGACCGCAGCCCACCCCCCGCGAGGAACTCCGGCTGCGGTATCAGCTCGGCCGGGCCCTGCTGCACGCGACCCGCCACCTCGACGACCCGGACCTGCTCGACGTGTGCATCACCGAGCTGTCCCAGGTCCGCGAGCTGTTCGCCCGGGGAAACGGCTTGCCGCACTTCGCCGACGCCCTGACCCAACTCTCCGAAGCCCACTGGCTGCGCCGTGAGCGCGGCGGTCCGAGGACCAAGGAGGACCGGGAGGCCGCCCTGGCCACCAGAAGCGAGGCGCTGGTCAGGCTGTCCGCCGATGTTCTCCTCCAACTCGGTTCCGAGCACGGCCTGTCCGTGGCCCGCTTCGGGTCGGCACAGGCGCTATGGCTGGCCTACTGGACCACCGTGTGTGACCGCCCGGCCGATGCGGTGGACGCGCTGGAACTGGGCCGGGCCCTGGTGTTGCGGGCCGCGGCCGCGTCCCGTGGCATTCCCGAACTCCTCGAAGCCCGGGGCCACCCGGAGCTGGCCCGGCAGTGGCGCGCCGAGGTCGCCGCGGACGCGCTGCAGCCCGATACCGAGGACGCGCTGCAGCCCGATACCGCGGATCCGCTTCAGCCCGGCACCCCGGCCACGCCGAGTGGTCAGTCCGCCGGGCCGCAGATCCCGGGCACGCTGCGGCGCAGGGCACTGGAAGCGCTGGGCGCGGGCAGCGGCGCGGACGCCTGGAAACTGCTCGGCCCCCCGGACCTGCCGTCACTGAGGGCCGGTCTGACCGCTGCGGGGGCCGATGCGCTCGTCTACCTCGTCCCCGGGCAGCGCCCCGGCATGCCCGGCCTCGCTCTGATCCTCCGCCCCGGCACCGGCGACGCGCAGCCCACCGTCCTGAAGCTGCCGCTGCTCACCCCCGGCAGCCCGCCACTGGAGCGCTACCTCGACGCCACCGCCCGGCGCTCCCGGTCGGCCACCGACGCCCCGGCCGACGCGGGCCCGCAGATGGAGCGGGACGAGCGGTGGGAAGCGGCGTTGCGCGACCTGTGCGACTGGGCCTGGCCCGCCGTCATGGGCCCCGTCCTGGCAGCCGTGGGCCCGCTCCACCGGCCGCCGCGGATCGTGCTGGTGCCCTGCGGGCCCCTCGGCGCGGTCGCCTGGCACGCGGCCCGCACTCCGTACGGGACCGCCGGGCGCGAGCACCGGTACGCCTGCGAGGACGCGGTGCTCAGCTACGCGCCCTCCGGCGCCGAGTTCCTGCGGGCCGCGACCCGGGACCGGCTGCCCACCACCGCCGGGCAGGTGCTGGTCGCCGACCCCGAACTCAGCCTCGTATGGGCCGAGATCGAGGCGGAGGCGCTGCGCGCGGCCTGCTATCCCGACGGCCTCCGCTACGGCGAGTTCCCAACGGCCACCGCCGGCGATGCGCCGGGCACCCCCGAGGACATTCTCGCCGTCCTGCCCGGCGGCGGCTCCCCGGTCGCCGTCCTGCACATCTCCTGCCACGCCCTGGCCGGTCCGGATCCCACGCGTTCGGCACTGTGGCTCGCCGCCCCACCAACCGGCCCCGAGGACGCCGGACGCCTGACCGTGGCCCGCATCCTGGACGGCGCCGCCACCGGGCAGCCGGACGCCGCGGGCCCGTTGGTGGTGCTCAGCGCCTGCGAGACGGACCTGAGCACCCGCGACCACGACGAGGCCCTGACCCTGTCCACCGCCCTGATCGCCCGCGGTGCGGCCGATGTCATCGGCTCGCGCTGGGCCGTCCACGACGCCACGACGGCCCTGATGATGGCCGTCTTCCACGACTTCGTCACCAGGCAGGGCCTCGCCCCGGTGGACGCCCTGCGCGCGGCCCAGCTCTGGATGCTCAACCCGCGGCGCGAGCCACCGCCCACCCTCCACGGCGAGCTCTGCGACGAAGCCGTCCGCACCGACCTCGACCGCATCCACCTCTGGGCCGCCTTCACCCACCAGGGCAACCCGGCGGCCCGGCGCGCGGGATGACGCGCACGGCATCAAGGCGTGGTGCCCAGCCCCGCGTCCTGTGCCGACAGCGCCGCCCCGGTTCGCACCGTGCAACCTCGTCAGGGCGCCCAGGGCCCCCAGACTCCGCCGGGCCTCTTCGTCGCGCGACGCGGACACCGCGGACACCTGGGAGAGCGGCATGCGGCTCGATCGGTCACCACACACCGACCGGCCTGCCCGTTCGGCCGGCGGACTATCCGAGGAAGAGCGGGAACTTCGCGGGCAGTTCGCCCAGTTCGCCCAGTTCGGCCCGCTCGGCGTCGGTCGGGGCTCGCCGGCCGGTGCCGACCAGCAGGGCGTCCGTATCGGACCACGACGTGGGGAACGCCGCCCCGGCGATCCGCTCCAGCATCTCGCGTGCCCCGGCGAGGCTCTCGGCGGGCGGTTCCGCCGCGCCCGGAAGGTGTGCGATCAGGTCCAGGTGGTGCAGGGTCCACTCCAGCACGTACACGGAGAGGTAGTCGCCCGCGGTGAACACCTCGTCGCGGGTGCTGACCCACAACCCCGGGTCGGCGAGCTCGGCCGCGCGTCCGGCGGCGGAGCCGACGTCGTCGAGGTGGAACTTCAGCAGCCACGGCTCCTCGTACGCGGCGGCCATCCGGACGGTCAGCGCGTCGAGCGGGTCATCGCCGGTCGGCGGCGTTTCGGCGACCTCCCAGTAGGTCACCGCGTTGCGCGTCGGTTCCGTCTCGGCGGGCGTCACGAGGGTGATCAGGACGTCCTGGGCGTCGATGATCAGGTGGCACACCAGGTCCCGTACGCGCCAGCCGGCACAGCCGGACGGCCGGGCGAAGTCCTCGTCCGGGAGCTCGGCGACCGCCGTGCGCAACGCCGTCCACGCGCGTGAGAAGAGATCCACGGCCGCAAGCTAGCAGCCGCGCGGCCCGCCCGGCGAGCGATTTCTCCCCCGGCCACGAACGCTGAGTACGGGCCCGCGAACGGGGGATCAGCGGGGCGTCGGCTGGTTCCGCCGGGCGGACCTCGGCGGCGGCCTCCCCGTCCGTCACCGGCTCCTGGTGATCCGCCATCAGATGGTCCGCGGGCGCAGTCGCCGCGGGCGCGGGCTCCCCTTCCGCACCCCGCCGAGCCGCGTCGGGCGAGGTGCTGTCGTCGTACCGCGGGTCGGTGGCCGTGTCGCCGAGCGGTCGGCTCACACCGCCGACGAGAGCGAATCCGTACAGGGCCGAACCGCGTGCCCCGCCTCTCCGGCGGTCATGTGTCGTAGTGGCGGACGTCGTCGAGGTATTCGCGGGCCCGCGCCTGGACCAGCGGGGGCAGTTCACCGGCGGCCAGATCCGCGAAGGTGGTCTTCTCCAGCACCTGCCGCAGACTCGCCCGCACCGCGCGCCACACATCGGGGAGCACCGCAGCCGCTCCCGGGTACTCCAGACCGCTGAGGCCCACATCCCGTACGTTGGCCAGCGGGCCGTCCATGGCGCGGATCGCGTCGGCGAGGGTGATCTCCTTCGCCGGGCGCGCCAGCAGATATCCCCCTTCGGGGCCCCGCACACTGCGCACCAGATGGGCCAGGCGCAGCTCCCGCAGGATGCCGAAGAGGAAACGCAGTGGAATGTCCTGCCGGGTCGCCACCTGCTCGGCGGTCAGGGGTGAGCCCTCCGCGGCCGCCAGTTCGGCCATCGCCCGGACGGCATAGTCCGACTTGGCTGTGATCCGCACCCGGGCAAGTTATCACGCACGTCCGATTCATGGGCCGAGGCACCAAACCACCGGCTTGGGCACCGGTCTGCGGCCAAGGGCTCACCGCCGTTCTTCCATCAGTTCACCAAGTTCATTGAATTGGTGCACTTAGCTGGCTACGGTACCGGTTGCGTGAGCGGGGCACCGGTTCTGCTCGGCCGCCGGTTCCCGGGAAGCAGGAGGTATCACATGGCATCGCCAGAGCCGTGTACGACGTCAGGGCCGTGTACGAGGACCGTCGCCATCGTGGGCGCGGGCGCCGCCGGTGCGCTGGTGGCGATCCAGCTCTGCGAGACCGCGGCCCGCCGCCGTACCCCGTTCGAACTCCTGCTGATCGACCCGGCCCCGGAGGCGGGGCGCGGCATCGCCTATTCCACCCTCGACCCGCGCCACCGCCTCAATGTGCCCGCGGGCAAGATGAGCTGCTACCCCGACGACCCCGGACACTTCGTGCGGTGGCTGTGCCACCACGGCGAACCGGGCGTGCGCGGCGGCGACTTCGCGGAGCGCTACCGCTACGGCGCCTACCTCGCCGACACCCTCGGGCGGGCGATCATGGCGGCGCAGGGCGTCGTCACCGTCCGCCGGCTGCGCACCCGCGCCACCGGCTGCCGCTGGACCACCCTCCCCGGCGGGGGCCCGACGGCCCGGCTGGAGCTCGCCGACGGCCGTACCGTCGATGCGCACCGCGTGGTGCTGGCCACCGGGCCGTCCCGTGCGAACGCCGAATGGGCACCGGAGGCACTGCGTGGCAACGACCGCTTCATCGCCGACCCCTGGGCGCCGGGCGCCCTGGACGCCGCCCTCGGCCAGGGCGACAAGGAGGATGTCCTGCTCGTCGGCACCGGGCTGACCTCGGTGGACATCGCCATGACGCTCGACCGCCCCGGCCGCACGGTGCACACCGTCTCCCGTGGCGGACGGCTGCCGCAGGCGCATGCCGTGGACCCGCTGCCCGCCGCCGCGTGTACGACACCATTGCACGGGCTGTCCCTGCCCGCGCTGCGCGCCGCGGTACATCAGCACATCGGCCGCGTCATGCAGACCCACGGCGACTGGCGGCCCGCGGTGGACGGGCTGCGCCCGGTCACGGCGGAGATCTGGGCGTCGATGTCCACCGAGGAGCGGGCCGAGTTCGTGGCACAGTACGGCTCCTTGTGGAACACCCATCGCCACCGTATGCCCCCGGCCACCGCGGAGGCGGTGGGGCGCATGCGCCGCACCCGGCGGATGCGGATGTACCAGGGGCGGCTCGCTTCCGCGGCGGCGCGGCCCGACGGCTCCCTGACGGTCTCCCTCACCACCGGCGACGGCCCGCGAACACTGCCCGTGGGCTGGGTGGTGGACTGTACGGGGCCGGGCCTGCGGCTGTCGGACACGGCCGACCCGCTGTGGCGGAGCCTGCTCGACCAGGGCGCCGCGATGCCCGGCCCGCTGAGCATGGGCGTCGCCACCGACGACGGACGGTTGCACGGCGCCGACGGCAACACCACCCGCCCGCTGTGGACCCTCGGCGCTCCCCGTCGTGGCGAGTTGTGGGAGACGACCGCCATCCCGGAGATCCGCGCACAGGCCGCCACCGTCGCCGAGGCCGTCCTCGACCCGTGGACGGCCCCCGCCCTCCCCGCCGGTGGCGGCCCCGCCCGGCGCCGGACACGTCGGCCCACGGACGCCTCCGGTTTCCCCCTCAGTACGCACGCGGCCGCCGCCACCCCCTACCGCCTCGGGGTGGACCGGCTGCTGAAGGTCCGGGCCGGGGCCCCGCAGGCGCTCCGCCGCTCCGTGGCGCTCGACCCCGGATTCGCCCTCGGCCATGCCGCGCTCGCGCTCATCGGCCATGAGTGCGGGGCCGACGTGGATGTCTCCCGGGCCCTGGCCGATGCCCGGCGCGCGGTGCGCGAACGGGCCGACGACTACGAGCGCTCCTTCGTGGACGTCGTCTCCCGCCGTGTCCTGCGCACGCCCGCGGACGGCGACGCCGCCCTCCTGCGCCACCTGGAGGAGTACCCGGGCGATGCGCTGGCGCTCGCCGTCGCGGTGCCCACCATCGCCTTCTCCGGTCTGCGTGACCTCGACGGCTCCACCGCGCTGCGCGTGGTCGAGCGGACCGTCCCGGCGCACGGGGAGAGCTGGTTCCACACGTCCCTGCTCGCCTTCATGCGCCAGGAGGAGGGGCGTTACGACGAGGCCGGAGCCCTGGCCGAGCAGGCCCTGGCCGCCGAACCCGCCTCCGGGCACGCGATGCACGCTCTGGCCCATGTGCACTATGAGCGCGGCGACCACGAGGCGGGCCGTGAGCGACTCCAGCGATGGCTGGCCCACCAGGGCCGGGGCGGTACCCACCGCGCCCACTTCTCCTGGCACGCCGCCCTGCACGAACTCGCCCTCGAGGACACGGTGGCGGTCCGCCGCCGGTGGGCGGAGCAACTGTCCCCCGGGAAGGTGGACGGGGTCCGCGCCCTGGTCGACTCCGGTTCGCTGCTGTGGCGAGCCCGGCTGGCGGGCGCGTGGCGGGGGCCGTTCCCGATCGGCGACGTCCTGGACACGGCTCCCGTGGATGTCCTGGAGCGTCCGGCCACCGCGTTCGTCGCCCTGCACGCCGCCATCGCCCTCACCGCCGCGGGCGACCTGCCGGGGCTGCGGCGGCTGCGGGTCCACGCCCTGCGCGCCGATGAGGTGCAGCGGAGTGTCATCGCCCCGCTGTGCACGGCGTTCGAGGACATCCTCGAAGAGCGCTGGACCGAGGCGGCACGCGGTTTGGAGCGGCTGCTGCCACGGCTCCCCGGTGTCGGTGGCAGCGCGGCGCAGCGCGAGATCGTCGAGGAGACACTGTTGTTCGCGCTGGTGTCCGCAGGGCGTTGCGACGCGGCCCGGGGTCGCCTGGAAGAGCGGCTGGACCGCCGTTCCTCACCCCACGACCGGCGACGGCTGACCGCCCTCTCGTCCTGAACTCCCGTCCGTCCCGGGCTTCTTCATGTTCTGGCCGCTCTCGCGCCCTGCTGTCGTCGTGTCCTGACCGCCGGGCGCCGCGGCGCGGACCCCGCTGGTGAGGGCGGTGACGCCGGCGGGGATGACAGTGGACCAGACCACATCCGTTCGACGTCTTGACCGTGAACGGACAGACGGTATGGTCTAGACCTAGTGCGGAGCGGTCTCATGGCCGCCTTTGCGGTCCATGGAGCGTTCCGTCATAGCCACCCCCCACATCCCCCCACATCCTGACCTTCGGTAAGGGCTTCCCGTCCGGCGTGGCGCCCTCGCCGCTAAGGAGTTGGCATGAACATGAAACGCAGGGTGTCCGTCCTCGTCGGCGCGGGTATAGCGCCCCTGATCGCGCTGAGCCTCCCGGCGGGCGAGGCAAGCGCGCACGGCTACATCTCGAACCCGCCGAGCCGTCAGGCACAGTGCGCCGCCGGAACCGTGGCCTGCGGTGACATCAAGTACGAGCCGCAGAGCGTCGAAGGTCCCAAGGGCCTGACGAGCTGCAGCGGTGGCAATTCGCGGTTCGCCGAACTCGACGACGACAGCAAGGGCTGGGCCGTCACGCCGGTCCCGTCCAAGGCGAGCTTCACCTGGAAACTGACCGCGCGTCACGCGACCAACACCTGGCAGTACTTCGTCGGCGGTCAGAAGATTGCGGAGATCGACGACGGCGGGGCGCAGCCGGGCGAGACCGTCACCCACCAGGTCGACTTCGGCGGTCTGAAGGGCAAGCAGAAGGTTCTCGCGGTCTGGAACATCTCGGACACCTCCAACGCCTTCTACGCCTGCATCGATGTGAACGTCGGCGGCTGAACGTACGCCACTGAACGTCGGGCCGGTCGTCGCCGAGGCGGCCGGCCTTCGCCGTGCGCACGGCGTGTTCGCAGAGGCGGGGCGGGCGGCTCAGGAGCGCGGCCTGCTGGTGGCGTGGGCATCGGCGAAGTCCCAGACCACCGGCAGCAGTTGCCCGGGCGTCTCGGACTGGGGCAGATGGCCGGTGCCGGGCAGCAGGCGGAACTCCGCGTCCGGGACCGCCTGCGCGTACGCGCGTCCGTAGTCGGCGTCCACGATCTGGTCGCTCGCGCCCCATGCCACCAGAGTCGGGTGGGCAACCTTGGCCAGGCGCTCGGCCAGAGTGGGATCGGCCATGGCATGCGGGCCCGCATACATCTGGAGGGTGGCGCGGTTGGTGGCCATGACCGCGCGCTGCGCCTCGGAGAGCGCGCTGGGGTCGAAGCGGAACTTCGAGGGGTCGTGGAAGGAGAGACGGGACAGCTCGATGGGCGTCAGGCCGAAGGTGTCGGCGATCGGGTGGCCGGGGACGTGGATTCCGACCGCGTTGACGAGGGTGACGCTGCTGATCCGGTCGCTGCCCAGGGCCGCCAGTTCGGCGGCGATCCAGCCGCCGATGGAGTTGCCGACGACGGCCACGTCCCGTAGATCGAGTGCGTCGAGCAGCTGCGCGTAGACCCGGGCCAGGGTGGTGACGTCGGTCAGCCAGTCGGGGCGGGCGGTGCCGTCGAAGCCCGGGTGGACGGGGGAGAACACCCTGGCCGGCCGCTGCTCGCCGAGGAGGCCGGCGAACGGGGCGAGGGTCTGCGGGCCGCCGCCTCCGTGCAGGAGCAGGAAGGGGTGTCCCTGCCGGCCGTGGAGGTCGACCGTGACGTCGAGGGTGCCCTGGTCGAGGGTGAGGATGTGGGTGGTGCGGGTCATGTGCTGCTCCTCAAGTGGATTGATTTCTGGGTGAGGTGGCCGGGCCCGGCCGTCAGGCGAAGTCGGTGGCGGGCGGCGTGGCGGTGCTGGGGCGGCCCCTGGGTGTGCGGGGCGATGGTGATCTCTCCGATGCCGAGGCGGTGCCCGGTGGTGCTGCCGTCCTCGAGGATGCGCATCCGTGTGGGGCCGAGCTGGATCGACTCGCCGCCGTCCGGGCCGACCACGGAAACCCTGTTCATCGCTGCCTCCTTCATGAGAGCTGACTCTCATGACAGTAGAGAGCGCGGGCCTCGTCATGCAAGTCCACTCTCATGACGAGAGCGAGTTGCTACGATGGGCGCTGGAACGAACAGGAGGAGGGGTTCTGCGATGACTGCGCAGGCGGGCACCGGCCGCATCAACCAAAAGCAGCGCACCCGCACGGCGATCGTGGCGGCGGCCCGCGAACTCATCGGAACGGGCGCGGAGGTGACCATGCCACTGGTGGCCCGCGCGGCGCTGGTCTCCGAGGCCACCGCCTACCGGTACTTCCCCGACCTCCAGTCGCTGATCAGCGAGGCGCTGGCGGGCGTCTGGCCGTCTCCCGCCGAGGCGCTCGCACCGGTCGCGGACTCCGCCGACCCCGTCGAGCGCACCGCCTTCGCCTGCGAGTTCCTGCTCCGCGGTGTGCTCGCCCGCGAGGGGGCGGTACGGGCGATGATCGCGGCCACCATCACCAAGCCCGCCACCGCGACCGCGCGGCCCGGAATCCGTTTCGGGCTGATCGACCATGCGCTCCGGCCGCTCGACGGCACCCTCGGGGCGACGGACCCGGAAGCGTTCGCCCAGCTCAAACGGGATCTCGCGGTGGTCGTGAGCGCCGAGGCGCTCTTCACCCTCATGGATCTGTGCGGGCTCGATCCGCAGACCGCCGTGGCCAGCGCCGTGCGCACCGCGACCACCTTGACGCAGGCCGCGGTGCGCACGATCGAGTAGCGGTCAGGGGCGCCACCAAGCGCCACCCGGCGGCTACCGTGGTCCGTACGTCAGCCTCCGCAACACCTTCTCGGCGGGCCCCGGAAGCGAGCGCCGCTGCAGGAGATAGGCCCCGGCCACCGTGGCGAGCCAGACCAGGACGGCGCTCAGGCAGGCGGTGAGCGTCGGGCTGCCGGTGCGCTCTGCGAGCGCGAGGGTGAAGGGGGAGAGCAGCAGCACCCATGCGAGCGACTGGAACAGATAGCCGCTCAGCGACCGCTGGCCCAGAGCCGCAAGCGCCGCCACCGGGAGCTTCGGTCGCGCGTCGGAGCGGGCCTTCGACAGCCGCAGGGCGAGGAGCCCGAAGAGCGCCACGTATCCGGGGCCGCCGAACTGGCCGCTCACCTCGTACAGCAACAGGAACGCGTCCGCGGTGGAGCCGTCGACATGCACGAATCCCGCGCTGACGAGGCCGATCGGCACCCCGCCCGCGAAGGCGATGCCGAGGGCGATCACGGCGGTGCGGATCAGCAGGCTCCGGTGCCGGGCCGGGTCCTCCAGCACGCCCCGGCGCGCGGCCCACGCGCCCAGCCAGACGATCACGATGAACGGCACGACGGTCAGCGTGTGGATCGGCCACTCGCCGAGCCGGTCGGCCACGGACGTGGCGTAATCGGGTGCCGACAGCGAATCCACACCGTCCGTCGGCACGGCGGCGGAGCCTGACGTGCTCTTCGCGGCGTGGTACACGGCCATGCCCGCCACAACGGCGACGTAGACCACCATCCAGCCCCACAGCCACAGCACGAGGCGCTGCACCCGCTCGCCGCGGCGCAGGAGCAGCAGGGTGAAGAGGATGCCGACGATGCCGTAGGCCCCGAGGAAGTCACCGAAGTTGAGCAGCGCGGCGTGCACGAGGCCGAAGGCGACGAGCCAGGCGTTGCGCCTCAGCAGCACCGAGCGCGCCGCGCCGGGCCCGGCGCCCTGCGCGTCCTGTCTGCGGGTGAGCTGCACCAGCCCGTAGCCGAACATCACGGCGAACATCGGATAGGCGCGAGCGTGCACGAAGACGAACATGGCGAGGTTGAACCCGCGCTCCCAGCCGTGGGGGGACGCCTCGGCGCCCGGCTGGTTGCCGAAGGTGAACACCGCGGCGTTCGCGAGCGCGATGAACAACAGCATGGTGCCCCGGGCCAGGTCGGGCGCCAGGGCCCGTTCGGTCCGGCGCACAGGGCCCCGTGCGGGGCCCGTGACATGGGACTGCGTTATGGCTGTCACCTGGAACTCTCTCCGTCCTGACATGAGGGCCCATGGGGCAACGGGACATGAGCGAGCCCTCGGCGCGCGCTTAGTATAGGGGATAATCTATATGGGGAAAACTAAGTAGCCGTACGCCATGATGTACCTGGTGAGCACCCGAGGTACGAGAAGGAGAAGCACCATGTCGGCCGAGCAGGAGGAGGCGCCCGCCGAGCTGGCCCGCCTGTGGAGGCTCCCGGTATCGGTCTCGGGCCTCGGCCGGCCCGCCGCGCTCGACACCGAGCGCGTGGTGCGTACGGGGGTGGAACTGGCGGACCGCGACGGGCTGCCGGGCGCGACGCTGCCGAAGATCGCGAAGGAGCTGGGCGTCTCCCCGATGTCCCTCTACCGCCATGTCGGATCCAAGGACGAGCTCCTCGTCCTCATGCGGGACCTGGCGCTCGGCGCTCCGCCCGAGGTCGAGACCGCTCCCGACCGCTGGCGGGCGGGGCTACGGCAGTGGACCGTCGCCCAGCGCCTGGTCAACCACGACCGCCCCTGGCTTCCCCGGCTCCCCATCGCGGGGCCGCCGATGGGACCTCATGAGATCGCGTGGATGGAAGCGGGCCTGAGCGCGCTCAGCGGTACGGAACTCGACTGGGCCGCCAAGGTCGGCAGTCTGACCCTGCTCAGCGGCTACGTGCGCCACGCCTCCCTGCTCGCCCAGGAACACGCGCAGGGCAGGAGCGAGACGGGCCTGAGTCAGGAGGAGACCGAGCGGGCCTACGGCAGGACCCTGGCGCGGCTCATCACCCCGGACCGCTTTCCGCAGGTGGCGCTGCTTTTCTCGTCGGGCCTGTTCGAAGCGGCGCCCGATGGCGCGTACGACGATCCGGCGACCGACCATGACTTCGTCTTCGGCCTCGAACGCGTCCTCGACGGGATCGCCGTGGCCGTCGACCGTGCGCGGACGGCGACGGGGGAGGGGGCGGCGACCGGGGAGGGGACGACGCCGTAGCGCGGGGGCTCGCGCAGCTCCGCGGCTCGGACCCGGTGGCCTGGGCCGGGCGTCGTCAGGTGGGTGGCGGAGCAGGTCAAATTGGTGTCGGGGCAGTGGCATGCCCCCTTGCCCGCCCTCGCCGGGCGACGATCGCGTTCACGGTCTTGCCGCCCGGCTCCTCGCTGACGGCCGTGGTCGTGGCCATGTCGCAGATCATCGCCCAGCCGAATCCGCCGCCCTCTCCGCGGACATCCGGAGTGCGCCGGTGGGGTGGTACGCGGCTGGCATCACTCACGGCGATGGCGATGGCGTCAGGCTGGGCCGACAGGCGCAGCGAACAGAACCGGCCGCCCGAGTGTCGTACGGCATTGGTGACCAGCTCCGAGACGACCAGCACCACCGCCTCGGCGGCGCCCTGATCGGGCGCCGGATGCAGGCTTTCCAGGAAGGTGCCGGTGAGATGCCGTGCGTGCGAGGCCGCTTCGGGGCGGCACTCCAGGGTCGCCCGCAGCGCGGACGGCGGGGCAGCCGTCCGCTGGGCCGTGGCGGTGTGCATGACGCTCACCTCGTTTCATCGGGTGTGTTTCGCGCGGTTGACGATGCAGACGCGCTTACCCGATGCGACGCTTTCGAAAAGGGGCGTCTCAGGTCCCTTTCCAAAGGGGCGTCTCAGGATCCCTTTCCATAGGTGCGCGGTGCGGAGGTGGACGGCGGCAGATCGCCGTTGAAACGGGTGTCCACGTAATCGGCGAACTGGAAGCGGCGCGGGGTGAGCTTCAGCTTCGCGAAGGCATCCGCGATCTCCTGCTCGGAGGCGACGGCGGGCTTGTCGACCGCGACATACACCCGGGTGCCGTTGGTCCGCTTCACGGAGTCCAGCGCCACCTGGTACGGCAGCCCGGTCTCCTCGCCCCATACCTTGGCCCACTCCTCTGGGTGCTTGTACACCCAGTCCTGGGCTCGGCGCAGCCGCCCGAGATAGTCCTTGATGGCCTTCGCCTTTTTCGCGTCCTCGAGGGAGGAGGGGTTGGCGACCTGGAAGTTGAGGCCGTTGACCACGCCCTTGCCCGTGGTGAGCACCCGCCCGTCCGACTGGCGCAGCGCCTGGGAGGTGTACGGGTCCCAGACGGCCCAGGCGTCCACCTTGCCGCGGGTGAAGGCGGCCAGGGCGTCGGCGGGCTGCAGGAACGTGACCTGCACGTCCTTGATGGAGAGCCCGGCCTTGGCGAGCGAGGCGACCAGTTGGTAGTGGGCCGAGCTGCCCTGAGCGACCGCCACCGACTTGCCCTTGAGGTCGCTGGTCTTCTTCAGCGGCGACCCCTTCTTGACCAGGATCGTCTCACCGTCGGCCGTGCCGTGCTTGGCGGCCACGACCTTGATGTTCGACTTGGCGGCCGCGGCGAAGACCGGCGGGGTGTTGCCCACCCCGCCGATGTCCACGGCCTTGGCGCTCACGGCCTCCAGGATCGGCGGGCCGGAGGTGAACGTGGACCACTTGATCTTGTAGGGGAGGTTGTCGAGCTGCCCGGCGGCGCGCAGCACCGCCTCGTCGTTGCCCTTCTGGTCACCGACGTCGAGGGTCACATCGCCCTTGCCGTCGGTATGGCCGGAGGAGCCGGAGCCGTTGTGCGGTGACGAGCTGACGCATGCGGACAGCAGCAGGGCGAGGGGGAGGGACAGGGCGGGGAGGATGCGCCGTCTCATGTCAGCGGGGTCCGTTCAGGAAGGTCGGGAAGTGCGGGCGTTACGAGAAGTTCGGGGAGATCGCGAGAGGACGCGACCGGGAGGAACCAGGCGCCCTCAGGCGACCTTGTGGACGGCCGGCTCGGGAGCCTTCACACCCAGCCGGTCCAGAAGCTCGGTGCGCAGCTCGGCGAGGAGCGGATCGGCGATGTCGCGCGGACGGTCCCGGTCCACCCGGATCTGATGCGCGATGACGCCCCCGTCCATCACCAGGACGCGATCGGCGAGCAGCAGGGCCTCCTCCACGTCATGCGTGACCAGCAGCACCGCGCAGCCACGCCGCTGCCACAACTCGGCGACCAGCTGCTGGGCCGTGATCCGGGTGAGTGCGTCCAGCGCGCCGAACGGCTCGTCCAGCAGCAGCAGATCGGGCTCGCGCACCAGCGCACGGGCGAGCGAGGCGCGCTGGGCCTCACCGCCGGAGAGGGTCTTGGGCCAGGCGTCGACGCGGTGGCCGAGGCCGACCTCCTTCAGCGCCCGCTCGGCCACGGCACGCCCCGGGCGGCCGGGCAGCCCGAGCAGCACATTGCGCCAGACCCGCTTCCAGGGCATCAGCCGCGGCGCCTGGAAGGCGACGGCCTTGCGGCGCGGCACCAGCACCTCGCCCTCGATCTCCCGGTCGAGCCCGGCGAGCACCCGCAGCAGCGTGGACTTGCCGCAGCCACTGCGGCCGAGCAGTGCCACGAACTCGCCCGCCTCGACATCGAGTTGAAGGTTGTCGATGACCGCGCGGCCGTCGAACGAGCGGGTCAGCGAACGAACGCGCACCGCCGCCTCGCCGGTTTCGCCCGCCACCTTCTCCTTCTCCAACTCCTTCTCCAGAGAGTTCACTTGCCGGTGAAGTTCGGTCGCCATTGCAGCAGCAGCCTCTCCAGAGTGCGGACGATGAAATCGGCGAGCAGGCCGAGGGCGGCGTAGACGATCAGGCAGACCACGATCACATCGGTCTGGAAGAACTCCCGCGCGCGGTTGAGCAGAAAGCCGATCCCGTCGTCGGCGTTGATGGTCTCGCCGAAGACCAGCGCCAGCCAGGCGGTGGCGAGCGAGTAGCGCAGCCCGGTCATCGCGCCGGGGAGCGCCCCGGGCAGTACCACATGGCGGATCAGCCCCCAGCGGCCGAGCCCCAGGGCGGTGCCGGCCTCGATGAGCTGGGCGTCCACGCCGCGGATGCCCGCGTAGACGTTCAGATAGAGATGAAAGGTGACGCCCAGTGCGATGAGCGCGATCTTCGGGGCCTCGCCGATGCCCATCCAGATGATGAACAGCGGGATCATGCCGACCCAGGGGATGCTGCGCAGCATCTGCACACTCGCGTCGACGAGGTCTTCGCCGAGCCGGGAGAGCCCGGAGATCAGCGCGAGCGCGACACCGACCACCCCGCCGATCAGCAGCCCGATCAGCACCCGCTGCACCGACACCAGCATGGCGTGCGGGAGGGTGCCGTCCTGGAGCAGGTCGGAGGCGGTCCCGGCGATGGTGCCGGGCGAGGCCAGGATGTCGGAGGGCAACACACCGGTGGCGCTGGACACTTGCCAGAGCGCCAGCAGCAGAAGGGGCCCGGTCGTGCGGCGCAGCCAGCGCGGCACGGGGCGGCGGCGCGCGGAAAGTGGCACGACCGGTTCGAGAACCGGGGACATGGGGGCTCCACAAAAGGGGTACGCCTCGATGCCCGTACGCCACGACGGTCAGCGCGGTACGGCGGAACGGGACAGAGGCGAGCGGGAGGAGTGGGGAGGGAGAAGGAAGGTCAGCGGAGGCCGGGACACGCGGCGGACGCCACCCGCAGCAGGTCGATATGACCGCGCGTGGTGAGCAGGGCTGACGTAGACATGCCCTTGAAGTTAGCGACGGTGTCCGGAACCGGTCAACGGTGTCTTGCCCCTCGGACCTTTGTTGCGGGAGTTTTACGCGGTGGCGTACCAGGATGGTTCCATGAGCACATTCCGTACCCACACCATCAACGTCACCACCGGCTCCACCGAGACCGTCGCCGACCTCACCGCCGACTGCGAGGCGTATCTACGGGAGGTGGCGGGCGGCGGCGACGGCCTGCTCAACATCTTCGTCCCGCATGCCACGGCCGGGATCGCGATCCTGGAGACGGGCGCCGGCAGCGACACCGATCTGCTCCTGGCACTGCGCGATCTGCTCCCCGCCGACGACCGCTGGCGCCACCGCCACGGCAGCCCCGGCCACGGCCGCGACCACGTCCTCCCCGCCCTCGTACCCCCACACGCCACCCTCCCGGTCATCGGTGGCGGGCTGGCGCTGGGCACCTGGCAGTCGGTGTGCCTGGTGGACACGAACGTCGACAACCCCGACCGCCAGGTCCGGCTGAGTTTCCTGGGCCAGGCGACCCCGACGGATGCCGCCTCGGCGTGATGAAGGGGCCCGGAGACGACCGGGATAGTCTGGGCCCGTCAGCGAAGATCGTATATAGGCGGAGCACATGACAGACATCATGGAGACGGCGGCGCGCAAGGTCGCTACGACCTCGACGGAGACGGTCTGGTCACCGCGGACGAATACCGGCAGGTCGTGGCGGAGCTGGAGGGCTCGGAGATCACCGCTGCGGAGGCCCAGGCGCTGATCGACTCGCTCGACACCAACGGCGATCGCCAGATGTCCTTCGAGGAGTTCTGGGCGGCCATGAACCGCTGACACTGCTGCCTCCGGCACGTGTGAGCGTGCCGGAGGCAACGGGGGCCGCGCAGTGACCCGAGAGGTACGCCCGCGTGGTCACTCCCGCAGGCTCGCCAGTTCCACTGCCCGGCGACGCAGGGCGAACGCGGCGGGGACGACCGCCGAGATCACGGTGACCACCGCGCACGCGCCCACCACCATGCCGATGGTCGTCCAGGGGATTTCGACCGTGGCCCACACCGACAGCAGGGCCAGAGCACTCCACATGCCCGCCAGGTTGAGCCCGGCGGCCAGGAGGCCCAGGACCGTGCCGACCCCCACCTCAGCGGGGTGGGTCCGGTGATGGCCGCCACCCGCAACTACCTGTACTCGCTCAACGGTGAGCTCGCCGACACCGGTGTCTACGCGGGCACCCTCACCATCGGATCCCTGATCGAGCGCAGCGAGATGGTGGAGCCGGTCGTGGCCAACGTCGAAGCGCTCGCGGACTATCCGGTCGCCGATGCGGACGACCTCGCCGAGTACTACTGGGACATGTACACCAAGCGCGACCGCGTCGAGCGGTTCCACCCCGAGCCCCCGGCCCCGCAGGCCACCACCGGGTGACCTGCGGGGCCGGCTTGATCCAAACGACAGACCCTAGGCCCAGCAGCCGTTGACCGTGGCGGCGAGGCCGTCGAGGGTGTCCTTGGTGGCGGCCGGGTCGGCGGAGGACTGGTTCTCGATGAAGGAGAAGACCTTCCACCGGCCGTCCGCCGCCTTCGTCAGGCCGCTCAGCGCGATGGCGCCGGTCAGGGTGCCCGTCTTGGCCTTGACCTGGCCGACGGCGCACTGGGAGTCCGCGGTGTCGAAGCGGCCCCACTCGGGCCCCAGGGTGCTGCCCGCCTCGCCCGCCACCGGCAGGCCCTCGTCGATGGAGCGCAGCAGATGGCTGTAGCGCGGATCGGTGAGCAGATCGAGGATGTCCGCGACGGTCCGGGCCGGGATGCGGTCCGCGCGGGAGAGCCCGCTGCCGTCGTAGATCTCGAAGTTCTCCATCGAGACGCCGTAGCGCCGGCTGAGGACGTCCCGCACCACGGCCGTGCCGTCCTCGAAGGTGGCGGGCCTACCGGCGGCGATCGCCGTCATGCGCAGCATCGTCTCGGCAATGTCGTTGTTGCTCGTCTTGAGCATCTTCTTGACCGTCTCGGCCAGCGTCGGGGACAGATGCTGTCCCACCGGCACATCCGTGGCCGACGCCGTGCCACGGGTGACCTCACCGTCGACGGTGACACCCTGGTCGGCGAGCTGCTTGGCGAAGATCTTCCCCGCGTCGATGGACGTGTCCGCGGACAGCTTTCCGTCCACCACCAGGGAGCGCACCGGCGAGACCTGGTCGTCGTAGTACGAGTCGTTCCAGCCGTTGGCCAGGGACGGCTCGGCGAAGAGGCTGTCGTCGATACGGACCTTCACCGAGCCCAGGCCCGCGCTCTTGACCCCGGCGGCGGCGGACTTCGCGAGCTCGGTGACGTCGGCGGTGCTCAGCAGCCGGTCGCCGCCGCCTATGAGGGTGAGCGTGCCATCGCCGTAGACCACCTTGGTCATGAACCGGTGCTCGGGGCCGAGCACGGTCAGCGCCGCCGTGGCGGTGGCCAGCTTCGCGTTGGACGCGGGCATCAGCGCGGTGTCGGCGTCATGCCCCCAGATCACCTTGTCGGACTTGGAGTCCAGCACGATGCCGCTGAAGGTGTCGCCGAGGCTCGGGTTCTGGGCGCGGGTGTTGAGGTTGTCCGCGATCTTCTGCTCGGCGGGGTCGAGCCCGTCGGCGGCCACGGACTCGGTCGCCGTGGTGGTCTTGGTGCTCTTGTCGGCGGCGAGCGCCGAGGGAGCGGACAGCAACGCACCGGTGACCGGAACGGCGGCGATGATGAACGCGCGGCGGACCGCGAGGCTCATGGGCTTGGCTTTGCGATGACGCCCACTGGACGAGTTCGCGCTGGACATGGGGGCTCCGCGGGCGAAGGGGTAACGGGGGTACAGCGAAGTAAAGACTTTAACCGGAACTGATCAGTTCCATATCGCCGGACGGTGGACATGTGGTGAAGCCACTAGGGAGATGTGCCGGTGCGCCGACTCCTCCGGCTATTTACGAGATGTTGCGACCACCGTTGAGAACGATCGCCTCGCTGTCCGTATCCATCGGCGTCGCGCTGTGCCCTCCGCCCCGGGACGGGGGTGAGGGGGCGCGGTCCGACGTGGCCGAGGGCAAGACGTCCCCGGCGTATGAAGACGGCCGATGAGGGGCGAAGGATGAGGAACAAGAAGAGACACAAGCGATCCAGGGTCATCGGGCTGACCGTGGTCGGAGTGACCGCACTGGCCGTGGGCGGCGGGGCGCTCCTGATGACCGACAACGATGCTTCCGCCGCCCGCCGATCGGCCGGGCAGCAGGCACCGGCTTGGGCGGCGATGACCGTCAAGTGTCCCGATGCCGCGACCCGGCTGTCGCATGTGCCGCAGCAGGCGCGGCCCGCGGTGGACAAGGAACTGGCGACCATGGACAGCCAGGTCGCCGACGCCTACCAGCAGCTGGCCGCGCGTGGCGCGAGCGCCGACCAGGACTGGGTGCGCACCCGGGTGCTGGAGCCGCTGAGCGCCCAGCGGCGTGGCGCGCTGAACCGCATCGGGAACGAGATCGGCCGGGTGGCGAGCCGCCCGTCCGGCCTGGACACGCTGGCGTCCTGCACCGTGCAGCAGGCGGCCCCGGCCGCCGCACCGGCGGGCGCCTCCTCCGCACCGGCGGATGCCACCCCCGCCGCGGGAACGGCCGCCCCCGCCGCTCCGGCCGCGGGTGGCCAGGCGCAGTCCGGCCCGGTGAAGGCGGACTTCGTGGACATCCGCAGGGTGCGGCCGAACGTCAAGAACCCCCGTACGCGGGCCAACGCCTCCCGCGGCACCTTCTCATCGCGCTGCGGCCGCAATGAGAACAAGCACTTCAACTCGGACAACGTGATCGTCGCCCCCGGTGTGAGCAACGGCGCCCACCATATGCACGACTACGTCGGCAACCGCGACACCGACGCCTTCTCCACCAACGACAGCCTCGCCGCCGCCGGGACCACCTGCACCAACGGTGACCGCTCCACCCACTACTGGCCGGTCCTGCGGCAGCAGGACGGGACGAAGGAGGCCGACGCCGACCGGCCCGGCGGCGGCACCGAGGGCAATGTGGGGCGGATCCTGCGCCCGGCGACCGCGTCCATCAGCTTCCGCGGCAGCGCGGTCTCCAAGGTCGTCGAGATGCCCAAGTTCCTGCGCATCATCACGGGCGACGCCAAGGCGTTCACCAACGGCACGGCCAACGCCAACGCCTCCTGGAGCTGCACCGGATTCGAGAACCGGCAGCTGAAGGACAAGTACCCGCTCTGTCCCAAGGGCAGCAAGGTGGTCCGTACGTTCAAGTTCCAGAGCTGCTGGGACGGCAAGAACGCCGACAGTGCGAACCACCGCACCCATGTGGCCTTCGCGGATGCCAAGGGCGCGTGCGCCAAGGGGTTCAAGGCCATTCCGCAGCTGGTCCAGCGGATCACCTACAAGGTCGCGCCCGGCTCGCTCTTCGCGGTCGACAGCTTCCCCGAGCAGCTGCACAAGCCGGTGACCGACCACGGCGACTTCATCAACGTGATGTCCAACTCGCTGATGAGGAAGGCCGTGAAGTGCATCAACACCGGGCGTAAGTGCGGCTGACCGCCGCCGCTACGGCCCGGTGCCCCGGCCGGATGGCCATCCGGCCGGGGCACCACCCGCGTGAAAGGCGGGCCATGGATCCTGCCATCAGTCCTGCGGTGTGCCCTTGGGAAGCTGGCGCCAGGTGACCTTGGTGTGGGCCCGGAAGGCCCAGTCGAGCATCTTCTTCGCATCCGGGTAGCGCTTGGGAGCGTTGAGGATCACGCCCACGACGGTGCGTCCGTCACGCTTCGCGGCGAAGACGAGACACCTGCCGGGTGCGGTGCCGGTGCCCGTCTTGATGCCGATCGCGCCGCTGTACGAGCCCAGCAGCCGGTTGGTGTTGTTCCAGAAGTACGTCCTGGTCCTGCCGTTGGCGGCCGGGGCCTTTTGGATGGTGTCGACCGACTTGACGACCGTGCCGAGGGTGGAGTTCTTCAGCGCGTGCCTGGCCAGCTTGGCCATGTCGCGGGGCGTGGTGTAGTTCTGGCCCCCCTGCGAGATGCCGTCGAAGGTGTCGTAGTGGGACTTGGTCATCCCCAGCGCGGACGCCTTCTTGTTCATCTGCGCGATGAACGACTTGGTGCGCTTGGCGGTGGTGTCACCGGTGCCGAACGTGTCCGCGAGCGCCATGGCCGCGTCACAGCCGGACGGCAGCAGCAGCCCGTACAGCAGCTGCTTGACGGTGAGCTTGTCCCCCTTCTTCAGGTCCGCCTTGCTGCCGCCGACGCGGGCGGTGTAGTCGATGTACGACTGCTTGACGGTGACCCTCTTGCCGAGATCGAGCCCCCGGGTGTCGAGCACCACGACCGCCGTCATGAGCTTGGTGGTGCTCGCCATCGGCCGCTTGGTGTCGGCCGCCTTGGCCCACAGCTGCTTGTCGGTGTTGTTGTCCAGCAGATACGCGCCCTTGGCACTGACCCCCGACGGGCCGCTCCTGGCCTCGGTGGCCTGGGCCGCGTTCGCCGGCACGGCGACCGTCAGGGCCGCCGCCGAGGCGATGACCGCCGTCCCCCAACGGCGGATCGCCTTACCCCCACGTCTTTCCATACGCCCTCCGTCTCTCCTACGACATGCCCGTGAATGTCCGGGCATGCGACGCATGGTCTCACGGCCTCAACTGCCGGCCGCGACCCACTCGTAGGCCCGCTGGGCGTCGAACTGAGGCTGCCCGCCCCGGAAGAGCAGCCCGGCGGAGGCGAACGGCTCGCCGTCCGGCGACGGCCCGGCCACATACGGAACCGCGATACAGCGCATCCCGGCCCGCCGCGCCGCCTCCACCCCCGGACCGGCGTCCTCGACCACCACACATTGCCCCGGATCGACGGACAGCAGCCGCGCGGCGGCCAGAAACACATCCGGCTCCGGCTTGCCCCGGCCGACATCCTCCGCGGACACATACACCGGCAGCAGCGCGTCCAGCCCCGTGGCCTTGAGCGCGGTCTCGATCGCCGGGCGGGACGACCCGGAGGCGACGGCCAGCGGATGCCCGGCGGCCCTCAGCCGCTCCACGAAGGTGCGCATCGCGGGAAAGATCTCGGTCGCCGCGGCCAGCTCCAGATAGTGCCGGTTCTTGACGACGAGCAGCTCCTCCACGGGCGCCTCGATGCGATACCGGTCGCGCAGCGTCTCCAGGGTCTCCCGGGTGCCGATCCCGATGAACCGCGAGTGCTCCTCCCAGGTGAAGCCGGTGACCCCGTACCGCTCGAGGGTCCGCCGCCCCGCCTCGTAGTAGAGGGGCTCGGTGTCCACGAGAGTGCCGTCCAGGTCGAAGATCACGGCGGGCATGGTGCTCATGGGGACAGCATGCCAAGAGTCCGGCCCGTGGTGCTCGCGGGGGAGCCTCCGGGCCCCGCCGCGACGGCTCCGGCTACTGCCGGAACTCCGCGTCGGGGCAGCTGTCGGGTGTGCCCCGTCCTGTTTCACATGGGGTGTTGGCCGCCAGGCGCAGGCTCTCGGAGATATGGGCGAGCCAGGCGGTGACCGTGCCGGCCTGTTCCTCCCAGTGCTTGTGTGAACGCTTCAGCGCACTCTGTACCTGGAGGCCGTCCACGGCCTGGCTGCCGTGGCTGTCGGCTCCTCCAGGGACGCCGCCTGCTTGTGGAGCGTGTCGTAGACGTCGTCCGCCTTCCCGGCCGCCCCGCCCAGCACGCTCGGCGCGATCACGAGGTTCTGCGGTACCGGTCCCTGTACGCCCGGAGCCAGGGGACGTTGCGGCGCGGGCGCGTTGGGGTCATAGATGTTGGCCGAGTCCGGCGGGCCAACAAGGGTGGTGGTGCGAAGAGGCCGTCCGTGAGCGGCTTGTCCGGTGGCAGCGGCAGCTCGTCGTCCTTCGGCTCAGGCAGAACTTCCTTGCTCATGAATTCCCCCCGGTCGTGCGCACGGCAGTGCGATCAACATGCCAACCACCGCTCACCTCAACGGGTGATCGCCACGCGCGGTGAGCGACCCGCGTGTCCGCGACGGATCCGCGCTGGTCTAGACCGCTCTGTTACCGTCGGCCCCGAGCGGTACCGGAACCGGAGTCGGCGGAAGGGTAGTGCGGTGGGCGCGAGCGGGAGTGGGTTGCGGGCGTATATCGGGTCCTTCACCGGGGCGGGAGGTGCCGGGATCACCGTCGCGGATGTCGACGACGAGACCGGCGCGCTGCGGATCCGGAACTCCACGGACGTGGTCGTCAACCCGTCCTATCTGGTGCTCGCCCCCGGCGGGCGCGTGCTGTACGCGGTGAGCGAGTCCGAGGAGGGGGCGGCCGCCGCGCTGGATGTCACACAGGATCCGCCCGCGCTGCTCGGGGAGCCCGTGCCGGTGCGGGGCGCGGCGCCCACCCATCTCGCGCTCGCCGGCGGGCAGCTGCTGACCGCCAACTACGGTTCCGGCAGCGTCACCGCGCTGCCGGTGCTGGAGGACGGCCGGCTCGGGGAGGCGGCGGACGTGCTGCGGCACGAGGGCAGCGGACCGCATGCGGAGCGGCAGGAGGGGCCGCATGCCCACGCCGTGGCGCCCGATCCGTCGGGTGGCTGGCTGCTCGCCGTCGACCTGGGGATCGACGCGGTCCAGGTGTACGCGCTGCCCGGGCCGCGTCCGCACCACGAGGTCCGGCTGCGCCCGGGGAGCGGCCCGCGCCATCTGGTGTTCCATCCGCGTGGCGACCGCGTGTATGTCATCAACGAGCTCGATCCGACGATCACGGCCTGCCGCTGGGAGGCGTCGTCCGGCGTTCTCGAACCGCTGGGCGAGACCCGTCTGGTCCCCGACGGTACGGACGTCGAGACCTACCCCGCCGAGGTCGTGGTCTGCGGGGACGGCCGCTTCCTATGGGCCGCCAACCGCGGTCACGACAGCATCGCGACCCTCGCCCTCGACGCGCCCGGCGACCGGATGGAGCTGGTCACCACCACGCCCTGTGGCGGCCACTGGCCCCGCGATCTGACGCTCGACCCGTCGGGCCGCCGGCTCTATGTGTCCAATGAGCGCTCGGGCGATGTCACCTGGTTCGACATCGACCCCTCGACGGGGGTGCCGCGTCGTGGTGGTTCGGTCCCGGCCCCGGCGGCGTCCTGCGTGGTCTTCGGCTGACGTTCGCCGGGCGGATGCGGGCCCGGTGGATACGGGGGCTTTCGGAGTGGATACGGGGGCTTTCGGATACGAGCGGGGCGGTGACCTTGACGGTCGCCGCCCCCGCTTTCTCGTGCCTTGCTTCGCCGTGCGTGGTGTCAGCGCATCGCCGGCGACGCCTGCTGCAGCGTGATGCCCAGCGCCGCCGCGTACTTCGCCAGCACCAGCTTGCCCACGGCCGGGTAGTCGCCCAGCGCCTCGGCAGCCGCGCAGCCCGCCTCCTCGGCGGCCGCCGAGATCAGCTCGGCGGCGACCTCCGGGCCGATGAGGTACGGCGCGAGGGCGAGCCGGGCGGAGCCGGCCGAGCGCAGCTGCTCGGCGACGCGGAGGACGGCCCCGTCCTCGTCCAGCGCGGCGGCCATCACCGGCACCGCGAGGCGCGCGGAGAGCAGCATGCCGGTGATCCCACCGGCCTGAGCCGCCTCCTCGCCGCCGACCGTGGCGAGGATGATGCCGTCCGCGGCGGTCGCGACCGTGAAGAGACGGGCGCGGTCGGCGCGGGCCAGGCCCGCCTCCGACAGACGCACGTGCAGGGCCTCGGCGAGCAGCGGATGGGGGCCGAGGACGTCGGTGAGTTCGGCCGCCGAGCCGCTGCTCATCACGGCCTGGCGTATCCGGCGCAACTGTGCGCTGTCCGGGCCCGCGAGCAGCGGGACCACGACGGCCGCCGGACCGTCCGTGGGGGCCGTGGGGACGGAGGGAACCTCGTCGACGACCTCGCCCGCAGCCTCGGCCGCGGCGATCGCCTCCGCCGCCTCGTCGGCGAGGGCCTTGGCGGCCTCGGCCGCCTGTCGCAGACGCTCGGGGTTCTCCTGGGCGGCACGGGTGAGCACGGCCTCGAGCTGTGGGTACTCCTGGCCGTCCCCGTCCAGGAAACCGATCTGAACGTCGAGCCCGGGCATCTCGGAGCGGGCGATGCTCACCAGGTCCTCGGCAAGGCGCCGGGCACCGTCGCTCGGGGCACCCGGGACGGCCAGCACCAGCGGCGGTGCGCCGAGAGGCGCGGCGGCGGCCTCCGGTCGGCGGTGCCGTCCGGACTGGCGGGGACGTGGCATTCGTACAGGCAGGCCGGACGCGGGCCCTGTGGGGGAGCTCATGGCGCCGCATGTTAGTCGCTCGATGGGCTCGGCTGTTCGGGAGGGTGTGACTGGGGGTATCTGTCCCACTTTGTCGACTGGTGCTGTGCGGTGATGTGCGCTCAGCGGGCATACTTGATCGAAGAATCGACCATGTGTCCGGAATTGCCGGTCATGGAATCCCATACTGGGCGCCCATGCTGAGCGCCCATATGGGACACACGTCTCGGGAGCCACGGGGCGGGGCTACGGGTTGGGGCCTCGCGTCGGAGCCACGGGCTGAGGCCCGCGTCGGACGCCCTGCGGTGTGCCGGTACGGGGCGGCGCTCAGACGATGCTGAGCAGCGCCGGGTCCCGGGGCAGCCGCAGTCCGTCCGCCGCCAGCGCCACCGCGACGCACAGCGCCCCGTCCAGCGGATCCCCGGCCGCCTCCGTGATCCCGACCCCGGGCAGCCGCGCCGCCAGCTCCTCGCGCACGGGCGTCAGCAGCGGCGCGCCCATACGGAACAGCCCGCCGGTGAGCGCCACCTCGCTCGACTCCAGCCGGGGGCAGACCGCCTCCGCGGCCTCGGCGATATGGCGGGCGGCTGCCCGCAAAATCGCCTCCGCGACCGGATCCTCGCCGGCGCACCGGCCCACCTCGGGAGCGAACGAGGCCAGGACGGCGGGGCGGTCGGGGCGCGGGTACAGCTGCCCCGGCAGCCCGGTCGCCGGGCCGAACACGGCCTCCAGACGGGCCAGCAGAGGCTTCGAGCCGCCCTCGCGCCCGTCGTACGCGCGCATGGCCGCCTCCAGGCCCGCCCGGCCGATCCACGCACCGCCGCCGCAGTCGCCCAGCAGATGGCCCCAGCCGTCGGCGCGCCGCCAGCCGCCTGTGGCCCTGCGGGAGTCGCCGTCCGTTGCGCCCGTGGCCGTGGCGTCCGTAACGGATGCGCCATACGCGCCGGGCACGCCGGAATCGCCGTCCGTACCGTCCACCCCACCGACGAAGCCCTCGGGCACCGCGCCCAGCGCGATCAGGCCCGTCCCCGCCGCGACCACCGCGCCGGGACGCTGTCCCATCGCCCCGGCGTAGGCGGTCACCGCGTCGGCCGCCAGGGCGAAGCGCCGTACGCCGAAGGCGTCGGCCAGCGCGTCCGGAAGCCTGGCGCGCAGATCGTCGCCGAGTGTGGCCATGCCCGCCGCGCCGACGCAGACCGCGCCGAGACGCCGGGCCCCGGCCTCGCGCAGCAGCTCCTGGGCGGCGGGCAGGACCCGCGCCAGCAGGCTCTCCGCGTCGATGCCCCGGTCGCCGACGGCGGCGGGTGTGGACGAGGACCACGTCAGTGGCGAGGACCAGGTCGGCGGTGAGGAGGCCGGTGGCTGCGCCGCGGGGCCGCCGGGAGCGGCTGCGCGTGCCACCGCCACCCGTACGCCGGAACCGCCCGAATCGATCCCGAGCACATGCGTCACCGCATCGCCGGGCACCGTGTCGCCCACCGGCTCAGCCGAATCCGCGCGAGTCCTGCTTGAGCGCGGTGTCCACGGTGAGGGCCGTGGCGATCACCAGGCTCAGCAGCGGATCGGGCAACTGGCGGTGGATCTGCAGCACATAGTTGTCCGCCGTCGTGAACATCGTCTTCGCCAGGCCCTCCCAGGTCTTGGTGATCCGGGCGACCTCGCTGTCCGTGTGGTCGACGATGGCGAAGTTCCAGGCCCGCCAGTTCTCCGCCTTGATGGCGCCGACCTGCTGGCCGTTGACGAGCATGCCGAAGTTGATCTTGCCGATGACGTTCTGCTGGACGATCTCGCCGACCGGCTGTCCGTCCGGGCGGGTCACCACCACCTTGGACTTGATGAACTTCGCGGGCCGGGTGAGCACCAGATGCGGCTGCCCGTTGGCGTCGCGGATCTCCAGCTTGTGCGTCATGAACTGGTCGAGGCTCGAGACGAACCGCGCGACCTTCTTCAGCGTGCTCTGGCCGACCTGGACCACCGAACCGAGAGTGCGCCCCTGCTGGTCGAAGACGCTGTACTCATTGGTGAGCTCGATCAGCTTGGCCTTCTGGTTCACCACCAGCACCGGTTCGGTGAACAGCGTGCCGCCGCCGCCCATCGTCGGCCCCACATGCGCCTGCTGCTGCACCTGGTGCTGGACCCTGGCGGGGTTGGGGTTGGGCGGGGCGGCCTGCGTCGGAGGTGCCTGGCCGGGCTGGCCCTGGTGCGTATGCGCGGTCCACTGGGCACCGTCCCACCAGCGCAGCTGGTTCGGCGTCCCCTGGGGGTCTGCGTACCAGCCCGCAGGGGTGTTCGGATGTGATGTCATGGCGGGCAGACTACCCGTCGCCCACCTGGAACGATGGGGTCAGGGAAGGCGCCAGTCCACGGGTTGGGCCCCCTGCTGTACGAGCAGGTCGTTGGCGCGGCTGAACGGACGTGAGCCGAAGAACCCCCGATCGGCGGACATGGGGGAGGGGTGCGCGGACTCGACCGCCGGAAGGCTGCCCAGCAGCGGCCGGACGTTGCGGGCGTCGCGGCCCCACAGGATGGACACCAGGGGGCGGCCGCGCCCGGCCAGCGCCCGGATGGCCTGCTCGGTGACGTCCTCCCAGCCCTTGCCGCGGTGGGCGGCGGGCCGGCGCGGGGCCGTGGTGAGCGCCTTGTTGAGCAGCAGGACGCCCTGCTGGGTCCAGGGCGTCAGATCGCCGTTGGACGGGCGCGGCAGACCGAGGTCGGTGTGCAGCTCGCGGTAGATGTTCTCCAGGCTGCCGGGAAGCGGCCGGACCTCGGGCGCCACCGAGAAGCTGAGACCCACCGCGTGTCCGGGCGTCGGATACGGATCCTGACCCACGATCAGCACCTTCACCTCGTCGAAGGGCTGCTGGAAGGCGCGCAGCACATTCGGCCCGGCGGGCAGATAGGTACGGCCTGCCGCGATCTCGGCCCGCAGGAAGTCGCCCATCGCCGCGATGCGTTCCTCGACGGGCTCAAGTGCCTTGGCCCAGCCCGCTTCCACAATGTCATTCAAGGGTCGTGCTGCCACACCGCGTCACTCTAGTGGCTCAGCGGGTGGCCGCGTGCCGCCTGGCGATCACTCTCAGCCGATCACTCCCGGCCGATCACGCTCGCGATCACTTCAGCCGATCACGGCGGCCCGGACACACAGCACATCGGGGAGATGGCGGGCGATCTGCCGCCAGCTCTCGCCCTCGTCGGCGCTCGCGTACACCTCGCCGTTGCGATTGCCGAGGTAGACCCCGACCGGATCGGCGTCATCGGTGCGCAGCGCGTCCCTCAGCACCACCCCGTAGTGGAGCTCGTCCGGCATCCCGGCGGAGCGCTCCTCCCAGGTGGCGCCCGCGTCCTCGGTGCGGAACACCCGGCAGCGGAAGCCCGGGGGGTAGCGGTCCGAGCCGTCGTTGACCGGGAAGACGTACGCGACGCCGCTGCGGCGCGGATGGACGGCGACCGCGAAGCCGAAGTCCGCCGGGAGGTCCTTGCCGATCTCGGTCCAGTGCGCCCCGCCGTCGTCGCTGCGGTACACCCCGCCGTGGTTCTGCAGATAGAGCCGGTCGAGGTCGACCGGGTCCCGGGCGACCTTGTGGACGCACTGCCCGAACTCCGGGTACTGATCCGGCAGGAAATCCGCCTTGAGCCCGCTGTTGGACGGCGCCCAGCTCTCCCCGCCGTCCGCGGAGCGGTACACCCCACCGGAGGACACGGCGACCATGAGCGTCCGCGGGTCCCTCGGATCGGGGACGACCGTGTGCACGGCCTGCCCGCCGAACCCCTCGCCCCACTCCGGCCGCTGCGGGTGGTCCCACAGGCCGCGGACGAACGCGAAGGTCTCCCCGCCGTCCTCGGAGCGGAACAGCGCGCCCGGCTGGGTGCCCGCGTAGACCACCTCCGGTTCGTCCGGCCCGGCGGGCTGAAGCTGCCATACCCGCTCCAGCGAGGTGTCGGTGCCCTCGGGGAACTTCACCGCGGGCTTGGCGGGCTCGTGCCAGCTGCCCCCGAGGTCGTCGGAGCGGAAGACCGAGGGGCCCCAGTGCGAGCTGTCCGCACCGGCCAGCAGCCGGGGGCGGTCGCCCCGGGTGTCGATGCCGACGGAGTAGACCGCCTGCATGGGGAAGTGGGGGCCGGTGAAGTCCCAGCCCCCTCGGCCGCCGCGGCGGCCGAGGAAGAGACCCTTGCGGGTGCCGACGGCGAGCAGGACATCGTTCATGGCGGCTCACTCCTTGGAGTGCGGGTGCGGGAAGGACGGCGGAACAAGCGGGAAGGGCGGCGGAACGAACGGCGAAGGAATCGGTGAGCGGATCAGAAGGAATCGGCGGGCGGGTTTGGTGGAGGAGAAGGCGATGTGTCCGGCATCACAGAGTCTGCACCCGACCACCGACAACCGGAGGGAGCACGTCCGCATATATCTGAGGTGTCCGCGTCGCCGCAGGTCATGACCGTGCATGACGGGCGGGGGTTCAGGAGCGCTCGTACGAGAGGCTTCGTAATTTGACGATCGTCGTACTACGGTGGTTACCGTACTACCGCGCGGTCCGGCCGGGCCCCGCGAGGAGAAACGGAGACGTTCATGAGTGCCCTCTTCGAGCCCTTCACCCTGCGGTCGCTGACCATCCCCAACCGCCTCTGGATGTCACCCATGTGCCAGTACAGCGCGGATGGGCCCGAGGGTGCCGGGGTCCCGCACGACTGGCACTTCGTCCACTACGGCGCCCGCGCCACCGGTGGCACCGGGCTGATCCTGGTCGAGGCGACGGCCGTCTCCGCCGAGGGCCGCATCACCCCCGGAGACCTCGGCATCTGGAACGACACGCAGGTCGAGGCGTTCCGTAAGATCGTCGGCTTCCTCAAGGGGCAGGGCACCGTCCCGGGCATCCAGCTCGCCCATGCCGGCCGTAAGGCGTCCACCGACGCCCCCTGGCGGGGCGGTGCGCCGCTCGCCGCCGACCAGGGGAGCTGGCGGACGCTGGCGCCGAGCCCGATTCCGTTCGACGAGGGCCATCCGGTGCCCGAGGAGCTGTCCGTGGAGCGGATCGGCGAGATCACCCGCCAGTTCGCGGACGCCGCACGGCGCGCGCTCGCGGCCGGTTTCGAGGTGGCCGAGGTCCATGGCGCCCATGGCTACCTCATCGGCGAGTTCCTCTCCCCGCACAGCAACCGCCGCACCGACGGCTACGGCGGCTCCTTCGAGAACCGCGTCCGCTTCGCCCTGGAGGTCGTCGACGCGGTCCGCGAGGTCTGGCCGGAGGACCTGCCGCTGTTCTTCCGCATCTCGGCCACCGACTGGCTGGAGGAGAACGGCTGGACCCCGGAGGACACCGTCCGGCTCGCCGCCCTGCTGAAGGACCATGGAGTGGACCTTCTCGACGTCTCCAGCGGTGGCAACGCGGCCGGTGTGCGCATCCCGACGGGGCCGGGCTACCAGGTGCGGTTCGCCGAGCGGGTGCGCCGGGAGACCGGGCTGCCGGTGGCCGCGGTCGGGCTGATCACCGAGGCGGAGCAGGCCGAGAAGATCGTCACCAACGGTGAGGCGGACGCCGTCCTGCTGGGCCGCGAATTGCTCCGGGACCCCTACTTCGCCCGCCGCGCGGCGACCGAACTGGGTGGCCAGGTACGCAATCCGGACCAGTACCACCGCGCGGTCCGGTAGAACGGATCGTCACCGTTCCCTCCTGGCCTGAAGTAGTACGGCGATCGTCAAACTACACTGGAGGTCACGGAACGAGGCGATGAGGAGCAGCCGTGCAGACGCAGACGACGTCGACCGGGCCCCAGCCACAGGCGACGGGGCGCTCGATGGAGCATCCACGGCGCGAGGCGATCCGCCTCGAGGATGTGCTGCACGCGCTCTCCGACCCCATGCGGATGCGGGTGGTGCGGACACTCGCCGAGGAGTCCGCCGAGCTGACCTGCTCGGTCATCGACCTGCCGGTCAGCAAGTCCACCACCACCCACCACTTCCGGGTACTGCGCGAATCCGGAGTGATCCATCAGATCTACCGGGGCACCGCCAAGATGAACGCGCTGCGCCGGGAGGACCTAGACGCGCTGTTCCCCGGTCTGCTCGACAGCGTCCTCGCCGCCGCGGCTCTCCAGGAGGGGCGCCTCGGCGGCGACCGGGGCTGAAGTCCGCCCGCCCGGCAGGTGGTTGAAGAGCAGATTGAGCGCGATCGCGGTGACGCACCCGGCGCTGATCCCGCTGTCCATCACCGTCTGGAACCAGTTCGGGAACTCCTTGTAGATCCCCGGAACGCCGACCGGCAGCAGCCCCACGGCGACCGACACCGCGACCACGGTGAGGTTGTGGTTGTCCCGGAAATCCACCCCGGTCAGCGTGCGCAGCCCGCTCGCCGCGACCGTACCGAACATCACCAGACCCGCCCCGCCCAGCACCGGGGCCGGGATCGCCGCCACCACCGAGCCCAGCTTCGGGGCCAGCCCGAGCAGCACCAGCATCCCGCCCGCGGCCGCCACCACCCAGCGGCTGCGCACCCGGGTCATCCCCACCAGACCGACGTTCTGCGCGAAGGCGGTGTACGGGAAGGTGTTGAAGACCCCGCCGAGCACGGTCGCGGCGCCGTCCGCGCGCAGTCCGTCCGCCAGCCGCCGCCTGTCGACCGGCCGCTCGGTCATCTCGCCCACCGCGATGAAGTCGCCGGTGGTCTCGGTCATCGTCACCAGCGCGACGACCAGCATGGACACCACGGCCGGTGTCTCGAACGTGGGGGAGCCGAAATGGAACGGGGTGGAGACCCCGACCCAGTCGGAATCGCCCACCCCGGAGAAGTCGGTGAAGCCCAGCGGTATCGCGGCCGCCGTCCCGGCCACGATCCCCACCAGCACCGCGACCCGGCTCAGCAAGCCGGGCGCGAAGCGCTGCACGGCCAGGACCATGACCAGTACTCCGGCGGCCAGGCCCAGGTTCTTCGGCGCGCCGAAGTCCGCCGCGCCCTGGCCGCCCGCGGCCCAGTTGCCCGCGACCGGCAGCAGCGAGAGGCCGATGATCAGTATCACCGTGCCGGTCACCAGCGGCGGGAAGAACCGCAGCAGCCGCCCGAAGACCGGAGCCAGCAGGATCATCGCCACCCCGGCCACGATCACCGAACCGTAGATCGCGCGCAGCCCGCCGCCCTCGGTGCCGATCAGCACCATCGGGGTGACCGCCGCGAAGGTGCAGCCCTGCATGATCGGCAGCCGGACGCCGAATCGCCACAGCCCCACGCACTGCAGCACCGTGGCGATACCGCACAGCAGCAGATCGGCGTTGATGAGATACGCCAGATCGGCGGGCGACAGCTTCAGCGCGCCACCGACGATCAGCGGCACGGCCACCGCGCCCGCGTACATGGCCAGCACATGCTGCAGTCCGAAGGCGGCGAGCCGGCCGGGCGGCGGCACCTCGTCCACGGGGTGGCGTAGGGACGCGGGAGGACGTACGGACGGCATGGCGGCTCCTCGCGCGGCGACGGGATGGCGATGGGATGGGCGACGGATCAGGATGACGCGACCGTAGAAGGCTTAAACAATCTGTTGATTTCAGGGGTGTTACCGCCCTGTGTCAACCCCTCTGACAGCGCGGACCCGTGGACCGCCGGCGAAGCCCGACCGGCGCCCCGCCCGGTTCACTCCTGCTCGCGCGCCGCGCCCAGCAGCCCCATCCAGTCCGGAATCTTCACCTTCGTACGCCCGAGCGCCTCCCCGAGCGCCTCCTCGGCCGCCTCGATCCGCAGCCAGCCGGTCCACTCCACCGGCTCCACCCCCGCCTCGCGCAGCGCCCGCAGCGGATCCGCCACCACCGGCCGGGCGGCGAGCGCCTCCGCGTCGGCCAGCAGCGAGGCCACGGTCTCCTTCGCACACGGCCGGTTGGTGCCGATCACCCCGGTCGGCCCGCGCTTGATCCACCCCGCCACGTACTCCCCGGGCGAGGGCTCGCCGCCGCGCAGCACCCGCCCCGCCGCGTTGGGCACCGTGCCGCGCTCCTCGTCGAACGGCAGCCCCGGCAGCGGCACACCCCGATAACCCACCGACCGCAGCACCAGCGGCGCCTCGATGTCCTCGAAGACCCCGGTGCCCGCGACCCCGCCGCGCCCGTCCGGCGCGGTCCGCTCGAAGCGCACCGCGCGCACCGCGCCCTCGCCCAGCAGCGCCACCGGCCGCAGGAAGAACCGCAGATGGATCCGGCGCGGTCGGCCCACGGGCGCGCGCCGCGCCCAGTCGCGCAGCACCTCGACATTGCGCCGGTTGACCCCCGGTAGCCCCGACGGATCCGCGTATCCCGGGTCCAGCGCCAGCTCCTCGGGGCGCACCAGCACCTCGGCGCCGGTCAGCGAGCCCAGCTCACGCAGCTCCTTGGTGGTGAACTTCGCCTGCGACGGCCCGCGCCTGCCGACCATATGGATGTCCGAGACCCGGCTCTGGGACAGCGCCCCGAGGGCGGCGTGCGGCACATCGGTGGGCCGCAGCTCCTCCGCCCCGCGGGCCAGGATGCGCGCCACGTCCACCGCGACATTGCCCACCCCGACGACGACGGCGGAGTCCGCCCCGAGCGCGAAGGCGTCGCCGGTGGCGTCGGGATGGGCGCTGTACCAGGAGACGAAGTCGGTCGCGGAGAAGCTGCCCGGCAACTCCTCGCCGGGAACGCCGAGCCGCCGGTCGGTCGCCGCCCCCACGCAGTAGACCACCGCGTGGTAGAGCTCCAGCAGCCGCTCGGGCACCAGCGGGGGCGGGCCCACATGCACATGGCCGAGAAAGCTGACCCGGGGGTGCTCCAGGACCGCGCGCAGCGTGTGCTGCAGCGACTTGATCTTCTCGTGGTCGGGCGCGACACCGTAGCGCACCAGCCCGTACGGACAGGGCAGCCGGTCCAGCACATGCACCGACACCTCGGGGACAGCCTGCTGCTGGACGAGCGCTTGGGCGGCGTACACCCCGCTCGGCCCGGATCCGACGACCGCGACACGAAGCACGAAGGAGCCCCTTCCGCAGGATGTCTCCAGCATCCCACCCGGCGGGGCGCCGTGTCCGGCACTACGCGCCGGGGGCCGGCCCGGACGACGCCTCCCGGCCACCGGTCCACGGGCCCGCGACCGCGCCGCGAGCCCGGCTCCACGAGACCCGGACCCTACGGCCCGGCACGGCCCCGTACGCCCCTGTACGCCCCGCTACGAGATCCGTCTACGAATATCCGCCTACGGCCATCTGCCTACGACATCTGCAGCATCCGCCGGATCTCGCTGCTCTGCTGCGCGATCACATCGCCCGCCATCTCCTCCACCCGGATGTTGTTCCCCTGGGCCAGCACATCCGTGGCCATCGAGACCGCGCCCCGGTGATGGGCGATCATCAGCTTGAGGAAGAGCGCGTCGAAGTCGGCGCCCTCGGCGTCGCGCAGCCGCTTGAGCTCGGCCGCGGTGGCCATCCCCGGCATCCTCGCGTCATGGCCCTCATGGGCGCCGTCGCCGCCCTTCGGCGCGCCGCCGTCGGTCTTCTGCCAGGCGCGCATCGCCTCGATCTCCGGCTTCTGCCCGGCCGCGATGCGCTCCGCGAGCCGCTTGACCTTCGCCGACTCGGCCCGGTCGTCGGCGAGGTCGGTCATCAGCAGGGCCTGTGCGTGGTGCTCGATCATCATGCGGACGTAGGAGCGGTCGGCCGTGTTGGCGGAGTCGTCGTCCCCCGCCTTCGCCGCCTCCTCGGCCGACAGCTTCTTCGCCGCCTCGCCGGGCTTGCCCGGCGCGATCACCGCGGGCTTCCCGTCCTTGCCCTTTCCGGCGTCGGCCCCGCCGTCGCTCTCCGCGTCACAGCCGGTCAGGACGAGTGCCAGGGCCGCCGCCACGGCGGCCGCGAGGGATGCGGTGTGGAGCGTCGTACGGCGGTTCAACACCGTGGCCTCCTCGGGCGCTTGGGATCCGCAGACCGTCTTAGCACGTCAGCGGCGCGACTGTGCCGGGCGTGTTGGGAAATTCTCTTTACGAACATGTTGCTACCTGTTGTGGTGTACATGGATAGAGCGATACTTCCCCCGGTCCGTCAACCGTTCAACTCCGAACGGGGACGGCGACAAAGGGAGGACGCAGTGAAGCCGTGGGAAAGACCTCCGCAGCGGCGCAGATATCTCGGCGCGGCCGCGGCCGCCTTCGGTCTGGTGGCCACTTTGCTGGCCGCGGGCCCGGCGGCCGCGACGCCCGACCCCGGTGACGCCCCGCACAAGGAGCGGGTGACGAAGGGTCAGCAGTCCGAAGCCAGGGCCGCCATCGAGGACGGCGACATCCCCGGGGTGGACCAGGTGGTCCACAGCGACAACGTCAGCCATCTCACCAACATCCCCAAGCAGGACCTCAAGGGCATCGACACCGACCTGGCCTTCCAGGGCGAGTACGCCTTCGCGGGCAACTACGACGGTTTTGTCATCTACGACATCAGCCGGCCGAAGAGCCCGAAGATCGTGAGCCAGGTGCTCTGCCCGGGCTCGCAGAACGATGTGTCGGTCTCAGGAGACCTGCTCTTCCTCTCCACCGACTCCTCGCGCAGCGACAACTCCTGCACCAGCACCACCCAGCCCGCGACCGAGAAGTCCTCCTGGGAGGGCATGAAGGTCTTCGACATCAGCGACAAGCGGAACCCCCAGTACGTCGCCGCCGTCGAGACCTCCTGCGGTTCGCACACCCACACCCTGGTGCCCGAGCGCAAGGACGTGTACATCTACGTCTCCTCGTACGCGCCCAGCGCCACCTTCCCGGACTGCCAGCCCCCGCATGACGGCATCTCCGTCATCAAGGTGCCCCGTAAGGCGCCCGAGAAGGCCGCGGTCATCGATTTCCCCGTGCTCTTCCCGGACGGCGGCAACCCCGGCGGGCCCACCAACCCCGGCGTCTCGCAGACCACCGGCTGCCATGACCTCACCACGTTCCCCAAGCTGAAGCTGGCGGCGGGCGCGTGCATGGGCGACGGCGTCCTGCTCAACATCGCCGACCCCGCGAAGCCGAAAGTCATCGACCGGGTCGAGGACAACGTCAACTTCGCCTTCTGGCACTCGGCGACCTTCAACGAGCGCGGCACCAAGGTCGTGTTCACCGATGAGCTGGGCGGCGGCGTCGCCGCGACCTGCAACACCGAGGTGGGTCAGGACCGCGGCGCCGACGGCATCTACGACATCGTCGGCAAGGGCGACAAGCGCAAGCTGGTCTTCCGGAGCTACTACAAGATCCCGCGCCACCAGGCGGACACCGAGAACTGCGTCGCCCACAACGGCTCGCTGATCCCGGCCAAGGGCCGCGACATCATGGTTCAGGCGTGGTACCAGGGCGGCGTCTCCGTCTGGGACTTCACCAACTCCGACAAGCCCAAGGAGATCGGCTACTTCGAGCGCGGGCCGCTCTCCAGCGACACGCTCATCACCGGCGGCTCCTGGTCCGCGTACTACTACAACGGCTACATCTACTCCAACGACATCGACAAGGGCTTCGACGTCCTGAAGATCCACGACCGGCGCACCGACAGCGCCGCGTCGGTCCGGCTGCGCGAGCTCAACGCGCAGACGCAGCCCGACTATCGCTGAGTGCTGGTCAGTTCACCCCAGCGTGGCTCCCGTCGGGCGGCTCCTCGCCCGGCGGGAGGCCGAGCTCCCAGTCCAGTCCGTAGCGGTGGAACAGCTCCGCCCGCAGCCGCCCGGGCGGCATCGGCGCCCCCGGCAGCAGCACCGCGACCACCGCGCCCATCAGCAGGGCGCGCAGCAGCCGGTAGTCGGTCTCGGGGTCCTCGGAACCGTACCGGGTGACGGTGTCCCGCAGCAGACCGGCCAGCCGCTGCTGCTCGGGGCACTGGATGAAGCCCTCGGCCGTGAGGATCCCCGCCATATGCGTCCGCATCAGCCGCGGCCGGTCCCGGGCCAGCCCCAGGATCGCGTCGATCGCCCGCGCCATCAGCTCCCGCCCGGTCTCCTCGCCCTCCGGACGCGGCTCCCGCTCGAGCCCCCGGGCCAGCTCCATGTGCATCAGCCGGTGGACGGCCGTCTGCAGCAGCTGCCGCTTGCCCGGGAAGTAGTACGAGACCAGGCCGCGGGCCGCCCCGGCCCGGTCGGCGATATCGGCGAGGGTGGTCGCCTCGTAGCCGTGCTCGTCGACCAGCTCGACCGTCGCCTCCAGCAGACGGGCCTGGGATCGGCGGCGCAACTCCTCATTGACCGACGGGCTTCGGGGGACCATGCTGTAACTCCTGCGTTGGCTGGCTGTCAGCCAATATACTCAGGCGACGTTTGGTTGTCCGCCGATCCTCGAGGGCGGCCGCATGTCTCCGCCGGTTCGGGCGACACGGGGGGATCGCCCGAACCGGTGGGTTCGCCCCGCGGGATCCCTTTCGGGCTTCGTCCGGCGGGGGCCTAGGGGGCCGTGGCGGCGTCCGGCAGCAGGCCGAGAACCGCGCGCAGCGCGTCCGGACGCCGGTCCACCGGGAGATGGTCCACCAGGTGGACCCGGCAGCCCAGGGCCGCCGCTCCCGCGTCCGCCCGGCGGTCGTCGCCCACCATCACCGCGTCGCCCGGGTCCACTCCCAGCGCGTCGCACGCGGCCCGGAACAGCCTCGGGTCCGGCTTCTGGACCCCGTGCTCGTACGACAGCACATAGGCGTCCACCAGCGGGTCCAGGTCGTGGGCGCGGAAGATCGGGCGCAGATCCCAGCCGATGTTGCTGACCACCGCGATCCGCACCCCGCGCCGGCGCAGCTCGCCCAGCACCTCGGGGGCGTCCGGGTAGGGCCGCCAGGCCGCGGGCTCCATATGGCGGTCATAGAGGGCGTCGTACAACTCGGGGCGGGGCAGCGGCACCTGGCGGGCCATACCGGTGAAGGCGGCCCGGTGCAGCTCGGCGCTGCGGTCCCGGACGGCCCATACCTCCTCCAGGTGCGGCGGCACCGTGAGCGGCGGGGCGCCACCGGGCAGCGCACCGGCTTCCTCCAGGCCCCGCGTGTACCGTACGACCTCCTCGTCCGGGACCGCGGCCCCGCTCCGCTCCAGCACGGTACGGAGCCAGGACTCGGCGGACTCGATTCGGAACAGCGTCCCGGAGAAGTCGAACAACACGCCCTTGGCGGTCACAGTTCACGCTCCCTCGTCTCTGATGCGGCCAGGAGCCAGGACTTCCGGCATCGTATGCCGCGGGTCCGGCCCCGGGTTCGGTCCACGGCGCACCCGTTTCCGCGTGGGGCGATCCGCTCGCACCGGCACGGGGACCGGCGCCGTAGATGGCCGGTGCGGCGAGGCCGGCCGCGACCGAGGGAGGCACGCATGCCGGATCCGGACTTGCGTATCGGTACGTTCCGGTACGACACGACCCAGGCGCTGTTCGACGGGACCGCCGGGATTCCCGGCGTCCCGAACGTCGAGATGGCGACGGGGGCGACACTGCCGGAGGTGTTCCGGCTCCTCCTCGACGGCGAGGTGGATGTCGCGGAGTTCGGCATGACCTTCTATCTGCGCGCGCTGGAGCGGGAGGCCGACGTCATCGCTCTCCCGGTGTTCCCCAACCGGGTGTTCAGGCATTCATGCGTCTTTGTGAACCGGGACAGCGGCATCAGCGGCCCGGCCGATCTGGTGGGCAGGACGATCGGCGAGTTCGGTGTCTACGGCCAGGACTCGGGGTGTGGGCCAAGGGCATCCTGATGGACGAATACGGCTTCCGCCCCGAGGAGAACCGCTGGGTCATCGGCGGTCTCGACACGCCTGCGCCACCGTTCGGCTTCGTCCCGCAGGTGTGGCCCGACGGCATCGACATCAGCGCGGCACCGGAGGGCAGGGCGCTGGGCCCGATGCTCGACTCGGGGGAGCTCGACGTCCTGTTCACCGCGAATGTGCCGCAGACCGTCCTCGATGGATCGCCTCATGTCACGCGTCTGTTTCCGGACTTCGAAACTCGCGAGCGGGACTACTACCGGCGCACCGGGATCTTCCCGATGATGCACACCGTCGTCGTCAGGCGAGACCTGCTCACCCGGCATCCCTGGGTCGCCCGCGCCGTCTACGAGGGCTTTCTGGCGGCGAAGGAGGCAGGAGCCCGGCGGTACCGGCAGGGACGGCGGCTGTACGAGGCCCCGTTCATGGTGCCCTGGCTGAACGCGCTGTACGAGGAGAACGCGGAGCTGATGACCGAGGACTGGTGGCCCTACGGCGTGGCCGCCAACCGCGCGGCCCTCGACACGCTGCTGCGCTACCACCGCGAACAGGGCCTGACCGCACACCGCTGGACGATCGAGGAGATCTTCACCCCCGACCTGCTGGAGACATGACCGGCCGGGGGCCGGCCCACTCCCTTGGCCGTGGCCCAACTGCCTCCCCTGAGTCCGCCGGTGTGCCGCCTGGGTGCGGTGCTCCTGGGCGGCGTACGGCCTGGTCGGCGGCCTTCGACCGGTCCAGACTCGGTCGGGCAGCGTCTGGTGGACCGACGGCGAGGACACCCTGAGGGCCTTCGCCTAGGCGTCGGCAGAACGGCTGGGACAGCCGGCGCAGGGCCGCGCCGGCGGCTGCGGTCGCGTGAGGGTGGTCAGGTCAGGGTGGGCACCTGGCTCAGTGCACCCTCGCGAGGGCGCCGGTGAGCGCGGCCGGCAGGGTGTCGCCGCGGTCGGAGGAGGTGTCCGTAGCCCAGCAGACATAGCCGTCGGGACGGATGAGCAGGGCGGCGGCGCCCAGATCGTCGGCGCAGGTGGCGCGGACGAGGTCGACTCGTGGCGGGAGCGGCAGGTCGGCCGGGACGGCTCCGGCCAGATCGAGCAGGACGGCGTGCCCGGAGCCGAACAACGTCGACAGCCGGGTGAGGCCGGTTGCGGTGACCAGGCCGGCGTTCGGCATGCGCCGGCCGGTGAGCGGGTGATCCCCGGGCAGGTCGTAGCGCAGTGAGAGACCCGACATCAGCCCCGCGAGATGGCGGTTGGTGTCGGGCAGGCGCAGCAGGTCGGTGACGATGTCGCGCAGGGCGGCCAGGTCCTCGCTCGGGTCCGGAACCGCCAGGACGCGCTGCGCCGAGGTGTGGTGCAGTACCTGGGCCGCGACCGGATGGCGCTCCGCGTGGTAGCTGTCCAGCAAGCCGCTCGGCGCCCGGCCCTGGAGGACGGCGGCCAGTTTCCACCCGAGGTTGAGCGCGTCCTGTATGCCGAGGTTGAGGCCCTGGCCGCCCAGCGGCGGGTGGATATGCGCGGCGTCCCCGGCGAACAGGACACGGCCCGTACGGTAGTGCTCCAGTTGTCGCGTGGCATCGGAGAACCGCGAGGAGTTGTCCACGGCGCCGAGGGTGGTCCCGGGGCCGTACACGGCCTCCAGCGCGGCTGCGATCTCCTCGTGGGTGACGGAGGTGTCGCGGGCGGTGTCCGCCTGGTCCGCGTGCCCGAAGGTGAACCGGTACCGGTCGCCGCCCAGAGGGACCAGCATGGACCAGTAGCCGCGCGCATGACGGGTCAGGGTGCTCATATGCCCCATCTGCCGCGGCACCAGCGATGAGACGGCGGACAGACGGATATCGGCCAGCACCGCCTGATGCGTTCCGGCCCGGCCGGGAAACGGCAGCCCGAGCAGCTTCCGCACCGTGCTGTGGCCGCCGTCGCACGCCACCAGATAGTGAGCCCGCGCCCGCAGGCCGTCCGCCGTGACGACCACACCGTCGTCGTCCGGCGCGACCTCCGAGACGGCGGCGCCGCGCAGTACCCGCGCGCCGGCGGCGGTCGCCCGCTCTTCGAGCACCTCCTCGATCTCCCACTGGGGGACCCCGATCGGGAAGGGGTGCTCGGTCCGCCAGGGGGCGCAGTCCAAGGGCACGGGCAGGGCCGCGAAATGCCCGCCCACCGGATCACGCGCAATGGCCCGCCGCAGCAGCGGCTCCAGCAGGCCGCGGAACTCCAGCAGTTCGGCGGTGCGGGGCTGAATCGTGCCGCCTTTCACCTGCTGGATCCGCTGGGGCAGCTTCTCCAGCACCAGGGTCTCGACCCCGGCCAGCGCCAGTTCGTACGCCAGCATCAGTCCGGTCGGGCCCGCGCCCGCGACAACGACCTCGGTCGTGCTCTCCGTCAACACCGTCACTCCATCTCAGCTCGACACTCCGGTTCGGCTCACTCGGGATAAATATATACCTGGTGCAGAAATTTACCAGGGGCAGTTTTCTGCTACGGTGGACGCCGTGGACGGCAAGCCAGGGCTACGGGAACGAAAGAAGCAGCGGACCCACGCGGCGATCTCCGACGCGGCGATCGCGCTGTTTCTCGAACACGGCTTCAACCAGGTCTCGGTGGCCCAGGTGGCCGAGGCGGCCGAGGTGTCCAAGCGCACCCTCTTCGCCTACTTCCCGACGAAGGAAGACCTCGTGGTGCACCGCCTGGCCGACCACGAGACCGAATCCGCACGCGTCGTACGGGCCCGCCCGCCCGGCACCACCCCGCTGACCGCACTGCGTGAGCACTTCCTCAAGGGGCTGCGCGAGCGGGATCCGATCACCGGGCTCAACGACCATCCCGCGGTGCGCAGGCTCCACCGCATGATCCTCGACGCCCCCTCGCTGGTGGCCCGGATGGCACGGTTCAAGACCGGCGCCGAGCACGCACTGACTGAGGCACTGCGGGAAACGGCGGACACTCCGGAACTCACCGCGCGGCTCGCCGCCGTCCAAATCGTCGCGGTCCACTGGGCGCTGGCGCAGGACAACGCCGAACGCCTGGCGTACGGGGAGCCGGCCGACGAGCGCTATGCGGGTGCGGTGGCCGACATGGAACACGCCTTCGCCCTGCTGGAGAACGGATTGCGGCACCTGCCCCCGCGATCGTGACTCTCCTAGCCCCCTGCCGCCGAGGGCAGGTCAGACGCCGTGTGTGTCGGGGGTGCTGTACGCGGCGCGCCACCCGGCGGGCGGCAGACCGGCCTGGCGCCGGAAGAAAGTGGTGAAGTTGCCGACGTCCCGGAAGCCGAGGCGTCGGGCGCAGCCGCTGACCGGCAGGCCGGTGTGGGCGAGCAGCCGTTTCGCCTCCAGCAGGATGCGCTGGTCGAGGAAGGTCTTGGCGCCCGTGCCGGTGGCGGCCCGGGTGGCCCGGGTGAGGGTGCGTACGTCGTAGCCCAATGCCCGCGCGTAGTCGGCCACATGGTGCCACTCGGTGAAGCGCTCTTCGACGGTGGCCCGATAGGCGCGGAACACTTCGGTGGGTCGGCTGCCGGGGCTTGCCGCGCCGGTCGAGGGCGGTGTGTCGGGGAGTGCGCGCAGGATCAGTGCCGCCAGCAGGTGGGAGAGCAGGGCGGGGGATGCCAGACGTGGTGTGTGCACCGCTGTGCTGTGCTCGCGGCCGAGATGGTCGGCCGCGAGCAGGGCGAGGGACAGGTGCTGCTGATCCAGGTGCCAGCACGCCGGTGTGGTGGCCTCCGACGCGGTGAAGCCGGAGAGGAAGCCGGGCCGGAAGAGGATCAGCGGGCCGTCGCAGGCGTCGATGTCGCTCCAGCGGTGCACCATGCCCGGCCGGATCCACACGGCGCTGCCTTCCCCCAGCCGGTAGTCGTGGAAGTCCGCTTCGTGGGTGCCGGTTCCGGAGCCGACCAGAGCGAACACATGGAAGTCGGGGCGTTGCGGCTGGGTGCGACGGCGCTGGGTGTCCATCGAACGCAGCGCGGCGAAATCCAGGACCTCCACCCCGTACGCCGATCCCACGGCAGGCAGGTAGCGCAGTTGCCGCACCGCACTGTGTCCGTTTTCCACAAGGAACGTGTTCCTTTCCGCCAAGGAGCGGACACCCCCTCGCCTACGGTCGATTCCGAGCCTGGTCGGCAGGTCAGGTTACTGGTTCAGAGCTGCGGCAGGACGACCGAGTCGCTTTCCGCGGCCGACAGGGAAGGCGCGAAGATGACCGAAACGACAATGACAGTCCCGGTGGCGGGCGGGTCGCTCGACGTACGAGTCGGCGGCGATACCGGCCCGGCGCTGGTGTTCGCCCACTACTGGGGCGGCTCCGCCGCCACCTGGAACGGTGTGATCGGCCACCTGCCGCCCGGGCAGGCGACGGTCCGCTTCGACCAGCGCGGCTGGGGCACCTCACGGGCGTTGCCCGGGCCCTATCACCTCGACCAGCTCGCCGACGATCTCGTCCGGGTGATCGAGGCGCGCGTGTCGGGGCCGTTCGTCCTCGTCGGCCACTCGATGGGCGGCAAGGCGAGCCAGCTCGTCGCGGCCCGCCGACCGGTCGGCCTGGCCGGCCTGGTGCTCGTCGCGCCCGCGCCGCCCCAGCCGCCCGCCATGGTGACCGAGGAGTACCGGCAGGGCCTGTCCCACGCCTACGACTCGGCCGAGGCGGTGGCGCACGCCCTCGACCGTGTTCTGACCGCCACGCCGCTGCCCGAGGCGGTGCGGGCCACCGCGGAGCGCGACAGCCTCGCCGTCGATGCCGAGGCCCGGCAGGAGTGGCCCCTGCACGGAATCGCGCGGGACATCACCGATGCGGCACGGCGTATCGAGGTCCCGGTGACGGTGCTGGCCGCGGAGAACGACGTGGTGGAGCCGCCGCACATCTTGCGCGAACACCTCCTGCCCCACATCCCGCACGCGACCCTGACGACTGTCCCTGACGCCGGCCACCTGCTCCCCGCGGAAGCCCCCGGCGCCGTCGCGAAAGCACTCGGAGACTTCCTCACGGCCATTCAGCGCTGACCGGGTCGGCGGTGACAACCGGGTCGCTCGGTGTACTTCGCCGTCCTGGCCGTCGCCGCCCAGCTCGTCCGCCGCACGGCGTCCGGCCCGCCCGGGCGCTGTGCCTATTGTGGAGCGATCTTGTGAGACTCGGACGCGTTCGTGAACCTCACCTGCCGCCGACTCGTCATCCAGGGTCGGAGCACCCGGATGCCGTCGCAACGGAGCGAAGGCACCGCGTGTCCAACTGCCCCACGAAGAATGGACAAGCGCACCATGGGTCGACACCGACGAATAACCCAGCCTCCCCGGAGTGCCCTGGCGACAAGAGCGGCGCTGGCCGCAGGGGTGCTCGTGCCGACGTTCGCCTCGGTGGGGTCGGCCCACGCCGCCACCCCGCAGGCGGCGATCTGCACCTCGGACCGGCCGGAACTCGCCGACAAGCTCTCCGAGGACATCAACTCGGCACTGGACGGCTCCGCCACCACGGCGATCAGCCTCCACGACCACGCCACGAACACCACCTGCACACTGGATGCGGACCGGCACTTCGATTCCGCGAGCACGGTCAAGGTGACCGTGCTCAGCACCCTGCTGTGGGACGCGCAGAAGGACGATCGCGCGCTGACGCAGGAGGAGAAGGACCGTGCCACCGCCATGATCACCGAGTCCGACAACGACGCCACCACCGCGCTGTGGAAGCAGCTCGGGCCGGACAAGATCAATGGATTCCTGCAGGCCGCGGGGATGACCAACACCGTCCTCGACAGCGAGGGCCACTGGGGGCTCACCCAGATCACCGCGAACGACGAGGAAAAGCTCCTCCAACTGGTGACCCACACCAACCCGGTGCTCAGCGACGACTCCCGCGCCTACATCCTGAAGCTGACCTCCGAGGTCATCCCCTCACAGCGTTGGGGCACCCCGGCCGGCGCGCCGGGTGACGCCCAGGTGCATGTGAAGAACGGCTGGCTGGAGCGGGCCACGAACGGCTGGCGTGTGCACAGCCTCGGCGCCTTCACCGGCGGCGACCACGACTACACGATCACGGTGCTCTCGCAGGACAACGCCACCATGGACGACGGCATCGCCAACATCGAGGGCATCGCCCGCGCGGTCCACGAGAACCTCAACGCGCCGGTGTCCGGCGCTCAGTCGTAAGCAGCCGGCTCGCCCTGGCCGGGGCCCCTTCTTGCGAGCGCCGGCCGGGGCCCGAGTCTGGAGCGGACGTCCCGCCATCTGTTTGTATGTCCCCTGGACGGAGCGATTCAGGAGGTGGCGGACAGGTGGTGTCCACGGAGAGTGTTCTCACGTTCGCGGCGATGTCGCTCCTGGTGATCGTGATCCCGGGGCCGAGTGTGCTGTTCGTGGTCGGCAGGGCGCTGGCGCACGGCCGCCGCACGGCGCTCGCGACGGTCCTCGGCAATGTGATCGGCTGCTACGCCTTGGTGGTCGCCGTGGCGTGGGGCCTCGGCGCGCTGGTACAGAGCTCGGTGGCGCTGTTCATGGGCGTGAAGCTGGCAGGAGCGGCGTATCTCGTCTACCTGGGTGCGCAGGCGTTCCGGCACCGCGGGGAGATGCGCGTGGCGAACATGGACGCTCCGGCCGAAGAGCGGCGCGGTGATCTGCGGTCGATCCTGGACGGCATGGTGGTGGGTGTCACCAACCCGAAGGGCATCGTCTTCTTCGCGGCGGTGCTACCGCAGTTCGTCGACCACTCGGCGGGGCATCTTCCCGTCCAGATGATGGTGCTGGGCCTGGTCCCGGTCACCATCGGCCTGGTGACGGACACCCTGTGGGGACTGGGTGCCTCGGCGGCCCGCTCCTGGTTCGCCCGCTCGGACCGCCGCCTGTCGATGGTCGGCGGGGCGGGCGGCCTCGCGATGATCGGCCTGGGCGTGACGGTGGCGGCGACCGGCCGCGCCGACTGAGGACGCCCGGGGGATCCTCAGAGGGCGAGGCCGACCGGAGCCGTCAGGGCCACAGCAACTCGTGCCGCCAGCCACCATGGGCCGCATCCCTGCGATACACCAGCCGGTGGTGCACCCGGTCGACGCTCGCTTCCCAGAACTCCACTTCGGTGGGAGTGATGGCATAGAGCGTCCATGTCGGCGGGCACGGAACCTCGTCCGGGTAGAGCGCTTCGAGGCGCTCGTACTCGGTCAGCGCCGCCTTCCGGTCGGGGAGCGGACCCGGCCGGTGCAGGTGGGCGGCGAGCCGGGAGCCGCGGCCCCGTTCGGCGAAGTCGGCCTCGGAGGGGGCGCGGCCGCAGTCGGCCGCGGTCCCCGTGATCCTTATCTGCCGCCCGGCCACGGGCCAGTGGAAGTGGGCCGCCACCCGCGGATTCGCCGCGATGTCGCGACCCTTGCGGCTGTCGGAGAGGGTGGCGAAGAACAGGGACGCGTCGTCGATGTCCTTGACGATCAGGACCCGGCTGGACGGCATCCCCGACGCGTCCACCGTGCAGAGGCTCATCGCGTGCGGCTCCCGCTGGCCCGTCGCGCCCGCCGCGAGAATCCAGTCACCGACCAGGGGCAGGGGGTTGTCCGGCAGTTCGTGGTCCTGGAAGTGGCCGGTGCCCACGTCCGCGAAGACCGGAATCGACCTGAGTCTGTCGCGCATCGTCTCGTGCATGTGCGGGGCACCTCTCCCAGTGGCCGATTCGGTTGCCGAGAAACGATCTAGCAGCCTACCGTCGGGTCCATGGCGGACGACGAACCCACGCGCGCGGCACGGTTGATCGATGCCCAGGCGAAGGCCGTGCGGCTCTTCGCGGAGATCGAGCAGCGCGGGCTGGTGGCGCCGGGCGAGGGGAGCGGGCGGTCAGCGACCGGATCCGGGATCTGGCGAACGAGATGTTCGGTACGACCCGGCACTGGCACAAGCGGATCGTGCGCTCGGGGCCGAACACGCTTCTGCCGTACCGGGAGAATCCGCCGGACCGTGTGATCGGCACGGATGACATCGTGTTCGCCGACCTCGGGCCGATCTTCGAAGAGTACGAGGCCGACTTCGGCCGGACCTTCGTCCTCGGCGACGACCCGGTCAAGCGGCGGCTGCGGGACGATCTGGCCACGGTCTTCGACGCGGGCAAGCGGTTCTTCCAGAGCGACCCGGAGATCACCGGGAAGCGGTTGCACGCCGAGGTGGAGCGGCTGGCCGCCGAGGCCGGATGGGAGCTGGGCGGCTGGCACGCCGGCCATCTGGTCGGGGAGTTCCCGCACGAGACGATCGACGGCGCGCACGTGGAGTCGTACATCACGCCCGACAACGACACCCCGCTGCTCCGCACCGACAAGGCCGGACGCCGCTGCCACTGGATCCTGGAGATCCACCTCGTCGACCGGGAACGGGAGTTCGGCGGCTTCTACGAGGAACTGCTCACCCTGGGCTGATCCGCTTCTCCCGGCGCCCGCGGCCGGTCGGCCTGATGCCGGCGGCGGGGCAGCAGTGTCACCGCGAGGGCCGGGACGGCGGCGAGGACGAGCCAGGGCGCGGCGGGCGGGAGGCCCAGGTCGAGCAGGGAGCCGGTGGCCGAGCTGCCGATGAGGACGATCAGGCCGGAGACGGAGGACAGCGCGCCGGTGTAGAGGCCGAGCCGCCCGCTCTCGGCGAGGTCGGGCACCCAGGCGCGGGCGGCCGGGACGACCAGCATCTGGCCGAGGGTGAGCAGCACGACGTAGCCCGCGGCGGGCAGCAATCCGGCGGTGCCCGTCCAGGCGGCGGGGCGCGCGGCGGCCACCACCGCGAAACCGGCGGCGATGAGAAGCAGTCCGATGGTCATCGAGCGGCGCAGGTCGAGCCGGTCGCCCGCCCAGTGGGTGACCGGGAGCTGGGCGAAGACGACCAGCAGCGAGGACAGGGCGAACAGCCACGACAGCGGCACCTGGGAGCCGGCCGCCCGCTCCACCTCGGCCGGCAGGGCCAGATAGAGCTGGTTGTAGGCGAGCAGATAGGTGCCGTACGCGCAGCACAGGGCGAGGAACCGCCGGTTGCGCACCATCGCGCGGACACCACCCCGCTCCCGGTTACCGACCCGGCCCGGGATGTGCCGCGGCATCAGCCAGGCATGCCCGGCGAGCACGACGAGGAAGACCCCGGCCCCGGCGAGGCACGCGGCGCGGAAGTCCACGCCGAGCAGCAGACCGCCGAGGAGGGGGCCGACGAAGGTACCGGCCTGGCCGGAGACGGTGAACAGGGCCAGGACCCGGGTGCGCGAACCGTGGCCTTCCTCCTCCCAGGACACCGCCTGCCGGGCCACTTCGGATTCCACCGCGGGAGAGAACAGCGCGGCGGCGAAGCCGATCAGCAGCACCGAGCCGATCACCGCCCAGGTCCGCTCCGCATGGCCGAGCCAGACGAAGCCCGCGATCCGCGCGACACAGCCGGTCAGCACCACCGGACGCACACCGTAACGGTCCACCAGCCAGCCGCCGACCACGAACAGCCCCTGCTGGCTGAAGGTCCTCAGACCGAGGACGAATCCGACCGTCCATCCCGCCATGCCCATCGTGGTGCCGAGGTGTTCGGCGAGGAAGGGCAGGACCGCGAAGAAGCCGATGTTGAAGGCGAGTTGGGTCAGGATCAGCAGCCGCGGCAGCGGAGACAGGTGCTTCCAGGTGCGCTCGCGCGGGGGCTTCGGGGTCGGCGCCGTCCCGGCGGCTCGGCCGGTCAGTGCGCGGCGGATCAGGTCCGTCATGGGGCGCCGTCCGGGAGGGGGTCGAGGCAGATGCACATCTGATGCATCAGCACAGCGTAGGCAACAAGCGCCGGGCGCCTGCCCCGGGCGGCTGTCATCGGGCCACTCCTGTGGTGCCCGGTGGCCGTCGCCCGCGCCCAGGCCACCGCCCACCCGGCCGCCACGCCCGGTGCCTCGGTCTTCGGTACGCACACCCGGGTCTCCCCGGAATGGGCCGCCTGGGCGAATGGCACCGCCGTCCGGGAGCTGGACCTCCACGACACCTATCTCGCCGCCGACTACTCCCACCCCGGCGACACCATCCCGCCCCTGCTCGCCGTCGCCCAGCACACCGGCCGCACCGGCGCCGACCTGCTGAGCGGCATCGTTGCCGGGTACGAGGTCCGAGTCGCCCTGGTCAAGGGCAGCTGCCCGCACGAGCACCGCATCGACCACGTGGCCCACCTCGGCGCGGCCACCGCCTGCGGCCTCGGCGCGCTGCTGCGGCTGCCCACCGAGACTGTGTACCAGGCGGTGCAGCAGACGGTGCACACCACGACCGCGACCCGGCAGCCCCGCAAGAGCTGTGGCCGAAGATCACCACGGTCGAGGACCCGGAGTGGACCCGTCGCTATCACGACCCCGATCCGGACCGCCGGGCCTTCGGCGGCCGCGCCGTGATCACCCTCGACGACGGCACGGTGGTCGAGGACGAGCCGGCGGCCGCCGACGCCCATCCGGCCGGGGCCCGCCCCTTCGACCGCCCGGCCTACGCGGGCAAGTTCCGCACCCTGACCGAGGGCATCGTCACCCCGGCCGGCCAGGACCGTTTCCTGGCGGCCGCCGAGCGGCTCGCCGAGGCGACCGCCCCCGACCTGCCGTCCTCGCCGCCGATCTGGGGCTGCCGGACATCGGGCTGACCACCTCCACCGAGATCGCCGCCCGCGCCCAGCAGACCACCAGGGCCACCGACCTGCCCGTGCTCATCGACGCCGACACCGGCTTCGGCGAGCCGATGAACGCCGCGCGCACGGTGCATTTGATGGAGGACGCGGGCCTGGCCAGGCTGCATCTGGAGGACCAGGTCCACCCCAAGCGGTGCGGCCACCTCGACGGCAAATCGGTCGTACCCGCGAGGAGATGGCCCGCCGGATCCGGGCCGCGGTCGACGCCCGCCGCGACCCCGGCTTCCTGCTCATGGCCCGCACCGACGCCCGCGCCGTCGAGGGACTGCCCGCGGCCATCGACCGGGCGAAGGCGTACGTCGACCGGCACCTGACGCACCGCGGCCCGGGACGTCCGGCCGCTGCCCCGGATGGCATGGCGCCTTCCGGGACAGCGGGCGGGCCGTACCGCAGGCGGACTACGGCGTGTGGCGCATGTCTACACCACACCGTCGACGAACGCGGCGCGGATGCCGTCGACGTCGGAGCCGAGCAGGCCCAGCGTCTTCGCCGTACGGCCGCCGGCCACGAAGTCCTGTCCGCACAGGGGCCCGCTCAGAGCGATGAACGAGTCGGTCAGGGGCACGGAGAGCCCGATCTGCGCGGCCAGCGAACTCCAGATGACCAGCCCGAAGGGAATGTCCTCGGTGAAGTACCGGTGCTTGATCGAGTCGGGTTCGGGGAATGCCTGACGGCCGTAGCCCTGCACGATGCGCTCGACGAAGCTGCCCTCGGTCACCTCGTATGCGGTGTTGAGGAAGTCCCAGAAGCTGGCCGCCTTCACTCCGAGGGCGTCCGCCAGGGCAAGGCGTTCGCGGTCCAGGGCATCGATGACCTCGGCGATGCGCGGGGTCACCAGGCTGTGCAGCGGATGGCAGTCGGCGTCCTCGACCGTCTTGAAGTTCAGCACCGCCGGCGGAACGTGGTAGATGGGGTTGCAGTTGTTGAGCCCGACGGTCAGCGCGTCCTGGTCCGGTACGTACCGGTCGCCGAAGTACGTCCGCAGGATGTCGAGGGCCCGCGGCGTGTCCGCACTGGGTACGGCGGCCAGCGGGACGGCGTGCTTGATCGCCCCGATGTAGACGTGTGCGGGGCGGCGCAGCCGGCAGGTGTACAGACTGGTCGGCGTCTCCGCGATGAGGCAGGGCTGCCGGCCGGCGAGCGCGAACATGCGCGCGAGCTCGACGCCACTGCCGAGCACACCCGGCTGGAACAGGACGAGCTGGTCCGGCTCGAGGACGGACGCGAGTTCCTTGGACAGGTAGGCGTGGGCGAAGGCGGGCACGGCGACGATGACCACCTCGGCGCCGCGGACGGCGTGCCCGAGGTCGGTTGTCAGCACCGAGGGTGTGCCATGCCCCTCCACGTCGCCGGTCATGTCGATGCCGTCGTTGGCCTTGATCGGCTCAAGATCGCGGCCCCACCTGTCGAAGATTCGTACGTCGTGTTCGTTGAGGGACATATGGCCGGCGATTGCCTGGCCGACGTTTCCTGCGCCAATGATGGCGATGCTGCCCATAGTGCGTGACTCTTCCGTTCTGATGTGGTGCGGGGGTAGGGAACTGAAGCCGTCATGTCGTGACGGCCGTTCGCGGCGTCCTTTCGGTCATCGGGCGCCCGTTGCCCAGCGGGGAACCGCCAAGGGACGGGCGGCAGGGGTCATCTGACGGGCACCCCTGGGCCGAGCGGAATACCCAGGGCGTACCAGAGGGCGAAGAAGGCCGACCACGAGACCAGTACGGCGAGAGCCACGGGGACCGTGAAGGACAGCATGGTTCCGATGCCCGCGCCCTTCCGGAACTGCTGGAGGAATCCCAGGGCCAGGACGAAATAGGCGTTCATGGGCGTGGTGTTGGTGACCGAGTCCCCGATCATGAAGGAGACCATCGCCGCCTGGGGCGAGAGGCCGATGTACATCGCCAGGGGGACCACGACGGGGGCGAGGATGGACCACATCGCCGAACCGCTGCTGATGATGATGTTCAGCCCGCTGATGGCCAGGATGATCACCAGCAGGATGACGAGGTGGGGCGCGTCCAGGGACTTCAGGAGCCGGGCACCCTCGACGGTGATCACATTGCTGATGCCCGTCCAGGTGAAGTAGGCGAGGAACTGCGAGACCACGAAGAACAGCACGATCACGGGGACGAAGGACTTCACCCCGTCGGCCATGGCGGAGGGCACGGACGACAGTGAGGGGATCGTGCCCACCTGCCTGCCGTAGACGATTCCGAGGATGGCGAACAGCAGCGAGATGAACACGGCGATGTTCACCACGACCACGGACTGCACGATGCTGCCGCCCGCGCCGCGGAACGGGGACCCCGGGAGCAGGAGCGCGGACACCGCCAGGACGTAGAGCGCGAGCACCGCGCCGGACAGCCGCATGGCTCGTTTCTCGACCGTGCTCAAGGTGAAGGAGGTGGGAGCCTCCCCGGCCGGCCCGCCGTGCTGGGGCGCCTCGCCCTGGGCGGTGGTGTTGAAGAGCCGGTCGGCGGCCGCGTCGTCCTCGGGTGTCGGCACGAACTCGGGCCGCTGGGCCAGGACGCGGTCGACCGTGAGGGCGATGACGGCGGCGAGGAACACCGATGAGACCGCGGTGAAGAAGTAGGTGGCCACCGGAGTGATGACGTAGTCGGGATCGACGGTGTGCGCGGCCTCGGCCGCCAGGGACGACCTGACCGCGTCGGCCGGTGTCACCAGCGGGCTGGCGTTGAAGCCGATGGCCGTCGACGCATAGGCGACCATCAGGCCGAGCACCGGGCTGCGGCCCACGGTCCGGAAGGCCAGCGCGCCCAGCGGGATCATCACGATGTAGGCCGAGTCGCTCATGATGTGCGCGATCATGGAGCCGAACGCGATGGAGAAGGTCAGCCACCGAACGGGCAGCCGGCCGATCGTGACGCGAAGAAGCGCGGTGAGAAGGCCGCTCTTCTCGGTGACGCTGACACCGAGAAGCACCACCACCACGACCGACAGGGGCGCGAACCCGGCGAAGTTGTCCAGCGCGGACTCCGCGGCGTACTTGGCTCCCTGAAGCGAGAGCAGACTCTTGACCGCGACGGAGTCACCTGTCGACGGCAGTGTGACGGACACGCCCACGCCCGCCAGCACGGCACTGAGCACACCGAGCAGTGCCACGAAGATCCAGAACAGCCAGAACGGATGGGGAAGCCTGTTTCCCGCGCGTTCCAAGGCGCTGAGAGCCCGGAACAACCGGTTCATGGAGCCATCCACGGTCGGACTGCTGCTTCGAAGTTGCGTCATCTGGGGCCCTATCCGGTCGACGGTGAACGCGGCTCTGGGGGTGATGTGTGCTGCTCTGTCTGATGTGCAAGCCCGACTGCGCGGACGTCCGGCGCCCGATGGCCAGGTCGGTATGGAGCCGGGGTCGGCAGGTGCCGGCGGGGAGGATTCCGCTTCCGTTCGGCACGGGTCGGTCACGGCGACTCGTCCCGCCGACTTGTGCAATCCCTGTGATATTTCACAGGGATGATACGCTGCGAAAGGTCGATGTCAACAGGTCGTCGCGCAGGTGGTCGCCGGATGACGAGGGCCGCCACACAGTGCTTGAAGAGGAGCTGTGGTTTGAGTTCGGGATCGTCGATGGCGCAACAGGCGTACGCATCCCTCAAGCGCGACATCATCCGATGCCGCCTCCGCCCCGGCGACGTCATCGTCGAAGCGTGGCTCGCCGAGCGCTATGGGATGAGCAAGACCCCGGTGCGCGAAGCCATCAACGCGCTGCGCAGGGAGGGGCTTGTCGTCGTCGTCCCGCGGCGCGGCACCTTCGTCAAGCCGACGGACCTCGGCGACCTCCAGGACACCTACCGCCTGCGACGGCTCCTCGAGCCGGAAGCGGCCGTGCTCGCCTCACAGCGAGCCAGCGCCGAAGATCTGGACCGTCTGGACGCGCTCAGCGCGGCGACCGTAGCGGCGAACACCTCACGCCCCGATCTGAACGAGGCGAACCGGCTGCTGCACGTGGCCATCGCCGAAGTCGCACGCGTGTCGCTGATGATTCCAATGATCAACACGCTGCACGAGGAGATCGAACGCTTCCTCAACCTCCGAGGTGAACTCGGCCGGGCCCCCTACACAAGCGTCAACCACGGGCGGTTGGTCGAGGCCATCAGGCGGGGCTCGGAGGAGGAGATCCGACAGGTCGTCCTCGAAGGCATCGAGCGCTCGCGCCAGTACATGCTGGACACCCTGCTGTCCGGAGGGAACGAGACGAGCGGCGCGGGGAAGCCGGTGTAAGGCTCCTGCCCCCTTGCGCGTCTGCGGCTACGCTCGTTGTCGTGATGAATCGGTGGAAAGGCCACGTCATCCGCCATCCGCTCTGGGGCGCGGTGGAGTTGACCTTCGCCTGGCATGCGTTGCTGCTGCTGTTCGCCGAGGTGATCCTGCCCCCGCTGGCGCCCTCGTGGTATCCGGACCTCGGCGCCACCCTGGTCAACGCCGTCTGTGCCGCCGGGGTGTGGCTCGTCCTGTGGCGGTGGGGTTGGCTGCGTGTCTCCGCGGTGGCCGTACCCGGCCGTCCACACCGCTGGTGGCCGGCCGCGCCGATGCTGCTCATTGCCTGCTCGTACGCGGTGGCCGGCCTCGACGGCAGTGCGACGGTCATCGTCAGCGGCCTGGTCTCGTTGCTGTGGGTCGGCATCAACGAGGAGATCTACAGCCGGGGCCTCGTCCAGCAGGCCCTCAACCCGCTCGGCCCGATCCGCGCGGCCCTCGGCGTCGCCGTCTTATTCGGAACAGGGCATATCCAGAACTTCCTGTTCTTCGGTGACCCGCTCGACGACACGCTGTGGCAGATGCTGTCCGCCGGTCTCTTCGGCTTCACCTGTGCCGCTCTGCGCTACGCGATCGGCTCGATCTGGCCGATGGTCGTCGTCCACGGACTCGACGACTTCTTCCAGATCCGCTCGCCGGGCTCGGCCCCGGACTGGTGGCAGGCGAGCGTGCTCGTCTTCCAGGCCGCGTACGGCGTGTGGCTGCTGCGCCGCTACGGCGCCGAAGGCGTCCAGTCGTCCGCCGAGGCCGTCCGCTCCAGTCCCAGCCCCAGTTCCAGTCCCAGCCCCGACGAGCGTCCCGAGGGAGACAGCCAGGCGAGAGCCTGAAAACGATTCGCCCGTGCTCCCCTCGCCCGGTAAGTTCCCGAGGGTCCTCACTGCGGGGAGCCTCTGAGCTCTGCGCGTGGCCACCCGGCAGTTCCCACGCTGAGAGTAGGTTTTCGTCAATGGCATGTCGTATCAGTGAGCTCGTGCTCGGTTGCCGCGACCCCGAGGTGCTGGCGCGGTTCTGGTGCGAGGTCCTGGACTTCGTGGTGCTCGATCGCGAGGACGACGGAACCCTCGAAATCGGGCCGCGCGAAGGGTTCGGCGGCCCGCAGCCGACGATCATCCTCAGCCGCAGGGACGAGCCGGAGCCCGGGAAATCCCGGCTGCACATCGACGTCAACGCCACCGACCGCGATCAGGACGCCGAGCTCGAACGCCTTCTGAAGCTCGGTGCGCGCCGGGCCGACATCGGCCAGACCGGGGATGAGCAGTGGCACGTCCTCGCCGATCCCGAAGGCAACGAGTTCTGCCTGCTCAAGGCCCGCCTCGCGCCGCTCTGACGGCCCTCGTCGTCAGCTGACATCCGTCAGCCCCACCGCCCGGCCCTCCGAGTCCCATGCGATCTCCTGGATCCGCGCCACGGCGTCGCGGTTCAGCGGCCCGAAGACATGGGGAAACAGGCTGTTCTCGGCGACGCCGGGCGGCGGGGCGGGGTTCGCGGCTTCCCATTCACATTTCGCGGTGAGCCGGTCCTCGTCGAGGAGCAGCGCCAGCAGTGGCCTCGGCGCAGTGCGGTAGAAGGCGTTGACGACGGCCAGCGTTGTCTCCTCGTCGGGAGAGCAGTGGACGAAACCGTCCTCCGTGAGGGAGGCGGGGCTGTAGGGGCGGTCGAAAGCGGCGTTCCACTCGGTAAGCGGTACGACGTGGTAGATCATGACTCGATTAAACCGCCATCATCTGCCGCAGGGTGAGAGAACGATCGGCTCGCTCGCTAGCGCAGCCGGGGCTTCGGTGGCGGTGCCGCATCCTTCGGGTCCGGGTATTCGGGAGTTTCCCGGCAGTCCATGACAGACGTACAGGCCAGGGCTGGCAGTCGCCCCAGAGCAGGCGAAATTCGCGGTGCACGATCTCTCCCGTCGCTCCCTCAACTGCCGCTCCCGGACAGCCGGACGTCATCGACGCCACATACCTGGTCCGCAGCTGACATCACCGGCCCCCAACGGGCGGGAACCCATGCCGCATCCGCCACGACTACTGGTCCGGGGCAACCCGTGTGTCCAGTGGATCCAGGAGAGTTTCGATGCGTTCTCGTGTGTGGTGGGGTACGACGGCCGCGGTGCTGTGCGGCCTCCTGGTGGCGGGCTGCGGGGACGGAGGCGGTAGTGGCGGCGGTGACCAGGTGGGCCCCGCCGACGAGAAGTCGGCCACCGGCGACCACCCGGTCACCGTCACCGATTGCCTGGGCGCCAAGGCCACGTTCTCCAAGGCCCCGAGAGGATCGTCACCAGCAACGCCTCCAGCCTGGAGCTGCTGCTCCGCCTCGGTGCCGGTGACAAGGTCATCGGCACCGGCTTCCCTCCCGGCGAGGGCACACTGCCCGGTGAACTCGACGCGCAGGCGCGGAAGGTGAGGGTGCTCGGCCAGTCGGTGATCCCGAAGGAGAAGCTCCTCGGCTCCGGCGCGGATCTGTACATCGACACCTTCGCCTCGATGAACATGGGCGGCGGCATGGGGGACGCGCCGACCGAGGAGGAGTTCAAGGCGGCCGGGATCAAGCACATCTACCTCAAGTCCACCGCCTGTGCGGCGCAGAACGAACGCCCGGTGACCGACCTGTCCGCGGTGGAGGCCGACATCACCTCCCTCGGCGCGGTCACCGGCACCGGTGCGAAGGCCAAGGAACTGGTCGACGGTATGAAGAAGAAGGTGGACGCCGTCCAAAAGGCGGTCGGCAGGACGGCGGAGGGCGAGCGGCCGACGTACTTCTTCTTCGACTACGACGCCGGCACCAAGCAGCCCACCGTCGTCTGCAACCGCCAGGTCGCCAACGCGGTGATCACTCTGGCCGGTGCCCGCAATGTCTTCGCCGACTGTGACGGCGACTACCAGCAGGTCGGCTGGGAGGACGTCCTTTCCAGGAACCCGGACTGGATCCAGCTGGGCGTCCGCGACCGGGGCAGCGAGGCGGCGAACGAGAAGGCGTTCGACGAGGCGCTCACGTGGCTGAAGTCGAACCCCGCCACCAAGGGCCTGAAGGCCGTCAAGGAGGGCCACTTCCTGCGCATCGGCTCCGAGCGGACCACCATCGCCGGAGTCGAGAACGCCGACACCGTCCAGGAGATCGCCAAGGCCCTCCACCCGGGCAAGATCGGCTGATGGTGCTCGACGCCACGGTGAGCGGGAAGGGCAGCACCGATGCCCGTGTGCGCACGCGGCGTTCCGTGCCCGCCGGGCCGTCGGCGCTGCTCCTGGCGGTCGCGTTGCTCGCGGCCCTCACGGCGGCGGTCGCCTGGGGCTCCACGTCGATCCCGCCGGGCGAGGTGTGGAGCGTGGTCTGGCGCAGACTGAGCGGCGATGCCCCCGGCCCGGCACCAACGACCTCATCGTGTGGCAACTGCGCCTGCCCCGCGCCCTGTTGGCAGCCCTCGTGGGTGCCGGGCTCGGCCTGGTCGGTACGGCCATGCAGGCCCTCGTCCGCAACCCGCTGGCCGACCCGTACTTCCTGGGCGTCTCCAACGGCGCCTCCCTCGGCGCCGTCGCCGCCATCGTGCTCGGCCTCGGCACCGGGGGAGTGCTGGGCCTCGGTCTGTCCGGTGCCGCTTTCGCGGGAGCCCTGGCCACCTTCGCCCTCGTCTGGGCGGTGGCCCGGCGCGGCGGGGGGTTCGCGCCGCTCAGGCTGGTGCTCGCCGGGGTGGCCATCGGGCAGTTCCTGTCCGGCTTCACCAGCTATCTGGTGTTGCAGGCCGGGGACGAGCAGCAGACCCACAGTGTGCTGTTCTGGCTGATGGGCAGCCTGAGCGGTGCGAGCTGGCCGCTGCTGGCCGCCCCGGCGGTGGCGGTTCCGGCGGTCCTGCTGCTGTTGCAGGCCCGGGCCCGGGGCCTGAACGCGCTGCTGATGGGCGATGAGACGGCGGCCGGGCTCGGCGTCGACGTCGTACGGCTGCGCCGTGAGCTGTTCGCGGTCACCAGCCTGCTCACCGGCGTCCTCGTCGCGGTCTCCGGGGCCATCGCCTTCGTCGCCCTCATGGTCCCCCACGTCTGCCGCCTGGTCGTCGGCGGCGACCACCGTCGTCTGCTGCCCGTGTCGGCGCTCTTCGGCGCGCTGCTGCTGGTGGTGGTCGACATCGTGTGCCGCACGGCCATGGACACGCAGGAGTTGCCGGTCGGGGTCGTCACCTCGCTGATCGGCGCTCCGGCGCTGCTGTATCTGCTGGACCGGCGGTTGGGGAGCGGGAGTTGAGGATCGACATCGAGGACCTGCGGGTCGCCTATGCCGGACGTACGGTCGTGGCCGATGCCCACCTCATCGCGGCCGAAGGCGAGATCACCGGCCTGGTGGGGCCCAACGGCAGCGGCAAGTCCACTCTTCTGCGGACCGTGTACCGGCATCTGAGGCCCGCCGCCGGACGTGTTCTGCTCGACGGCGCCGACCTCCGCGCGCTGAGCCCCGCACGGTCGGCCCGGCACATCGCCGCGCTCCCGCAGGAGCGGGGCGGGGATTTCGAGCTGACCGTACGTGAGGTCGTCGCCATGGGCCGCACCCCCTACAAGCGGGCGTTCGCCGGGGAGGACGCCGCCGACCGGGACATCGTCGCGCGCTGCCTCGCGGACGTCGGCATGGCGGACCACGCCGGCCGCGGCTTCACCGAGCTGTCCGGCGGCGAGCGCCAACGGGTGTTGCTGGCCCGCGCGTTCGCCCAGCAGCCGGACGTCCTGGTCCTGGACGAGCCGACGAACCACCTCGACATCCGCCACCAGGTCGAACTCCTGGCGCTGCTGCGCGGCCGACGCCGTACGACCCTGGTGTCGCTGCATGACCTCAACGCCGCCGCCTCCGTGTGCGACCGGCTGCACGTCCTGCACGAAGGCCGCGTGGTCGCCTCGGGAACGCCCGGCGAGGTGCTGCGACCGGCCCTGCTGGCCGAGGTGTTCGGCGTGCGCGCGGCCGTGGTCGAGCACCCGCTGACCGGCGATCCGCTGATCGCCTTCGACCACCGGGAACCGGCGGACGGGCGGGCGGAACCGGAAGCGGCCGACCCGGCGGACGAGCACCAAGGGCAACCTGTCAGCTCATCGTGAATTCCAGCGGTTTTTCCCGATACATCCGGGAACTCACCTCGCGGCCCGCCCGACTTCTAGAGCGAGGCCGCCGCCCGGCGGCCGGTCTGCCGGAAGGCCGGAGGGAGGGGTGTATGACCGACGACGCGCCCGGTGCGGATCAGCCCGGGGACGTACCTGAGCGGCCGGCGGATCCACCCGAGGTCCGCGACGGCTGGCTCCTGGTGGCCGTGGCGGGCGCGCTGGCGTTTGTGGCGATGCTCGACATGAGCATCGTCAACGTGGCGCTCGCGGACATCTCCCAGGGACTGGGCGTGTCGGCGGCGACAGCCCAGTGGGCGGTCCTGGGCTATCAACTGCCCGTCGTCGCCCTCCTGTTGCCCGTCGGTCGCTGGCTCGACGCCGTGGGTACCCGCCCCGCGCTGCTGGCCGCGACCGGCGGCTTCGCGCTGTGTAGCGTGCTTGCCGCCGCATCGCCCTGGGCCGCCTGGCTGATCGCCGCCCGGATCGGACAGGGCATGTGCGGCGCGGTGCTGTTCGTGTTGATGCCGGTGCTGGCGATCCGCTCCGTGCGGCCCGGGCTGCGCGGGCGGGCGATGAGCGTACCCGCGACCCTCGGCCCCCTGGGCGCCGTCACCGGACCGGCGGTCGGCGGTCTGCTCCTGGACCAGCTGGGCTGGCGCTGGATCTTCCTGGTCAAGATCCCGTTCTGTCTGCCGGCGCTGGCCGTGGTGTGGCGGGCGATGCCCGGGGACGGCCGTCTGCGCGGCGCGGACCGGCGCTTCCTCGCCGACACCGCCCTCATGGCCACTGGAGTAACGGTCCTGCTGCTGTCCCTGACCCTGGCCTCCGACACCCCCGCCTGGCTGCCGCTCGCCCTCGTCGCCGCCCCGCCGCTGTGGTGGTGGCTGCGGGGTCCGGGCGGTCGTCCGGTGGCCGGTGTGCTGCGGGCGGCGGGGCTGCTGCGGGCGCATGGCGCGGTGCTGGCGCTGGCGGTGGGTTTCGCCGCCATGCACTACGTGGTCGCCCTGCACCTCCGGCGCGACGAGGACGTCAGCGCGACCACCACCGGCCTGACGGTGCTCGCGTTCCCCCTCGGTATGGGGCTGGCGGGCCCGCTCGGCGGACGGCTCGCCGACCGGTACGGGGCCCGGCCCGTCGCGGTCGCCGGCGCCGCGCTCACCGCCGTCGGCCTGTTGCTGCTCGTCCCGCTGGGCGACGGCTGGTCCCCTCCTGACGTGGCCTGGCGGCTCGCCCTGGCCGGACTCGGCATGGGCCTGAACGGCGGCCCGGCCCAGGCCCTGGTCATGGGCGCCGCCCCGCCGGGCCGCGCCGCCACCGTCGGCTCGACCGTCCAGCTCGCCCGCAGCCTCGGCTTCACGCTCGGACCGGCCCTGGCCACGGCGGCGTGGGGGCCCGCCGGTCCGGACGACGGCGTACGGGCGGGTCTGGCCGTCGCCGCCCTCGCCGCCTGCTCCGCCGTACCGCTGCTCGCCCGGCCCGCCCGCGGTCCCGCGAGCCGCACCGAGAAAACCACCGACGCGGCGCCCGCCGCACCCCGCTGAGCCACCGCCTCACCGTCACCGAGGAGTCGCACCCATGTGCGGAATCACCGGCTGGGTCTCCTTCCACCAGGACCCCCGCACCCAGGCCCCGGTCATCGAGGCCATGACCGCCACCCTGACCCCGCGCGGCCCCGACGCGGGCGGAGTCTGGCTCGGCCGGCGCGCCGCGATCGGCCACCGCCGCCTGGCCGTCCTCGATATCGCCGGTGGCGTCCAGCCGATGACCGACCGGCCCGACGCCCCGACCACCGTGCTCACCTACAGCGGCGAGATCTACAACCACCACGAACTGCGCACACAACTCACGGGCCTGGGACACGAGTTCCGCACCCGCAGCGACACCGAGGTGGTGCTGCGCGCCTACGCCGAGTGGGGCGAGGAGGTGGCCGGCCACCTGGACGGCATGTTCGCGTTCGCCGTCTGGGACGAGCGCGCACAGCGGCTGCTCCTGGTCCGCGACCGGCTCGGCGTCAAGCCCCTCTTCTGGGCGGAGGTGGACGGCGGTCTGGCCTTCGCCTCCGAACCCAAGGCGCTCTTCGCCCACCCGGAGCTACGGCCCCGGGTGGACGCGGACGGGCTGCGCGAGGCGTACAGCCTGCTCTTCACCACCGGTCCGACGGTGTGGTCCGGTGTGCGGGAGGTCGAGCCCGGCGGTCTGCTCCTCCTGGACCGGGACGGCATGCGTGAGCGCCGCTACTGGCGGCTGGAGGCCGACGCCCACCCGGACGACCGGGACGCGACCGTGGCCCGCGTGCACGACCTGGTGAGCACCGCCGCCCGCGCTCAGCTGGAGGCCGACGTCCCCCTGTGCTCCCTGCTGTCGGGCGGCATCGACTCCACCGTCCTGACCGCCCTGCTCGCCGACGAACTGCGCCTGCGCGAAGGCCCGGACGCCCGGATCCGCACCTACGCCGTCGACTACAGCGACCAGGCCGAGAGCTTCACCGGTGATGTTCTGCGCACCGGCCACGACACCCCGTACGCCACGGAAGCGGGCGCGTTCCTCGGCACCGACCACAGCACGGTGGTGCTGGACCCGCGTGCCCTGCTCGACCCCGAGCACCGCAAGGCCGTGGTCGTGGCCCGCGACTCGCCGATCGGCGTCGGCGACATGGACACCTCGCTCTACCTCCTCTTCGGGGAGATCCGGAAGCACTCCACCGTCGCCCTGTCCGGCGAGGCGGCCGACGAGGTCTTCGGCGGCTACCCCTGGTTCCACAACCCCAAGGCGCTCGCCGCGCCCACATTCCCCTGGCTGCTGGTGACCGGCGACGAGGCCGCGATGCCACTCAACCCCGAACTGGACCTGCGCATCGGCGAGTTCCGTGACGACACCTATCGCACCGCCCTGGCCGCCGTACCGCACCTCGGCGGCGAGACTCCCACCGAACACCGGCAGCGCGAGCTGCAGCACCTCTCGCTCACCCGATGGCTGCGTCAACTCCTGCATCGCAAGGACCGGTTGAGCATGGCCCAGGGTCTGGAGGTGCGCGTCCCCTATTGCGATCACCGGCTCGTCGAGTACGCCTTCACCACCCCCTGGGCCCTGAAGAGCTTCGACGGCCGGGAGAAGAGCCTGCTGCGCGCGGCGGGCACCGGGCTGGCCCCCGACTCGGTGCTGCACCGCCCCAAGAACCACTACCCGGCCACCCATCACCCCGACTACAACCGCGGTCTGCAGAACCTGGCCCGCGACGCCCTCGCGGATGACACCGTCCGCTCACTCGCCGACGAGACCCGCCTCAAACCCTGCCTCGACACCCCGCCCGGCCACCTGGAGTGGGGCCACCGCCTCCGCCTCGAACGCGTCGTCGACCTCGCCCTGTGGCTGGACCACCACCAGCCCGAACTCGCCCTTTGAGGAGCACCTCCCATGACCCTCCAGGAATCCGGGACGGCCCCCGAGGCCCTGCCCGAGCCCGTGCCGCTGATGGGCTGCCCCTACAAGAGCAACCCGTACCCCCTCTACGAGCGGATGCGCGAAACCGGCCCGGTGCACCGCGTCCTTTTCCCCAGCGGCGTCCACGCCTGGCTCGTCACCGGCTACGACGCCGCACACTCCGCGCTGGGTGACGACCGCCTCGGCAAGAACCACGACCGGGGCAACGACCGCTGGCGCGCCCGCGCCTCGATCATGCCCGAGCCCCAGCACTCCCGGCTCCAGGTCCACCTCCTCCACCAGGACCCGCCGACCCACACCCGTATGCGGCGCTTTGTCACCGACGCCTTCACCCCGCGCCGTATCGAGCACCTGAGGCCCCGTTTCCAGGAGCTGGCCGACACCCTCGTCGACGCCCTCCCGGAAACCGGCCCCGCGGACCTTGTCACCGGTTTCGCCGCCCGCTTCCCCTTCCAGGCCCTCGCCGAAGCCATCGGCCTGCCACCCGAGTTGGCAGCCCGCTTCGACCGCGACTGGGGCAAGGTCGTCCAGCCGGTCGGACCGACCGACCCCGGACGCCCGCTGTACGAGGCCCGCCTGCACGGGCTGCAGGGCTACATAGCCGAGGTCGTCGCCCACACGCGCGAACACGGGGCGGACGACCTCCTCAGCCGCCTGGTCGTGGCCCGTGACCGCCGCGAACTCTCCCAGGAGGAGCTGGACTCGATGATCTTCCAGCTCCTGGTGGCGGGCCAGGAGCCGGTCACCAACCAGATCACCACCGCACTGATCGCCCTCTTCCGCCACCCCGCCGAACTCGCCCGGCTGCGCGACGACCCGGAGCTGATGCCCCGCGCCGTCGACGAACTCCTCCGCTATGACAGCGCCTTCGAGCTGACCACGTGGCGTTTCTTCGACCAGGACAGCGATCTGCACGGCACGGACGTCCCGGCCGGGGACTCGGTGATCGTCTCCCTGTGCGCCGCCAACCGCGACCCGCGCCGCTTCCCCGACCCCGACACCCTCGACCTGGACCGCTCGCCCAACCCCCACCTGGCCTTCGGCCACGGCATCCACTTCTGCCCCGGCGCGGCCCTGGCCCGCGCCGAACTCCAGATCGCGCTGGGCACCCTCCTGGCCCGCCTTCCCGGACTCCACCTGGCCATCGACGACGGGGACATCGAGTGGATCCCGGCCGTCCTCGGCCGGGGGACCAACCACCTGCCCGTCGGCTACGACCGACGCGTCTGACCTGACGCCTTTCGACCGCAGGCTCCCCCCATCCGGCTCACGGGGCGGCCCCGCGCCATCCGTGTGCGGACCGCCCCGGCCGACCATCCGCACCCCATCCGCCGGCGCCCGGCGCGCCACGCCGAGGCGCCGTGCGGCCATGCCCGCATGCCCCGCGTTGCGCATCCCCTCACGGAGGAACCCCCCTCATGCCGCTGACGACCGCATCGGACACCCGCCCCACGAGCAGCACGAGCGCCGCCATCCTGGACCTGCTGCTGCCGTACCACCGCACGACCGACCCCGCGCCCGCGGCGGCGGAGGCGTTCGCGCGCCAGCTGCGCCAGATCGCCGGGTTCGTACGCGCCGGAGAACCCGTGGTCTTCACCCTGCCCGGCTTCCCCTGCAAGTCCCCGAACCCCGCAAAGGTCCTCGGCCACCTCCCCGACCAGGGCGAACGCCTCTCCCTCGGCTTTCTGAACACCCTGTGCGAGGAGATCGAGCGGGTCCACCCACCGGGCGCCCGCGTGATCATCTGCTCCGACGGCCATGTCTTCGGCGACCTGATCCGCGTCCCGGACGACCACATAGACGCCTACGCGGACGGACTCAGACGCCTCATCCGGGAGTCCGGCCTGCACCGCCTCTCCGTCTTCGACCTGCGCGACGTCCTGGGCGACCTGCCCCACGACACCAAGCGCGCCCAGGTGCACGAGCGGTACGCGCCCACCCTGGCGGCGCTGCGAACCGAGGTCCGCTCCGAGGACCACACCCTCGCCCTGTACCGGGGCATCACCCGGTTCCTCGTCGACGACACCGCCGACTTCACCGGCACCCGCTCCGCCCTCCAACGCGAGTGCCGCACACGTGCCTACGGCGTCATCCAGCGCAGCCGAGCCTGGGGCGACCTGATCGCCGAGCACCACCCGGGCTCCGTACGGCTGTCCATCCACCCCCAGCCCATCGGCGCCCCCAAATTCGGCCTCCGCCTCCTCGACGCGGCCGACGTCTGGACCACCCCCTGGCACTCGGCCGCCCTGCACCGCACCGACGGCACCTGGACGCTCATGCCCCGCGCCCGCGCGGAACAGCTCGGCCGTCTCGTCCACCGCGACCGCCGACCGAGCCACTATGAACAGGGCTGAGCAGGTCACCCGCTCGCTGGGCGAGCCTGGTGTCGTGACGCGCATCACCGCGAGGCGCCGGAACTCGGTTGCCGGGCGTCCCGACTCCTCTACCGGTACGGCCGGACCCGCTGAAGCCGTACGGAGTGATCGGGAGTTTCCTCATATGACGCAGCCCCGCCCCTCTGCCCGCCGGACGCCGGGTGTGTTCCTGTCCAGGGCACTGCCCCCGCCGGCGCTGTGCGGATTTCTTCTGCTGCTGGTGATGGTGTTCGCCGTTTCCTACACCGTCGGCGCGGGCGCCGGGCCCGTCGCCCCCGGTATGCACGGCACCAGCACGACAGACGGCGGCTCAGGAGACGGGCAGGGCGGTGGCGGCATGGACATGAGTGACATGGACCAGGGGAGTGGGCGCTGATGGCCGGCGAACCGGCAGCGGTGGCCGTCGTGACCGACCTCGCCATCGGCGGCATGACCTGCGCCGCCTGTGTGAAGCGTGTCGAGAAGAAGCTGGCCGGGCTGGACGGGGTCACGGCCGGTGTGAACCTCGCCACCGGCCGGGCACGGGTGAACCACCCGCCCGAGGTCGGCCTGGACCAGCTGATCGCCACCGTCGAGCAGGCCGGCTACACCGCCGCGCTGCCCGAGCCGCCCAAGAAGGAACGGCGCGAGGACGGAGACGAGGCGGAGGACGCCCGGCAGGAGCGCGACCGGCTGGTGACCACGGCCTTGCTCGCGGTCCCGGTGCTGGTCCTGTCGATGGTTCCCGGTCTGCAGTTCCGCACTTGGCAGTGGCTGTGCTTCGTCCTCGCCGCCCCCGTCGCCGTCTGGGGAGCCTGGCCCTTCCACCTGCGGGCGGCGCGCGGCCTGCGCCATTCGGCGGCCACCATGGACACCCTGGTCTCGCTGGGTGTCGCGGCCTCCTTCGCCTGGTCCTCCTACGCGCTGTTCTTCGGCGGGGCCGGCGGTCCCGGTATGCGGATGCCCTTCAGCCTGGTGCCCACCGCCTCGGACGGCGTCGCCCATATCTATCTGGAAGGCGCCGTCGGCGTACCGCTGTTCGTCCTCGCCGGCCGCTTCCTGGAAACACGGGCCCGGCGGGGGACCGGCGCGGCGCTGCGCGCCCTGGCCCGGCTGGCCGCCAAGGAGGTGTCGGTACGCGACGGCGACGGCGAGCGCCTGGTCCCGATCGAGGAACTGCGGGTCGGTCAGGTCTTCGTCGCCCGGCCCGGGGAGCGCCTGGCCACCGACGGCACGGTGGTGGAGGGCAGCTCGGCCGTCGATCTCTCCCTGGTCACCGGGGAGAGCGAGCCGGTGGAAGTCGGCCCCGGCACGCCCGTGATCGGCGGTGCCGTCAACGCCGGAGGGCTGCTCCTGGTACGGGCCACCGCGGTGGGCGCCGATACCCAACTGTCCCGGATCACCCGGCTGGTGACCGAGGCCCAGGCGGGCAAGGCACGGGCGCAGCGGCTCGCCGACAAGGCCGCGGGCGTCTTCGTCCCGGTCGTGCTCACCCTGGCCGTCACCGTCCTCGGATTCTGGCTCGGGGCCGGCGCCGAGCCGCAGGCCGCGATCACCGCGAGCGTGGCCGTCCTGGTCGTGGCGTGCCCTTGCGCGCTGGGCCTGGCGACCCCCACCGCGCTGATGGCGGCGACCGGCCGGGGCGCCCAACTGGGCGTCCTGGTCAGCGGACCGCAGGCGCTGGAGGGGCTGCGGCACCTCGACGCCGTCGTCCTGGACAAGACCGGCACCCTCACCTCCGGGCAGATGAGCGTCGCCCGGGTCACCGCCGTGCCGGGCGGACTCGGTGAGGAGGAACTGGTCCGGCTTTCAGGCGCCGTCGAACAGGGATCGGAACACCCGCTGGGGCGTGCCATCGCCGCCCATGCCCGGCGCACCGATCCCGGAGAGCCGCTCCCGGCCGTGGCCGACTTCGCCGCGCTGCCGGGGAAGGGTGCGCGCGGGCGGGTGGAAGGACGGCTGATCGAGGTCCTGGCTCCAAACGACGCGTTGCCCCCGACACTGGCTCGAGCACTGTCGGCCTCCGAGACCGCCGCCCGCACACCGGTCGTGGTCCGCGTCGACGGCGAGCCCGAGGCACTGATCGAGGTCGGGGATGTGCAGCGACCGGGAAGCTACCGGGCCGTGGAGCGGCTCCGCCGCCTGGGCGTGCGACCGGTGCTCGCCACCGGCGACCGCGAGGCGCCCGCCCGCGCCGTCGCCGCCGACCTCCGCATCGAGGAGGTGCACGCCCGTTGCGCCCCGGAGGACAAGGCCGCCCTCGTCCGCGAGCTGCGGGAGCAGGGCTACCGGGTCGCCGTCGTCGGTGACGGTGTCAACGACGCGGCCGCCCTGGCCGGGGCCGACCTCGGCATCGCCATGGGCACGGGCACGGATGTGGCGATCGGGGCGGCCGACGTGACGCTGGTACGCGGTGACATCGAGACCCTGGCGGACGCGGTCCGCCTCGCCCGCAGTGCGCTGGGCACGATCCGCGCCAATCTGCTCTGGGCGTTCGGCTACAACGTCGTGACCGTCCCCCTGGCCATGGTCGGTCTGCTCAACCCCATGCTCGCGGCGGCCGCGATGTCGGTCAGCTCGCTGCTCGTGGTCGGCAACAGCCTGCGGCTGCGTGCCTGGCAGCCGTCGCCGACCGGCCCACGCCCCTCCCGGCCCGCCGCGCCTGCCGCCCGGAAGCCACTGTGACGCCCATATACGCCGCCGGTGGACTGCCCGGCCGCGGCTGCGACCCGATACCGAGGTGGAGACCCGCCCGATGACGACCCCTTCCTGGACGCCCACCCGCCGTCGCCTCACGGACTCCCTGCGGGCCGCGGCCGCTCCGTTCTGCGCCTGTGTCCTCGCACTGGGCGGCCTCGCCACCTGGACCGCCTCGGGCAACGCGGGCAGGCCCCCGCGCATCGGCGTCACCGACGCACAGCTCTTCCTCCCCGCCCCGGGAGTGCCCCGGACCGCCGCGTTCTTCCGCGTCACCAACACGGGCGGGGTGCGGGACCGGTTGGTCGAGGTGACCTCCTCCGCGGTTGCCGAGGGGATCTCGCTCAGCCGTCACCGGATGACCGGGCGGGGTGCCGCCTCCCGGCAACTCGCGGACTCCCTGCCCGTTCCGGCGGGCGGCACGCTCGACATGTCACCGTTCACCAGCGATGTGACCGTCCCGGCCACGGCCCGCTGGCGGCCCGGAGACCTGGTGCCCTTCACCCTCCGCTTCGAACACAGCGGACGTGTCGAGACCAACGCCGTCGTCGTGCGCCCCGGCGATCGGTGATCACGCCCGGGCGGCACCCGGTTCGGCACGCCGTTGAGTCCTGGCCAGGACGACGCTGAAGATGATGACCGGGAGCACGAGCGTCGCGGCGAAGGCATTGAGTCCGCCGAAGCCGATCGCGTTCATCAGGGGTACCAGGGCGATCGAGGCGTGGCCCAGACCCGACAGAAGCGCGGACGCGAGGTGTATCGCCTGGCCGGCGACGGCGATCGGCATCGGCCCGAACCTGTCGGCGAGCCGGCCGACGACCGGTGAGAACGCGTACATTCCGAGCAGATGGCCGCTGATGGTGATGCCGACGGACCGCCCCGTCCACGGTGCGGCGCCGTGCCGACCACTCGCTCTTCGGCCACCCGCTCTATCAGCAGCCCGCCCTCGACGGCCGGCTGCACTGGGCGTCGACCGAGACGGCGACCGCGCACACCGGACACATCGAAGGCGCCCTCGCCTCCGCGGAACGCGCGGCCCACGACGTCCTGGCCGCGCCGCCGGGCACCACCGGCCGCCCGCCGCAGCGTGAGCGCTACGAGCTGACCGGGGTGCGGAACCCGCGAAACGTCACCGGCTTGCGGGCCTCGAAGCCCAGCCGTTCGTACAGCGCGATGGCGCCCGTGTTGGTGTCGGCCACATGCAGGAAGGGCCGCTCGTCCCGGGACACGATGCGCGCGGCGAGCGCGCTGACCAGGCGGGCGGCGTAGCCTCGCCCGCGCGCTTCGGGGGCGGTGCAGGCCGCGCTGATCTCGGTCCATCCCGGCGGCCGCAGCCGTTCCCCCGCCATCGCCACCAGCGTGCCGTTGTCGCGGATGCCGAGATAGGTGCCGAGTTCGAGGGTGCGCGCCCAGAACGGCCCTGGCTGCGTCCGCCCCGCCAGATCGAGCATCTCGGGCACATCGCCCGGGCCCAGTTCGACCACGCCAGTACGGGCCTCGGCCTGGGAAGGGATTTGCGAGCTGCCGGCGCCCGCCCGGACCATCTGACGCCCTTCGAGGACGAAGACGGGCTCCCACTGCGACGGCGGGATCGACGGGCAGTCGAACATGTCCGCGAACCCACCTGGCCCCAGCAGCCGGGCCAGGTCGGCCCACTCCGCCGAGCACGCCTCGACGGGCACCGCGGAGAACGTCGCCACGCCCGGCAGATAGCTGACGGCCCCACCGCGTCCGCGGGCGAGATGCGCGTGGTGCCCCCGGAGCGACGCGCCCACCGGATCGTCGAGTACGACAGCGTTGCCGTCCGCCATGGTGCGGTGCCTTTCGGGTTGCGGGTCAGCGGGTGCGGCCGCGGGCCTTGAGGGGCACCGGGGGGAGCTCCGGGGCGGGGAGCGGGGCGCCGTCGTAGCCGTGCACCGTACCGAAGCGGGTGCCTGCCGCCCAGTCCTCGCGCGCCTGGGTGATCTCATCGTGGGAGCGGCCGATGAAGTTCCACCACATCACGATCTTCTCCTCGAAGGGCTCCCCGCCCAGCAGCATGAACGCGCTGTCCACATCCGCGCGCAGCGGCAGTTCGGTGCGCCCGCAGCCGAGGTAGAGGAGGGAGCCGGGGGCGAGGCGGACCCCGTCCACCTCGGCCTCGCCGGACATGGTGAGCGCCGCGTACTCGAAGTCGGGACGCACCGGCAGCCGGGCGTCGGTGCCGGCCGCGAGGGCGATGTCCGCGCCCATCAGCGGAGTGAACGTGGTGCCGGGCGAGGCCGCGCCGTCCAGTTCGCCGAGGATGACCGTCGCCCGCAGCCCTCCGCCGCCGGTCACCCGGGGCAGCTCGGCGTGGTGCTCCCACCTGGGGGCGATATGGCGGTCGCCGTCGGGCAGTGCGACCCACAGCTGGGCCCCGTGCAGCAGGCGGGCGTGCTCGCGCGGGGACTCCTCGGAGTGCGCGATGGCCCGGCCCGAGGTCATCAGCCCCAGCTCGCCGGGGCGCACCGTCTGCAGACTGCCGACGCTGTCGCGGTGCAGCACCTCGCCGTCGTGCAGCCAGCTGACCGTCTGCAGCCCCATGTGCGGATGCGGAGGGACCTGCATGCCCGGCTCCTGGGCGATGTCGTCCGGGCCGTAGTGATCGATGAAGCACCAGGCGCCGACCATGCGCCGCCCGAGGTTGGGCAGCAGCCGGCGCACCATCGTGGATTCGCCCAGCGGGACCTGTTTGGCGGCCAGCAGCTCGCGAACCGGCTGGGCGGTGACGTCATCGCGGCCGCCGCATACGGTCGCCGCGGGCCTCACATCGAGATTGCTCATGACCGCACTCTCCCATCAGGGGACGACTCGCGCTCACCCGTATGGCTCTGGGCGTAGCCGTACGAGGCGATCGCCCCGTACACCAGCGCCGCGCCCAACAGCCAGCCGCCCAGCACATCGCTGGGCCAGTGGACGCCCAGATACAGGCGGGTGAAGCCGACGCCCAGCACGGACACCGCGGCCACGGCGATCATGAGCCGCAGCCACCTCGCCGGGGCACCGTGCAGTGTCATCAGCCACAGCAGCAGCCCGAAGGCGACGATCGCGGTCAGGGCGTGACCGGAGGGGAACGCCGCGTAGTGCGCCGAGTCCACGGGATCCGGCCACCGGGGGCGCCCCCGGCCGACGGCGGCCTTCACCGCCTGTTGCAGCGCCGTGCCCACCGCCGCCGTGACGGCGACCCAGAGGGCGAGCCGCCGCTCCCGGCGCCACAGCAGCCACCCCACGGCCACCGCCAGCAGCGCACGCATCGCCCAGGGGTCCCAGATCCAGTCCGAGAGCACTCTGTTGGTCCGGGTCCAGCCGTGGTGCTCCACGGCGGAGCGGTGCAGGGCGACGACGATCTCCCGGTCGACGCTCCCCAGGGGCCCCCAATGGGCGGCCACCAGGGGGAGCAGCACCAGGAAGAGTGCGGTGAACACGGCCGCGGTGCGGGCGGCTCGGCGGAGGAGGGTTGCCGGCTGCATGGGTCGATGATCGCCGACGGGCGGCTCTCGGAGCCAGGAGGCCCCTCTGGCGGCCGGGAGCCGGGGGGCTCTTCTGACCGGCCGGAGCCAGGAGCCTCGTACCGCGAACGGGAGCCTCGTGCCGTGAACGACTACCCCAGCACCCGCAGCGCCGGGACGAGGGTGACCATGAGCGGGACGGCCGGGACGAGCGCCGCGGTGGCCGTAAGGCGCCAGCGGCGCCCCACCGAGAGGCGGGAGGCCGGGGCCAGCAGCCGGTCCACCCGCTTCGGGACCTGGGCGAGCGCGCTGGGGCTGGGGCCGAACACCCCGCGCTCCTCGTTGAGTTCGACCAGCGCGAGCGCGGTGGTCGTCCGCCCGAAGCGCCGGGACGCGGAGTCGTCGGCGGCCAGCTCGACCAGCCGGTGCACCTCGTCGCGGAACGCCGCGAACATGGTCACCTGCGGAAAGCCGGTGGCCAGTGCGCCCGAGCAGTGCAGCAGCCAGTGGTGGCGGGCGCGGGCGTGGCCCTGCTCATGGGCGATGACGGCGTCCAGCCGACGGCCCTTGAGGCGGCGCAGTGCCGCCGTGGTGATGACGAGCTGGGGCGTGGTGCCCGGCAGCGTGGTGCCCGGTAGCAACCAGGCGTCCGGCTTGTCGCCCTCCAGGACGACCAGGCGCTCCCCGCTGGGCTCCTCACCGGGCAAGACGGGGGAGCGGACGAGGAGTTCCGCGCGGTGCTGCCTGCGCCAGGCGCGGGCGCGGCCGATCTCGCGGGTGAGCATCACCGCGCTCCAGACGGCCCCGAGGGCGAGCACCAGGGCGATGGGCGCGGCCAGCGGCCCGTAGCCGGAGAGCGCGTACGCCTCCACCACGCCCTTGGGCGCGGGGGCGAAGACATTGCCGCGCACGGCCTCCCAGGCGGCCGCGGCGGTGAGCGCCATGGTCAGCGCGCAGCACAACAGCACCCCGACGACCACGCACTGCCACACCCATAGGGCGAGGACAGGTTCGCGGTCGATCCAGTCGGAGCGGGACAGCAGGCGCGGCGCCATTGCCGCCGCCAGTGCGCCGAGGCCCATCAGCGCGAACGGGACCAACATGGCGGTCACCCTATGATCGCGAAGCTGGGGCCGGGTACGGTCACGGCGGGGAAGTGACGCATACCACGGTGCGGCTACGGGTGGGGCTATGGCCCGGCCCGCCGCCCGTTCACACGGTGAGCAGCATCGCGAACATGCCTATCCCCATCGACAGCCTGCAGGCATGCCGCAGCTCGGGCCGTCGTGACCAGCCGATACCGGACGAGCCCGCTCCTGCGCCCGCCCCCGACCCGACCCCGGCGCCGGCCCCCGCATCGTCCACCGATCTGGCCCCCGCGCCGTCCAGTGCGCCGTCCGTCATCGGTATGAGCCGCAGCCCGGACCGTACGACGTAGACCGCGAAGTACACGAGCAGTACCCCGGTCAGCAGCGGCACCCCGCCGGCCATCCGGCCCGGTGCCATCTGGCCGGTGTGATGGTGGCCGCCCGTGGTGCCCGTCATCATCGCGAGCGCCATGTAGACCATCGCGAGCGCCCCGATGGCGTGATGCAGACGGTGCCCCGGAAAGCCCGCGCCGCTCGCCCTCGGCAGCAGAGCCCTTACGGCGGCCACGGCGAAGACCGCCGCGAACGCGGGCGGACCCCATGGCCGCGGGTCCAGCACGGTGGAGGGCACCGCCATCGCCGCCATCCCCCACCCCATCACTGCCTCGGCGCCCGCTACCCGCCGCCCCGGCCCGGGCGGCTCACCGCGCATCTGCAGCAGACAGTAGGCACCCGTGGCCGCGCACAGCGCGACCAGCAGCCAGCCGACGAGCGGAGTTCCGTGCACGGCACACCTCCCGAAGGGGGACGTAATACCAGGAGACATCCCCTGCCGCGGCGCCACACACGGGAGCGCATGGACGCAGTGGGGGAGCGCGAGGCGTGCGGAGTGGTGAGGGGCGCGCGGCGCGGTATGGCACCGTGAGAGATGCGGCCCGTGGATCACGCAGGCCCCCGCCGCACCACGGGACGTGAACAGCCGTTCTACGAGGAGGAGAGCCCGTGTCGAATCCACCGCTTCCCGAGGCCGCGGTCGCCATGCTCGAGAAGCCCAACCCGGCCGTTATCGCGACGATCCGGTCCGACGGCCAGCCGGTCTCCACGGCCACCTGGTACCTGTGGGACAACGGCCGGGTCCTGGTCAACCTGGACGAGGGCCGCAAGCGGCTCAGCCATATCCGCAACGACCCCAGGGTCACGCTCACCGTGATCGACGAGGCGAACTGGTACAACCACATCAGCCTCATCGGCCGGGTCGTCGAGCTCCAGGACGACGAGGACCTGTCCGGAATCGACCGGCTGTCCCGGCAGTACCTCGGCAAGGACTACCCCCAGCGGGACCGCGGCCGGGTCAGCGCCTGGATCGAGATCGACCGCTGGCACGGCTGGGGCGAGCACAAGGAGAACAGCCAGCCCGGCTGACGCCCCGGGTACCGCTCGCCGTCCGCCCCACCACCCCGGCCACCGCGAGCCGGGCCGGCGGGCGGACGGCGGCGGGGCGGCCGCACGCCGTCCGTATCCGCGCTCCGCTGCTAGATCCCTGGCCGGTAGCGAATCGGATGATCCTCTGGCACCTCGACGACAACGATTTTGAGTCCGTCCGGATCCGCGATCCACATCTCCACCAGCCCCCACGGCTCCTTCTTCGGCGGGCGCAGCACCTCGACCCCCTGCGCGGTGAGCTCCTTGTGCGCCGCCGCGGCGTCCGCGACCTGGAGCCACAGCTGGGGGCCCGGGGCGGGCGGGGTGTCGGAGCGGCCGGAGACCTCCAGGAAGCCCCCGCCGAGGAAGTAGACCGTGCCCCGCTCGGGGCCCGTCCCGAACTCCCGGAAGACCGCGAGGCCCAGTGCCTCGCCGTAGAACGCCCGGGAGCGCTCGGGGTCCGTCGGCCGCAGCAGAATGCGACTGCTCAGTACGTGAACCATGCCGCGACCTTACGCAACCCGACCCGCTTGGGGCAGGTTAAGGTCACTTTGCCGCCGCCACCACCGACCGCCCCCACCCCCGCTCGCCGAAGGGACTCCCCGACACCATGGACACCGCGGACGCCAGCGTACGAGTCACCGCCTCCCCGCTCGCCTTCCGTCCGGCCACCGAGGCCGATGTGGAGGCGCTGGTGCCCCTCATCGAGTCGGCCTACCGCGGGGACGCCAGCCGCGCCGGATGGACCACGGAGGCGGATCTCCTGGCCGGGCGGCGCACCGACCCGGAGGGCGTCGCGGCCGTGGTGCGGTCCGAGAACAGCCGCATGGTGATCGTCGAGCGCGACGGTGAGCTGATCGCCTGCTGCCAGCTCGAGCACCGCGGCGACCACGCGTACTTCGGCATGTTCGCGGTCCGGCCCACGCTGCAGGGCGGGGGCCTGGGCAAGGCGATCCTCGCCGAGGCCGAGCGGTGCGCGCGGGCGGAGTGGGGTGCGACGCAGATGCATATGACGGTGATCACCGCCCGTGAGGAGCTGATCGCCTGGTACGAGCGGCGCGGCTACGCCCGTACCGGCGAGCGGTCCCCGTTCCCGTACGGCGATGAGCGGGTCGGCGTGCCGCGCCGTGCCGACCTCGAGTTCGAGCTGTTGGTCAAGCCCCTCGACTGAGCGCCGCTTACGCCGTACGGGTGATGGTGGCCCGCGAGGGCGTCAGGCCGTGAAGCGCGCCGCCCGCCGGATCTCCGGGAAGTCGGTGGTGGCGCCGTCCAGGCGGAGGCCGCGGACCAGCTTCAGATGGTCGGGGGTGTTCACGGTCCAGCCGATCACCCTGAGGTCGGCGGCGTGCGCCCGCTCCACCAGCTCCAGGGTCACCCTGCGGATGTTGAGCACCAGCATCCCGGCGTCCACGGCGTGCGCCCGGTCGATCACATCGAGGCCGAAGCGGCTGGCCACGAGGGCGGTGCGGGCGGTCGGGAGCAGGCTGCGGATCTCGGCGAGCGCCTCGTCGTGGAAGGACAGGACGTCCACCCGGTCCAGCAGATCGCGGCCGGTCAGCACCTCCGCCAGCGCCCGGGCGGCCGCCGTGTCCTTGATCTCGGCCTGGAGCGGCGCCTTGACGGCGTCCACGACCTCCTCGAAGACCGGGATCCGCTCACCCTCCCCGGCGTCCAGCTCACGCAGCTCCGCGAGGGTGAAGTCGCTGATCGGGCCCTTGCCGTCGGTGGTGCGGTCGACGTCCGCGTCGTGCATCACCACGAGCGCGCCGTCCTTGCTGAGGTGCAGGTCCAGTTCGATGACGTCCATGCCCTCGTGTTCGGCGCGGACAAAGGATCGGAGGGTGTTCTCCGGCTCGACGCCCATCACTCCGCGGTGTCCGATGGTGAGAAAAGTCAACGCTGTCTCGCTCTTCTGACGGCCCTTGACGGCCTTCGTCGGGTCGTCTTCGTCGGGTCGGGGGAGGCAGTGGGGAGGCAGATTCGTCGGCTCTCGGCGGGCGGGCCGCCGGACCGGCGCACACCATACCGGCCGCTCATGACAGGACTGCTCAAGCGGGGCCGTGGCATGAGCCGAGCCGATGGGGGCAGGAAAAACTGCGGTGGTGCGGGTGTGGCACAGGATGATTTCCCGTACCGTCGCTTGAGCCAGGAGGTGTCCGATGGATACGGTGGCTGTACGCAAGTTTCTCCGGTGAAGGAGTGGTCATGACGGAAATTCTTTCGTCCCCGATAGCTGAAGGTGGCGTTCTGCCTGCAGAGCGTGTGGTCGAACATCCGGCCTGGCCGACCCTCAAGGACGCCGTCGAAACGTTTCGCCCGTGGCAGTCCAAGGACGGCTCCATCGACTTCGACGCCGAGGGCGCACCCGCCCGCGAGACCGCCGCGGCGACCATCGCCCGGGTGATCGAGGCCATCGAGGGGCTCGCCCCGCTGCTGCCGCACGACGCCGACTACCACCGGGCGGTCGTCGCGGATCTGCGCCGCTGGGCCGAGAGCGGCTTCGGCGTCCCCGACTTCCTCGACTCGCTGCTCGCCTTCCAGCCCGCCCGCACGCGTGCCGACGGCCTCCAGCACCTGGTGGTCTTCCCCATGTACACGCAGAACGGCAACCCGGACCGCAATCTGGAAGCCGTGGTGCTGCGCATGGTCTGGCCGGACTGGCTGGCCGAGCTGGAGCGCACCCGCTATGACAACCCGCTCTACTGCGGCCTGGCCTTCGAGGACTTCACCTCCGGCTACGACACCAACTCCGCGGTGCTCTTCCCGGAGACCATCGCCGTCCGCGAGGCCCCCGAGCGGTTCACCTGGGGCGGCATCTTCTGCGACCGCGAGGCGGCCCGCTTCCGCCGGGTCAGCGATGCCGCGGTCCAGGCTCTGGGGCTCGAACTCCCCGAGGACATCCGGGACATGCTCGCCGACCAGCGCCGCTGCCAGGAGGCGTTCGCCCTGTGGGACATGGTCCACGACCGCACCCACAGCCATGGCGACCTGCCGTTCGACCCCTTCATGATCAAGCAGCGGCAGCCGTTCTGGATGTACGGACTGGAGGAGCTGCGCTGCGACCTCACGGCCTTCAAGGAGGCCGTGAAGCTGGAGGCCGAGGGCGTCGCCCAGGGCCGTGACGTCCAGTACGCCGTGATCTTCGACCGGATGTTCCGGTTCCCCGTCACCGGCGCGCGGGTCCGCAACTACGACGGGCTCGGCGGCCAGTTGCTCTTCGCCTACCTCCACCAGCACGACGTCGTACGCTGGACGGACAACACCCTGCATATCGACTGGTCCCGCGCCTCGCAGGTCACCAACCAGCTGTGCGGCGAGATCGAGAAGCTCTACCGCGACGGCATCGACCGCCCCAAACTGGTCCACTGGTTCAAGGCGTACGAGCTGGTGTCGACGTATCTCGCACCTCACCCCGGCTCGGTCTGGGCCAAGGGCCCGGAAGCCCTGGACCTGACCCAGCCGCCGCGCAAGCTCGTCGATGACGTGCTTCCCGACGAGTTTCCGCTGAGCATGTTCTACGAGGCGCTCGCGAAGAAGCTGCGTGACGTGGTCGCCTCCACCAAGGGGATCACGGCCGGCAGCGACCTACCGGCGGCGGCATGAGCCCCGCGACGGCGGACGGCCGCCGTACGGGGAAGGACGAGGAGGCAGCGAGCATGACCACACCGACGTCGAGCCCCAGCCCGAACGAACCGGGCGAGCGGCCGCTGGACGGTGCGGTGGTGGCGGTGGCCGGCGCGGCAGGCCCCGCGGGCCGGGCCACGCTGCTCCGCCTGGCCGAGGCCGGTGCCACCGTCGTCGCCTCCGACTCCGACCCGGCGCGGCTGGCCGAGGCGGTGGACGCGGCGCGCTACGCCCACGGCGGCGCCAGCGTCACCGGCGAGACGGTCGACCTGCTCGACCTCGACGCCGCCCGCGCCTGGGCCGACCGCACCGAGAAGGAGTTCGGCCGGGTCGACGGGCTGATCCACCTGGTCGGCGGCTGGCGCGGCAGCAAGACCTTCGCCGACGCCCCGCTCGCCGACTGGGACACCCTGCACAATCTGCTGATCCGGACCGCCCAGCACACCTCGCTGGCCTTCCACGACGCCCTGCTGCGCAGCGGCAAGGGCCGCTTTGTGCTGATCAGCGCGGGGGGCGCGAGCAAGCCCACCGCGGGCAACGCCGCGTACGCCGCCGCCAAGGCCGCCGCCGAGGCGTGGACGCTCGCGCTCGCCGACTCCTTCCGCAAACTGGGGGGCGAGGGCGGCCCCTCGGCGGCCGCTGCCATCCTGGTGGTCAAGGCGCTGGTGCACGACGCCATGCGGGCGGAGCGCCCCAACGCGAAGTTCGCGGGCTTCACGGACGTCAAGGAGCTGGCCGAGGCCATCACCGGACTCTGGGACCAGCCCGCCCAGGAAGTGAACGGAACCCGCCTGTGGCTGACCCCCAAGCCGTGAGGACCGACGCCCGTCGCCACCACGACCCCGAGGTGAGCGGCTTCGCCAGCGACAATTACGCCGGCGCCCACCCGGAGATCCTCGCCGCGCTCGCGCTCGCCAACGGAGGCCATCAGGTCTCCTACGGCGAGGACGACTACACCGCGCATCTGCAGTTCGTCATGCGCAGCCACTTCGGCCCGCACGCACAGGCGTTCCCGGTCTTCAACGGGACCGGCGCCAATGTGGTCGCCCTGCAGGCGCTCACCGACCGATGGGGCGCGGTCATCTGCGCCGACACCGCCCATATCAACGTCGACGAGTGCGGGGCGCCCGAGCGCGTCGGAGGGCTCAAGCTGCTCACCGTCCCCACCGAGGACGGGAAGCTCACCCCCGAGCTCATCGACCGCCAGGCATGGGGCTGGGAGGACGAGCACCGGGCGATGCCGCAGGTCGTCTCGATCGCCCAGAACACCGAGCTCGGCACCGTCTACACGGTGGACGAGATCCGCGCCATCTGCGATCACGCCCACGAGCGCGGGATGAAGGTCCACCTCGACGGCGCCCGGATAGCCAACGCGGCCGCGTCCCTGGACGTGCCTATGCGCTCGTTCACCAATGCGGCGGGCGTCGACATCCTGTCCTTCGGCGGCACCAAGAACGGGATGCTCTTCGGCGAGGCCGTCGTCGTCCTCGATCCGGACGCGGCGGGCGCCATGAAGCATCTGCGCAAGCTGTCCATGCAGCTCGCGTCCAAGATGCGGTTCATCTCCGTCCAGCTGGAGGCCCTGCTCGCCCGCGATCTGTGGCTGCGCAACGCCCGCCACGCCAACACCATGGCCCAGCGGCTGGCCGACGGCGTGCGCTCGGTGGACGGAGTGACGATCCTCCACCCGGTCCAGGCCAACGCCGTCTTCGCCCGCCTCCCGCACGAGGTGAGCGAGCGCCTCCAGAAGCGCTACCGCTTCTACTTCTGGGACGAGGCCGCGGGCGATGTGCGCTGGATGTGCTCCTTCGACACCACGGAGGAGGACGTGGACGGCTTCATCACCGCCGTCAAGGAGGAGATGGGCCGCTAGGCCCTCCGCGGGTGCGGTACGGGCGGGCCGCCGGGGCCCGCCCGCGCGGGTTTCGTCACCGGCCCCGGTCCAGGGCCAGCGCCTCGGCCGGGGTGGGAGCGGTGCCGCCCAGATGGGCCGGGACCCACCAGGTGTCGTCCGGGCCCTTGGGCCGCACCGGATACGCCCGCTGCGCCGCCTCCAGCAGCTCCTGCACCCGGCCGCGCAGCCGCTCCGTCAGGGTGTCCGAGGGCTCGGTCGGATCGGCCTCCATCGGCTCGCCGACCCGCACCGTGATCGGGAAGTGATGGCGGCCCAGCGCCCGCTTCTGACCCTTGGTCCACAGCCGCTGCGTGCCCCACAGCGCCATCGGCAGCAGCGGGACGCCCGCCTCCTGCGCCAGCCGGGCCGCTCCCGACTTGAAGTTCTTGAGGGCGAACGACCGCGAGATCGTCGCCTCCGGGAAGACCCCGATGATCTCGCCTGAGCGCAGCGCCTTCAGCGCGTGCTTGTACGCGTCCATGCCCGCCGCGCGGTCCACCGGAATGTGCTTCATCGCGCGCATCAGCGGCCCGGAGACCTTGTGCCGGAAGACCGACTCCTTCGCCATGAACCGCACCAGCCGCTTCGCCGGACGGGCGGTCAGCCCGCAGAAGACGAAGTCGAGATAGCCGATGTGGTTGCTCACCAGAACCGCGCCGCCCGCCTGCGGGATGTTCTCCGTGCCCTTGATGTCGAAGCGCAGGTCGAGCGCCTTGAACATGGTGCGGGCCATGCCGATCACCGGCGGGTAGACGAGCTCTGCCATTGAGGACCCTTCGTCGTATGCCCTGGGAGGGTTCTCCCGGCGAAGTTACGCGGCCGTAGGTTTCCGGCTTCTGGCAGATGGTGCCCGATGTCGTCTCGATGTGCTACCGGACGGCGCCGCCCGGCCAAGAGATCCTCATCACGTCGGGGGCCTCCGGGGAATCTCCGGGCCGCCCGTGGCGCTGCACCGGGGAGGTCCCATCGGGAGGAGACAGGTGCGAGACGGCGACGGAGAGCGGCGGCTGGGCGCCGCCGAGCTGGGCGCGGAGCTGGGGGAGCGGGCGACGCTGCTCCAGTTCTCCAGCGCCTTCTGCCAGCCCTGCCGGGCCACCCGGCGGACGCTGTCCGAGGTGGCCGCGATGGTGGACGGGGTGGCGCACGTCGAGATCGACGCCGAGGCGCGGCTGGAGCTCGTCAGGGCCCTGGGCATCGCCCGTACCCCCACCGTGCTGGTGCTCGACGCGGCCGGGCGGATCGTGCGGCGGGCCTCCGGGCAGCCGCGCCGGGCCGATGTCATCGCCGCTCTGGGTGATGCCGTGTGACCCACCGCGCCCCGGACCCACTTGACGGTCCGCACCCGCCGTGGCCAGGGTGAACATCATGCGGCCTGGACTCCTTCTCTGCGGACGTGGGCACGAGACCCCGGTGCGGACCGCCGGCGCACGGTGTCCGGGCGGGTGAGCGAACGACGACAAGCACCGCCCCCCGCCCGTACCTCCGGCGTAAGGACAACTCCATGACGGCAACGCACGACCTCGGCACGTCCTCGCTCGCGACGTCCGACCTCTTCCGCTCCGTCTTCCGTCGGCACGCCTCCGGCGTCGCCGTGATCACCGCCCAGGGCACCCGCCCCGTCGGCTTCACCGCCACCTCCCTCGCCTCCGTCGCCGCCGAGCCGCCGCTGCTCTCCTTCGGCGTGGGCAGCGGCTCCTCGAGCTGGCCGGTGCTCTCCGAGGCCGAGCACATCGGTGTCCACATCCTGGGCGAGCACCAGCGGGAGCTGGCCGCGACCTTCGCGCGCAGCGGTGCCGACCGCTTCGGACCGGCCACCGACTGGCGCTCGGGACCGAAGGGGGTACCGGTGCTGGACGGGGTGCTGGCGTGGCTGGTGTGCCGGGTGGTGGCCCGTATACCCGCCGGGGACCACCGGGTGGTGATCGGCGAGGTGACCACGGGCACCGCGGCCGGGGCGGGCCGTCCGCTCCTGTACCACCAGGGGCGCTTCAACGCGCTGCGCGACTGAGCCGCGCCCTCCCGCCGGCGTGCGCTCCTCCCGCTGATCGCCGCGTTGGCAAGGTCACAGTTCACGCGGCTTGCGTCCGGGGAATGAGCTGGGTGTACTGACGAGTAATATTTTGCTGCGGTGCATGGGCCGCCCCGGCAGGAAACCGCCCGCGGTACCGCCCGGGTCCCGCCCCCGAAGGCGCCTATGCTGCCAGCAACAAGGCAGCTCGGTAGAGACGATGCAGTAGGAGAGCCGGCGTGAGCTTGAGGATCGTTGTCTGTGTGAAGTACGTGCCCGACGCCACCGGCGACCGGCACTTCGCCGAGGACCTGACCGTCGATCGCGACGATGTGGACGGCCTGCTCTCGGAGCTGGACGAGTACGCGGTCGAGCAGGCCCTCCAGATCGCCGACGAGGCCGATGACGCCGAGATCACCGTGCTGACGGTCGGTCCGGAGGATGCCAAGGACGCGCTGCGCAAGGCGCTGTCGATGGGGGCGGACAAGGCCGTGCATGTCGAGGACGACGATCTGCACGGCACGGACGCGCTGGGTACTTCGCTGGTGCTGGCCAAGGCTGTCGAGAAGGCCGGGTATGACCTGGTGGTCTGCGGGATGGCGTCGACGGACGGCACGATGGGTGTGCTTCCGGCGATGCTGGCGGAGCGGCTGGGTGTGCCGCAGGTGTCGCTGCTGTCGGAGGTGTCGGTCGAGGACGGCACGGTGAAGGGGCGCCGGGACGGTGACTCCGCGACGGAGTTGCTGGAGGCGCGGCTTCCGGCGGTGGTGTCGGTGACGGACCAGTCGGGTGAGGCGCGTTACCCGTCGTTCAAGGGCATCATGGCGGCGAAGAAGAAGCCGGTGGAGTCCTGGGATCTGGAGGACCTGGAGATCGAGGCGGACGAGGTCGGTCTCGAGGGTGCCTGGACCGCGGTGGACGGTGCCACGGAGCGTCCGGCCCGTACCGCGGGCACGATCGTCAAGGACGAGGGCGAGGGCGGCAAGCAGCTGGCCGCCTTTCTCGCGGAGGGCAAATTCATCTGATGCCGCCTGGCGGGTCAGAAGTTCATCTGAGCCGCGCTGTCCTTACCGTCCATTTCTTTCGCATGTCGCAGGAGAGCGATTCCCATGGCTGAAGTCCTTGTCTATGTCGACCACGTGGACGGTGCCGTCCGCAAGCCCACCCTTGAGCTGCTGACTTTGGCCCGCCGTGTCGGCGAGCCCGTCGCCGTCGCGCTGGGTGCCGGTGCCGAGAACACCGCGTCCGTTCTGGCCGAGCATGGTGCGGTGAGGGTGCTGACCGCTGACGCGTCCGAGTTCGCCGACTACCTCGTGGTCCCGAAGGTGGACGCGCTTCAGGCCGCGTATGAGGCGGTGTCGCCGGCCGCTGTGTTGTTCCCGTCCTCCGCGGAGGGCAAGGAGATCGCGGCGCGCCTCGCGGTCCGTATCGGGTCGGGCATCATCACCGACGCGGTGGATCTGGAGGCGGGTGAGGGGGGTCCGGTGGTGACGCAGTCGGTGTTCGCGGCCGCTTTCACGACCAGGTCCCGGGTGTCCAAGGGCACGCCGGTGATCACGGTGAAGCCGAATTCGGCGGCGGTGGAGGCCGCTTCGGCCGCGGGTGCGGTCGAGGGGTTGTCGGTGTCGTTCTCGGAGCAGGCGAGGGGGACGAAGGTGGTTTCGCGTACGCCGCGTGAGTCGACGGGGCGTCCGGAGTTGACTGAGGCGGCGATCGTGGTCTCCGGTGGCCGTGGTGTGGGTGGTGCGGAGAACTTCCCGGTCGTCGAGGCGTTGGCCGACTCCCTGGGTGCGGCGGTGGGTGCTTCGCGTGCGGCGGTGGACGCGGGCTGGTATCCGCACACCAATCAGGTCGGTCAGACCGGTAAGACGGTCTCGCCGCAGTTGTACATCGCGGCGGGTATCTCGGGTGCGATTCAGCACCGGGCCGGTATGCAGACCTCGAAGACGATCGTGGCGGTCAACAAGGACGCCGAGGCTCCGATCTTCGACTTGGTCGACTACGGCGTGGTCGGTGACCTCTTCGAGGTCGTCCCGCAGCTGACCGAGGAGGTCAAGACCCGCAAGGGCTGATCCTCCGCGATCCCCGCAGGGCATTCCGCGAGGCCCCGTACGCGATGCGCGTACGGGGCCTCGCGGCTGGCCGAAGGGGGTGTTGACCGCCGTCGAGCGCCCGGATAACTTCGCGCCACGGATCATCGTTTCCGTAACGTGGAAACAAGCTGGGCGCGGTGGGAAGGGCGGAGGAGCGGATATGAAGCCTCAGGAGACCGTGCCGACCAGCCTGCCCGGTGCCGTACGGGCCTCCATCGCCGACTCCCTCGCCGCCGTCGACGCCGAGCTCGCCCGCCGCTACCCCGGCGACCCGGGCACCCGCCAGCCCGTCCACACCGTCTACGTACCCGCCGACCTCCTTACCGCCACCACCGTGCGCGACTGGGGCGACCAGGCGCTGGCGGCCCTCGACCAGCACGCCCCCGACGCCGACTCCTTCGCCGCCGTCCTCGGCCTCCCCGACGACCTCGCCGAACCCGTCCACACCCGGGTGCGGGCCAAGCTGGAGCGCGAGCCCGTGGAGGATCTGCGCATCGACTTCGAGGACGGCTACGGCCCGCGCCCCGACGCCGAGGAGGACGCCGCGGCCGCCCGTGCCGCCTCGCTCCTCGCGGCCGCCTGCGCGGAAGGCAGCGCGCCGCCCTATGCGGGCATCCGCATGAAGTGCATGGAGGCCGCCGTACGCGACCGCGGCATCCGCACCCTCGACATCTTCCTCACCGGGCTGATGGCGGCCGGCGGACTGCCGGACGGCTTGGTGCTCACCCTGCCCAAGGTGACCTACGCCGAGCAGGTCACCGCGATGGTCCGGCTGTGCGAGGAGTTCGAGAAGGCGCGCGGGCTCGCCCCGGGCCGCATCGGCTTCGAGATCCAGATCGAGACCACCCAGGCCATCCTCGGCCCCGACGGCCGGGCCACCGTCGCCCGGATGATCAACGCCGCCGAGGGGCGCGCCACCGGACTGCACTACGGCACCTTCGACTACAGCGCCTCCTGCGGGGTCGGCGCCGCCCATCAGTCCATGGACCACCCCGTCGCCGACCACGCCAAGGCCGTGATGCAGGTCGCCGCCGCCGGCACCGGCGTACGGCTCTCCGACGGCTCGACCAACGTCCTGCCCATCGGCCCCACCGAGCGGGTCCACGACGCCTGGCGGCTCCACCACCGCCTGGTCCGGCGGTCCTTGGCGCGCGCGTACTACCAGGGCTGGGACATGCACCCCGGCCACCTCCCCACCCGCTACGCCGCCGTCTACGCGTTCTACCGCGAGGGCCTGGAGGCCGCGGCGGAACGGCTCGCCGCGTATGTGGACCGTACGGCCACAGGCACCGGCATCGCCGACGAACCGGCCACCGCCAAGGCGCTCAGCGGCCATCTGGTGCGCGGGCTGGACTGCGGAGCCCTCGACGGCGCCGAGGTCGAGCGGCTGACCGGCCTGGGCCGCGCCGAACTCGACGTGCTGGCGGGGCGGGCCCCGGCCGCGTTCTGACCTCGGCCGTCGGCCGGTCCGCCGGGGCTCGCGGCTCGGCGGGAGCCTGCTGATCTGCCGGAGCCTGCTGATCTGTCGGAGCCTGCTGATCTGTCGGAGCCTGTGGGTCTGTTGGAGCCCGCAGACCGGTAGGAGCCGTCGATCTGTGGGAACCCGTAGACCCGACTGAGCCCGTCCGTCCGCCGGGGCCACCGCGCCGGAGTCCACAGTTCCACCCGGTTCGCCGGGCCCGCTGATCCACTTGGCCATATCCACTCACCCGCACGTGTCACCCGGGATGCGGCACCGCCGGGGAAGGCGGGAGATGGGTTCATGGCCAGAAGCGCCGTGTCGGCCCTGCTGATCCTGCTCGGTTGCCTGCTCGTACCGGTGTCCGTGCTGACGGTGTGGGTCCACGACATCGTCCTGGACACCGACCGCTACGTGGCGACGGTCGCCCCGCTGGCGAAGGACCCGGCGATCCAGGACACCGCCGTGGACCAGGTCAGCGAGGCCGTCGACATCCGCCACAACAGCCGGGAAGTCACCGCCGACATCGCCTCCTGGCTGCGCGCCCACGGCCTCCCGGAACAGGCCGCCGACACCATCGAGGGGCTGGCCCCGCAGCTGGACTCGGCCCTGGACCAGGCGGTGCGGAAGGTGGCGGCCCATATCGTGCGCAGTGAGCAGTTCCCCGCCGTGTGGACCGGCGCCAACCGGGCCGCCCACACCGCCGTCGTGGGCGCCCTCACCGGCAAGGGCGGCGGGCCGGTCGGCGTCGAGGGCCACACCGTCACCCTCAATGTCGGCGCCGCCGTGGAGCGGGTCCGACAGCAACTGGTGGACGCCGGGCTCCCCGTGGTGACCGGCATCCCCGACATCCACCAGCGGCTCGTCCTCTTTCACTCCGACCGGCTCGACACCATCCGACGGGCGGCACGCCTCCTCGACCTGGCGGGCAACTGGCTGCCCGCGCTGACGGTGACCCTCGGCGGCACCGGAGTGCTGCTCGCCCACCGGCGCCGCCGGGCGCTCGCCCGCGCGGCCCTGGGCACCGCGCTCGCCTCTCTCGCCCTGGCGCTGGCCCTCGCGGTGGGCCGTCGCTACTACCTCGACCATGTGCCGGCGAGCGTGCTGTCCAGGGAAGCCGCCTCGGCCCTCTTCGACACGGTGGTGCGCTTTCTGCGGGTCACCGTGCTCACCGTGCTGGTGCTCGGCGTCGTGGTCGCGCTCGGCGCCTATCTGGTCGGCCCGGGACGGCTGCCGAGCAGGGTGCGCGGCACGGCCGAGGTCCTCGCCGACAGCGCGGCCCGCTGGGGCGCCGCCCACGGGATGCGTACCGGCCGGGCGGGCATCTGGACCGCGGACCACCGGCGGGGACTGACGACGGCGGCCCTGCTGGTGCCGGTCGCGGTGTTCGCCCTGTGGAACCACCCCACCGTGCTGACGGTGCTTCTCCTGGTGGTGATCCTGCTGGCCGCCCTCGCGGTGATCGCCCTCCTGGCCGCCACGGGCCGCACGGGGGCGCACGGCAGGGGCGGTTAGGGGCCACAGGCCGTCAGGGGGTCAGGATGAGCACGATGAACGGCGAGACCACCTGCCCCAGCAGCCCGCACAGCGCCCGGGCGAGAGCGACCCCCGCCACGGTCGCGACCGTGACGCCGAGCAGAAACGCCAGGGACACCCGCACCGGCCGCGCGGTGGTCACCAGGATGACCGCGGCGACGATCTGAGGGCCGGCCATCATGGTGACGGCCAGGGGGAGAACCTGGAGATCCACGGCCGCCTGCCCTTCCAGCCCGCGTCGCCCCATCACCGTCCCGACTCCCCCTTCTACGCACGGCCCGCCGCCACGGCATCCGGCGCTGCGCCGACCGTGGCGCCGTAGGCTGAAGACGTGGTGCCCGGCGGGGCGCTCACCGGCCGCGCCGGGCGTGGCCGACGAGAGGCTGACGATTGGACTCGGGGTCTTCGTGTACCTGGTGGCGCGGGGGCGGGGGAAATGGGCATGCGCGAGGTGAAGCGTGCCGAGCGGGCGGAGAAGGACTTCCGGGAGTTCATGCGCACGACCGCCACCACCGGCCGGGCGGAGGAGCTCGAGCACCTCGTGGAGCTCAAGGACCACGGCGACCTCACGCCCGAGGAGTACGAGCGGGCCAAGGCCAAGGTCCTGGCCGCTCGAACGCACCATCGGTACCGCGGTGATCAGTACCGCACCGCGGTGCCCACCTGTGCCGTGATGCGGCCGGTGAGCTTGCGGTGGCTGCGGGCGGTGGCCTTGGTGGGCCGGTGCGGGGGCACTTTGGACAGGTGCAGGACGACGGCGTCGACCAAGTCCCCGCTCGCGTCGCGGAAGTTGACCTCGATGGCGTAGTTGGCCGTGTGCTTGCCCCCGTTGGTGACGGTCAGCGGTGCCACGGCCCGTCCCGCGCCGTTGCGGGTCACCCGGCCGGCCCTCACCTCGCGCTTGGCCTGGGAGCCGCCCTTGATCTTGTCCAACTCGGCCTGGGCCGACGCCCTCGCGGACGCGATGGCGGCGGAGGCCCGGGACACCCCGGACGACGGGGTGCCCCCGTCGTCCGAACAACCGACGGCGGCCGGCGCCAGCACGGCCATGAGGCTCACCGCGCAGATCGTCCGCGTTCGGCGCCCGCTCATCGCGTCTCCCTCGTTCCGCCGGCCGGGGGTCCCGGGCCCTCCGCATCCACCCTCGGTGCGGTGGGGGGCCGGGGCAACCGGAGCGGGGCCGTTCAGGCGTTCGGGGGGAAACGCGCCGGTCGGAGAACGGTCAGGCGCGCGGGGAAGGCCGGTCAGGGGGTGGACGTCGCGGGCGGGGGCAGTTCGCCGGAGCCGCGCGGGATCAGCCGGGTCGGCAGGACGACCCGCCGGGGGTCCCCGCCCGCGCCGTCGAGGCGGCGGAAGAGCAGATCGGCGGCGGTGCGGCCGAGCTGGGCCGAGTCCTGGGCTATGACGGTGATCCCGGGGGAGAGCAGATCGGCGAGTTCGAAGTCGTCGAAGCCGACGAGGGCCACCGGCGCGGCGGGCGCGGGGCGCTCGGCCAGGACCCGTACGACCGTGACCGTGACCCGGTTGTTGCCCGCGAAGAGCGCGGTGACCGGCTCGGTGGCGTTCAGCATCGCGGTGGCCGCGGCCCGGACCCGCCCCGGATCGGTGGGGCCGGGCGAGACCCAGGCGTCATGGACCGGCAGCCCGGCCTCGCTCATCGCCGCGTGATAGCCGCGCAGCCGCTCGGCGGCGGTGTGGATGCCCGGCAGGTCGCCGAGGAAGCCGATCCGGCGGTGGCCGTGGGCGATCAGATGGGCGACGGCGTCGCGGGAACCGCCGAAGCTGTCGGAGAGGACGGCGTCGGCGTCGACACGGCCCGCGGGCCGGTCGACGAAAACGGTGGCGATCCCGGCCGCCATCTCGGGGGCCAGATAGCGGTGGTCATGGCCGGCCGGGATGATGACGAGGCCGTCGACCCGGCGCGCGCACAGGGCGAGCACCAGCTCCTGCTCGCGCTCGGGGTCCTCCGCGCTGGACCCGTTGATCAGCAGCGCGCCATGGGCCCGGGCGACCTCCTCGACGGCGCGGCTCAGCGGACCGTAGAAGGGATCGGCCAGATCCTCCAGGACCAGTCCGATGCTCGCCGTACGGCCCTTGCGCAGAATGCGGGCGCTGTCGTTGCGGCGGAAGCCGAGTGCGGTGATGGCCTCCTGGACGCGGCGCTCGGTGTCGGGGGTGACGCCCGGTTCGCCGTTGACCACTCTGGAGACGGTTTTGAGGCCGACCCCGGCCCGTGCGGCGACATCCTTCATAGTGGGCCGGGTGCCGTAACGGCGTGTGGCGGTGCTCGGGGCGGTGTCGGTCACAGTGCGCTCGTCCCGTCGCTGGTCGTCGTGGGGGAGGGAGTGACGAGCATAGCCCCTGGACAACGTTGTCAGCGGCGGGAAGACTGTTGTCGCACAGCGAACACGTCCATGCCCACCAGCATGCCCACCAGGAGAGTCGACACCTATGCCACGTGACCTCATCGCCGCACTGGACATCGGCGGGACCAAGATCGCGGGCGCTCTGGTGGACGGGAGCGGAAAGCTGGTCGTACGGGCCCGTCGCGCCACCCGTGCCCAGGAAGACGGCGCGACGGTCATGCGGCAGGTCACCGCCGTGCTCGAGGAGCTCACGGCCACCGCGCACTGGTCACGCGTCGCCGCCGTCGGCATCGGCAGCGCGGGCCCGGTGGACGCCTCCGTGGGCACCGTCAGTCCCGTCAACATCCCCGGCTGGCGTGACTTCCCGCTGGTCGCCGGGGTCCGGGAGACCACCGGCGCACTGCCGCTGTCGCTGGTCGGCGACGGGCCGGCGATGACGGCCGCCGAGCACTGGCAGGGCGCGGCGCGCGGCCGTAAGAGCGCGCTGTGCATGGTGGTCTCCACCGGCGTGGGCGGCGGGCTGGTCCTGGGCGGCCTGCTGCACCCGGGCCCGACCGGCAACGCCGGGCACATCGGCCACATCAGCGTGGACCTCAACGGCGACCTGTGTCCCTGTGGCGGACGCGGCTGCGTGGAGCGGATCGCCAGCGGTCCCAACATCGCCCGCCGCGCCCTGGACGGCGGCTGGCGCCCGGGTCCGGACGGCGACACCAGCGCCCAGGCCGTCGCCGCCTCGGCGCGGGACGGCGACCCGGTCGCGCGGGCCTCCTTCGAACGGGCCGCCCAGGCCCTGGCCGCCGGGATCGCCGCGACCGCCGCGCTCGTCGAGATCGAGGTGGCGGTCGTCGGCGGCGGGGTTGCGGGCGCCGGGGACGTGCTCTTCACGCCCCTGCGGCGCGCCCTGCGCGACTACGCGACCCTGTCGTTCGTCCAGGGACTGGAGGTCGTCCCGGCGCAGATGGGCACCGACGCGGGGCTGGTGGGCGCGGCCGCGGCGGCGGCGCAGGAGGCGCGGCTGGAGGGGTTCGGCCCGGCGGCGGGCACGCACCCGACCGGCGATTGAGCCCCGCTGTCACCGTCTCCCCCTAAGCTGTTCGCCCTGAGCCCTGAGCCCTGAGCCCTGAGCCCTGAGCCCGAAGTCCCAAGCCCTGAGCCCGGCAGCGGCCAGGCTGGGCCGAGAACGGCCCGAGGGGGAGCGGAGCGGTGGCACCGGTGGATATGGGCGGCGAAATGTCCGGCAGGCTCCTGGGCGGGCGGTACCGGGTGACGGGCCGGCTCGGCCGGGGCGGCATGGGCGTGGTCTGCAGGACCGTGGACGCGATGGATCCGCGGCGGCGGCCGTCCGCCGCCGAGGCGCGCCGGATGCCGGCGGACGTGGCCGCCGGGCGGACGCCGCAGGGCGTGCGGCCCCCGGCCGCACCGGCCGCACCGGCCGCCGCGCCGCCGGGCTTCGGGCCACCGCCCCCGGAGGAGCCGCTGGTGAGCGGGGAGCCGGGGGCGGGGGACGGGGACGGCGCGCAGGGTGCGGGACGCGGGCGCCGCCGAGCACTCATCGCGGCCGCGGCCGCCACCGTCGTGCTCATCGCCGGCGGGGTGACGTACGCGCTGGTCGGCGGCGATGACCACGTCACGGCCTCGGGGCCGACGAAGGATCCGGCGGCGGAGTCGGCCAAGGACCCACCGAGCAAGCCGACCGGGCCCGGGGAGACCGCCTCACCGGGTGGTCGAAGGGCGCCCGGCACGGCCGGGCAGGACGGCGAGCGGCCGGGTGACACGGACTCACCGTCCGCGTCCCGCAGCCCTGACGGCGGCAACGGCGACGGGGGCGGCCCGGCGGCTTCATCGGCCCCGCCCTCGGGGGCCGCGCCCGTCTGCCACGGCAGCGGCGGCGGGCGGTACGACTGCGAGGTGTGGCGGGACGCGACCTCGTACACCCATGGCGGTGAGCCGGTCGGCACCCTCGAGCACGTTCTTCTGCCAGGAGAACCTGGGCCGCCGCGAGGACCTACGGCAAGTGGTCGAACGTGTGATGGGCCAGGACCGACGACGACAACGGCCATCGCGATGTCTATGTGAGCGTCGTCTACGTCAAGGGCGGGAACAACGACGAGCCCCTCCCCGGGCTGCCCGACTGCTGAGCCCGGGCGGCCGCGGGAAGGGGCGCGTTTCCGTGAGGTGAAGAGGTCTCAGCAGGTGAAGGACGCGTCGGCCCAGTCCCCGTGGTCGCTGGTGACCCCGTCCCCGCCGTCGGTGACGACGAGCCGGACCGTGTCCGCCTTGCCGATGGCGGCGTCGAGGGCGGTGGCCGGATCGGCGTTGGTCAGCGTCTTGGACGACGCCACCTTGGTGTCGTCCGCCCAGACCTCGAAGGCGACCGTGCCCTCGGTGCCCTCCTCGTCGTCCACGCCGACCTGTGCGGTGAAGCGCGAGCACCGGCCACCGGTGTAGTAGGTGACCTCGCTGGGTGCGTGCACGCCCAGGCCCTTGTCGTACGTGGTGCCGCCGAGGGTGAGCGGATGGCCGTCACCGGCTGAGCTCTCGCCTACGCTGGTGTTCTTCTCCACCGGACCCCAGCCGTTGAGCGCGCTCAGCCAGGGCAGATCGCTCGCGTACGAGCTGCCGGAGGGCGGTGCGACCACCACATGGACCGCCGAGACCAGCCGCGCGGCGGCCTTGGCGCCCTTCGGTGAGCGGTAGTCGGCGCCGACCGTCAGATCGTAGGCACCGGGCGCGGCCCCGGCGGGCGCGGTCACCTGCCAGCGCGTGACCAGCTTCGAGCCGGTGGGCAGCGCGGCGGCCCGGGTCGGGGAGGTGGCCTTGATCCGCCAGCCGTCGGCGCCGGTGAGGCGGACCGAGACCTGATGGGCCGGGGTGCGGCCGAGGTCGGTGACCGTGGTGGTGACCTGGGCGGTGGCCCCGGCCTCGGTCAGCGCGGTGCCGTCGATGCCGAGTTCGGCGACGGGCGGGTAGGAGGCCCAGCGCGCGTCGGCCGAGACCCGGTAGAGCACGGTGCCATGGGCCGGGACGGTGGCCGAAATGGCTCCGGCGGTGTTGTAGTCCTTGTGCGACCACAGGTCGCGCAGCCGGTACGCGGTCGCCTGGGGCAGCCCGACCCCGGTCGCCGTGGTGGCGATGTGCTGCGGCCGCTCGGTCTCGTTGAACAGCGCGACGGCGCGGCTGCCGTCCGCCATCTCCTTGGCGATGACCCAGCGCCCGCCCTCGGAGGAGACCACGGTGCCCTGCTTGCCGAGCGGATCCTGATCGACGCCGATGACCTCGTGATTGCCGAGGATCTCATAGGTCTCGGCGCTGGCCTTGCGCAGATCGGTGCCGATCAGCAGCGGTGCGGCCATGATCGACCACAGTGAGAAGTGGCTGCGGTACTCGGTGTCCGTCATCCCGCCGTTGCCGACCTCCAGCATGTCGGGGTCGTTCCAGTGACCGGGTCCGGCGTACTGCGCGAGCGGCAGATTCTGCTTGGCGATCGACAGCATGCTGCCCCAGCTGTCGCTGATGTCGCCGGTGGTCCGCCACAACTGGCCGAATTCGCCGGCCCACTCCCATGGCTTGTTCTCGCCCCATTCGCAGATGCTGTAGACGATGGGGTGGCCGGTGGACTCGGACGCGGCCTTCAGCGCGTCGCGCATGTCGCGGTAGCGCTGCTTGGCGTCGACACCCTGGTTATTGCAGTTGTCGTACTTGAGGTAGTCGATGCCCCAGTCGGCGAACTGCTGGGCGTCGGACTTCTCATGGCCGAGCGCCCCGGGGAAGCCGGCGGTGTTGCAGGTCTTGGTGCCCGCGCTGGTGTAGATGCCGATCTTCAGACCCTTGGAGTGGACGTAGTCGGCGACGGCCTTGATGCCGTTCGGAAAGCGGACCGGGTCGGGGACCAGCTTGCCGTCCGCGTCGCGCTGCGGCAGCGCCCAGCAGTCGTCGAGGTTGACGTACTGGTATCCGGCGTCCTTCAGTCCCTTCGCCACGAAGATATCGGCGATGCCCTTGACCATCGCCTCATTGAACTCGGCGCGGCAATGGGTGGAGTTCCAGTTGTTGAAGCCCATCGGAGGGGTGAGGGCGAGCCCGTCACCGGGCGCGGCGCTTGGCGCGGAGGCCGGTGTGGTGACCTCGGCGGGGTGCGACGGCTGGGCCACGGCCGGGAGGGCCAGGCCGGCCGTGGCCAGCAGGCCGGCGCTCAGTGCTCCGATGACTCTTCGCTTCGAGGGTCGAAAACAGCGGTGGCGCACGATGCGGGTCCTCCGTTCCCAACGGGGGTGACGCAGTGTCATGGCTGCGTCACATGCGAGCGTTTACGGTAGACCCTGTTGGAGTCTGTTGGAAGAGATGCGATAACAGTTGTTCGATATCTCGTCAAAACCCTTGACGATTTGGCTGGGTGCCGGGTGAGATCCCCTCACTCGCGTTCGATTGTGTTTGATTGGACCTCTGTGGAGGGGCACATGGCACCGTCATTGTCAGGACATCGGATCTCCCGCCGTGCGCTGCTACGAGGTACCGCGGCCGGAGCCGGCGCGGTCGCCCTGCCGACGTTGCTGACCGCCTGCGGTGGTCCGGGCAACGAAGTGAAGATCGGCTCCAACGCCTCCGACGCCGTGCCCGGAAGGCGTTCGCCGAGGTCTTCAACGCGTACGAGAAGAAGTCGGACAAGAAGGTCAAGGTCAACACCGTCAACCACGAAGCCTTTCAGGAAGGCATCAACCGCTATCTGAAGGGCACCCCCGACGACGTCTTCATGTGGTTCGCCGGGTACCGCATGCAGTTCTTCGCCGAGCAGGGGCAGCTCGCCGAGATCAGCGATCTGTGGAAGGGCTTCGACGGCTTTTCCGACGCGCTCAAGGCGCAGTCCAGCGGCAAGGACGGCAAGCAGTACCTCGTGCCGTACTACTACTACCCCTGGGCGGTCTTCTACCGGAAGAGCGTCTTCGCCCAGCGCGGCTATGAGGTCCCGAAGACCTTCGACGAGTTCCGGGCCCTCGCCAAGCGCATGGACAAGGACGGCCTCGACGCCATCGCCTTCGGCGACAAGGACGGCTGGCCCGCCATGGGGACCTTCGACTATCTCAATATGCGGGCCAACGGCTACGACTTCCATATCTCCCTGATGGGCGGCAAGGAGTCCTGGACCGATCCCCGGGTCAAGAACGTCTTCGATCTGTGGCGCGGGCTGATGCCGTACCACCAGAAGGGCGGCAACGGACGGACCTGGCAGGAGGCCGCCCAGAGCCTGGCGCAGAAGAAGTCCGGTATGGCGGTCTTCGGACTGCCCCACCCCGGACAGCAGTTCTCCGAAGCCGACCGCGACGATCTGGACTTCTTCGCCTTCCCCGAGATCGACTCCGCCTATGGCCAGGACGCGGTCGAGGCGCCGATCGACGGCTTTTTGCTGGCGAAGAAGTCCAAGCGGCAGAAGGAGGGCAAGGAACTGCTGAAGTACCTCGCCACACCTGCCGCCGAGGAGATCTACCTGAAGCGGGACCCGAACAACATCGCCGTCAACGACGGCGCGTCCACCTCCTCGTACAACGCGCTGCAGAAGAAGGCCGTCGACCTCGTCTCGAACGCCAAGCAGATATCTCAGTTCATGGACCGCGACACCCGGCCGGACTTCGCGTCCCAGGTGATGATCCGGGCCATTCAGCAGTTCATCAACAAGCCGGACGACATCGACTCCCTGACCAAGGACATCGAGTCCCAGAAGAAGACCATCTTCGCCGCCAGCTAGGAGATTCGCGCCGTGCCGCTCATCAACGCGCGGCGTGCCAAACGGCGAGGTCCCCGGAGGTTCACCTCCCGCGACCTCGCCGTTATCGGCGTGCTGCTGGGCATACCCATCCTGCTCGACCTGGCCCTGATCTGGGGCCCGACCCTCGCCTCCATCGGTCTGTCCTTCACCAACTGGGACGGGATCGGCGATATCCACTGGGTCGGCATCGACAACTACAAGACCCTCTTCAGCGACTATCCGCCGTTCTGGCCCGCCGTCCGCAACAATCTGCTCTGGGTGGCCTTCCTCGGCTGTGTCGCGACCCCCTTCGGGCTGCTGCTGGCCGTACTGCTGGACAAGGGCGTCCGGTTCAGCCGGTTCTACCAGTCCACCCTCTATATGCCGGTGGTGCTCTCCCTCGCCATCGTCGGCTTCATCGCGCAGCTGATCTTCTCCCGTGACCAGGGCGCGCTGAACGCGATTTTGGCCAACAAGGACAATCCGGTGGACTGGCTGGGAGACCCGGAGCTCAATATCTGGATGGTGCTGCTGGCGGCCGCCTGGCGACATACCGGGTATGTGATGATCCTCTATCTGGCCGGGCTGAAATCCGTCGATCCCTCGCTCAAGGAAGCGGCCGCGATCGACGGCGCCAGCGAGACCCAGACCTTCTTCCGGGTCGTGCTGCCCACCCTGCGGCCGGTCAATGTCATCGTCGGCGTCATCACCGTGATCGAGGCTTTGCGCGCGTTCGACATCGTCTACGCCATCAACCATGGCCGTAATGGGCTCGAACTGCTCTCGGTGCTGGTCACCGACAACATCATCGGCGAGGCCAGCCGGATCGGCTTCGGCTCCGCGATCGCCGTCGTCCTGCTGACCGTGTCCATGGGATTCATCGTGACCTATCTGGTGCAGGAGCTACGAGGGGGGAAGAAGGGATGACCACCACCCGGACCGCCCCCGTACGGACCGTGGCGCCGGTGACCGGCCCCGGCAAGCGCCGGGTGAGCCGTGGACGGCTCGGGCTGCACGCGTTCCTGATGACCGTGTCGCTCGCCTTCCTCGCCCCGCTGCTGCTCGCCATCTACGCCTCGCTGCGTCCCTATGAGGAAACCGCCAAATACGGCTATTTCTCGCTGCCGCGCCATCTGTCGTTCGACTACTACGCGCAGGCGTTCAACGATTCCGGAATGGGCAAGTACTTCATCAACTCGCTCATCATCGCGGTGCCCGGAGTGCTGCTGACGCTGTTTCTCGCCTCGTTCGTCGCCTTCTGCGTGACCCGGCTGAGAATGCGCGGCGGGCTCGTGCTGCTGATGGTGTTCACGGCGGGCAATCTGCTGCCCCAGCAGGTCATCGTCACCCCGCTCTATGTGCTCTTCACCAAGATCAACCTGCCCTACTGGATGTCGGACTCGATGACGATGTACGACTCCTACTGGGCCGTGCTCGCCGTCCAGGTCGCCTTCCAGGTGGGTTTCTGCGTCTTCGTCCTCGCCAACTTCATGCGCACCCTTCCCGAGGAGATCGTGGAGGCGGCGCGGGTGGACGGCGCGGGGGTGTGGACGCAGTACTGGAACATCACGCTCCCGCTGTGCCGGCCGGCGCTCGCCGCGCTCGCCACCTTGCAATTCACCTGGATGTACAACGACTTCCTGTGGGCACTCGTCTTCATCTCCGACGGCGAGAAGCTGCCCATCACCTCCGCGCTCAACAATCTGCGCGGCCAGTTCTTCACCGACTACAACCTGCTGGCCGCGGGTTCGGTGATCGTGGCGCTGCCCACGGTGCTGGTCTTCCTGCTGTTGCAGCGCCACTTCATCGCCGGACTCACCCTCGGCGCCAGCAAGGGCTGATACGCCAGAGGTCACCGTGGTCCATGTGGCCACGGTGACCCCTGTGGCACAAGGGTCCCACGCCCCCGGCCGAGCCCCACCGCACCGCCCCGCGTCATGCGCCCATACGGTCCGGAGCGGCGCAATCCGTCACTCGGTCGTCTTCGGGCGTTTCCGTGGCAGGGTGATGCGGGCAACTGTCAGGAGGCGATGGAATAGGGGGAAATGTGATCGTCTGGCTGAACGGTGCGTTCGGTGCGGGTAAAACCGCCACGGCCCGTGAATTGGTGGACTTCATGCCCGGCAGCACGTTCTACGACCCGGAGCTGGTCGGTAACGGTCTGCGGATGATGCTTCCGCGTAAACGTCTTGAACAGGTGTCCGACTACCAGGATCTGCCCTCCTGGCGACGGCTGGTCGTGGACACCGGAGCGGCGCTGATCGCGGAGGTCGGCGGTCCGCTCGTGGTGGCGATGACGGTCCTCAGACAGGAGTACCGGGATGAGATCTTCGGTGGTTTCGCGGCCCGTCGCATCCCCGTGCGGCATGTTCTGCTCCACACCGATGAAACGATCCTTCGCGAGCGGATAGCCGGGCGCGAGGCGATACCCGGGGACCCGGACGCGAGCGAGTCCGTACGCCAGTGGTGCCTGGCCCATCTCGCCCCCTACCGGGCGGCCCTGCCCTGGCTGACCGCCGATGCCCATGTCGTGGACACCACCGGCATCACCCCGCGCCAGACCGCCCAGCACATCGCCGACGCCGTCCGCGAGGGCGCCGGGAGCTGCGACATCGTGCAGACCCCGGAGCCGACGGCCGAGACGCTGGCCGCCGGGGTGCTGCTCTTCGACGAGGAGGACCGCGTGCTGCTCGTCGACCCCACCTACAAACCCGGCTGGGAGTTCCCCGGCGGCGTCGTCGAACCGGGCGAACCCCCGATGTGCGCCGGGGTGCGCGAGGTCACCGAGGAGCTGGGCGTACGGCTGGACGAACCGCTGCGGCTGCTGGTCGCCGACTGGGAGCGCCCCCAGCCGCCCGGCTACGGGGGCCTGCGGCTGCTCTTCGACGGCGGCAAGCTCTCCAGCGCGGCCGCCCGGGAGGTGCTGCTGCCCGGCTCCGAACTGCGCGGCTGGCGCTTCGTCACCGAGAGCGAGGCCGCCGCGCTGCTGCCGCCGGTGCGGCTGAGCCGACTGCGCTGGGCGCTGCGCGCCCGCGAGCAGGGCCGCCCGCTCTACCTCGAAGCGGGCGTCCCCACCGGCTGACCCACCGCCCCGTCTCGTACGTCACCGGCCGGCCCCGTGCCCCGTTCGGCAGGCGGGGGAGGCTCAGCCCTTGCCCGCCGCGTACATCCCCAGGAACAGCGCCTCGGTCAGCGAGAGCTTCTCCAACTCCTGCGGCGAGACGCTCTCGTTGACCGCGTGGATCTGCGCCTCCGGCTCGCTCAGCCCGATCAGCAGGATCTCCGCCTCCGGGTAGAGGGAGGCCAGTGTGTTGCACAGCGGGATCGAGCCGCCCTGCCCGGCGATCGCCATCTCCTGGCCGTCGTACGCCAGGCGCATCGCCTCCCGCATCGCCGCGTACGCCGGGCTCGTGGTGTCCGCGCGGAACGGCTGGCCCTGGCCGACCTGCTCCAGCGAGAGCCGCGCGCCCCACGGCACCGAGGACCGGAGGTGCTCGGCGAGCAGCCGGTTGGCCTCGGCCGCGTCCACGCCCGGCGGCACCCGCAGGCTGATCAGCGCCCGCGCGCTGGCCTGGACGGAGGGGGTGGCGCCGACCACCGGCGGGCAGTCGATACCGATCACGGTGACCGCGGGGCGCGCCCAGATGCGGTCGGCGACCGTACCGGAGCCGACCAGCCCGACCCCGTCGAGCACCTTGGCGTCGTTGCGGAACGCCTCTTCCGGATACTGCAGCCCGTCCCACTCCGCGTCCGCATCGAGGCCCTTGACGGTGGTCGAGCCGTCCTCGGCGCGCAGCGAGTCCAGCACGCGGATCAGCGCGGCGAGCGCGTCCGGGGCCGCCCCGCCGAACTGGCCGGAGTGCAGATTGCCCTCCAGGGTCTCCACCGAGACCCGCAGCAGCGTCATTCCGCGCAGCGTGGCCGTGACCGTCGGCAGCCCGACCCGGAAGTTGCCCGCGTCGCCGATCACGATCGTGTCGGCGGTCAGCAGCTCGGGATGGGCCTCGGCATAGCGCTCCAGGCCGCCCGTGCCCTGCTCCTCCGAACCCTCCACGATCATCTTGACGTTGACCGGGACCCCGCCCTGCTCCTTGAGCGCCCGCAGGGCGGTGAGATGCATGATCACGCCACCCTTGCAGTCCGCGGCGCCGCGACCGTACCAGCGGCCGTCGCGCTCGGTCAGCTCGAAGGGCGGGGTGTGCCAGGCGGCCTCGTCCAACGGGGGCTGCACGTCGTAATGGGCGTAGAGCAGCACGGTCGGGGCACCGGCCGGGCCGGGCAGAAAGCCGTAGACGGACTGGGTGCCGTCGGGGGTGTCCAGCAGCGCCACGTCCTCGAATCCCTCGGCGCGCAGGGCGTCGGCGACCCAGCGGGCAGCGGCCTCGCATTCCTCGCGCGGGAACTGCGCCGGGTCCGCGACCGACTTGAAGGCCACCAGCTCGGCCAGCTCGGCCCTGGCACGCGGCTGCAGGGCGGCTACGGTGGCGGCGAGAGGTGCCTTCTCCATGGGGGTCACTCCTGGGTGCGACGGGTAGGCGGCGGGATACGCTGCGATGGGCACGTATGTACGGCTTGATGCCGCGTGGCCGATCATCCCACAGCGGGGTCATCCGTCGGGGAGCCGTAGGATGCCGGGAAGGCGCATCAGGTCGGTCGATTGGGAGCGGATCCACACGTGAGCAGCGACAACGCAGCCCCGGACAATGAGACGGTATGGGACGTCGTCGTGGTGGGCGCGGGCCCCGCAGGTGCCTCCGCGGCCCATGCCGCCGCGTGCGCCGGACGCCGGGTGCTGTTGTTGGAGAAGGCCGAACTGCCGCGCTACAAGACGTGCGGCGGCGGCATCATCGGTCCCTCGCGCGACGCGCTCCCGCCGGGCTTCGAACTGCCGCTGCGGGAGCGGGTGCACGCGGTGACCTTCTCGCTCAACGGCAAGCTGGCCCGCACCCGCCGCTCCAAGCACGCGCTCTTCGGGCTGATCAACCGGCCGGAGTTCGACGCGGCCCTGGTCGAGGCCGCCAAGGACGCGGGCGCCGAGATCCGTACGGGCGTCGCGGTGACCCGCGTCGAACAGCACGGCCCGGCCGTGCCCGACCGGCGCACGGTCGCCGTGGTGCTCGCCGACGGTGAGACGGTGCTGGCGCGGGCCGTGGTCGGCGCGGACGGCAGCGCGAGCCGCATAGGCGCGCATGTCGGCGTGAAGCTGGACCAGGTGGATCTCGGCCTGGAGGCGGAGATCCCCGTGCCGCAGACCGTCGCGGAGGACTGGGCGGGCCGGGTGCTCATCGACTGGGGCCCGATGCCGGGGAGTTACGGCTGGGTCTTCCCCAAGGGCGACACCCTGACCGTCGGCGTCATCTCGGCGCGCGGCGAGGGCGCCGGGACCAAGCGCTATCTGGAGGACTTCATCGCCCGGCTCGGCCTCGCCGGATTCGAGCCGAGCATCTCCTCCGGCCATCTGACCCGCTGCCGCGCCGACGACTCGCCGCTCTCCCGCGGCCGGGTCCTGGTGTGCGGGGACGCGGCCGGGCTGCTGGAGCCGTGGACGCGCGAGGGCATCTCCTACGCGCTGCGCTCGGCCGGCTCGCGGGGGAGTGGGCGGTGCGCGTCGCCGAGGCGCATGACGCGGTGGACGCCCGCCGTCAGGCCCTGAACTACGCCTTCGCGATCAAAGCGGGGCTCGGTGTGGAGATGGGCGTCGGCCGCCGTCTGTACACGGTCTTCGCCCGCCGCCCCGGGATGTTCCACGCGGCGCTCACCGGCTTCCGCCCGGCCTGGCGCGTCTTTACGAAGATCACCCGGGGCACCACCACCCTGGGCGACCTCGTCCGCACCCACCCGGCCGCCCGCCGGGCCCTGGCGGCGATGGACCGGGGCTAGCCGCCTGCGCCCGGGCGTCGCGCGGCGATCATGCGGCATACGACGGTGATGCGTCGCGCGGCGGCCCCGAGGCCTCGCCGGTAGTGGGTCGCGTGGCGGTCTCGGGTCTTCGCCGGTGACGCGTCGCGCGGCCTCGCCGGTGACGCGGAAGATCGGGTGCGTCCCGGCGCTCCGGGCCCGGCCGGCGCGACGTACTCCGCCGGGAGTACGTGCGGGCACCACGCAAGGGGGACGCCGGGCCCGCCCGGCCGGTTTAGCGTTGCCCGTATGCACGGATTCACGGGGGAGCCCGGCCCCTGGCACCGGCCGGGCGGACGCCGGCGCGAGATGCCCTTCGGCCCACCGCGCTCGGCCGTACCCTGGCCCTCCTCGCTCGCCATCGCCGTCGTCCAGCTGATGGGCACGGGGTTCGCCGCGCATGACCAGCCCGCCCGGGTGGGCCTCGGGCCCGGGGCCGGTGCGCTGCTGCTCGCCGGGCCCGCGCTGCTGCTCCTGCGCCATCGCCACCCCGGGACCGTCGTGGTCGGCACCGCGGCGGTGACCGTGGTCTACATCGCCGCCGGATATCCGTACGGGCCCGTCTTCCTCAGCGTCGTCGTCGCCTGTGTGGCGGCCGTCGCCGCCGGGCGGCGGATCGCCGCGTGGAGCGCGCTCGGGCTGCTGTGGGGGAGCCATCTGCTCATCGGCCACTGGCTCTACCGCCGGCTGCCGCCGGGCGGTGACGGGCCCGTCGGATGGGGGCAGGAGCTGGGGATCACCGCCTGGGCGATGGCGATCGTCGCCGCGTCCGAGCTCGTCCGCGTGCGGCGTGAGCGGTGGGTCCGCGAACGGGCCGAACGCGAGGCGGCGGCCCGGCGCCGGGCGGATGAGGAGCGGCTGCGGATCGCCCGCGAACTGCATGACGTCCTCGCCCACAGCATCTCGGTCATCAACGTCCAGGCGGGCGTCGGCCTCGCCCTCCTCGACCAGGACCCCGAGCAGGCCCGCACCGCGCTGACCACCATCAAGGCGGCCAGCAAGGAGGCGCTGGGCGAGGTCCGCCAGGTCCTCGACACCCTGCGGACCTCCGGTGCGTCCGGCGCCGCGCCGCGCTCGCCCGCGCCCGGCCTGGACCGGCTGGAGGAGCTGACCGGGCAGGCGGCGGACGCGGGGCTCGCGGTGCGGGTGGAGGTCGAGGGCGTACGGACGGCCCTGCCGCCCGGCGCCGACCTCGCGGCGTTCCGTATCGTGCAGGAGGCCCTGACCAATATCGTCCGCCACTCCAGCTCCCGGAACGCCCACGTCCTGTTGCGCTACGCCCCCGGTGAGTTGGAGCTGCGGGTGGACGACGACGGTCCGGCGGCCGGGGGCGAGGTGACGGGCGGTGGCAACGGACTGGTGGGCATGCGGGAGCGGGCCGCCGCGCTCGGCGGCACGGTGGAGGCGGGCCCCCGCCCGGACGGCGGCTTCCGCGTCCGGGCCCGGATCCCGTTCAGGAGCACGAGGGAGACACCATGAGTGAGGGGGACAGGGAAGACGCCGTGATCCGTGTCGCGCTCGCCGATGACCAGATCCTCGTCCGCGCCGGTTTCCGCGCCTTGCTGGCCGCTCAGCCGGATATCGAGGTGGTCGGCGAGGCGGCCGACGGGGAGCAGGCGCTGGCGCTCGTGCGGGAGCAACACCCCGATGTCGTCCTCATGGACATCCGCATGCCGGTGCTCGACGGCCTCGCCGCCACCCACCGGATCACCGAGGACCCGGCCCTGGGTGAGGTGAAGGTGGTCATGCTGACCACCTTCGAGCTCGATGAGTACGTCTTCGAGGCGATCCGCTCCGGCGCCTCCGGCTTCCTGGTCAAGGACACCGAACCGGCGGAGCTGCTGCGGGCGGTGCGCGCGGTCGTCGGCGGCGACGCGCTGCTGTCGCCCGGGGTGACCCGCCGCCTCATCGCCGAGTTCGCGGCCCGTTCCAGGGAACCCGCGCCCGCGGCCGCGCTGGCCGAGTTGACCGACCGGGAGCGGGAGGTGATGGCCCTGGTCGGCATGGGGCTGTCGAACCAGGAGATCGCCCGGCGGCTTGTGGTCAGCCCGCTCACCGCCAAGACCCATGTGAGCCGCACGATGGTCAAACTGGGCGTCCGGGACCGCGCCCAACTCGTCGTGCTCGCCTATGAGTCGGGCCTGGTCCGGCCCGGCTGGCTGGGCTGAGGAAGGTCCTGGGCCCGGGGAGCGGTGGCGAGGGTGCCCCGTGCTCGGTGCCCGGCGCTTCGGGGCCCGCTCAGAACAGCCCCTCCGGGGCCTCCGCCTCCCGCTCCCGCACCGCCACCGGCGCCGTCGTCGGGGCGTCCGCCGCGGCCGCCGTCAGCGGCCAGCCCGCCAGTTGACGGGTGTCCAGCAGCAGGATCCGGCCGTCCGTCGAGGTCAGGTGGATGTCCGGGCCCGCCACGGCGTCGATCCGACCGGCCACGGTGGCCTCGGGGACGAGCCGGATCAGCCCCAGCGCGGGGCGCACCCGGTCCAGATGGAACGCCGCGTCTTGGTGCACCGGCTCGAACGGCGCCAGGGCGAGCGACTCCGGCAGCGCGCCCAGGGCGCGCGCCCGCTGGTGGAGCGCGGCGAGGTCGGCGGCCCGCCGCTCCGGGGGCGGCGCGGCCTCGCGGGCGGTGCGCTTGGCGGCGTAGGGGAAGCGGTCCGGGACGCCGAGCGCGGTGCCCAGCACGGCCTCGGCGCGGCGCGCGGCCATCAGCGGGCCACGGCCCAGCAGGCAGTACGAGAGCGCGGCCTGCTCCAGCAGCCGTGCCCCCTCCCGCTCGGCCGCGGTGATCCCGACCTTGACCAGATCCGGGCCGAACCAGGCGAGATAGACGTCGTAAGGGCGCGGGTCGTCCGTACGGGTGTCGGCGGCCACGGAGTACGAGCGGTCCAGCCGGGCGCAGTCCGGGCACTGTGCCGATACGGCGGCGGCCGGGACCTCGGCCCCGGCCGGGCACGGGGTGTGCCGGGCGCCCCTGCGCACGCCGACGCAGTCGCGCCGGGGCCCGGTGGTGAAGGAGAGCGGGCGGTCCGGCGTCAACGGGGAGAGCCGTTCGCCGTGGGCCGGACGGCGCCAGACGAGCGCGGGCCCGCGGTGGCCCCAGCGCGATCCCGCGCACTGCCACCGCGCCGCCCGCGGGCTCTCGGCCATCAGCGCCGCTGCCGGGAGAAGAGCCACAGCGCCCGCACCAGGCGGACGGCGAATCCGACGGTGGCCACCGCGAAGGCGGCTGCCTTCCAGGCACTCTCCTGGGCCCGGCCCAGATCACCGAAGAGCGCGGGGCTCCCGACCGCGACATAGAGCACGGCCGCCAGCAGACCGGCCGTGACCAGGGCGAACACCATCTCGACGGTGAGCGTGTCGCGCTCGTCCTGGGAACGGGGTCCGGTCATCTCGCATCAGCCCTCCGCCTGCTGTCCAGTGGCTGCCGCCGAGTCGGTCCTCACCGGCTCGCGCTGCCCGTCACGCTGCTTCCTGCGCACATACAGCTGCTTCCGTACGCGTGCCACGACCGTACCGTCCGGGGCGACCACGTCGTTCTCGAACCACGGCAGTGCCTTGCCGCCGTCCGCCGTGGCCTCGCGGATCTCCTCCAGCCGCTCCTCGGTGAGCTTGAAGTCGGCGAACACGTCGCCGCGGCCGGGCGAGACGAAGTCGATCTCGCCGGCCTTGTCCCAGACGATGTAGTCCCGGCCGAGCCGGTTCATCACCAGCAGCATCCAGAACGGGTCGCTCATCGCGAACAGCGAACCGCCGAAATGGGTCCCCACGTAGTTGGAGTTGAAGCGGTGCAGCCGCAGCCTGACCCGGACACTGCTCCAGTCCTCCGCGAGGTGGACCACCCGCACCCCGGCGAAGAGATAGGGCGGCCACCAGTTCATCGCGCGGCGCAGGCGGCGCGCGGACATCGATCGACGTGACATGTCAGGAAGCTAGCACGTGACATTACCCGTCGGTAACCCAATGGCCCGGCGTATCAGATGCCCGAGCGCTCCCGCCACAGCTCGGCCAGCTTCTCGTCTCCCTCCGTGGTCAGCGCGGTGATCGGCTGCCGGTTCCAGAGCGCGAGATAGAGGTCGGCGGCCGAGCCGCTCAGCTCGCAGTCGGCCGCCCCCTCGCCGTCGCGCTCGGTGCGCGGAACCTCCTGTGACAGCCGCATCGTCCACACCGCGTCATGGTCCGTGGCCCTCACCCGGAGCGTGCGCGGGGCGTCCGTGCGCACCCGGGACCGGTCCAGGCCGTGGAAACCGACCAGCAGCTCATCGACCCCGTCGGCAGCGAACTCCGGGGTGAACGGGGAGAGGGCCCCGCCCCGCGCCGACTCCGCGTCGATCCGGTGGATGGCCGTCTCATGGGCCTGGCGCCGGGCCCAGAAGCCCAGCGGGAACTCCGTGGGCAGGAAGGTGAAGCACTTCAGCTCGGGGTCGGCATCCCTGAGGGTGCCGACCAGCCGGCCATGGACCTCGCGGTACCAGGACACGAGCTCGGCGTCGGCCGCCGGCGCCGGCTGGAGCGTCGGCCGGACCGGGTCCGTCAGGCCCTCGCCGACGATCCGGGCGGCCCAACCGTGCACCTGGCCCAGGTGGGACAGCAGGTCGCGGACGCGCCAGTCGGGGCAGGTGGGCACCGCGGCGTCCACTCCGGCCTCGGCCGCGGCGTCGGCCAGCAGCCGACCCTCGCGGTCCACGATTTCGATCAACTCGGCAGTATCCATGGCGGAATCATGCCAGCCGCCTCGGACATCCGCCGGGGCCCGGACGGCGAGCGTCAGTTTCCGGCCGGGCGCACAACGTTCCGTGTGCCGTACGCGACCATCGCCGCCACGGCCGCCAGCGCCGCGACCGTGGTGAGCGCGATCGGCAGCGAGTACCAGCCGGCGAGGAAGCCGATCGTGGGCGGGCCCAGCAGCATCCCGCCGTAGCCGAGCGTGGAGGCCGCGGCGACCCCGCCCGGCCCCGTCAGCGCGCCCGCCCGCGCGATGGCGACGGGGAAGAGGTTGGCCAGCCCCAGCCCGGTGACCGCGAAGCCCAGGAGGGCGAGCCAGACCGTGGGCGCGAGCGAGCCCAGCAGCATGCCGGCCGCGGCCGTGGTGCCGCCCACGATCAACGCCCTGGTCTGGCCGAGCCGTTCGAGCAGCGCGGTGCCGGTCAGCCGGCCGACGGCCATCATCAGCGCGAAGACGGAGTAGCCCGCGGCGGCGAGTCCGGCGGACGCGTCGAGGTCCTGGTGCAGATGGAGGGCCGCCCAGTCGGCCATCGCGCCCTCGCCGTACGCCGTGCAGAGCGCGATCAGGCCGAAGACGGCGACGAGCCACCGGGCGCGGCCCGGCCGCTGTGCGCCGGGGGACGGTTCGGCGGCGGCGTTCCCGGACTCGGCCGCGGGCCCGGCACCGTCCCGCGGCGCGGGCACCGGCAGCGAGATCAGCGTCCGGCCGGCGGCCGCCGCGAGCAGCAGCCCGAAGACCGCGAGCAGTGACAGATGGCGGGTGGGGGAGAGGTGGTCGGCGAGCAGCCCGCCGAGCCCGGCCCCGGCCATCCCGCCCAGGCTGAAGGCGGCGTGGAAGCTGGGCATGACCGGGCGGCGCAGGGCGGCGATGAGGTCGACCGCCGCGCTGTTCATGGCCACGTTGAGCGCGCCGAACCCGGTGCCGAAGACCAGCAGCACCAGGCCGAGGGCGAGCGCGGAGTGGGTCAGCGGCGGCAGCGCCACGGAGCCGGCGAACAGCACACCGGCGGCCACCGTCGTCGGGTGGTTGCCGAAGCGGCGGCACAGGCGTCCGGTGGCCATCATCGTGGCCGTCCCGCCCGCGGACACGCCGAGCAGGGCCAGCCCCAGCGCGCCCTCCGAGGCGCTCGTCTGGTCCTTGATCGCGGGGATCCGGGCGACCCATCCGGCGAACACGAAGCCGTCGAGGAAGAAGAACGCGGTGATGGCGGCGCGGAGTCGGGCGAGGTCGCGATCCGCGGTGACGGAGCCGCGCGCGGCCAGGATGGCCGTCCGTGTTTTGTTTGGAGTCGGCACAAAGTGAGAATAGGGGCGTGACCCAGACACGGACAAGGCTCGAGCGCGGCCGAAGCGCTCTTGGCCCGGCACTGGCACTCGTCCACACCGGCCGCGCGCCCACCCGCGCGGTGCTCACGGCCGAGCTCGGGGTGACCCGTGCGACCGCGGGCGCCGTCGCCGCCGAGCTGGAGGCGCTCGGCCTGATCCAGGTCGACTCACGGCCGCTCGGGGCCGCCGGGGCGCAGGGCCGTCCCTCGCACCGGCTGTCGATCGCCCCCCGAGGGCCGGTCGCGCTCGCCGCCCAGGTGCACGTCGACGGCTTCCGCGCGGCGCTCGTCGGGCTCGGCGGACGGACCGTGGCCACGGCCCCGGGCTGCATGACCGTGCCCGCCGACCCGGCGCATGTCATCGACGCGGTCGTGGAGGCCGGGGCCCGGCTGCTGCGGGAGACCGGCCGCCGCTGTGTGGGCGCGGGGCTCGCCGTCCCGTCCGCGGTCGCCGAACCGGAGGGCACCGCCCTGAACCCGCTGCACGTCGCCTGGCCCGCGGGCGCTCCGGTGCGCGAGCTGTTCAACCGCAGCCTGGCCGCGGCCGGTATCCGCGGCGACGACGGGGAGCCGGTCACCGGCTTCGCGGGCAATGACGTCAACCTGGCCGCGCTCGCCGAGCACCGCCATGGCGCGGGCGGCGGCGCCCAGCATCTGCTCTGTGTCGCCACCGGGCACCGGGGCGTCGGTGGCGCGCTGGTGCTCGACGGGCGGCTGCACACGGGCAGCGCGGGGCTCGCCCTCGAGGTGGGCCATCTGACCGTCAACCCCGAGGGCCCGCCCTGCCACTGCGGCAGCCGCGGCTGTCTGGACATCGAGGCCGATCCGCTCGCCTTCCTCACGGCGGCCGGGCGCGACCCCGGCCCGGAGGTGTCCTTGCTGCAGCAGGCCCGCGATCTGCTGCGCGAGGAGTACGCCACCGAGCCGTCCGTACGGGCCGCCGCCAGCCGGCTCATCGATCGCCTCGGCCTCGGGCTCGCCGGTCTGGTCAACATCCTCAACCCGGACCGCATCATCCTCGGCGGGCTGCACCGCGAACTCCTGGAGGCCGACCCGGAGCGGCTGCGCGCGGTGGTGGCGGAGCGGAGCCTGTGGGGCCGGAGCGGGGGCGTGCCGATTCTGCCGTGCACGCTGGACCACAACAGCCTGGTGGGTGCCGCGGAGTTGGCGTGGCAGCCGGTGCTGGACGACCCCTTGGCGGCCCTGGGCGTGGGCTGACCGTCGCGCGCCTTACGGCCATCACCACTGGCGGCCCCGGGGGAGCCCGTCCAGGTCCGGGGCCGACAGATGGAGCACCTGGTAGCGGTCGCCGGGCTCCGAGGGCGGTGCGGAGTCCTCCCAGAGCGTGAAGTGGATCAGCTCCCAGCCGCGCGGGTCGATGCCGAGGGCCGTCGCGTGGACGCCGTCCGTACGGGCGCGCTCGGTCAGCCGCGCCAGCGCGTCCTCGACGACGGAGGCGGGATCGGCGGCGGCCGGGACCGGCGCGGCGTGGCGGGTGGCGACGCGCGGCACGGTGCCGGCCGCCGGGCCCCGTTCGAAGGCGAGCCCCTGCCAGTGCTCGACCGTGGGCCTGCCGAAGTCCCGGACGATGCCCTGGAATCCGGGGCCCCATAGGAAGCGGTTCATGGCCTCGGGCGCGGTCCACAGATAGAACGGGGCGTACTGGTGGACCGGCGAGCCGTCCACACCGCGCTCCCGGATGCCGTACGCCTTGAGCCCCAGCCCCGAGAAGTCGTCGAGCAGCGGCCCCTTCGTCTCGACCCGGTCCCGGATGATCCTCATGTCGTAGTCGGCGGGCAGGGTGATCCGGTACTGCATGGCGAGCATCGGTGAACTCCTGTCGGCGGGGCGTGCGTTCGCGGCCGTTCCTCTGCGTTCGATGCGATCGTACACACTAGTAGGTACAGAACGGGTCGCACTCGCTGTGTGTACTCCCCAGGAGGTACCGGGAGTGTCGTCGGCCGTACGACGACCGGGCGCCGTAAGGGAGTGATCCTCGAAGTGGCCATGAGAACGGGCCATGAGAACGGGCCATGAGACAACCACTCCCGAGGAGCGCGATCATCATGAACACCCTGGCGCACGGCTTCGCCGACGGCGACGGCCCCGGACCGTGGATTCTGCTCTTCCCGCTGATGTGGGCGCTGGTCGTCGGCGGTGCGGTCTTCCTGTTGAGGCGCGCCGGGTGGCGCGGACGCGCAGCCTGGCGGCAGGGGCCCGTGGGCTTCGGCGAGCGATCGCCGATCGCGGTGCTGGGCCGTCGCTTCGCGGCCGGTGAGATCGATGAGGACGAGTACTGGCGCCGACTGTCCGTCCTGGACGAGCAGTTCGGACGCCATGCGAAGGGCGGGGCCCTCTGACCGTTGCTGACGGTGGGGCGCTGACGCGGGGCGCTCAGGCCGACCGGGCTGTCAGGGCTGTCAGGGTTGTCAGGGCGGTTGGGGTTGTCCATGCTGCCGGGGCCGTCGGGGCCGTCGGGGCCGTCGGGGCTGTCCGGACCGTCCCGCCTCGCGGGAGGCGGGACGCCTGCGTGCTCAGCGGGAGGCTGCCGACCGGGCGGCCGCGGGAGCCCGCTCGCGCACCGCAGACGCCGGGGCCGCGGCGACGGGCGCGGGGGCCGGCGCCGGCGCCGGGGCGACGGGCGCGGGGGCGACGGGTGCGGGGGTGGGTGCCGGTGCGAGGGGCGCCGGTGCCGGGGCGGTAGCGGGTCCGGGTGTGGGCGCGGGGCCGGTCATGGGCGTGGTGGGCGCCGGCGCCGGGCGGGAGGCGTCCGTGCGATGGGGCGGTGCGGTACGGCCCGCTCCATGCGCCGTGAGGGGCGACTTGGCGGTGGCGGTGGGCCGCGGCACGGCCAGCGTGAACCAGACGACCTTCCCGCTGCCGTCGTCCCGCGCATGCATCCCCCAGCTCTGGCTGACGGCCGCGACCAGCGCGAGCCCCCTGCCATGCGTGGCCACGGGATCGCAGGCCCGAAGGCGGGGCAGCCGCGGATCCTGGTCGCGGACCGAAACGGTCAGCCGGTCCAGCATGAGAACGATCTCCACCGTGCACTGCTTGTCCGGCTCGGCATGCCGATGCACATTGGTGAGCAGTTCGGTGACGGCGAGCGCCGCCGGGTCGATGAGCGGATCCAGATGCCAGTAGCGCAACTGCGCCGACACGATTCTGCGGACCTGTCCGATCCGCGACGGCAGGGCCTGCAGCTCCACCGTGCACTGCCTGCTAGGACGACTGATCACGGCTGCGACTCCCTGAAGAAGTTGGGGCTAGCCTGATTCAGATGCGGGCGACGAACACGTTCAGCAGTGGTGGCTGCTGGGCGCGACCGGTGGGACGGTTCTCTGCGTCACCGCTTGTTGACCCTCAGTGATACCGATACTCGTCCAGGGTCGGTCCCACCGCGCGCATGCGCAACTCGGCCACTTCACCGCTTCTGGGAGTGCCCCCGAGCGGACCGGACGGCGTCGAGGAAGCGGCTGGCGGCCCCGGAGCCGGACTTGGCCGAGGTGGACTTGGTGTCCTGCGAGCCGAGGGTGAGACGGTAACGGGTGCCGTTCACGGTGGCCATGGCCTGGTCCCCGTCCACGAACCAGGGCTTGCTGGCGCGCACCGACTGCACCGGCGCGCTGTCGATCTCGCGGCCGTAGCTGGTGAGCAACTCCAGCCTGCCGTCCTTGATCAAGACCTGTCCGGCGCGGGTGACCGAGCGCAGGAACCGCTCGATCCGCACTCCCCTGGCGTTGAACTCGTTATCGGCCATCACAACCGCCTCCCCGATGGCTCCGACTGGCGCTTCTGTCGCCGTCTCTCATTTTCCCTGCTGCGCAGTGTGCCCGGGACCGGCCCCGGGCACCAGGGCGCACTGGGGGACAATGAGGATCGAAACGGCACGAGTATGCCACCTGGGCTGGGCGTGGGCACAAGCAGGAGGAGTGGGCGTTGGACGGCACGGCGCGCGGGATCATCAAGACGATCGACGTGGACCGCAGCGACCACGGCTATCGCGAGTGGCTGAAGGAGGCCGTCCGAAAGGTGCAGGCGGACGCCCAGCGGTCCGCGGACACCCATCTGCTGAGCTTCCCGCTGCCCGAGCGCTGGGGGATCGACCTCTACCTCAAGGACGAGTCCACCCACCCCACAGGGAGTCTCAAGCACCGTCTGGCACGCTCGCTCTTCCTCTATGGGCTGTGCAACGGCTGGATCCGGCCGGGCAAGCCCGTGATCGAGGCGTCCAGCGGCTCGACCGCCGTATCCGAGGCGTACTTCGCCAAGCTGATCGGGGTGCCCTTCATCGCGGTGATGCCCCGCACGACCAGCCGGGAGAAGTGCCGCCTGATCGAATTCCATGGTGGCCAGTGCCATTTCGTGGACGACCCGCGGACGATGTACGAGGAGTCCGCCGCCCTCGCGGCCGAGTCCGGGGGTCACTACATGGACCAGTTCACCTACGCCGAGCGGGCCACGGACTGGCGCGGCAACAACAACATCGCCGAGTCGATCTATCAGCAGATGCGTCTGGAGCGGTATCCCGAACCGGCATGGGTCGTCGCCACGGCGGGCACCGGAGGCACTTCGGCGACCCTCGCCCGCTATGTCCACTACATGCAGTACGACACCCGGGTGTGCGTCGCCGACCCGGAGAACTCCTGCTTCTTCGACGGCTGGGTTCGCCATGACGACGACGCCTCCAGCGACCACGGTTCACGCATCGAGGGCATCGGCCGCCCCCGGATGGAGCCCAGCTTCGTACCGGGCGCGATCGACCGGATGATGAAGGTCCCGGACGCGGCGAGCGTCGCGGCGGTGCGCGCCCTGGAGCGGGCCATCGGCCGTAAGGCGGGCGGCTCCACCGGGACGGGGCTGTGGAGCGCGCTGCGGATCGTCGCGGAGATGGTCACCGCGGGGCGGACCGGGAGCGTGGTGACGCTGCTGTGCGACCCGGGGGAGCGGTATCTGGACAAGTACTACTCGGATGCCTGGCTCGAGGAGCAGGGGCTGGACATCGAGCCGTATGTGAAGACGCTCGACATCTTCCTCACCACGGGCAACTGGACCGACTGACGGCGCACCCGGCCGGACCGGCCGGCCTGGGCCCGTACGGCCGTCAGGCCGCCGCCACCATCCGGTCCAAATTCCGCACCGCCTGGTGGAAGGCGCGCCGCAGACCCGGCCGCATGGCCCGTACGACACCGCGCAGCAGTGCCGTGCCGTCCACCGCGAACACATAGCGCACCACGGTCCCGCCGCCGGCCGTGGGCCGCAGCGTCCACTCCTCCAGCAGGGCCCGCAGCCCCGGTGCGTTGGTCTCGTCGACGCGGTAGGCATAGCGCTCGTGCGGATCGGCCGCCATGACCGTCTCCCGGAAGCGGCCGCCGCCCACGAGGCGGATGGCCCTGCCCTTGCCGCCGTCCGTGGAGCGGGCCTCCTTCACCGACCGGAACCACCGCGGCCAGCCCTCGACATCGGTGAACGCCTCGAACACCGCCTCGGGAGAGGCCGAGATCTCGGCGACGAAGACGAGCCGCAACGGTGCGGTCTCGACGTACTCCAGTCCGACGGCACGCAACCGGTGTGTCATGGACACACGATAACTGTCGGGGTGTCAGATGTCTGCGGTGCGGGACGGCTCGCCCGCCACCACCAGCTCCGGCAGATACTCGGAGATCTCCGCCCGTGCCTCCTCCGGCAGCCCCGGGTCCGTGACCAGCGCGTTCACCTGGTCCAGCGTGGCGAAGGAACTCAGCCCCACGGTGCCCCACTTGGTGTGGTCCGCGACCACCACGACCCGCCGCGCGGCCCTGACGAAGTGGCGGTTGGTCTCCGCCTCCGCGAGATTCGGCGTCGACAGACCCGCCTCCACCGATATGCCGTGCACTCCGAGGAAGAGCACATCGAAGTGGAGCGAGCGCACCGCCGCGTCCGCGACCGGCCCCACCAAAGTGTCCGACGGCGTGCGCACCCCGCCGGTGAGCACGACGGTGGCCGCACCGGGGCGCGGGCCCACCCCGCCGAGCGCCGCCGACCGCTGGGCGTTGTAGAACACATCGGCCACCCGGACCGAGTTCGTCACCACGGTCAGATCCGGCACCTCCAGCAGCTGCTGGGCCAGTGCGAAGGCCGTGGTGCCCCCGGCCAGACCGATCGCGGTGCCCGGCGTGGCCATCGCGGCCGCCGCCTTCGCGATGTCCTCCTTGGCGCTCAGCTCGAGGCCAGATTTGGCCTCGAACCCGGGCTCGTACGTGCTCGCCTCGGCCACCGGCACGGCCCCGCCGTGCACCTTCTCCACCACGCCCAGCCGGGCCAGCGCGTCCAGATCGCGACGAACCGTCATGTCCGAGACATTGAGCTTGCGCGTCAACTCGTTGACCCGCACCCCGCCGCGCCGCCTGACCTCGTCGAGGATCAGGGCGCGGCGCTGCTCCGCGAGGAGGTTCTGGTTGTCGCTCACCCTGCCTCGTCTCCCTCCGGTCGGCCCTCGTCGCCCGCGCGTTCATCTTCGCATGAGGCGAGGACAGCCGGTCGCCACAGCACCCGGGGTTACGATTTCGCCACGCCCGGCCTGTCAGGGTCGGGGGAGGTGGCCGATGGGCACAATCCTGGAGCAGAACGACCGCACCACACCGGAATCGGGGGAACACGGTGCCAGCGACCATGCCTACGGACACGCCGGCCGACGGGGCGCAACGGGCGACGGCAGCCCGTAAGGGCGGAGCACCGCCGTCCGATCTCGAACTCCTCGTCCACGGAGTGGGCGGCACCACCCCCGAGGAGATGCTGCGCGATCCGCGCACCTGCCGGGTCACCGGCGACGAGACCGCGGCGGTCTACCGCAGGGCGGACGAGGTCGACGCCGAGCAGCGCCCGCCGGAGGACCGGGAGGGCCCGGACCGTGAGGGCCCGATCCGCGAGGCGTACGTATGGTGCAACCTCACCTCGGGCAACAGCTCCCGCGCCCTGTGGCTGCTTTTACTGCCGTTCATGGTCGCCAACCTCGCCCACTGGATGCGGCCCCCGGCCGACCGGCGCGAGCGGACCGTGCGCACCTACGGCCTGTTCGTACGGCTGGTGGCGCTCACCTTGACCGTGCTGCTGATCGCCGGGGCCTGCGAGGTGGCCCTGGACCTGATCGCCTGGCAGTGTGCCGGTTCGGCCGACTGCGCCGGGGGCAAGTCCTGGCTCGGCTTCCTGTCCCCGGAGAACCACGGCTGGTGGAGCCAGCCCGGCCGCAGGCTCGCGCTCGCCGCGGTGCTGCCCGGCGCGCTCACCGGACTGCTGTGGTACCTGTCCAACCGCACCTGGAGCGCGTACGAGTCCTCCCCGCCGCTGGAGCGCCCGGTCGACGAGTCCGCCCCCGAGGCGGGCAACCGCCCCGCGCTGTGCCTGCCCGGCTTCTGGTACGGCCGCAGGATCGTCGCCCGGCTGCGCGCCGCCCACACCGCTGCCGGCTTCCTCACCATCGCGGCGGGCCTGACCCTGCCCACCACCACCTACGACCGCGAGCCGGGCGGCGGCGGGCTGCAGGACGCCGCGGGCTGGGCGCTGCTGACGCTGCTCGCCGCGGGCGCGGTCGCGGTGGTGGCCGTGGTGTGCTACCGCGGCCGCAGCGAGACCAAGGTCGACGGGGAGCTGGACCGCATCACCATCACCGCGTTGCCCGGCGCGGCCCTCGCGGTGCTGGCGCTCTCCGTGCTGTACGCCGGGTGGTCCCGCCCCGGCTGGGCCTCCACCGGCAAGCTGCCGGGCAACCAGGCGTTCTGTGCCATCGCCATAGGGGAGGGCGCGCTGATCGTGACCATGGCGGTGTGCGCCCTGGTCCTCCACCGGTCTGCTCCCGGCCGCACCCCGCTGTACGGGCTCGCCGGGCCCGCCGTGGCCGTGCTCGCCTGCGGGCTCGGCGCGGTGCTCGCGGGCGGTGTCGCCCAGCGCTTCGCCGACTGGCTGGACGGCGGCGCCACCCCCGGTGAGGGGCCGGGCATCGCCCCGCCGGTTCTGCTGACCTGGCTGGCCACGGCCATCCCCGCGCTGCTGCTCGCCCTGGTCGCCCTGCTGCTGATCTTCACCGTAAGGGTGTGGCGGGTGCGCAACCGGCTGCTGCCGACCATCATGGACGGCTATCCGGGGGAGCGGCCCGACCCGGTGCGCACCCGGCGGATCGCGCGCACGATCGCCCGCGCCGGCCTCACCGACTCCGCCCCGTGGATCGTCGGCCCCGTCGCGCTGCTGACCCTGTTGTTCGGCGCCGCCGCCGTCACCGGGGCCTGGGTCACGGACCAGGTGCCGGGGCGGGCCGCCGACGACGCGCCGGGGGCCGTGGACGCCGCCGCCCAGACCGCCCAGGCGCTGGGCTCCTGGCTGATGGGGCTGGCCTTCCTGATGCTGGTCACCTGGGCCCGCCGCGCCTACCGCAGCCCCGCCGCCCGCCGCACCATCGGCATCCTGTGGGACGTGGGCACCTTCTGGCCGCGCGCCGCCCACCCCTTCGCGCCCCCGTGCTACGCGGAGCGGGCGGTGCCCGATCTGACCTGGCGGATGGAGACCTGGACCCGCCGGCACGGCGGCCGACTGGTCATCTCCGGCCATTCCCAGGGCAGTGTGCTGGCCGCCGCGGCGGTCTGGCAGCTGGACCACCGCACCCGCGGCCAGGTCGCGCTGCTCACCTACGGCTCACCGCTGGAGCGGCTGTACGGGCGCTGGTTCCCCGCCTACTTCGGGCCCACCCAGCTCCTCTCGCTCCACGGCGAGGTGCGCTGCTGGCGCAATCTGTGGCGCTTCACCGACCCGATCGGCGGCCCCATCCGGCTGCCCGACGGCAGCGGGCCCGAGGTCGACTGCGGCGCGCTCAAGGACCCGCTGGTCTACGGCCGTACGCCCGAACACCCGCTGCCCGCGCCGATCCTGGGGCATGGGGACTACCAGGCCGACCCCGTCTTCGACCGGGAGCGGGCCGGGCTGCTGGCCCGGCTCCCGGAGCAGACGCCGCCACCTCCGCAGGAGGGGGCCGCCGGTCAGATGAGCTCGGGCAGATCCTCGGGATAGAGCAGCGTGAGGTCGTCCGTGGTCGGGTCGCTCAGCTGGGCGACCCGACCCGCATGCCGCTCCACCATCGCCTCGAAGGTCTGCCGGGCGGTGCGCCCGTTGCCGAACGCCGGGCCCTTGGGAAGCGCCGTGAAGTACTTGAGCAGCGCCTCCGCCGCCCCCTCGCCGATCCGGTACTCATGCTCCTCGGCCTGCTGCTCCACGATCCGCAGCAGTTCCTCCGGCGCGTAGTCGCCGAAGGTGATGGTGCGCGAGAAGCGGGAGGCCACACCGGGGTTGACGGACAAAAAGCGCTCCATCTCGGCGGTGTACCCCGCGACGATGACCACGACCGCTTCCCGGTGGTCCTCCATCAGCTTGACCAGGGTGTCTATCGCCTCCCGGCCGAAGTCCCGGCCGGAGTCCTCCGGCGAGAGGGCGTACGCCTCGTCGATGAACAGCACCCCGCCGCGCGCCCGGTCGAACGCCTCCTGGGTGCGTATGGCCGTGGAGCCGATGTGCTCACCCACCAGGTCCACCCGGGAGACCTCCACCAGATGGCCGCGCTCCAGCACGCCGAGGGAGGCCAGGATCTCCCCGTAGAGCCGGGCGACCGTCGTCTTGCCGGTGCCCGGGGAGCCGGTGAAGACCAGATGACGGCGGACGGAGGCGGCCTTGAGCCCGGCCTCCTGGCGCCGCCGGCCCACCTCGATCATGTCGGTGAGAGCGCGCACCTCGCGCTTGACGCTCTCCAGCCCGACCAGTGTGTCGAGTTCGCCCAGCACCGCCGAGGACGGGCGGACGGAGACCGGGGGCTCGACGGCGGGCGCGGAGGTCTGGACGGACCGCTGCGACGGGACGCCGCCCAGCAGCCCGCCCGTCGAGGCGGCGGTCTCCACGGCGGGCGCGGTGAGCGGGGGCTGGCCGGGCGTGGTCGGGGAGCCCAGCGCCGTGGTGGCGCTCTCGTCGCTGGTGCAGTCCTCGACGAGCGGACCCGCCTCGGAGAACTCGTACCCGCCGCGCGCACACCGCTCCGTGCGGCACCGGGTCAAGGTGGTGCGGCAGCCGTCGATGATGTGGAAGCCGTAGCCCCCGCTGCCGGTCACCCGGCAGCTCGTGAACGTGCCGCGGCCCTCGGCGGACACATAGAACCCGGCCTCCGTCGGCCCGGAGACCGTGGTGCGCTCGACCGTCGGATCGGCGCCCTTGGTGACGATCACTCCGGTGGAGGCCCCGTCTATCGTGCAGTTGGCGAGCGTGCCGCCGCTGCCGTGGTCGCGGAACCATGCCCCGGTGGCCGCCTCCCGGATGCGGCAGTCGTCCAGCTGGACGATGGCCCCGTCGCTGACCGAGACCGCGGTGGAGCGCACCTGGGACAGATCGCTGTCGACCACATCGACCCGCGATCCGCGGTCCAGGACGAACAGCGCGTCCGGCACCTCGCGCACCCGGCACGAGTCGAGCACGGCGGTCGCCCCGTCGCTCACCCACACCGCCGGATAGTCGCCGGTGCTCTCGTGCAGCTCGCACTGGTTGGCGTCCACCCGGGTGCCCGGGTCCCACACCGACAGGCCGTTGCGCCCGAACCGGCGCACCGTGGAGCGGGTCAGCGTCAGTACCGAACGCGACCTCAGGTCGATCGCGTTCTCCGGGATGTCATGGATCTCGCAGTCGGCGAGCGTGAGCACCGCGTCCGTGTCCAGGTTGACCCCGTCGGATGTCGTACGGTGCACCCGGCAGTCGGTGAGATGCCCGGTCGCGCGCCCGGAGACCTGCACCCCGGCGCCCCGGATCTCGTACACCTCGCAGCCGACGGCCTCCAGCGAGGAGCCCTCGCCGGTCAGCGAGAAGCCCGCCCCGGACGCGTGGTGGACCCGGCAGCGGTCCAGGCGCGGACGGGCGCCGCCGCGCACCGCCACCCCGGACTGCCCGGCGGCCACCACCTCGCACTCCTCGAACACCCCGCCCGCGCCGTCCAGCACGCTGAGCCCGACGCCCGCGGGATTGTCCACGGTGCAGCGCCGCACGGTGGGACGGGCGCCGCCGCGCACCTCGATGCCGACCGCCGAGCGCGTGGCGACCCGTACGTCCGACACCTCCGGGGTGGCGTCCTCGATCAGCAGCGCGGGGGCGGCCGAGTCCTGGCCCTCGACATGCAGATCCTGGACCACGGCGGAGGCACGTATCGTCAGTGCCACTCCGTCCACCGGCGCGATGCGCACCGAACCGCGTGCCGAGCCCTCGGGGCCGCGCAGTGTGACGGCCCGGCCCACCACCAGATTCTCGCGGTAGGTGCCGGGCGAGATGGAGAGCACATCACCGTCCCCGGCGGCCTCCAGGGCCGCCGTGAGGGAGGCGTACTCTCCGGTGCGGCGCCGCCACCGCGACGTTCCGCTGTGCGTCACCTGGACGACCGAGCCCTGTGCCATGGTGCTGCTGTGCCCCCACCTCGTGCGTTTGCCGGTGTGCGCGCCTGACCGCCGCTGCCGACTGCGGCTGCGCATATGGAATGCCCCACCGTAGCGTGCGCACGGCACCATGAGATGACCTGCCTGTGGACCACGGGCGGAGTTGGCGCTCATATGACAACTCCCGCCCGTGCGCGGCCCACTCGCAGGGGCCGACGGCCGACTGGCAGGGGCTAGCTGTCGGCGTCCGCCCGGCCCCAGTCCTGACCGGCTCGCTCCCAGGCGATGTCCCACTGTGCGTAGCGCCGGCGCATGAGCCGCCATACGACCAGCCGCCGGGCGCCGTCCACCAGGACCGCCGTCGCCCCGGCCGCGCCGATCCCCGCCAGCACGGCGTGGGTGGTGGCCGTCGCCGCGTCCAGCGGGCGGCCCACCGGGCGGCCGTGGTCGTCGGTCCAGACCCGGAACCGCTCACCGGGGTCGGCACCCGGGTGGGCCCCCAGCGTGCCCTGGTGTCTGCTGCCGTCCGGCCCCGTCCAGCGGGCGAGGACCCGGCGGTGCGCGTCTCTCGCGGAAGCGGTCTCGGGATCGGAGTCGATGGGTGGATGCGGCAGCACCTTCAGCACGGTGGCCGAGCGCGGATGGCGCTCGGCCCGCTGTTCGTGCGCGGCCCTCACCAGCGCCCCGTGTGCCATGGACCCCGATGCCCAGCCGGCGGCGGGGGCGACGAGCAGGATGAGCGCCGCGGCGATCATCGCCGCGCACGCCTCCACGATGTCCGTCTTACGGCGCAGCGGATTACGCCGCCAGCGCCACAGCCCCCAGATCATTCGCATGGATCACATACCCCCTTCCCCATCCGTGGGTACCGCATGGCGGGCCGGATATGCGCGGATTCGGTGAAGAGAGAGCAATATCACGGGGCCAGCCCTTTCGCCGTTCCGGCGGGCCGTCGGCGGTTCAGAGGGACACACCAGACCAGCCGGGTGCCGCCCGCCTCGGGCGCCTCGATGTCCAGTGCGCCGCCCAGGAGTTCGGCCCTTGACCGCATGTTCACCAGCCCTCCGCTGGGGGCGGCGCCCCCGACGCCCACCCCGTTGTCCGCGACCACCAAGGTGAGGTCGGCGCCGACGGTCAGCCGCACCTCCACCCGCTGGGCATGGGCGTGCCGCACCGTGTTGCTGAGCGCCTCGGCGAGCACCGCCAGCACATGGTCGCCCGTCGTGTCCGGCACATCGGTGTCCACCGGGCCGTCCATCAGCAGCGACGGTGCGAAGCCCAGGGTGTCGGAGGCCGACCGGACGGCCTTGACCAGCCGGCGCCGCAGTGTGGCGGGTTCGCCGCCGTCGTCCCCGACCGTGCGCAGGGCGAAGATGGTGGAGCGGATGATCTTGATGGTCTCGTCCAGGTCGTCCACGGCCCGCCCCACCCGCTCGGCGGCCTCCGGGCGTTCGATCAGCCGGCCCGCGCTCTGCAGGGTGAGGCCGGTCGCGAAGAGCCGCTGAATGGCCAGATCATGGAGGTCCCGGGCGATCCGGTCACGGTCCTGGAGCAGCGCCATATGCTCGGATTCGGCGCGGTGCCGGGCCAGTTCCAGGGCGAGCGCCGCCTGCGCCGCGAACCCCGAGAGCAGCTCCACCTCATGGTCGTCGAAGGGCTGCCGCCCGGCGAGCCGGCACAGCCGCAGCGCACCGGAGGCCCGCGCGCCCGCGACCAGCGGTACGGCCACCACCGGGCCGAACTCGCTCTCCGGAGCCGGCAGCGGCCAGGACCGGGCCCGGGAGTCCACCCGTACGTCCGAGGCGACCGCGGGGCGTCCGGTGCGGGCGGCGAGCCCGGCCAGCGAGCCGTCGGACGGCACCATGAGCCCGCCGATGGCCTCCGCGTCATGCCCCTCGGCCACCTCGACCACCAGGGAGTCGGTGCCCGCGGCCGGCAGCAGGATCGCCGCCGAGTCGGCGAGGGCCACCTGCAGGGCGAGCCGGGCGATCAGGCTCAGCGCCTCGCCCGCCGCGGTGCCCGCCAGCAGCGTACGGGTGATGACGCCGAGCGCCTCCAGCCACTGCTCGCGGCGCCGGCTCTCGTGGTACAGCCGGGCGTTGTCGATGGCCACCCCGGCGGCGACCGACAAGGTGGTCAGCACCGCCTCGTCATCGGCGTCGAACTGGGCGCCGCCGCGCTTCTCCGTCAGATAGAGATTTCCGAAGACCTCGTCACGGACCCGGATCGGCACGCCCAGGAACGAGCGCATCGGCGGATGGTGCTCGGGGAAGCCGTAGCTCGCCGGATGCTCCGACAGATCGGTGAGCCGCAGCGACTGGGGGTGGCGGATCAGCTCGCCGAGCAGTCCGTGACCACTGGGCAACGGGCCGATGCGGTGGGCCCGTTCCTCGGATATGCCGACCGGCAGGAACTGCGAGAGCCGATGCCGGTCGATCACGCCCAGCGCGCCGTACTCCGCGTCGGCCAGCACCACCGCGGACTCCACGATCCGGCGCAGCACCTGCTCCAGGTCCAGCTCGCGGCCCACGCTGAGCACGGCCTCCAGGAGGTTGTGCATCCGGTCCTGGGTGGACCGGGCGGCGTCCAGCCGCGCCTGGAGCTCATCGAGGAGCTGGTCGAGCCGGAGTTGGGGAAGGGCCGGATGGCGCCCCTGATCCGCACTGCCCGACACCTGGCCACCATCCCCCCATGAGCCTCTCACCAGCAGGGTAGCCGGGGCAGGGGCCGGCGGTGACGGCGATGGAAGGAACTCGGCCAGGGTCAGGGGCCGCTGAGGGACGGGAGCCTAGGAAACCGGCACCACGGCGACCGGGCACTTGGCGTGATGCAGTACGGCGTGGTTGACAAGCCCCAGCTGCATACCGAAGTGCCCCTGCCGCCGCCGGGCCCCCACCACCAGCAGATCGGCGTGCGCGGAGGCGTCCAGCAGCGCCTTGCGCGCCGAGCCCTCGACCGGGCGGTGCGCCACCGGCACCGGCGGCAGCCCGGCCGCCGTGGCGCCGCCCAGCGTCTCGTCCAGGAGCTCGGCGGCGCGCCGTGCGTGGTCCTCGCGCGCTCTGTGGTTCTCGCGTGCCCTGTGGTCCTCGTGTGCCCTGTGGTCCTCGTGTGCTCGGTGGTTCTCGCGCGCTCCGTGGTCCTCGGGGCCCGCGCAACGCCAGGCGTGCACCGCCTCCAGCTCCCCGCCGCGCAGTCGCGCCTCGCGCAGGGCGAATGCGACGGCGGCCGAGGGCGGCGCGGGCTCCCGCTCGCCCGGGCGCTCGCGCTCGGCGATCCCCACCACCACCCGGTTCATCCCGCCGTGCACGTTCTGCGGGCGGCCGCGCACCACGACCACCGGGCACTGGGCGCGGGCCGCGATGCCCAGCCCGACCGAGCCGAGCAGCAGGGAGGCGAACTCGCCGCGGCCGCGCGAGCCGACCACCAGCGCCTCGGCGCTCTGCCCGGCGCGCAGCAGGGCGGTGACCGCGTCGTCGGCCGCCAGGTCGGTCATCACCTTCAGGGCCGGCACCCGCCGCCCGGCCCGCTCGGCCGCGGTGGCCAGCACCGCCTCGCTGTGGAGCCGCTCGGCGGGGCGGTCGGCGGCCGTTCCGGCGACGTAGCCCTCGTACCGCTCCCACAGGGAGGCGTGGACGACGCGCAGCGGCAGCCCGCGGCGCCCGGCCAGCTCGGCCGCCCAGTCCAGTGCGTCCGAGGCGGCGTCCGAACCGTCGACCCCGACGACCACGGGAAGCTCCACCGTGCCCACCGCCTCTCCTGCCGGCACATGGGTGTGTCCCCTCCCATTGTCCCGCCGAAGCGGTCGCCGAGGGGGTCCGGCGGCTCACTCAGCGCAGCCGCATGGCCAGCGTCACCACGGCGCCCATCGCCCCCGCGCTGATCACCAGCCGGTCGGTGACCAACTGGGTCAGCCACAGTCCGCGGCCGCTGGTGGCGCCGTCCAGCCCCGGCAGGATCCGGGGGATGACGTCCTCGGAGAAGCCGGGGCCGGAGTCGCTGATCCGGCACTCCAACTCGTCGCCGATCCGCCGCAGCAGCAGGGAGCCGGTGCCGCCCGCATGCTCGATGGCGTTGTTGGCGATCTCGTCGACGGCCAGCACGAAGTCCCCGCGGCGGGCCTCGCTGAGCCCGGCCCAGGCCGCGCACTCCTCGATCTGCACCCGCAGCCGGGGCAGCTCGTCGGCGGTGAAATGGCGGTGGAGCAGGTGTTCTCCGGCTCGATCGGCGGACCGACGAGGGTCGGCTAGCACCAGTGCCTCCCGTTTGGTGACGAGTACGAGCGACATCGCAGGGTCGGTGAAGCAGCCGAGGGTACGGGGAGTGGGGTCTCATCGGTCATCACGAGCACGAATGACGTGTCATATCGGAAACGTGACCGGAAATGGGTAAGGGTGAAGCGATACCCGATCGTCGGTGTATCGCTTTGGATCGCTGCCTCTCGTACGCACAGTGACCGCCGAGGGGCGAGGGGGGAGAGGAGACGGCAAGGTGAGGTCATGATGGGACTTCTGAGCGCGCTGAAGACCGAACATCGTGAACGGGTGATGGCGCTTGCCCACGATGTGTCCTTCCCCGCGGGCGGCCGCATCTTCGAGGAGGGCCGTAAGGCCGACCGTTTCTGGATCATCCGCACCGGGGCGGTCACCCTCGATCTGCATGTTCCGGGGCGTCGGCCCGCGGTGATCGAGACCCTCGGCCCCGGAGAGCTCATCGGCTGGTCCTGGCTCTTCCCGCCGGACACCTGGCATCTGGGCGCGGAGGCGCTCAGCCCGGTGCGCGCGCACGAATTCAACGCGGAGGCGGTGCGCCGGCTGTGCGACGAGGACCCGGAGCTGGGCTATGCCCTCGCGCTGGCCTGCGCCCAGGTGATCGGGGGCCGGCTGCAGAGCGCCCGCACCCGGCTGCTGGATCTGTACGGGCCGTACGCGGGCGGGATCTCGCCATGACCGGACCGGAGGGCGCGGAGAGCGGCCCGGGGGCCGAATGGCCCCTTACGCTGCCCTGCGGCAGAACGTAAAGCTGGGCAGCCGGACCGCGACCGGCGACCCGTGCGCCATGGAGGAGAGGCCGTGCCCCAGACCGCCGACCCCGACGGCCCCATCAGGGTCTTTCTGCTCGACGACCACGAGGTGGTGCGGCGCGGACTGCGTGACCTGCTCGACGCCGAGTCCGATCTGGAGGTGGTCGGCGAGGCGGCCAACGCCCGCGAGGCCATCGCCCGCGCCCCCGCCGTACGGCCACGGGTCGCGGTGCTCGACGTACGGCTCGGCTCCTCGGGCGACGGCGGGGACCACGAAGGGATCGAGGTCTGCCGGGAGTTGCGGGCCCGGCTCCCCGATCTCGCGTGTCTGATGCTGACGTCCTTCGACGACGACGAGGCGCTGTTCGACGCCATCATGGCCGGGGCCGCGGGCTATGTGCTCAAGCAGATCAACGGGTCCGATCTGGTGTCGGCGGTGCGTACGGTGGCCGACGGCCGCTCCATGCTCGACCCCGGCGCCACCGCCCGGGTGATGGCCCGGCTGCGCGGCCCCGCGCCGAGCGGGCCCGTGGAACTGGAGAACCTGTCACCGCGGGAGCGGGAGATCCTCCAGCTCATCGGCGACGGGCTGACCAACCGGCAGATCGCCGAGCGGCTGTTCCTGGCCGAGAAGACCGTCAAGAACCGCATCTCCTCGATCCTGTCCAAGCTGGGCGTGGGGCGGCGCATTCAGGCCGCCGTGATCGCCGAGCGGATCAAGGAGCGCGAAACGGGTCAGTGAGCCCGTGAGCGGTACGGCCAGGAGTCGATGACGTCCCCACGGTGGGCCGGGTGACGTCCTTACGGTCGGCCCGGGGCGCGGTTCGCATGGAGCGCGGGACCGGCTCCCCTGCCGGCCCCGCGCCCCACACCGAACGAGACGGACCGGCCGAGTCGCCCTTCACCGCAGTGGAGTGAGAGCCCGGTCCGCCCCCGTGGAGGTGGCTCACGGAATTGCTCGGTCCAGCATCGCGAGGCGTTCCACCGCGGGGGAGGGGCCGAACGGCCCCCTCGAGAGTCGGCACCGTCCCGGCCCCCGGACATCCAGGGGCCGGCCGGCCCGCAAAAAAGTCAGGGGCCGGACGGGGATGCCCCATCCGGCCCGATCCTTCCCGCGACCGGGCACCGGCCCGGTCGCATCACCTCCCGACACGTGTCAGTAGCCGCCTCCAGGCTGCGGCGCCCGGCCGCCCGGGTACTGCTGACGCCCGTACGGGTCGTCGTAGGGAGACGGCGCGGGGGCCGCCGGACGCGGCGCGGCCGGACGCGTCATGGCCGGGCGCATCGCCTCGTACCCCATCGGCGCGGCCGGGCCGGGGCGCTGCATCTGCGGCTGCTGAGCGCCCGGGTAGCCCCGCGGGCCGGTCGGCTGCGGCGGGATGTAGGGCGCGTGCGCCTGCTGCAGCCCGGTGGGCTGCGGCTGCTGCTGGTAGCCCTGGTACATGGGCTGCGGCGAGGGCGCGGCCGGCAGCGCGGGAAGCGCTGAGGGCAGGGCCGGAAGATGACTTCCGGTGTCGTAGGCGGACGGCACCCTGATGGGCGCGATCTGTGGTGTGCCCCGCTCGGCGACAAGGCTGTCGTAGATGGGGGTGTCCGGGAAGGACGGCGAGGAGTAGTAGCCGCCACCGTAAGTGCTGCGGGGGGAGGTCATAGACCATAAGTTAAGCCCACCATGTGCTGATTGGGGAGTCCGGTAGGAGGGTTGTTTTCAGTGTTCGGAGTGGCCGTGGATCCCCAATCCGAGCGAACCAGGGAAAATCGGTCGTCAGGGTACGTTGAGATCGTGTAAAGAGCGCGTTTTCAGCGGGTAGCCACCGGCCGTCCGCGGTATGCGGCGGCCGAGCGGCCCGGTGGCCGAGCGAACAGAGAGGCAGGGGGACGGAAATGGCGATGCGCAAGGGCGGTAACACGCCAGTACCGGCAAGCGCGGTGCGGATCGAGCTCGGCTGGCGCGCCGGACCGGGGGCGCCGGACGTGGACGCCTCGGCGTTGCTGCTGATGTCCGGGAAGGTCAGGTCCGACGGGGACTTCGTCTTCTACAACCAGGCGGCGCACTCCTCCGGCGCGGTGCGCCACGAGGGGAAGCGGACCACGGGTGACACCGTCACCGACACCCTTTCGGTGGACCTCGCCCGCGTGGAGTCCGCCATCGACACCGTGGTCCTGGCGGCCTCGGCCGATGGCGGAACGTTCGGTCAGGTCCCCGGTCTGCACATCCGGGTGCTGGACGCGGCGGGCGGCGCGGAGCTCGCCCGCTTCGACAGCGAGGACGCCTCCGTCGAGACCGCCTTCGTCCTCGGCGAGCTGTACCGCAGGCAGGGCGCCTGGAAGTTCCGCGCGGTGGGCCAGGGGTACGAGAGCGGGCTGGCGGGGCTCGCCACGGACTTCGGCATCAGTGTCGACGAACCGCAGCAGACGCCGGCTCAGCCCGCCGCCCCCGTTCCCGCCCCCGCCGCGCCGCCGAACGCCGGGCAGAACCCGTACGCGGCACAGACCCCGCACGCGGCCGCGCAGAACCCGTACGCCGCCCCCGCGCCGCCGTCCGGCCCTCCGGCCGGGGCGTACCCGCCTCCGCCGCCCACCGCCGCCGCCACGCCCCTTCCGCCGCCCCCGCCCACCGCACCGGCCGCCCCGGCCCCCGCGCCCGCCACGGCGCCGGTGAGCCTCAGCAAGGTCACCCTGACGAAGGAGGCGCCCGCGGTCTCGCTCACCAAGCAGGGCGGCACCTCCGGCACCATGCGGGTCAACCTCAACTGGCAGGTGCACAAGCAGTTCTCGGGCTGGGCCTCCAAGCTGGGCAAGGCCATGGCCATGCACAACGAGCTCGATCTCGACCTGGGGGCGCTGTTCGAACTCTCCGACGGCAGCAAGGGCGTGGTCCAGGCGCTCGGCAACTCGTTCGGCTCGCTGCACCAGCCGCCCTTCATCCACCTGGACGCCGACGACCGGACCGGTGCCCGGGCGGCCGGTGAGAACCTCACCATCAACCTCGACCACCTGCGGTCGTTCCGCCGGATCCTGGTCTTCGTGACCATCTACGAGGGCGCCCGCAGCTTTGCCAACCTCCACGCCACGGTCACCCTGCAGCCGCAGTTCGGCGCCCCGATCGACTTCTCGCTCGACGAGTGCACGGTCCCGTCCCCGGTCTGCGCGCTCGCGCTCATCACCAACACGGGCAACGATCTCGTCGTACAGCGCGAGGCCCGCTATCTGGTGCCGCAGCGCGGCGTCAGCCCGCAGCGCACCCTCGACCAGGCCTACGGCTGGGGCATGAACTGGACACCCGGCCGCAAGTGACGACCCGGTGCACGGGGCGCGGCCGTCAGGGTGCGGCGCTGGGGCGGGCGTAGGTGCGCCCCTTCCAGGCCGCGCCCTGTCCGAGGTGGTGCCGCACCGCCGAGTCCACGGTCATCAGGAGGTAGAGAAGGGCCGTCAGGGGCAGCAGGGGTGCCAGCCACAGGGTCTGCCGGTAGTAGCGCAGCATCGGGATGTAGCTGCCCGCCATCAGGACCCAGGCGGCGGCGCCCAGCGACAGGAGCGTGGGACGCCCCGTCAGCACCCCGGCGACCACGGCCGCGGGCGGCACGAGATACACCACGGCCAGCCCCACGACCGTCATCAGCAACAGCAGCGGATTGTGGCGCAGCTGGGTGTACGCGCTGCGCGAGACCATCCGCCACAGCTCGCCCAGCCGCGGATACGGCCGCACGCTGTCCACCCGGTCGGCCAGCCCCAGCCAGATCCGCCCGCCGGACCGTTTCACCGTACGGGCCAGCGCCACATCGTCGATGACCGACTGCCGGATCGACTCCGGGATCCCGGCCCGCTCGGCTGCCTCCCGGCGCAGCAGCACGCAGCCGCCCGCGGCCGCCGCGGTGCGCCCCCGGGGCCGGTTGACCCACCGAAAGGGGTACAGCTGGGCGAAGAAGTAGACGAAGGCGGGGACGATCAGCCGCTCCCAGCCGGTCGCCACCCGCAGCCGCGCCATCTGGGAGACCAGATCCAGTCCGTTCGCCTCGGCCGCGCGCACCAACTCCCGCAGGGAGTCCGGTTCATGCGCGATATCCGCGTCCGTCAGCAACAGGTAGTCGACGCCAACGTCGTCCTTACGGCCGCCGTCGTCCCTATGGTCGCCGCCGTCGTCCTTACGGTCCGCGGCGATACGGGTCGTCGCGAGCGCCATGCCATGCCGCACCGCCCACAGCTTGCCGGTCCAGCCGGGGCCCGGATCGCCGGGGGAGTCGACGGTCAGCGGCAGCCCGCCGTACTCCTCGGCCAGTTCACGGGCGAGCTTTCCGGTGCCGTCCGAGCTGCCGTCGTCGATCAGGAAGATCTCCGCCGGCCCCGGATAGTCCTGGGCGAGCAGCGAGGGCAGGCTGGCCGGAAGCACGACGGACTCGTCCCGGGCGGGCACCACGACGGCCACCGAGGGCCATGCCGCGGGCTCCGGCGGCCCGGAGTCGTCCGGGCCCCTCCGGGGCAGCCGGACGTCCGTACGCCAGAAGAAGCCCTGGCCCAGCAGCAGCCACAGCCATGCGGCCAACGACCCGGCGGCGATCCACATCAGCGCGCTCACCCGCCGAAGTCTGCCCGAAGGTGTGCCCGGCCGTCGGGCGCACCGGACCGATCCATTAAAGTGACCGGGTGAAGATCGCGCTTATGGACTCCGGAATCGGGCTCTTGCCCACCGCCGCCGCGATGCGCCGACTGCGGCCGGACGCCGATCTCGTTCTCTCCTCCGACCCCGCCACCATGCCGTGGGGTCCGCGCACGCCCGAGGACGTCACCGAACTCGCCCTGGGCTGCGCCCGGGCCGCCGCCGCGCACCGCCCCGACGCGCTGATCGTCGCCTGCAACACCGCCTCCGTCCACGCGCTGCCCGCGCTGCGCGCCGAGCTGGAGCCCGTACTGCCGGTCGTCGGGACCGTGCCCGCCATCAAGCCCGCGGCGGCCGGGGGAGGGCCGATCGCGATCTGGGCCACCCCGGCCACCACCGGCAGCCCGTACCAGCGCGCACTGATCCGCGACTTCGCGGACGGCGTCGAGGTGACCGAGGTGCCGTGCCCGGGGCTCGCGGACGCGGTGCAGCACGCCGACACCGAGGGGATCGACGCCGCGGTGGCCGCCGCGGCGGCCCGCACCCCGCGCGAGGTAACGACCGTCGTCCTGGGCTGCACCCATTACGAACTGGTCGCCGACCGCATCCGGGCCGCCGTGCAGCAGCCGGACGCGCCGCCGATCGCCCTCCATGGCTCGGCCGGGGCCGTCGCCGCCCAGGCCCTGCGCCGGATCGGCGCCGACCCCTTCCCGCCGGACGGCGCGGTCGCCCCCGGGGGGCTGACCGTCATCCTCGGCGGCCGCGAGGCCGCCTTGCCGGAGGTCGCCCTGACCTACGCCGAAGGAGTGCTGCTGGCACCCGTCGCCCCGGCGCGCGGTTGACAGCGGCACCTCGTGCGGTGAGCTGACCGCAACGCTCTTCACCAGCGGAATGACTCTTCCCCCTGCCGTGTGGCCGGAACCTGAGTACGCTGCCAACCATGAGGCACCACGACCACGGAACGCCGAGCGCCCCCGGGCAGCCGCCCGCGGTCTGGACCGGACGAGCCCACAACCGCGGGCAGTGGGTGCTGGCCGTGGCGGGCGCCGCGTGCCTGGCGCTCGGTGTCGACCTCGCCGTCGACTCACCATGGGGCTCGGGCCTCGCTCCGCTGCTGATGTCCGTCATCGGCTGTGTCGCCGCCGGGCTGCTGATGCTCTTCGGCACCCTGGCCTTCGTCCATGTGGCGGTGCGGGTCGACGACGAAGTGCTGGAGATCCGCTGCGGCCATATGGGGCTCCCGCGCCGCCGCATCCCGCTCACCGACGTGGTCCACGCCGATGTGGCCCGTAAGGTCACCCCCTGCCAGTGGGGCGGCTGGGGCTACCGCTGGCGCCCCGACAAGGGCACCGCGGTAGTCGTGCGCCGGGGCGAGGGCGTGGTGGTCCGCCTCGGGGACGGGCGCGTCTTCACGGTCACGGTGGACGACGCGGAGGCGGCGGTCCGGGTCATCCGCGACCGGCTGCGGCTGATCGCGGCGCGTACCTCCCAGATCTAGCCGGTCCCCGTTCCCCTCTTTAGGGGGACGGGGATGTCTTTCGGGGAGGCGCTGTCCGTCGCGGCCATTGGCGGCCCGCATTCTCTGCCGTCGGACGCGTCCGAGGGCGCCTTCTCTCCCGCCGTGCCGAGTCTCATGGCACCGCTCCCGTCGGGTCGTCGTTCAGGCGGGCGGTCGCCAGTCCGGCGAGGAGGCCCGCTCCCGCGGTGATCTGGGAGAAGCTCAGGGCGTTGCCCAGACAGGACACGACGGCCAGGGCCGTGAGCGTCGCGGCCGCCGTAAGGACCACCGGAGTCGGGCGCGGAGAGCGCCACAGGGCGTGGAGCATCCAGCCGAAGGCGGCGCCCAGCAGGATCACCCCCGGCAGCCCTGACCGGCCGCCTGCTGCAGCGGCGCCGAATGGGGCTTGGCCTCCGGGCCCTGCGGCTGGGCCGCCGCGGGGCTCAGTTCGCCGAAGCGGTCCGGGCCCGCACCGCGCAGCGGGTCCGTCTCCTCGATACGGGCCGCGTCCTGCCACAGCCGGATCCGGTGCTCGGTGAGATGGGCGCGCAGGGCGGGCGGGAGGCCGCCCGGGACCGCGTCCTTGGCCACCGCCCAGGTGCCGCCGACCGCGACCGCCGCGATCAGGACGCACGCGGCGAGCGCCGGCAGCCGGTGCCGGCGCCGGGCGGCGGTGAGCGAGCACACCAGGACGGCGCCGCTCGCGACCGCGCCCGCCGTCGAGCCGGCCACCACGGCCGTCAGCGTGATCGCCGTGGCCAGCAGCCACAGCGCCGGGCGGAGGGCCCGTGGGGCGGCCCAGGCCGCACAGCAGACCGCGCCCGTGGCCAGGGTGAGCTGGCCCGCGCCCGCCCCCTCATGGCCGGTGAGCCCGTATGGCGAGGCGCAGGCCAGGCCGAACCCCGCGAGCCCGGCGGCCGCCGTCGAGGCGACCGGCAGCAGCGATCCGGCCATCCGGCCGCAGGCGTAACCGGCGGCCACCGCCAGCACCGCCAGCAGCACCCCCTCGGGGCGGGCCGGCCGCCCCATGGCCGCGATCAGGGCCCAGACGGCGCAGCCGGCCAGGATCAGAACCCCCGCGATATCGGATGCGCCGGCACATCCGTCAGCCGGTCTGCCGTGGTCCTGCACGACAGGCTCCACCACTGATGACGTCATCCCGTCGACCCCCCGTCGTGACGGGCATCGCATCGACACGCCTTACGGCCGTCGTGCGAGCCATGACACCCGAAACCGTAGCGCTTGTCGTAAGGAATGTGTATATGGTGCGCAGAAACGATGAGTCGGTCGTGAAACGCCCGTCGTGGAGGGCGCCGTTCGGCCGCCGTGCGCGCCCCCTTTTCCGCCCGATACTCTCGGCCCATGCCGACCCCCGACTTCATTCGTGACCTCAGGGCCTCCATCGGTCACCAACTGCTGTATCTGCCGGGCGTGAGCGCCGTGGTCTTCGACGACCAGGGGCGGGTGCTGCTGGGCCGCCGGGCCGACAACGGCCGCTGGACCATCATCTGCGGTATCCCCGAACCCGGTGAGCAGCCGGCCACGGCGGTGGTCCGCGAGGTGGCGGAGGAGACCGCGGTGCACTGTGTCCCCGAACGCATCGTGCTCGTACGGACCCTGGCGCCGGTGACCTACCCCAACGACGACCGGTGCCAGTTCGTGGACGTCTGCTTCCGCTGCCGCGCGGTCGGCGGCGAGGCGCGGGTGAACGACGACGAGTCGGTGGACGTCGGCTGGTTCCCGCTCGACGCGCTCCCCGAGATGGAGGACTTCTCCCTGTCCCGGATCAAGCAGGCGCTCGAGGACGGCCCGACATGGTTCGAGCCCACCGTCGCGGAGTGAAGTATGTGCCGCCCCCACATCGGACCGGGCCCCAGCGCTGCCTAATGTGCCCCTCATGAGCGCGTCCACCACACCAGGCCCGGGCCCCCGGCCGTCCGACGGCCTCGATCTGTCCCGCCGTACCGCACTCGTCACGGGCGCCGCCGGGGGCATCGGCCGGGCCTGTACGCTGCGGCTGGCCACCGCCGGGGCGCGGGTGCGGGCCGTCGACCTGGACGCCGAGGGCCTCACCGAGCTGGTCGCCGCGGCCTCCAATCTGCCCGGCCCGGTCGAGGCCCACGCCCTCGACCTCACCGACCTCGACGCCGCCGAACGGGCCGCCGCCGGCGTCGACATCCTGGTCAACAACGCCGGGCTCCAACTCGTCCGGCCCATCGAGGACTTTCCGCCCGAGGTCTTCTCCCGGGTGCTCACCGTGATGCTCGAGGCCCCGTTCCGGCTGGTGCGCGGCGCGCTGCCGCATATGTACACGCAGGGCTGGGGCCGGATCGTCAACATCTCCTCGGTGCACGGGCTGCGCGCCTCCCCGTACAAGTCCGCCTATGTGGCCGCCAAACACGGTCTGGAGGGGCTCTCCAAGGTCGCCGCCCTGGAAGGCGCGGCGCACGGAGTGACCTCCAACTGCGTCAACCCCGGCTATGTGCGGACCCCGCTCGTCGAGCGGCAGATCGCCGACCAGGCCGAGGCCCACGGGATCTCACCGGAGCGGGTCGTCGCCGAGGTGATGCTGGCCGATACGGCGGTCAAGCGGTTGGTCGAACCAGAGGAGGTCGCCGAGGCCGTCGCGTATCTCTGCGGTCCGCACACGTCCTTTGTCACCGGTGCCTCGCTCAGCATGGACGGCGGATGGACCGCCCACTGAGCGGCCCATCGGATCGGTCGCCGGACGACGAAGGCCGATTGGCTCAGCCACCGGGCCACGACAACGGATTGGCTCAGCCATTGGCGGACAGCGGCCGATTGGTTCAGCCACTGGCGGACGAATTGGCTCAGCCATCGGCGGACGGTGGCCCATTGGCTCAGCCACCGGGCCGCGTATTGCCCGGCCGCCCTATAGAAGGGGTACCGGGCCGCCTTACGGCTGGCGCCGCCGGGCCCGGCGGGAGTATGCCTGTGACCATGCCCGACGACCGGCCGGAGGCCCCCTACCTGGAACTGCTCGTACGCGGCGCGCCCGCCGAGGCGTACGAGCGCCCGGTGCTGCGTGCCCGCGCCGACAAGGCCCCGGCCGACCGGCTGGCGGCCCTGGAGCACGCCAAGCTGCTCGCCCTGCGGGTGCGCGGCGAGCTGGAGGGGCGACGGCGCCGTGAGGCCGAGCTGTCCGCCCTCTACGAGACCGCCCACGACCTGGCGGGGCTGCGCGATCTGGACGCCGTGCTCCAGGCCATCGTGCAGCGCGCCCGCTCCCTGCTGGGCACCGAGGTCGCCTATCTGACGCTGAACGACCCGACGGCCGGTGACACCTATATGAGGGTCACCGACGGTTCGGTCTCGGCCCGCTTCCAGCAGCTGCGGCTCGGCATGGGGAGGGGCTCGGCGGTCTGGTGGCCCAGACCGCCCGCCCGTATGTCACCGAGAGCTACTTCCACGATCCGCGGTTCCAGCACACCCACACCATCGACGCGGGCGTCAGGGACGAGGGGCTCGTCGCCATCCTCGGGGTGCCGCTGCTGCTCGGCAGCGGTGTCATCGGTGTGCTGTTCGCGGCCGACCGCCGGGCCCGGGTGTTCGAACGCGAGCAGACGGCCCTGCTCGGTTCGTTCGCCGCCCACGCGGCCGTGGCCATCGACACCGCCCATCTGCTCGCCGAGACCCGTACGGCGCTCGCCGAGCTGGAGGCCGCCAACGAGATCATCCGGGACCGCAGCCGGGTCATCGAGCGCGCCTCCGAGGTCCACGACCGGCTCACCGAGCTGGTGCTGCGCGGTGGCGGGGTGCACGACGTGGCCGACGCCGTGGCCGAGGTGCTCAGCGGTTCCGTGGAGTTCCTCGAGGTCGACGAGGCGCCCGCGGCGGCCGTCGATCGGTCCCGGGCCGACGGCCACGCGGTGCGCGACGGCGAGGAGGACTGGGTCGCCGCCGTCTCGGCGGGTGGCGAACTGCTCGGCGCGCTCGTGCTGCGCGGCCACCCCCGGCTCGACCCCGTGGACCAGCGCACCCTGGAGCGCGCCGCGATGGTCACCTCGCTGCTGCAGCTCGCCCGCCGCTCGGCGGGTGAGGCCGAACAGCGGGTGCGCGGCGAGCTCCTGGACGACCTGCTCGACACCCCCGACCGCGAGCCCCGGCTGCTGCGCGAGCGGGCCGCGCGGCTCCGGGCGGACCTGGACACGCCCCATGTGGTGCTTGCCGCGGGTATCGAGGCCCCGGACACCGGCAACCCCACCACCGGTCCCGGCGGCGCACCCGGAAGCGGCCCCGGCGCCACACCCGGAAGCAGATCAGGCGGCGTACATGGCGGCGGATCCGGTGGCGCGCCCGCCGAGGACGCCGAGGGCCGTCGGCGGCTGTGGTCCGCCGCGTCCCATCTGGCGGTCACCCGGCACGGCCTGGCCGCCACCCGCGACGGCGGCACCGTGCTGCTGCTGCCGCTGGCCGACGGCGACACCGCCGACGCCCTCGCCCGCCGCACCGCCCGGCAGCTGGGCACCGCCGTACACGCCGCGGTCACCGTCGGCGCCTCCGCACCCGTCCCCGCGCCCGCCGCACGGCCCGGGGAGGTCGCCGCGGGCTATGCCGAGGCGCGGCGTTGTCTGGCCGCCCTGCGGGTGCTGGGCCGGGCCGGACAGGGAGCCGCCGCCGAGGACTTCGGCTTTCTCGGCCTGCTGCTGGCCGGTACCCGCGAGGGCGCCCCGGACGGCACCGGCGTCCAGGACTTCGTGACCCGCACCGTGGGCGCGGTCATCGACTACGACGAGCGGCGCGGCACCGAGCTGATCCGCACCCTCGACGCGTACTTCGCGGGCGGCATGAGCCCGGCCCGTACCAAGGACGCCCTCCACGTGCACGTCAACACGGTGGCGCAGCGGCTGGAGCGGGTCGGGCGGCTGCTCGGCCCCGACTGGCAGTCGCCCGCCCGCTCCCTGGAGATCCAGCTCGCCCTGCGGCTGCACCGCCTGGCCTCGGCCGTGGGCTACTGAGCCGAGGCCGAACGGGCCGTGTGCTCCGCCGCCTCCGATGCCGGCCGCGGGGACGGGGCCGAGGTCGGTTCGACGGCGGCCAGATCGCGGTCCCGGGTCTCCTTGGCGACGCCCACGGCCACCAGGGTGAGCAGGGCCGCCGCGATCACATAGAGGGCGATCGGGGTCGCGCTGCCGTAGTCGGCCAGGAGCGCGGTGGCGATCAGCGGGGCGGGCGCACCGGCCGCGACGGACGCGAACTGCGCCCCGATGGACGCCCCCGAGTACCGCATCCGGGTCGCGAACATCTCGGAGAAGAAGGCCGCCTGGGGGGCGTACATCGCCCCGTGGAAGACCAGCCCGACCGTCACGGCGAGCAAGAGGGCCGGGAAGCCCTTGGTGTCGATGAGCAGGAAGAACGGGAAGGCCCACGCGCCCACGCCCACCGCGCCCAGCAGATACACCGGGCGGCGCCCGATCCGGTCCGACAGCGCGCCCCATGCCGGGATGACCGCGAAGTGCACGGCCGAGGCGATCAGTACGGCGTTGAGCGCGGTCTGCTTGCCGAGGCCCACATGGTCGGAGGTCGCGTAGACCAGGACGAAGGCGGTGATGACGTAGTAGCTGATGTTCTCGGCCATTCGCGCGCCCATGGCGATCAGCACATCCCGCCAGTGGTGGCGCAGGACCGCCACCAGCGGCATCTTCTCGGTGGCCGCCTCACCCGCGGTCACCTTACGGGCCTCGGCGCGGGCCTGCGCCGCCTTGAACACCGGCGATTCATCGACAGAGAGACGAATCCACAGGCCGACCAGTACCAGCACACCGGAGAGCAGGAACGGCACCCGCCACCCCCACGCCTCGAAGGCGTCGTCGGAGAGCAGGGCGGTGAGCGCGGAGAGCACCCCCGTGGCCAGCAACTGCCCGGCCGGGGCGCCGGTCTGCGGCCAGGACGCCCAGAACCCGCGCCGCCGCGCGTCCCCGTGCTCCGACACCAGCAGCACTGCCCCGCCCCATTCGCCGCCGAGCGCGAATCCCTGGATCAGGCGCAGCGCGGTGAGCAGTACGGGCGCCGCCGAACCGACCGTGGCGTGGGTGGGCAGCAGCCCGATGGCGCAGGTCGCGCCGCCCATCAGCAGCAGACTCAGGATCAGCAGCTTCTTACGGCCGAGCCGGTCGCCGTAATGGCCGAAGACCAGGGCGCCGACCGGCCGGGCGGCGAAGCCGACCGCGTAGGTCAGGAACGACAGCAGCGTGCCGACGAGCGGATCGGAATCCGGGAAGAAGAGCTTGTTGAAGACCAGCGCGGCCGCCGAGCCGTAGAGGAAGAAGTCGTACCACTCGATGGTGGTGCCGATGAGGCTCGCGGCGACGATGCGCTTGAGGCTGCCGGGCGTCGGTGGAGCGGGAGCTGCGGAGGACATGTGCGCCACTTCCTCGTGTGCGGTGGGGACGGGTACGTGTGGGGACACGGTAGGAAGTGGCAGGTCAGGGGCACATGTGATGGGACAACATAGTTCCATGGACAGGGGTGCGCGTGGCCCCCATGCCGGTGCTCGGGAAGGTGAGTGTCAGGCGGACACGCGTAGCGACGGCGCAGGCTCCGAGGGACGCCGCCCTCAGGAGAGTGAGGGGCGGTCGAGAGTGTCCAGGGCGACCTCGGCCACCGCCATGAGCGACTCGCGATCGGGACTGATCGCGCCCATGACCCGCAGACCGTGCATCGTCATGACGAGATACCGGGCCAGAACGCGCGCATCGTACTTGGCGGACAGTTGCCCGTCGGCCTGCGCCTCTTTGACGACGTGGCCCAGCGCGTCCTCCAGCATGTCCGAGGTGGACTGCACGTGGGCGGATACCTGCGGGTCATGGCCTGTCCGGCCGACCGCCGCACCGACCATCAGGCAGGCTCGTCGGCTCCCGTCGAGGACGATCTCGTCCACGGCCGCGACCAGGACCTCACGCAGGAGTTCGCGGCCCGGTGCGCCGTCGCGCAGGAGCTCGACGAGAGGGAGCGCGTACCGCTCCCGGTAGCGGTCCATGGCTGCCAGGTACAAGCCTTCCTTGCTGCCGAAGGCCGCGTAGAGCGAGCCGCGCCCCACGCCGGTGGCCTCTACCAGGTCCTGGATTGACGTGCCGTCGTAGCCGTTGAGGCGGAAGGTGTTCATCGCAGCCTCTACGGCGCTCTCGGTGTCGAACTCCCTGATGCGTGCCATGCGCGCAAGTATACGCACGTCAGAACGAACGGTACAGAATTCGCGAACAAGGGCCGTCCGGTCAGGTGCGAGCCTCGCGGCGCGTGGCCCACGTCATATCTTTATCGACCGGTCATTCCTGATAACGTGCAAGCGGCGGCACGGGAGCGAGCGGCTCCCGCTCGCCGTGAGGGGTGCTGATCCGCGCGCCCGTGATCTCAGAAACTCCCGGCACACGTGGCGTGGGCCCTGCCGGTCAATGAATGGAGCACAGATGTCCAACCGCCTGCAGTCAAAGGTGATCATCGTTACCGGGGGTAGCTCCGGCATGGGCGCGGCCACCGCCAAGAGGGTCGCCTCGGAAGGTGCGACGGTGGTCATCGGCGCCCGCGACAAGGCGCGGGGGGAAGCGGTCGCTGCGGAGATCACCGCCGACGGCGGCACGGCACTCTTCGTCCCGACCGACGTCACCGCTGAGGAGCAGGTTGCCCACTTGGTCGACGTCACGGTCAACGAGTTCGGCGGCCTGAACGGCGCCTTCAACAACGCGGGCGGTGGCAACAGCCACGGGACGATCCGTGAGGTGGAGGCGTCCTTCTGGGACAGTGTCGTCGCTCTCAACCTCACCAGCGTCTTCTACAGCCTCAAGCACGAGATCCCGGCGATCATCGCCAGCGGAGGCGGCTCCATCGTCAACAACGCGTCCGTGGTCGGCGCGGCAGGTGACCCTTCGGCCGTGGCCTATTCGGCCGCCAAGCATGGCGTCGTGGGTCTCACTCGCTCCGCGGCGCTCGACGCGGCCAAGGAGGGCGTGAGGGTCAATGCCCTGCTGACCGGCTTGGTGAACACCCCGCTGTGGCGAGGTTTCACCGAGAGCAATCCGGGCGCCGCGAACAGCATCCTCGAGCAGCAGCCGATCGGTCGGTCCGCCGACGTGAGCGAGATCGCCGCGTTCACGACCTTCCTGCTGAGCGACGAGAGCGGATTCATCAACGGTGCGGCTCTCGCCATCGACGGTGGCCTGACGGCCGGTTACTGAGGCCCGCGCGAAGAAGCGTATGACTGCGATTGCGCCCCCGAGAGAGGAAGCGGCGAAATGAAGGCTGTAGGAGTGTTCGGCTACGGCGACCCCGAGGTGCTCGAGGTCGTCGACATCCCACTCCCGGAGGTCGGACCCGGACAGATCCGCGTCCGTGTGCACGCGGTGTCGGTGAACCCGTCGGATGTCCTGCTGCGCAGGGGGTTCACCGACCCCATGCTCGCAGGGCGCCTGACCCCGCCGTACCGGCCCGGCATGGACGCGGCGGGCGTGGTTGACGAGATCGGCCGGGACACGGTCACCGATCTGCACGTGGGGGACCGTGTGATGGCAATCGTCATCCCCGTCGATCCTTCCGGGGGTGCCTATGCCGAGTACCTCGTCCTCGACGCGCGCCAGGTCGTGAGAGCGCCCGCCGGAACGACGCACGCCGAGGCGGCCACTCTTCCGATGAACGGGCTGACAGCGCGACGCGCCCTCGACGTACTCGACCTGGCCCCCGGCGACTGGATCGCCGTGACCGGCGCGGCAGGCGCTCTCGGCGGGTACACCGTGCAACTGGCCAAGGCGGACGGGCTGCGTGTAGTGGCGGATGCGGCCCCTGCCGATGAGGAATTGGTCCGCTCGCTGGGTGCTGACCGGGTTGTGGGCAGGGGGCCGGGCGTGGCCGAGCGCATCCGCGAGGTCGTTCCCGGCGGTGTCGAGGCCGTCATGGACGCCGCCGTCCTGGGGCCCGAGGCGCTTGCCGCCGTCCGGCCCGGGGGACAGATCGCCCTGGCGCGCAGCGAGGGAGAACCCGGTACCTCACCCCTCGGTGACACGGGCAAGGTGGCAGTCCGGAACGTCTTCGTGCCCGACTACCGCTACGCGCACGGGAAGCTGGATTCCCTGCGCGTGCTCGCGGAGGAGGGCCGCATCACCTTGCGCGTCGCCGCTGAGTACCCCGCCGACCAGGCAGCCGATGCTCATCGTCGTTTCGAGGCGGGCGGCGTGCGGGGCAGGCTCGTCCTGAGGTTCTGACCGCCGAGGCCCGCTGAAGTCGGAGGTGACGCGGCCGGGACTCGTAGGTGCGGCGGCCCCGGCCCGTGCGGGCTTCGGTCCGGGGCGTCGTACGGAGCGGCATCCGGTGCCCGGCCGGGTGCCGTGGTCCGGCCCCTTGCGCGTCAAGGGCCGGTCGCCCCCTAGTCGGCCCGTCCGATACGCGGCCGTCGCACCTTGCCGAGCTGGAGCATGGCGGCGCCGAGCTGGTCCCCGGTGAGCGAGGGGGCCGGGAGCGGGTGGGACCCCTCGGGGCGCAGCCCGTCGAGCAGCAGGGCCAGATAGCGGCGCCAGGCCAGCGGCGCGGCGACGGTCGAGCCGGGGACCGCGCGGCCGAGCGCGGCCAGCAGGAACAGCAGGTCCTCCGCGGTGGCGTCCTCACGGGCCGCGCCCTGCTGCTGGGCGCGGCGCAGAAGGACGTCGAGCGTCTTGTGGTTCTCCTTACGGAGCGCGTCGAGCGAGGGGACGCCCTGGATGTTGGTGGTCATCAGGTCGTTGGTGCCCCGGTCGGCGGCGAGCAGCCCGAATATGCGCTCCAGATAGGCCGTCAGGCCGACCCAGGCGTCCGGCGCCGAGCGGGCCTCCTCGGCGGCCCGCAGGATGTCCCGCAGGGAATCGCCGAATACCGCCTCGATGAGTTCCGCCCGGCCGGCGAACCGCCGGTAGAGAGTGGCGCTGCCGACTCCGGCCCGACGGGCGATGTCGTCGAGCGGGGCGTCCACGCCCTGATCCGTGTAGATCTCCCGGGCGGCAGCTATCAGCATCTCGCGGTTGCGCCGTGCGTCTCGGCGCAACGGTGTCTCTTTCTCCACACGGCTGCCCATGGCCCGCAACCCTAACACTAACCGGGGGAATCTCTCCGGTTAGGTGTTCAGATCATCGAAGGAACGGGGAACCATCCCCGATTCCGGCTTCGGGGAAGCCGCAATCGGCGCCTGCCGGAGGGCGTGATCGACGGCCGCCCCGGCCGGGGACGCTCGACGGCCCGCCCCCCGCCCCGCCCCGGCCCGCCCCGCTCGGCGGACCGCGGTGGGCGCCCACCGCAATCCGAGCGGCAGGGTGTTCACCGCGGTCCGAGGGGGAGGGCGTTCAGCGTGGTTCCGGAATCATGCGCAGCGGACCGGCGGTGAGGCTCATCTGGGGCCTCGGCCGGATCTTCGTCCGCGGAATCGGTCGCATCCGCCAGCGGCCCGCGATCGCGGCCAGGGCGAGTGTCGCCTCCGTCATGCCGAAGACGTCGCCGATGCACTTCCGGCTGCCACCGCCGAACGGCAGATACGCGCCGCGGGCCACGTCCTTGGCCCGCTCGGGGAGCCAGCGGTCGGGGTCGAAGGACTCCGGGTCGGGGAAGAGGGCCGGATCGCGGTGCAGCACATACGGGCTGATCAGCACGTCCGACGCCGGGGGCAGTCGCCGCCCGCCGAGCTCGGTGGCCTCGGTGGTGGTCCGGGTGAACAGCCATGCGGGCGGGAAGAGCCGCAGCGCCTCGCTGAACACCCGCTGGGTGTAGGCGAGCCGGAGGACGTCGGCGTAGCGCGGGGCCCGCCCGCCCAGCACCTCGTCGACCTCGGCGTGCAGCGCGGCCTCGGCCCGGGGATTGCGGCCGAGCAGGAACCAGGCCCAGGTCAGCGCGGAGGCAGTGGTCTCGATCCCGGCCAGCAGCAGGGTCATGACCTGGTCGTGGATCTCCTGGTCCGACATCGTGCCGCCGGTCTCGTCGTCCTGTGCGGCGAAGAGCGCGGACAGCACATCGCCGCGGTCGCCGTCGTCCGCCCGCTTGTAGCCGTCGATCATGCGGTCGATGAGCTGGTTGAGCCGGGCGAGCGCGTCGTCGAAGCGCCGGTTCGCCGCGAGCGGGAGCTTGGCCAGCAGCCCGGTGGGGTCGATCGCCTGCCGGTAGGCGCCCTCCACGACGATGGGCAGACAGCGCTGGATCTCGGCCACGGCATGCGGCGCCATATCGGTCGAGAAGAGCGCACGGGCCGTCACCCGCGCGGTGAGCGCGAGCATCTCATGGCTGACGTCGAGGGGCCGGCCCGCCGTCCACGCCGTCGACTCGGCCTCGCACTCCTCCTCCATCACCTCGGCGTACGTGGCGATCCGGGCGGCCTGGAAGGCGGGCTGCACCAGCCGGCGCTGCCGTCGGTGGTCCGCCCAGTCGGAGGTGATCAGGCCGTTGCCCAGGATGGGCTTCGCCTTCTCCTTGACCGGCCCGCCGGTGTCGTAGATCCGCGCGTTCACCAGCACCTGCTGGACCAGCTCCGGATGACAGGGCAGAAAGACCGGCCGGGGCCCCAGCCGGAGCTCGACCAGATCGCCGTAGGCGGGCAGGGAGGCCAGGAACTGAAGCGGCTTGCGGCCCATCAGCAGGGCATGGCCGGCCAGCGGAAGCCCGCCGGGGGCGAGGGCGTGCCGCCAGTGGCGCGTCGCCGGGTGCTGCGCGGTCCTCATGCGGAAGATGTCCTTCGCTCGCGAGGTGGAGTACGGAACGTACGGGGCGTCCGGTCCGGGGTGGGCCCCGGACCGGACGTCGTCAGCGCGGCTCGCACACCATGGGCAGCGGGCCGGGTTCGAGCGTCGCCTTCGGCTCGGGGCGCAACGTCGTCCCGGGCACCGGGCGAAGACGCCACCGACTCGCGATCGTCGCCACGATCAGGGCGGTCTCGGTCAGCGCCAGGACGTCCCCGATGCACTTGTGGCTGCCCGCGCCGAACGGGAGCAGCGCCCCGCGCGGCACGTCCTTGGCCCGGTCGGGAAGCCAGCGCTCCGGGTCGAACCGCTCGGGTTCGGGGAACAGTTCGGGGTTGTGGTGCAGCGCCTGGGCGCTGTACAGGATCATCGTGCCCGCCGGGATGGTCCGCCCACCGAGGTCGGTCTCGGCCGCCGTGACCCGCATCGCCATCCAGGACGGCGGATACAGCCGCAGCGACTCGGTGATGACCCCGCGGGTGTACTCCAGGGACGGCAGGTCCTCGAAGGTGGGCGAACGTCCCTCGAGGACCTCGTCGATCTCGGCGTGCACCCGCTTCTCCACCTCCGGGTGGGCGCCCAGGAGATGGAAGACGAAGGCGAGCGTCGAGGCGGTGGTCTCGCTCCCGGCGACCAGGAAGGTGACCACCTGGTCGAGGACCTCGCCGTCGTCCAGCCCCTCGCCGGTCTCGGGGTGTTCGGCGCGCAGCAGCGTGGAGAGCAGATCGCCGTGGTCGGCGCCGGAGCGCCGGCGGTCGCGGATCATCTCGTCCACGATTCTCCGCAGCCGGGCATTGGCCCGGTCATAGCGGCGGTTGCCCGGGTGGGGAGCTTCTCCATGATGCCCAAAGGCGCCATGGTGCGCTTGTAGATGCCGTGCGAGACGATGCGCAGACAGTGGCGGGCCTCGTCGATCGTCGCCTCGTCGATACCGGTGGAGAACAGCGTCCGCGCGGCGACCCGCATCAGCAGGCCGTGCATGGTGTCGCTGATGTCCAGCGTCCGCCCCGGCTCCCAGGAGCCGATCGCGGCGCGGGTGTCATCGGCGACCGCGGCGGTGTAGTCGGCGATCTTCGGGGTGTGGAACGCGGGCTGGATCATCCGCCGCTGCGTGCGGTGGTCCTCGCCCCGGGAGACCGAGAGGCTGTTGCCGAGCAGCTGGCGCGCCTTGTCGAAGACCCCGCCCTTGTCGAACACACGGGGATTGAGCAGCACATGGCGGACCAGCTCGGGATGACAGGCCAGATAGGCGCGGCTGGGCCCCAGCCTGACCTCCACCAGATCGCCGTGGGCGGGCAGGGAGGCCAGGAACTGCAGCGGACGGCGCCAGAGCGCCACGGTGTGCCCCAGCAGCGGCACCGAGCCGGGCGCCGTGCCGGTGGTCCAGGAGCGCTCCGGCTGTGCGGAGCTCGTCGCGGGAGTCACGGTTCCCCGTTCCCTTACTGGATACGAGAGTTGACGTCGTTGACGGCCGTTTTGTAGCGCTTGTTGCTGATGGTCCAGACGAAGTTGCCGTAGATCAGATCGAGGAAGACGTCCTGTGTCAGCCGGTCGAACACCTTGATGCACTCGATGTCCTCGATCATGTCATCGAGCCGGGCCTGGAAGAACTCCTTGAACGCGGTCTCGTCGCTCACATCGCAGAGCCGGAAACAGTTGGTGATCTGGCCCAGCGAGACCTCGCGGTCATAGGAGTAGAAGTCGTTGACGATGGTGAGTCCGCGGGTGGTCATCCGCGCGGCCAGGCTTGTCTTGGCGTGTTCGGTGAACTCCGGATGCCGGTAGATCGGGTACGACATCTTCATCCAGAAGTCGACACCGATGTCCGTGACCCGGAATCGGAAATACTGCTCCGGGGACGTGGTGCACAGCGCCGCCTTGATGGGCGAGTTGCGGAACATATGGTCGCTGGTGACGAAGGCGCGCGCGGCCTCGTACGCGACCTGCGCGTCCTCGGGGCTGTAGTACTTCTCGCAGATCGCGCGCAGTCGCGGCAGGAAGAGGTCGAAGTCATGCAGTGCGGGATCCATGTCGTCCCACACGAATGTCACGCAGTTCAGGACGCAGACGGCCTTGAACGCCTCCATGTCCTTGATATGGCGGGGACTCTGGGACCACAGCACCACCCCCATATAGGAGATCCAGCGCTCATCGGAAACCGATTTACCGAGGGGGGCCACCGCCGCGTTGCAGTCGTCTATGACCTCGCGCAGTTCGGCGTCGGTCAATTCGACCTTGGTGGGCCGGGTGACGACATAGCGGTCGAACATCTCCTGGAAGCGGCCGGTGCATTCCTCCAGGTACGGGCGGACGCTGCTCCGGTTGATGTCCTGGGCCCCGGCCGTGGAAAGTCCTGTCGTCATGAGTTCCTCACAGTGGCCATGCGGGCGATCAGCTTCAGCGCGTTGACCGCGTCCGCGGTGAATGGGGCGTCGTCGAGGGCCCGCAGGGCCTGTGTCCGGCGGTCGTCGATCATCTGCTCGACGGCCTCCCGGGCGGTGGTGGCGGCGAAGATCTCCTGGATGGTCACGGCGTCCCGCTCGTCCAGCAGCGGATTGCCGATGAGGCTGCGCAACCGCGCCGCCTGGGCGCTGTCGGAGCCGCGCAGGGCGAGCGCGATCAGGGTGGTGTTCTTCCCGGCCCGCAGGTCGTCCAGCTGGGACTTGCCGGTCGAATCCGGATCGCCGTACACGCCCAGCAGATCGTCGCGGAGCTGGAACGCCTCGCCGAGCGGCAGCGCGTAGGCGGTGAACGCCTCCATGGCCTCCGGGCCGGCGCCCGCGACGGCGGCTCCGACGTGCAGCGGACGCTCGATGGTGTACTTGGCGGTCTTGTACCGGTTGACGGTGAGGGTGGCCTCGACGTCGTCCGTCAGCTCCCCGGTGGCCTGCAGATCGAGGTACTGGCCCAGCATCACCTCGGTGCGCATCTCCGACAGCAGCGGCAGCACGGCCTCGAACTGTGCGGGGGTGAGGCCGGCCGAGTGCAGGAGTTCGTCCGACCAGGTGAGCGCGAGGTCGCCGAGCAATACCGCCCCGCTGACCCCGAACCGCTCGATCTGATCCGGCCTGCGGTCGGTGGCGCACAGCGCGGCCAGGGTGCGATGGATGGTGGGGCGGCCGCGGCGGGTGTCGCTGTCGTCCATGACGTCGTCGTGGATCAGCGCGAAGGCGTGGAACATCTCCAGGCAGGCGGCCACCCGGAACACCGCGTCGGTGTCCTCGCCGCCGCCGACGGCCTGCCAGCCGGTGACACACAACAGGGGCCGTATGCGTTTTCCGCCGGACAGGAAATCCTTGAGCAGTCCGGAGAGATACGGCAGATGGTGTTGCGGAGTGGTACGGGCCTTGGCCGTCAGAAAGTCTTCGAGTACGACGTCCACCGACTCGCGGACGGTATCCGCGTCCAAGCGGCCGGGGCTGAGCGTGGGTGTGGTCATGCGACTGACTCCTCCACGTCGAAATGTCGATATCCGTTGATTAAGGAGAAGAAAACAGGCACGCGGAAACCCTTGCTTCTCCGGAAAAGATGGATTGCCGTCCGCGCTGTGTGCGGCACCATGAAGGCAGAAGCGGCGGTGCAACCGCTGCCTCATGGTCGATGTGTCGAACGCGCCGCGACGGGCGCGAAGATCAGACGCTCAAGGAACCATGAGATCGGCGCGGTCGGGTCATTTCCGCACGTGGAATGCGAGCCAGCCCGCAACGGGGCCCTGGCCGGTGGGACGCCCGCGTCGGCATCATCGGTTCGATGGATGCCAGGTGTGCGCGGGCACACTCAATTACGCCCATTTATTCCCCCTGAGTGCCGCCGGTCCCCCCACTCGGACATCAGCAGTCTAGACGCAAGATCGACGGATTCGGAAGCCCGTTCTGGTATCGCGCCTATCACTTGACGGCCGGGAGCCGGTGAGGTCTCGCCGTGCGCGAGGCGGTCCGAAACGGGCAACTCGCCCCGTACGCGGCGAGCATCAGGGGAATAAACGGCCCGCAATATTGCGACGGAGGGTTCGTTGAAGACTGAACGGGGCCTCGCCTTCGCCGGCGGAGCCCCGTTCAATAGCTGTGCGCTGTCCGAAGCCGTGCGCTGTCCGATCTTGTGGTGCCGGACCTCGCGGTGTCAGGCGTAGCCGTGTCAGACCTTGCGGTAGTCGTACGCCTCCGAGGCCGCCTGGAGCACCCCGTCCACATCCGCCCCGGTAGAGGCGGTGACGAGCGCCGCGACCGCCCCCTCCACGAGCGGCGCGTCCACCAATCGGGTGCCCTCCGGCAGTTCATCGCCCTCGGCCAGCAGCGCCTTGACGGCCAGAACCGCGCTGCCCAGGTCCACCAGGACCGCCACTCCGGCGCCCTGGTCGACCGCCTGGGCCGCCTCCGCTATGAGCTCCGGACTGGTGCCGAACCCGCCGTCCGCGGTGCCGCCCGCGGCGCGGACCGGTGCCGCGCCGCCGCCGGACAGCCCCTTCGCCATCTCGGCCACCGAGTCCGCCACCGCCGCGCTGTGCGACACCAGCACTATGCCGACCAGCTTCTTCTCACCCTCGTCGGTCATCGGGCCGCCTCCGCCAGTGCCGCGATGAGCAGCGCGGACGAGGTGGCGCCCGGGTCCTGGTGGCCGACGCTGCGCTCACCCAGATAGCTGGCCCTGCCCTTGCGCGCCAGCATGGGCACGGTGGCCAGCGCGCCCTTCTCGGCGGCCTCGCCCGCGGCCGCGAACGACCCGGTGGCCCCGCCCAGCGCCTCGACGGCGGGGAGCAGAGCGTCCAGCATCGTCTTGTCGCCGGGCGCGGCGCCGCCGAGCTGCGCCACCGCGTCCACCCCGGCCCGCAGCGCGTCCGCCAGCTGCTGCGGGGTGATCTGCTCGGCGTCGCCGAGCGCCTTGCCGGCCCGCCGCAGCAGCGTTCCGTACAGCGGTCCGGAGGCCCCGCCCACCTTGGAGATCAGCTGGCGCCCGGCCAGGATGAGCGTGGCCCCGGGCGAGCCCGGCGGCTCCTTCTCCAGCGCCTCGGCCACGGCGGCGAAGCCGCGCTGCATATTGGTGCCGTGGTCGGCGTCGCCGATCGCGGAGTCAAGATCGGTGAGACGGGCCGCCTCATGGCTCACGGACGTGGCCGCGGCGGTGAGCCATCGGAGGAAGAAAGGGGTGTCGAGCGTGTCATCGACGGCGGGTTCACTGCTGGACACAGGCGCCTCCTCGGTCGTAGCCAACGGCGACAGCGTACGTATCGGGGGCCGGCCGGCCTCAGGCACCCCAGCGCAGCCCGGCGGTCCGCACGGGCGCGTCCCACAGCCGCAGGAGGTCCTCGTCGACCTGGCACAGCGTGATCGAGGCGCCCGCCATGTCGAGTGACGTGACGTAGTTGCCGACGAGCGTACGCGCCACCGCCACCTGCCGCTCGCCGAGCGCCCGGTGCACCTCGGCGGCGAAGCCGTACAGCTCGAGCTGCGGGGTCGCGCCCATGCCGTTGACCAGGAGCAGCACCGGGCTCTCCGGGCGCAGGTCCTCGACCACCACCTGCACCGCGTAGTCGGCGATCTCGTGGGAGGTCATCATCGCCCGCCGTTCACGCCCCGGCTCGCCGTGGATGCCCACGCCCAACTCAAGCTCCCCGGCGGGCAGTTCGAAGGTGGGGCCGCCCTTGGACGGGGTGGAACAGGGGCTGAGCGCGACGCCGAAGCTCCGCGAGAGCTCGTTCACCCGCCGGGCGATCGACTCCACCCGCTCCAGCGGCGCGCCCTCGGCGGCCGCCGCGCCCGCGATCTTCTCCACGAACAGGGTGGCCCCGGTGCCGCGACGGCCTGCCGTGTAGAGGCTGTCGGTCACTGCCACATCGTCGTTGACCAGGACCTTCGCGACCTGGATGCCCTCGTCCTCGGCGAGCTCGGCGGCCATGTCGAAGTTGAGCACATCGCCCGTGTAGTTCTTGATGATGAACAGCACGCCCTTGCCGCTGTCCACCGCCGCCGCGGCGCGCACCATCTGATCCGGTACGGGGGAGGTGAACACCTCGCCGGGGCAGGCGGCGTCGAGCATGCCGCTCCCCACGAAACCGCCGTGCAGCGGCTCATGTCCCGATCCGCCGCCGGAGACCAGTCCCACCTTGCCCTCGACCGGCGCGTCCCGCCGGACGATCACCCGGTTCTCGACGTCGACGATCAGTTCGGGGTGGCAGGCGGCCATTCCGCGCAGCGCGTCGGCGACCACCGTCTCGGGGACGTTGATGAGCATCTTCATGGGTGTGTCCGTCCTCCGCCGGATGGGGGCTGTGCACCGCTGCAACAGCCTACGGATCCGTCGCCTCCATGGCACCCCTTGGACACTGAGCCGGATGGCCTAATAGGACGAAAAAGGTACATAGACATCATATGGTGCGCGCATGGAGAATACTGCCGCACCGGCGGCCGCCGTCCTGCCCCCGCGCCCCCAGCCACGCCAGCCGCGGCGGTACCGTCGCCCGGCCCCCTGGCTCGGGCTGGTGGCCATCGGATACGCCGTGGTCCAGCTCACCATGGTGATTCCGCACACCGGCCACGCGCTGGGCTGGGACGAGTCCGTGTACGTCTCCCAGGTCGATCCGCGCACCCCGCCCGCGTACTTCAGCGCACCCCGCTCGCGCGGCGTCAGTCTCCTGGTCGCGCCCGTCGTGGCGGCGACCGACTCCATTCCGGCACTGCGGATCCTGCTCATGCTGGCCTCCGCGGGCGCGCTCTACGGCGCCTTCCGGGTCTGGACCCGGCTGCTGCCCCCGGCCCAGGTCGCCCTGGCCGCGCTGCTCTTCTCCGGACTGTGGATCACCCAGATCAGCGGGCCCGCGGTGATGCCCAACCTCTGGGTGGCGATCGGCGCCGTCGCCGCCGTCGGCTGGTTCCTCCGCGCGCCGCACGAGACCAACGCCCGCTGGTGGCTGGCCGCCGTCCTCGCGGGCGTCACCCTGGTGCGCACCCCCGACGGGGGATGGCTCACCCTGCCGCTGCTGATCGGCGCGATCGGGGTGCGCACCTGGCGGCCGGCCCTGCCCGCGCTGATCGGCGGGCCGCTGCTCGGCGCCGCCCAGTGGATCGGCGAGGCGTACGACCGCTTCGGCGGCATCGGCGAGCGGCTGAACATCTCCAGCGACGTCGAGGGCGGCATGGGCCTCCACTTCAGCGTGGGGGCCGCACTGCGCAGCCTCAACGGACCTCAGCTCTGCCGCCCCTGCGAGGTGCCGCTGCGCCACCCGGAGCTGACCGTATGGTGGCTGGCGCTGCCCGTGCTGACCCTCCTGTGCGTCCATGCCGCGCTGCGCGACCGCCAAGAGGCGCGCCGGGTGCGGGTGGGGCTGGGCAGACCGGCCGCCCGGCTCCCCGCCCTACCGCTGACCGTGCTGCCCATCGTCTGCGCGGCCACCCTCGCCCTGCCGTATCTGCTGCTCATCGGCTACTCCGCACCGCGCTTCCTGATGCCCTCCTACGCGCTGCTGGCACTGCCGATCGCCGGGCTGGTGTTCCGCGCGGTGCGGGCCGCGCGCTCACCGCAGCACCTGGCGGTCGCCCTCGGGGTGGTCATCACCCTCCATCTGGCCAGCCAGTTCGTCATCCTCAATCACACCGCCAAGCAGTCCGACAACACCACCGGGCGCTATCGCACCGCCGCACAGGGGCTGCAGCGGCTGGGGCTGCGCCCGCCCTGTCTGGTGACCGGCGACCGCGCCCTGCCCATCGCGTACCACGCGGGCTGCTCCTCCGCGCAGACCAGCGGCAACAACCGGTCCACCACTCTGCCCACGCTGCTGCGCCGCGCCGCCCGTGAACCCACAGCGCTGCTGCTGCGGCGCGGCCAGACCCGGCCGCCGTCCTACGCCCGGACCTGGGTCGCCTATCCGCTGCCGGGCACCGAGTGGAACGCGTATCTGCCGCCGGATCAGGCGCGGGAGTCGGAAGCCGCAAAATCCCGACAGGAGACGTCCGGAAACGGTCCGAGCATGGGCGCCATGACGATGACCTACCCGACCACCAGCTGGGCCGGATTCGCGGCCGCCGAGCCCGCCTTCGCCGACTACGCCCAGGACCGCTTCGGCCGCTACCGCCACCATGTGCTGGCCACCCTGCGCCAGGACGGCTCCCCGCGGGTGACACCGCTCGAAGTCACCTTCCTCTCCGGTGAGTTGTGGCTGGGCATGATGCCCGACTCGCGCAAGGCGCTGGACCTGCGCCGCGATCCGCGGTTCTCGGTGCAGGCCAACCCGGGCCCCGGCGAGGGGCTGACCGAGGGCGATGTGCGGGTGAGCGGCCGGGCGGTCGAGGTGACCGACCCCGAGACGGTCGCCCGCTTCGCCGAGGAGGTCCGGCCGCCCGAGCCCTTCCACCTCTACCGCGCCGAGCTGACCGAGGTGGTGCACACCGCCCTGGAGAACGGGCAGATGGTGCTGCGCACCTGGCGTCCGGGCCGGCCGGTACAGGTCGTACGGCGCGGCACCGACGACAGCCCCCGGGTGGAGGGCTGAGGCCCGGGCCGTGGACCGGGTCGACGGGCCCGGTCCACGGCCCTTCCGTATTGTTGGAACACGTTCTACCGTGCCCCTCGATCCCAGGACGCTCCCAGACCGCCGTACGGCGCACGCGAGACTCCAGGAGGGGCCGTGGACCTCGAATACACCCCTGATCAGCGGCGGTTGCGCGATGAGCTGCGCGCGTACTTCGCCCAACTGGTCCCCGACGACGCCTACGCCCGCTATGCCGACTCCACCGGGCAGAAGCGGTTCTACCGCGAGACCATCCGCCGGCTCGGCACCGACGGCTGGCTGGGGGTCGGCTGGCCCCAGGAGTACGGCGGGCGCGGGCTCGGCCCGGTCGAGCAGTTCATCTTCTTCGACGAGGCGGCCCAGGCCGGCGTGCCGCTGCCGCTGATGGCGCTCAACACGGTCGGGCCCACGATCATGCGGTTCGGCACCGAGGAGCAGAAGGCCTACTTCCTGCCCAAGGTCCTCTCCGGCGAGATCGACTTCGCGATCGGCTACAGCGAGCCCGACGCCGGTACCGACCTCGCCTCCCTCAAGACCCGCGCGGTGCGCGACGGCGACGACTACATCGTCAACGGCCAGAAGACCTGGACGACCAACGGCGACACCGCCGACTGGGTCTGGCTCGCGGTCCGCACCGACCCCGACGCCAAACCCCACAAGGGCATCAGCATCCTGCTGGTCCCGACCGCCGACCCCGGCTACTCCGCCACCCTCATCAAGACCCTCGCCTCCCACGACACCACCGCCAGCTACTACGAGAACATCCGCGTCCCCGCCACCCGCCGGGTCGGCCCGAGAACGAGGGCTGGCGCATGATCACCACCCAGCTCAACTACGAGCGGGTCACCCTCGCCGCCCACGGCACCATGGCCATCCGCGCCCTGCGCGGCGTCCGCCAGTGGGCCGCCGACACCAAGCTCCCCGACGGCCGCCGGGTGATCGACCTGGCCTGGGTGCGCGGCCGGCTGGCCCGTACGCATGCCCGGCTGGACGCCATGAAGGTGCTCAACTGGCAGATGGTGGACGCCCTCCAGCGCGACACCCTGACCCCACAGGACGCCTCCGCCGTCAAGGTGTACGGCTCCGAGGCGCGCCGCGACGCCTACGCCTGGCTGATGGAGATCGTCGGCGCCGCCGGTCCCCTCAAGGAGGGCTCGGCGGGCGAGGTCCTCCACGGAGAGCTGGAGCGCGGCTACCGCAGCAGCGTCGTCTTCACCTTCGGCGGCGGCAACAACGAGATCCAGCGGGAGATCATCTCCTGGATCGGCCTGGGGATGCCACGGGTGCGTCGCTGAGAAGGTGAGGGGCTCTGGAAGTTGTAGCCCCCGATGATGCGGAAGTTCTTGTAGACCGGCCGGGGGGGTCGTCCACGCCGGTCCTCCTCCACGGGGCGCGCGGCTTCTTCCGGGTGGCGCCGACGATGTCGTGGTGGGTCTTCAGGCCGAGCTTGGGGCCAGGTCCCACGTCGACGTCCCTGCGCATCGCCGCACCCGCCGAGTCGGGCTCCTGCTCGCAGGTGACCGCCAGGCGGGCGGCGTAGCGGAGAGTGTTCGTGGAACGGCCACAGTGACCGTTCCACGAACGGCGATCACGGGAGCGGTCGGGCACCTGAGCGGGAGCGACCGTCACCGTGGTGGTCTCAGCCGGCGGCTCATGAGGGCTGCTCGTCCCGGGTGAAAATGTTGATCACGTCCTGGAGGGTGGGGTGGTCAGGGTCTTCGGCTGTCGCGAGCTGCTCGGCACTGCGAGGGAACATCAGGTGCTCGTATGCGAAGAGCGCGGTCTCGATGTCGCCCGGGTGCGCGGCGAGGGCCTCACCGAGGTCGGCGCCGTCCAGCATGGCCAGGTTGGCGCCCTCGCCGTTCGGGGGGATGAGGTGGGCGGCGTCGCCGACCAGGGTCACCCCCGGCACCCGGTCCCACCGGTGGCCGACCGGCAGCGAGTAGAGGGGGCGCAGCACCGGTGCGGTATCGCTTTCGCTGATCAGGGCGGTGAGTTCCGGTGCCCAGCCGTCGAACGCCCGCACGATCCGTTCGGTGGCCGCGGTGGGATCGGCGAAGTCGATACCGCCGAACCAGTCCAGCGGTTCGGTCAGCATCGCGTAGACGTGAAGGGTCCCACCCTTCTCCCGTTGGGCCCCGATCTGCCGCGTGCCCTGATCGCCCGCGAACATCGACCCGCCACCGACCGCCTTCGCGGCAGCGGGGTGCCGGGTGTCGGCGTCGAACAGGTAGGTCTCGACGAACGATGTGCCGGCGTACACGGGGTTCGCGCCGGAAAGCACCGGCCGGACCCGTGACCACGCGCCATCCGCGCCGACCAGCAGACTTGTGGCGACGGTGCCGCCGTCGGCGAAGGTCACCTCATGGCGGCCCTCGCCGAGGGCACGAACACCACTGACCTTGTGTCCCCACCGGACGGTGCCCGCCGGGAGCGAGTCGAGCAGCAGCTGCCGCAACTCGCCGCGCTGCACCTCGGGGCGTCCGCCCGTACCGTCGTCGGGCTCGTCGAGCAGGACGTTCCCCTCCCGGTCGAGGCCCCGCACCGCTTGGCGGCCCTCCAGGACGATGCCACGGAACTCGTCCATCAAACCGGCCGCCCGCAGGGCCAGTTGGCCGTTGTAGTCGTGGATGTCGAGCATCCCGCCCTGCGAACGCGCCGTCGGCGAGGGCTCCGCCTCGTAGACGGTGGCCGGGATGCCGTGGACATGCAGGACGCGGGCGAGCGTGAGCCCGCCGAGTCCGGCGCCGATGATCGTGACGTGAGTGGTCATGCGGATTCCTCGCCTGTCGCATGCCCGCCGGATGGGCACCCGGCAGGCTCTCCGGCAAGGCTCCGGCCCTCCGCCGACAAACCACCGGCCTTCCGGCGACAAGCCACCGGCATCGGACCGACAGCCCCGAGATACCACCGACACCGCGGTCCCGGCGGCTCTCGTGGCACGCGCTGCGGTGCGATGTCTCGTTGGCACAGCCCAGGCGCCAGCCCAGGCGCCGGCGCGGTGCGCCGGCGCCGACTACCGGCGAAAACCCCCGGGACGGTGTGGAGTCGGCGACCCTGCCGAGGAAAAGCGTGTCGTGCGTGGTTCCCGTGCGGCATGCTGTCGGAAGGGCGAGGAGGGGCGGCTCAGCCGGGCGCGTCGCCTTGCCCGGAGAAAACGTCCGACCCCGGGGGGACCATGCGGCTTGTAGTGACGGTACGTGGCGATGAGGACGGCGCGGAGGGCGGCCTCGCGGAACTCGGAACGTGGCTGACGGACGTACCGCAGCTGAGAGGGCGCGTCGACCGGGTGGAACGGGACGGTGTTCCGGCGGGGGCGATGGGACCGGCCGCCGACGCGTTGGTGGCGGTACTGGAGCCCGGCGGGGTCGCCGCGGCCTTCGCGGGGGCACTGGTGGCCTGGGTGCAGACCCGTCGCAGCAGCCATACGATCAGTGTGACCCGGCCCGATGGCACCCGGATCACCATCTCCTCCCGCCAGGCCCGCGCGCTGAGCCCGCAGGAGGCGGCCGACCTCGCCGAACGCCTGGCACGCCCCGCGCAGGACGGGGAGGACTCGCCGGACTCCCCGACGACATGACCGGCGGTCTCGCGGCACCCGGCGCGCGAGCCGTGCTGTTCGGCACCGGGGGCCACATCCGCGGGTCGAAACTGGACGATTTGCCGTCCGTGGACACCACACTCGACGATCTTCAGGACACTCTGCTCGACGTGTGCGGCATGGCGCCGGGGCACGTCGTGCGCGTCCCGGCTCACGCCCATGCCACCGAGGTGGTCGGTGCGGTCGAGGAGGCGACAGCCACCGACGGCGGACCCGTGCTGTTCTACTACGCCGGGCACGGTCTGCTCGGTCCGCGCGACGACCTGTACCTCGCCACCCGGGCCAGCCGATCCGCCCGGCACGTCGCACAGTCCGTCTCGTACCGCACGATCCGTGACCTGCTGGGCGAGGCGCCGAGTGGCAGCCTCGTCGTCCTCGACTGCTGCTTCTCCGGCCGTGCGGGTGCTCCGCCCGCGCAGGGCGGGGCGCGTCGGGCCTTCGCCTCCTCGCGGCCCCGGGGCAGCTTCCTGCTCACATCGGCCTCGCACTACGCGCTCTCGTTCGCCCCCGAAGGCGAACGGCACACCCTGTTCAGCGGGCGGCTGCTCGAACTGCTCAACGCGGGAGACCCGGCCGGACCACTGTGGCTGACCGCCGACCGGCTGCATGCCGCGCTCGACGAGGAGTTCGCGGACGACGGGCGCGTCAATCCGGCCCGGCAGAGTGAGGGCACGCTGGGATCGCTCGTGCTCGCGCGCAACCGCGCCTACCCGACCGGTCGAACCGAGGAGGCCGACCGGCCGGCGGACCTGCCCTGCCCGTACCCAGGGCTGCAGCCGTACCGCGCGGAGGACAGTGCGCACTTCTTCGGACGCGAGGAACTCACCTCGCGGCTCTTCGAGATGGTCAAGGACGCGCCGGACGACGGCCCGGTGGTGCTGGTGGGCGCCTCCGGAGCGGGCAAGTCGTCCGTGCTGCGCGCCGGCCTGCTCGCCGGTCTCGAGGCCCGTGCCGCCTCGCTCGCCCCCGCGCTGCTGGTTCCGGCCCCTGGGCCGCACCCGATGCGCACCCTGGCCGAGGCGTGGGCGCGAGCCACCGGGCGTGACGCGCGAGAGGTACGGACCGAACTGGAACGTGGGAGCTTCCCACCGCCGCCGCACGAGCAGCCCGCCTGCCGACTGCTGGTGATCGATCAGTTCGAGGAGATCTTCACACGGTGCCACACGCCGGATGAGCGCGCCGCGTTCGTCTCCCTGCTCACCGGGAACGGGCCCCGCCCCACACCCCGCGTCGTCCTCGCCCTGCGTGCCGACCACTACGGAAGCTGCCTGGAGGAGCCCGGGCTCGAAAGGGCTCTGGCCCGGGCCCAGCTCACCGTTCCCCCGCTGCGCGAGCGGGAGCTGCGTGCCGCCGTCGAGGGCCCGGCGGCGGCCGTGGGACTGACTGTCGAGCCGGGGCTGACCGACCGGCTGCTGCACGATCTGCGGTCGGGGCGCTCAGCCCACGACGCGGCGGCCGCACTGCCGTTCCTGGCCCACGTGTTGCGGGAGACATGGCGTCGCCGCAGCGGAAGCCGGCTCACCCTCTCCGGCTATCAGGCCACGAAGGGCATCTGGCATTCGGTGGCCACCACGACCCAGCGCTTCTACGACTCACTGGACGGTGTGGGACGCGCGATGATGCGGGAGCTGCTGCTGCGTCTGGTCCATCTCCCCCCGGACGGCGGAGCCCCGGTCGTACGGCATCGGGTTCCGCTCGCCGCCGTGCCGGCCGGGTCGGAAGACATCCGCGAACGGCTGGCCGACGCACGTCTCTTGACGGCGGACAAGGACACGGTGCAGATCGCGCACGAGGCACTGTTGCGAGCCTGGCCCCAGCTTCGGCGGTGGATCGAGGAAGATGCCGCGACCCTGCTGCTGCGGCAACAGCTGGGAACCGCTGCCGAGGAGTGGGACACCGCGGGGCGTGACGCCGCCTTCCTCTACCGGGGAAGTCGGCTCCAGGCGGCTGTTGAACTCGCGGAGCAGTCCGAACTGCCGGCCGGGGAAGCGGAGTTCCTCGCGGCCGGACAGGCTGCGGCCACGAGCGAACTGCATCGCGAGCAGCGCCGGACCAGGATGCTGAAACGAGCACTGGCCGCTGTCGCCGTCGCCCTGTGTCTCGCGCTCGTCGCCGCCGTCGTCGCGGTGCGACAGCAGCGGAACGCGGAAGCGCAGCAACGGCTGGCCACCGCCCGCTCGCTGTTGGCCGAGGCCGGCAACCTCGATACGACCGACCCTCGCACCGCACTGCGGCTCGGCCTCGCCGCGTACGCTCTGCGTCCCAGTGCCGACGCCCGCCGTGCGCTCTTCGACACCCTGGCCCAGAACGCGTTCCGTGGCGCCTCCAGGCTGCCCGCGTCGGAGACCGATGGGGTGCTCGGCGCCGGTGGGCGGAGGCTGGCCACGGTGAGCGGTGAGGATCTGGCACTGTGGGACACCAGCCGCCACTCGGTTCCCCGCACCCCGCTGGCACGACTGGCGTGTCCCTCGAAGGACGGCGCGGGCTCGAGCTTGGCCTTCGGCGGGCCCGACGACCGGATGCTCGCGGCCACGTGCGGTGAAGACGAGGTGCGGCTGTGGAACCTCGCCGGCCCGAGGCGGGGCGGGGGATCGCGTCATGTGGCGACGCTGCGGGCGGAGGACGTGACGGACGAGACCGACAGACCGGCCGGGGTTGCCGTGAGCCCGGACGGAAGCATGGTGGCGGCCATCGGTTGGTCCCGGCACGGCGGTCCCGGCATGCTCACCCTATGGGACGTCCGAGATCCGAGGAGCTCGCGACGGCTCTCCGTCGTCAAGGACACGTCGCGTCTGAACCTGCAGAGCGACCGGGTGGCGTTCAGCCCGGACGGCCACCTGCTCGCCACCGCGGACAGCAACGGGGACCTGCGTCTGTGGGATCTCTCGAACCCCCGCGAGCCCCGGCCCGGTGGAAAGGTGGAAGAGGCCGGCGACGTGTTGGCGTTCAGTCCGGACGGCGACCTGCTGGCGGTGAGCGACGACCGCGTGGTCAAAATGGTCGACATCCGCTCGCCCCGGGACCCGAAGGTTCTCGACGAATGGACGGCCCATGCGAATGACGTCGGCTCCCTCGACTTCTCCCCGGACGGCCGGCGTCTGGCCAGCGGAGGATGGGACAAAAGCGTTGCCCTGTGGAATGTCGGCGATCCGCGGGATGTGACCAGACAGTCCCGGTTGGCCGGGCACTCGTCGTTCGTCGATGCGACGAGGTTCGGTGCGGACGGCCGCTCGCTGGTCTCAGTGAGCTTCGGTGAGGTCGTCCACTGGGACATGGCCGACGTCGACCAGTCGGAGGTTCTGGACGTGATACCGGGCGGGAATGACCTGGCCCTGGCGCCGGACGGCACGACACTCGCCGCCACCCGGGGTGCGCGGATCGGCCTGTGGGACCTGTCCGACCCCGCCGAACCACGGCGGCTGGCCGAGTTGGACAACCCTGTGGAGAACGCGCACGACGGCGTCGGCGGCACTACCGTCATCGGCACCGGTGATGTCATCTCCGACGTCGCCTTCAGCTCCGACGGCGCCCTGCTCGCGACACTGAACCACGACCGGAGGGTCACCCTCTGGGATGTCTCCGACCCGGCCCGTCCACGGATTGCCGGCTCCCTGAGCAGCGACAACCAAGGGGCCGTCGGACCCTCGCTGGCCTTCGCCCCCGACGCGCCGCTGCTCGCCGTCAACGACCTGGAACAGGTCCGCGTCTGGGACGTGTCCGACCCCGCCCGGCCCGCCGTGACCCGATCCCGCAGCCTTGGCGGGCTGAGGGAGGTCGCCTTCAGCCCGGACGGCCGCCGGCTCTTGCTGGCGGGGGTGAGGGTCCACCTCTGGGACCTCTCCTCCGGGAAGATGACCTTGCTGTCCGGCGACCACTTCTACCTGGCAGGCTCCTGGGCCGCGTTCGCTCCCCGGGGGAACACCGTGGCGGCCGTCGCTCAGCTGCCCCCGACCACGGGCCCGGACGTCGGTGTGCACCTGTGGGACGCGAAGCACGCGGGAAGCGCACGCATGCGGGGCGAGACCGAACCGATGGGAGGGGACGCCGCGAAGACCAACCGGCTCGCCTTTCACCCCGAGGGCAATCTGCTGGCCGGTGCGGGGGAGGACGGCGCCGTACGCCTGTGGAGCGTCGCCGACCCCGAGCGGCCACATCTCGCGCTCACCTTCGGCGGCCATAGCGAGGGCGTCGACGACGTGGTGCTGGGCGGACCACACGGGCGGACCATGATCACATCGAGTGCGGGCTTCGCCTACGTCGTGGACATCGGCGACTACCCAGAGATCGCGGCCGACACCGTCGGCATGGCCTGCCGGGTCGCGGGCGGCGGCCTCACCCGTGAACAGTGGGCAGACCACGTACCGGCCGCGGAGTTCGTGGAGACCTGTCCGAAGTCACGGGGATGACGGCGCCATATGAGAGGCGCCGCCGGCCCGGAGCTGATGTCGTGCCGGCAGCGCCTCGGCCAGGTGCACGCGCGGGCCACCTCGGTCAGGCGCCGATGTACTCCGCGAGGTGCCGGCCGGTGAGGGTGGAGCGCTCGGCGACGAGGTCGGCGGGGGTGCCCTCGAAGACGATGCGGCCGCCGTCGTGACCGGCACCGGGGCCGAGGTCGATGATCCAGTCGGCGTGTGCCATGACCGCCTGGTGGTGCTCGATGACGATGACCGACTTGCCGGAGTCGACGAGCCGGTCGAGCAGGCCGAGCAGTTGCTCGACGTCGGCGAGGTGCAGACCGGTGGTCGGCTCGTCGAGTACGAAGACCTGGCGGTCGCCGCCCTTGTCTGCCATGTGGACTGCCAGCTTGAGCCGCTGCCGCTCGCCGCCGGAGAGCGTGGTGAGCGGCTGGCCGAGGGTGAGGTAGCCGAGTCCGACGTCCGACATCCGCTGGAGGATCTTGTGGGCCGCCGGTGTGCGCGCCTCGCCGCTGCCGAAGAACTCCTCGGCCTCGGCCACCGACATGGCGAGCACCTTGCTGATGTCACGGCCGCCGAGGTGGTACTCCAGCACCGATGCCTCGAACCGCTTGCCCTCGCACTCCTCGCAGGTGGTGGCGGTGCTCTGCATGATCGACAGGTCGGTGTAGATCACTCCGGCGCCGTTGCAGGTGGGGCAGGCGCCCTCGGAGTTGGCGCTGAACATCGCCGGCTTGACGCCGTTGACCTTCGCGAACGCCTTGCGGATCGGGTCGAGCAGCCCGGTGTACGTCGCCGGGTTGCTCCGGCGCGAGCCGCGGATCGGGGTCTGGTCCACCGAGACCACACCCTCCGGGGCCGGAATGGAACCGTGGAGGAGCGAGCTCTTGCCGGAGCCGGCGACGCCGGTGACGACGCAGAGCACGCCGAGCGGGATGTCGACGTCGACGTTCCGCAGGTTGTTGGCTGTCGCGCCCCGGATCTCCAGGGCGCCGGTGGCCTTGCGGACCGTCTCCTTGAGCCCGGCCCGGTCGTCGAGATGGCGGCCGGTGATGGTCTGGCTCGCCCGCAGCCCCTCGACGCTGCCCTCGAAGCAGACGGTGCCGCCCGCCGTGCCGGCGCCCGGGCCGAGGTCCACGACGTGGTCGGCGATGGCGATCGTCTCCGGCTTGTGCTCCACCACCAGCACCGTGTTGCCCTTGTCCCGCAGCCGCAGCAGCAGATCGTTCATCCGCTGGATGTCATGCGGGTGCAGGCCGATGGTGGGCTCGTCGAAGACGTAGGTGACATCGGTGAGCGAGGAGCCGAGGTGGCGGATCATCTTGATGCGCTGCGCCTCTCCGCCGGAGAGCGTGCCCGAGGCCCGGTCGAGGGAGAGGTAGCCGAGGCCGATCTCCACGAACGAGTCGAGGGTGTGCCGCACCTTGGCGAGCAGCGGCGCCACCGACGGCTCGTCCAGTCCGCGGACCCATTCGGCCAGGTCGCGGATCTCCATCGCGCAGGCGTCGGCGATGTTGACCTTGCCGATCCGGGAGGAGCGGGCCGACTCGCTGAGCCGGCTGCCGCCGCACTCGGCACACTCGGCGAAGGTGACCGCCCGGTCCACGAACGCCCGGATGTGCGGCTGCATCGACTCGCGGTCCTTGGCGAGGAACGACTTCTGGATCTTCGGGATCAGCCCTTCGTAGGTGAGGTTGACACCGTTGATCTTCACCTTGGTGGGCTCGCGGTAGAGGAAGTCGTGCCGCTCCTTCTTGGTGTACTCCCGGATCGGCTTGTCCTTGTCGAAGAAGCCCGACTCGGCGATGACCCGCACGACCCAGCCGCCACCGGTGTAGGTGGGGATGGTGAACGGGTCCTCGGCGAGCGACTTGGAGTCGTCGTACAGCTGGGTGAGGTCGATGTCGGAGACCGAGCCCCGGCCCTCGCAGTGCGTGCACATGCCGCCGGTGCGGCTGAAGCTCACCGTCTCGGTCTTGGTCTTCTCGGTACCGCGGTCGACCGTGAACCCACCCCGCGCCGAGACCGAGGCGACGTTGAAGGAGTACGCGCCGGGCGGGCCGATGTGCGGCTCGCCGAGCCGGCTGAAGAGGATGCGCAGCATCGCGTTGGCGTCGGTGGCGGTGCCGACGGTGGAGCGGGGGTCGGATCCCATCCGCTGCTGGTCGACGATGATCGCGCTGGTCAGCCCGTCGAGTACATCGACCTCGGGCCGCGCCAGTGTCGGCATGAAGCCCTGTACGAAGGTGCTGTAGGTCTCGTTGATCAGCCGCTGCGACTCCGCGGCGATGGTGGTGAACACCAGCGAGCTCTTGCCCGAGCCGGAGACGCCGGTGAACACCGTCAGCCGGCGCTTCGGGATCTCGATGCTGACGTCCTTGAGGTTGTTCTCGCGCGCGCCGTGCACCCGGATCAGATCGTGGCTGTCGGCGATGTGGGGCACAGGTGACCGCTGGTCCGTGTCCGTGGCCATGCTCATCGTGTCTCCATCTGTTCGGGCGGGGCCGCCTTCGTGATCTCCAGCGGTGTCGCCTGGCTCGATCTGACCAGCTTCGAACAATACGTCCGGTTCGCAGGTCGTGGCTGCCGGGGCCGGACGGCTCAACGCAGCTCGTTGATGCGGATCATGTTGCCCGCGGGATCGCGGAAGGCGCAGTCGCGAATGCCGTACGGCTGCTCGGTCGGCTCCTGGACGACCTCGGCGCCGCTGGTCCGCACCCGTGCGAAGACGCCGTCGAGGTCGGCGGTGGCCAGGGTGACGCGGGCGTAGCTGCCCTTGGCCATCATCTCGGTGACCGTGCGGCGCTCGTCGTCGGTGATGCCGGGGCCGAGGGCCGGGGGCTCCAGGACGATGGAGGTTCCGGGCTGCCCGGCGGGGCCGACCGTGAGCCAGCGCATCCCGTCGTATCCGACGTCCTTGCGGACCTCGAAGCCGAGGGTGTCGCGGTAGAAGGCCAGCGAGGCGTCCGGGTCGTCATGCGGGAGGAAGGTCCAGTGAATGGTGAGGTCCATGGCGATGACGCTAGCCGCGCCCGAGTGACCGGGGCTTCTCCATTCCTGACCGGTCCGCCGGCTGTCCTCCCGGCCGGTCGCTCCTCCTCCCCGGCCCCCGGTGCTGTGGGAAACTGAGCCGGTGAAACGGCAGGATCTCGATGACCTGGTCCGGCTGCGGCGGGCCCGCGACCGGATGGACCGCGACTACGCCGAGCCGCTCGACGTCCCGGCGTTGGCGCGTGGCGCCCTGATGTCGCCGGGCCACTTCTCCCGCAGCTTCCGGGCCGCCTTCGGCGAGACGCCGTACAGCTATCTGATGACCCGCCGCATCGAGCGGGCCAAGGCGCTGCTGCGGCGCGGCGACCTTACGGTGACCGAGGTCTGCATGGCGGTCGGTTGTACCTCGCTCGGGTCGTTCAGCTCGCGCTTCACCGAGCTGGTCGGCGAGAGCCCGAGCAGCTACCGGGCCCGGAGTCATGACCATGGCGCCGCCATCCCGGCCTGCATGGCCAAGATCCACACGCGACCGGTCAGGAACGGAGAAGCGAGCCCCGCCGACCGGCCGTAGCGTGAGCGCATGGACATCACACTCTCCAGTTGCTTCATCGCCGTCGACGACCACGACAAGGCGCTCGCCTTCTACCGCGATGCCCTCGGTCTCGAGGTCCGCAACGACGTCGGGTTCGAGGGAATGCGCTGGGTGACCGTGGGGGCGCCCTCGCAGCCGGACGTGAACATCGTCCTGGAGCCGCCGCTGGCCGACCCCAACGCCTCGCCCGCCGACAGACAGGTCATGGCGGAGCTGATGGCCAAGGGCCTGTTGCGCGGTGTCATCTTCGCGACGGACGACTGCGACGCCACCTTCGAGCGCGTCAGCGCCGCGGGCGGCGAGGTGCTGCAGGAACCCATGGACCAGCCTTACGGCGTCCGCGACTGCGCCTTCCGCGACCCCTCCGGCAACATGCTGCGCTTCACCCAGCCCCTGAAGAAGTGAGCCCTTCGGGGCCCGCCCAGGGGGCCGTCGCCGCCTAGGCTGGCCGTCGGGAGGTGGTGGCCATGGCGGCGGCCATACGGCAGGGCGGATCGGCCATACGGCGGGGCGGATCGGACGCCGACCCGGGGCTCTACGGGCCCCGGTCGGTCACCTGGCAGATGCACGGCGACCCGGTGATGTGGATCGCGGGGGTGCGCGCCCTGTACCTCCAGGCCCTGCATCCACTCGCGGTGCGCGGCGTCACCCAGAACTCCGACTTCCGCAAGGACGCCTGGGGAAGGCTGCTGCGCACCGCGCGGTTCGTCGCCACCATCACCTACGGCACCACCGAGGCCGCCGAGCGGGCGGGCGCCAAGGTCCGGGGCATTCACCGCAGGCTCTCCCTGACCGACCCCGTCACCGGTGTCCGGCACGGCGTCGACGAGCCCGAGCTGCTGCTGTGGGTGCACTGCGCCGAGATCGACTCGTACCTCCATGTGATGCGCCGCTCCGGCTATCCGCTCACCGACGCCCAGGCGGACGCCTATGTCGCCGAGAACGTGGTGTCCGCCCGGCTGGTCGGCCTCGACCCCGCCGCCGTACCGGCCGATACGGCGGCGCTCGCCGCGTACTTCGCGAGGGTGCGCCCCCAACTCGCCAACACCCCCGAGGCCCGCGAGGTGGACGCCTTTCTGCGGCGGCCCCCGGTCCATGTCCTGCTCGTCCCGGCGCGTGAGGCGATCTGGGGGCGCTTCGCCGCGCTCGCCTACGGGTCCCTGCCCCCGTACGCCCACGAACTGTACGGGCGCCCCGCGCCCCCGCCCGCCGTGGTCACCCGCCGATTGCGGGCGATGGGCAGGGCGCTGCGCTGCATCCCGCCCACGGCCCGCTGGCAGCTCCCGCCGAAGCACATCATGCGCGCGGTCGAGCGGCTCGGACCGGGCAGCCGCCCCTCGCCCTACAAACTGCGCAGAAACGCGGCCATACTGGACAGCGGGGATGCGACGGGGGTTCGGCCGCACGCGGCCGGTCTCCACGGGGGCGGCGGAAGCTGACTTCCGCCAAGGCAGGGGGAGCATGGCGGACACCAGGCTGATCCAGGGCCGGTACCGGCTGCTGGACCGGATCGGGCGCGGGGGAATGGGCGAGGTGTGGCGGGCGCGCGACGAGTCGCTCGGCCGGCGCGTCGCCGTCAAATGCCTCAAACCGCTGGGGTCGCGCCACGACCCCTCGTTCACCGGTGTGGTGCGCGAGCGCTTCCGCCGGGAGGCGCGGGTGGCCGCCGCGCTGCAGCACCGCGGGGTCACGGTGGTGCATGACTTCGGCGAGTACGAGGGCGCGCTGTACCTGGTCATGGAGCTGCTGGAGGGCCGTAACCTCAGCCAGCTGCTGAAGGACAACGAGCGCCGCCCGCTGCCGGTCCCCGAGGTGCTGGACATCGCGGAGCAGGTCGCCGCGGCCCTCGCCTACACCCATGACCAGGGCGTGGTGCACCGCGACCTGAAGCCGGCCAACATCATGCGGCTCACCGACGGCACCGTGAAGCTCTGCGACTTCGGCATCGCCCGCCTCGGCCATGACGTCGGCTTCACCTCCCGGCTCACCGGCACCGGCGTCGCCATGGGCACCCCGCACTACATGTCGCCCGAGCAGATCGCGGGCGGCCCGGTCGACCACCGCAGCGATCTGTACTCCCTGGGCTGTGTGCTCTACGAACTGGCCACCGGAGCACCGCCGTTCGCCCTCGACGACGCATGGGCGGTCCTCGTCGGCCACCGCCACACCCAGCCCGCCCCGCCGCGCGGCCACCGGCCCGAACTCCCCGAGCGGTTCGAGCGCGCCGTCCTCGATCTGCTGGCCAAGACCCCGGAGGGGCGGCCACGCGACGCCGCCGAGCTCGCCCAGCGGATCGCCCCGGAGCGCGCGCCCCGGTGGCCGACGGCGCCGCCGCTCCCCGGGCCCCGCGGCGCGCTACCGGCCGCCGGACCCCCGGCCCCCCGACTTCCGGCCTGGGCCCAGGACATGACCACCGGGTCCAAGGCGCACACCGGCGGCGTGGGACTGCTGTCGGCGACCCCGCCCGACGCGACGGCCGCGCTCACCGGCGCCTGGACCGGACGCCGCGTCAGCGCGCTGCCCGCACCGCCGCCGCCCGAGGTCCGGGCCCGGCTCGCCGACCGGCACCGCGCCGCGCTGGACCTGGGGCGGCTGGGCCGCTGGGAGGAGGCCGTGGCAACCCACCGCGCGGTGGCCGCCGAGCGCGAGCGCGCACTGGGCGCCGACCACCCCGACACCCTCGCCAGCCGCTATGAGGCCGCCTTCGCCCTCGGGATCCTGGGCCGCCCCGGCGACGCGCTGCGCGAGTACGAGCGGGTCGCGGCGGGCCGCGAGCGCGCCCTGGGCCCCGACCACGCGGACACCCTCGCCGCCCGCCAGGAGACCGCGTACACCCTGGGCCGCCTCGGCCGCTACCCCGAGGCCCAGCACCTCTATGTGGCCGTGCTCGCCGCCCGCGAGCGCGCCATGGGCGCCGACCACCCCGACACCCTGCGCTGCCGCCACAATCTCGCCTTCAACCTGGGCTGCCTGGGGCGCCTGGAGGAGGCGTACCGCATGGCGGAGGGGGTGGCCGCCGACCGCGCCCGGGTGCTGGGCCCCGACCACCCCGATACGCTGGTCACCCGCTACGAGGTGGCGTACGCCCTCGGCCGCCTCGACCGCTGGCGGGCGGCCCTGGACATCTTCCGCGAGGTGGCCGCCGACCGCGCCCGCACCCTCGGCCCCGACCATCCCGACACCCTCGCCGCCCGCTACGAGATCGGCGTCGGCCTGGGGCGGCTGGACCGGGGCGCGGAGGCCCTCGCGGTCTACCGCGCCCTCGTCGAGGACCGCATCCGCGCCCACGGCCCGGCCGATCCGGAGACCCTCCGGGCCCGGCACGGCCTCGGCGTCAGCCTCGGCCGGCTGGGCCGCTGGGAGGAGGCGCTCGCCGAGGCGCGGGAGGTCTGCGACGTCCGCGAGCGCGCCCTGGGCCCCGACCATCCGGACACCCTGGTCAGCCGCCGCGAGGTGGCCGTCGCCCTGGGCTGGCTCGGCCGCTGGTCCGACGCGCTGGACGGCTACCGCCGGGTGACCCGAGCCCGCGCCCGCGTCCTCGGTCCCGACCATCCCGACACCCTCGTCAGCCGCGGCGACGAGGCCCACTGCCTGGAGCGGTTGGGCCGGCGCGCCGAGACGACGGAGACGGCCTAGGCGGCCGAGCGGGCTTGGGCGGCCGAGCGGGCCGAGCGCCCAGGCGGCCGAGACGGCCGAGCGGGCCTGGGCGGCGGCCACGCCCGAGGCGGCGGGGCCGGGCGGGACGGCCGAGGCGGCCGAGCGGGCCTGGGCGGCGGCCACGGCTCAGGCGGCGGGGCCGGGCGGGACGGCCGAGGCGGCCGAGCGGGCCCAGGCGGCCGGGACGGCCCAGGCGGCGGCTATGGCCCAAGCGCCGGGACGGCGGGTGCGGCGGGCGCGGCAGGGGTGACCTGCGGCGCCCTGGCCCCGGCGATCAGCGCGTGCTAACCAGAGGGCATGTCTCACAGCGATGCGTATGACGTCGTCATCGTCGGCGGCGGTCACAACGGTCTGGTCGCCGCCGCGTATCTCGCCCGCGCCGGGCGGAGCGTGCTGGTGCTCGAGCGCCTCGGCCACACCGGTGGCGCCGCCGTCTCCACACGGCCCTATCCCGGCGTGGACGCACGGCTCTCGCGCTACTCCTACCTGGTCAGCCTGTTGCCACGGCGGATCGTCGACGACCTCGGACTGCGCTTCGCGGTGCGCAAGCGCGCGGTGTCCTCGTACACGCCCGAGGTCCGGGGCGGGCGCCACACCGGGCTGCTGGTGGATGCCGGCTCCTCCGCCCGGACGCGCGCCGCGTTCGCGCGGCTGACCGGCTCGGAGCGGGAGTACGAGTCCTGGCAGCGCTTCTACGGCATGACCCAGCGCGTCGCCGAGCGCGTCTTCCCCACGCTGACCGAGCCGTTGCCCACCCGGGAGGAGCTGCGGGCGCGGATCGGGGACGACGCGGCGTGGCAGGCGCTGTTCGAGCGGCCGCTGGGGGAGGCGGTCGAGGCGGCGTTCGACGACGACCTCGTCCGGGGCGTGGTCCTCACCGACGCGCTCATCGGCACCTTCGCGCGGGCCCACGACCCGTCGCTGCGTCAGAACCGCTGCTTCCTCTACCACGTGGTCGGCGGCGGTACGGGCGACTGGGACGTCCCCGTCGGCGGCATGGGCGCGCTCACCGATGCCCTGGCCGACGCCGCCCGTGCGGCGGGCGCGCGGATCGCGACCGGGTGCGAGGTCACCGCGATCGCCGCCGACGGCACCTCGGCCGAGGTGCGGTACGAGGGCGAGGCGGGGGAGTCCACCGCGGCCGCCCGGTATGTGCTCGTCGGGGCCGCGCCGCGCGAGCTGGCCCGGCTGCTGGGCGAGGAGCCGCCCGCCCCGCCCGCCGAAGGGGCGCAGCTCAAGGTGAACATGCTGCTGCGCAGGCTGCCCGCGCTGCGCGACCGCGAGGTGGACCCGCGCGAGGCGTTCTCCGGGACGTTCCACATCGCCGAGGGGTACGGCGCCCTGGAGGACGCGTACCGCCAGGCGGCCGCGGGGGAGCTGCCGCATCGGCCGCCGTCGGAGATCTACTGCCACTCGCTGACCGATCCGTCGATCCTCGGTCCTGAGCTGGCCCGCGAGGGCTATCAGACCCTGACCCTGTTCGGACTGCACACCCCCGCCCGGCTGTTCACCGAGGACAACGACGCGGCGCGCACCGCCCTGCTGCGCGCCACCCTCGCGGAGCTGGACGCGCATCTCGCCGAGCCGATCACCGACTGTCTCGCCCATGACGCCGACGGCCGGCCGTGCATCGAGGCCAAGACCCCGCTGGACCTGGACGCCGAGCTGCGGCTGCCCGGCGGCAACATCTTCCATCGGGACCTGGCCTTCCCGTACGCCCAGGAGGGCACCGGCCGCTGGGGCGTGGAGACGCACCACGCCAATGTGCTGCTGTGCGGCGCGGGGGCGGTGCGCGGCGGCGGGGTGAGCGGAATCCCCGGGCACAACGCGGCCATGGCAGTGCTGGGGAAGTGACGTCCGAAAGCCCTCGGCGAGTCCTCCCGACGGCCCTGGGGGCGCTTTTCTTCCACCCAATCTGACGTAGCGTCAGAAAAACTCTTCCCTCGTCCGCCCCCCTGCGGCATCCTGCCGACCATGCAGACGGAGCTGAGCGCAAGGCTGGGTGTCGAGCACGCCGTCTTCGGATTCACGCCGTTCCCCGCCGTGGCCGCGGCGATCAGTCGGGCCGGCGGCTTCGGTGTGCTCGGCGCGGTCCGCTACGGCGCGGGCGAGGAGCTGGCCCGCGACCTCGACTGGATGGAGGAGCACGCCGACGGCAAGCCCTACGGCCTGGACGTGGTGATGCCCGCGAAGAAGGTGGAGGGGGTCACCGAGGCCGATATCGAGGCGATGATCCCCGAAGGCCACCGCGCGTTCGTCCGGGACACCCTCGCCAAGCACGGCGTCCCCGAGCTCGCCGAGGGCGAGGCGTCCGGCTGGCGGATCACCGGCTGGCTCGAGGAGGTGGCCCGCGGCCAGCTCGACGTCGCCTTCGACTATCCCGTGAAACTCCTGGCCAACGCCCTGGGCTCACCCCCGGCCGATGTCGTCGCCCGCGCTCATGACCACGGCATCCTCGTGGCCGCCCTCGCGGGCAGCGCCCGCCACGCCCTCCACCACAAGGAGGCGGGGCTCGATGTCATCGTCGCCCAGGGGTACGAGGCGGGCGGCCACACCGGCGAGATCGCCTCCATGGTGCTCACCCCCGAGGTGGTGCGGGCCGTGGACCCGCTGCCCGTGCTCGCCGCGGGCGGCATCGGCAGCGGTGAGCAGATCGCCGCCGGGCTTGCGCTGGGCGCCCAGGGCGTCTGGATCGGCTCCCTCTGGCTCACCACCGAGGAGGCCGAACTGCATTCGCCGGTCCTCATCCGCAAACTGCTGGCGGCCGGATCCGGGGACACCGTGCGCTCCCGCGCCCTCACCGGCAAACCCGCCCGTCAGCTGCGCACCGAGTGGACCGACGCCTGGGAGGACCCGGACGGCCCGGGCCCGCTGCCCATGCCGCTCCAGGGGCTGCTGGTCGCCGAGGCCGTCTCCCGCATCCAGAAGCACGAGGTGGAACCGCTGCTCGGCACGCCGGTCGGCCAGATCGTCGGCCGGATGGACGAGGTCCGCCCGGTCCAGGCCGTCTTCGACGATCTGACCCGGGGCTTCGAGCGCGCCATCGACCGCGTCATCCGCATCGCCAAGCGCGCCTGACCGGGCCCGCCCGCGCTCCCGCCAGTCAAAACCCGCCTGATCTCGTCCCACACCGCCTGACACCGCCGTCAGAAGGAGGACCGGACCGCCATGTCCCCTACACCCAACGGCTTCTGGGCCCAGGCCGCGCTCGAGCCCGACCGCACCGTGCTCATCGCCCCGGACGGTGAGGAGTGGACCGCCGGACGGCTGCACAGCGCGTGCAACCGGCTCGTCGCCGGGCTGCGCGCCGCCGGGCTGCGGCGCGGCGACGCACTTGCGGTCGTCCTGCCCAACGGGGTGGAGTTCTTCGTCGCCGCCCTCGCCGCCACCCAGGCCGGGCTGTATCTGGTGCCGGTCAACCACCATCTGGTCGGCCCCGAGATCGCCTGGATCGTCTCCGACTCCGGCGCCAAGGTGCTGATCGCCCATGAGCGCTTCGGCGAGCAGGCGGCGGCGGCCGCCGACGAGGCGGGGCTGCCGGCGACCCACCGCTACGCGGTCGGCGCCATCGACGGCTTCCGCCCGTACGCCGAGCTCATCGAGGGCCAGCCGGAGGAGCCGCCCGCCGACCGCGAGCTGGGCTGGGTCATGAACTACACCTCCGGCACCACGGGCCGTCCGCGCGGCATCCGCCGTGCGCTGACCGGAAAGCTCCCCGAGGAGAGCCACCTCGGCGGCTTTCTGCGCTTCTTCGGCATCACCCCGCGCTCCGAGGAGCCCGACCACGTCCATCTGGTGTGCTCACCGCTCTACCACACCGCCGTACTGCAGTTCGCGAGCTCGTCGCTGCACATCGGCCATCCCCTGGTGCTCATGGACAAGTGGACGCCCCAGGAGATGCTGCGCCTCATCGACACCTACCGCTGTACGCACACCCATATGGTGCCGACCCAGTTCCACCGGCTGCTCGCCCTCCCCGACGAGGTCAAGCGGTCCTACGACGTCTCCTCGATGCGCCACGCCATCCACGGCGCCGCACCCTGCCCCGACCATGTGAAACGCGCGATGATCGAGTGGTGGGGCGGCTGTGTGGAGGAGTACTACGCGGCCAGCGAGGGCGGCGGCGCCTTCGCCACCGCCGAGGACTGGCTGAAGAAGCCGGGGACCGTCGGCCGTCCCTGGCCCATCAGCGAGCTCGCCGTCTTCGACGACGAGGGCACCCGGCTCCCGGCCGGTGAACTCGGCACCGTCTACATGAAGATGAGCACCGGGGGCTTCGCCTACCACAAGGACAAGAGCAAGACCGAGAAGAACCGCATCGGCGACTTCTTCACCGTCGGCGACCTCGGCCTCCTGGACGAGGACGGCTATCTCTACCTCCGCGACCGCAAGATCGACCTGATCATCTCGGGCGGGGTCAACATCTACCCCGCCGAGATCGAGGCCGCGCTGCTCACCCACCCGGCCGTCGCCGACGCCGCCGCCTTCGGAATCCCCCACGAGGACTGGGGCGAGCAGGTCATCGCGGTCGTGGAACCCGCCGAGGGGCATGCTCCGGGGCCCGAGCTGGCCGCCGAGATCCTCGCCCACTGCACGACCCGGCTGGCGGGCTACAAATGCCCCAAGTCGGTGGAGTTCATCGCCGAGATGCCGCGTGACCCCAACGGCAAGCTCTACAAGCGGCGGCTGCGCGCGCCGTACTGGGAGGGTGCAGGGGCGCAGTAGTGAGGGTGTGGGGGCGGACTGCTGAACGCCAGTAGCGCCAAGTGGTGTCGGCGCATCAGGCCAATGCGCCATGGGGCCGGTTCCGCTGTCCCGCGGGACCGGCCCCGTGGCGTGCCGGCGGTGCGGCGTCCTATCGTTCCAGAACCCGTCGGGCGCTCCTCGGGCCACCGGGGCGACGCCTCGGGCCGCCCGTCCCGCGAGAGAGGAACCCCCGCCCATGCGACCGCATCCCTCCCCGCGTCATGCGCTGATCGCCGCGCTGACCACCGCCGTGCTGGCCACGGGGGCCACCGCCGCCTTCGCCGCTCCGGCGGGTCCGGCCCGTGTCCACGGCACCCTGCGGCCGCTGGTCGATCTGTCCGCGCAACGGGTGCTGGTGGCCGACGAGGTCGCCGCCGCGAAGTGGGGCACGGACAGCCCGATCGACGACCCGGCGCGGGAGCGGGAGGTGCTGGACGCGGTGGCGCGGCAGGCCGAGGAGCTGGGCGCCGACCCCGTGGCGACGTCGAGGATCTTCCGCGACCAGATCGAGGCCAGCAAGGTCGTCCAGCGCGGCCTCTACCGCCGCTGGGACGCCGACCCCTCGCAGGCGCCCACCGAACGTCCCGACCTCGGGCGGATCCGGCTGGAGATCAACCGGATCAACGGCGAACTCGTGCGCGCCATCGCGGACTCGGCGGCCGTGCGGGAGGCTCCCTCCTGCGTGGGGCGGCTCACGGCCGGGGCCGCGGCCGTGATCCATGGGCGGCAGCTGGACGCGCTGCACAGTGTGGCGCTGGGGCGGTCGCTGCCGTCGGTGTGCGCGCGGACGGCGCCGTAAGGTGCCCGTCAGGCCGAGGGGCGGTCGTTGAGGACGCGCTGGAAGAGCAGATGGTCCCGCCAGGCGCCGGCGATGTGCAGATAGTCCGGCGCCATGCCGATCCGGGTGAACTCACAGCGCAGCAGGACGCGCTGGGACGGGACGTTCTCCACCAGTGTGCTGGCCTCGATCCGGTGCAGCCCGAGCTGCTCGTCGGCCACCCGGCACGCGGACCGCACGGCCAGGGTGGTCAGCCCGCGGCCGAGGTGCCCGGTGTCGAGCCAGTAGGCGAGATGGGCGTTGCGCCAGGGCCCGAGGACGATATGCGACAGCGTGACCGTGCCCAGGATCCGCTCGGCACCGGCCAGCACCCAGGGGACCATCCGGCCCAACTCCCACTGCTCCAGCTGGTCCCGCAGCCGGGCGGCCTGGCCGTCGGCGGTGAAGAAGCTCTCCTCCCGCCGTGGGCTGGTGGGGTGCAGATGCTCACGGTTGCGCGTGTACGCGTCAGCGAGCGCCTCGGCGTCATCCGGGACGGGGATCCGCATAGTGATCCCGTCGGCGAGGGGCACAGCAGGAAGGTTCACCCGGTCAGCCTAGTCGGCGCCGGCGGTTCCTCCGTGGTGTGCGGTGTCCCGGTCCGCCTCCTGCGCGACCGCCCGCGCCCAGCGGTAGTCCGCCTTGCCGCTGGGGGAGCGCTGGATGCGGTCGGTGAAGACGACCGTACGCGGGATCTTGTAGCCCGCGAGCCGCTCCCGGCAGTGGTCGCGGACAGCGTCGGCGGTGAGCCCGGAGGTCTGTGTCCGGGGCTGGACGACGGCCGCGACGCGATGGCCCCAGCGGGGGTCGGGGACGCCCGCCACCAGCGCGTCGTACACGTCCGGATGGGCCTTCAGAGCCTGTTCGACCTCTTCGGGATAGACCTTCTCGCCCCCGGTGTTGATGCACTGCGAACCGCGTCCGAGGACGGTGATCACGCCCTGCTCGTCGACGGTGGCCATGTCGCCGAGCAGCACCCAGCGCTCGCCGTCCGCCTCGAAGAACGTCTCGGCGGTCTTCTTCGCGTCGTTGTAGTAGCCGAGCGGCACATGGCCGCGCTGGGCGATCCGGCCGGGCTCACCGGGTGCCACCGGGGCGAGGGTCGCCGGGTCCACCACCGTCGTACGGGCGTTGACGTGCAGCCGGAAGCCCTTCTCGGGGCCGGAGTCGTCGGTGGCCGTGCCGTTGAACCCGGATTCCGAGGAGCCGAAGTTGTTCAGCAGCAGGGTGTGCGGGGCGAGCTCGGCGAACTGGGCGCGTACGGTCTCCGACAGGATCGCGCCGGAGCTGCTGACGCTGAGCAGCGAGGAGAGGTCGGTGCCCTTGAGGGGGCCGGTCAGGGCGTCCACCAAGGGCCGCAGCATCGCGTCGCCGACCAGCGAGACGGTGGTGACCTTCTCCCTCTGGACCGTCCTCAGGACATCCTGGGGCACGAACTTTCGGTGCAGCACCACCTTCTGACCGAAGTTGAACGCGATGAAGGCCGTAAGGGTGGAGGTGCCGTGCATCAGCGGCGGAGTGGGGAAGAAGACCAGCCCCTCGCCGCCCGCGGCCACCCGCTCGGCCAGCTCCTCCGGGCGCCCGACGGGCCGGCCGGTCGGGGCGCCGCCGCCCAGCCCGGAGAAGAAGAGGTCCTCCTGCCGCCACATCACGCCCTTGGGCATACCGGTGGTGCCGCCGGTGTAAATGATGAAGCGGTCGTCGGCGGACCGCGCCGGGAAGCCGCGCTCGGGCGATCCGGACGCCTCGGCGTCGGCGAACGCCACGGACGTACGGGGGCCGTCCCCGGTGCCGACCCGCACCAGATGGCGCAGGCTGTCGGTGTGCGGCAGCGCGGCGGCCACCCGCTCGCCGAACTCGGCGTCGTAGACCAGCGCGGCCAGGTCCGCGTCGCGGTAGAGGTAGACCAACTCCTCTTCCACGTAGCGGTAGTTGACGTTCACCGGCACCGCCCGGATCTTCACGCAGGCCAGAGCGGTCTGGAGGTACTCGACGCCGTTGCACAGATGCAGCCCGACATGCTCGCCCGCAGCGATACCGCTGTCCCGCAGATGGTGGGCGAGCCGGTTGGCGGCGGCGTCGAGCTGGGCGTAGGTGAGCCGCCGCTCGGCCCCGGTGCCGGGGTGGTCCAGGTACACCAGCGCCTCTCTGCCTGGCGCCGTGTCGACGATCGACTCGAACAGGTCGGCAAGGTTGTACTCCATGACTCCTCCTGACCCCTCGATCCGGCGGCTCGGCGCTCATTAGAGCCGCGCCGGGGTGAGGTGGGAAGGCCCCCGGTCGAAGAAATCTGACTGAGCATCAGATTTCTCTTGAAGTCGGCCTTCCCCTGCTGCAACCTGTTCTAGGTCTCGAGACGGGAGGACGTCGTGACAAGCGGGACCGAACACCTCATCGTCGAGCGCGTCGGCGCGACCCTGGTGCTCACCTTGAACCGGCCCGAGGCCAGGAACGCGCTCTCGCTGCCGATGCTGGTCGGGCTGTACGACGGCTGGACCGAGGCCGACGAGGACGATGCCGTGCGCTCCGTGGTGCTCACCGGCGCCGGTGGGGCCTTCTGCGCGGGAATGGACCTCAAGGCGCTCGCGGCCGGCGGCCGGATGGACGGGCAGCAGGTCCGCGACCGCCTCGCGGCCGACCCCGATCTGCACTGGAAGGCGATGCTCCGCCACCATCGGCCGCGCAAGCCGGTGATCGCCGCCGTCGAGGGCCCCTGTGTCGCGGGCGGCACCGAGATCCTCCAGGGCACCGACATCCGGGTCGCGGGCCGCGGCGCCACCTTCGGGCTCTTCGAGGTCCGGCGCGGGCTGTTCCCCATCGGCGGCTCCACCGTACGGCTGGCCCGCCAGCTGCCCCGCACCCACGCCCTGGAGATGCTGCTCACCGGGCGCCCCTACCCGGCCGAGGAGGCGGAGCGGATCGGGCTGATCGGCCATGTCGTCCCGGACGGCACGGCGCTGGAGAAGGCCCTGGAGATCGCCGAGCTGATCAACGCCAACGGTCCGCTCGCCGTCGAGGCGGTCAAGGCGTCGGTCTACGAGACCGCCGAGATGACCGAGTCCGACGGTCTGAAGTCCGAACTCGAACGCGGCTGGCCGGTCTTCGACACAGCCGACGCCAAAGAGGGTTCGAAAGCCTTCGCGGAGAAACGGCCGCCGGTCTACCGCCGGGCGTGATCCCCCAACACCTCAGGCCGCCGCCCCACGCCGGCCGCGCGGAAGGAGACGCACCCCCCATGACCCCGGCTCCCTCACCCGAGGTGCTCCAAGCGCCTCTGGTCGTCGAGTTCCCCTTCACCCGCTCCCTCGGCCCGGTGCAGAGCGCCTTCCTCACCGGACTGCGGACACGCACCGTGCTCGGCGTGCGCACCACCGACGGCCGGGTGCTGGTGCCGCCCGTCGAATACGACCCGGTCACCGCCGACGAGTTGTCCGACCTCGTCGAGGTCGCCCCCACCGGCACCGTCACCACCTGGGCCTGGAACCCCGCGCCGCGCCGCGGCCAGCCCCTGGATACCCCCTTCGCCTGGGTGCTGGTGCGGCTGGACGGCGCGGACACCGCCCTCCTCCACGCCCTCGACGCGCCCGGCCCCGACGCGGTGCGCACCGGTATGCGGGTGCGGGTCCGCTGGGCCGGGGAGCGCGTGGGCGCCATCACCGACATCGCCTGCTTCGAGCCGTACGACGGCGCCGAGGGCGGCGAAGCCGTGCCGCACAGCGGGGAGTTCACCGACCCCGTCACCGGCATCGTGGCCCCCGCCCGCCTCGACTACACCTACGCACCCGGCCGCGCCCAGTCGCGCTATCTGAGGGCCCTCGGTGACCGCACCACCCAAGGGGAGCGCTGCCCGTCCTGCCGCAAGGTGTACGTCCCGCCCCGGGGCGCCTGCCCCACCTGCGGGGTCGCCACCGACGAGCAGGTGGAGGTCGGCCCGCGCGGCACGGTCACCACCTTCTGCATCGTGAACATCAAGGCCCGCAATCTCGATATCGAAGTGCCCTACGTCTACGCCCATATCGCCCTGGACGGCGCCGGTCTGGCCCTCCACGGGCGCGTCGGCGGCATCCCCTACGACCAGGTGCGCATGGGGCTGCGCGTGGAGCCCGTATGGAGCGAGGGCAGCCGCTACCCCGACCACTACCGCCCCACCGGCGAACCCGACGCCGACTACGACACCTACAAGGAGCTGTTGTAGATGCGAGAGGTTGCCATCGTCGCCTTCGGCCAGAGCGACCACCGGCGCGACAGCGCGGAGGTCTCCGAGGTCGAGATGCTGATGCCCGTCCTCCACCAGGTGCTCGACGCCGTCGGACTCCGGGCGGGCGAGATCGACTTCACCTGCTCCGGCTCCTCCGACTATCTGGCCGGCCGGGCCTTCTCCTTCACCATGGCCCTCGACGGCGTCGGCGCCTGGCCGCCGATCTCGGAGTCCCATGTGGAGATGGACGGCGCCTGGGCGCTGTACGAGGCGTGGACGAGGCTGCTGACGGGCGAGGCGGACACCGCCCTCGTCTACTCCTACGGCAAGTCCTCACCCGGCGATCTGCGGGAGGTCCTGACCCGCCAGCTCGACCCGTACTATGTGGCGCCCCTGTGGCCGGACTCGGTCTCCCTCGCCGCCCTCCAGGCCCAGGCGCTGCTCGACGCGGAGGACAGCGGCGCCGACGAGCGGGCGCTGGCCGCGGTCGCCGCGCGCAGCCGGACCGCGGCCGAGGACAACCCGCATGCCCAGGTGACCGGTTCACCGCCGCCCGAGGCCCTGCTGGACGACCCGTATCTGGTGCGGCCGCTGCGCCGCCACGACTGCCCGCCGGTCGGCGACGGCGCGGCCGCCGTCGTGCTCGCCGCCGGGGACACCGCGCGCCGGCTCTGCCGCCGCCCGGCCTGGATCCGTGGCATGGACCACCGGACGGAGGCGCACAGCCTCGGCGTACGGGACCTCACCCGCTCCCCGTCCACCCGGCTCGCCGCCGAGCGCGCGGGCGCCTTCGAGGCCCCCGCCGACCTGGCAGAGCTGCATGCGCCGTTCACCTCGCAGGAGCTGATCCTCCGCCGGGAGCTGGGGCTGGGGGAGGGCGTACGCGTCAATCCGTCCGGCGGGGCGCTGGCCGCCAACCCCATGATGGCCGCCGGGCTGATCCGCCTCGGCGAGGCGGCCGCCGCCATCCACCGCGGCGCCGCCGACCGGGCTCTGGCCCATGCCACCTCGGGCCCGTGTCTGCAGCAGAACCTGGTGGCGGTCCTGGAAGGGGATGTCCTGTGATTAAGGAGCCGGTGGCCGTCGTCGGGATCGGCCAGACCAAGCACACCGCCGCACGCCGGGACGTCTCCATCGCCGGGCTGGTCCGGGAGGCCGCCGTACGGGCCCTGGACGACGCCGAGCTGACCTGGGCGGACATCGACGCGGTCGTCATCGGCAAGGCCCCCGACTTCTTCGAGGGCGTCATGATGCCCGAGCTGTACCTCGCCGACGCGCTCGGCGCGGTCGGCAAGCCGATGCTGCGCGTGCACACCGCCGGTTCGGTCGGCGGCTCCACCGCGTTGGTGGCCTCGGGCCTGGTTGCCTCCCGTGTCCACCGGACCGTGCTCACCCTCGCCTTCGAGAAGCAGTCGGAGTCGAACGCCATGTGGGGGTTGTCCCTGCCCATCCCCTTCCAGCAGCCACTGCTGGCCGGAGCGGGCGGTTTCTTCGCCCCGCACGTACGGGCGTACATGCGGCGCACCGGCGCGCCCGACGGTATCGGCGCCCTCGTGGCCTACAAGGACCGCCGTAACGCCCTGCGCAACCCCTACGCGCATCTGCACGAGCACGATCTGACACTGGAGAAGGTGCGGTCCTCCCCGATGCTGTGGGACCCCATCCGCTACTCGGAGACCTGCCCCTCCTCGGACGGCGCCTGCGCCATGGTGCTCACCGACCGGGCCGGCGCGGACCGTGCCCCGTATCCGCCGGCCTGGATGCACGGCGGCGCCATGCGCAGCGAGCCGACGCTCTTCGCGGGGAAGGACTGCGTCTCGCCGAAGGCCGGCCGGGACTGCGCGGCCGACGTCTACCGCCAGGCCGGGATCACCGATCCGCGCCGGGAGATCGACGCGGTGGAGATGTATGTGCCCTTCAGCTGGTACGAACCCATGTGGCTGGAGAACCTGGGTTTCGCGGACGAGGGCGAGGGCTGGAAGCTCACCGAGTCGGGGGTGACCGAGATCGACGGCGAGCTTCCGGTCAACCCCTCGGGCGGGGTGCTGTCCACCAACCCCATCGGCGCGTCCGGGATGCTGCGGTTCGCCGAGGCCGCGCTCCAGGTGCGCGGACGGGCGGGCGAACACCAGGTCGACGGCGCCCGTAAGGCGCTCGGCCACGCCTATGGCGGGGGCTCACAGTTCTTCTCGATGTGGGTGGTCGCGGACACGCCGCCCGCCAATTGAGTCTCCTCCTCAGTCCTTCTTTCGTGGCCTGTGCGGCACCGGTCACGATCGCTAGGGTGGGGCGCGGACGACGATCCGGGAGGATGAGCTGACGTGGCCGACACCACCACCACCGCACAGCCACTGACAGGAAGCGCAGAGAAGCCCGATCTCGACCTCTCGGGCGCCCAGTGGCAGTCGAGTAGCCAGGGTGTGGGCGATGTGGAGATCGCCTTCGTCGAGGGCTTCATCGCGATGCGCCACGGCCGTCGTCCCGAGGGTCCGGCACTGATCTTCACCCCGGCCGAGTGGCGCGCCTTCGTCCTGGGCGCGCGTGAGGGCGAGTTCGACCTCACCTGAACCGGGACCGCCGATCAGGGGCGGGCGGGTCCGGCCGGACCCGCCCGCCCCTGGCATGTCGCCCCTCGGAAGAGCACGCCGCGGCCCCGGCCCCGCGGCGCCCGGCGCCACGGCGGGGTGTGCGTTATCGGCCAGAATCGGGACGCGGAACGCCCTGATGGATCCATGCCTCGCCGGGCACGACCGTGAGGCCCGTTTTTCCGTGTGTTCACCGGAGGTTCACGGCTCCTTCACGTCCCGTGGTGAAACGTGAGGGTGACTCACGGTAACAGCGGCAGGTCGCGGTAGGTCTCCGCGAGCCGGAACAGAATCGTCCACCGCTCTATGCAGCCCCGGCCCCGGCGGGTAGTTTTCCCTCCCACTTCCCCGTTGCGCGGGCGGCAAGTCGGCCGAAAACAGGGGGTGTCGTGCGCGAATTCAGTCTCCCTCACATGGTGGAACCTCTGCGCGCGGGCGGGCTCGCGGACTCGGTCTACGAACTGGCGGACCGCGAACCGGACAGGGCCCAGCTCGCCCGGCGCGACGCCACCGACCGCGGCCGGTGGACTCCGGTGACCGCCGGGACCTTCCGGGACGAGGTGCTGGCGCTGGCGAAGGGCCTGCTGGCCGAGGGCGTGCGGTTCGGGGACCGGGTGGCCCTGATGGCGCGGACGCGGTACGAGTGGACGCTGTTCAGCTATGCCCTGTGGTCGGTCGGGGCCCAGGTGGTGACCGTCTACCCCACCTCCTCGGCGGAGCAGGTGCGCTGGATCCTGGCCCAGACCCGGGCCGTGGCCGTGGTGGTCGAGGGCGAGGACCACGCCATGACGGTCGGCGCCGTCTGCGACGCCCTTCCCTGGCTGCGCTCCATCTGGCAGATGGACCAGGGGTGCGTGGCGGAGCTGTGGCGGCGGGGCGCCGACGTCCACGAGGAACTGGTCACCGAGCGGCGCTGGCTCGTGGAACCGCGCTGCACCGCGGTCATCTGCTACACCTCGGGCACCACCGGACAGCCCCTGGGGTGCATGATCAGCCATGCCAATCTCGCCGCCGAATGCGACACCCTGTTCGCGGGCTGGAGCGGGCTGTTCGCCGAGCCCGGGGTGCAGCCCGCCATCCTCGCCTTCCTCCCGCTGGCGCATGTCTACGGGCTGATGGTCCAAGTGCTCTGTGTGCGGGGCGGCATCCTCATGGGGCATGAACCCGAGCTCACCCCCTCCGCCCTGCTGCCGTCCTTCCAGAGCTTCCGCCCGACCTGTGTCTTCGCGGTGCCCTACATCTTCGAGAAGATCATCGCGGCCGCGCGGACCGCCGCCCAGGACGCGGGCAGGGGCGTGGTCTTCCAGAAGGCCATGGCCACGGCGGTGCGCTACGCCGCGGCCGTCGAGCAGCGGGCACAGGGCGGCGGGAAGGGCCCGGGCCCGGGACGCAGGGCCATGCACGCCGTCTTCGACCGCATGGTCTACCGGCGCCTGAGAGCCGTCCTGGGCGGCCGGGTGCGCTACGCGGTCACCGGTGGCTCACCGTTCAGCCGGGAGCTGGGGCTGACGTTCGCCGGCGCCGGGATCACCGTCTACAACGGCTACGGCCTCACCGAGACCACGGCGGCGATCACCGCCCAGCCGCCCGGCCGTCCCCGGCACGGCACGGTGGGCCGCCCGATGCCGGGCACGACGGTGCGTATCGCGCCGGACGGCGAGGTATGGGTGCGCGGCGGCACCGTCTTCGAGGGCTATCTGGACGATCCGAAGGCCACCGGGGCCGCGCTGCGCGACGGCTGGCTGCACACCGGAGACGTCGGATTCCTCGACGGCGAGGGCTATCTCACCATCACCGGCCGTAAGAAGGACATCATCATCACCAGCGGCGGTAAGAGCGTCTGCCCGCTGCCGCTGGAGGAGCGGCTCCGGGCGCATCCGCTGATCTCGCAGTGCGTCCTGGTGGGCGACAACCGCCCCTTCGTGGGGGCGCTGATCACCCTGGACGCCGAGATGCTGGCGCGCTGGCACCAGCTGGTCGGCGCGCGGCTCCCCGTCGGTCGGGAGCACGCGTCGGCGAACAAGGCGCTGCACGCGGAGATCCAGCAGGCGGTCTCCACGGCGAACCTCTCGGTGTCCAGGGCGGAGTCGATCAGGGCCTTCCGTATCCTCCCGAAGGAATTCACCGTGGAGGATGGGCTGTTGACGCCCTCGCTCAAACTGCGGCGCGACGCGGTCTACAAGGTCTGCGCCGCACAGATCGAGCAGCTCTACGCGAGCTGAGCGCCCCATATGAGGTGAGAGCGCTTTGACCGCGTCGGCTTCCGGGCGCCGGCTAACGGGAGCCCGAGCCGCTGCCCAGAGGTGGCAGCGCCCCGCCCCGCCCCGCGCGGATCAGCTCCTCCGCGCCGGTCAACTGGGCCCAGGGCCGCTGCCGCCCCCGCTGACCGCCTCGGTGCCCCGCTCGTCGTAGCGTGCCGTACGCAGCGACCAGCCCAGATTGCCGGTCATCACATGCCGCATGCCGTCCACATAGCGCCGCACGAAGTGGTGGGTGCCCGGGTCCGCCCCCGCCTCGGTGAGCAGCGCCGGCAGCCTGGCCGCGGTCTTCTCGAACCACCGATAGCGTGCGTTGGCCAGGTCGGCGATATGGCCTACCGCGTCCTCCAGTTCACCACCCGCGCGCTCCCACTGGACGATGACACTGTTGTGGACGTCGCCCACGGCCAGTTCCTTGTCCAGGGAAGCGATGTCATTGGTGAAGACCACCACATCGTCCGTAGCCTCCCGCATCCGCGCCATCGGGAAACCGCCGTGCAGCGCGGGCGGCAGGGTGTAGCCGCCGAACGGCTCGTTCAGGTCGAGACAGGGCTGTACGCCTATCGAGTGACGCCGCAGCGCCAGCACGGCCTCCACCGAGCGCGGTGCGTCCCCGCCGGCCCCGGGCAGGGCGCCGGTCCGCTCCAGGGCCTCGTGGTGGTAGGAGTGCAGGTACTCCAGCCAGTGGTGGCGGAAGCGGTCCCGCCACACCTGCGGCCGCCCGAAGTTGATCCGGCGCCACAGGTCGCGGAAGCTCTCCAGGAGCGGCCCTTCGCCGTCCTGTGCCCTGCCGTGCGCCGCGTCCTCCTCGGTGATCCGGATGACGTCCGCCACCAGCCGTGCCACGGCCTCCGGACGGGAGCCCAGTTCGCCGTCGAACTGATCGTCGAAGACGAAGTACCAGCCCACGAGGTCACTGCCCAGGTTCAGATCGGCGCCGGTCGCCCGGGGGTAGAACAGGCCCGCCAGCACGTCGAAGCGGAGCGCGTCGTACTCCGCGACGGAGGCGCGGTCCTCGAAGACGCCGAACCGCGAAAGCCATTGGATGGTGTGCTGCCTGGCCGCCTCGGTGCCGGGACTGAGGTCGGCGGAGGCCGGGAAGTCGAACAGGGCCGCCCGGCGCAGCAGTGTCGTCTGCCGGGCCTGTGGTCGCGAAGCGTGCGCGTGCATGATCGTGTCCGCCCCCTTCGTTGGTCGGGCGGCCGAGGCCGCACATACCACAGGCGTGCGCGGCGTCTGGCCAACCCGGTGAATCCGGTCATCCTCGCGTGCGGAACGTGGCATCGATAGAGGAGGCAGTGAAATGGCGTGTGCCACTGGCAATGCCCGGCGGAAAACCCCCCATTGGGGGCTACGGAGCGTGCCATCCGCGCTACGCTCGGCGTCACCTGCCGGAGGGGAAGAACGTGGCGGAGGACATGAGCCAACAGGACCTGACGCGCCGGACACTGCTGGAGCGGGATCGGGAGCTGCGCGCGGTGGACGCCGCGCTGACCGAGCTGTGCGGGACGGACCCCGCCGACCGGGCCGAGACCCGCGGCGGCGGAGTGATCGCCTTCGAGGGCCCCGGCGGCGTCGGCAAGACCGCGCTGCTCGGCGAGGCGCGCCGGAGGGCCGCCGCACGCGGCTGCACCGTGCTCCGGGCCCGTGGCGGTGAGCACGAACAGGGCGCGGCCTTCCAAGTGGTGCGCCAGCTCTTCCAGCCGGTGCTCGCGGCGACGGGCGAGGACGAGCACCGAAGGATCCTCGGCGGCTGGTACGACATCGTGGCGCCCGCGGTCGGCCTGGTGGTCTCGGGCAACGGCGGCGCGCCCGATCCGCAGGGCGTCCGCGACGGCCTCGACTGGCTGGTGACCCGCTTCGCCGTGGAACATGCCCCGGTCGTCATGATCCTCGACGATGTCCACTGGGCCGACCCCGAATCGCTGGACTGGCTGACCCGGTTCGCCTCGCGCACCGCCGACCTGCCCCTGCTGCTCGCCGTCGGCTACCGCCCGGAGGGCCTGACCGCCGACGTCGCCGTGATACGGGCTCTTGTCGAGCGCCAGGGATCACGTCCCTATGTGCTGGCGCCGCTGACCCCGAGCGGAGTCGGCAGGATCGTCCGGGAGGTCCTCGGGGACCACGCCGACGACGCGTTCTGCCGCGAGTGCTGGGCGATGACCGGCGGCAACCCCTGGGAGATCACCGAGCTCACCGCCAAGATCCGCGACCGCCGGTTGAAACCGCAGTCGGAGAACCTGCCCGCGCTGCGCGATCTGGTTTCCTCGGCCAAGGACAGCGGGCTCAACGACCGGCTGACCCGCCTCGGTACCGCCGCCGTCCGCCTCGCCTGGGCCGTCGCCGTCCTCGGTATCGAGGCCACCCCGGCGCTGACCGCCAATGTCGCCGGGCTCAGCGAGACCGAGGCCGTCGATGTGGTGGCGCGGCTCGTCGACGCGCGGATCCTGGCCCCGCCGCGCCCCGGAAACGGCACCCGGCCCCTCGAATACCTTCACCCGCTGATCGCCACCGCCGTCTACCAGGCCATCCCCGCCGCCCTGCGGGTGGCCATGCACGGCCAGGCCGCCACCGTGGTGCTCGGCGCGGGTCTTGGCTCCGCGGCCGCGGGCCGGCATCTGCTGGAGATGCACCCCGAGGGCGACCCCTGGGTGGTGCACCATCTGCGGGCCGCCGCCCGGGAGTATCTGCGCGCCGGAGCCCCCGACGCCGGGCGCCGCTGTCTTGCCCGGGCGCTGCGCGAACCACCCGCCCTCGAGGAGCGCCCCGCCGTGCTGTACGAGCTGGGCTGCGCCGCCCAGCTCACCGAGCCCGACGTCACCGTCAACCATCTGCGGGCCGCGCTGGAAGAGCCCGCGCTCGGCCCCGACCTGCGCGAGGCGATCACCTACCGGCTCGCCCAGGCATACGGCCACAGCGGCCGTATGGAGGAGGCCGCCCAGGTCGTCGCCGCCGAGATCGGCCGGGCCACCAGCGCCCGCACCCGGCTGCGGATGCAGACCGAGCAGCTGATGTGGAACATGTTCCGCGCCGACGAGAAGGAGTCGCCCGCCCGCTCCCGCCCGCTCCCGGCGCCTCGCCCGGCTCGCGGACCACCTCACCGGCCGCGGCATGGCCGAGCGCTATCTGCTGGGACTGCGCGCCTGGGACGCGATGACCCGCGGCGAGCCGGTCGCCACCGCGCTGCACTACGCGGAGGAGGCCCTCGGCGACGGCCTCAGCTGGACCGATGACGACTGGGGCTTCGAGGTGCCCATCCTGGTCGCCCTCGTCTTCCTCCACTGCGACCAGCCCGGGCGCGCCGAGGAGCTGTTCAACAAGGGCATCGCCGAATGCGAGCGCAAGGGCTGGCGCGGCTCCCATCTGGCGTTCGGCTTCACTCTGCTCGGGTACGCGCGGCTGCGCCGCGGCGCGCTCGGCGAGGCGGAGGAGCTGGCCCGGGAGGGGATGCGGATCGCCGACCTGGTGGGCTCCTCGACACCCGCGCACTGGACCGCGGTCGGCACCCTCATCGGAACGCTGATCTGCCGGGGCCGGGTCCATGAGGCACAGGAGTTCGCGGCCGGGCACCGCGGCGAGACCCTGCCGCAGGCCACGCTCTGCCCCGACGTACCGGCGGTCCGCGGCGAGCTGCTGCTGGCCGCCAATCTGCACCGCGAGGCCCGGCACCAGCTCAGCGAGGTCGGCCGCCGCATGGACGGGCGCGGTATGCGCAACCCCGCCTGGTGCCCCTGGCAGCTCCACCTCGCCCAGACGCTCGCGCTGACCGATCCCCGGCAGGCCGCCGAGGTCGCCGACGACGCGGTGCGCCGCGCCCGTCAGTTCGGCACCCACTCCGCGATCGGCAAGGCGCTGCACACCGCGGCCACCGTGACCCAGGGGCCCGACCGGATCAAGCTGCTGGCCGAGGCCGTCAGCCATCTGATGCGGTCACCGGCCGCCTACGACCTGGCCGTGGCGCTGGTCGACCACGGCGCCGCGCTGCGCCGCATCGGCCTGCCCCAGGAGGCCGGCGACCGGCTCTACCGCGGTCTGGAGGGAGCGGTGCGCTGCGGGGCCGACGCGCTCGCGGCCCGGGCCCGCGACGAGCTGTCCGCCGCCGGGCTGCGCCCCATGCAGCTGCGGGTCGATCACACCAGCCCGCTGACCTCCCAGGAGCAGGCCGTCGCCGAGCGGGCCGCCGAGGGCTGGCCGGACGCCCGGATCAGCGAGGCGACGGGGCTGGAGGAGCGTGAGGTCGCCCGGCTGCTCTCCGATGTCTACCGTAAGGTCGGCACCGACCGCGCCGGGCTGGCGAAGCGGCTGATCACCCCCACGGTCGGCCTGCCCCCGCGCCCGGCGCCCGACCCCGGATGAGGGGTGCGGCCCGCCCGCTCCCCGGCACGGTAACCGGCACGCGGCCACGTACCATGTCCGCATGTCCTTCCTCCGCCGCCGCAGCGCCGCCACGCCCACCGGGCCGGACTTCGATGTCCTCGCCATGGACCCGGGAGACTGGCCCGGCGATCTCGGGGCGGGGCTGCTGCCCGCTCCGGACGGCACCTGCCAGGGCGTCTTCCTGCGCTACGACCTGTTCGGCGGCCGCGGCCCGGCGATGATTATCGGCAATCTGCCCGAGGGGTCACCGGCCCGGGAGGTCGCGGAGGGCCAGCCGCCGTTCGAGGTCGCCCAGCTGCTTGCGGCGCTCGGGAACGACGAGCCGGTCCATGTGGTGGACACCGAGGACAGCCCGGTCATGCATGAGGACAACCTCCTCATCGTCCGCCGGATCAAGCTCTCCGAGGGCCGGATCTCCTGCGCCCAGTTCGACCGCAGCGACGGGGTGCTGGTCACCATCGCCAGCTGGGACCGGCCGATCACCGACGATCTGTACCGGCTGCTCAAGCCGCTGCCCGCGGAGATGTTCCAGCAGGGCTGAGGAGTGCCGCCGAGGGGCCGTGAGACGCCCGTACGGCACACGGCCGACACGGTCGCTCACGACCCCCGGATGGCCCGTCTACCACTCTCCCGCGGCGGACTGACGGCCCGTCGGGCTCACTTCCCCGAGCGCCGGACCGTCACATCGGCGGCCCGGACGAACGCCACCCGGTGCCCGAACTGGATCTGGTAGTACACGTCCTGGCCGCGCACCACCTTGTGACCGGCCGGATCGAAGGTGGTCGCCCACAGATACTCGCCCCGCGTCCTCAGCCCCAGCGGATAGGACTGCCCGGCGAGCAGCTTGTACGGCAGCGGCGAGACCGCCTGCACCGGCACACCCTCCGGATACGCCCCCTCCTCCGGATAAGCGCGGCCGTACACCGGAACCTCTGCCACCCCGGCCTTGGGCGTCACGACAAGCCCCTTGGCGCTCACCGCCGTCGGCCGCCGCTTGGGGTCCTGGAACCAGGCCCGCCGGCCGAGGTACCAGATCGCCGTCCAGTCGCCCTCACGGCCCGCGACCGCGAACTGCTGCCCGGTGGTGGCGCGGGCACCGGTGTCATTGACGCCGGTCGTCGAGTCGGAGCCGTCCGGGCGCAGCCCGATGTCCTTGACCAGCGGGGCATCCGCACGCGGCGCGGTGTGCAGCCGCACCGCGGCCGAGCCGTGCGGGGCACACTCCTCGCCCGCCGTCTCGCAGCCGGTGTAGACGGGCCGGTTGGTGTCGTAGTCGGGGCGGATGGTGACCAGCCCGCCGGAGGAGCCCGCGGTGCGCCGGAAGGGCGCGCCGAGCAGGGTGAAGTAGTGCGCCCAGTCCCAGTAGGGACCGGGGTCGGTGTGCATGCCCGCGATGGTGGCGGTGGTGGTGCCCGGCACATTGTCATGGCCCAGGATGTGCTGGCGGTCCAGCGGAATGTCGAACCGCTTGGCGAGATAGCGCACCAGCCGCGCCGAGGAGCGGTACATCGCCTCCGTGTACCAGGCGTCCGGAGCGGTCAGGAACCCCTCGTGCTCCAGGCCGATGGACTTGGCGTTGACGTACCAGTTGCCCGCGTGCCAGGCCACGTCCTTGAGCGGCACATGCTGGGCGATATGCCCGTCGGAGGAGCGCAGGGTGTACTGCCAGGACACATAGGTGGGGTCCTGGACCAGCTTGATGGTGGTGTCCCAGGAGCCCTCGGTGTCATGGATGACGATGTAGTCGATGGACTGCGAGGCGGGGCGGTCGCCCAGGTCGTGGTTGCCGTAGTCGTTGTCCCCGAACTCCTCGTAGGGCGCCGGGATCCACTCGCAGGACACCTCCTTGGGGGCCTCGACCTGCGGATCCCGGGCACGGGACGGCAGGCCGAGCGTCCGCAGCTGCCGGGTGTCCGGTGCGAGAGCGGGCGCCGCGTCGAGGGAGACCCGCTCGCCGTCGGCGGTCGTCCGCGCGGCACCGCCGCGGATCACCTCGTACACCTCGTCGGCGAAGACGGCCGCGGCCGTGGCGTCATCGGCGCCGGAGTAGGCCGCCACCGCCGCGTACCAGCCGGCGGGGTCCTCGCTCGGCGGGAGTCCCAGCCGCTTCTGGGTGGCGGCCAGCAGGGCCGCGCCACCGCGCACATTGGCGCTCTCATCGGCGCGCAGCGCCTCCGCGGAGAGCCCGGTGAGCTCCGCGGCCCGGCCGAGGGTGCGCAGCCGGGCGGGCAGCTGCCGGGGCTCGGGAACGGTGGCCTTGGGGACCCTCAGGGGCCGGGCGAGGTCGCCGCGCGCGTCCTCGGTGCCCTGGCTGTGGTGCGGGGCGGTGAGCAGGGCGGTGTGGGCGTCGGTGAGATGCATGGGCCCATAGCCGCCGGTGACGCTGGGCGCGCCGCGGTGGCCGTCCCAGCGCGACTGGAGATACGAGACGCCCAGGAGCACGCTGACCGGAACGCCGTACTCGGCGGCCGCGGCCGCGAAGGCGCGCTGCAGGGCGCCGCCGTCGGCAGGAGGACCGTCGGCCCGCGGCTGGTCGGCATGGGCGGCGGGTGTCGCCGAGACCAGCGGGAGCAGAAGGGCGGCGGACGCCGCGGCTCCCGCGGTCCGCAATGTGGTTCTCCGGGTGGGGCCGGACGGGTTTCTGTTCGCGTCGTGGGCGCTGTCCTGTGCGGATTCTGGCATTGCAGCCTCCTCAAGCGGGCCGGGCCGAGCCACTTAGAGATATGCGCTGCCAGGCGTGACGTCAATCGCCGTCACCCAGACGCGTGTTCGCATGTCAGCCCGACCGCGGCGCGTCACCGGTCCAGACCGGTGACGCGCCCCTGCCGCCATCCGCCTCCGCTCAGCGGGTGCCGACCGCCGCCCGCACCGCCCGCCGGGCCATCGCGCAGTCGTCATGCAGCCGGCGCAGCAGCAGCCGCTGCTCCTCACCGGCCGGGACCGCGCCCGGCACCACGGGGGCGGGATCGTGCATGGTGCGCTGCACCGCGGTCTCGTACTGGCGGATCTCCCGCGTCAGCACCAGCATCAGATTCACCAGGAAGGAGTCCCGCGCGGCCGGGCCCGCGGCCTGCGCCAACTGGCTGATCTGGCGTCGGGTGACGGGCGCGTCGCCCAGCACCGTCCACAGCGTGGCCAGGTCATAGCCGGGCAGATACCAGCCCGCGTGGTCCCAGTCGAGGAGCACCGGGCCCGCGGGGGAGAGCAGGACATTGTTCAACAGGGCGTCGCCGTGGCAGAACTGCGCCGGAGTCTGCCGCCCCCAGGCGTGCGAAACGCCGCGCAGCAGCTTCTGCAGATCGCCCATGTCCCGGTCGGTCAGCAGCCCGAGCTCGTGATAGCGGGTCAGCCGGCCGGCGTAGTCGATGGGGGCGTCGAACAGATCGGCGGGCGGCCGCCATTGGTTGACCCTGCGGATCGCGCCCAGCACCGCCCCCAGATCGGCGCGCGGCGGGGGCTCGGTGGGGTGGCGCTGCGTGGCCGCGATCCGCCCGGGCATCCGCTCGATGACCAGCGCGCAGTTGTCCGGGTCCGCGGCGATCAGCCGGGGCACCCGCACCGGCGGGCGCTGCCGGACGAACGCCCGGTACATCGCTATTTCCCGGCGGAACCGCTCGGCCCACGCGGGGGAGTGGTCCAGCAGGCACTTGGCCACCGCGGTGCTGCGCCCGGTCGCCCCGATCAGGAGCACGGACCGTCCGCTGCGCCGCAGCACCTGCACCGGGTTGAACTCCGGACAGATGCGATGGACCGAGGTGATCGCGGTGCGCAGCTGCGCACCCTGTGGACCGGACAAGTCGAGTCTCCCGCGAGGCGGCACGGTGCCGAGGGCGGCGGTCCGCCGGGCCCGGCCGCCGTGGGCGGGATCGAGGTACGGCCCGGAGCCGGGCAGCTGCCGCCGGTACGGCCGGGGCGGGACGGACACGGAGGACGACGCTGCGTACATGGGCGATACAGATCCCTTCGTGTGCCGACGAGTTGCGTACGCACCCGGCCCCGAGGCGGGGCCGCACCCTGGGGAATGCGGTCGGTTCAGCTCGATCCGCCACGGGGCCGGGTAACGCACTCCTACATCACACCCCTGTGCGGGTGGCACACCATCTGGCGGACCCTGGCGAACCCTGGCGAATAGTCGCACGGCTCGTGACGGGGCCGTTACTGTCAAGTCAGCCGAGGAACCTGGGGGCTTGACGTGACGAGGGAACCCAACACCCGTCTTGCGGACCTGTTCGGCCTCGCCGGATGGTCCAAGGGGGAGCTCGCGAGGCTCGTGAACCGGAAGGCGGCGGCCATGGGCCATCCGCAGCTGGCGACCGACACCTCGCGGGTGCGGCGTTGGATCGACACCGGCGAGACGCCGCGCGATCCCGTGCCCAAGGTGCTGGCTGCCCTGTTCACCGAGCGTCTCGGTCGAGTCGTGACCACTGAGGATCTCGGGTTCGGACGAGGGGGGCGCTCGGGAAAGGGGCAGCCCGCCGACGGGCTGCTCTGGCCGCCCGAGTCCACGGCCGCGGTCCTCACCGAATTCACGGGAATGGACCTTATGTTCAACCGACGCGGCTTGGTGGGTGCGGGCGCCGCGCTCGCCGCAGGATCCGCCATCACCGGTGCCATGAGCGAGTTTCTGCTCTCCGACCCCACCCTCGCCACCGACGCGCCCCGTACCGACAATCCCCTGTCCGTCGAGCCCGTGGGCTTCGACCGCTATGAGGCCGCCCCGGTCGGCTCCCAGGAGATCGACGCCCTGGAGACCTCGGTCGAGGTCTTCCGCGCCTGGGACGCGGCCCGAGGCGGCGGGCTCCAGCGCAAGGCCGTGGTCGGCCAGCTCAACGAGGTGGGCGGCATGCTCGCCTACCGCCACCCCGAGCATCTGCAGCGCAGGCTGTGGGGGGTGGCGGCCAACCTGGCGGTGCTCGCCGGCTGGATGTCCCATGACGTCGGCCTGGAGCCCACCGCCCAGAAGTACTTCGTCATCGCCGCCCACGCGGCCCGCGAGGGCGGCGACCGCCCCCGGGCGAGCGAGGCGCTCTCGAGGGCCGCCCGGCAGATGGTCCACCTGGGCCGCCCGGACGACGCCCTGGATCTGATGAAGCTGGCCAAGACCGGTGCGGGCGAGGCCGCGCTGCCGTGCACCCGGGCCATGTTCTGCACCATCGAGGCATGGGCGCAGGCGTCCAAGGGCAACGGCCAGGCGGTGCGCCGCGCCCTGGGCGAGGCGGAGGAGCTGTTCATCTCGGACCGGGACGAGGGTCCGGCGCCGAGCTGGATGCAGTTGTTCAACGAGGCGGATCTGTACGGGATGCAGGGGCTGGTCTACCGCACCCTCGCCGAGCATGAGCCGGGGGTGGCGGGCATCGCCGAGAGCCATGCCAAGAAGGCGCTGCGGATGCGGGAGGGCGGGCGCCAGCGGTCCCAGATCTTCGACCACATCTCCATCGCCTCGTCCTGTTTCATCGGCGGCGATCCCGAGCAGGCCGAGCGCTATGCCCGGATGGCCCTGCTGACGATCGAGCAGAACTCCTCGCATCGCACCTGGGACCGGCTGCGCGAGATGTACCGGCTCACCGGGCGGTACTCCACGACACCGGCCATCCGGGAGCTGCGTGAGGAGATCCAGCAGGTGATGCCGAAGGGTGGCGCGAGCAAGGGCGGCCCGGGGCTGAAAGGGTCCGGCTCCATCGCCCGGAGCGCGGTCGTCTAGCGGCCGGGCCACGCCGCGCCACGGGCCCGACGAAGGGGCAACGCCTTACGACGAGTCAACCTTGACGAAACACGTCACCCGCACGGGAAGCCAACGCCTTACGAGGGCCGATCACCGCGCCTTACGAGGGCCGATCGCCGTGCCACGCCGACGCGGGAAGCCGCGTCATGGGCGGGCACCGGTGACCCTGGCGATCAGCACACAGGCGTCGTTCTCGCGTGGCTCGTCGCCGAACGCCTCGGCCACGGTCCGTACGCACTCCTGTGCGCCATGGGCGGCGGTCAGCCGTGGCGCGAGCGCGAGCAGCCGCTCGGTGGCGCCCTCGGCGTCCTGGGCGAGCCGTCCGGTGTGCAGCACCAGCAGATCGCCCGGCTCCAGCCGCTCCCCGGACTGGGTATACGTGGCGCCCGTGGTGGCGCCGAGCAGCACGCCGTCGGGAGAGCGCAGCGGGCGCCCCGTCCCGTCGCGGAAGAGCAGCGGGGCGGGGTGCCCGGCCTGTGCCCACACCAGGGTGCGGGTGCGCGGGTCGTACTGCCCGCAGGCGGCGCCGACCAGCGCGGGCTGGGAGGAGACGGCGAGCAGCTGGTTGAGCCGCCCCATCAGCGGGCCCGGCTCGATCCCGGCCACCGCCATGCCGCGCACCGCGCCCAGCAGCATGGCCATACCGCAGGTCGCGGTCACGCCATGGCCGGTGAGACCGCCGACGCTCAGCAGGGTCCGTCCGTCCGGCAGCTCGAGCGCGTCGTACCAGTCGCCGCCGATCTGGGCGCTGGACTCGGAGGGGAGATAGTGGGCGGCGATGTCGAGGGCGGCGCCGTCGGCCGCCGGGGCGGTGCCCGGAAAGCCGTCACCGGACGGAAGCCGGAGGGAGCCGCGCCACGGCGGCAGCACGGCCTCCTGCACCTCCACCGCCAGCCGGCGCTCGGTCCGCGCGATCCGCCGCTGGTGGCTGAGGGTGTCCCGGCTTTCGCGCACCGCCCGTTCGCTGCGGCGCAGCTCGCTCACGTCCCGGAGCACGGCCCACATGGAGGCGGTGCTGCCGTCGGTGTCGAGCACCGGCTCGCCCGCCATATGGACGGTCCGCACCACTTCGTCCGCGCGCACGACGCGGAACTCGCCGTCGATCGGCTTTCCGTCCACCAGGCAGTCCGTGACCATCGCGGTCAGGATCGGCTGGTCCTCGGAGAAGACCCAGGAGGGCAACTCGTCGAGGGTGAGCCCGCCGTCCGCCGGGTCGCGGCCGAAGATCCGGCACAGCTCGTCGGACCAGGTCACCTCGTCGGAGAGGAGGTTCCACTCGGCGCTGCCGACCCGGCTCAACAGCGAACCGCGCCCGGTGCCATCACTTTCGGCCGGGGCCTCGGCCGCCGCCCCCGCGTCGGCTTCCGTCCCCGTCTCCGTCGCGTCGGCTTCGGTCCCCTCGTCCGTTCTGGGGGGATCGGCGAGCAGTCCCTCGCGCAGCTCGCCCAGATGCCGGTCCAGATCGTCCAGCTGGTGGACGGCGAGCTCGCACAGCGCACGCTGCCAGCGCACCTGCGCGTCATCCGTACCGCCCAGGTCCGCGACGGTGTCGCGGCGGACGGCGTCAAGCCCGCCGCGGAGCCGCTGGGTCTGCGAGATGAGGGCGTCGACCGTGTCACGCTGGGGAGGTGGAACGGCGGGATGGTCCGCGGAGCGGGGGGACGGCATGACGTTCTCCGATACGGGCGCGGCGCGGCCGGGTCTTGAGGGGAGGGACCGGTAACGACTCTTGCACAGGCTGCGACATCCCGTAAGCGGTTTGGCAATACCCGATCCGGTGGTGCTTGCGGCATATGCCGATGGCCTTCCGGGGCCATATCGGCGGGGAGTCGGCGGAGGGCGCGATTCCGGGTAGGCTGCGGCGCTCGGGAGTCCCTCAGTCCCACGCCGTTCATCAGGCATACGGCGCCAGGACATCGGCAAGAATGCCGATCGACGGAAATCCCGTTGCCAGCGAACCTCCCGCACCGGATGCTGACCTCATGTTCGATCCAGACATAGCGCCCAGCGGCACCCTGCTCGGCCTCCTTCAGCGAGGCCGCGGCGACGGGACCCTGCATGCCCTCGCCGCGCCGCGGGCCGAGGCGCTCGCGGCACTGCACCACTGTGTGCTGCGCGACCCCCGCCGTGACTGGCAGGTCGAGAACCGCTCGCTCTATTACGCCAGGCTCTGTCTGGACCTCGACGCCGAGCTCGACGAAATCGAACAGCATCTGTTCCACCCCGACGACCTGGTCAACGACGACGAGGCGCGCACCGGGCTCGCCCTCTCCGTCCTCGGCCACCTCGCCGCCTACGGCCGGGCCGACGCCCTGCGGCTGCTGCGCCGCTACACCGCGGCCGGCAGCAACTGGGAATGGGCCCTCGACGAGCTGGCCCTGCGCGACGACGACCCCGGGCTGCGCGGCCTGGCCCCCGCGGTCCTCGCCCGCTTCCCCGAGACCTCCGAGGGCGACGCCGAGCTGGCCGCCGTCGTACGCGGTGCCTACGAGCCCCGGCCCTGGCGGCTGTGGGCCGGCGATCCGCACCACGGGCCGCGGGTGCGCGCGGCGGCGGAGCAGGGCGCCTTCGACCGGTGGCAGCGCCAGATGCGGCCCTCGGGACCGCGCCCCGGATGGAGCGTCCACGACATCCTGCTGTGGGCCCAGCGGGAGCACGACCTGAAGCCGGACGCCCGCCGCCCCGACGCGGCGGCCCGCTGCCTGGCCGCCGTCGCCGGTCCCGAGGACCGGCCCGAGCTCCTCGCCGCCGCCGCGTCGGCCCCCGACGCCGCCCGCGCCGCGGCGCTGCGGCATCTCGCGGAGATCGGCGACCCCGAGGTGCTCGACCTGATCGAGGTGGCCGTGACCGAGCCGGATGCCTCGGAGCTGGTCTCCCAGGCGGCCCTCTCCGCCTTCGAACGCATGCGCAGTATCTCCGCCCTCGACCGGGCCCGCGTCTGGGCCCACCGCCCCGACGCCCTCGGTGACGCGGCGGCCGCGATGCTCTCCTGCCGCGGCGGTCAGTACGACACCCCGCTCGTGCTCGCCGCCCTCCGCCGCACGGTCCGGGCCGAGGGCCCGGACGCCCAGATCCTGTGGACGCTCGTCGACGGCGCCGGGCGCCTGACGATCTCCTGCGCCGCGCCCGTACTGCGCCATGTCTACCGCGAGACGGCCTCCTCCCACCTGCGCGGCCGCGCCGCCCGCGCGCTGGCCGCCACCGATCCGTCCTTCGCGGCGGGCTTCGCCGTCGAATGCCTGTGGGACTGCGAGGAGAGCACCCGCGAACTCGCCGCCCGCCACGCCGCCACCGCCGACACCCGCGTCGTCGAACAGCTCCGCCGGCTGGCCGCCGACCCGGCGGAGGAGGCCGAGGTCCAGACGGCGGTCCGCAGCCGCATCGGGCCCGAAACCCCGGAATTCTGACGGTGCCGGCCGCCCCGGAGCGCGATCTCGCGCGGGGCGCAACCTCGGGCGCGGCAGACGCGTCTTCCCCGGCAGGGTGAAGGGATCGTCACCCTCCGTACCTCCGCGCCGCCCGAACAGGGTGTTCACCCGGGCGACAGTTTCACGCCGAGTGACCGGTCGCTCATTGAGGCGGATTCATGCGGGTTTGACGTGATCTCGCCGGGGTCCTGAGCAGGGCCCGGGGAGCGCGAAGGCCAACGCTCATGGGACGTTCTACGGCGCGAAACGTGCACGATGCCGGAGCCACCCTTCGTACGCCGACAACACCGGTATGCGTGTCGCCATCGTGACTGAATCCTTCCCACCCGACATCAACGGCGTCGCTCACTGCACGCTGCAGACGGCCGACCATCTCCACCGCCGTGGTCATCACCCCTTGGTCATCGCACCGGCGGGTCCCCCCGGCGGTCCACCGCCCGCCACGGCCGGCGGTCCACCCGAGAGCCAAGGGGAGCTCGACCGCTCGCATCCGTACCCCGTCATACGCATCCCCTCCCTGCCCCTGCCCGGCTACCCGCAGGTGCGGGTCGCGCTCCCCAGCCGTAAGCTCGCCGCCGCCATCACCTCCCACCACAGCGACGTCGTCCACCTCGCCAGCCCCTTCGTGCTGGGTGCGCGCGGGATGACCGCCGCGCTCCGGCTGCGGATACCGGCGGTGGCCGTTTACCAGACCGACCTCGGCTCCTACGCCCGCACCTACCTCGGCGCGGGCGAGAACGCGGCCTGGCGGCGCATCCGCGCCGTGCACACCGCCGCCGACCGCACCCTGGCTCCTTCCACCGCCTCCGCCCGCGATCTCGAGGAGCACGGCGTGCCGCGGATCCGGCTGTGGCCGCGCGGGGTCGACACCGAGCGCTTCCACCCCTCGCGCCGCGACCCGGAGCTGCGCCGCTCCCTCGCCCCCGGCGGTGAGCTGATCGTCGGATACATCGGCCGCCTCGCCCCGGAGAAGAACGTCGAGCTGCTCGCGCCGCTGAGCCAGTTGCCCGGCGTCCAGGTCGTCGTGGTCGGCGACGGGCCGAGCGAACCCGCGCTGCGGGCGGCCATGCCGAGGGCCCGCTTCCTCGGCCGCCGCACCGGCAACGACCTGGCCCGCGTCTTCGCGTCGCTGGACGTCTTCGCCCACACGGGGCCCCAGGAGACCTTCTGCCAGACCGTGCAGGAGGCCCAGGCCAGCGGCGTCCCGGTGGTCGCACCCGCGGCGGGCGGCCCGCTCGACCTCGTCGACCACGGGCGTACGGGGCTGCTGGTGCCGCCCGGGGACACGACCGAGGTGACCGACGCCGTATCGCTGCTCTCGGCCGACGCGAAGCTGCGCGCGGCACTGGGGCACGCCGGCCGGGAGGCGGTCGAGGGCCGCACCTGGGAGGCGATCGGCGACCAGCTGATCGACCACTACACCGAGGTGCTGGCGGCCCGTACGGCGGTCGCGGCATGAGCGCCGCACGCGTGGCCGCCGGGCGGCATGTGGTCGCGATGCCCGCGCCTCTGGGCCGCGTGGGCGGAGAAGCGAGTGAAAGGTGCGCTACGAGCGCCGCACGCGTGGCCGCCGGGCGGCATGTGGTCGCGATGCCCGCGCCTCTGGGCCGCGTGGGCGGAGAAGCGAGTGAAAGGCGCGCAGCGTGAGTTCTGTGGGAGGAGAGAGCAGCATGAGCGACGGCAAGGGCCTGCGCATCGTCCGGCTGGCCAACTTCGTCACCCCGGCCTCCGGCGGCCTCCGCACCGCGCTGCGCGAGCTCGGGGCCGGTTATCAGGCGGCCGGACACGAGGCCGTCCTGGTGGTGCCGGGCGAGCGGGTCTCGGACGAGCAGACCCGGCAGGGGCGCGTGATCACGCTGCCCGGGCCGACCATCCCCGGCACCGGCGGCTACCGCGTCCTGACCGACCGGCGGCGGCTGACCCGGCTGCTCGACGGCCTGGGGCCGGACCGGCTCGAGGTGTCGGACCGCACCACCCTCCGCTGGACGGGGGAGTGGGCGCGGCGCGCCCGCGTACCGGCCGTGATGGTCTCCCACGAGAGCGCGGACGCCGTGCTGCGCACCTGGGGCGTGCCGGACGGGTTCGCCCAGGGCGCCGCGGACCGGCTCAACCTCCGTACCGCGCGGGCGTACTCGCGGATCGTCTGCACCACCGAATGGGCGGCGCGCGAGTTTGTACGGATCGGCGCGCGGAATGTCGTACGCGCCCCGCTGGGCGTGGATCTCGGCCACTTCCACCCCTCCCACCACGACGCCGCGCTGCGGGACCATCACCGTGGTGAGGCGGCCGTTCTCCTCGCCATGTGCTCGCGGCTCTCGCCCGAGAAGCGGCCGGGCCGGGCGCTCGACGCGCTCGCCGAGCTGCGGCGGCGGGGCGTCTCCGCGGCGCTCGTGGTCGCCGGGGACGGGCCGCTGCGGCCGCGGCTGGAGGCCCGCGCCCGTGCCGAGGGGCTTCCGGCCGCCTTCCTCGGTCATGTGGCGGAGCGGGCGGGGCTCGCCGCCATCCAGGCCAGTGCCGATGTCGTGCTGGCGCCGGGCCCGGCGGAGACCTTCGGCCTCGCGGCGCTGGAGGCGCTGGCGTGCGGTTCGCCCGTCGTCGTCAGCGCGCTCTCCGCACTGCCCGACATCGTCGGCGCCGCGGGCGAGACCGCCGCGGACAACGGAACGGCCTTCGCGGACGCCGTGGAGCGCGTCCTGGCCCGCTCCGAGCCCCTCCGCCGGGCGGCGGCCCGGGCACGTGCCGAGCGCTACGGCTGGCCCGCGGCGGTCGCCTCCTTCCTGACCGCCCATGACGCGTCCACCGAGGGCGTCCGGTCCGCCGACGGCGGCCGGGTCCCGGCCGCGGCGCTGCCGGCCGCCGCGGCGGTCTCGGCGCACCGGGCAGTCGGCGGTGTGCGGTGAGCGCAGCCGGCGCTCACACGGGGGACCGCGCTGGTACGGAACCGTCTCGTACGGAGGCCGTCGTCACGGACACCGTCCTCAAGGAGGCCGTCCTCAAGGAGGCCGTCCTCAAGGAGGCCGTCCTCAAGGAGGCCGTCCTGACGAAGACGGAGACAGAGACGGAAGGTGCGGGGCAGGGTTCCACCACTGCCCCGCACCCGGCAGGGCGGCCGCCCGGCCCGACGCCGGGCCCGGGCGACGGCGCGGAGCCGCGCAGGCTGCGCTTCGCCGCCCTCGGCGACTCGCTCACCGAGGGGCTCGGCGACCCGGCGCCCGGCGGCGGATGGCGTGGCTGGGCCGCGCTGCTGGCGGCCGCGACGGGGCCGCATCCCGATGAGCCGGTGGAGTTCGTCAATGTGTCCCGCAGCGGGGCGCTGGCCGCCGATGTCGCCGATGAGCAATTGGCCGAAGCCCGCCGCGCCCGCCCGCATCTGGCCTCGGTCGTGGTCGGCGGGAACGACACGCTGCGCGACTCGTTCGACATCCACCGGGTCGCCGAGGCCCTCGACCGCACGATCGGCGCGCTGCGCGCCGACGGCGCCGTGGTGCTCACCGCCTGCCTGCCCGACCCCGGGCGGATGCTGGGGCTGCCGTCCGCGCTCGCACGCCCGCTGGGGCGCCGGATGCGCGCGGTGAACACTGTGGTGCACGCGCTGTCCCAGCGGTACGAGGCGGTCCATGTGGAGCTCGGCGACCACGGCTGGGTCGCCGAGCGGCGGGCGTGGAGCGTCGACCGGCTGCATCCGAGCGAGCTCGGGCACCGGCTGCTGGCCAGGGAGTTCCACAGCGCCCTGCGCGCCCGGTCCGTCGCGACCGGCGCCTCGCCGTCCCTGGAGCTCGACGGCCCCGCGCCCTCGCGCGCGGCCTCCGCGTGGTGGATGGCGACCCGCGGCACCCGCTGGATCGCGGACCGCTGCACCGACCTCCTGCCCGGCCTGGTCGCGCTGGCCGCCCTGGAGTGGAGGCACCGCCTCCGGGGCACCGCCCATCTGCTCGAGGAGCGGGACCGGCGGGCGACTCTCGCCGCGCTCACCGCGGTGACCAGCGGCCCGGCGCCCGCTTTGCTCCCCCATCCGCCCACCGGCCCACTCACCGAGCGGCCCGCGCCCTCGTCCGCCGCCCCGCGGCCTGTCCCCACCACGCCGCCGTCTCCCCCGCCCGCCGACCCGCTCATCGCCGACACACCGCCGCCCGCTGCGACAATGGCGGGGTGACGGGTCGCTGGGAATTCTGGATCGACCGGGGCGGAACCTTCACGGACGTCGTCGGCAAGCGTCCGGACGGCCGCCTGATCACCCGCAAGCTGCTCTCCCACCACCCCGGGCGCTATACCGACGCCGCTGTCGCCGGGATCCGGCAGACGCTGGGGCTCGGCCCCGGCGAACCGGTCCCGGCCGACCGGATCGACGTCGTCAAGATGGGCACCACGGTCGCCACCAACGCCCTGCTGGAGCGCAAGGGCGAGCCGACCGTCCTCCTCGTCACCGAAGGCTTCCGGGACGCCCTGCGCATCGCGTACCAGAACCGCCCCCGTCTCTTCGACCGCCGGATCCTGCTCCCCGAGGCGCTGTACGACCGGGTGGTGGAGATTCCCGAGCGGGTGGACGCCCACGGCGAGGTCGTCCACCCCCTGGACCTCGACGCCGCCGCCGAGGCGCTGCGCACCGCCCACCACGACGGCTTCCGCAGCGCCGCCGTCGTCCTGCTGCACGGCTATCGGCACGCCGACCACGAACGGGCCCTCGCCGAGGTGGCGCGCGACCTCGGCTTCCCGCAGGTGAGCTGCTCCCACGAGGTCAGCCCGCTGATGAAACTGGTGTCACGCGGCGACACCACCGTGGTCGACGCGTATCTCTCGCCCATCCTGCGCCGCTATGTGGAGGACGTGGCCGCCGAACTGCGCGGCATCCGGCTGATGTTCATGCAGTCCAACGGAGGGTTGCGGGAGGCCGCGCACTTCCGGGGCAAGGACGCGGTGCTGTCCGGACCGGCGGGCGGTGTGGTGGGCATGGCGCGTTCCTCCGGCGAGGCCGGACACGACCGCGTCATCGGCTTCGACATGGGCGGCACCTCGACCGATGTCTCGCACTACGCGGGCGAGTTCGAGCGGGTCTTCGGCACCGAGGTCGCGGGGGTGCGGATGCGCGCCCCGATGATGAACATCCACACCGTGGCGGCGGGCGGCGGTTCGGTGCTCCACTTCGACGGCCGGCGCTATCGCGTGGGGCCGGACTCGGCCGGGGCCGTCCCCGGCCCCGCCTGCTACCGGCGCGGCGGCCCGCTGACCGTGACCGACGCGAATGTGATGCTCGGCCGCATCCAGCCGGACCACTTCCCCGCGGTCTTCGGCCCGCACGCCGACCAGCCGCTGGACGCGGCGACGGTCCGGGAGCGCTTCGCCGCGCTCGCCGAGGAGATCGCGGAGGCGACCGGCGACCGGCGCGGACCGGAGGAGGCCGCGGCGGGCTTCCTGGACATCGCGGTGCTCAACATGGCCAACGCGGTCAAGAAGATCTCCGTACAGCGCGGCCGTGACGTCACCCGCTACGCGCTCACCAGCTTCGGCGGCGCGGGCGGCCAGCACGCCTGCGCGGTCGCCGACGCGCTCGGCATCGGCACGGTGATCGTGCCGCCGCTCGCCGGGGTGCTCTCCGCGTACGGCATCGGGGTGGCCGACGCCACCGCCATGCGTGAGCAGGCCGTCGAGGCGGAGCTGGGCGAGGAGACGCTGCCGCGTGTGCGCGAGCTGTGTGGGCGGCTGGCCGGCCAGACCCGCGACGAACTGCTCGCGGACGGTGTCCCGGAGGACACCCTGGACACCGTCGCCCGGGCCCATCTGCGGTACGCGGGCACCGACTCCAGCATTCCCGTCCCGCTGGGCTCCGTCTCCGCGATGACCGAGGACTTCGTCCGGGCACACCGCGAGCGCTACGCCTTCACCATGGACAAGCCGCTGGTCGTCGAGGCAGTGTCGGTCGAGGCGGTCGGCGCGTCCGGACCCACCGGCGGCCATGCCGTGGAACGGCCGCCCAGGGAGGGCGAACTGGCGCCCGTGACGACCGTAAGGATGTTCGCGGAAGGGCGATGGCAGCGGACGGCGCTGTACGAGCGCGACCGTATGCGCCCGTCGGACCGGGTCATAGGCCCCGCGATCATCGCCGAGGAGGACGCCACCACCGTGGTCGACCCCGGCTGGCAGGCCACGGCGGGCGAAGCCGGCCATCTGCTGCTCACCCGGGTCCGGCCGCGGCCGAGCACCACCGCGGTCGGCACCGAGGTGGACCCCGTGATGCTGGAGGTCTTCAACAGCCTCTTCATGGCCATCGCCGAACAGATGGGCGTGCGCCTGGAGCACACCGCCCACTCCGTCAACATCAAGGAGCGGCTCGACTTCTCCTGCGCCCTGTTCGACGCCGAGGGCAATCTCATCGCCAACGCCCCGCATATCCCGGTGCACCTGGGCTCCATGGGCGAGTCCATCAAGGAGGTGCTGCGGCGCAACGGCGACACGATGCGGCCCGGCGATGTGTACGCGATCAACGACCCGTACCACGGAGGCACCCACCTGCCGGATGTCACCGTGGTCAGCCCGGTCTTCGACGAGGCCGGGGACGAACTGCTCTTCCTCGTCGCCTCGCGCGGCCACCACGCCGAGATCGGCGGTATCACCCCCGGCTCCATGCCCGCCTTCAGCCGCACCATCCAGGAGGAGGGCGTCCTCTTCGACAACTGGCTGCTGGTACGGGACGGGGCGCTGCGCGAGCGGGAGACCCGTGAACTGCTGACCGGCGGGCCGTATCCGTCCCGTGCCCCGGACGCCAACCTCGCCGATCTGCGCGCCCAGATCGCCGCCAACGAGAAGGGCATCCAGGAACTGCGCCGGATGATCGGGCAGTTCGGTCTCGATGTCGTGCACGCCTATATGGGCCACGTCCAGGACAACGCCGAGGAGTCCGTGCGCCGCATCGTGACCGGCCTCAGCGACGGCTCGTACCGCTACGAGACCGACAGCGGAGCGGTCATCCACGTCACCCTTACGGTGGACCGCGCGGCGCGCGGCGCCCTCCTGGACTTCACCGGCACCTCGCCCCAGCGGCCGGGCAACGACAACGCGCCGAGCTCGGTGGTGATGGCGGCCGTGCTCTATGTCTTCCGGACGCTGGTCGCCGAGGACATCCCGCTCAACAGCGGCTGCCTGAAGCCCCTCGAGGTCCGCATCCCCGAGGGCTCGATGCTGGCGCCCGCCTTCCCGGCCGCCACGGTCGCCGGGAACGTCGAGACCTCCCAGGCCGTCACGGGCGCCCTGTACGCGGCCCTGGGCGTCCAGGCCGAGGGCTCCGGCACGATGAACAACGTCACCTTCGGCAATGACCGCGTCCAGTACTACGAGACGGTCGCCAGCGGCTCCGGTGCCGGAGACGGTTTCGACGGCGCGGACGCCGTACAGACCCATATGACCAACTCCCGGCTGACCGACCCCGAGGTGCTGGAGTGGCGCTATCCGGTGCGGGTGGAGAGCTTCGCGATCCGCCGGGACAGCGGCGGCCGCGGCCACTGGCGCGGCGGCCACGGCGTCACCCGCCGCATCCGCTTCCTGGAGCCGATGACCGTCGCCCTCCTCACCGGCCACCGCCGGGTGCCCCCGTACGGCATGGCGGGTGGCGAGGCGGGCGCGCTGGGCGCGAATCTGATCGAGCGCGCCGACGGTACGGTGGACCGCCTGGAGGGCCGCGACGCGGCGGACGTCGGGGTGGGGGACATCCTGGTCATCCACACGCCGGGCGGCGGCGGTTACGGCCCGGCGGAACGGACGCCCCCGAGGACGGGCTGAGGCCACCTGGGGCTCACCGAGGAAACCCGATGTGGGGCATGGCGCGTTCGGATCCGTTTGCCGCCGCCGCGATCGGAAACCCGACCCATATCAGAGCCCGCTAGGACGCGCCCGCATGATTCCCGGGCGGCGCCCGCTCGCGAACCATGCGTGTGAGCCCGACGGCGGGCGACTTTCAGCACCGTCGTTCACGGAAGGGGCAGCCATGGCCTGGTGGCAGAAGGCCGAATGCACGCACGAGGACCCGGAGCTGTTCTTCCCGGTGGGGGTGGCGGGCCCGGCGGCCCAGCAGCAGGAGGCGCGGGCCAAGGAGGTCTGCCACCGCTGTCCGGTGATCCAGGAATGCCTGGAGTACGCGCTGGAGACCGGGATGACCCATGGGGTCTGGGGCGGCGTCGGCGAGGAGGAGCGCCGCGCCCTGCGCCGCAAGGTGCAGCGCAGGGAGCGGGTCGGCGCACGGCGGGCCCGCTGAGCGCTCCGCGGGAAGTGCCGCGAGGTGCGGCCGTTCCTCCGCGGCTGTGCCGTGGCCGGTCGCCCACGCGGCGGAGCCTGGGGCGAGGCCCCGCCTTCCAGCCCCTCCGGCGTTTGAGGAGCGGCGTCTGGGGTGGAGCCCCAGTTGAGGGAAGGGGCGGGGAGGGGAGCAGCCCGCCGCAGGCCTCACACCCCGCCGGACACCTCCTGGCGCAAGGGCCTGTTAATGGCCGAGGCCGCCCGCGCCGGTCCGCCGCGCAGGCGGTCCCCAGGAGGCCCGGCCCAGCGGGGTGAACCGCACCGGGGTGCCGGGGACGGCCTGCGCGGCGGCGGCCAGATACGGCTCCGGCACGACGCCCACCACCGGGTAGCCGCCGGTCGTCGGATGGTCGGCGAGAAAGAGCACCGGCCGTCCGTCCGGCGGGACTTGGAGCGCGCCGAGCGCCATCCCCTCACTGGCCAGCTCACCGTCCCTCGCCCGCTCCAGCGAAGGGCCCTCGGTGCGCAGACCGATCCGGTTGCTCGCGGCCGAGACCCGGAAGTCCCCGGTGGTGAGGGTGCGCAGCCCCGCCGGGGTGAACCAGTCGTCGCGCGGGCCGAGCACCACGGGAAGCACCAGCTCCGGTGCGACGCCCCGATGCGGCACCCCGTCCACATCGGGCGCGGGCCCGCCCGGCGCCCCGAGCCGCAGCACCGCGCCGTCCACGAGCGGCGCCGGGCCCAGCCCGGAGAGCACATCCGTAGCCCGGCTGCCGAGCACCGGCTCGGCCTCCACACCACCGTCGAACGCCACATAGCTGCGCACCCCGTGGGCGGCGGCCCCGGCCTCCAGGAGCGCGCCCGCCGGCACCCGTACGGCCGCTCCCCATGCGGCGGGGCGGCCGTCGACCGTGACCGGGCAGGGCGCGCCGGTGACCGCGACCGTCGCCGGGCGGCGCAGCCGCACCGCACAGCCGGTCAGCGTGGTCTCCAGGGTCGCGGCCCGTTCGGCGTTGCCCACCAGGCGGTTGGCGAGCCGGTGGGCGGGCTGGTCGAGCGCACCCGAGCGGGGCACCCCCAGATGGGCAAGGCCGACGCGGCCCAGGTCCTGGACGGTGGTCAGGGCTCCCGGCCGGACGACGACGAAGGCGCTGTCGGTCATGGCGCGGTCCCTTCCGGGGGCGGGCCCGGTGCCGGACCCGTCGTACCCGGTACCGGGATGAAGCGGACACGGGTGCCGGGGGTGAAGAGCGCCGCCGGTTCCCGCGCGGTGTCCCACAGCACGGCGTCCGTGGTGCCGATGAGCTGCCAGCCGCCGGGGGACGAGCGCGGATAGACGCCCGTGTACCCGCCCGCGAGGGCCACCGAGCCGACCGGCACCCGGGTCCTGGGCGTCGCATGGCGCGGCACGTGGAACCGCTCGGGCAGCCCCGTCAGATAGCCGAAGCCGGGCGCGAAGCCGCAGAAGGCCACCCGGAACTCGGTGCCCGAGTGGATCCTTACGGCTTCCTCGGGCGTCACCCCCCACCGCTTGGCGACCTCGGCCAGATCCGGCCCGTCGTAGCGCACGGACACCTCGACGATCTCGCTGTCGCCGCGGTCCAGCGGCGGTATCCGCCAGCCCGGCAGCTCGGCGGCGAGCCGCCCGGGGTCGGCGAGCCCGTCGAGAAACACGGTGCGGGCGGCAGGCACGATCTCGCGTACGGCGGGCAGCTTCCGCGCGGCGGCGCGGCGCAGCAGCTCGGCGTGGAGCGCCTCGGCCGCCTCGCCGCTGTCGACCTCGATGAGCAGCCCGTGCTCGCCGACGGGCAGGGACCGCAGGGTCATGTGAACGCCGCCACGCGCACTCCGGCGGCCGTCAGCTCGCTGCGCACCCGGCGGGCGAGGTCGGCGGCGCCGGGGGTGTCGCCGTGGACGCACAGCGAGCGCACGTCCACCTCGAGGCGCTGTCCGTCGATCGAGGTCACCGCGCGGTCCCGGGCGAAGCCGAGGGCGCGCTTGACCACCGTGTCCGGGTCGTGGACCACGGCGCCGGGCTCGCCGCGCGGTACGAGGGTCCCGGCGGCGGTGTAGGCGCGGTCGGCGAACGCCTCGGCGATCACCGGCAGCCCGGCCGCGCGGGCCGCCTCGTGCAGCCGGGACCCGGGCAGCCCCAGCACCGGCAGCGGCCCCCCGGCGGCCAGCCGGACGCCCTCGACCACGGCGGCGGCCTGCGCCTCGTCGTGCACGCTGCGGTTGTAGAGCGCGCCATGCGGCTTGACGTAGTGCACCCGCGCCCCGGCGGCGCGGGCGAAGATCTCCAGCGCGCCGATCTGATAGGCGATCTCGTCGGTCAGCTCCCGCGGCGGGACGTCCATGCTGCGCCGGCCGAAACCGGCCAGATCCCGGTAGGAGACCTGGGCCCCGATGCGCACCCCGTGCTCGGCGGCCAGCTCGCACACCCGGCGCATGGTCGAGGGGTCCCCGGCGTGGAAGCCACAGGCGACATTGGCGCTGGTGACGATGGACAGCAGGGCCTCGTCGTCGGTGAGCTCCCAGCGGCCGAACCCCTCGCCGAGGTCGGCGTTGAGATCGATGGACAGGTTCGCCAAGGATGCGGTCATATCCGTCCGTTCGGGGCGTGGGGGATACGTGAGGGGCTATGGATGGCACCACAAGGTAAGCGATCGTTGAACGATCCGACAAGATGTCTGTTGTCCGGTGACGGTTTCTGGGCTTGACTTCTCGCTATACGGGACGAACGAGACACCGAACAGGGGCTGATGTGGCGAACGGGACAAAAGGCGTGAATCGCCGGTCCGGTGAATCGGCGGGGGAATCGTCGGACGAGTCGCCGGGGATGCCGGAGGCGGCCGGGTGCCCCCAGGCCTCCGGTCTCGCCGCCGGGCTCGAGGCCGACCGGGCCCTGCTGGGGCGCACCAGCACGGCGGAGCGCGTCGCCGACATCCTGCGCGACCGTATCGCCGAGGGGTTCTTCCCGCCCGGCACCCGGCTGTCCGAGGACAGCGTGGGCGGCGCGCTCGGCGTCTCGCGCAACACCCTCCGCGAGGCGTTCCGCCTGCTGACCCATGAGCGGCTGCTGGTGCACGAGCTGAACCGCGGGGTGTTCGTCCGCGTCGTCACGGTCGACGACCTCAATGACATCTACCGCGTGCGCCGGCTCGTCGAATGCGCGACGGTGCGCGGCCTGGGGGAACCGCCCTACGCGGTCCAGGCGGTCGAGGCGGCGGTCCTGGCGGGCGAGCGCGCCGCGCGGGACCGGGCCTGGCAGGACCTGTCCACCGCCAATATCCGCTTCCATCAGGCGATCGTCTCCCTCGCCGGAAGTCCCCGCGCGGACGAACTCATGCGCGGGGTGCTGGCCGAGCTCCGGCTGGTCTTCCATGTCATGGCCGACCCCCGCCGCTTCCACGCCCCCTATCTGGTGCGCAACCGCCAGATCCTGGAGGTGCTGCAGAGCGGCGACGCGGTGGAGGCGGAACGGTTGCTCGCCTCCTATCTGGACGATTCCCAGGGGCAGTTGGCCGATGCCTACGGGCGGAAGATGTCCCGGCGATAGAGGTTTCCCAGCGGTAAACGATCCGACGGAGCCGGAACAAGTTCGTTTCAGGCTCTTGTCGGATCGTTGAACGAACGCCTAGCCTCCGGTGCACTCTCCTCACGCCCCCCGTGAGGTCCTTCTGCGCGGAAGGCGGGACGCATGATCGTTCTCCTTGGCGTCCTCGTGGTGATCCTCGGCTTCGCCACACGACGCAACCCCTTGCTGGTGGTGGGGGTCGCCGGCATCGCCACCGGACTGCTGGCCAAACTCTCGCCCCAGGGGATCCTGGCGGCCTTCGGTGACGGCTTCGCCTCCAGCCGCTCGGTGACGATCTTCGTCATCACCCTGCCCGTGATCGGCCTCCTGGAGCGCAACGGCCTCCAGGAACAGGCCCGGACCCTCATCGGGCGGCTCGGCAAGCTCACCACCGGCCGGTTCCTCGCCCTCTACCTGGCGCTGCGCCAGCTCACCGCCGCGCTCGGCCTCACCAGCATCGGCGGCCCGGCCCAGAGCGTGCGGCCCATGGTCGCGCCGATGGCCGAGGGCGCCGCGGAACGCCGCCACGGCCCGCTGCCCGAGCGGGTCCGCGAGCGCGTCCGCTCGTACTCCGCCAGCGCCGACACGGTCGGGCTGTTCTTCGGCGAGGACTGTTTCCTGGCCATCGGCTCGATCCTGCTGATCACCGGCTTCGTCAACACCACCTACCACACCCATCTGGAGCCGCTGCAGCTCGCCCTGTGGGCCATCCCCACCGCCGTCTGCGCGTTCCTCATCCACGGCTTCCGGCTGCTGCGCCTGGACCGCTCCCTGGACCACGACCTCGCCGCCCCCGGCGGCCGATCCGCTGCCGAGGGCAGCCGCACCGCGGAGGAAGCCAAGTGATCAAGGCGGAGTGGTTCTACTGGCTCGTCGGCGCCGTCTTCCTCGCCATGGCCGCCCAGATGGCCGTCGACCGCAGCAACCCCAAGCGGCTTGGCTCGGCCGCCTTCTGGGGGCTCCTCGGCGGCTGCTTCTTCTACAGCAGCTGGGTGGTGGAGAAGAAGGCCCCGGCCGAACCGCTGGGCGTCGCCGTCCTCGCCATGGTCTGCCTCGGCGGCTTCCCGCTCACCGGGCGTGGTGTGCCGCGCACCACCACGACCGAGCAGCGCGTCGCCACGGCCGCCCGGCTCGGCAGCAAACTGTTCGTCCCGGCGCTCACCATCCCGCTGGTCGCCGTCGTCTGCGCCTCGGCCGTCAAGCACTGGCACATCGGGGGCGAACCGGTCCTGGAGGAGGGCAGCGAGACCATTCTCGGCCTCGGCTTCGGCGCGATCGTCGGGCTGCTGGTCGCCATGGTCGTGGTGCGCGAGCGGCGGCCCTCGGTGCCCCTGCACGCCGGCCGGAGCCTGCTGGAGTCCATGGGCTGGGCGCTGCTGCTGCCCCAGCTGCTCGCCGTGCTCGGCTCCATCTTCCAGGTGGCCGGGGTCGGCACCCAGGTCGGCAAGATCACCGAGCAGCTGCTGCCGGACGGCCAGAAGTACATCGCCGTGGCCGTCTACTGCGTCGGAATGGCCCTGTTCACCATCATCATGGGCAACGCCTTCGCCGCCTTCCCGGTGATGACCGCCGCCATCGGCTGGCCCGTGCTCATCCAGCAGATGCACGGGGATCCGCCCGTCGTCCTCGCCGTCGGCATGCTGGCCGGCTTCTGCGGCACGCTCGTGACCCCCATGGCCGCCAACTTCAACCTGGTGCCCGCCGCGCTGCTGGAACTCAAGGACCAGTACGGGCCCATCAAGGCGCAGATCCCCACCGCCGGTGCGCTGCTGGTCTGCAACATCGCCATCATCTCGCTCTTCGCCTTCTGAAGGGGGCCGCTGTGACCCGAGTACTTCTCACCGGCTTCGAGCCCTTCGCGGGCTCGGACGTCAACCCGTCGTGGCAGGCCGTCTCCCTCGTCGCCGCCGACCCGCCGCCCGGCACCGAGGTCACGGCCGTACAGCTCGCCTGCGTCTTCGGCACCGCGCTGGAGGACCTGGCCGCCGCCGTGGCGGAGGCCGACCCCGATCTGGTGCTGTGCGTGGGCCAGGCCGGCGGGCGCCCCAACGTCACCGTCGAACGGGTCGCGATCAACGTGGACGACGCCCGGATACCCGACAACGCCGGACGCCGGCCCATCGACGAACCGGTCGTCGAGGGCGGCCCCGCCGCCTACTTCGCCTCCCTGCCCGTCAAGGCGTGTGTCGCCGCCGTCCGCGAGGCCGGGATTCCGGCCGCCGTCTCGCAGACGGCCGGAACCTTCGTGTGCAACCACGTCTTCTACGGCCTGGCCCATCTCATCGCCACCGAGCGGCCCGCCCTGCGCGGCGGCTTCGTCCACCTCCCGTACGCGCCCGAACAGGTCGTGGACCGCGCCGAACCCGCACTGCCCGCCGAGATGTCCGCCGACGCGCTGCGGGCGATCATCGGGGCGGCCGTGCGCACCCGGACCGACCTGCGCATCGCCGAGGGAGCAACGCATTGAACGAGCCCCACGCATTGAACGAGCCGCACGAGCCGCACGAGCCCAACGACTCCGACGAGCCCCACGAATCCGACGGGCCGGACGAGACGGCGAGCGAACTCGGCCGGTACGCGGCCCGGTTCGCCGCCCTGGCCACCGCCAACGTCACCCGGGCCTACCCCAACGCTCCGGCGCATCTGCTGCGCGGACCCGAGGACTTGGTGGAGCCGCGCCACCACCACCCCGCCTTCTACGGCTCCTACGACTGGCACTCCGCGGTCCATATGCACTGGCTGCTGGTCCGGCTGCTGCGCCGCTGCCCCGACCGCATCCGTGCCGAGGAGGTCACCGCCGTACTCGATGGGCACCTTACGGTCGATGCCCTGGCCGCCGAGGCGGACTATCTCCGTGCCCATCCCTCCTTCGAGCGTCCTTACGGATGGGCCTGGCTGCTCGCGCTGACCGCCGAGTGCCGGAGCCTCCCGGGACCCGCGGGCGAGCGCTGGGCGAAGGCCCTGGAACCGGCCGCCGACGCCGTCCGCGCGCTGCTGGGCGAGTGGCTGGCGCGCGCCACCTACCCGGTGCGGCACGGCGTCCACACCAACAGCGCCTTCGCCCTCGGCCTGGTCCTGGACAGCGCGGCCGCCGCCGACGTCAAGACCATCGTCGAACCGGTCACCGAGGCCGTCCTCGGCTGGTTCGCCGACGACCACGACGCCCCCGTCCACTGGGAGCCCTCCGGACAGGACTTCCTCTCGCCCGCGCTCACCGAGGCCGAGGCGATGAGCCGGGTGCTGCCGCAAGAGGAGTTCGCGCGCTGGCTGGAACGCTTCCTGCCCGGCGTCGAATGGGGCGCGCCCGTCACCGTGCTCACCCCGCCCGTCGTCTCCGACCCCGCCGACCCGCAGATCGGTCATCTCCTCGGCCTCATCCTCAGCCGGGCCGCCGCGCTCCGCCGCCTGGCCGCCGCCCTGCCGCACGGCGATCCGCGGGCGGACGTACTGCGGACGGCGGCCCGCGACCATCTGGCCGCCGGGCTCCCGGCCACCGACTCCGGGGACTTCACCGGCGATCACTGGCTGGCCACCTTCGCGGCGCTCGCCCTGGACGGACCACCGGCCGGTGAGCCGTAGACTGACGGATCGGTGAGGTGCGGGGGACGCGCCGGTGTACGCGCGTGCACGCCCGGGGATCGGGAGCGTCATACCGGGATCTCCGTGCCGTTTCGTACGTTGTCGGTGCGACCGCCTACTCTGTGCGACGTGACATCTCCACCCCCGGGGGCCGCCGCGCCCCAGCTCAACACCGCTGAAGGGGCCGCCCGGCCGGCCCCGGGCCCGGCCGCCGACGAGGGCCTGGCCCGGCGGCTGCGCGCGCTCGCCTGCACCGCGCCGCTGCACGACCTCGACGCGCGCAAGGCCAACCTGGCGGGGGAGTACGGGGTGTACGCGATGGCGGAGGTCGCCCTCGCCGCCATCGACCTGGTCACGCTCCACATGGACTTCGACACCGGCGCCGACCACGAGCAGATAGTGGCCAGGCTGCTGCCCCGCGTCGCGGCCCAGGCCCCCGGGCGCCCCGCCGCCGAGCACGACCGGGTCGCCCGCTGGGTGCTGGAGAACCTGATCAACGTCGGCAGTGTGGACCGCGGCTTCCGCGCCGTTTACGGCACCTTCGGGCCCGATGGGGTCTATGTCCGCAGGGACTATGACTTCAAGCTGATCGAAGAGGTGCCCGGCCCCGGCGGCAGCGTCTATCTGCGCACCACCGACGAGGCGGTCAACGTCCTGGTCGGCGCGCTGGACACGGATGTCACCAGCGCCCAGATCGCCGCCGAGGTCAAACTGGAGGTCCTCATCAGCCGGGGCCGGCTCGCCGATGCCCAACTCGCCGCCGAGCAGGCCCGCTACCGCACCGTGCAGTACTCGGAGACGCTGCGCCGCACCCTCGACGCCACCCGGCGCAACGTCCGCGCCGTCGACTGGCTGAGCACCGTCCCCGAGCTGATCAGCGAGGCGCTCGACCACGTCGCCGACCGCTACCGCCATGAGAACGCGATCCTCACCAACATCCGTAAGGCGCGCGACGAGGCGGAGAGCGCCGAGCACAAGCGGCGCGCCGCCGAGCTCGTCGACATCGTCAAGGACTGCATCCGGCGCCACACCCAGCTCCAGTCCCGGCTGCTGGAGGCCGGTCCGCTGTTCCGCGCCGAGCAGGACCGCCAAGCCTTCGCACCCCCCGCCCCGCGCTCCGGATACGACCTGTACGGACAGCTGCTGGCCCCCGTCCTCCCGCTCCCCCTCGACCGCGCGGGCCGGGTCACCGACGCGTTCTTCGCCCGCGGCACCGGCCTGCGCACCCCGACCTCGGTGCGCATGGGCGACCTGGTCGAGATGCTGCTCACCCCGCCCGTGGAGCGTGAGCACCTCGGCGCCGAGATGCCCGAGCCGGACCTCATCGCCACCCCCGACGATAGCCGCTTCAGCGAGGAGCAGCTCGCGGTGGCCATGGAGCTGCTCGAGCTGCCCGCCGACGCCCCCCGCCGGCTGTCCGGGCTGCTCGCCGACGCCCGCCGCCGCGACCCCGAACTGCCCTATCTGATCGCCCTCCTCGCCGTCCACGCCGCCAGCCCCCCGGTCGGCACCGCCTACCGCCAGGGCGAGCAGCGGCTGCTGTTCGCCGTGGACGACGGCACCGAGCTGGACGACCCCGAGTTCGGCGGCGCCGACCTGATAGTAGGTACCGCCCTGCTGGACGCGGTCGGTATGGCGGCCGACCGGGCGGAGGTGGCCTGATGGCCATGACCAGTGAAGACGCCCCGCGCGAGGAGGTTCAGCCGTGACCGAGTACGACATGGACGACATCACGACGCCGGACGCGGCACCCGCCCCGGCGGCGCCCGGGATCACGCCTGCCGACGCGGCCGACGCCGCACGGCTGGTGGCCTTCGGGCTCCAGCCCAAGCTGCTGCCCGCGCGGGACGTCGAATACGCCGAGCTGCTGCGCCGCCACCGCGACGAACCGGCCTTCGCGCGCCTCGCCGACGCCGTCGCCGCCGGGCTCGGGCTCATCGTGCTGGAGGTCTCCACCCGCGCCGGAATGGCCGTCACCGCCGCCGAGGACTCCGTCTTCGCCGTCCGCATGGGCGACTACGCCCGCCGGGCCGCCACCGACTCCGCCGACCGCTTTCTGCACGGCCTCGCCCATCTCGCCGTCGCCGCCCTGGCGTTCCCCCGCCCCGAGGACCTCGCCGACGACGGCTATATCGGCCGGGTCACCGTCAACGGCGTCGACGCCTTCGTCCGCCAGGCGTGCCGTCGGCTGGAGGAGCGCGCCGAGGAGCAGGGGGAGAACACCGACCCCGCCACCGGCGCGCCCGGGCTGGAATCCGCCTGGCGGGTCTACGCCCGGCGCAGCGCGACCGGCGCCACCAAGGACGCGCGCAGGCTCGCCGGTTCCACCACCGGCATCGTCGGCAAGGCCCTGGCCTTCCTGGTCGACTCCGGCTTTCTGCAGCGCACCGGGGACGAGTCCGGCGGCACCTACCGCACCACCGCCCGCTATCAGCTCCAGGTGCGCGACATGGCGGCCACCGCCGCCATGGCCGAGCTGCTGGAGCTCGGTGTCGTCCCCGTCAGCGACGGCAGCGCGACCCTGCTGCCCCCGACGAGGGCGACGACCTCGATCTGGTGGCCGACGCCGGTCTCCCCTTCCATTCCTGAACCCCGCCCCGTCCCCGCCCGCCCGACATCACCACCCCTTCCGACAACGAGAGTCCGCCGCCATGTACGAGCTGTCCCGGATCCGCCTCTACTCCATCGGGCCGGCCGGTGCGCGTTACGCCGACACGGTGCTGGACCTGCGCGGAGTCGGCGAGCCGGTGCCCAGCCCGGCGCCCACCCAGGCGGAGTTCTTCGAGGAGGAGCCGGTCGGCCCGCTGCGCCGCCCCGCCCCCGCCGGTGTGCTCTTCCTGGAGAACGGCGGCGGCAAGTCCGTCCTGCTCAAGCTGATCTTCTCGGTGATGCTGCCCGGCCATCGCAACACCCTGGGCGGCGCCAGCTCCGGCGTGCTGCGCAAGTTCCTGCTCGCCGACGACTGCGGACATGTCGCGCTGGAGTGGCAGCACACCGTCACCGGTGAGACCGTCGTCGTCGGCAAGGTCAGCGAATGGCGCGGCCGTCAGGTCTCCAACGACCCGCGGAAGTTCGCCGAGGCGTGGTACTCCTTCCGGCCCGGCCCCGGAATGAGCCTGGACTCGCTGCCGGTCGCCGAGTCCGCGGCGGTGCGACCCTCCGTCGAGGGCGCCTCCACCGCACGTGGCCGCCGCCGCACCATGAAGGGCTTCCGTGACGCCCTTACGGAGGCCGGCAAGGCGTATCCGCATCTCGACGTGGTCTGGGTGGAGATCCACGAGCGCTGGAACGAACACCTCGGCGAGCTCGGCCTCGACCCCGAACTCTTCCGCTACCAGCGGGAGATGAACGCCGACGAGGGCGAGGCCGCCGGGCTCTTCGCGGTCAAGAACGACTCCGACTTCACCGACCTCCTGCTGCGCGCCGTCACCGACACCCGCGACACCGACGGGCTCGCCGACCTCGTCCATGGCTTCGCCCACAAGCTTGGCCGCCGCGCCGAGCTGACCGCCGAGCGCGACTTCACCGCCGGTTCGCTCGATCTGCTCCAGCGCATCGCGGAGGCCGCCGAGCGACGTGAGCAGGCCCGCGGTGTGCACGCGGGCGCCGAGCGCCGCACCCGTACGCTCGCCCGGCGGCTGTCCGCACGCGGCGCGGAGGAGCGGGCACGCGCCGCCGAGCTCGCCGAGCGGGTCGGCTCCGCGGCCCAGGCCGTCACCGACGCCGAGGAGGCCCGCAGCCGCAGCGACCTCGTCGCCGCCGAACTCGCCTACCGCCACGCCTCCTTGGCGCTCGCCGCCGCCGAGAAGGGCGCCGCCGCGCAGCGCCGCGAGCTCAACGACGCCCGCACCCTGCACTCCGCCTGGCAGGCCGCCGAGACGGTGCTGCGCCACCGCGCCGCCGCCGACCGCTCCGCGCGCGTGGCCGCCGCCATCCGCGAGGCCGAGCGGGACGCGGCCCCCGCGCTCGCCGCCCGCGCCAAGGCCGCCGGCGACCTCGTCCGCGCCCTGCACGCGGCGGCGGCGGACGGAGAGCGGGTCGCGGGCGAGGAGGAGGAGCGCTCCGCCGCCCTCCAGGAGGCCGGCGAGGCCGCCCACCGCGACGCCACCTCCGCCGCCACGGCGGCCCAGCGCGCCCGCAGCGACGCCGAGCATCTACGCCAGCGGCTCGCCGAGGTCGAGCAGGAGACCGCCGAGGCCGTCCGCGCCGGCTGGCTCGACGACTCCGCCCCCGACGCCGACCCGGCCCGCGCCGCCCTCGCCGCGAGCGACGCCGAGAAGACCACGGTCGCCGCCTTCGACGAGGCCCGCGAGACCGCCCGGCGCACCGCCGACCACGCGAAGACGGCCGCCGCCGAGGAGGCCCGCGCCGACCTGGCCGCGGCGCGAGCGGTGGACGCGGCGCGGGCCGCGGAGTCCGCGTACGACGCGGAGCGGCGCGCCGCCGAGGCGCTGGGCGCGGAGCAGCGTCTGATCGAACTGCTGGGCCTGCCACAGCCCTCCGCCGCCGTCCCCGCCCCGCGCGCCGCCGCCCGCCCCTCGGCGGCGGACGCGCGCGCGGCGGGCGGGGTGACGGTGCGCATTCCGGACCCGGGCGCGGTGGGTCGGCGGGGCACCCGCGCCCTGCCGACCGACTCCGGCCGGGCCGGGTGGATCACGGTCCGCGTGGACGAGGAGGACGCGGACGACATCGGCCTCTCCCAACTCCCCGCCGCCTTCCGCGCCTCCACCCGCACGATCCCCCTGGACGGGGAGCCCGCGCCCACCGACCACGCCTACGCCTTCGAGGAGTCACCTACCGACACCGACACCCGCGAACACGATGCCGCCTCCGTTGGCGACCGGTGGGCGGATGCGGAATCGGTGGGTGAGGCCGAGGAGACGTATTCCGCTCCGCGGGGAACGGCCCTTGGCGAGGACGCGGAGGCGGGTCCGGGGGAGGGCCATTGGCGTCGTCCGCTCGCGGCGGAGTCGCGGCCCGCGGGGCGGGTGACGGTGCGGATCGACGAGATCGACGAGATCGACGAGATCGACGACGCCCCGTGTCCGGACGGCCCGCGCGGCGGCGCCCGGGCCGTGGCGGCCGACTCCCGGCCGCCCGGGGAGGTATCGGCTCGGGTCGGGGACGGCGACGACGGTCGGGCCGAAGCGGAGGCTGCTGCCGACCCCGCCGATGTCATCCACGCCGACCCCGGCACCGACGACGCCGACGACCCCGACACCACCGACAGCAACACCGCCCCCACCGACGACTCCGATTGCTGGACCCCCGAGCCCGGTAGCGCCCCCGGCCGGGACCGCGGCCGCCCCGCCCAGCGGCCCCTCGGTGACGGGCCGCTGACCGCCGAGGAGCTGGACCGCAACGCCGAGGCGCTGCGTGAGCTCCTCGAGGAGAGTGTGGCCTCCGCCGAGCGTCAGCTCTTCGAGCTGCGGACCGCCGCCGCCGACGACGCGCGGATCCTGCGCGCGCTCGGTGACGGGGGCCTGCTGCCGCCCAGCCCCGATGTGCTGGCGGCCGTCGAATACCTCGGCGAGCAGGGCATCCCCGCCCTCCCCGGCTGGCGTTACCTCGCCCAGGCCGTGGACCCCGTCGACCACGCCGCCGTGCTCGCGGCCCGCCCCGAGCTGGTGGACGGCGTCGTCATCACCGACCCCGACACCCACGCCCGCGCCCGTGCGGCCCTCGGCCAGGCGTCGCTGCTGCCGCGGTCCGCCGTGGCCGTCGGGACGTCCGCCGCGCTGCTCGCGCCGACGCCCGCCCCCGGCGCCGAGGACAGCGGGGTCTTCCTCGTGCCGCCGAACCCGGCGATGCACGACGAGCGCGCCGCCGACGACGAGCGGCGCGAGCTGCGGGCCCGCGCCACCGAGCGGGACGAGGAGATCAGGGCGCTCGCCGGCCGGCTGGCCGGGGACCGGGCGTTGTCCGCGCGGCTCGCCTCCTGGCGCACCGGCTGCCCGCCCGGGCGGCTCGCGGAGCTCGCGGCGGCGGCGGAGACCGGCCGGGAGGCCGCCGACACCGCGCAGCGCGAGCTGGTGGAGGCGCGTACGGTACGGGCGGAGGCCGACGAGGCCGCCACCGAGGCCGCCCGTGTCCGGGACGAGCGCCAGGAGGCGGCGCAGCGGGCCCGCCGGGTGGCGGACGCGCTGGCCGGTCTGGCGTACCGGCTGCGGGAGCGCGCCACCTGGCAGACCCGGCTGCGCGAACTGGCCGAGGAGGCCGCCGAGTACGAGGAGCGCGCCGCGGGCTGTGTGGACCGGGCCCGCTCCGCCGACGAGGACCGGCGCGCCGCCCAGCGCGCGGCAGACGACGCGCACCGTACCGCCCGCGCCCTGCGCGCCGAGCGCGCGGAGATCGCGGGCGCCCCCGACGACCTCGGCGAGGACGCCGAGCCCCCCACCACCTCGCTGCCCGCGCTCCGCGAGGCGTACCGCGCCGCCTCCCAGGTCTACGAGAAGGTCGGCGTCGGCGCCGATCTGCGTGCCGAACAGGCCCGCGCCGAAAGCGACGAGAGCGCCGCCCTCGCCTCCCTCGACCGGCTCACCAACAAGGTCCGCACCCGCGCCGCCCAGCTCCTGGAGGGCACCGACGGCGCCGACGGACCCTCCCGGCAGGCCGCCGCCGCCCGCGCCGAATCGCTCGTCCAGATGCTGGAGAGCCGCGCGTCGGCGGCGAGCGAGCAGCTCGGGCGGCTGCGCGGCGAGGCCGAGCGGCTCGCCCCCGCCGATGGCGACGCCCACACCGAGCTGCCCCAGGAGACGGTCCCGGCCGACGCCGAGCAGGCGAAGGAGCTGCTGCGCACCGCCAACGGCGAACTGGCCGCCCGTACGGACGCCCTGGAGACCGCCCGCACCGCCCACGCCGACCTGGTGCGCTCCCACCGCTCCGCCGAGGACGCGGCGGGCGGCTTCGACGAGACCGCGGCCCTGCTGCGGGATCTGCTGCGCGAGGGCCCCGGCGCGGAGGACGACGGCGAGCGGCCCGAGCCGTACGCCGGCGATCTCGCCGAGGCCCGTCAGGCCGCCGCCGAGACCCGCCGCTCCCTGCGCGGCTGCGCCGCCGATCTGTCGGGGGCCGAGTCGGCGGTGCGGGAGGCCGGCGATGTGCTGGTGCGGCACGCCAACTCCACCCGCTACGAGCAGGTGCGCACCCCCGCCCGCCAGCAGATCCGCGAGCTCCCCGCGGCCGCGCTGCCCGAGCACGCCGCCGCCTGGGCCGACGCGTTCGCGCCCCGGCTGCGCGTGCTCACCGACGAGCTGGAGCAGCTGGAGCGCAACCGCGACTCCATCGTGGACCGGCTGCGCGGCCTGGTCGAGTCCTGCCTGGCCACCCTGCGCTCGGCGCAGCGGCTCTCCCGGCTCCCGGAGGGGCTCGGCGAGTGGTCGGGGCAGGAGTTCCTGCGGATCCGCTTCGAGGACCCCGACCAGGCCACGCTCGCCGAGCGGCTCGGCGAGGTCATCGACGAGGCGACCCGCTCCGCCGTCCGGAAGAACTCCGACCTGCGGCGGGACGGGATGTCGCTGCTGCTGCGCGGGGTCCATGCCGCGCTCCAGCCGCGTGGGGTGGCCGTCGAGATCCTCAAACCGGACGCGGTGCTGCGGGCCGAGCGGGTGCCGGTGGGACAGATGGGCGATGTGTTCTCCGGCGGCCAGCTGCTGACCGCCGCCATCGCGCTGTACTGCACCATGGCGGCCCTGCGCAGCAACGACCGGGGCCGCGACAAGCACCGCCACGCGGGCACCCTCTTCCTCGACAACCCCATCGGCCGCGCCAACGCCACCTATCTGCTGGAGCTTCAGCGAGCGGTCGCGGACGCGCTCGGGGTCCAGCTCCTCTATACGACGGGGCTGTTCGACACCACGGCGCTGGCCGAGTTCCCGCTGGTGATCCGGTTGCGCAATGACGCGGATCTGCGGGCCGGGCTGAAGTACATCAGCGTCGAGGAGCATCTGCGGCCCGGGCTGCCGGTCCGGGAGCCGGAGGAGGAGCAGCAGGTGCACGGTCAGATCACCGCGACCCGGATGTACCGCCGCCCCGAGGCGGACGCGGATGCGCCCGTCGAGTCGCCGGACCGGCCGTGAGCCCGGCGGGCTACCCCGGACCGGTGTTCACCGTCTGTGTGGTGGTCGCCGAGGAGGTCGCGTAGTTGACGTCGCCGTTGTAGTTGGCGGTGACGGTATGCGTCCCCTTCTGCAGGGGGTTGAACGTCGCGGAGGCGGTGCCGTTCACCAGTGTCACCACCTGAGGGGCGCGCTCGGTGATGGCCAGGGTGACGGTCCCGGCGGGCGTCCCCGACCCGGGGGCGACGGCCGTCACGGTCGCGGTGACCGTCACCTGGTCACCGGTCGTCGACGGGTTCGGCGAGGAGGACACGGCCGTCGTGGTGGCCGCCTTGTTGACGGTCTGCGTGTCGGTGCCGCTGGACGTGGCGAAGTTCTCGGTCCCGTTGTACGTGGCTGTGATGACGAACGGGCTCCCGGTGGTGGTCGTGTAGGAGTGGACGACGGTCGCCACCCCGCCGGACAGCGACGCCGTGGCGGTCGCCGTCCCGTCGCCGAAGTCGAAGGTCACCGTTCCGGTGGGCACTCCGGCACCGGGCGGGGTCGGCGCCACGGTGGCGGTGAAGGTCACCGCCCGGCCGGTCACCGAGGGGTCCGGAGAGGAGGTCCCGGTGGGGGCGCCCGCGCCGGGCGGAACGGCCGTGACCGTGGCGGTGAAGGTCACCGGATCGCCCACCGTCGAGGGGTCGGGCGCGGTGGTCACGGCCGTCGCGGTGGAGGCCGGCTGGACGGTCTGCGACGGTCGGGCATGCATCGCGCCGGGAGCGGGATCGGTGCGCTGAGCGTCGGGACGAGCCTGCGGGACTCCGGGTCGACGACGGCGATGCAGTTCTCACCGGGATCGGTGACGAGGATGAGTCCATGCGGGCGAAAGGGCATGACGGCTCCGATCTGGCAAGGCGTCTTCCACACCACCGGAAAGGATGGGCGGCCCACCGGAATCGGACGGATTCAGTAACCCATTCCGGTGGGGTGCGGGCAATGTCCTTGACCGGAGCTCACCCGAATGGCGCAGCGCCGCCCTCGCCGCCTCGCCGCGCGGCCCCGGGCCCGGGCGATTCACCGGTCAGGCGAACCAGCCCTGCGGCCGCGGCCGCGTATTGCGCCAGATGTGCTTGGCCTCCCGGTACTCCGCGAGCCCGCAGGGCCCCAGCTCCCGTCCGCTCCCCGACTGTTTGAACCCGCCCCACTCCGCCTGCGGCAGATAGGGGTGGTAGTCGTTGATCCATACGGTGCCCAGCCGCAGCAGGGAGGCCACCCGCTGCGCCCGCCCCTCGTCGCCGGACCATACGGCCCCGGCGAGCCCGTACACGGTGTCGTTGGCCAGCCGCACCGCCTCGTCCTCACCGGCGAAACGTTCCACCGTGAGCACCGGCCCGAAGGACTCGTCGGCCAGCACCGACATACCGCTGTGGCAGCGGTCGAGGACGGTCGGCAGAAAGTAGTAGCCGTCGGCCAGGGCCGGATCGTCCGGCCGGGCGCCGCCGCAGCGCAGCCGGGCGCCCTCCGCGAGCCCCGTCGCCACATACGCCTCGACCTTGGCCCGGTGCGCGGCCGAGATCAGCGGGCCGGTCTGGGCCCGCTCGTCGAACGGCCCGCCCAGCCGGATCCCGCGGGCGCGGCGCACGACCTCCTCGACGAAGGCGTCGTGCACGGGGTCCTCCACCAGCAGCCGGGCCCCGGCCGAGCAGACCTGTCCGGAGTGGAGGAAGACCGCGGTGAGCGCGTAGTCCACGGCGGTTTCGAAGTCCGCGTCGGCGAAGACGATATTGGGGTTCTTGCCGCCCAGCTCCAGCGAGGTCCGCTTGACGGTGCCCGAGGCGGCAGCCATGATCCGGCGCCCGGTGCGCAGGCCCCCGGTGAAGGACACCATGTCCACATCGGGGTTGTCGGTGAGCGGGGCCCCGGCCTCGGCGCCCGGGCCGAGCACCAGATTGGCCACCCCGTCCGGCAGCCCGGCCTCCGCCAGCAGCCGCATCAGGGCGATGGCCGTACTGGGGGTCAGCTCACTGGGCTTCAGCACGAAGGTGTTGCCCGCGGCGAGCGCGGGCGCGACCTTCCACGAGGTCTGCAGCAGCGGATAGTTCCACGGGGTGATCAGCGCGCAGACCCCGACCGGTTCATAGACCACCCGGCTGACGGTGTGCTCGGTGCCGGTGTCCACGACCCGGTCCGTCTCGGTGCGCACCAGCTGCCCGTAGTAGCGGAAGCACGCCACCACACCGTCGATGTCCAGCTCGCTCTCGGCCAGTCGCTTCCCGGTGTCCAGCGATTCGGCGCGGGCGAGCCCGGCCTTGTCGCGCTCCACCAGATCGGCGACGCGCAGCAGCAGATCGCCGCGCGCCCCGACCGGGGTTCGGGGCCAGGGCCCCTGGTCGAACGCCTGCCGGGCGGCGGCCACCGCCTCGGCCGCGTCCTTGCCGCCGCCCTCGTCGACGACCGCCACCAGCGATCCGTCGGCCGGGCAGCGGATCTCACGGGTGCGTTCGTCGATCGCTTCGGTCCACTGGCCACCGATGAAGAGGTCCGTCACGGGCATTCCTCCGCGTCGGGGTCGGGACATGGTCGGTCACCCATCGGTGAAAGGCGCCGATGTGGTGTTCGCTGGGGACCAGCACCCCGCCGTCGCGGTAGGCGCGGGAGTCCATGGCGGGCTGGGTGCGCTCACAGGCGTCGAAGTCCTGGGCGTTGACCCGGTGGAACAGCTCCACCGACTTCGACAGATCCCGATCGGACGCCACCACTTCGGGTGCGTAGAGCCAGTCGCATTCGACCAGTGTGCGATCGGGGGCGAGCGGAAACATCCGGTGCATGATCACGTGGTCGGGGACCAGGTTCAGGAAGACCTGCGGCCGTACCGTGATCGCGTAGTAGCGGCGGTCCTGTTCCTCGGTGATCCCGGCGATGCGGCCGAACCCTTCGCTGCCGTCCACCGTGAACCCCTGGGCCTCCTCGGCGAATTCGGCGCCGTGCCCGACGAAGTACTGCGCCGCGAGGCCGTCGGCGAACTCCGGTAGCACATCGGTGAGTTCGGGATGGATCGTCGCGCAGTGGTAGCACTCCATGAAGTTCTCGACGATCAGCTTCCAGTTGGCCCGGACGTCATAGGAGATCCGGCGGCCCAGCGCCAGCCCCGCCACGTCGTAGCGCTCCACGGATGCCGCGTCGCCGAGCCGGTCGGCCACCGCCCCGATGACCGTCTCCTCGAACGAGGGTGGCTCCTCGGCCAGGCAGACCCAGACATAGCCGAGCCATTCGCGAAGCCGCACCGGCACCAGTCCGCGCTCGACCCGGTCGATATCGGGCATCTTCGATAGGTTGGGGGCGGCGGTGAGCCTGCCGTCCAGATCGTAGGTCCAGGCGTGGTACGGGCACTGCAGCGAGCGCCGCACCGTCCCGGACTCCTCGGTGCACAGCCGGGCGCCGCGGTGGCGGCAGATGTTGAGGAACGCCCGCGGCTCACCCTGCCGGTTGCGGGTGATCAGCACGTTCTCCCGGCCGATCTGCACGGTGCGGAACGCACCCGGCCGGTCCAGGTCGGCCCCGCGCACCGCGCAGAACCACATGGCCTCGAACAGGTGCTCCTGCTCCCGCCGGAAGATCCCGGGAGCGGTGTACCAGTGGCCGGGGAGAGTGGCGAGCAGACTGGGGGGCGTGGCGGCGGGGGACTCGGGAGCCACAGTCATGGGGTTCTCCTCAGGCGGGTGCGGCGATCAGCCGGCGGGGGTCGAAGAGTTCGAGGGGGTGGGCGGGGGCAGGGCCCATGCCGCCGGGGCCCGGGACGATCACAGCGAGGGTGGGGACCATCAGGGGTCCTCCAAGCGGTTCGATTCCCGCGCTCGCGGACGCTCTCGGCACGCGCTCTCGGCACGCGCTCTCGGCACGCGCTCTCGGCACGCGCTCGCGTCAGCGGCGGATCCGCTCCATGCGCGGGTCGAAGAGGGGCTCGGCGGCGACGGTCGCGGGGACCTTCTCGCCGAAGTACTCGATATGGACCGGGGCGCCGGGCACCGCGGCCGCGGCGGGCAGCCAGGCGTAGGCGACGGTCCGGCCGATGGTGTAGCCGTAGGACGCGCTGGTCACATAGCCGGCCGGGACGCCATCGGCGTACACCGGCTCCTTGCCCATGACGACCGCGGCCGGGTCGTCCAGGGTGAGACAGGTCAGCCTGCGCGCCGCCGTCTCCGCGCCGCGGCCCTCGAGCGCCGCACGCCCGACGAAATCGCCCTTGTCCATCCGGACGGCGAAGCCGACCCCGGCCTCGTAGGGATCGTGCTCGGTGGTCATGTCATGGCCCCAGGCGCGATAGCCCTTCTCCAGCCGCAGGCTGTTGAAGGCCGAGCGCCCGGCGGCGATCACCCCGTGGCGCTGTCCCGCCTCCCACAGGGTGTCCCACAGCCGCAGCCCCATATCGGCGGTGGTGTACAGCTCCCAGCCGAGCTCGCCGACGTACGACAGCCGCATCGCGGTCACCGGGACATGGCCGATATACGTCTGCCGGGCCTTGAAGTAGCCGAACGCCTCATGCGAGAAGTCGTCCCGGGTCAGCGGCTGGACCAGATCCCGGGCGAGCGGGCCCCACACGCCGATGCAGCAGGTGCCCGGGGTGATGTCGGCGATATGGACTCCCCCCGTCTTCGACCGGGAGGTGCCCCCTTCGGCTGCGTGGCGCAGCAGCCAGTCCAGGTCCAGTCCGCCGTTGGCGCCGACCTGGAAGTGGCGCTCCGACAGCCGGGCGACGGTGAGGTCGCTGCGGATGCCCCCGGCCTCGTCCAGCAGCAGGGTGTAGGTGACCGCACCGGGCTTCTTCGCCAGCTGATTGGTGGTCATGCGCTGCAGGAAGTCCAGCGCCCCGGGGCCGGTGACCGTCAGCCGCTTGAGCGGGGTCATGTCGTACAGCGCGACCCGCTCCCGGGTGACCCTGGCCTCGGCGGCGGCGATGGGCGACCAGTAGCGGGCCGACCAGGCGTCGCGCGGGGGCAGGTCGATCGACTCGGCGAGCGGGGCGTTCGCCTCGTACCAGTGCGGCCGCTCCCAGCCCGCGGCCTCCAGGAAGTACCCGCCCAGCTCCCGCTGCCGGAGGTGGAAGGGGCTGACCCGCAGCGGACGCGGCTGCTCCATCGGCTGCAGCGGATGGATGACGTCATAGACCTCGACGAAGTTCTGGGCCCCGCGCTCGGCGACGTAGGCGGGGGAGCGTTGCGCGTCCTCGAAGCGGTACAGATCGCATTCATGGACGTCCATGCCCGGCCGCCCGTCCGTCATCCACTCGGCCACGGCCCGGGCGACACCCGCGGAGTGGGTCACCCACACCGCCTCGGCCAGCCAGAAGCCGCGCACCTCGCGGGACTCGCCGATGACCGGCATACCGTCGGGGGTGAAGGAGAAGACGCCGTTGAAGCCCTCCTCGACCCGGCTCGCGCCGAGCGCGGGGAGCAGTTCGACGCTGTCGTCCCAGCTGGGGGCGAAGTCCTCGGCGGTGAACGGCAGCGAGGACGGCATCACCGGGGCCTCGTCGTACGCGGGCAGCCGCGCCGGGTCGACGGGGAGGGGGCGGTGGGCGTAGCTGCCGATGCCGATGCGGTCGGTGTGCTCGCGGAAGTAGAGGTCGCGGTCCTGGAAGCGCAGGATCGGCCGGCTCGCCTCCGTACGGGGGTCGTTGAGCCCCGCGAGCTCGGGCAGCGGCCCGGTCCTGGCGTACTGGTGGGCCAGCGGCTGCAGGGGGACGGGGACCCCCGCCATCGCGCCGATCAGCGGGCCCCAGAACCCGGCGGCGGAGACCACGATGTCGGCGGGGAAGGTGCCCCGGTCGGTGACGACGGCGGTGACGCGGCCGTCCTCCCGCTCGATGGCGGTGACGGTGTGCCGCTCCAGGAAGCGGGCGCCGTGCGCGGTGGCCCGCTCCATCTGGGCGCGGGAGGCGAGCAGCGCCCGGGCCAGCCCGTCGTCCGGGGTGTGGAAACCGCCCAGGATCCGGTCCGGGTCCAGCAGCGGCCACAGCTCGGCGCACTGGGCCGGGCCGAGCAACTCGCCCCGCACGCCCCAGGAGGCCGCCAGCCCGGCCTTGCGGTGCAGATCGGCCCAGCGCTCCTCGCTGGTGGCGATCTCCAGGCCGCCCACCGGGTTGAAGCAGGGCAGCCCGTCGACCTCCAGGGAGGAGAACTTCTCGACGGTGTAGGTGGCGAAGTCGGTCAGGGTCTTGGAGGGGCTGGTCCGGAAGACCAGTCCGGGGGCGTGCGAGGTCGAGCCGCCGGGGGCGAGCAGCGGGCCCTGCTCCAGGACGGTGATGTCCCGCCAGCCGCGGGCGGTCAGCTCATCGGCGAGTGAGCAGCCGACGATCCCGGCACCGACGATGACGACACGCTTGTTCCGGGCGTTCACAGGACCACCACCGACCGCAGCACCTCGCCGCGCTGCATCTTGGCGAACGCGGTCTCGACCTCGTCCAGCGTGATCGTCTCGCTGACGAACGCGTCCAGATCCAGCTTGCGGCTGAGGTGGAGGTCGACCAGGACCGGGAAGTCGCGGCTGGGCAGGCAGTCGCCGTACCAGGACGACTTGAGCGCACCGCCCCGCGAGAACAGATCGATCAGCGGCAGATCGATGCGCATCTCCGGATCCGGCACCCCGACCTGCACCAGCACCCCGGCCAGGTCGCGCATGTAGAAGCCCTGGGTGTAGGTCTCGGGGCGGCCCACCGCGTCGATGACCACATTCGCGCCGAAGCCCCCGGTCAGCTCGCGCACGGCCTCGATCGGGTCCGTACCACGGGAGTTGACGGTGTCGGTGGCGCCGAAGCGGGTCGCCGCGTCCAGCTTGGCGTCGTCGATGTCCACCGCGATCACCCGGCGCGCCCCGGACAGCGAGGCCCCGGCGATCGCGGCGTTGCCGACGCCGCCGCAGCCGATGACCGCGACCGTGTCGCCGTTGGAGACCCCGCCGGTGTGCACGGCCGCGCCGTAGCCGGCCATCACCCCACAGCCGATCAGCCCCGCCGCCTCGGGGCGTGCCGAGGGGTCGATCTTCACCGCCTGCCCCGCCGCGACCAGCGTCTTCTCGGCGAACGCGCCGATACCCAGCGCCGGGTTGAGCGGGGTGCCGTCGGTCAGGGTCATAGGCTGGGCGGCATTGCGGCTGTCGAAGCAGTACCACGGGCGGCCCCGGCGGCAGGAGCGGCAGCCGCCGCACGGCGCCCGCCAGGCCAGGACCACATAGTCACCGGGTGCGAGTCCGGTGACGCCGGGGCCCACGGCCTCGACCATTCCGGCCGCCTCGTGCCCGAGCAGATACGGAAATTCGTCACCGATCGCGCCGTCCCGGTAGTGCAGGTCGGTGTGGCACACCCCGCACGCCTGGACTCCCACCAGCACCTCACCGGCGCCGGGTTCGGGCACGAGAACGGGGAGCACCTCCACGGGGGCGCCCTTTTTGACCGCGACGACGGCGCGGGCTTCTTGCGGCATGGCTCACTCCTCTGTTCTCCTGCGATCGCAGGGACCGGTGCACGGGAGCTGGCATGACTGCCTCGATGGAGGGTGAGGCCGAGGCCGTTCCAACGGCCGCCGGTTACCATCCAGTTGCGTATAGCGCGGCATGTTGCGCGATGAGAGACATCCTGAAAGTCGCCGCCCCGTGCGGTCAAGGGGTTCGCGAAAACCGCCTGTAAACCGGCGCTGACTGGGGGTTTCGCGTCGGTCACACGCTCCTCGGCGCCCCTGGCCACGGACGCGACGAGGGGGCCGGAGTTCTCCGGCCCCCTCGTCGGGTGGGTGGGGTGATGTGGCGGCTCAGCCGGGGAAGCCCATCCGCCGGGACAGCTCCTCGGCGGTCTTCACGGCGTACTCGGCCAGATCGGGCAGCCGGCTCTGCGCCATCCGGTACGCCGGGCCCGAGACGCCGATCGCCCCGATGAGCGCGCCGTCGTGGCCGCGCACCGGCGCCGCCACCGCGTTCAGCCCGATCTCCAACTCCTCGCAGGAGTAGGCGTAGCCGCGCTCGGCCGCCGTCTCCAGCTGCTGCCGCAGCTCGGCGGAGGTGGTGATGGTGTGCTCGGTGAACCGCGGCAGCTTCCGCGTCACCAGCCGCTCCCGGCGTTCGCCCGACAGATGTGCGAGCAGCACCTTGCCGCTCGCGGTGGCGTGCAGCGCGGTGCGCCGCCCCAGCCAGTTGAAGGCGGTCACCGCCGCGGCGCCGCGCGCCTGCATGATGTTGACCGCCGCGTCCCCGTCCAGAACGGCGATATTGGCCGTCTCGCCGGTCTCGTCGGCCAGCGCCCGGCACACCGGGGCGCCCTCCTGCGAGATGTCCAGGCGGATGGCGGCGGCGCCGGCGAGTCTGAGCACTCCGGCGCCCAGGTAGTACTTCCCCCGGTCGCGTTCCTGCCCGACGAGTCCGCGGTTCTCCAGAACGCCGAGCAGCCGGAAGGCGGTCGACTTGTGGACCCCCAGCTCGTCGGCGATCTCGGTCACTCCGGCCTCGCCGAGCCTGGCAAGGATCTCCAGGACGCTCACCGCCCTGTCCACCGACTGCACTGCCCCGGCGGCCCCCCGCTTCTCCTCGGCCCGATCCTCGGTCGTGTTCGTCATGGGTCTGATCTCACCATCCGGTGGCTCTGCGTGGGGCCCCTCGGTCCGGGGAACTCTTGACGGCTGCCTTCCCGATCTGGATTCTGTTGCGCATCGCGCTTTTCAGTGCACTATCCACAACGCATGATACCGATCAACGTGAGGGGGGCCAATGATTCCCGTCTGCCGTATCGAGGACTTGCCGGAGGGTGAGTCGCTGCGTGTCGAGTCCGGCGACGCCACCGCGGCGATCGCGGTGTTCCACACCGACGGAGCGTTCTACGCCATCGATGACACCTGCAGCCACCAGGACGCCTCCCTCTCCGAAGGGTGGCTGGAGGGCTGCTACGTCGAATGCCCGCTGCACGCCGCGCTGTTCGATCTGCGGTCCGGCGAGCCGACCTGTCTGCCCGCCCGCAAGCCCGTACGGACCCACGCTGTCACGGTCGTGGACGGAATGCTGTATGTCCACCCCGCGGTGCGCACCGTTCCCGGTGAGCCCGTGCACGCGGCACCGGAAGAAGCCGTGGCATGACGACGCTCACCACGGTCACGGTGGTCGGGGCCTCGCTCGCGGGACTGCACGCGGCGCGCGGCCTGCGCTCCCTGGGATACGACGGGCGGCTGGTCGTCGTCGGGGAGGAGCGCCACCGCCCCTACGACCGCCCGCCGCTGTCCAAGGAGTTCCTGACCGGCGACGGCGACCCGGGCGAGGGACCGGGCCGCCTCGCCCTGACCGACCCCGAGGAGGAGGCCGAGCTCGACGCCGAATGGCTGCTCGGCGTCCGGGCCGAGGCGCTGGACACCGCCGCCGGGGAGATCCGTCTCACCGGCGGCCGCGCCCTGCGCACCGACGGCGTCGTCATCGCCACCGGGGCCACCCCCAGAACGCTGCGGCTTCCGCGGCTGGACGGGGTGCACACCCTGCGCACCCTCGACGACGCGACCCGGCTCCGCGCCGCGCTGCGCGCGGGCACCGCCCGGGTGGTGGTGATCGGCGCGGGCTTCATCGGCGCCGAAGTGGCCTCCTCCTGTGCCGCCCTCGGGCTCGATGTCACCGTTGTGGAGGCCGCGCCGCTGCCGCTGGTGCCCCAACTGGGCGAGGAGATGGCCCGGGTGTGCGCCGGGCTGCACGCGCGGGGCGGGGCCGCCCTGCTGTGCGGCACCGGCGTCGAGGGCTTGCGCGGCAGCGGCCGGGTCACCGGCGTGGAGCTCACTGACGGGCGGGTGCTGCCCGCCGATGTGGTGGTCGTCGGCGTCGGGGTGCGTCCGGTCACCGGGTGGCTGGAAGGCTCCGGTCTGGCCCTGGAGGACGGGGTGCGGTGCGATGAGGGCTGTGTCACCGCGCTGCCCAATGTCGTGGCCGTCGGGGACGTGGCCCGGCTGGCCCAGCCGGGCACCGCGCGCACCGTCCGGGCCGAGCACTGGACCAGCGGCATGCTGCAGGGCGCCGTCGCCGCCCGCAATCTGCTCGCCGGGTCCACCGTCGAACCCTTCGAGGCGCTGCCCTACTTCTGGTCCGACCAGTACGGCGCCCGTATCCAGTACGCCGGGCGGCGCGCACCCGGCGACACCGTCCGGATCGTCGACGGCGACCCGGCCGACGGCGGCGGCTTCCTCGCCGTCTACGAACGTGGCGGGATCTCCACCGCCGCCCTCGGCGTCGACCGGCCCAGGCCCTTTATGCGGCTGCGCCGCGAGCTGGCCCGTGCTCCGCAGCCGGCCGGGAGGTGACCGGCTCCGCCTCACCGGCCCGGCGGCGCTGCCGGCGCAACTCCCGGGCCGTGCTGCTGGGCCGGGACACCACTCCGTACCGCTGGCGCCAGACCTGCCGGGTCACCCACACGTCCAGCACGCCCCAGGTCGCCACCACCGTGCTCGCCACCGTGGCGAGCACGGTGGGGAAGGCGGACCATGAGCCGGCCAGGGTGCACAGAAGGGCGACCATCGTCTGAACCAGCGTCACGGCGATGATGATGACCGCCCGCACCGCCGCGGCGCGGACCGGATCGGGCAGCCGCCGCCTGCGCGCCGGCTCCTCGGTCCACAACGGCCGGGCCCCGTGTGCCGGGATGTCGCGATCCTTGTCCATCGCGTCCATGACGCTCCCACCCCTTTCCAAGGCTGCCCCGGTGCGGCCGAGTCAGATAGCGGGACTTGGGTTGTATGCCCCCCTAGTGTGCCCCTTTGGATCACGAATGGCACCGACCCGAGGTTCCCCTGGGGAGGGGAAAACCAGCCAACCGCGGCCGAATGGCCGCATGCGGTGCCCGGGAGAAGAGCGCCGAGCGCGGGGGGTAAGTCGGGGAATCACCCGACAACTCCTGATCACGCAGTGTAAGGAGTTCCCTGCATCAAGTGGACATGCCTTCGATATGTCCAACTGGCAGTAGTAGGCTCGCGCCGCTCGTTGTCGGAACTCGGAACACCGCCCCCGGAATTCGGGGTTGACGTTAGGGAGGCCATGCGCTTTCGCGGTAAGTCCATCCGCAGGAAGATCGTGGCGCTGTTGCTGGTGCCGCTCGTGTCGCTGACGGCGATATGGGCCTTCGCCACGGTGATCACCGGTCGCGAGGCGATCCAACTGCTGGACGCGGCCGACATCATCGACAAGGCGGGCCAGCCGGCCGAGGACGCGGTGCACGCCGTCCAGAAGGAACGCCGGCAGACGCTCATCCTGCTGGCCGATCCGCGGCAGTCGGACGCCCTGCCCGTGCTCCACTCCCTGCAGCGCAAAACCGACCAGGCCATCGACAAACTACGGGCCGCCGAGTCGGACGGCGATATGCACGGCAAGATGAACGACGACTCCGAGGAACAGCTCGACAACATCCTCAAGGCCGCCGACGGGTTGGACAGCCTGCGCCGCAAGGCCGAGGACGACGGCATTTCCTCGACTCAGGCATATGAGTATTACAACAAGCTCGTCGACCTCTGCTACACCTTCCGCAGCTCCCTCCACGCGGTGCCCGACACCGACCTCGACAAACAGGGCCGCGCGCTGGTCGCCATGATCCGCGCCCGGGAGGCGCTCTCCCGCGAGGACGCGCTGTATGTCTCGGCGCTGACGGCGCGCAAGATGACGATGGCGGACCTCCAGGCGATGTCCGACCTCATCGCCGAGCGCACCCTGCTCTACGAGATCAACCTGCCGATCCTCCCCGACTCCGAGCAGAAGGTCTTCGCCGACTACCGGCGCACCAACGCCGCCCCCGCCGCCCTCCGGGTGGCCGAGGGCAAGGTGCTCTCCTCGATGGACCCCGCCACGGCCATCCGGGCCCTGGACCAGGAGCACTGGGAGGCCGCGGCCCACCCCGTCCTCAACGACTACGACCGGCTGGGCGACGAGGCCACCGACCGGCTCAAGAAGCGCATCGACCCGGTGGCCAGCAGCGTGTTGCTCAAGGCGGGGATCGCCGGCGTCCTCGGCCTGATCGCGCTCATCGTCTCCGTCTTCGTCTCGTTCCGGATCGGCCGCAGCCTGGTCCGCGATCTGTCCCGGCTGCGCAGGGACGCCCAGGAGGTCTCCAGCGTCCGGCTGCCGAGCGTGATGCGCCGCCTCGGCGCGGGCGAGCAGATCGACGTGGAGACCGAGGCGCCCCGGCTGGACTACGGCCCCGATGAGATGGGCCAGGTGGGCCAGGCCCTCAACACCCTCCAGCGGGCCGCCGTCGAGGCCGCGGTCAAACAGGCCGAGCTCCGCCAGGGCGTCTCCGAGGTCTTCGTCAACCTCGCCCGCCGCAGCCAGGTGCTGCTGCACCGTCAGCTCACCCTCCTCGACACCATGGAGCGGCGCACCGAGGACACCGACGAGCTCGCCGATCTGTTCCGTCTGGACCATATGACCACCCGTATGCGGCGGCACGCCGAGGGCCTGGTCATCCTCTCCGGCGCCGCACCCTCCCGGCAGTGGCGCAAGCCGATCCAGCTGATGGATGTCGTGCGCGCCGCCGTCGCCGAGGTGGAGGACTACGAGCGGATCGAGGTCCGCCGGCTGCCCCGGATCGCGGCCGTCGGCCCGGCCGTCGGCGACCTCACCCACCTGATCGCCGAACTCCTGGAGAACGCGACCGTCTTCTCGCCGCCGCACACCGCCGTCCAGGTGCACGGCGAGCGGGTCGCCAAGGGCTTCACCCTGGAGATCCACGACCGTGGTCTGGGCATGACGCCGGACGCGCTGCTGGAGGCCAATCTCCGGCTCGCCGAGACCCCCGAGTTCCAGCTCTCCGACACCGACCGGCTCGGACTGTTCGTGGTCAGCCGGCTCGCCCAGCGGCAGGGGGCGCGGGTCTCGCTGCAGCCCTCCCCGTACGGCGGCACCACGGCCATCGTGCTCATCCCCTCCAACCTGCTCACCGACGAGGGCGGCCGGGGGGAGCCCGACGACCGCGACAGCGGCGGCCGGGACACCGGCGGCCGCTTCGCCGACACCGCGCGGCGCGGTGTGGGCGACGTCCGGCTCGGGCCCGTGGACGAGGCCGGGCCGGCCTCGCAGCTCGCCTCCCTGACCTCGTCCTTCGCACATGAGGGGCACGATGGCGCCGACGAGGACGAGGAAGTGGGCGGGATCTTCCGGGCCCGCGGCCTGAAGGCGCGTCAGTCCACGCGCACCGGGCCCGCCCCGTCCACCGTGGAGCAGCATCAGCAGACTCCGGACGGCCCGGACCCGGCACCGGGCGGTGGCCCCGCGCCGCTGCCCCGCCGTGTCCCGCCGGTACTGGTCGCCGACCACGGCCGACCGGTCGAGGGCACGTCCGGCGGACGGCACAGCCGTATCCAGGGCCCGGGACAGCCGTCGTGGGCCGACCGCTCCGAACGCCAGGGCCAGGACCAGGCCCAGGGCCAGGGCCCGCGGCGCACGGGGCCGGAGCGCAAGGGCCCGGAGCAGAGCCCGGTGCCGACCCAGCGGGCGGCCTCCGGCCTCCCCAAGCGGGTACGGCAGGCCAGCCTGGCCCCGCAGTTGAAGAACGACCCCGCACCCCCGGACGAGGCGGACCGAACCGCTGCCGAGATCGATCCCGAGCGCGAAGCCGAGCAGGCGAGGGCCACCATGGCCTCGCTGCAACGGGGTTGGCAGCGCGGTCGGCGGCAGTCGGCCACCGGATCCGGCGATGCGGGCACAGCACCGGGAACGACACATGAGGGGGACGGTCGATGACCGCATCGAACGCCGCAGCATCCAACGGCTCGCCGAATGGATCGGGCGAACTCAACTGGCTGCTCGATGAACTGGTCGGAAGAGTGGGCAGCATCCGCAAGGCGCTGGTGCTCTCCGGGGACGGGCTCGCCACCGGCGGCTCACGCGATCTGTCCCGGGAGGACGGTGAGCATCTGGCCGCCGTGGCCTCCGGCTTCCACAGCCTCGCCAAGGGCGTCGGCCGCCACTTCGACGTCGGCCGGGTCCGTCAGACCATCGTCGAACTCGACGACGCCTTCCTGTTCGTCACCGCGGCGGGCGACGGTAGCTGTCTCGCCGTCCTCGCCGACGCCGACTCCGATGTGGGTCAGATAGCATACGAGATGACGCTGCTGGTCAAGCGGGTGGGCGTGCATCTGGGCTCGGCTCCGCGCTCCAGCGGGTGACGGAGGCCGGGGGAAGATGAGCGGAGACCCGGAAAGCGCCGCCCGGTGGTTCGACGACGCGGCGGGACCGGTGGTCAGACCTTATGCGATGACGCGGGGACGCACCCGCAGCGCCGCGGAGGAGAAGCTGGATCTGATCGCGGTCGTCGTCGCCGAGAGCGCGAACCACCGGACCGTCGCCGACCAGATGCTGTCCCCGGAGCACATCGACATCGTCGAGCTGAGCCGGGACAGTCCGCAGTCCGTCGCCGAACTGGCGGCGGAACTCGACCTTCCGATCGGCGTGATCCGTGTGCTCATCGGCGATCTGCTCCACGCCGCACTCGTCCGAGTGTCGCGGCCCGTACCTCCGGCGGAACTGCCGGACGAGAGGATTCTGCGCGAGGTGATCAATGGGCTACGGGCACTCTGACCTGGTTCGCCCTCATGTCGTCGAACCGGTCACGCTGAAGATACTGGTGGCGGGCGGCTTCGGGGTGGGCAAGACGACCCTGGTGGGGGCGGTCAGCGAGATCAGGCCGCTGCGCACCGAGGAGCTGCTCACCGAGGCGGGCCGGCCGGTCGACGACATCGCGGGGGTGGAGTCCAAGACGACCACCACCGTCGCCATGGACTTCGGGCGCATCACGCTCCGCGAGGACCTGGTGCTGTACCTCTTCGGCACACCGGGACAGGACCGCTTCTGGTTCCTGTGGGACGAGCTGGCCACCGGCGCGCTGGGCGCGGTGGTGCTGGCCGACACCCGCCGTCTCGAGGACTGTTTCGCCGCCATCGACTACTTCGAGCGGCGGGACATCGCCTTCACCGTGGCGGTCAACTGCTTCCAGGGCGCCGACCGCTATCCGGAGGACTCGGTGCGCGACGCGCTCGACCTCGACCCGGGCACCCCGGTCGTCCTGTGCGACGCCCGGGAGCGCGAGTCGGTCAAGCATGTGCTGATCTCGGTGGTGGAACACGCGATGCTGGCCACCGCGCCCCGGGGCTGACCGCGCGGCACGGCCCGTACCCCGCCGTCCGGGGTACGGGCCGCCGTTCGCGAGCGATGGCACCGTACGCGGCTCAGGAGCCCTCGGCCGGCTGCCCTTCCTTGTGCCAGCCGAAGCTGCGCTCCACCGCCATGCGCCAGTTGCCGTACTCGCGCGTCCTCTCCTCCTCGGACATCCCCGGGGTCCACTCGGTGTCCCGCTTCCAGTGGGCCCGCAGCTCGTCGAGGTCCTGCCAGGCGCCGGTGGCCAGCCCCGCCGCGTACGCCGCGCCCAGGCAGGTGGTCTCGGCGACCACCGGGCGGATCACCGGAACGCCCAGCACATCGGCCTGATGTTGCATCAGCAGGCCGTTCGCCGTCATTCCGCCGTCGACCTTGAGCGAGCTGATCCGCACCCCGGAGTCCTGGTACATCGCGTCGACCACCTCGCGCGTCTGCCAGCTCGTCGACTCCAGGACGGCCCGGGCCAGATGTGCCTTGGTGACATAGCGGGTGAGGCCGGTGATCACGCCACGGGCGTCCGAGCGCCAGTACGGGGCGAACAGACCCGAGAAGGCCGGGACGATATACGCCCCGCCGTTGTCGTCCACGCTCGCGGCGAGCGGCTCGATCTCGTCGGCGGAGCGGATGATGCCCAGCTGATCACGGAACCACTGCACCAGCGCCCCGGTGATCGCGATCGATCCCTCCAGGCAGTAGACCGGCCGCTCACCGCCGAGCTGGTAGCCCATCGTGGTCAGCAGCCCGCTCTTGGACGGCACCGGGCGGTCACCCGTGTTCAGCAGCAGGAAGCTGCCGGTGCCATAGGTGTTCTTGGCCTCGCCGACGCCGTAGCAGGTCTGGCCGAAGACGGCGGCCTGCTGATCGCCGAGCGCGGAGGCCACCGGCACACCGGCCAACTGCCCGACCGCCGTGCCGTACACCTCGGCGGAGGAGCGGATCTCCGGGAGCATCGCCTCGGGCAGGCCCATGGCGGCCAGGATGGAGGTGTCCCACTGGAGGGTCCGCAGATCCATCAGCAGGGTGCGTCCGGCGTTGGTCACATCGGTGACGTGCACTCCGCCGTCGGTGCCCCCGGTGAGGTTCCAGATCAGCCAGGAGTCGATGGTGCCGAAGGCGATCTCGCCCAGCTCGGCACGGTGGCGCAGCCCGGGGACGTTGTCCAGCAGCCAGGCGGCCTTGGGCCCGGAGAAGTAGCTGGCGAGCGGCAGCCCGGTGGTGTCCCGGAAGCGGTCCTGTCCCACCTCGCCGCCGAGTTCGGCGCACAGTCCGGAGGTGCGGGTGTCCTGCCAGACGATCGCGTTGTGCACCGGTTTGCCGGTGCGGCGGTCCCACAGGACCGTCGTCTCGCGCTGGTTGGTGATGCCCAGCGCGGTCAGCTCGTCGGCCCGCAGCCCCGCCTTGGCCAGCGCACCGGCCACCACGGCCTGCACCTTGGCCCAGATCTCGGTGGCGTCGTGCTCGACCCAGCCGGGCTTGGGAAAGATCTGGCGGTGCTCGCGCTGGTCGACGGCGACGATCGCGCCGTCGCGGTCGAAGATGATGCAGCGGCTGGAGGTGGTGCCCTGGTCGATCGCGGCGACGTAGGTGTCCGTCGGATGCGGCATGACGTCTCCTTCGGTCAGAAGGCTGCGTTGAAGACGAGACCCGCCAGCACGGCCCCGATCAGCGGACCCACCACCGGGACCCAGGCATAACCCCAGTCGGAGGTCCCCTTGTTGGGGATGGGCAGCAGGGCGTGGGCGAGGCGGGGCCCGAGGTCGCGCGCCGGGTTGATGGCATAGCCGGTGGGCCCGCCCAGGGAGAGGCCGATGCCGACCACCAGGAACGCGACGAGCAGGACGGAGATGCCCGAGCCGAGGACCACGGTGCCGCCGCCCTCGGTGACCGGGCCGACCCCGATGCCGTCGACCTTGCCGAACGCGAGCAGCGGCAGCACCAGCGCGGCCGTCGCGATGATCTCGGTGACGAGGTTGGCCACCGGATTCCGGATCTCCGGAACGGTGGAGAAGACCCCGAGCGTGGGAAGGGCGGTCTTCTCGTCCGCGTTGGCGGCGAACTGCGCGTAGTACAGCGCCCAGGCCAGCACCGCGCCGATCACGGCGCCGATCAGCTGCCCGAGGATGTAGAGCGGCACCTTGTCCCAGTCGCCGGTGTCCACGGCGACGCCCACGGTCACCGCCGGATTCAGATGGGCTCCGGACAGCGGGGCGGCGGTGTAGGCGCCGGCCATGACGCCGAAGCCCCAGCCGAAGGCGATGACGATCCATCCCGACGCCTTGGCCTTGGAGTGCTTCAGCGTGACGGCGGCGCAGACGCCCGCCCCGAAGAGAATCAGTATCGCGGTGCCGATGACCTCACCGGTGAAGATGTCCCCATTGCTCATGTCGGCTCCTAGGACCTCGCCCGGGGCGGGTGGCCCCGGTCCTCCGTGCTGGGTCGTTTCGAGCGTGCGGGTGCATCGGAATCGCCCATGGGGGGTGAACGTCAAGAGAGCCTGCGCGCGGCGACGCCGACTGACACCGCAGCAGTGTTCACCGGTGGTCAGGGGGCGTCAAGGTGATGGACGGCAACGGTGTTCGTGACAACCGTAAGGACGTTGCCCTGGCACCGGCGGACGCTCGGGCACCCCTCAGCGGACCGCGACGACCGACGAGCCATGCCCGAACAGCCCCTGGTTCACGGTGATTCCGGCGCTCGCCCCCGCCACCTGCCGCTCGCCCGCCTGCCCGCGCAACTGCTGGGTCAGCTCGCATACCTGGGCGATGGCCTGCGCGGGAACCGCCTCCCCGAAGGACGCCAGCCCCCCGCTCGGATTGACCGGAATCCGCCCGCCCAGCGCCGTCGCCCCCTCGCGCAGCAGCTTCGCGCCCTCCCCGGGCCCGCACAGCCCGAGGTCCTCGTACCACTCCAGCTCCAGGGCGGTGGACAGGTCGTACACCTCGGCCAGCGACAGATCCTCCGGCCCCAGCCCCGCCTCCTCGTACGCCGCCCGGGCGATGGAGGGCCGGAACGGATCGGACGCGGGGGAGCCCGGCGGGGCCGAGTCGGTGGCGATGTCCGGCAGATCCAGTGCGGTGCGCGGATGGCTGGGGGAGACGGATGAGACCGCCCGGATCCGCACCGGGCGCCTCATCCCGAGCCGCTGCGCCGTCTCCATGCTGCCGAGCACCAGCGCCGCCGCCCCGTCGGAGGTCGCGCAGATGTCCAGCAGCCGCAGCGGATCGGCGACCACCGGGGACGCGGCGACCTCCTCGGCGGTGACGGGGGAGCGGTAGCGGGCGTACGGATTGGCGGCGCCGGCGGCCGCGTTCTTCACCTTCACCCGCGCGAAGTCCTCGGCCGTGTCGCCGTACATCGCCATCCGGCGGCGGGCCCAGAGCGCGAAATAGGCGGGGTTGGTGGCGCCCAGCACCCGGAAGCGCAGCCAGTCCGGATCGTCCGGCCGCTCACCGCCCGCCGGGGCGAAGAAGCCCTTGGGCGCCGCGTCGGAGCCCACCACCAGCACCGTGTCCGCCATACCGGACAGGATCTGGGCGCGGGCGGTGTCGATGGCCCGCGCACCGGACGCACAGGCCGCGTACACGCTGGTGACCCGGGCGCCCTGCCAGCCCAGCGCCCGGGCGAAGGTCGCGCCCGCGACCTGCCCGGGATAGCCGCAGCGCACGGTGTTGGCACCCACCACGGACTGAATCGCGGACCACTCGAGCCCGGCGTCCGCGAGCGCGGCCCGCGCCGCCTTCGTGCCGTACTCCACGAAGCTGCGGCCCCATTTCCCCCACGGGTGCATCCCGGCGCCGAGCACCGCCACCTCACCGGTCATGACGCCTCCTCAGCGACGGGCCGCCAATGCCAGGTGGTGAGGGTGCGCCCGCCCTCCGCGCCCAGCACCCCGGGCACCACCTCGACCTCCATCCCGACAACCAGATCGGCCACGGTCACCCCGGGGGCGCCCTGTCCCAGCACCACCATCCGCTCGGCGGCCAGCTCCACGGCGATCAGGGTGTACGGCCGCCACTCGCCCTCGGGTCCTGACGGATAGGGGGCGGGCGGCCGGTAGCGGCCGTCGGTGTAGGACCACACCCGGCCGCGCCGGGACAGCGGCACCTCCGCCAGCTCGGTGCCCGCGCAGCCCGGGGCGCGGCAGAAGGCGTCCTCCCGCGGGAAGTACACTGCCCCGCAGCCCCGGCAGCCCGTCCCCAGCAGCCGGAACTCCCCGCCCTCGGAGCTGAACCACCCGTCGACCACGGGCACACGCGTGGGGGACACGGCCCCTCCCGATACCTGGTAACTGACGATGTGTCAGAAGTGTGGCACGGGGACCGCAGCGCGCGTAACCCCGGTACAGTGACCGCGATCACGGTCCTGATCAGCCGAAGGGCGAGGGGAGCGGTCGGTGGCGGAGACTCAGACGCAAGCCCGGACCACGACGCGGACCGGCACGGCCGTCCGGCTGGAGGCCGTCACCAAGGACTTCGGGACGGTGCGCGCGGTGGACGCCGTCGACCTCACCGTCCACGAGGGCGAGTTCTTCACCCTGCTCGGCCCCTCCGGCTCGGGGAAGACCACTTTGCTGCGCCTGGTCGCGGGGTTCGAACAGCCCACCGGCGGCCGTATCGAACTCGCCGGAGACGACGTCACCGCGACTCCCCCCAACCGCCGCGATGTGCACACCGTCTTCCAGGACTACGCGCTCTTCCCGCAGATGAGCGTCGAGCAGAACGTGGCCTACGCCCTGACCGTGCGCGGTGTCCGCAAGGCCGAGCGGCTCGCCCGCGCCCGCGAGGCGCTGACCACCGTACGGCTGGACGGCTTCGCCTCCCGCCGCCCCACCGAGCTCTCCGGCGGCCAGCGCCAGCGCGTCGCCCTCGCCCGCGCGCTCGTCGACCGGCCCGCCGTGCTGCTGCTCGACGAACCGCTCGGCGCGCTCGACCTGGCGCTCCGGCAGGAGATGCAGACCGAGCTCAAGGAGCTCCAGCGCACCACCGGCATCACCTTCCTCCTGGTCACCCACGACCAGGACGAGGCGCTGACCATGAGCGACCGCATCGCCGTGGTCCGCGACGGCCGCATCGAACAGACCGGTCCGCCGGTCGAGGTGTACGAACACCCCGCCACCGCCTTCGTCGCGGGCTTCGTCGGCACCACCAACCTGCTGCGCGGCGAGGCCGCGGTCCGCGTCGTGGGCCGCCCCGGCACCTACTCCATCCGGCCCGAGCGGATCCTGCTCACCGACCCCGCCGAACCATCCGCCCGGCAGTCCGCCGCAGTGTCCGCCGACGGCCGCCGGACCGTCACGGGGCGCATCACCGATATCGTGCACGCCGGGGCGCACACCCGCTTCACCATCGTGCTTCCGCACGGCGACCGGCTCACCGTGCTCCGCCAGAACCTCACCGGACTCCCCGAATCCGCCCGCCCGGACGGCCAGATCGGGCTTTCCTGGGACGAGCGGGACGCCTTCCCCGTACCGAGTTGACCTTGTCATTGCCGACGGCACCCTGGCGGGGGCATACGACCCGCCTGATACTGGCCGAGCCTCAAGTGCCAAGCGGGACGAGGAGGACCGGATGCGGAAACGGAAGATGTCTGCGTGGAGGTCCGCGGCCGCCATCTGCGCGCTGCTGCTGACCGCCGCCGGATGCGGTTCCGGAAACGACGACGACAAGGGCGGCCACGCGCCCGACAAGCTCGGTAAGGCCGAAGGCGAGGTCAACATCATCGCCTGGGCCGGCTACGCCGAGGACGGCTCCAACGACCCCAAGGTCGACTGGGTCCACCCGTTCGAGAAGAAGACCGGCTGCCGGGTGAACACCAAGACGGCCGGCACCTCCGACGAGATGGTCTCGCTGATGAAGACCGGGCAGTACGACACGGTCTCCGCCTCCGGCGACGCCACCCTGCGCCTCATCGCCTCCGGCGACGCGGCCCCCGTCAACACCAAGCTGGTCCCGAACTACAAGGACATCTTCCCGGCCCTCAAACAGCAGCCGTTCAACTCCAAGGACGGCCGGATGTACGGCATTCCGCACGGCCGGGGCGCCAACCTCCTCATGTACCGCACCGACAAGGTCACCTCGGCGCCCGACTCCTGGCGTGCCGTCTTCGACGACGCCGCGCGGTACGACGGCCATGTCACCGCCTACGACTCGCCCATCTACATCGCCGACGCCGCGCTCTATCTGATGCACGCCAAGCCCTCGCTCGGCATCAAGAACCCCTACGCGCTCGACCAGAAGCAACTCGACGCCGCCGTCGCACTGCTGAAGAAGCAGCACAAGGCGGTGGGGGAGTACTGGAGCGACTACCAGAAGGAGATCACCGCCTTCAAGGGCGGCGACAGCGTCATCGGCACCACCTGGCAGGTCATCGCCAACCTCACCCAGGCCGAGAAGGCCCCCGTCAAGGCGGTGCTCCCCAAGGAGGGCGCCACCGGCTGGTCCGACACCTGGATGGTCTCCGCCAAGGCCGAGCACCCCAACTGCGCCTACAAGTGGCTCGACTGGATCGTCTCGCCCAAGGTCAACGCCCAGGTCGCCGAGTACTTCGGCGAGGCTCCGTCCAACCGTAAGGCGTGCGCCCAGACCTCCGCCCCCGACCACTGCGCGATCTTCCACGCGGACGACGAGAAGTACTTCCAGCGCGTCCACTTCTGGACCACGCCCATCAAACAGTGCCTTGACGGCCGTAAGGACGCCGACTGCACCGACTACGCCCAGTGGACCAGGGCCTGGACGGAGGTCAAGGGCTGAGATGCCCGCCGCGCCCACCCCAGGCTCGCGGCTGCGGCTGACCGCGCTCCTCGCCCCGCCCCTGCTCTGGCTGACCCTGGCCTATCTGGGCTCGCTCGCCATCCTGCTGCTGTCGGCCTTCTGGGCCACCGACTCCTTCACCTCCGATGTCGTCCACACCTGGAACACCGACAACTTCCACGAGCTGCTGACCACCCCCGTCTACCGCACCATCGCCCTGCGCACCCTGTCCATCGCGGCCGCCGTCACCGTCGTCGACGCGCTCCTCGCCCTGCCCATGGCGTTCTTCATGGCGCGGGTCGCGGGCGGGCGTTGGCGGCGGCCGCTGCTGGTCGCCGTGCTCACCCCGCTGTGGGCCGGCTATCTGGTCAAGGCCTACGCCTGGCGGGTCATGCTCGGCGAGGACGGCGTGGTGGGTGCCGCCCTCGCCCCGTTCGGGCTGCACGGACCCGGCTACGGCACCACCGCCGTCGTCATCGTGCTCGCCTACCTCTGGCTGCCCTACATGATCCTGCCGGTGTACGCGGCCCTCGAACGGCTTCCCGAGCGCATGCTGGAAGCCTCCGCCGACCTCGGCGCCGGCGCCTGGCGCACCCTGCGCTCCGTCGTCCTGCCCGCCGTACGCCCCGCCGTGCTCGCCGGATCCGTCTTCACCTTCTCGCTCAGCCTGGGCGACTACCTCACCGTGCAGATCGTCGGCGGCAAGACCCAGCTGCTGGGCAACGTCATCGCCTCGCAGGTCACCCTGGACCTGCCGATGGCCGCCGCGCTCTCCGCCGTACCCGTGGTCCTCATCGTCTGCTATCTGGCCGCCGTACGCCGTGCGGGCGCCCTCGACTCGCTCTAGCCGCTCTAGCCGCTCTAGCCGCCCTAGTCGCTCCAGTCGCTCCAGGAGGTGGACACATGCGCATCTCGCGCACCGCCCGCGTCGTCCTCGGCTGTGTCACCGCGGCCGGCCTCGCGATCGTCTACGTCCCGCTGCTGCTGGTGCTGCTCAACTCCGTCAACACCGACCGCTCCTTCGGCTGGCCGCCCAGCGGATTCACCGGCCGCTGGTGGCGGGCCGCCCTGCACAGCGAGGGCGCCCGCCAGGCCCTGCTCACCTCGCTCAAGGCCGGACTCGCGGCCACCGCGATCGCCCTGGTGCTCGGCACCCTGGCCGCGTACGCCGTCCACCGCCACCGTTTCTTCGGACGGCGGACCGTGTCCTTCCTGCTCGTCCTGCCCATCGCGCTGCCCGGCATCGTCAGCGGCATCGCCCTCAACGCCGCCTTTCGCACCGTCCTCGACCCGATCGGCATCGGCTTCGGCCTGTTCACGGTGGTCGTGGGACATGCCACGTTCTGCGTCGTCATCGTCTTCAACAACATCGGTGCCCGGCTGCGCCGTATCGCGCCCTCCCTGGCCGAGGCGTCCGCGGACCTCGGGGCGCGCCCCTGGCAGACCTTCCGGTACGTCACCTTCCCCGCCATGCGCTCGGCGCTCTTCGCGGGCGGACTGCTGGCCTTCGCGCTCTCCTTCGACGAGATCGTCGTCACGACCTTCACCGCCGGGCCCGGCACCCGCACCCTGCCCATCTGGATCTACGAGAACCTGGCCCGCCCCCACCAGGCCCCCGTCGTCAACGTCGTCGCCGCGCTCCTCATCCTGGCGTCCGTGATCCCTGTCTACATCGCCCAGCGGCTGTCCTCGGACGCCGCGGGGGGACGGCTGTGAGGCTCAGCCGGTCAGCGAGCGGCGCGAGACCGGGAAGTCGAAGTAGGTGTCCGGGAACAGCTCCGGCTGGTACGTGTAGTGCCACCACTCCTCGGCCAGATTGACGAAGCCGAGCTTCTCCAACGTCCCCTTGAGCAGCAGCCGGTTGGCCCGCTGCGCGCCCTTGATCCGCGGATCGAGCGTATGCGAGAGCGTGTCGAAGCAGTCGTACCCGGTCCCCATGTCCACCGAGTTGTCCGGGAAGCGGTCCTTCTCGGCCGCGTAGCACGGCACCAGCTTTTCGCCCGGCACATAGGGCCGGGTGGGCAGCGCGGGCAGCCGCACGATCGTCAGGTCCATGGTGCTGCCCCGGCTGTGCCCCGACTTCTCCGCGATATAGCCGTCCTCGAACAGCCGGGTCTTGTCGACCTGCGGATAGAACTCGCCCTTCATCCGCTGGTCGCCCAGGTCCTTGGCCCACTCCACGAAGTCGTTCACCGCGCGCTGCGGCCGATAGCAGTCGTACACCTTCAACGTGTAGCCGCGCCGCAGGAGTTGCCGCTGCGCCTGGTGCAGCGCCTCGGCCGCCGGGCGGGTCAGGATGCACATCGGCCGGCGGTAGCCGTCCACCGGTTCGCCGGTGAAGTTGTGCGGTGTGAAGTAGCGGATCTCCTGAAGGATCGTCGGATCGACGTCGCTGAGGGCCACGAACTCCTTCGGAGCCTTCGGCTCCGGCTTCGCCTGCGCCGGAGCGGACGGAGCGACGGCCAGCAGAGCGGCAACGGGCAGGGCGAGCGCACGCAGCGCGACGGCGAGTCTTGGCATGCCCATCACTTATCCCACCCACCAGAACCGGAAACAAGCCACCGCCCACAACCCCCCGGCTCTGTCCCCGTCATGAGCAACTCGGGTTGACTAACCCTATGAGTCAACTACAGTTGCCTGCGTGTCCGGCGCCAAGAATCCCCTTCCTCAGGAGCCCGCTGACAGCCTGGCGGCCGTCGTGGCGTTGCGGCGCCTCGCCGATCAACTGGAGGACGCCGCCGTCGAGCAGGCCATGCGGGCGGGCTGGAGCTGGCCGCAGGTCTCCGAGGCACTCGGTGTCACCCGCCAAGCCGTCCACAAGAAGCACGCCAAGCGGCTCATCGCCGCCGGAGTCAAGCTGAGGAGGCGCGGCGATGAGCGCGTTTGACAAGTACCTGCACGCGGTCATCGTGCGGGCGACGCACGAAGCCCACGAGGACGGGTCGGCGACGATCGACGCGCACCATCTCCTGCTGTCGCTCGCCGCCGATCAGGGGTCCACCGCACAGCGGGTCCTGGCCTCGGCCGGGATCGATCACGCTGCCGTCCGCGAGGCACTGGACCGGGAGTTCGAGCACAGCCTGAGCCTGATCGGAGTGTCCCCGGCCACCTATGACCTCCCCAGGCCGAGCCACGCCTCCCGGCAGCCCAAGTTGGGTGGGTCCGCCAGACTCGCACTGGAGCGGAGCTTCGCCTCCGCCCGCAAGAAGGACCTGGGGTCGGCGCATCTGCTGCTCGGGATCCTGCAGGCTCCTATCGGCACCGTGCCACGCGCTCTCGCCTTGGCCGGCATCGATCAGACCGAACTGGCCGACCGCGTACGGCAGACGCTCGGCGCCCGACCGGACGCCGCATCAGCCAAGGCTGCCGGCGCCCTGTCCGAGCCCGCGCCGGACTCAACCGCCGAGGACTACCAGGCGATCCAGCGATTACTTCGGCAAGCCGTCGCTCAAGGCGGCCTTCCCGGCATTCTCGCTGAGGTCCGCGACGGCGACCGGCAGTGGTTCGGGACCGCGGGAGTGGCCGACACCCGAACCGGCCGCGAGCGCTCACAGCAGGACCGGTTCCGGATCGGCAGCATCAGCAAGACGTTCGTGGCCACCGTCGTGCTGCGGCTGGCGGCCGAAGGCAGGCTGAGCCTGGCTGACACCGCGGAACAGTGGCTGCCCGGCGTGGTCCACGGCCATCACCACGACGGTGCCGGCGTGAACATCCGCATGCTGCTCAACCACACCAGCGGGATCTTCAACTACACCGACGACCAGGAAGCGCTGAACCGTTCCGAGACACACACCCCCGAGTCACTGGTGCGGATCGCCGTATCCCATCCGCCCACCTTCGCACCGGGTTCGGGATGGGCGTACTCCAACACCAACTACGTCCTCGCGGGCATGATCATCGAACGGGCCACCGGCCGCGCGCTTGCCGAGGAGATCGCAGAGCGGATCTCCCGCCCACTCGGCCTGACGGGCACGTACCTGCCGCACGGCAGCGACCCGACGATCCACGGGCCACACTCCCGGCACTACACAAAGCTGTTCCGGACCGACCCCGGCGCGCCGGTCCACGACGCGACCGAGCTCGATGCAGCCATGTTCTGGGCAGCCGGCGGCATGATCTCCACCGCCGGTGACCTCAACCGGTTCTTCGGCGCCCTGCTGGGAGGCCGGATACTGCCCCCGGACCAGCAACACGACATGTTCACCACCGTGCCCACCCGCGACTGGATCTCCAACGCCGCCTACGGCCTGGGCGTTTCCTCAGTGACACTGCCCTGCGGGGAGACGGTCTGGGGCATGGGGGGCGCGCTGTTCGGATCGTGGTCCTACAGCTACGGCGCCCGCGATGGCGAACAGATGGTCACCGCCAACGTCAACGGCGACTGGTGCGACGGCGGTTGGGACGACCCCATCGGCATCTTCACCGATCTGCTCCAGACGAAGTTCTGCCGCCGGAGCGGTACCTGAACACCGGCCGCCCGCACGGCGACCCGCGACGCGCGCCCCCTCAACTCGTGCGACGCGACGGCTTGCCCTCCTCCGGCGGTGCCTCACCCCGTATCCGTACCGGATATCCCACCTCGCCACCGCCCTCCCGCTCTATCGTCAGCACACCGTCCCGCAGCCGGGTGGCGAACCGCAGCAGCTCCGGCTTCTCCCAGCCGTCGCCCGTCTCCACGGCCAGCGTGCCCGCGCCCGCGCCCTTACGGCCCTGACACGGTGTCCACACCTCCAGCTCCACCCCGCCGTCCGCCCCCGTCACCGGAACCACCGAACCGGCCCGGGCCAGTACCGGGACGCCCGACAGTGGGGCGTCCAGCACCACATGGCCCGGGCCGTCGTACGCCCGGCCGGTCACCGTGTCGTACCAGCGGCCGCGCGGCAGTCGCACCGGCCGCCGGCGGGCGCCCTCCTCCAGTACCGGCGCCACCAGCAGGGCGTCGCCCAGCAGAAAGGCGTCCTCGCAGTCGCGCAGCGCGCGGTCCTTGGGCGTCCGCCACCAGACGGGGCGCACGTAAGGGGCGCCGGTGCGCGCGGCCAGTTGCGCCAGTGTCGTGAAGTAGGGCATCAGCCGCTGCCGTTCGCGCAGCGCCGCCGCCGCGTGCTCCAGCACCTCCGAGCCGAACTCCCACGGCTCCCGCCGCCCCGCCGAAATCGCCGAATGGGTGCGGAACAGCGGCAGATACGCGCCCAGCTGGAACCAGCGCAGATACAGCTCCGGCGACGGAAGGCCGGTGAAGCCGCCGATGTCGGGCCCCGAATACGGCACCCCGGACAGGCCCAGCCCGATCACCAGCGACAGCGAGGCCCGCAGCCCCGCCCAGCCCGTGGCCACATCGCCGGACCAGCTGCCCCCGTACCGCTGCAGCCCCGCCCACCCCGAGCGCGAGAAGAGGAACGGCCGCTCGTCGGGGCGCAGCTCGCACAGCCCCTCGTAGCCGGCCCGCGCCATCGCCAGCGCGTAGACGTTGTGCGCCTCGCGGTGGTCGCCGCCGCGGCCCTCCAGGGCGTGCCGGGCCGAGCGCGGCAGGGTGGTCTCCCCGAAGGCGGCGAACGACACCGGCTCGTTCATGTCGTGCCACACTCCGGAGAAGCCCTGCGCCAGCCGCTCCGCGTACAGCCCGCCCCACCACTTGCGCACCCGCGGATCGGTGAAGTCGGGGAACACCGATTCGCCCGGCCACACCACTCCGCGCACCTCACGGCCCCGGGTGTCGCGCACGAAGACGTCCTCCGCCACCCCGCTCGCGTACACCGCGTTGCCCGGCTCCGCCTTCACCGCCGGGTCGACGATCGACACCAGCCGCACCCCGTCCGCGAGCAGCTCGGCGGCGAGCCCCGGCAGATCGGGAAAGCGCGCGCCGTCCACCGTGAACACCCGGTGGCCGACGAAGTGGTCGATGTCCAGATGCAGCGCGGACAGCGGCAGATCCCGCTCCCGGTAGCCCGCCACCACCCGCCGCACCTCCTCCGCGTCGCGGAACCCCCAGCGCGCGTGATGGTGGCCGAGCGCCCACCGCGGCGGAACGGCCGGGGCGCCCGTCAGCGCCGTCCAGCCGTGCAGCACCCGCGCCGGGGTACCCACGATCACCCAGTAGCGCAGCGGGCCGCCCTCCATCCGCGTCCGGCAGCCGCCGGGCCGGTCGTGGCCCGAACCCGCGCCCTCCTCGCCCTCCCGCAGGGTGACCGAGCCGTCCCAGGAGTTGTCGTGGAACACCAGATGGGTGCCCGCGTCGGCCACCACCAGCTGCACCGGCATGGTCAGATACAGCGGATCGTCGCCCGGCCCGAAGCTGCCGCCCGGATCGGTGTTCCACAGCCGGTACACACCGCCCCGCAGCCGCGGCCCCGACGCCCGACCGCCGAGCCCGAAGAACCGTGCGTCCGCCGCCACTTCGGACCGCTGCAGCCAGCGCGCGCCCTCCCCGCCCACCCCAGCCCCCGGCTCCGCGGGCCCCGGCGCCCCGGCCGGCTCCCACCAGCGCGGTGGCAGATCCCGCCGCAGCACCACCCCGCCCGGGGTGCGCACCTCCACCGTGCCGGTCCGCGACACCATCACCGTGACCCGCTCGGACACCACCCGCCAGCCGCCCCCGGTGTCCGGCTCCAGCTCCGCCCGCTCGTCCGCCTCCGGACACGGCCCGGCCAGTGCGTACGACGGCTCCGGCTCGGCCCCGTCCCAGCCGCAGAACACCGCGCCACCCGTGGTCACCCGCACCCGCAGCGAGGACCTGGCGAACCGCACCACCCCACCACCCGGCTCCGGATCGGCCCCCTCCACCTCACCCGGCACCCGGGCCAGCTCGGTGCCCCGGCGGGGCAGCCCGACCGCGTCGGAACGCCGACGCCGCCACGCCGAGCGCAGTGACCGCAGCCCCTGCGCCGTGCAGATCACCTTCACCGACCGCACCAGCTTCTCCGACCGCACCAGGTCACGCGCATCCATACTGATCAGCCTGCCATTGCCGACGCCCGGCAGATATATGGTTCAACTGCCGTTCACCTGTGGTCCTCCCACATGATCCCGCCCTGTGATGTGGAGTGGCGCCCCTGGTGTCGGAGTCGATCACATGGCATCGTCCTGACCGGACGCATACGAGGCGGATGCACCACCCACGGACACATCCGACGCGGACAGCCCGGGAGCCGACAGCCATGACCACCGCAGCCCACTCCGACCATCGGCCACAGCCCCTGTGGCAGCCCGGCGCGGACCGGATCGCCCGGTCCCGGCTGACCGCCTTCCACGCCTGGGCGGCCGAGCGTCACGGCGCGCCCGCCCCCAGCAAGGACGACCCGGCCGCGGGCTACGCCGCGCTGCACCGCTGGTCGGTGGAGGAGCTGGAGACCTTCTGGCAGGCGGTCGCCGAATGGTTCGAGGTGCGCTTCACCACCCCGTACGAACGGGTGCTCGCGGATGCCACCATGCCCGGTGCCCGCTGGTTCCCCGGCGCCACCCTCAACTACGCCGAGCACGCCCTGCGCGCCGCCGAGGACCCCGCCCGCGCCGACGAGCCCGCGCTGCTCCACGTCGACGAGACCGATGACCCGCGCCCGGTCAGCTGGGCCGAACTGCGCGGCCAGGTCGGCGCCGTCGCCGCCGAGTTGCGCCGCCTCGGCGTCCGCCCGGGCGACCGGGTCAGCGGCTATGTCCCCAACATCCCCCAGGCCACCGTCGCCCTCCTGGCCACCGCCGCCGTCGGCGCCGTATGGACCTCCTGCGCCCCCGACTTCGGCGCCCGCAGCGTCCTGGACCGTTTCCAGCAGGTCGAACCGGTGGTGCTCTTCACCATCGACGGCTACCGCTACGGCGGAAAGACCCACGACCGCACCGCGACCGTGGCCGAGCTCCGCGCCGAGCTGCCCAGCCTGCGCGCCGTCGTCCACATCCCGCTGCTGGACACCCCCGCCCCCGAGGGCGCGCTCGTCTGGGACGACATCGTCCGCGAACCGGTGGAGCCGGTCTTCGAGCCGCTGCCCTTCGACCACCCCCTGTGGGTGCTCTACTCCTCCGGCACCACCGGCCTGCCCAAGGCGATCGTCCAGTCCCAGGGCGGCATCCTGCTCGAACACCTCAAGCAGCTCGGCCTCCACTGCGACCTCGGCCCCGGCGCCCGCTTCTTCTGGTACACCTCCACCGGCTGGATGATGTGGAACTTCCTGGTGTCCGGGCTGCTGGTCGGCGCCACCGTGGTCCTCTACGACGGCAGCCCCGGCTATCCGGACACCGCCGCCCAGTGGCGCGTCGCCGAGCGCACCGGAACCACGCTCTACGGCACCTCCGCCGCATACGTCATGGCCTGCCGCAAGGCCGATGTCCACCCGGGCCGCGACTTCGACCTCTCCCGGATCACCTGCGTCGCCACCACCGGCTCCCCGCTGCCGCCCGACGGCTTCCGGTGGATCCACGACGAGGTGGCCGAGGACATGTGGATCGCCTCCGTCAGCGGCGGCACCGATGTGTGCAGCTGCTTCGCGGGCGCCGTGCCCACCCTCCCCGTCTACATCGGCGAACTGCAGGCCCCCGGCCTCGGCACCGACCTCCAGGCCTGGGACCCACAGGGCGAACCGGTGGTCGACGAGGTCGGCGAACTCATCGTGGCCCGCCCCATGCCGTCGATGCCGGTCCGCTTCTGGAACGACCCCGACGGCAGCCGCTACCGCGACAGCTACTTCGAGATGTTCCCCGGCGCGTGGCGCCACGGCGACTGGATCACCCTGACCTCCCGCGGCACCGTGGTCATCCACGGCCGCTCCGACTCCACCCTCAACCGCCAGGGTGTCCGGATGGGCTCCGCCGACATCTACGAGGCGGTCGAACGGCTCCCGGAGATCCGCGAATCCCTCGTCATCGGCGTCGAACAACCCGACGGCGGCTACTGGATGCCACTCTTCGTCCACCTGGCCCCCGGCGCCACCCTGAACGAGGACCTCCTGACCCGCATCAAGACCACCATCCGCACCCAGCTCTCCCCACGCCACGTCCCGGACGAGATCATCGAGGTCCCCGGCGTCCCCCACACCCTGACCGGCAAACGCATCGAGGTCCCGGTCAAGCGCCTCCTCCAGGGCACCTCCCTGGACAAGGCGGTCAACCCGGGCTCGGTGGACGACGTGGAGCTCCTGCGGTACTACGAACGCCTGGCGGAGGAGAAGCGCGGCGCGGCTCAGGCGGGGGGCGCGGCTGGGGCTTGAGAGGAAGGTCGCCCGGGGGAGCCGCGATCTTAGGTCGGGGGAGCAGCCGGATCCTCCAGCTCCTGCGGGCCCTCCAGCTTCTGCGGGCCCTCCAGCTTCTGCGGGCCCTCCAGCTCCTCCGGATCCTCCAGCTCCTCTGGGCCCTCCGGACCTCCCAGCCCCCAGCCTTCTCCGATCCCCTCCAGCCCTCATCCCCTCCGGACTCCCAGCCCCTTCAGCACGTCCGCACCCCCAGCACGTCCGCACCTCCAGCCCCTCCGGCGTTTGAGGAGCGGGGTCCAGGGGCGGAGCCCCGGCGGGGGTCAGGGGGCGGAGCCCCGAAACGGGGTCTGGGGCGCAGCCCCAACGGGGCCCGGGGCAGCGCCCCGGTTCGGGAAGGGGCGGGGTGGGGAAAACCCCCGCCTACCCCCCATACGTCGCCTGCGCCTCCCCCAACACCCCCGCCAAATCCCCGCCAAACCCCCCGCATCCCCCACCCCCAACCCCGCCGTCGTAATCCGCACCCCCGCCCCAGCACCCAGCCGAAACCGCGCACCGGCCGCCACCCACCACCCCCGCGTCCGCAACCCGTTCACGACCGCCGCCTCGTCCCGCACCGGCACCCACACATTCATCCCGCTCGCCCCGTGCGCGGCGACCCCCCGAGCCGACAGCTCGGCCAGCAGGGCCTCACGCCGCCGCGCGTAGGCGGACCGCGCCGCGGCCACCAGGCCCTGGGTCTCCGGGTCGGTCATCAGCCGGGCCACCGTCTCCTGCAGCACATGGCTGACCCAGCCCGAGGTCAGCACCATCCGGCCGTCATGCCGCGCCAGCGTCGTACGGTCGCAGGCGAGCGCACCCCACCGCAGGTCCGTCCCCAGGTGCTTGGAGACCGTGCGCACCTGCGCCCAGCGCTCCAGTCCGCCCGCCGTAAGGCTGTACAACGGCACCCCCGCGACGTCCGCCGCATGATCGTCCTCGATCACCAGCACCTCACCCGCCGCCTCACCCAAAACCCCCAGCAGCGCATCCCGCCGCCCCGCGGAGAACCAGCCGCCGTAAGGGTTCTGCCCGCGCGGGCTGCAGATCAGCGCACGCGCCCCGGACCGCAGCGCCGCCCGCAGCGCGTCCGGCCGGATCCCCTCGTCGTCCACGGCCACCGGCACGGTCCGCAGCCCCAGCGCCGGGATGAGGTCCAGCAGATGGTGGTAGCCGGGGTCCTCCATCGCCACCGCGTCACCCGGCCTGAGCTCGACCGACAGGAGCCGGGCCACACAGTCCAGCGCGCCATGGGCGAACGTGAGGTGCTCGGCCGGCACGCCATCGCGCTCGTACCAGGCGCGGGCCAGCTCCTCCAGACCGGCCAGCCGGGGCTGGGCGCGGTGCGACCGGACTCCGGGGGAGAGGCGGGCGGTCGGCAGCAGCGCGGGGAGGAAGGCCGGATCGGGGTGACCGCCCGCCAGATCGCGCACCCCCTCCGGCACCGGCGGCGGGCGCCGCGAGGCGACCGCGGGCGTCGGGGCGACCACCGTGCCGCCCCGCCCGTGGGTCACCACGATTCCGCGCCGCCGCAGCTCCTTGTAGGCGGTCGCGACGGTGCCGGGGCTGATGCCCAGCCGCTCGGCCAGCCGGCGCACCGGAGGCAGCGCGGTGCCGGGCGCCAACGCCCCCTCCACCACGCCCTGTTCGACGGACGCGGCAATCCCCTTGGCCGACGCTCCGGTGATCTCATATTGTGTCGCCACAGAAAATATTCTGTATCAATACAAAATTGAATGTCAAGGGGGACCAAGGTGGGCAAGCCAACGTGGCGCACCGCGCTGAGCGACCGCATCCCCGGCGGCCGGGACGGCCGGCGCATGCTGACCGTCACCTTCGTCGACCGGATCGGCTCGGGCCTGTGGGGCGCGACCGCGACGCTCTACTTCACCTACGCCGCCGGGCTCAGCACCGCCGAAATCGGCGTACTGCTCGCCGTGTCAGGAAGCGTGGGCATCGCCGGCCCACCCCTCTGCGGCCTCCTCGCCGACCGCGTCCCGCTTCGCCCGCTGCTGATCATCGTCCAACTGGTCCGCGCCGTCGCCTCACTCGCCCTCCTCACCACCACCGACCTCGGGCTCCTGCTCGCCATCGCCTCGGTGGGCAGTCTCGGCGACCGCGCGGCCTCCGTACTGACCAAGCTGTACGCCACCCGCGTCGCGGGCCCCGACCGCGTCCGCTACCAGGCCATCAGCCGCACCGCCATGAACGTGGGCTGGGCCGTCGGCGGCCTCGCGGCGGCAGCGGCACTCACCGGCGGTACGGTCACCGTCTACCGCTGGCTCCTCATCGGCGACGCGCTCTCCTTCCTCGCCTCCGCGCTGTTCACCCTCGGCTGCGCCGAACCGCCCTCGGCCGCCCGCGTAGCGGCCAAGTCCACTCCCGCGCCCGTGGAATCCGAGGCATCCGCGCCCGGCGACACCGCACCCAGCAAACCCACGCCCGACGATTCCGCACCCAGCGATTCCGCACCCAGCGATTCCGCACCCAGCGACTCCGCACCCGCACCCGAGAAGACCACCGCCCCCAACCCCTGGCGCGACCGCCGCTATCTCACCTACACCGCCAGCGAGGCCGTCCTCTTCCTCGACGACTCCGTCTTCAAGATCGGCCTGCCGCTGTGGGCCGTGACGGCCACCAGCGCGCCGCATCAACTCGTCCCCCTGCTGCTCGTCCTCAACAACGTGCTCGTGGTGCTCTTCCAGGTCCCGTTCGCCCGTTTCGGCGCCACCCCGCACACCGCACGCACCTCGCTGTGGCCGCTGGCGGGCGCGTTCCTCCTCGGCGGGGCCGCGCTGGCCGCCTCGACCGTCGGCGCACCCTGGTTCGCGGCCGTCACGCTGGTGCTGGCCGCCACCGCCTTCACCGTCGCGGAGATGCTGCACGCCACGATCTCCTGGGAGCTGTCCGTCGTCCTCGCCCCGCCCACCGCGCAGGGCGCCTACCTCGGCGTGCACGGCCTGGCCCAGGCCGTCCAGCGCAGCGTGGGACCACTCGCGGTGACGGCGGCGATCGCGGCGGGCCCCCTCGGCTGGCTCGGCCTCGGCGCCGGGCTCGCCGCGATGTGCGGCGCCCAGCGCCACCTGGTGCGGGACCGCCGCGACGGAGCGTTGTCAGTGACCCCGGTTACGGTGAGTGAGCACTGAACATCCGCGCTGAGGGGGAGTCATGGCGCACACCGGACAGCGGAGCGAGGACTGGGGCAGCCCCGGCAGGCACCGGGGCAAGCACGGGAAGCCGAAGCCACATCCGAGGACGACGAAGCCGAAGACAGCGAAGCCGAGTACGAGGACGCGGCACCGGACGAGGAGCCAGACCGCCCGCCGCGCCCTGCGCAGAGAGGTGCCCAGCACGGTGGCCCTGCTCGCCGACGAGCGGGACTTCGCGGCCATGCGGCGCTACGCATCGTTCGCCTTCGACGACCACGGCGCGTATCTACGGCAGATGGAAGGGCTGCTGAAGGCGCTGGCGGCCAAGGGAGTCCACATCACCGTCGCCCTGTTCGACCCCGTCGCCTACGAGGAGTTCTGCGCGGACACCCGGCTCGACCCGGACACCCCCGCGAGCCGCACTCGCTATACGGCGGAGCTGGCCGGCGCGGGCGGCACCGTCACCTATCAGGGCCAGCCGATCGACAGCCTGGTCCCACGCCTCATCGGCGTGGCCGACGAGCAGGCCACCTGGGAGTACGCCACGGCGCTGCTCTCCCGCGCCGGCCACCGCGGGGAGTGCCGCGACGACACCACCGCCCGCGCCGCGTTCGACCGCGCCGGGGCCGCCTTGCGCAAGGTCGTCGAGGCGGCCGGTCCAGGCGTCCACCATCTGGTCTGCAGCGTTCCGGCGGATGGCGCCTCGCTGGTCGCCGTGCTGCACGCCGATGCCGGGGAAGCGGGCCCGCCGGAGCTGCCCGAGCCCTCGGGTCTGGTCTTCCGCACCGTCCTGGCCTGCGGCATCGCCCTGCGCAGCCCCGGCGGCCTGGTGCTGCGCACCATCGTCGCGGACGCCCCCGAGACGGTCCGCGGCTGGGCGCTGCACGACGGCTGGCTGCGTCCGCTGAGCGAGGCGGAGGTGTTCACCGCGTACTGCACCGACGCCGAGACCGGTGAACCCATCCCCCCGGAGCACGGCGTCGAATACCGGGCGGGCATCCCGCTCGGCAGCCCGGAATGACCGAAGGCGTCCCGCCACACGGCGGGACGCCTTCACCAAAAGCTCACCGGCTCACGGTCACGAGCTCACCTGCTCACGGTCAGGAGATCACCCGGCTCATTCGCCGGACAGCACCGCCTGCGCCGCCCGGCGGGCATCCTCGGCGGTGTCCGCCGCGCGCGCCGCGGAAGCGGCACGCTCGCACTGCGCGAGCGTGTGCTTGGCCAGCGTCGCGCGCACATACGGAATGGAGGCCGCACCCATGGAGAGGCTGGTGACGCCCAGACCGGCCAGCACACACGCCAGCAGCGGATCGGAAGCGGCCTCACCGCAGACACCACAGCTCTTGCCCTCGGCCTGCGCGGCCTCCGCCGACGCCGCCACCAGGTCCAGCAGCGCGGGCTGCCACGGGTCCTGCAGCCGTGAGACCGCACCCACCTGACGGTCGGCCGCGAAGGTGTACTGCGCCAGGTCGTTGGTGCCCAGCGACAGGAACTCGACCTCCTGAAGGATCGAGCGTGCCCGCAGCGCGGCGGACGGAATCTCCACCATCGCGCCGAACTTGGCCCGCAGCCCCGCCTCACGGCACGCGTCCGCGAACGCCTTGGCATCCAGTCGGTCGGCCACCATCGGGGCCATGACCTCGAGATAGACCGGCAGCCCCTCCGACGCCTTGGCCAGCGCCGTGAGCTGCGTCCGCAGCACCTCGGGGTGGTCCAGCAGGGTCCGTAGACCGCGCACACCCAGCGCCGGGTTGGGCTCATCGGCCGGGGTGAGGAAGTCCAGCGGCTTGTCCGCGCCCGCGTCCAGGACCCGCACCACCACCCGGCCCTCGGGGAACGCCTCCAGCACCTGGCGGTACGCCTCGACCTGCTTCTCCTCCGACGGCGCCTGGGTGCTGTCGTCGAGGAAGAGGAACTCGGTGCGGAACAGCCCCACACCCTCGGCGCCCGCCTCGACCGCCGCCGGCACATCGGCCGGTCCGCCGACGTTGGCCAGCAGCGGCACCTTGTGCCCGTCCGACGTCGCACCCGGACCGGAGGAGGCGGCCAGCGCGGCCCGGCGCTCCTCGGCGGCCCGCGTCAGCTCGGCCCGCTTCTCCTCGCTCGGGGACACGAAGATCTCACCCGTGCTGCCGTCCACGGCGATCAGGGTTCCCTCGACCAGATCCCCGGCACCGGGCAGCGCGACCACGGCCGGCACCCCCAGGGCACGGGCGAGGATCGCGCTGTGGCTCGTCGGCCCGCCCTCCTCGGTCACGAACCCCAGCACCAGCGTCGGGTCGAGCAGCGCGGTGTCGGCGGGGGCGAGGTCCCGCGCGATCAGCACATACGGCTCATCACTGTCCGGCACACCCGGCATCGGCACACCCAGCAGCCGCGCCACGATCCGGTTCCGCACATCATCGAGGTCGGCCACCCGGCCCGCCAGATAGTCACCGGCCCCGGCGAGCAGCGCCCGGTAGGCGGCGAAGGCGTCGAACACCGCGCGCTCGGCGGTGCTGCCCACGGCGATACGCCGCTCGACATCGGCCATCAGCTCCGGGTCCTGCGCCATCATGGCCTGCGCCTCGAGCACGGCCTGGGCCTCGCCGCCCGCCAGATTGCCGCGCGCGACCAGATCGGCTGCCACGGCCTCCACGGCCTGGCGCGCCCGCCCCTGCTCACGCGGCGCCTCATCGGCCGGAATCTGCCTCGCCGGCGGCTCCAGGACCGCCGTCCCCATATGGCGAACCTCGCCGATGGCCACCCCGTGGCTCACGCCGACGCCTCGCAGCGTTGTCTCCATGTCACCCGTCCCCGGTCGATACGGCGGAACCCCGCCATGGTGGATGTCGTACCAGCAGTGCGCGCCACCCGGCCCCGGTCCCCACCGGCCGCCGAGCGTACGCGCGGCTCACCAGTTGAAGAGCGTGTCGCCCGGCTTCACGTCGACGTCCTGCTTGACGTCGGACAGGGCATCGGCGGTGGCCTCGAGCGCCACGATCGGACAGATCGGCGACTTGCCCGCGGCCACGGCGGTGGCCGGGTCCCAGCGCACGATCGCGTCGCCCCGCTTGACGGTGTCCCCCTTGTTGATGAGCACCTCGAAGCCCTCACCGTTCAATTGCACGGTGTCGATGCCGAGGTGGGTGAGCACACCGTGCCCCTCCCCGTCCACGACGACGAACGCGTGCGGGTGCAGAGAGACGACGATGCCGTCGACCGGAGCCACGGCCACAAAGGGCTCGAGCACCGGGTCGATCGCCGTGCCCGGACCGACCATGGCGCCGGAGAACACCGGATCGGGAACCGCTTCGAGTCCGATCACGCGGCCGGTGACCGGTGAGGTCACGCTGGTCATGGGGGCCTCCCGGGGTGAAGAATCATCACGCGCCGTCACCGTCTGTCCCGGACAGCGCACTGCCCAGAAGAGTAAGTCATAGGAACTTCGGATTCCGCACACGTGGCGCTGGCAGAGTGGACGCTCGGGCCTGGAAACGATTTGCCACGGCCTCGCGAGGCGCTGTACTGTCGTACTCCTGCCCACCGGATGAAGCACTGCGGTCATCTGCGTGTACATCCAGGTTCAGGGCAGCGCCATCAGCTACTTGATCCAAATCTCGGATCCGCTTTCGCATGCCTCGCGAAAGACACCGGTTCGGAGAGCGGGAAATGGTCTGATAGCGTGTGAAACACCGAAGGGAAGCGCCCGGAGAGACCGGTGAAACGGTTTCGAAGGAAGCGTCCGTTCCTTGAGAACTCAACAGCGTGCTAAAAGTCAACGCCAGATATGTTGATACCCCGTCCATCTCGGACGAGGTTCCTTTGGAAAAATACACAGCGAGGACGCTGTGAGCGGACTGGATTATTCCTCCGGTCTGCTCCGCTCTCGTGATGTGTTGCCGGGATATCCCGGAAGCATTCACGGAGAGTTTGATCCTGGCTCAGGACGAACGCTGGCGGCGTGCTTAACACATGCAAGTCGAACGATGAACCGGTTTCGGCCGGGGATTAGTGGCGAACGGGTGAGTAACACGTGGGCAATCTGCCCTGCACTCTGGGACAAGCCCTGGAAACGGGGTCTAATACCGGATATGACACGCTCCCGCATGGGATGCGTGTGGAAAGCTCCGGCGGTGCAGGATGAGCCCGCGGCCTATCAGCTTGTTGGTGGGGTGATGGCCTACCAAGGCGACGACGGGTAGCCGGCCTGAGAGGGCGACCGGCCACACTGGGACTGAGACACGGCCCAGACTCCTACGGGAGGCAGCAGTGGGGAATATTGCACAATGGGCGAAAGCCTGATGCAGCGACGCCGCGTGAGGGATGACGGCCTTCGGGTTGTAAACCTCTTTCAGCAGGGAAGAAGCGAGAGTGACGGTACCTGCAGAAGAAGCGCCGGCTAACTACGTGCCAGCAGCCGCGGTAATACGTAGGGCGCAAGCGTTGTCCGGAATTATTGGGCGTAAAGAGCTCGTAGGCGGCTTGTCGCGTCGGATGTGAAAGCCCGGGGCTTAACTCCGGGTCTGCATTCGATACGGGCAGGCTAGAGTTCGGTAGGGGAGATCGGAATTCCTGGTGTAGCGGTGAAATGCGCAGATATCAGGAGGAACACCGGTGGCGAAGGCGGATCTCTGGGCCGATACTGACGCTGAGGAGCGAAAGCGTGGGGAGCGAACAGGATTAGATACCCTGGTAGTCCACGCCGTAAACGTTGGGAACTAGGTGTGGGCGACATTCCACGTCGTCCGTGCCGCAGCTAACGCATTAAGTTCCCCGCCTGGGGAGTACGGCCGCAAGGCTAAAACTCAAAGGAATTGACGGGGGCCCGCACAAGCGGCGGAGCATGTGGCTTAATTCGACGCAACGCGAAGAACCTTACCAAGGCTTGACATACACCGGAAACCTCTGGAGACAGGGGCCCCCTTGTGGTCGGTGTACAGGTGGTGCATGGCTGTCGTCAGCTCGTGTCGTGAGATGTTGGGTTAAGTCCCGCAACGAGCGCAACCCTTGTTCTGTGTTGCCAGCATGCCTTTCGGGGTGATGGGGACTCACAGGAGACTGCCGGGGTCAACTCGGAGGAAGGTGGGGACGACGTCAAGTCATCATGCCCCTTATGTCTTGGGCTGCACACGTGCTACAATGGCCGGTACAATGAGCTGCGAAGCCGTGAGGTGGAGCGAATCTCAAAAAGCCGGTCTCAGTTCGGATTGGGGTCTGCAACTCGACCCCATGAAGTCGGAGTCGCTAGTAATCGCAGATCAGCATTGCTGCGGTGAATACGTTCCCGGGCCTTGTACACACCGCCCGTCACGTCACGAAAGTCGGTAACACCCGAAGCCGGTGGCCCAACCCTTGTGGGGGGAGCCGTCGAAGGTGGGACTGGCGATTGGGACGAAGTCGTAACAAGGTAGCCGTACCGGAAGGTGCGGCTGGATCACCTCCTTTCTAAGGAGCGCATAGCCGACTGCGAGCGCATGTCTCGCACGGTTTGCTCATGGGTGGAACGTTGACTATTCGGCACGGCCGTCTGGTCCGCTGTCTCTAGTACTGCCCCTTTTGGGGCGTGGAACGAGACTGGTGGATTTGAGGGTCGGGCCGGGCACGCTGTTGGGTGTCTGAGGGCACGGGCTATCACGCTCGTCCTTCGGCCGGTCCCGGTGAACCATGCGGTGAGTGTGGGTGACGGGGTACGGGTCGTTGTTTGAGAACTGCACAGTGGACGCGAGCATCTGTGGCCAAGTTTTTAAGGGCGCACGGTGGATGCCTTGGCACCAGGAACCGATGAAGGACGTGGGAGGCCGCGATAGGCCCCGGGGAGCTGTCAACCGAGCTTTGATCCGGGGGTGTCCGAATGGGGAAACCCGGCAGTCGTCATGGGCTGTCACCCATACCTGAACACATAGGGTATGTGGAGGGAACGCGGGGAAGTGAAACATCTCAGTACCCGCAGGAAGAGAAAACAACCGTGATTCCGGGAGTAGTGGCGAGCGAAACTGGATGAGGCTAAACCGTATGTGTGTGATACCCGGCAGGGGTTGCGCATACGGGGTTGTGGGAGTGCTTTTGATCGGTCTGCCGGCCGGTCGGTGAGTCAGAAATTGTTGATGTAGGCGAAGGGCATGCGAAAGGCCCGGCGTAGAGGGTAAGACCCCCGTAGCTGAAATGTCAGCAACTTGCTTGAGTATTTCCCAAGTAGCACGGGGCCCGAGAAATCCCGTGTGAATCTGGCGGGACCACCCGCTAAGCCTAAATATTCCCTGGTGACCGATAGCGGATAGTACCGTGAGGGAATGGTGAAAAGTACCGCGGGAGCGGAGTGAAATAGTACCTGAAACCGTGTGCCTACAAGCCGTGGGAGCGTCGGACATCAGCTTGCTGGTGTCTCGTGACTGCGTGCCTTTTGAAGAATGAGCCTGCGAGTTTGCGGTGTGTTGCGAGGTTAACCCGTGTGGGGAAGCCGTAGCGAAAGCGAGTCCGAATAGGGCGATATAGTAGCGCGCTCAAGACCCGAAGCGGAGTGATCTAGCCATGGGCAGGTTGAAGCGGAGGTAAGACTTCGTGGAGGACCGAACCCACCAGGGTTGAAAACCTGGGGGATGACCTGTGGTTAGGGGTGAAAGGCCAATCAAACTCCGTGATAGCTGGTTCTCCCCGAAATGCATTTAGGTGCAGCGTCGTGTGTTTCTTGCCGGAGGTAGAGCACTGGATAGGCGATGGGCCCTACCGGGTTACTGACCTTAGCCAAACTCCGAATGCCGGTAAGTGAGAGCGCGGCAGTGAGACTGTGGGGGATAAGCTCCATGGTCGAGAGGGAAACAGCCCAGAGCATCGACTAAGGCCCCTAAGCGTACGCTAAGTGGGAAAGGATGTGGAGTCGCAGAGACAACCAGGAGGTTGGCTTAGAAGCAGCCATCCTTGAAAGAGTGCGTAATAGCTCACTGGTCAAGTGATTCCGCGCCGACAATGTAGCGGGGCTCAAGCGTACCGCCGAAGTCGTGTCATTGCAGCATGTGGTCCAACGATCGCTGTGATGGGTAGGGGAGCGTCGTGTGCCGGGTGAAGCAGCCGTGTAAGCGAGTTGTGGATGGTTCACGAGTGAGAATGCAGGCATGAGTAGCGATACACACGTGGGAAACGTGTGCGCCGATTGACTAAGGGTTCCTGGGTCAAGCTGATCTGCCCAGGGTAAGTCGGGACCTAAGGCGAGGCCGACAGGCGTAGTCGATGGACAACCGGTTGATATTCCGGTACCCGCTTTGAAGCGCCAACGTCGAACCAGGCGATGCTAAGTCCGTGAAGCCGCCCTGGAGCCTTCGGGTGAAGGGGAGTGGTGGAGCCGACGGTCCAGACCTGTAGTAGGTGAGTGATGGGGTGACGCAGGAAGGTAGTCCAGCCCGGGCGGTGGTTGTCCCGGGGTAAGGGTGTAGCCCGAGGAGTAGGTAAATCCGTTCCTCATTCAGGGGTGAGACCTGATGCCGAGCCGATTGTGGTGAAGTGGATGATCCTATGCTGTCGAGAAAAGCCTCTAGCGAGTTTCATGGCGGCCCGTACCCTAAACCGACTCAGGTGGTCAGGTAGAGAATACCGAGGCGTTCGGGTGAACTATGGTTAAGGAACTCGGCAAAATGCCCCCGTAACTTCGGGAGAAGGGGGGCCATTGCTGGTGATCCGATTTTCTTGGTGAGCTGGTGGTGGCCGCAGAGACCAGCGAGAAGCGACTGTTTACTAAAAACACAGGTCCGTGCGAAGCCGTAAGGCGATGTATACGGACTGACGCCTGCCCGGTGCTGGAACGTTAAGGGGACCGGTTAGTCACATTTCGGTGTGGCGAAGCTGAGAACTTAAGCGCCAGTAAACGGCGGTGGTAACTATAACCATCCTAAGGTAGCGAAATTCCTTGTCGGGTAAGTTCCGACCTGCACGAATGGCGTAACGACTTCTCGACTGTCTCAACCATAGGCCCGGTGAAATTGCACTACGAGTAAAGATGCTCGTTTCGCGCAGCAGGACGGAAAGACCCCGGGACCTTTACTATAGCTTGATATTGGTGTTCGGTTCGGCTTGTGTAGGATAGGTGGGAGACTGTGAAGCATTGACGCCAGTCAGTGTGGAGTCATTGTTGAAATACCACTCTGGTCGTGCTGGATGTCTAACCTGGGTCCGTGATCCGGATCAGGGACAGTGTCTGGTGGGTAGTTTAACTGGGGCGGTTGCCTCCTAAAGGGTAACGGAGGCGCCCAAAGGTTCCCTCAGCCTGGTTGGCAATCAGGTGTTGAGTGTAAGTGCACAAGGGAGCTTGACTGTGAGACCGACGGGTCGAGCAGGGACGAAAGTCGGGACTAGTGATCCGGCGGTGGCTTGTGGAAGCGCCGTCGCTCAACGGATAAAAGGTACCCCGGGGATAACAGGCTGATCTTCCCCAAGAGTCCATATCGACGGGATGGTTTGGCACCTCGATGTCGGCTCGTCGCATCCTGGGGCTGGAGTCGGTCCCAAGGGTTGGGCTGTTCGCCCATTAAAGCGGTACGCGAGCTGGGTTTAGAACGTCGTGAGACAGTTCGGTCCCTATCCGCTGTGCGCGTAGGAGTCTTGAGAAGGGCTGTCCCTAGTACGAGAGGACCGGGACGGACGAACCTCTGGTGTGCCAGTTGTTCTGCCAAGGGCATGGCTGGTTGGCTACGTTCGGGAGGGATAACCGCTGAAAGCATCTAAGCGGGAAGCCTGCTTCGAGATGAGGACTCCCACCCACTTGATGGGTTAAGGCTCCCAGTAGACGACTGGGTTGATAGGCCAGATATGGAAGCCGGGTAACTGGTGGAGTTGACTGGTACTAATAGGCCGAGGGCTTGTCCTCAGGTGCTCGCGTCCACTGTGTTGGTTCTGAAGCAATGAACCGTATTGAGCCCCCCCTTTTGGGGTGTGGTTCCGGTTTTGGTTTCATAGTGTTTCGGTGGTCATAGCGTTAGGGAAACGCCCGGTTACATTTCGAACCCGGAAGCTAAGCCTTTCAGCGCCGATGGTACTGCAGGGGGGACCCTGTGGGAGAGTAGGACACCGCCGAACAATTCTTCAAAAAGACCCCGATGGGAATCTGCTTCCCTCGGGGTCTTTTTTATGTCCATGTCCGGTACGCCCCGGTGCGGAACCCATGCGGGCCTACCGGTAGAGTCATGGAGCATCATCGGCCTGTTTCTCACGGGAGGCTCCCGGGTGGAGGTACAGGAGACACGAGTTCAGACGGACCGTGTGCTCACCATCCCGAACATCCTCAGCGCTGCGCGCCTCGTCGGCGTGCCGCTTTTCCTGTGGTTGATCCTCCGGCCCGAGTTCGGCGGGCCCAACAGCGACGGCTGGGCACTGCTGGTGCTGGCGTTCAGCGGTGTCAGCGACTATCTCGACGGGAAGCTGGCCCGTCGCTGGAACCAGATCAGCAGCCTCGGCCGGCTTCTCGACCCGGCGGCCGACCGGCTCTACATACTGTCAACGCTTGTCGGTCTCACCTGGCGCGAGATCCTGCCCCTCTGGCTGACCGCGGTCCTTCTCGCGCGAGAGCTGGTCCTGCTTGTGATGGTGGGCATCCTCCGGCGCCACGGCTATCCGCCGCCCCAGGTGAACTTCCTCGGCAAGGCGGCGACCTTCAACCTGATGTACGCCTTCCCCTTGCTCCTTCTGAGTGAGGGAAGTGGCTGGCTTCACACGACCGCCGCAATTTTCGGATGGGCGTTCGCCGGATGGGGTACAACACTCTATTGGTGGGCAGGAGTCCTCTACGTGGTTCAGGTCCGCCGACTTGTCAGGGCGGACACCGCGGCCGACTGAGCTCGCCGTAGCGGCGTCCATAGAGGCCGGGGCCCGTAGCGCGGTAAGTGTAAGGGCCATCGGGCGGGCGCGGTCGGCATGACCGTCGTCTCTTCAAGGAGGACGCTTCCGACATGAAGGCCGTCGTGATGGCAGGGGGCGAGGGAACTCGTCTGCGCCCGATGACCTCGACCATGCCCAAACCGCTGCTGCCCGTGGCCAACCGGCCGATCATGGAGCATGTGCTGCGGCTGCTCAAGCGGCATGGGCTCAGCGAGACCGTGGTGACAGTCCAGTTCCTCGCGTCCCTGGTGAAGAACTACTTCGGTGACGGCGAGGAGCTCGGTATGGAGCTCACGTACGCGAATGAGGAGAAGCCACTCGGCACTGCCGGTAGCGTCAAAAACGCGGAGGAAGCGCTCAAGGACGACACCTTTCTGGTGATCTCGGGTGACGCCCTGACGGATTTCGACCTTACGGATCTGATCAATTTCCATAAGGAAAACGGAGCCCTTGTCACCGTCTGTCTGACGCGCGTCCCCAATCCCCTCGAATTCGGTATCACCATCGTCGACGAGGCCGGAAAGGTCGAGCGTTTCCTGGAGAAGCCGACCTGGGGTCAGGTCTTCTCCGATACGGTCAACACCGGCATCTATGTCATGGAGCCGGAGGTCTTCGATTATGTCGAGCCCGACGTTCCGGTCGACTGGTCCGGAGATGTCTTCCCCCAGCTGATGAAGGAAGGCAAGCCCATCTTCGGGTATGTCGCCGAGGGCTACTGGGAGGACGTCGGCACCCACGAGAGCTATGTGAAGGCCCAGGCCGACGTTCTCGAGGGCAAGGTCGACGTCGAACTCGACGGATTCGAGATCTCGCCCGGCGTATGGGTCGCCGAAGGGGCGGATGTGGATCCGGAGGCCGTGCTCCGCGGTCCGCTCTACATCGGCGACTACGCCAAGGTGGAGGCCGGCACCGAGATCCGTGAGCACACCGTCGTCGGCTCCAATGTCGTGGTGAAGAGCGGCGCCTTTCTGCACAAGGCCGTGGTGCACGACAACGTGTACGTCGGCCAGCAGAGCAATCTGCGCGGCTGTGTCATCGGCAAGAACACCGACATCATGCGCGCCGCCCGGATCGAGGACGGGGCCGTCATCGGCGATGAGTGCCTGATCGGCGAGGAATCGATCGTCCAGGGCAATGTCCGGGTCTATCCGTTCAAGACCATCGAGGCGGGCGCGTTCGTCAACACCTCGGTGATCTGGGAGTCCCGGGGGCAGGCTCATCTGTTCGGCGCCCGCGGCGTCTCCGGCATCCTCAATGTGGAGATCACCCCGGAGCTGGCGGTGCGGCTCGCCGGAGCGTATGCGACGACCCTCAAGAAGGGCTCCACAGTCACCACCGCGCGTGACCACTCCAGGGGCGCGCGGGCGCTCAAACGGGCGATGATCTCCGCCCTGCAGACCAGCGCCATCGACGTACGGGACCTGGAGAACGTACCGCTGCCGGTGGCCCGGCAGCAGACCGCGCGCGGCAGTGCCGGCGGGTTCATGATCCGGACCTCGCCCGGGGTGCCGGACTCGGTGGACATCATGTTCTTCGACGAGCGGGGCGCCGATCTGTCCGCGGCCGGTCAGCGGAAGCTGGACCGGGTCTACGCCCGCCAGGAGTACCGCCGGGCCTTCCCGGGCGAGATCGGTGACCTCAGCTTCCCGTCGAGCGTCTTCGACTCGTACACGGGCTCGCTGCTGCGCGCCGTGGACATCAGCGGGATCGCCGAATCCGGTCTCAAGGTCGTCGTGGACGCCGCCAACGGAAGCGCCGGGCTGGTGCTCCCGAGCCTGCTGGGACGGCTCGGGGTGGACGCGCTGACCATCAACCCCGGTCTGAACGAGGCGCGTCCGACGGAGACCGCCGACGCCCGCCGATCGGGGCTGGCCCGGCTCGGCGAGATCGTCGCCTCGGCGCGTGCCGCGTTCGGAGTGCGGTTCGACCCGGTCGGTGAGCGGTTCTCGCTCGTCGACGAGCGGGGCCGCATCGTGGAGGACGACCGGACGCTGCTGGTGATGCTGGACCTGGTGGCCGCGGAGCGGCGCAGCGGGCGGGTGGCGCTTCCGGTGACCACGACCCGTATCGCCGAGCAGGTGGCGGCGTATCACGGCACGCAGGTGGAGTGGACGACCACCGCGGCGGACGATCTGACCCGGGTCGCCCGGTCGGAGACCACCATCTTCGGCGGTGACGGGCGCGGCGGATTCATCATTCCCGAGTTCAGCAGCGTCTTCGACGGTACGGCCGCCTTCGTCCGGCTGATCGGGCTGGTGGCGCGCACTCAGCTGACGCTGAGCCAGATCGATGCGCGGATCCCGCGGGCGCATGTCCAGCGGCGTGATCTGGCCACCCCCTGGGCGGTCAAGGGCCTGGTCATGCGGCATGTGGTGGAGGCCGCGGGCGACCGTTCGGTGGACACCACCGACGGGGTGCGGGTCGTGGAGGCCGACGGGCGGTGGGTCATGGTGCTGCCCGACCCGGCCGAGGCGGTCACCCATCTGTGGGCGGAGGGCCCGGACGACGCGTCCGCGCAGGCCCTGCTGGACGAGTGGTCGAGCGTGGTGGACAGCGCGGGGCGCTGATCCCGAGGCCGTCTCCGCACGTCTGAGCGCGTGGGGGGCGCCGCCCCGAGGTCCCCGATCCGGCACGCCGGAGGGGCCATTCGGTGGCGGCGGCCCCCACGTGCGACGATGTGCGGCATGTCGCAGCCGCCCCCCGTTCGGAGCACAGCATCGCCGCGCCCTCGCCCGCGCCTCGACGCGTCCATGTCGCTGCTGACCAATGTGATGGATCACAGCCTCGACGACGGGTACGCCGAGGCCGCCGCGCGGCGCGGGGAGACCGGCCGCTCGGGCCTGCCGCGCACCCTGCGGGCCAAACTGGGGCTGGCTCTCGGCCTTGTCCTGGTCGCGGTGGTCATCACCGTCGGCGCCGCCGAGGCGCGGATATCGGCGCCCACGCTGGCCAAGGAGCGGGGAGAACTGATCGACCGTATCGAGACGGGGAACTCGAACGCGGACGAGCTCGCCAGGAGTGTGGACAAGCTCCGTGGCGAGGTCGGGGAGAAGCAGCGGCAGGCACTGGAGAAGCACGGCGGAGCCAAGGCCGATCTGGTGGCGCTGCTCTCGGGGGCCAACGAAGTGACCGGCCCCGGGGTGAAGCTGGTGGTCGACGACGCCAAGGGCGCGGCCGGCGGCGGCGGGGGACCACGGGAGAGCGCCGACTTCTCCGATACCGGCCGGGTGCGCGACCACGACATGCAGCGCGTCGTCAACGGCCTGTGGGAGTCGGGCGCGGAGGCCATCTCGATCAACGGGCAGAGGCTGACGGCGCTCTCGGCGATCAGGGCCGCGGGAGACGCCATACTGGTCGACAACAAGCCGCTGGCGCCGCCGTATACGGTGCTCGCGGTGGGGGACGGGCAGCGGCTGAGCACCGCCTTCCAGAACAGCGCGGACGGCCAGTATCTGCATGTGCTGCAGCAGAACTATGACATCCGCACGAGCATTTCCGCCCAGGACTCGCTCCGGCTTCCGGCCGCGCCGAGCCTGATCGTACGCACCGCGGAACCGATAGCCGGTGGCTCCGGCAAGGGTGACGCCGACACAGGGAAGGGCACATCGTGATCGCCGTATTGGGGCTCATCGTGGGAGTCGTGGTCGGACTTGTGGTTCGACCCGTGGTGCCGACGGTGGTCGAGCCCTATCTGCCGATCGCCGTCGTGGCGGCACTCGACGCGGTCTTCGGGGGCTTCCGGGCGATGCTGGACGGGATCTTCGACGACAAGGTCTTCGTCGTATCGTTCCTGTCCAATGTGGTGGTGGCCGCACTGATCGTCTTCCTCGGTGACAAGCTGGGCGTCGGTGCCCAGCTGTCGACGGGAGTCGTGGTGGTGCTCGGTATCCGGATCTTCTCCAACGCGGCCGCGATCCGCCGCCATGTCTTCCGGGCGTGAGGCCGATGACGACCGACGACACCCCTGAGCAGCCCGAGCGGCCGGAGTCGGCCGAAAACCGACGGTCGGCCGAAACGCCGCGACTGGCCGAGAGGGAAGAGAAGCCCGAGCGGCCCGAGAAGCCCGAGCCGGCAGCGAAGGCCGGAGAGACCGAACCGGCCGCTGAGCCGCCGCGGCGATCGCCCGAGCCGCCGCGACGGCCGGAGACGGCCGAGAAGCCCGCGCCGTCCGGGGAGCCGGAGCCGCGCGAGCGGGCGCGGCCGGAGCGGCCGTCGGTGGCCGAAACGCCGCGGCCGGGCACCCCGTCGCCCGCCCGGAAGCCCGAGCATCGTGACGTACGGGAGCAGCCGGGCAGGCCGTCCACGCCCCCGCGAGGTGAGTCGGGCAGGCCCGCCGGGCCCCCGCGGAGTGAGTCGGGAAGGCCGTCCGCGTCTCAGCGGAGTGAGCCGGGCAGGCCCGCCGGGCCGCCGCCGGGCGGTTTCAAGGACGTCGCTCTCCGGACGCCCCTGCCCAAGGCCGTGCTGCCCGAGGCTCTGCCGCCGCAGGCCCAGGGCCGGCCCGTCAAGCCGGGCGGCACGCCCACGCCGCCCGCCGAGGGCACCAGGCCCCCCGGCGGGCCCAGGAGCGGCCCCGGGGAGCGTGTGGGGCCCGCCCCCGGCCCCGGAGCCGGGCAGGGCGGCCGCGGGGCCGAGAAGGGGTCGGAAGAGGCCCTGTCCGGCCGCCAGCGGCTGCTGAAGGGTGTATGGCCGCCGCGGCTGACCCGTGCGCAGCTGATCGTCGCCCTGCTGCTCTTCGGCCTCGGCCTGGGCCTCGCCATCCAGGTGCGCTCGACCAACGAGAACAGCGTGCTGCGCGGCGCCCGGCAGGAGGACCTGGTCCGGATCCTCGACGAGCTGGACTCCCGCACCCAGCGGCTCCAGGACGAGAAGCGACGGCTGGAGAACCAGCGCACCGAGCTGGAGAACAGCTCGGACCAGGCCGAGGAGGCCCGCAAACAGACGCTTCAGAAGGAGCAGCAGCTGGGCGTGCTCGCGGGTACGGTGGCAGCACAAGGTCCTGGCATCACGATCACCATCGACGACTCCCGGGGCTCCGTGGAGTCGGACATGCTGCTCGACACGGTGCAGGAGCTGCGCGCGGCGGGCGCCGAGGCGATCCAGATCGGCAAGGTGCGAGTGGTCGCCGGCACCTACTTCGCGGACAGCGGTGGCGCGATCCAGATCGATGGACGGAAAGTGACGCAACCGTATGTTGTGAAGGTGATCGGCAAGCCGGAAGATCTGGAGCCGGCGCTGAACATCCCCGGCGGGGTGGTGCAGAGCCTGGAGAAGGAGCAGGCCACTGTGTCCGTGCGGCGGGAGAAGAAGATCGTTGTGGATGCCTTGCGATCGGCGAAGCGGCCTGACTACGCTCGGTCGTCATCACGGTGAGGCGGTTCGAAATGAGGGTCTCTCGGGGAGACCATGTGGACGCGGGGGGTCAACGCACCAGAAGATCCGCGCGTGATGGAAACTGTCTGGTGGTCACGGACGTTGTGAGGATGTCCGGACCGTCTGGTGTGTGCATCGAGGGTTTGTCCTGCCCCACGGGCGGGTCTGTTTCAGTCAAGGGGAATCGCCCGTGAAGTTGTTCGGGAAGTTGTTCGGCAAGAGTGCCCGCCAGGATGGCGGCAGCAGTACCGCTCGCCACCGCGCCTCGCGTGCCGCGGAGGAGAGCGGAGGGGGGACCGAGGAGCGCCCGCTGTTCCGGGACCAGGTCGGCTCCCAGGGCGAGTCTGTTGACCCCTCCGCGACCGGCCCCATAGGTTTCCAGGAGCCATCGGCCGCTCACAGTGGTGGAGGGTTCGGCTTGCCTGTCTGTCAGCGGTGCGGCCACCGGAACGCGGAGGCCAGCCGGTTCTGTTCCAATTGCGGCGCCCCGCTGCGGGGCGGCGCCCCCTCCGAGCGTGCCTCGGAGACCACCTCCACCATTTCGATCTCGGGTCTCGAGGCGTACGACTCCGAGGTGACCGGGCAGACGCCGCTGCCGTCGCTCAGCCCGGAGGCGCAGGCCGCCGTCGAGGCGCTGCCGATGGGATCGGCGCTGCTGGTCGTCCGCCGCGGGCCGAACTCGGGCAGTCGCTTCCTGCTGGACAGTGATGTCACCACGGCGGGCCGTCACCCGCAGAGCGACATCTTCCTGGACGATGTGACGGTCTCCCGCCGCCATGTGGAGTTCCGGCGCGGCCAGGACGGCAGCTTCACCGTCTCGGACGTCGGCAGCCTCAACGGGACGTACCTCAACCGGGAGCAGATCGACGCGCCGGTGGTGCTGGCCAGCGGCGACGAGGTGCAGATCGGTAAGTACCGGCTGGTCTTCTACCCGAGCCAGCGGGGCGTCGGCATCTGACCCGTCAGGGGAGGTCCATGCTTCAGACACCGTCGGGCGGTGCCGGTACCGGCACCGCCCCCACGGGCAGCCGGTCGATGAGCATCGGCACCGTGCTGAATCTGTTGCGGGACGAGTTCCCCGAGGTCACCATCTCCAAGATCCGCTTCTTGGAGTCGGAAGGTCTGGTCGAGCCGCGGCGGACGCCCTCCGGCTATCGCAAATTCAGCCGGCGGGATGTGGAGCGGCTCGGCCATATCCTCCGGATGCAGCGTGACCACTACCTGCCGCTCAAGGTCATCCGGGAGCATCTGGACGCCTTGGATCGGGGCGAGCCGTTGCAGCTTCCTGCCGTTCCGCAGGGAGCACGGCAGCCCGGTGCGCTCGACGGCGGTACCGGGGCGGCCGCGGACGGCCCCACGGCCGCCCGGCTGGGCCGTGCCGAGCTGCTGGCAACGGCCGAGGTCAGCGAGGTGCAGCTGGCCGAATGGGAGTCGTACGGGCTGCTCGCGCCGACCGCGGACGGCGGGTACGACATCGAGGCGGTGACCGTCGCCCGGCTCATCGCCGAACTTGGTCGTTTCGGCCTGGAACCACGTCATCTGCGAATCATGAAAGCCTCCGCCGAGCGCGAGGCCGGCATGGTCGAGCAGGTGGTCGCTCCGCTGCGGTTGCATAGAAACCCGCAGACCAGAGCGCATGCGGAGGCCAGTGTGCGGGAGCTTGCCACCCTCTCCGTACAGCTGCACGCGGCGCTGGTGCGGTCGGCTCTGAGGGTCCAGGAGCGGTGATCGACCGGGCCCCGACTATCCAAACCGGCCGGGCACGTCCTAGGGTTGCTGTGTGAACGAGCTCGACGTCGTGGGTGTCCGGGTGGAAATGCCCTCCAACCAACCGATCGTGCTCCTGCGTGAAGTGGGAGGCGACCGGTACCTCCCCATCTGGATCGGACCAGGTGAGGCGACCGCGATTGCCTTCGCTCAGCAGGGCATGGCTCCGGCGCGCCCGCTGACCCATGATCTTTTCAAAGACGTACTCGAAGCGGTCGGCCAGCAGCTGACGGAGGTCCGGATCACGGATCTGCGCGAGGGGGTCTTCTACGCGGAGCTGGTCTTCGCCAGCGGCGTGGAGGTCAGTGCCCGGCCGTCCGACGCCATAGCGCTCGCGCTGCGCACCGGAACGCCGATCTACGGCAGCGACGGCGTGCTGGACGACGCCGGTATCGCGATCCCGGACGAGCAGGAGGACGAGGTGGAGAAGTTCCGCGAGTTCCTCGACCAGATCTCGCCCGAGGACTTCGGAACCAGCAGCCAGTGAACGGTATGCCGGTCCTCGCTCGCGCATTCGAGTAGCCTTTCCCGGACGAGGGACACGGGAAACCACCCTTAGGGTGATTATCACTCGGCGTGCCGAGTGTGGCGATCGTTGACGCACCCCGGGTGACTGCCTACCTTCAAGATGGCAGGTCGAGGACGGAGGTCGGCGTGAGAAGCACCGGCGACGGCACGGCAGCCGGCGGTCCGTATACGCTCCAGGGGAGCGCACCGGCCGATCCGGCTTTGAAGGCTCGGGTCGCGGCACAGGCAGCACCGCCGCGTGAGCCCGCCGCGGGGGAGACGGAGCGGGTCGGGTACCGCGGACCCACCGCATGCGCGGCCGCGGGCATCACCTACCGCCAGCTCGACTACTGGGCCCGGACGGGCCTGGTGGAGCCGAGCGTCCGGCCCGCGTACGGCTCGGGCAGCCAGCGGCTCTACAGCTTCCGGGACGTGGTCGTCCTCAAGATTGTGAAGCGGCTGCTGGACACCGGCGTATCGCTGCAGAACATCCGGGCTGCGGTGACCCATCTGCGTGCCCGGGAGCTCGACGACCTGGCCCAGATGACGCTGATGAGCGACGGCGCGACCGTCTACGAGTGCACCTCGCCCGATGAGGTCGTGGACCTCCTCCAGGGCGGTCAGGGTGTCTTCGGGATCGCCGTGGGCGTCGTCTGGCGGGATGTCGAGAGGGCGCTGTCCCAGCTGCACGGCGAGCGGGTGGACACGGGTGAGACGCTGATCCGGCACAACCCCACCGATGAGCTCGCGGCGCGTCGTAACCGGGCCGGTTGAGCGCTCGTCCTTTCGTCGGGCGCCGTTCGCCAGGCGCCGCCCCGGACGTGAGCCGAGCGGCGCCCCGGGCCCGCCTCCGGGCCGTCGTGCCGCCCATTGTCAGTGGGGTGCGGCAGCATCGTAGGTGTGAGGGGTGCGCCGACGATTCTCCATCTGGACATGGATGCCTTCTACGCCTCGGCGGAGCAGGCATCCAAGCCCAGCCTGCGCGGTAAGCCGGTGATCGTCGGGGGTCTGGGGCCGCGTGGCGTGGTCGCCACGGCCTCCTACGAGGCCCGGGTGTTCGGGGTGCACTCGGCCATGGCGATGGCCCAGGCCCGCCGCCTGTGTCCGAACGCGGCGTTCCTCATCCCCCGCTTCACCCTCTACCGCACGGTGAGCGACGCGGTCATGACCCTGCTGCACACGCTCTCGCCGCTGGTGGAGCCGCTCAGTCTGGACGAGGCGTTCGTCGATCTGGAGGCGGGCGGCACCGAGCCCACCGTGGGGGCGGCGCGCGCCGTGGGGGAGCGGCTGCGGGCCGACATCAAGGCGGCCACCGGGCTGACCGGCTCGGTGGGGCTCGCCGGATCCAAGATGCTCGCCAAGATCGCTTCGGAGCAGGCCAAGCCCGACGGCATGGTGGTCATCGACCCGGGGACGGAGCGCGAGCTGCTCGGCCCCATGTCGGTGCGGACGCTCCCGGGCGTCGGCCCCGCCACGGCGGAGACGCTGCGCCGGGCCGGGATCCACACCGTGGCCGAGACGCGGGAGGCGGGCGAGGCCGAGTTGGTGCGGCTGCTGGGCCGGGCCCACGGAGCGTCGCTGTTCCTGATGGCCGAGGGCCGGGACGAGCGGCCCGTCGTCGCCGAGCGGGACGCCAAGTCCATCTCGGTGGAGGACACCTTCGACGTCGACCTCACCGACCGCACCCGGGTGCAGCTGGAGATCGCACGGCTCGCCGACCGCTGTGTGCGGCGGCTGCGCGAGGCGGGCCGCTCGGGGCGGACGGTCGTGATCAAGGTGCGGCGGTACGACTTCTCCACGTTGACCCGTTCGGAGACCCTGCGCGGGCCGACCGACGATCCGGGGGTGGTGCGGGAGGCCGCGGCGCGGCTGATCGACGGCGTGGACACCACGGCGGGTGTGCGGCTGTTGGGGGTCGGGGTCAGCGGTCTGGCGGACTACACCCAGGAGGATCTCTTCGCGCAGGCCGCGCAGGCCGCGCAGGCCGCGCAGGCGGCCCATGAGGCCCTGGGGGACGCCCGGCGCGTGCCGGGGCCCGAGGGGCCGGATCGTGTGGGAGAGGGCGCGGGAGAGGCTTCTGGGGACGCTGAGAAGCCGCGCCACTGGCTGCCGGGCTCCGATGTGCGGCACGCCGAGTACGGGGCTGGCTGGGTGCAGGGGAGCGGGGTGGGCCGGGTGACCGTGCGCTTCGAGGAGCCGTGGTCGCGGCCGGGGCGGGTGCGGACGTTCGCGGTGGACGACCCGGCGCTGGAGCCGACCGAACCGCTGCCCCTGCTGCGACCGGACGCGGATGCGGCTCCGGGCCTGGACGCGATCCCGGGGGAGGCCGCGACCCTGGACGCGGACGCGGCTCCCGACGTGGACCCGGACCCGGACGTCGGCGCGGACCCGGGCCCGGACGCGGATCTGGCCCCGGACCCGGCCGTGGGTCCGGACCCGGACGCGAACCCGACCGTGGAGGAGGTTGCGGGCCCGGTCCCGGAGGGCGCCGCGAGCCCGGGCCCGGACGTGGCCCGGGAGGCGGCCCCGGACCCGGACTCGATCCCGGGAGAGGCTGTGGACCTGGTCTCGGAGGACGCCGCGTGCCTGCGCGCTGACGTGGCCCGGGAGGAGGTCGCGGACCCGGTCTCGGAGGAGGCTGCCGGCCCGATCCCGGAGGACGCCGCGGGTCCGTGCTTCGACGTGGCCCCGGAGGCGGCTTCGGACCTGGCCCCGGACGGGACCACGGGCCGGGAGGGAACCACGGGCCTGAACGTGGGGGAGCGCATAGCCCCGGGCCAAGAGCAGACCGAGGGTGACCTGGCCCCGGGACCGGGTGGACCGGATGGACTGGCCCCGAGCCCGGATGGCGGACCCGAGCGGGAGCGGACCCCAGGCCATATGCAGGGCCACGGCCCGTGCCGCGAGCGGGCCCCGGGACCGGAGGGCCTGGCCCCGGGCGCGTATGACCTGGCCGCGGGGCCGGACGGCCTGGCCGAGGGCGCTGATGATCTGGCCCCGGGATTCGGCGGCGGACCCGAGCGGGGGCAGGTCCTGAGCCACGAGCAGGGCCAGAGCCCAGGTGACATGCAGGGCCACGGCCCAAGCCGCGACCAGGCCCCGTGCCGCGAGCAGGCCCCGGGACACAAACAGGCCGCCCCAGGCCACGAGCAGGGTCGGCCCCAGGCCCAAGGTCAGCCCGTGACGTCCAGCCCGTAGTGGTGGTAGAGCTGCAGCTCCTGCTCGGGGGAGAGGTGGCGGCCGACGCCGAAGTCCGGGGCGTCCTTGATCAGTGTTCGGTCGTACGGCACCCGCAGGGTGTCGCCGACGACCTCGCTCGGTTCGAGCGGCACGAAGACGTCCCGGCTGAACAGCCCGGTGCGTACGGCCGCCCATTCGGGCTCGCCGGTCGCGTCGTCGAGATAGACCTCGTCCACGGTGCCGATCTTGGAGCCCTCGCGGTCGAATGCCTTGCGGCCGATCAGGGTCCGCGGGTCGATATCGGTCTGCACGCTCTCTCCCACAGGTGGCAAGTGGCCATTGATACCTACAAAAAGGCACATCGCCGTGCTCGGCCACTCGAACGCCGGCGACCGTCCCCCACGGTAGAACCGCTGGTACGCTGACTGTGGCTGTAAACCCCGTGCGGGAGAGTCCTCCGCCGACGCTGTCGGAGGCGCCGAAGGAGCAAACCCTCCCCGGAATCTCTCAGGCACACGTACCGTGCGGGTGAGGTCACTCTGGAAAGCAGGGCGGGCCACGGGCGAGCAGAGCCCCGGAACCCCTCCTCACCGACGGTGAAAACCGGTCAGGCGGTATGTGGACCGGTGAAGCTCTCAGGTTGAGATGACAGAGGGGGAGGCCGTCCGGGCACCCGCGCCGCGGTGCCCCTCGCCGGTCGTTACAGACCAGGAGGCCCCCGCAGATGACCGCCAATCGCATCGCACTCTCCGACTTGGAACGCGGTACTCCGTTCGAGCAGCGCCATATCGGCCCCGACGGCGAGGCGCAGGCCAAGATGCTCGCCCACGTCGGCTTCGGCTCGCTGGACGAGCTCACCGAGGCCGCCGTACCGGAGGTCATAAAGAGCACCGAGGCGCTGGATGCGCTGCCCCCGGCCCGCAGCGAGCCGGAGGTCATCGCCGAGCTGCGCGGGCTCGCCGACCGCAACCAGGTGCTGCCGTCGATGATCGGTCTCGGCTACTACGGCACCCACACCCCGCCGGTGATCCTGCGCAATGTGCTGGAGAACCCCGCCTGGTACACCGCGTACACGCCCTACCAGCCGGAGATCTCCCAAGGCCGGCTCGAGGCCCTGCTCAACTTCCAGACCGTGGTCGCCGATCTGACCGGGCTGCCCACGGCCGGTTCCTCGCTGCTGGACGAGGCCACCGCGGCCGCCGAGGCGATGGCGCTGTCGCGGCGCGTCGGCAAGGTCAAGGAGGGCGTCTTCCTGGTCGACGCCGAGTGTCTGCCGCAGACCGTCGCGGTCCTGCGGACCCGCGCCGAGCCGACCGGTGTCGAGGTCGTCGTCGCCGATCTGACCGAGGGCATTCCGGACGAGATCGCCGAGCGCGGGGTCTTCGGCGTACTGCTGCAGTACCCGGGCGCCTCCGGCGTGGTGCGCGATCCGCGGCCGGTCATCGAGCGCGCCCATGAGCTGGGCGCCGTCGTCACCGTCGCCGCCGATCTGCTCGCGCTCACCCTGCTCACCTCGCCCGGCGAACTGGGCGCGGACATCGCGGTGGGCAACAGCCAGCGATTCGGCGTCCCGATGGGCTTCGGCGGACCGCACGCCGGGTTCATGTCGGTGCGCGACGCCTACGCCCGCAACCTTCCCGGCCGGCTGGTCGGGGTCTCCGTGGACGCCGACGGCGACAAGGCGTACCGGCTGGCGCTGCAGACCCGTGAGCAGCACATCCGCCGGGAGAAGGCCACCAGCAACATCTGCACCGCTCAGGTGCTGCTGGCCGTGATGGCCGGGATGTACGCCGTCTACCACGGCCCGGACGGGCTCGCCGCGATCGCTCGCCGTACTCACCGCTACGCCTCGGTGCTCGCCGAGGGGCTGCGGGCCGGCGGTGTCGAGGTGGTGCACGGCGCGTTCTTCGACACCCTCACCGCGCGGGTGCCGGGCCGGGCCGCCGAGGTCGTCGCCGCGGGCCGGGAGGCCGGGGTCAACCTCCGGCTGACCGACGCCGACCACGTCGGCATCGCCTGCGACGAGACCACCGCCCGTGCGCAGCTCGCCGCCGTGTGGTCCGCCTTCGGGGTGGACGGCGGAAACGGCGACGCCACCGGGATCCCCGGCATCGACGAGCTGGACGCCGCGGCGCCGGACGCGCTGCCCGCGGCCCTGCTGCGCCACGACGGCTATCTGGCCCACCCGGTCTTCCACCAGCACCGCTCCGAGACGGCGATGCTGCGCTATCTGCGGCGGCTGGCCGACCGGGACTACGCCCTGGACCGGGGCATGATCCCGCTCGGCTCCTGCACCATGAAGCTCAACGCGACCACCGAGATGGAGCCGGTCACCTGGCCCGAGTTCGGCGCGCTGCACCCCTTCGCACCGGCCGAGCAGGCCCAGGGCTATCTGACCCTGATCCGTGAGCTGGAGGAGCGGCTGGCCGAGGTCACCGGCTATGACAAGGTCTCCCTGCAGCCGAACGCCGGATCCCAGGGCGAGCTCGCCGGGCTGCTCGCGGTGCGCGCCTATCACCGCGCCAACGGGGACACCCAGCGCACCGTCTGCCTGATCCCGTCCTCCGCGCACGGCACCAACGCCGCCAGCGCCGTGATGGCCGGCATGAAGGTCGTCGTGGTCAAGACCGGTGAGGACGGCGAGATCGACACCGGCGACCTGCGCGCCAAGATCGAGAAGCATGGTGCCGAACTGGCCGTGCTGATGGTCACCTACCCCTCCACCCACGGTGTGTTCGAGGGGCACATCACCGAGATCTGCGCGGCCGTGCACGATGCGGGCGGCCAGGTCTACGTGGACGGCGCCAACCTCAACGCGCTGGTCGGGCTCGCCGAGCCGGGCCGGTTCGGCGGCGATGTCTCGCATCTGAACCTGCACAAGACCTTCTGCATCCCGCACGGCGGTGGCGGCCCCGGCGTCGGTCCGGTCGCGGTGCGCGAGCACCTGGCGCCCTACCTCCCCAACCATCCGCTGCAGCCCGCCGCAGGGCCGGCCACCGGCGTCGGCCCGGTCTCGGCCGCGCCGTGGGGCTCCGCGGGGATCCTGCCGATCTCCTGGGCGTACATCCGGCTGATGGGCGCCGAGGGGCTGCGCCGCGCGACCCAGGTCGCGGTGCTCGGCGCCAACTACGTTGCCAAGCGTCTCGAGCCGCACTACCCGGTGCTCTACACCGGCCCCGGCGGCCTGGTGGCCCATGAGTGCATCGTGGATCTGCGGCCGCTGACGAAGGCCACCGGCGTGACGGTCGACGATGTGGCCAAGCGCCTGATCGACTACGGCTTCCACGCGCCGACGATGTCGTTCCCCGTCGCCGGGACGCTGATGATCGAGCCGACCGAGAGCGAGGACCTGGCGGAGCTGGACCGGTTCTGCCAGGCGATGATCGCCATCCGGGCCGAGATCGAGAAGGTCGGCTCCGGCGAGTGGGCCAAGGAGGACAACCCGCTCCGGAACGCCCCGCATACGGCGGCGTCGCTGACCGGGGAGTGGGACCACCCGTACTCCCGGGAGGAAGCGGTCTTCCCGGCCGGGGTCTCGGCGGCCGACAAGTACTGGCCGCCGGTGCGGCGGATCGACGGGGCCTACGGAGACCGTAACCTCGTCTGCTCCTGCCCGCCGCTGGAGTCCTACGAGGGCTGAGGACCAGCCCTCGGAATTCGGAGACTCGCAGACGCGTCAATGGGGCCGGTGCGGCGGATACGCCGGGCCGGCCCCTGCGGGTACGTGCCGTCGACGGCGGGTCAGGCCGTGGTGACGGTGTGGGCGGCCGTCAGGCCGCGGTGACGATGTGCTCGGAACCCCGCGGCCGGCAGGGTGCGATGACGCGCCCGTCCGGCAGCAGCTCACCGGTGTCCTCGAAGAGCAGGACGCCGTTGCACAGCAGGCTCCATCCCTGCTCCGGGTGGTGCGCCACCAGATGGGCGGCCTCCCGGTCGGCGGAGTCGGCTGACGGGCAGGGTGGTTGATGCTGGCACATGACAGGGTTCTTTCGCTGCGGAGTGGTGAAGGTCCTGCGGCTCGCTGCGGCGTTCATGCCGCCCCCCGTGGTTTGAGTCGGTCGATTGCTCCAGTGTTGCCCTACGGCCTGGAATCCGCAGGGATTTCGCGGTACCGGTCTCGCTAGATAATGACGCATCACCCGTCCGGACGGTTCATCGCCGCCGGACTGTTACGAGGATGCTGCGGAGCGCCCCGTGACCCGGCGGTCACGGGGCGCTCCCAACCTGACGGAGGCCCAGGTCAGGCGGGTGAGCCAAGCAAGGGGGCCCGGGTGAGCCGGTGGGTGAGGAGCGGCAGCAGATCCGTTGCGCGATGCGCCCGGTGGGGTGCGATCCCCGGTGGGGCCGGGGCGAGCGGTACCAACAGGTCCCCCGCGCCGAGGCCGCCTTCGGCGCCGTCCGCCGCGAGGTCGCCGTGCAGCCAGAGCGTGACCATGTAGAGCTCGGGGATGGACAGCAGCCGCGGTTGGTACGCCGAGGGCAGCGACTCGGCCTGGCTCAGGGCGAGTTCGGCCGAGCTGACATAGGGGCCCTCGGAGAAGTGTGAGAAGGCCCAGCCGTCGGCTGTGAGCATCGCCTCGGCGGCGGCCACCGTGCGGTTGCCGTCGCGGATCAGGAAGCGCCAGCCGGTGAGCCGGGTGCGTGGCGGGGCATCGGCGGTGGTGATGTCGTCCAGGACATGGACGGGGAGCGGAAGTTCGGGTTCGAAGGGGCCGGTGAGCGTGGAGAGTACCGGGGTGCGGGCCTCGCGGACGGCGGTGGGGGAATCAAGGGCCGTGAGGACGCTGCGCAGGGCGGGCGCGGGGGCCTGGGGCACATGCAGCGGCATGGTGGGTCGCCTCTCGCTTGGAGACACGGTGAAGCGATAGCGGGCCGGGTTTGGGCGGCGCTGTCGGTGGAACACGGGTCAGAGGGGAACCGGAACAGACCGTTCGGGCCTTATCTCTCTGCCTCGTTAGCCGAGTTTATACGACACATGTTCCCGTTGTGTTTCATCTAGCCGCTGCCCGCATTGCCGACAAGACGTTATCCAGACCCCGAGAAGGCGGGGATTTTCCCCGATTCCATGCCAGATGAACGGATATGACCTGGCATTTTGAGGCCGGCGCGGTAGGCTGGAACTCGCCGGTCCATTGTTCCGGCGCAATGAACAGTTCCAGAGAGCCTACCGGCTGGGTGGGGATCGCGGGGCGTTATCGATCACATTGGTGGGCATCATCGAGCGTGGTGTGCAGACGGCTGGCACCGATGATCCACTCGAGGAGGGACGCTTCGATGGGGGACAAGCTCATAGCCGGTGAGTTCGACCCGTCCGGCCGGCGACGGCAGCGCGTCCGGTTGCGGCAGTGCCTCGACGGGCTTGGCCGGCTCCTGGCCGACAAGCGATTCGACCGCCCGAAGAATCTGATGGGGCTGGAGATCGAGCTGAATCTCGCCGGGGCCGACGGACTGCCGAGGATGATGAACGCGGAGGTTCTGGAGCGCATCGGGAGTCATGATTTCCAGACCGAACTCGGGCAGTGCAACCTTGAAGTAAACATCGTGCCCCACCGTTTGCGCGGACGTGTTCTCGATCAGCTCTCGGAAGAGCTCCGAACCGGTTTGTCATATGCCGATCGCAAGGCGCGGGAAGTGTCGTCCGAGATCGTGATGATCGGAATTCTGCCGACCCTCGCCGCGGACGATCTGGGATCCACGAGCCTCTCCTATGACGACCGTTACAAACTCCTCAACGAGCAGATGCTGGCCGCCCGCGGCGAGGATTTCCTCATCGACATCGAGGGCCGTGAGCGGTTCACCTACGCCAGCGCCTCGATCGCCCCCGAGGCGGCCTGCACCTCCGTCCAGCTCCATCTCCAGGTCACCCCGGCGCGCTTCGCGGACGCGTGGAACGCGGCGCAGGCGGTGGCCGCCGTACAGATCGCGATCGGCGCCAACTCCCCCTTCGTCTTCGGCCATGAGGCATGGCGCGAATCCCGGCCGCCGCTGTTCCTGCAGGCCACCGATGTGCGTCCGCCGGAGATCGCCGCCCAGGGGGCGCGCCCGCGCACCTGGTTCGGCGAGCGCTGGATCGGTTCCGCCTACGAGCTGTTCGAGGAGAACCTGCGTTATTTCCCGCCTCTGCTCTCCACCGGCGAGGACGAGGACCCGCTGCGGGTGCTGGACGAGGGCGGGGTGCCCGAGCTCCAGGAGCTGGCGCTGCACAATGGCACGATCTACCGCTGGAACCGGCCCGTCTACGACGTCGTGGACGGTGTTCCGCATCTGCGCGTGGAGAACCGCGTGCTCCCGGCGGGGCCCACCGTCACCGATGTCATCGCCAACGCCGCCTTCTACTACGGACTGGTCAGGGCGCTCGCCGAGGAGTCCCGCCCGGTGTGGAGCCGGCTGCCCTTCGCGGCCGCCGCCGCCAACTTCGACGCGGCCTGCCGGCACGGCATCGACGCGGTCCTGCAGTGGCCCAAATCCGGCCGGTCGGCCTCCCTGGCCCGCACCTCCGCCGTCCGGCTGGTCCGCGAGGAGCTGCTGCCGCTCGCCGCGTCCGGCCTCGACTCCTGGGGCGTGGAGCCCGCCGACCGCGACCGCTACCTCGGCGTGATCGAGGAGCGCTGCAAGCTGCGGGTCAACGGCGCGTCCTGGCAGACGGCCACCTACCACCGCGCGCTGGCCGGGGGGCTGGACCGGGACGCCGCGCTCGCGGCCATGACCCGCCGCTACTGCGCCCTGATGCGGACCGACGCGCCGGTGCACACCTGGCCCACCGATCTCTCCGGGTGACGCCCACACCGGCGACCATGACACCGTATTGTCCGGTGAGCGGGGCGGAGGCACCCGATGAGGCGGACAAGCGGAAGTGGGGACAGGAGTGCGGTCACAGGCGCGGGACGCGGATGCCCCGGTCGAGGACAGGCTCTCGCGGCGGATGCTGGGCACTGAGACGCTGCTCGTGCTGGCGCTGTCCCTCGGCGCGAGCGGGCTCTCCGCACTGATCAGCTTTATCGGCTCGGTGACCAAACCGGGCGGGCTCAAGGACCAGGCGGCCAATCTCAACTCCTCCGCCGCGCCGGGGCGGCCCTGGCTGGATCTCGCCTGGCAGCTGTTCGGCATCTCGACCGCGCTGGTGCCGGTCGTGCTCGTGGCCCATCTGCTGCTGCGCGAGGGCGCCGGACTGCGGGCGATCGGCTTCGACCGCGACCGGCCGCGGTTCGACCTGGCGTGGGGCGCCGCGGTCGCGGCCGCGATCGGCGGCACCGGGCTGCTGCTGTATCTGGGGGCGCGGGCGGCCGGGGGCAATCTGACGGTGGTGCCCGAGTCGCTGCCCGATGTGTGGTGGAAGATCCCCGTACTCATCGCCTCCGCCGTGCAGAACGCGGTGCTGGAGGAGGTGATCGTGGTGGGCTATCTGCTGCGCAGGCTCGGGCAGTTGGGCTGGACCCCGATGGCCGCCCTGCTGGCCAGCTCGGTGCTGCGCGGTTCGTACCACCTCTACCAGGGGATCGGCGGCTTCTTCGGCAACCTGGCGATGGGCGTGATCTTCGTACTGCTCTACCGCCGCTGGGGGCGGGTCGGGCCGCTGGTCGCCGCGCATGCGCTGATCGACATCGTGGCCTTCGTCGGATACGCCCTGCTGGCGGGCCGGGTGGACTGGCTGCCCACGGCCTGATCCACCCGTCCGCCGTGACCGATGGGTATCAGGCCAGCAATTCGCCGTCGATGACGGTGACGGCGCCGCCCGTCAGCAGCGTACGGTCGCCGCGCAGCGCGGTGCGGACCAGGCCGGTGCGCGCGGACGCCTGCAGCCCGGTCAGCTCGTCGCGGCCGAACCGGGCCGACCAGTAGGGCGCGAGCGCGGTGTGTGCGCTGCCGGTGACCGGGTCCTCGTCGATGCCGACGGCCGGGGCGAACATCCGCGAGACGAAGTCGTAGCCGCGCGTGGGGTCCTCGGCGGCCGCGGTCACGATGATGCCCCGGTGGCTGATCCGCTGGAGCGCGGCGAGGTCGGGGGCCAGGGCGCGCACGCTCTTCTCGTCGGCCAGCTCGATCAGCAGATCGTCGATGTGGGGGCCGGCGTGATGGGCGGACACGATATCGGCGCCGAGGGCTCCGGCGACCTCGGCCGTCTTCTGGGAGACCGGCAGCGCGGTCAGTGAGGCCGTGGGGAAGTCCAGCGTGATCGAGCCGTCGTCGTCGGCCGTCGCCGACAGGACCCCGCTGAGGGTGGCGAAGCGGACCGTGCCGGTCGCTGTCCCCGTGGTCTTCAGGACATGGGCGGTGGCGAGCGTGGCATGGCCGCACATGGGCGCCTCGGTGACCGGGGTGAACCAGCGCAGCGCCCAGTCCGCCTCCGCGGCCCGCGGGAGCGGGTGGGCGAAGGCGGTCTCGGCGAGATTGACTTCGGCGGCGACCTGCTGCAGCCGGCCGTCGTCCGGGAAGGAGTCGGTGTCGAGAAGGACGACCCCGGCCGGGTTGCCGGCGAAGGGGCGCTCGGTGAAGGCGTCGACGATACGTATCCGCATACCGTCGACCGTAGGCGGCGGGCGGTGGGGCAGCCATGGCCAATCCCCCAGCCGTGGCGCCCTTGGTGTGGGCCCTGGCCGGTGGTGCGGGGAGCGAGGGCCGACTACCCCTCGTCGGCGGCGAACAGCTCGAGGTGCCCGCACTCAGGGCAGCGGAACGCCACTATCTTCCGCCGGGGACGGCCGATCCGCTTGGCGCCCCCGAAAAGTCCCCGCTCCATCGCACCCTCGATCCAGCGCGCGTACCCGCGCGAGTGCTCACCGGCGTCCTCGATGAAACCTTCCGCCAGGCCGACGGTGCCGCAGTGGGTGCACGTGTTGTTCTTCATGCCGTGAGTCTAGGAAACGGCGCGGCCAGGAAGAACCCGTAGCCGAGCCCTGGGACGACAACCGGCTTCACACAAGCGGCGAGCCAAGGGGTTGGCATCCGATCGGTTCCGATATATCGTTGACGTGTCGTGATGGATCGACGATAGAAAGGAGCGTCACGATGCGTTCCCATGGACATGGACGTGAACACTGCGGACCCGGCCACCGCGGCCGGGGCGAGGGTGAGGGGCGGCGCGCGGCATTCGGCCCGTTCGGCCCCGGTTTCGACGGCCCGCCCTTCGGTGGGCCCCCGTTCGGCGGCCGAGGCCGCGGCGGCCCCGGTGGCCGCGGGCCGCGTGGGCGGGCGCGGCGCGGCGATGTGCGCGCCTCGATCCTGGCCCTGCTGAAGGACCGCCCGATGCACGGCTACGAGATGATCCAGGAGATCGCCGAGCGCAGTGGGGGAGCCTGGCGGCCCAGCCCCGGCTCGGTATATCCCACGCTTCAGCTGCTCGAGGACGAGGGGCTGATCGGCAGCGAGAGCGAGGGCGGCAAGAAGCTGTTCGCGCTCACCGACGCCGGCCGCACCGAGGCCGAGGCGGGGCCCGCGGCCCCGTGGGAGGAGGCCGGGCGCGGTATCGACTGGGAGGCCATGCAGGAGGTCCGTCAGGCGGGCTTCGGGCTGATGGAGGCGTTCTCCCAGGTCTGGCGCACCGGCAGCGCGGAGCAGCGGCAGAAGGCCGTCTCCGTCATCAATGAGTCGCGCAAGCGGCTGTATCTCATCCTCGCCGAGCAGGATGAGGAGAAGGGTGGTACCGAGCGGGGCGGCGAGAGCTGAGCCCGATCGGACGGGGGTACGGCCGCACGGGGGCGGCGGGGCGGGGGACCCGGTGCCTGTCCGGCGTCAGACGACCAGCGCGCTCAGCTTGCGCAGCGACTCATTGAGCGCGCCGGTCGCCGAGTCCTTCAGCTTCCCGGCCATCAAGGAGACCGCCGCCCCCGTGAACTCCCCGTCCACGCGCACCGTCGTGGCATCGCCGTCCGGTGTGAGCGAATAGCGCATGGCGAGGTTCACGCCCATCGGGCCCTTGCCCCGGGTGGCCAGCAGCCGGGCGGGTTCGCATTCCTCGACGGTCCAGGTCACCTCGGCCGGAAAGCCCATCAGTTTCATGTTCTCCTCGTAGGTCGCCGCCACTTCCAACGTGGCCGGACCGCCCCGCGGAAAGCTGGTGTGGGTGGCGTTCCAGTCGCCGTAGGTGGAGAAGTCCGTCAGCCGGGCCCAGACCTTCTCGGCCGGTGCCTCGATGCGTGTCTGCGCGCTGACCTCGGCCATGGGGGAGTCCCTTCGGCGGGTTCCTGCGGTGTGTGGTGCGACGGTGCCGGGCAACGTAGCCCCGGGGTCCGGAACATTCAATACTGACGAGTCGTCAGTTCCAGTGTTTCCCTTCCTCTCCTCCCCGAGGATGAGAACCGGTCATCCGCGCACAACCACGGTGGGATGCGCACATGCTTCCCGGCGAGGATGCTCCGGCCTCGAGGGACTGATGGGGTGAGAGCGTGCGAAGTCGTACCCTTTCCGCCGGCCCGGACGACGCCGGATGCGAGGACCGGGTCAGCGAAGTGGTGGCCACCGTGATCGCGGGGGCTCGCCGGCGCGCCGTACGCGATGGTGACGCGCAGATAGACACCGCCCATCTGCTGCACGGCCTCCTGGAGTCCGACCCGGAGGTACGGGAGGTGTTTCCCGGCGGCACGCCCCAGGTGATACGGCTGCTGGGGTATCTGGTGCAGCGCGTCATCGGCTACGGGCTCCGGTGGAGCGGCACCGTCGAGGTCTCGGGGGCGGCGCCGTCGGCGGGGAGCGGGCCGGCCGGATGGTCGCCCGCCGCGACGGCCGCCCTCGATACGGCGGTTCGCCGCGCCGTCTCCCGTGGCCGGTCCCGCGCCGGTGGCCTGGATCTCCTCGCCGCGTTCGTCCGCGACCGGGAGTGTCGCGCCATGGAGGTGCTGCGGCGCGCGGGCGTCGCCGTCGAACCGCTGGTCACCGCCCTGGCCGTGGAGACCTGCCAGCAGTCAACGGGATGACGGTGCTGACCCGAACTGACATGATGGCCCGGTGCAGGTATCCGGAGGCCACTCACAGCAAAGGAAGGTCGGCCTGGGGCTCGCCCTGGTGTCGGCGCTCACGTTCGGCGGATCGGGTGTCGCCGCCAAACCGCTGATCGAGGCGGGGCTCGCGCCGCTCGAGGTCACCTGGCTGCGGGTGACCGGCGCGGCCCTGATCCTGCTGCCCCTGGCCTGGCGCCATCGCCGGCTGCTGACCCGCCGCCCCGCCCTGCTGGTGGGGTTCGGTCTGCTGGCCGTGGCGGGAGTGCAGGCGTGCTACTTCGCGGCGCTCTCCCGGATCCCCGTCGGGGTCGCGCTGCTCGTCGAATACCTGGCGCCCGCGCTGGTGCTGGGGTGGGTGCGGTTCGTCCAGCGCCGCCCGGTGAGCCGGGCCGCGGCGATCGGCGTCGTCCTGGCCGTCGGCGGGCTCGCGTGTGTGGTGGAGGTCTGGTCCGGGCTGAGCTTCAACCCCCTCGGCCTGCTGCTCGCCTTCGGCGCGGCCTTCTGCCAGGTGGGCTACTTCGTCCTCTCCGACCACGGCAGCGACGGCCAGGACCCGGCGGATCCGCTCGGCGTCATCGCCTACGGACTGCTGATCGGAGCCGTCGCGCTGACCGTGGTCGGCCGTCCCTGGGGCATGGACTGGACGGTTCTCACCGGCGGCGCCGACCTGGCGGGCGCCCGCGTTCCCGCGCTGGTGCTGCTCGCCTGGATCGTGCTGGTGGCCACGGTGATCGCGTATCTCACCGGAGTGCTGTCGGTGCGCCGCCTCTCACCGCAGGTGGCCGGGGTGCTCGCCTGTCTGGAGGCGGTCATCGCGACCGTTCTGGCGTGGGTGCTGCTGGATGAGCACCTGGGCGTGGCGCAGGTCGTCGGCGGTGTGGTGGTGCTGGCCGGCGCCCTGATCGCCCAGACCTCCACCCCGAAGGCCGCCGCCGCCGAGCCGGTGGCGGCCTCGGAGCCGGTCGAGGGGGAGCGGGAGTACACGGCGGGACGGTGACCGCCCCCGTCCCCGGTGACCAGAAACCCCCGCCGCCCTCCGGGTCGGGTCAGAGCCGGGTGAGGTAGCCGGGCACCGGCGTGTCGGGCGCGAGGTCCTCGGCGGGCTCCGGCGCGCCGTACACGCGGGCGACGGGCACCACGCCGCTCCAGTGGGGGAGCCCCAGATCCTCGGCGTCATCGCCGGGCCCGCCGGTGCGGATCTTCGCGGAGACCTCTTCGAGGTCGAGGCTGAGCACGGCGGTGGCGGCCAGCTCCTTGGCGTTGGCGGGCCGGGAGTCGGCGGCGCGGCCCGGCACCACATGGTCCACCAGGGCGTCCAGGGCCGCGGTGCGCTCGGCCGGATCGGTCACCGGGCGGGCGATGCCGTGCACCACCACCGAGCGGTAGTTGATGGAGTGGTGGAACGCCGAGCGGGCCAGGACCAGCCCGTCGACATGGGTGACGGTCAGACACACCGGCAGCCCCGGCTCCTCGCCGCCCGGCGCGCCCGCCATGCGCAGGGGGCGCGCGCCGGTCGAGCCGTGGAGGTACAGCCGCTCCCCGACCCGGCCGTAGAGGGTCGGCAGGACGACGGGGGCGCCATCGCGTATGAAGCCCAGATGGCAGACGTAGCCCTCGTCGAGGATCGCGTGCACCATCTCCCGGTCGTACGACGCGCGCTCGCGGGAGCGGGTGGGCACGGTGCGGTCGGTCGGTGCGTAGGCGTTGTCGGGCGCGTTGGTCGCGGCGGTGGCGTCCGGGGCGGGCATTTGCGTCCTCCATTGCATTAGTGCAAAATAGCGTTTGTGCTAGGAGAATATCCGATCGTCGGCCGACGCGCAGCCGAGATCGCGGCCAGTGTGGAGCGCGCGGTCGGCGCCGGTGAGCTGCCGCCGGGCCAACTGCTGCCGCCCTTGCGGGAGTTGGCGCAGCGGCTGGGCGTGAATCCCAATACGGTCGCGGCCGCCTATCGCGTGCTGCGCGAACGGGGCGTGATCGAAACGGCGGGGCGTCGGGGGAGCAGGGTGCGCTCCCGCCCCTCCAGTACGCCCCGCGAGTGGATCGGCGTCGATGCCGCCGGGGCGCGCGACCTGTCGAGCGGCAACCCCGACCCCGCGCTGCTGCCCCCGCTCGGCGCGCCGCTCGCGGCGGCCGCGGCCCGGGCGGCGGAGCGCCCCACGCTGTACGGCGCGCCGGACGTGGTCCCCGAGGTCGCCGAGCTCGCCCGGGCCGCCCTCGACGCGGACGGGGTGCCGGCCGGGCCGGTCGCCGTCACCTCCGGCGCGCTCGACGCGATCGAGCGAGTACTGGCCGCGCATCTGCGTCCCGGTGACGCGGTCGCGGTCGAGGACCCCGGCTGGGGCAGTCTGCTCGACCTGATCCCGGCGCTCGGACTGCGCGCCGTCCCGGTCGGGGTCGACGACGACGGACCGCTGCCCGAGCGGGTGGAGCAGGCGCTGGCCCAGGGGGCGCGGGCGCTGGTGGTCACCGACCGGGCGCAGAACCCGACCGGCGCGGTGGTGAGCGCGACCCGCGCCCGCGAGCTGCGCACCGTACTCGCCGCCCACCCCTCCGTGCTGCTGATCGAGGACGACCACGGGCACGGCATCGTGGACCTCCCGCTGTGCCCCCTGGCCGGGGGCACAGCCCACTGGGCGCTGGTCCGCTCCACCGCCAAGGCGTACGGCCCGGATCTGCGGCTCGCGGTGCTCACCGGCGACTCCGTCACCCTGGACCGGGTGCGCGGCCGCCAGCGGCTGGGGCCGGGCTGGGTCAGCCATCTGCTGCAGGACGCGGTCGGCGGGCTGTGGCGGACGGGCGCGGTCGACGCGGCGGCGGTGGCGGCGTCGTACGACACGCGCCGCGCCGCGCTGGTGCGGGCGCTGCGGGCGCGGGGGATCGCCGCGCACGGGCGCAGCGGGATGAATGTGTGGGTGCCGGTCCCGGACGAGACCGGCGGGGTCGCCCGGCTGCTGGCGTCGGGCTGGGCCGCCGCCCCCGGGGCACGCTTCCGCGTGGCCTCGCCACCGGGGATCCGGCTGACGGTCTCGCCGCTGGCCCCCGACGAGATCGAGACGGTCGCCGCCGCGGTGGCCGCGGCGGCGGGGGCGACGGTCTCGGGACGGCTGGACTAGGGCCTGTCGTTTGTCGTTTGGATCAGGCCGGGCTCGCGGGCTCTGGCACGCGCAGCTGCGGCGTTGTCGTCACTCGCCGACGCTCCGCGTCGGCTCCAGAGGCCGATCGGCCAACAGGCGGCCGACCGGCTATCGGGCGGGGAGGCGGCTATCGGGCAGTGGAGCGCCGCTGGGTCAGGGCCGCGCCGATGAGGACGACGGCCGCGCCCACCGGTGTGTTCCAGGTGAGGTGTTCCCCGAGGATCGCCACGCCCGCGGTGGTGGCGATCACCGGGACGAAGTAGGTGACCATCATCGCCGTCGTCGGGCCGACCTCGTCGACGAGCCCGTACTGGACCAGGAACGCCACGCCGGTGCCCAGTGCGCCCAGGGCGAGCACGGAGAGCACGGGCAGCAGGGGGAAGGAGGTGGGCGTCGTCGCGAACACCGGTGCGACGAGGGCGAGTTGCACCGTGCCGAGCAGCAGCTGGCCGCCGGACATCGACAGATGGGAGTGGCCCGTGTCGCTCAGCGTGCGCCGGACGTACTGCCAGCCGACCGCGTAGCTGGCCGAGGCGATCAGCGCCAGCACCGTGCCCAGTGGGTCCTGGCCGGAGAAGCCCTGCCAGGCGCCCAGCACGATCAACACGCCGATGAAGCCGAGCCCGAGACCCGCGACACGCTGACGGCTCGGCCGGTCGTCGGAGACCACGACCACCGCGAGCAGCATCCCCCACAGCGGCGAGGCGGCGTTGCAGATACCGGCCAGGGTGGAGGGGATGGTCAGCTCGGCGTAGGCGAACAGCGAGAACGGCAGCGCGTTGAGGAAGAACGCGGCGACCGCCAGATGGCCCCAGACCCGCGCCCCGCGCGGCAGCCGCTCCCGCTGCACCACCACCGTCACGAGCAGCACGGCGGTGCCGAACAGCATCCGCCCGAGCGTGACATACAAGGGGGCGAACGCCTCATTGCCCACCTTGATGAAGAGAAAGCTGAAACCCCAGATCAGGGAGAGCACGCCGAAGCGGATCCGCCAGTCGAGGAGCGGTCTGCGGGCGGGGGAGGAGGAGGTCTCCGCCGTGGAGGCGGCGGCAGGGGGTGCCGAGGCGGTCGCTGAGGTCATGCCTTTACGATGTGGGCTACAACCTCTTAGGACAAGCGAGATTTCGTTCGCGGTATCGCGTAGGATTCCTTACATGTTGTTGAACCTGGATCGCCTACGGACCTTGCACGCCGTGGCCCGCCACGGCTCCGTGAGCGGCGCCGCCGAGGGGCTGCACGTCACCACCTCCGCCGTCTCGCAGCAACTCGCCAAGCTGGAGCGGGAGACCGGTCAGCAACTGCTCGCCAAGAACGGGCGCGGGATCCGGCTCACCGACGCCGGGCGGCTGCTCTCCGACCACGCGGCGCGCATCCTCTCCCAGGTGGAGCTGGCCCAGGCGGATCTGGAGGCGCAGCGTGGCCATGCCGTCGGCGAGCTGCTGCTGGGCGCGTTCCCGACCGCCGTCCGCGGTCTCTTCCCCGAAGCGCTGGGCCGGCTGCGCACCGAGCATCCGCAGCTGAATGTGCGGCTGCAGGAGATGGAGCCCGATGAGTCGGTGCCCTCGGTGGTGCGCGGCGACATCGATCTGGCCGTGGTCCTGGACTGGTACAACAAGCCGCTGCCGATGCCCGGCGGGCTGGTGAAGGCCGCCCTGCTGGACGACCCGGTGGATGTGGCGATGCCCGCCGACCACCCCCTCGCCGACCGGCACGCGGTCGAGCCTGAGGACTTCGTGGACGACGAGTGGGTCTCCTGGCCCAAGGGCGGGTTCTGCTACGACTGGCTGATGGTCACCCTGCGCGGCAAGGGCATCGAGCCGAGGATCCGGCACACCGCGCATGAGCACCACACCCAGCTGTCGCTGATCGCCGCCGGGCTGGGCATCGCCGTGGTGCCCCGGCTGGGCCGCGGCCCGGTGCCCAAGGGGGTGCGGATGGTGCCCGTCAGCCAACCCACGATGCGGCGGCACATCTACGCGATCTGGCGCGCGGACGCCGATCGCAGGCCCTCGATCCGGGCGGCGGTCGAGGTGCTGCGGTCCGTCGGCGAGAAGATCATCGACTGACCGCTGGCCGATCCGGAGCCTCCGCCCGGGGGCCGGGTCAGCCCTGCGGCATTTTGCGGAAGTCCCAGGAGCGGATCGCCTCGGGGTCCAGGCGCAGCCATGCGTGGCGCCCGTCGTGCGGCATGGCGTCCAGGCCGAAGTACTTCGCCGCGAACATCCGCTCCGGCGTGTCGAGTTCGGGGCACGACACGCCGGTGCGCGGCGCCTCGCCGATCAGGACCGCCTCGCCGGAGAGCTCCACCCCGCGCAGTTCGCCGTAGTCCTGCCCGTCGTCGACCACCACCGCGATCCGCGGATCGCGGCGCACCTCGGCCCAGCGGCGGCTGCGGGTCAGGGAGTACAGCCACAGGGCGGCGCCGTCCCAGCAGAACCACAGCGGGCTGACATGCGGCCGCCCGTCCGCGGCCACGGTCGCCACCCGGCAGGTGCGCTGTTCGGCGAGGAAGGCGTCCAGCTCGTCCTGGGCCATCATGATGCGGCGTCCCCGCCGCTGGGTGACGGTCATCCGACCCTGTACCTCCCGGTAACTGGATGTGCGGCACAGGATGATGGCTCTTCCTTGATGACGCAAGGGACGCTACTCTCCGGCGCCGTGACCCCGAGCCCCCGCGAAGACCTGGTGGAATTGCTCCGGCCGGAAGGCTGCGCCCTGCTCACCGTCGAATGCCAGCGCGGTGTGGTGGGCCCGGACAGCGCGCTGCCCGAACTGGCCACCGTGGCCCAGGAGTCCGGTGCGCTCGGGCGTGTCGCCCAGCTGGTGGCGGCCGCCCACGACACGGGCGTCCAGGTGCTGCACGCGGTGGCCGAGCGGCGCGCCGACGGACGCGGCGCGAACCGCAACGCTCCCCTGTTCCGGGCCGTCGAGCGGCTGCCGGTCCGGCAGCTCACCGGAAGCGCGGCGGTGGAGATCGCCGAACCGGTTCCGGTGGCCGCCGAGGACCTGGTCGTACGGCGGCTGCACGGCCTCTCGCCGATCGCCGGGACCGAGGTGGACGCGCTGCTGCGCAATCTCGGCTGCCGCACGCTGGTCATCACCGGCGTGTCGGCCAATGTGGCGATCCCGGCCGCCGTCTTCGACGCCGTCAACCTCGGCTACACGGCCGTGGTGCCCGAGGACGCGATCGCCGGGGTGCCCGCCTCGTACACCCCGGCGATGGTCCGCCACACCCTCGCCCTCGTGGCCGCCGTCACCACGGCCGACGAGGTGGTCGCCTGCTGGCGGAGGACGGCCGTCACGCCATCCAGATCGAGCTTCCCTGCACCTTGATCTGCGCGCCCGGCAGCGGCTTCTGCGCCGGTCCGCCCTTCACGCTGCCGTCGGTGATGTCGAACTTGCTCTGGTGGCACGGGCAGTTGATGGTGCCGCCGGTCACATCGCCGACCGAGCAGCCCTGGTGCGTACAGATCGACGAGAACGCCTTGAACTCGCCCGCCTTGGGCTGGGTCACCACGACCTTGTGGTCCTTGAAGACCATGCCGCCGCCCTCCGGGATCTGGGAGGTCTTGGCCAGTTCCATGCCGTCCCCGCCGGCCGACTGGCCGCCCTCCGCGCTCTGCGACGGCTGCGAACCCCCGGCGTCCTGGGCGCTGCCCGCGCTGCCGCTGTCCGAATCGCCGCTGTCGTCCTTGCCGCATGCGGCAAGCGTGGCGGCCAGCCCGGCCACTCCCGCCGCGGTGACGACGGCGCGGCGGGTGGTGCCCTGCCCGTTGATTGCCGACTGCGTCATGGTGGTGCCTCCTGATCAGGGGACGTTTCTCTCCCATACGGATGGCGGGGCCCCCGCGTTCAGCCATCTGCGGGCGTCCTCGGGCCCGGTTTGGGAAATCGCTTTGCCGACGGGGCGGCCGGGCCGTGAGAATGCCGGACCATGGGACATCTGGAGGCCGCGCACCTCGCCTTTTTCCTGCCCGACGGACGGCTGCTGCTGGGCGATGTGTCCTTCCGCGTCGCGGAGGGCACGGTGGCCGCCCTGGTTGGGCCCAACGGGGCGGGCAAGACCACGCTGTTGCGGCTGGTCTCCGGCGAGGTGGAGCCGCACGGCGGCACGGTCACGGTCAGCGGCTCGCTCGGGGTGATGCCGCAGTTCATCGGCTCCGTGCGCGATGAGCGGACGGTGCGCGACCTGCTGGTGTCGGTGGCCCAGCCCCGGGTCCGCGAGGCCGCCCGCGCGGTCGACGAGGCCGAGCTGGCGATCATGGAGCGGGACGACGAGGCCGCCCAGATGGGCTACGCCCAGAGCCTGAGCGACTGGGCCGAGGCGCGTGGCTACGAGGCCGAGACGGTATGGGACATGTGCACCACGGCGGCGCTCGGAGTGCCGTACGAACGGGCCCAGTGGCGCCAGGTGCGTACCCTCAGCGGCGGCGAGCAGAAGCGGCTGGTGCTGGAGGCGCTGCTGCGCGGGCCCGACGATGTGCTGCTGCTGGACGAGCCGGACAACTACCTCGATGTGCCGGGCAAGCAGTGGCTGGAGGAGCGGCTGCGCGAGACCCGTAAGACGGTGCTGTTCATCAGCCACGACCGGGAACTGCTGGCCCGCGCGGCCGACCGGATCGTCAGCGTCGAGCCGAGCCCGGCGGGCAGCGATGTGTGGGTGCACGGCGCCGGTTTCGCCACCTACCACGACGCCCGCGAGGAGCGGTTCGAGCGCTTCGAGGAGCTCCGGCGGCGCTGGGACGAGAAACGTGCCCAGCTCAAACGGCTGGTGCTGGACATGCAGCGGTACGCCGCCCGCAGCGACGAGATGGCCTCCCGCTACCAGGCCGCCAAGACCCGGCTGCGGAAGTTCGAGGAGGCCGGGCCGCCACCGGAGCCCCCGCGCAAACAGGACATCACCATGCGGCTCGCGGGCGGGCGCACCGGGGTGCGGGCGCTGACCTGCCGGGCGCTGGAGCTGGAGGGGCTGATGCGCCCGTTCGACCTGGAGGTCTTCTACGGTGAGCGGGTGGCCGTCCTGGGGTCCAACGGCTCGGGCAAGTCCCACTTCCTGCGGCTCCTGGCGGGCCAGAGCGTCGACCACCGGGGGAGTGGAAGCTGGGCGCGCGGGTCGTGCCCGGTCACTTCGCCCAGACCCACGCCCATCCGGAGCTCTTCGGGCGCACGCTGGTCGACATCCTGTGGACCGAGCACGCCCGGGACCGGGGCCGCGCGATGAGCGCGCTACGGCGCTATGAGCTCGACCGCCAGGGCGACCAGACCTTCGACCGGCTCTCGGGCGGTCAGCAGGCCCGGTTCCAGATCCTGCTGCTCGAACTGGCCGGGACGACCGCGCTGCTGCTGGACGAGCCCACGGACAACCTGGACCTGGAGTCGGCCGAAGCGCTGCAGGACGGGCTCGGCGCCTATGACGGGACGGTGCTGGCGGTCACCCATGACCGCTGGTTCGCGCGGTCCTTCGACCGTTTCCTGGTCTTCGGTTCGGACGGTGTCGTCCGCGAGACGGCGGAGCCGGTCTGGGACGAGCGCCGCGTCGACCGGGTCCGCTAGCCGGGCGGTCCGCCGGCCGGGCGCCGTTCCGCCGGGTCCGCACGATGGGCCGGAACGCCGCGGATCAACGGTGAGCGCCGTTGACCGGCACCATCTTCTTCAGCTGCTGGACCGGGTGGAGGGCGGGCGAGCGCTGGATGACCACCATGGCGGCGTCGTCCCCCAGCCGCCCGCCGACATGGTCCAGCAGATCGCGGCGGAGGTGGTGCAGCAGCCCTTCGGGACCGGAGCACCTCCACTGCCCGACCCGTTGGGCCAGCGGATAGAAGGACCCGTCGGGGGCGCGGGCCTCGATCACCCCGTCCGTGTAGAGCAGCAGCGTGTCGCCGTCCTCGAAGGCGAAGGTGTCGGGCGGGCCGGCGGTGCTCGAGCCGTGCGGGAGTCCGCACATGCTGCCCAGCGGCGGGGCGGGCTGGGCCGCCGACAGGGTGGTCACCTCGCCCCGCTCGTGCAGCAGCAGGGGTGGCGGATGCCCGCAGTTGGCCATGTACGCCACGGTGTCCTCGTCCGGGATGTCGACCAGCAGGGCGGTGATGAAGTGCTCACTGAGCTCCGCCTCCGCGGCCGGCGGCTCGGCGGCACCGCCGCCCTCGCCGTGCGCGATGGTGGTGTGCTCGGCCAGATGCCGGCAGACGCTGCGCTCCAGCACATCGGCGAGCTCCAGCAGGCCGGGGCTGAAATGGGCGGCCTCCCGGAAGGCGCCCATCAGCACCGACGCGTCGCTGATGGAGGTCAGCCCCTTGCCCCGGACATCCCCGATGATCATCCGGGTGGAGTTCTTGACCCGGGTCGCCGCGTACAGGTCCCCGCCGATCTGCGCCTCGTCCTCGGCCGCCATGTACAGCGAGGCGACCCGCAGCGGGCCGAGCCGGTGCGGCAACGGCCGCAGGACGACCCGCTGTGTGGCCTCGGACACCGACCGCACCCGGGCCAGCTCACGGTGGCGCCGCCGCTGTTCCTGGGCGTAGGCCACGATGAGCAGCGAGATCACCGCGACGGCCGCGATCTGCACCTGGTGATTGACGGTGAAGCCACCGCGCAGCGCCGCGATGACCACTTGGGCGGCCACCGCCAGCGCGCCGATCAGCGCGGTGACCCGGGGCCCGGCGAACGACGGGGTGAGGGCCGGGGCGACCACCAGCAGGGGGCCGAGGTGGACCTGGGTCGGGGTCAGCAGGTCCACACAGGTGATCACCAGAATCAGCCCGACGGGGATCGCCACCAAGGCGTGTCCCGGTTGCCATGGCCTCATCAGATCCGTCAGCCGCCGACAAAGCCCCATGTCTTCCACTGTGCACCCGCCGATCCCTCTTCCGAGAGACGGCCTTCAGGAGGACGAGGAGCTGAGCGATGAGCCCGTGCTCTCGACCCCGGAGGCGGTGCGGGGCATCCGCAAGGCCGCCGCAGGCGAGCCACCTGCTCATGCGGGTCCAGTCTTCCGGCGAACTCATCGACGGTGCCGAGCAATTCGGAGAACGTCGTATCCGTCATACGAACGTGGACAGCACGGGGTACGGACATCGAGACGGCTTGGTCCGGCGGGCCGGGGTGCTTGGATCCGGATGACGGGCGTGCCGTCCACGACGGCGGGCCTTCTGCGGAGGTCAGTCCGCCTGCGCCCGCGCGGTGTCGACGGCCGTGGGCTGCCCGCCCGGTGCGGGTTCCGAGCGCGCGACCGGGTGGCCGGGCGTGGGCATGTGGTGGGGGAAACCGATCCGGAGCAGGGCTGCCGCGCCGGCGGCCGCGAGGACGACGACGGCCGCGAGGATCAGGGCCTGGTGGTACCCGTGGCGCAGCAGCGGGGTGGCGACCAGCGGGCCGAGGATCTGGCCCACCGAGTATCCGGCCGTCAGCAGGGCGACCGCGCGCGGGAAGCGCAGATGCGCACCGGTCGCGAGCGCGAGCGTGCTGACGCCGATGAACGTGGCGCCGAAGAGCACCGCGGAGAGCAGCGCGGCGGCGACGCCACCGATCAGCGCGGGCAGGGCGATGCCGACGGCCTGGACGGCCAGGGCGGCCAGCAGGAGGCCCGGGCGGGACCAGCGCCGGCCCAGCCCCGCCCACAGCGCGGAGGACGGGATGGCCGCCAGGCCGACCAGCACCCAGGCACCACTGCCGATCCAGCCGGGCGAACTCTGCTCGATCGCGGCCACCAGGAAGGTGCCCGCGATGATGTAGCCGATGCCCTCCAGCGTGTAGGACGCGAGAAGCGCGGTGAACCACCGATGGGTGCCCGCGGTCGCCCGCCGCTTCGCTCCGGGCGTGGCGGACGCCGGCGGGGGCGCGGGTTCCGGCCGCAGGAACCATGCCGGAACGGCGAGCAGCGCGGTCAGCGCGGCGGAGGCCCACCACGCGGCCTGCCAGTCGGCGATGGTGCGCAGGGCGAGGACGAGCAGCCCGGACAGGGCGATACCGGCCCCGACTCCGCCGAAGGCCCACCCGGGCAAGTGCGCGGGATGGTCGCGCAGATGGCTGAGCAGGGAGCTGGCGGCGATGACGAAGATCAGCGCACTGGCCACGCCCGCACACAGCCGGAGCACCAGCCATACACCGGGGAGTGGGTCAAGGGCATCGCGGCCAGGGACACCGCCAGCACCACCAGGCAACCCCGCAGCACGGCCGGGGAACGCACCAGCCGGGGCAGGAAGGTTCCGGCGAGCGCGCCGATCAGATAGCCGACGTAGTTGGCGGTGGCGAGATTCGCCCCCGTCGCGGCGGACAGCCCGGCCTGAGCGTGCATCAGGGGAAGAATAGGGGTGTAGACGAAACGGCCCACACCCATGCCCGCTCCCAGCGCGGCGGCGGCCTGTACGACATGGCCCCAGGGTGAGTGACGTCCGCCTCGGGAGTCGGTGATGTGCTGCTGCATGGCCCCAGGCTGCGCCCGCCACCAGGGCGAATGCCAGGATCGGCTTCCTCCCTGCTGGTAGGCCCAGCCTCTTACGGGCACCGCCGCCTCAGTGATCAGCGACGATCCGGGAGACGTGGTACTGACGGATCCGCCAACCGCCATCCTCGCGCTGCAGGACCAGCGACAGATGCACCGCGGCCTCCCAGCCCGTCGGATCCCGGAAGGTGACGTCGGCGAAGCCACCGGCCACGTGTTCGCCGATCCGGTAGCCCTGGACGTTCCCCAGATGGGCCCTGCGGTAGTCCGGAACGGCCGCGTAGTAGCCGCGCACCGCGTCCCGGCCGGAGATTGTCCCGGGCCCGAACCCCTGGAAGAGGGCGTCGGGTGTGAACAGGTCGGCCATCACGTCCGTCTGGTGGCCGTCGAAAGCGGCCTGCCAGCGGCTCAGCACCTCGTGCAGGGGGTCGTCCAGCGCATCAGTACTCATGGTGTCAGCTCCAACAGGGGGGTGAGGCGTCGCCCACCTGCCGGGGAGCCGACGCCTGAGGATCACGGTCCGAGAGGGGGTGCCCGGGCGGCGGGTGCGGCGCCCGGGCGGTGGGTGCGTCAGTGGCCGGCGCTCTGGCCGCCGTCGACATGGAGGATCTCGCCGGTGACGAAGGGGGCGTGCTCCAGGTAGGTGACGGCGTCGACGATGTCGCTGATCTCTCCCATCCGGCCGACCGGGTGGAGGGCGGCGAGGGTGTCGTGGTACTCCGCCGGGTGCATCGGCGTCTTGATGATGCCCAGCGACACGGCGTTGCTGCGCACCCCGCGGGTCGCGTATTCGATGGCCAGGGCCTTGGTCGCCGACTGGAGTCCGCCCTTGGTCAGGGAGGCCAGTACGGAGGCGACGGCGGAGTGGGCGTGGTCGACCAGGCTGGTGGTGATCTGGACGACGTGCCCGCCGCCCTGACGGAGCATCTGCTCGACCGCGAGCTGGGTGATGCGGAAGAACCCGCTCAGGTTGACGCCGGTGACCGTGTCGTAGTCCTGCTGCGTGTACTCCGTGAACGGCTTGGCGACGAAGATGCCGGCGTTGTTGACCAGCGTGTCGATGCGGCCGAAGCGCTCTGTCGCGGCGCCGGCCACCCGCTCCGCGGTGGCGGGGTCGGCGATGTCGCCCTGGACGGTGAGGACCTGCGGATCCGATGAGGGAGCGATCCCGCGCGAGGTCGCGACGACGGCGTAGCCGAGCTTCCGGTAGGCCTCGACCAGGCCCGCGCCGATGCCCTGGGAGGCGCCGGTGATGATGGCGACCTTCTGGTCAGGAGTGCTCATGGTGACTGTCTCCAGTGGGGGTTGTCCGGACCGGTGTTCATGACCGGCTCTCCCTGAACATAGACGACCGGTCGACAAAAGGCGAAGAAGGGCGAGGACCCCCCGCCTGCCCCGGCACCGCTGTGACCTGCGGTGGGAGGCAGCGCCTACCAGATGGGAGGAAGCCGGTCACACGGACGCCTCCGATACGAGACCGCCCCGCTCGCGCGTCGGGGCCACTGAGCGGGAGTCCACGGGGGGCGAGGGCGGGAGGGGCCGGGGCCCCGGCCGCGGGTAGCATTGCGGGCGTGGAACTGCGCCAGTTGCGGTATTTCGTCGCTGTAGCCGAGGAGCTGAACTTCGGCCGGGCCGCGGAGCGGCTCCTGATCGCCGGCCCCTCCCTCTCCCAGCAGATCAAGTCGCTGGAACGGGATCTCGGCGTCCGCCTCTTCGACCGCGACCGTCGTTCGGTGGCCCTCACTCCGGCCGGTGCGGCCCTGCTCCCGCACACCCGGGCCCTGCTCGAGCGCGCTGACGACCTCCGCAACCGCGCCGCCAGGATCGCGGGCTCGGCACCGGTCCGGCTCGGCTACGTCAACTGGCTGCCCGCGGACGTGACCGCCCGTGCCTCGTCCGTGGCGCGCCTGCACATCGACGCATGGGTCGCACCCTCCCACGCCCAGGCCGCCCGTGTCGCGGACGGCGGCCTCGACCTCGCGGTGTGCTGGATCCGCAACGACGACCTGGAGAAGCTCGGACTCAGCGCCAGACTGATCGGCGCGGAGCGGCTCTACGCCGTCTCGGCCGGGCAGGACACCGGCGAGGTCCGCGCCCAGGACACCGTCGCTCTGCTGGACGACGACACCACCACATGGCTGTCCTGGAATGACTACGCGAGGCGACTGGCCGAAGAGACCGGCGTCCCGGTGGAGCGCATCACGGACGGCGGCATCACCGGTCCCGTGTTCTTCGACCATGTGCGGCGGAGCGCGCGGCCGATCCTCAACTCGCCCAAGGGCCAGACCACTTCGCTGCCGCCCGATCTGGCCGCACGCCCCGTGGCCGGGCCGAAGCTCTACTGGACCTGGTCTCTCGTCTGGCGCCGGGACGAACTCCGCCCGGCCGTACTGAGTACCGTGGACGCCCTGACGGAAGGCGTCGGCGACTTCGGCATCCACGCGCCGGACGCATGGCTCCCCGACGGGGATCCGTACAAGCGGTAGACCGGGTCGGGCCCTGGGGGAGTGGCAAGCCCGGGCGGCCCGTCTCCCACCAGGGGCCGCCCACCGGCCGAGCGCGCGGGCGTCTCACGCCCGTGCCGATGCCGTCGGCGAAGGCGTGTCAGCAGTGATGGCCCTGCCGGCCGAGGGTCTCCACGGGGGTCGCGCCGGGGCGGGTCCACTGCGGCACGGGGCGGCCGGTCGGGCCCCAGGTGGCGTTCCCGTCCGCGTCCGTGCGCCAGTACCAGCAGATCGGCGCGCCGTGCCCGCCGACCGGCGCACCGGCCTGCGGGGCCTCGGGCCAGCCCTCGGGGTCGTCCTCCCACGCCTCGCGGCGCCCGTAGGGCGTCATGTCGAGCAGGCCGAGGGACCCGTTGGCCGACTCATTGCCACGGGCGGTCGTGGAGTAGGTGAGGAACACGCGGTCGCCGTCGCGCAGGAAGCAGGTGAGGTACCCCATGTCCCCGCCGACCGGCGCCTCCACGTCGCGCACCGAGTACCAGGGCTGGGTGTAGCCCATGAAGTCGACGAAGGAGGCCACCTCGTCCCACCGGCCCGTGGTCACGATGGCGAACGAGACGCCGCGGGCGTTGAGGTACACGGCGTCCTTCAGGTGCCAGGCCGTGGTGGTGCAGCCCTCGCACTGTCCCTGGTGCGGCGCGCCGTCGTACCACATGTGCTTGTAGACCACGAGCTCGTCGCGGCCCTGGAACAGGTCCAGGAACGGGATCGGGCCGTCCGGTCCGACGACCTCGACCGTCCCGTCGAACTCCACCATCGGCAGCCGGCGGCGGGCCGCGGCGATGGCGTCGCCCTCGCGGGTGTGGGCCTTCTCGCGGACCAGCAGCTCGTCACGGGCGGCCTGCCAGGTGGCCAGGTCGACGATGGGCGGGCGGCCGGGCAGCGCGGTGGTCGGGTCGTCCGGTGCGGTCGTCATGGTGTCCTCCGAGGTGTCTCGTACCGGGCAGCGTCGTACGGCGTCCTACGACGGTCACCAGAACAGACTCGCGTCCCGCCCGGAACTCATCGCGGCACCGCGCGCACTCGGCCGAGCCCGCACGGAGCCGGGCCGCCCGGCGCGACGCGTCAGCCACGCCGTCGGGTGTTGAGCCGGGCGGCCTGGCGGGTCAGATAGTCGCGCTCGGCGAGGTTGGGTGCCTGGTGGGCCGCCTCGGCGTACAGCCGTGCCGCCGTCGCCAGGTCGCCGTCGCGTTCGTGGAGGTACGCCGCCACCGCGGTGCGGCGGGGCACGGGGTGTCCCTTGCCCGAAGAGGTCGGGGACGCGTCGTTCAGCTCCGCGAGCGCCGCCAGGCCGGCCCGCGGGCCGTCGGCCTCGCCGACGGCCACCGCGCGATTGAGCCGGACGACCGGGCTGTCGGTCAGGCGCACGAGCTCGTCGTACCACTCCAGGATCTGCACCCAGTCGGTCTCCTCGACGGTGGGCGCGTCGGCGTGGAGTGCCGCGATGGCGGCCTGGGCCTGGAACTCGCCCAGCCGGTCGCGGGCGAGGGCCGCCTGCAGGATCACCACCCCCTCGGCGATCGACGCGGTGTCCCACCGGCCGCGGTCCTGCTCGGCGAGCGGCACCAGACTGCCGTCCCGCGCGGTGCGGGTGGCGCGCCGGGCGTGGTGGAGCAGCATGAGGGCCAGCAACCCCGCCACTTCGGGATGGTCGATCTGGGCGGCGAGCTGCCGGGTGAGCCGGATGGCCTCGGCGGAGAGGTCGACGTCGCCGGAGTAGCCCTCGTTGAAGACCAGGTAGAGGACGCGCAGCACGGTGGCGACGTCGCCGGGCTGGTCGAATCGCACATCGGAGACGGTGCGCTTGGCCCGGCTGATGCGCTGCGCCATGGTCGCCTCGGGCACCAGGTAGGCCTCGGCGATCTGGCGGGTGGTCAGCCCGCCCACGGCGCGCAGGGTGAGCGCGACCGCGGACGACGGCGTCAGCGACGGGTGGGCGCACAGGAAGTAGAGCTGGAGCGTGTCGTCCACCGCGGGCGCGGGCCCGGGCGCCGGCTCCTCGTCGACACGGTCCTCACGCCGGCGGCGGGCGGCATCCGAGCGGGTGGCGTCGAGGAACTTGCGCCAGGCCACGGTGACCAGCCAGCCCTTCGCATCCCGAATGGGGTCTCCCCTGCCCGAGCGCAGCCGAGAGCTTGGGGAAGGGTCGGCCGGCCAGCCGCGGACCGCCTCGACCAGTGCGTCCTGTACGGCGTCCTCGGCCGCCGCGAAGTCGGCTCCGCGGCGGACGAGGACGGCGAGCACGCTCGGCGTGAGGCTCCGGATCAGGGCCTCGTTCATCGATGAGGGCACTCGGTGGTGTTGGGCGACTCGGCCAGGAACGGGCGCAGCTCGAGCCACTCGTGGATCGGCTTGCCACCCGCCCCCGGGGCGGCCGACAGCTCCCCGGCCAGCTCGACGGCGCGCTCGTAGCTGTCGACGTCGATCACCATCCAGCCCGCGATGAGGTCCTTGGTCTCGGCGAACGGGCCGTCGGTGACCGGCGGGCGCCCCTCACCGTCGTACCGCACCCATGTCCCCTCGGGGGCGAGTGCCTGGCCGCCGACGAACTCGCCGGTCCCCTCCAGCCGCGCCGCGAAGTCGTTCATGTACTGCAGGTGCGCGGAGACCTCTTCCGGCGCCCACTGGTCCATGGGCACGTCGTTGACCGCGGCCGGAGCGCCACGGTAGTGCTTGAGCAGCAAGTACTTGGCCATCGTGTTTCTCCTCGGTGCTGATGCGACCCATTGTGGTCGCGTTCACCTCCGGGACGGAGCAGGTCGCGGGTTCTCGACATCGCCGGCCGAACTTTTTTTGGCGCCCGTGGACGAGCGCGGGTGAGCCGTCCTCCTGGCCCCGCCGCCCGCGAGCCGTCGGCGGACCGCCCTGCCTTCAGCGGCACCTGGCACAGACGGGCGAACTACCCGGTCCATGTGATGTGAAGAGCCCCACGGTGAGCGCTGCCGCGGAGAGGCTGTGCCGCGGGGTGGCCAACCTCCTCGCCGTGGAGGCCGCCGTCGGTGTGAGGCACCACGTCTCCCTGTCCGTGGTGGGTGTGGAGCGGTTGCGGGAGGAAGGGTACTTCCGGGCCCCGCACGCCCAGGAAGAGCTGATCAGGCGGTCTCCCATGCCGTATTCGATCACCCGCACGACCCAGCTCTTCGAGTCCGTCGGTGATATCGCCGATGCCGCCACGGAAGACTGGATCATCTGGCTGGCACCCGCCCAGATCCAGCCGGTGTCCTGCGCCGACGTCGCGACGTCGGCGTTCACAGGTGATCAGGACAGGGGGCGAGGGGGCCGATTCCAGGAGCGCAGTTTCTCGGGGTTGAGGACGACCCAGACCTGTGCGACGCGGTGGTCGGTGACATCGAGACTGATGACGGCGGCGACCTGGCGGCCGTAGCGGGCGACGAGGCCGGTGCGCCCGTTGACGGAGTGGGTGGTCAGCGTGGTGCGCGGGCGGTGGGCCAGGAGGGTCAGCAGGCTGTGGGCGACCCGTCGGCTGCCGTGTGCGGGCCTGATCAGCGTCCGGACCTTGCCACCGCCGTCGAAGAACGCCGTGGCGTCCGGACACAGCAGCGACGCGAGCAGGTCGGCGTCCTCGCTCGCACAGGCCCGGCGGACGGCGCGGGCGAGGGCATCGTGCTCTTCCGGCGTCGTGGGGTGTGAGCGCCGCATCCGGAGGCAGTGGCGGGCCCGGTCGGCGAGTTCGGCGCACTTTGGCCCGGTGCGCCCCACGATGTCGGCGACCGTATCGGGGGCCATGCCGAAGGCGTCATGGAGCACGAACACCGCCCGTTCGGGTGGCGGCAGTGAGTCCAGCGCGTTCAGCAGAACCTGGCTGACCTCCGCCACCAGCCTCGCCGGTGCCCCCTCGGTGTCTCCGGTCTCCGTGCGGTGATCCTCCGTCCGGCCGGTCATACCCCGGTCGGGGTGGGTGAGCCGGTTCAGACAGATGCCCCCCGCGGTCTTCGCGAGCCAGGACCGGGCCGCGGTGATCTGCCGGCGCTCCGCGTCGGACAGCCCGTACCACCGGCGGTAGGTCTCATCGACGACGTTCTCCGCCTCACGGGGGCCGCCCAGCATCCAGTAGGCGACGTCCAGCAGATACCGGCGTTCGTCGAGCAGCTCCGCGATCGGCACCGCGTCAGCGTGCTCCATACGGCAACCTCCCTAACGGGTCAGAAGGAACGGGTCAGAAGGAACGGGTCAGGCTGAAGGAGCCGAGAGCGTCCCGAAGGATCTGCTGGACCTGGATCTGATCGGCTTCGGCCTGGACCCCGCTCCGGGCCACCCGGTCCGGGTCACGTTCGGCACACCGCAGGGCCCGGCACACCGCGTGAGACGAATCGCAGGCCCCGTCCACCACGTAGTACAGCCAGAACCGCTGGAAGTCGGCGGTGTGGAACTGCAGGCCCACCAGCCACTTGCCATGAAGTCCGAGGCCGGAGCCGCAGGAAAGACGGTCGACCTCCGCAGCAACACGCCCGCCGCGATCAGAGTCCGTATGGTGCCGCATGCTGTGTCATCTCCATTCCGACTCGGGCGATCGCGCCGGTGGCGCGGCCTGCCGTCGAGGTACGGGTACGGGTGAGACGATTCGCTGTCCTACCTGCGTGACCAGATGGCACTGCGACGTGTGACACCTGGACCGGTAGCGCGGCACCTTTTTGCCACTCTTCCGCCGGGCAGGAGAAGGCGCCCGTGGCGGGGGACGACCGGTCCCTTCCGCCGACGGGCGCCGTGCGGCCGCCCGCGGGCTAGCGCTGCTGCACCAGCCAATCGTTGAACTTGGTCTCGGTGATCTCCGCGTCTGGACCCGGCAGCAGCGAGGTCTCCTGCAGCTCGACATCGAAGTACTTCGCGCCCGGGTCCGCGACAACCTGGCGGGGGTCGTTCTTGGCGGCGAGCATGTCGCGGATGAGCTGGTCGAGCTCGAACTCATCGGGGCCCGCGACCTCCACCACGTCGTTGGTCGGGGTACCGAGCGCGGCGCGGTCCACGGCCGTGGCCAAGTCGTCGGAGTAGATGGGCCGGATCTTGACGTGGGCCAGATGAACGGTGTCGCCCTCGGTCGCCGCGTCCGTCAGCCTGTTCATGAACTCGAAGAACTGGGTGGCATGGACGATGGAGTACGGGATCCCGGACGCCTTGATCAGGTCCTCCTGGACCTGCTTGGCCCGGAAGTAGCCACTGTCCTGGAGCCGGTCGGTGCCGACCACGGACAGCACCACATGGTGCGCCACACCGGCCTGGGCCTCCGCCTCCAGGAGGTTGGTGGTGGAGGTGCGGAAGAAGTCCATCACGGCCTCGTCCTCGAACGAGGGGGAGTTGGACACGTCGACCACGACCGACGCGCCCTCCAGAACCTCGGCCAGACCCTCGCCGGTCAGCGTGTTGACCCCGGTGTTGGGGGCCGCCGCGACCGCCTCGTGCCCGTGTGCGTTGAGCTTGCCGACCAGCTTCGAGCCGATGAGCCCCGTTCCACCGATCACTACGATCTTCATAACGGATTCCTCTCTCGGTTTCATGGCGCGGGGCGCTCCTGCGATGAGCTCCTCGCGGGCGCCGAAGCGGCGCCCCCGGTCTGTGTTTCGCAGCGTTGTTCGCAGTGGTATTCGCGGTGTTGTACGAGGTCATTCGACGAGCTTTCCCTCGGATGAGACCTCCTCCATCAGCGCGGAGATCTCGTCCGGTGCGGCCGGGATGCTCTCGTGGGTGATACCGGTCGTGGGGGACCACACGAGGTTGACCCGCAGAGCGGGGTCGAGGTCGGGGTAGTCGCCGCGGTTGTGGCAGCCGCGGGTCTCGCGCCGCTCCAGCGCCGCTTCGAGGGTGGCCCGGGCCGACAGGGCGGCGGACTTGAGATCGAAGGCGTGCGCGAGGTCCTGGAAGCCGGCGATGTCCGGGTGCACGCCGACGTCCTGCATCCTCTTCTCGATCAGCGCGAGCTCCACCAGCCCGGCGCGCAGCCCTTCCTCGTCGCGTACGACTCCCGCATGCTCGGTCATGGTGTTGCGGATGGCGCGCTGCAGGGCGCGGACATTCTCCCGTCCGTCGGCCGCGAGAAGATCGTCGATCTCCGCGCGGGCCGCCGCGATGGCCGAGGCGGACCGTGGCTGCGCGGTCAGGGACGCCGAGTAGGCGGCGGCCGCCTGGCCCGTGATACGGCCGAAGACCAGCAGTTCGATGAGGCTGTTCCCGCCGAGGCGGTTGGCGCCGTGCAGCCCGCTGGACGCCTCACCGATGGCGTACAGACCGCGGACCTCGGTGCTGTGGTCCTCGGGACGCACCCACACCCCGCCCATCGAGTAGTGCGCCGTGGGCGCGATCTCGATCGGATCGCGGGTGATGTCCAGCATCTGGAGGTCCAGCAGGGTCTGATAGACGCGGGGGAGCCTCGTCATGATCGTGTGCCGTGGCAGATGGGAGACGTCGAGCCACACTCCGCCGTTGGGAGTCCCGCGCCCTTCCTTGATCTCCGTGTAGGAGGCCAGGGCCACGCGATCGCGGGTGGACAGCTCCATGCGCGCCGGGTCGTAGCGGGTCATGAACCGTTCCCCGAGCGCGTTGCGCAGCGTGCCGCCCTCACCCCGTGCGGCCTCGCTGACGAGGGTGCCGGCCGCGTTCTCCGGCTCGATGATCCCGGAGGGATGGAACTGCACCAGCTCCGGGTCGCGCAGCCGGGCTCCGGCCTCCACGGCCAGGCGGAAGGAGTCGCCCGTGTTCTCGTCGCGCCGTGAGGAGGTGCGCCGCCAGATACGGGTATGGCCACCCGCCGCCAGAATGACGGCGTCGGCATGGATCAGATAGCGCGTTCCATGCGTGAGGTCGAAGCCGTACGCGCCGAAAACGGCCCCGTCATGGACCAGGAGCCGGGTGATGTAGACGCCGTCGAGCACGGGGATGTCGAGCTGCTCCGCGCGTCTGATGAGAGTGCGCTGGATCTCCAGGCCGGTGTAGTCGCCGGCGAAGGCGGTGCGCCGGAATTTGTGCGCGCCGAAGAAGCGCTGGGAGATCCGTCCGTCCTCTTCCCTGGCGAAGTCCACGCCGTAGCGTTCCAGGTCGTCGATTCCCCGGGCGGCGCCCTGGGTGACGATCTGGACCGTGCGGGGATCGGCCAGCAGATAGCTCTCTTTGAGCGTGTCGGCGGCGTGCTGCTGCCAGCTGTCCTGGGGATCCATGGTGCCGAGGGCCGCGTTGATCCCTCCGGCGGCGAGGGCGGTATGGGCGTCCTCCTTGGGGCGCTTGCCGACCGCGAGGACGTCGACACCGGCCTCGGCCAGTTCGATCGCCGCCCGCAGCCCGGCCCCTCCGGTGCCGATCACCAGCACCATGGTGGAAAGACGTCGTTCGGTGATAGCCACGGTCTGCTCCGATCGTCGAGGGGTTGACACTCACTACGACCAGACCGTCCCAGGATATGTGACACCTTTCGCTCCCGCCGGTCCCGTGACGGGTGGCGCTTGACCAGGGACTGTCACAACACGCGTGGCTCGCCGGTCAACCAGGTGTTCGCGCCCGGCCGTATGCCGCAACGTCGACGGAGTGACGCAATGACCGAGCAGATCCGGTTGCCCCAGCTGTCCACCGACCATGACTTCGACGGAGAGTCCTTCGCCCCGATCTACACGACGACCGTGACGGTGAGCGGTGGGATGGCGCGTCATGGGCGGGCTTCGGGGAGAGCCCGGTCGGCCGACGGAGTCCTGGATCTCCCTCTGCGCATGCCCGCGGAGCTGGGAGGAGACGGTCAGGGGACGAATCCCGAGCAGTTGTTCGCCGCCGGCCTCGCCGCCTGTTTTCACGGGGCGCTGAGCCTGGTGGCACGACAGGCCGCGCTCGACCCCGCCGCGATCTCCGTGGCGGCGTCCGTGGCCTTTGGGCGGGACCCGGAAGACGGTGGCTACGTATTGCGCGTCGACCTCTCCGTCATGTGGCCGGGCATCGATCCCGCCGTCGGCGCCCCGCTCCTGGAGCGGGCCGGTGCATTGAGCCCCTACGCGAAGATGGCGCGGCAGGGAACGGCGACCACCATCACGCTGGCTTCGTAGCGGGCCACATCGGCCGGCTGTACGGGGCGGGCGGTACGGAAAGCGACGGCCTGCCGCGCTGGGTGATGGCGGTGTGCGCGAAGCGGCAACCCGGCTCGAATCACTCGTTTATGCGATGCGATGCAGGACCGTCCCGATCCAGTGTGGCCAGGTGGGAACGCACACGCCTTACTACTCAGAGGTATGACCGCAGGATCATGGATCTCGAACCGCGTCCCCCGGCAGGGGACCTTGAAGAGGCCGTCTCTGTCTTCGTGCGGCACCGGGGGCGGCTGTTCGGCATCGCCTACCGCGTGCTCGGCAGCGTGGTCGAGGCCGAGGACGTGGTCCAGGAGGTGTGGCTGCGCTGGCAGAAGACGGACCGCTCCGCGGTGGTGAGCCCGGTGGCCTTCCTCTCGAGCACCACGACCCGGTTGGCCATCAACGTGGCGCAATCGGCGCGTGTGCGCCGGGAGACCTACATCGGGCCGTGGCTGCCCGAGCCCATCGACACCAGCGCGGATCCGGAGGTGGGCGCGCAGCGCGCGGAGGCACTGGAGCTGGCCCTGCTGCTGGTGCTGGAGAAGCTGAGCCCCGTCGAGCGCGCCGCGTATGTGCTGCGTGAGGCGTTCGACTACGGCTATCCCGAGATCGCCGACATGCTGCACATCAGCCCCGTCTACGTGCGGAAGATCGTCAGCCGTGCCCGCAAGCATCTGTCGGACGAGCAGCGGGAGAGCGTGGACACGGCGGAGCACCGGCGCCTGCTGAACGCCTTCGTCTCCGCGGCTCGAACCGGCGACGTGGCGTCGCTGGAGGCCCTTCTCGCCCCCGATGCCACCAGCCTGTCCGACGGCAACGGTCTGCGGGCCTGCGCGCGTATCCCGGTGCTGGGCCCTGCGCGTATCGCCAAACTGGCGACCTATCCGCGGCTCTGGCGGGACGCGGAGCCCAGGTTGGTCGAGGCCAACGGCCTTACGGGCGCGGTGTGTTACCGCGATGGCGAGCCCGCGACGTTCCTGACGGTAGCCGCCTCGAAGGTCGGCATCCACAAGGTGATGTGGGTGTTCACCCCGAGCAAGATCGCCTCATTCCTCGCTTCGCGCTCCCGCTGCGCGACCGCCTCCGGTCGCCCGGACGGTACGGCGACGACACGGCCGCGGAGACCCACCTCACACGGCCATGGGTGTCACACCTCGCCGGGCTGCCCGGTCATGAGTGCGTAACGGCAATTCTGCTAGGAGGACCCATGGATCCCCGTATCCATTACTACGGCAATGGCCTCGCGGCCAAGGCGATGAAGGGCTTCGCCTCGGTCAGCAAGGTGCTGGCGGACTCGACGCTGCCGCACACCATTCAGAGCCTGGTGGAGATCCGCGCCAGCCAGATCAACGGCTGTGGCTTCTGCACCGACATGCACACCAAGGAAGCGGCCCACGCCGGCGAGACCTCGATACGGCTCAACCTGGTCGCCGCCTGGCGGGAGGCGACGCTCTTCACCGAGGCCGAGCGTGCCGCACTGGAGCTGGCCGAGCAGGGCACCCGGGTCGCGGACGCGGCCGGTGGGGTCACGGACGAGGCCTGGGCGAACGCCGCCAAGCACTTCGACGAGGACCAGCTCGCCGCGCTGATCACTCTTATCGCCATCATCAACTGCTACAACCGCATCAACATCATCAACCAGCAGCCGGCCGGCGATTACAAGGTCGGCCAGTTCGGCTGAGCCGGGGCGTCCGCCTTATCTCCGCGGCGGAATCGATCCTCCGCCGCACACCGCCATGGCATCTGGCCATGGCGGTGTGCGGCGTGTCCCCGAAGATCCGTTCGCCGCGGAAGGGCCGACGGCCGCGGCTCCTAGGGTGTGGTGGCCGCGGCGCGGTAGAACTCGGCCGCGGTGACGGTGGCCGGGACACCGAGTTCGGCGGCGACCGCGGTGATCGCGGTGGCGCCGATGGACAGGTCGGCTTGGCCGTCGGTGGTGAAATACGGCGCGATGAAGCTCTCGTAGTGGGCTCGGGCTTCCTCCGCGGTCTGTCCGCCGAGGAACGTCCGCATGTGCCGCACCGTGGTGTCGGGGTCCTCGCGGATCACCTTCAGTGCGCGCCGGTGGGCTCGTACGACGGCCTGGACCGCGGGGTCGTCCGGTGACGTGTGGGTGGGGTCGACGGCCACGCCGACGGTGGGGATCTGGAAGTGGTCGCCGACCCAGGCCAGCACCTGCCAGCCGTGCTCGGCGGCTACCGCCTCCGGTGCCATGGTGCTGCCGACGTAGGCGGCGTCGATGCTGCCGTCGTGCAGCGCCCGCAGGTCCAGACCGTAGTCGCCGGGCGGGCGGACGACGGTCTGGAGGTCGCGGTCGGGGTCGAGGCCGGCCTGGCGCAGCACGATCCGGGCGAAGCACCCGGGCGCGGTGTGGGGGGCGTGTACCGCCAGCCGCCTGCCGGCCAGGTCGGCCAGGGAGGACAGACCGGGGCGGGCCAGGAACCAGAACAGCGGGCGGTGGGTGTTGACGTTGAGCGCGACCCAGGGCGTGCCGTCGGTCAGGCGGGACAGCAGCGCCCGGCCGAGCCCGATGGTGGCGCCGCGGCGCAACCGCCCTTCGTCCCAGGTGCAGCCGTCGCGCAACGCGACATGGACCCCCTCATCGGCGCAGTAGTCCTGCTGGTCGGCGATGTAGGCGGCCAGTTCCTCGTGCAGGCCCCGCCCGACGTAGGCGAGATCGATGGTGTGCATGAACGCCTTTCCTTGATCGTGTCACCGCCATGCGGCGGCGCGTGCCGCGGGCGCGGTCAGTACATGGACATTCCGCCATTGACCGCGGCCGTGGTGCCGGTCATGAAGGCGTTGTCCTCGCCGGTGTAGAAGGCGACCGCCTGAGCGACGTCGGCCGGATGTGCCAGGCGGCCCAGCGGGGTGGCGGCCACCTGCCGCCGCTTGTGCGCATCGTCGAACACATCCGCCATGCGGGTGTCCTCCACCGGACCGGGTGCGACGATGTTGACCGTGATGCCCTGCGGGCCCAACTCCTGGGCGAGGTACCGGGCGAACTGCTCCAGGGCGGCCTTGGAGGTGCCCAGCGCGATCATGCCCTCCCGGGGCCTGCGGCTGAGGCCGGTGCTGAGATAGACGATGCGTCCCCAGCCCTGATCGGTCATGGCGGGCAGGACGGCTTTGGTGACCGCGAACGCCGCACGCATCTCGGCGTCGAGCTTGCCGCCCAGTTCCTCCCACGTCATGTCGTGGAACGACTTCACCGCATACGGGATGAGCGCGTTGTGCACGAGCACGTCAATGCCGCCCCATGCCGCCTGGACCCGCTCGACCATGCTCTCGATGGCGGCCACCTCGCGCACATCGGCCCGCACGGCCATGGCCCGGCCGCCCGATGCCTCGATGTCGGCCACGACCTCCTCGGCCGCCGTTTCGCTGCGGAGGTAGTTGACCACCACGCGCATCCCTCGCGCGGCCAGAAGACGCGCGGTGGCCGCTCCGATTCCGCTGCTGGCTCCGGTCACCAATGCCACCCTGCCGGTCGCCTCGGTCATGAACCCTCCTTCTCGTCGCGGTCCGTCGGGGCACCACCCGGGGTCGTTCCTCGCCGGTGCCAGGGGCTGCTGAGCGGATCGCCCCATGCAGGACGGTGTCGACGGTCGCCCGCAGCAGATCGCCCGCGGTCCAGTCGAGTTCATGCGGCAATCGCGAGGTGAGCAGCCGTTCCAGCGCGCCGCGGGTGATCTCACTCAGCAGCTCGGGCGGCGTCGCCAGCAGTCCCCGCCGGTGCCCGTCCCGGAACAGCTCGTCGAGCCGCCGGTAGATCACCGCGTCCACCCGCTGCTCCACGTACTGGCGCAGCATCGCGTCGCCCCGCCCGGTCGCGAGCTGGGCCGCTCCGATCCGGGCGAGCTCCGTGCCCGCCGCGATCACGAACCGCTGTACCCGCACCTCGAACGGCTGCCCCGGTGAGTCCTCGGCGGCCACCAGCGTGCGCTCCACCGCCGCGAACTGCCGATCCAGCACCGCGGCCACCAGGCTGCGCCTGTCCGGGAAGTGACGGTAGATCGTCTTCTTGCTCATCCCGAGCTCACGGGCGAGATCGTCCATGCTCACCCGCGCGAAGCCCGGCGCGAAGAACAGCCTGCCGGCCGCCTCCACGATCACATCGGCACGCCGCTCGTCGCGCTGGGAAGCGCGTTCGGAAACTTGAGAAACTCGATTCGTTTCCATAGTTTCCATCGTGGTGACGCGCAGCCGCACTGTCAAGACAGCGACGTGCGCGGCATGGACGCGCGGTGGGGGCGGCGGAGAGGCGGGCGGATCCGGGTCAGCGTTCGAGGACCAGGGCGAGGCCCTGGCCCACGCCGATGCACAGGGTTGCGATGCCGGTGCCGGAGCCGCGGCGGGCCAGTTGGTGGGCGACAGTTCCCGCGAGGCGGGCACCGGAGGCGCCGAGTGGGTGCCCGAGGGCGATGGCGCCGCCCTGTGGATTGAGGATCGCCGGGTCGAACTCGGGCCATTCGGCCACGCACCCGAGGACCTGTGCGGCGAAGGCCTCGTTCAGCTCCAGCACATCGAGATCGGCGAAGGCCCGGCCGGCCTTGGCCAGGGCCCGGTGGACGGCTTCGACGGGGGCGAGGCCGAAGTGGTCCGGGTCGATCGCGGACACTCCGGTGGCCGAGACCCGGGCCAGCGGTTCGCGGCCGGTGGCCTTCAGGCCCTCCTCGTCGGCCAGGAGCAGGGCGGCCGCCCCGTCGTTGAGCGGTGAGGCGTTGCCCGCGGTCACCGTGCCTCCCCCAGCCTCCGGCCGGGGGGACCCCCCTCTCGCTTCGCTCCCGCCGCGGAAGGACGGCTTCAGCTTGGCCATCGCCTCCAGGGAGGCATCCGGGCGGACGCACTCGTCGGCCGCGAACAGCCGCGGGTCGCCCTTGCGCTGCCGGACCGGCACGGGGGTGAGTTCGGCGTCGAACAGCCCCTGGGCCTGGGCGCGGGCGGCCTTGCGGTGGCTGCCCAGGGCGAACTCGTCCTGCCGCGCGCGGCTGATCGTGTGCTTGTCGGCGATGAGTTCGGCCGACTCCCCGAGCGGGATGGTCCATTGCGGGGGCATCCCCGGATTGACCATGCGCCAGCCCAGGGTGGTCGAGTGCAGTTCGGCGTGGCCGGCCGGGAACGGCCGGTCGTTCTTGGGCAGCACATACGGAGCCCGGGTCATCGACTCCACGCCACCGGCGACCGCGATGGACGCGTCGCCGACGGCGATGGCACGGGCGGCCTGAATGACCGCCTCCAGACCGGAGGCACACAGCCGGTTGACCGTCACGCCCGGTACGGAGGTGGGCAGACCGGCCAGCAGCGCGGCCATGCGGCCGACATTGCGGTTCTCCTCGCCGGCGCCGTTGGCGTTGCCGAGGTAGACGTCCGCGATGCGCGCGGGGTCCAACTGGGGGGTACGGACCAGGAGTTCGCGGATGGTGTGGGCCGCCAGGTCGTCGGGGCGTACCGAGGCCAGGCCGCCGTTGTAGCGCCCGGTCGGTGTGCGCACGGCGTCGACGATGTACACGTTCTTCACTTCAGGCCCTCCGTGGCGGTCAGTTCGGCGCCGGTCCTGGCGATGACGTCCTCGACGGCGACGCCCGGGGCGCACTCGACCAGCACCAGGCCCTCGTCGGTGATGTCGAGGACGCCGAGGTCGGTGATGATCCGGTTCACACAGCGCTGCCCGGTCAGCGGCAGCGCGCACTCGGCGAGGATCTTCGGCGAGCCGTCCTTGGCGGTATGTGTCATCACGACGATGACCGTGCGGGCGCCGTGCACCAGGTCCATCGCCCCGCCGATCCCCGTGATCATCTTCCCGGGGATCGCCCAGTTCGCCAGGTCCCCCCGCGCGGAGACCTGCATCGCACCCAGCACCGCCACATCGATATGGCCGCCGCGGATCATCGAGAACGACAGCGCCGAGTCGAAGAAGGAGGCGCCCGGCAGCACCGTCACGGTCTCCTTGCCCGCGTTGATCAGGTCGGGGTCGACCTGCTCCTCGCCGGGGTAGGGGCCGGTGCCCAGGATCCCGTTCTCCGACTCCAGGATCACTTCCACGCCCTCCGGCAGATGGTTGGGGATCAGCGTCGGCAGCCCGATGCCGAGATTGACGTACTGGCCGTCCGCCAGCTCACCGGCGGCCCGGGCGGCCATCTCCTCGCGGTTCCAGGCCATCAGCCGCCCACCGACCCTCGTGTCGCGGGCACGGACACCGTGCGCCGCTCGATCTTCTTGTCCGCCGCCTGCTCCGCGGTGAGGGCCACCACCCGCTGCACGAATATCCCCGGCAGATGCACCGCGTCGGGGTCGATCGCGCCCGGCTCCACCAGCTCCTCCACCTCCGCGATGGTCACCTTGCCCGCCATCGCGGCCAGCGGGTTGAAGTTGCGGGCGGACTTGCTGAAGACCAGGTTGCCGTGCCGGTCTCCCTTCGCCGCCCGTACCAGCGCGAAGTCGGTACGGATTCCGCGCTCCAGCACATACGCGACCCCGTCGAAGGTCCGCACCTCCTTGGCCGGTGAGGCCAGCGCCACCCCGCCCGAGCCGTCATACCGCCAGGGCAGTCCGCCCTCCGCGACCTGGGTGCCGACCCCGGCCGGGGTGTAGAAGGCGGGGATTCCCGCGCCGCCGGCCCGCAGCCGCTCGGCCAGGGTGCCCTGCGGAATCATCTCCACCTCCAGCTCTCCGGCCAGATACTGCCGTGCGAACTCCTTGTTCGCCCCGATGTACGAGCCCGTCACCCGCCCGATCCGGCCCGCCGCCAGCAGCACCGCCAGACCCGACTCCATCGCCCCGCAGTTGTTCGAGACGACCGACAGGCCGCCGACGCGCCGCTCGAACAGCGCCTGGATCAACGCGTTCGGGACACCGCTCAAACCGAATCCGCCTACCGCCAACGACGCACCATCGGGCACATCCGCCACCGCCTCCAGGGCCGTGGCGACCACTTTATCCATCTTTTCTACTCCACCCTCGGCCAATATGGATCCATCGGACGCTGCTTCCGAAAGGCAATCTCAACTATTCGGCCGGGGCGGCGGGTCCCGGACATCCCGCAGATGAGTGATATCGGTCAGGATGCCGCGGTCACGGTGTCGGTACCGGTCGCGCGAACGCGGTATTTCCACGTTGCTCCCCGTTATCGCCCACCGAATCCATTGACGTGCGAGATCCCAGTGCCGAGGCTTCATCCATAAACCGAGGAGCGGCGGGACCGAGGAAATTCTGATGAAGACATTCGTGCATCGAGGACAAATCACCAAGGTGGTTTTCGGCAGCGGTACGCGCAGCCGTATCCCTGAGGAGGTCGAGGCCCTCGGATGCGGTCGGGTGCTCCTTTTGTGCACCCCTGGCCAAGTGGACCAGGCATCGGAGATCCGCGAGCTGCTGGGTGCCGCGGCGGTCGGCACGTTCACCGAAGCGGCACCGCACACCCCTGTCGAGGTCACCGAGAAGGCGGTCGCGTACGCCGAATCCGTGGAAGCCGACTGCGTGCTCGCCATCGGTGGCGGGTCCACCATCGGTCTCGGCAAGGCGATCGCCGTACGGACCGGTCTTCCGCAGCTGGCGCTGCCCACGACCTATGCCGGTTCCGAGATGACACCGATCCTCGGAGAGACCGAAGGCCGCAAGAAGACCACCCGCCGACTGCCGGAAGTGCTGGTCAAGACGGTGGTGTACGACGTCGACCTGACGCTCACGTTTCCCGCGGCGATATCGGTGGTCAGCGGCATCAACGCGATGGCGCACGCCGTGGAGGCCCTCTACGCACAGGACCGCGATCCGGTCGCCTTCCTGATGGCCGGTGAGGCGCTCGATTCCCTCACGCGATCCCTTCCGGTCGTCGCGTGGCGCCCGGACGACGCCGAGGCGCGGGCGGACGCGTTGTACGGGGCGTGGCTGGCCGGCACCTGCCTCGGCACGGTGGGCATGGCCCTGCACCACAAGGTGTGCCATGTGCTGGGCGGCACCTTCGGGCTTCCGCACGCCGAAACCCACACGGTCGTCCTGCCGCATGTGGTCGCCTACAACCGGTCGGCGGCCCCCCAGGCCATGGCACGCATCGCGTGGGCCACGGCGTGGGACGACGCCGCCAGCGGCCTCTTCGACTTCGCCGGAAGGCTCGGCGCCCCCAGGGCGCTGCGGGACCTCGGCATGCCGGAATCGGGGATCGAGCAGGCGGCCGACCTCATCGTGCGGGACGGCTACTGGAATCCGCGACCGGTGGAACGGGACGCGGTGCGCGCCTTCCTGACCCGCGCCTGGGCCGGCGAGACGCCATGAACGTCACCCGGCGACGAACAGCCCTGCGACCCACTCCGTCAGCGAACACTCAACCACCACGGGAGCGCGCATGCGTGATCTGACGAGCGACACCATCACCGAGGCCATGATCTCGACCATGCGGGACACCAAGGACCCCCGCGTCGCCAAGATCCTGGAATCACTGGTGCGCCATCTCCACGACTTCGTCCGTGATGTGGACCTGACGGAGGAGGAGTGGGCCCGGGGAATCGACTTCCTGACGCGCACCGGGCAGAAGTGCACGTCCACGCGCCAGGAGTTCATCCTGCTGTCCGACGTGCTGGGCATCACCATGCTGGTCGACGCCCTGAGCAATCAGCGACCCACGGAAGCCACCCAGAACAGCGTCCTGGGCCCCTTCTTCCGGGAGGACCGGCCGCAGCACGCCGACGCCGCCGACATCTCCGGCGGTCTGCCCGGCACCCCGCTGTTCTTCGAGGGACGGGTCGTGGACCGTACGGGAGCGCCGGTGGAGGGCGCCGCGGTGGACGTCTGGCACAGTGACGCGGACGGCCACTACGACGTGGATGTGCCCGGTCAGGTCGACCCGGCCATGCGCGCGCTGTTCCGGACCGACGAGAGCGGACACTTCGGCTTCCGCTCCATTCGCCCGTCCAGCTACCCGATCCCCGGTGACGGTCCGGTCGGCGAACTCATGAGCGCGACCGGCAGGTCGCTGATGCGCCCCGCCCATGTGCACCTGCTGATCGAGGCTCCCGGATTCCAGCGCGTGACCACCATGCTCTTCCCGTCGGACGACCCGTACCTGGACGCGGATCCGGTGTTCGGGGTCAAGGAGTCGCTGGTCGAGTGCTATGACACCTACGCGGCCGACGCCGGGCCCTGCAGCGAGCTGACCGACGAGCCGTACACCCTGCTGCGGCACACCTTCGTTCTCGAACCCCGCCCGGCGGACTGATCTCGGCGAGCGGGCACACCGTCGAGAGGCGGTCATCCATGAGGAGCAACGACCCGGGCGAGGCGGGTAGTGGCCTGCCTCGGCTGCCCGGTCATGTCATACCCCGGCCGAGGCTGGTCCGGAGCATCCATCGGTTGCTGGACCAGTACCCCGTACTGGTCATGGCCGCCTCGGCGGGCTCGGGCAAGACGACCGCCGCGGTCCAGGCCGCCGAGGCGCTGTCCGGGCCGGTCGCCTGGGTATCGCTCGCCCGGATGCCCGGCCATGTCGATCCCGGCGCCGAGGCGCTGACGCGCCGTCTGCGGGCGGCCGTCGAGCCCCATGCGCCGGCCGCGGCGGCCGCACTTACCGACGCGCAGGAGCGAGGACTCTCGGCGTCGGAGATCGGCGTCCTGCTCGCCCGGGCGCTGGCCGGCACGGAACTGGTGCTGGTGCTCGACCGCGTGGAGACGATCGGCGGGCGTCCCGGTGCGCAGGGGCTGCTCGACGCCCTGGCCGGGAACCTGCCGGACGGGCCGCGGCTGGTCCTGATCTCGCGTATGGAGCTGCCCCCCGGCTTCGGAGGAGGTCTCGGCGATGTCCATCGCGTCGCCTTCCTCGAGGACCGGGACCTGGCCTTCGACGTGGCCGAGGCCACCGAAGCCCTGCGGGCCGTCGACCGGGCCGACGACCCGTCCCGGCTGGTCGAGGCCACGGGCGGGTGGGTCGGCGGAGTCCTGTACGACTGGTGGGGCGCCGACGCCTCGGCCTCCGCCGTACAGCACGGATGCCTCGCGGCCGACCTGCTGACCCAGCTCACGCCCGCGGAGACAGCACTGCTCGTGCGCACCAGCCTGCTGGACGACGGCGTGACGGCCGAGCAGGCGAACGCCCTCGGACTGGCCTCGCCGGACCGGACGTTGGCCGCCCTCCGCGGCCGGCGGCTGCCGCTGAGCTGGTCCTCCGACGGGAGCCGGATGGTCGCCCTGCCGCGGTTCCGCCACCATCTCCAGCGCGAGATCGAGGGCCTGGACGCGGACACCCTGCGGGTGTTGCGCCGGGGGTACGCCACCTTGCTCCAGGGCAGGGGGCGGCACGAGGACGCGGTGTCCGAGCTGCTCATGAGCGGCGACACCGCCGCCGCCCGGGACGTGGCGGAACGGGCCCTGCCCGAGGTCCTGGGGCGATTCGACCTGAGGACCGCCGAGAGCTGGCTCGACCGCATGCGCCCGGCGCCCACCCCGAGCCTGGCCTCGGCGGCGCTCCGCGTCGCCTTGGGGCTCGAACAGTGCTGGCGAGGTGTGCAGCTGGCCGACCACCACGGTCGTGCGTGGTGGGGCGCGCTCGCCGAACAGCCCGGCGGCGAGGAGGACTTGGCCCTGCTGGTGTGGTGCTTGTGGCACGCCGGGAGGATCGACGGGGCGCGCGAGATCCTTGAAGTCATGCCGCCCGGGCACCCTCGCGACATCGCGGCGGCCGTGCTGGCTCTGGCGGACAACAGCACACCCCAGCTCGCCCCGGACCTCCTCGACCGGGTCGCGGGCCCCCTCGAAGCCATGGTGATGCGCATCGCCTACCGCTCCGGGCACCTGCGCGAACTGCGGGACGGCATGTCCGGCGCCTGGCGGAAAGTGGCGGGCACGTCATGGACGGTCGCGGCGCTGCGCGCCGAAGGACGTATCTCCCAGGCGGAGGAGGCGTACGCGGCGGTAGGAGACGCGCCGGGGCCCGTCTGGCTGGCCGCCTTCGAGGCCGCCGAGCTGATGGCGGACCTCGGACGCCGGGACGAGGCGTGGCCCGCACTGCTGGCCGGGCGACAGCGAATCGCCTCGACCGGATCCCGGGTGTACGAGATCCTCAGCCTGCTCCTGGAGGCGAAGCTGGCCCTGCGCCTGGACCGCGACCTGCCACGAGCGGCCCGCGCCCTGGCCGAAGCGGAGCGCCGAGGGTGCGCGCGCTACGCGTTCACCGCGGAACTGGCGGGCACCTGGCGAGGTCTGGAACTGCTGCTGGCCGGCCGCGACCACGACGCCGTGCCCCACCTCACCACCGCGGTCTCCACCATGCGCACGGGCGGCCGACGGGTCGAACTCCCCACCGCGGCCGTCTACTTGAGCGAGGCGCTGTGGCGCACCGGCGACGAGGACGGCGCGGACGCCGCCGCCGATCTGGCGCTGGAGGTGGCCACCACCCAAGGACCCCGCAATCTGCTGGTGCAGGCGCTGGAGGACATGCCCTCCGTCGCCGTGCGGCGGGCCGACGCGGAACCCACACACTCCTCACGCTGGCACGAGCTGGTGTCCGCGCTCGCCACCGCGAGACCGGTGACCGGGGGCGCCGTACCCCGGCTGACGCTCGAGGACTTCGGCCCGGTGCGGCTGGCCGTCGACGGGCGGGAGATCCACCCGCGGCTGGCCAAGAGCGTCGAATTGCTCGCCTATCTGCTGCACCAGCCCGCGGCCGGCGCCAGGCGCCGGGCGCTGGTGGAGGCGCTGTTCCCCGGCCGGAGCGACACCACCGGGCGCAGCTACCTCCGGCAGGCCGTCTACCGGCTGCGCGAGGTGCTGCCCGACGGGCTGTCGCTCCTCCAGGACGGTGATGTGTACCGGCTGACACCGGCGTCCGCCGTCATCAGCGCCTCGGGAACCCTCCAGCGGCTGCTGGCGGAAGCCGCACGGCAGGACGGCGAGCACCGGTGGGACACCCTGGGGCGCGCCCTGCAGATCGCCGAACGCGGCGCCTACTTCGACTCCCTCTCGACGCACTGGCTCGACACCCGGCGCACCGAACTCGACGCCGCCCTCCTGCAGGCCCGCGTGGACGCCGCGACCGTGGCGCTGCACCTCGGCCGCGTCCGGGAGGCCCGTCGGCTGGCCCGCCATGTGCTGGACGGCGATCCCTACCGGGAGCAGGCCTGGCGGGTCGCCCTGTGCGCCGCTGAGGCGGCCGGCTCGGACGATGAACTGCTCGACCTGTACCGAGGCTATCTGCGCGTCATGGAGGAGCTGGGCGTGGCGCCGTCCGCCGATCTCAGACGCCTGGTCGACCGGCTGCGCCGATGAGCGGGCAGCCCGCGTGGACGCCCGGTGGCCTGCGGCCCACGAACCGATTTCGCCGGTGTTAACAGCCCGCGACACACACTGCATGGCAGGCACCAGGGTCCAGCCCCACTCTCACGGAGGTCCCCCGATGACTGAAACCCTCGACATCACGGTCGGTTTCCGAGCCACGATGAGCCGGCTCGCCACGGGCGTCAGCGTGATCACCACACGCTCAGGAGACACGCCCATCGGCATGACGGCCAGCGCCGTATCCGCCCTCTCCCTGGACCCGCTCCAGCTGCTCGTGTGCATCGCCAACCACCTGTACACCCGGACCGCGATCGCCGAGCACGGCCGCTTCGCCGTCAACGTCCTCGGCGAGGACAGCGAGGCCCTGGCGCGCAACTTCGCCGCCTCCAAGCCGGACAAGTTCGCGGGCGTCGAGACCTTCGACGACCACGGTGTGCCCGTGCTCCAGGACGCCATCGCGGTGATCGTGTGCGATGTCGCCGAGGCGCTCCCCGGCGGCGATCACACCATCTTCGTGGGGGACGTCCGCTACTGCGACCACCGGACGGAGTGCCGGCCGCTGCTCCACTTCGCGGGCGGCTTCGGCACGCTCGGGGCTCCCCACTAGCGCGTATGGCAGCGGCCCGAAAGGAGGCCGCCGCGGGGCCCGTGACCGGCCCCGCCGCCCCCGATGTCCGGCTCTCACGAGGCCGGCCAGGGACGTCGGGGGCTCAGCCCGTCCCGCCGACCCCACGCAAAGGTGCCATGACCAACTCCGTACCCGCCTTCAAGCTGCATCCCCCGGTCCAGCCCCCGCATCTGCTGACCCGCCCGCGTCTGCTGCGCCGGCTCGACGCGATGACCGAGCCCGTGGTGGTGGTGTCCGCGCCGGCCGGGGCGGGCAAGACGGTGCTCCTGACCGAGTGGTCGCGCTGCCCCGCCGCCCGGGGAGAGTGCGCCTGGCTCGGCCTGGACGGGTACGACAACGCCCCGGGCCGACTCTGGGCCGGCATCCTGCGGGCGCTGCGGGACGTACGGCCGGAGCTGCCCGTCCACCTCGACAGCGACGAGTGGACGCTCGACGCATGGCTCGAGGAGATCCTGCCGAGCCTGGTGGCCGGCCTGGGCGGCGAGGGGCCGCTCACGCTGATCCTCGACGGACTGGAAGCCATCACGGACGCGGACGCGGTCCGCAGCCTGGCGGACTTCCTGACCAGGCTGCCCCAGGGTCTCCGAGTCGTGCTGTCGACCCGCCACGTTCCCGGACGGCCCGTTCCCACTCTGCGCGCCCGGGGCCTGATCGCCGAACTCGACCAGCACGACCTGGCCTTCACCCCCGGCGAAGCACAAGAGGTGCTCACCGGCCTGCTCGGGTCCGCTCCGGCCGTGCACATCGCCGGCGCGCTGTACGAGGCCACCGAGGGATGGGCGGCCGGACTGTGCATCATGGGGCGCACCCTCGCCCGCTCGGCCGACCCGGCCGACGCGGAGGGGAACGTGGCACACGGCAGGCAGGCGGTGGCCGAGTATCTGGCCACCGAGGTGCTCTTCCGGCTCACCACGGAACAGCGCCAGTTCCTGCTGCGCACCAGTGTGCTCGACGAGCTGAGCACCGGGGCGTGCCAGGCCCTCGCCGGGGACCGGGCGGGCGTACTGCTGCGCGAACTCGCCCGGACCGTGCAACTGCTGGTGCCCGTGGCCGCCGATCCGTCGGCGTACCGGCACCACCGGGCACTGGCGCCGCTCCTCGCCGACGCCCTCACCTCCGAAGGGCCGGACACCGTGGTGTCCCTGCACCGGTCCGCGGCCCGGTGGTACGCGCGGCAGGGGGAGACCACCAAGGCCGTACGGCACTGGGTACTGGGCGGCGACGAGTCGGCGGCCGGCACTTCGATCCTCGACGCCTGGGAGAAGACGATCTCGGCGGGCCGTAGTGCGCGGGTCTCGCAGTGGCTGGGTCTCCTGCCGCCCCGCACGGTCGCCGCCGACGCACGCCTGTGCGTCGTGGCGGCGATGGCTGCCCTGTCAGGGGGCGCCCCGGAAACGGCCCGGCGCTGGCTGGACGTGGCCCAGCTCCGAGCGACGGGACCCGAGACGATCGGTGAAGGCAGCACGGTCTCCGACGCGACCGCCGTCGCTCGGGCCGTGGCCTGCTGTCTGAAGGGGGAGGTCCTGACCGCCGACCGGCTCGGCGAATCCGCCGTCGCCGGAGCCATGCCGCTCACCTCCTGGCGCGCCCTGGGCTGTACGGCCCGTGGCGCCGCGCTGCTGTGGACCGCCCGGTACGAGGAAGCGGAGGTGGTGCTCGGCGAGGCGACCCGTGACGCGCACGCCGCGGGTCATGGCCTGGCGCTCGTTCGCGCGCTGGGACTGCGGGCGCTGTGCGCGCTGATGGCCGGACGGCAGGAGCCCGCGCGCATTCTGAGCGACGAGGCCCTGGAGGCGGCCGCGACGGCGGGTCTGAGCCGGCACTTCGTCGCCGTCCCCGCTCATATCTGCCGGGCCGGCCTTCTCCTCGAAGAGGGACGGATCGAGGAGGCCGAACGGGTTCTGGCCGACGCGGAGGCGGCGCCGGCGGGCTCGCCCCGGACCGGCGGCGAACCCCACGTACGCGCGCTGTACCACGTCATGTGGGCGCGACTGGAGAACGCGCGGCAGGACGCGGACGCCTCGCGGGAGGCCCGCGAGGCGGCCGAGCGGGCGGCGGACCGGTGTGAGTCCCCCGGCGTCCTGACGGACCTGCTGAGGCGAGTCGGCGGCGAGGCGGTCGTGCCGCCCGCCGTGCCCGGCCCCCAGGACCTGTCGCTGGGGGAGCGCCGAGTGCTCCGCGCCCTGTGCGGCCCGCTGACCCTGCGGGAGATCGCCTCCGAGCTCTATGTGTCCCACAACACCGTCAAGACACAGGTACGGGCGATCTTCCGCAAGCTCGACGCGCACGACAGGAGCGGAGCGATCGCCAGGGCCCGGGAGTGCGGTGTGCTCTGATCCGGGCCCTGGCCTCCTGCTAGGAGGCGTCCTTGCGGGAAGCGTCCTGGCGCCGGGCGTAGTCCGCCTGAGCCGTGTACGCGGTCTCCTTCTCCTCGGCGTCGCGCGCCGGCTCGATGCCGCAGACCTTGCGCGCGAGGTCCGCCATGCTGCCGCCCGGGGACATCTCGGCGCGCTTCATGGTGAGGGTGCGAATCGCCAGCAGGGGCGTGCCGTTGAAGTTCTCGAAGGTGCTGATGCGGTCGCCCCAGTCGGACAGGAACAGGTCGCGGATCACGCGGCTGATCTTCAGCCGGTCGTGCGGCCTGCCGACCGGCCCCGTCTGCAGCGCCTCCAGCCACGGCCGCAGTTCGGGCCGCTGCCACTGCCCCTCGGTCGGGAAGATGAGCGAGGCACGACCGGCCAGGTCGACGACCTCGTGCACCATGCCGGCGATGTTCTCGAGGTAGAACGCCCGCCCGAAGTCGAACATCAGGACGTTCGGCTTGTAGAGGCCGCCCGGTGTGGTGAAGCCCTCGTCCTCCGAGGCGATCACATGCGCCTTGATCGTCTGGTGGAAGCCGGCGAACCGGGCGATACGGGTCTGCACCGGCGGCAGTTGGTAGGTGCCGATGTGCTCGGTGATCAGCAGCACCAGACCGAGCATCAGCTCGGCGCGCACCATCTGGCGCACCAGGGCCTGGTAGTGCAGCCAGTCGAAGACGCGCTGCGGGTACAGCGAGGCGTGCTTGGGGTTACCGATGTGGAACACCCGGCTCCAGGGGATGAGCACATCCTCGAACACGATGACGCTGTCCAGCTCGTCCCCCTGGGAGGCGAGCGGGTGCTCGATGTCCTGGCCGTCCCGGACGTTGCTCTCCCGGCAGACGATGGTGACCCCGGGGGTGTTGGGCTTCACCGCCCCGAAGATGATCTGTTCCGGCAGAATGCCCGGCCGGTAGAAGACGCCGATGTGGATCCAGTCGCCGAAGGCCGCGCCGGTGCTGATCGCCTTCACACCCCGCACGGTGATGCCCTCGTCCGAGGTGCCGACCACCTGCAGGGCCGGGGAATCGGCCTGTGCGGAATCGCGCGAGCGGTCCGTCTGCGGGTCGACGAACGCCGGTGTCGTGTTGAGGTCGCCCTCCCGCACCTCGTGCCAGAAGTCCAGGATCCCCTCGGTCAGGTCCCTGCCCTCGGTGCCGACGGACTGGCTGCTCCAGGGCTCCGGGTCGTCCACGTAGGTCAACAGGACGTAGTTGTTGACGTCCGGGGTGCGCGGGGTCGCCCCGCCGCCGAGCTCCCGCAACACCGTCTCCATGTAGCGCCGCTTGCGCTGCAGGTCCTCCTTGGAGCGGTGCTGGAACCACGTCATGGACCGCCTGACGCCCTCCTCGTCCACGAACGTCATGGCGTCCTGGAGCTCCGGGCGGTGGTGCAGGTCGTAGAAGTCCGCGAGCCTGCGGGCATACGCCCGGGTCTTGGGGTGCGTGGCCACGTTCTCGACGAGTTCGTCACCCACCCATACCGTGCGGCCGTCGTTCAGCGCCGCCAGGTATTCCTTGCCTGTACGCACGTCGTGCTCCTCTCCAGGGGCAAGAGATCTGGACGGTTCGGAGCATGCGTCGCGGTGGGGTGACAGGACGGCGCTGCGGCGGGAATCACCCGGGTGAAAGAGTCGATCACGCAGGCACCGGCGTTGAGGGCGATGTGGCCGTGCGGCATGCTTGCCCCATGCGCAGCACAGACCCCGCGGGCGACCGGGCGCGTGGGCGCGGCAAGGGGGCCTCGGCAGGGCTGCCCCTCAGAGGACGCGACCACGAGATGGCCGCTGTCCGTGAGGACCTGGAAACGGTGCGTGGCGGACGGGGTGCCTACGTCGTCGTGGAGGGCGCGCCCGGCGTCGGCAAGAGCCGGCTGCTCGCGGAGCTGGACGAGATGGCGCGGCGGTTCGGGTTCGACGTGGTGTCCGTACGGGCCGACGAACTCGACCAGTACGCGGCGGGCGCCGCCCTGCAGTCCGCCCTGCAGCCCTCCGGCGACTGCCACCAAGCCGTCGCGGCCACCGACGACCAGCGGCTGTGGCTGCTGGACGGCATCGCGGACGCCCTGGAGGCCCGGGCCCAGCGCGCCCCGGTGGCCGTGGTCGTGGACGACGCGCAGTGGGCCGATCCGGCCACCCTCTTCGTCCTGCGTACGCTGCCCGGACGACTGGCCGCCTCGCGCATCCTGTGGGTGCTGGCGGTGCGGTCGGAAGCCGAGCGGCCGACCGTGGCCCGGGTGCGGGAGGACCTCGAACACCTCGGAGCCCGCTGGCTGACCCTCGGCCCCTGCCACAGCAGGAGCTGCTGCGTATCGCGGCCGATGTCCTCGGGACGAGGCCGTCACCCGGTCTGGCCCGGCTCCTGCGTGGCGTCGCGGGCAATCCGTTCCTGGCGCTGGAACTGGTGCGCGCCTTCGCGGAGACGGACGCCGGTACAGGGGAGGCGGGCGTGGCGAGCCTCCCGCACCCCGGTATCCCCGCCGGTTTCCGGCGCAGTGTCGCCGCGCGCCTGGACCGGCTCCCGGAGGACGCCGTGCGGCTGCTCCAGATCGGCTCCGTCCTCGGCCGCGAGTTCGACCTCGGCACGGCCGCCCGCATGCTCGGCAGGCGCGTCGGCAGCCTGCTGTCGGGCGTCGAGGCCGCCCTGAGTGCCGGTCTGCTCTCGGCCGACGGCCCGCGACTCGCCTTTCGCCACGACCTCATCCGGCAGGCTCTCCAGGAGAACCTGCCCCGGGCGGTGCGGACCGCACTGCACGGGGAGGCGGCCGACAGCCTGCGGGGCATCGGGGCACGGTCGGCCGAGGTCGCCTGGCACGTCGTCATGGCGGGCGGCCCGGTCGACGACGATGCCGTGACCACGCTGACCACCGCCGTACAGGAACTGTCGCCGTCCGCCCCCGACGCGGCCGCGGACCTGGCCCAGCGGATCGCCTCACTGCTGCACCCGCACGACCGGCGCCGTATCGCCCTGCTGACCGACGCCGCCGAATACCTCGGCCGGACCCGCCGGATTCACGAGGCGCTCGGCCTGGTCGACGCCACCCTGTCGGACGGTCCCGACCCGCTGCAGGAGGCATGCCTGCGCCTGGCGGCCGCCGAGATCCACCAGGCCGCGGGCGACGACGCCGCCGCGATGACCCACCTCCGGCGGGCTTTGGACCTGCCCGAGCTGCCGTCCGACGTGCGCGTCCGGCTGCTGAAGACCAAGGCCACGGGCCATGTGTACCTCGGGGACATCACCGCCGCCGAGCAGACCGACACCGGGCTGGTCGCCGAGGCCTACCGCAGCGACGATCCGGCCGTCGTCGTCAGCGCCATGGTGTTCCGGTCACAGACCTCCTTCTACCGCGGCCGCCTCGCCCGCGCCCTCGAACTCGCGGAGGCGGCGGCCGGACACACCGGCACCGAATCCGCCGGGTTCTACCTGCGCCCCCCGCGGATTCCGGCGCTGTGGCTGGCCATGGTGCTGACCGCCACCGACCGGCTCGCGGACACCGAGCGGATTCTGCGGGACGGACAGCGCGAAGCGGAGGCGCGGGGCCTGGGCTGGTCGCTTCCGCACTGGCATGCCGCCCGCGCCTGCGCGCTCCTCGAACAGGGAGCGCTGGACGACGCGGCCGTGGAGGCCGAGGCCAGTCTGATGGTGGCGGACGAACTCGAGATCACTCACCCGAATCCGCGAGCCCACTCCGTACGGGCACTGGTGGAGACCAGACGAGGTGACCTCGTCAAGGCCAGGGACCATCTCCGCGCCGCCGAAGCCGATTCCGGCACCCACACCCAGCGGTACGGCCTGTGGGTGGTGCTCGCGCGCGCCTGCCTGGCGGACGCGGAGGGCCAGGACGGCGCCGCGGCGGAAGCACTCACGGGCGGCTTCGGGGACGGTGAGCCGACGCGGCTGCTCACGGTGGGCCCGTCCCACTGGCCCGGGATCGTGCGCATTGCGCTGCGTGGCGCCGACTCGTCGGCCGCACAGTCCGTGTCCGACGCACTGCGCACCCTGCTCGCGCGGGACGACAGCCAGCAGATCATGGGGGCGGTCCGCGCCCATGTGGACGGCCTGCTCCACCGCGACCCCCGAGCGCTGGCGTCCGCGATCAACGCCTACCGGAGCGGTGACAGGCCGCTGGCCCTGGCCGCGGCCTGCGAGGACCTCGGCGAACTCCTGGCCACCTCGGCCGATACGACGGCGGCGATCCCGCACTTCGAGGAGGCGGGTGAGCTGGCGTCGGCCTCAGGAGCCCTGCGCGATCACGAACGGATCCGGCGGCGCCTTCGCCGGCTCGGTGTGCGCACCGGCGCCCCACGCCACCACACGACCGGCCCCCCGGGGTGGGGCACCCTCACCGAATCCGAGCGGAAACTGATCCCGCTGGTCGTGGACGGTCTCACCAACCGAGCCATCGCCGACCGGCTCTATGTGTCCGTGCACACCGTCAACACCCACATGAAGCACATCTTCACCAAGCTCGATATCAACACGCGGGTCGAACTGACCCGGCTGGCGATCGAACGGGGAGCTGTCGCCAACGGAGCGGAGTGAGCGGTGCCCCCTGTGTCCCCTCCCGGGGCGGGGTTCACCATGGGACGGTCTGACCGAAGCGATCCAGATACGCGAGACCGGGCTTCCCCAGCCTCGACAGCAGAACGTCCACCACCCGCGGGACGCTCTCGCCGATGGTGAGTGGCGCGTCCGGTCCCCCCAGGGCGGTGCCGACCCAGCCAGGCGCCATGAGGACGAACGCGCGCCGGCTTTCGTGCTGTTGGGCCTGCCGGACCGAGAAGCCGCGCAGGAACATGTTCAGCGCTGCCTTGCTGCCCCGGTAGACCTCGCGCGATGCGGTCGTGTTGTTCGTGATGCTGCCTTGCCCGGAGGACATCGCCCCGATGAGTCCGCTCGGAGAGACGAGGTCTTCGAGTGCTTCGATGACGCGCATCGGACTGAGCGCGTTGGTGACCATCACGTCCACGAAGTCGGCTGTCGGAACGGCGCCGATCGGCGTCGACTCGTTGTTCGTGGTCCCCGCGTTGACGAAGAGCATGTCGAGTGTGCGTGGGGCGAGACGCTCATGGAGGGGCGCCAACTGTGTGGGCTCGTTGATGTCGAGATGCTCGACGTTGACGCGCCCGTCGGAGCGGTCCGCGAGGTCGTGCAGGAGGGTGCGAGCGGTTGCGTCCCGTACCGTGCCGATGACGTTCCATCCCCTGTCGAAGAGTTCGGCCGCCACCGCGTGTCCGAGACCGCGCGACGCCCCGACGATGAGAGCGGTTGGCGGGTGCCGGTCCGCGTCAGTTGACGACATTCCGCGTCATCCCCTTATTTCTCTTGCTTCGAGTTGCGGAGTGCCGACCGCCACGGGCGGCACCCCTGATGCGCCGCAAGCCTTGCCGATCCATCGCACTCGGGGCACGTCCAGGGCGTGGATTTGTACGATCGCCCTCATGACAGGAGCGCTGATGGCCGAATCCGCCGGTGTGCAGCCCGAGGATGTGCGGGTCATTCGCGCACTCCAGGTGGCTCCGCGGGCCTCGTTCGCCTCGATCGCGGCGGTGCTCGGCCTCTCCGAGGGCGCCGTCGGCCGCCGCTATCGCCGGTTGCTCGCCGATGGCGTCATCCGCGTGGCCGGTGTCGTCGATCCGGGGGCGCTGGGACAGAGCCGGTGGCTGGTGCGACTGCGGTGCCGCCCCGGCAGTGTCACGGCGATCGCCGACGCACTCGCGCAGCGCGACGATGTCAGCTGGGTGGCCCTCGGCGCCGCGGGCTCCGAAATCACCTGCGCGGTCCGGTCGCGGACGCGGGAACAGCGCGAGGACCTCCTCGGCCGGCGGCTTCCACGCACCGCGGCCGTCATCGACATCAACGCGTCCGCGATACTGCGTCAGTTCGTCGGAGGCCGCGGCCACTATTGGGCCGCGCTGCGCGGCACGCTGACTCCACAGCAGGAGTCGGCGCTCGGGAGCGATGGCGCCCCTTTCACCGAATCCCCGGTGGTCCCTCGCGTTCCCGTGCACCTCGACCCCGAGGACGAGAAGATGCTCGACCTTCTCGCCGCGGACGGTCGCGCCGGCCTCGTCGATCTCGGCGCGGCGGCGAACCTCACGCCCGGGCGCGCATCACGTCGTCTTCACGCCTTGCTCCGGCGCCGGGTCGTCCACATCGATGTCGAGATCGCCCCGGCCGCACTGGGCTATCACGCTCGGGCGAACCTCTGGCTCCGCGCGCACCCGACGGCGGTCAAGGACATCGGCCGCATACTCGCGCGGGAACCCCACATAGCCTTCGCCGCGGCCGTCTCCGGGCCCTACAACCTCCAAGCCGTCGCGCACTGCCGCGACCTCGACGAACTGTTCGAGTACACCTCGGACCGCATCGGGTCGCTGTCCGGCCTCCAGAGCATGGAGGTCTCTCCTCTGCTGCAGCAGATCAAGCAGGCCGGCACGCTCGTGTCCGGCGAGCGTCTCGTCCCATCGCACAGGGCGCGGGCGCGACGCTGAAGGCGCGGGCTCGGCGAGCCGGGCGACGGCTCGAGCCGGACGATGGCCCTGTCATCCGACGACCGCTTGCGGGTGGAGCAGGAGCAGGGCGATGTCATCGCTGTGGGGATCGGTGTGCGGGTCGTGGTGGATGAGGGCGTCGGCGAGGGTGTCCATGGGCTGGCCACGGGCTTGGGTGAGCTGGTCGGCGAGGTGGGTGGTCGCGTCGTCGAGATCGACGTCGGGACTCTCGACGAGGCCGTCGGTATAGAGGGCCAGCACGGCGCCGGGCGGCAGGGGGATCTCGGTGGCCGGGTAGTCGACGTCGGGTTCGATCCCCAGCAGGAGGCCGGGTGGCAGATGGAGGACCTCGGTGTGCCCGTCGGGGTGGCGCAGGAGCGGGGGCGGGTGCCCGGCGGTGGCCAGGTGGGCAACGTGGCGTGCCAGGTCGATATGGGCATACAGGCAACTGGTGAACAAGCCCGGGTCGAGGTCGGTGAGCAGGCGGTTGGTGCGGGCGAGGACTTCCCCGGGATGTGCCCCGGCGGTGGCGTGGACGGCGGTGCGGACCTGTCCCATGAGGGCGGCGGCGTTCACGCTGTGGCCTTGGACGTCGCCGATGGCCGCGGCGACGGTGGTGGCGTCGCAGCGGATGAGGTCGTAGAAGTCGCCGCCGATGTCCATGCCGCGCGCCGTGGGCAGATAGCGGGCCGCCACCTCCAGCCCGGGCACGGTCGGGAGGGCGGCGGGGAGCAGGCCGGACTGCAGACCGTGGGCGAGCTGGTGTTCGGCGTCGTAGAGCCGGGCGCGATCGAGGGCCTGGGCGATCAGTCCGGCGAGAGAGGTCAGGACGGCGCGTTCGTCCGGGGTGAAGTCGTGGGGCCGGTCGTAGGAGACCACGCAGCAGCCGACCGGGCGACCGGAGGCCAGCAGCGGCAGAAACGCCCAGGCCGCCCTCTTGGTCAGCCGCGGGATGTCGGGAGCGAGCTGATTCATCTCGTGCGGGGACGCGAAGAACAGGGGTGCTCCGGTGGTCACGGCGCGCACGGTGGGGGCCGAGTCGTCCCGGAACGCGGGGAGATCGAAGCGGCTGATGACCTCGGGTGGGTAGCCACGCTGGCCGACGACACGCAGCCGGTCGCCCTCCGCCACGGACAGGACGAAGCCCTGGGCGCCGAAGGCGGGCAGGATCAGGTCGGCGGTCAGCTCCACCACGTCCTGAACGCTGACGGCCTCGGTGAGCGCGCCGGCCAGGTGCATCAGGTCGTACAGCCTGCCGGACCGTGTCGGTGTGGCGATGTCCGGCCCGCACGCCGGGCGGTCGATCGGGGCGGTGTCGTCGGTGGGGGAGACGCGCACACTGACACCGGAGGCATCCGGGCAGAGCTGGAAGGACAGCCACCGGTCCGGCGGGCGCAGGGCGGTGAAGGACGTGGGCCTGCGGCCGAGCACCGCGGCCCGGTAGCCGTCGTCGAAGACCGGGTCGTCCAGCCATGGCAGCGCTTCCCACAGCGGCGCGCCGAGCAGATCCGGGACGCTCCCGCCGAGCAGATCGGCGGCGGTGGCGCTGAGGAAAGTGATCCGGCCCGCCACGTCCAGCGCGCAACAGCCCTCCGGGAGACGGTCGGCGAAGTCCACCGCGGCCTGTGCCTGGACCGGCCCGGCGGTCCAGGCCGCGGCGGGGCCGCCACGTGCGGCTCTTCGGGCGCTATCGGGTGCCCGTCCTCGGCGGCATACCGCAAGAATGCCCCCACCCGGTCGCAGGTGGAGTCGATCACGGCGCGCTCATGGGCGCTCAGGTGCGGCCGGCGCGGACCGGGCCACAGCAGCACCAGTCCGCCCCAAGCGGTGGCGCCGGATGTGATCGGTGCGGCGGCCAGCGCCACCGGGTAGGGCCATACCAGCGCTGCCTTCGGGTAGCGGCGCGCCAGCTCCGCCTGGCTGGCGAGCCATACCAGGCGCCGCTCACGCACCGCGTCCGCCAACGGACCCGAAGCCCGAAGCCGCAACCGTTCCCAGAGCTCGGCGATCTTCGGTGGCACCCCGGTCATCATGGCCAGCCGCAGCACCCGCCCGCCCGGCGGCAGCAGATACACCAGGCCCGTGGACGCGCCCGTTTCCCGTACCGCCGTGCACAGGAACGCATCCAGCAGCTCCATACCGGAGCCGGCGGCAGGCGTGGCATCGTCCCGCGTCCCCTGCTCCTCCTGTGCGACGTGCCGCACCCGCCCGAAGCGGCGCCTGGCCGCCTCGGCGCCGATCCCGAAGGCGGCACCGATCCGCGCCCAGCCGACCCCGGCCTGCCGATCGGCCAGCACCGCGTACCGCACCAATCGCTCGGCCAGCCCGGGAACCTCCGCCACCGCGGCACAGTGAGAGCCCACCGCGGCTTCCCGCGCCGGGGACAGCTCACCCGCCTGCCGCGCCGCCGACTGAACCCGGTCCAGCAGATCCGCGCTCGCGAGCACCATCGCCTGCCGCGTCTCGGCCGCCGCCGGCCATCGAGACCGCGCCCGCCAGGCCGCCTGCCGGTGTGCCGGACTGCAATACCGCCGGTTGCGGCCGGCCTGATTCGGTAGCGGCGCATCGCACCAACCGCACCGAATATCACCCATATGCACACATTACGCCCGTCAGGGGTGACGGCGGTGTCGGTACGCACATGCTCTTTGTCGGTGGCTGTCGGTCGCGTTGTCGGTGGCGTGTCGGCGGGATCCGGAACCGTTCGGGAAATCCTGCCGGATGCCCATTCGGCAGACGTCCGACAGCAAGGAACCACCATGACCACTGACGTCACGATCATCGGTGCCGGACTCGGCGGCCTGACGCTCGCCCGCGTCCTGCACCTCCACGGCATCCCGGCCACGGTCTACGAGGCGGAGGTCTCTGCGATGGCGCGTGCGCAGGGCGGGATGCTCGACATCCACGAGGACAGCGGCCAGCCCGCCTTGCGGGCGGCCGGCCTGATGAACGAGTTCCGCGGCATCGTCCTGGAGGGCCGCCAGGCGATACGGGTTCTCGACCTGGCCGGGACCGTCCTGCTCGACAAGCCCGACGACGGTACGGGTGGCAACCCCGAGGTGCTGCGCGGCGAGCTGCGGCAGATGCTCCTCGACTCGCTCCCGGCCGGCACCGTCCGGTGGGGCCATAAGGTGAGCGGCACCCGTGCCCTCGGCGCGGGCCGCCACGAGGTGACCTTCGCGGACGGCACCACCGTCACCACCGGCCTGCTGGTCGGCGCGGACGGCGCGTGGTCCCGAGTCCGGCCACTGCTGTCCCCTGCGACACCCGAGTACATCGGCATGTCGTACGTCGAGACCTCCCTGTGCGACGCCGACACCCGGCATCCGGACAGCGCGAAAGCGGTCGGCGGCGGGTCGCTGTTCGCGCTCGCGCCCGGCAAGGGATTCCTGGCACACCGGGAGAGGGCCGGCACCCTGCACGCCTACGTGATGCTGGCCCGGCCTCAGGACTGGTTCGCGAACACGGACTTCACCGATGCCGCCGCGGCCACCGCCCGGATCGCGCGGGAATTCGACGGCTGGGCACCGGAACTCACCGCGCTGATCGCCGACGGTGACACCGCACCGGTCCTGCGGTCCCTCTACGCCCTGCCCATCGAGCACCGGTGGGAGCGGCAGCCGGGGGTGACCCTGCTCGGCGACGCCGCCCACCTCTCGCTGCCGAACGGCGAGGGCGCCAACCTGGCCATGTACGACGGCGCCGAACTGGGCAAGGCCCTCGCCGCGCACCCCGAGGACATCGAGGCCGCGCTCACCGCGTACGAGCAGGCCATGTTCCCCCGCAGCGCCGCGGCCGCCGCCGAAGGAATCCAGGTCCACGAGATGTTCTACGGAGCAGGCGCACCCCACAGCCTGGTCACCATGATGACCGGCCACGGGCAGACCCCGTGAGACACCGGCCCAGGGCACCCAGAGTGGCCGCGTCCGCCCCTGGTCAGGCCTGCTGGAGCCGCGCGTGCAGGAGGCAGAACACGTTGCCTTCCGGGTCGGCCAGGACGTGCCAGTTCTCGTTGCCGGTCTGGCCGACGTCGGCGGGCCTGGCGCCGAGAGCGAGCAGCCGCTCCAGCTCGGCGTCCTGGTCGCGGTCGGTGGCGTTGACGTCGATGTGCAGCGGGAGCTTCCCGGTCCGCGGGTCGCTGCTGGGGCTGAGCACGAGGGTCGGCTGCAGACCGCCGAAACCGGTGTCGGGCGGCCCGATCTCGATGCTTCCGTCGTCTTCCCGGCCGAGCTCCACGTAGCCGAGCACCTCGCTCCAGAATGCGGCGAGCCGCTCGGCGTCGGCGCAATCGAGGACCAGTTCACTGATGCGGCATGCCATGCCCGTCAGTGTACGGAGACAACCCGAGAGCCGGTCGACAGCGCTTCGCCCCGCCACCATAGGGCGACGGGGCGATGTGCCGGGAGGCGGTCAGACGCGGTCGGCCGCGATCAGGAGGTACTGGAAGGAGCCGTCCTTGTAGGAGTTGATGAACGCTTCCTCAATGCCGGTGACCAGCGAGGACGTGGCTCGCAGCTCCCAGTACGGCAGGGTCGCGGCGGTCAGGTCGACGACGGCCTGCGGTACGAGGCGATTGTCGGCCATGGCGCGCAGATACTCCCGGCGGGAGTGGATGTTGCACTCGAAGTGCGCGTTGATCTGGGAGACCCACTTCGAGGGCTGGCCGTAACGGGGGTTCCAGCAGCCGGTGATGGTCACATAGCGACCGCCGACCTCGAGGATGCGGGAGTGCTCGGCGAAGAGGTCGTGCAGGTCGACGTACATGCTCGACTCGTTGTTCCACGAGGCCGCGATCTGCCCGGTCTCGAAGGGCGTACCGAGCATGTTGCAGACGCGGGCGTGGACGTGGTCCTCGATGCCGAGCTCGTGGGCACGCTGATTGGCGAAGTCCGCCTGCTTGGCCGACAGGGTGACGCCCTCGACCTTGCACCCGAAGCGCTGGTGGGCCATGACCATCGAGCCGCCGCGGCCGCAGCCGGCGTCCACGAGCGTGTCGTCGCGCTCCACGGGGCCGAAGTGGTCCAGGAGAAGTTCGGCCTGTGCCGATTCCAGGCGGTGGAGCTCGGCGATCAGCCTCTTCTCGTACGCACTGTCGTCGGTGTCGCCGAGGGCGGTGCGGTCGACGGCGCCGATGCCGTAGTGGTGGTGGTAAAGGCCGTCGACATCGCCGAGACGCAGGTTCACCGGCCGGGCCTCGCCGTCCCAGTAACGGGCGATGTCCCCCTGGTAGGGCGTCACCGGGGCGGGGATGAACACGGAGGCGGCGCTGGTGGAGACGGCGGCGTCGGTGGAGAGGTCGGTACTGGTCACAGATAAGTCCATTCTTCTCACCAGAAGTCGGGCAGGCTGTAGCGATAGGTGTTGGTCTGGTGCCAGTAGTGGTTGCCGTCGACCCACGCGGCCACGCCCCGCAGAAAGCGCTGCACGCTCGGGAGGGGGCAGGCGGCGGCCAGGTCCGCGGCCGCGGCTTCGAAGTCGCGCATGAGGTCGTTGTGGACCTCGACCGACTTCAGATAGGCCTCGCGGTCGGAGATGCCCTCACGTTCGGCGATCACCACGGGCAGGTTCAGATGATGCCCGGGGGAGGCGAGTTCCTTGGTGTACGAGTACAGGTCGTTCACGATGGTGGTGGCGTTCCCGGCGAGCGCGATGACGCGCTGCATGGCGGGCGTGGCGTGCAGGTCCGCCGGCAGCTCGTAGCCGCCGACGGTGTCCGTGATGGTGGGGCAGGGGCGGAAGTTGTTGAACTGGCGCATCGCCAGGTACTCCCACACCTCGGGCACGTGGTCCGTCTGGGCCCAGGCGGCCTCGGCGAGGTACCCCAGGTGCAGACGGGCCATGTCGTGCCGGTACCGGTCCGCCTGGGAGGCGCCGGCCGCTTGGACGAAGTACTCCATGGCGGAGCGGTACGCGCGCCGGGGCGCGTCCGAATGGAGCGACTCCGCCCAGCGCGGCTGGTACTCCTTGGTCGTGTGCAGGGGGTCGAGGGCGGTGTGCGCCAGCAGCAGGCGCCCGCCGAGGCCGATGGGCGATCCTCCGTGGTCCTCGCAGTAGCAGTCGTCCACCGCGTTCTCGGCGACCATCAGGCGCGTGGCGAGCATCAGGTGGTCGACGGTGGGAGCGTCCGGATGGCAGGCGACCATGTAGCGTCCCACGGAGAAGCCGTCGAACTGGTCCTCCCAGTCCTCCGGGTACAGATCGACCTCGTCCAGCGCCCAGGTTTTGATCCTGCGGCTGACCTCCTCCACCCGCACCGGGTCGGGCTCCGGCACCGGATGGTGGTAGAGGCCCGGGACCGGGGTGCCTTCCGCCGGAGCCGTCGGCGGCTCCACCGGCTCCACCGGCGCCGACGCGCCCTCGCACCGGGCCAGACGCAGGCCCACCGTGCCCAGGCCACTGGGGCCACGCAGGATCCGACCCAGGCCGGCGCCCGCGGTGGGCATCTCGGCGGCAGGAACGTCGGTGGCAGGGGCGTCGGCGGGAGGCGGTGCGGGCAACGACGGCGCGGGGGATCTGCCGCCGCCGAAGGCGGCCCTGATGTCGCGGGCGCGGGCGGCGGCCTCAGCGAGGACATACGCCCCGGAGTGCGAACCAGCCGCGGGCGGGCTCGGCTGCGGAGGGGAAGGCTCGGGCGCGGGCATCCATAGCTCCTCGATGGGGTGGGTGGCTGTCCCGGATCGGGCATGCCCGCCCGGCTCGGAGCACCGGGCTCTCGTAGCCGCCGGGCAGGGCAGGATCACTAGTCGCGACTGCGGGCGATCTGCACGTTCTCCAACACACCGAGCGCATCCGGCACCAGGATGGCGGCGGAGTGGTACGTACTGACGAGGTAGGAGATGATCGCCTTGTCGTCGATGCCCATGAAGCGCACCGACAGACCCGGTTCGTACTCCTCCGGCAGGCCCGTCCGACGCAGACCGATGACGCCCTGGTTGTCCTCGCCGGTGCGCATGACGAGGACCGAGCTGGTGTTCTCCTTCGTGATGGGGATCTTGTTGCAGGGCAGGATCGGGACGCCGCGCCAGGCCGGGACCTGCTGCCCGCCCAGGTCGACATGGGTCGGGTAGAGCCCGCGGGAGTTGAACTCCCGCCCGATCGCCGCGATCGTCCGGGGGTGGGCGAGGAAGAACTTGGAGCCGCGGCGGCGGCAGAGCAACTCGTCCAGGTCATCCGGGGTGGGTGGGCCCGAGTGGGGCTGGATGCGCTGCTTGAAGTCGGCGTTGTGGAGCAGACCGAACTCCCGGTTGTTGATCAGCTCGTGCTCCTGGCGCTCACGCAGCGCCTCGATGGTGAGCCTGAGCTGCTCCTCGGTCTGGTCCATCGGCTCGTTGTAGAGGTCGGCGACCCGCGTATGCATCCGCAGAATGGTCTGCGCGACGGAGAGTTCGTACTCGCGCGGCTTCAGTTCATAGTCGACGAACGTGCCGGGGAGCGCGGGTTCGCCGGTGTGACCGGCCGCCATGGCGATCTCCGCCTCGCCGCGATGGTTCTGCGCCTGGCCGCGGAGTGAACTGAACTCCTGGATGTGGGCCTGGAGGCCCGGCGCCGAGGTCAGCACGGCGGCGAAGTCGGCGCGGGACAGGGTGAGCAGGGTGCCGGAGGTCTCGGCGGTGGCGGTGTAGTCCCACCGGGCATCCTCGTTCAGCAGAGCGCCCTCGCCGAACCGGTCGCCATCGGCCAGTACGGCGACGGCGGTCTCGTCGCCGTACGGGCCGACGGAGGTCTGGCTGATGCGGCCGTGGGCGATCAGATGGAACTCCTCGGCGGGCCTCCCGCGCTCCACCAGTGTTTCGCCCGCACGGAAGTCGCGCTGAACGCACCGGTCGGCGATGGCGGTCAGTACCTCCACGTCCTCGAAACCGCGCAGCAGGGCCAGTTCGCCGAGTTCGCGGGGGATCACCCGGACGTCGGCACCGTCCTGGACGAACTCGATGCGCCCGTCGCCGACGGTGTAGCTCAGCCGGCGGTTCACCCGGTAGGTGCCGCCCTTGACCTCCACCCAGGGGAGCGTCCGCAGCAGCCAGCGCGAGGTGATCCCCTGCATCTGCGGGGCGGACTTGGTCGTGGTGGCGAGATTGCGGGCGGCCGCCGTGCTCAGGCTGGACTGCCGATGCGGCTCCAGAGGTGCTTCCGAGCTGGTACCAACAGTCATCGGGCGGGCTCTCCTTCGTGAGGGCGATGGCTGGCGTGCGTGCGTGTCACCGGCAAAGAGGAAAGGAGGGGGTAAACATCCGGGAATCCGTCCAGACCCGGGGAACAGTAGCGGCCCGTGTACCCATTCGGCCTCGGAGAGCCGCTGGCGTTAACTCGATAAGATGATCGTGCCCTGCCTGGGGTTTGCCGCGGTCGGCGACGGTATTCGGACGCGATCACGGCACATGGGTGTCGAGGCGGGCATGCGCGTCGGTACGGGATGCGGCGCCATCGTGCGAGATCCTGCCCTCGCCTTCTCCCAGCCCCAGTAATCAGTCCACCCAGTCGTGACTGGCTGTTTTCCACCGGGCCGGCAGCCGCTGGGATGGAGCTTCCATGGACACACCGGACGCCCGAGGACCGCTTCCGCCGCTTCCGCCACTGTGAAAAGGCCCTTGATGACTACGCCACGCGCACGCTCGTTCATGCAGGTCGACGTGTTCTCCACGACCCCCTGTCTCGGTAACCCGGTCGCCGTCGTCCTGGATGGGACGGATATCACCGACGAGGAGATGCGGCGTCTGGCGCGCTGGACGAATCTGTCCGAGACCACGTTCGTCCTGCCCCCGACCACGCCGGAGGCGGACTACCGGCTGCGGATCTTCACCCCTGGAGGTGAGCTGCCGTTCGCCGGGCATCCCACGCTCGGCTCCGCGCGCGCGTGGCTGGACAACGGGGGCGCGCCACGGCACGCGGACCGCGTTGTGCAGGAGTGCGGCGCCGGCCTGGTCACCGTGCGCCGCGGTGAAGGCATCTTGTCGTTCGCCGCCCCGCCGCTCGTCCGCGACGGCGGGCTGGACGACGCGTATCTGCACCGGATCGTCGCCGCGTTCGGTATCAAGCGGGATCGGGTCATCGGCCACCAGTGGGTCGACAACGGACCCGGCTGGGCCGTGGTCCGGCTGGCCACGGCCGAGGAGGTGCTCGCCCTCGAACCCGACCTGTCCCTCATCCCGGACGCGATGGTCGGCGCGATCGGTGCCCACCCCGAGGGATCCGGGCACGACTTCGAGATGCGCACCTTCGCGCCCGGCGTCGGCGTGGCGGAAGATCCCGTGTGCGGCAGCATCAACGCCTCGGTGGGGCAGTGGCTCACCGCCACCGGTGCGGCGCCGTCCGCCTACCGAGTCTCCCAGGGCGCGCGCCTGGGCCGGGCCGGGACCATCGAGGTCATCGCCGACGAGGACGGCACCGTCTGGGTCGGCGGCGCCGCCACCAGCCACATCCGCGGCACCATCACCCTCTGACCGTTCGGAACCTGACACCGAGGAAATCCCACTCATGAGCGCCACCATCGCCACCACCCCCGCCGGACACGCCTTCATCAGCGACAACATGGCCGGAGCAGCCCCGGAGATAGTCCAGGCCGTCGCCGACGCGGCTGCCGGGCAGGTCCTGCCGTACGGCAACGACCCCTTCACCGACAGCGCCCGCCGCAGGCTGAGCGAGATCTTCGAGCGGGACGTCGATGTCTTCATGGTCTCCACCGGGTCCGCCGCCAACGGTCTGAGCCTGGCCGCCCTCACCCCGCCGTGGGGCAGTGTGCTGGCCCACCCCGACAGCCACATCCACCACGACGAATGCGGCGCACCCGAGTTCTTCACCGCCGGTGCCAAGCTCGTCGGCGTTCCCGGCGACAACAGCATGATCGACCCCGACGCGCTGTATGCGGCGGTGCGCCGCAAGGCCGGTGACGTGCACAGTGTGCAGCCATCCGCGGTGAGCATCAGCCAGGCCACCGAGCTCGGCAGCGTCTACACCGTGGCGGAGATCCGCCGCCTGTCGGCCATCGCCAAGGACGCCGGGCTGCGCGTCCACATGGACGGCGCGCGCTTCGCCAACGCCCTGGCCCACCTCGGCACCACCCCGGCCGAGATGACCTGGAAGGCCGGCATCGACGTGCTGTCCTTCGGCGCCACCAAGAACGGTGCGATGACCGCCGACGCCATCGTCTCCTTCGACCCCGAACTCGCCACCGAGCTCGGCTTCCGCGCCAAGCGCGCCGGCCAGCTCGCCTCCAAGATGCGCTTTTACGCAGCCCAGATCGACGCCTATCTCACCGACGACCTCTGGTTGCGCAATGCCCGCCGAGCCAACGCGATGGCCACCCGGCTCGGCGACGGCCTCAAGGCCATCCCCGACATCGCTCTTGTGGCCACCCCCAGGCCAACATCCTCTTCTGCCGCCTGCCCCAGCACGTCACCGAAGGACTCCTCGCGGAGGGCTACGTCTTCCACCACGACCGGTGGGAGCCGGGGAGGGTCCGCTTGGTCACCTCCTTCACCCACAGCGCCGACGACATCGACCAGCTCCTCGACGCGGTCCGCCGCCACACACGCTGACGGGCCGGGCCATAGGCGGCGTACCGGACTTCGGCGGGTGCGGCTCATATCTCCCGTGCGCCCTGAGCTGCTGCCAGTGATGACTCCTCTTGGCCCTCGGAGACGGGTCGCCGGCGGCGGGCGCGAGCGTTCGTACGGGCGGGGCGGGTTCACGAGCCCGCCAGGCGTTCCACCAGCAGAAGACCGCCGATGGCGATCATCATGACACCGGAGACCCGGGTCACCGTCCGGGCCGCCGAGGGCCGGGTCTTGAGCACGGTACGGGCCAGGACGCCGACGGCGAGATGGACGGGAGGACGCCGACACCGTCACCGTCTTCGAAGAGGCCGTGGCCGCCATCCCGCACGTCATCCAGGCCCAGCGGCTCTTCGGCGACCCCGACTACCTGCTGCGCGTCGCCCCACCGACCTGGCCGCCTACCGGCAGCTCTACGACCAGCGGCTGGCCAGACTCCCGGGCGTCCAGCGCCGGAACTCCACCCCCGTCATGAAGAACGTCGTCCACGACCGCCCCCTGCCCCAGTAGCCGCTTGTCCCCGAAGCCCGTTACAGGTCAGGGTCGCTGCGCACCAACTGGTCCTAAAATGGGTTGGCTTGGGGCCGACGGGGGAGGGTGACGAGCGTGGAGTTGGCACCGAGGCTAGTCATTGTGATCGCCTTGCTCTGCTGGTTGATCTACGCACTGTTCGTATGGATCCGCGGAATCGTGCATCGGCGGCGGCTGCCGGAGCCGTCGGTCGCCCCGGGCCAGTTGGAGACCTATCAGGGGCAGGCGTTCCGCGAGATCTGCCGACGGGCGGCGAATCCGGGTCGGCGCGTGATGATGACCGACTACTTCGCCCAGCGGGGATGGAATCGGGCGGACGCCATGCGCATCCTGGCCGAGCCGCTCAAGCACAAGCTGATCGATGTGGAGGGTTGGCGGTTCGGCAGCTACAGCGTGACGTACAAGGGCTGGACCGAGTACGAGGGCAAGTTCATCTGGACGGGAGGCGAAGGGGTGCACATCTCCACTGGACCGGGAGGCTTCGTCGTGGCGAACGTCAACAGCCATCATTCGGTGGTCCACGGCGGCTACGGCAACCGGACGAACGCGACTGACATCCCCCATCAGCAACTGATCGACGCCCTGCGTACGGACGCGGACACCGCGACGTCCGATGAGGCGGTGAGGGCACGGGAGTACGCCGACGACCTGGCCGCGGCCGTCGACGCGCAGGATCCCGACAGGACGGCACGCATCCTCGGAAGGATCAACGCCCTCCTGTCCACCGCCACGGCTGCCTTCACCCTGGCCCGCGGACTCCTGCCACCCGGCTCGTAGCCAGGCGATCGCGGGTCAGGCGCCCCGCAAGGCCATCGTGGTCTTGCCGGTGCGTTCGCGAAGGAGCACGCGCAGCGTGTTGGGGTGCTCGTAGCCGACTCTCCGGGCGATGGTTCCAGGGGCAGCTCGGTGGTGCGCGGCAAGTGGGAGGCCCGCTGGACCCTGAGGTCCTGGACGAAGCGGATGGGGGCCCCATGGTGCGCTGGGGATGCTGTAGGCGGACTGTGACGGGCGTTCGTCGACCACCGGACAGCGGGCCACCAGGTCGGCCAGGGCGGGGCTGCTCGCCCGGACGATCGCCAGGGCGAGGTCGACGTGCCCGAAGGCCGCACCCGCGGTGGTGACGCCCGAGTCGATGACCATCCGGTTCTGATCGAGCTGGACTCCCGGATACCTCCTGCGGAAGACCGGCGCCAGCCACAAAGTCGTGGTCGCGCGAAGGCCGTCCAGCACGCCCGCCTCGGCCAGCAGGAAGGTGCCCCCCGAAGTGATCGCTGAACTCGCCGACTCCGAAGAGGTTCCCGTCGCCAGGTGACGTTCAGGAGTGCGGCCAAGCCTCCGTTGACGCCGGGCAGTTTTCCCGCGCAGCCGCCGGCCGCAGTGTCCACATCTGTAAATCAGATCGCCTACAGCGGAAACATCTGTTGGACAGCACTACGGCCATGCCCAAGGATCCCTCGTGCGGTAGCACCCACAGCACAGTCGACGCGACACCGGGATGCGCTACCGCCTGAGTGGAGGCTGAACGTTGAGTGAAGAGACTGAGGTAGTCGTCGTCGGCGCGGGCCAGGCGGGCGTGGCGATGAGCGAGCACCTGGGAGCCCACGGTGTGCCGCATATCGTCCTGGAGCGGCACCGTATCGCCGAGCGGTGGCGCTCGGAGCGCTGGGATTCCCTGGTGGCGAACGGGCCCGCGTGGCATGACCGGTTCCCGGGGCTGGAGTTCTCCGATGTCGACCCCGCTGTCGACGCCGACGCCTTCGCCTCGAAGGAGCAGATCGCCGACTACTTCGTCACCTACGCCGAGAAGATAGGCGCCCCGATCCGGTGCGGTGTCGAGGTGACCTCGGTGCGCAGACGGGCCGGTCGGCCCGGCTTCCGGGTCGAGACCTCGCGGGGCCCCATCGACGCGCGCTTCGTCGTGGCCGCGACCGGGCCGTTCCAGCGGCCCGTGATCCCGCCCATCGTCCCGGACGGCGCCGTCCCCGTGCAGATTCACTCCAGCGGGTACCGCAACCCGGAGCAGCTCCCCGACGGCGCGGTCCTCGTGGTCGGGGCCGGCTCCTCGGGGGTCCAGATCGCCGATGAGCTGCGCCGCTCCGGCCGCCGGGTCTTCCTCTCCGTCGGCCCGCACGACCGTCCCGCCCGCCAATACCGCGGACGCGATTTCTGCTGGTGGCTCGGTGTGCTCGGGCGCTGGGACGCGGAGACGCCTCCCCAGGGTGCCGAACACGTCACCATCGCGGTGAGCGGCGCCCGTGGCGGCCACACCGTGGACTTCCGTGCCCTGGCCGCCGACGGCGTCGAGCTCGTCGGTCTGACCGCGTGCTACGACGACGGTGTGCTCCGCTTCGCGCCGGATCTCGCCACGAATATCGCGCTCGGCGACGCGAAGTACCTCGAACTCCTCCGGGCGGCCGATGAGTACGTCGAGCGCAATGGGCTCGACCTCCCCGAGGAGCCGCAGGCCCACGTCCTCGGGCCGGACCCGGCAGGCGTGGCCGACCCCCGGCTGGAGCTCGACCTGGCCGCGGCCGGTGTCACCTCGATCGTCTGGGCGACGGGCTTCGCCACCGACTACAGCTGGCTCGAGGTCGACGCGTTCGACGAGAACGGCCGGCCGAACCAGCGACGCGGCGTGTCCTGCGAACCCGGCGTGTACTTCCTGGGCCTGCCCTGGCTGTCCCGCCGCGGATCGAGCTTCATCTGGGGCGTGTGGCACGACGCCGGATACGTCGCCGATCACATCACGACCCAGCGGGGCTATCTCGCGTACGGCACCACCGACCGGCCCGGCGCCGAGCCGGCGGCCTGGAACAACTGAGGAGCAGACGATGACCTCCACGAGCGAGGGCCGCCGGGCGAACGCCGTCAAGGCCCCGGTCGTTGCCGGCGGGCACACCCGGATCCGTCCGTTCAACACCCGCGACACCTATCCCGAGCAGAACCTCGACAACGACCTCTGCCAGGCCGTCGTCGCCGGCGGCACCGTGTACGTCCGGGGTCAGATCGGCCAGGACCTCGACACCAGCGAGTCGGTGGGCATCGGTGACGCCGAGGCGCAGGCCGAACAGGCCATGGCGAACATCAAGATGCTGCTCGAAGAGGCGGGCAGCCGGATGGAGCACCTGGTCAAGCTGACCATCTATCTGATCGACCCGCGTTACCGCGAGGCGGTGTACCGCACCGTGGGCCGCTGGACCAAGGGCGTCCACCCGATCTCCACCGGCCTGGTGGTGTCGGCTCTGGCCCGTCCGGAGTGGCTGTGCGAGATCGACGCCGTCGCCGTGATCCCCGGGGAGGAGCGGGCATGACCTTCTCCCTGGTGGTCCGCGATGGCGAGCGGTTCGGCATCGTGGTCAGCTCGTCCAGTCCGGCGGTCGCCGCCCGGGTCGCCCATCTGCGGCCCGGGGTCGGCGCGGCGGCGTCGCAGAACGTCACCGACCCCACGCTCGGCACGAGCCTGCTGGCGGAACTGGCGGACCACGGCGACGCGGAACGCGCCCTGGCCGGTGTCACCGGTGCGGCGCGGAACGCGAAGTCCATCGCCCACCGTCAGCTGACCGTGCTGGGCCGCTCCGGGCCCGGGTTCGTCTACAGCGGCGCGCACACCCTGGGCAAGCATGCCTCGGCCACCGCCGAGGGCGCGGTGGCGGCGGGCAACATGCTGTGCGGCGAGCACATCCCGGGCGTACTCCTCGACGCGTACTCCGCCGCCTCGGGGGAGCTGGAGGAGCGGCTGGTCACCGCACTGAGGGCCGCGGTCGAGGCCGGTGGCGAAGAGGGGCCGGTGCACTCCGCGGGGCTCGCGGTCGTCGCGGACGTGGAGTGGCGGGTGACCGACCTGCGCGTGGACTGGGCCGACGACCCCGCCGACCGGCTCGCCGAACTCCTCGCCGTCTGGCTGCCGCAGCGGGACGACTATGTGCGCCGTGGACTCGATCCCGCCTCCGCCCCCTCCTACGGCGTCCCGGGCGATCGGTGATGGGGACGATGGGCACCCCGGGGATGACGGGGACGATGGGCGCGCTCAAAGAGGCCGCCCGGCGCGAGGTCGACCGGCATGCCGAGGAGCTGATCCGGCTGTCCGAGCGGCTGCACGCCGACCCGGAGACGGCCTGGGAGGAACACCGGGCGGCGGCCGCCGTACCCGAGTCGCTGGACCGCGCCGGATTCGACATCACCTCGTCCTACCTGGGCCTGGAGACCGCCTTTCACGCCCGGTTCGGCAGCGGGCCCGTGCGGATCGCGCTGTGCGCCGAGTACGACGCGCTGCCCGGCCTCGGCCACGCGTGCGGGCACAACCTCATCGCGGCGAGCTCGGTCGGCGCCGCGCTCGGCCTCGCCGCCGTCGCCGACGACGCCGGCCTCACCGTCGAGGTCTACGGCACCCCGGCGGAGGAGGGCGGCGGCGGCAAGATCGAGATGCTCGACCGGGGCGCCTTCGCCGGGATGGACCTCGCGATGATGGTGCATCCGGCGCCGGTGGACGTCGCCGAGGCCCGTCCGTTCGCGGTCAGCCACTCCAAGATCTCCTACACCGGGAGGTCCGCACACGCCGCGGCCTACCCCGAGGCCGGGATCAACGCGGCCGACGCCTTCACCGTGGCCCAGGTCGCGATCGGGCTGCTCCGCCAGCAACTGCCCACCTCCGCCCGGGTGCACGGCGTGGTGACCCACGCCGGGGACGCCCCGAACGCCATCCCGGAGCGGGCCACCGGCCGCTGGTACGTCAGGGCGGAGACCCTCGCCGAACTGGCCGAGCTGGAACCCCGGGTCATGCGGGCCTTCGAGGCGGGCGCCCTCGCGACCGGATGCGAGCTGGAGATCGAGCCGGAGAGCAAGCCGTACGCGGAGTTCCGCACGGACGAGACCGCCCTTGCCCACTACCGCGCGAACGCCCTCGCCCTGGGACGGGAGTTCGCGCCGCCGGGTCAGGCCGCCCGGATGAACCGCGCCTCCACCGACATGGGCAACGTCTCGCAGACGGTGCCCGCCATCCACCCGTACATCGGCGTCGGCTCGCTGCCCGCCACCAACCACCAGCACGAGTTCGCCGCGTTCTGCGTGGGCGCAAACGCCCAGCGGGCCCTGCTCGACGGGGCGGTGGCGCTGGCCTGGACCGGTGTGGACCGGAGTTCGAGCCGCTACGCGAGCGCGAGCTCCTGACCGAGGCGGCACCCCCGCACGGCCTCCCGACCGAGGCGGCCCCCGCACAGCTCCGGCTTGTTCCACCCATCCCCAAGGAGGCGCGCATGCCCACCACTCACACCGACGTCACCACGGCCGAGGTCGAGGTGGCCACCGACGTCGTCGCACTGCGCAGAAGCGTTGCCGCGGGAGCCGTCGGCGTGTTCGTGCACTGGTTCGACTGGGCCGCCTACGCCTATCTCGCCGGCACTGTCGCGACCGTGTTCTTCCCGGACGAGAACAGCACCACCGGACTGCTCGCCGTGTTCGGCGTGTTCGCCGTGTCCTTCGGCATCCGGCCCATCGGCGCCCTGGTGTTCGGACCGCTCGGTGACCGGATCGGCCGCAAGCGCACGCTGTCGCTGGTCATCTTCATGATGTCCGGCGCGACCCTGACGATCGGCCTGCTGCCCGGCTACGCGACGATCGGGGTCGCCGCCCCGGTGCTCCTGGTGATCCTGCGCCTGATCCAGGGATTCGCGGCGGGCGGCGAGTTCGGCAGCGCGGCGAGCTTCCTCGCCGAGAGCGCACCCCGGCGCCGCCGCGGTTTCGGGGTGAGCTGGCTGGAGGTCGGCTCCCTGCTGGGTTTCCTCGCCGGTTCGTTCGTCTATCTGCTGCTCACGACGGGGCTCGACGAGGACCAGCTGACCGCCTGGGGCTGGCGCGTCCCCTTCCTCGTCTCCGCGCCGCTCGGCGTCATCGGCTTCATCATCCGCAACAAGATCGAGGACACCCCCGAGTACCGGACGCTCGAAGCCAACGACGCCGTGCCGCGCACCCCCGTACGGGAGTTGCTCCGCCGCCACAAGCGGCACCTGCTCCAGGCCGCGGGCCTGATGGCCGCCATGCACGTGCCCTTCTACATGGTGCTGACGTACCTGGTCACCTACGAGACCGACCACCTGGGGCACTCGGCCGGCAGCGCGGCGTTGCTGTCCACGGCGATCTCGCTGCTGGGGCTGGTGCTGGTCCCGGTGTTCGGGCTGCTGTCCGACCGCGTGGGACGCAAACCGGTCTTCGTCGGGGCCACCGCGGCCCTCCTGGTCCTCTCCACCCCCGCGTTCCTCCTCATGCGGACCGGGCTCGCCGGAACCTGGATCGCCGGGCTGCTGCTCGGCGCGATCCTCGCCGCGATCCTCGGCACCTACGCGGTGTGGTCGGCGGAGATCTTCCCCACCCGCACCCGCCAGAGCGGCCTGTCCATCGCCTACAACCTCACCGCGGCCCTGTTCGCCGGCACGGTGCCGTACCTGATGACCGTGCTCATCTCCGCGACCGGCAGCACCCTGCTGCCCGGCCCCTACCTGATGGTGTTCGCCGTCGGCGGCCTCATCGCCGCCCTGTCCCTCAAGGAGACCGCCGGTTCCGCCCTACTGCGCCCCGAGGACGTCTCCGACGCGCCCGCCGAGCGCCACCACGCACCGCCCGCATAGCGTCCGGCGGCCGCATAGGGTCGGCATCGGCACGGACACCGATCACCAGGCGCGAGGGTCACGCATGACGTCACCGGTGGGTTTCACCCTCCTCCAGCTCCGCTACTTCCTCGTCGCCGCCGAGCGCGGTTCGATGACGGAGGCGTCGGGGGCGCTCCATATCGCACAGTCCGCCGTGTCCGCGGCCATCCACAACCTGGAGCGCGACCTGCGGGTACAGCTTTTCATCCGCCGCAGGGGCCGGGGACTGACCCTGACGCCCGCGGGGGAGAGGCTTCAGCAGCAGGCGCGGGAGATGCTGGCCCGTGCGCGCGAGATCGAGCGGGAGGCCCGGGGAGACGGCGAGACGATCTCCGGGCCGGTGGCCGTCGGCTGCTTCGTGACCCTGGCCCCGTACTATCTGCCGCCCCTGTTCAGCGAATGCACCGACCGCTACCCGGGCATCGAGATCGACGTGGTGGAGGGGGAGACGGACCAGCTCGTCCAGGCCCTGGGCGCGGGGCGCATCGACTTCGCCCTCACCTATGACCTCGGTCTGACGGCCGAGATGGACCTGCGCAGCGAGACGATCGCGCGGGCCCCGGCCTATGTCATCGTCGCGGCCGATCACCCGCTGGCCCGGCAGGGCTCCGTGGAGCTGGCCGAACTGTCCGCGGAACCCCTCGTCCTGCTCGACCTGCCCCACAGCCGTGACTACTTCCGTTCCCTGGTCGCCGCCACCGGCACCGCGCCCGATGTCCGCTACCGCACCCGGAGCTATGAAACCGTACGTTCCCTGGTGGCCCGGGGGCTCGGATACTCGGTGCTCAACCAGCGGCCGGCGACCGGCCAGACCTACGGCGGCGGCGAGATCGCGGAACTGGAGCTGCGGGACGGAAGCCCCCCGCTCGAAGTCAAGATCGCCTCGGTGAAGGGCATGACCCAGACCGCCCGCGCCCGTGCGGTGATGGAGCTGCTTCGGGAGATCGCCCCCCGTTCCGCCAGGGCCTGAAGAACACCGAACCGGACCGGGCCCTTGGGGCCGCGGCCGTGGTCAGGCGTTCGGGACGGTGATGACCGGACAGCGGGCGTGCTGCGTCACGCCCTGGCTGACGGAGCCCAGCAGCAGGCCGGTGAACCCGCCGTGTCCGCGTGTGCCCACGACCAGGCCGAGGGCGTTTTCGGCCGCCTCGGTCAGGACCTGCACCGGGTGGCCCGATACGACGTCTTGGCGCAGCTCCACCTCCGGATGGTCGGCGGTACGCCCGGCGACGGTCTCCGACAGCAGCCGACGGCACTCCTGGACGGCGGCCTCCTCGTCCTGGGTTGCGAACCGCGGAGGTTGCCAGACGTAGAGGGCGCGCAGGGCCGAGCCGTGCGAGGCGGCCTCGTCGAAGGCGAAGTCGACGGCGGCCGCGGAATGACGGCTGCCGTCGACCCCGACCACGAAATGCGGCTGCCACTCGGGGACGTGCTCCGGTTCGGGGGCGTGTGCCGCCTCGGCGACGTGTTCCGCCTCGGGCACCTGCTCCGGCTCCGGCACGACCACCACGGGGCAGGGCGCGTGGGCGATGAGCGGGAGGGCGACGGCGGCGGAGGTGAAGAGCTCCTGAAGAGCGCTCAGACGCCAGGACCCGATCACCACCACCCTGGCGTTCCGCGCCTGCTCACGCAGCACCCACGCCGGATGCCCCTCGGCCAGCAGCCCCGATACCCGCACCTGCGGATGCCGGGACTCGACGAAGGCCACCGCCTCCTTCAGCATGCGATCCCCCGTCGTGTGCAACGACTCGTTCCACTCCTCCCAGGACGGCCGCCCGCCCGTCGGCCGATAACCGGGGGTCGGCACGTTCTGCGCGAGGACCAGCAGCAGCGGCAGGCGGCGCCGGTCCGCCTCGTCGGCGGCCCAGCCGAGTGCCGCGCGTCTGCCCGGCTCGGGGTCGAGGCCGACCACGATCGGTTCGTCTCCGTGTGCGTGCGACGCCATCGACGACCTCCTATGGATCCTCCGACCGGCACGCCGGGCCGGAGCCCCGGCGTCCACGCCCCTTGGCCGGGCGGCCTCGGCCCGGGCGCGGCCGTTGCTTCCAGCGGGCTCAACCGGTCATGGCCTGTCCCCTCGCGAAACGATGGCAGCCGGCCACTTCCATGCTGCGCGCCCCCACGCCACCCTGCGAATCGGACACCGAACGCCCGCAGCGGGGCGGTCGTGGCCGTGCGGCAGCTCAGGCGGAGCGCCGCGCCGGACTCTCCAGGACGGCCACCGCCCGATCAGCGTGCTCGTACGGGACGAACAGGTGGTCGTGATGGAACGCGGCGACGACATTGCAGCTCAGCCCGGCGCCGTCGGGTCCCAGAGTCCGCCGGCCTCGCCGCGGGCGAGGTGTTCGGCGTAGACGCCGACCTTCCAGGCGATGAGGGAACGGCACTCCTCCAGCGCCCGGATCTGTGCGTCGACGCGCTGCCGGTGGGCGTCGAGGAGCCGCAGCCGTTCCGCCTCGTTGCCCGGACCGTGCCGCACCAGTTCGGCGAACCGCTTGAGGTCTGCGAGCGGCATGCCGGATTCACGCAGCTTGACGCAGATCAGCAACCAGTCGACGTCGAACGCGGTGTACCGCCGCCGACCGCCGGAGGTGCGCTGGACCGGTCCGACCAGCAGGCCCTCGCGCTCGTAAAAGCGCAAGGCATGCACGCTGAGTCCGGTCCGCTCGGCCACCTCACCGATGCTCAGTGACTCCGCGGAGATCTCGCCAGTCGCCATGCGCCCACTCCAGGATTTGATCTAGACCTCGCTCTAGATCGTAGCGTCGTCGACATGACCAGGACTGATCAGCAGCCGCTCGGCTCGCCCTTCTCCGCCGCCAGCACCGCCGAGGACGTCATGGCCGGCCTCGACCTCTCCGGCACGAGCGCCGTCGTGACCGGGGGCTACTCCGGGCTCGGCCTGGAAACCACCCGGGCCCTGTCGGCGGCCGGGGCCCGGGTCATCGTTCCGGCACGCAGGCCCGAAATCGCCCGCGCCGCGCTGGCGGAGGTGGCGGGTTGCGAGGTCATCTCCATGGATCTGACAGACCTCGACAGTGTGCGCGCCGCCGCCGCACGGATCAGCGACTCCCTCGCCCGGCTCGAACTGTTCATGGCCGTCGCCGGCGTCATGGCCACCCCGGAGCGGCGCGTCGGCCCTGGCTGGGAGAGCCAGTTCACCGCCAACCACTTCGGACACTTCACTCTCGTCTGCGAGCTCTATCCGCTGCTGGCCGCCGCGGGCGGTGCGCGCGTCGTCGTCAACAGCTCCGCCGGACACGCCCTGACCGACATCCGCTGGCACGACCCGCACCTTCGCACCGGCTACGACAAGTGGCTGGCCTACGGCCAGGCCAAAACCGCCAACGCCCTGTTCGCCGTGCGGCTCGACACCCTCGGACGCAACGACGGCGTCCGGGCGCTCGCACTCCACCCGGGCAAGATCGTCACCGGCCTGCAGCGGGAGATGACGCTCCGGGAGCAGATCGATCGCGGTTGGGTGGACGAGCACGGCAACGTGATCGGCGCCGACTTCAAGACGCCCTCCCAGGGCGCCGCCACCGGCCTGTGGGCCGCCACGTCGCCACTCCTCGACGACCGCGGTGGCCTCTACCTGGAAGACTGCGACGTCGCACGTGTCTCCGCCCCTGACGCGCCGATGGACGACGGCGGCGTCCGCGCATACGCCATCGACCCCGACGCGGCCGCCCGGCTGTGGGACCTTTCCATCACCGCGACCGGTGCCACCCCGATCACCCGATGACCCCATGCCCGGCACGCGCCGCTACAGCACTCGACACGGCACGAGAAGCCGTCGCCCCAGGGTCAGATGTCGCGCAGTTGCCAGCAGGCCCAGGCGATGACAGCCAGGGGCACGATGATGGCGATGGAGCCGAACAGGATGCCGGCCTGTGCCCGACGGCGATCGGCGTCCGCCTGGCCGCGCATGCTCCGTAGCGTGATGGCACCCGCCAGAGCCGCGCAGATGCCCGTGGCCAGAACGAGGTAGAGCGGGAAGTACCGCATCCACGCGGGTACAGGATCGGGCAGCCACGGGCAGCCGAGCATCATGACGGCCACCACGCCCAGGACCAGCGCGGTGTTACCTGTGTAGTTCGGTAGCGGCGCCTCATCCTCAAGAAGATCACGGGGCTGCGTCGTCGGCATCATGCTCGGCAAACTAGCCGGGGGGGCGACGCGACCACCTGAGCATGGCTACTCAGGTGCGCATGGGTCATCGGCTCCGGATCCTCTCCGCTCACGCGGTGAAGCACACCCCGCGAGGCCCCGCCTGGCCTCCGGACGGCCTGGCGGAGGAGATCGAGCGGTTGCGAGCCGAGCCGGGGGAGGGCGACATCGCGATCGGCGGCGCGGCTCTCGCCGCCGATCTCAACCAGCACCGGCGCACGCACGCATGCCTGTTGTCGAAGCCCTGTCAGGGCTAGGCTCAGCCGATGACCTTGGAATGGCGACACGTCATTGTTCACTCTGCGGATCCGGCGGCCCTGGGGCAGTGGTGGGCCGAGGCTCTTGGTTGGGTAGTGGTCCACTCCTCCGATGTGGAGTTCGCCATCCGCCCGGAGCCGGATCGCCTGCCGGGGTTGGAGTTCGTCCTGCTCGATGAGCCCAAGAAGGCCAAGAGCCGACTGCATCTCGACTTTGTGCCCGATGATCAGGACGCCGAGGTGGCTCGCCTCGAGGCTCATGGCGCACAGCGTGTTGACATTGGTCAGGGTGACCAGCCGTGGGTTGTCATGGCAGACCCCGAGGGCAACGAGTTCTGTGTCCTCGGCCGGCGGCGTCAGTAACTGAGCGTCGGCTCCGTCAGCGGCGCTGGCGGAGCCGACGCTCAGATGGCCGGTGCGGCGATCGTGTCAGTCGGTGGTGTACCAACCCTCACGGCCGAGGCGTTGAAGGTACTGCTCGTGCCGCTGGATCGCGCCCTCCTTCGTCCTGGGCGCGGGCTGGTCGCCGTCCCGCTGACGTCTGTGTTGCCCAGGACGATGGCCGTCCGTTGGTCGTACCGGCCGTCATGACCTCGCCCGCCGTGGCATTCGGACCCTTTTCCCGGCTCGTCAGGTCATCGGGGCATGCGATCCGCAACGCCTGGTACAACGGTTGGCGTTGCCCCGTCGGCGGGGACTAGCCCACCGCCTTGGGGCCGGCACGAACACGAAACACCCGACTTTGATCTGTCGCTCGGTATACAGAATTTCCGTGTCGAGCCCGACCGCAGATCCGCCGGCCCCGACCTGGGCCGGGATCTCGCCGTCGTGCCGGTCCTGGATGCCCCGCCAGTGACAACGGCGATCGCTTGGCCCTCGCGGAGCCGACTCCACCCATGCGCCCGCGTAGCGTGGAATCGGATGGGTACCTGCCCGGCGGACCCAGCGCCGGAAGGGAGGAACCATGCCGACCACCGATGATCTTGAGGAATACCGCCGCAAGCGGGACTTCGCGAAGTCGGCGGAGCCGAAGGGCGGTGTGAGCGGCGGCGAGCACCGAGGCGCTCAGCTCTCCTTCGTCGTGCAGATCCATGACGCCACCACCACCCACTTCGACTTCAGGCTCGAGGTGGACGGCGTCCTCAAATCGTGGGCCGTTCCCAAGGGGCCTTCCGGCGATCCGCACGACAAGAGGCTCGCCATGCCCACCGAGGACCATCCGCTCGAATACGCCGACTTCGAGGGCACCATCGCCGAAGGCGAGTACGGAGCGGGCACCGTCATCCTGTGGGACGAGGGGACGTACCGCAGCACCTCGGCGGACCGCGAGGGCAAGGAGATCCCGTTCGCCGAAGCCCTGGAACGCGGCCACGCCTCGTTCCAGTTGCGCGGCCACAAACTCCACGGCGGCTACGCGCTCACCCGCATCCGCCAGGGCACGGAGCGGGAAGCGTGGCTCCTGGTGAAGAAGGACGACACGCGTGGCTCCCGGCACCGCACCCCCGATCCGGCCCGGGCCAGGTCCGTACGGACGCGGCGCACACTGCGCCAAGTAGCGGCCGAGGCCGACGCCGACGCGGATTCCCGGCAGTGACGATGAGCCGCTCGTCCTGGAACGTCGCGACGGCGCCCTTGGCTGTCGCGTAGCCGAGCGCCTCAGGCGCGGGTCCCGACGGCACGTCGGCCGACTCGGGGAGGGGTCAGTCCGCGCCGCGCCGCTGGTCGCCGCTCGCTTGCCGCAGCTCGTCGGCGTGGCGGGCCACGGTGTCGACGCGGTCCGCGAGGTCGATATGACGTGCTGTCAGATGCTGATGGGCTTCGGCGAGCGGGGCGACGAGCTGGGCGGCGTCGTCGTCGGCGAGGGCGTCCGTCAGCCGGGCGATGTGGTCGCGGGCCTCGGCGGGCAGATCGGTGAGGGCGGTGACTTGCCCGGCGAGCCGACGCAGATCGGCTGCATTGCCCCGGGCCCATGAGGTGACGGTGCGGTCGGCGGCGCGGCGGTCACGGGTGGCCTGCACTCGCTGCTCGCCGGTGGCGCCAGGGGTTCCGGGCCGTACGCGCAGGTAACGACGCTCGGCGGCCTGGCGGCTCGCCACGCCCAGGGGGTGCGCGAGCTCGGCCCAGCTGGCGCCCGCCTCGCGAGCCGTCTCGATCAGCCACGGCTCCCACCCGGCGAGCCGGTCCCTGACCTCCCGCAGCAGCAGCAGCGCGGCCAGGGCCTGCTCCGAGCTGGTCCGGGGTGGCTCCGGGCCTCGGTCTGGTGGGGCGGTGGCGGTGCGCACGACCTCGTTGATGGCCTCCAGCGCCGCCGAGGTGGCAGGGAACGACGTGGGGGCGGGGTGGGGGCCGGGTTCGTGAGACTCCTCCGGGCTGACCATGGCGTGTCCCTCCTTCGTCATCGGATTGACGACAGAATCATTTGTCATCGTTCCGATGACATGCTACAACGGAAGCAGGTTACAGCGCATTGGCGGTACCGCCCAAAGGACACAAGCACAGTGGAGGTGTTTCACGATGTTGATGCGCACCGACCCGTTTCGCGAGCTTGACCGGCTCACCCAGCAGCTCATGGGCTCGTCCGGCACCTGGTCGAGGCCGTCCCCCATGCCGATGGACGCCTACCGTGAGGGCGACGCCTATGTGATCGCCCTCGACCTCCCCGGCGTCTCGACCGATGCGATCGATATCGATGTCGAGCGGAACATGCTCACCGTCAAGGCGGAGCGGCGGCCGATCACGAAGGCCGACGATGTGCAGATGGAGCTGTCCGAGCGGCCCCTCGGGGTCTTCTCCCGCCAGCTGATGCTGGCCGACACCCTCGACACCGAGGGCATCGAGGCAGACTACGAAGCCGGTGTCCTGACGCTGCGCATCCCCATCGCCGAGCGGGCCAAGCCCCGCAAGATCGCCATCGGCGAGGGCGCCGGGCGCAAGCAGATCCGGAGCTGAGTCCAGGCATCCAGGGGGATCCACCATCGCGGGCGGAGGACGCCAGGAAGGCCGGGCGCTCCCTTCCCGTCCTCTGCCCCGTCCTCCATGACCACCGGCCGACCCCCTCCCGACCTCCGCCCGATCTCCGCGATCACTCGCGTACACCACCATGACAAGCAAGCATGACGAGAAAGGCAATTGACCCAGCCATGCCGGTCCAGTCCGAATACGCCCCGACCGCGGCGGCGATGACGTTCGACCAGATGCTGGAGAAGGTCCGTTACGAAGGGGCCTACCCCACCCGTGAACGGGCCGAGACGATCGTCCGTGCCGTGCTCGCCGGCCTGGGCCGGCAGCTCACCGGCGACGAGCGGGTCGACCTCGCCGCCCGTCTGCCCGTGGAGGCGGCCCGGGCGCTCGCCGACCAGATCCCCGCCGCCGAGCCCCTCACCGGCTGGGGCTTCGTCAAGGACCTCGCCACCCGGGTGGGCGGCACTCCCGCCACCGCTCGCTGGGACACCGGCTCCGTCCTCAAGGTCGTCACGCAACTCGCGGGAGACGGCCTGGTGGACCGTATCCTCGCCCAGCTTCCCTCCGGCTATGCCCTCCTGTTCGGCCGGATCGAGCTGACGCGCGCGGCCTGACCGTCCCTTCCGCGGGGACCGTATTGAGGCAGCCCGCTCGGGCGCTCGGCCGAGCAGCGAGTGGTGCGTGGTGCGGAGTGCCGCGAATCCCGGCGCCTTTCGGCAGTGCCATCCGGACCTCTGTGCGGTGCGGATGGCGGTGCCGCCGGTGCCCGGGCTTCACGGCGGCCTCCTCGCTCTCGGGTCGTCGGCCCGGCTCGTCCCCGGCAGCCGTCACAGGCTCAGCAGCAGGTCCCGGACGGCTTCAGGCTGGGACAGGAACGGGGCGGGGCTGCCGTGCCCGAAATCCGACAGGCTCTGCCCGACCTGGCAGGTAGCTGGAGACCAGCAGCAGGTGGCGCACCGACCGGCTCCCGCGGCGGCTTCCGCGGTGACGATGCCGCCGTAGCCGTGGGCGACCACGACGGTCGGCTCGTCGCCGGCCCGCAGCACCTGCCGCACCGCGGCGACATCCTCGGGCAGCCCCGGACCGCCGACGCCGCCGGGCAGACCCGCCTCGCCGCAGCTCGGCAGCGCCGGTGCCACGCTCGGCACCCCTCATCTTCAGCCTTCACACACCGATGATCAGCAGTCGGCCGCGGCCACCGCCGGACCGATCCACCGATCTGCTCACGGCCTGCTCGTGGAGTGCTGCTCGGCCCAGCCGGTGGCGGCGACCACCTCGCGCGCGATGTCGGCGACAGCCCGCCCGTCCGTCGCCACCCGCACCGCGTCCGCAGGGGCCCGCTGGTCCAGCAACCGTGCCTTACGGGTACTGCTCTCCCACTCCGTCTCCAGTTCCGAGCCGATTTCCCGGTGCTCCAGCCGCTCCCGCGTGGTCGTGTCGGTGGCCGTGAGAAGAACCCGCACGATCCGCACCCCGCTGCCCATGGCCCGCTCGAACATGCCGGTCGCCTCGGGCACCACGCTCAGTGTGTTCGTATAGATCAGACGCCGGTAGCCGCGGCGTGCGTAGTTCGTCCACACCGCAGTCAGATTGCTTTCAGTGATCTCCGCACGGTGCGGATCACCTTCCGGAGCTGGATGCACCTGCCCCATGAAGTCACCGTCGATGACCGCGTGGGGGACCGCCGCACCTCGCAGCAACGCCGAAACCTCCCACCCCACCGTCGTCTTGCCGACCCCGGCCCGCCCTCCGATGAGGAGCACTTCCGCGTGATCCATGGACGCAGCCTGGCAGCCCACCTCCGTCTCACGCGATCGGATATCGAAGTGCCCCGCAGAAGCGGACGGTCAGGCCGCGCCGGTGAGCAGGCCGAACCCCGACCTGGACTGGACCTACCCCTACAAGGGCACTGCCGGATACTGACCCTGAGCAGGATGAGCACCCGTACCACCCCCGTACTTCCCCCGACCGAAGCCGCGCCCCCGACACTCCCGCCACTGAACCCGATCGGCCAGGCCGGGCGGGATGGAGACGAACTCGACATGCCATCACCGAAGAAGCCCTCCGGAGAACCGGGAAACGGCGCGGCGGACACCGCACACATCATCCCGATGGCCACGCTCGAACCACAGCGGTGGGCCAACGGACGCGGCTGGACCCGCGAGATCCACCGTGAGCCCGCGGCGGATTCCCCGCAGACGGTCGCGTGGCGGCTGAGCCTTGCGGATATCGAGGACACCGGCCCCTTCTCACCCTTCCCGGGGATGGAGCGCCATCTGCTGTCGGCCGCCCCCGTGCCCCTTCAACTGTCCATCGACGGTGTCGTCCACGATCTGCGGTACACCCAGATCGTCACGTTCGGCGGGACCTCCGAAGTGGCCACGACCGCTGTTCACGGCAGGGCACAGGCGCTCAACCTCATGGTGCGCAGCGGCATCCACGGCAGCCTCGATCTCCTTGAGGGCGACACGCAGCTGTCGGTCTCGGCCGCGTTCGCCACCGCTCTGGTGGTCCTCGACGGCATCGTCACGCTCGACGACCGACGGCTGGAGCGTTTCGACACGATCCTTCCTGGCACCGAAGACACACGCCTCGCCCTCCAGGGCGCGACCGTGGCCCGTGTGCGCGTCGAGACGTCGGCTCCGGACGCCGCGCCCGCCTCCGGCCAGCACCGACGCCGCCCAGCACCGGCGGGCCGTCCCCACGCGAACCCACACCTGCCCGCTGACCTGTCCAGCCACCCGCGGATCAGGAGTTCACGACCATGAGTTCGTCGAAGTACCTCGTGATCGGAGCCGGTCTGGCCGGTGCGGACACGCTCTGGCAGCTGGCCCGCCGCGGCCATGAGTCACCCTCGTGGAGCGATCACACCCGGCCGCCGATCTGCCCAGGCGTTCCGCAGTAACCCCGCTGGAAGGCAGCCCAGAAGTCCTCGTCGATCCCGGTGTCGGCGAACGAGTTCCAGTTGGTGTGGGCGACGAGTTGGTCGCGCCCGTCGCGGCTGTTGAGGGCGAAGGTCAGGTACCCGAGTGCACTGCCGCCGTGGCCGTACGCACGGCCGCAGCCGGTGGCGTAGACGTAGACACCAAGCCCGTAGGCGACAGCGGGCGGGACGGCGCCGGTTGTGGGGACCGTGTCGGTGAGCATCCGGCGAAGCAGGTCTGGGGGGAGGAGACGTCCTTGCAGCAGGGCCCGGTAGAAGCGCGCGATGTCGGCCGCGGTCGTCACGAGGGCGCCCGATGCCCCAGCCTCGGATGGGCTGAACGCGGTGACGTCGAGACGGGTTGGCTCCGGCGCGTTCGGCAGCAGCGGTGAAACGTCCGCGTAGCCGTGTACGTGCGCTCCGTCGATGGTGTTCCGCGCCAACGGATAGGAGGTGTCACGCAACCTGAGGGGGGTGAAGACGCGGCGTTCGAGGTTGGTGCGCAGATCGCGGTCGGTGATCCGTTCCACGATCAGGTCGAGCAGCAGGTAGTTGGTGTTGGAGTACCGGAATCGGGTGCCGGGAGCTGGGAAGTACCGGGGTTGGGCAAGACCGATGCTGATCAGCTGGTCGCGGGGCCAGTACTGGTCAAGCCCGCGGAAGTGGGGAAGCAGCCCGTCGATGTAGTCGTACAGCCCGCTCGTGTGGTTGAGCAGCTGGCGGACAGTGATGGCCGCACCGGACAGTGCGTTGTCGGTGCGGATCTGGTCGGGCAGCAGGCTCTGCACGGTGTCGTCGAGTCGCAACCGGTGCTCGGCGACGAGTTGCAGGACGACCGTCGCGGTGAAGGTCTTGGTGACGCTTCCGGCGCGGAACTTCAGGTCCGGTGCCATCGGCGTGCCGGCGGATCGGTCGGCGACGCCGGCCGCGCCGAAGCGGTCGTCCGAGCCACGGCGGGCACGCAGGAAAGCGCCGGGGTTGGGGTTCGGGTCGGCCACCACCTGGTCGGCCAGGGCCTGCAGAGCCGGGTCACGGTGGCTGCCGGCCGTCTGTCCGTCACCGGCCTGGCCCGCAGTGGCCATGCCGGGCGGCAGCAGGAGAGCGAGAGTAAGCCCCAGGGTTAACAGGCGAGTTGAGCGTTGTCGGATCATCGCGAGGGCCCTCCCCGGTAGCAATATATGTATACGGTTATAGCACGCGGTACCGTCCTCACGTGCCGAGAGTTGCCGACCATGACGCCCGCCACGGGCAGATCACCGACGCCGTCCAACGCCTGATCGTGCGATACGGCCTCACCTCCGTGACCGTCGCGCGGACCGCCGCGGAAGCGGGCATGTCCGTTGGCCTGGTGCAGCACTACTTCACGGCGAAGGAAGAGATGCTGCTGGCCACGTTCACCCGCGTCAACGGGCGTTTCACCGCACGGGTGGACGAGCTGGTGAACCGAGGCGAGGCCGAGGGCCGCACCATCGCCGAGATGCTGCGGCAGGCGCTGACCGAGCTGATACCGCTCGACGACGCCCGCCGCGCCGAATTCCTGGTCCGTCTCGCCTTCGCAGACCAGGCCGCGCACAACGCCCGCCTTGCCGGCGTCCAGAGAGAGACCCTCGTGGGCATCCGCTCACGCGTCGCCCAAGCCATCAAAAATGGCACGGTATGCGGCGAGGTCGCTCAGGGGATCGACGCGGCCGACCAGGCCCTGCGCATCGTCGCGTTCGCCGAAGGACTCGCCCTGCACACGCACATCGACCGCGACGGCACACCGAAACCGGCGATCCTCGCCGCGCTGGACGACTACCTCGGCCGCGTATTCACCGGAACCTGCCGGCGTGCCCAGCTCGGTTAGAGACCCGCGAGGCCGCACCCTGGGACAGACTCGACGCCGTTGCCACGGTGGTCGGCTGCCACCCTGCTGCAGTACGAGGCGTTCGGACTGGCCGAGCGCGGTCAGGGCCACCGGGTGCTGGAGGAGGGGCTGGTCGGCCCTCATGGCAAACTGCCCGTCAACCGATCCGGAGGGCTCAAGGCGAAGGGGCACCCGCTCGGGGCGACCGGCGTCTCGATGCACGCCATCGCGGCGATGCAGCTGACCGGCACCGCCGACGACATGCAGCTTCCGCGGGCGGAGCTGGCCGGGGTGTTCAAGTGACCAGACCGCCCTGATCCGCGGCGACGTGGCCTGGACATGGGGCGAGCTCGACGCCAGGGCCGATGCTGCGGCCGCCGCGTTGATCGATGCCGGTGTCGGCAGCGGCGACGTGGTCATGCTGCACGCGCCCAACAGCCGCGACTACCTCAGTGTCATGTTCGCCACCTGGCGGGTCGGCGGGATCATCACACCGACGAACGCGAAGCTGACCGCCGGGGAACTGGTCCAGCTCGCCGAGGTCGTACGCCCGGCCCTGCTGATCGTCGGAGCGGGCGCCGAGGACCACGCCACGGCGCTGGATGCCACACCGTCCTGGGCCGTTTCCGACGCCTCGGGCAGCGGTGCCACCCCCCCCAGGTGGGACGGCTCATCGACAAACACCTCGGCGCTCGAGTGCCCGATGCCGAGGTGATGACGGGGGATCCCGTCTGGTTCTTCTTCACCTCCGGCAGCTCCGGCCGCCCGAAGGCGGCCGTGCTGACCCACGACCACCTGGCTTTCATCATCAACAACCACATCGCCGACCTGATGCCGGCCTGTCGAGCGACGACGCCACGCTGGTGTTGGCGCCGCTCTCGCACGGAGCCGGCGTGCACGTGCTCACTCACGTTGCCCGCGGTGCGCGGATCGTGCTGCTGCCCGGCGGGTCGCTCGACACGGCACAGGCCTGGGAGCTCGTGGCCGAGCACCGTGTCTCGACGATGTTCACCGTACCGACGGTCCTCAACAGACTGGTCCAGTCCGTCGCCGGGGACACCGACCACTCGTCGCCGCGCTGCGTCAGCTACGCCGGTGCGCCGATCACCCGGCAGGACCAGCGCCGGGCCCATGAGATGTTCGGCGCGGTGATCGAGCAGTATTAGGCGTACTCGACGAGCGCGGGCTGCTCTACATCACCGGGCGAGCCTCGGACATGTACCTCTCCGGAGGGTCGAACATCGATCCCCGTGAAGTCGAGGAGAAGCTCGTGACCCACCCGAAGGTGCAGGCGGCGGGCGTGGTCGGGGCGCCCGACCCGGACTGGGGCGAGGTCGGTTACGCTGTCGCGGTGGTCGACGACAGGCTCACCGCCGAGGATCTGCTGGGCTGGTGCCGCGAAAACATGGCTCGCCACAAGGCACCCAAGCGCATCCATCTCGGGGACCAGTTGCCGACCACCGCCTACGGCAAGGTCACCACGCCCGTCCTGCGGCAGCTGCTCCAAGACGCCGGTATCTGGCCCAAGGGGGGTTCCCGATGACGACCCACTCGGGCGGTTCGACGACAGTGCCTGCCGCACCGGATCCCGGAGCGCCGAGACTGACCCATCCCGGTCCGGTTGCCGCGGATCGGGTGGTGGCGGTGGAGACGCGCCTCACGACACACGATGTTGAGTTGCCTGCCGGGCTCCCGCTGCTGACCGCCTTGGAACAGCTTCTCGCAGAGACGGGTGGCCGGTCGGGCTGTGGGCAACTCGTCGGTGGCGAGTTGGCGGAGTTCTCCTATTACGTACCCGCTCTCGGGTCTCCTGGTGGTCCTGTCGCCACCTTCAGCGACCCGCGGTCGGGGGTGGCTCCGGGCAGGCTGGTGCGTGGCGGGCTGACCCTCGGACTGAAAGAGGGCGCGGTGTTCTCACACAGTCACGCCCTGTTCGTCGATGCCAATGGGTTCCGCAGGGCTGGTCACCTCATCCCCGAGAGCGTGGTACTCGGCGCAGGCGTCCGGGCGCAGCTGTCCCTCGCCACGGACGTCCAGATCGAGGTCCACCCCGACCCGGAGACGAAGATGTCGCTGTTCACTCCTCGTCGAATCGCCACCACCGGCCGCGGCGAGGTCGCGGGGATGGTGTGCCGGATCCGCCCCAACGTGGACCTGGTGAGCGTGATCGAGCTCCTCGCCGACGAACAGGGCTGGGCCGGCGCCAACGTATGCGGGCAGATCGGCTCACTGATCGGTGGACGCCTGGGCCAGCCCGACGGCAGCGTGGTCGAGGTCGACGGACCGGCCACGGAGGTGATGTTCCTCGATGGATCGGTGCGCCGGGAGAACGGCCGGATGCGCGCCCACCTGCAGGCTCATCTCGTCGACCGTCACGGCATCGTCCACAGCGGACGGCTCGTGCCCGGGCACAACCCGGTGGCGATGACCTACGAATTGACGCTGACGGAAGCGGCGCAGTGAGCGCGAGCGCCCTTCTCACCCGGCGCGGAGCGGACCCGTCACCGGTCCGCGACGGCCCGCTGGACCTGGCCGCTCTCGCCGAGGACGCGGTCCGGTAAACAGCGTGCGTGCTGCTGCCCCGCGGCCCCCGCGAAATGTGGCGGATCGGCTGACATCGCATCCGACCTGCTCTTCGCCCCGCTCCGGCGACAACGACGCTCTATCCGCCTGACGAGCATCACCGTCAGGCGTAGGGAGTGAAATGCGCTGGGGTGTGGTCGATGGGCAGGTCGGGGCGCCAGGCGGTGAGAATCTGGGCGCTGCACACGAACAGGCCGTCAGGCAGCTGGTCCAGGGGGTGCCAAGCCCAGTCACCGACGCTCTCGTCCGGCTGCGTGGCCGGCCGGCCTTGCCAGGTGCTGACGATGGCGCCGACGGTGACCCGCACCACGTCTCCGACGTGGTCGACGAGCGTGCCCAGGAGCGTGACGTCGTCGGGCCGGGCGATCAGACCGGTCTCCTCGGCGAGTTCACGGATCACGGTCGCCTCGAGGGATTCCCCGGGCTCTACCGTTCCTCCCGGTAGCTCCAGGGTGCCGCGGCGGTGGCGGCCGAGGAGTACGCCCCGGTCGCTGAGGACAATGGCGCCGACGCCGATGGCAGCATGTGGCGTGGGAGGCCGCGTGGTGCGGGGGCGGCTGGAGATGCGTGCGGGGCGGTTGGGGAGGCGACGGGCGCGGATGAGCTGCTGCACGACGGGGTTGTTCTCGTCGTAGGGGTGCAGGAGGTCGATGGCCTCGACTCGGAAGCCGTGGTCGGTGAGCAGGTTCTCCCATAGCCGCGGGGCCAGGACCCACATCCGGGTGGGCAGCGGTGGATCGTCGCGGAGCATGATCATCTGGTCGCGTGGCGTGACAGTGGTGGATGGACCGCGGCCGTTCAGGTCGGTGTGGAGGAGCGAGAGGACCAGCGGTGCGCCGGGGCGCAGGCCGTCGCGCAGCGCTGGCAGGGAGCGGTGCGGATCGGTGAAGGCGAGGCTGCCGATGGCGTACGCGGCGTCGAAGGGCTTGGCGGTGCGGAGGTAGCCGACCACATCGCCATGCACGAATTGGACGCCGGGAGTGCCTGCATGCGTATCGATCGCGCGTTGGTGCTGGGTGAGGGACAGCTCGATCGCGGTGACCTGCGCACCGTGCGTCCGGGCCAGGTGCACGGCGTGGTGGCCGGGGCCGGAGCCGATGTCCAGGACGCGTTGGCCGGTGACGTCACCGAGGATCTCCGCACCGGGGCCTACCCCTTCCCACGGTGCCCACTCCAGTCGTTCGGGGACAGGCGGCATGTATCCACGGTCCAGCTGACGTTGGCCGTATACGGTCCAGGCTTCGGCATTGAGGTCCTCAATGGACACCGGAACTCCCGAGAGCAGAGAGAAGAGAGTAGTAGCTGCGCGCTCCATCATCCGGTTTGGGCCTCAAGGCCCCGCGGCGAGGTAGTTCGGGCCTCGGCCCTGGCGGGTGCGTTCGATGGCCTCGAGACGGGCGAAGGGCAGCTCGCCCATGAGCCGTCGCCACTGGGCCATCTCATGGACGGCCCACAGGTCGTGTTCGGCCGGGTCGAGCCGGATGCGGCGCAGTTGCTCGGGGCTGAGTCGGCCGCCGTCGAAGATGAAACCGATCTTGCCCAGCGGCCAGCGGGGACCCGGCGGGCGGTAGTGCGTCAGCAGCAGGCGTGGTTGGCCCCGGCCGAGTTGGAGTCCGGTCTCCTCGGCCGTTTCGCGGCGTGCGGTCTCCAAGGGGTCTTCACCGGCGTCGGCGTTGCCACCGGGCAACTGCCACAGCCGGTCGCCGTACACGGAGCGCAGCTGTACCGGGCGATCGTGCTCGTCGCGGATGTACAGGCAGCTGTACACCGTGTGATGGGGCACCGTCTGGACGTACTCCGCGGGAGTCATGGGCATGGTGTGGCCGGGCCGTCCCGGACGGTGGTCGAACTCGAAAGCGAGGGCGCCGAGGGCTTCCTTGTCCGGTGAGTAGATGCGGCGGAGATTGGCGAGTTGCTCCTCGCGCGAGGAGTCGGGATCGATGCGTGTCGGGTCCTCCGCGTCGAGAAGCTCGTCGAATGAGCTGTACGGGGTGATTCGCTGTGCGACGATGTCGAGTTCCCGCCCGCTGTCCGGCTCGCGGAAGATGATCGTGTCCCCGGTTTCGACGGCCGCTTTCCTGGCGGTCCTGACGCGTACTTCGATTGTTTTGCGTCCGGATTCCACCTGTGCGTAGTAGCGCTCCTGAAGGGTGAAGTGGTGCTGCCGCGCGGTGGGCGTCGCGCCTGGGCTTTCGGCGAGTGTGCGGGGTGCGCGGTTGGCCGATGGCCCAGCGGGCAGCGTGGCCTCGGCCGGGTGGGGGCCGCGCAGGACTACGAAGGCCAGTCCTTCGGCGTCGTGGCGTTCGGTGGTGGACCAGCCCGCCCGGAGCTGGGCGAGTTCATCCTCGTCGAGCGCGATGCCGCGCCGCCCGGCCGGGGTATCGGTGGCGAGGGGCGCGATGACCACGAGGGCGGCGCCAGGTCGCAGGCGGCGGCCGAGGGCCCGGATGGTTCGGTCGCGGTGCTTCAGGAAGGGATATACGAACCGTAAGGTGATCACGTCGTAGCCGTCGGCGTGCAGCGGCGCCCAGTCGTCGAGCTCGATGTCCAGGCGTAGCCACCGGGCGGCATTTCCGTGCCGGGCGGTTGCCTCGGCGAGGGCGTTGTCGGACCAGTCGACGGCGTCGACGTGGTAGCCGAGCGAGGACAGGTGGGCGGCGAGTTCACCGACCCCGCACCCGATGTCGAGGGCCTTACCCCCGACAGGGGCGGGGAGGTGTGTGGCGAGCAGTGACCGCTCACGGTCGCTGAGCGGGCGATAGCGGCGGCCATCGGCATAGCCGGTGTTCCATTCGTTCCGTGTGGTGAACACCAGGGACACGTCCTTCCCTCAAGCGACGGATCCACGGCAGCAGCGCAGAGGATGTGGAAGACCGGGGTGGTCGACGCCGTGTTGGAGGGATCCTCTCCACAACGGAGCGGGTTGAACACGTCAAGGACAGACGATGGGTCCGGACTTGACCATAGGGCAGATCGAGGAAGTCCTGGCTGCATGGCACAGGGCCGGAGTCGCCGGCTGACCAACTCGGCGCTCCGGCCCAGGTGCCGTGTCGCGGGCCGGTGGTCCCGCGCGTTTTCACGCCCGCTCGGGGACGTCATTCGCCCGCGGCGTCCTCGGCCTCCCAGCGCAGCAGGTCGCCCGGCTGGCACTTGAGTACCTCGCAGAGCGCGGCCAGTGTCGCGAAGCGCACCGCCTTGGCGCGGCCGTTCTTGAGTACCGCCAGGTTGGCGGGTGTGATCCCGACGCGGTCCGCGAGGTCGCCCACGGACATCTTCCGCCTGGCCAGCATGACGTCGATGTCGACGACGATCGGCATCAGATCACCTCGTCCAGCTCGGCCTGCATCTGGGCCGCTTCGACGTCGCGCGCGACGGCCTGGGCGAGCAGCATCCGCAGCACGAACACGATGAGCGCGACCCCCAGGATGGCCACGCCAATCCCGCCCATGATGGCGGTGACGCCCGGGTCGTCCCGCTGGCCCGGCGCATTGATGGCCGTGACCGCGAACCACAGGAGGGCGGCCGCCACGATCGCGCCGATCACGGCGTCCACGTACCGGAAGGCGGCATGGGAGAACACGGTTCCGCGGCGCACCATCGTCACCAGCCGCCAGACGCTGACCAGGGCGACCTGGGCCGACACCATGCCCAGGACCGTGATCACGCGCAGCGGGGTCAGCGGGAGCGACCCGTCCTCCGGGTCGCTCCCGCTGACCAACACCCACACCATCAATGCCTGCACGAACACGGTGCCGGCGAGCACCACCACGAGCACGGCGCGAAGCGCACGCACTGCCAGCTGTCCCATGTCCCATCCTTCCATCGAGTTACGATGGGAATCTATCGAATCTCGATAGATGATTCAAGGGGTGAGACGGAGGATGGGTGGTCCGGCGCTGCCTGGGTGGGCACCGTCGGCCAGCGCTTCCCTTGGCCAGGCAGGGGCACTGGCAAGGGCCTGGGTCGTGGCGATGAACGAGACATGCCGCGAACGGCAGAGGGCGGCCATCTCCTCGGCCAGTCGCGAGGTCCGTCGCAGATGGCCTTCACCCGCGTCGACGACGGGCCGGGGGACCTACGACCAGCGCATCGATCGCCCGCTGCCCGCACCCGTCGAGGAGCGAGGCCACGCACATCGCCGGGTGCCCCTGATCGCCGTGATTCGTACAGGTCCCGTGTCCGGGTCCGCGTCTCCACCGCCGGGCCGTGGCCCTGCTCTGGTTTGTGACCTGCTGGTTCGTACCCGCGATCCGGCTTTTCCACCGCTCGCGCAAGAAACGCCGAGGGTCCTCGCCGCGCCTCTGAGCCTGTCCTCGCCTTCGGTCGCGGCGCCTGTGGCCACCGCCCGTCTGCCCGCCCCGGCGTCCGGCCGTACGCCGGGCCCCGGCTCCGCCCGCGGGCTCGGGGCGCTGAGCCGAACGGGGAGGGCCCGGCACTTCGGGCGGGATGAGGAGCGAGGAAGGGGAACTCGTTCAAGGGGCCGGTCACAGCCTCGGAGGCCACAGCGGGAAGGTGCCCATGCTCAGGAAAGGTCGGAAGGCCGCCATCGGCGGCGATGAGCGCGACACACGGGCCAGGACGTTGGAGAAGGCGTTGCGCGAGAGCGTCGACGGGGAGGTGCGTTTCGACGCGGGCAGCCGGGGCGCGTATTCCACGGACGGTTCGAACTACCGCCAGGTGCCGATCGGTGTGGTGGTGCCACGGACGGTGGAGGCCGGAGCCGAGGCCGTCGCGGTCTGCGCCCGGTTCGATGCTCCCGTGCTCAACCGGGGCGGCGGAACCAGCCTCGGAGGCCAGTGCACCAACGCGGCGGTCGTCATCGACTGGACGAAGTACTGCGACCGGCTGGTATCGGTCGACACCGACCGGCGGACCTGTGTGGTGGAGCCGGGCATCGTGCTCGACGAGCTCAACCGTCGGCTGGCCGCCCACCAGCTGAAGTTCGGGCCCAAACCCTCGACGCACAGCCACTGCTCGCTGGGCGGCATGATCGGCAACAACTCCTGTGGCGCGTCCGCTCAGGCCTACGGCAAGACGGTGGACAACGTACGGCGGCTGGAGGTCCTGACCTACGACGGAACCCGCTGCTGGGTCGGTCGCACCTCGGACGACGAGTTCGCGGCAGTCATCGCGGCCGGTGGCCGCCGCGCGGAGATCTACCAAGGGCTGCGGGACGTCGTCAACCGCTATCTGGGGGACATCCGGCGTGGCTTTCCCGCCATCCCTCGGCGCGTATCGGGATACAACCTGGACTCGCTCCTCCCGGAGAACGGCTTCGACCTCGCCCGCACGCTGGTGGGAAGCGAGGGCACCCTGGTCACCGTTTTGCGGGCCGAGCTGGATCTGGTGCCGGTACCACCGTACGAATCCCTGCTGGTACTCGGTTACGACGACATCTGCGCGGCCGCGGACGACGTTCCCCGGCTCCTGGACCACAGCCGCCCCACCCAGCTGGAGGCCCTGGACGACCGGATGGCACAGCTCATGCGGGAGGAAAACGCCTATCTCGATTCCCTGGATCAGTTTCCATCCGGGAACAGCTGGCTCTTGCTGCAGTTCAGCGGCGATACCCAGGAAAGTGTCGATGAACAGGGCCAAGCGCTGCTGCGGGCGATCGGCCGCAGCGAGGACGACGGCACCGTGACGTTCTCCGACAATCCCCGGCGGGAGCAGAAGATGCTCCGGGCCCGGGAGGCCGGACTGGGCTTGACGGCGCGCCCACCGGACGGGCGCGAGACCTGGGAGGGCTGGGAGGACTCGGCCGTTCCGCCGGAGAGGCTCGGCGACTACCTCCGCGACCTCAAGCGGCTGTTCGAGCGGTTCGGTTATGGTCTCTCCTCGCTGTACGGGCATTTCGGCCAGGGATGCGTGCACACCCGCATCCCCTTCGAGCTGACCAGCGCCGAGGGCGTCGCGGCCTTCCGGGATTTCCTCGTCCGGGCCGCGGATCTGGTCACCTCCTACGGAGGATCGCTCTCCGGGGAACACGGCGACGGGCAGGCCCGCGGCGAACTGCTGCCGAGGATGTTCGGCGACCGGCTGGTCACCGCGTTCGGCGAGGTGAAGGACCTCTTCGATCCGGACAACCGGATGAACCCCGGGAAGGTCGTGGCTCCCCATCCGGTGGATGAGGATCTGCGACTGGGCCCGCACTGGCGGCCGCGCACCCACCAGCCGCACTTCGGCTACCCCGACGACCAGGGATCCTTCACCCATGCGGCCATGCGCTGCGTCGGCATCGGCAACTGCCGTACCCACACCGGCGGCGTGATGTGTCCCTCGTACCGGGCGACCGGCGAGGAGGAACACTCCACCCGCGGCCGTGCCCGGTTGCTGTTCGAGATGCTGGAGGGGCACGCCGACTCGACGATCTCCGACGGCTGGCGTTCCACCGAGGTTCGTGATGCCCTCGACCTGTGCCTGGCCTGCAAGGGCTGCAAGTCCGACTGCCCGGTCGGGGTGGACATGGCCACCTACAAGGCCGAGTTTCTCGCCCACCACTACGCCGGGCGGCTCCGTCCGGCCGCCCACTACTCGATGGGCTGGCTCCCGGTGTGGGCCCGCCTGTCGCGGATCTCACCGCGGCTGGTCAACGCCGTACTGAACGCCCCGGGCATCGCCCGGCTCGGGAAGGCCCTGGCCGGGGTGGCCACCGAACGGAACGCTCCGACCTTCGCACCGGAGTCGTTCCTCCAGTGGTGGCAGGCGCGCGACGGGTCGCAACCGGAGCCCGGCGACGCGAACGCGGTCGTGCTGTGGCCGGACACCTTCAGCAACTTCTTCCAGCCGAACATCGCCCAGGCGGCGGTCCGGGTGCTGGAGGACGCGGGGTTCCGCGTGGCGGTCCCCACCCGCGCCGTATGCTGCGGCCTGACCTGGATCTCCACCGGACAGCTCGCCACGGCCAAACGCGTCCTGCGCCGCACGGCGGACACCCTGCGGCCGTGGGTCGAGGCCGGCACCCCGATCGTCGGCCTGGAGCCCTCGTGCACCGCGGTCTTCCGCGCCGACGCACCCGAACTGCTGCCCGAGGACCAGGCCATCCAGCGGCTTGCCCGGCAGTTCCGCACGTTCTCGGAACTGCTGGTCAATGACGCTCCCGGCTGGCAGCCGCCGAAGCTCAGCAGGACGGCCACGGTGCAGACGCACTGCCACCAGCATGCCGTGCTCAAGGACGACGCCGACCGGGAGCTGATGCGCCGGGCCGGCCTTGTCGCCGATGTCCTGGACGAGGGGTGCTGCGGGCTCGCGGGCAACTTCGGGTTCGAACGCGGCCACCACGAGCTGTCGATGGCCATCGCCGGGCAAGGCGTCCTGCCCGCCGTGCGTGACACCTCGCCCGGCGCACTGGTCCTCGCGGACGGATTCAGCTGCCGCACCCAGATCGAACAGGGCGACACCGGCCGACGTGCGATGCACCTGGCCGAGGCCCTGGCCCTCGGCCTGGACGGGCCGCCGCCCGCGCACCGGCCCGAAAAGCTCCTCCGCCGCCCCGAACCCTCCGTGAGGGACGCCCGCCTGGCCACCGGCGCCGCACTCGCCGTCACCGGGGCCACGGTGGCCGGGGTCCGCGCCCTGGTACGCCACCGCCGCGGGTGAGCGCGGCGGGTCCCGCCGGCCGAAACCGCCGTACAACGGCGACACCTCAGCCAGACCACTGACGAGAGAGGAAAAACCGTGTCGAGCAAAGTGTCCGACTACATTCTCCAGCGACTGCGCGAGTGGGACGTGGAGCACGTCTTCGCCTACCCGGGCGATGGCATCAACGGCCTGCTGGCCGCCTGGGGGCGGGCCGAGAACAAGCCGCAGTTCATCCAGGCGCGGCACGAGGAGATGGCCGCGTTCGAAGCCGTCGGGTACGCGAAGTTCTCCGGCCGGGTCGGGGTGTGCGCGGCGACCTCCGGCCCCGGTGCCATCCACCTGCTCAACGGCCTCTACGACGCCAAGCTGGACCACGTACCGGTGGTGGCGATCGTCGGCCAGACCAACCGCAGCGCCATGGGCGGCTCGTACCAGCAGGAAGTTGATCTGAGCAACCTGTACAAGGACGTCGCCGCCGACTTCTGCGAAATGGTCACCGTCCCCGAGCAACTGCCCAACGTCATTGACCGGGCGATGCGCACGGCCCGTGCCAAGCGGACCGTGACGGCCGTCATCATCCCGGCCGACGTGCAGGAACTGGACTACTCACCGCCGACCCACGCGTTCAAGATGGTCCCCTCCAGCCTCGGCATGGCCCGGTACGCGCCGACCCCCGCCGCCGAGGAGATCACCCGGGCCGCCGAGGTGCTCAACGCGGGCGAGAAGGTCGCCGTCCTCATCGGCCAGGGTGCGCGCGGGGCCCGCGCGGAGGTCGAGAAACTCGCCGACGTCCTCGGCGCGGGGGTGGCCAAGGCGCTCCTGGGCAAGGACGCGCTCCCCGACGACCTGCCGTATGTCACGGGAGCGATCGGGCTGCTCGGTACCCGACCGTCCTATGAGCTGATGCAGGACTGCGACACCCTGCTGGTCGTGGGATCCAGCTTTCCCTACACCCAGTTCATGCCCGAGCTCGACCAGGCCCGCGCCGTGCAGATCGACATCGATCCGTTCATGGTCGGACTGCGGTACCCCTTCGAGGTCAACCTCGTCGGAGACGCCCGGGCGACGCTGCGGGCGCTGCTGCCCCAGCTGAAGCGCAAGAAGCACGGATCGTGGCGCAAGAAGATCGAGAAGGACACGGCCCGCTGGTGGCAGGTCATGGAACGGCGCGCCGCCGTGGACGCCGATCCCATCAACCCCGAATACGTCGTCCACGCCCTCGACGCCCTGCTGCCCCACGACGTGATCCTGGCCGCCGACTCCGGCTCCGCGGCGAACTGGTACGCGCGCCACCTCCGCATCCGCGGATCCATGCGCGGCTCGCTGTCCGGCACCCTCGCCACCATGGGTCCAGGAGTGCCGTATGTCATCGGAGCCAAATTCGCCCACCCCGACCGGCCCGCGCTGGCCATCGTGGGCGACGGAGCCATGCAGATGAACGGCATGGCGGAACTCATCACCGCGGCCAAATACTGGCCCGAGTGGCGGGACCCGCGGCTGATCGTCGCGGTTCTCAACAACCAGGACCTCAACCAGGTCACCTGGGAGATGCGCGCCATGTCCGGCGCACCGCAGTTCCTGCCCTCGCAGGCCCTCCCGGACGTACGGTACGCGGACTTCGCCCACTCCATCGGTCTGGGCGGGGTACGCGTGGAAAAGCCCGACGGCGTGGAAGCCGCCTGGCACAAGGCGCTCGGCGCCGACCGGCCGTTCGTCATCGACTTCCGTACCGACCCGGCCGTGCCGCCGATTCCGCCGCACGCCGGCCTCGACCAGATCGAGGCCGCCGCCACGGCCATCGTCAAGGGCGACAGTGACCGTGAGGCGATGGTCAAACAGGGCTTCAAGGCCAAGGTCCAGGAGTTTCTTCCGGGCCGGAAGCACCACGAGGACTGACGGTGCGCCACCACGCCCGGGGCGCGGACCCCGTTGTCGACTCGGTCGGTACCTCGGTCTACCGGTTTCCCACCGATGTCCCCGAGGGCGACGGCACGCTGGCCTGGGACTCGACCACCGTGGTCGTGGCCCAGGTCCGCTCCGGCGGCACGACGGGCCTGGGCTACACCTACGGGGCCGCGGCCACCGCCCAGGTCGTCGAAGAGCAGCTGGCCGGCATCGTGACCGGCAGCTGCGCGCTGGATGTGCCCGGCGCCAACGAGGCGATGTCCCGGGCGGTGCGCAACGCCGGCCGGCCCGGTATGGTCGCGGGCGCCATCTCGGCCGTGGACATCGCCCTGTGGGACCTCAAGGCGCGGCTGCTTCAGGTGCCGCTCATCAGGCTGCTGGGGGCGAGCGGTGCCGAGGTGCCCGTGTACGGCAGCGGCGGTTTCACCACGTACGACGACCGTCGGCAGGACCGGCAGCTGCGCATCTGGGTGGCCGAGCAGGGCATTCCACGGGTCAAGATCAAGATCGGTGAGTCCTGGGGCACCGCGGAGCAGCGCGACCGGCGGCGCATCGCGCTCGCCCGCCGGAGCGTCGGCGACCATACGGAGCTCTATGTCGACGCCAACGGCGCCTACACCCGCAAACAGGCCATCCGGCTCGGACCGCACCTCGACGCACACGGCGTCACGTGGTTCGAGGAGCCGGTCTCCTCCGACGACCGGGCCGGTCTGGCGCAGGTCAGGGCCGGCGTCGCGGCCGACGTGACGGCCGGGGAGTACGGCTACACGCTGCCGTACTTCTGGCATCTGCTCGGGGCCGACGCCGTGGACTGTCTGCAGGCCGACGCCACCCGCTGCGGCGGCCTGACCGTCTGGCTGCGCACGGCGGCCCTGGCCGAGGCGGCCGGTCTGCAGATCTCCGGCCACTGCGCGCCACATGTCCACGCCCATGCGGCGGCGTCCGTGCCCAATCTGCGGCACCTGGAATGGTTCCACGATCATGTGCGCATCGAGAACCTGATGTTCAGCGGCGTTCTGGACCCGGCGGGCGGCACCATCCGGCCGGGCGAGGACCGGTCACCCGGCCATGGGCTCACACTCCGTGCCGACCGTGCCGATCCCTACCGCATCGCCTGAGGACACCGCGACGATGACCAAAGGCCACCGGCCGGACGAGACGCCCCGCTATCCGCCGCAGGACCTGGGCAGCTACGCGTTGCTCGCCGACGGCGAGCGCGGCGCCCTGGTCGGCCCGCGCGGAGAGATCTGCTGGCTGTGCGCGCCGCGCTGGCACGACGACGCGGTGTTCGCCGCGCTCATCGGGGGCGGCGGACTGTACGCCGTCACCCCGGCGGAACGGTTCGTGCCCGGCGGCACGTACGAGGACGGCTCGCTGATCTGGCGCAGCCGGTGGGTGACGCGCAGCGGCATCGTCGAGTGCCGCGATGCGCTGGCGTTCCCGGGGGAGACCGGGCGTCTGGTCCTGCTGCGGCGCATCGTGGCCCGCGAGGGTAGGGCCCGGGTCCGGGTGGTGCTGCACCCGGTGGCGGGTTACGGACGGGAGCCGATGCGCGAGACGCGGCGCGGCGCGTCGGGGGAGTGGCGGGCACGGCTGGGCAGGCTGGCGTTGCGGTGGTCGGGCGCCGAGGACGCCCGGCCGGCCGGCGAGGGCGGGGACGGCTGCCGGTTCACGCTGGAGCTGGATCTGGCGGAGGGCCAGCGGCGTGATCTGGTGCTGGAATTGGGAGCCGGGCCGCTGCGGACGCCGACCGTCGATCCGGGGCGGGCCTGGGCGGCCACCGAGCGGGCCTGGGCCTCGGCAATCCCGGGGCTCGGCGACACCGTGGCGGTCCGTGACGCCCGCCAGGCCTACGCGGTGCTGCGCGGCATGACGAGCGCCGGCGGCGGGATGGTCGCCGCGGCCACCACCAGCCTGCCCGAGCGCGCCGAAGAGGGACGCAACTACGACTACCGGTACGTGTGGATCCGCGATCAGTCCTATGCGGGCCAGGCCGTGGCCGCGGCCGCCCCCGGACCGCTGCTGGACGACGCGGTCCGTTTCGCCACGGCCAGGCTGCACGCCGACGGGCCGGACCTGAGCCCCGCGTACACCGTGGACGGCCGCCCGGTCCCCGACCAGCAGCCGCTCGACCTGCCCGGCTATCCCGGCGGCTACGACCGGATCGGCAATCACGTCAACCGGCAGTTCCAGCTCGACTGCTTCGGTGAGGCGCTGCTGCTCCTCGCCGCCGCGGCGGAGCATGGCCGGCTGGACGGCGACGGCTGGGCGGCCGCCGGGATCGCCGCGGACGCCATCCGGCGGCGGTGGCGGGATGCGGACGCCGGGATCTGGGAACTGGACAACCGCGCCTGGACACACAGCCGTCTGATCTGCGCCGCCGGACTGCGCCGGATCGCCGACGCGGCCCACCGCGGGCCGTCGGTCCATGAATGGTCCTCTCTGGCGGATGCCATCGTCGCCGACACCGCCCGGCGCGCCCTGCACCCGGACGGGCGCTGGCAGCGCTCCCCGGACGACCCCTCGCTCGATGCCGCGCTGCTGCTGCCTCCCCTGCGGGGCTTGCTGCCGGCCGACGATCCCCGCACCCGGGCCACCCTCCGCGCCTACACCGCGGAGCTGACCGACAGCTTCTACGCCTACCGCTTCCGGCACGACGAACGGCCCCTCAACGAGGCCGAGGGCGCGTTCGTCCTGTGCGGTTTCGTCGTGGCACTCGCGGAGCACCAGCAGGGCCACGAGATCGACGCATACCGCTGGTTCGAGCGCAACCGCGGCGCCTGCGGCGCGCCGGGCCTGTACGCGGAGGAGTACGACGTCGCCCAGCGCCGGCTGCTGGGCAATCTGCCCCAGGCGTTCGTCCATGCCCTGATGCTCGAAGCGTCGGCACGGCTGGCCGGCCCCGCGACCACCCCGCGGAAGCCGCCTCGGCCCGCGGATGCCGCCCCCTAGCTGGAGGAAACCCGACCGCTCATGTCCCAGACGGTCGTCGTCGCGGGCGCCAATGCCGCCATCGGCCGCGCGTCTGCCGTCCTGCCCTGCATGCGAGTGTCAGAAGGTGGAGGCGATGTCGTCGTAGGTGGCCTCGTCGACCAGGCCGGAGTCGTCCAGGACGTTCTGGTGGTCGAGGACGGTGAGGTTGACCTCGGAGGCGAAGCGGCGCATCAGGGAGTTCTTGGTGCCGGCGCGGACCTGGGCGATGCTGACGAAGATCTTGCCGTGGGTGCCGCGGAGGATGTTGGCGAACTTCTTGTCGAAGTCGGCGCCCTGGGCGTCCTCCAGGGTGCGGACGAAGCCCTGCTGCTCGGCGCTGGCCTCGTCCGGCAGGGCGACGTTGAGCGCTTCGGCGGTGTTGCGGACGAACTCGTCCAGCTTGGAGTGTCCGTCCATGACGTGCATCCCGGCCCGTTTGACGGCCTCGCTGGTGGCGTGGGTCTGGGCGAGCCGCCCGGCCGGGGCCTCCCACAGGTTGGCCTGCCGGACCTTCACCAGGAACTCCATGTCCAGCTTGCTCACCGGGCCGGCCGTGGTGACCACATCACCCGGCGCGGCCGGTTTCGCGCTGGGGAAGTTCGACGAGCCGTTCTCCGTGGCGTTGGCGTCGCCCCGGGTGGCCCACACGATCGCTCCGGCGATGACGGCCAGGGCGAGGAGCAGGACGCCCGCGATGGTGAGGTTGCGTGAGCGGCCGGATGCCGACCGGGCGTGCGCGGTCATGGTGCCTCCTGGATCGGGGTGTGTTCGCCTGCCGGGGGCGGACACATGCGTCGTGGGCACGCAGCACGCTAGGCTTTTAGACAGTGCAAAATTTGCACTTTGATAAAGCATGCGGAACCGATGGCCGGGGCCCCTCCGATTCGCTACGCTCCTCCGCTTCCCGACGGCGAGAGTGCGGACCCCGGCCGCCTGCGAGGAGGAGACCCGTCGATGCCGAACCGCCGTACGCGGGTGCCCCCGCCTTCCGGGCTGCGCAGGTTGATGTTCCGGGCGCCGCTCGTGCTCTACCGCTGGCGCCTGGGGTGGCTGCTGGGCGGCCGGATGCTGCTGCTCACGCACAGGGGTCGTACGAGTGGCCTGCCGCGGCAGGTCGTCCTGGAGGTGACCGGTCGCGACCCGGCGACCGGGGCGTACCATCTCGCCTCCGGTTTCGGCCCGTCCGCGCAGTGGTACCGCAACATCCGGCGCACTCCGCACGTCACCATCCAGGTCGGACGGCGCCGGATGCCGGCGATCGCCGAGCCGCTGGATCCGGAGGAGTCCGGGCGCTTGATGGCCACCTACGCGCTGCGGCATCCACGGCTGGCCAGGGGACTGATGCGGATGTGCGGTCTGGAGGGCGACGGCAGCGCGGAGGACTACCACCGCATCGGGCGTGACCACATCCCCTTCGTACGCGTCCTCCCCGACGAACGGCCCGCGCCGCGGTGAAGAAGGCTCACCCGGTTCGCCGGTCTCCGCGTCAGGACGGGCAGTCCGGCGCCGTCGGGGGTCACCAGGTCGCGTGCGTCTGCGGACCGTCCTCCACGGAGGGTTCGCCACCTGCTTCCGTGAACGCCTGCAGCGCCTCGATGAGATGACGCCGCTGACCGGGTGGCATGACGTCGACGATGCCCGCGATCTCCCGTCGCCGTCGGCTGGTGGCCTCGTGCACGATCCGCCGGCCATCTTCAGTGAGGGAAATCATGCTGGTGCGCCGGTCCTCCGCGGTGACACCGCGCGCTACCGTGCCTGCCGCGACCAGGCGGTCGATCATGCGCATCGCGGTCGATGGCTGCACCCCCAGCTCCCCCGCCAGCCTGGACAGACTCAGCGGCCCCCGGCCGTCGAGGACGACCAACATGCGGAACTGCGGCAAGGTCAGGGAATCCTCCACCGCGGCCAACGACCGGGCGGAGACGGCGACCAGGAGCCGGGACGCGGTCAGCAGGGCGGTGACCATCGCCTCGGCATCGGACTCGGAGGCTGGAGAAGGGCGGGGCATACGCCCTTTCTACCGTCCCGGTCTCCACGCTGCGCGCCCGGTGCTCCCCGTACGTTCCTGACCCGTGAATGTGGACGGCCCGGTCCAGGTCCGGGTTTTCGCCGGGTATGACAGCCACCAAGAGGGCGGCTCCAGGCAGGTGCGTCTCTGCCGTGGGGAGTCGCAGCCCACGCCGCCGGCGCCAACACGGCTTCGCTCAGCTCCACACACCACATGTCGTCCGGCAGGGACGCCACCACGCCCTTGCCGGGTCCGGGTTCGCCGACGCAGCCGATCGGATCAGTGTTGGTGGGCCCGGGGGCCGCTGTGCTGGTCCTGGTCACCGGGGGTGCCCCCGCGGTGGTCGGGACGCGGTGTGGCACCGGTCAGGGTGCAGCCCGGGTGGGACAGGTCGAGCCTCCCCTCGGTCAGGCAGGACGCGATCATGTAGACCTGCTGGCCGTAGCCACGACCCCGCACGGCGGTCACGGTTCCGTCCGGGCCCACCTCGCAGGGGTTGTTGTCGGTGCACTTCTCGCCGGCGTCGTTGTGGGTGTTGTGGATCCCCACGACCGTGGTGCCGTCGGGGCCAGCAGTGCCGAACCGGAGGTGCCGTGCCAGGGGCACAGTCCTTGCCGGTGGCGTAGCGGATCGAGTGGTCCTGCTGGTAGCCGCCCTCCCGCAGGTGCGTGACCACGGCCTCGGCGGTGCACTCGAGGCGGCCACCGGCGTAGGCCAGGGTCAGCGGGTCACCCGCACGCACGGGGGTGGGGGTGAGCCGGAATACTTTCACGCGCTCGGCCCTCAACTGCGCGTAGGTCTGGTCCAGTCGGTAAAGCGCGACGTCGGTGCCGGTCATCGTCGCGTACACCAAACGCTGCGCATGGGCGGTGGTCTGCGGGTAGCCCTGGCGGTCGGCGATCGGCACCTCGCGGTCGGCCGGCCGGTCCACCAGCGCGGCTCCGGGCGCGGGCCGCTTTCCCTGCACACAGTGGCCGTTGGTCAGCAGCAGCGCCGGGTCCTGCGGCCGGGCGGCCGGGGGCTCACCACCGAGCCCACGCAGCCGCCCAGGTCCGCCGCGCCTTCCACGTTCGGGATCTCGTCGTCGGCCGGCACGTGGGTGCCGCTGATGATGCCGTCGATCCAGCCGGCGTGCCTGGTGACGTCGGTGTACAGCGTCTTGCCGCTCTCGTCGGGGCCACTGACCACACCAGCCACCGCCCACTGGCCGCCCTCGCGGACCAGCGCGGGCCCACCGGAGTCCATGTTCGACGCGGCGACGCTGCCATCGGCGCTACCGACGCACAACTCCCCACTGGCCGCGTGTGACGGACACGTCGAGATCGGCTGCACCACGGTGTCGGCCTCCCGCAGCCGCGTCGGGTAGCACGCCGAGTTGGTGCTGTCGTCGCAGGTCATGCCCCAGCCCATGATGCGGACGGGTGTGTTGTCCGCCGGCGTTGTCGAGGCGATCCGCACGGGCTCGGCCCGGACCGGGGTGCGCAGGTGCATCAACGCCATGTCCCGGCCCCAGAAACCCCCCTCATCATTATGGGTCGCCAGCCGGTAGTAGTGGTCGACCTCGGCGACCTCGCCCCCGGACGAGGTGTCCAGCGACCCGACCCGGACCTTCCAGCCACGCGGGACACCCGCCTTGGCCCCGGTCGGGTTCTTGCCGGCGCAGTGGCCGGCGGTCAGCACCCACTGCGGTGCGAGGACCTCCACCCCACAGCCGTGTCCGTCCGGGCGCGGCGGCGCGGGATAGGACGGCTGGAACGAGCCCATGAACGAGTAGGCGTGGGTCGACTCGGTGCCACCCACGACGGCCTGCGCCGGCCAGACGGCCATCACGGTCGCGGTCACGGCGACCCCCGTCGTCAGGACGGCGGCCGTCCTCGGACTGATCCACTTGCGCATAGGTCTCTCCCCTTTCGTCCGCCACCGGTCATCGCTGCGGCGGGCTCGTACGGAGGAGGAACAGCATTCGGCCGTCCCGCCCGGCCACTGATCCTGGACGCAGCGGTCCTCCGGCGGGGCTCACCCGCGTATCAGGCGCTCCACGGCGACCGCTCAGTTGTGTATCAGCGTGTGTGGGCGGCAGCGCCAGTCCGGTACTCCAGTCGGAAACCGTTGCTCGAGCTGGTTACGTGCGGGTGGCGAGCGCCGGGCGCGCCGTCGCGCTTGCCTCCGGCGTGCTGGTGAGACGTGGCTGACCAGCGTCTTCCGTCTCGGTGCGCGTCGCGCGTTCGAGCAGCTCCAGGATGTGGGACCGGGCGAAAGCCTCGCCGGCGCCTGCCGCGCCGAGCTGCGTCGGCCCGAACATCGTGCCGGTGCAGGAGCTGAAGAGGACGGCGTCCGGCTGCCTCTTCGGCAGGGAGCGGGGAATGCGCCCGGTCCCGGAGCCCGGCAGGTCCGCGGACCATGGGGGTACGACGTCCGGGTCGAGTACGCGCCGGGCCAGAGCGGTGGCCCGTTCGATGGCTCGGGAGGGCAGCAGGTGCGCCGCGTCGTAAGCCGCGCCCACCGCTCGCGTGGCGCCCGACCAGTGCTTCGCAGCGGCTGTCCAGCCCGCGGCCACGGCCCGTTGCGTCATGGACGTAGCGTGGGCCCCTCGCCACGTCCACCAGCCGGCCCTCGAGCCTCACCCACCGCCAGGACGGACGGCTCGGTCTGCGCCCTAACCGAGCCGCGCGCCGAGTTCGGTGGCGGCGGCGACGACAGCGCCGCTGAGGAGGGCGAGTTTGGCATCCGCCCGCCTCGCCGGGCCGGATACGGACAGCGCACCGCAGGCCACGCCCTGCCGGTTCCGTACCGGGGCGGCCACCGCGCAGAGGTCCCATTCGCTTTCCTCCATGTTGGTGGCGTAGCCGGTCTCCCTTACCTTCTCGAGCTCGGCCTCGAGCGCCCGGCGGGTGCTCACAGCGCGCTCGGTTCCGCCTCGCAGCCGCGCGCCCGGATAGCGGCGCCGCAACTCTTCGCGGGAAAGCTCGGCGAGCAGCACTTTCCCTGCGGCAGACGCGTGCGCCGGGCCTCGCTGCCCGGTACGCATCCCGGCACGGATTACCTGCTGGCTCTCCACACCTTCGACGAAGACGGTCTCTGTGCCTTCCAGTACGAGCAGATGCGCGGTTTCGGAGGTGTCTTCGACGAGCTTTTCCAGCAGGGGACGCGCTTCGTCGCGGAGGGCGACTGCCCCCATCACGGCGATGCCGAGCCTGGCCAGGGCGGGCCCAGGTCCGTAGGCCTTGGTCTGGGCGTCCTGGCGGAGCAGGTCGCGGGCCTGCAGGGTGGTCAGCATCCGATGAGCGGTCGACCTGGCCACTCCGAGCTCGGCGGACACGTCGGCCACTCGCAACGACGGGTTGTCCACCAGCATCAGCAGGATCCGCGCGGCGTTGTCGATCGATTCCACCGGGTAGGCGGCCGGCACTGCCACAACCCCTCCGTCTCGCCGTCGTCACTGCGGCGCGGCTGTTCTGGTGATCGGAATTGTATTTCGCCTGCCAGAATAACCGCAGTCCCCCCTCGATGTCTCGGCGGATCTCGCCAGTCAGTCCGCAGGCCGTGTCGGTGGTGCGTCACGGCGCCGCCGGAGGCGCCGGAGCCGCCTTCGAGCAACTTCCGCGAGCGGGTTGGAGCGAATCCTTCCCGCCGGTCGGAGTCACCGCCGTGGCCGCCATCCCGCCGATGTATCGCCTCGCCTTGTCTCGTTCTGCTGGACAGAGCGCCTGCCGCCCAGCAGAACATCAAGCGTTGACCAAGTACTGGGGCCGGGTTACTCTGCAGAACATGATCTGTCTTGCAGAACGCTGTCTCAGAGGAGCGCCGTGACGACTCCAACGCCGTCCGTCGCGGAACTCGGCCATGTCGGCCTGCGCTGTCACGACGTGAGCAGGCAACTCGCGTTCTACACCGAAGTCCTCGGACTGACGGTCACCGACCACGACGAGCGGCTGGGCATCTGGTTCCTGTCCGCCCGGCCGGACACCGAACATCACGAACTGCTCCTGGCCGAGGGGCGGGACGCGCCGGTCGGCATCAAACTCATCCAGCAGGTGTCGTTCCGGTGCGCGCGCTTCGAGGACGTCCTCGGCTTCCATCGGCGTTTCCGGGAGCACGACGTCCGGCTCGACATGATCGTCTCGCACGGCAATGCCGTCGGCGTCTACTTCTACGATCCGGAGGGCAACCGGTGTGAGGTCTACTGGCGGACCGGGCTCGTGGCACGACAGCCCTTCGTCGAGCACATCGACATCGAGACCGACCCTGAGGAGCTTCTGGACACCATCCGGGCTTCGGTCGAGCGCCACGGCGCGACGGGTTTCACCGAGGAGAGTTATCGCGCCTGGACGCGCGAACAAGCGATGCCGGCCGGTGGCGCCGCAGCCAAGGAGGTAAGGCAGTGAAGTTCGTTCGCTACGCGGACGGGCCGTCCGCACGCGTCGGCGTGGTGAACGGCGACCTGGTCCGGGTCGTCGACGGTCTGGCAGACCTGCTGCCTCTCATCGAGGCCGGCGAGGCCGAGTTGCTCGCGGCTGGACGGACCGCGCTGCGGCGCGGCGCGACCGTGCCGCTGCCGGACATCGTTCCCCTGCCGCCGATCGCGACGCCTCCGACCGTCCGCGACTTCTACGCCTTCGAACAGCACGTCCGGGCAGGGCGCGCCTGGCGGGGCCTCGAGATGGAACCGGACTGGTATGAGCTGCCGGTCTTCTACTTCTCCAGCCCCTACGCCGTGATGGGCTGCGGGCCGGTGCCGATGACGCCGGGTGCGGAGCGTTTCGACTTCGAGCTGGAGGTCGCCGCGGTGGTGGGGCGCGGCGGCCGCGACCTGACCGCCAAGGACGCCGAACACGCCATCGCCGGTTACTGTGTGCTCAACGACTGGAGCGGCCGGGACGTGCAGCAGCGCGAGATGAAGCTGTCGATGGGGCCGGTGAAAGGCAAGGACACCGCGACGAGCCTCGGCCCGTACTTCGTGACCCCGGACGAGATCGCTGACTTCCGCGAGGGCAACGGATACCGTCTCGAAATGACCTGCACGGTCAACGGTGCCTCCTACTCCCGCGCCGTGTGGTCAGACATCCACTGGTCGTTCGGCGAGATGATCGCCTACGCCTCCCGCGGCGCCGAAGTGAGGCCGGGCGATGTGATCGGCTCCGGCACCTGCGGCACCGGCTGCATCCTGGAGCTCTCCCGCACTCACGACTCGGCGACCTACCCCTGGTTGCAGCCGGGCGACGAGGTCGTCGCGGCGATCGAAGGTCTCGGTGAGTTGCGTAATACCGTCACCGAGGCGGCGCCGGTCATTCCGTTGCGAACCCGGGGCGCGACAGGGCGGGGGGACGGAACACGACCGCGATGCACCGACGGAGCCGCGCGCTGATGGACGCTCCCGTATCGGCGGAGGACCCGGCCAAGATTCGGGCCGCGTTGCTGCGTGCCATGCCGATGTCCCGAATGCTCGATTACGGCATGGACCACGGGGACGCCGTCCACCTGGCCCATGCGGCCGTCTCGGAACCGTGGCACGACGTCGCGACTCGCCTGGCCGAGGCGCAGTTGACCCGCGCGGAGGCGGCCGCCGACCGCGGTGATGTCGAGACCGCGGTCGCGTGCTATCGCCGGGCAACGGCCTCCCTGATCTTCGCGCAGATGGCCTTCAACACCGACCACCCGGCCAAACGCGCGCTCTACGTCCGGCTCACCCGGGCCTACCAGGCCGCGGCCGAGCTCGACACCGAGTTGCGCGTGGAACGGCTGTCGATCCCGTTCCGGCAGAGCCACTGCACCGCCTGGTTCGTCAGTCGCTCCGGCGATCGCCCCGGCCCCACGGTGGTCATCGTCGGCGGGCAGAGCGGTTGGGGCCCGGCCTTTCATCAGCAGGCCAAAGCCCTGGCCCGGCGGGGACTGTCCGCTGTCCTGCTCGAGGCACCGGGCCAGGGCGATACGCGCATGGCCGGCGGACTCCACCTCGACGGGAACGTCGACCGAGCCTTCAGCGCTGCCCTCGACGCCGTGCGTGCCCGTACCGGCTACTACGGCCGGTGCGGGGTATGGGGAAACAGCTTCGGTGGACTGCTCGCCGCCCGTGCCGCGGTGCACGACAGCCGTTTCGGCGCGTGCTGCGTCAACGGGGCCACCGCGAAGCCGGAGCCACTGCCGTTCCGGACCGCACGCGAACAATCGCGGGCGCTCCTGGGCGTCGACACCGACGACGAAGCCGCGGCCGTCTTCCGCACCCTGTGGCTCGACCCGACGGTCGAGCGCACGAGCGCCGCGATGCTCGTGCTGCACGGCGGCAACGACCCGCTGGTCAGCCTCGACCAGCAGAAGGTGTTCCTCGACCTGTCGGAGCATCCCACCCTGCGGGTTTGGGACGACGGCGACCACACCATGTACAACCACTCGGCCGAGCGCACGGAGTTTGTCTGTGACTGGTTCCGTGCCCAGCTCGGCCGCGCGTGACCCAGGCGACCACACATCCGGCTCCCAACAGCTGACAAGACCATTGAGGTGACCATGAAAGCAATTGCACTCCCGCGTTACGGCGGCGCGGACGACCTGGAGCTCACGGAACAGCCGACACCGGCGGTCGCGCCCGGGGAGTTCCTTGTCCGGGTCAAGGCGGCCGGAGTGAACCCGGGCGACGAAAAGATCGCCGTCGGCACCCTCGACGGCATCATGGTGACCCACTTCCCCCTCATCCCGGGCTTCGAGATGTCCGGCGTCGTCGAGGCTCGCGGTTTCGGCGCCACCGAGTTCGAGATCGGCGACGAGGTGATCGGCTTCGTCGTCAAGGACTGGGCGCAGAACGGTACCTACGCCGAACTGGTTTCAGCCCCGGCCCGCACGCTGGCACGCAAGCCGGCGTCCTGGGACTGGCTGCATTCGGCGTGTCTGCCGCTGAACGGGCTGACGGCTTACCAGGCCATCAAACGCATCAACATCGGCGAGAGCGACACCGTCCTGATCCACGGGGCCGCCGGTGGGGTCGGTACGCTCGCCGTGCAGATCGCCACCACCCGGGGCGCACACGTCATCGGCACCGCCAGCGAGCGCAACCACGACTGTCTGCGTGAACTCGGCGCCACACCGATCACCTACGGAGAAGGACTGGCCGAGCGGGTGCGCGAGCTCGCGCCAGAGGGCGTCGACGCGGCGCTCGACTTCTACGGCGAGGGCGCGGTGGCCGTCTCGCGGAAGGTCTTGAAGGATCCCGCGCGGGTCGCCTCCGTGGCCGACATCACCGCTCCCGAACAGGGTGGCCAATTGGTGTGGGCACGCGCGAACGCCGACGAGCTGACGGAGGTGGCTGCGCTCGCCGAGTCAGGGAAGTTGTCCGTCCCCGTGAATCGCTCCTTCCCGCTGGAGCAGGCCGCCGACGCCTGGCGGATGCTCCATGCGGACAGCCGCGCCCGCGGCCGGATCGTACTGGACATCGACGCCGCCTGAGGGTGGTCTTCCGGCACGTACACGCTCCGGTGTAAGCGAAGGGTTGGGACACATGCTTGCCGATGAACCCCGCACATCCACGATCACGCCGGATGCCGGGGGTGTGGATGTCCTCATCATCGGGTACGGCCCGGTCGGTCAGACCCTGGCTGCTCTACTGGGGGCGTCGGGGCACCGCGTGCTGGTGTGCGAACGGCGGGTCGGGCGCTACGAGACGCCACGAGCCGGACACTTCGATCACGAAATCATGCGCGTCTTTCAATCTTTGGGCATTGCCGACGATGTAAGGCGCATTGCCGAACCAGCTCGTGTGTATGAATTCCTCGATCCCGACGGAAGCGTGATTTCTCGTCTGCCAAGGGATTGGAGCGCTCCCTCCGGCTGGGATGCGTCGTACCACTTCTACCAGCCGGAACTCGAAGATGCCCTGGACGCGGCAGTCCGCGGAGCATCCACTGTGGACGTTCGTTTCGGTGCGGAGCTGGTCGACCTGCGCCAGGGGGTCGACCACGTGGTGGTGACATTGGCAGACGGCGGCGTCGTCACCGCCCGCTATGTGGTCGGGGCAGACGGCGCCAACAGCGCGGTACGCACGCTCTGCGGCATTCCGACGAAAGATCTCGGTTTCCGGGGCGACTGGCTGGTCGTTGACGTCCGGCCTCGGCCCGGCGCCCCGACCCTGGACATCCCGGACACCGGCCAGGTACTCGACCCCGCGAGGCCGAACCACATGGGCCGAGTGGCTCAGCGGTACTTCCGCTGGGAGTTCATGCTCGTCGAGGGCGACGATCCCACCGAGATGGTGAAGCCGGAACGCGTCCGGGAGTTGCTCAGGCCCTGGATCGGCCCGCAGGAGGGGGAGGTGATCCGGCAGACCGTCTACCAGTTCCGATCCATCGTGGCCGATACGTTCCGCCACCGGTCGGTTCTGCTCGCCGGTGACGCTGCTCACGTCATGCCGCCCTTTCTCGGACAGGGCATGAGCTCTGGCATCCGAGACGCCGCAACCCTCGGCTGGATGCTCGACCTCGTGCTGACCGGCGCCGCGGACCCGAAGCTGCTGGACCTGTACACGCTCTCGAGAAGGCCACAGGTCATCGACTACATCGAAGAGTCGGTGCGGGTAGGGACCGTCGTCTGCGAGACCGACCCCGTTCGTGCGGCGCAACGTCGTGAGGAGATGCGGTCGGCGACCGAGCTTCCGCCACCGTTCGAGCCGCCTGTCGGCGCAGGCTTCCGAGACGGACAACCGCTGGCCGGCCACTTGGCTGTACAGCCCTATCTGTGTACGAGCGGCGGGAAGGCCGAGCGGTCCGACGACGTGCTCGGCCGCGGGTTCACCCTGTTCAGCTTGGTCGAACCGGACGCGGCGACGACCGCGGCCGTCTCGGAACTCGAGCGCGCGATTGGGCTGCGGTCCGTGGTGGTCGGCGCCGAGGGGGTCCAGGAAGAGGGCGAGACGCTGAGTGACTGGCTCAAGGAGTCCGGTGTCGTGGCCGTGCTGGTTCGCCCGGACTTCTACGTCTTCGGCACCGCTACCGGGCTCTCCGAGGTGGTGGGTCTGCTCGCCTCACTTCGCGCGAGCCTGTCGCTGGTGTAGCGGCGTGACACCCGCACGCGCGGCGACCGACGACAGCCCGGATCACGTGACACACGGAGGAATCTCATGCCGAAAACGAACAACGGTATCCATTACGAGGAGCGGGGAAACGGGCCGGACGCGATCGTTCTGCTGCCCGGACTCGGGTGCTCACTCAAGTGCTGGTCCGAGGTGGCACCCCTACTCGACGGCTATCGCCTCGTTCTCATGGACCTGCCGGGCCACGCGGGCTCCATCCATGCGCCTGCCGACGGATCGAGCCTCGCCCGGATCGCCGAAACGGTGATCGATGCTTGTGATCAGCTCGGCCTCGAACGCTTCGCCCTCGTCGGTCTCTCCTTCGGTGGCGCGCTCAGTGTGCGGATCGCTCTGAACCGGCCCGGCCAGGTGTCCGCGGTCATGGCGCTCATGCCGTGGAACGCGGGCGGTACCGAGGCGGGCGATCCAGTCATCGAAGGGTTCCACAAGTCCTTCCATGACGTCGAAGCCATAACGCAGGCCATTGGGGCCATCTCGCTGGAGCCGAGCAAGACGACCGATGTCGTGCGCACGATGACGAGTGCTGTCACGGAGCAGTTCTGGCGCAGCTGGCTCGGAACCGGTGGCGGTGCTTACACGAGCATGTTCGAGGAGCTGTCCGGGATCGCCGTGCCGGCGTGCTACGTCATCGGCGGCAGAGACACCATTGCCCCGCAGGACAAGTTGATCGCCGACGTCCGTGCGATGCCCGGAGGCCGGCTGGTCTTCCTGTCGGACGCGGGACATCTCGCCCCTTACGAGTCTCCCGAACTCGTCGCCCGGGAGATCCGCGAGTTCGTCAGCCGCTACGCGAACACGCCGTCGCCGGGCGCGGGTTCCGCGCCCGGATCCTCGCCCAGCGCACGGCCGACCGGATAGAGACGCCTTTCGCTGCTTCACCCGCATGGACATGCCCACCGCAAGGTATCGGAGGAGATCCGCCGCACGACTCCGCGACCGCGCGGAAGGTGGGGATCTCGCACATTGTGATCGCACTGAGCCGTCCGCCCTGGCGGTGGGTGAGGCTCGAGGGCTGGCTGGTGGACGTGGCGAGGGTCCTGGTAGACGGGTTGTCGACCAGGAGCGACCGCGACCCCGGGAGCCTCGGTGCTTGTGTACCCGTCAGCGATCGGCCTGTCCGAAGAGCCCGCCCGCCGCGATGCGGCGGGCGAAGCGGCGGCGTAGGTGATCCTGGACGGGACGCCCTGGTCACCGGCGAACCTCACCGACGACCGGCCGGCCGACCACAAGGTCGGCCCCGAACCACGCCGCACGGGATGAACGACAAGGTCAGGGCCTGCGCGTGGGGGCGAGTTCCGCGACCGCGGTGGCGACCACGCCACCCATGCTGTGCGCGACGACGAGACAGGGTCGCCCGGCGTCGATCGCGCGTATTCGGTCGGCGAGATCGGCCGCCGCGGAGGACGCGGTGACGTTCGGCATCGGGCCCACCGCCGGACGGCTCAGCCCCGGGCCTGCACGCACACCCGCGCTGGCGCAACGCCAACGCCCGCCACCCGGGCGACCTGGCTGCCGAGCGCAAGAACGCGCCCGCGCCCGCGGCGAGAAGAGCATCCGCTGGGGCGGACGCCCCCTCGCCGCCGCGGACTGGACGCCCCAGCGAACCTCTGCGGTCAGAGCGCCTAGAGCTGCGAAGCCCCTCCGTCGACAGGGAACTCCGTTCCCGTCGAGAAGGTGGCGCCGAACGCCAAGTACGCCACCGCGGCGGCCACTTCCTCGGAGGACCCCAGCCGCTGCATCGGGTTGGTGCTCCGGTAGGTGTCCTTCATCGTCTCGAGGACGTCGGCGGGGACGGAGCGGTCCAGGATGCCCGTGTCGATCGGACCGGGGCTCACGGCATTGACACGCACCTTGCGCGGCAGCAGCTCGCGGGCCAGCGTGCGCGTCATCGACCGCAGGGCTGCCTTGCTCGCCGAGTAGACACTGAGCGCGTCGAGGCCCAGGACGTTCACCACCGACGTGGTGAGGACCACGCCGCTTCCCTCGCGCAACAGCGGCGCCAACGCCTGCACCGTGAAGTACGGGCCCTTGGCATTGGTGCTGAACAGCGCGTCGTACATCTCCTCCGTCGTCGAGTCGAACGGCGCGGACGCAGTGACGCCGGCGTTGACGAACAGCGCGTCCACCGCGCCGAACCGCTCCTGGACCGTGCCGGCCAGCGCCTTGATGTCCTTCAGGGACGCGGCGTCGCTGCGGACGGCGATCGCCTTGCCCCCCAACTGCTCCAGCGCGGTGTCCAGGGTGGATTGGGTGCGGCCGGTGATCAGTACGTGCGCCCCACCGTCCGCGAACAACCGGGCCGCAGTCAGGCCAATCCCGCTGCTTCCGCCCGTGATCACGATCTTCTTGCCGTCATAAGTGGTCATGCCCGCAAGCCAAATATCCACCAGCACACCCTGTCCAAGACCTGTTCCGTATGCCGTCATGTCGCAGGCGTATGACGGCGCGCGACGTACCCTGGGCGAATGGACGTCGATCTGCGGCTCGTGCGCTATTTCACGGTCGTGGCGGAGTACGGCAACTTCGGCCGGGCCGCCACCAGGCTGCACCTGGCGCAGCCGTCGCTGAGCCGCCAGATCCAGCGACTGGAGGCTCAGCTCGGTGTCCGGCTTTTCGACCGCACGCCGCAGGGCAGCAGCCTCACCGACGCCGGTCAGGCATTTTTGCCCAGGGCCCGGATACTGCTCCAAGAGGCCGAGCAAGCCGTGCGCACGGCCAGAGCCGCCGTCCAGCCCCGTACCGTCACCGTCGGCTGCGCCGAAGGACTGGTCATCACCGCCTGGGTACAGGAACTGCGCCGCCGGCACCCTGACGGCGAGGTCCGCACCCGGCACCTCGACTGGCGGGACACGCGCGCCCTCGCCGAGGGGCGGGTCGAGGCCCTCGTCGGGTACCGGCCACTGCCCTTCCCCACGGACGGCTTCCGGGTGACAAAGCTCCACGAGGATTCGCGGGTACTCGTCACGTCGGCGAGTCATCATCTGGCGCACGAGAAAGCCGTCAGCCTGCGGGCTCTGTCGGACGAGGAACTGGTGGCCTGCGTCAGCACTCCGGTGGTCTGGAGCACGCCCAAGCCGGTCGGCGACCGTCCGGCACCACCTCCGCCCGCGATCGACGACAGCTACGAGGACAAGCTGGAACTCATCGCCACCGGCCATTGTGTCGCGATCTTCCCTGCCGGCGATCGACGCGCCGCTGTGCGCGAGGACATCGCCCTGGTGCCCGTCATCGACATGGATCCCTGCGAGGTCGTGCTCGTCACGCGCGCTGACGACCCCAACCCGCTGCTCGGATCACTGGAAGACGCCGCACGTACATTGCTCGGCACAGCCGCCCGACGGGAGAACAACGAACTGCCGGTGACCTGATCCCCTTGCCTCTGCGAGGTGTTCCATACGGCTGTCCCCGCGCTGCACGGTCAGCGCCGGCGAACACCATCGTCCCGGCCCACCAGCACGCCGCCGGAGCACTCAGAGGGGCAGCAGGACGCCGCGCCCCCGGATCACGCAGGTGCAGCAGCTCGCCCGCGTTGTCCAGGTGCTGGAGGTCGAAAACGAGCAGCTTCGCCACACCGACATCGCCCGACGGGATATCCGCGCCCTTCCCGGCCCGAGAGGCTGAGCCGGCAAGAAGCCCACCAGTCGGTCAGTCCCTCTCGGTGGCCGACAGGGCTTCGCGCCGATCTTGTCGGCGTACGCGTCCTGCCCCCCAGCCGGGTACAGACGAACGTGCTCAGTTCGCCGGAGGCCACAGCGCCCAGGGCACCCGGTGACCCACGACGTCATCGATCTCGACGAGCGCCACCGGATCGACGATCTGGCCATCCGCACCCCGGCCGCCGGACAAGGTCGCCCACCGCCAGAATCAGACGCCTTCGCGCAGGTACAGGTCGCGCAGCAGGCCGATCTCGCCGCCGTGATGTGTGACCTCTTTCAGAGCGTGCAGCGCGAGCTTGAGATAGGTCTCATCGGCCCAACCGCCTGGGCCCATGCCTATCGGCGCCAGGAGGCGCTTGTCGCCGAGGGCTGCGATACGGGAGATGAAGTGCTCCCAGTCCTCGGCCAGCGCCTGGACGCCCTCTTGCGCGGTGCCCGGCCACTCGTGGCGGTCGCCGAACTCGGGAACGTCCTCGAAGAAGTGGATCACATAGCCGCGCAGGCAGAGGCTGCCGATGTGCCAGATGCGCCAGGCGATCGTCGTGAAGGGGTCCGGTGCCTCCGGACTCGATTCCGGAATCAGCGTGGCGACGCGGAAGACACCGTTGTCGCCGGGGCGGATGCTGATGCAGTCGCCGACCGGCTCCCAGTGGTACTCGGCGTCGGTCAGGTCCTTCATGCGCTCGAACAGCCGGAATCGCACGTTCTCGAAGGCCGCGAGAATGTCGCGCGTGACGGGGTCGGGCACGATCATGTCAGCCATGTGAGCTCCAGGGCAGGGTGGTTCCGGGGCGGTCGGGATGATCAGGATGGATGGGTCGGTCGGCTCGGTCAACTGCCGCCGCCTCGTCGGCGTCGCCGCGCAGCCCAGCGTTTTCACCAGGAGCCGCCTGCGGCCGATGTAGCGTCCACTAGCCCTGGGCGTGGGCTTCGCCTCCCATACCAATGGTGGTGCTGATTCGTGCCACTCCTCGGAGGCGCCCATGTAGTTCGCCCGTTGGTCCGTAGTCGTCACGGCCGTGGCTTCCGCCGGACTGATCGCAAGCGTGCCGGCCCCCACAGCCTCCGCTGCCACGTTCACCGCGGAGTTGGTGGCCCGCAATAGCCAAAAGTGCGTGTCCGTTGACGGCGCGAGCGCCCAGAACGGCGCCGCGCTGGTCCAGTGGGACTGCGTGGAGGGAACGAACCAGCACTGGCTCGGCTGAGCCCCAGGGTTCACACGCTCATGTGGTCCCGCCTCCGGCAGCGAGACGGGACCACATGGCCGAACAAGACCACAGGCCCGGAGCGGGCCTCGGCGTGGTGTCATGCCGGAGTGGGTGGTCCGGACCTGGAGGCTTCGGCGGACTCGACCAGTGCGTCGAGGAGAGCGGCCCCACCCCTACAGCGGTCGGCTGTTTTGTGATGATCGATGACGCGGTCGGTTCACGCCTGGAACTCGGTGAGATCGATGGTGCGAACGCGCAGCGGATAGGCATACACCGGGTGCACCGTCTCTCGCTCGGGCACCATGCCGAGCTTTCGGATGACGTTCTCGGAGGCGTCGTCACCCACCCGGTTGATGCTGATGACGCGGTCGAGGCCGCGGTCCTGGAGGGCGAACTCCAGCGTGGCGTGGGCGGCTTCGGATGCGTATCCCTGGCCCCAGAACTGTGAGCCGAGCCGCCAGCCGATGGCCACGGCGGGCAGTACCTCCGGCAGGAACTCGGGCACGGACAGGCCCGTGAAGCCTGCCAGCTCACCCGAGGCCAGCAGCTCGACGGCGAAGAGTCCGAAGCCCTCCTCGTCCCACTCCTCCTCCCACCGCTCGATGGCCTCTGCCGTGTCGTCCAGGTCGCGCACCGAGCCGTCGTCAATCCAGCGCATGACCCGAGGGTCCGCGTTGATGTCCGCCATCGGCGCGAGGTCGTCCTCATACCAGCGACGGAGGAGGAGGCGGGGTGTGCGGATCTCGGTCATGGCGTCCATCCTGCCGAAGGCAACGGCCGTATCGGTAATCCGGCGCTCGCCCGTGCTGCCGCCCCGGGACGCAAGGCATCAAGCCGAACCGTCTGCATCGCACATCTGCGCATCTCGGACGGCTCCCTTTGCGAGCCGCCCATTGCGAACGGATCCCGGTACATCCTGCACGTCCCTGCTGGCCCGCGGCGACGCCCGGGATGCTGGACATACGCTTGAGCTAAGCGCCACCGCCCGGGGCGATCAGACCCGTTTCGTAGGCGAAGACGACGGCCTGGACGCGGTCGCGCAGGTCCAGCTTCGACAGGATGCGGCCGACGTGGCTCTTGACCGTGGTCGGGCTGAGGAACAGCCGGGAGGCGAGTGCGGCATTGCTGAGGCCCGTCGCCGGCAGGCGGAGCACTTCGAGCTCCCGCGGGGTCAGGTCGGACAGCTCACGGTGCGCGGTGATGGTCTGCGGCTCGTCGCGATGGGCGAACCGCTCGATCAGCCGACGAGTGATCGTGGGCGTGAGGAGAGCGTCGCCGGACTGCACCAGGCGTAGGCGGAGACCAGATCGTCGGCCGCCTCGGCCGTCACTTCGATGCCGTCCGCGGCCAGGATCACCCTGAAACCGGTGCGTACGAGGGCTTGGTCGTCGGCGATGACGGCGCCTGTACGACGCGATACGCCGCGAGGCCCACCCCCGGTGGCAGCGGCTCCGGCGGCAGCGGCACCCCGACGCTCACGGGCGTCCCGGCGGCGCGTACCCGTGCGACCAGCGCGTCGAGCTGAGCGAGCCCGGGCTGGGTACGGGCCCGTTCATTTCGGCGTGCGACGGGAGCCGCCCATGGCCTCGATGGCTTGCCGGAAGGCGCGGCGCCCAGGCCGGGCTGGGGCTTATGGCGGCGGGTTCCTCGGGCTGTTCCTGCCCGGAGTCAATGGTGAATTGCAAGGCCAGTACGTCGGATAGCCTGGGAAAATGTTGACCGAAGTCACCGCGATCCGCTATGTCACGCCCTTGCGTGAAGGCGGATCGCTGCCGGGCATCGTCGAGGCCGATGATCTGGGCACCTATGTCATGAAGTTCACCGGCGCCGGACAGGGCCGTAAGACCCTCGTCGCCGAGGTCGTGTGCGGTCAGCTGGGCCGCCGTCTGGGGCTGCGGGTTCCGGAGCTGGTGCGGATGCAGCTGGACCCGGTGATCGGTCTGAGCGAGCCCGACCAGGAGGTGCAGGAGCTGCTCAAGGCCAGTGGCGGGCTCAATCTGGGCATGGACTACCTTCCCGGCTCGCTCGGCTTCGACCCGCTCGCCTTCGAGGTGGGCGCGGAGGAGGCCGGCCGGGTCGTGTGGTTCGACGCGCTCATCGGCAATGTGGACCGCTCCTGGCGCAACCCCAACATGCTGGTCTGGCACGGGCAGTTGTGGCTCATCGATCACGGCGCCACGATGATCTGGCACCACGGCTGGCGCGGTCTGGACAAGGCCGCCGGCAAGCCGTACGACGCCTCCGAGCATGTGCTCGCACCGTTCGCGCCCGACGTCGCCGCGGCGGCCGAGGCCCTGGCGCCGCTGATCACCGAGGAGCTGCTCACCGAGGTGGTGGCGGACGTCCCCGACGAGTGGCTGACCGACGAGCCGGGCTTCGACGGACCGGACGCGGTGCGCCGCGCCTATGTCGAGGTGCTGCTGGAGCGGGCGGCCACGGTCGGGGCGAGGATCACGCTCGGCGAGCGCGCCGGTGAGGAGCCGTCCAAGGCCCCGGAGTGGCTGCGGGTGTGGGTCGAGGGAAAGGCGTCGAAGTGAGCGGGTTCCACAACGGCCGGGATGTCTTCGAATACGCCGTGCTGCGCGTCGTCCCCCGGGTCGAGCGCGGTGAGCAGATCAACGCGGGCGTCGTCGTCTACTGCCGCGCCACGTCCTTCGTGGCGGCCCGGGTCCATCTGGACGAGGACCGGCTGCGTGCCCTCGACCCCTCGGCGGACGTGCGGGCGGTACGGGCCGCGCTGCGCGCGGTGGAGTGCGTCTGCTGCGGGGGAGAGCAGGCCGGTCAGGCGTCGGAGGAGGACCCGGGACGGCGCTTTCGCTGGCTTGTCGCGCCGCGCTCCACGGTCGTCCAGCCGGGGCCGGTGCACACGGGGCTGACGGCGGACGCGGAGGCGGAGGTCGAGCGGTTGCTCGATCTGCTGGTGCGGTGACACAGCGGCTGCCGGTGCGGTGACACACCGGGTGAAAGTGCCCGGAGGTGAGCGAGTACATATGGGCGGTCGTTGACAGGCGGTGGCGGGCCTCATAGCGTCTCGTGCGCAGGAGAGACTAAGCGGTTGCTCACTCCCGGGGCCGGGACGGTGAGCCGCCATCGATGCGAGGGAGAACCCGCATGTCCACCACCGAGCAGCGCGTTGCCATCGTGACGGGCGCGGCCCGCGGCATCGGCGCGGCGACCGCCGTGCGCCTGGCCGAGGAGGGTCGCGTCGTCGCCGTGCTCGACCTCGACGAGGGGTCCTGTGCGGACACCGTGGAGAAGATCACCGAGGCGGGCGGCAAGGCCATCGCCGTGGGCTGCGATGTGTCGGACGCCGAGCAGGTCGAGGCCGCCGTCGCGCGTGTCGCCGAGGAGCTCGGCGCGCCGACGATCCTGGTCAACAACGCGGGCGTGCTCCGCGACAATCTGCTCTTCAAGATGAGCGAGTCCGACTGGGACACCGTGATGAACGTGCATCTGCGGGGCGCGTTCCTGATGTCGCGCGCCTGCCAGAAGCACATGGTGGACGCGGGCTTCGGCCGGATCGTCAACCTCTCCAGCAGCTCGGCGCTGGGCAACCGCGGCCAGGTCAACTACTCCGCGGCCAAGGCCGGAATGCAGGGCTTCACCAAGACCCTCGCCATCGAGCTCGGCAAGTTCGGCGTCACCGCCAACGCCGTGGCGCCCGGGTTCATCGCCACCGACATGACCGCCGCCACCGCCCAGCGCGTCGGCATGGGCTTCGAGGACTTCCAGAAGGCCGCCGCGAGCCAGATCCCGGTGCAGCGGGTCGGGGAGCCCGGCGACATCGCCAACGCGGTCGCCTTCTTCACCGGCGAGGCGGCCGGTTTCGTCTCCGGCCAGGTCCTGTACGTGGCCGGCGGCCCGCTCAACTGATCAGGAGTCACCCACCAGATGTCCGAGCAGATACAGGACAGCGGCAAGGCCGCGCTCATCACCGGGGCGAGCCGGGGAATCGGCTACGCCATCGCCGAGGCGATGGTCGCCCGCGGCGACCGGGTGTGCATCACCGGGCGCAACGAGGACGCGCTCAAGGAGGCCGTGGAGCGGCTGGGGTCCGACCGTGCGATCTACGCCGCCGGGAAGGCCCATGACCAGGCGCACCAGGCGGCCGCCGTCGAGCGGACGATGGAGGCGTTCGGGCGGATCGACCACCTGGTCAACAACGCCGGCACCAACCCGGTGTACTCGCCCATCGCCGATCTCGACCTCGATGTGATCCGTAAGGTCTTCGAGACCAACGTCGTCTCGGCACTGGGCTTCGCCCAGCGGACCTGGAAGGCCTGGCAGCAGGAGAACGGCGGCACGATCGTCAACATCGCCTCGCTCGCCGGGATGTCGTCCTCGCCGTTCATCGCGGCATACGGCGTCAGCAAGGCCGCCATGATCAACCTCACGGTGCAGCTCGCCCAGGAGTTCGCCCCGCGGGTCCGGGTCAACGCCATCTCGCCGGCGGTGGTGAAGACCAAGTTCGCCACCGCCCTGTACGAGGGGCGTGAGGAGGAGGCCGCCGCGGCCTATCCGCTGAAGCGGCTCGGCGCGCCGGAGGACATCGGGGGCGTGGCCGCGTTCCTCACCTCCGACCAGGCGGCGTGGGTCACCGGCCAGACGCTGGTCGTGGACGGTGGCATCCTCCTGGGCGCCGGGATCGGCTGACCGGCGCCCGGCCCCACCCCCGCGCCAATGGGCACCGCGGACCGGTGCCCGGTCCCCATGAGGCTGGGCACCGCGGGTCGGTGCCCGGTCCACATGAGGCGTTGTCAGTGGCCACCGGTAGGTTCTGTGCCCTGGACGGAACACGACCGGAGGTTTGTAGACGTGCCCTATGTGCTGCCCGAGTCCTGGCGCGGGGTCCTCGGCGAGGAGCTGGAGAAGCCCTATTTCAAGGAGCTCACCGAGTTCGTCGAGGAGGAGCGGGACAAGGGGCCGGTGTACCCGCCGCGCGAGGAGGTGTTCGCCGCCCTGGAGGCCACGCCGTTCGACCAGGTGAAGGTGCTCGTCCTCGGGCAGGACCCGTACCACGGCGAGGGTCAGGGCCACGGTCTGTGCTTCTCGGTGCGGCCGGGCGTCAAGACCCCGCCGTCGCTGCGGAACATCTTCAAGGAGATGAAGGAGGAGCTCGGCCACCCAGTGCCGGACAACGGCTATCTGATGCCGTGGGCGCGCCAGGGTGTGCTGCTGCTCAACGCGGTGCTGACGGTCCGGGGCGGCGAGGCCAACTCCCACAAGAGCAAGGGATGGGAGAAGTTCACCGACGCGGTGATCCGCGCGGTGGCCTCGCGCCCCGATCCGGCCGTCTTCGTGCTCTGGGGGAACTACGCCCAGAAGAAGCTGCCACTGATCGACGAGTCGCGGCATGCGGTGGTGAAGGGGGCGCACCCGTCCCCGCTGTCGGCGAAGAAGTTCTTCGGCTCACGCCCCTTCACCCATATCGACGAGGCGGTCAAGGCCCAGGGACACACCCCGATCGACTGGCGGATCCCGGACCTCGGCGCCTGACCGGACCGCACGGCTAGAGCGTGTAGTCGAAGCTGTAGGGGATCTCGGTCTCCCCGCGTACGGCGGCGAAGGTGCCCGATCCGGTGAGCCCGGCCAGCTCGCCGGTGCCGGAGCCGGGCACCACCTCGAAGGTGCAGTGGACGGTGGCGTCCTCGCCCCAGCTGCCGTGCTGCAGGACGACGAAGCTGCCCGTCCGCCCGTCGAGGGTGCCGGTCAGCAGCTCGTAGCCGCAGCAGACGCCGGTCTTGTCGGACAGATAGGTGATCGCGTAATTGCAGCTGGTCCGCGGTGCCTCGATGCCGCCCGAGAAAGCGTTCGTCACCACGGCCTGGGCCAGCTTCGCGCCGCCGTCCTCGGCCTCTTCGAGAGCGGTCTCCTTCCAGTCGGCGTAGGTGAAGTGGCCGGTGGTGTGGGTGGTCATGGCGGGTCCTTTCAGGGGCCGGTCAGCGGCCGGTCAGGTGCCGGTCAGGGGCCGGATCTGTTGTGGATCGGCTGTGGAAGCCACTCTGGCGGCCGTACCTGACATCTTTTGTCAGGTACGGCGCCCACAATGGACCGCATGCGTGCCGACCGCCTTCTCTCGCTGCTTCTGCTGCTGCAGAACCGGGGCCGGATGACCGCGCCCGACCTCGCCGCCGAGCTGGAGGTCTCGGTGCGCACCGTCTACCGCGATGTGGAGGCGCTGAGCGCGTCCGGTGTGCCGGTGTACGCCGACCGCGGCCCGGCCGGGGGCTACCGGCTGCTCGACGGCTACCGCACCCGGCTGACCGGACTCACCGGCGACGAGGCCGACTCGCTCTTCCTCGCCGGAATGCCGGGCCCGGCCGCCGAGCTGGGCCTGGGCGCCGACCTCACCACGGCCCAGCTCAAGCTGCGGGCCGCGCTCCCGGCCGAGCTGGGGGAGCGCTCCCGCCGCATCCAGGAGCGCTTCCACCTCGACGCGCCGGGCTGGTTCCGGGACGCCGAGTCGGTGCCCCATCTGGCGGCGGCCGCCGAGGCCGTATGGGAGCTGCGGGTCCTGCGGGTGCACTACCGCCGCTGGCGCGGCGAGGTACGGCGGGAGCTGTGCCCGCTGGGCCTCGTCCTCAAGGGCGGCATCTGGTACCTGGTGGCGCGGGTCGAGGACACCGTGCGCAGCTACCGCGTCTCCCGGATCATCGCCGCCGAGGTGCTGGAGGAGGTCTTCGACCGGCCCGCCGGGTTCGACCTCGCCGCCTACTGGGAGGAGTCGTCCCGCCGCCTGGAGTCCTCGCGCTTCCACGGCGAGGCCGAACTCCTGCTCTCCGAGCGCGGGGTGCAGCTCCTCCCGATGCAGTTCGGGGCGGTGGGCGCGGAGGCGGTGGCCGCGGCGGGCCCGCCCGACGACCGGGGGCGCCGGCGTGCCGTCCTGCCCGTGGAGTCGCTGCCGGTCGCGGTCCACGACATGTTGCGGCTGGGCACCGACGCCGAGGTGCTCGGGCCGCCCGAGCTGAGGTCGGCCGTCACCCGGGCCGTCGCCGAACTGGCCCGCCGCTACGGCGCGCCGAAGGACGACACCCCCGGGGCCCCGCCGAACCACGACACGCCGAGCGGGGCATGGCGAACGGTGCATGATCCGCAGGACACCCCCTAGCTTCGCTCGAAGGACGGGAGGCCGCGATGACGGAAGCGCAGCGGGAGGCGCCCAACGGCGACGCCGTACTGACCCGGATCGGGCAGGCGGTCATGCTGCACCGGGGCGGTGACCGGGAGGAGGCGCGCAATCGCCTCGCCGCGCTGTGGCAGGAGATCGAACGGGACGGCGCCCCCTTCCACCGCTGCGCCCTCGCCCACTATCTGGCCGACACCCAGGACGATCCGCTCGACGAGCTGATCTGGAACCTGCGGGCGCTCGCCGCCGCCGACGGGCTCACCGGGGCCCTGGTCCCGCGCGCGTTCTTCCCCTCCCTCCACCTCAATGTGGCCACCGGCTACCTGAAGCTGGGCCAGGAGGAGGCGGCCCGGGGCCAGTTGGCGCTCGCCCGGGCGGCCGCCGGTGCGCTCGGCGAGGATCCGTACGGCGACGGGGTACGGGCCGCCATCCTGCGGCTGACGCTGGCTCTGGAGGGCGCCGTCGAGGACTAGGGGACTGGAGGTCTAGAGGGACTAGGGGGACTGGCGGCCGATCAGCGGCCGGAGGCTCCGGCCTCTGCCTCTGCCGCTGCCGCGACGGCGGCTACTCGGCCGCTCCGTCCCGGGTGCGCTGGTAATGGCGCCTGGCCTTCATCCTGTTGCCGCAGACCGCCATCGAGCACCAGCGGGCCTTGTTGGTCTTGCTGCGGTCGAGGAGGAAGCGGCGGCACTCCGGGTTGGCGCACGGCCGCAGCCGACCGGACATCGTCTCCAGCAGCGCGCTCCAGGCCATCACCGCCTCCACCGCCATCCGGCGCTCCTCCGGGGCGTCGAGCCGCCAGGACACCCCCTCGGAGGAGACCTCCGGGTGGGAGGTGACCCCGTCGAGGAGCGGAGCCAGTGAAGCGGCCGGCCGGCCGCCGCGCACCACGTCCTGCAGCGCGTCCCGCGCGCGCAGGAGCCAGGCGTGCTCCTCCGCGGTGCCGCTGCCGCCGTGCGCCTGCTGCCAGGACCTGGCCCTTTCCGGATCCGCCAGCTGGTCCTGGACGACCCCGCGGACCACCGGTGTGCTGTTGAGGAGTTCCAGCAGCGTGTCCTGCTGCTCCTGCGTGGTCACCATGACACGTCCTAACCGTTTCGCCTCGTGTGACAGGTTAGCGCAGCGTGCAAGCGGCTGCGCCGAGTGCCGGGTGTCCGGGCGCCGGGTGGCGGACGGCGATGTGATGGCGGCGTCTCGGTGCCGACCGCACTGGCCGACGGCCGCGGACGGGCGGAGGCTGGAATCAGGGCGCCGCTGTACGGAGACGGCGAGACGGCGACCCAGTTCAACCTAACCCTCTACAACTTCTTGACTGGTTAGCTCCAGCATGCTCGACTGGGCCGTGTAACCACTGAAGCTGCGCAGAAAGGTTAGAGTGATGACCACCGTAGTCCACCACCGCACCGCCACCGTCGATGGCCTGGAGGTCTTCTACCGGGAGGCCGGCGACCCCCAGGCGCCCGTCGTGGTGCTGCTGCACGGCTTTCCGACCAGCTCGCACATGTTCCGCCACCTGATCCCGGCCCTCGCCGACCGGTACCGCGTCATCGCCCCCGACCACATCGGGTTCGGCCAGTCGGCGATGCCCTCCCTGCGGGACTTCCCCTACACCTTCGACGCCCTCACCCAGGTCACCTCGGGCCTGCTGCAGAGCCTGGGCGTCGACCGGTTCGCGATGTACGTACAGGACTACGGCGCCCCCATCGGCTGGCGGCTCGCGCTGCGCGACCCGGACCGCATCACCGCGATCATCACCCAGAACGGCAACGCCTACGTCGACGGCTTCGTCAAGCCGTTCTGGGACGGCGTGTTCGCCTACGCCGAGGCCCCCGGACCGGAAACCGAGGCCCCCATGCGCGGCGCCCTGACCGCCGAGATCACGCGCTGGCAGTATCTGAACGGAGTCGCCGACCCCACCCTGGTCAGCCCCGACAACTGGGTGCACGACCAGGCGCTCCTGGACCGGCCCGGCAACGACGAGATCCAGCTCAAGCTCTTCCGCGACTACCCCACCAACGTGGACCTCTACCCGCGGGTCCAGCAGTACTTCCGTGACTCCCGGGTCCCGCTGCTGGCGGTCTGGGGCGCCAACGACGAGATCTTCGGCCCGGCGGGTGCGGAGGCGTTCGGCCAGGACCTGCCCGACGCCGAGATTCATCTGCTCGACTCGGGGCACTTCGCTCTCGAAAGCCATCTGCAGCCGATCACCGAGTACATCCGCGACTTCCTCGGCCGTGTCCTGGTCTGACCCGCCCAGGTGCCGGGATCGCAGCGTTCGGGTGCGGTCCCGGGACCTACGCGGCGCGGTCGTCACGGCCCGGATGGCGCCCGTCGCATACGATTCATTCCCATAGTTCCGTTATGTGGCCATATGGGGAGGCGTGCCATGGAGGGCATCGCTGATATGGGCGGCACCCCGGGATGGGGACGCGTCCGTCCACCGAGGCGCGATGAACCGGTCTTCGAGGAGCCCTGGCAGGGCCGGGCCTTCGCGCTGGCCAGTCTCTCCGGCCGTATCGCCTTCGGCGGCGTCAACCTGGACGCCTTCCGGCACGGGCTCGAGCGCCTGGATCGCGCCGCCTACCTGGACGACGGCTACTACGGGCGCTGGCTCAACGGCGCGGAGCTGATGCTCACCGACAGCGCCGTCCTCGCGCCGGGCGCGATCCGCGCCCGCGCCCGCAACCTGCGGGGCGAAGGCGTGGAGGAGCCGCCGATCCCCGAGCCCGCCGTGCCCGACTACGCGCCGAGCGCCGAGGGCTCGCTGCGTTCGGTGGACCACCCGCCCGCCTTCGCTGTCGGCGAGCGGGTGCGGACCAAGGCCATGTCGGTGCCCGGGCACACCCGGCTGCCGGGCTACGCACGGAGACACACCGGAATCGTCGAGGTCGTCCAGCCCGCCTTCGTACTCCCCGACACCAACGCCCACTTCCAGGGCGAGAACCCGCAGTACGTCTACTCGGTGCGCTTCGACTCGCGCGAGCTGTGGGGCGCCGACGCCGAGCCCTTCGCGGTCACCGCCGACCTGTTCGAGAACTACCTGGAGGCCACCTCATGACCCCCACCGATGGCGGACCGGGCGAGGCCCCTCCCGTGGCCCTGCGCACCGAGGCGCTCGAACAACTGCTCACCGAGCGGGGCCTGATCGACCCGAAGGTGATGAACGAGATCATCACCACCTACGAGACCAACGTGGGCCCGCTCAACGGCGCCAAGGTCGTCGCCAGGGCGTGGAGCGACCCGGAGTACCGGCGGCGGCTGCTCCAGGACGGCACCGCGGCCATCGAGGAGCTCGGCTTCTCGGGGTCGCAGGGCGAGCACATCGTCGTGGTGGAGAACACCGCGACCACCCACCATGTGGTGGTGTGCACGCTGTGCTCCTGCTACCCGTGGCCGGTGCTCGGCCTGCCGCCGAGCTGGTACAAGGACCCCGCCTACCGTGCGCGCGTGGTCAAGGAGCCCCGCACGGTGCTGTTCGAGATGGGCCTCGAACTCGACGACGACGTGCGGATCACCGTCCACGACTCCACCAGCGAGGTGCGCTGGCTGGTACTGCCCGAGCGTCCGGCCGGCACCGAGCACCTCTCCGAGGAACAGCTCGTGCCGCTGGTGACCCGGGAGGCGATGGTCGGCGTGGCCAAGGTGGCGGCACCATGACCGCGCCACTGGACATCGAGGGCCCGGCGGCGCCACCGCGCTCCAACGGTGAGTTGGTCTTCGCCGAGCCCTGGGAGAGCCGGGCCTTCGGCATGGCCGTCAGCCTGTACGAGGCGGGCGCGTTCACCTGGCCGGAGTTCCAGGCCGCGCTGATCGCCCGGATCGCGGCCTGGGAGGCCGCGGCGGCACCCGGCGAGCCGTACCACTACTACCGGCTCTGGCTGGCCGCCCTGGAGGACACGCTCGCCGGCCGGTGCGCCGTTTCAGCGGACGACGTCACCGCCCGCACCCTCGCCCTGGCGCAACGCCCCCCGGGCCACGACCACCGCGACGGCCACGACCACGAGCACCACCACGACCACCACGACCACCACGCCCACTGACCCCGCGGCGCCCTCGCTATGTGCCCTAGTCGCCGGTGACGCCGTCGATCCGTTCGCGTATGAGGTCGGCGTGGCCGTTGTGGCGGGCGTACTCCTCGATCATGTGCAGATAGATCCAGCGCAGGTTGTAGTCCCCACGGCCGGGACGGGTGACGACATCGTCCAGGGAGCGGCCCGCGGCGGCCTCCTTGGCCTTGGCGATCTCGTCCCGCCAGATGGCGAAGGCGCTCTCCGCGGTGTCCCCGTCGGTGACGTGGAACTCCCCGTCCGGGTCCTCCTCGCTGTACCAGATCGGCGGTGTGTCCTCGTGGGCGAGCACCCGCCGGAACCAGCTGCGCTCGACCTCGGCCATATGCCGTACGAGGCCGAGCAGGGTCAGTTCGGACGGCGGCGCCGACGCCTCGCGCAGTCGCTTGTCGTCCAGCCCCTCGCATTTGAGGGCGAGGGTCGCGCGGTGGAAGTCCAGCCACCCCTCCAGGCCGGTGCGTTCATCGGCGGTCCGGGGCGCTTCGTGGCGTTCTGCGGTTGTCATGGCGGTCATGATGGCGGTCCGGCCACTCGGCCCGCCACGCGTTATTCGTTCAGCATCCCGCGCAGCAGCTCCGCGAAGCCGGTGCGCAGCGTCGCGCGGTCGGGTACGGCGTCGTGGTCGGCGCCCGCGGCACAGCTGAACATCAGCCCCTCGCACCAGGCGACCAGTGACCGTGCGTGCCGCCGGGGCTCGGTGGAGCCGAGCGCCGTCATCATCGCTTCGAGCGGCTCCCGGAAGCCGCGCCCCGTCGCGTCGTAGAACTCCCGCAGTTCGGGGCGGCGGGTCGCCTCCAGGGCGAGTTCGTAGCGGGCGATCAGCAGATCGCGCTGGGCGGTGAGCGAGCGGTGCAGGGCGAGCGAGAGCGCGTCGGCCAGCTCCGCGACCGGATCGGCCCCGTTCCGCACCGCGCCGGCCGAGCGCGGCATCTCATCGGGCGTCAGCACCTCCGCCTCCCGCTGGGCCAGCCGCCGGACCGCCGCCTTGAGCAGGGCGGCGCGGGTCCGGGCGTGGTTCGAGGTCGAGCCGAGCGGCAGTCCGGCCGCCTCGTCCACCGCACGGTGCGTCAGCCCGCGCATCCCGCGCCCGGCCAGCAGCCCCAGGGCGGTGTCGGCGATCAGCTCGGCACGGGAGGCGGCGGACGCGGACGTGGCCGATGCGGAGACGGACGCGGCCGATGCGGAGGCGGCGGTTCGATCAGCGGTCATGGGGCCAACCTAAGCCCATCCGCCGCTCGCACTACAAATGTAGTAACGTAATGAGTACTACACCTGTAGTTGCCTTGGAGGAGTCATGCAGCAGCCCCGTGCCGTCGTCATCGGTGCCGGAGTCGGCGGGCTCACCGCCGCCGCGGCCCTGCACCGCCGCGGCTGGTCCCTCACCGTCCTGGAGCGGGCCGCCCGCCTCGAGCCCGTCGGCGCCGGTATCTCGCTCGCCCCCAACTCCCAGCGCGCCCTGGACGCCATCGACCTCGGCGACGATGTGCGCGCGCTCGCCGCCTGGCAGGGCGGCGGCGGACTGCGCACCCCCGGCGGCCGCTGGCTCTCCCGGATGGACAGCGCGGCGACGGCCGAGCGCTTCGGCGGCCCGCTGGTCCTCCTCCACCGGGCCACCCTCGTCGACCTGCTCGTCTCCCGGCTGCCCGAGGGCGTGGTCCGCACCGGGGCCGCCGCCCGGCTGGCCGACCCCGGCGGCGCCGACCGCCCGGCGCGGGTCACCACCGAGGACGGCACGTACGAGGCGGACCTCGTCATCGGCGCCGACGGCATCGACTCGGCCGTCCGCCGCGCGCTCTTCCCCGACCACCCCGGGCCCCGCTACGCCGGATTCACCACCTGGCGTGTCGTCATCCCCGACCTGGGCCGGCCGTTCGAGCCCCATGAGACGTGGGGGAGGGGCCGGATCTGGGGCACCCAGCCACTCAAGGACGGCCGGGTCTACGCCTACGCGGCGGCCGTCACCCCGCCCGGCGGCCGCGCCCCCGACGACGAGAGGTCGGAACTGCTGCGGCTCTACGGCGACTGGCACCGGCCCGTCCCCGACGTCCTCGCCGCCGCCGCGCCCCAGGACGTGCTGCGCCATGACATCCGGTACATGGCCGAGCCCCTGCCCGCCTACCACCGGGGCCGGGTCGCCCTCCTCGGCGACGCCGCCCACGCGATGGCCCCCACGATGGGGCAGGGCGGCAACCAGGCCATCGAGGACGCCGTCGTCCTCGCCCACCATCTGGCCCCCGGCGCCGCCGACCCCTCCGCCGCCCTGGCCGCCTACACCCGCGACCGGCTGCCCCGCACGATGGACGTGGTACGCCGCTCGGCACGCACCGCCCGCATGGTCACCCTCACCAGCGCCCCGGCCGTCGCCCTGCGCGATATCGCCATCGCCGCCGTCGGCCGCCTTGTCCCCGGTCTGGCCCTCCGCTCCTTCGACGGCATCGCCGACTGGCATCCGCCCACCCGCACGTATCCTTCGGGGGCACAGCGGAAGGCATGACCGAGGATTGCGGGGAGCACATATGAGGGTCGGCTGCGTCGGGCTCGGCGACATCGCGCAGAAGGCGTATCTGCCCGTGCTCATGGCCCGCCCCGGCCTGGAGCCGCATCTGCACACCCGCACCCCCGCCACCCTCCAGCGGGTCGCCGACACCTACCGTGTCCCCGACGCCCAGCGCCACGCCGACCTCGACTCGCTGCTCGCGGCGGGGCTGGACGCGGCCTTCGTGCACGCCCCGACCGATGCCCACGCCGACCTCGTCACCCGGCTGATCGAGGCCGGGGTGCCCACCTACGTCGACAAGCCGCTCGCGTACCACCTCGCCGACAGCGAGCGGATCGTGCGGCTCGCCGAGGAGCGCGGGGTGAGCCTGATGGTCGGCTTCAACCGGCGTTACGCGCCCGGCTACGCGCAGTGCCTGGACCATCCGCGCAATCTGATCCTGCTGCAGAAGAACCGCGTCGGCCTCGCCGAGGACCCGCGCACCCTGGTGCTGGACGACTTCATCCACGTCGTCGACACGCTGCGCTTCCTGGCGCCCGGGCCGGTGGACCACATCGATGTGCGTGCCAGGATCCGCGACGGGCTGATACACCATGTGCTGCTGCAGCTCTCCGGGGACGGATTCACCGCGCTCGGCGTGATGAACCGGATGAGCGGCTCCACCGAGGAGGTCCTGGAGGTCTCCGGCCAGGACACCAAGCGGCAGGTGCTCAACCTCGCCGAGGTCATCGACCACAAGGGCCAGCCGAGCGTGCGCCGCCGGGGCGACTGGGTGCCGGTGGCGCGCCAGCGCGGGATCGAGCAGATCACCGACGCCTTCCTGGACGCGGTGCGTTCCGGGCGGCGGATCGGCGCCGAGGACGCGCTGCGCACCCATGAGCTGTGCGAACGGGTCGTCAGGGATGCCCTGGAGTCGGCTGGTCTGTCCGCGAGTCCGACGAACGGTCCGGCCCCTGATCCGACGGCCGGTCCGTCCGCCGTCTGAGCGCCCGGCCCCCCTCGGCGGCGCAGAAGACGGCGAGCGCCGCCATCGCCCCGTACACCGGCCAGGGCCCGATCCGCACATACGGGCTCGTGCCCTGCCCCAGCGGCACCGTGTAGACGGTGGCCGCGCTGGCGTCGGTGGGCATCCGGGGGCCGACCGGCTCGCCGCGCGGCCCGAACACCGCGCTCTCCCCGGTCAGCGTGGCATGCACCATCGGCCGCCAGGTCTCGGCGGCGCGCAGCGCGGCCAGCGAGGCATGCTGCTCGGGCGCCCAGCTCCCCTGGAAGGTCGAGGTCGAGGACTGGACGACGAGCATCCGCGCCCCCTCCCGCGCCAAGGTCCGGCTCATGTCAGGGAACGCGGACTCGAAGCACACCAGCGGCCCGATCCGCAGGGAGTTCGGCAGGTTCATCACCACCGGCTCGGTGCCCCGGTGGCGGTCCTCACCGGCCGCCTTGCCCACCGAGGTGGCCCAGCCCAGCAGCGGCCGGGCCGGGACGTACTCCCCGAAGGGGACCAGCCGCATCTTGTCGTAGCGCTGCCCTGTCGGACCGTTCGGCCCGATCAGCACCGAGCTCTTGTAGATCCCGGGCATGTCGCTGCGGCGCGCGTCCACGTTGACCAGCAGATCCGCGCCGACCGTCCGGGACAGCCCGGCCAGCCGCCGGCGCACCTCCGGGTGGGTGGTCAGATCCTGGGCCACGCTGCTCTCGCCCCACACCACCAGGTCGACATGGCGGTCGGCCAGTTGCCGGGTCAGCTCCGCGCTGCGCTCGAAGCGCGGCCCCGGACCCTGGATGACCCCCGGCTGCACCACCGCGATCCGTGCCGTCCCCGGCTCCTTGGCCTGCGGCACCCAGGCCCATGCCGCGGCCGCCGCCGCGCCGCACGCGGTGAGCCCGGCCAGCGCCACCGTACGGGCCCGGGCCACCGCGATCAGCACGGCCACCGCGACGTTCACCATGACCAGCAGAAAGCCGAGCAGCCATACCCCGCCCACCGAGGCCAGCCGCAGCGCGGGCGCCACCTGCCACTGGCTCGCGCCCAGCAGCCCCCATGGCCCGCCGAGATACTCCCAGGACCGCACCAGCTCGGCCATCAGCCAGGCGGACGGCAGCACCACCAGCGCCGCCGCCACCCGCCCGGAGCCCGGCCGGCCGTGCAGCAGCCGGTGCGTCAGCCACCCCCAGGGCGCCCACAACAGCCCCAGCAGCAGCGCCAGTACCACGATGAACACATGCAGGCTCGGCATCAGCCAGTGGTGCGCCGCGAGCAGGAACCCGGCGCCGCCCAGCCAGCCGTCCAGCACCGCCCGGCGGCCGGTGGGCGCCGAGCGCACCAGCAGCAGCCAGGGCACCAGGGCGGCATACGCCCACCACCACAGCGAGGGCTCGGGAAAGGCCAGCGCGGGCAGCGCGCCCACCAGCAGCGCCATCGCGCCGCGCCACCACGGGGAGGCGAGCCGCCGCCCCCACCGATCCTCGCCGCCGACCGGCCTCCGCACCTTCGACGCTCCCCTCCTGTTGGCCCAGGGCCAGTGTGCGGGAGTCAGCCGATCATGAATAGGGCGGGGGTGCGCCGGAGCGTGCTTCATGCCGGTTCCGGGAGGTCTTGTTCGGCCCAGATGAGCTTGCCGCCCTCGGTGTAGCGGGTTCCCCAGCGGCGGGTGAGCTGGGCGACGAGGAACAGCCCGCGGCCGCCCTCGTCGGTGGTGCGGGCGTGGCGCAGCCGCGGTGAGGTGCTGCTGGTGTCGGCGACCTCGCAGATCAGCACGTCGTGCCGGATCAGCCGCAGCCGGATGGGGCCGACGCCATGGCGGATGGCGTTGGTGACCAGTTCGCTGACGATCAGTTCCGTGGTCGTCATCACCTCCTCCAGACCCCACTCGGCGAGCTGGCGCATCGCCAGACAGCGGGCGCTGGCCACGACGGCCGGATCGCAGGGCAGGTCCCACGAGACGACATGTCCGGCGCCCAGTGCGCGGGTACGGGCCAGCAGCAGGGCCACATCGTCGGTCTGCGGGGAGGTCAGCAGGGTGTCGACCACCAGGGAGCAGAGCTCCTCCAGCGGCAGCGCGGCCTGGCCGAGGGCGTTGCTCAGCCGGCCGAGACCCACGTCGATGTCCTGGTCGCAGGTCTCGATCAATCCGTCGGTGTAGAGGGCGATCAGGCTTCCGGCGGGCAGCGCCAGCTCCGCCGACTCGAACGGCAGCGACCCGAGGCCCAGCGGGGGACCGGCGGGCAGCGCGGGGAAGGAGAGCTCGCCCGAGGGGTCCACGATCGCGGGGGTGGGGTGTCCCGCCCGCGCCATCGTGCACCGCTGGGTGACCGGGTCGTAGATCGCGTACAGACAGGTGGCGCCGAGCACCGCGGCCGCCAGGCCCTCCTGCCCGGTCTCCTCCTCGGTGAGCCGGATGACCAGGTCGTCGAGGTGGGCCAGCAACTCCTCGGGCGGCAGGTCCATATCGGCGAGCGTGTGCACGGCGGTGCGCAAACGCCCCATGGTGGCCGCGGCGTTGATGCCGTGCCCGACCACATCGCCGACCACCAGCGCCACCCGGGCACCGGACAGCGGGATCACATCGAACCAGTCGCCGCCGACTCCGTTGCGCGCGTCCGTGGGGAGATAGCGGGAGGCCACCTCGACGGCCTGGCCGCCACTCAGGGCGTGCGGCAGCAGACTGCGCTGCAGGGCCAGCGCGGCGGCGTGCTCACGGCTGTAGCGGCGGGCGTTGTCGATGTTCAGCGCGGCCCGCGCGACCAGCTCCTCGGCGAGCAGCAGATCGTCCTCCTCGAACGGGTCCGGATGGCGGGAGCGGACGAACGAGGCCACGCCCAGGAGGGCGCCGCGGGCCCCGATCGGCGCCACCATCAGCGACCGCATCCCGAACTCGCGCGCCTTCGCCGTCCGCGCCGGATCGTCCCCGGACCAGGCGCTGATGGAGCTGTCCATCACGGGATCGAGCAGGGCCTCCCCGGAGAAGAAGCAGCAGGCGAAGGGGGACGTGGCGGAGATGGCGACCGCGTCCCCCGGCCTCGCGATGGACTCCGGACAGCCCTCCCTGATCGATGCCTGACCGGCGCGGCGGAAGGCGGGCAGGGTGTCGCCGGCGCTCTCCATGGGCTCCTCGCCGCGCAGTACGGAGTCCAGCAGATCGACGGTGACGAAGTCGGCGAGCCGCGGCACCGCGAAGTCGGCCAGCTCCTGGGCGGTGCGCATGACGTCCAGGGTGCTGCCGATGTACGCGCTGGCCTCGTTGAGCAGCGCCAGCCGCTCCCGGGCCCGCCAGCGGTCGGTGACGTCGATGCCCATGTAGCACACGCCCACCGGACGGCCCTCGGCGTTGTCCAGCCGGAAGAAGGAGGTCGAGTACGCGTGCTCGCGGTGCGGATGGGCCATCGTCCAGCCCCGGTACTCGTAGTCGATCACCGGCCTGCCGGTCTTCAGCACCTGCCGCAGCTGCGCTTCGAGCGCCTCGGTGTCCAGCCCCGGCAGGCACTCCGCCATCCGGCGCCCCATCCGCTGCTCGCGCGGCAGCCCGCCGTAGCGCTCCAGCGTGTCGTTCATCCACACATAGCGCAGATCCGGGCTGAGCACGGCCATCCCGATCGGTGACCGGGTGAGGAACGCCTGGAGCAGCGAACCGCTGAGCGCCCAGGCCGGGACGGAGCCCACATCGATCCCGGAGACCAGCCAGGAGACGTCGCCGCCCGGATTGCGCATCGCGCTGACCCGCAGCCCCACCTCGATCCGGCGGCCGTCCCGGTGCCGGAGCCGTCCCAGGCCGCCCCAGCCGTCGTGCGCCTGGCACCACGAGCCGATCGCCCCGGCCTGCGCCGCGTCCTCGGGTGCCACCAGCAGCATCCTGGCCGGCTGCTTCATCGCGTCGGCCGCCGGATAGCCGAGAAGTCTCTCCGCCGCCGGGGTCCAGCCGATGATGATCCCCGTGGCGTCGATCAGCGCCGAGGCCGCATCCGCCATGTCGAACGGGACATGCGTCTCGGTCGGCGCGATTCCCTGGGGGATGGCCATCGCACCCGTCCCCTCTGCGGATACATTTCCCTTAATACTATGACTTCTGGGCCTCCCCGGTGGTGAGCCGTGCGACGACGAGTGTGCTGATCCCACGCGCCTCAACCGGCAGAGGCGGCTCTTCGGTCACACCTGGTTGCCCCACAGGGAGCGGCTGTCGACATTGGCCCGGGTCACCAGCGGGGCGGGCAGCTGATCCTCCAGATTGCCGCCGGGCAGCCGGACGATCGTGCTGTCGTGGCGGGTCGGCCCCACCTTGAAGGGCTTCTCGGCCATGGCCTGCTTGATGTAGCGCATGGCGTAGGCGGCGTAGAGGTTCGCCGGCTGGGAGACGGTGGCGTCGATGAGACCCTCGCGGATCGCGGTCAGCTCCTGCGGGATCCCGTCGTTGGAGACGATGGTGATGTGGCCGCGGCGGCCCACCGGGACCAGGGCATGGTGGCTCTGGAGGGTGCGCAGGGTGGGGGCCAGATAGACGCCGCCGGCCTGGAGGTAGATGCCCTTGATGTGGGGGTGGGCGCTGTAGAGGGCCTCCAGACCGGCCGCCGCCCGCTCCGCCTGCCAGGCCGCCGGGATGTCCAGGACCTTGATGTCCGGGTAGTGCCGCGCCATGCAGCGGTCGAAGGCGACCGTGCGGTCCCGGCCGTTGACCGAGGCCAGATCGCCCTGGATCTGCACCACCGTGCCCCGCCGCACGGCCCCGCCGAGGCTCCGGCACGCCTTGACGCCGTACGCGCGGTTGTCGGCCCGTACCACGATGGCGACCTTGCCCCGGTCGGGGGCCACATCGACGGCGACGACCGGCACATGGGCGCGCTGGGCGGCGTTCAGGCCGGGGCCGATGGCGGCGGAGTCGACCGGGGTGACGACCAGGCCCTTGACCTCCTGGGCCAGCAGATTGTCGATATCGGTGATCTGTTTGGCCGGTTGATCATTGGAGTTGACCGTCGGCAGGATCCGCACACCCGCCTTGGCGGCCTGCTTCGGGATGTCCTGGTTGTACGCCTCCCAGAAGGGCGAGGTCAGCAGCGGCAGCACCACGCCGACCCGGTCCGGGTCCGCACCGCCGCCACAGCCCGCGGCGGCCGGGCCGCACAGCAGGAGAAGGGCCGCGATGGAGGTGGTGAGGCGGTGGCGCATGATGCTCTCGGCTCCTGAATCCGGCTCGGTGGAACGGTCTCGGACGCCGCGCCTTGGTCGTCGGCCGCGGGCTCGACGGTCTTCGGCGTTCGGGATGAATACCCCATATCAGCACAGAACGGTCGGCGGGGAGGGGAAAGTCGACCCTTGACAACCCTCCGGTGTACGCCTGAGGATCGCCGCGTGAACTTGTCAGACAGCCAGACAGGTGGTTCAGGGTTCGACGTCCCTCGCCGCATCAGCGCGATGGAAGCGGTCCTCACCCACCTCCGCGAGGCGATCGAGCGCGGCGACTACGCGGTGGGGGACAAACTCCCCTCCGAGGCGGAGCTGTGCCGTCGCCTGGAGGTCAGCCGACCGGTGCTCCGCGAGGCCCTGCGGGCCCTGCAGACCATGGGGCTGACCGCCTCACGCACCGGCAAGGGCACCTTCGTCATCTCCAGCGGGCCGGTGGAGGATCCCACCTTCGGCGACTACGCCGCAAGTGACCTCCTGGAGGTGCGCCGGCACGTCGAGATCCCGGTGGCGGGCTACGCGGCGCTGCGCCGCTCCGCCGAGGATCTCGACCACCTGTCCCATCTGCTGGAGCGGATGGAGCGGGAGACCGACACCACCGCATGGGTGGCGATGGACACGCTGTTCCATCTCGCCGTCGCCCAGGCGGCCCGGAATCCGGTCTTCCGTCGGGTCATCGAGGAGATCCGCGATGCCCTGGCCCGGCAGTCGGCATTTCTCAACGAGCTCGGCGGCCGCCGTGAGCAGTCGAACCGAGAACACCGGGCGATCGTCGAGGCGCTCGCCGACGGGTCCGAGCACGACGCCGTGGAAGCGATGACCCACCACCTCGAACGCGTGGAGACCACCCTGACCTCCATCGTGCGGCCCGCCACGGCGGACGACCGGACGACAGTACCGACGGAAGGCGGACAGCAGGCGTGAGCGAGCAGTCCCTCCGGCAAGAAGATCGCCAACAGCAGCAGGCCGGGCACCCCGCGCATGTGGACGCGGGCGACGCCGGTTACAGCAAGTCCCTCAAGGCCCGGCACGTCAACATGATCGCCATCGGCGGCGCCATCGGCACCGGCCTCTTCCTCGGCGCCGGCGGGCGGCTCAAGGACGCCGGGCCGTCACTGGCCGTGGCGTACGCGGTCTGCGGCATCTTCGCCTTCCTGGTGGTGCGCGCCCTGGGCGAGCTGGTGCTGCACCGGCCGTCCTCCGGGGCGTTCGTCTCCTACGCCCGTGAGTTCCTCGGCGAGAAGGGCGCCTTCGTCGCGGGCTGGATGTACTTCCTGAACTGGGCCACCACCGGGGTCGCCGACATCACGGCCGTGGCGACCTACACCCACTACTGGGGGATGTTCACCGAGATCCCCCAGTGGGTGATCGCCCTGATCGCGCTCGCCGTGGTGCTCACGGTCAACCTGATCTCGGTGAAGATCTTCGGTGAGCTGGAGTTCTGGTTCGCGATCATCAAGGTCGGCGCGCTCGTCGTCTTCATGGCGATCGGCATCTTCCTGCTGGTCACCCGCGAGCAGGTGGCCGGCACCAGCACCGGGCCCAGCCTGATCACCGACCACGGCGGCGTCTTCCCGCACGGTGCGCTGCCGATGCTGCTGGTCATCCAGGGCGTCGTCTTCGCCTACGCCTCCGTGGAGCTGGTCGGCGTGGCCGCCGGTGAGACCGAGAACCCCGAGAAGATCATGCCCAAGGCGATCAACTCCATCATGTGGCGCGTGGGCCTGTTCTACGTCGGCTCCGTGGTGCTGCTCTCGATGCTGCTGCCCTCCGACTCCTACTCGGGCGACCAGAGCCCCTTCGTCACCGTGCTGTCCAAGATCGGCGTCCCGGCGGCCGGCGGCGTGATGAACCTCGTCGTGCTCACCGCCGCGATGTCCAGCCTCAACTCCGGTCTCTACTCCACCGGCCGGATCCTGCGCTCGATGGCGATGTCCGGCTCCGCGCCCAAGTTCACCGGCGCCATGAGCCGTACCCAGGTGCCCTACGGAGGCATCCTCCTCACCGCCTTCTTCTGTGTGCTGGGCGTGGGCCTGAACTATGTGGTGCCGGACAAGGCGTTCGAGATCGTGCTCAACTTCGCCGCGATCGGCATCCTCTCGACCTGGGCCGTGATCATGCTCTGCCATCTGCTGTTCTGGCGGCGCGCCCAGGCCGGTCAGCTCACCCGCCCCGGCTACCGGCTTCCCGGCTCCCCGTACACCGAGATCGTCACCCTGGGCTTCCTGGCCTCGGTTCTCGTCCTGATGTGGGCGGACGGCGGACCCAGCCGGCTCACCGTGATGGCGCTTCCGGCGATCCTGGCGGCGCTGGTCATCGGCTGGTTCGCGTCCCGCGGCCGGATGAAGGACCCCTGGTGAGCCCGCGCCGGTGAACCCCCGCCGCTGAATCCCCAAGAGGAATCGTTTCTCCGGGCGGCCGAGGCCACCCCTCGGCCGCCCTGCCCCTCCACCACCTCCTGGAGGAATGCCACCCCGTGAACACCCCCGAGCACGAGAGCACCACCATGAACACCCCCTCGGACGGACCCTCGACGCGACCCGCCGCACCCCGGCCGAGCCCCCCGCCCTCCGCGAACCCCGCCATGTGCCGCTCGCCCATGTCGTACGCGGCGGGGTCATCGAGGGCGTCCACCACGGCTCGGTCGTCGTCCTGGCCGCCGACGGCCGGGTCGCGTTCCAGGCCGGCGACATCGATGTGGCCTTCTACCCGCGCTCCGCGCTCAAGCCGGTCCAGGCCGTCGCCCTGCTGCGGGCCGGGCTGCCGCTGGACGGGGAGCTGCTGTCGCTCACCGCCGCCAGCCACTCCGGCCTGCGGCGCCATCTGGACGGCGCGCGCCGCATCCTCGACCAGGCCGGGCTCACCGAGGCCGATCTGCGCAACGTCCCCGACCTGCCGTACGGCGCCGCCGAGCGCGACGCCTGGCTGCGGGACGGCGGCGAGCCCACCCGGCTCGCCCAGAACTGCTCCGGCAAGCACGCCGCGATGCTGCTCACGGCCCAGCTGCGCGGCTGGCCGCTGGCGGACTACCTCGACCGGGCCCATCCGCTGCAGCGGCTGATCGCCGAGACCGTGGAGGACCTCACCGGACAGCGCGTCGCCCAGGTCTCGGTCGACGGCTGCGGCGCGCCGCTGTTCTCGGTCTCCCTGCGCGGGCTCGCGACGGCCGCCGCACGGATCGCCTCGGGCGCCATGGACACCCCCGAGGGCCGGGTCGCGGCAGCGCTGCGCGCCCACCCGGAGATGGCGTCCGGCCCCGACCGCGACGTGGCCCGGCTGATGCGCGCCGTACCGGGCCTGATCGCCAAGGACGGCTTCGAGGGCGTACAGATCGCGGCGCTGCCCGACGGCCGGGCTGTCGCCGTGAAGATCGCCGACGGGGCGGACCGCGCCCGGATGCCGGTGACCGCCGCGGCCCTCGCCCACTGCGGGATCGACCCCGGTGTGCTCACCGAATTCGCCACCACGCCGGTGTACGGCGGCGGAGTCACCGTCGGCGGTGTGCACCCCACCGACGCCCTCGCCCCGCCCGCCGCCTGACCGTCCCGCCTTCCCCGAGGAACCAAGGAAGACCGCACGCCATGACTGCCACCGGCTATCGCCGCGAACACGATCTGCTCGGCGACCGCGACGTCCCCGCCGACGCCTACTGGGGCATCCACACCCTGCGCGCCGGCGAGAACTTCCCCATCACCGGCACCTCCATCTCCGCCTATCCGCACCTGATCAGCGCCCTGGCCGCGGTCAAGGAGGCCGCCGCCCGCGCCAATGAGGACCTCGGGCTGCTCACCTCCGCCAAGGCCGACGCCATCGCGGCCGCCTGCCAGGAGATACGCCGGGGCGCCCTGCACGACCAGTTCATCGTCGACGTGATCCAGGGCGGCGCCGGGACCTCGACCAACATGAACGCCAACGAGGTGATCGCCAACCGGGCGCTGGAGCTCCTCGGCCAGGAGAAGGGCGACTACGCCCACCTCCACCCCAACGAGGACGTCAACCTCAGCCAGTCCACCAACGACGTCTATCCGACCGCCGTCAACGTCTCCACGATCATCGCCGTCCGTGAGCTCCACGCGGCCATGGAGACGCTGCGCCAGGCGTTCGCCGCCAAGGCCGAGGAGTTCCGCGACGTCCTCAAGATGGGGCGCACCCAGCTGCAGGACGCGGTGCCCATGACGCTGGGCCAGGAGTTCTCGGCGTACGCCGTGATGCTGGAGGAGGACCAGAGCCGGCTGCTGGAGGCCGCCACTTTGGTGCACGAGATCAACCTCGGCGCGACCGCCATCGGCACCGGCCTCAACGCCCCCAAGGGCTACGCGGAGGCCGCCCGCCGCCACCTCGAAGCCATCACCGGACTGCCGGTGGTCACCGCCGCCAACCTGGTCGAGGCCACGCAGGACTGCGGCGCCTTCGTCCATCTGTCGGGCGTCCTCAAGCGCATCGCCGTCAAGCTCTCCAAGAGCTGCAACGACCTGCGGCTGCTCTCCTCGGGCCCGCGGGCCGGGCTCAACGAGATCAACCTGCCCCCGGTGCAGGCCGGTTCCAGCATCATGCCCGGCAAGGTCAACCCGGTGATCCCCGAGGTGGTCAACCAGGTCGCCTTCGAGGTGATCGGCAACGACGTCGCCATCACGATGGCCGCCGAGGCCGGACAGCTCCAGCTCAACGCCTTCGAGCCGATCATCCTGCACTCCCTCTCCGAGAGCGTCACCCATCTGCGCGCCGCCTGCCTGGTGCTGGCCGAGCGGTGCGTCGCGGGCATCACCGCCAACACCGAGCGGCTGCGCACCTCCGTGGAGAACTCCATCGGCCTGGTCACCGCGCTCAATCCGTACATCGGCTACAGCGCGGCCACCAGCATCGCCAAGGAGGCGCTGGCCACAGGGCGCGGCGTGGCCGAACTCGTCCTGGAGAAGGGCCTGCTGCCGGCCGACCGGCTGGCCCAGGTGCTGCGCCCGGAGGAAGTGGCTGGGAGCGGCTCTATTTGAGGCTCGGTTCGTCTCCGGGCGCTCGGGGGTTCTGCTCCAGGGGCACCTCCCGGCGGTAGCCGGGGGAGACTTATGCGCCCCGGAGGCGAACGAGCCTCAATAAGGGGGGCGGCGTAGCCGCGCGATGGCAGGGGCCGAGCTGAAGGGGAGCAACTCGGCGGGGTGGTCCGGGCTTGCCACGTCGATGCGGACGCTGTCGGCGATCCGGTAGGGGCGGTGCGCCAGCACCGCCCCGATGCGCCCGCGCAGCCGGGACATCGCGGCCCGTACGGTCACCGTCCGCGTCGGGTCCCCGAACAGGTCCTCGGCCAGCTGCGCGGCCGTACGCCCCTCGGGGTGCGCGGCGAGCAGCAGCAGCACCTCGGCCTGACGGGCGCTGAGTTCATGCGTCCAGGCGCCCGACGGGCCCGAGAAGGTCAGGGTCCAGCGGTGCGGATGGCGTACGTCCAGCAGCAGATCGCCCCAGCCGGCCGGACCGCCCCCCTCGGCGTTCTCGCCGTCCAGCACTCGCAGCAGATGGCCGCCGGGCAGCGGCTCCACCGCACACGCGCCGAGCGCCGGCAGCCAGACCGGCCCGTCGCACGGCGCCTTCGGCAGCAACAGCCGGCGCTCGCGCGGGGTCACCCCGGTGACCCCGGCGATCCAGCCGTGGTGATCGACCACGACGGCCTTGCCGTGGATCCGCGCCAGGAGCGGGGCGGCGACGGCGCGCAGGCCCTCCAGATCGCGGCTGTGGGCGAGGCGCAGTTCGCCCTCGGCCCACCGGGCGGTCGCGGTGACCAGGGAGAGCACCGTCGGATGGGCGGTCCCGGCGGGGCCGCTGACGTCGATGACGCCCAGCAGCCGTCTGTCCCGCGGGTCGTGGACGGGGGCGGCGGCACAGCTCCAGGTGTGGAAGGCGCTCACGAAATGCTCCGCCGAATGCACCCGTACGGGGGACTTCACGGCCAGCGCGGTGCCGATTCCGCTGGTCCCGGCGACGTCCTCGGCCCAGTGCGAACCCTCCACGAGCGCGATGCCGTCGGCCTGCCGGCGGACGCCCCGATGGCCGTCGAGCCACAGGATCCGGCCCTCCGCATCGGCGATGATCATGATGTGCCCCGCCGCGTCCGCCGCCTCCAGCAGCCCGTTGTGCAGGGTGGGCAGTACCTCGGCCAGCCGGGTCTGCCGCCTCCGCAGCTCCAGCTCGTCCAGCCCCAGCGGCCGCGGGGCGCGGCCGCGATCCGGGTCGAGGCCCAGGCGCAGCATCCGGTCCCAGGAGGCGCCGATGATGGGACGGGTGGGCAGCGGAAGCCGTCCCCGGCTCAGCGCCGCCTCGCGGATCGCCGCCATGAGACGGGCCGATTCGGCGGGGCTCAGCGCGGCCAGGGGACCGGCGTCGCGTGGGTGCTGGGAACGCATGGATGGCAGCCTTCAGCCTCTGCTGAGCGGGGCTTCGTTGCTCCGCGATTGTAGTGAAGCCGTGCGGCGGGAGCTGCTGCCGTGAAGCCGACCGGTGGCGGCCGCCGTCGTGCAGCCTCAGGCCATGGGGCCCCTGGAGAGCCTCCGTACACGACGCCCCTACGGCGTCGGCACGGCCAGCTCGGCCCAGATGGTCTTGCCGGTGGCGGTCTGCCGGGTGCCCCAGCTCTCGGTCAGATGGGCCACCAGCAGCAGTCCGCGGCCGCCCTCGTCGAAGGCGCGGGCGCGGCGCAGATGCGGTGAGGTGCCGCTGCTGTCGGAGACCTCGCAGATCAGCGCCCGGTCGTGGATCAGGCGCAGCCTGATGGGCGGCGTGGCGTGCCGGATGGCGTTGGTGACCAGCTCGCTGACCACCAACTCCATGGTGAAGGCGGCCTCTTCGAAACCCCATGCGGCCAGCCGCTCGGTGGCGTCCCGGCGGGCCCGGGCCACCACGGCCGGGTCGTTCGGCAGCTCCCAGGTGGCCACCTGGTCCGCGCCCAGCCCCCGGGTGCGGGCCAGGAGCAGGGCGACGTCGTCGGTGGGATGGCCCGGAAGCAGCTTGGCCAGCACCGTCCGGCACAGGCCGTCCAGCGAGTGGGCGGGCCGGGCGAGCGTGCGGCGCAGCGTGTCGACCGCCTTGTCGACGTCCTGGCAGCGGGTCTCGATCAGACCGTCGGTGTAGAGGGCCAGCAGGCTGCCCTCCGGCAGTTCGAGTTCCACCGCCTCGAACGGCAGGCTGCCCAGCCCCAGCGGCGGTCCGCCGGGCAGGTCGAGGAGGGTGGCGGTGCCGTCTGGCGTGACCAGCACGGGTGGCGGATGCCCGGCTCGGGCCAGGGAGCAGCGGCGGGAGACCGGGTCATAGACCGCGTACAGACAGGTGGCGCCGACCTGTGCGTAGGCCGCCTCCGCCGCGTCCGGATCGCCGGCGCCGCTCTCCGACTCGGCGGTGAGATGGTTGATCAGATCGTCCAGATGGGTGAGCAGCTCATCGGGGGGCAGATCGACGTCGGCGAGGGTGCGCACCGCCGTCCGCAGCCGCCCCATGGCCGCCGACGCCCGGACACCATGGCCCACCACATCGCCGACGACCAGGGCGACCCGCGCGCCCGCCAGCCGGATGACGTCGAACCAGTCGCCGCTCACCCCGGACCGGGAGTCGGCCGGCCGATAGCTGGACGCGAGCTCCACCGCGGCGCTCGGGGCAGGGTGCGCGGCAGCAGACTGCGCTGCAGGGCCAGCGCGGTGTGCCGCTCATGGGTGTACCGCCGGGCGTTGTCGACACAGACGGCGGCCCTGGCCGTCATCTCCTCGGCGAGCAGCAGATCGTCCTCCTCGAACGGCTCGGGGCGGCGGTGCCGGGAGAAGTTGGCCACGCCGAGGGTGGTGCCGCGCGCCCGCAGCGGAACGGCCATCGTCGAATGGAACCCGAACCGGCGGACCATGGCGGCCCGGGCCGGGTCCTCGTGGGCCCACCGGGCGACGGCGGGGTCGGTCACCCGGTGCAGCAGCCCCCGCTCGGCCTTCAGACACTCGGCCGAGGGGGAGAAGTCGGGGTAGGCGGCCACCTGCCCCGGCCGCAGCACGGTCTCCGGGCAGCCAGGGAAGACCGACTGGGCGGCGACCCGGCGCAGCAGCACATGGCCGCCCGGCGAGCCGGGGCGCGGTTCGCCCCCGTCGTGCACGGTGGGCAGCAGATCGACCGTCACGAAGTCGGCGAGCGCCGGGGCGGCCACATCGGCCAGCTCCTGCGCGGTCCGGTCGATGTCCAGCGTGCTGCCGATCCGGACGCTGGCCTCGTTGAGCAGCGTCAGCCGCTGCCGGGCGGTCCGCGGGCCGGTCATGTCATGAGCGGACAGGATCACGCCCGCCACCCGGCCCTCGTCGTCGCGCAGCGGGGCGATGTCGATGGACCAGGCGAGGGGGCGGGGGTGGCCGGGTATGGGCGTGGTCAGATCCAGCTCCCGCTGCTCGCCCGTCTCCAGCACCTGCCGCATCGTCCGCTCGGCCGCCTCGGTTTCGGGGTCGGGCAGGAGCTCCGAAAGCCGCAGCCCGCGCATCTCCTCCTGGTCCAGGCCCATCACCCGCCGCAGGTCGTGATGGGCCCAGCGCAGCCGTAGCCCGGAGTCGTAGACCGCCGCCGTGCAGGGCCCTTCGAGAAAGGCGCGCCGCATCAGCTCCTCGTCCTCGACGGCGTGCACGGGGCGCGGTATGGCGGAGACGACCAGCCACTCGGGGGGCCCGGCGGTCGAGGCACGGCGGTGCGCCAGCATTGCCAGCTCCACGGTGGAGCCGTCGCGGCGCAGCAGGGTGGCCCGCCCGTTCAGCCGGGTGGGCGGGGAGGGGGAGCGCAGCGCGGCCAGCACCTCGGCGCGGGCGGGCGAGGCGTCATGGAGCAGATCGGCCGCGGGCCGGCCCACGATCTCGGCCGGGAGGTAACCGAGCAGCCCACGGGCCGCCTCGTTCCACTGGGTGACGATGCCGTGCCCGTCGACCGTGGCCTTGGCGGTGGCCCCCTTGCCGGGGAGAACGTCCGACCGGACGGACCGCTCGTCCCGCGGGGTGTCCGGTCGCGTCATGGTGTCATCTCACCCTTGCCCGGGTCGTCCGCCCTGAGCGCGTGTGCGAGGTGGCGGCTCCACCGTGGCGCCCTTGGCGGAGAGTGAACCAATGGTCGCGCCTTCAAGTATGCCCACGCCGAGAGGGGTCGGCACACGCTGCGCGGTGTGCGCATGACCGTCGGGAGTCGGTTGTCACCCGCTGCTGATACTGTCCCGGATCACAGAGAAACGAACAGAAGTTCTGCAAGGGGTGGGGTATATGGCCATGGTCGTATATGGGGGACATGGCAGAGGCACTCGCGCGGCCGGTGCCGTGCTCGCCGCCGTGCTGCTCTGCGGCGGTGCGGTCGGCTGCGGTTCGTCCGGGGCGGACGGGAAGCCGGAGGGCAAGGCGGGGGAGAAGTCCTCGGAGCAGGTGCGGATGGCCCCGGCGGCGGCCGTGCGGGCGGCCGCGAAGAAGAGCGAGAAGCTCACCTCGTTCCGCTACCGGATGACCGGGCGCACCCCCGAGGACGGGCGGATCGAGGGCGAGGCGGCGATGAGCACCAAGCCCGTCGCGGTCCGGATGACGATGCGCGCACTCGGCCAGGGCACCGACGCGGCGGTGGAGATCCGGCTGGTGGACGGGGCGATGTACCTCGACGGGGGCAAGGAGGCCGCCGGCGAGCTGAACGGGAAGAGCTGGCTCAAGCTGGACCTCTCGGTCCTGGGCGAGAAGGCGACCGGCGCGCTGGGCGGCGGTTCGCTCTCCCGCCAGGCCGACAAGAACCCGGCGGACGACTCGGCCTTCCTCTCCGGCGCCGACGATGTGAAGCGGGTCGGCGAGGAGACCATCGACGGGGTGCGCACGACGCACTACCGCGGCACCATCACCCTGCCTCAGATGCGCGAGAGCCTCGAGGACGAGGACGCGGCGACCCGCAAGCGCCGCGAGAAGAACCTGGAGGAGTACGAGAAGATGGGGGTCGACCGGCTGTCCATGGACATGTGGATCGACCGGGACGGCCACACCAAGCGGTTCCGCATGCGCGGCGAGGGGGACAAGGGCCCGCTCGACATGACCATCACCTTCTCCGGCCTCAATGAGCCGGTCACGGTGAAGGCGCCGCCCGCGAACCAGACCATGGACCTCGCCGAGCTGGCTCGGGGGCCGAGGGCTGATCCGGCGGCGGCGCCTCCGGGGTGGGCGGCGCGGCGGGCTCAGCCGCCCGCTGTGCCCGCCCCGGCCGTGAGGGCCGAGTCGTCCTCCACGCGGGCGCCGGGCAGCTGGTGCCGGGCGGCGATGAGGGCGGCGTCCACATCCCGCGTCCCGGTGGAGACGCACAGGGTGTAGGCGAGGTCGTCCATCCGCTGTCGTACCTCGGCGCCGCCCGATTCGGCGTGCAGCATCCGCAGCGTCTCGTACTGCTCGATGAGGTTCTGAAGTACGACCGGGTGGGCCATCAGCACGGCAGTGGTCCTTTCTCAGCCGGAGGGGGTACGCCACCGCGTATACCCCCATGGCCCGAGGCCATGTGCGTCTTCTCATCAGGCGTCGCCGGGCGGATGCCGCGGGGGTCGGGCGTCGCGGAGTTCAGGCGTCGCGCGGGGGCAGGCGGGGGGTCAGATGTCGCGCTGCTCCAGGGGCCGGTTGGCCGGGCCCTGGAGCACCTGGCCATCGGTTCCGAAGCGGGAGCCGTGGCAGGGGCACTCCCAGGTCCGCTCGGCGGCGTTGAACGCGACGAGGCAGCCCAGATGGGTGCAGCGGGCCGAGAGCGCGTGAGCCGTGCCGTCCTCGTCCCGGTAGACGGCGCAGTGCCGCCCGTTCACACGGACCAGGGCCCCGGTGCCCGGGGCGATCCGGTCGACCGAGGCGGCCTGCGGGGCGCGCAGCCGGTCGCCGACGAAATGCCGCCCGACCTGGAGCTGGTGGCCGAGCAGCGCCGGGGCCTCGCGCAGCGCGGTCCGCAGCCGCCGGGGGTCGTACAGCCCGGCCCACGGCGGCCGCTCACCGCCGATGAGCGCGGTGAGCAACCGGCCCGCCATGATGCCGCCGCTCAGGCCCCAGCCGGCGAAGCCCGTCGCGACGTAGGTGTGGCGTGCGCCGGGGTGGAAGGGGCCGACCATCGGCACGCTGTCGGTGGGGTCGTTGTCCTGGGCGGACCAGCGGTGGGTGATCTCCACGCCGGGGAAGCGCTCCCGGGTCCAGTCGGCCAGCCGCTCGAAGCGCTCCGGGGTGTCCCCGGTGCCGGGTGTGAAGGACTCCCCGGTCACGATCAGCAGCCGCTTCCCGTCGCCGTACGGCGCGGTGCGCACCGACCGAGTGTGATTCTCCGGGGTGATGTACGCGCCCCGGGGGTCCTGTTCGGCGGGGAGGGGCGCGGCCACGACGAGTTCGCGGCGCGGCGAGAGCCGGGTGAACAGCAGCGCCCGGTCGAACACCGGGTAGTGGGTGGCGATCACCACGTCCCCGGCCGTCACCACCGCCCCGCTCTGGGTGGTGACCCGGCAGGGGGACCCTTCCACCAGGCCGGTGGCGCGGGTGTGCTCGTGAATCCGCCCGCCGTGGGCGCGCAGATCCTCGGCGAGCGCGAGGAGATAGCCGCGCGGATGGAACTGCGCCCCTCCCTCGACCCGGATCGCGCCCGCGACCGGATAGGGCAGCCCGGTCTCCGTCACATACGAGGCGGGCAGCCCCGCCTCGTAGGCGGCGTCCACCTCGGCGCGGATGGTGTCCGTGCGCGCCGGGTCCTCGGTGTAGGTGAAGGCCGGGACGTTCTCCAGATCGCAGTCGATGCCGAGCTCGGCCGTGATCGCCACCGCCCGCTCGACGGCGTCGGACTGCGACCGCGCGTACATCCGTGCGCCCTCCGGGCCGCGGGTGCGGCGCAGCCGGTCGTAGATGAGCCCATGCAGCGCCGTGAGCTTGGCGGTGGTGTGGCCGGTGACCCCCGCGGCGATCCGATCCGCCTCCAGCACCGCCACCCGGTGCCCGGCGCGGGTCAGCTCCCATGCGGTGCTCAGCCCCGCGATGCCGGCGCCTACGACGGCGACATCGACCTCCAGGTCCGAGGTCAGGGCCGGGTGGGGGGTGCTGGGCGGTGCGGTGTCAAGCCAGTACGACTCGGGCACACCAGGAAGGTCATTCATCATCCCCGAGTGCCCACCGGCGACCGACTGAAGCGGGCGGACCGGACGCGGCCTGCGCCGGGTCGTCGGCCGAGATCAGCGCCGAGGCGGCCCGGGAGTGCAGCGAGTCCAGGGCCGTGAGCTGCTGCCCGGCCCGCTCCAGCAGTTCGGCGAGGCGGCCCGTCTGCAGCCGGGTGTCATGGACGGCCACGGCGAGCAGCGAGCGCCACAGCAGCGCCTTGCCCTCCACGCCCAGCCGGAGCGCCTCCAGCCCCACCAGCGTGTTCACCCCCGAGCGCCGCCGCGGCCGGCTGCCCGGCGTCAGCCGCGCGGTGCGCTCGGCCGCCCGCGCCGCGCGGACCTTGCCGCGGTGGACGGGGACGTCGAGCGAGGCCATGCACCACAGCAGTGACCTGCGGTCCTGGACGAACTCCGCCGTGAGCCTCGCCAGTTCGCCACCGTAGGCCGAGCGCCGGTGTCTGCGATTCATCCGGCGGGCCAGCCCGACCGATGCCGTGGCGGCCACCAGATGGTCGTTGAGGTAGATCCCGAGCCACGGCGGCGCGTGGATGCCACCGGAGCGGGTCGCGGCCGGTACAGCCATGGTCGTCCTCCCGACGCCGGGCCCCGAGCAGCGCTGTCACGACCCTGCCGGGTACCCCCTGCGCGCAATCCCAAGAGACGACCGCCGGGGAGCCGCTTCCGGGTCGGTCGTCGGGGAGCGGCGGCGTCGGGGTCCTACCGCCGCGAAGCCGCTTCGGGGTCCGCGCCCTCCGGCGCCGCGCCAGCCCGGGGAGCGCTGATGCAGATCTTCGAGCGCGTCCAGCACGACGGTGCGCTCATGCCATCCCAGCCACAGCTCCGCCCGGGTGGCCGGCTGGTGGAGTATCCCGGCCTCGGTGTGGGTCAGGCTGCGCCCCGCCCACACGAGGTCTCGCCCTCGCCGACATGGGCGGAGAAGTCGAGGAACTCCCTGCCGAACCCATGGTGCTGTTCCATCCGCAGCCCGCTCACCGGGTCCGCGAGCTGCAGATCGCCCATGTCGGAGCCCAGCACCTCCAGGGCTTGGCTCAGCGCCCTCTTCACCACCGCGCCGCGGTTGACTTCGCCGGGCCGCACACCCGGCAGGAACGGCAGCGCGGGGGCCTGCTCGGGCGCGCGCTCCGGAAACCACAGCGGGCTGTCCGGATCGGGCCGGTCCATGCGCAGCACCGCGGCCGCCAGGGTCCGCAGTTTGACGTTGTGCGTCTGTGAACTGCGCTTAAGCAGGGTGAACGCCGCCTGTGGATCGGGCAGCCGGTAGCTCTCCCGCAGTACGCCCTTCGCCTGCGCGATCAGAGGGTGCGAGCGCAGTCTGGCGCGTAGATCGACGGTTTCCCGGCGCAGCCGTATCACCTCGGGCTCCGCCGTTCGGCCGCCGTCCCGCGCGGCGGCGTCCGCCCTCGACGCCGCCGCGCCGCAGGCGGTGACGGCCGCCTCGACGGTGTCGTGGATCCGGATCATGCCGTCCACCAGCGCCACGCGCAGCAGCCGCGCCACGGGTTCGTCGGCCCGGCGAGGAGCAGCGCGGCACCGGCTTCGGCCAGGCCTCGCGCGCAGTGCAGCAGCCCCCGCGCCCCGTCCGCCGTGATCTCCCGGACCCGTGAGAGATCCACGATCACGGCGGCGGTGGGTCTGTCCCGGCCGACCTGCCATGCGCCGGTGAACAGGGGATGGTCCGGCCGCTCGAGGCCCCCGTCGGGGCGCAGCACCCACACCGCGCCCGCGGATCCCTCACCCGCCGCCGGGTGCGCCCGCACGCCCGGCGCGTCCCTCCGTACGCCCTGGCCCTCGGCCCTGCCCGTCGCATCGATCTCGCGCGTCTCAGCCTCGTTCCGCAGTCCGCCCGCAAGGGGGCCTTGGTCCGTCCCGGGGGCGGCCCCGGACCGGAGCCCCCCTTTCAGTACGGCGGAACGCGTCAACGCGGCCTTGGTGCGCGCATGACGTGCAGCGGGGCCCGGTGCAGCGGAACCGTGCGCCACCGGGCGGTGAAGACGCGGTCCGCGAGGGAGCAGGTGACCACCAGGTGATGCGGGGTCTCCAGGAACGCCACGTCCACGGTCAGGGTGTCCGGGTCCGTCCAGCCCCCGCTCACCGCCGTGGGGACGGTCGCCCGCGGCCCGTCGTGGACCCGCCACCCCGCGCCGTCGAACCCCAGGTCCAGCCGGGAGGCCTCCTCGGTCAGCGAGACGGTCCATCCGCCGCCGTCCTCGGCCACGGTGACCCCCGTCAGGGTCGGCTGATCCGCGCAGGCGCCGCCTTCGGGGGCGAACTCCGCGCCCGACCAGGCGCCGGGGTCCGTGAGCGGCGCGGGCTTCGCCGCGAGGGGCGGCAGGGCGAGCCGGGACAGCCGCCGCTCCAGCGCGGCGTCCTCGTCCTCGCGGCCGGTGAGCGGCGCCTCGCCGAACGCGGGCAGCAGATGCTCCCACACCGCGTCCAGAACGGCCTGCATCCGCTCGGTATCCGCCGTCGTGGCGATCACCACGTCATGCTCGGGCAGCACCAGGCAGAACTGCCCGAACGCCCCGTCGCCCCGGTACCCGTGCCGGGACATCCAGAACTGGAATCCGTACCCCCGCCGCCAGTCCGGCCCCGAGCCATTGACCATGGCCTCCTCGGTCGCGATGTGCTCCCGCGTCGCCTCGGCGACCCAGGACTCCGGAAGCAGCCGCCGGCCCTCCCACGCGCCGCCCCGCAGATACAGCAGCCCCAGCCGGGCGATCGCGTCGGTGGCGGCGAACAGCCCGCTGAAGCCCAGGTCACGCCCGGCCGGCACCTGCAGCCAGGCCGTCTCGCCGATGCCCAGCGGCTCGAAGAGACGCGGCCGCAGGTACTCCGTCAGCGACTGCCCGGTCACCCGCTGGACGATCGCGGCGAGCGTGTACGTGGCGGGCTGGTTGTAGGCGAAGGCGGTGCCGGGCGCGTGGTCCGGCGGAATCCGCAGGAAGCCGCGCACGGGCTCCTCCGGGTCGCCGCCGAACGCCCGCTCCACGGTCTCCTCGGCATGTCCGCTGGCCATGGACGCGACATGGCGGACGAGCATGGCACGGCTGCCCGGGTCGGTGATCTCCGCCTCGAACTCGGGGAAATACGAGATCACGGGATCGTCGAGGTTCAGCAGCCCCTCGGCCGCGGCCAGCCCCGCGGCCGTGGAGGTGAAGCTCTTGCTGAGGGAGTAGAGCAGATGCGGCCGCTCGGCGGTGTACGGCGCCCACCAGCCGGAGGCGATGAGCCGGCCATGGCGCAGGATCATCAGACTGTGCGGCTCGATGTCCGGCGCGCCCTCGACGGCGTCGAGGAAGGCATGGACGCCCCGCGCGTCCACGCCCTCGGCGGCGGGGGTGCTGGTGGGCAGCGGATGAGCAGTCATCAGACGGGTCCTCGGGGGTCAGTGATGGGCCGCGCCCACCCTCCCCGCCGGGGCGGCGGGTGTCCAGAGCGTTTTGTGCCGACGGCGCTCACGGGGCGGGGAGCGGGTCTCAGCCGCGGCCGGTGTCGATGACGCAGAAGCGGTTTCCGTCCGGGTCGGCCAGGACGATGAAATCGGCGTCCGGCGGATACAGCTCCCAGCGGACCCGCCGGGCGCCGAGCGACACCAGCCGCTCGACCTCGGCGGCCTGATCGGCCGCGTTCCCCGCGTAGAGATCCAGATGGACCCGTGGGCGCCCCTGGACCGGGGTATCGCTGCGGCCGAGCGACAGGCCGGTCCCGGGGCGCCCGTCCGGCGGCACCAGCACCACCCAGTCGTCCTCGATCTCCCCGCGCGGGACGTATCCCAGGGCCCGCGTCCAGAACGCGGCCGCGCGCCGGACGTCCGAGACTCCCAGTACCACGGAACCGATCGACAGCATGTGCCCAGTCAAGCAGAGGGCGCGGCTGTCCCGGGCCGATGGCCCGCTGAGAGGATCGGCGGTGACGGATCGGTGGTGATCCGCGAACGCCCAGACGCCGGAAGGACCGAACACCCCGTGAGCGACTCCGTGACCGACCGCGTGACCGACGACGATGCCGTGCTGACGCGCACCGAGGGCCGCGTCGGACATCTCACCCTCAACCGGCCCCGCGCCCTCAACGCCCTGACCCCTCCGATGGTCACCCGGATCGCCGAGGCCCTCACCGCCTGGGAGCGGGACCCGGCCGTCCAGGCCGTGGTGATCGACGGGGCGGGGGAGCGCGGGCTGTGCGCGGGCGGCGACATCCGCATGATCCATCGAGATGTGACCTCGGGCGGCGGCGCGGCCTCAAGGGCGTTCTGGCGCGACGAGTACATGCTCAACGCCCGGATCGCCCGCTACCCCAAGCCGTATGTGGCCCTGATGGAGGGCATCGTGATGGGCGGGGGCGTCGGGGTCTCGGCCCACGGCAGCGTGCGGATCGTCACCGAGCGCTCCCGGGTGGCCATGCCCGAGACCACGATCGGCTTCGTACCGGACGTCGGCGGCACCTACCTGCTGTCCCGCGCACCGGGCGAACTGGGGACGCATCTGGCGCTCACGGGAGCGTCGGTGGGCGCCGCCGACGCGCTGCGCTGTGGGCTGGCCGACCATGTCGTCCCCTCCGAGCTGCTGCCCGCGCTGACCCGGGACCTGGCCGCGGACCCGGTGCCGGACGTCCTTCCCCGGTACGCGGCGCAGGCCCCGGCCGGAACCCTGGACGACCAGCGGGAGTGGATCGACCACTGCTACGCGGCGGACACCGTCGAGGAGATCGTGGACCGGCTGATGGCCGTCGGGGAACCGGCCGCCAAGGAGACCGCCGAGACCCTTCTCGCCAAGTCCCCCACGGCGCTGAAGGTCACGCTGGCCGCCGTGCGCCGGGCCCGGGCGCTCGACTCGCTGGAGCGCGTCATGGAGCAGGAGTACCGCGTCTCGTGCGCGGCCCTGTCCCGCCCGGACTTCGTCGAGGGCGTCCGCGCCCAGGTGATCGACAAGGACCGCCGCCCCCGCTGGACCCCGGCCGCTCTGGCCGAGGTGACCGACGCGGAGGTGGCCGGCTTCTTCGCACCGCCCGCCGACGGTGACCTCCGCCTCGCCGACGCCCCGTAGCGGGATGCCCGGTCGGCGCCGATGGGCGAGTCCGTGGGCGCCGACAGGGCGAGTTCGTCGGCGTCGATGGGCAACCGTTCGGCGTCCGACGGCATAAATAGTGTGCCAAGCGGCCACCCCGGCAGAGTCGCCCGGAGCGGTGGGGGATCACCAGCTGCTCTTGGTCACCCCCGGGAGTTCGCCCGCGTGTGCCATCTCGCGCAGCCTGATGCGGGAGAGGCCGAAGGCGCGCAGGTGGCCGCGGGGCCGGCCGTCGACGGAGTCGCGGTTGCGTACGCGGGTGGCACTGGCGTCGCGGGGCTGGCGGCGCAGTTCCCGCTGGGCGTCGAGCCGTTCCTGCGCCGAGGTCCGGGGGTCGGCGATGAGCGCCTTCAGCTCGGCGCGGCGCTTGGCGTAACGCGCCACGATCACCCGTCGCTGCTCATTCTTGGCGATCTTGCTCTTCTTGGCCATCAGACCTTCCCTCCCCGGGCGCGGATACGGGCCACGGCCGCTTCGACGCCGATCACGTCGACGGTACGGATGGCCTTGGCGCTGAGGGTGAGCCGGATGTGACGGCCCTCGCTCGGCAGCCAGTAGCGCTTGCGCTGGACGTTGGGGTCGAACCGGCGCTTGGTGCGGCGGTGGGAGTGGGAGACGTGGTGCCCGAAGCCGGGCTGCCGGCCGGTGAGTTGGCAGTGGGCGGACATGGTTCCTCCGTTCGGTGGTGTGGTGTGGATGTCGCGGCAGCGTAGCAGCTAGATGAAAATGAAAACCACTACCGTGTATGCTGTGGCTCATGGCACGCAATGAACTACGCCCGATCGTCAAACTGAGGTCCACCGCGGGCACCGGCTACACGTATGTGACCCGCAAGAACCGGCGGAACGACCCCGACCGGATGACCCTCCGCAAGTACGACCCGGTCGCCGGCCGCCACGTCGACTTCCGTGAGGAGCGCTGACCGCCATGAAGCCCGGCATTCACCCCGCGTACCGGCCCGTGATCTTCCGCGACCGGTCCGCCGACTTCGCCTTCCTCACCCGCTCCACCGCCACCAGCGACAAGACGGTGGAGTGGCAGGACGGCAACACCTACCCGGTCATCGACGTCGAGGTCTCCTCGGCGAGCCACCCCTTCTACACCGGCAACCAGCGCGTCGTGGACACCGCGGGCCGCGTCGAGCGGTTCGAGCGGCGCTACGGACGCGGGCGGAGGGGCCGGTGACCGCGGACGAGAACCGGCTGGCCGTGGCGGTCGTGGGCGGACTGCACGCCGACGCCCGCCGCGCCGCCGTCGAGGAGATCCTGCGCACGGTGCCCGGCTCCGTGGCGCTGCACCACGACCTGTCCGCCGCCACCGACCGCGCCGTGCGCCGCACCGTGCGCGATGCCTCCGGGCCGCTCGGCAGTGGCGAGGCGCCGCTGGTGAACGACTGCGCGTGCTGTGCGCTGCGCGAGGACATGGTCCCCGAGCTGCTGCGGCTGGCCACGGGCGGCGGGCACCGGCTCGCCGTCGTCGAACTGTGGGAGTCGGTCGAGCCCCAGGCCATGGCCGCCGTCATCGCGGCAGAGGGAGCGCCGCTGGAGCTGACCGGGGTGGCCACCGCGGTCGACCCGGCCCTGATGGTGCCGTACCTCGCCAACGGCGACGACCTCGCCGAGGCCGGTCTCGCCGCCGCTCCGACCGACCAGCGCACCATCGCGGACACCTTCGCCCGGCAGTTGGAGTACCCCACCGTGATCGCTGTCGCCGAGGACGAGTCGTCCGAGGAGTCCGCGGGCGACGGGGACCTGGCCCTGCTCACCCACCTCACCCCGGGCGCACGGCACAAGCGGCTCGGCGAGGGGGTCCTGGGGCCCGCGCTTCTCCAGGGCTTCGACATCGCGGCGGCGGCCGCCCGTCAGCACCCGGCGTGCGCGCTGCTGCCGCAGGATGGCGACGACCACGGGGTGGCCACCCTCGTCTGGCGGCGCGAGCGGCCCTTCCACCCGGGGCGGCTCTACGCCGCGCTGGAGGACCTGACCTGCGCCGCCGCCCGCAGCCGGGGCCGCTTCTGGCTGGCGGACCGGGGCGACACCCTGCTGTCGTGGGACGCGGCGGGCGGGGCGCTGTGTGTGGAGTCGGCCGGGCCGTGGCTGGCCGCGCTGCCGGACGCCGCCTGGGAGATGGTCCCGGCCGAGCGGCGGGTCGCCGCCGCGCTCGACTGGCATCCCGACCACGGCGACCGCTGTCAGCACCTCACCTTCACCTCGCCCGGCCTCGACCGTGACGGGCTGCTGGCGCTGCTCGACTCGTGTCTGCTGACCGACGCCGAGTACGCGGCCGGACCGGACGCCTGGCGCCGGCTGCCGCACGCCTTCGACGAACTGCTCGACCAGGTGTCCTGACCGGAGCACGGACACCGCACGCACCACGTAGACAAGGACCCGATGATGGCCCGACGCCTCGACCCCACCCGCCGGGACGCCCGGCGCAACCGGGTGAACCCGCTGGACAAGGCGGGGATCACCTATATCGATTACAAGGACACCGAGCTGCTGCGGAAGTTCATCTCCGACCGCGGCAAGATACGCAGCCGCCGGGTGACCCGGGTGAGCGCGCAGCAGCAGCGGCAGCTGGCCCGCGCCATCAAGAACGCGCGGGAGATGGCGCTGTTGCCTTACGGGTCGCGCTAGGACCCTTCGCCCCGACGGGTGCATGGGTGCGCGTGTATGCACATAATGGCGTCATGGAGTCCCGTCATCACGGACGCTGGTCCCATCGGCGGCACCAGCTCGCGCATCTGCTGAAACCGCACTCCCACGAGTCGGCGCAGAAGGTCGACTCCGCGCTGGAGTCATCGGCCGAGGGCATGCGTGCCCTATGGCTCTCCCTCGCCGTCCTGGGCGCCACCGCGGTGCTCCAGGCCGGGGTCGTCCTGCTGTCCGGCTCGGTGGCGCTGCTGGGCGATACCGTCCACAACGCCGCCGACGCGCTCACCGCGGTGCCGCTCGGCGTGGCGTTCGTCCTGGGCCGCCGTGCGGCGAACCGCCGGTTCACCTACGGCTACGGCCGGGCCGAGGACCTGGCCGGGATCGTCATCGTCCTGACCATCGCCGCCTCGGCGGCCCTGGCCGCCTACGAGGCCGTGGACCGGCTGCTGCACCCGCGCGACATCTCCCATCCGGGCGTCGTGGCGGTCGCGGCGGTCCTCGGCTTCCTCGGCAACGAATGGGTAGCCCGCCACCGGATCCGGGTCGGGCGGCGGATCGGCTCGGCGGCCCTGGTCGCCGATGGGCTGCACGCCCGCACCGACGGTTTCACCTCGCTGGCCGTGCTGGTGGGCGCGGGCGGTGTGGCGCTCGGCTGGCAGGCGGCCGATCCGCTGGTCGGCCTGGCCATCACCGTCGCGATCCTGCTCGTCCTCAAGGACGCGGCCCGCGAGGTGTTCCGGCGGCTGATGGACTCCGTCGACCCGGCGGTGGTCGACGCGGGCGAGGCCGCCCTGCGCGCGGTCCCCGGCGTGCTGCGCGTGACCGAACTGCGGATGCGCTGGATCGGCCACCGGCTGCGCGCCGAGGTCACGGTCGAAGTGGACGGCGGCCTGGAGCTGCGCGCGGCGCACGATGTGGCGGTCGAGGCCGAACACGCCCTCCGCCACACGGTGCCCCGGCTGACCGCCGCCCTGGTGCACACCGATCCGGCCCCTGGGCCGGGCGCACGGGACCCGCATCACCTGCTGGCGCATCACACCGGGTGAGGAGGTCCGGCGGCACCGGGGAGCCGGTGCGGTCGGCGGCCACCGCGCCCCGGCCTCAGTCGTGCGGCGGGGCCCCGGTGACCATGTGGTCCGCGTGGTTGACGGCCTCGGTGACCAGTCGGCGCAGATGGCCGTCGTGAAGGGAGTACACCGAGCGACGGCCCTCCTTGCGCACCTGGACCAGCCCGGCCAGCCGGAGCTTGGCCAGATGCTGGCTCACCGCCGGGCGGGCCGCCCCGCTGGCCTCGGTGAGGGTGTTGACATCGGCCTCGCCCCGGGCGAGGGACCACACCAGATGCAGCCGGGTCGGGTCGGAGAGCAGCGAGAAGACATTGGCGGCCGTGGAGAACTGCGCGGCGCCGCTGTGATGCGCATGCGACCGGGTCGCAGTTGAGGAGGGTTCGCTGACCGGCATGCCCCCATCGTAGAGCGGCGGGCCGAGGGGGGACCCCGCTCGGCCCGCACCGCGCTCAGCCCCCGGCGGCCGGGCGGCGGGCCCGCGCCGCGCCCGGCCAGGCGGAGGTGCGCAGCAGGCGCAGACCGTTGAGGCCCACCAGGACGGTGGAGCCCTCATGGCCCGCCACGCCGAGCGGCAGCGGCAGATGGCCGAACAGATCCCACACCACCAGCGCGCCGATGCACACACACGCGATGACCAGGTTCTGCGCCACCAGGCGGCGGGCGCGCCGCGACAGGGTCACGACCGCGGGCACGGCGGCCAGTTCGTCGCGGACGACCACGGCGTCGGCGGTCTCCAGTGTCAGCGCGGAACCCGCCCGCCCCATGGCGACACCGGCGTGCGCGGCCGCCAGCGCCGGGGCGTCGTTGACTCCGTCGCCGACCATCAGGACCCGCTCCCCGGCGTCCTCCCAGCCCCGTACGGTCGTCACCTTGTCCTGCGGCAGCAGCCCGGCCCGTACGTCGGTGATGCCGACTTCCTCGCCCAGCCGGGCGGCGGCATGCTTGTTGTCGCCGGTCAGCAACACCGGTGGTGTGCCGGTGAGTCGGCCCAGCGAGGCGACGGCTTCGGCGGCCCCGGCGCGCAGCGGAGCGGCGATGGCGAGGACGGCGACGGGGCGGCCGTCGACGAGCACGGCGACGGCGGTGGCACCGCTGTCCTCGACCTCCGCGACGGCTGTACGGATCGGGCCGTCCCCGATGTCTGTACGGACCCGGGCGCCGGGGCAGTCCGGCGGCGCGCCGTCCAGCAGGGCCGTGGGGCTGCCCACCTGGACGGTGTGGTCCGTGACCACCGCCCGTACGCCCCGCCCCGGTGCCGAGGTGAAGTCGGCCGCGGGCTCCAGGCGCAGCCCGCGTTCCCGCGCGGCGGCGACCACCGCACGGGCCAGCGGATGCTCGCTGGGCCGCTCGGCCGCGGCGGCCAGGGCCAGGGCCTCGTCCTCGGTGAGGCCACTGTCCGGGAGCGCCCGGATCCCGCGGACGCGCGCCGACTCCTCGGTGAGCGTTCCGGTCTTGTCCAGCGCCACCCGGGTGACGGCTCCCAGGCGTTCCATGGCCGCGGCGGACTTGACCAGCACGCCGTGGCGTCCGCAGGTGGCGATGGCGGACAGCAGGGGCGGCATGGTGGCGAGCACCACCGCGCACGGCGATGCCACGATCATGAAGGTCATGGCCCGCAGCAGGGTTTCGGTGAGGTCCGCGCCGAAGGCGAGCGGCACCGCGAACAGGGCGAGTGTGGCGGCCACCACGCCGATGGCGTAGCGCTGCTCGATCCTCTCGATGAATAGCTGGCCGGGGGCCTTGCGCTCGCTCGCCTCCTCGACCATGGCCACGATCCGGGCGATGACCGACGCGGAGGCGTCCCGGTCCACCGTGACGCGCAGTGCGCCCGTTCCGTTCAGCGTGCCCGCGAACACCTCGTCGCCGGGCCCCTTGTCCACCGGCAGCGGCTCGCCGGTGATCCCGGCCTGCTGGACGTCGCTCATTCCCTCGCGCACGGTGCCGTCGGCGGGCAGCCGCTCACCGGGCCGGACGAGCACGGTGTCGCCGACGCGCAGCGCGCTGACGTCCACCCGCTCCTCGGCGCCGCCGGGGGTGATCCGCGCGGCGGTGTCGGGTGCCAGATCCAGCAGTCCGCGTACGGAGTCGGCGGTGCGCCGGGTGGCGAACGCCTCCAGCGCGCCCGAGACGGCGAAGATGACGATCAGCAGGGCGCCGTCGAGGAACTGCCCGATCGCCGCCGCCCCGAGCGCGGCCACGACCATCAGCAGATCGACATCAAGGGCCCGTTCTTTGAGGGCGCGCAGCCCCGCCAGGCCGGGCTCCCAGCCCCCGGCGGCGTAGCAGACCGCGTAGAGCGGGCCCCACAGCCACGCGGGGGCGCCCGCCAGGTCGAGTGGGAAGGCGGGCAGGAACGCGGCGGTGGCCAGTGCGGCCCACCGCACCTCGGGCAGCTCGCGGACGCGGGTCCGGCGTGGCCGTACGGGCGGTGGAGCGTCGGCGGAGGGCCGCTCCTCGATGAGCTCGGCGGGCACGGGGGCACACCTCTTCCTCGGGCGGTGGGGCGATGGTCGAACCCCGCCACCATACTGGAACGTATGAAGAGCTCTTCAAGTGTTGCTGTGGATACGATGACGTCATGGGACACGGAGCCGACAGTCAGACCACCCCGGCAGCGCATCTGGACGCGGACTCCGCCGCTACCATCGCCGCCACCCTCCAGGCCCTGGCCACCCCCTCGCGGCTGATGATCCTCACCCGCCTCCGCCAGGACCCCTGCGCGGTCACCGAACTGGCCGAGGCGGTCGGCATGGAGCAGTCCGCGGTCTCCCACCAACTCCGGCTGCTGCGCGCCCTCGGGCTGGTCACCGGCTCACGCCAGGGCCGCCGGATCGTCTACAGCCTCTACGACAACCACGTCGCCCAACTCCTGGACGAGGCCGTCTACCACATCGAGCATCTGCGGCTCGGCGCGCGCGACCTGCCGGCGCCGGCGAAGACCGATCTCGACACGGACCGGGGCTGAGCGGTGGGCGACACGGCGAACACCCCGACCGGGCCGGGGGAGTTGCGACGCCGCCTGGGGGTCTTCGACGCGGTCGTGGTCGGCCTGGGGTCGATGATCGGCGCGGGCATCTTCGGGGCGCTGGCGCCCGCGGCGCGGGAGGCGGGGTCGGGGCTGCTGCTCGGTCTGGTGGCCGCCGGGGTGGTGGCGTACTGCAACGCCACCTCCTCCGCGCGGCTGGCCGCCCGCTATCCGCGCTCGGGCGGCACCTATGTCTACGGCCGTGAGCGGCTGGGCGACTTCTGGGGGTATCTGGCCGGCTGGGGGTTCGTGGTCGGCAAGACCGCCTCCTGCGCGGCGATGGCCCTGACCGTCGGCTCCTATGTCTGGCCCGATCACGCGTCCGCGGTGGCGGTGGCGGCCGTGGTGGCGCTGACGGCCGTCAACTACGTGGGGGTGCACAAGGCCGCCTGGCTGACCCGGGCCATCGTGGCCGTCGTGCTCGCGGTCCTGGCCGCCGTGGTCGTCGCCCTCCTCACCTCCGGGGAAGCGGACGCGGCACGGCTGGAGATCGGCCGGGACGCCACGCTCGGCGGGGTGCTGCGCGCGGGCGGCCTGCTGTTCTTCGCCTTCGCCGGATACGCCCGTATCGCCACCCTCGGTGAGGAGGTCCGCGACCCGGCACGCACCATTCCGCGCGCCATTCCGCTCGCGCTCGGCATCACTCTGGCCGTCTACGCGGCGGTCGCGATCGCCTCGCTGACCGTGCTGGGCAGCGGCGGGCTGGCCGCGGCGGGCGCCCCGCTGGCCGAGGCGGTGCGCGCCGCCGGGCTCGCGTGGCTGGTGCCGGTGGTGCGGGCGGGCGCCGCGGTGGCCGCGCTCGGGTCGCTGCTCGCGCTGATCCTGGGCGTCTCCCGGACCACCCTGGCCATGGCCCGCGACCGGCACCTCCCGCCCGCGCTGGCCGCCGTGCACCCCCGGTTCGCGGTGCCGCACCGCGCCGAGCTGGCCGTGGGCGCGGTGGTGGCGGTCCTGGCGGCGACGGCGGATCTGCGCGGTGCGATCGGGTTTTCCTCGTTCGGAGTGCTGGCCTACTACGCCGTCGCCAACGCCTCCGCCTGGACCCTCACCCCGGCCGAGGGCCGCCCACCGCGGATCGTGCCGGGGCTCGGTCTGGCCGGGTGTCTGCTGCTGGCCTTCGCCCTGCCCGTCTCCTCGGTGGTCTCCGGCGCGGCGGTGCTGGCCCTGGGCGCGGCGGCCTACGGCGTGCGGCGCGCGGCCACCAGGTAGGCGGCTTCGCCGCCGGTGGGCCGCTGGCCGGTCGCCCGTGCGTCCCTCCGTCCGCTGTCGGTGACGATCACGGACGGCGGCCCGGGCGTTCGGTCGGCCGGTTCGGGGCGTGCGGCGGCTACGCCTGCCGGTCGCGGGTGTTGATGGCGACCGTCGTGCGGCCATCGGCGGTCCCGGACCGCGGCTCCCGCGCCGCCGCCTCCAGCGCGCGCCGCGCCTCCGGCGTCTGCCGTGCTTCCAGGGCGTGCCGTGCCTTCAGTGCGTGCCGCGCTTTCAGTACCTGTCGTGCCTCCGGGGCCTGCCGTGCCTTCAGTGCCTGTCGTGCCTTCAGCGCGTGCCGCACCTCCAAGGCCTGCCGCACCTCCAGTGCCTGCCGCACCCCCGGCGCCGCGGGGTCGCATCGCCGGCCGGCCCCGTCATCGGTCATGGGTGACGACCTGCCTCTCGTCCTGCCGCGCCCCCTCGTCCGCGCGCTGCCCGTCCACGCGCCGGGCGGCCTCCTCGATCCACGGTGGCAGCGGGCGGCGCAGCCACAGTGCGGCCGGCAGCCGGGCGAGCAGACCGCGCAGCGCGGCGCGCGCCACCGGGTCCCGCCCGCCCTCGGTGAGGAGTGCGGCGGTGCGGCGGGCCGCGAGGGGCAGCGGGCGGCGCAGCCAGCAGCCGATCAGCTCGTCGCGCCGCATCGCGGCGATGCGCTCCTCGGACGGCGAGGGGGCCGGTTCGCGGTGGGCGACCACCTCGGGGCAGTACGAGACGCCCCAGCCCATCGCCGCGAGGTCGTAGGCGAGCAGGGTCTCCTCGCCGCCGGAGAGGGCCAGCGGATGGAAGCCGCCCGCCTCCAGGAAGGCGCCGCGGCGCACCACGGCCGCACAGGCGAGGAAGTCGTACACCTCCGGTCCGGGGAGGTCCTCGGCGCGGCCGACGGGAGAGGCGGCCAGTGTGGCGTTCAGGGAATCGGGCCGCTCCGCCGGGCCGACCCGCAGTTGGCCGGCCAGCGCCCCCAGCCGCGGATGGCCGTTCAGCACGGTGGCCGCCCGTGCCAGGGCGCCGGGGTGCCACCAGGAGTCGTCGTCGCTGAAGGCCACGTAGGGGGTGCCGATGGCGCGTACGCCGTCGTTGCGCGCGAGCGACCCGCGGTCGTCCCCCTGGGCAAGGACCCGCACGTGGGGATACCGTTCGGCGACCATGGCCCTGGTGTGGTCCGTCGAGCCGTTGTCCACGACCACGACCGGTGGCCGCTCCGGCAGGGCGGTGAGGTGTTCCAGAGCCGTGGCGAGACTTTCCGCGCGGTCGCGGGTGGCGACGACCACGCCGACGGCGGGGCCCGGCGCGTTCATGGCCTCCATGTACCCGGCCAACCGGCCACTATGCGGTGCGCGGCCGGCTACACGGGGCTCGGCGCGCCGACGTATGGCGTGATCTGTGTCATGCCGGAGCCCGTCAACGTGATCTACGTCATGTTAGACACCGCCGTTCCGCGGGTACGGTGCTGACATCTATCGCGTACAAGGAGCGGCGTCGTTTGTCCCTGGACCTGTCATCCGTCATCGCTGCGACCACGCAGTGGCTGATCAGGGCCTACCCGGCGGCCGACGGAGCGATGAACGCGGCGCTCGCCGAGGCCCAGGCGAGACAGGCCGTGACGCTGGCCACCCTGCTGCGCTACGCGACCCCCACCGACTGCCCCCTGTCACCCCTCGCCGGACCGGACGGCTCCTTCCGGCTGGACTGGCTCGTGGACGCGGAGCCGTACGAGATCAGCGGCCCCGACGGCGTCTGGCGCACCTGGGTGGACGAGGTCGTGGCGAGCTGGGCCGCGGCCCTGCTCACCTGCTCCACGCTGGCGTCCCAGGCCGTGGCGGCGCTCGGCGACCGTGAGGACGGCGGCGGATCCCCCGGGGAGTGGCGGCGGCTCACGGCCCCCGACGCGCTCGACTGCCGGGCCGCACCGCTGCTGCGCCATCCGGATCTGATGGCGCTCGTCGTGGACCTCCACCGTCCGCAGTTGGTGGAACGTCTGCGGCGGCTGCACAGCGACGACCAGACGCCCACCAGCGCGGTCTGACCGCCACGGTGGCACCGGCGGCCTTCACGGCGTCGCAAGCACCCCTTGCGCGTTCACGGTGACGTGCTCCCCGCGGGCGCAGTGGACGACCGCGGACGGGAAGTCCGGGCTCCGGCTCTCCTCCAGGAACGCGGAGAGCGGGGAGCTGAAGGCGGCGTAGTCGTCGTAGTGCACCGGCAGCACCCGCTCCGGCCGCACCGCCTTGACCAGACCGGCCCCCTGGAGCGCGTCCATGGTCACGATGAGCCCGCCCGGAAGCCGGGTGCCGCCCAGGTGGACCACCGCGAGATGCACCTCCGGGTAGCGCCGGGCGATCTCATGGATGCCCGGGAACATCAGCGTGTCGCCGGTGATGTAGACCCGCAGCCGAGGAGGCTGCCCCGGCGCGCCGAAGTCCAGCAGGCTTCCCATCACCGGTGGCAGCAGCTTCTGCCACCGGCCGGGGGCGTGTCTGCCCGGCAGCGCGGTGACCCGGACCTGGCTGTGATCCTTCACCAGGACCTGATCGTGCCAGGTGGGCAGCCCGGTCGCCCGGCTGAACCCATGGACGCCCTGCAGCCGCCGGGAGGCGTGCGGGGTGGTGATGATGGGCAGTGAGTGGTCCAGCCGCCGGCGTGCCACCCGGTCCCAGTGGTCGCCGTGCAGATGCGAGAGCACCACGGCGTCCAGGTCGGACGGTATGTCGGAGGCGGCCAGGGCGGGCTCGGTCAGCCGCCGGGACATCAGCCCCTTGCCCAGGTAGGCGTACTGGCCCCGGTGCAGGAAGTTCGGGTCGGTGAGCAGCGTCAGCGCGCCGTAGCGGATGAGGAGGGTGGCGTTGCCGATGAAGAGGAACTCGGCGGCGCCGTCCGGCGGAGGCGTCATGGCCCGACCACCGCCTCTCGCGACTCCGCCCGATCGGGGGTGAACATCGTGGCTGCCGCGCCGTCGTGCAGCGACTCCAGCAGCTCGCGCTGCCGCCGCGCGCGCGTCAGCAGCTCGGTCAGCCGATCGGGGTCCAGCCGGGTGTCCTCGCCGGTCGCGGCCAGCAGCGAATGCCACAGCATCGCCTTGCCCTCCACACCGATCCGCAGCGACTCCAGCTCGACGACCGAGCTGAGCCCGGCACGCCGCCGCAGGCGGCCGTTGGGCTTCAGCCGCGCCGCCTTCTCGCCCAGCCAGCCCCCGTAGAGCTTGTAGCGGCGTACGGGCACCTCGAGGTCGGCCATGAGGGACAGGAGCGCCGCACGGTCCTCCATGATCTGTACGGCGAGGTCCTCCAGCTCGCCGCCGAAGGGCGACCGCCGGTGCTCACGGGCCGCGCGGCGGGCCAGCTCCATTCCGGCCGTCGCTCCGGCCAGGTGGTCATTGAGGTAGATGCCGAGCATGCGGGGGGATGTCCTGGGCTCGCTCATGATCGTCCTTCCGGCTTCCGCAAGGTCGTATCAGGCCACGCGCCCCACGGAGTGCCCAGCCCCGGCCGCCTCAACCAGCCCCCGTGCCCCCGCCGCCCCACCCGGGCCGCGCGGTCTCAGCCGCAGTCCGGACCGGCCGCCCGCCACCCGCCGGAACCACCCGATGCCGGTAGCGCGGGCACCGGACGACGCCGCCACGCTCATAGCCGAAGGTGCGGTCCGCTGCCGGGTGCCAGGTTGGGCGCGATCACCGTGGCGGGCGCACACCGCCGTTCTCACCGGGCCGGAGAGGGCGCCCGTTGCGCCCCGGCGTGGCCCAGGGCGCGTGCGCGGGCGGGGTGGGATCAGCCGGAACCAGGCTGGGCCATGGTGTGCCGGACAACGCGCCCGCGCCCGAGCGAGGGGCTCAGGCCCCCACGACCCCGTCCACACCCTCGCGCAGGAAGTCCGCGTGCCCGTTGTGGCGGCCGTACTCCAGCAGCACATGCACCAGCACCATCCGCAGCGACACCTCCTCCTCCCACCGCGGCTGATAGCCCACCAGGTCGAGCGATTCCGCCTCCCGCTCGATCCGGCGGGAGGTCTCGACCTCCGCCTCCCAGGCCGCGAACGCCTCGGCCCGGGACGATCCGCTCACGTCGTACGCCGCCTGGAAGTCGATCGTCGGCGCCCAGACCATCGGCGCGTCGTGGTCCTCGAACACCCGCCGGAACCAGGCCCGTTCCACCTCGGCCATGTGCCGCACCAGGCCCAGCAGCGTCAGCGTCGAGGGCGGCATCGACCGCTGCCGCAACTCCTCGTCGCCGAGCCCCTCGCACTTCATGGCGAGCGTCGCCCGCTGGTAGTCGAGGAAGGCGCGCAGGGTCGCGCGCTCGTCGCCGAGGTGGGGCGGCTCTGGGCGGCTGTCGGCGGTCATGGTGGTTCGTCCTCCTCGACGGCAGGTCCGGTCGCCGGCTGGCGATGTGGCCCCATGGGACCACGGCTGTTGGGCCGTGGCCGCGCCGGGGAGGCCCAAACCCCAGGTAGGGGACCGGACTTCCCGGCCCGGGGACCGCCCCGGGCCGGGGAGGCCGTCAGTCCTCGTCCTCCTCGTCCTCGAAGGCGTCGCCGATCTCGTCGACGACCTCCGCGGCGACCATTCCGCCGACGACGCCGACCGCGACACCCGCCGCGACGCCCCCGACGATCGCCGCGGTGCTCGGGCCGGAGCGCCGCCCGCCGTCATGGTGGTGGTCCCCACGGCCGTGGCCGTGACCGTCGTGGTGGCCGTGGCCGGGCGCGCCGTACTCACCGTGGCCATAGGAGCCGGACGAGCCGTACGCGGCGCGCCGTTCGACGAGGTGGCGGATCCAGGCGTCGACCTCGGTGTTCCAGTCGCGGTGCTCGACGCCCTCATGGCCGACGGTGAAGAGTGTGAGGGCGTCGTTCCCCGCGGAGAAGAGCCCGCCGCGCTTGTCGGCCTCCAGGACGACGTCCATACCGCCCGGGCTCGCCAGGAAGGTCACCTCGAGCTCGTTGATGGCGTGGGCGTACCGGGGGGCAGGGGTGAGCTCGATCTCCTGGTAGAACGGCAGCCGCTGCCCGGTGCCGCCGACATGGCCCAGCTCCAGATCGGCGGCCTTGAAGCCGAAGCCGAGCTGGCCCAGCGCCTCCAGAACGGCCTCCTGGACCGGCAGCGGATCCACGGTCAGCTGGTCGAGGTCGCCCTTGTCCTTCGCGCCCGCGATCTCCAGCCCGGTGCGGACCCCGAGGATGATGCCCAGCGGCTGCCCGTACAGCTCGGTGATCGGCGTCTCCCAGGGAAGGCGGGCCGTGAACGGGAGGCTGCGCTGCTCGCCCTCGGCGAGCCGGAAGCCGCCGCCGACGGTGAAGCGGTCGAAGAGGACGACCCCTTCCCGCTCCTCCTCGCCGTGCTCGTCCTCCACCCGGGCCACCAACTCCAGCGTGATCTGCTCGATCTCGAAGTCCGCCGTGCCGCCCTGGAGATGGACCTGACCGGTCAGCGGCCCGCCGGGGCGTACCGGGCCGGGGCCCAGCACCGTGTCCACGGTGGGCCCGCCGACACCGAGCGAGCCGAGCAGTCGTTTGAACACCATCGTGGCGTTCACTCCTTCGCTATGCCTACTGCACGCGTGAGCGTGGGGGGTTACGGGCGCGTGCGGCGGAGGACGGTGGTCGCGCGACAACGGGCCATGGACCGCGGAACGTTCGCGGCCCATCGCCCGTTCTTCCGTGCGTCCGCCCTCCGTGTTTCTACATGCATGTAGAAGCATAGGGGTGTGTGCCTCCTCGAGATGGCCATCTCCGCGCGTTGGCGGGGGAAGTCCGAAAATGATCACTCGGTGGGCCGGGCGGAGTGCCGTTCTGGGGAGGCGTCTTCGTTCAGGGTGTGGGCCACGGTGTCCGCGAAGGCCCGGGCCAGTGGCGGCAGCGCGTCCCAGCGGCGTGCGGCCCAGCCGACCGGCAGCGGCGGCAGCGCGGGGATCGGGACGAGCCGCAGCGGCCCCTCGCCCCCGGGCACCGGAAGCCCCGGCAGGGCGGGCACCACGGCGCGCCCCAGGCCGAGTTCGGCCAGCAACAGGGCCGTGTCCCAGTCGGCGACGCCGGTATCGGAGCCGGCCCGTATGCCCAGCTCGGCCAGGGCGGCGTGGAGGCGCCCGCCGGAGGTCGAGTTCGGCGGCAGCCGTAAGAGACGGACATCGGCGAGGTCGGACACCTCCACGTGCGACCGGTCCGCGAGCGGGTCCCCGGCCCGCGTGGCGAGCACCCAGGGCAGCTCGGTCACGGGCCGCTGCTCGGCGCCGCGCACCGGGGCGCCGAGGGTGATCCAGGCCAGATCCAGTTGGCCGGTGATCAGGGCATCGAGGCAGCCGCGGCTGGAACTCTCGGTCTGGAACTCCAGATTCACGTTCGGATAGCGACGGCGGAAGGAGACGATCGCCTCGGCCATGAAGTGCCGCACGGTGGTGCTGCCGGTGGTGATCCGCACGGAACCGCTCTCCCCGTGCACGAGGTCGCTCAGGCGGCGCAGCGCCAGATCGAGCCCGGCGATCCCGTCCGCGGCCGCCTCGCACAGAATGCGTCCGGCCGGGGTGGGTACGACACCGCGCGGTTGGCGCTCCAGCAGGCTGACGCCGGTCTCGCGTTCCAGCCGCTTCACGCGCTGGCTCACCGCCGACTGTGTGCAGGTCAGCTCCCGGGCGACGGCGCTGAGGCTTCCGGCGCGGCACACGGCCACGAACACCCGCAGATCATCCAGAGTCATAACCTCCAAGTTAGAGCTTGGAGTTGGTGAGCAATCCCCAGGATTGACTGGGGTGGCAGGTGGTGGCGACGATCGTTGTAGGGCTCAGGCGGCAACCCGTACGGCGCTCGCACGAGGATCCGGACCGGGTGCCGGTGCGGTACGGGTGCCGACCTGCCCAGCACCGAAAGGACCCGACCTGTGCCTGCTGCTCCCCCTCCTGCCGCCGCCGACCGGGCCGTCACACTTCTGCGCCGGCTCGGCGCCGCGCGCATCGCCCACCCCGGCGGCACCCTCCTCGCCCACCTCCAGCGCGTACGGGCCCGGCTCGCCGCATGGGGGGCCCGTCCGGAACTCCAACTCGCCGGTCTGTGCCACGCGTTCTACGGAACCGACGGCTTTCCCGTCACCCTGCTGCCCCTCGGGCGTCGCGGCGAGCTCGTGGCGGTGATCGGCGCGGAAGCCGAGGCCATCGTGTACCTCTACGCGAGCTGCGACCGCAAGGCCACGTGCCGGGTGCTCGGGGATGCCGACGTGGTCTTCCATGACCGTTTCACCGGCCGTGCGTACATCCCGGAACCCCGGCTGCTCCGGGACTTCGCCGAGCTGACGGCCGCCAATGAACTCGACCTCGCCCGCCGGGACCCGGCCCTCCGGGAACGCCGTGGGCCCGAACTCCTCGCCCTGTTCACCCACTTCCGCCCGCTGCTCAGCCGGCCGGCCTGGCTGGACGGGCGCGCGGTCCTCGCACCGTCGCCCCTCGCGCACGACTGAGAACCGCGCGCACGCGGCTGAGGCCCTCGCGCACGGCTGAGGCCCTCGCGCACGGCTGGCGCCCAGGTCACCAGGCGTGCGGCCCGCGGGCGCGGGTGCGATAACGCGCCGAGCGCGGGACCGCAAAACGACGCGCCGCACCGTTCGCCTTTTCGGCTCGTTCTCGTCGTCCGCGCGCTCCGGGCGGAATTTCGTGATCACGAATTGTCGGGAGCGTTCGCGCACGGTAATGGCTTGGTCAACTCTGTGCAGACCGCAAAACGATCTAGTAATTCACCGGGAAAGAGATGACCGGTTCAATGTCTTGACCGCAATCATGCCCGGCGCGGAGACTCAAAGCGCACTCACGCATCAGGAGCCGCAAGCGACGTTCCGAATCCTGCGATACCGGTTTCGCGGGGGCGTGCGACCGGGGGAAGTGTAAGGAGAAAGTGTGCACACGGCGGCAAATCCGCGCGTGTGATCTTCACTTCCCCTCCTCATCTCTTGATGCGCGAAGAGAATGGAGGGGGAATGCCGACGCCCGCGGGCTATCCCGGTGTCTACATCGAAGAGCTTCCCAGCAGTGTCCGTACCATCGCCTCGGTCACCACCTCGGTGACCGCGTTCGTGGGCCACACCCGGCGGGGCCCGCTGAACACCCCGGTGCGCATCACCAGTTTCGCCGATTTCGAGCGCCGCTTCGGGGGGCTGACCTCGCAGAGCGCGGTCGGCTACGCGGTGCACCAGTTCTTCGGCAACGGCGGCACCGTGGCGGTCGTCGTCCGCGTGACCAAGGCCGGCACCGGCAAGGCCGCCTGCGTCACCCTCGACTCCACCGAGGGCCACAGTGCATGCCCCGTGCTGGAGGTGCACGCCAAGGAGCCCGGCCACTGGGGCTCGGGCCTGCGGCTGGCCGTCGACTACGACACCCCGTGCCCGGAGGAGACCTTCAACCTCCATGTGCTCGACGCCCGGGGCACCTCCCGGGAGTCCTTCACCAACCTGTCCATGGACCCCGCCCACGGCCGCCACGCCGAGACCGTGATCAACGCCGGGTCGGCGCTGATCCGGGTCAAGGCCGTCGGCGAGGGCCGGCCGGACCCCTCCGGCACGGTCTCCAAGCCGTTCGCGGGCGAACTCCCCGATCCGGCCGTCGAGCTGACGGTCAAGATCGGCGAGGTGGAGCGCGCGTTCACCCTGTACGACCCGGACTGCGACGGCGAGGCTCCGTGCGACGTCACCGAGTTGGCCCTGCTCCTGGAGCGCAAGCTGCGCGCCCTGCCCGACGCGCCCGGCAAGCACGCCTTCGCGGGCACCGAGGTCACCGCCTTCGGCCGCCGCCTCCAAGTCGTCGCCGGCTCCATCGACCCCGATGACGTGGTGCGCTTCCTGGGCGAATGCGCCAATGACCTCGGCCTGGAGGCCTCGGTCAACCCGCCGGTCTTCCCGCTGTCCGGCGGCGAGGACGGCGCCCCGCCCGGCCCCCGCGACCTCATCGGCGGCGAGGCGGACAAGACCGGCCTGCAGGCGCTGCGCGACATCGAGGACGTCAACCTGCTGTCGCTGCCCGAGCTCGCCGCGTACGAGTCCGTCGGCGACATGGTCACCGTGCTGTCGGCGGCCGACCGGCTGTGCCGGGAGCGGCGGATCTTCCTGCTCGTCGACGCGCCCTCCGCCTGGGGCAGCGTGGACGCGGCCCGCGCCGGGATCGGCGCCTTCGAGCCGGTCCGCAGCGACCACGCCGCGCTGTACTTCCCGCAGTTGCGGCTCACCGACCCGCTCACCGGGCGGCTGCGCGCCTTCCCGCCCTCCGGGGCACTCGCGGGCGTCATCGCCCGTACGGACGGCGAGCGCGGCGTGTGGAAGGCACCGGCCGGGACCGAGGCGCGGCTGGCCGGGGTGTACTCGCTCGGCGTCCAGCTCACCGACCGTGAGAACGGACTGCTCAACCCGCTGGGCATCAACTGCCTGCGCACCTTCCCGGTGGTCGGCCCGCTGGTCTGGGGCGCCCGCACGCTGCGCGGCGCCGACGCGCTCGACAGCGAATGGAAGTACGTCCCGGTGCGGCGGCTGGCGCTGCATATCGAGGAGAGCCTGCGCCGCGGACTGCAATGGGTCGTTTTCGAACCCAATACCGAGCAGTTGTGGCAGCAGATCCGGCTGAACGCCTCCGGCTATCTGCACACACTGTTCGAGAAGGGCGCGTTCAAGGGCGGCACTCCGCGTCAGGCGTACTTCGTCAAGTGCGACAAGGACACGACGACGGACGAGGACATCGCCCACGGCATCGTGAATGTCGTGGTCGGTATTGCGCCGGTCAAGCCCGCGGAGTTCGTGATCGTCAAGATCCAGCAGATGGCCGGACAGTTCGAGATTTAGGAATGTGATGGCTGAGTTCCAGGTCAACGCCCATCGCTTCGACCCGTACAAGAACTTTAAGTTTCTGGTCCTCTGGGACGGTCGTACGGTCGCGGGCATCAGCAAAATCAGTCCGCTGAAGCGCACCACCGAGGTCGTCAAGCACCGCAACGGCGGCGATCCCAGCTCGCCCCGCAAGTCCCCGGGCCGGTCCGAGTTCGAGGGGATCACCCTGGAGCGCGGCGTCACCCACGACCCCGAGTTCGACCGCTGGGCCAACAAGGTCTGGCAGGTCGGCGCGGGGCTCGGCTCCGAGGTCTCGCTGGCCGACTTCCGCAAGGACATCGTCATCCAGGTCCTCAACGAGGCCGGCCAGGTCGCCGTCTCGCACAAGCTCTACCGGACCTGGCCGAGCGAGTACCAGGTGCTCGGCGAGCTGGACGCCAACGCCAACGCGGTCGCGATCCAGAGCCTGAAGCTGGAGTGCGAGGGCTGGGAGCGGGACTACGAGGTGCCGGAGCCGGAAGAGCCCTCGTTCACCCATCCCGCGTAGGCGGGAAGCGGACGGCCTGAGAGATGGGGAACACGGGGCCCGCGGAGCTGCTGGCCATCTGGGAGGCGGGGCTGGCGCACCACGGCCCCGGCCGCGCCCTGCTGCTGCACCGGGCGGCCCGCCCGGAGTCCGCCGCGGACGAACTGCTGTCGCTGCCGGTGGGCGAGCGCGAGGCGGACCTGTACGCCCTGCGGCGCGCGCTCTTCGGCGAGCGGATGCAGATCCGGGCCGAGTGCGGTGCGTGCGGCGAGGCCATGGAGTTCGACCTCGACGCCCGCGACCTGGGGGTGCGCCCGCGGGAGCGGGACGGGCCGCTCCGGGTGGAGGAGGGCGAGTGGACGGTCGAGTTCCGGCTGCCCACCGTCGCCGACCTCGAGGCGGCCGCGCACGCGGTGGCCGAAGCGGGCCGGCCCGTGGACGCGGAGGGCGGCGACGGAGCCCAAGCGTCCACGGCCGCGGCCCGCGCCCGGTGGGTCCTGCTCGCCCGTTGCCTCGTCTCCGTGCACCGTGCGGGGCAGCCCGTCCCGGCCGACCGCCTCCCGGTGGCCGAACTGCCCGAGCCGGTGCAGCGGAAGCTCGCCGAGGCCGCCGAACGCGCCGACCCGGCGGCCGATGTGACGCTCAACGTCGCCTGCCCCGAATGCGGTGAGGCCACCCGGGCCGAGCTGGATATCGCCTCCTACCTGTGGGCCGAACTCGACCACTGGGCACGGGACCTGCTCCTCGATGTCCACCTGCTCGCCACCGCATACGGCTGGAGCGAGCCTCAGATCCTGGCGCTCAGCCCGCTGCGGCGCCGCTACTACCTGGAGCTGTGCGCAGATGGCTGACTTCTTCGACCGGCTGCTCGCGCGGCACGCCCCCGTGCCCGCGCCCGGGCCGGCGGCGGGCGGCGGCGCCGGCGGCCGCCCGGTCCGGGCACGGCCGCGGCTGCCCGGCCCGTACGAGCGGATCGAGGCGCTGGGGGGAGACCAGCCGCTGCCGGAGGAGTCCGCGTCTGCTCGGGTGGCCCCGCCACCGGCGGCCGACCGCCACCAGGAGGTGGTCCGGCACGAGCGCGAGGTCAGGACCGACCGGCACACCGTCATACGCGCCGAGCCCACACCGTACGAGGATGTGGAGCGGGATGCCGAACCCCCCGCCCCGGCACCGCTGTTGCTCCCCAGCACACAGATCACCGTCAGGCCGCGACCGGCCGCCACCGACACCCCGCCCACCCGGCGGGGCGACACGGCCACCCCCGCACCCGACGCCGCCCCGGCCGCTGCCGGGCCCCGGCCCGGCCCGCCGTCCCCGGGCCTATGGCCCGCGGCGGCCGCCGCGCCGCCGCCCCGCGCTGCCGACGCAGCCATGGGCCGGGACGCCGCGCGGCTCCCCACCGGGCGGCGCCGCGGCCGCACCGCCCAGCGCACGGTGCATGTCCAGATCGGGCGGCTGGAGGTCACCGCCGCCGCCCCGCCCGGCGCCGACCGCCCCGCGGCCGCCCGCCCCGGACCGACGGGACGGCGCGCACCCGCGCTGAGCCTGGACGACTACCTGGCGCGCGGCGAGAGGAGGGACTGACACCATGAGCAACGGACTCGCGTTCGCCACCGTCACCCAGGCCCTCGCGCTGCTGATCGCGAACAATCTGCGGCCCGAGATCGACATCGCGGTCACGGTGGACACCCGTAGGCCCCCCACGGAGCCGCCCACCGAACCGACCATCAACATCTTCCTCTACCAGGTCACCCCCAACGCCTCCCTGCGCTCCACCGACCTGCCCACCCGGGCCTCGGACGGCACGCTGCTCAAGCGACCGGCCGCGGCGATGGATCTGCACTACCTGATCAGCGCGTACGGGGAGGAGTCCGAGCTGGTCGGGCAGCGCCTGATCGGCAGCGTGGTGCGCACTCTGCACGAGATACCGATGCTGCCGAAGGACGTGATCGAGGAGGCCGCCCGGCGCTCGTATCTGACGGGCAGCGACCTGGCCGAGTCGCTGCAGCGGGTGCGCTTCACACCGACGCAGATGGACGTGGACGAGACCTCCAAGCTCTGGGGGATGCTCTACCAGACCCCGTATGTGCTGTCGGTCTGCTACCAGGGCTCGTTGGTCCTGATCGAGGGGCGCGAGCAGCCGGTCCCGGCGAAGCCGGTGGAACGGCCCACGGTGCGGGTGCTGCCCTTCGGCTCGCCGGGAGCGCCGGAGCCCCCCACCCTGCCGGGGGCGGAGCCGCAGCGGCCCGAGGAGCCCGCCCGGGCGGAGGCGGCGGCGGAGGACGAGACCTCGGCCCCCGCCAAGCCCGCCAAGAAGCGTTCCGCCGCCGCGAGGACGGCCGCTGCCACGACGCCCGCCGCCAAGACCGCCGCCGCCAAGACGGCCAAAGCCGCCGCCACCAAGTCGGCCGCGACCAAGACCACCAAGACCGCCGCCGCCAAGTCGGCCGCCTCGTCCGCCCGTACGCGCAAGGCCACGCCCCGGCGCCCTGGCGGGCGCTCCGAGGACACGGAGAGCTGAGGCACGCGATGGGGGAGAAGGGGGTGGACGACAGCATGGGTACGCGGGACGGCCACGCATCGGCGGCCGCCGATGCCGTCGCGGACGGAGACGGCCTCGCGGACGGTGACTCCATCGCGGGTGGGGGCGCCAACGAGGGCAGGGACTCCGTCACGGGCGGGGACTCCATCGCGGCCGAGGACGGGCAGGCCCTGGCCGCCGCCGTCCAGGCCGTGCTGGCCCGCGTCGACGCCCACGCGCGCCGCGCCACCTCCAACGGCTCCCGGCCCGGCGCCGCCTCCTCCGGCGCAGCCGCCGCACCCCGCGATGCCGCCACCACCGACGGGCCCACCACCCCCGCCAACCAGCCGCCCTCCACCGGAGCCCGGGGGCACAGCGCCACCCCGAAGGGGATCTCCGGCCCCGCCACCCTCGACGCGCTCGTGGCCTGCTTCGGCCTCAGCACCTTCGAGCGCCAGCTCGTCCTGCTGGCCGCGGCCGCCGAACTGGACCCCACCGCCGCCGCGCGGTGCGCCGCCGCCAGCGGCGACCCGACGCGTACGTACCCCACCTTCTCGCTCGCCCTCGCCGCGCTCGACGAGCCGCACTGGAGCGCGCTCACCCCCGTGTCCCCGCTCCGCCGCTGGCGGCTGACGGAGCTCGACGACGAGACCCGGCTCACCACCTCCCGGCTGCGGATCGACGAGCGCATCCTGCACTTCCTGGCCGGATCGCCCTACCTCGACGCCCGGTTGCACGGGCTGCTGCGCCGCGCCCAGGCCCCGCAAACCCTGCCCCCCTCCTACGGCCGCGCGGCGGACCGGGTGGCCGCGGGCTGGAACGAGTCCCGCCCGGAGGCCCCGCTGCGCGTGGAGCTCGTCGGCGGGGACCTCACCACCCGTACCGACATCGCCGCCACGGCCGCCCGCCGCACCGGACTCGCCCTGTACGTCATGGCCTCGGACGACGTCCCCACCGACGCGGCCGAACGCGACCGCCTCGCCCGCCTCTGGCAGCGCGAGGCCGTCCTGCTGCCCGCGGCGCTCCTGCTGGAAGTCGGCGAGATGGACCGGGAACAGACCGCCGCCACTGACGCGTTCATCGAGGCCGCCGCCGTGCCCCTCGTCGTCTCCAGCCCGGACCCGCGCCCGACCGGCCGCCCGCGCGGTGAGCGCGTCACCGTTCCCGGACTGGACGACACCGAACAACTCGCCCTCTGGGCGGACGCCTTCGCCGACATCCCGCGGATCCAGAAGAGCCATCTGCGGTCGCTGGTCGCCCAGTTCCAGCTTCCGCCGCATGTCATCCGCTCCGCGGCCGCCGCCGTACGCCGTGACTTCCCCGACGCGGGCACGGGCGCTGACACGGACGCCCTCGACCCCACCGAACTCGCCTGGCGGGCCGGGCTCATCGAGGCGCGCATCGGCCTGGACGAGCTGGGCCGGCGGATCGAACCCGAGGCCGCCTGGGACGATCTGGTGCTCGCCGACCACCAGTCGCGAATCCTGCGCGAGATCGTCGCCCATGTGCGGCAGCGCGCCACCGTCCACCAGGAGTGGGGCTTCGCCGCGACACTCCGCCGGGGCCTCGGCGTCACCGCCCTGTTCGCGGGCGGCTCCGGCACCGGCAAGACCCTCGCCGCCGAGGTGATGGCCAAGGAGCTGGGCCTGGACCTCTTCATCATCGACCTCTCCCAGGTGGTCAGCAAATACATCGGCGAGACCGAGAAGAACCTGCGCAAGGTCTTCGACGCCGCCGAGCGCGGTGGCGCACTGCTCCTCTTCGACGAGGCGGACGCGCTGTTCGGCAAGCGCAGCGAGGTCAAGGACAGCCACGACCGATACGCCAACCTGGAGGTCAGCTATCTGCTGATGCGCATGGAGGCGTACCGGGGCCTGGCCATTCTCACCACCAACATGAAGAAGGCCCTCGACCCGGCCTTCATGCGCCGGATCCGCTTCGTCGTCGACTTCCCCTTCCCCGGCGAGAGCGAGCGCGCCGAGATCTGGCGCCGGGTGCTCCCCGCCCAGGCGCCGATGAAGGACATCGACACCCAGCGCCTCGCCCAACTCACCGTGGCGGGCGGCTCGATCCGCAACATCGCCCTCTCGGGCGCCTTCCTCGCCGCCGAGGAGGGCGACCGCCTCCAGATGCGTCACATGCTGGCGGCGGCGCGCACCGAGTACCAGAAGCTGGACCGTTCGCTCACGCCCTCGGAGGTCCACGGATGGGTCTGAACGATCAACCGCGTGCGGTCCGGGTGGACATCGGCGAGCTGGCGCTGTCCGGCTTCGGCTCCGGGATCGACCCGGACCGGGTCTCGGCGGCGTTCCAGACGGAGCTGGCCCGGCTGGTGCGGGAGCGCGGCGTACCGCTGGCGGCGGCCGGGGAGGGCACGGCCATCGAGGCCCTGTCCGATCTGCCCCCGCTCCCCGCCACCACCTCCCCGGCCCGGCTGGGCGAGGCCCTGGCCCGGGCCGTGCACGCGGGCCTGTCCGGAAGGGGGCGGGAGGGGACATGAGCAACACACCGTCCGCCACCCAGGACGACCGCGCGTCCCAGTCCGCCAAGCGCCGCAAGCGCAAGGAGCGGACCGGCAGGGCCCGTGCGCCCGAACCCAAGGACATCGTCAGCGGCGCGGGACAGTCCCTCGACCCGAGCGTCCGGCGCGACCTCGAGGAACAGCTCGGCCACGACCTCGGCCAGGTCCGCCTGCACACCGACCGTGACGCCGGCCATCTCACCGAACTGCTGGGCGCGGACGCGGTGGCGGTCGGCCAGGACATCTTCTTCCGCGAGAACATCTACCGCCCCGGCACGACGGACGGCCAACGGCTCCTCGCCCACGAATTGCTCCACACCGTCCAGAACCCCCACGGCCTCGGCGCCCTGCGCGCGGGCCGCGACCTGGGCGCGGTGAGCCTCCCGCAAGACGCGGTGGAGCGCGAGGCGGAGGGCACGGCGCGGGAACTGGTCCGCAGTGGGCGACCGGAAGCGGACGTGGCGCCGCAGACGTCCGCGACCCCGGGATGGCTCCGCTACGCCACGGTCGACGCCGACCGTAACCGCATGGAGAAGCTGGACCCGGCGACGCTGGTCGACCGCCTCGCCAACGGCGTGATCCGCTCCCTGCGCGGCGACCCCGAGGACCGCTCCAAGCGCACCCGTATGCAACTGGCGCGAATGCCGGACGAGGTGCAGGACGCCGTCCTCGACCGGCTGGAGACCAGACTCCTCAGCTCGGAGCACGAGCGGGTGCTCGACTTCGTCGACGAGATCGAGGCGGACGACGACCTGGAGCGGGAGTCGCTGGCCGCCCCGGACGTCGAGCCGGACTCGGTCGAGGAGCTGCTGTTCGAGCGCGAGACGCAGCGACGGAGGGCGGAGGAGCGGCGCGAGGAGGAGCAGCGCCCCGCGCCTGCGCCGGGTCCGGAGAAGGACCAGCACGCGGAGGAGGGCGCGCCGGGCAGTACGCCGCAAAACGGTGGGGGCGCGCCCGAGGGGGAGGGCCGGGGCGGGAGCCAGGAACAGAGGCCGGGCGCCGACGCGGGGCGCGAGGGCGGAAGCGCTTCGTCGGGTGGGAAGTCCGGCGGTTCGGCCTCGGCGGCACCGGCCGCCGCGCCCCCGTCCCAGCAGCCGTCGTCGTCCTCTTCCTCGTCCTCGGGCGGGAAGTCGGAAGGCGGGCAGCAGGGTGGCGAGAAGAAGGCCGAGGGCTCCGAGAAGGGGAAGCAAGGGAAGGAGGGGGAGGGGAAGGAAGGGCAGGAGCAGCAGGGCGTCGCGACGCCGAGCAAGGAGGAGTCGGCGGCCAAGAACCGTCCGGGCGCGGCCGATGCGCTCGTGGCAGGCCGGCAGCTGAAGCAGCAGGACAAGCGGGGCGTGGACAAACCCACCGGTTCGCCGACGGTGTCGGGCAAGGACACCCAGTCGCCCGGCGCGTTCTCCACGCTCGACGGCGTGCGTGCCCAGGATCTGGACGGCCCGGAGGAGCAGGCCGAGGAGGATCCGTTCGGCTCCGGCAGTGAGTCGGAGGTCGAGGTCGGGGGCGAGGAGAAGAGCGCCTGGGAGATCAAGCTCCAGCCGGAGGACTTCCTGCCCAAGCAGGACCTCGATGTGTCCGGCGTACCGACCGCGGACACGCTCGACCCCGCCTCGTCCGCCGCCCCTCCCGCCCCGTCATTCCCCGCCCCACCGGTGACCAAGGCCGACACGGTGCACGCCGAACGGGACGCGGAGGACGCCGAGGACGAGGCGGCGGACGCCGAACCCGACGAGGACACCGTGGACGCGGCCCCCGACGCCGAGCCGTCGGCGGAGGCGGACGACGGCGCGGCGGCGGCAGGCGCCGGGCTTGGCGATCTCGCCGTGGAGCAGGCCGCCGAGAGCCGACCGGGACCGGCCGTGACACGCGACCCGAAGAGCGGCGCCGATCCCAAGGACGGGCCCGTCGTCGCCCAGACGACGGTGCAGGAGGCCGCGGGCAGGTCGGAGGACGGCAGCGAAGCCACGGAACAGGCCGCGAAGGAGGAGAAGGGCACCTCCGCGGGGGGTGAGGCGTCCGGCGGTGCGCAGGACAAGGCGTCCCAGCAGGCGGTGGGCGGTCAGGCGGCGCAGGAGCCCGCGGCCAAGGCGGAACAGAAGAAGGCGGACGCGAAGCCGGCGGCCACGAGCGAAGCCACGGCGGACGCCGATTCCCCCTCACCCGCCAGGGACACCCAGGTCACGGGCGGATCCAACGCGGATACGCCCGGCGGGGCGAGCAGTGGGGCGCAGAGCGAGCAGAGCGCGCCGGCGGACCGTACGGAGGCCCCGACTGCGGAGTCGGCGCCGTCCGCCCCGCAAACCGAGCAGACCGCCGAGCCCGAGCGGACCGCTCAGCCCACGGCCGCGCCCCCGAAGGAGACTCCGGCGCCAAAGGCCGCCCCGGGCGCGAAGGCCGCGGCGCCCAAGTCGGCACCGTCCGCCAAGACACCGCGCGGTGGCGGTGGCGGTGGCGGTGGGGGTGGAGGCGGTGGCAAGGCGTCTGCCCCGGCCAAGGGCAAGAAGAAGAACTCCGGTCCGGCCCCGAACCTCTCCCAGGTGTCCCCGGAGGCGGGCCTGTCCACCGCCTCGAAGCTCAAGCCCCATGTGGCGCTGCAGGCCATGACCGGTGTGAGCGGCTCGGTGGACCGCACCGTCGGCGACGAACACAAGGCGCTCGCCGCCGCTCCGCCCTCGATGCAGCGCCCGGCGGGCGCCCCGCAGACCCTCCAGGGCAAGCCGGCGACCGACGCCGCGGCCCAGTACTCGCAGGATCCGGCCCAGAAGTCCGAGGCGCCGGAGAAGGAAGATGCCGAGGTCACGGGCGCCAAGGAGCCCGAGGGGCAGATCGAGGCGGAGAAGGCCGAGGAGCCCGGCGGCTGGGACACCTTCAAGATGGCCCTGGGCTTCATCGGCGGCAAGATCGTGAACGGGGTCGCGAGCCTCTTCGGCGCCGACGAACCCGTAGTGGACCCGCAGGAGTTGGCGGCGAAGTTCGCCGGGCTGCCGACCAAGGACGAAGCGCTCAAGCAGGCCCAGGCGGGCAACGCGCCGGGCGTGCAGATGCGGGGCGACGCCGACCAGACGGCGGGTGAGCAGGGCTCCGCCGTTGACACCAAGGGCCAGGAGACCGTGGCGACGGGCCGCGACGACGCGGGCCGCGGGATGGGCGAGGACCAGGTCTATCCCGACGCGCCCAAGGAGCAGATGGCGGCCAAGGTCCCCGGGCAGGGGGCTGGCGGGGGCGGCGGTGCGCCCGGCGGCGGCGCTGCGACGGGAGCCGTCCCTCCCGAGGCCGCGTCGGAAGTGGCCGAGCACGAACGCGGACCGCAGTTCCAGGCGGCGTTCACCGACGGCCAGAAGGGCATGTCCGAGGGGCGGCAGACCAAGGACCGCGACTTCCGGGACGGTCAGCAAAAGCACAAACAGCAGGTCGACGCCGAGGTCGCGGGCAATACGAAGAGCCAGGCGAGCGAGCGCGAGAAGGCGATGACGGAGGTCACCGCCAAGCGTCAGGACTGGCGCATGGAGCAGGACAAGGAGCTCCAGTCGCTCGGTGACAAGAAGACCGAGCGCCACGAGAAGATCCGCAAGGACGTCAAGGACAAGGAAGAGCAGACCGACAAGGACGTCGGCAAGGAGAAGGACGACAGCGACAAGAAGATCCAGGACAAGGGTGACCAGGCCGAACGGGACGCCGAGAAGAAGCGCGACGACAGCGTCCAGGAGTCGGGCAACTGGATCTCGAAAGCCTTTGAATGGATCAAGAACAAGGTCATCGAGATCAAGAACGCGATCGTCCGTGTCATCAGGGAGGCGCGGGACGCGGTCGTCAACTTCATCAAGAACTTCAAGGAGACCGTCGAGCGCTGGATCAACGACGCCCGCAAGGCGATCGTCGACGCGATCAAGAACTTCATCAACGATCTGATCGAGTTCGCCAAGGCGATGGTGCGGGCCGTCATCGACCTGGCCAAGCGCATCCGGAACTTCATCACGGGCTTGATCAACGCCGCGATCGCCCTCGTCAACAAGCTCGCCACGATGCTCAAGCAGGCCATCACCGACCTGCTGGACGCCCTCGGCAAGCTGCTGAGCAGCATCCTGGACGTCCTCAAGAAGATGCTGCAGGACGTGATCAAGGCCGTCGTGGACGCGGTCAAGGCGGTCCTGGACTTCGCCTCCAAGCTGCTGGGCGCGCTCGGCGACTTCATGCTCATCGCGGTCGACTTCCTCTCCGACCCCGGCGGCTGGCTGAGCGGTGCGAAGAACTCGGCGGTGGACGGCGCGAAGAACCACCTGTTCAGGGAGGTCAAATCGGCGGTCAAGGACTGGTTCCAGTCCAAGATCGAGGAAATCATCGGCGTCCCGAAGGCGATCCTGGACAAGCTGCTCAAGGGCGGCTTCACGATGGAGCAGATCGTCAAGGAGACGTGGGAGGCGATCGTTCCCCAATTGCCTCTGATCATCGGCGAGATCGTCATCACCAAGGTCATCGCCAAGCTGATCCCCGGGGCGGGCTGGGTGATGGCAGTCATCGACGCCATCCGTACGGCCATCGGCGCGCTCGGCGAAATCCTGCGCGCGATGGGCGCGGTCCTCGACTGGCTGAAGGCCGTCCGCATGGGCGGCGCGGGCATCCTCTTCGCGAAGGCGGTCGCAGCGGGCATCGTGGCGCTCCTCGAATTGGCCTATGAGGCGCTGCTGTCGGGGATCGGCAAGTACGTGGCGAAGGTGGGCCGGCGCTTCAAGGACATCGCGGCGAAGCTGGGGCAGGGCAAGGGCGGCAAGGGTGGGACGGGGGGCAAGGGCGGTGCGGACGAGGGGCCGGGAAGCCTGGCCCCAGAAGACGCAGGAGCCGACCCCGCCCGGGACAACTGCCCCCACAACGCGCCCGACGCCGACCACCAGCACGAAACCAAGGCCCGGCACGAAGCCGGACCCCAAGAAGCCCACAACACAGCCGCAGACCAAACCAACGAGGCCCGACGCCCCCGGCAAACCCAAGCCCGGCCCGTCCGACACGAAGACCCCGGCCCCCACGACAAAGGACAAGAACGGCAAGCCGAAGGACCCCACAGAAGACAAGCCGGACACCCGCCCAACCCCCACCGCAAAGCCCAAGCCCAAGCCGGAACCCCCGCCAAAGCCGAAGCCCGAACCGGAGACGGGGCCCAACCCCAAGGACGACAAGGGACCCGAGGACAGGCCGAAGAGCGACGACAAGCCCTCGACCAAGGATCCCAAGGACCAGGACCCGACCAAGCCCGACAAGGACGACCCGAAGAAACCCAAGCCCGACAAGGACGGCGAGAAGCCCACCAGGCCGAAGGAAGACGACAGCAAGAAGCCCAAGCCGGACAAGGACGGCGACACGCCAGGCTCCCGAAAGCCCAAGCCCGACAAGGACGGCCCCGGCAGGCGGCCGAACAAGAAGGGCCCCGACAACCGCAAGCCCCACCCCGACAAGAGCGGCCCGGGTCGGCCCAAGTCCAAGCCGGACAAGGACAAGCTGAAGAAGGACAGAAAGGAGGAAGAGGAGTCCGAGGCAGCAAAGCAGGCCCGACTTGCGCTGATCGTCGCCAGAATCCGCCCGATCATCGAGGGAAAACTGGAACCCGGAATACATCGGCAGACGTTCACGGAACTCCTGGCCTATCTGCGCCGTCAGCACCGCCTTACCAGGCTGTATACGTTGGGCGGGGAAGAATTCAGCGTCGAGGCTGTCCTGAACCCCGGAGTGACAGTCACCCGTGGACACCTGAAAAAAGTCATGCGGTATCTTGAAAAGCAGCAGCTGCCGGACCCGGGAATCACTCCCGCGCCGCAGGACTACGGCAGGCCGGGAAGGGTTACGGAGGCGAAGTACGTCAACCCTGAGTGGGCAAGGTATAGCGGGCAGAAACCCAATAACATGAGCTACGTTGAAGGCTGGGAATATCTTGAGAGGTATGGCCTGACAACGACTCCCGACCAATGGGATCGCATGCATCTGATTCCTCGAGAACTGGGAGGGCCTGCCAAGGGATCCAACTTCGTTCCGGCCCCGAACTCCATAAACCGCCCCTTCTACAACGGCTTCGAGATTTTCCCTTCCCAGAAATTTGGATCGGCGAAGTCGTCGACGCCGAAGTCGTCGGACCCCGGCTGGTACAGAGTGACCCTGAAGCGCTACGAGGGCACGAGTCCCCATTCCTACCCGAACGGTCCCACCTACCCGAAGGGATTCCCCGACGAGATCACCGTCGAGTGGGGGATGTACCAACAGGTAAAAGGAACTGGCAGAAGGCGATCCGATTGGAAGAAGCTGCCGGCCAGTGCCAGCACCGCTCTGAACACCTTCAATGAACCTCCGTTGCCGAACCCCAACCATCAGCCCGACCCCTCGGTCCCGATCAACACCGCAAGCCGGGTCGACGTTGAATTGGCATTCAGGTTCCGAAGGACGACCACCGCCAAGAAAGTCATGAACAAGGCATTCATGGACGCGTTCATGGAAGAACGCAGCAGCACGGCACCGGGAACAAAGGCATTCAAGAGCTTCCATGAACTGAGTTACAAGATGCGGGCCTACAGAAACGCAGGGGGAAAGCCACTTGATGGTCTCCCCGAGCTCTTGGCAGCCCTGAGACTACGCCTCAAGCACGGCTACTTCACATTCAAGTGAAACCGCCACCACAAACGATTGGGAAAGCACAGAATGCCACTCTTCACCGCGAACGAGGAGCGACACCTCGCCTCCCTGCGCGAGCTGGTGAACTGCCCGTATATAGACGTCGAGCACGAGGAAGTGGAGCAGCTCACTCCCCCCTTGGCGGATCTGCCTCCGCCGGCTGACTTCAACGAGAAATGGAGAGGTGTCCAGCTGGACGGCGACATCGTTTCGCGCGGTCTGAGGTTCACCGAATTAGGTGCCTGCTGGTCAACCATGACCGGAGAGGACTACGACGATGTGAGCGAGGACGTAGAGGCTGACCGTCTCATCGAATCCGAACCTCCCGAGATCCGCGGCGAATTCTTCCTTCGCTCCATTCATGACATTCTGAGCCAGCCGGCAGGTCCCGCTGACCCGGTGGAGACCGAGTTTCAGCGAACGTTTCTCTCCGAACTGCGCGTCATGGACCAGACGCCCCGCTCCGGAGCCGGTATGCTCACGTATCTGCGACTCAAGCCCGGCACCAGTCCATTAGAGATCTGGTACAGCGATATTGCAGCCATAGGTGCTCCCCCGTACCCCGGGGGGTTCATCCAGATGGACATCACATACAGCGAATACCTGGACGCGCTGCTTCTCACCAAAGGGACATACGGGTGGCAGTATCTGTACACGGATATCTCACTGGCCGACGGCTTCTCGGACACAGTTGATTATCTCGAAGGAATGCTGAGCCTCTTCCCGCAGATCTTCCCGAACCACGACTACTCCGACCTGCGCGTCCGGCTGGAGGCCCGCCTGTGACCCGCTACCCCGACATCCCCAAACCCATCCGCTCCGGAATAGTCCTCGTCGACCCCGACCGCGGCACCCCCCAACGCATCATCATCCTCCAGTTCAACCCCGATACCCTCGAACGCTCCCTCTCCCCCAATCCGCCGGCGACCAAGCCGACAGCGGCGGAGGTGGCAGCGGAAGCGGGGACAAGAACGAGGCGCTCCGGCTCAAGGGCCCCGCCCAGGAGACGTGGAAGTTCACGGCGGAGATCGACGCGACCGATCAGTTCGAGGTGGCCGCGCCCGACGGGATACACCCGCAGCTCGCGACGCTCGAAATGCTCGTGCAGCCGACCACCGCAAAATTGCGGGAGGCCATGCGGCTGTCCAAGAAGGGGACCATCGAGATCAGCCCGATCGAGATGCCGTTGACCCTCTTCACCTGGGGGAGCAAGCGGGTCATGCCGGTCCGGATCACGGAACTCTCCATCAACGAATCGGCATTCGACGTCAACCTCAACCCCATCCGCGCCTCCCTCAGCATCGGGCTGAAGGTGCTCACCGTCAGCGACCTCCCCGCCGGCCACCGCGGCGCCGAGCTCTACCTCGCGCATCTCGCGCAGAAGGAGCGGCTCGCCGCGGCGGCGCGTGGGGGAGCGCTCAGTGCGTTGGGGTTGAACAGCGGGGACATCGGGCTGGGGAGGGTTTAGCAGATGACAGAGCCACAGCCGTACGAAAGCGCGCTCGACGCGATTCCGGGGGCGCACCCCTACCCCCGCTCCAGCCGCTACCACGACGCCGAGATCGGGATCCACACCCAGCCCGACGGCACCCCCGTCCGGTACGTCAAGCGGCGGCTGCTGCCGCCCCTCGGCGTTTCCCCCGAGGACGCCGAGACCACCCACACCGTCAGCAGCGGCGAGCGCCCCGACCACCTCGGTCAGCGCTACTTCGGCGACCCTGCCGCCTGGTGGCGGATCGCCGACGCCAACCCCGTCCTCGACCCTCGCGAGCTGACCGCCGAGCCGGGCGAGGAGATCGAGATCCCGAACGGGTTCCCCGGAAGCGGGCCAGGGGGTGGGATGCGTGGCCGATGAGCCCGTCGGGCAGGGGCCCATTCACCTCGAATTACGGATGGGGCCCAAGCTCACCCGCCCCGTGCCCCCCGAGGTCACCGAGGCGTTGCTGTCCGCGCAGATCACCACCACCGCGGGCGAACGCAGCGGCTTCCAGATGGCGTTCGATCTCACCAAAAAGGGCGCGATCATCGATCGGCTGCTCCCCGAGGGGTTCTTCGACCCCCGCACCCGCGTGGTCGTCACGGCCGCCGTCAAGGGCACGCCGATCGTCCTCCTCGACGGGCTCATCGTGCGCCACGAGGTGGGGGCCAGCAATCAGCCCGGGCAGACGACCCTCACCGTCACCGGCGAAGACCTCACCCTCCTCATGGACCTCGAGGAGCGGACCGACCGCTATCCCAACCTCCCGCCCTTCAAGCGCGTCACCCGCATCCTCTCGAAGTACACCGACTACGGGATCGAGGCGGACGTCATCGAGGAGAAGATCCTCCAGCCGCCCAACGCGCAACGCCGCGTCGACTACCAGACCGGCACCGACCTGCAGTACGTCACCGACCTCGCGCAGGCCAACGGCTATGTCTTCTACCTCATCCCCGGGCCCGTCGCCGGGGTCTCCACCGCCTACTGGGGCCCGAGAAGCGCATCGGGACACCCCAGCACGCCCTCAGCGTCAACATGGACGTCAACTCCACCGTCGACCAGCTGACGTTCGCCTACGACGGGACCGCGCGCGAGGAGCCCCAGGCCCGCTGGCAGGACCCGGCCACCCGCACCTCCACCCTCCTCGCCCAGCCCGACATCAGCCCGCTCCGCCCACCGCTGGGCAAACGAGCCACCCCTGCCCTCAAGCGCAAGACGCTCTCCGGCACGGCCAAGAAGGACCGGGCGCAGGCCGAGGCCGAGGCTCTTGCGCGAGCCGCCGTCTCTGCCGACGCCATCTCCGGTTCCGGCTCGCTGGACGTCAATCGGCACGGGTACATCCTCCAGCCGCGCCAGCTCGTCGGCGTCCGGGGCGCCGGTGCCACCTACGACGGCGAGTACTACGTCAAGTCCGTCACCCACCATCTCCGGCCCGGCTCCTTCCAGCAGAACTTCACGCTCACCCGCGAAGGGCTGATCGCCCGGAGCGACACCGTTCGGCCCTAAGGACCCCAAGGACAAGAATCAGGAGCCCCTATGGCGGCCACGCCCAACAACCGCTACCTCGGGAAATTCCGGGGCCGGGTGCGGGACAACCAGGACCCGCTCGGAATAGGCCGGATCACCGTCGAGGTGCCCGATGTCCTCGGCGATGAGCCGTCGACCTGGGCCATGCCCTGCTTTCCCTTCACGGGGGACCAGCTACGGCCCGCGGGGCAGTATGTCGTGCCGTCCGTCGGCGCCGGGGTGTGGGTGGAGTTCGAGCAGGGGGACCCCAGCTTCCCCATCTGGACGGGGTGCTGGTTCGGGGCCAGGGAGCAGCTCCCGGAGGACGCGCGGACCGATCCGGCGACCGCGCACCCCGTGGTGATCCAGACACCGGGGAAGCACAAGATCGTGATGTCCGACGTTCCGGCCGAAGGCATTGTGCTGCAGGCGCCCGGTGGCGCGTTCGTCAAGATCGACGCGACCGGAGTGCATATCAACAACGGCCAGGGGGCGTCGGTCTCCCTGGTCGGAGATCAAGTCGATCTGAACGAGGGCCGGTTGACCGTGCCCAGGAAGCGATAACCAGCCAGCGCACGAGAACGGGGAGGGACAAGGGACGTGTCCGGGAATTCCGGCAATCTCGTCAGCCATACCGCCGTGATCAGTTGCCCGCACGGCGGACGCGTACGGGCGGCATCCGTTCCGTCGTCCGGTGTGCGGCTCGACGGGCAGCCCATGCCATCCGCCGACGACGTCTTCACGGTCGTAGGCTGCCCGCACACCGTCGACCGCGTCCCGCTGCCGTGCACCACCGTCCGGTGGACTCCGGACCGCGACACGGTCCTGATCGACGGCGTGCCCGTACTGCTCGACACCTCCTCGGCACAGTGCTTCAGCGCGGGGCTCGTGCCACAGGGGCCACCGGTCGTCTCCGCCGCGCGGCAGGGGGTGAGGTGCGGATGAGGACACGGACCGGCAGGACCCGCACGGTACGGACCGACATCGCCTTTCCGTTCCGGATCGACCGGCGCGGGCGCACCGCGCACGCGGACCACGACGACCACATACGCGATCTGATCGAGCAGTTGCTCTTCACCAGCCCCGGCGAGCGCGTCATGCGGCCCGACTTCGGATGCGGCCTCCTCGACCTCGTCTTCACGCCCAACAGCCCCGAACTGGCCTCCGCCGTCGAGCTGTCCGTCCAGGCGTCGCTGCAGCGACGGCTCGGCGAGCTGATCGAGGTGGAGTCCCTGGACGTGGTCAGCGAGGAGAACGTCGTGCGTGTCCATCTGCGGTATGTGGTGCGCGCCACCGCCAGTCTGCGCGACGAGGTGTTCGAGGGGAGGGGATCCGCGTGAGCCAGCAGACCGCCGGGTCACGGCGCGACCTCATCAGGGCAGCCCAGCTGGGCGGGGTCGACGCCGTCGAGGTCGGGGACAGCACGGAACAGGGCACCACCCTCACCGTCACCTTCCTCGGCAAGGCCCCGCACGGCCTGTGTCCGGAGAACGTACGCATCGACGGCGGCCGCCGGATCACCGGCATCGAGGTCCTCGAGATCTCCGTCGAGCGCGAGGAGGACCCGGAGCTCGACGACAAGCTGTACGTCACCGTCGACCGGGCCGGGGACACCTCCGCCTACCGGCTCTCCATCGTGGACACCGATCCCTACGGGCGGCCCGGCACCGAGCCGTTCCCCGGCTTCGACCAGCGGTATTTCTCCGCCGAGTTCACCTTCCGGCCCGACTGCCCCACCCCCTTCGACTGCAAGGAAGACGGCGACGACCTCCCCGCCACCTTCCGGACCGGGCCCGCCCCCGTCATCGACTACACCGCCCGCGACTACGACACCCTCCGCCAGGTCGTCCTGGACCGGCTCCGCCTCACCACCCCCGACTGGGTCGAGCGCAACACCGCCGACCTCGGCACCACCCTGGTCGAGCTGCTCGCCTACACCGCCGACCAGATCAGCTACCAGCAGGACGCGGTCGCCACCGAGGCGTATCTCGACACCGCCCGCCGCCGGGTGTCCGTACGCCGCCACGTACGGCTCATCGACTACGCGATGCACGACGGCTGCAACGCCCGCGCCTTCGTCACCGTGGAGACGGTCGAGCCGCTGACCCTGGGCCCGGGGGAGTACCGCTTCGCCGCCGTCGACGTCCGCACCCTCGGCCCGCTCGACCGGCCGGACATCGGGGCGGTGCTCGACGACCGGGAGCTGGCCGTGCTCGACGAGCGCGGGTCGGTGGAGGTGTTCGAGCCCGTCGTCACCGATCAACCCCTCCACCTGCGGCCGGAACACCACCGCATCCGCCTGTGGACCTGGGGCGGCGAGGTCTGCTCGCTGCCCGTCGGCGCCACCTCCGCCACGCTGCGCGACGCATGGGCCGACGAGAAGTGCGAAACCCGCGCGATCGATCTGCGACCGGGCGATCTGCTGCTCTTCGAGGAGGTGCGGGGGCCGCGCTCCGGGACGCCCGGCGACGCCGACCCGTCGCACCGGCAGGCCGTGCGCCTCACCTCCGTCACCCCCGCCGTCGACCGGCTCGCCGAACAGCCGGTGCTGGAGGTCACCTGGGCGCGGGAGGACGCACTGGCCTTCCCACTGTGCCTGGCCACCCGGGGCGGTACGGACTGCGCGCCCATCGAGGACGTCAGCGTGGCGCGCGGCAATGTGGTGCTCGTCGACCACGGGCGCTCGCTGACCTTCTGCTGCGGCACACCGGAAACCTTCACCGTGCCGCCGGTCCCCGCCGTCGTCGGCTCATGCGAGCCGCCCGCCTTCGGCTGCTTCGACAAGGACGCCGGCAACGCGCCCGCACGGCTCATCGACTCCCTGCTGGACCGGGCCCGCCATGGACGGCCGCTGACCGCCGACGACGTACGGGAGCTGTTCACCACCGTCGGCCTCGAGGCCACCGGCCGGGCCGGGATCGGTCTGGAGTCGGCCGGGCAGCGGCGCGAGAAGGTCGTGCCCGGCACCGCGTACGCCCAGGCCGAGGCCCTGCGGACGCTGCTCGCCCAGTCCGTCTACCCGCGGATCGCGCCGCGCTTCCGGCCCGTACTGCACCAGGCGCCCGTCACCCAGGCCGTGCCCTTCCCCGATCCGCGCCATATCGCCGCCGGGCAGGCCGAGCACCTGGCCGCCATCCCGGGACGGGTGCGACAGCGGCTGACCGAGCTGTGGCGCAGCGCCCGCGACCGCGACGGGCTCTCGGACGAGGAGATCGCCGAGCTCACCGTCCTGTTCGGGCTGCGCGTCCTGGACCGCCTCCAACTGGCCCGCCACCCCGTCCGCGCGCTGCGCGAGCTGCTGCACCGCTGCGAGCGGCTGCTCGAAGCCAAGCTGACGCGCCTTGGCGCACTGACCGCCAGGGCCCGGGCGGGCACCGTCCTGGACGGGCGCGTCGCCTGGGAGATCGCGCACAGTTGGGGCCGGACCTACGCGGCCGGGCTGCGCCCCGAGGACCCGGTGCTGCACGGGCCGGCCGCCGCCCTCGTCCAGGATCCACGGGCCGCGCTCCCCGCCGTACGGATCGAAGCCGACGGCGAGACCTGGACACCGCGCCGCGACCTGCTGGGCTCCCGCCCCCGGGACCGCCACGTCGTCGGGGAGCTGGAGGACGACGGCCGCATCGCGCTGCGCTTCGGCGACGGCCGGTACGGCGCCGAACCGGCGCCCGGGGCGCGCCTCGCCGTCCACTACCGGGTCGGCGGCGGCACGGCGGGCAACATCGGCCCCGAGGCCATCAACCACCTGGTGCTGTGCCGGGATCCGGAACGCCCGGGAAAGGCTGACACCGGGCGGCCCCTGCCCGTGGCCGGGGTGCGCAATCCGCTGCCCGCCGTCGGCGGCACCGAGCCCGAGCCGGTCGAGCAGGTCCGCCAGCTCGCCCCGCTCGACCTGAAGCGCACCCGGCACCGGGCCATCACCGCCGAGGACTACGCGGCGCTCGCCTCCGGGCTGCCCGGTGTGCGGCGCGCGGCGGCGGAGATCCGCTGGACCGGCAGCGTGCAGGAGGCACACATCGCCATCGACGCGTACGGGACCGGGTCGCCGCCCTGCGCCCTCCTCGACTCGGTCACGCACGCCCTGGAGGGCTACCGCCGGATCGGACACGACCTGGTGGTCGGCCCGGCCCGCGCCGTGCCGTTGGACATCGCGCTCGCCGTGTGTGCCGCGCCCGGGCACCAGCACGGGCAGATCCTCGCCGAGCTGTACCGAGCGCTGGGCAGCCGCCGGTTCTCCGGCGGGCGGCTCGGCTTCTTCCACCCCGACGCCCTGACCTTCGGCGAACCGGTGCGGCTCAGCCGGCTGGTGGCCGTCGCCGCGGCGGTGCCGGGCGTGCTGAGCGTCGAGGTCACCCGGCTGCGACGGCTGTGGCACGAGGGGCTGGAGGGACCGAAGGGACCCGACGACGGCACCTCGTACGAGACATCGCACGGCGAGGCGCTGGAGGACGGCATCCTGCGCCTCGGCCCCCTGGAGATCGCCCAATGCGACAACGACCCCGACCGGCCCGAGAACGGCCGCCTGGTCATCGAGCTGAAGGGGGCCCGATGAGCGACCACCCCGACCACGTCAACTCCGGTGGCTGCGGCTGCGGTTGCGGCGGCCACGACGAGCGCCGGGCTCCCGGCGCCCCGCACAACCCGCCCGGCCGCACCGCCCTGGACTATCGCGTCGGCGACTACGGCTCCTTCCTGGCCGCGATGCTAGACCGGCTCGCCTCGCCCGCCTACCCCGCGCTGCGCGGCCTGACCGTACGCACCCCGGACGACCCGGCCATCGGGCTGCTGGACGCCTGGGCGGTCCTGGGCGACCTGCTCACCTTCCACTCCGAGCGGATCGCCGACGAGGGCTATCTGCGCACCGCCCACGACCACCGCTCGCTCGCCCTCCTGGGGCGGCTGGTCGGGCATGTGCCACGGCCGGGCGTGGCCGCCGACACCCACCTCGCGTACACCCTGGACCGGGATCCGCGCGCCGAGGACGTGGTGGTGACGATTCCGCGCGGGGCCATCAGCCACAGCGTCCCGGCGGCCTCCGACGAGGAGTCGCAGACCTTCGAGACGAGTGAGGACCTGGCCGCCCGCTGGGCCTGGAACGAACTGGCGGTGCGCCGCCGTCGCCCGGCCCTGATCGGCCCCGACGACCTTCGGCGAAGGTCGGAACTGCTGGTCTCGGGGACCTCGCTCGGGCTGACCGTCGGCGACAAGCTGCTCTTCGTCTTCGGCGGGACGGCGGAGTCAGGGAGTGGCGGTCAGGGGGCACCTCCCAGCGGTAGCTGGGGGAGGTTGCTGCTGCCCGTCGCGCGCGTGACCGTCGACCGCGACGAGGACGTGACCGCGATCGGGCTGCCGGAGTCCGCCCCGCCGTCCCTCAAGGAGCTGGTGGACGAGGTACGCCGGTGGGTCACCGACCCGGAGGCGGGCGAGGACCCGGACGATTGGGGGGACGCCGAGCCCGCGCCGGACCACCCCGATCCGCGTCCCGTCAGCCGTCTGATCGAGGAGTTCGACGCGCAGGTGCTGGCCCCGTTGCGAGCCGACCTGGACGGGATCACCACGCCCGCGCAGCTCGCCCGGCGGCTCGCCGAACCGCATGCCCGGCTGGCGGAGGCGCAGGTGCTGGCCGCCCCGTACGAGGAGGTCGCCGCCTGGTTCGAACGGCTGGAGGCGGTGATCGGCCTACTGCGCGAACGGGCAAATGAGTTGGACTCCTCCGGGCCCGCTGAGGTGCGGCTGAGGTCCCAGCTCGCCGAGGACCGGCCCGCGGCCGACAGCGCCACCGGGCCCCCCGCCGCCGCCCACGGCTCCGCCGCCGTCCGCGCGCTCGGCGCCGTCCTCCCCGCCCTGCGCACCCGCGTCGTACGGCCCCCGTCCGGCGCCCGCTCCACCGCTGCGCACGATCCGCGGCGGCTCTTCGGGCCGGGCTCCGACCTGGCCGCCGGACTGCTCTCCGCCCTCGACCCGAGGGTGGCCCACGGCATGTACGCGGCGTGGCGGCGGGCCGCCCCGGCCGCCACCGCCCCGCCGGGGACCGTCCCGCTGCTGCGCGAGCTGCTGGCGATGCGGGTGACGGCCGCGCCCTTCGGGGCGATGGCGCCGCTCAAGCCGGTGCAGGACGACCGGGGCCGGGTCATCCGGCAGACCGACTGGCCGCTGACCGGCGGTGAGCTGACCGCCGTACGGATCGTGTACGACACGGCGGGCAAGGTGCCGGTGAAGGCGGAGTTCCAGCACATCGAGACCGGGACGTCGTGGCAGCGCACCGAGAACCTGCCGCAGAGCGCCGAGTTCGACCTCGGCCCGGGGAAGGTCCAGCTGTCCACCCGCCTCGGCCAGGACCATGACCTGGGCTGGCTCAGGAGCCGGCCCACCGACTCGCAGGAGCCCGGTGTCACCGCCACCCTGCTGCCCGGACTGCCCCCGCTCACCCTCTTCGTGTCCCGGCCCGCCGAGGACGGCCGGGTGCATGTGGTCGTGGACAACGGGGAGACCCAGCAGTGGATGCTGAGCCGTGGCGAACCCCCGAAGCAGATCCCCTACGGGACCTACGAACTGACGCTGCGGTTCACTCCCGGCAGCGAGCCCCCGGCCGTGGAGATCGGCATCGCGACCGTGCCGGAGCCCGCCAACCGCTATGTCCTGCCGCTGGATTCGGTCCAGAATTCCCTCACCGTCGGTAGCTGGGTGGCCATCGAGCGCCCCCGCAAGGGCTCCGGTGAGCCGGACGGCATCCCGGGCGACGAGAAGCTGGCCCGCGTCACCACCCGCGTCGTCGCCGTGCGCACCGCCGCGTACACCAACTACGGCATCACCGGTCGCGGCACCCAGCTCACGCTCGCCGACCCATGGCTCGACGAACACGATGTGCTGCTCTCGGCGATTCGCGACACCACCGTGCACGCGGGCGGTGAGCCGCTGCGCCCGGCGGACGAGCCGCTGGGCGAGGATGTGCACGGCAACGAGATCGAGCTCGCCGAGCTGTACGACGGGCTGCGGCCGGGCCGCCGGATCGTCGTCTCCGGTGAGCGCACCGACATCCCGGGTCCGGCCGGACCGGGCGGCCCGACGGGGGTTCGGGGCACGGAGCTGGCGGTGATCGCCGCCGTGGACCAGCGCGTCGACCCCGACCTGCCCGGCGACCACGTCCACACCACCCTGACCCTCACCGCCGACCTGGCCTACCGCTACCGCCGGGAGACGGTCCGCGTCCAGGGCAACGTGGTGCCCGCCACCCATGGCGAGAGCCGTGACGAGCCCATCGGCAGCGGCGATCCCGCGCTGGCCAACCAGACCTTCGCGCTGTGGCAGTCGCCACTGACCTGGCTCCCCGCGGACAACCCGCTGGGCGCCACCCCCGCCCTCGACATACGGGTCGACGGGCTGTTGTGGCACCGGGTGGACAGCCTCGCCGGCCGCGGACCGTACGAGCGCGTCTACGTCACCGGGACCACCGGCGACGGGAGGACCACGGTGACCTTCGGCGACGGGGTGCACGGGGCCAGGCTGCCCAGCGGCCACGAGAACGTACGGGCCCGCTACCGCTTCGGCACCGGCAAGGCCGCCAACGTCTCCGCGGACCGCATCACCCAGGCCCTGACCCGGCCGCTCGGCGTCACCGCCGTCACCAACCCGCAGCCCGCCACCGGTGGCGCGGACGGCGACGGCCCGGGGATGACCCGCCGCACCATCCCGCTCGCGGTCTCCGCGCTCGACCGGCTGGTCTCCCTCCAGGACTACGAGGACTTCGCCCGATCCCGCGCGGGCATCGGCCGGGCCCTGGCCCGTGAACTGTTCGACGGGCGGCGCAAGGTGCTCCATGTCACCGTGGCCGGGGTGGACGACGCGCCGATCGGCGAGGACGCGGAGGTACTGCGCGCCCTGCGCACCTCGCTGGCCGACTACGGGGACACCCGGCTGCCGGTCCGGGTGGATGTGCGCGAGCTCGTCCTGCTGGTGCTGGTGGCGCGGGTGAAGGTGGCGCCGGACCACTCCTGGGAGCTGGTCGAACCCCGGCTGCGCCAGGCACTGCTGCGCGAACTCGGATATCCGGGCCGGGAGTTGGGGCAGCCCGCCGTGCTCTCCGAGGTCCTGGCCACCGCCCAGTCGGTGCCCGGGGTGGACTATGTGGACGTGGACGCCTTCACCGGCGTCCCGGCCTCCAGCACCCCGCAGGAGCTGGCCGACCTGGCCGGCCGGCTCACCGAGCCCGGCGCCGTGGTCCCCGCCCGGCCCGCCGAGTACGCCGAGGACACCTACCGGGTCACCGCCACGGACGGCGAGACGCTCACCGACATCGCCGGGCGCCACGGCATCCCGCTCGCCGAACTGCTGCGCCTCAACCCCGACATCACCGACACCCGCCGGCTCGCCGAGGGTCGCTCGGTGTCCGTCTTCCGTGGCATCCGCCCGGCGCGGCTCGCGCTGCTCTCGCCCGATGTCCCGGACACGCTGATCCTTACGGAGGTCACCTCATGAGCAGGGAGCCGGACGGGCTCGCCGAGCTGCTTCCGCAGTGGCATCGCCTCAGGGACGCCGAGGCGGGCGAGCCCCTGCGCGCCCTGCTCGCCGTGATCGCCGAGCAGGTCGATCGCGTACGCGACGGGGCCGAGCGACAGTACGACGACTGGTTCGTGGAGACCGCCACCGCATGGGTGCTGCCCTACCTCGGCGATCTGGTGGGCTACCGCCCGCTGCCCGGCTACGAACGGGTCCTGGCCACCGGACTGCGCGACGGCGGGCCGCCGGACGCGTCCCGGGCGCGGCTGGCCGAGGCACTGGCGCCGCGCCGCGACGTCGCCGCCACCGTGGCCAACCGGCGGCGCAAGGGCACGCTCGCGCTGTTGGAGGAGCTCTCCGCGTCGGTGGCCGGATGGCCCGCCCGTGCCGTGGAGTTCTCCCGCCTCACCGCGCACCAGCAGCCGGTCAAGCTGTACGGCGGGACGGGTGGCGCCGCGGCGGATGTACGCAGGCTCTCCCGGGGCCGGCTCGCCGATCTGCGGGACGGGGCGGCGCTGGACCTGGCGGGCGGGCCGTTCGGGACGGTGGCGCGCTCGGTGGACGTACGGCGCGCGGACTCCCGCCGCAGGCAGGGCGGCCACACCCCGGCCGGGGTCGGGCTGTTCGTCTGGCGGCTGAAGCCGTACCACGTGACCAAGGCGCCCGCGTACTGCATCGACCGGGCCCGCAACCTCTACACCTTCTCGATCCTCGGCAATGACACCCCGCTGGTGACCCGGCCCGAACCAGAGCCGTCCGCCACGCACATCGCCGCCCTCGACAATGTGCCCGCGTACATCGGCCGCCGGCAGCTCGCGGACCATCTCCTCGACTACTACGGACCTGGCAAGAGCTTCACCGTCTGGCGCGACGGCCACGATGAGCCCGTACCGCCGTCGGACATCGTGGTGGCCGATCTGACCGACTGGCGCTACCGGGCGAAGCGCGGCCAAGTGGTCATCGACCCCGAGCGCGGCCGGATCGCCTTCGGCTCGCGCGCCGCGCCGCGCCACGGCGTCTGGGTCACCTACCACTACGCGTACCCCGACGACATGGGCGGCGGGGAGTACGAGCGGGACGACCGCGAGACCTCCCCCGCTGCGGAGGTCTACCGGGTCGGGCCGGGCTGCGCCCATCAGCGGATCATGGACGCCTACCGGCAGTGGCAGCACGACCGGCGGGGCGGGCGATGCGGCCCCGAGGGCATCATCGAGATCACCCACAGCGGCGCCTACCAGGAGCAGCTGGACTTCGACCTGGACCCGGGCGACCGCCTCGAACTGCGTGCCGCCGAGGGCACCCGGCCGGTGATCCGGCTGCTGGACTGGTACAGCAACCGCCCCGACGCGCTCAACATCCGGGCTCGGGAGGAGGCCGGGCACACCGGTGGCCAGGCGCCGCGCATCGTCCTGGACGGGCTGCTGATCGCGGGGCGCGGCCTCAATGTCACCGGGCCGGTCGGCGCCGTCGTGCTGCGCCACTGCACCCTCGTCCCCGGCTGGTCCCTGGAGCCGGAGTGCGAGCCGCGCTCGCCCGACGAGCCCAGCCTGGTCCTGGAACGCACCACCGCATGCGTCCAGATCGAGCGCAGCATCCTCGGCACCATCGAGGTCATCGGCGAGGAGGTGCACACCGACCCGCTCGCCCTCCACATCCGCGACTCCATCGTGGACGCCACCGGACACGACCGCCCGGCGCTGTCCGCCCCGGACTGCCGCCACGCCCACGCCGTACTCCACGCCCACCGCACCACCGTCATCGGCGAAGTGCACACCCACGCCGTCCAGATCGGCGAGAACAGCCTTTTCACCGGGCGGATGCACGTGGCCCGGCGCGGTGTCGGATGCCTGCGATTCAGCTATGTGCCGCCGGGCTCGCGCACCCCGCGCCGCTACCGCTGCCAGCCGGATCTGGTGGGGGCCGAGGAGGCGTGGCGGGTGCGGCCGCTGTTCGGCGGCGAGCGGTACGGCACACCGGTGTACGGGCTGTTGGCGGCCGGCTGCGCGCAGGAGATCCGCCGGGGCGCCGAGGACGGCGCCGAGATGGGCGCCTTCCACGACCTGTACCAGCCGCAGCGCGAGGACAGCCTGCGGGCGCGGCTCGCGGAGTACGCCCCGGCGGGCACGGACGCGGGAGTCATCGCCGTGACATGACCCGACGCCCCGGCCCGCTCGTCCGGGCCCCCGCCCGCCAGACTTCCGAACCTTCCGAGGGGGACCCCTTCCATGCACGCCGATCTCTCCCGTCTCACCTTCCGGCCCGACCGGCGCTACTCCGCCGTCGTCGCCCAGCAGGGTCGCGTACAGCTCGACGCCGACGCCAACGAGCAGACCGCGATCCAGCTCCACCAGGCCCGTACGCTGGCCGCCGACCTGATCGGCCAGCACGGCGGCCCGTCCGTGGACGCCGGATTCCACATCACCTTCAAGGGCGGCAGCCGCGATCTGGACGACCTGATCATCGAGGGCGGCCGCTACTACGTCGACGGCATTCTGTGCGACGCGACCCGGCCGCTGCCCGGGGTGCCGGTCGACGACGAGGCGACGGACGGGGCCACCGCCAAGGAGGGCGAGGCCGACGCGCCCGAGCCGGACGAGCCGCCCGCCACCTGGACCTACTGGGACCAGCCCGACGCCTACCGGGACCCGGAGCGGCCGGGCGACCGGCTGCCGGAGCAGCGGCCGTTCCTGGTCTGCCTCAAGGTGTGGGAGCGGTCGGTCACCGCCGCCGAGGACCCGGCGCTGCGCGAGGTGGCCCTCGGCTCGGCCATGCCGGACACGGCGGCGCGGGTCAAGGTGGTCTGGCAGGTGCTGCCGCTGGAGGGCTCGGCCCTGGAGCTGGAGAACCCGGAAGGGGCGAACAAGGACCAGGTCGGCAAGGCGTTCGAGGCGTGGGCGCGGAAGGCGTCGGCGCCCGGGTCCCGGCTGGCGGCCCGCGGCGAGCGGCCGGAACACGCGGATGAGGACCCCTGTCTGGTGCGGCCGGACGCCCGCTACCGGGGCCCGGAGAACCAGCTGTACCGGGTGGAGATCCACGACGGCGGTACGGCGAAGGAGGCGACCTTCAAATGGTCCCGGGAGAACGGCTCGGTGGTCTTCCCGGTCGATGAACTCGACGGTACCTGGGTGGAGTTGGCGTCACTGGGCGGCGACGACAAGCTGGATCTGGGCGTCGGGGACCTGGTGGAGTTCGTGGACACCGCCTACACCAGCCGGGGTGAACCGCTGCCGCTGCTGCGGGTGGAGGAGGTCGACCTGCCGGGGCGGCGGGTGCGGCTGTCCGGTGAGCCGGAGCCGGGCGTCGGACGCCGCCCGGAGCTGCGGCCGTTCCTGCGCCGCTGGGACCACCGGGAGAGCGCCCGGCGCCCGCGCAAGGGCGCGGCCGCGCGGCTGAAGCGCGGGGCGCTCAAGGTCGAGGAGGGCCGCTGGCTGCCGCTGGAGGACGGTGTCGAGGTGTACTTCGCCCCCGACGGCGCCTACCGCTCCGGGGACCACTGGCTGATCCCGGCCCGCACCGCCACCGGCACCGTGGAGTGGCCGGTGAACGCGGCCCGCACTCCGCTGCTCCAGGCCCCGGCCGGGATCCAGGTGCACTACGCCCCGCTGGCGTGGGTGACGGCCGAACAGGCGGAGCTGGATCTGCGGATGGTGTTCGGGCCGCTGGCCACGCCCGCCCCGGCCGCGGACGCGCAGGCGCTCGCGGCGGAGGCCGAGGCGGATGCCGAGACCAGGGCCGGGAAGGACGCCGAACCGGAAGCGTAGGCCCGGCCCGGAGCCCATTGAGTTCCGTGACCGTGGCATCCGTACATCACCATGCCGAATCCCTAAGGAGCATCCATGGCCACGCCGCTCACCGCCGACCGTCTGCTCAAGGCGCTTCGCGACGAGGGACTGGAAGTCCATGAGTACCGCGACTGGCGCACTCACAACCGCAACTCCAAGGGCCCCTGGGGCCCGGTCAACGGGGTGATGATCCACCACACCGTCACCAAGGGCACGGACTCCTCCGTGGAGCTGTGCTACGAGGGGCACTCCGCACTGCCGGGGCCGCTGTGCCACGGTGTCATCGACAAGGCCGGCGCGGTCCACATGGTCGGCCACGGCCGGGCCAACCACGCGGGGCTCGGCGACAGCGACGTGCTCAGAGCCGTCGTCGACGAATCCGCGCTGCCGCCCGACAACGAGGCCGACACCGACGGCAACCGCCACTTCTACGGCTTCGAGTGCATCAACCTCGGCGATGGCGAGGACCCGTGGCCGGAGGCGCAGAAGCTGGCGATCGAGAAGGTGTCCGCGGCCATCTGCCGCGCCCACGGCTGGACCCAGCGGTCGGTGATCGGCCATCTGGAGTGGCAGCCGGGCAAGATCGACCCGCGTGGCTTCACGATGGACTCCATGCGCGGCCGCATCGCCAAGCGGCTCGGCGCCAAGCCGGACGGCCCGGCCCCCAAGCCGCCGGCGACCTATGAGCCGTTCCCGGGCGCCGACTTCTTCCGCTCCGGCCGGGTGAGCAAGATCATCACGGCGATGGGCAAGCGGCTGGTGGCCGAGGGCTGCGGACGCTACGAGGAGGGCCCGAGCCCCGACTGGACCGAGGCGGACCGCAAGTCCTACGCGGCCTGGCAGCGCAAACTGGGCTACTCCGGCGATGACGCGGACGGCATCCCCGGCAAGACCAGCTGGGACAAGCTGCGCGTGCCGAACGTCTAGCCGTGGCGCCGGTTTCCGCTGCCCCGGGGGCGGAGCGAGGAGAGGGTCAGCCGTCCTCGCCTCCGCGCCCGGGGCAGTCCGCGTCCAGCAGCGGATCGATACCGGCCCGCAGGAAGCGCAGCAGCGTGTCGTCCGGAGTGGTGGCCAGCGCCGGTGAGCGGATGGCCAGCCGCAGCAGGGTGATGCCCATCAGCCATGCGGCCAGCAACTCGGCCCGCAGCTCGGCGTCCTCGCCCTCCAGGCGCCGCGCGAACCCTTGCGAGAACACCTCGGTGACCTCCTCGCGCAGCCGCCCCACGGTCTCCTCCCGGTTGGAGGAGCGGAGCTTGGTCAGCAGCGGATGCGGGGCCTCTTCCTCGGTGGGCCCCATCGAGACCACATCGCAGATCCAGGCCGACACCTCGTTCAGCGGCAGATGGCGCAGCGGTTCGAACAGGCCGGTGCTGGTCGAGACGGCGTCGAACAGCGCCTCCTTTGAGCCGAAATAGCGGTAGACCAGAGCGGCGTCCACCCCCGCGTCCTTGGCGATGTCGCGCACGCTGCAGCGGTCGTAGCCGTACCTGGCGAAACGCAGCTCGGCGGCCCCCAGCAGTGCGCTGCGCGTGCCCGCCGCGTCGTATCTGCGGGCGCGCGGGGGGAGATCGTCGCACCCTCGCGGGTCGCTTGCCCGGTTCACTTGTCGCACCTCCGCCTGGACCGTGCCGTACATGCTGCCGGTTCAGCCTCGCATGTCCAGAAGTCATCCACCGTTGTCATCACTTGTTGACCAAGATCGGGGTCAACGCGTTATGTTTTGTCAACGCGTGGTGACTTTGGTCGCCGGCTCGCGCGGTCCCGGCCGGACGAGGGTGTCCGGCCCGCTCGTCTGCGACCGGGCGGCCGCCGGGCCGGCCCTTGCCACGTGCCCGCATCTGACCCCCAGCAGAAGTGGTGAACCCCTGTGCAGATACGACGCGTTGCCGTGGTGGGCACCGGATACGTCGGACTGACCACCGGCGCCTGTCTGGCCACCCTCGGCCATCGAGTGGTGTGCGCGGACACCGACCGCCACAAGGTCGAGCGGCTCCGGCGGGGCGAGGTCGACATCCTCGAGCCCCGCCTGCCCGAACTCGTCCGCGAGGGCCTGGACTCGGGGCGGCTGGAGTTCATCCGGGACACCCGGGCCGCGGTCGCCGACGCCGACGTGGTGTTCCTGTGCCTGCCGACCCCGATGGGCGTCGGCGGAGCCGCCGACCTGGCCGCCGTCGAGGCCGTGGCGGACCAGATCCGCGACGCGCTGCCGCACGGCAGCGTGGTGGTCAACAAGTCCACCGTGCCCGTCGGCACCGCCGAGCGCGTGGCCGCGCTGCTGAACCGTCCGGACGTGGCCGTGGTGAGCAACCCGGAGTTCCTCCGCGAGGGTTACGCGGTGCGCGACTTCCTCCACCCCGACCGCATCGTGGTCGGCGCCGCGGACCAGGACGCGGCGCGGCGGGTGGCCGGCCTGTACGCGGGGCTGGACGCCCCGCTGGTGCTCACCGACGCCGCGGGTGCCGAACTCGCCAAGTACGCGGCCAACTTCTTCCTGGCCATGAAGCTCTCCTTCGCCAACAACCTCGCCACGCTGTGCGAGCACTTCGGCGCCGATGTGGACGATGTGCTCGCGGGCATCGGCCACGACCCGCGCATCGGCTCGGCGTTCCTGCGGCCGGGCCCCGGCTGGGGCGGCTCCTGCCTGCCCAAGGACACCCACGCCCTGCTGACCGTCTGCCAGGAGTCGGGCGTGGACTTCCCGCTGCTGGGCGCCACCATCGAGACCAACGTCGAGCACCAGCGGCGGCTCGTCGAGCGGGTGGTGGCCGGGTGCACACCGGGCGACGGCTCGCTGCGCGGCGTGCGGCTGGCCGTGCTGGGCCTGGCCTTCAAGGCGGGCACCTCCGACCTGCGCGACTCACCGGCCCTGGCCATCGCCCGGCTGCTCAAGGAGCGGGGCGCCGAGCTCCACGCCTACGACCCCGCCCTCAGCGAGACCCGCCCCGACCTCAGCGATCTGCTCAGCCTCGCCGACACCCCCGAGGAGGCCCTGAGGGGAGCGCGCGCCTGTCTCGTGCTCACCGAGTGGCCGGAGTTCCGCGACCTCGACTGGGAGCACATCGCCGGACTGCTCGGATCCCCGCACGTCTATGACTTCCGCAACCTCCTGGACCCGGACCGGCTCCGTCGCGCCGGGCTGACCTGCGAGGGCATCGGCCGCACGCTCGCGATGGCGGGCTGACCGCCCCGGCCCTCTCTCGCCGTACGAGACCCTTCCCACAGAAAGGCCCCTGCGTTGCGGGTTATGTTCACCACGCTCGGCAGCCCCTCCCACGGCCGGGCCCAGCTTCCCCTGGCCCGGTCCCTCGCGGCCGCCGGTCATGAGGTGCTGGTCGTCACCACCCCGGCCCTCGCCTTCGTCTTCGAGCGGGAGGAGGTGCGGGTGACGAGCGCCATCGGCGACTTCAGCCCGTCCGCCTTCCTCGGCACCGTACTGGCCGAGGAGAACGCCCAGGGCGGTCCGCCGGAGATGGACGGCGAGCCGCCGCAGGCGCGCATACTGCGCCTCATGACCAAGGCCGTGTCCGGCCCGATGGCCACGATGCTGCTGGACACCCTGCTCCCCGTGGCACACGACTTCCGCCCCGACCTGATCCTGCGCGACGGCATGGACCTCGCCTCCTGCGTCATCGCCGAAGCGCTCGGCATACCCCAGCTGTCCACCCCCTCCGGGGCCTCCAACACCTTCGACCCCGCCGGAATACTGCCGGGCCTCAACGCCCTGCGGAAACGACAGGGACTGGCCACCGCCGAGGACCCGCTGTCGCTCATCCCGCACGGGCGCATCGACTACGTGCCACCGGCCTTCTCCTTCGCCCGGCATCTGCCGGCCTCCTGGTCCTACCGGCAGACGGTGGACGTGGACCGCGGCGCCGTGCTGCCGCGCTGGGTCGCCGAACTGCCCACCGACCGGCCCCTGATGTTCGCCGCCATCGGCACCGCGATCCCCATGTTCCACGGCAAGAGTGACGCGGACGTCCCCGCGTCGCCCATGCCGTTGCCGGACCCGGTGGACACCCTGCAGGCCATGATCCAGGGGCTGTCGCGGCTGGAGGAGTGCACCGTCGTCCTCGCCACCGCCGGCCTCCCCGTGGACACCGACGGGGTGCCGCCGCATGTGCACATCACCGAGCGGCTGCCACAGCCCCTGCTGCTGGAATCCGTGGACCTCTTCCTCACCCATGGCGGCTTCAACAGCATCCGCGAATCGCTGCGCACGGCCACGCCGATGGCGGTGCTGCCCCAGTTCGGCGATCAGCCCGGGAACGCACAGCGGGTCGAGGAACTCGGCCTCGGCCGGCACATCACCGACCCCACGCCGGACGGCATCACCACCGTCTGCCGTGAGCTGCTGGCCGACGACGACTGCCGCGCCATGGCCCGCCGGGCGCGGCTGGAGATGCTGGCGCTGCCGGAGATCGACAGCGCCGTCGCCGATCTGGAGAAGATCGCCGGATAACACCCGGCTCCCGGAGCCCGGGCCCCGCGCCCGGGCTCCGCTCTTCCCGGCCTCCGGCCTCCGCTCCTCCCCGGCCTCCGGCTTCGACTCCCCGCTCCGGGCTTCGAGCCCCGGCTTTCCCCGGCCCCCCACGCGCGGCAGAGAAGGTTCGCAGGTACGTATGTCGTCCTCATCCACCACCACCGAGCCCACCGAGCCCCAGAGCCCCGCCCGGCTGACCCACCGCCAGGTCGTCACCGTGCTGTCCGGGCTGATGCTCGGCATGTTCCTCGCCGCGCTCGACCAGACCGTGGTCTCCTCGGCGCTGCGCACCATCGCCGACGATCTGCACGGTCTCACCGCCCAGGCATGGGTGACCACCGCGTATCTCGTCACCGGCACCATCGTCACCCCGCTGTACGGGAAGCTCTCGGACATCTACGGCCGTCGGCCGGTCTATCTGACCGCCATCGTGCTGTTCACCTTCGGGTCGCTGCTGTGCGGATTCGCCACGTCCATCCACCAGCTCGCGGCCTTCCGAGCGGTCCAGGGCCTCGGCGGTGGCGGACTGATGTCCCTCGCCATGACGATCATCGCCGATATCACCTCGCCACGGGAGCGAGGCCGCTACCAGGGCTACATCACGGCGGTCTTCGCCGGCTCCAGTGTCGTCGGCCCGCTGGTGGGCGGGGTGTTCGCCGGGCGCGCCACTCTGCTGGGGCTCGACGGATGGCGCTGGATCTTTCTGGTCAACATACCGCTGGCGGCCCTCGCCATCGTGGTGATCCTGCGGGTACTGCACGTGCCCCACCAGCCCGTACGGCACCGCCTGGACTACGGCGGGGCGCTGACGCTGGCGGTCGGGATCGTGCCCCTGCTCATCGTCGCCGAACAGGGGCGGAGCTGGGGCTGGGGCTCTCCCGGGCGCTGGTGATGTACGCGGTGGGAGTGGTCGGGCTGGTCTCCTTCGTGCTGCTGGAGCGGCGGATGGCGGACGCCGCGCTGCTGCCGGTCAAACTGTTCCGCATCCGCGCGTTCCGGCTGGGCACCGTGCTGCACTTCACCGTGGGCATCACCATGTTCGGCGCCATGACCACGCTTCCGCTGTATCTGCAGCTCGCCAAGGGCATGAGCCCGATGAAGGCGGGCCTGGCCACGCTGCCCACCATGGCGGCGAATGTGACCGTGACCCTGGTGGTGGGCCGGCTGATGTCACGGACGGGCCGGTTCAAGGTCCATCTGGTGGCGGGCGTCGGCTCCCTCACCGTCGCCATGCTGGTGTTCGCCACGCTGCGGGACGACAGCCCGCTGTGGTACGTCGCCATCGGCATGGTGTTCATGGGGGCGGGCCTGGGCGCGGCGATGCAGACGATCACCACGCTCGCCCAGTCCGAGGTGCCCGGGCGGGACATGGGAGCGGCCACCGCGTCGGTGAACTTCTTCCGCTCCAACGGCGGCACGGTGGGCGCCGCCGCCTTCCTGTCCATCCTCTTCTCCCTGGCCGGTTCGCGGATCAGCGAGCGCGTGGCCGTGGCCTCCCAGGACGCGTCGTTCCGCCGGCTCGCCGGGGAACCGGCGAACGCGGAGGCGCTGAAGGGCGTGCTGCGGCCCGACGGCGGGGTGAACCTGGAGGACTCGGCGTTCCTCCGCCACCTCGATCCGGGCGTGGCGCAGCCGTTCCTGGAGGGCTACGTGAGCGCCCTGCGCGTGGTGTTCCTCACCGGGGCCGCCGTGGGCCTGATCGCCTTCGTGATCGCCGCCTGGCGGGTGCCGAACACCCAGCTCTCCGCCGACTGACCCGGTCGGCGGGAGCGGGCGGACACCGAGGCGGCGGGCGGGAGCCGCCACCGTACGGCTCGTGCGAACCGGACCTACCAGGGCACCGGCGTGCCGTCCCAGGAGAAGAACCCGCCGGTGGGCCCGGTGTCCGGCAGGAGGGCGAGCCGGACCGCACCCGCCGCGGCCTCGGCCGGATCCCCGTCGCTCTCGGCGGCGCGGGCGTTCAGATCGGTCCTGCGCAGCCCGGGGGCCAGTGCGTTGACCTTGAAGCCTTCGGAGGCCAGGGCCTGTGCGGTGTAGAGGGTCAGGGCGTTCAGGGCCGTCTTGGAGGAGCGATAGGCCGCACCCGATCCGGCGGAGAGGACGAACTGCTGCTCCGGGTCCGCGCTCCAGGTCAGCGAACCGGTGCCGCTGGAGATATTGACGATCCGGGGCGCGGGCGAGCGGCGCAGGGCCGGAAGAAAGGCGTTGGTGACGGCGAGAACACCGAAGACGTTGGTCTCATAGGTCCGGCGGAAACCCTCGAGATCCGCCTCGGGCGCCGGGGCGCCGTCCACCATGATCCCCGCGTTGTTGACCAGGATGTCCAGCCGGTCCAGCCGCGCGGCGGCCGAGGCGATGCTTTCGGGGTCGGTCACGTCGAGCACCATCAGCCGGGCGCCGCCGCCGATCTCCTCGACGGCCCGGCGCCCCCGCTCGGCGTCGCGCGAGCCCACGTACACGGTGAGCCCCTCGGCTCCGAGCAGACGTGCGATGTCCTTGCCGATGCCCTTGTTGGCACCGGTGACCAGTGCTGTGCGATCGTTCATGACATCAAGGGTTCCCCGGCCACGGCCACCCTGCCAGGGACAACCTGTACCAGGCAGCCGAAGGAGGCAGCATGGCGAGGCATGAACTGGCCCGCTTCCTGCGGGACCGCCGCGAGGGGCTGCGCCCCCAGGACATCGGTCTGCCCGCCGACCCACACCGCCGTACGCCGGGTCTGCGGCGGGAGGAGGTGGCGGAGCTGGCCCATATGTCGGTCGACTACTACACCCGCCTCGAACAGGCCCGGGGCCCTCGGCCCTCGCCGCGCATCCTGGACGGGCTGGCGGGGGCGCTGCGGCTCGCGCCCGCCGAGCGCAGCCATCTGTTCCGGCTCGCGGGACGAGCGCGCCCCCGGGGGTGCGGGCGGTGCGGCGGGTCCGCCCGCATATCGCCCAGATGCTGCGGCGGCTGCCCGACACCGGGGCGATCGTCACCGACGCGGCCTACGACGTGGTCGCCTGGAACCCGCTGGCGCAGGCCCTGCTCGGCGACGACCTCGGCCGGCACGGCAATCTCGCCCGCCGCCGTTTCCTGGCCCGGGGGCACGCGTACGAGAGCTCCAGCGCCGAGGAGTTCGGCCGCATCGTGGTCGCACGGCTGCGCCGGGCCGCCGACCGCTACCCCCATGACACGGCGCTCACCGCGCTGCTGGGCGAACTGCGCACCGGCAGCGAGGAGTTCCGGCAGATCTGGGACGAGCGTCCGGTCCACGCACCCGGCCACCGGACCAAGACCATCGACCACCCCACGGCCGGTGCGCTCCGGCTGAACTGCGACGTCCTGCTGGTACCCGAGGACGACCAGGAGGTGGTCCTGATCACGGCCGACCCCGGGTCGCCCTCCGCCCGCACGATCCGCCGGCTCGCGGGCGCGGCGGCGTCCTGAGACGTGGCCCGCGCGCCGTCAATCCCGTGAATTGCCGAACAGCAGGCGGTACAGGACCAGGAGGACGAACGAGCCGCCGATCGCGGCGCCCCAGGTGGCGGGGTCGAAGAACTCCTTCTGGACCTCCCGGTCGAAGAACTGCGCGGAGATCCAGCCGCCCACGAAGGCCCCCGCGATGCCGATGACCGTGGTGCCGACCAGCCCGCCGGGGTCACGCCCGGGGAGAAGGATCTTGGCGATGACTCCGGCCAGCAGGCCGAGGATGATCCAGCTGACGATGCCCACGTTGTCGTCCCCTTCGTTGTGCTCTGGTGCGGTCGTGCCGTGCCGGGGTGAGCGGCTTGATCTCCGGATGCCCGGGGGAGCGTGCGCCATGCCTGAACAGTGCGTGAAGAACGCCGGTCAGCCGTAGGACAGATTGGAGCAGGGGTCGTCGTCGGCGGAGCGGGCGTCCTCGGCCACCTTCGAGGGCAGCGCGGAGGGCGTGGCGGGCGTGGCGGCACCGGGCGAGGGCGCGGTGAGGTACGTCTGTCCCAGGGTGAGGCTGATGCCCGCGGTGGTGGTGGGCCGCAGTCCGGCGCCGGGGAAGAGCCGGGCCACGGTCCGGGCCTTGTCCCGCTCGCCGGGGCCGTAGCCGACCACGGTGGTGGCGTGGTCCTGGCTGTCGGCGTTCGTGGCGCCGGCCACGGTGAAGCCATGTGTCCTGAGGGTGTCCGCGGCGCGTGCGGCCAGCCCCGGGGTGGTGGTGCCGTTGTACACGGTGACGCTGATCCCCGCGCCCGCCACGGTGGACGTGGCGCTCGGGGTGCCGCTCGGCGTGGCGGAGGGCCCATGCCCGTCCTTCTTCCCACCGGCCGCCTTCCCGTCGATGGTGTGGTCGGCCCTGATGTCGGCCCACAGCGCGTCGGCGTCCGGCTGGACCACGGCCACGCGTTCGCCCTGGTAGCGCCAGGGGATGGTGAGGAACTTGGTGTTGTGCAGATCGATGTCCTTCAGCGACATGGCGAAGGACATCAGCTTCTTGGCCGATCCGAGCCCCGGGTCCACGGTCATGGACTTGGTGGCCGCGTCCGCCAGCGGATACAGCGTGGTCGGGTCGAATCCCTGGCCCTTCACCTTCTTGAACAGACTGGAGATGAAGGCCTGCTGCCGCTGTATGCGTCCGATGTCCGAGCCGTCGCCGATGCCGTGGCGGATGCGGACGTAGTCCAGCGCCTTCTGCCCGGAGACCGTCTGCACCCCCTTGCTGAAGATGCGCTTGCCGCGGGTGCCGCGATGGGGGCTCAGATCGCGTTCGTAGACGTCCTGGGGCACACACACCTCCACCCCGCCGACCGCGGAGGTCATCCGCGCGAAGCCCTCGAAGTCGATGACGACGGTGTGGTCCATGCGCAGCCCGGTCAGCTTCTCGACGGTGTTCTGGGTGCAGGCCGGGTTGCCCTGCGCGGTCTCGCCCACGGAGAACGCCGAGTTGAACATGGTGTTCCGCTGCGTCCTGGTCCAGGTGCCGTCGGGCAGTCGGCACGGCGGGATGTCGACCAGGGTGTCGCGGGGTATCGACACTCCGACGGCGTGCTTGCCATCGGAGTAGACGTGCAGCAGGAGGGCGGTGTCCGATCGGCCCACGTCTCCGGTGCCGCCGCCCAGCTTGCTGTTGTCGCCCGACCGGGTGTCCGATCCGATGACCAGCACGTTCTGGCCGGCGGCGTTGCCCTCGGGCCGATCGTCCGAGAGCCCGTCCGCCCCGAAGGTGGTGATGTTGCCGTTCAGCTTGAAGTAGAGCCAGCCGGCCCCGCCGCCGAGCAGCAGCAGGAACGACACCACGATCAGCAGAGCGATCCGCAGCGGGCGGCGCCCCTTGCGCTGCCCGCCCGGGTCGGCCGACCCCGTGGTGGGGGTCCCCGTCGTCTCCCCGTCTCTGCCTGTCATGCGCGTCCTTCGTCCGGCGGCTGTTCGAAGGAGAAGACGAACGATGTTGGCTTGAGGTTCTGCGGTCGGTGCGCGGAGGTTCAGCGGGCCAGGGAGACGGCGAACGGCCGGAGTCCGTGGCGGCGCAGCACATGGGGCACGAGCAGGACGAGGGCTTCGGTCGCGCGGGCGGTGGTGATGTCGCCGAGGTCCTCGATCCACTCGGACTTCCAGCCGAGGTCGGCGAGGAGGTCCGCGGTGAGGGCCTTGGCGTCCGCGTCGTCTCCGGAGAGGTAGGCGGTGGGCGGGGTGGACAGGTCGGCGGGGGCGGTTATGACCGGGAAGAGCATGGTGTTGAGGGTCTTGACCACCCGGGTCGCGGGCAGCGCCCGCTGAAGCCGCTCGGCCAGGCTGCTGCCGGGATAGCACAGGTCCGAGGGAAGCCCGTCGGAGGTGTGCCGGGTGGCGTTGGAGACATCGATGAGGATCTTGCCCGCCAGCTCGGTGTGCAGGGCGGAGAGGCGTTCCAGGGCGGTGTCACCCGGGGTGGCGTTGATGACGATGTCGCTGGTGGCGGCGGTGGTGCGCTGGTCGGCGTGGCGGATCGCCGGGACGGCGCCGGTCTCGTCGGCCCCGGCCTCCTGGGGCGGCTGACGGTGGCCGAGGGTGATCTGGTGGCCGGCGGTGGCGAGGGCGCGGGCGAGACCGCTGCCGACGCGTCCGGTGCCGAGGATGCCGATGCTGGTCATGCGGGTGTGCTCCTTGCTGGGTGCGGGTGGTCAGACGATGCGCGACAGGACCTGCCGGAAGCGGGTGGTCAGGCGCGGGGCGACAGGGCGGAGACGGCCGCGGCGTGGATACCGGGGGCGGTGGCCAGGAAGTCACGGCCGGCCAGGTCCCATGGATTGCCCCGGGTGTCGGTGACCGTGCCCCCGGCCTCGGCGACCAGCAGGGCGCCGGCCACCAGACCCGAGCGCACATCGGAGAACTGCCAGAACGCGTCCATGCGTCCGGCGGCGACATGGATCAGCTGCAGGGTGGCGGGCACCGAGACCCGGACGACCAGGCCGTGGATCAGCATCTGGGTGACCGAGGCGCCGATCCGGTGGAACGTGTCCTCGTCCTCCCCGGGCCGGGCCTGGCCCGTGCCGACCAGGGCCGCGCCCAGGTCCGTCTTGGCCGACACCCGCAGCGGCGCCCCGTTCAGATGGGCGCCGTGACCGGCCACCGCGGTGTACCAGTCGCCGGTCAGCGGAAGGTGGACGACGGTGAGGACCGGGTGGTTGTCGCGGACGAGGGTGGCGGTCACGGCCCAGTCGTCCATGCCGTGCACATGGTTGATATTGCCCTCGGCCGGGTCGACGATCCACCACTCGCCCGGAGGCAGCGCACCGCCCTCCAACTCGTCCTCGGCCCAGCGCGCACCGGGCCTCGCGGCCATCAGCGGCGCCTTCAGGACGTCGAGTACGGCGTCGTCATTGGCGTGGATCTCCGTGACGATCTCGTCGAGGGACACGCCGCCGGCCTGTGGGGTGTGGCGCTTCCGCAGCAGTTCGCCGGCGGTGCGAACGGCTTCGGTGACCCGGTTGAGCAAGGTGGCGTCGAGGCCGTTGTCGGGGGTGGTGCCGGTGGCAGTGGACATGAGGTGCTCCCGCGAATGGTGAAGAGAGGGGAGGCTTGGCGCGCGCTTCGCCGTCTGCGCCTCGACGGTAGGCAACCTCATCCATGAACGGCAATTGCACATCCGGCACTGCTGGTGTTACCCGCGTGCAAGGGAAGGTGGCGGGCCCTCACAGCGCGGAGATCACCCGCCTGCGGTCCTCCATGGCCCGGCGGGCGAGCCGGGAGGCGGGGGCGAGGCGGTCGTACTCGTGGATGGCCCCGCTGTGGACATGCAGTTCGGTGGAGACATCGGCCTCGGCGAGCCGCTGTGCGTAGGTGACGGCCTCGGCGCGGAAGATGTCGAGCTCTCCGACCTCGACATAGGCGGGTGCCAGACCCGCGACGGTGGCGACGCGCGCGGGCGCCGCCTCGGGCGGCACGGCGTCGGTGCCGAATGCCGTGCCCAGCAGGGCGTGCCAGCCGGTCCAGTTGTCGTCCCAGGTCCAGGCGACATACGGGGTCAGCCGTGGGTCCGGGGTGAGCGTGCGGTCGTCCAGCATGGGATACAGAAGCGCCTGGCGAGCGAGGGGAACTCCCCGCTCACGGGCGAGGATCGCGGTGCCCGCGGCGAGCCCGCCGCCGGCGCTGTCGCCCATGACGGCGATGCGGCGGGGGTCGACCCTCAGCTCGGCCGCCTGGCCGCCCAACCAGGTCAGCGCGGCGAACACGTCCTCCACGGGGCCGGTGCCGGTGGCCGCGTCGGGGGCCAGACGGTAGTCGACGGACAGGAACGGCACCCCGGTCGCCTGGACGTACCCGGCGACGACGGAGTCGTAGAGGTCGACGCTGCCTGCGATCATCCCTCCGCCATGGGCGTAGACGACCGCGGAACCCGGCGCGGAGTCGGCCTTCTCGTACCAGCGGACGAGGATCTCCGCCCCGTCCGCGGACCGCACCTTGTGCGAGTCCGCCTTCACCAGGGGAAAGCCGGAGGGGTAGGCCGGGAGCAGGGAGGCCAGCCACCGCATCGAGGCGGTGCCCCTGGCGCGCAGCGTCCGCCAGTCGTCGCGTGCGGGCGGGGGAGTGGGGCCACCCTGCTCGGCGAGGGCCTGCAGCACCGCGGCGAGCTCAGGGTCGAGGGTGAAGGCCATGGTCGACTCCGTTCGAGGACGGCGGGGTGGCTACCCCAACTGTCCTCAAACGCTGCTGAGTTGCGCTTGAGAGCCGGTACAGAAGCTCGGCGGCGGCCGCGAAGCCCAGCGTGGCCGCAGTCCGGGGCGGCCGCGGACAGCCGGCCGTGGCGCGGCGGGAGCCCCCGGGGCGGGCGCCCCTTCCCTTCGGTGCGCCCGCCCTGACCCTCGGTCTCCCGACCGGCGCCTTCCCCGAGTCCGCTCCCGTACTCCAGGGAAACCCGAGGGTGCGGGCGCCCAAGCACCGGTGCCCCGGCCGGAACGAATCCGGCCGGGGCACCGTGCTGTCGCCTTCGCGGGGCTTGTGGATCAGTCCCGCTGGGCGCCCTTGGGAAGCTGGCGCCACTTCACCTCGGTGGTGGTGTCGTACGTCCAGTCGAGCATCTTCTTCGCGTCCGGGTAGCGGTCCGCGTCGTTGAGCACGACTCCCACGACCTCCTTGTCACCGCGCTTGGCGGCGAACACCAGACAGGGTCCGGCGGGGGTGGTGGTCCCGGTCTTGACGCCGATGGCGCCCTGGTACGAGCCCAGCAACTGGTTGGTGTTGTCCCAGGAGTAGTACCGGGTGTGGCCGTTGGCCGCCGGTGCCTCCTGCTTGGTGGACACGGACTTGACGACCGTGTCGAACGTCGCGTTGTCCATGGCGCGGCGGGTCAGCTGCGCCAGGTCGCGGGGCGTCGAGTAGTTGTCGCTGTCGGCCGAGACACCGTCGAAGGAGTCGTAGTTGGTGTTGGCCAGCCCCAGGTCCTTCGCCTTCGTGTTCATCTTGGAGATGAAGGACTTGGTGCGCTCGGCGGTGGTGTCGCCGGTGCCGAAGGTGTCGGCCAGCGCCATCGCCGCGTCGCAGCCGGACGGCAGCATCAGCGCGTACAGCAACTGGTTGACGGTGAGCTTGTCACCGGTCTGCAGGTCCGCCGTGCTGGCGCCCGCCTTGGTGACATAGTCGCGGTATTCCTGCTTGACGGTGACCTGCTGGTTGAGGTCCAGACCTCGGGTCTCGAGCACCACGAGGGCAGTCATGATCTTGGTGGTGCTCGCCATCGGACGCTTGGTGTTGGCGTCCTTGGCCATCAGCTCCTTGTTGGAACCGGTGTCGAGCAGGTACGCGCCCTGGGCGCTGACCTCCGGCGGCGGCTCGGCCGAAGCCTGGGCCATCGCCACCGGAACCGCGATCGCTACGGCCACCGTGGACGCGACCGCCGCGACTCTCCAGCGGGGGGTCACGATTCCACGACGTTTATGCATTCGCGCTCCTTTTCGATTGTTGAAGATTGGGCGACCGCATCGTCTCACCGGGCGAAATGCGCCCACGCTTCGGGGTATCGGCCGAGCGATGGCATCGGGGGAACAACTACTCCCCGGGCCGGCACGGTTGATCCGCCACGGCCGTGCGGTCCGGTGTGTGTAGCCGTTGTTCTGCGACACTCATCGGGTGAGCCGGACACTCGATCACGAGACACTGCGCGGACGTGTCGCCGTCGTCGCCGGGGCGACCCGCGGTGCCGGGCGCGGGATCGCGGCCGCGCTGGGCGAGGCCGGCGCCACCGTCATCTGCACCGGGCGCAGCAGCGTGTCGGGCCGGGACGGGTCGGACTACGACCGGCCCGAGACGATCGAGGAGACGGCCGAACTCGTCACGCGGCTCGGTGGGACCGGCGTCGCCATCCGCACCGACCATCTCGACTCCGCGCAGGTCGGGCGGCTGGCCCAGCGCATCCGCCACGATCACGGCGGTATCGACGTCCTGGTCAATGACATCTGGGGCGCCGAGCGGCTCAAGGGCGGGCCCGCCGACTGGAACACCCCGATCTGGGAACACAGCCTCGACGACGGGCTGCGCATTCTCCGGCTCGGTCTCGACACCCACCTGATCACCTCGCACCACCTGCTGCCGCTGCTGATCGGCAAGCCGGGTGGTCTGCTCGTCGAGATGACCGACGGCACCGCCGCGTACAACGCCGACCGGTATCGCATCTCCGTCTTCTACGACCTGGTGAAGACCGCGGTGAACCGGCTGGCCTTCTCCCAGGGCCACGAGCTGGCGCCGTACGGGGCGACGGCGGTCGCCATCACACCGGGCTGGCTGCGCTCGGAGATGATGCTCGACGCCTACGGAGTCGGCGAGGACAACTGGCGTGACGCCTTGCTGCCGGCCAGGGGCGAGGGCCGCCCGACCGCCCCTGGAGGCTTCGCATCCTCCGAGTCCCCGCGCTACGTCGGCCGCGCCGTCGCCGCGCTGGCCGCCGACCCCGACCGGGCCAGGTGGAACCAGCGGTCGGTGAGCTCCGCCCAGCTCGCCGGGGAGTACGGATTCACCGACACCGACGGGACGCAGCCCGACAGCTGGAGCGCGACCTGACAGCCGGACCGCGACCTGACAGCGATCCCGTCAGGGCTGATCAACGCGTCACGCATGTGGCGCCGGGTGTTCTGCCCGCTCTGCCACCGCCGGCGGCGGCCCGGCGCCACGCCGTCGCGCGGCCCGTCGGCACACCGCGAAACCGGCGGTGGCCAGCAGCAGATAGGCGGGGACGAGCAGCACCGCGTCCGGTGTCGTCTGCTCGGTGTGCCAGCCCGCGCCGCGCCGGTCGCCCTCCAGCACGATCCGGTTGACGGTCAGGAAGGTCAGATGGGTGCCGATGGCGGCCCACAGCGGAGCCCGGCTCACGGCCGTCCGGGCCGCCACGAGCGTCAGTCCGAACACGGTCAGGAGGATCAGATAGTCGGCGGGATTCTGCCCGTCCGGGGCGAACCCGATCGGTTCCGGATCGCCGCCGGCCAGATGCGCGGTCGCGGCCCCGACCACGGTCGATGCCCCCGGCACCAGCAGGAACACCGCCGTCGTGCCGAGGGCCGACACGGTGGCGCCGAACCGGGTGCGCAATGAGGTCCAGGCGTAGCCGCGCAGAGTCGTCTCCTCCGGCAGGGCTTCGAGCAGAAGGGCGACCACCCCGTTCGAGAGGAGGAACCCGGCGAGGGTGGCGGGCTCGATACGCGACCAGCGCAGCATGCCCGCGGCGGTACCTGCACCGAGGGCAAGGGCGGCCGCGGCGGCCGTCACCCCCACTCCGGTCAGCAGCGCACGCAGAGTCGCACCCGCCCCGCCCGACCCGAGCCACGCCGGGGACCGGCGCCCCCGGCGTAGAAGGAGGAGTACGAGTGGCACGGCCAGCGCGGTGACCAGGGCGCCCGGGAGCACCCGGGCCGCGAAGCCGGTGAGGCCGAGGGCATCGGCGCCGACCGGACCCAGGGCCGTGCCGACACCGAGTGCCGTGGCCATCACCAGACCACCGGTCAGCGCCCGGAGCAGGGCGGCGGCGGTCGAGGGGGCGGGCATACCGGTGTGCGGCTCGGCCATGGGGAGGTCCTCCGGGAGGCGCGGTGACTCCCGCCATCCTCACGTCCCACATCGCCACGAAGGTCGTAGCCACTGATGAAACCGCCCCTACACCCTTCGGCGTACCGCGCGACCGTGGTCTGAGCCCATCGGCCGGGGCAGGCCGCCCACGAGCCGACCGTCCGATCACCGGAGCCGCTCGGTGCCGCGCTGGTCAGCGGGGGCGGGCGGCCGCGCAGCGCACGCAGGTGTCCGCCGCCGGGCGCACCTCCAGGCGCTCCGCCGGGATCGGCTCGCCGCACACCGCGCACCGCCCGTAGTCGTCGCGGTCCAGCCGCTCCAGCGCCTCGTCCAGGGCGGTCAGATGATCGCGTGCCTGGGCCAGCAAGGCGGCCACATGGGCTCGCTCGAAGGCGGTGCTCGACCCCTCCGGGTCGTGCTCGTCGTCCACCGCCACCAGGGCGTTCGACGCGACGATCCCCTCGAATTCACGGTTCAGGGCCGCGATCTGCTCCCTGGTGCCGGCATGCTCGGCCACCAGCTGTTCACGGATGGACGCGCGCTCGGCCGGAGGCAGAGCGCCATTGCGGGATGAATCGCTCATGCCGTCATAACCTCGGCGCCCCCGTCCGCATTCCGGTTCGCACCGGAGTCTTGGCGTCTCCGGGGGGCGATGTCATGGATGGGATCGCACCCCTCGGGATCGCCGGACTCGGCCGCACCGCCCATGCCGACCCGGCCCGATGCGGCGCGGTCGTGAAATGTTAAACTACCTGCCGCACCCCGTGCTCGGCGCCGACCGGATTCCCCCGTGCCGGTCGGCGCCGATCCCCTCCCCGCCGCGTCACCCGAGCGGGGGCTCGGCTCAGCGCAGGGACGCCACCGAGTCCTTGCTGAACGGAATCAGCTCGCTCATCCGGTCGTTCAGGACCTTCTCCGCCCACTGGGGGTCGGCGAGCAGTGCGCGGCCGACCGCCACCAGGTCGAACTCGTCCCGCTCCAGACGGTCGAGGAGCCCCTCGATGGTGTCCACGGCCGCGTTCGCGCCGGAGAGGGAACCGGGCTGGAAGACGGTGTCCAGGCCGACCGAGCCGACAGTGATGACCGGCTTACCGGTAACCTTCTTCGCCCATCCGGCGATGTTCAGCTCCGATCCCGTGTCGGGGAACTCGGCCTGCCAGTGGCGGCGTCCGGACGCGTGGAACGCGTCGACTCCGGCCTCCGCCAGCGGGGTGAGCACGGCTTCCAGTTCCTTGGGGTTCTCGGCGAGCCGGACGTCGTAGTTTTCGGACTTCCACTGGGAGAACCGGAGCACGACGGGGAAGTCGGGCGCGACCTGTTCGCGGATGGCGGCCACCAGGTCGGCGGCGAACGTGGTGCGCGAGGCCAGGTCGCCGCCGTAGCCGTCGGTGCGCCGGTTGGTGCGCTCCCAGAGGAACTGGTCGATGAGATAGCCGTGCGCGCCATGCAGTTCCACGCCGTCGAAGCCGATCCGCTCGGCCTCCCGTGCGGCCTTGGCGAAGGCGCCGATGACGTCGTCGATATCGGCGAGGGTCATCGTCCCGCCCGCTCCGGGCGTGCCGTCCAGCGCGATCCCGGACGGACCCACGGACGGGGCGTCGGGGAACGGCGGCGCTCCCGCGGGCCGCTGTATTCCCACGTGCCAGAGCTGGGGCATGATCGCGCCACCGTGGGTGTGCACGGCCTCAACGACCTTCTGCCATCCGGCGAGTTGCGCCTCGCCGTGGAACCGGGGGACGCCGTCGAGATAACCGGCGGACCGGTGGTCGACGGTGGTGCCCTCGGTGATGATCAGGCCCGTCCCCGCCGCGGCCCGGCGCGCGTAGTAGGCGGCGACGTCCTCACCGGGAATGCCATCGGGAGAGTGTCCGCGGGTCATGGGTGCCATGACGATCCTGTTCGGCAGCTTGGCCGAGCCCAGTGCGAAGGGGCGGGACAGTGCCGTGGCCGCGCGGGTGTTCACCGTGTCGCTCTCCTGTCGTGTCGTTCCGGGGTGGCTTCCCCCGGAGCCCGAAAGTGTGAATCTGAAAGGTACAGTTTTTATGCCGTAAACTGCAACTGTGTCGATTGCGCTTTAGGGGAACGGTGAAACGACACGGTCGAGTAGGCTGTGCCACGATCTGCGCGCGGAGGTGGAGACCTTGTTGGACATCCGGTTCTCCCGCGCGCTGCAGCTGATGCTCTTCCTCGCGGTCGCCGCCGAGGACGACTCCGCACCGCTGAGCTCCGCCGAGTTGGCCCGCCTGCTGAACACCAACCCCAGCCTGGTCCGCAAGCTCCTCGTCCCGCTGACGGAGGAGGGGCTGGTCGTCTGCGTCAAGGGCCGCACCGGTGGGGCCAGGCTGGGGCGGCCGACCGACCGGATCACCCTGGCGGAGATCTACCGCTGCGCCGTCGGCGACAAGCCCCTGTGGGCCTGCTCGCCGGGTGTGGAGCCGGTGTGCCAGGTGACCGCACACGCCGGTGAGTACTTCGCCACGCTCACCGCGGAGGCCGAGGAAGCGGTGCTCGAATCGCTGGGCGACCGCACGCTCGCGGACAGTGTGCTGGAACTGCGCCGCCTCGATACGGGACACGCGCGACAGCGCTGATTCGGCTCCCCTCGGGTCCCGCGTTCACATCGCCGGAACGCCCGTTCCCCCTTCCGGCTCGGACACGGCCGCCCGGCGCAGGTGCTCGGCGAGTGCCGCGGTGGCGGTGGACGAGGTCCGCGCCTTCTCGCCCCAGGCCAGCAGATGGGTGCGGCGTGACCAGGGGTCCTGGAGCTCGCACACATCGAGTGGCCGGCCGGGGGCGATGGCGCGGCGTGGCACGACCGCGAGTCCCACACCGGCGGCCGCGAGGGAGACAAGGGTGGGGAGGTGGGCGACGGTGGTGCGATAGCGCACCGCCGGAGCGTGCGGACCGAGGTGCTTCTCGATCGAGCGCCGCAGCGAGGAGCCGGTGTCGAGTCCCACGAGCGGGTGCTCGGCGATCTCGCTGTAGGCCACCGTGGTGCGGCCCGCGAGGATCCCGCCGGACTGGCCGACCACCACCAGGGAGTCATCGCAGAGGGGTTCCATGGCGAGGCCGCAGTCGCGCGCCTCGGTGTCGAGAACCACGCCCAGATCCGCCTGGCCGTCGGCGAGCAGCCGCACGGTCCGTGGGGTGCGGCTCTCGGACGCCGTCACATCGACGTCCGGGTGCGCGCGGAGGAACGAGACCAGGGCCCGCGGCACGAGGTGATGCATCGCCGAGCCGCCGCCCAGCAGGGTCAGTGGCGCGGTCGGGGGCCGGGCGTAGCTCGCCACGGCGCTTTCGAGGCGCGCCGTCTGGGCGAGCACATCCCGGGCGTGGCGGGCCAGCGCCGTCCCCGCCGGAGTGGGGCGCACCCCCCGCCGGCCACGGATCAGCAGGGCCACGCCCGCGTGGTGCTCGAGCGAGCGCACCCTGGCGCTGGCCGACGGGAGGCTCAGATGCATCCGGCGGGCGCCCGCCGTGATCGAGCCCTCCGCCACGATGTGAAGGAAGAGCCGCAGGTCGTCCAGGTCATAACGCACCCTGTCGAGCCTATGGCACAGCCTTGCGCAGGCTACGCGGATCACGCATTGTGCGCCCACGGGCCGTGGGGCGATGCTCGGCGGGTGTCGGAGATGGTGATGGTTCTGCTGGCGGGCGTGGCCGCCGGGGCGTTGAACGCCGTCGGCGGCGGGGGCACGTTCGTGGCGCTCCCCGCCCTGGTCGCGGCCGGTCTGTCCCCCGTGACGGCGAACGCGTCCTCGACCGTGGCCCTCGCACCCGGAACCGTGGCGAGCGCCTGGGTGTACCGGCGCGATCTCGCCCCGGTCGGGGGCACGTCCACACGGGCGCTGACCGTGGTCAGTGTGATCGGCGGCGGGCTCGGTGCCGGTCTGCTGCTGACGCTGCCCGCGGTGTCGTTCGATGCCGCGCTGCCCTGGCTGCTCGCCTTCGCCACGGTGGTCCTCGCCTTCGGGCGCCACGTCTCCCGTGTGGTCGGCGACGCGAAGGGCCATGCGGTCGGCATCAGCCCCCGGACCGTCCTGATCGGCCAGTTCCTCCTCGCCGTGTACGGCGGCTACTTCGGCGGTGCCGTAGGCATCATGATGCTGGCCGTGTGGAGCATCGGCCTCGGCCTCGACACCTCGGCCGGCAACCCGATGCGGGTCGCCCAGACCGCCGCCATCTATCTCAGCGCGACCGGGCTGTTCCTCATCGCCTCGGACGCGCTGAGCGCACCGTCTGTGCTCATCACCATGCTGATCGGCGCGGTGGCCGGCGGGGTGGCCGGAGCGCACATCGCCCGTCGTCTCCCCGCGTGGCTGCTGCGGAGTGTCGTGCTGACCACCGCCGTCACCATGACCGTCCTGTACTTCCTCCGGGGCTGAGCGGGTGGCGCAGCCCCGCGGAAGAGCGGATGGGCAGGGGAGGGGTGCTACGAAAGCTGGTCGGCCACGACATGTGCCGCGTCCGCGATCAGCTTGTCGTCGGACGTGGCGTCCTTGTCACCGCGGTTCGACATGATCGCCATGACGATGGGAGCGGAGTCGGGCGGCCACACCACCGCGATGTCGTTGCGGCCACCGTAGTAGCTGCCGCTTCCGGTCTTGTCGCCGACCTGCCAGTCCTTGGGCACCCCCGCCCTGATCAGCGCGTCCCCGGTGGTGTTGGTCCGCAGCCACTTCGTGAGCTGTGCGCGCTCTCCGTTGCCGAGGACATCGCCGAGCACGAATGCGCGCAGATCCTTGGCCATCGCCCGTGGGGTGCTCGTGTCTCGTGTGGAACCGGGGACCCATCGGCTCAACTCCGGCTCGAGGCGCTCCATCCGGATGACGTCGTCGCCCATCTTCTCGAGCATGGCGTCGAGGCCCTTGGGCCCGCCGAGCTGGTCGAAGAGCAGGTTGGCCGCCGTGTTGTCGCTGTAGCGGACGGCGGCGTCACACAGCGCGCCCAGGCTCATCCCGGTGTCGACGTGCTTCTCCGTCACGGGGGAGTTGTCGATGAGATCGTCCTTGGAGTACGTGATCACCCGGTCCAGCCCGCCCAGCTTGACCTTCTGCAGCACGGCGCCGGCCTCCAGCGCCTTGAACGTGGAGGCGTAGCCGAACCGCTCGCCGTCGCGATAGGCCACCTCGTGTCCGGTGCCGGTGTCGATGGCGTAGACACCCAGCCGCGCGTCGTAGGAGCGCTCCAGCTTCTTGAACTCGCCGGTGGACGACGCCGCGTCCTTGCCCGCCTTCGCCGCCAGATCCGTGGACGCGGACGGCGAACTCGATGCGCCCGACGACCTCGACGACCCCGACGAGTCCGAGGATCCGTCCTGGCCGCAGGCCGTCAGCGGGACGAGAAGCGTGAGCGCGGTGAGCGCGCCGAGGGCGGTGTGCCGGGCACGGGGGAATCGCATGATCCTGACCTCCGGTTGGGCCCCCGTCACGCCGGGGGCACAGGGGATGGAACGACCGGGCCCTTACCGGGGCGCGGCCGTGGGCATCGGGATCACCTTCGCCGCCGGGCGGCTATGCGGTCCAATACGCTCATGCGCTTCTTCATGCTGATCTGGCATAGAGTGCGGATGTGGATCTGGTGGGAGCGTGCCGCGCGTTCGTCAGCGTGAGCGAGCGTGGGAGCTTCACCGTCGGGGCGGCCGCTGCCCGGATGTCCCAGTCGGTGGCCAGCCGTCGCGTGGCCGCTCTGGAGGAGCGCTTCGGTGAGCAGCTCTTCGAACGCACCTCACGGCGGGCCGTACTCACCCCCTTCGGGCGGGAGATGCTGCCGGTGGCCAGACAGCTCGTACAGGCGGCCGATGTGCTGCTGCACGAGGCCGAGGCCGCCAAGCGCAAGCCGTGGCGGCTCGCGGTGCCCGGCATCTGCTCAACGGCCGGTCTGGCCCGCCTCGTCGCCGAGGCACGCGGGCACGGCATCACGCTCGACCTCCGCGTGGCGGCGCCGGCGCAGCGCCTGGAGCTCATCCACGCGCAGCAGGTGCGGGCCGCCCTGCTCGCGGTGCCCGCTGACGAGGCCACCTGGTCCGTGCCGCTCGGGCTCGCCGGAGTCCAGGATCCCGGTGTGCGGCGGGTCTATCTCGAAACGCTGCGGGTCGGCCGGGCCGCTCCGGGCCCGGCCCGCCGAATCTGGATCCAGCCGGAGGACGATGTGCCGCATATCCGCGACCCGCTGACCCGGCTGCGCGACGCGGTCGGTCTGCGGCCCGCCCAGCTCGTGGCCGCCACCGACCTGACGGCCGCGGCCGCCGAAGTCCTGTGCACCCGCGACCTGTTGCTGTGCTCTCCCGCGCAGGCCGCGGAACTCGCCCTGAAGTGGCGGCCCATCGGCGAGATCACGCTCGGCCGGGGGTTCGCTCTCGCCGCCGCCGCGGACGGCAATCCGCAGCCCATCGAAGGGCGCCTGGGCGGCGCCATCGCCCGCTGCCTCGGCGCGGACACCCGGGCGGACACCGAGGAAGGAACAAAAGCGTGAGCACCGAGACACTGCTGCGCGATCTGCGCGAGCAGTTGCGCGACGGCGGACTGCACGGCTGCCTGCTCGTACGGGATCTCCACACCGGGGACGAGCTGGGGATCCACCCGGACACCCAGCTGCCATCCGCCTCCCTGGTCAAGGTCCCGCTCGCGCTGGCGACGGCGGAGCGCATCCGGCGCGGCGAACTCGACGCAGCGACGCTGCTCGACGTACCCCCGGGGCGGATCACCACGCCCGGTCCCACCGGGCTGAGCCGGTTCCGCCACCCCGCCCGGATCGCGATCGAGGATCTGCTCTATCTGAGCACATGTGTGAGTGATGGAACGGCGGCCGACGCGCTGTTCGACCTCACCCCGCCCGCCCAGGTCGCCGAGATCCTCCAGGAACTCGGGCTGCGTGGCATCACCGTCCGGCACGGCATGCGCGAACTGACCGAAACCCCCGTGGAGCGCTTCGACGCCGAGCAGGTGCATCTCGCCCACGCGCTGGCCATCGACGCCGGCACCAGCGGCCGCGGCCACCGGGTGCCGCAACTCGACACCACCCGCGCCAACACCGGCAGCGCACGCGCCTGGGTGGACCTGCTCCAGGCACTGTGGACACCGTCGAGAATCCACCCCGACGTGGCGCTGCACGTACGCGACCTCATGACCCACAACGTGCTGCGGCACCGGCTCGCCCCGGACTTCAGCTCCGACGCCACCACCTGGTCCTCCAAGACCGGCACCCTCCTCAACCTCCGCCATGAGGTCGGCATCGTCGAGCACTCCGACGGCCAGGCGTTCGCCATCGCCGTGCTCACCGAGTCACTCGTGCCCGCGAGCACCCAGCCCGGAGCCGACGCCCTCATGGCGCAGGTGGCCCGCACCCTGCGGGACCATCTGCGGCAGCTCTAGGCCGGTCGCCGCAGGGTGGTGACCAGCCCGGGGCGGCTGGACACCAGCCGCGGTCAGAGGGTGCGGCCGAAGAGGTCGAGCAGGGCCTCCCAGTGGCGTTCGGCGGCCTCGGCGTTGTAGGCGGAGGTGTCGGCCTGGGTGTAGCCGTGCTGAGCGCCCGTGTAGACCTCGGTGCGGTGACGGACACCGGCCTCGTCGAGGGCCTTGTCCAGGCGCTCGATCTGCTCGGGCGGAAGGGCGTGGTCCTGGTCCGCGTGTCCGAAGTACAGCTCGGCGGTGACCTGCCCGGCCACCGTGTGCGGGCTGTCCGGCGTCTCCGTGGCCAAGTGGGCACCGTGGAAACCGGCCGCCGCGGCGACGCGATCGGGGTGCGCTCCGGCGGTCCGCAGGGCCAGCCCGGCGCCCAAGCAGTAGCCGGTGAGGCCCACGGGCCCGTCGGTGGCCTGCGGGCAGGAGGCCAGCCAGTCGAGATAGATGCCGGCGTCGCTCATCGCGCGCTCGGGAGTGAGCTCCTGCGCGATCGGGGCGATGTGCTCGAAGATCGCCGGACGCGCCGCCGGGTCGAGGAAGTCGGGCAACTCCACCACGGGAGCACGTCCGTGGCGGTAGAACACGTTGGGCACCAGCACGGTGTAACCGGCCGCGGCCAGACGGTCGGCCATCGCCCGCAGGTGGGGCCGGAGGCCGAAGGCGTCCATGTACAGCAGAACGGCCGGGTGGCGGTCGGTGTCGTCGGGATGGACCAGATAGGCATCGGCGATGCCGTCCCGGGTGGGGATGTCGACGGCTGTTCCGCGCACTGCGGTCATAAGGGGGTTCCTTTCCTACCTACCGGACGACGCGCAGGAGCGCCGCCGACCAAGATCTTTGGGCCATCGTGCCACTCGCCGACGGCGCGTCGGACGACACGCTCGCGATGGCCGATTCGCCCCATCGCTAGCGGCAGCCCTCGGGCAGGACGGCCCCACCGGCGCAGAGGTGTCTGATCGCCGCGGCGATCGAATAACAGTCGAAGAGCGCTGAATGCTCCCTGCCCGCCACGGGTTTGGGCAGGCCGAGCGCTTCCCATAGCCGACCGGAGTTGGCCGATGCCGTGATCGGGGCGATGGTATTCAGCCATGGGCGGATATTCAGGAAGCCGGCGGTGAGAAAGCCGTTCTTGATCTCCTCCCCGCGCGCCCGGGCCCACCCCACGTTCTCCCCGAGGACGACCATGTCGTTGCCGTAGGAGAGTACGGACTGCCCCCGGCAGAACGCCAGGAAGTCACTGAGCGCCTCGGCGGGGGCGACCCCCCCGCGGTCCACGGTTTCCTGGTCGATGCCCGTGAGGCCGGTGAAGAACGGGGACAGCCGCGGATTGACCACCGGCCTGACCAGCGCCTCGTATTCCTCGACAACGCAGTGGTCGTCAGCGGAATTGCCGGTGCTGATGCGCAACGCGCCGATCTGGACGATTTCGCGAAGCTGCCCCGGCTCCGACCAATCCTGCTCGAGCGATCCCGACCATGAGGTGAACTCGAGGTCGAACACGACAAACGTCGACAACCGGTCTCTCCTCGTATGCGTGCAGGGCGAACGAACCGTACGAGCCGCTGCGCAGGAGACTACTCCTCTCCGAATGCCATTCCCGGGCCGGGATCCCGGTGGGCCGCTGAGCGATGTCGAGGCCGAGGACGGCGGCGGGATTGCCGCCCAACGGCGTCCGAACGCCGGGTGACAAAGGAGTACGGAAAGCGGTGACCGGCCAGGTCGTGGGCCGATGGTGTGAGCCGGCGGAGTCTCAGTCGCGCAGGCTCATGCCGCCACAGACCGACCACACCTGGCCGTTGACCCACTCGGCGTCGTCCGAGAGGAGAAAGGCCACGGTGCCGGCCACGTCCGCGGGCTCGCCCAGCCGCGGGCTGCGGGCGATCTTCAGCGCCATGGCCTGCAGCCGCTGGTCGTCCCGCTGCTTCTGGGTGTCGCCCATGACCAGCCCGGGCGCCACGGCGTTGCAGCGGATGCCCTCCTTGCCCCAGCGGGAGGCGATATGGCGGGTCAGTGCGTTGATCCCGGCCTTGGAGGCGGCATACGCGGGACGCCGGGGCTCCCCTCCCCAGGCCGCACCGGAGGAGGTGTTGACGATGACGCCGCCGCCCTGGGCCAGCAGCCGCGGGATGACCGCACGGCAGGTGAGGGCGTAGCCGAGCAGGTTCACCTCGTGGGTGCGCCGCCACACCGCCGGGTCCATCTCCAGCAGGTCGGTGTCCCGGCCCAGGTGGTCGTCCGAGAGGTCGGCGCCGACGTTGTAGAGCCCGTCGATCCCGCCGAACTCGGCGGTGGCCCGGTCGACCAGCGCACCGATCGACTCCTCGTCGGCGAGGTCGAACGCGACGGCGACCGCGGTGCCGCCGGCCTCGCCGATGCGCTGGGAGGTGGCCTTCGCGCCCACGAGGTTGATGTCGCCGACGACGACCGAGGCGCCCTCCTCGGCGAGCCGCTCGGCCGTGGCGGCGCCGATCCCGGTGGCGCCGCCCGCGACGACGATCCTCTTGTCCTGAAGTCCCCGCATGCCGCTCTCCCGCTCACCGAGGTCTGGAACCGAAGGATCGTCGTGAAGCAGCATTCCTAGCATGGAACTCGGTGTCACAACAGGGTTCGGATCTCATCACTGCGATCGTGGTTCAGCTCGGCGGTAGGATCGCGGGGTGAACGGAGCGGCGCGTACGAGCACGAGAGACATCGCGCGAGCGGCCATCCGGGCCGAGCTGGCCGAGGTGGCGTCCGGCCTGTTCCGGAACAAGGGCTTCGAGCAGGTCACCATCAACGACCTGGCCGCGGCCGCCGGTGTCTCGCGCAGCACCTTCCTGCGCTACGTCGGCAGTAAGGAAGAGGCCGTCCTCAGCGCCTTCGACGCCTACGGCGAGCAGGCCGCCGACGCCCTGCGGGCCAGGCCCGCCGATGAGGACGACTGGACGGCCCTGCGGCGCGCACTGGACGTCGTCATCGCGTACCACCGCCGGGACCCGGTCAGCGCCCTCGCGACGACCCGCCTGGTCCGGAACACCCCCGCCCTGTGCGCCCGGCTGCTGGAGAAGCAGCACGGCTGGCGGCCCATGCTGGCCCGGGCCCTCGCCGAGCGGCACGGGGACGCTCCCCGTCCCACGCCCCTGGCCCTGTCGGCGAAGGCCGCCGCCGCTCTGGGCTGCCTGAACATCGCCCTCGACCACTGGACGGCCTCCGACGGCCGCGCCGACCTCACCGCCCTCCTGGACGAGGCGTTCGCCGCCCTCGCCGGGTGACCTCCCGCTCGGCATACTGGTCGGTGGGGCATCGTTCGCCGGCCGCCCAGGGGGAAGGTCCTCTCCCTGGTTGCTTTCCTCCCGAGATGGAATTCTCCCCTGTCGGTTACTCGTGAAGGAGGCAGACGATGACGACATGGACGAGCGACGAACTCAACCGGATCGCGACGACGGACGAGCTGGAAATGGCGCCGCTGCGGGGCGACGGCACACCGCGTACGGCGGTGCCGATCTGGGTCGTCCGTGACGGCGACGACCTCTACGTCCGCTCCTACCGTGGCACCGACGGCGCCTGGTGGCGCACTGCCCATGGGAGCCACGAGGGCCACATCCGCTCCGGCGGCGTGGACCGGGACGTCACCTTGATCGAGGAGGGCGACCCCGGTGTCAACGACCGGCTCGACGACGCGTACCGCTCCAAGTACAGCCGCTACAGAGGCACCTACGTCGAGCCCATGGTCGCGGACCCGGCGCGCGCCACCACGCTGAGGCTCCTGCCCCGGTGACGGCGGGCGAGCCGGCCACCGCCAACCGCCTTCACCCCACCCCGCCACCGCGACACCCCGGCCCCTGAGGCGCCCGAGCACCCGGAGACCCCATGACCACCCTTGCCATCATCGGAGCCGGCCCCGGTCTCGGCGCCGCCGTCGCGCGCCGCTTCGGCCGTGAGGGCTACGCCACCGCCCTCGTCTCCCGCGACCAGGGCCGGCTCGACGCCCTGGCCGCCGGCCTCACCGGCGAGGGCGTGACGGCGCGCGGCTTCGCCGCCGACGTACGCGATCCGAAGGCCCTAGCCGCCGCCCTGGAAGCCGCGGCCACGGCCCTGGGGCCGATCGAGGTCCTGCAGTACAGCCCGGTGCCGCAGCGGGAATTCATGCTGCCGGTCCTGGACACCACCGCCGACGACCTCGCGGGCCCGCTGGAGTTCTCCGTATACGGCCCCGTCACCGCCGTACGGCAGGTGCTCCCCGGTATGCGCGCCCTGGGCCGCGGCACGGTGCTCTTCGTCAACGGAGGCACCGCCGTGGTGGCGCACCCGGAGCGCGCGGGCACTTCCATCGCCTTCGCCGCCGAGAGCGCGTACGGCCGGCTGCTGCACGACACCCTCGCCGGCGACGGCATCCACGTGGCGCAGCTGATCATCCCGGGCGCGATCGTTCCCGGGCACGACAAGAAGGACCCGGCCGTGCTGGCGGACACGCTGTGGACCCTGCACCAGGATCGCCACGGCTTCCGGCACTTCGCCGACGACCTGGAAACCTGACTCGGCCCGGGGGAGGTGTCCGCGAGCTGTGTGGGGCGGCCCGGTAGCCGCCCCGCGCGGTGTCTCGGGATACGCGGTCTCTCGGGAGAAGCGGTGTCTCCCGAGACGCGGTGTCTCAGGAGAACGTGTCGGGCCCGACATGGTCGGGGTCGGGACCGCCGCGCGCTCCGGTGTCGAGCGCGTCGATGGCGGCCACCTCGTGGGGGGTGAGGGAGAAGTCGAAGATCGCGATGTTCTCCGCGATGCGATGTGGTTTGACGGACTTCGGGATCGCGCACAGGTCGTGTTCGACCTGCCAGCGGAGGATGATCTGGGCCGGGGACTTGCCGTATTTCTCGGCCAGGCCGGTGATGGTGGGTTCCTGGAGTGGGTCCCTGACCTTGTCCGGGCTCTCGCCCCCGTAGCGGTTCACGCCGCCGATGGGCGACCAGGACTGGGTGCGGATGCCCTGGCGGACATCGAAGGCGCGCAGCTCGGGCTGGCTGAAGAACGGATGCAGCTCGACCTGGTTCACCGCGGGCACGACGTCGGTGCGCGCCATGAGATCGGTCAGGTGTGCGGGCGTGTGGTTGCACACGCCGATGGCCCGCACCCGACCGTCGGCCAGCAGCTTCTCGGCCGCCTTGTACGAGGCCACCGTGGTGTCGAACGCGGACGGGGCCGGCCAGTGCAGCAGATACAGGTCGAGATGGTCCAGGCCCAGCTTGGTGAGGCTGGTGTCGAAGGCGCGGAGGGTGGCCTCGTAGCCGTAGTCGGTCATCCACACCTTCGTGATGACGAAGATGTCCTCACGGCCGATGCCCGAGCGGGCGATGCCCGCACCGACCTCCTTCTCGTTGCCGTAGGCGGCCGCGGTGTCGATGAGGCGATAGCCGTTCTCGATCGCGGTCGTCACCGCTGGGATGGTCTCGTCGGGCGGGCTCTGGTAGACGCCGAGGCCCAGAGTGGGCATCCGCACGCCGTTGTTCAGGGTCAGAAGAGGGGCTGGTCCAGTCATACGGGATCCTTGTGTGCGTCGGAGACCGGCGGGCCCGCCCGGTGCCGTGCCCCGGCACGGGTGAAGCCCGCTCGTACTGCGACAGGGGTTCCCAACGATGGGCGGTGTGCTCGCTCCGCACCCCGAACGTCACCACGTTGGCGCGATCAGAGCGCCGTGCCCGGCCCCGGAGACCGCCGCCCCGGCGCCGTACGACAGGGGATCTACGGTGATGTGCTGTTCTCGTCGGCCGTCATGTCCTGTGTGCCGATGACCGAGAGAAGTTCCAGCTGGGCGGCGCCCTCGGTGCCGGGCGGGGCGCTGAACCACAGCAGGCGCTGACGGCCGTCCTCGCTGAACAGGGAGTGGCAATCCAGCTCGATGACGCCCAGTGCGGGGTGGACGATGCGCTTGTGGTCGGTCCGCCGGAGGGCGACGTCGTGGGTGTCCCAGAGGGTGGCGAACTCCTCGCTGTGGCGTCGCAGCGCGGCCACCATCCGCCGCACCTCGGTGTCGCCGCCACGCCGGGCCGCGACGGCCTGCAGATCGGCGACGAAGACCCGGGAGTGATGGGGGTGGTCCTCGGGCGGGTAGACCGCACGGGCGTCCGGATCGGTGAACCAGCGGTGGACGAAGCTCGCCGCGGGCCCGCGGACCGCCGGGGGACGGCCGAGCAGCGCGGCGGCCAGCTCGTTCTGCACCAGGGTCTGGTGCAGGTCGGTGATGACCTGGGCGGGGGTGGTGGCCAGCCGGTCCAGCAGGCCGAGCAGGGCCGGCTGGACCTGCGCGGCCGGGCCGTGCGTCACCGGGGGAACGGGGCGATCGGCGAGGTGGAACAGATGATCGCGCTCGTCGCCGTTCAGCCGCAGCGCCCGGGCGAGGGCGGTCAGCACCTGGGCCGAGGGCTGAGCGCCGCGTCCGCGCTCCAGCTCGGTGTAGTAGTCCGCGGACAACCCGGCCAGCTGGGCGACCTCCTCGCGGCGCAACCCGGGCACCCGGCGCCGCGGCCCGGTGGGCAGGCCGACGTCGGCCGGGCGGACGCGGTCGCGCCTGGACTTGAGGAACGCGGCGAATTCGGAATGGTTCACGCCCCCCATGGTCGCTTGTGCCGGTGGGCCGAGCCAGGGGCTGACAACCCCTGGGTGGGGACAGCCCTGGCTGACCCGGAGACCCGGGCCCACAGTGGAGACATCGACGGAGCGTCGACGGCGACACCGCCGACGCTCCGGGCCACGGCCACACCATGTGGCATCCGCTCGCCTGCACCCCGTTCCAGGAGTCTCCATGTCACCCCAGGCAACCGCACCCCAGCACCCCACCGACCGGCCCCGCGTCGCCATCGTCACCGGCGGCTCCCGCGGTATCGGCCACGAGGCGGTGAAGCGGCTGGCCACCGACGGATACGCCGTCGTGGTCGGATACGCGGGCCACCGGGAGCCGGCCGAAGCCGCCGCCCAGGACATCACCGCCGCCGGTGGCCGGGCCGTCGCCGTCCGTGCCGATGTGGCCGACGAGCAGCAGGTGGCCGCGCTCTTCGACACCGCGGAGTCCGAGTACGGCGGGGTCGACGTCGTCGTCCACGCGGCCGGCCGGATGTACCTGGCCCCCATCGCCGAGCTGGACCTGGCGGAGCTGGACGCACTGCACCGCACCAACATCCGCGGAACCTTCGTCGTCGCCCAGCAGGCCGCCCGCAGGATCCGCGGCGGCGGGGCGCTCATCACCTTCTCCACGTCCATCGTGGGCCTGGCCCTCCCCACCTACGGCGCCTACAGCGCCAGCAAGGGAGCGACCGAGGCACTCACGATGATCCTGGCGCGCGAGCTGCGTGGCCGGGACGTCACCGCCAACACCGTCGCCCCCGGCCCCACCGCCACCGACCTCTTCCTCGAGGGCAAGGACGAGGAGACCATCGCCCGGATGGCGGCCCAGCCCCCGCTGGAGCGCCTCGGCACCCCCGCCGACATCGCCGAGGTCGTCGCCTTCCTCGCCTCCCCGGCCGGCCACTGGGTCAACGGCCAGGTCATCCGCGCCAACGGCGGCATCGTCTGACCGCCGCGGCGCCCCGCACGACCGCTTTCCACCCCTTCCCCGCCAGGAGAGAGAACGACCATGCCCTTCGCGAACTTCAAGGTCCCCGCCGGATCCCTCGACGAGAAGCAGAAGCGGGAGATCGTCACCCGTACCACCGAGCTGTACGTCGAGATCTACGGCGAGCGCGCCCGCGCCAACACCCTGGTCGTGGTCGAGGAGGTCACCGACGGCGGCTGGGGCATCGGCGGCAACGTCCTGACCCTCGCCATGCTCCAGCAGCCGCCCGGCCACTGACGCCACCGGACACGCACGGCCCCCCGGCGCCGCCCGGCGCCGGGGGTAGTCCCGGCTGCTAACCCGCGTTGACCGCCGTGGGGCTGAACGTGACGGGCAGCGATTCCAGGCAGCGGTACCAGAAGGAGTCCACCCACCTCAGCTCCTCGGGCGCGACCGCCAGCGTCAGGTCCGGAACGCGGTCCAGCAGCACCTCGATCGCCGTCTCCGCGATGATCCTGGCCGTCTCGGGACCGCCCGCCGGGCAGCCGTAGTCACCGCCGCTGAAGCTGACATGCGCGTGGTTCCCGCCGTGGCCGACGGGGGTGTCGGGCCACAGCAGCGGATCGGCGTTGGCGGCGGCCAGACCGAGGACGACGAGGTCGCCGGTGCGGATGCGCCGGCCCCCGAGGGCGGTGTCGCGGGTGGCGTACCGCCCGATGAGGTTCTGCAGCGGGGAGTCCGCCCACAGCACCTCGTTCATGGCCTCGCCGATGCTGCGGCGGTTGCCCGAGAGGGTCATGGCGAAGCGCTCGTCGGTGAGCATCAGCCGCAGGGTGTTGCCGATCCAGTACGAGGTGAGCGGCAGCGCGGCCGCCATCAGCACCATCAGGTCGGCGGTCTGCTGCTCCTCGGTGAGGTCCGGGGTGTTCAGGATGAACTGCGAGGTCAGGTCGGGGCCCGGCGCGTCGCGCTTGGCCTTCACCAGCTCCGCCACGTACGCGGCGACGTGCTGCTGGCCGGCGATGGCTTCCTCGTTGGAGAGGAACGAGACGGTCAGCCCTCCCGCCAGGGCCTCCAGCCCGGCCTCCTCGTCGGACAGGCCGAACAGCTCGGCCGTGGCGAGGGTGGGCACCGAGTAGATGTAGTCGTACACCAGGTCCGCCTTGCCGCTCGCGGCGAACTTGTCGATCAGCTGGTCGGCGAAGCGCTCGCAGTGCCCGCGCAGCACGAAGGGGTCGATCGTGGCGAGGGCCTCGCCGACGGCCGTCGCGCGCTGCCGGTGCTCCTCGCCCTCCGTGAAGGTCATCATCGGGCTGTACGCCACCCATGGCAGGAGTGGCCAGTCCGGCGGCACGCTGTCCCAGCCGTTCCAGCGGCGCGGGTCCCGGCCGAAGGTCTCGACGTCGGACAGCACCTGGCGCGTCTCGCGGTAGCCGAGGACGAACCAGGCGTCGATGTCGCCTTCGAGCAGGACGGGGGCGACCTGTCCGCTCTCGTGCCGTATCCGCTGGTAGGTCTCGGCCGGCCGGCGCCGGAAATCCGGCCCGTACAGCCGTGCGGCGTGGGCGGGGCAGCCCGGGGGCGGTGCGTCCGATGTGGGGTGCGGGGCCTGCGTGTCCTGGTCGTCCTGGGGGTTCGTCACTGCATTGTCTTCCTCGGGAGCGGTGGATCTGCGGGGCTGCCGGGAGGCTAACGAAGTGATCGCGTCAGGCCAACTTCCCTGCGGTGACGATTCCTCGGCGGAACCCCGTGGTGCGCCGGGCGGGTCGTGGACGAGGTGGGGTGGCGGGCGGTCCGTCGTGCTCCCGTATCCGCTGCGGTAGGCGGTGCATATGGCGCTGTGCGGGGCTGCTGTGCATATATGAATGCCCCCTCCATGAATTCAGCCGGATGAATGCGAATGCGGATTCCGGACACTGTGGGAGTGGGGCGGCCGTCGCCACAGAGGCGGTGGTGGGACGTGTTGTGCGTTGACGCGCGTCGACGCGTCGGAATTTCTCGTTCAATGCGGTACATGACCCATTCCGCTTTTGCCGGGGAGGGCAGCCCAGGAGCCGGGAAGCGATTTTCCGTACCGGCCCGGGCTGTAATGCCTGGCCGGATACCGTTCTGGCCACCCCCTAGGCCCTTGGCGTGCGCGCTTCAGCGCGCGATACGGTGCGGCCGGGATTTCTCCGGGGGCATCCGCTCCCTGTCCCGATCACAATTTGGGGGGACTGGTGCAGATACGCAAGGTCGTTTTAGCGGCGAGCGGAGTGGTTTTCGCATTCGCTCTGACGATTCCGGCGGCCGCGTCCGCCGACTCGAACAGCGCCGTCACACGTACCGCGGACACCGCGGTGTCCACACACAAGAGTGCGGCATCCCGCTCATCCGCTGAGTCCGCCGAGAATTACTGGACCCCGCAGCGCATGCGCAGAGCCGTCGAGGCCGACACGCCCGCCGACGCCAAGGCGTCGCGGAAGGCGGCCGTCGACGCGGCGGCCAAACCCTCTCAGCTCGCCAAACCGCAGAAGGCGACCACGTCGAAGAAGGCCCGCGGAATCCGTATCGCGACCTCGATCGTGCAGGGGAAGGTCTTCTTCCACAACCCGACCAACGGCGGCGACTACGCCTGCTCCGCCGCGGCGGTCAACAATCCCACGAAGAACATGGTGTTCACCGCCGGGCACTGTGTCCACGGTGGCGCCGGCGGCACCTGGGCGACCAACTGGGTGTTCGTTCCCGCCTATTACAACGGCTCCCGGCCGTACGGAACCTGGTCCGCCAAGACGCTCACCTCGTTCAACGGCTGGATCAACAGCAGTGACCTGAACTACGACATCGGCGTGGCCAACGTCTGGGACAACGGCACCAGCAAGCTGGTCAACACCGTCGGCGGTATGGGGCTCGGCTACAACTACGGGTACGTCAACACCGTGACCGTCTGGGGCTACCCGGCCGCCTTCGGCTACGACGGCGAGGTGCCCTACGTGTGCCAGAACATCGGCACCTGGCAGGACGGCTCCCGGGTGCAGAACGGGTGCACCATGGTCGAGGGCGCCAGCGGCGGCCCCTGGCTGCGGGACTACAACGAGACCACGGGCCTGGGGACCGAGATCGGGGTCACCAGCACCCGGACCGATCCGCCCGCCTATATCGACAGCCCCTACTTCGACAACAAGATCCAGACGATCTACGACAACACCGCCAACGGCTGAGCACCACACCGCACTCGGCCGGGGCCCCGCATCCAGGGGTCCCGGCCTCCGGCATCGGGAGAGAACGCCATGCGCCCGCTCACTGCAGCCCTCCTCACCGCGGCGATCGCGGCAACCGGCATCGTCGCGGCCCTCGCCGTCACCGCCCGGGGCCAGGACACCGGCGATCCCCCCGCCCCGGACACCCCACGGACCCACCGGGCCGATCCGCCGGACCCCTCGTACTGGACACCGGAGCGGGTGCGCGACGCCCGGCCCGCACCCATGCCCACCGACCCGCGCGCGGGAGACGGGCGGCAGTCGCCGCCGTAGGTGCGTAGGGTGGCGCGGGTGCGAATAGCTGTGTCCACCGGCCGGCGCGCCGGTTACCGACGTTGGCCGGGGCGGATCCTGATCTTGGCGCTGGCGCTGTTGTTCCTCTTCTCCGTCTATGAGGACATGCGGGAACGTATCGTCTTCAACCCGACCTTCGACACGGAGTCCTTCGTCGGGGACTGGGTGCCGGTCTGCTCCGGAGCCCTGGCCGGGGCGATGGCCGTGCTGGCCGTGGTGCGCGATGTCCGGTGGGTCCCACGGGCCGTACTGGTGGCCTGCGCCGGCACCTTCGTGGCCACCGTGGCCTATCACCTGCTGCCGGTGAACATGGTGACCAGCGAGAGCAGCGGCAGCGAACTCCTGGGCCTGCTGTTCCTCCTCGCCGTTGCGGTGCGCCGCTGCACGCCCCGGTGGGCCCTGGTGGCCATGGCGGCGGTGAGCGTCAGCGTGTACTCCGTCCCGGTGCTGCGGGACTCGAATCCCGGTGACTTCTCCGACAACACCCTGCTGGTGCTGGCCCTGGCCTTCGTCTGCGGCCTGGTGCTGCGCCTCTACGACGCCCAGCAGGAACGCACCGGACAGCTGGTGCGCCAGGAGGAACGGCTGGCGCTGGCCCGGGACCTGCACGACACCGTGGCCCATCAGGTGACCGCGATCGTGGTGCAGCTCCAGGCCGTGCGCCATGTCACCGGCCGGGGCACCCCCGACCCGCGGATGCTGAACGAGATGCTCGAGGCCGTCGAGCACGCGGGCGGCGAGGCGCTGACATCGATGCGGCGTCTGGTCGGTTCGATGCGCGGTGACGAGACCCCGCGGCATCCGGAGAACCTCGGCGAGGTTCTCACCCGCATCGTCGACGAGGCACGGGCGACAGGGCTGCCGATCCGGCTGGACCTCGGCCGCGACCTGCCGGAGGACGTCCCCGCGGAGGTCACCGGCGGGCTGAGTCGCGTCCTGCAGGAAGCCCTGACCAATGCCCAGCGCTATGCGCGCGGGGCGCGGTCGGTGGATGTGTCCGCCCGGGTCGCGGCGCGCCACGCCGAACTGGTCGTCGAGGACGACGGACAAGGCTCCCCGTCCGGACACCGCGGCAGCCTCGGCCGGCTCGGCGGCGGCTTCGGCATCATGGGCATGCGGGAGCGGATCGAGCTGCTCGGCGGCGCCTTCGAGGCGGGGCACCGCCCCGAGGGTGGGTGGCGTGTCCACGCCTCCGTACCACTGCACCCCGACGAGGCGTCACGGAACGCCCGTGCACGCGGGCCGCACGCCGTACGATCCGGGTTGCGGCTACGGGAGGGCAGGACGGCATGACCATACGCATCCTGGTCGCGGACGATCAGCATCTGGTGCGGGCCGGGTTCCGCATGGTGCTGTCGGCCGAGTCCGGTATGGAGGTGGTGGCCGAGGCCGCCGACGGGGCCTCGGCCCTGTCACTGGCCCGTGAGACCCGGCCGGACGTGTGTCTCGTGGACATCCGGATGCCCCCGCCCGACGGTCTGGAGGTCACCCGCCGACTGGCCGGCGGCGGTCATCTCGGAGCGCCGAAAGTGGTCGTGGTCACCACCTTCGACATCGACGAATATGTGTATACGGCGCTGTCGAACGGAGCGTCGGGCTTCCTCCTCAAGGACGCCGGTCCGGCGCTGCTGACCGAGGCCGTCCGGGCGGCCGTCCGCGGGGACGCCATGGTCGCCCCGCAGATCACCCTCCGTCTGCTGCAGCACTTCACCAAGGCACGGCGGCGCGGCGCATCCGAGCCGGCCGATCCGCTGACCGACCGCGAGGAGGAGGTCATCCAGGGCATCGCCCGCGGACTGACCAACCCGGAGATCGCCGCCGAGCTGTACATCGCGCCCAGCACGGTCAAGACCCATCTGGGGTCGGTCCAGGCGAAGCTGGGCCTGCGCAACAGGGTCGAGGTCGCGGCCTGGGCGTTCCGTACGGGGCGTGCCGAATAGCGGTCCCGCCGTAAGAGTGGTCCCGCCGTAAAAGCGTCCCGCCGTCATCGCCGTCCCGCCGTCCCGCCGTCATCGCCGTCCCGCCGTCATCGCGGTCCGGCCGGAAGGGCGGTCCCGCGGCGATCTCCCCCGATCGGTGGATGCGGTGCCGGATGTTCGGGGGATCCGCACGAGGGCGGCCGAGCGGGAGGCTCATGGACGTCGCCATCAGCGGCGGCACCCTCGGCCACGAGGGGCAATCCATCGAGCGTCCACCGAGGATCGGCATGCACGCAAACCTGCCCCCTTCCGCCCCGGAGAGCTACGCGGCCCACGCCACCGACCTGACCAAGGTCTACGGCACGGGGGATACCCGTGTGGTGGCCCTCGACGGGGTCACGGTCGGCTTCGTCCGGAGCCAGTTCACCGCGATCATGGGTCCCTCCGGATCGGGGAAGTCCACCCTGATGCACTGCATGGCCGGTCTCGACTCGCTGTCCTTCGGGTCGGTCCGCCTCGGCGACACGGAGATCGGCTCCCTGAACGACCGTCAGCTCACCCGGCTGCGCCGCGACCGCATCGGCTTCGTCTTCCAGGCGTTCAACCTGCTGCCCACTCTGAGCGCCGTGGAGAACATCACCCTCCCCATGGACATCGCGGGCCGTAAGCCGGAGCGGGCCTGGCTGGAGAGCATCATCCAGACCGTCGGCCTGGCCGACCGGCTCGACCACCGGCCCGGCCAGCTCTCCGGCGGCCAGCAGCAGCGCGTCGCCGTCGCCCGCGCGCTGGCGGGGCGGCCCGACATCGTCTTCGCCGACGAGCCCACGGGCAACCTGGACTCCCGTAGTGGCGCCGAGATCCTCGAGTTCCTGCGCGGTTCCACGAGCGCGCTGGGTCAGACCGTCGTCATGGTCACCCACGACCCCGCCGCCGCCTCCTACGCGGACCGTGTCGTCTTCCTCGCCGACGGGCGCATCGTCGACGAACTCCACGCGCCCACCGCCGAGGCCGTCCTGGAGCGCATGGGCCGCCTGACGCCGGCGCACCAGGTCTGACGTCCGCTCACCGCGCCTGACGCCCACGCGCCACGCCTGACGCCCACGCGCCACGCCTGACGTCCGCGCGTCGCGCCTGACCCAGACGCCCCGCGCCTGACGCGCGTCCCGCTCCCCGAGCACCCCCCACCCGGCACCCTCCCGGAAGGCCGTCCGTGTTCCGCACCGCCTTGCGCAACGTCCTCGCGCACAAAGCCCGCCTGCTGATGACCATGCTCGCTGTTCTGCTCGGCGTCGCCTTCGTCGTGGGCACCCTCGTCTTCACCGACACCGTCGGCAACGCCTACAAGGAGCGCTACCTCACCACCCTGCGCAATGTCTCGGTGCAGGCCACACCGCCGTTCGACGAGAAGGCCGGCGAGCCCGGAACGGTGGGGGAGGACACCCTGCGGCGTCTGCGGCGGCTGCCCGGCGTGGCGTCCGTGACCGGCTCCGTCGAAGGGTTCGCCGCCGTGGCCGCGAAGGATGGCCACCCCCTCGGCGAGGACGACGTGACCACGGCGGGCAACTACTTCCCCCAGGCCGACGGCAAGGACAACCGCCACCCGCTGACCGCCGGACGCCCTCCCACCGGGCCCGACGAGGTGCTGATGGACACCAGCACCGCCGACCAGGGCGGCTACCAGGTCGGCGACACCGTCCGGCTGGCCGTCGACGGGCCGGTGCTGCACAAGAAACTCGTCGGCATCGTCCGCACCGACGACACCTCCGGCTCCGGCGGCACCTCGGTGTTCTTCGACGACGCCACCGCGCAGAAGCTGTTGCTGAAGCCCGGCCAGTACGACGGAGTTTCCCTCGAGGCCGAGCGCGGCACCTCCGAGGAGCGGCTCGCGGCCGAGGCGCGCGATCTGCTGCCCGATGACTCCGAGATCAGCACGGGGGCCCAACTGCGCGCGCAGCAGCAGGCCGAGGCCGCCGAGGGGGCGGACGGGCTCGGCCAGGTGCTGCTCGTCTTCGCGGCCATCGCCCTGTTCGTCGGCATCTTCGTCATCGGCAACACCTTCACCATGCTGGTCACCCAGCGTTCGCAGGAGATGGCCCTGATGCGGGCCGTCGGTGCCGACCGCCGCCAGGTGACCCGCTCCGTCCTCATCGAGGCCGCCCTGCTGGGGCTGTGCGCAGGGGCCGCCGGGTTCCTCCTCGGCATCGGCGTGGCCATGGGCCTCCGGCAACTGTTCGCGTCCACCGGATCCGGTTTCCCCGACGGGCCGCTGGTCATCGCCCCGGGCACCGTACTGATCTCGTTCCTGGTGGGCGTCGTCGTCACCATGCTCGCCGCCTATCTGCCCGCCCGCCGCGCCGCCGCCGTGCCTCCCGTGGCCGCCATGTCCGCGCTCCACACGCCCCCGCCGGTCCGCGGCCTCCGCAGGCGCAACGCCATCGGTGTCGCCCTGATCGTGATCGGTGTGCTCGGCGTGCTGTACACGGCGTCCAGCGGCGAGCAGGGCCGCACCACCGTCCTCTTGCCGGCCGTTCTGCTGCTCATCGGCATCATCGTGGTGACCCCGGCGCTCTCCGGCCCGGCCATCACCCTGGCCGGGCCCCTCCTGCGCCGCTTCGGTGTCCCGGGCACGCTGGCCCCGCGCAACGCCCGGCGCAACCCCCGGCGCACCGCCTCCACGGCCTCGGCCCTGATGATCGGGCTGTCCATGGTCACCGGCCTCACGGTGGTCGCGGTGTCCGCCACGACATCGCTGCACCAGCGGGCGGAGAACACCGTCACGGCCGACTTCGAGATCTCGTCGAGGAGCAGCGGCCACCTGCCCGCGTCGGTCCATGAGACCCTGGCGAAGTCCACGGCCGTGACCTCCTCCAGCCCACAGCGCCAGAGCGCCGTCCGGAGCAGCGGCGACGAGGTGAACCTGACCGGTGTGGACCCCCGGAGCATCGGCGACCTCCTCGACCCGAGCTTCGCCTCGGGGTCGCTCGAGGCACTGGGCGCGAACGGCGGCAGGAACCTGCTGATCGACACCTCCACCGCCGACATCCACGGATGGACCATGGGACAGCGGGTGCCGGTGGTCTACGGCGACGGGAGCCGGGGCACCCTGCGGATCGGCGGCATCTACCGCGACGACGAATTCCTCCCGGCCACCATGATGCCGCTGGCCACCCTCCAGCCCCATCTGAAGGAGATCGAGGACACCTCGGTCCTGGTGCACACCAAGGACGGCGACGGCGAAACGGTACGTCGGTCCCTCCAGCGCGCCCTCGACCAGAACCCCCTCATCCAGCTGCGGAACACCGACGACCTGGCCGAGTCCGCCGGCGGCGAGACCATCACCCTGCTCCTCAACGTCCTGTACGGGCTGCTGGCCATGGCAGTGGTGATCGCCGTCCTGGGAGTCGTCAACACCCTCGCGATGTCCGTGTTCGAGCGCACCCGTGAGATCGGGATGCTGCGCGCGGTGGGGCTCCAGCCCGAGCAGACCAAGCGGATGATCCACCTGGAGTCCGTCCTCATCTCGCTGTTCGGGGCCCTTCTGGGCATCGGCGCGGGCATCTTCCTCGGCTGGGCCGCGGGCAGGCTCGCCTCCGACAGCATCCAGGGGTACGAGATGGTCATCCCCTGGGGCCGCATCGCCATGGCCCTCGCGGGCGCCGCACTCGTCGGCGTGGTGGCGGGACTCTGGCCCGCCCGCCGCGCGGCCCGGCTGAACGTCCTCACGGCCCTCAAGGCCGACTGAGGCGCGCGGGACGGACTGGACCCGGGCGGCGGTCGGACTGGTGCCACCGCCGCCACGGGTGCCACCCGGCGCATTCCCCTGAGCGCTCGGCGGTTGCCCGCCCGAGTGCTCAGGGGCTGCCGTAGGCGGCCACCATGATGTTCCGCGCCACCTCGTTCATCCCCTGGCCTTTGGCGTCCGTGGAGTTGACGCTGTAGACGAGGGTGCGCGAGCCGTCGCGGGTGGAGGCGATGCCGGTGTTGTAGCCCCAGCGGCCGCCCGTCTTGCCCCACACCTCACGGCCGCCCAGCTTCTTCATCGAGAGGCCGACCGCGTACGCGGCGGGGTCGCCAGTTCCCCAGTCCGCCACCTTCGGCAGGGTGAACATCTCGCGCAGCAGCGGGCCGCGCACCACGTGTCCCTGGAACAGGGCCTTGGTGAACCGCTCCAGGTCCGCCGTGGTCGAGATGATGTCACCCGCCGCCCAGCCGTCCGTCGCCCCCCACACCGACACATCGCGCAGACCGGTCGTGCCGTCGTCCAGCCGCATCGTCTGGTAGCCGTGGTTGTGCGGGCCGAGGATGCGCGGATCGACCCCCGGAAGATAGGTGTCGCGCAGCCCCAGCGGCTTCAGGATCCGGCGGGCCACCTGGTGTTCGTACGCGTCACCCGAGACCCGCTCGACGATCAGAGCGGCGATGGTGTAGCCGATGTTCAGATAGTGCTGCTTCTCGCCGGGCCGGAACTCGCGGTTCTTCGAGGTCGCCGAGCGGACCATGTCCTCGGGTCATGGATCCGGAAGCGGTCGGCGTACCACTCCTCGACCGTGTCCCCGGGGAAGTCAGGGGCCGGGATGCCGTGCGTGTGATTGAGCAACTGCCGGACGGTGACCTTCCCGTACGACGCCGGGATCAGCTCCGGCAGATACGAACGGGCGCTGCGGTCCAGGTCGAGCGTGCCCTCGGTGGCCAGCTGCAGGGCGACCGCGGCCGTGAAGACCTTGGTCACGGAACCGGCGCGGAAGCGGCCCGCCGGATCGGCCGGCCGGTTGGTCCTCAGGTCGTGCACACCCGAACTGCCTCTCCAGACGCCCTCGGAGCCTCCGACCCGTACCAGCGCGGCCGTCGCGTCCCGTGTCGGCAGACCCGCGATGGCGGCTTCCAGCGCCGGAATCCCGGACCGCGTTCGGTCCGCCGCGGACGAGGTGGCCGCGAGGGCCGGCGGCGCCGCCGGACCCGCCGCGACGCCCAGGACAAGCGCCGCGGCCAGCAGCGTGCGTCTGGTGCTCTGCATGGTCAACTCCAGTGATAGGGACGCGATAGGAGCGCCGTATGAGCCGTTGCTCCCGATGGCTCCATCCTGGTGACCGGCGGTCCGTCGCGGATCGCCCGCGCGAGCGTGTTCCGGGTGTCAGTCCCTCGCCGACGCGGGGGAGGAACCGGGCCGGGACGCTCCCCCGGGCGGGGGACCCCCGGCCGTGATCAGGCCCGTCTCGTACGCGCAGATCACCGCCTGGATCCGGTCCCGCAGCCCCAGCTTGGCGAGCACATTGCCGACATGCGTCTTGACCGTGTGATCGCTGACGACCAGCTCCGCCGCGATCTCGGCGTTCGACAGGCCGCGCGCGAGCAGCAGCAGTGTCTCCCGCTCCCGTGTGGTCAGCATGTCCAGGCGGGGATCGGGCCGCCGTGGCCGGGCGGTCGCCCGGGTGTACTGCTCCACCAGACGCCGGGCCACCGACGGCGCGAGCAGCGAGTCGCCCCGCGCCACCACCCGTACCGCATGCACCAGATCGTCCCTGCGCACATCCTTCAGCAGGAAGCCGCTCGCGCCCGCGTGCAGCGCTTCGTACACGTACTCGTCGGAGTCGAAGGTCGTCAGCATCACCGTCCGGCAGGCGCCGCCCGCGCCGATCGCGCGGCATGCCTCGATGCCGTCCATACCCGGCATCCGGATGTCGAGCAGCGCCACATCGGGCGCGTGCCGCCGCACCGCCGCGACGGCCTCGGCCCCGTCGCCCGCCTCCGCGATCACCTCGATGTCCGGCTGGGCGTCAAGGATCATGGAGAAGCCGCTGCGCACCAGCTCCTGGTCGTCGGCCACCACCACACGGATCGTCAACGCGCCACCTCCGCCGAGGAGAGTACGGGGAGGCGGACCCGTACCTCGAAGCCCCGGCCGTCCGGGCCCGGGCCGGTGACCGCCGTACCGCCGTGCGCCACGGCCCGCTCGCGGACCCCGATCAGACCGTGGCCGCCACCGGAACCGGGCTGTGGTCCGCGCCCGTCGTCCAGCACCCGGATGTCCACGACGCCCTCACCATAGGTGAGGTGGACGGAGACGGTACGGGCTCCCGCGTGCTTGACCACGTTGGTCAGTGCCTCCTGGACGACCCGGAAGACGGCCGCCCCGGTGGCGTCCGGCAGCTGCCGTACGGCCCCCGCCGACTCGTACGCGACCTCGAGGCCACTCGCCCGTACCCGGTCGAGAAGATCGGACAGACCGGCAAGGCCCGGCTGCGGCTCACGCGGGGCGCGGCCCGGCTCGTCGCCCGTGCGCAGCACTCCCAGCATCCGGCGCAGCTGGACCATCGCCTCCCGGCCCGTCGTGGAGATGGCGTCGAAGGCGGCCTCGGCCCGCTCCGGAGCCGTCCGCACGGCCACCGGACCGGCCTCCGCCTGCACGATCATCAGGCTCACCGCATGGGAGAGGATGTCGTGCATCTCCCGTGCGATCCTGGCCCGCTCGCGGGCGGCGGCCCGCTCCGCCTCGATCCGGTTCGCCCGCTGCCGGGCATCGGTCAGCCGACCGAAGACATAGGCCGCCGCGAACACGAAGAGGGAGAAGGTGAGCTCGCGCGCCGTCCGGGTGTTCAGCCACACCGACACCGGCACGGCAACCGTCAGCAGCCCCGCGGTGACCAGCCGCTTCCACGGCGGTGAAAGAACGGCGACCGTATAGACGATGACGAGCCCGGTGTAGGGCAGCGGCTGTCCGGGGCCCTCCACGGCCAGCTTGTACAGCGCGCTCGCCGCGATGATGGCGATCAGCACGGCGAGGGGAGCGCGTCGACGCCAGATCAGGGGGACGACGGTGAGCGTGGTCAGCCCGTAGGCGGGCCAGGTCGCCGGCTCCAGATCGGGTGGCCGCGGCACCACGAACGGCATCGTCATGGCCGCCTGGACCAGGAGCGCGATCCCCAGGTCAACGGCCAGAGGATGGGCTGCTCCCAGCGCCCGGCCCCGCTCCCACCACCCCCGCACAAAACAGGATGGTATCCGTTATGCCGCGCCATGGCCCTCGCGGGCGCCGCACTCGTCGGCGTCGTGGCGGGACTCTGGCCCGTCCGCCCGGCGGCCCGGCCGAACGTCCTCATGGCTCTCAAGGCGGACTGAGGCGCGTCGCGGGCGGACCGGGCGGGTGTGGCGCATAGCCTGAGGGCGTCCACCGCGCCCGGTCCGCCGGGCCGCCCGCGGCGGGCGCCATCCTCCCGCCGCCAGGAGCCCGTCCTTCCGCCGCCTTCCAGGAGTTCGCACGATGGCCGCACGCCCGCACTGGCTCTTCGGCGATCAACTCGGCCCGCACTTCATCGACCACCGCCACCACGGCCCCGATCCACGGGCCCCGCTCATCATGATCGAGTCCTGGGCGGTGCTGCGCCGCCGTCGCTTCCACCGCGCCAAGGCCCATCTCCTGCTGTCCGCGATGCGGCACCGCGCGGCCGAACTCGGCGACCGCGTGCGGTACGTACGGGCGCGGACGTACCGCGAGGGGCTGGCCGAGGCCGCCGGGCGCGAGCCGGTGACCGTCTGCCGGCCGACCTCCCATGCCGCGCTGGGCCTGGTCGAGTCGCTCGCCCAGGTGCATGTGCTGCCCGCCAGAGGCTTTCTGACGCCTCAGGGCGCCTTTGCCACCTGGGCCGGGGAGCGCGCCCCGGGGCGGATGCGGATGGAGGACTTCTACCGCTGGGTGCGCCGTGAACACGAGCTGCTCATGGACGGCGATCAGCCCGCCGGCGGGCGCTGGAACCTGGACCGGGAGAACCGGGAGCCCCCGCCCCGCGGCGCCCCCACCCTCGGCGCACCCGACCCGTGGCGCCCCGAGGAGGACGAGATCGACGACGAGGTCCGGCACGATCTGGACCGCTGGGAGCGCGAGGGCCGGGTGTCCTTCGTCGGACGCGACGGCCCTCGGAGTTTCCCCGCCACCCGCCGGGAGGCACTGGCGTCCCTGCGCCACTTCATCGCACACCGGCTGCCGTGGTTCGGCCCGTACGAGGACGCGATGCTCGCGGCGGATCCCGTGCTGAGCCACAGCCTGCTCTCGGCACCGCTGAACCTCGGGCTGCTGCACCCGGCCGAGTGCGTGGACCGGGCCGAGCGGGCGTGGCGCGCCGGTGACGCGCCCCTGAACAGCGTCGAGGGGTTCATCCGGCAGATCGCCGGATGGCGCGAGTACATCTGGCACGTCTACTGGTGGTTCGGCCCCGACTACCGTGGCCACAACGCCCTCGGCCACACCGAGCCGCTGCCTCGCTGGTTCCTCGAACTCGACGCCGACGCGGTCACCGCCCGCTGCCTGCGCCACGCACTGGAACAGGTCCGGGACACCGGATGGACCCATCACATCCCCCGGCTGATGGTGCTCGGCAGCCGAGCGCTCCAGGACGGCTGGGACCCGGCGGCGGTCACGGACTGGTTCCACCGCTGCTTCGTCGATGGTTATGACTGGGTGATGCTGCCGAACGTCGTGGGGATGTCCCAGTACGCCGACGGCGGCCTGATGACCACCAAGCCGTACACCTCCGGCGGAGCGTACATCGACCGGATGAGCGACCTGTGCGGCCCCTGCGCCTACCGCCCGAGGGACCGCACCGGCGAGCGCGCCTGCCCCTACACCACCGGCTACTGGTCCTTTCTGCACCGTCATCGCGGCCGGCTCTCCGGCAACCACCGCATGGCCAGGGCGGTTCGGGGCCTGGACCGGCTGGCCGATCTGCCCGAGGTGCTCGCGACGGCACAGGCGCGGGGCGCCGCACCGCCATGAGGGGGATGGCGTCAGGCCGCCGCCAGCAGGACGCGTGCTGCTTCCTTCGCCTGGTGCGCCGGTTCGGCGCTGCCGGTGATGGCCGCGGTGGTGATGGCGCCTTCGGCGAGGAGTGCCAAGTGGCCGGAGAGCGAGGCCGGTTTGCCCGCGGCCGCCGTCAGCTCGGCGAGGTACCCGAAGAACGCCTCCTTGTGGGCGCGTGCCGTCTCGGCCACGGGCGAGGAGGTGGCGCCGAGCTCCCCGAAGGAGTTGCTGAAGGCGCAGCCGCGGAAGTCCGGCTCGCCGAACCACTCGTGGAGCCAGTCGAAGACCGCGAGGATGCGTTCCTCGGGTGTGTCCTGGGCATCGGCGTACGCGGCCAGCTTCTGGCGCCAGCGGATGTCGCGCCGCCGCAGATACGCCTGTATGAGTTCCCCTTTGGACGGGAAGAGCTGGTAGAGCCGTTTGAGGGAGACGCCGGAGGCGGAACGGATCTCGTCCATGCCCACGGCCTGGAGCCCCCGTCCGTAGAACTGGGTCTCGGCCGCGTCGAGGATCCGGAGCTCCGCGGTCTCGGGACTGATCATTTCGCCGCTCTCCTGGTGCCGGTCGGTCAGCGTGCCGGTCGGTCAGAGGCCGAGGTCGCTCAGCCCCGGGTGGTCGTCGGGGCGGCGCCCGAGCGGCCAGTGGTAGAGACGCTCCGACTCCTTGATGGGGAGGTCGTTGATGCACGCGTAGCGCAGCCGCATCAGACCGGCGTCGTCGAATTCCCAGTTCTCGTTGCCGTAGGAGCGGAACCAGTTGCCGGAGTCGTCGTGGCATTCGTAGGCGAAGCGGACCGCGATGCGGTTGCCGTCGTGGGCCCACAGCTCCTTGATGAGCCGGTAGTCCAGCTCGCGCGCCCATTTGCGGCTGAGGAAGGCAATGATCTCGTCGCGCCCGGTGACGAACTCCGCGCGGTTCCGCCAGCGCGAGTCGACGGTGTAGGCCAGGGCGACCTTCTCCGGGTCGCGGGAGTTCCAGCCGTCTTCCGCCAGACGGACCTTCTGGATGGCGGTCTCCCGGGTGAACGGGGGGAACGGAGGGCGTGGGGCGTCGGTCACAGCGTCTCCTTGTGGGCCGTGGAGCGGGGCGGGGAGGGGAGAACGGGCATTCTCCCCTTCGGGTGCGAGCATAGGAGAACGGTGGTTCTCGCGCAAGGACCGGCCCGCGGCCTTCCTGGTGGCGGGGGTGGTGATCAGGCCTTCTCGGGGCGGTGGGTACCGTGCGAGCGGAAGCACCGTGCTCGACGACAAGGCAGGGGACCGGGCGTGTTGATCGATGATCTGCGGCAGGAGCTGCCGGACGGCCGGATGGTCGAGGACCCCGGCGTCGCCGCCGGCTTCGTCCACGACGAGGCGGAGTGGGCGCCGTACGGCACGCCCCTCGTGGTGGTGCGGCCACGTACGGCACTGGAAGTGCGTGCCGTGGTGCGAGCCTGTATGCGGCACGGCGTTCCGCTGGTCACCCGGGGCGCGGGCACCGGTCTCTCCGGTGGTGCCAACGCCGTCGAAGGCTGTGTGGTGCTCTCCACCGAGGCCATGGACACCATCCACGAGATCGACCCCGTGGAGCGCCTCGCGGTCGTCGGACCGGGTGTGGTCAACGACGATCTGCGGGCCGCCTGCGCCGAGCAGGGCCTCTGGTACCCGCCGGACCCGGCGAGCGCGCCCTGGTCCACCATCGGTGGCAATGTGGCGACCAACGCGGGCGGGCTGTGCTGTGTGAAGTACGGCGTCACCCGCGACTATGTGCTCGGTCTGGAGATGGTGACCGGCACCGGTGAGCTCGTGCGGCTCGGCCGCAGGACCGCCAAGGGGGTCGCCGGGTACGACCTGGCGGGGTTGATGGTCGGCTCCGAAGGCACCTTGGGAGTGATCACCGAGGTCACGGTACGGCTGCGGCCGCGGCGTGAGGCCGAGCGCACGGTCGCCGGCTACTTCTCCTCGGTCGTGGCGGCGGGACGCGCGGTCGCCGCGATCGGGGCCGCGGGGCTCACCCCGTCCGCGCTGGAGCTGATCGACCGGCACTGCCTGGCGGCGGTCGACAAGTGGAAGAACATGGGCCTGTCCGTCGACGCGGACGTGGTGCTCCTCGGCCGTACGGACGCCCCGGGCCCGGCCGGTGCGCAGGAGGCCGAGCGCATGCTCGCCTGTTTCGAGGAGGCGGGGGCGACCTGGGCCGCGCAGTCCACGGACCAGGAGGAGGCCGACGCGCTGTTCTCGGCCAGGCGGCTCGCGTATCCGGCGCTGGAGCGGCTGGGCCCGGTGCTCACCGAGGACGTCTGCGTGCCCAAGGCGGCCGTACCGGAGATGCTGGCGCGGATCGAGCGCGCCGCCACCCGCCATGACACGCTCATCGCCAACATCGCCCACGCCGGTGACGGCAACCTCCACCCGCTGCTGATCACCCAGCCCGGCGACACGGCGGCCCGGGAGCGGGCCCAGGCCGCCTTCCACGACATCATCGCGGACGCCATCGACCTCGGCGGCACGGTCACCGGTGAACACGGGGTGGGCCTGCTGAAGCGGGACGGTCTGGAGCGGGAGCTCACACCGGCCGTTCTGGAGATGCACCGTGCCGTCAAGGCGGCCCTCGATCCGCACGGGATTCTCAACCCGGGCAAGGTCATCGCAGGCGGCTGAGCGTACGGCGGGCGAGCGGACGTCACCCCAGTCGGCCTCACTCCAGCCCGTCTTCCCGTCGGCCTCATTCCAGTCCGCCGCGCTTCACGAGCTGAGCCGCGATCACATTGCGCTGGATCTCGTTGGTGCCCTCACCGACGATCATCAGGGGTGCGTCGCGGAAGTAGCGCTCCACGTCGAACTCGGTGGAATAGCCGTAACCACCGTGGATGCGGACGGCGTTGAGCGCGATCTCCATGGCCGTCTCGGAGGCGAAGAGCTTCGCCATGCCCGCCTCCATGTCCACGCGCCGCCCCGCGTCGGCCTCCCGCGCCGCGTACAGGGTGAGCTGACGGGCCGCGGTCAGCGAGGTGGCCATGTCGGCGAGGTAGTTGCCGATCGACTGGTGTTGCCAGATCGGCTTGCCGAACGACTCGCGTTCCTGGGCGTAGGCCAGCGCGTCCTCCAGCGCCGCCCGGCCCACGCCGAGGGCGCGGGAAGCGACCTGCAGCCGTCCGGTCTCCAGCCCCTTCATCATCTGGGCGAACCCCTTGCCCTCCACCCCGCCCAGAACGGCGTCGGCCGGGGCACGGTAGCCGTCGAACGACAGCTCGCAGCTCTCGACCCCCTTGTAGCCCAGCTTGGGCAGATCGCGGGAGACCGTCAGACCGGGCCCGTGCTCGACCAGCAGGATGGAGATGCCCCGGTGCGCCGGGGTGGCGTCGGGGTCGGTCTTGCAGAGCAGGGCGATCAACTGGGAGCGGCGGGAGTTGGTGATCCAGGTCTTGGAGCCGTCGACCAGATAGCCGTCCGCGTCCTTACGGGCGATCGTGCGCATCGCCTGGAGGTCGGAGCCGCCGCCCGGTTCGGTCAGCGCCATGGTGGCCCGGATCTCGCCGGTGGCCATCTTCGGCAGATAGCGGCGCTTCTGCTCCTCGGTGCCGAAGCGCAACAGGAGCGTGGAGACCACGGTGTGGCCGCCCATCGCACCGGCCAGGCTCATCCAGCCACGGGCCAGTTCCTCGGTGATCAGGACATAACACGGGGTGGAGACGGGGGTGCCGCCGTACGCCTCCGGGATGGCGAGCCCGAAGACACCGAGCTGTTTCATCCGCTCGATCAGGGCCACGGGGTAGGTGTTGGTGTGCTCCAGCTCCCGGACGACCGGTTTGACGTCGTTGTCCACGAAGTCGCGCACGGTCCTGACGATGAACCGCTCGTCCTCGGACACGATGTCGAGGGTGCTCATGCTCTGACGCTCCTGTGAGACGGGAGGACGGGAGGACGGGGAGGCGGGAGTGCCTTCCGAGCTCAGTGTCATCATGGATACTCATGGGGGTCTCAGTGAAATAGCAATGCGTGATACGTCCATGTCCGGGCGCGGATGGCTGGAGAGCGAGCGTTGGACGTCAGACAACTCAGGGCACTCGTCACGGTCGCCGAGGTCGGCAGCGTCACCCGGGCCGCGGAGTTGCTCCATCTGGTCCAGCCCGCGGTCACCCGGCAGATCCGCACCCTGGAGGAGGAGCTGGGCGTCCCCCTCTTCGAGCGGACCCGGCAGGGCATGCGGCCCACCGAGGCCGGCGCGATCATGGCCGACCGCGCTCGCCGCGCCCTGAACGAGCTGGAGCGCGCCCGTGCCGAGGTCCAGCCGGCCCCGGGCGCGGTGACCGGCGTCGTCACCGTGGGCCTGCTGGAGAGCACCACCGATCTGCTGGCGGAGCCGCTGGTGTCCGCGCTCGCCCGGGACCACCCCGGGATCGAGCTGCGCCTGATGACGGCGTACTCCGGGCACCTCCAGCAATGGCTGGACGACGGCGACCTGGACCTCACGCTGCTCTACAATCTGGCCGACACGCCGTCGCTGAACCTCCGCCCCCTGGTGCGCGAGCGGCTCTGGGTGGTCGCGCCGCCGTCCGCGGGGCTGCGTCGCGATCAGCCCGTCCCCCTCGCGCGGGCCGCCGCGCATCCGCTGGTCATGCCCGCGGCCGGGCACGCCCTGCGCAGCCTGATCGACGGGGCCGCCGGACGGGCCGCGGTCGAGATGGACATCGCCGTGCAGACCAACTCCATGCGGGTGCAGAAGCAACTCGTCCGGGCCGGGCACGGCTGGACCATCCTGCCGGGACTGGGCATCGCCGAGGACGTGGCCGATGGCACACTCGGCGCGGCACCGCTGTGCGAACCCGACGTATGGCGTTCGATCGTCCTCGGGATGTCGAGAGCCGGGCGGACACCCCCCGCGGTGGAGGCCGTCGCCCGGGAGCTGCTCTGCCAGATCACCTCCGCCGTGGACCAGGAGCGGTGGCCCTCCGCCCAGCTGCACACGCGGGCCGCATCCACCGACGACACCTGAAGCCCGAAACCCGAAAAACGAAACCTGAAGCCGGAACCCCAAAGCGACACCTGAGGCCCGAAAGGCGAGAAGCACCCATGGCAAGCACCGACGTCCATCAGCAGGTCAGCGGCCACGCCCGCGCGCTGGACGGCACCCTCCTCGCCTATCAGCACCACGGCACCGGACGGCCCCCGCTGGTGCTCCTGGCCGGCCAGGCCAACAACCACCACTGGTGGGACGGCATACGGGCGGACTTCCACGCCACCCACACCACCCTCACCATGGACTGGCGTGGCACGGGGGAGAGCGAAAAGCCCGACCAGCCCTACTCGACGCCGGGCTTCGCCGACGATGTGATCGCCGTCCTCGACCATCTGGGCATCGAGCACGCCGATCTGTACGGGACCTCCATGGGCGGGCGGGTCGCCCAGTGGGTCGCCGCCCGCCATCCGCACCGGATCCGCCGGCTCGTCCTGGGCTGCACCTCGCCCGGCGGGCCCCACGCGACGGAGCGCGACATGGCGGTACGGCGCTCCCTGGCCCAGACCGACGCGCGGGCGGCGAACGAAGCGCTGATCGACCTGATGTACACCCCGGCCTGGCGGACCGCACACCCCGGGCCCTATACGACCCTCGGCGCCCCCGGTATGCCCCCGCACGCCCGGCGAGGCCACCTCGTGGCCAGCAATCGACACGACGCCTGGGACGTCCTCCCGCTGATCACCGCGCCCACCCTGATCCTGCACGGCGCGGACGACCGGCTCACCCCGGCGGCCAACGCACCGCTGCTCGCCTCGCGCATCTCCCAGGCGCGTACGCACATCTTCGAGGGCGCGCGGCACGGCTATTTCCAGGAGTGCCGCCCGGCGGCCGCGACGATCGTGTCGTCGTTCCTGGCGGAGGAGCCCTTCCTGGTCTGACCACCTACTCACGCATGAGGAGGGACAGAAGAACCATGCACCCCACTCCGCCCCCGCTCAGCTCGTATGTCGCGTCATGGGCCCCGGGACCGGTCGCGGCCGAGGACGCGCTGCCCGTCGGGCCCGTCGTGGCCCTGTCGGCGGTCCTCGACCTGCCCGAGGCCGTGGCGAAGGACGGTGAGCCCCTGCCACCGCTGTGGCACTGGCTCTACTTCCTGCACTGGCCCGCCCAGCGGGAGCTCGGAGCCGACGGGCACCCCCGCAACGGACACTTCCTGCCGCCCATCCCGCACCGGCAGCCGTACGCGCAAGGGGAGGAGGGCTACCCGGGGGCCGTCGTCCACGGTCCGCTGCTGGCCCTGCTCATGCTCGAACTGGTCCGCCGCCACGCCCCGGCGCGGCGGGTGGCCTCGCTGTCCTACCGACTGCGGCGGCCGCTGTTCGCCGGGGAACGCCTCGTGACATCCGGCACACCCTCCGGCGGCGGCGCCGACCTGCGCATCGCCACCCACCGCGAGGCCCGGCACGCCACGGCGGAGGTGACCTTCGCTTAAGCGCGTGCCGGGACCGTACGGCCGGGATGTGGCTCAGGCGGTGTCCGCCGTCTGGAGCGACCCGTTGTGCGTATCGGCGGTGCGTTGCTCATGGCGTATCGCCGTGGAGACGCCGCGCGGTGCGATCCGGGCGCGCAGGGACACCACGGTCAGCAGGGCCAGCGCCGTGCCGACGAGCGGCACCGTGAAGGCGGCGCTCGCGCCGAAGCCGTCCGCCAGCTGTCCGGCCGCCGTCACCGCCGCGGCCTGCCCGAGCGCCACCGAACCGGTCAGCCAGGTGAACGCCTCCGTCCGGGAGGTGGCCGGGACCAGGGCCTCCACCAGGGTGTATCCGGTGATCAGCGCCGGTGCGATGCACAGGCCCGCCAGCAGCCCCAGCCCGCCCAGCGGGAGTGGCGCGGGCACCGCCCACAGCGTTGAGCAGACCAGCGTCAGCGCGGCGTAGGAGATCAGCAGCCGCCGCCGCAGGGAGGTGCGCCAGGCGATGGCGCCACAGGCCACGCCCGCGAGCATGTTGCCCGCCGCGAAGACGCCGTACAGCACACCGTTCAGGCCCGGTTGACCGTGTTCCTGGGCGAAGGCGGTCAGGGCCACCTGCATCCCGCCGAACACCGAGCCGACGCCCAGGAAGGCCACGGCCAGGACCCGCACGCCCGGTATGGACAGGGCCGAGGCGGGCCGCTCCCGGGTGTCCGCCCGCCCCGCGCTCAGCGGCGGCGCGGTACGGCGCTGGGCCGCGAAGAGCAGGCCGCCCACCAGCGTCAGTGCCGCCTCCGCGATCAGGCCGGACGCCGGGTGCACACCGGTGCTCAAACCGGTCGCGAGCACGGGGCCGATGACGAACGTCAGCTCGTCCGTCACGGACTCGAACGCGGCCGCGGTCGCCAGCAGCGGATGGCGTACCGAACGCGGCCCGGATCCGCCCGGGGCGCCGTCCCCGGCAGCGCCGTCCCCGAGGGCGGCCGCCCAGCGGGCCCGCACCATGGGCCCGACCTGCGGGACGGAGGCGCCCGTCGGCACCGCGGCGGCGATCAGCGCCCACAGTGGCGCGTGGGCCAGGGCCAGCGTCGTCAGCAGGGCGGCGGCCGCCGCGTGGAGCAGCACACCCGGCACCAGGACCGCGCTCTGCCCGTGGCGGTCGGCCAGCTTGCCGCTCTGGGGCGCGAACAGCGCCATGGACACGCCGGTGACGGCCGCGACCGCCCCGGCGAGCCCGTACGACCCGGTGGTGTGGCGCAGCAGGAGCACGATGCTGATCGTCAGCATCGCGAACGGCTGCCGGGCGGCGAAGCCGGGCAGCAGGAAGGTCCATGCGCCCGGTGTGCGCAGCAGGTGCCGGTAGCCGGCGCGCTGTGCGGGAGGAGGGGTGGTGCTGGAGACCGCGGATGCCACGGCCGACGCCTTTCCGCCGCCTGGTAGCGCACTCGGGCCGGCATGGCGGAGTGCGCCGAGAGCTGTCCTCTCGCGCTGGACCGGGGTAGATACCGGGTCCGCGCCGATGAGGGGGCAGAAGGACCGCGGCCGCCGGGCGGTCGCGCCAGCTCTGCGTCAGGCAGAGTGGTTCGTTGCTTGCCGCGTCATCGTACAGGCAGGCCGCCACCTCGCCGGTGGCGGCAGGTCTCGTACCAGGTCAGGCGCCGGGCAGGGGGCGGACGGTGAGGATCTGCTGGGCGTGTCCGATCGGGCCGCGCAGGTCGTGCAGCACGGTGCTGGTGATGCCCTGGCCGGTGGGACCGAAGGTGACCGTGGTGTCCAGCCCGGCCCAGCCGCCCTCGGGCTGGCGGTGGAGGTGGAGGGTCAGGTCGACGTTGGGGAACATCCAGGCGGTGGGCGGCTGTCGTACGGCGATCCCGTTGGCGGTGTCGACGAGCGTGATGTACGAGGCCAGGGGGGTGCTGGTCTGCCCGGCCACGAGGGTGAGCGGGGTGGAGACCCAGACGGTCGCGCGGCCCGGCTGGGGTGGCGCCAGCGGACGGGAGTCCAGGGAGGCGATGTATCCGCCGGGCCACAGGGAGGCCATCGACCAGGGGGCGAGCTGCTCGGGAGGGGTGAGCCGGTCCCCGGCGCCACCGGCGACGGCGGCGGTGTCCACGGCGGCGAGGAGCCACGCACGGGCCCGGACCACGGGGCGGTCGGCGATGAGCACGACGGCCTCGATGAGTTCGATGGTGCGGCCGGGCCGGACGGTCTCCACCCGGATCTCGCACTCGTCGAGGGCCAGGCGCCCGAGGATGTCGAAGCTGATCCGGCTGAGGAGCAGCCCGGTGTGCGGCCGGGCGGCGAGGTGGCGGTCGATGGCGTGCACGATCAGCCCACCGAGCGGGCTGAAGTGCTGCTCGTCGGTGCTCCAGGCGCCACTGACGTGGGCGGTGGGCTTGTAGCGGTGCTCATCGATCGGCTCGTAGTAACTGTCGGTGGTCAACGGGGACTTCTCCTCGGGCGGGAACATCGTGGTGATCAGCGGGCGTTGACCAGGATGACGTATCCAGCCGTGTGGACGCCGCCCCGCGTCGAGCACGGGTGTCCTCGTGCGGGCCACTGATGAGCGCGCTCGGAGGGCACCCGGCCGTCATTACTCAAGATCCTTGAGTAACTGCCCTTGATCAAGGGTTGCGTCACCCCCTAAGTTGAAAGTAACAACAGGTGGCATGAACCTGTTCAGCCGCAGTACCTCCCGTCGCGCGGTCGCCAACGCCGCACCGGCGGTCCCCCCTGCCCGGGCGACGTCCGGCGGCGTCGCTGTGCCGGATACCGGCCTCGCGGCGCTCACCGGAGAGTGGATCGTCGACCCGGCCCACAGCCGGATCGGTTTCTCCGTCCGCCACGCCATGGTGAGCACGGTACGTGGCGCCTTCACGGAATTCGAAAGCCGCCTCTACTTCGACGGCCGCGACCCGCGCCGTTCCCGGGCCGAGGTCCTGCTGTCCACCGCCAGTGTCCAGACCGGTGTCGAGCAGCGCGACGACCACTTGATGGGCCGGGACTTCCTGGACGCCAGAACCTACCCCCACATCCGGTTCGCGAGTACCGCCGTGGAACTCGCGGGCCCGGACGTCTACCGGATGATCGGGGACCTCACGATCAGAGACATCACCCGCCCCGTCGTCCTGGAACTCACCTACATCGGGTACGTCACGGACCCCTTCGGCTACCAGCGGGCGGGCTTCGACGGCACCACCACCATCAACCGCTCCGAATGGGGCCTGACCTACAACGCCCGACTGGCCGAGGGCGGCGCGCTGGTGAGTGAGAAGGTCCGCCTCCAGTTCGACATCGCCGCCATCCGCACTGTCCCCGCCGCCTGAGGAGCCCCGGACCCGGAAAGGGTGCCCTCCGACTGCGAGGAGGGTGCTGAGGGGGGCGGGCGGCGCCGGAGGGGACCGGCGCCGTCACATGGGCTTGGCGGGGGCGGTGGTGAGGTCCAGGTTGTCCTCGACCCACAGGCGCAGGTTCCTGAGCGGGACGGACGCGCTGTGGCCCAGGGGAGAGAGTTCGTACTCCACGTGGAGCGGGACGGCGGGGTAGACCGTCCGCTCGATGAGACCGGCGTCTTCGAGACGGCGCAGGGTCTGGGTGAGCACCTTGGGGCTGATCCCCTGAAGACGGCGCTGCAGAGCGCCGAACCGGAGAGGGCCGTCCTCCAGAGCCCCGATGGCGAGCGCCGACCACTTGTTCGCGAGCAGATCCAGCATGGCCCGGCACGGGCATTGGGCCTCGTACACATCATGATGGTCGTGCTGGCCTGTGTGACATTGCGTGCTCATGGAGGACCTTCCGGATGCTGGTACTACCCAAAAGGTAGCAGTGTCCCTTGTGGGTAACCAGGCCCCCGCGGATAGCGTGCGAGCGCGCCCGGAGAGCGGGCGTGACGAGAACGAGGAGTTCAGGAGGCACACGTGGCCAGGTCCATGATGCGTGCGGTGGTACAGGACGCGCTCGGCGGCCCGGAGGTGCTGCGCGTCGCGGAGGTCCCGCGGCCGGAGCCGCTGCCCACCGAGGTGCTGGTGCGGGTGCACGCCGCCGGTGTCAACCCGGTCGACTGGAAGACCCGTCAGGGCGGCGGGATGGCGGGTGTGCTCGGCGAGCCGCCGTTCACCCTGGGCTGGGATGTCTCCGGTGTGGTCGAGGAAGTCGGATTCGGGGTGACTACGCTGGCCCCCGGCGACGAGGTGTACGGCATGCCGTGGTTCCCCCGTCAGGCCGGTGGCTACGCCGAGTACGTCACGGCCCCGGCCCGCCAGTTCGCCCGTAAGCCGGCCACCTTGAGCCATGAGGAGGCGGCCGCCGTGCCGCTGGCGGCGCTGACGGCCTGGCAGATCCTGGTGGACACCGCGCACGTGACGGCCGGCCAGCGGGTTCTTGTGCACGCCGCCGCCGGTGGCGTCGGGCACTTCGCCGTCCAGTTCGCACGGCACCTGGGGGCCCGGGTGGTGGGGACCGCCCGGGAGAGCCGGCACGCATGGCTCGGCCGGCTCGGAGCGGCGGAACTGGTCGACTACACCGAGCAGCGCTTCGAAGACGCGGTCGAGGACGTCGATGTGGTGATCGACCTTCTGGGCGAGGACCACGACGCCACCAGCACCCGTTCCCTGAAGGTGCTCAGGAAGGGGGGACTGCTGGTGGCCGTCCCCGGTGGCGTCGCCCCCGAGGTGCGGCAGGCCGCGGACGCCCGGGGGATCCGCACCAGCGCCTACCTCGTCGAGCCGGACGGTGCCGCCCTCACCACGATCGCCGGACTCATCGACAAGGGTGAGGTCGCGGTCGAGGTCGAGGAGGTCTTCCCGCTGGAGGAGGCCGCTCGCGCCCACCGCCAGGGGGAGGACGGCCACACCCGCGGCAAGCTGGTCCTCCGCGTCGGCGCCTGACCCGCTCCGCGCGACGGCGGACGCCCCAGACCCTCTCGCACCACCCATCACATCGGCCCGAAGGAGACACGCATGTTCTACGAGATCCGCCGCTATCAGATCAGGCCCGGCCGCCGGGAGGAATGGGTCGCCTTCATCGAAGAGGTGATCATTCCCTTCCAGGAGTCGAAGGGGATGAACGTCATCGCCTCGTTCATCGACGAGGAGGACCCCGACGGCTACGTGTGGATGCGGCGGTTCGCCGACGAGGCGGAGCGGGAGCGGCTCTACGCGGCGGTCTACGAGAGCGAGCGGTGGCAGCAGGAGATCGCCCCGCGGGTCGAGGAACTGATGTTCCGGGAGAAGATCCAGGTCACCCGTGCCGTGCCCACGCCGGCCTCAGGGCTTCGCTGACCGAGTCCTGCCGATGAGCGCGTGCCGACGGCCACGGCCGTCCGTCGCTGACGCTCGACGGTCCCGTCCCGCCCGGAACACACGGTTCCGGGCGGGCGCGCCGCGGTCACCCGGAGACGGTCCGGGCGGGGACGGGGGCGGCGGCTTCGGTGCCGCCCCGGCCGCTGCCGCGGCGCAGGAAGTACACGCCGACGGTGGCGAGCAGCGAGGCCGCGGAGAGCGCGTAGAGGCCGCCGTTGGTGCTGCCCGTCGTCTCCTCCAGATAGCCGAAGAGGGTCGGGGAGACGAAGCCCCCGAGGTTGCCGAGGGAGTTGACGACGGCGAGCCCCGCGGCCGTGACCCTGAGGTCGAGCGTGGACTGCGCCAGCGGCCAGAAGAGGTTGGCGGCGCATTTGCTGCCGACGGCGGCCAGGGTGACGGCGGCGAGGCCGAACCACGGGGAGCCGAGGGTGGCGAGGAAGGTGCCGATGGCGGACAGCACCAGGACGACGGCGAGGTAGGGCCGCCGGTCGGGCATGCGGTCGGTGTAGCGGCTCATCGTGTACATCGCGATGACCGCGCAGATCCACGGGATGGCCGTGAGCAGCCCGATCTGGAAGGAGGAGAGCCCGCCGATGTCGTCGACCAGGCTCGGCAGCCAGAACGTGATCGCGTACCCGGTCAGCGCCATGGCGAAGAACACGCCGGTCAGCAGCGCCACCTGGGGGTGGACCACCAGGCGCAGCCTGGACACCCGCGGTTCGCGGCTGCGCGCCTCGCGGTCCCGGCCGACCGCCGCGCCGAGGGCGGCCTTCTCCTCGCCGGTCAGCCAGCGGGCGTCCTTGATCCGTGAGACGAGGAAGAAGGCGGCGACGATGCCCACGGTGATCGAGATGGCGCCTTCGAGTGCGAACATCCAGCGCCAGCCGGCGAATCCGCCCAGGCCGTGCATTTCCAGCAGCGCGCCGCTGATGGGGCCGGTGACGATGTAGGCGGTCGCGGAGCCGCCGAGGAAGAGGGCGCTGGCCCGGCCGCGGGCGGAGTCCGGCAGCCAGGTGGTGAGGTAGTACATGACGCCGGGGAAGAACCCCGCCTCCGCGATGCCCAGCAGGAACCGCAGCACGTAGAAGGAGGTGGCCCCGGACATGAAGCACATGGCGAGGGTCACCGCGCCCCAGCTGATCATGATCCGGGTGAGCCAGACGCGGGCACCGAAGCGCTCCATCAGCATGTTGCTGGGGACCTCGAGCAGGGCGTAGCCGATGAAGAACAGACCGGCGCCGAGTCCGTAGGCCGCGCTTCCGATGCCGATGTCGGCCTTGAGGTCGTCCTGGACGAAGCCGACGTTGGTGCGGTCCATCTGGTTGACCACCAGCATGAGGACCAAGATGGGCATCACACGCCGCAGAAACTTGGTCACGGCCCGTTCGACGAGCTCCGAGGAGGCGGCCGGATCAGGGTCGGGGGCGGGGGGATTCACCATTCCGGGTCTCCTCGCGTCGTTCATGTACACGAACACTTATGAAGTGTGTGCAGACCTTACGATCGCCCGTTCCCGCCGGTCAATGACTCCGGAAGCAACAATTCCGCTGGCGAACGCTTGAGTTGTGGCCGATGGTTTGCCTTCCCCTCGCCCGGGCATGCCCTTGATAGGGTTCACACACCTACTATCTGTTCAACCATATGAATGGACGTCGATGTCTGACGGAGCACCTCTGCGCATCACGGATGTCACCATCACCCCCGTCGCCTTCCGCGACCCGGCCCTGCTCAACTCCGTCGGCGTCCACGAACCCTTCGCGCTCCGCTCGATCGTGCAGATCCACACCGACGCGGGCCTGACCGGACTCGGCGAGACCTACGCCGACGAGCTCCACCTGGAGCGGCTCGCGGCCGTCGGGCACGAGATCGTCGGGCTCGACGCCTTCGCCACCGAGGAGCTGCACCAGCGCGTCCAGCGGGTCATCGAGCGCGTGGGCGGCGCCGGTGGCTCCGGGCTCACCGGCATGATCACCACCAGCAGCACCGTCGACCGGGTCGCCTCCCCGTTCGAGGTGGCGCTTCTGGACATCCAGGGCAAGGCCGTCGGGCGGCCGGTCAGCGACCTGCTCGGCGGCGCGGTGCGGTCCGCGGTCCCGTTCAGCGCCTACCTCTTCTACAAGTGGGCCGCCCACCCCGGCCAGGAGCCCGACTCCTGGGGCGAGGCCCTCGACCCCGACGCCATCGTGGCGCAGGCCCGGCGGATGGTGGACGACTACGGCTTCACCGCGATCAAACTGAAGGGCGGCGTCAGGCCCCCCGAGGAGGAGATCGAGGCGATACGGGCGCTGCGCCGCGCCTTCCCCGACCATCCGCTCCGGCTGGACCCCAATGCCGTCTGGACGACCGAGACGTCGGTGAAGGTCGGGCGCGCGCTCGACGGCGTGCTGGAGTATCTGGAGGACCCCACCCCCGGGATCGAGGGCATGGCCGCGGTCGCCCGCGAGGTCCCCATGCCGCTGGCCACCAACATGTGCGTGGTCGCCTTCGACGAGCTGGCCCCCGCGGTGGCCGCCGACGCCGTCCAGGTCGTCCTCTCCGACCACCACTACTGGGGCGGACTGCGCCGGTCCAAGCTGCTCTCCGGTATCTGCGACACCTTCGGCATGGGCCTGTCCATGCACTCGAACTCGCATCTGGGGATCAGCCTGGCCGCGATGACCCATCTGGCCGCGGCCACCCCGAACCTCACCTACGCCTGCGACACCCACTGGCCCTGGAAGTCCGAGGACGTGATCGTGGACGGCGCGCTGACGTTCACCGACGGCTCGGTGCCCGTGCCGGCCGCCCCCGGCCTCGGTGTGGAGCTGGACCCCGACGCCCTGGCGCGGCTGCATGAGCAGTACGTCCGCTGCGGACAGCGCAACCGCGATGACACCGGGTACATGCGGCGCTTCGACCCGTCCTTCCAGGCCGATCTCGCCCGCTGGTAGGCCCCCCGCTGGTGGCCCGCCGCCACCCGGGCTCACCTGCCGGAATACCTCGATTGACGGAGGCCGTGCTCGGTCACCTGGTGTATCCGGATTTCGGCTAAGCGTACGAAGCTGCAGGCCAGGACGTTTTCTTAGCCTCTGAGGGACGGAAAAGACGCCGAAACCCTCGGAAGTGCTGAGACTTGTCTTCTGCTCCTCGCGTACGTACCGCCCCTGATCGGACCGATCGTCGCCGCCGGCGCACGCTGGGCGCGGCGATCGCGGCCGGCCTGGCCCTCGGCGCCCTGGCCGCACCCGCGGCCGGCGCCGTGGACCACCACGCACGGCACGGCGCCGGGGCGGCCGCCCCCAAGGCCGACACCGGCTCGCCGGTGCGGGTGAACCAGGTCGGCTATCTGACCCACGGCCTCAAGAAGGGCACCGTCGTCACCACTGCCACCAAGCCGCTGACCTGGACGCTCCGGGCCGCCGACGGCACCAAGCGGGCAAGCGGGACCACCCACCCCGCGGGCGTCGACCCGAGCTCCCGGCAGAACGTCCAGACCTTCGACTTCAGCAAGGTCACCGACGCGGGCGAGGGGTACACCGTCACCATCGGCGGGAAGAAGAGCGAGCCGTTCACCATCGGCGACCACCTCTACCGCTCGCTGCGCAGCGACGCGCTGGCGTACTTCTACCACAACCGCAGCGGCATCAAGATCGATGCGGACCTCGTGGGCTCGAAGTACGCCCGCCCCGCGGGCCATGACAAGGCCGCCCCGCACCGGGGCGACACCGACGTCCCGTGCCAGAAGGGCGAGTGCGACTACCGCCGGAATGTCTCCGGTGGCTGGTACGACGCCGGTGACCAGGGCAAGTACGTCGTCAACGGCGGAATCTCGGTGGCCCAGCTGATGTCCGCGTACGAGCGCGCCCACACCACCAAGGGCGTCGACGCCGCGCCGCTCGGCGACGGCCGGCTCCGGGTGCCCGAGCGTGGCAACGGCGTCCCGGACATCCTGGACGAGGCCCGCTGGGAGATGGAATTCCTGCTGCGCATGCAGGTGCCCCAGGGCAAGCCGCTCGCCGGTATGGCGTTCCATAAGGTGCACGACAAGCAGTGGACCGGCTTCCCGACCCGGCCCGACCAGGACAAGCAGCAGCGTGAGCTGCACAAGCCGTCCACCGCGGCCACGCTCAACCTGGCGGCCTCCGCCGCGCAGAGCGCCCGCGTCTTCAAGTCCTACGACCCGGAGTTCGCCGCCCGCTGCCTGCACGCGGCCCGGACCGCGTGGGACGCGGCCAAGGCACATCCGAAGATCTTCGCCAGCGACAAGGACTCCACGGGCGGCGGCGCCTACGGGGACCGCTCCGTGGGCGACGAGTTCTACTGGGCCGCGGCCGAGCTGTTCCTGAGCACCGGCGATCACACCTACGCCAAGGCGGTGCTCGACTCGCCGCTGCACCGCGACGTCGACGCGCTCTTCCCGCGCGGCGGCGGCATGTCGTGGGCCTCGACCGCGGGTCTCGGCGCGCTCGACCTGGCCACCGTCCCCAACAAGCTCACCGCGAAGCAGCGCGCCGAGGTGCGCACGATGGTGACGAAGGCCGCCGACCGCTACGCCGCGGACTCCGCGAAGTCGGCCTACGGCGTTCCGTACGCGCCGAAGGACGGCAAGTACGAGTGGGGCTCCAACAGCCAGGTGCTGAACAACATGATCGTGCTCGCCACCGCACACGACCTGACGGGCAAGCCCCGCTACCTGGACGCGGTGCTCCGTGGCATGGACTACGTGCTGGGCGGAAATCCGCTCAACCAGTCCTATGTCACCGGCTACGGCGAGCGGAACTCGCACAACCAGCACCACCGCTTCTGGGCGCACCAGCGTGACCACAAGCTGCCGCATCCGGCACCCGGTTCGCTGGCCGGTGGCCCGAACTCCGGGCTGCAGGACGTGGTCGCCAAGAAGAAGCTGAAGGGCTGCGCCCCGGCGATGTGCTACACCGACAGCCTGATGGCGTACTCCACCAACGAGATCACCATCAACTGGAACGCCCCGCTGGCCTGGATCGCCTCGTACGTCGATGGCCTGGGCGGCGGTGCGGCGGGCAAGCCCGTGAGCTGACCCGGCCCGCGCGCCGCTTGGCGTACGCGGGGGAGCGGTCAGCAGGTGGCGTTGGTCTGGGCGAGCAGTCCCAGCCGCCAGGGGAGTTGCGAGTAGTCCCCGCCGGCCGAGGGGTTCATGCCCTGGTAGAGGAATTGGAGCCGACACGGGTTGATGGTCATCGTCTGGTCGGTCCCGGTCCGGATGAGCTCACCGTGGCTGATGTCGCGGGTCCATGCCCCGGCCGGGAAGGACACGTTGTTGCTGCGCGCGAAGGGGTGGCCGCCAGGGGCTGCCACCGGCCGGTGAGCCCCTGGGCGGTGAAGGAGCGGTAGTAGCGCCTGCCGTCGCTGCCGATGGCCTCCATCATCAGCAGATAGGTGCTGGTCCCCTGCACGCGGTGGACGGCCTCGCCCTCGAACAGGGCGAACTCGGATTCCCGCAGCACGAGTTGGGTGTTGCCAAAGCCGCCCGGGAACTCGCCGACGGTGGTCTCCGAGCGGAAGAGGTGGCCGTTGTCGTCCGAGGAGAACAGATAGCACTTGGCGTCGTCGCGGATGACCCAGGCCCGCCGCACGAGCACCGCGGGCGCCTTCGTGGATCCGGCACGGTGGCGCGTGGGGCGGGCCTTACCGGAACGGATGATGGTGCGGGGTGCGGGCGGCCTCGTGCTCGGCGCGTGCGGCGAGTGTTCGATAGTCGAATGCCGGCCGGCCTCTCGGACACCCTGGGCGATAGAGGACTCACCCGGGGTGTCAATACCTCGCGTGCCACCGGGGAAAGCACACGGCCAGGACGCCCCGTCGAGGGCCGTCCTGGCCGTTGTCGCGCGCGGTGGAGCGAAGAATCAGTCGGCGCCGAACTCCATGGCGGCGCGGTCGAGCAGCGTGTCCTGCCCGGACACATGTCCGTCCGAGGCGATCGCCTCGGAGGCGCCCTGCGGCATCGCGCCGATCAGCCCGGTCGAGGCCGCCTGCGCGGCGCCGATCAGCGCCGGATGCGCGTTGCCGACCATGCCAAGACCGGCGTACTGCTCCAGCTTGGCGCGCGAGTCGGCGATGTCGAGATTGCGCATGGTGAGCTGGCCGATCCGGTCCACCGGCCCGAAGGCGGAGTCCTCGGTCCGCTCCATGGAGAGCTTGTCCGGGTGGTAGCTGAACGCCGGTCCGGAGGTGTCCAGGATCGAGTAGTCCTCACCGCGCCGCAGCCGCAGGGTCACCTCGCCGGTGATCGCCGCACCGACCCAGCGCTGCAGCGACTCGCGCACCATCAGCGCCTGCGGGTCCAGCCAGCGGCCCTCGTACATCAGCCGGCCGAGCCGCCGTCCCTCGCTGTGGTACGTGGCGAGGGTGTCCTCGTTGTGGATCGCGTTGACCAGCCGCTCGTACGCCGCGTGCAGCAGCGCCATGCCCGGTGCCTCGTAGATGCCCCGGCTCTTGGCCTCGATGACGCGGTTCTCGATCTGGTCGGACATGCCCATGCCGTGCCGACCGCCGATGGCGTTGGCCTCCAGCACCAGATCGACGGCGGAGGCGAACTCCTTGCCGTTGATGGTCACCGGCCGGCCCTGCTCGAAGCCGATCGTGACGTCCTCGGCCGCTATCTCGACCGTCGGGTCCCAGAACCGCACGCCCATGATCGGCTCGACGAGCTCGATGCCCGTGTCGAGGTGCTCGAGCGACTTGGCCTCGTGGGTCGCGCCCCAGATGTTGGCGTCGGTGGAGTAGGCCTTCTCGGTGCTGTCCCGGTAGGGCAGGTCGTGGGCGACCAGCCACTCCGACATCTCCTTGCGGCCGCCGAGCTCGCTGACGAAGTCGGCGTCCAGCCAGGGCTTGTAGATCCGCAGGGAGGGGTTGGCCAGCAGGCCGTAGCGGTAGAACCGCTCGATGTCATTGCCCTTGAAGGTGGAGCCGTCGCCCCAGATCTGCACATTGTCCTCGAGCATGGCGCGCACCAGCAGCGTGCCGGTGACCGCCCGCCCGAGCGGGGTGGTGTTGAAGTAGGCGCGGCCGCCGGAGCGGATGTGGAACGCCCCGCAGGCAAGGGCCGCGAGCCCCTCCTCCACCAGGGCCGCCCGGCAGTCGACCAGCCGGGCGACCTCCGCGCCGTACGTCGTGGCGCGCCCGGGGACCGAGGCGATGTCGGGCTCGTCGTACTGGCCGATGTCGGCGGTATAGGTGCAGGGCACCGCGCCCTTGTCGCGCATCCACGCGACCGCTACCGAGGTGTCGAGGCCGCCGGAGAAGGCGATCCCGACGCGTTCGCCGACAGGGAGGGAGGTGAGAACTTTGGACACAGCAGGAGTATGCAGTCTTATGCATGATCATGCAAGCGCCCCTGGTGATGCTCGTGATCCAAACGCCTCCTCCCGCGCTTCGCCGGGCCGGGAACCGGGGGGCCCGGGTGGCTCCGGGCGGCGAAGCGCGGGGGCGGGGATTACGAGGTCAGATACGCCTCCACCTCACTGAGCTGGGCCGCCGGCCAGCCCGTATTGCCGGTGACATTGAGCTTCAGATAGCGCACCTGTGTGGTGCCGGGCAGATCGACGGTGACCGTGTTGCCGGTCGCCGGGTCGAAGCGGTAGCCCTGCGACCCCACCACCGTCGAATACGCGGAGCCATCGGCGCTGCCCAGCACGGACAGGGTCTGGGTACGGGCACCCCACGCCGAGGAGGGCGGCAGCTTCAGCACCAGCCGGCGGACGGCCCGGCTGGAGCCCAGGTCCACGGTCAGCGCCTGCGGAAAGGCGTTGTTGGCCGACTCCCAGTAGGTGCTGGCGTCGCCGTCGACCGCCTTGCCCGGGGTGTAGACGTCCTGGGAGCCGGTCGCGGTGGCCGGGCGGCCCTGGGCGAGGTTGCGGCCAGGGTCGGGGTCCGGGTTGCCCTGGCCCGGCTGCGGCCAAGTGGAGCAGTCCGACCAGGTGCTGCTCCAGCCGGAGTTGCCGCCGCCGTCGCCGACCTCGAAGGTGCCCGAACCGGCCGGGAACGGGCAGTTGTAGACGCCCGCCGCGCCGACGCTGGAGGCGGTGACACGGCTGAACTTCGCCGCTCCCTGCGCCTCGGCCTGGACGACGACCGTTCCGGGGTTGGTCACGGTCGCGCCGGTCACATTGACGTTCTTGACCGCGTAGCCCCGGCCGCCGCCGGAGACGAACTCGAAGGCGCTGTACGGGCTGTCCGTGATGGTCGTGTTGGTGATGTTGACGGTGGCGTCGATCGCGCTGTCGTAGGAGTCGACGCGCAGGGCGCCCATCGGGTGGTTCCAGTTGGGGTTCATGGCCCCCGCGCGCACGAGCGTGTTGCCGTCGACCGTGATCGTGCCGGCCAGCGGATGGAACGGGTCCAGGAACTTCTGGTTGGAGATGGCGATGCCGCTGCCCAGCGCGTTGGTGTCGGAGATCAGGTTGTTCTTGACCGTGATGTCCCTGCCGCCGTAGATCGCGATGCCATTGGCGAGGTTCGGCTGCGAGATGGTGTTGTTCTCGAAGCTGCTGCTCACGTCCGGGGAGTTCAGCGACCACATGGCGAGTGAGTCGTCGCCCTGGTTGCGCAGGAAGTTGTTGCGGACCCGTACCTCCTTGGCGCTGCCGTTGAGGTTGAGGCCGTCGGCGGTGGTGTCGAGGATGCGGTTGTTCTCGACCACGAGGTTGTCGTTGTTGCCGGTCAGCCAGAGACCGACCTTCAGATGCTGGAGCCACATGCCCGACACGCCGGAGCCGGGGCCGAGCGAGCCGTTGACGAAGTTGTCCGGATTGGAGTCGACGCGCTCGGTGACCTCGCCGATGACCGCGAAGTCCTTGATGTGGACGTTGCCGGAGGAGCTGGTCTGGTCGATGAACCGCGAGGTGTGCACGACGGAGTGCCAGCTGCCGGCGCCCTGCAGCGTGACGTTCTGGACACCGCTCAGGGAGGCAGTCAGCTTGTAGTCGCCCGGCGGGATCCAGACCACGCCGCCCTGGGCGGCCGCGATGGCGTCCCGGAACGCCTGGGTGGAGTCGCCCTGCCCGCTGGGGTCGGCGCCCTTGGAGGTGACCGAGACCGATCCGGCGGGTTGGCTCGCCGCCGCCGCGACCTGCTCGAAATCGGCCACATCCACGGTGACCTGTGCGTTCGCCGCCTCGAAGGCGATCTTGTCACCGGCCTGGACGTTCTGCCCGAGCAGCAGCCGGGCGTTGTCGTAGAAGTGGTGGGTCTTCGAGCCCATGATCCAGTCGGTGTCCACATACGAGTACTTGGACGTGACCGTGAGGGTCTTGGCCAGCTTGGTGCCGTTGACATAGACGTTGAGCGTGCCCGACTGGCCGTCGGGCAGGCTGTAGGACACGTTCACCGCGTTGGCGGCGCGGGGTGCGGTGAACTCGACGCGCTGGCCGCCGGCGAGACGGACGGCCTGACGCCCGGACGCCTCGGAGGCGAGCGTGCCCTGGGTGAAGTCGGGGCCGATCTTCGTACCCGTGGTGGTGGCCGACTCGGCCTCGACCGAGGTGAAGGGCAGGGCGGCGCCCGCCGCCGCGTGGGCGGCCGTGGGGGTCAGGGTGACGAGCATGCCGGCCGCGAGGGCGACGGTCGCGCCGATCGCCGACAAGCGCCTGGCGGATGCCGATGCGATGCTGCTGCTGTGCATGTGCTGATCCCTTCGTGGTGGGGGTGGGGATAGCGCGGTGCGGTGGGGGTGGCTCAGGCGAGCAGCCAGGCCGCGGTGTCCCGCGGAAGGCGGCCCTGGTCGTCCAGCGGGCCGCTGCTGAGCAGCAGCCGGGAGGTGCGGTCCAGCTCGGCGGGGGTGTCCGCGAGGTTGACCACGCAGACCAGCCCGTTGTCACGGGCGAAGGCCAGGACACCGTCGGCCGAGGGGAGCCAGGTCAGCGGCCCGTCGCCGAAACCGGGGGTGGCGCGGCGGATGCGGATCGCCTCGCGGTAGAGGGCGAGCATCGACCCCGGGTCCGCCTCCTGCGCATCGGCCGCGTACGCCGCCCAGTGCGCGGGCTGCGGCAGCCACGGCTCCTCGCGCGAGCCGAAACCGGCGTACGGCGCCTTGGCCCCCCACGGCAGCGGCACCCGGCAGCCGTCGCGGCCCGGATCGGTGCCGCCGGAGCGGAAGTGCATCGGGTCCTGGATGCGGTCGCGGGGAATGTCGGCCTCGGGCAGGCCCAGCTCCTCCCCCTGGTAGACGTACACGGCGCCGGGCAGGGCGAGCGACAGCAGGGCGGCGGCCCGTGCCCGCCGGGTGCCGAGGGCGAGGTCGGTGGGGGTGCCGAAGACCTTGGTGGCGAAGTCGAAACCGGTGTCCTCGCGCCCGTAGCGGGTGACCGTGCGGGTCACATCGTGGTTGCACAGCACCCACGTGGCGGGCGCGCCCACCGGAGCGTGTTCGGCGAGCGTCTCGTCGATCGACGCCCGCAGCCGCCGGGCCTCCCAGGGGCAGGCCAGGAAGGAGAAGTTGAAGGCGGTGTGCAGCTCGTCGGGGCGCAGATAGCGGGCGAAGCGCTCGCTGTCCGGCAGCCACACCTCACCCACGAACACACCACCGTGTTCGTCGGCCACCCCGCGCCAGGAGCGGTAGATGTCATGGAGCTCGTCGCGGTCCACGTACGGATGCGGATCGCGGCCCTCGACGAAGTCGGGCAGCCGGGGATCCTTGGCCAGCAGGGCGGCCGAGTCGATACGGACGCCCGCGACACCCCGCTCGAACCAGAAGCGCAGGATGTCCTCGTGTTCCTGGCGTACGGCCGGGTGCGCCCAGTTGAGGTCCGGCTGCTCGGGGGCGAACAGATGCAGATACCAGTGGCCGTCGGGCAGCCGGGTCCACGCCGGGCCGCCGAACTCCGACTTCCAGTCGTTGGGCGGCAATTCACCGTGGTCGCCACGGCCCGGGCGGAAGTGGAAGAGCTCGCGCTCGGGGCCGCCGGCGAGGGCGGCACGCCACCAGGGGTGCTGGTCGGAGACGTGGTTCGGCACGATGTCGACGATCGTGCGAATGCCCAGCTCCCGGGCCTCGGCGATGAGCTTCTCCGCCTCGGCCAGGGTGCCGAAGGCCGGATCGATGGCGCGGTAGTCGGCGACGTCATAGCCGCCGTCCTTCATGGGCGACTGGTACCAGGGGCTGAACCACAGAGCGTCGACGCCGAGTTCGGCGAGATACGGCAGCCTGGCGCGGACGCCCGCGAGGTCGCCGGTGCCATCGCCGTCCCCGTCGGCGAAGCTGCGCACATACACCTGGTAGATGACGGCGGAGCGCCACCAGTCGTGGGGCGTCCGGGCAGGGGTGGGCTGGGCCACGGTGGATGCCTTTCTGTCGAGGGGGCGAAGTCAGCCCTTCGTGCTGCCCGCGCTGATCCCGGCGATGATGTGCCGCTGGAAGACGAGGAACAGCGCGACCATCGGGATGCTGGCGATGACCATCGCGGCGATGAGCACGGTCAGCTGGATGTTCTGCGACAGCTGGACGAGTGCGACGCTGATCGGCTGCTTGCCGGTGTCGGAGAAGACCATCAGCGGCCACAGGAAGTCCTGCCACACCGCGACCAGCGCGAAGATCGACACAACGCCGAGCACCGGACGCGACATGGGCAGCACGATCGACCACAGCGTGCGCAGCTTCCCGGAGCCGTCGATCTCGGCGGCCTCCAGGACGTCACGCGGGATCTGGTCGAAGAACCGCTTGAGGAGATACAGGTTGAAGGCGTTGGCCACGGCCGGCAGCCAGATCGCGAGGGGGTCGTTGAGCAGGCTGGTGTGGATCAGCGGCAGATCGGCGACGGTCAGGTACTTCGGCACGACCAGCGCCTGGGCCGGGACCATCAGCGTGGCCAGGATGCCACCGAGGATCACCTTGCCGAAGGCGGGCTTCAGCTTGGACAGGGCGTAGGCGGCGGCCGTACAGAAGACCAGCTGGAACAGCCAGGCACCGGCCGCCTGGACGACCGTGTTCCACAGATGCTGCGGAAGCTGCATCAGGTCCCAGGCGTCGGTGTAGCCGCTGGAGTGCCACTGCTTCGGGACGAGGGTCGGCGGGGTCTGCGCCACCTCGTCCGGCGACTTCATCGCCCCGGTCACCATCCAGTAGACGGGGAAGAGGAAGGCGATCGCGAAGAGCACCACCACGGCGGTGAAGACCGTCCAGTAGACGGCCCGGCCGCGGGGGCGGGCCAGGGCGGCGGGGGAGACGAGGGTCCGGGTGCTCATGCGTCGTCCTCCCCGGAGCGGGTCAGCCGCAGATAGAGGGCGGAGAAGGCGCCGAGCAGCACGAGCAGCATCACGCTCAGCGCACAGGCGCCACCGAAGTCGTTGTAGAGGAAGGCGTATTTGTAGATGAGGTAGAGGACGGTGACCGTGGCGTTCTCCGGGCCACCACCGGTGATCACGAAGGGCTCGGTGAAGACCTGCATCGTCGCGATGATCTGCAGCAGCATCAGCATGAGGATGACGAACCGCGTCTGGGGGATCGTGACATGGCGGACGCGTTGCAGCAGGCTCGCGCCGTCCAGTTCGGCCGCCTCGTACAGCTCACCGGGGATGGACTGCAGGGCCGCCAGATAGATCAGGACGGTGCCGCCCATATTGGCCCAGGTGGCGACGATGACGAGGGAGACCAGGGCGGTGTCCGCGCCGTTGGACCAGTTCGAGGTGGGCAGATGCGCGAAGCGCAGCGCCTCGTTGGCCAGCCCGGCGCCGGGGTCGTAGAACCACTTCCACAGCAGGGCGCTGACCACCGGCGGGATCATCACCGGCAGATACACCACGACCCGGAAGAACGCCTTGGCGTGCCGGAGCTCATTGAGGACGAGGGCGAGCAGGAACGGGATCGCGAAGCCGATGACCAGCGCCAGCAGCGTGAAGGTGAGGGTGTTCCGCCACGCCGCGGTGAACTCAGGATCGTGCAGCACCCGGGTGAAGTTGGCGGTGCCGACCCATTCGGGGGACGAGCCGGGCGTGTACTTCTGGAAGGCGATCACGACCGCGCGGATCGCCGGATACCAGGAGAACAGCGCGAAGCAGACGAGACCGCCGAGGAGGAAGCCGTAGGCACGGGCCTGGTCGGCGAGGCGGCGCCGCCCCCGACCCCCCGCCGGGGGCGGCGCCTGCACCGGGTGGACGGCGATCGCCTCGGCGGGCGGCCGCGCAGCCGTCTTGGTCATCGGGTCAGCCCCGGGCCAGGATGCTGTCGATCTTTCCGGCGGCGTCCTCGATGAGCTGGTCGATGTCGGCGTCCTTCTTGGTCAGGACGGCGGAGACGGCTCCGTCGAGGACGGAGTAGATCTGCTGGGCATGCGGCGGCTCGATCTTCATCCGCAGCTTCTGATTGCCGTCCAGGAACGTCTGGTAGTTGTCCACGGGGACATTGGCGTTCGCCTTCTTGATCTGCTGGTCCTTGGCGTCGGCGGCGCCGGTGAACAGCCGTGGCTCGGGCAGGCCCACCGGGGCGTCGTTCTTCTTGGCGCGGACGTAGTCGCCGAGGAAACCCTTGCCCGGGGTCAGGAACATATGGTCGAGCCACTTGAGGCCGGCCCGGATCTGGGCGGGCGTGTCCTTCTTCTGGAACATATAGCCGTCGCCGCCGATGAGCGTGCCCTTGCCACCGGGCATGGGGGCGATGGCGAGGTCCTTGTAGTTGCCGCCCTTCTCCTTCACCAGGATCGGGATGTTGTCGGGCGCGGCGAGGTACATGCCCAGCTTGCCCGAGCCCATCATCTGCTGGGCGTCGTTGATGACGAGGAGCTGCTTGCTGCCCATCGAGTCGTCCACCCAGCGCATGTCGTGCAGATTCCGCAGGACGGCGCGCGCCGCGGGGGTGTCGATGGTGGCCTTCTTGCCGTCGGCGCTGACGACGTCGCCGCCCTGTGCGTACAGCTCCGCCGTGAAGTGCCAGCCGCCCTGGTTCTGTGCGCTGTAGTCCGCGTAGCCGACGGTGCCCTTGCCCAGCGCGGCGATCTTCTTGGCGTCGGCGCGGACCTCCTCCCAGGTCATCGGCGGCTTGTCGGGGTCGAGTCCGGCCTTCTCGAAGAGCTTGCGGTTGTAGATCAGGCCCATCGAGTAGCCGGTGCGCGGGATGCCGTAGACCTTGCCGTCAACCGTGTAGATGTCGCGCAGCTGCTTCTGGAGGGTGGGGTAGCTCTTCAGCTCCTTGACGTACGGAGTGAGATCGGCCGCCTGGTTGATGTCGACGACATGCCGGGCGTCGGTGAAGTACGTGTAGAAGACGTTCTCCATCTGGCCGCCGGCCAGCTTGGCGTCGAAGGTCTTCGGGTCCTGGCAGGGGAACGCGTCATGCGCGACGACGTCGATGTCCGGGTTCTGCTTCTCGAAGGAGGCGATGTCCTCCTCGAAGAACTGCCGGTCGACCTTGGCGCTCTTGGGCGGCATGCAGTTGACGGTGATACGCGTCTTTCCGCCCGCCGAGTCGTCGTTCGACCCTCCGCAGGCGGTGAGGGCGAGGGAGCAGGCGCTGAGCGCGATGAGCGTACGGCGGAACCCGGTGCTTCTCATGGGTGGACCCCTCTGTACAGGAGCAGGGAAGCCCCACGGCCGCGAGCGGGGCGCACACAACCGTGAGTGCGCCGCACACTCAAGCACCGTCGACAACGGGCCGCAAGATGTCGCGTAGATTCTGTAATTATTCAACTGGACTGTGGATCAGGTGGATTGGCCTGCCAACCGCCTTGCGGCTGCATGCCAACCTCCCCCTGCCGACCGCATATCGACAGGCCCCGCGCTCTACTCCCGCGGCGGCTGCGCGGTGGAGCCGCGCACCACCAGCTCCGGCTCGAACAACAGCTCCTCGGACGGTACGGCCGCGCCGCCGATCTGCGCGTTCAGCAGCTCCACGGCCGCCCGGCCCATGGCCTCGATGGGCTGGCGGACGGTGGTCAGCGGCGGCTCGGTGCAGTTCATGAACGCGGAGTCGTCGTAGCCGACCACGGACACCTGCGACGGCACGCCGAACCCCTTGCGGCGCGCCGCCCGAATCGCCCCCAGGGCCAACGGGTCACTGGCGCAGATGATGCCCGTGACCCCCCGGTCGATCAGCCGGGAGGCCGCGGCGTGGCCGCCCTCGATCGAGAAGATCGCCCGGGCCACGAACTCGTCCGGCAGATGGCCGGCGACCGCGCGCGCGGCGGCCAGCTTGCGCGCCGACGGCATATGGTCACTGGGCCCGAGTACGAGCCCGATCCGCTCGTGGCCGAGAGAGGCCAGATGCCGCCAGGCCTGCTCCACGGCCACGGCGTCGTCACAGGAGACGCCCGGGAAGCCGAGATGCTCTATCGCCGCGTTGACCAGCACCACCGGAATGTTGCGTTCGGCGAGCAGTCGGTAGTGGTCGTGCGGCGCGTCGGCCTGCGCGAACAGCCCGCCCGCGAACACCACCCCGGAGACCTGCTGTTGCAGCAGCAGATCCACGTAATCGGCCTCGGAGACCCCGCCCTTGGTCTGGGTGCACAGCACCGGAGTCAGCCCCAGCTGCGCCAGCGCCCCGCCGATGACCTCGGCGAACGCCGGGAAGATGGGGTTCTGCAGCTCGGGCAGGACCAGCCCGACCAGCCGGGCCCGGTCGCCCCGCAGCTGGGTGGGCCGCTCGTAGCCGAGGACGTCCAGCGCGGACAGCACCGCCTGCCGGGTGGCTTCGGAGACCCCGGGCTTGCCATTGAGCACCCGGCTGACCGTGGCCTCGCTGACACCGACCTTCTTCGCCACTTCAGCAAGTCGTCGCGTCATGCACGCAAGCGTAGCGCAAGAATTGCAAGTCGCTTGCGTAATGGGGGAGTAGATCGTGCGAACCCCGGTGGTGGCCCCGGCTCATCTGGCCCGGGTGACGGCCACCGCGGCTTTGAGGTCGGCCCAGAACTCGGGCCGGATGCCGATACGGTAGCCCAGCCGGTAGACGGTGGTCCCGGTCCGGCCGCGCACCCGCAGATGTACCTCGGTCGGTCCCGGATGGGCCTGGAGGATCTCCTTGAGCTGCTGGACGGAGCGCGGTGTCACCTGCGCTTCGAGCATCTCCAGGCGCAGCGGGGCATGGCGGGCGCTGAGGTCGGGGACCGCCAGTTCCATCGCCACCAGCCGGGGCACGTCCTCGCGTCGGTCGAGGCGGCCCTTGACGAACACCACCGTGTCCTCGACGAGTTGGGCCGACACCAGCTGATAGGTGGCCGGGAAGACCATGCACTCGATGGAGCCGGCGAGGTCCTCCACGGTGGCGATGGCCCAGGCGTTGCCCTGCTTGGTCATCTTGCGCTGCAGACCGGAGATGATGCCCCCCACCGTGACGATCGCGCCGTCCGCGAAGTCACCACCGGTGAGCTGCGCGACGGTGGCGTCCGCCGTACCGGCCAGCAACTGCTCCAGGCCGAGGAGCGGGTGGTCGGAGACGTACAGACCGAGCATCTCCCGCTCCTGAGCGAGCAGATACGGCTTGTCCCACTCCTCGTCCGAGAACTCGACGTCGAGGCCGAAGCCCGGCCCCTCGCCGTCCCCGCCGTCACCGGCCATGCCGCCGAAGAGGTCGAACTGCCCCTCGGCCTCCTTGCGCTTGACCGCGACCACATTGTCGATCAGCGCCTCGTAGTGCGCCGTGAGCCCCTTACGGGTGTGGCCCATCTCGTCGAAGGCGCCCGCCTTGATCAGCGATTCCGTGGTGCGCTTGTTGCACACCACCGCCTCGACCTTGTCCAGGTAGTCCGGGAACGAGGCGTACTTCCCCTTGGCCTTACGGCCGCGGATGATCGCTTCCACCACGTTCTGACCGACGTTCCGGACCGCCGTGAGACCGAAGAGGATCACATCATCACCCTGAGCGGTGAAGTTGGCCTCGGACTCATTGACGTTCGGCGGCAGCACCTTGATGCCCATGCGACGGCACTCGTTCAGATAGACCGCCGACTTGTCCTTGTCGTCCCGCACCGAGGTGAGCAGCGCCGCCATGTACTCGGCGGGGTAGTTGGCCTTGAGATACGCGGTCCAGTACGAGACGAGCGCATAGGCGGCGGCATGCGCCTTGTTGTAGGCGTAGCCCGCGAAGGGCACCAGGACGTCCCAGACCGCCTGCACGGCCTCGTCGGAGTAGCCGCGCTCCCGGCAGCCGTCCCGGAATGGGAGGAACTCCTTGTCCAGCACCTCCTGCTTCTTCTTGCCCATCGCCCGGCGCAGCAGGTCGGCCTGGCCGAGTGAGTAGCCCGCGAGGGCCTGGGCGGCCTTCTGGACCTGCTCCTGGTAGACGACCAGGCCGTAGGTGATGTCGAGGACCTCCCTGAGCGGCTCCTCCAGCTCCGGGTGGATGGGGGTGATCTCCTGCTGCCCGTTCTTCCGCAGGGCGTAGTTGATATGCGAGTTCATGCCCATCGGGCCCGGCCGGTACAGGGCGGTGACCGCGGTGATGTCCTCGAACTGGTTGGGTTTCATCAGCCGCAGGAGCGAGCGCATCGCGCTGCCGTCGAACTGGAACACACCGAGGGTGTGGCCACCGCCGAGCATCTCGAAGGTCCTGCGGTCGTCCAGTGGCAGATCGAGCAGCTTCAGGTCGACGCCCTTGTCGGCGCGCACCATCGTGACGGCGTCGTCCATGATGGTGAGGTTGCGCAGGCCCAGGAAGTCCATCTTCAGCAGGCCCAGCGACTCACAGGTGGGGTAGTCCCACTGCGTGATCGTGACCCCGTCGGTGTGCCGCACCCAGACCGGAACATGGTCCACGATCGGCTCGCTCGACATGATCACCCCGGCGGCGTGCACACCCATCTGCCGCACCAGGCCCTCGACACCCTTGGCGGTGTCGATGACCTTCCGCGCATCCGGCTCGTTCTCGTACATCGCCCGCACCTCGCCCGCCTCGGAGTACCGCGGGTGTTCCGGGTCGGTGATGCCGGACAGCGGGATGCCCTTGCCGCCGACGTCGGCGGGCATGGCCTTGGTGATGCGGTCGCCCATCGCGTACGGATAGCCCAGCACGCGGGCCGAGTCCTTGATGGCGTTCTTGGCCTTGATGGTGCCGTAGGTGCCGATCATGGCCACCTTGTCGGCGCCGTACTTCTCCGTCACATAGCGGATCACCTCGACCCGCCGGCGCTCGTCGAAGTCGATGTCGACGTCCGGCATGGACACCCGCTCGGGGTTGAGGAACCGCTCGAAGATCAGCCCGTGCTCGACCGGGTCGAGGTCGGTGATGCCCATGGCGTACGAGACGATCGAACCGGCCGCCGAACCACGGCCCGGCCCGACGGCGATGCCCTGCTGCTTGGCCCACATGATGAAGTCGGCGACCACGAGGAAGTAGCCCGGGAACCCCATCTGGATGATGACGTCCATCTCGTACCCGGCCAGCTTCTGCCGGTCCTCGGGGACGCCACCGGGATAGCGCCGGGCCATCCCGCGCCGGACCTCCTCGCGGAACCAGGTGACCTCGGTGTGGCCGTCGGGCACATCGAACCGCGGCATGAGGTCGCGCTTGGTGAACATGCCGGTGGTGTCGATCTGCTCGGCGACCAGCCGGGTGTTGCGGCAGCCCTCCTGCCAGGCGTCCGAGGAGTCGATGGCGTACATCTCGGCGGCGGACTTGAGGTAGTAGCCGGTGCCGTCGAAGCGGAAGCGGTCCAGGTCGGAGAGGCTCTTGCCGGTCTGGATGCACAGCAGCGCATCGTGTGCGGTGGCCTCGTCCGCGTAGGTGTAGTGCGAGTCGTTCGTCACCAGCGGCGGGATGCCCAGCTTCCTGCCGATCTCCAGCAGCCCGTCCCGGACCCGGCGCTCGATCTCGATGCCATGGTCCATCAGCTCCAGGAAGTACCGGTCCTTGCCGAAGATGTCCTGGTACTCGGAGGCGGCCTTCAGCGCCTCGTCGAACTGGCCCAGGCGCAGCCGGGTCTGCAGCTCACCGGACGGACAGCCGGTCGAGGCGATCAGCCCCTCGGCGTGTTCGGCGATGACCTCCTTGTCCATCCGCGGCCACTTCTGCAGCCAGCCCTGCGCATACGCGTCCGACGACAGCCGGAACAGATGGTGCAGCCCGGTGGTGTCCGCCGCCCAGATCGTCTTGTGGGTGTAGCCGCCCGAACCGGAGACGTCATCGCGCTTCTGGTGGGGCTGCCCCCACTGGATCTTGCGCTTGGTGCGCCGCGACTCCGGGGCGACATACGCCTCGATCCCGATGATCGGCGTCACGCCCGAGGCCGTGGCCTGCTGGAAGAAGTCGTACGCGCCGTGCAGATTGCCGTGGTCGGTCAGGGCGAGGTGCGACATGCCCATCTCCTGGCAGGCCGCGAAGAGATCCCTCAGCCGGGCCGCGCCGTCCAGGAGCGAGTACTGCGTGTGCACATGCAGATGGGTGAAAGGCGGTGCCACTCCGTCCCCCGGATCAGGTGTCGGACTCGAGGGCCTGGGCGATCCTCCGCAGGCCCGTGGCCACCTCCCGCGCCGAGGGGGCGCGCTCGGGATCGACCAGCCACTGCTGGGTCAGACCGGCGATCAGTGCCATGTGCACCGACCCGACCGCACGGGCCACCTCGCCCTCCGCGTCCTCGATGCCGTGCAGCTCGGCCGCCAGCGCCGTACGGGACCGTTCGAACGCCTCGGCGAGCTGCTGCCGGACCTCGGCGGAACGTTCGGCCTGGGCGAGCGCTTCCGCGCTGGCCACCAGCAGCGGCCGGTCCGTGGTCTCGGACTCGATGATCCGGGCCCACATCGACTCCACTCGCGCCCCGCCCCCGGATGCCGGGACGGTCTCCGCCGACCCGGACCGCACCTTCTCGCTCCACTCGTCGAGCGATTCCAGGAGCGCCGCGTTGAGCAGCCGCTCCTTCGAGCCGTAGTGGTAATTGATCGTGCCGAGCGGCGCGTTGGCGGCGGCGGCGATGTCACGGGAGGTCGTACGGGCGAATCCCCGCTCCTCCAGGCACCGCTTCGCCCCGGCCATCAACTGTTCCCGATGTCCCATGCCGACCACCCTACCCCAGTCTTGAACGTACGTTCAGAACGATCGTTCAGGACATGCGTTCAGAATGGTCATGCGGACTCCGAATCAGGTGTGGCTCGGCGCCGGCTCCTGTTCGGGGCGGGGCGCGTCGTACTCGTGCCGGGGGAGGAGGAGCGGGGTCGCCAGGCTGAGGACTCCGGCTGTGGCGATCGCGATCCGGGGGCCGGTGACAGCGGCCAGCAGGCCCCACAGGGCGGTCAGGGTCGCGATGGTGGCCTTGCTGGAGACCGACCACGCGGAGAGGGTGCGGGCGACCCGGTCCGCCGGGGTCCGGTCGAGCCGATAGGTGGCGTACAGCGGGGTGAACACGCCCATGCAGCAGATCAGCCCCAGCTCGACCGCCATGACCAGCACCAGCCCCGGTGTACCGGGGCGGACGAAGGCCAACCCCGGCAGCCAGCACGCCCGCAGCGCCCCCGAGATCAGCATGACCCGGTGCCGTCCGAACCGTGCCGCCAGCCGGGGAGCCAGCCGGGAGCCGATCAGACCCCCGACGCACGGCAGTGTGAAAGCCATCGCGTACTGCCAGGGCGCGAACCCCAGGCTGCCCAGCATGAGCACGGCGAGCAGCGGCGCGGTCGCCATGATCAGCCCGCCCACCAGGACCTGGTTGAAGAACAGCGGGCGCAGCGCCGGGTGGGTCAGAATGCACCGCCAGCCCTCCAGCAGCTCACCGGCGCGGAGCCGTGGAGGCGGGCCGGTGCGCTCGGGGCGTGGCTCCGTGCCGCCGATCGCACGGATCCCCGCCGCGGAGAGCAGAAAGCTGACCGCGTTGGCCGCCACGGCCATCACCGGACCGAAGAGCCCGATCGCGGCCCCGCCGATCTGGGGTCCGAGCATGGTGGCGGTCCAGGACGTGGACTCGAACCGCGCGTTCGCCACCAGCAGGTCCTCCCGCGGCACGAGCGCCTTCAGGCACGCGCCACTGGCGGCGGTGAAGGCGATGTCGGCCGCGGAGACGACGACCGACACGACCACGAGCTGGACGAAGGTGAGCCGGTCGAGCAGATACAGAACGGGGACGGTCATCAGGGCCGCGAACCGGACCACATCCATCGTGATCATCACCGGCCGCTTGCGGCGGAACTCCATCCACGGCCCGAGCGGCAGCGCCACTGCCGCACCCACCGCCAGCCCCGCGGCCGCCAGCAGCGACACCTGGGCTGCCCCGGCATGGAGCACCATGATCGCGATCATCGGGAACGCGTCGAACGCGAGCCAGGTGCCGAACGCGCTGACCGCGTACGCCGCCCAGAGCCATCCGAACTGCCGCCCCAGCTTCCGCCTCGCCCCCATGTGCAGCGCACTCCCCGCCATCTCGCCCGAAGAACCTCATGTAGAACGGGCGATATCCAAGCGAGCCGGGGCGGGCGGTTCAAACAACGCCCTCGACATGCCACAACCATGAGTTGTGCGGCTAAGGTGGCCGACGTGGACCTCAAGGCCGTGCGCACCTTCGTCGCCGTCGCGGACGCGGGCCAGTTCCAGGAGGCGGCCGCCGAGCTGTCCATCACCCAGCAGGCCGTCTCCAAGCGCATCGCCGCGCTGGAGAAGGAGCTCGGTGTGCGGCTTTTCACCCGCACCGCGCGCGGAGCCCGGCTCACCATCGACGGGCAGGCGTTCCTGCCCCACGCCCGGGAGCTGTTGCGGGCCGAGGAGCGGGCCGCCGCCTCCGTACGCCCCGGCCGCCGCGCACTGCGCGTCGATGTGATCGGGCGGCGGCTCGCACCGGCCGATCTGCTGCGCGGATTCCACCGCGCGCACCCCGAGGTCGAACTCGATGTGGTGACCCTCTTCGACGCCGACGCGGCCATCGCCGCCGTACGCACCGGCACGATCGACGCGTCGTTCCGGGCGGTCACCCTGCCCGCGCGGCGGCTCCCGGGCGGCATCGAGGCCAGCCGGGTCCATGACGAGCCCATCCAGCTCCTCACCGGACCGTCCCATGAACTCGCCGCCGCCCGCGAGGTCACCCCGGCCGAGCTCGCCGGGCACCGGATCTGGATGCCGGGCATCGTGCCCGGTACCGAATGGGCCGCCTACTACGACGACCTCGCCACCGCGTTCGGGATCACCATCGACGCGATCGGCCCGTACTTCGGGCCCGAGCCGCTCCTCGACACGATCGCCGACTCCTCGACGCTGGCGACCTTCGTCGGCGAACGGACCCGCCTGGTCTGGCCCGCCGACTACGGGCTGCGGCGCATCGCGGTGCGCCACCCGACCCCGGTCTACCCGCATTCGCTGATCTGGCACCGCGACAACCCGCACTCCGCCCTCAGCGCGCTCCGCGACCACCTCGCCTCCGCGCCGCCCGGCCACCGTGACACCGACGCCTGGACACCCAAATGGGCATGGTGACCGAAATCACCTCGCGTCACCGCCGACTGGCGGATCACACGGGCGGTGAGTTCGCGCAGGTCGGCAACTCCCGCTATTTATCGCCGAAAAGGTGCGGGTTGACAGCGGATCAGCCAACGATCTAGGTTCACCTCAGGGGACTCGCTGGACGGCGAACGGGGGCTGTGGTGAGTGTTTTGGCGTTGCGCGCATCCGATATCACGAGGATCGCGCGACCGGTTACGCATGCTGTCTTAATGGACCGAATGACCGACCGGTTGACCTCAGGAAATGCTGTCTTGGATCGCGAGGATCGCGAGGAAAGCGACATCTCACCGCAGCGTGGCGGATTTCGCGGAAGTTCCCTGTTCAGCCCCGGCGTCACCGCATGGCTGCCGCCTCATGGATCCAGCAAGAGCCTGGTGGGCGCCGGTGCGCGAGCTGTCACTCAACCGTCCGTCCACTCCGCGGAGTTCGAGGCGCGCCGGATGCTCGCCTCGGATATCGACGCCGCCCACCCGGTGAGTTTCAGCCGACGGGCGAACTTCGACGGACTCCGGGTCCTTGTATGCCGCACGTCCAATACCAGCGCGGGCCGGGGCGATGGTGCACCGGTGCTGCTGACTTCCCTTTAAACGGCGTCCGCGCCATAGCTGGGCAAGCATCAGCGGCAGTATCAGCGAAATAATCGCGCAAAACCATTTCCATCAGTCGTCGGGGAAGGCTGTGTTGTGGGGCAATCAGGCGCGCCCAAATCCCAAGGTCTCAGCGCGGCCATGAGCAATCTCTTCGAGCGCACCAGGCGAAAGGAATCCACGGGTGTGGTGCCCGTCGCCAGGGACCGTGAGCTCAGGGCGTCATTCGCGCAGCGACGACTGTGGTTTCTGGACCAGCTGGAGCCCGGCAACGCCTCGTACAACCTCCCCTTCGCGGTGCGGGTGCGCGGCCGCCTGGACGTCGCTCATCTCTCCCGGGCCCTTTCGCTGGTGGTCGCCCGGCACGAGGCGCTGCGCACCAGCTTCACCGAGACCGGCGGCCAACCGGTGCAGCGGATCCAGCCCCCCGCCCCCGTCCCGGTGCGGATCGCATCGGTGCCCGACGGCCCGGAGGAGGAGCGGCTTGCCGCGGTCCGGCAACTGGCCGGAGCGGAGATCACCGAGCCCTTCGACCTGAGCACCGGACCCCTGCTGCGGGCCAAGGTGCTGCGGCTGGACGAACATGACCACGTGCTGCTGCTGACGGTGCACCATGTGGCCACGGACGCCTGGTCACAGGGCATTCTGGTGGGTGAGCTGTCCGCCGCGTACGAGGCGCTCGACGCCGGGCGGGAGCCCGTACTGCCGCCGCTGCCCGTGCAGTACGCCGACTACGCGGAGTGGGAGCGCGACTGGCTGTCCGGTCCGACCTTGCGCCGCCAGCTGGACTACTGGACGAAGCGGCTCGACGGTATGGCACCCGCGCTGGAGCTGCCCACCGACCGGCCCAGGCCCTCGGTCGCCCGCCAGGAAGGCGACGCGGTGCGCTGGGAGCTGCCCGCCGAACTGATCCGGGCCGCCCGCCGGCTGGGCGCCGGTGAGAACGCGACCCTCTACATGACCTTGCTGGCCGCCTTCCAGCTGGTCCTGGGCCGGTATGTGGACAGCGACGACATCACGGTGGGCACCCCCGTGGCCAACCGGGGGCGCGCCGAGGTCGAGGGCCTCATCGGGTTCTTCGTCAATACCGTGGTGCTGCGGACCGACCTGTCCGGCGACCCCACCTTCCGCCAACTGCTGGCACGGGTCCGGGACATGGCGGCCGGTGCCTTCGCCCATGGCGACCTGCCGTTCGAGTATCTGGTGGAGCAGGTGCACCCGGAGCGGGACCTGTCCCGGAACCCCCTGGTACAGGTGCTCTTCCAGATGATCAACGTGCCGGGGGAGCGGCTCGCCCTGCCCGGCGCGGAGACCGAGCCCTACGATCACGGCCGGATCCTCACGCGCATGGACCTGGAGGTCCATCTCGTCGAGACCGAGGACGGCGTGCTCGGCCACATCGTCTTCAGCAAGGCCCTGTTCGACAGGAGCACCGTCGAACGGCTGCTGCACCATGTCACCGTCGTCCTGCGAGGTGTTCTGGCCGAGCCGGACCGGCCCCTCTCCGAGATCTCCCCGCTCGACGACGCCGAGCGGACGAAGGTCCTGGAGGAGTTCAACCACACCACGGGCCCCGTACCGGCCGGATCGCTGCCCGCGCTCTTCACCGCCCAGGCCGAGCGCCGCCCCGGCGCGGTGGCCGTGATCAGCGGTGGCGACCGCATCACCTACGCCGAGCTGGACCAGCGGTCGAACCAGCTCGCCCACCTCCTGGAGAGCCGGGGGATCGGCCCCGAGACCCTGGTCGGGCTGTGTGTCGACCGCGGTGCCGAGATGATCGTGGCCATCCTCGCGATCCTCAAGCTCGGAGCGGCCTATGTGCCGATCGACCCGAACCACCCCCGGGACCGCGTCCAGTTCGTACTGGCCGACGCCGGGGTGACCGTCGCCGTCACCCAGCAGCGCTTCACCAGCCTGCTCGCAACGCCCTCCGAAACGGAGGCCGGGACGCCCGGGATCCGGCTCATCCTGCTCGACGCCGAGCGCGCATCGCTCACCAGCCGGCCCCGACCCCGCCCACGGCACGGCCCAGCGCCCAGAACCTCGCCTATGTCATCTACACCTCCGGCTCCACCGGAGTCCCCAAGGGCATCCTCATGCCCGCCTCCTGTGTGCTCAACCTGGTGGCCTGGCAGAAGAAGGCCCTGCCGATCGGCCCCGACGCCAAGACGGCCCAGTTCGCCACGCTGACCTTCGACATCTCGCTCCAGGAGATCTTCTCGGCGCTGCTGTACGGCGAGACGATCGTCATCCCCGGCGAGGAACTGCGCATGGACCCCGTCGAGTTCGCCCGATGGATCCACACCCACGAGATCGACCAGCTCTTCGTACCGAACGTGATGCTGCGGGCGATCTCCGAGGAGGTGGATCCGCACGGCACCGAGCTGGCCGCGCTGCGCCATCTCTCACAGGCCGGAGAACCCCTCTCCCTCCACCACGATCTGCGCGAGCTGTGCGCCCGCCGCCCCGAGCTGCGGCTGCACAACCACTACGGTCCCAGCGAAGCCCATGTGGTGACCTCGTACTCGCTCCCCGCCGAGGTGGCCGAGTGGCCGCTCACCGCCCCCATCGGCCGCCCGATCGGCAACACCCGGGTGTACGTTGTCGACCGGCGGCTCCGGCCCGTCCCCGTGGGAGTGCCCGGTGAGCTGTGCGTGGCCGGAGCGGGCCTGGCCAGGGGCTATCTCGGCCGCCCGGACCTGACCGCCTCCCGGTTCGTGGCAAACCCGTTCCACGGCGATGGATCGCGTATGTACCGCTCCGGCGACCTGGTGCGCTGGCTGCCCGACGGCAACCTGGAATACCTCGGCCGGATCGACGACCAGGTGAAGATCCGCGGCTTCCGGATCGAACCGGGCGAGATCGAGGCGATCCTGGCCAGGCACCAGGACGTGCTCCACACGGCCGTGATGGTGCGTGAGGACACCCCGGGGGACAAGCGGCTGGTGGCCTATGTGGTGGCCGATGCCACCGCCGCGGACCGGCACGACCGGCTGACCGAAACCCTGCGCCGGCACGTCGAGTCCGCGGTGCCCGAGTACATGGTGCCCTCTGCCTTCGTCCTGCTGGACACCATGCCCCTGACCTCGGGCGGCAAGATCGACCGTAAGGCGCTGCCTGCCCCGGACCTGCGCACCGTGCTCGAGGTCGGCTACGTCGCCCCCCGCACCCCCGAGGAAGAGGCCGTCTGCCGGGTCTACGCGGATCTGCTCGGCGCCACCAGGGTCGGTATCGACGACGACTTCTTCGCATTGGGCGGCCATTCCCTCATCGCCACCCGGGTGGTCGCCAGGCTCCGGACCGCCCTTGGCATCGACGTACCGCTGAAGACCGTTTTCCAGCAGCGCACCCCCAGGGAACTGGCGGCCACGCTCACCGCCGCGGCCCGCTCCGTTCCCGAACCCGAGCTGCCGCCACTGGTCCCCGCCCGGCGCGATCGGCCCGTCCCCCTCACCTTCGCACAGCAGCAGACGGACCTCTTCTTCGGTGATGTCCTCGAGGCCGGGCACTGGAACATCCCCATGGCCGTGCGGGTGTCTGGCGAACTGGACCTCGACTGCCTGCGGCGGTCGATGGACCTGCTGATCGACCGGCACGAGGCCCTGCGCACCACCTTCGTCAAGGAAGCCGACGGATACGTCCAGGTGATCCGGCCGCATGTGCCGGGCCAGGTGGAGGTGGCCGAGGCGGACGACGAGGCCGAAGCCTCCGTACTGGCCGGACAGGAGGCGGCCCGGCCCTTCGACCTCACGAGCGGCCCACTGGCGCGGCTGCGCGTGCTCCGCCTGGCCGAGCTCGACCATGTGCTGGTGCTCACCCTGCACCATCTGGTCACCGACGGCTGGTCCCAGGGTGTGCTGGTCCGCGATCTGTCCGTCGTGTACTCGGCGCTGCTGCGCGGCGCCGAACCCGATCTGCCACCCGTGCCCGTCCAGTACGCCGATGTGGCGAACTGGGAGCGCGAGTGGTTGCGCGGGGATCTGCTGCGACGCCAACTCGACTACTGGCAGCGGCACTTCGACGGCATGGCGCCCGCCGAACTGCCCACCGACCGGCCCCGCGCCACGTCCGCCCGGTACGAGAGCGGCGTCCACCACTGGCGACTGCCGAAGGACGCCGTGGAGGCGGCCCGGCGGTTGGGCGAATCGTCCAGCGCCACCTTGTACATGACGCTGCTCACCGCGCTGAAGGTGGTCATGTCCGCCCGCTCGGACAACCAGGACGTCCTCGTCGGCGTGCCCATGGCCAACCGTGGCCGGGACGAACTGGAAAACGTGGTGGGCCTCGTCTCCAAGATGCTGGCGCTGCGCACCGAGGTCTCCGGCGCCACCGACTTCGGCACACTGCTGGCCACGGTGCGCGATGCGATGTCCGACGCCTTTACGCACCAGGACGTGCCGTTCGTCTCCGTACTCAAGCACTCGGACAAGCCCACCGGCGGCCACGCCGGGAAGTGGCTGTCGGACGATCCGCCGGTAAAGGTGATCTTCCAGATCGTCAACACCCCACAGCGACCGCTGATGCTCACCGGGCTGACCGCCGAACCGTTTCTGATGACCCACCCCCCGGTGACCGTCAACGTGGACATGGAGATCGACCTGTACGAGAACGCGGAGGACGGCGGCCTCGCCGGCACCGTGCTGTTCAGCACGTCCCTCTTCGACCGCGCCACGATCGAGCGGTTCTGCGACGACGTGGTGGCGGTGGTCTCCACGGCCGCCGCGGACCCCGGACGGTCGGTCTCGCAGGTCTGGCAGGTCCGAGGGCGCGATCAGTGAACGACGACCCCGCAGGTGATTCGGCGAACGGTCCGGCAGACCGTTCCGCACACGATTCCGCCCCGAGGAACAGCATGGAACCGGACGAGGCCATCGCCGTTGTCGGAATGTCCTGCCGCTTTCCGCAGGCACCCGATCCCGAGGCGTTCTGGAGGCTGCTGAGCGAGGGCGTCTCGGCGATCAGCGAGGTGCCCGCCGGGCGGTGGACCGACGACGCTTCCATGCCGCCCGCCATCCGCCACGGCGGCTTCATCGACGACGTCGATCGTTTCGATGCCGCGTTCTTCGGCATCTCGCCACGCGAAGCCGTGACGATGGACCCCAGCAGCGGCTGATACTGGAGCTGGGATGGGAGGGGCTGGAGGACGCGGGCATCGTGCCCGCCACCCTGCGGGGAGCCACCGTCGGCGCGTTCATCGGCGCCGGGTCCGCCGACTACGCCTCGCTGATCAGCGCCCGCGGCCGCTCGCACCACACGCTGACCGGCGTCCAGCGCGGCATGATCGCGAACCGGCTCTCCCATGTGCTCGGCCTGAGCGGTCCCAGCGTGACCGTCGACGCGGCCCAGGCGTCCTCCCTGGTCGCGGTGCATATGGCCGTGGAGAGCCTGCGTCGCGGCGAGTCACGGCTCGCGCTGGCGGGCGGGGTGAACCTGAACCTCTCCGCGGAAACCGCCGCCGACATCGCCGCGTTCGGCGCGCTCTCCCCGGACGGCCGCTGCTTCACCTTCGACGCCCGCGCCAATGGCTATGTGCGGGGTGAGGGCGGTGGCATCGTCGTCCTGAAACCGCTGTCCGGCGCCCTCGCCGACGGCGACACCGTCTACTGCGTGATCGAGGGCAGCGCGGTCAACAACGACGGCGGCGGTACGTCGCTCACCGCCCCCGACCCCCGTGGTCAGCAAGAGGTGCTCCGGCTGGCCCAGCGGCGGGCCGCGGTCTCACCCGGCGCCGTGCAGTACGTGGAACTGCACGGCACCGGAACGGCGCTCGGCGACCCGGTCGAGGCGGCTGCCCTGGGTGCCGTCTTCGGCCGGACCGGGACGGGGCCGGTGCAACTGGGTTCGGTGAAAACCAACATCGGCCACCTCGAAGCCGCCGCCGGTATCGCCGGACTGCTGAAGACGGCACTGGCCATCCACCACCGTCAGCTGCCCGCCAGTCTCCATCACCGCACGCCGAATCCCCGCATCCCCCTGGACGAGCTCAACCTGGAAATGCGTCTGGCACCGGGGGCGTGGCCGAAGGCGGACCACCGCCTGATCGCCGGCGTCAGCTCGTTCGGGATGGGCGGCACCAACTGCCATGTGGTGGTTGCCGAACCACCCGCCGAGGCCCCCTCCCGCGCCTCCGCACACCCGGAGCCCGGGGTCCTCCCGAGCCCGCTTCCGGTCCCTGCCCCTGTCTCCCTCCCGGTCCCGCTCACGCTGTCGGCGTCGACCGCGGACGCGCTGCGGGACCAGGCGGTACGGCTACGGCCGTATGCGGAGCGGTTGCCGAACCTCACCGACCTCGCCTTCTCCCTCGCCACCACCCGAACCACCTTCGAACACCGCGCGGTGCTCATCGCCGGGGAGGCCACCGACGCGGCACCCGGCCTGGACACGCTCGCCGGAGGCGGCACGGCTCCCGGCCTGGTGACCGGCACGGCGAGGGCGGGCAGGCTCGCCTTCGCCTTCGCCGGCCAGGGGTCCCAGCGGCTCGGCATGGGGCGCGAACTCAGCGCCGCCTTCCCCGTGTTCGCCGAAGCTCTCGACGCCGTGTGCACGGCGCTGGACGCACACCTCGACCGTCCCCTTCGGGACGTCATCCACGGCGACGACGCCCAGCTGCTCGACCAGACGCTGTACGCCCAGGCCGGACTCTTCGCCGTGGAGGTGGCACTCTTCCGGCTGCTGGAGGACTTCGGGCTCGTACCGGACGTGCTGATCGGCCACTCCCTCGGCGAAGTGAGCGCCGCCCATGTCGCCGGTGTGCTGTCGCTGGCGGACGCCGCCGCCTTCGTCGCCGCCCGCGGCCGGCTGATGCAGGCCGTGACGGAACCGGGCGCCATGGTCCTGCTCGAAGCGACCGAGGACGAGGCCAGCCGGACCCTCATGACGGGCGAGGCATCGGACGACAGCGCCCGGATCTGCGTGGCCGCGGTCAACGGGCCGACCGCCACGGTGATCTCGGGGGATGAGCGCGCCGTCGTCGACCTCGCGGCGGAGTGGACCCACCGCGGACGCAGAACGAAGCGGCTCCGGACCAGCCACGCCTTCCATTCGCCGCATCTGGACCCCGTCCTCGACGAGCTTCGGCACATCGCCGAGGGCCTCACGTACCGGCCGCCGCGGATACCCCTCATATCGAATGTGACCGGCAGCCGTGCCACGGCGGAAGAGCTGTGTTCCCCGGAGTACTGGGTACGGCATGTCCGCCGGACCGTACGTTTCCTGGACGGCATTCGCGCGCTGGAAGGCGAAGGCGTCACCACCATCGTGGAGCTGGGCCCGGACAGGGCGCTCACCACCCTGGCCCGCGACTGCCTGACCAGGCCCGGGACGCTGGTGGGCACGCTCCGCCGCGACCGGCCCGAGCCACTGGCCCTGGTCACCGCGTTGGCCGAGCTATATGTCTCGGGCGCCGAGGTGGTTTGGGACCCGCTGGTGTCCGGTGGACGGCGGATTCCGCTGCCCACGTACGCCTTCCAGCGGCGGTCGTATTGGTTTTCCGCGTCCGGCCCCGAGGGCGGGGCCAGGCCCGCACCTGCGATCACCTCCGGACCTGCGGTTGTCCCTGGGCCTGAGGACACTTCCGGGTCTGGGGTCGCCTCCGGGCCTGAAGACACTTCCGGACCTGCGGGTTCGGACCCGGTCCGGAGCGGTGGCGAGGTGCTCGGCATGGTCCGGGCGCACGCGGCCGTCGTGCTCGGATACGAGTCGGTGGCGGCCATCGGCGCCGAGCGCACCTTCAAGCAACTGGGGTTCGACTCGATCACCGCCGTCGAGCTGTGCGAACGACTCGGCGAGGCGACCGCCCTCCCTCTGCCCAGCACCTTGTTGTTCGACTATCCGACACCCGCCGCACTCGCCGAGCATCTGCGCCGCAGGCTCCGCGGCGGGGTGGACGAGCGGACTGTGCACGCGACGGAACCGACGCCCGACAGCGGTGATCCGGTGGTGATCGTGGGCATGGGCTGCCGGTTCCCCGGCCGGGTGCACTCGCCGGAGGATCTCTGGCGGATGGTGGCCGATGGCGAAGACGCCATCTCCGGCTTTCCGTCCGACCGGGGCTGGGATCTCGATGGCCTCTACCATCCCGACCCCGACCACCCCGGTACCTCGTACGCACGCGACGGCGGATTCCTGTACGACGCCGCCGAGTTCGACGCGGGGTTCTTCGGCATCTCCCCGCGCGAGGCCGCGGCGATGGACCCGCAGCAGCGGCTGCTGCTGGAGACGGCGTGGGAGGCGTTGGAACAGGCGGGAATTCCCGCGGGGCACCTCAAGGGCAGTGGCACAGGTGTGTTCATCGGAGCCTCGTCGGCCGGCTACGCGGCGGATGCCGGAGAAGCGGCCGAGGGCTATCGGCTGACCGGCACCGCGGCGAGCGTGGCCTCGGGCCGGGTGTCCTACACCCTGGGCCTCGAAGGTCCGGCGGTCACCGTGGACACGGCATGCTCATCGTCGCTGGTGGCATTGCATCTGGCAGCGCAGTCGCTGAGGGCGGGCGAGTGCTCGCTGGCCTTGGCGGGCGGAGTGACGGTGATGGCCACACCGGCGATGTTCGTGGAGTTCTCCCGTCAGCGGGGGCTGGCCGCGGACGGTCGGTGCAAGGCGTTCGCGGCGGCGGCGGACGGCACAGGATGGGCCGAAGGCGTCGGAATGCTGGTGGTCGAGCGGCTGTCGGACGCTGAGCGTCTTGGTCATCGGGTGTTGGCGGTGGTGCGGGGTTCGGCGGTGAATCAGGATGGTGCGTCGAATGGGTTGACGGCGCCGAATGGTCCGTCGCAGCAGCGGGTGATCCGCCAAGCACTGGCCGGTGCGGGGCTTGTGGCGTCGGATGTGGACGCCGTGGAGGCGCACGGTACGGGGACGACGCTGGGCGATCCCATCGAGGCCCAGGCATTGCTGGCCACCTACGGTCAGGACCGGGAACCGCATCGGCCGCTGCTGCTGGGCTCGGTGAAGTCGAATATCGGTCATACGCAGGCGGCGGCGGGTGTGGCCGGTGTGATCAAGATGGTGATGGCGTTGCGCCACGGCGTGCTGCCGCGAACGCTGCATGTGGATGCGCCGTCGCCACACGTCGACTGGTCCGGCGGCCGGGTCGAACTGCTCACCGAGGCAATGCCGTGGCCCACGACCGGTGGCCTGCGCCGAGCGGGCGTCTCGTCGTTCGGAGTGAGCGGCACCAACGCGCACGTCATCCTGGAGCAAGCCCCGGAGACGGCCCAGCCGACCGATTCCATGGGGGAAGGTGGCCCCGAAGCCGCGACGGTCGCCTGGGTGTTGTCGGGTCAGGGCGAGGCGGGGCTACGGGCGCAGGCCGAGCGGCTCCGTGCCTTCCTGGCGCGCGGTCCCCGTCCCACCCCGGCAGAGGTGGGATGGTCGCTGGCATCGACACGTACGACGTTGTCGCACCGGGCGGTGGTCGTGGGGGCTGACTACGACGAGTTGCTGGGCGGTCTGGACGCGGTGGCCGATGGGATGCCCGCGCCCGGAGTGGTACGGGGCACCGGAGCAGCCGGAGACGTGGTGTTCGTCTTCCCGGGTCAGGGGTCGCAGTGGGTCGGGATGGCGTCGGAGTTGATGGATTCCTCGCCGGTGTTCGCGCGGCGGATGCGTGAGTGTGCGGATGCGTTGGCTCCGTTGGTGGAGTGGTCGTTGTGGGATGTGTTGGGTGATGAGGTGGCGCTGGGGCGGGTGGATGTGGTGCAGCCGGTGTTGTGGGCGGTGATGGTGTCGTTGGCGGAGTTGTGGTGTTCGTTTGGTGTGGTGCCGTCGGCGGTGGTGGGTCATTCGCAGGGTGAGATTGCGGCGGCGTGTGTGGCGGGTGGTTTGTCGTTGGAGGATGGGGCGCGGGTGGTGGCCTTGCGGAGTAAGGCGTTGCTGGCTCTGTCGGGTCGGGGTGGGATGGTGTCCGTCCCGGTGGCGGCTGATCGGTTGCGGGATCGTCCGGGGTTGTCGGTGGCGGCGGTGAATGGTCCGGCGTCGACGGTGGTGTCCGGGTCGGTTGAGGTGCTGGATGCGGTGTTGGTGGAGTTTCCGGAGGCCAAGCGGATTCCGGTGGATTACGCCTCGCATTCGGTGCAGGTGGAGGAGATCCGGGAAGAGCTGGCGGAGGCGCTGGCGGGTGTGGAGCCGCGCGAGGGGCGGGTGCCGTTTTATTCGACGGTGACCGGGCGGCTGATGGACACCGCGGAGCTGGATGCGGGGTATTGGTACCGGAATCTGCGCGAGACCGTGGAGTTCCAGGGCACGGTTGAGACCCTCATCCGCCAGGGTCACACGGTGTTCGTCGAGGCGAGCCCGCATCCGGTGCTGACCATCGGCGTCCAGGACACCGCCGACGCCACCGACACCCCGGTCATCACCACCGGATCGCTGCGCCGCGACGACGGCACGATCCAGCGTTTCCTGAGCCACCTGGCCGAGGCCCACGTGCGCGGTGTCCGGGTCGACTGGCGACCGCTCTTCGCCGGTGTCTCGCCCGTCGAGCTGCCGACGTACGCCTTCCAACGGGAACGGTTCTGGCTTGGGGCGGACACTGCCGAGTCCGCCGCGGCCGCGTGGCGATACCGGATCGCCTGGAAGCCACTGCCCGGGATGGACACCCCGGCCCTGCCGGGCACATGGCTGGCGGTGGTCCCCGAAGGAGACGAGTGGGCCATGGCCGGTGCCCGGGCGCTGGCCGAGCGGGGTGGCGCGCGGGTCCGTACTCTCCAGGTGCCGTACGACGCGGAGCGTCAGAGCCTGACCGGGCTGCTGACGGATGTGGTGGGAGCCGATGACATCTCCGGTGTCGTCTCGTTCCTGGCCCTCGACGAGCGTCCGCATCCGACCCATCGGGCCCTGTCCCGGGGGATGGCGCACACTGTCGAGCTGCTGTGTGCGCTCTCCGCCGTCGAGGTCGAGGCGCCGCTGTGGTGTGTGACCCGGTCGGCCGTCGCGGCCCTGCCGGGGGATCCGGAACCCAGCCCCGCGCAGGCGGCGATATGGGGATTCGGACGGGTGGCCGGGCTGGAGCGATCCGGGCACTGGGGCGGCCTGATCGACCTGCCCACGCAGTGGGACGCACGGGTGGCGCGGAGGTTCGTCGCCGTGCTCGCCGAGGCGGGCGGCGAGGACCAGATCGCGGTGCGGTCCTCGGCGGCCCTGGGCCGACGGCTGGAATCGGCGGCCACGACCGGACCGGCCGACGCATGGCGCCCGCACGGCACGGTTCTGATCACCGGAGGCACCGGTGCGCTCGGCGCACAGGTGGCACGGTGGCTGGCACAGGCCGGCGCGGAGCACCTGGTGCTGCTCGGCCGTCGCGGCCCGCAGGCCCCGGGGGCGGCTGCGCTGGAAGACGAACTGACCGCGCTCGGCGTACGAGTGACCATCATGGCCTGCGATGTGACCGACCGGGCCGCTCTCGCCGAGGTGCTGGCGTCGGTGCCGGGCCTCACCGCCGTGGTCCATCTCGCGGGAACCGTGCGGTTCGGCGGTGCGATCGACGCGGATCTCGACGAGTACGCCGCCGTCTTCGACGCCAAGGTCACCGGCGCCCTGCACCTGGACGAGCTGCTCGACCACGCGTCGCTGGAGGCGTTCGTCCTCTTCTCTTCGGCAGCGGCGGTCTGGGGCGGCGCCGGCCAGGCCGGTTACGCGGCGGCGAATGCCCTGCTCGACGGTTTGGCACAGCGGCGCCGAGCACGCGGCCTACCGGCCACCTCGATCGGATGGGGCACCTGGGGCGGCAGCCTCGCGCCCGAGGACGAGGAGCGGCTGAGCCGCATCGGCCTGCGCCCGATGCCGCCGGACTCGGCCGTCGCCGCGCTGCGCCACGTCGTCGGATCGGACGAGCCCTGCCCGGTCATCGCGGACGTCGATTGGGAGACCTTCGGCCCGGCCTTCATGGCCGGTCGGCCCAGCCCCCTGCTCAGCGAACTGCCACAGCTGCGAAAGAGCTCCGGCGCCCCGGCGGTGGCAGGCGACCTCACCGGATTGCGGAGGCGACTGGCCGGGGTGCCAGCGGCCGATCAGGACCGGATGCTGGTGGATCTGGTACGGGAGCATGCGGCCGAACTCCTGGGCCATCGCGACCCGGCGGCCATCGACCCGACGGTGCCCTTCCGGCAACTGGGCTTCGACTCGCTGACGGCGGTCGAGCTGCGGACCCGGCTGAACACGAGTACGGGACTGCGTCTCCCGGCCACCTTGTTGTTCGACCATCCGAGCTGCCGGGCCGTTGCCGACCTGCTGTGCTCGGAACTGCTCGGCGGCGACCCGTCGGGCTCCCTCGCGGTGCCCTCCGCCGAGGAGGCTGTGCCCGTCGGCTCGGTGGCCTTCGACGAGCCGATCGCCATCATCGCGATGAGCTGCCGCTTCCCGGGAGGCATTCACACCCCCGAGGACTTGTGGCGGGTCGTCAGCGAAGGCCGGGAAGTGCTATGCGACTTCCCCGACGACCGCGGCTGGGACACGGACGCGCTGTACGACCCGGATCCGGACCGGCCCGGCACCAGCTATGCGCGTACGGGCGGATTCCTCTACGACGCCGCGGAGTTCGACCCGGAACTCTTCGGCATCTCCCCGCGCGAGGCGCTCGCGATGGACCCCCAGCAGCGACTGCTGCTGGAGTCGGCGTGGCAGGTCTTCGAGCGCGCCAGGATGGCGCCGACCTCCCTGCGATCCAGCAGGACCGGTGTCTTCATCGGCGGCTGGGCCCAGGGCTATCCGTCGGCATCGGACGAGGGATATGCCCTGACCGGCGCCGCGACCAGCGTGATGTCCGGTCGAATCGCCTACGCGCTGGGTCTGGAGGGCCCCGCCCTGACCGTGGACACGGCATGTTCGTCCTCGCTGGTGGCGCTGCATCTGGCGAGCGAGGCGCTGCGGCGGGGCGAGTGTTCGCTGGCGCTCGCGGGTGGCGTGACGGTGATGGCGACGCCCAGCACTTTCGTGGAGTTCTCGCGCCAGCGCGGGCTGGCCCCGGACGGTCGGTGCAAGGCGTTCGCCGGGGCGGCGGACGGCACGGGGTGGGGCGAGGGCGTGGGCATGCTGCTCGTGGAGCGGTTGTCCGATGCTGAGCGCAACGGGCATCGGGTGTTGGCGGTGGTGCGGGGTTCGGCGGTGAATCAGGATGGTGCGTCGAACGGGTTGACGGCGCCGAATGGTCCGTCGCAGCAGCGGGTGATCCGGCAGGCGTTGGCGAATGCCCGTCTGTCGGCGGCGGATGTCGATGCGGTCGAGGCACACGGTACGGGGACGACGCTGGGCGATCCGATCGAGGCGCAGGCCCTGTTGGCCACGTACGGTCAGGATCGGGATCCGGAGCGGCCACTGTGGTTGGGGTCGTTGAAGTCGAATATCGGTCATACGCAGGCGGCGGCGGGTGTGGCCGGTGTGATCAAGATGGTGATGGCGCTGCGGCACGGGGTGTTGCCGCGAACGCTGCATGTGGATGAGCCGACACCGAAGGTGGATTGGTCCACCGGTGCGGTGGAGTTGCTCACCGAGCCGGCCGAGTGGCGGGAGGAAGGTCGACCGCGTCGAGCCGGGGTGTCGGCCTTCGGCGTGAGTGGCACCAATGCCCACGTCATCCTGGAGCAGGCACCGGAAGTGGCGGCCGAGAGCAGGCAGCATCGCGTAGCGCCGGTGGCGGTGCCCTGGGTGCTCTCGGGCGCGAGCGAGGCGGGTCTGCGGGCGCAGATCGAGCAATTGCGGGCCTTCGTCGACGACCATCCCGCGCTTGACCCGGTGGACGTGGGCTGGTCGTTGGCATCTACGCGTGCGCTGCTGCCACATCGCACCGTCGTCGTGGGCACGGACCTTGCCGCACTGCGATATGAGTTGGACGGGGTGGAGCTCACCGGCCCGGTCGGGGCGGATCGTGGCGTGGTGTTCGTCTTCCCGGGTCAGGGGTCGCAGTGGGCCGGGATGGCGTCGGAGTTGGCGGAGTCCTCGCCGGTGTTCGCGCGGCGGATGCGTGAGTGTGCTGATGCGCTGGCTCCGTTCGCTGAGTGGTCGTTGTGGGATGTGTTGGGTGATGAGGTGGCGCTGGGGCGGGTGGATGTGGTGCAGCCGGTGTTGTGGGCGGTGATGGTGTCGTTGGCGGAGTTGTGGTGTTCGTTTGGTGTGGTGCCGTCGGCGGTGGTGGGTCATTCGCAGGGTGAGATTGCGGCGGCGTGTGTGGCGGGTGGTTTGTCGTTGGGGGATGGGGCGCGGGTGGTTGCCTTGCGGAGTAAGGCGTTGCTGGCTCTGTCGGGTCGGGGTGGGATGGTGTCCGTCCCGGTGGCGGCTGATCGGTTGCGGGGTCGTCCGGGGTTGTCGGTGGCGGCGGTGAATGGTCCGGCGTCGACGGTGGTGTCCGGGTCGGTTGAGGTGCTGGATGCGGTGTTGGTGGAGTTTCCGGAGGCCAAGCGGATTCCGGTGGATTACGCCTCGCATTCGGTGCAGGTGGAGGAGATCCAAGGGGAGCTGGCGGAGGCGCTGGCGGGTGTGGAGCCGCGCGAGGGGCGGGTGCCGTTTTATTCGACGGTGACCGGTCGGCTGATGGACACTGCGGAGCTGGATGCGGGGTATTGGTACCGGAATCTGCGCGAGACCGTGGAGTTCCAGGGCACCGTTGAGACCCTCATCCGCCAGGGTCACACGGTGTTTGTCGAGGCGAGCCCGCATCCGGTGCTGACCATCGGCGTCCAGGACACCGCCGACGCCACCGACACCCCGGTCATCACCACCGGATCGCTGCGCCGCGACGACGGCGGCCTGGTTTCCTTCCTCACCGCGCTGGCCCGGTTGCATGTCCGGGGCGTCGCGGTGGAGTGGCGGGCGGCCTTCGCCGGGCTGGAGGCGCAGGCCATCGACCTGCCGACCTACGCCTTCCAGCGTCGGCGCTTCTGGGCGGCTTCCCTCCGGTCGACACCCGGCTCGGCCGAGGTCGACCACCCCCTCGTGGGTGCGGTGGTGCCCTTGCCTGATTCCGGAGGTGCTCTGCTCATCGGTGTGCTTTCGCTGGCCGGTCAGCCGTGGCTGGCCGAACACTCGGTATCCGGTGTGGTCCTGTTCCCGGGGACGGGGTTTGTGGAGTTGGTGTTGCAGGCGGGGTTGCGGTTGGGGTGTGGGGTGGTTGAGGAGTTGACGTTGGAGGGGCCGTTGGTGCTTCCGGAGCGGGGTGAGGTGGAGGTTCAGGTTTCGGTGGGTGGTGCTGGTGAGGGGGGTCGCCGTTCGGTGTCGGTGTTTTCGTGTCGGGAGGGTGAGTGGGTTCGGCATGCGGTGGGTGTGGTGGGGGTGGCGGGTGGTGAGGTGTCGGTTGTGGAGGTGTGGCCGCCGGTGGGTGCGGAGCGGGTTGGGGTGGAGGGGGTTTATGGGGCGTTGGCGGAGCGGGGGTATGCGTATGGGCCGGTGTTCCAGGGGCTGCGGGATGCCTGGCGGCGGGGAGACGAGCTCTTCGTCGAGGCGGTGGTACCGGAGGAGGCGAGAGGTGATGCGGCGCGCTGCGCGATACATCCGGCTCTGCTCGACGCCGGGCTGCACGGCGTCGGACTGGGCGGTCTGATCACCGACGACGGCGGGGCGTATCTCCCGTTCTCCTGGAACGGCGTCAGGCTGCACGCGGTCGGCGCGTGCGCTGTCCGGATGGCGCTGAAGCCCACCGGGCCGGACGCGGTGTCGCTGAGCGTGACCGATGAGGCGGGTGAGGCGGTCCTGTCGGTGGACTCCCTCGTACTCCGACCCGCCCCGGAGGGACAGCTCGCTGACGCCCGGGTCGGCAACCGCGATGCGTTGTATCGGGTGGAGTGGGTGGATGTGGGTGTGTGTGGGGTGGGGTCGTTTGTGGAGTGGGGTGAGGTTGTTGTGGGTGGGGTGGTGCCGGGGTGTGTGGTGTTGTCGGGGGTTGATGTGGTGGGTGTGTTGGAGGTTTTGCGGTTGTGGGTGGGGGATGAGCGGTTTGGGGGTTCGCGGTTGGTGGTGGTGACGCGGGGTGCGGTGTCGGTGGGTGGTGAGGGTGTGGAGGATGTGGGTGGTGGTGCGGTGTGGGGGTTGGTGCGGTCGGCGCAGTCGGAGCATCCGGGGCGGTTTGTGCTGGTGGATGTGGGTGTTGATGAGGGTGTGGAGGGGGTTGGGGTTGGTGGTGTTGGGGGTGTGGTTCCGGATGTGGTGGGGCTGGGGGAGTCGGAGGTTGCGGTGCGTGGGGGTCGGGTGTGGGTGCCGCGGTTGGTGGGTGTGGGTGGTGGTGGTGCGGCTGGTGGTGTGGTTTCGGGTGTGGGTGGTGGTGTGGCGTTGGTGACGGGTGGTACGGGGTTGTTGGGTGGTGTGGTGGCGCGTCATTTGGTGTCGGTGTATGGGGTGGGTGAGGTGGTGTTGGTGAGTCGTCGGGGTTGGGGTGCGCCGGGTGTTGGGGGTTTGGTTGGGGAGTTGGAGGGGTTGGGTGCGCGGGTGCGGGTGGTGGCGTGTGATGTGGGGGATCGGGGTGCGGTGGTGGATTTGGTGGGGTCGATTGAGGGTTTGCGGGTGGTGGTGCATGCGGCGGGTGTGGTGGATGACGGTGTGGTTGGTTCTTTGGATGGGGAGCGGTTGGTTGGGGTGTTGGGGCCGAAGGCGTTGGGGGCTTGGTATTTGCATGAGGTGACGTGTGGGTTGGATCTGTCGGCGTTTGTGTTGTTCTCGTCGGCGGCGGGTGTGTTGGGGAATGCGGGTCAGGGGAGTTATGCGGCGGCGAATGGGTTTTTGGATGCGTTGGCCGCGCATCGGCGGGCGCGAGGGCTGCCGGGGGTGTCCATCGCTTGGGGGTTCTGGGAGGAACGCAGCGAACTGACCACCGATCTGGCCGAGGTCCAACTGTCGAGGATCTCCCGGTCCGTGGGGACGAGCATCAGCAACAAACAAGGACTGGATCTGTTCGACGCGGCGCTCGCCGCCGATGAGGCGATGGTGCTGGCCACGCCCCTGAACCTGCCGGCGCTGCGGGAACAGGCTGCCGCGGGCACATTGCCGTCGATCCTGAGCGGCCTGGTCACCGCCCCCGTCCGTAGGGCGGTGGGGGCCGGAGGCACTCCGGCCGGACTGCGGCACGAACTCGCCGGGGCGACAGACGCCGAAAGGGAACACCGGGTCGTCGGCTTGGTGCAGGAGCACGTGGCCGGTGTCCTCGGCCACGTCTCCGCGGACTCCATCGACACCTCGAGGACCTTCCAGGAGATCGGCTTCGACTCGCTGACCGCGGTGGAACTGCGCAACCGGATCAGCGCGGCCACCGGCGTACGGCTGCCCGCCACCGCCGTCTTCGATCACCCCACTCCCGGGCTGCTGGCCGAGCGCGTACTGGCCGAGGTATGGGGCTCCCTGCCCGCTGCCGCCCCGATGGCGCCGTTGCCGGCCGTCGACGACGATCCGATTGTGATCGTGGGCATGAGCTGCCGCTTCCCCGGAGGTGTCGAGTCCCCCGAGGATCTGTGGCGCCTGGTCGACTCGGCCACCGACGCGGTCTCCGCGCTGCCCACGGACCGGGGTTGGGATCTGGCGACCTTGGCCGGAGCCAAGGACGGCGCCGGTGCCTCGTATGCCCGAGACGGCGGATTCCTCTATGACGCCGCTGAGTTCGACGCCGGGTTCTTCGGTATCTCGCCGCGTGAGGCGCTGGCGATGGATCCGCAGCAGCGGCTGCTGCTGGAGGCGGCCTGGGAGGTGTTCGAGCGGGCCGGAATCGCCCCCGACACGCTCAAAGGCAGCCGGACCGGGGTCTTCACGGGTGTGATGTACCACGACTACGGCTCGTGGCTCGCCGATGTTCCGGAGGACATCGAGGGCTATCGGGGCACGGGCATCGCGGGCAGCGTGGCGTCCGGGCGGCTGGCCTATACGTTCGGTCTGGAGGGGCCTGCCCTGACGGTGGACACGGCGTGTTCATCGTCGCTGGTGGCGCTGCATCTGGCAAGCGAGTCGCTACGGCGCGGTGAGTGCTCGCTGGCGCTCGCGGGCGGGGTCACCGTGCTGGCGACGCCGCAGGTCTTTGTGGAGTTCACACGCCAGGGCGGGCTGGCCGCCGATGGCCGGTGCAAGTCCTTTGCCGCCGGCGCGGATGGGACGGGCTGGTCGGAGGGTGTGGGGCTGCTGTTGGTGGAGCGGTTGTCTGATGCTGAGCGCAACGGGCATCGGGTGTTGGCGGTGGTGCGGGGTTCGGCGGTGAATCAGGATGGTGCGTCGAATGGTTTGACGGCGCCGAATGGTCCGTCGCAGCAGCGGGTGATCCGGCAGGCGCTGGCGAATGCCCGTTTGTCGGCTGTGGATGTGGATGCGGTGGAGGCGCACGGTACGGGGACGACGCTGGGTGATCCGATCGAGGCGCAGGCGTTGTTGGCCACGTACGGTCAGGATCGGGATCCGGAGCGGCCACTGTGGTTGGGGTCGTTGAAGTCGAACATTGGTCATACGCAGGCGGCGGCGGGTGTGGCCGGTGTGATCAAGATGGTGATGGCGATGCGCCACGGTGTGCTGCCGCAGAGCCTGCACATCGACGAGCCGACACCCCATGTGGACTGGTCCGCCGGCGCGGTGGCGCTCCTGGGCGAACAGATGGCGTGGCCGGAGGCCGGGCGGCCCCGCCGCGCCGGAGTCTCATCGTTCGGGGCGAGCGGTACCAACGCCCATGTGATTCTGGAGCAGGCCCCCGACACGACGGGCGAAGCTGAGCCCGGGCCGGAGCGAATTGAACTCCCGGCGATTCCCTGGGTGTTCTCGGCCCGGGACGAGGCGGGTTTGCAAGCGCAGGCCGTACGGCTACGGGCCTTCGCGGAGCGAAATCCGGATCTGGATTCCGCGGATGTGGGGTGGTCGTTGGTGGCTGCTCGTTCTGCGTTGTCGCATCGTGCGGTGGTGGTGGGTGCGGATCGCGCGGGGTTGCTGGGGGCTTTGGAGGGGCCGGTGGTTGTGGGGGTTCCGGTCGGTGGTGGGTTGGGTGTGGTGTTTGCGGGTCAGGGGTCGCAGCGGTTGGGGATGGGGCGTGGGTTGTATGAGGCGTATCCGGTGTTTGCCGCGGCGTGGGATGAGGTGTGTGGGGAGCTGGATCGGTGGTTGGACCGGCCTTTGGGTGAGGTGGTGTGGGGTGATGACGCGGAGTTGATCGGGGCGACGGCGTATACGCAGGCGGGTTTGTTCGCGCTTGAGGTGTCGTTGTTTGCGTTGGTGTCGTCCTGGGGTGTGAAGCCGGATTATCTGCTGGGCCACTCCATCGGTGAGTTGGCGGCGGCGTGTGTGGCGGGTGTGTGGTCGTTGGAGGATGCGGCGCGGGTGGTGGCTGCTCGGGGTCGCTTGATGCAGGCGTTGCCGTCGGGTGGGGCGATGGTTTCTGTGGCGGCGTCGGAGGATGAGGTACGGCCGCTGCTGACCGAGGGCGTGGCCGTCGCGGCGGTGAACGGTCCCGAGTCGGTGGTGTTGTCCGGTGATGAGGCGGCGGTTCGTGCCGTCGAGGAGGTTTTCATCGGGCGGGGGGTGCGGACGCGGTGGTTGCGGGTGAGTCATGCGTTTCATTCGTCGCGTATGGAAGGGATGCTGGCGGAGTTCGGTGAGGTGCTGCGGGGGGTGGAGTTCCGGGCCCCGAATGTGCCGGTGGTGTCGAACGTATCCGGTGTGGTGGCGGGTGAGGAGTTGTGCTCGCCGGAGTATTGGGTGCGTCATGTGCGGGAGACCGTGCGCTTTGCTGACGGGCTGGAGACGCTTCGTGGGTTGGGCGTCGGTACCTTCCTGGAGCTGGGACCGGACGGCACGTTGACCGCTCTGGTCGGTGGCGACGGACTGCCCGTACTGCGTCCGGATCGTCCGGAGCCCCTTACCGTGATGGCCGCTCTGGGCGGGCTATACGTCCGGGGTGTGGAGGTGGATTGGCGGGCGGTGTTTCCGGGTGCTCGGCAGGTGGATTTGCCGACGTATGCGTTCCAGCGTGAGCGGTTCTGGCTGGAGCCGTCCTCGGCCCGGCCCGTGACCAGCGCGGTGGATGCGGCGTTCTGGGATGCGGTCGAGCGTGGGGATTTGGGTTCGTTCGGTATCGACGCCGAGCAGTCGCTCAGCGCGGCTCTGCCCGCCCTGGCGGCATGGCGAAGGGTGCGGCAGGAGCAATCGGTCATCGACGGCTGGCGCTATCGGCTCGGGTGGGCGCCGATTCCGGGAGCCTCCGAAGAGTCCGTCCTCACCGGCACATGGCTGCTGGTGGTCGAGCCCGGCGGCGGCGCCGATGACCTGATGGGTGCGATGCGCGCGGCAGGGGCCGAGGTGCGGAGGGTGACGGTGGCAGACGTCGCGGAACTCGCAGACCCTGCCGCGCCGGAGACCGTCCCTGCCGTGGCGGGTGTGGTGTCGTTGCTGCCCGTCGAGGAGACCGTCCTCTTGCTGCAGACGCTTCGTACGACTGCGCCGCTGTGGTGTGTTACTCGGGGTGCGGTCTCGGTGGCCGACGGGGATGAGGTGGATCCGGATCAGACGGGACTGTGGGGGCTCGGCCGGGTGATCGGTTTGGAGCATCCCGATCGCTGGGGTGGGTTGATCGATCTGCCGCCGGTGGCGGATGAGGGTGTCGGGGCTTGGCTGTGTCGAGTTCTGAGCGGGGCGGCAGGGGAGGACCAGGTGGCGGTCCGTGCCGCTGGAGCGTGGGGTGCCCGGCTGACCCGCGTGGCACCGGCGCCGGACACGTCCGCCGAGTGGCGTGGTCGTGGGGCTGCTTTGGTCACCGGGGGTACGGGCGCACTGGGCGGTCATGTGGCGCGTTGGCTGGCGGGGGCCGGCGTGGAGCGGATTGTGCTGGCGAGTCGTCGAGGGGCCGAGGCACCCGGCGTCGCGGAGTTGGTGGCGGGGTTGGAGGCATCGGGTGCGGTGGTGTCGGTGGTGGGGTGTGACGTGGCTGATCGAGGAGAGGCCGCGGCGTTGGTGGCGGGGATCGCGGATTTGCGCGTGGTGGTTCATGCGGCGGGTGTGCTGGATGACGGTGTGTTGGAGTCGCTGACCCCGGAGCGGATCCGGGAGGTGATGCGGGTCAAGGTCGCGGGGGCGCGGCACCTGGATGAGTTGACGCGGGGTCGGGATTTGGATGCCTTCGTGTTGTTCTCGTCGGCTGCGGGGACGCTGGGCAACGCGGGCCAGGGGAGCTATGCGGCGGCCAACGCCGTTCTGGACGGACTGGCCCAGCGGCGCCGGGCCGAGGGGCTGGTGGCCACGTCTGTGGCCTGGGGAGCCTGGGCCGACAGCGGCATGGGGGCGGCTCAGCGACAGCTCCCCGGGATGCCCCCGGATCTGGCGATCGCCGCGCTTCAGCAGTCACTGGTCGCGGACGAGACCACGATGATGATCGCGGATGTGGAGTGGTCGAGCTTTGGCTCCCGGTTCACCGCCGTACGGCCGAGCCCGCTGCTGAGCGAACTACTCACGATCGCCACCCCTCCTATGGAACCGGTCGAGGAATTCGCCACCCGGCTGCGGGGCATGTCGCGGATCGAGCGCGACCGGGCGGTGCTGGAACTGGTCCGTACTCATGTGGCGGCCGTGCTGGGACATGCGAAGCCCGCCTCCGTCGACCCCTCGCGGACCTTCCAGGAGGTCGGCTTCGACTCGCTCACCGCGGTGGAGCTGCGGAACCGGCTGGCCACCGTCACCGGCGTACCGTTCCCGGCGTCGGTCATCTTCGACTATCCGACCACCGCGGCGCTCGCCGACCACGTCCTGGCCCAACTCCTCCAGGGCGAATCCGAGGACGATACGACGTCCGTGCTCGACGAGCTGAACCGGCTCGAAGCGGTGTTGTCCGACCTGTCCCCGAGCGACGTGGCCGGTGCCGAGGTCGCCGCGAAGATCAAGAGCCTGCTGTCCCACTGGGGCGCGGCCACCGACCGTGACATTGAACTGGATTCCGCGACGGACGAGGAGATGTTCGACCTCCTCGGCAAGGAATTCGGTATCTCGTGAACCTGCCGTCGAGTTCGACTCCGAGTGAGTCCAGCACCGCGTTGAGAGGGCCGTCCTGTGGAGAATGAAGAGAAACTTCGTCATTACCTCAAAGAGGTCACGAAGGATCTGCGACAGACCCGCCAGCGCCTGCAGGACATCGAGGCGAAGAGCCACGAGCCCATTGCGATCATCGGCATGAGCTGCCGTTTCCCCGGTGGCATCGCAACGCCGGAGGCGTTGTGGGACCTGGTGCGCGACGGTGGCGACGCGGTGTCGGAATTCCCGGTCGACCGTGGCTGGGACACCGAGGGTCTCTACGACCCCGAGGGCGGGGCCGGGAAGTCGATCACCCGCTACGGCGGATTCCTCCACGGCATCGCCGATTTCGACGCGGGGCTTTTCGGGATATCCCCCCGAGAGGCCATCGCGATGGACCCGCAGCAGCGGCTGATGCTGGAGACCTCCTGGGAGGCGTTCGAGCGGGCCGGCGTCAACCGTGACGCCGTGCGAGGCAGTCTGACCGGGGTGTTCATCGGTACCAACGGCCAGGACTACGCGACGCTGCTCAGCGCGGCGCGGGACGATGTGCAAGGCCACCTCGGCACCGGCAGCGCGGCCAGCGTCCTCTCGGGACGGGTGGCCTACGCCTTCGGTCTCGAAGGGCCCACGGTCACCGTGGACACCGCGTGCTCCTCCTCTCTGATCGCCCTGCATCTGGCCGTCCGGGCGCTGCGCAACGGGGAGTGCGAGCTGGCGCTGGCGGGCGGCGTCACGGTGATGACGACGACCAACACCTTCGTCGAGCTGTCCAAACAGGGCGGGCTGGCGCCGGACGGCCGGTCCAAGGCGTTCGCGGCGGGCGCGGACGGCACCGGCTGGGGCGAGGGCGCCGGGATGCTGCTGGTGGAGCGGCTGTCCGACGCCGAACGGCACGGACACCCGGTGCTGGCGGTGGTGCGTGGCACCGCCGCCAACCAGGACGGCGCGTCGAACGGGCTGACCGCGCCCAACGGGCCCTCCCAGCGCCGGGTCATCCGCGCGGCACTGTCCGACGCCCAGCTGTCCACGGGCGATGTCGACGTGGTGGAGGCGCACGGCACCGGCACCAGGCTCGGGGACCCGATCGAGGCACAGGCCCTGCTGGACACCTACGGTCAGGATCGGGACCAGCCGTTGTGGCTCGGATCGGTCAAGTCGAACCTGGGCCACACCCAGGCCGCCGCGGGTGTCGCCGGGGTCATCAAGATGGTGCTCGCCATGCGGCACGGTGTGCTGCCGCGCACCCTGCACGTGGACGAGCCGACCCCGCATGTGGACTGGTCCGCAGGAGCGGTGCGCGTGCTCACGGAGCGCACTGCCTGGCCGGAGAACGACCGGCCGCGCAGGGCGGGAGTCTCCGCCTTCGGCGTGAGTGGCACCAACGCCCACGCGATCCTGGAGCAGGCACCGGAGGCCGTGCACACCGATCCGCCTCGGACCGAACCGGTGGCGGTGCCCTGGGTGCTCTCGGGCCAGGGCGAGAGCGGTCTGCGCGCGTTCGCGGCCCGGCTCGCCACCGTGGCGACCGAAGCGGACCCCAGCGACCTCGGATGGACCCTTGCCACCACCCGCTCGGCGCTGTCGCACCGCGCGGTGGTGATCGGAGCCACCCCGCAGGAACTGCTGAACGGCCTTGCCGCGGTGGCCGCCGGAGAGCCGGCCCCGAACGCGGTGGAGGGAGTGGCCGGTCCCGACACCGGCGTGGTGTTCGTCTTTCCGGGACAGGGCTCGCAGTGGGCCGGAATGGCCGTGGAACTGCTGGACTCCTCCCCGGCCTTCGCCCGCCGGTTCGCCCAGTGCGCCCGTGCACTGGAGACGCATCTCGACTGGTCCATCGAGGACGTGGTGCGATCCGCGCCCGGTGCGCCCTCGCTCGACCTCATCGAGGTCGTCCAGCCCGTTCTGTTCACCGTGATGGTGTCCCTCGCCGAGCTGTGGGCTTCCTACGGGATCACTCCCTCCGCCGTGGTCGGCCACTCCCAGGGCGAGATCGCCGCCGCCTGTGTGGCCGGGGCGCTGTCGCTGGAGGACGCGGCCAAGGTCGTGGTGTTGCGCAGCCGCCTGTTCGCCGAAACGCTGGTGGGCAACGGCGCGATCGCCTCGGTCGCCCTGCCGGCGGAGCAACTGGCCACCCGGATCGAGCCGTGGGGCGAACGCCTCGCGGTGGCCGGGGTGAACGGGCCCGCGGCGGCCACGGTGGCCGGCGACCCGCACAGTCTCCAGGAGTTCGTGGCCGCATGTGAGGCGGACGGCGTACGCGCCCGCGTCGTGCCCGCCACCGTGGCCTCCCACGGCCCTCAGGTGGAACCGCTGCGCGAACGGCTGCTCACCCTGCTGGCCGACGTGGCGCCCCGCCAGTCCACGGTTCCGTTCTACTCCACGGTGACCGGCGGACTCCTGGACACCACCGAACTCGACGCGGACTACTGGTTCTGGAACGCCCGCAAGCCCATCGACTTCCTGGGCGCTCTCCAGGCCCTGTTCTCCGACGGCCACCGCGTCTTCGTGGAATCGAGCACCCACCCCGCCCTGACCATGGGCATCCAGGACACGGCGGACGCCTCCGGCGAGGCCGTGGTGGTCACCGGCTCGCTGCGCCGTGGCCAGGGCGGGCTCGCCCAGTTCTTCTCGGCCATGGCGCGGCTGCATGTGCAGGGCGTACGGGTGGACTGGCCCGCGGCCTTCGGCGAGGCGCGACGGGTGGAACTGCCGACCTACCCGTTCCAGCGGGAGCGTTACTGGCTGACACCGCGGCCCGGCCACGGTGACGCCTCCGCGCTGGGACTGGGCGCGCTCGACCACCCCCTCCTCGGGGCCACGGTCGCACTGCCCGAGTCCGGCGGCTGCCTGCTGACCGGTCGGCTGTCCCTGGCCAGCCACTCCTGGCTGGCTGATCATGCCCTCTCCGGTGTGGTGCTGCTGCCGGGGACGGGGTTTGTGGAGTTGGTGTTGCAGGCGGGGTTGCGGTTGGGGTGTGGGGTGGTTGAGGAGTTGACGTTGGAGGGGCCGTTGGTGCTTCCGGAGCGGGGTGAGGTGGAGGTTCAGGTTTCGGTGGGTGGTGCTGGTGAGGGGGGTCGCCGTTCGGTGTCGGTGTTTTCGTGTCGGGAGGGTGAGTGGGTTCGGCATGCGGTGGGTGTGGTGGGGGTGGCGGATGGTGAGGTGTCGGTTGTGGAGGTGTGGCCGCCGGTGGGTGCGGAGCGGGTTGGGGTGGAGGGGGTTTATGGGGCGTTGGCGGAGCGGGGGTATGCGTATGGGCCGGTGTTCCAGGGGCTGCGGGATGCCTGGCGGCGGGGAGACGAGGTCTTCGTCGAGGTGGCCGTCCCTCAGGAGGCTCGGGGGGACGCGGCCCGGTGCGCGGTCCATCCCGCGCTGCTCGACGCCGCGCTCCACGGGGTGCGATTCGGCGACTTCGTCACCGACGACGACCAGGCTTATGTGCCGTTCTCCTGGAGTGGCGTCACGTTGCACGCGGTCGGTGCGACGGTCCTGCGCGTCACCCTGACCCCGGCCGGCCGCGACGCGATCGCCCTTCGGGCCACGGACGTCACCGGTGCGCCCGTCCTGTCGGCACGCTCCCTGGCCCTGCGGCCAGTCTCCGCTCAGCAGCTGCACGACGGGCGGGGGAACGGGACCGATGCGTTGTATCGGGTGGAGTGGGTGGATGTGGGTGTGTGTGGGGTGGGGTCGTTTGTGGAGTGGGGTGAGGTTGTTGTGGGTGGGGTGGTGCCGGGGTGTGTGGTGTTGTCGGGGGTTGATGTGGTGGGTGTGTTGGAGGTTTTGCGGTTGTGGGTGGGGGATGAGCGGTTTGGGGGTTCGCGGTTGGTGGTGGTGACGCGGGGTGCGGTGTCGGTGGGTGGTGAGGGTGTGGAGGATGTGGGTGGTGGTGCGGTGTGGGGGTTGGTGCGGTCGGCGCAGTCGGAGCATCCGGGGCGGTTTGTGCTGGTGGATGTGGGTGTTGATGAGGGTGTGGAGGGGGTTGGGGTTGGTGGTGTTGGGGGTGTGGTTCCGGATGTGGTGGGGCTGGGGGAGTCGGAGGTTGCGGTGCGTGGGGTCGGGTGTGGGTGCCGCGGTTGGTGGGTGTGAGTGTGGGTGGTGGTGGTGCGGCTGGTGGTGTGGTTTCGGGTGTGGGTGGTGGTGGTGCGGCTGGTGGTGTGGTTTCGGGTGTGGGTGGTGGTGTGGCGTTGGTGACGGGTGGTACGGGGTTGTTGGGTGGTGTGGTGGCGCGTCATTTGGTGTCGGTGTATGGGGTGGGTGAGGTGGTGTTGGTGAGTCGTCGGGGTTGGGGTGCGCCGGGTGTTGGGGGTTTGGTTGGGGAGTTGGAGGGGTTGGGTGCGCGGGTGCGGGTGGTGGCGTGTGATGTGGGGGATCGGGGTGCGGTGGTGGATTTGGTGGGGTCGATTGAGGGTTTGCGGGTGGTGGTGCATGCGGCGGGTGTGGTGGATGACGGTGTGGTTGGTTCTTTGGATGGGGAGCGGTTGGTTGGGGTGTTGGGGCCGAAGGCGTTGGGGCTTGGTATTTGCATGAGGTGACGTGTGGGTTGGATCTGTCGGCGTTTGTGTTGTTCTCGTCGGCGGCGGGTGTGTTGGGGAATGCGGGTCAGGGGAGTTATGCGGCGGCGAATGGGTTTTTGGATGCGTTGGCCGCGCATCGGCGGGCGCGAGGGCTGCCGGGGGTGTCCATCGCTTGGGGGTTCTGGGAGGAACGCAGCGAGCAGACCGAACACCTGTCGGTCGACGATCTGGCACGTTCCCACGCGGTGCCGATGCCCACCTCTCAGGCACTGGAACTGTTCGACGCCGCGCTCGCCGCCGATGAGGCGATGGTGCTGGCCGCACCGCTGGACCCGCAGGCATGGGCAGGTGTCGACAACCTGCCCGCCGTCCTGCGCGACCTGGTCCGCCCCCAAATCCGGCGCGCTGCCCAGGCGGTCGACGCTCCTGACTCGGCGTCCGCGCTCGGACACCGGCTGGCCGCCGTGGACCGCGCCGAGTGGGATCAGGCCGTACTCGACCTCGTGCGCAATCACATCGCGGCGGTGCTGCGCCACGCGTCCACGGAATCGGTCGACACCGCGCGGACCTTCCAGGAAATCGGCTTCGACTCGCTGACCGCGGTGGAACTGCGCAACCGGATCAGCGCGGCCACCGGCGTACGGCTACCCGCCACCGCCGTCTTCGACTATCCGACACCGCGTGCGCTCGCCGAGCACCTGCTGGCCGAAGTCCTCGGCACGGACAGCGGCGCCGTCGCCACGCCGACCGGGGGTTCCCTTGTCGCCGACGATCCGATCGTGATCGTCGGAATGAGCTGCCGCTACCCCGGTGGGATCACCTCACCGGAAGCGCTGTGGGACCTGGTGCGCTCGGGCGGCGACGCGATATCGGTCCTGCCGACCGACCGCGGCTGGGACCTGGACGGTCTCTACGATCCGGACCCGGATCGCCCCGGCACGTCGTATGCCCGCAGCGGTGGATTCGTCTACGACGCGGCCGAGTTCGACGCCGGGTTCTTCGGCATCTCGCCGCGCGAGGCCGCGGCCATGGACCCGCAGCAGCGGCTGCTCCTGGAGACATCATGGGAGGTGTTCGAGCGCGCGGGTATCCCCGCCACCTCCGTCAAGGGCGAGCGCATCGGTGTGTTCACCGGCGTGATGCACCACGACTACCTCACCCGCCTGTCGACCACTCCGGACGGCGTCGAGGGATATCTGGGCACGGGCGCGGCGGCCGGCGTCGCCTCGGGCCGAGTGGCCTACACCTTCGGCTTGGAAGGCCCGGCGGTCACCGTGGACACGGCCTGCTCGTCGTCGCTGGTGGCACTACACCTCGCCATACAGGCGCTGCGCCTCGGTGAGTGCTCGCTCGCGCTGGCCGGTGGTGTGACGGTGATGTCCACCCCCACCGTCTTCGTGGAATTCTCCCGTCAGCGCGGGCTCGCACCGGACGGCACCTGCAAGGCGTTCGCGGGAGCGGCGGACGGCACCGGCTTCGCAGAAGGCATTGGCATGCTCCTGGTGGAGCGGCTGTCGGACGCCCGGCGCCATGGGCATCCGATCCTTGCGGTGGTGCGGGGTTCGGCGGTGAACCAGGACGGTGCGTCGAATGGGCTGACGGCGCCGAATGGTCCGTCGCAGCAGCGGGTGATCCGGCAGGCGCTGGCCAGCGCCGGACTCGCCACCCAGGACGTCGATGCGGTGGAGGCGCACGGTACCGGTACGACACTGGGTGATCCCATCGAGGCGCAGGCTTTGTTGGCCACTTACGGTCAGGATCGGGATTCGGAGCGGCCGCTGCTGCTGGGGTCGATCAAGTCGAACATTGGTCATACGCAGGCGGCGGCGGGTGTGGCCGGTGTGATCAAGATGGTGATGGCGATGCGCCACGGTGTGCTGCCGCAGAGCCTCCACATCGATGAGCCCACCCCCCATGTGGACTGGTCCACCGGCGCGGTGCGGCTCCTGGGCGAACAGACGGCGTGGCCGGAGGCCGGGCGGCCCCGCCGCGCCGGAGTGTCGTCGTTCGGCATCAGCGGAACGAACGCACACCTGATCATCGAGCAGGCGCCGATGCCGACGGCCGCGGAGGCGCCCGACGACGCCGAACCAGGCGCGGCGGTCCCGTGGATCATCTCGGGCCGGGACCGGCGCGCCATTCGCGCACAGGCCGAACGACTGCGCACCCACCTGATGAGCCACCCTGACGGGAGCGTGGCGGACATCGGTTTTTCGCTGTTCACCAGCCGCGCGGTGCTGGAACATCGAGCGGTGGTGCTCGGCGGCGATCACACCGCACTGCTGGCCGGGCTGACGGCCCTGGCACACGACGAACCGGCACCGGGCGTGGTGGAGGCAGCGGACGCGGCCGAGCCGGGACGCTCGGTGGTGTTCGTCTTCCCGGGTCAGGGATCGCAGTGGGCCGGGATGGCCCTGGAGTTGATGGAGTCCTCGCCGGTGTTCGCGCGGCGGATGGGCGAGTGCGCCGATGCTCTGGCTCCGTTGGTGGAGTGGTCGCTGTCGGATGTGCTGGCGGATGAACGAGCGCTGGCTCGCGTCGATGTGGTGCAGCCGGTGTTGTGGGCGGTGATGGTGTCCCTGGCGGAGCTGTGGCGTTCGTATGGTGTGGTGCCGTCGGCGGTGGTGGGTCATTCGCAGGGCGAGATCGCGGCGGCGTGTGTGGCGGGCGGCCTGTCCTTGGCCGATGGCGCGCGGGTGGTGGTGTTGCGCAGCAAGGCGCTGCTCGCCTTGTCGGGTCGGGGCGCAATGGTGTCCGTCCCGGTGCCCGCCGACCGGCTCCGTGACCGTCCCGGATTGTCGGTGGCGGCGGTGAATGGTCCGGCGTCGACGGTGGTGTCCGGTGCGGTCGACGTGCTGGACGCGGTGCTGGCGGAGTTCCCCGAGGCCAAGCGGATCCCGGTGGACTACGCCTCCCACTCGCCCCAGATCGACGGGATCCGTGATGAACTGCTGAAGGTCCTGGCGTCCATCGAGCCGCGCACGGGAACGACCCCCTTCCACTCAACGGTGACCGGGCGGCCCATCGACACCGCGCAACTGGACGCGGACTACTGGTATCGCAATCTGCGCGAGACCGTGGAGCTCGAGCAGGTCACCCGTACGGCGCTGGAGGGCGGCCACCACACCTTCATCGAAATCAGCCCCCACCCGGTCCTGACCACGGGCCTGCGCGAAACGCTCGACGACGCGGGCGCGGACGGCGGACTCGTCCTGGCCTCACTGCGCCGGGACGACGGTGGCCTCGTCCGCTTCCTCGGCGCGTTGGCCGAGGCGTACGCACATGGCGTCGAGGTCGACTGGCTGCCGCTGTTCCGCGGCGCCCGCCGGGTGGACCTGCCGACGTACGCCTTCCAGCGGGAGCGCTACTGGCTGGACGCCACGCCGCCCGAGACCTCCGCCGGCACGGTCGACACGGACTTCTGGGACACCGTCGAGCGTGAGGACCTCGAGTCGCTCGCCGGGGCGCTGCGCGTCGACGGGCAGTCGCTGCGCGAAGTGGTGCCCGCCCTGTCCCAGTGGCGGCGCGAACGCCGTGATGTCTCCACCATCGACTCATGGCGGTACAAGGTCCGCTGGAAGCCGCTCACCGCACCCGCCACGTCGCCGGCCGGCACCTGGCTGGTCGTGGTCTCCCATGCGGAGGCCGAGCACGAGTGGGTCGCCGGGGTGGCCGGTGCGCTGACCCGGCACGGTGCCGAGCCCCTCATGGTCGTTCTCGGCGAGCCCGAACTGGACCGTGCCGCGCTGGCCGACCGGCTGGGCGCCGTCCTGGCCGACACCCCCCGGATCAGCGGTGTGGTGTCGCTGACCGCGCTGGACGAGAGCCCGCACCCCGCGTACCCCTCGGTCCCCCAGGGATACGCGATGACGCTGTTGCTTTCGCAGGCGCTCGGAGACGCCGGTATGGAAGCGCCGATGTGGTGCCTCACCCAGCGTGGCGTCTCGCTCGGCTACGGCGACGGCGTCGGTGGCGATGCCCAGAGCGGTGCCAATAGCGGTGCCCAAAGCGATGCCAAAACTGGTGGCGAAGGCAGTGGCGAAGGCGACCAGGCCGTCCGCCGAAAGCAGGCTCTGGCCTGGGGCCTCGGCAAGGTGATCGCCCTGGAACAGCCGCTGCGCTGGGGTGGTTTGATCGATCTGCCGGAGGGTGTGGACCCGCGCACCCAGGACTACCTGGCCGGTGTGCTGGCCGGCACCTCGGGCGAGGATCAGGTGGCGATACGCCCGAGTGGGCTCTTCGGCCGGAGGCTGGCGCATGCGCCGGCCCGTGAGCGCGGCGGGTCCTGGCAACCTCGCGGCACCGTACTGGTCACCGGCGGCACCGGAGCGTTGGGCGGCCATGTCGCCCGGTGGCTGGCCGGCCGGGGTGCCGAACATGTGGTGCTGACCAGCCGCCGGGGCATGGCCGCGCCGGGCGCCGAGCGGCTGGCCGGAGAACTGGAGGCGCTCGGCGCCCGGGTGACGGTGGCGGCGTGTGACGTCGGGGACCGGGACGCCCTGGCCGAGCTGCTGGCCGAGGTCGGACCGCTGACCGCGGTGGTGCACACCGCGGCGGTGCTCGATGACGGCACCCTGAACTCGCTCACCACCGAGCAACTGCATCGAGTGCTGCGCGTCAAGACCGACGGCGCGGTGCATCTGCACGAGCTGACCCGGGACATGGACCTGTCCGCCTTCGTCCTCTTCTCCTCGCTGTCGGGCACACTGGGCGCACCCGGACAGGGCAACTACGCACCCGGCCATGTCTTCGTGGACACGCTGGCCGAGCAGCGCCGGGCCGAGGGCCTGGTCGCCACCTCCATCGCCTGGGGTCTGTGGGCCGGCGACGGCATGGGCGAGGGCGGGGTGGGCGAGGTGGCCCGCCGCCACGGCGTACCGGAGATGGCGCCGGAGATGGCGGTCGCGGCCATGGCACGCGCCGTCGAGCAGGACGACACCGTCGTCACGGTCGCCGAGATCGACTGGGACCGGCACTATGTCGCCTTCACCGCGACCCGCCCCAGCCCGCTGCTGTCCGAACTCCCCGAGGTGCGGGCGCTGATCGACGCCGGAGTCGGTCAGGAGAGCGCCGAGCCGGGCCACGAGCGCTCGGAATTCGCCGAGCGGATCGCCGGGATGGCCGATGCCGACCGGGATCGCGCGGTGCTGGACCTGGTCCGGCGCCATGTCGCGGTCGTGCTCGGGCACACCGGCCCGGACGCGATCGACCCCGGCCGGGCCTTCCAGGAGAGCGGCTTCGACTCGGTCACCGCGGTCGAACTGCGCAACCGGCTCAACCGGGCCACCGGCCTGCGGCTGCCGGCCACCCTGACGTACGACCAGCCCACCCCGCTGGCGATGGCGGAGTACCTCCGCGGCGAACTGCTGCACGGTGGCCAGGACCGCTCGGCCCCGGCCCTCCCGGTCCAGGCGATGGGCGCGGTGGACGACGAGCCCATCGCGATCGTGGGGATGAGCTGCCGCTTCCCGGGGGACGTGATGTCTCCCGAGGATCTGTGGCGGCTGCTCGCCGACGGCTCCGACGCCATCGGCCCGTTCCCCGAGAACCGGGGCTGGGACACCGCGAACCTGTTCCACCCGGATCCCGACCACCGGGGCACCTCCTCCACCCGAGCGGCCGCGTTCGTCGCCGGAGCCGGTGAGTTCGACGCCGGATTCTTCGGGATCTCCCCGCGTGAAGCGGTGGCGATGGACCCGCAACAGCGGCTGCTGCTCGAGGTGTCGTGGGAGGCGCTGGAGCGGGCCGGTATCGATCCCACGACGCTGCGGGGCAGCGAGACCGGTGTGTTCACGGGGACGAATGGCCAGGACTACGCGGCCTTGCTGAAGGCGGACGAGACGGGAGACTTCGAGGGCCGGGTGGGCACGGGCAACTCGGCATCGGTCATGTCCGGCCGGGTCTCCTACGTCCTCGGTCTCGAAGGCCCCGCGCTGACCGTGGACACGGCGTGTTCGTCGTCACTGGTGGCCCTGCACCTGGCGGTACGGGCCCTGCGGTCCGGCGAGTGCTCGCTGGCCCTGGCGGGTGGCGCGAGCGTCATGACGACCGCCGGTATCTTCGTGGAGTTCTCCCGCCAGCGCGCACTGGCGGCCGATGGACGCTGTAAGGCGTTCGCTGCGGCCGCGGACGGCACCGGCTGGGGCGAGGGTGCCGGGATGCTGGTGGTGGAGCGGCTGTCCGATGCCGAGCGCCATGGGCATCCGATCCTTGCGGTGGTGCGGGGTTCGGCGGTGAACCAGGACGGTGCGTCGAATGGTTTGACGGCGCCGAATGGTCCGTCGCAGCAGCGGGTGATTCGGCAGGCGTTGGCGAATGCCCGTTTGTCGGCGGTGGATGTGGACGCGGTGGAGGCGCACGGTACGGGGACGACACTGGGTGATCCGATCGAGGCGCAGGCCCTGTTGGCCACCTATGGTCAGGATCGGGATCCGGAGCGGCCGCTGCTGCTGGGGTCGATCAAGTCGAACATTGGTCATACGCAGGCGGCGGCGGGTGTGGCCGGTGTGATCAAGATGGTGATGGCGATGCGCCACGGTGTGCTGCCGCAGAGCCTCCACATCGATGAGCCGACACCCCATGTGGACTGGTCCACCGGCGCGGTGCGGCTCCTGAGCGCGCGGGCTGCGTGGCCGGAGACCACACGGCCCCGCCGCGCCGGAGTGTCGGCCTTCGGAGTGAGTGGCACCAACGCGCATGTGATTGTGGAGCAGGCTCCCGAACCGGTCGCCGAACCCGAGCTCTCGCCGGAACGCGACGGATCGGGGGTCGTGCCGTGGGTGGTGTCGGGTGCCGGCGAATCCGGTGTCCGCGCACAAGCCGAGCGCCTCATGGCCTTTGTCGGCGACCGGCCGGACCTGCGTCCGGTGGATGTCGGCTGGTCGCTGGCGTCGACCCGCGCGGCTCTGCCACACCGTGCCGTGGTCGTCGGAGCTGACCGCGATGACCTCCTCCGTGAGCTGGCGGCCGTGGCCAGTGGCAGCGCCACGATCGGCGAGGCCCGAACGCACTCCGGAGTGGTGTTTGTCTTCCCGGGTCAGGGGTCGCAGTGGGCCGGGATGGCGCTGGAGTTGATGGAGTCCTCGCCGGTGTTCGCGCGGCGGATGGGCGAGTGTGCGGATGCGCTGGCTCCGTTGGTGGAGTGGTCGCTGTCGGATGTGCTGGCGGATGAGGCGGCGCTGGGGCGGGTGGATGTGGTGCAGCCGGTGTTGTGGGCGGTGATGGTGTCCCTGGCCGAGTTGTGGCGTTCGTACGGTGTGGTGCCGTCGGCGGTGGTGGGCCATTCGCAGGGCGAGATCGCGGCGGCGTGTGTGGCAGGCGGTCTGACTTTGGCGGATGGGGCGCGGGTGGTGGTGCTGCGGAGTAAGGCGTTGCTGGCCTTGTCGGGTCGGGGTGGGATGGTGTCCGTCCCCGTATCCGCCGATCGGCTCCGTGACCGCCCCGGGCTGTCGGTGGCGGCGGTGAATGGTCCGGCGTCGACGGTGGTGTCCGGGTCGGTTGAGGTGCTGGATGCGGTGTTGGTGGAGTTTCCGGAGGCCAAGCGGATTCCGGTGGATTACGCCTCGCACTCCCCGCAGGTGGAGGAGATCAGGGAAGAGCTGGCGGACGCTCTGGCGGGTGTGGAGCCGCGCGAGGGGCGGGTGCCGTTCTATTCGACGGTGACCGGGCGGCTGATGGACACCGCGGAGCTGGATGCGGGGTATTGGTACCGGAATCTGCGCGAGACCGTGGAGTTCCAGTCCACGATCGAGGGGCTGCTGGAGCTCGGTCACACGGTGTTCGTCGAGGCCAGTCCGCATCCGGTGCTGACCATCGGCGTCCAGGACACCGCCGACGCCACCGACACCCCCATCATCACCACCGGATCGCTGCGCCGCGACGACGGCGGCCCTGCCCACTTCCTCAGCACCGTCGGCCGGCTGTTCACCGAGGGTGTGCCGGTGGACTGGCAGCCGCTGTTCGCCGAGGCCGGGGCGCGGAGGGTCGATCTCCCGACCTATGCGTTCCAGCATGAGTGGTTCTGGCTGGATCCGGTGCGCGGCGCGACCGATGTCGGGGGCGCGGGCCTAGTCGGTCTCGATCACCCCTTGGTGAGCGCGGTGGTGCCCCTGCCCGAATCCGGCGGCTGTGTGCTGACCGGCTCGCTCTCCACGGCCACTCACTCTTGGCTGCGCGATCACGCCGTGCTGGACAAGGTGCTGCTGCCGGGCACCGCATTCGTGGAACTGGCCGTGCAAGCCGGGCTGCACGTGGACTGCCGCACGCTGGACGAGCTGACCCTGCAGGCGCCGCTCGTGCTGCCCGAGCACGGAGACGTACGAGACGTACAGATCCAGGTGGCCGTCGGCGGGCCGGACGAGAGCGGTCGCCGGTCGGTCACCGTGTACTCCAGGCCGGGCCGGGACCGGGCCTGGATACGGCACGCCACCGGCAGCGTCAGCCCCGGTGGCGACACGGCCACCGTGGACCTGACGGTGTGGCCGCCGGAGGGCGCCACACGGGTCGACCTCACCGATGTCTACGCCGAGATGAGCACCCGCGGTTACGCGTACGGCCCCGTCTTCCAGGGGCTGCGCACGGCATGGCGGCGCGGCGACGAGGTGTTCGCCGAGGTGGCCTTGGACGAGACGGCCGTGAGCGACGCGGGCCGCTTCGGTGTCCATCCCGCCCTGCTGGACGCCGCCCTGCACGGCGCCGGACTGGGCGCGTTCGTGACCGAACCGGGCCGACCGCACCTTCCGTTCGCCTGGACCGGTGTCACCCTGCACGCCGTCGGTGCCACCACCTTGCGGGTCGCGCTGTCACCGGCCGGCCCGGACGCCATCTCGCTCCTGGTCATGGACGGCACGGGGGCACCGGTGCTGTCGGCGGACTCTCTGGTCCTGCGCCCGGTGTCCGAGGGCGGGCTGGGCGATGCCCACGACGATGCGCTGTTCCGGGTGGACTGGACCGAACTCGCCCTGCCCGGCTCGCCCGACGGCTCGGACGAGGAGGACTTCCCCGTCATCGAGTCCGCGGCGCAACTGGCCGAGCCGGCTGCTGCCCAGCCCCAAGCCAGGGCGGTGGTGTTCACGCCTTCCGCCACTGAGGAGGGCCCGGAGGGTGTGTACGCGCTCAGCAGCCGCGTCCTCGAAGTCGCGCAGGCGTGGCTGGCGGACGACCGGTTCGCGGACGCCCGCCTTGTCGTGGTGACGCGCGGCGCGGTCGCGACCATGGCCGGTGAGAATCCGGAGAGCCTCGCCGCCGCCGCGGTCTGGGGCCTCATACGCACCGCGCAGACCGAGAACCCCGGCCGCTTCGTGCTCGTGGACACGGCGGCCGAGGATCCGTCCGCAGGGGCCGCGCTCCCGGCACTGCTCACCACCGACGAACCGCAGGTGGCCATCCGGGCAGGGAAGGCGCTGGTCCCCAGGCTGGTACGGGCCACCTCGCCGGCGTTGCCGATCCCGACGGAAACGGACACCTGGCGGCTGGAGGCCGACGGTGAGGGCACTTTGGAGCATCTGGTCCTCGCGCCCTGTGCGGAGGTGTCCAGGCCCCTGGCCGCGGGCGAGGTCCGGGTGGCCATGCACGCGGCCGGGGTCAACTTCCGTGACGTCCTCCTGGCCTTGGGGATGTACCCGGACAAGGCCGGTCTGCTGGGCAGCGAAGGCGCCGGAACGGTGCTGGAGATCGGCTCCGGAGTGGCCGGACTGGCGCCGGGAGACCGGGTGATGGGTCTGTTCTCCGGGGCCTTCGGGCCGGTGGCGATCACCGATCACCGGCTGGTGGCCCCGATCCCGGCCGGCTGGTCCTTCGCACGGGCCGCCGCCACCCCGATCGCCTTCCTCACCGCGATGTACGCGTTGGTCGACCTGGCCGATGTGCGCGGCGGCGAGTCGGTGCTGGTGCACGCGGCAGCCGGTGGCGTCGGGATGGCGGCAGTGCAGGTGGCTCACTGGCTGGGCGCCGAAGTGTTCGCCACCGCGAGCCCGGCCAAATGGGATGCGGTGCGCGCATACGGTGTCGCCCCGCAGCGGATCGCGTCCTCCCGCTCGACGGAGTTCGCGGAACGCTTCCGCTCGGGCGCACCGGACGGAGTGGATGTCGTACTCAACTCGCTGACCGGCAGACTCCTCGACTCCTCACTCGGACTGCTGCGCCCCGGCGGGCGACTGATCGAGATGGGCAGGACCGACCTCCGGGACGCCGAGGAGGTGCTGGCGCGCCACGGCGTGTCGTACCGGGCCTTTGAACTGCTCGACGCCGGCCCCGACCGGATCCAGCGACTGCTCACCGAACTGCTCTCCCTGTTCCAACAGGGCGTGTTCGCCCCTTTGCCGCTGCGGATCCAGGACGTACGTCAGGCGGATGACGCCTTCCGCCGGCTCTCCCAGGCGCGGCACATCGGCAAGCTGGCCCTCACCATCCCCCGACCGCTCTCCGGCGGAACCGTACTGATCACCGGCGGCACCGGGACGCTGGGCGGGCTGGTGGCTCGCCACCTGGTGCGCGAGCACGGAGTGACGGAGCTGGTGCTGGCCGGTCGTCGCGGACACACCGCTCCCGAGGTGCCGGAGCTGGTCGCCGAGCTGGAGGCCGCCGGGGCGCGCGTGCGCGTGGCCGCATGCGATGTGTCGGACCGGGACGCCACCGCCGCGTTGGTCGACTCGCTACCGAATCTGCGGGGCGTGGTGCACACGGCCGGTGTCCTCGACGACGCCGTGATCGGGTCACTCACCCCCGAGCGGCTGCGGACGGTACTGCGCCCCAAGGCCGACGCCGCATGGCATCTGCATGAACTGACCCGGGACCGGGACCTGGCCGAGTTCGTGTTGTTCTCCTCGGCGGCCGGGGTGCTCGGCGGCCCGGGGCAGGGCAATTACGCGGCGGCCAACACCTTCCTGGACGCGCTGGCCGCACACCGCCGGGCACAGGGACTGCCCGCGACTTCGCTGGCCTGGGGCTTCTGGGAGCAGCGCAGCGGGCTGACCGAACACCTGACCACCGACCGGCTTGCCCGATCCGGCGTCCGCCCGCTGTCCACCGATGAGGGGCTGGCCCTCTTCGACGCCGCCCTGGCGACCGGCGACACGCTGTTGGTGCCGATGCGGTACGAACCGTCCTCACCGGCCGCCGAGCCGGTGCCCGCGCTGCTGCGCGGCCTCGTACGCACTCCACTCGCCCGCGCCCTTCCGGGCCCGGCCGAGACGGTGGGCAACGGTGGGTACGACGGTCTCGCGGGGCTGGCGGAGGACGAACGCCTCGACGCTCTGCTCGACCTGGTCCGCCGGCAGGCGGCGGCCGTGCTCGGCCACGGCGGCCCGGAATCGGTGACCCCGCAGCGGCCGTTCAAGGAACTCGGCTTCGACTCGCTGTCCGCCGTGGAACTGCGCAACAGGCTGCGCACGGCGACCGGACGACGGCTGCAGGCCACCTTGATCTTCGACCATCCCACTCCGGCCGCGCTCGCCCGCCATCTCGATGCCGAGCTGTTCGGCTCCACTGATGGGGCGGTGTCCGTACCGGCACCCGCAGTTGCGCACCCGGCCGACGAGCCGATCGCCATCGTCGGCATGAGCTGTCGGCTGCCCGGCGGTGTGGACTCCCCGGAGTCGCTGTGGCGGCTGTTGGAGAGCGGCGCGGACGCGATATCGGAGCTCCCGACCGACCGCGGCTGGGACCTTGACGCGCTGTACGACCAGGACCGGAGCCGGCCCGGCACGACCTACGCCAGGACCGGCGGCTTCCTCGAAAACGCGGCGGACTTCGACGCGGGATTCTTCACCATCTCCCCCGAGAGGCGCTGGCCGCCGATCCCCAGCAACGTCTGTGGCTCGAGGCGTGCTGGGAAGCCTTCGAACGCGCCGGTATCGATCCCCTCGCCTTGAAGGGCACCCGCACCGGAGTCTTCGCGGGTGCCGCTTCGACGACGTACGGCGCGGGCCAGGCCGCCACTCCGGACGGCTCCGAGGGGTACCTGCTCACCGGGAACTCCACCTCCGTGATCTCCGGCCGCGTGGCCTACACCCTCGGCCTCGAGGGCCCCGCCGTCACCGTGGACACCGCGTGCTCCTCCTCGCTGGTCAGCGTGCACTGGGCCTGCGAGTCCCTGCGCCGTGGCGAAAGCACACTGGCGCTGGCGGGTGGCGTGGCCGTGATGACGACACCGGACCTGCTGGTCGAGTTCTCCCGCCAGCGCGGACTCGCACCGGACGGGCGGTGCAAGGCATTCGCCGCCGCCGCCGACGGCACCGGATTCGCCGAAGGCGCGGGGGTGCTCGTCCTGGAACGGCTGTCCGACGCCGAGCGGAACGGCCACCGGGTGCTGGCGGTGGTGCGGGGCTCCGCCGTCAACCAAGACGGTGCGTCGAATGGGCTGACGGCGCCGAATGGTCCGTCGCAGCAGCGGGTGATCCGGCAGGCGCTGGCGAATGCCCGTCTGTCGGCGGCGGATGTCGATGCGGTCGAGGCACACGGTACGGGGACGACGCTGGGCGATCCGATCGAGGCGCAGGCCCTGTTGGCAACGTACGGTCAGGACCGGGACCCCGAGCGGCCGCTGCTGCTGGGCTCGGTGAAGTCCAACATCGGACACACCCAGGCGGCCGCGGGTGCCGCCGGACTCATCAAGATGGTTCTGGCCCTGCGCAACGGTGTACTGCCACGAACCCTGCACGTCGATGAGCCCTCCCCGCACGTCGACTGGAACGCCGGGGCCATGGAGCTGCTGACCGAGCAGACCATGTGGCCCGACCACCAGGACCCCCCACGCCGCGCCGGGGTGTCCGCGTTCGGAGTGAGCGGCACCAACGCCCATGTGATTCTCGAACAGGCACCGGAGCTCGACGAGAGCGGTGAGCCGGACACCGACCGGGCGGGGCTGCCCGCGGTGCCATGGGTGCTGTCGGGTGCTGGGACGGCCGGGCTACGGGCGCAGGCCCAGCGGCTGGCATCCTTCGTGCGGCAGAACCCCGAGCTCGATCCCGTGGATGTGGGATGGTCCCTGGTCGCGACCCGCGCGACTCTGTCGCACCGGGCGGTCGTCGTGGGCACGGACCGCGCGGAACTGATGCGCGAGCTGGACGCCATCGAGATCGGCGGCGCTGCCCAGCCCGGGCGCGAGGTGGTGTTCGTCTTCCCGGGTCAGGGGTCGCAGTGGGTCGGGATGGCGTCGGAGTTGATGGATTCCTCGCCGGTGTTCGCGCGGCGGATGCGTGAGTGTGCGGATGCGTTGGCTCCGTTGGTGGAGTGGTCGTTGTGGGATGTGTTGGGTGATGAGGTGGCGCTGGGGCGGGTGGATGTGGTGCAGCCGGTGTTGTGGGCGGTGATGGTGTCGTTGGCGGAGTTGTGGTGTTCGTTTGGTGTGGTGCCGTCGGCGGTGGTGGGTCATTCGCAGGGTGAGATTGCGGCGGCGTGTGTGGCGGGTGGTTTGTCGTTGGAGGATGGGGCGCGGGTGGTGGCCTTGCGGAGTAAGGCGTTGCTGGCTCTGTCGGGTCGGGGTGGGATGGTGTCCGTCCCGGTGGCGGCTGATCGGTTGCGGGATCGTCCGGGGTTGTCGGTGGCGGCGGTGAATGGTCCGGCGTCGACGGTGGTGTCCGGGTCGGTTGAGGTGCTGGATGCGGTGTTGGTGGAGTTTGCGGAGGCCAAGCGGATTCCGGTGGATTACGCCTCGCATTCGGTGCAGGTGGAGGAGATCCGGGAAGAGCTGGCGGAGGCGCTGGCGGGTGTGGAGCCGCGCGAGGGGCGGGTGCCGTTTTATTCGACGGTGACCGGGCGGCTGATGGACACCGCGGAGCTGGATGCGGGGTATTGGTACCGGAATCTGCGCGAGACCGTGGAGTTCCAGGGCACGGTTGAGACCCTCATCCGCCAGGGTCACACGGTGTTTGTCGAGGCCAGTCCGCATCCGGTGCTGACCATCGGCGTCCAGGACACCGCCGATGCGACGGGCACCGCCATCGTGGCCACCGGTTCCCTCCGCCGTGACGAGGGAGGCGTGGATCGGTTCCTGACGTCACTGGCCGAGGTGTCCGTCCACGGAGCCGAGGTCAACTGGCAGACGGTCTTCGCCGGCACCGGTGCTCGACACGTCGACTTGCCCACGTATGCCTTCCAGCGTGAGCGGTTCTGGCTGACGCCGTCCACGCGCACCGGCGACGCATCCGGATTGGGTCTGGGAACCGTTGACCATCCGTTGCTGGGCGCGGCGGTGCCGCTTCCGGACGCGGACGGCTGTGTGCTGACCGGTGCGCTGTCGCTGGCTGGGCAGCCCTGGCTGGCCGACCACGCCGTCCTCGGCATGGTGCTTCTTCCGGGCACCGCGTTCGTGGAGCTCGCGCTGCAGGCAGGGGCGCGGTTCGGCTGCGACACACTCGAAGAGCTGACGCTGCATGAGCCGCTCGTCGTGCCCGACCAGGAGACCGTGCAGCTCCAGGTGTCGGTCGGAGGCCCGGACCACCTCGGAAACCGCTCCCTTACGGTGTTCTCCCGCCGCGAGGGCGACTGGACACGGCACGCCGGCGGCACGCTGCGCACGGGCGAGCAGGGCGACCCGTCCGCGAACCTGTCGGCCTGGCCACCGGCCGATGCCCGGCCAGTCGACGTCACCGAGCTGTACTCGGCGATGGCCGAGCGGGGCTATCAGTACGGCCCTGCCTTCCAGGGTCTGCGGGCGGCGTGGATTCGTGACAGCGAGGTGTTCCTGGACGTCGCGTTGCCCGAGCAGCTAGCGGGCGACGCCGCCCGATGCGGCGTGCATCCCGCCTTGCTGGACGCGGCTCTGCAGGGCATCGGCCTGGGCGCCTTCGTGAGCGAGCCGGGTCAGGCCCATCTCCCCTTCTCCTGGAGCGGGGTGACCCTGCACGCGGTGGGTGCGACCACCGTCCGGGTGGCGATCAGCCCGGCGGGTCCGGATACGGTGGCCATCCGGATGGCGGACACCACCGGGGCTCCCGTGCTGTCCATCGACACGCTGGCGATGCGTCCGGTGGCGGAGAGCCGGCTGCTCGAAGTGGCCGGTGGCGGCCGGAGCGATGCGCTGTTCCGGCTGGACTGGAAGGAGCTTCCTCTCCCCACGGGGGCCGTCGGCTCGCAGGCTCTGTCCTGGGCACTGCTGGGTGGCCACGACGATCCGCGGCTGACCGCCGCGCTGACCACGGCCGGTGTGGCGCCACAGCGCCATCGCGACCTCGCCTCCGTCGGCCAGGTGCCGGATGTGCTGGTCCTGCCGTGTCTGCCCGAGGCGGATGACGGTCCGGTCCCGGAAGCGATCTCGTCCGCTCTGCGCCGAGTGCTGGGGGTGGTGCGGGGCTGGCTCGCGGACGCGCGATTCACCGATACCCGCCTGGTGGTGCTCACCCGCCGCGCGGTGGCCACAACCACCGGAGACGACGTGGAGGATCTGGCGGCAGCCTCCGTACGGGGACTCCTGCGCACGGCACAGCAGGAGAACCCCGACCGGCTCGTCGTGATCGACCACGACGATTCGGACCTTGGGGTTCTCCCCGCGGTGCTCGCGACGGGGGCACCCGAAGCGGCCATCCGGACCGGGACGGTACTGGTGCCCAGGCTGGTCAAGGCGCCCGTAGCGGACGGAAAGGCCCCCGCCTGGGACACCGGCACCGTACTGATCACCGGCGGGACGGGGACCCTCGGAGGTCTGGTCGCACGCCACCTGGTGACCGCCCATGGCGCGACTGACCTGGTGTTGGCCAGCCGTGGCGGTGCCACGGCGGCCGGCGCCGCGGACCTCGCCGCCGAACTGGAGGCGCTCGGCGCCCGCATCCGCATCGCCGCCTGTGATGTGGCCGATCGCGCCCAGCTGACCGCGCTGCTCGCCACCATTCCGGCGTTGCGCGCCGTCGTTCACACCGCCGGAGTGCTGGACGACGGCGTCATCGGCTCGATGACCGCCGAACGCATGGAGACCGTCCTCCGGCCGAAGGCGAACGCGGCATGGCACCTGCACGAGCTGACACGTCGGCTGGATCTGGACGCGTTCGTGCTGTTCTCCTCCGCCACCGGAGTACTGGGCAGCGCCGGGCAGGGCAACTATGCCGCGGCCAACGCCTTCCTCGATGCGCTGGCCACCCACCGGCGGGCCCAGGGACTCGCCGCGGTGTCGGTGGCGTGGGGCCTGTGGCAGCAGCGCAGTGGCCTGACCGCACACCTGTCGGAGGAGGACGTGGCCCGGATGGCCCGCACGGGCGCCGTTCCCCTGTCCGACGAGCGTGGTCTCGAGCTGTTCGACGCCGCGTGCCGGAGTGGCGAAGCCACCCTCGTGGCCACCCCGCTGCACCTGCGGGCGGTGGTGGCCAGCGGCGCGGTGCCGCCCGTGCTGAGCGCGCTGGCACCGACCCCGCCGCGCCGGGCCGCCGAGGCCGGTGACGGTGGGGTGGCGCTGCGGCACAGCCTGGCCGAGATGGCGGACGCGGAACGGAGCCAGACCGTACTGGCGCTGGTACGCGGGCAAGTGGCCGCGGTGCTGCGGCACCCGGACGCGTCGGCGATCGATCCGGCGCGGACCTTCCAGGAGATCGGCTTCGACTCGCTGACCGCGGTGGAGCTGCGAAACCGGCTGGGCGCCACCACCGGAATCAGGCTGGCCGCGACCGCGATCTTCGATTATCCGACCCCGGCGGCGCTGGCGGACCACGTGCTCGCCGAGGTTGCGCCGGAGACCGCCGACCCGGTCGCGGCCCGGCTCAGGGAGCTGGACAAGGTCGCCGCCATGATTTCGGTGATGGCGGAGGACGAGACCATGCGCGAGCAGTTGTCCTCGCGGATGGAGACCATCGTTTCGATGTGGGCCGACCTGCACCGTCCGGAGCGGTCGAGCAACGTTGAGGGAGACCTGGAATCGGCCTCGCTCGACGACATGTTCGGAATCATCGACCAGGAACTCGATGGGTCATGAGCAGCGAGAACGTCCGACCGGGGATCGAGGGGACTGGCACGGGGATGTCGAACGACGAAAAGGTACTCGAGTACCTCAAGAAGCTCACCGCCGATCTGCGCCAGACGCGTCAGCGCCTGGCGGATGTCGAGGCCAAGAGCCGCGAGCCGATCGCGATCGTTGGCATGAGCTGTCGTTTTCCGGGTGGAGTCAGCTCGCCGGAAGACCTGTGGCGGCTGACGGAGTCGGCGGTGGACGCGGTCTCCGGTTTCCCCACCGACCGTGGCTGGGACTTGGACGGCCTGTACAACCCGGATCCGGATCGTGCCGGACGGTCGTATGCCCGAGAGGGCGCGTTCCTCCCCGACGCCGGCCACTTCGACCCCGGCCTCTTCGGTATCTCGCCGCGTGAGGCGCTGGCGATGGATCCGCAGCAGCGGCTGCTGCTGGAGGCATCCTGGGAGGCTCTGGAGCGGGCGGGCATTCCGACCGACTCCCTGAAGGGCAGCCGGACCGGGGTGTTCGCCGGACTGATGTCCTCCGACTATGTCTCGCGGCTCTCGGCGGTTCCGGACGAGCTCGAGGGATACGTCGGAATCGGCAGCGCGGCGAGCGTCGCGTCCGGCCGGGTGTCGTACACGCTGGGGCTCGAAGGTCCGGCGGTGACGGTGGATACGGCGTGTTCGTCGTCGCTGGTGGCGTTGCATCTGGCGGTGCAGGCGCTGCGGAACGGTGAGTGTTCGCTGGCGCTTGCGGGTGGCGTCACGGTCATGGCCACACCCGGCACCTTTGTCCAGTTCTCCCGTCAGCGCGGCCTGGCCGCCGATGGGCGGTGCAAGGCGTTCGCGGCTGCGGCGGACGGCACCGGCTGGGGCGAGGGTGTGGGGATGCTGGTGGTGGAGCGGTTGTCCGATGCTGAGCGCAACGGGCATCGGGTGTTGGCGGTGGTGCGGGGTTCGGCGGTGAATCAGGATGGTGCGTCGAATGGGTTGACGGCGCCGAATGGTCCGTCGCAGCAGCGGGTGATCCGGCAGGCGTTGGCGAATGCCCGTTTGTCGGCGGTGGATGTGGATGCGGTGGAGGCGCACGGTACGGGTACGGCGTTGGGTGATCCGATCGAGGCGCAGGCCCTGTTGGCCACGTATGGCCAGGATCGGGCCCCGGGTCGGCCGTTGTGGTTGGGGTCGGTGAAGTCGAATATCGGTCATACGCAGGCGGCTGCGGGTGTGGCTGGTGTGATCAAGATGGTGTTGGCGTTGCGGTATGGGGTGTTGCCGCGGACGTTGCATGTGGATGAGCCGTCGCCGCATGTGGATTGGTCGGCTGGTGGGGTGGAGTTGCTGACCGAGCAGGTGGTGTGGCCGGAGGTGGATCGGCCGCGTCGGGTGGGTGTGTCGGCGTTCGGGGTGAGTGGGACGAATGCGCATGTGATTGTGGAGCAGGCGCCTGTGGTGGAGGGGGAGGCCGGGGGCGAGCGTGTGGGGCTGCCCGCTGTGCCGTGGGTGGTGTCCGGTGTGGGTGAGGGGGCGGTGCGGGCGCAGGCGGAGCGGTTGCGCGACTTTGTGGCGGAGCGGAATCCAGATCTGGATTCCGCTGATGTGGGGTGGTCGTTGGTGGCTGCTCGTTCTGCGTTGTCGCATCGTGCGGTGGTGGTGGGTGCGGATCGCGCGGGGTTGCTGGGGGCTTTGGAGGGGCCGGTGGTTGTGGGGGTTCCGGTCGGTGGTGGGTTGGGTGTGGTGTTTGCGGGGCAGGGGTCGCAGCGGTTGGGGATGGGGCGTGGTTTGTATGAGGCGTATCCGGTGTTTGCCGCGGCGTGGGATGAGGTGTGTGGGGAGCTGGATCGATATGTGGAGCGGCCTGTGGGTGAGGTGGTGTGGGGTGATGACGCGGAGTTGATCGGGGAGACGGCGTATACACAGGCGGGTTTGTTCGCGCTTGAGGTGTCGTTGTATCGGCTGATCGTCTCGTGGGGTGTGAAGCCGGATTATCTGCTGGGCCACTCCATTGGTGAGTTGGCGGCGGCGTGTGTGGCGGGTGTGTGGTCGTTGGAGGATGCGGCGCGGGTGGTGGCAGCACGCGGTCGCTTGATGCAGGCGTTGCCGTCGGGCGGTGCCATGGTTTCTGTGGCGGTGTCGGAGGATGAGGTGCGGCCGCTGCTGACCGGGGGTGTGGCTATTGCGGCGGTGAACGGTCCCGAGTCCCTGGTGATCTCGGGGGATGCGGATGAGGTGGCCGAGGTCGCGGGTGTGTTGGCTGGTCGGGGGGTGCGGACGCGGTGGTTGCGGGTGAGTCATGCGTTTCATTCGTCGCGTATGGACGGGATGCTGGCGGAGTTCGGCGAGGTGCTGCGGGGGGTGGAGTTCCGGGCCCCGAATGTGCCGGTGGTGTCGAACGTATCCGGTGTGGTGGCGGGTGAGGAGTTGTGTTCGCCGGAGTATTGGGTGCGTCATGTGCGGGAGACCGTGCGCTTTGCTGACGGGCTGGAGACGCTTCGTGGGTTGGGTGTCAGTTCCTTCCTGGAGCTGGGGCCGGATGGCACGTTGACCGCTCTGGCTGATGGTGATGGTCTGCCCGTACTGCGTCCGGGTCGTCCGGAGCCGACCGCTGCCATGGAGGCTTTGGGTGGGCTGTTTGTCCGGGGTGTGGAGGTGGATTGGCGTGCGGTGTTTCCGGGTGCTCGGCAGGTGGATTTGCCGACGTATGCGTTCCAGCATGAGCGGTTCTGGCTGGAGTCGGCGGTGGTTGAGCCCGCGACCAGTGCCGTTGATGCGGCGTTCTGGGAAGCCGTCGAGCGTGGGGATGCGGATGCTTTGGGGGTTGATGCTGAGCAGCCGTTGAGTGCCGCGTTGCCTGCCTTGGCGTCGTGGCGGCGGGCGCGCCGGGAAGAGTCGGCGGTCGACGCATGGCGGTATCGGGTGACCTGGACCCCGGTTGTGAGTCCCTCTTCGCAACTCTCTGGGCTGTGGTTGGTGGTGATCGAGCCCGACGGAGCGGAGACGGACGTTGTCGCCGCGCTGCGTGCCGCCGGAGCCGAGGTGCGCGTTGTCACGGTCGAGGAGCTGGACGCGGGCCCGGTCGCGGGTGTGGTGTCGCTGCTGTCGGTCGAGGCGACGGTGTCGCTGGTGCAGGCGCTCGGGGTGGCTGGGGTCGACGCACCGTTGTGGTGTGTCACCCGGGGTGCGGTTTCCTTGGCGGACGGGGATGTGGTGGATCCGTACGCGTCGGCGGTCTGGGGGCTGGGCCGCGTGATCGGTCTGGAGCATCCGGAGCGTTGGGGCGGACTGATCGACCTGCCCACCGCATGGGATGAGCGGACCTGCGGTCTGTTGTGCTCGGTGCTTTCAGGCGCCACGCGTGAGGATCACACAGCGATCCGTGGCAACGAAGTCTTCGGCTGTCGTCTGAGCCGTGTGACGACGTCGGGTCGGGGGCAGTCCGCTGCCTGGGAAGCGTCGGGGACGGCGCTGATCACCGGTGGAACGGGGGCTCTCGGGAGCCATGTCGCCCGATGGCTCGCAGGTACCGGCGTCGCAGAGATCGTGCTGACGAGTCGGCGAGGCCCGGACGCTCCCGGAGCTCGGGAACTGGTCGCCGAACTATCGGCCATGGGTGTGTCGGCGCGGACCGTGGCATGTGATGTGGCCGATCGGGACGCGGTTGCGGAACTGCTCGGGACAATCCCGGATCTTCGCGTGGTCGTCCATGCTGCGGGAGTGCCGAGCTGGGGCCCGTTGAGCGCCCTTACCGCAGAGAACCTTGAGGCCGGCATGCGGTCGAAGGTCATGGGTGCCATCCACCTGGATGAGCTGACGCGCCACATGTCCTTGGACGCCTTTGTTCTGTTTTCGTCGGTTGCGGGGGTGTGGGGGAGCGGTCGTCAGTCGGCGTATGCGGCGGCGAATGCGTTTTTGGATGGGTTGGCGTGGCGGCGTCGTGGTGTGGGGTTGGTGGCGACTTCGGTGGCGTGGGGTATGTGGGGTGGGGGTGGTATGGCTGTTGGGGGTGAGGAGTTCCTGGTTGAGCGTGGTGTGTCGGGGATGGCGCCGGGGTCGGCGGTGGTGGCGTTGCGGCGGGCGTTGTGTGATGGCGAGACGGCGCTTGTGGTGGCGGATGTGGACTGGGAGCGGTTCGGGCCGAGGTTCACGGCCCTGCGTCCGAGTCCCCTGCTGAGCGAGCTGATAGCCGACACCGTCGACTTGGGGACTGGCGCGGGCGAATTCGCGGCCCGCCTCCACACCCTGTCCGAGGGCGAGCGTATGCGCGCGGCCGTCGAGCTGGTGCGTGTTTCTGCCGCGGCGGTGCTGGGGCACCCGGGCCCTGAGGCGATCGACCCCGGCAGGACGTTCCAGGAAATCGGCTTCGACTCGTTGACCGCGGTGGAGCTGCGCGATCGGATGGCCACAGCCACCGGCATCCGACCGCCCGCCACGATGATCTTCGACTATCCGACTCCCGTGGCCCTCGCCGAATACCTGAACGTGGAATTGCTCGGCGCGCCGCGGGAGAGTGTGCCGCCGCTGCCGGTGGTCGCACCGGATGACGACGACCCCATCGTCATTGTCGGCATGAGCTGCCGCTTCCCTGGGGATGTCGAGTCTCCCGAGGACCTGTGGCGGCTGGTCGATTCCGACGGCGACGCCATCACGGCCTTCCCGGCGGACCGCGGGTGGGATCTGACCGGACTCTCCGACGCGGCTGCGGGGGAGTCGGACACGTCGTATGCGCGTGTCGGTGGATTCGTTCACGATGCGGGCGAGTTCGATCCCGGCCTCTTCGGGATCTCGCCGCGTGAGGCGCTGGCGATGGATCCGCAGCAGCGGCTGCTGCTGCACGCGGCATGGGAGGCGTTCGAACGGGCGGGTGTGCCGGTCGCCTCGGTCCGAGGCAGTCGGACGGGAGTGTTCGTGGGAGCTTCCCCGCAGGGCTACGGCGCTGCCGACGCATCGGAGGGCTACTTCCTCACCGGCAGTTCGGGCAGCGTCATTTCGGGTCGGGTGTCGTACACGCTCGGGCTTGAGGGCCCGGCGGTGACGGTGGATACGGCGTGTTCGTCGTCGCTGGTGGCGTTGCATCTGGCGGTGCAGGCGCTGCGGAACGGTGAGTGTTCGCTGGCGCTTGCGGGTGGCGTGACGGTGATGGCGACCCCCACTGCTTTCGTGGAGTTCTCGCGTCAGCGCGGGCTGGCTGCCGATGGCCGGTGCAAGTCCTTTGCCGCCGACGCGGATGGGACGGGTTGGTCGGAGGGTGTGGGGCTGCTGTTGGTGGAGCGGTTGTCTGATGCTGAGCGTCGTGGGCATCGGGTGTTGGCGGTGGTGCGGGGCTCGGCGGTGAATCAGGATGGTGCGTCGAATGGGTTGACGGCGCCGAATGGTCCGTCGCAGCAGCGGGTGATTCGGCAGGCGCTGGCCAGCGCCGGACTCGCCACCCAGGACGTCGATGCGGTGGAGGCACACGGCACGGGCACCCCGCTGGGTGATCCGATCGAGGCGCAGGCGCTGTTGGCCACCTACGGTCAGGACCGGGATCCGGAGCGGCCGCTGCTGCTGGGGTCGTTGAAGTCGAACATTGGTCATACGCAGGCGGCGGCGGGTGTGGCCGGTGTGATCAAGATGGTGATGGCGATGCGCCACGGCGTGTTGCCCCGGACCCTGCACCTGGACGAGCCCTCTGCTCATGTGGACTGGTCGACCGGTGCGGTGGAGCTGCTGACCGAGCAGGTGGCGTGGCCGGATGTGGATCGGCCGCGTCGGGTGGGTGTGTCGTCGTTCGGGGTGAGTGGGACGAATGCCCATGTGATCGTGGAGCAGGCGCCTGCGGCGGTGGAGGGCCCTCGGGATGAGGGAGTTGAGCTGCCTGCTGTGCCGTGGGTGGTGTCGGGTGTGGGTGAGGGGGCGGTGCGGGCGCAGGCGGAGCGGTTGCGTGGGTTTGTGGCGGGTGATGCTGGGTTGGATGTGGTGGATGTGGGGTGGTCGTTGGTGGCTGCTCGTTCTGCGTTGTCGCATCGTGCGGTGGTGGTGGGTGCGGATCGTGATGAGTTGTTGGGTGGGTTGGGTTCGGTGGTTGTGGGGGTTTCGGTCGGTGGTGGGTTGGGTGTGGTGTTTGCGGGTCAGGGGTCGCAGCGGTTGGGGATGGGGCGTGGTTTGTATGAGGCGTATCCGGTGTTTGCCGCGGCGTGGGATGAGGTGTGTGGGGAGCTGGATCGGTGGTTGGAGCGGCCTTTGGGTGAGGTGGTGTGGGGTGATGACGTTGAGTTGATCGGGGAGACGGCGTATACGCAGGCGGGTTTGTTTGCGCTTGAGGTGTCGTTGTTTGCGTTGGTGTCGTCCTGGGGTGTGAAGCCGGATTATCTGCTGGGCCACTCCATCGGTGAGTTGGCGGCGGCGTGTGTGGCGGGTGTGTGGTCGTTGGAGGATGCGGCGCGGGTGGTGGCTGCTCGGGGTCGTTTGATGCAGGCGCTGCCCGAGGGCGGTGCGATGGTCTCCCTCCAGGCCGCTGAGGCCGAGGTGCTTCCGCGTCTGGCCGGTTACGAGGGCCGGGTGAGCGTCGCGGCGATCAACGGCCCGGCGGCGACCGTCATCTCCGGTGATGAGGCGGCGGTTCGTGCCGTCGAGGAGGTGTTCATCGGTCGGGGGGTGCGGACGCGGTGGTTGCGGGTGAGTCATGCGTTTCATTCGTCGCGTATGGACGGGATGCTGGCCGAGTTCGGCGAGGTGCTGCGGAGGGTGGAGTTCCGGGCCCCGAGCGTGCCAGTGGTGTCGAACGTATCCGGTGTGGTGGCGGGCGATGAGCTGTGCTCGCCGGAGTATTGGGTGCGTCATGTGCGGGAGACCGTGCGCTTTGCTGACGGCCTGGAGACGCTTCGTGGGCTGGGCGTCGGTACCTTCCTGGAATTGGGTCCCGATGGCACGTTGACCGCTCTGGTCGATGGTGATGGTCTGCCCGTACTGCGTCCGGGTCGTCCGGAGCCGACCGCGGTCATGGAGGCTGTGGGCGGGTTGTATGTCCGGGGCATCGAGATCGATTGGGCGGCGGTGTTTCCGGGTGCTCGGCAGGTGGATCTGCCGACGTATGCGTTCCAGCGTGAGCGGTTCTGGCTGGAGCCGTCCTCGGCCCGGCCCGTGACCAGTGCCGTGGACGCGGCGTTCTGGGATGCGGTCGAGCGTGAGGATTTCGGTTCGTTCGGTATCGACGCCGGGCAGCCGCTCAGCGCGGCTCTGCCCGCCCTGGCGGCATGGCGCCACCGTCGCCAGGAGAGGTCACTGGTCGAATCGTGGCGGTACCGCCTCGGCTGGTCCCCGATCGGCGAAGTTCCTGAGCAGCCGAGTCTGCGTGGCACGTGGCTGGTGGTGGGCGCTGACGGGGCCGATGTTGCTATCGCGCTGCGGTCGGCCGGGGCGGATGTCCGGGTCGTGGCGGCGCTGGAGCCGGGCGAGGCCCCGGTCGCGGGTGTGGTGTCGTTGCTGTCGGTCGAGGCGACGGTGTCGCTGCTGCAGAGCCTCTTGGCCGCCGGGATCGACGCACCGTTGTGGTGTGTCACCCGGGGTGCGGTCGCGGCGGTCGACGGAGACGTGGTGGAGCCTGACCAGGCCGGAGTCTGGGGCCTCGGCCATGTCATCGGTCTGGAGCATCCGGATCGTTGGGGCGGGCTGATCGACCTGCCGGCGGTCATGGATGATCAGGCGGGGGAGGCACTGGCCGCCATCCTCGCCGGTGACACTGGTGAGGATCAGATCGCGATCCGTGCCACCGGGACGTGGGCCGCCCGTCTGACGCGTGCGGAACCGTCCCGTGTGGCGTCGGCCGGATGGCGGGGTCGCGGCGCTGCGCTGGTCACGGGTGGTACGGGGGCACTGGGGCGCCATGTGGCGCGCTGGCTGGCCGGAACCGGTGTGGAGCGGGTCGTGCTGACGAGCCGTCGGGGGTCCGAGGCGCCTGGCGTTGCGGAGTTGGTGGCCGAGCTGGGGGACCTGGTGCGCGTGGTGGCGTGCGATGTCGCCGATCGCGAGGCGCTCGCGGCTCTCCTGGGGACGATTCCGGATCTGCGTACCGTGGTGCATGCGGCCGGTGTCCTCGACGACGGTGTACTCGAATCGCTGACCCCGGAGCGGATCCGTGACGTGATGCGGGTCAAGGTTACGGGGGCGCGGTATCTGGATGAGTTGACGCGAGGTCGGGATCTGGATGCCTTTGTGTTGTTCTCCTCGGCCGCGGGGACCGTGGGCAACGCGGGCCAGGGAAGTTATGCGGCGGCCAATGCGGTGTTGGACGGGCTGGCTTGGCGGCGTCGGGCGGAGGGACTGGTAGCCACGTCTGTGGCCTGGGGCGCCTGGGCCGACAGCGGCATGGGGGCCGGGCACGCACGGGCCATGGCGCCATCACTGGCACTGGCCGCCCTTCAGGGAGCTTTGGATGACGACGAGACCGCACTGCTGATCGCGGACATCGATTGGGAGCACTTCGCCTCGCGGTTCGCCGGGGCGCGGCCCAACCCGCTGCTTGGTGATGTGCTGGGTGGCGCCGCTCGCCGCACGCCCGTGGCGGACGAGTTCGTCGAGCGACTGCGGAGCCTCCCTGCGGTCGAAAGGGAACGGGCGGTCCTTGAGCTCGTACGTGGCCAGGTGGCCGCCGTTCTGGGGCACGCCACCCCGGCGGCGATCGACCCGGCGGCCACATTCCAGTCAGCCGGTTTCGACTCTCTGACCGCGATCGAACTCCGCAATCGACTCATGGCGGCCACCGGCGTACAGACACCTGCCTCGGTCGTGTTCGACTACCCCACGCCGGAACTCCTCGCCGGCCACCTGCGGGATCAGCTGCTAGGGGTGGGATCGGCAGCTCTCTCGGCGACGGTCGCCACGGCTCTGGTGGATGACGACCCGATTGCGATCATCGGCATGAGCTGCCGGTTCCCCGGTGGCGTCGACTCGCCCGAAGAACTGTGGCGGCTCCTGGAATCGGGAACGGACGCCATATCCGCCTTTCCGCTGGATCGGGGCTGGGACCTGGTCGGCGGAGCCGATGGCCTCTCCGTCGGGGCGGGTGGTTTCCTCTACACGGCTGCCGACTTCGATCCCGCCTTCTTCGGGATCTCGCCGCGTGAGGCTGTCGCGATGGATCCGCAGCAGCGGCTGTTGCTGGAGGTCTCGTGGGAGGTCTTCGAACGGGCCGGGATCGCCGTGGACGTGCTGCGGGGAAGCTCCACCGGAGTGTTCGTCGGCACCAACGGTCAGGATTACGCTGCCCTCGTCGGTAACGCGCCACAGCGTGCGGACGGCCATCTGGCCACCGGCAGCGCGGCGAGCGTGGCGTCCGGCCGACTGTCCTACACCTTCGGGCTCGAGGGCCCGGCCGTCACCGTGGACACCGCGTGTTCGTCGTCGCTGGTCGCCATGCACCTGGCCGCGCAGGCGCTGCGCGCAGGTGAATGCGGTATGGCGCTCGCGGGTGGCGCGACGGTGATGGCCACGTCCACCGCGTTCGCTGAGTTCTCCCGCCAGGGGGCGTTGGCTTCCGACGGCCGGTGCAAGGCGTTCGCGGCGGCGGCGGACGGTACCGGCTGGGGCGAAGGCGTGGGCATCCTCCTGTTGGAGCGGCTGTCCGACGCCGAGCGGAACGGCCACCGGGTGCTGGCCGTCATGCGTGGCTCCGCCGTCAACCAAGACGGTGCGTCGAATGGTTTGACGGCGCCGAATGGTCCGTCGCAGCAGCGGGTGATTCGGCAGGCGTTGGCGAATGCCCGTCTGTCGGCGGCGGATGTGGATGCGGTGGAGGCGCACGGCACCGGGACCACGCTGGGTGATCCGATCGAGGCGCAGGCCCTGTTGGCCACCTATGGTCAGGACCGGGATCCGGAGCGGCCGCTGCTGCTGGGCTCGGTGAAGTCGAATATCGGTCATACGCAGGCGGCGGCGGGTGTGGCCGGTGTGATCAAGATGGTGATGGCGATGCGCCACGGTGTGCTGCCGCAGAGCCTCCACATTGACGAGCCCACTCCCCACGTGGACTGGACGGCCGGACGGATCGCACTGCTCACGGAACCGTCCCTCTGGCCTCAGAGGGGAGTGCCGCGACGGGCCGGGGTCTCCTCGTTCGGAGTAAGTGGCACCAACGGGCATGTCATCCTCGAACAGGCATCCGTGGCGGCCGAACCCGAGACGGTGCGAACGACCGAACCCTCAGCCGTTCCGTGGGTGCTGTCGGCACGGAACGAGGCAGGGCTGCGGGCGCATGCCGCCAGGCTTCGGTCCTTCGTGAGCGCCGATGGTGGCGTACAGCCGGTCGATGTCGGCTGGTCGCTGGCATCGACCCGAGCGATGCTGTCTCACCGTGCGGTGGTCGTGGGGGCCGACCGCGCTGAGCTGTTGCGTGGTCTGGACGCGGTGGCGAACGGAAGCCCCGACCAAGGAGTGGTGACCGGCGAGGCCGGATCGCCCACCGGAGTGGTGTTCGTCTTCCCGGGTCAGGGGTCGCAGTGGGCCGGGATGGCGCTGGAGCTGATGGAGTCCTCGCCGGTGTTCGCGCGGCGGATGGGCGAGTGTGCGGATGCGCTGGCTCCGTTGGTGGAGTGGTCGCTGTCGGATGTGCTGGCGGATGAACGAGCGCTGGCTCGCGTCGATGTGGTGCAGCCGGTGTTGTGGGCGGTGATGGTGTCCCTGGCGGAGCTGTGGCGTTCGTATGGTGTGGTGCCGTCGGCGGTGGTGGGTCATTCGCAGGGTGAGATTGCGGCGGCGTGTGTGGCGGGCGGCCTGTCCTTGGCGGATGGGGCGCGGGTGGTGGTGCTGCGGAGTAAGGCGTTGCTGGCCTTGTCGGGTCGGGGTGGGATGGTGTCCGTCCCTGTATCCGCCGATCGGTTCCGTGATCGCCCCGGGTTGTCGGTGGCGGCGGTGAATGGTCCGGCGTCGACGGTGGTGTCCGGGTCGGTTGAGGTGCTGGATGCGGTGTTGGTGGAGTTTCCGGAGGCCAAGCGGATTCCGGTGGATTACGCCTCGCACTCCCCGCAGGTGGAGGAGATCAGGGAAGAGCTGGCCGAGGCTCTGGCGGGCGTGGAGCCGCGTAGTGGGCAGGTGCCGTTCTATTCGACGGTGACCGGGCGGCTGATGGACACTGCGGAGCTGGATGCGGGGTACTGGTACCGGAACCTGCGCGAGACCGTGGAGTTCCAGTCCACGATCGAGGGGCTGCTGGAGCTCGGTCACACGGTGTTCGTGGAGGCCAGTCCGCATCCGGTGCTGACCATCGGCGTCCAGGACACCGCCGACGCCACCGACACCCCCATCATCACCACCGGATCGCTGCGCCGCGACGACGGCGGCCCTGCCCACTTCCTGACCGCGCTGGCCGAACTGTCCGTACGAGGGGTAACGACGGACTGGCGGCAGGCGTTCGGAGGGATTGGCCCCCGGCATGTCGACTTGCCGACCTACCCATTCCAGCGGGAGCGCTTCTGGGTCGAGCCCACTGCCCCGGACGTGGTCCGAGACGGGGACACCAGCGCGGACAGTGAGTTCTGGGCAGCCATCGAGCGCGAAGACGCCGCATCGCTGGCGACCGTTCTCCAGGTCGATGACGCATCGCTGGGTGGCCTGCTGCCCGCCTTGTCGGCCTGGCGTCGCCGACGGCACGAGAGGTCCGCGCTCGAGGCGGTTCGGTACCAGGTCAACTGGAAGCCGCTCGCCGACGACCAGGCCGCGATGTTGTCGGGCTCTTGGCTGGTTGTGGTCTCCCAGGCGGACGCGCAGCATCCGTGGGTCTCCGGCGTCTGCGAGGCACTCGCTCAGCACGGGGCCGAGCCAGTGGTGTGTCCGGTGGACGAGCGGCACATGGATCGTGCTGTGCTGTCCGCCCAGCTGACGAGCATGACCACTGCGACCAGCAGGACCGACACAAGCAGCACCGCCGGCACGAGCAGCACCACCAGCCCGACCGGAACGAGCAGCGCGACGAATATCAGCGGCGTGGTGTCGCTGGTCGCCCTGGACCAGCGGCCGCACCCGGACTTCGCCTCCGTTCCCGTCGGTTTCGCCATGACGGTGCTGTTGACTCAGGCATTGGGCGACGCGGGTGTGGAGGCCCCGCTGTGGAGCGTGACCCAAGGAGCCGTGTCGACCGGGCCCGGGGACACTCTCGCCGAGCCCGCACCGGCATCGGCGCTGGTGTGGGGCGTCGGCCGGGTGATCGCGCTCGAGCAGCCACTGCGCTGGGGTGGTCTGATCGACCTGCCGACCGACGTGAACGCGAGGGCATGCGCACAGCTGGCAAGGGTCCTGTCAGGTGCATCGGGCGAGGACCAGGTCGCGATCCGGGCGGTGGGGACCTTCGGGCGCAGGCTCGCCCATGCTCCCGCGTTGCGGACCGACCTGCCGTCCTGGAATCCGAGCGGGACCGTACTGGTCACCGGAGGCACCGGAGCACTGGGCGGGCATATCGCGCGGTGGCTGGCGCAGCAGGGCGCTGAGCACCTCGTGCTGACGAGCCGGCGCGGGATGGCCGCGCCCGGGGCGTCCGAGCTCGTCGCGGACCTGGAGATGGCCGGAGCGGCGGTGACGGTGGCCGAATGCGATGTGGCCGACCGTGCCCAACTGGCCGCCTTGATAGCCGAGGCAGGCCCGCTGACGGCTGTGGTGCACACGGCCGCCCTGCTGGACGATGCGACGGTCGAGTCCCTGACCACCGAGCAACTGCACCGGGTACTGCGCGTCAAGGCTGACGGTGCGATGCATCTGCACGAGCTGACCCGCGACATGGAGCTGTCCGCGTTCGTGCTCTTCTCGTCCTTGTCCGGGACCATCGGTACGCCAGGGCAGGGCAACTACGCACCGGGCAACGCCTTCCTCGATGCGCTGGCCGAGTGCCGCAGGGCCGAGGGCCTGGTGGCGACCTCCGTGGCCTGGGGCCTGTGGGCCGGTGGCGGGATGGGGGAGAGCGAAGCCGGTGAGGTGGCCCGGCGGCATGGCGTTCCGGCACTGTCCCCCGAACTGGCGGTGGCCGCTCTCCGTACGGCCATCGAGCAGGGCGACACGGTGGTCACCGTCGCCGACATCGAGTGGGAACGCCATTACGCCGCCTTCACCGCGACCAGGCCCAGTCCCCTGCTCGCCGACCTTCCCGAAGTACGGCGACTCGTCGACGCGGGGGCCGCTTCCGTCGTCGAGGAGACGGGCGTTGACCGGTCCGGACTCGGCGAGCGTTTGGCCGGGCTCGACGAGGCCGAGCAGCGGCGACTGTTGCTCGACATGGTGCGCCGCAACGTCGCGGTCGTGCTCGGGCATACCGACCCGGAGAGCGTGCCGTCCCATCGCGCTTTCAAGGAGCTCGGCTTCGACTCCGTGACAGCGGTCGAATTCCGCAACCGACTGGGTGCCGCGACCGGTCTGCGGCTGCCGGCCACTGCCGTTTTCGACTACCCGACCCCGCTCGCCCTGGCGGAATACGCGTGCTCCGAACTGCTGGGGACGGCCGCGGAGCCCCTGCGCGCCGAGCCCCTGCGCACCGGGCCGAGCGGGTCCCTCGTGGACGACGATCCGATCGTGATCGTCGGAATGAGCTGTCGCTTCCCCGGCGGGGTGAGCTCGCCGGAGGACCTGTGGCGTCTTCTCACCGAGGGCGGGGACGCGATGTCGGCCTTCCCCGCCGACCGTGGCTGGGATCTGTCCGGGCTCTTCCACAGCGACCCCGGCCACCCGGGGACCTCGTACACGCGGACAGGTGGCTTCGTACATGACGCGACCTCGTTCGACGCCGGGTTCTTCGGTATCTCCCCGCGTGAGGCGACCGCGATGGATCCGCAACAGCGGCTGCTGCTGGAGGCGTCGTGGGAGGCGTTCGAGCGGGCGGGGATCGATCCTCGGTCGCTGCGGGGCAGCACGACGGGAGTGTTCGCCGGTACCAACGGCCAGGACTACGTCAGTCTTCTGGGCGGAGATCAGCCGCAGGAGTTCGAGGGCCATGTCGGAACGGGCAATTCGGCGTCGGTGATGTCCGGCCGGATCGCCTATGTCCTGGGCCTTGAGGGTCCTGCCCTGACGGTGGATACGGCGTGTTCGTCGTCGCTGGTGGCGTTGCATCTGGCGGTGCAGGCGCTGCGGAACGGTGAGTGTTCGCTGGCGCTTGCGGGCGGTGTCACGGTGATGGCGACACCGAGTCTGTTCGTGGAGTTCTCCCGCCAGCGCGGCCTCGCCGCGGACGGTCGGTGCAAGGCGTTCGCGGGGGCGGCGGACGGCACCGGTTTCTCCGAGGGCGTGGGAATGCTGGTGGTGGAGCGGTTGTCCGATGCTGAGCGCAACGGGCATCGGGTGTTGGCGGTGGTGCGGGGTTCGGCGGTGAATCAGGATGGTGCGTCGAATGGGTTGACGGCGCCGAATGGTCCGTCGCAGCAGCGGGTGATCCGGCAGGCGCTGGCGAGCGCCGGGCTTGCTGCTCGGGATGTCGATGCGGTGGAGGCGCACGGTACGGGCACCACGTTGGGTGATCCGATTGAGGCGCAGGCGCTGTTGGCCACGTACGGTCAGGATCGGGATCCTGGGCGGCCGCTGCTGCTGGGCTCGGTGAAGTCCAACATCGGACACACTCAGGCGGCCGCTGGTGTCGCCGGACTCATCAAGATGGTTCTGGCCCTGCGCAACGGTGTGTTGCCGCGGACGTTGCATGTGGATGAGCCGTCGCCGCATGTGGATTGGTCGGCTGGTGAGGTGGAGCTGCTGACCGAGCAGGTGGTGTGGCCGGAGGTGGATCGGCCGCGTCGGGTGGGTGTGTCGGCGTTCGGGGTGAGTGGGACGAATGCGCATGTGATTGTGGAGCAGGCGCCTGTGGTGGTGGAGGCGGCTGGGGGCGAGCGTGTGGGGCTCCCTGCTGTGCCGTGGGTGGTGTCGGGTGTGGGTGAGGGGGCGGTGCGGGCGCAGGCGGAGCGGTTGCGTGGGTTTGTGGCGGGTGATGCTGGGCTGGATGTGGTGGATGTGGGGTGGTCGTTGGTGGCTGCTCGTTCTGCGTTGTCGCATCGTGCGGTGGTGGTGGGTGCGGATCGCGCGGGGTTGCTGGGGGCTTTGGAGGGGCCGGTGGTTGTGGGAGTTCCGGTCGGTGGTGGGTTGGGTGTGGTGTTTGCGGGTCAGGGGTCCCAGCGGTTGGGGATGGGGCGTGGGTTGTATGAGGCGTATCCGGTGTTTGCCGCGGCGTGGGATGAGGTGTGTGGGGAGCTGGACCGGTATCTGGAGCGGCCTTTGGGTGAGGTGGTGTGGGGTGATGACGTTGAGTTGATCGGGGAGACGGCGTATACGCAGGCGGGTTTGTTCGCGCTTGAGGTGTCGTTGTATCGGCTGATCGTTTCGTGGGGTGTGAAGCCGGATTATCTGCTGGGCCACTCCATTGGTGAGTTGGCGGCGGCGTGTGTGGCGGGTGTGTGGTCGTTGGAGGATGCGGCGCGGGTGGTGGCTGCTCGGGGTCGTTTGATGCAGGCGTTGCCGTCGGGTGGGGCGATGGTTTCTGTGGCGGCGTCCGAGGATGAGGTACGGCCGCTGCTGACCGAGGGCGTGGCCGTCGCGGCGGTGAATGGTCCCGAGTCGGTGGTGTTGTCCGGTGATGAGGCGGCGGTTCGTGCCGTCGAGGAGGTGTTCATCGGTCGGGGGGTGCGGACGCGGTGGTTGCGGGTGAGTCATGCGTTTCATTCGTCGCGTATGGAAGGGATGCTGGCGGAGTTCGGTGAGGTGCTGCGGGGGGTGGAGTTCCGGGCCCCGAGCGTGCCAGTGGTGTCGAACGTATCCGGTGTGGTGGCGGGCGATGAGCTGTGCTCGCCGGAGTATTGGGTGCGTCATGTGCGGGAGACCGTGCGCTTTGCTGACGGCCTGGAGACGCTTCGTGGGTTGGGTGTCGGTTCCTTCCTGGAATTGGGTCCCGATGGCACGTTGACCGCTCTGGTCGATGGTGATGGTCTGCCCGTACTGCGTCCGGGTCGTCCGGAGCCGACCGCGGTCATGGAGGCTGTGGGCGGGTTGTATGTCCGGGGCATCGAGATCGATTGGGCGGCGGTGTTTCCGGGTGCTCGGCAGGTGGATTTGCCGACGTATGCGTTCCAGCGTGAGCGGTTCTGGCTGGAGTCGGCGGTGGTGGAGCCCGCGACCAGTGCCGTTGATGCGGCGTTCTGGGATGCGGTCGAGCGTGGGGATGCGGAGGTTCTGGGGGTTGATGCTGAGCAGCCGTTGAGTGCCGCGTTGCCTGCTTTGGCCTCGTGGCGGCGGGCGCAGCAGGAACAGTCGGTGGTCGACGGCTGGCGGTACCGGCTTCGCTGGACGCCGGTCAGGGGTGTGCCGTCCGGGCAGGTGCTGACGGGGACCTGGCTCGTCGTGGTCGAGCAGGGTGCGGACGGTGCTGATGTGGCCGTCGCGCTGCGGTCAGCCGGAGCCGAGGTGCGGGTCGTGACGGCGGTGGAGCCGGGCGATGTGGCGGTCGCGGGTGTGGTGTCGCTGCTGTCGGTCGAGGCGACGGTGTTCCTGCTGCAGAACCTCCTGGCCGCCGGGATCGACGCACCGTTGTGGTGCGTCACTCGGGGTGCGGTCTCCGTGGCGGACGGGGATGTGGTGGATCCGTACGCGTCGGCGGTCTGGGGGCTGGGCCGCGTGGTGGGCCTGGAGCATCCGGAGCGTTGGGGCGGGCTGATCGACCTGCCCACGGAGATGGATGCGCGTGCGGGCTCCTTGCTGGCCGGGGTTCTCGCCGGGCACACCGGGGAGGATCAGGTGGCAATCCGTGCCGCTGAGGCGTGGGGTGCCCGGCTGACCCGGGTGGCACCGGCGGCGGACACGTCCGTCGGGTGGCATGGTCGGGGAGCCGCCTTGATCACCGGGGGCACGGGTGCGCTGGGCGGTCATGTGGCGCGCTGGCTGGCCGGGACCGGTGTGGAGCGCATCGTTCTGACGAGCCGACGAGGGGTCGAGGCCCCCGGTGCCACCGACTTGGTGACCGAGCTGGAGGCGTTCGGAGTCCAGGTGACTGTGGCCTCGTGTGATGTCGCCGATCGGGACGCGGTCGCGGCGCTGCTGGCCGGCATTCCCGATCTCCGGGTCGTCGTGCACGCCGCGGGGGTGCCAAGTTGGGGTGCGGTGGACAGCCTGACCACCGATGAGTTCGAGGAGAGCGTGCGGTCGAAGGTTGCCGGAGCGGCGCACCTGGACGCACTGCTGGCGGACGCCGATCTGGATGCCTTTGTTCTGTTTTCGTCGGTTGCGGGGGTGTGGGGGAGCGGTCGTCAGTCGGCGTATGCGGCGGCGAATGCGTTTTTGGATGGGTTGGCGTGGCGGCGTCGTGGTGTGGGGTTGGTGGCGACTTCGGTGGCGTGGGGTATGTGGGGTGGGGGTGGTATGGCTGTTGGGGGTGAGGAGTTCCTGGTTGAGCGTGGTGTGTCGGGGATGGCGCCGGGGTCGGCGGTGGTGGCGTTGCGGCGGGCGTTGTGTGATGGTGAGACGGCGCTTGTGGTGGCGGATGTGGACTGGGAGCGGTTCGGGCCGAGGTTCACGGCCCTGCGTCCGAGTCCCCTGCTGAGCGAGCTGATAGTCGACACGCCCGAGCCGATCGCGTCGACGGCCGGCGAATTCGTCGCCGCGCTGCGCGGGTTGTCGCGGCAGGAGCGGGATCGTGCGGTCGCGGAGCTCGTACGGACGCATGCCGCCGAGGTGTTGGGTCACCGGAACCCGACCGCGATCGAGCTCGACCGGACGTTCCAGGAGCTGGGCTTCGATTCGCTGACTGCCGTGGAACTGCGGGACCGGCTCAGTACGGCCACCCAGCTGCGCTTCCCGGCTTCCGTGATCTTCGACTACCCGACCCCGGCGGCGCTCGCCGAGCATGTGTGCGGGGAGGCGCTCGGGCTGGCCGAAGAGATACAGATACCGCACACGCCGAGTGCCGTGGATGACGATCCGATCGTGATTGTCGGGATGAGCTGCCGTTTCCCGGGTGGTGTGGACTCTCCGGAGGCACTGTGGCGGCTGGTCAGCGCCGGTGACGACGCCGTGTCGGCCTTCCCTCCGACCGTGGCTGGGATCTGGCCGGTGTGTACGACGCCGACGCCACTCGCTCGGGTCGGTCGTACGTCCGCTCGGGTGGTTTCCTCCATGACGCGGCCGAGTTCGACGCCGGGTTCTTCGGGATCTCGCCGCGTGAGGCGACCGCGATGGATCCGCAGCAGCGGCTGCTGCTGGAGGCGTCATGGGAGGCGTTCGAACGGGCCGGAATCCCGGCCTCGACGCTCAAGGGCAGCCAGACCGGTGTCTTCGTGGGTGCGTCCGCGCAGGGCTACGGCGGCGGAGACGGGCAGGCCCCGGAAGGCTCCGAGGGATATCGTCTGACCGGCAACGCGAGCAGTGTGGTGTCCGGTCGGGTGGCCTACACGTTCGGGTTGGAAGGCCCAGCGGTCACGGTGGACACGGCGTGTTCTTCCTCGCTGGTGGCACTGCACTGGGCGGTGCGGGCGCTGCGGTCGGGCGAGTGCTCCCTCGCCCTGGCAGGCGGGGTGACGGTGATGGCGACACCCGCAACCTTCGTGGAGTTCTCGCGCCAGCGCGGGCTGGCGGCCGATGGCCGGTGCAAGTCCTTCGCCGCCGGCGCGGACGGGACGGGCTGGTCCGAGGGTGTCGGCATGCTGCTGGTCGAGCGGCTGTCGGACGCCGAGCGGAACGGCCACCCGGTGCTGGCCGTTGTCTCCGGCTCCGCGGTGAACCAGGATGGCGCGTCGAATGGGTTGACGGCGCCGAATGGTCCGTCGCAGCAGCGGGTGATCCGGCAGGCGCTGGCGAGCGCCGGGCTTGCTGCTCGGGATGTCGACGCGGTGGAGGCGCACGGTACGGGGACGACGCTGGGTGATCCGATCGAGGCGCAGGCTCTGTTGGCCGCCTATGGTCAGGATCGGGCCCCGGGTCGGCCGTTGTGGTTGGGGTCGGTGAAGTCGAATATCGGTCATACGCAGGCGGCGGCGGGTGTGGCTGGTGTGATCAAGATGGTGTTGGCGTTGCGGTATGGGGTGTTGCCGCGGACGTTGCATGTGGATGAGCCGTCGCCGCATGTGGATTGGTCGGCTGGTGGGGTGGAGTTGCTGACTGAGCCCGTGGTGTGGCCGGAGGTGGATCGGCCGCGTCGGGTGGGTGTGTCGGCGTTCGGGGTGAGTGGGACGAATGCGCATGTGATTGTGGAGCAGGCGCCTGTGGTGGAGGGGGAGGCTGGGGGCGAGCGTGTGGGGCTGCCCGCTGTGCCGTGGGTGGTGTCCGGTCAGAGCGAGGCCGCGGTGCGGGCTCAGGTGGAGCGGTTGCGCGGGTCTGTGGCAGACAACCCCGAATGGGATCCGGCTGACGTGGGGTGGTCTTTGGCGGCTGCTCGTTCTGCGTTGTCGCATCGTGCGGTGGTGGTGGGTGCGGATCGGGATGAGTTGCTGGGTGGGTTGGGTTCGGTGGTTGTGGGGGTTTCGGTAGGTGGTGGGTTGGGTGTGGTGTTTGCGGGTCAGGGGTCGCAGCGGTTGGGGATGGGGCGTGGTTTGTATGAGGCGTATCCGGTGTTTGCCGCGGCGTGGGATGAGGTGTGTGGGGAGCTGGACCGGTGGTTGGACCGGCCTTTGGGTGAGGTGGTGTGGGGTGATGACGTTGAGTTGATCGGGGCGACGGCGTATACGCAGGCGGGTCTGTTCGCGCTTGAGGTGTCGTTGTATCGGCTGATCGTCTCGTGGGGTGTGAAGCCGGATTATCTGCTGGGCCACTCCATTGGTGAGTTGGCGGCGGCGTGTGTGGCGGGTGTGTGGTCGTTGGAGGATGCGGCGCGGGTGGTGGCTGCTCGGGGTCGCTTGATGCAGGCGTTGCCGTCGGGCGGTGCCATGGTTTCTGTGGCGGCGTCCGAGGATGAGGTACGGCCGCTGCTGACCGAGGGCGTGGCCGTCGCGGCGGTGAACGGTCCCGAGTCGGTGGTGTTGTCCGGTGATAAGGCGGCGGTTCGTGCCGTCGAGGAGGTGTTCATCGGGCGGGGGGTGCGGACGCGGTGGTTGCGGGTGAGTCATGCGTTTCATTCGTCGCGTATGGACGGGATGCTGGCCGAGTTCGGGCAGGTGCTGGGGTCGGTGGAGTTCCGGGCCCCGAATGTGCCGGTGGTGTCGAACGTATCCGGTGTGGTGGCGGGCGATGAGCTGTGCTCGCCGGAGTATTGGGTGCGTCATGTGCGGAAGACAGTCCGGTTCGCCGATGGGCTCGACACACTCCGTGGGCTGGGCGTCAGTACCTTCCTGGAGCTTGGACCCGATGGCACGTTGACCGCTCTGGCTGATGGCGACGGACTGCCCGTCCTCCGCCCGGATCGCCCGGAGCCGACCACTGCCATGGAGGCTGTGGGCGGGCTGTATGTCCGGGGCATCGAGATCGATTGGGCGGCGGTGTTCCCCGGCGGTCGACGGGTCGATCTCCCCACCTATGCCTTCCAACGGCAGCGGTTCTGGCTGGAGCCGTCCTCGGCCCGGCCCGCGACCAGCGCCGTGGACGCCGCGTTCTGGGACGCGGTCGAGCGCGGGGATGCGCAGGCGCTGGGCGTTGACGAGGAACAGCCGTTGAGTGCCGTGTTGCCTGCCCTGGCGTCGTGGCGGCGGGCACAGCAGGAACAGTCGATCGTCGACGGCTGGCGCTATCGGCTTGGCTGGACGCCGGTCACGGGTGTGCCGTCCGGGCAGGTGCTGACGGGGACCTGGCTGGTTGTGGGCGAGCCGGATGCTGACGGTACTGATGGAGACGAGGTGGCCGTCGCGCTGCGGTCGGCCGGGGCGGATGTCCGGGTCGTGGCGGCGCTGGAGCCGGGCGAGGCCCCGGTCGCGGGTGTGGTGTCGTTGCTGTCGGTCGAGGCGACGGTGTCGCTGCTGCAGAGCCTCTTGGCCGCCGGGATCGACGCACCGTTGTGGTGTGTCACCCGGGGTGCGGTCGCGGCGGTCGACGGAGACGTGGTGGAGCCTGACCAGGCCGGAGTCTGGGGCCTCGGCCATGTCATCGGTCTGGAGCATCCGGATCGTTGGGGCGGGCTGATCGACCTGCCGGCGGTCATGGATGATCAGGCGGGGGAGGCACTGGCCGCCATCCTCGCCGGTGACACTGGTGAGGATCAGATCGCGATCCGTGCCACCGGGACGTGGGCCGCCCGTCTGACGCGTGCGGAACCGTCCCGTGTGGCGTCGGCCGGATGGCGGGGTCGCGGCGCTGCGCTGGTCACGGGTGGTACGGGGGCACTGGGGCGCCATGTGGCGCGCTGGCTGGCCGGAACCGGTGTGGAGCGGGTCGTGCTGACGAGCCGTCGGGGGTCCGAGGCGCCTGGCGTTGCGGAGTTGGTGGCCGAGCTGGGGGACCTGGTGCGCGTGGTGGCGTGCGATGTCGCCGATCGCGAGGCGCTCGCGGCTCTCCTGGGGACGATTCCGGATCTGCGTACCGTGGTGCATGCGGCCGGTGTCCTCGACGACGGTGTACTCGAATCGCTGACCCCGGAGCGGATCCGTGACGTGATGCGGACGAAGGCCGACGGCGCACGCCATCTTCACGAGTTGACTCGTGACACCGTTCTCGACGCCTTCGTGTTGTTCTCCTCGGCCGCCGGGACCGTGGGCAATCCGGGCCAGGGGAGCTATGCGGCGGCCAACGCCGTTCTGGACGGACTGGCCCAGCGGCGCCGAGCCGAGGGACTGGTGGCCACATCGGTGGCCTGGGGAGCCTGGGCCGATTCCGGTATGGCCGCGGGAGTGGCGCGGTCGCAGGGCATGGACCCACAGTCGGCGCTCTCCGCCCTGGGGCTGGTGCTGGCGGCTGACGAAACCACCGTGATGGTCGCCGATATCGACTGGGCGACCTTCGGGGCGCGGCTCACCGCCTCACGGCCGAGCCCGCTGCTGAGGGAGTTGCTCAGGGACGTATCCATGCCGACCGGGCCGACCGGCAGCGGGGCGTCCGACGCGTTCGCCACCCGCCTGGAGGCCATGGCCGAGCGCGAACGGACGGCCACCGTGCTGGACCTCGTCCGCACGCATGTGGCCGCCGTACTGGGCCACGCGGCATCCGAGGCGATCGACCCGGCCCGGCCCTTCCAGGAAATCGGCTTCGATTCGCTCACCGCGGTGGAGCTGCGGAACCGGCTCACCGCGGCCATCGGGGCACGTTTCCCGGCTTCCGTGATCTACGACTACCCGACCCCCGCGGCGCTCGCCGAGCATGTGTGCCGGGAGACGCTGGGCCTGGCCGTCCGGACACCGGTCCCGGTGGCGCCACGCCCGGTGGACGACGAACCGATCGCCATCATCGGGATGAGCTGTCGCTTCCCCGGCGGGGTGAGCTCGCCGGAGGACCTGTGGGGGCTGCTGGCCGACGGCCGCGACGCCGTGTCGGAGTTCCCGGCGGACCGTGGGTGGAACCTGGCCGAGCTGTACGACCCGGATCCCGACCACCCTGGCTCCTCCTATGTCCGGGCGGGCGGCTTCCTCGATGACGCGGCCGCGTTCGACCCCGGGTTCTTCGGGATCTCGCCGCGTGAGGCGATCGCCATGGATCCGCAGCAGCGGCTGCTGCTGGAGGTCGCCTGGGAGGCGTTCGAGCGCGCCCATATGTCACCCGCCACGCTCAAGGGCAGCCGGACCGGTGTGTTCATCGGGACCAACGGCCAGGACTACGCCGCTCTGGCGAGCGGGGCCCCGCAGAGCGCGGAGGGCTATCTGGGCACGGGCAGCGCCGCCAGTGTCGCCTCGGGCCGACTGGCGTACACCTTCGGCCTCGAGGGCCCGGCCGTCACCGTGGACACCGCCTGTTCGTCGTCGCTGGTCGCGCTGCATCTCGCCGCGCAGGCCCTGCGCTCCGGCGAATGCTCCTTGGCCCTGGCCGGTGGCGCGACCGTCATGGCCACCCCGGCGGCCTTCCTGGAATTCTCCCGCCAGCGCGCACTGGCGGCCGATGGACGCTGCAAGGCGTTCGCGGCGGCGGCGGACGGCACCGGTTGGGGCGAGGGCGCGGGCATGCTCCTGGTGGAGCGGCTGTCCGACGCCGAGCGGAACGGCCACCGGGTGCTGGCCGTCATGCGTGGATCCGCCGTCAACCAGGACGGTGCCTCCAACGGCCTGACGGCGCCGAACGGCCCGTCGCAGCAGCGGGTGATCCGCCAGGCGCTGGCGAACGCCCGCCTGTCCGCCACCGACATCGACGTCGTGGAGGCGCACGGCACCGGCACCAGCCTCGGTGACCCGATCGAGGCACACGCGCTGCTCGCCACGTACGGTCAGGAACGGCCCGAGGACAAGCCACTGTGGCTCGGCTCGGTGAAGTCGAACATCGGGCACACCCAGGCGGCCGCCGGTGTGGCCGGTGTGATCAAGATGGTGATGGCCATGCGGCACGGCGTACTGCCGCGGACCCTGCATGTCGACAAGCCCTCGCCCCATGTGGACTGGACGGCGGGCCAGGTCGCGTTGCTCGTCGAAGCGAGGGCGTGGCCAGGGGACGGCGCTCCGCGCCGGGCGGGCGTGTCCTCGTTCGGGGTCAGCGGCACCAATGCCCATGTGATCGTCGAGCAGGGGCCGGTGGCGGCCCCGGCGGATGCGGTGGACGGGCCGGAGCCGGTGCCCGTGCCGTTGCCGGAGTCGGCGTCCGGGCCGGAGCCGTTGCCGGAATCGGCCCCCGAGCCGCTGCTCGACCAGCACCGTAGGGCGCTGCCCCTGCCGTGGGTGCTGTCAGGCGCTGGAGAGGCCGGGCTGAGGGGCCAGGTCGAACGCCTCACGTCCTTCATCGACACCCATCCGGGGCTGGATCCCGCCGATGTCGGATGGACGCTGGTGTCCGGCCGTTCGCTTCAGTCGCACCGTGCCGTGGTGGTGGGCGCGGACCTCGCGGAGCTACGACGGGGGTTGGACGCCATCGAGATCGGCGGCGCGGCCCAGCCCGGGCGCGAGGTGGTGTTCGTCTTCCCGGGTCAGGGGTCGCAGTGGGCCGGGATGGCGCTGGAACTGATGGAATCCTCGCCGGTGTTCACACGGCGAATGCGTGAATGTGCCGATGCGTTGACCCCGTTCGCCGAGTGGTCGCTGTTCGATGTGCTGGCGGATGAACGAGCGCTGGCCCGTGTCGATGTGGTGCAGCCGGTGTTGTGGGCGGTGATGGTGTCCCTGGCCGAGCTGTGGCGTTCGTACGGCGTGGTGCCGTCGGCGGTGGTGGGTCACTCCCAAGGCGAGATCGCGGCGGCGTGTGTGGCGGGCGCTCTGTCCCTGGCGGACGGAGCGCGGGTGGTGGCCTTGCGCAGCAAGGCGCTGCTTGCCTTGTCCGGCCGAGGTGGGATGGTGTCCGTCCCCGTGCCCGCCGACCAGCTCCGCGACCGCCCCGGGCTGTCGGTGGCGGCGGTGAACGGCCCCGCGTCCACCGTGGTGTCAGGCGCGACCGAGGTGCTGGACGCGGTGCTCGCGGAGTTCCCGAAGGCCAAGCGGATCCCGGTGGACTACGCCTCGCACTCCCCACAGGTGGAGCGCATCCGAGAGGAGCTGGCGGAGGCGCTGGCGCCGGTCCAGCCGGGCGCCGGGCAGATCGCGTTCCACTCGACGGTGACCGGACGGCTCACCGACCCCCGCGCGCTCGACGCCGACTACTGGTACCGCAATCTTCGGCACACGGTGAAATTCCAGAGCACCCTCGAAGCCCTGATGGGCCAGGGCCACACCGTGTTCGTCGAGGTGAGCCCGCACCCCGTGCTGACCGTCGGCATCCAGGACACCGCCGACGCCGTCGACACCGACATCGTCGTGACCGGATCGCTGCGCCGCGACGACGGCGGTCCCGCCCGTTTCCTCACCGCCCTCGCCGACCTCCACACCCACGGCGTCGACGTGGACTGGCGTCCGCTCTTCGCGGGCGCCCGGACGGTCGACCTCCCCACCTACGCCTTCCAGCGGGAACGCTTCTGGCTCGAACCCGTGCGGGCGGTGACCCAGGCGTCCGGTCTGGGGCTCGGCGCTATCGAGCACCCCCTGCTGGGCGCAGTACTGCCGCTGCCCGGGACCGAGGGCGGTGTGCTGACCGGACTGCTCTCCCTGGCCGGACAGCCCTGGCTGGCGGACCACAGGGTGCGGGGCACGGTGGTCTTCCCCGGCACGGGCTTCGTCGAGCTCGCCCTGCAGGCCGGGCAGCACTTCGCCCACCCGGTGGTGGAGGAGCTGACCCTCCAGGCCCCGCTTGTGGTGCCGGATCAGGGCGGCGTCCAGGTGCAGGTGGCCGTCTCCGCGGCGGACGAGTCGGGCCGCAGGCCGGTCACGGTGCACTCGTGCCGCGCCGGAGAGTGGCTGCTGCACGCCTCGGGCACCCTCGGCGTCACAGAAGTCGAGGGCGCCACCGCGCCGGCCCGGTCCCTGGAGGTGTGGCCGCCCGAGGGCGCGCGGCCCGTCGATGTCTCGGGGATGTACGAGGCGATGGCGGAGCGCGGCCATGGATACGGCCCCGCTTTCCAAGGATTGCGTGCCGCGTGGACACGCGACGACGAGATATTCGCCGAGGTGACGTTGGAGCCGACGGCACAGGACGTGGCGGCGCGGTGCGGTGCGCATCCCGCCCTGCTCGACGCCGCCCTGCACGGAGTGGGGCTCGGCCGTTTCCTCACCGAACCCGGCCAGGCCTATCTGCCGTTCTCCTGGAGCAAGGTGGCGTTGCACGCGGTCGGCGCCTCCGCCATCCGCGTGGTGCTGTCCCCGGCCGGGCCGGACGCGGTGTCGCTGGAGGTGGCCGATCCGACGGGCGCGCCGGTGCTGTCCGTGGCGTCGCTGGCGCTGCGTCCGCTGTCCGACCGGCAGATCGCGGACACCCGGGGCGTGGACCAGGACGCGCTGTATCGCATGGACTGGACCGAGACGCCGCTGCCGACCACGGCCGGCGAAGCACCAATGGAGTTCGACGACCTGGGAGAGAACCTGGGACCGGACACCGCAGTCCCCGACGTCGTGGTGCTGCCCTGCGAGTCGGCCGGTGACACGGTGTCCACCGTCGTCGGCCGGGCGCTGACGGCGATACGGCGGTGGCTCGCCGACGAGCGCTGCGCCCGGTCGCGGCTGGCCGTGCTGACACGTGGCGCGGTGTCGACCGCTCCCGGCGAGAACGTCGAAGACCTCGGCGCGGCGGCGGTCTGGGGCCTGCTCCGCAGCGCGCAGGCCGAGCATCCGGACCGCTTCCTCCTCGTCGACCACGACGGCCACCAGGATTCCGGCGCGGTGCTGGCCGCCGCGGTGGCAGCCGGCCATCCTCATCTCGCGCTGCGCCGTGGCCGTGCCCTGACGCCTCGGCTGGCTCCGTCGGCCCCCTCCGCCACCACCCCGGCCCCCGGGGACGGGACGCCGTGGCGGATGGACGTCACCAGCCAGGGCACGCTGGAGAATCTGGCCGCCGTCCCCTGCCCGGAAGCCGCCGGTGCCCTCGGTGCCGGACAGGTGCGGGTGGCGATGCACGCGGCCGGGGTGAACTTCCGGGACGTCGTGGTCGCCCTCGGCATGATCCCCGGCCAGGACGTCATCGGCAGCGAGGGCGCCGGGGTGGTGCTCGACATCGGTCCGGGTGTGTCCGGCCTGACGCCCGGTGACCGGGTGATGGGCCTGTTCTCCGGCGCGTTCGGCCCCGTGGCACTGACCGATCACCGGTTGCTGGCGCGGCTGCCGGAAGGCTGGTCGTTCGCCGACGCGGCGGCCACGCCGGTGGTGTTCCTGACCGCCCTGTACGGGCTGATGGACCTGGCCGGTCTCCGGTCCGGTGAATCGGTGCTGGTGCACTCGGCCGCGGGCGGGGTGGGCATGGCCGCGACGCAGGTGGCCCGCTGGCTCGGCGCGGAGGTGTACGCCACCGCGAGCCCGGGGAAGTGGGACACGCTGCGCGCCGGCGGAGTGGCCGACGACCGGATCGCCTCCTCCCGCACTCTGGAGTTCGCCGAGCGCTTCGACCGGGTGGACGTGGTGCTGAACTCGCTCGCGGGCGAGTACGTGGACGCGTCGCTCGGTCTGCTCGGCGACGGCGGCCGTTTCCTGGAGATGGGGAAGACCGACATCCGCGACGGTGAGCGCGTCGCCGCCGAGCACGGGGTGCGCTACCAGGCGTTCGATCTCATGGACGCGGGCCCCGACCGGATCGGCGAGCTGCTCCAGTTGCTGGTGTCGCTCTTCGAGCAGGGGGTCTTCACCGCCCTGCCGACCCGGTGCTGGGACGTCCGGCAGACCGGCGAGGCGCTGCGTTTCCTCTCCCAGGCACGCCATATCGGCAAGCTGGTGCTGTCCGTTCCGCAGCCGTTGCGGGAGCGGGACACCGTGCTCATCACGGGCGGCACCGGCACCCTGGGCGGGCTGGTCGCCCGTCACTTGGTCGAACGGCACGGGGTACGGGACCTCGTCCTGGCCGGACGGCGGGGGCCGGACGCCCCGGGAGCGGCCGAACTCACCGCCACTCTCCGGGAAGTGGGTGCCCAGGTGCGAGTGGTCGCCTGTGACGTGGCCGATCGGGACGAGCTGGCGCGGCTGCTGGACACCGTGCCCGAGTTGCGGATGGTGGTGCACACCGCGGGCGTGCTCGACGACGGGGTGGTGGAGTCGCTCACCCCGGAGCGGGTGCGCGAGGTGCTGCGGCCGAAGGTGGACGCCGCATGGCATCTGCACGAGCTGACGGCCGGTCGTGAGCTGGCGGAATTCGTGGTGTTCTCCTCGGCCGCGGGTGTTCTGGGCAGCCCGGGGCAGGGCGCCTACGCGGCGGCGAACGCCTGGCTGGACGCGCTGATGGCGCATCGCCGGGCCGCCGGGCTGCCGGGTGTCTCCGTGGCATGGGGGCTGTGGGCCGAGCGCAGCGGGATGACCGGCCATCTGTCGGACCGGGACCTCGCCCGGATGGCCAGGGCCGGTGCCACGCCGCTCGCCACCGATCAGGGGCTCCGCCTCCTGGACAGCGCCAGGGCGGCCACCGAGGCGGTCGTGCTGGCGACACCGCTGGACGCCGCGGCGCTGCGGGCACAGGCCGACGCGGGTGCGCTGCCCGCGCTCTTCCACGGTCTGGTCCGCGCCCCGATCCGCCGCGCGACCGGCGTGGGCACGGGCGACGACGCGTCGTCACTGCGCGACCGGATGACCGCCATGCCGGTCGCCGAGCGCGAACAGCATGTGCTCGACCTGGTCCGTACGCATGTGGCGACCGTGCTGGGGCACGGCACCCCCGGCGACGTCGACACGGCGCGTACCTTCGCGGAGACCGGATTCGACTCCCTCACGGCCGTCGAGTTGCGCAACCGGCTGCGTACCGCCACCGGGGTCAGGCTGCCGGCCACCGCGATCTTCGACTACCCGACACCGGCGGTCCTGGCCGGTCATCTCCTGCGGGAACTGGGCGGCGGCACCGTCGACGAGGCCGTGCCGACGCCCGCCGCCCCGGCTGCCACCGACCACGACCCGGTCGTGATCGTCGGGATGGCGTGCCGCTATCCGGGCGGGGTGACCTCGCCCGAGGAGCTGTGGGAGCTGCTCGACACCGGGCGTGACGCGGTCTCGGATCTGCCCGACGACCGGGGCTGGGACCTGGACGGCCTGTACAGCGCCGATCCGGACAGCACGGGCACCTCGTACGTCCGCGCCGGTGGCTTTGTGTACGACGCGGGGGAGTTCGACGCCGGGTTCTTCGGGATCTCGCCGCGTGAGGCGCTCGCGATGGACCCCCAGCAGCGGCTGCTGCTGGAGGTGGCCTGGGAGGCGGTGGAGCGGGCCGGTATCCCGGCGGCGTCGCTGAAGGGAAGCCAGACCGGGGTGTTCGTCGGTGCCGCGTCGCAGGGCTATGGAACGGGAGCCGGCCAGGCGGCCGAGGGGTCCGAGGGCTATTTCCTGACCGGTGGCGCCGGCAGCGTGGTCTCCGGCCGGCTCTCGTACACCCTCGGTCTGGAAGGGCCGGCGGTCACCGTGGACACCGCCTGCTCGTCGTCGCTGGTCGCGCTGCACCTGGCGGCGCAGGCGCTGCGGTCCGGCGAATGCTCCCTCGCCCTGGCCGGCGGGGTGACGGTGATGGCGAACCCGGGCATCTTCGTGGAGTTCTCCCGGCAGCGCGGACTGGCCGCCGACGGACGCTGCAAGGCGTTCGCCGACGCGGCGGACGGCACCGGCTGGGGCGAAGGAGTCGGCCTGCTGCTGCTGGAACGGCTGTCCGACGCCCGCCGCAACGGCCATCGGGTCCTGGCGGTCGTACGGGGCTCCGCCGTCAACCAGGACGGCGCCTCGAACGGCCTGACCGCGCCGAACGGACCCTCGCAGCAGCGAGTGATCCGGGCCGCGCTGGCCAGTGCCGGGCTGGCCGCCACGGACGTGGACGCGGTGGAGGCACACGGCACCGGCACCAGCCTGGGCGACCCGATCGAGGCACAGGCACTGCTGGCCACCTACGGGCAGGAGCGCGAACGCCCACTGCTGCTGGGCTCGATCAAGTCGAACATCGGGCACACCCAGTCGGCCGCGGGGGTGGCCGGTGTGATCAAGATGGTGTTGGCGATGCGGCACGAGATGCTGCCCCGGACCCTCCACCTGGACCAGCCGTCGACCCATGTGGACTGGTCGGCCGGTGCGGTGGAGCTGCTGACCGGGCCCGTGGAGTGGCCGTCGGCCTCCCGCGCCCGCCGGGCCGGAGTGTCCTCGTTCGGAGTGAGCGGGACCAACGCCCATGTGATCCTCGAACAGCCCCCCGCGGATCCGGGGGCCGATCCGGAGCCGGCACCCGAGCCCGCCCCGGCGGTGCTGCCCTGGGTGCTGTCCGGCCGGGGTGAGCACGGACTGCGGGCGCAGGCGGCCCGGTTGCGGTCCTTCCTGGCCGCGCACCCCGGACCCGACCCGGTGGACGTGGGCTGGTCGCTGGCCACCACCCGTTCGGCGCTCTCGCACCGCGCCGCGGTGGTCGGGGCGGACCGGGCGGAGCTGCTGGACGGACTGGCCGCGTTGGCGGCCGGCGAGCCCACGCCAGGCGTGGTCCTGGGCACTGCGGGTCCCGGGCGAGTGGGCCTGCTCTTCGCGGGCCAGGGTGCGCAACGGGCCGGTATGGGACGGGAGTTGTACGAGACGTTCCCGGTTTTCGCGGCCGCGTGGGACGAGGTCTGCGCCGCGCTCGACCCGTATCTGGACCGTCCGCTCGACGAGGTGGTGTCCGACGCCACGGGAGCGCTGGACGCCACCGCGTATGCGCAGGCGGGTCTGTTCGCCCTCGAGGTGGCGCTGTTCCGGCTGGTGTCCTCCTGGGGTGTGCGCCCGGACTATCTGCTGGGGCACTCCGTCGGAGAGCTGGCCGCCGCATATGTGGCCGGCCTCTGGTCGCTGGAGGACGCCGCCAAGGTGGTCGCGGCCCGGGGCCGGCTCATGGGCGCGCTGCCCCCGGGCGGCACGATGGTGGCCCTGGCCGTACCGGAGGATCAGGTGCGGCCGTTCCTGACCGACCGGGTCGCCCTCGCGGCCGTGAACGGACCGTCGTCGGTCGTGGTGTCCGGGGGCGTGGACGCGGTGAGCGGGGTGGCCGACGCACTGGCCGCGCGTGGGGTGAAGACGCGGTGGCTGCGGGTCAGCCACGCCTTCCACTCGCCGCTGATGGACGAGATGCTCACCGCGTTCGCCGAGGTGCTCGGCACCGTGGACTTCCGCACCCCGCGGATACCGGTGGTCTCCAACCTCACGGGTTCGGTGGCGGGGGAGGAGCTGTGCTCTTCCGCGTACTGGGTGCGGCAGGTGCGTGAGACGGTGCGGTTCTCCGACGGGCTGGACCGGCTGCGGGAACTCGGCACCGGCACCTTCCTCGAACTCGGACCGGACGGCACCCTCACCGCCCTGGCGCAGGCCCAGATCACCGGGGCCGACGCCGAGTTCATCCCCAGCCTGCGCGCCGACCGGCCCGAGCCGGTCACGGTCACCACCGCCCTCGCCCAACTGCACACCCATGGGGTGGAGCTGGACTGGTCGGTAGTCTTCCCCGGCGCCCGGCGCGTCGAGCTGCCGACCTACGCCTTCCAGCGCTCCCGCTTCTGGCTGGAGCCCTCCCGTACCCCCGGCGACGCGGCCGGTCTCGGGCTCGGCGCGCTGGACCATCCGCTGGTCGGTGCGACGGTGCAGCTGCCCGACGCGGACGGTGTCCTCCTCACCGGCCGGATCTCCGCCGACGCGCACTCCTGGCCGACCGGTCGGCGTGGCCTGGGCGTGCCCCTGTTCCCGGCGACCGGCTTCCTGGAGCTGGTGCTCCAGGCGGGGCTGCAGTTCGACTGCCGGACGGTGGACGAACTCACCCTTCATGAGCCACTTGTCCTCCCCGAACGGGGCGGGGCCGAGGTGCAGGTGTCCGTCCGGGACGTGGACGAGTCCGGCCGCCGCCCGGTCACCGTCTACTGCCGCCGGGACCAGCGGTGGGTCCGCCACGCCACCGCCATCCTCGGCGCGGACCGGCCGCCCGCGCCGGTGCCGCACACCGAGACCTGGCCGCCCACCGGCGCCCGTCCGCTGGAGTCCACCGGGACACCGGCGTGGCGCCGCGGCGACGAGGTCTTCCTCGACATCGAGCTGTCGGAGACGTCCGGGGCCGAGGCCGGGCGATGGACCCTGCATCCCGCCCTGCTCGACCGGGCCTTGTCCGCGGAGGCGCTGGCCGGGCTGGTCACCGAGCCCGAGCGGACCCATCTGCCGTCCTCCTGGACGGGAATCACCCTGCACACGGAGGGGGCCACGCGACTGCGGGTCACCCTCGCGCCCACCGGCCCGGACACGGTCTCGCTCCAGGTGGCCGACGCCGCCGGCGCGCCCGTGCTGTCGGTGGACTCGCTGGTGCTGCGCCCGGTGTCCGGGCAGCGGCTGCGGCAGGCCAACGCGTCACTGTTCCAGACGGTGTGGACGGTGTGTCCTGCGCCGGCCGAACCGGAGCTCGGCCTCGTCCGGTGGGGGTTCGTCGGCGACCCGGACGGCTGGAAACCGGACACGCTCGGCGCGCCGGTCGCGGTCTATCCGGACCTGGCGGCCATTGAGGACGTGCCGGACGTCGTGCTCCTCCCGTGCGTGTCCGAGGGCGCGACGGCGTCCGAGGTGGCCCTCCGCGCCGCCGCCGCCGTACGGACGTGGCTGTCCGAGGAACGCTTCACCGCCTCGCGGCTGGTGCTGGTGACCCGGCGCGCGCTCGCCGTGGCGGGAGGTGAGGAGGTCGAGGATCTGGCCGCGGCCGCGGTGTGGTCGCTGGTCGAGGGCAGCCAGGCGGCCCACGCGGGACGGATGACACTCGTCGACACCGATGCGTCCGATCTGCGCCTGCTGCCCGCCGCGGTGGCCGTGGGGAAGGGCCGGATGGCGGTCCGGGCGTCGGCGGTGCTGCTACCCGACCTGGCCGCGGTGGCGGTCACCGAGCAGAACCCGCCCGCCTGGGATTCGGGCACGGTGCTGGTGACCGGCGGGTCGGCCATGGACGTGGCCCGGCACCTGATCGTCGAGCGAGGCGTGAACGACCTGGTCCTGGCCGGGGTCGGCGACACAGCCGGGGTCGGCGACATGGCCGGGAATGGCGACATGGCCGAGCTGGAAGCCCTCGGAGCGACCGTCCGGCTCGCCCTGTGCGATCCGGCGGACCGTCAGGCGCTGGCAGAGCTGCTGGAGACGATTCCGCGACTGCGGGGCGTGGTGCATACCGCGGCCGAGGACCTGGAGCGGACACCGGCCCATGCGCTCTCCCCGGAAACCCTCCGGGCACGGCTGCGGTCGGAGCTGGAGGGGGCCTGGAATCTGCACATGGCCACGCGGGACCTGGAGCTGGACCGCTTTGTGCTGCTCACCTCCGCCGACGGGACACCGGGCCCCGCGTACGCCGACGCCCTGGCCGCATACCGGCGGGCCCTCGGGCTGCCCGCGGTCTCCGTCTCCACCGACCTGGGCCTCGCCCTGTTCGACGTGGCATGCGCCGGACCCGGGGAGGCGGTCCGGGTCACCGCCGCGACAGCGGTCCCGGCACGCACCGAACCGGCCCGGCAGCCGGTGGACCAACCCGCGGCGGCCGAGGCGTCCGCGACCACGCTGCTGGAGCGGCTGGCCGGGCGGTCGGAGGACGAGCAGGAGGAGATCCTGCTGGAGCTGGTCCGCGACCAGGTCGCGATGGTCCTCGGCCATCCGGACGCCGCCATGGTCGACCCGGACCGGGGTTTCGTCGATATGGGCTTCGACTCGGTGGCGGCCGTGAAACTGCGCAACCAGCTGGCCCGGGCCACCCGGCTCGAACTGCCCGCCAGCCTCACCTTCGACCATCCCACGGCCGTCGAGCTCGCCCGCCATCTGCGCACCGAGATGCTGCCCGACGACGCGGCGGCCGCCATTCTCGTGCTCGAAGAGCTCAACAAACTCGACGAGTCGATCCTCGACCTCGACCCGGCAAGCGCGGCACGGGTGCGGATCTCGACCCTGCTCCAGGATCTGTCCGCGAAGTGGATCGAGCGGACGGATCATCCATGACCACACATCCATGACCACATACGAGCGGACACACCGCACCGTCCCTGACGCACCATCCGCCCCTGAGGCACATACGAGGGAGTCAAAAACAGTGAGTGAGACCTTGCCCCTTCCCGGTACCGTGAAGGCCGAACGGCGTTGTCCGTACGACCCTCCGGAGAACCACCGCCGCCTGCGGGACGCGGGTGAGCTGGGCAAACTGGAGCTGCCCGGCGGCCTGGTGATGTGGTTTCTGACCAAGCACGACGACATCAGGGCCATGTTGGCGGACTCCCGGTTCAGCGGCGCCAGGGTGCCGTTCCCGGCGATGAGCCCGGAGATACCGGCGGGCTTCTTCTTCTCCATGGACCCACCGGACCACACCCGCTACCGCCGCACGCTCACCGCCGAGTTCTCGGTGCGCGGTGCGCGCGAACTGACCGGCCGGATCGAGCGGCTGGCCGACCAGCACCTCGACGCGATGGAGGCGATGGGCACCAGCGCCGATCTCGTGGCGGCCTATGCCAACCCGGTGCCCGCGATGGTGATCTCCGAGATTCTCGGCGTGCCGTACACCTACCACCAGAAGTTCGACCACGAGGTACGCACGCTCAGGGAGACCGGCGGCGACGACCAGGCCGTCGGCGCGATGGCGACCGCGTGGTGGGACGAGATGCGCGGATTCGTACGCGCCAAGCGGGTGGAGCCCGCGGACGACGTGATCAGCAGGCTGCTGCACGGCGAGGTCGAGGGCGGGGCGCTGACCGACGAGGAGGTGGTCGGCATCGCCATGACCATCATTTTCGCCGGTCATGAACCCGTGGAGAACCTGATCGGGCTCGGCATGCTGGCGCTGTTCGAGGACCGTGAGAAGCTGGCCCGGTTGCGTGAGAACCCCGACCTGCTCGACGACGCCGTGGAGGAGTTCCTCCGCTACTTCCCCGTCAACAACTTCGGCACCGTGCGCACCGCCACCGAGGACGCCGTGATCAACGGTCATCCCATCGCGCAGGGCGAGATGGTGGCCGGTCTGGTGTCCACCGCCAATCGGGACCCCGAACGCTTCGCCGACCCCGACCGCCTCGCTCTCGACCGGCCGCACACGTCCCATCTCGCGTTCGGACACGGTGTGCATCAGTGCCTGGGGCAGCAGTTGGCGCGGGTGGAACTGAAGGTGCTCCTGCAGCGGTTGCTCGCCAGGTTCCCCGGTCTGCGTCTGGCGGTGGCCCCGGAGGAGATCCGGTACCGGGAGAACACCTCGTTCTACGGTGTCCACGAGCTGCCGGTGACCTGGGCGGCCGAGTAGCCCCAGCCGGTGGCCGGAAGGCCAGGGGCGGGCGGCGGTGGCCGGCGCGCAGGGGGAAGAGGCCGCGTACGCCGACGGCGGACCTCAGGCGCCGAGCCGGCCACCGGTCAGCCGTGCGAGCGGGCTGCGACGCCGGGCGGCGCGCCTGCGCAGGACCACCGCGGTGGCGCCCGCCGCGGCGGCTCCCACGCCGGCGACTGCTGCCTGGACCTTCCGCGCCTTGAGCGCGACCCAGGCCGAACCGGCCGCCGCGGCCGCCTTCTTGGGGGCCTCGGCCGCCACGGTACGACCGGTGGCCACGGCCTTCTCGGCAGCCACATGGGCCTTGTCGGCGGCGACATGAGCGGTGTGCGCGGCGGTCGTCGCGGCGCTCGCGGCGGCGGTCTTCGCCGTGGTCTCCGCCTCGCCCGCGGTGTCCTTGGCCTTCGCCGTCGTCTCCTTGGCCTTGGTGGTGGCGGCCTTCGCGTGAGCGTTGGCGCTCCTGACACTTGTGTGTGCGTTCTTCTTCTCGGTCATGTCCACCGCGTTACCACTCGGCCCGGCAGCAAACCCGGGGCGCGGGGCCGTCGGCGCGGCGGGGCGCCCCTTGGCTCATTCGGTGCCCGCGCCGCGCCGCTGCTGGACCAGCACGAAACCTCCGGCCAGGGCGACCAGACAGACGCCGACGATGACTCCCACGGCGGGCCACGGGGACCCGTCGTCCGACGTCGCCGCCTTCGAGGGCGACGTGCCGTCCGAGTCCGGCGCCCGGCTCTCCGGCCGCGGGGAGGCCGAGAGTGAGGTGGACGGAGCCGCGGGCTCGAGCTTCAGCAGTGGGGCGGGATTCTCCGGCTCCGACTCGAACGTCAGTGTCACGTTCTTCGCCAGGGTGTGCGAGTCGGAGGCGCTCACCTCGGTGTGAGCCAGGGCGGGGGAGGCCGTGGCGAGGACGAGCGCCGACGCGGCGATGGCCAGCGCGCCGAACCGCGGCGCCCGAGGGCGGGACGGCAGATGAGGTGCGTTCACGGTATCTCTCCTCGTCATGGGGGACACCCGAGCCCTCCGCACCCGAACACCGGGTGCGTTCATCAGGTGCGCCACACTCCCGATACGTACGGCCCGGACACGATGTTCACCGTGTCCGGGCAGGGAAACCACCGGCCTGGGGAAGAGTGCAGTTCCGGTGAGTGGTCAGCTGGTGGCCATGTCGAGGGCCGTTCCGTACAGACGGGACACCCGGATCCTGATCACCACCCGCCGGTCCGCCACCAACTGCTCCAGGAAGGCCGTTTCGTCGCGTGGATCGGCGAAGCCGGGCGTCATGGACAGCAGTTCCCGCCCGACCGCGTCCCCGGCGACGGCCGTCACCTCCGATACCTCCGCCTCGCCCTCGGCGACGGCGAACGACCAGCCGTCCGGCGCGCCCACGTGCACGGCGGCGTGGGGATCGCGCCGTAGCTGACGCGCCTTGAGCCGGTCGGCGGTGGAGGAGATGCGCAGCACCCGCTCCTCGGGACTCCAGTGGTGGATCACGGTCGACAGATGGGGATGGCCGCTGCGCCTGACCGTCGCGAGCACCCCGAACCGCTGGTCCCGCAGTATCAGGGACAGCTCGTCCTCGGTGAGCACCCGGGGCGGGGGTCCGGCCCCTGGTGTCGTCCCGGCGCCGTTCGTCGGGTTCGTGGTCTCGGTCGTCGCCATGAGGTGCACCTTTCGTTCGGAAGGGGAGAAGGGAGGGTCAGACGCTGGTGACGGGTGCGGCGGCCGCGTTGGCCTTCCGGGGCGCGGCGGGGCGCTTCGGCGCGGGTCCTCGCAGCACGGTGAAGGCCACGGCGAAGGCCGTCACGATGAGCCCCGCTCCGACGGCGAAGGCCAGGTGGTAGCCGCCGGTCAGCGCCTCGGCCCGGCCCTTGCCCCGGTCGAGCAGCGCGTCGGTGCGGGAGGCGGCCAGGGTGGACAGCACGGCGACGCCCAGCGCCATGCCGATCTGCTGCGTGGTGTTGAACAGCCCGGAGACGAGCCCGGCCTCGTCCTCCTTCGCACCGGACATCCCGAGGCTGGTCAGCGCCGGGAGGGCCAGCCCGAAACCGGCGGCGAGCAGCATGACCGGGAGGAGGTCGGGAAGGTACCGGGCGTGCACCGGGACGCGGACGAGCAGTCCGAGGACCCCGGCCAGCAGCGCCAGCCCGGCCAGCAGTACCGCGCGGTCGCCGAAGCGGGCGCTGAGCCGTGCGGAGACGCCGAGTGACACCGCGCCGATGGCGAGGGCGGCCGGGAGCATGGCCAGACCGGTCCTGGTGGCACCGTATCCCAGGACGTTCCGCAGATAGAGGGCGACGAGGATCTGGAACGAGAAGAGTGCGGCCACCATCAGGACCTGGACCAGGTTGGCCCCCGCGACACCGCGCGACCGCAGGATCCGCAGGGGCATCAGCGGGGTGCGGGCGGTGGCCTGGCGGACCAGGAACAGGGCGAGCAGGAGGAGCGAGACGGCGCCGAGGCCGAGCGTGTGCGCCGCGGTCCAGCCGTAGTCCGCCACCTTGACGACGGTGTAGATGCCCAGCATCAGCCCGGCCGTGACGAGCAGGGCGCCGAGGACGTCGGCGCCGGCCGCGAGACCGGGCCCGCGGTCGGCGGGCAGGACGGAGATGGCGACCGCGAGGGTCAGCAGTCCGATCGGCAGATTGATCAGGAAGATCCAGTGCCAGCTGAGCGCGTCGGTGAGAAGCCCCCGAGCACCTGGCCGATCGAGGCTCCGGCGGCGCCGGTGAAGCTGAACACGGCGATGGCCTTTGCGCGTTCGGTGGGTTCGGTGAAGAGCGTGACGAGGATGCCCAGGCTGACCGCGGAGGCCAGCGCGCTGCCGACCCCCTGCAGAAACCGGGCGGCGATCAGCGCCGCGGGGGAAGTGGCCACGGCGGCCAGCAGCGAGGCCGCGGTGAACACCGCGGTGCCGGCCAGGAACATGCGCTTGCGGCCGATGAGATCGCCGATGCGGCCCGCGAGCAGCAGCAGACCGCCGAACGCGATCAGATAGGCGTTGACGACCCAGCTCAGCCCGGCGGGGGAGAACCCCAGATCGCTCTGGATGGCGGGCATGGCCACGGTCACGATGCTGCCGTCGAGGATGACCATCAACATCCCGGTGGCGATGACCCCGAGGGCCAGTCGGCGTGATGGGCGGACGCGGGAAGAGGACGGGGCGGACTCGGACGCGGTGGCGGACATGCGGTCACTCCTGTCGGTAGACGCGACAGGAGTGACCGTAGCAGATGGTTTCGTTGCAGACTATTTGTTTCGGCTCTACTCTTGGCTCTCCTTGTGGCTCGGCTCGTGGCTCGGCTCGTGGTTCCAGGTGTGGTGCTGGGTTTGGGCCAGGACGCGACTGTGGGGGCGGTGCTACTTCTCGCTCTGGCGCGCCCGCCGGGCCGGACGGGGGCTCTCGGCGGGTGCGGCCAGGTGCCCCTCCGTCAGCCGGGTCAAGGCCCGTAGCAGGGCGGCGCGTTGGGTCTCGGGGAGTGTCGCCAGCGCTTCCCGGTGGACGCCGTCCACGATGTTCTGGCTCTGCTTGGCGATCCGCGCGCCCTCCTCGGTCACCGCGATGATCCGGGCCCGGCGATCCCGGGTCGAGGCGCGCCGCTCCGCGAGACCCGCCTTCTCCAGGGCGTCCACCGTCACCACCATCGTGGTCTTGTCCATGTCGCCGATCTCGGCGAGCTGTGCCTGGGTGCGCTCCTCCTCCAGGGCGTGGACCAGTACGCAGTGCATCCGTGCCGTCAGCCCGATCTCGGCGAGCGCGGCCGACATTTGGGTGCGCAGGACGTGGCTGGTGTGGTCGAGGAGGAAGGACAGGTCCGGTTCGTTCTGGGTGGGCGCCATCGCGGTCATGTGGCCCAGGGTAACAATTCGATCCGTACTGGATTATCCGGAACAGTCCATACCCGGGGCGGGGTCAGCCGTTGCGGTAGAGGGTGGTGAGCAGCTCGATCGCGGTTTGGGTGGCGGGGTGCGGGTCGTCCCGCCACCAGGCGAGGCGTACCGCGATCGGTTCGGCGTCGCGGACCGGCCGGTAGGCGATTCCGGGCCTCGGGTACTGGTTGGCGGTGGACTCCGCCGTCATGCCGACGCAGCGGCCCGCGGAGATCACCGTGAGCCAGTCCTCCACGTCGTGGGTCTCCTCCGTGGCCGGACGGGAGTCGGGCGGCCACAGCTCCGCGGTGGTGGTCCCGGTCCGCCGGTCGACCAGCAGGGTGCGTCCGCTGAGGTCCGCCAGCCGGACCGAGCGGCGCCTGGCGAGGGGGTCGTCGGCGGCCACGGCACACAGCCGCCGCTCCAGCCCGACGATGGCGGAGTCGAAGCGGCGCTCGTCGAGGGGCCTGCGCACGACGGCCAGGTCGCAGACGCCCTCCGCCAGCCCGGCGGTCGCGGAATGCACACGGACGAGGTGCAGATCCGTCTCGGGGTACGCCTGGGCCCAGCGGCGCTGGAAAGCGGGGGTGTGGCGGCCGAGCGCGGACCAGGCGTAGCCGATCCGCAGATGGGCGTGGCCCGATATGGCCTCCCGGATCAGGCCGTCCACCTCCGCCAGCACCCGCCGGGCGTGTGCCACCACACGCAGCCCGGTGCCCGTCGGGGTCACTTCGCGGGAGGTCCGCCGCAACAGCCGTGTTCCCAGGGCGCGTTCGAGCGAGGCCAGGGTCCGGGACACGGCGGCCTGGGAGACGCCGAGCGCGATGGCGGCGTCGGTGAAGGTGCCCTCGTCGACGATCGCCACGAGACAGCGCAGTTGCCGCAGCTCCACATCCATACGCCCAGCGTATAGATAAGACACCGAACGCATTATGTGCATGCGTGGGCCCGGCGCACGATCGACGCATGCGACCAGCTCCCGCGTCACGTATCGCCGCCGCACGATCGACGGGAACCGCACACCGGACCCCGTCGACCCCTGCCGACTCCGACCCGGGCCCCGGCCTGGATACGGACCTGGGAGCGGGACCGAGCCCGGACCCGCACCCGGAGCCGGACCCGCACCCGGACCCGGATCAGCAGCCGACCGGGCGGCGGTTCGCCGGTGTGGCCACCATGATCGGCAGCGGTCTGTCCAACCAGACCGGCGCCGCGATCGGCTCCCACGCCTTCCCCGTCCTCGGCCCGGTCGGGGTCGTCGCCGTCCGCCAGTATGTGGCCGCGATCGTCCTGCTGGCCGTCGGCAGGCCGCGGCTGCGGAGCTTCACCTGGTGGCAGTGGCGGCCCGTGGTGGGTCTTGCCGTGGTGTTCGGCACCATGAATCTCTCCCTGTACACCGCCATCGACCGCATCGGCCTCGGGCTGGCGGTGACCCTGGAGTTCCTCGGCCCGCTGTGCATCGCGCTGGCCACCTCACGGCGCCGGGCGGACGCGTGCTGTGCGCTGGTCGCGGCGGCCGCCGTGGTGACACTGATGCGCCCGCGGCCCTCGGCCGACTACCTGGGCATGAGCCTCGGGCTGCTGGCCGCCGTGTGCTGGGCGTCGTACATCCTGCTCAACCGCACCGTGGGCCGACGGGTCCCCGGCGCTCAGGGGTCGGCGGCGGCCGCGGGGCTCTCCGCCCTGATGTTCCTGCCGATCGGGATCGCCGTCGCCGTCCATCAGCCGCCGACCCCGAGCGCCGTGGCGTACGCCGTCACCGCGGGCGTCCTCTCCTCGGCCGTGCCGTACCTCGCGGATCTGTTCACCCTGCGCCGTGTGCCCGCCCAGGCGTTCGGGCTCTTCATGAGCATCAACCCCGTCCTCGCCGCCCTGGTGGGCTGGGTCGGCCTGGGGCAGAACCTGGGCTGGACGGAGTGGACGAGCATAGGCGCCATCGTCGCGGCCAACACACTGAGCATCCTCACCCGGCGCGGCTGAAGGACCGCGTACCGCCGCGGACGGCCGGTGCGCGACACGGCTGACGGGGTCCCGTCCCGGCGGGCATGACGCCACCGCTCACAGTGCGGTGCTCGGGTGTGGGTGGAGGCTCATGTCCACCCGGGGTGGACCTGTGGGTTGACGTGCGCGGCAGGGGCTCCGGCCGAGCATGACGGCATGGATATCAAGGACTGGCTGATCGATATCGCCCTCGTGGGCATGGTGCTGCTGCAGCTGCGTGGCCGACGGTTGACGGCGAAGACGCTGCTGCTCCCGGTGGCGCTCGTCGCATGGGCGGCGACGAAGTACCTGCACGAGATCCCGACGTCGGGCAACGATCTCCTGCTGATCACCGCCACCACGCTGATCGGGCTCGCTCTGGGCGCGGGGGCCGGGATGCTGACCCGGGTGTACCACAACGACGCCGGTGAGGTCATCGCGCGCGCCACGGCCACGGCGGCCGTCCTGTGGGTGGTGGGCTGCGGCTTCCGCATGGCCTTCCAACTGTTCGCCACGCAGGGTGGCGACGAGGCGATCGGCCGCTTCTCGACCGACTACCACCTTGATCCGACGGCCTGGGCCCCGGCGATTCTCCTGATGGCGTTCGCCGAGGTGATCGCCCGCACCGCCATCGTGGCCTGGCGTGCACGGGCGGTGCTCCTGGGGGCGTCGGACCGGGGCCGGCTGGGTGTTCAGTGAGCGACGGGCCACGGTATGAGCGGTGGCCCCCGGGGCTGGGCAGGTCACGGGCGCGGCATGCTGGTCGGATGAGTACTGGTGATCTCCGGTCGGGCCCCGGCGGACCGTCCGGCCGGTGGGATGTCAATGAACCGACCGCGGAATGGGCCGTGGGCCTGCTCGCCTTGGGCGGCTTGATCTACGGGGCGGTGCAGGCGACACATCCCGGCCTCGACGCCCGCGGCCTCGTCGCGCTGGGGGTCACCGTGGGCCTGGGCCTGGGCTGGGTCGGCTGGCTGGTGGGGCTGCGGAGAGACCGGCCGACAGTCGGTGTGTGCGCGGTGGCCCTGGTGGCGGTCTGTGGCGGGGTGGCGGGGGCGTGGGCGTCATTCGGTGCGGTGGTCGTGGGGGTGGCCGCGATGTGCGCCGTCATGCTGGTGGGGCTGCTCCCCGCCACGGCTCTGGCCGGCCTCGGTGTCGCGGCCGCCGCCGTCGCCCTCGTCATCGACGAGCAGGACGTCGCGAAGCTCGCCGCCGTGGGGGTGGGCGCGCTGTTCGGCCTGCTGCTGGGCGTCGTACGCCGCCAGCGCCGGGACCGGCTGCGGTCCGAGGCCGAGCTGGCGGTGGCGTGGGAACGCGGCGCCGTCGAGCACGAGCGCGCGGAACTGTTCGCCGAGCGCAACCGGATCGCCCGGGAGGTGCACGATGTGCTGGCCCACACCCTGTCGGCGCTGTCGGTGCAGATCACCGCTCTTGATTCCATCGTCGAGGACGGCGCCGGCACCGACGAGGTGCGGGCCGCGATCGGCCGGTCCCGCCGCCTGGTCGTGGAGGGCCTGGACGAGACCCGCCGGGCGGTGCGGGCGCTGCGCGAGGAGCCGGTCGCCCTCGACGAACAGCTCACCGCCCTCGCCACGGACGAAGACGCCGACTTCCGGATCACCGGTTCCGTACGGCCGCTGCCGCCGGCGGCCGGAATAGCCCTGCTGCGGGTCGCGCAGGAAGCACTCACCAACACGCGCAAGCACGCACCGGGCGCCGCCGTCACCGTCACCCTGGCCTTCGGCGAAGCGTCCACCCGTCTGACGGTCACCAATGAGGCGACGGTACGATCTGGCGTCGATCCGGCCGGAGCGCTTGCCGAGACCGGCGGCGGCTTCGGCCTCACCGGCATGCGCGAGCGCGTGGAACTGCTCGGCGGCACACTCGACGCAGGTCCCAAGGACGCAGGTCCCGAAGAGGCAGGTCCCAAGGACGCAGGTCCCAAGGACGCAGGTCCCGAAGAGGCAGGTCCCAAGGGCGCGGCTCCCCAAACCGGTGGCTGGAGAGTGGAAGCGGAGGTCCCGGCGTGAAGGTGGTCATCGTGGACGACCAGACCATTGTCCGCGACGGATTGGTCACCATCTGCGAGCGGCTGCCCGACGTCGAGGTGGTCGCCGCCGTCGGCGACGGTCGGCAGGCCCTGGCCGCGGTCGCCGAGCATTCCCCGGACGTGGTGCTGATGGACCTGCGCATGCCGCACATGGACGGCATCGAAGCCACACGGCACATCACCATGGACCATCCCGCGACGCATGTCGTCGTGCTGACCACCTTCATCGACGATGAATCGATCAACGCGGCGCTCACCGCCGGAGCCCTGGGCTACCTCACCAAGGAAGCCGGGCGAGAGGACGTCGATCGGGCACTGCGGGCGGCCGCCCGCGGACAGGCCCTCCTGGATCCCGCCGTACACGCCCGCCTCGTCGCGCTCGCCCGGCAGCAGCCCGCCGCCGGATCGCGGGAGCTGCCCGCCGGGCTGACCGCACGCGAGGCCGAAGTGCTCATCTGCATGGCCAAGGGCGAGTCCAACCGCGAGATCGCCCGATCGCTGTTCGTCAGCGAAGCCACCGTCAAAACCCATGTCAACCGCGTCTTCGCCAAGACCGGCAGCCGTGACCGCGGCCAGGCCATCGCCTACGCGCACCGGCACGGACTCGGTTGAGGCGCGCCCAGGACGGCACCGCTCAGCCGACGGCTTCGAACAACGCCTCCGCATCGGCGACCGCCTCGGCCAGGACGGCGGGCTCCGGCCGCAGCCCTGCCACGATCGTGTCGATACCGCGCAGACCCGCCCGCTGGAGGAGGCGTTTCTCGTTGGTGGCCCACTCGCCGCGCGCCGCCAGCACCGCGTGCGCCGTCTGCACGGCGGCGGTCGCCACCGCACCCGCGACCTCGGTGGCCTGGCCACGTCCGACATACGAGGCCGAGGCGTACCGCAGTGTCAGAGCCGCGCGCCCGCGCCACACCGCAGGCGCCGCCTCGCGCAGCGCCTCCGGGTACTCGGGGCGGGGCAGGGCGCCCCGCAGCACCTGGTTGAGGGCGAGTTCGGCCACCACCAGATAGCTGGGGATGCCCGCGAGGTGGAACATCAGCGGCTCCCAGTGGAAGCGGCCCTGCCGCGACTCGGCGAGTTCGTGTTCCACCACCTCGAGGTCGCGGTAGTGGACGTCCACGCGCCGTCCGTCGATCGTCAGCCAGGCGCCCCCGTTGAAGACACCGCCGCCCCACTCGCCGATCTCGGAGACCTCGCCCTCCCAGCCGACGGCCCGCAGGTCGGCCGGGTCGAAGCCGCCCCGGTAGTACACGGCCAGGTCCCAGTCGCTCTCCGGGGTGTGGGTGCCTTGGGCACGCGAGCCCCCGAGGGTGACGGCGCGTACGGCGGGCAGGGCGGCGAGCCGCTCAGCGACCTCGTCGAGGAACATGTCGTCGGTCATGTCGGTCATACGGATCCGATCGTGTGAAGTGGATGACGGGTGCTGCGGGCACACCGACCGGACGCCGGAGCACAGGCTCGGACGGCGTTCACGCGGATCGCGATCGGTGAGCCGGGTCATCACTTCATGACGCCGACCTTACCGCCCCCGCCGGGGCCCGAGCCCGCTGCGCCGGAACACCGACGGATGGCGGAGCGGAACACCGACGGATGGCGGCCGGCGGCACGGGCCAGGGGCGGTTCAGTCCTTCACCAGGCCCAGGCGGAACAGGCTCTCCGCGGTGTCGAGGATGGTCGTCACCGGGTCGCGCGGGGTCCAGCCGAAGGCGGAACGCGCCTTCTCGTTGCGCAGGACCGGTACCTTCGCCGCCTGCCCGGCCGCTTCCCGCAGCGCCGGGTCGGAGCGGGCGGCCTCCCGTAGCTCTTCGTCGCTCACCTCATGCGTGGGTACCCGGGCGGCGCGCTCTCCCAGGTGCTCGGCCAGTACCCGGGCGATCCACAGAAAGCTGACGGCCCGTTCGCCGCCGGCGAGGAAGCGCTGCCCGGCCGCGCCGGGATGGGCCATGGCCCGCAGATGGAGGTCGGCGACATCGCGCACGTCCACCATGCCGAAGTGCATACGAGGGGCGGCCTCCATCGTCCCCTCCAGCATCGCCTTCACGAGTTCCGTCGAGGCGGACAGCCGGGGACCGAGCGTCGGACCGAAGATGCCGCTCGGGTTGATCACCGTCAGTTCGAGGCCGTCCCCCTCCTTCGCCACGAAATCCCAGGCGGCCAGCTCCGCGATGGTCTTCGACCGGATGTAGGGCGGGTTGTCGTCCGCGGGGTCGGTCCAGTCGCTCTCGTCGTAGGTGTCACCGTCCTTGGGGCTGTATCCCACCGCGGCGAACGAGGACGTCATCACGACCCTGCGCACACCGTGGTCCCGCGCGGCCCGCAGCACCCGCAGGGTGCCGTCCCGTGCGGGGACGATCAGCTCGTCCTCGTTTTCCGGCTGGACGGAGGGGAACGGCGACGCGACATGCAGGACGTGGGTGCACCCCGCCACCGCGTCGTCCCAGCCGTCGTCCGCGGTCAGGTCGGCGCCGACGATGTCGAGCCGCCCACCCGGATCCACACCGGAGGCCGCGACGGCCGACAGGACGCTCGCGGCGGCGCTCGCCGCCCGGCCGTGCGAACGGACCGTGGTACGCACCCGATGGCCGCTTCGCAGCAGACCGCTGATCACATGGGTGCCGACATAGCCGTTGCCTCCGGTCACCAGGACGAGTTCACCACCACCGGTGTCGGTGTCGGTGTCGGTGTCGGTGTCAGCGGACACGGGGACAATCCTGCCTTCCATGGATTCCTTGCATCCTTTCCGAAACGTATTTCTCACAGCGCGTCGATGACGCCCGTGATCTCGTCGATCGCCCGGCGCTCCGCATCGGCGTCGGCGCGCTCCCGCGCGTCCCACATCTCCGCCTTGAGCCGCAGATAGCGCAGGCGGACTGCCATGAGCGCCATCTCCCGCTCCAGGCGCTCCGCATTGCGCCGGAAGAGGTCGCGCAGGGGAGCGGCGCCCTGCGCGCCTTCGTCGAGGTGGCGGAGGTAGGCGCGCATGTCCTGCACGCTCATGCCGGTCGATCGCAGACACCCCAGCGCCTTGATCGTCTCCACCACGGTGGGGTGGTAGCGCCGGTGGCCACTGTCCCGGTCGCGGTCCACCGCGGGGATCAGGCCGATCTTCTCGTAGTAGCGCAGCGTCGGCTCCGAGAGGCCGCTCAGTCTCGACACCTGCTGGATGGTCATCGGGGAGCCCCGGACCTCTGTCCCTGTCGTTGTCATATGACGAGCATCCGACACTTGAAGCGCTTGAGGTCAAGTGCGATCGACAGGCCGTGCCGCGAGCGCCCGGCCGATGGCTACCGGGACGTCCCGGGCGTGGTGACGGCGGACGCGGGAGTGGGCGCGCCGGGGCGCCGTCCGGGCGTGGCGATGGGGATGTCGCGCATCAGGAACAGCGCCCCGAGGGCGAGCAGCCCGGCGGCGCTGCCGCTCCAGGCGATGGTGGAGCCGATGGCCGTCGTGGTGGGCGCGGCCGTGCCGGAGTGGCCGATCAGGGACTGGGCGCAGGCCAGGCCGACCGCGCCGCCGAGCTGCTTGGTGAGCGCGGAGCCCGCGGTGGCGGTGCCCATGTCGGCGCGCGGGACGGAGTTCTGGGTGGCGATGGTGAGCCCGCCCATGGCCGGTCCGCCAGACCGCCGAGCAGACAGCCCATGACGGCCGGGTCCGTCCAAGAGGGGGCGTGCCCGGCGGTCGCGTTGCCTTTGAGGCTGAGGCCGGTCAGCGCGAGGGAGAGCCCGGTGGCGAGGAGGATGATCCCCACCGCGTCGAGCCGGCCGGACGGCGGGGTGGCGGGACGGCGGTCGGGCAGGGCCAGGGCGATGACGGCGATGGAGGCCAGCCCGAGGGGGAGGTTGAGCCAGAACGCCCAGCGCCAGCCGACATGATCGGCGAGCAGTCCGCCGAGGAGCGGGCCGCCGACCATGCCCATGATCATCATGGTGGCCATCGCCGTCTGCATCCGGATCAGGCCCTGGGGTCGGGACGGTGGGTGGAGGTCGCGGACCAGCGCCATGCCGAGGGTCAGCAGCGCTCCGGCGCCCAGGCCCTGGAGCGCCCGGGAGAGGATCAGCGCCGGCAGGGAGGCGGACAGGCCGCAGGCGACGGAGCCGATCAGGAAGACGGCGAGCCCGCCGATCAGTAACCGGCGGCGGCCGTAGAGGTCGGAGAAGCGGCCGTAGACCGGCACGCTGACGGAGGAGGTCAGCAGATAGGCGGTGACGAGCCAGACGTACCAGGCGTCCCCTCCGCCGATCTGCTCGACGATGCGGGGCAGCGCGGTGCCGACCACGGTGCCGTCCAGCATGGCCAGGAAGGCGCAGCCCAGCAGGGCGAGGGTGATCAGGGTCCGGCGGCGGGACGGGAGTTCCTCGTACGCGTCGGGTCCGGTCACCTGGCCTCCCCGGGTGCCGCGAGCGCGCCGTGCAGGAAGAGGTCCACGACTTCCTCCGTGGTCAGCGGGTCGGGGGCGCCCAGCCGCCCGGCCGACATCAGCGTCAGCTGGAAGGCGTCCGCGAGCCGTTCCGGGGCGAGCCGCAGACTGTCCCGGTCGGGCTCGAAGAGCGCGGCCAGCGCCGCGCGCGGCCGGGCCAGGCTCGCCTCGCGGTCCGGGAGGCGCCCGTCCTTATCGGGCTTGGGGGCGACACGTTCCAGCCGCCCGGCCGCCGCGAGCGCTCCGGCGACCGCGCCGATGCGCGCCATGTGCCCGCGCACCACATCGGCCGCCTCGGCGAGCCGGTCCGCCAGCGGCTGGTCCAGGGCGATCGACTCCAGATGGGCCACGGTGTCATCGGGTCGCACGGCCTCGGCCATACAGGCCGCGAGCAGGGCGTCCTTGTCCTCGAAGACACGGAAGATCGTGCCTTCCCCGATGCCCGCGGCCCGGGCGATCTTCGCCGTCGTCACGGAGGCGCCGTATTCGACGACGAGGGGGAGTGCGGCGGCGACGATCATCGCTCGGCGCTGGTCGGGATCCATGGCCGGCGCACGGCGCCGAGACGGGGTGGAGGAGTTCTCCGGCATGCCGGTACCGTACGGAGTGAGTACTCACTCCGTCAATGTGTTGCCACGAATCACAAGGGAGTGCCGTGCTGCGCGGCGACTTGGCCCCGCGCCCTGCTCGTCCGCCCCGGCCCGATCACACGAGCCGCCACAGATGGTCGTCGGTTCCGTTGTCGTCGTACTGCACCACCTGGGCGCTGTTGGCGGTGGACATGCCGTCGACGCCCAGCACCTTCTGGCTGTTCTTGTTGAGGATGCGGAACCAGCCGTCGCCGTTGTCCACCTTCCTCCAGAGGTGATCGGCCGTGCCGTTGTCCTCGTACTGGACGACGATGGCGCTGTTGGCGGTCGACATCCGGTCGACGCCCAGGACCTTGCCGCTGTGGCCGTTGCGAATCAGGAACCAGCCGTCGCCCCGGTCGATCCACTGCCAGGCGTGGTCTCCCGTCGGCGTGTTGTCGAACTGCACCACACGGGCGCTGTTGGCCGTGGACATCTCGTCGACCGCGAGCACCTTGCCGCTGTGCTTGTTCTGCAGGCGGCGGAAGGGCGGCTCCGGGGTCCATGCCCGGCCCTCCGGCGAGGCAGTCGGAAAGCAGGTGATGCGCAGCCGGGCGGCGCCCATGGGGATGAGGGTGACCGTCTCGGCCGGTGTGTCGGCCCGGGCCGGGCTCTGCTGTAGCGGGGTGACCACCTGCTCGTCGTCGGAGACCCACTCGGGGACGCGACGCGCCTGGGCGGTCATGCGGACCGGGGTGCCCTCGTGGGTGAAGGGATTCGCGGCGAGCGGTCCGTCGTCGCGGGTGAGGGCGGGAAGGGCTCCGGGGGTGAGGCCGTAGTTCCACGGCGTGGTGGCGTGCACTTCGTACTCGGGAAAGGTGTCGGTGCCGGCGTAGCGCACGAAGTCCTCGCCGATGCGCAGGGAGTACGTCAGCGGGCCGTGGTCGACGCTGACCGCGTTGTGCTGGGCGGACCAGGTCCGCAGGGTGGTGCGCTGCGGCAGGCGGATCGTCACCACATCGCCGTCCATCCAGCTCCGGTCGACCTTGACGAAGGCCGGACCGCCGCTCGCGGCCACCGCCCGGCCGTTGACCTCGATACGGGGGTTCGCGCACCAGCCGGGGATGCGCAGATGGAGCGGGAAGGCCACCTTCTCGCGGGTGGACAGGGTGAGCCTGATGGTCTCGTCGAACGGATAGTCGGTGTCCTCGGTGAAGGTGACCGCCGTACCGCCGGCCACCTTCGCGCTCACCTGGCACGCGGCGTACAGGGAAGCGGCGAGCCCCTTGTCGGGAGTGGCCAGCCACAGCTCCTCGGCGAAGTACGGCCAGCCCATGCCGTAGTTGTGCGGACAGCAGCGGTACTGGTCGACGCCCGGCTGGTACGACTGCATGGCGAAGCCGTTCTGGAACTGCCCCTGGGACTTCACCGCGTTGTTCAGATCGATGCTGTTCGCGCTGGTGATGTAGTGGGTGCCGGTGCCCTGGGGATCGAGGGCGGCGGGCAGCATGTTGAAGGCCAGGTCTTCGCAGCGGTCCGCCCAGACGGGGTCGCCGGTGATCCGGGTCAGCAGCTCATGGCTGGCCATGAACTCGACGATGCCGCAGGTCTCGAACCCCTGCCGGGGGTCCGCGAAACCCGGGCGGTAGTTCTCGTCGCCGGCGATGCCACCGCCCGGGAACTGGCCGTATGCGCCGAGCACCGACGCGTAGGTGCGATAGGTCGCCTGTCTGAGCTCGGCGGAACCGGTCACTTGCGCGTACTGGGCGGGCTCGCGGAAACCCTGGGCGATATTGACGTTGTGCGGGCTCGGGAGGTTGTCGACCCAATTGGCGCCGTACGTATGCATCTTGTGGACGAGGTCGAGGAGGAACGCCTCGCCGGTGCGGCGGTACAGCCACATCGCGGTGTCGAGCCCGTCGCCCCAGCGATAGGAGACCCAGCTGGAGTCGAAGGCGCCCGGCCCCTGAGCGTTCATGAAGCTCAGGAAGCGGGTCAGGAAGGGGACCACGCGCTGGTCGCCGGTGAACTCCTCATGGGTGCGCAGGGCCATGAGGAGGGGGAGGAACGGCCAGAAGTCGGGGCCGCCGTTCAGCTTTGTCCGCAGGGAGCGCGGCCCGAAGAAGCCGTCGCTCTGCTGGGTGGCGAGGATGGCGTCGATCCACTTACGGGAGTTCGTGAGCGCCGCCTGGTCACGGGTGGCCACGGCCAGCGGGACATAGCCACGCAGCCAGTAGGGCACCTCCTCCCAGCCGTCCTGGTCCGGATGGGTCCACCCGGTGGCATGGAAGTCGAGGAAGTGCGAGCGCTCCTCGTACCGGCCGCAGAGCCCATGGAGTTGGAGACGGAGCTGCTCGGCCAGCCATCCGCGCGGGGTGACGCTCCCGGACGGGAGCCGGTCGAAGGCATCGGCCAGCGGGGCCCTCGGCCGCCGGGCCGGAGATGCCGGGGATGCCACGGCGGCCGGGGCCAGGTGGGCGGCGAGCGCGGGGGCACCGAGGGTGAGGGCGCTGGTGCGGAGGAAGCGACGTCGGTCGAGGGGCATCGTGCGGCTCCTGTCGGTGGGGGTGCCGAGGAAGTGCCGAAGAAGTGCCGAGGGATGGTCAAGGACGACACGTCGTGCTTGACATCGTTGTCGGGCATCACAGCACGCCACCGGCGCCCTGTCCAGGTGCATGACAGGTCGGGAGGACGACAAGCCGGGAGTGCGGCAAGCCAGGAGTGCGGCAAGCCGTGAGTGTGACAAGCCGGGAGTACGACCGCCCTGCCCCGGGTGGGGTTCTATGCTGAGGGTGATGTCCGCACCCCAGGGCCCCACCTTCCGTGAGCTCGTCGTCCAGGCGCTGTCGTCCGTCGAGCACGGCTACGACCTGCTGGCCCCGAAGTTCGACCACACCGGGTACCGGACCCCGGCGTCGGTGCTGGACTCGGTGACCGGCGCCCTGCGCGGGCTCGGGCCCTTCGACAGCGGCCTCGACGTGTGCTGCGGAACCGGCGCGGGCATGGGCGTGCTGCGGCAGGTGTGCCGGGAGCGGATCACCGGCGTCGACTTCAGTGCGGGCATGCTGGCCGCGGGCCGGGCGCGTACGCCGGTGGCGCCGGCCGCCGCGCGCACGGACTGGGTACGCGCCGACGTACGCGCCCTTCCGTTCGGGCCGGTCTTCGACCTGGCGGTGAGCTTCGGGGCGTTCGGCCACTTCCTGCCGCGGGAGCTGCCGGGGCTCTTCGCCCAGGTCCATTCCGTGCTCCGCCCTGGCGGCCGGTTCGCCTTCCCGATCGGGGCACCGGCCCGTCCGCGATCCCGGCACTACTGGGAGCTCCTGGCGTTCGACACCGCGATGCGGGTGCGCAACGCGGTATGGCGGCCGCGCTTTGTGATGTACTACCGGACCTTCCGGCTCGCGGAGGTGCGGGAAGAGCTGCTCCGGGCCGGGTTCGAGGTCGAACTGAGGGCACTGGAGGAGCTCGGCCGGCGGGCGGACGGCAGCCCTCGCTGCCGACTGGTGGTGGCCACCCGGCCGGTCTGAGCGGGACTGTTGGCCACTGGCCGATGTGGGCGGGATCCACGCGGACGCGGCGATCGCGGATACATGGCGGCAACCCAAGCGGCAGTGGCGGCGACCTGGGGCTGACAACTTGTCAGCTGCTCAAGGGAGTTCACAGTGCGCTCATTCCTCGCGCGCCTGGCCACCGTGCCGGCCGCCCTGGCCGCGCTGGTCGCCGCGCCCGGTGTCGCGACGGCCGCCCCGTCGCGGGTCGCCGACGACTGGAACCCGCCCGCCAACCTGGTGCAGCCGCTGGGCGAGGTGTGGAATCACGTCGAGTCGACCTATCCCGATCTCTACGGCTTCCGCAACTACGGCTGGGACCAGGTCATGGCCAACAGGGGAAGCGTCAACTACTGCGTCCGCTGGGAGTCCGACGCGCCCGTCAGCGCCGCGCTGCGCGACCAGATCCACACCGCGGTGAAGAAGCAGTACGCCAAGTGGATGGCGGCCATGGTGGAGAACGGCAAGGGACACAACGCCTGGCCCTACACCAATGTCCCGGTCAACATCGTCGGCTGGGCCGTGAAGAACCGCTCCACACTCCAGTGGACCGACAACTCGGTCGACATCTACGCCGGGAACCTCGACGGCGGCGGCGCCCCGCAGTGCTCACCCGACTGCGGACGTTTCTTCCACCAGGATGGTAACTACTCGCGCTGCCCGGGCGGTGCGGCCCGCCACTACGACCAGTCGCTGTGGCTGACGAAGGGCTTCCAGGGCGGTGCCGGCGGGGACTGGGGTCAGCGGGTGGGACAGGAGTACTTCACCGGCGCGCTGAACCAGGAGAACATCCACATCTACCTGCATGAAGTCGGCCACACCTTCGGCCTCGACGACTTCTACGACTGGACGCCGACCGGCCAGTGCTGCTTCCTCATGAAGGCGGGAAGCGCCACGCAGATCACGGAGTTCGACAAGTGGATGCTCCGCGACTTCTGGCGCCATCTGAAGAGCCGCTACGGCCTCTGAGTGGACGGTGTCCGCACCCGCCCACCAATGACCCCTGGTCCCGTCATCCGAGCCGTGCCGGAGCTTCGGCGACGTCCCCTGCCCGGCCGGGCAGGGGACGTCCGCCCGTTCAGTCGTCACATTCACCGCGCCAGGTGAGGCTGGTCAGGGTGGCCTTGTTCCCAATGATCAACTTGTAGTCGCCGGGGCCGGGGTTGAAGTGGAGACACCTGCCGAACGTCTGTCCGTTGAAGACCCAGGTGGCCTGGATGTGATCGTGGCCCGGCTGACGGGTGCCGTTGTTGAAGATCGTGCTGCCGACGATGCCGGTCGGGTGGGATCCCCTCCAGTTGCCGGTGCTCTTGATCACGGCCGGTCCGTCGGTGCCCACGTTGCTGTCGAACACACAGACGTTCCCCGGGGGACAGTCGGGCGGGCTGGGCTCGGCCGATGCGGTGGGCGCGCTGGCGAGTACGGCGACGAGGGCCGCGGACAGGGCTGCCGTGACGGCGATGCGCTGGTGCATGGTGTTCCTCCCGGCTTCCGCTGGGGGCGCCCTCCTGGGCGCCCCTTCTGCCGACAGGGCACCACGAACCGGCGGGGACTGGTCCCGAGGGCCCGTCCCCGGCCGTCTACGAGAAAATCGGTCCCATCCGGAACCAGTCGAACTCCGCCACACCGCCCCTGCCGCCGGTCGCCGGGCCGGTCGCGAAGAGTCCCACGGTCGCCCCGATCCACTTGCCCGCGGTCGCGGGGAACGGCGCCCCGAGCGGTGTGAACCCCCGCCCGTCCACCTCGGCCGCGAACTGGCACACCGCGCCGGGCCGCACAGTCACCCGGAGCCGTACGGCAGCGCGCCCCCTCCGCAACGGCACCGGCGTGACGACGTCCACCTCGGCGGCGTCCCGGGCCGCGGTACGGCATACGAGGACGATCCGGTCACCGTCGTGGTGCGGGCCCGCCCAGGCGTAGCTCTCACCCAGAACCACCAGCCCGGCCCGGGACCCCGCCGTCATGGTGGACACGCTCATCGAGGTCGTCGCGGTGAACGACTCGGCGGGTAACCGCTGGGTCAGCACATGAGGCAGCAGCCGCAAATCATCGCCGACCGTGCTCGGCTGGCAGATCAGGGTGAGCCGGCCCGGGGAGTGGCGCAGCGACCACCACGCCGGGTCGGCGTTCGCCTGCCACATCCACTGCCGGCCCAGCTCCGCCCTGCTGAAGTCGTCGCCACTGGCCGGCGCGGTGACCTGTGTCCGGCCGTTCACCCGGGGCTTGGTGTGCACCAGCACCGGCGTACCGCGGCCGCTGCCGTCGTCGGTGCCCATCACCGGCCAGCCATCGGTGCGCCACCGCATCGGCTGGAGGTGCACCACCCGCCCGTAGGCATCGCGGTCCTGGAAGTGCAGGAACCAGTCCTCGCCACTTTCGGTCGTCACCCATGCCCCCTGGTGCGGCCCGTTGACGGGGGTGTCGCCCTGGGCGAGGACGATGCGGTCCTCGTACGGCCCCCAGATGGAGCGGGAGCGGAACGCCGACTGCCAGCCGTTGGTGACACCTCCGGCGGGCGCGAAGATCCAGTACCAGCCGTCCCGCTTGTAGAGTTTCGGGCCCTCCAGTGTGGTGTAGCCGGGGAGCTCATCGCCGTTGATCACGATCCGGCCCGCGTCGAGCAGCTCGGTTCCGTCCGGGCTCATACGGTGCAGCGTGAGCCGGTTGTTGATACCGCTGCGGCTCTTCGCCCATGCGTGGACCAGATACGCCTGCCCGTCGTCGTCCCACAGCGGACACGGGTCGATCAGCCCCTTGCCCGGTTTGACCGGACGCGGTGCGCTCCATGGCCCTCGCGGATCGGTGGCGGTCACCATGAAGATCCCGAAGTCGGGGTCGGGATAGAAGATCCAGAACTTGCCGTCGTGATGGCGCAGGGCCGGGGCCCACACCCCTTCGCCGTGCCTCGGCTCGCTGAAGTGGTCCTCGGGCTCCAGCTCGGTCAGGGCGTGGCCGATGACGCTCCAGTTGACCAGGTCGACCGACCGCAGCACGGGCAGTCCGGGAACGCGGTTGAAGGTGGAGGCGACCAGATAGAAGTAGGGGCCCACCCGGATCACGTCGGGGTCGGACCAGTCGGCGTTGAGCACCGGGTTCCGATAGCGGCCGTCCCCCAGGTCGGCCGCCCAGGGGAGATGCGTGCGGGCCGAGGCCGGTTCACTTGCCGTCACCGCGCCACCTGCCTCGATCGGTCCGCCTGGCCGTGGCGTCGCAGAAGCCGGGGTGGTGGCGCCGACTCCGCCGAGCACCGTCGATCCGGCGACCGCGCCGAGGCCGGTCCGTAATACCTGCCTGCGACCGTGTTCGCTCACTGTTCCCTCCGGGGCGACTCATGGGGGTGCGTCCGTCGGTTGGGTGGTGCGTCTGCCTGTTGGGCGGTGCGTGTGCCTGTTCGGGTGATGCGTCTGCCTGTTGGGTAACGCGCCTGCCGGTAAGCGCTTTCTGTCTTCCGTCGGAGTCTGTCAGCGCGTCCTGGCCCGGGCAAGACCGGCGAGAATCCGCCACCGGACGATCCGCGGCCCCGGCAACCTCCCGGCGCGCGGTGGCGACAGTCGCACGGCAGATGTATTCGAGCAGTGGGAGTGGTGGGCCATGGAAGCCGAACGTCGGACGGTGGGGCGCGGCAGGCGTCGTGGGCCGGCAGCGGTCGTCGGGGCACTGACGCTGGCGGGCGTGGTCGCTCTGCCGGGGGAGGGCGCATTCGCCGAGGACGGGCGGGGACCGGCCGCCGCGCCCTGGAGCGCCGAGGTCGCCGACGGGTTCGCATCCGTCAGCGCGCTGGGGCAGAACGGTACGTACGGGGGCCGGGACGGTCGTACCGTCACCGTGCGGACACTCGCCGATCTCGAGAAGTACGCGACGGCATCCGAGCCGTACGTCATCGTCGTGGCCGCGGCGATCACGATGGATCCCAAGGGCAAGGAGGTCAAGGTCGCCTCCGACAAGACCATCGTGGGCTCGGGCACCTCGGGCCAGATCGTCGGTGGTGGCTTCTTCCTGGGCCAGGGCGTGCACAACGTCATCATCAGGAATCTGACGATCCGTGACTCCTACGAGGGCACATGGAACGACAAGGAGCACGACTGGGACGCCATCCAGATGGACGGCGCCCACCATGTGTGGATCGATCACAACGAACTGCGGCATATGGCCGACGGGCTGATCGACAGCCGTAAGGACACCACCTACCTCACGGTGTCCTGGAACCGCCTGCAGCAGAACAACAAGAGCTTCGGGATCGGCTGGACGGAGAACACCACGGCCGACCTCACGATCCACCACAACTGGTTCCGCGAGAGCGAGCAGCGCAACCCGTCCGCCGACAACATCGCCCATGCGCATCTGTACAACAACTACCTGCAGGACGACCCCGGCACGGACATCAACTCCTCCTACGGCAACTACGCCCGGGGAAACACCAAGATGGTGCTGGAGAACAGCTACTTCCAGGGCTTCGAGAACCCGGTCATCAAGGACGCCACCGCCGCCCTGGTCCAGCGCGGCAACGTCTTCGTCAACACCACCGGCCGCAACGAGAGCGGCGGCACCGCGTTCGACCCGAAGGCGTATTACTCCTACTCCCTCGACCTCGCCGACCGGGTGCCGTCCATCGTGACCGCCGGCTCGGGCCCCACCCGGGCCATCGGCACCACCGGCTGACCGGGTCGGCGCCGATATCGGCGTGACCTGCCCTCAGGCGGCGTCGTAACCGGGGAGGGTCAGCGCCGAGTGGGCGTGCCGGCCCGTGCTGTTGAGCACGGGGGACGGGTCGCGCAGCGCCTCGTTGCGCCGGGCCAGGTCCTCGGGGGTACGGGGAGACAGGCCCGCGCTTCCTTCGGTGGCGAGTGCCTGGTTCATCTCCACGAACGACCGCAGGGTGCGCTCGTACCTCTCGTAGGCATCGGCGTGGTCGGGGCCCGCGGCCAGCTCGCCGGCGAGGACATACGCGCCGACCAGCGCCAGGCTCGAGCCCTGGCCGGAGAAGAACGACGGCGCGTAGGCGGCGTCGCCGACCAGGGCGACCCGGCCGGTGGACCACCGTGGCATATGGATCTGGCCGACCACGTCGAAGAAGAGGTCGTCGCTGTCGCGCAGGGCGGCGACCATGCGTGGGATCTCCCATGCGTATCCGGCGAACGTCCCGGCCACGAGGTCGCGCTGGGCGGCGGGGTCGCGGAAGGCGTCGAGGGGCGGGTCGGGGCGCAGGAAGTTGAGGAAGGCGTGCACCCGGTCGCCCGCGCGGGGTGCGTAGAGGACGGCGGTCCTGCCCGGCACGTTCCAGGTGAGACCCTCGTGGGCGAGCCCCAGATGGTTGGGCATGGTGAATCCGGCGAAGCTGTGGCCGAGATAGCGGTGGTAGGGCTCCTCGGGGCCGAAGGTCAGGCCCCTGGTGTGCGAGTGGATGCCGTCGGCGCCGATGACCAGGTCGAAGGTACGCCGGGCTCCGCCGCGGAAGGTCACGTCCACGCCGCCGTCGTGGTCGTGGAGGGTGGCGATGGAGTCGTTGAAGAGGAGTTCGACGTCGTCGCGGATCGCACCGTAGAGGATCTCGGCCAGCTCTCCGCGGGGGATTTCGAGGTCATGGCCTTCCTCGCCGCCGGAGAGGACTTCGGGCCGGAGGTCGGCTATCGGACGGCCTTCCGCGTCGACGAAGGAGATCCGGCGGACGCCGACGTGGGCGTCCCGGAGCCGGGGGAGCACCCCCATGCGCCGGACGACCTCGACAGCGGTGCCGCGGATGTCGATGGGGTAGCCGCCACCGCGTAGTGCGGCCGCCTTCTCGACGACGGTGACCGCGAAGCCGTACCGGTGGAGCCAGTAGGCCAGCGCGGGGCCGGCGATGCTGGCGCCGGAGACCAGGATCGTGCGCTTCGGCGCGGTGTTCATGCCGCCCATGGGCACTCCTCTCCGGCCCTCCTGCGGGGAGGGCCTGGCGTATACCTAACTCAGGTATCCTTTTTGATGGCGCGAAAGGGCCCCGGGCGTGGGGCCGATGGAAAGACTATATACCTAACTTAGGTAGATGTGGAGTGCGGGATGACGGCCGAGGAACCGGAGGCCCGGCAGGGCGGCGACGGTGAGCACGACCTGCTGGCCATGCTGCCCCGCTTGACGCAGCTCAGCGGTGCCGTGAACCGGGGCCGCCTGACCGAGCGCGCCATGGAGGCCGCCGGTGTATCCGTGGACCGGCCCGCGATGTCGGTGCTGCTCACCCTGCATGTGGCGGGCGGTCCCCTGCGCGTGGGGGAGATCGCCTCACGGATGCAGGTCGTCGGGCCCCATGTCACCCGGCAGGTGAACGAGCTGGCGCGGCGCGGACTGGTCCACCGGGTCACCGATCCGGACGATCAGCGCGCTCGGCTCATCGAGCCGACCGCCGAGGGAGCGGCGGCGACCGACCGCTATATGCGGACCGTCCTGGGATGGTTCGGCGATGCCCTCGCCGGCTGGAGCCCGCACGACCGCGAGGTCTTCGGCCGGCTTCTGGCGCGCTTCGTCGACGACCTCACCGCCCATCTGGACTCCTTCGACGACGATGGGCCCGCCTGAGCGGCGACCATCGGCCCGCATAAGCGGACACGCGCCCGGCCGGGGGTCTTCCTAGCCGGGCGCCCGGCCCGTCTCGACGAGCTCGGCCAGCTTGTCCAGGCTCATACGGGTGCCCAGCTCGTTGTCGGCGGCCGGTACGGCGTCGGGGAGCCCCTCGTGCAGGACGTGGACGTCCGTGCCGCCGCCCTCCGCGTCGGTGAGCGTGGTCGTCATCGTCATCGTGGTGCGCAGGGCGGGATCCGTGGTCTCGAACTCGGACACCTCGACCACCTGCTCGTCCGGCACCAGCCGGCTGAAGCGGCCGTGGTAGGTGTCCGTATGGCCGCCCGACTTGCCGGTGCTCGCCGGGTCGTCGTAGCTGAGCGAGATGCGGAAGGTCCCGCCTTCGCGGGCGTCGAACTCATGCACCCGGCAGGTCATGCCGTCGGGCACCCGCCAGGCCGCGACCGCGCTCGCGTCGAGAAGCGCCCGGTAGACGGCCGAGCGCGGAGCGTTCACACGTCGGGAGACTCGCGTGGCATACATACGCCCAACCTAGCGGCCGGGCGCGGGGCACATGAGCCGATTGCCCGGCGCCCGGCCGCTGGGTCGAGCGGCGGCGGAGGTCTTGCGTCCGGAGAGACCTCCGCCGCCGGGACACCCCATCCACGGAGCGTTGTCGAGGGGTGCCGTTTTCGGGGGAGTGCGGGTCAGCGCTTGACCTTGCGGGTCGCCCGCAGCCACTCCTTGTTCATCGCGGTGATGGAGAACAGGGGGATGCCCTTGGGGCAGGCCGTGGCGCACTCACCGGTGAGGGTGCAGCCGCCGAAGCCCTCGGCGTCCATCTGGGAGACCATGTCCAGCACCCGGGTCTCCCGCTCGGGAGAGCCCTGGGGCAGCACATTGAGGTGGTTGACCTTGGCCGAGGTGAACAGCATCGCCGCACCGTTGGGACAGGCCGCCACGCAGGCGCCGCAGCCGATGCACTCGGCGTGCTCGAACGCGAAGTCCGCGTCCGCCTTGGGCACCGGAGTGGCGTGTGCCTCCGGCGCGGCCCCGGTCGGGGCGGTGATGAAGCCACCGGCCTGGATCACCCGGTCGAAGGCGGAGCGGTCCACCACCAAATCCTTGATGACCGGGAAGGCGGAGGCACGCCACGGCTCGATGTCGATGGTGTCGCCGTCCTGGAAGGACCGCATATGGAGCTGGCAGGTGGTGGTGCGCTCCGGACCGTGGGCGTCACCGTTGATCACCAGGCTGCACGCACCGCAGATGCCCTCACGGCAGTCGTGGTCGAAGGCCACCGGCTCCTCACCCTTGACGATGAGTTCCTCGTTGAGGATGTCGAGCATCTCCAGGAAGGACATGTCCTGGGAGACACCGTCGAGCTGGTAAGTGGCCATGGCACCGGGGGTGTCGGCGTTCTTCTGGCGCCAGACGCGCAGGGTGAGCTTCATGCGTAGCTCCGCTGAGTGGGGTGGACGTACTCAAAGGTCAGCTGCTCCTTGTGGAGCACGGGGGCGGCGCCGGTGTCGGTGAACTCCCAGGCCGCGGCGTAGGTGAACTCCTCGTCCCGGCGGGCGGCCTCACCATCGGGGGTCTGGGACTCCTCGCGGAAGTGGCCACCGCAGGACTCGGCCCGGTGCAGGGCGTCCAGGCACATCAGCTCGGCCAGCTCCAGATAGTCCACGACCCGGTTGGCCTTCTCCAGCGACTGGTTGAACTCCTCGCCGGTGCCCGGCACCTTGATCCGGCGCCAGAACTCCTCGCGGATCTGCGGGATGCGGTCCAGCGCCTTGCGCAGCCCCTCGTCGGTGCGGGCCATGCCGCAGAACTCCCACACCAGCTCGCCGATCTCGCGGTGGAACGAGTCGGGGGTGCGGTCGCCGTCGACGGCCAGCAGCTTGGCCAGCCGGTCCTCGGTCTCCCGCACCGCCTCCACGGCCGCGGGGTGCCCGGCATCCACCTCTTCCTTGTGCGGGTGGCGGGCCAGATAGTCGTTGATCGTCGACGGCAGGACGAAGTAGCCGTCGGCCAGGCCCTGCATCAGCGCGGAGGCGCCGAGCCGGTTGGCACCGTGGTCGGAGAAGTTGGCCTCGCCGATCGCGAACAGCCCCGGCACGGTGGTCTGCAGGTCGTAGTCGACCCACAGCCCGCCCATCGTGTAGTGGATCGCGGGGTAGATGCGCATCGGGACCTCGTACGGGTTCTCCGCCGTGATCCGCTCGTACATGTCGAAGAGGTTGCCGTACTTCTCCGCGACCGCCTTGCGGCCCATCCGGGCGATGGCGTCGGCGAAGTCCAGATACACGCCCTGGCCGCCGGGTCCGACGCCGCGACCCTCGTCACAGACGTTCTTCGCGGCGCGGGAGGCGATGTCGCGCGGCACCAGATTGCCGAACGATGGATAGATCCGCTCCAGGTAGTAGTCGCGCTCGTCCTCGGGGATCTCGGCCGCCGGACGGGTGTCGCCCTTCGCCTTGGGCACCCAGATCCGGCCGTCGTTGCGCAGCGACTCGCTCATCAGGGTCAGCTTGGACTGGTGGTCCCCGGAGCGCGGAATGCAGGTCGGGTGGATCTGGGTGAAGCAGGGGTTGGCGAAGTACGCGCCGCGCCGGTGCGCCCGCCAGATGGCGGTCGCGTTGGAGTTCATGGCGTTCGTCGACAGATAGAAGACGTTGCCGTAGCCGCCGCTGGCCAGCACCACCGCGTCGGCGAAGTACGTGGAGATCTTGCCGGTCACCAGATCGCGGGCGACGATGCCGCGCGCCCGCCCGTCGACCACGATCAGGTCCAGCATCTCGGTGCGGGCGTGCATCTCCACATTGCCCGCCGCGATCTGGCGGGACAGCGCCTGGTAGGCGCCGAGCAGCAGCTGCTGGCCCGTCTGACCGCGGGCGTAGAAGGTGCGGGAGACCTGCACACCGCCGAACGAGCGGGTGTCCAGCAGACCGCCGTACTCCCGGGCGAACGGCACACCCTGGGCCACACACTGGTCGATGATCTCCACCGATATCTGCGCCAGGCGGTGGACATTGGACTCGCGGGCGCGGAAGTCGCCGCCCTTGACGGTGTCGTAGAACAGCCGGTGGATCGAGTCGCCGTCGTTGCGGTAGTTCTTCGCCGCGTTGATCCCGCCCTGGGCGGCGATGGAGTGGGCCCGGCGCGGCGAGTCCTGGTAGCAGAACTGCACCACGTGGTAGCCCTGCTCGGCCAGGGTGGCGCCGGCGGCGCCACCGGCCAGGCCGGTGCCCACCACGATGATGGTGTGCTTGCGGCGGTTGGCGGGGTTGACCAGCTTGGCCTGGAAGCGGCGGGTGTCCCAGCGCTCGCTCACCGGCCCGGAGGGGGCCTGCTCGTCCTCGATCGGCTCGCCGACGGTGTACTCGGTGTATTCGCTGTACGAGGTCATGGTCAGCTCACCACTCCGGTCATGACACCGACGGGTATCGAGATGAACCCGGCGGTGAGAAGAATCGCCAGCCCATTGGCAGTGGCCTTGAGGGCACGGTCGCGGGTACGGCTGCCCGCCCCGAGGGTCTGTGCGGCGCTCCAGAAGCCGTGCTGGACGTGCATGCCCATGGCCAGCATCGCCACGATGTAGATGACGTTCCCGTACCAGGTGGAGAAGGTGTCCACCACGTTCTGGTACGGGTGGCCCTCCTGGAATCCGCCACTGTGCGTGGTGCCGGTGGTGAGGTCCAGGATGTGCCAGACGATGAACAGGGCCAGGATCACCCCGCCCCAGCGCATGGTCCGGGTGGCATAGCTCATCCGTGGCTTGGCATGGACGTAGCTCTGCGGGCGGGCCTTGATGTCGCGCTTGCTCAGCTGGTAGGCGGAAACACCGTGCAGGACCACCGCGGCGACCAGGACGATACGGGCGATCCACAGGCCCCACTGGTGGTGCAGGACGGGCGCCCCCATGACGCGCAGCCAGTGTCCGTAGCCGTTGAACTCCTCGGGACCGAAGAAGATCTTCATGTTCCCGAGCAGGTGAACGCAGAGGTAACCGATCATGATCAGACCGGTCACGCCCATGACGATCTTCTTGCCGAGCGTCGATTGCCAGAATGTGAGCGCCATGGACGGCCGTCGCTCCGCCCGCGTCGGACGCTGCTCCGGCCGCGTTGTCAATGCCATGAACACGACGGTAGAACCGGGCGGGTCGAAAGGGCCAAGATATGATTCTGATCATCTCGATAGTCAGTGCCTATCGAGGGCCGCTCAGATCTGGCCACGCTTGGTCCGGCGGTCCCTCCGACCGTCCCCCGGCCGGGTGAAAACGGTCAGCGGAAGCCCTCGCGGGTGATGTCGATGGCCTGCCGGAGCAGGTCCACGACATCGTGCTCACGGCGTTCGAGAGCCGTCTGCCCGACGACACGGAAGGCGGCGAGCAGGGTCGCGGCGAGGACCTGGGCCCGCAGCGGGGTGTCCGGTCCGGCGGGGAGGCGCTCCTCGGCGGCCTCGGCGAGATCGCGCTCGGCGGCGGCGTAGGTGGCGACCAGCTCCGGGAGCAGCGCCGGATGCAGCCGCAGGGTCCGGTAGTGCTCCTCCTGCGCCGGGTCGGCGGCGAACTCGGTGGAGTGCTGCTCGGCGGCGCGGATCACCGCCGTCATCAGGGATTCCCCCGCCGGGCGGGCGCGGATCAGCTCGACCAGCCGGACCGTGCGCGCCCTGTCGTGATGCAGCAGCGCCTGTTCCTTGCTGGCGAAGTAATTGGAGAAGGTGCGCCGGGAGACGGTGGCGGCATCGGCGATGGCCTCCACCGTGAGGTGTTCGACGCCGTGCTCGGCGGCGAGGCGTACGGCGGCATCGTGCAGCGACTGGCGGGTCGCCGCCTTCTTGCGCTCGCGCAGGCCGATAGTCATCGCCGGTGAGCATACGGGATAAGGCTGATTCTTGCCCACTGGGAAACCTTGCGCAGTGGGAACGTTTTCTGTGAGGCTGAGCCCGCGCCGCCGATCAACGGACCCCGGGCGGCGCCCGAGCCCCGCAGACCTTCCGACGCCAGAGGCACGAGGACCCCCTATGTCCACCCCCCACCATCCGCCCGCCGCCGCCACCTCCCTGGATGCCGACGAGCTGGGATTCGACCCGGACGCCCTGCGGGCGAAGTACCGGGCCGAGCGTGACCGCCGGATCCGCCCCGACGGCAGGAAGCAGTACCGGCGCATCGCCGGCGACTTCGGCTCCTACGCCCAGGACCCGTACGTGGAACCGGAGTTCAGCCGGGAGCCACTTCACGACCGGGTCGACGTGCTGATCATCGGGGGCGGCTTCGGCGGTCTGCTCGCCGGTGCGCGGCTGCGGCAGGCCGGTGTGCGGGATATCCGCATGGTCGAACAGGGCGGGGACTTCGGCGGCACCTGGTACTGGAACCGCTATCCGGGTGTCCAGTGCGACATCGAGTCCTATGTCTATCTCCCCCTGCTCGAGGAGATCGGCTACGTACCCCAGTGGCGATACGCGCCGGGCGAGGAGATCAGACAGCACGCACGGGCGATCGGGCGCCACTTCGACCTCTACCGCGATGTCTGCTTCCGGACCCAGGTGACCGAACTCCACTGGGACGACGTCGAGTTGGAGTGGACCGTCCACACCGACCGGGACGACCGCATCCGGGCGCGCCATGTGGTGATCTCCAGCGGAACACTCAGCCGGGCGAAACTCCCCGGCATCCCCGGGATCGAGACCTTCAAGGGGCATACGTTCCACACCAGCCGCTGGGACTACGACTACACCGGCGGCGACGCGAGCGGCGGACTGCGCGGACTCGCCGACAAGCGCGTGGCCCTCATCGGCACCGGCGCCACCGCCATCCAGGTCGTGCCCCATCTGGGACGGGACGCCGAGCATCTGTATGTGTTCCAGCGCACGCCGTCCTCGGTCGATGTGCGCGGCAACCGCCCCACCGATCCGGGGTGGGCCGCATCGCTGACACCCGGCTGGCAGCGGCGCCGCAGGGACAACTTCCTCGCCGTCGTCACCGGCGGCGAGGCGGCCGAGGACCTGGTGAACGACGGCTGGACGAGCACCGCGCGGCTGCAGCAGAAGCTCATCCCGACCGACGGCTACGCGGGCCTGCCACCCCAGGAGCGCGAACGCCTCTACGAGATCGCCGACTTCCAGAAGATGAACGGGATCCGCGACCGCGTGGACTCCATCGTCGAGAACACGGCGACGGCCGAGGCGCTCAAGCCCTGGTACCGCTACATGTGCAAGCGCCCCACGTTCAGCGACACCTATCTGGACACCTTCAACCGGCCCAACGTCACACTCGTGGACACGGCCGACCACGGGGGTGTCGAGCACATCACCGAGAACGCCGTCATGGCCGGCGGGGTCGCATACGAGGTCGACTGCGTCATCTTCGCCACCGGCTTCGAGGTCGGCGTCTCCGGCGTCACCTCCGGACTCCTCCCGGTGCACGGCCGCGGCGGTGTCACCCTGACCGAGGCCTGGAGCGACGGCCCGAAGACACTCCACGGCTTCTACAGCCACGGCTTCCCCAACCTCTTCCAGCTCGGCCCGCTGCAGAACGCCAGCGCCGTCAACTATGTGCACATCCTCGACGAACAGGCCATCCACGTCGCCGAGGTGCTCGCCGAGGCGCGCAAGCGCCGGGCCCGGTATGTCGAGCCGACCGCCGAGGCCGAGGCGGCCTGGCGCGCCACGATCCGTGAGAAGGCGGCGGACCTGTACGCCTTCCAGGCCGAGTGCACCCCCGGCTACTACAACAACGAGGGCATGCCCAGGGAGCGCAGCGAGTCGTTCGGCGACGGGCCGATCGCCTTCCATGACCTGCTCAGGCGCTGGCGCGCGGACGGCGGCATGAACGACGTGCTGGTGTTCTGACACCGATGGATGCCACCTACTCCCAAGGAGCGACGATGCACCCCAGCCGGTTCGACGGCACCGGCGGCGGCCAGGCCACCAGCGACCGCATGGAGGTGCGCCGACTCACCAGGACGAACCGGCTGTGGGGTTCCAACGGCGTCACGTTCGGCCCCGACGGGCGGCTGTACGTGGCGCAGTTCCTCGCCGGGCAGATCAGCGCCGTGGATCCGGCCTCGGGTGATGTCGAGGTGGTGGTGCCGCTCGACGGCCCGGTGGAGGCGCCGGACGACCTGGCCTTCGGGGCGGACGGCTCGATGTACATCGCCGATCTGACCCCCGGCCGGGTGTGGCGGCGCAGCCCGGAGGGCGCGTACACCCTCGTCTCCGACCAGGTGTCGGTGCCCAATGGCATCACCTGCGTCGGCGACCGCCTCTTCGTCAACGAGATGAAGATGAACGGCCGCCTGATGGAGCTGTTCCCCGGCGGCGGCGACCCCGCGGTGCTGACCGACGGGCTGGCCCTGGGCAATGCCATGCAGCTCGGCCCCGACGGCTGCCTGTACTACCCGCAGATGATGCGCAACCAGGTCTGGCGGATCCCGCCCGACGGAGGGGTGTCCGAGCTGGTCGCCGAGGAGGTGGACGACCCGGTCGCGGTGCGGTTCGACCGGGGCGGTGTGCTCGTCGTCCTGTCCCGTGGCATGGCCGGTCTGGTGACCCGGATCGATCTGAACACCGGGGCGCGGACGGTCGTCGCGAGCGGCATCGTGGGGCTGGACAACGCCGCGTTCGACCACGAGAACCGGATGTTCGTCTCCAGCTTCGCCAGTGGCGGGATCGCGGAGATGCACACGGACGGCAGGACGCGGGTGGTGGTCCCCCAGGGGTTCGACGGGCCGTTCGGCATCACGGTGGACCTCGGTGGCACGGTGTATGCGGCCGACCACTTCCGACTGGCGAGCCCGGAGGTTTCGGGCTCCGGCTCCCGCGAGGACGAAGACGAGCCCGGTGTGGTCACCCACGAGCTGATGTACGCCGTGCACAATGTCACCGCCGACGACGGCCTGCTGCACCTCACCTCACAACTCGGCGATGTGCGCACTCACGACCCCGTCGACAAGACCACGCGGGTACGGGCCACCGGGCTGGACCAGCCCACCGGAATCGCCGTCGCACCGGACGGCTCCCTCGTGGTGGCCGAGACCGGTGCGGGCCGCATCCTGCGCATCGACGACACCGACACCGTGAGCGTGCTCGCCGAGGGACTCGACCACCCCTTGGACGTCGCCTTCGACGGCGCAGGGCACTGTTACGTCAGCGACGACCGGCGCGGCGCGGTGCTCCGGATGGAGGACGGCGCGGCGGTGGTCGTCGCGGACGGGCTCGGCGCACCGCAGGGCCTGGCCGTGCGCGGTGATGAGCTGTTCACGGTGGAGGTCGCGCACCGGCGGCTGCGGGCGATCTCGCCGGCCACGGGAGAGAGCAGGATCGAAGCCGAGAACCTGGCGGTCGGCCTGCCGCCCGGGATCACGCGCACCGAACCCGAGCCGATTCCCGGAGTCCCCGGCCGCCCGCGCCAGTTCGCCGGGCTCGCCGTCGCCCCGGATGGCGCCCTCCTCGTATCGGCCGACGGAGAGGGGAGTGTGCTGCGTTTGACCGGGCCCGCCGAGTGAGGTTCGCCGCCGGGCGGCTACGCCGGAGCCGCGGCTCAGGAGAGGTCGACCCACACCTTTCCCGCCGCGGTGTACGCCGCGGTGAACGCCTCCTGGACGTCCTCCAGGGCATAGCCGTCGCTGACCACCGCCGCGAGCCGGGGCGGTGTCCGCGACTCCAGGGCGCTGAGAGTCTGTGCGAAGTCCACCGGATGGTCGTAGATCATGCTGCCGATGAGGGTGATCTGCCCCGCCACCAGATCGCGGGGGAGACCCCGAGAGGGGAGGTGTCCATCCCGATCAGGACGGCGGTGCCGGGTTTGGCGAGCCGTCGTAGCCCCTGCTCGATGACTCCGGGGGCGCCGGAGGTCTCGAAGAGACAGGGGAGCCCGTCCGTGTCCGGTGGCAGGGGCGTGGCGCCCAGGGAACACGCGCGGTCGAGCCGGGCCTCGTTGGGCTCCTGGACGAACACCGTCACACCGTGGTCGACCAGCGCCTGACACAGCAGCAGCCCCTGGGAACCGGCCCCGATCACCAGGCAGCTCTGCCCCGGCGCGATGCCCGAGCGCCGCATCGCCGCCCGGGCCACGGTCGCCGGTTCCACACAGACCAGGTCCTCGAGCGGCAGCCGCGGGGCGACCGGCCAGACGAAGGCGGCCGGCGCCACGACGTAGTCACTCAGCAGGCCGGGAACGGTCAGTCCCACGGCGGCCCGGCCAGCGCAGGCCGACGTCCGCCCGGCCCGGCAGGCGGCGCACGTCAGACAGCAGTAGTCCGGTTCGATGACCACGTCCTGGCCGGTGCGCAGACCGCTGACCGCACTGCCCAGCTCGACGATCCGTCCCGCCCCCTCGTGGCCCAGGATCCAGGGCAGACGCGGTGGCCGCCGGTGTCCCGCGTGCACCGCGAGATCGGAGCCGCACAGCCCCGTGCCCCGCATACGGATCAGCACGTCCCCGGGGCCGCAGGACGGCTCCGGCACGGACACCACGGACAGCACACCGGGCTCCGTCAGCACGGCGGCCCTCAAGGGAACGCCTGCTTTCCGGAAAGACGCGCCGCCAGCATCATGCCAAGAGCGTGCCACACATGATCCGTGCGGCGATAGACCACGCCACTGCCGCACCTGACCAAGTCTCATCCGCCGCACATCACCTACGCGTACGCTGTGGACGCGATTGCCATACCGTGAGCAAGGAGTGGAACGGCCATGTCGGACAGCACCCTGGCCCCCGATATAGATCAGGCCCTGTACGCACTTTCCCCCGAGGGGCGGAAACTTCTCTTCACCGAGGCCAAGACGGCCTATGATTTCAGCGACAAGCCGGTGGGCGACGACCGTCTGCGGGCCATCTACGAACTGTTCAAATGGGCCCCGACCTCGGCGAATATCAATCCGCTGCGCATTGCGTACGTGCGCACCGAGGAAGGAAAGCAGCGGCTGCTGACCGGGGTGGCGCAGCCCAACCAGGAGCAGACCGCCTCGGCCCCGGTCACCGCGGTGCTGGCCGCGGACACCCGGTACCCGGAGTATGTGCCGTTCCTCGCGCCGTCCAACCCGCAGTTACAGCAGATGCTGGAGGCCAACCAGGAGCTGCGCGAGTCCCACATGGACTTCAACGCGGTGCTCCAGGCGGGCTACTTCGTGCTGGCCGTCCGCGCGGCGGGGCTCGCCGCCGGGCCGATGAAGGGCTTCAACGCCGCAGCGGTGGACAAGGAGTTCTTCCCCGATGGCCGGTGGCGGTCGATTCTGCTGGTCAACATCGGCTACCCGGGCGCCGAGGCCTACCGGGACCGGCTGCCGCGCCCCTCGTACGAGCAGGCGGTACAGCTGGTCTGACAGCAGTGAGGTGATGTAAGGCGCACACACCCAGGGGATCAGGCCACTTCATACGCGGTGACCTGATCCCTCTTCGCGTCGGGCGGCGATCCCCTCGCCGTGCCGGCCTCGTTCGGCGCCGGTACGCCGAGCCATGTACGCGGGACTCCTCGAGGACCGTCGACTTTCGGCCCAATCATCGGCCCCCACCGCTCGTCCATACCGCCCGTACGGTGCCCTCCCGTAGGGACGAGGGCCACGCCGAGGCGGCCGAAAAGCGCGGCGTGATCGTTTCGTGATGTACGACTCACTCGCTTGACAGCGCGCCGCACCGGGACCTACGCATAGGACCCGAGAGTGCCCCTATCCGGTGCATGTCGCAGCCACACGCTGTTCACATGCTGTTGAAACAAAAGACTCCGGCCCGGCTCGTGTATTTCCCTCACCCATTCTCTTCCCCGGCGGGACGCCGCGGGCATCGAGGGTGGGCGACGCGCTTGTGCCGCCGAGGAGTTCTGCCTGCTCGTCATGCGCTTTCGCGCGGACATGCCCTATGAGCGGCCGCGCGGATTGAGGAATTTCAGAAAGCTGGGGTGCCTGTGAGCTTGATGGAATGCCACGATTCCACGGCCGACGCCGGTCGGCCGGCGATCGGTTTCCGGAGGGACCAGGAAGGCCAGGGAAACGAGGGGGATCGCGGGCCCGGCGGGGCCCCCGACCTGGTGGAGCGCGACGACATCCTGACCGGCCTGGGCGGGCTGCTCGCCGATGCCTCCCGGGGCAAGGGGCAGCTGGCCGTCGTGGACGGGCCGCTGGGCAGTGGCAAGAGCCGGCTGGTGCACGAGTTCCTCGAAACCCTCGAACCGGACGGCGCCTTGGTCCTCAGGGCCACCGCCTCGCTCCGGGAACACCTCCTGCCGTTCGGCGTGGTGACCCAGCTCTTCCACGGCATGACGATCCCGCCGCCCAGCCGGGACCGGGTGCGCGCCCTGCTCACCTCGGCGGTCGAACACACCGTCATCGACGGGGAATCAGCCGGGGGCGACTGGGAGGTCCATGTCGTCGACGTCTTCCAGAAGCTCACCATGGAGCTGGCCCAGCTGGCCGAGACCACCCCCCTGGTGATCTGGATCGACAACGCCCACTACCTGGACCCGCCCTCCCTGCACTTCCTCGCCGGCATCGTCCCGTGGCTGCATTCCGCCCGCATCCTGGTGCTGCTCACCGATGACCACACGCTGCGGTGGCCACGCTCGCCCCTGCTGGCCGGACTGCTCTCGCAGAGCCCCAACGCACACCGGATCCCCCTGGGCCCCCTGAGCCGCGGCGCGGTCGACGCCCTGGCCGTGCGGCTGCTCGGACCGCATATCGCCTCCCCCCGGCTGACCGCGGAGCTCCACCGCATCAGCGGCGGCAACCCCCTGGCCGTCCAGGCCCTGATCATCGATCAGCAGGCCGGCGGCGCATGTTATCCGGACGGCTACGGACGGGCACTGCTCGACCTCGTGACGCATTCCCGGCCGTCGATGCTGTCCGTGGTGCGCGCCCTCGCCGTACTCGGCGGTGCGGCCTCGGTGACCGACGTGGCCCGGCTGGCCGGGGTGGACGCCACAGTGACCAGCTGGGCCCTGCACGCCCTGGTCAGCGCCGGACTGCTCACCGAGGGCCATGCGTTCCGCCATCCGGTGGCCGCCACCGCCGTGCTGGACGACATGCCCGCCGACAGCCGGGCCGCACTGCACCGCGCGGCCGCCGAGCTGCTGCACGAGGCGGGCGCACCCGCGCTGACGGTGGCCGGGCAGTTGATGAGCGCCGGGGACTCCCGTGCCGACTGCGCCACCGAGGTGCTGGTGACGGCCTCCGACGAGGCGCTGGCGGCCGGCGAGGTGGGCACCGCGCTCGGCTGCCTGGACCTCGCCCAGCGCACCCGGACCGACGACCCCACCGCGGCGCGTATCCGCGCCCGGCTCAGCCGCCTGGAGTGGCAACTGAAACCGCAGGTCGCCGTCCGCCATCTCCGCCCCCAATTACGCGACTTCACCGCGGGCCACCTGGACCGGCGCGAGGTCTCCGAGCTGGTGCTCGGCCTGGCCAACGCCGGTGCGCTCACCGAGCTGACCGCCCTGCTGGACGCCCTGCGCACCCGCGCCCACCAGGGCGCCGGCTCCGGAACCGAGGACCTGCGCCCCCTGACGAACTGGGCGGCGATGGTGTACCCGCTCCACACCGGGCTGCGGAAGCTGGCCCAGTCGGTCGCCGCGGCCACCCCCGAGGCCGCCCCCTGTCACGACCCCTGGCTGCCCTCGGCGGTCACCCTGGCCGACGACCTGATCCGCGGACGCGACGACCAGCTGGTGCACCGCGCCGAACTGCTGCTGCGCACCTTCCACCTCGACCACGGCTCACTGTGGAACGCCGAGGCCGGAGCGCTCGCCCTGCGCGCAGTCCTCTACGCGGGTCGCCCGGACGAGGTCGTGGCCTGGTGCGAAAAGCTCGAGGCCGAGGCCGCCGCCCACCACGCCGTCGCCTGGCAGGGGAAGTTCCTCGCCATCCGCGCCGAGGCCCATCTGCGGCAGGGAGACCTGATCCGCGCCCACGACCTGGCGGCCCGCGCCATGGACCTCGTAGCGCCCCAGGGCTGGGGGATCGGCCTGGCCGGGGTGCTGGGCTGCGCCATCCTGGCCGCCACCCGGTCCGGCAGGCTGGAGCAGGCGGAGAAGTACGTGGCACAGCCGATACCCGAACCGGTCCTGCACAGCCGCCACGGCGCACACTATCTGCACGCCCGGGGCCACTACCGACTGGCCACCCACCATCCGCAGGCCGCGCTCGCGGACTTCCTCGCCTGTGGCAGATTCGCCGAGACCTGGAACGCGCCCGGCGCCGACGTGGTCTCGTGGCGAACCAGCGCGGCCGAGGCATGGCTGGCACAGGACGACCAGGACCAGGCCAAACGTCTGGTACGGGAACAGATAGCCCGGCTGTACCCCGGCCCCTCCCGGGCCCGCGGGCTGTGCCTGCGCACCCTGGCGGCGGTCAGCCGGGTCACCCGCCGCCCGCAACTGCTCACCGAGGCCGTCGACATGCTGAAGGACAGTGGCGACGACTACGAACTGGCCCGTGCGCTGATCGACCTCAGCATCGCCTTCAAGGACACCGGGGACCAGCGCAACGCCCGCCGGGTGGCGCACCGCGCCTGGCATCTCGCGAAGCAGACCGGGGCCGAGCACCTGTGCCGGGAGGCCGCTCTCGACCCCATCGACCCCGAGGCCGAGCTGGCCGCGAAACAGCGCCAGGACGGGTTGTCCGCGCTCACCACGCAGGAGCGCAGGATCGCGCTACTGGCGGCCAAGGGCTACACCAACCGCGAGATCGCCGCCAAGCTCTACATCACCGCGAGCACGGTCGAGCAGCACCTCACGCGGGTGTTCCGTAAAGTCAACGTCAAGCGGCGGCAGGATCTGCCGCATTTCCTCTAACCTTGTCACTCCAGCAACCCGGACCTGAACTGGCCGACCAGCGCGGTGAGTTCACGGGAGGTGCGGGCCGCGCCGTAGATGTGGTGGTCCGGGCGCACCAGCAGGAACCGTGCCCGCGCCGCCCTCAGCAGCGGCAGATACACCTCGTCGACGTCGACAACGGCACCCGGTGCCACCTCGGCGTCCCCCGCCACCATGTGCACCAGAGGTGTGCCGAGCCCGGTGAGGAAGGTGAGCTGAGACTCCTCCAGCGCGGCGGCCGGATCGGCCGACCCCAGCAGCACCGGACCGGTGCCCACCACCTCGTCGAACAGCCCGGTCACGCCCTCGTGCCGCACCCGGCCCTGCGGCATGACCTCCCCGGCCGGCGGCACCGGCGCCGTGCCGATCCCGGTGTACAGCAGACCGGTCCGCAGCGGCGGACCCGCGCCGTGCTGCCTGCCCCGGCCGGTGTCCGCGCTCACGCCCGCGAGCAGCGAGGCGTCCCGGCTCGCGGCGGTGGCGGCGTCGGTCACACACAGCACCCTGCCCAGCCGTACCGCGGTGTCGATGGCCTCCCGCACATGGTCGACGCGCTCACGCGGATAGCTGTCCAGCAGCCGCTCACCGGCGGCGCCCCGCAGCACCAGGTCCAGTTTCCAGGACAGATTGAGCACATCCCGGATGCCCGCGCACATGCCCTGACCGGTGAACGGCGGCATCAGATGGGCGGCGTCCCCGGCCAGCAGCACCCGTCCCCGCCGCCATTCGTCGGCCCAGGCGGCCTGGAAGCTGTAGACGGTGTGCCGCTGCAGCGTGGCGTTCTCCGGGGTGACATCGAAGCGTTTCAGCAGGCGCCAGGCCGTCTCCGCCCGGTTCAGCTCGGCCACGCTCTCCCCGGGCAGCCGCATGAACTCCCAGCGGCGCCGCCCCGGCCCGCTGCCCACCGCCGTCGTCGGCCGGTCCGGATCGCAGTGCTGCACATTGAGCGGGGAGAACACCCGCGGTTCATGGAGCACCACATCGCACAGCAGCCAGTCGAAGGAGAAGCCGAGATCGGTGGTGCGCACCCCGATGTGGTCGCGGACGAAGCTGTTCGCCCCGTCGCAACCGACCACCCAGGAGGCGGCGCACCGCAACCGCCCACCCGCCGTGTCGATCGCCGTGAGCTCGACCCCGGTGCCGTGGTCCACCAGGTCCGTCGCGCCGTAACCGCGCAGCACCCGCAGGTTGGGCAGCCGCTCGGCGCGGGCGCACAGCACCGCCTCCAGCGCCGGCTGGTGCATCGTGGTCGTCTCCGGCCAGCCGTGCACACCCCGCTCGGCGAGCTCGACGCGTAGCAGGGACCTGCCCTCGGCGTTGCGCCAGTCATAGGCGTCGGCCGGCAGACCGATCTCCGGATACGAACCGGCCACCCCCAGCGAGGCCAGCGTCCGGGCCGTCTCACCGTCGAAGCTGGTCGCACGGGGCAGCGTGTACGGGGTCTCCCACCGCTCCACGACCAGCACGCGCCAGCCCCGGGTGGCCAGCAGGATGGACAGCACCTGACCGATGGGTCCGTAGCCGACGATGAGCACATCCGCTTCCCGCACGTCCGCTTTCGGCACGCCTGATTCTGGTGTGTCCGCTTGTGGTGTGTCCGGGCCCGCAGGGCGCATCCGCTCCTCCCTCCTCCGGTGCGGTGAACCTATCAGCGGGCGCCGCGCGGACTACGGAGAGAGGCCCAACCGACCACGGATAAGGGGGGCTTGGCGATCACCAAGTAAGGGGGGATGAGGGGGGTGAATCAGGGGATTCTTCTAGTTTTCCGGTGTGAAGCTGGAGTGGGTGAAGCCGCTGACGCATCACCTGCAACCCTGACCGCAGGGAGGGGAGAGGTGCATGCTGCGCACCGAACTGATCCGCCCGATCCAGGACCTCCTCACCGAGCAGAGCCGCCGCTACGGCGACAAGACCGCCTACATCGACGCCCGTCGCGCCATCAGTTACCGCGAACTGGAGGTGCGCACCCGTCGGCTCGCCGGCCATCTGGCCGGGCTGAGTCTGCTGCCGGGTGACCGCGTGGCCATGTACCTCGGCAATCGCGTCGAGATGGTGGAGAGCTACTTCGCCGTCGTCCGCGCCGGTGGCATCGGCGTCCCGGTCAATCCGCATGTCTCCCAGGCCGAATTGGAGCATCTGCTCTCCGCCGGCGGCAGCCAGGTCGTCATCACCGACACCGCCCACCTGCCGCTGCTGCGCCGGTTGCCACCCGGGACGAGCCCGCCGACCGTGCTGGTCGTGGGGGAGGATCCGGTCCCGCCGGGCTGTCTGTCCTACGAGCGGTTCGCCACCACCGAGCCGGGCACACCGGCCCGCGACGACCACGGGCTCGACGACATCGCCTGGATGCTCTTCACCTCCGGAACCACCAACAAGCCCAAGGGAGTGCTGGCCACCCAGCGCAACTGCCTCTGGTCGGTGGCCGCGTCGTACGTACCCGCGCTCGGCCTCACCGCCGAGGACCGTGTGCTCTGGCCGTTGCCCCTGTTCCACAGCCTCTCCCACATCGTGTGCGTGCTGGCCGTGACGGCTGTCGGAGCAACCGCCCGGATCACCGACGGACACTCCGCCGAGGATGTGCTGGAGCAGTGGGGGCAGGAGCGCTCCACGGTCATCGCCGGTGTCCCCACGCTGTACCACTTCCTCGTTCGCGCCTCCAAGGCGCCCGGGTTCACCGCCCCGGAACTGCGGGTGGGCCTGGTCGGCGGCGCCGTGACCACCGCGGCGCTGCGGCGCTCGGTCGAGGACGCCTTCGGGGCCCCGCTCATCGACGCGTACGGCAGCACCGAGACGTCAGGCTCGATCGCCATCAACTGGCCGACCGGGGCCCGGGTCGAGGGCTCCTGCGGACTCCCCGTCCCCGGCCTCGCCCTGCGGGTGGTCGACCACCGCACCGGCCTGGACGTGCCCGACGGGACCGAGGGCGAGGTGTGGGTCCGCGGCCCGAACATCATGGCGGGCTACCACAACCAGCCCGAAACCACCGCCGAGGCGCTGCGGGACGGCTGGTTCCACACCGGCGACCTCGCCCGCCGCGACCGGGACGGCTATCTGACGGTCACCGGGCGGCTCAAGGAACTCATCATCCGCGCCGGGGAGAACATCCACCCCGTCGAGGTGGAGGACGTCCTGCGGATGACGCCCGGTGTGGCCGACGTCGCCGTGGTCGGCAAGCCGCACGAGGTGTTCGGTGAAGTCCCCGTGGCCTTCATCGTCCCGGCGCCTGGTGGCTTCGACCCGGCCCAGGCGCTCGCCCTGTGCCGGGAGAGGCTGTCGTACTTCAAGGTCCCCGAGGAGCTGTACGAGATCGCGCGGATCCCGCGCACCGCGACCGGTAAGGTCACCCGGCACCGGCTGCTGGACGGCCCGGCACGGCTGCGCGCGGTCGGCAACACCTACCACGACGCGCTCTTCCGCACGAACTGGATCCCCCAGCCGACCGCCCCTCAGCCCCGGCCCGGCCATTGGGCCCTGCTCGGACAGCCGGATACCGGGCTCGTCGGCCTGTTGCGGGCCACCGGCACCGAGCCGGTCGGGCACATCGACACGGATGGGCTGAGGGCGGCGGTGGCGGGAGCAAGCAGCCCCTTGCCCGCCGTGGCCCTGCTACCGGCTCCCGTGGATACCGGGGCCGACGCCACTGCTCAGGGCTATGGGCGCGCCACCGCGACCGATGTGGTTCTGAGGGAAGTCGAGACGTGGCTGGCCGCCGCCGAACTGTCCGATGCGGTGCTGGTGGTGCTGACCCACAGCGCCGTGGCCACCACCACGGGCGAAGACGTGCGGAATCCGGAACAGGCCGCGCTGTGGGGGCTCGTGCGGTCCGTGCAGGCCGCTCATCCCGGCCGTATCGCCATCGTCGACCTCGACGAGCCGGATGACGAGGCGTCTGTCTCCGCTCTGGTGGCGACGGTGGCCTCGGGCGAGCCACAGAGCGCGGTGCGCTCGGGCGTGGTGCTGCTGCCAAGGCTCGAACGCGTGGCGCTGGACCTGGGCTTGGGCATGGGGCCGGATGTGAGCGTGGGTCTGGGTTTGGGGATGGACACCGAGCGGGACACCTCCGTGGCCTTCGACCCGCTCGGCACCGCGGTCGTCACCGGAGTGGACACCCGGCGTGGCGCCGCCATCGCTCGGCATCTGGTGGCCGGTTACGGCGTCCGCCGACTGCTGCTGATCGCCCCGCCAGGGCAGGGCGGCCGGGCCGCCGAGCTCTGCGCCCAGCTCACCGACGCCGGGGCCGATGTGCGGCTCGTCGAATGCGACCTGGACAACCGCACGAAACTGAGGCGCGCGCTGGCCAAGGCGGGCAGCCCCTTGAGTGTGGTCGTACACGCCTGGGAGGCCGTGGACGAGCCGTCCGACGCGCGAGTGGCCGCCGAGGCCAGAACGCTGCACGAGCTCACCCGGAACGCAGATCTCACCGCGTTCGTACTGTCCTCCTCGACCAAGGGGCTGCTGGGCGCGGCAGGGGAGACCACCGAGGCAGCCTCCGCCGCCTTCCTGGATGCCTACGCCCAGCATCTGCGTATGCGGGGGGTACCCGCCCAGTCCATCGCCTGGGGGCCGTGGGAGGGGGAGACCGACGAGACGACCGGTGCCCTGAGCCCGCAGCAGGCGCTCGCCGCGCTGGACGCCGCCCTGGCCGTGGACCAGGCCCAACTCGTCGCGATGAAACTCGACTCGACGGCCGTACCCACCGGGGCGTCCTCCCCGCTGTTGCAGGACCTGATCGACGTGCCGGCCCGTACCGCCACCGTGGACGAGGCCGTCGCGATCGCCCTTCGGGAGCGGCTGACGGATGCGCACGAAGCCGACCGGGACCGGCTGCTCACCGATCTCGTCCGCGGACACCTCGCCGACCTGCTGGGCCTCGCCGACAAGCAGGCCGTCGAGCCCGAGCGAGCCTTCACCGACCTGGGCCTGACCTCGATCACCGTGGTGGAGCTGCGCAACCGGCTGAGCGAGGACACCGGGCTCCGCCTGCCCGCCACCTCCGCCTTCGACCACCCCACACCGCTGGCGTTGGGGAGCATGCTGCGGCGCGAGCTGCTCGGCGGCGGTACGGCAGTGGCATCGGGGCCGCCGGTTGCTGCCATTCCGGTTCCGGCTCCTGGATCGGCCGTGGTCGCGGGCTCTGGCGCGGGCGACGAGCCCATCGCGATTGTGGGGATGGCGTGCCGGTTGCCGGGTGGGGTCGGTTCGCCGGAGGAGTTGTGGGAGCTGGTTCTGGCAGGGGGCGAGGGTATCGGGGAATTCCCGGCGGATCGGGGGTGGGATCTGGAGAACCTCTTCGACCCGGATCCGGATCACGCGGGGACGAGCTATGCGCGGCGGGGCGGTTTCCTCTATGACGCGGGGGAGTTCGACGCGGATTTCTTCGGGATCTCGCCGCGTGAGGCGTTGGCGATGGATCCGCAACAGCGGTTGCTGCTGGAGACGTCGTGGGAGGCATTGGAGCGGGCCGGAATCGATCCTGGCTCGTTGCGGGGCCAGGACGTGGGCGTCTTCGCTGGGATGATGCATCAGAACTACGGAGTCGGCCCCACCGAAGCAGCGGACACACCGGCCGGTCTGGAAGGCCACCTGATGACCGGCACCTCGGCGAGCGTGGTGTCGGGTCGGGTGTCGTATGTGCTGGGGTTCGAGGGTCCTGCGGTGACGGTGGATACGGCGTGTTCGTCGTCGTTGGTGGCGTTGCATTTGGCGGCGCAGGCGTTGCGGTCGGGTGAGTGCTCGATGGCGCTGGCCGGTGGGGTGACGGTGATGGCCGGGCCGGACGCCTTCGTGGAGTTCTCCCGTCAGCGCGGGCTTGCTGCCGATGGGCGGTGCAAGTCGTTCGCGGCGTCGGCGGATGGTACGGGGTGGTCCGAGGGCGCGGGCGTGGTGCTGGTGGAGCGGTTGTCTGATGCGGAGCGTCTTGGGCATCGGGTGTTGGCGGTGGTGCGGGGCAGTGCGGTGAATCAGGATGGTGCGTCGAATGGGTTGACGGCGCCGAATGGTCCGTCGCAGCAGCGGGTGATTCGGCGTGCGTTGGCGGTCGCCGGGTTGGTGGCGGCGGATGTGGATGTGGTGGAGGCCCATGGGACGGGTACGCCGTTGGGTGATCCGATTGAGGCGCAGGCGGTGTTGGCCACGTATGGCCAGGGTCGGCCTGAGGGGCGTCCGTTGTGGTTGGGGTCGTTGAAGTCGAATGTTGGTCATGCGCAGGCGGCTGCGGGTGTGGCTGGTGTGATCAAGATGGTGTTGGCGTTGCGGTATGGGGTGTTGCCGAGGACGTTGCATGTGGATGAGCCGTCGCCGCAGGTGGATTGGTCGGCGGGTGCGGTGGAGTTGTTGGCCGAGGAGCGGGTGTGGCCGGAGGTGGGGCGTCCGCGTCGGGCCGGGGTGTCGGGGTTCGGGGTGAGTGGGACGAATGCGCATGTGATTTTGGAGCAGGCTCCGGACTGGCCGGGGGATAATGTTCCGATGCCGGAGGTGCCGGGTGGTGTGGTGCCGTTGGTGGTGTCGGGGCGTGGCGATGCGGGGTTGCGGGCGCAGGCGCGGCGGTTGCTGGACTTCGCCGAGGGCCAGCCGGATGTGGGTGTGGTGGAGCTGGGAGCGGCGCTGACGTCCGGTCGGGCAACGTTGTCGAATCGTGCGGTGGTGGTGGCTGGGGATCGGGCTGAGGCGTTGGCGGGGCTGGCAGCGGTTGCGGAGGGCGGCGGGGCAGGCGCGGCGGATGTTCGGGGTCGGGTGGTGTTTGTTTTTCCTGGTCAGGGTGCGCAGTGGGTGGGTATGGGGGCTGGGTTGTTGGAGTCGTGTGGGGTGTTCGCGGAGGGGTTGGGGGAGTGTGCGGGGGTGTTGGATCCGTTGACGGGGTGGTCGTTGGTGGATGTGGTGCGGGGTGTGGGGGGTGGGGTGTCGTTGGATCGGGTGGATGTGGTGCAGCCGGTGTCGTTTGCGGTGATGGTGGCGTTGGCGCGGGTGTGGCGGTGGTTTGGGGTGGAGCCGTCCGCGGTGGTGGGTCATTCGCAGGGTGAGATTGCGGCGGCGTGTGTGGCGGGTGGGTTGTCGTTGGAGGATGCGGCGCGGGTGGTGGTGTTGCGGAGTCGGGCGATCGCGGCGGGGCTCTCGGGCCGGGGCGGGATGGTGTCGCTGGCCGTGGGGGTGGCGGAGGTGGAGTCATTGGTGTCCCGTTGGTCGGGTCGGGTGGAGGTGGCGGCGGTGAATGGGCCGTCGTCGGTGGTGGTGGCGGGTGAGGTGGAGGCGCTCCGTGAGCTGGTGGAGGAGTGCGAGGGTGCGGGGGTGCGGGCGCGGTGGGTGGATGTGGATTACGCCTCGCATACGTCGCAGGTGGAGGCGGTGGAGGAGGAGTTGGCCCGGTCGTTGGCGCAGGTGCGGCCGGTGTCGTCGCGTATCCCGTTTTTCTCGACGGTGGAGGCGGGGTGGGTGGATACGGCGGAGTTGGATGCCGGGTACTGGTATCGGAATCTGCGGAGTACGGTGCGGTTCGCGCCGTCGATCAACCAATTGATCGAGGAGGGCTTTGCGGCGTTTGTTGAGGTGAGCGCGCATCCGGTGCTGACGATGAGCATCGAGGCGGCGGCCGAGCGAGCGGATGCCGGGCCGGTCGTGGTGACCGGGACACTCCGGCGGGATGAGGGTGGCATGCGTCGCGTGCTCACGTCCCTGGCCGAGGCGTATGTACGCGGTGTTCCCGTCGACTGGACCGCGCTGCTCGGCGGCGTCCCGGCGCATGCCGCGTTGGATCTCCCCACCTACGCCTTCCAGCACCAGCACTACTGGCTCAAGAGTGGCCACCGGTCCGGTGAGGCGACCGCCGTCGGCCTCGCCGGTGCTCAGCACCCCCTGCTGGGCGCATGGGTGGAACTGCCCGACACAGACGGGGTGTTGTTCACCTCCCGACTGTCGCTGAGCACTCACCCATGGCTGGCCGACCACAGGGTGGCCGGTGCGGTCGTCCTCCCTGGATCGGCCTTTGTGGAGCTGGCGGTACGTGCCGGTGACGAGGTCGGTTGCGGTGTCGTTGACGCATTGCTGATCGAGGCCCCGCTCGTGCTGGCGGAGAGCATGAGTGTGCAGCTTCAGGTGGTTGTCGGTGGGGCTGATGACTCCGGCCGACGCCGCCTCACCGTGCACTCCCGGCGGCAGGGCGACGGGTCGGACGGGACGGACTGGACCCGACACGCCACGGGCACCCTCGCCGAGGCCACCACCGCACCCGATATCGACCTCGCACTGTGGCCGCCGGCCGGAGCCACCCCCATCGATGTGGACCAGGTGTACGACGACCTGGCACAGGGCGGACGTGGCATAGGCCCGGCCTTCCGTGTTCTGCGCTCGGCGTGGACCCGTGGTACCGACACCTTCGTCGAGGTGGAACTGGCCGACGACCAGTACGAGGAAGCGGAGCGCTGCACACTGCACCCCGCACTGCTGGAAGCCGTCTGCCACGTCGATACACACGCCGACACACACGCCGACACTCACGGCGAGGCATCGGCGTTGCCCGTCGCCTACCGTGCGGTGTCGCTATCCGCGACCGGGGCGACCGCGCTGCGTGCGCGTATCAGCCCGGACGGTCAGGGGGGTGTGGCGCTGGAGCTGGCGGACTCCGCAGGTCGGGCGGTCGGGTCCGTGGGCTCGGTGATGTGGCGGCCGCTCCCCGCCGACGGGTTGGTGTCGGGGGCGGGGACGGATCCGCAGGACGCGCTGTTCCAGGTGCAGTGGTGCCCCCTTCCGGTCGCGTCGGCCGCATCCGCCCTGGCCACCTCGGATCCGGTGACGGCGACGATGACACTGACGGTCACGAGCCCGGCCGAATTGACGACGCTCGCCGCCCAGGGGAACGTACCGCCCTTCGTCTGTGTGGACTTGGCGGACACCACGCACGGCCTCCGGGCGCTGACCTCGCAGGCGCTGGAGTGGGTCCAGGCGTGGCTGGCCGCCCCGGAGACCGATGCGCGGCTGGTCATCGTCACACGCGAGGCCACCGACCCGATCTGCGCGGCGGTCTGGGGGCTCGTGCGCTCGGCACAGTCGGAGGCCCCGGACCGGCTGGTCCTGGTGGCGATGGACGAGGACGCCGCCTCCGGCGCGCTGCTGCCCGCCGCACTGGCCACCGGCGAACCGCAGATCGCCATCACCGCCGGGGCGGCATCCGTACCGAGGCTCGTGCGCGCGACACCGGATGAGGAAGAGCCACGGGGGCCGCTGGACCCGGCGGGTACGGTTCTCGTCACCGGTGGCACGGGTGCACTGGGTCGGCTCTTCGCCCGGCACCTCGTGGCCGAGCACGGCGTACGCAACCTCCTGCTGGTCAGTCGCCGTGGCGGTGCCGCCGAGGGCGTGGCGGAGCTGGAGTCCGAACTGGGCGCGCTGGGTGCGTCCGTACGTACCGTGGCCTGCGACATCGGCGACCGGACCGCGGTTGCGGAGCTGCTGGCCTCGATTCCCGCCGATGCTCCCCTGACGGCGGTCGTCCACACTGCCGGGGTCCTGGACGACGGCGTGGTCACCGCCATGACACCCGAACGACTGGACACCGTCCTCCGCCCCAAGGCGGACGCCGCCGTCATCCTGCACGAGCTGACGCGCGACCTGGACCTTGCGGCGTTCGTGGTGTTCTCCTCGGCCGCGGGCGTCTTCGGCAACCCCGGACAGGCCAACTACGCGGCGGCCAACGCCTTCCTGGACGCACTGGCTCAGCAGCGCAGGGCGGCAGGGCTCCCGGCCACCGCGCTCGCCTGGGGCCACTGGGCGCTGAGCAGCGAGATGACCGCACATCTCACCGCGGCTGATCTGCGCCAGCACACCCGGCGCTTCGGCATGACCGCCCTGGCGGAGCAGACCGGTCTGGCGCTGTTCGACGCCGGTCTGCGCAGCGCCGCGCCCGCGCTGGTGGCGGCCCGGTTGGACCTCGCGGGCCTGCGCGTCCACGCGGCCACCACCCCGGTCGTCCCTCTGCTGCACAAGCTGGTGCCACCGGGCCGCCGGATCGTGCGCCGTACGGAACTGCCGCAGACCGACCTCGTACGACGGCTGGAGTCGGCGGACCCGGCCGAACGGGAGCAGATGCTGCTGGACCTGGTCACACGCCATGCCGCCCAGGTGCTCGGGCACTCCTCGGCGGACGGTCTCGCCGCCGTGCGGGCCTTCCGGGATCTGGGCTTCGACTCGCTGACATCCGTGGAACTGCGCAACCGGCTCAACGTGGCCACCGGGCTCCGGCTTCCCTCGACTCTGCTCTACGATCACCCCAGCCCGCGGGCCCTCACCAGGCATCTGCACACCGAACTGCTGGGCTCGCCGAGCACCCCCGTAGCCGCGGCACCCGCGGACAAGGCGTCGGACGAGGGCATCGCCATCGTGGCGATGAGCTGCCGCTTTCCGGGCGGGGTGCACAGCCCCGAGGACTTCTGGCGCCTGATCAACGAGGGCGGTGACGCCGTCGGGGACTTCCCGGACGACCGTGGCTGGGATCTGTCGTCGCTCTACGACCGCGACCCGGATCACCCTGGCACCTCCTACGTCCGGCATGGCGCCTTCCTGCCCGATGCCGCCGGGTTCGACGCCGAGTTCTTCGGGATTTCGCCGCGTGAGGCGCTGGCGATGGATCCGCAGCAGCGACTGCTGCTGGAGACCTCATGGGAGGTGTTCGAGCGGGCCGGGATCGACCCGACCACGGTGGGCGGCAGCGCCATCGGCGTGTTCACCGGGATGAACACCCAGGACTACGCGATCCGCCTGCGCCACGTTCCGGACGAGGTCGAGGGGCACCGGATCACCGGCGTCTCCGCGGCCGTCCTGTCCGGGCGGGTGGCCTACACCCTGGGCCTGGAGGGTCCCGCGGTGACGGTGGACACGGCGTGTTCGTCGTCGTTGGTGGCGTTGCATCTGGCGGCGCAGGCATTGCGGTCGGGGGAGTGCTCGATGGCGCTGGCCGGTGGGGTGACGGTGATGGCCGGGCCCGACGCCTTCGTGGACTTCTCCCGCCAGCGCGGACTGTCGGTCGACGGCCGGTGCAAGCCCTTCGCCGCCTCGGCCGATGGCACGGGGTGGGCCGAGGGCGTGGGTGTGCTGCTGCTGGAGCGGCTGTCGGACGCGGAGCGGAACGGCCACCAGGTGCTGGCAGTGGTGCGGGGCAGCGCGGTGAACCAGGACGGTGCGTCTAACGGTCTGACGGCGCCGAACGGTCCGTCGCAGCAGCGCGTCATCCGGCAGGCACTGGCCGGAGCGGGCGTTTCGGCCGCGGACGTGGATCTGGTCGAGGCGCATGGCACGGGGACGGCGCTGGGCGATCCCATCGAGGCGCAGGCCATTCTCGCCACCTACGGACAGGACCGCGACCGGCCGCTGTGGCTGGGCTCGGTGAAGTCCAACATCGGTCATGCCCAAGCCGCCGCGGGCGTGGCCGGTGTGATCAAGACGGTCATGGCGATGCGGCACGGTGTTCTGCCGCGCACGCTGCACGTCGACGCCCCCACCCCGGAGGTGGACTGGTCGGCGGGTTCGGTGGAACTGCTGACCGAGGAACGGCCCTGGCCGGAGGCAGCGGAACGCCCGCGCCGGGCCGGTGTGTCGGCCTTCGGCGTCAGCGGCACCAACGCCCATGTGATCGTCGAGCAGGCGCCTGCCACCGCCACCCCCACCGAGCCCGCCGCGGCGGACCCGGACGCGATCCCCGCCATACCGTGGGTGATCTCGGCCAGGACCGCCGACGGGCTGTTCGGCCAAGCGGCCCGGCTCGCGGAATTCGCCCGCAGGCACCCGGAACTCGACCCGGGCGACATCGCCCACTCGCTCATCACCACACGAGCAGCGTTCGACCACCGGGCCGTGGTCGTGGGCGTGGGGCGTGCGGAGTTGCTGAGCGGGCTGGACGCCATCACGGGGCCGAGCGATGGCCCCATCGCGCGAGGTGTGCCGAGCCCCGGCAGGCTCGCGGTGCTGTTCACCGGGCAGGGCAGCCAGTACGTGGGCATGGGCCGGGAACTGCATGCGCGCTGTCCCGTGTTCCGCGATGCCTTCGACGCGGTCTGCGGGCAACTGGACCGGCATCTGGTCGACGCCGGGCATGTCGCGCACCCCGTCCGGGACGTCGTGTTCGCCGAGCCCGGATCCCCCGAAGCGGAATTGCTCGACCGGACGGTGTACGCCCAGGCGGGGCTGTTCGCACTGGAGACCGCGCTGTTCCGGCTGTACGCATCCTGGGGAGTGCGCCCCGACGCCCTCGCCGGCCACTCCGTGGGCGAGCTGACCGCGGCCCATGTGGCGGGCGTGCTGTCCCTCGAGGACGCCGCCGCGCTGCTGGCCGCGCGCGGGCGGCTGATGCAGGACCTGCCCGGTGGCGTAATGGTCGCGCTCAACGCTCCCGAGTCCGTGGTGCGGTCTCTGCTGGCCGATGAACCGGGCGCCGTGGACATCGCCGCGGTCAACGGACCTGCCTCCGTCGTCGTCTCCGGCGACCGGGACGCCGTGGTGGCCGTCGAGCGGACATGCGCCGCCGAGGGGTACCGGACCAAGCGGCTGCGGGTCAGCCATGCCTTCCACTCCGCGCATATGGACGGCGTGCTGGAGGCGTTCCGCGCCGTCGCCACCGGGCTGTCGTACGCGCCTCCGACGGTGCCCATCGTCTCCAACGTCACCGGCGAATGGGCCACCCCCGACCAACTGTGCTCCCCGGACTACTGGGTCGAACACGCCCGCAGGACGGTCCGGTTCCTCGACGGCGTCAGCACGCTCAACGACGGGGACATCACGACCTTCCTGGAACTGGGCCCCGATGGCGTCCTCACCGCCATGGCGCAGGAAGCGCTGGGCGACGGTGCCGACCCGGCCATGTTCGTGGCCACGTTGCACGGCGAAGAGGCCGAGCCGGTCGCCGCCGTGGCCGCGCTCGCCCGGCTGCACGTCCGTGGCGTCCCGGTCGACTGGACCGCGCTGTTCTCGGGGTCCTCGCGGCGCAGGGTCGACCTGCCGACCTACGCCTTCCAGCACCGGCGGTACTGGCCCGACGCCCCCGTATCGGACGCCACTACGGCGGGCGAGCTGGATTCCGCACGTCGGTTGCCGCCGGATGCGGCAGCGCTCCCGGGCGGCGGCACGGACTTCGCCGAGCGACTGATGGCCGGCACGGAGGCCGAGAGCCGCCGGCTGGTCATGGATGTGGTGCTGAGCAGTGCGGCCGCGGTGCTGGGGCATGACCACGCGTCGGCGATCGACGGCGAACGGGCCTTCCAGGACCTCGGCTTCGACTCCCTGAACGTGGTCCGGCTCCGCAACCGCCTGCGGGAGCTGACCGGCGCCGAGCTGCCGACCACGCTCGCCTTCGACTATCCGACACCGGCCGCGCTCGCGTCGTTCCTGCACGCCCGGCTTCTCGGACGGGACACCGGCCCGACCGGATCGGCACGGGCGGCAGGCGATCCCACGGAGCCGATCGCGATCGTGGGGATGGCGTGCCGGTTGCCGGGCGGCGTGGCCTCGCCGGAGGACCTGTGGGAACTGGTTACGGCCCAGGGCGAGGGCATCGGCGATTTCCCCGCGGACCGCGGCTGGGATCTGGAGAACCTGTTCGACCCGGATCCGGATCACGCGGGGACGAGCTATGCGCGGCGGGGCGGTTTCCTCTATGACGCGGGGGAGTTCGACGCGGATTTCTTCGGGATCTCGCCGCGTGAGGCGTTGGCGATGGATCCGCAGCAGCGGTTGCTGCTGGAGACGTCGTGGGAGGCATTGGAACGGGCCGGGATCGACCCGGCCTCGCTCCGCGGCCATGACATCGGTGTCTTCGCCGGAATGGTCAACCACGACTACGCCAGCCGCCTCGACACGGCTCCCGACGGCTCCGAGGGCTACCTCATGACCGGCGGCGCGGGCAGTGTGCTGTCGGGTCGGGTGTCGTATGTGCTGGGGTTCGAGGGCCCTGCGGTGACGGTGGATACGGCGTGTTCGTCGTCGTTGGTGGCGTTGCATCTGGCGGCGCAGGCGTTGCGGTCGGGGGAGTGCTCGATGGCGCTGGCCGGTGGGGTGACGGTGATGGCCGGGCCGGAGGCCTTCGTGGAGTTCTCCCGTCAGCGCGGGCTTGCTGCCGATGGGCGGTGCAAGTCGTTCGCGGCGTCGGCGGATGGTACGGGGTGGGCCGAGGGCGCGGGCGTGGTGCTGGTGGAGCGGTTGTCTGATGCGGAGCGTCTTGGGCATCGGGTGTTGGCGGTGGTGCGGGGTTCGGCGGTGAATCAGGATGGTGCGTCGAATGGGTTGACGGCGCCGAATGGTCCGTCGCAGCAGCGGGTGATTCGGCGTGCGTTGGCGGTTGCCGGGTTGGTGGCGGCGGATGTGGATGCGGTCGAGGCCCATGGGACGGGTACGCCGTTGGGTGATCCGATTGAGGCGCAGGCGGTGTTGGCCACGTATGGCCAGGATCGTGAGCGGCCGCTGCTCATGGGGTCGTTGAAGTCGAATATTGGTCATGCGCAGGCGGCTGCGGGTGTGGCTAGTGTGATCAAGATGGTGTTGGCGTTGCGGCATGGCATCGCGCCTCGGACGTTGCATGTGGATGAGCCGACGCCGCAGGTGGATTGGTCGGCGGGTGCGGTGGAGCTGTTGACCGAGGAGCGGGTGTGGCCGGAGGTGGGGCGTCCGCGTCGGGCCGGGGTGTCGGCGTTCGGGGTCAGCGGCACCAACGCCCACGTCATCCTGGAACAGCCCTTGGACGTTGCTGAGCCCGCCCCACCTGCTCCTCAGCTGCCGGGTGGCCTGGCCCTTCTTCCGGTGTCCGCGCGAGGCGAGGGCGCGCTGCGCGCTCAGGCACAGCGGCTGCTGTCCTCCCTGGATCAGCGACCGGACCAGGATCTCGGCGAGTTCGCCCTCGCGTTGGGTTGTGGGCGGGCGGGGTTGTCGGATCGTGCGGTGGTGGTGGCGGGGGATCGGGAGGAGGCGTTGTCGGGGCTGGCGGCGGTGGTGCGGGGTGAGTCGGTGGTGGGTGTGGTGTCGGGTTCGGTGGTGCGTGGTCGGTTGGGGGTGTTGTTCGCTGGTCAGGGGTGTCAGCGGGTGGGGATGGGGCGTGGGTTGTATGAGGTCTTTCCCGTGTTCCGGGAGGCCTTTGATGTGGTGTGTGAGGCGTTGGACCGTGAGCTGGGTGCGGGTGGTGTGTCGGGGTCGGTGCGGGATGTGGTGTTCGGGGATGGGGTGTTGCTGGAGCGGACGGTGTTTGCTCAGGCGGGCTTGTTTGCGGTGGAGGTGGGGTTGTTCCGGTTGGTGGAGTCGTGGGGTGTGGTGGTGGATGTGGTGGGTGGGCATTCGGTGGGTGAGGTGGCGGCGGCGTATGTGGCGGGGGTGTTGTCGTTGGCGGATGCGGTGGTGTTGGTGGCGGCGCGGGGTCGGTTGATGGAGGCGTTGCCGGAGGGCGGTGCGATGGTGGCGGTGGGCGCGGGCGAGGACCAAGTGCGGCCGCTGCTGGTGCCGGGAGTGGACATAGCGGCGGTGAATGGCCCCTCGGCCGTGGTCCTTTCCGGCGATGAGGAGCCGGTACTGCGGGTGGCGCGCACGTTCTCCGAGCAGGGGTGTCGCACGAGGCGGCTGGCGGTTTCGCATGCCTTCCACTCGGCCCGTATGGAGCCCATGCTGGAGGACTTCCGGGAAGCCATCGCTGATCTGTCGTTCTCGGCGCCGGTGATACCTCTGGTGTCCAACGTGACCGGGCGGTTGGCGGACGCGGAGGTGGTGTGTTCGCCGGAGTACTGGGTGGAGCATGTGCGTGCGGCGGTGCGGTTTGCGGACGGTGTGCGAGCACTCGCCGACTACGGAGTGAGCACGTATCTGGAGCTGGCGCCGGATGCGGTGTTGTCCGCGGTGGTCGGTGACTGTCTGCCGGAGGAGTCGGCCGAAGAGTCCGTGGTCGTGCCGTCGCTGCGGCGGGAGGGCGACGAGGTCCGTGCGCTGTTGTCCGCCGTCGCCCGACTGCATGTGGCAGGCGTACGCATCGACTTCGGCGCCCTGTTCGGCGGCGCCGTTCCGCCCGTTCACCTCCCCGATCTGCCCACGTACGCCTTCCAGCGTGCGCACTACTGGCTCCATGACACCCGGCCCGGCGCTCACCAGAGCCCCGGCGGCGCCTCCGACGACACCGACGACGCCCGCTTCTGGGCCGCCGTCGAACGTGAGGACCTGGGCTCGGTGGCCGAGGCCCTGGACCTGGCCGACGGCGAGGACGACCGTGCCGCTCTGGACGCCGTGGGCGGTGCGCTGGGCGTGCTGTCGGACTGGCGACGCAAGCGCGGTGAGAAGTCCGCGGCCGACCGGCTGCGCTACCAGGTCATCTGGAAGCCGCTTCCCGGCGCCGCCTCCGGCGTACCCACCGGCACCTGGCTGGTCGTCCTGCCGTACGGCTGCCGGGACGAGGACTACGCGGCCCAGGTGGTTCCGGCCCTGAATCGCCAAGGTCTGCGCACCACGACCCTACGGCTCGACGGAGCCGAATCGGCGGACCGCGTCGCCCTCGCCGAGACGCTACGCGGCGCGCTGGCGGACCATGAGGACATCGGCGGAGTGCTGTCCCTGCTCGCGCTCGACCAGCGCATCCGTCCCGGCTCCGCGACGCTCACCGAGGGGGTCGCGGCCACCTTGGCGCTGGTGCAGGCGCTCGGCGACCTGGGCTGTGGCCACCGTCTGTACTGCGCCACCACAGGCGCGGTGAGCGTCGGCGCGGCCGACCGGCTCAGCGCACCGGAACAGGCGGCGGTGTGGGGACTCGGCCTGGCCGTGGCGCTGGAGCAGCCGGACCGATGGGGAGCGCTGGTGGACCTCCCGGACCTGATCGACGACCGGGCCGCCCGGACCCTGCTCGGCGCGCTGGCCGATCCGGGCGATGAGGACCAGCTCGCGATCCGTGCCACGGGCGCGTTCGTACGCAGGATGCGGAGCCATCCACTGCCCAGCGTCGTGGCGAAGCCGGAGTGGCGGCCGCGTGGCACCGTCCTGGTCACCGGCGGTACGGAGGGTCTCGGCCGGCACGCCGCGCGCTGGCTGGCCGGTGCCGGTGCCGAACACCTGGTGCTGACCGTCGGGACGGAGCCGGGGGCGTCGGATCCGGAGGCGCCGGATGTGGTCGCCCTGCGGGACGAGCTGAGCGGTCAGGGCACCAAGGTGACGGTGTGCCCGGTGGAGCTCACCGACCGGGACGCGGTCGAGCGGCTGCTCACCGGCCCCGCCGCGTATCCCGAGCTCACCGGCGTCGTCCACACCGCCGACCTCGCACGGATCGCCCAGACCGATGCCACCAGCACCGACGAATTGGCTCGGACGCTGGCGGCCAAGGTCGACGGTCTGCTCCATCTCGACACGCTCCTGACCGATCGGGAGCTGGACCTGTTCGTGGTCTTCTCCTCGGTCGCCAGCGTCTGGGGCGGTGGCGGTCAGGGACTGATCGGCGCGGCCAACGCACAGCTCGACGCCCTGATCGAGCGTCGTCGCGCCAGGGGGCAGGTGGCCACTTCGGTGGCCTGGGGGGTGATCGACGGCTTCGGTGTGGCCGCCGACGCCACCGCCCAGGAGCAGCTGCGCCGCCGTGGTGTGCTGCCCATGGCGCCCGAGGCGGCCATGGCGGCCCTGACACACGCCGTCCGCCATGACGACACGCTCGCGGCGGTGGCGGACATCGACTGGGCGGCGTTCGTCCCGGCGTTCACCTCGCTGCGGCCCAGCCCGCTGATCGGTGACCTGCCGGGCGTTCAGGAGATCGTCGACAGCCTTCGGCCGGACGAGGCCGCCGACGAGTCCGCCTCGGAGTTCCTGCGCGAACTGGCCGCGGGCTCCGACGCCGAGCGGGAACGCGCGCTGATGAAGGTGGTGCGCGAGAACGCGGCCATCGCGCTGGGACACAGCGGTGTCGAGGCCGTCAAACCGCAACGCGCCTTCCAGGAGATGGGGTTCGACTCCCTGGCGGCGGTGAACCTGCGCAACACCCTCGGCGCCGCTCTGGGCACCCGGCTACCGGCCACCCTTGTCTTCGACTACCCCACGCCCGCCGCGCTGGTGGAGTACCTGCGCACCGAACTCCTGGGAGACCAGGGCGACGACGAGGTCACCGAGGCCGATGAGGAGGAGATCCGCCGCGTCCTGGCCTCCGTACCGTTCAGCCGGTTCCGCGAGGCCGGAGTGCTCGACGCGCTGCGGTCGCTGGCCAGGACGGATGCGACCGAGGGGAACGGGAGTCGGCCGTCCGCCGACGAAGAGCTTGACCTGATCGATGGAATGGATATCGCCGGACTGGTCCAACGGGCATTCGACGGAACCCAGTTGTGATCGCGCACTCGAAGCGGTGGGAGCAGCCATGAGCAGCAGCAGCCAGAGTGAACAGATCGTCGAAGCCCTGCGCGCCTCGCTGAAGGACAACGCCCGGCTGAAGCACGAGTACGACAAGGCGGTCGCGACCACCTCCGCTCCCATCGCCATCGTCGGGATGGCCTGCCGGTTGCCGGGCGGGGTGAGCACACCGGAGGAGCTGTGGGAGCTGGTGTCCACCGGCGGTGACGGCATCTCCGGCTTTCCGGTGAACCGCGGCTGGGACCTCGACAACCTCTTCCACCCCGATCCGGACCACCCCGGCACCAGCTATGCCACGGAAGGGGGTTTCCTGCACGACGCAGGCGAGTTCGACGCGGGCTTCTTCGGCATCTCGCCCCGGGAGGCCGTGGCGATGGACCCCCAGCAACGGATCATGCTGGAGCTGTCCTGGGAGGTGTTCGAGCGCGCCGGGATCGACCCGACCACCAAGCGGGGCAAGGACGTCGGTGTCTACTCCGGTATCGCGTTCCACGACTACGGCGCCGGTCTCGCCGAGGTTCCCGAAGGGCTGGAGGGCTTCATCCTCACCGGTGGCGCGGGAAGCGTGCTGTCGGGACGGGTCTCCTACGCACTCGGCCTCGAAGGCCCCGCCGTGACGATCGACACGGCGTGTTCGTCGTCGCTGGTGGCGTTGCATCTGGCGGCGCAGGCGCTGCGTGCGGGGGAGTGCTCGATGGCGCTGGCCGGTGGGGTCACCGTGATGGCGGCCTCCGACGCCTTCGTGGGCTTCTCCCGGCAGCGCGGACTGGCCCCCGACGGCCGGTGCAAGGCGTTCGCGGCCTCGGCGGACGGCACCGGGTTCTCCGAGGGCGCCGGTGTGCTTCTGCTGGAGCGCCTGTCCGACGCGGTCGGCGCGGGACACCCGGTGCTGGCGGTGGTGCGGGGCTCGGCGGTGAACCAGGACGGTGCGTCCAACGGCCTCACGGCGCCCAACGGCCCCTCACAGCGGCGTGTCATCCGCCGGGCACTGAGCAGCGCGCGGTTGTCGGCCGCCGAGGTGGACGTGGTGGAGGCGCACGGCACGGGTACGGCGCTGGGCGACCCCATCGAGGCGCAGGCCCTGCTGGCCACGTATGGCCGGGATCGCGACCGCCCGCTGTGGCTGGGGTCGGTGAAGTCGAACATCGGCCACACCCAGGCGGCCGCCGGGGCCGCGGGTGTGATCAAGATGGTGATGGCGATGCGGCACGGCCTGCTGCCGCGCACCCTGCATGTGGACGCGCCCACGCCCCAGGTGGACTGGTCGGCCGGTGCCGTGGAGCTCCTGACCAGCGAACAGCCGTGGCCGGAGACGGAACGGCCGCGCCGGGCCGCCGTATCGGGCTTCGGCATCAGCGGCACCAACGCCCATGTGATCCTCGAAGAGGCCCCGGCCCCCCAGCCCACCGAGCCCGACCCCACCACTGGCTCGGCTGCCGAAACCGCCGCCGCCACCGATCCGGCGCCGTCCTCCCCGACGCCGCCCGTGTTCGTCGATGGCCACGATGCCCCGGTGCCGCTTCTGGTATCCGGGCGGGGCGAGTCGGGACTGCGCGCCCAGGCCCAGCGCCTGCTGTCGTTCCTGGACGAACGCCCCGCGGTGGCCCTGCCGGATCTCGGCTGGTCGCTGGCCTCCGGGCGCGCCGCGCTGGAGCAGCGCGGGGTGGTGCTGGCCGCCGACCGGGACGGCGCGTTGCGCGGTCTGACCGCACTGGCCCAGAACACCCCCGCACCCGATGTGATCCGCGGTACCGGCCCGGCCACCGGGCACATCGCCTTCGTCTTCCCCGGCCAGGGCTCGCAGTGGCAGGGCATGGCGGCCGAACTGCTCTCCTCCTCACCGGCGTTCGCCACCCGGTTCGCCGAATGCGACGACGCCCTGGGCCGCCTCCTGGACTGGTCCGTCACCGAGGTGATCCGGGGTGCCGACGGAGCGCCCTCCCTGGACCGGATCGAGATTCTGCAACCCGCGCTGTTCGCGGTGCATGTGTCCCTGGCGGCGGCGTGGGCGGCGGCCGGGGTCGAACCGGCGGCGGTGGTCGGCCACAGCCAAGGGGAGATCGCGGCGGCGTATGTGGCCGGGGCGCTGTCCCTGGAGGACGCGGCCAGGATCGTGGTCCTGCGCAGCGCCCTGTTCGCCGAGGAACTGGTGGGCAAGGGCGCGGTGGCCTCCGTAGCGCTGTCGGCCGAGGCCGTTGAGAAGCGGCTGGCGGCCTGGGGCGAGCGGCTGGTGATATCCGGACGCAACGGGCCCTCGGCGGTGACCGTGGCGGGTGAGGTGGCCGCGCTGGAGGAATTCGTGGCCGGGTGCAAGGCCGACGGGATCCGGGCGCAGGTCGTGGGTTCGACGGTGGCCTCGCACTGCGCCCAGGTCGACCCGCTGCGGGACCGCATCCTGGCGATGTTCGCCGACATCGCCCCGCGCCGCGGACACATCCCGTTCTATTCGACGGTCACCGGCGGTGTGCTCGACACCGGCGAACTGGACGCCGAGTACTGGTTCCGCAACGCACGCCGGCCGGTGAACTTCGAGGGCGCCGTCCGCGAACTTCTCGCCGACGGATTCGGCTTCTTCGTCGAGTCCAGCGCCCATCCCGTGCTGGTGACGGCCCTGCAGCAGATGTTCGAGGACGCCGGGGCCGACGCGGTGGCCGTGGGCTCCCTACGGCGCGACGAGGGCGGTGCGCGGCGGTTTCTCGCCTCTCTCGCCGAGGGCCATGTGGGCGGGCTGCCGGTGGACTGGTCGACGGTGTTCGCCGGTTCGGAGCCGCGCCGGGTCGATCTGCCCACGTACGCCTTCCAACACCAGCACTACTGGCTGGAGTCGACCGAGACCTTCGGCGACGCGGCCGGGCTCGGTCTCGAACCGGCACAGCACCCCCTGCTGGGCGCGGTCACCGAATTCCCCGAGTCCGGCGGTGTGCTGTTCACCTCCCGGCTGTCGCTGCGTACGCATCCGTGGCTGGCCGACCACGCGGCGGCGGGCACGGTGCTGCTGCCCGGGGCGGCCTTCGTGGAACTGGCGGTGCGCGCCGGTGACGAGGTCGGCTGTGGTGTGGTGGAAGAGCTCGTCATCGAGGCACCGCTCACCCTGGCCGAGGGCGACGGCGCCCGCCTGCAGGTGTTCGTGGCGAGGCGGGCGACGCCGGGCGGCGTCCGCTCTCCGTGCGCTCCCGCCCGGAGGGAAGCACACCGGGGGCGGCCTGGACGCGGCACGCCACCGGTTTCCTGGCCCCCGCCGCCGTCACCACCCCGCCGGATACCGGCCTCGCCCAGTGGCCACCGGCCGGTGCGGTCCCGGTGGACCCGGAGCGGGTGTCGCAGGCGTACGAGGACATGGCGGCCGCCGGATACGGCTACGGACCGGCCTTCCGGGGACTGCGCGCGGTGTGGACCCGGGGCGAGGAGGTGTTCGCCGAGGTCGCACTGGCCGAGGACCAGCGGCTCTCGACGGACGGCTTCGGCCTGCACCCGGTGCTGCTCGACTCGGCCATGCACGCGATCGCCTTCCGTGACCTGGCCGTCGAGCAGGCCAGGCTGGCGCTGCCCTTCGCCTACCGTGACGTCGCCCTGCACGCCGCCGGAGCGTCCGCCCTGCGCGTCCGCATCACGCCGAACGGCCCCGAGGAGGTGGCGCTTCAGCTGGCGGACACCGGCGGCGCGGCCGTCGCCGCCGTCGGATCGGTGGTGTCCCGGCCGGTGGCCACCGAACAGCTGGACACCGGCGCCTCCCCGGCCCGGGAGCGGATGTTCCGCGTCGGCTGGGACGAGCTTCCGGCGCCCGCCACCACGGCGGACACACCGCACCCCGTGCCGGTGGCGATCGCCGAGGACATCCGGGAACTGGCCGAGACCGCCGACCTGGGCGTGCCTCAGGCGCTGCTTCTGGACCTGACGCGCGAGGCGTTGCTCCCGGACCCGGCCGGCGAGGACCAGGAGCCGAGCGCGAGCGGCGTACGAGAGGCCACCGGCCGGGTGCTGGAACTGCTGCAGACCTGGTTGGCCGCATCCGAACTGGAGGACACCCGGCTGCTCGTGCTCACCCACGGGGCGGTGGCGGTGCACCACGACCGGGAGCTGACCGATCCCACCGCCGCCGCCGTATGCGGTCTGCTGAGGTCCGCCCAGGCCGAGAACCCCGGGCGGATCACCCTGGTCGACACCGACCGGGCCCAAGCGTCCCTGGCCCTGCTGTCCAGCGTGTTCACCCTGGAAGAGCCACAACTGGCCCTGCGCGAGGGCATCCGCTACGCCCGTCGGCTGACCCGCGCGGATGCCACCGGCGCGCTGGCCCTACCCGCGGGCGCCGCGGCCTGGCGGCTGGAGCCCGGCACCGACGGCACCCTCGAAGGCCTGGCCCTGCGCCCCGCGCCCGCCGCGCTGGAGCCGCTGGACGCAGGTCAGGTCCGGATCGAGGTCCGGGCGGCGGGGCTGAACTTCCTGGACGTGCTGGTCGTCCTCGGCATGAACAGGGTCGATGCCACCATTGGCAACGAAGGCTCCGGAGTGGTCACCGAGATCGGCCCCGGCGTGGACGAGATCGGCGTCGGCGACCGGGTGATGGGGCTGTTCCCCGACGCCGTCGGCCCGCTGGCCGTGGCCGACCACCGCACCGTGGCCAGGATCCCGCACGGCTGGTCCTTCCAGCAGGCCGCCACCGTGCCGATGGCGTTCCTCACCGCCTACTACGGGCTGCGGGACCTCGCCGGTCTGCGATCCGGTGAGTCCGTCCTGATCCACGCCGCCGCCGGCGGGGTCGGCATGGCCGCCGTACAGCTCGCCCGGCACTGGGGCGCCGAGGTGTTCGCCACCGCCGCCCCCGCCAAATGGGACGCCGTACGCGCCACCGGAATCGGCGAACACCGGCTCGCCACCTCGCGCACGGTGGACTTCGCACCGCGCTTCCTGGACGCCACCCAGGGCCGGGGCGTCGATGTGGTGCTGGACAGCCTGGCCGGGGAGTTCGTAGACGCCTCGCTGCGGCTGCTGCCCCGAGGAGGCCGGTTCCTGGAGATGGGCAAAACCGATCTGCGGAGCCCCGAGGAGGTGGCAGCCACCCATCCCGGCGTCTCCTACCAGGCGTTCTCCCTCTACGAGGCGGGCAACGACCGCATCGGGGAGATGCTCCGCGAACTGACCGGGCTGTTCGACCGGGGAGCGCTGCACCCGCTGCCGCTGAACACCTGGGACGTACGAAACGCCCCCGCCGCCTTCCGCTATATGAGCCAGGGGCGGCATATCGGCAAGAACGTGTTCACCCTGCCCCGCACCCTCGACGCCACCGGCACCGTCCTGGTCACCGGCGGCACCGGCTCCCTGGGCCGCCTGGTGGCCCGGCGCATGGTGGCCGAGCACGGGATGCGCAACGTCGTCCTGGCCGGACGGCGCGGCAGGGCCGCCGCGGGAATGCCGGAGCTGGAGGACGAGCTCAGCGCGCTGGGAGCCACCGTGCACACGGTGGCCTGCGACCTCGCCGACCGGGAGGCGGTGGCCGCACTGCTCGGCTCGATCCCCCAGGACGCCCCGCTGACCGCCGTGGTGCACACCGCCGGGCTGCTGGACGACGGCGTGATCACCACCCTGACGCCGGAACGGCTGGACGCCGTGTTCCGCCCCAAGGTGGACGCGGTGCTCAACCTGCACGAGCTGACCCGCGACCTCGACCTCGCCGCGTTCCTCCTCTTCTCGTCCGGCGCGGGCACTTTTGACTCTCCCGGCCAGGGCAACTACTCCGCCGCCAACGCCTTCCTCGACGCACTGGCCCGCTACCGCCTCGCCAGGGGGCTGCCCGCCACCTCGCTCGCCTGGGGCCTGTGGGGGCAGGTCACCGACATGAGCGCACACCTGGACGACTCCGACCAGCGGCGCATGGCCAAGGGCGGCATGCTCGGCCTCTCCGTACCCGAGGGCATGGAGCTGTTCGACACCGCGCTGCGCGGCCCCGACACCGTACTGGTCCCCGCCCACATGGACTTCGCCGCACTGCGCGCCCTGGCCGGATCCGGCTCGCTGCCCGCACTGCTGCGCGCCCTCGTCCGAGCCCCGCGCCGGGCCGTCGACAACGCGGCGGCGGACACGGACGACCTGGTGAGCAGGCTGGCCAGGGCGACCGCCGGCCAGCAGGAGAAGATCCTGCTCGACCTGGTCCAGCAAGAGGCCGCCGCCGTCCTCGGCCACGCCTCGGCCGACCTCATCGAACCGAACCAGCCCTTCAAGGAAATCGGCTTCGACTCGCTCACCGCCGTGGAGCTGCGCAACCGGCTCTCCCGCCGCGCCGGGGTGCGGCTGCCGGCCACGCTGATCTTCGACCATCCCGCCCCCGCGCCACTCGCCCGCTACCTGCTGGCCGAACTGGGCCAGGAGGTCGACACCTCCGAGGTGCTGATGGCCGAGCTCGACACCGTGGCCGCGACCCTGGCCGAGGTGACCCCCGACGCCACGACCCACGCCACGGTGCTGGCCCGCCTCCAACTGCTGGTCGAGCAGTGGGAAACCGCCGAAGGCGCCACAGCCGCCGACGAGGACGAGGAGTTCGATGTGGACACCGCCACCGACGAAGCCATGTTCGAGCTCATCGACCGGGAGTTCGGCACATCGTGACCGCCCGGGCCCGCGCGACCGCACACCGCACCCCGCCGACCCTCCAGCACACGCCACCGTTTCCTTCAGGAGTGACCACTGATGGCAGATGACGGGAAGCTGCGCGAATACCTCAAGCGCGTGCTGGCGGACGCCCGCCGTTCCCAGAAGCGGGTCCGCGAGCTGGAGGCCGAGAAGTCGGAGCCGATCGCGATCGTCGCGATGGCCTGCCGGCTTCCGGGCGGCGTGTCCTCCCCGGAGCAGCTGTGGGACCTGGTGCTGCACGGGCGGGACGGAATCACCGGCTTCCCGGAGAACCGCGGCTGGGATCTGGCGCACCTGTTCCATCCGGACCCCGACCACCGGGGCACCAGCTACGTACGCGAGGGCGGATTTCTGCACGACGCCGGGGAGTTCGACGCGGGCTTCTTCGGGATCTCCCCGCGCGAGGCGGTCACGATGGATCCACAGCAGCGCATCATGCTCGAGCTCTCCTGGGAGGCGTTCGAACGGGCCGGAATCGACGCGACCGCGTGGCGCGGCAAGGACGTCGGTGTCTTCTCCGGGTTCGCGGGCAGTGACTACGGCGCCGGGCTGCCGGAGCTGCCCGAGGCACTGGAGAGCTATCTGATGACCTCCGACGCCGGAAGTGTGCTGTCCGGCCGGATCTCCTACACCTTCGGGTTCGAGGGCCCCGCCGTCACGGTCGACACCGCGTGCTCCGCGTCGCTGGTGGCCCTCCACCTGGCGGCGCGGGCCCTACGGGCCGGAGACTGCTCGATGGCGCTGGCCGGTGGCGTCACCGTCCTGGGCACCCCACGGGCGTTCATCGGCTTCTCACGCCAGCGCGGACTCGCCGCCGACGCGCGCTGCAAGGCATTCGCCGCGGCGGCGGACGGCACCGGCTTCTCCGAGGGCGCCGGAGTGCTGCTGCTGGAGCGGTTGTCGGACGCGGAGCGGAACGGTCACCAGGTGCTGGCGGTGGTGCGGGGCAGTGCGGTGAACCAGGATGGTGCGTCGAACGGTCTGACGGCGCCGAACGGCCCTTCGCAGCAGCGCGTCATCCGGCAGGCGCTGGCCCATGCGCGCCTCACCGCCTCCGAGGTGGACGCGGTGGAGGCCCATGGGACGGGCACGGCGCTGGGCGACCCGATCGAGGCACAGGCGCTGCTCGCCACGTACGGCCAGGGGCGACCGGAGGACCGCCCGCTGTGGCTCGGCTCGCTCAAGTCCAACATCGGCCACACCCAGGGAGCGGCGGGCGTGGCCGGTGTCATCAAGATGGTGATGGCCCTGCGGCATGGGGTGTTGCCGAGGACGTTGCATGTGGATGAGCCGTCGCCGCAGGTGGACTGGTCGGCGGGGGCGGTGGAGCTGCTGACCGAGCGGCGGGTGTGGCCGAAGGTGGGGCGTCCGCGCCGGGCCGGGGTGTCGGGGTTCGGGGTGAGCGGGACAAACGCCCACGTGATTCTGGAGCAGGCTCCGGAAGTGGCGGTCGCGGCGGGGTCGGTGGTGGAGAAGCCTGCGGTGGAGACGCTGGAGGTGGGGACGCCGGAGGTGGCGCCTGTGGTGCGGGCGCCGGGTGGAGCGGCGCCGTTGGTGGTGTCCGGGCGGGGTGACGCGGCCCTGCGGGCCCAGGCGCGGCGGCTGCTGGACTTCGTCGATGCCCACCCTGAGGTGGGGGTGGCGGAGCTGGGTGTCGCGTTGGGTTGTGGGCGGGCGGGGTTGTCGGATCGTGCGGTGGTGGTGGCGGGGGATCGGGAGGAGGCGTTGTCGGGGTTGGGTGCGGTGGTGCGGGGTGAGTCGGTGGTGGGTGTGGTGTCGGGTTCGGTGGTGCGTGGTCGGTTGGGGGTGTTGTTCGCCGGTCAGGGGTGTCAGCGGGTGGGGATGGGGCGTGGGTTGTATGAGGTCTTTCCCGTGTTCCGGGAGGCCTTTGATGTGGTGTGTGAGGCGTTGGACCGTGAGCTGGGTGCGGGTGGTGTGTCGGGGTCGGTGCGGGATGTGGTGTTCGGGGATGGGGTGTTGTTGGAGCGGACGGTGTTTGCTCAGGCGGGGTTGTTTGCGGTGGAGGTGGGGTTGTTCCGGTTGGTGGAGTCGTGGGGTGTGGTGGTGGATGTGGTGGGTGGGCATTCGGTGGGTGAGGTGGCGGCGGCGTATGTGGCGGGTGTGTTGTCGTTGGCGGATGCGGCGGTGTTGGTGGCGGCGCGGGGTCGGTTGATGGAGGCGCTGCCGGAGGGCGGTGCGATGGTGGCGGTGGGCGCGGGTGAGGACCAGGTGCGGCCGCTGCTAGTGCCGGGAGTGGATATCGCTGCGGTGAACGGTCCTGCGGCTGTGGTGCTCTCGGGCGATGAGGAGCCGGTGTTGCGGGTGACGGAAGAGCTTTCGGTGCGGGGGTGTCGGACCAGGCGTCTGGCGGTTTCGCATGCGTTTCATTCCGCGCGGATGGAGCCGATGCTGGCGGAGTTCCGGCAAGTGGTGGAGGGCTTGTCGTTCGCCGCGCCGGTGATCCCCTTGGTGTCGAACGTGACGGGTGCGTTGGCGGACGCGGAGGTGGTGTGTTCGCCGGAGTATTGGGTGGAGCACGTGCGCTCTGCCGTGCGGTTTGCGGACGGTGTGCGGGCGCTGGCCGAGTACGGGGTGAGTACGTATCTGGAACTGGGGCCCGATGGCACGCTGTCCGCGATGGGCCGCGAGTGCTTGGACGACGGGCACGCCGCCTTCGTACCGGCCCTCCGTCGGGAGGGCGACGAGACCCATGCCCTGGTCACGGCTCTGGCCACCTGCCATACCCGTGGTGTGCACGTGGACTGGGCGAACGTGCTGGGCGGAACGCCTACCGGTTGGGTCGACCTGCCGACGTATGCGTTCCAGCGGGAGCATTACTGGTTGGTGGGGGAGCGGCGGGATGTGGGCGATATGACGTCCGCAGGCTTGGTGGGTGTTGGGCATCCGTTGTTGGGCGCGGTGATGGAGGTGCCGGGTTCGGGTGAGGTGTTGTTCACGTCGCGGTTGTCGTTGGGGTCGCATCCGTGGCTGGCTGATCATGTGGCTGCGGGTGCGGTGTTGTTGCCGGGGGCGGCGTTTGTGGAGTTGGTGGTGCGGGCCGGTGATGAGATCGGATGCGGTGGGGTGGAGGAGTTGGTGATGGAGGCTCCGCTGGTGTTGGCGGAGGGCGGGGCGGTGCAGGTGCGGGTGTGTGTGGGGGAGGCCGATGAGGGTGGTCGGCGTGGGGTGCGGGTGTATTCGCGTGCGGAGGACGCCGGTGTAGGTGCTGCGTGGGTGCGGCATGCCAGCGGGACGTTGCGCTCTGTGGAGGGGGTCTCCGCGCCTGACGTGGGGTTGTCGGTGTGGCCTCCAGTGGGTGCGGTGGCGGTGGATCCGGTGGAGGTGGAGGGCCTGTACGAGGGTTTGGAGCGGGCGGGCTATCGGTATGGGCCGGTGTTCCAGGGGGTGCGGGCGGCGTGGCGGTCGGATGGTGTGGTGTATGCGGAGGTGGCTCTGCCGGAGGAGCATCGGGTCCAGGCGGCGGGGTTCGGACTGCATCCGGCACTCCTCGACGCGGCCATGCACGCGGCCGCCTTCCAGCACCGTGCGGAGCGCGCCGACCAGCGGACAGCCCTTCCCTTCGTCTGGCGTGATGTGGCGCTGTACGCCACGGGTGCCACGGCCTTGCGGGTACGGGTGGTCCCCACTGGAGAGGACACGCTGACCCTGGATCTCGCCGATGAGTCCGGTACCCCGGTGGCTTCGGTGGGCTCCATGGTGTCCCGTCCGGTCGAGCCCGGGCAGTTCAAGGCCGCCTCGACACACGACCGTCTGCTCCGCCCGGCGTGGGAGGAGACGACGTTGACGCCGGACGACAGCCCACTGAACACGGTGCGGGTGGCCACGGCCGAGGACGTACGCGCACTGGCCGAGCGAGGCGGCCGGTTCGACGCCGTGACGGTCGAAGTGACCGACGCCGGGAGCGTGCGTGAGCTGACCGGCCGCGTACTGGAGGTCGTCCAGGCGTGGTCGACCGAACCCGCGCTGGACGGCACACGGATGGTCGTGCTGACCACGGGCGCGGTCGCCGTCGAACCGGGTGAGCGGGTCGAGCCCGCCATCGCCGCCGTATGGGGGCTGATGGGCACCGCGCAGTCGGAGAACACCGGGCGCATCCTGATGGTGGACGTCGACAACGAGCCGTCCTCGTACGCGACCCTGAGCACCCTCGTCCCCGCCCTGTTCGCCGCCGATGAGACCCAGGCAGCGCTCCGCTCGGGAGCGTGTTTACTGCGGCGGCTCACCCGTGTCGTGGAGGCGCCCGAGGCTGGGCCGGGCGGTGTGGGCTCGGGTGGGACGGCGTTGGTGACGGGTGGTACGGGCGCGCTGGGTGGGGTGGTGGCGCGGCATCTGGTGGCGGTGCATGGGGTGCGGAGTCTGGTGTTGGCGAGCCGGAACGGGCCTGGGGCCGATGGTGCCGCCGAGCTGGAGGCGGAGCTGGTGAAGGCGGGTGCGCGGGTACGCATCGTGGCGTGTGATGTGGCGGATCGGGGCGCGGTGGCCGGGCTGCTGGATATGGTTCCGGGGGATGCTCCGTTGTCGGCGGTGGTGCATACGGCCGGTGTTCTGGACGACGGTGTGCTGACGGCATTGACCCCGGAGCGTATGGACGCGGTGTTGCGGCCGAAGGTGGACGGGGCGCTCCATCTGCATGAGCTGACCCGGGACCTGGACCTGTCCGCCTTCGTCCTGTTCTCCTCAGCCGCCGGCACCTTCGGCAGTTCGGGGCAGGGTAACTACGCCGCCGCCAACGCCTATCTCGACGCGCTGGCACAGCACCGGGCCGCCCAAGGGCTTCCCGCGATCTCCCTCGGCTGGGGTATGTGGGCCCAGGACGAGGGCATGACCGCCCAGCTCGGCGACACCGACCACCGTCGGCTGGCACGCGACGGACTCGCCGCGTTATCCCAGGCCGAGGGCATGGAACTGTTCGACGCCGCGCTGCGTACGGGCGAACCCATGGTCCTCCCCATCAAGCTGGACCTCGGTGCGCTACGGGCCCAGGCCGCCACCGGGGCGGTGCCGCCGCTGCTGCGGGGGCTGGTCCCCCAGCCACGGCGGATCCGGCAGAAGGCGCAGTCGGCGCATGCGCATGACGCCGACGCGCTCACCGTACGACTGGCCGGGGCGGGTTCCACGGACCGGCAGGCGATCCTTCTCGACCTGGTCCGGCAGGAGGCGGCGTATGTGCTCGGCTACGCCTCGGTCGGTCGTATCGGCCCCGATGTCGCCTTCACCGACGTCGGCTTCGACTCGCTCACGGTGATAGAGCTACGGGACCGGCTCCTCGCCCGCACCGGGCTGCGACTCCCCGCCACGTTCGCCTTCGACTTCCCCACCCCCCTGACCTTGGCGGACCACCTGACCACCCGTCTGGGTGCCGACACCACCCAGGACCCGGTGCTGGCCGAAGTGGCGAGGCTCGAAGAACTGGTGGCCGCCCGGCCACCGGACGGCGCCAAGGACACCGGCGCCGCCGCCCGGCTCCGGGCCCTGGCGGCCAAGCTCAGCACCGATGCCCCCGGGCCGGCCGGAGGCACCGACATCGAGGCGACGCTGGAAGCGGCGTCGGTGGACGACGTACTGGCCTTCATCGACGACGAGTTCGGCATCGTGGACCCGTCGGATTCCGACCGCGCCTACGAGTGAAGGGGAAGGTGACCTCCGGTGGACAACGACGAGAAGTTGGTCCGGTACCTCAAGCGGGTGACCGCCGACCTGCACCAGGCGCGGCAGCGGCTCACCGAGCTCGAGGCCGGCCTGTCGGAGCCGATCGCGATTGTGGGGATGGCGTGCCGGTTGCCGGGTGGTGTGACCACGCCGGAGGAGCTGTGGGACCTGGTGGTGTCCGGCGGTGACGCGGTCGGCGGGTTTCCGGAGGACCGTGGCTGGGATCTGGAGAACCTCTTCGACCCGGATCCGGATCACCCGGGCACCAGCTATGTCCGTGAGGGTGGCTTTCTTCGCGACGCGGGGGAGTTCGACGCGGGCTTCTTCGGGATTTCACCGCGTGAAGCCCTGGCGATGGATCCGCAGCAGCGGTTGCTGCTGGAGACGTCGTGGGAGGCGTTGGAGCGCGCCGGAATCGACCCGACAGGCCTGCGCGGCAAGGACGTCGGCGTCTACTTCGGCACCCTCAACCAGGACTACGCCACGGACGTGGACACGGTCCCCGAGGGCGTCGAGGGCTACCTGATGACGGGCAGCTCGGCGAGCGTGCTCACCGGCCGGGTCGCCTATGAGCTGGGGTTCGAGGGCCCGGCGATGACCATCGACACGGCATGCTCCTCCTCGCTGGTGGGCCTGCATCTGGCCGCGCAGGCGCTGCGGTCGGGGGAGTGCTCGATGGCGCTGGCCGGAGGAGTCACCGTCATGTCCACCCCCAGCGCCTTCGTCGGCTTCTCGCGGCAGCGCGGCATGGCCGAAGACGGCCGCTGCAAGTCGTTCGCGGCGTCGGCGGACGGTACGGGGTGGGCCGAGGGTGTGGGTGTGTTGGTGCTGGAGCGGTTGTCGGATGCGGAGCGGCGTGGGCATCGGGTGTTGGCGGTGGTGCGGGGGTCGGCGGTGAATCAGGACGGTGCGTCGAATGGGTTGACGGCGCCGAATGGTCCGTCGCAGCAGCGTGTCATACGGCAGGCGCTGGCCGGCGCGGGGCTGGTGGCGGCGGATGTGGATGCGGTCGAGGGGCACGGTACGGGCACCACGCTGGGTGATCCGATCGAGGTCCAGGCATTGATGGCGACCTATGGTCAGGGTCGGCCTGAGGGGCGTCCGTTGTGGTTGGGGTCGTTGAAGTCGAATATTGGTCATGCGCAGGCGGCTGCGGGTGTGGCTGGTGTGATCAAGATGGTGTTGGCGTTGCGGTATGGGGTGTTGCCGCGGACGTTGCATGTGGATGAGCCGTCGCCGCAGGTGGATTGGTCGGCGGGTGCGGTGGAGTTGTTGGCCGAGGAGCGGGTGTGGCCGGAGGTGGGGCGTCCGCGTCGGGTCGGGGTGTCGGGGTTTGGTGTGAGTGGGACGAATGCGCATGTGATTTTGGAGCAGGCTCCGGACCGGTCGGGGGATGGTGTTCCGATGCCGGAGGTGCCGGGTGGTGTGGTGCCGTTGGTGGTGTCGGGGCGTGGCGATGCGGGATTGCGGGCGCAGGCGCGGCGGTTGCTGGATGTCGTCGAGCGACGGCCGGATGTGGACCTGGACCATCTGGCACGGTCATTGGCGGCGTCGCGGGCGGCGTTGTCGGAGCGCGCGGTGGTGTTGGCGAGCAACCGGAGTGAGGCCGTGGCCGGGTTGGAGGCCGTGGCGGGAGATGAGGTGGCCGGTGGCGATGTCGTGGGAAGGGCGGATGTTCGGGGTCGGGTGGTGTTTGTTTTTCCTGGTCAGGGTGCGCAGTGGGTGGGTATGGGGGCTGGGTTGTTGGAGTCGTGTGGGGTGTTTGCGGAGGCTTTGGGGGAGTGTGCGGGGGTGTTGGATCCGTTGACGGGGTGGTCGTTGGTGGATGTGGTGCGGGGTGTGGGGGGTGGGGTGTCGTTGGATCGGGTGGATGTGGTGCAGCCGGTGTCGTTTGCGGTGATGGTGGCGTTGGCGCGGGTGTGGCGGTGGTTTGGGGTGGAGCCTGCGGCGGTGGTGGGTCATTCGCAGGGTGAGATTGCGGCGGCGTGTGTGGCGGGTGGGTTGTCGTTGGAGGATGCGGCGCGGGTGGTGGTGTTGCGGAGTCGGGCGATCGCGGTGGGGTTGTCGGGTCGGGGTGGGATGGTGTCGCTGGCTGTGGGGGTGGCGGAGGTGGAGCCATTGGTGTCCCGTTGGTCGGGTCGGGTGGAGGTGGCGGCGGTGAATGGGCCGTCGTCGGTGGTGGTGGCGGGTGAGGTGGAGGCGCTCCGTGAGCTGGTGGAGGAGTGCGGGGGTGCGGGGGTGCGGGCGCGGTGGGTGGATGTGGATTATGCCTCGCATACGGCGCAGGTGGAGGCGGTGGAGGAGGAGTTGGCCCGGTCGTTGGCGCAGGTGCGGCCGGTGTCGTCGCGTATCCCGTTTTTCTCTACGGTGGAGGCGGGGTGGGTGGATACGGTGGAGTTGGATGCCGGGTACTGGTATCGGAATCTGCGGAGCACGGTGCGGTTCGCGCCGTCGATCAACCAGTTGATCGAGGAAGGCTTTGCGGCGTTTGTCGAGGTGAGCGCGCATCCGGTGCTGACGATGAGCATCGAGGCGGCGGCCGAGCGAGCGGATGCCGGGCCGGTCGTGGTGACCGGCACCCTCCGCCGGGATGAAGGTGGCATGCGCCGCGTGCTCACGTCCCTGGCCGAGGCGTACGTACGGGGTGTCCCTGTCGACTGGACCGCGCTGCTCGGCGACGTCCCGGCGCATGCCGCGTTGGATCTCCCCACCTACGCCTTCCAGCACCAGCACTACTGGCTGGGACGGCGAGGCGAAACGGTGGACGCGGCCGCGCTGGGACTTGCCCGGGCCGACCACCCGCTGTTGGGCGCCGTCACCGAGCTGCCGGAGTCGGGGGGCCTGCTGTTCACCTCTCGGCTGTCGCTGCGTACGCATCCGTGGCTGGCCGACCACGCGGCGGCGGGCACGGTGTTGCTGCCCGGGGCGGCGTTCGTGGAGCTGGCGGTGCGCGCCGCTGACGAGGTCGGCTGTGGTGTCGTGGAAGAGCTGGTCGTCGAAGCGCCGCTCACCCTGCCCGAGCGCGACGCTGTGCAGGTGCGGGTGAGCGTCGGCGCACCGGACGATTCCGGCCGTCGCCCGATGGCGGTGCACACACGCGGCCAGGACGAAGCCTCAAACGCGCCCTGGACGCGCCACATCAGCGGCACGCTCGCCGAGGAAACCCTGGATGAGCTCGACGCTGACCTGACGCAGTGGCCACCCGCCGGGGCGGCGGCGGTCCCGGAGGAGCGGGTGCGTGGCATCTATGAGGAGCTGGAGGCCGGCGGTTACGGATATGGCCCGGCCTTCCGTGGTCTGCGCGCCGCGTGGACGCGGGGCGACGAGATCTATGCCGAGGTCACCCTGCCCGAGGAGCTGTCGGCCGACGCCACCGCGTTCGGGCTGCATCCCGCGCTGCTCGACGCGGCCCTGCACGCCACCGCGTTCCGCGACCGTCCCGAGGCCCAGGCAGGGCCCACACTGCCGTTCGCCTATCGCGGAGTCGCCCTGCACGCCTCCGGCGCTTCGGCGCTGCGCGTACGTATCACGCCCAATGGCAAGGATGGGGTGGGTCTTCGACTGGCCGATCCGAGCGGGGCGGCGGTCGCGGTGGTCGAGTCGTTGGTGTCACGGCCCATGCCGACGGTGCTGCTGGACGCCGCCACACGGACGTCGACCGACCAGATGTTCCTCGTGGAATGGGAGGAGCTGCGGGTCGCCGCCGCCGACGCGCCACTGGACACCGTATCCGTGCAGATCTCGCAGGACGTACGGCAGGTGGCCTCCCGAGCCGACGCACGGCCTGCACCTCCTGCGTCCGACGCGGCTGAGTCGTCCGAATCGGGCGAGGTGCCGCCGGTTCTGCTGTACGAGATCGGTACCGGCGATGCCGTACGTGACGACACCGGCGCGGCCCGCGCGCGTGAGCTGACCGGCCAGGTGCTGGACGTGTTGCAGACGTGGCTGACCGAGCCCTCGCTGGAGGACTCTCGCCTGGTGGTACTGACGCGGGGTGCCGTAGGGATGCGGGATGCCGATCCGGTCGATCCGGCGGTCGCCGCGGCCTGGGGGCTGGTCGGCACCGCGCAGTCGGAGAACCCCGGCCGGATTCTGCTCCTCGACCTGGACGACACACCGGCCTCCACGAAGGCCCTGCCCACGCTGTTGCCCGCCCTGCTCGCCGGAGACGAACCGCAGCTCGCGCTGCGCGGAGGCGTCTGTCATCTGCGCCGCCTGACCCGGGCGACGGCCGACGAGGCACTCGTGGCGCCGGAGGGAGAGCCCGCCTGGCAGCTGGGCACCCGCGGTCCGGGAACGCTGGAGGGCCTGGCACTGCTGCCGTCGCCAGCGGCGCTGGCGCCACTTCCCCCGGGCCATGTCCGGATCGAGACACGTGCCGCGGGACTCAACTTCCGCGATGTGCTGATGGCGCTGGGCATGTACCCCGGTGAGATCAGCATCGGCAACGAGGGCGCCGGTCTGGTCACGGAGGTCGGCCCCGGTGTCACCCGGTTCGCACCGGGTGACCGGGTCATGGGGCTCTTCGAGGGTGCGGGTGGCCCCATCGCCGTGGCCGACTGCCTCACCCTCGTACACATCCCCGAGGGGTGGTCCTTCGAGCAGGCGGCCGCGGTCCCCTGCGTGTTCCTCACCGCCTACTTCGGGCTGCGGGACCTGGCCCGGCTGGAGCCCGGGGAGTCGGTCCTGATCCATGCCGCCGCCGGTGGCGTCGGCATGGCCGCGGTGCAGCTGGCCCGGCACTGGGGCGCTGAGGTCTACGGCACGGCCGGGCCGGCCAAATGGGACGCGGCGCGCGCCGCCGGTGTCCCGGACGGACGGCTGGCCAACTCCCGGACGCTGGAGTTCGAGCAGCGGTTTCTCGAGATGACCGAGGGCCGTGGCTTCGATGTGGTGCTGGACGCCCTCGCCGGCGACTTCGTGGACGCCTCACTCCGACTGCTGCCCAGGGGCGGCCGGTTCATCGAGATGGGCAAGAGCGATATCCGGGACGCCGAAGAGGTGGGCATCCAGCACCCCGGCGTGGCCTATCGGGCGTTCGACCTGGCCGAGGCGGGTGGCGAGCGCATCCAGCAGATGCTGACCGAGCTGGTCGACCTCTTCGCGAAGGGGGTGCTGACCCCGCCGCCGGTGACCGCATGGGACATCCGGCGCGCTCCGGCCGCCTTCCGCTTCATGAGCCAGGCGCAGCACATCGGCAAGAACGTGTTCACCCTGCCGCGCCGACTGGACCCGGACGGCACCGTGCTCATCACGGGTGGCACCGGATCGCTGGGCAAGGTGGCCGCCCGGCGCCTCGTGGCCGAGCACGGCGTACGGAACCTGCTGCTGACCAGCCGGAGTGGACCCCAGGCCACCGGCGCGGCCGAGCTGCAGCGGGAACTGACCTCACTCGGCGCACGGGTACGGATCGCCGCCTGCGATGTGGCAGACCGCGACGCCCTGGCCGAGCTGCTGTCCTCGCTGCCCGGTGACGCGCCGCTGACCGCCGTGGTGCACAGCGCGGGCGCGCTGGACGACGGTGTGGTCACCGCATTGACCAGGGAGCGACTGGACACCGTCTTCGCCCCGAAGGTGGATGCCGCACTCCATCTGCACGAGCTGACCCGACACCTGGATCTGGCGGCCTTCGTCCTGTTCTCCTCGGCCGCGGGCACGCTGGGCAGCTCGGGGCAGGGCAGTTATGTGGCGGCCAACGCCTTCCTGGACGCGCTGGCACATCGACGCCGTGCCCAGGGCCTCCCGGGAATCTCCCTGGCCTGGGGGCTGTGGGCACAGGGCGCGGGGGTCGGGCTGACCGGCCACCTCACCGACGCCGACCAGCAGCGCATGGTACGCGGGGGAGTGGCCGGGCTGTCGGAGAGCGAAGGCGGGGAACTGTTCGACACCGCACTGCACATGCCCCAGCCGGTGGTGCTCCCCATGAAACTGGACCCCGGCGCACTGCGGGCCCAGGCCGCCACCGGACCGGTGCCACCGCTGCTCCGTGGCCTCGTCCGGCAGAGTCGGCGCACCGCACGGACCGCCGCCGACATGGACGCCTTCACCCAGCGCCTGACCAGGGCCACGGCCGAGGAGCAGGAGCAGATCCTGCTCGGCCTGGTCTGCCGGGAAGCCGCTCGGGTCCTGGGCCACTCCTCCGCTCACGCCATCGGGCCGGACCTGGCGTTCAACGAAATCGGCTTCGACTCCCTCACCGCGGTGGAACTGCGCAACCGCCTGGCCAACCACACCGGGATACGCCTCCCGGCCACGCTGGTCTTCGACTATCCGACGCCCACCGCCCTGATGCGCCACCTGCGGATAAAGCTCTGCCCGGACGCTCCACCCGCGCAAAGCCACAACGGAAGCGAGGAGGAGGACCTGCGCCGCGCGCTGGCCAGGACACCGCTGAGCCGCTTCCAGGAGCTGGGCATCCTGGACACCCTCATGACGCTGGTCCGGGAATCGGAAGCGGAGCAACCGGTAGACGGGCAGTCGGCGGACGGGCAGTCGGTCGCCACGATCGCCGATATGGATGTCGCCAGTCTGGTGCAACGCGCCATGAGCAAGGCCGGGAAGTAATGTCGGTTCGAAATGCGGAGGCCGGGATGACCACTCCCGAAGCGCAGGTCGTCGAAGCGCTGCGTGTCACGCTCATGGAGAACGAGCGGCTCGAACGGGAGAACGCCGACATACGCCGTGGCTTGTCGGAGCCGATCGCGATTGTGGGGATGGCGTGCCGGTTGCCGGGTGGTGTGACCACGCCGGAGGAGCTGTGGGACCTGGTGGCGTCCGGCGGTGACGCGATCGGTGGTTTTCCGGAGGACCGTGGCTGGGATCTGGAGAACCTCTTCGACCCGGATCCGGATCACCCGGGCACCAGCTATGTCCGCGAGGGTGGCTTTCTGGACGACGCGGGGGAGTTCGACGCGGGGTTCTTCGGGATATCGCCGCGTGAGGCGCTGGCGATGGACCCGCAGCAGCGCATCATGCTCGAGACCTCCTGGGAGGCGTTCGAGCGCGCCGGGATCGACCCGACGGCGCTGCGTGGCAAGGACATCGGCGTCTTCTCCGGCGTGACGTACCACAGCTACGGCACCGGAGCCCGGGTCCCCGAGGAGCTCGAGGCGGTCATGGGTACGGGCACCTCGGCGAGTGTCCTGTCGGGGCGGGTGTCCTATGCGCTCGGCTTCGAGGGGCCGTCGGTCGCGGTGGACACGGCGTGCTCCTCGTCGCTGGTGGCCTTACATCTGGCCGTACAGGCGCTGCGGTTGGGCGAGTGCTCGATGGCGCTGGCCGGAGGGGTGACCGTCATGGCCAACCCCGGTATTTTCGTCGGCTTCTCGCGTCAGCGCGGGATGTCCAAGGACGGCCGTTGCAGGGCGTTCGCAGCCGCGGCGGACGGCACCGGCTTCTCCGAGGGCGCGGGCGTGGTGCTGGTGGAGCGGTTGTCTGATGCTGAGCGTCTTGGGCATCGGGTGTTGGCGGTGGTGCGGGGTTCGGCGGTGAATCAGGATGGTGCGTCGAATGGGTTGACGGCGCCGAATGGTCCGTCGCAGCAGCGTGTCATCCGGCAGGCGTTGAACAGTGCCGGACTGGTGGCGGCGGATGTGGATGTGGTGGAGGCCCATGGGACGGGCACGGCCCTGGGTGACCCCATCGAGGCGCAAGCGCTCTTGGACACCTATGGCCAGGGTCGGTCTGAGGGGCGTCCGTTGTGGTTGGGGTCGTTGAAGTCGAATATTGGTCATGCGCAGGCGGCTGCGGGTGTGGCTGGTGTGATCAAGATGGTGTTGGCGTTGCGGCATGGCATCGCGCCTCGGACGTTGCATGTGGATGAGCCGACGCCGCAGGTGGATTGGTCGGCGGGTGCGGTGGAGCTGTTGACCGAGGAGCGGGTGTGGCCGGAGGTGGGGCGTCCGCGTCGGGCCGGGGTGTCGGGGTTCGGGGTGAGTGGGACGAATGCGCATGTGATTTTGGAGCAGGCTCCGGAGGCGGCCATTGAGGTGGCGCCGGTGGTGGAGGTCCCGGGTGGTGTGGTGCCGTTGGTGGTGTCGGGGCGTGGCGGTGCGGGGTTGCGGGGGCAGGCGCGGCGCTTGCTGGAGTACGTGCAGGCTCATCCGGACTTGAGTGTCGGGGAGTTGGGTGCGGGGTTGGCTGTTGGTAGGGCTGCGTTGTCGGACCGTGCGGTGGTGGTGGCGGGGGACCGGGTTGAGGCGTTGGCGGGGCTGGCGGCGGTGGCGGAGGGCGGTGGGGCGGGAAGGGCGGATGTTCGGGGTCGGGTGGTGTTTGTTTTTCCTGGTCAGGGGGCGCAGTGGGTGGGTATGGGGGCTGGGTTGTTGGAGTCGTGTGGGGTGTTTGCGGAGGCTTTGGGGGAGTGTGCGGGGGTGTTGGATCCGTTGACGGGGTGGTCGTTGGTGGATGTGGTGCGGGGTGTTGAGGGTGTGGTGTCGTTGGATCGGGTGGATGTGGTGCAGCCGGTGTCGTTTGCGGTGATGGTGGCGTTGGCGCGGGTGTGGCGGTGGTTTGGGGTGGAGCCGTCCGCAGTGGTGGGTCATTCGCAGGGTGAGATTGCTGCGGCGTGTGTGGCGGGTGGGTTGTCGTTGGAGGATGCGGCGCGGGTGGTGGTGTTGCGGAGTCGGGCGATCGCGGTGGGGTTGTCGGGTCGGGGTGGGATGGTGTCGCTGGCTGTGGGGGTGGCGGAGGTGGAGCCATTGGTGTCCCGTTGGTCGGGTCGGGTGGAGGTGGCGGCGGTGAATGGGCCGTCGTCGGTGGTGGTGGCCGGTGAGGTGGAGGCGCTCCGTGAGCTGGTTGAGGAGTGCGGGGGTGCGGGGGTGCGGGCGCGGTGGGTGGATGTGGATTACGCCTCGCATACGTCGCAGGTGGAGGCGGTGGAGGAGGAGTTGGCCCGGTCGTTGGCGCAGGTGCGGCCGGTGTCGTCGCGTATCCCGTTTTTCTCTACGGTGGAGGCGGGGTGGGTGGATACGGCGGAGTTGGATGCCGGGTACTGGTATCGGAATCTGCGGAGCACGGTGCGGTTCGCGCCGTCGATCGACCGGTTGATGGAGGAAGGCCTTGCGGCGTTTGTCGAGGTCAGTGCGCATCCGGTGCTGACGATGAGCATCGAGGCGGCGGCCGAGCGAGTGGATGCCGGGCCGGTCGTGGTGACCGGGACACTCCGGCGGGATGAGGGTGGCATGCGTCGCGTGCTCACCTCACTGGGCGAGGCGTATGTACGCGGTGTTCCCGTCGACTGGACCGCGCTGCTCGGCGACATTCCGGCGCATGCCGCGTTGGATCTCCCCACCTACGCCTTCCAGCACCAGCACTACTGGCTCAAGAGTGCCGCTCCCGCCGATGCGGGATCCATCGACGATCAGCTCCCGGGCATGGCCGAACTGTCCGCCGATGCTGGCACGTTGACTGCTCGCCTTCTCGGGGAGCCCGCGCCGGAACAGGAACGCGTCCTGCTGGAGACCGTCCGCCAGGAGACCGCAAGCGTCTTGGGGCACCCCTCAGTGGATGCCATTGAACCGGACATGGTGTTCAACCAGATCGGGTTCGACTCGGCCACCGCCGTGCAGCTGCGCAACCGCCTGAACGCACTCACCGACCGGACTCTGCCGACCACCCTGCTCTTCGACTACCCCACGCCCCTGATTCTCGCCGCCTTCCTCCGTGACGAGCTCATCGGGGACACGGCGACCCCGGAGGAGGTACCGGGTTCGTCATCAGCGCTCGCGGCCGTGTCGACTGAGCCGGTGGCGATTGTGGGCATGGCCTGTCGGCTGCCGGGTGGAGTCTCCACTCCGGAAGAGCTGTGGGACCTGGTGCTTCATGGGCGGGACGGGGTCAGCGGCTTCCCGGTGAACCGTGGCTGGGATCTGGAGAATCTGTTCCACCCGGACCCGGACCACCCCGGCACCAGCTATGCGCACCAGGGCGGGTTTCTGCACGATGCCGGGGAATTCGATGCGGGTTTCTTCGGGATCTCGCCGCGTGAGGCGCTGGCCGCGGACCCCCAACAGCGTCTGATGCTGGAGACCTCGTGGGAAGCGCTGGAACGGGCCGGGATCGACCCGACCACCCTGCGGGGCAAGGACGTGGGTGTCTTCTCCGGTGTGACGTACCACAACTACGGGTCGGGCGTGGAGCCAGTTCCCGCCGAGCTCGAAGGCATGCTGGGGCTCGGCGCCTCGGCGAGCGTGCTGTCAGGGCGGGTGTCCTATGCACTGGGCTTCGAGGGGCCGTCGGTCGCGGTGGACACGGCATGCTCCTCATCCCTGGTGGCGTTGCATCTGGCGGCGCAGGCGCTGCGAGCGGGCGAGTGTTCGATCGCGCTGGCCGGCGGTGTCACGGTGATGCCCACTCCCGGCATCTTCATCGCCTTCTCGCGGCAGCGCGGGATGTCGGTCGACGGCCGGTGCAAGTCCTTCGCCGCTTCGGCGGATGGTACGGGGTGGGCCGAGGGTGTGGGTGTGCTGGCGCTGGAGCGGCTGTCGGACGCGGAGCGGAACGGTCACCAGGTGCTGGCGGTGGTGCGGGGCAGTGCGGTGAACCAGGATGGTGCGTCGAACGGTCTGACGGCGCCGAACGGTCCGTCGCAGCAGCGCGTCATCCGTCAGGCGCTGGTCAGCGCGGGTGTGGCCGCGGCAGAGGTGGATGTGGTCGAGGCGCATGGCACCGGCACGGCGCTGGGTGATCCGATCGAGGCGCAGGCGGTGTTGGCCACGTACGGTCAGGATCGTGAGCGGCCGCTGCTCATGGGGTCGTTGAAGTCGAATATCGGTCATGCACAGGCGGCTGCGGGTGTGGCTGGTGTGATCAAGATGGTGTTGGCGTTGCGGCATGGCATCGCGCCTCGGACGTTGAATGTGGATGAGCCGACGCGGCAGGTGGACTGGTCGGCGGGTGCGGTGGAGCTGTTGACCGAGGAGCGGGTGTGGCCGGAGGTGGGGCGTCCGCGTCGGGCCGGGGTGTCGGCGTTCGGGGTCAGCGGCACCAACGCCCACGTCATCCTGGAACAGGCGGCTCCGACGGCGACCGAGCCGACCGATCCGGTGATGTCCTGGCCGAAGGGTGTCCCGGTGCCACTGGTGGTGTCCGGCCGAGGTACCGCAGGGCTTGCCGCCCAGGCGCGGCGGCTACGGTCCTTTGTCGCGGCGGAGCCGCAGCTCGACTTGAGTCAACTCGGCTTCGCGTTGGGTTGTGGGCGGGCGGGGTTGTCGGATCGTGCGGTGGTGGTGGCGGGGGATCGGGAGGAGGCGTTGTCGGGGCTGGCGGCGGTGGTGCGGGGTGAGTCGGTGGTGGGTGTGGTGTCGGGTTCGGTGGTGCGTGGTCGGTTGGGGGTGTTGTTCGCCGGTCAGGGGTGTCAGCGGGTGGGGATGGGGCGTGGGTTGTATGAGGCGTTCCCTGTCTTCCGGGAGGCCTTTGATGTGGTGTGTGAGGCGTTGGATCGTGAGCTGGGTGCGGGTGGTGTGTCGGGGTCGGTGCGGGATGTGGTGTTCGGGGATGGGGTGTTGTTGGAGCGGACGGTGTTTGCTCAGGCGGGCTTGTTTGCGGTGGAGGTGGGGTTGTTCCGGTTGGTGGAGTCGTGGGGTGTGGTGGTGGATGTGGTGGGTGGGCATTCGGTGGGTGAGGTGGCGGCGGCGTATGTGGCGGGTGTGTTGTCGTTGGCGGATGCGGTGGTGTTGGTGGCGGCGCGGGGTCGGTTGATGGAGGCGTTGCCGGAGGGCGGTGCGATGGTGGCGGTGGCCGCGGGTGAGGACCAGGTGCGGCCGCTGCTGGTGCCGGGAGTGGATATCGCTGCGGTGAACGGTCCTGCGGCTGTGGTGCTCTCCGGTGATGAGGAGCCGGTGCTACGGGTGGCGCAGGAGCTCTCCGAGCGGGGGTGTCGGACCAGGCGGCTGGCCGTCTCGCATGCGTTTCATTCCGCGCGGATGGAGCCCATGCTGGAGGAGTTCCGGGAGGCGATCGCCGATGTGTCGTTCGCCGCGCCGGTGATTCCTCTGGTGTCGAACGTGACGGGGGCGTTGGCGGACGCGGAGGTGGTGTGTTCGCCGGAGTACTGGGTGGAGCATGTGCGTGCGGCGGTGCGGTTTGCGGACGGTGTGCGGGCGCTGGCCGACTACGGAGTGAGCACCTACCTCGAATTGGCGCCGGATGCGGTGTTGTCCGCGGTGGTCGGTGACTGTCTGCCGGAGGAGTCGGCCGAAGAGTCCGTGGTCGTGCCGTCGCTGCGGCGGGAGGGCGACGAGGTCCGTGCGCTGTTGTCCGCCGTCGCCCGACTGCATGTGGCAGGCGTACGCATCGACTTCGGCGCCCTGTTCGGTGCCACGGTTCTGCCCTCCCACATTTCGGATCTGCCGACGTATGCCTTCCAGCGGGAGCATTACTGGTTGGTCGGGGACGGCCGTGGCGTCGGTGATGTGGCCTCTGCCGGATTGACGGGCGTCGGCCATCCACTACTGGGCGCGGTGATGGAGGTGCCGGGTTCGGGTGAGGTGTTGTTCACGTCGCGGTTGTCGTTGGGGTCGCATCCGTGGCTGGCTGATCATGTGGCTGCGGGTGCGGTGTTGTTGCCGGGGGCGGCGTTTGTGGAGTTGGTGGTGCGGGCCGGTGATGAGATCGGATGCGGTGGGGTGGAGGAGTTGGTGATGGAGGCTCCGCTGGTCTTGGCGGAGGGCGGGGCGGTGCAGGTGCGGGTGAGTGTGGCGGAGGCCGATGAGGGTGGTCGGCGTGGCGTGCGGGTGTATTCGCGGGCGGAGGACGCCGGTGTAGGCACTGCGTGGGTGCGGCACGCCAGCGGGACGTTGCACTCTGCGGAGGGGGTCTCCGCAACCGACGTGGGGTTGTCGGTGTGGCCTCCTGCGGGTGCGGCGGCGGTGGATCCGGCGGAGGTGGAGGGCCTGTACGACGATCTGGAACGGGTCGGCTATCGGTATGGGCCGGTGTTCCAGGGGGTGCGGGCGGCGTGGCGGTCGGATGGTGTGGTGTATGCGGAGGTGGCTCTGCCGGAGGAGCATCGGGTTCAGGCGGCGGGGTTCGGGCTGCATCCGGCACTCCTCGACGCGGCCATGCACACCATCGCCTTCCACGACCGTGACGAAGCCGACGCCGCGCTTGTGCTGCCGTTCGCCTATCGGGAGGTGGCGCTGCATGCCTCCGGGGCCTCAGCGCTGCGGGTACGCGTGACACCGTCCGGCCCGAACACCATGACCCTCGATCTGGCCGATGAGTCCGGTGCCCCGGTGGCGTCGGTGGGCTCGGTGGTGTCCCGTCCGGTCAGCCCCGAGCAGTTCGGCAGGGCGGCGACAGCGGACCGGATGTTCCGCGTCGCCTGGGAGGAACTGCCGGTTCGGCCGGACGGCACGACCGTGGAACCCATACCGGTGGTCGATGCCGAGGACGTGCACCTTCTGACCACCACGCCGGAGGCTTCGCCACCAGACGTACTGGTGCTGGACCTCGGCGGTGGCGTCGGCGGTGGCACCGGCGACGGTACGGCCGAGGTGCGGGAGCTGACCGGGCGGGCGCTGCGGGTCATACAGGCGTGGCTGGCCGAGCCCTGGTTGGCGTCCAGTCGGCTGGTCGTGGTGACGCGCGGTGGCGTCGCCGTCCGGGAGGCCGATCCGGTCGATCCGGCGGTGGCCGCGGTATGGGGCCTGATGGGGTCCGCACAAGCGGAGAACCCAGGGCGGATCCTCCTCCTCGACATCGATCAAGAGACGATCCCCATCGCGCTCCTGCCCGCGATGCTTGCCGGTGACCAGCACCAACTGGCCTTACGCGACGCCACCTGCTTGACCCGGCACCTCATCCGTGTCGTGGACGTGCCCGAGCCCGGGCCGGGTGACGTTGGCTCTGGTGGGACGGTGTTGGTGACCGGTGGTACGGGGGCGTTGGGTGGGGTGGTGGCGCGGTATCTGGTGGCGGTGCATGGGGTGCGGAGTCTGGTGTTGGCGAGCCGGAACGGGCCTGGGGCCGCTGGTGCCGCCGAGCTGGAGGCGGAGCTGGTGAAGGCGGGTGCGCGGGTACGCATCGTGGCGTGCGATGTGGCGGACCGGCGCGCGGTGGCCGGGCTGCTGGACGTCGTCCCGGCAGACGCTCCGTTGTCCGCCGTGGTGCATACGGCCGGTGTTCTGGACGACGGTGTGCTGACCGCGTTGACCCCGGAGCGTATGGACACGGTCCTCCGGCCGAAGGCGGACGGGGCACTCAATCTCCATGAGCTGACCCGGGACCTGGACCTGTCCGCCTTCGTCCTGTTCTCCTCCGCCGCCGGCACCCTGGGCAACGCCGGGCAGGGCAACTACGCCGCCGCCAACGCCTACCTCGACGCGCTCGCCCATCAGCGCCGGGCGCAGGGACTCCCCGCCGTCTCCCTGGGCTGGGGCATGTGGCAGCAGGCCGCGGGAACGGGCATGACCGGCCGCCTCGGCGATGCCGACCAGCGCCGGATGACACGCGGCGGTGTGGCCCCCCTGTCCCCGGCCGAGGGCATGGAACTCTTCGGCGCCGCGCTGCGTACGGCCGAACCCACGGTCCTCCCCATCAAGCTGGACCTCGGCGCGCTCCGAACCCAGGCCGCCGACGGGGCGGTGCCGCCGCTGCTGCGCAAATTGGTGCCACCGATCAGGCGAGCTGCTCGGGCCACCACGGACGAGGAACTGGTGACCGGCAGGCTGGCCGGGGCCGCCCCCGAGGAGCAGGAGCGAATTCTCCTCGACATGGTCCAGCGGGAGGCCGCCCGGGTCCTGGGCCACTCGGCGGCCGCCACGCTCGACCCCGATGTGCTGTTCACCGAGATCGGCCTGGACTCCCTGATGGCGGTGGAACTCCGCGATCGCCTGGCCAAGCGCACCGCGCTGCGGCTGCCTCCCAGCTTTGTCTTCGACCACCCGACTCTCCGGATGCTGGCCCGGCAACTGCGGGATGAGCTGGAGAAAGCCGATGCGGACGCTTCTCCCGGAGGCGCCCGGGAGTGAGTCCGACACACCCGCCCGGTTCAGCCGGACCCGCAGCGAAAGGGATCGCACATGTTCAGCACGGACACGTACCTGGCGCATCTGGGGTTTTCCCAGCCGCCCGCCCCCACCCTGCCGAACCTGCGGCAGTTGCACCGCAGCCATCTGATGGCGGTCCCCTACGACACCAACCACACGCACCGCCTCAGCGCGGAGAACATGGCCGACATCGATATCGACAAGGCATTCGAGGCCATCGTGCCGACCGGCGCCGGGGGCATGTGCCTGGAGCTGAACACCCTGTTCGCCCGGCTGCTCCGCGAGTTGGGCTATGACCTGGACGTCATCAGCGGTGGCACGTATCTGCCCGGTGACATCTTCGCCCCCGACCCCGAGCACATGCTGATGCTCGTCCGCATCGACGGGCAGGAGTGGCTGGCCGACGTGGGGCATGCCGGTCTCTGCTTCATCGAGCCGCTGCGCCTGTCCGAGGAGGCGCAGTGGCAGTACGGCTGCGCGTTCCGGCTGATCCGGCGGGACGGCTATCTCGTACTGCAGGCCAAGACCCTTGACCACGACTGGCGCACCACCTACCGGTTCACCACCGAGCCCAGGTCCTATGACGCCTGGGCCGGGGTCGGGGAGGGCAACGGCCCGGCCATCCTGGCGGCGATGCGCAGGCGCCGGCGCGTCATCGACAAGGGGCAGGTCTTCCTCACCAACAACATGTTCACGATCGTGGAGGACGGCCATGAGAAGGTCACCCTCCTCGTCGATCCGGAACAGCGCGCCCAGGTGCTCGACACGTACTGGGACGGTCGCGACTGACCGAGCCGGTGCCGCCATCCCCGTCCCGGCCCGCGGCCGACGACCAGCAGATGAGAGTGATGCGCCATGAAATTCGGTTTGCTGTACGGGGCGCAGCTGCCCCGACCCTGGACCCAGGACTCCGAACACCGCCTGCTCAACGACATGTTGGACGAAATCGAGCTGGCCGACCGGCTCGGCTTCGACCATGTGTGGTGTCCTGAGCACCACTTCCTGGAGGAGTACTCGCACATGTCCGCGCCCGAGGTGTTCCTCGGCGCGGTCAGTCAGCGCACCAGCCGCATCCGCATCGGCCACGCGGTCGCTCTGATGCCGCCGAGGTTCAATCCGACGGCCCGGGTCGCCGAGCGGATCGCCACGCTGGACCTGCTCTCCGACGGGCGGGTGGATTTCGGCACGGGCGAGTCCACCACCCCCACCGAGCTGGGCGGGTTCGGTGTGGAGCGCTCCGACAAACGGGACCAGTGGGCGGAGGCGGTGGACGCCGTCGCCCGGATGTTCGTCGAGGAGCCCTTCGCCGGATGCGAGGGCAAGTACGTGTCCGCTCCGGTCCGCAATGTGCTGCCCAAGCCCCGGCAGAAGCCACATCCGCCGATGTGGATGGCCTGCGGAAACCGGGACGCGATCCGCATCGCGGCCGCCAAGGGGCTCGGCGCGCTGAACTTCTCCTTCTTCGGACCGGCCGAGACCAAGACATGGGTCGACGCCTACTACTCGGGCATCGAGTCGGCGAACTGCATACCCGCGGGGTTCGCGGTCAACGCGCAGATCGCCGCGACCATTCCGATGTTCTGCCACCAGGACGAGGCCACGGCGGTGGAACGCGCCGTCGACGGCGTCCAGTTCTTCAACTTCGGCCTCGGCTTCTACGCGGGCTTCGGTACCGCCGCACCGGGCCGCACCCGGCTGTGGGAGGAGTTCCAGCGCGACCGCGACCAGCGTGGCATGGGCCGCTCCTCCTTCGGCAAGCCCGGTATGCCGCTGGGCAATCCGGCCCGGGGCGCGGTGGGCACTCCGCGCCAGATACGCGACTTCCTGCGGCTGCACGAGGAGGCCGGACTGGACCAGGCGATCTTCCTCGTCCAGGGCGGCGGCACCCGGCACGAGCACATCTGCGAGTCGCTGGAGCTCTTCGCCAACGAGGTGATGCCCGAGTTCAAGGAGCGCCATGAGACCGCCGAACGGCTGAAGGCGGCCCGGCTCCGGCCCGCCATCGATGCCGCCCTGGCCCGGCGCGAGCCGCCACGGACGGCCGACCCCGACTACATCATCCCCGCCCGTAGCCAGAGTTGACACCGACAGTAGGAGAACGCGATACCGCCATGGCTGACATCTCCGAAGAAGAACTTCGCATCCTCGACCCGAAGACCGTCGCGGACGAACTGCGCAAGCACGGCCCGCCGCGGCAGATCACGATGAACGGCACGACGGCGTGGCTCGTCTCGCGATACGACGAGGTCAGGGACTGTCTCGGACACCCCGGCATGAGCCCGGCCGCCGCCTACGCCGCCTCCCAGGGCCAGACCACTCCGGTGAGCGGGCTGTTCGAGGACACGCTGCCCGGCACCAATCCGCCCCAGCACACCCGGCTGCGCAGGCTGCTGGCCAAGGCGTTCACGACCCGCAGGGTGGAGAGCCTGCGGCCGCGGGTGCAGGAGATCACCGACACCCTGCTGGACCGGATCGCCGTCGACGGCCAGGCCGACCTCGTCACCGCGCTGGCCATCCCGTTGCCTATGCAGGTGATCTGCGAACTCCTCGGCGTGCCCATCGCCGACCGCACCGAATTCCACCAGTGGGCCGATCTGATGCTCACGCCCCCGCTGGACCCGGACACCGCCGCACGCTCCCAGGACGCCGCCACCAAGCTGTGGACGTACATGGAGGAGCTCGCCGAAGTCAGGCGGAAGGCCCCCGAGGACGACCTGATCAGCGATCTGATGTCCGCACACGAGGACGACCGGCTCAGCCACCGCGAAGTGGTCGCCACCGCACGGATGATGCTGATCGCCGGATACGAGCTGACCGGCAGCTTCATCAGCAACGCGGTCTTCTCCCTGCTGTCCCAGCCGGACCAACTGGAGCTGTTGCGCAAGGACCCCGCACTGGCCGGGCGCGGCCTGGAGGAGCTGCTCCGGCACGCCGGGCCGGGCATCCTCGTCGTGCGCTTCGCCAACGAGGACGTGGAGATCGGCCCCGCGCAGATCCGCGCCGGCGACCAGGTGCTTTTGGACATGGATGCCGCGCACTCCGACCCGGCACACTTCACCGACGGCGAGCGGCTGGACCTGACGAGGGACTCCGGTATGCATCTCCAGTTCGGCCACGGCATCCACTACTGCATCGGTGCGCCACTGGCCAGGGTGGAGGGGCAGATCGCCCTGGAGAGCCTGGTCCGGCGGTTCCCCGGTCTTCGGCTGGGCGTTCCCGCCTCCGAGATCAGCCACAGCAAGAACCCGTTCATCCGCTCGCTGACCGCGCTCCCCGTCGAGTTCGAGGCTCAGCGGCCGGCGGGGTGATCGCTGGACGACACCGGATCGGCCAGGCCGGTGACCCGCATGGTGATGTTCAGCCGTCCGGACCTCAGTCCGGTGGCCGGGTCGCCGGTTCCGGGCAGGATCTTGGGGACGGCATGGTAGGCGTAGCGGGAGGGGCCTCCGAAGACGAACAGATCCCCGGAGCCGAGTTCGAGGTCGGTGTACGGCTTGGTACGGGTCTCGGTGTTGCCGAAGCGGAAGACGCAGCTGTCGCCGATGGTGAGCGAGACCACCGGGGCGGATGACCTCTCGTCCTTGTCCTGGTGCATGCCGAGTTTTGCCTGGGCATCGTAGAAGTTGATGAGTGCGGTGTCGGGGGTGTAGCCCTCACCGGCCGTCTCGTCGTCGTATGCGTCGGCCAGGGCACGACGGCCCAACTCGACCATCCAGTCCGGGAATTCGGCGACCCGGGCGCCGTTCACATCGTCGGCGGTGCGGGTGTACGCATAGGGCTGCCAGTGCCAGCCGATGCACACCGTCCGCACCGACATGACGCCCCCGCGCGGCAGCTTGGTGTGCCGGATCGGGACCGGGCCGGTGGCCCAGCCCCGGCAGGCGATGACCAGCTCCCGCTGCTGTTCGAGGGTGAGCCAGCCCGGCACATGGACGGCGCCGGGGGCCACCTCGAGGCGTGGGCGGGGGATCAGGGCGTTCATACGGGGTTCTCCGCGGGCGGGTTGGTGGTGTCGGGCCGCGATACCTGTGGCGGAGGTGTTCCGGCCGCGGCGTCAGGCCGCGTCGTGGAAGACCAGGCCCAGTGCGTGGCGGCGCCCGGAACGCACCGTGCTGACCCCGTGCCGCATCACACCGGCCGACCAGCCGCGTTTGGTGGCCACGGGGCGGTCACGGGTGGTGAAGATCAGCCCGTGGCCCTGCTGGAGTACGGCCGTGGTGCCCCGGGACTGGGCCCGGGGCCGCTGCTCGACCAGCAGGAACTCCCCGCCCGTGTAGTCCGTGCCGTAGGCGTCCAGCCCGATCACCACCTGAAGCGGAAAGAGCATGTCGCCGAACACGTCCCGGTGCAGGGCGTTCCAGTCGCCGGGGCCGTAGCGCAGCAGGATCTGCGCGGAGCGGTCCTGTCCGGCCTCGTGGCACATGGCCAGCCACTTCTCCAGGCTGTCCGGCCAGGGCGCCGGGCGGCCGAGCCGCTGCGCCCAGTCACGGGCGATGGTCAGCAGCCGCGGGTAGAGCGCGGCGCGCAGCTCGGCGACCGGTTCGGGCAGGTCATGGGTGAAATAGCGGTACTGTCCGGAGCCGAAGCGGTGGCGGGCCATGTCGATCGTGCTCCTGAACCGCTCCTCCCGCTCATAGAGCCCGGCGATACGGGCGCACTGGGCGGGGGTCAGCAGCCGTGGAGTGAGCGCGCACCCGTGGGTGTCCAGCTCTTCGGCCAGCTGTGTCCAGTCGGCCGCGACCACGCGCTGGTGGAGACGTGCGGTGTCGGTCGTGGTGCTCATCGGTGTTTCTCCGGGATCGTGCTCATCGGTGTTCTCCGGGATCCGGGAAGGGCACGGTGCGGGCCTCGACCGGTGGGTGCGAGGCCCGTGCTCAGAGGGTCTGGAGGGCGCCTTCGTGGACGAGGAGTCGCTGCTTGCGCTCCAGCCCGCCCGCATAGCCGGTCAGTGCGCCGGTGGCGCCGATGACACGGTGGCAGGGCCGTACGACCAGCAGCGGATTGCGGCCGATCGCGGTGCCGACGGAGCGAACCGCCGTGCGCGGGGCGCCGATCTGCCGGGCGATGTCGCCGTAGCTGACCGTTGTGCCGTACGGAATGGTCTCCAGCGCCTGCCACACCCTGCGCTGGAAGTCCGTACCGCCCTCGACGCACTGGATGTCGAACCGGACGCGCTTGCCGTCGAAGTACGCGCGCAGCTGGGAGATGATCTCGGTGAATGCCTCGGCATCCTCGCTCCAGCCGTCCTGGACGGCGGCCCCGCCCTTCTGGCCGGGCACGGACAGGGAAACCAGCGCGGTGCCCCCGGGCGCGGTGGCGGACCTCTCGCCCACCAGCAGCAGTTCGCCGAGCGGGCTGTCGATCGTCGTGTGGACCGTCATGGCTGTGGTCCCTCTCTTCTTCTTCTCGCTGTTCCGTCGTGCGCTGCTCCCAGCATGCGGCTTTCGGAAGCGGAAAGCTGGCGGGATTCGGACATGGTGTTTCCGGCGCCGAATACCGGGGCGCGAGGCACACGACTCCCCGGCGTCAGCGGCCGTCCAGGGCCGTCTCCGCCCAGATGACCTTGCCATACGAGGAGTAGCGAGTGCCCCAGCGCTGGGCGAACTGGGCGACGAGGAACAGTCCGCGCCCGCCCTCGTCGGTGGTCGCGGCCCGCCGCAGATGGGGCGAGGTGCTGCTGCCGTCGGAGACCTCGCAGATCAGGTCGCGGCCGCGCAGCAGCCGTATGCGCACGGGAGGTGTGCCGTACCGCAGGGCATTGGTGATCAGTTCACTGATGACCAGCCCGGTCGTGTACACGGCGTCCTCCAGGCCCCACGCCCGTAGTGTCCGGGCGCAGGTGGCGCGGATCGGCGCGACCGCCGCCGCGTCGAACGGAACATCCCACTCGGCCACGTTCTCGGGGTCGATCAGACGGGTGCGGGCCACCAGCAGTGCGACATCATCGCTCGGACGAGCCGGAAGGACGGTGTCGAACAGGCTGCGGCAGGTCTCGTCCGGGCCGAGGTCCGGCTCGGCCTCGAGGGCGCGGCGCAGCAGGTCCAAGCCGGTGCCCGCGGTTCGGCCGGGGCCTTGGAGAAGACCATTGGTGTACATCACCAGGCGGCTCGCGGCGGGCAGTGAGAGGCCGACCGTCTCGAAGGGCTCTCCGCCCTGGCCCAGAGGCGGGGAGGCGGGCATCGCGGGGATGTCCACGGTGCCGTCCGGGCGGGTCAGGACGATGCCCGGATCGCCGGCCCGGGCCATGGTGCACCTGCCCGACACCGAGTCGTGGATCGCGTACAGGCACCCGGCGCCGGTGATCCGGCCGCCGTGCGAGTCGGGGTCATGCTCCAGGTCGAGACGGGTGACCAGTTCGTCCAGATGGGAGATGAGCTCGTCCGGGGCCACGTCCAGGGCCGAGAAGTTCTGCACCGCGGTGCGCAGCCGGCCCATCGTGGCCGCGGCGTGCACACCCTGCCCGGGCACCTTCCCGGCGACCAGTGCGACCCGGGCGCCGGGAAGGGGGATCACATCGAACCAGCTTCCGCCCACCGTCCCCCGCGCGGGCAGATAGCGGGATGCCACCTCCACGGCGTCCTGATCGGGCAGCCCGCTGGGAAGGAGGGTGCGCTGCAGGGCGGCGACCATGGCGTGTTCGTGGGCGTAGCGACGGGCGTTGTCGACACACACGGCGGTGCGCACGGCCAGCTCCCCGGCGATCGCCAGATCCGCTTCGTCGAATGGCTCGCCGCGCCGTGTCCGCCAGAAGGTGGCCAGGCCGAGGGTGACGCCGCGGAACCGCAACGGGACGGTGATCAGCGAGTGGACCCCGCGGTCGAGGAGGTGCCGGGCCTCGGCACCGTATCCGGCCGGCCACTCGGCGGTGTCGGTCGGATCGGCCTGGAGGACGGCGGCTCCGGCCTTCACGGCCCGGCTCTGCGGTGTGGCCGGTGCGTAGACGACCCGCTCGCCCACGCGGAAGACGGGGGCTTCGGGCGGAACCCCGCCCACGGCGGTCCGGTGCGGTGCCAGTGGCTCGTACGGGGGCTCGGGCTCCTCACCGCGCAGCACGGCCTCCAGCAGCTCGACGGTGACGATGTCGGCGAACCGGGGGACGGCCACGTCCACCAGTTGCTCGGCGGTGCCCGTCAGCTCCAGCGAGGAGCTGATCCGCACCCCGGCGTCGGACAGCAGCTTCAGCCGCTCGCGGGCCTCCTCGGCCCGGCCGGACAGCACCCGCAGCGCGGTGGTGTCCCTCAGCGTCACCACGCTTCCGGCGGGATCGCCCGCACGGTCCGTGGACCGCATATTGACCGCCAGTAGCCGGTCCCCGCAGGGGTGCACCTCGTCCGTGACGCGCCGTCCCGACGCCAGCAGCTCGGTCAGGTGCGGTTCCAGGCCGAGCTCGCCGATGTGCCGCCCCTCCGCGTCCGGAGCCAGTCGCAGCAGCTCCCGGGCCTCGTCATTGACCAGCAGCAGCCGCCCGTCCTCCGCCAGGACCAGCACCCCTTCGCGGACCGAGTGCAGCACCGCGTCATGGTGTTCGTACATCCGCCGCATTTCCACGGTGCCCAGGCCACGGGTCTGCCGCCGCACCCGCCCGCTCATCAGCGCCGTCCCGCCCGTGGCCAGGGCCAGCGCCCCGGCGCCGCTGCCGAGCAGCAGCGGCAGCCGGCGGTCCACCGCGCTGTTCACGTTCTCCACCTTGACCCCGACCGACACGCCGCCGATGAAGGCCCCGTCGGCCCTGGTGACGGGTACCGCCGAGACGACGGACGGACCCTGGCTGGCCCGGAAGGTCTCCGTGATCGTCTTTCCGCTCAGCTCGTCGCGCACCAGCCCGGCCGGTCCGACGATCCGCTTGCCGATCAAGGGCGTCTCGGGGTGGGTGAGGCGGATGCCATGAGTGTTGAACACCACGACGCTGTCGACGCCGGACCCCTTCCGCGCCGCCTCGGCATGGGACTCCAGCTGCGGCGTCGGTTTGTCGTCGCTGATGGCCCGCGCCATTCCGGGGGAGTGCGCCAGGGTCTCGGCCACCGCGAGGGAGCGTCGGCGAGCGTCGAGTGTGCTGTGTCCATGGGCATCCGCCGCGACGGCCACCACCGCGGCGGCCACCAGAACCAGGGTCAGCAGAAGCTGCAGGACGAACGCCTGCCCGGCGACGCTCCGCAGCCGCGACCAGGGTCCCGGCCGGCTCCGGGTCGCACGAGCATATCTGCTCATAACGGCATTTATAACATTCTCCTCGTCGTAGGCGAGAAGAAGAGCGCGGCATCGTCTTGATCGATCAATGTGCTGATCAAGGGCGGTTTTCGACGACCCGCGAAGGTGGGTTACGCGTCCGCCCGGACGCGGGCACAATGAGGCGGCTGGACCAACTGACGGCCTTTTCAAGGAGGTTCGGGTGAGAACAGCACGCCGTACCAGGAGACGTGGTCGGCTGATCGCCGCGATGTCCGGTCTGTTCGCCACGGCAGCCCTCGCGACAGTCGGCACGAGTGCGGCCGCTTCCTCCGCGTCCACCGCCCCGTCCACGCCCCCATCCCCGTCCACGTCCGTGTCGACGACCGTCTCCGCTGCCGCCTCGGCCGTGGAATCCCTGGACGTCCCGGGCACCGCCTGGACCGTGGACGAGCGCACCGGAACGCTGCGTGTTCTCGTCGGCTCCACGGCCCGGGGAGCCGACCTGGCCAGGCTCGACCGCACCGCCGAGCGCTTCCGCGGCGCCGTCACCGTCGAGCGGCTCGACGGTCCGCTGCGGACCCTTCTCTCGGGCGGCGACGGGATCTACTCCTCCATGAGGACCCGCTGCTCCGCGGGGGTCAATGTGCAGAGCGGCGCCGCGTATTACTTCATCACGGCCGGCCACTGCACCGACGGCAACCCCACGTGGTACGCCGACTCCGGTGCGGCCACCCAGGTCGGCCCGACGGCCGGCACCAGCTTCCCGGGCAATGACTACGGCGTCGTCCGGTACACCAACACGGCCGTTCCGCACCCCGGGACCGTGGGAACGGTCGATGTCACCGGGACCGCCACCGCCCACGTCGGCCAGCAGGTCTGCCGCCGGGGGGCCACGACCGGTGTCCGCTGCGGTCAGGTCACCGCGCTCAACGCGACCGTCAACTACGGCGGCGGTGACATCGTCTCCGGCCTGATCCAGACCAACATCTGCGCCGAGCCGGGCGACAGCGGTGGTCCGCTCTACGCGGGTGACAAGATCATCGGGATTCTCTCGGGCGGCTCCGGGGACTGCTCCTCCGGCGGCACCACCTTCTACCAGCCGATCCAGGAAGTGCTGAGCGCCTACGGCCTCACCGTCTACTGACACGCCTCTACCGGCCGCCGCCGACCGGGCACCGTCTACCGCCCGCGGCGGCCCTGTGGCGCGTCGCCGGGCCGGGACCGCCCACCAAAGGGTCCCGGCCCGGCGACGGAGGCAGCCGGCGGTCGATGAAAGCCGCCGTCACAGGCCGTGGCGGCGATCACCCAACACCGCTTCGCAGACCCGCGATTCCATCTCCGGAGAGAACGGCACCGCGCCGCGCGCCCGGGCGGCGATGGCCTGGCGGGTCTCCTCGGCGATCAGATCCGCGTTGATCTGGGCCGCCGCGGCCGCGCCCGCCGCCGCGGCGCCACCGACCTGGGCGGCCAGATCGGTGACATTGCCCGCGGCCCACACCCCAGGCACCTCGGTGCGGCCGGTCGCGTCGGCCGGGACGTGCTCACCGGCACCACCCGGATGTTCCACCGCCCGCAGCCCGAGCGCCGACAGGAGGCCGGTGCGCGCCACCATCCGCGACGCGACGGCCAGTGCCTCGCGCTTGACCACGCTGCCGTCGGTCAGCCGCACGCCGACGAGGCGGTCATCGACGATCTCCAGGGACGCCACCTCGCCGTCCACCACGCGGATGCCGCGGGCGGCCAACTGCTCCGCCTCCTCGCCGGCCGGCGACGGCAGAGTGTGGGAGAAGAAGGTGACATCGTCGCTCCACTGACGGAACAGCAGCGCCTGGTGCACCGACAGCGGCCCGCTCCCCAGGACACCGATGGCCTGGTCGCGGATCTCCCAGCCGTGGCAGTACGGACAGTGCACCACATCCCGGCCCCACCGGGACCGCAGTCCCGGGACGTCCGGCAACTCGTCGACCAGCCCGGTGGCCAGCAACAACCGGCGCGCACGGACGCTCCGGCCGTCGGTCAGGGCCACCTGGAACCCGGCCTCCTCCCGGGCGACGGTGCCGACCTCGCCGGACACCACCTGACCGCCATAACCGCGGACCTCGGCCCGGCCCCGCTCCACCAGCTCGGCCGGCCCGATCCCTTCCCGGGCCAGCAGTCCGTGCACTCCCGAGGCCGGGGCGTTGCGCGGGGCGCCCGCGTCGATCACCACCACCGACCGCCGCGCCCGAGTCAGCATCAGCGCCCCGCTCAGCCCCGCGGCGCCACCGCCGATCACCACCACGTCATAGGTGTTCTTCAGCTCATCGGTCACTTCGACCACCTCCACGGCCACCATGCGAGCCCACCCGCCATGCGCGCAAAGTTCGTTGCCGAGACAGCAAAACGTCAGGCGGCAGCGGCGGCGCCGCGTCGGCGGGCGATCTCGCCCACGGCGATGTCGACGGCCAGGAAGGCGGCCAGCGGAATGCCGAGGAGGGGCAGGTAATAGCCGATCACGGCGGTGGTCGCGGCCAGGGGGAAGAGGACGTACAGCGGTACCCGCCGCCACGCGCCGCGGGGGATCGGGCGGCCGAACGCGGAGGCGCGGCCGCGCTGCCACCACATGCGATAGCCCCAGACGATCAGCAGGACCAGCGCGAGCGCGAGAGCGGCCAGGGCGATCTGGTTGACGAGGCCGAAGAGGTTTCCGGTGTGGAGGTCGATGCCCCAGCGGCTGAGCTTGGCGAGCACCGGGTAGTCGGCGAACCGCTGGATGTCGGTCACCTCGCCCGTGGCCGGGTCGATGGCCACCGAGTCCTGCTTCTCGGGCCAGCTGCGCTGGATCTGGCTGACGACATACGCACTGCCCGGCTCGGCGGGCGGGGTGATCTCGACGGGGTTGTCCAGGTCCTTGGCCCGGGCGGCCTTCAATACGGTGTCCAGGCCCACGTCGGAGGGGTGCCCGGCAGCCTCGCCCGTATCGCCCATGTCCATGCCCGGCATGGAACCGGAGCCCATATGGTGTCCGGCGTGTTCGCCGCCGCTGCCGACAGCGGCCGAGACGGTCGGGGTGGTCTGGCCGAGGGCGGTGCGCAGGTCCTCCACGTTGGCCCCCGCGTAGGTGGACCAGGTCAGGCCGGTGGCGGACAGGAACAGCAGCCCCAGCGCCACCCACAGCCCGACCGCGCCATGGAAGGACATGGTGCGCTTGCGGCCGGTGGCGGCGTGGTCGGGCAGCGCGAGCGACCGCAGTGTGCGCTTCTTACGGCGACGGCTGAGCCAGAGCACCACACCGCCGAGGGCGATGACCCACAGCCAGCTGGCGGCGAGTTCGCTGTAGAGGCGGCCGGTCTGCCCGAGGTGCAGATCGCGGTGGAACTCATCGATCCAGGTGCGCAGCGGGAGGGCGCCGGTGGAGCCGTACTGCTCCAGCGCCCCGCGCACCTTCCCGGTGTACGGGTCGACGAACACGGCCAATGTGTGGTCGGGATCGACGCCCTTGACGCCGGAGAGCAGCACCCGGGTGGTGGCGCCGTCCCAGGGAGAGGGCCGTACGGCGCTGATCTCACCCTCGGAATGGGCCTTGCGCGCGGCTGCCACCTGCTGGGAGATCGGCAGTTCACGGTCGCCGACCGGGACACGCAGCTCATGGGCGTAGACCAGCTTCTCGGCCTGGAACGATCCGGCGTACAGCAGTCCGGTCGCGGCCGCGACCAGCAGGAACGGCGCGACCAGCACCCCCGCGTAGAAGTGCAGCCGCAGCACCAGCGGCCGCAGGCCCACCCATACGGACCCGCCGGACCCGGAGCCGGAGCCGCCGGACTCGGCCTCGGTGGGGGAGTGTGGCTCCCTGCCGGCGGCATCATCCGGGGAATCGCCCGTGGCCGGGGCGAGCGGTTCAGCGGACATGGACGACTCCTGGTTCGGGGCAACGGCGGGGGCGGACGCATAGGAGGCCGCGCCGGTGGAGTTGTCGGCCGCACACACAGTCGAGTTCCGGGCCTCGTATGTGATCTGGATCACATGGGGTCATTCGCGGGCGGCCCCCACGCAACGCTTGTCATCGGCGTGATGAAGATTGAGCCGTCGTCACGCACACCGGCGACGGCTGGCACCATGGCTGCCATGTCCGCCGGGCCACCCTTCCGTCTCGCACGAGCCGCCGTGTTCGCGGCGGTGTGCGTCGTGGTGACCGCGCTCGGGCACACGCTGATGTCCGGCGACACCCTGCCGGTGTGGGCCGTGGCCGCCGCGTTCGCCGGGACGACGGCCGCCGCGTGGTGGGTCGCCGGGCGCGAGCGCGGAGCGCTGGTCGTGACCGGGGCGACGGTGGTCGCCCAACTCGGTCTGCACATGGCGTTCCGGTTCGCGGAGCTGACCGCCGCTCCCGCCGCGGGCAGCGCCATGGGCGACGGGATGCCCGGTGTGCGCGCCATGGGCGCCGCCCCGATGAGCGGCGCCGCCATGGGCCATATGCACCATGGCGCGGACGCGATGTCCTCCGCCGCACCGTCGCTGGGTCATTTGCCATGGCCCTGGGCGGGTCCGGGCGGGGCGGGCATGACCACGGCCCACCTGCTCGCCGCCCTGATCTGCGGACTGTGGTTGTGGCGCGGCGAGCGGGCCGCCTTCCGGCTCGGCCGCGCGCTCGCGGCCCTGCTGTTCGTCCCCCTCGTCCTCGCCCTGCGCATCCTGGGCGCGGGCGCCACTCCGCTGCCCGCATGGCCGTCCGCACCGGCCTTCGCCCGCCGGCCGCGCGGCGTCCTGCTACGGCACGTCATTCTCCGCAGAGGGCCACCGGGGCGGTTCGCCATCCGCTGAACCGCCCGTCCTTCCCGTTGCCCCTGACCTGGGGTGAGTGCCGGTTGACGGGCGGAGTACCGGCGCCTGCCCGGCGTCGGCCCCATCCGTCGGCACCGCCGGCCCCTCGCCGTTCCGCCGCGCGCTCGCGCGGCCGGTGGCGCATGCCGGTGTGCCGTTCACCGCCATCCGAAGGACGTGTGACGATGCCTTCCGCCACGCTGCCCGCCGCACCGATGAGAGCCGTGCACGGCTTCACCACCGCGGCGAACGACCGCCAGGTCACCGCATGGGCGCTGGCCGCCCGTGACGGCGACCGCGACGCGGTCGACCACTTCATCCGCGCCACCTACCGCGATGTACGCCGCTTCGTACTCCATCTCACCGCCGACCCCCACGGCTGTGAGGACCTCGCCCAGGAGACGTATCTGCGGGCGCTGACCGGACTCTCGCGCTTCGCCGGTCGCTCATCGGCCCGGACGTGGCTGCTGTCGATCGCCCGCCGGGTGGTCGTCGACCGCTACCGAACGGCCGCCGCCCGCCCTCGCACCCTGGACGCGGACGACTGGCAGGAGGTGGCCGAACGGGCGCAGCCCGTCGGGCTCCCCGGGTTCGACGAGGGGGTGGCGCTGATGGACCTGCTCGCGGCGCTGGCCCCGGCGCGCCGCGAGATGTTCCTCCTCACCACGGTGCTCGGTCTGCCGTACGCGGACGCCGCCACCGCCACCGGCTGCCCCATCGGCACCGTGCGCTCCCGTGTGGCCCGCGCCCGTGAGGACATCACCGCACTGCTGGCCGCGGCCGAGAAGGCCGCGGAACCCGTGCGGTTGGCGGGCTGAGCCCAACGACGATGCGGGACGCGGCGGGTGGCGAGCCATCGGCCGCCGCCCGCTGCGTCCCGTACATCACCACTGTCCCCCGCCCGGCCGGTGGCGGGCGGGGGAGCGGGCCTTGATCAGCGGCCGGTCACGCCGCCGGGAGAGGGCGGGGAGGCGAATGCCATCCGGGCGCACCGGCGGCAGGCGCGGGCCGAAGGGGCCACCACGGCGTGTGACACGGCGGCGAAGGCCCCGGCGAGCGCGAGCAGCGGCCAGTCCGTGGCCAGGAGGGAAGCGACGGCGAGGGTGAGCGTGGCGATCCCCATGGCCACTCCCGCCGTGGTGCCGACCCATGCGATCGCCAGGGGCAGCCGGTGCGGCGTGGGCAACCGAGGGGCCAGGGTGCCGGTGACGGCCAGTGCCAGCGCGGCGAGCAGCGCGATGGCGCCGACGACCGCGGCCAACTGCGTGGCGAGCAACTGGGCGGCACGTGGCACCAGCCCGTCCTGGCCGTGTGCGGTGCTCGAGGTCAGATACCGGCAAGCGGTCAGGAAGGGGGCGGTGAGGGCTACGGCCCACGCGGTGTGCCGCGCTTGTGCGATGGTCAGTTCCCGCTGGCAGACGGGCGCGAGTTCCTTCGGCGTCCCGAACTCCCGTACCGCGTCGTCCGCGGCCCGGTCGGGTGCGCTTCCGCCTCGGGCGTGCGTCGCCACCGTCTCCGTCAGACCGTCGCGTATCTCCTCGATCATCCGCTCCTTGGCCCGCGCCGGACCGTGCAGGAGGGCCGTCAGATCGGCGATGTACTCCTCGACGGGATCGGCCTCGGCAGGATGGGCGCTGACGGTGTGCGCCTTGACGGGATCGGCCTGTCGGCCGTGGGCGCTCATGTGGCGGACCGGGGCTCGGCCCCGGGGTCAGAACGGAACCGATAGCCGTGGTGAACTCCCGCCATGCGGTGCGCTCCTCGGCCAGGCTTCTCCGCCCCGCGTCGGTGAGCTGGTAGCAACGCCGTCGTCGCTCGCCGACCGACTCCCAGCTACTGGTCAGCAAGCCGATCCGCTCCAGCTTGTTGAGCGCCGGATAGATGGTGCCCGTGCGCAGGTCGAGCACGCCTCCGCTGCGCTGCTGGACCGCGGTGATGATCGCGTACCCGTGCAGTGGCCCCTGCTCGAGAACGGCCATCAGCAGCCCGTCCAGATGTCCTCGGACTCTGTCTGCCCTCATAGGTAGGCAGCCTACCTATAGAAGGTGTAGACGTGCTATGTATTGGCAGCCAACATATAGGTCCATCGGCCCGGAAGGCTTGCCATGACCAAGCTGCTGCTGTCCATACATGTCCTCGCGGCGATCCTGGCGGTCGGGCCGATCGCGGTGGCCGCCTCGCTGTTCCCGCGCTATGCGCGCCAGGCCGCCGCACCGCGCCCCGAAGCCCCTGACGACCAACGGGCCGCCGGAGTCGCCGCACTCCTGCACCGGATCTGCCGTGGCTATGCCCTCGTGGGTATCGTCGTGCCGCTCTTTGGCCTGGCCACCGGCGCTCAACTCGGCGTTCTCACCGATGTCTGGCTCATCGCGTCGATCGTCCTGACCACGGTCGCCGCGGTCGTCCTCGCGCTGATCATCCTCCCGGCCCAGCGAGGTCTGCTCACCGCACCCCAGGACACGGCCGCCAAGGGGGATTCCGCGGTCGCGGCTCGGCTGGCCATGCTCACCGGAGTCTTCAACCTCCTCTGGGCGATCGTCGTCGTGCTGATGATCGTCCGGCCCGGCTCGACCACCGGAGCGTGACGTTCGCCGTCGCCCGATGCGCACCAGCCGGTCCGGGTCCGGTGCGGACCCGGGCGGAGGTACCTGGGCGGCGGGCGTAATGCGCGGAGCTAGGGAGCCGTCACCTCGGGCAGAGCGCCAGCAGTTCGGCGGGCTTGTGCAGGATCACATCGGGCTCCGCCGCGAGCAGGGTCTTCTCGTCCGTCTCCCCCCACATCGCCGCCACGGCGGTGATCCCGGCGCCCTGCGCGCTGGCCAGGTCGGTCACCGCGTCTCCGACCATCACGGTCCGGTCGGGGTCGGCGTCCATCAGGTCCATCGCCTTCAGCACGATGTCCGGCGCGGGCTTGGGCCGCGCCACCTCGTCCGAGCCGAGGACCACGTGGAACTGCCCACGGATGCCCAACGTGTCGAGCAGCGAACGCGCCCGGGGGCCGCTCTTCCCGGTGGCCACGGCGAGCCGCAGCCCGCGGCGACGTAACTCCGTCAGCAGCTCGGGCACACCGTCGAACACCTCCACCAGGTGGGCGAGCCGGTAGCTCTCGCGGACGAACGGGGTCTCCATCTCCAGCGGAAGACCCATGATGCGCATGATGTCGGGGAAATAGCGGCCCAGATGCCGGTTGTACTCCTCGAAGGGCGGCTCACCCTCGCCGACGACCTCGGCGTAGGCGAGGGTGAACGCCTCACGCATCACCGCGAAGCTGTTGACGAGGACACCGTCGAGGTCGAAGACCACCGAGGTGGCCGGGGCAGCACCCGCGCCGGAGAGCGGCTCGCCGTGACTGATCGGATGGCTGGTCATTGCAGACTCCCGTGGTGCGGGCCGGTTCGGCGGACCGCCGGTCCGGGTCTCGGAGGCGGTCCGGGGAAGGAGATGGCGATGGCGGGCGGGTGAGGCGGCGGGCGGCTGGCGCGGTCACATCGGGGCCGACACCGACTCCCGGACCTCCCCGGGGATCCGGGCCGAGGCGTAGACCCGTTCGATGGCGCCGATGGTCCGGCGGACCTCCTCGATCACCCGACCCCGCCCCGCCGGGTCGCGCAGCAGCGCGGGAACCATGTCGAGCTGCCGGTCGTACTCGGTGCCGATCGGTTCGGTGGGTACGGCCACCGGACGGGTCGTACCGTCGACGGTGCGGGTCAGGGTGGACTTCTCGAGGCGGTTCGGGCTGAATCCGAAGGTGCAGCGCAAGGTCGCGCTGCCCGCGCTGCCGTCGATCGTGACCCGCGTGGTGTCCAGCGCCTCGTGCGAGGCCCAACTCGCGTGCAGCGCAACCGAACGGCCGTCGTCGGTGATGAGGAATCCGCGCGCGGTGTCCTCCACATCGGTGTCGCCCGGGAGCTCCGGGCCGCCGTCGTCGCCCCGCCACGCGGCCCGCGAGGACCGCTGGGTGATGAAGTCGGAGGACACGGTGCCGATGGCCTGCCGGAACGCGGCGGCGCCCAGCAGCGGCACCGCGATGTCGAACAAATGCCAGCCCAGGTCGACCAGCGCCCCGCCGCCCGCGAGCGACCGCTGGGTGAACCAGCCGCCCCGGTCGGGCACACCGCGCGCCCGTACCCAGGCGAGTTCGACATGGCGGATACGGCCCAGCCGGGCGGCGATCCGGTACAGCCCGCGCACATCGGCGCGGTAGCGTGCCGCGCTCCCGGCCAGCAGCACCGCGCCACCGGAGCGCTCCGCCGCGGCCAGCCGCTCGGCCTCCTCGGAGGTCAGGCACACCGGCTTCTCCAGAAACACCGCAATGCCCTTGGCCAGCAGCTCGGTGGCGACCGCGCAGTGCAGATGGTTGGGCACCGCGACCACCGCCAGGTCCACCTCCGCGGGGTCGAGGTCGTGGACCGCCGCCAGCACCGGCAGCCGGTCTGCGCCCTCGGACTCGGCGACGGCGGCGCGGCCGTGCTCGTCGGGATCCACCGCGGCGATCACGGTGAAGGCGGGGTTGCGGCGGAGCCGGGGCAGCCAGATCGAGCGGGCCGCCCACCCCAGCCCCACCACGGCGGTCCGGATCGGCATCCCGCCGGCGGACGGGGCGCTCATGAGCCCGCGAGCACGTCGGCGACGACGGCGGCCACTTCGTGCATCTGCTCCTCGCTGCCCAGCAGCACCCGGTGGTGCAGCCATACGCAGTCGCGGGTGAGCGCCTCGGAGTGCGGGCAGCGGCGGGCGAGCTCGTCCACCGTCAGATCCGGCGCCGCGATCTCCCAGAAGGCGTCCGTACGGTAGACCGCGCGGAAGGCGACGAACGCGGGCACCCCGCGTTCGATGAGCACGTCGACGATCTTCGCGCGGCGCTCCTCGGTGAGGCCCGGCACCCGGAACATCGCCATGTAGTGCGGGTTGCGGTCACCGCGGTCGTCGCGCGACTGCGGCACGACGCCGGGGATCTCGGCGAGCAGTCGGCTCAGCACCGGCCAGCGCTGCTCACGCGTGGTGATCTGGTCCTCCAGGCGGCCGAGTTGGGCGCGCAGCACCGAGGCGGAGAACTCGTTCAGCCGGAAGTTGGAGCCCGAGGTGCGGTGGAAGTAGCCGCGGTCGGTGGGCGGACGTCCGCAGCTGTGCCGGACAAAGCCCTTCTCGTACATCTCGGCGTCGGGGAAGAGCACGGCACCGCCCTCACCGGCCGTCATCAGTTTCCCGTTCTGAAAGCTGAACGCCGCGACCGAGCCCAGCTCACCGACCTTCTTGCCGCGCCACTGCGCTCCGTGGGCGTGGGCCGCGTCCTGGATCAGCGGCACCCCCGAGTCGGCGGACAGCTTGCCCAGCGCGTCCATGTCGCACATCTGACCCGCCATATGCACCGGCATGATCGCGCGGGTCCTCGGGCCGATGGCCGCCTCGACCGCCGATGGATCGATGCAGTAGGTGTCCGGGTCGACGTCCACGGGAACGGCCACCGCGCCCAGCCGCTGCGCGGCCTGCGAGGACGAGATGAAGGTGAACGCGGGAACGATCACCTCCGTGCCGGCGCCGACGCCGAGCACCTCGAGGGCGAGCTCCAGCGCGTGCGTTCCGTTGGTGACCGCGAGGGCGTGCTCGCTGCCATGGGCCGCGGCGAACTCCGCCTCGAAGGCGTCGACCTCACCGCCCCCGATACGCCACCACTGCCCCTGATCCAGGGCCCGGATCAGGCCCTCGCGCTCCTCGTCGCCATACTGCGGCCATGCGGGCAGCTCGGATCCCAGGCGCACATCATTGCTCATGATTTCCCTACTCCCTTAATGCGTTATGGAGGCGGGTCCGCGGCGGACGCATTAGCACGCTAACCGGCCGACGGGGCAAACGTCATTCCCCCTCAGGGCCCCCCTATAGCCCCCTTAAAAACGGAGTTGACCAAGCTCTCGGGCCGAGGCCAAGGGGGTCGTGCTATAAATGCACTTCCGTGATGAGCCGCTGTAATTCAGCCGACCCCACATGGCGAGGTGTGCATTGAGCAGGCTGTTGTTGGTGAACGGACCGAATCTCGGCATACTCGGGAAGCGACAGCCCGAGATCTACGGCACGGATACGCTGCAGGACATCGAGCGCTGGGTCGGAGAAGAGGTCGCGGAGCGCGGCTGGAAAGTGGATTCTTACCAGTTCGATGGCGAAGCGGAGATCATCCGCACCATTCAGGGGAACTACGACACGGTCGGCGCCATCATCAATCCGGCCGCGCTCATGATGGCCGGCTGGGGACTTCGGGACGCACTGGCCAACTATCCGCGGCCCTGGATTGAAGTGCATCTGTCGAATGTCTGGGCCCGTGAGCAGTTCCGCCATGAGTCGGTGACGGGCCCGCTGGCCGCGGGCGTCATCTTCGGGCTCGGCGCCCTGGGGTACCGGCTCGCCGCACGCGCCCTGCTCGAGAAGGTGCCGGACTGAGCGGCCACTTTGCCGTCACTCCACCCCGCCGCCACCCCACACCGCCAAGGCCGACGAGCCGGGAGGCGACCATCAGCCATCTGGGAATCGACGTCGGCGGCACCAAAGTGGCGCTGCGCCTGGAACACGACGATCTGAGCATCAGCGAATCCTCCTTCCGCTGGGCCGAGCCGGACGGTACGGACGCCAGGACGTCCGGCGACCCCGCCCGCGACCTGGATCTGCTGGCGCATCACGTCACGGAGTTATGCGCCGGCGCCCCCGAGCGGCTCACCGGCGTCGGCGTCGCGATGCCCGCCACCCTCGACGCCACCGGCACGGTCACCGCCTGGCCCGGCCGCCCCGGCTGGGCCGGAGTGGACCTGGGCGGCGCGCTGTCCGCGCTCTTCGGCGACGCCGAGGTGCGCTGTGCCGACGACGGCGATCTGGCCGCCCTCGCCGAAGCACACGAGGCCGGCTGCCCCGATCTGCTCTACCTCGGCGTCGGCACCGGGATCGGCGGTGGCATCGTGCTGAACGGAAAACCCGTCCCCGGCGTGGGCCGCGGCTCCTGTGAAGTCGGCCACCTGGTCGTGGACCGCGACGGACCGCTGTGCGACTGCGGTCGGCGCGGCTGTGTCCAGGCGGCGGCCTCGGGCCCGGCGACCCTGCGCCGGGCGACGCGGCGGCGGGGCGAGGAGGTGACCTTCGCCGCGCTGCGCCAGGGCGTGGCCGACGGGAAGCCATGGGCCGTGGCGTCGCTGCGGGAGAGCGGCGCAGCCCTGGCCGCGGCGGTGACCGGCGTATGCGAACTGGTCCATCCCTCGCTCGTGTTGATCGGTGGAGGGTTCGCCGCCGCGATGCCGGAGCTTGTGGCGATGGTGGCCGAGCGAACGGCCGCGCTTGGGCGCCCGGGGCATCCGCCGCCACCGGTCCGGCCCGCGAAACTGGGCGGGCTGTCCTCACTGCACGGCGCCGTTCTGCTGGCCAGGAGGCTGCCGGACTGATCCGCCTGTGGGGTTCTACGGGCGGTGGTACGAGTCGGCCCGGTCCATCCCGGCCAGCGCCGTGGCGACCGTCTCCTCAGCGAGGCCCGAGACCAGTTCAGGACCGCCGGGACCGTCCAGGACGAAGGTGAGCCCGTCCGTCGCCTTCTTGTCCAGCCGCATCACCTCGATCAGACGACCCGGATCGGCGTCGGCGGGCAGTGCGAACGGCAGCCCGTACCCCCGCACCACCTCCAGATGCTCCGCCGCCCGCGCCTCGTCGATCCGGCCCAGGGCCAGCGCCAGACGCCCGGCGAAAACCGTGCCGATCGCCACCCCCTCACCATGCCGCAGCCGGAAATCGGTCACGATTTCCAGCGCATGGCCCAAGGTGTGGCCGTAATTGAGCACATGACGCAGCCCGGAATCCCGCTCATCCGCGGAGACCACCGACGCCTTCAGGGCCACGCTCGCCGCGATCTGCTCCGGCAGTGGCAGCCCGCGCAGATCACCGGCGCCGATGAAGTGGCAGCGGGCGATCTCCCCATATCCATTGAGCAATTCCGCCGCGGGCAGGGTCTCCAGATAGTCGGTGTCGCACAACACGGCGGACGGCTGCCAGAAAGCACCCACCAGATTCTTCCCCTCGGGGAGGTTCACCGCCGTCTTCCCGCCCACGCTGGCGTCCACCTGCGCCAGCAGCGAGGTCGGCAGATGCACCACGGCCACACCCCGGTGGTACAGCGCAGCCGCGAGACCCACGACATCGGTGGTGGTCCCGCCACCGCAGGAGACGACCACATCCGACCGGGTCAGCCCGAAACGGACGAACTCCCGGCACAGCTCCTCCACCGTGGCCAGCGATTTGTCCGCCTCCCCGTCCCGGGCCCGCAGCACCACCGAGGGCACGCCCGGGTCGGGCAGCCAGCCGTCCGGCCGGGCGGAGACCATCGCCACCCGCTGAGCACCGAGCCCCGCGATGACCCCGGACAGCGCATGCCGGACACCCGGCCCGATGTCGACGGGATAGGAACGGTCGCCGAGTTCCACCATGACCCGGGTATGCGGATGAGCCGACGCCGTCATGCGCTGTCCGTCCCTCCATGGGCGATGACCGGTCATTCTCCATCGTCGAATGTAGTGCCTGAATCGGGGGTTGACCCTCACACCGTGTGAGGCGCTGGACTCGGAGACATCATGTTCACCATCGGAGACTTCGCCCGGCACGGCCGCGTATCGGTCCGGATGCTGCGCCACTACGACGCCACCGGACTGCTGCGCCCGGCCCATGTCGACCCCGCCACCGGCTACCGCTACTACTCGGCCGCCCAACTCAGCCGCCTCAACCGGGTCATCGCGCTCAAAGAGCTCGGCTTCACCCTCCAGCAGGTGCGGGACATCGTGGACGAGAAGGTCGGCACCGAGGAGCTGCGCGGCATGCTGCGGTTGCGGCGGGCCGAGCTGGAAGCCACCGTGGCCGCCGTGGCGGCACGGCTGGTGCAGGTCGAGGCGAGGCTCCGGTCGATCGAAAGCGAAGGACATATGCCCACGAACGACGTCGTCATCAAGGAGACCCCGGCCGTGCGGGTGGCGGAGCTCACCGCGACCGCGGGCGGCTTCGACCCCCGGGACATCGGCCCGGTCATCTCACCCCTCTACGACGAGCTGTTCCGGCGCCTCGACGCGGCGGGCATCACCCCGACGGGCCCCGGTGTCGCGTATTACGAGGACGCCCCGGAGGGCGGCGGCGCCATCACCGTCCACGCCGCCGTCCAGGTCACCGCCCCGCTCCGGGACGGTGAGGACCTCCGCATTCTCGATCTGCCGTCCGTCGACCGGGCCGCGACCATCGTCCACCGCGGCCCGATGGATGCCGTGGTGCCCACGGCCCAGGCCCTGGCCCATTGGATCGACGGCAACGGCTACCGGTCGTCCGGCTACCCCCGCGAGGTCAACCTGGAGTGCCCGGAGAACCGCGAGGAGTGGGTCACGGAACTCCAGACACCGGTGGTCGAGGTCTGACGGCCGGGCCGTAGCGGGACGGCGGGGCCCCTCGCGCGGCAGGCGGCCACCCGGGAGGTGGCCGCCTCGGCAGTACGAGATGCTCAGGGAGCCTGCGCGCGGTTTCCTCTACGGGAGCGGCCGGGCCCGGGCGGTTCGGCGCGCGGGGTCACCCCCAGCTGTCCGAGCCGTTCGAAGTCGGCCGTGTCGATCTTCTCCAGGATTTCCAACTGCCGTGCCAGTGCGTCGGATTGGCCATCGACATCGTCATGCCGTCGGAGCGAGGTCGCCGTGGTGATGTGGAACCGGGCCAGCGCCACCTTCAGACTGCGGCTCTCCAGGATCATCCGGTAGATGGTCTCCTCCGCCAGGGCGTCCTGCACGGATCTGACCGGCCGGGTGAAGAACAGCGTGACGATCTGCCCCACACCGAGTGCGCCGAGCACGGCGGGACTCTGCCACCCGATACGGCCCGGGAGGAAGACCCCGACGAGCGACAGCACAAGCGCGGTGAGCAGCAGACACGTACCCAGCCCCAGCAGGAACTTGCTGGCGAAACCGACCGTGTGCTGCGCCCGCCGGAGGCGCTCGGAGGTCTGAATGCGGTAGTCCCGCAGCCTGGCGTCCTCGTACGACAGGATGCCCTGCTTGTCCTGGATATACGAGGAGTAGCCCGCGAACTCCGCGTCCCCGCCGCGGGAGAGCCGCCGGTCGTCGTCCGGCCGGGAGCCCAGGAAGCGGGCCAGCTCCGCGAGACCGGCCATCACCTCGGTGCGCAGCACCCGCTGGCAGAAGTCCAGGGCCGTCAGATGGCGCTCCAGGGTTCTGCTGGCGGTGAGCGCGTCGGAGACCACGAGCTGCCGGACGTCGTAGCGGGAGCGGATACCGGTCAGCAGGAGCTGAACCTTGATGTCGGTGAGGACACCTATCACCACGACATGGGTCGTCTCCTGCCGTCCGTCCCCAGCAGACCGTCCAGCAGCGTCGTCAGCGGCGCCGGTTCGCCGAGGTCGGGCCGTCCGCCGGAGCTGTGCTGGAAGTCGAAGAGGGTGTTGGACCGCACATGGTGGACGCGGAGTCGCCCGCCCCAGCCGTCCGCCGGGGCGCACCGGTCCGGGGCCAGCAGATCTGTGAGCCCGTCGACGTATGCCGCTCCCCAGGTGCCGGCCTCGCAGTGTGCCCCGTACTGCCTGCGCTCCAGGTCGTACGCCTCTCCCGGGACATGCCAGTCACGGATGTTGATCAGATGCAGGACCCCGTCCCCGTGTCCGCGCGTCCGGGAGCCGACGGTGGCGTCCAGGAAGCGGGCCAGCGGCGAACGGTGCAGCTCCGCATCGGACAGGACCCTGCGGTGGCCCTCCGTGCGGAGGGCCGCACCGCTCTCGCTGTCCAGCAGCAGCTTGGAGACCGCGCTGTCCGGCAGGGACAACTGGCAGTCCAGGTTGAGGAAGAAGTCGTTCTGCAGACACTGCGTGATGAGTATGTACTGCGCCGGTGTCGTCGGATCCATCGCCATCCCCGTGGGTCTCCAGCTGCCTTCGGTGTGCCGCATGCGCTCAGTGCGGCAGCAGCGGCCACTGCCGGGACAGCCGCATGGCGGCCTCGGTCACCGCCGGATCGCCGGACTGCATGGCCACCCCGTCGAGATAGGCGTGAGCCGCGGCTTCGTACAGGTCGTCGACCGCGTACAGCCGCGCCTCATGGGCCGCGCGACGGGCGCCTCCGCGGGCGCCCATGGTGGCCTCGGCCTCCTTGGCGCGCTCGGAGCCGGCCAGATCCGTCTCGATCTCCTGCTCCAGCTCCCGCAGCCGCTCGGCCGTGGTCCGGTACGCCGCGAGATACGGGTGCTCCTCGCCCAGTCCGATCAGGAAGGCGATACCGCCGGAGAGCAGCAGCAGCGCGACGAACATCCAGGACACGCTCTGCGGGTCCAGATGCAGCGACTCGATGAGGCTCGGCGGGTTGCGCACGCTGTCTCCGACGTCCGCGGCCACATCGGGCGGCAGATCCAGCGGAGGCTCCTCCCGGAACGCCACTTTGGCCCGCAGGTCGCCCAACGCCCAGGCGCCGTACGCCCACACGCCCAGCAGGGCGAGGGCGGGCAGGGCCGACAGCCGGACCGCGCCGGTGGCCGAGCGCCGCCGCAGTATCCAGCCCGCGATATGCGGGGCGAGGATCATCGCCACCGCCACGGCCACCATGAGGCTGTAGGAGAGCAGATCGGCGAAGCGCCCGACACCGTGCAGATTCTCGAACACCGAGTAGTAGACGGGCAGTTCCACCACGATCAGCGCGGCCAGCACCCCGAGCTTCATCCAGCGCGGCATACCGGGGCGCGCCGCGGCGCCCTCCCACGCCGCTCTGGTGGACAGCGCCCGGTCGGCCGCGCCCGCCTCCGCCATCGGATCCTGATCGGACACCGCCTGCCAGCCGGTGTGGCCGCCGGCGGTCTGCGGCTCGTCCTCGCGCCGCGTCGCGCCCGGCCGTCCCGGGTCGGCGCCGTCGTTCCAGCCGGCGGGCATACGGGCGCGCAGCCACCGGCGCTCGAAACCGCCCCGCACCGTGTCGCGGAAGGTCTGCCACCGGTCGGCCCGCCGCGCCAGCCGGTCCAACTGGGCGGTGGTGACCATCTGCTGCTGCTCCAGGACGGCCCGCCGGCGGCCCGCCCGCTCCAGCCGCTCACCGGCGGCGGTGGCGGCCGCCCTGACCCGGCTCGCCTCCAGGGCGCCGTCCTCCTCGGCCCGTGCCTGCTCCTCGGCGAGCCGGTGCCTGACCCGGTCGCGCAGGCTGGCCAGCTCGGCGAAGTAGGGCACCCGGTCAGGGGTGGACAGGACCCAGGGGTCGAAGACCTTCCCGGTGGCCGCCGACGCGCCGTGCTTGCGCGCCCGGTCCAGGAGCCAGGCGCTGTCCCCGACCCGGATGAGATCCGATGCGACGGGGTCGGGCTGGGGCAGCGCGCCGTCGGGGAACCGCCGTGCGGCCGCCCGCCCTCCCCGGCGCCCGCGGTCGGCGTCGGCCCTGCGGCGGCGCAGCCTCAGCCGACGCGGCGCCTGGTCGTCACCGGCGATAGGTGGTGTCGACATGTGCCTTCACCCTCCCCTCCAGAAGCTCCGTCCAGAAGGCGTTGAACCGCTCGTAGTGGGAGGTGTCGGTGTGGTACTTCATGCCGTAGCCCACCGGGTAGATGTCGGCCCCGGACAGCTTCGGCGTGCCGTGCGACGTGAGGAAGCCGTCGATGACGGTCCGGCGGCTCGCGGCGGTGGACAGGTCCTGCCGCCCCAGCCGGAAGTCGGTGTCGCCCTGGTCGAAGTCGCTCACCACGAGGACGTCGAACGAGGCGTCGTCGCCGGACGGCTTGGACAGCGCGATGCGCGACAGCCCCCCGAGCACATCGGAGCCGGGCTCCTCCTTCTGGGCGCAGCGCAGCAGCTTCAGGGCGTTGGAGAGGGCGACCGCGCGCATGGCGGTGCGCGCCCGCTCGCGGTCGGCGGTCTTCGAGGTGTCCGGGTCCAGGTCGAGCGGGCTGACCTGGCACTTGGACGCCTCGGAAACCTTGGTGATGGGGGCGAAGGACGTCTTGCGGCACTTGTTGTCCGACAGGAACTTCTGCAGGGTCGCCTTGAGCTTGGCCTCCGCGTCGAAGCCGGTCCGGGAGGCGGCGGCCGAGCCCGAGCCGTCGACCACGACGCCGCAGGCCCGGGAGTAGCGTGACGGTTCGTCGGAGCCGCAGGCCGTGATGGCGGACGCCAGGGCGAGCACCAGCGCGGCGGACAGCGCGCGCCGCCGGTTCGGGCGCCACCGGGCGCCCGGGTGCTCCGGAGCGGGACTGTGGACGGTCATCGCGCGGTCCTCCCGTCGACGCGGTCGGTGTTCTGCCGTTCGAGTATCTGCAGCGCCCGGGAGGTGGCCGTCCGGGCGCTGTCGTCGTCGGCCAGCAGCCAGACGTCGGGCTGCAGCCAGGACCGGTCCAGCTCCACCCGGCCCGGCAGCCAGTCCCCGGGCGGGCGCCGGGGAGGCGGGAGAGCTGGGGGTGGGTCTCGCGCACCGCGTCCCAGTAGCAGGCGAGTCGCTGATTGGCCTGGTCGACGACGGCCTGGGCATGCGACCGGCAGCGGTCCACGCTGGTGCGCCACTGGCCCACCCAGTGGCCGTACCGCGCAAGCGCGGCGGGCCGGGGGTCCTCGCGGACGTCGTACTGGGTGACGACGCGCACCGACTCGGCGCGCACCCGGCTGAGCAGGGCGTGCTCCCGTCCGATGAGGGCGGAGCGCATCTGCTCGGTGGCCCGGCGGACGCCGGTCCGCACCTCCATCACATACGGGGTGATGAGCAGTTCGGGAGCCGGTGGCTCGATGGGCGGCGGTATCTCGCCTTTCTGCTCCTCGGGCGGCTCCGGGAGCGGGATGCGCGGGACGCCGCGCGCGCCGTCGCGCTTGCCCCGCCGGCGGGCCGCGAAGCGGGCGGTACTGCCGAGCCTTCCCCGGCGCACCACCCCGTTGACACTGTCAGATGTGATCATGGAAATGGATCCCCCGATTTCCCCGGTGCGCAATTCCCGCACCGGACAGCCGCATTGCGGACAGTCGAATTCCGCTTTCTCCCGCAAACGGCTCGCAGTCGATGCCGATGACGCTGTCGATTCGATTCCTTGTCTTACCGTATCGGTGAGGTCGTACCCGGGAATGCTCCCCATAGGGCCCGTTCCCGAAAACGCCCGGAAGTCGACCGGAGAACGCCCTCGTCGATGCCTGACGCCGGGTCATACTGGAACGGTTCCCGGGCCACGCCTTATCGATCATGGATCTCGGAAACACGACCTCGGGGGAATAGGAGACGGGTCGGTGGAGAACGTCCCAGAGTGCGCGGAGCCCACGCTCCGGATCAGTCAGACCCACTTCCCGGTGGAGGCCCTGGGCCCGGGGCGGCGCCTGGGCATCTGGACCCAGGGCTGCGGTCTGGCCTGCGCCGGCTGTATGTCACGGCACACCTGGGATCCGCTCGGCGGCGCATCCCATACGGTGTCGTCCCTGCTCGGGCTGTGGCACGAGGCGTTGGCGCGGGGCGCCGACGGACTGACCGTCAGCGGCGGCGAGCCGCTCGACCAGCCCGCCGCTCTGGAGTCCCTGCTGGCCGGGGCGGTGCGGGCCCGTGCGGAGGCGACGGCACCGGGCGGCCCGGCGACGGGCCGCGAGATCGACATCCTCCTCTACACGGGATACGAGCAGGAGGAAGTGGAGCGCGACGCGGCGCGCTCCGCCGCCGTCCGCCACGCCGATGTGCTGGTCACCGGGCGCTTCCGGGCGGCCGAGCCCACCGCCCTGGTGTGGCGCGGCTCGGCGAACCAGCGCCTGCGGCCGCGTACGGCGCGGGGGTGGGCGCGCTACCAGGAGCATCTGGCCCGGACGGAGAGCGGGCCGCGTCTGCAGATGGTCGAGGGGGAGGGCGATGTGCGGCTCTACGGAGTGCCGAGGCGGGGCGAACTGGCCGCGCTGGAGCGTCGGTTGCGGCGGGTGGGGATCACGCTCACCGGTGCGAGCTGGCGCCGCTGAGCGGGAGCGCCCGCCCGGACGGCACGGCGCGCGGCGGCCCCGGCGGGCGTGGTCGCGAAGGGGCCGTGGCCTCGGTGGGCTGTGGTCGCCGAGGGCCGACGGTCTCGGTGGGTGGCGGTCGCACAGCCCCGAAGGTCTCGGTCGACGGTGGTCGCACAGCCCCGAAGGTCTCGGTCGGTGGTGGTCACAGCGCGCCGACGGCCTCGGCTATCTCCCGGCTGCGGACCACCAGGTGCACCCGCCAGCGGGAGTCCCGGGCGAGTTCGTCGCGGATCGCCCAGCGCAGCCAGGTCGCGCTGACCGCCGGTGCCAGGCCGCCCCGGCCCGCGCCGAGCAGCGGAAAGCAGATGGAGGACAGGGCGGGCTCGTACCGGTCGCGCTCCGCCCGGGCGAGCGCGAAGCACGCGCTGACCGCGCGGGCGATGCTCTCCGGGCGGACCTCGTACGTATCGTCCCGCGGGGTGGCGACCGCGGCGTGGTAGATCCGCCGGACGCCGCGCGCGGCGAGCGCTCCCGGTGCGGTGGGCACCACCGTGCCCGGCCGGATCGGCAGCCCCGGGCGGCCGTGGGTGCGCAGCCACCCGGCCAGTTCACGGGCCAGCACATCGTCGACGATCTCTCCGGCCGGGTCGCGTACGGCGGCGGCCAGGCGCAGCGCGCCGGACACGGTGGGGCGGAAGGTCTTGGACATCTCCAGGTAGACGTTCTCCGAGGAGACCAGCACCTCGATGTCCCGCAGCAGTTCGATGGGCGAGACATGCAGAGTGAACGTGCTCCGCGCGTCCACCGGCACGCTGTCGACCCGCAGCGGAGGCTCCTGGCCGACCCGGCCGCTCCGCGCGATGGTGCTCTGCCCGGTCGCGCTCGGTCCGCCGGAGGGCTGTGGCCCGGCGCCGGGTCCGGGGCTCTGTCCCGCCGAGCCCGGTTTCCCGGGGAGGGGCGGCGGCTCCCGCAGGATGGTCAGCACGGCCTCGGCGAGTTGCTGGATGACCTGCGGTTCCTGCTGCTTGCGGAACCGCTCGGGGGTGACTCCGTACACGGCGGCGGCCATCTTACGGCGGTCATGGGCGGGTGCGCCCCGGCGGTCGGGGAGCAGCCCGAAGGTGTGGGCCGCCGCCTGGCCGAGCAGATCCCGCTCGCCGAGGCGCCGTACCGCCTCCCTGAGCAACGCCTCGATACCGGCCGGGGCGTCGTCGGAGCCATCGCAGAAGCCGCCCGCCACGGCCGCGGCACGCAGCGCCGGCCGATCGGTCCTGCGCAGATCCGGCAGTCCGGGCCTGCGTATGCCTTTCAGTTCTTCCAGGAGTTGATCGTATGTGGGCGAATTTGACGCAAATGGCTCCTGACTCATGGTCACCAGGCTAGCGACCGGCCGGGAAAGAGGAAATCGTTCTCTCGGTGGCCTCGCCGTGCCGGGCTTTGCGCCGCCGGTAATTCACACCGTGCTGGAACAGATTTCCGATTTTCAAGGTTCCGCCTTCTTGATCCACCGCCCGGCGACCCCCGGCCGCCGCTCTCGCCGCCATGGAATCCGACACCGCCCACCCGTTCACGAGGTGACCTTTGTGACCCATCCGCACGAGCAGCCGCCCCCCACGGAATCCGAGGACGACGAGGACTACGGGGCTTACGGGGACGACGAGCAATACGCAGCCCAGGGGGACCACGGATACCACCGGGACCAAGGGGACCCCGAAGAGCAGCGCGCGCACGATGCCGGGCCGCCGCCCACCGAACACGAGGAGCCGCCCCCGTCGGCGGCCACTTCGGCGGTCGGGCCCACTGAACACGAGGAGCCGCCCTCATCGGTCGGCGCCTCGGCGGTCGGGCTCACCGAACACGAGGAGCCGCTCCCGTCGGCGGCCGCCACGATGGCCGGGCCCACCGAGGACGAGATCCCCTCGGCGGCTCCCGCGCAGGTCGCGCACGGGGGTCGCGACCTGCGCGGGGACACCGGAGCGCTGCCGGTCTCGCTGCGCGGCCGGTTCCGTCTGAGGGCCGTGCTGCGCCGCCCCGACCATCCGCACCAGGCGGCCGTCTACCGCGTCGAGGACGAGCGCGGCAGCCATATCCTCAAGTGGTACCACCGCGGCCACGCCCCGGACCGCCGAGTGTGGGAGGCGCTGCGGGACCGGCCGCGCCGGCACCTCACCCACTTCACCGAGACCGGCGATACCGGGGCCGACGGCCATCCGTACGACCTGGCGCCCTCCTACGGCGAGACCGACCTGGCCGGATATCTGAGGGACAACCCCGGCCCGGCCGACCCCGTGCTCATCCACAGCGTCGTACGGCAGCTGCACGAGGCCCTCACCACCCTGCACGAACTGAACATCGTCCACCGGGACATCAGTCCGGCCAATATCGTGCTCGGCAGCCTCGACCCGGCCGCTCCGGACCTCGTGCTCGTCGACTTCGCCGTCTCCGCCCACGAACCCGCCGAGCGCTACACCCGCGACGAGCGCTGGGTCGGCACCGCCCTCTATATGTCCCCGCAGGCGTCGCTGCGCCACCAGCTGATCCACCCGCCCGCCGACTGGTGGTCGCTCGGCATGATCGTCGCCGAGATGGCCGGTGGACGCCACCCCGTCCGGTTCACCGACAACGACTTCGTCCGGGAGGAGATCAGCTCCCGCGCCCCGGATCTGTCCCTGGTTGCCGACCACCGGCTGCGGCTGCTGTGCATGGGGCTGCTCACCCGCGACCCCGACCACCGCTGGGGAACCGACGAGGTGGCGCAGTGGCTGGTGGGCGGTTCGCCGCCGATCGCCCCCTGGGAGGCGGGCACGGCACCCGGCGCCTCGGACCCGGAAGACGCCCCGGACATCGAGCCGTTCGCCTTCCTCGATGAGCACTACACCAGGCCGAAGCAGCTGGCCAGGGCGTTCAGCGAGAACTGGCGGCCCGCCCGGCAGCTCCTCTCCCGGCGGCGCGGCCGCGGCGAATTCACTCGCTGGCTACGGCAGTTCGAGGGCGCGCCGGACCGCGACGCCGACGAACTGTCGGCGCTGCTCGGCCTCCTGGAGCCGCAGCACCCCGCGGCTCCGCCGCGTGAGCCGAAGCCGGTCACGATGGTGCGGCTGATCTCCTGGCTCGGCCCCACCCTCGACGCGTCCTACCGCGGGGTGCCGCTGGACCACGTGGGGCTGGGGGAGTTGCTGCGGGAGGCCGGGCGCGGCGATGAGTTCGCCCTCTCCGTCGTGGCGGACCTGCGGGACCACACCATCCTGCCGCTGCTGGACTCACGGCCCGGCGGCGAAGGGCTCGCCGAGGTGCAGCAGCGTTGGCTGACGGCCCGCTCCCGCTGGCAGCACACCGTCGACGAGGTGCTCCACGAGTCGCCGTGGCTGCGCGACCGCCGTGCCGAGGTGCGCGCCGCCACCCGGCTCGACCGCTCCCGGCTCGCCGCCCTCCTGTCGCTCGCCGCCGCCCCCACCGCGCACCGGCGCAGGCTCCAGGAGCGAACCGCCCGCATCCAGGCCGCGCTGCCACAAACGGTGGCCTGGTACGGCCGGCTGGTGCGCGACCCCGAGGATCTCGTGCGGCTGCAACTGGCCGAGTGGCTGGCCGGCTTTGCCGAGCACGAGTCCTCGGAGGCGCAAGGGCGGCTCGACGGCGAGCGCGCCCTCCTGCGCCAGGAGCGCGACCTGGACGTGGCCACGCTGTGGGTGCGCAGGCAGGACATGCTGCCCACACTCGGCTGGGCCCTCGGCGGAGCCGTCGCCCTCGTCTTCCCGTGGATCTTCGTGATCGGTCTGGGCGATCTGGTGGGATGGCCTGCCCAGAGCGCGGTGGTGACGGCGTGGATGCTGGCCGTCCCGGCGGCCGCCGCCGTGCTGGCCCTTGAGCTGTGGACGGCGTACCGCATCGGCAGCCCCGGCTACCACCCGGACCGGTCCCTGGCCGGGCTGCTGATCGACCGTGCGCTGCCCGTGGCCCGGTTCATCCGCCGTCCCGGCTCCCGCTTCCCGGTCCAGGGCCTGCTGATCCTCCCGGTCATCGCCTTGTTGTGGGCCACCGTGGCCTATGCCCCCTGGGTGTGGCCGTTGGCCACGGTGGCCGTCCTCGTCTGGTGGACCTGGCACCGGCTGCGGTGCTGGCGCCGCTATGTGGCGGAGCTGCGCGGCCGGGATGAACGGCACCGCACCGGCCGCCCGAGAGCAGCCGCCCCGCCGACTCCGGGGAGGCTCACATGAGTTCGGGTCAGGCGATTGCCAGCATCGGCGATGTGATGCCGGATGTGTACTTCCCCCCGCCGCCGGTCGCCGAGACCATCCAGCACACCGTCCCCGACACCGTCACCAACACCATCCCGAACACCGGAGTGCCGCACGACGCGATCCATGGCACCGGGCTGTCGGACCACATCGGCGCCCAGGCCGGGCAGCACCTCGCCGACGCCGTACAGCACACCACCGGCCATGCGCTGAACGCCGCCATGGACCAGCTGCAGGACCTGATGGTGCCCGCCCTGATCGGTCTCGGGTCGCTCAGCGGGGCGCTGCTCGTCGGCCGTGCCACCATGGCCGGGGCGCAGGTGCTCGCGGCCGCGGCCATCCGCGCCGCCGAGGATCAGGCCGACCTGCGTCAGCGGCAGTTGGACGCCCAGCAGGCCGCCGCGTGCTGGCGGGACGCCGCCTTCGCCGCCGTCCGGGCCAACGCCCGCATCGACACCCTGCGCGCGCGGATCCGGCGGGCCGGCCCCGACGGGCCACCGGAACCGCCCGACCTGCCACCGCCGCTGGCCCTGGTGGGCAAGAATCTGGACGAGGCATTGCGGCAACTGGCCGACACCGACCGCCGGTTGCGCCGCGCGGAGACCGCCTACGCACGGGCCACGATGGAGGCAGCCGCCCGCCCGGTGGCCGGAGCGCATCCCGAGGACACCGGCTGGCACGCCAGCCTGCGCGCCCGCCGCCGCCAGGCGCTGGAGGCGTACGAGGAGGCCGCCACCGAGGCCGAGGCGCGCGCTTCGCTGCCGCAGCCGCCGCCCGCAGCCGCCACGGCCCCCACCGAGGAGGAAGTGCTGCGGCTGGGCGCGGACCTGCTGGCCATGCTTCCGCAGAACGTGTCGGCGGCCGACTACCGGCTAATGGAGGAGAGGGTCACCGTCGCCGCGGAGGTCGCCGCCCGGCGGCCCGCCGCGGCCAAGCGCCATCTGCGGGAGGCCGCCGGGTTCGCCGAGCGGATGACGCGCGACGCCGAGCGGCGGCAGGAGACCGAGGAGTGGGCCGCCCAGCAGCTCGCCTTCCTCCGCGACGACCACCCCGGCACACCCGGTGACGGCCACTCCGGCACCCCCGTTCCGCTGCCCGATGCCAGGGCGGAGATCGCGGTCCTGGAGCGCTTTCTGTACCAGGGCGGGACGCTGGCGGAGGCCGAGCGCGTGCGCGTCGCGGCCCGCGTCGGAGAGCGGGTCGACGCGTATCAGCGGATGTACGCCACGGAGGTGATGCGCGCGGCGGTCCGGCGGTCGCAGCCCGAGACGGCCGGATGCACCACATCCGGGGCGGTGCAGATCATCGACTGGACCCCGCCGGGCTGGGGGGAGGAGCACTGGCTCCGCGTCAGCGTGGCGGCCGGGGGCACCGCCCGGGTCGCCACCATGCACCGCGAGCGCGACCCCGCCGAGGAGACCGACGACGATCTGGACCTCGACTGGCAGCGGTGCCACGAGGCCCCCGAGCATCTGGGGAAGCTGTGCGAGCTGGCCGAACGGGCCGGGCTCAGTGTCCCGTTCGTCTTCGGCGAGCTGCCCGCGCGGCCGGTCCGGCGCATGGGGGGCCGGCCCGCTCGGGACCACACCGGACCCAAGGCCCGCCACCATGACCAGGAGAGGCAGTCATGACCGAGCCGGTGACGTCCCCGGGCCGCGACGACCGCAGGCTCCCGGCCTTCGCCGAGGAGCTGGTCGGCACGCTCAGCGTCCAGTCCCAGTACGTACTGCACGGCAGCATCCGGGACATCCACCTCGTCCGCCACGACAAGGACCCCGACGAGGGCGGCCCCGAGGCCACGTACGACGCCCACCACACCCTCACCGAGGTCCTGTGGAACGCCCTGTGGCAGGAGGGATACGAGGCGCTGATCCGCTTCGACATCGCGGACGGCTTCACCGTCGTCGTGGGCCCGGCGGCCCAGGAGATCCGCGAGCTGCTGCACGGGCGGGATGCCGCCAGGCCCGGGCGCGCCCGGCGCGCCGACACCCCCGTCCACCTGGCCGACGCGGAGCGGACGCTGCGCGACATCGTCACCGGCTGGAAGCAGCAGGGGCGGCGGCCGAAGACACCTGACGGCCGGTCCCGCCCGGACCCGGCACCGCGCCAACAGCCCTATCGGGTGGTGTTGTTGATCGACTACGCGGCCCGGATCCCCACCGATGTCACCCGGCTCAGCGATCCGGAGCGGGACTTCTTCCTCAACTGCCTGAAGCTGGCCGAGGACGCACGGCCGATCACCTCCCCGGGAAGCGGACGGCGGCTGTTCAACCCCGTGATCTGGCTCGCCGACGGGGAGCGCGATCTGCCCACCTGGCTGGTCGCGGGCAGCGAACGGGTCCGTACCATCGGCATCCCGCTGCCCGACCTGGGCAGCAGGCGGCGCATGGCCGAGCTGCTGGCCGAGGAGCACACCGCCGCGTCCGCGTCCCAGGACGAAGACGACGGGCCCGTCCGGCTCGACAAGCGACGGCCGCTGAACGAACACGACATCGACACCTTCGCGCGGGCCACCGCCGGGCTGACCCTGCGCGCGATGCGGGAGAGCGCCCGTATGGCGCTCGACCGTGGGTTGTCGTTCGCCGAGATGCGGGACGCGGTCCGCGTCTACCAGCTCGGCGTCAAGGACAATCCGTGGCAGGCGGACTACATCCGCGAGCAGATCAAGAAGGGCGAGGCCGACCTGCGGGCGCGGGTGAAGGGCCAGGAGAAGGCGGTCGGCAAGACCCTCGACATCCTCAAGCGCGCCGCGCTCAGCCTGTCCGGCGCCCAGGCGTCCCACCCCGGCAGCCGGCCGCGCGGTGTGCTGTTCTTCGCCGGGCCGACCGGCACCGGCAAGACCGAGCTGGCCAAGTCGGTGGCCAAGCTGCTGTTCGGCACCGAGGACGCCTGTCTGCGCTTCGATATGAGCGAGTTCTCGGCACCGCATTCGGTGGACCGGCTGCTCGGCGCACCACCGGGATATGTGGGCTACGAGGCGGGCGGCGAGCTGACCACGGCGGTGCGCAACGACCCCTTCCGGGTGGTGCTGTTCGACGAGATCGACAAGGCCGACAAGGGGGTGCTCGACAAGTTCCTCCAGGTGCTCGAGGACGGCCGGCTCACCGACGGGCAGGGCGTCACCACGTACTTCAGCGAATGCGTGCTGATCTTCACCTCCAACCTCGGGGTCAGGAAACGGACCGGCGAGGGCGGACGCGGACACGAGGGGCGGGTGGCCGAGCCCGGGATGCCGTACCACCAGCTTGAGGAGATCATCCTGGCCAATGTGAAGGAACACTTCGTCGAGGAGATCGGCCGCCCGGAGCTGATGAACCGGCTCGGCGGCAACGTGGTGGTCTTCGACTACATCGACGCCAAGGTGGCCGCCGAGATCTTCGACTCGCAGGTGGGCAACATCCAACGGGTGCTGCGGGAGGAGCAGGGGGTGCATCTGCGCCTCTCCGACGAGGCGCATCAGGCGCTGTCCACCTACTGCACGGCGGATGTCGACAACGGCGGCCGGGGTATCGGCATGCTGCTGGAGACGCATCTGATCAACCCGCTGGCACGGGCGCTGTTCGACCAGGAACGGCTGGCGGGCACGGCGGTCACCGTCACCGGTGTGCGGCCCGCCGGGGACGGAACGGTGGCCCTGGACCTGCGGGTGGTGCACACGGCGGACGCGGATCCCGGTCCTGGTGGTGGCCGATGAGCGAGAGGGCCACGCCCCCGGGGTGGTATCTCGTGCCGGACGGCGAGGAACTGGAGGCACCGGAGGAAGGGGGGACAGCGCACAGGCCGGGCGAGGCGCCGGAGCCGGAGCCGACGGCAGAGCCCGCACCCCGGCCCGCGCCGGGCCCGGCCGGTGTCGAAGTGTCCGCGCCCTGCTGGAACTGCCGTGCGCCGGTGGCCCCCCGGGACGCCCGCTGCGCGTCCTGTGACCGTACGCGCACCCATGTGCTGCTGGTCTGCGCCGAGCCCTGTCTGGAGCTCCGCCACGGCCCGGGCCCTCCGCTGCACCTCGGCCGCCACCCCGACTGGGCGCCGCGGACCGCCGCCGCGTTCGCCGGCTGGAACAAAATCTCCCGGCACCATGCGTCGCTCACCGTGGAACCGGACGGAAGCGCCTGGGTCGAGGAGCCCGAGACGGGCACCCGCAATGGCACGTATCTCAACCGCGCCCGGATCGCGCCCGGCGTGCGCACCCCCGTCCGCGACGGCGACCAGCTCCGGCTCGGGCTGCGGGTCAGCTTCGTCGTACGGCTGTACGGACCGGGGCCCGGCACCGGCTGAGCCGATGCCGGGCGGTGTCGCGGGGCGGCGCCCCCCAGGCCGCCCCGCGTGCTCATGTCCGGGTACCGGGCGGAATGACGACCGCCCGCAGCGGCGCCAGCAGCCGGTTGGCCTCGCCCGCCCCCTCGAACGTGCCCAGGTTGTGAGCCTGGCCGGGCACCGCCTTCAGCGGCTCCTCCCCGCAGCGGTCGCCGAACAGCACCAGGGCGGGATGCGGGCGGTGCCGCCGCGACTGCCACACCAGCCCCTGGGCGTCCGGCACCTGGCGCCGGATCTCCCGCGCCCAGGCGCGGGTCTGCGCGTACTCGTCGGTCTCCAGCAGCCAGGAGGTCTGGAACACCGCGGCCAGGTCCTCCTCCCGGACCAGCCGCACCAGGACCAGATCCTCGGTCACCCGCACCTTGGACAGCGAGCGGGTGGCCGCCAGCGCCCACGGCACCTGACGCCGTGCCTCCGGCCCGGTGAACTCCATGTCCCGCAGCATCACTTCGGCGAGCGTGGTGGCCGGCTCCACGGCCGCGTACAGATACGGATACCGGTCCTCGGCGGTGGCGTCGAAACGGTTGCCACCGAAGAAGGAGTGCGCGGGCTTCGGGTTGAACTCGGTACAGGCGTAGGCGGTCTCATGACACCGCCACAGCTCGGTGCCCGCGCTCAGGGTGAACAGATTGGGGCTCATGCGCGCGCCCTCGGGGGCGCCTGCCTCACCATCCGCCGTCTCCCAACAGCGCGGCGGCGGCCTCGGTCAGCCGCGCGTCCGGCACCTGCCCCACCAGGGCGGCCGGCGTGTCGCGCAGCCAGGTGTTGCCGCCGAGCCACCAGTCCGCGGCGCCCCAGGGGTCCTGGTCCGACAGCAGCATTCTGTTGATCCGCTGCACCACCGGCCGTGGCTCGCCGGTATCCGGGTCGAACTGGAAGTCCGGGTAGCGATCGCCGCGCTCCGGGTCGGAGAGGCGGATGAGCCCGGCCCCGGCGGGATTCTCGGCGGCGGCACCGGTGAGCTGCTCCGGGCCCCGCGCGGGGGCGGTCAGCAGCCGGTCCCGTACGGCCCGGGCGATCTCGGCGCTCGCGGGGTCCAGCGTCGGCCAGTCCACGGACTGCAGCAGCCGGATCAGCTCGGCCAGCCGGTCGGCGTCCGGCAGGACCGCGGAGGGAGCGGCGCCCCCGGACCGGAACTGGTCCAGCTTTCTGCGCAGTTCGTTCTCGCGGGGGAGAGGCCGCAGTGCCAGCCGCATCTCCCGCAGCGCGGCGCGCACGGCCCTGGCGTCGTCTCCGGCGGCCCGCAGCCGCAGCACGCTGTCCCGGAATCCGCTGAACAGCGCGGCGGTCAGCGAGGCGCGGATCTCCGGCAGATGCCGGCGCAGCAGCTCCAGGAGATCGTCGGTGGTCATGGCTGTCGTCCTTCCGCGGGTGCGTGCGGAGCGGGGTTGCCCTGGTGGATGAATCCGGCCCAGGAGACGATCCGGGCCAGGCTTCCCGTATCGCTCTGTGTCTCGGCCAGCAGAAGGCCGGTCAGCCCGGGGACGGGGTGGCGGTCGTGGTCGAGCATCCACAGCTGGGCGGCGCGCAGGGCGTCCGGCGGGGCCAGTCCGGCGACGGTCAGGTGGTGGTGGAAGACCACCATCAGCGCGGCGGACGCGCTGTCCGAGACCTTCCACCGCGAGCCGACCACATCCGTGGCGCCACGCGCCAGCAGTGCGGTGGTCGGGGTCAGCGCCTCGTCGTGGTCGCGGCTGCTGAGGTCCGTCTCGCAGGCGCTGAGCACGATCAGCGGCCCGGTGGCCGCCCGCTCCCCGGCGGGTACGTCGAGAATGCGCGTCACCGTCAGCCTGCCCGGGTCCGGGGCGGCTTCGGGGCCCGGGGCGTCTTCGGGGTCCGGGCCGGCCAGGTGGAGGGCCGAGTCGGTGGGCCGCAGACCCGCCAGGCCGTGCACCACCAGATGCAGCAGTGAGGCGGCGGGCGCGGCCGGGCCGCCGGGGAGGTGGGAGAGCACATCCTCGGGGGTGCCCAGCGCGCTCTCGGGCGCGTCCTCGTGCCAGCCGTAGAGCAGGGCCGTGGTGTAGTACGCGGTGCGCAGGGCCGACACCTCGTCCTGCGCCCACGTCAGATCCCCGCTCGGGTCGGCCACCAGCACCGCGCGCTCGCCCGCCGGTACCCGGCCGCGCCGGGCGGCCCGCAGGAACTCACCGCCGGACGCGGCGTACGAGATGACCGCGGCTTCGCAGGCGTAGGCGTACGGGCGCCGCGCACCGGCCCGTGGCCCGGGGAGGCGGGCGGCGTGCCAGGGAACGGCACCGAGGTTGCCGCACGGCACGAGGACCAGCCGGACCGGCGCGTCGTGCTGCTGGGCCCCGTCCTCCCTTTTCTCACGCCCGTCCTCCGCCCGGGCACCCAGCGTGTCCAGTACGGGGGCGAGGACGGCCGGGCCCGCCCAGTCGCACAGCCCCTCCAGCGCCGCCTCCCAGTGCCGATGCGCCTCGGCGTGGGCGTCCATGCCGTGCTCGGACACGGCGGACCGCCGGGCGCCCGCGTCCAGATAGCGCTCCAGCGGCTCCCGGCCGGGCGCGCCGAGCCCCGGCAGCGCCAGCGCCGTCGGCTCACCGGCGCTCCGCACCAGGACGGCCACGCCGTCGGCGGTGTCCTGTCCGGGCACCAGATACACCAGCGCGTCGGTGCCGGTGGCGCGCAGCCCCTCCCGCAACTCGCCGATGCCGGGGGCGCCGAGCAGCCCGCGCAGCGGCGCCTCGCCGCTGTCCCGCCGCAGCACGTCCAGCGCGCGGCGGCGCAGCCTGCTGGGGATCTCGACGCCGGGGGCGGCCCCGGCCGACATGACCCGCGTCAGCGTGCTCCGGACCTCGTCCGGGGTACCGCCGCCGGTGCCGGGCGCGAGTCCGCCGCTGCTCGGCGCGGCCTGAAGCGGGAGGTCCCGTACGGCGGTCCGCCACTGCTCGGCCAGCTCCGCCTCGCCCCGGGCGGCCAGCTGCTCGGGGACCCCGGCGGCCGCGGCCGCGGCCCGCAGCACCAGGCCACGCCCGTTCTCCAGCGACGCCACGGCCTCCTCGATCCGGCCGTCCACGGCGGCCCAGTGGGCGGCGAGCAGCCCACGGCTGGACCCCGCCCTGGCCACCTCCAGGCCGTGCTCGGCGCCCAGTTGCAGCAGCACGTCCTCGGCCAGCACCCACAGCGAGGCATGGGCGGTGGCGACGGCCGCCCCCGTGTCATCGCGCTCACGGTCGTCGCGCAGCCGGTACGCCTCGGCCAGCTCCCACAGCAGCTTCTGCCGGATGGCCGGGCTGGTGCGCTCGGTCAGTTCCCGCCTGGCCTGTTCCAGCTCCCCGACCGCCTCCTCCAGGGCGGAGCGGTCGCCGGCCGACCTGTGGACGGTGAGCAGGGCCATCCCGATGCCTTGCCGGATCCACACCCGCTGGTCGGGGGTCGAGGCGGGGCCCTCCAGGGCCCGACGGGCCCGGGTCACGGCCTCGGAGACACGTACGGGATCCGGTTCGATCATGGAGAAGAGGGCCAGCAGGGGCGCGCACTGCGCGTCCATGAGGGGCCGCGCGAAGGTCGGGAGCCTCGGGTGGTTCGCCGCCTCCTCGAAGTAGGCCACGCCGGCTCGCAGTGCGGGGATCCCGCCGTCCAGCGTGGCCAGGCTCAACTGCGCCTGGCCGAGCAGGAAGAGCACCAGGAACTGCCACTCGCTGTTCTCGCCGGCCTCCTCCAGCAGGTCGAGCAACTCGTCCAGCAGCTCCTCCAGCGTTTCGGCGTCCCGCTCGTCCAGCGCTTCGTTGAGGCGCAATTGGAGGTGCATGCTCCGGGAGCACAGCCGTAGCCCCTCCGCGCCGGGCCCGGTCGCGTGTGCGGATTCGAACACCGCGGAGGCGGGGCCGAAGAGCGCGTCCAAGCGGGCACGCGCCTGGTCGCGGTCGGTGAGATTGCCGCCCAGGATGTTGGCTGCGGTGAGCAGTCCGGGCGAGATGACCCCGGCCATCCAGTCCACCCGCCCGGATCCGGTACCGGCGGCCGTGCCGATCAACTCGGCCGCCTCGGCCAGCCGGTCGGCGTCACCCGTGCGCACACCGTGCGCCATGCGGCTCATCGCGGCGCGCATCGCGGTCTCCGCCTCTTCACCGGCCGGCCCCTTGCTCACCTCGGTGACCAGGGCCTCCAGATCCTCGGTCCGGATGGTGCCGGGCACTTCGAGCTCCAGCATGAGGGCGGCCTGCGCGAAGGTGAGGGCGGTCTCCTCCGCGCTGAGCTCCTCCAGCCGATCGGCCTCATCGCCGCCGCCTGCCGCGGCCGTGGCGAACTCGGTGGCCATCCCACACAGGGCCTGTATCAGCGGGGAGTTGCCGTCCGGCATGCGCTCGGCCAGTTGCGCGGCCAGGGCGGCCATCTGCTCGAAGTCCCCGGAGCGCGCGGCGGCGGGCACCCGTTCCAGGGCCTCGGCCGCCCACGACAGGGGTTCGGCGACGTCCTCGGGCAGCGTCGGCAGCAGGTCGGTCAGCAGTGCGCGCAGCTCGGTCAGATCGGCGGTGAGTTCGGGCTCGCCCACCACTACTTGGCGGCCTACGTCGAAGGATTCGAGGAGGCGGGGCAGCGTGCCGTCCCATCCGGCCGTCATACCGGGCGTCAGCAGCAACCGCACCAGGTGGAGGGTGGAGGCCCGCTCGTCCGATGGGTCGAGCGCCCCACGGGCGCGCGCCGCCCTCAGCACCCGCAGGCCCCGACTCCGGTCGTCGTCCGTGGGGTGGTGCCGGTAGCGCTCGGCGTACAGGCCGCCGAGCCGGGCGCGCACGGTGCACAGCAGTGCGTCCCCGTCCGGCACGGCCGCCGCCAACGCGGCCTCCAGCTCGTCCAGTTCGGCGACGCAGCGGTCGAGCGACGCGGGGTCGGCGTCAGCGGGCGACCGAATGCCGTCGGCCGCTCGCCCGGCCGCCGGGCTGTCGGACGAGCCCTCCGAACCAGCGCCGCCGGACGAGCCCTCTGAACCTATGCCGTCGGACGATCCCTTGGCCGCCGGGCCGACCGGCGGGGCCGGGGCGATCCACGCCAGCGCGTCGGCCGCGGCGTGTTCGGCTCGGTCACGTAATGCCGCGAGATTCCTGCTGTGCATGAAACGTCCCCCTTCGCCATGCCTCACTCATCATCCGCCCGTCCACGCGAGCACAGGACCCCTTTGATCGCTCTTTCCGGAAACCGCCCGGAAGACGTCCGCGAATCGCCCAGTCGGATACGCGGGTTCGGGGCCGCGCGGGAACTCCCGCCCCGCAGCCAAGGCGAAAAGGGACATGAGGTGAATGATGCGATATCGCGTCACGTTTGGTGAGACACCTTTATCGATGCGTGACCAAAGGCGAGGGCGGTGTGCTTGCCCGCGCCCTACCCTCGCCGGTGGCTCAACGTTTCTGCACAGAACCCCGCGGCGAGAAGGACGGAACGTACATGTACGGCACGATCGACGGGTTCAACTACGGGGCCACCACCCCGCTGGCGGCCTACCTCATGGCCTGTCTCGGGGGAGCGCTCGGCTTACGCTGCACCGCCCGGTCGGTGCGTACTCAGCGCTCCTGGAAGCCGGGCTGGCTCGCGCTCGGATCCGCGTCGATCGGCTCGGGTATCTGGACGATGCACTTCATCGCCATGATGGGGTTCCATGTGAAGGAAACCCCGGTCGGCTTCGACATACCGACCACCCTGCTCAGCCTTCTGGTGGCGATCGTCGTCGTCGGCATCGGCGTTTTCATGGTCGGCTACCGGGGCGTTTCCCGGGGGGTGCTGCTCTCGGCCGGTGTGTTCACCGGACTCGGCGTCGCGGGCATGCACTACATCGGGATGTCCGCGATGCGCATGCAGGGACATCTGGAGTACTCCGTGCCGACCGTCCTGCTCTCCGTCCTGATCGCGGTCGTGGCCGCGACCGCGGCCCTGTGGGCCGCGGTGACCATCCATGGCTTCCGCGCCAGCCTGGGATCGAGCATGGTGATGGGGGTCGCGGTGACCGGGATGCACTACACGGGCATGGCCGCGGTCAGTGTGCGGCTGGACGATGTGCTCGGCGCCTCCGTGGGCGGCAACGCACCGGCTTCGCTGATCCTCCCCATGCTGATCGGCCCGGTGGTCTTTCTGGTGATCGCGGGGACCATCATCATGTTCGATCCGCTGCTGGTCCTGGGCGAGGGGGAGTGGAACCAAAAGAAGGCGGACAGCTCGCGCCTGCCCCCGCCGCCACCACCTCGGCCCGTCTGGCCGGCCCGGCCGCCGGAGGACCCCGTTCAGGCCCCGGCGAGCCGCCCCGCCCCACCCCACGGCGGTCAGGAATACGGCGGTTGGTGAACCCGTGGCCCGTGGCCCGGGGCGCGATGAGGCGGGCCGAGACCGACGCGGCGGATCCGCCGCCAACGGCCACCCCGCCGCACCCCGTGGGCCCTAGTGGAACCGGCGCGCCCCCGACCAGCCCGGATCCCCCGTCATGGCGAACCGGACCCACGCGCCGTGCATCTCCGTGGCCAGCGACGGCGGGATGTCCGGTCCGAGCAGTCCGTTCGCCGTACGGAGCGCGGGCAGACCGGTGTTGTCGAAGACGAAAGGGACCTCCGCGGTGTGGCACGCCCCGAACGGCCCGCCCCGCCAGTCGAAGTCGTAGGTGAACACCTTGTCGTAGCGGGACACCAGCCGCTCACGGGCGTCGCGGAACATGGCGTCGATGCCCGCGCTGCGTTCCGGCCGCTGGTACAGCAGCGACTCCTGGGTGTTCGTGCCCACCAGCAGATCCACCGGATGCGTCGGGGCCACCTCGTCGGGCTCATCGAGCACCACACCGAACGGCGAGAGCCGCGGCCCCACCCCGGGCAGGTCGGCGAGCGCGGCCACCAGGCGCTCGTCGGGGATCGCGGCGAACGCCTCGGCCGTGGCCGGAACGCCCAGCCGGTCGGCCAGGGCCCGGGTCGTCTCCGCCGCCTCCGCGCCGGTCAGGGTGTGCAGCCCACCGCTCTGGCTGATCGCAGCCCGGAACAGCCCGGCGGCCTCGGGCGTCACCAGCAGCGCACTGACGATCATCCCTCCCGCCGACTGCCCGAACACCGTCACCCGGTCCGGGTCCCCGCCGTAGCCCGCGATGTGCTCACGCACCCAGCGCAGCGCCGCGAGCACGTCCAGCAGACCCCGGTTGCGCGGGGCGCCCGGCAGGTCGAGCCAACCCGGCGCGCCGAGACGGTAGTTGAGGGTGACCAGGACCACGCCGTCGCGGGCGAAGGACGTCCCGTCGTACAGCGGCGCCTGGCCGGTGCCGGAGAGAAAGCCGCCGCCGTGTACGAAGACCATCACCGGGGCGTTGCCGTCGGTCCGTGGCGTCCAGACGTTGACCGTCAGATAGTCCTCGCCACGCACCCAGCCCTGGCCCAGCGCCGGGCTCAGGTCCACCGCGAACCGTCGCTCGGGCGCCGGAGCCGTCGGCCCCGGCCCATCGTCGCCGGGGGCACCGTGCACGGGGGTCGGCGCGGCGAACCGCGCGGCGCCGATCGGCGCGGCCGCGTACGGGATGTTCCGGAACACGCTCACCGCCATGCCGCCCACTCCTTCACCGCGAACCGCTCGCCGTCCCGCCGCAGTTCGGCCGCGCCCGCGCCGGGGAAGTGCGCGGGGAACAGCAGCGCGCGCTCGTCCGCGGCCTCTCCCAGCACCCGGCGCCGGGCGACCCGCGCCCGGGGCTCGTCCTCGTCGAAGCAGGGGCAGACGTCCGGCTCCACGATCTGCAGCGGGCTGTGCAGCACATCGCCCGCGAAGATCGCCCGATCCGTACCGGACCGCAGCCGCACCACGCAGGAGCCGGGGGTGTGGCCGGGGGCGGGCTCGAGGCGCAGCTGGGCGTCGATGTCGTAGTGGTCGCCCTCCCACAGCACGGTCTGCCCGGCCTGGTGGACGGGGGCGACGCTGTCCTCGAACACGTTCGCCATCCGGGGGCCGGAGCGGGTCCGGTGCCCGTTCTCGGGGTTCCAGTAGTCGAAGTCGGCCCGGGGGAACACATACTCCGCGTTGGGGAAGGTCGGCCGCCACTCACCCTCCGTCCACGACGTGTTCCATCCGACGTGGTCACCATGCACATGGGTGCAGATCACCAGGTCCACATCGGCCGGGCGGACCCCGGCCGCGGCCAGTCTCCCGAGGTAGTCCGTCTGCAGATGGTGGAAGAACGGCATATGTGGCCGCTCCCGGTCGTTGCCGACGCCGGTGTCGATCAGGATCGTCCGGCCCTCGCTGCGAAGCAGCCAGCTCTGGATCGTCGTGCGTACCTCGTCGGCGGCCGGATCCAGGAATTCGGGCGCCAGCCAGCCCTCGTGCGTGCGCCAGTGCTCCATGGCCACGTCGGGAAAGACGAAGTCGCGTGGCAGACCCCTGGGGGCCACCTCTACCACGCGGGTGATCTCGACGTTGCCAAGCGTGATGGTGTCCATGAGTCCAGCCTGTGCGTCGGCGGGCGTCGGCGGTATCCGTCATATGACTGCACCACGGGCTACCGCACCACGGGTTAGAGTCGAGGGATGACCATGGTCGGGCGGGAGAGTGAGAGCGCGGCCGTACTCGGTCTGACCAGCGGTGTGCTGATCCTTACGGGCGAACCGGGTGCCGGCAAGAGCACCCTGCTCGGCCTCGCGGCGGATCGTCACCAGGGCCGGGTGCTGCGGATGACGGGCAGCGAGAGCGAGGCGAACCTGACGTTCGCGGGCCTCCACCAGCTGCTGCGGCCGGTGCTGGGGGAGACGGCCGGGCTGTCGGCCCGGCAGCGGTCGGCCCTGCTCGGCGCCATCGGCCTGGAGGACGCCAAGCCTCACGACACCGGCCCTGCGGAGACCAATACCCGCGACACCGGCCTCGCGGAGGCCGAGCCCGGCCGTGTCGAGGGCGGCCACGGTGGCCCGCCCGACCGGCTGCTGCTCGGCGTCGCGCTGCTCACCCTGCTCTCGGACCTCGCACGGCGCTCGCCCGTCCTGGTGGTCGCCGACGATCTGCAGTGGATCGACGCCGGCTCGCTGGAGCTGCTCGCCTTCGCCGCCCGGCGCATCGGCGACGAACCTCTCGCCGTGCTGGCCGCGGCCAGAGAGCCGGCCGGCGAGGGCGCCGGGGGCGGGGCCACGGCGCCGTTCTCCGGCTTTCCCGTGCGTACGCTGGGCCCGCTGGACGCGACCGCCGCGGGCCTTCTGCTGGACCGGCAGCCGTATCCACCGACCGGCCGCGGCCGGCTGCGCATCCTCGACCAGGCCGCCGGGAACCCGCTGGCACTGGTCGAACTGGCCCGGGCGAACGGCGCCTGCGGCGGGGACTCGGCCGACTCCGCAGAAGGCGAGCTCCTGCCGCCCACCGACCGCCTGATGCGGGTCTTCGCCGCCGACCTCGATTCCCTGCCCGAGGCCACCCGGCAGGCGCTGCTCCTGGTCGCGGCGGACGAGCGGGCGGTGGCGGGCCGGGTCGAGGCGCTGGCCCCGGCCGAGGCCGCCGGACTGCTGCGGCTCACCGGTGGCGGCCACGACGGCCGGCGGGCCCGCTTCCGGCATCCGCTGATCAGGTCCGCGATCTACCACTCCGCACCGCTGGCCGCCCGCCGTCAGGCCCACCGCGACCTCGCCGCGCTGCTCAGCGCCGAACCCGACCGCCGCGCCTGGCATCTGGCCGCCGCCGCGGAGGGGCCGGACGAGGAGATCGCCGCAGCCCTGGAGGAGTCGGCGGCCAGGGCCCGGGAGCGTGGCGGATACACCGCCGCCACCACCGCGCTGGAACGTGCCGCCGAGCTGAGTCCCGGGCGCCGCGACCGCGCCCGCCGCCTGGTGGCCGCGGCGGGTGCGGCGGTGTCCACCGGACAGCCGCACTGGGTGCGCCGGCTCGCCGCCGGTGCCGCGGAGCTCACCGACGACCCGGCGCTGTCGGCCGAGGCATCGCTGCGCGTGGGCCAGGTGCTCACGCTGAGCACTGAGCACGACACCGCGCTCTCCCTGCTGCTGCGGGCGGCGGAGGACCCCGGGCTGCGCCGGATCGCGCTCGCCTCCGCGTCGGTGGCGGGCTTCTACTCGGGCGACGAGGAATACCGCCTCGCCGTACGGGCCCGGGCACAGGACGACCCGTGGACGCTCGCGGTGACCGACCCCACCGCGCACCGCTCCGAGCGGGTGGCGGCGATCCCGGCACTGGTCGAGCGGGCGGACGGCGACCCGGCCCGGCTCATCTCGCTCGGCGCCATGGCCTGGTTGCTCGACGAGACCGCACTCGCGGTACGGATCTTCGACGACGCCCTCCACCGCTGGCGGCTGGGCGGCACCCTGCCCATCGGGCTCGGCTGCTCGGCGGGGTGGGCGTATCTGGACCACGGGCTGTGGGCCCAGGCCCGTACCGCCGCCGTGAACACCAATTCCGCGGGCGCCGGGCTGCCGCACCTCGACGCCGCCGCACGGTCGCTCGAAGCCGCCGCTCTTGCGTTGACCGGCCGGACCGACGAGGCCCGCACCGCGGGCTCCGCCGCGCTGTCCCTCGTCGACCCGCACCGCAGCCGCGCCGTCGCCGTCCGCGCCCGGTGGGCGCTGGGCATGGCCGCGGTGGCCGACGGCGACCACATCGGCGCGTACGAGCAGTTCCGCCTGCTGTTCACGGCCGACGGCGAGCCCGTCCACTACGCGTGTTCCTTCCCCGCCGTCGCCGAACTGGCCGCGGCGGCCGTCCGCACCGGCCACGGCGCCGAGGCCGCCGCCACCGTGGAGCGCATCGCCGACCGGCTCGCCGAGGACCCCTCGCCCCGGATGCGCATCCTGATCCACCGCGCCCGTGCGCTGCTCGAACCGGCAGATGCCGAGCCGCACTTCGCCGCGGCCCTCGCCGAACCCGCGGGCGGCCAATGGCCCTTCGAACGCGCGCAGCTCCTGCTGGACCACGCCGAATGGCTGCGCCGCCGCCACCGCATCACCGAGGCCCGCCACCAGCTGAACACCGCGCTGGAGACCTTCCGTCGCCTCGGCGCCCGCCCCTGGATCGACCGCACCCAGGCCGAATTGCGCGCCGCCGGGATCGAATCCGCCCCCACCAGCCCCGACGCCCTCACCTCCCTGTCCCCGCAGCAGCAGCACATCATCCGCCTGGCGGCGCAGGGCCTGAGCAACCGTGAGATCGGCGAACGGCTCTTTCTCTCCCCTCGCACCGTCGGCTCGCACCTCTACCGCAGCTTCCCCAAACTCGGCGTCACCGCCCGCTCCCAGTTGCGCGACCTGATCGAGGCGTCCTGCCCGTCGTAGTGGCGGCGGCCACGTGGGCTCCCGGCGATTGCCACCGGCAGGGCAGCTCCGTGACGACCGTCGGCCCGCCCCGCGGGCTTGTCACCGTCACCGTTCCATCGAGCGCGGCGACGCGGCGACCTATCCCGAGCAGCCCGGAGCCACCTTGGAAGCCGTGCCCGGAGCCACCTTCGGAGCTGCCGGAACCACCCGTCTCCCCGACGCCGGACACGCCCGCCACCGCCTCGGCGCCACCTCGTCCCTCGTCCCGCACCGAGACCCACAATCCGCTCGGTGTACGGGCCAGCCGGGCCTCGGCCCGGTCGGCGCCACTGTGTCTCGCCACGTTCGCCAGCGCCTCCGCCACGACGAAGTAGGCGGCCGCCTCGACCGCCGCCGACGCCCGTCTCCCGTCCTCCAGACCGTCCACCCGCACGGTGACATCGAGCCCGCTGCTCGCGGCGAGCGCTCGTACCGCCCCGGCCAGGCCACGGTCGGTGAGGACCGGCGGATGCATGCCACGCACCACCTGGCGCAGCTCGGTCAGCGCCTCTTCGGCCAGGTCCTGCGCGTCGTCCAGCATCCTGCGCGCCGCCGTCGGATCCCGGTCGTACGCCCGCTTCGCCAGGCCGATCCGCAGGGACAGGGAGACCAGCCGCGCCTGGGTGCCGTCATGCAACTCCCGTTCGATTCGGCGCAGTTCGGCATCGTGCGCGGCGATGGCGCCCGCCCGGTTTTCCGCCAGCTCCGCCACCCGCTCGGTCAGCCGCGCCGTGGCCGTGGCCGTGGCCGTTTCCGTGTCCGTCGGGCCGGGCCGCCGACGGCGCAGATACGAGCCGAAGGCCAAGGCGAGCGCGGACGCCGGCAGGGCCGTGGCCCACACCGCGTGCAGCATCGTTCTCCCCATGCCGACGAGGCTAGAAGACCGGCCGGACGCACGCGGGAGAGCGAGCCGCCCCATCGACGGTGGAGCCCGCTACACCCCCCGGCCCGGCGGCGAGCCCACGCCCGCCCGCGCGGTCCGGGATTCACCGGCCCGGACGCATCAGGGTGCGGTAGCGTGCCGAGGAAGCCATGCTGGACGGACCGGTCCGCCGAGAAAGGCACCCGATGACGGATCTTCAGGACGTGGACCGCATCGCCACGGCCGACCACCACTTGGCGGTCGTGACGACGACGCGCGCCGACGGCTCGGTCCAGGCATCAGTGGTCAACGCCGGGATCATCGACCATCCGGTCTCCGGTGAGCAGGTGGTCGCCTTCGTCACCTACGGCCGCGCCAAACTCGCCCATCTGCGGCCACGCCCGCGGGCCACCCTGGTCTTCCGCGCCGGATGGAACTGGGCCGCCGTCGAGGGCCGCACCGAGATCGCGGGGCCCGACGACCCGTTCCCCGGGGTCGACCAGGAGCGTCTGCGGCTGCTGCTGCGCGAGGTCTTCATCGCCGCGGGCGGCGCGCACGACGACTGGGGCGCCTACGACCGGGTGATGGCCGAGCAGCGCCGCGCCGCGGTCTTCGTCCACCCCGAGCGCGTCTACAGCAACTGACCCCCGGGGCGGCCCCGGTCACGGCACCCGCGATGTCCACTCCGGCGAGCCGAACTTCCCGGCCGCCAGCAGCCGCGCCGTCGCCGACTCCTCGTCCGTCACCTTGCCGCCGGTGAGCCCGTACCGCCCGCGGAACGAGGCCACCATGCGGTCGATGACGGCCGGGCGCGGCAGCCCGGTCTGGCGGCGCAGCGGGTCCACCCGCTTGACGGCGCTCGCGATGCCCTTGCCGGACAGCTTCTCCCGCCCGATGCGCAGCACCTCCACCATCTTGGCGGCGTCGATGTCGTACGACATGGTCACGTGGTGCAGCACCGCACCGCCGTGTGCCGCGATCCGCTTCTGGGCTGCCCCGCCGACCTTCCCCGCCTCCGTCGCGATGTCGTTCAGCGGCTGGTACCACGCCTTGACGCCCATCTCGCCCAGCGCGCCCAGCACCCAGTCGTCCAGATAGGCGTAGCTGTCGGCGAAGGACAGGCCGGAGACGAGCGACTGGGGCACGTACAGCGAGTACGTGATGGTGTTGCCCGGTTCCACGAACATCGCCCCGCCGCCGCTGATCCGCCGGACGACCGTCACCCCGTGCCGCTCGGCGCCCGCCGGGTCGACCTCGTTGCGCAGCGACTGGAAGCTGCCGATGATGACGGCCGGACGGTCCCACTCCCACACCCGCAGCGTCGGCGGCCGCCGCCCGGCGGCCACCTCGCCGGTCAGCACCTCGTCCAGGGCCATGTGCAGCGCCGGATCCTGTGGCCCCTCGTGGATCAGCTGCCAGTCGTAGTCGGTCCAGTCGGTGGCACGGGCCACCGCCCGTCGCACCGCGATGCCCACGGCCTCGGCGGAGAAACCGAACATCACGGTGCCGGCGGGCAGTCCCGCCTCGATGCGCGCGGCGAGCGCCTGCGCGTCCGCGTCGGCGGGCGCGCCCTCCAGGGCCCGGTCGATGGCGTGCAGGGCCTCGTCCGGTTCCAGGAAGAAGTCGCCCGCGACCCGCACCCCGCGCAGCACGCCGTCGTGGACATCCAGATCCACGACGACCAGCTTGCCGCCCGGCACCTTGTACTCACCGTGCATGCCCTGCACCGCCTCCTGTTTCCGCCCCGGCGCTCTCGATCATTATCCCGCGCCGGGGCGGCTTCGGTCGGCACCGGTGATCCGGCGGGGTCAGGCTCCCGTGGTCGAGCCCGGGCGGACGATCATGAGAATGGTCACCGTCGCCCACAGCAGGTTGAACGCGCCGGTGTACATGGCCAGTTGGGCGGTATCGGTCCGCTCCAGGGCCTTGCCCCCACCGAGGCTGTCGATGAGCTCGTCCTGGCGGGGCAGGACGAAGGCGACCAGGACGCCGGCGGCCGCGGCCGTCAGCGCGATGGAGGCGGTGAGCCAGCCGCTGCCGAGGACGCCCATCGCGGCGGCCGTGGCGAATCCGAAGACGGGCACGGCGAGGCCCATCTTGGCGTAGACGCGGCAGATGCGGTGCAGAAGCCGGACCGTGCCCAGGTCCGCCTCGCCCTCGGCGGCTGCCCCTGCGGCAGCGTGGGCGTTACGGGCCGCGGGCGGGAACATGCTGGCCGCGACGGTGACGGGGCCGATCGCGACGATGGCGGCCAGGACATGCAGGGAGAGCAGAATCTTGGTCATCGGGTGGTGTCCGGCTCCCTTTCGAACGTGGCAGGCACCGCGTCTCCTTCCGGGCGTGGGCGGCTGGTGCCCGCCCCACGCTAGGGAGCCGCGAGAAGATCACCCAGGGGCTGGAACGACAGAAGTCAACGGATTCTCGCCATGCCGGGCCCCATGTGGTCCAGTGGCCCAGCGGTGTGGCCAGAGGGAGGACATGGTCATCCGTCGATGTACTGCGCCACCCCATGGCCGAACGACCAGTCGGCCGACTCGTTCTCGATCAGGGTGATGAAGACGTTTCGCGGCTCGGTCCCCGCGTACTCCTGGGCGAGCTCGGCGATCCGCCGGTACAGCGCCTGCTTCTGTGCCGGTGTGCGCCCCGAGCGCATCGTGAGCGCGATGTAGACGATGCCCTCGTCGCGTCGCACCCCGAGGTAGTCGTCGTAGCGCAGCAGGCCGCTGGTGCCGTCATGGCTGGTCAGGACCTGGAACCGGTCGTTGGGCGGGAAGCCGATGGTTTCCACCAGGGCGTCGTGCACGGCACGGCCGAGGGCGTCGAGCCGGTCGGGGTCGGCCCGCAGCGCGTCAATGCGAACGAAGGGCATGTCGGGGCTCTCTTTCGGGCGAGTCGGTCGGCGGAACATCACGGGCTCAGCGGACATGGGCGGTGAGCAGACCGAGCGCTCCGTCCATGGCCCGGGCGTACACCTCGACCGAGTCGGCGGCACGGGCCAGCACATAGCCGCCCTGCAACACCGCGACCAGTGCGGTGGCCGTGCTCGCCGGGTCGAGCCCGGTGTCGAGCTCGCCATTCGCCCGGCCCTCCGCCAGCAGCCCGGCCAGCCGGTCGGTGAGCCAGGCGAAGGTCTCCTCGACCGGTCGGCGCAGCTCCGGATCGGCCATCACATCGGGGTCCTGGGTGAGGCGGCCGACCGGGCAGCCCTTCAGGGCGTCCCGCTCCCGCCGCAAATAGGCGCTGATCCGCTCGACCGTGGTGCCGGGACCGCTGAACTCGGCCTCCGCCCTGCCCCTCAGCTCCTCGGCGCTGCGGCTGATCGCGGCGAGCGCCAGATCGGGCTTGCCGCGGAAGTGGTGGTACATGCTGCCCTGGCCCGCCCCGGATCGCTCCTGGATCGCCTTCGGGCTCGTGCCCACGTAGCCGCGCTCCCACAGCAGCTCGCGGGTGCTTGCGATGAGTCGTTCCCGGGTGTCCATGGGCAAGATCATACGTACTAGTAGGTACAAATGGAAGCGCGGGGACGGCTCCCTCGGTGAGAGGATCCCGCCGTACTGTGTGGGCTGGTCCGAACGCTGGAAGGTGACGATGTACGCGATATCCCTGGGCGACGACGGCGCGGAGCTGCGCCCGCTGGAGCCGTGGCAGGCCGAGGAGTTCCTTACGCACATGGACCGGGGACGGGAATTCATCGGACGGTACATCCCGCTGGCGGACGCCGCCTCCGACCTGGAGTCGGCCCGGGCGTTCCTCCAGGGATACGCGGACAAGGCGGCGGCCGACGCCGGACGGATCTACGGCATCTGGATGGACGGCAAGCTGGTCGGCGGAGTCCTCTTCCGCACGATGGACATCAACCAGGGCACCGCGGAGGCGGGTTGCTGGCTGGAGCCTTCGGCGGTGGGCAAGGGGCTGGTGACCCGGGCCTGCCGCGTGATCATCGACTGGGCCGTCGAGGAGCGGGGCATCCACCGCGTGGAGTGGATTGCCGCCGCCGGGAACGAGGGCAGCATCGCCGTGGCCCGGCGGCTGGGGATGACGAAGGACGGTGTGCTGCGGGAGAGCTATCTGCGCCGGGGCGAGTGGCAGGACAGGGAGATCTGGTCGGTGCTCGCACCGGAGTGGCGGGCGACCCGCAAGCCGTCCTGAACCGCGTGTCAGTCACGCTGACAGCGAGGGCCGCGCGTCGATCACGCTGACGGCGAGGGCGGCGCGTCAACCACGCGGACCGCGGGGGCGGCGGGCGACCGTGATGATCTCCGGGCTGGTGCCGGTCAGCGGCCCGCCGTCCCAGTCCCCGAACTGCTCCGCCACGACCAGCCCCGCCTCGCCCAGGAACCCCGCCAGCGCGTCCGGACCGAGAAACCGCAGCGTGCTGCGGCTCAGCAGGGGCCGCTCCCAGCCCGTGCCGGTGTAGGTGTGCGTGGCCGAGACGAGATCTCCCCGCACCGGCGTCTCCACCGCGCACACACACCGCACCACGGCCCCGGTGGGGTCCACCACCTCGCCCGAGTACCGCACGTCCCAGTCTTCCCACTCCCGCACCGGCGGATTGCGGGTCTCGAACACAAAGCGGCCGTCGTCGGTCAGTGCCGTGGCGATCGCGGCCAGCGCATCGCGCAACTCGTCGTCGCCCAGAAGCCCTTGGAAGGCGTGGCCGGTCATCACCACCAGATCGAACGCACGGCTCCACCCCGGCGCCGAGGCCAGGTCGCCGAGCACCCACTCCACATCCGGGTACGCCCGCGCCACCTCCAGCATCCCCACTGCGGGATCCAGCCCGCACAGCCGCCCCTCGTGCCCGTCCTCCCGTGCTCTGCGCAGCAGCGCGCCCGTTCCGCACCCCACGTCCAGGACGGAGCGGGCGGACATCACCAGGGGCAGGTAGAACGTGAAATCCCCGCGCTCGTCCCAGGGGCAGAACAGGTCGTACAGCGCGGCCAGCCGGCGATCGGAGAACTGCGTGTCCACCATGGCCGTCACACTGCCCCTGGCCGGGCGGACCCGCAAGGTCCGGCACCCCTCCACGGCCCTGCCCACGGTGTCGTGGGCGGGCCGTCTTACGATCGAAAGGGGTTTTTGTCGTCTCCGGGAGCTCTCGATGTCCGACCCGTCCGACCCGATGCCTGACTCGCTCGACCAGCGGCTGGAGACCATCGCGCGCCACCCCTTCCGCGCGAAGTTCCATCTGCGCGGTCGTGACCGGGCCACGGCCGAGCTGAGTGGCCCGTCGACGGTGCGCTGGCACGCGTACGACCTGATCGCCAAGCGGCTGGCTCCCGCCGAGCCGTACAAGGACGGCAAGCAGACGCCCTACCGCGGCCACCCCGTGTTCGTCGCCCAGCATGCGACCGCCACCTGCTGCCGTACCTGCCTCGAGCGCTGGCACCAGATCCCCAAGGGGCGGGAACTGACGCGGGCGGAGCGGGCGTACGTGGTGGGGGTGATCTGCCGTTGGATCGAACGCGAGGTGGCGGCAGGCGGACGGTGACGGATCAGCCCGGGGCGCCGTCGAGCCCCAGTTCGCGGGCGACCCGCGCGAGGGAGCCGCTCTGCTGCCGCTCGTAGAGCGCGAAGGGGTCCAGGACATCGCGGCCGATGGCGCCCGAGAGCCATGCGGCGTCGTGGGCGGTGTCCTCCTGGCCGTTGTCCCGTACGCCCTCCCCGCTGAGGTTGGACTGGAAGATACCGGCGGCGGAGCGGGGCAGGAAGTCCTCGTAGACGATGGGCTCGGCCCGCACCCAGCCTCGCTCCAGCAGCTCGCCCAGGGCGGCGGGCGGACGGCTGCCGTCGCGTGGGCGGTCCGGTACGACGTGGTAGGTGAACCAGCCCAATCCCCGGGCGGCCAGTTCCCGTTCGGTATGGGGCAGATGCTCTTCCCATACGCCGCGGGCCAGTTCGCCCCGGTCCACCCCCGGATGGCGGGCCACTTCATGGTCGACGAGGGTGAGCAGCCGGTCGTACAGGGCGCGGCCGTCGGGGGTGAGGGCGATACCGCGGGCCTCGACCTCGCCGAAGCGCACCCGCAGGGCGCCGGTGGTGACGCTCCCGTCCGCGAGGCGCATCGCGCGGGGTTCGTCGAGGGCGCGGAAGGAGGTCTGGCGCAGCAGGACGTCGGGACCCTTCCAGGCCGGTGGCCCCTGGATGGTGTCGATCATCTGGATGCCGCGGTCGGTCATCCGCCGGTAGAGCTCGTCGATGTCCAGGACGCGCGGGGTGAGGTGGTTGATGTGGGTGCTGCGGACACCGCCGATGTCCGCGGCGACGGCGGAGATCCTCTCCAGCGTCTCGTACCAGACCTTGTCCACCGGCTCGGGGGACAACTCGAAGGCGGACACGGCGAGGTGGAGGAAGCGTTCGGCGTCCTCCTCGGGCAGTCCGTGCTCGGCCGTCGCGCGGTCGGCCAGGGTGAGCAGCTCTGGCGGGAACAGCTCGCGGCCGGCCAGGAAGGTCTCCAGCCGGGAGCGCAGATCGGCGTCGAAGAACCGCGGGTCGGCGGTGGTGAGCAGGGAGGTGAAGACGCGGAAGGGGTTGCGCGCCAGCTCCTCCCCGTCCACCGGGCGGAAGGCGGTCGAGACCACGGGGACCGCGCTGGCGGCGGCCTCGCGCAGATCGTAGAAGCCGACCGGGTGCATTCCCAGCGCGGCGAAGACGCGGGCCACCTGCCCCAGCTCCTGAGGCGTGCCGACCCGGATGGCGCCGTGGCGTTCGGCGGTCACCCGGCCGATGGACCCCAGACGCTCGGCGTCGGCGCCCCGCGCCCGCAGCACGTCCTCGTTGATCTCGCGCGAGACGTCCACGAGCGTGGTGTACGCCGGGACTTCCCGGCCGTACATGTCGGAGAGCCGTGCCGCGAAGGCGGCGCGGAGCTGCCACTGGCTGATCATGGGTGAATTCTGCCTTTCCGTCGGGGACGTGCCGGATCGGGGAGGGGGTGCCGAGCCCGGTCCATAAGTTTTTTGCCACCCGTGGAGCCGGTTGGTAAACCTCCCGGGCCCCGGTCGCGTCTTGATCGGCAACGGACGCACAGCACCGGCGACCTTGGCAAGGCCGGTTTCCTGTCACCTATACACAGCGTGTATACATGGAATGCATACTCGTGGTGTATGCACTCGGTGTATAGCGGACAGTCGCGTGCTCCTGGGAACAACAGACGGAAAGGCATCCATGTACGGCAAAGCATTCGCTCCTGAGTACCAGGGCTCCCTCACCACCCTGTCCGTGAACTCCTCGCTGGTCGACGTGCTGGCGGCGGGCACCGAGCAGTTGCGGGCGGCCGAGCGGGGCGGCTCCCCGGGCGAGGCGGCCCGGGCGGGGCTCGCGGTCGCCGAGGCGCACCGGAGGCTGGGTCAGGTGGGCGAGGCCGACCGCGAGTGGAAGGCCAGTTACCGGGCGGCCCGTGCGGCGGGGGACCTCGGGGCGATGGCGTGGGCGCTGTGGAGCGGAGGCACGCTCGCCCGGCAGCGGGGCGCGCTGGCGCTGGCGTGGCGGCTGCTCGGACTCGCGGCCGAATTCGGCGAACGCGGCGGGGACATCGTCGTCCGCGGCTACTCACTGGCCGGGATGGCGGAGACCGGCCGCATTCAGGGCGACTACGAGGCCGTGGGCGCGCTGCACGAGCGGCTCCTCGCCGAGGCACGCAAGCGCGGCGAGGCGCGGCACACCGTATGGGCGCTGGAGGGCATCGCCCAGATGCACCGCAACACCGGGTCGTACGACTCGGCCTACGCGATGTTCCAGGAGGCCGCGGAGATAGCCGCGGGCGCCGATGACCGGCGCGGACACGCATGGGCGCTGCGGGGCATGGCCGACATCGTCTCCGTACGCGACGGGGACGTGGAACGCGCACTGGAGCTGCTCTCCGGGGCCGAACTGACCTGCCGCGAGATGAACCTGGTGAGCGCGCTCGCGTACAACCACAAGATGCGCGGCAATGTGTTCTACCGCGCGGGCCGTTACGAGGAGGCCCGCGCGATGTACGAGCAGGCCCTGGACGAGTTCCGCGACATGAGCGAGCCGCGCGGCGAGGGTCTCGCCCGGCTCGGGCTCATCAAGTCCCTGGCCCGGCTGGGCCGCGACCGCGCCCGGACCGACGAGGACCTGTCCGAACTGGCCGATGTGCTGGAGCGGATCGGACTGCGGCACGCCCGCCGGATGGTGGACCGTGCCCGGGAGGAGTTCGGCCTCACGGAGGTCATGGAGGTGGCACTGTGACGACGGCGTTCCCCATGCTCCTCGGGGCCTACGAGACCACCGCGACTGCGCACGGGACCACCGCGACCGCGGACGAGCCCACCGCGACCGCGGGCGAAATCCTCGTCCGCTGCCGGGAGTTGGTGCGCCCGGCGCTGGCCGAGACGGTCGGCCGGCTGCACCCATGGGTCGCCGAGATGGCCGCGTACTCCTTCGGCTGGTGCGATGTGGGCGGTACGCCCGCCGAGGGCGCGGGCGGCAAGGGGGTGCGGCAGGCCCTGGCCGTGCTGTGCGCGGAGGCGGCCGGGGCATCCGGCGAGGCGGCGGTCGCCGGAGCGGTGGCGGTGGAGCTGGTGCACACCTTCTCGCTGCTGCACGACGACATCATGGACGGCGACCAGACCCGCCGCACCCGCCCCACCGTATGGAAGGCCTACGGGACCGGCCCGGCCGTGCTCGCCGGTGACGCCCTGTTCGCGCTGGCCGTGGAGGCACTGGCCGCCGTGCCCGGTGCCGGTGCCGCGGCCGCGGTGCGGCGGCTGAGCGTGGCCCTGGGCGACCTCGTCCACGGCCAGGCGGACGACCTGCTCTTCGAGTCGCGCCCCTGGACGGGGCCCGCGGCGGTGGGGCCGGAGGAGTACCGCACGATGGCCGAGCACAAGACCGGCGCGCTGCTCGGCTGCGCCGCCGCCCTGGGCGCCGCGCTCGCCGGGGCGCCGGAGACCACCGCGGCCACTCTGGACCGGGCCGGACGGCATATGGGCGTGGCGTTCCAGGTGGCGGACGACCTGCTCGGCATCTGGGGCGACCCCGCGGTCACCGGCAAACCCGTCCACCGCGATCTGCGGCAGCGCAAGAAGACCTTCCCCGTGCTCGCCGCCCTGAGCGCCCGCGACACCTCGGCCGCCGGGCAACTGGCCACGCTCCTGGAGGAGTCCCCGGACACCCCGGACGACGCCACCACGCGCCGGGCGGCCGATCTGATCGAGCAGGCCGGTGGCCGCTCCGCCGCCCTGGTGGAGGCCGACCGTCACATCACCGCCGTGGAGCGGTGCCTGGACGGTCTGCCGCTCGTGCCTCGCGCGAGCGCGGAGCTGCACACCCTGCTGGGCTTCCTCGCACGGCGCGACATCTGACCCGGTGGGGAGATGTGCGACCCCTTGCGAGGGGCGGCCGCGCCACTCGGGTCCGCTTGGTGATGGGCGGCCGCGCCACTCGGGTCCGCCGGTCAGCGGCGGTCGCGCACCGCGTCCAGCCGATCGCGGACCCACAGCTCCACATCGCCCACATGCCGGCTGGCCGCGGTGAACGCGGCCAGGCTGTCGTGGGCCCGGAGCGCGGTGTAGATGTCCATGTGCTGCTGGTGGGTCCAGGACAGCACATCGGACTTGACCAGGGCGCGCCAGATGCGGGCCCGGGCGGTGCGCTGGGTGACCGAGTCCGCCAGGGAGGCCAGCGTGCGGTTGCCGGAGGCGGCCACGATGTCGGCGTGGAAGGCGATGTCCTCGTGCACCAGCTCCTCCGGGTCGTGCAGACCGCGCATCCGCTCGATCCGCTCCTGGAGCCGGTCGAGGGCGGCCTCGTCGATGCGGGTCGCGGCCAGTGCGGTGGCGCCCGGCTCCAGGACCTTGCGGCATTCCAGCATCTCGTTCAGACCGGTGTCCTGGGCCAGATCCAGGAAACTGCCGAGGGCCCGCAGCAGCCGGTCCGGGCGCAGATCGGTGACGAAGGTGCCGTCACCGCGACGTACGTCCAGGACCCCGGCCATCGCCAGGGCGCGGATCGCCTCCCGCAGGGACGGGCGGGAGAGTTCGAGCTCGCCCGCCAGCACCGCCTCCGGAGGCAGACGGTGGCCCGGCGCGAACTCACCGCTCTCGATGCGATGGCGCAGCCGGCCGATGGCTATGTCGACGACACTGCTCCCGGCGGCGGGGACACCGTCGCCGCCGGGGCCGGAGCGGTCTGGATTGGTGGGCATGGCGACCAGGATGCCACTCAGTCGCGGCGGCTCCAGACCGGTCCGTCGGGGTAGCGGTAGGTGTCCAGGGTCTCGCGCCGGATCCGGGCGCTGTAGCCGGGCGCGTCGGGGACGAGATAGCGCGAGCCGCGGATGCGGACCGGGTCGTGGAAGTGCTCGTGGAGATGGTCGACGTACTCGATGACACGGTCGTCCATGGAGCCGCTGACGGCCACGTAATCGAAGATCGACAGATGCTGGACGAGTTCGCACAGGCCGACACCGCCGGCGTGCGGGCACACCGGCACGCCGTATGCCGCGGCCAGCAGCAGCACGGCCACCGCCTCGTTGACACCGCCCAGGCGGCAGGCGTCGATCTGACAGACGCTGATCGCGTCGGCGGCGAGGAACTGCTTGAACATCACCGCGTTATGGGCGTGTTCGCCGGTGGCCACCCGGGTCCCACCGATCCGCCGGGCGATGGCCGCGTGGCCGAGGATGTCGTCGGGGCTGGTGGGCTCCTCGAACCACCAGATGTCGAACTCCCGAAGCGCCGTGGCCCAGGTGACCGCCTCCTCCACGCCCAGGATCTGATTGGCGTCGATCATCAGCCGGCGGTTCGGTCCGATGACCTCGCGGGCGATACGGCAGCGCCGTATGTCGTCCTCCAGATTCGCGCCCACCTTCAGCTTCACCGAGTTCCAGCCCTGGTCCACGGCCTCCTGGCAGAGCCGGGCCAACTTGGTGTCGTCGTACCCGAGCCAGCCCGCGCTGGTGGTGTACGCCGGGTAGCCGTGCTCGCGCACATACGCCTCGCGCCCGGCGCGGCCACCGGCGCGGGATTCCAGCATCTTCAGTGCGGCTTCGGGGGTGAGCGCGTCCTTGAGGTAGCGCCAGTCCACCAGGTCGACCACCTCCCGGGGCGAGAGGTCGGCGAGGAGCTTCCACACGGGCTTGCCCGCCTGCCGGGCGGCGAGATCCCAGGCCGCGTTGATCACCGCGGCGCTTCCCAGGTGGATGGCGCCCTTGTCCGGGCCGAGCCAGCGCAGCTGGCTGTCGCCCAGCAGATGGCGTGAGAAGCCGCCCAGATCGCCGGTGATCTCGTCCACGGCCATGCCGACGGCCCGCTCCCCGATGGCGCGGGCGGCCTGGACCGCCAGGTCGTTGCCACGGCCGATGGTGAAGGTGAAGCCATGGCCCTCCAGAGGTTCGGCGCCGGGTGCGGGCTGCGCCGCACCTTGGCCGGAGGGCTCGTCGTCGGCGGTCTTGAGCACCACGTACGCCGCCGAGTAGTCCGGAGCCTCGTTCATGGCGTCGGAGCCGTCGAGGTGCTGGGAGGTCGGGAAGCGGACATCGATGGTCTCGACGCCGACGACACGAAGGGTCATGGCACGCGCTCCTGTGGGCAAAAGGGCGAGGGAAAGTGAGCAGTGCCGACCAACATGTCAGATGTCTGATGTGGTTGCCAGGGGGCATCTGGAAGAAAACTCATGGTTGTTGAGACCTTGTCAAAGGCTGTAACCCCCACCTACGTTCCACAGGTCAGATGTTTCCGCGAGACAGCGTGGTCCGCAGGGAGGCCCGATGAACCCGGCCACCACCATGGAGAACACCCGCCGGAAGGTGTCCAGACGCCTGCTCCCCCACTCTTCGTGATGTTCGTGCTGAGCTTCCTGGACCGTACGAACGTCGCCCTGGTCAAGTCCCATCTCGCCGACGCCGCCGGGATCGACGCCACCGCGTTCGGGCTCGGCGCCGGTGTCTTCTTCATCGGCTATGCCCTGCTGGGCGTGCCCTCCAACCTGGTGCTGCACCGCTTCGGCGCCCGCCGGTGGCTGGCCGCGCTGATGTTCGTCTGGGGGCTGCTCTCCTGCGCGATGGCGCTGGTGTCCAACCCCACCGGCTTCTATGTGCTGCGGTTTCTGCTCGGCGCGGCGGAGGCCGGTTTCTTCCCCGGTGTCATCCTCTACATCACCTACTGGTTCCCGGCCGCCGACCGTGGAAAGGCCACCGGCATGTTCCAGGCCGCCGTGGCGGTCGCCAGCATCATCGGCAATCCCCTCGGCGGCTTCCTGATCGGTCTGCACGGACTGGCCGGCCTGGAGGGCTGGCAGTGGATGTTCCTGCTGGAGGGCGCCCCAACAGTGATCCTGGCCCTCGCCGTACCGTGGCTGCTCACCGACCGCCCCGAACAGGCCCGGTGGCTGACCGCCGAGGAGAAGGACCTGCTCGCCCGGCGCATCGAGGCGGACCGGCCGGGCGAGGACGCCAGAGAGCCGCGCCGGGTCCGCGAAACCCTCGCCGACAGCCGGGTGTTGCGGCTGATGTTCGTGTACTTCGCCATTCAGATCGGCGTCTACGGCGTGACGTTCTGGCTCCCGGCGCTCGTCGGCCGGATCGACGGGCTGGGCGACGTGGGCATCGGCTTCGTCTCGGCGCTGCCGTGGGTGTGCGCGCTGCTGGGCGTGCTGGCGCTGCCGTGGATCTCGGACCGCAGCGGCGACCGGCGCGGGCCGCTGCGGCTCGCCCTGGTGCTGACCGTCGTCGGCCTGCTCGGCGGGGTGCTGCTGCCCCCGGTCCCCGCCATCGCCGCCCTGTGCGTGGCCGCCTTCGGTTTCCTGGGCGCGCAGCCGGTGTTCTGGACCGTGCCGCCGACCATCCTGTCCGGCGCCCATATGGCCGGGACCATCGCGCTGATCTCGGGTTTCGGCAACCTCGGCGGCTTCCTGGGCCCGTATCTGATGGGGGTCGCGGAGTCGGGGACCGGCTCGGGTGCCACCGGGCTCTACGCCATCGCCGCCATCGTGGCGGTCGGCGTGTGCACGGCCACCACCCTCCGTTGGGTAGGAGGACCCACTGCACCGTCACGAGAGGAGAGGACGACAGATGACACGCATCGTGCGCTTCGCCGATGACGCCGGGACCGTCCGGACCGGAGTGGCCGACGACACCGGCGGGGTACGGGCCTTCCCCGGAGCGCCGCTCATCGCCGAGCTGTTGCGGCTGTCCGTGGCGGAGCTGCGGGCCCTGGCGGAGAACACCGCCGCCGGACCGGCGGCCGTCCATGAGCCGGACGTCCTGCCGCTGCCACCGCTGGACGGGCTGATGGAGCTGTGGGCGGCGGGGGTGACGTATGAACGCTCGCGCGAGGCCAGGGTGGAGGAGAGCACCGAACAGTCGGTGTACGAGCGGATCTACGACGCCGAGCGCCCCGAGCTGTTCTTCAAATCGCCGCCCTGGCGGGTGGTGACCGACGGCGAGCCGATCGCCGTACGGGACGACTCCGAGCTGAACGTCCCCGAGCCCGAACTGGCGCTGGTGCTCAACCGGCACGGCGAGACCGTCGGCTATCTCGTCGCCGACGACGTCAGCTCACGGTCCATCGAGGGCGAGAACCCGCTCTACCTCCCCCAGGCCAAGATCTACGCCGGAAGCGCCGCCGTGTCCTCGGGCATCGTGCCCGCGTGGGAGATCGACGCGCCCGACGCGCTGGACATCACCATGGCGGTGTGGCGCGACGGCGAGGCGGCCTACCGCGCGTCCACCTCCACCGCCGCGTTCCACCGCACCCCGCAGGGGCTGGTGGACCATCTGTGGCGCTCCCAGCCCTTCCCCGACGGCGCCGTGCTGTCCACCGGCACCGGCATCGTGCCCGCGCTCGACTTCACACTCCACGCCGGGGACGTGGTGGAGATCTCCATCGAAGGGGTCGGCACCCTGCGCAACCCGGTACGGGCCCAGCGGTCCGACCTGGACTGGCTGGTGGAAGCCATCAACCATCCGCTGACACGCCGTGCCCACCGCGGCGGCTCCCCGGAGTGATCCGCTGTCGTGACGGCGGTCACCGCACCGGTGCTCCGCCGTGCACGGCCCGGCGCTCAGCGTTCCAGTGACGCCGCGTCCCCCATGACGACGACGGGCTCACGGGCGGGGTCCAGCGCCCGGAGCAGCTCCTTCATGGGGCCCCTCCCGAGGCTGACACAGCCGCGCGTGGGGCCGCCGTGGTCGATGTGCAGCCAGATGCCGCCGCCCCGGTCCGGGCCGAGGGGGCGGGTCCGGTCCAGGGGAGAGGTGCCGGGCCTGCGGTTGTAGTCGATGGCGACCACATAGTCGAAGGAGCCGGACAGGGGCTCGCCCTCGAAGCCCGCGCCGCCCGCGGTGAAGCCGGCCGACCGGTCGTAGGGCAGCCGTGTCCCCGGGTCGGGGAGCCGTCCGCCGGCATCCGTGAGGGTGTAGACGCCGATGGGGGAGCGCAGGTCGCCTTCCCGGTGGTGGTCGGTCCAGCCGTTGAGCGCGTTGTGCGCCGGCCGGCTCGCCCCGGCCCGCCAGCCGGCCCCGGTGCGCTCGTACAGCACCGCCGTGGACACCGGCGCATTCCGGTCGCGGCCCGACACCACCAGGACCTGCCGGGACCGGCGCGGCACCTCGGCCCAGGTCCGGGGCCCCAGCCCCGGAGGCGGCGACGCCGGGACGGCCGGACGCGGTGTGCATGGTGGTGCGCGTCGTGGTGGGCGCATGGTCATGGGCCGACCCCCGGCCGACACGGAAGGGAACGCGTCAGGGTCCCAGTGTCCCGCGACGGCTCGGACGATGGTGGCGACGTCGGGGGTCGTCGTGCGGCGGGCCGATGCCCGGTGGCGACCGCTCGCTGACCTGCGGTGTCACCATCGAAGCAGCCAAGGACGCACGCCGGTGTTCCCTCTATAGAACGTTTGCTCGATTACTCGAGTACCCTGCGCATATGGGTGCGTATCTCCAGGGCTCGCTCTTCGATCAGACCGACGACATCGGTCTCGGCTCGCTGCGCGGGATGAGCAGGACCGAGCTCGGGTCCGGGGCCTGGATCGATCTGCTGCCCGGGTGGCTGAGGGGGGCGGACGACCTGTTCTCCCGGCTCGTCGCCGAGGTCCCCTGGAAGGCCGAGCGGCGGCATATGTACGAGCAGGTGGTGGACGTCCCACGGCTGCTCGCGTTCTACGGCGCCGAGGACCCGCTGCCGCATCCCGTCCTGTCCGAGGCCCGGGAGGTGCTCTCCACGTACTACGCCGGCGAGCTGGGGGAGCCCTTCACCACGGCCGGGCTGTGCTACTACCGCGACGGCCGGGACAGCGTGGCCTGGCACGGCGACCGCATCGGCCGGGGCAGAAGCGAGGACACCATGGTCGCCATCCTGTCCGTGGGTGCGCCCCGGGACCTGCTGCTCCGCCCGCGTGGCGGCGGCAGCGCCATGCGACGGCCACTCGGCCACGGCGATCTTCTGGTGATGGGCGGCTCCTGCCAGCGGACCTGGGAACACGCGATCCCCAAATCCTCGCGCGCCACCGGCCCGCGGATCAGCATCCAGTTCCGCCCCACCGGCGTGAGGTGAGCCGCCTGCCGGCCACCCGGCCACCCCGGCCCCCGGCGCCCCGACTGCCTGACCACGGCCGTCCGCCGTGGGCCCCCGCCGTGGTTGTTACGCTGCGGCGGTGATTCTGCCGACCGTCGACGAGGTGCGTGCGCTGCACGAGAAGTACGCGCCGACGCGTGAGGCCCTGGACCTCGTGTACACCCACTGCGAGATCGTCTGCCACATCGCGGAGCAACTCATGGCGCGCGCCGGGCTACGGCTCGACGCCTCTCTCGTCCGCGCGGGCGCGCTGCTGCACGACATCGGTGTGTATCGGCTCCACGGCCCCACGGGCCGGCTCGACGAGGCCAACTACATCCGCCACGGAGTCCTCGGCCACGAGGTCCTCCGCCAGGAAGGCTTTCCGGAGTCCCTGTGCCGCTTCTGCTCCCACCACACGGGCGTCGGCATCACCCGGGACGACATCCGCGTGCGGAAGCTGGATCTCCCGCCGGCCGATTACACGGCCGACACCACCGAGGAGCAACTGGTGATGTACGCGGACAAGTTCCACAGCAAGACCTCGCCACCGAAGTTCCTCACCGCCGACTCCTACGCCATCTATGTGCGGCGGTTCGGCGGCGACAAGGTCGATGCGTTCCAGCTCCTCCGTGTGCGGTTCGGCGAGCCCGACCTCATGTCCCTCCAGGCGCGGTACGGCCACCCGCTGTCCTGAGTCGGGGCCCGGGCGCGGCTGATTTTGGTCCAGACCATTGACATATATGGCTCGGGGCGCTGCCATGGGGGACCGTCAGCTCTGGAGCGTGCGCGCAGGCGGATGCCCTCACGTGGATGCCCTCAACTGAGGCCGGACCTCGGAGAGTTTCTCGTGCGTCAAGATTGTCATGATCGCGACAGCGGCGAAAGAGGCAACATGCGGAAAATCATGACCGCCCTGGCCGCCGCGGCCGTCGCGGTCCTGGTGGCACTGAGCCCCCCATCCGGGACCAGCGTGGCCGCCACCCCAGGCACCGACGGGGACCTGCCATCCCGCGCCGCACCCGCCGTGGCGGTCGATCACACGGTCACGTTCGTCAACGACACCGGGAAGACCGTATGGATCGGCAGTGATGTCAACAACGACGGGTCCAGGCCACTCGCCGCGTTACCCACCCTGGAGCCCGGACAGTCGGGCACCGTGACGATTCCCGAAACGGCGGAACCCGGCCACTGGCGTGGCAAGTTCTTCGCCCGCCAGGGATGCACCGGGACATCGGGCAGCACCTTCCACTGCCTGGTGGGGGACTGTGGCACGTTCGCCGACCACTGCGAGCGGAGCGAACAGCCCACGAGTCTCGCGGAGTTCAACTTCGACACCGAGGACACGCTCGCCCCCTGGTACGACGTCAGCTACGTCAACGCCTTCTCGCAGCCGGTCACCATCGCCCCGAAGAACGCCACGGGCGGCGGCGGATGCGGCACCATGGGCTGCTCGGAGAATCTGCTGCCGCTGTGTCCCCCGACAATCTGACGCGGTGGCCGGACGGCAAGCCGATGCTGTGCACCAGCCCCAACCGGGACGCCAAGACGCCCTACAGCGACATGATCGCCGCCCATTGCCCGAAGGCTTACGGCTGGTCCAAGCAGGACCAGGAACCGGGCAACCAGGTGATGCAGCAATGCGCCCAGTGCAGCGGTTTCACCGTCACCTTCCACAGCGCCGTCTGACCGGCCGGTCCGCCACTTCACCCCACGACCGGACGAGCAAGGGAGAGACGACGTGCACAGGATGCGCAGGATACGCGCTCTGGCCGTACTGCTGGCGGTGCTGACCCTGCTCACCGCGGGCAGTCAGGCGGGCGCCACCGGCGCGGCCACCGCCGCGGCGAAGAAGAAGGGCGTCAGCGCCTGGAACTTCGACGGGGCCACCGCCGCGATGTCCGACGCCAAAGTGGGCTGGTTCTACACCTGGGCCTCCGGCCGGGAGCAGATCGACGCCCCGGCCGGTGTCGAGTTCGTGCCCATGATCTGGGGTCCGGGCTCGGTGACCGACGCGGAGCTGGACCGGGCGAAAAGCGAGGGCACGACCCTGCTCGGATTCAATGAACCGGACATGGCCGGCCAGGCCGACATGACCGTGGAGCAGGCCCTCGACCTGTGGCCCCGGCTGCAGTCGACCGGTATGCGGCTCGGCGCCCCCGCCGTGGCCCACGGCGGCGACGTCGCCGGTGGCTGGCTCGACCGCTTCATGAAGGGCGCCGCCGACCGCGGCCACACGGTCGACTTCATCCCGCTGCACTGGTACGGCGCGGACTTCGACCCCACCCGCGCGACCGATCAGCTGCGCAGCTATCTCCAGGCCACCTACGACCGCTACAGGAAGCCGATCTGGCTCACCGAATACGCGCTGATCGACTTCTCGACCGGTACGCCGAGGTATCCGACCCCGGACCAGCAGGCCGCTTTCGTGACGAAGTCCACCGCCATGCTCCAGGGGCTGTCCTTCGTGGAGCGGTACGCGTGGTTCACGCTGTCCGCCGATCGCGGCGGCACCGGTCTCTACAACGGCGCCACGCCCAACCAGGCGGGCGCCGCCTACCGCGCGGCCGGCTGACGCACGGCCCACCCGCGCTCACACCACACCACGACCACCCGAAGTGAGGCCCTCCATCATGCGCAAGGGAACGCTGATCGGCCGAGTGGCGGCCGCCGTCGTCGCACTGACCGCCGTGTTGGGTGCCGCCCCGGCGAGCACCGCCGCGACCAGCGACACCCCGCCGGCCGGTGAGAACTGCTGGGCGACCCACTATGGCTACATACCCCCCGGCGCCTACACCGCCAGTGGCGAGCTCTTCGACAACAACGCGGACACCGCGGCGACCTCTTTGAGCCGTGACCCGCAGCTCCCGTTCGGAACCAAGGTGAAGGTCACCAACGTCGCGAACAACGCGTCGCTGGTCGTGCGCGTCAACGACCGCGGCACGTTCGCGTGGACCCCGTCGGTGCCCAAGTGCCTGGACCTGACCGACGGGGCGTACGCCCGGCTCGGTGGCGTGCTCAACCCGGACTCCGGCCACATCGTGGTCACGGAGGAAATCGTGCCGTAAGCCGGATGAGACCGCTCTCCAGCTCCCGCTCTTCGCTTGAGGGACCGACCGTCGTGCGCCGGAGGCTTCCCTCTTTCCGGGGGCTATCCACCGGAAGCGCTATCCACCGACGTCAGGGCCAAGTACTCTCCGTGGCGACACGGGAACGTGATGGGTGCGATGAAACGGGGTAGCGGGGGTGCGGGTGATGGCGGAGGCCGGTGACAAGGTCGCCGACCGATATCTCCTCCAGGAGCCCATCGGGAGAGGCGGAATGGGCGTCGTCTGGCGGGCCCACGATGAGCTGCTGGACCGCCAGGTCGCGGTGAAGTGTGCCCGTCCGGACGACGACCGCGCGGCGCTGCGACTCACCAACGAGGCACGCAACGCAGCGCGGCTGCACCATCCGCATATCGTCTCGGTGTTCGACTTCGTGGAAGAGAGCGAGGTCTGCTGGATCGTCATGGAATACGTGTCCGGGGGCAGCCTCGCGGACATGGTGCGCGACCGTGGTGCGCTCACCCCGGAGGAAGCGGGCTCCATCGGCTGCCAGATCGCCACCGCGCTGGCGAAGTCGCATGCCGAGGGCGTGGTGCACGGCGATGTCACCCCGGAGAACGTGCTGATCACCGAGGAAGGCGTCGCCAAGCTGACCGACTTCGGCATCTCCCGGGCGCTGTGGAGTGAGGCCACCATGACCCGGACGGGCGGGGTGCGCGGCAAACCACCGTATCTGCCGCCCGAGGTGGCCAGGGGGGACGCGGCCGACCGGAAGTCCGATGTCTTCTCCCTGGGCGCGACGCTCTACGCGGCAATCGAGGGACGGTCCCCGTACGGCGAGGCATCGCACCCCATGGCCTATGTGGCGCGCGCCATCGAGGGCTATATCGAGACCCCGCACCGGGCCGGCCCGCTGGTGGACCCGCTCACCGCGCTGCTGAACGTGGAGCCGAAGCGGCGCCCCGCCGCCGATCAGGCCGCACGGCTGCTGCGGCGGGTCGTCCCGTCGTCGTCCCACCTCGAACATGTCGAGGGCACTGACGAGGACCCGCACGACGGCGACACGCTGGACCGCACCCCGTTCACGATGCGGCTGCTGCCGCCGTCGGTCCGAGGGGCGTGGCGCCGCCCGAGCCGCCGGGTGGTGATCACCGCGACCGCGGTGGGCACCGCCGCGACCCTGATCGCCTGGGCCGCCCTCTTCGGCCCCTGGGGCGGCGGGCACTCCGACGAGAGCGGCCGGTCCGGGAAGAACGGCGGGAGTGGCGCCTTTGGTACGGGCGACTCGCTGTCACAGGCGGGACGGGCCGGCACGGTGGGCGACGCGCGGACGGCCGACCCCTGCAAGCTGCTCAACGCCGCCTCGCTCAGCCGCTTCGGCGAGACCGTCATCGACCCGGACTACGGCGAGATCGATCGATGCGATGTCCTGCTGCACGGCGAAAGCGGCGATGACATCGCCGACGTCCAGCTCAACTTTGACGCCGACCCGCCGGAGCCGGGTGGCGACGTGCCCACCCGAAGGGTCGGCAACGTCACCGTCGGCGCGTTCCAGCGCGAGGGGGACGAGTGCGTGCGGAACATCGCCTCCGCCGACCGTAAGCAGATCTGGATCATCACCGAGCGGCTGGACACCCCGGCGCCCGACCCGTGCCAACTGGGCGACGCCGCCACCGACTACGCGGTCAGTGTGCTGGACCGTGGCCAGGTCCCCCGGCGCTCGGCGCAGTCCGTCGCGAGCTCCCTGGTCAGCCGGCACGCATGCCGGCTGCTGGACGGCGACGAGCTCGAGCGGATCGCCGGTGTGCGGGTGAAGGACCGCGACCCGGGCTTCGGGGACTGGCGGTGCGAGTGGGCGGACGACTCGAGCGACACGGGAGTGGAGCTGGAGTTCACCCGGGACAATGACTTCTCCCCGGAGGGCGAGGAGCGGGCGGAGATCGCCGGGAAGCTGAGCTCCGTGTCGCCGGAGGAGTGGGACGACGACTCATGCCTCGTCCGGATGCTGCACCGCTCGTACCGCAACTCCCTCGGTGATGACACCGTTGAGTTGATGTCGTTGAACGTCTACGGGCCGAAGCCCACCAAAAAGCTCTGCCAGACCGCCAAGGCGCTCGCCGCCACGGCCGCGAAGAGACTACCGAGCTCATGACCACGCCCCCTGGCAGCGACCGCCGTACCACCGGCCGGGCCCCCGCCGCTCGCCGCCCGGCCACCGGCCGTCCCGCCGCGGGCGGCCGCCTCCTGCCCGCCGCGCACGGCAGCCTGGCCCGCGGTGTGACCGCGCCGGTGCCGGGCACCGCCTTCGCCCTCGCGCTGACCGGTGGCATGACCCTGGGCCCCGGCGACGGCCGTGAGCTGCTCTTCGGGCGGAACCGCCCCGAGGTGCACGTCTGCGTGGGCGAGGACGACCCCCAGGTCAGCCGCTGCCAGGGCAGCCTGACCCATCGCCACGGCCGCTGGTGGGTCGCCAACAGCGGCCGGCTGCCCCTCCGCTTCCCGACGCGGCTGCTCTTCACGGGCGAGGAGCCACTGCCCCTCGAGAGCGGCTACACCCCGCTGTTCGTCCGGGGTTCGCGCGACCGTGAGCATCTGCTGGAGGTCTTCGTCAGCGGCCCCGAGGCCGAGCGGCCCGTAGCCCTGCCCGGGGAGGTCACCCGCCCGCCTCGGGTATGGGTGCTCACCGAGGAGGAGAAGCTCGCGCTCGTCGTCCTCGGCCAGCGGTATCTGCTCCACGAACCCCGGCCACAGCCCCTCACCTGGAAGCAGACGGCCGCCCAGCTCGCGGAGTTGCGCCCCGGCGAGGGCTGGCGGGAAAAGCGTGTCGAGCACCTGGTCAACCGGGTCCGCATGATGCTCTCCCGGGACGGAGTGCCCTGGCTGACCCGCGAGGAGGTCGGCGAACCGGTCGGCAACGCGCTCAACGACCATCTGATCCGTGCCCTGATGATGTCGACCACGCTCGTCCCCCCGGACCTGGCCCTGATCGACGCCGCCTGACCGCTCGGCCCGCGTCCCCGGCGCCCGCCTGACCGCTCGGCCCGCGTCCTCGGCGCCCGCCGCCCCGCCGGTCATTCGGTGTCCGCGCCGATGGCCTCCAGCATCGGGAGGCGTGCGGCCTGACGTCCCGGCCAGAGCGAGGCGAGAACACCGATCGCGGCGCTCGCGACGAAGAAGAGGGCCGCCCGGTCCCAGGGGATGACGAGCGGAACGACCTCCTGGCCGAGGACGGCCGCCGCGCCGATGGCCGTACCGGCGACGACACCGAGCGCGGAGCCGAACAGGGAGATGGTCACCGACTCCAGGCGCAGCACCGATCCCACGCCGGCGCGGTCCAGCCCGATGGCCCGCAGAAGTCCGATCTCCCGCACCCGCTCGAAGACGGCCATGCCCATCGTGTTGACCACCCCGAGGGCGCCGATCAGCACGGTGACGCTGAGCATGGCGTACATGATGTTGAGGAACGGCGCGGTCCGCGCGGTGGCGGCGGCCCTCGCGTCGGCGCGGTCCTGGACGAGCAGCGCCGGGTTGTCCAGGGCGCGCCGGATCTCCTCCCGGAGCGCGGCGGTGCGGCCGGGGGCGGCCTTGACCAGGACCGAGCTGATGGTCGGCCGGTCCTCGGCGCCGGTCGGACGCGGCAGGACGCGGTCGGAGACGAGGGCGGGGCTCAGATCGTCCGGGCCGTCGTAGATCGCCACGACGGGCAGACTGGTGCGGGTGCCCGGCGTATGCGCGCTCGCGTCGGTGAAGGTGCCGCTGACACGGGAACCGAGCCGCCAGCCATGGGCGGTGGCCAGCTCCTCGGTGACGGCGATGCCATGGCCGAGGCGGTCCAGCGACCCCTCGCGGACGGAGAGCGACGCCGCGCGTTCCACCGCGGCGGGGTCGACCGCGGTGACGTCCAGGGACGTCGTGTGGGGGATGTCGAGGTAGGTGTGGATGACGGGGGTGACGGCCTCGGCGTCGGCGAGCCGCCGCACCCGTGCCGCCGTGCCCTCGCCGATCTCCCCGAAGTCGACGGCCGTGATCCGCAGGTCCGAGGTCATGGAGCTGTCCACCTCCTGCTCGTCGAAGCGGTTCACGGAGGTGACGACCACGGTGACGGCGGTGACCATCGCCAGACCGACCATCAGGGTGGTCGCCGTGGCCGCCGTACGCCGTGGATTGCGGCGGGCGTTCTCCACCGCCAGCTTGCCCCGGATGCCCGCCAGCCGGGTCAGCGGGGAGCGCAGCAGCCCGGTGACGCCCAGGGCGAGCAGCGGGGTGAGGACGATCAGGCCGACCAGCAGCAGGGGCGCGGCGCCGAACAGGAGGTCCGGCTCGCCGACGGCGGCAGCGACCAGCAGCGATCCGCACACGGTGACGATCAGTCCGATGGTGTTGCGGCGGCGCAGCGAGGCGGCGGTGGACGGCTGGACGGTCCGCAGCGCCGCCACGGGCGGTACGGCCGCCGCCCGTCGGGCCGGGACGTAGGCGGCGAGGACGGTGACGCCGACGCCGACGGCGAAGGCAGCGATCAGCGGCTTGGCGGACCACGCCTGCACAGTGGCGCTCCCCGCACCGGAGGCGTCGAACAGGCTGCCCAGCAGGTTCGCGGCACCGATGCCGAGCCCGTAACCGATGGCCGAGGCGGCCGTGCCGACCAGGGCGGCCTCGGCCAGGACCATCCTCATCACATGGTTCCTGGTGGCGCCGACCGCCCGCAGCAGTGCGTGTTCCCGGGCACGGGCCGCGCTGAGCATGGTGAAGGTATTGGCGACCAGGAAGGTGGAGACGAACAGGGCGACACCGGCGAAGCTCAGCAGCAGTGTGGTGAGCTTGTCCGAGTCCGCCTCGGAGGCGGCACCGGACTCCAGATCCGCGCGGGTGACCGCCCGCAGTCCGGAAGGCAGCAACTTCTGTGCCTGCTGGGCGAGTTGCGCATCCGATGTGCCGCCGGCGGCGGTCAGGGTGATCGCCGAGTAGCCGTTCGGCGTGGGGACGAAGTGCCGTTGTGCGGTGGCGGTGTCGAAGGCGGTGAGCGTACCGCCGGAGTCCACACGGCTGTCATGGGCGCTGAAGACGCCGACCAGCCGCGCGTCGCGGGCCGTGCCGTTCACGACGATGCGCACCTTGGCTCCCACCCGGTACCCGGCGCGCTCGGCGGTCCGCCGGTCGACGGCGATCTCGGTGGCGCCACGGGGGCCGTGCCCCGCGGTGAGCGGATAGCGGACGTCCTTGCCGCTGTGGTCGGGCACGTAGTTGACGCCCGCGGCCTGGTACAGGTCGCCCACCAGCGTGCCGTCGGAGCCGACGAGGAAGGAGCGACCCTCCACCACACCGCGCGCCGCGGCCGCCGACGGCAGCGCCCGCAGCCGTCGCAGAAGGGTGTCATCGAGCGTGGGTGTTTCGGCGGTGTCCGCGGTAGGGGAGTCCGCGGTGATCGAGACGGACGCATCGGGCTGGGAGTTGGAGTGTGCGCGGTTCACGGCGGCCTGGACGGAGTCGCCGTAGAGCAGCGACCCGGTCACGAAGGCCACGCCGAGCACGACGGCGAGGGCGGGCATCGCGAAACGGAGCCGATGGGATCGGAGGGTGCGCAGGGCGGTGCGGAACATCGATGGCCTTCGGAAAGGAAACGGTCGGAAGGGGCGTGGCGGATCGCGCTCGAGCGCTCGCCGGTCGCCCTGGATGCCATCCTTCGCGAGGGGTGCGGTGCGGCGGATCCACCGGAATGCCGAAGTGGTCCGCGCCCCTTCCCCGGTTTCCTCGGCCGAAAGTCTGATGTGGCGACGGCGGTCTGGCCGTAGCGTGACCTGCCATGATCTCCGAGTTCCGGTCCCGCTTCCGGGCCCGATTCCGTTTCCGGCACCTGTGGCTGGGCGTGATCGGCGTCAGTCTGGTCGTCCTCGTGGTCCTGGAGGGGCTGAACGCGCCGCTTCCGCCGATGGCCGCGGCGACGATGGTGTCCGGGCTGCTGTGCCTGGCCGCGTTCGCCGTGCCGGAACGCCTCTTCACGCGCTACGCCATCGGCGCGGCGGCCGTCTCATGCGTACTGACCGTGGTGGAGGCGCAGCTCTCCCAGCGCCCCCCGAACACCCCGGGCCTGGTGGAGCTGGGCGTGCTGCTCCTGCTCATCACCCGTGCCGCGCGGCGCTGCCGGCCCCTGCGAGCGGCCGGGCCGGCCGCGGGATCCGCGCTCGCCGCCGTGGTTCTTCCCTTGCGGATCGACGCGTGGGACAACAACCTCCTGAACCTGATCGCCGTCATCGCCGTCTGCGCCGTGCCGTTCATGGTGATGGTGGGGCTGTGTCTGCGTCTGTACGACACGCTGCGGGAGCGGGAGCGCGAAGCCATCCGGCAGGGCCAACGCCTTGAGCACGCAAGGGAGTTGCACGACTTCGTGGCCCACCATGTCACGGCGATCGTCGCGCAGACCAAGGCCGCGCGCTTCACGGCCGCGGCCGGCCACCCCCAGTCCCCGGAGGACCTGGACCGGATGCTCGCCCAGATCGAGCGGGCCGGATCCCAGGCGCTGGGGTCGATGCGCGCCATGGTCTCCAGCCTGCGGGACCACACCACCGCCGCCACGACCCGGCCCACGGGCGATCCGGCGGGGCTGTGCGGTCTGCGCGACCTCACCGAGGAGTTCTCCGAGGTGGGGCCGCCCGCCGAGCTGACCCTCGCCCCGGAACTCGCCGACCGGCCACTGCCGCCCGGCATCATCACCACCGTCCACCGGGTGGTGCAGGAGTCGCTGACCAATGTGCGCAAGCACGCCACCGGGGTCGGCCGGGTCGAGGTGCGGATCGGTGTGCGGTCCGATGACCCGGAGCGGCTGGAGGTGTCGGTCGTCGACGACGGGCAGGGTGGCGCCTCGACGGCCGCCGAGCGGTCGGTCGAGGGGGGCGGCTACGGCCTGGTCGGTCTGGCGGAGCGGGTCGAGAAGGTCAACGGGCGTATCACCGCAGGGCCGCGGGACGGCGGCGGCTGGCACGTGGTGGCGGTCCTCCCCATGGGCAAGGCGGACAAGGCGAACACGGTGGACAGCGCGGACGTGGCGACCTTGGGCGAGGCGGCCCCGAAGGTGACCTCCTCCGGCTGACGGCCCGTGCGCCTGCGATCATGCGTGATATGACGATCCAGGTGCTCATCGCCGACGACCAGGAGATGGTCCGAGCCGCCTTCCGCATGATTCTCGACTCCCAGCCGGACATGCGGGTGGTCGCCCAGGCGGCGACCGGTGTCGAGGCGGTCGAGCAGGCCCGCCGGCTGCGGCCCGACGTCTGCCTTCTGGACATCCGCATGCCCGAGCTGGACGGTCTGGAGGCCACCCGGCTCCTCGCCGGGCCCGATGTGCCGGACCCCCTCAACGTCCTCATCGCCACCACCTTCGACCTCGATGAGTACGTCTACCGGGCGCTGCGCAACGGCGCATGCGGCTTTCTGCTCAAGGACGGCGCGCCCGGTCTGCTCACCGAGGCGGTGCGGGCCGCGGCCTCGGGCAACTCGCTGATCTCCCCGTCGGTGACCGTTCGCCTGCTCGCACACATGGGACCGCACCGCGACCGGTCGGCTCCCTCCGAGGCCCGTCCGGCCAGCCGGGGGAGGGGCGGGCCGGAGGAGCTGATCGAGCCGCTGACCCAGCGGGAACGCGAAGTGGTCCGGCGGGTCGCCCGCGGCCGTACCAATGAGGAGGTGGCCGTCGATCTCCATGTCACCCTGTCCACGGTCAAGACCCATCTCGGCAACGTCCAGCGCAAACTGGCCGCCCGTAACCGCGTCGAGATCGCGGCCTGGGCCTGGGAGCACGGCATGGTGGACCAGTCCCCGCCGAGTGGCGGAGGGTGACCTGCTCGGCGGATTTCCCTGAGGTGTGCGCGCTACCAAGTGCGGGCGGCGCGCTGAAGCCGCTCCCGGACCCGGGCCACGTCCGGGTTGGCGTCGGCCCCCGGCCGCTGCACGAGGAAGAGTGTGTTGAGCGGCGGCTCATCGGGCTCATGGAGCAGAACGAGCCCGCCGGAGGTGAGGTCGTCCTGGCACAGGTAGCGCGGGAGCACGCTGTAGCCCGCGCCCGCGACGACGGCCGACACGGCCCCGCGCAGATCCGGCACGGTCACCGCGGCCTGGGCGGTGAGCCGCTTGCCGAAGACATTGCGCCAGTACCGGCGGGCGATGGGGAGGTCCTCCGCGTAGGTGATCAGCGGCACGTCACGGACGGCGGCACACGGCCCGTCGGCCGCCAGCCGCTCCCCGATGCGCCGGGCCCAGTCGGGCGAGGTGACCAGCACATAGTCCTCGTCCGCCAGCGGCAGCGAGGTCAGCGCGCGGCCGCCGGGGCGTCTGGTGGCGATCACGAGATCGTGGTGTCCCGCGCGCAGCGCGTCCAGCAGCGGATCGGTCAGCCCCATCGTGATCCGCAGCCGCAGCCCCTCGGCGATCAGCGAGGCGAGTGCGGGCAGGGCGCGGGCGCACAGCAACTCGGCCGGCCCGGCCAGATGGACCGGGATGGCGCGTCCGGTGAGCACGGTGCTCCGGCCGCCGAGGGAGGCGAGGGCGTCGAGTGGCCCGGCGATCTGCCCGGCCAGATCATGGGCGAGGTGGGTGGGTTCCACACCACGCGGCAGCCGGGTGAACAACTCCCGCCCGGTCTGCTGCTCCAGGGTGCGGATCTGGGCGGTGACGGTCGGCTGGGAGAGTCCGAGCAGTGGCGCCGCGGCGGTGAACGAGCCGGAGCGGTAGACGGCCAGAAAGGTGCGCAGCAGATTCAGATCGGCATGCGGCGGCGTCCGCCCGCCGCCGATGACGAGGTCGTCGCCCAGGTGTGTCCCATCCTCCATGCCGCCCAGCATAGAGAGACGTACGGCTCTTCCTTCCATCGGAATCCCGATGCCGACGATCGACTCACCTATTGGCATTTCGATGCCCAGTGGATCTACCTTCGAGCACGCCGCCAGGACGGCGGCGACACATGGGGGCGGCAACGCCCCAGGAGATCCCAGCGATCACGCGTACGGCGGGTGATCGCATCGAGGAGTGAGCATGGCGAAGATCCTGTTTGTGATGACCGGTGCCGACCAGTGGACACTGGCCGACGGTACCAAGCACCCCACCGGCTACTGGGCCGATGAGGCCGTTGCCCCCTATGAGGCGTTCAAGGCCGCGGGCCACGAGATCACCGTGGCCACGCCCGGCGGTGTCGTCCCGCCCGTCGACGCCGCCAGCCTCAGCCCCGAGGCCAACGGCGGCCCGGAGAACGCCGCCAGGATCAGGAGCGTCGCCGAGACCGCCGCCGAATTCCACGCCCCCATCGCGCTGAGCGAGGTGCGCCTGGACGAGTACGACGCCGTCCACGTCCCCGGTGGCCATGGCCCCATGGAGGACCTCGCGGCCGACGCCGATTCGGGGCGGATCCTCACCCTGGCGGTGCGGAGCGGTATGCCGGTGAGCGTGGTCTGCCACGGCCCGGCAGCGCTGCTGACGGCGGTCGCCGAGGACGGCACCCACGCCTACGCCGGCTACCGGATCACCGCCTTCACCAATGAGGAGGAGACGATGGCCGGCAACGCCGACAAGGCCAAGTGGCTTTTGCAGGACCGCCTGACCGAGGCGGGCCTGACGGTGCGGGTCGGCGAGCCCTTCGCGCCGCATGTGGAGGTCGACCGCAATGTGATCACCGGCCAGAACCCGGCCTCCTCCGGCCCGCTCGCGGACGAACTGCTCAAGAAGCTCGGCTGACCTCTCATCCCTCGTCCCCGTCCACCGCACCGGTGGACGGGACGTGGTCCGAACAACTGCCTAGGCGCTACGGGGCACCGGCGACTTGGTCGGCGGTTGCCAGCCCTGTGTGAGGATGTCGAAGATGGCGTCGACGGCGGCTCGGCGGTCCTGCTGGCCGCGGGCCAGGGCCGGGACCTCGAGTACGAATCGGGCAAGAGTCACACATGCGAGGTTGTCGTGGTCGACGCCGAGCTCATCGGCGATGGCTGCGCTGAGGCTGTCGGTGTGCCGGGTCCACATGCGTTCCGCGTAGGCGCGCAGTGCCGGGGTGGAGTCCACCAGGTTGGTGAACTCGGCCATCCGCGGATGCGCCGTGATCGGCAGCCATGAGTCGAGGACATGCTGTCGGAGGGCGTCGAGGATGCTCTGATCAGCGGCTCGCTGCTGTACCGCGGCGATCAGTTGTGACTCCCGGCCCTGCTCCTGGTCGAATACCAGCGCTTCCTTGCCGGTGAAGTGCTTGAACACCGTGGTGGTCGACACGTCGGCCGCGTCGGCGATGTCACGGATGCTCACCTGGTCGTAGCCGCGTTCCAGGAAGAGCTGCAGCGCGGCGTCGGCGATCGCCTGGCGGGTGGCCGCCTTCTTGCGTTCGCGGCGGCCGACGGGGGGCTCGGTCATGGCTTGAGCATATCCGATAGTTGCATCGATGACTAAGTGGACTCGTTGCACTTTTTTATTGGGTCTGCTTTTCTGGGGTCTGCGAGAACCCGAGCGGCACCTCTTCCTCGGCGTGCCCCTCGTCTGCGCCGCATCGACGGTCGCCGTCCTGTGCATCAAGAAGGCCCGGTGCGCGGCATGTCCGAGGCCGAGGGTGATGCCGGAACGCCCGGCCCTGCTCGCCTCATGCCCCCTCTTCGCCGGTGAAAGGAACCACCATGACCTCACCAGAGCCTGCCCACGCCCGCATCAGCATCATCGGCGCCGGGCCCGGCGGCCTGACCTGCGCCCGGATCCTCCAGCAGCGCGGCATAGCGGTCACCGTCTACGACCGAGACTCGGGCCCCGGCGCGCGCAACCAGGGCGGCACCCTCGACCTGCACGCGGACAACGGCCAGATCGCCCTGCGCGAAGCCGGCCTGCTCGACGAGTTCTTCAAGCTGGCCCGCCCCGAAGGGCAGGAAATGCGGAAGATGGACTCGGCCGGCACGGTGACGTTCCATCATGTCCCGGAGGCCGACGAGCTGTTCAAGCCGGAAATCGACCGCGGTCAGCTGCGCACGCTACTGCTCGACTCCCTGCACCCGGGAACCCTGCACTGGGGCCGCGCCCTCGATGCGGTCAGCGGGCCCGCCGATGGGCCGCGGCAGCTGTCCTTCGCCGACGGCACGACCATCGAGACCGATCTGGTCATCGGCGCCGACGGCGCCTCGTCCCGGGTGCGCCCGGCCGCGTCCCCGGCCGTCCCCGAGTACACCGGGGTGAGCTTCCTGGAGGCATGGTTCTCCGACGTGGAGAACCGGCACCCCGACCTCGCCGAGCTGGTCGGCTCGGGCAGCGCCGGCGCGGCCGACGGCGACCGTGGCCTGTTCGCCCAGCGCAACAGCGGAGACCACATCCGCGTCTACGTCATCCGGCGAACCCCGGTCGACTGGCTCGCCTCGAGCGGCCTGACCACCGACGACACCGACGGCATCCGCGCCCTGCTCCTCGACGAGTACGCGCACTGGTCGCCCCGTATGCGCCAGATGATCACCACCAACGACGGCCCCTACGTCGACCGGCCGCTCTTCGCCCTCCCGGTCCCGCACACCTGGGAACACAACCCGACGGTGACCCTGCTGGGCGACGCCGCCCACCTCATGCCCCCGCTCGGTGTCGGCGTCAACCTCGCCATGCTCGACGCGAGCGAACTCGCCCTCGCCCTCGCGAACGCGGCCACCGTCGATGACGCCATCCGCGTCTACGAGAAGACCATGCTCCCCCGCTCCATCGAGATGGCCAAGGCCCTCGAAGGCGGCGCCGAGCATCTGCTGTCCGCCGACGTACCCGAGCACTTCTGAAGGCAGCAGCGAAACGCCCCAGTGGTCGCGGATCAGGCGGGCCCGGCCGTCGTGCCCCGGATGACGAGCTGCGGGGCGACCACCGCCTCCCCGGTGGGTGTCCGCTCGCCCTCCAGGCGGGCGATGGCCCGGCCGACGGCGAGTTCGGCGAGGCGGGGGATGTCCTGACCGACCGTGGTGAGGTTGATATGGGCCAGGCGCGACAGATGGCTGTCGTCGAAGCCGATGACGGAGATCTCGTCGGGGACGGAGACCCGGGCGCGGAGGAAGGTGTCCAGGACGCCGGTGGCGGAGCGGTCGTTGAAGGCGAGGACGGCCGTGGGCAGGGGAGTGGCATCGAGGAGGGCGCGGGCGCCCGTGGCGCCGTCCTCCTCGGTGAGGCCGCCGGGCAGGACGCGGACGTGGTCGGCGAGGCCGTGGCGGCTCATGGCGGTGCGGTAACCACGGCGCCGGTCGGCGGCGCCGGGTGCCCGGCCGCCGTCGATATGGGCGATGTCGTGGTGGCCGAGGGCCACCAGGTGGTCCACGGCCTGGCGGGCGCCCTCGTCATCGGCGGTCCGCACCACCTCCACGCCCGGGGCGGTCCCGCGCAGTCGGCGGGCCACGGAGACGACCGGGAGCTGTCCGGCGAGTTCGGCGAGCCGCGCGGCCGGGGCCTGCGGCCCGAGCAGGATCAGGGCCTCGCAGCGGTCGGCGAGCAGGGTGTCGGTCGCCCGCCGCTCGCCACGGCCCGCGGCCACGGCGCTCAGCGCGATCTGGTACCCGGCCGGTTCGGCCACCGCGTAGATGCCCTCCAGCAGGTCTGAGTGGAAGGGGTGCTGGAGGCCGAACTGCACCCCGAGGAGACGGGACCGGTGGCTGCGCAGCAGCCGGGCCCGGGCGTCCGGCCGGTATCCGATCTCCTGTGCCGCCTTGAGGACCCGCTCGCGGGTGGCGGCGCCGGCGCCCTTGGCGTCCCGCATCACGATGGAGACCAGCGCCGTGGACACACCTGCCCGCGCCGCCACGTCCGCGAGCGTGGGGCGCTTCCCGTGGGGGACGGCCGGCGTCGGTGGCACCACTGGCCTCCCTGGTCGAGGTGTTGTCTTCGGGCGGAGCGGGCGGGGTTCGCCTTCCGGGCGACGATGGTAGCCCAGGGCGCGATATGCGGTTGCCCGGCTTCTATAACGTTCTAGTGATGCGGCCGTCGGCCCTTGACAGGGGCGTCCGGTGGCTGGCGTACTGCTGCTCGTCTCTAGAACGTTCTAGTAGCTGGAACGTTCTAGTCGTGCCGGGCCGTAGAGAGGACGAGCAGCGATGTACACGTTGGCGGTCTGCGCCGAGATGGTCTTCCGGGATCTGCCGGTCCAGGAACGGGCACGGCGCATCCACGACGCCGGCTTCCAGGTCGAGATCTGGGACTGGAGCCGACACGATCTGACCGCACTGGAGCGGACCGGCGCGGTGTTCTCCTCGATGACCGGCTATCTCCGCGGCAGCCTGACGGACGAGGACGGGGCGGCCGAACTCCTGCGCACCGCCGAGGAGTCGGTCAAAGTGGCCGAACGGCTCGGCTGTCCCCGGCTGAATCTGCACGGCACCGGGCTGGACGGCGACGGCCTGCCAATGGTGCCGGTGGCGGGCCCGGCCACCGGCCCGATGTGGATCGCCGCCCATCGCACCCTCACCCGCCTCGCCGAACTCGGCGAGCGCGCCGGGGTCACCTTCACCCTGGAGAACCTCAACACCGCCGTCGACCACCCGGGCGTGCCGTTCGCGACGGCCGCCGACACCCTGGCGCTGGTCGAGGCCGTGGACCGACCGGGTCTGCGGATGAACCTGGACCTGTACCACGCGCAGATCGGCGAGGGAAACCTGATCGAGCTGGTCCGCCGGTCCCACGGCCGGGGTCTGATCGGCGAGATCCAGGTGGCCGACGTACCGGGCCGCCGCGAGCCCGGAACCGGGGAGATCAACTACCCGGCCCTCGCCCGCACCCTCGTCGACCTCCGCTACGAGGGCACCGTGGCCATGGAGGCGTGGGCCTCCGGCGACAGCGACCTCGCCCTGGAGCGCTTCCGCTCCGCCTTCACCCCCTGACGGCGCGGCCGCGACACCGTACCGCCCTGATCGCACCCCTTCTCGCCCACGGAACTACGGAACCTACGGAGCATCCGCATGACCACGCGACACCCTCTCCCCGTCGGTCTCATCGGCGCCGGCCGCATGGGCTCCTTCCACGCCGAGACCCTCACCCGCCGCCTCCCCGGCGCCCGTCTCGCGGCCATCGCCGACCCGGCCCCGGGTGCCGCCCAGGCACTCGCCGACCGGCTGGGCGGCGCCACGGCGTACACCGAGATAGGCGAACTGCTGGCCGACCCCGGGATCGAGGCGGTGGTCATCGCCACCCCGGCCCGCAGCCACGCCGGGCTAGTCGAGGCCGCGGCCCGGGCGGGCAAGGCCGTCTACTGCGAGAAGCCCATGGCCGTCACCCTCGATGAGGCCGACCGCGCCATCGCGGCCGCGGCCGACGCCGGTGTCCCCCTCCAGGTGGGCTTCAACCGCCGCTATGACACCGGCTTCCACGCCGCCCACGAGAAGATCCGCGCAGGTGCCATCGGCACCCCGCAGCTGCTGCGTTCGCTCACCCGCGACCCCCAGCTGGCCGATCCGGGCCGTATCCCGCCGTGGACCATCTTCCTGGAGACCCTCATCCACGACTTCGACACCCTGCGCTTTCTCAACCCCGGCGCCACCCCGGTCGAGGTCTTCGCATTCGCCGACGCCCTGGTCCGTCCCGACTTCAAGGACCGCGGACTGCTCGACACCGCCGTGGTCACCATCCGCTTCGACAACGGCGCCCTGGCCACCGCCGAGGCGAACTTCCAGGCCGTGTACGGATACGACGTCCGCGGTGAGGTCTTCGGCTCGGCCGGCATGCTCACCCTGGGCGACATCCGCCGCAGCCATCTGACCGCCTACGGCCCGGACGGCATCGGCGCCGCATGTGTCACCTATGACCAGGAGCTCTTCCATGACGCCTACGTCGCCGAACTCGCCGACTTCACCGAGTGCGTGCGCGCCGGACGTGCCCCCTCCGTCACCGGACAGGACGCCCGCGCCGCCCTGTCCGTCGCGCTCGCGGCCATCCAGTCGGTCACCGCCAACGGACCCGTCCGGGTCGGCGACACCGTGGCGTAGGCCCTCACACGGCCTCGGCAGGCTTGCGGTAGACCACGACATACCCGCCCTCCGCGGTGAAGGGCGCTCGCGACCAGCCGTCCCAGCGCCCTTCCAGCCGGAGGCCCGCCAGCCGCGCCATCAGGTCCAGCTCGGTGGGCCACGCATAGCGGAACACCATGGGGTACAGCTTTGTCCCGCCCTCGGTGATGGCGACGTACTGCCGGTTGACCGTCTGCCTCACCCGGTCGAACTTCGAGACCCGCAGGACCACCTGGTCGAGCGCCACATGAAGGGCGTCGCTGGCCTGCGGCTGGATCAGCCGGTGCGGATCGGGGACGAACACCTGCAGGACGAAGGCGCCACCGGGAGCCAGCCGCGCGGCCACGTTCTGGAAGCAGCGGATCTGGGTCTCCTGGTCGCGCAGCAGGAAGAACGTGTGCTGAACGGCGTAGACGAGGTCGAACGTCCCGTCGACGGCGGCCTCCGCGAAGTCGCCCTCGACGGCCCGCACCTGTGCGCTGCCCGGCTTGTCGGCCATCTGCTGGAGCATGACGGGGGAGGCGTCGATGCCGGTGACCCGCACCCCCCGCTCCGCCAGCGGCAGGGCGACCCGCCCGGTGCCCACCCCGAGCTCCAGCGCATGGCCGGGCTTGGCCACGTCCACGAGGAACCCCACCGCCGCGTCCTCGTCCTTCGCGGCCGGCCAGCCGATGGCGTCGTGGTCGGTCATGTGGTCGCCGTAGGTCGACGATTCGTATCCCTGCACGTGCGCACTCCTCTGGCTAGGCGACTCGGCGAGGGCCCAGCAGGCCCTTGGCGGCGAACGGAACGAGAACGAGGGTGAGCGCCGCGGAGAGCAGCAGTCCGCCGCGCGCACCGAGCGCACTCACCAGCGGGCCGCTGAGCGGCAGGCCGATCGGGGCCGCCAGCGTCGAGCCGGTGGTCCAGAGCGTGATCACCGGCTGCTGCTCATGGGGCGGGAGCTCCGACTGCACAAAGGTGTAGGCGATGGGGGTGAAGGGGGCGTAGATGAGCCCGCCCAGGGCGAAGGCGCACATCGCCACCGGCCCGGAGGGGGCCAGGGCGAGCAGCACCACCGAACCGCCCCACAGCGCGATGACCGCCACCAGGACGGCCTGCTGGTGCAGTTTCCGCAGGAACCCGGTGAGCGCCCCGCCGAGCAACGCCCCGGCGCCGAAGGCGGTCCAGATGATGCCCAGGGTGTTTCCGTCCCCGTGGAGCTCTCCGTTGACCAGCACGGGAAGCGCCACTTCCACCGGCATATAGGACAGATTGAAGAAGAAGACCACGAAGAACAGGCGGGCGGCCACGGGACGCAGCCGCAGGATCCGCCACCCGGACTCCGTCGACCGCTCCGCCCGGGGCGCTCGCGGCTGTGGCGGCACGACGAGCGCGACGGCCCCGAACAGCAAGAGGAAGCTGAGCGCTTCGAGGAGGACCGCCACGTCCGCTCCGAACGCGACCGTGACCGCGCCACCGACCGCCGGCCCCACGACGTAGAGCGCCAGGCTGTTGGCGAAGCCCAGCAGTCCGTTGACGGTGAAGAGCTCGTCCTTCCCGGCCATACCGGTGGCGACGAGGCGCCGGCTGCTGGACGCCGTCTGATGCAGGACGGACCCGAGGAGCAGCGCCACCACCAGGAACCGGATGTCGATCCGGTCGGCCATGGCGGCGAGACCCACCACCGTGAAGAGGACGGTGCGCAGCGCGCTGTCGGTGATGACCACGGCCCGGGTGGGCAGCCGCAGCCGTCCCAGGCCGATGCTGAGGGCGAGCACGGTCGACAGTACATACGGCGCGGTCATCACCAGGCCGACCGCCACGGGGGCGGAGAGCTGTCCGTGGTGGCGTATGGCCAGCAGCGGCAGGGCGATCAGCAGGATGCCATCGCCCACGCTGGAGACCACATAGCCGGCGAGCAGTACGGCCAGGCGCGGGTTCCCCGTCAGCACCCGGCGGTAGGACCGGTGGCCGGCGCCCCCTTCCGCCGTCTCGTCCGTGGTGTCCGTGCTCATGGGCAATCCGTTCGCGCTTCGCGGGGCGGGCGGAAGGACAGGTCCGCGATCCACAGGGTGTCGGGCACCAGCAGGGCCCAGCGGGTGCCCCGGGCGGACGGGTCGTCGCGCAGGCTGAACCGGGTGTCCCACAGCTCCTCCCGCTCGCCCAGGTACCGGGTGAGCTTGCGGCGGCCCCGGTCCGTGTCGAAGTCCACCACCCGGCCGTGGCCACGGGCGATGACCTGGTGAACGGTGCCGGTCGCGAGGTCGCACGAGTCCACCACGAGTTCGAAGACCGGGGCACGGTCCAGTCGCTCCTCCAGCCGGGCCCAGGGGCCCGTGAGCACCCAGAAGGCGTGGTCCTCCCACAGGAACCACACGGGCCGCACCCGTGGGCCCTCGGTGGCCAGCCGGGCCACCAGGGGCCGGGCCAGGAACGCGTCCACGTCGAACGGGGCCTTGTCGAGGCCCGGGAAGGTTCCGTCGTCGTCCCTGGTGAGCTTCATGAGCGGGGCCCCTTGCGCAGGGTCCGCCACGCCCGTTCCAGCCGCGCGACGCCTTCGACGATGTCCTCGGCACGGGTGCAGGAGAAGGACAGCCGGAGGGTGGACGGGTCGGGCCCGGTGGCGTAGAAATCGGTCCCCGGTACGAAGGAGACACCTTCCTCGACCGCGGCGGCCAGCAGTGCGGTGGCGTCGGCGCCCCCGGGAAGCCTCGCCCAGACGAAGAAGCCACCGTGGGGCACCTCGAACTCCAAAGCCCCCTCGAAGGAGTCGGCCAAGGCGCTCACCAGTGCGTCGCGGCGCCTGCGATAGAGATGACGGGCGTGCTCCAGCCGGGTGGCCAGAAAGCCGGGCTCCTGGACGAGCTCATGCACCACCTGCTGCATCAGAAGCGAATTCCCCAGGTCGGCCGCCTGTTTGAACTTCATCAGCACATCGGTGAGAAACGGTGGGAGGACCAGATGGCCCAGGCGCGCCGCGGGGAAGAGCACCTTGGAGAAGGTACCCATCCGTACGGCGCCGGCCACGGCGGAGGTCGCGGCGGCCGGCCGGGGCGCGACGGTGTCGTAGCCGAGATCCCGGTAGGGGTCGTCCTCGACGAGGACACAGCCGTACCGCTGCGCGAGGGCGGCCAGCCGGCGCCGGTGCGCGGTGTCCAGGGTGGCGCCCGTCGGATTGGCGAAGGTGGGTACCACATAGATGATTTTGGCCCGTTCCTCCACGGACAGCGCCGCTTCGAGCCGGTCGAGACCCTCGTCCGATCCCAGGGGAAGGTCCACCACCCGGGCCTGGAAGAGACGGAAGACCTGGAGCGCTCCCACATAGCTGGGCCGGTCCACGAAGACCACGTCCCCGGGATCGAGCAGCGCCTTGCACAGCAGGTCGAGGCCCTGTTGTGAGCCATGGGTGAGAAGCACCTGCCCGGCGTCGACCGGACGGCCGAGCTCGGCGGACTCCCGGGCCGCGATCCACGACCGGAGCTCGGGCAGCCCGCTCGCGTCGCCGTACCGCAGCGGCAGGCCGCCCTGGCTCAGCAGGCGGGTGGTGGCGTCGGTGAACTCCTGGTGGCAGTAGGTCTCCGGAGCCGGGCTGCCGGCCGCCAGAGCGATCACATCGTGGCCGTCGGTCAGCCGGAGCACGGCGCCGACGGCGGAGTCCGCGAGCTGGTCCGTACGGCTCGCCAGAACCGGAAGCCTGCTGGGCGCGTCCGTGAAGGTCACCGGGGCTCCTCCCCGCCGTCGCTCGCGGCCGTACAGATCCGGCGCGGGGTCCGCTGACGGAAGATGAGGGTGTACGGGACGTCGATGCCGTGCCGTTCCAGAAGGGACTGCCGCACCCGGGCGACGCCCATGGAGTCCCCGCCCAAGCCGAAGAAGTCGTCGTGGGCGCCGATGTCCGCGCGGCCGAGGACCTCCCGGAAGACGTCGATGACCTGCTGCTCGGTCTCGTCCCGCGCGGTGGCCGGACGACCGCGGAACACGATGTCCGCCGTGGGTTCCGGGAGCCGGCCGCGGTCCACCTTCCCGCTGGACAGCAGCGGCAGGGAGGAGAGACGCACCAGGACGCCGGGCACCATCTGAGGGGGCAGCCGCCGGGCGACCGCGTCGATCACCTCATCGGCGGCCGACCGGTCGTCGTCCACGACCAGATACCCCACCAGCCGTGGCCGCTCCCCGTCATGGACACGGATCGCGGCCGCGGCCCCGGTGACCCCGGGCGAGGCGAGCAGCGCGGCCTCGACGGCCGCGAGATCGACGCGGACACCGTTGACCTTCGGGTCGTCGTTCAGCCGGCGGACGAATTCCACCCGCCCCTTCTCATCGACACGCACCAGATCACCGGTGCGGTACAGGCGCCGCCCGCCGCCGTGGAACGGATCGGGTACGAAGCGGCGTGCGGTCTGTTCCGGGTCGCCGAGGTAGCCGCGGGCCAGCCCGACACCGCCGATGAACAGCTCCCCGACCTCCCCGTCGGGCACCGGCGCCAGCGCGTCGTCGAGCACATGGACCCGGGTACCGCGGATCGGACGGCCCACGGAGGGGAGACCTCCGGTGGACCCCTCCAAGGGGTCGAGCCGGGCCGCGAGGCGGACGCTGGACGCCTCGGTGACACCGTAGGAGTTGACGACCTCGAAGGGCAGCCCGCGGGGCCAGACCCGCAGTTGCTCACCGCCCGTCACCAGCAGGCGCAGCGGGCAGTCGGCCGGCCAGGGGACGCCGAAGAGCCGTTCCGCGAGCCCGGTCACCACGATGCTCCAGGTCACCCCCTGGTCCAGCAGCCAGTCACGGAGCGCCCCCGGCTCGCGGACGGCGCCTTCCTCGGAGACGGCGATGGCGGCGCCCGCGGTCAGCGGAGTCCACAACTCCCATCGTGAGATGGCGAATCCGGGGGACGCCAGCCAGCCGCTGCGGTCCTCGGGGCGGATCGAGAAGGCGTCATGGGACCACAGCGCCTCGTTCACGATGCCCGCGTGCGTAAGGGCCACCGCCTTGGGGCGGCCGGTCGAGCCCGAGGTGAAGTAGACGCAGGCGACAGCGCCGTCCTCGCCCTCCGGAGCCGGCGGCAGACCGGCCAGTGGCCGGTCCACGGGGGGATCCGCGACCTCGCTGATGGTCAGTCCCGGACCCACTGTCAGCCGCACCCCGGCGACCCCCAGCATGTCCGCGATCCGGGCCGGGGGCAGATCCGTCGCCAGTGGCACATAGACGCCACCGGCCTTCCACACGGCGAGCGCGGCGATCACATGCTCGGCGGAGCGCGGCACGCCGACCCCGATGGTCATGTCGCCGCCCGCGCCCCTTGCCACCAGGGCCCGGGCCAAGTCCTCCGCGCGCCGGTCGAGTTGGCGGTGGGTGAGGACGGTGTCGCCCTCGATCAGCGCCGGCCGGTCCGGCCACCGTCGTGCGGCGTCGCGCACCAGGTCGTGGGTGTGGGCCGGACGGCCGTGTCCGGGCGGGTCAGCGGCCGCTGTCATGCCACACCTCCCCGAGCCGCGTCTGGGGGTCCTTGAGCATGTGCTCCAGGTTCCGGCAGTGGCGGTCGACGTAGCGCTGTGCGCTGCTCGGGGTGAAGACCGCGCGGTTGTACGTCATCTCGCCCTCCAGCCCGGTCGGGCCGGCGTAGAGGGTGGGCACCACGTTCTGGCCGTAGACATGCGCGTACCGATCGCCGTCCAGCTCGATGGGATAGCAGGTCTCCCTGGTGAACTCGAAGGGACGGACCTCGGCGTCGCCGATGCGCTCCGGCGGGCCCAGATCGGCGTTGAGGACGCTGCCGCGCACCCATACGTGGTACAGCGCCCTCGCCGGCCAGGGCCGTCTGGCCGTGAAGTCCGGGTCGATCGCGTCGGCGATGCGCGGATACGGCAACTGGTTGTCGTAGGCGTCGAGCGCGGTGTCCCTGACGTGTTCCAGAAGCTCGCCGAAGGTGTGCTCGGGGCGCACCTCGATCGGCAGCAGCACCAGATCGGCGAAGTGCCCGACCGCATGCGGATCCGGTTTGAGCTCCAGCCGGGTCAGCGTGGAGCCGACCACGACGCGCCGCGCCCCGCAGAGGTCCGCGAGGGCGGCCACATAGGCCGCGACATGGATCAGATAGGGGGTGACGCCCGCCCGGCCGCGGAGCCCGGCGAGGGCCTCCGGATCGGCCTCGGCCCGGAACGGCGTCGTCTCCCGCAGGAAGACCGGCGGTGGGGCCGCGGGATAGTCGGTGCGCACGTCGAGCGGGGCGGGCAGGGGGCTGAGCACCCGGCGCCAGTGGTCCAGACGCCGGTCGGCGTCCGCGGGCGGCCGGGCGGCCCGCCGCACGAAGTCGCGGTACTGCTCCTGCCGTGCCGGAGGGGCGATCCCCTCGTACGCCTCGGCCAGGTGCCGGACGACCAGCTGCACCGAGGGGGCGTCCAGCACCAGATGGGCGGCGGACAGGACCAGCACATGCTCCGCCGGGGAGCGGCGCACCAGCGTCGCCCGCCACAGCGGGCCCCGGACGTAGTCGAAGAGGCGGTGCTCCTCGGCGCCGGCCACCAGCTCGCAGTAGGTGTCCTGATCCTCCGGTGGCACGCCGGAGAGATCCACCAGGGCGAGGAGGGGTGGGTGCGCGTCCTCCGCGTCCTGGACGTGGGTGCGGGGTGCGGTGCCCAGGTCGCTGAGACTGGTGCGCAGCGCCTCGTGCCGTCGGCGGACATCGGCCAGCGCCCGTTCGAGCCGCCCGGTGTCCAGCCGGCCGTGCAACGTGAACGCCAGACAGACATTGGTCCTGGTCATCGCCGCGTCGTCCGGGTTCATGAAGCGCATGCTCTCCCAGATCCACTCCTGCTGCGGACTGAGCGGAACCGGATCGCCGGACGCGGTCATTCGCCCTCCATGAGCTCGGGCAGCACGCGCTCCCCGAGCAGCCGCACCGCCCGCATGGCCTCGGTGTGCGGGACGGACCCGAACCGCAGCTGCAGGCTCAGTTCGGCACCGGGGTAGAGCTTGCCGATGCGGCGGAGGGTGGCGGCCGTCTCGGCCACCCCACCCACGATGATGTTGTCCGCGGCCATCAGACCGGCCACCGTGGTCGTGCGAGCCGCCTGTTCCATGCGCTCATAGCCTCGGTACTGGTCCGAGGTGATGCCGCGCCAACTCCCGTATGCCTCAAGCTGTTTGGCCCGGTACGCGGCGTAGTGCTCCTCGGCTCGCGCCACCGCCTCGTCCTGGCTCTCCGCCACATAGCAGTGGTAGCTGACATGCAGTCGGAAGTCCGGGGAGTGGCCGTGCTCGATCCGGGTGGCGCGGTACAGATCGAGCAGCCCGGTGAGCTTCTCATGGCTGGCCACCACCGGGATGATCATGAGGTGGTACCCCTTGGACGCGGCCCAGGTGAAGGTCTCCGGAGAGGTGGTGGCGGCGATGAACACCGGTGGCCGGGGGAGCTGCGCGGGGCGGGGCAGCATCGCGGGCAGCGGGCCGAAGCGGTGGAAGCGGCCCTCCCAGCGGAAACCCTCGTCCGTCCACAACCGCTCGACGGCCTCGACGTTCTCCTCCAGCAGAGCCCGGCTGTCGGCCATGTCCACCTCGAACGCCTCGAACTCCGAGGGCAGGAACGCCCGGCCGAACCCGGCGTCGAGGCGGCCGTGGGAGAGGTTGTCGAGGACCGACAGTGAGGCGGCCAGCTTGATGGGGTGGGTGAACGCGGGGGTGACCGCCCCGGTCACCAGCCGTACGCGGGTCGTCCGCCGGGCGATGGCCGACAGCAGCGCCACCGGGTCCGGGCTGTATCCGCCCCACTCGTGGAAGTGGTGCTCGACCAGCTTCACATGGCTGAAGGAGAGCCGGTCGGCCAGCTCGCTGAGCTCGATGATCTCGTCGTAGAACCGTTCGGCCGGCATCTCGCCGGGGCCCACGGTGGGCAGGAAGTTGAGCCCGACCTTCATGGTCTCACTTCCCGCGGCGGCAGGTCGTCTCGTACAGATTCCGGTACTGCCGGTCGGCGAATTCGAGCTTGGCCAGCGCGCGTCCGGTCTCCAGGGCCGTCTCGTGCGGGATCAGCCGCGGCGTGCCGACTGCCTCGGCCATCAGCTGGGACGCGGCGGCCCGTTCCATCACGATGAACAGCCAGATCGCCTCGCCCAGGGAGCGGCCCCCGGTCAGGAAGCCATGATTCTGCATGATCACGGCAGTGCCGTCGCCCATGGCCTCGATGACTTCCTTGCCCTCCTGGCGCGCGTTGACCAGACCGGTGAACCGGTCGTACAGGCCGTGCCGCCGGTAGAGGACGCAGGCGTCCTGAGTGATCGGATCGAGCAGTCGGCCCAGGGACGACCAGGTCTTGCCGTACATCGCGTGGGCATGGGCGAAGGCCACCAGGTCCGGCCGGTTGCGATGCAGTTCACCATGGAGCGGGTCCACCGAGGGGTTGAGCTCGCCCGAGCCCTCCAGGACGGTGCCCTGCGCCCCGACGAGGAGCAGATCGTCGACCCTCACATGGTGGAAGTCCAGACCGAAGGGATTGACCCAGTAGGCATCCGGGTCCTCCGGGTCGCGCACGCTCACATGGCCCGCGATGCCCTCGCTGTAGCCCAGCTCCGCGAGCAGATGGATGCCCTCCACCAGAGACTGCCGCAGCACATCGCGCTCGCCTCGGTCCGGCATGGTGCAACCTCACTTTCCAGAAGCGTCGTATACGCAGCGAAAGCCGACTTCGTTGTGCCGGTCGGTGAGCAGGTCCTTACCTCGGTAGAAGGTCGACAGGCAGACCGGAGGCGAGGTCCACGTCCCACCGCGCAGCACATGGAAAGCCTCGGGACGGTTCATGAATTCCTGCCCCGAACGCCCCTTGAAGAAGGGGGCCATATCGGCCCGGGTGAAGAAATTGGTACGGGTGAGCTCCCAGACGTTCCCCGCCATGTTGAGGACGCCGTAGGGGCTCGCGCCGGCCGGATGGGAGTCGGCCGCCGCCACCGGGCGCTCGGGCCAGGAGACGGTGGTGGTGACGAGCAGCTCCTCCAGTTCCGCGAGATTCCGGATGTCGTCGCGGCCGTATGCCGTGAAGACGCTTTGTGCCTTGTCATTGCTCCATTCGTCGCCCCAGGGGTAGATCCGGCCGTCGGTTCCGCGGGCGGCCTTCTCCCATTCGTTCTCCGAGGGCAGCCTGCCTCCGGCCCAGCGGGCGAACGCGTAGGCGTCGTACCAGTCGACCCCGACCACCGGGAAGCCCGGCCCGTTGAACCGGGGATCGTGCCAATGCGCCGGGGTGTAGTCCTTGCCGTCGGGCTCATCGGGGTGTGCGAACTCCCTGGAGCCACCCACCGCGTCCAGGAATTCCGCGTACCGGGCGTTGGTCACCGTGGTCCGGTCGATGTAATACGCGGGAAGTTCCTCGACGCGCAGCGGATTGTCGGTGTTGTCCATCTGGAAGGGGCCGATGTCGTTCACCCGGGCCCCGGCGATGAAGGGCCCGGCCGGAATCAGCACGGCATCGCGCAGGTCCGGTTCGCGTCTGGCGGAGTCCACCGTGGCCCGCAGCCGGGCGAAGTGGCGGTCCTCCAGCTCGCGGAGCTCGTCCGGATCGGTGGAGTCGAAGAAGTCGAGCAGGGCGCGCTTGGTGAAGGCGGCACCGCAGCCCACGGGTTTGCGGGCGTAGGCGGGCTTGGTGAAGTTGCTGGGCCAGCCGGAGATGCGGATCATGTGGGCCACCGCCTCCGGGACCCGGTGCTCGCCGGCGACCTTGATGGCGGTGAAGGCCACCCAGTCGACGTCGTCATGGATCGCCTCGCTGATCGCCGCCCGTGCCTCGGGCGCGTCGACGAACCGGGCGGCGAGGGTCTCCACGGCGAGGCGCCTGACGTTCCAGTCCCGGTGCCCGACCGCCCACTCGGCCAGTTCCTTCAGCGAGAGGTCGCCGTCGGCGGCATCGGTCAGCGCCTTTTCTATCCGCTGGATCCGATCACGATACTCCTGGCCCTGAAGGTCGTTTATCGATTCCTCGTTCAAGAGTCCGTGCAGCATTGTCCCACCCACCCTCGTACACACTGCGCCGACGGGGTGCCGGGCGAATACGGAGATCCGCCCGGCGCCCTTTACCTATCGGTTGCGACGATTACCACTTCGTCGCGGCCTCGCCCGCCTCGCGGGAAGCCAGGAAGTCCTCGGCTGTCATCCTCAGTCACCTCCATTCGCTCGCCGGTCGGAGTTTTCCAAGCCACGCGCACAGCGTGGCCGCTCATGGGCGCCCGAGGGCGCGATGACGAGAAGGTCTCCCGTTTCAAGGATTCCTGAGACAGATGCGTACCGGCCGTGATCGCACCGAGCCGGGATCTTGTCACTGACAGGCGGTGTGGGTCAGCAGCGCACCGCGCTCATCTGCATCTTCGGAAGAGTCCGACGGGGTCGGACACCCAGGAAATCAGTGGCACTACACTTCCTCCGTTGCGTGACGTCCAGCATCCGCTCGGGGAGTCGCATGTACACCTCACGGCACTATAGGCATCCGTCACCTCCGCCACAACGGATGCGAGCCAAAAAGCCTTTCGGCTTTATGTAATCTTGGTGTGCAAGCTGAATTGAGTATTCCATTCCGGTTGTGTTTCGATCTTCGCGTCACCCCTCTCACGAGGGGCGCTCGTCTCCCGAGGGGGCGGCCGTCTCCCCAGGGGGCGGGGCCCGGGTGGTGCCCGCCGGTGCGGCCCACCACCGTCACGCTCTAGGATCGGTCGGTGACCGCCGTGAAACAGCAGACCACCAGGGATCAAGCGGCACCGGGGCGGAAGCGCTCGGACGGTGCCGGCCGGAGCGCCACCGTCAAGGACGTGGCGACGCTCGCCGGGGTCTCCCCGAAGACCGTGTCGAATGTGATCAATGGCTTTGTGCATGTGTCCCCGGCGACCCGGGAGCGGGTCCAGCGGGCCATCCGGGAGCTCGGCTACCGGCCCAACCGGGTGGCCCGCAACCTCCGCCGCGGCAGCACCGGCATGATCGGGCTGGTCCTGCCCGAGCTGGACGTCCCGTACTTCGCCGAGCTGGGACGCCACTTCCTCACCACGGCGGAGGAGCACGGCCGCACCCTGCTGATCGAGCAGACCCTCGGTGACCGCGAGCGGGAGGCGGCGGTGATCCACGGCCTCGGCGACCAGGTGGTGGACGGCATGGTGGTGAGCCCGCTCGCGCTGCACGGCAGCGCGCTGGCGAACCACCTCGGCACGGTGCCGCTCGTGCTCATCGGCGAGCGTCCCAGCGGCGGCCTCGCCGACCATGTGGTGATCGACAACGTCGCCGCCGCGCAGGAGGCCGTGAGCCATCTGGTGGCCGGCGGGCGCCGCCGGATCGCCGCCATCGGGGTGCAGCCCGAGCCGTACATCGGCACACCGCTGCTGCGCAGGACCGGCTACCGCCAGGGGTTGGAGGAGGCCGGTCTGCCGCTGGACCCCCGGCTGGAGCGTGAGACCGCCCGCTACCACCTGGCCGAGGGCGCCCGGGCGATGGCGGAGCTGCTCGACCAGGCCGAACCGCCGGACGCCGTGTTCTGCTTCAACGACGCGCTCGCCCTCGGCGCACTGCGCACCCTGTACGAGCGCGGACTACGGGTGCCGGACGACATGGCCGTGATGGGCTTCGACGACATCGAGGCCGCGCGGTACAGCACCCCGAGCCTGAGCAGCGTGGCACCGGACAAGACCGCCATCGCCCGGCACGCCATCGGTCTGCTGCTGGAGAGGATCGAGGCACCGGACCGCCCGGCCCGGGAAGTCGTCGTCGGACATACCCTCCACGCCCGCGAGTCCACCGAGGGCGGTGTCGCCCGGACCGCTCACTGACCTCCCAGACCCGTGGTGGCCACCGACCTGACGATCTGGCGCTGGAACAGCATGAAGACGATCAGCAGCGGGATGGAGCCGAGGATCGAGGCGGCCGACTCCTGGGCGTTCCGCAGCCCCGTGGAGTCCTTCACGGTCGACAGCCCCACCGGGAGCGTCATCAGCTGCGGATCGCTGGTGCTGATGAACGGCCAGAGGAAGTTGTTCCAGGTGTTGATGAAGACGAATATCGCCACCGCCGCCAGGATCGGCCGGGACAGCGGCAGCACCACACTCCAGAACACCCGGAAGCTGCCCGCCCCATCGATCCGGGCCGCCTCCTCCAGTTCACGTGGAATGCCGTCGAAGAACTTCTTCAGGATGAACACCATCGCGGGCGCCACCACCTGCGGCAGGATCACCGCCGCGTAGGTGTCGACGAGGTTCATCGCGAGCATCTGCCGGAAGAGCGGCACGATCAGGATCTGCGGCGGCACCATGATCGAGGCGATGGTGACGGCGAAGAGCACCCGGCGGCCGCGGAAGAGCGTACGGGAGAAGGCGTACGCCGCCATCGCCGAGATGGTCACGGTGATCGCCGTGACGCACACGGCGATCACGACGCTGTTCACCGCCCACACCGGGAGATTGCCCTGACCGAGGATGGTCCGGTAGGCGTCGAGGGTGAAGCCCGCCTTGGGGATCCAGTCGGCGCCCGACGCGCTCGCGTCGACCTCCGTCTTGAACGAGGTGTCCACGCCCCAGCCGAACGGCACCAGCCAGACCACCGTCATCAGCGCCAGCGCCAGCAGCGTCAGCACACGGGGGAGGGGGCCCGTTCCGAGGGTGGGGTGCCAGGCATGGCCGCCGTAGCGACGCCGCCGGACGACTTCCCGGGGCATGGTCGAGCGGGGTTTTCCGGGGGTACGGGGGGAGAGTGTCTCGGTGGTCATGGCGCGATCAGTCCTCCCTGCGCGAGAAGATCTTCAGCTGGGCGAGCGAGAGGATGATGATGATCCCGAAGAACACGTACGAGACCGCCGAGGCGTAGCCGAGCCGGTAGTTGGTGAAGCCGGTGTCGTAGATGTACTCCAGGATCGGCCGGGTGGCCCCGTTCGGGCCGCCTTTCGTCAGCAGATAGATCTGGTCGAACACCTTCAGCGACGCCATCACCTGCAACACCGCGATCAGCGCGGTGGTCCGGCGCAGCTGGGGGAGGGTGACCGACCACAGTCGGCGCCACGCACCGGCGCCGTCGAGCGCGGCCGCCTCGTAGAGGTGGTCGGGGATCGCCTGCAACGCGGCCAGGTAGAGCAGGAAATTGAACCCCACCGTCCACCACAGGGTCACCAGCCCGATGGACCACATCGCGTACTTCTCGTCCGTCAGCCAGGCGATCCCGTCCATCCCGAACGTCTGGAGCACGCTGTTGAGCATCCCCCGGTCCGGCTGGAACAGCATGCTCCAGATCTGGTAGACCACCGCCACCGGCAGCAGATGCGAGGCGAAGAAGGCCAGCCGCCACAACCACTGCCCCGGCATCCCCGTGTACACCAGCAGGGCCATCACCAGGGCGACGATCACGAGGGGGACGGTGGTCAGGACGGTGAACCAGACCGTGTTGCCGAGGGTCTGCCACACCTGGCTGTCGCCGAACGCCTCGGTGTAGTTGTCCAGGCCGACGAAGACACCGTCACCGTGTCCGGTCAGGCTGGCGTCGGTGAAGCTCATCCACAGGCCGATGCCGATCGGCACGAGGAGGAAGAGCGTGAAGAACACCAGGAAGGGGGTGGCGAAGAGCCACCCGGCGCCGCCCGGGGACCGTCGCCGGTCGGTGGCGGCGGCGCGCCGGGATCCGGCGCGCCGGGATCCGGCCGCGGCCCGCCGCGCGAAGGTGGAGACGGAAGCCATCACATCGCTCCTTTCTGCGATTCCGTCGCGATCAGGCCGGATTCGGCTGAGCCATCAGGGTGTTGATCTGGGAGACCATCGTGCGCACCGCACTCGCCGCGGACGACGAGCCACCGAGCGCGGGATCGAGCGCCTGGCACATCCGCGTCTGGAAGTCCGAGCCGGAGCCCGCGAACCACACCGGCGGGTCGAGCACGAGCTGCTGCGCGGCGCCCGCGTACTCGGACTGCGGACGCAACTTGGCGTAGCCCGCGGACGAGACGGCCGGTGTGTACGCGGGGATATGACCCGCCGACGCCCACGTCAGCCCGGATTTGACCAGCTCGGCCACGAACCGGTGGGTGCGCCGCCGGTGCTCCGGGTCCGGGTTGTCCTGGTGCGGCAGCACCAGCGCATGGCTGTCGGACGCCCCGGCCGGACGGTCGTAGAAGGTGGGGATGGGCGAGCCGCCCAGCTTGTCCTTCAGAGCCGTCTTGTAGGTGGCCATGTCCCACTCGCCCGAGAAGATCATCGGGGAGCGGCCGTTGGCGAAGGCGGCGATCGCCGTCTGGACGTCCATGGTGCGGCTGTCGCGTGCCAGGTCGGCCATGAAGCGCACCACCTCGACGGCGGTGTCCTCGTCGATCTCGGCCCGCTCGCCCGTGAGGTCGAAGGTGGCGCCGGTCTGGCTGAACAGCGTCCAGAACATCCGCCAGCCCATCGCCGCGTCGTTCGCATGGCCGAAGACGGGCCCCAGCTTGCCGGTGTCCTTGCGGAGCTTGTCCATCAGCTCCAGGGCGTGCTTCGGCGATTCGAAGGGCACGAGCTGTCCGTCGCCCGTGAGGAGACCCGCCTTGTCCATGACGTCCCGGTCGAAGAAGACGACGAAGGGGTGGGTGTCCAGCGGAATGGCGTACGGGGTGCCCTGGTACAGACTCCGCTTGACCAGCGTCTTGTTGAGGTCGTCCTGCTTCAGGCCGAACTCCGCCAGCAGATCCGTGTCCCAGGGGTCGAGCAGACCGCCGGGGGCGTAGCCCGCCAGCCGGGTCAGGTGCATGATCGCCACATCCGGCGAGCGGCCGCCGGCCGAGGCCATCGCGAGCTTGGTGTAGTACGGCGGGCCCCAGTCCAGCACCGTCGTCCTGACCTTGAGATCCGGGACCCGCTTCTCCACGTTCCGGGTCATCGTCTTCATCAGTTCGCCGTCGGGGCCGGTGAACAGGGTCCAGTACTGGATCTCATCGGCGCTCGCCACGCTTCCGGCGATCGAACCGCAGCCGCTGAGTGCGGACGCCGACACGGCGGCGCCCGCCCCGTACACCGCGCCTCTCAGCAGACCACGTCGTGACAGACCGCTCATCGCCCCTCCTCACCGGCCGGGCGCTCGAAGGCGGCGGGCCGCTGCTGGGCCGCGCGTACCCGCGCCACGTCGAGCTTGCTGCTCCGGTCGAAGCGGTAGACGCCGTTCTGCTCCTGGAAGACATCGGTGAGCTGGGTGTAGCAGTAGCCGAACATCAGGGGGTCGTCGAGCAGCGCCGCGGTCAGCCCCGCGAAGCGCGTGTGGAACTCCTCCTCGGTCCGCGGCCGCTCCCCGTAGCCCCAGGACACCTCGCGGTCGTCACCGGCCGCGGCCTCCGCCTCCTCCGGATTCCACCAGATGCCACCGAACTCGCTGCAGAAGTAGGGCTGGCCGCGGTACGGCAGCGACCACACCGCGTCGGTGTCCCGCTTGCCGGGGTTTCCCCGGTTGTCGGGGTTGAGGAACGGCTCGTCCTTGTCCAGCCCGGCCATCTGGCGGCGGAACGCCTCCGGGTCCTGTTCATAGCTGTGCGAGTCGTACACGTCGGTCTCGGCCACGCGGTGGGAGTAGCCGGAGGCGTCCAGGACCGGACGGGAGGTGTCGGCGGCCTTCGTGGCCAGGAACATGCCCCGGGTGACATCGTCCAGGACGCTCTGCCGGTCGTGGAGTTCCTGGTGTGTTTCGTTCAGCGGGCACCAGCCCACGATCGACGGGTGGGAGTAGTCCCGCTCCACGGCCTCCAGCCACTGCGCGATGAATCCGGCGGTGGGCTGCTGGTTGTCCCGGGTGGTGCGCCCGGTGCCGGCTCCCCAGTCGCCGAACTCGCCCCAGACGAGATAGCCGAGCCGGTCCGCGTGGTGCAGGAACCGCTCCTCGAACACCTTCTGGTGCAGCCGCGCCCCGTTGAACCCGGCGGCCAGCGACAGCTCGATGTCCCGCACGAGGGCGGCGTCGTCGGGCGCGGTCATCAGCCCGTCGGGGTACCAGCCCTGGTCCAGGACCAGCCGCTGGAAGACGGGGCGGCCGTTGAGCAGCAGCCGCTTGCCGTCGATGGCCACCGACCGCAGCCCGGCGGTGCACTCGGCGCGGTCCACGACTGCGCCGTCGGCGTCCTGCAGCTCGAACCGCACCCGGTACAGATGGGGGTCCTCCGGAGACCACGGCCGGCGCCGGTCCTCGGGCAGCGCGAGCACCATACGGGGTGCCATGTCGAGGTCGGCGCGCACGGTCGCCTCGGCCACCGTCTCGCCGTCCGCGTCGTTCACCCGGGCCGTGATCCGGTGGCCGGGGCGGTTGGCGCTGAGCGGCAGTTCGAGGTGGAAGGCCCCGGACGCGAGGTCGGGGGTGATCCGGGGCCTGCGCAGATGGACCTCGGACACCGGCTCCATCCAGACCGTCTGCCAGATGCCGGTGGTGCGGGTGTAGTGGCAGTCGCTGTTGGCGTACTCGGTGGCCTGCTTGCCGCGCGCCTGCGGGCCGTGCCGGGCGTCCCGGGCCCGTACCACGATCACCACCTCAGCCCCTTCACCGGCCGGGTCCGCCACCTCGCCGAGGTCGGCGGTGAAGGAGGTGAAGCCGCCGCTGTGCCGGGCCACTTCGCGGCCATCCGCCCAGACGGTGGCGTCATGGTCGACGGCTCCGAAGTGCAGCAGCACCCGCCGGCCGGCCCACTCCGCCGGGATCCGGACCGTGCGCCGGTACCAGACCGCGGGGTGGAAGTCGGTGTCACCGATCCCCGACAGCTCGGACTCGGGGCAGAACGGGACCAGGATCCGACCGTCCAGCTCCTGGTGCACCAGACCGCGTTCGAGTCCGCTGTCACCGGGGTCGAAGGTGAACTCCCAGGCGCCGTTGAGATTGAGCCAGTTCTCACGGACGAAGCCGGGACGGGGATATTCGGGTCGTGGAACGGCGTTCGACACGTCGGGCGAGGGGGCGTCGGTGTGAGCCATGGGGTCTCCGGGACGGGGCGGGGATTCGGCCGGGCACGGGTATGCCATCACCCGTTTACATCGTTGTAAAGATCCCGCGCACCATCTTTTACCGCGACCTCGGGCGGCCGCCGGTGGGAGTGGCTAGATCTCGCCCTTCTTCACCTTGTACAGCTCGATGTCAGTGTTGGCGAAAAGGTGCACATAGCCGCAGTTCCAGCAGATCAACCCGGTGGCCGATTCGTTGGCCCAGCCGAACTTGAACAGCTCCATGCCGGTGCTGTTGAGCTTCACCTCGCGGTCCCGGAAAAGGTCGCCCTTGCAGAACACACATGTGATCCACACGTCCCCGATCGCCGCGCGTACAGGCTTGGCCACGCTCGCTCACCTTCTCCGGCCGCCGAAGCGGCCCCCGTCTCGCATCAACAAAGGTGATCAGCATAGGACGGGGGCTCGCTCGGAACGTCAGTGGCGGTAGGTGCGCACGTAGTCGAAGCGCGCGACCGCGCCCGCGGTGTTCTGCGCGACCAGCCCGATTTTGAGCTTGCTCGACGTCGGCAGGGCCCAGACGCCGGTGTGGACCCAGTGCACACCGTCCGTGCTGGTGGCCGCCCGCACCTCGGTCTCGTCCCGCGCGGTGTCGGCGTGGTACGACAGCCGCATCCACAGCGTGTCCGCGGGCGGGCCACCGAACATCGGCCCGTAGGCCACCGGGGTCGGCGGTGTGGTGGTGGGACGCTCGCCCTCCTTCGCGAACTCCGTGACGTGCGTGGCCTTTCCGTCGGTGTGGCTCACCGGGAGCACCGCGTGCACCAGCTTCAGATAGCGGTCGTCATCGCCGTAGAGCACCAGCCCGGCCTGCTGATTGGTCCGCCCCGGAGCGAAGCGGAGCCTGGTCTCCACGGTGTAGTCGCCCGGGGGAGCGTCGCGGGTCAGCACCGACGCCGTATTGGTGCCGAGATAGAGCTCGGCACCCTGGGTCGGCCAGGACAGGGCGCCATCGGCCATCGTGACCCCGGACGCCGGCCCGCGCACCCATGACCATGGCGAATCCGCCGTGGTGCCGGGGACGGTGGCGGTGTCGAACTCGTCGCTGTAGGCGGGCAGCAGCGGGCCCGGTACCCGCTCGGGGATGCGGGTGGTGACCGGTGTGTGGAGCGCCGCGGCCCCCACGTTGTCGGCGGCCACCCCGGCGCCGCGAGCGGCGACGCCGACCTTGCCGGGGCGGACGGCCGACGCGGGCAGCGTCCGCTCCTGGGTGGCCACCGCGTCCCGCAGCCGGTCCGCGCTCACCTCCACGGTCATCCGGGTGCCGCGGACCTCGGCCGCCACGTTGTGCCAGGTGTCCCAGGCGAAGTCCGCCGGGAGCGGGGTCGTCCGAGAGCCACGGCTCCGGCCGTCGACCCGTACGTCCGTCACCAGTGCGTTGCGCGCCCTGTCCAGCCACGCCACCACGACGTCGTCCGGGCCGGTGTGGCGGACCAGCAGCCCGGCCGCGCCGGTGGCCGAGCTGACCCGCAGATCGGCCTCGGCGCGCCGGGCGGCCGGGGCGGACCGGTCCGAGACCAGAGAGGCGGGGCCGGTGGGATTCCCGCGCGGTGTGACGAAGCCCCGCGCGTCCTGCTCGTGTCCGACACTCCAGCCGTCGGTGCCGGAGCCGCCACCACCGTGCCACCCCTTCAGCGAGCCGTCGTTGAAGGTGCCGCCCGCGGCCCAGGAGGCCACCGGGGCCCGCCGCGCGCCCTGGGAGGCGCCGGCCCCGGCCCGTACGACCGGCCAGCCGTCGATCCAGTCCAGGCGGTCCATCAGCATCGGCCGCTTGGACAGCTTCAGCGTGCCGCCCGCGGCCGGTTTGAGGTCCGGGTCGTCGGAGGAGATGGCGTGGTAGACGAGCCAGTCCTGGCCGGACAGATCGGTCTGCAGGGCGTTGTGTCCGGGGCCGATCCAGCCGTTGCCGTTCGCGGTCAGCGCCACGCCGCCCTTGCTGGTGGCGGCCATCAGCGGAACGCCCTCGTCGTCCACGAAGGGCCCGGTCGGGCTGGTCGCCCGGCCGACCTTGACCTGATAGCCGCTGTAGGCGCCGTCGCAGCATCCGGCGTCGGAGTAGAAGAGGTAGTAGTGGCCCCCGCGCCGGACGACGAACCCGCCCTCCATTCGGCGGCCCTGCGCCACTTCGGTCACCGCGCCCTCGATGCGGGTGCGGGCGGCGTTCATCTTCGCCGCGCAGATCGTGTCGTAGCTCCCCCAGTACAGATAGGGCTGCCCGCCCTCGTCCGTGAACTGGGCCTGGTCGATGTTGCCGGTGGCGCAGCCGCTCGGCGAGGGCAGCACGGCTCCCTGGTCGGTCCAGGGCCCGGTGGGGGTGGGCGCCGTCGCCACTCCGACGGTGTTCCCCGAGGACACCGAGTAGTACAGGTTGTAGTGGCCGTTCACATAGCGGATGTCGGGGGCCCACAACCGGGCGCCCTTGTGCCAGGCGGGTTTGGTCTCAGGGGTGAAGACCTCTCCGGCGTACTCCCAGTGCGCCATGTCGGCCGAGCGGAGGATGGGCAGCATCCGCTCACCGTCCTCGCCCTTGCTCTGGAACACCGGGTTCTGGGTGCCGTACGCGTACCACAGGCCGTCCTTGCCCCGGATCATCACCGGGTCGGGGAAGGTGTCGACCACCCCGGCCGTCAGCGGGTTGTGGTACGTCGGCGCCTCGCGGGCCGTGGTGGTGTCCTCCGTCGTCGGGCGCGCGGCGGCCGTCGCCTGGGCCGCGGGCAGCAGCCCGGCCAGCAGCGCGCACAGCAGCGTGACCACGAGGGTGCCAGGACTTCGTCTCATCTACGCGGTCCCTTCCGGCTCGAAGGAGCTCAGGGTCGGGTCGTAGTCAAGGTCTCCGATGTCGAACATCGGGGTCATCCAGTGGTAGAAGTTGTCGCCGCGCTCGCGCAGCAGGTCGTACAGGCGGCGCATCAGGCGGCGGCGCACGGGCAGCAGCTCGGGGTGCTCGTAGCGGTTGGTCAGCTCATGGGGGTCGGCGTCCAGGTCGTAGAGCTCGTTGACCGACTCGGGATTGACGATGAGCTTGTGGTGCTCGTCGCGGATCATCCGCTGCGGATACGGGAAGTGGTGGCCGTGGAACTCGGCGAGCAACTCGGTCGGCCACCGCGGATGTTCGCCCCGCACCAGTGGCACCAGGCTTCGGCTGTCCACGGCCGGTGCGGTGTCGCAGCCCGCGAGGTCCAAGATGGTGGCCGTGCAGTCGGTGAGGCTGACGAACTCCTCGCGGACCTGCGGGGCCGCCCCGGGGACACGGATGATGCCGGGGATGCGGTAGATGTCCTCGTACATCGCCGGGCCCTTGTCATGCAGCCGGTGGGCGCCGGTGAACTCGCCGTGGTCGGCGGTGAAGAACACCGAGGTGTCATCGGCCAGCCCGAGCTCGTCGAGGCGGGTGAGGATGCGCCCGATCTGCTCGTCGATCAGCGTGACATAGCCCCAGTAGACCGCGATCAGCTTGCGGGTCACCTCGATCGGGATCGTGTCGAACGTCCAGTGGGCGCTGTAGTTGCGCTGCACCGGTGGCTTTCCCTCGAAGGTCTCGGCGATCGAGGCGGGCAGCTCCACCAGGCCGGGGTCGTAGGCGTCGAAGTACGCGTCGGGCAGCAGATACGGCAGATGCGGTCCGAAGAAGTGGGTGGCCAGGAAGAACGGCCGCCCGTCCGCGGCGTAGCGCTCCAGCTGTTCGATGGCGCGGGTGGCCAGATAGTGCTCGAAGGTGGCCTCCACCGGCTGGTGCAGCCGTGCCGCCAGCAGATTGCCCGGATTGCCGTTGGGCGTGGTGCCGCGGATCGGATCGGATATCCGGTACGGCGGCAGGCCCCGCTCCTTCAGATACGCCGCGTAGTCCGGATGGTCCACGGGGTTGTGCCACCCGGGCAGATCGGGCCCGTCGAAGCCGTACGAGGCGGCGTTGCGGTGGGTGCCCACATGCCACTTGCCGACCAGGCCGAGCTGGTAGTCACGCTCGGCCAGGGCGGTGGGGAAGGTGAACGCGTCTTCGCGCAGATCCTCCAGATAGCCGACGTTGCGCTCGTAGTTGGCCAGCAGCCGGTGGCGGAACGGCGCCTGGCCGGTGAGCAGACTGGCGCGGGCCGGGGTGCAGATGGCGGTGGGGGTGTAGAAGCGGTCGAATCGGGTGCCGGTCGCCGCCAGCCGGTCCAGGTTCGGCGTGGCCACATGCGGATTGCCGTAACAGCCGAGGGTGTCGACGCGATGCTGATCGGTCATCAGGAACAGCAGGTTCATCGGGCGGCCGCCTTCGTGTAGAGGTCACCGGCGTAGAACGAGGACGGCGCGGGCGACTTCTGCAACTGCCCGGTCCGGACGAAGAACCGGCTCATGCCGTCCAGCCACTTGTCGACGGTGCCGTCCTTCGTTCTGGCGACGAGCTCGGCGGTCGTCATCAACTTCACATGTTCCGCATCCGCCGCGACCTTCGCCTCATCGGCCTTGAGCAGCTTCGCCGCCAGCGCGATGGACTCCTTGAGGTGCGCGGCCCGCCAGTCGTTGGCCTCCTGCAGCACCTGGACGACCTTCCGGTCGCGCTCCGGCTTCGCCTTGGCGCCGGAGACGAAGGCGGTGGGGAAGGTGGAGCCGGGGATGTCCTCCGTGCTCGCCACTTCCTTCATCCCCGGTACCTTCTCCTTGATGGTGTCGATGAGGGGGTACCAGATCCCGGCGCCGTCGATCTGCCCGGAGGCGAACGCGGAGACGACGGTGGGCGCGTCCATCACCACCTTCGAGATGTCCTTCATGGTCATCCCGGCCTGCTGGAGCGCCAGATTGAGCGCCATCTCACCGGATGTGCCCTCGGGAACGCCGACCTTCTTTCCCCTCAGATCCCGGATCGAGGCGATACCGGGCCGGGCGATGACCCGGTCGGCGTAGGTGAGCGTATTGACGGCCACGATGGTGGCCTTGCCGGAGGCGGGCAGCCACAGGGCGCCCGGTCCGATATAGCCGTAGTCCAGATTGCCGGTGCGCAGGGCCTGGATCTGGACCGGGCCGTTGACGAACACCTTGGGCTCGGCGGTCAGGCCATGTTTCTTCCACAGGCCGCGGTCCTCGGCGATGGCCAGCAGGCTCGCGCCGTTGTAGTCGGCGATATAGCCGAACCTGACCGCGGAGCCGCCGCCGTTGCCGGAGGACGAACACGCGGCCACCGACAGTGCCGCACCGGTCGCGGAGAGTGTTCGTATGAAGTCGCGTCGGCTCATCCTCATCTCGGGTGAGTCCCTTCGGAAGTGGGGTGGGGAGGGGAGGGGTGTGGAGGGAGGAGAGAGGTCAGGCGGCGGAGTCGGCCGGTGACTGGTGGTAGACCTGGGTCCAGACGTCGTTGCGGATCCTGGCGAACTCCGCGGACAGCCGTATCTCCTCGGTCCGCGGATAGGGCAGGTCCACGTCGATGACCTGGTGGACGCGGCCCGGCCGGGCGGCCATCACGACCACCCGCCCGGCCAGATACACCGCCTCGTCGACGTCATGCGTGATGAACAGGACGGTGCGCCGCTCCTTGGTCCAGGTGTCCAGCAGCTGGTCCTGCAACTGCACCCGGGTCAGCGCGTCCAGTGCCCCGAACGGCTCGTCCATCAGCAGGACTTCGGGATCCACGGCGTAGGCCCGGGCGATGGCGCAACGCTGTTTCATCCCTCCGGAAAGGGTCTTGGGCAGGGCGTCCGCGAAGTCGGCGAGCCCGACCAGCTCGATGGCGTGCTCGGCGCGCCGCCTGCGCTCCGCTGCGGGGACGTGGGCCAGCTTCAGCCCGAACTCGACATTGCCGCGCACCGTCAGCCACGGGAACAGCGCGTACTGCTGGAAGATCACCCCGCGGTCCGGCCCCGGTCCGGCGACGGGAGTGCCGTCCACCGTGACCGTGCCGGAGGTGGGTTCCACCAGTCCGGCCACCATGCTCAGCAAGGTGGACTTGCCGCACCCGGACGGTCCGACCACCGCGACGAACTCCCGGTCCCCGATGTCCAGTGAGACCTGGCCGAGCGCGGTGAAGGTGGTGTTCTTCATCGGGTAGGTCTTGACCACGTCCCGGAACGAGATCTTGGGGCTCATCGGCGCTCCTGCCATGCGGTGAGACGGCGTTCGGCCACCAGCAGCAACCGGTCCATGACCAGGCCGATGACGCCGATGCTGATCAGGCCCACGAAGATCGTGGGAACGTCGTAGTAGGTCTGGGCGTGGACCATCTCGAAGCCCAGCCCCTTCTGGGCGCCGATCATCTCGGCCGCCACCACGGTCGCCCAGGCCGCGCCGAGCCCGATGCGCATGCCGACCAGGATGAACGGCGTGGACGCCGGGATGACCACCTTGAGAAAGACGGTCCGGTCCGAGGCGCCGAGTACCCGCGCCGCGTCGATCAGCGTCCGGTCCACGCCGGTCACCCCCTGGAAGGCGGCCACCACACAGGACATGAACGCGGCCAGGAAGATGACGAAGATCTTCGGGGTCTCGCCGATGCCCATCAGGACGATCACCAGGGGGATCAGCGCCAGCGGCGGGATCGTACGGAAGAACTGGACGTACGGCTCCAACAGGCCCCGGGCGACCGGGTACCAGCCCATCAGAAAGCCGACGGGCACGGCGACCAGGGTGCCGAGCGCGAACCCGAGGAGCACGCGCTGCAGACTGGCCAGCGCGTCCTGGGTGAGGGTTCCGTCGGCGAGCAGTTCACGTGCCCGGGAGCTCACGGAGAGCGGTCCGGGGATGTCCGCGAGCCCCGCGGCGGCGGTCAGGGCCCAGATGGTGACGCCCAGGACAAGGGCGATCAGATTGAATACGAGGGAGGGGACGGTGCGTCGTGCGCCGCGTGGCGCTTCCGGTGTCGTGGGGGTCTTCTCGGGCGCGGTGACCACCGTCATGGACGCCTCGCGGGGTTCATGGGTCCTCCTCTTCAGCCCGGACGGGCCGTTCAGCCCGGACGGGCCGGGTAATGGCTGAGCAGGGGGGATTCATGCAGGACAAGGGCGATGGCGCCCAGGGCGCCACCGGCCTCGCCGAGCGTCGCCGGCCTCAGGTCCACACGGTCCCGTGAGATCGGCATGATGTGTGCGCGCAGCGCCCGTTCGACCGGCTCGAAGAGCGGTGGGCCGGCCGCGGCGAGTTCGCCCCCGAGCACGATCACCCCGGGGCCGACCGCGTTGCACACCGCCGCCAGCACGGTGCCGATGGGGGCGGCGGCCGCCTCCAGCGTGCGCAGCGCGACCGGATCGCCGGCCTCCAGCGCCCCGAGGAGCGATGCCAGGCCGTCCGCGTGTCCGCCCGCGCGGCGGTAGGCGGCGAGCACGGCGCCCACCGAGGCCACCGTCTCCAGGCAGCCGGTGGCGCCGCACGAACATCGCCCGTCGCCCGACTCGACCGCGATATGGCCGAACTCGCCGGACAGGCCGTACGCCCCCCGGTGCAGGGAGCCGCCCACGACCAGCCCGCCGCCCACACCGTGCGACAGCCGCAGATACAGCACGTCCTGACCGCCCGCCGCCGCGCCCCAGGTCGCCTCGGCGAGCGCGGCGAGCCGGGTGTTGTTGTCCACCAGCACCGGGGCCTCGAAACGCTTGCGCAGCAGGGCGGGCAGATCGGCGGAGGGGTACGGGTCCGGCGGCCCGGAGTCGGGATCTCCGACCGGGCCGACCACACCCACCCCGATGGCGTTCAGCGCGCCCAGCCGCAGGGCGCCGTCGGCGAGCGTGCCGACCAGCCGCTCGGCCAGGGTGATCCGCTCCTCCCAGGGCAGTCCCGGGTCGTGCGGTTCACTGGCCGACCCGATCACCTCGTGTGCGACGTTGACCGCGGAGACATGCACCGCCCGGCGGGCGAAGTCGATACCGATGGCCTGGCCCGCACTGGGGTTGAGCGTCAGCGCCTCCACCGGCCGCCCCCGCCGGCGCGGGGCCGTCTCCGGCGCCGTGGCGACCACGGCGCCGCTCTCGATCAGCTCGGTGACGATATCGCTGAGGGTGGTCCGGGAGAGGCCGCTGTGCTGTCCGAGTTCGGCCCGGCTGAGCGGGCCGTGTTTGCGCAACAGCTCCAGTACCAAGTCTTCGTGGCCCCGCCGCAGCCGGGCCAGCGGGCCGTCCTGATGGGGGTGCATGCCGAACAGCATGGGCACGCCAGGCTATTTCGTCAACACCCCGGAATAAAAGAGGGCTCAGGTGTCGCGGACGGTACGGAAGCCGAGGTTGCCGGTGGAGCTGTCGGGGGTGTTGGAGGTGCGGGCGGCCACGCGGTAGCGGTTGCAGTACGACTGGTGGCACAGATAGGAGCCGCCGCGCATCACCTTGGCGATACCGGTGGCCGGGCCGCCGGGATCGGTGCGCGGCCGGTCGGCGTGGTCGGTGGACCACCAGTCGGCGCACCACTCCCACACATTCCCCGCCACGTTGTACAGACCGAACCCATTGGGCTCGAAGGCGTCCACCGGGGCCGTCCCCCGATAGCCGTCCTCGGCCGTGTTCTTGACGGGGAAGCGCCCCTGCCAGATGTTGCAGCGGTGCACACCGCCGGGCGTCAGCTCGTCCCCCAGGGATACCGGCGCCTCACCAGCCCGCCACGGGCGGCGTACTCCCACTCGGCCTCGGTGGGCAGCCGGGCCCCGGCCCAGCGGCAGTACGCCACCGCGTCGTTCCAGGAGACGTGGACCACCGGGTGGCGGCCCCGCTCACCGACCTCACTGCCCGGCCCTTCCGGCGCCCGCCACGAGGCCCCCTCGACCCCGCACCACCACGGCGTCCCCTCGGGGCGCGGCGCGCCCCGGCGCAGGGCCGCGGGCAGGAACCCGGCGAACACATACGACCAGCCGAACCGTTCGGCCTCGGTGACATGTCCGGTCTCGCGTACGAAGCGGGCGAATCGCTCATTGGTCACCGCGTGCACATCGATCCGGAACGCGGCCACGGCCACCTCACGGACCGGCCCCTCGCCATCGGCGGGGAAACCGTCCGCGTCCTCGGTGCCCATCAGGAACGTCCCGCCCGGCAGCAGTGCCATGTCCGCCTCGTGGCCGCCGGTGCGCGCCGTGGCCGTAGGGGCGGGGACGACCGCACCGCCGCCGCGCGAGGGCGTACAACAGCTGGTGGGGCGTGCCTGGATGCGGTCCATGCGAATCTCTCCCGGGCCTGCGAGACGGTGGCGGGCGCGCCGCCCTGCGGAAACGCTGCCCGCGGTCCGCGCCGAGTATTTCACCGGAAACCGGCCGCGGACCCGCCACGTCCCGCGCCCGGCCCCCGCCCCCTCCTGGGCGCCACCCCACGTCACCTGCTATAGCTGTTGGCTGACTCTTCATCACGGCGACATCTCCCGCCGCGGCTCAAGGAATGCGATCATGCTGACCTGAGCATGCCAACCACCCCCCCTCGTGGTGCCACGCCGCGGTCGTTCAGGAGGACGCAGTGAAGAAGAGTTCGCGGATCCGTAGGGGATCCGCCATCCTCGGCAGCGCCATCGCGCTCGTCGTGGCCTTTCCGGGCAGTGCGCTCGCGGACCCGCCCACGGCTCTGCCCGCCAACGCGGACGGCACGGAGCAGACGTTCCAGCCGGCGTTCGACTACGACACCGACGGTTGCTACCCCACCCCCGCCATCGGGCCCGACGGGACGATCGCGGGCGGGCTCAACCCGAGCGGTGCCCTCAACGGCCAGTGCCGCGACTCCTGGGATCTCGACAACACCAACGGATACTCCCGCTCCAAGTGCAACAACGGCTGGTGCGCGATCATCTACGGCCTGTATTTCGAGAAGGACCAGGCCGTGGCCGGCAGCGGTCTCGGCGGACACCGCCACGACTGGGAGCACGTCGTGGTGTGGGTGCAGGACAACGAGGCCAAGTACGTCGCCACCTCGGCCCACGGCAACTTCAACATCTACAACCGGGACCAGATCCGCTGGGACGGGACCCACCCCAAGGTCGTGTACCACAAGGACGGTGTGAGCACCCACTGCTTCCGCCCGGCGAACTCAGGCGACGAGCCGCCGGAGAACCACCACCAGAGCTGGCAGTACCCCGCGCTGGTCGGCTGGAACGGCTACCCCGCCGGGCTGCGCGACAAGCTGAGCCAGGCCGACTTCGGCAGCGCCACCCTGGGCCTCAAGGACAGCACCTTCGCCTCGCACCTCGCGAAGGCCAAGCCCGCCGAGATCCCCTTCGACCCCAACGCGTGAGCGGCACCGCCCCGGGAGGCGACGTGGCATCACGGCCCGCGCCTCCCGGGCCGGTTCGGCCCAGGTCGGGTCAGCGCCGGGAAGGCCCGGCCGGCGTCGGCTCGACCTCGAGGTAACGGTGACGGCGCGGCCCCCGGTACTCCAGCGCCTCCCAGCCCAGCCGCCGCAGCACGGCCGCACAGTTGCGCAGCGCGTCCTCCGCCGCGTACCCGGCGCCACTTCCCGGCGGCCCCAGCCACTCGACCCGCACCATCCCGGCCCCCTCCGCCGCGCCGAGGCAGTATCCGGTCGCCGTGCGCCGGCCCTCCGCGTCGGTGGCCGACGGCGGAACACCGGCGGCCTCCAGAGCGAGGGCCACGGCCCGCACCGGCTGCCGCCGCTCCCACTCGGCGGGCACACCTTCGGGGTCGGCGGCGTCGGCGTTCATCAGCCGGCGGATCTGCAGCAGCCCCTCGAACGCGGTCTGTACCGCGGCCCGGCGGCCCCGGTCGTCGCCCCCGGGGATCCCCGAGGCGCCGGTGGCCACCTCGAACTCCGCCATCCCCTGCCCCCTTCGGACGTGGCGGCACCAGGCCCGGCGGCGGTGTTCAGCGCCGTCGCAGACCGTCGGCCTCGACCACGGCATCGGCGAAGGCTTCGGGAGCCTCCTGGGGCACATTGTGGCCGATGCCCTTCAGCGTCCGGTGGGCATACGGACCCGAGAACTTGTCCCGATAGGAGGCACCGCCCCCGGCGGGGGTGAAGGGGTCGCGCCCGCCGTCCAGAGTGACCGTGGGCACGTCGATGACGGGACCCTTGGCGAGGCGCCGCTCCAAATCGTCGTACCGGGGATCACCCGCCGCGAGCCCCAGCCGCCAGCGATAGTTGTGGATCACGATGCGGACATAGTCCGGATTCCGGAAGGCGGCGGCGGTGCGCGCGAAGGTGGCGTCGTCGAAGCGCCATGTCGGCGAGTTGAACCGCCAGACGAGCCGCGCCAGTTGGCGCCGGTATTCCGGGTTCTCCAGCCCGAGCACGCCCCGCCGCGTGGCGAAGTAGTACTGATACCACCAGGCCCATTCGACCTTCGGTGGCTGCGGCTGCTTGTTCTTCTCCCGGTTGGTGATCAGATAGCCGGTCACCGAGACCAGGGCCTTGCAGCGCTTGGGCCATAGCGCCGCGACGATGTCGGCCGTCCGCGAGCCCCAGTCGTATCCGGCGAGGATCGCCCGCTCGATCCCGAGGGCGTCCATCAGGGCGAGGAGGTCGAGGGCGAACACCGACTGCTGTCCGTCGCGGAACGTCCGGGGTGACCGAAAGCGCGTCGTCCCATAGCCGCGCAGATACGGGACCACCACCCGATAGCCCTCGGCGGCCAGCAAGGGCGCCACATCGACATAGCTGTGGATGTCATAGGGCCAGCCGTGCAGCAGGACGACCGCGGGGCCATGGGCCGGACCGGCCTCGGCGTAGCCGACGTTCAGCTCCCCGGCCTTGATCTGCCGCAGGGGGGCGAAGGACGTGTGCGGCGCGTCGGCGCCGCTGACGGCCTCCGTCGAGCCGGTGGTCCGGAGGGCGAACGGCGCCCCGACCGCACTCGCGCCCACGATCTTGCCGAAGCTGCGCCTGTTGAACATCCGCACCCTCCACCAGTGCGACCGCTCCCGGGCCCTGGCATCCACCATGGCGCATCGGTGCGACCCACGCACGCCGTACGTCACCTGCCGGAGGGGTGACGAACGAGGGGGTGAGGCTGCGGGGCGCGCCCTACTCGGCGAGCTCCTGTTCGTCGATGAACCCCCGCTCCTCGGCGAGCTCCCGCTCCGAGGTCACCGCGATCCGGCGTCTGATCACCGCGGCCGCCGTGAGCGCGCTCATGGTGAACGCCGTCGCGATCAGCCACGGCTGGTCCAGCGCATGGCGGGTGAGGTGATCGAGCGAGTAGCGGCCGGGCCCTGCGATCCCGAGTGCGGCCGCCGAACATCCCAGCAGGGCGGGGAACTCATAGCCACCGGACTGAGCGAAGAAGCCGGCCGGCGCGTTCACCGACACCGCGCCCGCCATCGTCCCCGCGGCCGCCGCCCCGGCCACGGGAGTGGCGAGGCCGAGCGCGAGCAGCAGCCCACCGCCCGCCTCGCCCAGCCCGGCCGCCAAGGCATTGAGCCGCCCCGGACGGAAACCCATCGCCTCCATGGCCTGGCCGGTACCGTCCAGGCCATCGCCGCCGCACCAGCCGAAGAGCTTCTGCGTGCCGTGCGCGGCCAGGACCCCGCCCACACCGAGGCGCAGTGCGAGCAGTCCGAGATCCTTGCGGTGGTGCATGGGGACTCCTCCGCTCCCGTACGGGCACACCACGGGCGGCCGCCCGGCGTCTCACCCAGTGTCGGTACGCCTCCCGGGGCCCGCTGTCGCTGGTACGCCATCGGAGTGCATCAGCTCCGTCGCGGTGACCGCGCGCAGACCGCGGCCGCGGAGACCGTCGAGGACCGCGGGCAGCGCGGTCAGGGTCCCGGGGTGACCGAAGTGCAGACTGACCACGGAACCGGCGTGGATCTGGCCGAGGATCGTGTCCCGCACCGCCTCCGGCCCCGGATCCTGGAAGTCCTGGGAATCCACGTCGTAGGAGAGGACGTGCGGGTACCCGGCGCGGGCCGCCAGACCGGTCACGAGATCCGTGGCGGTACGGGCCTGCGACGGCCGGAACCAGCTTCCGATGGCCCCGGTGAGGCGGCGCAGCCGGTCGGCGCATTCGGTGATCTCCGCGTACGCCTCGTCGGCGGGCAGTGCGCAGACGGCGCGGTGCCGCATGGTGTGGTTGCCCAGTTCATGGCCGCCGTCCAGGACCCGCCGGGCCAGCTCCGGATGCTCGTCGAGCCAGGTGCCGACGGCGAGCACGGTGACCCGGGCCCCGGCCCGCTCGGCCTCGGACAGCAGCGAGCGGGCGAGCTCCGGGTCGCCCTGGCCGTGGAAGGTGAGGGCCACCGTGTTTCCGCCGCGCGGCCCGTGGGCGATCTGTGGTGGCAGTCCCGGGAAGCGCGTCGGTCCGCGCGGCGCAGCTCCGGCGGGCGTGGCCGCACCGGAGGAGGGCGTCTCGGTGGCACCGGCGGGTCTGGACGATGAGGACAGGGAGTGGTGGCTGCAGCCGACGCCGCACGTCGTGGCCGCCACGGCACCGCTCGCGGACCGCAGGACATCACGGCGGGAGGGAGGGGACACCTGAAGCATGAGAACACGCCCCCGGCCTATATGTGGCGATTTCTCGCTGGTGAGGTGTGTTTTTCCGTCGATCGCCGGGCATGGCCATGAGCTCTCGGCCGCGCAGGGCCATGGGCTCGCACCGAGGTCCGGGGCGCGTCGGGAGTGCCCGTCGGCACGCATGGCACGCTGGGCCTTTGTATGTTCGTGCACCACCGAGGAGACGAGCCACGTGCCGCAGAACCACCCACCGGAGTCCACCGCCGCCCCGGCGGTGCTCGCCGAGGAGCGACGACTCCATAAGGACCTCGGATTCTGGGGCCTGACCGCGATCGGGTTCTCCAACATCCTGGGGTCCGGGTGGCTGTTCGCGGCCCTGTACGCCGCTCAGACCGCCGGCCCCGCCGCCCTGCTGTCCTGGATCGCGGCGGGTGTGCTGTGCGCCCTGATCGCCCTGGTGATGGTGGAGCTCGGCGCCACCCGCCCGGAGGGCGGTGGCACCGTGCGCTGGCCGCTGTACGCCAGCGGACGGCTGGTCGGCACGATGATCGGCTGGTCCGTGCTGCTCTCGGTGGGCGGTACGGCGGCCGAGATCAGCGCGATCATGCAGTACGCCGCGCACTATCTGCCGGGGCTCTACAGTGGCGGCACACTCACCGTCTCGGGACTCGGCGTGGCCGTCGCGCTCAGTGTCGTGCTGACGGTGTGCAACTGGTTCGCCGTGCGGATATTCGCCCGGCTCAACAACCTCATCTCGGTGTTCAAGGTCGTCGTCCCCGTCCTCACCATCGTCGCGCTGTTCCTGTCCGGCACCCATTCCGGACGCCTCACGGATCACGGCGGTTTCGCGCCGTACGGGTACGCGGCCTGCCTCACCGCGCTGGCCGGTGGCGGCATCGTGTACTCCGTCAACGGCTTCCAGGCGCCGCTCGACTTCTCCGGCGAGGCCCGCAACCCGCGCCGTACCGTACCGGCCGCGGTGCTCACCGGCATCGGCCTCGCCGTGCTGGTCTACCTCGGGCTCCAGCTGGCCTTCCTGTTCACGGTGCCCGAGTCGCTGCTGGGCCACGGCTGGAAGGGCGTCAACTTCGAGTCGCCCTTCGGGCAGCTCGCCCTGGTGCTCAACCTCCACTGGCTGGCCACGCTGCTCTACGCCGACGCGGTGATCTCACCGGGCGGATCGGCCTATGTGGGCGTGGCCATCGACGCCCGCCACACCTATGCCCTGGCCAAGAACGGGCTGCTGCCCCGCTTCTTCATGCGCATCCACCCCCGGTCCGGAGTGGCGCGCCGGGCGCTGTTGCTCAACCTGGCGGTCATCGTCGTCTTCATGCTGCCGTTCGGCGGCTGGCAGGACATCGTGAGCGTGATGGGCGATATGTATCTGCTGATCTACGCGGCCTCGGCGGTCGCCGTCGCGGCCTTCCGGGCACACGACCGCGAGCGGGGAGTGACGCGGGCCGAGGGCCGGGTGCCGGGGGTGCGCTGGATCGCACCGGTGAGCTTCGTGGTGGCCAGCGAGTTCGTCTACTGGTCGGGCTGGCACGATCTGCGGCTCGCGCTGCCCTTCGTGCTGGTCGGCGCGGTGTTGTTCCTGTTGCAGCGTCGTGAGGACGGCGGCGCGTCCCTGGGGGAGGAGCTGCGGCGCGGCGCCTGGCTGGTCTTCCATCTGGCCGCGCTGACCGTGCTGTCGTGGCTCGGTACCTTCGGCGGTTCCGCCCGTCTCCCGGCGCCGTACGACACCGTGGTGGTGGGTGTCCTCGCCCTCGCCGTGTTCGTGTGGGCGGTCCGCGCGGGCGCCCGGCACCTGCGCACCTCGCAGGTCAGCGCAGCGTCGCCGTGAAGCTCCGGCCGTAGGCGTGGCAGGTGGTGACGACGATCCGGGTGCCGCCGGGCACCGGGCCCACCCGGACCCCGTCGTCCGCCGCGACGGCCCGCATCCCGCGGCCCCGGATGACGACCGAGACCGTGTCGCGCTCGGTGGTCGGATCGGACACCGCGATCGCCAAGGCGCCGTCCCGGGCCTCCCGCAGGAGCACCGAGCCCGGTCCGCGCACCGACAGCCGTCCGGCGCGATGGGTGCCGGGGGTGAAGGCGTTGAGCGCGGTGATCCGCAGCCCCCGGTGGGCCACGGCCTGCAGCCGGGTGGTGTTGGCCAGGACGGCGAGTGGCCGATGGGCGTAGGCGCCCAGTTGGCGTTCGGTGGCGTTCGGGACGAGGGCGTACGCCATCGAGGTGTGCGGCGCCCCGGTCGGCCGCTCCACCGTGACGGCGAAGAGCTGTTTGGTCACCGGGAGGTCGGGGTTGGCGAGGCGGACGGCGCGGCGGCTGCGGGTGACGGTGTCGAGCGTGACCGCGGGCGGTGGCCCGTCGAGGAAGACATAACCGACCGAGGTGGCCCGGGTGGCATTGGCGTACCGCAGCCAGGCGAGCGGGGCCGTGCCGGTGCCGGACCAGGGCGCACCGCCGCGGAGCCGCCCGGTGAGGGCGAGGGTGTCCGAGGGCGCGGCGATCCGGGTGTCCAGGGTGGTCGTCACCGCGCGGCCGGCGGCGTCGCCGACCCCCGCGGCCAGCACCACGATCTCGTCGTCGAACAGGAACCACGACTTGGTGCCATCGGCGTTGCGGTACACCACGAAGTCGTCGGGGAGGTCGCCCGCCTGCTTCGCGGCGTACGCCACGTCGTCCGACTGGACGAGCCCCACCACTCCGTACGCGCCCAGGGCGGCGCCACCGGAGAACGGGTGGGTGCCGCGAGGGAAGTAGACATAGGTGTTCTGCGCCTCCGACGAGGAGGTGAAGCCACGTTCCGGGTTGTCGTACCAGAGCGTGCCGTAGAGCTCGGGGACGGTGCGGCGGGTCTCCACGGGGGCGGTGACACCGGCGAGGCGGTGGGGCGGGACGGTGGTGAGGTAGTCGATGCCGAACGCCTGGGTCTGGTCCTGGCCGGAGAGATACAGATGGTGGGCGCCGTCCCCCTGGAACCAGGGCATCAGGTTCTCGCCGCTCATGTACTCGTACCGGCTGATCCTGGAGGAGCTGCGGGCCAGGGCGAAGGCATAGCCGGGGCGCCGGTGGACGGTTCTGTCCATCGCGTTGAACGCGACATGGCGTTCGTCGGGGCCGAGGTCCCGTGCCGGGATCGAGGAGTCGGCGAGGATGTCGGTGTAGTGGGCGATGCTCACCGGGGACACGAACGCCGCAGGGTCGAGCGTGGCCTTCGAGGTCTGCCGCAGATACGAGACATAGCCCTTCAGTGCCGTGGCGTCGGCGCCGGTGGCATGGGCGGACAGACCCACCACGGCCTCCACCACCTCGGCCGCGTCGGCGTACCCCGTCGCCGGGCGGGACACCCCGCGCCCCTTGACGATCTCCATCAGCCAGCCCTCGAAGATCAGCGGTGCGAAGCCGTCCACCACCCACCCCTGGGCGACGCGGACCAGCCGGTCATCGGTGGTGTAGCCGGTGCCGTCGAGCATCTTGATGGTCTGCACGACGCGGGTGAGCAGTCCCTTGCCGTAGGAGCCCGTGTAGGCCACGGACGCGTGCTGGATGAAGGAGCCGTCGGCGTAGAAGCCGTCGGTGACACCGTGCCGCAGCTCGTACGGGTCGATCGTGGCCAGGATCGTCAGCTGGTCGGCGATGGCCTTGGTGATCCGGGCGTCGTCGCCGAGCACGGCCCCTTGGAGGATGCGGTTGGTGGTGATGTCGGCGAGGTTGGCGCCGGTGTGGAAGCGTGAGTCGAGGTCGACGTCACCGGCCTTGCCATTGCGCAGATACGCGTCCATCGAGGCGACGTAGGTGGCGGCCAGCTCGGGCCGGTACGCGGCGAGTTCGTCCGCGAGCAGCGCCAGGATCTTGCTGACGTGGGTGGAGATGCCGATCTCCCAGGTGAACCAGTTGCCGTAGTAGCCCTTCGACTGGTCGCCGTAATAGTGCTCATGGAGCCATATCAGGCCGTCGATGACGCGCCGCTGGACACCGGTGTCACCGGGCAGCCCGGACGGTGTGCCGCCTTCCGGTGTGCGGGTGGCGAGGGCGATCTCGTAGAGGTACTGGAACGAGGTGATCAGGTTGGGATCGCTCGTGCCCAGGGCCAGGCCCTGGAAGAGCTCGCCCTGCCCGGCGCGGTCCATCGCGGTGAGCCGGGAGCGGGCGGTCGCGGCGATGGCGGCGAGTTTGGCGCGCACCTCGGGACGGGCGCCTGTCTCCCGCGTTCCGGCGAAGACGGCCACGGTGTTGTCGATCAGCCGGGTGTGAGCGGCCCCGGACGCTTCACCGGCCGCTGTTCCGCCGGGTGCGGCCGGACGTCCCGCCGCTCGTGCGCGCAGCGGCAAGGCCATGGCCGACAGGGCGGCGGCCGGGAGCGTGGAGACGAGGGCACGACGCGAGAGAGGCACGGGCACGCTCCAACGGTCGACGGGGTCCGATGGGGAACCGCCGCACCATTCAAGCAACCCCGGCTTCCCCTGTCACGAGACCGGAATCGGGGGACTGCGGGCGGGTTTATGTCGCCAATATAGGCAACAGAATCGTTGACAATCTTGTTGGCCTAGATTTACCTTCGACAGGCACTCACTCAGGGAGGGCACAGGATGCCGAAGGAAGCTCGTCCAGGCACCGGAGAGCAGGCCAAGCAGCATGCGATGGAGCAGCTGCGGCAGGCGATTTTGCGCGGGGAGATGGCACCGGCCCAGCGGCTGGTGGAGAACGAGCTCGCCGAGCAATTCGATGTGACACGGGCGAGCATCCGCGCGGCGCTGATCGATCTGGCGTCCGAGGGGCTGGTCGAGCGGATCCGCAACCGTGGTTCACGGGTGCGGGTGGTGAGCGTGGAGGAGGCCGTGGCCATCACCGAATGCCGCATGGTCCTGGAAGGGCTGTGCGCCGCCAAGGCGGCCGTCGAGGCCAGTGAGGAGCAGCTGACCGAGCTGGCCGACCTGGGCACGGCGATGTCCAAGGCGGTCGCCGGCGGCGAACCGCTGACCTACTCCGACCTCAACCACCGACTGCACGCCCGCATCCGGGAGATCTCCGGTCAGCAGGTGGCGGTGGAGCTGCTGGAGCGGCTCAACGCACAGCTGGTGCGCCATCGGTTCCAGCTCGCGCTGCGGCCGGGGCGTGCCCAGCGGTCCCTGGGTGAACACCTGGCCGTGATCGAAGCGATCAGGGCCAGGGACCCACAGGCGGCCGAAGCGGCCGTCCGTGCCCACCTCACCAGTGTGATCGACGCCTTGAGCGAAGCGCCGGCGTCGACGCCGTGAGCACATGACGCCGTGAGCATTCACGACGCGGGGCTCGCGCCGCGGGGTGGGTCACCGACCTGTCCAGCAAGGAGATATCAGCAATGACGCACGGTAACGCGGGCGACGCGCCCGCTGCCGCACGGCCGGCCGGTGTGATCGTCACCGATCCGCCACGCGCCGGGGCCGAGCACGTGGACGCCCTGCGGGGGTACGGCGTGGCCACGGTGCACGAGGCCATGGGCCGCACCGGATGCCTCGGCCCCGGGCTGCGCCCCGTCCAGCAGGACGTGCGCATCGCGGGCACCGCGGTCACGGCGCTGTGCCGGCCCGGCGACAACCTGATGATCCACGCCGCGGTCGAGCAGTGCGCCGAGGGCGACATCCTCGTCGTCGCCACCACCTCGCCGTCCACGGACGGCATGTTCGGCGAGCTCTTCGCCACCGCGCTCCACCACCGCGGCGTCCGCGGCCTGGTCATCGACGCCGGGGTGCGCGACACCGCCGAACTGCGCGCGATGGGCTTCCCCGTCTGGTCGGCCGCCGTGTGCGCACAGGGCACCGTCAAGGCCACGGCCGGATCCGTCAACGTGCCCGTGGTGGTGGGCGGGCAGTGCATACGTCCCGGCGATGTGATCCTCGCCGACGACGACGGGGTGATGTGCGTACCACGTGAGTCGGCCGCCACGGCCGTCGAGGCGTCGAAGGCCCGCACCGCGAAGGAGGAGGCCACCCGGGCCGCCTTCGCCGAGGGTCAACTGGGCCTGGACCGCTACGGGTTGCGGGAGACCCTCGACCGGCTCGGGGTGCGGTACCGGCCGTACGCCGAGCACGCCGGACACGCCCACGGCGGGGCCGCCTCATGAGCGGGCCGGAGGAGGTGCGCTGCATGCTGATGCGCGGCGGCACCTCCAAGGGCGCCTATTTCCTCGCGGAGGACCTGCCGTCCGACCCCGGCGCCCGTGACGATCTGCTGCTGCGGATCATGGGCAGCCCCGATCCACGGCAGATCGACGGCCTCGGCGGAGCCCATCCCCTCACCAGCAAGGTGGCCGTCGTCTCCGCCTCCCGGGATCCGGACACCGACGTCGACTATCTGTTTCTGCAGATCGGTGTGGACCGGGCCGAGGTCTCCGACCGGCAGAACTGCGGCAACCTCCTGGCCGGGGTCGGCCCCTTCGCCGTGGAACGTGGCCTGGTCAAAGCCCGGGACGGGCGGACACCGGTGCGGATCAGGATGGTCAACAGCGGCGACCACGCAACCGTGACCGTTCCCACCCCGGACCGGCGCGTCGACTACACCGGTTCGGGCGAGATCTCGGGCGTACCGGGATCCGCCGCCCCGCTGGTGATCGGCTTCCAGCAGGGCAGCGGACCTCTGCTGCCCACCGGCCACGCCCGCGACGCCATCGACGGCACCCCGGTGACCTGCGTGGACAACGGCATGCCGACCGTACTGATCGCCGCGTCCGCCCTGAACGTCACCGGCTACGAGGACCCCGGCGAGCTGGAGGCGGACACGGTGCTCGGTGCCCGGCTCCAGGAGATCCGGTTGGCGGCCGGCCGGTTGATGGGCCTGGGCGATGTCAGCGCCACGACCGTGCCCAAGCTCAGCCTGCTGGCCCCGCCCGCGCACGGTGGCACCGTGATGACCCGCACCTTCATCCCGGTCCGCTGCCACACGGCGATCGGCGTCCTGGGGGCCGCCAGTGTCGCCGCCGGGCTGTGCGTCGAGGGAAACGTCGGCGAGGACGTGGCCCGGCTTCCGGCGACGGGGGAGCGGCTGCGTATCGAACACCCCACCGGCTTCCTGGACATCGACACGGCCGTGGACAACGGAGCCAGTCCCGTGGCACGGGGTACGGCGGTCGTGCGCACCGCGCGGAAGATCTTCGACGGCACGGTCTTTCCCCGACCCGCCTGATCCGGCGGCCGGTCGCGGCCGCCTTCATCTCTCCTCCTCGGCACCACCATGCCCTCCCCCGTCACGCCCCCGTTCCCCAACCCAACCGCCCATCGCAAGGAGTCGCCGATGACCCCGCCGCTCGGGGACATCGCCCACCTCGGGCATGTCGAGCTGCTCACCCGTGCGCCTCCTTCGGCGGGTTGCTTCTCGTCTACGGCGTCAGCACCTGGCTACCGACCATGATGCGAGGGCAGGGGTATGAACTCGGCTCCGCCCTGGCCTTCCTCATCGTCATCAACCTCGGTGGCATCGTCGGCATGCTGGTGGCCGGACGTATCGCCGACCGCTTCGGCGCCGCCCGTGTCGCGGCCGTCTGGTTCGGCTGCACCGCCATCGGCATCTATCTGCTGGGCGTCCATATGCCGCTGGCGCTCACCTACCTCGTGGTCTTCCTCACCGGTCTGTGGCTCTTCAGCGCCCAGACCATGGTCTACGCGACCGTCGCGGGACGCTCCACCGCCGAGAACCGCGCCACCGCTGTCGGCTGGACCTCCGGTATGGGCCGCTTCGGCGCGGTCTTCGGGCCCTGGCTCGGTGGCCGGCTCGTCGCCCACGAGGCGCAGGACTGGGGCTTCACCGTGTTCGCCGCCACCGCACTGTTCGCCACCGTCATGATCGGTCTCACCGGCTCGCGTACCGTGCGGCGCACCCCGCGGGGCGGCACCGCACGGTACGTGTCCACCACGGGCTGACCGCGCCGCACAGCGGGGCCACAGGAACGTCCCATCTCTTCGAAAGGTTCGCCCGCTAGCCTCCGGGCATGCCCATGACGCGCTTTACGGACGAGGGACTGGCACGGGTCGCCGTGCTCGCCCTGATCGCCCAGGCGGAGCTGACGCCCAAACCGGGCCTCGCCGACACCCGCGATCTGCAGGCCCGCGCCACCGGCGCGGATCTGCTCGCACTGCGCTGGTCGGCCAAGGCGCTGGCGCCCGGGTTCGCGGCCATGGCCGCCGCCGCCCGCCGTCCCGGGGAGCCGTCCCGGGCGCTGCGCGAGGAGCTGGGTGCGATCGGCCGCTGCGCCGAGTGGACGATGGCGCGGGCCGGTGGCGGCGCGGCCACCGGCCCCCTTCACCATGGCGCGCTGTGGGTGGTGGGCCTGCTGGTGGCGGCCGCCGCGCTGCGGCCCGGTGCCGGGCCAGGTGAGGTGACCGCCACCGCCAAGCGGATCGCTGACCACCCCGACCGCGGCGCACCGCGCCGGCCCTCACCGGGCTCGCAGGTCTCCGCCACCTATGGGGCGCCGGGGGTGCGCGGTGAGGCACGGGCCGCGTTTCCCCATGTGCGCCGCGCCCTGGACGCCCTGTCCCGGGCGCGCGCTGCGGGGCCACCGAGAGCCAGGCGCGCCTGGACGCGCTGCTCACCGTGATGAGCACCCTCCAGGACACCGGCCCGCTCTACCGGGCGGGCCCGCCGGGCCTCCGACGGGTCAAGGAGGGGGCGCATACCGTGCTCGAGGCGGGTGGCGCCGCAACGCCCGAGGGAGCCGCCGCCCTGGCCGTGCTGGACGCTGACCTCCGTGAGCTGGGCATCGCACCACGCGGAAGCGCCGCACTGCTCGCGGGAGCCCTGTTCCTGGACGGTCTCCCAGCGCACGGTCTCCCGGCACCGGCGGTCACGGCCCCGCCGATGCGGTGACTCCGTCCGGGCCGGTGTTTGCCGGGGTCAGTCGTTCGCCGGTGGAGTCAGGCCGTGGCGGTGGAGGAAGGCGTCCACGAGCCGGTCGGTGAACTCCTGGCCCACCGGCTCGTCGGTCACCAGTACCCGGTAGTAGAGGGGGCCGGTGAGCTGGTCGGTCTCGGCCGTCAGGTCCAGACCGGGCGGCAACTCCCCGCGCGCCATGGCCCGTTCGAGTGGGAGGCGGTCGCGGCGGCGCTGGTCGTCGAGGTACCGGGACCGGAAGTCCCGGCCGAACGCCGGATCGTGCTGCGCCTGGGCGACCAGTGCCTTGAAGACCGCGCCGGCGTCGGAGGCGCTGAGGAACCCGGCCAGGTCGCCCAGATAGCTGCGCAGATCCAGGGCGAGATCACCGCGGTCGCGCACGGGCAGATCCTCGGCCACATCCTGGAGGAAGGCGTCCATGAGGACGTCGGTCTTGGTGCTCCACCAGCGGTAGATCGTCTGCTTGGCGACCCCGGCCCGGGTGGCGATCCCCTCCATGGTGACGCCCGCGAAACCCTTCTCGGCCAGCAGATCGTCCGCCGCGTTCAGCACCGCCAGCCGGGCCTGCTCGCTGCGCCCGTGCCGATTGCCGTGGTGGCGTGGTGCCGGTCGGCCGGTGCCGCTCGTCCCGGCGGTCTGTGTCGCGCGTGCCATCTCGCCTCCCCGGTCAGGATAGCCGCAGCCCATGACTGCTCCGCGCGCCCGCACGGCTGGGCCCGCCGACCGGTGGGACATGACCGGCAGGCGGGCCCGGGCGCCGAGAGGGGTGGTGGCTAATCCCACCGTTCCCCTTCGGCCTGTGAAGGAGTCGTCCTCTGTACATCGGGGTGGCCGGTGTCCTGCTCGTCGTCGCGCTCGCCCTCGGCCTGTGAGGGGGTCGTCCACGGCACGTCCGGGTGGCCGGTTTCCCGTTTGCGTTCGGTGTGGGAGGGGGCCGGCTCGGTCATGTGATGCCTCCGCTCCTAGTGCGGACGATGCCGATTTTACCCCTGAATGTCCAGGTTGGTGCAGTGCGACCGAGTCGGCGGGTGTCCATGCCCTGATGTCGATCGTGATGTCGGTATGTACATGAGTATGTCTAGACCAGTGTCATGTTCACTGTCATGATGACCCCGCACCCCTCAGCACCATGAGCCCCCCATTCCCCCCGCTGACGCGGCCGTCTGGCCGCGCGAGAGGTGATGTATGTCCAGACGCGTCTCCACCCGACTCCGGACCCTGCCCTGCTGGGCATCAGCCCTGCTGCTCGCCCTGGGCATGACCGCGCTGGCCCCCGAGGCGTCCGCCCGGTCGGCCGTGCCGAGCACGATCCCGCTGAAGTTCACCAACAACTCCGGGCGCGGCGACCAGATCTACGTCTATACGATCGGCACCCTGCTCTCGACCGGCCGGCAGGGCTGGGCCGACGCCTCCGGGACCTTCCACCCCTGGCCGGCCGGCGGCAACCCGCCGACCCCGGCCCCCGACGCGTCGATCGCCGGTCCGACCAACGGCCAGGCCCTGACAATCCGCATCCCGAAGCTCTCCGGCCGGGTCTACTTCTCCTACGGCCAGAAGCTGGACTTCCGGCTCACCACCGGCGGCCTGGTGCAGCCCGCCGTGCAGAACCCCTCAGATCCCAACAGGAACATCCTGTTCAACTGGAGCGAGTTCACCCTCGACGACTCCGGCCTGTACATCAACAGCACCCAGGTCGACATGTTCTCCGCGCCCTACGCGGTGGGCGTGCAGGGCGCCGACGGCGGCGTGAAGAGCGCCGGCCACCTCAAGCCCGGCGGCTACAACGGCGTCTTCAACGCACTTCGCGCCCAGCCCGGCGGCTGGGCGGGCCTCATCCAGACCCGCCCGGACGGCACCCTCCTGCGGGCCCTCGCGCCCGGGCACGGCATCGAGGCGGGCGGCCTGCCCGCGAACACGATGGACAACTACATCAACCGGGTGTGGCAGAAGTACACCAGCTCCACCCTGACGGTCACGCCCTTCGCCGACCGGCCGAACACCAAGTACTTCGGGCGGGTCTCCGGCGACGTCATGAACTTCACCAACGGCGCCGGAGCCGTGGTCACCAGCTTCCAGAAGCCGGACTCCGACTCCGTCTTCGGCTGCTACAAGCGCCTCGACGCACCCAACGACCAGGTGCGCGGCCCGATTTCGCGGACCCTGTGCGCCGGCTACAACCGCACGACCCTGCTCACCAACTCCAACCAGCCCGACACCAGTGGCGCCGGGTTCTACACCGACGCCGTGACCAACCACTACGCGCGGGCGATCCACGCCCAGATGGCCGACGGCAAGGCATACGCCTTCGCCTTCGACGACGTCGGCCAGCACGAGTCGCTCGTCCACGACGGCAATCCGCAGCAGGCGTCCATCACCCTGGACCCCTTCAACTAGACCGGCAGGAGGCACGGCATGAGACGCACCAGACCGCTGCGCACCCGCCTGGCCGCCCTCGCCACCGGAGCACTCGCCCTGCTGGCCCCGCAATTCCTCCCGGCCACGGCCGAGGCGGCGCCGTCCGCCCCCATCTGCAACACATACTGCGACGCCCGTGACCCGGCGCTCGCCCCGCAGGGCCGCAACCCCGTCACCACCAGCCTCTTCTCCCGCTCCATCGCCCTGCACTTCGACGACGCCGACGCGATGGGCTGGGCGTCCATCGACAACGGCAGCCCCGGTGACGAGGTGTGGCTGGACCGCTCGTTCGACGGCGGCCGGAGCTGGTCCTCGGGCAGCCGCCTCGGCAACACCGCCATCCCGTCCGGACAGCGGGGCTGGCGCACCCTCATGTACAACGTGGACGACTGGGGCGCCCATGGCGTCGGCGCGCTGCGGGCCTGCGGCAAGGCCGGTGACCGCCCCGACATCGCCTGTACGCCCTGGGCCCGTACGACCTGGAACGCGTGGGACCGCCGCACGGCCGCCGCCACCGCGCAGATGGCGTTCTACTCGTACGGGACCGGGCTGTTCTCCACCACCGGCTGGTGGAACTCGGCCAACGCCCTGACGGCCGTCATCGACAACATCCGCGTCTCGGGCATGCACAGCTATGAATACGCGATCGCCCGCACCTATGACCTCAACCTCGGTGCGCAGGGCGGGCAGTTCCGCAACGACTACATCGACGACACCGGCTGGTGGGGTCTGGCCTGGGTGGCGGCCTACGACCTCACCGGGGACTCCCGCTATCTCGCCACCGCCCGCGCCGACGCCGACTACATGGCCTCCTACTGGGACTCCACCTGTGGCGGCGGTGTGTGGTGGAGCACCGCGAAGACCTACAAGAACGCCATCGCCAACTCCCTCTACCTCCAGCTCAACGCAGCCCTGCACAACCGGATCCCCGGCGACACCGCCTATCTCCAGCGGGCGAAGGCGGAGTGGGGCTGGTTCCAGGGCACCGGCATGGTGAACGGCTCGAACCTGGTCAACGACGGCATCGACCTGGGCAGCTGCAAGAACAACGGTCAACCGGTCTGGTCCTACAACCAGGGCGTACTGCTCGGCGGTCTCACCGAGCTGTACAAGGCCACCGGCGACGGTGCCGTGCTGGACACGGCCCGCCGCATCGGCACCGCCGCCACCACGTCGTCCCAGCTCAACACGGCCGACGGCATCCTCAAGGACCCCTGCGAGACCGGCGACTGCGGTGCCGACGGCCCGTCCTTCAAGGGCGCCCATGTGCGGGGGCTGGCGAAGCTGGACGCGGCCCTGCCCGACCACCCCTTCACGGCGTATCTCAAACGACAGGCGGACCGCGCCTACGCCGCCGACCGCAACGCCCTGGACCAGTACGGACTGCGCTGGTCAGGACCGCTGGACAAGACCGACGCGGCGCGACAGCACAGCGCACTCGACCTGATGAACGCGGCCCCCTAGACCCGGGGCGCCCATCAGGGCCGCAGAACGAGCTTGCCGCGGCTGTGGCCGGTCTCGCTCTGCTCATGGGCTTCGGCGGCGTCCGCGAGCGGGAAGCTGCGCACGACGGGCAGCCGCAGCCCGCCCTCCGCGGCGAGCCGAGCGTAGTCGGCGATGGCCTCCAGGGGGCGGTTGCCGCCGCCTCCGGAGAAGGTGACACCGAGATCGGCGGCCGCGGGGTCGGCGATGGTGACGATGCGGTCGGTCGTGCCGCCCCGCAGCTCGATCGAGACGGGCAGGGCGCCCTGGCCGGCCGCGTCGTAGACGGCGTCGACGCCATTCGGAGCCACGGCGCGCACCCGCTCGGCCAGACCCTCGCCGTACGCCACGGGGATCGCGCCGAGCGAGCGCAGATAGTCGTGGTTGGCGGGGGAGGCGGTGCCGATGACGGTGGCGCCCCGGGCCACCGCGAGCTGGACGCCGACCCCGCCGACCGCACCGGCGGCCCCGTGCAGCAGCAGGGTCTCGCCTTCCGCGAGCCGCAGGAGGTCGAGGACGCGTGCCGAGGTCTCGGTGGCCACGGGCAGCGCGGCGGCCGTCTCCCAGTCGAGCCCGGCCGGTTTGGGCGCGACATCGGTGGCCAGGGCGTACGGGGCGTAGGCACCGGTGTCCGTCCAGCCCAGCACCTCGTCGCCCACCGACCAATCGGTGACCCCCTCGCCGACCTCGTCGACGACCCCGGCCGCCTCCGTACCGGGGATCGCGGGGAAAGCGGCCGGGCCCATCTGCGGCATCCAGCCACGGCGGATCTTGTAGTCGATCGGGTTCACGGCGGCGGCCATGACCTTCAGCCGTACCTGCCCGGGACCCGGATGGGGCTCCTCCGTCTCCTTCAGCCGCAGCACCTCGGGGCCGCCGTACTCCTCGTAGACGATCGCCTTCATAGCTCTCACTCCCGTCAGCCCCGTCAAGAGGGCGTTTGTACCGACAACGCCATCCTCGGACGGGACATGCCCCTTCCCGGCCCGGTCCTTCGGCCGGTTCCACCCGGCCGAAGGACCGGCCGGGGCCGCGAAGTGGGCCCATAGCCGGATCGGTGGCGGCCCCCGAATCCTGTGGGACCTGGTGACCGCGCACCGCGACCGGATGGCGGCGGAGGCGGTCCCCGGGACGCCGGCCCAGTCGCGGGCCGCCGCCGCGGCGCGGGCCACCGCCATCGCCGAGCTCGTGGACGCCCACGGAGCCGCAGTGTCCGCCCTGCTCGGCGTGTTGCGCCGGCGCGCTCTGGACGACGCGACCGCCCGGGCCCGCGCGGTGGATCTCGCCGTCACCGCACTGGCCGAGCTGCGTGACCGCGCCGACCGGGATCAGGCGCTGGTGGAGGAGCCGGCCGGTGACGCCTTCGCCCGGCTCGCCGAGTCACTCCGCCCGGAACTGCGCGGCCTGGCCGTACGGCTGGACCTGGGCCCGCCCGGTACGGAGGAGGGCGCGGACCGGCTGCTCCCCGCCGATGTGGCCAATGCGGCCCGCGCGGTGGTGCGGGCCGTGGTGCACGCGATGCTCGACGAGCAGGGACCGGGCCAGGACGGCGCGCCGCATCCGGTGCGCCGCGTCCACGGCGGCTGGAAGGTCGGCGACGGCGAGCTGCGCGTCACCGTACGGGACGACGGCCCCGGCGTCCTGCGGCGGACCGGAAGCTGGGGGTCACCTCGCGTGGCGAAGCGGCCGCGCGGGCCCATGAGTGGGGAGCGACCGGATCCTGAGCCGCCGGTGACCGGAGACTGCGGGACACGTCGGCGGACAGCCCCGCGCTCGCGACGTATCGTGGCTGAGGGACGGCGAGCGGAGCGTTTCATGACCACACCGCGGGATCTGTTGATCGTCACCCTGGACGTGGCGCCCATGCGGCCCCTGGAGCGGGGCGATCTGTCGCTCGCGCTCGCGGGAGCCGAGCTGATCGACCTCCTCGACGCCGAAGCGCTCGGGATCGAGGACGACCGCATCGTGCCGGGCCTGTGCCCGCCGACCGGGGATCGCCTGCTGGACGAGGCCGCGTCCTCGTTCGTCGGCCAGCCGCCGTACGAGCCGGTGGGCGATTGGCTGTGGCGCAGAGGCCGCGGTCTGTCCCCGGCCTATCTGGACGCACTGGAGGCCGCGGGACAGATCACCCGGCGACGCCACGGCTGGCTGCCGCTGCGCGCCGGTGAGGCGGTGCCGGTGGACTCGGCCGCCCGCCGCCACGCGATGGACCGCTGGGCCTCGGACGAGCCCGTCCTCGCGTCTCTCGCGGCGGCCATCGGGGTCCGCGAGCAGCCCGCGGGAGACGCCGCGGGCGCGGCCGGCGACGCGGCCGTAACCGTGCTCGCCGCCGTCAACGACGCCGTGATGGAGCTGGAAGCCGAACGGCAGCGGCGGGCCATCGAGGAAGCGGCCTTCGACAACGTCTGGCGTGGCGAATGACCGCATGGCCGGTTCGCCACCGCGTCAGACGGCCGACCAGCCGTTGTCGACGGGCAGGATGACACCGTTGACATTGCTCGCGGCCTCGGAGGCGAGGAAGAGGATGGCGGCGGCCTGCTCCTCGGCCGTGGCGATCCTGCCGACGGTCGCGGCATGGGCTCCGATGACGGCCGGACCATGCGCTCCCGGCCGGGCGTCGACCCGGATGGCGGTGGCGGTGCCGCCGGGGGCGATCGCGTTGGCCCGGATCCCCTGGTCCCGGTACATCACCGCGAGGGACTTCACCAGGCCCACCACACCGTGCTTGGCGGCGGTGTAGGCGGCACCGGCCGTACTGCCGCGCAGCGACGCCTCCGAGGCGGTGAAGACGATCGCGCCCCGGCCCGCCGCCAGCATGTGCGGCAGCGCGGCCCGGGTGAGCATGAACGGGGCCGTCAGATTGACCCGCAGCACACGGTTCCATTCGGCGTCGTCGGTGTCCGCGACCGCCGAGAAGCGGTCCATGATGCCGGCGTTGTTGACCAGCACGTCCAGGCCGCCGAACTCCTCCACGGCCGTGGCGACGACCTCGTCCACCACCCGCTGGTCGCCCAGGTCGCCGACGACGGCCCGGGCCGTGCCTCCTTGTGTCCCTATGGCCGCGACGACTTTTTCGGCGCCGTCCCGGTCGAGATCCGCGACCAGCACCCGCGCCCCCTCCCGGGCGAGCGCCAGGGCGGTGGCCCGGCCGATTCCCGATCCCGCCCCGGTGACGATGACGCCATGACCCTCGAGTCCGGTGCTGCTCACGTGTTCCTTTCCGCGCGGCGATGCGTGCCGCGCCGACCGTGGGTGTTCTTCCGCATGGGTCGGCGGAGGCGGTGGGCCCGCCTCCGCCGCGACATCATGGGTGCCCGAGCGCGTTCGTCAGTCCTGGATCTCGATGGCCAGGGCAGGGCACACCGCCGCGGCGTGCCGGACGTCCTCGGCCTGCCCGGCCGGGGGCTCGGGGGTGAGCAGCACGACGATGCCGTCCTCGTCGCGCTGGTCGAAGACCTCCATCGCGGCGACCACACACTGGCCGGAAGCGACGCACTTGTCCTGGTCGACGGTCACTTTCATGAGCTTCTCCTTTGTCACCAGGTCACGGGCAGTTCGTAGACGCCGTAGACGGATCCGTCGTGCTTGAACGGGATCCGCTCCAGCTCGGTGGCCGGCCGCAGCGTGGGGATGCGGCGGTAGAGGGTGTTGTAGACGACCTGGAGCTCCATCCGGGCCAGCGGCTGGCCCAGGCACTGGTGCACCCCGAAGCCGAAGGCCACATGGCGGCGGGCGTCGCGCCGCAGGTCCAGCCGGTCGGGCTCGGCGAACACATCGGGGTCCCGGTTGGCGATGTCATTGGCCAGGATCAGCCCCTCGCCCGCGCGGATCACCTCCCCGCCGATCTCGATGTCCGCCACTGCCACCCGGCGCCGCCCGCTGTGGGTGATGTGCAGATAGCGGAGCAGCTCCTCCACCGCCGAGGAGATCAGCTTGGGGTCGTCGGTCTCGCGCAGCAGGGCGAGCTGATCGGGGTGCTCGAAGAGCGCGAGGGTGCCGAGCGCGATCATGTTCGCGGTGGTCTCGTGTCCCGCGATCAGCAGCAGCACACCCATCTGCGCCGCCTCGTCGCGGGCCAGCTCGCCCGCGGTGACCCGCCCGGCCAGCCCGGACAGCAGATCGTCGACGGGATGGGCGATCTTCTCGCCCATCAGGTCGTCCAGATAGCCGATCAGGTTCCCATGGGCGGCCGAGCGCTGCTCGGGGGTGACGTTCCGGTTGATGAGGACCTTGCTGTTCTCCTGGAAGAAGTCGTGGTCGGCGTAGGGCACTCCGAGCAGCCGGCAGATCACCAGCGAGGGCACCGGCAGGGCGAACGCCTCCACCAGGTCCACCGGGTTCGGACCGGCCAGCAGCTCGTCGATCAGATCGTCCACGATCTTCTGCACACCGGGCCGCATCGCCTCCACCCGCTTGATGGCGAACGGCGCCGTCACCATCCGCCGCAGCCGGGCGTGCTCGGGGTCGTCCTTCAGGATGAAGCTGACCCCGGTGCCGCCGGGCGGCATCGGGGCCTGCCGGGGATAGCCGGGCCGGTTGATGTCGGCGCTGACCCTCGGGTCGCCCAGCAGCGCCCGCTGATCGGCGTACCCGGTCACCAGCCACGGAGTGCTGCCGTCCCACAGGCGGACCTTCGCCAGCGGGCCCTCCTGCTGCATGTCCCGCAGCCCCGGGGGCGGGTCGAACGGGCAGCCCGCCGCCCTGGCCATCGGAAACTCCGGGGCCCGCGCGGCGCGCTCGTCCACCGGGTTCACTGTGCTGGTCATCGCTCCCTCAATTCGTTTGAGGCGTGTGGTGAAACCCCCGTTGTCCCCCGACGGCCCTCACGGACCGCTGATGTGCGGAGCCGCGCTCAGTGGGTGACGGGCGCCAGCCACAGCCCGACGATGCCGTCGATCAGGCCGGTGGCGGCGTCATGCCAGCTGGACCGGGGCGTGGCGGTGTTCTCGGCGAGCGCGCGCTCCCGCTCGGCGCACATGTGCAGGATCAGATTGCGCGCCATGGCGCCGCGCTCGATGTGCACCTCGATCGGCAACTCGGGGAGGCACCGGTTGAACCCTTCGATGGTGTGCCGCAGCGCCGGGGAGGCCAGGGACTCCTCGGTCATGATCTCGTGGAGCGCGGGATCGGTCATCACCTGGGCGCAGAACCGCGCGTACCAGGTCGGGCTGGACAGCTCCGCCAGGTGCTCGAGGACCGGGCGCACCAGACAGGCCACCCAGTCCCGTACGTCGGTGGAGTCGCCGATCTCGTCCAGCAGCCGTTGGCGCAACCGCTCGACCTGCTCGGCGTGTTGCCGGGCGATCGCCCGTACCAGGTCGGCCTTGGCGCCGAAGTGGTAACCGACCGCCGCGTTGTTGCCCTGTCCGGCGGCCTCGCTCACCTGGCGGTTGGAGACCGCGTACACTCCGCGCTCGGCGAACAGCCGCTCCGCGGCGGCCAGGATCGCCTCTCGCGTGGCATCGGCCCGTTCGTGCCGTACGGTCCTGGCGGCCACGATCAGCACCTCCCCGGCACGAGCGGTCGCTCGCCGTTTCCTCGATCCACGACGCTCTCCCTCGGGTTCCGGGGTGGTCATCGACATGATCAGGCAACCCCATGGGTAACCTTAAGTCAAGCGACTGATTTAAGTCAGGGTGTCATCGGAGCCACGCGCGCCACCGCTGAGACCCCACGGCGTGAGGAGCGTCGTTCAGCCGCCGTACGACTGGCCGGCGTCGTGGACCAGCAGGGCGATCTGGACGCGGTTGTTGAGGTCCAGCCGGGTCAGGATGCGCGACACATGGGCCTTCACCGTCGGCAGCGCCAGATGCAGCTCCCGGGCGATCTCCGCGTTGGAGCGGCCGCCCCCGACCGCCCGGGCCACCTCCCGCTCCCGCTCGCCCAGCAGCGCCAGCCGGGCCCGGGCGGCGGTGGCCCGGTCCTCCTGCCCGCCGCCCGCCACCTGCTCGATGAGGCGGCGGGTGACGGCGGGGGAGAGCACCGGATCCCCGGCGGCCACCGTCCGGATGGCCGTGACGATGTCCTGTGGCGGGGTGTCCTTGAGGAGGAACCCGGCCGCCCCGCCGCGCAGCGCCCGCAGCACATGCGCGTCGGTGTGGAAGGTGGTCAGCACCAGCACCTCCGGGGCGCCGGGCCGGGCCCGGAGCTCGGTGGTGGCGGTCAGCCCGTCCACGCCCGGCATCCGGATGTCCATCAGCACCACATCGGGCCGGTGCGCGGCGACCAGGGCCGGCACCTCCGCCCCGTCGGCGGCCTCCGCGACGACCTCGATGTCCGGGGCGCCGCCCAGCATCAGGCGCAGCCCGGCCCGTACGATCGCGTCGTCGTCCACCAGCAGGACATGGATCACCCGCGCCGTCCTCCCTCACCCCTGGCCCGCGGCGGACACCGGGTCCGCCGCGGGCCAGGGTAGCCAGGCGCGGACCCGGAAACCGTCGTGGGCCGGACCCGCGCTCAGCTCGCCACCGGCCAGCCGGGCCCGTTCGGCCAGTCCGATCAGCCCCTGCCCGCCGCCTTCGCCACCGCCGGTGTCCACGGCCGCTCCGGGTGGCGGCGCGTTGCGGACCTCCACCGTCAGCCGGTCGGCCGGGCCCCTGGCCACCCGTACGGTGACCGCGGCGCCGGGCGCGTGTTTGCGCGCGTTGGTCAGCGCCTCCTGGACGATGCGGTACGCCGTCCGCCCCACCATGGGCGGCGGGGCCGGTCCGTCGGGCGGCCCGGTCAGCTCGATCCGGCCGCCCGCCGCCCGTGCCTCCGCCACCAGCCGGGCCAGGTCCGCCAGTTCGGGCTGGGGCCGCTCGTCCTCCGCAGGTCCCGCGCGCAGCACCCCGATCACCTCGCGCAGATCCCGCAGCGCCAGATGGGCGCTCTCCCGGATCACCCCGGCGGCCTTTTCGATCTGCTCCCGGGGCGCGCTCGTATGGAACTCCAGCGCCCCGGCGTGCACGCTCAGCAGCGTCAGCCGGTGCCCCAGCACATCATGCATCTCCCGCGCGATCTCCTCCCGCGCCTCCCGGCGGGCCCGCTCGGCCCGCAACTCCGCGTCCGCCTCGGCCAGTTCGGCGCGCTCCCGCAGTGAGGTGATCAGCTGTTGCCGGGACCGCCGGAACAACCCCCAGCCGATGGCCCCGGCGATCAGCGCGAAGTACGTCAGCGCCGAGCTCTTCCGGTCCCCGGACACCTCCGGAAGCTGCCACAGAAAGGCGGGAAGCGGTACGAAGGCCACCGCCGCCACCCATGCCGTGGCCCGCCACGGCCGGGTCGCGGCCACCGTGAACACCGCCACCATCGCCGGACCGGTCAGATAGTGCGACGCCTCGCTCCCCGCCAGCAGCAGCGCCACCGCCAGCGCCACAGGCCACCGCCGTCGCAGCAGGACCGTCGCACACCCCAGCCCGCCGATCACCTGGTCGACGGTCCGCCACAGCGGATCGAGGCGGTCCTCGATCGGGATGGAATCCGAGCTGGCGGCGGCGAAGCAGGCGGCGAAGAGCATCAGCCCCAGATCGGCTGCCCAGTCCCGGCGGGTGCGGTGGATGCGGCGCATGTCCCGGCAATCTACGCGGACCCGGCGGCGGAGCGAGGGTGGGTGCCGCGAGCGGATACTTAAGTACGACCCCCGGTGGTGGGCGGTGTTCTTTGGTCATCGCCTCGCCGCCTTGTGCCCGATCCGCCGCCCGGGTCGGCCCGCCTAGGTTCGGGCCATGACATCCACCAAGGACACCTCCCCGCTCGCCGCCGTGTCGCATCTGCTCTCCTTCGCCCTCGTCGTCGGTGGCGGAAGCGGTCTGCTGCACGAATGGTGGGGCTGGCTCCACTTCATGGGTTTCGTCCGTTTCGTCGTCCCCGACGGCTATGAGGTCTACAGCTATGTGGTGATGGTCGTCCTCGGCCTGGCGGTGGGCGCGGCGGGCGGTGCGCTCGGCGATCGAAGCCGCGGATGAGATCGCGGCCGATGACCACCCCGGTCACCGGCCGCGGTTGACGCGTCGTTACTTCCGCGTCGCGATCCGCAGACACGTGATGGAATGGGCCGGGAAGGTGTGACTGAAGGTGGTGTCCACACCGTCGAGAGTGGAACTGCTCGGTGTGATGGGCTGATCGGTGGCGCTGTTCACCGCGTCCGGGTCGCCCTGGAGTGTGGTCAGTCGGGCGGTGCGCCGGACCTTGACCCCCTGGCCGAGGTCGATACGGGTGCGAGCGGCCGCGTCCTGGGCGTTGACGACCTTGACGATGAGCTCACCGGTGGCCTTGTCGCGCGTCACCACCTGGCGGAACGGCTCGGGGACCTTGTCATCGGTGAACGCGCCCCACTTCTTCCCGTCCAGGTACAGGGTCACCTGCCGGCCGCGGACCTCGACCCGCACGTCGTACGCCCGGCCCGTCTCGATCGTGGTGCCGTCCTCGGCCATCGTCTGCTTGGCGCCGTCGGTGGCCTTCTCCACGGCGGATCGGGTGTTGCCCCAGCCACCGAGGTTCCACCAGTAGTAGTTGCCGGTGTCCTTGACCCCGAAGGCGATGAGGAAGCCCTCGCCGCCCGCGCGCTTGGTGGCCTTCAGCTTCAGGTCGTAGTTCTGCCAGCCGCGGTCGCCCGCGGTGACCATGGTGTTCTCGGCACCGGTGTCGGACTGCACATACGCGCCGTCCCGCACCTGCCAGGAGCCGGTCCCGGTGGCCTTCGTCCACTTGGCGTCGCCGCCCGAGAAGTCGTCGCTCAGCAGCGTGGCCCCGTCCGCCGAGGTGACCTGGACGTCGTCGTACGCGGCGCTGGTGGCCCAGGTGGACAGGCCGACGGCGCCGGTGATCGGGCCGGAGGGGAGGGACGGGGTGGCGGACGCCTCGCTCGGCACGACCTGGTCGCCGACGTTGTTCATGAACAGCTTCTGGGTCTCATAGCTGGTCGAGCCCCAGGCGGTGGCGTTGTCGTACCAGATCAGATCCGGCCGCCACTGGAGGTAGTCCTTGTTGGCCAGCAGCGGCGCGTAGGAGGCCATCTTCACCACATCGGCGTTGCGCTCCAGGCCGGTCATGTACGCGGCCTCGGCGAGGGAGTTGCCGAAGCGATTGTCCTGCGAGGCGTATTCACCGAGGAACACCTTCGGTCCCTGGCGGTCGTAGGAGTCGTAGCGCTTGTTGTTCTCCAGGAACCACTGGGGGCTGTTGTAGTAGTGCTCGTCGACCATCTTCACCTTGGCCGAGCGGTTCAGCTCCCACGCGCGGTCGAAGGTGACACCGCTGTCGTCGGGCCCGGAGTTGCTGATCACCGTGATCTCCGGGTGCTTGGCCTCGATGGCCTTGCGGAATGCGGTGAAGCGCGCGAAGAAGGCGTCGGGGAGGTTCTCCTCGTTGCCGACCTCCAGACGGTTCAGCCCGAAGGGCTTCGGATGCCCCATCGCCGCGCGCTTCTTGCCCCAGGTGGAGGTCACCGGACCATTGGCGAACTCGATCAGGTCGAGGGTGTCCTGGATATGCCGCTTCAGCAGCTCGGGGTCGTCGGTGGCCTTGTTCTGGCCGCAGCCGGTGACGAGGGCGGGCACCACGGGCAGCGGTGTCGCGCCGATGTCCTCGGCGAACTGGAAGTACTCGTAGTAGCCGAGGCCGTAGGACTGGTTGTAGCCCCAGAAGTTGGCGTTGGTGGGCCGCTCCTCGACCGGGCCGACGGTGTCCTTCCACTGGTAGGACCGCTTGCGCTCCCAGTCCGGTGCCTCGTACGCCCGGTGGCTGCCGGTGTTCACCAGACAGCCGCCGGGGAAGCGCAGAAAGCCCGGCTTCAGCGCGGCGATCTTCTCCGCGAGGTCCTTGCGCAGCCCGTTCGGACGGCCCTTGTAGGTGTCCCGGGGGAAGAGGGAGACCATGTCCAGCCGGAGGGTGCCGCCACCGCCCGCGGTCACGGCGAGCCGTCCGGTGGTGTCCGTGGCGCGCGCGGTGAGCGTACCGGTGTACTTCGTCCAGCGGTCCCCGCGCACGGTGGCGCGCAGCGGCGTGGCGAGCGCGGTGCCGCCCGAGGCGGTGTGCAGACCGATCGTCAGCGGGGTGCCCGAGGGGTTCTCGGTGCGGGCCCACACCGAGAAGTCGTAGGTCTTTCCGGCCCGGACCGCGATGCCGGTGTTGTATCCGGCGTTGGTGACGCCGTATCCCGCCCCGGCGCCACCGCCGTCCCCGCGCAGGTCCAGCCGCAGATAGTTGCGGTTCTTCTCGCCCAGCCGCGCCGCGTCGTTCATCACCCGCGCCGTGCCGGTGGCGCCGCCGGTCGTGGTCTCGGTCCACGAGGTGAGCGGCGTGTACGAGGCGTGGTCGGCGGTGTCGTACTCGAAGGACCGGTTCTGGACCAGCTCGGCGTAGAGCCCGCCGTCCGCGGCGCGGTTGATGTCCTCGTAGAAGATGCCGTACATCGCGTCGTCGATCTCCGGGCCCGCGCGGTCCGGATCGACGGTGATCGAGTAGTCGGTCACGGCCGCGGAGGAGGCTCCGGCGGCCGTGGGACCGGTGAGCGACGCGGCGGCGAGCGAGGTGGTGAGCAGAGCGCTCAGGGTGAGGCCGAGGCCCGGTCTGATGCGTCCCATTGATCGCATGGCGACTCCTGTACCGCAGAATGTTCGAAATATCGGACACTGCTCAGTACTTCGGACGGACGATAGGCAAGGGACCGACGGGGCGTCAATGGGCGGTGGGTGAAGGTCAGTCGGCCGATCGCGGCGGCGCGGTCGTACCGCGGATCTCGAGGGCCGGAGCGGTGAGGGCGACCTCGCCGGGACGGGCGGGGTCGGCGATCCGGTCGAGCAGGCGGCGTGCGGCGCGACGGCCGATGTCGTGGTTCGCGTTGTCCACGGTGGTGAGCCACAGATGGCGCAGCCGCGCGAGATAGGTGTTGTCGTAGCCGACGAGGGAGACGTCGTGCGGCACCCGCAGGCCGAGCTCCTCGGCGGCCGACAGGGCGCCGACCCCCGCCATGTCGTTGAACGCGAAGACGGCGGTGGGCCGGTGCGGCGCGCCCAGCAGCCGGACCGTGGCCCGGTAGCCGCCCTCCTCGGTCAGATCGCCCTGCTCCACGGCCGCCGACCCGGACAGGCCGTGCTCGCGCATGACCGCCTCGAAGCCACGGCGGCGCAGCTCGCCCACCACTCCCTGTCCGGCGATATGGGCGATGCGCCGGTGGCCGAGGCCGATGAGGTGCTCGGTGGCGAGGCGGGCGCCCAGTTCGTCGTCGCCCGCGACGATGTCCACGTCGGGCAGTACGGGCTCGCGGGTGCCCGCGACCACCGTGGGCACCCGCGCGGCCGCCGTGCGCACCGCCGCCGGGTCCGGGAGCGTGCCGACCGCGATCAGGCCGTCGACCCGCAGCTCGGTGAAGGTGTGGGTGAGGTCCTCGCCGAGCCGCCGGTTGAGCCGGCCATCGGCCAGCAGTGTCCGCAGACCGCTCGCGTACAGCTGGGAGTTGAGGCCGTCGAGCAGCTCCACGAACCAGGGGTTGCGCAGATCGTTGAGGAGTACCCCGACGGTCCGGGTGCGCCGCTCGCTGAGGCTGCGCGCGGCGGCGTTGGGCCGGTACCCGAGCTCCTCGACGGCGGCCAGGACGGCCTGCCGCTTCTCGGGGCGCACTTGCTCGGAGCCGCGCAGCGCCAGGGAGACCAGCGACTTCGACACTCCGGCCCGTTCGGCGACATCGCGGATCGTCGGTGGTCTCATGGTCTGGACCGTTCCATAGGGCGGACGTGGTTGTCAAAGGGGTTGACACCCTGCCGACAGGGCTTCCAGTGTGGGCCGGGAGATTTCTGGAACGGTCCAAAGAAGGGTAGTCATGGTGAGTACGCTCGGGGTCGCCGTCGTGGGATTCGGCTGGATGGGGCGGGTGCACACCCAGGCGTACGTCCGGCTGCCGCACCACTTCCCGCAGCTGTCCGTACGGCCCGAACTGGTCGCCGTCGCCGACGAGGTGCCCGGACGGGCCGAGGAGGCCGCCGGGCGGTACGGTTTCGCCACCGCCGTCCGGGACTGGCAGGAGGTCGCCGCCGACCCCCGGATCCAGGCCGTGAGCATCGCCGCGCCGAACTTTCTGCACCGCGAGATCGGCATCGCCATGGCCCGGGCGGGCAAGCACATCTGGATCGAGAAGCCGGTCGGGCTCACCGCCGACGACGCCCGCGCGGTCGCCGCCGCCGTGGCCGAGGCCGGGGTCCAGGGCGCGGTCGGCTTCAACTACCGCAACGCACCCGCCGTCCAGACCGCACGCGCCATGATCGCCGCCGGGGAGATCGGCACCGTCACCCATGCCCGCGTCCGCCTCTTCAGCGACTACGCCGCCCACCCCGAAGGTGCCCTGACCTGGCGGTACGAACGTGCGCGTGGCGGCAGCGGAGTGCTGGGCGACCTCGCCTCGCACGGAGTGGACCTGGCCCGTTTCCTGCTCGGTGAGATCGACACCCTGACCGCCGACACCGCGGTGTTCGTGCCCGAGCGGGCCCGTCCCACCGGCGCCACCGCCGGCCACACCCGGGCCACCGGCGGCGAGCTGGGTCCGGTGGAGAACGAGGACTACGTCTCCTGTCTGCTGCGCTTCGCCTCCGGCGCCCGCGGGGTGCTGGAGGCGTGCCGGGTCTCGGTCGGCGAGCAGAACACCTACGGCTTCGAGATCCACGGCACCAAGGGCGCGGTCTTCTGGGACTTCCGGCGCATGGGCGAACTCGGCGTCAGCCACGGCACGGCCTACCAGGACCAGCCCGTCTCCACCGTGTACATCGGCCCGGACACGGCGAGTACGCCGCCTTCCAGCCCGGCGCGGCCAACAGCATGGGCTATGACGATCTGAAGGTGATCGAGGCCTACCAGTTCGTGCGCTCCATCGCCGAGGGCACCGCCTACGGCGCCACTTTGGACGACGCCGTGCACAGCGCCACCGTGCTGGACGCCATGGCCCGCTCCGCCGAGCGGGGCACCTGGGTGAGCCCCGGCTGAGCTGCGGAGAAGCCCCGCGTCACGTTTCTCGGCGCGGCCGCAGGGCGCGGCGGAGGACCGCTGCCTCCTCGGCCAGTTCGCGCCGGGACACCTCGGCGGTCGGGACACCCACCGACCCGTGGAACGTGCCGGGAAAGAGGTGGAGTTCCACGCTGACCCCCGCCGCCTGGAGTGCGAGCGCGTAGGCGATTCCCTCGTCGCGCAGCGGATCGAACCGCATGGCGGTGATGTACGCGGGCGGCAGGTCGCTCAGGTCTGTGGCGCGGGCCGGGGCGGCATAGGGGGACACGTCGTCGGTGCCGGGTATTCCGGTGCCGAGACAGCAGGACCAGCTCAGCCGTGCGCTGGGCCGGTCACGCCATCGCGTGGGCCCGGCTCGACGACCCGAGAGCCGAGACGGAGCTGCGCGCCGTCCTGGAGGGCCAACTCGACGGTGGCATGGTGCCGCACATGCGCTACGGTCCGGCCGGGCCCGACACCTGGCTCGGGCCGCTCCGGGCCACCTCCTCCCTCACCCAGCCGCCGATGTTCGGGCACGCCGCGCGCGTTCTGGCCGACCGCGGCCGCAGGCCGTCCGACGAAGTGCTGCTCAGGGCACGGTCCGGCCTCGACTGGCTGTGGGAGAAGCGCCGGACGGACCTCGGTCTGATCTACATCGTCCATCCCTGGGAGGACGGCAACGATCACGCGCCACGCTTCGACGACTGGGGCCCCGGGCCGCACACCCGACGACTACGACCGGGCGGCCCGCACCGCGTGGAACAAGCGGCAGGTGGAGCATCTGCGCTTCGACACGGACGGCGCCGCGCTCGCATCCAGCGCGTTCATGTCGTGCACCGCGGGCTTCAACGCGTACACGGCGTTCAACATGTCCGAACTCGCGCAGATACTCGGCGATCCGGAACTCGCCGAGCGCGCCCGTCTCCTGGCCGACGCGATGGACAGGCATCTGTGGGATCCGGACCAGGAACTGTGGAACGACCTGGCCCTGGTGGGCGGCTGCCCGTCCACGGCGATTCCGCTCAGCGACGGCGTCATGGGCGCCCTGTATGGAACCGTGGTGAACGCGGCGCAGGCCGAGGTGAGCACGCGGGCCTGAACCGGCGTACTGGAGGGGGCGGGGAACCGCGCACCCACCCTCGACGCCGGAGGTACCTCACCCGTGAGCACCACGACCAAAGCGGCCCCGACCGGGGCCGGCCGCCGCGCCGCGGGCGATCCGCGGGGCGGGCGGTTCGATTCGTCCCTCGGCCTGATCATGCTGCTGGTCCTGGTGGTCACGGCGCAGGGGCCGATCCGCCGGGCGCTGTCGGCTCCGGTGACGCAGAGCTGGATGACCGTGTTCGTCGCGGTGGTCCTGCAGGCCCTGCCCTTCCTGGTGCTCGGGGTGGTGCTGTCGGCGCTCATCGCGGCGTTCGTCCCGCCGTCGTTCTTCGCCCGCGCGCTGCCGCGGCGGCCCGCCCTCGCGGTGCCGGTGGCGGGGGTGGCCGGGGCGGTGCTGCCCGGCTGTGAATGCGCCTCGGTGCCGGTGGCCGGGGCGCTGGTGCGCCGGGGCGTCACGCCCGCGGCGGCGCTGGCGTTTCTGCTGTCCGCCCCGGCGATCAACCCGATCGTGCTGACCGCCACCGCCGTCGCGTTCCCCCGCGACCCGGAGATGGTGCTCGCCCGGTTCGTGGCGAGTCTGCTCGTGGCGTGTGCGATGGGCTGGCTGTGGCAGCGGCTGGGGCGGGCCGACTGGCTGCGCCCACCGGCCCGCCCCTCCTTCCACGGCCACGGCAGGGGCGCCGCGTTCTGGGCGTCCATACGCCACGATGTGATGCACGCCGGTGGTTTCCTCGTCGTCGGCGCGATGGCCGCGGCCACGCTCAAGGCCGTGGTACCGGCGAGCTGGCTGCGCGGCGCGGCCGATGACCCGGTCGTGGCGATCCTCGCCCTGGCGGTCCTCGCGGTGCTGCTGTCGATCTGCTCCGAGGCCGACGCCTTCGTGGCCGCGTCCCTGTCGCAGTTCTCGCTCACCGCCAGGCTGGCGTTCCTGGTCGTCGGGCCGATGATCGACCTGAAGCTGTTCGCCATGCAGACCGGCACCTTCGGCCGCGGGTTCGCGCTGCGGTTCGCGCCCGCCACCTTCGTCCTCGCCGTACTGATGTCGGTCCTGGTCGGGGCGGTGCTGCTGTGAACCGGAAGGCTCAGGCGATCGTGCTGTTCCTCATCGGCGGGGCGGTGCTGCGGGCCGGTCTCACCGGCCTGTATCTGCGCTATGTGAAGGCGGGGCTGCGCCCGTTGCTCCTCGCGGCCGGTGCCGTCCTGATCGCGGCCGCCGTCGCCACCATCTGGTACGAGCGGCCGCGCGCGGCCGATGGCGACCCGCACGCGGAGGAGGGCGACGGCGGCCACGCCCATCGGGAACCACGGGTCTCCTGGCTCCTCGTGCTCCCGCTGTTCGCCCTCATCCTGGTGGCGCCGCCCGCGCTGGGCTCGTACACCGCCATGCACACCGGCACGGCGCTGCAACGCCCCTGGGGCTTCCCCGCGCTCCCCGCCGGTGACCCGCTGCCGCTCAATGTGGCCGATTACGCGGGCCGCGCGGTGTACGACCACGGGCGCTCCCTGGAGCACCGCAGGATCGAGGTCACCGGTTTCGTCGCCCTCGACGGCCACGGCGCCCCCTACCTCGTCCGCATGGCCCTCAACTGCTGTGCCGCCGACGCCCAGCCCGTCAAGATCGGGCTGACCGGACGGATCCCCCCGGTGCTGCAACCGGACACCTGGCTCCAGGTCATCGGCACCTACACCCGCAAGCGGACCACGGACCCCGTGGGCGGTGGCGCCATCCCGTACCTCGAGGTCAGCAGCTCCCGGCCGGTCCCGGCCCCGCGCGATCCATACGACGAGAGCTGGAACGGCTGACCGCCCGGGTGCCTCCGCAGGAACCGGCCGTCGTCCCGCCACCCGGCCGGTAAGATCGTCCGCGCGGCGGCCGCCCTTCGGGCAGCGGGCGGTCGGCGACGGGGGATGTCCGTCACCACGACCCTGGGAGCCAACCAATGGCGAACACCTCCCCCGACCCGGCGGCCACGGCGCCGCTCGGGCCACCGCCACCGTTCGACCCGGAGCTCATCGCGCCACTCGCGGCCATCAACGAGATACTGCGGCCCGGCGGATCCGGGGCGGATCCGGCGGCGGGGGACGGTCAGGGTGTGCCCGGCATGGAGACGCTGACGAACGAGGATCTGGAGCGCGACGGGGCCTTCCTGGTCGAGGAGCGGTCCGTCCCCGGCCCGGCGGACGCGCCGGAGGTCTCGCTGCTGATCTGCCGGTTGGCGGACGCGGCCACTCCTGTACCGGCGCTGTATCACATCCACGGCGGTGGTATGACGGTCGGCCACAACCGCCTGGGTGTACCGGAGTTGCTCGACCTCGCCCAGGAACTGCGGCTCGCCGTGGTGTCCGTCGAATACCGTCTCGCGCCGGGGACCCGGCATCCGGGGCCGGTCGAGGACTGCTACGCCGGGCTGCGCTGGACCGCCGAACACGCCGAAGAGCTGGGCATCGACCCGGCGCGCATCGTGGTCGTGGGCGGCAGCGCCGGTGGCGGCCTCGGCGCGGCCGTCGCGCTGCAGGCCCGGGACCGCGGCGGCCCGGACCTGTTCGGGCAGCTGCTGATGTGTCCCATGCTCGACGACCGCAACGACACACCGTCCGCCCAGCAGATGACCGGGATCGGGGTGTGGGACCGCGCCGCCAACGAGGCCGGATGGGCCGCGCTGCTCGGCGACGCACGCGGGGGCGACGACGTCTCGCCGTACGCCGCGCCCGCCCGTGCCACGGATCTGTCCGGACTGCCGCCCGCGTTCATCGACGTCGGCTCGGCGGAGACCTTCCGCGACGAGGACGTGGACTACGCCCGCCGCATCTGGCGAGCCGGGGGAACGGCCGAACTGCACGTCTGGTCCGGTGCCTTCCACGGCTTCAGTGGCATGGCACCGGAGGCCGCCGTCTCGCGGGACGCACGGGAGGCGCGGCGGCGGTGGCTGCGCAGGCTCCTGGCCCACTGACGGAGCCCGTGTGCGGGCCATACGCATGGCCCGCGCACGGCCGCCGCGGGAACCACCTGACCCCCCGTCGGCGGTGGCCGCGCGAAAGGGTCAGTGGGACTCGCGGGGCACCTCGTGTCCGCTGGAGCCGACCAGGAAGTCCAGGTCCAGCCCCTGGTCCGCCTGGAGCACATGCTCGGTGTAGAGCCTGCTCCAACCCCGGGCGGCGACCGGCGGCGGGGGCTCCCAGGCGGCCCGCCGGCGCTCCAGCTCCTCCTCGGCCACCTCCAGCGTCAGCGCACGCGCCGGGACGTCCAGGGTGATCCAGTCGCCGTCGCGCACCAGCGCCAGCGGGCCGCCGACGGCGGATTCGGGGGCCACATGGAGCACGACGGTGCCGAATCCGGTGCCGGACATCCGGCCGTCGCAGATCCGCACCATGTCCTCCACGCCCTTGCGCAGCAACTTGGGCGGCAGCACCACATTGGAGACCTCGGGCATGCCCGGGTAGCCACGAGGGCCGCTGCCCCGGATCACCAGCACGGTGTTCTCGTCCACCGGCAGGTCCTCGTCGGCGTGAACGGCGATGTAGTCCTCCGGTGTGTCGAACACCAGGGCCCGGCCGCGGTGCTGGAGCAGATGGCGGGACGCGGCCGACTGTTTGATCACCGCCCCGTTGGGCGCGAGATTGCCACGCAGCACCGCGGTGCCGGTGCCCGCCTCCTGGAACGGGTCGTCCAGCGTCCGGATCACCTCACGGTTCCAGCACTCGGCGTCGCCGACGTTCTGCGCCACCGTGCGCCCGTTCACCGTGGCCGCCTCCGTGTGCAGCAGCGCGCCCAGCTCGCGCATCACCACCGGAAGGCCCCCGGCGTAGCAGAAGTCCTCCATCAGGAACCGTCCGGAGGGCTGCAGATCGACCAGTGTGGGCACCTCCCGGGCCAGCGCGTCGAAATCGTCGAGCGTCAGCGGCACCCCCAGCCGCCCCGCGATGGCCAGCAGATGGATCACCGCGTTGGTGGAGCCGCCGATGGCCGCGTTGACCCGTATCGCGTTCTCGAACGCCGCCCGGGTCATGATCTGTGACGGCCGCAGATCCTCCTCCACCATGGCCACGATCCGCTGCCCGGCGCGCTGCGCCGTCTCGTACCGCCGCGAGTCCACCGCCGGCCAGCTCGCCGAATAGGGCAGTTGCATACCGAGTGCCTCGGCCATCGACGCCATGGTGGACGCGGTGCCCATGGTCATGCAGTGCCCGTTGGACCGGGCCATGCAGCCCTCGGCGAAGAAGCACTCCTCCTCGGTCATCCGCCCCGCCGCAAGCTCGGCCTCGAACCGCCACACCTGCGTGCCCGAGCCCACATCCCCGCCCCGGTACTTGCCGTTGAGCATCGGGCCGCCGGTGACCATGATGGCCGGCAGATCGACGCTGGAGGCGGCCATCAGCAGACCGGGGGTGGTCTTGTCACAGCCGGACAGCAGCACCACACCGTCCAGCGGGTTGGCGCGTATCAGCTCCTCGGCCTCCATCGCCAGCAGATTGCGGTACAGCATCGCGGTGGGCCGCATCAGCGTCTCGCCCAGCGCCATCGCCGGGAACTCCAGCGGAAAGCCACCGGCCTGCCAGACCCCGCGCTTCACCGACTCCGCCACCCGCTGCAGATGGCTGTTGCAGGGCGCCAGCTCCGACCAGGTCGTGGCGATGCCGATCACCGGACGGCCGTCGAACACCTCCCCGGAATAGCCCTGGTTGCGCATCCAGGACCGGTAGACCATGCCGGACCGGCCCTCCGCGCCGAACCAGGCCGCGCTGCGCCGCCGGCCGTGTGTTCCCGTGTCAGTCACTTCTGCACTCCCTCTGGTGAACGGTGATGGAGTCTGGGCGAAGGGCGGTCTTGGCGACGGCCGTCTCGGCGAAGGGCTCTCTCAGCGAAGGGTGATGACGTTTCCGGTGATGAGCGCGGCCTCGTCCGAGGCGAGGAAGACGATGGTCTTCGCGACCTCGTCCGGATCGGCGACATGGAAATGGGTGGGGCTCGAGGCGACGAACCGCCGGACCTCGTCCGTGACCCACCCGGTGTCGGTGACGGGCGGCTGCACCACATTGGCCGTGATGCCGAGGGCGGCCAGCTCCGCGGCCGCCGACAGGGTGTAGTCGGTCTGCGCCGCCTTCGCCGCGCCGTAGGACACCTCCCCGGGGAAACCGAGCTCCCCTCCCGACGTCAGGCCCACGATCCGCCCCCAGTCGGCACCGCGTGCCCGGTGGCGGCGGGCCAGCTCACCGATCAGCAGCGCGGGCGCCATCGCGTCCACCGCGAACTGCCGGGACCAGGTCTGTGCGGTGACGGGGCGCAGCGGCCGGTCGAACCGGTCGGCCGGATCGGGGGTGAAGGTGTCCTGGATCCATCCCGAGGCGTTGTTGACCAGGATGTCGACCGGGCCCAGGCGGTCCTCGGCCATGTCGAACAGCCGCCCCGGAACCGCGGGGTCGCCGAGGTCCGCCTCGAACGCCTCGGCCCGCCCGCCGGCCCGGCGGATCTGCGCCGCGACCTCTTCGCCGTCGATGGATCGCGCGGCGTGGTAAGGATCCGCGGCGTCCCCCTCGCCGGGGCCGCGCGGGCGCAGATAGGTGCAGAGCACCGCGACGCCGCCGGCGGCCAGCGCTCGTGCCGTCGCGGCGCCGATTCCCTGGTTCGCCCCCGTCACCAGGGCGACATGGTTGGTTGACGATGTTTCCCGCACCCCCGCAGTACAGCAAAGACGAGCGTCAGGCGGAAGATCGTGTCAGCCGCGGAGCCGGGGCCGTTGTCGTCCGGCTTCGAGGATCGGCGGATATGGCGTCCCGTCACCGGGCCGCCGCGCCCGTTCAGCCTCAGGGGCGGCGAGCCGTCCGGCCCGGGGTGGGCGGGTGCGGTAATCATCCGGTGCGTGCGGTGTGGATCGGTGTCCGGCACACGGTGAGGAGTGTCCGCATGAGTGGTGAGCTGTCCGGAGCCACGGCCCTGGTCACGGGCGCCACGGCGGGGATCGGCCGCGCCGTGGCGCTGCGGCTGGCGGCGCTGGGGGCCGAGGTGGTCGTCCACGGCCGGGACGCGCGGCGGGGTGCGGAGGTGGTCGAGGAGGTGTCCGCGGCGGGGGCCACGGCCAGGTTCGTGGCGGCGGATCTCGCCGAGGCCGATGATGTGCGGCGGCTGGCCGACGAGGCGGGGGAGGTGGATGTCCTGGTCAACAACGCCGGCGTCTACCGGTTCGCGGACACCGCCGGGACCTCGCCCGAGATGTTCGACGTCCATATGGCCATCAACGCCCGCGCACCGCTTCTGCTGGTCGGGCGGCTCGCACCGGGTATGGCCGCTCGGGGCCACGGGGTCATCGTCAACCTCAGCACCATCGCGGCCGGTGCCCCCGCCCGCAACGCCGGGGCGTACGGCGCCTCGAAGGCCGCGCTGGAGCTGCTGACCCGGGTGTGGGCCGATGAGTTCGGCGGCCGGGGAGTCCGGGTCAACGCCGTCCGTTCGGGCCCGGTCCGTACGCCGGGCACCTCCGAGATGGGGGAGGAGGCCCTGCGGACCGTGGCGCGGGCCACGGTCCTGGACCGACCCGCGGCGCCCGAGGAGATCGCCGAAGCCGTTCTGTTCCTGGTCTCCTCGCGGGCGAGCTACATCACCGGCGCCATCCTCGAGGCCCGGGGCGGCGAACTCGCCATCGGATGACGCGGGCCGCGCATTCCTAGATCGTGCCGCTGTACGCGATGGGCTGTTCCGTCCAGATGCACTTGCCCTCGGCGGTGTAGCGGGTCCCCCAGCGCTGCGAGAGCGCGGAGACCAGCTGCAGCCCCCGCCCGCCCTCGTCCGTCTCGGCGGCCCGGCGGATCCGGGGGGTGGTGGAGCTGGCGTCCGAGACCTCGCAGATCAGCGATCTGCCAAGGATCAACCGGAGCCGGGTCGGCCCCCTGGCGTGCCGCACGACATTGGCCACGAGCTCGCTCACCAGCAGTTCGGTGGTCATGACGAGATCGTCGAGACCCCACGCCTCCAGCTGTTCGCGGACATGGGCGCGGGCGAGACCGGCGGCCGCCGGGTCTTCCGGCAGCGGCCACCCGGCGGCGTTCCCGGAGGGCAGTCCGTGGAGCCGGGCGATCAGCAGGGCGGTGTCGTCGGCGGTCAGCCGCTGGGCGGGCAGCATGGTCCCGACCAGGAGGTCACAGAGCCGGTCGAGCCGGTCGTGGTCCTCGCCGTGCTCGCCGCCCGCCTCCCGGCCGTTGGTGCGCGGACGGCGCGGGGGACAGGTGAGGAGCCGGCCGTATTCGCTGGTGAGCACCTGGGTGCACTCGGCGATGCCGGTGTCGATATCGCGCGCCGCGGACTCCACCAGACCGTCGGTGTACAGCACCAGCAAAGTGCCGTCGGGCACCTGGAGATCCACGGTGGAGAACGGGGGCTCGGCCGCCCCCAGCGGCGGATCGGGCGTCGGGTCCAGGCACTCCACGCTGCCGTCGGGGCGCACGATCAGGGGCGGGGGATGACCGGCGCGGGCGAGGGAGGAGGACCCCGAGACGGGGTCGTACACCGCGTACAGACAGGTGGCGAAGGAGTCGTCGCCCAGATCGCTGACCACCTCGTTCAGATGGGCCAGGACCTCCTCGGGAGGCAGTTCGAGGTTGGCGAGCGTGTGCACGGCGGTGCGCAGCCGCCCCATGGTGGCGGCCTCGGCCAGACCGTGGCCCATCACATCGCCGATGACGACGGCCACCCGCTCCGCGGACAGGGGAATGACGTCGTACCAGTCGCCGCCGATGTCCGTACCGCTGCTGGCGGGCAGATAGCGGACGGCGGGGGTGAGGGCGGCCGGAGAGGGCAGGGCCCGGGGCAGCAGTCCGCGCTGGAGCGCTTGGGCGCGGGCGTGCTCGGCGTCGTAGAGGCGGGCCCGGGCCAGTGCCTGGGTGATCACGCCAGTGAGGGCGGTGAGCAGGGTGCGCTCATCGTCGGAGAACTGGCGGGGCTCGGCGAAGGAGACGATACACACGCCGATGGTGACTCCCGAGGCGATCATGGGCAGCACCGCCCATGCCTTCTTCCGGGAGAGGGCGGGCCTGCCGACCAGGTCGGGGAAGAGCTCCTCGTACTCCTCGGCTGAGGAGATGAAGTAGGGCAGGCGCGAGTTGAGCACATCATTGAGCGGACGGAAGCCCTCGAACGCCGGAATTCCGTCGACCATGCGGAGGAAGACGCTCGGATACCCGATCGCTCCGCCCAGGTGCAGCCGACCGCCCTCCAAGATCTCGATCAGCAGACCCGCGGCGCCGAACGGCGGCAGCACATGGTCGGCGACGACGTCGACGACGTCCTGGGTGGTCACCGCCTCGGCGAGCGCACTGGTCAACTTGCGTATCCAGGCTGCCTGTTCGGCGCCGGCGCGCTCGGCCTCCGCACGCCGTGCGGCCTGGGTACGGCGCTCGGTCGCGTCGGTGAGATAGGCCGTCAGCCCATCGGGTACGGAGACCAGCCGGATGTGGTACCAGCGGTCATCGGTGGGCCACCGGATGTCGAACCCGGTCGGCCTGCCGTCGGCGGCGGCGCGCCGGCAGCGCTCCTCCAGCTCGGGGACCGTGCCCGCGGGGCCCTCCCAGAGCGGTCTGCCGAGCACCTCCGCGGCCGGGCCGACCAGGCGCTCGGCCTCGACATTGAGGAAGGTGATCCGCCAGTCCTGGTTCACCGCGAAGAACGCGTCGCTCATGTACCGCAGCGCCTGCCCCACCGACTCCCGGGCCATCCGGCTCTCGGTGGTGTCCCAGATCTTCCCGATCATGCGGACGGGCTGACCGTCCTCGTCCAGCTCGAGATGGGCGCGGCTCTGCACCCACCCGCCGGTCCCGTCGGGGCGGCGGACCCGGTACTCGGCCTCGTACCCGCTCCGCTCACGGAGCGACTTCTCGGTGGCGGCCATCACCCGTGGCATGTCCTCGGGGTGGATCAGGTCGATCCACCTCTCGATCCGCCGCTCGTAGCCGTGGGGGATGCCGAGGAGCGTCTGGCCCGCCCCGTCCCACCACATCTCACCGGTGCGGATGCCCCATTCCCAGGAGCCGACGTTGACCACTTCCAGGGGCTGCTGCAGCACCGAGCCGCCCGGCCGCTGGTGCCACCAGGGGTGTTCGTCGCAGTCGCCGATCCCGCCCGCCGAGCGCGAGAGTCGGCGCTCGGCCCAGTGTCCCACCGCCTCGAGGAAGGCGGCCTGTTCCGGGGTCGGCTCCCGCGGGCCGGTGAGGACGGACAGCGCGCCCACCGGCCGGTCCGGCCCGGTCAGCGGAACGGATGCCACCGTGGTCCCCGCCGGCAGGGCCCCGGAGGAGGCGCGGCCGGTCTCCCCGGGGCCGAGGGTCTCGTGGGCGGCCGCGGGCAGCCAGACGAAGCTGCCGTCCCGCACGGCCCGGGCGGGGGCGAGCGGGGCCTCGTCCTGGCGGATCTCCTGCCAGCCCCCGAGGGCGGGCAGCGGCAGCCCGCTGGCCAGGACCAGGCGCAGCGTCCGGCTGCCGGTCGGGCCACAGGACCAGTGCATCAGCCCCGCGAGTCCGCCCAGCTCGGAGACCGCCTGGTCCAGGGCGTACTGCAGCGCCTCACGGTCGTTGAGCGCGGCGCCCACCGTCGAGAGCAGGGAAAGCCGTTCATCGCCCCATGAGCGGGAGCGCCCCACCACATCTGTTCCGCGCCGCTCCTCCATCCCCGGACCTCACCTCATGGAATAGAGCATTCTCGGACAAACGTAGCACTGGCGTATGCCCGGCATCACTCACTGGGCGTTCATGGCCAAGTTCCCTATTTTCCCTACTGGAAAAATAGGGAATGATGAAGTCCGGCCGGATGGAGGGGAGCGGGCGTGACGGTGATGGATGCGGTGGCCGAAGCGCCCGACCGCGCGTGGTGGCTGCAGATCGCCGGCGAGGCGGCTGACGACCTCGCCACGGACGCGGTCATCCGCGACCAGGCCGGCAAGACGCCGTACGACGAGATCGCCCGGTTGCGCGAGGCGGGGCTGCTGGCGCTGCTGATCCCCGTCGAGCACGGGGGCGGGGGAGCGGGCTGGTCCACGGCCTGCGCCGTCGTGCGGAAGATTGCCGCGGCCGATGGCGCGATCGGCCAGGTGCTCGGCTGCCACTATCTGCTGTCCTTCAGCGCCCGCTTCTTCGGCGGGGCCGAGCTGGCCGCCCGCCTGGAGCGGGAGTCGGCGGCGGGGCAGTGGTGCTGGGGCGGCGGGCTGACCACCCGCGAGCCACGGCTGACGCTCACCGCCGGGAGGGACGGCCGGGTGGTGAACGGACGCCAGGGCTACGCCACCGGCGTCCTGGTCGCCGACCGGCTGGCCGTCCGCGCCACCCACGCCGATACCGGCGAGCCACTGGCAGTGCTGGTCGACACCGCCGATCCCGGTGTGGTGTGCGGCAGCGACGACGGGGACACCTTCGGGCAGCGGCTGGCGGCCGGCGGCAGCGTGGAGTTCGACGCGGTGCCGGTCGAGGACGACGCGGTGCTCGGCCCGCTCTCCTGGGACGAGGACACCCCGTCGCCCTTCAGCGGTCTGGCCGCGCCGACCGGACGTCTGGTCTCGGCGCAGATCTGTCTCGGGATCGCGCAGGGGGTGCTCGCCGAGGCCCGCGAGTACACCAGGGCCGTACACGCGCCCTGGCCGCACACCTCTCCGCGTGATCCGTACGCGCTGACCACCTACGGGGAGCTCACCGTCGCCACGTTCTCCGCCACCGCCCTCGCCGATCAGGCGCTGGAGGCCCTGGACGGCGGGCTGGCGCGGGGCGAGGACCTGACCGATGACGAATGCGCCGAGATCACCGTGCTCGCCGCCGCGGCCGAGGCCGCCGCCTCCCGGGCCGCCCACGACGCCACCGCCCGCGCCCTGGACGTCGTCGGGGCGCGCTCCGCCTCCTCCGCCTACGGATTCGACCGCTTTTGGCGCAACGCGCGCACCCATACGCTCTACGACCCCGTCGACCACCGGCTCCGCGAGGTCGGGGACTACTTCCTCAACGGCGAGCACCCCCCGTTCACCCTGCCCTTCTGACGGCCCGCCGCGCCGGTGGCGGATAATCACGGTATGCGGATCTCGGCGAAGGCGGACTATGCGGTGCGGGCGGCGTTGGAACTGGCCGCGGCGGGGGAGGACACCTCCGTCAAGGCCGAGGCGATCGCCGGTGCGCAGGGCATACCGCACAAGTTCCTCGAAGGGATTCTGGGCGATCTGCGCCGGGGCGGGCTGGTGGCCAGCCAGCGCGGGGGCAACGGCGGCTACCGGCTGGCCCGCCCGGCGGACACCATCAGCATCGCCGAGGTGATCCGGGTGGTCGACGGGCCCTTGGTGTCGGTGCGCGGAGTGCGCCCGCCCGAGCTGTCGTACTGCGGACCGGCGGAGTCGCTGCTGCCGCTGTGGATCGCGGTGCGGGCCAATGTGCGCAAGATCCTCGGCGAGGTGACCCTCGCGGAGGTGGCCGCGGCCCGGCTGCCCGGCGACGTCCTGGGCCTCGCCGAGGACCCCGAGGCATGGACCAATCCCTAGGGTCTGTCGTTTGGATCAGGCCGGATCAGCTCCCCGATCCGGCCTGATCCAAACGACAGACCCCAGCGGCCCGCGGCCGCCGTCCTACGACCCGGCGTCCAGGCCGTCGACCATGCGGTCGAGCAGACGGGTGAACGTGGCGTCGGGGCTGAGCGGGCGGGCGGGGGCGGAGAGCGCCTCGGCGAGCTCGGGGTGGTGTCCGTCGGCGGCCACCGCGGCGAGGTACCGGGCATCGGCGGCGGCCCGGTCGGGTGAGTCGGCGAGCGCGGCCTGAGCGATCTCATCGGCGACGAGTCCGGCGACGAAACCCGTGATCAGGCTGAACACCTCCAGCTTCGCACCGCCGTCCAGCGCGGTGGGCCGCAGGGCGGCGAGCGCGTATTCCACGAAGTCCAGGGTGTGGGGCCCGAAGGACCAGCGGCGGTTGAACAGCGCGGCGGGAAGCCAGGGGTGGCGCAGCATCAGGGCGCGCTGGGCATGGGCGATGGCCTTCAGATCGGCGCGCCAGTCGCCGGTCAGCGGGGCGGGCGGTGACAGCTCGCCGTTGACGTGGTCGACCATCAGCAGCAGCAGTGTCTCCTTGTCGGGAGCGTAGCTGTAGAGCGACATGACGCCGGCGCCGACCTGCGACGCCACCCGCCGCATGGTGACCGCCTCGATTCCCTCGGCGTCCGCCAGGGCGACAGCGGCGGCGGTGATCGCCTCACGGCTGAAGGCGGGTTTACGCCCCTTGCGGGGCTGCTGGGGGCTCTGCCACAGCTGCTGGGGGTCCACGCCTCCGGCGCCGGACCCATCACCGCGAACCACGACCTGATCGCTCCTTCCCGCCATGGCGACTTGCGGAATCCATCCAAGCATCTACTATTCTCGTACGTGGTACGGGAATGCAGGGAGGGGAATGCGGGATGACGCCACCTACACGTGATGCCGGGTCCGGGGCCACCGACGGAGTGGCCGCGGCCACCTGGGTCGCACCTTCGGGCAGGCCGCCGCTGGCGGCGCGGATGATGAGGGCGACCTGGCGCGGCCTGCCGGCCAGGCGGTACGAGGCCGGATGGGAGCCGGACCTCGAGATGCCGGCCGCCGACGGCAGCACCCTCCGCGCGGACCACTACTTCCCCCGCGCCGAGGGCGACTTCCCCACCCTGCTGGTGCGCTCGCCCTACGGCAGGGGAGTGCCCTGGTCGCCCATGTACGGGATGCTCTTCGCCGAACAGGGCTTCCACGTCGTGCTGCAGAGCTGCCGCGGCACCGGTGGCTCGGGGGGCGCGTTCGACCTGTGGCGCAACGAGGCGGCCGACGGCCAGGCCACCGTGGCCTGGTTGCGGGACCAGCCGTGGTTCAACGGCGCGCTGGGCACCATCGGCCCCAGCTACCTCGGCTATGCGCAGTGGGCGCTCGCCCTGGACCCGCCGCCGGAGCTGCGGGCGATGGTGGTACAGGTCGGGCTGCACGACCCCCATGCCCTGTTCCACCGCGGCGGCGCGCTCCAGCTGGAGAACGCCCTGCTCGTCGGTTCCGGCATGACCTCCCAGCACCGGGGGTTCGGCCCCTTCCTGCGGGCCACGCTGCGCCTCAAGCGCCATCTGAACCACATCACGGGGGCGCTGCCGCTGCGCGGATCGTATGTGCGTGGCCTCGGGGGTGAACTGCCCTGGCTGGACGCCGCGATGTCCCATCCGGACGCCGACGACCCGTTCTGGAACGGCGCGTCCACCGGTGGCGCCGCCGACGGCCTGCACGTCCCCACCTGCCTGATCAGCGGCTGGCAGGACGCGCTGGTGGACCAGACCTTCGAGCAGTACGGCAGGCTGCGCCGGTCCGGCTGCGACACCTCCCTGCTCATCGGCCCGTGGACACACACCTCCGCGCTCCAGCAGGGCTGGTCTGAGGTCTTCGCCGAAAGTCTCGCCTGGCTGCGCGCGCATCTGTGTGACGACCCCTCGGAGCTGCGCCCGGCCCGGGTGCGGGTGCACATCGGCGGTCAGGAGCGCTGGCGGGACCTCGACGACTGGCCGCCGTCCCCGGACACCGCCCCGTGGTACCCCGCGGAGGGCGGGCGGCTCACCCGGCAGTCGCCCGAGGCGTCCGCCTCACTGGCCTCCTTCCGCTACGACCCGGCCGACCCCACCCCGTCCATCGGCGGGCCGCTGCTCTCGCCCACCTCCGGAAACCGTGACAACGGCGACCTTGAGAAGCGCCCCGATGTGCTGACGTTCACCGGCGAGCCGATGGACGAGCCCATGGACGTCCTCGGGCCCGTCGCCGCGCGGCTGCGGATCTCCACCGACACCGGGTACGCCGATGTCTTCGCCCGCCTGTGCGACGTCGACGAAAAGGGCCGTTCGGTCAATGTGTGCGACGGGCTGATGCGGCTGCCGACCGGGCCGGAGCAGCCCGTGGAGATCACCGTGCCGATGAGCTCCACCGCCCACCGCTTCCTCCCCGGCCACCGGATCCGCCTGCAGATCAGCGGCGGCGCCCACCCCCGTTCCGCCCGCAACACCGGAAGCGGCGAGCCGGCGCTCGACGCGACCACCCTCACGCCCGTGCGCATCACCGTGCACGGGGCCTCGGTGCTGGACCTCCCGGTGGTCCGCGCCGAGCGATGAGCCGGCGACCGGCGCGCGCGGGGGGCGCGCCGGCCGCCGGTGCACACCTCCGCCCGGCACCGGGCGGACACCCGGCCGCGGTCGGGAGCCCCGCCACGGCGGGCCTCCTACCGTGGCCGGGCCGGATCGTCCACCACATAGCCGAGGGCCTTGTCGACCACATTGCGCAACGGACGGCCCTCGCTCCGCCGGATCAGATTGTCGAGGAACAGCTCGCCCAGGTCACCGCGCCAGTCCGTCACCTCGCCCGCGGTGTGCGGGGAGACGATGACGCCCGGCATCTCCCACAGCGGCGATTCCACGGGCAGCGGCTCGTGGGTGAAGACGTCCAGCGCCGCCCCGGCCAGCCTGCCCTGGGCCAGGGCGTCGACGAGGGCCTGCTCGTCGACCAGCGGGCCACGCCCGACGTTGACCAGCCGCGCACCCCGCTTCATCGCCGCCAGTACGGGCGCGTCGACCATGCCACGGGTGGCGGGGGTGAGCGGGGCGGCCAGGACCACATAGTCCGCCTCGCCCAGCGCCTCGGGCAGGGCCGCCGGGCCGTGCACCACGCCGAAGTCCGGGTCGCCGGTCCGCGGTGTGCGGCCGGCGCCGCTGACCCGCATGCCGACCGCGCGCAGCAGACGGGCGACGGCACGCCCGATGGAACCGGTGCCCCAGACCAGGACCGTCCGGTCGCCGATGCGCTCGCTGTCCGAGGGCCGCCACTCCCGGCGGCGCTGATGCTCCCAGGTGCCGGGGAAGTCCTTGGCCAGGGAGAGGATCAGCCCCAGGACGTACTCGGCGATGGGCCGGTCGTAGACGCCCCGCGCGTTGGTGAGCACCACCTCGGGATTGCCGGTCAGCGCGGGGAAGAGAAACGGGTCCACCCCCGCCGCCGCCACATGCACCCAGCGCGGCGCCTTCGCCGGATCGCCGGGCCAGGCGGCGGCCACCGCGGCGGACAGCGGCCACCACGCGAGCAGGGCGTCCGCCCCGGGGAGGAACAGCGGCAGCTCCTCCTCGGTGGCGTACACCGTCTCGGCGAGGGACTCGATCCGCGCCCGGTTGGGCGGCAGATGGTCCCGGTACAGGACGACCAGCCGGTCAGCCACGTCCGGCTCCCACAGCGGCGACCGCGGCAGTGGCATCGGTCATGACGGGTCTCCCACGGGCGTGACGGGTACGGGCGGACGCCTCAAGCGTGACCGCCGCCACGCCGGTGGACAACGGACAGAGTGTCCACCCGATGACGAGGGACGGAACACGGTGGACGTTGACGGTGGCCGTCGGCTGAACCAGGGTGATGGCCAGCCGGAACACATCACCGGCCGCTCCGGAGCCCATCCCCGTCCCCGGGCCACACCCGCCCACCGCGCGGTTCCCCCGCCGCATGCGTCCCGACCGCGTACACCGCCGTGCGTGCCCACCGAATGCTTGACACACGATGCCCGCCACCGCCCCGGCACCCCCGGCATCGGCCCGCGCCGCAGCGCCCCTCCTCGTCCCCAGGAGAAGCAAGCATGTCCCTGCCCGGAACCTCCCGAGAGCCCCTCCAGAACTCCTCGCCCACCCTGGACAACGCCCCCGTCACCGCCTTCCACCGCAGGATGGTCCTCGTCGCCATGGGCGGTCCGTTCTGCGACGGCTATCTGCTCGGCATCATGGGAGTGGCGCTCAGCCTGATCACCCCGGCCCTGGCCCTGGACACGCTGTGGACCGGCCTCGTGGCGGCGTCCGTCCTCGTGGGCGTCTTCCTCGGTGGCGCGGTGTTCGGCCCGATCACCGATCGGGCCGGCCGCCATCTGATGTATGTGCTCAACCTGGCCGCGTTCGTGATCGGCTCCGCGCTGCAGTTCTTCGTCACCGAGGCATGGCAGCTGCTGGTGCTGCGGCTGTTCATCGGCATCGCGATCGGCGCCGACTACCCCATCGCCTCGGCCCTCACCACCGAGCTGGTGCCGCGTCGGATGCGTGGCCCCGCCCTGTCCGGGCTGGTCCTGGCCTGGTGGGTCGGCTACGGGGTCAGCTACTGGGCCGGGTGGCTGCTGCTGGGCACCGGCGACGACGCATGGCGCTGGATGCTCGCCTCCGGTGCGGTCCCCGCCGTCCTCTTCCTCCTCCTGCGGGCGGGCGTTCCCGAGTCGCCGCGCTGGCTGGCCTCGCGGGGGCGGGTGGAGGAGGCCAGGGAGGTCGTACGCCGCCACCTCGGCCAGGAGGTCAGCGCCGAGGAACTGCTCGTCGAGTCACGCCCGGACCGGCGCGGCGGCTCCGGCCTGGGCAATCTCGCCGAGATGTTCCGCCGCGGCTACGGGATCCCCGCCCTGTTCTGCTCGCTGTTCTGGATCTGCCAGGTGGCGCCGGCCTTCGCGGTGCGGTCCTTCCAGCCGCAGATGCTGGAGTCCTTCGGGGTGACCGGCACCTTCGGCGCCAGCGCGCTGATCACCACGATCGCGGTCGCCGGAACGGGCCTCGGACTGCTCGTGGTCAACCGCATCGGCAGGCGTCCGCTGCTCATCGGCAGCTTCCTGTGCATCAACGTCTCCCTGATCGCGCTCACCGTGCTGCCACTGCACTACGCGGCCCTGGTGGTGGCCCTCTTCGCCGCCTTCCAGTTCTTCGAGGCCGCGGGCAGCGGACTGCAGTTCGTCTATCCCAGCGAGCTGTTCCCCACCGATCTGCGGGCCACCGGCGTCGGGGTCGCCACCGCCATGAGTCGGGTGGGTTCCGCCTCCAGCACCTTCCTGCTCCCGATGGCCACCGCCGACTTCGGGGTGCGCGGCACACTCGCCATCGGGGTGGTGATCACCCTCATCGGCCTGGTGGTCTCGGTCCTCCTCGCCCCCGAGACCAAGGACCTCGGCCTGGCCGAAGCCAGCAGCCGCGCCTGACATACCAACACACCTCGACCTGACGCGTCGTCAAAAGCACTGCCATCGCACCGGAAAGGACACGCCCATGCGCAAGCTGGTCTCCTTCGACTGCTACCGCACGCTCATCAACTTCGACACCCGTACCGCCACCCACGAGATCGTCAAGGACCGGCTCGCCGAGCTCGGCGTCGACCCCGAACAGTTCCACCACGACGCGTATGTGATGCGCTTCCAGGGCGTCCTGGACGAATACCTGCCCTACCGGGAGATCGTCCGCCGCACCCTGCGCAACGTCATGACGCTGCACGGCCTGGAGTACCGGGACGAGGACGGCGAGGCACTGATCGAGGCCATCAAGAAGTTCACCCCCTTCCGTGAGGTCCCCGACGCGCTGCGCCGCCTCAAGGGCGAGTACGACATCGCCATCCTCTCCAACAGCGAGGACGACCTGATCGCCTACGCCGTCGAGGCGCTCGGCGTGGACTTCGACCATGTGCTCACCGCCGAGCAGGCCGGCGCCTACAAGCCGCTGCCGCAGGCGTTCGAGTACCTCATGAAGGCCACCGGCCGCGGCCCCGGGGACATCATCCACACCGCCCAGGGCTGGGAGTACGACATCATGCCGACCAAGCGCTACGCGGGCATGCGGCGGATCTGGGTGAACCGCTACGGCTTCCCCGGCTCGCCCGCCTTCCAGCCGTACGAGGAGATCAAGGACCTCTCCGAGCTGCCCGGACTGCTCGGGGTCTGACCCCCGCCCCGGCCACTCCCGCCACCGCCCACCCCCGGGAAGGGAATCCATGACCGCCACCACGGCCGGCCGCCCGGCGCCGGTCAACGGCCGCGTCGCCCACTGGTTCGCCGAACTCCCCACCTCGCGCCCGGCGTTGCCCGGCGATCGCGACGCGGATGTGTGCGTCGTCGGCGCCGGACTGACCGGGCTGTGGACCGCGTACTACCTCAAACACGCCGACCCCGGGCTCCGGATCACCGTCCTGGAAGCCGAGTTCGCCGGATTCGGTGCCTCCGGCCGCAACGGCGGCTGGGCCTCCGGACTGATCCCCGGCGCCCGCGACCGGATGGCCAGGGCCTATGGCAGGCCCGCGGTCCTGGACTGGCAGCGGGCCATGAACGAGGCGGTGGACGAGGTGATCGACGTCGCCGCCCGCGAGGGCATCGACGCTGGCATCGTCAAAGGCGGCACCCTGCGCGTCGCCCGCACCCCCGCCCAGGCCACCCGGCTGCGCCACAAGGTCGAACAGGACCATGAGTGGGGGGTGGCCGACTCGGTGCTGCTCACCCCCGCCGAATCCGCCAGGCGCATCCGCGTCGACGGGGTCACCGCCGCCGCCTTCACCCCGCACTGCGCCCGGCTGCAGCCGGCCGCCCTGGTCCGCGGCCTCGCCGACACCGTCGAACGGCTCGGTGTCACCATCCATGAGAAGTCCCCGGTCACCGCCATCGAACCGGGCCGTGCGATCACCGCGCACGGCAGCGTCCGGGCCCCCGTCGTCCTCCGGGCCACCGAGGGGTTCACCGCGTCCCTCAAGGGGCTGCGGCGGGCCTGGCTGCCCATGAACAGCTCCATGATCGTCACCGAGCCGCTGCCCGCCCGGATCTGGCGGGAGATCGGCTGGGAGGCCCGGGAAACGCTCGGGGACACCGCCCACGGCCATATGTACGCCCAGCGCACCGCGGACGACCGGATCGCGATCGGCGGCCGCGGGGTGCCCTACCGCTTCGGCTCGCGCACCGACCACCAGGGGCGGGTCGGCGAGCGCACGATCGGCGAGCTCGTCCGGACCCTGGAGCGGATGCTGCCGCAGACGGCCGGGGCCCGGGTGGACCACGCCTGGTGCGGCGTGCTGGCCGTGCCCCGCGACTGGTCCGCCACGGTCGGCCTGGACCGGGCCACCGGGCTCGGCTGGGCCGGCGGATACGTCGGCCATGGCGTCACTTCCACCAATCTGGCCGCCCGCACCCTCACCGATCTGGTCCTGGAGCGCGACACCCGGCTCACCCGGCTGCCGTGGACCGGCCACGCCCCGGGCACCTGGGAGCCCGAGCCGTTCCGCTGGCTGGGGGTGCGCGGCCTGTATGCCGCCTACCGCCTCGCCGACCGCCATGAGGCGGGCGGACGTGTCCGTACCTCACCCATCGCCACCATCGCCGACCTCATCGCACGCCGTCCGTGAGGCCGCCCGCCGCCGCGTCCGGGCCCGGTTCGACGGCCCTGGGCGCGGTGGCCCGGCTCTGCGATGATGAGCGGTATCCGGAGGGAGTCCGTCCAGATGCCGTTGCTCACGGTTACCGACGTCCTGCGCCTTCCCGTCATCGTCGCGGGACTTCCCCGTGTCATGGCCGGCGAGGGGCAGCTGGCCCGTGCGGTCCGCTGGGTGCACGTCACCGAGCTGCTCGACCCCGCCTCGTTCCTCGAGGGCGGAGAGCTCGTACTGACCACCGGCATGCCCCAGCCCAACGACCCCAGCCGGCTGCGCGGCTATGTGGACCAGCTCGCCGACATCGGCGCCGCGGGGCTCGTGGTGGAGCTCGGCCGCCGCTACCAGCAGGTGCCACCGGACCTGGTGGCCGCCTGCCGCGCACGGGACCTACCGCTGATCGTCCTGTCCCGCGGCATCCGCTTCATCGAGGTGACCCAGACCGTCCACGCGCTGATCCTGGACGCGCAGGGCGAGCTGCTGCGCCGCTCCCAGCAGGTCCATGAGATCTTCACCGCGCTGACGCTGCGCAACGCGGAGCCGAAGGAGCTGGTCCGCGCCGCCGCCGAGCTGATGGGCCGCCCGGTGGTCCTGGAGAACCTGCTGCACCACGCGGTGGTCTCCTGTACGGCCGGTGGCACGGCCGGCAAAGTCCTGGAGGCGTGGCCGCGCCGCTCCCGTGCCACGCCGACCCCCGACACCGCGGGGGCCAGCGGACCCGAGGACTGGCTGGTGGCCCCCGTCGAGCACAGCGGCAGGCGCTGGGGGCGGCTGGTGGCGTTGCCGGACGCGGCCGCCCCCGCGGCCGACCCGGAACACACCATGATCCTCAGGCGCGCCGCCACCGCCCTCACCCTGGCCCGGCTGACCGGCCACACCCAGTGGGACCGCCAGGCCCACACCTGCGCGCTGCTGGAACTGCTGCGCTGGAGCTACCGCGGCCGCACCGAGGCGCGTATCCGCATCGAGGCCCTGGGCATACCCGTCATCGGCCACCGCCTCATCGCCCTCGCCATCGGCCACCACGGCGCCACCGCCGACGAGACGGGCCTGGACGACCGGCTCGCCGACACGCTGCGGGACTCCGGCATCCGGGCCCTGGTGGGTCGGCTCTCCCCGGACCGGACCGGGGTGCTGCTCGCACTGGCCCGGGCCAGCGCCTGGCAGCCGGTGGTGGAGCGGGTCAGCCGGCTCACCGAGGAGACACTGGGCGAGCCGGGGGTGGTGGCGGTCGGTCCGGGAGTGACGGAGATCGACCAGGTGGCGCGGGCGTTCCGGGAGGCCGAGGAGGTCGTGGACGCCATCGGCCCCGGTACCCCGCACCGGCCGTTCCATGTGCCCTCCGACGTCGGACTGCCCGAGCTGCTGTACGCGCTTCGCGACGACATCCGCGTACAGAAGTACGTCGAGCACCAGCTGGGCAGGCTGATCGAGTACGACGAGCGGCATGCGGGCGATCTGCTGACCACGCTGCGCCACTACCTCGCCGCCGGTAACAAGTCCATCGCCGCCAAACAGATCGGCCTCTCCCGCCAGGCGTTCTACCAGCGGCTGCACACCATCGAGCGGCTGCTCGGCCGCGACCTGGAGTCCGGTGTGCAGCGCACCCAGCTCCATGTCGCCGTCACCGCCCTGGACACGCTGACGGCGGCCGGCGCGGGAGGATGGGACGCATGACATCCGAGACCGGCTATCTGCTGGACAACCGGCAACGCGAGGCCGGGCGGCGCTTCGACGCGCTGGCCGAGCTCTTCGACCCGTGGACCCTCGACCACCTCGACCGGCTCGGCCTGGCCGCCGGCTGGCGCTGCTGGGAGGTGGGAGCGGGCGGCCCCTCGGTACCCACCGCCCTCGCGGAGCGGACCGGGCCCAGCGGACAGGTGCTGGTGACCGACATCGACACCTCCTGGCTGACGGAGCTGTCCGGTCCGGCCGCCGCCCGATCGAGGTGCGGCGCCACGACGTGGCCCGCGACGAGCCACCGGGCGGCGGCTTCGACCTCGTCCACGCCCGGCTGGTGCTGGTGCATCTCCCGGACCGGGCCGAGGCGCTGCGGCGGATGGCCCAGGCGGTGCGGCCGGGCGGATGGCTGCTGGTGGAGGACGCCGACCCGGCGCTCCAGCCCCTCGCCTGCCCCGACGAGCGCGGCCCGGCCGAAGAGCTGGCCAACCGGATCCGCCGCGGGTTCCGCGCGCTGCTCGCCGAGCGCGGTGTGGACCTCGCCTTCGGCCGTACCCTGCCCGCCCTGCTGCGTGGCGCCGGGCTGCACGACGTACGCGCCGAGGGCTGCTTCCCACTGACCTCCCCGGCATGCCGGGAGCTGGAGGCGGCCACCGTGCGTCAGTTGCGCGAGCGGCTGGTGGCGGGCGATCTGGCCACCGAGGAGGAGATCGAGCACCATCTGGACCATCTGCGCGGCGAGGCGATGGACGTCACCACCGCACCGCTCATCACCTGCTGGGGCCGGCGGCCCAGTGAGTGGGCGGCAGGGCCAAGGGGCTCGGCCCCACTGAGCGGATGGCAGGGCCGGGGCCCTCAGTCGAGCAGACCGAGCTGTCCCGCGGCCCGGATCGCCAGCCAGACCTCGGCGAACGCACCGGTGCTGGACAGATCGCGGCCGGTCAGCTCGCTGAAGCGGCGCAGCCGGTAGGCGAGGGTATTGGGGTGCACATGGAGAGCCGCGGCCGCCTCGTCCGTACGGCGGTCGCGCTCCATCCAGGTGCGCACCGACGGCAGCAGCCGTGAGCCATGCCCCGCGTCGTAGCGCTGCGCCTCGCCCAGCACATGCTCGACCAGGTCGGTGAGGGCTGCCGGATCGTCGGGCAGCCAGCGGCCGGTGACATCGTCGCCGTACCGTACGAGGGCCCGGCCGGACGCGACGGCGTGGGAGGCCGCCCACAGCGCCTCGCGCTGGGCGATCCGCAGCGGGGTGCCCGGGCTGAACGGGCGGCTCATCCCGGCGGCCACGCCGGGCAGCGACTCGACCGCGTCGCCCAGACCGGGCGAGCCGAGCAGATAGCGGTCCTCGCCGCGCTTGAGCAGCAGACACGGCTGATCCTCCAGCGCCCGCAGTACGGCGTCCTCGGTGACGCCCCGGACCACCGCCAGCACGGTCTCGCCCTCGATGGAGTGGCGCAGCAGATGGCGCCGCGCCACCGCGGGTTCGAGCGCGCCCTGCAGCAGCTCGGCGAGGATCTCCGCGCCCTCGCGGCGCAGTGTCTCCCGTTCGGTGCGGACCATGGCCACCTGGAGGGCGGCCACCGTGGCGATGTGCTGCACCACGGCCAGCCCCGCCGGGCGGGCACCCTCCCGTTCGAAGGCGATGAGGAAACCCGCCGGGCCACCGGGGGAGGGGACCGGGAGGGCGAAGCCGCCGGGGATCGTCGGCGGGGCGTCCGCCGAGCCGGGGATCACCGAGGTGTCGGGCGCGGGCACACCGGGCAGCAGCGGTCGGCCCTGAGGGGTGCACAGGTAGATGTCGTAACCGGACAGCTTCTCCAGCCGGCTGAAGAGCGTCGCGGTGTCCAGGTTCTCCGAGGTCAGCCAGCGCAGCGCGCCGAACACCTGGAGCTGGGCGCCCAGCCGGTGGCGGGCGTCCTCCTGGACGGCGGCGGCCACTTCCTGCGCCACCGCCATGAACGGCACGGCCAGCGGGATCTCCAGGACCGGCATCCCCCGCTCCTCGGCGGCGTCGAAGAACGCCCGGCGCAGCGGGGGCATCCGCAACTGGGCGGAGACGGCCAGGGCGGCCACCCCGGCGTCGTCGAGCCGCTCCAGATAGCCGCGCTGTCCGGCCGCCGAGCGCGGCATCGCTATCCCCGTCGTCATGATCATTTCGGAGCCGAGCAGCCAGGGCGTGGGGTCGTCCAGCTCGCTCACATGGGCCCAGGACACCGAGCGGTGCAGCCCGGCGCCACCCGCGATCAGACGTAGCTGGAGGGCCGGATACGACAGCAGATCGTCGACCGTCACACCCTGCTCTTTGTTGTTCACCACAAATTGAGCGTAACTCTTCGTCTCAGCAACGATTGTCCCGCGGTTCCTCCGCTGTGCAGACTCGCCCGACCGGACCCCACCGGCGCACGTGAAGAAGGGACTGCGAGAACCATGACCGAACCCCGAGGGCCCGTCGACTCCTCCCGGGTCCCGCGCTTCGCCGGCCCGGCCACCTTCGCCAGGCTGCCCCGCCTCGACGAGGTGTCCGGCGCCGACGTGGCCGTGGTGGGTGTCCCGTTCGACGGCGGCGTCTCCTACCGCCCCGGCGCCCGCTTCGGGCCCGCCGCGGTGCGCGAGGCCAGCCGGCTGCTGCGCCCCTACCACCCGGGCCTCGATGTGTCGCCGTTCGCCACCCAGCAGGTGGCCGACGCCGGTGACATCGCCGTCAACCCCTTCGACATCGGCGAGGCCATCGAGACCATCCAGGACGCCGCGAACGGCCTGCAGGCCGACGGCACCCGCCTGGTCACCATCGGCGGCGACCACACCATCGCCCTCCCGCTGCTGCGCGCCGCCGCGCAGCGGCACGGCCCGGTCGCGGTGCTCCACTTCGACGCGCACCTGGACACCTGGGACACCTACTTCGGCGCCGAGCACACCCACGGCACCCCGTTCCGCCGGGCCGTGGAGGAGGGCGTCGTCGACACCTCCGCCCTCTCGCACGTCGGCACCCGCGGCCCGCTGTACGGCAAGCAGGACCTCACCGAGGACGAGAAGCTGGGCTTCGGCATCGTCACCTCCGCCGATGTCTACCGGCGCGGCGCCGACGAGGTGGCCGACCAGTTGCGCCAGCGCATCGGCGACCGGCCGCTGTACATCTCCATCGACATCGACTGCCTCGACCCGGCCCACGCCCCCGGCACCGGCACCCCGAGGCGGGCGGCCTGACCTCCCGCGAGCTCCTGGAGATCCTGCGCGGACTGGCCGGCTGCCGACTGGTCGGCGCCGATGTGGTGGAGGTGGCGCCCGCCTACGACCACGCCGAGATCACCTCGGTCGCGGCCTCCCACGTGGCCTACGACTTGATCAGCCTGCTGGCGCTGCAGGGGAAGCAGGAGACAACGGATGAGTGATTCCCCGGCACTGACCGAGGTCGAGAGCTACGGGGTCGAGCGCATCCCCGACGCGGACCGCAGCGCGACCCCCTTCGACCTGTTCCGCGTCGCGTTCGGCGGCGCCAACACCTTCGCCACCTGTGTGCTCGGCGCCTTTCCGATCCTCTTCGGGCTCTCCTTCTGGCAGGGCTTGGCGGCGACCGTGTTCGGCGTGGTGGGCGGCTCCCTGATCCTCGCCCCGCTCGCGGTGTTCGGCCCTTGCAACGGCACCAACAACGCGGTCTCCTCCTCGGCACACCTGGGGGTGCACGGGCGGATCGTCGGCTCCTTCCTGTCGCTGCTCACCGCCATCGCGTTCTTCTCCATCTCGGTGTGGTCCTCCGGCGACGCCCTGGTCGGCGGCGCCCACCGGCTGATGGGCGTGGAGCAGAACGACGGCGTGTTCGCCCTCGCGTACGGCATCTTCGGGCTGCTGGTGCTGACGGTGTGCGTGTACGGCTTCCGGTTCATGCTCTTCGTCAACAAGATCGCGGTGGTGGCGGTCTCGACGCTGTTCATCCTCGGCTTCTTCGCCTTCGTGGGGGACTTCGACCCCGGCTACCAGGGCTCGTTTCCCTCGGCGTCCACGGCCGGATTCTGGCCCGCGTTCATCGGCTCGGCGCTGATCGTGCTGTCCAACCCGGTGTCCTTCGGCGCCTTCCTCGGCGACTGGGCGCGCTACATCCCCGCCGACACCCCGCGCCGGAAGGTCGTCACGGCGGCGTTCGCCTCGCAGATCGCCACCATCCTGCCGTTCTTCTTCGGCCTGGCCACCGCCTCGATCATCGCCAAGAAGGCCGCGCCGTACATGGACGCGAGCGCGCCGAACTACGTCGGCGGACTGCTGGCCATCTCGCCCGGCTGGTACTTCCTTCCGGTGTGCCTGCTCGCGCTCATCGGCGGCCTGTCCACCGGCACCACCTCGCTCTACGGCACCGGCCTGGACTTCTCCAGCGTGTTCACCCGGTTCAGCCGGGTGCAGGCCACGCTGGTCGTCGGGGTGCTCTCGATCGGGTTCATCTTCCTCGGCCGGTTCGCCGCCAATCTCTCCCAGTCCATCTCCACCTTCGCCACGCTGATCATCACCTGTACCGCCCCGTGGATGATCATCATGGTGCTCGGCTTCGTGACCCGGCGCGGCTGGTACGACCCCGATTCGCTCCAGGTGTTCAACCGGCGACAGCGCGGCGGCCGTTACTGGTTCCACCACGGCTGGAACTGGCGTGGCATGGGCGCCTGGCTGACCGCGGCGGTGCTCGCCCTGATGTTCGTCAACGTCCCCGGGCAGTACGTCGGCCCGCTCGGCGATCTGGCCGACGGCGCGGACATCTCGCTGCCGGTCGGTCTCGCCACCGCCGCGCTCCTCTACCTGACCATGCTGTGGATCTTCCCCGAGCCGCGCGAGGTGTACGGGCCCGAGGGGCCGCGGCTGGTCCGCGCCTCGGACGCGCCCGTGCCGCCGATCACCACGGAGGCCGGCGCGCCGGTGACCGCGGTGGCGGAAGGGGCGTGAGGCAGTCGTGCGCCTGATCGACCTCTCCGTACCCGTAGCCACGGGAATGCCGGTCTACCCCGGCGATCCGCGGGTGGCCATCGCCCCGGCGCTGAGCGCCGCCACCGACGGGGTGAATGTCCTGCACCTGGACATGGGGTCGCAGTCCGGCACCCATGTCGACGCCCCGTTCCACATCGACGACGCGCTGCCCACCCTGGACCAGCTGCCCCTGGAGCGCTTCTGGGGCCGGGCCTTGGTGGTGGACGCCCGTGGCGCGGCGCCCCGTAGCCCGCTCGGACCGTCCCTGTTCGAGGGGGCCTGGTCCGAGGGCCGGCCGCGGGCCGGAGACATCGTGCTCGTGGCCACCGGCTGGTCGCGGCACTGGGGCGGCGAGGACTACCTCGCCCATCCGTATCTGACCCCGGAGGCCGCCGAACTCCTGGTGGCCGCCGGGATCCGCACCGTCGGCATCGACGCGCTGAGCGTCGACCCCACCCCGGCCGACGACTTTCCCGCCCACCGGATCCTGTGCGGCGCCCACGCCGTCATCGCCGAGAACCTCACCGGTCTCGACCCCTGCTCGACGCGCAGACGGCGGGAGAACCCATCGAGGTCTCCCTGCTGCCGCTACGGCTCCCCGCGGCCGACGGCGCCCCCGTGCGGGCCGTGGCCCGCGTCGGCTGAACCACCCACGCAAGGAGCACCACCCGATGAACGACGAGGTTCTGCAGGCCGCCGACGCCGTGGTGGCGGCGTTCGGCGAAGGCCGCCTCGACGACTACTTCGCGGCGTTCGCGCCCGACGCCACGTTCGTCTTCCACACCACCTCCGAACGGCTCAACTCCACCGCGGAGTACCGGGCGCTGTGGGACCGCTGGGTCGCGGAGGACGGCTTCCGCGTCCTGGCCTGCGCCTCCACCGACCGGCTGGTCCAACTCCTCGGCGACACCGCGGTGTTCACCCACCTGGTGGAGACCACGGTGAGTACCACGGCCGGTGAGGAGACCACCCACGAGCGCGAGACCATCGTCTTCCGCCGTCAGACCCACGGCCACTGGCTGGCCGTGCACGAACATCTCTCCGCAGCACCCGGCACGATCATGGAGACGGAACGATGAGCGAGCTTCTCGTCCTGCGCAACCACATCGACGGCGCCTACACCGACGCGGCCGACGGCCGCCGCCTGGAGGTCACCGACCCCGTCACGGGCGAGGTGTACGCGTCCTCGCCCCTGTCGGGCGCCGCCGATGTCGACGCCGCGAAGGCCGCCGCCGCGGCGGCCTTCCCCGTCTGGCGCGACGCCACCCCGTCCACCCGGCAGAAGCTGCTGCTGAGGATCGCGGACGCGGTCGAGGCCCGTGCGGAGGAGATCGCGGACGCGGAGTGCCGCAACACCGGAAAGCCGCGCGCCCTCACCCTCACCGAGGAGATCGCCCCGATCGTCGACCAGATCCGGTTCTTCGCCGGTGCCGCACGGCTGCTGGAGGGCCGGTCGGCGGGCGAGTACATGGAGGGCCTGACCTCGATCATCCGGCGCGAGCCGATCGGGGTGTGCGCGCAGGTCGCGCCGTGGAACTACCCGCTGATGATGGGCGTGTGGAAGTTCGCCCCGGCCCTCGCCGCGGGCAACACCGTCGTCCTCAAGCCGTCGGACACCACCCCCGCCTCGACCGTGCTGCTCGCCGGCATCATCGGCGACATCCTGAAGGAGATGGGCCTTCCGGCCGGCATCTTCAACGTGGTATGCGGCGACCGCGAGACCGGCCGGCTGATGGTCGAGCACCCCACCCCGGCGATGGCTGCCATCACCGGCTCGGTGCGCGCGGGCATGCAGGTCGCCGCGTCGGCCTCCAAGGACATCAAGCGGGTCCATCTGGAACTCGGCGGCAAGGCCCCGGCGGTGGTCTTCGAGGACGCCGATATCGCGGAGGCCGTGGAGGGCATCTCCCTCGCCGGATTCTTCAACGCGGGGCAGGACTGCACCGCGGCCACCCGGGTGCTGGTCCACGAGTCGGTCCACGACGCGTTCGTGAGCGCGCTCGCCAAGGCCGCCGCCGCGACCAGGACGGGCGGGGGCATCGACGACGAGGAGGTGCTGTACGGGCCGTTGAACAACGCGGGCCAACTCGCCCAGGTCTCCGGCTTCATCGAGCGGCTCCCCGCCCACGCCACGGTCGAGACGGGCGGCCACCGGGTCGGCGACAAGGGCTTCTTCTACGCGCCGACCGTGGTCTCCGGGCTCAAGCAGGACGACGAGATCATCCAGAACGAGGTCTTCGGCCCGGTCATCACCGTCCAGCCCTTCCGCGACGAGGCCCAGGCCGTCGCGTACGCCAACGGCGTGGAGTACGCGCTGGCCTCGTCGGTGTGGACCAAGGACCACGCCCGCGCGATGCGGATGTCCAAGGCCCTGGACTTCGGCTGCGTATGGATCAACACCCATATGATCCTGGCCGCCGAGATGCCGCACGGCGGCTACAAGAAGTCCGGCTACGGCAAGGACCTCTCCGCGTACGGCTTCGAGGACTACACCCGCGTCAAGCACGTCATGACGGCCCTCTGAGGCCCGCCGCCTTCCGGCCCTCAGCACCGCGTCACACGGATCCGGCGCGGTGCTGAGGGGAGGGCGGCCACCCGCACCGACCATCCGTCTGTGAACGAGCCGTCGCGGAAACCTTGTTCGGCCCGCTCGGGGCCGGCCCGGCTAGCCTGGTGCGATATGAGCGAGATGACACTGCGCCGGGCCCAGGTCTCCGACCACGGGACCATCGTCGAGTGCGTGCGGAGCTGGTGGGGCGACTCCCGCACCCCCGAGCAGGCGCGCGAGCTGTCGCTGCTGGTGCCCAGGCTGTTTCTGCAGTTCTTCTCCGGCACCAGCCTGGTGCTGGAGGACGAGGACGGGATCAAGGCGTTTCTCGTGGGCTTCCACGCCGCGGACAACGACGACCAGGCGTACATCCACTTCGTCGGGGTCGACCCCCGACAGCGCGGGCAGGGCGTGGGCGCCAGGCTCTACACGGCCTTCTTCCAGCGCGCCGCCGAGGCGGGCCGCCGGGAGGTGCGCGCCATCACCTCGCCCGCGAACACCGGATCCGTGGCCTTCCACCGGGCCATGGGGTTCACCGTCGAACCGGGCGATCAGGAGGTCGGCGGCGTTCCCGTGCACAGCGACTACGACGGCCCCGGGCAGCACCGGGTCTGCTTCCACCGGCGGATCGCCGTGCAGCCGTAGCGGACGCGAGGGCTGGGCGGACGAGAGGGGTTGACGGTGGGGGAGTGGTGGCCTACACCGATATGGGAGCGCTCCCATGACTGCGATGGCTCCCATGACTCGTGGACCGAACCTCATGGACCGAAATCTCGTGGACCGCCGAAAGGAAAGCCCATGACACCCACCAGACGTCCGCTCGCCGCCCTGATCCCCTTACTCGTGTTCCTCGCCGTCTTCGCCGTCCTCGTCCCACTCGGCGCCGGCACGGCCCGCGCCGAGTCCAACGGCGGGGTGAAGGTCATGCCGCTGGGTGACTCGATCACGGACGGGTTCAACGTTCCGGGCGGCTACCGCGTCGGACTGTGGCAGAAGTTCACGGCGGGCCGCTACACGGTCGACCTCGTCGGCTCGCTCTTCAACGGCCCGGCGGGGCTGGGCGATCACGACCATGAGGGGCACTCGGGCTGGACGATCCAGCAGATCGACGACAACGTCGTCAACTGGCTGCGCGCCCAGAACCCGCACACCATCCTGCTGCACATCGGCACCAACGACATCTACGGCAGCGACCCCGCCGGGGCACCCGCCCGCCTCTCCACCCTGATCGACCACATCACCGCCCAGGCGCCGAACGCGGAACTCTTCGTCGCCACCATCACCCCGCTGGGCTTCCTGGACTCGACCGTGCGGGCCTACAACGCGGCGATTCCGGGCATCGTGCAGAGCAAGGTCAACGCGGGCAAGCGCGTCCATCTGGTTGACATGTACAGGGCATTGACGCCCGCGGATCTGGCCGACGGGGTGCATCCGAACGCCGGTGGCTACGACAAGATGGCCGACGTCTGGTGGAGGGCGCTGCTGTCGGTGCCGGGCAGCATCGGCACCCCCTCGTCCACCCCCGCCGAGTCCACCGCAACCGGTTCCACGGCGTACGGCAACGGGTCGGCCGCACGGGCGGCATGAGCCGCATGAGCCGCCCCCTTCACCACCACAGTCCAGGAAGGACAGTCGCATGAACCACGCCCCCGTGTCCGCGGGAACCACGTGCATACCCGGACGGCGCCGAAGGACACCGAGGTCGATGGCCGCGGCGTTACTCGGCGGCGTACTGCCGCTGCTCGCCTCACTGTTCCTGCTGGCCCCGACCCCCGCGGCCGCGGCCTCGCTCACCGAGGTCACCGGCTTCGGCACCAACCCGAGCAACCTCCGCATGTACGAGTACGTGCCGAACAACGTCGCGGCACGGCCCGCCGTTCTCGTGGCGGTGCACTACTGCACGGGCTCGGGCCCCGCGTTCTACTCCGGCACCGAGTTCGCCTCCCTGGCGGACCGCTACGGCTTCATCGTCATCTACCCCTCCGCCACCAGAAGCGGCGCCTGCTTCGACGTCTCCTCGCCGCAGGCCCTGCGCCACGACGGCGGCAGCGATCCGGTGGGCATCGTGTCGATGGTGCGTTACGCCCAGCAGCGCCACAACGCCGACCCCAACCGGGTCTATGTCACCGGCGCCTCATCGGGCGCCATGATGACCAACGTCCTGCTGGGCGACTACCCCGAGGTGTTCAAGGCGGGCGCGGCGTTCGCGGGCGTGCCCTTCGGGTGCTTCGCCACCACCGACGGATCCGGCTGGAACAGCGCCTGCGCCAACGGCACCATCACCAAGACACCGCAGGCGTGGGGCGATCTCGCGCGCGGGGCCTACCCCGGATACCAGGGCGCCCGGCCGAGGATGCAGCTGTGGCACGGCACCGAGGACGGCACCCTGCGCTATCCGAACTTCGGCGAGGAGATCAAGCAGTGGACCAACGTCCTCGGGGTGAGCCAGACCCCCGTCCTCACGGACCGCCCGCAGCCCGCCTGGACCCGCACCCGCTACGGCGCCACGGGCAACCAGGCCCCCGTCGAGGCGATCAGCGTTCAGGGCACGGGACACTCCCTTCCGGCCGCCGGTATGGCCGCACGGGCCATCACCTTCTTCGGCCTGGACGCCGGCTGACCTGCTGACCGGCCGACACGACGATGAGAAAGGCGCCAAGGGGTCGGCGAAACCGCCCCCTTGGCGGCCTTCGGCGGGTGCGTGGACGTCCGGTGCCCACGGCCGCGGAGCCAGACTCCGCCCCTTCGCCCACCACCCCTCCGGCGGCCGCCAGCGCCCTCGCGGTCTGGAGCCTGAGCTGGTGCTATGCAGGGTCCGCGCCTATGTTTTCCCTCTTGGGAAGGGGAGCGCGTGGACCGGAACATCCGCACGATGGACGACGTCATGAGACTCCTGGACGGCCTCTTCGCACCGGAGGCCGACCGCTGGACGGCCGACGGTGCCTCGTGGTGGGACGGCTTCTACGCGGACCGCTCCAAGTCCGTGCCGTTCTTCGTGGCGAAGCCCGACGAGCATCTGGTGTCGTATCTCGACCGCGGCCTGGTCGCCCCGGGCCGGGCGCTCGACCTGGGGTGCGGCCCCGGCCGCAACGCCCTCCACCTCGCCTCCCGGGGCTTCACGGTGGACGCCGTCGACCTCTCGCCCACGGCCATCGCCTGGGCCACGGAACGCGCCCGCGAGGCAGGAGCCGGGATCCGGTTCCACTGCGGCGACGCCTTCGCGCTCACCGCGGGTGAGCTTGCGGGGCCGTACGACCTGATCTGCGATTCCGGCTGTTTCCACCATCTGCCACCGCACCGCCGGGTCAGCTACCTCGCTCTCCTCGAGCGCGCCCTGGCCCCCGGCGGCCATCTCGCCCTCACCTGCTTCGCGGCGGGTGCGATGGGCTCCGAACTTCCCGACGCGGACTTCTACCGCCAGTCGGCGCTCCACGGCGGCCTCGCCTACACACCCGCGTCCCTGCGCTGGATCTTCTCCGAGCTGACCGAGATCGAGCTGCGCCGCATGCACGACGAACCGTCCGACTCCCCGCTCTTCGGGGAGCCGTTCCTGTGGACAGCCCTCTTCCGCCGCGTCACGGAGGCCGGGAGCGCCGTGGTCTGAGGGGCCGGTCGGGCTCGTTGGCGGGACGGCAACGCGATGACGGTCACCGCGCCGCGGGCCCGGACACCGACACATCGGTCGAGGCGTCGGCGTAGCCGGCGGTCCACCGCTGGTCGTTCCGGTCGTCGGCCGAGCGGAGCTCGACCTGGCCGTCGGTGTCGTCGGCGTCCGGTGTGATGGCGAAGCCCGGTGCGATATGAGGGCGTATCAACCCCTGGCGGTCGACCACGAACCGCAGGTTCTCGCCGTTGTCGCCGTCGGCGGAGGAGCACGGCCAGATGCCGACACCCCGGTCGGTGTCCCCACGCGAGTCCAGGCAGAAGTCGGGGTCGGCCCCGGTGTGCAGCAGCCCCTCGGAGTCCAGCCGCCATCGCTGGGTGTCGGTCCCGGCGCACGGGGCCAGGACGGCGTCCGTGCGCTTCTCCAGTCGCTGGTCGCGGATGTCCAGACAGAGTCCGGAATCGGCGTTGATCACCGACGTGTAGGTGCCACCCGGAATCGGGGCGCCGGACGGCGGGGCGGTGCTCGGAGGAGGTGTGGCAGGGGCGGTCGTGGGCGGTTCGGTCATGCCACCGGGGTTCGGCGGGCGCTGTGGCCGTTTCGTCGGGGTCGGCGGATCCGTCGTGGGCTGAGCCGAAGGAGCCGAAGGGGTGGCGGTGGCGGACACGGGCGGAGGTGTGTTCGTGCCACCGGCCGGGGTCATGTCGTCCCCGCCGGACACCAGGACGGCGACCGTGGCGGCCACCGCCGCCGCGGCCGCCACCGCGATGAGCGCGGTGGTCGCGGGCGGCCGGGAGCCCGTCCAGGCCGGTCGGCGCCACCGGCCCGCGGATCCACCGTCCATCGGCGCGTTCGGCGCGTTCGGCACGTCCGGGGGTGCGATGCCAGAGCCCCCAGCGGCTCCCGTGGTTCCCGCGAACCCCGCGGCGATCGTGTCCTCCCCGGTCTCGGCTGGGGGATACGGCGGTGGGGGAGCGGGGGCCAGGGGCGGGTCCGGCTGTCGCGACCCCGCATGCAATGGCGTCGCCGATCCCACCGAGGGCAGACCGCTGACCGGTCCCGCCGTGACATAGGCGGCCCCGCCCCACCCCAGGAGCCCGTCGGCGATCACGGTCCGGGGATCCTCGTCCATCCGGATCAGGTCGCCGTACACCCCGGCGCAGGACGGGCAGGCGGACAGATGGCGGTCCAGGTCGTCGCAGCGCCGGGGGTTGTCCGGCCGCACCGCCGCCTCGATGAGGCCCCGGAACCCCTGACAAGTCTGCTCGCCACCACGCTCCAGATGGGTTCGCAGCCACGCCTCGCGAAGGGCGCCCCGTGCCGTCTCCCGGAGCGTGGGGACGGTGTGCGGCGCCAGCCCGCGAAGGTGGCCACCGCCGTGTCGGGATCCTCGTCCACCACGCTGTACCACAGGACGTCACGGGTGCGCGCCGAGAGGCTGAGGAAGCCACCGAGCATGGCCGAACGCTCTTGCGGCCTCCGGCGTCCGGCCTCGCCGTCCGCGGTGATACCGGAGCGGCCGAGCCACTCGGCGAACGGGGGATCGAGCCTCTCCGCCCGGTTGCCCTCCGCCCAGGTGGCGGCCACCCGCTGGACGAGCAGCAGCAGATGGTGCCGCCACGGTCCCCAGGGGTCGATCCCGCGACAGGTCTCCTGCGCGGCGAGGCCGAAGGACAGATCGGCGAGCTGGTCGGCGTCGGCCCGGGTCCTGGTGCAGAGCCGGGCGTAGGACAGCACCGCCGGCAGGTGGCGCTCCCGCAGCTGCTGGGTGGCGGGGAGTGCCGTGGGAGCCCCGGAGCGGATGCGCTCGGTGAGTTCCGCGTCGGACAGTTGGGCGTACGGCCGCTGCCCGGCGGTGGCATCGGGCTCGGTTCCGTGCTGGTCGGTCACCCTCGCGACTCCTCGCGTCCCCGGCAGTGAGACGAGTGCCCATAGTGGTGGAGCGCGTGGGTGCCGGTAAAGCTATTCGGCAGGAACTGCCTTGAGACGACAATTAATTACGGTCGGTGGCGAGCGTGGAACTCAGCCGCCAGCGGGGCCCGGCGCCGGACCTGGACGCGCTGACCCCGTCTTCCCTCCCCGTTGTCACACCCCCGCGCTACCTTGCCGCCATGACGGAATTCGTACTGGTGGCGGGTGCGTGGCTGGGGTCGTGGGCATGGGACGGGGTGGTGCCGGAGCTGCGCGCCGCCGGACACGGCGTCCATGCCCTCACGCTGTCCGGACTCGCCGAGAAGCAGGGTGTACAGGCCGGGCAGCAGACCCATGTCCAGGACATCGTCGGCGAGGTCGAGCGCCTCGAGCTGCGCGATGTGGTCCTGGTGGGGCACAGCTATTCGGGCATACCGGTCGGTCAGGCCGCCGAGCGCATCGGTGACCGGCTGGCCCATGTGGTGTTCGTGGACTCCAACGTTCCGGCGGACGGTGAGTCGTTCCTGTCGGCATGGCCCGGTGGGCGGGCCATGGTGGAGGCGTCGATGGCCGCGAACGGCGGCTTCTGGGCGCCCCTGACCGAGGCCGACTGCCACGGCCAGGGGCTCACCGACGAGCAGATCGGGCGGCTCGTGGGCGGCGCCACGCCGCATCCGGGCGCCGCGCTGTCGGAGTCGGCCGTCCTGGCGCGCCCGCTCGGTGGGCTGCCGGCCACGTACATCAAGTGTCTCCTCGACGGCGCCGAGCCGACGGACGACGTGGCCGAGCTGCTGAAGAGCGCGCACTGGCGGCTGGTCGAGATGGACACCGGCCACTGGCCGATGTTCTCCCAGCCGCGGGAGCTGGCCCGGATACTGCTCCGGTGCGCTGGGGCATCGTGACGCCGCACGACGCCTGACAGGGCCCCGGGCGGTGTTCGCCCGGGGCCCGGTCACCCACATCGTGCGCGGCGGGGGAAGCTACGTCGTGTGTGTGCGACCGCGCCGCCGGTGCGGTCACTCGCAGCCGTACCGCCAGTTCCACCCCACGAAGGTGTGCCGCAGCTCCACATCGAAGCGGCAGCTCGCCGTCCCGTCGGCCTTCAACTGGACGAAGGAGTGGTGGGTGTTGTTGTACCAGTCGCCGGTCGGATCGAAGACACCCTGGTACGCGAAGTCGGCGTGCGCCTCGGAGTTGACCTCGGCGCAGTCGGTGACACAGTCGTCCTTCGCGGTCTGCGAGGTGAGCGACCAACCGGCGTCCCACGGCTCGCGGTTCCACTCCTGGGTGGCCGTGGTGCCGGCCGTGGTGACGCGGCCGTTCGCCGTGTCCCACGAGGAGGCGGTGTACAGGCCCGTCATCCGGATGTTGCAGCAGTCGTACATCTCGTTCCAGCCGCGCAGCTGATGCCCGGCGGCGGTGGCGGCGGTGCGGGCCGAGCGCGCCGATGCCGGGCCGTGCTGGACGGAGACCGGTTCCGGCTTGCAGTCGGCGCCTATGGTGATCTGCCCCGAGACGGCCTGGCCGGGCGCCGGAACGGGAAGCTCGCCGGTCAGCCGGACACCGTCACAGGACTTCGGCGCCGGGTCGGGCTCCTGGGCCGTCGCCACCGACGTACCACCCAGGAACGCCACCAGGGAGACGGCCGACACGGCCGCGATGCTCAACCGGCTCTTCACTTCTCACGCCCTTTGATCCGATGCGATCCGAACGGGGCGGCGCGCCTCGATACCGGTGTGCCGCCAGGTCACGCGGGTGATCGTAACGGCGGTCGTCCGCGGAAGCGGGGGCTCCGGAAAGATTGGCAGGAAGGTGGCACCGCGGCCCCGCCCGGCCGCGCACACGACATCACACGCCACGGCTGCGCTACACTGCCGGGGTCCTGTTGTCTCCGATAGAGGTGGACGTTGCGTATCTGAGGTTCGCGATCATCGCGCGGTATGGCACAAGCCGTAACCCGTCACGTCGTAGCCGGCCTTCTCGCCGCCCGTGACCCGTGTGAATGCGACCTCGGTGCATCGCCGTCCCTCACCCTTCGGAGGGCCGCACCCGTTTTCCCGGCTTGGTCGCCGCGTGGTGCTCGCATACGTAGCCCCTTTTCACAGCGCTTGCGAATGCGAGAACACCATGGCAGCATCCCCCACCCCCAGTGCCTCCGTGACCTGCTCGGCCGTGTCCTTCCAGTGGCCGGACGGCACCACCGTCTTCGACGGGCTCTCGCTCGGCATCGGACGGGGTCGCACCGGCCTCGTCGGCACCAACGGCAGTGGCAAGTCCACTCTGCTGGGGCTGATCGCGGGCCGGCTGCGTCCCGCGCAGGGGTCGGTGACCGTCGGCGGCAGCCTCGCCTACCTTCCGCAGAACATCACCCTCGACACCACCCTCCGCGTCGACCAGGCCCTGGGCATCGCCGAGCGGCGCGCCGCCCTGAGCGCCATCGAGGCCGGAGACGTCGACGAGGCCCACTTCGAGACCATCGGCGACGACTGGGACGTCGAGGAGCGGGCCCTGGCGACACTGGGCTCACTCGGGCTCGGCGATGTCGAGCTGGACCGCACCGTCGGCCATCTGTCCGGCGGGGAGACCGTACTGCTGCGCCTGGCCGCCCTGCTCCTGGAGCGTCCCGACGTCCTGCTGCTCGACGAACCCACCAACAACCTCGACCTGTTCGCACGGCGGCGGCTCTACGACGCCGTCGACTCCTGGCGCTCCGGTGTGCTGGTCGTGGTCAGCCACGACCGTGAGCTGCTGGAGCGGGTGGACCGGATCGCCGAACTGCGGTCCGGGTCGGTGACCTGGTACGGCGGCGGCTGGTCCGCCTACCGGGAGGCGCTGGCCACCCAGCAGGAGGCGGCCGCGCGGATGCTGCGGGTCGCCGAAGCGGATGTGCGTCGGCAAAAACGCGAACTGGAGGAGACCCATATCAAACTGGCGCGCCGTCAGCGGAACAGCAAGAAGATGGACGTCGAGCGGCGGGCCCCGAGAATCGTCGCCGGTGCCCGCAAGCGCTCCGCGCAGGAATCGGCCGGAAAGCTCCGCGACCTGCAGGAAGACCGCCTCCACGAGGCGCGTGAGCGGCGTGAGGAGGCCGCCGAGGCGGTCCGCGACGACGCCGAGATCCGGGTGAGCCTGCCGCACACCGCCGTGCCCGCGGGCCGCACCGTGCTCAGCCTGAGTGAACTGGGCCTCCGGTACGGCGCGCTGCGCGACGCCACCCTCCATGTGCAGGGGCCCGAACGCATCGCGCTGGTGGGGCGGAACGGGGCGGGCAAGACCACACTGCTGCGCACCCTCACCGGCCAGCTCGCTCCATTGTCCGGGGAGGCCAGGACGTTTGTGCCGCTGCGGTTCCTCCCCCAGCGGCTGGATGTGCTGGACGACGAGCTGAGCGTGGCGGCGAACGTGGCGCGCCGGGCGCCCGGGATCACCGACAACCACATCCGCTCGCAGCTCGCGCGCTTCCTGTTCAAGGGGGCGCGGGCGGAACAGCCGGCCGGCACCCTCTCGGGCGGCGAACGTTTCCGGGCCGCCCTCGCGGCCACCATGCTCGCCGCACCGGCCCCGCAGCTGCTGCTGCTCGACGAGCCGACCAACAACCTCGACATGGCCAGTGCGCGGCAGCTGACGAGCGCGCTGGACTCCTACGAGGGCGCGCTCGTGGTCTCCAGCCACGATCTGCCGTTCCTGGAATCCATCGGCATCACCCGGTGGCTGCTGGTCGGCGAGGAGCTGCGGGAGACCGGCGCCGACGAGGTCCGGGATCTGCTCGAGGAGTCATCCGCGACGGAGGTGACCGACTGAGACGGCCCGGGCGGGTGGCCCACGTGCCGCCCGCCCGGGCCACCCGAGGGGTGTGGCCGCCCGCCCGGGCACCCCGGGAAGCGTGGTCACGCGCCCGGGCCGCCCCGCCTCTCCGGCCTGTACACGAAATTCGCGACAGCGAAATCAGGATCCGGTGTCCGCGCAGGTTAAGGCGCAATCAAGGTTCACTCATGCGCTCCGGCATACCTTCGGCAGCGATCTCTTTCACCTGCGATATATGAACATGCAACAGAGGGGAAGGAGGTGGCAACGCCACCGATGTCGTCGCGTCTGGCGAGAATCAGCCCGTCGCGGCGCGGGCTTGCGACTGCTTGTTGACTCTTCAGTAATGAAGTGGCTAATTTCAGCCCCGCGCCGTTTCGCGAGATTCCCGTGCCATACGTTCGACATGCGTTGCCCGAATTATCTCCCTTTCCTGCTGCGCTAGCGATTTTCGGAGAAAACATGTCATCCGCCGTGGACGCCGGCGATCTTGTCATCGGCATCACGCCCTTAGGGGAACCCGACGCCAGACTCGCCGCAGCGGTCAGCCGCGCGGGCGGTCTCGGCGTTCTCGACCTGGGAACAACGGGTCGTGAGGCCCTCCAGGCGTGGGAGGACATCGGCGAGTGGGTGGCCGACGGGCGGTACGGCGTGCGGGTCGCGGCGCGCTGCCGCCTCACCCCCGCGGACCTGCCCGACACCCCGGTCAGCGGCAGTCCAGAGGGTGGCGCACCCGGTCCCCACACGGTGGTGCTCGGGGTGGACTCGCCCTGGCCGGTGGAGGCCGTCTCCGACCGCTGCCGAGTGCTGGCCGAGGTCACCGACCTGGACGCGGCGCTCGAGGCCGTCCGCGCCGGAGCGCACGGGCTGGTCGCCCGGGGCAGTGAGAGCGGCGGGCGGATCGGGGCGTTGGGCACCTTCATCCTGCTGCAGCGGCTCCTCGCCGACCCCCGGGTGTCCTTACCGGTGTGGGCCTGCGGCGGCATCGGCCTGCGCACCGCCGCGGCGTCCGTACTCGGCGGCGCCGCGGGGGTCGTGCTCGACACCCAGCTGGCCCTGCTCGCCGAATCGGGGCTCCGGGAGGACCGGGCCGCCGCCATCCGCTCCATGGACGGCTCCGAGACCACCGTCGTCGACGGGCACCGCGTCCTGCGGCGCCGGGGGCGCGCCACGCAGCACATCGAGCCAAACCTGACGGTGGGTCAGGACAGCTTTCTGGCCGCCCAGTTCGCCGAGCGGTGGCGGGATGTGGGCCGCACCGTCCGGGGCATCACCGACGCCATCCGGGAGGCCGCGCACGAGGCCGTACGGAACGGCTCCGCCGTCTCGGCGCTGCGCCCCGGCGCCTCGCTGAGCACCCGTCTCGGCACCCGGCTGCCCCTCGCACAAGGCCCGATGACCAGGGTCAGCGACCAGGGCGCGTTCGCCTCCGCCGTGGCCGCCGGAGGAGCGCTGCCGTTCATCGCGCTCGCCCTGGCCGGACGTGACCAGGCGCGCACCATGCTGGAGGAGGCCGCGGTCGCGCTGGACGGACGCCCCTGGGGTGTCGGTGTCCTCGGCTTCGCACCCGAGGAGATCAGGAACGCCCAGCTCGAGGCCGTACGGGAGATCCGCCCCAGCCACGCCATCATCGCGGGCGGACGGCCGTCCCAGGCGAAGGCGCTGGAGCGGGACGGCATCGCCACCTATCTGCATGTGCCCTCGCCGGGGCTGCTGCGCCAGTTCCTCCAGGCCGGGGCCCGGCGGTTCGTCTTCGAGGGCTCCGAATGCGGCGGTCACGTGGGGCCGCGCAACAGCTTCCCGTTATGGGAGGCCCAGATCGCCGTCGTCGAGGACTTCCTCGACGACACCGCGCACGACCCGCGCCATACGGCGAACTCCCACGGCACCGACGGCACCGAAGCGACCGACGGGGCCGACGACACCGACGGCGCGGGTATCGAGATCTTCTTCGCCGGGGGAGTGCACGACGAACGCTCCGCCGCGATGGTGGCCGCGCTCGCCGCCCCGCTCACCCGGCGCGGCGTCGCCGTCGGCTCGCTGATGGGCACCGCGTACCTGTTCACCGAGGAAGCCGTGGCACACGGCGCCGTACAGCCACTCTTCCAGCGCCAGGTGGTGGCCGCCGAGCACACCGTGCTGCTGGAGACCGCCCCCGGCCATGCCACACGCTGCGTGCCCAGCCCCTTCACCGAGAGCTTCGACACCGTCAAGGAGCGGCTGCGGAACGAGGGCCTGCCGGACCGGGACGTCTGGGAGCGGCTGGAGCGGCTGAACGTGGGACGGCTGAGGATCGCCAGCAAGGGCATGGACCGCGGGCCCGATGGCGCATTGGCTTCGGTGGACGAGGAACACCAGCTCGGCGGCGGGATGTTCATGGCCGGGCAGGTCGCCGTGCTGCGCTCGGCCACCACCACGATCGCCGCCCTGCACCATGCGGTGGGCCCCGGCGCCGCCGACTTCCTCACCGCACGCGCCGAGGCCGTGTGCGAGCGCCTGGGCGTGGCCTCGGGCCCGGCGGCGGCCGAAGCGCCCGCGCCGCTGGATGTGGCCGTGGTCGGCATGGCGTGCATGTTTCCGCAGGCGCCCGACCTCGCCTCGTTCTGGGCCAACGTCGTGGGCGGTGTGGACGCCGTCACCGAAGTGCCCGCCGAGCGCTGGGACCCGGCCGTCCACTACACGGGCGACAAGGACGGCGCCTCCGCCTCCCAATGGGGCGGCTTCCTGCCGCCCATCCCCTTCGACCCGCTGCGCTACGGCATCCCCCCGGCCTCGCTGGGCAGCATCGAACCTGTCCAGCTGCTGGCCCTGGAGGCCGCCCGCCGGGCCCTGGACGACGCCGGATACGGCGACCCCGGTGACGGCGGCCGGACCTTCGACCGCTCCCGCACCTCCGTGGTGTTCGGCGCCGAGGCGGGCAGCGATCTGTCCAACGCCCAGACGCTGCGCGCCGTCCTGCCGCGCTACGTCCGCGAGGTGCCGCGGGACCTGGCGGACCAGCTACCCCGGCTCACCGAGGACTCCTTCCCCGGCATGCTCGCCAACGTCATCTCCGGGCGGATCGCCAACCGGCTCGACCTCGGGGGCGCCAACTACACCGTGGACGCGGCATGCGCGTCATCGCTGGCCGCCGTGGACGTGGCCTGCAAGGAGCTGACCGCCGGTACCAGCGACCTCGTACTGTGCGGCGGCGCCGATCTGCACAACGGCATCAACGACTATGTGCTCTTCTCCTCGGTGCACGCCCTCTCCCCGACGGGCCGCTCCCGCACCTTCGACAGCTCGGCCGACGGAATCGCGCTCGGCGAGGGCGTCGCCTGCGTCGTCCTGAAACGGCTGGCCGACGCCGAACGGGACGGCGACCGCGTCTACGGCGTCATCAAGGGCGTCGGCTCCTCCAGCGACGGCCGCTCGCTCGGGCTGACCGCACCGCGTCCCGAGGGACAGCGGGCCGCCCTGGAGCGCGCGTACGCCAATGCCCACCTCTCGCCCGCCGACGTCGGCCTGATCGAGGCGCACGGCACCGGCACGGTCGTCGGCGACCGCACCGAACTCACCGTCCTGGGCGAGGTGTTCACCGACGCCGGGGCCGCACCGGGGGCGTGTGCGCTGGGCTCGGTGAAGTCCCAGATCGGGCACACCAAATGCGCCGCGGGGCTGGCCGGGCTGGTGAAGGCCGCGATGGCGCTGTACACCGGCATCACTCCGCCGACCCTGCATCTGACCCGGCCCAACGCGGCGTGGGACGCGGACCGCAGCCCCTTCGCCTTCCACACCCGGGCCCGGCCATGGGCCACCGCGCCCGCCGAACGGGTCGCGGGGGTGAGCGCGTTCGGCTTCGGCGGGACCAACTTCCATGTGGTGCTGGCGGCCCACGGCCGGGGAGCGCCACCCGCACAGGGGCTGGACGCCTGGCCCGCCGAGCTGTTCCTCTTCCGCGGGGCCGACCGGGCGGCGGCGCTGCGGGTGGTCCAGGAGACACTCGACCAGCTCACGGCCAATGACACGGCCGGACGGCCATGGCGGCTGCGCGACCTCGCGCTGACCGCCTCCCGGCGCGCCGACGCCGGCCACGAACCGGTCCGGGTGGCCGTGGTGGCCGCGGACCTGGACGACCTGGCCGCACGATTACGCCAGGTGCTCGCGGGCGATCCGCCGGGCCCGGGGCCGCGCGGAACGGACGGGCTGCACATCGCCCCGGACACGGCAGAAGAAGCCGGGGTCGAGCCGGAGCGCGGCAAGGTCGCCTTTCTCTTCCCCGGGCAGGGCAGCCAGCGGCCCGGGATGTTCGCCGACGCCTTCGTCACCTTCCCCGAACTCCAGCGCCAGTTGCGCCACGGACGCGCCTACGCCGACGCGCTGTATCCCCCGGCCGCCTTCGACGAGGCAGGGCAGGCGGCACAGCGCACCGCCATCACCGACACCCGAGTGGCCCAGCCCGCACTGGGCATGGTCGGACTCGCCGCGTACACCCTGCTCACCTCCGCCGGGGTCCGGCCCGACATGGCGGCCGGACACAGCTACGGCGAGCTGGTCGCACTGTGCGCCGCGGGCGCCCTCGACCCCCGTACGCTGCCGCGGCTGAGCTCCGAGCGGGCGGCCGCCATCCTCGGCGCCGCCGAGGCCGCCGGGGAGGAGCCCGGCACCATGGCGGCCGTGACCGCGCCCCCCTTCGAGGTCGAGCCGGTGCTGCGGGCGGCCGGGCTCGCCGAGCGCGTGGTGACCGCCAACCACAACGCGCCACGGCAGACCGTGATCTCCGGGCCCGAGCGGGAGATCCAGGAGGCGGTGCGGCTGCTGCGTGCGGCCGGGCACTCGGCCAAAGGGATCCCGGTGGCCTGCGCCTTCCACAGCCCGCTGGTGGCCGGGGCCGGTGCGCGGTTCGCCGAGGCGCTGGCCCGCCATCCGGTGCGGGCGGCCGAGTTCCCCGTCTGGGCGAACCGCACCGCCGCCCCGCACGGTGCGGAGCCGGACGCCATCCGCGCCGAACTCGCCGCCCAGATCGGCGCGCCCGTCCGCTTCGTGGCGCAGATCGAGGCCATGTACGAGGCGGGTGCGCGGATTTTCGTGGAGGCCGGTCCGGGAACGGTGCTCACCCGGCTGGTGGGGGAGATCCTCGACGGCCGTCCGCACCTCGCCCTCGCCTGCGAGGGACGGCGTACCGGCCCCGCCGGGCCGTGGGGGTTTCTCGACACCCTCGCCCGGCTGGCCGTCGCCGGTGTTCCGGTGCGTACGGCCTGGCTGTTCCACGGCCGGGACGCGGTGGCGGCGGGCTCCGCCCCGCCACCGAAACGGCCCGGCTGGACGGTCGACGGACACCTGGTCCGCACCGCGGACGGTGAGCTCCTTCCCGGTGCGCTGGCACCGGCCCGACGTGTCATGGAGGCGACCGTGAGCCAGACCGATCGGACGGGTGGCGGCGAGTACGGGGGCAGGGACGCCCTGATCTCGGAGTTCCTGAGGACCAGCCGGGAGATGATCGCCGCCCAGCGCGATGTGCTCCTCACCTACTTCGGCGGGACGCCGGGCGAACGGCACGCGTCGCCACCGGCTCCGGTTGTCGCGGCCGCGCCGTTGCCCGTTGAGCTCGGCCCGGTGACCGCCGCGCCGGTGGCCGCCGCGTCCGGCGCCCCGTCTCCGGTCGCCGCCGAGTCTCCCGCGTCAGCCCCGCCCGCACCCGCCACCGGACCCGATGTGCTGCGCGCGGTCTCCGAGATCATCAGCGAACGCACCGGCTATCCGGTCGACATGATCGAACCCGACCTCGATCTCGAAGCCGATCTCAGCATTGACTCCATCAAACGCGCCGAGATCGCGGGCGAGTTGGCACGGCGCCTCGGTGTCGCGGGCGCGGGCACCGGTGCCCTGGGCGATGAGGAGCTGGAGGAGCTGGCCAAGGCCCGTACCACCGCCGCCGTCACCGACTGGCTCACCGCCCGTCTCGCGCCGCCCGCCCCGGCGGCCTCCGCGACACCGCCCGACGAACCGGAGGCGGTGGCCGAGGACGTGGCGGCCGAGCCCGTGGCGGTGGCTGTGGTCGAGCCCGAGCCCGAGCCCGAGCCCGCGGCCGTGTCCGGTGTCGCGCCCAAACGGCTGCGGCTGGTGCCCGTCCCCCTCGGCCCACCTGACGACGGTGCCACCGCGCCGCCCGAGCTGACCGGCCGGCGCTTCGCCCTGCTCGGCGGGGAGGGCGACGGGGTGGCCGAGACGGTGGCCGCCCGACTGGGCGAGCGTGGTGCCGAGGCGGTCTGTTTCGCCGCCGGGCATCCGCTCACCGAGGAGGACGGCCGGGTGGACGGTGTGCTGCTGCTCGACCCGCTGGCCACCTCGGGCGCACCGGTGCTGCCGGAGGCGTTCACGGCCCTCCAGTCGGCCCTGCGGCGCGCCCCGCACTGGCTGCTGGCACTCCGCCGCGCCGACCCGCTCGCCGCGCGCACGGCCGGGCTGCGCGGGGTCTTCCGTACGGTGGCGAGGGAGTACCCGGACATCGTCACCAGGCTGGTGGAGTTCCCCGCAGACGTGGCCGGGTCCGCCGCCTTGGCCGGGTCCGCCGAGGTGGCCGGGTCCGCCGAGGTGGCTGGGTCCGCCGAGGTGGCCGATTTCGTCAACGCAGGCGGATCCACCGGCGCGCCCATTTCCGCCGACGCGCCCGGTTGCATCGACGCGCCCGGATCCCCGACGCGCCCGGATCCATCGACACGCCCAGGTTCGCCGACACCGTGGCCGACGGGCTGCTCGACGAGCTGCTCGCCCCGGACCGTACGCCCGTCGTACTGCGCACCGCGGATGGACGGCGCCATCGGCTGGACCTCGTGGAGACCCCGCTGGGCGCGCTCGCCGGTTCGGGGGCCGGACCCGCCGGGGACGGCGCGGCGGAGGCGGCCGCGCTCGGCCTGGACCGGGACGCGGTGGTGGTGCTGGTCGGCGGGGCGCGGGGCATCACCGCGCGGTGCGCCGCCACCTTCGCGTCCGCCGCCCGCTGCCGGATCGAGTTGCTCGGCCGTACGCCGGAGCCCGTCGGCCCCGAGGACCCGGCCACCGCCGGGGCCCGCGACGAGACGGCCCTGCGCGCGGCGCTCGCGGCCCGGGGCGGACTGGGGCCCGTCGAGATCCAGCGGGAGGCCGCCCGGATCCTGGCGCGGCGCGAGGTCGCCGCGACGATCGAGGAGCTGACCGCCCTGGGCGGCCGGGTCCGCTACCGCTCGGTGGACTTCCGCGACGCCGAAGCGGTGCTCCAGGCGGTGAAGCAGATCCACGCCGACCACGGACGGCTGGACGGTGTCGTCTACGGGGCCGGTGTGATCGAGGACCGGCTGATCGCGGAGAAGTCCGCCGAGTCCTTCCAGCGGGTGTACGGCACCAAGGTGGAGGGGGCCCGGACGCTGCTGGACGCGCTGGCGGAGCTGCCCGAACCCCCGGCGTTCGCCGTGTCGTTCGGCAGCATCGCCGCCGCCCTCGGCAACCGCGGCCAGGTGGATTACGCGGCGGCCAACGACACGCTGGAGACTCTCGGCGCGCGCTGGCGGGACCGCACCGGCCGCCGGGCGCTGACCGTGCATTGGGGCCCCTGGGCACCGACTGGCGCCCATGGCGGGATGGTCACACCGGAGCTGGGCCGGGAGTACGCCCGGCGCGGCATCTCGCTCATCGACCCCGAGGAGGGCACGCTGGCGCTGCTGCGCGAGCTGGCCTGGGGCGAGGAGTCCACGGGGTCCGTCGTCTACACCGCCTCGGGCTGGTGAGCGTGACGGACGAGCAGGCGCACCGGCAGCCGCCGGTGGCCATCGTCGGCATGTCCGTGCTGCTGCCCGGCTCCCCGGACCTGGACACCTACTGGCGCAACCTGGTCGGCGGCGTGGACGCCATCAGCGACGTCCCCGCCGGGCGGTGGGACGCCGGTTTCTATGCCCCGGACGGCGGTGGCGACACGCCCGCGGCGCCCGACCGGGTGTACTGCCGGCGGGGCGGGTTCGTGGACGAGTTCGCCCGGATCGAGGCGGCGCGGTTCGGGATCATGCCGAACTCGGTGGCCGGCACCGAACCCGACCAGCTGATCGCCCTGGGTGTCGCGGCGGCGGCCATCGCCGACGCGGGCGGTGAGGACCGGCTTCCCGACCGGCAGCGGGTGGGCGTGGTGCTGGGCCGGGGCGGCTATCTCACCCCCGGGCTGGTCCGGCTCGACCAGCGGGTGCGCACCGCCCACCAGCTCGTACGGACCCTCGGCGAGCTGCTGCCCGACCTCGAACCCGGCCAACTCGACCTCGTACGGGCCGCGTTCACCGAGCGGCTCGGCCCGGACCGGCCCGAGGCGGCCATCGGCCTGGTGCCCAACCTCGCCGCCTCGCGCATCGCCAACCGGCTCGATCTGCGCGGCCCCGCGTACACCGTGGACGCCGCCTGCGCCTCCTCGCTCGTCGCCGTCGACCAGGCGGTGGGGGAGCTGGCCTCGGGCCGGTGCGATGTGATGCTCGCGGGCGGGGTCCACCACTGCCACGACATCACCCTGTGGAGCGTGTTCTCGCAGCTGCGGGCGCTCTCGCCGAGCCAGCGGATCCGGCCCTTCCACCGCGCGGCCGATGGCCTGCTGATCGGCGAGGGCACCGGTGTGGTCGTCCTCAAGCGGCTCGCCGACGCACTCCGCGACGGCGACCGCGTCTACGCGGTGATCCGCGGCACCGGTGTGGCCTCCGACGGCCGCGCCACCGGTCTGGTCAACCCGGACCCGGACGGTCAGACCCGGGCCGTACGACAGGCGTGGCGGGCCGCGGGCCTCGATCCGCGCGAGCCGGGCGCCATCGGACTGCTGGAGGCGCACGGCACCGCGACGCCCGCCGGGGACGCGGCCGAACTGTCCACGCTGGCCGAGGTGTTCGGCCCCGGTGGCGCGCCGGGTGAGACGGCCGTCATCGGCTCGGTGAAGTCGATGATCGGCCACACCATGCCCGCCGCCGGTGTCGCCGGTCTGGTGAAGGCCGCCCTCGCGGTCCACCACGGCCGACTGTTGCCCACGCTGCACTGCGACGACCCCCATCCGGCGCTGGCGGCCACCCGCTTCTCGGTGCTCGGCGCGGCCGAGCCCTGGGAGGCGCCCGTACGGCGCGCCGCCGTGAACGCCTTCGGATTCGGCGGGATCAACGCCCATGTGGTGCTGGAGCAGCCGCCGGTGCCGGTGGCGCCGCGCGCCACGACCGTCGTCGTCGAACCGGAGCGGGTGCTGGCGCTGGCCGCGGACACCCCGGAGCGGCTGGCCGAGCTGCTGGCGGCGGACGACGTGTCCGTACGGACGACGGTGACGGGGCGGGACGCCCGTACCCGGCTGGGCATCGTCGACCCCACCGCCAAACGGCTCGCGCTCGCCCGGCGCATGGTGGCCAAGGGCCGCCCCTGGCGTGGCCGCAACGACATCTGGTTCACCCCCGCGCCACTGCTCGGCGCGGGCCCGGCGGCCACGGGGAAGACTGTCACGGGCAAGGCGGCCACGGGAAAGCTCGCCTTCGTCTTCCCCGGCCTCGAAGCCGAGTTCGTCCCCCGGGTGGACGGCGTCGCCGAGTACTTCGGGCTCTCCCGCCCCGCCGGGGACCGCTTCGGCGAGGCGGCCCGCGTGGGCGACATCGGCCGCCATGGCGTCGGTGTCTTCGGCGTCGGACGGCTGCTGGACGCGGCGTTGCGGCGGATGGGAGTCGTACCGGACGCGGTGGCCGGGCACAGCGTGGGCGAGTGGACCGCGCTGGCCGTGGGCGGCCTCTACGCGGGCGAGGAGGTCGACGCCTTCCTCGATTCGTTCGACCCCGACGCGCTGCGGGTGCCCGGCCTGGCCTTCGCCGTCCTCGGCGCCGGTGCGCCACGGGTGCTCGCGGAGCTGGCGGCGCGGTCGGACGGCCGGATCGTGCTCTCGCACGACAACGCGCCCGGTCAGTCGATGGTGTGCGGGCCGCGCGACGATGTCGAGGAGTTCGTCCGGGCCATGCGCGCGGAGCGGGTGATCGCGCAGCTCCTGCCCTTCCAGTCCGGTTTCCACACCCCGATGCTGGCGCCCTACCTCGACCCCATCCGGGCCGTGACAGAACGCTTCGAGCTGCTCCTGCCGCCGAGGATCCCCGTCTGGTCCGGGACGACCGCCGCACCGTATCCGGCGACCGAGGCGGAGGTACGCGAGCTGTTCATCCGCCACCTGCTGGAGCCGGTGCGTTTCCGACTGCTGACCGAGTCCCTGTACGAGGCGGGCTTCCGCGCGTTCGTCCAGGTGGGAACGGGCCAACTGGGGTCGCTCATCGGCGATACGCTGCACGGCCGCGACCACCTGGTGGTGGCAGCCAACTCCCCCCACCGCGACGGCGTGTCCCAGCTCCGCCGCGTGGCCACGGCCCTGTGGACGGAGGGAGCGGAGGTGGATCCGGCACTGCGAAGCGAGGCTGAAGCCTCGCGGGCGAAACCAGCGCTTCCTCCGGTACGGCTGGACCTGAACGGTTCACTGGTCTCGCTCAGCGAACCGAGGCTGAGCGCATTGCGTGATGAGCTATCGCGAGTGGTGCCCGGGGGAGCGGGGCCGCGCCGTGGCGGTTGGTCGCCGTCGCCGGGTGCGGGTCGAGTGGTGCCCACCCGTTCCGCCCCGCGGAACGATTGCCCACCACCGTTGTGGGAGGCCGAACTACTCGCCCTGCTCGACGAGACCGCCACCACCGCGACAGCGGTCATCGCGGCAAGCCGCCCACCGACCCCGCGCACCCACGGTCTGCAGGTCTCCACCGAGACCATGCCCTACCTCCATGACCACTGCTTCTTCCCCCAACGCCCCGGCTGGCCCGATGAGTCGGACAGCTGGCCCGTGGTCCCGGCCACCACGATCGTCCAGCACCTCATGGACGCGGCGGAGCACACAGCGGCGGAACGCACAGTGGCAGTACACACAGCGGCGGAGCACACGGCCGGAGGCCCCGTGGCCGTCGCCGTCCACGGCGCCCGCTTCGACCAGTGGGTGACGGCGGCACCGCCCAGCACCGTCCCCGTCACCGCGATTCCCACCTCGGCGGGCCACTACACCGTCACCTTCGGCCGCAGCGCCCGCGCCACCGTGGAAGTCGCTGCCCACCACCCCACGACCCGTCCCACCCCCTGGCCCACCGACCCCGCCACCGAGCGCACGCCCGACCACACCGCACAGCTCGTCTACGCCGAGCGCTGGATGTTCCACGGCCCGGCCTTCCAGGGGCTCACCGCGCTCACCGCGATCGGCGAGTCGCATATTCGTGGCACGCTCACCACACCCCCGCGCCCGGAGCGCTGCTGGACAACGTCGGACAGCTCCTCGGCTACTGGATCATGGCGACCCGCACCGAACGGACCGTGGTCTTCCCGGTCGGCATGCGTCTGATGCGTTTCTTCGGTCCGCATCCGAACCCCGGCACACCGGTGGAGTGCCTGATCAGGATCACCTCGCTCACCGATACCGCCCTGGAGGCCGATGCCCAGCTGCTGATCGGCGGTGAGGTGTGGGCGGAGCTGTCCGGCTGGCAGGACCGCCGGTTCGACAACCACCCCGACACCCGCCCCGTGGAGCGCTTCCCGCAGCGCAACACGCTGTCCCGGCCCCAGCCCGGCGGCTGGCTCCTGCTCCATGAGCGATGGCCCGATCTGGCCTCCCGCGACCTGATCATGCGTAACCACCTGGGCAGCGACGAGCGCACCGCCTATGAGCACCAGCCGCCACGCGCCCGCAGACAGTGGCTGCTGGGCAGGATCGCGGCCAAGGACGCCGTACGGCGATGGCTCTGGGACCACGGCGAAGGCCCGGTCTTCCCCGCCGAGATCGGGATACGCGACGACGCCCAGGGGCGTCCGTACGCCATCGGCGTCCACGGCCGGACCCTGCCCGAACTGGCCCTCTCGCTGGCACACCGGGCGGAGGCCGGGGTCGCCCTCGTGGTGCCGCGCGGAGCACACGGGGCCCCGGGCCCCGGTATCGCCCTCGAAGAAGTCGCCCACCGCGACGACCACGCCCTCGCGGCCGCCTTCGGCCGGGCCGAGCGGGTACTCCTCGCGGCCGCGACGGCCGGGGGCGGTGAATCGCTTGCCCGCTGGGCCGCCACCTACCGGGCCGCGAAGGAGGCGGTCGCAGCGGCGGAGGGCACCGCCCTGCACGACCGGCCACACGCCCTCACCATCGCCGGGGTACTGCCGGGAGCCGATCAGCCCGACGGGGCACCGGCCCGGCTCATCGTCGAGGTGGCGGCCACCGCCCCGGGCAGCGCCCATGCCGCTACCAGGTCCACTGCAGCACCATCGCCAACCCGCCCGGACTGCCGGACAGGGACTACGCCGTGGCCTGGACGACCGGCCCGGACCACCAGGAACAGGACGAGGAGAGCGACCAGTGACCACCGTCAATCAGACCGTCCCGGCACCCCCCGCCGACGCACCGGCCGTGCTCGCGGAGATATCCGGGATGCTCCGGACGATGCTCGACGAATACGGCCTCGACGATATCGAGGTCACCATGGAGACCCGCTTCACCGAGGATCTGGAGCTGGAGAGCATCGACCTGGTGGCGCTGGCCGGCAGCCTGGAGGCCCGGTACGGCAGACAGGTCAACTTCGCCGAGTTCGTGGCGGGCCTGGAGCTCGACGAAATCATCGACCTCGCCGTGGGGCAGCTCGTCGAGTATGTCGTGCGGTGCCTCAGGGCGGCCGGGGAGAGCTGACCCATGGCGATGATCGACACCGGTCGCGACACCTGTGACGGCGCGGGCAGCGGCACAGGCAGCGGTACGGGCGACGACGCGGACCCCGCCACGGATCACGGCGGTCCGTATACCGGGCCCGACGGCGTCCGACTGCATGTCCAGCGGCTGTCCCCGCCCGATGGCCGTCCGCCCGCCGCCACCGCCGTGCTCATCCATGGTCTGCTCACCGACTCCCTCGCCAGCTGGTACTTCACGGTGGCCCCGGACCTCGCCGCCGCCGGACTGGAGGTGGTGATGTACGACCAGCGGGGACACGGCCGCAGCGAGCGCCCCGGCTCCGGATACCGGTTGGACACGTTCGTCACCGATCTGGAGCGGCTGCTCGACCGGCTGGACATCACCGGGCCGGTCCACCTGGTGGGCAACTGCTTCGGCGGAACGGTGGCGTTCGCCTACGCCATGCGCCATCCGGAGCGGGTGGCGGGGATCGCGGTGATCGAGGCGAAGCCCGCCACCGAGAGCTGGCTGACCGAGATCAGCGGGATCCTCCGGCGCGTCGTGGCCGAACTGGTCGTCCATGAGGCCGAGTCGCTGGCCTGGGTCAGCGCCCACCGGGGCGCCCACACCGCACGGCTGGCCAAGTCGGCCGCCCGACTGGTCCGAACGACCACCATCGCCGAGGACGTGCCGGAGAGCCGGGTGGTGAGCGAGGAGCAGGTCGGCGCGGTGCGCTGCCCGGTGCTGGCCGTCTACGGCGCCGATTCCGAACTCGCGGGGCAGGGGCGGTGGCTGGAGTCGGTACTGCCCGGCACCCGGACCGTCGTCCTGCCGGGACAGGGGCATTCGGTCCTCGCCGAGGCGCCCACGCGCATCCGCGAACTGCTGCTGTCCTGGATCCACGGGGGCGAGCCGGACACCGGCGCCCCGGCGGCGGATGCGGCCCTGGAAGCCCGGGAGGCCGATGCCTCATGAGCGACCCCAGCAGATCGCAGGCAGCCCCACCCCACGTACCCCGCCGCTTTCTCTTCGTCGTGCCGCCGCTGGTCGGCCACGTCAACCCCACCCTCGGCGTCGCGGCCGAACTCACCGCCCGGGGACACCAGGTGGCCTGGGCCGGGATGCCCGAGGTCGTCGGGCGGCTGACCGGGCAGGGCGCGACGGTCTACCGCTGTGCCGGGCCGGTGCTGGGCGAGGGCGGGGCGGGCCGGCCACCGGACGTTCGCGGCCCGGCCGCGCTGAGGTTCCTGTGGGAGCGGTTCCTGGTGCCGCTCGCCGAGGCCATGGCCCCGGGCGTCGCCAAGGCCATCGAGGAGTTCCGCCCCGATGTGGTGATCGCCGACCAGCAGACCGTGGCCGGCGGACTGGTGGCCGAACGGCTCGGGGTGCGCTGGGCCACATCCGCCACCACCTCGGCGGAGTTCACGGGCGCGCTGGACGGTCTGCCCAAGATCGATGCCTGGCTGGACGGGCAGATGGACGAGGTGCGGGGCCGGATCGGCGATCCGGAGAGCACGGCCGATCCCCGGTTCTCACCGGATCTGGTCCTGGCCTTCACCACCGAGGAGCTGGCCGGACGGCCGGCCCGGGCGGGCGATCGCATCCGTTACGTGGGCCCGTCGATCGCCGAGCGGCCGGCCACGACGGACTTCCCCTGGGAGTGGCTGGACCCCGAGCGCCCGGCCGTCCTGGTCACGCTCGGCACCGCGAACACCGATGCCGGGGCGCGCTTCCTCACCGAGTGCCGGGAGGCCGTACGGGCCCGGGCCGGTCGTTTCCAGACGGTCATCGTCGACCCGGAGGGCGTACGCACCCCGGACGCCCCCGATACCCCGGACGCCCCCGACACCCCGGACGACAAGGACGTCCTGGTGTGCCGCTACGTCCCTCAACTCCCCCTTCTGGAACGGATGAGCGCGGTGGTGTGCCACGCGGGCCACAACACGGTCTGCGAAACCCTGTGGCACGGCGTTCCGCTCGTCGTGGCCCCCATCCGGGACGACCAGCCGGTGGTGGCCGCGCAGGTGGTCGACGCGGGCGCGGGCGTCCGCGTCAGGTTCGGCCGGGCGAGGGCGGCCGGGCTCGGCGAGGCGCTGGACACCGTTCTGTACGAGCCGGGGTACCGCATCGCCGCCGAGCGCGTCGGGGCCTCGTTCCGAGCGGCGGGCGGCGCCACCGCGGCGGCCGGACACCTCGAAGCGCTGGCCGAGAAGACCGGTGGCCATGCCACGCCGACTCCCGAGGGGGACCGATGAGCCGCACGTCCGACGCACCACGTACGCCCGCGAAGCCGTCGCGCGCCGAGACCGTCGCCGCGCTGCGCCCCCGCTACCAGGCCGATCTGGCGCGGGGCACCGGGCGGTTCTTCGAACCGCGCCGTACCGACTGCCCGTGGTGCGGCTCGACGCGGCTGAAGCGGCGGCTGCGCACCAGGGACCGCTACCAGAGCAAGCCGGGCCGCTTCGCGCTCGACGCGTGTGCGGACTGCCGCCACGTGTTCCAGAACCCCAGGCTGAACGGCGACGGCCTGGAGTTCTACTACCGCGACTTCTACGACGGGATGGGGGAGATCGAACTCGGCAACCTCTTCGCCGGGCGGGACAAGGTCTACCGGCGGCGCGCGATGTTCCAGGACCCCTCCGCCGAGCCCCCGAAGACCTGGCTCGATGTCGGCACCGGACACGGCCACTTCCCCGCGGTGGCCCGTACCGTCTTCCCCGGCACCCGCTTCGACGGACTGGACTTCACCGACGGCGTCGAGCTGGCCGAGCGGACGGGGCGCGTAGACCGGGGCATCCGTGGCAGCTTCCCCGAGCTGGCCGAGGAGCGCCTGGCCGGGGGCTACGACGTGGTCAGCATGTTCCACTATCTGGAGCACAGCACCGATCCCCGCGACGAACTCCGCGCGGCCCGGCGGGCGCTGCGCCCCGGTGGCCATCTGCTGATCGAGGTGCCCGATCCGGAGTGCTGGTTCGCCCGGCTGCTCGGCCGTTTCTGGCTGCCCTGGCTCCAGCCCCAGCATCTGCACTTCCTGCCGGTGGCGAACCTCCGGAAGGAACTTGACGCGCTCGGCTTCACCGTCATCGCCGAGGAGCACCGCGAACCGTCCGACACGGTCGATCTGCTGGGCGCCGTATGGCTGTCCGTGAACGCGGTCATCCCGCCCGATGACGCCCCTTCGCTGCCGCGACCGCCCGGCCGGGCGCGCTGGCTGTTGCGCTGTGCGCTGCTGCTCGCGGCCGTCCCCGCGCTGATCCTCGCGACCACCCTGGACCGGGTGCTGCTCAAGCCGTTGGCGGGGCGGGGAAAGATATCCAACGCCTATCGGGTGGTGGCCCGGTGCGATGCCCCGGCCCGTCCCGGCCCCCGCTGAGGCGCCCCCGCTGACATGCCCCCCGGGTCCCGCTCCGGGGCCCGGGGGAGGGGTGATGCACGGCGAAGTGGAGGCCGAGGGGGCCACAGGCTGCGCGCGGCCGGAGGGCTGCGCCCGCCGCGCTGGCCTTCCTGCTGTCGGCCCCGGCCATCAACCCGATCGTGCTGGTCGCGACCTATGTGGTCGGCCCGATGGTGGACCCGAAGCTCATCGCCCTGCGGTCCGGCACCTTCGGGCGCGCGTTCTCGCTCGGCGCGGTGAGCGCCGCCCGCGACGGCCACCCCGTCGGGGTCGGACGTGAGGGGCCCGTAGCCGTGCCGTCGGGCCGCGGCGTGCGCATCGAGTTGGCCGACTTGTCGACATCGCCCTTGACGCGGCCGACGGCGGAGATCGCCTGCGTCGCGGTACGGGCGAATCGGGAGACGCTGGTATCGGTCTGGCCCACGGTGCTGCGCAGGCCGCGGAAGCCGGAGACGGATCGGTTGAGCGCTTGTGCCAGTGACATGGGCGGCCTCCTCCTCAGCCGAGAGCCCGGACGAGACCGTTCAGGCGTCGTTCCAGCTCGTTGATGGCCTGGCTCGCCTCATTGATGTCCCGCACGTTCGACACCCGCCCGGCCGGTGTGGGGCCACGGGCGTAGCTCGCGGCCGTGCGCTGCCGCCGGAGGGCGGCCTCCGCCTTCTGCAGCGCGTCCTTGCCCCTTCGCAGGGCTTGCCGGCTGTCCCGCTCGGCCTTCTCGGCGATCGTGCGGACGGAGGTGGTCTCCGCGCGGACGCGGAGGATCGTCCGGGCCAGTGAGGTCCGGGTCGCCGCCACCCGCTGCTTCACGGCGGTGACGGACGACTTGATGCCGTGCCACTGTCTCTGGATCCCCGCCCAGAAGCGGTCGAGCCAGCTCTACGCGGTGGCCTCGGCGCACTTCGCCGCCTCTTCACAGTTCCCCACGGTCCCTCCCAGCGGACTCGAACGGAATGACTCAGCCGAAGAACCGGGCCAGCTCCGCCGCGGTCGGTGCGTGCTCGGCGGCGGGCGGGCCGTCGGAGGTATCGGCGGCCTCGGCCCCGGACGAGGCACCGGTACCGGCGCCTCCGGGGGTCCGCGTACTCGTCGCGGTTGGCCGACGCGAACATCCCGTTGGCGATCACCAAGTGGTCCACGACCGCGGCCAGCAGATGGGCCGTCAGCCCCCACTCCGCGGCCTCGCCCTCCCGCGTCCGTACGAACGCCGAGAGGAGGGCGAGCAGCCCGTCCAGGTCGTTGTCCTCGAGCTCGGCCAGCGTGTGCGCTGAGCGGCGGGGGATCTCGGTGGGCAGGGAGAACGTCTCCCCGTCCACCTCGAAGTCCCAGGTCAGGCCCAGCGCTTCCAGGCGCTGGGCGCGGGCGGCGTTGACGTCGAACGCGGCCATGGCGGCGGCTCCTTCGCGATCGACGTGGCGGGGTGGGGGTCAGGGGCCGGCGAACGCCGGGTCGTTCATCAGCCAGGTGGCCAGCGGGGTGTCGTTGTCCACGGCCAGTGCCGTGAAGGTGACCCCGGGCCGGACCGCGGCGGTGCGGGTGAGCTGGAGCTCCTCGGTCTCGGTGACCTGGCCGCGGCGGAGGACGAACCGGTACGTGATGACATCGCGGTGTCCCGAGGGTGCCCGAGCAGCGCCGCGCCATTCCGCTGACCTCGTCCAGCAAATGGCGCATCAGCGACGGGTCGGTCTCGACCCGTTCCAGCAGCGGTGTCGGAGACCCGCAGGCGTAACGGCTCCGAGGGCCCGTGGCGGTCGGCGCCTCCCCCGCTGTCGGCCGAGGCCGGGACGGTGCGGGGAGGGCGTCGACTCCGCCTGGAGCTCGGGGAATCGCCGTCTCAGAACGGTGATCCAGTGGCTCGCTCTGATGCGGTCGGGATGCGCAAGTGCGTCATTGCGAAACAGACCCCCAGGTTGTCTGCTTCTTCGCTCCCCAGGGACCCCCGGTCCACGCGGAAGGGTTCCCACCGGAAGGGCGCGCGGAAGCAGGGGGCCGGGGGCGCCGAAGCAGGCATCAGGAAGGCGCTGGGGTGGGTGTCAGGGGAGGATCGAGTCGACGTAGCCGCCGTCGGCACGCACGGCTCCGCCGGTGGTGGCCGAGGCGAGCGGCGAGCTGAGGTAGACCGCCATGTTGGCGATCTCCTCGGGCTCGATCAGCCGCTGGATCAGCGACTGCGGCCGGTACTTGGCCATGAACTCCCGCTGGGCCTCCTCCCAGGGCAGCTCCGGGTCCACCAGTTCGTACACGAAGTCCTCGACGCCGCCGGTGTGGGTCGGCCCGGCGATCAGCGAGTTGACGGTGACGCCCGTACCGGCGGCCTCCTTGGCGAAGCCGCGGGTGACCGCGAGCAGCGCGGTCTTCGACATCCCGTAGTGGATCATCTCTGCCGGGATGACGACGGCGGAGTCACTGGCCACGTTCAGGATCCGGCCCCATGCGCGGTCCTTCATCCCGGGCAGCAGGCTCCGGATCATCCGGACGGAGGCCAGGACGTTCACCTCGAAATAGCGCCGCCACTCGTCGTCGCTGATCTCCAGCGCCGGAGTGGCCCCGAAGATGCCGAGGTTGTTGACCAGGACATCGACGTCCGGCACGGCGCCGGTGACCTCGCGGGCGCCGTCCTCGGACGTGATGTCGCCGGGGGCGGGGATGAACGAGCCGCCCTCCGTGTCCTCCTCCAGCTTCTGGATGGCGGCCTCGACGGACTCCTGCCGGCGCCCGTTGACGGCGACTCGGGCGCCCGCCCGCGCCAGGCCGGCGGCGATGGCGAATCCAATGCCCTGAGTGGAGCCGGTGACCAGGGCGGTCCTACCGGAAAGGTCGATCTGCACGGCGCTCCTTCATCGATGCCTTAATGCTTGCGTGCGCCATTAGTTGCACACGCGCCATACTAGCGTAGTCATCCTCTGCGAAGGCGGCCACGGCCGACGAGACTTCGGCCACGGTGGACGAGACTTCGGCCACGGCCGACGGGGCTTCCGGCCACGACCGGCCTAGGCCCCGTGGCGGACCTCGATCTGTCCCCGCAGCCGCGGATCGCGGGAGGAGGAGCCCACTTCCACGGTCCGGCGCCCGGTGCCCGGCATCCAGCCATGGCGTTCGGTGTCCCACGAGGACAGCGTCCGGGCGGACACCCGCACGGTCACCTGCCGCGCCTCACCGGGCCTCAGATGGACCCGCCGGAATCCGGCCAGGGCGCGCTCGGCCTGGTCGAGCGGCAGCTCGGGGGAGGGCCCCACATACACCTGGGCCACCTCCGCCCCGGCCCGCCGCCCGGTGTTGCGCACGGTGAAGACCGCCTCCAGCCCGCTTCCGCGTCTTCGCAGCCGCAGCCCGGTATAGGCGAAGGTGGTGTACGACAGGCCGTGGCCGAAGGGGAAGAGCGGCCGCACGCCCTCGGCGTCGTACCAGCGATAGCCGACCCGGATGCCCTCGGAGTACTCCTCACGGCCGTTCACCCCGGGATAGCGCCGGGGGTCCTCGGCCATCGGATGGTGGTCGTCGGAGACGGGGAAGGTCTGGGTGAGCCGCCCGCTGGGGTTGGCGTCGCCGAAGAGCAGGGCGGTGGTGGCGGTGGCACCCTCCTGGCCCGGGTAGTACATCTGGAGGACGGCGCCGGTGTGGTCCAGCCAGGGCATCGAGGTGCACGAGGAGGTGTTGAGGACCACGGTGGTGCGCGGATTGGCCTTGGTGACGGCGGTGATCAGCGCGTTCTGATGGCCGGGCAGGGCGATGGTGGTGCGGTCCCTGCCCTCGGTGGCGTCCTCATGGGCGAAGAGCACCACGCTGTGCGCGGCGCGGGCGGCGCGCACGGCCTGGGCGACATCGGCGGCGCGAGTGGCGGAGGTGGTGCGGCGCAGCCGGAAGGTCAGCGCCTCTCCACCGCCCTTGGCGGTGACCTTCAGCCGGTGCTTCCCCGCCGTCAGCGCGACGGCCGCCCGGCGCACGGCGAGTCCGTCCGGGGCGGCGCTGAGAAAGCCACCGGTGAAGTACTCGCCCAAGCCGGGCCGGAACGGGAACAGCTCCGCGCCGTCCAGCAGGACCTTCGGGCGGCCGGCGGGCGGGCCATTGAAGTGCAGGACGAACGTCCACTCATCGGCCTCGGCGACGGTGAGGGTGCCGTCGAAGCTCCAGCTCTTCCCCGCCGCCACCTTCCGCTCCTCCAGCCCGGTGGCCGGGGAGAGCGCGGCGGCCGGGAGCTCCTTGCCGAACACGTCCTCGCCCAGGGCGTACGCCACCCGGGCCCCCTTCCCGGCGCGCTCGCGCATCGCCTCCAGCGGGCTCGCGGCGTGGTCGGGGACCACATGGGCGCTGCCGCCGCCACTGACGAAGGGGATGGAGCCGGCGGGCCCGACGACGGCGATCGACCGGACGGCGGGCCCGGTCAGCGGCAGTGTTCCGTGCTCATTGCGCAGCAGGATGCCGCCCGCCGTCGCGACCTTCAGCGCGGTGCGCGCCCCGGCCCCGGGGTCCCGGCCTGGCCGCGGCGGGGCGCCGCCGTCCAGCAGGCCGAAGCGGTCCATGACGGTCAGGACGCGACCGACCGCGCGGTCCACCTCGGCCTCCGGTACGGTCCCGTCGGCCACCGCCCTGAGCAGGGCGTCGCCGAAGTACTTGCCGTCGGGCATCTCCATGTCCAGCCCGGCGCCGAGGGCCGCCGCGGTGCTGTGGGCGGCGTGCCAGTCGGTCATCACCCAGCCGTCGAAGCCCCAGTCCTTGCGCAACACGCCCGTCAGCAGCGGCTCGCTCTCACCGGCGAAGGCCCCGTTGACCTTGTTGTACGCGCCCATGACCGCCCCCGCGCCCGCCCGTACGGCCGCCTCGAAGCCGGGCAGCTCCGTCTCCCGCATCGTCCGCTCGTCGACGACGACATCGATCGATTCCCGCTCGTACTCCTGGTTGTTCAGGGCGAAGTGTTTGACGGTGGCGATCAGGCCCTCGCCCTGGATGCCGCGGACCTCCTCGGCCACCAGCTCGGAGGCGAGCAGGGGTCCTCGCCGAAGGTCTCGAAGTTGCGCCCGGCATACGGGGTGCGGATGAGATTGACCATGGGGGAGAGCAGCACATCCTGGCCCAGCGCGCGGCCCTCGCGCCCGATGGTGCGCCCGTACTCCCGCGCCAGGGCCGGGTCGAACGCGGAGGCGAGCAGCACCGGCGCGGGCAACGCGGTGGCCCGCCGGGCGACCCGTACGCCCGCGGGTCCGTCGGCGAGCCGCAGCGGGGGAATGCCGAGCCGGGGGACACCGGGGTGTAGCCCGCCTGCCCGAGGCTGTGGGGATCCTTCGCGCCGTGCAGCAGCGAGACCTTCTCCTCGAGCGTCATCCGGCCGATGAGTGTGTCCACCCGGGAGGCGGGGCCGCGTGCGGGACCGGGCGTGGATCGGGGGCCGGAAACGGGATCGGCCGCGAACGCCGGCCAGCCGCTTCCACCGGTGGCGGCGACGGCCACCGCCCCTCCCAGGAAGGACAGGGCGGAACGTCGTGACAGGGCGCCCGGCATGGCGTCACTCCATCTCTCGCGGCTCGAAGACGTGTGTGTACGCAGGCGTGCTGACATTGCTTCGGTGTCCGTCGGGTGAACACCGTGCGGACATCACATCACGGGGTCGGCCGCTCGCCGGTGTGCGCCGGGTTTCGGGATCGAGGTGTCGGGCTCAGTGCGCGGCGATCCGCGCGGCCACGCAGAGGTCCTCGTTGCGGTAGCCGAGGCGGGTGTAGAGCCGTTCGGCGGGGCGTTGCCGGCGAGCTGCCACAGTGTGCAGAAGCCGTGCCGGCGTACGGCGTACCGGGTGAGCCACGAGGTCAGCGCGGCGCCGAGGCCCTGGCCGCGCTGCCGGGCGTCGGTCGCCACGGACGCCATCAGCGGGGCGCCGCTGTCCCGCAGGCTGCTCAGGGCGCCGCAGGCCACCAGCCGCCCGTCCTCGTCCCGGATCCCGGCCCACAGGCTGATACCGGAGGAGCCGGGGCCGGTCGAATGGCCCGGGCTGTGCTCCCGGAGGAAGGCCAGCAGCTCCTCGTGGTGGCGTTCGCCGAGCTCGACCACCCGCTCCTCACCCGGATGGACGGGCGGCTCCTCCGGTGTCCAGCGGAAGACCCACTCGACCACATCGGCGATCGGCAGATGGCGGGCGACCAGGGTGTCGGTGCCGCGGGGGCCCGTGAACTCCTTCACATCGTTGGGAAGGCGCTGTGCCGCGCCCAGCACCAGTCCGGCGGCGGCCACCGGCTTCCCGACACTCCACACATGGCCCGGGCGCCGTCGAGCCAGGCCACGGCCCCGGGCCGGACCAGCTGAGCCGGTCGGCCGGGCGTCGGCGCGCCGCGCCGAAACGCAGCAGGGCGGAGCCCGGGCGGTCCTCCAGGCCCTGGGTGAACAGATCCGCGGTGCGGGGAGGGAACGTCGTGGACTGCATCACTTTCGGAAGGGTGAGGAGAAGGGGAGGGGCGGTCCACTGTGACATACCGTCCCGGGCCGGGGCAAATGCGGTGGACCCCGCCCGGGAGGGGCGGGGTCCACGGTCACGGGGAGGTCCGATCAGGTGCGGTAGGCGTAGTAGGCCGAGGTCGGGTACGACGCGATGATGCTGGCCACGGACTTCCGGTAGGTGTTGACCGAGTGGTAGGTCAGATACGGGACCCCGCTGGAGCTCCGGTAGGTGACGACCATGGTGTGGTCCTTGGACCCGTCCTTGTCGAAGTCCATCTGCATGACGTCGCCGACGCCCATGTAGTAGACGTTCGCCAGGTTGGTGGCGCGCTTGGAGTCCAGCGTGAACCACGACCACTCGTTGGCGCCCACCCAGGACGTCGACTGGTACGAGGTGTCGTACCACCAGCTGCGGTAGTCGTCGGCGTCGCCGGACTTGTTGGCCCAGCCGCCCGCCTTCAGGGCCTGGCTGACGAAGTTGGTGCAGTCGCCACCGGCCTCGTTGAACTTCCGGTAGGCGGGGTTGTAGTTCTGCCAGTACTTCTCGGCGTACGAGGCCATCGCCGCGTAGTTGTAGCTTCCCGCGGGCTTCGTCTGCGGCCGGGACGGTACCGAGATGGCGGCGGGCGTCGCATCGGGCAGGGCCGTCGTCCTGGCCTCCGCCGCCGGCGCCGTGGCGGGCTCGTTGACCGCCAGCGGGCCGTCGTCGGTCGAGGTGAGGCCGGTCAGCTGCCACTTTCCGTCCGCGGTGGCGGCGAAGCTCAGCCGGTGGTGCGCCTGGAAGCCGGTCGTCGCGGGCTCGTCGCCGCGTATCTTCTTGTAGGCCAGCGTCGTGGTCTCGGTGGCCTGGACGGTGGCGTGCCCGGCCTCGACCCGCACCCGGTCCACCGCCACCCGGGTGTCGGCGGATGTGTACGCCTCGCCCAGGGACGCGAGCCGCGCCTTGCGGGTGCGCAGCGCGGACAGCGCGGTGTCCTCGGTCCGGGTCTGGCCGGCCGACAGACGGACGTTCTGCTCGGCGAGCGGGGCGGCGCGCCGCACCGACTGCTCGGTGTCCAGCAGCGCCGCCGTGCGCTGGGTCAGCACCGCGTCGGCCAGGCGCCCGAAGGACTGTGCGGTCGCGGTGTCCACGGTGCCGGCCGCCGCCGGGCTCTCCGCCGCGCTCGCGGCGGAGGCGGGCAGGACCACGGCGGACAGGGCCGCCGTCAGCACGGCCCCCACGGCGGATCTGAAGGTCGTTGACTTCACGTGTATTTCCCCTCCACACCCCCGGCCCGGACGGACCGGGGTCACCGAATCATCACATGAACTCCGTGTGCGTGGAGGTCATGTGATGATTTCGGCTGTGCGGAGACCGGGCCCTCCCGGTGCCGTGTGTGGAGGCCGGATCGTGCCCGGCGCCGTGTGTGGAGACCGGATCCCGCCCGGCGTTGTCACCAGGTGACGGGCAGCTCATGGGCTCCGTAGATGATCATGTCGCTGCGCATCCGGACCTCCTCCGGGGGCACGGCGAGCCGCAGCCCCGGGAACCGGCGGATCAGTCCGCGGTAGCCCGACACCAGCTCGATCCTGGCCAGATGCTGCCCGAGACACTGATGGATGCCGTATCCGAAGGCCAGATGGCTGCTGCGGGGACGCCCGACGTCGAGCGTGTCCGGGTCGTCCACCAGTGCCGGGTCCCGGTTGACCGCCGGGACGGAGACGGCCACGGACTGGCCCGCCTTGATGGTGACACCGCCGACGACCACGTCCTCCAGCGCGATGCGGACGGGGAAGGCGTTGACGATGCTGAGGTAGCGCAGCAGCTCCTCGACGGCCGTCGGAAGGAGCGACTCGTCGGCCCGCAGCCGCTCGAACTGCTCGGGCCGGCGCAGCAGCGCGAAGGTGCCGAGGCTGAGCATATTGGTGGTGGTCTCGTGGCCGGCGATCAGCAGCAGCCCCGCGATACCGCCGATCTCCACGTCATTGAGCTCGTCGACGGCGGTCAGCAGGGAGATCAGATCGTCCTGCGGCTCCTTGCGCTTGGCCTCGACCAGTGTGCGCAGGAAGTCGTCGAGTGCGGTCTTCCCGGCGACGAACTCCTCATCGGTGCGGTCCTGGCGGAGCAGCCGCGCGGCGACGGTCTGGAAGAACTCCCGCTCCTCGTACGGCACACCGAGCATCTCGCAGATCACCAGTGAGGGGATGGGCAGGGCGAAGTGCCGCACCAGATCGGCCGGTTTACCGGCCGCCTCCAGCGCGTCCAGCTGGTTGGCAACGATGTCTTCGACGCGCGCTTCCAGCTCGCGCATCCGCCGCACCGTGAAGTACCGCGTGAGCTGCCCCCGGTAACGGCCGTGCTCCGGCGCGTCCATGGCCAGGAATGACCCCGCCCCGCTGCTGCGGTCCCGGCGGACCGACTCGGGGACCTTCCGCATCGTGTCGTCGCCACGCCAGCGCTCGGCGCTGAACCGGGAATCCCGCAGCACCTCCCGCGCCTCGTGATACCCGGTCACCAGCCAGCCGGCGCTGCCGCCGGCGAACCTCAGCGGGCTGATCGGGGGCCCGGTGAGCAGCGCACGTGCCGGGTTGACGTAATCGTCCCGCTCGTTCGGATACGAAGGGAGGTCGTGGAGGTCTCGGAGGTCGTCATGGGTCGTGGGCATCGGAGCGTTCACGATGGCTCTCCTTCGTGATTCCTCGAACTTTCCGGGGGCGAACGTCCCGGAGCCGTCGGCCGCGGCTTTCAGTAGGGAACGCTACCGATAGGGTTCCCTACTGAACAGAGGGACGGATCGGCTACCGTACGGATCTGGCCAGGTTTCCGAACAACTGGGGGAGAGGGGCACACCGATGCCGCCGCAGCGGTCAAAGACCGTGGAAGCGCTGATCGTCGGGGCGGAGCGGGCGTTCTCCGAACGCGGCTTCCACGGGGCCTCGATCGGATACATCTGCCAGTGCGCGGGCAGGACCACCGGGGCCTTCTACTCCAATTACGACAGCAAGCTGAAGCTCTTCCTCGATGTCTTCCGGCGGCACAGCGACCGCACCGCCGACTACATCCAGGAGCGGATCGCCGAGATGGACACCGGACGGGATCTGGCCCCCCAGCTCGCCCGGACCTTCGCCGAGATCTTCAACGGTGAGCACCTGGACACCCGGTGGGTCTTCATCCACCTCGAATTCCGGCTGATGGCGCTCCGGGACGGCGATGCCGCCGCCGCACTGGTGGAACACGAGAAGAGGTTCAGCCGCCGCATCGGCACCATGCTGGACGGGCTGTTCGATCGGGCCGGCCACCGGCCTGCCCTGCGCGGCACCGAACTGGCCACGCTGCTCGGCGCGATGACACGCGGCATCAAACTGGACCGGGGCATCTACGCGATGGGCGGTGTCGACGACCCGCTCTCGGCCGACCAGGTGGCGAGCGCGCTGGAGGGCCTGTTCCGCTCGGTGGACTGAGCCCGCGGCCACGTCATGCGCGTCGTCCTCCGCTCGGCCACCGCGGCCGTGGGGAGGCCACCGCGGCTGTTGCCCGCCCGCGGTGGCCTGCGCGAGCCCGAGGTCAGCCCGCCCGGCGGAAGCTGTCGACCGGACCGCCGAAGCCGCCCTCGGGTCCCTTCCAGTTGATCGCCAGGGCGTCGTCGCCCTTCATCCCCACAGCCCCCTCGCCTCGGCCGCCGTCGCTGCCGCCCTTGCACGACAGGGTCAGGGAAGGCTCGTCCTCGCCGCCCTTCTGGCCGGACTTCAGCGTGCCGGTGCAGTCGAGCTTCGGCCCCTTCGCCGTGACCTTGCCGTCCGCGATGGTGAGGGTCGCCAGGGCGTCGTCGGACTTCGCCGCCACGATGGACTTCCAGGACCCGGCCGAACGCTCGATGATCGTGCCCTGGGCCGCCGGGCTCGAACTCGGCGACCGCTGGGCGGTCTGGGTGGCTTCGCCGCTCGGCTTCGATTCCTTCTTCCCGTCGTCACTGTCTCCGCAGCCGCTGACGACAAGACCGACGATGACCGAAGTGACCGCCATGTGCACTGCCTTGCGCACGTGAACTCCTTTTCCCCGTTCAATTGGGCACGTCAACCTAACAGCCCCGCCGCGCCCCCCACGCAGTGCCCTGGCCTGCGGGGACACCTCCTCATCCGGCAGCCCCGCCCCGCGGAACCGGCCCGATGTCCCCGGCACTTCACGAGGTCCCGTGAACCGGTCATACAGTACGGCGGGTGCGCGGACCGCCGATCGGTCCGCGCGGTATGGCGCACCGCGGGGGGTGGGGAGGAGCACTGCTGTGGAGACACGGGCGCACACCGGGCGGCTGGACGAATTGCTGCACGAGGTGCGGCGGCAGATGAGCCGGGGGACCGGGGGGAGAGAGATCCGCGGGTGGTTCTCGACTGGCTGGGCCGGCAGATCGACGCCGATGTCGCGCTGGTCGGGAGCGCGGGCGCGGTCGAGACCGCCACCGCGCGCTTTCCGCGCCAGATCCTGCCCTCGCTCGAGCCGACGCTGTTCCGGCTGGCCGGTGGTCAGATGGCCGCGGTGGTCACCGAGAGCGGCGCCTTTCAGGTGCGTCTGGAGGCCCTCGGCCCGCGCGCGCCACGCCCCGTCCTGGTGGTGGCCGGTACCTCGGCGCCCAGCCGCGAAGCGGCGTCGCTGGTCTCGCACGCCGGGAGCCTCATCGCGCTCACTGGGGTCCACGCCGAGGGCCACCCTCGACATCACCCGGCTCGCCGTCACCTTCCCCCGGTCCGCCGTGGCCCGGCTGCTGGACATCAGCCGCAACACCGTCTCCCACCACCTCAGCCGGGTGGAGACGACCCTCGGCCCGGACTTGGCCGATGTGCGCATCCGGGCCGCCCTCGACCTGGCCTTCTGCCTGGCCGGAGGGCAGCCGGACGCCGGTTTCGGCGCCGTGCGCGGGCGGCCGGAGCCCACTTTGGACGAGTTGTTCCGTACCGAGCCCGCACACGCCTGGGCGCGGGAATTCCTCCGCCCGCTCCAGGACACCCGTGGCCGCGATCTGTACGCCACCCTGTGCGCCTGGATCGACGCGAACACCGACGCCCAGCGGACCGCCCGCCATCTCGGTCTCAGCCGGAACACCGTCAGGGCCCATCTGCGGGCCGCCGAACACCTGCTCAGCCGTGATCTGCTCACCACCGGTTCCGGGATCCACGACCTGGTGCACGCCCTGCACATCACCGGGCTCCACCCGGCGGACTGATCGCGCACCGTGCACATATCACAGGCGCGCGATGCGCACCGTGCACCGTTGCCCGCCCCGGTGATCCGCTTTACCGTCACTCCTGCCGCGCAGTGCGGGAACGAAGCCTCGCCTCCCAGCGTGACGCCGGTCTGCATCACCACGAGGGGAGTGATGCAGACCGGCGCCGTACGGTGTTCATAGCTCCGAGGGCTTCTTTTCCGCGGTGGGCGCGGTGCCGACTCGGGGGCGTGCCGAGCCACGTCCCCGAGTGACGGCGAGCACCGCGCCCGAGAGCAGCACCAGCGCGCCCAGTGCTTGCAGACCGCCGAAGGACTCGCCCAGGAAGAGCATGGCGCACCCGGTATTGATCACCGGGACCATGAACATCATCAAGGACGCGGAGGCGGGACCCACCGCGCCCACTCCCCGGTAGTAGAGGAGATTGGCGACGGCGGCCGGGCCGATGGCGAGGAACACCACGTTCAGCCAGAGGCCGGGCGGTAGCGCGCTCCAATGCGTCTCGCCGAGGTCGGGTGCGGCGAGTACCCCGAGCAGCACCGCCCCCGCACACGTGGCGTAGGTCGTGGCGCGCAGCGGATCGACACCGGCCAGCACCCGGGGCCCGATGAGCGTGTACGCGGCCCAGCACACCGCGCTGAGCAGATAGAGCAGATCGCCCGACAGCCGGGTGGCGCCGCCGTGCGCGCTGCCGCCCGCGCCGAAGAAGAACACCACCGCCCCGGCGAGCCCGAGCGCGAGCCCCGCCAGCCGTGCGCCGGAGGGCCGGTCACGGCCGGTGACCAGGAGAAAGGCGCTGGTGAGTACCGGGCTCAGAACGGGGATGAGGATTCCCGCGTCGAGTGAGGGCGCCAGCGAAAGCCCCCAGAAGAAGAAGCCGTTGTAGGCGAACACCCCCAGCAGGCCCGCGAGCGCGGCCCGCCCGCCGCCGCGCGCGGAAGCCGGGGCGGCCGGTCTGCCGAAGAGTGCCACGGCCGCCAGCAGGGCGACCGCCCCGCCGCCGAAGCGCAGCAGCGCCGCCACGGTGTGCGGCATCTGGGCGACCACCGACTTGGAGCTGGAGAAGGCGCTGCCCCACAGCAGCATGGTGATGGTGAGCAGGAGATACGGGCTCTTCCAGCCCTTGTTCTCAGGCATGCCCCGACCCTGGCCCCCGGCCCGGCCTCCGGTCTTGAACGCTGGTGCGCCTGCGCCCCCGTAGCGCCGCCCTGTCCGATCGGTGAGGAATACCCCTTCCCGGGGCGTGGAACCGAGTAGGTGTCACCTGTGGCGCACACGCCTCGGAGGACGACCGTGACACGGACCGTTCACGACGGTTCCCGCTTCGGAAGGTGGTAGGTGGTCCCGATGAACACCGCTGACCAGGAGACACCCAGCGAACGCAAGGAATTCCGCCGATCCGGGCCGCACTTCGCCGACCGGATCACCGCCGACGGCCGGGACGGCTGGCCGGTGGAGGCCGGGCGCTATCGGCTGGTGGCCAGCCGGGCCTGCCCGTGGGCGAGCCGGGCGCTGATCTCACGGCGGCTGCTCGGCCTGGAGTCGGCCCTCTCGCTGGCCATCACCGATCCCATCCAGGACGAGCGCAGCTGGCGCTTCACCCTGGACCCGGGGGACCGGGACCCGGTGCTGGGCATCGCCTTCCTCAGTGAGGCGTACGACGCCCGCGAGACCGGATATCCGGGCGGGGTGAGCGTGCCCGCGGTCGTGGACGTCCCCAGTGGCGTGCTGGTCACCAACGACTTCCACCGGATCACCGTGGACCTCGCCACCGAATGGACCGCCCTCCAGCGCGAGGGCGCCCCGGATCTGTACCCCGAGGAGCACCGTGCCGAGATCGACGACGTGGCGGAGGGGATCTACCGCGATGTGAACAACGGTGTGTACCGGGCGGGCTTCGCCGAGCACCAGGACACCTACGACGATGCGTACCGACGTCTCTTCGCCCGCCTCGACGAGCTGTCCGAGCGGCTGTCCACGCGCCGCTATCTGGTCGGCGACACCATCACCGAGGCCGATATCCGGCTGTTCACCACGCTGGTCCGCTTCGACGCCGTCTACCACGGCCACTTCAAGTGCAACCGCAACAAGCTCAGTGAGGATCCGGTGCTGTGGGCCTACGTCCGTGACCTCTTCCAGACACCGGGTTTCGGGGACACCGTCGACTTCGACCACATCAAGCGCCACTACTACCGGGTGCACACCAACATCAACCCCACCCGCATCGTGCCGCTCGGCCCCGCCCTCTCCGGCTGGCTGACCCCGCATCACCGTGAGGAGCTGGGCGGGCGCCCGTTCGGCGACGGCACCGCACCCGGACCGGTGCCGGACGGCGAGGTGGTGCCGGCGGAGGGCCGGGCGGTCTGAAGTCGCACATGTCGCCTTCCCACGCCATCCCGCCCTCGCATGCGGCCTTGTTCGCCTGGTCTTCAAGTGATCGGCACACCTGTTACACAGACGCCATGTGTACCACCCGACTCATGCGCCACCTCGGCCCCGGCCCTGGCGGTCCGACCCGAAATGACGCGCGTCACATCGCCCGAGGATGCGATGCCACGTGAGGTCGGTGGCCTTTCTGTGAGGGAACGGCGTCGATGAGGTGCGCGAGTGTGTCCGCGGTGTGATCTGAAAGTGGCGGAATGCCCGGTTCCGGACCGTGGGTGATTCGCCGCGTGGCGGGCCCCGTGGTTACATCCCTTCCGCGCTCAGGCATTTCACGGAGCCCGGTGTTCTCCGGGCCTCCCGTGTCCATGCCGCGGGAGCTGATTCCCCTCGGTTCCCGTGCGCTGTTGCAAGCTCAACGAGACGTTCACCCAAGGGAGACGCAACAATGAACAACGCGCCCAAGGTCGCGACCCAGGAGATCTCCGACGCCGAGCTGGACAACGTGGCGGGCGGGATCGCCAGCCCCGTGGGCGACGTCCTCGGCACCGTCGACTCCGTCACCGGCCCGGTGACCGGCGCCCTCGGCACCGTGACCGGCACGGTTGACGGCCTCACCGGCCTGAACACCACCGGCATCGTCGGTGGGGTCGTCGGCACCCTCTGAGGCTGATTTACCGCTCCCCTGTGCCCCGGGCCTGCCTGGTCCGGGGCACTCGGCGGTCCGCGGCCCCCTTTAATCACTCCCTTCGCGGCTGAGGAAAGACTTTCGTGCAGTTCCGCCAGCAGGCCCTCTCCAAGCTGCAGTCGGCAGAGGACATCGACCTGCCGGTGCGCTACGCCCGCCCCCAGGGATGGCTGGCACTGGCGGTCACGATGGCGGTCATGGCCGGTGCCGCCGTATGGGCCGTCACCGGCACCGTGTCCAACACCCTCGATGCCACCGGGATCCTCACCCACGGCCAGGGCAGCTACGTGCTGCAGAGCCCGATCGCCGGCCAGGTGACCTCCGTCCTCGCCCAGGAGGGCAGCACCCTCCCGGCGGGCGCACCGCTGCTGAAGGTCCGCACCACCGGTGGCACCAAGGTCGTGCGCACCATCGCGGGCGGTCGGCTCACCACCCTCACCGCCTCGATCGGCTCCGTGCTGAACACCGGCGCCAACGTCGCCTCCGTGGAGCGGGTCGGCCACTCCGACGATCCCCTGGTCGCGACCCTGTACATCCCCGCGGACCGGGCGGCCTCGGTGCGGCCGGGCGCGTCGGTCGACCTCAGTGTGCAGTCCGCGCCCACGCAGACCTACGGTGTGCTCCGCGGTGAAGTGCGGGCCGTCGGCCGGACCGCCCAGTCGAGCCAGCAGATCGGCTCCTACCTCGGCAGTGAGCAACTCGGCGAGCAGTTCTCGAAGCACGGCCCGCCGGTCGCCGTCCAGGTGCGCCTCGAGCGCAGCTCCGGCACCCGCTCCGGCTACCGCTGGTCGTCCCCCGAGGGCCCGCCGTTCGCCCTCGGCTCCATGACCCTGACCAGCGGCACCGTCCACCTGGCCGACCAACATCCCAGCGATTGGCTGCTCCCGTGACCGCGACGAACCAGGGCGGACCGCCCCGGCCCGCACCCGCCGGAAGCAGTGGGGCGCGCCGCCCCCAGCCGACCCGCGGACGGCGCCGCGCGCCACGCGGTGGAACCGGGCCGAAAAAGACCCGGCGCCGGACCGTGCGCACCCCCACCGTGCTCCAGATGGAGGCCCTGGAGTGCGGTGCGGCGTCGCTCGCCATGGTGCTCGCCCACTACGGGCGCCATGTGCCGCTGGAGGAGCTGCGGATCGCCTGCGGCGTCTCCCGGGACGGATCGCGCGCCAGCAATCTGCTCAAGGCCGCCCGGAGCTACGGTCTGCGCGCCAAGGGCATGCAGATGGAGCCCGAGGCCCTCGCGGAGGTCCGGGCCCCGGCGATCCTGTTCTGGGAGTTCAACCACTACGTCGTCTACGACGGCATGGGACGGCGGTTCGGCAAGCGCGGCGTCCACATCAACGACCCCGACAAGGGGCGCCGTTTCGTCCCCGTCGAGGAGTTCGACACCAGCTTCACCGGTGTGGTCCTGGTCCTCGAACCCGAGGAGTCCTTCCGCCGGGGCGGGCGCCGCCCCGGGGTGCTGGGCGCCCTGCCGCCGCGCATGCGCGGCACCACCGGCACCCTGCTGGCCTCGCTGCTGGCCAGCCTGCTGCTGGTGGCGGTGGGGGCCGCGGTCCCGGCGCTCAGCCGCACCTTCATCGACACCTTCCTGATCGGCGGCCAGGACTCGACGCTGGGGCCGCTGTTCGCGTCCATGGCCGTGGCGGTGGTGCTCACCGCCGTGCTGACCGGCGTCCAGCAGGCGAATCTGCTGCGCGGACGCATCATCTCCTCCACCCTCAGCAGCGCCCGGTTCCTGCGGCATCTGCTGCGGCTGCCCGTCACCTTCTTCGCCCAGCGCAGCCCGGCCGACCTGGTCCAGCGGCTGCGCTCCAACGACACCGTCGCCGAAACCCTCGCCCGCGATCTGGCCGCCGCGGCAGTCGACGGGATCGTCGTGGTGCTCTACGCCTTTCTGCTGTGGACCTACGACCCCCAACTCACCGGTGTCGGCGTCGGGTTGGCGCTGCTCAACGTGGTGGCGATTCGGGTGGTGGTGCGGCTGCGGGCCACCAGGACCCAGAAGCTGCGGGCCGACACCGCGCGGCTGACCACCACCTCGTACACCGGTCTCCAGCTCATCGAGACGGTGAAGGCCACCGGCGGGGAGACCGGCTACTTCCGCCGCTGGGCCGGACAGCACGCCATCACCCTGGAGGAGCAGCAGCGCCTCGGCGTGCCGAGCGCCGTACTGGCCGTGGTCGCCCCCACCCTCGCCACGCTCAACAGCGCCCTCATCCTCTGGATCGGCGGACTGCGGGCCGTCGAGGGCCATATCTCCATCGGTCTGCTGGTGGCCTTCCAGGCACTGGTGACCCGCTTCACCGCGCCCATCACCCGGCTCAACGGAGTGGCCGGACGCATCCAGGACTTCTCCGCCGATGTGACCCGGCTCAAGGACGTGGAGAACTTCCCGGTGGACTCCCTCTACACCCGCGACGAGCCACGCGAGGACACCCGCCGGCTGACCGGGCAGGTGACACTGGAGAACATCACCTTCGGCTACAGCCCGCTGGACGAACCGCTGCTGCGCGACTTCTCGCTCTCCGTCGGCCCCGGCCGCCAGGTGGCGCTGGTCGGCGCGTCCGGCAGCGGCAAGTCCACCGTCTCCCGGCTCGTCTCCGGCCTCTACGCCCCCTGGGAGGGGGTCATCCGCATCGACGGACAGCGCCTGGAGGACATCCCCCGCGGTGCGCTGGCCGCCTCCGTCTCCTTCGTCGACCAGGACGTCTTCCTGTTCGAGGGCACGGTGCGGGACAACGTGGCGCTGTGGGACCCGTCGATCCCGGACGAGGCGGTGGTCGAGGCCCTGCGGGACGCCGCGCTCTACGACGATGTGATCACCCGGCGCCCCGAGGGGATCCACTGCCGGGTGGAGCAGGACGGCCGCAACTTCTCCGGCGGCCAGCGGCAGCGGCTGGAGATCGCCCGCGCCCTGGTGCGCCGCCCCAGTGTGCTGGTCCTGGACGAGGTCACCAGCGCCCTGGACGCGCGGACCGAGCAGATCGTCATGGACAATCTGCGCCGCCGCGGCTGTGCGTGTGTGGTGATCGCCCACCGGCTCAGCACCGTGCGGGACAGCGACGAGATCCTCGTCCTGAACCGCGGCACGGTCGTCGAACGCGGACGGCACGAGGACCTCGCCGCCGCCGGAGGCCCGTACGCCGAGCTGATGAAGGAGCACTGACATGGCGTCCGTTCACCCGGCCGCGGCGGTGGCCGCGGACGGCGGCGACGCGGTGGTCCAGGCGCTGGGCGCCCTCGGCACGCCCGTCGACTGCGCCGGGCTGCGCAGCCTCCCGCTGGAGGGCCCGCAGGTGCTCTGGCTCGTCGTCGGCGGGGCCCTGGACCTGTTCGCGGTCGACGCCGCCGAGGAGGGGCAGTGGCACTTCCTCGGCCGGCTGGAGACGGGCGCCGCGCTCCCGGGCCCGGTCGAGGGACCACGCCACACCCTGCTGGGCCGGCCCTCGCAGGACTGCCTGGTGCGCCGCATCCCGCTGCGCGAGCTCTACCACCCGGAGGCGTACGACACCTACGGCACGGGTCAGGCCCACGACCCGTACGCCACCTACGACGGCGGATTCCAGGACACCCCGCCCACCCCGCTGGAGCACGCCGTGGCGCTCGGGGTGAGCCGCAGCCTCGGTGTCCTCTTCCAGGCCCCGCTGGACGGCGGGGCCGCGCCCGAGGCGGAGGCGGCCGACGAGGACCTGCTCTGGCTGCCGGTGCCGCCCGGCAGTGTCCGCTACGGCGCCGAGTACAGCGCCCAGGCCGCCGGTGACCTGCTGATCGACGGCGCGCTGTGGCAGCGGATGGTCAATCAGCAGTACCGCCTCGGCACCGCCGTGGACCGCTGGATCGAGACCATGGAGCGGGCCCACGCGGACCGCACCGCGGCCGGCATCCGGGCCGGTGAGGCCGTGCGCACCCGCGCCGACCAGGCGCTGATCGCCTCCATCGGAGGGCAGCGGCGGGAGCGGCGGCCGTCGGAGGAGAGCACCGACGACGCCGTGCACGCGGTGTGCCGCCGGGTGGCCGAGGCCGCCGGGATCACCCTGCCCGAACCGCCGCGGGGCCGCGCCACCGACGACCGTACGGACCCGGTGGAGCGCATCGCCGCCCACGCCCGGATCCGCACCCGCGCCGTCCGGCTGGAGGGCGGCTGGTGGCGGGAGGACGCCGGACCGCTGGTGGGCTACCGCGCCAAGTCCGGGGCCCCGGTGGCGCTGCTGTGGCGGCGCGGCCGGTACGAGGCGATCAACCCCGCCTCCGGCCTGCGAATCCGTGTCGGCGGGGGCAACGCGGAGGAGTTCGAGCCGCGGGCCGTGATGTTCTACCGTCCGCTGCCCGACCGGCCGATGACGATGTGGCGGCTGATGCGCTTCAGCGTGCGCGGCGCCGCCGGCGACGTCCGCAACCTCCTGATCGCCGGGCTGGTGACGGTGGCGCTCGGCGCGCTGGTGCCGCTCGCCACCGGCCAGGTGCTGGGCGGATTCGTGCCCCGCGCCGAGAAGAGCCCCATCGTCCAGATCTCCCTGGCCCTGATCGTCTCCAGCGTCGTCGCGGCCGCCTTCATGCTGCTGCAGAACCTGACCCTGCTGCGTCTCGAGGGGCGGCTGGAGTCCACCCTCCAGCCCGCGGTGTGGGACCGGCTGCTACGGCTGCCCACCACCTTCTTCGCCCAGCGCTCCACCGGAGAGCTGGCCAGCGCGGCCATGGGCATCAGCACCATGCGCCGAGTGCTGTCCGGGATCGCCCCGACGGTCCTCCAGGCCGGCACCGTGGGCGCGATGAACCTCGCCCTGCTGCTGTACTACAGCGCCTCCCTGGGGCTCGCGGTGATCGCCGTACTGCTGGTGGTCTCCGGGGTCTTCCTCGGAATGGGGCTGTGGCAGGTGCGCTGGCAGCGACGGCTGGTGGAGAACGAGAACAAGCTCAACAACCAGGCGTTCCAGACCCTGCGCGGGCTGCCCAAGCTGCGCGTCGCCGCGGCCGAGAACTTCGCCTACGCGGCCTGGGCCCGCGGCTTCGCCCACTCCCGCGATCTGCACCAGCGAACCGGGCGCATCAAGAACCTCACCCAGGTGCTGGACGCGGTCTACCTTCCGCTGGTCTCCCTCGCCGTGTTCATGCTGCTGGCCGGTCCGGCGCGGGGCAGCATGTCCGCCGGGGCCTTTCTGACCTTCAACACCTCCGTGACCATGCTGCTCACCTCCCTGACGCAGCTCACCAACGCCCTGGTCTCGGTGGTCGCGGTGCTGCCCATGTTCGAGCAGGTCAAGCCGATCCTGGACGAACCGCCCGAGGTCCGCGGCGGCAGCGCACAGCCGGGGACGCTCTCCGGTGACCTCCGCGCCAGAAACCTCACCTTCCGCTACGGCGACGACGGGCCGCTGGTGCTCGACGATGTCTCACTGGAGATCCGGCCGGGCGAATTCGTGGCCGTCGTCGGCCCGAGCGGCTGCGGCAAGTCGACCCTGCTGCGGTTGCTCATCGGCTTCGAACGGCCGGTGTCCGGCAGTGTGCTCTACGACGGCCAGGACCTCGCCGCCCTCGACCAGGCGGCCGTGCGCCGCCAGTGCGGGGTGGTCCTCCAAAACGCCCACCCGCTGGGCGGCACGGTGCTCGACTGCATTCGCGGTGCCGAGCCGTTCACCCCCGAGGAGGCCATGGAGGCCGCCGAACTGTCGGGTCTGGCCGAGGACATCCGCCAGATGCCCATGGGGCTCCAGACCATGATCTCCGGCAGCGGCGCCATCTCCGGCGGCCAGCGGCAGCGGCTGATGATCGCCCAGGCCCTGATCCGCCGTCCGCGCATCCTCTTCTTCGACGAGGCCACCAGCGCCCTGGACAACGAGACCCAGCGCATCGTCATCGACAGCACCCGCCGTCTCCACGCCAGCCGGCTGGTGATCGCGCACCGGCTGTCGACCGTCATGGACGCCGATCGCGTACTGGTCATGGAGGACGGCCGGATCGTGGAGCAGGGCGCCCCGGCCGAGCTGATGGCCGTCCCGGGCGGAAAGCTGCACGAGCTGGTGCGGCGCCAGATGACCTAGGGTCTGCGGTGCTACGGGGCGGCCGGGCTGGCGGCCTCCTCCTCGGCCTTGTGCGGCTGCGCCACCGGCCCGGACCTGCCCCGCAGCGGGACCTCCTGGACACACAGGGCGGCGACGAAGGCCACGGTGCAGACGACGGCCGCGGTCAGGAAGATCTGCTGGGTGCCGGTGGCGACGGCGTGGAGATAGCCGTCCCGGGCGGACTGCGGCAGCCGGGCCAGCGCCGCAGGATCGGGCCGGGCCTCACCCGTCTTGGCCCCGGCGGGCGCATGGCCCTGGACGGCGCTGGTGAAGAGCGAACCGAAGACCGCGACGCCCAGCGAGCCGCCGATGGTGCGGAACAGGGTCACCGACGCGGAGGCAGCCCCCATGTCACGCATCTCCACACTGTTCTGCGCGATCGTGGTGACCATCTGCATCTGGCAGCCCATGCCCGTGCCCACCAGGGCCATGAAGCACCCGGTGGCCGTGCGGGAGGTCGTGGTGTCCATGGTGGCCAGCAGGAACAGACCGACGGCCATACAGACGGTGCCGACGATGGGAAAGATCTTGTACCGGCCGGTGGCGGACATGACCTTGCCACCGACCTGCGACATGATCACCACCGGGATCATCAGGGGAAGCAGCAGCAGACCGGAGCGGGAGGCGGAGACACCCTGGACGGTCTGCTGGTACAGCGGCAGATAGAGCGAGCAGCCGAACATGACCACCCCGCCCACCAGGATCAGCGAGGACGCCAGGGCGAAGTTGCGATGTCCGGTGAAGATGCGCAGCGGCATGAGCGGTTCGGCCGCGCGCCGCTGCCGCCCCACGAAGGCGGCCACGCCCGCCGCGGCCAGGGCGAACAGACCCAGGATCTGCCATGAGGTCCACGGATAGGTGGAACCGGCCCAGGTGGCGGCCAGTGTGAGGGCGCAGACGGTGGTCGTCATCATGGTGATGCCCGGCCAGTCGATACGGGCCTTGGCGCGGGTGGCGGGCAGCCGCAGCATCAGCTGGCACCAGACCAGGGTGAGGATCCCGAGCGGCAGATTGATGAAGAAGGCCCAGCGCCAGCCGAGATGGCCGGTGACGAAGCCGCCGAGCAGCGGGCCGCCGATGGTGCCGATGGCCATGATGGAGGCGGTCATGCCCTGGTAGCGGCCCCGCTCCCGGGGCGGGGCCAGCGAGGCGATCAGCGCGAACGCACCGGCGCCGATCCCGCCCGCGCCCAGGCCCTGCAGCGCCCGGAAGGCGATCAGCTGGGTCATCGAGTGAGCCGCGCCGGTCAGCGCCGAGCCGAGCACGAAGACCACGACCGCGATCAGATACATGTGCTTGCGGCCGTACAGATCGCCGAACTTGCCCCAGACGGGTGTGGAGGCGGCCGTCGCCAGGGTGTAGGCGGTCACCACCCAGGAGATGTGCTCCAGGCCGCCGAGATCGCCGACCACCGTCGGCATCGCGGTGCCGACGATCGTGGAGTCGAGCATCGACAGCAGCATCGCGAGCAGCACACCGAGCAGGGCCAGACGGACGTTTCTCGGGGTGGTCTCCGGCGGGGCGGGACTGCCGGACGGCGGTGCGTCGGATACGGACATGGCTGATCACTTCCTTCTCAACACGCTCGGCGCGGTGGTGCTCAGGCGGGCCCCGATCAGAAGAGCACACCGGACAAAATTCCCCGAAGCCCTGCGCGAGCACACGCTGCGGATGCACTCCGACGGCGAGCACGCCCCCCGGATGCCACGGTTCGGATTGCGGGGTTCGCTCAAGTTTCCCGACGGATGCCCTGTGCGGTGGCGCCTCGGCACTAGCGTCTGTCGCTATGCGGTGGGCGGGCGTGATCGACAGCGTGACCAGGACCGTCGGCGGGCCGAAGGGCCGGTGGGCGGCGGGGCCGGGCCGGCATCGGCGGTGGCTGGTGGTGGCCGCCGTCGTGGCACTCCTGGTCCAGATGGCGGTCGCGATGGTCACCACGGCGGTGGAGCAGACGCCGACCATCGACGAGCCCGTGTACGTCGGCACGGCGGTGGACTCCCTGCACCACCACCGGGTGCGGTACAACCCCGAGCATCCACCGCTGGGCAAGCTCATCATCGCGGCGGGGGTGGCCCTCGCGCGGCCGCACCTGGACGCCGCCTTCACCGGTGACCAGACGGCGCTCGGACGGCAGGTGCTCTACGCATCGGGCAACGACCCCTGGCGGCTGATGCTCTGTGCACGGCTGCCGATGGTCGCGCTGACGCTGCTGTTCGGGCTGGTGGTGTTCGCGTTCGCCCGTGAGCTGACCGGACCTGTGGGCGGGGCGATGGCGCTCGCCCTGTACACCTTCTCGCCGGACATCATCGCGCACGGTTCCCTCGCCACGCTCGACGTACCGGCGGCCGGTTTTCTGCTGACATCGGTCTGGCTGCTGTGGCGGGCGCGGCGGCGGCCACGGCGGTATCTTCCGCTCGCGGGGGTGGCGCTCGGTGCGGCCCTGGCCACGAAGATGAGCATGCTGGCGGCGGTTCCGGTGCTGTTGCTCCTGGCCGTGCTCTCGGTCCGGTACGCCCGCCGTACGCGCGACCGCACACCGCGCGGCCATGCGCGGTCGCTCGGGATCGGGGTGGCGGCGGCGGTGGCCGTGGCGCTGATCGCGGTGGCCGTGGTGTGGGCCGTCTACTTCCTGGTCGACCCCCGGCTGCGCTGGACGCCCACCGGGCCCGTGCCGGTCGTCCACGGGCTGCGCGGGCTCGCCGTCGACCTGCTGCCGCTCCCGGAGGCGTACCGCGACGGCATGCGTCTCCAGTTCGGCTTCGAGTACGACACCTGGCATGGCTTTCTGCTCGGCCGCCGCTACCTCGGGTCGCTCTGGTACTACCTGCCCGTCGCGTTGCTGGTGAAGACGCCCCTGGGCATGCTCGTGCTCTGGGCGGCCGGGACCGCCGTGATGGTGGTGGTGCCCCGGCTGCGGCCCGCCGCGCCGTATGTGCTGATCCCCGCGGCCGTGCTGCTGCTCGCCGCCCTGGACGGGGCCCGCAACCTCGGGGTGCGGTACGCCATCTTCCTGCCGATGTTCCTGGCCGTGGCGGCGGCCGGGCTGATGGCCGTGCGGCGGCGCTGGGCGTACGGGGCCACGCCGGCGCTGGTCCTGTTTGTCGCGGTCAGCTCGCTGCGGACGTATCCGTACTATCTGCCGTACTCCAACGAGGCATTCGGCGGCCCGCCCCGGACCCATCTGAGGCTGCATGACTCGAACGTCGACTGGGGGCAGGACCTGGGGCGGCTGGCCGATCGCCTCCGGGAGCGATACCGGGGCGAGCGGATCTGGCTGGTCTACAAGGGCAGCGGTGTGCCGTCCGCCTACGGCATCCACGCGTCCGACCCGCGCCGGGCCCGCCCCGAGGAGGTGCGCGGGCTGCTGGTGGTCTCGGACTCCTCGATCGCCCAGGCCACCGGCCGGCTGGCGGCGCTGATCGACGGCAGCGAGCCGATCGACGAGGTCGGCCACTCGATCACCATTTACCGCCGCTGACCACCCCCGCCATGTCATGACATCTCTCACACCGGGCGCCGTCGTAAAGGGGGCGTAGTGGCGCATAGCGACTAGCCGACATAGTGGTTTTATCTTCTCTGTCGGAAATAGCGGGTTCCGCGCCCTCCTGCTCCTCGGTGTTCCGGGCCTGTCCTCCACTCGCCTGGTTGTCCGGGATTTCTGATGGGGCGTCGGGTCACCTGAGCACCCCCCGGAACCGGCTCAGCATGTCTCGCCGCTGATCGCAAGCGCCGTCCTCGCTACGAACCCTTGTCGTACGAACACGTGTGTTGCCCTGGGTGGCGACGGCTCCAAGAATGACGGGCCTCAACCGAGTGTGAGGTCACGTATGAGCAAGCACCGCAACAGCACGACGCACCGCAAGATAGCCATCGCCACCCTCGCCGTGGCCGCCGTGGGCATTCCCTCGGCCGCGATGGCACAGTCCGCCACCGCGGGCTCCCCCTCCGCCACCTCCGCGGCCGCCACCGACCAGCAGGAAGTGGTGGATCTGGTCAACAGCGAGCGCAGCAAGGCCGGTTGTGAGCCGCTGACCGTGAACGAGAAGCTGACCAAGGCCGCCCAGGACCACAGCGAGGACATGGCGGCCCACAGCGATATGTCGCACACCGGCTCCGACGGATCCTCCCCGGGCGACCGGATCGAGCGTGCGGGCTACTCCTGGAGCACCTACGGCGAGAACGTGGCCTACGGCTACGAGTCGCCCAAGAGCGTCATGGAGGGCTGGATGTCCAGCCCCGGCCACAAGGCCAACATCCTGAACTGTGACTTCAAGGAGATCGGCGTCGGCGTGGCGCAGCCCGGCCACTACTGGACGCAGGACTTCGGCGCCGCCCGATAGCTCAGCCCTCGGGTGTCCGGGGCAACCGGCCCAGTCCCAGCGGGGCTGGTGGCGGGAGGGGGCGGGCCGGTTCGGCCCGCCCCGTCTCGAAGGACCGCAGGAGGTGGGCGACCAGCCGCCGGGACGCGGCCGGTGCGGTCGCCGCGTCGCCGATGACACCTCTGTTGGCCATGAAGACGAGGCTCAGGTCGGACACGTCGAAGTCCTCGCGCAACCGCCCCGCGGCCTTGGCGCGCCGGACCACCTCGGCGAAGCCCTCCTCGATACGCCGCCGCTCCCGATCGAAGCCGACCGCGTCGGGGAACGACGACAGTACGGCGTCGTTGAACTCCCGGTCCTGGGCCTGTGAGGCACACACCGTCTCGATGGTCCGGCGGAAGGCCCGCCACGCGTCCTCGTCGGCCAGGGCGTCGTCGACGATCGCCGAACAGGCGGCGAACTCATCGGAGAACACCGCCGTGACCAGTGTCTCGCGGGTGGGGAAGCGCCGGTAGAGCGTGGCCACCCCGACTCCGGCATGGCGGGCGATGGTGGCCATCGGCACATCGATCCCGCGCGAGACGAACAGCGCCCGGGCCGTCTCGAGGATGCGCCGGCGATTGGACTCCGCATCGGACCGCAACCCTGAGCTCTGGACGGCCGGATCCCCGGTGACGGGCGCTATGTGAGAGACGCGGGAAGGCATGTTTCTTACATTACGCCGCCCCGGCGGTTCGACCCTTTGTGCGCATTAGCGTGGCGGCCACCCCGATGTGCGAAAGGGACGATGAGGGCGATGAGTGAGATGCGTGCGGCGCGGTACGACCGGTACGGGCCTCCCGAGGTGCTGTACGAGGGCACACTGCCCAAGCCGGTGGCCGGTCCGCGGGAGGTGCTGGTGCGGGTGCACGCGACGAGTGTGAACGGTGGCGAGCTGTCGGGCCGGGCGGGCAAGCTGAAGCTGGTGACCGGGCGGAAGTTCCCCAAGGGCACCGGTATCGACATCACCGGGGAAATCGCCGAGGTAGGTTCCTCCGTGGGCCATCTCGCGGTGGGCGACCGGGTGTGGGGGGCGACGCCGCGCGGGACGTTCGGGGCGGCTGCCGAGTACGTGGTCGTCCGGCCACGTCAGCTCTCCTTCGCGCCCGACGGTATCGATCTGGTCCGGGCCGCTGCCCTGCCCGGAGTCGGCACCACGGCCATCACGGCGCTGCGCGACAAGATCGGCCTGAGGAGCGGGGAGCGGCTGCTGGTGCGCGGGGCGGCCGGCGGTGTCGGCAGCGTCGCCGTGCAGCTCGGACACGCGCTCGGCGCCCATGTCACCGCGCTCGCCGGAGCGAAGGCGCTCGACCTCGTCCGGGAGCTCGGAGCCGATGAGGCGTATGACTACCGGACCACCGGGCCGACCGACCTCGGCCCCTTCGACGCCGTACTGGACACAGTGGGCACCGGGCTCGGCGCGTACCGCGGGCTGCTGTCGCCCGGCGGTCGCATGGTGTCCATCGCCTTCGACGCAGACCGTCCGCTGGCTTCGCTGGGCTCCATCCTCGTCTCCACCCTGCATGGCTCACGGCGGGTGCGGGCCTTCTCCGGCAATCCCACGCATGAGCTCTTCGCGGACCTCGCCGCCTATGTGGGTAACGGGGCGATCCGGCCGGTCGTCGACACCGTTCATCCGCTCTCCGACATCGCGAAGGCCCACCGCGCCATGGAAGCCGGCGGTGTCCGCGGCAAACACGTCATCCAGGTGGTCTGAGGGCCATAAAACAGAGAAACGCCCCGGCTGCCTTGACGGCCGGGGCGTTTCTCGGCGTATATTGGGGATTTCCATGTGCCAATGAATTTATGGCATAGGGAAACCTGATGAAGTCATCGTATCCCGGCGGGAGTCGAATTGTCAAACGAGGAATGGGACCGTGAGCAAGAATTCCTGGATCTGCTCAACGGGCGCCTCGCCGAGCTCAGGGCACGAGCCGAGGAGTCGGTGACCGAAGCGCTGTCCTTGGAGGGCACCACCTTCCAGGCTCGGCTGGAGCGCGATGTGCTGGTGGCCGAGCGGTCCGGTCTGCTCGCCGCGTTCGAGGCGGGGGAGCGGGGGCTGTGCTTCGGCCGGCTGATGTTCCGCGACGGCCGGGACCACCACATCGGCCGCATCGGCATCCGGCGCGATGACGAGGACCGCACCCCGCTGGTCATCGACTGGCGGGCCGATGTGGCACGTCCGTTCTACCTCGCCACCGGGCACACCCCCATGGGTTTGCGCCGTAGGCGCCACATCACCACCGAGGGCCCCAAGGTCACGGGGTTGCACGACGAGATCCTGGATCTCGCGGACACCATACGGACCGGGCATGAGGGGTCCGACGCGGACGCCGTACTGCTCGCCGCGCTCGATGCCGCGCGCACCGGCCGGATGCACGACATCGTGCAGACCATCCAGGCCGAACAGGACCAGATCATCCGCGCCCCGCACCAGGGCGTCCACGTGGTCGAGGGTGGCCCCGGCACCGGGAAGACCGTTGTCGCGCTGCACCGCGCCGCGTATCTGCTCTACGCGCAGCGGGAGTTGCTGGCCCGTCGCGCGGTGCTGATCGTCGGGCCCAACCCGGCGTTCCTCGGCTACATCGGAGAGGTGCTGCCCTCGCTCGGCGAGACGGGCGTGCTCCTCGCCACGCTCGGTGAGCTCTTCCCCGGGGTGACCGCCACCGGCACCGACACCCCCGAGGCCGCCGAGGTCAAGGGCCGCGCCGAGATGGCGGATGCCCTGGCCCGCTTCGTACGGGACCGGCAGACGCTGCCCGACCCCGCGATCGTGATCGAGCACGACGACGGCGAACTGGTGCTGGACCGGGACATCGCGTCCGAGGCCGGCCACAAGGCCCGGGAGACCGGGCTGCCGCACAACCTCGCCCGTCCGCACTTCGCGTTCCGTATCATCGACGACCTCACCGATCAGCTCGTCGACCGGATCGGCGCCGACCCCTACGGCGGGCCCAACCTCCTCGGCGCGGACGACGTCGCCCAGCTCGGCAAGGCGATCGCGGTCAACCCCGAGGTGCACGCCGCCATCGAGCAGCTGTGGCCGGCCCTCACCCCGCAGCAGCTCGTGGCCGACTTCCTCAGCGACCCCGTCCACCTCTCCGCCGCCGACGCCGCGGCGATCCGCCGCACCGACGGCGAGTGGACCCCCGCCGATGTCCCGCTGCTGGACGAGGCCGCCGAACTCCTCGGCCACGACGACTCGGCCGCCCGCGCCGCCGCGGAGGCCGAGCGCCAGGAGCGCATCGACTACGCCCAGGGCGTGCTCGACCTCTCCTACGGATCCCGCACCCTGGAGTTCGAGGACCGCGACGACGAGGAGTCGGAGGTGCTGGCCGCCCACGACCTCATCGACGCCGAACGGCTGGCGGACCGCTCCGAGGAACGCGACCACCGCAGCGCCGCCGAACGCGCCGCCGCCGACCGCACCTGGGCCTTCGGCCACATCATCGTGGACGAGGCCCAGGAGCTGTCCGTGATGGCGTGGCGGCTGCTGATGCGGCGCAGCCCGACCCGTTCGATGACACTGGTCGGCGACCCCGCGCAGACCGCGGAACCGGGCGGCTGCGGCTCCTGGTCCTCGATCCTGGAGCCGTACGTGGGCGACCGCTGGGAGCACACCCGGCTCGGCGTCAACTACCGCACCCCCACCGAGATCATGGAGATCGCGGCGCGGGTGGCCCGCACCGTCGACCCCGCCTTCCAGCCGCCGCGCTCGGTCCGCGCCACGGGGGTACGGCCCTGGGCGGAGCACACCGGCGATCTGCCCGGAGCGGTGGCCGCGGCCGTGGCGCGGGAGACCCGCACCGAGGGCCGTGTCGCGGTGATCGCCCCGGGGGACCGCCTTGACGCGCTGTCAGCCGCCCTCCCGGAGGCGTCCACCGGCCGGTCCCCGGACCTGACCAGCGCGGTGGTGCTGCTCGACCCCCGGCAGGCCAAGGGGCTGGAGTTCGACACGGTGATCGTGGCCGAGCCCGATGAGTTCGGCACCAGCGACCTCTATGTGGCGCTCACCCGGGCCACCCAGCGGCTGGGCGTGGTGCACACCGGGCCGCTGCCGGAGGGGCTGCGCGACCTGACCGACCTGTCCGAGCCAAGCGCCGCATAGGAGAAAGGCGGGCGACCGCGGCGGTCACCGCCGCCGTCGCCGTCCGCCGCCGAGCAGGTGCCGCGCCGCTGGTGGCGGGGGTGACGGGGGTGTGGTCAACTGCCGTCGGTTATGACGTGCGTCGTGATGACGAGCAGTTCTCGCTGGAGCCGCTGGCGCTCACCCGCAGCGCGCCGCCGGTGGTGTCGGCGCTGTCGGCGAGGCAGTAGCCGGACACGTTCTGGAGGATGACGTCCGCCGGGCTGTCGCTGCCGCGCTGTGCGGTGAAGCGGTTGAAGCTCAGCGCGGTCCCGGAGTCGGCGATGACCGCCGGACGGCCGTCGTTCTTGGCGAACCTGACCGAGCTGTCGTTGAACGTGATGTGGTCCGCGTTGTGCAGATACCAGCCGAAGGCGGGACGGGTGCCGATGCTCTTCGGGTTGTAGTCGTCGGAGTCGTTGCTGGGAACACCGGTGGACATGGTGCCGTTGCCGCCGGGCACGGTGAGATTGACGTGATGGAAGGTCACGCCGCTGATGTGATTTCCACCGGACTCGCCCCACAGCGTCGGGCTGAAGGAGGGGGTGTTCCCGGCGCCGGTGATGTTGTCGTAGGTGATGTCGCTGATGTGGCCGACTCCCGGATTTCCCCCGCACCGTTTTCTCGTCCCGATCTTCTGCATGATGGGGGAGTGCACATTGGTCATGGTGATGTCGCGATAGTGCACATCGGAGATGTTGGCGCCGTCCATGGAGACCATGCCGAGCCCGGACTTGTCCGCACCGGTGATGGTGATGCCCTGGAAGACGTAGTCCGTGAAGTCACCACAGGTTTCGGAGCCGAACATCAGGGCGTTGCAGCATTTCGCGGAGAGATGTGAATCGGTCACCCGCACATGGCCGCTGGGCAGCTTGGCGCCCAGGGCGTAGTCGCTCTTGAAGGCGAGTGCGTCGTCATTGGCGGCGATATTGGCGTTGGTGACCGTGACATTGGTGGTGCTGATGATGTTCCAGCCGTCGCGGTCGCTCGCCGTGTCGATGGTGAGATGGTCCGAGGTCACGTTCTTGCAGCCGTTGATGAGGGCCGCGAAGTGGCCACCGCGCCGCAGAGTGATCCCGTCGAGGGTCAGCCCGTCGCAGCGGGTCAGAGAAATGATCTTGTCCGCCTCGCCGGAGTCGGGGTTGCCGGTGATGAGGTTGCCCGCGCCGTCGATGGTTCCCGAGCCGGTGAACCCGATGTCGGTGAGCTTGTCGCCGTAGAACATCGCGTTGTGGAAGTGGCTGTGGCCGTAGTCCTGGTAGTCGTCGTTCGGATTGGACTCGGGCTTGTCGTAGGTGTCCGCGCTCGACCCGAGGATGGTGGCCCCGGAGTCCAGCTGAAGGGTCACCTCGCTCTTGAGGTGGACGGTGTTCTTGGACTTGTACTGTCCCGACGGGAAGCGGACGATCCCGCCTCCGGCGCTGTTGGCCGCCGTGATGGCCTTCTCGATGGCGGCGGAGTCATTGCTCGAACCGTCGGCCTTCGCGCCGTAGTCCATCACGCTGAACGCCGGGGCCGCGGCGGCGGCCTCCTCGGGGGCGGGGGCGGCGGTCGCCTGGGGCACCTGCGCTAACCCGAAGACGGCGGCGAGTGCGAGCGCCGCGCCTGCGGCGAGTCTCTTCATCTCTCGTTCTCCTTCTCCTATGGAGCCGTGGAGATCCGACGTGTTGCTAGGTCTGGACCTATTTGACCTGCAATGATCCCCTTGTCGGGGTGACTTTTCTCGATGCGGGCCAGGAAAGGTAGGATCTCTCCCTCTCTGTGGAAAGTAACAGGCGGATATGAGCTGTCAATGGCCTCCGGCCGCCGATCACCTACGATCGCGCTGTGGCCCACTTCCGCATCCAGCGGTGCACCCCCCTGCCCGTCGGCGAGACCTGGCGACGGCTCACCGACTGGTCGCGCCATGGCGCCCATGTACCACTGAGCGGCGTCACCGTCCGTCCGGCGGGGCCGACCCGGGTGGGCACCGTGGTCGTGGTGCGCACCGGCGTCGGCCGCGCCGGATTCGACGACCCCATGGAGGTCGTGCGCTGGGACCCGCCCGCCGACGACACTTCTGGCGGTGACACTCCCGGCATCTGCAGGCTGGAGAAGCGCGGCTCGGTGGTCCTCGGATGGGCCGAGATCGAGGTGCGCCCCCGGGACGGCGGGTCCGAGGTGGTGTGGCGCGAGGAGGCGCGGCTACGGGGGCTGCCCAGGCTGTTCGACCCGCCCACGGCCTGGTCCGGCCGGCTGCTCTTCGGCCGGGTGGTCGACGCGCTGATCGAGGACTGACGGGCGCGTTGTTCCCGCCCCGTGCCCGGCTCTCAAACCGCCCGCCCGGCACGGCAATCGACGACCGGCGACAGGTCCGATCATTCGCGCTCACCGCTGGGTAGGGATACGCCGGGCCCCACCGGGCCCGTACCGCGCACGGCACCCCGCACACGCCCGGCATCACCGCACGGCACCGCACCGCCCCCCCGAAGGCCACCGAACGCCACGGAGAAGATGTCCCATGCGCAGTCGCTCCAGCACCCTGGCCCGCGTCACGGTGTTGTTCACCCTCCTCGCCCTGCTGCTGCCCACCGGCGCGGCCGCCACCGCGGCCACTGCCGCCGCCCCCGGGCCGCTGCCGGTCGTCACCCCGCACCCGCAGGAGATGTCCCGCATCGGAGCGGACGTCCACGTCCCCGCCCGTGTCCGCCTCGTCGTCGCGGACGGTGTGGACCGTCCGACACGTGAACTCGTCACCTCCGTGCTGCGCCGCGCGGGGGCCTCGCGGATCCAGGACGGCCCGGGGCCGACGCTGACCGTGACCGTCGGCCGGATCACCGACGCCCGGGTGGCGCGGGCGCTCCGGGCCGCCGGGGGCCGGGTGCCCGGCGAGCTTCCCGCCGAGGGCTACGCACTGGCCGCGGGACGCGCCTCGGTGGCGCTCGCGGGCGCCGACTCGGACGGGACGTACTACGCGGCGCAGACGCTGCGTCAGCTCGTATCCGGCCACCGGACCATCGCGTCCGTCTCCGTCGCGGACCATCCGCTGATGCCGCTGCGCGGGGTGATCGAGGGCTTCTACGGAAGTCCCTGGACCCATGCCGAGCGCATGGACCAGCTGGCGTTCTACGGGGACGTCAAGATGAACACCTACATCTACGCGCCGAAGGACGACCCCTACCACCGGGAGAAGTGGCGCGAGCCGTATCCGGCCGCCAAACTCGCCGAGCTGGGCGAGCTCGTCCGGCAGGCCACCGACCACCATGTGCGGTTCACCTTCGCCGTCTCGCCGGGGAACTCCATCTGCTACAGCGACCCCGCCGACACCGCCGCGCTGGAGGCCAAGCTGGACGCGGTCTACGACCTCGGGGTGCGCAGCTTCTCCATGCCGCTGGACGACATCAGCTACACCCGCTGGAACTGCGAGGCCGACCGCGCCACCTACGGAGACCCCTCGTCGGAGGCGGCCGCCGAGGCGCAGTCCGACCTGCTCAACGCGGTGCAGAAGGAGTTCCTGGACGAGCGGGCGGACACCAGGCCGCTCCAGATGGTGCCGACCGAGTACGGGGATGTCACCGACACCCCGTACAAGCGCGTGCTGCGCGAGCGGCTGGACGCGCGGGTCGAGGTGATGTGGACCGGAACCGATGTGGTGCCGCCACACATCACCGTCGCCGACGCGGAGCGGGCCGCGGCCGTATGGGGGCGCAAGGTCTTCGTCTGGGACAACTACCCGGTCAACGACTACGGCCAGGCCGAGGGCCGACTGCTGCTCGCCCCTTACGACGCCCGCGAGCCCGGCCTGCACCGGCAGCTCTCCGGACTGGTGCTCAACCCGATGAACCAGGCCGCCGCCAGCAAGGTCGCCCTCTTCGGCGGGGCGGACTTCGCCTGGAACGACACCGGCTACGACGCCACCCGCACCTGGGGGGCCGCCGCCCGCTACCTCGCCGGGGACGGCCCCGGCGAGCGTGCGGACCGTACGGCCTCCACCGTTCGCTCACTGCTGGCCTTCTTCGACACCCAGCATCTCGCGCCCACCTTCGGCGCCGAACCGTGGCAGCCGCAGGCCCCCGAACTCGCCGCCCGGCTGGACCGGTTCCGCACCGCCTGGGAGGCGGGGCACGAACGAACGGCGCTGCGGGATCTGCGCCCGTACGCCCGGCTGCTCGCCACCGCCCCCGAGCGCATCCGGGCCGGTGTCGCGGACCAGGGATTCGTGGCCGACTGCGCGCCCTGGCTGGACGCGCTGTCGCTGTGGGGGAGCGCCTTCGAGCGCACCCTGGACGCGCTGGGCGCCCGTCTCGACGGCCACGACGCCGAGGCCGCACGGTGGTTCGCCGAAGCGGCGGAGGACGCGAAGCGCGCCGGTGAGATCCGCACCATCCCGGGCGAGACCCGCCCCGAGGGACCGGTGCGCATCGCCGACGGGGTGCTCGACACCTTCATCGCCGAGGCGGCCGAAGCGGGCCGGCCCTCCCCAACCGCCTGAGCCTCCGAAGCGGTGTCTCCCGACGAGGGTGGTGACGCTCGGATGATTGTGCACTACGCTCCGTAGTATGGGGGTACAGGGGGAAAGTACGGGGCGAGGGGCCGCGGTGGTGATCGGCGGAGGTCTCGCCGGGATGCTGGCCGCATGGGCGCTGCGTGGATATGCCGAGCGCATTGTCATAGTCGAGCGCGACCGCTATCCCGAGCGGCCCGCGTTCCGCTCGGGGGTTCCACAGGCGCGCCACGCACATCTGCTGCTGGAGGCCGGGCATCGGGCGCTGGAGGCGCTGATGCCCGGTGTGCGCGAGGAGTTGACGGCCGCCGGCGCGGTGCGCGTCCCCATGTCGGGCGTGCGCTGGCTGAGCGCGGCCGGATGGCTCGCCAAGTACGGGAGCGAGGTCGCGTTCCTCTCGTGCACCAGACCGCTGCTCGACCATACGGTGCTGCGCCGGGTGCGCGGCGAGCCCACGGTGCGATGGCTGGAGAACACGGACGTCGTCGGGCTCCTCGGCGCACCGGGCGAGGTGACCGGCGTCCAGGTCAGGGCGCGTGGCGACGCCCGCGCCCAGGTGCGCGAGGTGCGCGCGGAGCTGGTGGTCGACGCCTCCGGGCGCACCTCCTCGCTCCCGTCCTGGCTGACCCGGCTGGGCTGCCCGCCCGCCGCCGAGGAGCGCGTCGACGCGGGCGTGTCCTACGTCAGCCGGCTCTACCACCGCCCCGCCGGGCCGGATCCGGGCTTCCCCGCGCTCTATCTGCAGACCAAGGCCCCGGACGCGCCGAGGCTCGGTGTGGTGCTGCCCGTGGAGGACGGGCGGTGGATCGCCAGCGTCGGCAGTATGCGCGGGGCGCAGGCCGAGCCCGGTGCGGCCGGTTTCGACCGGCAGTTGCGGCTGCTGCGGGACCCGAGCCTGCGCGAGCTGCTGGCCGGGGCCGAGCCCGCCGGTGCGGTCCGCGGCTTCTGGCCCGGCCCCAGTGTGCGGCGGCACTACGAGCGCCGGGCGCCGCGGGGGCTGGTCGTCGTCGGCGACGCCGTGTGCACCTTCAACCCGGTCTACGGCCAGGGCATCACCGTGGCCGCGCTCGGCGCCCGCGCCCTGCGGGCCGCCGCCGAGCGCCACGGCGGCATCGGCCCCCGTACGGCGCACACCGCCCGTAAGGGCATCGCGGCCGCCACGAACACCGCCTGGATGCTGTCCTCCAGCGAGGATGTGCGCTTCCCCGCCACCACGGGCGGCCCGGCCGGAGTGTCGGTACGGGCTCAGCACCGCTACCTGGACCGGGTCATCCGGGGTGCCACCGTCGACCCGCGGGTCTGCAAGGCCCTGCACGAGGTGATGTCGCTGGTCGCCGCCCCCACCGCGCTGATGCGGCCCGCCATCCTGGGAGCCGTGCTGCGCGGGGGAGGGGGCGGCCGACCCGCATCCCCCTAGTGATCGTCGTAGCAGCCGGACGGTGCCGGTGGACCGCCCTAGCATCGACAGCATCCGGGTGTTGAGGCCACCCGCACCCCTGCCCCGACGACACGTCAACGGACGTCCAGACGGCCCCATCAGGAGCACAGCGTGCGAGCGACTTTCGCGGATTTCACCATCGATCCGCCTCGATTCGGCAATGGCACGGCCCGGTACGAGCGATGCCATCCCGACCGTGACCGCCTCGCGATCGGCGCGGGCGGACGGGTCGAACTCGACTTCGCGCTGGACGACGGCGAACTGCCGGAACAGCTCACGCTGACCCTGATCGCACGGGTCTCACCGCTGGGCGAATCACTAGGATGCGCGCCGATCGACATCACCGTCAACGGGCATGCGGTGATCGAGCAGTTCACCGTGCCCGGCGGCGCCCGCCCCCGGGAGGTGGCCTTCGCGGTCCCCGGTGAGGCGCTGGTGGCGGGCACGAACACGCTGTGCGTCCGCGGCTGCGCCGAGGCACGCGGCCTGCTCTGGCTGTACCGCATCACCGTCGAGCCCTCCCGTATCTGCGCCCGTGTCCATCTCATGACGGAGGAGCAGCCCGCCGAGGCCGCTGTGTGCGTCTACCGCACCGAGTGGTGCGCCCCGGGCTCCGCCGAATGGCGGCCCGCCCCGCGGCTGCTGGTCCATCTCGACCGGGGCGAGGGCTCGCTCCCCGCCCGGCTCGCCTGGCGCGGGCAGGACGGCGCGGAGGCCTCGATCGGCTTCCAGCCGGCGATGACGGAGTTCTACGGACACCGCCGGGCCGCCGACGGCACGCTCACCGAATACCGGGGGGCGCTGGAGGGCCGCTCGGCCCTCCGGGACAGTGCGTTGGAAGAGGTGATGCACCGCTTCCGTACGGAGGAGGGCGGTGCGGCCGGGGGCGGCCGCCACCTCCGCCGGGAGCTGCGCCTGCTGATCGAGGACGGGGGGCCGCCCGTCGAGCGGGTGATCTGGGGCGACCCGTCGGGACACTCGGGCACGGTGTCGCTGCTGGCCGCCGAGCCCGGTCCGGAGGCCGAGGTGACCGACCTGGTCACCAGGGTCCGGGCGCACAGCGAGTTCACCGACGCGGGCGAGGTCGCGGAGAACCTGCTGCACGACTCATGGCACAAGTGGCTGGGCCATGGCGGCCGCGCCTGGCTGGAGTTCACCCTGCGGCGACCCATCGCCGTCGGCCACTACGTCCTGACCTCGGCGAACGACGTCCCCGGCCGCGACCCGAGGGACTGGACCCTCAAGGGTTCGAACGACGGCGAGCACTGGGTGGACCTCGACACCCGCGTCGAGGAGAGCTTCGCCCATCGCCATCAGCCCCGCGGGTTCACCTTCCCCGCCCACACGGCCTACGGCCACTACCGCCTGGAGATCACCCGGAACGCGGGGGAGGACCATGTCCAGCTCTCCCAGGTCCGGTTCTTCACCTCCGCCCCCCACCCTCGGGGCTTCATCGGCCACTACCAGCGGGCGGGCGAGGCGCCGACCGGATACCACGGCACCTCGCTGTCGGCCGCCCCGGAGCCGGATTCGGCGAAGGCGCTGCCGCGGACCGTCGAGCAGTGGCGGTCCTATCTGGCGGAGTACAGCGCGGCCATCTTGCGGGTGGCCGACGACGAGGACCTGAGCGAGGTCGGCGACGACCAGCGGGCGGCCGGCTGGCTCGGGTTCGAGGGCGCGGACGAGGAGAGCGTCCTCACCCTGGAGGAGCGGCTCGGCACCCGGCTCCCCCGAGCTACCGGGCCTTCCTGGGCGCCTCCGACGGCTGGCTGAACATCAGCCCGTTCATGTGGCGGATGCGGGCGGCCAAGACCGTCGGCTGGCTGCGCGAGGCCGACCCCGAGACCTGGGCCGTCATCCGCGGCGGCGAGGGCGAGGACTGGGACGACACCGCGTTCATGGACCGGGCGCTGCTGGTCTCCGAGGAGGGCGACGCCCAGCACTGGCTGCTGGACCCCGCGGATGTGTCCGAGGACGGGGAGTGGGCCGCGTACATCTGGGCGAGCTGGTATCCGGCCCTGGGCGACCGGCACGCCTCGTTCGCCGAGCTGGTCGCCGAGGAGCGCACCGGTTTCGAGGACCAGGCGGCCCTGGAGATCCGCATGGCGCGCCCCGGGAGCGCCGGGGAGCTGGTGGCCGAGGGCCGGGCGCAGGCCCTGCGGGGCGAGGTGCGCAAGGCGATGGCCACCTTCGAGCAGGCCGCGGTCAAGGGCTCGGGCGCCGGCGCGTACCTGGGGACCATCCTGGGGGCGTTCCTCGACATCAGCGTCGCCCACCACTGGATCCGCAACCGCGTCCTCGGGGACCCGCACGTCATCGAGGTGATCGGCATGGAACAGATACGGGCCGAGGCCGCCCCGCTCTATCTGCGCTGTGCGGCCGAGGAATGGACCGGGGCCCCCGGAGGCTATGTCTCGGCCCTCGGTGACATCCTGCCCCGGCTCCCGGACGGCGTGGACGGGGTCGTGGGCGCGGGCGGTGTGTCCGCGGGGAGCGCCGCCGCCGAGGGCGACGACACCGCCGCCTGGGTGGCCAGGGCCGCCGCCTTCGTCCCCCCGGCCCTGCCCGAATCCCGCACCTTCCAGCAGGCGCTGGACCTGGCCAGGGCGCTGGCCGACCGCGGCGCCATCGATCAGTCCTGGGCCGTGATCGAGGCCGCCCTGCCCCACTGGCACTCCGACTCCCCGCACCGCATCGCCCCGGTCGTCCTTCTCACCGATCCGGCGTTCCGCGAGGTGATCACCCCGGCCCGGGCCCGTCGCGTCGTCACCACGCCCCGGGGAGAGTTCCGCGAGTAGGCCCCCGCCCTCCTGTGGCCCGCTCTCCTACGGCCTGCCGTCCGCCGCCGGAAGGCCGTCCAGCAGGGTGCCGAGCGCGGCCGTCACCAGCGCGCACACCTCGTCCGGGTCCGCGTCGGCCAGCGGCTCCTTGCCCACGAGCACCCGCATCATCCCTATGCCGAGCAACCAGGACAGCGCCAGATCCGCCCGCAGCTCCTGGTTGTCGGCGCTGGACAGGGAGGCCAGCACCCGCGCGTAGTCGTCGCTGATGGCGCGCACGGCCGTACCGATCTCGTCACCGCTGTCCACCGAGCGCAGGAGCGTCGCCAGCGCGCGGGTGCCCGGTTCCTTCGCGCCGTGGCCCAGCAGCCCGCGCAGGGCGGTCTCCGGCAGCTCATGGGGCGGGGTGGTGCGCAGCTGCTCCTCCCCGTTGTGCGCGATCACCTCGCCGAACAGCGCTCTCTTCGAGCCGAAATAGCGGAACAGCAGCGCCTGGTTGACTCCCGCGCGATCGGCGATGTCCCGCACCGTCGCCCGTTCATAGCCCCGCTCGGCGAAGAGCGCCGCCGCGGCCTCCATCAGCCGCCGACGTGTGTTCCGCGCGTCCCGCCGCTGTCCCTCGGACACGGTCGTCCCCATCACGACACACCCCTCTCGTCAGCTTGCGGCGATGTACCCGTCGGACCGTCAGATCAACGGCGCAAAGGGGCCGTTGACCGTACCAGCCGACGGCTCCTACGTTTGTAAGCACGTGCTTACGCAAGGGAGGCCACGGTGACCACAGCGGAGACGACACCCCTCACCTATCCCTTCAACTCCTCCGACGGGCTGGCGCTCAGCGAGGCGTACGAAGAGGCCAGGAACCGCACGGGATTACTCCGGGTGCGCTTGCCCTACGGCGAGCCCGCCTGGCTGGCCACGCGGTACGCCGACGCCCGGCTGGTGCTCGGCGACCGGCGCTTCAGCCGTGCGGAGGCGCTCCACCACGACGAGCCACGGCAGTCCGAGGGCCGGCGCGACAGCGGCATCCTGACCATGGACCCGCCCGACCACACCCGGCTGCGCACCCTCGTCGCCAAGGCGTTCACCGTTCACCAGGTGGAGAAACTCCGGCCCTGGGTCCGGCAGTTGACCCATGACCTGCTCGACGACCTGGAGGCGGCGGGGCCACCGGCCGATCTCGTGGACCGCTATGCCCTGCCCATTCCGGTCGGGGTCATCTGCGCCATGCTCGGTGTCCCGGAGGAGGACCGGCCGAAGTTCCGGACCTGGAGCGACGCCGCGCTGTCCACCAGCTCGCTGACCGCCGAGGAGTCCGCCCGCAACACCGATGAGCTGCGCGCCTATATGGCCGGGCTGATCGAGGCCCATCGTGGCAGCCCCCAGGACGACATCATGACCTCGCTCATCGAGGCGAGGGACGCGGGCGACCGGCTGTCCGAGCTCGAACTCGTCGATCTGTGCGTGGCCATCCTGGTGGCCGGGCACGAGACCACGGCCACCCAGATCCCCAACTTCGTACTGACACTGCTGGAGCATCCGCAGGAGCTGCGGCGGCTGCGCGAGAACCCCGATCTGCTGAACGGTGCCGTCGAGGAGCTGCTGCGCTTCGTCCCGCTGGGCATGGCGGCCTCCCAGGCCCGCTACGCCACCGAGGACGTCGAGGTGGGCGGCACCCTGGTGCGCGCCGGGGAGCCCGTGCTGGTCGCGGTGGGCTCGGCCAACCGCGACGCGCTGCGCTTCGACGAGCCGGGCGTTCTGAACGTCGCCCGCCCCGCCACCCAGCACCTCGGCTTCGGCCACGGTGTGCACCACTGCCTGGGCGCGCCGCTGGCCCGGCTGGAGCTCCAGGAGGCGCTCGGCGCGCTGATCACCCGCTTCCCGGAGTTGCGGGCGGCCGGGGATGTGGAGTGGAAGGGCCAGATGCTGGTCCGCGGGCCCCGTGTCATGCCGATCGCGTGGTGAGCGGGATGACCTGGAAGGCGGAGATCGACCCTGGCCGGTGCATGGCGTCCGGCATGTGCGCCGGAATCGCCCCCGACCTGTTCGTCCTCGACGAGGAGCACGCCAGGCCGCGACACGAGGAGGTCCCGGAGGAGGAGCGGGTGCTGGACGCGGCGGACTCCTGTCCCGCGCTGGCGATCACCATCCGCGACGGCACCACGACCGTCGGACCGCGTCCCTGAACCCGCTCCGCACACCCCGCGTCAGAGCTTCTGGGCGACACCCGCCCAGAAGGACACCTCTTCGTCGGTCACATCGCCGGTCTCCACCTGGGAGTCCGTTTCGGCCAGGTCGGTGCGCCACCGGTGCGGCACCTCCAGGCCCGGTTCGGCCAGCTCCAGCCCGGTGAAGAAGCGTTCCACCTCGTCCCTGGTGCGGATTTGCCCCGCGATGCCCCCGCTGCGGTAGACCTGCACGGTCTTCTGGGTGGCCTCGGGGTCGAAGTCCGGGGTGATGTGGCTGAGCACCAGAAAGGAGCCGGGGGCGAGCGCGTCGACCAGCTGCTGGACGATCTCGTACGGGCCCCACTCGTCGGGGACGAAGTGCAGCAGCGAGACCAGGCTCAGCGCGACGGGCCGGGACAGGTCCAGCACCTCGGTGAGATCGGGCGAGGCGAGGATGTTCCCGGGCTCGGTGATGTCCCCGTGCACATAGGCGGTGCGGCCCTCGGGGCTGCTCTTGAGCAGGGCCTGGGCGTGGGCGAGGACGATCGGGTCATTGTCCACGTAGACGACCCGGGCGTCCGGGGTGATTCCCTGGGCGACCTCGTGGAGATTGGGCCGGGTGGGAATGCCGGTGCCGATGTCGAGGAACTGGCGGATGCCCCGCTCGGCGGCGAGGAAGCGGATCGCGCGGTGCATCCAGGCCCGGTTGGTGCGGGCGGCGATCATGACACCCGGCCAGAGGGTGAGCACCTTGGCCGCGGCCTCACGGTCGGCGACGTAGTTGTCCTTGCCGCCCAGGAAGTAGTCGTACATCCGGGCGCTGTGCGGTCGCCCCTGGTTGAGAGGGGTGTTGGGGGGCTCCGGCCCGCTTCCGGTCTGGGATGCTACCCCTTGCGCGGTCACGTGGTTCTCCTCCGTATCCGGGCGCGATCGCTCGCGCCACGGCCGACTGTTCCCAGGATGGTAAACCGCGTGCCGGAACGGGGAAGTTGAGGGTCCCGGTCGCGGCCGGCGCCATGACGCGCCGGCCGCACCGCCCGATGGGGCCCCGGTCAGGAGGCCACGTTGTCCATGCGTTCGCGCAGGCTGCGCGGCCGCATATCGGTCCACACCTCGTCGACGTACGCGGAGCACTCGTCCTTGGTGCCCTCCTTGCCGACGGGGCGCCAGCCCTCGGGCACCTCGAGGTCGGCGGGCCACAGCGAGTACTGGTCCTCGTCGTTGCGCAGCACCTGGTAGCGGGCGTTGTCGTCCATGGTCGTTCTCTCCTGTCGGTGATCGGTCAGGTCGGGGATGGTCGGTGAGGTAGCGGATGACGGTCAGTCGGCTTGGGTCGGCCGCCCCTCCTCATGGCGCCGGGACAGCGTGCGCAGGGTCGGGCTGGCGGTGGCCAGGACGGCCGCGGCGGTCATCCCCGCCGCGCAGAGCAGGATCGCCCGGTCGCCCGGCATGACCTGGGCGAGCGATCCGCCCAGCGCGGGACCGGCCGCGCCCGCGGCACCACAGGCCAGCACGAGCGTGCTGGTGAGCCTGCCGCGCAGCTCGTCCGGGGTGCGCAGCAGCTGATCGGTCATGATCGCGGTGTTCGCCGTCGACGGGAACAGCGCCATCAGGGCGAACAGCACCCCGATGAGATAGCCGCTGTCCACCAGCACGGTGACCGGGGCGAACACGGCCAGGGCCCAGAACACCGCGACGATGGCGCCGTACGAACCCAGTCGCCGGTGCAGTACGGGCGCCACCAGTGCGCCGGCCACCCCGCCCACCCCGAGCATGGCCGCCATCACACCGACCTCCCCGGAGGGCACCCCCGGGACTCGGCTAGCACGATGACGACGAGGTAGAAGGCGCTGAAGAACAGATTGAGCACCACCGCGCACGCCACGGTGACCCGGATCCTGCGCTCCCGCCACACCCACCGCAGCCCGGCCAGCGCCTCACGGCCCAGCGGGCCAGCCCCGCCGGGGGGCCGCTCGCGCCGGGGCAGCCTGACGAAGAGCAGTGCGACGAAGGAGAGCGTATGCGTCACGGCGTCCACCAGGAAGGGGACGAACCGCCCCACGGCGAACAGGAATCCTCCGGTCGCGGTGCCCGCCAGCTGGCCCATCGAGGCACGTGCCGTGTTCATCGCCACGGCCGTGGGCAGATGGTCGTCCGCCACCAGGGCCGGCAGCGACGCGTTCTCCGCCGGTTCGAAGAGCGCCGCGCTCGCCCCGAACACCGCCGCCACCGCCACCATGTGCCAGACGGTGGCCGCACCGGCCCACACGGCGACCACCAGGCTGATCGCGGAGACCGCCTGGGCCGCCTCGCAGCCCAGCATGATGGCCTTGCGGTCGTAGCGGTCCACCAGGACACCCGCCGGAAGCCCCACCACCATCTGCGCGGCGGCGATGGTGCCCATGACCAGACCGGAGGCGGCGCCGGAGCCGGTGAGTGCGAGGACCAGCAGCGGAAACGCGATCACCGCCGCGTGGAAGCCGAACTCCGAGAGCGCCTGACTGCCCCACAGCAGTCGGTAGTCCCGGTTGCGCGAGAGGGGGACCGGCGGGGACACCGGCGGGGCCGCGGTCATACGGCGCTCCGGCAGTCCTCGGCGATCCGGCGCAGCGCCTCCGCGAAGTCCCCGGCCACCGCCTCCACGGTCGCCCTCTCGTGCACATCGGGGCGGTAGCGCCAGGTGAAGCCGAGCCGGCCGTCCTGCACCGCGCCCACCACCTCCAGCAGATGGGAACCGCCCTCGCGCGGGTCGTGGTCCTGGCCGAACGACCCGTGTTCGGCGTGCACCAGACCGCCCTGGGACCGCGCCGACCGGGCGTCCCACTGGCCCAGGTAGTTGAACACGATCTGTGGCCCGGTGCCGTCGCGGGACAGCCGCTCGCGCAGCTCCGGTGGGCCGAAGGCCCGCAGCGCCCCGAAGCCGAAGCCGTTGCCGGGGACGGTCCGCAGCCGCCGCCTGACCGACTTGACCAGACCGCGCCAGTCGGCCGGCCCGCCCTCGGGGATCTCCGGCAGCTCGAAGGAGACCGGGTACATGGTGGTGAACCAGCCCACCGTGCGGGAGAGATCGACCCCGTCCAGGATGTCCTCGCGCCCATGGCCCTCCAGCTCCACGGAGACCCGCTCCTGGCCTGTCCAGCGGGACAGCGCCAGTGCGAGGGCGGCGAGCAGCACATCGTTGATCCGGGTGCGATAGGCGGTGGGCGCCGAGCGCAGCAGCGCCTCGGTGTCCCGCTCACCGAGCTCGACCGGCACCGTACGGATCTCGGCCCCCGGCGCGGCCACCTGATGGTCGACCGGCAGTGGCCGGGCGTCGAGCGCCCCGCACCAGTGGTCGGTCTCATGGTCCAGGGCGCCGCCCGCGACATGCTCGGCGAGCCCCCTCGCCCAGTCGCGGAAGGCGGTGGTCCTGGAGCCGAGGTCCACCGGTTCGCCCCGCGCGCCCTGCTGATAGGCGATGTCCAGATCGTCCAGCAGGATCCGCCAGGACACCCCGTCGATGACCAGATGGTGCGCGGTCAGGAAGAGGAACGGCCGCCGGTCCGCGCCGAAGCGGAACAGCGCGGCCTTCAGCAGCGGCCCCCGGCCGAGGTCGAAGTCCGCGTGGAGCGCGTCGGCCGCCTTCTCCATCGCCGCGTCCGCCTCCCGCGCCGGGAGACCGGACAGGTCGTGGCGGTCCAGGACGTCGATCCCGGCCTCCGGTTCGGGGACGTGGCTCCGCCACTCGCCGCCGTCCTCGGTGAACCGGGTGCGCAGCGCGTCATGGTGGACCAGGAGCGCGGCCAGCGCCCCCTCCAGCGCCTTCTCGTCCGGTTCCTGGTGCAGCTCCAGCAGGGTGGACTGGTTGAAGTGGCGTGGATTCACGGTGTGGGTGGCGAAGAACCAGCGCTGGATCGGGGTGAGCGGAAGCGTCCCGGTCACCGGCGCCGCGGGGCCCTCGTCCCGTTCGGCCGTGGCCACGGTGGCGAGCGCGGCCACCGACTGATGGGCGAACAGATCCTTGGTGGTCAGCCGGAGCCCGGCCTGGCGGGCGCGGGAGACCACCTGGATGCTGAGGATGGAATCCCCGCCGAGGTCGAAGAAGTTGTCCTCCACGCCCACCCGTTCCAGACCGAGCACATCCGCCCAGATGTCCGCGATCCGGCGCTCCATCGGGGTGCGTGGGGCGACATGGCCCCCACCGGAGGTGACGGGTGCCGGGTCCGGATCGGGCAGCGCCCGCCGGTCGACCTTGCCGTGGGCGGTGAGCGGAAGGGCGTCCAGGGTGGCGAACGCCGACGGCACCATATGGGAGGGAAGGGTCCGCCCCAGGGCGTCGCGCAGCGAGGCGGCGGTCGGCGAGGCGCCCGGCGCCGGGACGACATAGCCCACCAGGCGCTTCCCACCGGAGGGCTGCTCCGGCGTCGGGGCGGTCTCCCGTACGGCGACCACCGCTTCCCGCACCTCCGGACTGCGCCGTAGCGCGCTCTCCACCTCGCCGAGTTCGATCCGGAAGCCCCGCACCTTGACCTGGTCGTCGGCCCGGCCCAGGAACCTCAGCTCACCGTCGCCGCTCCACCGCACCACATCGCCGGTGCGGTACATCCGGCCGCCCGCGGGGCCGAACGGATCGGCCACGAACCGTGCGGCGGTCAGCCCCGGGTGGCCCAGATAGCCGCGCGCCAGACCCACGCCCGCCACATACAGCTCCCCGGCCACGCCCACCGGCACCGGGCGCAGCGCCTCGTCCAGTACATAGACCCGGGTGTTCGGGATCGGCCGGCCGATCGGTGGCGCCCCCGACCCCGTCGTGAGCGGCCCGGACCAGGTGCTCACCACCGTGGCCTCCGTCGGGCCGTAGGAGTTGACCAGGCGGCGGCCCGGTGCCCAGCGGTCCACCAGCTCGGCGGAGCAGGCGTCACCGCCGACGATCAGGGTCTTGAGATCCGGCAGCCCCGCCCGCCATGCCGCCTCCGGCACGGTGGCCAGCGCGGCCGGGGGGATCAGCGCATGGGTGATCCGCTGCCCGCCGAGCACCTCGGCCAGCCGCTCGCCCAGCAGCGGGCCCTCGTCACCGATCACCAGCGCCGCGCCACGGGGCAGCGAGACGCACAGTTCCAGGACGGCGGCGTCGAAGCTGGGGGAGGAGAACTGCAGCACACGGTCCCCGGTCCGCACGTCGTAGTGCGCGGCCGCGGCCGCCGAGAAACTGGCCAGCCCCGCATGGGTGACCACGACCGCCTTGGGCACCCCGGTGGATCCGGAGGTGTAGATGACATACGCCGGATGGTCCGGCGTCAGGCCACGGCCGGGCGGTGGCCCGGCGGGACCCTCCTCGGCCCATACCGAGGCCGCGTCGTCGAGCACCACCGAGGGCGCGGCGTCCCGCAGCATGAACGCCACCCGCTCCTCGGGATAGCCGGGGTCGACCGGCAGGAACGCACCGCCCGCCTTCGCCACTGCCAGCTGCGCCACCAGCATCTCCACCGAGCGCGGCAGCACCAGCGCCACCAGGCGCTCCGGCCCCACACCCTGGCCGATCAGCCGGTGCGCCAGCCGGTTCGCGGCCGTCTCCAGCTCGGCGAAGGTGAGATCGCCCTTCCCGTACCGCACGGCCGTGGCGTCCGGGGAGACGGCCGCCTGCCGCTCGAACAGCTCGCGCAGCGTGGCCCGGTCCACCTCCCGCCGGGTGTCGTTCCACTCGATCAGGGTGCGCCGCAGCTCGGCGGGGGTGGTCAGCGGCAGCGCGCCCACCGGCCGCCGCGGATCCTCGGCGATCCCGGTGAGCAGCGCCCGCAGGGCCGCGCCCATCCGCTCCACGGTCGAGGCGTCGAACAGATCGGTGCCGTAGCCGATCAGCCCGCGCAGCACGCCTCCCTCGGCCTCGGCGAACTCGAAGGTGAGGTCGAAGGCGGCGGTGTCGGTCTCCAGCTCCACGTCCGCCAGCTCCAGACCGGGCAGCTCCAGCGCCCGACCCGGGGCGTTCTGCAGCACCACCATCGCCTGGAACAGCGGGGTCCGGCTGGTGTCCCGAACCGGCCGCACCTCGTCCACCACCCGCTCGAACGGCACCGCCTGATGGGCGAACGCGTCCAGGACGGTGCCGCGCACCTCGGCCAGGAAGTCCCCGAACCGGGCCCGCGGATCGACCGTGGAGCGCAGCACCAGGGTGTTGACGAAGAAGCCGATCAGCCGCTCCACCTCGGGGCGCTCCCGCCCCGAGGTGACGGTGCCCACGGCGATGTCCCGCCCGCCCGACAGCCGGGCCAGCAGGATCTGGGACGCCGCCACCAGCGTCATGAACAGGGTGGCCCCCCGCGTGTGCCCGAACTCCTTGAGGCGCAGGCTCACCTCGGCGGGCACCGTGAACTCCACGGTCGCGCCGTTCTTCGTCCGCACCGCGGGCCGGGGCCGGTCGGTGGGCAGCTCCAGCGGCGGCACCCCGCCCAACTGGCGTGTCCAGTACGCCAGTTCCTCATCCGCGCGGGGAGCGGTGAGCTCGGTGCGCTGCCAGGCGGCGAAGTCCGCGTAGTGCACCGGCAGCGGGGGCAGCGCCGCGGGCTCACCGCTCAGCGCCGCCCGGTACAGCTCCCGCAGATCGCCGGTGAGCACACCGGTGGACCAGCCGTCGGTGATGATGTGATGCAGCGTCAGGCTCAGCACATGCTCCTGGACGCCGAGCCGGATCAGCCCGGTCCGCAGCAGCGGTCCGCGCCGCAGATCGAACGGGCGCGCCCGTTCGTACGCCAGCAGCTCCACCAGCTCCGCCTCCCGACCGTCGGCGGGGAGGTGGGACAGGTCGTACGGCTCGAGCCGGATCTCCCAGGGGTCGTGCACGATCTGCACGCCACGGCCGTCCACCGCGTCGAAGGTGGTCCGCAGCGACTCATGCCGGGCCACCAGCGCGGTCAACGCCGCACCGAGCGCGTCCACATCGAGGGCACCGCGCATCCGCAGCGCCAGCGGGGTGATGTACTCGGCGCTGTCCGGTGCGAAGGAGTCCAGGAACCACAGACGTTGCTGCGGATACGACAGCGGCAGCTCGCCGTCCCGGGCCACCGGTGTGATCGGGGCGGGCCGGTCCCCGGTGCGGCCGTCCGCGCCACCGAGCGCCTCGGCCAGGGCGGCGACGGTCGGATGGGTGAACACCAGGCGGGGCGAGGGCTCCACCCCGAGCACCTCCCGCAGCCGTGAGGTGAGCCGGATGGAGAGGATCGAGTCGCCGCCGAGCTCGAAGAAGTTGTCCCCGGCGCCGACCCGTTCCACCGCCAGCACCTCGGCCCACACCGCCGCCACGGCCTGTTCGGTCCCCTCGCGCGGTGCGCGGTAGGGCGTGCGGCGGATGTCCGGGCCCGGGGCGGGCAGTGCCGCGCGGTCCAGCTTCCCGGTGGCGCCGAGCGGCAGCGCCTCCAACGGGACGACGGCGGACGGCACCATGTAGTCCGGCAGCCGCTCCGCCGCGTACGCCCGCAGCCGCTCTCCGTCCACCGCGGCGGCGCCACCGGCCACCACATAGGCCACCAGCCGTTTCCCGCCGGGCCCGCCGCTGCGGGCGACCACGGCGACGTCCGCCACCTCCGGATGCCCGGCCAGCACCCCCTCCACCTCGCCCGGTTCGATCCGGAAGCCACGGACCTTGACCTGGTCATCCGCGCGGCCGAGGAATTCCACCGTGCCGTCCGGCCGCCGGCGCGCCAGATCGCCGGTGCGGTACATCCGCTCCCCGGCGGGCCCGTACGGATCGGCGAGGAACGCCGCGGCGGTCGGACCGGGACGGCCGAGGTAGCCACGCGCCACCCCTTCCCCGGCGATGAAAAGCTCCCCGACCACCCCCGGCGGCACGATCCGCAGCCGCGCATCCAGGACGTGGACCCGCATGTTGTCCAGCGGCCGGCCGATCGGCACCACCTCGGGCACCTCGTCGGCGCGGGACATCGGGAAGGCCGTGGCGAAGGTCGTCGTCTCGGTCGGCCCGTACCCGTCCACCACGGTCAGCCCGGGGCAGCGCTCCAGCACCCGGCGCACCGAGGCCGCGGGCACCACATCGCCACCCGTCCACACCTCGCGCAGCCCCGCGAAGCAGTCCGGCGCGTCCTGCGCCAGCAGCCGGAACAGCCCGGCGGTCAGCCACAGTCCGGTGATCCGCTGCCCGGCCACCAGCCGGCGCACCGCCGCCGCGTCCAGCTCGCCCGATGTCACCACCACCCGGCCACCGCCCAGCAGCGGCACCCACATCTCGTAGGTGGCGGCGTCGAACGCCACCAGCGAATGCAGCGGCACCCGCTCGTGGCCGCCACCGGCGAAGGCACGGTCGAGGGCGAGCGCCGCCACATCGCGATGGCGCACCCCCACGGCCTTGGGCACACCGGTCGACCCGGAGGTGAACATCACATACGCCAACTGGTCCCGGTGCACCGGCACCACCTGCGCCATCGGCTCGCCCTCCCGCGCGGCGGCCACCTCCTCCGGCGTCAGCACGACCACGGCGCCCGCCTGGTCCAGCAGCGTCCGCCGCCGATCGCCCGGAGCGCGGACGTCCACCGGGACGTACACCCCACCGGCCCTGACCACCGCCAGCTGGGCCACGACCAGCTCCACCGACCGGTCCATGAGCAGCGCCACCCGATCCTCCGGCCGCACCCCGGACCGCACCAGGTGACCCGCCAACCGGCCCGACCAGTCGTCGAGTTGGGCATAGCTGAGCGAAGTGGCGCCGTCGGTAACGGCCACGGCGTCCGGAGCACGGCGGACCCGCTCGGCGAACAACCCGGCCAGCGAGTCCTTTGGCAGCGGCCGGGCGGTGGCGTTCCACTCGCCCATCGCCCGGAGGCGCTCCGACGCCGTCAGCAGCGGCAGCTCGTCCAGCGACCGTCCGGCGCCGTCCGCGATCCCGGTCAGCAGCGTCCGAAGATGGGCCGCCGCCCGCTCCACCGTGGCCGCGTCGAACAGCGCCGGATCGTAGGCGATGTCGAAGCCCAGCCGGTCGCCGAGATAGGCGCGCAGACACAGCGGGAAACTGGTGGCGTCCTCGGCCCGCACCTCCCGGACACGAATCCCGGCACCGGCCGCCGACGCCTCGTCGAAGGGGTAGTTCTCGAACACCACCATGCTGTCGAAGAGCGCCTCACCGGCCGGAAGCGCGCTGAGGGCCTGGATCCGGGGGAGGGCGACGAAGTCGAATCGGCGCGACTCGCTCTGCTGCGCCTGAAGTTCCCGCAGCCACTCCACGACCTCACGGCCGCCCTCGGCCACGGCCCGGGTGGGGACCGTGTTGATGAACATGCCGACCATCGTCTCCACGCCCGGAAGCCCCTCCGGACGGCCCGAGACGGTGGTGCCGAACACCACATCGCGCTCACCGCCGTACCGCGTCAGCAGCAGCGCCCACGCCCCCTGCACCACCGTGTTGACCGTCAGCCCGCCGCCGCGCGCCGTCTCCCGCAGCCGGGCGGACACCTCCTCGGTCAGCTCCAGCCGGGTCAGCGCGGTCGAGGTGGTGCGATGCGCCTCCCGGGGCGGCCGGTCGTACGGCAGCGGCGTGCGGGCGCCGAACCCCGCCAGCACCCCGCGCCAGTGGTGCTCCGCCCGCTCCTGGTCCTGCCCGCGCAGCCAGCGCAGGAAGTCCCGGAAGGGCCGGCGCGCGGTCGGCCGCGGTGTGCGCCCGGCGACGAGGGCCGCGTAGGTCTCGCACACCTCGGCGAAGATCTGCCCGGTGCTCCAGCCGTCCAGCATCAGATGGTGCGAGGTCCACACCAGCATGACCTCGTCATCGGGCAGTCCGGCCACCGCGATCCGGCTCAGCGGGGCGGAGGTGAGCTCCATCCCGGCGGCGCGGTCCTCGGCCAGCAGCCGGCCCAGCGCCTCCTCCCGCGCGGACGGCGTCAGCCCCCGCCAGTCCAGCCGGGTGGTGGGCAACTCGGCTTGGCGGTGGACGAGCTGGACGGGCTCGGCGAGCCCCTCCCAGCGGACGGAGCTGCGCAGCACCGGCGTACGGTCCACCACCCGCTGCCACGCGGCCGCGAAGGCGTCCGGGTCGGCGATCCCGCCGATCCGGATCGCGATCTGGTCGAAGTAGGCGCCACCGGTGGCACCGCTGTCCACGAGCCCATGGAAGAGCATGCCGGCCTGGAGCGGGGTCAGCGGATAGACGTCCTCCACCGCGCCGCCGTCACCGGCGACCAGGTCCACCTGGCGCTGGTCGAGCCGGGCGAGCGGGAAGTCGGACGGTGTGCGCCCGCCCGCGCCGGGCTCCGCGCAGTGCGCGACGATCTCCTTCAGCGCGGCCAGACAGTCGTCCGCGAGCCGCCGCACGGTCGCCTCGTCGTACCTCCGGGCCGGATAGCTCCAGCCCAGCTCCAGACGGCCGTCCTGGACCGCGCCGGTGACCTCCAGCAGACATGGGCGGGTCTCCCCGGGCGGGGCGTCCTGGCCGGTCACGGGGAGAGCGGCGCGGTAGAGACCGGGGGCCGCGCCGCCGTCGTCCGCCACCACCTCCCACTGGCCGTGGTAGTTGAACACGATCTGCGGCGACGCGTGGCCCCGCAGCTCCCCGGCCGGGGAGCCTTCGGGGGCCAGATGGCGCAGCGCGCCGTAGCCGAGCCCGTGGTGCGGGACGGCGCGGAGCTGTTCCTTGACGGACCGGAGGATGTCGCGCCACCCCGCCTCGGCGTCGACGGCCAGCGCGAGCGGGTATTCGGAGGTGAACCAGCCGACCGTACGGGAGAGATCCAGGTCCTCGAAGAGATCCTCGCGGCCGTGTCCCTCCACGCCGATCAGCACCGTGTCCCCACCGGTCCAGCGCGCGAGCGCCCGGCCGAGCGCGCCCAGCAGCACATCGTTGATCCGCGTCCGGTAGACACCGGGGACCTGACGCAGCAGCGCCGCGGTCTCGGCCCGGCCGAGGACCGTGGTCACCGTGGCCGCCGTCTCATGGGTGTTCGGGCCCTCGCGGTCGACGGGGAGCGCGGCGGGCCCGGAGCGCGCCACGCCCGTCCAGTACGCCAGATCGCCGTCGAGCCCGCCGGAGCGCACGTGTTCCGCCAGCCGGGCCGCCCACCGCGTGAAGGCGCTGCTCGCCGGGGGCAGAGTGGCCGGGCCACCGGCGGCGGCGCGGCGGTAGGCGGTCTCCAGGTCGCCGAGCAGCACCCGCCAGGAGACGCCGTCCACCACCAGATGGTGGGCGGTGAGCAGCAGCTCGGGCGGCCGCCCGGGGCCGAAGGTGAACAGCAGGACCCGCAGTACGGCCCCCTCGGTGATGTCCAGCCCCGCCTGCGCCGCGACCGTGGCCTCCTGTACGGCGGCGGCGCGTGCCGCCTCGTCCAGTCCGGACAGGTCGTGCCGCTCCAGGACACCGTCGGGGGCGGCGGGAAGGACCTCCTGCCGCCACTGTCCGTCGACGGCCAGGAAGCGGGTGCGCAGCGCCGCGTGCTGCGCCACCAGGGCGTCCACCGCCTGCCGCAGGGCGGCCTCGTCGAGGTCGCCGGTGAGCTCCAGCCGGTGGCTCATGGTGAAGTGGTGTCGCTCGCCGGGCCGCCGCCCGTCCAGATACCAGTGCTGGATCGGGGTCAGCGGCGCCGGTCCGGCCACCGCCCCGGCGGGCTCGGGAAGCGGCTGCCGCCGGGCGGTCTCGACGCTCAACCCGAGCTCGGCGACGGTCTGGTGGCGGAAGACGTCCTTGGAGGTGAGGGTCAGCCCGGCCCGGCGGGCGCGGGAGACGATCTGGATGCTGAGGATCGAATCGCCGCCCAGGGCGAAGAAGTTGTCCTCCACACCCACCCGGGGGACGCCCAGCACCTCGGCCCAGACGCCCGCCAGCACCGTCTCGGCAGGGGTGCGGGGCGCCACATACGGCGAGCCCTGCTCCGGCCGGTCGGGGGGAGCGGGCAGCGCGCGCCGGTCGACCTTGCCGCTGTCGGTGCGGGGCATCCGCTCCAGCGTCACGAAGGCGGCCGGGACCATGTAGTCGGGCAGGGTGCGCTTGAGCAGGGCGCGCAACTCCACCGGATCGGGAGCATCGACGGCCGGAGCGGGCGAAACGTCGGCCTCATCGGGCGCTACGGCGGCCGGGGCGGGGGAGTCGGCGGGACCGGCGGGCACCAGATAGGCCACCAGCCGCCGGTGGCCGGTGTCCTCGCGGGCCACCACCACCGCCTCCTGGAGCGCCGGATGGTCCAGCAGCGCGGCCTCGATCTCCCCGGGCTCGATCCGCAACCCACGGATCTTGAGCTGCTCGTCGGCGCGGCCGAGGAACTCCAGCGCCCCGTCCGCCGTCCAGCGCGCCCGGTCGCCGGTGCGGTACATCCGGCTGCCGGGAGGGCCGTTCGGATCGGCGACGAAATGCCTCGCGGTGAGCCCGGGGCGGCGCAGATAGCCGCGGGCGACCTGGGCCCCGGCCAGATGGAGCTCACCGGGGACACCGGGCGGCACCGGCCGCAGCGCGCCGTCCAGGACGTACGCCCGCAGATTGCGGCCGGGCCGTCCGATGAGCGGGCGCTCGCCGAGACCGGCCAGGTCGCCGTAGACCGCGTCCACGGTGCATTCGGTGGGCCCGTAGAAGTTGTACGCCGCCACGCCCGGCACCGCTCGCAGCTCCCGCCACAGCGCCGTCCCGAGGGCCTCCCCGCCCACCATGACGATCCGGGGGTGGTGGCGCCCCTGGGCGAACAGCCCGGCCGCCATCAGCTCATGGAGGTACGACGGGGTGAGGTCGACGAAGTCCACGCCACGGGCGTCGATCAGCGCCACGAGGGCGGCCGGGTCGAGCCGTACCGCGTCGTCGACCAGATGCACCTCCTGGCCCGCGGCCAGGAACACCGCGCCCTCCCAGGACGTGTCGAAGGTGAACGCGGCGGTCAGCGCCGCGCGCAGCGGACGGCCCGCCTCGGCCTGATGCGGTGCGATGAGCTCGGCCGCGTGGTCGAGGCAGAGGTTGACCAGCTGTCGGTGCTCGACGGCGACGCCCTTGGGGCGGCCAGTGGACCCCGAGGTGTAGGTGATGTACGCGGTGTGCCCGGGGAGCAGCGGGGACAGCCGGTCGGCGTCGGTGGGATCGGTGTCCGGCAGCCCGTCCAGGGGCGCGTCCCGCAGGACCTCGGGGGTGAGGACGACCTCGGGTGCGGCGTCCCGCAGCAGGAATCGCGCGCGCTCGGCAGGCAATTCGGGGTCGACGTACAGATGCGTACCGCCCGACTTGAGGACGGCGAGCAGGGCCACCAGCAGATCGGCGGTGCGCGGAAGGCTGACCGCGACCACCTTCTCCGGGCCCACGCCGAGGGCGATCAGATGGTGGGCCAGCCGGTTGGCGCGGGCACCCAGCCCAGCGAAGTCGTAGGTGGCGTCGGAGGCCACCAGCGCGGTGGCGCCCGGGGTGCGGGCGGCCTGCTCCTCGAAGAGGCGGGGGAAGGTGGTGTCCGCCACCGCGAGCGCGGTGTCGTTCCACTCCTCCAGCACGGTCCGCCGCTCCTCGGCGGTCAGCAGCGGCAGTTCGCCCACCCGCAGCCCCGGGTCCTCGGCCACCGCTTCCAGCAGCAGCCGCAGATGGCGGGTCATCCGCTCCACGGTGGCCGCGTCGAACAGATCGGTGTTGTACTCCACGAAACCGGTCAGGGCGCCGAGGTGCTCCACGAAGTCGAAGCCCAGATCGAAACCGGCGGTCCGGCCCGGGACCCGGACGGCCTCCACGGTGAGACCCGGCAGATCCGGCACCTCGGCGCCCAGATTGTGCAGCGCCACCATGACCTGGAAGAGCGGGGTGCGGCTGGTGTCCCGCTCCGGCTGGAGCGCGTCCACGATCCGCTCGAACGGCACGTCCTGGTGGGCGAAGGCGTCCAGCACGGTGCCCCGCACCCGGCTGAGCAGCTCCTGGAACGACCGGTCGGCGTCCACCCGGGTGCGCAGCACCAGCGTGTTCACGAACATCCCGACCAGATGCTCCAGTTCGGGGCGCTCCCGTCCCGAGGTCACGGTGCCCACCGCGATGTCCTGCCGGCCCGACCAGCGGGCGAGCAGCACCTGGCAGGTGGCGAGGAGCGTCATGAAGAGGGTGGCGTCGCCGCGCCGCCCGGCCGCGCGCAGACGCTCCACAAGGTCGGCGGGCAGGGTGAACTCCAGTAGTGCCCCGCGTCTGGTCTGCACGGCCGGCCGCGGACGGTCGGTCGGCAGCTCCAGCGGCTCCAGGTCGGCCAGCCGCGCCCGCCAGTACTCCAGCTGCGGCTCCACCGCCGCCGCGCCGCCGAGCGGATCGCGCTGCCACGCCGCGTAGTCGGCGTAACCCAGCGGCAGCGGGGCGAGCGCGGGCGGGCGTGCCATGACCGCCGCGCCGTACAGCTCGCTCAGATCGGCGCCGATGACAGCGGTGGACCAGCCGTCCGTGACGATGTGGTGCATCGTCAGGGTGAGCACGTGTTCCTCGTCGTCCAGCCGGATCAGGGACGCCCGCAGCAGCGGCCCGGTGCGCAGATCGAAGGGGGTGGCGCCCTCCCGCTCCAGCAGCCGCGCCAGCTCCCGCTCGCGGTCGGCCGCGGGACGGTCCGTGAGGTCGCACGAGGGCAGTGCCACCGGGTACGGGTCGTGCACCCGCTGCACCCCGCGGCCGTCCACCTCGGCGAAGGTGGTGCGCAGCGGCTCGTGCCGGGCCACCAGACCGTCCAGGGCGGTGTGCAGGGCGGCGGTGTCCAGACGGCCGCGCAGCCGCAGCGCGAACGGTGTCACATACTCGGTACCGCCGTCGTCAAAGGAGTCCAGGAACCACAGACGCGCCTGCGCGAAGGACAGCGGCAGTTCCCCGTCCCGTGGCACGGCCGGGATGATGGCCGCACTCCCGCCCTCCGTGGACGCGGTCAGCGCGGCGGCGAGCTCGGCCACGGTGGTGTGGGTGAACAGCGCGCGCGGGGTGACGTCCGCGCCGAAGGCCGTCCGCAGCCGGGAAGCCACCCGGATGGCCAGGATCGAATCGCCGCCCAGGGCGAAGAAGTCGTCGCTCGCCCGGGCCTCCTCGACCGGGAGGACCTCGGCCCACACCCGCGCCACCGTACGCTCGGCCTCGGTGCGCGGGGCGATCCGTTCGGCGCTCGCCGCGAAGCCGTCCGGGCCGGGCGCGGGCAGCGCGCCCCGGTCCAGCTTGCCGTTGACGGTCAGCGGCAGCGCGTCCAGCGGCATGAACGCCGCCGGAATCATCTGTGCGGGCAGCGACCGCTGGAGGAACTCCCGCAGCTCGGCGGCGTCCGGTGGCGCGGCCGCACCGGCGGCCACCACATAGGCCACCAGCCGCCGCACCCCGGGCTGGTCCTCCCGCGCGGTCACCACCGCGTCGCCGACCCGCGGATGGGCGGCCAGCGCGGCCTCGATCTCCCCGGGCTCGATCCGGAATCCGCGGATCTTCACCTGGTCGTCGGCGCGGCCCAGATACTCCAGCTCCCCGTCCGCGGTCCACCGGGCCCGGTCGCCGGTGCGGTACATCCGGCTCCCCGCGGGCCCGTACGGATCGGCCACGAAACGGGACGCGGTCAGCCCCGGGCGGCGCAGATAGCCCCGGGCGAGCCCGGCCCCCGCCACAAACAGTTCGCCGACCGCCCCGGGCGGCACCGGCCGAAGACCCTCGTCCAGCACATACACCCGCAGATCGGGGATGCCGGTGCCGATGGCGCTTCCGGTGGCCGCCGCGACGGACGCGGTGGCGCGGTCGAGTGGGGCGTAGGTGACATGCACGGTGGTCTCGGTGATCCCGTACATGTTGACCAGCACCGGCGCGGTGTCCGGATGCCGCGCGTACCAGCCCGCCAGCCGCCGCGTGTCGAGCGCCTCACCGCCGAACACCACCCGGCGCAGGGCGAGCCGGGCCCCGGGGTTCTCCTCGTCCGCGCGCATCAGCCCCTGGAAGGCGGACGGCGTCTGGCTGAGCACCGTCACCCGCTCGTCCACCAGCAGCCGCAGGAATTCCTCCGGGGAGCGGGAGACGGCGTACGGCACGACCACGAGCCGGCCGCCGTGCAGCAGCGGCCCCCAGATCTCCCACACGGAGAAGTCGAAGGCGTAACTGTGGAACAGCGTCCACACATCGCTCGCGTCGAACGAGAACCACGCATGGGTCCGGGAGAACAGCCGGACCACATTGGCGTGCGGGATCACCACCCCCTTGGGCACGCCCGTGGACCCGGAGGTGTAGATGGCGTAGGCGGGGCTGTCCGGCAGCGGCCCCGAACCGGCCGGGACGGCGGCGGGCCGGCGCTCCAGATCGGCGATCAGGGCGGGGTCGTCCAGGCACAGCCGGGCCACGCCGGTGACGGCGTCGTCCTCCTCGTCGAGCCGTGCCTGCCGGGCCGTGGTGGTCAGCAGGACGACCGGTGCGGCGTCGGCGAGCATCCGGGCGATCCGGCCGGACGGCTGGTCCGGGTCGAGCGGCAGATAGGCCGCCCCCGTCTTCAGCACCGCCACGATCGCCACGATCATCTCCGGCGAACGGGGCAGCGCCAGCGCCACATACCGCTCCCGCCCGGCACCCTCGGTGATCAGCCGATGCGCCAACCGGCTCGCCCGCGCGTCGAGTTCGGCGTACGACAGCGATTCCCCGGCGCACGAGACGGCGATGGCCCCGGGGGTACGGGCGGCCTGCTCCTCGAACAACTCCACCAAGGTCCGCTCCGGTGTCGCCGGGGCCGCGCCGCCGCCCCACTCCACCAGAATCCGCCGGCGCTCCCCGCCGGTGGTCCACGGCAGCGCCCGCAGCGGACGGTCGGTGTCCGCCGCGATCGCCGTGAGCAGCAGGCACAGCCGGTCGGCGAGCGCGGCCGCGGTCCGGGCGTCGAACAGCCCCGGGTCATAGCCGAGGTCGAAGCCCAGCCGGTCGGAGAGATGCGCCCGCAGACTCAGCCCGAAGTTGGTCGCGTCGACGGATTGCACCTCGAGGATCCGCAGCCCCGCCTCGCGCGCCGAGGAGTCGTCGAAGGGATAGTTCTCGAAGGCCACCATGGAGTCGAAGAGCGGGGTCCCGGCCGGCAGCTCGCTCCAGCCCGACACCTGCGCCAGCGAGACGGATTCATGGCGCCGGGACGCGGACTGCGCCATCTGGAGCTCCCGCAGCCAGTCACCGGTGTTCCGGGCGGCGTCCACCCGGACCCGGGTCGGCAGGGTGTTGATGAACATCCCCACCATCGACTCGACCCCGGCCAGCTCCGCCGGACGGCCCGAGACGGTGGTGCCGAAGACCACGTCCTGCACACCGCCGTACCGGGACAGCAGCAGCGCCCAGGCGCCCTGCACGATCGTGTTGACGGTCAGGCCGCCGCCGCGGGCCGTACGGCGCAGCTCCTCCGACACCTCGGGGGTGAGCGCCACCGCCACTGTCGCCGAGGAGCGGGCCCGGTGGGACTCCACGGCCACCTGGTCGCGGGGGAGCGGGGTCGGCGCGGTGAAGCCCGCGAGCAGGTCCCGCCAGTGGCGTTCGGCCTCCTGACCGTCCTGCCCGTCCAGCCACTGCAGATAGTCGCGGAACGGCCGGCGGGCCGGGAGCGCCGGGGCATGGCCCCGGGCGGCCGCGGTGTACCGCTCGCACACCTCGGTGAACACCTGCGCCAGGCTCCAGCCGTCCAGGACGAGATGGTGCGAGGTCCAGATCAGCGCCACGCGGGCGTCGGTCAGCCGGACGAGGGCCAGCCGCATCAGCGGTGGCGCGGCCAGATCGATGCCCAGGGCCAGGTCCTCGGCGCGGAACCGCTCCAGCTCGGCCTCGCGCCGCTCATCGGACAGCCCGCGCCAGTCCAGATGGGTCACGGGCACCTCGGCCCGGTGGCGGACGATCTGCAGCGGCCGTGCCACGCCCTCCCAGACGACGCCACTGCGGAGCACCGGCGTGCGGTCCACCGTCTCCTGCCAGGCTCGGGCGAACGCCTCCGGGTCGCGCACCCCCTCCAGGGTCAGCACGGCCTGGTCGAGGTAGACGTCCTCCGCGCCGCCGACCAGCCGGTGGAAGAGCATGCCCTCCTGAAGCGGGGTCAGCGGATAGACGTCCTCGATCTCCCGTCCGTCGCCCACCAGCCGGTCGACGGCGGCCTGGTCCAGCCGGGCCAGGGGGAAGTCGGAGGGCGTCCGGCCGCCCGCGCCCGGTCCGTCGCAGTGCGCCACGATCTCCCGCAGCGCCGTGAGCATGCCGTCCGCGAGCCGCCGCACCGTGGCCGCGTCGTGGACCAGGTCGGAGAAGAGCCAGGTCAGCTCCAGCTCACCGTCCGCCACCACCGCGGACACATCGAGCGGATACACCGAGGGCTCGTCGGCGGCCAGATCCCGCCCCAGGCTCTCCCCGGTGAGCGTGAACGCGCCACCGTCCCCGCCCGAGCCCCACTGGCCGTGGTAGTTGAAGCAGATGCCCGGCAGCGGCGCGTCGGCGAGCGCCCGCGCGGGGGAGTCCGGGGCGCTCAGATACGCCAGTGCCTCATGGCTCAGCCCCCGGCGCGGCAGCGCGCGCAGCTGCTCCTTCACCGACCTCAGCACCGCGCCCCAGCCGCCCGCGGGCAGCGTCAGCGCCACCGGGTACTGCGTGGTGAACCAGCCCACGGTCCGGGACAGCTCGACGGCCCCGTCCAGCTCCTCCCGGCCGTGGCCCTCCATGGCCACCAGCACCCGGTCCTCGCCCGTCCAGCCGGCGAGCACCCGCCCCAGCGCGCTGAGGAGCACATCGTTGATCTGCGTCCGGTACACCCCGGGCACCCGGCGCAACAGCCCGTCGGTGACCTCGCGGTCGAGCGTCACCCGCACGGTGCGGGTGGACCCGGCCGTGGCCGTGCCCGGGCGATCCACCGGAAGGTCCGCGCCGCCCGCCTCCCGTACGTCCTCCCAGTACGCCAGATCGCCGTCCAGCAGCCCCTCCCGCACCTGCTCGCCCAGCCGGTGGGCCCAGGTGGTGAAGGCGGTGGAGGCGGGCTCCAGGCGCACCGGCTCCCCGGCGGCGGCCTGCCGGTAGGCGCTCTCCAGATCGCCCAGCAGAATGCGCCACGAGACGCTGTCCACGGCGAGATGGTGTGCGGTGAGGAACAGCCGCGGCCGGGCCCCCGCCCCGCGCCGGAGCAGGGCACCCCGCAGCAACGCCCCCGTGGTCAGGTCGAGTTCGGCGCGGGCGGCCTCCGCGGCCGCCTCGGCGGCGGCCGTCTCCTCGGCCTCGTCGAGCCCGGCCAGATCGTGGTGGCGCAGCAGCGGCCCACCCGTCGCGCCGTCCGCGAACTGGCGCCACCCGCCGTCGTCGCCTTGGACGAACCGGGTGCGCAGGGCCGGGTGGTGCGCGACCACGGCGTCCAGCGCGGCCTCCAGCGCGCCCTCGTCCAGGTCGGGCGGCAGATCGAGGACCATCGACATGGTGAAGTGGCGCAGCGGGCCATGGGTGGCGAAGAACCAGTGCTGGATCGGCGTGAGCGGCGCCGGACCCGCCGCGTCCGCCCGCTCCTCCTCGGCGCCTCCGGGCGCGCTGCGCGGCGTCACGGCGGCGGCCAGCTCGGCGATGGTCTGGTGCAGGAAGACATCCCGCGAGGTGAGCGCCAGTCCGGCCTGGCGGGCGCGGGAGACGATCTGGATGCTGAGGATCGAATCGCCGCCCAGCTCGAAGAAGTTGTCGCTCACCCCCACCGTCCGGGCGCCCAGCACCTCGGCCCAGATCCGGGCGAGCTCCCGCTCGGTTTCGGTGCGCGGGGCCGTGGCGGTCCCCTCCGGACGGTCCGCGTCGGGCCGCGGGGCGGGCAGCGCCCGGCGGTCCAGCTTGCCGCTGGAGTTGAGCGGCATGGCGTCGAGGGCGACGAACGCACCGGGGACCATATGGCCGGGCAGGGTGCGCCCGAGGGCCGCGCGCAGATCGGCGGAGGCGGGCGGCTCACCGCCCGGGGCGGGCACGTAGTAGGCGGCCAGCCGGGTGTGGCCGCGGTCGTCGGTCACCGCGACGACCGCCGCCTCGGCGACGGCCGGCAGATCGAGCAACGCCGCCTCGATCTCGCCCGGTTCGATCCGGTGGCCCCGGATCTTCACCTGGTCGTCCGCGCGGCCGAGGCAGTCCAGCTCCCCCTCCGCGGTCCACCGGGCCAGGTCGCCGGTGCGGTACATCCGGCTCCCGGCGGGCCCGTACGGGTCGGCCACGAAGCGGGACGCGGTCAGCCCCGGACGGCCCCGGTACCCCCGGGCCACCTGCGCACCGGCCAGATACAGCTCACCCGCCACCCCCACCGGCACCGGCCGGAGCCGGGAGTCGAGCACATAGGCGCGCAGATTGCCCAGTGGCCGGCCCACCACCGGCCGCCCGGCACCGCCGATCCGGGCGGCGAGCGCGTCGATGGTGCACTCGGTCGGACCGTAGAAGTTGTACGCCGTCGTGCCAGGGGCGTCCGCGAGCCGCCGCCACAGCGACGGGCCGAGGGCCTCGCCACCCAGCATCAGCACCCGCGGGCGGTGCCGGGGGTGGTCCAGCAGCCCCGCCGGCAGAAGCTGCCGCAGATAGGAGGGGGTGAGGTCGAGGAAGTCGATACGGTGCTCGGCGATGCGCGCCACCAGCGCGGCCGGATCGAGCCGGGTTGCCTCGTCGATGATGTGCAGCTCATGGCCGTCCGCCAGCAGGAGCAGCCCCTCCAGCGAGGTGTCGAAGGAGAACGACGCCGTCAGCGCCGCGCGCAGCGGCCCGCCGCCCGCCTCCGCCACAAAGCCCTGCCGGTGGCTCACCAGCAGATTGACCATCGACCGGTGCTCCACGGCCACCCCCTTGGGGCGGCCGGTGGAGCCGGAGGTGTAGAGGACGTAGGCGGCGCTGTCGGGGTGGAGTGCGGCGGTCCGGTCCGCGGCCGTGGGATCGGCCGTCGGCAGTGTGGCGGGGACGGCGCGCAGGGCGGCCTCGTCGAGCACCAGCGCCGGTTCGGCGTCGGCCAGGAGGAACGCGAGGCGCTCGGCGGGGAGTTGTGGGTCGAGGGGCAGATAGACCCCGCCCGCCTTGAGCACCCCCAGGATCGCCACGACCATGTCGGAGGTCCGCGGCAGCTTCACCCCGACCACGCGCTCTGGTCCCACACCCTGGGCGATCAGATGGTGCGCCAGCCGGTTGGCGGCCGCGTTCAGCCCCGCGAAGTCGTAGCTGGCGTCGGAGGCCACCAGCGCCGTCGCCTCCGGCGTACGGGCCGCCTGCGCCTCGAACATCGCCGGGAAGGTGGCCGGTGCGACCGCGAGCGCGGGGCCGCGCCCGGCGGCCGTCATCCGCCGCCGCTCGCCGTCCGTGATCAGGGGCAGCTCCCGCACCGGCCGGTCCGGTTCGGCGGCCATCCCGTCGAGCAGCACCAGCAGATGGCCCGCCATCCGCTCGGCGGTCGCCGTGTCGAACAGCTCGGTGCTGTACTCCAGCAGCCCCCGCAGCTCCTCCCCGTCCTCGACGAACTCGACGCTGAGGTCGAAGGTGGCCGATTGCCGGGGCACCTCCACGCTCGTCGCGGCCGGCCCGGACAGCCGGGGCGCGCTTCGCGGGGCGCTGTGCAGCAGCACCATCACATCGAACAGCGGATTGCGGCCCGCCTCCCGGCGCGCCCCCACGGCCTCCACCAGCCGCTGGTACGGCGTCTCGTCATGGGCGAAGGCGTCCAGCACCGTGGCCCCGGCGTCGGCCAGCAGCTCACGGTAGGAACGGCCCGTGTCCACCGCGGAGCGCAGCACCACCGTATTGACGAAGAAGCCGACGGCTCGCTCCAGATCGGTGCGGCCACGGCCGGAGGTGACGGTGCCGATGGCGATGTCGTCCTGCCCGGACCAGCGGGCGAACAGCCCCTGGCAGGCGGCGACCAGCGCCGTGAACAGCGTGGTCCGCTCCCGTGCGGCAAGCGCGCGCAGCCGGTCCGCGGTGCCGCGGTCCACGGTGAACTCATGGATCGCCCCCGCCGAGGTGGGCGCCGGAGGCCGGGGCCGGTCGGTGGGCAGCTCCAGCGGGACGATGCCGTCCAGCCGCCCCTTCCAGTAGTCGAGCTGCCGGTCCAGGGCGGCCCCCGCGAGCCGTTCCCGCTGCCACACGGCGAAGTCGGGATACTGCACCGGCACCGAAGGCAGCGGCTCCGCGGCGTACAGCGCGCACAGCTCGTCCCGCAGCACCCCCATCGACCAGCCGTCGGTGACGATGTGATGGGCCGTGAGCAGCAGCACGTGCTCGTCCTCGGCCAGGCGGATCAGCAGCGCCCGCAGCGGCGGGCCGGTCCGCAGATCGAACGGCCGGGCGTAGTCGGCCAGGAGGAGTTGGTCCAGCGCCCCCGGCTCCCGGTCCGCGCCGGTGAGGTCGGCCACCGGCAGGGGGACGGGCGCGGCCGGGTGCACCGCCTGGGCGGGTCGGCCGTCGATGTCGTCGAACGTGGTCCGCAGCGCCTCATGGCGCTCCACCAGGGCATCCAGCGTGCCGGAGAGCGCCGCCACGTCCAGGGCGCCGGTCAGCCGCAGTGCCAGCGCGCTGTTGTACCCCGCCTCCTCCGGCTGGAGGGTGTGCAGAAACCAGAGCCGTTCCTGGGCGAAGGACAGTGGCAGCGGCCGCGCGCGGTCCGCGCGGGGATGGCGTCGGCGCGCCCGGCCTTGCCCGCGAGGCGACGGCGAAGGGCCTCCCGCAGCTCCTCGGGCAGCGCGGAAGCGCGATCGTTCCTCGAAGACGTCATGTCGTCCTTCCTCACCGGTCGTCGTGGTCGCTGCCGCCGGAAGCGGCGTCTTCGAGTTCACGCAGGATGTGCTCCTCGACCAGGTCGGCGAGGGCGGAGACGGTGCGCGCGGTCAGAATGTCCCGCGGGGTCAGGTCGACGGCGAACGCCTCCTTGGCGCGGGAGGCGATCAGCAGGCTGCGAACCGAGTCACCGCCGAGGGCGAAGAACTCGTCCTCCGCGCCGACCGGCGCCACCCCCAGCACCTCCGACCAGATCTCCGCGATGACCTCCTCGGTGGGGGTGCGCGGGGCGATATGGCCGGCCGGTGCGGCGGCGGCGGTGGTGCCGGGGCCGGGAGCGGGCAGTGCCGCGCGGTCGGTCTTGCCGTTCTCGGTGAGCGGCAGCCGGTCCAGCACGGCGAACGCCGACGGGACCATCGGGCCGGGAAGCGTCCGGCCCAGATGGGTGCGCAGCTCGGGTTCGGCCGGGGCGGCGGCCCCGGGCGCGAGGACCAGATGGGCCACCAGCCGACGCACACCGGGCTCGTCCTCCCGCACCGTCACCACGGCCTCCGCGACGGCGGGGTGGCCGCACAGGGCGGTCTCCACCTCTCCGGCCTCGATGCGATGGCCGTGCAGCTTGAGCTGGTGGTCGACGCGGCCCAGATGGTGGAGGCGGCCCCGGGCGTCGTAGCGGGCGAGGTCGCCGGTGCGGTACATCCGGGAGCCGGGCGGCCCGAAGGGGTCGGCGAGGAAGCGGGAGGCGGTCAGCCCGGCGCGGCCCAGATAGCCGCGGGCGAGCGAGGGACCGCTGACCCACAGCTCGCCGGGCACACCCACCGGCACCGGGCGCAGCCGCGCGTCGAGCAGCTGGACCCGGGTGTTGGGGATGGGCCGCCCGATCGGCGGCGGGGCGCCGTTGGCGTCGAGCGGCTCGGACCAGGTGGCCACGACGGTGGTCTCGGTGGGCCCGTACGCGTTGATCATGCGGTGGAACGGCGCCCATCGGGCGGCCGGTTCCGCCCCGCAGGCGTCCCCTCCCACGATCAGTGTCCGCAGGTCGGGCAGCTCCCGCTCGGTGCCGGCGGGCAGTGTCGCGAGCGCGGCGGGCGGGATGAGGGTGTGCGTGATCCGCTGCCGCCGCAGGATCTCCGCGAGATGGCCGCCCAGCAGGGGGCCGGGCTCGGGCACCACCAGGGCGGCCCCGGAGGGCAGCGCCATGCACAGCTCCAGCACGGAGGCGTCGAAGCCGGGCGAGGAGAACTGCAGCACGCGGTCGCCCGGCCGCACCTGGAAGTGCTCGGCCTCGGCGGCGGCGAACCCGGCGATCCCGCGGTGGGTGACGACCACTCCCTTGGGGGTTCCGGTGGACCCGGAGGTGTAGATCACATAGGCGGGGTCGTCCGGGTGGACGGCGCCGAGGCGGTCCTCGTCCCCGGGGCGGTGTGCCGGGCCGTCCGGGGCCCGGACCTCGGCGGCCCGCTCGATCACGAGATGCGGGGCGGAGTCCTTGAGCATCAACTCGATGCGCTCGGCCGGGTAGTCGGGATCGATGGGCAGATAGGCGCCCCCGGCCTTGGCCACCGCGAGCCGGGCGACGACGGACTCCACCGACCGGGGCAGCACCAGCGCGACGATCCGCCCCGGGCCCACGCCCTGCCCGATGAGGTGGTGGGCGAGGCGGTTGGCCCGGCCGTCCAGCTCCGCGTAGGTCAGCCGCAGGCGCAGGGAGTCCACCGCCACCGCGTCCGGGTCGCGGTCCGCCGCCGCCTCGAACAGCTCGGCCCACGTCGACTCGGGCACCTGCCGGGCGGTGTCGTTCCAGTCCACCAGCAGCCGGTGGCGCTCGGCGGCCGGGAGGACGTCGATGTGGTCCAGCGGCAGCTCGTCGGGGGCCGCGGCCAGCGCGCCGAGGAGATGGGTGAGCCGGTCCGCCAGCGCCTCGGCGGTGGCCTCCTCGAACAGCCGCGGATCGTAGCCGAGTTCCACCGACAGTTCGGATCCGGGCGAGACCACCACGGTCAGCGCGTAGTTGGTGGACTCCAGGGCGTGCAGATCGCGCACCCGCAGTCCGTGCTCGGCCGCGGCGGCGCTGTTGATGGGGTAGTTCTCGAACACCACCAGGCTCTCGAAGAGGTTCACCCCGGCCGGGAGTTCGCTCCAGCCCCGCAGCTCGGACAGCGGCACATGGCCGAAGCCGCGCGCGTCCGCCTGCTCGGCCTGCAGCTCCCGCAGCCAGGCGGCGGCCCCGGTGGCGCCCGGCACCGCGCACCGCACCGGGAGGGTGTTGATGAAGATGCCGGTGATGTCGTCCGCGCCGGGCAGCTCCCCCGGCCGCCCGGAGACCGTCGTCCCGAAGCAGACGTCCGATTCGCCGCTCAAGCGGGATACGAGCAACGCCCAAGCGCCCTGGACGACCGTATTCATGGTGAGCCGGTGCCGCCGGGCGAAGTCCTGGAGGGCGGCGGTGTCCTGCTCACCGAGTCGCTGCGACAGCCAGTGCGAGGACCGGGTCGCGATCTCCGGCGTCGGCCTGCGGTCATAGGGGAGGGGAGTGGGGGCGGTGAATCCCTCCAGGGCCTGCCGCCAGTGCGCGTGCGCGCGCGTGTGGTCCTGACGGCCGAGCCAGGCGACATAGTCCGCGAACGGCCTGCGGGCTTGCAGCCTCGGCTGCTCACCGGCGGCCAGGGCGGCATGGGCGGCGAAGACATCGCCGAGCACCTGGAAGACGCTCCAACCGTCCAGCAGCACATGGTGGAAGGTCCACAGCACCCGCACCTCACCGGGTGAGAGCCGGGCCAGGGTGACGCGCAGCAGCGGGGCCGCGCCGAGATCGATCCCACGGGCGCGGTCCTGATCCAGCAGCCGCTCCAGCGCGGCCGTGCGCTCGTCCTCCGTGAGGCCGGTCCAGTCGAGTTCCTCGACCGGTACGACCGCGGTGCGGCGCACGACCATCAGGGGCTCGGCCACATCGTGCACCACCACCTCGCCGCGCAGCACCGGGGTGCGGTCCACGACATGCTGCCAGGCGGCGGCCAGCACCCCAAAGTCGGCGACCCCGTCGAGGACGAACGTCGCCTGCTCCAGATAGAGCCCTTGGTCCCGCTGGGCCAGTGCGTGGAAGAGCAGCCCGGACTGGGTCGGGGTCAGCGGATGGATATCGGCCACGTCCCGGCCGTCGCCCGCCAGCCGGTCGACGGTCGCCTGGTCCAGCGCGGCCAGCGGGAAGTCCGAGGGCGTGCGCCCGCCCGTGTCGGGGCGGGTGCACAGCCGCACGATGGCGCGCAGCTCGTCCACCATCTCCTCGGCGAGCCGGTGGACGGTGGCGCGCCGGTGCCGCGACCGGGAGTAGGACCAGCTGAGTTCGAGCCGGCGGTCCGCCACCCGGCCGATCACATCGAGGAGATGCGGCCGGTCCGCCTCGGGGCTCATATCGCCCTCCAGCCCACCGGTCAGGGCGTGCAGCAGACCATCCGCCGCGGGCGGCTCCCAGTCCTGCTGCCCGAGGTAGTTGAAGCTGATCTCCGGGGCGGCGGGGAGGCCGGCGGTGGCCGCGCCGGACAGATGGCGCAGCGCGCCGTAGCCCAGGCCGTTTCCGGGGATCGCGCGCAGCCGCTCCTTGACGGCCTTGAGCGTCCGCTCCAGCCCCCAGTCGGCGGGTGTCTCCAGCGTGACGGGGTACATGCTGGTGAACCAGCCGACCGTACGGGACAGATCGACGCCTTCGAAGATCTCCTCCCGGCCGTGCCCCTCCAGGGCCACCGCCACCCGGTCCCGGCCGGTCCAGCGGGCCAGCACCCGGCCCAGGGCGCAGAGCAGGACGTCATTGACCCGGGTCCGGTACGCGCCCGGCACCTCCTGGAGCAGCAGACGGGTCTCCTCGGCGCCGAGCCGGACGGTCACCTCCTCCTCGGAGGCCGCGGTGTTGGGGCCTTCGCCGTCCGTGGGCAGGTCGGTGCAGCCGTGGGCGGCCGCCCAGTGGTCGCGTTCCGCGTCGAAGCCCCCGGCGGCCGCGTGCTCGCTCAGGCGCCGTGCCCAGGTGCGGAACGACGTGGTCTTGGCGCCCGGCTCCACCGTCCGGCCCGCGGCGATCTGCCGGTAGGCGGTGTCCAGGTCCTCCAGCACGATGCGCCAGGAGACGGCGTCGACCACCAGATGGTGGGCCGTCAGCAGCAGGACGGGCCGCTCCCCCTCGCCCCGGTTGAACAGCGCCGCGTGCAGCAGCGGCCCCCGGGCCAGGTCGAACCCGGCTCGTATCCGCGCTGCCGTCTCCCGCATCACCGCGTCCCGCCGCCCCGGCTCCAAGGAGGACAGATCGTGGAGGTCCAGCATCGGCCGGCCCTCCGGCGGGGCGTTGTGCTGGCGTACGGCGCCGTCCTCGGTGCGCTCGAAGCGCAGCCGCAGGGCGTCATGGTGGGTCACCACCGTGGACAGGGCGGCCCGCAGCGCGTGCTCGTCCACCGGCGCGGTCAGCTCGGCCGAGACCGACTGCGTGAAGTGACCCGCCGTGCCGGACAGTTGCTCGAAGAGCCAGTGCTGGATCGGCGTCAGCGGCACCTCCCCGACGACCGGGTCCTGTTCGTGAGCGGGCGCCGTGGCCGGGGCCTCCCGCGCGGCGGTGGCCAGCTCCGCCACGGTCTGGTGGACGAAGAGGTGGCGCGGGGTCAGCTCGATACCGGCCCGCCGGGCGGCGGAGACGATTTGGATGCTGAGGATGGAATCGCCGCCGAGGGTGAAGTAGTTGTCCTCCACGCCGATGCGCTCCACCCCGAGGACCTCCGCCCAGATGGCGGCGAGGGCCTTCTCGGTCTCCGTGCGCGGCTCGACGTGGCCGGTGGCGCGGGCCGCCCAGACGGGTGCGGGCAGCGCACGCCGGTCCAGCTTGCCGCTGGACCCCAGCGGCAGCCGGTCCAGGACGACCAGGGCCGAGGGGACCATATGGTCCGGCAGGCTCGTGACGAGGAAGGCGCGGATCGCGGCGGTGTCCACCGGCGGGGCGCCGGGGACCTGGACCACATAGCCGGCCAGACGCTTGTGACCGCCGGTGTCGACGACGGTCGCGGCCGCCTCGGCGATATCGGGGTGACGCGCCAGCGCGGCCTCGACCTCGCCCAGTTCGATCCGGAAGCCGCGCACCTTGACCTGGTCGTCCGTTCTGCCGAGGTATTCCAGCTGCCCCCGCTCGTCCCAGCGGACCAGGTCGCCGGTGCGGTACATCCGGCCGCCCGCGGGGCCGAACGGATCGGCCGTGAACCGCTGCGCGGTCAGCCCCGGCCGACCGAAGTACCCCCGGGCCAGGCCCGGCCCCGCCAGGTACAGCTCGCCCGGCACACCGACCGGCACCGGCCGCAGCCGCGCGTCCAGGGCGTACGCCCGGGTGGCGGCGACCGGGGCGCCGATGGGCGGGGTGCGGTCGGGATCGGCGGGGTCGCAGGTCCAGGCGGTGGCGTAGACGGTCGCCTCGGTGGGCCCGTAGATGTTCGCCACCCGGCAGCCGGGGATGGCCGCGCGGACCTCCTGGACGGTGCGGGCGGCGAGCCCCTCGCCCGCCAGCACCACCGTGCCGGCCGTCACCGAGACCGACCCCTTGCCGAGCACCTGCCCGAGCGCCGAGGGCACGGCGCTGATCAGGCTCGCCGTCCAGGCTTCCGTCCCCTCGGCCAGGGTGAGCAGATCGCGGACGATCTCGACGGCGCCGCCGGCCAGCAGCGGGCAGAGGATCTCGAAGACCGACACATCGAAGTTGAGGGAGGTCGAGGCCACCACATGGGAGAGCCCTGGGCGCCGAACTCCTCCCGCGCCCACGCGGCCAGCGCGGCCACGCTCGCATGGGTGACCACCACGCCCTTGGGCGTACCGGTCGACCCCGAGGTGTGGATGGCGTACGCCGGATGGCCGGGGTCCAGCGGGCAGCGCCGCTCGGCATCGTCGATGTCCCGCGCGGGCAGCTCGGCCGGCCGCCGGCCGCACTCCACGTCGTCCAGCAGGATCCGGCCGCCCACCCCGGCGGGGATGCGGTCGGCCACGTCCCCGGTGGTCACCACCGTGTCCGGGGCGATGTCGCCGAGCATGAAGGCGATGCGCTCCGCCGGATACGCCGGGTCGACCGGCAGATAGGCCGCCCCGCTCTTGAGCACCGCCAGCACGGCCACCACCAGCTCCGGGGTGCGCGGCAGCGCGAGGGCCACAAACCGTTCCGGCCCGGCGCCCGAGGCGATCAGCCGCCGGGCGAGCCGGTTGGCGCGCTCGTTCAGCTCCCGGTAGGTCAGCCGTCCGCCGTCGCCCAGCACCGCCACCGCGTCCGGGGTACGGGCCGCCTGTGCCTCGAAGAGCGCGGGCAGCACCGCGTGCGGCGCGGCTGTGACGGGGCCGCTGAAGCGGTCGAGGATCCCGCGCGTCTCGCCCTCGCCGATCAGCGGCAGGTCGTCCAGCCGACGCTCCGGATCGGCCGCCATCTCCTCCAGCAGTGTGCGCAGATACGCGCCCAGCCGCTCGATCGTCGGGGCGTCGAAGGCGGCGGGGTCGTAGTCGAGCGAGATCGACAGGCGCTCCTCGGGCGCCACCACGACACTGAGCGCGAAGTTGGTGGGCTCCACATCCCGCTCCTGCCGGATGCCCAGGCCATGAGCTGTGATGGCCTCGCTGTCGAACGGGTAGTTCTCGAAGACCACGATGGAGTCGAAGAGGCTCACCCCGCCGGGCACCTCGCTCCAGCTCCCCAGCTGGGCCAGGGACACGGACTCGAAGAGCCGGGCCTCCGACTGCGCCGACTGCAGCTCCCGCAGCCAGTCCAGCAGCCTGCTCCGCCCGCCACCCGGACCCGGGTGGGGATGGTGTTGATGAATACCCCGACCATGGACTCGACCCCCGGCAGCGCGGCCGGCCGCCCCGAGACGGTGGTGCCGAAGCACAGGTCCTCGGACCCGCTGTACCGGGACAGCAGCAGCGCCCAGGCACCCTGCACCACCGTGTTCATGGTCAGCCCGCCCCGCTGTGCCGTCGTACGGAGCAGGGCGGACTCCTCGGCGCCGAGGGTGACCCGGTGCGAGTCCGACGAGGCGGTGCGGTGCGCCTCAGACGGGGGTCGGTCGCGGGGCAGTTCGGTGGGTGAGGCGAACCCCGCCAGCGCCGTACGCCAGTATCGCTCGGCCTCCGCCGTGTCCTGCTCGCCGAGCCAGTCCAGGTACGCGCGGAACGGCCGGCGGGCGGGCACCACGGGCGTCCGGCCCGCGGTGAGCGCCGCGTACCGCTCGCAGACCTCGTCGAAGACCTGCGCCGCGCTCCAGCCGTCGAGCAGCACATGGTGGAACGTCCAGACGATCCGGACCTCGTCGGCGGACAGCCGGATCAGCGCCAGCCGCATCAGCGGCGCCGTGGCCAGGTCGATCCCCTCCGCCCGGTCCTCGGCGAGCATGCGGAGCAACTCGGCCTCGCGCCACTCCCCGGGCCGCTCCGTCCAGTCGTGGTGGACGATCCGGAGCGTCGCCCCGCGCGTCACGACCTGCAGCGGCTCCGGGGTTTCGGCCCACACCAGATGGGTGCGCAGGATCGGATTGGCGTCCACCGTGCGCCGCCACGCGGTGGCCAGCGCCTGCGGATCACGCGCCCCGGTCAGCGTCAGCTGGACCTGGTTGACATAGGTGTCCGACGCCGGATCCATCAGCCCGTGGAAGAGCATCCCGGCCTGCGTCGGGGTCAGCGGATAGATGTCCTCGACCGCCCGGCCGTCGCCGGCGATCCGGTCCACCGCGGCCTGGTCCAGCCGGGCCAGCGGGAAGTCGGACGGGGTCCGGCCGCCCGCCGCGGGGTCGGCGCAGTGGCCGATGATCTCCTCCAGCGCGTGGAGCATCCCCCGCGCCAGCCCGGCCACCGTCTCCTCGGTGTGCGTCCCCGAGCCGTAGTACCAGGTGATCTCCAGGCACCGGCGCTCCACCCGGCCCACGACGTCCAGCAGATGGGCGCGGACCGTGTCGGGCGCGGCGTCACCGCCCAGACCGTCCCGTACGGTGCGGACGAGACCGGAGTCCTCGCTGTCCTCGGCCGTGGCCGACCAGTCGAACTGGCCGAGGTAGTTGAAGCTGATGCCGGGCTCCGCCGCGCCCCGGAGCCCCGAGGCGGGGTCGAGATGGCGCAGCGCGCCGTAGCCGATTCCGTGTGCCGGGACGGCCCGCAGCTGCTCCTTGACGGATTTGAGCGTCTCGCCCCAGCCGCCCTCGGCGAGGTCCAGGGCGACCGGATACAGGCTGGTGAACCAGCCGACGGTGCGGGACAGGTCCACCCCGTCCAGCAGATGCTCCTCCCGGCCGTGGCCCTCCAGGTCCACCGCGATCCGGCGCCGTCCGGTCCAGTCGCCGAGCACCCGGCCCAGCGCCGCGAGCAGCACATCGTCCACGCGGGTGCGATAGACCTCGGGAACCTGCCGCAGCAGCGCGTCGGTGCGCTCCCGGTCCAGCCGGACGGTGACCTGGGCCATGGACGCCACCGTGTTGTCGCCCTCGCCGTCCACGGGCAGCCCGGCGGCGCACTCCGCGGACACCGCCCGCCAGTGGGGGAGTTCGGCGTCGAATCCGCCGGTGGCGGTGTGCTCGGTCAGCTTGTGGGACCAGTCCCGCACGGAGGTGGTGCGCGGGCCGAGGTCGGCCCGCCCGCCCGTGAGCAGTTGCTGGTACGCGGTGTTCAGATCCTCCAGCAGCACCCGCCAGGAGACACCGTCGACCACGAGGTGGTGGGCGGTCAGGAAGAGCGTCGGCCGCTGCCCGTCTCCGTGCTGGAACAGCCGCGCGGCCAGCAGCGGGCCCCGGGCCAGCTCGAATCCGGCCTGTGCCTCCGCCATCGCCGCGTCCTCGGCGGCCCGCCGCTCCGGCGTGCCGAGCCCCGACAGGTCGTCCTCCCGTAAGAGCGCCGGGCCCGTCAGCTCCGGCGGCGGGCAGTACTGCCGGGGGCCTCCATCGGCCTCGGGCTCGAACCGCGTCCGCAGCGCGTCATGGTGGACCAGCAGCGCGTCGAGCGCCGCGCGCAGTGCGCGCAGGTCCGGATCCCGCTGGAGTTCGACGACCACGGACTGGTTGAAGTGGCCGGGCCGGGCGGTCCGCATACCGAAGAACCAGTGCTGGATCGGGGTGAGCGGCATCTCACCGGTCACCGGCCCGGTGTCGGCGGCGGTCGTCACGGTCGGGGTGGCGACGGTGGCGAGCGAGGCGATCGTGGGGTGCCGGAACAGCTCCCGGGGGGTGAGGGCCAGCCCCGCCTGCCGGGCGCGGGAGGCCACCTGGATGCTGAGGATCGAATCCCCGCCCAGATGGAAGAAGTTGTCCTCGGCGCCGACCCGCTCCCGGCCCAGCAGGGTGCCCCAGATCTCGGCGAGGGTCCGCTCGGTGTCGGTACGGGGCGCCACATAGCCTGCCGCCCCGGCCGCGTCCGGGTCGGGCGCGGGCAGCCTGCGGCGGTCCACCTTGCCGTTGCGGGTCAGCGGCAGCGCGTCGAGGGTGACGAAGGCCGAGGGCACCATGTAGTCGGGCAGCAGGCCGCCCAGGAAGGACCGCAGCTCCCCGGCGCGGGGCACCTCGGCCCCGTGGACCGGCACCGCATAGCCGGTCAGCAGCGTGCGGTCGCCCACGCGGGCGAGCGCGACGACCGCCTGTGCCACGGCCTCGTGGCGGGCCAGCGCGGCCTCGATCTCGCCCGGCTCGATGCGGAAGCCCCGGACCTTCAGCTGGTCGTCGGCGCGGCCCTGGAAGCGGAGTTCACCGTCGTCGGTCCAGGCCACGATGTCCCCGGTGCGGTACATCCGGGAGCCGGCCGGTCCGAACGGGTCGGCCACATACCGCTCGGCGGTGGCGCCGGGACGGCCGTGGTAGCCGCGGGCCACCCCGGCGCCCGCGATGTACAACTCCCCGGGAATGCCCGGGGGTTGCGGTTGGAGGGCGCCATCGAGGACGTACGTCCGGGTGTTGTCCAGTGGCCGCCCGATGGGCAGCGAGCGCGCAAGCGCCTCCCCGGCGCCAAAGGGGCGCCGGGTGGCGAAGGTCGTGGTCTCGGTGGGCCCGTAGCCGTCCACCACCGTCAGCTCCGGGCAGGCCGCGAGCACCCGGCGCACCGCCCCGGGGGGCACCGCCTCACCGCCGGTCCACACCTCCCGGGCGCCGCGCAGCGCCTCCGGCGCCTCCTGGGCCAGCAGCCGGAAGAGCCCGGCGGTCAGCCACAGGCAGCTCACCCCGTGCTCCGCGATCGCCCGGCGCACGGTGTCCGCGTCCACGTCCCCGGCGGGCGCCAGCACGGCCCGTCCGCCGCGCAGCAGCGGCACCCACAGCTCGTACGTCGAGGCGTCGAACGCCTGGGGCGAGTGCACCAGCACCCGGTCGTGGCCCGCGAAGGCGCGGTCCGCGACGAGGGCGGTCACATCGCGGTGGCGCACCGCGACCCCCTTGGGCCGCCCGGTGGAGCCCGAAGTGAACATCAGATACAGGGCGTTGTCGGGCGAGAGCGCCACGCCCGGCGGCCCTGAGGGGCCGTCGTCGCCGGGCTCCACCACCAGGGTCCGCCCGGCGGCCGAGATGTCCGCCGCCGTGCGCTCCCAGGCGCGGTCGGTCAGCAGCAGCTCCGCCCCCGCCTCCGCCAGCACGCTCCGCAGCCGGTCCCCGGGGGCGCGGGTGTCCAGCGGTACGTACACCCCGCCCGCCTTGACGACGGCCAGCAGCGCCACCACCAGCTCCACCGACCGGTCCATCAGGACGGCCACCGGACGCTCCGGGCCGATGCCGTGGCCGATGAGCCGGTGGGCCAGCCGGTTGGCGCGGGCATCCAGCTCCCGGTAGCTCACCGGACCCGCCTCGCCGTCCAGGGCCGTCGCGTCCGGCGCGCACCGCACCCGGTCGGCGAAGAGCCCGGCCACCGTGGACTCGGGCAGCGGGACCGCGGTGTCGTTCCATTCCCGCAGCACCTGGTGGCGCCGCACGGAAGTGAGCATCGGAAGGCGCGCGGGCGCCCGGTCCGGGCCGTCGGCCATGGCCGTCAGCAGCACTGTCAGATACTCCGCCAGCCGCCGGGCGGTGGCCTTATCGAACAGCGCCGGGTCGTAGCCGAGCCGCAGCGCCAGCTCAGCGCCGGGGTAGACCACCAGGGACAGCGGGTAGTTGGTGGTCTCCACACCGTCCAGCTCGCGCAGGGCGAGGCCGTGGGCGGCGGCGAGGTCGTCGCCGAGCGGATAGTTCTCGAAGACCACGATGGAGTCGAAGAGGTTCACCCGCTCGGGCAGACCGGTCCAGGACCGCAGCCGGGTGAGCGGTACGAAGTCGAACCGCCGGTCCTCGGTCTGCCCGGCCTGCACCTCGCCCAGCCAGGACAGCAGAGTGGAGCCGGCCGGCACCGTGAGGCGGGTCGGCACGGTCGTGATGAACAGCCCGTTCATCGTCTCCACGCCCGGCAGCTCCGGCGGCCGTCCGGACACCGTGGTCCCGAAGACGACGTCCTCGCGCCCGGACTGCCGGGCCAGCAGCAGCGCCCAGGCGCCCTGCACCACGGTGTTCAGGGTGAGCCCCTCGCCCCGGGCCAGCTCCTGAAGGCGGCCGGTGGTGGCGGCGGGCAGGGTGAGCCGGATGTCCTCGGTGGACTCGGCGTGATGGGTCTCGGTGGGCTCCCGGTCGTACGGCAGCGGGGTGGACTCCGTGAGGTCGCCGAGCCGGGCCCGCCAGTGCTCCTCGGCCAGGGCCCCGTCGCGCTCCCGCAGCCACGCCACATAGTCGCTGAACGGGCGGCGGCCGGGCAGACCGGTGGCCAGGGCCGCGCCGGACGCCCCGTCACGCGCCCGCGCATGGCAGTGGAAGACATCGGAGAGCACCTGGAAGAGGCTCCAGCCGTCCAGGATCAGATGGTGGAACGTCCACACCACCTGGACCTCGGTGGCCGACAGCCGGGCCAGCGCCAGCCGCGTCAGCGGGGCGGCGGCCAGGTCGAGACCGCGCTCCCGGTCCTCGGCGAGGAAACCGCGCAGCTCCTCCCCGCGCTCGTCCGGCCCGGACAGCCGACGCCAGTCGAGCAGGGTGACCGGCATCCGCACCCCGCGCTCCACCACCTGGACCGGCTCCGGCACCCCCTCCCACACCACGCGGGCGCGCAACACCTGCGTACGGTCGGCGACCTGCTGCCAGGCCGCGGCCAGCGCCGCCGGATCGGGCACCCCGTCGAGGACGAAGCTCAGCTGCTGGAAGTAGGCGCGCCGGTCGTCCTGGGCCAGGCTGTGGAACAGCATGCCCGCCTGGGTGGGGGTGAGCGGGTAGATGTCCTCCACCGTGCCGCCGTTCCCGGCCAGCCGGTCCACGGCCGGCTGATCGAGGGCGGCCAGAGGGAAGTCGGACGGGGTGCGGCCGCCCGCGCCTGGCGCGCTGCCGTGCCGGGCGATCTCGCACAGCGCCTCGCGGAACTCCCCGGCGAGCCGGGCGACCGTCTCCTCCCGGTGCAGATGCGCGGAGTAGAACCAGGTGAACTCCAGGTCGTCCCCCCAGGCCCGGCCCACCACCTCCAGCGGATGCGGGCGCGGCGAGGCCGGGTCGGCGTCCAGGGCCAGCTCCCGGTGGAGACCGCGGAAGAGCCCGTCGCCCCCGTCCGGCGCCTCGAACCGGCCGAGGTAGTTGAAGCTGATCCCGGCCGTGGGGCCGTCCGGAAGGCCCTCGCCATCGAGCAGATGGCGCCGCACGCCGTAGCCCAGACCACGCCGTGGCACGGCCCGCATCTGCTCCTTGACCGACTTGAGGACCGCGCCCCAGCCGCCGTCCGGAAGGTCGAGCGCCACCGGGAAGCGGGTGGTGAACCAGCCGACCGTACGGGACAGATCCAGGTCCGCGAAGAGCTCCTCGCGGCCGTGGCCCTCCACGTCCACCGGCACCCGGGCGCGCCCGGTCCAGCGGTGCAGCACCCGGGCCAGCGCGCTCAGCAGCACATCGTTGACCTGCGTCCGGTAGACCTCGGGCAGCGTCTGGAGCAGTGCGGCGGTCTCCTTGGGGCCGATCCGGAAGGTGACCGACCGGGTCGAGGCATAGGTGTTCGGCCCCTGAAGGTCCATCGGCAGCGAGGGGTCACAGGCCCCCGCCAGGCCGGTCCAGTACGCCTCCTCGTCGGCGAACCCGCCCTCGGCCGCATGGGCGGTGAGCCGCAGCGCCCAGCGGCGCAGCGGGGAGGACTTCGCGGGAAGCCCGGGTCCCTCGTCCCGGGCCGCCCGCCGGTAGGCGCTGTCGAGATCCTCCAGGAGGACCCGCCAGGACACTCCGTCCACGACCGCGTGGTGGACGGTGAGATGGAGGACCGGGCGCGGCCCGGCGTCCCGGTCGAGCACCGCGCGCAGCAGCGGCTCCCCGGCCAGGTCGAAGCGGCCCAGATGCGCGCCGCCGCTGGTCGCCAGCGGTACGCGGACCGCCGCCGCGTCCTCGATCCGTTGGTGCCAGCCGTCGTCCCTGCGGTGGAAGCGGGAACGCAGGGCGTCATGGTGTGCCACCAGCGCGTCCACGGCGTGCCGCAGCGCGTCCTCGTCCACGTCCTCGGGCAGCACCAGGGAGATGGTCTGGTTGAAGTGGCCGGCCCGCTCGGGGTCGGTGGTGAACAGCCAGTGCTGAATGGGGGTCAGCGGCAGCTCCCCGGTGGCCGTCTCGTCCCCGTCGGAGCCGGGCGGCCCGGCCGGAGCCGTGGTGGTGTCCAGATGCAGGGCCAGCGCGGCGACCGTCTGGTGGCGGTGGACATCGCGCGAGGTGACGGCGAGCCCGGCCTGCCGTGCCCGGGAGACCAACTGGATGCTGAGGATCGAATCGCCGCCGAGGGAGAAGAAGTTGTCCTCGACCCCCACGCGCTCCACCCGCAGGACCCGGGCCCAGACCGCCGCCAGGGTCCGCTCGGTGGCGGTGCGGGGCGCCACATAGCCCGGTGCCGCGGCCTCGGCCCAATCCGGCTCGGGGAGCCGGCCGCGGTCCAGCTTGCCGTTGGGGCTCAGGGGCATCCGCTCCAGGACGACGACCGAGGCGGGCACCATGTAGTCGGGCAGCGAACGCCGCAGGAACCGCCGCAGCCCCGCCGGGTCCGGTGCGGCGCCCGCGGCGGCCACCACATAGGCGATCAGCCGGGTATGACCGTCCGCCTCCCGGGCGACCGCGGCCGCCTCGGCGATGTCGGGGTGGCGCAGCAGCGCCGTCTCCACCTCGCCCCGCTCGATCCGGAAGCCGCGGATCTTCACCTGGTCATCGGCCCGGCCCAGGTACTCCAGCCGGCCCTCGCCGTTCCAGCGGACCAGGTCACCGGTGCGGTACATCCGGCTGCCGGGCCGCCCGAAGGGGTCCGCGAGAAAGCGGTGGGCGGTCAGCCCGGGCCGCCTCAGATAGCCCCGGGCCAGGCCCTGCCCGCCCAGATACAGCTCACCGGTCACCCCGGGCGGCACCAGCCGGAGCGTCGGGTCCAGGACATAGGCGCGAGTGCCCGCGACCGGACGGCCGATCGGCGGGGCCTGCGATGGTGCCTGGCCGTCGCAGAACCAGGCGGTGGCGTACACCGTGGCCTCGGTCGGCCCGTACAGATTGGCGATCCGGCAGGACGGCATGGCCTCCCGGATGTCCCGTACGGTCTGGGCGGGCAGCGCCTCGCCCGCCAGCACGACGGTCCGGGCCCGGGCCGTCGGGGGCTCCTCGCCCAGAAGCCGGGAGAACACCGAGGGCACCCCGCTGAGCAGCCCCTGCGCCCGCGGCCGCCCGCCCGGATCGGTGAGTGCGAGCAGATCCCGCACCACCTCCACGCTGCCCCCGGCCAGCAGCGGGCAGAGGAGCTCGAAGACCGACACATCGAAGTTGAGCGAGGTCGAGGCCACCACATCGGTCAGCCGCTCACGGCCCAGCTCCGCCTCGGCCCAGGCCGCGAGCCCCGCCACGCCGCGGTGGGTGGCCACCACGCCCTTGGGCCGGCCGGTCGATCCGGAGGTGTAGATGACATACGCGGGATGGGCCGGGTCCAGCGGACGGATCCGCTCCCCGTCGGTGATGTCGCCGTCGGCGAGCCCGTCCCACTCGGCGCGGACCGCCGGGTCGTCCAGCACCAGCGGTTCGGCGTCCGCGGGCAGACAGCCGGCCGTCCCGGTGGTGGTGAGGACGGTCGGGGGTGCGGCGTCCTCCAGCATGAACGCGATGCGCTCGGCCGGATAGCCGGGGTCCACCGGCAGATATCCGGCGCCTGCTTTGAGCACCGCCAGCAGGACGACGACGAGCTCGGCCGAGCGCGGCAGGGCGAGGGCCACCAGCCGCTCGGGACCGGCGCCCCGGGCGATGAGCAGCCGCGCCAGCCGGTTGGCGCGCCGGTTCACCTCGTCGTAGGAGAGGCTGGTGTTCTGGCAGGTCACGGCGGTGGCGGTCGGACGCTGTGCCACCTGGGCGGCGAAGAGATCGGGCAGCGTGGCCTCGATGGCGGTCTGCTCCGGCCCGTTCCAGGCGTCGAGCATCGCATGCCACTCGGCGTCGGCGAGCATCCGCAGCTCTACCAGGGTGGCGCCCGGATCGGCCACCATGGCGGTCAGCAGCCGGTGCAGATGCCCGGCCATCCGCTCGATCGTGGCCGTGTCGAACAGATCGGAGTTGAACTCGACGGTCAGCCCCAGCGAGCCGTCGTCGCGGGGCAGGAACTCCAGCACCAGATCGAATCGCGCGGCCGGGCGCGGCAGGGAGTGCTCGCCGATCCGCACGCCCCCCGCCTCCTGGGCGGGCACCATGGCGCTCTGTTGCACCACCAGCGCCTGCACCAGCGGATTGCGGCTGGGGTCGCGGCGCGGGGCCAGTTCCTCGACGACCCGCTCGAACGGCAGCCGGTCATGGCCGAAGGCGTCCAGCACCGTCTCGCGCATCGCGTCCAGGAACCGCTCGACCGTGCTGTCCCCGTCGACATCGGCGCGCAGCACCAGGGTGTTGACGAAGAATCCGGCGACCGACTCCAGCTCCTTGCGGTGGCGTCCGGCGGTGACGGTGCCGAAGGCGATGTCCCGCTGGCCCGAGTAGCGGGAGAACAGCACCGCGACGGCGGACGCGAGCAGGGTGAACAGCGTGGTGTCCCGCTCCCTGCCGAGCCGGGTCAGCCCGGCCACCAGCTCGGCGGGCAGCTCACGGCGGTGCACCGCGCCCGCCGTGGTGCGCACCGGCGGGCGCGGGCGGTCGGTGGGCAGCTCCAGCGTCTGCGTCCCGGCCAGCCGGCCCCGCCAGTACTCCAGATCGGCGTCCTCCCGGGCGGTGGCGGGACGGCCGCGCTCCCACACCGCGAAGTCCGGGTACTGCAGGGCGGGTTCGGGGAGCTCGGCGTCGGTTCCGGACACCTCGGCGGCGTAGAGCGCGGCCAGCTCGCGCACCAGTACCCCGACCGACCAGCCGTCGGTGACGATGTGATGCTGCGCCAGCAGCAGGATGTGCTCCTGGTCGGTGAGCCGGATCAGCAGCGCCCTGGTCAGCGGCCCCTGCCGCAGGTCGTAGGGGCGGTTCAGCTCGCCGGTCAGGGTGCGGTCGAGCGCCTCGGCGCGCTCCCGCGGCGGATGGCCGCCGAGGTCGACCCGGTCCAGCGGAACGGTCCCGTGCGCGGCCACCTGCTGCACCCCGTGCCCGTCCACGGTGGCGAAGGTGGTGCGCAGGGCGTCATGGCGGGCGGCGAGCCGGTCCAGCGCCCGGCGCAGCGCGGCCACCTCCAGCGGGCCGTCGAGCCGCAGCCCGGCCCCGGTGTTGTACTCGGTGCCGCCGGAGGTCAGATCGTCCAGGAACCACAGTCGCCGCTGGGCGGAGGACAGCGGCAGCGGACGGTCGCGCGGCGCGGGCGGGATCGGCTCCTCGGGCGCGCCGGGCGCGTCGGCGGCCCCGGCGGGCAGTCGGCCGGCCAGCCGCGCCACCGTCCTGGCGTCGAGCAGGTCGCGCAGCGAGAGCTCCACGCCCAGTTCGGCCCGGACGCGGGTCAGCAGCCGCACTCCGAGGATGGAGTCGCCGCCCAGGCCCAGGAAGTCGTCCTCCACGCCCACCGTGTCCACCGGCAGCACCTCGGACCAGATGCGGGCCAGGGCCTCCTCGGCGGGGGTGCGCGGGGCGACCTGGCGGGAGTGGCCGTCCGGCGCGGAGCGCGGGGCGGGGAGCGCCTGCCGGTCGATCTTGCGGTGCGGGGTGAGGGGGAACGCGTCCAGCACCACGTAGGCGGACGGCACCATATGCGCCGGCAGCACCCGGGCCGCCGCGGCGCGCACCTCCGCGGCCTTCGGCGTGCTCCCGCCGCCGGGCGGCACCACATAGGCGACCAGCCGCTTCTGGCCGGGCTCGTCCTCCCGTACGGTGACCACGGCCGTGCCCACCTGGGGGTGGCGGGCCAACGCGGCCTCCACCTCGCCCAGTTCGATGCGGAAGCCGCGTACCTTGACCTGGTGGTCGGCCCGGCCGAGGAATTCCAGTTCCCCGTCGGCGTTCCAGCGGACCAGATCGCCGGTGCGGTACATCCGGGAGCCGGGCGGGCCGAAGGGGCAGGCGGTGAAGCGCTCGGCGGTCAGCCCCGGCCGGTCGAGGTAGCCGCGGGCCAGGCCCGCGCCGCTGACGCAGAGCTCTCCCGTGGCGCCGACCGGCACCTGTCGCGCCGCCTCGTCCAGCACGAACACCCGGGTGTTGGGAAGCGGACGGCCGATCGGCGGGGCGCCGGAGCCCGCCGCCAGGGCGTCCGTCCAGGTGGCCACGACCGTGGCCTCCGTCGGGCCGTAGGAGTTGACCAGCCGCCGCCCGGGCGCCCACAGGTCCACCAGATCGGCGGGGCAGACCTCCGCGCCCACGATCAGGGTGCGGAAGTCGGGCAGTCCGTCGTGGAGTTCCTCCGGGGGTACGGTCGCGAGCGCCGCCGGGGGGATCAGGGCATGGGTCACCCGCTTCTCCCGCAGCACCGCGGCCAGCTCGGCGCCCAGCAGGGGCCCCTCCGGGGGCACCACCAGCGCCGCCCCGGCGAGCAGGGAGGAGCACAGCTCCAGGACGGAGGCGTCGAAGCTCGGCGAGGAGAACTGCAGCACCCGGTCGCCCGGCCGGACCCGGTAGTGGGCCGTCGTCGCGGCCGAGAAGTTCCCCAGACCGGCGTGCGGCACCAGCACGCCCTTGGGCACGCCCGTGGAGCCGGAGGTGTAGATGACATACGCGGGATGCTCGGGGAGCAGCGGGCCGAGCAGCTCCGCCCGCCCGGGCGCGCGATCGGGGCCCGGCCCGGCCGCCACCTCCCGGATCCGCGCCGGGTCGTCGAGCACGGCCACCGGCCGGGCGTCGGCCAGCATCATGGCCCGGCGCTCCTCGGGATGCGCCGGATCGATCGGGAGGTACGCGCCGCCGGCCTTCGCCACCGCCAGCTCGGCCACCACCAGTTCGGCCGAGCGGGGCAGGACCAGGGCCACCACCCGCTCCGGCCCCACACCCTGCCCGATGAGGTGGTGGGACAGCCGGTTCGCCCAGCGCTCGACGTCGCCGAACGACCACTCGCGGTCCTCCGCCACCAGGGCCGGCGCCGTGGGGGTCCGCCTCGCCCATATGGCGAAGAGCTCGCCGAGCGGCGCACGGGAGACGGCGCGGTCCGTGGCGTTCCACGCCGCCGGAGGCAGGTCCGGGACATCCTGGGGTGCGGACACCGATGAGGTCGCGTAGTGGTCCGTCATGGCGGGGTGTGGCCCTTCGGAGCGGTTGAACGGGCGGATGGGTGACGGTTCGGGCCGTGCCGGCGCCGAGCCGTGGCGCCCGCGCCCGGCCGGGGGAGATATGGGGAGACGGCCGTGCGGGTGGGCGGTGGGGCCTCAGACCAGGGCGCTCTTACGGGCCATCCGGCCCGAGAGCTGGATCCGGTCGACGGCGCCGGTCCGCGGATCGCGGACGAAGCGCCCGCCGGGGATCCGGCGTCCGGAGGAGGGGTCCACCAGATCGCAGGTGAGGTCCTCATGGCAGACCAGTGGCGCGGGGAGGTCGCCGTCCACGGACAGAGCGAGGCCACCGCCGTCGCCGATGGTCACCTGGTACTCGATGTCGCCGTTGAGATAGATCCCGGTGCACTGCGAGGTCACGGGCATGGGGGTGGCCAGGCGCCGCGGGGTGGGGCCGGCGGGCACCCGGACGCCGGTGACCTCGCCGAGGACATCGGTCAGTTCGTTCCACAGCTCGGTGCCGCCGCCCGCGTTGGCGGTGAAGCCGACCACCACCCCCGTGGCGGGATCGGCCCGCAGCGAGCAGGAAGTGCCCTGGGCGTTGCCGTCGTGCCCGAACCACAGCGTCTCGCCGTGCCGGAAGAGCGCCCATCCCAGGCCCCAGCCGTCGGCCAGCACACCGGGGTCGGCGCCGGGCACGGGGCGGCGCATCTCCTCCGCGAGCTCATGGGGCGGCCCCCCCGCGGGCCGTCGCCGAGATGGGCCCGGCCCAGCGCCACCAGATCGAGCGCACTGGCCCGCAGCGCACCGGCCGCGGCCTCGGCGGGGGCGAGGTTCTGCCGCACCGGTCTCGTCCTGCCCGTGGCCGTGTTGGCCGAGTGGCCGCGCGCGGTGGGCCGGTGCGGGGTGGCGGCGGTGCCGATGAAGGACGGCACGGTGCCCAGCGGATCGAGCAGCACCGACCGCATGGCCTCCTGCCAGCTCATCCCGGTGACCGTCTCGATCAGCCGGCCCGCCGCGACATAGCCCGCGTTGGAGTAGGAGAAGTCCGTGCCCGGGGGCATCACCAGGCTGCGGTCGGTGCAGTGGTCCAGCAGATAGCGTGCGGCCGTCACCGAGGCCACCTGGTCCGAGTCGGGCCCGGACGGCAGCCCCGCGGTGTGGCTGAGCACCTGGCGCACCGTGCACGGCGGACCCGCCCGCCGCAGCTCCGGCACATGCTCGCCGAGCGGGTCGTCCAACTCCACGTCGCCGTCCGCCACCAGGAGCGCCACCAGGGTCGCGGTGTACGCCTTGGTGACGGAGCCGATGGGCACGGCCGCTTCCGCGGTGAACGGCTCGCCGGTCTCCGCGTCCAGGACGCCGGTCTCCACGGCGAGCGTCATCCCGTCGCCGTGCACGGCGAGTTGGGCGCCGGGCACCTGATGAGCGCGGGCCAGGGCGGTCAGGCGGTCCTCGAGGACGCGGCGTATCTTCGACCGCTCGACGGACGGTGCCGGGGTCGGACGTAACACGGTGCACTCCTTGCCGGGGGACGGAACGGGATGGGCGACAGGGGCCTGGTCATGGCAGCCGGCTCGTGGCCGTGACATCCCGGGGCACGATCGTGAAGCCCTGCCAGTGGGTGGGCATCGGGTCCTGGTCCTCGTCCCTGGGCACATGGTGGAAGTCGACGCTGACCCAGGCGACCGGGTCGGTGAGCTTCTCGCCGCCGGTGTACTTGTCGACCGAGGTGGCGCAGTCCGGGGCGGTGTTGCCGTAGGCCAGCCGCTCGCACTCCCGGTACTGCGTGAAGTACATGTCGTGGTGGGTGAATTCCTCGGTCTCGTGCGGGCCCCGGTACTGATCGCTGTGGTGGTTGTCGATCTCCCAGGACTTGGCGTGGCCGTCGGAGTTCTCGGCCGTGGGGTTCACCACCCGCCAGAATCGGGTGGGCGCGAGGTCCGCCGCGGTCTCACGGGAGAGCACGGTGCGCTTGGTGGTGCGCTCGGCCGTACCGCTGCCCAGGTAGTCGTACTGCTCCACGGTGTTCGCCGACTGACCGTCGACGTCGAAGTCCAGCCGCCAGAAGATGTTGTGCGAGTGGTTCTCGCTGAACCGGGTGGAGCCCACCCCGGTCGGCCAGCCGCTGCTCGCGTCGGAGAACTGGAACGGCGAGAGGCTCCCGGTGGCGCCCGAGCGGGGGGTGATGGAACCGTCGTCCGAGAAGCGCCATTCGGTGATGTAGTCGTACCAGCCGATCTCCGAGACCGAGAAGACGACCAGGTCGGTGCCGTGCAGAACACCCTTCTCCACCGCGCTCTTGTAGGCGAACGGCCGGGGCTGTTCCTCGGTGCACAGCACGGGGGTGTCCTGGAAGTCGTGCAGCCGCCCGTCGGGGCAGTCCTTGGCGCTGAGCCGGGTGAGTGTGCCCTGCTCCAGATCTCCGAAGCCGATCGCGGAGACGTCGTAGAAGCGCGGCTGACCGCTGTCGTAGGGCACATGCACCTCGGCGAGCGAGGCGCTCTTGAGCACACGGGTGGGGGCACCGCGGTTCGGGGTGTAGATCACATCGCTGAGCACCGCACCGGTGTTGCGGTCGATGTCCCAGCACATCTGCCACCGGGCACCGTTCTTCAGGGTGGCGTCGATGCGATCCGCGGCGGGGCAGGACGGGGCCGCCGAGGCCCTCGCGGGGGCGGCGGACGCCGGGCCCGGCACCCACAGGGCCAGCAATCCCACCGCGGCGACCAGCACACGGGCACGCCGAAACAGACTGGACACGGAAAGAGCTCCCCTCACAGGCCGATGACGGCGGCGCGCCTGGCCGACAGATCGATGACGATCCGGCTGGTGTCGATCCACTTGCCACCGGGCAGGCGCACGAAGAGCTGCACACACCGGTGCTCACCGCACCGGGACACCTTCCGCGCGCCGTCCACCCCCTTGGCGCGGGAGCCGAGGAACGACATGCTCTGGAGGCGCAGTTGGGAGGGCGAGGTCAGCCGCTTCCCGGTCTGCGTGGTGTAGGAGTCGCGCATCCCCGGGCCGAGTCGGCGGTCGGCCAGGACGATCTTCACCGCCTCACGGGCCTCGGTCAGGGTGGGAGGCGGCTGGACGCCGTGCTGACGCGCGGAGTCGAGGACCTTCTTGGAGCGCAGATCGACCAGCCGGGTGATGAGGGTGTCCGAGGCGTAGTCGTAGAGCTGGACCTCGGCCCGGCTGTCCGGGGCGGAGGAGGCCGACTTGGCCCGGGGCGGACGGCGGGTGTCCAGCGGCTCGGCGCCGGAACCGCCCGCGGCGTTCCGCTCCCCGCCCGCGGTGTCCTTCTTCGCGTCCTTGCCGCCGCGCGCGGGCGCGGTCCCGGGGCGGGTGGCGGCGTCGACGGCGATGCGGGACGCCTCGCGCGATTCCCCGGGCGTCAGCCGGCCGGAGTGCGCGGCGACGACGGCCGCGGGCTCCGGGGCATCGGACGCGGGCGATCCGGCCGTCTGGAGGGCGGCGATCCCGCCGCCGGCCAGCACCGCCGTCAGACCCAGCGCCGCGGACACGCGCCATCGCCGGTGACGGCGCCCCCTCGTATCGTGCGCGCCCCTGTCAGTGGCGTTGTCTCTCATCACCCAGCCGTTTCCGTTGTCGGTCAGGAGAACCCGGTGGGGCTCGCGGTGACAGCACTCGGCCGGATCCCGGATTGTCGCTGGTGCGTTCCCCGTCCGCACCGACGGGATTCAAGCCGCTGACGACGGCTCGCGCGGCCCCCCGGACACTTCGCTGTTCACTGATGGCTCACGCTTTCACCACTCCGGGCGGCGTAACAGTCGCATTTGTCATCAAGCGGCTGTGAGAAACGCACGTCTCGATGGGTGGCCGAACGGCCGCAAAACGATGACGGGGAAGGCCCGTTGGAAGCCGCTCTGCCATCATGCTCACATGAGCCATTCGATCACCATTCGATGTGACATCTGTGGCGCCACTCATTCCTCCTCCGCGGCCGACAGCATCGGTGCGCTTCGCGAGGCCATCGTCAAAATGAGCTGGTCCAGGGCGCGATGGGATGACCGGGTGATCGATATGTGCGGTGGCTGCGGCGTCCGGGAAAAGGCGCCGAGCGAGTCCGGACGACGCTGCGGTTCCTGCGAGGGCGGCGAACTCTTCGATGCCCTTGGACACGACAGAATCGGACATCGTTTGGCCAATGCATTACTCAGGGCTGGTATCGATAATCTCGAACTACTCTCCAGTTTCTCCGCCCGCCAGCTTCGCGATCTGGAAGGCATCGGCGCCGTGAGCGCACACCACGCACTCAATCGTCTGCACGCCGCACCGAGCGAAAGGCCATCGTGAGGGAATATCCCACCGGAACGTCCGCGCGGCCCCCTCTGTACAACGGCCGGCGCCACCAGGTGCTGTGGGTGGCGGGTGTGGTGTTCTCCGCCGGGCTGCTGGCGCCGCTGCTCTTCCTCGGCGCCGCCCGTAAGGGGATCGTGCCGCGCCCCGTACCCGCCGGGTACGCGGTGGCCATCTATCCGATCGCGCTCGGACGCCAGTGGTTACCCGACCCGGGCAACTGGATCTCATGGACACTGGTGGCCGTGGTGCTCACCGCGGCCGTCCATGCCGCGCTGCTGGACACCGGCCGCAGGCCCGGCGGTTGACCGTCGGGCGCGGGGCTCAGCTCTGTGCGGTGGGGCGCACCACGATCTCGCCGACGTCGACACCGGACGGCTGCTCGATGGCGAACGCGATGGCGCGGGCGATGGCGTTCGGCGGCATCGCGATCTTGGCCATGGAGTCCTGGATCTGGCTCTTCGCGTCCGGGTCCGTGATGGAGTGCGCGAGCTCCGTCTCGGTGAACCCCGGCGAGATGGTGGTCACCCGCAGCGCCTCGCCCGCCTCCTGGCGCAGCCCCTCGGAGATGGCGCGTACGGCGTTCTTGGTCCCGGCGTAGACCGACATCTTCGGAACGATGACCAGCCCGGCGGTGGAGAGGGTGTGGACGAAATGCCCGAAGCCCTGCTCACGGAAGACGGGCAGGGCCTCGGCGATGCCGTAGAGCACGCCCTTGATGTTGACGTCGACCATCTCCTCCCAGTCCTCGACACGCAGATCGTCGAGGGCGGAGATCGGGCTGATACCGGCGTTGCTGACCAGCACATCGAGCTTTCCATACCGCTCACGTGCCGTCGCGACCAGACGGGACAGATCCTCGCGGCGCTTCACATCGGTGACGACGGGGACGGCTTCGCCGCCCGCCTCGGTGATCCGGGCCGCCAGCGCCTCGATGCGGTCCGACCGCCGCGCGGCGAGGACGACCTTGGCGCCGCGCTCGGCCAGCAGTAGCGCGGTGGCCTCGCCGATGCCGCTGCTCGCGCCCGTAATGGCGATGACCTTGCCTTCGATACCGGACATCATGGGGAGTCCTTCCAGGGGGATTGCAGGAAAAAGGGGGGAGGCGGCGATGGCCTACAGTAGGAAGCGGAGCCGCCTCCGCTTCACTCGGTACAGACTAAGTGGATGCGCCTCCACTTAGCAACATGGGAATGAGGAGAGTCGCCGATGGCCAGGGATCCAGGGCGTCCGCTGCGGGCCGACGCGCAGCGCAACCGGGAGAAGATCCTCTCCGCCGCGGTGCGGGTGTTCGCCGAGGAAGGGCTGGACGCCCACCTCGAGCGCATCGCCAAGGAGGCGGGTGTGGGCACCGGCACCCTCTACCGGAACTTTCCGACCCGCGAGCTGCTGATCGAGGCCGCCTACCGCAATGAGCTGGCCCGGCTCTGCGACGCCGCCCCCGAGCTGCTGGCGGCCCTGCCCCCGCGCGAGGCCATGCGCGCGTGGCTGGGCCGCTTCATGGACTACGCCAACGCCAAGCTGGGCATGGCGGACGCGCTGCGGGGCGTCGTCGCGTCGGGCGTCAATCCGTACGCCCAGAGCCACGAGCTGATCCAGGACGCCCTCTCGCGGCTGATGGACGCCGCCGTCACGGCCGGCGTGATCCGGTCCGACATCAGCGCGACCGACATGTTCGCCGCTCTCACCGGCATCGCCCTCGCCTCGGGGAAGCCCGAACAGCGCGAGCAGGCCGACCGCCTCCTGGATCTCACCCTGGACGGACTGAGCGCCGGACTCCGCCAGTAGCGCCGGACCCCGCCAGTAAAGATTTCTGAGTTTTCAGTTCAGACTCTTGTGCCAGGTGCTCAGCGCTCTTAGCGTGTCCGGCCATGGAGAACGAACACCCCACGGACCGGGCCGCCGGTACCGGCGACGAGTCCGTAGGCGACCGGCTGCGCGCGCTGCGCAAGGCACGCCGGCTGACGCTGCGGACCGTCGCCGAGGCCGCCGCGATCAGTGAGGGCTATCTGAGCCAGATAGAGCGCGGGCAGGCCAACCCCAGCATCGCCACCCTCCAGCAGGTCGCCGCCGCGCTCGGCCTGAAAGTGGCCGACCTGTTCGGCGACGACTTCACCAGCGGCCCGAGCGTGCTGCGCGCCGAGGAGGCGCCCCGGCTCGCCCTCGGGGTGCTCGGCGGGCGCAAGTTCCGGCTGACCCCGGGGCCGCAGCACCATCTCGAGGTGTTCCTGGGGGAGTTCGACGCCCATGGCTCCACGGGGGAGACCCTCTACAGCCACGGCGACTCGGAGGAGTTCCTGTATGTGCTCGAGGGCACGGTCTCACTCCAGCTCGGCGACCGCTCCTTCACCCTCGGGGCCGGTGACAGCATCCGCTACTCCTCCGCCGTACCGCACCGGCTGAGCGAGACGGCCGCGGCGGCCGCCCGGGTGCTGTGGGTGATCAGCCCACCCAGCTACTGACCCGCACCCCTGGGTCCACGCTCCTCGGTCCGCCCATCTCGACCCACTCTCCTCGATCCGCGACGAAACCGGGGCCATCCCCAGGCCGCCCGACCAGCGGCCGTACGACCACGATTGGCTGAGTGCCGCAGTGCTGAACGGAAATGTGTCCTTCTGGTACCGCCAGACCGGTTTCCCCGAACGGCGTCCGCCCCTCGACGGCGACCTCGCCACCGATGTGTGCGTCGTGGGCGCGGGCTTCACCGGGCTGTGGACCGCGTACTACCTCAAGCAGGCCGCCCCCGACCTCGACATCACCGTCGTGGACCGGGAGTTCGCCGGATTCGGCGCCTCGGGACGGAACGCCGGCTGGCTCAGCTGCAAGATCGCCGGGTCGGCCGGGACCTATGCGAGGAAGCGCGGACGCGAGGCCGTCATCGCCCTGCAGCGGGAGATGATCCACACCGTGGACGAGGTGATCTCGGTGGCCCGTACCGAGGGCATCGAGGCCGACATCGTCAAGAGCGGCTATCTCACCGTCGCCCACGGCGCGGCCCAACTGCCCCGGCTGCGCACCGCATACGACCAGCTGCGGCACTGGGGCGCACAGGACCTGGAGTGGCTGAGCGCACCCCGGGTCGCCGAGCGGCTGCGCCTGGACGGGGCGCTGGGCGGCTACCACAATCCGCACTGCGCCCGGGTCCACCCGGCCAAGCTGGTGCAGGGCCTGGCCCGCGCGGTCGAGGCGCGGGGCGTACGGATCCTGGAGTCCACCCCCGTCACCGCCATCGCCCCCGGCCGGGTCAGCACCCCGTTCGGCACCATCGGCGCGGGCCGGATCGTCCGCGCCACCGAGGGCTTCACCAGCGGCATCGAAGGCGAACGCCGCACCTGGCTGCCGATGAACTCCTCGATGATCGTCACCGAGCCGCTCCCCGACGAGCTGTGGAAGCGGCTCGGCTGGGAGGGGCAGGAACTCCTCAGCGACGCCACCCACGCCTACACCTACGGACAGCGCACCGCGGACGGCCGCATCGCCATCGGCGGCCGCGGGGTGCCCTACAAGTTCGGCTCCCGCACCGACCGGGCCGGACAGACCAGCGCGGACACCGTGCGCGCCCTGCGGCGGATCCTCACCGGCCTCTTCCCGGACACCGCCGAGGCCGCCATCGACCACACCTGGTCGGGGGTGCTGGCCGTGCCCCGCGACTGGTGCGCCTCGATCGACTACGACCCGGCCAGCGGTCTCGGCTCCGCCGGCGGATACGTCGGCCATGGCGTGGCCGCCACCAACCTCGCCGGACGCACCCTGTCCGATCTGCTGCTCGGCCGTTCCACCGAGCTGACCGCGCTGCCCTGGGTCGGCCACCGCACCCGTCGATGGGAGCCCGAACCGTTCCGGTGGATCGGAGTGCACAGCATGTACGCCGCGTACCGCGCCGCCGACCGCTCCGAGTCCTCCGGCCGCACCACCACCTCGCCCATCGCCCGTCTCGCCGACCGCATCTCTGGACGCTGACCATGAGCAAGCCCACCGCCACCGCCGCGGCCACGGACCGCGCCCCGGCCACCGACCGCGAGCGGACCGCCCGCAAGGCGGGTCTCGCCTCGTTCATCGGCACCACCGTCGAGTGGTACGACTTCTACATCTACTCCACCGCGTCCGCGCTCGTCCTCGGCAAGATCTTCTTCGGCGGCGGCGGTGACACCACCGGCGCGCTGGAGGCATTCGGCAGCCTGTGGCTCGGATTCCTCGCCCGGCCGATCGGCGGCATCGTCTTCGGCCACCTCGGCGACCGGATCGGCCGGAAGAAGACCCTGGTCACCACGTTGCTCATGATGGGCATCGCCACCACCTTGATCGGGCTGCTCCCCGGCTACGACGCGGTCGGCGTCGCCGCGCCCATCGCGCTGGTGCTGCTGCGCATGGTGCAGGGCATCGCGGTCGGCGGCGAATGGGGCGGCGCCGTCCTCATCGCCAGCGAACACGCGCCCAAGGGGAAGGCGCTGTCGTTCGGCGCCTTCGCCCAGCAGGGGTCACCGGCCGGATCGATCCTGGCCACCGGGATGTTCGCGCTGCTCACCCAGCTTCCGGACGACGACTTCGACGCCTGGGGCTGGCGCGTTCCGTTCCTCTTCTCCGCCGTGATGGTGGTCATCGGCCTCGTGGTGCGGCTCAAGGTCGAGGAGTCCCCGGAGTTCGCCCGGCTGCGGGATGAGAAGCGGGTCGCGAAGGTCCCCCTGCGGGAGCTGGTCACCCGCCACCCCGGAACCCTCGCCCTCGGCGTGCTCGCCAGCTCCATCGGCATCGCCGCCACCTACTTCATCACCACCTTCGTCCTGTCCTGGTCCACCGGCAGCCTCGGCATGGATCGCTCCACCATGCTGAACGTGCTGCTCGTCTACAGCGTCATCCAGTTCTTCACCCAGCCCCTCGGGGTGCTGCTGGCCGACCGCTTCGGCCCGCGCCGCACCGTGGCGGCCCTGCTGAGCCTCAACTTCGCTCTGGTGCCCGTGATGTACGCCTGTGTCTCGACGACCCAGCCGGTCATCGTGGCGCTCGGCATCTGTCTGCTGGGCATCACCGGCGCGATGAACTACGCGATCCTGGCGGGACTGCTCGCCGCCGCCTTCCCGATCTCCGTGCGCTACACCGGTATCTCCCTCTCCTACCAGCTGTGTTCGGCGCTCATCGGTGGTACGGCACCCCTGGTCGGCGAGTGGCTGCTGCGCTCGACCGGCGGCTCGATCGTGCCGGTCGTGATCTACCAGATGGCGCTGGTGGCGGTGTCCCTCGTCTGCTCCCTGGCGCTGCTGAAACGCTCACGAGAGGCGTAGCCACGGCCGGGCGGCCCGGCTGGGGCGGGGCGGCACAGCCACGGCCGGGCCGCCCGCCGGTCACAGCGCCGCGTACACCGCCTCCACCAGGGCCATCTTCCGCGGGTCGTCGACGATATGCGGGCCCATACGGTTCATCACATAGCCCAGGGAAAGCTCCGCCTCCGGGTCCGCGAGCCCGCAGGAGCCGCCGAAGCCGTCATGGCCGGCGGCGCGCGGGTTGGGGCCGTACGAGCCGTGCGCACCGCTCAGCCACACCCCCAGCGCCACCTCCGTGTCCCGGCCGAGCGCCTCGCCCAGGACCAGGTCCCGGCAGGAACCCTGGCCCTCGCGGGCCCGCTCGGCGGCCTCCGGGGACAGCACCCGGCGGTCGTCGGCCACACCGCGGCGGGCGAGGATGCCGTACAGCTCGGCGATGGCGCGGGCCGTGCCATGGCCGTTGAGGGCCGGCAGCTCGGCCTCGCGCCACTCCCGGCTGTTGGCCTCGGCCGCGCCGACCACCGGATTGGCCAGCGCCGCCAGGGCGACGGGCGTGAACCGCAGCCCCGCCGCGGCCTGTTCACCGCCCGGCCGCCCGGCCCGCGGACCGATCAGCTCGGCGGCCCGGCCGGCCTCCTTCTCCGGAAGTCCGATGGTGAAGTCGATGCCCAGCGGCCCGGTGACCTCCTGCCGCAGGAACTCGCCGGGCAGCAGCCCGCTGACCCGCCGGACCACCTCGCCGATCAGAAAGCCGTAGGTGAGCGCGTGATAGCCGCTCCGGCTGCCGGGCTCCCACCACGGCTCGGCCGCGGCCAGCCGGGCGGTGGTCAGCTCCCAGTCGTACAGCTCGGCCACGCTGTGCGGCTCCCGCAACCCGGCCAGCCCCGCCCGGTGCGAGAGGAGATACCGCACCGGCAGCGAGCCCTTGCCGGCCGCGGCGAACTCGGGCCAGTACGCGGCCACCGGCGCGTCCAGGTCCAACAGCCCGCGGTCCGCCAGCACATGGGCACACAGTGCCGCCGGCCCCTTGGTGGTCGACCACACATTGACCAGGGTGTCCCGCTCCCAGGGGCGGGTGCGCCCGCCGTCGGCCCAGCCGCCCCACAGATCCACCACGGTCTCCGAGCCGATCCGCACGGCCACCGCGGCGCCCAGCTCGTCGCGTTCGCGGAAGTTCGCCTCGAAGGCGGCCCGCACTCCGGTGAACCGGGGGTCGCAGTGGCCCTGGATCGGGGCCGGGGACTCGGTCATATGGTTCCTCCTGTCGCTCGGGCGGTCGGCGGGGCGGTGGCGGTCAGGGTCGGCCCGCGAGTACGACCTCGCAGCCGCGCAGCTCATAGCTCGCGATCTCGTCCTTGAAGCCGACCCTGGGCGGGGCCGCCATACGGATACCGGGCAGGGCGAACAGCCGGCCGAGGAAGACATCCGTCTCCAGGAGCGCGATGGCGGCTCCGGGGCATTTGTGCGCACCGTCACCGAAGGACAGCCCCGGCGCACCCGCGCCCGCGGCCATCGGGCGGCCCGGGCGGAGCCGCTCCGGCCGCTCGCCCACCGTACGGCCGTCGAGATTGGCCCGGTGGAGCAGGACATCGACCAGCTCCCCGGCCGGCACCGTCACCTCCGCGCCCGGATCCTGGCTGCCGCCGGGCAGCCGAAGCGGGGCGGTGGTACGACGGCGGAGCCGGCCGATGACCGGTTCGAGCCGGAGGATCTCCTGCAGGATGGCGATCCGGCCGGGCTCGTCGGCGGCCCGGTACCGCGCCAGCAGGGCGGCGTCACCGAACAGATGCCACGCGGCCACATTGACGAACTCCCGGGTGGTGACCATGCCCGCGGCGGCGAAGGTGATGCACTCGCCCAGGATCTCGCCGGCCGAACACCCCTCGTCCAGCAGATGCGAGATCAGATCGTCGCGCCGCCGTCGCCGCCGGGCGCGTACGGCCGGGCGGACATCGCCCCAGTAGATCCGCAGCCAGTCGGCGTTCTGCCGCAGCAGCCAGCGAACCCCGTGCAGGCTGGTCAGCCCCGGGGTGCCGAACTTCTCGGGGAAGAAGCGCTCCAACCGCCGCCGGATCCCGGGCCGGCTCTCCGTCAGGCCGATCACGGCGCTGGCCACCTCGATCGCCAGATGGAAGGCCGCATCGGCGAGCAGACCCCGGCCGGTCTCCCGGATGGTGTCGATCTGTGCCTCCGCCACCCGGACCATGACCTCGCGATAGTGCTCGTCGACCCGGCGCGGGGTGAAGAACCGGGCGGTCTGCCGCCGGTCCTCGCGGTGTTCGGGACCGTCCCGGTAGAGCACCGGCCGCCGGAACCGGGACGGCAGCTTCTCCACCGTCTCGATGCCGAGCCCGGCCTGCACGGTGGCGGTGCTGCGCAGGACGGCGCGGGCCTCCTCGTAGCCGGACACCTGCCAGATCCCGTCGGGCCCCCGACGCACCGGGCAGCCGTCTCCGTACGGGCCCCGGTCGACCCTGCGCTCCCCGAATTCCGGCGCTCCGTGGCCCGGTGGTCCATGGCCCGGAGGTCCGTGGTCCTGCGCTCGGTGGTCTCGTAATCCGTCGTCGTGCGATCCGCGGTCGTGCGATCCGCCGGCCATGGGCGGGCACCTCCCGGCCCAGACTAGGAGTAGCGCGGCCACCTTACGGGCTCCGGATGCCGCTTTCCCAGGTCTAGGCTCGATTTCATGGACAGCGAGAACCCTCTGGGGCGTTTTCTGCGCGCCCGCCGTGAACTGGTGCGGCCCGAGGACGTGGACATCCTGCCCGGTGGCCGGCGCCGGGTGGCGGGTCTGCGCCGCGAGGAGGTCGCCCTGCTGGCGGGCGTCAGCACCGACTACTACATCCGGCTGGAGCAGGGCCGGGAGCGGCATCCCTCGGCGCAGGTGGTCGAGGCGCTGGCCCGGGCCCTGGTGCTGGAGGAGGACGCGGTCGCCCATCTGCACCGGCTGGCCCGTCCGGCCCCCGGCCGACGCCGCCCGGCCGCGCGGCGGGAGCGGGTGAGCCCGACCCTGCTGCGGATGATGGAGGGCTGGCCGCGGACACCGGCCGTCGTCCTGGGGCGCTGTCTGACCGTACTGGCCCACAACACCCTGGGCAGGGCCCTGTTCGACGGGCACACCCACAGCCGGGACCTGATGCGGCTGGTCTTCCTCGACCCGGACGCGCGGGAGTTCTATCCCGACTGGGAGCGGGTGGCGGTCAACACCGTCGCCGGACTCCGCGCGGCGGCCGGAATCGACGAGGAGGACCCCGAACTGATCGCGGTCGTCGGTGAGTTGTCGCTCAAGAGCGAGGCGTTCCGGCGGCTGTGGGCCCGCCATGACATCCGTCAGAAGACCCATGAGACCAAGCGCTTCAGGCACCGGCTGGTCGGAGAGCTGACGCTGGAGTACGAGGCACTGACCGTGAACAGCGCCCCCGGCCAGCAGCTCGTCGTCTACCAGGCCGAACCGGGCAGCCCGTCCGAACAGGCGCTGTCCCTGCTGGGCAGCCTCGCCGCCGACGCGGTGGAGACGACTCACGACACCATGAGCACCACGACGAAGGACTCTTCCGTATGACTGTGATCGACTCGCCCGTCTGGTTCATCACCGGCTGTTCCACCGGTCTGGGCCGGGCACTCGCCACCGCCGTCCTCGACCACGGCCACCGCGCGGTGGTCACCGCCCGCGACCCCGGCCGGCTGGCCGACATCGTCGCCGGGCACGGGGACCGCGCGCTGGCCCTGGCCCTCGACGTCACCGACAAGGACCAGGTGGCGGAGGCCGTCAAGCAGGCGGAAAGCGCCTTCGGCCTGATCGACGTCCTGGTCAACAACGCGGGCTACGGCTATCTCGCCGCTCTGGAGGAGGGCGAGGACGAGGAGGTCCGGGCCCTGTTCGACACCAATGTCTTCGGCCTGGTGGACGTCACCCGGGCGGTGCTGCCGGGCATGCGCGCCCGCCGCGCCGGCCACATCGTGAACATCTCCTCCCTCGGCGGCCTGGCCGCCTTCGGCGCCACCGGCTACTACCACGCCACCAAGTTCGCCGTGGAGGGCCTCTCCGAATCGCTCGCCGCCGAGGTGGCCCCGCTGGGCATCAAGGTGACGATCGTCGAACCCGCCGCCTTCCGCACCAACTGGTCCGGCCCCTCCATGCGGCAGTCCGCCGTCACCATCGACGACTACGCCGAGAGCGCGGGCGCGCGGCGCACCAGCACCCTCGCCACCTACGGCCACCAGCCCGGGGACCCGGCCCGGGCGAGCGAGGCCATCATCGGCGCGGTGCAGGCGGCGGAGCCCCCACTGCGGCTGCTGCTGGGCAAGGCCGCCTACGACATCGCCCAGGCCAGGCTGGACTCCCTCAGGACCGGCTTCGACGCCTGGCGCGATGTCACCCTCGGAGCCGACTACCCCGCGGCCGCGTCCTAGCCCCGCCGATTACCTCGTGGCCGCGTCCCAGGCCCCGCCGACCACCCCGTGGCCGCCCGCGGGCGCGCCGACTCACCGGGGCCGTCAGTGCCCCCGCACCCGGCGGCCCCACCGGCGCAGCAGTCCCCGCCGGGTCCGGGAAGCCCGTGGTCCGGAGGGCCGCCGGCCACCCGGACCGGCCAGGGCGTGGCTCGGCGTCCACTGGCCGTCGGGGGAGAGGATCGGCGCCTTGCGCTCCGCCTGCGCCAGGATCTCGTGGTGGGAGTCATGGGCGGTCACCCGGAACGCCTCGTCATGCGAGGCCAGGGCCGCCCGCAGGGCAGCGCCGGTCGCGCCGCGGCGGCGGGCGAGGGACGCCACCCAGCCGAGGAAGCCCATGAGCGCGGCGAGCACCCCGGCGACGATCAGATACGGCAACACATCACCCATGGGCCGAGATTACGTGAGGCCGTACGTCGTCGAGGAGACCCAATTCGAGACGGCTCAGCCGCCCGGGGTCGGCGATCACCTCGTACGCGGTGATCCGCTCGTCCTCGACGGAGAGGGTCAGGGCGAGCAGCAGCCGGCCGCGCGGGGCCACGACGATCCCCACCGCCCCGTTCACCAGTGCCGGCTCCGCCAACCGCGACCTCGGCGCGAACCCGGCGGTCTCCTCCGCCACCGCCCGCGCACCGCGGGTCACCGTCGGCACCCCCTCGGGCAGGGCGGCGCGGTCGGCACGCCGTACGACCTCCGGGTCCAGCACCGCGAGCAGCGCCTCCATGTCGCCGCCTCGGGCGGCGGCGAGAAAGGCGTCGACGGTGCGCCGCTGTCGGTCCAGCTCGGCGCGGGGCACCGCCGCGCTGCCCCGCACCTTCTGGCGGGCGCGGCTGGCGAGCTTCTTCGCCGCGACCGGTGAGCGCTCCACGATGGGCGCGATCCGGTCGAACGGCACCGCGAACACATCGTGCAGTACAAAGGCGATCCGCTCGGCCGGGCCCAGCGTGTCCAGCACCACGAGCAGCGCCCTGCCGACCGAGTCGGCCAGCACCGCCTCCACCTCGGGATCGCCGCCGTCCCCGCTTTCCCGGGGCAGGTCGGGCAGCTCCTGCCCGACCGGTTCCTCCCGGCGCGCGGTGCGGGAGCGCAGCATGTCCAGGCAGATCCGGGAGACGACCGTGCGCAGCCAGCCGGACAGGTTCCCGACCGCCTCGGCGTCGGCGCGGCTGAGCCGCAGCCATGTCTCCTGGACGGCGTCGTCCGCCTCGCTGAGCGATCCGAGCATCCGATAGGCGACCGCCCTCAGCTGACCGCGGTGCGTCTCGAACCGCTCCGCCAGCCCGTCCTGCGGGTGCTGTCCGTCCCCCGGCGTCCGCCCGTCCATCGGTCACCTTTCCTCGCCGCGCTCCGTCACCTCTTCAGACGTATCCCACGCGGCCGGGGTGACCAGGCCGAGGTGACGAGGAGAGACACCATGAGCACCACCAGCTGGCCGACCGCCCTGGACCAGCCGCTGCTGCGCCCCCTGGACCTGGGGGACCTCCGGCTGCCCAACCGGGTGGTGATGGCTCCCATGACCCGGGCCCGGGCCACGGGCGAGGGGCTGGTCCCGAACGGTATGCACGCGGCCTACTACGGCCAGCGGGCCGGGGCCGGGCTGATCATCACCGAGGGGACCTGGGTCAGCGAGCGGGCCATCGGTTTCCCGAACGTCCCCGGTGTCTACAGCGAGGAGCAGGTCGGCGGGTGGCGGCGGGTCACCGACACCGTCCACGCCCACGGCGGCCGGATCGTGCTGCAGCTGTGGCACACCGGCGCCGCCTCGCACCCCGACCACCTCGGGGGAGCCCTTCCGGCCGGTCCCTCGGCGGTCGACCCTCGGGAGCGCTCCTATACGCCCGGCGGGCCCAAGGGGACGGTCACCCCGCGGGAGATGACGATCACGGACATCCGGGACACGGTCGCGGAGTACGGCGCCGCCGCGGCGAACGCCCGCCGCGCCGGTTTCGACGGGGTCGAGATCCACGCCCTCGGCTCGTTCCTGATCCCGCAGTTCCTCAATCCGCTGCTGAACCGCCGCAACGACGCCTACGGCCACGACCCGGCCGGACGGCGACGACTGCTGATGGAGATCGTCGACGCGGTGGCGGCGGCCTGGGACGGCCGCCGGGTGGGCGTCCGCCTGTCGCCGTACTGGACCGCCGAGCGGTTCACCGCCGATGAGCGGACGCTGGCCGACTACGACGCGCTCGTGGCGGAGCTGTGCGACCGCCCCGTGGCCTATCTGCACCTGCGGGGACCGGCCCCCGCCGCCCCGGGCGCCGCCCCCGGCCAGGACGCCTTCGCCCGCTACCGGCGCCTCTTCGACGGGCCGCTGATCGCCAACCACGGCTTCGACCGGGAGAGTGGGAACGCCGTGATCGAGGCGGGGCTCGCGGACGCCGTCTCCTATGCCACGCACTTCGTGGCCAATCCCGATCTCGTGGCCCGGTTCGCCCTGGACCACGAGCTGGCGGCTGGCGACCCGGGCACGTACTACACCGGCGGGGCGGGCGGCTATGTCGACTATCCGGTCAGTGGCCGGGGGACGGCGTCCGGCGGGTGAGAGCGCTCACCGGCGGCGTCAGGCGCTGAGGGCGCCCGAGCCGAGCAGTCCGAACAGCACCAGGCCGATGACGATCCGGTAGATCACGAAGGCGTTGAACGAATGCTTGGCGACGAACTTCAGCAGCCAGGCGATGGAGGCATAGGCCACGGCGAAGGACACCACCGTGCCCACCGCGAGCGGCACCGTGTCCACGCCACCGCCCATGGCGTCCTTGAGCTCGTAGAGACCGGCGCCGGTCAGCGACGGAATGCCCAGGAAGAAGGAGAGCCGGGTGGCGGCCAGGCGGTCCAGGTCGAGCAGGAGGCCGGTGGCCATCGTGGCGCCCGAGCGGGAGAAGCCGGGGAAGAGCAGCGCGAGGATCTGCGAGGAGCCGACCAGCATCGCGTCCTTGACGCTGGTGTCGTCCTCCCCGCGCTTGTGGCGGCCCATCCGGTCGGCCAGCCACATCAGCCCGCTGCCCACGATCAGCGAGGCGGCCACCACCCACAGGGAGGCCAGCGGGCCCTCGATCAGCGGTTTGGCCGCCAGACCCACGACCACGATGGGGATGGTGGCGTAGATGACCCACCAGGCGAACTTGTAGTCGTGGTGGTACCGCTCCTCGCGGTTGACCAGTCCGCGTCCCCATGCGGTGGCGAAGCGCCGGATGTCGCGGAAGAAGTACAGCAGGACGGCGGCGATGGCACCGACCTGGATCACCGCGGTGAAGGCGACGACGGACTTGTCGTCCACCGGGATGTCCATCAGCCCCTCAGTGATCTTGAGGTGACCGGTGGAGGAGACCGGGAGGAACTCCGTGACCCCCTCGACGACGCCGAGAACCACGGCCTGTCCGATGTTGATCGCGCTCACGTGATGCGTCCCGCCGGTGTTTCCGTAACCAGTGAATGTCTACGGGACGGTAGACGATGGATCGGGAAGGTGACCAATCGACGGGCGGCCCACGGCGATCCGTCGCCATCGCGGGGGAGGGACGAGGGGCGGCCGCGGTTTCCGGGCATCGCCGCGGCCCGTGCCCGTGGAGAGAGGGGCACGGGCCGCCGCGGCCATAAAGGTCAGGCGGCCGGACCGGAGCCGCTGAGCAGGCTCCGTACGCCGGTGGCCGAGAGGGTGACGGCCTCCGGGGCACCCGCGTCGATGGTCAGGGAGAGCTCCTCGGAGGGCCATCCCTGGGCCAGTGCGCCCAGCGGCACCAGGTGGTACCGCTCGATCTGGGGCAGGGCCTGGTGCATCCGGGCCGGAGTGGTGAAGACCGGTACCAGCTGAGCGCCGTCCTCCTGCTGGAACACGGGCAGGGTCACGGCCTGGGGGTCGGTCTCCTCCGCGCTCTCGGCGGAGGGGAGGAGGACCTCACTGTTGGCAAGGGTGTTCAGCGCCGACTCGTCCGCCCGGTCGGCCGCCAGCTCGCCGAGGGCCTGCTGGGTGGCGGAGACGTTTTCATCGGAAGGGCTGGTCATGATTCCGTCCATGGATCGGGTTTTGGGTCTTCATGGGTTTCTGGGTCCCAGAGCGACTGGTTTCAACAGCCGCGGCTGGCTCGAATACCCCGCCTCATGGAACTCACACGTCCCCCTCGCGGTCGATTCTTCTCCGGGGGGCCGACGGGGCCCGGCCCGGCCCGCCCGGGAAGGTGCCCCGGGCTACGTCCCGGCCCAGCCCAGTGACCGTTCCACCGCCCGCTGCCAGTTCTCGTACTCCGCCTCCCGCCGCGCGGGGTCCATCGTGGGCATCCATTGGGCCGCGCGGTGCCAGTTGCGGCGCAGCCCCTCCAGATCGGGCCAGTAGCCGGAGGCGAGCCCGGCGGCGTAGGCGGCCCCGAGGGAGACGGTCTCGGAGACCATGGGGCGCACCACGGGCAGGTCCAGGACATCGGCCAGGAACTGCATCAGCAGATTGTTCGACGTCATCCCGCCGTCCACCTTCAGCTGCCGCAGCGGCTGGGGCGAGTCGGCGTTCATGGCGTCGACCACCTCCCGGGTCTGCCACCCGGTGGCCTCCAGCACGGCCCGGGCCAGATGCCCCTTGGTGATGTACGAGGTCAGCCCGACGATCACCCCGCGCGCGTCGCTGCGCCAGTGCGGGGCGAAGAGCCCGGAGAAGGCGGGGACGATATAGCAGCCGCCGTTGTCCTCGACGCCGCGGGCCAGGGTCTCGATCTCGGGGGCGCTGTGGATCATGCCCAGGCGGTCGCGGAACCACTGCACCAGCGAGCCGGTGACGGCGATCGGGCCCTCCAGGGCGTAGACCGTCGGCTCGTCGCCCACCTTGTAGCCCACCGTGGTCAGCAGCCCGTGCCGGGATCGTACGAGCTCGGTGCCGGTGTTGAGCAGGAGGAAGCTGCCGGTGCCGTAGGTGCACTTCGCCTCGCCGCTGGCGAAACACGTCTGCCCGAACAGCGCCGCCTGCTGATCGCCGAGCGCGGCGCAGATCGGGACCTGCGGCAGCAGCGCGCGGGCCATGCCGTAGCACTCGGCGGAAGGGCGGATCTCCGGCAGCATCGCCCGGGGCACATCGAAATAGGCCAGCAGCTCGTCGTCCCAGGTCAGGCTGCGAATGTTCATCAACATGGTGCGGCTGGCGTTGGTGGCGTCGGTGAGGTGCAGTCCGCCGTCGGGCCCGCCGGTGAGGTTCCAGATCAGCCAGCTCTCCATCGTGCCGAACAGCACGTCCCCGCGTCCCGCGCGCTCGCGCAGGCCGTCGACATGGTCGAACAGCCAGCGCAGCCGTGGGGCGGAGAAGTAGGTCGTGGGCGACAGTCCGCAGCGTTCGAGGAAGAAGTCGTCACCGGTGGTCCGCCGCAGCTCCTCGACATAGCCGCTGGTACGGGTGTCCTGCCAGGTGATGGCGTGGCACACGGGTACGCCGGTGCGCCGGTCCCAGACCACCGTGGTCTCGCGCTGATTGGCGATGCCGATGGCCACGATCTGCTCGGGCCGGATTCCCGCGCCCTCCAGGGCCCGGGGCACGACCACACGGCGCAGATGGGACCAGATCTCGGCGGGGTCGTGCTCGGCCCAGCCGGGCTTGGAGAAGTACTGCTCATGTTCTCGCTGGCCGACCGAGACCAGCCGTCCCTGGTGGTCGAAGAGGATGCACCGGGTGGACATGGTGCCCTGGTCGATGGACATCACATAGCGTTCAACCATGGCCTGGCCTGCCTTCGGGCGGGTTCGAGCAGGGCATGGGGCGTCACCAGCGGGCCGCGCCGAGATCGCGGGAGATCGCACGGGCGGCGTCGCGCGTCAGCCCGACGAGTGAGGGATGAGGGCGGCCCTTGCTGTCGCAGAGGCGGTCGACGGCGCCGGAGATGCCGACGGCACCCACCACCAGGCCGCCCTGCCCGCGGATCGGCGCGGCGATATCGGCCTCGCCCACCATCATCTCCTCGGTCGCGACCGCCCACCCGTTCTCGCGGATCTCGCCCATCGCCCGGCTGAGCTGCTGGGGAGAGACGAGCGTATGACGGGTGTAGTTCTCGGGTTCGGTTTCCATGAGCGGCTCCAGAGGGGTCGCCCCGTACGCCAGCAGGATCTTGCCCAGCGCGCTGGCGTGCAGGGGGAGCAGCGAGCCCACGTCCAGGGTCTGGAAGGTGTCATCGGGCCGGAAGACGTGGTGGACGATGAGGACCTTGCCCTCCAGGGGCACTCCGAGACGGACCGCCTCACCGCTGCGGGCGGCCAGGGCGTCGGTCCAGTTGATGGAGCGGGACCGCAGCTCGTTGATGTCGAGATAGCTGGTCCCCAGGTGCAGCAGCGCCGCGCCGAGCTGGTACTTCCCCGTCGCCTTGTCCTGTTCGACGAAGTCGACGCTCTGCAGCGTGCGCAGAATGCCGTGCGCGGTGCCTTTCGCGAGGCCGAGCGAGGCGGCCACCTCGCCCAGACTGAGCCGACCGGAGCCCTGGGCGAGCAGCCGCAGAATCGCCGCCGCCCGCTCGATGGACTGCACCGGGCCGGCCATGACGCGATCGTAGCTCTTCGGTGAGTGGCACAGCCTGTCGGCAAAAACGCCAAACGTTCGGTAATGCCGACTCGGATTCGTTGACCCCGATGGATAGGGGCCATAGCGTCCGTATCGGGACAAGAAGACCAGGATGCCAAAAGGTGACCCGAAGGGTGCCCGGCACAGACAACCCACCCGGCTCGGAGAGGAGGAGACGTGGCGGAACAACTGAGCTACCCGAAGCCCGGCGTCACCGGGCAGGCCGCGGAGACCGTCGATTTCACCGGCGCCCGTCTCATCGGCTCCCAGGCGCCGGAACCGGACCCCCTGCTGGCGCCGGTGGCGACACGCGACGAGGTCCCGGAACGGCCCCCGGCTGACGAGGGAGACGGCCATGTCCTCCCGGTCCCGCACATCTGCGAGGCCGTCGCCACCGTGCGGCGGCGGGCGCACGCGCTGCTGACCGAATGGGAGCTGTCGGCCGACTGCCTCGACGAAGCGCTCATGGTGATCTCGGAACTGGTCACCAACGCGATCCTGCATGCCCTGCCCCCGGCCGTGCTGCGGCTGCGCTGGACCGAGTGCGAGGGCTCCGCCGGCCTGCGCATCGAGGTCACCGACGGCGGCCCGGTGCCCGCCGGTCAGCGGGCGGACGAGGACATCGAGCCCGATGAGCACGGCCGCGGGCTCGGGATCGTCACCGCGCTGTCCACGCGCCACGGCAGCCACTCCTGCCATGAGGGCATCACCTGGTGGGCGGACCTGCCGGTCGCCTAACCGACGACCCGGTCCCAGGTGACCGGGAGCCGATGGACACCGTAGATCAGCATGTCGTGGCGCAGGGGCACCTCGTCGGGCGGCACCGCCAGGCGCAGCGTGGGGAAGCGCCGCAGCAGGGCGGGAAAGCCGGTCCGCATCTCCATCCGCGCCAGATGCTGGCCCAGGCACTGGTGGATGCCGTGGCCGAAGGCGATCTGGTCGGCCGTCTCGCGGGTGACGTCCAGGGTGTCGGGATCGGCGAAGCGCGAGGGGTCCCGGTTGGCCGAGGCGAGCGACCCGACGACCGTCTCCCCCGCCCGCACCCGCGCCCCGGCGATCTCGAGATCCTCCCGGGCCACCCGTACCGTCCCGAACTGGACGATGGTCAGATACCGCAGCAGCTCCTCGACCGCGTGGTCGATCACCTCGGGCCGCTCCCGCACCAGCCGCGACTGCCCGGGGTGGCGCAGCAGCGCGTAGGTGCCCAGGGCCAGCATGTTCGCCGTCGTCTCATGGCCCGCGATGAGCAGCAGCAGCCCCACACCGGTCAGCTCCTCGTCGGTCAGCCCGGCCGCCGTGGCGGTGCCGGAACCGCCGGGCGCGCCGTGCTCGCCGTTGACCAGACGGGAGAGCAGCGCCTCGTCCGGCCGGTGCCGCTTGGTGCCGATCAGCTCCCGCATGTACTCCCACAGCGCGTCCCGGGCCGCGTAGACCTCGTCCTCGCCCTGGCCGATCCGGAGCAGAACGGTGGCCCACCGCTGGAAGTCGGCCCGGTCCTCGTACGGCACCCCCAGCAGCTCGCAGATCACCAGCGACGGGATCGGCTGGGCGAAGGCCGTGACCAGGTCGGCCGGTGGGCCGGCGCGTTCCATCGCGGCCAGGTGACCGTCGACGATCTCCTCGATCCGGGGCTGCAGCCGCCGCATCCCCCGGGCGGTGAACCACTTGCTCAGCAGCCGCCGGTAGCGGGTGTGCTCGGGTGGGTCCATGCCGATGAACGAGCCCAGCATGCGGCGATCGTCCGGGCGGACCGGAAACGCGTGCACCGGCGAGGAGGTCCGGCGGCGGTCCGAGCTGAACCGGTCGTCCGCCAGCAACTGCGCCACGTCCTCGTGCCGGGTGAGCAGCCAGCCCACCTTGCCGTCCGGAAAGGCCAGCCGGCCGGCCCCGCCCTCCTCGCGCAGCGCCTCGTAGGCACCGGGCGGGTCGAAGGGGCAGTCGCGATGTCTGGGCAGCGGCGCCGGAGTCGACGCGCGTGATGTGACGGACACGGAAACGTTCCCTTCGAAGGCGAACCGAGTCCCTCCCTTTTGAGCGTAGCTCGGGCCGCCGGGCCGGGCGACGCGACCGGGGGCTACGGCAACCGGCCGTCACCGCGGGTGGTTTCCCCGGTCGACACGGCATCGCGCGCCGCGCGCCGGAGGAGCCGGGGAACCGTCCGGTGGTGGATCGGCGCGGCCCGCGCCCACCGCTCGGCGGTCAGGGCCCCGGCCCGCGGGACCGGTAAGGCGAACGCCGAGGCGTAGTGGGCGTCCGCGAGATCGTCACGGGCCGCCGGCGCCCGGGGCACCGCGACGCGTCGTGCGCGAGGAGTGGCCGGGGGAGTGGTCATGGGAAGAGCTCCTTTCCATGGCGTGGCCGGGACTCATGACTGGTCGGGGCCTCAGGACGTGACCGCGATCAGCGGCATCGCCACTGCGGTGACGGCCGCACCGTACTTCCCGGCGGTCAGGCTTCTTGGGCGGGGAGGAGGGCGGCCGCGTGGCGGAGCAGTGCGTGCAGGGCCGGGTTGTCGTTGTTCTTGCGCCACACGAGGTTGAGTTCTACCGGCTCCGGAGTGGTCAGCTCCACCGATCTGAAGACGATGTTGGGGTAGCGCGGCCGGGCGGCGGTCTCCGGGACCAGGGCCACGCCCCAGCCGCCGTTCACCAGGGCCAGGATGGTGTGGACCTGGCTCAGGTACTGGGAGAAGACCGGGGTGGCGTGTGCGGCGCGGAAGATGCTGATGAGCAGCTCGTTGAAGTAGCGCGCCTCGATGGGCGAGTACATCAGCAGGTCCTGCCCGTCGAAGTCGGCCACCTGGAGCGGCCCTTCGCCCGCCGCCAGCGGATGTCCCGTCGGCAGGGCGGCGAGCAGCCGCTCCCGGGCCGCGGGCCGGGACCGCAGATCCGGTCCGGTGACCGAGGGCCGTACCAGGCCCAGGTCCAGGCTCTGTTCGGTGACGGCCTCGAGCTGGTCCCGGGTGACCATCTCGCGCAGGGTGATCTCCGCGCCCGGCATGGCCGCACGGGCGATCTCCAGCAGGGTGCCGAGTACGGAGTGGGCGCTGGCCGCCGTGAAGCCGATGGCGATGGACCCCGCCTCGCCCGTCGCCACCTGCCGGGCGGCGAGAACGGCGTGCTCGGACTGGCGCAGGATGCGGCGGGCCTCGGTGAGGAAGGCACGTCCCGCGGGGGTGAGCCGCACCGAGCGGTTGGTGCGCTCCAGCAGCTGGACCCGCAACTCGGTCTCCAGTAGCTGGATCTGGCGGCTCAGCGGCGGCTGGGTCATCTTCAGCCGCTCCGCGGCCCGGGTGAAGTGCAGCTCCTCGGCGACCGTCACAAAGCTGATGAGTTGCATGAGCGTGAACAACGATGCTCTCCCGGTATCAACGCATGCCAATTTTAAGTTAGACGTAGATCGTCTGGCGACCTTAGCTTGCAAAGGAGCTCGCCGGCCGCCCCGGGGCGGATCCGGCGATATCCACCGCCCGCATACGGGCCCACACACAGGGACAACACGTGGTGACCACATCGCATACGGCAACGCACACCGCGCAGCAGGCAGGTGAGGCAACCCTCGACCGGGTCTCCTGGATCCGACTGTCCTCGGTCGTCCTTCCTCTGGCCGCGCCCATCAGCGACGCCAAGGTGCTCACCGGGCGCCAGAAGCCGATGACGGAGGTGGCCTTCCTCTTCGTCGAACTCGCCACCGAGGAGGGACACGAGGGCATCGGCTTCAGCTACTCCAAGCGCGCGGGAGGGCCCGGCCAGTTCGCGCACGCCCAGGAGATCGCGCCCACCCTCCTCGGCGAGGACCCGAGCGACATCGGCAAGATCTGGACCAAGCTGGTGTGGGCCGGTGCCTCCGTGGGCCGCAGCGGGCTGTCCACCCAGGCGGTGGCGGCCTTCGACATCGCCCTGTGGGACCTCAAGGCCAAGCGGGCCGGGCTGCCGCTGGCCAAGCTGCTGGGCGCGCACCGCGACACCGTCCGCTGCTACAACACCTCGGGCGGCTTTCTGCACACGCCGACCGAGCAGGTTCTGGAGAACGCCACGGCCTCTCTGGCCAGCGGAATCGGCGGTATCAAGATCAAGGTCGGGCAGCCGGACGGCAAGGAGGACCTGCGCCGGCTGACCGCCGTACGGGAGCACCTGGGCGACGATGTGCCGCTGATGGTCGACGCCAATCAGCAGTGGGACCGGCCCACCGCACAGCGCATGGGGCGTGCCTTCGAGGAGTTCGGCCTGGTCTGGATCGAGGAGCCGCTGGACGCCTATGACGCACCGGGCCACGCGGCCCTCGCCGCCTCGCTGGACACCCCCGTGGCCACCGGGGAGATGCTGGCCAGCGTCGCCGAACACTGGGAGCTGATACGCCACGACGCGGCGGACATCATTCAGCCCGACGCACCGCGCATCGGTGGCATCACCCAGTTCCTCAAGCTGGCCACCCTCGCCGAGCAGCACCATCTGCAACTCGCCCCGCACTTCGCGATGGAGATCCACCTCCATCTCGCGGCCGCCTATCCGCATGAGCCGTGGGTGGAGCATTTCGACTGGCTGGAGCCGCTGTTCAACGAGCGGCTGCAGATCAGCGACGGCCGGATGCGGGTGTCCGCACGGCCCGGCCTCGGCATCACCCTCAGCGAGCAGGCCCGCGCCTGGACGGGTGCCAAGGCCGAATTCGGCGCCCGGTAAGTCCGGTTCGCACCGGCGTCGATCGCGAATCCCCGGACAACACCCATTGACCGGCGGTGTTCACCCCTCTAGCCTCCATCTTCATATATAGACGGAGTGCATGTACGTGGACTCCTTGGGCCCGTGTGGCGATCCGCTCGAGCCTCCAGCTCACCGGCCGCAGTTCAAAGGGGAACTGAAGACATGCCTCTCGTCGTCGTCGGAATCAGCGTGGTGATCCTGCTGTTCCTCATGACCAAGCTGAAGCTCAACGGCTTCATCGCCCTGCTCCTCGTGGCCGTCGGCGTCGCGCTGGTGCAGGGGGTCGAGGTGGAGAAGATCCCCGATGTCCTCGGAGAGGGCGTCGGGGGCCAGATCGGCGACACCATGCTCGTCGTCGGTCTCGGCGCCATGGTCGGCCGGGTCATGGGCGACTGCGGCGCGGCCCAGCGGATAGCCAACACCCTCATCGACACCTTCGGACTGCGCTGGGTCCAGGTTGCGATGGTGGTCACCGCCATGCTCATCGGCGTGACCATGTTCTACGAGGTGGCCTTCGTCATCATCGTGCCGGTGGCGTTCACCATCGTCCGGGTCACCCGGAAGAACCTGCTGTGGGTCGGGCTTCCGATGTCGATCGCCCTCTCGACCATGCACAGCTTTCTGCCGCCGCACCCCGGGCCCACCGCGGTGGCCTCGACCTTTCACGCCTCCGTCGGCCTGACCCTGTTCTACGGGCTGTTCATCGCCGTTCCGGCCGGTGCGCTGATCGCCCTGGTGTGGCCGCGGCTTCCGTTCGTCCGGCGGATGGACCCCGAGATCCCCAAGGGCCTGGTCAGCGAGCGCACCTTCACCGAGGAGGAGATGCCGGGCCTCGGCTGGTCGCTGTCGGTGGCCCTGGTCCCGGTGGTGCTGATCGCCGGCGCCGCGGTGACCGACATGGCCGTATCCGGCGACAGCCCCGCCCTGCACATCATCACCTTCATCGGCTCCGCGCCGATCGCCCTGCTGCTGACCCTGCTGCTGGCGGTGTGGGCGTTCGGCCCCCGGATCGGCCGGAGCCTGGCCGAGGTCAGCGCCTCCTGCAACTCGGCGGCCCAGGCGATGGCGATGATCCTGCTGGTGATCGGGGCCGGCGGCGCCTTCAAGGAGGTCCTGGTCGAGGGCGGGATCTCCGACTACATCAAGGACCTCACGCACGACTGGTCCATCTCGCCGATCATCCTCGCCTGGCTCATCGCCGTCGTCCTGCGGGTGGCACTCGGATCGGCTACGGTCGCCGTGGTCACCGCCGCCGGTGTGGTGCAGCCGCTCCTGGAGAACAGCGGAGTCCACCCCGAGCTGATGGTCCTCGCCGTCTCCTGCGGATCGATCGCCTTCAGCCATGTGAACGACCCCGGCTTCTGGATGTTCAAGGAGTACTTCAACCTCTCCGTCATCGACGCCATCAAGGCGCGCACCACCTACACCACCGTGCTCGCGGTCCTCGGCCTCGGCGGTGTGCTGGCCATCGAGGCCATTGTCTGAACCTTCCCTGTGCGACACCTGAACCCTCCCTGTTCGACCCCTCCGACATCGACCCAAGGACGCCACGATGAGCCAGCCGACCGTCACCTCGTTCGCCGTCTATCCGGTCGCCGGCCGGGACAGCATGGAGCTGAACCTCTCCGGCGCCCACGGCCCCTACTTCACCCGCAACGTGGTCGTCCTCGAGGACTCCGAGGGCCGTACCGGACTGGGGGAGGTCCCGGGCGGTGAGAAGATCACCCAGACGCTGCGCGACGCCGAATCCCTCGTCGTCGGGGCGCGGGTGGGCGACTACAAGCGGGTGCTGGGCGAGATCGGGCGGCGGTTCGGCGACCGCGACGCCGGGGGCCGGGGCACCCAGACCTTCGATCTGCGCACCACCGTGCACGCCGTCACCGCCGTCGAGTCGGCCCTGCTGGACCTGCTGGGCCAGCATCTGGAGGTGCCCGTCGCGGCGCTCCTGGGCGACGGTCAGCAGCGGGACGCGGTACGGGTCCTTGGCTATCTGTTCTACGTCGGCGACCCCGACCGGACCGACCTGGAATACGTCCGCGAACCCGGCGCCGAAGCGGAGTGGTACCGCATCCGCCACGAGGAGGCGCTGACCCCCGAGGCGATCGTCCGCCAGGCCGAGGCCACCTACGACCTCTACGGCTTCAAGGACTTCAAGCTCAAGGGCGGCGTCCTGGAGGGAAACGAGGAGGTCAAGGCGGTACGCGCGCTCAAGGAGCGGTTCCCCGACGCCCGCATCACCCTCGACCCCAACGGCGCCTGGTCGCTGCGCGAGGCGATCGAGCTGTGCCGGCCGCTGCTCGGCACGCTCGCCTACGCCGAGGACCCGTGCGGGGCCGAGGACGGGTACTCGGGCCGGGAGATCCTGGCGGAGTTCCGGCGCGCCACCGGACTGCCCACCGCCACCAACATGATCGCCACGGACTGGCGGCAGATGACCCACGCACTGGCGCTGCAGTCCGTCTCCATCCCGCTGGCCGACCCCCACTTCTGGACCATGCAGGGGTCGGTACGGGTGGCCCAGCTCTGCCATGAGATGGGGCTGACCTGGGGATGCCACTCCAACAACCACTTCGACATCTCCCTGGCGATGGTGGCCCACTGCGGAGCCGCCGCCCCGGGCGAGTACAACGCCCTGGACACCCACTGGATCTGGCAGGAGGGACTGGAGCGGCTCACCGTCGAGCCGCCGCGGATCACCGGCGGTGAGATCGCCATCCCGGACGCCCCGGGGCTCGGGATCCGGCTCGACCGCGACCGGCTCCTCGCCGCCCACGCCCTCTACCAGGAGAAGGCGCTGGGGGCGCGGGACGACGCGGCCGGCATGCGCTATCTCATTCCGGGCTGGGCCTTCGACAACAAGCGTCCCTGCCTGGTGCGTTGAGTGCGGTGACCCCGCGCATGCCGACCGGGCCGGTCAGACGGCGGGGCCGCTCGTCGAGCGGCCCCCCGCGCCCGTATCGGGGGCCGTACGGCCCGGGCCTCAGACCTCCAGCTCGACCTCGATCCTGCGCAGCTGGTGCCGTGCCATCGCCAGATTGGCCCGGTTCTTGTCCAGCGCCAGATAGAGGAAGAGGCCCTGGCTGTCCCGGCCCTTCAGCAGCCGGATCAGGTGGTACTGGGTGCCGAGGGTGATGAGGATGTCCTCGATGGAGTCCTGCAGACCGAGCTGTTCCATGGTCCGCACCTTGGCGCGCACCACATCGGTGTTGCCCGCGGCCGCCACCGTCAGGTCGAGTTCTTTTCCGCCGCCCACGGTGCCGAGGGCCATCCCGCTGGAGTAGTCGACCAGCGCGGCGCCGAGGGCGCCCTCGATGGACGTCATCGCCTCTTTGAGCGCGGTCTGGGTGTTCGCCATGATCGTGGCTGTTCCTTTCGATGTCATTGATGTCCGGTCGGGTGCCGGCGCGGGTGTTCGCGCCGGGCGGGGAAGGGTCGTGGTGGTCAGGGCTGCGGCTGCTCGGCCCTGCTGAGGGCGACGCCCACCAGGTCGGCGAGCCGGGCGCCCGAGCGGCGGGCCTCCATATGGAGGCGGCCGACGTTGGTGCGGTCACCGGCCAGCACGGTCAGCACGGCCGTGGAACCCGCGGCATAGGTGGCCACATAGCCGTTCTCGCCGCGGACCAGCAGCTCACGGAAGGCGCCCCGCCCGGTGGCGCCCGCCAGCGACTGCGCCACCCCGAGCGCCGCGGCGGTCAGCGCCGCCACGCCCTCGGCCTCGACGGCCGTGTCATGCGCCAGCACCACGCCGTCGCTGGTGGCGGCGAGGGCGCCGGTCACATGGGTCACCCGGGCCCGCAGCCGGCGCAGCTCCTCCAGTACGTCGGGCTCGGCGGCCAGCAGCCACTTCCGCTCCGTGCGCTGCCGCAGGCTGCGTCTCATGACGCCGCGCACGGGGCGGGCGGGTCGGTCGGGGGAATCACAGCGTTGCCTCCAAGGCGTCGCGGAGCCGGCGCAGCAGGTCGGTATCGGGGTCGGCGAAGGCGGCCGCGGCGGGACCGCGGTCCGGGGCGGGCGGCGCGCAGGCGCCGGACCGGGCGGGCAGATCGGGGCGGCCCGGAGGCCCCGGACGGGCGGGCCGCGGTGTGGCGAGATGGCCCGCCGCCGCCAGCCGCCGTATGTCGATCAGCGTGTGGAAGGCGGGACGGCCCAGCTCCCGCGCGATACGGGCGGGGGTGCGCACCCCGTCGGCCAGCGCCAGCACCGCGCGCTGACGGGGGGTCGCGGCCGGGGCGCGGCCATCGGGGCGGCGGAGCACCACCGCCTCGGTGTCCACCTGCGGATACGGCCACAGGGAGTCCAGCAGTTTGCCGCGGCGCCGGGTCTCGCGCTCGACGGCGACCGCGCCCACCGCGCGCACCGGTCCGAGCCAGTGGGCCGCGCCCCGCCGGAAGCCGCGGGGGCCGCTGCCGTGCCCGAGGGCGAAGTACGCCGCGTCGAACAGCGCGCCCAGATGGCAGATCTCCAGCTCCGCGTCCGACAGCCGGCCGCTGTCGACGAGGAACCGCCCGACCCCGCCGTCCGGTCCCGTCCGGCCCACCGCCTCCCGCCAGCTGTCGGCGGTCAGCCGCCCACCGGTGGTGAGCAGCACCTCGATCCCGGGGGCCACGGGGCTTTCGGCGTGCACCACCTGGCCGTCCCGGAGATAGACGATGCCCGCGTCGCACAGCAGGGCGCCGCTGGCCCGCTCGGCGGCGAGCCCGGCGAGGCTGGGCGCGTGGCCGGCTCGCCCACCGGCCCGGCGAGGCATGCTCATATCAGCGCCAGACGCCCGCACATATCGCGCAGCCGCATCCGGGCGAGCGCCAGATTCCCCTCCCGGCGGTCGAGCCAGAGATAGAAGAAGACGCCGCTGTCGAAGGCCGTGTCGACGAAGCGCAGCAGGTGGTAGCAGGTGCGGGTGGTGACGATGACGTCCTCGACGGCGGGCTCCCCGTCCGTATCGTCCGCGTCGGGGCCGCTCCCGGAGCCGCCCTTCGCGCCGCCGGGGCCCAGCGCGGCGAACGCCCGTTGCTCGGCGGCCATCCGGGCCAGCTCCGCCGTCTCCGCCGCCGTGGCCTCGGGGTCCTCGTCGCGGACCTCGCCGACCATGCCGAGTGCGAGTCCGCTGGTCCACTCGATCACGGCGGCTGCGCGCGCGCCGTTCACGGTCATCGCTTCCAGCAAGCACTCGTCGATTCCGGGCATGCGGCCTCCCCTTTCCTGCGTCGCCCGTGGCGGGCGCCCACCGGGGGCGATTCGCCAGTGACGGAGAGGTTACGCAGGGTTCAGCAGTTGGGGGTTAAATCCGGTAATGCTCGGAAATGGTGGAGGGCGTGTAGTAGGGTCCGCCGCCTCATGGGCCCCGTACGCCTCGGCAGCCCCTGTCGGTGCCACGCCGGGCCCGGTCACCGGCCCTCTGTACGGATTCATAGCGGCTTCGGGGACCACCGGGCCACAGACGGACGGGCGCATATTCCACCGTCACATTGCAGGCATGGTCGATGGGTCAGTAGACGGTCGTGCGATGGTCGAGTACGCATGCGCAGGGAGCCGGAACGCGGCGCGGTGCCCGACAGGGGTGCCCACGAGGCTCTCCCGGGGCTGTTTCGCACCCCTGTGCCGCACAGAGTGGCGAGATTTGACGGTACCGATGTGGCGGAAACCGCCCGCGTTTCACCCGGCTTGTCTGCGCTGTCCTGACGGTGCGTTACCGAACGGCGGGTGCGGAGGGGGAGACGGCGGCGCCCGGAGTGGCCGGGGAGGCCGAGGAGCCCGGGGCGTCGTCGACCGGGGCGGGCGGGGACGGTGTGGGCGGTTCGCCCTTGCCTTCGAGCGAGGCCGGCTTCTTCAGGACCACCATCGGCTCCCCGGGCTTGGGCATCACCGGCTTGGTGAAGTCCGGACCCTGGGTCGGAGTCTCGGTGATCTGCGCGGGAAGCCGCTCGTAGTCGACCATCCCGGTGTTCTCCATCTGCGTGATGTGGTCCAGCACCGTGTTGTTGGCCTGGGTGGCGAGCTGACGCACCAGGGTGTTCTTGCTGGTCGCCCGGATCTTGGCGATGGAGCTGAAGATCTGGCCGTGGGTGATGCGCAGGATCTGGGCCATCTGGCTGTCGAAGTCCTTGCCCGTGGCGGCCGTGAGGGTGTCCAGGAAGCCCTGCTGCTGCGGCGTGGGCTTGTTGGGCAGGGTGATGCCGAGTTTGGGTGCGATGTCCCGTGAGGCGTCGTCCAGTTGCGCATGCCCCACGATCAGATGTTCACCGGCTGTCTTGACCGCCGCCGTGGTGCCCTTCTTGAGGGCCAACTCACCGACGGGGTACTCCCACAGACCGGCGAGCCGGACCTTGACCACGAACTCCTTGTCGGCCCCGGTGAGCGGTCCGTACTGCGTCGAGTTCGTCTTCGCCAGGTTGGTCTGGTTCTCCTGCTGCACACCCGTCAGGGCGGGCGACATGATCACGCCGAGGGTGACCACCACGGAACCTATGAGGAGGGAGGTACCTGTCACGAAGTACCGGGATCGCATAGAGCCTCCTGGCGGGGACGCCGGTCGTTGTGCAGAGCAGTGTCTGCCCGTGCTTGCACCGGCGAATACGGACCGCGGAGGGTCTGTGCTCAATGGCGCAGCGGTTGTTTATACGTCTTTGAGCCGCTACTTCGGCCGCGTATGGCCTATCTCACAGCCACCTCCCAACTCATGCGTCACGGCGCCGCTCCCCAGGCGCTCCCGGGTGAGGACGTCCACCAGCCGCTGGAGGGCCGGGTTCGGGCTGTCGGGACTCCGGCAGGCGTGGAGGGTGACGGAGTGGGCGTCGGCGGGGGCCAGTTCGCGGTAACGGACGCCGTGGCCGCGCTCGGGGCGTTCCTGCTCCGCCAGTTCTTCCTGGGCGTTCCCCGCGACTACGAGGAGGCCACCCGCCTGGACGGGGCGAACCGCTGGCAGACCTTCATCCGGGTCATCATCCCGCTCGCCGTCCCGGCCATCGCCACCCTGGCGGTGTTCAAGTTCATCAGCCAGTGGAAGGCATCACCATGAGCGTGCTCGGAGGCCGCTGACACCATGACATTTCTCTGTTCGTACCGGGCCCCGACGGGCTGGCCGACTGGTCGGCGGCGCTCGGCCAGTCGGCGGAGCGGGCCCGGTGTGCCTGTCCGGGCAGTACTCCGACTCCGGCGTCCCGGTCGAGGAACGCCTGGTGGCCGATCTGGCGGCGGCACGCGACGCGGCGGGCGCCGCATGACCGGGCGTCCCGCTCACCGGGGGGAGCGGGAGAACCCCGCGCCCCCGCTCCCCCCGGCCCCTCCTCCCAGGGGCTCCTACGGCAGACCACCCGGCTCAGGGCCCCGGTAACCCGCCCTGGACGAATCGTCGATGCCCACCTCGTAACGGATACCGGAGTGCAGGCTGTTGCCGTCGACCCGGGCGCCGGTCGAGTGGTAGGCGAGGCCGATGGCGTGGTCGGTGGGGCGGCGAACACATTGCCGGTGATGGTGGCGTTCTGTACGTCCTCGAACATCACGGCCTGGGAGGCGCGCAGCGTCTCGCAGTGGTTGCCCCGGATGGTGAAGTCGGCGGTGGTGCCCAGGCCGTCGCCCTCGCCGTCGTTCGGGCCCTCGGCCATCAGGCACATGTTGTCCACCTTCTCGCAGCGGTTGTTCTCGATGCGGACCCGATGGCTGGGCGGGGTGTCGCTGGCGAAGGTCTGCATGCAGTCGGCGTGCCGGCCATGGCTGTTGTCGGTGTCGCGGACGGTGTTGTACGCGATGGTCAGGTCATCGCCGAAGAACCGGATACCGTCGCCGTCCCCGCCCCGCGGGCCGATCACGGTGTTGTTCCGCACGGTGACGCGGTGGCCGGTCAGTTCGATCCCGGGCGCCTCCGGGCGGACGGACCGGAACCCTTCGACGATCACATCGTCGGCCTCGATGGTGATGCCGGCCACGGCGTCACCGCCCCCGGCATAGGTGATCGGGTGCTTCCGGCTTCCACCCTTGGTGATCACCAGCCGCTGCCGGGACAGATCGCCGTCGAAGCAGACCGTGTCCCCCGGCCTCGCCCGGCGCGCCGCCTCCCGCGGGGTGGCCGCGTACAGAGTGCAGGGCACGGCACCCGGCACGGTGGCGGGCGACCCCGTCGGCGCGCCGGCGGCCGAGCCGCCGTCCGCGACCCGCTCCCGGGGCCACGACGGACTCGTCAGGGCGGCCAGGAGGGCGAGGACCGAGACGGCGAGGAAGCCGAGGCCGAGTCTCCATGTGATCCGCATGGCGGGAACCGTAGACCCGGGTCCCGGGGACCGGTCCCGATGCCACCCGCCCCTCGCCGCCCTCCGGTTCACTCCACCGTCACCGTGCGCCTCTAGATTCACACCCACACACGGAAGGGCGTGATCCCCGATGGAGACGCACAGAACGCGGCGAAAGAGACTCGGGCGCCGATCGGCGCTGGTCGGCGGGGGAGTGGCGGTGGCGATCGGCGCACTGCTCGCCCCGCTCGTCGAGGCCCCCGCGGCGAGCGCGGCGCCACAGGCCGACGAGGTACGTCACCCCGTCGACTACGTGGACCCGCTGATCGGCTCGGCGGGCGGCGGCAACACCTACCCCGGCGCCAATCTGCCGTTCGGCATGATCGCCTGGTCCCCGACCAGCACCGCGGGCGACCAGACCAACACCGCGGCGGCCAACGGCTATTCCTACGACACCACCCGGGTCCGGGGCTTCAGCCTCACCCATGTCAACGGCGCGGGCTGCCACCCCGGAGCCGCGGGCGATGTGCCGATCATGCCGTTCGTGGGCGAGGTCGACAGCTCGCCCACCGCCGACACCAAGGACCAGAAGTACGCCGCCGGATTCTCGCACGACCAGGAGAAGGCCGAGCCCGGCCGCTACCGGGTGGGCCTCGACTCGGGTGCCGCCGCCGATCTCGCGGTGAGCGAGCGGGCCGGTGTCGCCGACTTCTCCTTCCCCCGGGACGCCCCGGCCCGTCTGCTGTTCCGCACCTCCAACTCCCTCAACGGCAGCGAGAACGCCCATATCGAGATCGACGCCGAGCGGCGCAAGGTCACCGGCTGGGTGCTGACCGGCGCGTTCTGCGGACGGCGCGCCAACGGCGGTGAGAACAACCGCACGACGTACTACCGCCTCTACTTCAGCGCCTCGTTCGACCGCGCCTTCTCCACCGTGGGCACCTGGGAGAACGACCGGCTCTCGCCCGGCGCCACCACCGCCGACGGTGGCGAGGGCTATCTCACCGGCGCCGACCGGGCCGGGCGTGGCTCCGGCGGATACGTCGGCTTCGACACCACGCGGGACAACGATGTCCGGATGCGGCTCGGCATCTCGTACGTCTCCCTCGCGGGCGCCGAGGCCAACCTCCGCGCCGAGATAGCGCCCCGGGCGAGCGTCGCCGATGTGGCGGCGGCCGGACGAGCCGCCTGGGACCGCCGGCTGCGCGCCATCCGGATCAGCGGCGGCAGCGAGCCGCGCCGCACCGCGTTCTACACCGCCCTCTACCACGCGCTGCAGCAGCCCAACCTGATCAGCGACGCCGACGGCCGGTACCCGGGCATGGACGGCACACCGCACCGCCTCGAGCGCGGGCAGACGGCGCAGTACAGCAACTTCTCCGGCTGGGACCAGTACCGCGCCCAGGTGCAGCTGCTCGCCCTGCTCCAGCCCCGGGTGGCCGGGGACTTCGCCCAGTCGCTGTTCAACTTCGCCCGGCACAACGGCGGGGTGTGGGACCGCTGGGTGCACATCAGCGGCGCCACCCATGTGATGACGGGCGACCCCTCCGCCGCCACGCTCGCCACCTTCTATGCCATGGGGGTACGGAACTTCGACGCCAAGGGCGCCTTCGACTCCCTCTACCGCCAGGCCACCGTCCCCCATCCCGACGGGCTCTCCGACAAGGGCTGCCCGGGACAGTGCGAGGGCCAGCGCCCGAACCTCGCCCAGTACCTGGACTCGGGGTACGCGGCGCAGGACGCCTGCCACTGCTGGGGCGGCGCCGCGGAGACCCTGGAGGACTCCGTCGCCGACGACGCGCTCGCCCGCTGGGCCCGGCTGCTCGGCCGGACCAAGGTGGCCGATGAGCTCGGCGCGCGCGGCGGTTACTGGCGCCATGTGTTCAACCCCGAGGCCACCGGTACGGCGGGCTACATCCAGGCCAGAAACCGGGACGGCTCCTGGGTGACCCCCTTCGACCCGGCGTCCGACCGGGGATTCGCCCAGGGCAGCGCGGCCACCTACACCTGGATGGTGCCGCAGGACGTCCAGGGCCTCGCCGGGGCCATGGGCGGACGCGAGAGCGCGGCGGCCCGGCTGGACGGCTTCTTCCACCAGCCCGACGGCTCCTGGTCGGTCCGCGGTGGCGATCCGCTCCGCTACGACCCCACCAACGAACCGGGCATCCACGCGCCCTGGCTCTACAACGCGCTCGGGCAGCCCTGGAAGACCCAGGAGACGGTGCGCCAGATCGTCGCCACCGTCTACGGAACCGGGCCGAAGGGGCTGCCCGGCAACGACGACCTGGGCACCATGTCCGCGTGGTACGTGTTCGCGGCGCTCGGCATCTATCCCCAGGCCCCGGGGCGTGCCGAGGCCCTGCTCACCGGACCGCTCTTCCCCCGCGCGGTGATCGCCCCGGCGGGGCAGCGGCGCGCCCTGACCATCGGCGCCCCGGACGCGTCGGACAGCCATCTCTATGTGCACGCGGTCCGGGTGAACGGCAGGCCCAACGCCACCTCATGGCTCGACGGCTCGTTCCTGCGCCAGGGCGGTTCGCTCTCCTTCGACCTGGCCGACCGGCCCGACACCACCTGGGCCACCGACCCGGGCGGACTGCCCCGCTGAGGCACTAGGCCGGCGCGTCGGCGAACGTGTCCGCGCGGATATGGGCCATGGGCCGGCCCGCCACCCGGTACCTGCCGTTGGGCACCCGGCCGGACCGGGAGACGTGCACGGTGAGCGGGCCGGCCCACTCATAGCCCTTGTCCTCCGCATGACGCACCAGCTGGTCCGTCAGCTCCTGTCCCACCTGACAGCCACGCCGGGTGAGCTCCTCATGGACCGCGTCGGCCAGCTCGACGTCATAGACGTTGGGCACCACCACCCGGGTCGGTCCGCACACCACGGCGTGGCTGTCGCATTCACGTTTGAGCGCGCCGAGGAGTTCGACGGGCTCGCTGCGGACCACCTTGGCCAGCAGCGATTCCTCCCAGCGCTCTATCGCCCGTTCCCATCGGTTCAGCGTCTGCATGCCCTCCCGCGTTCCCGATACGGATCACCTCATGCCCTCATCGGCGCCGTGCCCGCCCGGTTCGGTGCCGGGGTCGCCGGAGAACGCGGCGAAGCCGTAGGGGTTCACCCGGTCGCGCACCGCCGGCCGCGGGGCCGCCTCCGTCACATAGACCGGGGTCTTATGGCCATTCGCACCGGTGGCTCCGACACCGGTGATGACATTGCACCGCGGGGTGTCGACGATCCAGTCGATGTCCCGGTCGGCCCGGGCCCGTGCGAGCTCGGCCTCCAGCCAGCGCCGCTGGGCGCCGCCGGAATAGCCCCGCACATAGGTGTTCCCGGCGTCCTGAGAGGCCACGTCGTCATTGGCCAGGCTCACGACGCGCACCGAGCCGACGGTGAAGGCGTACCACAGCCCCTGGATCTCGGCGTCGCCGCCGTTGCCGGGCAGCGAGAAGTACGCCTGGCAGGCGGCGAAGCCGATCGGTCCGTTGCCCAGCTCGTTCTCGTGGTTGCCGGCCGCGGGAATCCACGGACTGAACCGCGAGGACCGGCTGGTCATGTCGAACCAGTCCGACCAGGTGCGCCGCCGGTCCTCGGAGAGATTGGCGTAGCACAGATCGCCGTTGATGAGATGGAACAGCGGCGCGACCCGCTCGACGGCGGTGGTCACGTCATTGGCGTGGGCGAGCCCAGGTTGTCGTCGAGATAGGTGAGCTTTTCGGTGATCTTCGGCGGCTTGGGCCCGTTCAACTTGCCCACCGTGGGTGTGCCCTGGTCGCCGAAGCTGGTGAAGGTGAACGGTGCCCGGCCACTGGGCCCGGTGCTGAACGACCCCGCCTCCGGTGTCGCCCCGCCGTGTCCGACATCGCCGCCCTGCTGCTGACCGACCGGGCCCGCGCCGTGCGTGTCGTCGACCGGCTGACGGCGGCAGGGCTGGTGACCCGGGTGCGGGACACCGTGGACCGGCGGGTACGGAGGGTGGAGCTGGCCGACACCGGGCGCCGCCATATCGCGCTGGCGGCCGAGCGGCGGACACGGCTGCTGGGAGAGGCCGTCGCGGACTGGCCGGACGAGGACCTCGCCCGGCTGACGGAGTTCCTGGAGCGGCTCAACGCGTCGGTGGCGCGCCATCTGCCGGTGACCGGCGCGTCCGACGTATGTGACGTGTCCGACGTGTTCGACGGCCGGTGACACGGGGCCGGCGGCGCCCCGGCCCCGTGTCACCGCCGCGGGAGCGGACGTCGGCTAGGCCTTGGACGCCTGGAAGTTCCGGAACAGCAGATAGGTGTCGAGGATGTCCGACGAGGCGCTCTCGACCGAGCGGTAGATGCCCCACTTGGGCCGCTGGTAGTCGTCCTGGTCCGGCATCTTCACGTTGGACATACTGCCCTGGACCGCGACCGGGGCGCCGGACCCGGTGCCGTTGCGCGCCACGAAGGCCGCCTTGCCCTTCGAGCCGATGGTGAGCGTCCACTCGATGGTGATCCACTTGTTGCGCAGCGGCGACAGATTGGTCGAGGCGATGTCCGGTGAGCCGGAGTTGGCGTACGCACGGGCCCGCAGTGTTTCCGTGCTGCCGCTGCGACCCAGGTCCAGGGTGATGTACGGACCGCCGTTGTCCGCCGGGGTCTTGGTCTGGAAGATGTGTGTGAACTTGCTCGTACCGTGCAGCGAGGTGGGCATGAACATCTCGTAGCTGATGGTCCATGTCTCACCGTCGCGCATCTTCAGGGTGGTGCCGTCCTGCACCATGCCCTTGGACTCGGTGCGCTGGCGGTCGCCGCCACCGGTGGTGTCCCGGTCGTCCTTCCAGATGTTGAAGCGGTAGTGGTCACCGCCCTCGACGACCACATAGTCCCGGTCGGGGTGTGCGTTGCCCCGGTCGGCCTCGATGCCCTCGAACGCCTTGAGCCCGGCGCTGGACGGGTTCGGATGCCAGAGCAACTGCGCGGCCGCGGCCCGGGAGGCGGCGGAGGCCGGGGTGGGCCCCGAGGCCAGTTGCCCGAGGGCGATCGGTGTTCCGACGGCGGCCGCGGCCATCGAGCCGAGGACCCGGCGGCGGCTTAACGAGCGGGGAACGAGGGGTTCAGCCATGGTCGTTGACTTCCTTCCTGATCCGGTAAAGGAGCGGCGTGCTCATGGCGCACCACGCACATTGGACCGGACCAAATGGACCGTCAAGGCTCGCGGACGGTTCTTTGCCTCAGAATGGAATTCATATGGATGAACATCGTTGCCCCTTTTTAGATGCTTCGCAGAGCTGCTGGTCTCTGATGATGGTCATTCATTCGCGATTCTGAACGCGTAGACACTGTCTACTCCACTCTGGTAGACAGTGTCTATGGCTGAGCGTGAGCAGGACTCGGGTCTCCGGTCCCGATTGGTGGACGTCGGAGTGGGGCTGGTGGAGGCGGAGGGGGCGCAGGCCCTTTCGCTGCGGGAGATCGCCCGTCAGGCCGGGGTGTCCCATGGGGCGCCGCGGCGCTACTTCCCGACGCATCTGGCCCTGCTGTCCGCCATCGCGCGACGCGGCTTCGAGAGCCTGGCCGACCAGGCCGGTGCGGCCATCGCCGCTCATGAGGGCGATCCACGCGGGCAGTTGACGGCTCTGGCGCGGAGCTGTCTCGACTTCGCGCTGACCAACCGCGGCATGTTCGAGCTGATGTTCCGCCACGATCTCCTGGAAAGCGACCAGCTCGGCCTGCGGGAGACGAGCCTGCCGCTCTTCGCCACTCTCGTCGACCTGGTGGCCGGAGTGCGGCCGGAATCCGGCGCCGAGCCACGGATCGTCGCGGGCGCGCTGTGGGCGAATCTGCACGGCATCGCCCAACTGTGGGGCTGGGGCAGCCTTCAGCTCGCGGTGGGAGTGGATGACGTCGAGCCGCTGCTGCGGGCCGCGCTCGACGCACACCTCGGCCCGGAGGCCCGATGAGTGCCCCGCGCACACGACGCCTCACCCTCGCCGGCAGTGTCACCGGGGCCGTGATCGTCGCTCTCGACGGCACCGTGCTGACCGTCGCCCAGCCCCGGCTGCAGCGGGATCTGCATGCCACGTTCGCCCAGGTCCAGTGGACCAGTACCGGATATCTGATCGCCGTGGCGAGTCTGCTGGTGTTCGCGGGCCGCCTCGGCGACCGCTACGGCCATCGGCGTGTCTTCGCCATCGGGATGCTGGGCTTCGGCGCCGCCTCGGCGGGCATCGGGCTCGCGGGCGGCATCGGCTGGGTGATCGGGCTGCGGGTCGCCCAGGGGGTCTTCGGGGCGCTGCTCCAACCCGCCACCCTCGGCATGCTGCGCGCCGCGTATCCGCCCGACCGGCTCGGCAGGCCCCTCGCGGTGCGCACCGGCGCCATTGGGCTGGCGGCCGCGGCGGGTCCGCTGGTCGGCGGGGCGCTGACCACCCATCTGGGGTGGCGGGCGGTGTTCTTCCTCAATGTCGCGCCCGCCCTGGCCATGGGCCTGACGGCACTCACCGTCCGGGCCCCGATGGCGCCCCGCGAGACCGCCCGGCCGCGGCTCGATCTGCCCGGTGCCGCGCTGCTCGCGGTGGCGCTGGCCGGGCTGGTGCACACGCTCGTCGGCGTCCCCGGAACCGGCTGGACGGCGGCGACCGCGCTCGGGCCGGCGGCCGCCGTGGTGGCCGGAGGCGTCTTCGTATGGCATGAGCGCCGTACGGAACATCCGCTGGTGCCGCCGGGTCTGCTGCGGTCGGCCACCGCAGGCCCGGCGCTCGGCGTGCTGGTGTCCGCGTCGGCCGCACTGTTCGGGGCGCTCTTCCTCGGCACCTACTATCTGCAGGACGTGCTCGCGCTGGATCCGCTCGCCAGCGGGCTCAGGGCGCTCCCGCTGGCGGTGATGATGGTGCTGGGCGCGCCGGTGGCGGCGCTGCTGATGCGCCGTCAGGGACCTCGCCGGACGACGGTCGCGGGGATGGTTCTGGTGGCGGCCGGTGTGCTGCTGATGTCCCGTCTCGGCCGGGACTCGGGCGCCGGGGCGATCGGAGGGTGTTTCCTCGTGCTGGGCGCGGGTTTCGCCACCGTGATGGTCACCGCGACCACCGTCGTGGTGCGCGACGCGTCCGTGGACGCCGCCGGGGTGGCGGGCGGGCTCCAGCAGACCGCCATGAACATCGGCCCCGCACTGGGCGTCGCGGCCGCGACCACGCTGATGAGCGTGGCCGGGCCGGGCGGCGCCACCGGACGGCCGCCCGGCGACGGGCCGGGCTGGGCGGCCGACGTCTTCCTCTCGGCGATGGGGCCGGCGCTGACGGTCCTCGCGGCCGTGGCCGCGGCCGGTGCGCTGCCGGCCGCCAGGCTGCCGGGCCGTGCGGCGGCGCGGCCACCCGGGGGTCAGCCGGTGGAAGAGCTCCCGGACGGGCCCCCGAGGTCGGAGATCGCGTCGAGCGCCTGACCCCACTGCGGGTACATCGCCACCTTCTTCAGATGCATCCCCATGACCTGTTCGCCGAGCGCCGGGTCCATGTCGTCCGACAGCTGGAACGCCGAGAGCTTCGCGAGATGCGGAAGGATCTCGTCGTCGCCCGCGATATGCAACGGGTCGTGGAGATACCGGTCCAGTGCCGCCAGATCGGCCACCGCCGCGCAGTAGGCATGGGTGAAGCCCTCGGCCGAGTCGCCGAGGAACTGGCCGGCGGTGGAGAACGCGACCGACTCCAGCGCGCCCGTGCGGCGCATCGCCGCCAGCACCCTGGCCTTGTCCTCCTCGGTCGTGCCGTCCTTGAAGCTGAACCGCAACACATTGAGCAGCATGGGGTGTTCCCCTCGTAGATGAACTGGCCGGTTCAAATTAATGTCCCGTTGCGTCAATGGGCAAGGGAGTTGGGAAATCTGAACCGACGAGTTCAGTGCGGCCTGTTGTGGGATACGATGCGCCGATGACGGCAGTGACAGCCTCGTCCGGGCGGAAGGTCTCGCGAGGACGTATCGACAAGCGGCAGGCGATCCTCGACGCCGCCTTCACCGTCTTCGCCCGCCGGGGCTACGGACAGGCGTGTGTCCAGGACATCGCGGATGAGGCGGGTGTCGCCAAGCCCACGGTGTACAACCACCTCACCGACAAGGAGACCCTGTTCCGCCACGCCATGGAGGCCGCGGCCGACGCCGTGATGGCGGAGAACCTCGCGGTCGTCGAGCGGTTGCGCGAGCCCGGGGACGATCTGCGCGCCGCCCTGGAGGACATGGCGTACCGGATGCTCCAGGTGTGCTGCGGTGAGCGGTCCCGTGCCCTGCGGCGGCTCACCTACGCCCAGGCGGCCGACTTCCCCGATCTGATCGAGATCGTCCAGGGACGTACGGCCATCCGGCTCGGTGAGGCGCTGGCGGACCGGCTCGCCCGGCTGTCGCTGGCCGGGCGGCTGCGGCCGGGCGATCCGGCGCAGGCGGCGGAGCAGTTGCTCGCGCTGCTCACCGGCCCCATGGAGGCGCGGTCCCGGCTGGGCACCCGCAAGGTCTCCGCCGCCGAGACGCGCACGGTCGCCCGGTCCGCCGTGGACACTTTTTTGCGGGCATACGAAGCCGCCGCCACCGAGCACCCCTGACCCGAGGGCCGGGGGACCGGTGGCGGCGGCTCGTCGGCGCTGCGGCTCAGCCGAGGGCGACCAGCAGATCGCCGCCTTCCACCTGCTGGATCGCGCTGATGGCGATGCGCGACACGGTCCCGCCCTTCGGGGCCGCGATGGTGGCCTCCATCTTCATCGCCTCGATCGTCGCCACGGTGGCACCGGCCTCCACCTGATCGCCCTCGGCCACCGCCAGTGTCACCACACCCGCGAAGGGCGCCGCCACATGGCCGGGGTTGCTCCGGTCGGCCTTCTCGGTGGCCGGTACGTCGGAGGCCGCCGAGTTGTCCCGCACCTGGACCGGGCGCAACTGCCCGTTCAGCGAGGCCATCACCGTGCGCATACCGCGCTCGTCGGCGTCGCCGATGGCCTCCAGCTCGATCAGCAGCCGGACCCCGGGCTCGAGGTCCACCGTGTACTCATGCCGCGGGCGCAGCCCGTAGAAGAAGTCCTTGCTGTCCAGCACGCTGGTGTCGCCGTGGGCCTGTCGATGCGCCTCGAACTCCTTGGTCGGGCCGGGGAACAGCAGCCGGTTCAGCGTCGCCCGCGGATCCTTCTCCAGCTGCTCCCGGTCCTCCGTGGACAGCTCCGCGGCCGTCGGCTTGGCGGCGGCGCGGCCCTCCAGCGCCTTGCTGCGGAACGGCTCGGGCCAGCCGCCCGGCGGATTGCCCAGCTCGCCGCGGAGGAACCCGATGACCGAGTCCGGGATGTCGTACCGGCCCGGATCCGCTTCGAAGTCCTCCGGCGATACCCCCGCCCCCACCAGATGCAGCGCGAGATCGCCGACCACCTTCGACGACGGGGTGACCTTCACCAGATGGCCCAGCATCCGGTCCGCGGCGGTGTACATCGCCTCGATGTCCTCGAAGCGGTCGCCGAGGCCGAGCGCGATGGCCTGGGTGCGCAGATTGGACAGCTGACCACCGGGGATCTCATGGTGGTACACCCGCCCGGTCGGCGAGGCGAGGCCCGCCTCGAACGGTGCGTAGATCTTGCGCACGGCCTCCCAATACGGCTCCAGGCCGCCGATCGCCTCGAGGTCGAGCCCGGTCGGCCGGTCGGAGTGGTCGGTGGCGGCCACGATCGCCGACAGCGACGGCTGGGAGGTGGTGCCCGCCATGGAGGCCACCGCGCCGTCCACCGCGTCCGCGCCGGCCTGGATCGCCGCGAGATAGGTGGCGAGCTGACCGCCGGCGGTGTCATGGGTGTGGATGTGCACCGGCAGGTCGAACTCCCTGCGCAGCGCGGAGACCAGCGTGGCCGCGGCCGGGGCGCGCAGCAGCCCCGCCATGTCCTTGATGGCCAGCACATGCGCGCCCGCGTCCACGATCTGCTCGGCGAGCCGCAGATAGTAGTCGAGGGTGTAGAGCCGCTCCGAGGGATCGGACAGATCGGAGGTGTAGCAGAGCGCCACCTCGGCGATGGCCGAGCCCGTCTCCCGTACCGCGTCGATCGCGGGCCGCATCTGCCCGATGTCGTTCAGCGCGTCGAAGATCCGGAAGATGTCGATCCCGGTGGCCGTGGCCTCCTGTACGAAGGCGGTGGTCACCTCGGTGGAATACGGCGTGTAGCCCACGGTGTTACGGCCGCGCAGCAGCATCTGCAGACAGATGTTGGGCACCGCCTCGCGCAGCTTGGCCAGCCGCTCCCACGGGTCCTCGGCGAGGAAGCGCAGCGCCACGTCGTAGGTGGCCCCGCCCCAGCACTCCAGCGACAGCAGCTGCGGCACGCTCCGCGCCACCACCGGGGCCACGGCCAGCAGGTCCCTGGTGCGGACCCGGGTGGCCAGCAGCGACTGATGCGCGTCCCGGAAGGTCGTGTCGGTGACACCGATCGTGGGCGACTCGCGCAGCCACCGCGCGAAACCCTCCGGGCCCAGCTCGGTGAGCCGCTGCTTGGAGCCGGCGGGCGGCTCGGTGTCCGGCACCGGGGCAGCTTGGTGGTCGCGTTGATCAGATGGGGCCGCTCGCCGTGCGGCTTGTTCACCGTGACATCGGCGAGATAGGTGAGCAGCTTGGTACCGCGGTCGGCGGAGTGACGCGCGGTCAGCAGATGCGGCCGCTGCTCGATGAACGACGTGGTGACCTGCCCGGCCCGGAAGTCCGGATCGTCCAGCACCGCCTGGAGGAAGGGGATGTTCGTGGATACGCCGCGGATGCGGAACTCGGCCACCGCACGCCGGGCGCGGCCGACCGCGGTCGCGAAGTCCCGCCCCCGGCAGGTCAGCTTGACCAGCATCGAGTCGAAGTGGGCGCTGATCTCCGCACCGGAGTGGGTGGTGCCACCGTCCAGCCGGATGCCCGAGCCGCCCGGTGAGCGATACGCGCTGATCATCCCGGTGTCCGGGCGGAAGCCGTTGGCCGGGTCCTCGGTGGTGATCCGGCACTGCAGCGCCGCACCTCGCACATACACGGTGTCCTGGGCGAGGCCGAGGTCGGCCAGCGTCTGGCCGGCGGCGATCCGCAGCTGCGACTGGACCAGATCGACATCGGTGATCTCCTCGGTCACCGTGTGCTCGACCTGGATCCGCGGATTCATCTCGATGAATACATGGCGGCCCTCACGGTCGAGCAGGAACTCCACCGTGCCCGCATTGCGATAGCCGATCTGCCGGGCGAACTTCACCGCGTCCTGGCAGATCCGCGCCCGCAGCTCGGGATCGAGGTTGGGCGCCGGCGCCAGTTCGATCACCTTCTGGTGGCGCCGCTGCACCGAGCAGTCGCGCTCGAACAGATGGATGACATCGCCCTGCCCGTCGGCGAGGATCTGCACCTCGATATGGCGGGGCTCCACCACCGCCTTCTCCAGGAAGACCGTGGCATCGCCGAAGGCGGACTCGGCCTCCCGCGCCGCCGCCTCGATGGACTCACGCAGCGTCTCCCGGTTCTCGACCCTGCGCATCCCGCGCCCGCCACCACCGGCGACGGCCTTGACGAACACCGGGAAGCCGAGCTCGTCCGCGGCCCGGACCAGCTCGTCCACATCGGTCGACGGCTCGGAGGAGCCGAGCACCGGCACCCCGGCCGCGCGGGCGGCGGCCACCGCGCGCGCCTTGTTCCCGGTGAGCTCCAGGATCTGCGCGCTGGGCCCCACGAACGTGATCCCCGCCTCCTCGCACGCGCGTGCGAGATCGGGGTTCTCGGACAGAAAGCCATATCCGGGATACACGGCGTCCGCGCCCGCACTGCGCGCCGCGCGGACGATCTCCTCGACGGAGAGATAGGCCCGCACCGGATGGCCCGGCTCGCCGATCTCATACGCCTCATCGGCCTTGAGCCGATGCAGCGAGTTGCGGTCCTCATGCGGGAACACGGCTACGGTTCTCGCGCCCAGCTCATAGCCGGCGCGGAAGGCGCGAATGGCGATCTCTCCACGATTGGCGACCAGCACCTTGCGGAACATGCCCGATCCCTTCTACCTGCCCGGTACCTACAACACACGCTTGTCGGCGAACACTACTGCCGCGTACCACGCAGGACGCCCGGGGTGTGATCGAGTTCTCGTGGATGGCGTACGGGATGGCACCCGGTCCGCGTCATCCATGGTCGCAGTGGATACGGAGAGTGGCCCTGCGACCGCGCTGGGTGGCGCCGTACGTGGACCCGGAGCGCCGTTCCGGACGCTGGGATCGAGGAGCTCGGGTGCGACAGTAATTGATAAATAACGAGAAGTCGCGCAAGCCCTCCGGTGCCGAAAAGACCGGCGAAAAAGACTGACGAAAAGGACCTTGCGCCACACCATGGCGACCTCCGGCGATTCCACCCATCATGCCGCCATGACAGCAAATCTGACGCGTCGTCACATTCTCGGTCTGGCCGCCCTGCAGAGCGCGGCGGCCCTCGGACTCACCCGCATCGGCCTCGCCCCGGCGGCCGCCGCCGAGCGCGCCGACCACTTCCCCGCCGTCGTCGTCGGCTCGGGCTACGGCGCGGCCGTGGCCGCGCTCCGGCTCGGCGAGGCGGGCATCAGAACCCTCGTCGTGGAGATGGGGCGGTTATGGGACACCCCGGGTTCCGACGGCCGGGTCCACTGTTCGATGACCGCCCCCGATCAGCGCTCCATGTGGTTCAAGAGCAGAACCGAGGCGCCCCTGTCCACCTTTCTGTGGCTGGACGTCATCAACAAGGACATCACCCCCTACCCCGGCGTCCTGGACCGCGTCCGCTTCCCCGGCATGTCCGTCTACGTGGGGCGCGGGGTCGGCGGCGGTTCGCTGGTCAACGGCGGTATCGCGGTCACCCCGTCGCGCGCGTACTTCCAGCAGATGCTGCCGCAGGTGGCCGCGGACCCGATGTACGACACCTACTTCCCGCTGGCCAACCGCATGCTCGGCGCCACCACCGTGCCCTCCGCGTGGTTCGAGGCCACGGAGTGGTACACCTACGCCCGCGTCGCCCGCGCCCAGGCCGCCAGGGCGGGCCTGAAGACCGTCCTCATGCCCAATGTCTACGACTTCGGCTACATGCGGCGCGAGGCCGACGGAACGGCGACCAAGTCCGCGCTCGCCCAGGAGGTCATCTACGGCAACAACTTCGGCAAGCGCAGCCTCGACAAGACCTATCTCGCGTCCGCGCTCGGCACCGGCCAGGTCACCCTGCACACCCTCAGCCGCGTCAGGTCCCTGCGCCGGGCACCCGACGGCGGCTATGTCCTCACCGTGGAGCGCATCGACACCACCGGCACCGTCGTCTCCACCGACGAGATCACCTGCGGTTCGCTGTTCCTCGGTGCGGGCAGCCTCGGCACCACCGAACTCCTGCTGCGCGCCCGCGAGACCGGCGCCCTGCCCGAGCTGAGCGAGGAGGTCGGCCGGGGCTGGGGCGGCAACGGCAATGTCATGCTCGGCCGCGCCAACCATGTGTGGCACCCGACCGGCGCCCAGCAGTCCACCATCCCGGTGCTGGCGATCGACGACTGGTCCGACACCGCCAACCCGGTCTTCGCCGAGATCGCCCCGCTGCCCGCCGGCCTCGAGACCTGGGTCAGCCTCTACCTCGCCATCACCCGGAACCCCGAGCGCGCCACCTTCACCTATGACGCGGCCAAGGACACCACCGTGCTCGACTGGACCCGCGCCCAGAGCGCGCCCTCCGTCGCCGCGGCCAAGGCCCTCTTCGACCGCGTCAACTCCGCCAACGCCACCATCTACCGCTATGACCTCTTCGGCGACACCCGGGCCTTCGCCGACGACTTCTGCTACCACCCGCTGGGCGGCTGTGTCCTGGGCCGGGCCACCGACGCGTACGGCCGGGTGACCGGCTACGACGGGCTCTATGTGACCGACGGATCCCTCATCCCGGGCTCCATCGGCGTCAACCCGTTCGTCACCATCACCGCTCTGGCCGAGCGCACCATGGCCCGGGTGCTGGCCGAGGACCGCGTCGGCGGCCGGTGACACGTGGTCCGACGCCCGGGTTCCGCCCGGATCACTTCCAGGGAAGGGTGAGCCAGGGGCTCTCCGGATCGGTGGTGAGGATGCGATGCGCGGTGAGCATGTCCTCGTACCACTCACCGAACTCCTCGTCGTCGAAGTGGAGACACCGCCCGAGGATGTACGCGGCGGAGAACTCCTCCCAGGAGCGGTAGTTGGCCTGCGCCGACCGTCCCGCGCGCAGCACCGCGCGCTCGGCCTCGTCGAGGGAGCAGAACCGTGCGGCGAGCCCCCAGCGGGCCATCCCCGAGGCCCGCCCGTAGTCCCACGCCTCCACCGTGCGGACGAACTTCCCCTCGGCGAGCAGGCCGTCCGCACGGAACCGGGCCTCATAGCGGGCGATCCGGCCGATGAGCCGCTGCACACCGGCCACCTGCGCCTCCACCTCCGCGCTGTCCCGGGGCTCCGCCTTGGTGACCCCGTCGGGGGTGATCCGGACCTCGCCGGGCTCGGCGGCGGTGCGCCGCAGTACCCGCTCGGCCACCGTCCGCCAGTGGTCCACCCCGACCGGGCCGGCGAAGTCCAGGGCCAGGGTGCGGCGCACCCCGAGCGCGAACTCCCAGACACCGCTGATCAGTTCGGCGCCCAGCAGCAGCTCCTGGATGCGCTGCCACTCCTCCCGGCCGGTGATGCCCCACCACTCCTTGAGCCGGGTCCGCTCACGGGTGTATCCGCCGCCGTGGTAGGCCATGGCGTTCCACAGCTCGCCGTTCTTGACGAACAGCAACGCCCCGCAGGCCAGTCCATGGGCCACCGGGCCCTGTGTCGGCCCGCCCACCCACAGCCCGCGCAGCTCCATGGGCGCGTGTGCGCGGCCCTCACCGTCGGCGGCGTGCTCGGCGTGGCCGCTCCACAGCGCGCGGTGCGCCGGGGAGGTCGGGAAGAACGTCTCACACGGACTGCCGGGGTTGACCACGATCCACGGCGGGTCGCCGGGCTCCCACTCCGTGGCGAACCACCCCAAGGAGTAGGAGAGATAGACGGTCTCCGGATGGGGCGCGGGGAGCATGCCCTCGGTGAAGAGGGGCAGGCAGTTGGCCTGCACCTGGGGATACCAGTACGGGGTGAACAGCACCGTCCCGGGGCGCGCCCGGAGACGGGAGTACGCATCGGCGACGAAGAGTTCGGTACGCGCCAGCACATCGAAGTACGCCGACCAGTCGCCGCGGGCCTTCGCCTCGTACAGCTCCCGCTCGATCGCGCTGGGCGCCTGCCACGCGGTCTGTGTGCTGCCCTGGCCGCCGTGCTCCGGCACGGCGGCCTCCCCGTTTCCCATGGCCGACCACTCTATCCAGCGGTCCGCCGTGGCCGAGGGGTCAGCCCAGGGCCCGGTCCAGGTTGAACGCGGCGCTGATGAGCGCGAGATGGGTGAACGCCTGCGGGAAGTTGCCGATCTGCTCACCGGTGCGGCCGATCTCCTCCGCGTACAGCCCGACATGGTTGGCGTAGGTGAGCATCTTCTCGAAGGCCAGCCGCGCATCGTCCACCCGTCCGGCCCGGGACAGCGCCTCGACGTACCAGAACGAGCAGATCGAGAAGGTGCCCTCCTCACCGCGCAGCCCGTCCGGGCTGGCCGTGGGGTCGTAGCGGTAGACCAGCGAATCGGACACCAGCTCCTCGCCCAGCGCGTCCAGCGTGGACAGCCACTTGGGGTCGGTGGGGGAGATGAACTTGGACAGCGGCATCATCAGCACCGAGGCGTCGAGCACCTCCTCGCCCTCGCGCTGCACGAAGGCGCGCCGCCGCGGCGACCAGCCGCAGCGCATGATCCGGCGGTAGATGTCATCGCGCGCCTTCGACCAGCGGGCCATGTCCGCGGGCAGGCCGCGGTGGCGGGCGATGCGCATCCCCCGCTCGATCGCGACCCAGCACATCAGCTGCGAGTACAGGAAATGCTGCGGGCCGGAGCGGGTCTCCCAGACGCTCATATCGGGCCGGTCCCAGTTGTCGCAGACCCAGCCGACCGCGTCGCTGACGGTGTCCCAGTGATCGCTGGCCAGCGGCTGCCCCCATTTGTCGTAGAGATAGAGGGAGTCCACCAGCGCTCCGTAGATGTCCAGCTGGAGCTGGTGGACCGCCGCGTTGCCGACCCGGACCGGGGAGGAGCCCTGATGGCCCTCCAGATGGGGGAGCATCTGCTCGGGGATCTCGCTGCGGCCGTCAATGCCGTACATGATCTGCATCGGGCCGCCGGGGCCGTCATCGAAGCTGATGTCCTCGGACAGGAACCGCACGAACGCCTCGGCCTCCTGAGTGAAACCCAGCCTCAGCAGCGCGTAGATGCAGAACGCGGCATCGCGGACCCACACATAGCGGTAGTCCCAATTGCGCTCGCCGCCGATCTGCTCGGGCAGGCTGGTCGTCGGGGCCGCCACGATGGCGCCGGTCGGCGCGTAGGTGAGCAGCTTGAGGGTGAGTGCCGAGCGGTGCACCATCTCCCGCCACCGCCCGCGGTAGCGGGACTGCGAGAGCCAGCGGCGCCAGTAGCGCACGGTGGCGTCGAACAGTTCCTCCGCCTCCGCCTGCGGGCAGTGCCGCGGCTGCACCGTGCCGCCGATCCGGTCGAGCGCGAAGACCGCGGCCTCGCCCTCGACCAGCTTGAACGTGGAGACCACATCGGCCCCGTCGGTCTCCACGGTGACGCTGGACGTCAGCGCCAGCGACAGCTCCGGGGACTCGAAGATCGTGAGCCCCTCCTCGGCGCGCACCGTATGCGACTGCCGGGCGTAGTCGAAACGGGGCGCCACCCGTGCGGTGAAGGGCAGCGATCCGCGCACGCACAGCACCCGGCGGATCAGCCGGTGCCGGTCCGCCTCGCGCGAGTCGTCCACGATCGGCATGAAGTCCTGGACCTCGGCGACCCCGTCGTCCGCGAAGAAGCGGGTGATGAGGATGTTGGTGTCGGGGAAGTAGAACTGCTTCGTCCGGGCGGGCACCTCCGGTGTGAGCCGGAACGCACCACCGCGGTCGGCGTCCAGGATCGACGCGAACACACTGGGCGCGTCGAACCGGACCGGGCAGTACCAGTCGATGGTGCCGCTGGTATCGACGAGCGCGGCGGTGCGCAGATCGCCGATCAGACCGTGTTCGGCGATCGGCACATAGCGGGACACGTCCGTCGGGCGGCGGATGCTGTCGGCGACGGTCATCGGAACCTCCCGCGCTGAGGGAGGGGCTTGAAACCCTGGGTAACGCGGACTCTCGGTTCAGCATACGACCGACGGGCCGGTCCGGCGCAGCGCCGACCCTTTGCGTAGCCGGCCGTCACGGTCTGTGCGCAGGGGTGCTCGCGGGCGCCCCGGGCCGGCGCGAACGGGGACGGGACCGCCCTCGCACGCCGGCCCGGTGACCATCCGCCCCGCCTGTGGAGGCACGGTGCTCCGGGCCCGGACGTCACCGATGGGTGGCACCGGGCGCCGCCAGCCAGGACGCGACCGCCGCCGCGATGGGCTGACCGGTCTCCAGCTCGACAAAGCCGAATTGGCCGCCCTGGTTGCACTCCAGGAACCACCAAAGACCTTCGGCGTCCTCGGCGAAGTCGAAGGCCCCGTAGGCGAGACCGGTGAGAGCCATGTACTCATGAACGGCGCGCAAGATTCTGGCGGGCACATCCACGGCTTCCCAGTGGTGTCCATGACATCCATAGCGCCCGTCCACCTGCCCCGAGGCGGCGGTCTTCCGTGCGGCGAATAACTCGCTGCCGACGCAGAACAGCCGGATGTCGGCCGCTTTGGGAATGTACCGCTGAAGAAGGGTCGCCCCGGCCGCGACATCGGAGAAATCCGTGTCCGGTCCGATACGGGTAGTAGGCAGTGCGACCGGCGGATCGACGGTCGGCGGACCGGACGCGGATTTCACCACGATGTCCGTGCACTGGACGGCGAAATCACGCGCCGCGCGCGGATAGGTGGTGACCAGAGTCGAGGGCACGGCGAAACCGCTGTGCTGGGCGACCCGCAACTGGAACGGTTTGTGCCGGGCCGGTTCGGCGGCCGCCGGATGGTTCATCCAGCGGGCCGTTGTCGCGTAGAGCATCCCGTAGAGCGCCTGTCCGCACTCGGCCGTCAGCCACTCCGATGGATTCGCCGCGTGGGCCGCGGGCCGCCCCGGCCTGCGCACCCAGATGGACCGCACACCGTGGATGCTGACGAGGCGTCCCTCGGTCGACAGATATCCCGTGAAGTCACCGCGATCGAATTCGACCGACAGCCCGGCCTGATCCGGAAGGTCGGCCGGATCGAAACGCACCAGAGGGACGCCTTGTTCGCGCAGCTCTGCCACCACCAAGTCGGCCGTGACATCCTGGCGACAGGTCAGGATGAGTACCGTCATCGACGTATGCGCAGGTCAGTCGTCGAAGTGCGTCTTCGAACCAGCTGTGGACGTGGTCGTGCCGGTGGCCAACAGCACCGCCCGGTCGGCGATGGCCGGGCGGCCGTCGGAGAGGACATTCAACTGCAGGGCGGCGTTATAGGCGTAGGGAACACTGCCCGACGACCGCTCGGCAGGGATTGCGTGCTTCAGTACGAAGGGCTGCATGAGTGACCTCTTGGTGCTCCATGTATTCGTCTATCCACCACGCAACAGTACGTACTAAAAGTCTACGGCACTCCCAAGCAACGATTTTGTCCTCTGTGCTGCGATATGAAGTGTGTCACAGGATCCCAGTGGAACCTCAAGGCCCGATTGAACGTCAACATATGCCTGAGGTATTGCGTCACCGAATAGTCGGCCTCCGCGGCGGGAGCACCGGCTGAGGAACGGCGGGTCAGGACGTCCGCGCGCCCTCGCGGTGGGTGACGCGGATCTTCGACTGGCCGTGCGGCAGCTCCTCCCAGTCCGCCATGAACCGGGCCGCCAGACCGTGTTTCTCCGCCAGCGCGATGAGCGTCTCGGTGCGGTAGTAGAAGTCCTCCCGCAGCACCTGGTGTTCGACGCCCTCGGTGCGGTCGAAGGTGAAGTCGAACCAGCCGCCGGGTGCCAGGACGCGGCCGACATGGGCCAGGCACTCCTCGATGACGGGCAGTGGCGAGTGCGAGAAGACACTGTGCGCGTGCACCACGTCGAAGTGGGCGTCGGGCAGAAAACGCAGCGTCAGATCGCGCACCGGGGTGAGGGTGGGACGGCGGTCCTGCAGCCCCTCGCGCACCAGCGTGTCCTGCGCGGCGGCGAGGATCTCGGGCGAGATGTCGACGCCGTAGTAGTGGCCCGGCTCCAGATGGCTGATGAACCGCCAGCCTGCCCGCAGATTGCCGCAGCCGATCTCCAGCATCCGGTGTTCCGGCCGCAGACCGTGGTCGAGCAGATAGTCGAACTGCATCGCGCCCAGCGCCAGCCACCGCTCATGGCTGCGGCTGCCGACCGCCGCTTCCGGGCTGGTGCGGGTGTCGGACCGCATCACCGCGCGGTAGTACGCGACGTGGTCCGGGTAGCGGTAGCGCAGCCAGGCGTCCCGGGTGGCGCGGACCAGATGGCGCGGTACCCGCTGCGGGTGGCGCAGCGCGTAGGAGACCCGGTGGCCGAGGGCGGAGCGGTTGACGCTGAGTTTCTTGGCGGGCATGTGGGCTCTCTCGTGATCGTCGTACGGACGCGGCGCACCATGCGTTCCCGCGTCGCTGTTGTCGGTACCAGCCTCGGCGCCGTGGCGCCGGCGCGGATCAGCGGAGCGGTCCTGGTCCGGAGGCGGTCCGGGTGATCGCCATGTCAACCGATCGGATGATGCGGCGTCCGGTGCGGCGGGTTAGGACTGGCTGAGGGAGTGAACCCAGAAGAGCCGGAGAGGTCCGGAGTGAAACCGGGAGAGCAGGGAGGGGCCGGGGTGTGGTCGGCGGTCGGAGCGGTCGGGCGGTCAGGGCGGGCGCGGTGGTCGGGCATGTGGTCGGCATGGTCCGGGCGGTCCGGGACCGACGGGGTGGACGATCCGGATGAGCGGTGGCTGACGGCGGTCCTGCACATCGCGTTCTTCCTGCTGCTGGGCGCCTCGCTGGTCCGCTATCTGATCCGGGACACCGGCACCTCGCCGAACGGCTGGGTCGTCGCCCTCTTCGTGGCCTTCGGCGCGCTCTATCTGCCCGGCCGGTGGCCGGCGCCCGCGCCGAGCCCCGGCGGCCGGCCCTCCGGCCGCTATCTGGTCTGGCTGACAGCGGTACTGGCCGCCTGGGTCGCGCTGCTGGTCCTCGCGCCGAGCGCCGCATGGTGCGCCATGCCGCTGTTCTTCACCGGTCTGCACACGCTGCCCACCCGGTTCGCGGTGCCCTTGGCCGCCGTGCTCACCGCGCTCGTCGTCGCCTCGAAACTGCGGTTCATGCACGACGGCTTCGACCCCAACGCGCTGATCGCGCCGCCCGCCATCGCCGCCGTGGCCGCCGCCGTCCTCATCCATCTGCGACGCCAGTCGGCGCGGCAGCGGGTGCTGATCGACGATCTGGTCCGCACCCGCCGCGATCTGGCCGCGACCGAGCGGCGGGCGGGAATCCTGGCCGAGCGCCAGCGGCTGTCCTCGGAGATCCATGACACCCTCGCCCAGGGCCTGTCCAGCCAGCGGATGCTGCTGCAGGCCGCCGACCGCACCTGGGAGACGGACCCGGAGGCGGCCAGAGGCCATATGCGCGAGGCGGCGGAGATCGCCTCCCGCAGCCTCGCCGAGGCCCGCCGGTTCGTCCAGGACCTGGCCCCGGCCGACCTCGCCGAGCGCTCCCTGGCCCAGGCGCTCGGCGCGCTCGCCGCACGGGAGAGCGGCGCGGGGCAGACGGTGGACTTCCACCTCGACGGACCCCTCGGACCGTTGCCCGAGCGAGTGGAGGCGGCGCTGCTGCGCATCGCCCAGGGCGCGCTGGCCAATGTGCGGGAGCACGCCGGGGCGAACCGGGCCGCGCTCACCCTGACCTGCATGGGCGACCAGATCTGTCTGGACATCGCCGATGACGGCCGAGGCTTCGACACCGACGCCGTCCCCACTTCCGAAGCGGACCGGTCGCGCGGGCACGGGCTGCCGGCCATGCGGGTCCGGGTACGGCAGCTGGGCGGCACGCTCACCGTCGAATCCGCACCGGGCGAGGGGACGGTCGTCTCGGCCGCGATCCCCGTCGAGCCCCTTCCCGCCCTCGTCCCCGACCGTCCCGTGGAGGCCACGGCATGAGTGCCATCCCGTCCCCGTCGTCAGGCCCTGCCCCGAGCGCGGATGCGGCCGCGAGCCCGCTCCCGCCCGTCTCCGCCATCAGGCTGCTGCTCTGCGACGACCATGCCGTGGTGCGGGCCGGGCTGCGGGCGCTGCTGGCCAGCACCGACGGCATCGAGGTGGTCGGCGAGGCGGGCAGCGGCGAGGAGGCCCTCGCCATGGCCGACCGGCTCCGACCCGATGTGGTGCTGATGGATCTGCAGCTCGGGGAGGGCATGGACGGGGTGACCGCCACCCGGCGGCTGGTCTCCGGCGACCCGCCCGCGCCCCGTGTCCTGGTGCTCACCATGTTCGACACCGACGCCGACATCACCCGTGCCATCGAGGCCGGGGCCACCGGCTATCTGCTCAAGGCCGAGCGGCCGGAGGAGCTGTTCGCGGCGATCCGGAACGCCGCCTCCGGCCGTACCGCGCTCTCCGCCCCGGTCGCCGACCGGGTGCTGGCCCGGATGCGCAGCCCGCGCCCCGCGCTGTCCGAGCGGGAGCGTGACATCCTCCGGCACCTGGCCCGCGGCGTGGGCAACCGGGAGATCGCCCGGACCCTGTTCATCAGCGAGGCCACGGTCAAGACCCATCTGGGACGGATCTACGGGAAATTGGGGGTCGAGACCCGGGCCGGGGCGGTGGCGGTGGCCACCGAGCGGCGGCTGCTGCCCTGACGGCGTCAGATCGCCGAACGGTCCGGCAGCGTCAGCCGGTCCTGGTCGGGCAGGACGAGCGTACGCGTGGGCAGCGGGATCTCGATGCCCTCGGCGCGGAACCGGCGGTGCAGCTCCTTCATGAACTCATGCTTGATGAGGTACTGGTCGCTGAACTCCAGGGCCCGCAGAAACACCGAGAAGTCGATGCCGGACTCTCCGAAGGTGTGGAAGCGCACGCTCGTCTCGTGGTCGACGACCCCGCCCTCGACGCCGGACATCACCTTCCCGGCGACCTCGATGGTCACCCGCTCGACATGGTCCAGATCGCTTCCGTAGCCGACCCTCGCCTGGACCATGACCGACATCTGCTGCTCGGGCTGGTGAAAGTTGGTCATGATGGTGTTGCCCAGCTTGGCGTTCGGGATGATGACGAGGTTGTCCGACAGTTGCCGCACCGCCGTGTTGCGCCAGTTGATGTCGACCACATAGCCCTCCTCCCCGCTGCTGAGCCGGATGTAGTGGCCGGGCTGCACCGTCTTGGAGGCCAGGATGTGCACCCCCGCGAAGAGATTGGCCAGGGTGTCCTGGAGGGCCAGGGCGACCGCCAGACCGCCCACGCCCAGGGCGGTGAGCAGCGGGGCGATCGAGACGCCCAGCGTCTCCAGCAGGATCAGCACGCCCATCGCCAGCACCGCGATCCGCGTGATGTTGACGAAGATGGTGGCCGTTCCCGCCACCCCGGAGCGGGACAGCGCGAGCGAGCGCACCATACCGGCCACCACCCGCGCCGCGGTGACCGTGCTGACCAGGATCAGCACGGCCTTCAGCGTCTGATTGACGTCATGGCCGACCGTGGAGGTCAGCGGCAGCGCGGCGGCCGCGGCGGCGACACCGGCGGCCATCGACGCCCACGGCGCCAGTGTGCGCAGGGTGTCGACGATGATGTCGTCGCCGCTCCACCGGGTGGAGCGGGCCCGCTCACCCAGCCAGCGCAGCGCCACACGCAACAGCACACCACCGGCCGCGCCGCAGACCAGCGCAGCCCCGACGATGATGACATCGTGCAACGTCAGGGCCCGGTTCATCGGCCACCGTCCGCTATGCCGGAAAGCGCGTCAGAACCGGCCGTGCGGCCCGCGGTCGTCGGTGCGGCCCCCGGTCTGGAGTTCTGTGGGATCACGTTGTCACCTGCTCGTGCCTGGGTTGTACGGGCTGCGCCGGGCGTACAGGTGTACGGCTCCGGCATGAGGTGCCATCCTGCCGCATGCGATCAGGGCCGAATGACGGGATGCCCCGCTACCGCACGTAACCCGCCAGGAAGGCGGCGGCGCGCCACCGCGTTTGACGGACAGGTGATGTGTGGTGGAATCGGGTCGTATGGACAGCCGCAAGGACGTGGACAGGGGATGGCCGTTCCTCGCGGCCGCCTACGCCTTCGTGGTCACGATGTGCGGTACGACGCTGCCCACCCCGCTCTACTCGCTCTATCAGCGGGAGTTCGGCTTCTCCTCGTTCATGGTCACGGTGATCTTCGCGGTGTACGCGGCGGGGGTCATCGTCGCGCTGCTGCTGCTCGGACGCATGTCCGACTTCATCGGGCGACGGCCCGTCCTGCTGGCCGCGCTGGCGCTGTCGGGCCTGAGCGCGGTGTGCTTCCTCCTCGCCGGCGGACTGCCGGAGCTGTTCACGGGCCGCACCCTGTCGGGGCTGTCCGCCGGTCTGGCCACCGGCACCGCCACCGTGATGGTGATCGAGCTGGCCCCCGAGCGCCGGCGCCGCGCCGCCACCCTCCTCGCGACCGGGGCCAACCTGGGCGGTCTCGGTGTCGGCCCGTTGCTGGCGGGTGTGCTGGCGCAGTACGCCCCGGCGCCGCTGAAGGTGGTGTTCGTGGTGGACCTGGTGCTGGTGGCGGTGGCCGCCGCCGTGGTGCTCGCTCTCCCGGAGACCGTACGGACCCGGGGTCGCCCGCCGCTGAGGCCGCAGCGGCTGCGGGTGCCCAAGGAGATGCGCGCGACGTTCGCGGCCGCGGCCATGGCGGGATTCGCGGGCTTCGCCACGCTGGGCCTGTTCACCTCCGTGTCGCCCACGTTCCTGAGCGAGGTGGAGGGGGAGAGCAATCTCGCGGTGGCCGGTGCCGTGGTGTTCTCCGTGTTCGCCGCCTCGGTCGCCGGGCAGGCGCTGGGTCGCCGGCTGGGCCCGGGGCGGTCGCTGCCCGGAGGGTGCGCGGTACTGGTGGCCGGTATGGCGGCCATCGCGGTCTCGCTGGCGATCGCGTCGCTGGCGCTGCTGGTACTGGGCGCCGTGATCGCGGGGACGGGTCAGGGGCTGTCGTTCCTGGCCGCCGTACGGGTGGTGACGGAGCGCAGCCCGGCCGACCGGCGCGCCGAGGTCACCTCCGCCCTGTTCGTGCTGATGTATCTGGCGATCTCGATTCCGGTGATCGGCGTGGGGGCGCTGTCGCTCGCGGTCGGGCTGCGCTCCGCCGGGCTCATCTTCACGGGCTGTGTGGCCCTGCTGGCCGCGGCGGCCCTGCTGCGGCTGCGGGGGATCTCCGCCGCGGCATCCAGCCGCTGAGCAGGCTCTGCGAACGTGGCGGGACGCCGCACAGCGTGGCGCGAACCGCTCGATCCGCCCCCGGCGGGAGCGGATCGACGGCATCACGGCACCGGCGCGGCCGCCCCGCGTCACAGCTCCAGGACGGTCCGCACCGGCAGATGGTCGCTGGGGTACTGGCCGTCCCCGGAGTAGGTGTCGATGACGGCCTGGTGGGTGCGCACACCGGGTGAGGTCAGGATCCAGTCGATCCGGTCGCCGTCCGGGACCAGCGGGCCAAAGCCGTGGAACGTCCCGTACAGCGGGCCGCGCCGCTCGGCGGTGTCCCACGAGTCCACCAGCGTGCCGCCGTTCAGCATGGCGTCGTAGACCGGGTTGCCATGGGCCGCCACATTGAAGTCGCCGGTGACGATGCGGGGGAGCGCGGAGTCCAGCCCGCCGAGCCGCTCGGTGATCAGAGCGGCGGCGCGCTCACGGGCGTTCTGGCTGCGGTGGTCCAGATGGGTGTTGAGGGCGTAGAACTCCCTGCCGGTCCGCCGGTCGTGGAAGCGCACCCAGGTGACCATCCGGACCACGGCCCCGCCCCAGGTGTTGGAGCCGATCACATTCGGGGTGTCGGAGAGCCAGAAGTGGTCGTACTCCACGGGCTCGAGCCGTCCGGTGTCGTAGAAGACGGCCATGAACTCGTCGCGGCTGCCCCCCATCCGCCCGGTGCCGATCCACGCGTAGCGCTGTCCGAGGTCGTGGGCGATATCGCGGAGCTGGCCGTACAGCCCCTCCTGAGTGCCCAGCAGATGGGGCCGGGCCCGGCGCAGCAGCTCCCGCATGACGGGGCGGCGCCGGCCCCAGGAGTTGGGCTCGCTGTCGGCGGCGTAGCGCAGATTGAAGGTCATGGCGGCCAGCCGCGGACCGTCGGCGGGGGCGACCGGGGCGGCGGCGACCGCCGTGGCCACGTACTGCGGCTGGGAGGCGAGCGGAAGCGCGGCGGCCGCCGCGACCGCGACGCGCATACCGTGACGGCGGCTGAACACAGGTGCGGGCATGGCTCCTCCAAGGTCTTGAAGGTGCGGTGACGGACCCAGTGTCGGACCCCGCGGTGTGGGGGGTGTGTCCTGTGGTGGCCGTCCGGTGGAACGTACGGTCACGCAGAGCCGACCTCAAGAGCGCGGGCGGATCCCATCCGTGGCGGCGGACCCCATCCGTGACGGAAGTGGCCGGGGATGCGTGGTGGCGGCGATGGGTAGACAACGGCGGTAGCCGTCGAGACGGAAGGGGCACCTGGGGTGACGTTACGGCCGCTGACCTTCGTCGTGGGGACCGGACGCTGCGGTTCGACCGCTCTGTCGCGTGTTCTGCGGCTGCACCCGGATCTGCTCAGCGTGAGCGAGCTGATCGCCGCACTGGAGCCGGACGCGCTTGTCGAGGCGCCGCTGACCGGGGCGGAGTTCTGGCGGATTCTCGCCACTCCGCGGTCGTTCGCCAATCGCGTCATCCGCGATGGCATCCCGTTGCCGGAGTACCGGTATCCGCATGTCAAGGGCGGTTCTCGGTGGCGGGTGGTGGCATTCCGGCCCTGTGCATGATGACGCTGCCTCATCTCACCGACGACCCCGACGCGCTGTTCGACGCGCTGGAGCCGGAGCTGTGCCGGCGGCCCGCCGCGCCGGTGGCCGATCACTACCGGGCGCTGTTCGGCCTGCTGGGGGCGCGGTTCGGCGGGCGGGCCGTGGTGGAGCGCTCCGGCTACTCGCTGCGGTCGGTGCCCCGGCTGCGGGAGGTCTTTCCCGAGGCCCGGTTCGTCCACCTGTACCGGGACGGCGCCGACTGCGCGCTCTCCATGAGCCGCCACCCCGGATTCCGGCTGATCCAGCTGATGGCGGAGCGCGCCGAGACCACCGAGAGCCTTCCGGCCGGTCTGGAGGCGCTGCTCAGCGACGACGACGCCGATCTGCGTCCGCTGTACGAACGGTCCGTACCCGTCGCCGAGTTCGGCCGATTGTGGTCGCACACGATCGTGGAGGGGCTGGCGCATCTGTCCCGGCTCCCCGCCGCGATCCGGATGTCCCTGTCGTACGAGAGCCTGCTCGACGCGCCCGAGCGCGAGCTCACCCGGCTGGCCCACCACCTCGGCGTGGAACCCCTTCCGGAGTGGCTGGCGGCCGGAAGCGCCCTGCTCGACGGCGACCGCCGGGGCACGGCCGCCGCGGCCCTGCCGCCCGCCGAACTGGCCGCCCTCCGCGAGAGCTGCGCCCCCGGCGCCCGGGCCCTGAGCCTGGCCGGCGCCGGATGAGGTAGCTGCTCCGGCGTGCGGATGAGGTAGCTCCGGGGCACGGGTGGGCCAGCTCCGGCGTGCGGATGAGATGGCTCCGGCGTGCGGATGGGCCAGCTCGGGCGCACGGATGGGCCGGCTCCGGGATAGCTCCGGCGTCAGGCCGTCGCCGCTTCGGCGACCTCCCCCGACTGCTCGACGGCCACCGCCCGCAGCGCCTCCAACAGGGCGGCCACCGCCGGCACCCGCGCCGCCTCCGGCCGCAGCAGCGCGCAGACATGGCGCCTCGGCCAGTCGTCCAGCGGGCGCGGCTCGACCCGCGGATCCGGCCGGGGGAGCAGACCGAGGCCGTCCATCAGGGCGATGCCCACCCCGTCGCCCACCAGGCCGAGGGTCGTCGCCTGGTCATCGGTCGTGGTCACCACCCGGGGCTCGAACCCCGCCTCCGCGCACCGCCGCAGCAGCCGCTCGCGGTCCCGCTCCAGGATCCACCGCTCCCGCGACAGATCGGCGAGGCGGACGCTGCGCCGCCCCGCGAGCTCATGGCCCCGCGGCAGCAGCACATGGCGGCGGTCGACCAGCAGCGGGACCCGGCGCAGCAGGGTGTTCGCGGTCCCGGAGGCGTCTCCCGTCTCATCGTCGGCGACGATCGCCAGATCGGTCTCGCCCGAGTCCAGCAGCCGGTGCGCGTCATGGGAGTCGGTCTGGCCCAGCTCCACCTCCACCTCGATACGTGAGGCGCCCAGTCTGGCCAGCGCCGCGGGCAGCACGGCGACACAGACGCTCTGCACCGAGGACATCCGCACCCGGCCACGGGTGCGCGCGGCGAGCGCCTCGAACTCGTTCTCCACATCCCGCAGCCCGGCCAGCACGTCCTGGGCGCGCTCGGCGAGTCTGTGGCCCGCGGGCGTGAGCCGTACCCCCCGTCCCGCCTTGACCGTGAGCGGCACTCCCACGGCACGTTCCAGCGCGCGCATGTGATAGCTGATGGCAGGTTGGGTGTAACCGAGGCGGTCCGCCGCGGCGCTGTACGAGCCGGCGCGACAGACCTCTGCGAGTACGGTGAGCTGGCGAAGATCGATCACTACAGGACGATAAAAATCGTTTATCAATTCCCGTAAGACTCTAATTGGACGCGTGATCGAGAGACCGTCAAAATCATGGTGACGGATTTCGCCCGCACCCGCTCATTGAACTGACCGATCGGACATAGCCCCACCCGCACTGGCTGCCCGTACGGTCACAGCCCGCCCACGACGGTTTCCTCCCCATCGATCCGGCCGGACCGGCAAGGGGACCCGGGCGCGGTGACTTTCCTCCCTCCGCCCGAATCCCCCGCTGGAATGGATGGATGGTGCCCGATGCATGATGGCTGGAATCGCATGACTCCGGTGGTCGCGGAGAACAATCCCTTCCACCAGATGTCGCTCAACGAAACCGTTCACCCCCCGCTCCCCGAAGTGGTGGACGCCGTCCTGCGCACCGCGCGGACCGCCCACCGTACCCTGGATGCCCTCGGCGCCGGGCTCTGTCAGGCTCTCGCCGCACATCTGGGAGTGCGCCCGGAACAGGTGCTGGCCGGACCGGGTTCCGGCGCGCTGCTCCAGCAGTTGTTCTCCACCCTCACCGGACCGGATACGCACACGGTGCACGCCTGGCCCTCGTGGGAGGCGTACCCCATGATGGCGGCCAACGCCGGATCCACCACCGTCCGGGTGCCGCTCACCGGATACGACCACGATCTGAAGGCGATGGCCGACGCCGTCACCGACCGCACCCGCATGGTCCTGCTGTGCACCCCCAACAACCCCACCGGCACCGCGCTGGACCAGGAGCGGATCCTTCGCTTCCTCGACCGGCTCCCCGCGCAGGTCACCGTCGTCATCGACGAGGCCTACCGGGACTTCGCCGACCCCGGCGCCGTCGCCGACGGCATCGCCCTGCACCGCGCCGATGAACGGGTCTGTGTGGTGCGGACGTTCTCCAAGTCGTACGGGCTGCTCAGCCTGCGGGTCGGCTATCTCGTGGCGCATGAGCCCGTGCTCGCCCCGCTCCGCTCGGTGCTGCCCTTCTATCGGGTGAGCGCCGTGGCGCAGGAGGCCGCCATCGCCGCGCTCGGCGCCCAGGAGCAGGTGCTGCGGCAGTGCGCCGAGACCGCCGAGGAGCGCGACCGGCTCCACCGGACCCTGCTCGACCAGGGCTGGGAGGCGCCCGCGAGCCAGGGCAACTTCCTGTGGCTGCCCATGACCTCCGGGGTGGAGCGCTTCACCCAGTTCTGCGCGGACCACGGCGTGGTGGTCTGCGGCAAACCGGGCGAAGGGGTACGGGTGACCGTCGCCGAGCCCGCCGCCAACCAGGCGTTCGCGGAGCTCGCCGGGAAGTACCGGGAGGCGGCCGTATGACCCCGCCCGACGTCGCGGTCACCGATGTGGCCGACCCGTTGGCGGAGGCCGCGCCGACCATGGAGCTCCTGCTGCGCGAGCTCGACCGGCGCTGGCCGCCGGAGGCCGAACGCCTCCACCGGATCTCCCGGTACGCCCTGCTCCCGGCCGGGAAGCTGCTGCGCCCGCTGCTGCTCATGGAGTCGGCCGAGGCGGTGGGCGGCGGCGGACCCGCCGTCGTCCCGGCCGCGCTGAGCGTGGAGTACCTCCATGTGGGATCCCTCGTCCACGACGATGTCATCGACGGCGACGCGATGCGGCGCGGCCGTCCGTCCGTCGTGGCGCGCTACGGCACCGCTGACGCCATCGTCACCGGGGACGCCCTGATGCTGGGCATGTTCGGCGTGCTCACCGACGGCGCCGAAGAGGCCGGCGGACTGCCGCCGGGCCGGGTTCTCGGCGCCGTGCGGGTCTTCGCCCGGGCGGGCGTCGACCTGTGCCGAGGCCAGGCGATGGAGGGCGAACTCCGCGGCGACCTCGGCTGCGGACTCGACCGGTATCTCACCATGAGCTCCCTGAAGACCGGGGCACTGTTCAGGGCCGCCTGCCGGGGCGGGGCGATCCTGGGTGGCGGAACCCCCGCCCAGCAGCGCGCGCTCACCGCGTACGCCGAACATCTGGGGCTGGCCTTCCAGATGTACGACGACCTGCTGCCGTACACCAGCGACCCCCGCACCACCGGCAAGTCCGCCCTCAGCGACATCGCGGCCGCCCGGCCCACCTTCCCCGTCCTGCTCTGCTACGCCATGGCCGGCGCCCGGGGCCGCGCCCGGCTGGAGGCGGCGCTCGGCGGCGCCCTGCCCGCCGCCGACGCGCTGCGGACCGTGCACGAACTGCTGGAGACGACCGGCGCGCTCGACGCCGCACGGGACCAGGCCACCGCCCAGGCGGACCGGGCCACTTCCTGTCTGGCGGAGCTGCCCCGCTCCCGGGCCACCGCCGTGCTCGCGGCGGTGGCCGATCTGTCGGTCAGCCGGGACCGGTGACGCCGTGGCGGCCCCGCGCACGGCACTCCTGGCCCATCTGCAGACCTGGCGCCCGTACACCCTGTGGTATCCGGGGCTGGTCGGCCTCGCCGGAGCCACGCTCGCCGGATCACACCCCACCACGGGGCAGTTGCTGGTGGCCTGGGCCGCGCCGACCCTCGGCTGGCTCGCCGGCCACTATCTGGGCGACTACTACGACCGTGACCTCGACGCGCTCAGCAAACCCCAACGCCCCATACCCTCCGGCAGGTTGAGCCCACGAGCCGCCGTGGCCACGGGCATCGGCTGCGCCTTAGCCGTGGCCGCGCTGGCCCTGTGGGCCAACTGGCGCGCCGTGGCCGTGGCCGCCGCCGCGATGGCGGGCATCGTGGCCTACAGCCGGGTGCTCAAGGGGCGTGGCCTGTCGGGGAACCTCATACGGGGCGTGCTGACCGCGCTCACCGTGCTCTTCGGCGCGATGGCCGTCCAGCCGTGGCCACCGTGGCGCGCGCTGCCGTTCGCCCTGGTCTTCCTGGCCCATGACACCGCGTCCAACCTCGTCGGCACCCTCCGCGACGTCGATGGCGACCGCGAGGGCGGCTATGCCACCGTGCCGGTGCGCCAGGGCGTCCGGCGCGCCACCCACACCGCGGCCGCGCTGTATCTGGCCGCCGTGGCGGTGGCCTGCGCCGCCACCGGGCTGGTGCCCAAGGACACGGCCGGCTATCTCGTGCTGCTGTCGGCAGCGGCGCTGTGTGGCGCGGGCGCCTTCGGGCTGCTGCTGCGGTCACCGGGTCACCTCGCCCCCACGCTGGCGCTGCGCGCCCACGCCGTCCTCGTCGCCGAACGCCTGGTGCTGGCCGCGGCCGTGGTGGCCGCGGGCGCCGGCGCGGCACCCGCCCTGGCGCTGCTGACGCCGCTCCTCACGGTCAGCGTCATCACCCAGAGCCGGATGCGGTCCCGGCATGAATTTCCCGCCCCCCTGGCCGACGGCGGGCCCACCCTCCCCGATCCACGCCCCTGAAACACCGCGCGCCACCAGCAGAAGGGTCCGCTCCCATGCCCGCTTCCGCCTTGACCGAGAGCGTCGGCACGGCCGTCACCGCCGGTACCGAGGCGCTCCTCGCCCACCGGCGCGACGACGGCGCCTTCGTCTTCGGCGCGCACCACGCCTCCCCGCTGAACACGGCCGGAGCCCTCACCGCACTGCACTTCGCCGATCCGGAGGGCTCGGGCGAGACCATCGAGCGCGGTGTCACCTGGCTGTGCGAGACCCAGCGGGACGACGGCGGCTGGGCCATGCGCGGGGTACCCACCGAGCCCCTCACCACCGCGCTCGCCGCCGCGGCACTCCATCTGCTCGCCCCCCGCCGTGCGGCGTCGGCCGTACACGCCGCACGGGCCCGGTTCGACGAGCTCGGCGGCTCCGGGGCCGTCCCGGAACCCGCGATGACCGCCCTCATCCGCCAGTTCCACACCTTCGCCGGACTGCCCCACGAGGGCGCCCAGCGACGGCTCCCCCTGGAGTTGCTGTTCTTCCCCGGCCTCAGCCGCCGCCTGCTGAGCCTGCGGCTGCCCATCTACGCGAGCCAGGCGCTCGCCCAGTCCGCACACCGCCACCGCGGCCCGGCCGGTCGCGCGCTGGACCGGCTGGCCCGGCCGAGGGCTCTGGCGATCATCCAGGACGCGTACGAACGCGAGGGCGCCACCGGCGGGTTCAGCACCGACCCCTGGCTCACCGGACTCATCTGCCTGGGCCTCGCCCGCTCCGGCCGGGCGCCCGACCTGGTCCGCGCGGCCGCCCGCTGGCTCCGCTCGGCGGCGAACCCCGACGGCTCCTGGGATCTGATGCCGCTCGATGTGACCTGGACGAACTTCGCCACCGCCGCGCTGATCGAGGCCGGTCACGCCGAGGACCCGCAGCTCATCGGCACCCGCGAGATGCTCCACCGCCACCAGCAGCCCGAGCCGTTCGACGCCCTCGGCTGCCCGGCCGGCTACTGGGGGTTCTCCAGCCCCCGCAGCTGGCCGATGGCCCTGGAGACGGCCGAGTCCAGCGCCATCCTGCTGAAGCTGCCCGGCGGCGCGGACGACCGCCATGTCCGCGCCGGGCTGGCGTGGCTGACCGCCACCCAGGACGCGGCCGGGTCCTGGAGCCTGGCCGTACGGAACAGCAAGCCCGGCGGCTTCGGGCCCTGCCCCCAGATGACCGCCAAGGTCGTGGGTGCCCTGCTCGACTCCGGGGCCGGGGCCGACGACCCGCGCGTGGCCAAGGCGGTGCGCTGGCTGCTCGGCCGGCAGCGCCCCGACGGATCGTTCGAGGCCATGTGGTACCGCGGCGGCACCCCCGGCACCGCCGCGGCGCTGGAGGCGCTCAGCCGGGCGGGCCGCACCGGGGAACACCACCGCGCGGCGGCCCGGGCCAGGGACTGGCTGCTGCGCACCCGGCACCCCGACGGCTCGTGGAGCACGGGTGAGGGCACCCGGCCGGGCACCGTCGAGGAGACCGCCTGGGCGCTGCGCGGGCTGCTCGCCTCCGGGCTGAGCCCCGCCGACCCGGCCCCCGCGGCGGCGGCCCGATGGCTCGTCGACGCCCAGCGGGCGGACGGCGGCTGGACCCCGGGCCCGGTCAACGAGTACGTCCGCGGCTGTGCCCGCTACGCCGACGACGGCATCGCGGCGGGCCTGGCGCTGCGGGCCCTCGCCCACTACCGCTCCGCGGAGGCCGTTCGCGCAGCCGGAACCGGAGAAGGAGGCCGAGGATGAGCCCCGATGTGCTCGTGTGCGGGGCGGGCGTCGGCGGTCTCGCCGCGGCCCGCGCGCTCGGCGGCCTCGGGCTGGACGTCCTGGTGGTCGACAAGCAGCCGAAGGTCCGTCCGATAGCCAAGGGAGAGGTGCTCCAGCCGGGTGCGCTGCGCCTCCTGCGCTCATGGGGCGTGGAGAAGCGGCTCGACGCGCAGGGTGCGGTCCGGCTCGGACGGCTGGTCGTCCGTGATCCGCGAGGCACCGCGCTGATGTCCCTCGACTACGGCCAACTGCCCGCCTCCGACCAGTGGTTGCTGGCCCATGACCACACCACCATCCTCGCCGCCCTGACCGAGAGCCTCGGGCCGGGTGTCCAACTGCGCCGTGGCGTCCGCGCGGAGGCGCCACTGCGCGACGACTCCGGCCGGATCACCGGACTGCGGCTGGCCGAGGGCGGCCGGGTCTACGAGCAGCGGGCGCCGCTCGTGGTCGCCGCCGACGGCATCTCCTCACGGCTGCGGTCCTGGGCGGGCATCGAGGCCAAGCGGGCCGACTATCCGCACCGGCTGGTCTCCTTCGACATCGGCGACCCCGAGGCGGCCGCGCGGGCCGACGACTTCTCCGCGTATGTCACCGACCGGGGGCTGCGGCTGCTCTATCCGCTGCCGGGCGGCCGGTTGCGGCTCTACCTCCAGGCCGGGCCCGATGAGCTGCGCGGTGTCACGGCACAGGGGGGACTGGCCGACTGGGCCGCCGGGGCGCTGTCCCAGGTGCCCGCCCTGGAGCCGCTGACCGCGTCCCTGCTCGCCCATCTCGACAGCCGCCAGACGCTGCCCGTCGGACGGCTGCTGTCGCCCCGGCTGTCCGGCCGCGGACTGGCGCTCGTCGGCGAGGCCGCGTACGCCGTCCATCCGATGGCGGCGCAGGGCATGAACACCGCCATCACCAGCGCCGGTGCCCTCGCCGAGCGGCTGTCGGGCCATCTGGAGCGAACGGGCGGGATGTCGGCCGCGGTGGTGGACGCCGCGCTGCGCGACTACCACGAGCGGCAGCTTCCCCTGCTCACCCAGGCGGCCAGGACCAGCGGCAACGCGGCGCGGATGGTCACCGATCTGTCGTGGCGCGGCCGGGTCCTGGGGCGCCGGGCCGTCCGTCACACCGGTGCCAACCCCCGGCTGCTGCACACCGTCACCCACAACATGTCGGGCCTCGGCCAGCGCCCGCTGACCCCTCTGGACCGGCTGCAGCAGCTCGGTCTCCTCCCCGATCCCCGCGCCCACCGAGTGCCGACCGCCCCGGCCGGCCGACCGCGACCCATGTGAGGACGGTTTACCGCATGTCCACTTCCGAATTGATGGTGACGCCCGTCTCCGGAGCACTCGGCGCGGAGATCCGCGGTGTCGATCTGACCGAGCTCACCGATGAACTCTTCGACCGGATCCACGAGTTGCTGCTCAAGCACCTCGTGGTCTTCTTCCCGGACCAGGAACACCTCACCCCCGAGGCGCATATCGCCCTGGGGCGGCGGCTGGGGGAGCTGGAGGTCCATCCGTTCCTGCCCAAGGTCGAGGGCCATCCCGAGATCGTCGTCCTGGACGCGGACCAGGGCGCCAAGGCCGACGAGTGGCATATCGACGTGACCTTCCAGCCCAATCCGCCGGTCGCCTCCATCCTCCATCTGCAGGTGTGTCCCGCCTCCGGCGGCGACACCATGTGGAGCAACCAGTACCTGGTCTACGAGACGCTCTCCGAGCCGATGCGCGAACTCCTCGACGGCCTCACCGCCGTCCATGTCCTCAACACACCGCAGACCGGCGAGCACTGGGCGGAACACCCGGTGGTGCGGATCCACCCCGAGACCGGCAGGCGCTCCCTGTACGTCACCCGCATGTGGACCTCGCACATCCCGCAGCTCAGCCGCCCGGAGAGCGACGCCCTGCTGCAGTACCTCTTCGAGCACTCCGAGTCGCCCCGGTTCAACTGCCGCTACCGCTGGCAGCCCGGCGCCGTCGCGATGTGGGACAACCGCGCCACCCAGCACCTGGCCGTCAACGACTACACCGAACCCCGCAGGGGCCAGCGGGTGACCGTCCTCGGCGACCAGCCCACCGGCGGCACCCCGCGCTGGAAGGAGTACCGGCCCGCGCCCGACGAGCGCTACTACCCGCGCCACGTCACGGCCCGCCACGGCTACCGGTGACAGCAGCGCGTCAGCGGCTCGGGCGTCGCCGCCGTACGGTGGCGACGACACCCGCGCCGAGCACCAGCACGGACGCACCACCGGCGAGCAGCACCGGAGTGCTGTCGCCGTCGTCCTCCTCGGACGTGGCGGAGGTGGCGGGGTCGGCGGAGGCGCCCCGGGACGGCGGGGCGGCGGCGCGGGACGGCGGGGCGGCGGCGCGGGACGGCGGGTTGGCGGCCTCCGACGAGGGAGCGTCCGGCGAGGGGGTCGCAGCGCCCAGCACCACATCAGAACAGGAGTAGTAGGTGTCCGGGGTGCTGGTGTTCCGCCAGATCGTATAGAGGAGCTGACGGCCGGTCCGGCCGGCGGGCAGCGTGGCCTTGATGCGGTACGCGTCGTCGACCAGCGCGGGGTCCTTGGCCGTGGCGAACGGCTTCGCCTCCAGGTCCGACCACTTCAGCGGCCGCGCGGGATCGTAGCCCTCCTTGGTGAGATACAGCTCGAAGGTCCCCGTGTGCGGGATCGTCGACCGGTAGGTGAGCGTGAGGTCGGCCCCGGCCGACAGCCGCGTCGACGGCCAGTCGGCGCGCGCCAGGTCCAGCCCCCGGTACGCCTCCAGGCCCCCGCTGCACAGCTTCCCGTCCGGGACCCGCTCCCGGTCCTCGCCCGCCACTCCCGCGATACGCAGGTTGTCCCAGTCCGCCGCCTCCGGACCGTTGGCGGCCTGAGCCGCCCGGCACGCCGCCGACCGCGCCGCGCCCCCGCCCTCGGGGGAGCAGGCGAACGTCCGGCTCACCGGGTCCGTCGGCGCCCCGTGCGCCTGGGCGGGCTGCGCGGCCAGCGCCGTGAACAGACAGGGGAGGGCCCCGAGAAGAGCGCCCACGGCGGCGGTGCGATACGAGGTCATCCGGTGCGGCCCTCCGACTCGGTGCGACGGGACGGGCGCGTCGCCCGTCCCGTCGAATACGGGAAGCCCGGATGGGGCGTTCAACGGCCGCCGGAAGCAGTCGTGCAATGCCGTACAACCATCCGCGACCGCGGCATGTCTCCCTAGGCAGACGCAAACAGCGCCTACGCCCATGAAGAATCATTAAGGGGGACAAATGAATCTTTCTCGCCGTATGGCCGCCACCGCGGTGCTCGCCACCGCCATCGCGGGCACCGTGGCCCTGACGCCGCAGGCATCGGCCGCCGCCACGGCCGCGTACAACGGGGTGTGCGGCAGCGGGTACAAGGTGGTGAACTCGGCGCCCATCGGCTCCAAGGGCACCGTCTTCCTCACCTACAACTCCGCCAAGGGCAAGAACTGCGTGGTCACCGTCCGGAACACCACGGGCACGGCGGTTCCGATGTTCGCCTACCTGTACGTTCAGGGCGCCGACGAGTCGGCCGAGGACGGCGGCGCGTACACCTCGTACGCGGGCCCGGTGTACGGCGACGGGCGCGGTAAGTGCGTGGACTGGGCCGGGGGCATCGAGAACCAGTCCACCTGGACGTACGGATCGAACTGCGGGTCCCTGAAGGCCCACCGCGTGACCAAGGGCTGGTAAGGCCCGAAAGCCACGCGTCGGCACGGCCGACGGGGGACAAACGGGGGAGCGGCGGCCACCTTCTCGTAAGGTGGCCGCCGCGATTGTCGTATGGACCTCTTGGCGCCTTTCCGCGGGCGTCGGCCGGCGCAGGGAGCAGCGGACCGCCCGCGTATTCGCTGTCTCCCGCGGTGTTCGTCCCGGTACCGTCACCTTCGTGACTCCAGTAGATCTCGCGGCCGTCATTTCCGATGGTGTGCACCAGGCCATCCAGTCCGGACGTATCTCGGGAGAGGCGCCGCGGGAGATCCACGGCGAAGGCCGAGGCCGCGGGCCCCGGATTCCTGAACATCACGTTGGAGAGCGCGGCGATCGGCTCCCTGGCACGCGACATCGTCCTGGCCGCTGACACCTATGGCCGTACGGACCGGCTCGGCGGCCTTCGGCTCAATCTGGAGATCGCCGCCGCGGTGCCGCGCCGGCACCCCGACGTCCTGGCGCTGCCGGAGTCCCAGGCCCTCGCCGCCTTCCGGGCGGTGGGCACGGCCCTGATGTTCGACGAGATCAAGACGTCGCTCGCCGCGTTCGGTACCCACTTCGACGTCTACTTCAACGAGAAGGACCTGCACGACCAGGGCGACCTGGAAGCCGCCGTCGCCCGCCTGCGGGAGGGCGGCCATGTCTTCGAGGACGAGGGCACGCCGCTCGGTACGCGCTCGCGCGGGCCGGCGTGGACGCGATGATCGACCTCGATATCGACCTGCTCACCCGGCAGTCGAACGACAACCCCGTCTACTCCGTCCAGTACGCGCACACCCGGCTGTGCGCCGACCGCACCCGGGCCCGGCTGTGGCTCACCGAGGCCAGCAGGCTGGTGCTGCGCAACGGGCTGCGGCTGCCCGGGGGCTCGGCGCCCGAACGGATGTGAGCACAGCCCCGGTCCGGACCGACACCTCGAACCGTCCCCCGTCGAAGACGAGCCACTACCGGCCGGGCGCACAGGAGAATTCGTGGAAGCCACCGACCCGCCGGTATGTCGATGGTGCAATAGCGGGGCAGGCTCTGGTATCAAACCTGGCCGTGGCCTCACGCTGCCGCGCCGAGCTGCGCATTGCCCGTCACAGGTGGAGGAACGTTCATGCACCCAGTCACCGGCTCCCGCGCTTCCGTCCCCGCCAAGGGCCGCCCGGCCCCCCGCCTCTCTGCCGACCAGGTGCGGACGCCGCCCCGGATGCCCGCCGCCCGTCCGCCGATCCGGTCGCGGGCCGATGCCGAGACCGTGGCGCTGCTCCACCGGGCCGCCCGGGTGCTCATGGAGGAGGTGCCCCGGCTGGCGGACCGTATCGTCGCGCTGATGAAGGAGCGGGAGCCCGCCTACCGCTCGCCCTCCCTCGACCCGCATGAGGTGTGGCGGGAGGTCCACGACTCGCTCAGCAACAATGTGCGCTCGCTGGTGCGCCCCAAGGAGACGCGCGAATCGGCCAGGTCGTGCGCGTGGCGGATCGGTACCGACCGGGCAGCCCAGGGCTTTCCGCTGGACGCGCTGCTGCACGCGTACCGCATCGGCTGCACCGTCGTATGGGAGCAGCTCCTGGAGACCGCCTCGAAGGAGGACCCGCTCGGCGCCCAGTCGCTGGTCCATGTCGCCGCCGACGTATGGAACTTCGTCGACGAGCACTGCACCCTCGTCGCCACGGCGTATCAGGAGGTCGAGCGGCAGCTCTCCTGGCACCGGGAGAACCGCTACCGGATCATCGTCGCGGCCCTGCTCGACGGCACCGCCCGGGTGAGCGACTTCCCCGAGGCGGAGGAGGTCCTCGGGCTGCCCGAGCGGGGCCGTTACGCGGTCGTGGCGCTGGAGGACGCCGACGCCTCGGCCCGGGCGGCGCATCCCGCCGCGGTGTGCGCGGGACTTCGCACGGTCTGGCATACGGCGGAGGGCACCGCCCACGCCATCGTGCTGCTCGGCGACGCCGGAGCGGAGGGGCTGATGCGCGGGCTGGAGGTGCCGCCCGGCGCACGGGCCGGGGTCAGCCCCGCCGTGTCCGGTCTCGCCGCGGTGAACACGGCCCGCCGGCTCGCCGATACGGCGCTGCGCACCCGACCGGCCGCCGGGGAGGCGGCGCTGCTGGACGAGCGTTATCCGGAGGCGCTGGTGGTGTCCTGCCCGGACCTCGGCGCCGCGCTCGCCGACCGGATGCTCGGACCGGTGCTGGCGCTGGAGTCAGCCGACCGGGAGATGCTGCTGACGACGCTGGCCGCCTGGCTGGAGGGCGGGGGGTCCGCGCGCCGCGCGGGCGAGCTGCTGTTCTGCCACCGCAACACGGTGCTCAACCGGCTCCGCCGCTATGAGCAGTTGACCGGGCGTTCGCTGGACCACCCCCGAGAGGTCATGGAGTTGTCGCTCGCGCTGTCCGCGCACCGGCTGCTGACGCCCTGAGAAGCGCCCTCGGCCTGAGGCGATGTGGGCGTGCACAACGGCCCTCGGCCAATCATGTGCACCCGTCACACGGTCCGCCGGTTGGACTGTACGCGACCGCGCTGACCTGCTGTCGTGGCGATTCCGCTCCTGTGACATGGGGCGGAACCCGCACAAGGAGCCGCGACATGCCCGACTACGACCAGCCCTGGCGCGCGTCCGTTTCGCCCGTCGAGCCCCGCACCACGCGCCGCACCGTCACCATGCCGCCCCGCCCCACGGCACCCCCTCCGCCGGCGCGGCGCACCCCGTGGCAGCGGCCGTGGCCCTGGCCGGCGCGGGCCGCCTGCACCGCGCTCGCCTGTCATGTGGCCGCCGTGGTGGTGAACTGTGCCGCCGAAGGCGTCGTCAACCTCGGCGCGGGCGGCGGGTTCACCGTGGGCGCCCTGCTGATCGGCCTGGACACGGCGGTGCTGCTCACCGTCCTGGCCCGGGCCCACCGCCGGTCCACCGATACGACGGGGGAGGGGCAGGGGTGAGCTTCCTCGATCCCAGAACGCTCGCGTTCGTGCTCTTCGCGGGCTTCATGGCCATCTCGTTCCTGCTGTGCATCCTCGCGGCCACCGGCAATGACGACCCCACCGAGTTCTACCTCGGCACCGGCTCGCTCAGCCCGATGCAGAACGGCCTGGCCATCGCGGGTGACTACATCTCCGCCGCCACCGTGCTCAGCACCACCGGCACCATCGCCCTGGCCGGCTTCGACGGGGTGCTCATCGCCTCGTCCACCGTGCTCTCCATCCTGCTGTTCATGCTGATCCTCTCCGGACCGCTGTGCGGACGGGGGCGGTTCACCCTCGGCGACGTCCTCTCCGAGCGGCTGAGCGAACGCCCCGCCCGCATCGGCACCGCCGTCGTGGTGCTGGTGGTCGTCATGCCGCTGCTGCTGGTCCAGCTCAACGGCGCCGGCGCCATGCTGGCGGTGCTGCTCGGCATCCCGGGCAGCGGCGCGGTCACCGGCTGCACCGTCTTCATCGGCTCGCTCATGGTCTGCTACGCCGCCCTCGGCGGGATGAAGGGCACCGGATTCATCCAGATCCTCAAGACGGTGCTGCTGCTCGCCGCGTTCGTCCTGCTGGCCGCTCTGGTGCTGAAGCGCTTCTCCTGGAACCCGTTCACCCTCTTCGACGCCGCGGCCGACGCCAGCGGCTACGGCGACGGCTTCTGGCAGTCCGGCCGCCAGTACGGCGACTCCCTCAGCGGCCGCCTGGATGTCATCAGCGTCCAGCTCACCCTCGCCGTCGGCGCGGCCTGCATGCCGCATCTCACCATGCGGCTCCACCCGATCCGCGGCATGCGGGCCGCCCGCGCCGCCACCACCTGGGCGGTGGGCGCGGTCACCACCATCCTCGGGCTGATCGTGATCGTGGGCGCCGGAGCCACCGCCGTCGTGGGCGCCCGCGCCCTGCGCGCCTCCGACCCCACCGGCAGCGACTCGCTGCTGCTGCTGACCCTCGCCCTGGACCCGGCGGCGCAGGAGGCCCACCGCAGCCTGCTCTTCTCCGTCGTGGCCTGTGCGGTCGTCGCCACCACCCTCGCGGCGGTCGCCGGACTCACCCTGGCCGCCGCGGCCTCCCTCGCCCATGACGTTCTGGCCAAGGTCGTCTTCAAGGGCGGGCTCTCGGCGAACCGGGAGCTGGCCGCCGCCCGTACGGCCATCGTGGTCGTCGGCGTCGTGGCCGTCGTCCTCGCCATCGTGACCCAGCACTGGAACCGGCAGGTCCTGATCTCCTTCACCTTCGCGGCCGCCGCCTCGGCCCTGCTGCCGATCGTTCTCTACGGCACCCTGTGGCGCGGCTTCACGGTGAACGGACTGCGCTGGGCGCTGTACGGAGGACTCCTCCTCACCGCCGTGACCATGGCCTTCTCCCCGGCGATCTCCGGCAACCCGCTCGCGGTCTTCCCCGAGCGCGACTTCCACTGGTTCCCGCTCCGCAACCCGGGCCTGATCACCATTCCCGCCGGGTTTCTGCTCGGCTGGCTCGGCTCCCGTACCGGACGGCGGGCCCGGCATGCTCAGGACCCCACGCGGGGGGACCTGCCGTACGCGATGCACACCGGCTGACCCGCCCGGTGCCGTCCCGGGTCCTTTACGGGGATTGGCGCCCGGCCTTGGCGCGCCGGTGGGCGGCCACCCGTTCACGGGTCGCGCACCGGCGTGAGCAGTAGCGGCGCTCCGGTCCGCCGCCCACGGTGAGGAAGACATCGCCGCAGCTGGGGGAGGAGCACAGACCGCCGGGCGGGCGCTGACCGTCCCAGATCAGCACGGTCAGCGCCATGCACGAGGAGGCGAGGAACCACTCGCCCCAGGGCGCCTCGTCATCGCTGTCCAGGTGCGGATGCCAGGGCGAACGGCCGCCGTGCGAGCTGAGCCGGAGCGGACCCGTGCTCTCCCGCAGCAGCCGGTTCAGCACTTCGGCGGCTTCGTCGACATGTGTGGCGGCGAACACCTCGCGCAGCCGCAGCGCGGCGGTGCGCATGCCCGCGACATCACCAGCGGTGAGCTCGACCGGGCCGGGCTCACCGTGGTCGAGCAGGATCCCGGCGATCGCGCGGGGATCCGGGCTCGGCTCCGCCGTCAGGGCGTTGACGAGGGCGGCGGTGCGCCGGGCGGTGTCCCGCACCGAAAGCCGGGTCGATCGGTCGTCGTTCGAGGGGGGCGACACGACGCCAATGTAACGCACCTGGCGAACATTTACGTTACCTCCGTAACGTGATCCGCATGCCAGGGCGTTACGGGATGGGTTGCTATCTGGGCGGGGCGGCCGCCGCCCGCGCGGGGGACGAGATGTCCGGGCCCGCGCTGCTGCTGGCCGGGCCGGTGCTCACCGGTTCGGCCTCCTCGGGCTCGTCGCTGCTGGCGGGCATCATGGTCGCGGCGGCGGTCGGCGGACCGCTCTTCGGGGTGCTGCTCGACCGCTCCGCCCGGCCGGGCCGGCTGCTGGCCGCGGCACTCGCCCTCTACGCGGTGGCGCTGACCGCGATCCTCCTGGGCCTGGGGCGGCTGCCGTTCGCCCTCACGGTTCTTCTCGCGGTGGGCGCGGGGCTGCTGGGACCGGGCCTGTCCGGCGGATGGACCTCCCAGCTGCCGCGGGTGGCACCACCGCGGGCCCTGCCCCGGGCCACCGCGCTCGACGCGATGACCTTCAGCCTCGCGGCGCTGGTGGGGCCGGCACTCGCCGGGACCGTCGCGGGGGCGGCAGGGGCGCCCGCCGCCGCGGCGGTGTCCATCGCCCTGATCGGCCTGGCGCTGCCCGCCGCCTGGGCGCTCCCCGCGCCTCCGCGGCCCGGCCCGGTCCGGCCACCGGCCACCTCGGTTGTCGCCGATCTCACCGCCGGACTACGTGCCATCGTCCGCAACCGGCCCCTGGCCCGTGCCACCGCCACCTCCGTCGTCTCCTGCGTCGGCCAGGGCGCGCTGCTCACCTGCTGTCCGCTCCTCGGTGCGGCCGTGCTCGGCGGCGCCGACCGCGGCGCCCTGCTGCTGTCCGCCACCGCCGCGTCCGCCCTTGTGGCCAACGCGGTTCTCGCCCGCCGCCCCCGTCCGCCGCGTCCGGACACCGTGCTCCTCGGGGGCGCCCTGCTGCTCGTCCTCGCGCCCCTGCTCGCGGCCACCGGGCACCCGGTCGCGCTGATCGCCGCCGTGCTGCTCGCCGGCGCCGCCGAGGGCCCCCAGCTCACGGCCCTGTTCGCGGTGCGCCACCGGGAGGCGCCCGAGCGGCTGCGCGGCCAGGTCTTCATCACCGGCGCCAGCCTGAAGATCACCGGCTTCGCGGTGGGCGCTGCCTTGGCCGGTCCGCTCGCCACCTGGTCGCTGCCGGGCGCCCTGGTGGCCGCAGGGGGGTGCGAGGCACTCGCGGCTCTGGTGTTCGTATGCTTGCCGGACGATACGGAGGCTGTCGTTCCGGATCTGCCCCCGGGGGCTGTGTGACAGAGGCATGTCAGGCATGATGACCTGCATGGAAGACCTGAAAGACCTGCTGCCCGTCGAAGCCGTCCGGCTCGACGTCCGGGCGGCCGACTGGCGTGAGGCGATAGGCGCGGCCGGCCGGCTCATGGGGGAAACCGGCGCCACCACCGACGAGTACACCGGCGAGATGATCGCCAACGTCGAGGAGAACGGGCCGTACATCGTCATCGCCCCGGGGGTGGCGTTCGCCCACTCCCGACCGTCCCCGGCGGTGCGCAGGACCGGGATGTCCTGGGTCCGGCTCGCCGAGCCCGTGGAATTCGGGCATGAGTCCAACGACCCCGTCACCCTCGTCGTCGCCCTGGCCGCCCAGGACTCCGCCGCGCACACCTCGGCGATGGGGAGCCTGGCGCGGCTTCTGGGAGACCCCGACACCGCGGCCGCCCTGGCGCAGGCGCCCACCCCGGAGGCGCTGCACGCCCTGCTGGCGGGGAGCGGCCCGAGGACGGCTCCGAGAAGTCCGGGCCGTCCGCCGCCCCCGAGCCGTCCACCGCTGCTGAACCGTCCGCCGCCCCCGAGCCGTCCGCCGCCTCCGCGCCCCGAGCGGTCTCGCTGCACAAGATCCTCACGGTCTGCGGCAACGGCGTGGGCACCAGCCTGTTCCTCAAGAACACCCTGGAACAGGTGCTGGACCGCTGGGGGTGGTCCAGGTTCGTCACCGTGGAGGCCACGGACACCATCTCCGCGAAGGGCAAGGCGTCCGAGGCCGTGGCCCTGCTCACCTCCCGTGAGATCGCCAGGACCCTCGGGGATGTGGGACGGCCCGTGAAGGTCGTCCAGGACTTCACCAGCACCGCCGAGGTGGACGCGGTGCTCCGGGACACGTACGACGTCTGAACGACGGGGACAGAGGAAGCACCATGGGCTGGTTTGTCACCCTTGCCACGTTTCTCGTCAATGAGATTCTGAGCGAGCCCGCGTATCTGATCGGCATCATCACCGCCGTCGGACTCATCGCGATGAAGAAGAGCACCGGGCAGATCATCGGCGGCGCCATCAAGGCGACCCTCGGCTTTCTGCTGATCGGCGCGGGAGCGGGACTGGTCACCGCCTCCCTCGACCCGCTGGGGACCATGATCCAGGGTGTCACCGGCGCCCACGGCGTCATCCCCACCAACGAGGCCATCGTCGGCATCGCCCAGGACCAGTTCGGCTCACGGGTCGCCTGGCTGATGATCCTGGGCTTCGTGGTCAGCCTGCTGCTGGCCCGGTTCACTCCGCTCCGCTATGTCTTCCTGACCGGGCACCACATGCTCTTCATGGCCACGCTGCTGACCGTGGTCCTGGCCAACGGCGGCCGCTCGACCGTCGCCGTGGTGGCCGTCGGCGGTGTGCTGCTGGGCATCATGCTGGTCGCGATGCCCGCCTTCGCCCACCCCTGGACCAAGCGCGTCACCGGCAGCGACACCGTCGCCATCGGCCACTTCGGCACGGCCGGATACATCGTGGCGGGCGCGACCGGACGGGTGGTCGGCAAGCGCAGCCGCTCCACCGAGGAGATGAAGCTCCCCGAGGGGCTGCGGTTCCTGCGCGACTCGATGGTGGCCACCGCCCTGTCGATGCTGCTGATCTACCTGGTCATGGCCGTCCTCCTGCTCGTCAAGGAGGGGCAGGAGACCGCCTTCAAGGCGTTCGCCACGGGCACCGGCACGGTGGCCACCGGCACCGGGAACTACCTGATGCAGTCCGTGATGCAGGGGCTGCAGTTCGGCATCGCGGTCGCGGTGATCCTCTTCGGTGTCCGTACGATCCTCGGCGAGCTCGTCCCCGCCTTCCAGGGGATCGCGCAGAAGGTCGTCCCCGGCGCCCTGCCCGCGCTGGACGCGCCCATCGTCTTCCCGTACGCGCAGAACGCGGTGCTGATCGGCTTCATCTCCAGCTTCACCGGCGGCCTGATCGGCCTGGCCCTGCTCACCTGGATCTTCAACCCGGCCTTCGGCCTCGCCCTGGTGCTGCCCGGTCTGGTGCCGCACTTCTTCACCGGCGGCGCGGCCGGGGTCTACGGCAACGCGACCGGCGGCCGGCGCGGCGCGGTCGTGGGGGCGTTCCTCAACGGGCTGCTCATCACCTTCCTCCCCGCCCTGCTGCTCAAGGTGCTCGGCGCGTTCGGCGATCAGAACACCACCTTCGGCGACGCCGACTTCGGCTGGTTCGGCGCGCTCATCGGCAACGCGGGCAAGGCCGGGGGCGCCGCCGGACTCGTCATCATCGTGCTGCTCGGCCTCGCCGTCCTCGGGGCGCGATCCTGGTGCAGAAGCGGGTGGTCGACACCGGCTGGGACCCGGGCGCGGCGCGCGACGCCCTGATGCCGCGCGAGAGCGTGGCGGCGCCCGCCGAGGCGGGTACCACCACGGCCGCGTACGCCAAGATCCCGCCGCCCGCGGGCGCTCCCGCGCCCCCGCCCGCCGCCTGAGTCAGTGGGCGCCCCGGTGGTCCTGTCCCGTCCCGAGCCCTCGGCCCGGGACGGGACAGGCCAGGGCCACCGGCGCGAGGAGGCTCACGCCCGCTTGACGTAGTCGCGCAGGTGGACGGCGGTGAGGGAGCCGCCGGTGTCCACGAGGTCGGCGGGGGTGCCGGTGAACACCACCTGACCGCCGTCATGACCCGCCCCCGGACCCATGTCGATGATCCAGTCCGCATGGGCCATCACGGCCTGGTGGTGCTCGATGACGACGACCGTGTTGCCCGCGTCGACCAGGCGGTCGAGCAGCGCGAGCAGCTGGTCCACATCGGCGAGATGCAGTCCGGTGGTCGGCTCGTCCAGGACGTACGTCGTGCCGCTCCGCGCCATGTGGATGGCCAGCTTCAGCCGCTGGCGCTCACCCCCGGAGAGCGTGGTGAGCGGCTGGCCGAGCCCCAGATAGCCCAGCCCCACCGCGGCCAGCCGGTCCAGGATCAGCCGGGCCTGACCGCCGGTGAAGAACTCCCGCGCCTCGGCCACCGACATGCCCAGGACATCGCTGATGTTCCGCCCGCGCAACCGGTACGTCAGCACCTCGGGCCGGAACCGCTTCCCCTCGCAGTCCTCGCACACCGAGGCCACCTCGGCCATCATCGCGAGATCGGTGTAGATCAGCCCGATGCCCTTGCACCGGGGGCAGGCACCCTCGGAATTGGCGCTGAACAGACCCGGTTTGACGTGGTTGGCCTTGGCGAACGCCGCCCGGATCGGATCGAGGAGCCCCGTATACGTGGCCGGGTTGCTGCGGCGGGAGCCGCGGATCGCCGACTGGTCGGCGACGATCACCTCCTCCCGCCCGGACAGCGACCCATGGATCAGGGAGCTCTTGCCCGATCCGGCGACACCGGTGACGACGGTGAGCACACCGAGCGGGATGTCGACGCTCACATCCCGCAGATTGTGCAGCCGCGCGCCCCTGACCGGCAGTTGCCCACTGGGCTGTCGCACCGTCTCCCGCAGCCGCACCCGGTGGTCCAGATGGCGCCCGGTCAGGGTGTCCGAGGCGCGCAGCCCGGCCAGATCGCCCTGGTAGCAGATCCGCCCGCCCGCCACTCCCGCGCCGGGCCCCAGATCCACCACATGGTCCGCGATTCGGATGGTCTCCGGTTTGTGCTCCACGACCAGCACCGTGTTGCCCTTGTCCCGCAGCTGGAGCAGCAGACGGTTCATGCGCTCGATGTCATGCGGATGCAGGCCCACCGTGGGCTCGTCGAAGACATAGGTGACATCGGTCAGACTGGAGCCCAGATGCCGGACCATCCGCACCCGCTGGGCCTCGCCACCGGAGAGGGTGCCGGACTCCCGGTCCAGGCTCAGATAGCCCAGGCCGATCTCGACCAGTGAGTCGAGAAGCCCCCGCAGGCTCTCCAGCACCGGTCCGACGGAATCGCACCGGATCCCGCGCATGAACTCCGCCAGATCGCTGATCTGCAGGGCCGAGCACTCCGTGATGGAGCGGCCGTCGATCCGGCAGGACCGGACGGCCTCGCACAGCCGGGCGCCCTCACACTCGGCGCACTCGGTCAGGGCCATGGCCCGGTCCGCGAACGCGCGCATCCGCGGCTGCATCGTCTCCCGGTCCTTCGCGAGGTACAACCGGCGGACCTTGGTCACCAGCCCCTCGTAGGTGAGGTTGTTCTTCCCCACCTTGATCTTGGTGGCCGGTTTGTGGAGGAAGTCCTCCCACTGGGCGGGGGAGTAGTCCCGGAGCCTGATATCGGGGTCGAAAAGGCCGGAGGCCGCCATAACCTGCCAGTGCCAGCTGTCCACCTCGAATCCGGGGACGGTGATCGCCCCCTCCTTCAACGACTTCTCCCTGTCGATGAGTTGGGCGATGTCGATGTCGGTGACCCTGCCGAGCCCCTCGCACCGCGGACACATGCCCTCGGCCGTGTTGAAGCTGAAGGCGAGGGGAGGGCCGACATAAGGGCTGCCGATCCGGCTGAACAGGATCCGCAGCAGGGTGTGGGCATCGGTGGCCGTGCCCACCGTGGAACGGGAGTTGGAGCCCATCGGCTCCTGGTCCACGATGATCGCCGCGCTCAGATTCCGCAGCGAGTCGACATCCGGACGGCCGAGCGTCGGCATGAAGTTCTGGACGAACGCCGTATAGGTCTCATTGATCAGCCGCCTCGACTCCGCGGCGATGGTGTCGAAGACGAGCGAGGACTTACCGGAGCCGGAGACGCCGGTGAAGACCGTAAGGCTTCGCTTGGGAATGTCCACACTCACGCCCCGGAGATTGTTCTCCCTGGCGCCACGGACCTTGATTTCGCTGACATCCATGCCTTCAAGTGTTTCATTGAAGCAGCGGTTGAGACTTTTCGCGGATTTCCACCCGACACACGCTGGATACGGTGCGACAGAGCTGCGCTAACCTTCAACTCGCCCGTGAACCCTTGCCGGGAAGGTGGCGAACCGTGAGCCCTACGGACGCCGCGCTGCGCCCCGTCGATCCGGCCCGGATGGCGGGCGTCTCCACCCGGCAGATCCGCAACTACGCCGACGCGGGCGTCCTGCCCCCGGCCGCCCGCACCCCCGCCGGCTACCGCAGGTTCGAGGACCGGCACCGCAGAGCCCTGGTGACCTACCGGGCCCTGATGCCGGGATACGGCACGGAGACCGCCCGCGCGGTCATGCGGGCCGTCCACGCCGAGGACATCGCCCCGCGTCCTCGAGGGCCTGCGCCGCACCGGCAGCAGCGAGGCTCTGCGCGCGGTCATCGCCCGACGTCAGGAGGGGCTCGCCCAGCGCGCCGCGGCCATGCTCGAGGGCTCCTGCCGACTGCACCACTACCTCACGGAAAATCGGTCGTCCGAGGACCGATGAGTTCTCGGCGCGGGAGCGGTCGATAGGGGTAAACGCTCCCCAGCGCAGGAGGAACCGATGGCCACCGACGGATTCACCACATGCCTGTGGTTCGACGGCAACGCCGAAGAGGCGGCGCAGCACTACATCTCGATCTTCAAGAACTCCAGGCTCGGACGGATCGCGCACTACACCGGGGTCGAGCCCGGCGGCGCGGAGGGATCCGTGATGACCGTCGAGTTCGAGGCCAACGGACAGAAGTTCGTGGGGCTCAACGGCGGGCCACAGTTCACCTTCAGCGAGGCCATCTCCTTCCAGGTGCACTGCGCGGACCAGGACGAGGTGGACTACTACTGGAGCACGCTCTCCGAGGGCGGCGAGGAGGGCCCCTGCGGCTGGGTGAAGGACAAGTTCGGGGTGTCCTGGCAGGTCGTCCCCACCGCGCTCCTCGACATGGTGAGCGGCTCGGACCCGCAGAAGGCCAAGCGGGCCACCGACGCGATGATGAAGATGGGCAAGCTCGACATCGCCGCGCTCCAGACGGCGTACGACGGCGCGTAGCCGGCCCTGGGGGCGGGCCCGTACGGCATGCGGTCAGGCTGCCGTACGGGCCCGTCCCGCGGTCGTACGGACCCGGCCCGCGAGCGCGCCCCTAGTAGGACTCCGTTAACTCGCTCCTCCGTTGTCGACCTGCCCCTCTTGTTCGAAGCACTCTTGAGCCACATGCCGGTAGCGCTCGAGGCCCTGATGGTGGGTGACGTCCACCTCGTCCTACTGGTGGCCGTGGGTGAGGTCCGCGGGGTCGGTGTTGGCGCCGCAGAGGAGCACGGCGACCTTCTCCCCGGGCCGCGGGCGGTACCCGCCGGACGTGAGGGCCGAAAGCGCCGTCGCCGCCGCGTGCTCGACCGCGATCCTGCGGTCGTCCCACAGGGCCTGCCGCGCGGCGACGATCGCCTCGTCGGACACCAGGACGGACCGCACCCCGTCCTTGCGGGCCCACTCCAGCGCGTCCGAGGACACATGGCGCGCCCCCAGCGAGTCCGCCGCGACCGAGTCCACCGGGACATCGACCACGGCGCCGGCCTCCAGCGCGGCGTTCAGGGCCCGGCACCCGTACGGCTCCACGGCGACGACCCCCACCCCGTGCTCCAGGGCGGACACCGCGACACCGGTGAACAGCCCGCCGCCCCCGACCGCCACCACCACGGTGTCCAGGTCGGGCCGGGCCTGGAGGATCTGCTCCATCACGGTGCCCGCCCCGGCGGCGATCAGCGGGTGGTCGTACGCGTGCGAGAGCAGCGCACCGCTCTCGGCGGCGTGCTTCTGCGCGGCCTCCCGCGCGTCGTCGTACTGGGTGCCGATCTGATGGACCTCGGCGCCGAGCCGGCGCAGCCGGTCCACCTTCACCGGGGGCGCGGTCTCGGGCACGAACACCGTGGCGGGCACGGAGTGCCGCGCCGCCGCCCACGCACACGCGAGCCCGGCGTTTCCGCCGGAGGCGATGGTGACACCCGTGTCCGGCAGGGTGCCCGCCTCCTGGTGGGCCCTGACGAAATTGAACGCGCCGCGCGCCTTGAAGGTGCCCGTGTGCTGCAGGAACTCCAGGGCCAGCCAACCCTCGGCCGCACCCCATGCCCCCTGCTCCACCGGAGCGAGCGCCACCGGCCGGATATGTCCCGCGACCCGCTGGGCCGCGGCTCGTACGTCCTCGATGGAAAGAGTCACTGAAACACTGTAACAACCACTGGTACGCTCGGACCATGCCAAGCAGCCGGGACCGAGCCGATCAGCCCACCCTCGAGGCCATCGCCGAGGCCGCTGTGTCCGTCGTCGACGACGAGGGGCCCGAGGCACTGAGCTTCCGCAGGGTGGCGCAGCTGCTGGGCGTCTCCCATGCCACGGTCTTCCGCCGCTGCGGCGACTTCGACGGTCTGGTGAACGCGTGCGCGGACCGGCTGGCCGCGCGCATGCCGCTGGTGGGGCAGGACCTCGACTGGGCCGCCGCCACCGAGGCCCGCTTCTCCGCGTTCTACGAGGTGTTGATCGAGCATCCCGGGCTGGTGGCGCTGCGGTCGGGGCGCGCCTGGTGGGGCCCGCATCTGCTGAGCCGTCTCGTGGAGCCGCAGCTGGCGCACAGCATCGCCGCCGGAATGGCGCCTGAGACGGCGATCCGGGTCTACCGGCGGCTGTATCTGCTCACCCTCGGCGCCGTCGCCTTCGTCGACCACCGCGACGCGAAGAGGGTGCGCACCGCCGCGCGCACGGCGCTCGCCGCCCTGGACCCCGAGGAATTCCCGGCCCTCACCGGGAACCTCGGCGTCGTCGTGCCCGCGCTGACCGACCACGAGGTCTACCGCGGCGCGCTGCGGCAGCTGATCGACGCCTCCGCGGCGGCCTGCCCCGGACGGTGACCAACGCCCGCGGGGCGGGCCCCGACAGGGCCCGCCCCGCTTCGCGCCGCGGCGTGGTTACAGCGTCTGCTGCACCCGCTCCGCCACCAGCTTGATGAAGCGCGACGGATCGCTCAGCTCACCGCCCTCGGCGAGCAGTGCCATGCTGTAGAGCAGCTCGGCCGTCTCCGCGAGACCGCTGTCGTCCTTGCGCTCACCATGGGCCTTGCGCAACCCGGTGACCAGCGGATGGGTGGGATTCAGCTCCAGAATGCGCTTGATCTGGGGCAGGTTCTGACCCATGGAGCGATAGATGTTCTCCAGGGCCGGAGTGACATCGAAGGTGTCACCCACGATGCAGGCCGGTGAGGTGGTCAGCCGTGTGGACAGCCGCACCTCCTTGACCTGCTCGCTCAGCGCCGTCGTCATCCAGGAGAGCAGCTCGGCGAAGTCCTTCTGCCGCTGCTCCCGCTCGGCCTCCGCCTCCTCGTCCTTCTCGTCCTGGGAGTCGAGGTCGACCTGCCCCTTGGCGATGGAACGCAGCTGCTTGCCCTCGAACTCCGGCACGGCGTCGACCCACAGCTCGTCGATGGGGTCGGTGAGGAGGAGCACCTCGAAGCCCTTGTCCCGGAACGCCTCCATATGGGGCGAGCTCTCCACGATCGAGCGGGACTCGCCCGTCATGTAGTAGATGTGCTCCTGCCCGTCCTTCATGCGCTCGGTGTAACCGCGCAGCGTGGTCGGCTGCTCGGCGTCCTGCGTCGAGGCGAACGAACACACCTCGAGGATCGCCTCACGGTTCTCCAGGTCACTGAGGAGACCTTCCTTGAGAACGCGGCCGAATTGCGTCCAGAAGGTCCCGTAACGCTCCGCGTCGGAGGACATGATGTCCTTCACCGTCGAGAGCACCTTCTTCACCAGGCGACGCCGCATCAGCTGAATCTGGCGGTCCTGCTGAAGGGTTTCCCGCGAGACGTTCAGCGAGAGATCCGCGGCGTCCACCACGCCCTTGACGAAGCGGAGATATTCCGGCATCAGCGCTTCGCAGTCGTCCATGATGAAGACGCGCTTGACATAGAGCTGCACACCCCGCTTGCGGTCCTGCATATACAGGTCCTGCGGTGCGCGGGCCGGAATGAAGAGCAGCGACTGGTATTCGAAGGTGCCCTCCGCCTGCATGCGGATGGTCTCGAGCGGATCGACCCAGTCATGGCTGATGTGCTTGTAGAACTCGTGGTATTCCTCGTCGGTGACCTCGTCCTTGGGACGGGCCCACAGCGCCTTCATCGAGTTGACGGTCTCGAGCTCGGGCGCCTTCTCCTCGCCCTGCTCGGCCTCGTCCGTCTCGTCCGTCGTGACCGGGGCCTGGGCGGGGGCCATCCGGATGGGCCAGGTGATGAAATCCGAGTGCTGCTTGATGATTTCCCGGATCTTCCAGGGCGAGGCGTAGTCGTAGAGATGGTCCTCGGTGTCCTCCGGCTTGAGCTTCAGCGTGACGGAGGTTCCCTGGGGCGCGTCGTCGGCCGGTTCGAGGGTGTAGGTGCCCTCACCGCTGGAAACCCAGCGGGTGCCCTGGCTCTCCCCGGCGTGACGGGTCAGCAGGGTCACCTCGTCGGCCACCATGAAGCTGGAGTAGAAACCCACCCCGAACTGCCCGATGAGGTCCGCGGAAGCGGCCGCGTCCTTCGACTCCCGCAGCTCCTTGAGGAATGTGGCGGTGCCGGAGTTCGCGATCGTGCCGATGAGCTCCACGACTCCGTCGTGCGACATGCCGATGCCATTGTCGCGAACGGTCAGCGTGCGGGACTCCTTGTCGACCTCGATGGCGATATGGAGATCAGAGGTGTCCGCCTGAAGGTTTTGGTCACGGAGCGATTCGAGGCGCAGTCTGTCCAGCGCGTCGGAAGCGTTGGAGATGAGCTCGCGCAGGAAGACGTCCTTGTTCGAGTAGATCGAATGGATCATCAACTGCAGAAGCTGCCGCGCCTCGACCTGAAACTCGAAAGTCTCGACCCCTGTAGTCAACTGTTTCCCCTCATGTGATAAGTGTCGACGCCATCAAGCACCGTGCGTCATCGGCAGCTTATCGAAGGTGAGGGGTGCCGAGCGGCCTTCCGGGTAGATGACGGACGGCCGCTCGTGGGACACGGATACGGTGCCCGGGCGCGGGGCCGGAGTGCGTCAGCCGCCGCCGTGCACCCTGCTCCAGTCCAGGGCCTCGGCGGCCTCCCGCTGGATGACCTCGGCCGCTTCCCGGGCCTCGGCGGGGACGTCGCCGTGCTCCGCCACGAGGCTGTCGTAGATCGGCACGAAGTCGGGCTTGTCGGTCGCGGTCATGTGGCGCACTTCCTTGGCTACGGATTCCGGGTCAGCCCCCGGCTACCCGATCTATCAAACGGTCATGCTTTGGCGTAGATCACACAGGGGTTCCCGGTGATCCACAGGGGCCCGGCGCGGTGCGAGGCGCCGGGCCCCGTCGCAGGTCAGTGCCCGGCGGGCGCCGGCTCCAGGACGAAGACCGGGATCTGGCGGTCGGTCTTCTTCTGGTAATCCGCATAGTCCGGGTACGCCTCGACCGCGCGCTCCCACCACAGGGCCTTCTCCTCCCCCGTGACCTCGCGCGCGGTCATGTCCTGCCGCACCGGGCCGTCCTGCAGCTCGACCCGAGGGTCGCCCAGGACGTTGAAGTACCAGACCGGATGTTTGGGGGAGCCGCCCAGCGAGGCGACGACGGCGTAGGTGCCGTTGTGCTCCACCCGCATCAGCGGGGTCTTGCGGATCTTCCCGCTCTTCGCGCCCCGCGTGGTCAGGAGGACCACGGGCATGCCCCGCATGGTCGTTCCCTCGGTGCCACCGGAGCTCTCGAAGAGCTCGACCTGATCCCGTACGAACTTCTCCGGGCTCGGCTCGTACTCACCCTGCAACGGCATGATGTCCGTCCCCTTGCTGCGTTGTCCCTGATGCGAAGACTCGCCTGACGTCTCCCCGTGCTCATCCTCAACACGGGGAGTGCGCGAGATCATCCCGACAACGCGAGGAGTACGCGAGATCATCCCGACGGGCTCGGGCCGTCGGGGCGGCGACGGGGAAGACGTCCGTTACGCCGCCATGCGGCGCTGGTCGGGGGAGGGAGTGGGGGTGGAGGCAGAGCTGGGGGTTTCCTTGTCACCGTTCCGCTCCGCCGCGCGCTTCGACTCATCGGACTGACGTCCACGAGCAGGGAAGGTCAGGTCCGGTACATCGACGACCGGCGGCAGATCGGGAGTGAGCATTGGCTGCTCATTTCTGTTCATGGGCAGCGGGTACCCAGGCGCGGCAGGCTCACCCTGCGATACCGGTCACAGTCGGACATGGCGGTCAGATCGGCGGTTCACACCTGGGTGCGGTTCATGCCCGGGTGCGGTTCACGCCCGCGTGAGGGCAGGCCGTGGAGACGTCGGCGATCTGCGACGCGTCCACGGCCTGCCCTCGGTGCCGTCGGTTCAGCCCACGCGTTCGATGCGCGCGTTACGGATCAGGAATTTGCCCGGCTCGCGAACCTGTTCGAAGGCGGCGTTGTTGAGCAGGGCGCAGCTGCCCGAGGTCGAGGCGACGGAGACCGTGGTCGACTTGTCGTTGTCCAGATTGGTCACCTTGAGTTTGGTGCCGACCGGGAATTGATTGCTGGAGGCGGCCGGGGCCCCGCCCTCACCGGACAGGGTGACGGTCGACCCCGCGCAGACGACCTCGCCGGAGGCGCCGGAATCACCGGCGCCGGAGTCCGAGGGGGCGGCCGAGGCGGGAGCCGAGGCCGAGGCGCCGCCGTCGGACGGGGCCGCCGCCTCCCCCTGGCCGGCCGTCTCGTCGACGGCGCACCCCGACGCCTGCTGCTTTCGCTTGATCTCCTCGATGACGGCCTGGCGATTGGCTATCCGCGCCTCCGACTGTGCGTCCGGGTTGGCCTGCTGGTCCGCGATGAACTTCTGGTTGTTGGCCAGCGCCTGGTCCAGCCCGGTGCAGGCCGTGGAGGACTGCGCCGCGTTGTCGGTGCTGGCGTTGCTGGTGGCCGCCAGGACCCCGGCGCCGGTGCCCGCCAGCGCCAGCGCACCGACCATCAGGCCGAGCTTCTTCTTGCCGCTGAGTGTCCTTCTGCGTGTCATTTCGACTCCTTTTCGAGCTGCCCGTCATCCCATACGGGCGGATGCCGGAGTCGTCTCATGACCGGCGGAAACTTTTTTGACGAATGTGATTGAGGGTTAAACGGTGCTGAGGCGTTCCGGGCCTCACCTTAAAAGGGCCTTAAGGCTTCATGAAGCCTTAAGGCCCTTTCGGGCATAAGTCGATTTCCTCAGCCCAGCCGCTGGTGCAGGAAGTCCAGCGTGCTCCGCCAGGCCGACGCGGCGGATTCCGCGTGATAGGACGGCCGCTCGTCATTGAAGAAGGCGTGACCGGCGGGGTGGACCCGGAAATCCGGGTCCACCCCCGACTGCTCCCGGATGGCCAGGCTCAGCCGCTCCAGACCGTCCAGCGGCACAGCGTTGTCGTTCTCCCCGATATGGCCCAGGATGTCGGCCCGCAGCCCCGAGAAGTCCGGCAGGTCGCCCTGAATGACACCGTAGAAGGGCACCGCCGCGCCGACCCGGGCATCGGTGGCGGCCAGATACAGCACGAAGCCGCCGCCCATGCAGAACCCGACCGCCCCTACGGTGGCGGAGGTGACCTCGGGCCGGCCGAGGAGATGGCCGACCGCCCCGGAGAGCAGCTCGACGCCGCGCTCCACCGGCAGATCCGCCATCATCCGGTGCGCCTCTTCGGCGTCATGGGCGACGCTGCCCCCGTACAGATCGGGCGCCAGCGCGACGAAGCCCTCGCGGGCCAGCCGGTCGGTGACCTCGGCGATGTGGTGGTCCAGGCCCCACCACTCCTGAATGACGATCACTCCGGGCCCCTGCCCGGAGGGCGGCAGCGCCAGATAGCCGTGGGCGGTGGTGTCCGCGCTGGGGAAGGTGACGTTTTGACGGGCGGGGGAGCCGGTCGGCTTCGGGGCCTCGGGCATGGGGGTATCGCTCCTGTCGTACCGATCGTCGCTGGCCCCACCCATCGTAGGGACGGCCCGGCCACCAAGGCGCGGCTCGCGCCGGTGCCGAGCGCGCTCCGGGGCAATACGCCCGGCCGTGGCGGCGATGGCCGCCACGGCCGTCCCCCCTCGGGCGGTCGGTCTCAGTAGGAGTAGATCGACGTCGCCTTGATCCGGTGGTCGGTGCCCCATGTGGTGCAGAGGGTGGTCCCACCGGAGCTGGTGTAGGCGGTTCCGTTGGCCTTGATGTTCCAGCCGGGGTAGGCGATGAAGCCGCCACCCTGCTTGTACAGGCCGCCGTTGCCGCCCATGGTGTAGCCGGGGAGGTAGTACGGGGTGCCGCTCGAGGTCACCAGATACACACAGCCGTCGCGATGCTCGTACGTGCCGTAGTACGTCGCGGTGGGCGCGGCGTTCGCGTGGCCCGCGGTGGTGAGCACCGCCCCCAGGGAGAGCATGCCCCCGGCCGCGGCGAGGGAGAGCCGGCGCAGTTTGCCTGTCATCACATTGCCTCCGTTACGAATGAGCGAGGTCGACGGAGACGAATGTGCCAGCGCCCGGGGGCGGATGGTGGTGCTGAGCGCTGTCCCGGACAGCCTCACGGCCGTGGCCTGGGCGTCTGTGTTCTGTCCGGGACAGCGCGGGTGCGTGACCGGTCGATCCGGCCGCGGGTCAGGAGCCGGCGTCGGGGGAGGAGGTGGCCGATGCGCGGATGTCGTGTCCGTCCGAGGTCAGACAGCGGCCCGTGGACAGGTCGTAGCGCCAGCCGTGCAGGGTGCAGGTGAGCACCTCGCCCTCGATCTTCCCGAACCGGCCGAGGTCGGCACGTAGATGGGGGCAGCGCCGCTGCACCCGCCAGCCGTCCAGCTCGATGTCCTGGCCGTCGTCCTGGCATGAGTCGTAGTAGTTCTCCACGTACTCGATGCGCTCCATGGACAGGCACTTGAAGAACACGTACAGGAACTCGTTGTAGGGCCCGATCCGGCTGGCGGTGAACCGCATCGACAGCAGCAGGCTGTTGGACCAGTCCACCTCCCGCCGCTCGATGTTGGTGGCCACCAGATCGGCCGAGGTGGACAGCGTGTAGCGGCAGCGCTCACCGTCCCAGAGACGGACCTCCCGCGCCGGGAAGTCGATCACGATCGGCACCTCGCCCACGTCCAGCCGCGCCGGGCCGCCGACGCCCGCGCAGATCCGGTCGGCCCGGGTCAACAGCGGTTCCCACCACTGCTTCAGCTCGGCCAGCAGCCGCTCGCGCGCCAGCGCCGGGGCCCGCGAGGCGCGCTCGGCGGCGAGCACGGGCTGTTGCCGCCGGGCGAAGTCCCGCAGATACGCGCGCTTCTCGCCGAAGATGTGCTCGATCTCCGACTCGGTGTAGCGGTGGGTGAGCTTGCACGCGGTGTCCTCCGGCTCGGCCACCGTCCCCGGCAGCAGCAGACGCGCCCTCACCCCCGGGCGCGCCCGGCCCAGCTGGCGCAGGAACTCCAGCTGGTCCACGAAGATGCTTGTCCCGTCCCGGCCGGTGCCGTTGTGCTCGAAGAGCTCGTCGTCGAGAAAGCACGGCGGGCCCGCGTTGGGGAACACATGCTTGGCCTCCACCGCGTCGATATAGCGCAGCGCCCGGTCGAACTGCCCCTGCCGCTTGCGCGCGGCAAACTCCTTCTTGGCGGAGTCCGGCAGTTGGTACACCATCGGATACCAGATCGCCCCGGAGAACTGGACGAAGTACGCGTCCACCTCGCCGAACTCCCGGATCGCCGCGATGTCCAGCGGATGGGCGTCGTTCTGGTTGAGCAGCACCGTATCGCCGTCGTCCAGCGAGAGCGCCGAGTCCCCGATGGGGCCGTCCCCGGGGCCGGTCAGCGCGGTGATCATGATGCGCAGGCCGTCGCGCTCGACCGGTGTGCCCGGGCGGGTGTGGAGGAAGTTCGTGAAGCCGAGCGCTCTCAGCTCGCGTTCCAGCTCATCGGTGGCGAAGGCCGGAAGCAGCACGGTGATGTCCTTGCGCACGTTCCGGCGCAGATTCTCCGCGTCGAAGTGGTCGCGGTGCAGATGGGAGACATACAGATAGTCCGCCGCGCGCCCGTAGTGCGCCCAGTCCAGATCGGTGTTGTCCGGGAACGGAAACCACGAGCCGAAGAAGGCGGGATTCACCCATGGATCGCAGAGCACCGACCCCGCCGCGGTCTCGATGAACAGCCCAGCATGCCCAAGTCCGGTCACGCGCATACCACAGCACCCCAACCCGGTCGGTGATGTCCGATATCTCCACCGTGTGGGGCTTTATGGTGATACGCATCCGCGGCTGCGCTTGCCGGGTGGCGGGATCCGCCACCCGGGTCACGCGGGTGTGCTCAGGGCCGTTCCGCCGTGGCCAGACCGGTGGCGCCCGTGGCCGTCACCTGGTCCGCCGCCGTGGGGCGCGGCGCGAGCAGCCGCTCGGCCAGATGCCCGAAGACCAGGCCGAACGACGCCCACAGAGTGCACTGGACCGTCAGGGCGGCCAGCCGGAACTGCCACAGCACCGTCGCCGGGAACCCCTCGGGCACCTCGTTGAACGACGGCAGGAAGGCGTACGCCAGACCCACCGCCACGATGAAGGCGACCGAAGCGGCCACCGTGGCGTTCCAGTTGCCCAGCCTCGGCGCGAGCCGCTTGCCGAGGATGACCGCGCCCACGGACAGCAGCACACTGAGCACCACCATCAGGAAGTACAGCGTGGTGCGCTGGTCGAGGGTGCTCGGATCGCCGACGGCCGGCGGGTTGGCGGGGTATTTGAAGAACGGCACCAGATAGCCGGCCACCAGCGCGCCGAGCGACACCAGCGCGGCGGTGGCGCGCGGCCCGAACCGGCCGATGCGGCCGAGGGCCACACACACCGCGAGAGCCGCGATGCCGCCGAAGGCGACACCGTAGACCAGGACGCCGGTGCTCAGCCCCGCGGTGGACTGCATGGTGCGGCTGACGAGTTCGGCGCCGCCGTGCTCATGGCTGTGCGCTTCCTCGAACGCGATGGCCGAGTCCACGCGTGGCTCGCCGAGCAGATAGGCCACGGCAAGCGCCGGCAGCGCGGCGGCGAGGCCCGCGAGCATGCCCCGGACGAGCAACGCCCGGACGGATATGGAGTTCATGAACGTGTCGATTCCCCTGGGAACGAGACCTGCGGCGGAAAGCGGAGGTCGAAGGTCAGTGGCAGGGGAAGCCGAGCAGATGGCGTCCGTCGTGGACCCATTCGTGCACGCCCTCGCCGGAGACGACGGCGGTGGCGCCCTGCTCGGCGCCGATGAAATACAGGAGGATCAGCATGAGGATGCCGAAGAAGAGCGCCCACGGGGCGATGGCCTTCAGCGAGATGGGGGTGATCTCCGGCACCGGCTGAGCGCTGGGTGCGGGAATGGCGGACTGTGCCATGGCGGAACCTCCAGGGGAACACGCGTCCCGGTCGTTGGTACTCATGCGACGGCGCTGGGTCTGACTCGCCCGGCGGGCGGCCCGCGTACGGGTGCTCCGCCGGACACACAGTGGCGCGACCGTGCCGGAATCTCACCGGGCTTCCGTCACGCCGTCGTCTTGTCATGAGACCGTAGCGCGCGACGGTCGTCCGCCGCTACGGCGCGGATGCCGGAATGTGCGCTTCTACGTGGGCGAATGGTGCGGATGAGGAGGTTGGGTGGTGCGGATCACGTTGGTCGCGCCCGCCGTCAACGCGGCGCTGCGGCAGGTGCGGTTCGACGACGCACCGCCGGACCCGGCCGGGATGCGCCGGGCCGCGGCGGCGGCCGCGGCGCTGCCCCACCACGACACGCCGTTCACCGCGCCCTCCGCGCGCTGCCGCGGTACCGCCCAGGCCCTGGGGCTCGACGCCGCCGTGGCGCCTGAGCTGGGCGATCTCGACGTGGGCCGCTGGCGGGGCCGTTCGCTGGACGAGGTGGGGCAGGAGGCGCCGGAGGAGGTCGCCGCGTGGCTGTCCGATCCGGCCGCGGCGCCGCATGGCGGCGAGTCGCTGCTGGAGCTGGTGGAGCGGATCGGGGCCTGGCTGGAGGCGCACCGGGAGAGCCCGGCACCGGGCGTACCGCCCGCCCCCGCCCACGAGGAGCGGCTGCTCGCCGTCGTGGAACCGGCCGTGGTCCGGGCCGCGCTCGTCCACGCCCTCGGCCTTCCCGCGCCCGCGTTCTGGCGGCTGGACGTCGCCCCGCTGACCGCGACGGAGCTCAGCGGCCGTGCGGGCCGGTGGAATCTGCGCTGCGGACACCCGCTGGCGGGGAGCGTGCCGTAACGCGCTCTGACGGGGCGCCTGCCGTAACGGGGCGCCCGCGCCAACGGGGAGCGCGCCGTGGTGGGACCCACTCCGTAGTGGGACCCGCCCCGTGATGGGGCTGTGCCGTAACGAAATGATCTCTCCGATGGCGCTGCTCCACCGGATGCGCTGTCGTGGCCTGATGGCATCCCCCACCACCAGGCTCCGCCCCGTCACCACCACCGTCTGCGCCGCCGCGCTGGCGCTGCTCACCGCATGCGGCGGTGGCGGTGGAGACGATGCGAAGAAGGGCGGCGACGGGGCCGGGAAGAGCACGGCCTCACCCGTCGTCACGCCCACCGCGACCGCTCCCGTCACCCGGGGCAAGGGCAGCGCGCTGCCGGACGACCTCAACGGCGACGGCCGCCCCGAGCTCAGAATCCCGCTCGCCTCCGGCCAGGAACTCGGCAGCCTGCGCCGTATCGCCTATGTGTACGGCGCGGCGAAGGGCGTCGACCCCGCCGTCCGCACCGTGCTCGGCCGTGCGGACCTCGGCCTGCCCACCGGCGCCGGATGGCAGGAGCGCAACGCGGGCGAGATGCACTCCGCGACCACCGCGGACCTCGACGGCGACGGCTTCGCCGATGTGATCGCCACCGCCACCAAGGAGCGCGATCCGGCCGGCACCGAGCGCGTTCACATCACCACCCAGACGCTCCCCTACATCACCTGGGGCGGCCCCGAGGGGCCGCGCCGGGGAGCCCCCGCCACGCCGGTGCGACTGGCCGACGCCGACGACGGCCTGGAGATCCCGCGGCCCCTGACGGCGGGTGACTTCAACGGGGACGGACACCACGATCTGGCCGCCGTGCGTCAGAGCGGCAAGGACTTCCACGTGATGTACGGCCCGTTCGGCCGCGACGGCAGGGCCGCCCGCACCGAGACGTACGCCAATCCGCTCGGGCCCAGCGGCCAGATCGCGGAGCTGTACGCCGACGCCATCGACGGCGATCGGCCCACCGACCTGGTGGTGCACGCACAGGGCGACGACGACCAGATGGAGTCCGCGCTCCTCACGGCGGGCCCGGACGGCCTCGCCACCACCGGCCGCACCCTCCGCAAGGGCAACGCGATCGCCTTCGGCGACTTCGACGGCGACGAGCAGCGGGATGTCGCGGTCGCCGACACCGGCAGCCGCAACGACGAACCGGGCTATGAGACCGAACCCGCGGACGTCAGCCAGTCGGTGAGCGTGTACACCAAGCGCGCGGCCGGATCGACCCCTTCGCCGATCAAGATCCCCGCCCTGGGCGGAGATGTCCTCGCCGCGGCCGACACCGACGGAGACGGCACCGACGAACTGGCCGTCTCGCTGCGCACCGGCGGCACCGAACTGCTGACGATCCGCCCGGACGCCCCCGGCGAGATCGCCCACCGCCGCACCCTCGACCGCACCGTCCCGGCCCGCGTGGACGGCCGCGAGGTGCCGAAGAAGCAGCGCGCCGTCAGGCTCTTCGGCGCCGGGGACTTCGACCACGACGGCAAGGACGAGGTCGTGCTGGCCTGGGGACCCGACTCGCTCTTCGCGCTCTACGGGGAGAAGCCGCAACGGTTCTGGGTGACCGACGGTACCCGTGACAAGGTGGTGTTCACGAGCGCGCCGTACGAGAGGGGCGCCTCCTGAGCCGCGGTGCGCCACCGCACGCGTGTCCGTGTGCGCGCGACCCTCTTCGCCGGGACCGGCCGACGCCTTACTGTGGGCGTCAGTCGGCTGGTGAGGGGGTGGCGGATGGGGACGACCGGGGGAACCTCCGGCGACGATCGGCACGAGCACGGCTCCGAGCGGGGTTCGCCGCACGGGAGCGTGCTCGGCGGCCGGTACGAGCTGCGCGGGCGCCTGGGCGCGGGCGGTACGAGCCTGGTCTGGGACGCCTACGACGTGGCGCGCGGTCGCCCCGTCGTCGTCAAGGAGCTGCGACCGGGCGGCGATCCGGACCCGCAGGCGTACCGGCGGTGGCGCGAACGGCTGCGCCGTGAGGTCCGCGTCCTCACCACGGCGGTGAATCAGCATCTGGCCACCGTCTATGACCTGGGCGAGCGGGACGGCCGGGTCTGGATCGTCATGGAGCGCCTCGACCCGCGTTCGCTGGCGGACCGGATGGGCGAGTGGGACGGACGGCCGCACGCGCCGGAGATAGCCCGGATCGGCCTGGAGGTACTGCGCGGGTTACGGGCCCTGTACGCGGCGGGGGTGGCCCACCGGGACGTCAAACCGCGCAACATTCTCTTCCGCCCGGACGGCCCCGCGGTGCTCGTGGACCATCTCGGCCTGACCTTCGTGGACGAGGACACGGTGGTCGGAACGCCCGCCTACATGGCGCCCGAGCGCTTCACGCCCTCGCCCTGTCCGGCGGCCGCGGAAGCGATGCTCGAGGCCGATCTGTGGTCACTGGGCGTGACCCTGTACGAGGCCGTCGAAGGCGTCGTGCCGTTCCAGGGGGAGAGCGTGGGCGAGCTGATGAGCGCGGTGCTCAACGACCCGCCGCGGCCCATGAGATACGCGGGTCCGCTGCGGCCGCTGATCGAGGGTCTGCTGGTCAAGGACCCGGAACGGCGGCTGACGGCCGAGCAGGCCGAGGCGCTGCTGCGCACCGTGGCCCGGGAAGAGCCGTCCTGGCCCGACCCGCCGGCCCGGGCAAGGGCCGCCCCGGCCTCCGTGGGGGCGATGCGGTCGGCCCCCGGGCGAGTGCTGTGAGCGTCGGAGCCCTCGTCTCGATCGTCGTCGTGCTGGGGATCTTCCTCGCCCTGTCGGGGGCGATGGCCCTGCCCTCGCTGCGCTCCGGCTCCCTGGACGACGTTCCCGGATGGGTCGGGCTCGGGTGCCTGGGCCTGCTGTGGCTGACGCTCGCGGCGCGCGGCTTCGCGTCGGCCAGACAGCGGGACCGCCGGGCCCGGTGGCTCGACGCCCTGCGCCCGGATGCCGCGGAGGCGGCCGCCCACCGGCCCGCCGGGCCCTGGCAGGCGCTGCGCGAGGGATATCTGGCGTCCCTGGCGATCCCTCAGCCCCCGGTGCGGCGGGCGCGACGTCCGGTGGAGCGAGAGATGGAGCGGGACCTGGCCGACTTCCTCACCGCCCTCGGTCCGCCTCCGCCACGGTCCGCGGCCGCGGATCCCCCATCCCGTCCCGACCGTCCGGGGGAGGCGCCGTGACCGAGAACGTGAGTGAGAACCCCGCCCCGGGCAGCCCCCCGGAGACGGCGGTGCCCTGGGGGACCGGCTGCCGGTGGAACAGGCCAAGGAGTGGGAGGCGGTCAGGCCCGGCACGGTGGAGTGGATGCTCACCGAGCTCCAGCGGGAACGCGAGCACCGCCGCCGCATGGACTGGGTCCACACGGGACTGCAGGCATTCGGCTCGCTGCTCGGCGCGGGTACGGTCGTGGCGTACATCTGGGTGGCCACGTACTTCCTCGCCCATGACGCCGCCACACAAGGCGCGGCCATCCTCGGCGGTGGCACGGCCGCCCTGGTCGGGGGGTTCCTCGGCAAGCGCTACGGCGACCGGCGCTGATCCCCGTCTCCCGCGGGCCGCGGCAAGCCGTGGCCGCCGTTCCGTCCGGGGAGTGAGCAGGACGCCGCTTCCTTACGTATGAGGGGCAGGGCCTTCGCCGTCCTGGGCCCCGGCCGGATCGACGTAAGGAGACAGGGTGGTGAAGCACATGCGGCGAGGAGTGCGCCGGGTCGTGCGGTTCGCGGCTGTCGGGGCACTGGTCTGTGGCGGGGTGATGGTCTCCCAGGCCGTGCCGGGCGGATCGGCCCACGGGACGACCGGAAGCGACGGTTCGAGAGCCCTGACCGCGCGCCAGACCGACGATGTCGGCGGACGGCTGGTGTCCGCGCTCGGCACCTCCCGTACGGCGGGCAACTGGATCGGCGCCGACGGCCGTCCGGTGGTCGCGGTGACGGACGACACGGCGGCGGGCGAGGTCAGCCGGGCCGGGGCCACCGCCAAACGGGTGCGGTACAGCATGGAAGAACTGGACTCCGCGACCGAGAAGCTACGCTCGGCGCCCCGGGTGGCGGGCACCGCGTGGCTGGTGGACCCCAAGTCCAACCAGGTCGTGCTGGTCGGCGACAGCACCGTCTCCACCGCCCGCTGGTCGAAGATGAAGGACCTCGCCGCGCAGGTGGGGGACGAGGTGCGCACACAGCGGACGACGGACTCCTTCACCACCCGAACCGCCGGCGCCTCCCCGATGTTCACCAACGGCAGCCGCTGCTCGGCCGGTTTCAACGTCACCAACGGCCAGACCGGTTTCATCCTGACGGCGGGGCACTGCGGTCCCCCCGGCACCCCCTGGTTCACCGACGGCACCGGCCGCACCCGGATCGGCACCACGGTCCGGACCAGCTTCCCCGGCAATGACTTCTCGCTGGTGCGGTACGACAACACCTCGCTGGACCAGCGCAGTGTGCTGGGCGTCGGTGGCGGCCAGGAGGTGCGGGTCACCGGCGTGGCCGACCCCGTCGTGGGCCAGGAGGTGTTCCGCAGCGGCAGCACCACCGGGCTGCGCTCGGGCAAGGTGACCGGGCTCAACGCGACGGTCAACTACCCCGAGGGCACGGTCACCGGGCTGGTCCAGGCCACCGTGTGCGCCGAGCCCGGTGACAGCGGCGGCCCGCTCTTCGCCCAGGGCGTGGCGCTCGGCGTCACCTCCGGCGGCAGCGGCGACTGCACCAAGGGCGGAGTGACCTTCTTCCAGCCCGTGACCGAGGCGCTGAGCGCGCTCGGGGTGAGCATCCCGGGCGCCAAGGCCCAGAGCGCCAACCCGTCCATCGCGTCCGGCGGCCAGACGGGCGCCGCGCCCGGCACCTCGGGGATCGACGACGGCGTCTCCACGCTCGACGACGTCGTGGCCTATGCCCAGAGCCTGGGCCCCGGCCTGGTGGTCATCGTGGTGGGGTTCGCCGGTCTGCTGTCCACGCTGGCCATCCGGCCCCGGAGCCGCCGCTACCGTCGCTATCCCGCCGGCTGGGGATGAGCCGGTGCGGTGGCGTCCCGCGGCGGCAGCGCGCACACCGCGATGCCCCGTTCCAGGAGGCTGCCCAGGATGAGGAGGCCACCGAGCACACACGCGCTCGTGGCCATCCGGTACGGGGCCCGGTGCCGCACCAGATGGCGGACGACCCGGCTGTCGGGCCCGATCGCCAGGGCCCGCACGGTGGGCCGCGGGCTGGGCCGGAACCTGCTGACGACGGGCACCGCCGCCCTCCTGAGCGGGGCGGGCGCGCGGTGCAGCAGATCCACGGCGGGCTGCCGCGGCGCGGCGAGGGCCACCCAGAGGACGCCGTCGGGGCCACGCGTGAGATTGTCCGGGAAGCCCGGCAGATCGCGGATGAGAAGGTCCCGTGTCCCCGCCCGGCGGCCGGTCAGCCACAGCCGGCTGATCCGGTAGGCGCCGCTCTCGGCCACGGCGACATACGACTCGTCGGCGGCGAGCGCGACCCCGTTGGCGAACCGGAGCCCGTCCAGCACCACCTCCGGCCGGCCGCCCGGCCGCAGCCGGAGCAGCTGCCCGGTGGCGGTGTTCTCGACGATGTCGCCGAGCCAGTTCTCCAGGCCGTGGCGGCGGCTGGACACGGTGAAGTAGACCGTGCCGTCCGCCGCGGTGGCGACATTGCTGCAGAACCGCAGCGGCTTCCCGGCCACCGTGTCGGCGACCACCCGTACGGACCCGTCGTCCGGCCCGACCCGCAGCAGTCCGCGCCGCGCGTCGCACACCAGCAGGTCGCCGTCGGGGCAGGGGACCAGGCCCAGTGGCCGGCCGCCGGTGTGCGCGAGCACCTCGGAGCGGATGAGCTCCTGGTCGGGGGATATCGTCAGCCGCCGGATGGCCCCGTCCGCGGTCCCGGTCAGGATCCGGCCGTCCGCGTCGACGGCGACATGTTCGGGCCCGTGCGCCTCCGGCGCCAGCACCCGCGGATACGGCAGCGGTTCGGCAGCCACGCCCGTCCGGATACGGGATCGTATGCGCGGCATCGGCTCACACCGCCTTACGGGCCCGGGCGGCCCTGAGGCACCGCGTCATCTCCTCGGCGTAGGGCAGCGCCACGAAGGCGCCGATGCCGAGGCCGATGGCCGCCAGATAGCGGGCGGGCAGCGGGTTGTCCTTGGGCAGCAGCTTCCAGTCCTCGGGCCGGTCCCCGCCGCGCAGCGCGGCACGGACCTGGTCCCAGTGCAGACAGGAGGTGAACGCCATCGCCGACAGCGGCAGGACCTCCAGAAAGCTGTGGATGTGCTGTTCCACCGGGCGCACCTCGCGTTCCCCGGTGGCCAGGCTGACATCCCACAGCGCGGTGGCGCCGTGGGCGACGGCCGCTCCTCCCATCACCGACAGCACCAGCGGATTGACCCGGGCCAGCAGCCCCATCGCGACGGGGATGCCCGCCTCCGTCATCATCAGGGCGTGGATCGCCGACTCCTTGGTGCCCGAGGTCTCCTCGATCCTGGTCCGCCGGTGCATGATCCAGTCCGCCACCGCCGGGACGAACCACAGCGGCATCACCCCGTACATCAGGAACCGCCGGTTGGCGTCCTCGACGTCCACGGCGTTTGGCGGCACCTTTAGATCGCGTGGCCGCCGCCACCGCCGCCACGCACGGGTCACCGGCATACGGGAAAGGGTCATCTCGCCTCCAGCACGACGTCGGAGAGATCGGGTGCCCTCTTGGTATCGCGGACAAACGACCGCGCGAGGCTTCCACCCGTCCGGCGTGGCGCCGTTGGACTCCGTCACTCACTCAGCCGCTCACCCGGCCATCATCGGGCCTCGAAGGCGACGATGCGCTGGGCGCCGTCGGCCGCGCCCGGATGACGGCTGGTGAGGTCCAGCCGGAGCCGGGAGGTGCGGACCGGGTCGAAGGTGATGACGGTCGGGGTGCCGGAGGCGGTGGCCCAGTCGACGGATGCCCCGCGCACCGGGACGTAAGCGTGGCCGTTCCATGCGGAGACCTCGATCGAGGCGGGCAGGGTGTGTGTGGCGTCGACGGTGAAGGACACCTCGACGCGGCGCAGCCGCCGCCTCCCGCTCCAGGTCACCGAGACCCAGTCGGCCTTCCGGGCACCGTCGAAGGCGGGCAGCAGCGCGGTTGCGGGCTTGTGGAAGGCGTTGGACCAGCCGGTGGCCGGATCGCCGTCCAGCATGGCCGCGGGCAGGGTCGTCGGCGCGCCCGAATAGCTCGCGTCGGCGTGTGGATCGTCCGGGGCGCCGGGCCCGGGGCCGGGTGCGAAGGGCGCCGGGCGGGCGACCTGTTCCGATGTCCCGCCGGTGGCGCGGACGGTGGTGGTCGCGGTGCGCAGCCCCGCCGAGCGGGCCGTGATGGTCAGCGGCCCGGCCTTGGTGCCGGAGCGGACGATGGCCAGGGCCTTGCCGTGGAAGGCGGTGCGGGTGCTCGCCTGGTAGCGCTCGGCGCTCTCCTGGCGGCCGTTGTCGACCCCGGCCAGGGAGCCTCCGGTGACCTTGAAGGCGATCAGATGGTCCGCGCCGGGCACCACCACACCGTGGGCGTCCACGACTTCGGCGGTCACGAAGCACAGCGAGCGGCCGTCGGCGTCGACGCTCTCGCGGTCGGGGGTGAGCCGTACGGTGTGCGGGCGTCCCGCCGTGCGCAGCACATCGGTGGCCACGACCCGGCCGCCGCGCCGGGCCACGGCCTTCAGCTCACCCGGTGCGAACGGCACCTTCCAGGTGAGGTGGAGCTTTCCGGCGCTGCCGCCCGGACTGGTGTAGCTGCCGGGGTAGGGGCCGGAGGTGACGGTCTTGTCGTCGCCGGTGGGCTCGGTGGTCTCCAGGTAGGCGCGGCCGTCGGTGGTCTTCTTGGCGTCGAACTCGCGGACCCCCAGCGACCGGCCGCCCAGGAACAGCTCCACCGTGCCGACGTTGGAGTAGGCCCACACCTCCACCGTCTCGCCCGGCCGGTGGCCGGTCCAGTCCATGGGGACCAGATGGACCATCGGTTCGCTGGTCCACTGGCTCTTGAAGAGGTAGTACATGTCCTTGGGGAAGCCCGCGGTGTCCACCGCGCCGAAGAACGACGCCTTCACCGGGAACACGTCGTACGGCGTGGGCTCGCCGATGTAGTCGATGCCCGACCACAGGAACTGCCCGGCGAAGAACCTCCGGTCCCGGTCCTTCTTCAGCCCGTACTCGCCGCTCATCGTCCAGGAGGCGAGGTTGTTGTCGTAACTGGAGGTCTCGCGCCTGCCGGGGGTGTGGTTCTCGCCCGTGTTGAGGTGCTCGGGCTCCTGATAGGCCCCGCGGGTGGAGGTCTCCGACGAGGACTCGGACTCGAAGAGGAACAGCCGCGGATAGCGGGCGTGCAGGGCGTCCACCGAGGCGGCGGTGTTGTAGTTGAGGCCGAGCCCGTCCAGCTTGGCGAGCATCAGATCGGCGGGGGAGCCCTCGGCGGGCAGACCACGGTACTTGTCCGAGCCGATCACGACGGGTCTGGTGTCATCGGCCGCGCGGACGGCGTCGATGAGCCGCTGGGCCATGCCCAGCCCCGCGGCGCTGGTGGAGTCGGGGATCTCGTTGCCGATGGACCACATCACGACGGCGGGGGAGTTGCGGGCGGCGCGCACCATCTCGGTGATGTCCGCCTCGCAGTGCTCGTCGAAGAAGCGCCCGTAGTCGTAGGTGTTCTTGCCGGTGCGCCAGCAGTCGAAGGCCTCCACCAGCATCACGATGCCGAGCCGCTCGCAGACCTCGATCAGCTCCGGTGAGGGCGGATTGTGCGAGGTGCGCAGGGCGTTGACGCCCATGCTCTTCATGATGGTCAGCTGACGCAGCACGGCGTCGGTGTTGACGGCGGCGCCGAGCGCGCCCAGGTCATGGTGGAGATCGACGCCCCGGAGCTTGGCGTACTCGCCGTTCAGCGAGAATCCGCGGTCGGGGTCGAGGGTGACGTGGCGGAGCCCGAAGGGGGTGCGGTACCGGTCCGTGGTGTCCTGGCCGACCCGCAGTTCGGTCTCCAGGACATAGCGCTCCGGGGCGTCGAACGACCACAGCCGCGGCCGGTCGATCCTGAGCTCCTGGGTGGTGGTGCGGGTCTCACCCGCACCGACGGTGACGGTGGAGTGCGCCTGGACCACCGTGTGCCCGTCGGGGTCCTTGACGGTGGAGACCACGGTCACCGGCTTCCGGCCGTCCGACGCGTTGACGACGAGGGTCCGTGCCCGCACCGTGGCGTGTCCGGCGCGCGGGGCGGTGGCCAGGCCGGGGGTGGTGATCTGAGTGCCCCACCGGGCCACATGGACCGGGTCGGTGACGACGAGCCGGGCGTGGCGGTAGATGCCGCTGCCCGAGTACCAGCGGCTGCTGGGAAGCCGGTTGCGCACCTTGACCGCGAGGACGTTGGGGGTGGTGCCGTCGGTGTGGGCCACCTCGGTGAGGTCGAGGGCGAAGCCGGTGTATCCGTAGGGGTGTTCACCGAGGAGCCGTCCGTTGCAGTACACGGACGAGTCCATGTAGACGCCGTCGAATTCGACGGAGATCCGCTTGCCCTCGAGGGTGTGCGGCAGGGTGAAGGTGGTGCGGTACCAGCCGAGCCCGCCGGGCAGGAATCCGGTGCCGCCGCTGGTGCCGTGGTCGGTGGTGGGGGAGAGCTCGATGCTCCAGTCGTGCGGAACGGCGACCTCGCGCCAGGCCGAATCGTCGTACGCCGGGTCATGGGCGGTCTCGTACGCGCCGGTCGGGTCGGTGATCCCGCCGGGGTTGACGAGGGCGAAGCGCCAGCCGTCCGTGAGCGGGATCGTCCGTCCCCCCAGGGCGCGGGACGCGGTGGCGCCCTGAGCGGGATTGGCCGTGACAAGTGCCCCGGCCATCGGGGCGGCGGTGCCTGCGATCAATATCGATCTGCGCGTGACCGCCATCGCGATCCCCTTCTCTTCGATTGTGTGGTGGAGAAGGGCACGTGACCGACCACAACAGCCCCTCACGCAACAGATTTTGACAGTTTCAAACAGGGAACTGTCAAGGGTCCCGCAGAGGTCTCAGCGCCCCAGCGCGCTGCCGTCGAGGTGGTGGAGCAGATCCGCGGGGTTCCGGTAGATCTCGTCCGCACCGGCGTCCCTCAGCATCTCAGGGGGGATGCCACCGGACTGTAGCGCGATACACCGCACCCCGGCCTTCACACACGCCACGACGTCCCACACGGTGTCACCGACGAAGACCGCGTCCCGGGCCGGCACCCCGGCGCGCTCCAGAGCCTGCTCGACCAGGTCCGGCGCGGGCTTGCCCTCCTCGACGTCGTCCGAGCTGAGCGCGGCGCCGATGGCCTCGTCGGCGCCGATCGCGGCGCGCATCGCGGCCAGTTCGTCCTGCGAGGCGGAACTGGCCAGCACCAGGTACCAGCCGCGCTCCGCCAGGGTGCGCAGCAGATCCGAGGCGCCGTCGAGAGCGGGCAGCCGGGGGAAGTACTCCGCGTACAGGGTCTTGTGGGCGGTGCTGATCCGCTCGTCCTGCGACCGGTCCCGGTCCTCGGGGAGCAGACGGTCCATGAGCTTGTCGGAGCTCATGCCGATGGTGTGGTGGATCTCCCGCATCCCCACGGTGTGCCCCGCCTGCCGCATCGCCTCCCACCAGGTGACGGTGTGCAGATAGTTGGTGTCCACGAGCGTGCCGTCCACATCGAACAGCGCGGCCCGGCGGCCACGGGCGTCCTGGTCCGAGGTGCGTTCGCTGCTCATCGTGTCCTCCTGGGCGAGTCGTACGACGACGAGGTGGCCCCCACCCGCGGCGGGGGCCACCTCGTCGGAAAGGGGCTGACCGGCAATCAGTAGTGGTGGTGCCGGTGGTGGTCGGACTCCTCGACCACGGGGGGCGCCACGGCTGTCGGTTCTACGACACGCCGGCGCTTGTAGACACTCACATACGCCGATGTGCCGATGATGCCGACGGCCATCAGGATCAGGCCGACCAATTGGACGTTGAAGCCGCTGGCGTTCCAGTCGGTGGCGAAGGTGAGAATCCCTCCCACCGCGATCATCAATATGCAACCGCCGAGGCCCATCAGTTCTGCCTCCGTACATGAGTTCGCTGTTGTGGGCTGGTCTTCACCGGGTACCCAGGCCCGCCGGTGCCAATCTCATGCCCCGCGGTCCTCCCGTTCCACGGCCGCCACCGTCTCATCGAGCGCCTGGCGGTCCTCGCGTGCCTGCGCCCGGTCCCTGGCCGAGGCATCGGTGACATCGAGAAAGATCTGGTCGGCGTGCGGCCAGATCTCCGCCATCGCCGTCTTGACGCGGACCAGGACCTCCTCGACCTCCTCGCTGTCGAGGCCGGGGAAGAGATCGACCCGGGCCGCCACCAGCGTCGAATCGTTGCCCAGGCGCATCGTCAGCAGACTGGTCACGGTGTCGATCTCCGGCTGTCCCTCGAGGAACCGGCGGAGCTCCCGGCGCTGGACCGGGTCGATCGCCTCGCCGATGAGCTGCCCGCGCGACTCCCGGGCCAGCCGGTAGGCCACATAGACCAGCAGCGCCCCGATCAGGAAGGAGGCCGTGGCCTCGTAGACCACCTCGCCGGTGACCATGTGCAGCCACATGCCGAGCAGGGCGAAGACCACACCGAGACAGGCGGTGGAGTCCTCGGCCAGGACGGTGCGCAGCGTGGGGTCGCCACCCCTGCGCAGTTCGGCCGCCATGCCACGGCCCGCCTCCCGGGCGTGCCCGCGGACCTGGAACAGCGCCCGGACCAGCGAGGAGCCCTCGGCGATGAGCGCCAGGACCAGGACCCCGAGGCCCACCAGATAGCCGCTGTGATCCTCGGAACTGCCCGCGCTCAGCGCCTCGGCGCCCTGGAAGAAGGAGAAGCAGCCACCCATGACGAAGATGCCGACGGCGGCCAGCAGCGCCCAGAAGTAGCGCTCCTTGCCGTAGCCGAAGGGGTGCTGTTCGTCCGGCGCCCGCTTGCTGCGTTTGAGGGAGGCGAGCAGAAACACCTCGTTGAGGCTGTCCGCGACCGAGTGGGCCGCCTCGGACAGCAGCGCGGGGGAACCGGCGAAGACGCCGCCGACGGCCTTGGCCAGCGCGATGACCAGATTGGCGCCGAGCGCGACGAAGACGGTGACGGCGGTCCGGGCGTCCTGGCCCCCCTGCGCCTGGGGCCCGTCCGGCTCGGGCCGGCTGTCCGGTGCGTCCGGCGTCTCGGGTGCGCGCGAGGGCTTCGGTGCGCGCGAGGGCCCCAGTGGGTCCGGCGTATGCGGCGGGCGTGGTGTCCCGTGCCGGTCGCAGGGAGGTGTTGAGGAACGGCTCATCGGCGGGAAACTCCGTAGGCGGAAGTCCGTGCCGTCCTGGTGGCGCTCTCCGCCTGGGGCGGCCGGACGGCCTGTCCCCCTCGCGGGTGTCCCGATGCCGGGACCTCAATCGTGACGTGCACATCGTGACACGCCCCGACGACGGAGCGCGCCCCGCGGGAGCCATCCGGACCGCGGGGCGCGCTCTGATCGGGTCAGCCGGTCCGGTCAGCCGGCCGGAGCGTTCGGGGAGGCGGGCACCTTCGGCAGCTCGCTGAAGATGTCGAGCCCCATGGCGGCCGCGATCAGCAGACCGATCACGCCGAGTGCCACCGCTCCCCAGGCCACCGCGGTCACCCAGGGGGCCCCGGTCGTGACGGGACGCCGCTGCCGCAGCAGCACCACACCGGCGATCACCACGGCGGCCAGCGCGAAGAGCCCGTTGACGAGGGCCGTGGTGTGCCACGGAGTGCCGTACACCGTGGCGATCTGATCGGCGGCCGCCCCGGACTGGGCCTTGATCTGGCCGGTCAGCTGCTTGCGCTCCTGCAGCATGGTGCCGAGCCAGGTGCCGGAGAGCGAGGCGAGCCCGAGGCCGGCGCCGACGACCGCGGCGGCGCCGGGGACGACGCTCGGCTTGGTGGCCGGGGGAGGGGTTCCGAGGTCGTCGGACGCTTCCTCGAGGTCCGGTGCTTCCTGCGGGTCCGCAACAGCGTTCGGGGCGCCCTCAGCCGTGGCTTCCTCGCCTTCTGCGGGCTGTGCTGCGGTGTCGGTCGGTTGGTCGGTCTTGGTGGTGTCCATGTGCCGCAACCGTACGGACCGAAGATGAAAACCCACTGAGAAAGCGATGTCCTTCGGCCGGCGGCACCGGCCGGGTGGTGGCCGGCCGGCCCGCATACGCTGACCGGAGGGTCTCACCCGATGGCCGGGGACCCTTTCGCTGTACGACGGGAGTACCCCGTGGTCTCCTCCACCTCTGGCGACGGCGCCTCCGACGGCGGGGCACGGCACCGGTTGCGCGGATGGCTGCTGGCGGGCCTGACCGACATCGCCAAGCGGCAGCCCGGCCCGTACGCCGAGCCGGAAAGCGCACACCACGGCCGGCCGTGGTGGCGGGTCATGTGCCTGACCGGTCTGGACTACTTCTCCACCCTCGGTTACCAGCCCGGTATCGCCGCCCTGGCGGCCGGGCTGCTCTCCCCGCTGGCCACCGTGGTGCTGGTGGTGGTGACCCTGGTGGGCGCGCTGCCGGTGTACCGCAGGGTGGCCGAGGAGAGTCCGCACGGCCAGGGCTCGATCGCGATGCTGGAGCGGCTGCTGACCTTCTGGAAGGGCAAGCTGTTCGTCCTCACCCTGCTGGGGTTCGCGGCCACCGACTTCCTCATCACCATCACCCTCTCCGCCGCCGACGCCACCGCCCACCTGGTGGAGAATCCGCATCTCACCTCGACCCTGCACGGTCATGAGGTGGCCGTCACCCTGATCCTGGTGGGACTGCTCGGCGCGGTGTTCCTCAAGGGGTTCACCGAGGCCATCGGCATCGCGGTGGTGCTGGTCGCGGCCTATCTGCTGCTCAACGCCGTCGTGGTGGCGGTCGGGCTGTGGCATATCGGCACCGCGCCGCATGTGATCCCCGACTGGTCCCAGGCGCTGGTCGCCGAGCGCGGCAGTCCCCTGGTGATGATCGGCGTGGCGCTGGTGATCTTCCCGAAGCTGGCCCTGGGCCTGTCCGGGTTCGAGACGGGCGTGGCCGTCATGCCGCATATCGAGGGCAAGCCGGGCGACACCCAGGAGCGCCCCGCCGGACGTATCCAGGGCGCCAGGAAGCTGCTGACCACCGCCGCGGTGATCATGAGCATCTTCCTCATCACCTCCAGCTTCATCACGACCCTGCTGATCCCGCAGCGGGAGTTCGAACCGGGCGGCGAGGCCAATGGGCGCGCCCTGGCCTATCTCGCCCATGAGTACCTGGGCTCGGCCTTCGGCAGCGTCTATGACGCCTCCACGATCGCCATCCTCTGGTTCGCCGGCGCCTCGGCCATGGCCGGACTCCTCAACCTGATGCCCCGCTATCTGCCGCGCTACGGCATGGCACCCCACTGGGCGCGCGCGGTCCGCCCGATGGTGCTGGTGTTCATCGCCGTGGCGTTCCTGGTGACCTGGCTCTTCAAGGCGGATGTGGACGCCCAGGGCGGCGCCTACGCCACCGGTGTGCTCGTGCTCATCACCTCCGCCGCCATCGCCGTCACCATCGCCGCCCGGCGCGCCCGGCAGCGCGGCTGGACCATCGGCTTCGGCGTCATCGCGGTGATCTTCCTGTACACCACCGGGGTCAACGTCATCGAACGGCCCGACGGCGTCAAGATCGGCGCCTGCTTCATCGCGGGCATCCTGGCCGTATCGCTGCTGTCCCGGGTCGCCAGGGCGTTCGAGCTACGGGTCACCAGTGTGACGTTCGACCCCCTGGCCGAGCGGTTCATGCGCGACACCGCCCACCGCAGGATCCGCTTCATCGCCAATAAGCCGGAACGCCGCGACCTGGTCGAATACCGGGAGAAGCAACATCAGATCCGCGCGGACAACGACATCCCGCCCGAGGACGACATCATCTTCGTCGAGGTCACCGTCGCCGACCCGTCCGAGTTCGAAAGCGAGCTGCAGGTGTGCGGGGAGGTGGTGCACGGCCGCTACCGCGTGCTGACCCTGCAGAGCGCCACCATCCCCAACGCGCTGGCCGCGCTGCTGCTGCGGGTGCGGGACGCCACCGGGCAGCGCCCGCACATCTACTTCGAGTGGACGGAGGGCCATCCGCTGGCCCACTTCCTGCGCTTCTTCCTCTTCGGCCAGGGAGAGGTCGCCCCCGTCACCCGTGAGGTCCTCCGCGAGGCCGAGCCCGACCGCGGCCGCCGCCCCCACGTCCACGTCGGCTGACGAGGGGCCCTGCGGCGGCCGTCGGTGTCAGGGCGCCACCGGCTCCCGCTCCGCGGCGGGCAGGCTGTCCATGAACGAGCTCACCGAGAACACCGCCCGCCCCGGCCCCGGCGGGCCGTATCCGGGCGGCGAGGCCAGCCCGAAGTCCTCGAGCGTCGCCCGGTAGGTCTCCAGCAGCCGGATGTGGTACTCCAGCGGGGCGCCCTGCGGATTGGCCTTGCCCAGCGGTGTCGTCGGCTCGGGACACCACGTGGTGAACCGGGGCACGACACCGTGCGACATGAAGAACCGCAGCCCCTCGGCGGTGGAGTCGATCGCCTCGCCCACGGAGGAGAAGCCGAACGGCTCGGCCATCTCCACGCCCGCCACGAAGTTGGGAATCACATTCCGGGCGCCGAACACCTCGGTCGAGTCCAGGATCCGGCGGTGCCACTCGTCGCGGCCGATATAGCGCTCCTTGCCCGGGCAGTACAGCTCGAACAGCCGCCGGTCCCACACCTCGAAATTGGGGTGGTAGATCCGCACCCCGTAGTCGTGGAACCGCTGGACGTCGTCCTTGGGCAGCGCCTGCGCCACCACCTTGCCGATCCACCGGCCCGGGAAGCGCTCCTCGATGGCCTTCGCGTACTGGCCGTAGAAGTCGGCCTCGTCCCGGCCGCCGATATGCGAGGTGATCGCGCCGCCGGTGAGGGTGTACGCCTGGGAGGTGCGGGCGGTGTCATGGCGATCGATGATCTCCAGCGCCTCCAGCACCTCCTCGACCGGCTTCACCCCGGTGTACGGACGGCCCGCCGCCTTGTGCTGACGCCAGTTGTGGTTGATGTCGCAGTACTGGCACTCCTCCTTGGCGCCGAAGTACTGGCACACCCGGAAGACCGTCAGATAGGCCAGATAGCCCCACTGGATGGTCGGCGCGACCTCCATCACCGACTTGCCGTTCGACAGGGTGTGGCGGTAGTAGTCCGGCATCGGGGGCAGCCCCACATCGGCGATGCGCGCACCGTCCAGATACAGGCCCAGCGCACCGTCCTCCCCGGCCCTGACCACATACGGCGACGCGGGGTTGACGCGGACGGACACCACGGTGCGGCGCAGCTCGTACGGTCCGCCGGTGAGCACGACCTCCTCGGGCGGCCGGTTGAGGGCCGCGGCGCCCAGTTCCGGAAGGGTGCGGTGGTCGAACGAGAAGATGAAATACGACTTCGGCTTGACGTCGCCGTCCTCGTTGCCGCTGAGCGCGGACTCGTCGAAGGCCATGCCGCCGCGCAGCAGGTCCTCCTTGATCACGGCTTCCCTGGGCACCTGGGGGAAGCTCGCCATCAGGCCCTCGACCAGCTCGGTTCGTCTCTGGCTCGCCATCTGCTGCCCCATCCCTGGCTCCGTATGGACGCCGTGTGGTTCCCCCGCAGGCCATCTGCCGATCAACACCATAGATCAGCGTGGATGTTCGGCTCCAGAGTGCCTGCCCTCGCCACGCCCGGCCGGTCGCCACGACCGCGTGCCGGCCCGGCGGGCACCTCGGGGCCGGCCGATCTACGGTGGAAGGGCCATGGCTGTCAATCGGCTCGGCATGGTCGTCCACCAGGCCCGCCCCACCGCTGTCGCGGCGGCGCACACCGCCCGCGCATGGGCCGCTGCCCATGACATCTCCTGCTACGAACTGGACGTCTGGCGCGGCGACCAGCCCCGGCGCAGCGCCAAGGAGGAGGCCGCGGCCGCGGGCCACCCCGACCTGATCGTCACCTTCGGCGGCGACGGCACCTTTCTGCGCGGCGCCCGGCTCGCCGCCGTGAACGGGGCCGCGGCGCTGGGGGTGAACGTGGGGCGGGTCGGCTTCCTCACCGAGATCACCGTCGATCAGGTGGAGGACGCGCTGGACGCCGTCCACGACGGCCGTGCCACGATCGAGGAGCGGATGTTGCTCACCCTGCGGGCGTCCCGGCCGCTGGAGATGCCCGAGGGCATGGAGGCGCTGCTGCGGTACGGGCGGGGCCCCTTGCCGCCCCGCCCAAGGTCCGCCCCGGCCAGGGCCCCGAGGAGGTCGGCTGGGGCATTCCGCTGGATGTCATCGCCGTCAACGACGTGGTCTTCGAAAAGCTCGCCCGCGACCGGCAGGCGGGGCTCGGCGTGTATGTGTCCGGGCAGTTGCTCGCCTCGTACTCGGCCGACGCGATCATCGTGGCCACCCCGACCGGTTCCACCGCCTACAGCTTCGCCGCCGGCGGGCCGGTGGTCTCCCCGCATATGGACGCGGTGGTCTTCACCCCGGTCGCCCCGCACATCGCCTTCGACCGCACCGTGGTGGCCGCGGTGGACGAGGCCGTCGCCGTGCGGGTCCTGCCCACCTCGGGGCGGGTGGCGGTCAGCCTCGACGGGCAGTTGCGCGGGGTGCTGGATCCGGGCGACTGGGTGGCCGCCTACCGGGCACCGAATCGGCTGCGGCTGGTGCGGCTCGCGCCGACGCGGTTCTACCACCGGCTGCGGGACCGCTTCCGGCTGGCCGACTCGCCGGCCGCCGACGCGGCGCCGCCGTTCTACCACCCCCGTTCCCCGGTCCCCCCGGACCTGGCGCATCTGCGGCTGGCCTTCGATCCCCTGCCCACGGAGCCCCTGCCCCCGGAGGCGGAACACGGAGAGTGACGCCGAAGATGCGGGGCGCCCACCCTGATGCCAGGCTGAGTGATGTGACAGCTCACGCGTTTCACAGCGACCTCACGCTGCGTGTCAACGGTGCCGACCGCCCCCTCACCCTCGACCACCGGGTGACCCTGCTGGACGCCCTGCGCGAACACCTGGCGCTGACCGGGGTCAAGAAGGGGTGCGACCACGGACAGTGCGGTGCCTGCACCGTCCTGATCGACGGGGAGCGGGTCAACAGCTGCCTGGTGTTCGCCGTGGCCGCGCAGGGCCGCGACATCACCACCATCGAGGGGGTGGCGGGGCTCGCCGCCCCGGAGGAACTCCATCCGCTGCAGCGGGCGTTCCTGGAACACGACGGCTTCCAGTGCGGCTACTGCACACCGGGCCAGATCTGTTCCGCGATCGGCGCGCTCACCGAGGCCGCGCGCGGCTGGCCCAGCCATGTCACCGAGGACATGGCGGCCGGGGTCGGCGCGCCGGGCGACCTGGACGCCGACGAGATCCGGGAGCGGATGAGCGGCAACCTGTGCCGCTGCGGGGCCTATCCCGGCATCGTGGCCGCCATCCGCGAGGTCGCCGGGGCCGACGGCGGCGGGACCCCGGCCCGCGCCGGCGCGGCGGGAGGGGCGCGATGAAGCCGTTCGCCTACGAGCGCGCCACCGACCCCCAGGCCGCCGCCACGCTGGTGGCCGACTCCACCGAGACGGTGTACCTGGCCGGGGGCACCAACCTGGTGGACCTGATGAAGCTCGGGGTGACCGAGCCCGCCATGCTCGTCGACATCACCCAGCTCCCGTACGACACCATCGAGCACCGCCCCGACGGCGGTGTGCTCATCGGGGCGCTGGTCGGGGGCAGCCGGCTCGCCGGGGACCCGGGCGTGCGCGAGCGCTTCCCGGCACTGGCCGAATCGCTGCTGTCCGGGGCCTCCGGGCAGCTGCGGACGGTGGCCACCACCGGCGGCAATCTGTTGCAGCGCACCCGCTGTGTGTACTTCCAGGACGTCACCAAACCCTGCAACAAGCGGCGGCCGGAAACCGGCTGTTCGGCCATCCAGGGCCTCCATCGCGACCTGGCCGTGCTCGGCACCTCCGACTTCTGCGTGGCGAGCCACCCCTCGGACATGGCGGTGGCGATGGCCGCGCTCGACGCGGTCGTCCATCTGCGGCGGGTCAACGGCAGTCCCCGTGCGGTACCGCTGAACGACTTCTATCTGCTGCCCGGTGACACACCGGACCGCGAGACGGTGCTGCAACCGGGTGATCTGATCACCGGTGTCGAGCTGCCACCGCCCCCGAGGGCGCCGCCATGTCCTACCGCAAGGTCCGCGACCGCTGGTCCTACGCGTTCGCGGTGGTGTCGGTGGCCGCCGTGGCCGCCACGGACGCCGACGGCACACTGCGGGAGATCCGGCTGGCGCTCGGCGGCGTGGGCACCCGTCCCTGGCGGGCCCGCGAGACCGAGCGGCTGCTCCTCGGCCGGCAGCCGACCGAGGAGACCCTGCGGGAGGCGGCACGGGCCGAGTTCGCCTCGGCGCGCCCGCTGCCGCAGAACGCGTTCAAGATCGACCTCGCCGTGGATGTCATCACCTCGGCCGTGCGCGACCTCGTGGGAGGGCAGCGTCGATGACCACGCTCCAGCGGACCGTGGGCGCGGAGGTGACCCGTGTCGAAGGACGCGAGAAGGTCACCGGCACCGCGCTCTACGCCTATGAGTATCCGGTGCCGGACGCCCTGTACGCGTGGGCGGTGCAGTCCACCATCCCGCGCGGCAGGGTGCGCGCCGTCGACGCCGCGGCGGCGCTGGCCCTGCCCGGGGTGATCGCCGTGCTCGACAGCCACAATGTCTTCCGGCTGCGCCCGACCGACGCCCCCGAACTCGCCGTGCTGCAGTCCCCGAGATCGCCTATCGGGGACAGATCGTGGCGGCCGTCGTGGCGGACACGTTCGAGACGGCCCGTCAGGCCGCGGCGGCCCTGCGGGTCGAGTACGACGTGGACGACCACGACGCCGAGCTGAAGGACGGCGACCCGCGCATCTTCGTCCCCGACACGGTCAACGGCGGCTACCCGGGCCAGACCGAGACCGGCGACGTGGAGGCCGCCCTCGCCGCGGCGCCGGTCGTCCTCGACGTCACGTACACCACGCCCCCGGAGCACACCACCACGATGGAACCGCATGCCACCATCGCGGTCTGGGACGGGGACTCGCTCACCCTCTACAACGGCGACCAGGGCCCCTGGATGACGGCCACCCGGGTGGCCGAGCTGTTCGGCCTGCCGAGGGCGCCGTCCGGATCGTCGCCGACCACACCGGCGGCGGCTTCGGCTCCAAGGCGATTCCCCGCCCGCCCACGGTGCTCGCCGCGCTGGCCGCCCGCGCCGTGGGCCGCCCGGTCAAGGTGGCGGCCACCCGGCAGCAGATGTTCACCATGGTCTCGTACCGCACACCCACCCTGCAGCGCATCCGGCTCGGCGCCGAACGGGACGGCCGGCTCACCGCCATCTGGCACGACGCGCTGCAGCAGAGCTCCACACTCAGCCCGTACTGCGAGCAGACGGTCACCCCCACCCGCGTCATGTACGCCGCGCGCCACCGCCGGACCACCCATCGGCTGGCGCAGCTGGATGTGCCGACGCCTTCGTGGATGCGGGCCCCCGGTGAGGCACCCGGGATGTTCGCGCTGGAGAGCGCGATGGACGAACTGGCCGTGGAACTGGGCATCGACCCCATCGACCTGCGGGTGGCCAACGAGCCGTCCGTGGAACCGGAGACCGGCCGCCCCTTCAGCAGCCGCAACCTGGTGGCATGTCTGCGGGAGGGCGCGGCGCGCTTCGGCTGGGCGGGCCGCGACCCCGCGCCGGGGCGCCGCCGGGAGGGGCGCTGGCTGGTCGGCACCGGAGTGGCGGCGGGCAACTACCCCGCCCTCACCTGGCCCTCCACCGCGACCGCCCGCGCCGAGCCCGGCGGAGGTTTCAGCGTACGGATCGCCGCGGCCGACATCGGCACCGGGGCCCGTACCGCGCTGACCCAGGTGGCGGCGGACGAACTCGGTGTGGAGATCGACCGGGTCACCCTCGACATCGGCCGCAGCGCCTACGGCCAGGCACCGTGGGCGGGCGGCTCGATGGGCCTGAGCTCTTGGGGATGGGCGGTATCCAAGGCGTGCCGGGCGCTGGCCAAGCGACTCGACGAGGTCTCCGGCGCGATCCCGCCCGGCGGGCTGGAGGAACGGGCGGACACCGCCGAGGACGTCGAGGCGCGCCGGGAGTTCTCGCGCCACGCATACGGCGCCCAGTTCGCGGAGGTGCGGGTGGACGCCGTCACCGGTCAGGTGCGGGTCGACCGGCTGCTGGGGATGTTCGCCGCCGGACGCATCATCAACCCCCGGACGGCGGGCTCGCAGCTGCGCGGCGGCATGTCCATGGGTCTGTCGATGGCGCTGTACGAAAACCTGGAGACGGACCCGCGGTTCGGTGACTTCGCCAACCACGACCTCGCCACGTATCACATCGCGGCCCACGCCGATGTGCGCGATGTCCAGGCGCACTGGCTCGACGAGGACGACGACGAGCTCAACCCGATGGGCAGCAAGGGCGTCGGGGAGCTGGGCATTGTCGGCACCGCGGCGGCTGTCGCCAACGCGGTGTACCACGCCACGGGGGTGCGGGTCCGCGATCTGCCGATCACGCTGGAGCGGGTGCGCGCGGGGATGTCCGCCCACTGAGCGGCCGCCCGGCCCGTCGCGGCTCCCGGGGTGTCCCGCGGTGACGGCGCGGGACACCCCGGGTCGCGTGGGGTCAGCCGTTCTCGGCAGCCCCACCGGCGCCGTCCGCGCCCGCGCCGTCTCCGGCCGCCCCGCCGTCATCGGCGCCGCCGTCCGCCGCGCCACCGCCTCCGGCCGCGCCGCCGTCCCCGATCTGCGCACCGACCGCCTCCAGCGCGGTCGTCACCGGCTGGAAGAAGGTCTCACCGCCGGAGGTGCAGTCGCCGCTGCCGCCGGAGGTCAGGCCGATGGCGTTGCCGTCCGCGCTGAACAGCGGGCCGCCGCTGTCGCCGGGCTCCGCGCAGACATCGGTCTGGATGAGCCCGCTGACCGTGCCCTCGGGGTAGTTGACCGTCGCGTCCAGACCGGTGACCGAGCCGTCGTTGAGCCCGGTGGTGCTGCCCATGCGCTGCACCTGCTGGCCCACCGCGGCCTCGGCGGCCCCGACGATGTCCACGTTCTGGTCGCCGGTGTTCACCGTGGACGGGGCCTCGGCGTTGGCGTCGTCGTAGGTGACCAGCGCGAAGTCGCCGTCACCGGGGAAGGTGGCGTCCTGCACGGTGCCGATCGGCGCGCCGTTCTGGGAGTCCGACCACTGCTCGGCGGCGACGCCGCAGTGGCCGGCGGTGAGGAACGCCGGGGCGCCGCTGTCCGTGGTGACGTTGAAGCCGAGCGAGCAGCGCGCGCCGCCGCCGAAGATGGCGTCGCCGCCCGCGACGAAGGGCTTGAACTCGCCCGTGGACTTCTTGAGGGTGGCCATGCCGTCGCCCAGGGACTTCACGGTGGACTCGAGGGTGTCCCACTTCGCCCCGGTGACGGTGGAGTCCGCGGTGACCCGCAGCTCATTGGTCTTGGGGTCCACCGACCAGGCGGTGCCCGGGATGGTGGCCTTGGTCTTGAGCGTCTTCGCGGCGCTCTGCAGCGCCTTGGTGCTGTTCTCGACGCTTCTGGCCACCGCGCCGGCGCTCTTGACCTCGACATTCACATTGTTGTTGTCGCCGACGACATTGACGATGACCTGCTGTTTGTCCTTGTCGTAGTAGGCCCCGCCGAACGCCTCGCCCAGCTGTGACGCGAGCTGGGCCGCGATGTCCGCCGCCGAGGCGGCGTCCACCTTCTTGGGCTGGGCGGCCTCGGTCTTGTCGTCCTGTGAGGCGTTGGCGTTGGGCAGCAATATCGCGGCCGCCGCGACGGCGGCGGCCCCGGCCCCCGCGAACACGATCTTTCGCTTGGGTACGCGTTTATGGCTCACTCATGACCTCCTGTTGGGGGGTTACGGGATCCGCTCGTCCGCGACGAGCACGACCCGGCAGTGGATACGGGCGGCGCACGAGTTGCGTTCAGAGAGATTGAGGAGATCTTTACGCGGCGCCCCCACCGGCCCGGTGGGCCAGCTCCTGGCGGACCAGCGGCAGCAGCTCACGGCCGTAGCCGACGGCGTCGTCCAGCGGGTCGTAACCACGGATCAGCAGGGTCGTGACGCCGATGTCCACATAGTCCAGCAGTGCCTTCGCGACCGTCTCCGGGGTGCCGACCAGCGCCGTGGAGTTCCCGGCGGCCCCGGTGGCGGCCGCGGTCGCCGTCCACAGCGCCCGGTCGTGGAGCTCACCCCGGGCGGCGGCGGCCAGCAGCCGCTGGGAGCCGACGTTCTGCGGCTCCGTGCCCCGGTCGTGGGTGAGCCGAGCGCCTCGCGGCCCCACCGCGAGGAGGTGAAGGAGCCCGCCGGGCCATGGGCCCTGATGGTGTCGAGGATCCGGTGCGCCCGCTCCCACGCCTGCTCCTCGGTCGCGCCGAGGATGGGCCGGAAGGACACGCTGATACCGGGCGGCTCGGTCCGGCCCGCGGCCTTGGCGGCCCGGTGCACGGAGGCGATCTGCTCCGCCGTCTCCGCCAGCGGCTCGCCCCACAGCGCGAAGGTGTCCGCGTGCCTGCCGCCCACGGCGTACGCCGCCTCGGAGGAGCCCCCGAAGTACAGGGGAATGCGGGGCCGCTGATGGGGGCGGACCTCGGCGTGGAAGTCCTCGAAGCGGTAGAAGCGGCCGTCGTGTCCGAACGGCTCCTCATCCGTCCACGCCCGCTTCAGGATCTCCAGATACTCATCCGTGCGGGCGTAACGGTCGTCCTTGCCCAGATAGTCGCCGTCCCGCCGCTGCTCGGCATCCCGCCCGCCGCTGATGATGTGCACGGCCACCCGCCCGCCGGAGAACTGGTCGAGGGTGGCGAACGTACGGGCGGCCAGGGTGGGAGCCACGAAGCCGGGCCGATGGGCCACCAGCAGCCCGAGCCGCTCGGTGCGCGCGGCGACATACGCGGCCACCTGGGCGCCGTCCGGGGTGGCGGAGCCATAGCCGATCAGCACCCGGTCGAAGCCCGCGTCCTCATGGGCGCGGGCGAACCGCAGGGTGTACTCGGCGTCCACGACGGGGCCACGGGCCGGGTGGACCTCGGACACCTCATGGGTGCCGATCATTCCGATGAACTCGACGGACATCGTCAGCCTTTCTCCGAGGGGCGGGAAGGTGGCCGGGGGGATGGTCACCGCCCGGCTTCCTTGTCTGTTTCTCCGGCGGCCGCCACCAGCTGCGGCGGCCCTGGTGCGGTGACCGGGGGAGTCGCCCCGGCCACCAGCTCACGCCACTGGGGCACCCGGTGGCAGGCGGCGGTGCGCCCCTGGCCCACCGGGGCCGGCGCGGGCGCGGTGCGGCAGGAGCCGATGACGAACGGGCAGCGGTGGCCGAAGACACAGCCCTCCCGCGCCGTCCAGGCGGGCGGTTCGGCCGACGGGCGCAGCGCCGCCGCGTCCGGTCCGTCCTGGGCCCGTACGCTCGGCGCGGAGGCGATGAGCAGCGCGGTGTACGGATGCAGCGGTCGGCCGAACACCTCGTGTACGGGCCCCTGTTCCACCACCCGGCCGCGGTAGAGCACCGCCACCCGGTCGGCGATGCCCGCCAGCGAGCTGAGGTCGTGCGAGATGACGACGACGGCCATCCCGCGCTCGGTGCGCAGCCCGTCCAGCAGCCGCAGCACCCGGTTGCGGTTGGAGGCGTCCAAGGCGCTCACCGGCTCATCGGCGATCAGTAGCCGGGGCCGGGTGACGATCGCCCGCGCGAGCAGCACCCGCTGGCGCTGACCGCCGGAGATCGCGCCCGGCAGCCGGTCGCCGAGGCGTGCGGCGTCCAGACCCACCGTCTCCAGCGCCTCGTCCACCCGTGCGGCGATCTCCGTGTCACCGAGATCACCCGCGACGGCGAGCGGCTCGGCCACCGCCCGCCGGACCGTCAGCTCCGGGTCCAGGGCCCGCAGCGGATCCTGGAACGCGTAACTCAGCCGTCCCGAACGGCGGAACGCCCGCAGCGCGCGCCCCCGCAGCCCGGAGATCTCGCGCCCGTCGAAGACCACCCGTCCCGAGCGCGGAGTAACCAGGCCCACGGCCGTACGGGCCAGCGTGGTCTTGCCGGAGCCGGTCTCCCCGATGACCCCGACGATCTCGCCCTCGCCCACGGACAGCTCCACTCCGTCCAGCACCGGCCGCGCGTCCCGCCGGCCGAAGGCCACGGTCAGGCCGGAGATCTCCAGCAGCCCGCTCATACCGCCACCTCCCGGGTGCCGAGCGCACCGGCCCGCGACCGCTCGATCTCCTCGGCGCGGACACACCGCACCCGCCGCCCGTCGGCCGTCTCCCGCAGTGGCACCGGACCGCTGCGGCACTCGGGCGCGGCGAACGCGCAGCGGTCGGCGAACCGGCAGCCCGGCAGCCGCGCGCCCACCTCGGGCGGCGCGCCGGGGATCACCTCCAGCTCCCGCCGCTCCCAGTCGCCTACCGTGGCCACGCGCAACAGCGCCTCGGTGTACGGATGCAGGGGATCGCCCAGCACCCGCTCGGCCGGGCCGTCCTCGACCAGCTCCCCGGCGTACGCCACCAGGATCCGGTCGCACACCTCGGCGATCACCGCCAGATCGTGGCTGACCAGCAGCAGCGCCAGATCCTGCTCGGCGCGCATCCGGGCCAGCAGCTCCAGGACCTCGGCCTGGACCACCACATCCAGCGCGGTGGTCGCCTCGTCGGCCACCAGCAGATCCGGTGCGCAGGCCACCGCGACGGCGATCAGCACACGCTGCAGCATCCCGCCGGACAGCTCGTGCGGATGGCGCCGGGCGACCTCGGCGGGGTCGTGCAACCCGACGGCGGCGAACAGCTCGACGGCCCGCTCAGCGGCCCGCGCACGGTCCAGCCCGAGCTTCACCCGCAGCACCTCGGTCAGCTGACGCCCCACGGTCAGCGCGGGGTTGAGATACGAGGCGGGGTCCTGGAAGACGGCGCCCACCCGGGTGCCCCGTACACGGTCCCACTCCCGGCGCGAGAGCCCGGTCAGCGCCTTGCCCGACAGGGCGATCTCGCCCTCGGACACCGCGCAGCCCGGCGGCAGCAGTCCGAGCACCGACCGGCAGATGAGGGTCTTTCCGCTGCCGGACTCGCCGACCAGGCCGACGGCCTCACCGCGGCCCACGGTGAACGACACATCGCGTACGGCCGTCAGCCGTCCGGAGGCGACGGTGACGCCGAGCCCCTCGACCGTCAGCGCGGCGGGCCGCCCGCCCAGGGCGCCGGGGCCGCCGGGCGTGGCGGGGTCAGGCGACGGGGAGTGCGGCATCGGCCTGCTCCTTGGTGGTGTCGGGGGTGTCGGCGGTGGCGCCCGGGGAGCCGGTGGCCGGATCCGGTGCGCCGCCGGGCAGCAACTCGTCCGCCCCGGCGTCGCGTACGGCATCGGCCAGCAGGTTGAGCGCGCCGGCGGTGATGACGATCAGCGCGGCGGGGAACACCGGTGCCCAGATCTGCTGGGTGAGGAAGCCCAGATCGGTGGCGAGCATGCCGCCCCAGGTGGCGGCGGGAGGCTGCACACCGACCCGAGGAAGGTCAGCGAGGAGACCACCAGCAGACAGGTGGCCAGCGCGTGGGCGGCGGTGACGATGACCGTCGGCAGGACCTTGCTCCAGATGTGGGTGCGCAGCACCCGCCCGACCGAGGCGCCGAACAGCTCGGCCGACTCGACGTACTGGGCGTGCCGCAGGCTCAGCGCTGCGGCGCGGGTCATCCGGAAGAACAGCGGGGCGTAGAGCACCCCGAGGGCGAGCATGGCCTGGTGCATCCCGTTGCCCAGCGCGCCCACGACCGCGATGGCGAACACGGTGAACGGCAGTGTCATCAGCGCGTCGACGGCACGCTGTGCGAGCCACTCGCCCACCCGCCCCATCCACAGCGAGGCCAGCCCGGTCGGCACCCCCACCGCCATCGCGGCGGCCACCGCCTCCACGGCGCCCGCCACCGAGCGGCCACTGCCCTCCAGCAGCCGGCTGAGCACATCGCGGCCCAGATAGTCGGTGCCCAGAAGATGGCCGGGGCCGGGGCCGCGCAGCATGTTCCGGGGGTGCTGGGCCAGCGGCTCATGCGGCGCGAGCCGGCCGCCGAACGCCGCCAGCAGCGCGATGGCCAGCAGCACCAGCATCGCCACCTTGGCGGACGGATGTCCCCATGCCCGTCGCAACGTCCTCATCGGCGCGTCACCTCCCGGCGCCGGGCGGCCGGATTCAGCGCGAGCAGCGCCGCGTTGACGGCCACGTTGACGACCAGGACCACCGCGATGGTCACCAGCAGCGTCCCCTGGATGACCGGGATGTCGTGCTGCTCGGCCGACTGCAGGGTGAGCTGGGCGAGACCGGGCAGTGCGAAGATCTGCTGGGTGACCACCGCACCGCCGAGCAGCATCGGCACGCTCATCCCGAGCGCGGTCAGCGCCGGTCCGGCGGCGTTGCGCAGAGCATGGCCGAATACCACCCGCCGGGAGGGCAACCCGCGCATCACCGCGCCCGTCACATAGTTCTCCCGCAACGTCCCCACCAGCGAGGTGCGGAGCTGACGGGCGATGGCGGCGGCGGCCTCCAGGCTCAGCGCGAGCGCGGGCATCACGGTGTACCGCAGCCACTGCGCGGGGTCCATGTCCAGCGGCACATAGCCACCGGACGGCAGCCACCCCAGCTTCAGCGAGAACACCGTGACCAGCGCGATGGCCACGACGAAACCGGGCAGGGTGCCGAGCAGCGCGCACAGCGCGGTGACGGTGCGGTCCAGCCGTCCGCCGGCCCGGAGCGCGGCGGCGACACCGGCGGCTCCGCCCAGCACCACGGCCATCAGCAGCGCGAGCCCGGCGATCGACAGATCCACCGGCATCGCCTGGCGGATGCTGTCGGCCACCGGGACCGTGGTGAACCACGAGCGGCCCAGGTCCCCGGTGAAGGCATGTCCCAGCCAGGACACGTACTGCTCCCACAGCGGCCGGTCGAGGCCGAACTGGTGGTTCATCCGGGCGATGTCGGCGGGGGTCGCCGTCTCGCCGAGCACCGCCGCCGCCGGATTGGCCCCGGAGAGCGCGCCGAGACCGAAGGTCAGCGCGGAGGACAGCAGGAAGACCGTGCCCGCCGTGGCGAGGACGCGGCCGAGCGAGCGCGGGAGTCGGGCCGCCCGTACGGGCTTCCGCCGCGTGCCCGCGAGGTGCGGAGCGAGCGCGGTCATCCGGCCGTCACCCCCTCGAACCGCTGCACCACCGGGAGCGAGGGGATGGCGGAGACGGAGGACGTACGGGCGAGGGCGCGCGGCACCGTGTAGAGGAACACATTCGGCATCGTGCGCACCGCCACCGCGGTGGCCGCCCGCAGCACCTGCGGATAGCGCGGCGACTCCAGCGGGGTGCGGCGCACCGCGGCCACCGCCGCGTCCAGTTCGGGCGTCGTACGGCGGGAGGGGTTCATCAGGCCCTCCGCGCCGAAGAGCACCTGCATGGCCTGCACCGGCGACTCCCGCCCGGCGAACTGGTCGAGGTACAGCGCGCGGGAGTGCTGGACGTACACCACCTGGGACGCCCGCGCCTCCGGGATGACCTCGATCCGGGCCCGGAAACCGGCCCGGTTGAGCTGCGCCTGCAACTGCTCGGGCGCGCCCTGCGGCTGGGCGGTGGTGATGGTCACCTCGACACCGTCGTGGTATCCGGCCTCCCGCAGCAGTGCGCGCGCCCGCCCCGGGTCGTGCCGGTACACCGCGCCGATCGCCGGGTCGAAGCCCGTATAGCCGGGCGGGAAGGGCTGGTGGTCCACCTCGCCATGGCCGAACTGCTCGCTGTCCAGCAGGGCTTGGCGGTCCACGGCGTACTTCAGGGCCCTGAGGACGGCGGGGTCGTCGAAGGGCTTCATGGCGGTGTTCACATCCAGGACGCGCACCACCATCGACGGGATGAGCTGCACCGTGAAACCGGCCTCGCGTGCCGCCTCGACCTGGCTGAACGGGATCTGAGCCACATTGAGCCGCCCGGACTGCAGCGCGGCGAGCGCCGTGGTCTCATCGGGCTTCGGATACGCCTCGAAGCGCTCGACGGCGATGTGTCCGGCGTTCCAGTAGCCGGGGTCGCGGCGCAGGCTCGCCATCGAGTTCTGGGTGTAGGACACCAGCTGGAACGGGCCGTGGCCGACCGGTTTGGTGGCCAGCCGCGCCTCGTCCTTCCCGAACGCGGTGGGGCTGACCACCATGCCGGTCTTCCCGGCCAGGAGTGCGGGCAACTGGTAGTCGGCCTCGGTGAGTTCGAGGACCACGGTGTGCGCGTCGGGGGCCCGTACCGTGTCGATGCTGGTCAGTTGGGAGGCGATCAGGGACTTGGGGTGGTTCTTGCCCCGCTCGAGGCTCTTCTTGACGGCCTCGGCATTCACCGGGGTCCCGTCGGCGAACCGCAGGCCACGGCGGAGGGTGAAGGTGAGGCGCCGCCCGTCGTGGGAGTAGCGCCAGGAGGAGGCGAGGGCGGGCTGGGCGCCGCCCTTGGCGTCGAGTTGGGTCAGCCCGGAGTAGACGAGCGACAGCAGATGGACGTCCCAGCCCTTGGAGGAGAACACCGGGTCCCAACTGGAGGGCAGATCCCAGCCCCAGCGCAGGGTCTCGCCCCCGCCGCCCGCCCCGGTCGTCGCCACCCCGCCACAGGCGGACAGCAGCAGGGAGCCACCCGCCCCAGAGCGAGCCCCAGCACGGAGCGCCGGTCCGGGGCGGGGCGCGGTGGCGGATCGGGCGGACGGCGGACGGGAAGGGGCGGGGCGGCGGAAGTCATGACGGGACGTCGCCTTTCGTGGTGTCAACTGCCCCCGGACGGCGATGAGCACACGGCCGTACACGTCCGCACACGACAGCGAGGACACACGGACGGGCAGCGGTCATGAAGGCCGGGGGCGGTGGGGCCCGGGGAGGAAAGCGAGGGGAACGAGCGGCACGAGGCGCTCGGGACGTGGCAGATCGCGTCGGCGGATCGCGTCAGCGAAAGGGGGCGATCAGCGACAGATGGCGCTGGCGGTGCGCCGGAAGTCCACGTATCGGCACACCACACCGGGGTGCGTCGTCAGCATGTGCCCATGGTGCGGGGCGAGGGCCGGCGAAGTCAATGGACACCTTTAGGTGTCTCATCGGGTAAGACGGCTACGACCTGGGGATTTTCAGCCCTGACGGGCGGCGAGCACCGGATGGGTGGCGGCCTGGTCCGGATGCAGCCACAGCGGCCCGCCTGCCGTCTCCAGCCGTACGGCCGCGGGTGGGGGAGTGGTCCGGCCGGTCAGCAGTGACAGATCGGGCCCGGTCAGGCTGCGGTGCTCCGCCAGGGCCTCCTCGGGGCCGATGAGGGCCGCCTGCCAGAGATGGCCGGGAGCCACCGTGCGCAGCGCGGCCGTGTACTCGGCCATGCTCCGCCACCCCGGGGCGGCCACGCGCCCGCCGGGTCCGGAGAACACCAGCGTGGGCAGCGCGTAGCGCACCCCGTCGTCGATTTCCTTCACGCCCGTGCCATGCGGCCCCGGGGCGTGGAAGGCATACGCCTCCGGGATCGGGTCGCGGGCCTCGGCGTGGTCCTGCCGGACGGCCGCCACCACCGACGGCTCGCGCATCTGCGCGCCCAGCCGCCCCACATCTACACCGTCGAGCCCCGCCAGGGCGTGGAGCACCCGCTCCGCCGTATCGGCCGGAGTGCCCAGGACGAACGTGGTCTCGCGCAGCCGCCGCAGCACCCGCTCCGCGGCGATCGCGCCCTGCCGCTCGGCCGCCTTCGCGGCGAGCGAGGCCGGCCGGCTGGTGGCCGCCACCCATCGCAGCCTGTGGGCGTAGGGCGCCCGCGTATGGCGGGCGATATCGGCGATATAGCGGCTGTACCAGGCGGTCTCGGCCGCGGGATCCGGTGCCGGATCGTCGCCGTCGTCGAAGAGGATGCCGAACACCCGGCGCCAGCGGGCCCGCCCCGCGGTCAGGGCCCGCAGGTGGCGGAACGCGGGCTCGGAACCCCACGCCCACGGGCAGGCCGGATCGGTGTACTCCACGATCTCGACGGCCCCGCCGCCGTCCGCGCCGGTGCTCCGGGGCCGGTCCGGGTTCGCGGGTGTCATGCCGCCAGCCGCTCGCGGACCAGATCGCTCAGGGCGGTGGAGGTCAGCACCCGGCGCACATGGTCCTCCATCCCGCGCCACACCCCGGGCAGTCCGGCCGCCGGGCCGTGGTAGCCGAGGTCGTCCAGCCGCTCGCCGCGCAGCGTCAGGAACGCCCCGTCCACGGCGAGCACGATGTCCGCGAGGGTCACCTCGGCGGGGTCGCGGGCCAGCCAGTAGCCACCCTCGCAGCCACGCTGACTGCGCACCAGACCGGCCTGGCGCAGATCCCGGAAAACCCCCTTGAGGAACCGGAAGGGGATGTCCTGGGAGGTGGCTATCGCCTCACAGGTCAGTGGCCTGCCCGCGTCCGCGGCCAGCTCCGCCAGCGCCCGGACCGCGTAGTCCGCCTTCGCCGAGATCTGCATACGGCCATTATGCAACGTGGATTTCATGGTGTTGTGCCTGGTGGGAGAAAGGACACCTGTTGACATCCATTACCGGGCTTTCTACGGTCGGTGTCATGACGACGCCCGGCGGCGACCCCGCGCAGCAGCACGACGCGTTCCATCCGCATCTGAGGGATCGGAAGGCCACCGCCCCCGACAGTCCGTTGCGGATGCGGCTGCACCACATCCGCACCGAGGACGTCGACCCCGGCACCGCCCAGACCGAGGGGATGCGGCGGTTCGCCGCGATCAGCGGTCAGTCGGTGGGGTCCGAGCGGCTCTGGATGGGCCAGACCCATGTGGCGCCGGACACCGCCTCCGCCAACCACCACCACGGCGAGTCCGAGACGGCCATCTTCGTGGTGCGGGGCCACCCCGAGTTCGTCTTCGCGCAGGAGCGGGACGGACGGGTCGAGGAGGTCCGGCTGCGCACCCGCCCGGGTGACTACATCTTCGTTCCGCCGTTTGTGCCGCACCGGGAGGAGAACCCGGACCCCGACGACGAGGCGGTGGTGGTCATCGCCCGCAGCACCCAGGAGGCCATCGTGGTCAACCTGCCGGAGCTGTATGTGCTGGAGCCGGGGGAGTAGCCGCCCGCGCGGACACGTGGCGTACAGGTGACCGTGTCCAATCGGCGCTGACCGTGCATTCCGCGGACGCTCGCGGGTAATCGCCCCTGCTGTGCCCCCTCCATCGACGCATCGACGAAAGGAGCGGCATCGTGAGCGACGACCGGCGACCGGAGGAACGCGAGGAGCGCGAGGAGCGCGAGGACCGGGGCGGGATCCCCAGGGACCTCCCCGACCAGCAGGCGCAGGACGGCCCCGACCACCTGGATGTGGCGGGCGCCGGCCAGGAGCCGGATCTCGGGGACGACGTCCCCGAGACGGATGAGTCCGGCACGGGACGGCAGGGGAAGCCGCAGACCGGAAGCGTGCACCCCGAGCGGCCCGTCCCGGACGAGCCCTCGGGGTGAGCGCCCCCGGCGTGAGACGGGGCGGGTCAGGTACCGGCAGGGCGGGCGCGGACATGGATGCGCTCGCCCTGCGCGCCGAACAGGGAGAGGAACTCCACGGGCTGGTCCCCGGCGTTGGCGAAGCCATGGGGCGTACGGGTGTCGAATTCGGCGGCCTCACCGGACGTGAGCACCAGATCGTGCTCGCCCAGCGCCAGCCGTAGCCGCCCCGAGAGCACATAGAGCCACTCATAGCCCTCGTGCACCCGCTGCTCCAGCGGTTCGTCGCGCCCGCCCGGCGGCCGGGGCGGCATGATCTGCTTGTAGGCGTGCAGCCCGCCCAGATAGCGGGTCAGCGGAACGAACGTCTGGCCGTGCCGGGTGAACGGCCGCGGATGGACCCGGGGATCCCCGGTGGCCGGCGCCCCCACCAGCTCGTCCAACTGCACTCCGTACGCCTTGGCCAGCGGCAGCAGCAGCTCCAGGGTCGGCTTGCGCTGCCCCGCCTCCAGTCGCGACAGGGTGCTCAGCGAGATCCCGGTCGTCTCGCTGAGCTGGGCCAGTGTGGTGCCACGGGTGCGCCGCAACGCCCGCAGCCGGGGTCCTACGGCGGTCAGTACCTCGGTGAGGTCTTCGTCAGCCATACTCTTCATTTGCTACCCCGGCAAAGAAGTTTGTCAAGTGGGCGCGGCCGTGTGCACTCTCTTGCCAGGAACGAAGGGAGCGCAGCTGACATGACCACCGACCCGCACACCATCTCGCCCGACACCTCGCCCGAGGAGTTCTGGGACACCTTCTACAGCGCCGAGGACCGCGTCTGGAGCGGCAAACCCAATGCCGCTCTGGTGCGCGAGACCACCGGGCTGACCCCCGGCAGCGCGCTGGACCTCGGCTGCGGTGAGGGCGGCGACGCGATCTGGCTCGCCCGGCAGGGCTGGCGGGTCACCGCCGTCGACGTCTCACAGGTGGCGTTGGACCGCGCCGCCGGACACGCCGCGTCGGAAGGTGTCGGCGACCATATCGAGTGGCAGCGGCACGACCTGTCCGAGTCCTTCCCGGAAGGCACCTTCGACCTCGTCTGCGCCTACTTTTTCCACTCCCGGCTGGAACTGCCCCGGGACCAGATCCTGCGCACCGCGGCGGGGGTCGTCGCACCGGGCGGAGTGCTGCTGATCACCGGACACGCCGCATTCCCGTCCTGGGCGCCGGACCCCGGTCCGGAGTTCCACTTCCCCACGCCCGAGGAGGTGCTCGCCGGGCTCGACCTCGCGGACGGGGAGTGGGACGTCCTCGTCAGCGATGTGCATGTGGAGAACATGACCGCTCCCGACGGACAGCCGGCCACCCGCACCGACAACACCCTCAAGGTCCGCCGCCGCTGACGGCGGCCCCGCCGTCCACTCGGGAGCCGGTCCGCCCTCAGGAACCGGTGCGCCCTCAGGAACCGGTGCGCCGGAACGCCCAGTCCATGCGTGGCTCCAGCAGCGTGCGCAGGACCCGTCGCACCGGTCCCGTGCACAGCACGGTGATCATGAGCACCGCGGCCGCGGTGACGGCGAGCTCCCCGAGCGGGGTGTGCAGCCACGGATGGTCGTACCAGCCCCAGAAACGGGACGACTTGATGATGAAGCCGTGCAGCAGATAGCCGTACAGCGTCCCCGAACCGAGCGCGGTGAACCAGGTCCGGCGCCCCGGCACCCAGGCCAGGAAGCAGGCCGTCAGCACCAGCGCCAGGCCGAAGAGGGCGGGCGTGGTGAGCAGCCCGGCCCAGGACGGTACGCCGTCCAGCGCCGCCACGCTCTTGCGGTGGTAGAACCACTCCGCGTCCATCCAGGGCGCCACCGCATAGGCCGTGCACAGGGCGAAGGCCGCCACCGGAAGGGCGATCAGCCGCGCCCGCCGGGTCCGCAGCCGGGTGAAGTGGTCCGGTCGCAGGGTGAGTCCGACCACGAAGAACGGGAGGAACGCCAGCACCCGCTGCAGGCCGAGATCCCCACCGGCCTCGGGAGAAATGGAGGCCAGTGCCGCCACCGCCAGCGCGACCGGCACCGGATGGCGCAGCGCGAGCCACAGCGGGGTGGTGATCCGCCAGATGAACAGCGCGGCCAGGAACCACATCACATACCAGGGGTCGAGCAGGCTGATCGGATAGCCCGGATCGTCCTGTGCCCAGCGGTAGAAGAGCGTGTACGCGACCTCGAAGACCACATACGGCACGACGACACCCGTGAGCAGCCGTTTCACCCGGCCCGGCGCCATGTCGAAACTCCGCGAGAAGTAGCCTGATATGAGGGCGAACGCGGGCATGTGGAACGCGTAGACCAGCAGGTAGATCGCGGTGGCCGCCCGGCTGCCGTAGGTGAGCGGCTCCCATGCGTGGCCACACGCCACCAGCACGATGGTGAGGTACTTCGCATTGTCGAAGTACGGGTCGCGCGTCCGGCCGGCCGACGCGCCGCCCTCGCGCGGTCGTGGCACTGCCGGGGGTGTTGTGGTCACACGGGTGGAGGTCTCCTGCTGCACAGCTTCTCCCGGACCCCTTCGATCGAGCCGACAGTCGAATCCTGATCGTCTGCCCCGCTCTGCCCGTCCCATGCGGGTCCAGGACTCGGATCCCAGTACGTGCGGCCCGGCCGCGGTGTTCACCGGCGGGCGGCACGTCCGGGGGTCCGCTCATGAACTCGGCCTTCTCCTCAGGACACGGGGAGCCGGTTCAGCGAGGTCAGCTCGGCGTGTGCGGACGCGAACAGCAGGGCGACGGCCAGGGCGCCCGGGTCCGGGACGCCGCGGGCGTGGTCGCCGGTATAGCTGGCACGCCCGCGCCGGGCGCGCAGATCGGTCGTGGACCGGGCGCCCCGATGGGCCGCCACCGCGGCCACATGGAGCGCGTACGCGGGGTCGGCGGTGGGTTCACAGGAGGCGAGGGCCCGGGCGGCGGGCACGAGGGCGTCCACCATCGTCTTGTCGCCCACTTCGGCCTCGCCGACCCGCTGGATCGCGGCCGCCCCCGCGGCGGTGCCCAGGGCCAGCGCGGCGGTCCCGGGCGGGGCGGCGGCCATCCCCAGCGCGTCGGCGAGCTCCTGGAAGAGCAGCCCGAACAGGGGACCGCTGGTGCCGCCGACATCGTCGAGGAAGACCCGCGCGGCGGCGTCGAGCGGCGCGTCCGGGCCCCTCCGGTTTCGCTCGCCGTTCCCCGCGCCCGCCGCCAGGGCGTCCAGCGCGCGGCGGACGCCGTCCATCCCGGTGACCAGATTGCCACCGAAGTCCCCGTCGCCCGCCTTCTGGTCGAGCGCGGTGAGCTCGGGTTCCACGGAGCGTACGGTGGCGGCGAACCGTGTGAGCCAGTCCATGACGGCGGTGTGCGTAAGGCCCTTCGGGCCGGGCTGATCGGACATGAGCGGGGCAACTCCTCGGGGCGGTGGCGGGGTCAACGGGGCCGGACGGGGTCAAAGAGGCGGGGTCACAGGGGCCAGGCGGGGGTGCGGGCGGGGGCGTCCCACAGCCGCAGCGCCTCGGCGTCGGTGGCGAACAGGGTCAACGAGAAGCCCCGCATGTCCAGGGCGCTCACGAAGGTGCCGGTCAGGGACCGGTCGAGGCCGACACCGCGGTCGTCGAGGGCTTTGGCGACGGCGTGGCGGATGCCGTACAGCTCCAGCGAGGTGATCGACCCCAGCCCGTTGACCAGGGCGAGCACCCGTGTCCCCGCGGTGTCGGGCAGCGCGGCCAGCAGTTGGTCCGTCATGGTCTCGACCAGCTTGCCGAGCGGTGCGTGCGGGGTGGTCCCCTCGGCCCGCTCGCCGTGGATGCCGACCCCGAACTCCAGGATGTTGTCGGGAAGGGCGAAGGCCGGTGCCCCGGAGGCGGGCGTGTTGTGGGCGGCCGAGGCGACGGCGAGGCTGCGGGCCCGCCGGGTCACATCGGTGCCGAGGGCGACCAGGTCCTCCAGACCGCGCCCCTCGTCGGCGGCGGCGCCGAGGATCTTCTCGATGATCAGGGTGGCGCCGGTGCCGCGCCGGCCGACCGCGATGTCGTCGGAGTCGCTGGCGATGTCGTCGTCGATGAGGACACGTGCGCAGCGGATGCCCTCATGGGCGAGGCGCTCGGCGGCGATGCTGAAGTTGATGCGGTCACCGGTGTAGTTCTTGACGATGTGCAGCACACCATCGGGCCGGGCGACGGCCCGGCTGGCCTCGAAGATCTGCCGGTTGTGGGGCGAGGCGAAGATCCGCCCGGGGCAGGAGGCGTCCAGCATCCCGGTCCCGAGGAAGCCGGAGTGCAGGGGCTCATGGCCGGAACCGCCTCCCGCGACCAGCCCGACGCGGCGGGTGGGTGCGCAATGGCGGGTGCGGAAGTATCCGTGGTCGGGGTGGTAGGCGACGAGATCGGCATGGGCGGCGGCGAAGCCCGCGAGCGCGTCGGGAACGAGGGACTCGGGCGAGTCGCGGAAGTACTGGGGCATGAACTCGGCTCCCTGGGCGAGTGGGGCGGACGGGGCGGACTCGGCGGTCGAGCGCCGTCTCGGCAGCAGCGGTATGAGGGCTCAGGAACAGATCGTCTCCGCGACCCGGCGGCAGGGTGCTCAGGCTGGACAGCAGCGGGACCCCAACGGACTACAGGCATACGCCGGTCGTGTGCCGAAGGGGGGGCATCGGGGAGGTTCCGGCTCGTGTTCCGGCGGGGAGCGGCGGGGTAGGGATCGGCGGACATCCGGCACCACTGATGCGGGCATCCGGCACCACCCATAAGGAGTCACCCATGTCCCTCGATGACTTCGAGCGCCACCCCTTGTTGTTCGGTCCCAGCCCCATCCACCCCCTGGACCGGCTGAGCGAGCGTCTCGGCGGGGCGCGTATCTGGGCCAAGCGCGAGGACTGCAACAGCGGGCTGGCCTTCGGCGGCAACAAGACCCGCAAGCTGGAGTACCTCGTCCCCGACGCGCTCCGGAAGGGCGCGGACACCCTGGTGAGCATCGGCGGTGTGCAGTCCAACCACACCCGCCAGGTCGCCGCGGTGGCGGCGAAGCTGGGGCTGAAGGCCGTCCTGGTGCAGGAGAGCTGGGTGGACTGGCCCGACTCCGTCAACGACAAGGTCGGCAACATCCTGCTCTCCCGGATCATGGGCGCGCGGGTGCGACTGGTCGACGCCGGGTTCGGCATCGGCTTCAAGGACAGCTGGGCCCGCGCCCTGGAGGACGTCCGCGCCGCGGGCGGCACGCCGTATCCGATCCCCGCCGGGGCCTCCGACCATCCGCTGGGCGGGCTGGGCTTCGCCAACTGGGCCCGCGAGGTCCAGGCGCAGGAGCGGGAGCTGGGCGTCTTCTTCGACACCATCGTGGTGTGCAGCGTCACCGGCTCCACCCAGGCGGGCATGATCGCGGGCTTCGCGGGCCAGGACCGCCCCCGCCGGGTCCTGGGCATCGACGCCTCCGCCAAGGTGGCCGAGACCCATGCCCAGGTGGCGAAGATCGCAGGCGAGACCGCCGCTCTGATCGGCCTCGGCCGGGAGCTGCGCGATGAGGAGATCACCGTGCTGGAGGGCTGGGCCGGGGACCTCTACGGTGTCCCGGTCGACTCCACCCTCGACGCGATCCGGCTCACCGGAAGCCTCGAAGGGGTGATCCTCGACCCGGTCTACGAGGGCAAGTCGATGGCCGGGCTCATTGACCTGGTCCGCGACGGGAAGATACCCAAGGACTCCAACGTGCTCTACGCCCATCTCGGCGGCCAGCCCGCGCTCAACGCCTACAGCGGCGCGTTCCGCTGACGGGGCCGAGAGGAGGCATGAAAGGAGGAACGCGAGGTGATGGGCGGGTCTCCACCGGGTACCCGATGCGCGGCCCGGGCCACGCGGCCCCGTGGCCTCCCCACCCCCGCGAGACCAGGGAGCCAGGGTGACGGACATGAACACCGGGAACGACCGGCAGGCCGGGAGTGTCGCGCCCCCGGACGGCCCGCTGTCGGGCTGCGCGGCGCTGGTGACCGGCGCGTCCAGCGGCATCGGAGCGGCCACCGCCCTGGCGCTGGCCCGGGAGGGAGCCGATCTCGCGCTGGTGGCCCGCCGCACCGAACGGCTGGAGGACCTGGCCGCCACCCTCCGCAAGGAGGGCCGCTCCTGCGCCGTCCTCACCGCCGATCTGCAGAGCGCGGCGCAGGCCCGTCAGTGCGTCGAGGACGCGGCGGAGCAGTGCGGACGGCTCGATGTGCTGGTGAACAACGCCGGGTATGTGGCCGCCGGCACGGTCGAGGAGAGCGACCCCGAGGCCTGGGAGCGGATGATCGCCCTCAATATCGAGGCCGTCCTGCACACCTCCCGGCAGGCGCTGCCGCATCTGCTGCGGTCGGCGTCCGAGGGCCCGCGCGGGGTGGCGGACCTGGTGAACGTCAGCTCGGTGGGCGGCCGGGTGGCGCGGGCCGGCAACAGCGTCTACTCGGCCACCAAACACGCGGTGGGCGCCTTCAGCGAGGCCATGCGCCAGGAGGTGACCGCCCGCGGTGTCCGGGTGGGGCTGGTCGAACCGGGCATGACCGTCACCGAGATGACGGCCGGCAACAGGACGGCCACCGTCGCACGCGGCATGGCGCGCGAGTCCTGGCTGCGCCCCGAGGACATCGCCCGCGCGATCGCCTTCATGGTCGTCCAGCCCGCGCATGCCGCCGTCAACGAGATCATGGTGCGCCCCACCGCCCAGGAGCACTGACCCGCCTGCCCCGGCCACCCCGCCCGCCCCGTTACGCCACGGCGTAACGGGGCGGGGGGGCGTGCCGGCCTCCGCCCGGCTTGGCTCCCGTCCGTCTCCGCTCGGCTCTCGCGGAAGCGTGCGCGAGGGATTTACAACGTTGGAAATTCTCTTTAACGTTGCGCCACGCACGGCCCGGGCCGCTCTTCCCCCACCACCACTCCTCCTGAAGGAGCGTGCATGACCACGCCGTACCGAAGACACCTCCTGCCCGCTCTGCTGACCCTCCTGACCGTCCTGGGCTCGCTCCTGGCTGTCCAGGCGCCCCCGGCCGCGGCCGCCTCCGGCACCCTGCTGCGCGACGGCACCGGCCTCTACCCCCGCGCCCTGCGGCTCGCGCACAACGGCGCCGCCAACGGCCGCGTCCTCGCTTCGGTGGTCACCTTCCGCGGCTCGGACGGGATAGGCGCCATCTACGAGAGCACCGACGACGGCGCCACCTTCCACCAGGTGGGCGAGGTGGCCGACCCCGAGGCGTCGGGGGGACAGGGCGAATGCTGCGCCACCCTGTACGAACTGCCGCGGGCCGTCGGCGGCATGCCCGCCGGGACCCTGCTGTGGTCCGCCTCCATCGGGCAGGACGAGCCGGACCGCCGAATGGCCATCCGGGTCTTCCGCAGCAATGACCAGGGGCGCACCTGGTCCTATCTGTCCACCGTGGCCACCGCCCCGAGCACCAAGGGGCTGTGGGAGCCGGAGTTCTCCATCGATTCCAGTGGGCGCCTGGTGGCCCACTACTCGGACGAGACCGACCCCGCCCACAGCCAGAAGCTGATCGCCGCCCGCAGCGCGGACGGGATCACCTGGGAGGGTCACCACGCCACCGTCGCCAGCAAACTCGCCTCCGACCGGCCCGGTATGCCCATCGTGCGCAAGCTGCCCGACGGCCAGTACTTCATGGCGTACGAGATCTGCGCCGCCCAGGGGCAGTACTCATGTGTGGTCCACTACCGGACCTCGCAGGACGGCTGGAACTGGGGCGACCCGGCGCACCTCGGCTACCGTCCGGAAACCGCCGACGGCAAGTACTTCACCCACACACCGAACCTCGCCTGGGCCCCCGAGGCCGGCAACCCCCGGGGCAAGTTGTTCCTCATCGGCCAGGTGCTGAACAACGCCGACGGCAGCACCGCCGCCGGCAGCGGTGCCACCGTGTGGACCAACAGCAACGGTGGCAGCGGGGCGTGGCGTTCGATCCCCGCACCGGTGCGGGTGGACTCCAAGGTGGTCGACTGGTGTCCCAACTACAGCTCGGCGCTGCTGCCCTCGGCGGACGGCAGCCGTGTGCTGGAGATCGCCACGGACTACGTGGGCACCGTGTGCAAGCCCTACTTCGCCACCGGGGGGAGCTGACCGGGTGAACGTCCGCTGACCGAAGCGGGGTTTTTCCTGCCCCGGACCCGCGTCCGGCCGTTCGGGGCCGGTGCCCGGTGTGGTGCGGACGACCGCCTCCACCAGGGCACCGGCCTCGGCGCATGTCCGTGTGCCGAGCCGTTCGCCGGGCAGCGGTGTGCTCGGTCCGCGTACGACACGACCACCCACTCGGGCTCCGCCTCCTCCGCGTGGGCGTCCGGCGTTGGCCCGGGCAGGTGACGGACACCGGCCGGGCCATGACCCGAATGCCGTACGGCGGTGACCCGGGCAGCGGGCCCGTGCCGCGTGCCGCGGCATGGCCACCACACACCGCACGGCCGGTGCACCGCAGCCCAAGCCACGCGGCTGACCTGCGCGGATGGCCTCGGCGGTGGCGAGGTGGCGAGGCGTCGCGCGGACGGAAGACAAGTGACCGGGACCGCTTCCCGATGCCTCGGACGCCCGCCATCCGGCCGACGGCACGGGCCGTGTGGGTGCTCGACCTGCCCCGTCCCGGATGACAGCGTGGCCGACATGGAGCACAGCCCAGGACCGCAAAACGTGCGCGCGAGGCTGCTGCTGGCCAGCGCCACCATGCTCTTCGTCGAGCTCGCGCTGATCCGGTGGACCGGCGCCAATATCGTCCATCTGAGCTATTTCTCGAACTTCATCCTCTTGGGCTCGTTCCTCGGGATCGGCCTGGGATTCCTCATGCCCGCCGGGCGTGGGCAGTGGCTCACCCGCTGGGCACCCATCCCGCTCGCCGTTCTCGTCGTCTTGGTGCGCGAGTTCCCCGTGCAGGTGCGGCAGACCAGCGGCGAGGTCATCTACTTCACCGCCGTGAAGACCACCGGTCTGCCCCAGTGGGTGACCCTGCCGGTGCTCTTCGGGCTGACCGCGCTGATCATGATGGCGATCGGGAAGATGACGGCCGATCAGTTCCGTCAGCTGCCCTCGCTGGAGGCGTACCGCTACGACCTGCTGGGCTCGCTCACCGGTTCGGTGTCCTTCGCGCTGCTCTCCTGGCTGCGCGCACCGTCGGTGGTGTGGGGCGTGCTCGCCGCGGTGGCCTTGCTGACCCTCGGCGGCTTCCGCAACAGCATCCGGTATGCGGTCCCGCTCGCCTTGATGGTGGCCGTCCTGGCGCTGGAGACGGCGGCCAGCGGCATCTCCTGGTCCCCGTACTACAAGATCGAGGTGACCAGGCCGACCACCGGCAGCCGGGACTACAAGATCTCCGCCAATGGCGTACCGCATCAGTCCATCGCCCCGCTGAAGGTGCTCGGACGCCCCGGCTCCCCGTACGAGCAGCCCTACCGTGAAACCCCGAGGAACTCCCACCGCCGGGTGCTGGTCATCGGCGCCGGCAACGGCAACGACGTGGCGATGGCGCTGGCCAACGGCGCCCAGCGGGTGGACGCGGTGGAGATCGACCCCCGGCTGCAGGAGATCGGTGCGTCACTGCACCCGGCCCGGCCCTACGCCAACCCCCGGGTGCACGTGCACATCAACGACGGCCGGGCCTTCCTCGAACGTACCAAGGCCCGCTACGACCTGGTCGTCCTCGCCCTGCCGGACTCCCTGACCCTGGTGTCGGGCGCCAGCAACCTGCGTCTGGAGAGCTATCTGTTCACCCGGCAGGCATTCGAGGCGGCACACCGCCACCTCGCCCCCGGCGGCGCGTTCGCCATGTACAACTACTACCGGCAGAACTGGCTCATCGACCGGTTCGGCTCCACGCTCACCTCCGTCTTCGGACACGCCCCCTGCATCACCCACTACGGAGGCAAGAAGGCGGCCATCCTGGTGGCCGGTGTCACCTCCAGCGACCAGTCCTGCACCGCCTCCGCCTGGCGCCCCTCGGGCCCGGTGCCCTCGGCCGCCAGCGACGACCATCCGTTCCCGTATCTGCTGCACCGCACCATCCCCACCCTCTACATCGGGGTCCTGGGAGCGATCCTGCTGGTGACCCTGGTGTCGGTACGGCTGACCGGGGTCCGGCTGCGGCGCACCGCCCGCTATGTCGACATGTTCCTGCTCGGCGCGGCGTTCATGCTGCTGGAGACCAAGAACGTGATCGGCTTCGCCCTCTACTTCGGCACCACCTGGCTGGTCAACGCCATGGTCTTCGCGGGGGTGCTGGTCGCCGTGCTGTGCGCGGTGGAGGTGCGGCGCAGGCTGCGCCGGGTCAATCAGCTCGTGCTGCAGCTGATGCTCTTCGCCAGCCTCGCCATCGCCTGGCTGATCCCGTCCCATCTGGTGCTGGGACTGCCCTTCGCCCCCCGGCTGGCCGCCGCGATCGCGCTGGCCTTCGCCCCCATCTTCTGCGCCAACCTCATCTTCTCCGACCGGCTGGCGGCGACCTCCGACCCCACGGCGGCCTTCGGCGCCAACCTGCTGGGCTCCCTGTTCGGCGGCACCCTGGAGTATCTGGCCCTGCTCACGGGCTATCAGGCGCTGCTGCTGGTCGTGGCGGTGCTGTACGCGGGTGCCTGTGTCGCCATGCGCTTCACCCGCCGCGGCTCCGGCGACGTCACCAGCCATGAGCCACTCACCGTGCAAACGGCGCCACGCCCCTGAGCGCCCCTCTCCCCGCCGCCCCCGGCCGCCTTCCGGCCGGGGGCGGCCGCGTTGGTGGCGCGCGCCGCCGCTCTCACTCGAACATGACGTAATCCGGGCGTGGCCGCAGGGCCAGCACCTCTTCCGGGGTCATCAGCCGGCTGCCCTCGGTGTCCTCCTCGTAGAAGAGCTTGAAGCCGGTGCGCACTCCCTCGGGCTGGTTCCTGACCAACTGCCGCCAGGTGTCCCGCTTCATTCCCGGCGATCCGATGCCGTCCGCGCTCTTGATGACCACCACACCGGGCTGCGGGCGCAGCGCGGACTGGTCGCTGACGACGGACACGGCCACCTGGTGGAAGACGAGCGGCTTCTGCGGCAGATCGTGTTCGTCGATGATCCCGGAGAGGTAGCGGGCCACATCGGTGAGCTCCTTGCCGCTGGTGTGGCCGTAGGTGTTCCCCGGCACCTCGCCCGGACCCATCTCCCATTCCGGGTCCAGGGCTATGCCGACGTCGGGATGGACCAGCCATTCGCGCAACGCCTTGACCTCGCCGAGGACCGAAGCCCGGCCCGGCTGGATGTTCAGCAGCAGCAGGGCGCGATGGCGCTTGGCCGCGTCGTGGAAGCGGCGGATCGTGTCGGGGGAGGTGCGCGAGCGGTAGGTGCCGTCGGGGCCCGCGCTGCTGTTGGCGACGGTCGCGAGGAGTTCGAGCACCGGCTGCGGTTCGCGGTCCGCCGCGTAGGCGCGGGCGGTCTTCTCGATCTGGCGCACCTGGTCGTCGAGGTCCCCGATGCCGAGCCGGCCGAGCGCGGCGGCCCCGGGCAGTCCGCAGTAGCCCACCAGGCGGTAGCGGGACAGCTCCCGGCCGCCCCGGGGCAGCTCGGGCCGCGGCTTCGGGGTGGGGGAGGGGGAACTCTTTGATGGAGTGGCTGACGGGGAGCGCTCCGCCTTGCCGGAGCCCCGCGGGCCCGCTCCGGAGGGCGAACCGGCCGACTCCTCGCCGCAGCCGGCGAGTAGGCCGATCCCGGCCGCCGCGGCCACCGAGAGCATGCCGCGCCGGGTCGGTGGCGGTGTCCCCGATCCGCCGCCGTCGCCGTGCCGCAGGGCGTCCTGTCCGGTCGATGCCCTGTCGGTTGCCGGCATTCCGGGTGTGCTGTGAGCCACGTTCCCTCCGTCCGCGGTGCCGGGTCGGTGAACCGGGCACCGGTCTGTTGTGCGGGCCGATGGGTTGTCCGTGCCAGGCAGCCTGTCCGGTATGACGAAGGCGAAACGGAATAGTGTCCACCGGGCGGAGGGCATGCGTCGCTTTCAGCCCGGGAAGACGTCCGGTTGCTGGGTGTGGAAGGTGCGAACGAGGGCGGCCGGGCCCCCGATGGACCCAACACGCCCTGGAATGGGTTTACTTGAAGCAGGAAGCCGATCCGGGCGGTCAGGCGGGCGGGCTCAGCCGACGGATCGGCGCCCCGCCCAGATAGGCGCGGATGTCCTCCACCACATCGCCGTAGAACCGCTCGTAGTTGCCCCGGGTGACATAGCCGAGGTGCGGGGTGGCCAGCAGATTCGGCAGGGTGCGGAACCGATCGCCCGGGGGCAGCGGCTCCCGTTCGAACACATCGACTCCCGCGCCCGCGATCCAGCCGTCCCGCAGCGCCTCCGCGAGCGCCGCCTGGTCCACGATCGCCGCGCGGGAGGTGTTCACCAGAAGCGCCGTGGTACGCATCCGCCTCAGCTCCGCCGTGCCCAGCAGCCCCCGGGTGCGGTCGCTGAGCACCAGATGCACCGAGACGATGTCGCTGGTCTCCAGCAACTCCTCCTTGGAGCCGGCCGGCCGCACCCCCTCCGCCTCCGCGCGCTCGGCCGTGAGGTTCTCGCTCCAGGCGGCCACCTCCATGCCGAAGGCCCGGCCGACCCGCGCCACCTGGGTGCCGATCCGTCCCAGCCCCAGCAACCCCAGGCGGCGGCCGTGCAGATCGGTGCCGACGGTGCTCTGCCATGGCCCGCCGTCCCGCAGCGCCGTGTTCTCCGGCACCACATGGCGGGCGAGCCCCAGGATCAGCGCCCAGGTGAGCTCGGTGGTCGGTTCCGAGCCGCCGCCGGTGCCGCACACGGTGACGCCGTGGCGGGCGGCGGCCTCCAGGTCGACCGACGCGTTGCGCATCCCCGTGGTCACCAGCAGCTTCAGCCGTGGCAGCCGGGCGAACAGCGAGGCGGGAAAGGGCGTGCGCTCCCGCATGATGACCACGATCTCGCAGTCCCCGATCGCCTCGGCCACCGCGTCCTCACCGGCGATGTGTTCATGGACCGGCACCACCTCCACCGCGTCGAGCACACCGGACCAATCGGCCGCCGACAGCGCCACGTCCTGATAGTCGTCGAGCACGGCGCAGCGCAGCTTCATGGGACTACCTCTGTTTCCTCGGACGGGTACGGTGTTTCTACCACCCGTGTGAAGCCACCCCGAAAACAGGGGCCTGACACGTCGTCACCGCGTTTGCGGCGCCACCCTTCCGGATGACATCGGCCGTGCGATCGCGGTGTGACAGGCGTGTGTTTTCACCGAAAGTTGGCTTCTCAAGGGGTGCTGAGACACGTGTGGTTGTTTTGTGTAGTGGCACACAGGGCACCGCACCGTCTGAACAGCAGGCATAATCACAGCTGCGATGGGCGCAGACGCCCAGAAAGGGGACGAAGTGAAGTGAACGCGTTGAGCGCGGACAGCAGTGTGGGTTCGACCATTGAGGTACTGGAGGCCGAACTCCCCCAACTGCAGAAGCAACAGGAGGCACTCAAGGGTGATTTGGAGGCCGTCACCAAGCGGCTGGAGGCGGTCAGCACCGCCCTGAGCAGCCTGCAGACGCTCTCCATCGCCACGGTGTCGGAGCAGGTCGTGGACGGCGCCCCGGTGGCGGTGGCGAAGCCCGTGGCCGAGGCCACCCCGGCCGAGCCGGCCGCGGAGCCGGCCACCGAGGCCACGGTCGAGACCGAGCCGGAGACCGCCGGGGACACGGGCTCCACCGGCCGTACCTCCGCCGCCACGCGCAAGGCGGCCATCGGCCGTCAGCGCAGCAGGGGCAAGGCGGCCAAGGCGCCGGCTACCGGGCGGGCCACCAAGACGGCGGGCAAGAAGACCGCCGCCGCCAAGAAGACCACCGCGAAGGCCGCGGCGAAGGCTCCCAAGGCCACCAAGGCCACGGTGAAGGCCACTAGCAAGGCCACCACCAAGGCCACCGCGAAGCCCGCCAAGGCCACCAAGGCCGCCGAGAAGCCCGCGGAGAAGGCCACCAAGGAGACGGCCACCACCTCCGAGCGCTCCACGGGGCTCGCCGACAGCGTGCTGGCCGCGCTGCGCAAGGCCGGCCGTCCCATGCGGGCCTCCGAGGTCAACGACGCCCTGGGCCGCGACGAGACCCGCACCAATGTGAACTCGGTGCGCAACACCCTCGAGCGGCTGCGCTCCTCGGACCGGGCCCAGCGTTCCGGCCGTGGCCTGTACGAGGCCTCGGCCACCGGCTGAGGGTGCCGTCAGTTCACCGCCACCCATGTGTAGCGGTGTTCGGGGCGGCCGGTGTCCCCGTACTTGAGGGTGAGGCTGATGCGGCCCGCATGTTCGAGGTACTTCAGATAGCGCTGGGCCGTGGAGCGGCTGATACCGGTGCGCTCCGCCACTTCGTGGGCGGAGAGCGGCTGGTCGGCCTGGTCCAGGACCCGCCGTATGAGGTCGACGGTGGGCGCGGAGTGGCCTTTGGGGAGGGCGGGGCCGGACGTGTCGGCGGCTGCGAAGGCGCCGAAGATCCGGTCCACCCTCTCCTGGCCGGTCTCGCCGTGCCCGCCGACGCCCTCAAGGGTGCGGCGCAGCCCCGCGTAGCCGTCCAGCTTGGCCCGTAGCCCGGCGAAGCTGAACGGCTTGACCAGGTACTGAAGTGCGCCATGGCGCATGGCGGCCTGGACGGTGGCCACATCACACGCGGCCGTCACCATGATGACGTCGGCGTGGTGGCCGAGCTGGCGCATCCGCCGCACCAGGGTCAGCCCGGTCTCGTCCGGCAGATAGTGGTCGAGCAGGACGAGGTCGACCGGGGTGCGTTCGAGGGTCGCGAGCGCCTGGGCGGCGGTATGGGCGCGGGCGGTGACCCGGTAGCCCGGCACCTGGGCCACATACGCGGCGTTGATCTCGGCGACGTGGAAGTCGTCGTCCACGACAAGAACGTCAATCATCGTGACTCTCCTGCTGCGGTGAACTCATGAGTGGGTGTGTCGTCCCCGGTGAGGGCCTCGGGCAGGACGACGGTGAACACCGCCCCGCCACCCGCCCGGGCGGTGACCCGGGCCATGCCTCCGTATCGCTCGGCCAGCCGCCGTACCAGGGCCAGTCCGATGCCCCGGCCGCGCGGCGACACCGTGGCGGGCCCCTCGTGTGCCCCGGGCCCGGCGTCCGGGGATCCGGTGCGGGAGGGCCGTTTGGTGGACCAGCCCTCGGTGAAGATCTGTTCGCGCATCCCCGGTGGCACCCCCGGGCCGGTGTCGCTCACCCGCAGCACGGCGGTGGTGCCCTCGGCCCTCAACTCGACCTCGATGAACGGGGTGGGGGAGGGGTGTGCGGCCACCGCGTCCAGCGCGTTGTCGATGAGGTTGCCGAGCACGGTCACCAGATCGCGCGGATCGACCACCCGCCCGGGCAGCAGGGTCGCGGGCGAGATGCGCAGGGCCACTCCGCGCTCGGCCACGATGGCCGACTTGCCGACCAGCAGCGCCGACAGCAGCGGATCGGGCACCCGTTCGGAGATCTGCTCGGCCGAGGCACGCCGGGCGTTGGTGAGCTCGGCCACGAACTGTGCCGCCCGCTCGTGCAGTCCCAGCTCCAGCAGCCCCAGCAGGGTGTGCAGCCGGTTGGCGTGTTCGTGGTCCTGGGCGCGCAGCGCGTCCAGCAGCCCGCGGGTGCTGTCCAGCTCGCGGCCCAGCAACTCCAGCTCGGTGCGGTCGCGCAGGGTCGCCACCGCTCCGCCGTCCTCGGTCGGCATGCGGTTGGCCACCAGCACCCGGGTGCCGCTGACCGTCAGCAGGTCCGCCCCGTCCACCCGCCCCGCCAGCACATCGGTGGTACGGCCCGGTGGCAGTGACTCCTCCAGGGTGCGGCCGGTGGCGTCCGGGCGGATCCCGAGCAGCCGCCCGGCCTCGTCGTTGATCAGGCGGATCCGGCCGTGCCGGTCGAAGGCCACCACGCCTTCGCGGATGCCGTGCAGCATCGCCTCCCGCTCGTCCAGCAGCGCCGAGATGTCGGCGAACGCGACACCGTGCGTACGGCGGCGCAGTTGGCGCGAGACGGCGATCGCCGCCAGGACACCCACCCCGAGCGCCGCCCCCGCGTACAGCAGCAGCCGGGGCACCGCCGCCAGCAACTGGTCGCGCACACTGCCGTAGCCGATGCCCACCGACACCGCCCCGACGATCCGTCCGTCCCTCGAGCGCAGCGGCACCTTGGCGCGGGCCGAGCGGCCGAGGGTGCCCACGTCGATCTGCAGCACCTCCCGGCCCGAGAGCGCCTCGCCCGGATCGGTGGAGACGTGTTCGCCGATCCGGGCCGTGGTGGTGTGCGACCAGCGCACACCACGGGAGTCCATCACCACGATGTACAGCGCCCCGGTGGCCCGGCGGATCCGTTCGGCCGCCCGCTGCACCGGACCCGAGGGGGTGGGCTCGGTGGCGGCGAGGTCCCGCGCGATGTCCGGATCGGCCGCGGTGGTCTGGGCGATGGCGAGCGCCTGGTGCATCGCCTGGTTGTCGATCTCGGAGCTGAGCGGGGCCAGGAAGAGCGCGGTCGCCAGCACCATCACCCCGGCGGTGATGGACAGCTGCGCCGCGAGCACCTGGCCGGAGACACGCCGGGGCCATCGGATGCGCATGATGGGCCCCCTGTCTCCCGTCTCGCTCATCCCGTGTGGTGCCATGTGCGAGCGGTAGTACTTCGTCCGTTTATGGTGCTGTGAACGCACCGTAAGGGTGCCCGGGGCGTATGCCCAGTCTCCGTGGCGTTTTCGTTGCCAGGGCGCGAGCAAAACGAGCAGAACGCGGTTTGTGAGCGCAACGACGGGTTGTGACCAGAAGACTGCCGCTGTGGCCCGGGTCACTTCTAGCCTCCCGGCCATGAGCAGCCACACCAGCCCCGCCATCGAGCTGCGGGGAACGAGCAAGGCGTTCCGGACACCGTCCGGGGCCCTCCACACCGCGGTCAAGGATCTGGACCTGACCGTCGGGCACGGTGAGTTCGTCGCCGTCGTCGGGCCCACCGGTTGCGGAAAGTCCACGACACTGACGCTGGTCAGCGGGTTGGAGGAGCCCACCGAGGGCGAGGTGCTGGTGGCCGGTGAGCCGGTCCGCGGCATCGCCTCCAACGTCGGCTTCGTCTTCCAGCAGGACGCGGTGTTCCCCTGGCGCAGCGTGCTGTCGAACGTGATGGCCGGCCCGCGGTTTCGCGGTGTGCCCAAGCCGGAGGCGAAGGAGCGGGCCCGTGAGTGGTTGGCCCGGGTCGGCCTCTCCTCCTTCGAGGACCGCTATCCGCATCAGCTGTCGGGCGGTCAGCGCAAGCGCGTGGCGCTCGCGGCGACCTTCGTCAACGACCCCGAGATCCTGCTCATGGACGAGCCGTTCTCGGCGCTCGATGTGCAGACCCGTGCGCTGATGTCGGACGAACTGCTGGAGCTGTGGGCGGGGACGGGCGCGTGCGTCGTCTTCGTCACCCACGACCTGGAGGAGTCCATCGCGCTGGCCGACAAGGTCGTCGTGATGACGGCCGGACCGGCCACCGTCAAGGAGGTCTTCGAGATCGATCTGCCCCGGCCCCGCAAGGTCGAGTCGGTGCGGCTGGAGCCGCGGTTCGTGGAGATCTACCGGGAGATCTGGTCCTCGCTCGGCGAAGAGGTCCGCATCACCCGTGAGAGGGGTGCCGTCGATGCCTGAGACCATCTCCGCCACGGCCGCCCCCGCCCTCGACAAGACACCCGGTACGCGCACCAAGGCCCGGGCACGCGCCGCCCGCAACCGCGCGATCCTCGTCCAGACCAGCCGCGCCCTGGTGCTCCTCGGTGTCATCGGGCTGTGGGAATGGCTGGCCCGTGCCGCCGTCATCGACCCGTTCAACTTCTCGATGCCCTCCAAGATCTGGGACCAGCTCGAGCAGTGGGCGCTGCACGGCACCGCGCAGGGCTCGCTGTGGGAGCAGATCTGGTACACGCTCTACGAGGCGCTCCTGGGCTGGGGCATCGGCGTGGTGGCCGGTGTGGTCCTGGGGATCGCGTTCGGCCGGGTGGCCTTCCTCGCCGATGTGCTCGGCCCGTACATCAAGGTGCTCAACGCGCTGCCGCGCATCGTCCTCGCGCCCATCTTCCTGATCTGGTTCGGCCTCGGCCCGGCCTCGAAGGTCGCCTCGGCCGTCGTCCTGGTCTTCTTCCCCGTCTTCTTCAACGCCTTCCAGGGAGCCCGGGAGGTCGACCGCAACCTGGTGGCCAACTCCCGGATCCTCGGCGCGAGCAACCGCCAGGTCACCCTCCAGGTGGTGATTCCCTCCGCCACCTCGTGGATCTTCACCAGCCTCCATGTCAGCTTCGGCTTCGCCCTCATCGGCGCCATCGTCGGCGAGTACATCGGCGCCACCAAGGGGCTCGGCCTGCTGGTGTCCTCCTCGCAGGGCACCTTCAACGCCGCCGGTGTGTACGCCGCCATGGTGATCCTCGCCGTGGTGGCCCTGCTCGCCGAGGGGCTGCTCACCTTCCTGGAGAAGCGGCTCTTCCGCTGGAAGCCCGCCCAGCCCGGCGAAGACCGCTGAGCCCCACCTACTTCCTCCCAGCTCATCACCGCTCACAAGGACGTGACCCATGCGCAGCAGTGCCAAGTTCTCCGCCGCCGCGGTCGCCGCGGCGCTCGCTCTGACCACCCTCACCGCCTGCGGCGGTGACTCCAGCGCCTCCGGCGGCGAGAACGGCAACGTCAAGATCATGGTGGGTGGCCTGGACAAGGTCATCTACATGCCCGCGATGCTCACCCAGCGGCTCGGCTACTTCAAGGCGGAGGGCCTCAAGGTCCAGCTGCTCACCGAGCCCGCCGGGGTGCAGGCCACCACCTCGCTGGTCGCGGGCGATGTCCAGGGTGTCGTCGGCTTCTACGACCACACCCTCGATCTGCAGGTCAAGGGCAAGCAGGTGGAGTCCGTCGTCCAGCTCGCCCAGGCCCCCGGCGAGGTCGAGGTGGTGTCCAACAAGGCGGCGGGGGAGGTGGCATCCCCCAAGGACTTCAAGGGCAAGAAGCTCGGTGTCACCGGGCTGGGCTCCTCCACGGACTTCCTGACCAAGTACCTCGCGGTCGACAGCGGAGTGAAGACCAGCGAGTTCACCCCGGTGGCGGTCGGCGCGGGCCAGACCTTCATCTCGGCCCTCAAGCAGGGGTCCATCCAGGGCGGTATGACGACCGATCCCACGGTCGCCCAGATCGTGGACCAGAAGATCGGCAAGGTCCTGATCGACATGCGTACACCCGAGGGATCCAAGCAGGCGCTCGGCGGTCTGTACCCCTCCTCCTCGCTGTACATGAACGCCGACTGGGTGAACGGCCACAAGGACACGGTGCAGAAGCTGGCCAACGCCTTCGTGAAGACCCTGAAGTGGATGTCCACCCACTCGGCCGAGGACATCGCCGCCAAGATGCCGAGCGACTACGCGCAGGGCGGTGCGAAGCTCTACGTGGAGGCCATCAAGAGCACCCTGCCGATGTTCACCAAGGACGGGGTGATGCCGGCGGACGGCCCGGCGACGGTCGAGCGCGTCCTCAAGGCGTTCAACCCCAACCTGAAGAACGCCACGGTGGACCTGAAGAAGACCTACACCACCGAGTTCGTCAAGAAGGCGGGCTAAAGCCCCGGGGGCCGAAACCCGGTGGGGTCCTTCGAGTGGCCCAGCCCTCGACCGGCTCAGCCCGACGCCGCCGTCCGCGCGACCGCCCCGGTCAGCCGGACGGCGGCGTCGTCGGCGAACAGCCGGCGGCCCGCCGCGATACGGCGTTCCCGCCACGCGGAGGGCTCGGTGAGCGCGTCGAGCAGCCGCACCAGCTCCCACGAGTCCCGCGCATGGTCCGAGAGCCCCAGCGCGGCCATCCGCCGGACGCCCTCGCGGCCATGGCCCGGGATGGGGCGGTAGCCGATCACGGGCACCCCGGTGGCCAGCGCCTCCAGCGCGGTCTGACCGGCCGCGTTGTCCACCACGGCCCGTACGGCGGCCAGCAGACCGGGCATGTCCCGCTCCCAGCCGAAGGCCGCCACATCCGGCCGGCGCGACAGCTCGGCGCGCAGCCGTTCGTCCCGGCCGAACAGCACCACCGGCAGATACCCCGCCCCGGACACCAGCCGCGCCGTGTCCACCACCCGTGTCCCGGCGCCCCACGCCCCCACGGACAGCAGCACCGGCGGCCTCCCGGGCGCGAGCGCACTCAAGTGCCGCCGCCACCGGGCCGCCCCCGGCGCCGGTGCGAAGAAGCGCGGCGCCACGACGGGTCCGGTGGCCACGGCAGGACGGCCGAGCGCCCGGCGCACCGTGTCCGCGGCCTCCGGGGTGACACACAGATGCAGATCGTTGCCCGGGTGCAGCCACTGGCGGTGCACCGCGAAATCGGTCACCACGACCGCGCTGGGCACCTCCAGGGCCCCGCGCGCCCGGAGTCTGCCGGTCAGCTGCGCGGCCAGATGGAACACCGGCACGACCACGTCCGGCCGCTCCCGCTCCACCAGGGCCAGCAGCCGGTCCTCGGCGAGCGCCGCCAGCGGGGCACTCCCCGGCCGGGGGCCCCTGCCGGGGCGGAAGAACGCCCGGTAGATGCCCTCGTACACCACCGGGGCACGCCGGATGGTCGTCCGATAGAACGAACGCAGCCCCGCCCCGATCCGATGCGGCAGCAACTCCAGCACATCCACCCGGCCGGCCCCCTGGCCCAGCTCCTCCAGCCTGCGTACCAGCTCGGCGGCGACCGCGTCGTGTCCGGCCCCCATCCCGGCGCTCACAACGAGAAAACGTGCCGACGGCTGGTGCATGACCACCTCCGATGGTGCGAGGCGCGGCTCCTCATGGCTCACTGGAGGTATCCGCTCCGCACGCCGTCAAACCGCGCGCTCGACGGCCGGTGACCCAGGGCCAGCGGCCGGTCGGCGGCGAGACAGGGAGATGCCATGATCCGCCCCCTCCCGGACGCACCGCTCGATCGCGGCCACGTGCGGGACACCGGGTACGCCGACCCCACCGGGACCAGGGTCGCGCTGGTGACCGGTGCCTCCTCGGGCATCGGCGCCGCCATCGCCGACCGCATCGCGGCCGAGGGCGGCTGGCGGCTGCTGGTCAGCGGCCGCCACCGGGAACGGCTCGACCGCGTGGCCGCCAGGACATCGGCCCTCGCCTTCCCCGTCGACCTGGCCGCGCCGGAGGGCCCGGAGGCGCTCGTCCAGGACGCCCTCCGTGCCGCCGGACGGGTGGATCTGCTGGTCGCGGGGGCGGGCGTGGGCTGGGCCGGCCCCTTCGCCACCATGCCGCCCGCCACCATCGACCAGGTGGTCCGCGTCGATCTGCTCGCCGCGATGCGCCTGGTGCGCATGGTCGTCCCCGGATGGAGGCCGAGCGGCGGGGACACATCGTGCTGATCGGCTCGGTGGCCGGGACCGTCGGGGTACGCGGCGAGGCGGTGTACTCCGCGGCCAAGGCGGCGCTCGGCGTCTTCGCCGACGCCCTGCGCTACGAGCTGAGCCGGGCCGGGGTGCGTGTCACCCATGTGGTCCCCGGTGTGGTGGACACCCCGTTCTTCGCCCGGCGCGGCGCCCCGTACGCCCGTCGGCTGCCCCGTCCGCTGCCGCCCGAGCGGGTCGCCGAGGCGGTCTGGGACGCCGTGGAGCGTGGGCGGGACGAGGTGTATGTACCGGCCTGGATGCGGCTGCCCGCGGTGGCCCGCGCGGTGGCCCCCGGTCTGTATCACCGGTTGGCCTCACGCTTCGGGTGACCCCCGGTGAGCGTCGTGGCGGTGTTGCTGGCCCTGCTGTCCGCCCTGGGCAACGGCATGGCCTCGGTACTGCAGCGGCGGGCCGCGATGGACCAGGTCCGGGAGGAGCGGGGCGCCCCGGGTCCGAAGCGGAACCTGTTGCGGCTGGCGCGTCTGCTGCGCCGCCGGTACTGGCTGGCCGGGCTGGCCGCGATGATGGTGTCGGCGGCGGCGCAGGTGGGCGCGCTGGCGGTCGGCCGGCTCTCCGTGGTCCAGCCGCTGCTGGTCAGCGAGCTGCTGTTCACCCTGGTGGTCGGCAGTCTGGTCTTCCGCCACCGCCCGGACGGCCGGACCTGGCTGTCGTTCGTGATGCTCGCCGCCGGGCTCGCGCTCTTCCTGGTGGCGGCCGATCCCTCGCATGGCGAGACCACGGCACAGAACGGCGAGTGGCTGCCCGTGGGCGTGGTGGTGGCCGTCGCCGTGTGCGCCCTGATCGCGGGGGCCCATGCGCTGCGCGGGCCCCCGCGCGCCGTCGCCCTCGGAAGTGCCACCGCCGCCTGTTTCGCCTGTACGGCGGCGCTGATCAAGGAGTTGACCGGGCGGTTCTCCGGTGGGGTGGCGGCGGTGTTCACCGACTGGCCGCTGTACGCGGTGTGCGCCGTCGGGCTGCTGAGCTTCCTGCTGCTGCAGAGCACCCTGCGCGCGGGCACCCTGGCCGCCTCGCAGCCCGCGCTCACCCTCGGCGACGCGCTGGTCAGCATCGCGCTGGGCTGGGTGCTGTTCGGCGAGCGCGTCGAGCTGGGGCTGCGCATCGTGCCCGAGGTGGCCGGCATCCTGCTGATGGCGGCCGGCATCGTGGGGCTGACCCGCTCGCCCGCCATGTGCGGCGGCTGGGACCAGGCCGTCCCCGAGCCGCCGCGGCAGTCCGGGACACCGCTCCCCGGACGGCCGAGGCACCCGGACGGCGGCGAGGGCACACCATGAGCGCGCGCCACCGCTCGGGTGTCCTGGTGCGCAACGCGGCGCTGCTGGCGGCGGCCGCGCATATCGCCCCGGCCGGCACCTGGCTGGCCGGGCCCCGCCGCGCCCTCTTCCCCGCCCTGGCGGGCCGCGGACGGTCCGACCATGTGGCGCTCACCTTCGACGACGGACCCGATCCGCGCACCACACCGCGCTTTCTCCGGGTGCTGGACGAGCTGGGCGTCCGGGCCACCTTCTTCGTCCTGGGGGACGGGGTGACGCGCTTCCCGCACACCACGCTGGAGATCGTCCGCCGGGGCCATGAGCTGGCCGTCCACGGCTGGACCCACAGCCGCCCCTGGCTGCCCACGGTGTCCCGGGACGTCACGGAGGTCGCCCGTGCCGCCCGCGCGATACGGCTGGCCACCGGCGAGGTACCGCTGTGGTACCGGCCGCCGTACGGCATCCTCACCGGCGGCCGCTGGCTGGCGGCGGCACAGGCCGGGCTCACCCCCGTCCTCTGGTCGGTCTGGGGGCGCGACTGGTCCGCGGACGCCACCGCGCGGTCGGTGTGCGCCGCCGTACGGCGCGATCTGTGCGGCGGCGCCACCGTTCTGCTGCACGACACCGACCGCGCCGCGGCCACGGGCTGCTGGCGCGCCACGCTGGCCGCGCTGCCCGTGGTGGTGGCGGAGTGCCGGGCCGCGGGTCTGGAGGTGGGGCCGCTGGCCGAGCACGGGATACGCCGATGAGGTCAGCCGTCGCGCAGGCGGGCCATCTTCCGGGGGTCCACGATGCGGTCGAAGTCCTCGGCGCTGATATGGCCGCTGGCGATGGCCGCCTCGCGCAGGGTCGTCCGCTCGGCGGCGGCCTTGTGGGCGATCTCGCCGGCCTTGTCGTGGCCGATCTCCGGGGACAGCGCGGTGACCAGCATCAGCGAGCGGGCGAGATGCTCGTCGATCCGCTCGCGGTTCAGCTCGATGCCCTCGACGCAGTACTCGCGCAGCTTCTCGCAGGCGTCGGCGAGGATGCGGGCGGAGTGCAGAAAATCGCTGATGACCAGCGGCCGGGCCGCGTTGAGCTGGAAGTTGCCCCGGGTGCCGGCGTGTGCGACGGCGCTGTCGTCGGCGAGCACCTGGGTGCACACCATCATCATGGCCTCGCACTGGGTCGGGTTGACCTTGCCGGGCATGATGGAGCTGCCGGGCTCGTTGGCGGGCAGGGTGAGCTCCCCGATCCCGCCGCGAGGGCCGGAGGCGAGCCAGCGGAGATCGTCGGCGATCTTCATCAGGGGACGGCGAGGCCCCGCAGCCCGGCGGAGGCGGCCACCATGGTGTCCACACCGCTCTGGGCCGCGAAGGAGTTGGACGCCACCTTGAACGGATGGCCGGTGGCCCCGGCGATCTCCCGGGCCACGGCCGGTCCGAACCCCTCGGGGGCGCCCAGCCCGGTGCCGACCTCGGTACCGCCGATGGCAACCTGATACAGATCCGGCAGGGTGGCGCGCAGCCGCTCCAGCGCGTCGGAGAGCTGGGCGGCGTAGCCGGACCACTCCTGGCCCACCGAGAGGGGGACCGCGTCCTGAAGATGGGTGCGGCCGGTCTTGACGACGTCGTACCAGGCGCGGGACTTGGCGGCGATGGCCTCCTGGAGCAGGCTGACCTGCGGCAGCAGCGGGTCGTGCAGGATGCGCACGGCGGCGATGTGCATGGCCGTGGGAAAGGTGTCGTGGGAGGACTGGCCCAGATTGACGTGGTCGTCGGGGTGCACCGGGTCCTTGCTGCCGAGGACGCCCCCGACCAGTTGGATCGCGCGATTGCTGATGACCTCGTTGACGTTCATATTGGTCTGGGCGCCGGAGCCGGCCTGCCACACATACAGCGGGAAGTGGTCGTCCAGCGCACCGGAGATCACCTCGTCGGCCACATGCGCGATCAGATCTGCCTGCCACCCCGCCAGCCGCCCCTCCCGGCCGTTGACCAGCGCGGCGGCCTTCTTGACGTAGCCATAGGCGTGATAGACCGCCTTGGGCATACGGTCGTCACCGATCGCGAAGTGGACCAGGGCACGCTGGGTCCGGGCGCCCCAGTAGCGGTCGGCGGGGACCTCCACGGTCCCCAGCGCGTCCGTCTCACGCCGGGTGCCGGTGGCGTCGATGCGGGTGGGGAGGTCCCGCACCCTGGGGGTGCCTCGGGCGCCCCGGCGCCTGTGGGGCGTATTCATCGCGTGCTCTCCCAGACGGATGGCAGCCCATCCATACGCACACTCCGCATCACCGCTGTTGCACTCCCCGCCAGTGTCGCTCCGCACCGCCCCGGCCGCATCCGGCACCGGAGTGGCCGCGGGCACCTGCCAGGTCAGGCGCCGTGGCGCGGGGGACGGGGACGGGCGCGGAGGTGGAAGCGGGTGGGAAGCCGGGAGGGCGAGCTTCCCATCCGCCCCGCGGCCCGGCCGCGCACATCCGTGGGCGACGCGACGTCAGATGCGGGTGCGCAGCCGGATGAGGGTGCCGTCCGCGTCGGCCTGCATCTGTACGACGTCGCACAGCATGCGTACGCCCCACAGCCCGAATCCGGGCTCGGCGTCGGCCGGCGGGGTGAACCCCCACAGCGCGTCCGGGTACCAGTGGCCGGGCCCGGAGATCTCGCAGACCAGATCGCCGTCGTGGACCCAGGTACTCAGCCGCGCCGGGGCCTCGCCGTGCCGGATCGCGGTGGTGGACACCTCGCTCACGGCCGCGACCATGTTGCGCAGCGCGTCATGGCCCATGCCGTGCCGGCTCGCCCGCTCGGCGACGAAGGTGCGCACGGCGTCCAGATCGGTCGAGACGATCGACACCGACTCGGCTATGCGCGGGGCGGGCGGCAGGGGACGCCGGTCGCAGGTGGCGCTGAACGGGCCGGGGTCGGTGTAGGCGTCGCTGCGCTCCGGCCCATGGCCGTCGATGATCTCGGGGTGGGTCTGGCGCGCGTAGGCGAGGATCTCGGGGTGCAGCAGGCGCCGGTCGTAACAGCAGATAGCGCGGGCGCCGGAGTGGGCGAAGGCCGCGTTGACGATCGACTCGTAGCGCGCCCACTCCACCACCTCGAGCGGGGTGCGGCCCTGCCACACCGGTTCGGCGATCACCCGGACCCGGCGCGGCTTCTCGGCCTTCACGAAGGAGTCGTAGGCGGCGATGGTCTTGACCGGGTGCTGGTACCAGCTGAGCGCCTCCTCGAACTGCACCGCCTTGGCGTCCTGCCCGAGCGCGTCCCGCAGCGCGTCGATGTTGGAGGAGGCGGCGACGACGGCCACGGCGTCGTCCGCCTCCAGGCCCTCGCGGAGGAAGGGGACGCAGATGTCGACGACTTCGTCCTCGTCGCGATAGAGGAATCCGCGATGCATCATGGCATCGCGGTGGTCCGCGACGGGGCTGCTCGGGCTGGTCATCGGGCCTCCCTGGGGCTCGGCCGGTGAAAACACTTCAGGTGCGTCATCGAATTTCCGGACGGTATAGCGCAGTCTGCCACTTCTCCGGCCCGGCGCGCAGCCCGTTCCGGCCATACATGGACGGCATCCTGACGGTGCATTAGCATCCTCGGGCGTGACAGAGCTGAAGAACATCAACGCAAATGGACTTGATTTCGGGTATTTCGAAGCGGGCCCGGCCGACGCCCCATTGGCGCTCTGCTTGCACGGCTTCCCGGACACCGCGCACTCCTGGCGTCATCTGCTTCCCGCGCTCGCGGGCGCGGGCTACCACGCCGTCGCGCCCTTTCTGAGGGGCTACGCACCCTCCGGCATACCGGCCGACGGCGCCTACCAGGCGGGTGCGATCGCCGCCGACGCCAACGCGCTCCACGAGGCGTTCGGCGGCGACGGTGACGCCGTGCTCATCGGCCACGACTGGGGCGCCATCGCGGCGTACGGCGCCACCGGCAGCGCCCCCGAGCGCTGGCGGCGCGCGGTCACGATGTCGGTGCCCCCGCTGGGCGGGGTGCTGGCCGACTTCTTCAACTATGACTACGGCCAGTTCAAACGCTCCTTCTACATCTTCCTGTTCCAGACGCCGCTGGCCGAGGCCGGTGCGGCGGCGCACGACATGGCCCTGATCGACGGCCTGTGGCGCGACTGGTCGCCCGGCTACCAGGACGCCGCCGAGGACATCGCGCACGTCAAGGAGAGCCTGCGGGACCCGGCCCACCTCGCCGCCGCGATCGGCTACTACCGGGCCCTGTTCGACCCGTCGCGCCATGTGGCGGCGTACGCGGCCGAGCAGGAGGCCGTCACGGCCACCGGGGAGACCCCCATCCTCTATCTGCACGGCACCGACGACGGCTGCGTCGGCGCCGATGTCGTCAAGGGGGCCGAGGACCACCTCCCGGCGGGTTCGCGCATGGAACTGGTCGAGGACACCGGGCACTTCCTCCACCTGGAGGCGCCCGAGCGGATCAACCGGGAGGTCCTGGCCTGGCTCGCCGGGTGACCAGGCGGCCCTGGGCTCACGCCTTGCTGCCACATCGCGTGTGACCAGGGCCTTTTCCATGTCGGAACGCGGCACGGCCGCGGCGGGGCTCTCGACCGGGGCGGACCCGGTCGAGCCGCCGCGGCCGTCGCTTTACCGCCGGTATACCGCCGCTGGTCCGCCCTCTTCCATGCTGGGCGCATCGCTACAGCCGCCCGGTAGGGACGCGTCTGGAGAGGGCCTGTGAACGTCGACCAGCAGCATCAGCCTCGCACCGAGGACGAACCCCTCTACGCCTGGAGCACCTTCCAGCTCTGCGGCGGGGTGGAGGGGTCCGGCCCGAGCGGCACCTGCCGGGCCGAACACACCGCTCGCACCTGTCTGGAAGCGGCACTCCAGGCCACCGCGACCCATTCCGGGGCGTACTCCTGGGGGCAGCTCAGCCGGGTGTCCGCCGATGTCGGACTGCCCTTCCACCTATGGGCGCGGGACCCGGTCGCCTGGGCCGAACCGGGGCCCAGCAAGACGGTCACCTGGCGTCCGGGCGCGGCTCCGCATCCGCAGTGATCCGGGACCGTCCGCGGTGAGGCGAGGCAGTGCTATGGGTAAGGAATCACGATGAAGAGCAGCGGACCCGGGATAGGGCTCCTCAGGACAAGGGCGTGGCGGCCGGCCGACCACGGCCGTCTCGCGGTCAGCGAGGCGAATCCGGCCAGGGTCTACAACTACCTGGTCGGCGGTAAGGACAATTACCTCGCCGATTACGAACAGGCCCAGCGATTCCTCGGAGTCGCACCCGAAGTCCGTGATACCGCGCTCTCCAATCGGAGATTCCTGCACCGCGCCGTCCGTCATCTCGCCGCCAGTGGAATCAGCCAATTCCTGGATATCGGCGCGGGATTGCCGGCGAATCCGAATGTGCACGAGATAGCCCAGGGCGTGAATCCCCGGGCCCGTGTGGTCTACGCCGACAACGACCCCATCGTGGCCAGCCACGGCCAGGCCCGTCTCTCCGTCTCCGGCACCACCATGGTCAGGGCCGACGTCCGCTCGCCCGACGACCTCCTGGCCCATGAGGAGCTGCGGCGGCTGCTCGACCCCGCGCAGCCGGTCGCCATCCTGCTGACGCTTGTCCTCGACTACATCGAGGACCTGGAGAACCCCGTCGGCATCGTCCGCCGGCTCATGGACTGGGCCGCACCGGGCAGCTGTCTGGTCCTCTCCCACGCCACCGGTGATTTCACCCTCGACACCGACCGGGAATGGGAGATCATCAGCTTCGGGGACCCCGTCAGACTGGTCGCCCGCGACCGTGCCGGGATCATGGAACTCTTCACCGGCCTCGACCTGCTCGCCCCCGGCCTGGTGCAACTGCCCTCCTGGCGCCCGGGCATCGGCGCCGAGTCCGACCCGAGCCGGGTGTGGGCCTACGGCGGGGTGGCCCGCAAGCCGTAACCCCGCCCCCGCGGTGTACGACGTCGTACCCCGGTGCCGACGCCCGTCCCGGACCCTGCCTCAGCGCGGGCCGGGGCCGACCTTTCGGCGCGGTCCGGGTTCAGCGCGGGCCGGGGCCGATCTGCAGGGTCATACAGGCGGGGAAGAGCCCGCTCCAGGTGTGCCCGCGCCAGCTCTCGTAGGTGCCGGGGCGCTGCCACACGGGCAGGGCCTGGTCCATATGGGACCGGCCCTCGACGAACCTGCCCTGTTCCATATAGGTGATCCCGATCTCGTAGAGGGCGAAGCCCTCATGGTGGATGTTGCCCGTGCGGCGGGCGTACTCCAGGCTCTCCTTGAAACAGGTCAGGGCGTCCTCGGGACGGCCCATGCCCCGGTGGGCGCGGCCGAGGTTGCCCAGGCCGATCACCTCGGCCGGCAGATCCCCGGCCTCCCGGGCGAGGGCCAGCTGCCGCTCCTGCACCGTGATGGCCTCCTCGAACAGGCCCAGTTCGCACAGCGCGTCCGCGAGATTACAGGCCGAGCGCAACTCGCCCTCCCGGTGACCCAGTTCGCGCCAGATCTCCAGCGCCGACTCCAGCGCGACCCGCACCTCGTCATAGCTGTGCTGCAGCCAGTACGCGGCGGAGAGGCCGTCCAGCGCCCATGCCTCGCTCTCCGGGTCGCCCAGGCGGCGGGCGGTCGCGACGGCCAGCTCGTTGACCGTCTGCAGATCCTGGGCGTGGGCCCGGGGAAAGAGGAACCACTGGAGCGCCCGCGCCAGCCGCAGCCCGAGGCGGGCGATCGCCTCCGGCTGGGCGGGCTCGGCCGCGTGGGCGACGGCGGCCAGCAGATTGGGGAGCTCGGTCTTCAGCCAGCTCTCGGCCTCGTCCTGGCCGGTCAGCGGGACCGCCGGGCCCTCGCCGGGATGCCGGGGCCAGGGGCGGAGCGGGTCGAGCAGGGTGACCGCCTGCTGGGCGGTGGCCGCATAGCGGGACAGCGCCCGCTCCAGCGCCGCCGAGCGCTCCGCCTCGGGCTCCTCCTGCTCCGCCTGCTCCGACGCGAACAGCCGCAGCAGATCGTGCATGTGGTAGCGGACGGAGTCCCGGCTCTCCAGGAGTTGGGCGTCGACCAGCCGCTCCAGCGCGTTCTCGGTGCGGTCGGCGGGCAGGTCCAGCAGCGCGGCGGCCACCGGCAGGCTCACATCGTGCCCGTGCACCACGCTGAGCAGCCGGAAGGCGCGGACCGCGTCCAGGTCGTCGGAGCGCCGGCCGAGCCGGAACGCCTCGTAGCTCACCTGGAAGCTGATACGGACGGCCAGATCCCCGAACCGCAGCTCGTCCAGCCGGCCGCGGGCGTCGGTCAGCTTGGCCACGAGGGTGTGCAGCGGCCAGGCGGGGCGGGCGGCCAGCCGGGCACCGGCGATTCGCAGCGCCAGCGGCAGTCCGCCGCACAGCCGGGTGATCTCCGCCGCTTCCGCGGGCTCGGCCCGCACCCGCTCCGCGCCGACGACCCGCTCCAGCAGCGCCACCGCCTGGTCCTGGGGGAGCACATCCAGATGCAGATGGGTGGCGCCCTCCAGGGTGGTCAGCATCTCCCGGCTGGTGACCAGCGCGGCGCAGCCCGGCCCGGCGGGGATCAGCGGCCGCACCTGGTCCACACTCGCGGCGTTGTCGAGGATCACCAGCAGCCGCCGGCCCGCCGCCAGCGAACGGAACTGCGCGGACGCCTCGTCGGTGTCGCCCGGCACGCTCGAGCCGTCCACGCCGAGGGCGCGCAGGAACCGGCCGAGCACCTCGCCGGGATCCAGGGCCGACTGCCCGGCGGTCGCCCCGTACAGATCCACATAGAGCTGGCCGTCGGGGAAGCGGTCGGCGAGCCGGTGCGCGGCGTGAATGGCCAGGGCCGACTTGCCGACCCCGCCGGTGCCGTCGATGGCCGCGAGCATCACGGACCGCCCGCTCTCGCCCGCCTCGGGGTCCCCGGCCGCGTCCATCAGCGCCTGGATCACCGCGACCTCGCCATGGCGGCCGGTGAACGTGGGGCTGGCGGGCGGCAATTGGCGGGGGCCCCGGGGGCCTTGCGGGGAGCGGCGGGCGCGGGGCGGTCCGTCTCCGGGGCGGGCGGCGCCATCAGGGAGGCGTCGGCGTTGAGGATCCGCTCGTGGAGGCCGCGCAGCGGAGGGGTCGGCTCGACCCCGAGCTCCTCGCTGAGCAGCCGGTGCAGATCGCGGTAGGCGGCCAGGGCGTCGGCCTGCCGACCGGACCGGTACAGGGCCAGCATCAGCCGGCCGCGCAGCTCCTCACGGAACGGATGCTCGGCGGTCAGCGCCTCCAGCTCGCCCAGGACGGCCGTATGCCGCCCGCACCGCAGGTCCGCGTCGATCCGGGCGTCCACGGCCTGCAGCCGGCACTCCTCGAGCCGGGTGGCCTCCGTCGCCACCGCCGGGGTCGGGGGCACATCGGCGAACGGGGCGCCGCGCCACATCGCCAGCGCCTCGCGCAGCCGCTCCGCCGCGGTCTCGGGCGCCTCCCGGTCGAGGCTCCGCCGCCCCTCCTCGACCAGCTGCTCGAAGCGGTGGGCGTCGAACTCGGCGGCCTCCACCGTCAGTCGGTAGCCCTGCGCCCTGTAGCCCTGCTTCTCGGTGATCAGGGTCTGCCCGGCCTCGTCACCCAGGGTCTGGCGGAGCCGGGAGACATAGGTCTGCAGCAGCTTGGTGGCGCTCTGGGGCGCCCGGTCCTCGCCCCAGAGCTCGTCCAGGAGCCGCTCGGTGGAGACGGTCTGGTTGGCGTGGCACAGCAGCACCGCGAGCAGCGTCCGCCACTTGGCCGGCCCCAGGGAAGTCCACCCGTCGCCGTCGCGCAGCTCAAGCGCCCCCAGGACCCGGTATCGCACCCGTCGCCTTCCCTCGGCTCGCCAACTGACCACTCCGCAACGGTTATACCTCCGATGTGGCCCCTGCCGGGCATCGTTTCATCCGCCCGGAGCGAGTCCGCGCCGGGTACGGGCTGCGCGGATGACCGAAAATCGTCGCCTCAGGGGCCACCGCGGGGCGGCCGCGGTCAGCACGGCCGGTCGCGTCGGCCAGGGTCAGAACGGTTGGTCGCCCTCGATGGCGACGCGTTCGGCGACCCTGCGATGCGGGGCGTAGTCGTTGACCGCGTAGTGCTGCGTGGCGCGGTTGTCCCAGAACGCGATGTCGCCCGGCTGCCAGTGGAATCGCACCTGGTACTCCGGGACATGGGCCTGCCGGCACAGGAAGCTCAGCAGCCGGTCGCTCTCCTCCCGCTCCATCCCGGTGATCCGGGTGGTGAAGGAGGTGTTGACGAACAGCATCCGCCGGCCGGTCTCGGGATGGGTGCGCACGACCGGGTGCTCCACCGGCGGGAACACCTCCTGGAACGGGGCCAGCCGCTCGGGCCCGTAGAAGCGGGAGAAGCCGGGGATGAAGTCGTGGACGGCGGTGGCGCCGTCGATGCGGTCCTTCACCTCCGGCGGGAGGTTGTCGTACGCCGCCGCCATGTCCGCCCACAGGGTGTCCCCGCCCACCGGCGGCACCTCGCGCAACTGCAGTACGGCGCCGAGCGCGGGCCGGGTGCGGAAGGTGACGTCGGTGTGCCAGATGTTCTCGAAGGTCGGCGTGGCGCCGGAACCCTTGTCGAAGCGGACGACATCCTCGCTGGTACCGGCGGCCAGCAGGGGATTGGTCTCCAACTCGCCCCAGTGGCGGGCGAATCCGCGCTGTCGCTCGGGAGTGAGGTGCTGGCCGCGGAAGAAGAGCACCTTCCACTCCAACAGGGCCCGGTTCAGCTCCTCGCGCAGTGCGGACTCCAGCGGCCGGGACAGGTCCAGCCCCGGATCTCGGCCCCGATGACGCGTCCGAGGGGCGCGACCTCGAACCGCTCGTACGGACGCTCCTCCCACTCCTCGGGCACGCGTCGCAGGATGCGCCGGCCCTCGTACATCCCGTCCGGCGGGATGGGGGCCTCGCGCAGGGTCGCTGGTGTGGTGTCGACGACGGTCATGGCGTCTCCTCATACGTGACGACGGGCAGGGGCAGGCGGGGGGAGATGCCCTCGTGCCGAGGGGGACCACGGGAACGTCGTCCGGATCGTCGCGATGTCCGGATCGTCAGTCGTCACGATGTCCGGATCGGCAGGGAAATGACCGGCGATCGTCAGAGGAATGACCGGCGTGGCCTCGGGGGCGCGGGGGCGTTGGCCGCGGGATGCGGAGAGTCCCGATTAGAGGCCCGAGCGCTCACACCCGGTCCGGTCCGGGGCGCGAAGGTGTCCCGTCGAGTCGAACCGGTGCCTGATCATGCGGCAATTCTGGAATCTGCCCTGGTGGGCTGTCAATGGGGCCTGCCACGCGGGTGCGGGAAGACGGCTCCTTACCCGGCGGCGCGGTCAGGGGCCGAGGCGGCGGACGGGGCCGAGGTGGCCGACGTGGTGGACGCACGGTCCGCCAGGGCGGTGCGGGCGCGCTCGACCAGGGCCCGGCCGGCCGGGCCGCTCGGACCGTCCGCCCGCCAGGCGAAGGCCAGCCGCCCGCGCAGGGCCGGCCGCTCGATGCGGACCGACCGCAGCCGGTCCGACCGCGCCTCGGCGAACGCGCCGGGCAGGATCGCCGCGCCCAGCCCCCGCTCGGCGAGCTGCGCCAGCACCTCCGGATCGCTGGCCTCGAAGGCGATATGCGGAGTGAAACCGGCGGCCGCGCACGCCTCGTCGATCCGGGTGCGCAGCCCCGTGCCGCGCGGCAGGCTGATCAGCGCACGGCCCCGCAGGGTGTCCAGCGAGATGGCCGAGTGCACGGCGAGCTCATGGCCCGGGCTGACCGCGGCCACGATCGGCTGGTCCGTGATCACCTCCAGCTCGACACCGGCCGGGGTCGAGGCGCCCACGCTGACGATCGCCGCGTCGAGCCGTCCCGTGCGCAGGCCCTCCAGCAGCTCGTCCGAGGTGGCCTCGGTGAGGGTGATCTCCACCGCCGGGTGGGCGTCGTGGAACTCCGCCAGCAGCCCCGGCAGATCCACGCTGTGCGAGGTGACCGTCCCGACCGCCACATGGCCGCGCAGCAGTCCGGTCAGCTCGTCGACCGCGAGCCGGGCGCCCTCCACCGCCGCCAGCGCGGCCCGTGCGTAGGGGAGCACCGCCGCGCCCGCCTCGGTCAGCCGCACCGAGCGGCCCGAGCGGTCCAGCAGCTGCTCGCCCAGCTCGCGCTCCAGCCGGCGGATCTGTGCGCTGACCCCGGGCTGGGCCACATGCACCTTCTCCGCGGCCCGGGTGAAGTTCCGCTCCTCGGCCACCGCCACGAAGTATTCAAGTTGCCGTAGCTCCATAACCAATGATTCTAGCAATCAGACTTACCATCTCTTGGACTTCTGATCGCGCCCGCCGGAGGCTGGAGACAGCCGAAAGACAGCCACAAGGCGGTCGCAAGGCAGTCGAAGGGAGTCGACCATGACCGAGACCCGTGCCCGCGCCACCACCCCCGAGGATCTGGCCCGGTTGTTCGTGGAGCGCGCCAACGCCGGTGACGCCGAGGGGCTGGCCGAGCTCTACGAGCCCGACGCGGTGCTCGCCTACCCGCCGGGCGCCACGACCGTCGGGCGGGAGGCGATCCGCGCCGTCTGCGAGCGGATGCTGGCGCACGCCCCGCGCCCCTTCCAGGCGGAGGAGGCGCTGCCGACCGTCCGCTACGGCGATCTGGCCCTCACCTCGACCCGCCCCGCCGACCACACCGGCGGCCGGGTGCAGGTGGCCCGCCGTCAGCCGGACGGCACCTGGCTGCGCATCATGGACCGCCCCGAGATCCGCCCCGGGGCCGGAGCCGAGTGATGAGTGTGCTCATCGCCGGGGCCGGGATCGGCGGGCTGACCGCCGCCCTGAGCCTCCACGCGGCCGGTGTCGGGACGGCGGTCGTCGAGAGCGCCCGGGAGATCCGGCCACTCGGCGTCGGGATCAACCTGCTCCCGCACGCGGTGCGCGAGCTCATCGAACTCGGCCTCGGCGACGAACTCGCCGCCACCGGCGTGGCCACCGCCGAGAACGTGTACGCCGACCGGTTCGGCCGCCGGGTCTTCACCGAACCGCGGGGCATGGCCCAGGGCTACCGCTGGCCGCAGTACTCGGTCCACCGCGGGGAGCTGCAGCGGCTGCTCCTCGCGGCGGTCCACGAGCGCCTGGGCGCGGACGCGGTCCGCACCGGGGCGCGGGTCGTGGGATTCGACGACTCCGCGGAAGGGGCGGGGCCCAGGGAGCGGGGAAACGTGCGCGTACGCATCCTCGACCGGGCGACGGGGACGGTCGAGGAGAGCGCGACGCGGGCACTGATCGGCGCCGACGGGCTGCACTCCGCGGTCCGCGCCGCGCTCCACCCGCAGGACGGTCCGCTGCTGTGGTCGGGCATCCGGATGTGGCGGGGCACGACGCGAGCCGAGCCGTTTCTCACCGGACGCTCGATGGTGATCGTGCGCGACGGGGACGCCGAGCTGGTCGCGTATCCGATCGGCGGCGGCCGGGTGAATTGGGTCTGCCAGGTGCGGGTGTCCGAGCCCGGACCGCTCACCGGGGACGCGGCCTGGAACCGGGCCGGCCGGCTCGCCGATGTGCTGCCGTACTTCGACCACTGGCGGCTCGGCTGGCTCGATGTGCCCGGTCTGCTGGTGAACAGCGGCGAGATCCTCGAATACCCGATGGTCGACCGCGAGCCACTGCCGTGCTGGGGGAGCGGCCGGGTGACCCTGCTCGGCGACGCCGCGCATCCGATGTATCCGGTGGGGGCCAACGGCGCGTCCCAGGCCGTCGTGGACGCCCGCGTCCTGGCCCGCGAACTCGCGCGAGCGGACGATGTGCCGACCGCGCTGGCCCGCTACGAGACCGAGCGCCGCGAGGCGACGGCGGCCGTCGTCCGGGCGAACCGGGCCATGAACCGGGCCGGTGCGCGGACCCCCGAGGAGCTCGCCCGCGTCACCGACACCTACCGCGACAACACGGGAGGCGATGTCCGCACGCTCAACGCCCGCGCCTCCCTGAGCTGCCGGTGAGCCGTCCGGTCGGCGGGACGGAGGGGGCGGGGCGCACCGCGCCGGCCGCTGCCGCACCGCGGCCGGGTGACGAGGTGTCCATGGCGCCGACCCGGTCCGGTCGTTGGGCCGGAGCCAGCGTTGGCGCCCTCCTGATGCCGCGCTTAGCGTGGACAACAGACAGCGGTCTTCACGAGACGGTCCGACGCGGCGACGAGCCGGACCACTCCTGGTGCGGGAGGTCGGGAATGGACTCCGTCTCCTTCCTTCTGGTGGCCGTCATCCTCACCGCACTGGCCTTCGACTTCACCAACGGCTTCCACGACACCGCCAATTCGATGGCCACGTCCATCGCCACGGGGGCGCTGTCGCCCCGGATCGCCGTCGTCGTCGCCGCGGTGCTCAATCTGGCCGGGGCGTTTCTCTCCACGGAAGTGGCCAAGACGATCTCCAATGGCATCGTCGACGACGCCAAGGTCTCCCCGGTCATGATTTTCGCGGGGCTGATAGGGGCGATCCTGTGGAATCTGATCACCTGGCTCGCCGGGCTGCCGTCGAGTTCCTCGCACGCCCTGTTCGGCGGGCTGATCGGCGCGGTGTGGGTGGGCGCCGGGGAATCCGCGGTGCGCTTCGCCGCGATCGTGAAGAAGATCCTGGTTCCGGCGGTCGCCTCACCGATGGTGGCCTGTGCGGTGGCCATGCTGGCGACCTATCTCGCCTATGTGATCACCCACCGGGCGGCCGCCCCCGCGACACGGAAGGGGTTCCGCGCGGGCCAGGTGGGATCCGCGTCCCTGGTGGCCCTCGCCCACGGCACCAATGACGCGCAGAAGACGATGGGGGTCATCACGCTCACCCTCATCGCCGGCGGTGTGCTCGGCCACGGCTCCGGGCCCCCGTGGTGGGTGGTGCTCGCCGCGGGGCTGGCGATCTCGCTCGGCACCTATGCCGGCGGCTGGCGGATCATCCGGACCATGGGGAAGGGGCTGACCGACATCCAGCCACCCCAGGGGTTCGCCGCCGAGACCAGTGCCACCGCGGTGATCCTGGCCTCCTCACATCTGGGCTTCCCCCTGTCCACCACCCAGGTGTGCACTGGCAGCATCCTGGGGGCCGGGCTCGGCCGCAGGCTGGCCCATGTGCGCTGGGGGATCGCGGGGCGGATCGCCGTGTCCTGGCTGCTGACCCTGCCCGCGGCGGCGGCCGTGGGAGGTGTCGCGGCCTGGGTGGCGGACCGGGGCAACGCGGGGGTGACCCTGGTGGCGGGCATCGCCGTGGCCGCGGCGGTGGGCTTCTACGCCCTCTCGCGCCGTCGCCCGGTGAACCCGGACAACGTGAACGAGTCGGGCGTCTCCGAGCCCGCCGAGCGCAGCCTGGACCGGACCGTCTGACCCGGATACGACCCTCAATTGAGGAGCTGATCCGTATGGGCACCACCTGGGGCACGATCGGTGGGGTCTTCGGGGTCAGCCTCGGGGTCACCGTCCTGGTGGTCGTGATGTTCTCCCTCGGCGTCGCCGCCTGGGCCCGCGCCGGTGGCGGCGTACCGCGCCACGGGGCGCGCCGCGGCCGTTCGGACACGGTGGCGGTGGCCGCGGCGGTGGTGTGTTTCGCCGCCTGCCTGGCGATCGCCGCCTATGGGATCGACCTGATCATTCCCGGCTGAGCCCGCTTGCGACAATGGAACGCAACCGAGCACCGCCCGCATCGCGGTGCTCTTGTCCACGCGGGAGACCACGCACGGTGTCACATCCGACCGAAACCCCCTCCTCCGGCCCGGCCGCCGCGGACCGCACCGCCCTGCGGGCCGACTGCGGCAGCTGCTTCGGGCTGTGCTGTGTCGCCCTGCCCTTCGCCGCCTCCGCGGACTTCGCCATCGGCAAGGGCGCGGGGGAGCCCTGCCGTAACCTCCGGTCCGACTTCCGCTGCGGTATCCACACCCGGCTGCGCGAAGAGGGCTTCAAGGGCTGCGCGGTCTACGACTGCTTCGGCGCCGGGCAGAAGGTCTCCCAGCTCACCTTCGAGGGCCGCGACTGGCGGCGGCACCCCGGGACGGCCTCCGAGATGTTCGCCGTCCTCCCCACCATGCGCCACCTCCATGAGCTGCTCTGGTATCTCACCGAGGCCCTGACCCTGCCGGCCGCCCGGCCCGTCCACGGCGCGGTGCGCCGGGCGCTGCGGGAGACGGAGCGCCTCACCCACGGGAGCGCCCCCGAGCTGATGGAGCTCGATGTGGCGGCCCACCGCGACAGCGTCAATCAGCTGCTGCTGCGGACGAGCGAGCTGATACGGGCCCGGATCCCGGGCAAGAAGAAGAACCGCCGGGGAGCCGATCTCATCGGCGCCGACCTCAGGGGAGCCGATCTGCGGGGCGCCAACCTCCGCGGGGCCTGCCTCATCGCGGCGGACCTCACCCGCGCCGATCTGACGGCGGCCGATCTGATCGGGGCCGACTTCCGGGACGCCGACCTGAGCGCGGCCGACCTCCGGGGCGCGATCTTCCTCACCCAGTCCCAGTTGGCCGCGGCCAAGGGCGACGCCGCCACCCGGCTGCCCCCGTCCCTCACCCGCCCCGCGCACTGGTGATCCCCTCCTCGCCACGGTGCGGTGTGCGACCCTGACTGCCATGTCCGACACCGTCGACGCGCCCGTGATCCGTAGCGATGAACCCGGATCGTTCGCCCGGAGTGTGCTGGCCGAGCGCCATCCCGCACTGATCGAGAAGGTGCGCGACGCCTTCCCGTACGGTCCCGAGCAGCACCGCGCCCTCGACGCGCTGCGCGACAACGCCGCCGAGGGCACCATCACCCCGCTCCCGCCCACCGCGTACGACCACGACCGCTGGGCGGAGTGGGGCCGGGAGCACTTCGGCCGGTCCTGGTTCGATGTGCCGTTCCTGTGGGCGGAGAGCTACTTCTACCGCCGGCTCCTGGAGGCCGTGGGCTTTTTCGCCGACGGCCCCTGGCGGGGCGTCGACCCGTTCCGCCCCTTCAAACAGGCCGAGCTGCACACCCCTGAGGCCGAGTCCGAACTGGCCACCCTCGACGACATCCTGCGCAAACCCGCCGGGGAACAGGCCGACGCGCTGGTGCACGGCTCACTGTGGGGCAACCGCGCGGACCTGGGCTTCCGTATCTCCTCATCGGCCGCGGACGCGAGCGGCGCCGACACCCCGCCGCTGGTCGCGGACGACTCCGAGGCGCTGTGGTCCCTGCTGCCCGCCGGTTCCCCGGCCACGCTGTGCGTGGTGGCGGACAACGCGGGGCGGGAACTGCTCCCCGACCTCGTCCTCATCGACCATGTGCTCCACCACGGGCGCGCCGAGCGGGTGGTGCTGCAGGTGAAGCCGTATCCGTACTACGTCTCCGACGCCACCACCGAGGATGTCGTCGACTGTCTGCGCCGTCTGGTGCGGGCGGAGGGCGCCGCGGCCGGAACCGGCAGACGGCTCTGGGCCGCCATGGGCGACGGGCGGCTCAGGGTGCGGGCGCATGACTTCTTCCGGGCCCCGCTGCCGTACCAGGAGATGCCCGCCGATCTGCGGAGCGAGTTCGCCGCGGCCACGCTCACCGTCTTCAAGGGCGATCTGAACTACCGCCGCCTCGTCGGCGACCGGCTGTGGCCCCCGACCACCTCCTTCGCCGACCGCACCGCCTACTTCCCCGGCCCGGTGGCGGCGCTGCGCACCCTTAAGTCGGATGTCATCGTCGGCCTCGACGAGCGGACCGTGGCCGCGCTGGACGCGCACGAGGACCACTGGCGCACCAGCGGCGCCCATGCGCTGATCCAGGTGCGGCGGTGAGGGCGCGCTCCCCTCGCCCCGGAGGGCGGAGGGGAGCGCAAGGGCCGGCGACCGTGGCCGCCGTGATGTTCCGACGTTACCCGCCGATCAGGTTGGCGCAGGTGCTGCCGATCTTCAGGTCACCGCTCGGGGCGGCGGCGCCGGTGGAGGTGGTGGTGCCGGTGCTGGTGTCACAGTCGTTGCTCTGGAAGATGAAGCTGGACAGGTTGAAGGTGGTGGGAACGTCGGCGCTGCTGCCGTAGCCCTGGGCGGTGGCGGTGCCGGTGCCGAGGAGCACGAGGGTGCCGGCGGTGGCGGCCAGCAGGGCGGCCTTCTTTGCGATCTGCATGGATTCCTCCGTGTGGGGTCGCAGAGCGAGATATCTGACGATCAGATTTAACGGAGAAGGTGCGGGGAAAGCCGGGTAAGCGCACCGAAGAGTGACCCGTTCGGCGCACCATCCGATCCGAAAAGAAAGCTCCCCTCATCGCCGGAGCGATGAGGGGAGCCCCCTGGTTCGGCGACCGTGGCCGCCGAGGTGTCGCCGGAGGTCACCCGCCAATGGAGTTGATGCAGGTGCTGCCGATCCCGATCTCGCCACTCGGAGCGGCGCCGGCGGTGGAGAGGGTGGTGCCGGTGGAGGTGTCGCAGTCGTTGGTCTGGAAGATGAAGCTGGACAGATTGACGCTGGTGGGAACGTCGGCGCCTCTGTCGGAGCCGCCGCCGTTGCCGTAGGCGGTGGCGGTGCCGGTGCCGAGGAGAACGAGGGTGCTGGCGGTCGCGGCAAGCAGGGCGGCCTTCTTCGCGATCTGCATGGATTCCTCCGTGTTGGGTCGCAGAGCGAGATATCTGACGATCAGATTTAACGGAGAAATGAGGGGGAAAGTCGGGTAAGCGCACCGTGGAGTGACCCGCACGGCGTACGCCATCCCCTCCGGTGTCAGCCGGTCCCCGCGGGGATGTCCGACCCGGATGGCAGGATCGCCCCCGCACGCCGTCCGCACCCCAGGAAAGTGAGCCCCGCATGGCGCCGTCCCCCCGCGAACTCGCCGATCTGCCCTTCGCCGACCATCTGCGGCCGTTCGACGGGGACTTGGCGGAGGGCGGCGACTACGACACCGTTCATCTGGACGGCGACGCGTTCGACGGGGCCAATTGCGACAACGCCCGGTTCCTCGAATCCGCGTTCTCCTCGGTGACCTTCACCGGGGGCCGTGGTCGCGGGGCCCGGTTCAATGAGGTGTGGCTGGACGGGGTGCGCTGGGTCGGCACCGATCTGGCGGACACCGACTGGCTGGACGGCGAGCTGGGCGGCTGTGTGCTGGCCGGCCTGGAGATGTTCTCCGCGCGGCTGCACCGGGTGGTCTTCCACCGGTGCAAGCTGGAGTCGGTGAATCTGCGCACCGCCACGCTGCGCGGCGTCACCTTCGTGGACTGTCTGCTGCGCGATGTCGACCTCGGCGGCGCGGAGCTGACCGAGGTGGCGTTTCCCGGGTCGGCGCTGGAGGGTGTGCGGTTCGGCAAGGCGCGGATGGCGAAGGTCGATCTGCGGGGCGCCACCCGGCTGGAGATCGCCGATGGCTATGACGCGCTGGGTGGCGCCACCATCGGCGGCGGGCAGCTGATGGAGCTGGCGCCGATGCTCGCCGACGCCCTGGGGATCGCGGTCCGGGACGGTGGGGCCGCACGGTGAACCCCCACGTCCCATGGTGGCCGGGGTCTACTGAGGGATCAGCCAGGGCTGCTGCGGCAGCGGACTCCCCGTCTCGATCAGCGACTTCAGGTTGGACAGCACCGCGGCCCAGCCACCGGCCGCCGCGGTCCGCTCGGCCTCGTCGGCCAGGTTCTCATGGGTCACGGTGAGCCGGACGATGTCGCCGTGCGGCTGGATGTCGAAGGTGACCCGGGAGGGCTCGGCGGCGGCATCCGCGTCGGGCGCGGCCCAGGTGGTCACCAGCCGGGTGGGCGGTGAGCTCTCCACGACCGTGCCGACGACATCGGCGGTGCCGGAGCCGTCCGTCCGCCGATGCTCCCACGGGGAGCCGACCTGCCAGTCGGACACATTGCTGTGGCCCCAGTACGCGGCCGTGAGGTCGGCGTCGGTCAGCGCGTGCCAGACCTTCTCCGGTGTGCTCTCGATATAGATGACGTACACGAACGCCGGCTTGTCGGCCATCGCTTCCTCGGCTTTCTCGGCTTTCTCGGCTTGTCGTCTCACCCGGCTCAGCGCGCGCAGCCGCGGGCGCTCGAACTTGTCGATCCAGCGCTCCTGGATCTCATTGAGGGGGACGGGGTTGAGGTAATGGAGCTTTTCGCGGCCCCGCCGCACCGTGCTGACCAGATTGGCGGCCTCCAGGACGGCCAGATGCTGGGTCGCGGACTGGCGGGTCATCTCCAGCCGCCGGCACAGCTCGCCCAGCGTCTGGCCGTTGTGCTCATGCAGCATGTCCAGCAGATACCGCCGGGTCCGGTCGGCCAGCGCCTTGAAGACCTTGTCCATCTCTGAGCTCACACCGCACGTTATGCAGGCGATTGCCTGCATGTCAATGCGAGCGGTGTGACGGCCCCCGTCTTCCGTGATTCCGCGCTAGCGCCTGCGGATCGCGCCGCGGATGAACGCCGCCTGCCCGGCGTGCTCCAGATCGTCCCCGATCACGCTGACCAGCCGGACGCCGAGGGTCACCGCCGGGGTCCACCGCTCGTCCACGATCCGGTCGAGATCGGAGTCGCGGAGGCCGCGCACGAAGGCCAGCGTGTTCTCGTGGACGGCGTCGTAGTACCCGGCGAGCAGTTCGGCGTCCGCCCGCACCGCCGCCACGTCCTTGCTCCGGTGGCCGTAGCCGGTGGCGTCCGGCGGGAACGGCAGACCGAACCGCTCGGCCCAGCCCTCGGACGTCCACAGCTGCTCGGTGCCCGCCGCGTCGGCGATGTGGTCGTCCTGGACCCGGGTCAGATGCCACACCAGCCAGGCGATCGAATTGGCCCCGCTGTCGAGCCGTACGGCCAGCTCGTCCTCGGAAAGCCCGTCCACGGCCGCCTGCACCTCCTCGCGCACCCGCTCAAAGGCGTCGGCCAGCAGATCGGCGCTGTTCATTCACGGCTCCCTCGCTCGTGGTTACCTTCCGGCCATGGTTTCACCCCGCGGCGCGGGCCGTGGGGTGCCGACTCGCCGGGATGCGATGCACACGGGCGGGACGAGGGTGAAGTAGCGGTCGAGCACCGTCTGGTCGCCGCGTTCGCCTTCGCTGTCGGCAGACCGAATCGGCCACGGGCGAAGAAGCACGGGCCCGGCGCGCCGCCGCTGTTAGCTTCCCCCTATCCGGCTCGGCGCCCAAGAAGGCCCAAGAGCCCAGGGACCCCCAAGAGTCCGGGAACCCCCAAGAACACGGTCGAGGACAAGGGAGCGCGGCGATGGTGACGACCAGGCGAATCGAATACCCCGTGGACGGCACGACCATGGTGGGCCATCTGGCGCTGCCCGGGGGAACGGACCGGCGCCCCGCCGTGCTGATCGCGCATGAGGGCCCCGGCCTCACCGATCACCAGCGCGAGCGCGCCGACCGGCTTGCCGAGCTCGGCTATGTCGCCTTCGCCCTCGACTACCACGGGGGTGGACGGTTCATCGAGGATCGCGAGGAGATGTTCGCCCGGGTCGACGAGCTGCTCGCCGACCCCGACCGCATGCGCGCCCTCGCCGGAGCCGGGCTCGCCGTGCTGACCGCCGAGCCCAGGGTCGACTCCTCGCGGCTCGCGGCCATCGGCTACTGCCTGGGCGGCACCATGGCCCTCGAACTCGCCCGCGGGGGCGCGGACCTCAAGGCCGTGGTCGGCTTCCACCCCAGTCTGACGGCCACCCGCCCCGAGGACGCCGCCGACATCACCGGCAAGGTCCTGGTCTGCGTGGGGTCGGAGGATCCGATCATCCCGGTCGAGCAGCGGCTGGCCTTCGAGGAGGAGATGCGGGCCGCCGGAGTGGACTGGCGCATGACCATCCACGGCGGCGCCCTGCACAGCTTCACCCACCCGGACCTCGACCCCGATCCCACGACCCGCCCGGGCATCGGCTACCACCGGGCCTCCGCCGAACGGGCCTGGCGGGCCATGCTCGACCTGTTCGACGAGGTGTTCCCGGCCATGGTGTGAACAGCTGACGACCCCTATCGTGAAATGCCATGAGAGTCCAACTGCGCTTTCGCTCAGCAAAGTTGGCCGCGACCGCCACGGTCACCGCCGTGCTTCTCGCCGGATGCGGCGGCTCCGATGAGGAGTCCGGGGCCCGGGGCGGGCCGGAGAAGAAGACGATCACGGTCGCCGGACTGCCGCTCGCCGATGTGGCCGCGCTGCACATCGCCATCGATCGGGGGCTCTTCGAGAAGGAGGGGCTGAACGTCCGCGTCCAGCCGGTCCAGCAGAGCGTCCAGGCGCTGCCCGCACTCGCCCACGGCCAGGTGGACGTCATCGGCGGCGCCAACTTCGTGACGTTCCTCCAGGCCCGCGAGAAGGGCACCCTGGCCACTCGGGTGCTGGCCGAGGGCGCGCGCAATGCCCCGCACATGATGGAGGTGCTGGTGCCCGCCGACTCCAAGATCAAGGGGCCGCGGGACCTCAAGGGCAAGAAGATCGCGGTCAACATCCTCAACAACATCCAGTCGCTCACCCTCAACGCCGTCCTCGGCAAGGCCGGGGCCGGGCTGCCCGAGTACCGGCAGGTCCCGTTCCCGCAGATGGGCTCGGTGCTGGAGCGGGGCCAGGTGGACGCGGTGCACGCCGCCGAGCCGTTCCTCACCGCGCTCAAACGCGAGCTGAAGGCGCGTACCGTGATCGACGGCAATGCGACGCCCACCGCCGGACTGCCGCTCAGCGGCTATGTCACCACCGACACGTTCATCGACAAGTACCCGAAGTCCGCCGCCGCGTTCCAGCGCGCCATCACCGCCGCCCAGGCCGTCGCCGCCAAGGACCGTGGCGCCGTGGAGAAGGCGCTGCCCGGCTATACGAAGATCAAGGCGTCGGAAGCGGCCACCATCGGCCTGCCCGACTACCCGGCCACCTCCAGCGCCACCCAGCTCAAGCGGCTCATCGCCCTGATGCGGACGCAGAAGCTGCTCACCAAGGACCTGGACCCCGCCGCCGTCCTCTACCAGCCCGCCAGGTGAGACCCGCGACGGCCAGGCGGAAGCGCACCGGGCGGGCCAGGGACGCGCTGCTCGGCGCCGTCGGCGTGCTCCTGGCCTTCGCCGCCTGCGAGGCCCTCAGCCGTTCCGGAATGGTGCGGCGCGCGTTCCTGCCACCCGCCTCCGAGGTGCTGGTACGGGCCGTCGAACTCGGCGGCGACACCGCCTTCCTGAACGGCGTCGGCGCCACCCTCGAGGCATGGGCCACCGGGCTCGCCCTGGCCTGCGCCCTCGCGATCCCCCTCGGGCTGCTGCTGGGCAGTGTGCCGGCGGCCGGGCAGGCCGCGCGGGTGCTGATCGAATTCCTACGCCCGGTGCCGTCGGTGGCCCTGATCCCGCTGGTGTCACTGCTGCTCGGCGCCGGCAGCGAGACGACGATCGCCCTGGTCACCTACGCCTGTGTCTGGCCTGTGCTGTTCAACACCGTCTACGGGCTCGGCGAGACCGATCCGCTGGCCAAGGACACGCTGCGCGCCTTCGGCTTCGGGCGGCTCGCCGTCCTGCTGAGGGCCGGTCTGCCCTCGGCCGCCCCGTTCATCGCCGCCGGGGTGCGCATCGCGGCGGCCACCGCCCTGATCCTCGCCGTGGCCGGCGAGATCCTCGCCGGGTTCGGCGAGGGTCTTGGCACCTTCATCGCCCAGGCCGGCATGGCCACCGACGGCACCCGCGATGTGCTGGCCGGTGTGGTGTGGGCGGGAGCGCTCGGCCTCGTCGTCAATCTCGCGCTCACCGCGGTCGAACGGCGGTTGTTCCCCTGGGCGCCCGAGCACCGCGGGAGCCGCGTATGACCGCGCAGGCCACTCGGCTCCGCACCGTCCGGCGGCTGCCCCGGACGCTGGCGCTGCGCCTCGGCGTGCCGGTGGTGGCGGTGGTGCTGTGGCAGCTCGCCGCGCGGGCCCACGGCAGTGTGTTCTACCCGACCCCCGCCCGGATCGTCGAGCACGGCCATCACCTGTGGTTCTCCGGCCCCGCCGGACGGGCGTTCCTCACCGACGCGGCGGTCCGCGATCTGCTGCCCAGCCTCGGCCGGGTGCTCGCCGGATTCGCCCTCGCCGCGGCCGGTGGCATCGTGCTGGGGCTCGCTCTGGGCCGCTCGCGCACCGTGTACGCGCTGTGCGACCCGGTGCTGCAGTTCGCCCGCGCCGTGCCCCCGCCCGCGCTGGTGCCCGTCTTCGTCGTCGTCTTCGACCTCGGCACGCCGATGCAGCTCGCCTCGATCGTCTTCGGCGCCATCTGGCCCGTACTGATCAATACGGCCGAGGGGGTCCGCGGCATCGACCCGCTGCGGCTGGACGTCGCCGCCACCGTACGGATGCGGCCCGCCGAGCGGATCGTCCTGCTGTATCTGCCCGCCGCGCTTCCGCGCATCTTCGCGGGGCTGCGGCTGAGCCTGTCGCTCGCGCTGATCCTGATGGTGTTCTCGGAGCTGCTGCCCGGCACCGCCGACGGCATAGGTTTCCAGCTCACCGACGCCCAGACCCGCTCCGATCTGCTGACGGTGTGGGCGGTGATGGTGCTGCTCGGCGCGCTCGGCCATCTGCTCAACAGCGTGCTGCTCACCGTCGAACGCATGGCTCTCGGCAGACACCGTGCCGCGCATCGCTCCTGACGACCCGTACGCAGGACCCGTCCCCGCACCCAGCCGAGGAGGTGGCCCCATGGCCGCGCCCCCCGCCCACCCCCCGACCACCACGGTCCGCGACGCGGTGCTGGCACTGTGCCGCGCCACCGGCATGACGACCGTCTTCGGCAACCCCGGCTCCACCGAACTGCGGATGTTCCGCGACTGGCCCGAGGACTTCCGCTATGTGCTCGGACTGCAGGAGTCGACCGCCGTCGCCATGGCCGCGGGCCACGCCCTGGGCACCGGGCGGGCGGCGCTGGTCAGCCTGCACTCCGCCGGGGGTGTCGGCCACTCCCTGGGCGCGGTGTTCAACGCCTACCGGGACCGGGTGCCGGTGGTGATCATCGCGGGCCAGCAGTCCCGTGCGCTGCTCCCGCTGCGGCCCTTCCTCGGCGCCGACGAACCGGCCCGGTTCCCGCGCCCGTACGTGAAGTTCAGCAGGCAGCCGGAGCGGGCGGCCGATGTGCCCGCCGCGCTCGCCGAGGCCCACCGGATCGCCATGAGCCACCCCCGGGGCCCGGTCTTCCTCTCCGTACCGGAGGACGACTGGGACCGCCCCGCCGAGCCGGTCGCCCCGCGCACCGTCCACGGCGGCTACACCGCCGACCCCGGCGCGCTGGCCGGGCTCGCCCGCGCGCTCGACGCGGCGGCCCGCCCCGCGCTGGTCGCCGGGCCGGGCGTGGACGACGAGCACGCCGTACGCGAAGTGGCCGAACTGGCCGAACGACTGCGGGCCGCCGTATGGATCAGCCCGCTCTCCGGACGCTCCGGCTTCGACGAACGCCACCCGCTCTTCCAGGGCTTTCTGCCGCCCGTCGCCGACCAGCTGGCGCAGCGGCTGGCCCCTTACGATGTGGTGGTCGCGCTCGGCGCCCCGCTGTTCACCTACCACGTGCACACCGAAAGCCCGCCGCTCGCCGACGGCACCGAGCTCTACCACCTCGACTGCGACCCCGCGCAGGCCGCGTGGCTCCCCGTCGGCACCAGCATCGTCACCACGCTCCGCCCCGCCCTGGGCACCCTCATCGATCTCGTCCAGCCCTCCGATCGGCCCGCGCCGGAGATGCGGCCCGCCCCCGAGCCACTGCCCGCCTCGGCCGGGGAGATCTCCGCCGAGCTGGTGATGGACCTGCTCCGCGAGCGGCTGCCCCGGGACACCGTGCTGGTGGAGGAGACCCCCAGCCACCGCGACGCTCTCCACGCCCGCCTCCCCATCAGCGGCGCGGGCCGCTTCCTCACCACCGGCAGCGGCGCGCTGGGCTGGGGGCTGCCGCTCGCGGTCGGACGCGCCCTCGCGTACGGCGAACGGGTGGTGTGCGTGGTCGGCGACGGCTCGGCGCTCTACTCGGTGCAGGCCCTGTGGACCGCGGCCCGGCACCGTGCTCCGGTGACCTACCTCCTGCTCGACAACGGCGGCTACGGCGCGGTCAAGGCGCTGGGCCGCCGCATCGGCATCACACCGGTGCCGGGCACCGAGATCGTCGGCATCGACTTCGCCGCGCTCGCCGGGTCCTTCGGCTGCCCGGCCGACCGGGTGGAGCGGCCCGACGACCTTCCCAAGGCCCTCGATCGGGCCCTCGCCCTCGGCCGTGACGACGGCCCGGTGCTGCTCCAGATCCGGGTCCCCGCCGACGACTCCCCGGCGTACGAGCCCTGGGCCCGGTGAGGCGGACATGCTGCGGATCGACCACCTCAGCCACCGCTACGGCGACGGCCCCGTTGTGCTCCAGGACATCGAACTCACCGTCCCCGACGGGCAGTTGCTCACCCTCGTCGGCCCCTCCGGCTGCGGCAAGTCCACCCTGCTGCGCTGTGTCGCGGGCCTCGTCCGCCCCTCCGCCGGGCGGATCACCCTGGACGGGGAGGTGGTGGACGGCGTCCCGGACCGGCTCGGTGTCGTCTTCCAGGACTACAGCCGCTCCCTCTTCCCCTGGCTCTCGGTACGGGAGAACGTGGCCCTTCCGCTGCGGCGGCGCGGACTGTCCCGCGCGCGGCGCCATGCGGCGGCGGTGGCCATGCTGGAACAGGTGGGCCTGGCCGACGCCGCCCGCCGCCACCCCTGGCAGCTTTCGGGCGGAATGCAACAGCGCGTCGCCCTCGCCCGCGCCCTGGCCGCCCGGCCCGCGCTGCTGCTGATGGACGAGCCGTTCGGTGCGCTGGACGCCCGGACCCGGGAGGATCTGGAGGATCTGCTGCTGCGGCTGCACCGGGCCCAGGGGATGACGACTGTGCTGGTCACCCATGACATCGACGAAAGTGTCTATGTGGCGGACCGGGTGGTGGTGCTGGCTTCCGGGCCGGGCCGGGTGCGGGCGGATCTGCGGGTGGCGCTGCCCGCCGACCGCGACCAGATCGCCACCCGGGGGCTGCCGGAGTTCATCACGCTGCGGACGGAGGTGGGGCGCGCGGTGCGCCAGGGAGCGGCCGCGCCCCCACCTCGTCCCCTCTGATACGACTGGCGCGTCTAGCTCGCCTGACGTAGCGTCAGCCAGTCGACGGCGGCCACCCGGTGGCCGCCCGTGGCGACGAGATAGACGTCATGGGAGCCGGTCACCGCACGGGGAAGGCGTACCGAAAGCTCCCGCCAGGTGTCCATGCCGCCGGTCCCGCGCACCGGAAGCGTGGCCGCCACCGGTCCGTCCGGGGAGTCCAGGCGCAGCCGCAGGGCGCAGTCCCCGCAGCCGCCGGACGCCAGCCGCACCGTCAGCGTGTCCGCGCCAGCACCGAACCGCACCCCCCGGAAGCCGATCGCGTCCCCCTGCCCGAGGACCGAGGTGGCCGCCTCGCCGCGCTCCGCGCCGCGGACCACCTCGGCGCGCTCCGCCTGCAAGGTGGCGGCCGCGTCGGGGCCGTCGGCGTAGAGCCGGATCTCGTTCACCGCCCAGGGGTTCTCGCCCGGCGCCGTCAGCTCGATCCGCAGATAGCGGGCGGTGTGCTGCGGGAAGACCGCGTCCTGGGTGAAGGAGCGGCCACTGACCCGGGCCACCGGCCCGCCCCAGTGGTCACCGTCGCGGCTGACCGAGACGGTAAAGCCATAGGGGTGCCCGGTGGCGTCCATCCCCGCGTCGATCGCCATCCGGCCGAAGGTCTTCGCGGTGCCCAGATCGACGGTGAGCGACTGACCGGGGGACTGGGGAGCGCTTCCCTTCCACTGGGTGGTCTGGACCCCGTCGACGGCGGCCGAGGCATCGCCGCCACCCGAGGCGGTCGCCTTCCAGCCGTCGTTGCGGACCCGGGTCTCGCAGCCCGCCAGCCGGCAGCCGGACGACCAGATGGGCGCCCCGTATTCATACGCGCCCTGGTCCGGCCCGTCGCCCCGGACCTCACCGGTCACCCCGTCCACGGTCTCACCCGCGTCGATGGCGGGAGAGCCCGCGCGCGGCCACAGCTCGCCGTTGCGCGCGTCGGTGTAGCGCGGATCCGTGGGCGGCAGCAGGTTGTTCCGTACCACCGGGGCCGGATCGCCGGGGCCGGAGATCTCCATCGGCCCGAGCGCCACGTCATTGCTCACATAGGTGCCCGTGGCGTCGGTCGCCCCGCTCAGCCGTACGGCGGTGGTCACCCCGAGCCCGTAGGAGGAGTGGTGGTCGCGGTTGCCGAGGCTGACCCCGCTGTGGCCGTTGTAGAAGGTGCCACGGGCCCCGGTGTTGTACGCCACGTTGTGGTGCAGCAGGAACTGGCCGGAGGAGTTGTCGATGTAGTAGCCGACCTGGCCGTCCGCGTCATGGACGGTGTTGTGGTCGACGCTGGTGCCCTTGGCGTCCAGGTTGCAGCACACATAGAACGGGCTGCCGTCACGTGAGGTGCGCATCGCCTCGGAGAGGTCGTTGTAGGCGATCCGGTTGTCGTGGAAGGGCACCCCGTTCAGCTGCCAGGCGGTGTCGATGCTCGCGCGGCCGGTGCGGCGGATGGTGTTGTGGGTGACGGTCTGGCCGCTGCCGTTGATCTCGATACCGGGGGTGTAGCTGCCCATCCAGCCCACGTCGTGGATGTAGTTGCCGGTGACGGTGTTGCCGCTGCCGCGCAGCAGCACCCCCGTGCCGGCGGAGTAGCCGATGTCGCTGTCGCGCAGGGTGTTGCCGTTGCCGAGGATCTGGATACCGGAGTTCAGCACCCGCGAGGCCACGATGTGGCCTTCGCCGGGCGGGATGGCCAACTCGTCGTCGCGCGGCATGGGGAGCGTGGAGAACTCCGAGATGTAGCGCGCCCGCAACCCCTCGGCCAGCACACCGGTGCTGTCGGTACCGGTGCGCAGCGAGGTGCCCCACAGGTCGAGGCCGCGCACCGTGACATGCGAGCTGTGCGAGAGGTCCACTCCCCAGCTCTCGTGCTTCGCGGTCACGGTGTGGCCCGTGATGCCGCCCTTGGGCGGGACCAGATAGAGACGGCTCGCGTCCTTGTCGTAGTACCACTCACCGGGCTGGTCGAGTGTGGCCTTGGCGCCCACCAGATAGTAGTTGCGGTAGGTCTGGTCGCCCATGCACAGCGGGGTGCAGCGGTAGTTGCCACCGGTGAAGTCCAGCGCCCCGGCCTTGGTGGCGGTCACCGTGCCGGTCTGCTGGCTCCACGGGTTGGAACCGGCCCACAGATGGACGGTGGCGCCGGTGAAGTCACCGTCCGGCAGATCCGGGTCGTCGATGTGCTGATCGGTGGAGGAGCGCTCGGCCACCGCCCAGGACGGATTGAGCGGATCGGAGCCGGAGTTGGGCCAGCGGCCCTCCATGGCGCGCTCGCCGTCCAGGAACAGCGCGTTCTCGCTGGTGTCGAGCGGAAGGTCCACATCGGCGGCCACCAGGCCGCCGCCCGCGTCCCGCCAGCCGGTGACGGTCCTCGTCCCGTCCACCGTGACCGCGCCGTCGCCGTACGCGGCGAGGGTGATCGGGGCTTCCTTCGTGCCCGAGGGCGGGGCGACGCGCTCCTGATAGCGGCCGCGGTGGATCAGACAGGTGTCCCCGGGCCGGACCTGTTCGGTGCAGCGGCCGATGGTGCGGAACGGATGGAGCGAGCTGCCGCTGTCGCGGTCGGCGCCCCAGGTGGCGACGTGATACGTGCGCCCCTGGTGCCGTCCTTCGGCCGATGCGGCGCCCGGCAGCGCGGTCAGGACCGCCGCTGCGGCGGCGACCACGGAAATGCGCCTGAGCGCGGATCTCATCTACAGCCTCCCCGGTTGGGATTCGACCGCAACGTAGGAGAAACATCGGATGGGGTCAACGGTTGGGGAGGGAATGGCTGGAGGTGTGGCCGAGATACTAGGGACGATTTCACGCCTAGTTGCTTCTATCATCCCAAAAGGAATCGATGACAGATCCGATGTCTCTGGATCCGGCAGCGGATGCTGGAGGAGATCCGCGGCAGCCGGGAGGTCCGGGACTGGGTCGCCTGCCCGGTGCGCCCCGCCCCCGAGCACCTGGCCACCCTCGGCCTCCCCTCCTGGTACGCCCGGTTCGCCGTCCAGGTGATGACCGACCCGCTGCTGCGGGCGATCGTCACCGACGAGGCCCTCACCCGGGAACCGCTGCGGGAGACCCTCTACGGCCTGGGTCGCTGCCTGGACACGCTGCCCGCCGAGGTGCGGGCCCAGCGCGGCGACATGGCCCGCCAGTTGATCATGCACACCTGCGCCGAACGGGAGCGCGCCCTCGCCGAGGGGACCAGTACGCGCCAGCCGTCCTGGGATGACACGGCCGGCGCGCTGACCGACGCCATCACCGGTCTGCTCCTCGCCCCCGTCACGCCCCGTTCCCCGGCCAAGGAGGCCCGGACCAACCCACGACCACCTCGCCCGTGGCCGGCGACGCGCCGGCCGAGATCCCCGCCTTCCCCCAGCCGCGCGCCGCGGCCTGCCCCTTCGACCCGTCCCCGGAGCTGCGCGGCCTGGCGCAGTGGGGCCCGCTGACCCGGGTCCGGTCCTGGAACGACAGCACCCCCTGGGTGGTGACCGGCCACGCCGAACAGAAGACCCTGCTCTCCGACCCCCGGCTCAGCGCCGACTTCTCCCACCCCGGCTTTCCGAGCCCCGTCCCGCACACGGGCGGCAAACGGGAGACCACCGACCTGAGCTTCGTCGGCATGGACGATCCGGAACACGCCCGGCTGCGCCGCATGGTCAGCGGTGCCTTCACCATCAAGCGGGTCGAGGTGATGCGCCCCGTCGTACAGGAGTTGGTGGACGACTTCATCACCCGCATGCCGGCCGGGCCGAAACCGGCCGATCTGGTCCAGGCGCTCGCGCTGCCGCTTCCCTCGCTGGTGATCTCCGAGCTGCTGGGCGTCCCGTACGAGGACCACGCGTTCTTCCAGACGAACAGCAAGGTCCTCGTCTCCGCGGTGGAGGAACTCCTGCGCTACCTCAGCGTCGTCCACCTCGGACGCCGCCGGACGGCGCCGCCCGCCACCACCAGGCGTTCGGCGTGGGCACCCATCACTGCCTCGGCCGGCCACTGGCCCGGATGGAACTCCAGGTGGTCTACCCCACCCTGCTGCGCCGCGTCCCCACCCTGCGGATGGCGACGGACCTGGCGGACATCCCCTTCAAGTACGACGCGGTGATCTACGGAGTCTACGAACTCCCCGTCACCTGGTAGCCGCCCCGGTGCCGGGCAGACGCAGCGGCGGAACGGCCGGGACCTCCGGCGCGGTGCCGATGTCCTCGGGCGTCAGCATGAACTCCTCGGGGTAGGCGTCGCGCCGGGTGCGCCGCGCGGGCTCGGTGGTGCGCCACATGTACAGGCACCGCCCGCACTGGAGCACCTCCCAGACGCCGGGGACGGGGGAGCCGGTGATGTGCTCGATCGTCTCGTGGGCACAGCGGGGGCACAGGGACATGGTGTCGGACATCCGAAGTCCTTCCGTGATGTGGGGTGGTGGGTGGTGTGGTCAGCGGGCGGCGGTGAGCTTCTGCAGCCGGGCCAGCCACTCGGCGGTCTCGGGCAGATCGCGCACCTGGGTGCCGTAGGTGCCGCGGCGGTCGGGGGCGACGGGGGTGGTGGCGTCGATGATGAGTTTGTCGGTGATACCGGGCGTGACGGCCTGCGGGGCCAGCTCCAGCACCGACAGATTGGGGATCTGGACCAGATCGCCGGCCGGGTTCATCTTCGTGGACAGCGCCCACATCACCTGGGGGAGGTCGAACGGGTCGACGTCCTCGTCCACCACGATCACGGTGGCCGCGTAGCCGAGGCCGTGCGGAGTGGTCAGTACCCGCATGCCGACGGCCTTGGCGAACCCGCCGTAGCGCTTCTTGGTGGACACGATGACCACCAGCCCGTGGGTGTACATCGCGTTGACCGCCTGGACCTCGGGGAAGTCGCGGCGCAGCTGCTTGTACAGCGGCACACAGGTGTTGGCGGCGATGAGGTAGTCCACCTCGGTCCACGGCATGCCGAGGTAGAGGTGTTCGAAGATCGGATCGGTGCGGTACGAGATCCGGTCGATGCGGATGACGGGCATGTTCCGGCCGCCGGAGTAGTGGCCGGTGAACTCGCCGAACGGCCCCTCGATCTCCCGCTTGCGGCCCTCGATGACGCCCTCGATGACCACCTCGCTGCCCCACGGCACGGGCAGCCCGGTGAGCGGGGCCCGGGAGAGCGGGGCGGGAGCGCCACGCAGGGCGCCGGCCAGCTCGTACTCGTTCTGCTCGTACTCCATCGGGGTGGACGCCACGATGGAGATCACCGGTTCGTTGCCGAGCGTGATGGCCACGGGCAGGTCCTCGCCGCGCTCCTCGGCGGTGTGCAGATGCTGGGCGATGTCATGCATCGGCACCGGCTGGATGGCGAGCGTGCGCCTGCCCTTGACCTCGATGCGGTAGATGCCGACGTTCTGCTTGCCGCTGTGCTCGGGGTCGGCGGGGTCCTTGGAGACCACGGCCGCCTTGTCGATGTAGAAGCCGCCGTCGCCGTCGTTGAGCCGGATCAGCGGAAGCACCCGGAAGATGTCGGCGTCCTCGCCCTCCAGGGTGTTCTCGGCCCAGAGCGGGTTCTCGCGCCACTTGGGGGCGACCGGGAAGGTGTCCCAGCGGCGGATGAACTCCTCGACCTGCTCCTTGGTGCCGGTCTCCTTGGGCAGGTCGAGGGCGAGGGCGTGATTGGCCCAGGAGCCGTGCACATTGAGCGCGATCCGCGCGTCGGTGAAGCCCTTGACGCGGTCGAAGTACAGGGCGGGGGCATGGCCGCCCAGGCGCGGGGCGGCGTTCGCCGCGGCGGCGATGTCCGGCTCCGGCATCACCTCGTCGGCGATGTGCAGCAGCTGACCCTCCTTCCGGAGGGTGTCGAGAAAGCCGCGGAAGTCGTCGTAGGCCATGGGAACTCCAAGTGGGGGGTGGGGCGGGGGCGGGGGAAATCAGGCGGCGGGGGAATCGGCGGCGGTGGGCTTCGGGCCGCGGGCGGCGCGCATGCCCTCCCACCGCTTGGCGGCGGGTGCGGGCAGGTCGAACTGGTCGAGGAGGCGAGCCGTGAGGTGGTCGACGATGTCGTCCACCGACCGGGGGTGGTTGTAGAAGGCGGGCATGGGCGGGACCATCCGCACACCCATCCGGGAGAGCGCCAGCATGTTCTCGAGGTGGATCTCGCTGAGCGGGGTCTCCCTGGGGACGAGGACGAGCCTGCGCCGCTCCTTGAGGACCACGTCCGCGGCGCGGCCCACCAGACCGTCGGCGTATCCGGCGCGGATTCCGGCGAGGGTCTTCATCGAACACGGCGCGATGATCATGCCGTCGGTGCGGAAGGAACCGGAGGAGATGGTGGCGCCCTGGTCCTCGGGGGAGTGCGTCACCTCGGCGAGCTCGGACACCTCGCGGGCGGAGCGGCCGGTCTCCAGCTCGATCGTGGTGCGCGCCCAGCGGCTGAGCACCAGATGGGTCTCCACCCCGGGCAGCTCGGCCAGCGTCTCCAGCAGGCGGACGCCGAACACGGCACCCGTTGCTCCTGTCATGCCCACGATCAATCGCACGGTGGCGCGCTCCCTCGGCTGCGGTCGGTGGAAGGGAAAGCGGTGATGCGGGGACTGTTTCGGTCACCCGTTCATCGCAACGCACTCCACGCTAGATGCGGACCAGGGCACACCAGCCGTACACTGAGGACGCGCTATGGACAGAAACGGACACCGTGATGTCACCGAGGTTCCGTTCCGGCCCTCCGTGGGAGCCCCGCCGGGAGCGGCCGTCCTGGATTTCCCCGGGCTCGCCGCCCGCGCCCGGAGCCATGGCCTCGATGTGCACGCCCCGATGCGGCTCGCCTTCCACCAGCTGATCACCGTGCGCTCCGGGGTGCTGCGCTGCTCGGTGGACTTCACCGAGCACGAGCTGACCGAGGGCGGCTGGATGTGGGCGCGCCCCGGGCAGATCCACCAGTTCCGCTCCCCGCTCGGCGCCGCGGAGGGCGCCGCCGTGCTCTTCCCGCCCGGCTATCTCGGCACCGCGACCGCCGCGGTCGCCCGGCTGGACCGGCCCGCGTCGCGGTCCCCGCTGGTGGTTCCCGAAGGCGCCGACGCCGAGACCGTCCGCGGCGTCCTGGACCTGCTGGAGAGCGAGTACCGGACGGTGTCCGGGCCGCTGGAGGCGCATGTCGAGGTGGTGCGCCACCTCGTGGCCGTCCTCGTGCTGAGACTGGCCCATCTGCCCGGCACCCAGAGCGGGGACACGGCGGCCGGCGAGGCGTTCCGCCGCTTCCAGCAGGCCGTGGAGCGTGACTACACCCGCAGCCACCGGGTCGAGGACTACGCGGCCCGGCTGGGCTACAGCGTCCGCACCCTGACCCGGGCCACCCGCGCCACCGCCGGATGCGGCGCCAAGCGGTTCATCGACGACCGGGTGCTGCTCGAGGCGAAGCGGCTGCTGGTGCACACGGATCTGTCCGCCACGGCCATCGGCGAGCGGCTCGGCTTCCCGGACGCCACCGTCTTCACCAAATTCTTCCGCCGCCGGGCGGGCGAGACCCCGGCCGGCTTCCGCATCCGCGCCTCGGGCACCCGGCACTGACGGCCCGGCGCCCGTACGGAGGCCGTACACGGCGCATGAGGTGTACGAGGTGCGGACGGCCGTTGGTGGCGTGTACGACGGCCGTACGCGGCCGGAAGACGCACCGCGCGCCCGCCCGGCGGGGGAGCCGGACGGGCGCGCGACGAGGGGCCGCCTGCGGTGGTTCAGCCCGCCGAGAGCGCGGGGTCGCTCATCCCCGCACGGCCGGTCTCCACATGCCCGGCCAGCCGGCGCAGATAGCCGCTGTCGTGGTCGGAGACCACCGACAGGTCGTACCACTGGTGGCTGCGCCCGGTGCGCACGGTGTGCACCATCCGCGCCCCCGGCCGGAGCCGGTAGCGCACCGGCTTCTCCTTCTCGTAGCCGTCCGTGACGGTGAGCCGCACCGTCGCGTCGCCCTGGTTGACGAGGGTCAGCCTGACCTCCCCGGTCGTCCGGTCGTGACGGGCGCTCACCTCGGGGCCGGTGCCGGTGGCGTGGCCGGTGAAGTGGCGCAGGAAACCGGCCGGACCGTGCACCTGGAAGTCATAGCCGCCCCGGTCCGCCGAGGAGCGCTGCCAGCTGCCGGACAGCCGCTTGCCCGCCTCGACCGTGTAGCCCCACGGCCCGCCCGCATGGCTCGCGGAGGTCACATGGAAGTGCGCCCCGGCGCCCCGGCCGTGGTTGACGAAGTCGACCCGCAGGCCGCCGTCGGCGGCGGTCGTGGCATCGGCCGACAGCTCGTACGGCAGCGGCCTGGCAGGGCGCAGCCCGGGCTCCTGGCGGGGCAGTGAGGGGTGCTCCGGCGGCGCCGGTACGTAGTCGGGGTGCCGCTCGTTGTCCTTGGGTCGGTAACCGCTGGTGTCCGGCATGCCCGGGACCTTCACGTCGGTCCGCGAGAAGTCGAAGGCCGCGGTGAGATCGCCGGACACCGCCCGCCGCCACGGCGAGATGTTCGGCTCCTCGACGCCGAAGCGCCGCTCCATGAGCCGGATGACCGAGGTGTGGTCCAGCGTCTGCGAGCACACCCAGCCGCCCTTGCTCCACGGCGACACCACGATCATCGGCACCCGCTGCCCCAGCCCGTACGGGCCCGCGGGCTGCGAGGAGGAGCCGGGGAACAGCTCCCCGGTGGTGTCCACGGTCGAACCGCCCCGCTTGTCGCCGGGCGCGTACGGCGGCATCACGTGGTCGAAGAAGCCGTCGTTCTCGTCGTAGGTGATGAGCAGCGCGGTCTTGCTCCACACCTCGGGGTCGGAGGTGAGCGCGTCCAACACCTGCGCGATGTACCAGGCGCCGTAGTTGGCGGGCCAGTTGGGGTGCTCGGTGAAGGCTTCGGGCGCCGCGATCCAGGAGACCTGGGGCAGCTTCCCGGCCTTCACATCGGCCCGCAGGATGTCGAAGAAACCGTCGCCGTTCTTGGCGTTGGTGCCGGTGCGGGCCTTGTCGTACAGCGGGTCGCCGGGCTTGGCGTTGCGGTACTGGTTGAAGAAGAGCAGGGAGTTGTCGCCGTAGTTGCCGCGGTAGGCGTCGTCGATCCAGCCCCAGCCGCCGTCCGCGTCCAGCCCGTCGCCGATGTCCTGGTAGATCTTCCAGGAGATCCCGGCCTTCTCCAGGCGCTCGGGGTAGGTGGTCCAGCTGTAGCCGGCCTCCGCGTTGTCCAGCACCGGGCCGCCGCCCTTGCCGTCGTTGCCCGTGTAACCGGACCACAGGTAGTAGCGGTTGGGGTCCGTGGAGCCGATGAACGAGCAGTGGTAGGCGTCGCAGATGGTGAAGGCGTCGGCCAGCGCGTAGTGGAAGGGGATGTCCTCACGTGTCAGATACGCCATGGTGGTGGCCGACTTCGAGGGGATCCACTTGTCGTACGCACCGTCGTTGAACGCGACATGGCCGTCGCTCCAGCCGTGCGGCAGGTCCTGCAGGAACTGCAGTCCGAGGTCGTTCACCTCGGGCCGGAACGGCAGGACCTCCTTGGAGCCGTCCGACTGGTGCCATACCGGCTTGCCGCCCGGCAGCCGTACCGGCCGCGGATCGCCGAATCCCCGGACCCCGCGCAGCGAGCCGAAGTAGTGGTCGAAGGAACGGTTTTCCTGCATCAGCACCACGATGTGCTCGATGTCCCGCAGGCTTCCGGTCCGGCGGTTGGCGGGTATCTCCGCGGCGCGCGCGATGCTGGCGGACAGCAGGGAGGTAGCCGCACCGGCCCCGGCCAGTTGCATGAATCGTCGACGATCGAAGGAGGTCATGGCGCTCCGGTTTTCTATGGCGTTCGAGGGGAAGTAGCGGAATCGGTGCAGTCTGTTCCGCCGGGACGGTACGGACAACGGCGAATGGGCGAAACGGCGGGAAAGCCTCCGTAAATCTTGATCGCGGGCCGAAACCTTGCCGCGCCCCCCCGCGCACGCCTCCGCAGGCTCCTGCCGGCGCCTCCCGGGCCGTTGTGACGCATGACGCATCGGATGAGCCGGTACCCGCCGGGGCGAACTCCGTTTCGCGGGACCGAGGACGGGCACGCGGTCAGTGTGCTTCGGACCGGAGGCACGCCACGGGAGCAGCCCGGCTGTGCAAGGCGTGTTCAAGGTCGCCCGAGTTGTCTGGAATGTCCTCCTGTGGTGACAGCAACACCAGCCAAGGGAGGCACCGGCTCATGACGGCCGTACAAGCACATCCCCGAGCACACCCCAAGCACGCGCACGACGACGCCCCCGACACCTCCGGCGCGTTCCGCCGGATCGCCGAACTGCCGGACGGCTCGCAGAAGGAGGCCCTGCGGGAGGAAGTCGTCCGGGCCTGGATGCCGATGGCCGAGCGCATCGCCTCGCAGTACCGCAACCGCGGTGAAACGCCCGAGGATCTGCGGCAGGTGGCCATGGTCGGTCTGGTCAAGGCGGTCAAGCGCTATGAGCCGGACCGGGGTTCGGCCTTCGAGAGCTACGCCGTCCCGACCGTCGTCGGAGAGGTCAAGCGGCACTTCCGCGACCATATGTGGGGCCTGCACGTGCCGCGCCGGGTCCAGGAGCTGCGCAACCGGGTCCGCACCGCCGTCCAGGAGCTGACCCGCTCACCGGACGACCGTTCGCCCAGCGTCAAGGACATCGCACGGCACACCGGCATGGCCGAGGAGGACGTCCTCGTCGGCATGGAGGCGCTCGAGAGCTTCCGTACGCTGTCGCTGGACGCCGCACTGCGCGGCGCGGACGACGGCTACGCGCTGATGGACACCCTCGGCTCCACCGAGCCCTCCTACGAGCGGGTCGTCCAGCGCGAATCCCTCAAGCCCTGCCTGCGCAGGCTCCCCGAGCGCGAGCGGGAGATCCTCTACCTGCGGTTCTTCTGCGACGAGACCCAGAGCCGGATCGCCGACCGGCTCGGCATCTCCCAGATGCATGTTTCCCGGCTCATCAGCCGCACCTGCGCCCGCCTGGGCGAGGAGGTCGGCGCGCGTGCCGCGTAGCGCCCCCGTCCCCGGCGACCGCGCCCCTGGTGGCCACTGCCCCGGCGGCCACCGCCCCGAGCCCAGACGCGGTGAGCGAGGACGCGGTGAGCGGGGCGCGTCTCATCCACCCGGTCCCGCCTCCCGCTCCTCGGCGCATACGACACACAGCTCCGTATGGGGCAGGGCCAGCGACCGCTCCCGGCCCTGAGGCCGGCCGCATCGCGTGCAGATCCCGAAGGATCCGGCGCGCAGCCGGTCGAGCGCCGCGGCGGTCCGCACCAGCAGGGCCTCATCCGCCTCCGCACGCGTGCGCAGCTCCCGGAGCGTCATGGCCTTCGCACCCGAGTCCCCCGCGTCGAGATCGCAGTCCGCGCGCAACGCGGACGCGGCCTCCTCCGTCCGGGCGAGCTGCGAGCGCAGCCGGTCCGCCTGCTCCGACAGCCGGGCCGCGGCCTCCTCCAGGTCCCGGGGCCGCAGTGGGCTCTCACTCGTCTCCGCTCTGTTCATCCGCCGCACCTCCCTGTGCGTCCACACCTCCGGGTCCCCGCCGCGGCCACGGTCACTCATGGCGGGCTATGCGATCGTTGAGATATGCACGGCACAGCGGTGACGCTGTTCCTCTGCGGCGATGTGATGCTCGCCCGCGGTGTGGACCAGATCCTGCCGCACCCCGGCGACCCGGAGCTCCACGAGCCCTTCATCCGCGACTCCCGGGCCTATGTCGAGCTGGCCGAGGAGGCGAACGGCCCGATCCCGCGCCCGGTCGACTTCTCGTGGCCCTGGGGCGATGCCCTGGCGGTACTGGACGAGGAGGCGCCCGATGTGCGGGTGCTCAACCTGGAGACGAGCGTCACCCGCAGCGATGAGTTCGCCTCGGGGAAGGATGTCCACTACCGGATGAGCCCGGACAACCTCCCCTGTCTGACCGCCGTCCGGCCCGACGTCTGCGTCCTGGCCAACAACCATGTGCTCGACGGCGGCCGGCGCGGGCTGGAGGAGACACTCGACACCCTGGCCGCCGCCGGACTCCGGGTGGCCGGAGCGGGCCGTGACACGGCCGCCGCGCGGCGCCCCGCCGTCGTCCCGGCCGGTGACCACCGCCGAGTGCTGGTGTTCTCGTTCGGCGCGGCCTCCAGTGGCATTCCGGGCCGGTGGGCCGCGGCCGAGGATAGGCCCGGGGTCGACTTCCTGCCCGATCTGTCCGACGCCCGCGCCGCCGCGATCACCGACCGCGTGCGGCAGCTCAGCCACCCCGGCGACATCGCCGTGGCCTCGGTCCACTGGGGCGGCAACTGGGGATACGGCGTCTCACCGGACCAGATCCACTTCGCCCACGCCCTGATCGACGGCGGTGTGGACCTCGTCCACGGCCACTCCTCCCACCACCCCCGCCCGCTCGAGGTGTACCGCGGCAAGCTGATCCTCTACGGCTGCGGCGACGTGGTCGACGACTACGAGGGCATCGGCGGCTATGAGCGGTACCGCGACGATCTGCGGCTGCTCTACTTCCCCGAGGTGGACCCGGACACCGGCCGTCTGATGAACCTGCGGATGGTGCCCCTGCGGTCGCGGCGGATGCGGCTGGAGCACACCGGCCACGAGGACGCCGCATGGCTGGGCGCGACCCTCGACCGGGCCGGGTCGGGCCTCGGCTCGCATATCGACGTCCGGCCCGACGACGTCCTCACCCTGCGCCGGCCCTGACCCCGCCGGGTCAGACAATCTTCGAGCGCACCAGCCCGCCCAGCACCAGCGCCCCGGGGATCAGCGGCAGCCACACCGTGATGAAGCGGTACGCCAGCACCGTGGACGTGGCCGCCTCGACCGGCGCCCCCGCCGCGACCAGCGCGATGACCAGCGCCGCGTCGACCGAGCCGATACCACCGGGGGAGGGGACGACCGCGGCCACCGCCGTGGCGGCCAGATACGCGAGCATCACATGCGCCGGCCGTACCTCGAGCTCCAGCGCCAGGGCGACCGCCACCAGCCCCGCCGCCTGCAGCAGGGGAAACGCCAGCGAACCACCCCACAACGCCAGCGCCCTGGACGGCCGCATGTGCAGCGACCGGGCGTCGGCCATCGCGGTGCGGAGAAACCTCACCACGATCCGGCGCACCGGCCCGATCAGAGCCACCCCGGCCACCAGCGCCCCGGCCGCCACCACCGCGCCGGCCACCACCATCCCGCTCACCGACTCCGGGAGCAGCGGGCCCAGCCGTAGCGCCCGGGGAAACACCAGCAGCAGCACCACCAGCAGCCCCACCCGGGTCGTGGCCTCCGCCAGGAAGTACAGGGCCAGCGCCGCCGAGGAACGGGCGGGCGGCAGTCCACAGCCGGTCATGAACCGGATGTTCACCGCGCTCGCGCCGATCCCCGACGGCAGCAGATGATTGGCCGCCCCCGCGGCGAACTGCGTGGCGAACAGCCGCCTGGCCGGCAGCCGCTCCAGCACCGTGCCCTGCCGGGCGAACGACACGGCCACCCAGCCGAGCCCGGTCGTGGCCACCGCCGTCAGCAGCCAGTACGGATTGGCGGTGAACATCTGACGGGCGCCGGAGCCGATCAGCGACCGGTGCCGGACCACCCAGTAGCCGACGACGAGCAGCGGCAGCAGGCACAGGATCTGGCGCAGCGGAAGCCGCCGGAGCAGGGCCCAGCGCCCCGCCCGCTTCACGGGCTGGTCCAGGGGCTGCTCCAGCGGCTGCCCCGCGGGGCACGGCATCACGTCAGGCATCGGTCCGGACACTCCTGTCGTTCATGGGATACGTGCCGGATAGGGCTCTTGGCCCAGCATGTTCGCGGAACGCGCGCCGCGCAGCGGGAGCGCGATCAGCAGGCCGAGGCAGATCCACACATAGGCGTTGCTGCCGAGGAAGCCGTCCACCCCGGTGGAGTCGAACCGCCACAGCCACACCACGCTGCTGCAGAGGAGCACGTACACCACCGCACAGACCCGGAGCAGCAGCCTGCGCCGGGCCGGTGGCGCGTCCGGGCGCAGCCCGCTGTCGACGAGCACCGCCAGGGCCGGAATCAGCCACGCCAGATGGTGCACCCAGGTGATCGGGCTGATCAGACAGGCGGCGACTCCGGTCAGCGCGAATCCGGCCCGCTCGTCCCCGACGGCCGCCGCCCAGCGCACCCGGCGCGCCCAGACGGCCAGCACGGCGAGCACCCCGAGCCCCCACACCACCCCGCTCGGCGGAACCGGGTCGACCAGCCTGGCCAGCACCCCTTCCCACGACTGGTTGGAGACGTAACTGAGCACACCGATCCGGTCGGTGTCCCACAGCGCCTCGGTCCAGTAGACCCGTGAGGCCCCCGGCGCCACCGCCAGGGCGAGCAGGGTGGCGGCCGCGGCGGTGGCCGTGGCCGTCGCGGCGGCGCGCCACCGCCGGGTGATCAGCAGATAGCCGATGAAGATCGCCGGGGTGAGCTTGATGGCGGCGGCCAGTCCGATACCGCAGCCGGCGAACCGGCCACGCCCCGTGGACAGCAGCCAGGCGTCGAAGAACACCAGTACCAGCAGCAGCAGATTGACCTGCCCGAAGCTGAAGGTGTCCCGCACCGGCTCCAGCAGGGCGAACAGACAGGCCGCCACCACGAAGGCGAACCACTTGTTCCAGCCGTGCCGGCGGACGATCGGGCCGATCAGCCAGGTGAGCAGGGTGGCCGAGGCCGCCACGTTGAGCACCATGCTCAGGGTGATCGCGGCCGGCCAGTCGAACAGGGCCATCGGCAGCATGCACAGCGCGGCGAAGGGCGGATAGGTGAAGCCGTAGTCGGCCCCGTCCGCGCCGGGGATGGTGAAGTCGTAGATCCGGCCGTCCCGCAGCCAGTGGCCCACGGCCCCGTAGTAGACGTTCAGGTCGAACCAGTCCCGGTGCAGCGGGACGAAGGCCAGGAAGAGCCCCACCGCCACGGTGAGGGCGAGCGCCAGTACCAGCCGTCCGCGAGATGTGGTGGGCCCCGTCATGCCGAACGCTCCGATCGGTGGCCGCCGTGGACGGCGGAGAGCGGGGTGCCGGTGGCGAACCCCGGTGCGTGCCGTGCGCACCACAGCGCGCACACCGCGAGCACGCCCCCGCACACGGCGAACGTCAGCTGCCGCGAATCCGGGGCGAACCCGTTGGGCAGCACGGCCAGCGTGAGCACCCCGCTCCCGGCCACCACCGCCTTGCGCACCGTTCCGCCCGGCCCGGCCGCCGCGATCACGAACAGCCCCCACAGCACGTACCAGGGCCGGATCGCCGGGCCCAGCACCGCCACCGCTATCAGGCTCAGGCCCAGCGCGTACACGGGCCGGGGGCGGGGTGGACGCAGCCAGGCGATCCCTATGGCCACGGCGGTGGCCAGCAGCCCCAGACCGTGCCACGCGGGCGCGGCCAGCGGAGCCAGACCGCTGCCGACGGCCTCCAGCAGGGCGCCGGTGGCGCGGCCGAGCGTGCTGGTGAGCGCCCAGTTGTCCGGTGAGGCCGGGGTGGTGAGCGCGGAGATCCAGCCGTAGCCGGTGCCGGTGACGGCCGTCGCCACTCCGGTGGTGGCCAGGGCCAGCGCCCCGGTGGCCGCCACGGCGCCGACGCGGCGCCTGCGGCCCTCCACCCGGCGCACCCACAGCGTGGCCACCGCCAGCAGCCCCAGCGCGGCCGGACCCTTGACCAGGGCGGCGAGCGTGACCAGCACCGCGCCGCAGGCCGGCCATCGGCCCGTCGCGGCCACCAGCCCGGCCCCGAGCAGCCCGAGCATCACGGCATCATTGTGCGCCCCGCCCACCAGATGCAGCAGCAGGAGAGGATTGAGCGCCCCCAGCCACAGGGCGGCGCTCGGGTCGGTGCCGCAGCGGCGGGCCAGAACGGGCAGCGCCAGAACCATCACCGCCACCCCGAGCAGCGCGATCAGCCGCAGCCCGATCACCCCGAGGGACGGCTCGGCGCGCGAGGCGTGGGCGACGGCGGATTCGAAGGCCAGCGAGACCGGGCCGTACGGCGTCGGGGTGTGCTGCCACACCGGCGCCACCTGTTCCGCCAGCGGCCCGCCGAGCCGTATGGGGCCGTGGGTGTAGACGTCGATCCGGGCGTGCACCATGGCGCCCTGGGCGAGATAGCTGTACACATCCCGGCTGAACAGCGGCGGCCCGGGCAGCAGGGGAGCCGCCCAGGTGGCGAGCGTGAGCAGCAGGGAGCGGGGGCCGGGCGACCGCGGTCCGCGCACCTCGCGCCCCAGCAGCCACCATGCCGCGATCAGCAACACCAGCCCGAAATAGGTGCTGATCAGCCCGAGCGCCTCTCTCGCGGAGTCAGGGGTGAGGGCGTCCCCCACCGGCAGCGCTCCGGCCGCCGCCCCGCCCGCCGCCAGGGCCACTGACCCAGCGAGGCCGAGAAGCCGGCAGTGACCCGGAGCGACGGCGACACCTTGGACGAGAACACGACGCAGCACCACGCCAGGGTCGCGAGAGCGCATGGCCGGAAATTGACGTCGCGGTCACCGGAGACTGGCCGAGAGGTGTCGGCCGGGCCACACCGCGGGCGGGGTGGGCAGGATCGATGTCCACGGTGCCCGGTCGACCACGAGTTGACGCAGTTTGCGCAGCTCGCACGGGCTGTTCCAGCCGAGCACCCCGACCACCCGGCCCCGGTGCCCGTAGGCCACGACGAAGTGGCCGCCTTCGAGCTCGCCGTGGAGCACGGCGAGTTCGGCGTCGGCGGGGAATATGCCGTACGCCTGGATATGGGCGTCGTACTGGTCGGTCCAGAAGTACGGCACGGGGGCGAACGGTTGGCCCTCGCCGAGCACATTGCGGGCGACGGCCTGGGCCTGTTCCGTCGCGTTCAGCCGGTGTTCCAGCCGCATCCGGCAGCCGAAGTGGTCGTTGTGCCATGAGGCGACATCACCGGCCGCGTAGACACCGGGCGCGGCACGGCAGGTGGGATCGCATTCGACACCATTGCCCAGCTCCAGTCCGGATCCGGCCAGCCAGCCGATCGCCGGGGCGGCGCCGATGGCGACCACCACGACATCGGCGTCGAGCAGCGTGCCGTCGGTCAGCTCCAGACCGGTCACCCGGCCGCCGGACTCGAAGAACCGCCGCACCCCGGTGCCGCAGCGCATGGACACGCCGTTCTTCGTGTGCAGCCGCCCGACGAGACCGGCGATCCGGTCGCCGAACTGCCGCCGCATCGGCACCGGCCGGGGGTCGATCATGGTGACGTCCAGCCGCATCCTGCGGGCGGCCGCCGCGGCCTCCGAGCCGAGGAAGCCCGCGCCGACCACCGCCACCTTCACATCGGGCTTGTGGCGCAGATCGGCGCGGAGCGCGAGGGCGTCGTCGAGGGTGCGCAGCAGATGCACCCCGGCCAGATGGTGGGCGCCGGGGAGGCTGTTGGGGGTGACGCCGGTGGCGATGACCAGGGCGTCGTAGGAGACGCTGTCGCCGCCCTCCAGCACCACCCGGCGGGCGGCGGTGTCCAGACCGGTGGCGGACCTGCCGAACAGCAGCCGAGCGTCGAGGTCGGACAGCTCCTCGTCGGTGCGCAGCTTGATCCGGTCCGGCTCCCAGGTGCCCGCCAGGATCTGCTTGGACAACGGTGGCCGGTTGTAGGGGGTGTGGGGCTCGTCGCCGATGAGGGTGAGCCTTCCGTCGTATCCCAGGGTGCGCAGCGTGACGGCCGCGGTGAGCCCCGCGACCGAGGCGCCCACGACCACGACGTTCCCCGGTGTGTTCACGCGTCGGCCAGGGCGATGGCCAGGGCGGGGCAGACGGCGGCCGCTTGACGCACGTCGTCGTGCAGTTCCGCCGGCGGGCGATCGTCGAGGAGGACGGCGACACCGTCCAGGTCCCGCTGGTCGAACACGTCCTGGGCGGCGAGTACGCACTGCCCCGAGGCGACGCATTTGTCCTGATGCAAGGTCACCTGCATGGCGTTCTCCGGCACTGGGGGATCAACGGAAGGCGGTTACCAGACGAATGTTCGGTAACGGGCGGAAGGGAGGCTAGTTCTCCTGCGTACCCAGCACAACACGCTCCGCAAGAAGCTGGCCACGCAGCGAGACATATGAGCCTGGCATGTGCACCCCGGGCAGGCCGTCCGGCCGACCCGGGGAGGCTGTCCAAACCACCAGGTCACACCCGGGTATCCGGGTCGCGGACCGCCGTTGCGCGAGGTGGGGCATCAGCGCCTCACATGGCGGAAATACGCAGGTTACGAAAGTTCCGCATAGCTCACGTACGGTTCGAAGAGGCCCACGATTTCCACCTCACGGAGGATCCTTGCGCACGCTGCCCACACCGCCCGACTGGCTGACGCACCCCCTGCGCGGGGAGCGGGCGCTGCGGGACCCCATCCCCTGGGCGGCGGTGGCCCGAGGAGCCCTCGGCGTGGGACCGGTGGTGGCCGTCGGCGTGGCGTCCGGGCATTTGCCCTTCGGGATGCTCGCCGGGCTGGGGGCCATGTTCGCCCATGTCAACGACCGCCCCGCCACCCGCGCCACCCGGATCGTGCGCATCGGCCTGCCCGCCCTCGCCGGGACCGTCGGCCTGCTGACCGGGGCCTGGCTGGGCACCCTGGGCCTCGGGATATGGATCGCGCTCGCGCTCGCCGCCGTCGGACTGGTCTCCGGCGCGATCAGCGCCATCGGGCCGGTCAGCTCCGCCGCCGGGGTGCAGCTGATGGTGCTCGCCGTGGTCGGCGCGGGCATGCCCGTCCCGGTGCCCCCGCCGGTCAAGGCGGGCCTGCTGCTCATCGGCGCCGTATGGGTGATCGCGATGGCCACGCTGCTGCCACGCGTCATCCCCTCACGCCAGACCGCGCCCTCCGATGAACGGGAGACGGTGGCCGCCGTATACGACGCCCTGGCCGACCTGATGACGGCGGTCGGCACCGACGGCGGCCAGGCCGCCCGGCGCCGGCTGACCGCCGCCTACGACGTCGCGTACGAAGCCCTCTACGCCCACCGGCTCCCCCTCCACCGCCTCGACGAGGAGGAGCGGCGGCTGCGCGACCGGCTGGCAGTGGCCGGAGCACTCAGCGAGGGCGTCCTGACCCTCCTGTGGGAGAACGAGCCGGTGCCCGACCGCATCGCGCGCACCCCCGCCCAACTGGCCCGCTCGGTACGGACCGGACTGCCACCGGGCCGGCTGCCCGCCCCCGTACCCGACACTGCGGGCAACGTGGCCATGCACCGGGCCGTGCTGCTCGCCGCCCGGGTCTTCGACGGCGAACCGGCGCCCCCCGTCGGCGCGGTCGTCCCCGGCCACCGGCAGCGGCTGCGCCGCGCGCTGGGCCCGGCGGGCCGGGAGTACGCCGCCCGGGTGGCCCTGTGCGTGGGCGTCAGCACCGTGCTCGCCCAGCAACTGCCGGGCGAGCACTGGTTCTGGCTCCCCGCCACCGCCGCCTTCCTGGTCAAGCCCGACATGGGCCCGCTGGTCTCCCGGGCCGTCTCCCGCGCGCTCGGCACCGCGGTGGGCGTGGCCGTCTTCGGCGGGCTCGCCACGCTGTTCGGTCCCGGCGCGGGCGTCACCCCTGATGCGGGCGCCCCCGCCATCTGGCCGGTCGTCGTCGCGGCGGTCTGCTCCGCGCTGATCCCCGTCTCGGTACGCCACTTCGCCCTGCAGACCGCCGTGCTCACACCGCTGCTGCTCTCCCTCGTCTACCTCGGCGGCGACACCGACCCCGGGTTCACCCGGCTCACCGACACGCTGCTGGCCTGCGGTGTGGTGCTGGCTGCCGGGGCGCTGCCCGGGCTCGGCGGCCCGCGCGCCCAGGTATCCGTGCGGCTCTCGCTCGCCGTCCGCGCCACCCGCGACCACCTGGACCGGGTGCTGACCGCCGAAGCGCCGTACGCCACCCGGCTGCGGCTGCGCCGCGAGGCATACCGCGCCCTCGCCGACGCGCGCAGCGCGGTGGAGGTGGCCAGCGCCGAACACCCGCCCTTCGGCCGGGACCTGGCAGCATGGGCGCCGGTGGTCTTCGCCCTGGAGGAGATCGTGGACGCGGCCACGGCCTGCGGCGTACGGCTCGATCAGGGCGCCCCGCAGCCCGAGCCCGCCCTCGCGGCCCGGCTGCGGGCCGCGCTGTCCGACCTGGCCGACGCCGTCGCCGCCCGCCGCCCCCCGACGGACCTCGTCCTGCCCGCGGGGGCGGCGGTGGGAGACTGCGCGACCCTCGCCGATGTCACCGCCGGGCTGCGCAGGGCCCGCGACCTGGCGGCGGGCTGACCCCGCTCACGGGGCGGCCGCGGATGGCGCGGCGCGCACGCGGTACGCCGTCCTGCCCCGCGCACCTCGAGAACACACGTCGCCGCCGCGCGGCCGTCGCACCGACGGCTTGGTGGGCGCGGTTCCGCTCGGGGCGCGCTCACTCGGGCCGGGCCCGCGGGACGTTCCAGAGGTGGTGCATGGCGTACGAGCGCCAGGGCCGCCAGCCCTCGGAGTCCTCCAGATGTGCCCCGGCGCCGCGAGCCCCGGCCAGTACGGCGACATCCGACTCCAGCAGCACATCGGGGTCGCTCAGCGCCCGCATCCGGACGTAACCGGCCGTCCAGGGGCCGATGCCGCGCAGCCCCAGGAGCTCCTTCTCGGCCCGGTCGCGGTCGGCCCCGGCGTCCAGCCGCACCGTGCCGTCCGCGAGCGCGGTGGCGAGCGTGCGCAGCGTGGCGCGTCGGCTCTCCGGCATGCCGAGCTCGGTGAGCGGCGCCTCGGCCAGGTCCTCCGCACGCGGGAAGAGATGCGTGAGCCCGCCGTCGGGCCGCGCCAGGGGCTTCCCGTACGCGGCGACCAGCGCGTCGCCCAGCACGCGCCCGGCCGCCACCGAGACCTGCTGGCCGAGCACGGCGCGCACGGCGAGTTCATGGGGGTCGGCGGTGCCCGGCGACCGCAGCCCCGGCCGCGCGCCCACCAGGGGCGCGAGCGCGGCGTCGGCGCCGAGGCGCTCGGCGACCGCGTATGGATCGGCGTCCAGGTCGAACAGGCGCCGAATCCGCTGAATGGCGGTGGTCAGATCGCGCAGCTCGGTCAGGCGCAGCCGGCACTCCAGCCAGCCGTCACCCGGCCGTTCGTCGATCTCGACGATGGCGCAGGCGACCGGCAGCCGCAGGGTGCGGCGGTAGGTCCGGGTGCCTGGGGCGCCCACCATCTCCTCCAGGCCGGTGAGGGCACGCCGGGCGAGATAGTCGAAGACCTGCGTGGTGTCGTACGAACCGCGGTAGGCGAGCCGCAGCGGCACCCCGGCCGTCCCGCCGTTCGTCCCCAGCACCCCGCCGGTGGCCACCCCGGGCCCGGACAGGGAGGACTTCGCGGGCCGGGCGGCACGCAGTTCTGTGGGGGTGGCGGCATATATCTCGCGCAGCGTGTCATTGAACTGCCGGACGCTGGAGAACCCGGCCGCGAACGCGATCTCCGAGGCCCGCAGGGGGGTGGTCTGCAGCAGGATCCGCGCGGTGTGGGCGCGCTGCGCGCGGGCGAGCGCCACCGGCCCGGCGCCGAGCTCGGCGGTCAGCTGCCGCTGCACCTGCCGGGCGCTGTAACCGAGCCGCGCCGCGAGCCCGGCCACTCCCTCGCGGTCCACCACCCCGTCCCCGATCATCCGCATGGCGCGCCCGACGGCGTCCGCCCGCGCGTTCCAGTCGGCGGAGCCGGGCACGGCGTCCGGCCGACAGCGGCGGCAGGCCCGGAACCCCGAGCCCTGCGCGGCGGCCGAGGTCGGGAAGAACCGGACATTCTTGCGCCGGGGCGTGGTCGCCGGGCAGCTCGGCCGGCAGTAGATCCCGGTCGTGGCGACACCGAAGAAGAACTCGCCGTCGAATCGCGCGTCGCGGCTGCACACCGCCTCGTACCTGCTGTCGTCGCTCATCACACCTCCACTGTGCGCCCTGGCAGGGGAAGCGCGCTGGCGGAAATCGGACATGACGCTCCCGGGCCCGTGGGCGTGGGGGAGAAGTCATCCGCCAGTGCCTCCCTGACCGGATCACCGGCCGAGGCCCAGTGCGGTTAACGGCCCGGCACGAGCGCTTCGACCGGAGTCAGCTCCACCCCATCTCGGTGTAGAGGCGCCCCGCCCTGATCCCGTCGATCGCGGCCCGGGTGTAGGCGACGGTCGGCTCCGGCAGGCCGATTAGTGGCCACCAGTCCCAGCCGACGCACGTGTCCGGCTCCAGGAGTTCCGGCTCGCCCCGCCACCGCCGGGCGCGGAGGACCATCTGCGCGGCTGTGTGCCGGGAGCGTCGATGAGGTGGATGGCATGCGCGAACTCCACGTCCCCGGGCTCGATCACCAGACCGGCTTCCTCCTGGGCCTCCCGGATCAGGAAGGCGACGGCGGATTCCTGCTCGCAGGGGCCGGCCAGGAAGTGGTAGGTGGATGGCGCGTACGCCGAGTCGGGGTGGCGAAGCCCGAGCAGGACCTTGCCGTCGCGCTCCAGATACAGATGCACGCCGACGACATGGGGGACACCCGCCCGCCGCGGCGAGCGTCGGGTGCCCGCCGGGGTGCCGTGGGCGCGGGGACGGCGGCGTCCGCCTGGTTGAGCAGCAGCGCGGCCGTCTGACGCGGGTCGGCAGCAGTCGTGGGCATGGGGACCGCCTTCGCATACGGAGGGGAGCGGGGCAACAGAAGGGAACGGAGCCGGGGTGTCACCGGCAAGGGAGCGACTCGACCTGGTGGCACATGGATCGGACAGCGTGGCGTTCGGACATGTGCTCGGATCAACGAGTGCCCCGCATCGCGTCACGGCTCTGCGCCACCGCCAACTGCCCCTGGGGCCGGACCGGCGGGCGCTGCTAGAGTCGGCAACGTGACTGCCGGGTCGGCCACGGGCCACGCACGAGTGAGGCGCCCGGCCTCGGCGTGAGTCCGAGGCGGGCCAGAGGCCCGCCCTTTCCTCCGTGTCATTCCTCCCGGCGCCCGTACGTGGCGCCGGTTCCAGCGGATTCCACGATGCGGAGACACACCACAGATGCCCCACCAAACGCAGCCCCAACACGACTCCGAGCCCCAGGCCACCGTCGTTCAGCTGAATCACACCGCCGTCTACGCCCCCGACCGGCAGTTGTCCGCCGAGTTCATCGCCGCGATTCTGGGGGTGGAGGTCGGCGCCCCGTTCGGCCCGTTTCTGCCCGTCGATCTCGGCAACGGCGTGACGCTCGACTACTACGAGAAGCGCGACGAGCCGATACAGCCGCAGCACTACGCGTTCCTGGTGCCCGATGAGCAGTTCGACGCCATGATCGCCCGCCTGGAAGCGGTCGGTGTCACCTACTTCGCCGACCCCGGCCACACCGACCCCGGACGGATCAACCGTCTCTTCGGTGGCCGTGGCGCGTACTTCGACGACCCCGGCGGCCACAACATGGAGATCATCACCCGGCCCTATATCCGCCCCTAGCCACGGGGGAGTCGGCCAGCGGTGGCGCGCCCGAAAGGGCGCCCCGCCGGGGTGTACACCCGCGCTGCGCCTGCGTCACCATGTGCGGGGGGATGCGTAAGGGGGAGCGCATGCAGGGCGAGCCGGTGGCGCGCAACGAGTTCTCCGGTACCGCGCACACGGTGATCCAGGCGCACACCATCTACGGCGGAATCCACTTCAACGACGGTCGCCGCCCGGTCACCGGCCTTCAGCTCGCAGGTCAACTGCTGCTCGCGGGCTGCTCGGTGGCGGCGGGCGCGAGTCTGTTCGCCCTCAGGGCACGGGACGACGGGGACGCTTCCGCGCTGCCCGGGCTGATGCTCGGGCCGGCGGCCATGGCGCTGGCCACGGTGGGCGTGTGGCTGGCCGTCCGTGCCATCCTGCGCCACCGGCGCTCCAGGGTCCTGTGGGGCGACCTCTCCGGCCCGGAGCTGAACGCGGCGGCCGACCGGCTCGCGAGCGCCGTACGGGAGCAGTCGGGCCGTGAGGAGCGGCTGCGCCGCCTGCAGGATCCGGCGCCGATCCCGGTCCGTTGGGACACCGCCGCCCAAGACCTGATCGACCACCGGGAGAACATCACCGGCGGCGGCCCGGTCGCTCTCGGCGGGCGGTTCGAGGAGATCGCCGATGTGCTCGACCGGGTGCCGTCGGGCCGGCTCGTCGTACTCGGCCCGGCCGGTACCGGGAAGTCCGTGCTCATGGTCCGTCTCGCACTCGACCGCCTCGAACGCCGCGCCCCCGGCGAGAGGATCCCGGTGATCCTGCCCCTCGCCACCTGGCGGCCCCAGGCCCAGCCCGACTTATGGGAGTGGGCGGCCGAACTGCTCGGCACGCGATACGCCTCGGTGGCCACAGGCACCGCCTCCGCCCGCGACATCGCACGCGAACTGCTGCGCACCGGCCGCCTGTTGCCCATCCTCGACGGATTCGACGAACTGCCCGCGGCGGTGCGGCCACAGGCCCTGCGCACCCTGAACGGAACTCTCGACCGGGCCGCGCAGATCGTCCTCACCAGCCGCGAGGGCGAATACCGCGACGCGGCGGGGGAGGCGCGCCTGCTCACCGGCGCCGCCGCAGTCAGCGTGCGGCCGCTCACCCGCGCCGACCTCACGGCCTATCTTTCCCGCACCGCCGCCCCGTCCCCCAGAGCCGACAGCTCCTGGCGGCAGGTGCTCGATCCCCGCACGACCGACCCGGCGCGCGCGGCGCGGGCCCGGGTCCTGGGCGAGGCGCTGGCCACCCCGCTGATGGCGTCGCTGGCCCGCAAGGCGTACAGCGACACCGGCCGGGACCCGGCCGAACTGCTGGACCCCAGCCGCTTCCCCGGACCCGCGGCCATCGAGGCACACCTCCTCGACCAGTTCGTGCCCGCCACCTACGACGCCTCCCTCGCCGCCGCGAGCCCGGGGCGGCACTGGGACGCCGAGGACGCACGCCGCTGGCTCACCTTCCTCGCTCGCCATGCCCGGACCCTGGGCACCCCGGAGGTGACCTGGTGGAGCCTGCCACGCGCGCTGCCGTGGCCGGTACGCCACGCGGCGGTGATCGCCGCCATGGCGATGGGCCTGGTGGCGCTGGCACCCACCGGCTACAGCCGGCCCGTTGAGGGGCCGCTGGGCATCGGTTCGCCGCCCCTGCTCGCCGTAGCGGTCCTCTTCGGTGTGATCGCCGTCATCGACGACGCGGTGGGCACCCCGCAGCCCCGCGCACTCACAACCCGTGGCCGGATACCCCTCCTCCTGCGGAGAACGGCAGCCGTCGTCCCGATCGCGGTCTTCGTGGTCATGGCCGCCACGGCGGGGGACCCGCGGTCGTCGCTGTACGCGGTGGCCCCGCTGGTATTGCTCGTGGGTGGCGCGGTCTGGCAGGACACCGCCGACCACGCCCTGGCCCGCAGTCCGCGAGCGCTGCTGCGCTCGGACCGCCGGACCGTACTGGCACTGCCCGGCACACGCGCCTTCACAGACCCCCGCCATGCCTGCGCCGTGGCGCTGTGCCTCCTGTCGCCGCTGGCGCTGTTCCTGAGCCAACAGATCACGACGAACTACCCTCCGGGTGTGACGCCCCCCGCCCACAGCGAGGAACTGGTCACCGGCGGGGACTGGTTGCTGGCGTGCCTGACCGGCGCGGCGGCATTGCTCCTGTACGGATTCGCCTTCTCGGCGTGGGGGAAGTTCGCCATCGCCAGACTCTGGCTGGCCGCGACCGGCCGTCTCCCCTGGCACCTGATGGAATTCCTGGAGGACGCCTGCCAACGTGGCGCTCTCCGCCAGTCCGGCGGTGTCCTGTCCTTCCGGCACCGCACCCTCCAGGACCGGCTGGCGCCACCCCGGCCGGGTCCGCCGACCTCCACCCCGAAACCCGATGCACCCTCGCCGTGGCAGGTGATCGTCCCCGCCCTGTCCCCGATCGTGCTCTGCCTGATGCTGCCGGGGCTGATCATCACACTCAACACCCCGGACGACGAACGCTACCGGTCTGTCCCCGAAGCCTGCGAGCTGCTGGACCAGCACCTTGCCGCCCGGGCCATACCCCGACCGGAAGCGACGACCCGAGAACCTTTCAGCAACGGGGAGTCCCGCTGCTACTGGTCCACCGACGGCGAGATGATGCCCAGGGTCGACCTGGTGGTCACGATCGGGCGGGCGGAGGCGGGTCAGAGCGCCGTCCAGGAAGCCGTGATGGTCTTCCGCAGCGCGGACACCATCAGCGGAGAACACGCTCGGGGTCGCAGGTCAATGCTGGGCCTCGGGCAGGAGGCGGTCTGGTGGCGGTGGGACGGCGGTGGTCAGGTGCTCGTGCGCCAGGACAACATCGTCCTCAACATGGACATGCACGGACCCGCCGCTGACACACGGCTGCCCGCCTTCGCCGAGGAGGTGCTGCACCGGGCGCTGACGAAAGCCCGGCGCAGCAGCTGACCCCTTCAGGAGCGCGCGTCGGCCGGGCTCGCATCGAGGACGACCTTTGGCTTTTCTTGCGTTTCCCTCGCCGCCGCACACCTAGCGTTCCCATGAGTGCGAGGGAATGCCACCCCTGGCCTGCACATGTTCCGGAGGCCCCTAGACTGTCTCGCAATCCTCACGTTGATCGGAGCACGACATGCGTCGCCTTGCCCTTGCCCTCCTGGCATGTTCAGCCCTCACACTCGCCGGGTGCGCGCAGGACTTTGACCGGGGCCCTGATGGCACAGTCAGCGACAAGGTCAAGGACGGGAAGAAGTTCTACTTGGTCGTCGATCCGGCCAAGGGTGGCGACGAGAAGAAGTTCCGGGTCAGCAAGTACGACTACCACGACTGCAATCGGGGCTCGAAGTACCCCAAGTGCGTTGATGACTAAGGGCTGTTGAGCCTGAGCGTATTCACTGTCGGCCCTGACACTCCGCCCGTGTGTCGGAGCCGACTGCCATTGCCGGCGCTTTTCTGCCCTGCCCGGGAGGGGCGGTGCAGTGCCGGTTCCTACGTTCGCCGCGGGGGTCGGGTCCCTCAGGTGAGCATCTCGGCGAAGCGCCGCGCGAAGAGGTAGGCGTCGCCGGGCCAGCGGGCGGACAGGTATCGGCCGTCCTGGACGACGAAGGCGGGGGCGTCGTCGGTGGCTGTGCCGCGGCGCCGCAGTTCGATGGGTCCGCGTTCGAACTGGGTGGGGTCGTTCAGGGCGGCGACGACCTCGTCCTGGACGTAGGCCGGATAGGTGCGGTAGTAGCGGCCGCGGCGCCAGGCCGTGAGGTAGTAGGCGGTCCGCTCCATGTACGCGGGCAGGCAGGTGGTGCGCCGGTCGGCGAGGACGCTGCGGCCGGTGGCCGGGTCCTTGGTGCGGGCCAGGGCGAGGACGCCGTGGCAGATGGCGCCGACCGGGCGGTCCAGTCGCCAGAACTCCGCGATCTTCTCTCGTAGGACGTCGGAGCCGAGGTACTGGCGCATCCCCGGGGCGTGGCCGCCGGGCAGGATCAGCCCGTCGTACGCCTCGGGCTCGAGGTCCGCCCACGCGAGGGGATGGCGGAAGGCGGTCGCGTCGGTGAGCCGCCGGTAGAACTCCTTGGGCTCGGGCTCCGCGCCGAGTTGCCCGAAGAGCACTCCGGTGATCAGCAGCGGATCGGCGGCCGGCGGGCCGTCGCCGTGTTCGGTGGCGATCACCACCTCATGGCCGAGGTCGGTCAGGAGCTTCCAGGGCACGGCCACCTCGGTGACGTCGAAGTCCCGGTCGGGCAGCGGCAGGAGAATACGCACGGGGACTGCCTACCACAGGGGCCCCGGCCGTCCGGAGCCAGGTGGCATGGTGGCCACCTCGGCCGACGCCCCTGCCCCGGCGCGTGTGTCGGGGCAGGGGCATCGGCGGAGCCGCGGGTTACTTCCAGATGGAGTCGACCCATTCGGGGTGGTCGATGAACGGGTTCCGGTTGTGCTGGAAGCTGTCGTAGATGACCTGGTTGCGGTTCTTCTCGAAGGCGTCGGGCGGGTCCTCGGCGCTCCACTCCTTGAGTACGGACAGGCGGCCGATATTCGGCGCGGAGCCGTTGTCGACGTTGTCGTTGGGCTCGAGGTCGGCGAAGCCGTCGTCTCCGTCGTAGCGGACGGCCATGTAGAGGATCATCCGGGCGACATCGCCCTTGACCTGGTCACGGGGTTCGAAGGAGTCGTCGTCGGTGCGGTTGCCGGGGGCGTCGGGCACGTCCTGGCCGCCGTTGTCGAAGTCCTTGTTGCCGCGGATGCTGTTCACCGTGACGTTGGTGGGGCGCAGGTGGTGCAGGTCGGTGCCGGGCCCGGTGGCCGTGCCGAAGTCGCCGTGCGACTTCGCCCAGACGTGCTCGCGGTTCCAGTCGTCGGGGTTGCCGCCACTCGCGTCCTTGGACTGGGAGCGGCCGGAGTAGAGGAGGATGACGTTCGACGAGTTGTCCGGGTCCTCGTCCGTGGACTTCAGCGCGTCCCATACCTCGTCGTAGGACACCTTGGTCTGGTCGCTGATGATCGTGTGCAGCGCGGTTTTCAGCTCCGGGCCGCTCTTGCCCATCGCGTCCTGGTAGTAGTCGTCCAGCGCCTGCACGGCCGTGGGCCGGTTGGTGTCGGTCGCGGCCGGTGTGTTGGCGGCGGCGACCGAAGGAGCGGCGATACCGGCCACGGCCACTACGGCCAGCAGGGGAAGACGCCGTGATCGGCTCGGGCGATGAGTGGACATGATGTGGGGGGTGTCCTCTCCTAGATGAGTACCCGGACCGCCAACCGGCGCCGCGAGTACGGATGTTCAAGGCACAAGCTCTGGGAGATTCCCATGCGCGAAGCCCGAACGCGTGTACATCGTGTGCCCGTTCGGCGCGGATCCGGTGAACGCCCAGTGGTCAAGGGAAGGACCGGTCGGCCTCTGCTGCGGCTCGCGTGAGGGCTCGCCCGAGGAGCGGGAGTGGGCGGCTCGGCCCACCATCGGCGCAGACCCCAGGCCGCCGATGACCAGGTCTCCGCCGTGTCGGATGAGGAGTGCTGGCAGTATCGACGTATGGCAGAACAGATCATCGCCGCGTGTGACGGGGCATCGAAGGGAAACCCCGGGCCCGCGGCCTGGGCATGGGTCATCGCGGGCACCGACGGTGCGGTGGAGCGCTGGGAGGCCGGGCCGCTTGGCACCGCGACCAACAACGTGGCCGAACTCACCGCGCTGCAAAGGCTGTTGGAGTCCACCGACGCGGCCGTGCCGCTGCAGGTGCGCATGGACTCGCAGTACGCGATGAAGGCGGTCACCACATGGCTGCCCGGGTGGCGGAAGAAGGGGTGGAAGACCGCCTCGGGATCGCCGGTGGCCAACCGCGAGCTCGTGATGCGTATCGACGAGCTCCTGGACGGCCGCAAGGTGGAATTCGTCTACGTTCCGGCGCACCAGGTCGACGGGGACCCGTTCAACGCGGCCGCCGACGGGGCGGCCAGCCACACCGCCCGCACCCAGCAGCCCGCGGGCACCTCGCTCGGCTCCGCCCCGCCACCGCCCGAGGCCCAGACGACGACACGCTCAGCGGGCCGCGGTGGCACGGCGCGCCCGCGCACGACGGCGGCACAGCGGGGGACAGGCACCCGCTCCAAGGCGTCCATCAAGGCGAAGTTCCCCGGCCGGTGCCGCTGCGGTACGCCCTACACCAAGGGCGAGACGATCAGCAAGAACTCCGACGGCTGGGGCCATCCGGCCTGCGCCGCCTGAGCCACGGGGCGTCCGTGGCAGGCCATCCAAGGACCGGACCGATCCGGTCCCCGGCCCGATCACGGCGCGGTGAAGAGCGTGGGAAACCGTGGGGCGAGCCAGGGCTTCCGGCCCCAGGCGAGGACGTGGCCCCTGGCGGCGGCGCCCCACGGGCCGAGGCGGCCCAGCGCCATCAGAAGGAAGGCGACGGGCTCGGTGAGGATGGTGCAGTCCGGGCGGCTCGGCGGGTGCGGGGTGACGGTCACCGCCCCGTCGGTGAAGGTCGCACCGAAACGGGCGCCACCCCTGAGGCGGACGGTGAAGCGGGCGGTCAGCCCGGCCGTGGCCGTGGTGTCGACCACCCGTGGCATGGCCGTGGTCAGGAAGGGCAGGGTCAGCTCGACCCGGTCCCGGTTGATCATGTGCGGGCGGCCCAGCGCACGGGCGAGGTCATAGCCGTGGCCGAGCATATGGGTCAGCAGATACGACCCCAGTACGTCCAGGCTCATCGGGCCCATCGGTGTGACCAGCTCCCCGGGTGACGCGGGCCGGGCCGCCGACCGGAGGAAGGCATCGGCCTGCTCCACGATCATGGCGGCCAGCGGCTCGGCCCGGCGCTCGGCGAACGCGGCGAGCGCGAGCTGGTTGGCCTCGGCCAGCCCGTGCGGCGTGCCGTCCCCGTAGCTGCGTGTCTTCCCGTCCGCGAGGTGCGCCATCAGCTCGTTGGCCTGCGCCAGATGCGCCGCCGCCTCCCCGACCGTCCACCGTGACCCGGGCACCGGAGCCCCGGTGTCGGGTGCGCCGCGCAGCGTTGTGGCGATGTCGGCCGCGGTGGCGCGTATCGCCTCATCCAGCCCCGAGGGCCAGGTGCTGCCGCGGTCGCCCTGCCCGCTCACGGATTCCACGCGCCCTCCCTGCACCGAGCCGGGGGGAACTTCCCCGGGGGTACGTACCCTGTCACGGCCCCCCGGCCGCCACGATCACGGTGTCAGCACGATCCTGCCGAACACCTCACCGGCGTCCATCTTCCGGTGTGCCGACACGGCGTCCTCCAACGGCAGCAGCTCATGCACCACCATCTGCAGCTCGCCACGGCTCGCGGCAGCGAACTGCTCGGTCCGCACCGCACGTCGATCGGCTCCGGCCACGGTGTCGGAGCTGAAGGTGGCGAAGGACATCGACTTCTGGAACGCCGCCATCATCGTCATGCCGAAATCCGCCGGCGGCCGGCCCCCGACCATGCCGACGGCCACCATGCGACCGTTCGGGTTGAGCTTGGCGAAGAAGGAGGGCATGTCCGCACCGGCGACGATGTCAATGATGACGTCGTAGCCCGTGGGAGCGTCCTCGCCACCTCCGCCGGAGCGGTCCAGCACATGGGTCGCGCCGAGCTTGCGCAGGCGATCACCACGCTCGGCCGACGATGTCGTGACCGCCACCGCGCCGGCACCGCCACGAGCCGCGAGCTGGACCGTCATGATCCCGATGCTGCCGGCCGCACCGCGCACCAGCACGGACTCGCCAGGAGCGAAGTGGGCATGGGCGAGGCCGAAGTGGGCCACCACTCCGGAGCTTCCGAGGGTCACCGCGTCGACCGGCGACAGCTTCGCGGGGAGGGGCAGGATCTCCTCGACCGAGGCGATCGCCTGTTCGACGTAGCCGCCACTCACGCCGGTGAACGCCCATACGCGCTGACCGATCCATGACGGGTCGACGCCGTCGCCGACCGCGGTCACGGTGCCCGCTACCTCGCTGCCGGGGATATGGCCTTCCTTGAAGCCGTAGGAGGCGAGAACACCGCTTCGGATCAGGACGTCGACGCCGCCGACGCCGATCGCCTCATTGGCGATGAGCACCTGTCCCGCCGCGGGGGCGGGGGTGGGGAGGTCGATGACCGCCAGACCTTCGGGGCGTCCGAACGCCTGGATCGCGACTGCCTTCAATGTCGTCTCCTCGTTCTGGGACCGGCCGGGATCGATGGGGGCCGGCCGGGATCACTGGGGGCCGGCCGGGACCGGTCGGGGCCGCCCGACTCCGGTCCCGGCGCCGAGGGGGCCGCACTCGGAGAAGCGCCGGGCCTCCATGCCTTCGGACGCTAACGGACGCCCCCGTCCGCTTGGCTAAAGTGAGAGTGGTGACCGACCGTTTGCCTCACCCCCTGCGCTCCGACGCCCTGGACAACCGCGGACGCATCCTCGACGCGGCCCGCGCGCTGTTCGCCACCGAAGGTCTGAACGTGCCGATGCGGGAGATCGCCCGGCACGCCGGGGTCGGCCCCGCCACCCTGTACCGCCGTTTCCCGACCAAGCAGATGCTGGCCACCGAAGCCTTCGCGGACGAGATGCGCGCATGCCACGTCCTCGTCGACGAGGGGCTCGCCGAGCCGGACCCATGGCGTGGCTTCTGCCACGTGATCGAGAAGACCTGTGAGCTGCACGCACGCAGCCGAGGCTTCACCGAAGCCTTCATGTCGACCTTCCCCGACGCGATGGACTTCGCCGCGGAGCGTGCGTACGCAGTGAAGTCGATCGCCGAACTGGCCCACCGCGCCAAGGACGCCGGCCATCTGCGCCCCGACTTCGTCCTGGACGACCTGATCCTCATGCTCATGGCCAACAGGGGCATTCACACCACATCGCAGGCCACCCGGGTCGCGGCCTCCCGGCGCTTCGCCGCGCTCGTCATCCAGGCATTCCGTGCCTCCCCGCAGCACTCACCGCTGCCGCCGGTGGCACGGCTGGCACCCGCGGCACCAGGCAAGATCATGTGAAGACACCACCGAGGACCTGTCCGGGCGAGGACCGTCGTGCGGACCGGCCTCGCGACCCCCGATCTGCCCCCGGCCGCGATGAAGCAGCTGCGCAGGGTCGCCCCGGTCCTGGAGGTACGCGCCACCGACGCCTCCACGAACACACTCGGTCGACGTCCCACGGCCACCTCCAAAATCAGGTCCTGGAGACAGTCTGCTGATCATCAGACGGGACGTCGATTACCCACTCAACGCCGCGAGACGAGCCACTAAGTAGGACTCCGTCAGGTCTGTCTTGATCTTGGCGTGGCACAATTGGGCAGGGGTTGGTGGCAGGTGGTGCAGATGCCGGTCCAGCAGTTCAGCAGGTTCTGGAGGGCGTCGAGGATCTGGTAGAGGGTGAGTCCGGTGTGTCGGCATTTGGGGCCAGCCGCTGTTCGGTGAGGAGGGCGTGGGCGGCGGTGACCAGGGTGGCGTGGTGGTGCCGGCCGTTCCAGGAGCGGCCTTCGAAGTGGTCCAGGCCCAGGCCGTGCTTGAGTTCCCGGTAGTCGTGCTCGATCCGCCGGCGGATCTTTGCCAGGCGGACCAGGTCGGCGATCGGGGTGTCCTCGGGCAGGTCGGACAGCCAGAAGCGGGTCGGCGTGTCTTCGCCGTCGGGTCATTCGGCGAGCATCCGCACCTGGGGCAGGACGCCGCCCCACTGGCCGTGCGCGGCCACCGCGGCGGCCTGGGCCAGCCGGCGTGAGCGCGCCCCGGCGGGCCGGACAGGCATCGCGAGGAAGCGGGAGGTCATCGGTCCGCGGGAGCCTTCCCGCCAGGTCACCTCGCTGAAGGCTTCCCGTCCGGTGCCCGCGGCCAGTTCCGCCACCGTCACCGGTGGCTGCCGGTGGCGGGGAACCGGCCGACGGCCGGTGCCGGACCAGGCGGGGACGGCGGGGTGCGCCTCGTGCGGCTGGACGGTGATATCGCCGCGGATGCCGACCACGTACGCCTGTCCCCGCCCGGCCAGGCCGGCGCGGAAGTCGGCATTCTGACCGTAGCCGGCATCCGCCACCACGACCGGCGGCGCAAGGTGCCAGGCGGCCAGTTCGTCCAGGGCGTCCAGTGCCGGTCGCCACTTCTCCCGGTGCCCGACGTTATCCGGCACGCCGGTCCGCCGCCGCCGGACGGCGTCGTCCGCCCACTCCCGGGGCAGGAACAGCCGCCAGTTCAGCGGGCACGAGGCCGTGTCGGAGTCCGCGTGCACGCTGACCGCGACCTGGCAGTTCGCCTGCTTGCCCGGCGCACCGCAGTACTGGGGAGCAACACCGACCGACATCTTTCCGTCCTTAGGGAAGGACACATCGTCCACGGCCCGGGCATCGGGACCGATCCGCGGCACCATCCGCCGCGCGATCCGCCGCCGCACCGGCACCGGATCCCACGGTGGCTGATGCACGAACTGCTGCAGGTCTGCTCGTTGCCGTCCGGCAGCCGAGCGGCCATGGCCTGGACGGACTTGCGGCGACCATCCAGCATCAGTCCCCGCAGGTAACAGTCGCCCTTGGCCCGCTGGTCCTTCCGCGGTATCGAGGCGAACACATCCCCCACGAATAACGCCAATGTCGCCCGAGCACGGTTCACTTCATGTGCATCCACACACCCACCATGCCGCTGAACACAACCGACGCAAAGACCTAACGGAGTCCTACTGGGGCGTGCATCGCAGTGGCGTGGCAGGGAGACCGAGGCGTGCCCCGTGTCTGCCCGGTGGTGCGGGATGGCGACGGTAGCCTCTACCGCGGACGGCTGCCCGCAAGTACGGCGCTTTCACACGCCGGTGCGGATCGCCACCGGTCGGCCGTACGGGGAGCGTTCTGGTGGCCGGGGCCGGGGCCCGCCGGAGTCCGCGGACGGCCGCCAGGAGACATGAAGACATCGGGAGGGTCGGGCATGGGCCTGTGGGGCACGGCGCTGGATGCCGCGGGGATCAGCGATCCCCGGCTGCGGGAGGACTATACGCACCAGCGGAAACTGGTGGCGGGCTACCGGCGCAGCTCCTATCTCGCAGCGCGCCTGTTGCTGCCTCCGCCGTTGCTGCCGCATCTGATCGCGGCGACCGCCTTCATGCATCGCACCGACGCCCTCCTCGACAGTGGCCCCGTCGAGGAGCGCGCCGGGGCTTTCGCGGAGTGGGTGAAACAGGTGCGTGACGGGCTGGCCGGTGGCGAAAGCGAGCATGCTGCCGTACGTCCGCTGCTGAACACCGTCTCCGCGCACCCAGCGCTGCGCCACCGGGTCGAGAACTTCCTCGACGCGGCCCCACTGGAGCTGGAGTTCACCGGATTCGCCACCGAAGTGGACTACCAGCGTTACGTCGACACGTATGCGCTACCGGCGTTCATGCTGATCGCGGGCCTGATCGCCGGGGAGGACAGCCCGGTGGGCTACCGCGAGGCATGCCGTACGTACATCGACGGCAGTCAGCGCCTGGACTTCGTCAACGACCTGTCCGAAGACCTCGCCGACGGGCGCCTGAACCTGGTGCGGGAGACACTCGACGCGCACGGTGTCACCCGCGTCGACCTGGAGAACGCCCGGGACACCACCGGAACCCGGAGCCTGCTGGCACACGTGCTCGGCCAGGCCCGCCAGTCCCTGTCCAGCAGCCGGAGCCTGGTCGGCCTCGCGTCGCCCGAGGGCCGCCCGCTGTTCCGCGCCATGATCGAGATCGAGCAGCTCACGGCCACGGCGGCCGCCGCCAAGGGCCCCGGCGTCCTCCGCGCCCCCGTCCGCCCTCCGCTGCCGGCCACCGCTCGGGTGCTGCTCCGGGAGCGCCGCCACGCCCGTCATCCGCGCTGAACGCGGCACACCCGCGCGTCAGTGCGCAACGGTGTCCGCGTCCGGGGTGGCGGTCGAATAGAAGACGGACTTCTGCTGCTTGGTGCGGTGTGCTTGACCCTTGGCGACGAGTGATTCGAGGGTGCTGCGCACGACCGTGGGCTTGATGTCGCGTCCCGGAAGAGCCTGGGTGAGAGTGGCGGTGATCTCGGCCGCGGAGCGGGGCTCGCCGTGCTGGGTGAGGTCATTGCGCACGAGCTCTCGGAGCGTGGGCGCGCCCGCTTCGCGCACCGGCTTGCGGCTCGGGCGGCTGCCGGGTGACTCCGCACCCTTCCGCTTTCCGCTGGTCGCGTCGGCCTTCTTCCTGGGCTTGCGCGTGGCAGGCGGCGCCGCGGACTCCCGTGTGGCGGACGAACCATCCCCGGAGTCGCTGACGCCACCGTTCTCCGGTGCGCCACCCACGGCGTCGTCACCAAGGGTCTCTCGCATGCTGAGCAGAAGCGCCCGGTTGTCTTCCAGCACCGCCAACTGCTGTTGCAGTGAGGCGATTTCGGAGCTGAGACGCTCGTGCTCGGCGGAGTTGCGTTCCAGATCGGCGGCCACCTGAGCCGCGTACTGGGATTTCAGGCTGGTGTTATCGGCAGGAGTGTCCACTACAAGCTCCCTCATCTGGGCGCACACCACGTTGGTGCTGGATGGTACATCCGTGTGATTGCCGCGTGGAGGCTGATCCCGCCGTTGAGCTGGCGCGGCGGCCGCGGCCACTGGCCCAGGGGGTGCACATGCGGTCGGCCTCTCGGCGTGGCCATGTTCCTGACGGCTGGACAGTCCTTGCCGCGCTTGGCCAGACAGTCGTAAGGTGACGCATGTCAGGTTGACATCAATTCCGCAACAGGGAAGGCGAGATGACGACCACCGCATCCGAGGCCGCGTCCACCGAGGAAGCACCGTTCTTCCCCGCCCCGCGCACGTGTCCGTTCAGCGCACCTCCACAGCACACCGCGTTCCGGGAAGCCGGCGGTCTCCACAAGGTCACCATCTGGGACGGCTCCACGCATTGGCTGGCCACCCGACACGCGGACATCCGGGCCGTCCTGTCCAGCCCGTCCTTCAGCGCCGATGTGCGCAATCCCGACTTCCCGCTGGTCCACTCCAACCAGCCCGAACACGAGGGCGGTCTGTTCCTGCGGCTGGACGACCCCGAGCACGCCCGGCTCCGGCAGATGCTCACCAAGGAGTTCAGCGTCAAGCGCACGCAGGCGATGCGCGAGAACCTGGTGCGGATCACGGACGAGTTGATCGACGCGATGCTCGCCAAGGGCGGCCCGGCCGACTTCATTCGTGACTTCGCGCTGCCCCTGCCCTCCCGGGCCATCTGCCTCATCCTCGGCGTCCCTTACGAGGACCATGACCTCTTCGAGCGGCACGCCAACGCCGGGACGGACCTGGACGTCGGCCACGACGAGCGCGCCCGTACACAGCGGGAGTCGTTCGCGTACTACGAGGCCCTCGTCGAGCGCAAACGCCGTGAGCCCTCGGACGACATGATCAGCCGGCTGCTGGCCCACCACACCGGCCCGGACGCATTCGCGCCCGAGATGATGCCCGTCCTGGTCGGGATCCTGGTCGGCGCCGGACACGAGACCACCGCCAACATGCTGAGCCTGGGCACGGTGGCGCTCCTGGTCAACCCCGACCAGCGCGACCGGCTGCGGGCTCACCCCGAGTTGGCCCCGAGCGCCGCGGAGGAGATGCTGCGCTACTGGAGCATCGTCTCCACCGATCCGCGGCGTGTGGCCCTTGAAGACGTCGAGGTGGGCGGGCAGCTTGTCCGCAAGGGCGAGGGAGTCATCGTCTCGCTGATCGCGGGAAACCGGGACCCCCGCGCCTTCGGCGCCAACGAGGGCGAGTGTCCCGCGGACACGCTCGACATCGCGCGCAACGCCCGCCGCCACGTGGCGTTCGGATTCGGCTCCCACCAGTGCCTGGGCCAGAACCTGGCGCGGGTGGAGATGCAGGTCGCGTGGCCGCGGCTCTTCGAACGCATCCCCGGGCTACGGCTCGCCATCGCCCAGGACGAGTTGCCGTTCAAGAAGAACTCCATCGTCTACGGCCTCAACTCCCTTCCGGTCACTTGGTGAGCCGGACGGACCCCTGACGGCAGAAGGACTGGCCATCGACGTATCGCAGAATGAGGTGCATGAACGAGGACACCGCCACCGACACCACACGCAGGCGCAATCCCCGCGGCCAGGGGGCCGGCTCCGCGCGGAGATTCTGGCTGCCGTGGCACGGCTCCTTGACCAGAAACTCACGGAAAACCCACTGCCGGTGTCCCTCCGGGAGGTCGCACGCGAAGTCGGCATCGCCGCTCAGAGCATGTATCTGCACTTCGCCGACAAGGAACAGCTCGCCCGCGCCGTCGCCGAGGACGGCTACCAACGTGTCGTCGCGGCCATGCGTGATGCCGATGCCCAGGCGGCCGCCCACGGTGCCGACGCCGGCGAACGCCTCCGCGCCCAGGCGAACGCCTTCTGCACCTTCGCCCGCACCGAGCGCGGTGTCATCCGCCTGATGTTCGGTCATAACGCGTCCGGCTTCGGCGAGCTGGGCCAGACCCACCCGGCCCGCCTGCTGTGGCAGCAGTGGCTGGACGCCATCCACGCAGGTGAAGAGGAAGGGCTGCGCTGGCCCGACGGTGCCGAGCAGACCGCGATCCTCCTGTGGTCCGCCCTCTTCGGCCGCTTCGCCCTGTGGACCTCCACCTTCGGGCGCCACGATGCTCAGGAACTCACCACCTTCGTCGACCGCACCGTCGACACTCTGCTGCGCGACGCGCATCGGTGACGGGGCCTCAGGGCCTGCCATCGGATGCGCCGCATGCGGCAGACTGCGTGCGGCATCATGATCACTAGCCGTCCCCGTACCGGCGCGGTGACCGGCCGCTCCACCCGGCGAAGCACCTGAAAGGAACCCCCGATGACCTTGGACGCAGGACCGATACGCTCCGGCGCGCACTCAACGGCAGACGCGGTGGCGGACGCCCTCCCGGCCACGATGCGCGCGGCCCGGTTCGATGCGGCAGCGGGCACGCTCACGGTCGAGGATGTGCCCGTGCCCCGGCCGGGAGTGGGCGAGGTCGTGGTCGAGGTGGCCGCGTGCGGTATCTGCCAGTCGGACCTGAGCCAGCTCGACGGCCATATCGCGCCCCGGCTGCCGGTGGTCACCCCGGGGCACGAGGCGTCGGGCGTGGTGGCGGCGGTCGGCGATGGCGCCGGGCACTGGAAGGCGGGCGACCGGGTGGTCCTGGGCGCGGGGAAGGCGTGCGGCACGTGTCCCGCCTGCCGGTTCGGCGGTGGCACGAACACCTGTGAGGACCTCCAGGTCATGGCCTTCCACTACGACGGGGCCTGGGCCGAGTACGTACTGACCGACGCCACCACGCTCATCGCCGTGCCCGACTCCGTACCGCTGGAACACGCCGCCGTGCTCGCCGACGCCGTGTCCACCCCGTACGGCGCGATCGACACCGCCCAGTTGCGGTCCGCCGAATCCGTGGGCATCTGGGGGCTGGGGGGCCTCGGTACCCACCTCGTGCAGCTGACCCGCATCTGCGGCGCCTCCCCGATCGTCGCCCTCGACCCCCTGCCCGCCGCACGCGAGCGCGCCCTCGCCCTGGGCGCCGACTTCGCGCTCGACCCGACGGACGATGACACCCGGGCCAGGCTGAAGGAGATCACGGCGGGCAAGGGCCTGGACGTCGCCTTCGACTGCGTCGGGCGCACGCCCTCCTTCACCCAGGCAGAGCGTGCCCTCGGCCATCGGGGCCGCCTGGTGCTCGTCGGAATCTCTCCCGACCCGCTGTCCGTGGGCCCGGAACTCCACTTCGTGCGCAACCGCCACACCGTGATCGGACACACCGGGTATCGCATGGAGCATCTGGAGGACCTCGTCGAGCTGACCGCCCGCGGCCGTCTGGACATCTCCGGGTCGGTCAGCGCGGTCCTGCCACTGGAGGACGTGAACGAGGCCATCCGCCGGCTGCGTGACCGGGAGGGCAACCCGATCCGCATCCTGCTGCGGCCCTGAGCCGGGTCTGCTGTCGGCGAAGGGCGTTCTGCCGGTGGCGGCCTGTCGCCTAGCCTCCGGGTATGGCTGATCATTGTTCGGTGGAGCTGGGAGGGATCCGGCTGGCCTATCAGGTGTCGGGCCCGCCGGATGCTCCGCCGCTGGTGCTGTTGCACGCCCTGGGGGAGGACGCCACCGACTGGGATGTGGTGGCGCCCGTCCTCGCCCGGAGCCGGCGGGTCTACGCCCTCGACCTTCGTGGCCACGGCCGAAGCGACTGGCCGAGGGATTACTCCCTCGAACTCATGCGGGCCGATGTGCTCGCCGTGCTGGACGCGTTGGCACTTGGCCAGGTGGAGCTGGTAGGCCACTCGATGGGTGGGATCGTGGCCTACCTGATCGCGTCGGACCATCCGCGGCGGGTGGCGCGGCTCGTCCTGGAGGATGTCGGAGTTCCGCGTCCCCGGCGGCCGACCACCCCGGCCAAGCCGGAGGGCGAGCTGACCTTCGACTGGGAGATGGTGCTGGCCATCAGGAAGCAGATCGACACACCGGACCCGGTGTGGTGGGAGCGGCTTGCCAGGATCACCGCCGACACTCTGGTGGTGGCCGGTGGCCCAGGTAGCCATGTGCCCCAGGACGGCGTCGCCGAGCTGGCCCACCGCATCCCCGGCGGACGCATGGTCACCATCCCGGTCGGGCACCTGATCCACAGCGCGGACCCAGAGGCGTTCACGGAGGCGGTTTCGACGTTTCTGGAGCTGTAGAGGGGTATCCACCCTGCCCCCTCACGCTGGAGTCCCGCTCAGGCCCCGCTCTCCCGGGCGGTCTGATCGACGTGTTCGCGTACCCAGGTCAGGAAGGTTCGCACCTCGGTGGTGGGCAGGGGGATCGCGGATGAGCGGGAGCGCTCGAAGCTGCGCACCGCGGCCTCGACGATCGGCCGGAAGTCCCCCTCGGACAGGGCGACTTCCCGCGCCGCCGCGCGCTTGGCCATCCAGCGACCCGTACGGCAGAAGACCACCGAGCGGCAGCCGTTGAGCACACGGTTGTCCGCGAGGTGACCTTCGCCGTCGCTGTGCTCACGGACGGACGCGCGGATCGCGGCGAGCAGGTCCGGGCGCTCCGGCGCGGCGATCACCTCCCGCGCGGGGCGGCCGAACAGCGAGAGTCCGGTCTGATGGGCGACGGAGCGGTCGATGGCATACCAGAACGCCGGGGACCGTGCCGCGTCGAAGTCGGCGCGGTTCGGCAGCAGCGGGCCGGTGTTGAGGTCCAGAAGGTACCCGGCCCCAGCGGAGGGGCGGCTGAGGAAGTCCGTTCCGTTGACGACCAGTTCCAGGCCCGCCGCCGGGCAGGGAAGGTGGGGGTGGGCGAGGGCTCCGGCCAGGTCGTGCAGGGCCGGTCGGAGCAGTGACGGCTCCACGGCGACCGCCACATCGACGTCGCTGCGCCCGTGCCGATAGTCCCGCAGCGCCAGGGAACCGAGGGCGATGACACTCACCAGACGAGGCCCGCATACCGTGCGGGCGCGCCGGACGAGTTCCTCCAGGTAGGGCCGCAGTTCGGTGGGGAGGGACTGCGGATCTTCATGAGGTTGGGCCACGTGTCCAGTATCCACCGCGTGATCCGGGCCGCTGATTCCCTTTGCGCACCCCATTCATCCCTTATTGTGCCTTTTGTTGTAGAGCCTTCGTGGGCGGGACGGAGTCGGGGACGTGGCGTTCGCGGAGTCGGCCGGTGGCGGCGAGCCCGCCTCCTCTCCTGAGTCCGGCCCGGCGTCCGGCATGCGGTCCTGGGTCCCGCTGCTGGCCGTGTGTGCCGGGTACTTCATGGTGATCCTGGACGTGACGGTCATCAACGTAGCTGTGCCGGTGATCGGCCGGGAGCTGTCGGCTTCGCTCACCGGCATCCAGTGGATCACCGACGGGTACACCCTGGTCTTCGCCGGGTTCCTGTTGAGCGGCGGTGCGCTGGGGGACCGGCTGGGAAACCGCCGGATCTTCCGCACCGGCGTGGCCGTGTTCACCGTGTCCTCGGCCGCGTGCGCCTTCGCACCGACCGCCCCTGTCCTGATCGCCGCCCGGGTGGTGGAGGGCCTCGGTGCGGCGTTGCTCGTGCCCGGCTCACTGGCCCTTCTCCAGCAGGCGTATCCGGCTCCGGCCGCCCGCTCGCGGGCCTTCGGGGTATGGGGCTCCATCGCGGGCATCGCGGCCTCGGCGGGGCCGCTGCTGGGCGGGCTGCTGGTCGCCACCGTGGGCTGGCGGTGGGTGTTCCTCATCAACCTGCCCGTCGGCGTCGCCTGCCTGGTGCTGACGCTGCGCCATGTGGCACCCTCCGACCGGCTCACCGGCCGGGCTCTGGACTGGCCGGCCCAGTGCGCGGTGGTTGCGGCAGTGGCCTCGCTGACCGCGGCGCTCAACGAGGCCGGCCGACGTGGGTGGTCCGATCCGGCCGTCCTCGCCGGGGTGGGCCTGTCCGTCCTGGCCGCGATGGCGTTCCTGATGCGCGAGCGGCTGGCCCGCTCGCCCGCCGTTCCGCCGAGTCTGCTGCGCTCGCGTGCGCTGGGCGGCGCAGCCGTCATCGGCCTGCTGTTCAATTTCGGCTTCTACGGCATGGTGTTCACCGCCAGCCTGGACTTCCAGCACCAGCGCGGCTACAGCGCTCTCGTCACCGGTCTGGCGCTGTTCCCCGCGGTGGCGATGACCATGTTCGCCTCCGTGCTGTCCGGGCGGCTGGCCCGTACGACCGGCGACCGTCCGCTGGTGTTCACCGGCATGCTTCTGGCGGGGCTGGGGCTGGCCGGCTGGGTCACGGCGGGAGTTGAGCCTCCCTACTCGCTGCTGGTGGCCCCGATGATGGCAGCGGGATTCGGCACCTCCTTCGCGCTCACCGGTTCCGCCTCCACCGTCATGGGCGCCGCGCCCGCGGCGTACTCGGGGACCGCCTCCGCCCTGTTCAACACCACCCGCCAACTCGGAAGCGCCATGGGTGTGGCACTCGGTGGCACCCTGCTGGCCACGGCTGCCGACTACGGCGAGGGGCTGCGCATCAGCATGGCCATCGGCGCGCTCGCCTACCTGGCCGCCGCGGGTCTCGCATGGTTCTGCGTACCGCCCAAGCCCAAGGGCGAAAGGCCTGATACGGAGGCTCGCACATCCCGCTGAGCGGTGGCCGGTCCTATGACGGAACGTCGTGCGTGCGGCTGCCCGTCGTCGCGGATTCGTTGCCCTCTGATAAAGGTAAGTGACAATTAGTGGCCGGCGTTTCGGACCGTCTCGGGGCCCACTGTCTCGACCTGCCATTCAGCCGAGCGAAACCGTTGTTTCGCTGCCCCAGCGGCTTCTGCCTCTGTCGTAGGCAGGATGCGCGCGTCCGCGTACGCGTCGATGGCCGGGGCCCGCTCCGCGCACCCTCCCGCGGCCGAGGAGGATGCGGTGACCGAGGCGGGTGTGGTCGCTCCGTTCCGTGGTCGGCGTGCTCACCTGCCGGAACGCCATGGCCAATCGCCGGTCTCGACGACGGTTCCCCCGGCCTGCCGGGCATCGGCTTGTCTCCGCCGCCGGAATCAGGTCATCGCGGCGCCACGGTCATGGCCTGCGGGCCACCGGCGAGAAGGGCGCCGTTCCGGTGGTCGTTGGGTGGTGTCGCCGGTAAACATGACCCCGCCTCATGAGCCGGCTGATTGGCCGAATGTCGAAATGGTGGACGTATCGGACGGGCCGGACCGGGCGGGCCACGGTACGCGACCGACGTCGGCCGTGCGACCGGCCCCGGTCACGTCGGATCGTCGCAGCATGCCGACTGTGCCGTTGAATCATGCACGAATGTCCGAAAGTAAATCGGGATCAAGCGGTCATAAGGTGGCAGTACTTACGGCGGGGCGTCGGGATTAGCATGCGACCTCGGGCGCCGGCAAGGGTGCCTGCGGGTGATTGGCTAAATTGAAATGCATGATCGATTTAGGCTGAAACTAGCTGCCTGAACATCATTGCCGCTCCGGAAGAGGCCCAGATACCGTAAATGCGGGCCCCGAACGACACGAAATGCGCAGGGAAACGAATTTCTGCCCGGGGTCCATTTCGTTGGACCCACCACTCCGGTATAGCGCAGTAAGTGAACGTATTGCCGAGGGCTTTGTCGCGCCGTCATGGCGTTTCGGAGCCCGGTCGGCGGATGAGGCCTCGCCGGAGGCCGGGACCGAAATGAGGGTGATGCACAGGTGGATGCTGTCTTCGTCATGCCCGGAACTGTGGCCGCTCCGCGCGGGGGCGTCCTTCGCGACCTCTACGACCGTTACGAGACCGTCCGTGACGCGCTGTCCCGCATCGACAAGGCAGCCGGGGGCCTGGGACTGCCCGACATCAGCACCAGGCTGATCGAGGACGACGGTACGAGCGACCGGCGCGGTCCCGAGGTCCAGTATCTGGAGATCTTCGCCGTCAGCCTCGCGACGCACCACATGCTGGTCGCCGAAGGCGTCGAGCCCATCGCGATCGTCGGACAGAGCATCGGGGAATTATGGGCCCTCGCCGCCGCGGGCCACCTGCCGGTGGAGGACGCCGCCCGCCTGGCCGTGGCCCGGTCCCAGGCGCTGACCCGGCAGAGCTGGCGGGGGAAGATGCTCGCGGTCGGTGTGGACGGTCGCCGGGCGGAGTCGCTCGCCGGGCTGATCGACCATCCCCACCTGGTACTGGCCTGCGAGAACGCCCCTCGGCAGAGCGTCATCAGCGGGCCCGAGGAACTGATCCGGCATGTGGAGCGGGTGGCCGAGGCGCTCGGCTGGCCGAGCCTCCCCCTGGACGTCCCGCACCCGACGCACACTCCGGCGATGGCGCAGGCCGCGCGGGATCTCCGGACGACCGCGCCGAGGGTCGCGTACGGCTCCGGACGCTGGCGCGTGCGCTCACCCTGGCTGGGGCGCGACGTCGGCGACGACGACCCGGTCGACCTGGTCGCCGGCGCGCTCACCGCCCGGGTACGGATGCTGCAGACGGTCCGCGAGCTGCATGCGGCGGGTGCCGACGTCTTCGTCGAGTGCGGGGAGTGGCCCGTCGTCACCAAGTTCGTCGAGTCGTCGGTCCCGGGTGTGCGGTGTGTCGTACCGCTCAGCGAGAGCGATCCGGTCGCAGCCGTCCGGGCGTTGGCCGAGGACTCCACGGCGATCGGCGCGTTCTCCTCGCGCCCGTCGGCACGGCCGAGCGACAGGCTCTTGCCCTCCGCGCGGGCGAGCGCGCCCGCGCCGGCCGGCCCGCCTTCGGCCGTCGCCGTCGTCGAGGAGCCGGCCCGGGCCTCCGTGCCTGTGTCCGCCGCCCCGGCGCCCTACACGGAGCCCGTCGCTCCGCCCGCCCCGGCCGTTCCGGTCATCGCCGCCGCTCCGCCCGTCCCGGCCGATCCAGTCATCTCCTATGCTCCGCCCGCTCCGGCAACCGCCCAGGCTGCGGCCGCTCCTGTCACGCAGGCCGCTCCGGTGGACGCGGTCGCCCCGCCATCCGCCGGGCTCGACTACGAAACGGTGCTTGCCGAACTGCGCACGCTCTACGGTGACTTCCTGGGCTACCCGCCGGACCTGCTCGGCGAGGACGACGGTCTGGAGTCCGAGCTGGGCGTGGAGTCGCTCAAGCAGGTCACCCTGCTCGGCCGGGTCTCCGAGCGGTACGACCTGCCCGATCTGAGGTCGAACTCCTCGCTGCTGACCGCCGGTACGCTGCGGCGGATCGCGGAGGGCGTCGTACAGGGCCGGGCGGAGGCCGCCGGGTGACGGACGACAGCCTGCGGGGCAAGGTCGCCCTCGTGACGGGCGCCGCGAAGAGCCTCGGCGCGGACATCGTGCGCCGCTTGGCGCAGGGCGGCGCCCATGTGATCGTGAACTACTTCCACTCGGTCGACCAGGCGAAGCTGCTCCAGGAGGAACTGGAACAGGCCGGCCACAGCTGCGAGTTCATCCGCGCATCGGTGGCCAAGACCAGCGAGATCGACCGGATGTTCGACCTGGTCCAGGAACGCCACGGTGGCCTGGACATCCTGATCAACAACGCCGCGGGCGGGGCGTTCCTGCCCCTGTTCGACATCGACGACACGTACTGGCAGCGGGCGTGGTCCACCAACGTGATGGCGGCCTACCACTGTTCGCGCCGGGCGGCCGAGCTGATGGCGGGACGCGAGGGCGCGAGCATCCTCTGCCTGTCCAGCGTCGGGGCGCACCAGCCGGTTCCGGGCTACGGTCCCGGTGGTGTCACCAAGGCGGCCCTGGAGTCGCTGGTCCGCTATCTCGCCCTGGAACTGGTCGGCCAGGGCATCCGGGTCAACACCGTGCTGCTGGGCTCCGTCGCCAGCGAGATCGTTGTGAACCTCGACGGTCCGGCGACGTTCGGCGGCACGGCCGTGGCCGATGAACTGATGAACCGCACGCTCTCGACCCCGGAGGCGGCCCGGTTGATCGTGCACCTCCTCCACGAGGACGCCGGTTTCATCACCGGGCAGACGCTCGTCGCCGACGGTGGTATCAGCATCGGCGGAATGCAGGGCCTGCGACTGCACAGCAGGCTGGCCGACCAGGTGAGCAAGCCCGCCCGCCGCCCGGTTGTGTCGGCGTCGGTGCCGACAGGGTCCGCGCCGTCCGAGTCCGTACCGGCCACCGCGCCGGCGGCGTCCGTACCGGCCCCCGCGCCTTCCGCGCCCGCACCCGCCCCCGCACCGCCACCAACGCCCCGACCACCGGTGACCCCGGTGTCGGCCGAGGTGCCTGACGAAGTGCCGGACGCGGCGTTGGCCGAACTGTCGGACCGGTCGCCGGAGGCGGATCCCGGCGCCGTCGCGGTCGTCGGACTCGGCCTGGCACTGCCCGGGGCCAACAACACCGCGGAGTTCTGGGACCGGCTGCGGGAGGGCGTCCTGCTCTCCAGCGAGCCGTCCGCCTTCGACCTGAAGCACTTCTGGGCTCCCACCCGCGAGGAGACCGACGCCTTCTACGTCCGCGAGGCCGGGTACCTCCACGACTTCGTGCCGGACCCCGCCTCGGTCGCCGAACCGGACGGGAACATCGGACACCCCGGCTGGCCGCGCACCACCCGCTGGCTGCGGCACTGTGCCGTCCAGGCGCTGGCGGGGGTGCGCCGGCGTCCGACGGACCGCTGGCTCACCGCGACCACCGGCATCCACGACCAGACCGGGCTCGGTCCCCAGGGCATCGTCCTCGGCGACGAGTACCGGCGCATGGTGCGCGAGGCGATCCCCACCGACCGGGACGGCGACTGGCTGGCGGAACTCGCCGACCACGCGATCAGCACGCAGTACGGCGGTGACGGCGGCGACCCGCAGTCCTACCTGCCCGCGTCCGTCGTCCGCAACGCGTTACGCGGGCTGATCCCCGGTGACACACAGCACCTGACCCTCGACGCGGCCTGTGCCAGCGGACTGTTCGCCCTGGACGCGGCGGTCAAGGCGCTGCGCGAGGGCTCCTGCGACATGGCGCTGGCCGGTGGCACCTCGGTGATCGAGCCGATCGGCTTCACGCTGTTCTGCCGGGCCCAGGGCATCTCGATGAGCGGCCGGGTACGGCCCTTCGACCGGGCGGCCGACGGGACCCTGATCGGCGAGGGCGCCGTCGCGCTCGTCCTGAAGCCGTACGCCCGGGCCGTCGCGGACGGCGACCGGGTGCTCGGCGTCATCCGGGGCACCGGACTCGCCGCCGACGGACGGGGCAAGGGCATCCACGCCCCGGCCACGCGCGGGCAGGAGCTGGCGATCGCCCGTGCCTGGGCCGACGCGGGCGTCGAGGCCGACGACGTGGACTGGGTCGTGGCGCACGGCACCGGAACGCCGGTCGGCGACGAGATCGAACTCCGCTCGTTGCTGTCCCGGCTCGGACCGGGCGAGCGGACCTGTCTGCTGACATCGAACAAGCAGGTCTTCGGGCATACCGGGGTACTGGCGGGCCTGGTCTCGGTCGCACATGCGCTGGTCGCCCTCGAACGCGGAGCGGTGCCCGGCCAGCCCGTGGTCACCGATCCGCATCCGTTGCTGGGCGACGGCGAGCGGCTGACCGTGCCGGTCGAGGACGCCCCCTGGCCGGCCGGGGCGCGACCGCGCGTCGTCGGGGTGTCGTCGTTCGGCCTCGGCGGGGCGGACGCGCACGTGGTCCTGTCCGACCATGCGCCACGGTCCGTCCCCGCGCGGAGGCGGGGCGTCGATGTGCGCGACGACAGGGAGGACCTGGTCGTCGTCGGCTGGAACACCCATCTTCCCGGCATGGAGCCCGACCAGGTGCCCGCCTGGCTCCGTGGCGACGGGCCGCTCCCCGAGCCCGGTTTCGGCACGCCGTACCCCCTGCCCTCGCCGCGTGACGTGCGCATCCCACCGCTGACGATGCGGCACATGGACGCCGCCCACCTGATGGTGCTCCAGGCGCTGGGCCCGCTGCTGGAGCAGCTCGGTGAGCCGGGCACGAGCCTGCGGCCCACCACGGCGATCGTGATGGGCTCGACGCTGCCGACCACGCACAACACCCAGGCGGCGCTGCGGGTGCACGCCGCCGAGTGCGCCACCGCGTTCGACCTGCTGCCCGACCCGGCGCAGGCCCAGGTGCTCAAGGAGTATCTTGCGAAGGGCATGGCGGAGGCCAAGGGAGTGATCCCCGGCGATCTGAACGAGGACGACTTCACCGGTGCGGTCTCCTGCATCCTGTCGGGCCGAGCCGCCAACTATTACGACTTCCAGGGCCTGGGGACCAGCGTCTACTCCCAGCGGGACTCCGCGCATACGGCCGTCGACCTGGCTTTGCGTCAACTCCGGCACCGGGCCTGCGACCTCGCCCTGATCGGCGCGGTGTGTCTGCGGCCGATCAGCGGCTGGGACCGGCACCTTGCCCACCTGGTACCGGAGGGCCGGTCCATCGCGGAGGGCGCCGCGGTCCTGGCGGTCACCCGGCGCTCGACCGCGCTGGAGCATGGACTTCCCGTCCTGGGCACGCTCTCCACCGAGGTCGAGGTCGCCGACCCCCGGCCCCCGGTCACGCCCTCGCACGCCCTTCCCGTACTGGCCGGCACCGGACACACCTATCTCTCCCTGGACGCCCTGCTGACGGTTCTCAAGGCCGTCGTCACGGAGACGGAGACCGTAGTCCGGCCCGCCGCCACCGGCTCGCCGCTGATCCGGTTCACCCCGCCCGCGGGCCCGCGCGACGCGCTCACCGGCCCGGAACAGGCCGAACCCGAACGCCCCGAGCCAGAGCACGCCGGATCCGGGCACGCCGGATCCGGGCACACCGACCCACCCCCCATCCAGTCGGAGCACGCCGGGTCGGAGCAGGACAGGGCGGAGCACACCGAGGAGTTCACCGGCCGCCGTCAGACCTTCCGCCTCGTGCCGACCGACCCGCCGCCGGCCGAGCCCGCCACGCCGTCGATCCCGCCGGGCACCGTCGTCATCACCGACGCCCCGGACCTCGCCGCCGCGGTCACCGGCCCGGACACCGCCGTCTGGTCACCGCGGCCGGGCGTCGCGGGCACCGCCCATGTGGCGCCCGAGGACGCGCCCGGCGCGCTGACCGGCCTGCCGTTCGTCCCGCGCCATATCCGGGTGCTGTCCCGGCTGCCCGTCGACGACGACGGGTGCGAGGAGGCCGAGGCCGCCCGGATGGAGGACCTCCAGGACCTCGCCTTCACCACGCTCCAGGCGGCGCTGCCCGCGCTGCGCTCCGGCGGCTCGCTCGCCGCGCTGCTGCTCGGAGAGGTGCCGGACGATCTGCCGCCCCCGCTGAGCGGGCTGTTCACCGGTCTCGTCCGCTCCGTGCGGGCCGAGGTGCCGCAGTGCGGCGGGCTGACCCTGATCAGCGATGCGGTGGACGTGGCGGCCGGGCTGGACCAGTTGGCGCGGGCGGGCGCCGCCCAGGTGCCGACCCACACGCTGGCCTGCCGCGGGGACGACTGGTCGGCCCTGGCCGTGGCCGACGATCCCGTGTCCCCGTCCGACGGCGTCCCGCTGCCCTCCGGCGCGGTCGTGGTCGCCTTCGGCGGTGCCCGGGGGATCACTCCCGAGCTGCTGCACGAGGTGGCGAACAGCACCGACAGGCCGTTTGTGTACGTCATCGGCCGCACCCCGCTGCCGGATGCCGACGACTCGCTGCCATCGCAGGCCGAGTTCATGGCCGCCGAGCGCCGACGGCGTCCCGACGCCTCCGTGCGCGAGCTGCGCGTCGCCTACGAGAAGGCCGAGGCGCGCCTGGAGGTGCGCCGTACGGTGCGACGGCTGGCGGAGCTGTGCGGCCCGGACCGGGTCCACCACCGCGTGTGCGATGTCCTCGACGCCGAACGCACCACCGCCGTCCTCGGCGAGATCCTCGACCGGCACGGGCGGATCGACCTGCTCATCAACACCGTCCTCGACCTGCGCTCGCGCGCCCTGCACGCCAAGACCCTCACGGACTTCCGGGCCGTGCGGGCCACCAAGGCGACCGGCTACCGCAACCTGAAGCGGGCCCTGGCCGGGCGCGCGCCCCGGATCTGGTGCAACTTCAGCACCCTGGCGACGCTCGCCCCCGCGCCCGGCGACATCGACTACTGCGCCGTCAACGAGTACCTCGCGTACGCGAGCGCCAGGGCACAGCGGCACGGCCCGGCGGGCGGCCATGAGATCGCGGTCCTGTGGAGCGGCTGGCGCGAGGTCGGCGTCGCCAGCAGCGTCACCATGCGGGAGACCCTCAAACGCAACAAGATGGACGCCTACATCAGCACCGCCCAGGGACGTGCGCAGTTCCTGTCCGCGGTGACCCGGCCGCCGGCGGGCGGAGTGGCGTTCTTCATCCGGGAGGAGGAACGCGTCCTGCTGGCCCGGCGCGGCATCAGCACCCATGGCTCCCACGTCGAACCGCGGATCGAGGCCCCGGACGCGCCAGCTCCGGCCCCGCCGGACCCGGAGCTGACCACGCCGCTGCTCGACGGCGTGCTGTACCGGGGCGACGACTGGGCCGTGTTCACCAAGACCTGGGATCCGGGCACCCTCGCCGAGCGGGACGGGCGATGGATGCGTCACCACCAGGTCAACGGTGAGTACACGCTCGCGGGCACGTTCACCCTGGAGGCGGCGGCCGCGGCGGCCGCCACCCTCTGTCCCGGACTGCGGGTCACCGGGTTCCGCGGTCTCGTCTGCCGGTCGTCGATCACGGTCCGGCTCGCCGGGCCGATGCGCACCGTCGCGGTGGAGGCCCGGGTGGTGAGCCGTGCGGGCGACCGCGCCGAGGTGACCGTGCGGATCACCGCACACCGGATCGGCAAGAACGGCAAGGTACTGCGCTTCAACGACCTGCTGTGCGAGACGCGGGTGCTGCTCGCGGACCGCTTCCCGGTGCTCGCCGGACCGCCTGACTTCTCGGGCCACGAACCCGAGCCCGACTTCGCGATGCCGGTGTACTCCCCGGATCCGCCGATCTCGCTCACCGGACCGTTCGCCGGCACCGGTGACTACGCCCGCGGGCCGGACGGCAACAGCGCCAGGTTCCGTCTGGACCACGCCGCCTGGGGTCCGGTTCTGGCCGGGATGACCGTACCGGCGATCCTGCTGGACGCGATGGTGCACCTGTTGCTGCTGCCGCCGCGCGGTGACCTGCCACCGCTGGTCGGGCCGATGGCCGGCCTCGACGAGGTCGACCTGGGCGCGCCCGGCGACGACTGCCGACTCAGCGCGCTGCATCCGGTCATCCGGCTGCACTGCGACTTCGCCACCGGGAAGCTGACCGCGCTGACCGGTGACGGGCAGGTGCTGGCCCGGATATCCGGGGTCAGCGCACACGCCCTGGACCACAGCGGAGAACTCGTCCGGCCCCGCGGCGACGCGCCACGACCGGTCCGTTCCTGACGGCCGGGTCCTGACAGCCGATTCGTGACAGCCGAGGAGACAGCAGTGTTGTGGCAGGACATCACGATCGCCGGGACCGGTTCCTGGATACCGCCGATCCGGCAGAAACACGAGCCGTGGGACAAGCCGGTGGACAACGGGCCGCCCTCCCTGGTCGCGCTCAACGGATTCACCTCGGCCGCCGTCTCCACGGACAGCACGCCGTCACAGATGGCCGCCCGCGCCGGCCTGAAGGCACTGCGCCACGCGGGCGTCACGGGAGCCGACCTGAGCCTGCTGGTGCACGCCAACTTCCAGGACGAGGACCACTACGCGCCCTCCGCCTATCTGCTGCGGGTGCTCGGCGGGCCGGACACCAACGCGATCGAGCTGGGCGCCGCCAGCGACGGCGGGGGAGCCGCGCTGGTCACCGCGGCCGAACACCTCACCGCCAAACCGGTCGCGAAGGCCGCGCTGGTGACCGCCGGTGTCCGGTTCCGGCCCGAGCGGTGGGGCCACGTCTCGGAGATGGGGCATCTGGCCGGCGACTCCGGCGCCGCCGCCGTCCTCACCCGGGGCACGGGCTTCGCGCGACTGCTGGCGACCGATCAAGCCGCGCAGCCGCAGCTGGAGGTGCTGACCCGGGCCCGGACGGCGCCCGACGGCAGCGGCCGGCCGCTCCTCGTCGAGGAGACCGGATTCATGCCGTACATCGATGCGCTGCGGCAGTCCACCCGCCGCTGTGTCGAGACCGTCCTCGAGGAGACCGGCGTCCGGCCGGAGGGCATCGCGCGTGTGCTGCCCATCGCGATCGGGTCGGAGGTGCTGGACCTGTTGCTCGGCGGTGCGCCGCTGGGCCTGCGGGCCGCCGACACCAGCTGGACCTTCGGCCGGCACCTCGGCCACTGCGGACCGTGTGACGTCCTGCTCGCCCTCGACCGGGAGTTCCGCTCCGGCACGCTGCGGGCCGGAGAACGGGTCCTCGTCGTGAGTTTCGGGCTCGGCTTCCGCTGGACCACCGCGCTGCTGGAGATCACCCGCGATCCCGTCACCGCGGTGCCGGCCGGCCACTCAACGAAGAAGTGAGGTTCCCCATGACAGACACGAGTACGGCCTCGGCCGGGTCGGTGCCGCTCGCCCCGAGGGCGTGGCCGCTGCTGGGCCACGCGCTGCCGCTGCTCCGAGATCCGCTGGCGTTCATCATGTCGCTGTCCGGATACCGGGAGATGGTCCGCGTCCGGCTCGGCCCGAGCTCCGCCGTGATGATCTGCGACCCCGACCTGACCCGGCAGGTGTTCCTCAACGACCGGACCTTCGACAAGGGCGGCCCGATCTACGACCGGATCCGCGAGGTGATCGGCGACGGCCTGTCCACCTGCGCCTACCCCCTGCACCGGCGGCAGCGTCGGCTGTGCCAGCCCTCGTTCCACCCGACCCGCCTCGCCGGCTACGGCGCGGTGTTCGCGCGCGCGGCCGCGGCCAAGGCGGGCTCCTGGCGGGACGGCGACGTCCTCGACGTCACCCAGGAGATGATGACGCTCACGACGCGGGCCACCATGGAGACGATGTTCAGCGGCGCGCTGCCCGCGGAGACCATGCAACGGTGCCTGGCCGACACCGCGGTGATCGTGAGCGCGTTCTTCCGCCGGATGATGACGCCGGCCCTGCTGCGGCGGCTGCCGACCCGGCAGAAGCGGCGCTACGACGACGCCCGCACCCGGCTGGCCGCCACCATCGCGGAGATCATCGCCGAGCGGCGGGCCGATCCGACCGACCACGCCGATCTGCTCTCCACGCTGGTCGCCGCGGTCGACGAGGAGAGCGAGGACGGCCGGCGGCAGCTGAGCGACGCCGAACTCGCCGACGAGGCCCTCACGTTCTTCCTCGGCGGCATGGAGACCACGGCCATCACCCTGGCCTGGGCGCTGCACCTGCTCGCCACGAACCCGGACGTCCAGCACCGTCTGAAGGCCGAAACCGACCGGGTCCTGGCGGGCGGGAAGCTCGACCCCGCGCATCTGCCCTCGCTCGGCCTGGCCTCCCGGGTGGTGACCGAGACGCTGCGGCTGTATCCGCCGGCCTGGATGATGACCCGTGTCGTCCGGGAGGACGCCGAACTGGGCGGCGTGCGGTTCAAGGGCGGCAGCACCATCGTGCTCAGCCCCTACCTTCTGCACCGCCGGGCCGATCTCTACGACGAGCCCGACCGGTTCGACCCGGACCGCTGGCTCGACGCCCAGCCCGACCGGGCCACCTACATCCCGTTCGGCGCCGGTGCCCGCAAGTGCATCGGGGACCAGTTCGCCCTCACCGAGGCCATCCTGGCGCTGACCGCCATCGTCGACCGCTGGGAGCTGACCCCGGTCGGCGACCAGCCGTTCCAGCCCAAGGTGGAGACCAGCCTGAGCTCACGGGGACTGCGCCTGCGGCTCACCGAGCGGCGGTCCTTTGGCGTCGGCGACGCGGAGCAGAGCGCCGCCGCACCGCTGTCCGCCTCCGTCCAGCCGTCCACCCAGCCGGGCGCCGCCGCCTGCCCGGTGAAGCACGGGAAGTGATCCCATGAGGCCTCACCTCAAGCCCCTGGTGAAGCAGTTGCTCGGCTCCCGGGAGATCAGCCTGCACGCCGCGGAGCCGGCCGACACCCTGCACGCTCCCTCACGGCCCTACCCGAACGGGTGGTTCTGCCTGGCCTTCAGCGACGAGCTGCGGGCCGGGTCCCTCACCACCCGGCGGCTCGCGGGCGCCGAGGTCGTCCTCTACCGGACGGCCAAGGGCGTGCTGCGGGCGGTCCGGCCCCAGTGCCCGCACCTCGGGGCCCATCTCGGCGTCGGCGGATCGGTCGAGGGCGAGGACATCGTCTGCCCCTTCCACCGGTTCGCGTTCGACCCGTCCGGTGCCTGTGTGCGCACGGGCTACGACCAGCCGCCGCCGAAGGCGTCGCTCACTCAGTACCCGGTGTGCGAGGCCAACGGCGCGGTCTACGTGTGGTGGCACGCCCTGGGCATGCCCCCGCAGTGGGACGTCCCGCTCTTCCCGATGGACGACCGGCAGCCGTTCAGCCACGCCACGTTCGACATCGCCGGTCACCCGCAGGACGTCATCGAGAACGCCTTCGACTGGGGCCATCTGCCGGCCCTGCACGGTCTGGAGGAGGTCGACATCGAGGGCCTGCCGGTGACGGGGGAACCGGTCAGCACGGTCACCGCGACCGCGCGCAACACGATGATGCGGGGGTTCCACCAGTCCTACACGCTCACGGTGATCGGGCTCGCCACCATCGCGGCGCGGACGGTCCTGCCCGCGGGCGCGGGAAGCCTCTATGTGATGCTCCACGCGACCCCGACCGCCCCGGGGCGGATGCAGGTCCGCTTCGGCACGAAGCTGGAGCTGAACGGACTCCCGAGGGTGCCGGACTGGCTGGGGCGCCCGGCGGTGATGCCCGTGGCCCGGCTGCTCAGCGAAGTCCTGCAACGGGTGGGCAGCGTCGACACCGGCGCGGACCTGCTGATGTGGCACCACCAGGAGCACGTCGCGCGCCCCCGGCTCGCCAAGGGCGACGGTCCGATCGGCCGGTACCGGCAGTGGGCGCAGCAGTTCTACACGGAACCCTCGGGGGATCTGGTCCCTCCGCGGCCCGAGCGCTCCGAGGTGAGCCGCTCGGAGGAGTGAGCGCAGGCGACAGGCAGGGGAGGGCGGTGTCGCCGGTCGACCTCGACCGGCGACGGCCGGACGACGAGGCCCCGGGGCGGATCGAAGGCGCTTCTACGAGCACGAGGGAGAAAAGAGCATGACCATGTCATCGGACCGTGCGGTTCCGGAGCCCCTGGGCGACCCCGGCGACATCGAGACGGAACTGCTGCACCACCTCGAACTGCGCACCGGGAAAACCTGGTCGGCCGACGCGGATGTCTTCGGCTCCGGCGGGCTGTCCTCGCTCTTCGCCATGGAGCTGGTGGTGCACCTGGAGCGGACGTACGGCATCGCCGTGCGCGGAGCGGATCTCCAGATGGACAACTTCAGGACCGCGCGGAGCATGGCCGCGCTGGTCGGCCGCCTCCGGCGGCCGGCCGTGGGCGGCTCCGGCGCGTGACGCCGTCGCCGCGGTCTACTCGTCCGAGCCGGCAGCCGACGGCGGTACCTCGACGACGAAGAACAGGAAGGTGGGTGTGGTCGAGAGGTCATGAAAGCCGTCGGGGAACAGTTCACGGGCGGCCGGATCGGGCTGCGGCTCGCTGACGACGGCAAGGCGGAAGCCGGCGGTGGTGAAGGCATCGGTCATCGCGTGCAACGGCTTGCGCCAGAACTTCATCGGGAACGACTGCCCGTTCAACGTCCAGTCGAAGGTATAGCCGGTGGTCGCGAAATAGTCGGGCCGAGGATCCTGGAACGTGTAGGCCACGAAGGGGTGGTCGACGGACGCGATCAGCCGGCCGCCGGGCCTGAGCACGCGCCGCATCTCGGCCAGCGTCGGCCCCCAGTCCTCCAGATAGTGCAGGACCAGCGACGCGACCACGTCGTCGAACTCCCTGTCGGCGAACGGCAAGGGGTCGCCCAGGTCGGCCAGGTGCAGGGCCACGTCCTCGCCCAGCCGCCGCCTGGCCAGCGCCAGCATCCCGGCGCTGGCGTCGATGCCGGTGACGACGGCACCGCGCTCGCGCAGCGCGGCGGACAGCGGCCCCGAGCCGCAGCCGGCGTCCAGCACCCGGCGACCGGCCACGTCTCCGGCGAGGGCTAACATCGCGGGCCGCGCGTAGTACGCGTTCACGAGGCTGTTCTCGGTTTCCGCCGAGTACGCCTCGGCGAAGCTGTCGTAGTCATTCGCCCGGGCCGGATCCGCGGGCTGGGCGAGAATCTCGGGCATGTCGCTCACTCGGTCCATCGCCGCAGCCTAGTGTTCACATGATCCGCCGGACAGAACGCGGGCTGCCCAGCCTCTCGAAGCACGTCCTGCCGGCCGACACATCGGCACGGCCGTCGCGCGCGTTCAGGCGTCCTCCATGGGTGGCAGCCCGGGCAACAGCTTCTCCAGCGTGATGGGGAAGTCGCGCACCCGCACCCCGGTGGCGTTGAACACCGCGTTCGCCACCGCCGCACCCGCCCCGCAGATGCCCAACTCGCCGAGGCCCTTCGCGCCGAGGACATTGGCCTTGTCGTCGTATCCGTCCAGGACGACGGCCTCGACGTCGGGGATGTCGGCGTTGACGGGCACCAGGTATTGCGCGAAGTCCCGGTTGACGAAGGCGCCGGAGCGTGGGTCGACGACGGCCTCTTCCTCGAGGGCGGCGCCGGCGCCCCAGATCATGCCGCCGATCAGCTGCGAGCGGGCCGTCTTCGGGTTGAGCAGGCGGCCCACGGAGAACACGCCTAGCATCCGCCGCAGCCGGATCTCGGCGGTGTCCGCGTCCACGCCCACTTCGGCGAAATGGGCTCCGTAGGTGTGGATCGAGTAGTTGGTGTAGTTGGGCTCATCGCCCATGAAGCGGGTCTCGCCCTCTGCCTCCACACCGCCGGGGTGGTTGCGTGCGACCAGCTCGCTCAGCGGCTCCGACTCGCCACCGATGCGGACGTCGCCGTCGGAGAACACGGCGTCCGCCGGGTCCAGGCCCCGCAGCGCGGAGCGCGTGTCGTCGTGCGCCTCGGCCAGCAGTTTCTCGCGCAGCGTCGCGCACGCCCGGTGCACCGCGGTGCTGGAGTTGGCGGCGCCCCACGAGCCACCGGATCCCCAGCTCGTGGGGTTGTCGGAACGCCCGAGCTCAATGCGCACCCGGTCGGGCGGCAGGCCGAGCCCGCCGGCCGCGACCTGAGTGAGGATGGTGTACGTGCCGGTGCCGATGTCGGTCATGTCCGTCTGGACGACGGCGGTGCCGTCCGCCTCCAACCGCACCCGCGCCGCGGCCGGCCCTTGGAGATGCACCCGGATGGCGACGGCCATCCCGTAGCCGACCAGCCACCGTCCCTCGCGCCTGCTCGCAGGAGTGGCGGGGCGGTGCTCCCAGCCGAACTGGCTCGCGCCTTCGCGCAGGCATTCGACCAGGTGCCGGTCGCTGTACGGCACGCCTCGCTCGGGGTCGAGGGTGGGTTCGTTGCGGATCCGCAGCTCGACCGGGTCCATCCCGAGCGTATCGGCCAGCTCGTCCATCGCCGACTCGACCGCCAGCAGGCCGGGCTCCTCGCCCGGCGCGCGGACGTCCGTCCCACGCGGCAGGTCGAGCGGTGTGAGCCGGTGACTGGTGAGCCGGTGGGGCGCGGCATAGAGGCTGCGACTGGTGGCGGCGGTCTGCTCGGCGTACTCCACGTCCGGGTTGGTGTGCATGGTGACGTCATGGGCGATGGCGGCCAGTTGTCCGTCGCGATCCGCGCCCAGTCGGACCCGCTGGTTGGATGTGGGGCGCATGCCGACGAGCTGGAAGACCTGCTGCCGGGTCAGCGCGACCTTGACCGGCTGGCCGAGCTCGCGAGCGGCGAGCGCGGCCAGGATCGTCTCGGAGTGGATGCCCAGCTTGGATCCGAATCCGCCGCCGACGAAGGGGGTGAAGACGTGGACCCGCGCCGGGTCGATCCGCAGGGTGTTGGCGATCGATGCCTGCGCCGCGTCGACGATCTGGGAGCTGACATAGACGATCAGGTCCTCATCACGCGGCGCCACCATGCACGCGTTCGGTTCGATGGGCAGGGAGAGCTCATACGGCGTCGTGTAGTGCTGGTCGACCTTGACCGCCGCGCCGGCGAATCCAGCATCGAAATCGCCCACCGACGTGTCCGTGGGCAGTCCGGCGTTGACCGTTTTCGGGACGTACGCCTCACCTTCGTGCTCGGCGAAGGCGAAGCGCCCCCGCCCGCCCGCGTACTCCACCTCGACGAGCTCGGCCGCCGCCCGGGCCTGCTCGAAGGTCTCGGCGACGACCAGCGCCACCGGCTCGCCGTAGTAGTGGATGTCCGGGCCGGTCAGCACCGGCTGGGCGCGCCAGTATTCGAACGGAATGGACTCATCGCGGATGCCCTGCTCGGGGCGTTGCGATGCGTCATCACCATGCGCACTCCGGGTGCGCCTTCGGCGTCCTCGGTGTCGATCTCGATGATGCGGCCCTTGCCGATCGTGGCGCCGACGATGAACCCGTAGAGCGGTTGGCCGGCCTCCCAGTGCTCGTAGGCGTAGGCGGCCCGGCCGGCGACCTTCAGCGGACCGTCGACACGCTGCATGGCTTGCCCGATCATCTCGCCTCCTCAGCCCGGCTGGGCCGCTTGCGCCAGCGTGCGGCACAGCGTGCGCTTGGCCAGCTCGATCTTGAAGTCGTTGTCACCCCGTCCGACCGCGTCGCGCAGCGCCGCCTCGGCCGCGGCGCGATAGGTGGCCATCGTGGCCGGACGGCCCGTCAGCGCGTCCTCCGCCTCGACGGACCGCCACGGCTTGTGCGCCACTCCGCCGAATGCCACGCGTGCCTCGCTGATCGTCCCCTGATCGGCCGAGACGACGGCCGCCACCGAGACCAGCGCGAACTCGTACGACGCCCGGTCGCGCACCTTGCGGTAGATCTGCCGGCCCGGCGGGGGCGAGGGCAGCGCCACGGCCGTGATCATCTCATCGGGAGCCAGCACGGTCTCGATGTTCGGGGTGTCGCCCGGCAGCCGGTAGAAGTCCGTGATGGCGACGCGGCGCACCGAGCCGTCGGCCCGGAGCAGCTCGATCTCCGCGTCGAGTGCGGCCATCGCGACGGCCATGTCCGAGGGATGGGTGGCGATGCAGGAGTCGCTGGCGCCGAGGATCGCGTGTATCCGGTTGAACCCGCCGATCGCCGCGCAACCGGATCCGGGGGTCCGCTTGTTGCAGCCCGCGGCCGTGTCGTAGAAGTAGGGACAGCGCGTGCGCTGCAGCAGATTTCCGCCGGTGGACGCCTTGTTGCGCAACTGGCCCGAGGCCCCCGATACCAACGCCTCCGACAGCACCGGATAGCGCGTGCGCACCCGGGCATCGGCGGCCACGTCCGAATTCCGCGTCTGGGCGCCGATGCGCAGCCCGCCGTCCGACAGCTCCTCGATGTCCCGCAGCGGAAGCCGGCTGATGTCCACCAGATGGCTGGGATCCTCGATGTCGAGCTTCATCAGGTCGAGCAGATTGGTGCCGCCGCTGATGAACTTCGCGCCGGTTCGCGCCACCGCCGTGACGGCGTCCTGTGCGTCCGTCGCCCGCTCGTAGGTGAAGGATCTCATCGCGAGCCTCCCTCCGCGCTGTCGCGGATGGCCGCGACGATGTTCGGATAGGCGGCGCACCGGCAGATGTTGCCGCTCATCCGCTCGCGGATCTCGTCATCGGTCAAGGTGATCCGCGGCGCGGACACGTCTGCGGTGGCGTGGCTGGGCCAGCCCGCGGCCACCTCGGCGAGCATGCCGACGGCCGAACAGATCTGGCCGGGTGTGCAGTAGCCGCATTGGAAGCCATCACGCTCGACGAAGGCCCGTTGGATGGGGCCCAGGTGGTCGGGATCGCCCAACCCCTCGATCGTCACGATCTCGTCGTCCTCGTGCATGACGGCGAGCGTCAGACAGGAGTTGACGCGCCGGCCGTTGATCAGCACCGTGCACGCACCGCACTGCCCGTGATCACACCCCTTCTTGGTCCCGCTCATGCGCAGCTGCTCGCGCAGCGCGTCGAGCAGCGAGGTCCGCGGATCCACCTCGAGCCGCCGCACCTGATCGTTGACGTTCAACGTGATCGCCGAGAGGGGGCCGGCTCGCCCTGGCTCCGCCTCCTGGCGTCCGTATCCGAAGCGCTCATCACGGCCCGCCTTCCTCACTAGGTGCAGAGGTCACCCCGGATGTGCGGCGCCACTGCCGGGCGCGACCCCGCGGGCGGCCCGTCGCCACTACCCGGGCACGCTCCCCTGTTCCCAGCGTCTCGCAAGAACGCGACCGTCGCACGGCGAGGGTTCCGTCATCGACGGCGCGGCCGCCGGCGGTTCCGTACCCCGAGGAAAGTGACAGTGTGTTGTGCGTCTGTCGCCTATCGTGGTCGCGTGGGCGGCCGTCGAGCGGAGTCGGCGAGACTCGGCTGTCTCCTGTGGCGGCTGCGGGGATACAGTCCGGCCAAGGTCCGGATGGGTACCAGGGGAGGGGCTGGTGTGTTCGAGGTCGTGACGGTGAGTGCGCTCACCGCATTCCTCACCGCGGCGGGGAACGGCGCCGCCGGGGAGATGGGCAAGCAGATGCTGCTGTCGACGGGCGCACTGGTGAGACGGACCCTGGGGCGGGAGACGCCGCTGCCGGCCACCCCGGAGGGGTGGGAGGTGCTGGCGCGGGAGATGCACGCGCGCCTCAGCGGGGATCCGCGGCGCGGTGGCGAGTGGGCCATATTGCTGCGGACCTTGCAGGACGACGACGTGGCGCTCCGCCCAGGAGCCGGACTCCCGCCTGCCACACGGGATTTCACTGACCGTCAGGCCGTCTTGCGGCGACTGAAGCGGGAGGCGACCCGCGCCGCGGCGGGGCGGCCACGCGTCGCGCTGTTATACGGGCCGCCCGGGATCGGAACCAGCGCGGTGGCTCTCCACTGGGGTGCCGAGCAGATCGCTCAGTACCCCGACGGGCAGTTCTACGTCGACCTTCGGGATGCCGCCGGGGAGAGCGGACTGGAGCCGTCTGCCGTCGTGCTGCGCCTGCTGGGGCAGATGGGCGTCGAACCCGAGGAGATTCCGCCCGCGGAGTCGGCGCGTGTGGACCTCTATCGCCGGTTGCTGGCCGGCCGCAGGGCGCTCGTGGTGATCGATCACGCGTCCTCGGCCGCGCAGGTCCGCGCCCTTGTCCCGGCCACGCCGGAGGTCTTCCTGCTGGTGGTCGCCTCCGGTCCGGCCTTCGCGCTGGAGGCGGAGCGCATCGAGGTGCCGCCCCTGAGCGACCGGGACGCGGTGAAAATGCTGCGCAAGGTGGCAGGCCCGGAGAAGGTGGCGCTGGCCAAGCCCCGGATGCCGTCCCTGCTCGGCCACTGCGCGGGCAACGCCTTCGCCCTGAAGGCCGCGGCGATGAGCCTGCTCGCCGAGGAGCCGCCGCTGCCGGAAGACGTGGCGGAGTCCACGGCGCGCCATCCGGTCCACGGCATGGTGCGCAGCGCCTGCCACCGCCTTCGGCCGGAGGCGGCACGGCTCTGCCGGCTGACCGCTCTGGGCGGCTGGCCCGCGATCGACGCCCGGCTGGCGGGGGACACCGCCGCGGTCGGCCAGGAGGAAGCCGCCGGGATGCTCGCCGAAGCGGCCGACGCCCAGCTGGTGGAGGCCCTGGGCGACGGCCGGTACCGCTTCCGGCCCGAGGTGCGTCGCGTTCTGGCGGACACCGCCGCCCTGGAACACGGGATCCCGGAGTGCTCCGCGGCGACGTCCCGGGCCCTCGACGGGCTGCTGAACCGAGCCCTGCACGCCGCGCACGCGGCGCTGCCGCAGAGCTGGCGGACCGAACCGGCACCGGCGCAGGGCACTCCGCACCGCGACGAGGCCGAGGGCATGGCGGCGCTGCTGGCCGAGACCGGAAACGTGGTCCGGGCGGTCTCCGTGGCGGAGGAGTACCAGCACATCGACACGGCGATGCGCATGGCCCGCGCGCTGTGGCCGGTGCAGCTGAAGGCCGGGTTCTGGGACGAGGTGCTGCCCGCCCTGCGGATCGCGGCCCGGTGTGCCGACCGGCATCACGCCGATTCCCGCATGGCGGGCGCGCTCCACTTCCAACTGGGCCACTGCCTGGGAGAGTTGAGGCTGTGGAACGAGGCCGACCGCGCGGTGCACACCGCCGCCGCGTGTGAACGCGCCGCGGGACACCTACGGGGGGAGGCGTCGTCCGTCGAGATGCTGGGCCTGCTGAAGCTGAACGACTGGCGGTACGACGCGGCATACGAGCGGTTCGTCGAGGCGGAGCGCCTCTACCGGCGGATCGCTCCCGGCCAGGAAGGCGCGGAGGATCTGCCACGTGCCCTCGCCCTGGCCGAACGCCACCAGGGGCGAGCCCTGCGCGGTCTGGGCCGGCTGGAGGAATCCCGCGTCCGTCTGGAGGCCGCGCGGAACTTCTTCGCCGAACGGGGAGAGGCGTACAACCAGGCCCGCGCCCTCACCGACCTCGCCGAGACGCTGCGCGACGCCGGCGACCACGCCGGGGCGCTGACGAAGATCGACGAGGCCGAGCGCCTGCTCAACCCGGAGAAGGCGACTCCGCACCTGAACCATCTCGCCCGTCTGCGGCTGAGCTGCCAAACCCCGCGCTAGCGGGCACCACCGCCACCGGGTGCACGCCGCCGGCCGTGTGCACCCGGAGCGTCGTCCCACCGGACGGCACGGTCCGGCCGCCCGCCAGCCAGGCGTGCAGCGAGGAGGCGTACGCGGCCGGGTCGGCGTCCGCCCCCGGGCCCGCCTTCAGCTGGAACACGCCGTGCTCCCGGCCGCGCACCGTACACCGGTCCGGCCCGCTCACGTAGACGGCGAGCGCACAGTGCGGATGCCGGTCCAGCACCTCCGCGCTCCACTCCTCCGGGCCACCGAGGCGGGGGTCGTCCGGCTGCCCCTCGCGTACGATCACATCGGCCAGGGCCAGGTCGCCGGGGTCCCGGGTGTCCTCGTGCACGGCGAGGTGTGTTTCGCCGACCGCGTCGTACGGGTGCCCCGTGGTGCGCTCGATCCGGACCTCGGTTCCGTGCACATGGGTACGGACGTTCAGGGGAGCCGTGCGCCGTGGGGGGTCGTACGGCGGCAGGGGCAGCGGCTCCAGCAGCGCGGGGGCCGCGGGCTCGGGGAGATCCATCAGGCCGTAGAAGAGCCGCCGCAGCAACGCCGCCGAGGCGCCCGGGGCCGAGCTGGTGAACTCCGCCGGACCGGCGAGCGGGCGGTGCCACGCCAGCAGCTCCTCCAGCTGATCCCGTGGCGGGCCATGCGGATCGAGCCGCGGCGCCTCCCGGACGAACGTGGCGAGTGGCGCCGCGGGATCCAGCCTGTCCTGTGTGGCGGACGCCAGCAGTACGGGGATGCCCAGCGCCGCGGCGTAGTAGGAGACCGCCCCGAAATCCCCCACCACGACATCCGCCGCCAGCAGGGCCTGGCGCCAGGCGTGCACGGGGTCGATCAAGGTGAGACCGTTGCGGCGGGCCCGGTCCAGCCACACCCGGATCTGCCCCGGGCCGTGCCCGTACCAGATGTTCGGATGCAACACGGCCACCAGCCGGTAATCGTCGGCCGGCAACTCGGCGGCGAGCCGTGGCAGCAGACTCGGCAGGATGTCATGGCCACCGCCGTTTCCGAAGAGACCCTCCGGATTCCAGGTGGAGTTGAGCACCACGAGCCGCTGCCCGCGCCGCACACCCAGGGCGCGCCGGAACCGCTCACGGTAGGCGCGGCCGGCCAGCAGGCGGTCGAAACACGGATCGCCCGCGAGGACGGCCGCCTCCTCGGCTTCGGGGCATACGCGCCGCAACCGCTCCAGTTGCTCCGGGTGGGACAGCACGAGGCCGTCCACGAAGGGTTCGCCGTTCGCGAGCAGCCACTCCGGTGACAGCCCGAACGTCGGCTCGTGGCCTCCGGCTTCCGTCACCAGCAGCTTCTTGGTGTATCCGACGCCATGGGACAGTACGGCTAACCTGCCGTGCAGGCGGTCGAGTCGACCGCCGAAGCTGGCGGAAACCGCCAGGTCCACCGGCGTTGCCAGCGCCTGTTCCCAGGGCAGCACGGGCAGCCCCAGCTCGGCGAACAGCTCGCGGATCCCCCTTGGAAGGCGGATGACTCCGTCGACGTGGCCAGCAGTTGCACCCGAAAGTCGTCGTGGAACAGCGGCAGCACGTCCAGCAGGCGTCCGGCAGAGGTGACGTTGTGCACCACCAGCAGGACCCGGCGAGGGGTGGCCCGGCTGGCCCAGCGACCGGAGCCTTCCCCGACCGGGACCCGAATCGCCAGGGGATCGGCTGCCCCCACTCGCCACCTCCTGCTGGTCACGCGACGTCTTCGGTATGCCGGATCACCCTAGCCAGGTGATCGAGCGCACGCTGACGCCCGGCCGCGACGTGGTCCGCCGCGGCCGTACGAGCCGGGGGAGCGCAGGTGTAAGCCGGGCGCCTCCCGGGCACCCGCGCCCGGAAAGGATCACGCCTGTCAAGACAGCGGGCCCGGTCCGCACGCCTGGCCGGGACCGCGGAACGGAAGGCCATGAGCAGCGGTTTCATGGGTCCGGGGGACTTCGGTCCAGACCCGTTCGAGGAATTCATGGCGCGATTCCTCGGCGGCGGGCCGCGCCCCGGCCTCCGCCAAATCGACATCGGCCGCCTGATGAGCGACCCCGCCCGGCAACTCGTCGCCGACGCGGCCTCCTACGCCGCCGAACACGGCAGCACCGATCTGGACACCAGGCATCTGCTGCGTGCGGCGCTGGCCACCGAGCCGACCCGGGCTCTGCTGGCGGGGGCGGGCGCCGACACCGACGCGCTGGCCGCGGAGATCGACCGGACGAGCGGCGAGGGACCGCCACGGACCCAGCTGTCCATCACCCCCGCGGTCAAGCGCGCCCTGCTGGACGCGCATGAACTGGCCCGTGCCCACGGCGACTCCTACATCGGCCCCGAGCATGTGCTCGGGGCGCTGGCCGCCAACCACGACTCCACGGCCGGCCGCATCCTCAACTCCCTCCCCTTCGGCCCCACGGCGGCCGAGGGCGGCCCACAGAGCACACCGGGCCGGCCGCCGGTCAACGGGGCCGGGCAGCAGTCCGGCCGGCGGCAGGACACGCCCACCCTCGACAAGTTCAGCCGCGACCTGACCGACCTCGCCCGCGCGGGCCGCATCGACCCGGTCATCGGCCGTGAGCAGGAGATCGAGCAGACCGTCGAGGTGCTGTCCCGCCGGGGCAAGAACAACCCCGTACTGATCGGCGACGCCGGTGTCGGCAAGACCGCCATCGTCGAAGGGCTCGCCCAGCGCGTCGCCGAGGGAGACGTCCCGGACATCCTGCTGGACCGCCGGGTGGTCGCCCTGGACATGTCCGCCGTCGTCGCCGGTACCCGCTACCGCGGCGACTTCGAGGAGCGGCTGAGCGGCATCATCGACGAGGTCCGTACACACTCCGAGGGGCTCATCGTCTTCATCGACGAGTTGCACACCGTGGTCGGCGCGGGAGCGAGCGGCACCGAGGGCGGTTCCATGGACGCGAGCAACATGCTCAAGCCGGCCCTGGCCCGTGGCGAACTCCATGTGATCGGCGCCACCACGTTGGAGGAGTACCGCCGCCACATCGAGAAGGACGCGGCGCTGGCCCGGCGCTTCCAGCCCGTCCTGGTCCCGGAGCCCTCCGCGGCCGACGCGGTGGAGATACTGCGTGGCCTGTGCGACCGCTACGAGGCCCATCACCAGGTCCGCTTCACCGATGAGGCGCTGGTCGCCGCCGTGGAGCTGTCCGACCGCTACCTCACCGAACGGTTCCTGCCCGACAAGGCCATCGACCTGATGGACCAGGCCGGCGCCCGAGTGCGCCTGCGCTCGCGTACCAAGGGAACCGACACGCGCACCCTGGAACGCGAGGTCGAGCAGCTGGCCCGGGACAAGGACCAGGCGGTGGCCGCGGAAGAGTACGAGCGGGCCACCCAACTGCGCGACCGCATCGGCGAGTTGAACCGCCGGATGGAGGCCGACCACGGCACGGAACCCGACGACGGGCAGAGCCTGGAGGTCACCGCCGAGGACATCGCCGAGGTGGTATCCCGCCAGACCGGGATTCCGGTCAGCAACCTCACCCAGGAGGAGAAGGCCCGCCTGCTCGGGCTGGAGGAACACCTATCCGAGCGGGTCATCGGGCAGGACGAGGCCGTCGGCGCCGTCGCCGAGGCGGTGCTGCGCTCCCGGGCCGGACTGGCCGACCCCGGCCGTCCCATCGGCAGTTTCCTCTTCCTCGGCCCGACCGGCGTCGGCAAGACCGAGCTCGCGCGGGCGCTGGCGGAGGCACTGTTCGGCAGCGAGGACCTGATGGTCCGGCTGGACATGAGCGAGTACCAGGAGCGGCACACCGTCAGTCGGCTGGTCGGCGCCCCACCCGGCTACGTCGGCCATGAGGAGGCCGGGCAGCTCACCGAGGCGGTGCGCCGCCGCCCCTACGCGTTGCTCCTGCTCGACGAGATCGAGAAGGCCCATCCGGACGTCTTCAACACACTGCTCCAGGTGCTCGACGACGGCCGGCTCACCGATGCCCACGGCCGTACGGTCGACTTCCGCAACACGGTCGTCGTGATGACCAGCAACCTCGGCTCCGAGGCCATCGGTGGGCGCGGTGCGCTCGGCTTCGGGACCGCGGAGTCCGAGACGGACGAGCAGGCCCGGCGCGAGCGCGTTCTGCGACCGCTGCGCGAGCACTTCCGCCCCGAGTTCCTCAATCGCATCGACGAGATGGTGGTCTTCCGGCAGCTCACGGACGAGCATCTGCGCCGGATCACCGATCTGTTGCTGGAGGAGACCCGCCGTCGGCTGGACGCCCAGGACATCGCCGTCGAGTTCGCCCCCGAGGCCGTCGACTGGATCGCGCGGCGGGGCCACGAACCCGCCTACGGTGCCCGGCCGCTGCGCCGCACCATTCAGCGTGAGGTCGACAACCGGCTGTCGCGGCTGCTGCTGGACGGCGACATCTCCTCCGGCGACCGGGCCCGGGTCGAGGTCGCGGACGGACACCTGGTGTTCCACACCACCGGCACGGCCTCGAACGCGAAGCAACCGTGACGCTCACGGTGGGCCGCGAACGCCACGCCGTGCCCGGCGCGCTTTCCGCCGTATCGTGGAGAGAGTCCACCGGGGCCACCGCCTCGTACGGGTCGTGCGGGGTGGCGGGCCCCGGGCAAGCGGCGCCCCAAAGGCGGAAAGGAGCGCATCGGTGATGGATCAGACGAACCCAGTCCCGGACCGCGAGCGCAACTCCGGACTACGGCCCAGCGTGGGCGTGCCCCCGGGGGAGACCCCACCGGCCGAGGACGGCCTCTCGGAAGCGGGCCCCCAGGAGACGTACAACCCCACGAAGGGCTGGTCGAAGGGCCCCACGATCATCATTTGGGCCTTTGTGGTGCTGTTCGCGGCCTTCTGCGTCGCGTTCGCGATCGCCGTGCTGTAGGTGACCTCGGAGGCCCGGCCCCCGCGTGCCCGGCACTCGGGGTGTCGGAGTGCCTTGTGCCAGGTGTCGCTCTCCTTCCTCTCCACCGACTCGTGGCCTCGCACCGCATGTTCACCTTTCGGAGCGGCTGGGAACACGGGGGTGGACGCGAAGGAGGCCCGTTGATGCATGACGACCACGAGGCGCCGAGGAACGAGGACGGTGAAGTGCGGTCCGGCCGTGTGGAGACCCGGGAGGAGCGGGCCGACCGCAAGTGGGCCGAGTTGCTGCAGGAGGTGAGGGTGACGCAGACGGGCGTGCAGATTCTCTTCGCCTTCCTGCTCACGGTCGCCTTCACCCCGCACTTCCAGAGCCTTGGCCAGGTGGATCGGTCCATCTATGTGGCGACCGTCCTTCTGGGGGCGGCGGCCACCGGCGCGTTGATCGCGCCGGTTTCCTTGCACCGGATCGTCACCGGACGCCGGCTGAAGCCGGAAACGGTGGACTGGGCCTCCCGCTTCACCGTGGCCGGGCTGGTGCTGCTGCTGTGCACGGTGGCCTCGGCGCTGCTGCTGATCCTGCGTGTCGTCGTGGCCGACGCCACCGCGTTCTGGCTGGCGGCCGCGGCCTTGATCTGGTTTGTGCTCTGCTGGTTCGTCCCCGCGGCCTGGCTTTTCCATCGCTCGCGCAGGGATAGCTGAGGATCGCTGAAGGGGCGCCGATACGGGCACCTGAAGGGCCGCTGACGGGCGCCTGAAGTCCGCTGTAGGGCTGCGACGCTCGGCCCGTCCGGCCCGGCGCCGCACGGTTTCCCGTCCAGGTGGCGGGGCACCCGTGGCCCATGGATCATATGCAGGCTCCCGTCCTGGAGGCCCTGGCCCGCTACCACGAGCGTGGGGCCCTCCCCTTCACCCCGCCCGGGCACAAACAGGGCAGGGGCGCCGACCCGGAGGTCGTCAAGGTCCTGGGTGAGGAGGTGTTCCGCACCGACCTCCTCGCCTTCGGGGGCCTGGACGACCGGCTGGGGTCGGGCCGCGTGCTGGAGCGTGCCGAGGAGCTGATGGCGGACGCGGTGCGCGCCGAGCACACGTTCTTCTCGACCTGCGGCAGCTCGCTCTCCGTCAAGGCGGCGATGCTGGCGGTCGCCGGCCCCCACGAGACCCTGCTGGTGGGTCGTGACGCCCATAAATCGGTGATCTCGGGCCTGGTCATGTCCGGCGTCCGGCCGGTCTGGGTGGAACCCGAATGGGACGGTGCCCGCCACATCGCCCATCCCCCGTCGGCCGCGTCATTCGAGCGGGCGTTCGATGCACATCCGGAGGCCAGGGGCGCCCTGGTGACCAGCCCCACTCCGTACGGATCCTGCGCCGATCTGGCGGCGATCGCCGAGATCTGCCATCGGCGCGGACGCCCGCTGATCGTCGACGAGGCGTGGGGAGCGCATCTGCCGTTCTGTTCCGAGCTGCCGAGCTGGGCCATGGACGCGGGTGCCGACGTCTGCGTGACCAGCATCCACAAGATGGGCAGCGGTCTGGAGCAGGGCTCGGTGTTCCATCTGCGCGGCGACCTGATCGACCCGGCCGTCCTGAAGTCCCGCGCCGATCTGCTCGGCACCACGAGTCCGTCCGTGCTCCTCTACGCGGGAATGGACGGATGGCGTCGGCAGATGGTGCTGAACGGCGAGGAACTGCTCGGCGAGGCATTGCGCCGGGCGCATGCGGTACGCGAGGAGATCGCGGCCGTCGACGGACTCCATGTGGACGGGCGGGCGGACTACGTGGGCCCCGGTCTCGCCGTTGACTTCGACCCGTTCCCGGTCGTCATCGATCTCACCGAGCTCGCGGTCAGTGGCTACCGGGCGGCCGACTGGCTCCGGGAACACCACGACATCAACGCCCACCTGGCCGACCACCGGCGGATCAGCACCCAGCTCACCCACGCCGACGACCCCTCGACGACCGGCCCGCTGCTCACCGCGCTGCGCGACCTGGTCGGCCAAGCGGCCGATCTGCGGCCCGCTCCCGAGGTGGCCGTACCCGCACCGGGCGAGTTGCGGATGGAGCAGTCCTGCCTGCCGCGGGACGCCTACTTCGGCTCCGTGGAGGACCTGCCCCTGGCCCGCGCGGCAGGCCGGGTGGCTGCCGAGATGGTCACGCCCTACCCGCCGGGCATACCGGCCGTGCTGCCCGGCGAGGTGCTGAAGCAGCCGGTCCTGGACTATCTGCGCACCGGAGTGAAGGCCGGGATGAACCTCCCCGACGCGGCCGACCCCGCGCTGAACACCATCCGCGTCCTGGTCGAAGGGACCGGAGCCGACTGACGCACCGGCGCAGGTCGGCTCGAGGCCGGGCCGACCACGACAGAGATGGCCACGACGACAGAGACAACCCACCACAACGGAGGCAGAGGGAACAGTGAGCGAAACGCGTCCGGCGAATCCGACCCGGCTGATGCCCCTGCCCACGGCGCGGGGAGAGGTGTCCGGCGCGCTCGTCGACGCCCTCGTACGGGAGCCCGGCGGCACGCCACTGCCCGTCGGCCCGTCGCTCCAACAGGCCGATCCCTACGGCGATGATCTGCAGCTCGCGCTGTACGTGTGCTACGAACTGCACTACCAGAGCTTCTCCGGTGTGGACGACACCTGGGAGTGGGACCCGGATCTGCTCCGGGTGCGGCAGGCGCTGGAGCGCCGCTTTCTGGCGGCGCTGCGCTCCGATGCCACGACCCACGACGACCCGGACACCGCCGTGGCCGAGCTGCTGGTGGAGCCGGCCGACGGAACGGGAGTGTCGCACTATCTCCGGGACGAGGGTGAGCTGTGGCAGCTGCGTGAGTACATCGCGCATCGGTCGCTGTACCAGCTCAAGGAGGCCGACCCGCATGTGTGGGTCATTCCGCGGCTGCGCGGCCAGGCCAAGGCGGCGATGGCGGCGGTGGAGTACGACGAGTTCGGGGCCGGGCACGGCGAGCGGGTGCACCAGGAGCTGTTCGCCGACCTGATGACCGACCTGGCTCTGGATCCCACGTACAACCACTATCTGGACGCCACATCGGCGCGGATGCTGGCGGTGGTCAACATGATGTCGCTGCTGGGGCTGCACAGGGCGCTGCGCGGCGCTCTGGTGGGACACTTCGCGACAGTCGAGATCACCTCCTCACCCGCGTCCGACCGGCTGGCCCAGGCGCTGCGACGGTTCGGTGCGGGTGAGGCGGCGGTGTTCTTCTACACCGAGCATGTGGAGGCCGACGCCGTCCATGAGCAGGTCGTACGCCACGGGGTGATCGACGAGCTCCTGAAGCGCGAACCGGAACTGGCCGCGGATGTGGCGTTCGGCGTCGATGCCACCGTGTTTCTGGAAGACCGCCTCGCCGAGGAGCTTATGGGTGCCTGGCGGGAGGGCCGGTCCTCACTCCGCGCCCCGCTGTGATCCCGGCTGTCCCGCTTCCTCGGACTCCGGCTCGGGCGCCGTCGCCCCGGTAGTGCGGCCAGGCAGCACGAACAGCGCCACGGCCGCGCCGACCAGGGCGGCCGCCACTGCGACGCTCATCGTGACGGACTGGGCGTCGGTGAAGGCCGAACGGGCCGCATCGGCCAGCGCCCCGTCGTCCGCGTGGTCCCGGGCGTGGGACAGCGTGGCGCCGAGCGAGGACATCGCGTCGTCGGGCAGACCGTCCGGCAGCTCGCCCCGGTAGACGGTGGCGAGCAGGCTGCCCAGCCCGGCCACGCCCACAGCGATGCCGAGTTGCTGGTGGGTGTCGTTGAGCGCGGATCCCATACCGGCCCGCTCGGGCGGCACCGCCCCCAGCGCCGTGCTGGTGGCCGAGGGCCCGGCGACACCGGATCCGACACCGGCCAGCGCCAGCCCGATGGACACCGTCGCATAGCCGCTGCCCTCGGAGAGCGAGGCCAGCACCACGAACCCGGCCGCGGTGACGGTGAATCCCGCGACGATGCAGGCCCGCGGCCCGAACCTCGCCGGGGCCCGGCCGCCCACGGTCGAGCCCGCCACGACCCCCACCGCGAGCGGCACCGCGGCCAGACCGGTCTCGAACGCGCTGTAGCCCAGCACCAGTTGCATATACTGGCTCAGCACGAAGAGGGTGCTGCCGGTGGCGATCGTCATCACCGCCACCGCGAAGCCGGCCCCGGAGAACCGCCGGTCGCGGTAGAGCCGCAGATCGACCATCGGCGTCGCGGAGCGGTGCTGTCGTATACCGAAACCGGCCAACGCCATCAGCGCCACCGCCGCCCCGGCCAGCACCGCGGGCGCGGTATACCCGTGCACCGGGGCCTCGATCAGGGCCCACACCAGGCCGGTCATGCCCGCGGTGACCAGAACGGTGCCGAGCAGATCCAGCCCCCGGCCATCGGGCGCCCGCGTCTCGGGTACCAGCCGTACGACCCCGAACAGGGCCACCGCCACCACGGGGATGTTGATCAGGAAGACCCCGGCCCAGCTCCACATGTCCACCAGGGCGCCACCGAGCGGCGGCCCCGCCGCCATGCCGACCGAGGCGACCGCGCTCCACACCGCGAAGGCCCGCGGGCGCTCAGGCTCGGGGAAGACCACGATGAGGACCGCGAGCGTCGCGGGCATCACCAGCGCCGCGCCCACCCCCATGAGCGACCGCATCGCGATCAGCCACCACACCGACGGGGCCGTCGCGGCCAGCGCCGACGCCGCCCCGAAGACCAGCAGCCCCAGGACGAGGGTGCGCCGCCTGCCGTAGCGGTCGGAGAGGACCCCCGCGGTGATGAGGAGCCCGGCGAAGACCACGACATAGGCGTCGATCACCGCCTGGAGCTGGTCCGCCGAGGCGTCGAAGGCATCGCCTATGGCGGGCACCGCGACATGCAGGACGGTGTTGTCGATCACGATCACGAGCAGGGCGGCACATAAGGCCACCAGGATCGCCCACCGCCGTGGGTGGCCCTCTTCGTCTCCCATGGTCCTCCCTCGTTCCACTTATCCAACACTGTTGGAATCTACCCAACACTGTAGGAGTGAGGGAACGGTGGCGGCAACGGGGTAGGCTGCGGGCTCGTGAGCGCGAAGCCGAACGGGACCAAGGGAACGAGCGGGACCAAGGGAAAGAAGGCGCTGGACAACGCGCCGGGAGCGGTATGGTTCCGCGCCGAGAAGACGTCCCGCCCCCGTCCTCAGCTGTCACATGAGCGGATCATCGCCACCGCCGTCGAGCTGCTGGATCGCGACGGCGTTCGAAAGCTCAGCATGCGCCGGCTCGCCGAGTGGCTCGGCGCCCACGCGACCAGCCTCTACTGGCATGTGGCCACCAAGGACGACGTCCTCGACCTGGCCCTCGACGCCGTCTTCGCCGAACTCGACCTCCCCGAGGAGCACAGCGCCTCATGGCAGGAGGACATCGAGGCGTTCATGACCGGCCTGCGCTCCGCTCTCCTGCACCACCCGTGGGCAGCGGCCCTGGCCAACTCGCGCCCCCTCATGGGGCCCAACGCCCTGCGCTCCTCGGAGTTCGCCTACACCGCGCTCACCACGGGCGGCTTCGAAGGGGTTTACCTGTCGTCCGCCGCGGCCACCATCACCCACTATGTGATCGGCTCCGCCTCCTCCGAAGCGGTGTGGAAGCAGCGCTCCGACGAGGTGGCGACCCGCTCGGCCGTGGACGCCCACATCCGCGCACACATCGACGACTACCCCACCCTCGCCGGTCACTTCCCCCTCCTCGAGGAGGACGACTGGGAATCCCACTTCCACCGTGGCATGCGCCTGCTGCTGGCCGGTCTCACGTCCCCCGACGCTCACGCGTGAGCGGTTCGGCGCCGCAGGACACCGCCCACGCCGACGAGCCAACCCATCACCCACGCCGACGAGCCAACGAAAGGAGCGGTCGTGACCGCCCCGGCCCCGACGCTGATCGAGGCGGCCCGGCGCCTCGCCGACGAGGTGCTGGCGCCCGGTGCCGAGTCCGCCGACCGTCAGGGTGTCTCCGCGGCCACGATCGCCGAGGTCAAGAGGTCCGGGGTGCTCGGGGTGGGCGGCCCGGTGGCGTACGGCGGGGCGCAGGCGCCGGACGCGGTCGCCCGTGAGATCGCCGAAATCCTCGCCGGCGCCTGCTGTTCCACCTACTTCGTGCAGGCCCAGCACCACAGCCCGGTCAAAATGCTCTCCGCCGCCGACTCCCCGGCGCGCGAGCGGCTGCTGCGGCCGCTGTGCGATGGCACGCTGCTGTCCGGTATCGCCTTCTCCCATCTGCGGCCTATCCACGCAAGCCGGTGCGGGTCACCCGGGTCCCGGGCGGCAGGCGGTTCGACGGCCGGGTGCCGTGGTACACCGGCTGGGGCCTGAACGACGTGATGCTCCTCGCCGGGGTCACCGACGACGGCGAGGCGCTGTTCGCCTTCGCGGACGCCCGTGAGCAGCCCGGTCTGCGCCCCACACCGCAGCTCCAGCTGGCCGCGCTGACCGGTACCCGCACCGTCGGCCTGGAGTTGGACGGCCTGGTGGTGCCGGAGGAGGCCGTGGTCTGGAGCCGTCCCTACGAGGTGTGGGCGACCGCGGACCGGCCGAAGAACACCAACCCCAACCCGGCCGTGTTCGGCGTGGCCGGGGCGGCCCTGGACCTGCTGGAGGCCGCCGGGGACACGGAGGCGAAGGAGACGGCGCAAGTGCTGGGCGAGCGGCTGCGTGAGGTGCGCCGGGAGGCGTACGCGCTGGTGGACGAGGTTCCGGCGGGGGAGCGCCTGGCGGACCGGCTCGCGGTGAAGACCCGGGCCTATGACGTGCTGCGCGCCGCCACCACCGCGGCGATCGTCGCGGGCGGCGGCCGCGCCTTCGGCCTCGGCAGCCCCGCGCAGCGGCTGGCCCGGGAGGGTCTGTTCCTGGTGGTGCAGGGGCAGACCGCCGACGTCCGCAGTGCCCACCTGCGGGCATTGCGTGGATGACCTGCCGCCGCCGCAGACGCGATCGGTGGCCCGGTCATGTACGGTCCGCGCCCGCCCCGCCTACTCCAAGCCGGACGCCCTGAGGATCCCCCGGGTGGCCGTGTTGTCGAGGTGCCGGCCCAGCAGCCGCAGGATCTCCGTGCCGTGCCGCAACGTACCGCGTTCGAGGGAGCGCCGGGCACCGGTGTCCAGCTCATGCCACAGCAGGGGATCCGCGACCAGAACGTGCAGGTCGAGCGTCACCCGATGGCCGTAGACGTCCCACAGGAGCAGGCGTGTGGCGATCCGGCCGTCCTGCCACACCCCGGCCAGGGCGTCGGTGCGTACCCGGCGGACGCGTACAAAGCCCCGTACGGTCAGCCGGCCGTCGCCCGCCGTCACCCGCGGTGGCCGCAGCACGGTGAACACCACCACCGCGAGCAGGGCCCACAGGTCGGCCCGCCCTACGGTGAGCCCGCCCGAGGCCCAGTCGAGCAGCGTCGTCACCCCGCCGAACGCCGGCGCGAGACACACCGCCCACCGCGCGTCCGCACGCGGACGGCCGCCACGGGGCGTCCGGGCGGGCCCGTCCATCAGCCGTTCCATACGCGCACGCCAAGCGGGGCGCAGGGCGGGTGGAACGCACCCTGTTGCACCCTGACGCTCCTCTTACGCCGCTGTGATGACCTTTAACGGGACTTTGGCGCTCCGCCGGTGCGTCCGCCGGTGCTCCGCCGATGCCTCCGCCGGTCCGGAAGGTGGCCGGACCCGGCGCATCCGGTCCGGCCACCCCGTTTCACGCGGTGAGCTCCTTGCGGATGCGGTTCAGCATGAAGGCGGAGGACTCCCGGGCCCGTTCCTCCCAGGCGAAGACACAGGCGGTGGCCACGCCGTCGAAGTTCAGCTCGCGGAGGGTGCCGAAGAAGGTGTCCCAGTCGACTTCACCCTGGCCGATGTCCAGGTGCTGGTGGATGCGGGCAAGGGTGCCGGGCGGGTTGAGGATGTAGCGCAGCCCGGAGGAGCCCTTGTGGTTGAAGGAGTCCGCGATGTGCACATGCTGGAGCTTGTCGCCCGCGTAGCGCATCATCGCCGCGATGTCCGCCGTCGGCTCGGCACCGGAGAGGTGGAAGGTGTGCGGAGCGCAGTAGAGGTAGTTCACCCAGGGCTTGTTGATGGCGCGGACCAGGTCGACGGCGGGGTGTTCTCCTCGCAGAAGTCGTCCGGGTGGGCTTCGAGATTGAGGGCGATGCCCTCGCGTTCGAAGAGCGGCAGCAGTTCCTCCAACGAGCGCCAGAAGGCGGCCTCGCTCTCGGCGGCGCGCTCGGGGCGGCCGTTGAACTCCGAGTTCATCAGCGGGCATTCGAGGTCCGCGGTGATCTCGATCATCCGCTTCCAGTAGCGGACGGCGGTCTCCCGCTCGGTCTCGTCGGGTGAGGACCACTTGTACAGCGGCAGCACGGAGGAGAGCTGGACACCATGCGTGCGCAGGGCCCGCTTCAGCGCCGCGACGCGCTCGTCGTCCGCCCGGGGGTGGAGGAAGAACGGCATGAAGTCGTCGCGCGGGGACAACTCGATGTGGCTGTAGCCGAGTTCGGCGACCGTGCGTACCATCTCGTCGAGTGGCAGCGCGCGGAGCATGTACGGGTCGAGTGCGATCTTCACGAGGTGGCTCCGTAGAGGACGGGTCGGGGCTTCATGTCGACGGTGATGACCTGGCCGCCCGACTCCAGGGACTGGACGGCGGCGTCGGTGATGACGGTGGCGGCGTATCCGTCCCAGAAGGACGGGCCGGTGGGCTCGGCGCCCGCCGCGACGGAGGCGGCCCACTCGCCGAACTCGGTGTCGAAGGCATCGCCGAACCGGCCCTTCCAGTCCTGCAGGACGGCGGTGCCGTGCCGCCCGGCGGTACGGATGCCGACGGCCGCCGGGTCCGGCAGTCTGAGCAGGCCGTCCTCGCCCACGGTCTCGCACTGGTGACCATGCCCTCGGCGACCGGGGTGAGCCCCAGGCCGTCGGTCATATAGGGCAGCGCGCCATTGATGACGCCGGTGTCGTAGCCGAAGAGGAGACCGCCGAAGGTGGCGACGACCGTGATGGTCCGCAGCCGCCGGGAGACCGCCCGCGGGGCGGGGCCCGTGACGGCGGTGGCTGGTGTGGGGGCCTGTGTCGCGTCGTGCCTGACGTCCATGGCCGCCTCCTGCCGGTTCGAGGGGAGGGGGAACGGTTGACTAGCGCGCTCTACTGGCGCGCTCTAGGCGAGTACGATGGTCCCTGTCCGAATGTCATGTCAATAGCTGGTTGCCGGGGGGTTTCACGACTGCCCGTAGGGTGGGCGGCATCGGAGGGTGGTCACAGGTGGATGGATCGGGCAAGCAGCGGCCCACCATGGCGGACGTCGCGGAGCGGGCGGGCGTGTCCCGGGCACTCGTCTCGATCGTCTTCCGCGATCAGCCGGGAGCGAGCCCGCGCACCCGCGACCGGGTGCTGCGCATCGCCGACGAGATCGGCTACCGGCCCGACAGCGCGGCGCGCCTGCTGGCTCGCGGCCGCAGCCGCACGCTCGGCGTGATGTTCACCGTTCACCAGCCCTTCCACGCCGACCTCGTCGAGGGCATCTATCCCGAGGCCGAGCGGCTCGGCTACGACGTCCTGCTCTCCGCGACCGCTCAGGGACGCGGCGAGGCCAGGGCCGTCGAGGCGCTGCTCGGCCACCGCTGCGAGGCGGTGATCCTGCTCGGCCCCGACGCGCAGCCCGCGGACATCGACGCGCTGGGACACCGCACGGTCACCGTCACCGTCGGCCGCCGGGTCCCCCACGCCCGCGTCGACAGTGTGCACACAGCCGAGGGCAAGGGCGTACGGCAGGCCATGGAGCACCTCGTCGAACTGGGCCACCGCCGGATCGTCCACATCGACGGCGGCCGCGGACCGGGCTCTGCCGAACGCCGCCGCGCCTACCGTGCGGCGATGCGCCGTCATGGCCTGGAGCCGGAACTGCGGGTGATCCCCGGCGACCACACCGAGCAGTCGGGCATCGAGACGGGGCGACTGCTTCTGAGCGAGCGCGACCGCGGCCGGCCCCTGCCGACCGCGGTCCTCGCGGGCAACGACCGCTGCGCGATGGGGCTGTTGATGACCCTGACCCAGGCGGGCGTCGACGTCCCGCGCGATCTGTCCGTCGTGGGCTACGACGACAGCCATCTCTCCCATCTGATGCCGATCGGCCTGACCACGGTCCGCCAGGACGCGGTGCTCATGTCCGAGTACGCGGTGCGGTTCGCGGTGGAGCGGCTGGAGGGCACGGCGCCGGAGCCGCGGGAGGCGGTGCTGGACCCGAAGCTGACGGTACGGGGCACCAGCGGACCGCCCCCTGAGGGCGTCGCCGCGGGAAATCGGTAAACGCCTCAGGTACTGGAGTCGCGGCGGGTCGCTGTGGTGCACGGCGGCCCTGGGCCAAAGGGCTCGTCATCGACGCGTAGTGGCGGGCGGCCCGGGGACGTTCACAGCTTTTCGAAGGGGTCGTGCGCGGCGAGCAGCTTGTCCACCCGCGCCTGGTCGACCCGGCTGACGATCTGCCCGGCCTCCTGCCGGTCCCGGATCACCTTGGCCAGGGTGAAGGCGGACGTCACCAGGTAGAGCACGGAGATGGCCAGGAAGCCGCGCACCCAGGCGTCGGCGCTCAGCTGGAAGATACCGATGGCGGTGGCGGCCATGGCGACGGCGAAGGAGGCGATCGCCTGACCGTAGAACGCGGCCGTGCTCTGCTGCTTGACCGGTGTCTCACTCATGCGGACAAGAATCGGCGGATGCGGCGGCCCCCGCATCCGTCCGGATACTCAGAAGGTACTCAGAAATCGGGCGCCGTCGTCCGCCCGCCTGGGCCGGGCCGCCGGCCTCGCGCCCTTGGTGCTGCTGTTCACCGTGCCGCTCCTTCCGCTGTCGGGTTTGCCAAGCGGAGCGGCGTTCCGTATCGTTACCGGAGCGATGTTCCGCTTGCTTGTGTTGTCGGAGCAGGGACCCGGCGACCACGCCACGCATGGCCACCACGCCTCCGCATCCTTCCGGAAGTTGGCCGGCCGGAAGCTCTTCCGCTTGAATCTCGGCAGCGCGCTCCGGCCGCCGCTGCCGGTGCCGAAAGGACCAACGGCTCCATGTCACACACACCCCCGCCCCGTTTCGGGATCATGACCGCCCCCATGCAGGTCGACTACCACGATGTCCTGCGGGTCTGGCGCGAGGCGGACACGATCCCGGAGATCGAGCACGCATGGCTGTTCGACCACCTCATGCCGATCGGCGGCGACCCGGACGGACCGGCCTACGAAGGCTGGACGCTGCTCACGGCCCTCGCCGCCCACACCCGTCGGCTCCGGCTCGGCCTGCTGGTGACCAGCAACCGGTTCCGGCCGCCCGCGATGCTGGCCAAGATCGCCACGACCGTCGACATCGTCTCCGACGGTCGGCTGGAGTTCGGCATCGGCGTCGGCTCACGGCCCGGCCACCCCCTGGCCCGGCGTGAGTACGCGGCACACGGCCTGCCCTTCCACGACTCCGCGCATGCCGTGGGCAGCCTCGCCGAAGCCTGCACGGTGATCCGGCGGCTATGGACCGAGGAGAAGCCGTTCGACTTCCACGGCGCCTATCACCAGCTCACCGGGGCGTTCGGCAACCCCAAGCCCGTCCAGCGCCCCCACCCTCCGATCGTCATCGGCGGACGCTCGTCCGCGACGCTGCGCGTGGTGGCCGAGCACGCGGACGTGTGGAACATGCCCGGCGGCGAGATCGACGACGCCGTCAACCGCAGCGCACTGCTGGACCGCTACTGCGCCGAGATCGGCCGCGACCCCGCCGCGATCACCCGCTCGATCGTCCTGTCCGTCTCCTACGACCAGCCCGGCGTCACCCGGGCCGCGATCGCGGAGGCGATCGACGCGGGCTTCCGGCACATCATCCTCGGCCTGGCGGCGCCCTATCCCGCCGATGTCGCACGGTGGGTCACCGACGAGCTCATCAGCGCATCGGCCTAGCGGCTCTCAACCGGCATCCGTCCGAACCCGGGTGAGCGCGGCGACCGCCTCCCGCGGATCGTCCGCGTGGAACCGGAGCGTACGGGCGAAGCCCTCCGCGCCCAGCGGTCGCACGAACTTCACCGGTTCCGTCAGCTCCACCGTCACCGTGGTCTGGCTGCCCACCGCGAGGTCGAGCACCCCGTCCGCACTCACCCGCACCAGCCGCCCGTCGGGATAGCGCCGGTCGACCCGGGCGGTGGCGATGGCGGCGGCCGGGACCCGCAGGTCGAACAGCGCGCCGTACCGTACGCGCAGCGAGCCATCGGACCCCACGACATGCGGCCGGACCACGCAGGCCGCGTGCAGGGCGAGGATCAGCACCACCCCGTACACATCGATGACGAGCAGGACCGCGTGCACGGCCGGCCATGGGATCACCATCGCCAGCGCGACCGTCTCGACGACCGAGACGAACACCATCCCGTACATCATGGCCGTCTGGGGTCCGGTGTAGGCGGCGGCCAGTGCCCCCTCGGGGATCTGATGGCGGCGGCGCAGCACCCACAGGGCGAGGCTGTGCAGGGACCGGATCTCGTGTGCGAGGAGCCGGTACACGACCACCGGGAGCAGGCTGCGCAGCGCGCCCCTCAGCCACGCCACCGCCCGTGCGATCGGAGCACTCATGACGCCCTCCTGTCGCGCAGCTGGGCGGTCAGCTTCTCCATCACCCGGCGCACCACCGCGGCCTGGGCGGGTGAGTAGTCGGCGAGAAGCGCCTGCTCGAAGCCGGTCGCCGTGGGGCCGCCGTCGGGGATGGCCCCCAGGAGCCCGTCCGGTACGGCGGCGACGAGGTCGTCGGCCAGCGCCGCGATCCGCGGATCGTCCTCGTCGGCCGCGTCCAGCTCGTCCAGCCGCTCGTACAGGGGGAGTATGGCGGGGTCCTCGGCCAGCGGCCGCAGCGCCGCGTACACCGCGTCCCCGCCGACGATCCCGTCCATCAGGATCAGGTGCTCGCGGTCCTTGGCGGCGGCCGGCGAGGCGGTGGCGGGCGCGACCTTCAGGAGCTCCATGAGCGCGGGGGACAGTGGCGCGTCCGGCGTGAGCGGGTCCTCCAGAAGAGCTTTGAGGACCCTGCGGCGCTGCTGGATCTCGTGTTCCTGGCGCGCCAGGTCGGCGTCCAACTCGCCCAGCACTTCGGTGAGTTCGCGCCCGGCGTCGTCCGCGAGGACGTCCCGCACCTCGTCCAGGGCGAGCCCGAGCTCGGTCAGCCGCCGGATCCGGGCCAGCAGGATGGCGTCCCTGAGGCTGTAGACACGGTAACCATTGGCCCGCCGCTGGGGCTCGGGCAGCAGGCCGATGTGGTGGTAATGCCGCACGGTCCGGGAGGTGACTCCGACCAGCGCGGCGATCTCTCCGATGCGCATGGTGCCAGTAGAAACCCTGCCGCTACGACAAGGTCAAGCGCGGGGCGTGGCCGGCCCGGGCTCCGCCGGGCGGGCCCTCGACGGCGCCGATGTCGGGGCGGCCGCGGTAGAGCGGGGCGCCCCGGTAGTCACGGCCGCCGTTGTCCGGGACGACGGTGCCGTTGCCGATCAGCGGTGAGCCCGGCCGGGGAGCGAAGCCCAGCGCGGTGCGCAGCCGCGGGCCGCTGTCGGCGGTGCCGTACGGCCCGGACACCGCAGGGTTCACCAACAGGGGGTCGCCCGTGCGCGCGGTGGTGTCGGTGGCGGGCACGGGCAGTGGGGCACCGCCGTAGACGTTGTTGGCGTAGCGGATGGTCGGGCTGGTGGTCAGGCTCGCGTCGGCGACCGCCGAGGAGAAGGCGTCGTCGTGCAGGTCGTAGCGCGCGTTCAGGGAGGAGCCGTAGCCGTCGACGAGGAAGTGGCCCAGCCGCCGCGCGTTGTCCGCCGAGATATGGATACCGCGCAGATCCCGCAGATTCTCGCCCGGAGTCCCGGTCGCGGGGGTCTGGCTGCTCAGGTGGCCCCCTTGGCCGCGGGGGCGGTCGGTGCGGCCCGCGTGGCCGGCGCTGCTTGTGCGGCTTGTGTCGCTTGTGCTGCGGCGGGGTGCGCGACCAGCGTGGCCGCGCCGAGGGCGGCGGCCGTGAGAAGGCCGGCCGAGGGGTCGCCGGCCGAGTCTGACGGATCGTCGTCCAGGTGTCATTCGTCGAATGGAAAGCGCTGTCGCATCCGGTGTCAAGAGTCTGGATGCGCATGCCCCAGGATCACGCAGGACAAGGGGGAAATCGCTTTCTTGGAGGCGTCCCATGGGCGCGCTCACGCGGTGGGATGGGGTGGGCCGCGGCTCTCGTCCGGCGGTCCGGCGGCGACCCGTGTAGGGGGCAACGGCACGGTAGCGTAAGGAGGTCGAAATACGGTCAGGTGTGGTGAGACCGCACATCCGGGGAAACAGTGAGGTAGCCCAATGCGGCACGAGATCAGCCCCGAGCCCATACTTCAGGTCGGGCTCGGCTTCATGGCGTCGAAGGCACTGCTCACCGCGGTGGAACTGGATCTGTTTTCCCAGCTCGCTGAGGCCCCCCGCACGGGCGGTGACCTGGCCGAGGCGCTGGGGCTGCATCCGCGTGGCGCCGCCGACTTCCTCGACGCGCTGGTCGCCCTCCGAATCCTGGAGCGTTCCGGGGGCGTGTACCGCAACAGCCCGTCCGCCGACACCTTTCTCGACCGTAAGAAGGCCACCTATGTTGGCGGCATCCTGGAGATGGCCAACAGCCGGCTCTATCCCTTCTGGGGGTCGCTCACCGAGGCGCTGAGAACCGGCGAACCGCAGAACGAGCACAAGCACGGCGGCGACGTATTCGACGCCATCTACCGGGACCAGGAGGGCCTCGAGGGATTCCTGCACGGAATGACCGGGCTCAGCATGGGCAAGGCGCTGGTGATAGCCGAGCGGTTCCCCTGGGCCGACTACCGGACGGTGCTGGACGTCGGGGGTGCGGTGGGCTGCCTTCCGGTGGCGGTGGCCCAGCGTCACCCGCACATGAGCGGCGGTGTCTTCGAGCTGCCCCGCGTGCGGCCCGTCTTCGAGAAGTACGTGGCGTCCTTCGGACTGGAGGACCGGCTCACCTTCCACGCGGGCGACTTCTTCACCGACGACCTGCCCGGGACCGATGTCATCGTGCTGGGCCAGATCCTGCACGGCTGGGGCCTGGAGGAGAAGCGGCTGCTGCTGAAGAAGGCGTACGACGCACTGCCTGACGGGGGAGCGGTCCTCGTCTACGACGCCATCCTCGACGACGACCGCAAGGAGAACACCTTCGGTCTGCTGGCGAGCCTGAACATGCTCATCGAGACCCGGTCCGGCTTCGAGTACACGGCCGCCGACGGCCGCGCCTGGATGACGGAGGCGGGATTCCGCAGCAGTCGGATCGAACCGCTGACGGACGGCTACTCCATGCTGGTGGGCATCAAATAGCGATCACATGGCCGTCCGGCCCGTAGCCACCACGCATCACGCCCGGCCCGGCGCCGGAACCACCCGGCGCCGGGCAAATCGCTTCCTCGCGCCGAGCCGCTAGAAGCGGTAGCGCAGGATCCGGCCCACATCCCGGAAGCCGGGCAGATGGGCCATCACCCGCATGCTCATCCGGCCGGAGGTGGGCATCTTCTCCACCCCCGGCATGTCCACGCTGCGCACCGCGTCCAGGCAGGTCAGCCCCGGATGCCAGGTCTCGACCTCATGGGGGTCGTCCAGACCCCAGTGGAGTGTGGCGCCCGCGTTGCGCACCGCGGGGACCATCTTCTGGAGCCGGATGCCCAGCGGTCCGTAGACGTCGAAGAGCAGCTGGCCGCTGGGGAACCGCTCGGTGATCCGCTGGATCAGCCGCTTGCCGTCCTCCTTGCGCAGATACATCGTCAGCCCCTCGGCGACGACCACGGTGGGCCGGTCGTCGGGGACCTCGCGCAGCCATGCCTCATCGGTCACCGAGGCGCCGACCATCTCGTAGTTCCCCGACGGCTCGGGAAGCAGCCTGCGGCGCAGATCGATCACCTCGGGGTAGTCGATGTCGAGCCAGCGCACCGACGAGGGCGGGTCGAGGCGCTGCACCCGGGTGTCGAGACCGCAGGCGAGATGGAGCACGGTCGCCTTCTGATGCTCGGCCAGGAACTCCATGGCCCAGTCGTCGAGCTGTTTCGCCCGCAGGGCGATGCCGACCGCCGTCGTGTCCGTCATCCCCGTTTTGCTGAAGTCGTAGGCCACACGCTCCACCGCCTCGCGGGCCGCGTGGTCGTGCAGGACGGAGTCCGGTGAACGGCTGTCGACCGCCCTGCCGTACAGCGTGGCGAGCAAGGTCTCCTGAGCGCCGCTGAGAGTGATCTTTTCGCGATCCATGGTTCCTCGTCGATGTGGGGGTACCGGACGGAACATTCCGCATGGTTGCGCACGGAACGGACAGAACCCGTGTCCGTACGGTCCCACGTTCCCCGGGGTGAAAGCGACCGGCCCCTGGGCCATTCGAGTTCATCCGGCCAACATCATGGGGGTCGGGTGTCAGCCACCCTCGCCGTCGCCCCGCGGCAGCCACAGATCGGGCCCGAAGACCTCGTAGTGGATCGCGGAGGGGTGCACACCGCGCTCCAGCAGCTGGGTGCGCACCGACCGCATGAAGGGCAGCGGCCCGCACAGATACGCCTGGACGCCGTCCGGGATCCCGATCCCGGACAGGTCGACATGGCCGGTGCGCTCGGTCGGCCAGTCGCCCTCGGGCCGCTCGTACCAGACGTGGGCGGTGCCCTGTGCCAGCTTGGTGACCAGCCGCTCCTGGTCGGCGCGCAGGGCGTGGTCGGCGGGGGAGCGGTCGGCGTGGACGGCGATGACCGGAGCCTGATGGCCTCTGGCCGCCAGCTCCTCCAGCATGGCCACGATCGGGGTGCAGCCGATGCCCGCGGAGGCGAGCAGCAGTGGCGCGTCCGTGGCGTCGAGCACGATGTCGCCGTAGGGCGCGGAGACGGTGAGCGCACCGCCCTCGTGGACGTGGTCGTGCAGATGGCCGGAGACCTCACCGGCCGGGTCCTCGCCGGCGTCCACGCGCTTGACCGAGAAGGTGCGCACCGTGGCGTCGGGGGCGTTGGTCAGGCTGTACTGGCGGATCTGCCGCGCCCCGTCGGCCAGTTCCACCTGCACCGAGACGTACTGGCCCGCTCGGAACGCCGGGGCGGGACGGCCGTCCGCCGGCCGTATCCGGAAGGTGACCACATCCGCCGTCTCCCGGGTCCGCTCGATCACCTTCCACTGCCGCCAGGTCCCCCCGGCCAGCACACCCTGCTCCGCGTACAGCCGCCGCTCGGTCTCGATGAGGGAGTTGGCCATCAGCCAGTAGACCTCGTCCCAGGCGGCGATCACCTCCTCGGTGGCGGCGTCGCCGAGCACCTCGGCGATGGCGGCGGACAGCTGACGGTGCACCACCGGATACTGTGCGGCGCTCACCCCGAGCGAGGCGTGCTTGTGGGCGATCCGGCTCAGCAGGGCATCGGGGCGGACGCCGGGCCGCTCCACGAGGGCGGTGGCGAACGCGGCGATCGCGCCCGCGAGAGCCTGCCGTTGCGTGCCCGCGGCCTGGTGGGCCCGGTTGAACAGATTGCGCAGCAGTTCGGGGTGGGCCGCGAAGAGCTTCCGGTAGAACAGGTCGGCGATGGTGCCGATGGCCTCACCAACGGCGGGAAGCGTGGCGCGGACGGTCTCGGCGGACTTCTGGGAGAGCATGAGCGGGCCTAACTGGTATCTCAGATTCGTATTCAGCGGCATGGGTAGAGCAGGCATGGCGACCTCCGTGGCATCACGGCTCAGGGGGACGGGGCCCGCGGTGCGCACCCCGGACGGGGCGGCCTCATGGGGACAGGCCGGGTGCGCGCCCGATCAGCCCCAGCAGCACCGGGCCGGTCGGGGACGCCACCAGATCGTCCACCGTCAGGGGATCGAGCGAGGTGAGGAACGCCTCTTGTGCCCGGCGCAGTGCCATGCGCAGCCGGCACCCCTGCCGCAGTGGACACGGCACATCCCCCTCGCAGTCGACGACATCGCCGACCCCTTCGAACTCCCGGACCAGCTGGCCGACCGAGGCGGTGCGCCCGGTCGTGGTGAGCGCCAGCCCACCGCCCCGGCCGCGCCGTGTCTCGATCATGCCCAGGTGCTGCAGCCGGGCCGCCACCTTGGCCAGGTGGCTGTAGGGCACCTGCATCTCCCCGGCGACCTGCCGGGCGGTGCAGGGCTCGGCTCCGGTGACCGCCAGCCGCATGATCGTGCGGAGTGCCAGGTCCGTTGACTTCGTCAGCCGCATGGCGCCACACTAGCTTAATGCGAATCTCAGATGCCATTTAGGTGGGTGTGTTCCGGTCACCTGTGCGTGGAGTGTTGCGGCCCCGCGCCGGTCAGGCCTCGTCGGGCGGCCGGCGGCGCAGGGCCCGCGTCACTGACCAGGCGACGGACACCATGGGCACCGCCACGACCGCCCCGATCACCCCCGCGACGATGCTTCCGGCGATGACCGAAATCGCCACCACCACCGGATGGAGCCGTACCGCCCAGCTCATCACCAGTGGATGCAGTACATGGCCCTCGAACTGACCGACCGCCACGATCAGCAGCAGCACCACTGCCGCGATGGCCGGACCCCGCCCGGCCAGAGCGACCACCGTCGCCACCGCCAGCGCGATGGGCGAGCCGATCAGCGGAACGAACGTCGCGAAGAACACCAGCAGCGTCAGCGGCAGGGCCAGCGGCACCCGCAGCAGGGACAGGGCGATGCCGACCAGGGCCGCGTTGGAGGCCGCCACGACGATGATGCCCCGGGTGTATCCGGCGAAAGTGGTCCACGCCGCCCGCGCCGCCCGGTCCCACGGAGACCGGGCGCGCTCGGGGAGCTGGCCCCGGAACCACCGCCACATCCGGTCCCCGGAATGAATGAAGAAGACCGAACAGAACAGGGCCAGGAACAGTGCCGTGCCCGCCTCCACGACCCGCCCCGCGCTGCTGAGCGCTCTGCTGAGCAGCGTCGCGCGATGCCGCAAGACAAATGCGGTGACCTTGTCGTGGGCCCCCGACAGCACGCCGCGCCGGACGTGGAACGGCGGCCCCTCCAGCCACCGCTCGATCCGGCCGATCCCGCCGCGCAGCTCACCCACGAGCCGGCCCGCCTCCCCGGCCGCCGCGTTTCCCACCAGCGCCAGCAGCCCCATCACCACGAACAGCGTGCCGAACACCGCCAGCGCCACCGCCAGCGGCCTCGGAAGCACCCGCGCCAGCAGATCGGCCAGCGGCCGCAGCAAGGCGGTGGCCACCAGCGCGAGAAACACCGCGACCGCGACGAGCTCGAACTGCCCCAGCACCGAGAACGCCAGATAGACGGCCACCCCGATGACCATCAGACGCCATGCGTAGGCGGTGGCCAGACGCAGCCCGGGATGGACCCGCCCGCCCTCGTCCCCCGCCCGGCGCACCGCCGCCGCCAGAGCCGCGGAGCCGGAGTGGCGGGCCCGTGCCACCGCCCGCGAGGCACGCCCCGCGGAGCCACCGGTCACACCACGCCGAGCGCGTCTGCCCCGCCCTTTCGGTCGCTCGGGCGGGGGAGGAGCGTCGCTGCTCACGTCGGCGCCACCGCCTTCCGCGTCCCGGTCCCGCACGGCGGAAGAGGAGGGTTATTCATCCCCATACGTCCAGATTCAATCAGGGTGGCTGTCCGGGCGCCGGAACACCTCTCCCCGGCGCGGCGGCCCCACCCGCCCCCTGCCGCTCCGCACCGGTGCCTGCATAAGATCGCCCTGGTCACCCTTCGGCAAGGAGTCGCTCGTGGCATACGACATCAGCGCCATCCGCGCACAGTTCCCCGCACTGAAGGCCGGATCGGCCCACTTCGACGGCCCCGGGGGCACCCAGACCCCGCTCCCCGTCATCGAGGCCATCTCCGACGCGCTGGCCAACCCGCTGGCCAACCGAGGCCGGCTCACCGCGGGGGAGCGCAACTCCGAGGCCCTCGTCCAGTCGGCCCGGCAGGCCATGGCCGATCTGCTCGGCGCCGACCGGGCCGGGGTCGTGTTCGGGCGCAGCGCCACCGCGCTCACCTACGACTTCTCCCGTACCCTCGCCAAGACCTGGTCACCGGGGGACGAGGTCGTGGTGTCCCGGCTGGACCACGACTCCAATATCCGCCCCTGGATCCAGGCCGCCGAAGCCGCCGGCGCCACCGTCCGCTGGGCCGACTTCGACCCCGCGACCGGCGAACTGACCCCGGACGACATCAGCGCCCAGCTCGGTGACCGCACCCGGCTGGTCGCGGTCACCGCCGCCTCCAATCTGATCGGTACCCGCCCGGCCATCCCGGAGATCTCCCGGCGGGTGCACGAGGCAGGGGCGCTGCTCTACGTCGACGGCGTGCACTACACCGCCCACGCCCATGTCGACATCCAGCAGCTCGGAGCGGACTTCTTCTGCTGCTCCCCCTATAAGTTCTTCGGCCCCCACCTCGGCGTTCTGGCGAGCCGGCCCGAGCTGCTGGAGACCCTGACCCCGGACAAGCTGCTCCCCTCGACGAACGCCGTCCCCGAGCGCTTCGAATTCGGCACCCTGCCCTATGAATTCCTCGCCGGCACCCGCGCCGCCGTCGACTTCCTGGCCACCCTGGCCCCCGGCGCCGAAGGCAGCCGAAGGGAGCGGCTGGCGTCGTCGTTCACGGCCCTCGAACAGTACGAGGCCACGCTTCGCCGGCGCATCGACGAGGGCCTGGCCGCCCTCGACCCGATCACCATCCACTCCCGGGCGGCGGACCGCACCCCGACCGTGCTGCTGACCATCGACGGCCGCGAGACCACCGACGCCTACCGCCACCTCGCGAGCCGCGGCGTCGACGCCCCCTCGGGCTCCTTCTACGCCGTGGAGGCATCCCGCAGGCTGGGCCTGGGCGACACCGGCGGCCTGCGCATCGGCCTGGCCCCCTACAACGACGCCGAGGACGTGGACCGCTTGCTGGAGGCGCTCGCGGACTTCCTGCGCACGCCGGGCCCGCGCGACTGAGTCACCCGACGATCAGCGGCCGGTCGACGGATCGTGGCTATGGGCGCGCCGCGATCAGGGCAAGGGTCCTGCCGCGGGTGGTGGTGTTCGCCTGGATGTTCCCGTGGGGGCGGTATTGGGGCCGGGGTGGTGCGACGGGCAGGCTCGTGGGTGCTGTGCCTGCGTCGTTTGGGGAGGGGTCTCCTGTGGCCGGTGTGTTACCGCGTGGCGATCGGCTGCCGTCGTTGACGGGTCTTCGCTTTCTGCTGGCCGGGGTGGTGCTGGCGGGCCATGTGCTGACGCTGGGCAGATTCTTCGAGGACCAGGGGGTCTATGAGGCCGCCGATGCCTCGTCCATGGCGAGCGCGGCGGCGGTCTCCTCCTTCTTCCTCCTCAGTGGTTTCGTGCTGGCTTGGAACGCCTCTCCGGCCGACACCGCCCTCCGGTTCTGGCGCCGCCGACTGGTGAAGATCTTCCCCAACCACGTGGTGACCTGGACCCTGATGCTGGGGCTGCTCATGGTGACGGGCACCGCCGCCTTGCTTCCGGTGCCGGATCCGGGGTTGGGGGAGGCGGTCCGGAATCTGCTGCTGGTGCACGCCTGGGTGCCGGACATGGCCGATTTCAGCAGTGTCAATCCGGTCACCTGGTCCATCTCGTGCGAGGCGTTCTTCTACCTCCTTTTCGCCCTGCTGATCCGGCCGGTGCATGCGCTCCCGGCACGGCTGCTCTGGCCGGTGATCGCCCTGGTGGCGGGGCTGGTGGTGACGATGCCGCTGGTGGCGATGGCCGTCACCGACGAGGCGGCGCCGGGGAGTTGGTCGCCGCTCTCGACGGAGCGGTGGTGGCTGATCTACTTCTTCCCGCCGGTACGGCTGCTGGAGTTCATACTCGGAGTGGTGCTCGCCCGGGCGGTCCAGCTCGGCCGCTGGCCGACGCTGCGGCTGCGCTGGCCGCTGCTCGCCCTGGCGGGAGTCTTCGCGGCGCGGCCGCAGTTGCCGGAGGAGTACGTATGGGGAGCGGCCACCTGTCTGCCGGTGGCCGCCCTGATCCCGGTCATCGCCACCCGCGATATCGAGGGACGCGGGAGCTGGCTGGGCCGCCGGGGTCTGGTGGTGCTGGGCGAGGCGTCGTTCGCGCTGTACATGGTCCACTTCCCGGTGCTGTACGCGATCCGGGTGCAACTGGACCAGCGGACCTTCGACACGGTGATCGCCACGGCGCTGTCCCTCGTGGTGTCGGCGCTGTGTGTGGCGGTGTCGCTGTTGCTGTGGCGCGGTGTCGAGATGCCGATGATGCGCCATTTCGCCCGCCCTCGCGCCGGTTCCGCGCCGACCGCGCACCCCGTACCCGACGGCCAGACCGCGCCCATGCCCCAGGAGGACCCCACTCCATGACCGGTGGGCCCGGTGCGTACGCGCGCGCGGGTGCACGGAACCGTTCAACATGGAGACGTACGGAACCGCTCAACCTGGAGACAGGCGCACGCGGTCGCTTTCGCCGCCGGAGAGGAACGACGCCACTTCCCGTCCCTCCTCGGCGACGGCGGTGCGGTCGGCTTGGGACAGGCGGCCCAGCGGGGTGACGACCACGGTGCCGGTGTCGACGCTCCAGGTCGCGGCCACTCGGCCGTCCACCAGCACCACGCGCTCCCCGGCGACCGAAAGGCCCCGGTGGGCTTCGTCGATGATCCGGCCGCGGTCGTGATACCCGAGGATCGCGTTGTCGAACGCGGGCAAGAACCGCACCGGCGCGGGCGTGTCGGGGTCCGGACGTGGCGCGCCGGGGAGGTCCAACAGCTCGCGGCCGCGTTCATCGCGGAAGCTGACCAGTTCCTCGCGTATCGCGGACACCGCGGCCGGGAGTCCGGCGAGGCCGCACCAGGCGCGCAGATCGGCTGAGGCCGCGGGGCCGAAGGCGGCCAGATAGCGCCGTACCAGCGCCTGGCCGACCGGGTCGGCGCCATCGCAGGAGGGCGGGTCCGGCTGTCGCCCCAGCCAGGAGGAGAGCAGGACGTTGCGCACTCCCGCCTTGGTGCGCCACAGCCCGCGGGGCGGTGTCTGCGCCACCGGGACAAGGGCGGCGATCAGCATTTCGCCCAGTGCCCGCGGTGGCGGGGCGGGCCGGCGCGGGGCGAGCGCCCCGACCAGCTCGGCCATCGAGCGGGGCTCGCCGTCGGCCATCACCGCCCGGCCCGCGGCGGCCAGTTCGTCGAGGTCTATCCCCTCGAGCTCACGGCGGTAGGTCCCGAGCACCCGCTGGCGCAGCATGGTCTCGTGGCGGGCCCGCCAGGCCAGGGTGTCATCGGCGGTGAGCAGGTGGACGGTGCGACGCATGAGGTGGGTCCGCACCAGGCCGCGCCCGCTCAGCAGGTCCGAGAGGACCGCCGGGTCGAACGCGCGCAGCCGCGACCAGAGTCCGATGAACGGCTCCTGCGGCTCCTGCGCCTGCATGCCGCACAGGTGCGCGACGGCGTCGAGGACCGGTATGTCGGCGCGGTCGAGCAGCAACTGGCGGGCGAGCGTCGCGCGGCCCAGGGCCCGGTTGCCGAGAACGGTCATCGTGTCACCGCGGCGCGCTCGTCGGCCGGTCGCCGCCGCAGTGCCGCGCGTTCGACGGCCGGCGGGGTGTAGGACACATCGAGCGGGCCGATGTCGGTTCCGGGCGCCACGATCTCGTCGATCCGGTCGAGGACGTCGTCGTCGAGGGTGACCGCGGCCCCGGCCAGGAGATCCTCCAGTTGCTCCATGGTGCGCGGCCCGATGATGGCCGAGGTGACGCCGGGGTGGGTGATGGCGAAGGCCATCGCCAGGTGGGTCAGTGACAGACCGGCCTCCTCGGCCAGTGGGATGAGCCGTTCGACGGCGTCGAGTTTGCGCTCGTCGGTCAGATGCCGGGGCACCCAGTTCATCCGCGCGTTCCGCACCGGGGGCCCGCCCTTGCGGTAGCGGCCGGTGAGCAGGCCCATCGCCAGCGGGCTCCACACCAGCGTGCCCATGCCGTACCGCTGGCAGACGGGCAGGATCTCGCGCTCGATGCCGCGGTTGAGGAGGGAGTACGTGGGCTGCTCGGTGCGGAAGCGCTGCAGTCCGCGCCGATCGGCGACCCACTGCGCCTCGACGGTCTCCGAGGCCGGGAGGTTGGAGGAGCCGATCGCGCGCACCTTGCCACTGCGCACCAGGTCGGTCAGGGCGGAGAGCGTCTCCTCGATGTCGGTGCGCGGGTCGGGGTGGTGCATCTGGTAGAGGTCGATGTGGTCGGTCCGCAGGCGGCGCAGCGAGTGCTCGACCTCAGTGATGATCCAACGCCGGGAGCTGCCGCCACGGTTGGGGTCCTCACCCATCGCGCCGTTGACCTTGGTGGCCAGCACGATGTCGTCGCGCCGGCCCTTCAGGGCCTTGCCCAGGATTTCCTCGGACATCCCGTGGGGTCCGTACACGTCGGCGGTGTCGACGAAGTTGATGCCCGAGTCCAGCGCCCGATGGATGATCTGGGCACAGTCGTCGGGATCGGGGTTGCCCACTTGGCCGAACATCATCGTGCCCAGGCAGTAGGGGCTGACCTGAATACCGGTCCGCCCCAGCTCACGCGTCTTCACGGTCGCGCCGTTCCCTTCGGTTCCTTGGCTCTTGGGTTTCGGAACCGCGCTGGTGACGGCCGTCACCAGCGCGGTTCCGGGGGAGATCAGGCAGCGGTCAGCTGGACTTCTGCCCGTCGAGCGACTCGCGGATGATGTCCGCGTGCCCGGCGTGCTGGGCGGTCTCGGCGATGACGTGCGTCAGCACCCGGCGCACGCTGTGTGCCGCTCCCGGCTCGTTCCAGGGCGCCTCCGGCAGCGGGTGGGTCGCCGACAGGTCGGGGACGGCGGTGATGATCTCCGCGCTCCGGGCGGCGACCTGCTCATAGCGCTGGAGGATTCCGGCCAGCGTCTCTCCGGGCAGCATCTGGAAGTTGTTCTGGTTGTCGATCGCCCACTGCGGGATCTCACGAGCCGTACCGGCCGCGAGGTCGGCCCAGGTGACACCGTCGGGCAGGTCGTAGCGCAGCGCCGAAGGGCCTTCGAGGACGAAGCGCAGCCATCCTTCCTCGATGGCCGCGACGTGCTTGATCAGCCCGCCCAGGCACAGTGCGCTGGCCGTCGGGCGCTCGCCGGCCTGCTCGTCGCCGAGCCCGCGCACCGTGGTGGTCAGGGCGGATCGTGCGGCGGCGAGCTCGGCGAGCAGATCGGCCCGCTCGCCGTCGAGCGTGGTGGGGGGCGTGGTGGTGGCGGTCACAGTGATGGGGTCCTTCTGTCGTTCCTTGTCTGACAGAGACAACGGTCGCAGGGGTAGAGGACAGGTTGTGGCCGCTTCTCGAGGCAGAATAGGCGTCATGCCGAAGACATCAGCGCGACTGCTGTCACTGCTCTCCCTGCTGCAGGCACGCCGGGACTGGCCGGGGCAGCTGCTGGCCGAGCGGCTGGAGGTCAGCCCGCGCACAGTGCGCCGCGATGTCGACCGCCTGCGCGAGCTCGGCTATCCCATCGCGGCCATCAAGGGCCCCGACGGGGGCTACCGGCTCGGCGCCGGCATGGAACTGCCGCCGCTGCTGTTCGACGACGACCAGGCCGTGGCCCTCGCCGTGGCGCTTCAGACCGCCGCCGTCACCGGGGCCGGAATCGAGGAGGCGGCTACGCGTGCGCTGAGCACCGTCCGGCAGGTCATGCCCGCACGGCTGCGCCATCGCGTCGACGCCCTCCAGGTCACCGCCGTCGACGGCCCGGGGGCCCGGCCGCATCCGCAGGTCGCCCCTGGCGTTCTCATGACCCTCAGCGCGGCCGTCCGCGCCCGCGAAGTACTGCGCTTCGACTACGACCCCGTCTCCCCAACGGGAACCGCCGCCCGCGCCGACCCCGCCGCGACCGCGCCGCGCCGGGTGCAGCCGTACCACCTCGTCACCCGGGGCGGGCGCTGGTATCTCCTCGCCTGGGACCTCGACCGCGACGACTGGCGCACCTTCCGCGTCGACCGGATCAGCCCACGCACCCCCACGGGGCCCCGCTTCACCCCGCGCGAGCTGCCCGGAGGGGACGTGGCCGCCTTTGTCGCCGGCAGATTCCAGGGGTCCGACGGCACCGGCGGCTGGCCCTGCCTCGGGGAAGTCGTCCTCGACCTCCCCGCCTCCGTCGTGTCCACCTACACCCGGGACGGAGTCGTCGAAGAACTCGGCCCGGACCGCTGCCGGCTGGTGCTGGGCGCGTGGTCATGGCCCGGACTGGCCGCCAGTATCGGCAGGTTCGACGCCGACATCGAGGTCATCGGGCCGACCGAGCTCAAGGGCGCCTTCGCCCACCTGGCCCGCCGCTATGCGAAGGCCGCGGCCGACGGACCCGCCGAGCCCACCACGCCACCACCGAGCCGATGAGCGACCCGCGCCGCACAGTGCGTCTCGGCGAGTCACCTCAGGGACACCCCTCAGGAGCGCGTCTCAGGGAGCGGCGTCGAGATCCACCTCGAGGTTCTCGGCCTCGGTCCAGAACCCCTCGTCCGCGTCCTGCAGCCGGGACGCCGCGTGCCTCAGGTGGAGCAGCGCCGCGTCGCGCGCCGCCTCGGCGTCGCGGGCCTCGATGGCGGCCAGGATGGCGTGATGCTCGTCCCGGACCGCTTCGAGGAAGTCACCGCGCCGCGCCTCGTTCGCACGCGTGACACGGATTCCGCTGCGCAGCACCTCGCCGAGGTAGCGCAGCGTCGAGAGCATCACCGGATTCCCGGTCGATTCGGCGATGGACCGGTGGAAGGCGAGATCCTCGTCCACGCCGTCGCCCCCGGCCGCCACCGCCGCGTCGATGGCTTCCAGGGCCCCACGCATCCCGGCGAGGCCGGCCGGAGTGGCCCGGGTGGCCGCGAGGTACGCCGCCTCGCCCTCGATGGGGCGGCGCACCTCCACGATCTGCCGCACCTTGGACTTGGTGTCCTCGGCGGTCTCGGCCTCCAGATCGAGCGGCCGGGTGCGCCGCGGCATCACGAACACGCCGAGCCCCTGACGGGGTTCGACCAGGCCTGCGTTACGGAGCCGGGACACGGCCTCGCGTACGACGGTGCGGCTGACGCCCAGCTGCTTGACCAGCGCCACCTCGGTCGGGAGCTTGTCGCCCTCGGCCAGCCGCCCGGACTCGATCTCTTCCGAGAGTATCGCCGCGACCCGATCCGCGAGCCGCACGGGACCGCTCACCTTGGAGAACATGGTCTTCAGTTTATCGGCACCGTCCCGGTCGCCCCGGCCGCCAAGAGTGCGCACCGTCCACGACCGCGTCGGCGTGGTCTTCGAGGTAGTCGCGCACCACCGAGGCGAAGTCCGGGTCGGGTGCCAGCCCGAGCGCGGCGGCGCGCGCGTTGTCGAACGCGGCGGGCCACGAGCCCACGAGGGCCTCGACGCCGGGATCGGGTGCGATCGTCACCAGGTCGGCGACGGCGTCCCCGGCCACCTGCCGCAGTGTGTTCAACATGTCGGCGACCGAGACCGTGAGCGCCGGAAGGTTGACCGGAACCCCGCCGTCGATCCGGCCCGGCCCGGCGCCGCGCTCGGACTCCGCGACGCGGATGATGCCTTCGACGGTGCGCCGTGGCGAGGCCAGGGCCACCTTCAGGTCGGGGTGGACCGGGCAGATCGCCGGGAGGCCCGCGAGCGGCTCGCGGATGATGCCGGACAGGAAGCCGGAGGCGGCCGCGTTGGGCTTGCCCGGCCGCACCGACACGGTCATCAGTCGGGCGACGCGCCCGTCGAGGAAACCGCGGCGGGTGTAGTCCGCGATCAGTTGCTCGCAGACGAGTTTCTGGATCCCGTAGCTCGACCGCGGTGTGGGCAGGGTCGACTCGCTGACGACCGGCGGCAGCGGCAGCGCGGGGTCGGATCCGTAGACGGCGACGCTGCTGGAGAACACCACCCGCGGCGTCGGCCCCCCGGCCGCCGACTGGGCCCGCGCGGCCTCGAGCAGCGCGCGCGTCGTGTCCACATTGGCGCTCATACCGAGGTCGAAGTCGGCCTCGCATTCGGCCGAGACCGCGGAGGCGAGGTGGATCAGCACATCCACCGGCTCCGCGAACACCTCGTCCAGCCGGTCGACCAGGTCGCCCCGTACGACGTCCACGAGGGGGTCGGACGCTGCCGAACCGGACGGCACGACACGGTCGGCGAGCACCAGCCGGTCGATGGGCACACCGCGGAACGTCCGTGCCGTGAGCAATGCGGCGGCGACCCGCTGTCCCAGGAAGCCGAAGCCACCCGTGATGACGATCCTCATGCGTTCTCTCCTCGGTAGTCGTCTCGCCAGCCGAGCCCCTCGCTCGTGCCGGCGCGGGGGATGTACTCGCAGCCGATCCACCCGCCGAAGCCCAGCTCGTCGATGACGCCGAACAGGTGGCGGATGTCGAGCTCGCCCCGGTCGGGCTCATGGCGATCGGGTACGCCCGCGATCTGCAGATGGCCGACCCGGCCGGTGGGCAGGTCACGGCGCAGGATCGTGGTGAGGTCGCCCTCGACGATCTGGCAGTGGTAGAGGTCGAGCTGCACCTTGAGGTTCGGGGCCCCCACCTCCCGTACCACGGTGTGCGCTTCGGCCTGCCGGCTCAGGAAGTACCCGGGCATATCGCGGCCGTTGATCGGCTCGATCAGAATGTCGACGCCCGCCGCGGCGGCCCGCTCCGCGGCCCAGGCGAGGTTGGCCAGGTAGGTGTCGCGGTGCTCGGCCGGGTCCGGTGCGGGCCCCACCAGCCCGGCCATCATGTGCACCCGTGGGCAGCCGAGCTCCGCCGCGTACTCCAGTGCCCGCTCGACCCCGGAGCGCACCTCCGCCGCGCGGCCGGGCAGCGCCGCGAGCCCGCGCTCGCCGGACTCCCATGAGCCGGGAGGCGCGTTGAAGAGCACCTGCCTCAGGCCGTGGTCGTCGAGCCGGCGGCGCAGCTCGGTGGCGTCGTACGCGTAGGGGAAGAGGTACTCGACGGCCTCGAAGCCGTCCGCCGACGCCGCGGCGAAGCGGTCGAGGAAGTCGTGTTCGGTGTACATCATGGACAGGTTCGCGGCGAACCTCGGCATGCTGGCTCCTGCGTTCGGGCCGGGACCGTCCCGGTCAGCGGTTGACGATGTGCTTCTTGGTGGTGAGCACCGCGGCGGAGCCGACGACCAGGCTGAACGCCAGGACGTGCATCGGGATCGACGCCGAGCCGGTGGCGTCCTTGAGCGCGCCGATCATGTAGGGGCTGACGAAGCCGGCGAGGTTGCCCACCGAGTTGATCATGGCAAGGCCCGCTGCCGCGGCGGTGCCGCTCAGGAACGCGGTGGGGAGCGACCAGAACAGCGGAGCGCAGGTCAGCACCCCGGCCGCGGCGATGGACAGCGCGGTCAGGGACAGCGCGGTCGAGCCGTTCCAGACGGCGGACAGCGAGAATCCGACGGCGCCCATGAGGCTCGGGACGACCAGGTGCCAGCGGCGCTCGCGGCGTTTGTCCGCCGAGCGGCCGAACAGGTTCATCGCGACGAGCGCGGCCAGGAACGGCACGGCGCTGAGCACGCCGATCGCGAAGTTGCCCTCGATGCCGGTGGACTCGACGAACGAGGGCATCCAGAAGGTCAGGGCGTACTGGCCCATCACGAAGCAGAAGTAGATGAGGCACATCAGCCACACCCTGGGCTCGCGGAAGGCGTCCCAGACCCGGCCGTCCACCGTCCGGTGCGCGGTGTCGTCGGCGACCGCCCGCTCGACGACGGACTTCTCCTCATCGGTCAGCCACTTCGCGGCGCGCACGTTGTCGTCCAGGTAGAAGAGGGTGACGACACCGACCAGGAGCGCGGGGACGGCCTCCAGCAGGAACATCCACTGCCAGCCCTGCCAGCCGTTCACGCCCTGGAAGTGATCCATGATCCAGCCGGAGAGCGGATTGCCGAAGATACCCGCCACCGGGATCGCCGACATGAACATCGCTATCACCCGGGCCCGGCGGTACGAGGGGAACCAGTAGGTGCAGTAGAGGATCACTCCCGGATAGAACCCCGCCTCCGCGGCACCGAGCAGGAACCTCAGCACATAGAACATCGCCTCGTTGGTGACGAACATGAACGCCGCCGAGACCAGGCCCCAGCTGATCATGATGCGGGCGATCCAGGTGCGGGCCCCGACGCGTTGCAGCATCAGGTTGGAGGGGACCTCCAGGATGAAGTAGCCGATGAAGAACAGGCCCGCCCCCAGGCCGTACGCCGCCTCGCTGAAGCCGAGGTCGTCGGACATCTGCAGCTTCGCGAAGCCGACGTTGACCCGGTCCAGATAGGAGGCCACGTAGCAGAGGATGAGGAAGGGGACGATGCGGCGTACGACCTTGCGATAGACCGTGTTCTCACGGGCGAGCGCGGGGGTCTCGGTCGCCACTGCGGGTATGGGCATGACGAATCCTTTGTGCGGCTCAGGGGATTCTGCGAACGGGGAGGGGAGAAGCGGGTCACCAAGCGGCGTCGAACGTGGCCCTCAGCTCGTCGATGGCGTCGGTGGTGAGCGGCTCCGGTCGACGGTCGGTCAGGAGCCAGAGGCGTGCCGTCTCCTCGAGTTCTTCGAGGACGGCGAGGGCGGCGGCCGCGTCCGGGCCCCAGACCACGGGGCCGAGCCGGTCGAGCAGGACGGCCCTGATCGGCGTGTGGCTCGCCTGGCGGTCGGCGATCCGGGCGGTCACCAGGTCGGCCACGCGCGGGTCGCCGGGCCGGTGGTAGGGGATGAGCGGGACGTGCCCGACCTTCATCACGAAGTAGGGCGTGATGGGCGGGAGCACGTCGTCCTGGCTCCACACACCGGCCAAGGTGAGTGCGACCAGGTGGGTGGAGTGGGTGTGGATGACGAAGCGGGCCGTGGGGTCGGCCGCGTAGATCCGCCGATGGAGCGTCAGGGTCTTGCTCGCGCGGTCGCCCGCGATCTGCTCACCCTGGGCGTCGACCAGCGCGAGGCGGTCGCGCTCGAGGAAACCCAGGGCGGCGTCGGTGGGTGTGATCAGATGGCCGTCGCCGACCCTGGTGCTGATGTTCCCGGCGCTGGCGTGCACATAGCCCCTGTTGAACAGGCTCGTGCCCGCCCGGACGATCTCGTCGCGCGCCTCGTCCACGGCGGCGTCGAGGAGCTCGGTCATGAGACCTCCCGGTCGAGCAGGGCGAACGAGTCGGTGAAGAACGCGGGGCCACCGAAGTTGCCGGACTTCAGGGTGATGTGGAGCGTGTCCCCGCCGGGAAGCGGCGTCGCGCACCAGGGCACACCGGGATCGATCTGCGGCCCGATCCGCAGCCCGGTGATGCCGAGCGCCCGGACGACCGCTCCCGAGGTCTCGCCGCCCGCGACGACGAGTTGGCGGACACCGCGCTCCACGAGGCCCTGGGCCACGCGGGCCAGGGTCCGCTCCACCAGCTCGCCGGCCTCGGTGGCGCCGAGCTTGCTCTGGACGGTGCGGACCGCCTCGGGCGCCTCGGTGGAGTAGAAGAGGACAGGACCCCCGGCCAGGTGGGACTCGGCGAAGGCGAGGGCCTGGCCGGACACGTCCTCACCGGCCGCGATACGCAGCGGATCCACGCTGAACGCGGGCCGGCCGGCGCGCAGGAACTCCTGGACCTGGCGATTGGTGGCGGTGGAGACCGATCCGGAGATGACGGCCCGGTGGCCGCCGGACGGTGGCAGTTGTGCGGCGGCGTGGGACGGCGTGAAGCCCCAGTTCGCGGGCAGCCCGATGGCCAGGCCCGAACCGGCGGTCACCAGGGGCATCCCCTGGACCGCCGTGCCGAGGCGCACCAGGTCCTCGTTGGAGACGGCGTCGGCGATGGCGATCCCGGTGCCCTGCTCGCGCAGCTCGTCGATCCGGGCCCGGACCGCCTCGGCATCGCGGCCGACGACCGTGTGGTCGATCAGGCCGACCGCCCGTGTGGTCTGCGCAGCCAGGACCGAAACGAGATTGGGGTCGGTCATCGGGGTGAGCGGGTGATGGCGCATACCGCTCTCGCTGAGCAGCACGTCGCCGACGAAGAGATGGCCCTTGAAGACCGTGCGCCCGTTGTCGGGGAACGCGGGCGTGGCGATCGTGAAGCCAGTGTCGAGCGCGTCCATCAGGGCCTCGGTGACCGGCCCGATGTTGCCGGCCGGCGTCGAGTCGAAGGTGGAACAGTACTTGAAGTAGATCTGCTCGGCGCCCGCGGACCGCAGCCAGGCGAGGGCCCGCAGCGATGCCTCGACGGCGTCGGCGGCCGGAATCGTCCGCGACTTGAGCGCGATGACCACGGCGTCCGCGTCCACCGGTTCCTCGGCGCCGCCGGGCGGCACATCGATCAGCTGGACCACGCGCATGCCCGCGCGCACCAGGTTGTTGGCCAGGTCCGTGGCGCCGGTGAAGTCGTCGGCGATGCAGCCGAGTCGGATTCCCATCTCAGGCCTCCGCCGGCTGGGGCAGGTCGATCGCAGGGAAGATCTTGATGACCGCGCTGTCGTCCTCGGCACCCAGACCCGACGCCGACGCCTGCAGGAACATCTGATGAGCCGTGGCGGCCAGGGGGAGCGGGAACCGCTCCGGCCGTGCGGAATCGAGGACGAGCCCCAGGTCCTTGACGAAGATGTCGACCGCGGAGAGGGCCGTGTAGTCACCGGCGAGCACATGGGCCATCCGGTTCTCGAACATCCACGAATTGCCGGCGCTGTGCGTGATGACCTCGTAGAGCGCCTCGGCCGGCACACCGGCCTTCAGGCCCAGCGCCATCGCCTCGGCCGCCGCGGCGATGTGCACACCCGCGAGCAACTGGTTCACGATCTTGACCTTGGAGCCGAGACCGGCCTGCTCACCCAGGCGGTAGACCGTGGCGCTCATGGCCTCGAGCACCGGGTCGGCGACCGCGTACGCCGCGGCGGAGCCCGACGTCATCATGGTCAGCTCGCCGGCCGCGGCGCGCGCGGCACCACCGGAGATGGGGGCGTCCAGGTAGAGCACACCCCGCTCGGCCAGCCGTCCCCCGAGCTCAGCGGACCAGCCCGGGTCGACCGTGGAGCACATCACGAAGACGACCCCCGGGCTCAGCCGGGCGGCGGCCCCGTCGGCACCGAACAGCACCGACTCGACCTGCGCCGCGTTGACCACGACACCGACCATGACGTCCACCGCGGCCGCCAGGTCGCCGGGGGAGGCGAACGCCGTCCCGCCGTCGCGGGCGAAGCCCTCGGCCACCTCCGGTCGCAGATCGTGGACCCCGACCTCGTAGCCGGCCTTCCGCAGGCTGCGAGCCATGCCGAGTCCCATGGCCCCGAGCCCCACCACGCCCACGCGTGGCTGTGCAGGCCTGTCCTGGTCGCTCATGCCCCTCCTCGTCCTTGCCGTGCCTATGGGGGAGCGCCGCCGCCCTGCTGTGCCGGCCGAAGGCGCAATCGGCCTCCGGCCTCGGCGGCGATCGGGTCATATGATGACCTGAAGACAAGGCTCCCGCATACCGTGACGTCCGTCACATGGCGTGGGGTGGAGTCGGATGGGACATGGCGAGGCGGGGCATGGCGGGCCCTCGCGACAAGCATCAGGTGCGCGGCCGGAACGGCGGCCGCGGCCAGGAGGAAGCCGGCATCCTCCTACTGACCGCGGCCGCCCGGCGTGGTGCTCAGCTGTGCTTCACCGTGACCCCGTACAGGACGACCTCGCCGTAGGCCGAGGTGTCGCACGGCTTGGAGTTGTTGCAGTTCGCCTGCGTGTAGTCGCCAGCCTTGAAGTAGCCGCTGCCGAACTTGGCGGTGACGGTGGCCTGGAGCGTGCCGTTGTAGTAGACGTCGACCTTTCCGTCGTGGGCCACGAACTTGCCCTCGAAGCGGTCGCCCAGCTTGTAGCCGGAGGTCACCAGCGTGTAGTGGGCGGTGTTGTAGGAGGTGACGTAGAGGCTCGTCCCTTCGAGGCGGAACGAGGTGGCGTCGCTCGTCCCGTCGTGGATCTGCCCGGCCATGACGGGCGGCTTGTCCGCGGGGAGATGGGTGATGGCCTCGTCGACGACCATGGTGCGGGTGCCCTTCGTGGACGACCAGCTGGTGGTCGCCGACCCGTCGGCGGTCATCTCGCGCAGCTCCGACCGGCGGTATCCGGTGTTGCTGGTGGTGGCGCCGTTGACGGCGGCCCGTATCAGGATCGCGTCGCAGCCCGACGTGGTCGTGAACCACGGTGCCTTGTTGTACGTCGGCAGGGCCGGCTGCTTCATCTCCTGGGGAGAGCCGGAGCTGTTGGGGGTGGGCAGCTGGAGCTTCCAGCCGGTGCTCAGGCCGATGGCCGCGGCCGGTGCGGGGCAGGCGGCGGCGTCCGCCGGAGCGGCCGACGCACTCTGCACCGAGGCCAGGGCGCCGGCGGCGAGTGCCGGTGCGGCGAACGGCAGCGAACGGCCGCGAACAGGCACAGCGAGGCAGCGAGGCCGATATCGGCCTCGCTCAGGCGCTGACCTCATCAGCGCACGGCGGTCAGGCTGTCAGCCGATGCCGTTCAGAACCATTGCGACTTGTCCACTACGTTGATCAACGGCTGCCCGGCGGCGAACCGCCGCGCGTTGTCCGCGAGCACCTCGAACCGGCGCTCCGCGGCGTGCGGTCCGGCCCCCGCGACATGGGGGGTGATCAGTGCCTTGGGATGACGCCACAGAGGGTGGTCCGGCGGCAGCGGCTCCTGCTCCATGACGTCGAGGGCGGCGCCCCGCAGACGCCCCGTGTCCAAGGCCGTGACCAGGTCGTCGAGCCGGACGATGGGACCGCGGCCGACGTTGATGAGGCAGGCTCCCTGTTTCATCAACGCGATACGGCCGGTGTCCATCAGCCCTTCCGTCCGCGGAGTGTGCGGCACGGTCAGGATCACGATGTCCGCCTCAGGAAGGACGTGATCCAGGAGGTCGGCGGGCAGAACCCGGTCGAAACCCGGCGGCGCCTCGGTGATCCGGGCATCGACGCCCTCCACGCGGGTGCCGAACGCGGCGAGCAGCCGCCCCGTCTCGGCACCGACCGCACCCGTACCGACGACGAGCGCACGCGCCTCACCGAGCGGAAGGACCCCGCCGTCCGACCAGTCCGGTGCCCAGTTGGCGGCGGCCTGCTCGCGCACATAGTGGGGGAGTTGCCGGGCCAGAGCCAGGACCAACGCCAGCGTGTGCGTGGCCACATGGTCGGTGTACGTGTCCCGCATGTTCGTCACCAGCACCGGATGACGCACGAGCGCGGGATGGTAGAAGCCGGGAGGAGGCCCCGCCTGCGGAGCCTGCAACCAGCGCAAGTTCCCTGCCCGCTCCAGGAGTTCGGGAGTGAGTGTGCCGTACGCGGCGTCGGCGCGGCCCAGCGCGGCGCCGACGTCCTCGGGGCCTTCGGGGCAGAGGACCTCGATTCCGGGAACGGCCTCCATGAGCTTGCCGGGCCAGGACCGTGTCTCGTCCGGCAGCGGGGGGACCATGACGAGGGTGAAGGTGGCTGTGGTCATGTTGCTCCCTCTGCTGATTGTGCCGTGGTTCCCGTCATGGCTATCACCTCTCCCCGCGCGTTGGCCGCGCGGTGCTCCTCCAGCACGGACACATTGGCGATGACCGGCCGTGCGCTGTTGCGCACCGCCTCCTTGATGCGGGTCACCGCCCGGACTTCGTCTTCCCAGCATTTGAGGACGAAGGCGGTGGCCCGGCCGTCGAAGTGGCCCAGGTCGAGTCCGCTGTCGGGGCCGGTGGCCTGGGGGTCGCCGTCCGCCATCAGAAGGATCCTCGGCCGGGCGCCGGCGCGGCGATCCGTAGCGTCAACTGCTCGGTGAGGGCCTGGCGGTGACGCCGCAGAGCCTGTGCCGCCTGCTCACCCAGCGACTCGGGAAACGCGCTCGGGGCGCGGACACCGTCGCGCATCTCCGCGTCGACGGTGCGGCGCACCGCCCGTGCGACACCGGTGGGGTCCGCTCCGGCGGCCTCGATCCCTGTACGGCACGCGGCGCACAGACATATCGACAAAAGATCCCGGCAGCCCGCGCTCAGATCGGCGCCCGCTGTCTTCTCATGCCGGCTGCCGTGCTCGAAGCCCAGCCATCCGCACGCCTCCAGCATGAGCGACGGCACCTCGGCGGCGTCGTACCGTGCGCAGAAGGCCCGGACCAACCGCACCGCGTACGCCGCCACTTCGGGCTGCGCCGGGCACAGGGCATACCCGTGTCGTTCATCGAACGCGTTGCGCACGGTCAGCTCGGGCGCGCTCTCTCCCACCGCCGTGCTGTGCGTGAGCCCAGCCAGGCTTCGACCCGCAGCCCCTGTCCCCGCGGGGCCGAGGCCGCCGTGCCGAACCGGTCCGGAGCGTCAACGGCCCAATTCGGTGCGGAGGGCCTCAGACGGGCGCCGCGCCAGTGGTGTGGGTCGATCGGAAAGTACGCGGCGGCGTGCGTGCGGCCCGGGACCGCGGGTGGGATGCGCCGTTGGCGCGCGGAACGACGAACTACCCTGGCGGGACACAAGGGCAGGGGGCTCGGTTGGTAATCCGAAAGCGCCGGAGATGACGGGAAGTCCGGGATCTTCCGAAGAGCCGGATCTACCCCTTGCGGCCGGGCTGCCCGATACGCCTGAGAGGCCCGGTGTGGCGAGCGGTTCCATGGCTCAGGGGGGCGCGCCAGCGGCGCGTGACGATCACCGATGTCGGCACGGCGGCGGGGGTGTCCGCCGCCACCGTCTCCCGTGTTCTCAACGGCACGGCCCGGCGTTGATCCCGAGCTGGCGCGCCGAGTGCACAGCGCGGTCGCCGAACTGGGCTAGCTCGGCCATCGCCGGGTGGCCTGCCTGAGCGATCCCGAAGCGTCCTGGGCCAATGCGGAACGTATCCGGGACTTCGAGGCCGCGGCGGCCTTCGGTATCGACGTCACGGTCATCCCGTGCGGCCACACGGCGCGGCATGGCTACGACGCGGCCGACGCGGTGCGGGATCGTGGTGTGAGTGCTGTGGTCGCGTACAACGACCTGGTGGCATTCGGTGCGATGGCGGCGTTGGGGGCGCCTCACCACGGCCTCGATGGCCCGGGACGAACTGGGCAGGCAGACCGCCCAGCGACTGGAATCCCTGATGGCCGCCGACGGCGACACCGAACCGCGATCCATTCCGATGGAGCTTCGCGTACGGCTCACCAGCGCGCCGCCCGCGGTATCGCCGGGCTGAGGGCGGGGATCTCGGAGTCAGCCGATGTCGATGGAAGCGCCCGCGGTCAGCCGGTGGTAGCGGGCCCCGATGCCGGGGCCGTTGGCGCCCAGGAACCCGCCGACCATGGCGGTGCCGACGTCATTGAGGGCACCGTCGTGGATGGCGTAGGTGTCCCGCGGGGCCACCTCTCGGACGTAGTCGATCAGCTGCCCGGTGGCGGACCAGGGGCCGTGTACGGGCAGCAGCAGGGTGTCGACGGTGGCGTCCGGGACGGTGAGCGCGTCTCCGGGGTGGAAGAGGGCGTCGTCGATGAGAAAGCCGATGTTGCCGATGGCCGGGATGTCGGGGTGGATGACCGCGTGCCACGTGCCGTAGACCTTCACATCGAAACCGGCCGCGGTGAAGGCCTCGCCCTCGCCGACGGCGGTGACGCGGGCGCCGAGGCCGTCCAGCTGCCTGGCGACGGGCGTGTTGGTCCAGATGCGCAGGGCCGGGTTGTTCTCCGCGGCCTTGCGGAGCGTCTCCTCGGAGAAGTGGTCGAAGTGTTCGTGGGTGACCAGGACCGCGTCCGCGCCGTCCAGCGCGTGCGGTTCGGTGAGGCCGCCCGGGTCCACGACCAGGCGGCGGTCGTCCTTCTCGATGCGGATGCAGGCGTGGCCGAACTTGGTGAGTCGCATAGTGGGGCCCTTGATCCCTTCCTGAAACTGTACAACCTGGCTGGGTAGTTTAACTGTACAACAAGGTTGTACAACTCAGATTCATGACATGGGTAGGGTGGGGCCATGGAAGACGACACACTGGCTGAAGACCTGCGGCAGGCCATCGGGGAACTCGTCCGTGCCGTGCGGGCCGCCGACACCATGCCCTCCGGTGAAGCCGCCATCCTCGGCCACCTCGACCGCGGCGGCCCGCAGACCACGGCCGACCTCGCGCACCGGCGCGGCGTGACCCACCAGTCGGCCGCCAAGTCCGTCAAGGAGCTGCTCGGCGCCGGCCTGGTGCGCGCCGAACCTCATCCCAGCGACGGCCGCAAGCTCCTGCTGGACATCACCGACACCGGCCGCGCTCGTCTCCGGCAAGAACGCGCGCAGCGCGCCACTTCGCTGGGCGCCGCCATCGGCGACGCGCTCAGCACCGATGAACAGCGGCGGCTGCGCGACTGTGTGCCCCTGCTGAGCCGCCTGACCACCCACATCACGGGAAAGTGATCGTGGTGGGACGGGAATTCAGGACGCCCGTGTCAGGGCGTGTGTGTCAGCACGCTCGTGTCAGGACGCCCGTGTCAGGACGAGCTTGGCCTTGTGGCCGCTGGCCGACTGCACCCGGATGCTCAGGCTGTTGAGCCTGACGGTGCCGCCCGGACTGGTGCTGCCGCTCAGGCGCGCGCCGCCCGTAGTGGTGGCCGACATCTTCACGGACCGGGAGCTGATGTGGGTGATCCGCAGCTTCCCGAAGCCGAACCGGTGGCTGTCGACCGCGATGTTGGTGGGCCTCGACACGGTGATCTTGCACCGCCCGTCGTAGCATGGCCCGTGGGCGGCGGCCTGCGCCACCGGCGCCATCAGGCCGAGTCCCAGGGTGCCCGCCAGAGTCATGGTCGCCGCGGCCGTCGTGGTCGTCCAGCGCATACCGATACCCATCAGTTGGACCTCCTGTTTCGGGGATTCCTGCGCGGCATTTCTAACCCGTGGGTCTGGGGACCGCTCCCGAGGAAGCGCCCAAATGGCCGTCACCCCTTGGCTGCCACAGCTCGAAAGGCGGCTTCAGCCCAGCGCGATCCGGGCGGCGACCGGCAGGTGGTCGCTGCCGGTGGCGGGCAGGGTGCGGATGTGGCCGACAGCCGCCGAACGGGCCATGACCTGGTCGATCCGGGCCAGCGGGAAGCCCGCGGGGAAGCTGAAGGCGAAGCCCCGCTCCGCGACGTTCATCCGTGAGGTCAGCGGAGCCAGCCCACGGTCGTCGACCGTGCCATTGAGGTCGCCCAGCAGGATCAGCCGATCCCGCTTCTCGGCGGCGATGGCCTTGCCCAACAGGCCGGCGCTCTCATCACGCCAGGAGGACGCGAGGCCACTCGCCCCGACGCGGACCGACGGCAGATGCGCGACGTACGCCGCGATCTCGCCCCGCGGCGTGTGGACCATGGTCCGCAGCCCGCGGCTCCATGCCTCCGTGATCCCCCGGGGTTTGATGTCCAACGGCCGGGCGTCGGTGAGCGGATGCCTCGACCAGAGTCCGACGGTGCCCCGGACGGCGTGGTACGGGTAGTGCGGGGCGAGGGTCTTCTCGTAGACCGGCAGCGCGGTGGGCACCAGCTCTTCCAGCGCGATGAGATCGGGTTCGGCATCGGCCAGGGTGCGGGCCGTACCCGCCGGGTCGGTGTTCTCGTCGCTGACGTTGTGCTGCACCACGACCAGGTCGTGCGGGCCGGGCTTCGCCCCGGGCAGGAGCAGCCCGCCGAAGAGGTACGCCCAGGCCGCCACCGGCAGCAGCAGGACCACCAGCGCGATGGCCGAACGGCGCAGCAGCGCCAGGCCGAGCAGCACCACGACCACCAGGCCGAGCCACGGCAGGAACGCTTCCAGCAAACTGCCCAGGTGCCCCACGGAGTTGGGCACCACCCGGTGGAACGCCAGCAGCCCGGCCGTCAGCACCGCCGCTCCGGCGAGCACCCGCCCCCGCGTCCAAGGCGACCCGCCCCGAGCCCAGTGCGCCGCCCAGCGCCCCAGGCGCCGGGGCGCCGCCGCCTGCACCGGCGAGGTCGCCTCGCCGTCCACCTGCTCCACCATGGCTTTCCATCCGTTCGATTCCGCACCTCAAGACGGGCCACCAGGCGCGTCGGTTTCCGGTGCGGGGCGTGAAATTCCGGTGGCGGTGGCCCGCACGCTTCCTGGGATCTTGTGCTCTCCCGCCGGGACCAGTGGGCGCCGAGCGCGCTGGTTCGCCGCCCCGCACACCGGCACGGACGACGACCACACCGCTCTGGAAGGGCCGCACGCGGAGTTGCGGCAGGTCAGCGCGCCAGGGCCGCCCGGGCCACCGTGACTGCCCGCCCGGCGTAGCCACGGCCGAACAGCACGGTGTGCACCAGCAAGGGGAAGAGCTGGTGCAGCCCGATGCGGTCGGCCCAGCCCTCGGCGAGCGGCGCCACGTCCTGGTAGCCGTCCAGCACCTGATCGAGGTGCGGGCAGCCGAACAGGTGGAGCATCGCCAGATCGGTCTCCCGGTGGCCACCGTGCGCGGCCGGGTCGATCAGCCACGCCTGTCCGTCGGCGCCCCACAGGACATTGCCGTTCCACAGGTCGCCGTGCAGCCGGGCGGGTGGCTCGGCGGGTCCGGCCAGCTCGGGCAGCCGCTCGCATGCGCGCTCGATCACCTCGGCCTCGCCGCGGCGCACCGTGCCGTCGTCGACGGCGCGGCGCAGATACGGCAGCACCCGGTGTTCGGCGTACCAGTGCGGCCAGTCGGAGCCCGGGACGTTGCGCATCGGGGCCGACCCGATGTACGCGTCCGTGGGGCCGTCGGGCGGCGGGGCGCCGAACGCGGGCGCGCCGACGGCGTGCAGGGCGGCCAGGTCGCGGCCGAACCGGGCCGCTGCCCGGGTGCCCGGCCTGCCGACCGGCACCTGATCGGTGACCAGCCAGTCCCGGTCGTGGCCGTGCACCACCGGGACGCGGACCGTCCCCGCGTCGGCCAGCCAGCGCAGCCCCGCCGCTTCGGCCGGTGCCGCGCGTGACCCGTCGCCCCGTTTGACCATCACCGTCTGCCCGCCGTCGAGGGTGACTTCGGTGAGCGTTGCGGACAGCCGCCTCCGACCGGTCACCGGGCGGCCGGTGAGGCGGGCCGCCGCGGCACCGGGGCCCTCGCCCGCCTCGGCCGCCGGACCGGCACTCATGAGCCGCGGCGCTCGCGCACCCAGGCCAGCAGGCCGGGCATCGCGGCTTCGATCATGGCCAGCACCTCGTCGAACCCCTCCGGGCCGCCGTAGTACGGGTCGGGCACGTCCTGATCACCGGTCGCGTCCGGGTCGAAGGACCGCAGCATCCTGATCCGGGACGGATCGTCGACCAGCCGGCGCAATGCCTTCTCGTGGCCGCGGTCCATCGCCAGGAACAGGTCGGCGTCTCTGTGCTCGGCGCCGATCTGGGCCGCGACATGCTCGACCGGGTAGCCGTGCCGTGCCAGCAGTGCGCCGGCCCGTTCATCGATGGGCTCACCGGCGTGCCAGGGGCCGATACCGGCGCTGCTGACCCGTACCGCGCCGTCGAGTCCGGCCCGGCGCAGCTGCTCGGCGAGGACCAGCGCGGCGGACGGCGACCGGCAGATGTTCCCGCTGCAGACGAAGCAGATGTGCACGGCCACCAGGGTAGGGCCTGGCGCTCCGGTGGCGCAGGGGGCGGGCCGGCCGTCCAGAGCGGCCGGACCAGCCGGTTGTACCGGACGGAGCCCGACGTCGTACCGGACAGAGCCCAGCATCATGGTGGCCGGAGCCCGGCGTCAGGCGCTGTGGTGCCCGAACGGACCGCCGTCGGCGAAGGCCAGCGCGGCGAAGCGTTCCCCGATACGGCGGTGGGTGGCGGCGTCCGGGTGGAGCTCGTCGGGCAGCGGCAGCTCGTCGGCGTCGGCCTCGCCGTAGAGATCGAGGCCGTCGAGGTAGTGGAGGTGGGGGTCGTCGGCCGCCCGCTGCTTCACGATCCGGGACAGCTCCTCCCGGATGACGCGCAGCGTCAGCTTCCCCGCGGCGCGCTCGGCGGGGTCGCCGGTGGCCTGGAACCGCAGCTTTCCGGCGCTGAGCGCGCTCATGTCGAAGGCTGCGGGGCCGGGCGTGTTCTCGTGGATGGGGCACAGGATGGCGGAGACGACCAGCAGTGGCGTGGTGGGATGCCCCTCGCGGATCGTGTCGAGGAAGCCGTGCACCGCCGGGGTGAAGGCGCGCAGCCGCATCAGATCGGCGTTGACCAGGTTGATGCCGATCTTGATGCTGATCAGGTCGGCGGGGGTGTCCCGCATCGTGCGGGCGGTGAACGGGTCGAGCAGCGCGCTGCCGCCCAGGCCCAGGTTGATCAGTTCCACACCGCCGAGGGAGGCGGCGAGCACGGGCCAGATGCCGGTGGGGCTAGCGGCGTCGGAGCCGTGGCTGATCGAACTGCCGTGGTGCAGCCACACCTTGCGGCCCTGGTCCGGTATGGGCTCGATGGGGGCGTCGGTGCGCAGGGCGACGAGTTCGGTGGTCTCGTTGTGCGGCAGCCAGATCTCGACGGTCTTGACGGCGCCGGGCAGGTCGCAGAAGCGGAGGGTGCCGACCGGGCCCGGGTGACTCTCGGCCGTCCCGGTGGCCAGGTCGATGGCCAGCGTGTTGCCGCCGGTCACCACGGACTGCCCGGCCAGGCGGCCGTCGACCAGCAGGTCGTACACGCCGTCAGGGCGGGGCGGGGCGCCCGCGTAGACCCGCTTGGTGGGCAGCGTGTCCAGTTCGACGGCGGTGGCCGGGGTCCGGAAGACCAGCCGTACGCCGGAGGGCTGGGCCTCCGCCATGGCGAGTTGTCCGTCGGCGTACTGGGCGCGGGCCCAGGCGGGCAGCCGGTGCGGCAGCACCCCGTGCGCGGTGTGCTCCAGGTCGAGGGCGCCCCGCAGGATGTCCGCGGTGATGGGCGTGGTGATCCAGTCGTGTTCGGTGGTGTGCATGGTCCCAGCCTGTTGATCACAGATGTGTGGATGGATGGATGTGGGGGCGGCCGGACGGACGGATGGATCGGCTACGCCGATGCGCCGCGAGGCTGACCGCCTCAGGAACGCTGCCGCGCTGCTGAGTGCTGCCGTGCCACCGCGTCAGGGCGCGGGCCAGTTCCGCAGCAGCGCGTCGAGGGCGTCCAGGGTCCGCGACCAGCTTTCCTCGCTGTCGGGGGCGCTGTGGCTGAACCCGCCTGCCAACTCGAGGCTGACGTAGCCGTGGAAGACGCTGCCCAGCAGCCGGACCGCGTGCGTCTGGTCCGGCTCGGTGAGGTCGTAGCCGCGCAGGATCGCCCGCGTCATCTGTGAGTGCCGGACGCCGGCGCTGGCGGCCGCCGCTTCCGGGTCGAGCCTGAGCTGGGCCGCGGCGTAGCGGCCGGGATGCTCGCGGGCGTAGTCGCGGTAGACGTTGGCGAAGGCGGTCAGGGCGTCCTTTCCGGCCCGCCCGGCCAGGGCCTCGGCGGCCCGGTCGGCAAGCTCCTCCAGGGCGAGCAGGGCGATCCTGGTCTTGAGGTCATGGCCGTTCTTCAGGTGCGAGTAGAGACTCGCGACCTTGACGTCGAACCGTCTGGCCAGCTCAGAGACGGTCACCTGGTCGAAGCCGAGCTCGTCGGCCAGCTCCGCTCCCGCCTGGGTCAGCCGTTCCGTGGTCAGTCCTGCCCGTCCCATGCCCTTCCTCTCCTTCGGCAGAACTGATTATGCATTTGCCTAACACCTTTAGGCAAATTAGCCTGCGTTCTATGAAGCCGCTGACTGAGCAAGAGATCCGTGCCGCGTTCGTGAACTGCAGCAAGGGCGAGGCGAAGCGCCTGTCCGTTCCACGCGACCTGGCCGACCGGCCCTGGGATGACCTGGACTTCCTCGGCTGGCGAGATCCTCAGGCACCCGACCGTGCCTACCTGGTCACCGAACTGGACGCCCGCCCGATCGCCGTCGCGCTGCGCTGCCCCGGCCCCGCCTCCTGGCAGGTACGGCGCAGCATGTGCTCGATGTGCCTGACGGCCCACACGGGCGGCGTCTCGCTGATGGTCGCGCCGAAGGCGGGGAAGGCCAGACAGCAGGGCAACTCGGTCGGCGACTACATATGCAGCGACCTCGCCTGCTCGCTCTATGTGCGGGGCAAGAAGGACGCGGGCGCGGGCTCACGGCCCCAGGAGTCGCTCACCCTGGAGGAGAAGGTCCAGCGGACGGTGGCGAACGTGGCCGCGTTCCTCGCCAAGGTGACCGCATAAAGGTGACCGCATGGCCCATACCGCCGGTCGCGGAGCGGTGCCCCGCACACCATCGCGTGCGGGGCACCGGGTCGGTCGGTCGGGTGTCAACCGCCGCGTGTCAGCCGCAGTTGGTCTCGGCCTTCTCGAAGCGCACACCGTCGAGCCAGCCCCACCAGTCCACGCAGGTTCCTCGTGCGCTCACATAGATCGGTCCCGCGTAGGAGCGGTAGTTGCCGCTGTCGTAGATGTCGTGGATCTCCGTGTCGCTCCGCGAGAGGTAGATGGTCATCGGCACCGGCTCGCCGGCCACGTTCCGGATCGCGACCAGGCAGTTCTTGCCCGTGGCGGAGCTGTAGGTGAGATACGCCGTGCCCTTGTCCCCGACCTCGGTGGAGTTGACGACCGTATAGCCGGAGCCACAGGCGCCGTTGTACGCAACGCGCGAGGCGGTCGCGGAGGCCCCGGGCGCGGCCGCCATGAGGGCGACAGCGCCGGCGCCGGTCACTGCCGCGATGGCCAGGGCGCGCTTGAGGTGAGTCATTGGTTCCCCGTTCGTATGGTGTTCGGTGTTGTCGGTGAAGTGCCGCGGGTTGATTTCCCGGTCACTACGACCCGCCACCCGGCCCGTGAGTTGTCCCCCCGTGCCGTTACGGGTCTGTCCGCACTGTCACCGACGCGTAACGGCGGCATGGGCTACGCGCCGGTGCCAATCCGGGGACGGGAGTGGACTGCTCGTGCAAGAAACGTCAGCCGAAAAGGAGCTGTCGGCCACCGGGCGACCAGTGGAAGGGATATCGAACTCTTTGGAACATGTGTCCCTGAAGCGGCGTTCCGCGCATGCTGTCCGTTCACCTCCCCGCAGCCCCTCCTGTTGCCGACGCGAGTAGATCGGGCATGTGGTGTGGGGTTTTGGTGGAGGGGATGAGGGTGTTTTCGGGTGCTTCTTCGGTGCTTTTGCCGGACGGGCTGTCGTTGCTGGGTGGGGGCGTCCCCGGCGGTTCTGGCGATGGTGCGTCTCTCTTAGACTGTGCCGGTCCCCAAGTTGATCGGAGCACCCCTATGCGTCGCCTTGCCGCCGCCCTTTTGGTAATGACCGCTTTTGCCTCGCTCGCCGGCTGCGCGCAGGATTTCGACCGGGGCCCTGACGGGACGGTCTCCGACAAGGTCAAGGACGGAAAGAAGTTCTACTTGGTCGTCGATCCGGCCAAGGGCGGCGACGAGAAGAAGTTCCGCGTCAGCAAGTACGACTATCACGACTGCAACCGGGGTTCGAAGTACCCCAAGTGTGTTGACGATTGATCAGCTTGTCTTCGCCTTGATCGCAGGGTCGGCCGTGCCTTTCGGCCGACCCTGCGATCCCTTCGGGCCGGAACTCTCCGGCCCGGAACGGCCCCAGCCTCCGCACTCCCACCGCGTTCGCGACAGGAGTGATCGAACGCGCGATGACGTGTGCGTTGCGGAGAGCGATGGGGATAGGGTTTGCCCGGAGGTGAGCCCTGTGCCCGCTGAAGACGAGTTGTTCAGCGCTGTCGACGCGCTGCTGGAGCAGGTCGCCCAGGACGATCTGCCGGCACCCGCGGAGCGCAAGAGGCTGCGTGAGGCCGCGGGGCTGAGCCAGGCCGGGATCGCCAAGGCGCTGGACATCCGCCGGGAAGCGGTGGGCAACTGGGAATCCGGCAAGACCGAGCCACGGCAGCCGAAGCGTGCCGCGTACGCCCGGCTTCTGAAGGGCCTGGCCGCCCGCTTCCCCGCCCCAGCGGCGGGCTCGGCACCCACCGCTCCTGAGCCGTCACCGCCGGCCCAGCCCACCCCGACGCAGACTCCGCCCCCGGGCCAGGGCCATTCCCCCGAGCGGAGTCAGCGGCCCGGGGCGACCGCCGCACAGGACACGACCCGGCAACTCGCCACGGCCCCGGCGCAGCGGGCCCGTCCGCCCCGGCCGTCCGCATCACGGCGCCCGGACGCGATGGCACGGGTGGCGGGGGCGGCCGGGACCACCACCGCCATCCCCGCCGCCAACCATGTCGTGGACCCACGCTTCGCCCACGGCCCGCTGGCGGTCGTGGATGTCGTGGACGGCCAGGTCTGGGCGTACTGCGCCGGCGGCCTGGTCCTGGACATCCCGGCCAAGTCCCTCCCGTCTCTGGTGGAGTGGACTCTGACCGAGGCGCGGCTGGGCGCACCGCGGCTGAACCGCAACGGCAGGGACGCCGACCCCGTTCTGGTGCTCACCGACGCTGCCGCGGTGCGCTTCGGCCTCCCGGCCCGGCTGACCGACGAGGAACGGCGGGCCGGGAGACTGCCCGAGGGCCACAAGGTCCTCAAGGAACTGGAGCGGGCCGACTGGCGGCTCACCCGGCGCGGGCTCGGCCCGTGGGCGCGCATCTACCGCCCCGCCGAGGGCTCGCGGCGCGCCTGCGTCCAGCTGTGCGTCCTGGGCTGGGAGGCCCTCGATACGCGCTCCTGGGGCGAGGCCGCGCAGTTGCCGCCCGCCGATCTGGCGCATCTGCTGGGCACCTACGCCGACCGCGTCATGACCCCCTGCGGCTCCACCGCCGTCACCGGCCTGGAGCTGATGACCGCTCTGCACCCGCCCACCCGCGCCGGTGAGCCGGACAGCGGTGGCCGGCGGCACAGCGAGCACAACCCCGGCTCGCTGGGCACCCAGCCGGTGGAGTGCGCCCCGCCCGAGGCCCCGGACGGCCATCCACTCCTGGCACACCTGCCACGCTTCCACCAGCGCACCCCTGACGAGGTGCTGGTGGAGGAGGCATACGACTGGGCGCGCCCGCTCACCGACGACGAGTGCGCCAAGCGCTACGTGGTGGGCATCGACGTCAACATGGCCTTCGCCGCGGCCGCCAACGGCACGGTCTTCGGCCTCGGCGAGCCCGTGCACGCCAAGCAGCCGCCGTTCGACCCGAAGATCCCCGGCTCATGGCTGGTGGACCTCTCCCACGTCGAACTGGATCCGCGCCTGCCGAGCCCCTTCACCCCGACCGGGGAGCGGCCGACGGGACCCGCCTGGTACGCCACGCCGACCGTCGCCTACGCCGCCGAACTCGGTTACGGCGTCGCCCCCGTCGAGGCGTACCTCCGCCCGGACAACGGCCGCTACCTGGACGCCTGGTACACCCGGCTGCGGGACGCCTATATCGCCACCATGGCCGACCTGGGGGTCACCGCCGGCATGGGACCGCAGGAGTTCCTGACCGCGATGGACGGCCACCGGCGGGCCGATCCGCAGCCGGCGATCGTCCTCTCCGCGATCAAGGCAACCGTCAAGGGCGGCATCGGCAAGCTGCGCGAACGCCCCCGTGGCGGTGGCTGGCGCCCGGGTCAGCCCTGGCCCGCGCTCCGGCGCCCGACCTGGCGGCCCGACATCCGCGCCGCGGTCATCTCCAAGGCGCGGGTCAATATGCACCGCAAGATGCTCAAGACGGCGGCGGCCACCGGCCAGTACCCGGTGGCCGTCCTCTCCGACTGCGCCGTCTACCCCTCCGACGGGCCCAGCCCGCTGGACTTCCTGCCCCACCAGGACGGCAAACCGCTGCCGGGCGGCTTCCGGATCGGCGTGAGCCCGGGGATGGTCAAGCACGAAGGCACCCAGACCACCTTGTGGGCCGAGGGCGTGCGCGAGGAGCACGGCGATGGCCTCAACCTCGCCCGGTACATCAAGGACGGCCACGTCACCGCCCCGGACAACGGAGAGTAGAGACGATGGGCAAGCTCGCGGAGAGCCTGGACAAGGCGGTGGAAGGCACCTTCACCCGCCCCGTCCCCAAGTCGGCCGGTGCGCAGATGCGCTATCTGGTCAGGCAGCTCAAGGGCACCCGGCCGGTGGCCGACCTGCTCGGCATCTCCCAGCGCACCGTCGAGCGGTACGTCAAGGACCAGCTCAAACAACCCCGCAAGTCCCTCGCCACCCGGATGGACCGAGAGGTGAGAAAGCGCTGGCAGCCGCAGATCCGCGCCAGGGCCAAGAAGCAGGCCGCCACCACCGGTGGCATCGTCCTCGACACCCGCGCCCGCTTCGGCTACACCGCCGCCCCCGGCACCACCGACGACGCCCGGTTGCGCCACATCACCCAGGCGCTGCCACCGCAGTACGCCGCCCGCCTCTTCGACGCCCAGGAACAGGGCGCCCCCGAACAGCAACTGCTCGACATCGCGGCCGAGGGCCTGCAGGAGATCTACTTCAAGGACCGCGGCCGCCGCGCCCAGGGCCTGCTGGTGGAGTTCACCGATATCGACTACATCGAGGTCGACCTGTAAGGAGCGGGATGACGCGCCCGGGTGCCCGGGCCGGATCGACCTGCTCAGCGGCCGGCGACGATATCCAACTCCCACCCGCGGTGGCTGCACCAGCCCCCTTCACTTACCGCCGCGGCCCAGCATTTCGGCGACGCGGATGAACCCGTCCGTGCCATGGCCCAGCCCGATGGCGCGGCGGGCCATGCCTTCGGCCGCGCGCATCACGCCCGCGTCGATGCCATGGCTCTCGGAAGTGTGGACGATATGGGACATGGTCGACGCCCCCGAGGTGATCGGGTTGTCTTCACCGGAGAAGGTGCCGCGCTCCACTTCCTCCGCGGTCTCCTGGAAGAGCGGCGGGAGGATCGCACCGATGCCCTGGGCGAAGGGCGCCAACTCCCGAGCGCTGATTCCCTCCGCCCGCGCCACCGCCAGGGCGTGCGCATAGCCCGCCATCGCCGTCCAGAAGATGTCGAGCAGCGCGATGTCGTAGGCCGCCGCCCGGCCGATCTCCTCACTGAGATGGGTGTGGGTACCGCCCAGCGTGTCCAACACGGGCCGGTGCTCCTCGTAGAGCTCCGCCGGGCCGCTGTAGATGAACACCGCGGAAGGCGCTCCGATGGTGTTGATCGGCGTCATGATCGCACCGTCGAGGTACCGGATGCCATGCCCGGCCGCCCAGTCCGAGGTGTCCCGGGCCCGGTCCGGAGTGTCCGCGGACAGGTTCACCACGGTGCGTCCCTTGAGCGCGTCGGTGACCCCGTCGCGCCGCAGGATCGCGTCCGAGGCGTCGTAGTTCACCACGCAGACCACGGTCAACTGGCTTGCGGCGACGGCCTCTTCCGCCGATCGCGCACTGACCGCCCCCCGCTCGATCAGCTCCCCATCCCTGCCCGGCGTCCGGTTCCAGACCGTGGTCCGCAGCCCGGCGTCCAGGAACGCACCGGCCAGGGCGCGGCCCATCGGCCCCAGACCGAGCACGGTGACGGCAGAATGTTCGGAGTGCGTAGACATGAAACTTCAACTCCCATACGGATATACGCGTAACTGACAACTCAAGGGAAATCGAGCGAAGATGACACGCAGTCGTGCTCAGGACACGAATGTCTGCGGAGTGACCGCCGCGATCGTCGTGATCGACGGCAAGTGGAAGACCGCCCTGCTCTGGGCACTGGAGTCCGGACCGCATCGCCCCGGCGAGCTGCGCCGGCGGCTGCCGGGCCTCAGCGAGAAGGTCCTGACTCAGGCGCTCCGTGAGATGGAGACGGACGGGCTGGTGCACCGGGACGTACACGATGTGCTGCCCCTGAAGACCGTGTACTCCCTGACCGCGTTCGGCCGCGACCTCTCCGAGGCGCTGGCCCCTCTGTCCGATTGGGGCCATCGCCGCTTGGAGAAGCTGGCCGAGGCCCAGTCGGGCCCCTGACGCACCGCCACCTCCGTCTCATCCGATCCGGCGGCCCTCCGACCGCCCGCAACAAGATTCGCCCGGTCGTCCGTCGCTGCCAAGTACCCACAAAAAAGTGGGTACGGCGGACGGACGGCGGGTAAGCGGCGGGACTGTGTGCGGATGGCCACGCACCCGGGCGGTGGGCCTTCGGGGGAGGCCCAGGTGCGTTCCGGTCACATGACCAACTGGCCGATGCCCAGCAAATTCCCCTCGCTGTCACGGAACCAGGCCCCGCGCTCACCCCGCGCACCCTTGCTGGGGTAGTTCCCCTCGATCTCGGCGATCCCCTCCGTCGTCCGAAACCCCGCCACGTCGACGTCCTCGAACACCACGCCGCGTCGTCGGAGCTCCCTCACCGCTGTCTCGATGTCGTCGACTTCCCACGCCATCTGAGTGAATGTGCCGGGGGAGGATCCCGTCGACCGGAAGAGCACGAACTCCGCCTCTCCGCAGCGATACAGCAACCCACAGGGCCGTTCGTCGACCGGCTCCATACCGAGCTGCTCGGAATAGAAACGCCGCGCCCGATCGAGGTCCTGGGCCGGAAGCCTGGTCGCCACACGCCCGCGGGCCAGGGTGCTTCTGTCGTCTGCGTTCATGCCACCACTGTGCCGTGAGCGGGGGCCGGAGGAGCGGAGGCCGTGCCGGTCCTTGGGCCAGTGAGCCGTGGCTGTCAAGGGAGGGGCGGCCTGCACGGCTGAGGGCGTCAGGCGGCCTGGTGCGGCGTGACGAGGGGGAATTCGTTGTCGGTGTCGGCAACGATGTTGAAGTAGTTGGTCAGGATGTTGAGGGCGAGCACCGACGCCGAAATCGCCGAGGTCGTGGGCAAGTGTGCGCGGACAAGCAGTAGGTGCAGCGGTTGGACTCGGCGGTGGCCAGGGCGAGGCATTCGCGGACGGGGGCGGGGCCGACCAGCTGGACGAGGACGCGGTGCGTCCCTCGACGGAGCCAACCACCTGCTTACCGACCCGGCCGACACGCGGTACGTAGCCACCGTGCTCGCCGCCTGGGCCGGTCGCTACGTGCTCAGCCCGACCCCACTTGGCGAAAGGGCATATCGGGATTAGCTTGGTTGATGTCAAGCAACCAACTCCCGACGGGAGTGATGCTCGATGGGTTGGACGACCGAGCGGCGCAGGGCCGGAGCTGAGGGGGCCCTTCCGTCCTACGGCGATGGCGGCCCGGGGCCGCGGTACAAGTGGATCGCCCTGTCCAACACCACGCTCGGCGTCCTCATCGCGACGATCAACATCTCGATCATGCTGATCGCGCTCCCGGACATCTTCCGAGGCATCGGCGTGGATCCGCTGCGCCCCGGGAACACCAGCCTGCTGCTGTGGCTGATCATGAGCTACATGGTGGTCACCGCCGTGCTCGTGGTGAGCTTCGGACGGCTGGGGGACATGTACGGCCGGGTGCGGATGTACAACCTGGGGTTCGCGGTCTTCACCCTGTTCTCCGTGCTGCTCTCCGTGACCTGGCTGCACGGCACCTCCGGCGCACTGTGGCTGATCGGGATGCGGGTGCTGCAGGGCGTGGGCGGCGCCATGCTGATGGCCAACTCCAACGCCATCCTCACCGACGCCTTCCCCGCCGATCAACGCGGTCTCGCCCTGGGGCTGAACCAGGTGGCGGGGATCGCCGGGTCCTTCATCGGACTGATCCTGGGCGGGCTGCTCGGCCCACTCGACTGGCACCTGGTGTTCCTGGTCTCGGTCCCCATCGGGCTGTTCGGCACGGTCTGGGCGTATCTGAAGCTGCGGGACACCGGTGTGCGCACCCCGGCCCGGCTGGACTGGTGGGGCAATATCACCTTCGCCATCGGCCTGATCGCCGTGCTGTCCGGCATCACCTACGGCATCCAGCCCTACGCCGGTCACACCATGGGCTGGGGCAACCCCTGGGTGATCGCCGCGATCACCGGGGGAGTGGCGGTACTGGGCCTGTTCTGCGTGATCGAGAACCGGGTCGCGCAGCCCATGTTCCACCTGGGTCTGTTCCGTATCCGCGCGTTCACCGCCGGGAACGTGGCCAGTCTGCTCGCGGCACTGGGACGCGGTGGCCTGATGTTCATCCTGATCATCTGGTTGCAGGGCATCTGGCTGCCCCGCCACGGCTACGGCTTCGAGGAGACCCCGCTGTGGGCGGGCATCTATATGCTGCCGCTGACCATCGGGTTCCTGATCGCGGGACCGTTCTCCGGCTGGGCCTCCGATCGATTCGGTGCCCGTACCTTCACCACCGGCGGGATGCTGCTGGCCGCCGCCACCTTCGTGGCGCTGGAGGAGCTGCCGGTGGACTTCGGCTATCCGGTGTTCGCCGCGATCCTGCTGGTCAACGGGATCGCCATGGGCTTGTTCAGCTCGCCGAACCGAGCGGCCATCATGAACAGCCTGCCGCCCGACCAGCGCGGGGTGGGCGCCGGAATCAGCACCACCTTCCAGAACTCGGCCACCGTCCTGTCCATCGGCATCTTCTTCTCCTTGATGATCGCCGGGCTCGCCAGTTCGCTCCCCGGCGCCCTCACCCACGGCCTGACCGCGGAAGGGGTCCCGGCCTCCGACGCGGCCAGGGTCGCCGCCCTGCCGCCGGTCGGGGTGCTCTTCGCCTCGCTGCTCGGCTACAACCCGGTCAGAACTCTGCTCGGACCGCAGGTGCTCGACCATCTGCCCGCCCACCACGCGGCCTATCTCACCGGGCGCGGCTTCTTCCCGGCGCTGATCTCCCCGCCGTTCTCCCAGGGCCTGTCCGCCGCGTTCGACTTCGCCATCGCGGCCTGTCTGGTGGCCGCCGTGGCATCGCTGCTGCGCGGCGGGCGGTATGTGCACAAGGGCGGGCCGAAGCCGGTTGCCCCGGCGGGGGTGGCGGCTGCCCGGGACCGCACCGCGGGCGCCGCTGACACCGCGAGTAGCAAGGACGTCGAGGAGGACGTCGCGGACACTTGCCGCCACCCGGCGCCCGCGCCCCGGCAGCCGCCCCCGCCGAAGTCCGGGCCACCGCACCCGCCTCCGTCACCACCTCCGTCGCCACCCCAGTCGTCACCCGGCGGAGGAACGGGACCACCACCCGAGGAGCCGAGATGACCGCGCTCGACCGCAGCGACCCGGGCCCCACCGGCCCAGGCCCTGCCACCTCAGGCGCCAACACCCCGAGTCCCGCCGTTCCGGAATCGGCGGAGTTGGCCGAACGGCTCCGTACCGCCCTCCAGCATCTGCTCCCCGGCCTGCGGGGCACCCGGGGCGAACACGGCGATCTCACCCCCAGCCGCCAGGCGGCCCTTGGAGCGCTCGACACCCACGGCCCGATGCGCATCAGCGCCCTCGCGACCCGGCTGGGCATTGCCCTGCCGACCACGTCCCGCATGGTCGATCTGCTCGATGCCTCCGGCTGGATCGAGCGCACCCCCGACCCCGAGGACCGCCGAGCCAGCCTGATCGCGCTCACCGACCCCGGCCGTCAACTCCTCCACACCGTGCGCCACGAGGCCGCCGCCCGGCTCGCCGCGCGGATCGAGACGCTGAGCCCCGAGGAGCAGCGCGCGCTGTACACCGCGCTGCCCGCCCTGGAGTCCCTGGCCGACTCCACGAACCCGTCCACGAGCTCGTAGTACTGGACGACGCAGCGAGGCGCCTCGGGCCGCCTCAGCAGTCGGCCTCGGGGCCAGCGCTTCGCGCTGAGCGGTTTTGGCGACGCGTGTCAGAAGAAGGCGCAGTTGCCGTGCGTCGTGCTCATCGAGATCGGCGAGCAGGCGCGCCTCGGCGAGGGAGAGGTGGTGCTGGGCGCGCTCGAGGTGGGCGCGCCCCTCTTCGGTGATCAGCACTTGGCGCGTCCGCCGGTCGCGGGGGTCGGGCCTGCGGTGATCAGCTGACGCGCCGGGTGGGTGAGCCACATGAGATCGCCGAGATCGTCGCCTTTCTCGCCAGTCCCGCAAGCAGCTACATCAACGGCGCGATCCTCTTCGCCGACGGCGGCGAGATCAGCACGCTGCCGGGCTGAAGGCAACCATCATGGAGGTCTTCATCATCGGCGCCACCGGCTTCGTCGGCGGAGCCGTCGCCCGCCCTCTCGCGGGCGCGGGGCATCACATCACCGGCCTGGCCCGCGCGGAGGCCGCGGCCATTGCTCTCGAGGCCCAAGGCATCACCCCGGTCGCGGGTGACCTGGAGACGCGGCGGCCCGAGACGATCAGCGCGGCACGCCTCGCCGACACCGTCATCTACGCGGCCCAGGCAGACCCGGCCCAGGAAACCGCGACCCTCGACGAGCTGATCCAGGCCCTGGCCGGCAGCGGACGGACACTGGTGTTCCTCTCCGGCAGCGGTGTGTTTCTCCAGCGCACCGCGGGCGCCTGGAGCCAGGACAGTTTCGCCGAGGACGATCCCTTCACCGTCGAACCCCAGGCCACCGCGCGCAAAGCCGTCGAGGACAAGGTGCTGGCCGCTGCCGCGCACGGCATCCGCACGTGGGTCATCCGCCCCGGTCTGTTCTGGGGGACAGCGGACCACGGGCATGTGTCGATGGTCTACCGGTCGGTGGGTGCGATGGGAGCGGCCTGCTACGTCGGCGAGGGTCTGAACACCTATAGCCACGTCCATGTCGACGACGTCACCCGCGTGTTCGGGCTGGCCTTGGCAAGGGGAACCTCCGGAGCGCTCTACCACGCCGTGGCGGGTGAGACCGCGAACCGGTGGATCGCGGAGCGGGTGGCCGACGACGTGGGATGCGGCGCACGCAGCGTCGACGAAGCAGAGGCGGCCGACATCTGGGGGCAGTTCGGTGCCCTTCGCCATGCACCGCAGCAACCCGGCAGCCTCCTGTTGTGGGACAGGAGACTGCCGTCATCAGGGCGTGGGCGGCCGGTTGGTGCTGGGTCACCGCCCTGACCGCTTGCACGAGCGCGGCGACCATGAAGAACACGCCCACGAAGAGGTAACCGCTCCGGGCCGACTCGGGGCGCAACTCCCGTACCGAGGAAGCGATCGACCCCACCCGCTCCGCACGCTCAGTTCGGCGGGATGCGGTAGACGGAGACATGAGAGCGCGACTCGGCGGTGAATTCGGCGCCGGTCCAGTCCGCATGCCTGGTCTCCAGCTCGAATCCGGCCAGCTGAGCCATGAGGTCGAGTTCGGCCGGCCAGATGTACCGGTGCGGACTGCGGGCCAGCCGAGCCTGCTTGCTGTCGTCGAACCGGAAGTGGTGCGAGACGACGTGCTGGCGCAGTACGTCGTAGGTGTCCAGCCCGATATAGCCGGGCTCGGTTTGCCAGACGGTGGCCGTCTGGCCCGGCGGGAGCTTGCGCAGCTCGGGCACCCAGAGTTCGATCACGAACCTGCCACCGGGCCCGAGGTGGCGGGCGGCGTTGCGGAAGCACTCCACCTGCTCGGCTTGGGTGAGCAGGTTGGAGATGGTGTTGTAGACGAGATAGACGAGTGTGTACTCCCCGGGAGCCACGGAAGTCGCCATGTCGCCCACGATCACGGGGATCGTCGCTTCGTCCGCTCTGGTACGCAGTTGACGGATCATCGGAAGCGACAGCTCGATCCCGGTGACAGGGACCCCTCGTTCGGCGAGTGGGACGGCCACCCGGCCGGTGCCGATGGCGAATTCGAGCGCCGCTCCGCCGCCCGCGAGCTCAGCCAGCCGGTCCACGGCCGGCTGCAGGATCTCCGGCGCGAACATGCCCGTGCCGGGCGTGTCATAGCGCTGGGCGGCGTCGACGTCCCAGATCTCCTCCTGGTTCATACCGTCACCATTCACCGCAGGGGGACGCGATGTCCACTTTTTTTGCCCCGGGGCCCGGGGATCCCCCGGGCAGCGGCCCTGTGCTCCTGGAGTGAGCGAGGAGGCGCCTCAGCCCGGCAGCGCCAGGCACTCACGCTCTGGGAGTGCTCCGTGTCGGTCGGCACTCTCCCCGTGCCCGACCTGGCACAACTCCTGCCGCGGTACGGCACCTTCTCCGATCAGAAGACCCGGGCGGCCTTCCTCGGGCTGGTGGGAACCATCGCCGCGCGCGAACCCGCCCAGTACGCCACGGCACACACCTTCCTCTCGGAGCTGGTGTTCGACGCCGCGGGAGACATCCCCCGCCTCGACGACGCATCGGCCAGTACCCGGAACGCCGCCCGCAAGGCCCTGCTCCACGCCGCCTGCGAGTCCGGCCCCCTCACCCCATCGGCCCTCACCACGGCCCTCGACCTGGCCTTCGCGCCACCGACCGACGCCGGGCTGATCAGCGGGCTCGGCCAGCTGGTGCGCCGGCTCAGCACCGCACACGGCGCGGCACCCGCCGCCGAGCTGCTGATCCGGGTCATCGGCGCGGCCGTGGCCTGCCAGCAGGGCCGCGCCGCGGAGAACCACCTCGCGAAGGCGCTCCGTGGCGCGATGGACAGCGTCTTCGACCACGGTTCTCCGGCCGTGTACCGGACACTGTGGGAGCACCTCAAGGAGCCCGGCCCGGAGGACGACGCCGACCACGTGGTCTTTCCGAAGCGGTACGCGCTGGGGCTGGTGAGCTGCGCGATCCGCCGGGTCGTACGCGGCAACCCGCCAGGATCTGGAAGCACTTGTCGCCCATCCGAGGGTGCCACGGCCCACCAAGATGTGGATCGGCGACCAGCTCAGCGCCCGGTCGCGGGAACACACCGAGCACGACCTGAGCTGGGTGCTGGACGGCGAGATGCCCGGGCGGCCGGTGGCAGGATGTCTGCGGTAGTCGTCATCGAGGTCAACGGGTGTGAGCGGAGGCCCGTTCGATCGCGGGAGAGCCGAAGGAGCCCGATGAGCCGGAAGAACCACCATGTCGCCGTGCTCGTGCTCGAGGGCGCCAAACCGCTCGACGTCGGCATCCCCGCGCAGGTGTTCTCCAACCGGCCGAGCATGCCGTACGAGGTGCGGGTGTGCGGCGCCGCGCCCGGACTGGTGACCGGCGGCGACGGGCTCTCGTATCACGTGGCCGAGGGGCTCGAGGCGTTCGAGCACGCCGACACCGTTTTCATCCCCGGCTATCGGGAGCCGGCGACCACGGAACCGCCGGCGGCGGTCGTCAGCGCGCTCATGGCGGCCCACGAGCGCGGAACCCGGCTCGCGGCCATCTCGACGGGAGCGTTCGCGCTGGCCGCGACGGGCCTGCTCGACGGCAAGCGGGCGACCACCCACTGGCACTACACCAAGGCGCTCGCCGAGAGGCATCCGCTGGTGCGGGTGGACGAGAACGTGCTGTTCGTGGACGAGGGCGATGTGCTCACCTCGGCGGGCGCGGCATCCGGCATCGACCTGTGCCTGCACCTGGTGCGGCGCGACCAGGGCGTCGGGCTCTCCAACCACGTGGCCAGGCGGCTGGTGGCGGCGCCGTACCGCAGCGGTGGCCAGGCGCAGTACGTGCCCCGGAGTGTGCCCGAACCGCTCGGCGACCTGTTCGCGAGCACACGGGAGTGGGCCCTGGCGCACCTCGCCGAACCGCTGACCCTCGAAGCGCTCGCCCGCAACGCGCGGGTGTCGGCGCGCACCTTCTCGCGGCGGTTCGTGGAGGACACCGGCTACACGCCGATGCAATGGGTGCTCAGGGCGCGGGTGGACCTGGCACGCGAGCTGCTCGAACGCACCGATCTGGGTGTGGAGCAGATCGCCGACCGAGTCGGCCTCGGCACCGGCGCGAACCTGCGTCTGCACTTCCACCGCATTCTCGGCACCTCCCCGACGGAGTACCGCCACACCTTTTCGGCCTGAGGTTCCCGAATGGCGTGCCCGCACATGCGTGCTGGCGGGATCCTTGCGTACGGTGGCGTTCAGGCCGCTGTCGACCCCGGATCCGGATGCCGACGATGGGGGTGGAACGAAAGGAACCTCCATGACCCGCATCGCCGTCAATGGATTCGGCCGCATCGGACGCAACACCCTCCGCGCCCTGCTGGAGCGCGACAGCGATCTCGAAGTGGTCGCCGTCAACGACCTCACCGCCCCCGAGTCCCTCGCGCATCTGCTCAAGTACGACAGCGCGCTCGGCCCCTTCGGCCGCTCCGTCGAGGTCGACGGAACCGACCTCGTGGTCGACGGCCGCCGCATCAAGGTGCTCGCCGAGCGCGAGCCCGCCAACTTGCCGTGGGCCGAGCTCGGCGTGGGCATCGTCCTCGAATCCACCGGCCGGTTCACCGCGGCGGATGCCGCCCGCGCACACCTGCGGGCCGGTGCCCAACGTGTGCTGGTGAGCGCCCCGTCCGCGGGCGCCGATGTGACGCTCGCCTATGGCGTGAACACCGACGCCTACGACCCCGCCGAGCACGTGATCGTCTCGAACGCCTCGTGCACCACGAACGCACTGGCTCCGCTGGCGTCCGTACTGGACGACCTGGCCGGTATCGAGCACGGCTTCATGACCACGGTGCACGCCTACACCCAGGAGCAGAACCTCCAGGACGGCCCGCACCGCGACCTGCGCCGTGCCCGCGCCGCCGGGGTGAACATCGTGCCCACCACCACCGGGGCCGCCAAGGCCATCGGCCTGGTGCTGCCGAACCTCGACGGCAAGCTGTCGGGCGACTCGATCCGGGTGCCGGTCCCGGTGGGCTCGATCGTGGAGCTGAACACCGCGGTCTCCCGGGAGGTCAGCCGCGACGAGGTGCTCGCGGCCTACCGTGCCGCCGCCGACGGCAAGCTCAAGGGCATCCTGGAGTACTCCGACGAGCCGCTCGTCTCCAGTGACATCACCCGCCGCCCGGCTTCGTCGATCTTCGACGCCGCCCTCACCCGTGTCGAGGGCAAGCACATCAAGGTGGTGGCCTGGTACGACAACGAGTGGGGCTTCTCGAACCGCGTCATCGACACGCTCGAACTGCTCGCGCGCGGCTGAACACGCAAACTGACTGACCGTGAGGGGCCGGCATCGACCGGCCCCTCACCCTTGAGGCGTGTGCGTGTGCCCGGCCACGTGTTCAGGTACGGTCCGCGCCGTGCGGGGAGGGCCGGGTGCGCGTCGCGTGGATGGAGCCGAGCAGATGCAGGGCTTCCGCGCTGCTGGTGCCGGGCTCCGCGTGGTAGATGACGAGTTGCTGGCCCGGGGCCTCTCTCACATCGAACGCCTGGTAGCTGAGGGTGAGGGGGCCGACGTCGGGGTGCAGGAACCGCTTGGCCTCCTGGGTCTTGCCGCGCACGGTGTGGCTGCCCCACAGGCGGGCGAAGTCCGCGCTGTTCTCGGTGAGCGTGTCCACGAGCCAGTGCAGCCGTGGGTTGTGCGGTTCGTAGCCCGCCGCCTGGCGTAGATTCGCCACGGTGGCCTGCGCCGCCCGGTCCCAGTCCTGGTAGAAGGTGCGGCCCGCGGGGTCCGCGAAGGCCATACGGGCCAGGTTGTCCGCCGGATGGAACGGTGAGTAGAGGGCGTCGGCCAGCGCGTTGGTGGCGAGCATGTCCAGGGTCCGGTTGAGCACGAAGGCAGGCGTGTGCGGATAGCCGTCCATCAGCTGCCGCAACCCGGGGCTCACCTGGTCGGGCACGCGGACGGCGGGGTCGTCGGGCACCGTGCCGGCGAGCCGGTACAGATGGCCCCGGGCGTCGTCGTCGAGGCGCAGCGCACGGCTGAGCGCGTCGAGCACCTGCGGGGAGGGGCGGCGCTCCCGGCCCTGTTCCAGGCGGGTGTAGTAGTCGGCGTTGATGCCGGCGAGCACCGCGACCTCCTCGCGGCGCAGCCCGGGAACGCGGCGGGTGCCGTAGCTCGCCATCCCCACCTCTTCGGGCCGTAGCCCCGACCTGCTGCTTCGCAGGAAATCTCCCAGGTCGTTGTCAGCCATGACCTCAGGCTACGTGGCGCCCCGACCAGGTGCCTGGGTGTGCCGCACCCAGGCAGAAGGCGTCCTGGTTGACCTCTTGGGCACTGCCCAGACTCGGTGGCGCAGGACAACCCCACCAACGAGAGGTTTGCCATGACCACGGATTCGGCGGACGCCCCGGACATCGACGTCGTCGGCATGTGGGTCACCGCAGACGGCCACATCCGCCAGGAGCTGCGTGCGGACGGCCGGTACGACGAGGCGCGTGGCAGGCGTGCCAGCGCGTACACCGGCCGCTACTCCGTCACGGGCCGCCATATCGACTACGTCGACGACACCGGCTTCACCGCGACGGGTGACGTACGCGACGGCGTGCTCTACCACGAGCACCTGGTGCTGTACCGCGAGCGGCCCGACTCCTGACGGACCCCGAACCACGGACCGAACCACGGACCTCGAACCACGGACCCCGGATCACGGACCCCGAACCACGGGCTCGGCTCGGGCGACCCCCATCGAAAGAGAGAGCAAGAGCATGACGCAGGAGGCCAGCGGCCCCCTCTCGGCACAGACCCCACCGGGCGGCGAAGGCCGGACCGGTTCCCGACCCACCGGGCCCGTCGGTGCGACGCCCGGCGCGCTCGCCCTGCTGACGCTGTGCGCCGCACACTTCATGGACGCCATCGACCTGTCCGATGTGGGTGTCGCCCTGCCCGCCATCCAGGACGACCTCGGCATGTCACCGGCGTCCCTGCAGTGGGTGATGTCCGCGTACGCCCTCGGCTACGGCGGTTTCCTGCTGCTGGGCGGCAGGGCGGCCGACCTGCTCGGCCGCCGGCGCACCTTCCTGGCGGCCGTCGGTGTGTTCGCGGTGGTCAGCGTGGCGGGGGCGATCGCTCCCAGTGGCGGGCTGCTCATCGTGGCCCGGCTGGTCAAGGGCGTGGCCGCCGGGTTCCTCGCCCCGGCGGCACTGTCCTTGATCACCACCAACTGGCCGGAGGGCCCCGAGCGCGGCAGAGCCCTGGGCTGGTACGCCACCGCGGGCGCCTGCGGATTCGTCGGTGGCCTGGTGCTCGGCGGTGTGCTCACCGAGGTCTCCTGGCGGCTGGTGTTCGCTCTGCCGGTGCCCATCGCGGTGGCCGCGCTCATCGCGGGAAGCCGTCTGCTGCCGCCGGACCCGCCGTCGGCCGGGCGGGGCAGGGTCGATGTCGCCGGGGCGCTGACCGTCACCGGCGGGCTTCTCCTGTGTGTCTACGCCATCGCACAGGCGCCGGAGCACGGCTGGACCTCGGCGCGCACCATCGCCCTGTTCGCGGCCACCGCCATACTGCTCGCTCTGTTCGTGCGCATCGAGGGCAGGGCCGACACACCCCTGGTGCCCCTGTCCTTCCTCACCCGCCGCCAGAGCGTGGGCGCCAACCTGACGATCTTCGCGATGTGGGGCGCGTACACCTCCTTCGCGTTCCTCGCCACTCTCTATCTGCAGAACGTGCTGGGCTGGACACCCCTGGAGACGGCCGGTGCCTTTGTCCCCCTCGGCCTGGTCAACGGTGCGGTGGCGCCCTTCGCGGGGCGTCTCACGGCCCGGTTCGGCGCCCACCGCATGATCGCGGCCGGAATGCTGCTGCTGGCCGCGTCGTACGCGATGCTCTTCCGGATCGGACCCGACTCCTCGTTCGTCTCCGTGGTCCTGCCCGTCATGGTCCTCAACGGCCTCGGCACCGCCGCCACGTTCCCCGCCCTGAACATGAGCGCCGTCACCGGTGTACCCGATCGGGACCAGGGCCTCGCCGGGGCGCTGCTCAACACCTCCATGCAGATCGGCGGTGCCGTTGTGCTGGCCGTCGTCACCGCGGTGGCCGACGCCGGTCAGCGGGCGAACGGCACCGATCCGCTGGCCGGATACGTCCCGGCCATCGCGGTCATCGTCGGCGGCGTACTCGCGGGTCTGGCCGCCACCACGCTCATCCGCGACGCCCGAGAGCACACCACCCTCCCCGCCACCGCCGCTTCCCGCGGTGGCATCGACGAAGGACTGCACCATGACGACACCCACGCATCCCGCTGATTCCCGGGAGTTCACGGGCAAAATCGCCCTGGTCACCGGGGCGGCACGCGGGGTCGGCAAGGAGACCGTCCGGCTTCTGCACCGCCGCGGCGCACGGATCGTCGCCGTCGACCAGCGCCACGAGGTGAGGGAACTGGCCGAGGACTTCCCGGGCGTTCACCCCCTGGTCGCCGACATCACGGAGGAGGCGACCGCCCACCGCGCGGTGCGGGCGGCCGTCGATGCCTTCGGCGGTCTGGACATCCTGGTCAACAACGCCGGACGCACCCTCAACAAGCCGATCACGGAGACGACGACGGAGGACTGGGACACCGTGATGGCGGTCAACGCCCGGGGGTCGTTCCTCTTCTCCCGTGAGGCGTTCCGCGCGATGAGGGAAAACGGTGGTGGAGGAGCCATCGTGAGCACGGGTTCCTACACATGCACCGTCGCACTGCCCCAGGGCGCCGCCTACAGCGCCTCCAAGGGTGCCCTGGCTCAGCTCACCAAGGTCCTGGCCGTCGAGGGCGGGCCGCTGGGGATCCGGGCGAACATCGTGGCCGCGGGTGTTATCGAGACGGACTTCCTCGACACTTTCCGGTCCGACAGCCGTGCGTATCTGGCGTCCTTCGCCGCCGCCCAGCCGCTCGGCCGGGTGGCCCAGCCCGAGGAGATCGCAGAAGTGCTCTGCTTCCTCGTCTCGCCGCGCTCCAGCTTCGTCACGGGCGCCGTGGTCGCGGCGGACGGCGGCTTCACCGCGATCTGAGCGGCGGCCCCGCACGTGGGCGCTTACGCAGCGGCAGCGGCGTAAGCGCCCACCCGCCATTGCGGCACTGTACGGCCGGTCCCAATTTCTCTATGTAGTGCTATATGAGGCATGACCGGTATGGTGAATGCGCTGCGCGAACACGAATGGAACGAGCAATTCCATTTCAACTCCATTGCGCAACTTGTGACTTGCATCACAAGCTCATCCGCAATGGATCACATTTTCGTATCCCTGTGAAACGATGCATCGGTGCTGGCCTCGACGAAGTAGCTCATCGCGAGACAACACCGATCCACGGGACCACCCGAATCCATATCGGGCGGCAGTACGGCAAATGACTTCTTCAAGTTTTGGCTAGCCGTAACGGGGAGGCGCCAATGCCAACGATGATTGTTATCGGATATAGAGACGATCTCGATCAGGCACTGCGGCGCCGAGACGTGGATCCCTTCTATATCGTCCAGGCGCCCGCGAGCCCGCCGAAGGGCCGGAGGTCCATTCGGGTCGCCGACATGGAGAACGCCCAGGAGATATTCCGAGCGGTGCTCTCCGCGCGTCTTGACGATGTGGCAGGGGTGCTGAGCGTCCATGAAATGGGCGTCTTCGGGGCAACCTATCTGCGGCAGCAGCTGAACCTTCCCGGGAACACGGATTCAAAGACCGCCCTCTACTTCCGGGACAAGTATCTCCAGAAGAGCGAGCTGCCGTCCCGGGTGAAGCGAGCGCGCTGCCGGCATGTGTCCATCGGTACGACGTTCACGGACCTCGCCGATGACCTGGGAGAAGTCTTCGTGGTCAAACCGGCGACCGGAGCCGGCGCTCTCCGTACGAACATCATCCGTTCTCCGGAGGAGTACGCACAGGCCCTGGCGCTGTTCTCCGGTCAGTCGGATGTCGAGATCGTCGCCGAGTCCTTCGTGGACGCCCCCGAGGTCTACCTCGACGGCGTGTGGGAAAACGGAGACCTCCAGTGGTCGTCCATGAGCAGCTACCACACCTCACCGCTCACGGCCGCACAGGGCGGCATCCTGTCCGCGTACGTCCTGGACAGGGGGCGGCATTCGCCTTTGTTCCAGCAGGCGGAGACGCTCGCGAGGGAAGCACTCGGCAGCCTGAACGCACCTGATTGCGTATTCCATCTGGAAGCGTTCATGGAAGAAGAGGGACTGACCTTCGGCGAGTGTGCCATCCGCCTCCCGGGGGCGCTGTCCCCTCAGGTCAACAAGTTGACCTTCGGCGTCGATCTCTTTGACGTCGAAATCAGCCTCGCGCTGGGGGAGGCGGCTGCTGGAGCCCTGCGGGGCCACAGTGCGCCGGAGCGCTTCTATGGATACATTCTGCTGCGCCGCCCCACCGGCTGCAATGTGACCCAAAGGGATTTTGAGCGCAACTTCCTTTTCGACGAGATCGATTACGATTCATCGCCCGATGCGCCGATCGGGCCGTATGGCCGCGTGGGGCAGGCCATCTTATCCGACCCGGATGAGCTGAAACTGCAGAAGACCATCGAGGACATCGTGCGATTCAACGAGGTTGGCTCCATCTGACCTTCCGGCCAGTCCGGACCGAGCCACCGGCCGGGGATGACCCGGCATCAACGGAATCGCGTCGTCTCGATCACGCGTGCTGAAGGCGCCAAGCTCCGCCCAGCCGCATTCAACCGTCCCCCGCCCAGAATCCGCACCCCCGTCGGCGTCCATGTGCGAACCCGACTCCGGTTGCCTTTCTGCGGCGCGGCGCGCCCCCAAGCTCCGCTCGCCATGGTTTTCCGTCCCTTCTGATCGGAGGACTTCCCCCATGCCGCATCAACGTCATGCCTCGACACTCCCGCAGCTGCTCGAGCGCGCGGCATCCGACACGACTCGAGGCGTTGTCTTCATCGGCGGCCCGTTCCTCTCCTACGCGGAGTTGCGGGAGTGCGCCTGCCGGATCGCGCAGGGGCTGCGCGACCGCGGCACCGCCCCCGGCGACCGGGTACTCATCGCGGCCAACGATCCGGAGCCCTTCTTCCGCGCCTTCTGGGGGTGTGTACTGGCCGGCGCCGTGCCCTGCCCGATCGCACCGCCGGCCGACCCCTCCCGGTGGCAGGCTCAGCTTGAGCATCTGCGCACTCTCCTGGGCGACCCGTTGGTGGTCCTGTCCAAGACGGCCCACGGGGACCTGCCCGACATCGGGCTGCGGAGCGTGACGGTCGAGGAGCTGAGCCATGCCGTGGCCGGGCCCGATCAGCACCATGTGCCCGCGCCGGACGATCTCGCGCTGCTGATGCTCACCTCCGGGTCCACCGGATCGAGCAAGGCGGTCAGGCTCACCCACGCCAATCTGCTGGCGGCCCAGGCCGGTAAGGCGGGGGCGCTGGAACTCGGGCCCGACGACGCCTCGTTGAACTGGATCTCGGTCGATCACATCGCCGCCATCGAGGCGCATCTGCTGCCGATGTTCAACGGCGCCGGCCAGGTCATGACGACGCCGGCCACGGTGCTGGCGGACCCCGTGGAGTTCCTCCGGCTGCTCACGGCCCATCGGGTGCGCGTGACGTTCACCCCAAACTTCCTGTTCGGGCAGATCAACCAGGCCCTCGCCGGGCGTCCCGCCTCGCGGCAGGAGGTGGACCTGTCACACGTGCGGCACATCATCTCCGGCGGTGAGGCCACCGTGACCGCCACCGTACGGGCGTTCCTGGACACGCTCTCCCCCTACGGGTTGCGCGGAGACGTGATCGTGCCCGCGTTCGGGATGACCGAGACATGTGCGGGCAGCGTGTTCAACCGCGACTTCGCCATCCGTGACCTGGAGACGGAGTTTCCCCCGCTGGGTCGCCCGGTGCGGGGCCTGCGGATTCGCATCACCGACGACGACGGCAAGGTGCTGGCCGCCACCGACCAGCCCGGATCGGCCGAGCCGGGGGAGGTGCAGCTGCACGGCCCGATGGTCTCCGACGGCTACTTCGGCAACGACCGGGCCACCGCACAGGCGTTCACGCCCGACGGCTGGTTCCGCACCGGAGACCTGGGCCACCTGGACTCCGAGGGCCGGTTGATGCTGGTCGGCCGCAGCAAGGACTCCATCATCGTCAGCGGTGTCAACTACTACAGCCACGACCTGGAAGCGGTCCTGGACGAGCTGGACGGGGTGAAGCGCGGGCAGGTCGCCGCGTTCCCGATACGCCCCGAGGGCGCCGACACCGAACAGCTCGCCATCGCGTTCGTGCCGGCCGGCGGCGCCGCGGACGAGACCGCGGTGTACCGGGCCATCGTGGCGATCCGCAGCTCCACGGTGATGCACTGGGGATTCCGTCCTCAGCTGATCCTCCCCGTCACCGAGGACGAGATCCCGCGTGGCAACCTCGGCAAGATCCAGCGGTCGCGGCTGCGCACGGCCGTCGAGGACGGGAGCCTGGACGAGGCGGCCCGTCGGTCGGACGAGGTGAGCACCCGGTTCCTCGGCGGCCACGTGGCCCCGGAGGGCGATGTCGAGACCGCACTGGCCGCCATCTACGCACGCGTCCTGGACACCACGACGGTGTCGTCGACCGCCAGCTTCTTCGATCTGGGCGGAACCTCGCTGGACGTATTGCGCCTCAAGCTGGAGATCCAGACCGAGTTCGGCATCGAGGATGTGCCGATGTCCACGCTCCTGCAGGCCCCGGCCGTACGAGCGCTGGCCGGCCGCCTGACCGCCGGGCAGGGCGCCACCGGAGACGCCACCTACGATCCGCTGGTGCCACTGCAGGTCACCGGAGACGGGACGCCACTCTTCTGCGTCCATCCCGGCCTGGGGGAGGTGCTGGTGTTCGTCAACCTCGCCAAGTACTTCACCGGCGAGCGGCCCTTCTACGCACTGCGGGCCCGTGGCTTCGGGGAGGGCGAGACCCACTTCGAGTCGTTCGCCGACATGGTCTCCACCTATGTGGCGGCCATCCGGCGGGCGCAGCCCAGCGGCCCCTACGCCGTCGCGGGTTACTCCTACGGCGGGGCGGTGGCGTTCGAGATCGCCAAGCGGTTGGAAGCCGACGGCGACCAGGTCGACTTCGTGGGTGTCTTCAACCTGCCGCCGCGGATCTCCGACCGCATGAACGAGATCACCTTCACCGACGGCGCGATCAACCTGGCGCTGTTCCTCGAACTGATCGACGCCTCCGACATCGAGCGGCTGACCACCACCCTCCGCCCCCTGCCCGAGGCCGATCAGCTGGCCTGTCTGATCGACCACGCGCCCAAGCGGCGCTTGATCGAACTGGACCTGTCCGTCGAACGGTTCACCGCCTGGGTGCACCTCGCGCAGAGCATGGTGCACCTGGGCCGCACCTACGAACCGTCGGGCTCGGTCGGCCAGGTGAAGGTCTTCTACTGCACCCCGCTGCGCGGCACCAAAGAGGAATGGCTGGAGGGCCAGCTCAGCCACTGGGACCAGTTCACTCGTCACCCCAACACCTACATCGAGGTCGACGGGGAGCACTACACCCTGATGAGCCCGCAGCATGTGCAGACCTTCCAGGCGATTCTGCGGCAGGAACTGGCCCGCGCGCTCGGCTGAGACGGGCAGAAGGCAACCGCTGACACCACCAGGAGCCGCCGATCATGCAAGGCAAGAAGATTCTCATCACCGGTGGGACCGGACAGGTCGCGAGGCCCGTCGCCGAATCACTCGCCCCCGACAACGAGGTGTGGTGTCTTGGCCGGTTCGGCGACCACGGCGCCCGCAAGACCCTGCAGGAAGCGGGCGCCCACACCGCCGTCTGGGACATGGCCACTGATGACCTGGAGGGCCTGCCGCGCGACTTCACCCATGTGCTGCACTCGGCGGTGCACCGCGGCGACGGCAAGGACTTCGAGGAAACCGCGCGTATCAACGCCGTAAGCACCGCACGGTTGATGACACACTGCGCATCGGCCGAGTCGTTTCTGTACGTCTCGTCCGGGGTGGTCTACAACCGAGCCGATCGGACCCATCGGTACCGCGAGAGCGATCCGCTGGGCGGGGCTGCGCCGTGGCTGCCGACCTACCCCATCGCCAAGATCACCGCCGAAGGGGTGGCACGTGGTCTGGCCGAAGCACTCGCCCTGCCGACGGTGATAGCCCGCCTCAACATCGCCTACGGCCCTTACGGCCACGGCGGCGTGCCCATGATCCTCTTCAACCAGATGCGCAAGGGGCAGCCCTGCGCGGTGCCCCGCGAGGGGCAGAACTACTGCGATCTGCTGCACACCGATGACGTCGTCCGTCAGGTACCGCTGTTGTGGGACGTGGCGCAGGCGCCCGCGCGGGTCGTGAACTGGGGCGGTGACAAGGCGGTCGGCATGACCGATCTGCTGGAGTACCTGTCCGCGCTCACCGGAGTGCCGCTCCAACTGGACCGCGGCGACTACAGCCGGGAAACGGCCACCTTCGACCATGGCGTCCGCCGCGACCTGATCGGGGACTGCTCCGTCGACTGGAAGACCGGTATCGCCCGCACCGTGGCCGACTTGTTCGAGGAGTACCGCGACCGCATCGATGACTACCTCGATGCCCACGGAGCCGAGACATCCCAGTGACGAAGCGGAGTGGAGAACGAGCATGCGCAGGTCCGCAGATATCGACGCGCTTCAGCAGGTGCTGTCCGCCGCCCTCGGGTCCCGGGAGCCGGTGTGCTCCCTGGCCCAACTAGGCCGGGAGGCCGACGCGTTCGCCGCCCTGGACTCCGCCGTGCTCGAGCGCCCCACCCTGGTGGGCGGCGGGTCCCCGTACCACCCGACCAGCCCCGTCCCCGCCCCTCACACCCTCGATGAGCTGGCCCGCCGCGCCGACGAGCTGAACGTGGCCCAGATCCTCGTGCCGAATGTGCGCCGCAGTGATGACACCGGCGCGCTGCGGGCGGCAGGTCTCGTGCCCATCGCCACCCAGAGCGAGTGTGTCGTCCGGTTGCCCGGCGAGGTGGACGAGATCCTGCGGGCCCGCGTCGGTGCCGGGCGGCTCCACGATCTCCGCCGCCACCACCACGCGGTCTCCTGTGACATCACCTGGGAGCGGATCCCGCTGACCGAGCTCGACGGGAATCCCTGGGCGAAGGACGCCTTCGTGGAACTCCACCGGCGCCGGACGAAGCGCCACGGCGGCCAGGAGAACCTGTACAACGCCCACGCCCTCGACGCCCTCGCACACGGCGCGCTGGCGGACCGCACGGAGATGCTCGTGCGCCGTAGCGAGAAGACCGTCGTCCAGGCCGGGCTCATCACCACATCCCACAACGGCCGGGGGCTCTACTACCTCGCCCAGGCCACTGGCCACGACGATCCCGCCGCACGGCACAATCTCCACGTCGCGACCTTGTACGAGCTGTACCGCCACGCCCGGCGCTCCGGCCTGGAGTGGATCCACCTCGGCCGGGGGACGCCCACCGCATGCGCCCTCTGGGAGCCGATCTGTTCATCCCCCTCGACCACTGGCTGCGGGCCCCCGGCCTCGCGGCCCCGGCTGCCGAGGGAGCGGAAGTGGCGCTGTCAAAGTTCGCGGCTTCCCCCGTCACGGGCGTACCGGTCCCGGGCCCTGCCCGCTTCCGCCAGGTGCCGCGGTTCGATGCGATCGACCTGTCCAGCAACACCAGTCCGTACCTGGGCGCCGCGGCCGAGTATCCGCACCTCGATCTGGCGGAGCTGGCCGACACCTACCTCAGTACGATCTCGGCGCTGCCCGGCCACGACGGTGTCGATGCGCTGAGCGCGGATCACCTGCTCTTCACCAGCGGCGCGGTCGACGGTGTCATGCTGCTCCTGGCTGCGCTGGCGTCACCCGGCGAGCGCGTCTGCGTCACGCCGCCCACCTTTCCGCTCTACGCCCACTTCGCGCACCTACTGCGCCTGCCCGTGGTCGGTGTGCCGCTGTGCGGTGACGACCTGTCCCGGCTCGACACCGAGGCCATTCTCGCGGCCGATCCACGGGTGACCATCCTGTGCGATCCCAACAACCCCGTAGGGACCAGGCTCGATCCGGAGCAGGTACTCGACCTGGTGGTCCGGGGTCGCGGACTGGTGGTGATCGACGAAGCCTATGTCGAGTTCAGCGAGAAGCCCTCGTACGCCGGGCTGGTCGAAGAGCACGGCAACCTCATCGTGCTCAGGACGCTCTCCAAGGCATGGGGACTCGCCGCCGCGCGGTGCGGAATCGCCCTGGCCCAGCCCGGCATCGTCGAAGCGCTGCGGCGGGTGCAGGTGCCCTTCGGGTTCACCAACGCCTCCCAGCACGCCGTGCGGGATCGGCTGACCAACTCGCGGCCGGTGCTCGACGGCATTCAGCGCATCCGCGCCGAGCGTGACCGGATGGCCTCGGTGCTCGCCGAACACCCCGCGGTGGACCGGGTGTTTCCCTCGGAGACCAACTTCCTGTTCGTCAGACTGCACCAGCACGAGCGCGTCATGGAGCAGCTCGGGGAGGCGGGGATCGTCGTCGCTGACACCGGGCGCGCGGTCCCGGACACCTGCCGCATCACCATAGGCGACCGGCATGCGAACACCGCCCTGCTCGACGCACTCTCCTCTGCCGTGTGAGCCACATCGTTCAGCCGAAAGGATCCGATTCGTGGGTAATGAATCTCGCTCCGATCCCGCCCTGTCGAGCACCGTCGTGGCCGAAGCGTTTGCTCGCTGGAGTCCGGAGCTGCGGAAGGAATTCGACACCAACGCCCATAACGGCAGGGTCGGCCAGTCGCTGGTGAAGGAGACCGATTCGCTGCGCATCTGGGAGACCTCCCTTCAACCGGGAGAGCGGATCCCCGTCCATCGGCATGTGCTGGACTACTTCTGGATAGCACTCACCAGCGGCCGGGCCCGCCAGCATTCAAGCGATGGCAGCACGCACGAGATCTCCTATGTCCGAGGACAGTCTCTGCATTTTTGTTGCCCCGATGGGCGATACCACCTTCATGACCTGAAGAATATCGGCGATGGGGTTCTGTCGTTCCTGACCATCGAGACAAAGGGTGGACCGAACGAGCCCGTTCAGCTCTGAATAGCGTGAGGGGCGGTCGGCCCGCGGGAGAGGGAGTTCCCGCGGGCCGGCCGCTCAGCTTTCCTTCTTGGTGACCACGAACCGGTCGATGACCAGGTAGTCGATTTCGGTGGCGAGGAAGCACTCCAACGCGTCCCGCGGCGAGCAGACGATGGGCTCACCGGCCACGTTGAACGAGGTGTTGAGGAGGCAGGGCACATCGGTCCGCGCCGTGAAGGCGCGCAACAGCCGAGCGAGCGCGGGGTTCTGCCGCTCGTTCACCGTCTGGGCCCGTGCCGTGCCGTCCACGTGGCAGGCACCGGGGATCCGCTCCTGGTACTCCTTCCGCACCGGGAAGACGAACGTCATATAGGGGGACGAGGTCTTCTTGCCCATCTGGAAGACGCGCGGCGCCTCGGATTCGAGGATGACCGGCGCGAACGGGCGGAAGGGCTCCCGGTGTTTCACCCGGAGATTGATGATGTCCTTGATGTCGGGGAAGGCCGGATTGGCGAGGATGCTGCGGTTGCCCAGGGCCCGCGGCCCGAACTCGGCCCGGCCCTGGAACCAGCCCACGACGTTCTTCCCGGCCAGCAGCTCCGCCGTCCTGTCGGTGACCGATGTGGCGTCGGGCTCCTCCCGCCACTCGATGCGGTCCGCGTACTCGGTGAGGGTGTCCAGGACCTGCCTCTCGTCGTACGAAGGTCCCAGGTAGGGGGTGGTGACCGCGTCGGCGGGCCGGTTCCTGAGACCGGCGGCGTACACGGCCGCGCCCATGGCGACCCCCGGGTCACTGGCCCCGAAGCTGACCTCCATACCGGTGAACGGCGACCGCTCCAGCATCTTCGTATTGGCCACGCAGTTGAGCGCCAGACCGCCCTCGAAGAGCAGGGTGTCCAGGCTGGAGGCCGCGGTCAGTGTGCGCAGCTGATGAGCGGTGATGGCCTCGACCATGTGCTGGGCGATCCCGGCGACCTTCACGCGGAAGTCGAACTGCTCGCGCTTCTCGCTGTCGCCGCCGAACAGCTCGTCGAACAGCGCGTAGTAGGCCCCGATGTCCCGGGGGACGGAGATGGTGTACGAGCCGTTCTCATGCAGCCGCACCACGCGTTCGAGCAGCGGATTGTGGTGCGGCGGCGGGCCGTACGCGGCCAAGCCCATCACCTTGTACTCGTCGTTGTTCGGGACGAACCCCAGGTAGCGGGTGATCCTCCCGAACGCCACCCCGAGCGAGCTGGTCATGGGGACCGCGCTCTCGTCGAACAGGCGGACCACACCGTTCCGCAGCTCGCCCATGACGGCGGACAGGGTCTCCGCCCGGCCGTCGCTCACGAGGAAGGCGGCGTCGCCCCCGCCGGCCAGGTAGGCGCCGCACATGAGATGGGCCAGATGATGGGGCACCAGAATGAGCTTGTTGGGATCCAGCTCGTGCCCGGTGCGCTGGACGAAGTCGTTGTACACCGCGTTCCGGCCGAGCATGTCCGTGTAGAGCTCGCCCGTGCTGCGCAGAGCGTCGAACTTGGCCGTGACCGGCAGGTCGGAGTCGCATATCTCCGAAATCATCTGCTCGGCCACGGTCGGCGAAAATCGCCAAGGGAAAGCGAATACGTCCACCTGGTCGATGTCGAGGCCGACGGAGTTCAGACACCAGGTGATTGCGTTGGCGGGGAAATCGGAGGTCTTCTTGACCCGGCTCAGCCGTTCCTCCTCGACCGCCGCCACCAACTCGCCGTCGATCACCAGAGCCGCCGCGGCGTCGTGACCCACCAAGAGATTACGGCCGACACCAGTTGCCCCGTAGAGACGCCCGAAAAGTTCCGCACCTCTGCTGAATCCGTTGTAACCGAGTACGATCACTGGCTCTCAGCCTCCCAAGCACGACAGTCGTGTCAGGAACAACAGGCTACTGGGCCCCCATACTTGAGGGATAGGCATGATGCACAGGCAGCGGTGGTTTTCTTTCCTTGGGCGCGACGCTCGGGGAGAATTCCCCACGGAATGTCCTGAGGCTCGATATCCGCACAGCGCGCTCTTGGATCCGAGAGGTGGAACTGGCCTGGTTTCGCGGGCGGTGACCCTCCGCGCTCGGGCCCGCGGCGGCGGGGTGCGGCCATGGGAACGTATGCTTTTGGGCATGCTGACGTTGGAACGGCTCCGGGCGGACCACGCACCTGCCCTACTGACCTTCGAGCGCGAGAACCGCGAGTACTTCGCTCGGTCGATCTCCGACCGCGGGGATGCGTACTTCGCGGAGTTCGCTTCCCTTCTCCGTGCCCGGCTCGCCGAGCAGGATGACGGTGTGTGTCACTTCCATGTCGTCATGGACGACCAGGGGGAGTTGGTCGGCCGCGTCAATCTCGTGGACGTCGAGGACGGCGACGCCGAACTCGGCTACCGGATCGGCGAGCGTGCCGCGGGCCGTGGGGTGGCCACCGCCGCGGTGCAAGAAGTGTGCCGTCTGGCCGCCACGGAGTACCGCCTCTCCACCCTCACCGCGGTCACCACCCTCGACAACGTGGCCTCGAAGACCGTGCTCGAACGGAACGGATTCACCGTCGTGACAGACACCAGTATCAATGGGCGCCCCGGCGTGCGTTACCGCCGTCGGCTCGTTGTGGCGCCTGGATAGCGCACTTGACTGGGGGTCAAGGGCTCGCAGGTTCAAATCCTGTCGTCCCGACCAGCGTTTTCGCAGGTCGAAGGCCATTTCCGCGGGTAGCGGAGGCGGCCTTAACCATTTCCGGGCTGGGAGCGATGGGGAGCCCTCTGGGGGCCCTCGTGCTCCCAACTCGCAGACGTGTCCACGGTGCCCGATTCGTCCGTCACCCGATCCGGTAGACCTACGGCGCCGCACCGCGCCCCTGTGCGCCGCCGTCAGCCACAGGCCACCAAGGTCACCCCACCGCTATGGATGCTCTCGGCATCGAGAAGCATAAGGAGCCCTTGTCGGCCCTCGACCCCCTTTCGGGGTGGGAGCACGATCTCGTGCTCCCCGTGCGACAGGGGGAAGCTATGGGCTGAGGGCCTCGGTAGGCGTGTTTCCGCAGGCAGTCGGTGCTCGGGTCTCCCGGCCGCAAGGAACCTGCAGCGTCAAGACGAGGTAATGCCCCTTGGTGTCTGCTGGCAGACGGGGCACTCCCAGGGCGTGAGCGCCCTGGCGGGCTCTGCAGCGCCGTAGCGAGACAGTCGGCAGGTGCCTTTGCATGCTAAATAGTGTGCCAAGCGCTGCTGGGGTGATCGCAGAGGGGTCTGCCCTTGCCGGAAACCTCGTCCGTGCAGGTCACGCCGCATGTTTGTATTCGTGGAGGATGTCGCCGAGGCGATCGTGTCGGTATGTCGAGGCGGGCTAACGTGTCCGGATCGTCGATCGGCGGGGGCAAGGGGTGCAGCGGTCTGTCGTTCGCGATGCCCTGGTGTGGTCGGTGTCCGTTATAGAACTGCTCGAACTCGCGCAGGGTGTGCAGGAGATGTCGCTGGTTCCAGATCAACGTCCGGTCCAGAAGCTCGCGGCGACAGGTCTGTATCCAGCGCTCCATGATCGAGTTAATTCGTGGCATCTGGATGCCGCTGAGGACGATGTCGATCCCTGCGTCCTTGAGGACGGCATCGAAGAGGTCGGGGAACTTCCCGTCCCGGTCCCGGATCATGAACCGTGCCCGGCAGCGGAGGTCTTCGAGGTCCATAACCAGGTTCTTCGCCGCTTGTGCTACCCAGGATGCGCTCGGATGCGCGGTGGCGCTCAGGAACCGGATCCGGCGACTGCCGTGTTCGATCATCACGAGCACGTACATCGGTACCCTGTGCCGTCGCAGGTGAGCGGGATACGGTCAGTCGGCTGGGATTATGTCCTCCGTGATCGTGTCCTTGCTGTACAAGGTGACCCGGAAGCTGCTCACCGTTCCATCGGTGCTCCTGCGTCCTGAGACGGTGAAGGACGCGGAACTGCTGGTGCTGCGGCACGAGAATGTGGTCCTGCGCCGCCGTTTTGCTGGACCGGTCCGCTACGAGCCTGCCGACCGGTTCTGGTTCGCAGCGCTGTCCGGGCTGATACCCCGGCGCCACTGGCTCAGGGTCTTCCCTGTCACCCCCCGGCACCCTGCTTGCCTGGCACCGCAGGTCATCGCCGCGAAGTGGGACTACACCGCGCGCCGACGCACCGGACGCCCGCCCACCCCGGCAGCGGTCAAGAAGCTCGTCCTGCGGTTGGCCAGGGAGAATCCGAGTTGGGGGCACCGGCGGATCCAAGGGGAGCTGGCCCGACTCGGGCATCGGATCGCCGCTTCGACGGTCTGGGCGATCCTTAGACGTCATCTCATTTGGCGAGTCTGCGGTAGCAGATGAGGGTGCAGGCGATGCTGGTGAAGGCCAGGAAGTGCTCGGCTTTGCGCTCATAGCGACGGTGCAGGCGTCGACATCCGGCGAGCCAGGCCATGGTGCGTTCGATGGTCCAGCGGTGGCGTCCGAGCCGCTCGGAGGACTCGATGCCTTTGCGGGCGATGCGGTGCCGGATGCCACGGCTGCGTAACCATCGGCGCAGGTGGTCGTAGTCGTAGCCCTTGTCGCCGTGGAGTTTGGCGGGACGTCGCCGGCGCGGTCCGCGGCGGGAGCGGATGGGCGGGATGCCCCGCACGAGCGGTTCGAGGGCCTGGCTGTCGTGCAGGTTCGCGCCGGAGATCCCGACAGACAGGGGCAGTCCGGTGCGCTCGGTGATCAAATGGATCTTCGAGCCGTACTTGCCCCGGTCGACAGGATTCGGGCCTGTCAGTCCCCCCTTTTCAGGGCCCGCATGTTCACCGAGTCGATCGCGCAGCGCGACCAGTCCAGCTCGCCCCGGGAGCCGAGTTCGTCGAGTACCAGGCGGTGCAGCTTCGCCCATACCCGCGCCTTCGACCACTCGGTGAATCGCCGGTGGGCGGTCGCTCCCGACGGACCGAACGACGCAGACGGTAGCTGCTGCCACGTGCAGCCCGACGTGGCCACGAACACGATCGCGGCCAGCACTTCCCGGTCACCGTGACGGCGCCGGCCGCCACCCTGCGGACGACTCGGCGCCTCCGGCACCACTCGCTGGAACAACTGCCACAACTCGTCCGGCACCAGCCGCTCAACGATCCCCACACCACGAGCCTATCGAACACTCCAAATGAGATGACCTCTAAAGCTGACCCTGGCGCTCGCGAGCCGGCCCCGAGGTGACCCGATGATCCTGACCCGCCTGCTACCTGCCCCAGAGTTCGAGGACCTGCTCTCCACCATCACCCGCTTCGCCTCACGAGAGCTCGAGCCGCAGGTGGCCGAAGCCGAGGACCACGCCCGATTTCCCCGCGATGCCTTCCGACAACTCGGCAAGCTAGGCGTGTTGTCGTTGCCTCACGACGAGATGTACGGCGGTGGTGAGCTGCCTGACGAAGTGAGCCTGCAGGTCGTCGAGGAGCTTGCCCACACCTGGGCCACCATCGGCGTCGGTGTGACGGTCCACTGGGCGAGCGTCCACCCCTTGTGGCGGTGGGGCACCGACGAGCAGCGCCAGCGTTGGTTGCCCGACCTGATCCGCGGGGACCTGCTTGGCGCGCATTGCCTCTCCGAGCCCGAAGCCGGGTCGGATCCCGGTGCCATGAAGACCACCGCCGTCCGGGAGAAGAACGAGTACGTCCTCAACGGAGTGAAGGCATGGATTACGCATGGCGGCGAAGCCGGCTTCTACACCGTCATGGCGCGCACCTCTGACGAAGGGTCGCGAGGCATCAGCTGCTTCCTCGTGCCCGGGGACGCACCCGGACTGTCCGCCGCGCCGCCCGAACGGAAGATGGGACTCAACGGTTCTCGGACCTCACAGGTGACCTTCGACAACGTGCGCGTAAGCGCGGACCATCGCATCGGCGACGAGGGACGCGGCCTGCCCATGGCACTCGACGCCCTGGACAGCGGGAGGCTCTGCATCGCCGCCGTCGCCACCGGCGTGGCGCAGGCGGCACTGGAGCACGCCAGCCAGTACGCACGCAGCCGGGTCCAGTTCGGGCAGCCCCTTATCGACTTCCAAGGCGTGTCTTTCCTGCTCGCCGATATGTCGTCCCGGATCTCGGCATCGCGTGCCCTCTACCTGGACGCCGCCCGGCGCAAGGACCGCGGTGCGGAGTTCCGTCGGCTGGCCGCCGAGGCAAAGCTGATCGCCTCCGACACCGCGATGGCGGTCACCACCGACGCCGTGCAGGTCCTCGGTGGTGTCGGGTGCACCCGCGACTACCCCGTCGAGCGCCTGATGCGGGAAGCGAAGATCATGCAGATTTCGAAGGCACCAACCAGATTCAGCGTCTGGTCATCGGACGCCACTACCGCGATCAATGAGGAGCTCGCGACGAGCCCTGCGCCGGAGACCGACACGCCTGCGCAAGGGGCGGAAGCCACCCCGCGAAGTCTCTCATTTACGGCCCGGTTGCGCCGGTTGGGTGGGCGTGTGGACGGTCTCGTAATTTCCCAGGGCTGAGTTCAGGTAATTCCCCGGCACCTCGAGGAGTATCGAGGGCCAGTGTGCGAATATCCCAAACGCGACCGGGGGTGGCGGGGATACTGAGCGTCGCCTCCCCATCCCACCGGCCCGGCTCCGCAGCTTTCTCGCGGAGGCACGGGAAGCTGAAGGACATGTGATGTGTCACCGCACCCTGCCCGACTGGGCGCCGATCGGCGTGCAGCCAGCGATGTGCCGCGGTACACCGACACCCATGGGCTGCCCCGAGCCGTACACGAGGCTCTGACCCTGGGGCTGGGGCAACTGGTGGAGCAGGACGACTTCCCGTGACGATCTACCGGAGCATTGCAGTGACCAGGTGGCTGAGACCCGTGCAGTGCGGGGGTGAACGATCGAGGACCTCTCCGGGGCTGAGTAGGTTCTCAGCCCCGGAGAGACGGTTGCTATTTGGAGGACGTTGAACCGGACGAGTTCGTGTAGACGCTTGTCCCAGGTGCGGCCGGCGTGGCCTCCGGCCAGGTCAGCGTGGACACAGGTGGTCTTGGCGAAGCGGACGTGGGCGCCCCGGCGGATGGTGAGGTGGCCGAGGGCCTGGGCGATATGGGTCTTGCCAACGCCGACGGGACCGAAGAGGATCACGGACTCGCTGGCATGCAGCCGGCGCAGGACGCCCAGGTCGCGGATCTGGGCTGCGGGCAGCTTGGAGGACGCGGCGATGTAGAACTTCTCCAGGGTGACCTGCTGTTCGAACTTGGCTCGTCAGAGGCGTCGTTGGAAGGCGACGGTCTCCCGGCGGATGATCTCGTCCTGGCAGAGGCCCTGCAGAAAGTCCAGGTGCAACATGCACCCACCGCCGGAAGGAGGAAATCGACACCTGCAGCCTCTCCTCGTCCCGGAGCCGCTGGTGGATCGTGGACACCGTCACGGTCCCCAGCAGGCTCTTGATGTAGTCGCGGTGCCTGTCGATCTCCGGCCAGATCACCTGCCGCAGCCGCTTGTCGACCAGCCCCGGAAACCACTCCTTGATCCGCTTCGACCAGTCGGCCTCGCTCATCGGTGGTCCGCCCGGGATGATCCATTGGCCATAACGGTGGAGTCCGCACCGGACCTCGGACAGCGAGCAGCAGTATGGCGGCAACCGCCGAGCTGAGTTCGTAGTGGCCGGGGCGGCACCGAGATTCTCGTCGGGCCTCGGGCCGACCGGACGTCACGCAGGGGCTACTGCGAACAGGGCGTCAGGAATGCCGAAGGGGGCGGCCGCCCGGCCATTTTGATTTCACGCGCATCGGCCAGGAGTAGTCGCGTGGTTCCCCCACGCTGTTGTCGTGCGGAACCCAGGGTTGCGGCTCAAAGCCACGAAGGACTCTTAGCCGCGCCCCTGGGCGAAGCGGCTATCAGAACGGGTATCGGCGGGGCTGGTGTTGTACCGAAATCCAGTGCTGCCGGGTCAGCTCGTCGATGAGTGCGTCACCCCCGAAGCGGCCGAGACCTGAGTTCTTTTCTCCGCCGAACGGCATGTTGGCAAGATCGACGACCGGCATGTCGTTGATGTGAGTCATGCCCGCCTCGATACGGTGCGCGAAGGCGAGACCCCGCTCGGCGTCGGTGGTGAATACGGCGCTGGACAGCCCGTATTCGGTATCGTTTGCCACTCGAAGCGCTTCCTCGTCGTCGTTCACCGATATGATCGGCACGATCGGCCCGAAGATCTCGTCCCTGCCGACGGCCATCTCTTGGGTGACCGATGTGAAGATGTGAGGCGGGAGCACCTGCCCAGTGGCCTCACCACCCAGCGCCTGATGTGCGCCCTCGGCACGGGCTGCCTCGACGGTTTTCATCAGCCCGGCGAAATGCCGTTGGCTGACGATCGGGCCGATCACCGTGTCAGGGTCGTTCGGGTCGCCGGTCTTCAGGGTGCTCACGCGGTCGACGTAGCGTTCCACGAACTCGTCGTGAATCGAGCTGTGCACGATGATGCGGTTGGTCGTGATGCACAGCTGTCCCTGGTGAATGAACTTGCCCGCCACCGCAGCACGGACGGCCAGTTCGATGTCCGCGTCGTCGAGGATGACGAACGGGTTGTTGCCGCCGAGTTCGAGCATGACCGACTTGATGCGGGGGCCGGTGGCCGCGCAGTGCGCTACATGGCGTCCGACCGGGGTGGAGCCCGTGAAGGAGACGACGCTGGGCACCGGGTGGAGCAGGAAGGGGTCGCCGATGACGCGCGACGGCCCCGCGAGAACACTGATGACCCCCGGAGGCAGCCCCGCCTCTTCGAAGATCTTCGCCAGCAGAAGCCCGCCGGTGATCGGCGTTTCCTCGGCGGGCTTCACGACCACCGCGTTGCCGAGGGCGAGAGCGGGGGCGAGGGTCCGGGCGGCCAGGTGCAGGGGAAAGTTCCACGGCGTGATGAGGCCGACGACTCCGATCGGCTTGCGGTAGAGACGGTTCTCCTTGCCCTCGATGTCGCCGGGGATGATGCGTCCTTCAGCCCGATGGGGCAAAGTGGCGGCGTCGAGGAGCATCGCCAGCACCGCATCCACTTCCATCGCGGCTTTCAGGCGCGTGCTTCCGGCTTCTCGGACGAGCCAGGAAACGGTCTCTTCCCTGCGCGCCTCCAGAATCTCGGCGGCGCGGCGTATGATCCGCGCCCGTTCGCCGGGGAGTACCTTTTCCCACGACCTCTGGGCGCGATCAGCCTCGCGGAAAGCCTCGTCGACATCGTCCGCGTCGGCTGCGACCAACTGGGCCAGTACCTGCCCGCTGTAGGGATCGCGAACGGTGAGCGGTGAGGCGGATCCGCCGTGCCGCCACCGGCCTGCCAGGTAGAGCTGATCGAAGTCGTAAGGGGCATCGATGGATGAGAGCACGGACATGGCCTTTCTCAACGGATGATCGTGTGACCTGCGACGGGGTGGGGGAGATATGGCTCTTCAAGGGCGTCCATTTCCTTCTGAGTGAGGTCCAGGCCGAGTGCCGCGATCGCGTCATCGAGGTGACTCGCCTTGGTGACGCCGATGAGAGGGGCGGTGACCGGTGACTTCTGCGTCACCCACGCCAACGCCACTTGAGCCGGGGGAACCGCACGGGACTCGGCGATCTCGGCGACTCGCTCGACGATGGCCCGGTCACCTGAGTCGGTGTCGTACAAGGCACTCCCGAAGGCGTCGTTCTCGGAACGCCGCGTGGTGTCGCCCCAGGGACGGGTGAGCCTGCCACGCGCGAGGGGGCTCCAGGGAAGAATGCCGATGCCCTGATCGGCGCAGAACGCCAACATTTCGCGCTCTTCCTCGCGATACAGCAGGTTGTAATGGCTCTGCATCGAGACGAACCGCGTCCAACCGTTGCCTTCGGCCAGGTGCTGGGCCTTGGCGAACTGCCATGTGAACATGGAACTGGCGCCGATGTAGCGGACCTTGCCCGCCTTCACGACGTCGTGCAGGGCTTCCATGGTCTCTTCGACGGGGACTTCCGGGTCCCATCGGTGGATTTGGTAGAGATCGATGAAGTCGGTACCCAGGCGGCGCAGACTGGCATCGAGTTGAGCGAAGATCGCCTTGCGCGACAGGCCGCCACCGTTGGGGCCCGGTCGCATCCGGCCGTGCACCTTGGTCGCGATGACCACCTCGTCGCGAGGGGCGAAGTCGGCCAGGGCACGGCCCACGATCTCCTCACTGGAGCCGTTGGAGTAGACGTTCGCGGTGTCGAAGAAGTTGATCCCGTGGTCCAGCGCCTGGCGGATGAGCAGCCGGCTCTCGTCTTCCGGCAGGCTCCACCGGTGGCCCCCCTGGTCTGGTTCGCCGAAGCTCATACAGCCCAGTGCGAGTGCTGAGACCTGTAGGCCGGAATGTCCCAGCCTGGTGTACCTCATGTATTTCTCCAAGACGTGTGGCGGCCCGGGAGGGCCGGGACTCCATCCGTACGCCCGCCGTACCTTCCGCGGTACGCCGGGAAGCCATCGGGCGGGGCAGATGTCAGACGGTGGGCAACGGCCGGCGTGCGGTCTCCTTGAGGGTGAGGGCTGTTCCGAGCGAGATCGCGGCGGCGGTCATCAGCATCCAAGCGGGAGCCAGCTTGTTGGAGGTCTCCTCGATCAGCCAGGTGGCGATGTAGGGCGCGCTGCCGCCCGTGATGATCGAGGCGGCGTTGTAGCCGAGGCTGAATCCGCTGGAACGCACCTTGGCGGGGAACAACTCGGTGTACGCGGCGAGGATGACACCCATATAGGCGGCCTCGGCCTGACCGAGCACGATCTGCGCCACCACTGCCCAGGTGACCGATCCCTGCCCCATCAGCAGGAACAACGGGTAGCCCAGCACCAGGTTGGCGGCGGAGACACCGATCAGGATCGGGCGGCGGCCCCAGCGGTCACAGGCCGCGCCCCACAGGGGAATGGCGATGGTGGCCAGCGCCAGGGTGAGCACGCTCGTCCAGACCGCCGCATCCGGGGACATGATCTTCTGTGCGGTGAAGTAGGTCGTCATGTAGCTGAACACGATGTAGTACGCGGCGAACGACACGAGCGACAGGCCGCAGACCGTCAGCACACCGCGGGTATGGGACCGCAGTGCGGCCAGGGCCGGCACCTTGGCGACCCGTCCGGCCTCCTCGAGGTTGGCGAAGTCCTTCGACTCCTCCACCCGGCGCCGCACGACCAGCGCGAGAATGCCCAGGGGCAGGGAGAGCAGGAACGGAATGCGCCAGCCCCACGCGGAGAGCTGCTCGGGGGTGAGGCCCCACCGTACTATCGCGACGACCAGAGCACCGAGCAAGGTGCCGGCCAGCGTTCCGATCTGCGCGGTGCTGGTATGGAAGCCACGGGTTCTGTCCGGCGCCGCTTCGGCGACGAACGCCGCCGCACTCCCGAGTTCACCGCCGGCGGAGATGCCCTGCACACAGCGCAGGATCAGCAGCATCACCGGTGCCGCGACCCCGATGGCCGCGAAGCTCGGCAGGACCCCCATGACCGTGCTGGCGAAGGCCATGCCGAGGACGGCGGTGGCCAGCGCCGGCCGGCGGCCGTACCGGTCCGCCACATGTCCCAGCAGTACTCCACCGATCGGGCGCAGGGCGAACGCGGCTCCGAACACGGCCAGTGTGTAGAGGAGCGCCGCTGTGGGGTCGGACTGCGGAAAGAACACATCGGCGATGGTCAGGGCCAAAAAGCCGTACACACTGAAGTCGTAGTACTCGATGGCGGTGCCGACGCCGCCCGCCAGTGTTACCTGCCGCATGGTCTTCTGGCGTGTGGAGGGCACATCGGGGCTGGCCGCGGTGACGCCGGGTTGCTGTACGGGTGGCATGGGGACTCCTCAAGGAGCTGGAGGAATGGTGCGACGAACCCAGGACCCCATGGGCTGTGCGCCGAAGGGTGGGGACGGGAGCGCCCGAGGGGCGGGCCGGAAGAGGACCGGCGGGGGGCTGCGCCGACGACGTCCGCGCGACCGACGGCAGCGTGCTCAGCTGCCCGCTAATTAGTTTCCGTTCCTGACACGTAATGTATGAGAGCTTCGATGGCCTGGCAAGAGCCGGCGGGGCAAGGGATGCCGGTCACTCCGCGGGGGGCCTGTGGGCGCGGCGCTTGTCACCGGTCGCGCCACGAGGGGCTGCGCTTCTCGACGAAGGCCCGGCCGCCCTCGGCCGCGTCCTCGCTGCCGAACACCGCGTCCATCTCGGCGTCGTTCCGCTCCCAGACCGCGGGTTCCCAGTCCGATCCGGTGGCCGCACCGTGGTGGACGAGCCGTTTGGCCGCACGTACTGCCAGCGGCGCGTTCGCGGCCACGATACGGGCGAGTTCCAGCGCCGACTCCAGCACGCGACCGGCGGGCGCGACACGGTTGACGAGCCCCAAGGTCTCGGCCCTCCGGGCGTCGATGCGCTCACCGGTCAGGACGGCCTCCAGGGCGACCTTCAGCGGAATCTGACGGGGAAGCCGGATGACCCCGCCGGCAGCGGCGAACAACCCCCGCTTGACCTCGGGCAGACCCAGTGCGGCGGTCTCGTCGATCACCGCCAGATCGCAGGCCAGGACGATCTCGGTGCCTCCGCCGAGCGCGAAACCGTTGACCGCGGCGATCAGAGGCTTGTCGACGAAGTGGCGGACCATCCCCGCGAAGCCCCATTCGGGATGGCCGGCCGCGTCGATGGAACGGCCTGCGGCGAGTTCCTTCAGATCGGCCCCGGCGCAGAAGGCACGGCCCGCACCGGTGATCACCCCCACTCGGACGGCGGGATCGTGCCGGATGGTCTCCAAGGCGGTGCCGAGGGCCTCCGACAGCGCCGCGTCGACCGCGTTCAGCGCGTGGGGCCGGTTGAGCGTCACCACGGCGATGTCGCCCAGCCGTTCCAAGGTGGCCGCCGGGCCGGGGGTGTCGGTGATGTGTCGCTCCGGCATAGGTGCGTTCCCTCGTGGTTGTGTTCCGTCCCGCATGGTGTCCCCGCTCATCAGCGCGGAGCCATGCGAATGGCACCGTCCAGGCGGACCGTCTCGCCGTTGATCATCGGGTTCTCGACGATGTGGGCGACCAGCGCCGCGTACTCCTCCGGTCGGCCCAGCCTCCTGGGGTGCGGAACCTGTGCGCTCAGGGAATCCTTGACGGCTTCGGGCAGTGCGCTGAGCAGCGGTGTCTCGAACAGCCCCGGCGCGATGGTCACGACCCGTACGAGCCGGTCGGCCAGATCACGGGCGATGGGCAGGGTCATCCCCACCACACCGCCTTTCGACGCCGAGTACGCGCTCTGTCCGATCTGGCCCTCGAATGCCGCGACGGACGCGGTGTTGACGATGACACCGCGTTCCTCACCCACCGGATCCTGGGCGGCCATCCGCTCGGCGGCGAGACGAATGGTGTTGAAGCTGCCGATCAGATTGACCTCGACCACCCGTCGGAAGGCGGCCAGCGGGAACGGGCCGTTCTTGCCGAGGGTCCGCATCGGCTTGTCGATACCGGCGCAGTTCACGACCACGCGCAGTGGCCCCAGCCCGGCGGCCGTGTCCAGCACCGCGCGTATCTGCTCCTCGTCGGTGACATCCGCGGCGACGAACCGTGCCCGGCCGCCGAGCTCTTCGGCGATCGAGGCCCCCTGCGAGGAAGGCAGGTCCACGATCACCACCCGGCCGCCCGCGGACAGCAGACGGCGTGCGGTGGCCAGTCCCAGGCCGGAGGCTCCTCCGGTGATGAGTGACACGCTGTTGGAGATGTCCATGATGGTGGTTTCCTCATTCATCGGAGTCGTTCGATGACGGTGGCGTTGGCCATGCCGCCGAACTCGCACATGGTCTGGAGACCGAAGCGGCCGCCGGTGGCTTCGAGGTGGCCGAGCAAGGTGGTGAGCAGCCGGGTGCCGGACCCGCCCAGCGGGTGTCCGAGGGCGATGGCGCCACCACGCGGATTGAGGCGCTCGGGATCGGCGTCGAACTCCCGCAGCCACGCCAGCGGAACCGATGCGAAAGCCTCGTTCACCTCGTAGGCATCGATGGTGTCCACGGTCAGTCCGGACCGCTTCATCACCTTGTGGGTGGCGGGGATGACGCCGGTGAGCATCAGCAGCGGGTCGCTGCCGGCCACCGCGAAGGAGTGGAAGCGGGCGCGGGGGCGTAGCCCCAGCTCCGTGGCGCGCCGTTCGCTCATGATGAGTACGGCGGAGGCCCCGTCCGTCAGGGGCGAGGAGTTTCCGGCGGTGATGCGCCACCCGATCTCGGGGAAACGCCGCCCGGTCCGCTCATCGATGAACGCCGGCCCGAGCGTGGCGAGTCTCTCCGTGGTGGTGGCCGGGCGGATGGTCTCGTCCACCGTGTGTTGCCTGCCGACGCCTTCCGCGTCGGTGACGTGCACCGGGACGATCTCCGCTGCGAAGTCCCCCGCCTCGCTCGCCCGTGCCGCCCTGTGGTGAGAGCGGGCGGCGAACGCGTCCAGCGTTTCGCGGTCGATCTTCCAGCCAGCGGCGATGAGCTCGGCACTGATGCCCTGTTGGACAAGGCCGTCAGGGTAGCGGTCGGCCAGCGGTGCGAACGGATTCGCCCCGTTGCCGCCGCTGCCCATGGGCACACGGCTCATCGACTCCACACCGCAGGCGATCACCATGTCGTAGGCGCCGGCCAGCACGCCCTGGGCCGCGAAGTGCACCGCTTGCTGGCTGGAGCCGCACTGGCGGTCCACCGTGGTGGCGGGCACCGATGCCGGGAGCCCGGCCGCCAGCAGCGCGGTGCGGCCGATGTTGTACGACTGCTCGCCGATCTGCGAGACACAGCCCGCGACCACGTCGTCTATCTCCGCCGGGTCCACGTCATTGCGCTGCACCAGTGCCTTCACCACGTCGGCCAGAAGCGACGCGGGGTGGTTGCCGGAAAGAGCTCCGCCTGGCTTTCCCCGCCCGGACGCGGTACGCACCGCGTCGACGATCACTGCCTGGTTCATGCGCTGGCTCCTGAGGTGGGTGGGGGGATGATGACCGGGCGGCCCGTGGTGTCGAGGTCCTTCGCGACCGCCGTGCGCACGGGGTCGGGCACCGGGACCGGGCGCCGGGACCGGCGGTCCACGTAGACGTGGACGAACCGGCCGATGGCGATGGCTGTGTCGTCCGGTGCGTCAGGGGCGTCACCGCCGGTGCGGAAGACCGCGAGCCGGTAGGTGACGCTGCTGCGGCCCAGCCGGTCACAGGCCACCCCGACCAGCAGGTGTTCGGGGTAGGCGGCCTGCCGCAGATAGCGGCAGCCGCTCTCGGCCACCACGCCGATGGCCTCGCCTTCGTGCGCGATGCGGCCGGCCCGGTGGTGGAGCCAGCTGTTGACCGCGGTGTCGAAGTACTCGTAGTACACGGCGTTGTTGATGTGCCCGTACGCGTCGTTGTCGCGCCATCGTGTCGGGCACGGCACCAGCACCGGGAAGGCGTCGCGGGTGACCGCTTCGTCCGGGTCCGCGCGCCTCATCGTGCCTCCCCGGGCTCTTCGCCTGGATGGAGCAGCTGCCGCACGGCGCGGCCCGCGGCAAGCTCCTCGAACGCGGTGTTGATCTCCTGCAGGGGCAGGACGCCACTGACCAGCCGCTCCACGGGCAGCTTGCCCTCGCGCCACATGCCGATCAGCAGCGGGATGTCGCGCTGGGCAACCGATGAGCCCATGTACGAACCGGCGAACGTCTTCGCCTCTCCGGCGAAGGCCAGCGCCGGCAGGGTGACCTTCGCGTCGGGGGCGGGCAGGCCGACGGAGACCGCCGTCCCGCCCCGGCGGGTCAACGCGAAGGCGTGCTCCATCACGGCACTGATACCGGCCGCCTCGAACACCCAGCGGCTGCCGCCCCCGGTGAGTTCCCGCAGCAGGCCCTCCGCCTCGCCGGGCTCGCAGGCGTGGGTCGCCCCGAGCGCGACAGCCAACGCGCGTTTGTCGGCCACCGGGTCCACCGCGACGATGGGCCACGCGCCGCACGAGACGGCCCCGAGCACCGCCGCCTGCCCCACTCCCCCCAGACCGAGCACGGCGACGCTCTCACCGGGGGACACCCCGGCCGTGTTGCGCACCGCGCCGAAGCCGGTGAGCATGGCGCAGCCGAGAACGGCGGCCACGTCGAAGGGAACGTCCTTGTCGACGACGACGGCCGAGGAGCGATCGACGACCGCGTACTCGGCGAAGCCGGACACTCCGAGGTGGTGCTTGATCTCCGTCCCGGATGCGTCGTGCAACCGCCCGCCGCCGCCGAGGAGCCGACCCGCGGCGTTGGCGGCCCCTCCCGCCTCGCACAGCGCGGGGCGGCCCTCCTCGCAGTAACCGCAGGCCCCGCAGCTGGGAACGAAGGCCAGCACGACGTGGTCCCCGACGGCCACATCCGAGACCCCGGGGCCGACGTCGGCAACGACCCCCGCCGCCTCGTGCCCCAGTGCCATCGGCAGGGGGCGCACCCGGTGGCCGGTGACGACCGACAGATCGGAGTGGCAGACACCTGCGGCGCGTATGTTCACCAGCAGCTCACCGGCACCCGGTGCGTCGAGCGCGAGCTGCTCGATGCCCAGGGGGCTCGTTGTCGTGTACGGCCGCTTGGATCCGGCGGCCCGCAGTACGGCGGCTGTGGTCCTCATGACTCCCTCCCGGCGTTCCCGGTCAGCCGACGGGCCCGAGCGTGCTGGAGAGCCTGGGCGTGCTCATGGCTGCTCTGCAGTACCGCGACGGACTGGGCCGACAGACTCAGCCCCGTGCTGAACGAGGCCTCCGCGCAGTCGTTCACCAGCCGCTTCATGGCGGTCACGGCGTTCGGGGGCATCTCCTGAAGACGCCGCGCCAACGCGAGGGTCCGCTCGCGCAGCGAGGCGTCGGGCACGGTGAGCGTGACGAGTCCGATCCGCTCGGCCTCGTCGGCGCTCACGCCCCGTGCGGTCAGCAGCAGCTCCAGGGCACGGCCACGCCCGACGACGCGGGGCAGCAACCAGGCACCGCCGTCCCCTGCCGACAGCCCGACCCTGATGTAACCCTCCCGCAGTACGGCGGACCGGGCCGCCACTCTCAGGTCGCAGGCCAGAGCGATGTCCAGTCCAGCACCGACCGCGGGGCCGTTGATCATGGCAATGGTCGGTTTGGGGCAGTCCATCAAGGCGCGTGCCACGGCGTGGATGTGCTCGGTGAGATAACGCAGGTGTCCCGTGGCATCGGTGTCGCCACCCATTGCGGAGACGTCACCACCGGCGCAGAACGCGTCTCCCGCGCCGGTGAGGATGACCGCCCGTACCGCGTCGTCCTGGCCCGCCCGTATGAGTTCGGCGGTCAGAGTGTCGAGAAGGTGCTGGTCGAACGCGTTCTTCTTGCCGGGGTTGCGCATCTCCAGGACAGTGACGCCCCCTTCGCGCTGAATGCCGACATCCGTGATCTCAGGCACGGCCGTCTCCTTGTAGGTTGGTTCCATGACACGTGCACGAGCGGCCGGCGGATCGCCGCGCCGTCCTGGCCGTCCCCGGCTGGACGCGGATGAACAGATCCTTTCCGCGGCGCTGGCGCTGCTCGCCGAGGAAGGGTTCCAGCGACTCACCATCGCGGCCATCGCCGATCGTGCCGGTGTCTCGAAGCCGGCCATCTACCGGCGCTGGTCGGGCAAGGCCGAAGTCGTCGCCGCCGCCATCGCCAACAGCCACCGTGACCGGCCGGACCCGGTGGGCGACCTGCGGCAGGATCTGGCCGCGGAGCTTCATGACGTACGGATCACGTACGAGCGGACCGTTCCCATGGCCATGGTGGGCACGCTGCTGGCGGAGGAGCGGCACCACCCCGAGCTGATCGCGGCCTGGCGGCGCTGGGTCGTTGAGCCGCGCAGGGAGCGCATCGCCTCGATCATCACCCGCGCGGTGGACGACGGTGAACTGTCGCCGGACACCGACGCCCCGCTGATGGCCTCGATGCTGATCGGCGCGTTCTACGGCGGCTACACCCAGAATCTGGCACTGGACGACGGGTGGGAGCAGCGTGTGGTCACCACATTGCTGGACGGAGCGAGGCGTCATGCGTCTGTCCCGTCGCCGGATGCGGCGGACGACGTCTCCGAGGCGTGAACGACGCCGTTGCGGACCAGCTCCTCGATACGGGCCGGGGGTACGCCGAGGTCGGTCAGCGTGCGGCGGGTGTCGGCTCCCAGCGCCCGGGGCGGTGTCACCACCGCACCGGGGGTACGGGCCAGCTTCACGGGTATGCCGAGGACGCGGTAGTCACCGATGTCCTGCACCATACGGCGATGGCGGACCTGCGGATCCTCCATCACCTCCGGCAGTGGCCGCACAGGGCTGGCCGGAATGCCGTGCGCCAGCATGGAGCCGGCGGCTTCGTCCAGATCGATGTCCGTCATCAGCTCCGCGACGCGACTGCTCAGTTCCAGGCGATGGTTCACCCGCTGGGCGTTGGTGCGGAAGCGCGGGTCGTCGGCGAGACCGGGGTCGCCCAGGTACTCACACAGAGCGTGGAACTGGCGGTCGTTCCCGCCACCGACGAACAGTTGGTTCTCGGGCCCGCCGAATGTCTCGTACGGTGCGACGTTGGGGTGGGCGGTGCCGATCCGCCGGGGTTCCTCGCCGTGCAGGAAGTAGTTGGCGGCCTGTGGATGCAGCAGGCTGAGCGCGCTGTCCAGCAGGGCGAGATCCACCAGTTGGCCGCAGCCCGACCGACTCCGTTCGTGCAGTGCGAGAAGGACACCTGAGAGGGCGAGCATGCCGGTGGTGAGGTCGACCACCGGCATCGGCACCTTGACAGGGCCACCATCGGCCTCGCCGTTCATGTGCATGATGCCGCTGAACGCCTGCAACACCGCGTCGTAGCCGGGCAGTCCGCCCATCGGCCCGTGGTAGCCGAAGCCGGTGACCCGGCAGTAGACGAGGCGGGGGAAGCGCTCGAGCAGGACGCCAGGTCCCATTCCCCAGCGGTCCATCGTTCCGGCCTTGAAGTTCTCGATGAGGACGTCCGCGTCCGTGAGGAGTTCCAGCAGCAGGTCCTGGCCCTCCGTGCTTCTCAGGTCGATGCTGATGTGTTCCTTGTTGCGGTTCAGGCCCGCGTAGTAGGCGCTGATGCGTTCCTCGCCCGTGGCTCCCCACTCACGGGTCATATCGCCTTCCGGCGGCTCGACCTTGATGACGCGCGCGCCGTGGTCGCCGAGCATCTGGGCACAGTAGGGCCCGGCCAGAACCCTGGACAGGTCCAGCACGGTCAGGCCATGCAGGGCCCCGCCGCCGACAGATTCGTCGGAGGTGTCGATCTTCACAGCGCTCGTCCTCCGTCGATCACGAACACCTGGCCGGTGACGAAGGAGGACCTGGCGCCGTCGGTGAGAAACGTGACGGCGTGTGCGATGTCCTCCGCGGTGCCGAGCCGTCCGAGGGGAATACCGTTCACGTACCGCCGCCGGACCTCGGCGGGGGATTCCCCGGGGCGGCTGAACGCGTCGAACATCGGTGTCTCCAGGGCGCCGGGAGCCACGCAGTTGACCCGGATACCGTCGGGCGCGAGTTCCAGGGCGAGGGACTGGGTCAGGGACACCAGGGCCGCTTTTGCCGCGCAATAGGCGGTCAGCTCCGCACGGGCGCGGACACCCGCCACCGAGCTGACGTTGACGATGGCGCCTCCATCGCTCCGCAGGAAGGGGATGGCCGCACGGCTGGCGTGCACGGGCCCCATGAGGTTGACCGCGAGCGTGCGCTGCCACAGTTCGGACGTCGTGTCGGTGAGCGGAGCGCTGCGGGTCGCCGCCCCGGCGCAGTTGACCACCGCGTCGAGACGGCCCCACACCCGCACGGCCTCCTCGACTGCGGCCGCCACCGCGTACTCGTCGGTGACGTCGGTCTTCCACGCGTTGGCGGAGGCGCCGTCGGCCGACAGCTCGCGGGCGACGCCCCCGGCGGCATCCACCTGGATGTCGAGCAGGAAGACCCGGTAGGACCGCTGGTGCAGTTCACGCGCCACGGCCCTGCCCACGCCGCTCGCGCCACCGGTGATCAGGGCGACGGGCTGGTCAGGCACCGTGTGTTCGCGGTTGTTCATGTGCTGCCTTTCGTGATGTTCGCGGTCAGCGGGGGGTGCTGCAGGACGGCCTTGCGCACGAGGTAGGCGTCCAGGCCCTCCGAGCCGCTTTCCTGACCGTGCCCGGATGCCTTCACGCCTCCGAAAGGCGTCTCCACTCGCGAGAGCACCGTGGTGTTGACACCGACCACACCGGCCTCCAGGTCTTCGGAGACCCGGGTCGCGGTGGCGAGCGAATCGGTGAATACGAAGGAGCCCAACCCGTAGTCCGTGTCATTGGCCCGCTGCACGGCCTCGTCCTCGTCCCGGAAGGTGGTGATGGGGACGACCGGGCCGAACACCTCGTCGGTGAAGACCCGGTGCCGCTCGCCGACGTCGCCGAGTACCGTCGGAGTGAAGAAGAACCCGGGCCCCTCCAGGCGCCCACCGCCGGCGAGGATCCGCGCGCCCTGCTCCGCGGCCTCGTCCACCATGGCTTCCACGGCTTCCCTGCGGCGCGCGTTGGCCAGTGGCCCCATCTCCACGCCGCTCGCCAGGCCGTCGCCGACGCGGAGGCCGGAGGCTATCGATGCGAACGCCGTGGCGAACTCTGCGGACACCGATTCATGGACGAAGAACCGGCTGGGAACGTTGCACACCTGCCCGGCATTGCGGAACTTCGCCTTCGCGCATGCCTCGGCAACCGCCTCCACGGACACGTCGGGGAAGATCAGCACTGGTGCGTTGCCGCCCAACTCCATCGTGGTGACGATGTTCGACTCCACCGCGAGGTGTGACAGCTCGCGGCCGACCGCCGCGGAGCCGGTGAGCGACAGTTTCCGGATGACGGGGGCGGTGAGGAGATGTGCGGAAACGGCGGCCGGATCGCCGAGGACCATATGGGCCACGCCGGGAGGCAGCCCGGCGTCCGCCAGGGCCCGGAACAACTCGACCACGGTGCCCGGTGTCTCCTCGGACGGTTTGAGGATGATCGGGCAGCCTGCCGCGAGGGCTCCGCCGAGTTTCCGGACCGATGAGGTGGCGGGGAAGTTCCAAGGGGTGAAAGCCGCCACGGGACCAATGGGCTCGGGGATCACGCTGAGCCGGGTTCCGTGCTCGCCGGGTACGACCCGGCCGTAGGCCCGGCGCCCTTCCTCCGCGTACCAGTCGAGCATGTCGGCGGAGACCAGTATTTCGGCATGCGCTTCCCGGAGCGGTTTGCCCTGTTCCGAGACCAGGGTGCGCGCGATGTCCCCGCACCGCTCGCGCAACAGGGAAGCAGCCCCGTGCAAGATCGCACTTCGTTCCGTCGGGGACGTGCGCCGCCAGGGCCGGGCCGTCTCCCGCACGGCGTCCAGAGCCCGGTCGAGCTGCGCGGCGCTCACGTGGCGAACCTCGGCCAGGGGTGTTTCGGAGGAGGGGTTGAGTACGGTCGTGTAGCCGTCCCCTTGCCCCTCCTGCCATTCGCCCGCTATGTACTGGCGGATGGCAGGGTACGGCGCTGTCACCGTGAGGTCCTTTCTTCGAGTGTGCGGCGGTCCGCTGATCCGTGCGGCGGCTCCGGTGAACCCGGTCGCGAGGCGGTGGCGTGTGTTCCGGTGATGGCCGGCTGCGCACGGTGGCGCACGGCGACATGCCGGGCGCTCTCCTCGTCCAGGTATGCGGACAGCTGGATGTCTTCCGCCCGGCGCAGGTTGGTCAGCGCACCGGTCAGTGCCGCGGGGCGGATCGCGCAGAGCTCGCGGACCACTGTGTCCACGGTTGCCTTCAGCTCGCCCGCTGGGCAATGGATCGTGGCGAAACCTCGGTCTGCCGCCTCACGTGCCCCGATCTTCCGCGGCCGCAGCATCCAGTCCGCGGCGACACCGGGCCCGAGGAGCCGGCTGAGCCACCACGCGACCCCGAAATCGCCCGCGAGCCCGGCCGTGAGGTAAGCGGTATTGATCACCGCGGCATCGCTCACGATGCGCAACGAGCACGCTGCCGCCCAACCGACAGCCAGTCCGGCGCACGCCCCGTTGAGCATGGCGATCGTGATCTGTGGAAGAGCCGCGAGACGTTCGACCGTGGCGGCCTGCCGTCTCAGCACGGTGGCCTGTTCCTCGAGCGGCCCGGTCCGCGGAGGCCGCTTCAAGTCTCCCCCCGCGCAGAATGCCCGTCCGGCTCCTGTCAGCACCACGACTCGTACATGCTCCGAGGTCCGCAACGTCTCCAGATGAGCGGCGAAGGCTTCGATCATCCGGTCGTCGACGGCGTTGAGACGGTCGGGACGGTTGAGGCGGATTTCGGCGACGTCACCCTTCACGACGAGCTTCACGCGGTCGTCCACCGACCCGGATGTCAGGGACACGGGAGCCTCCTTCGAGGGCGGTCCGGGGTGGCCGACTCGACGTCGTCCACGTGGTCGATGAGCAGGGTCGCGAGAGCTCCCGGCTGCTCCAGGGGGAGCAAGTGGGCGGAGTCGGTGACGACGTAGGAGGACGCGGAGGGGATGGCGACGGCCAGTTCGGTGGCCATGGCCGGAGTCGATCCCGGGTCCTCGCTGCCGGTGATCACCCGGGTCGGCGCGGCGATGTCCGGAAGACCAGACCACACCTCGATGTCGGCCTCGGTGAAGAGCCGAAAGCACGCGAGGAGCGCCTCCCGGTCGTGCCGGCGGATGGCCGCCGCGAGGTCATGTACGAGATCCTGGTCCCGCTCGAGCCAGTGAGGCCGGAACCAGCGGTCGAGCATGTCGTCGATCCCCGCCTCGAAGTCGCTTTCCATGAGGGCGAAGCGCTCTCGGACCGTGGCTCTCTCCTCCTCTGTGCGGCGGCCGGCGGTGCTGACGAGGGTCAGGGAACGCACCAGGGTGGGGTGACGCCGCGCGACGTGTGCGGCTACGAGGCCACCCAGGGAAAAGCCCACGAGATGAGTGCGAGGTCGCAGGTGGGAGGCGGTGAAATCCGCCATGTCGCGCAGAGTGAGCCCCTGGGACACGCGGGTGCCCGGAGCATGGCCGAGCAGCGGATGGGAATCCACATCGAAGCGGCTGGGCAGGAGTTGCGTGACGCGGTTCCACATGGTGGTGTCGAGGCCGAGGCCATGGATCAGGGCCACGTGCGGACGCTGATGCGCGGTGTTCCGCACAGTGTCCTCCTAAGGTTCGTCGGCACAGGGGGCTGCCGTGCTCCTGTGGTGGCTGAGCCGTCCTCGTACGGTCAGGCGTGCACGGTGGACAGTGCGAGGTCACGCCACTGCGCGAGCTCACTCGCCACGTGTTCCAACTTGGCCTCGACTCGTGCGACACAGTCCGCACCGAGCTGAATGCGCGTGGGCGGCTCGGGACTGTCCGCCACTGTGATCATCGCGGTGGCCGCCTTCACCGGGTCACCGGGCTGGGCGTGGTTGTTCTGCTCCGCCCAGACCCTGGTGCCGCCCGCCGTGGCGGTGTAGTCGTCGATCGTCCGGTTGGTGCGGTGCAATGAGCTGCTGTCCAGGAAGTCGGTGCGGAAGACGCCGGGCTCCACGACGGTGACCGCGATGCCGAGCGGTGCGAGCTCCGCCCGCATGGCCTCGCTCAGGCCCTCCACCGCGAACTTGGTGGCGCCGTAGACTCCCCAGCCCGCGCCTACGGTGAAGCCGCCCACGGAACTGATGTTCAGGACCCGGCCGGAACGCTGGTGACGCATGACCGGCAGGACCGCCCGGGTGACGGACAGCAGACCGAAGACGTTGGTGCCGAAGACGGCCCGGGCCTCGTCGTCGGAGGCTTCCTCGACGGCTCCGAGGAGGCCCCGGCCCGCGTTGTTGACCAGGACGTCGATCCGGCCGAACCGGTCAACGGCCGCATCGGCGGCCTGCCGCACCTGCTGCTCGTCGGTCACATCGAGAGGAAGCGCCAGCAGCCGGTCACCGCCCTCGGGAAGCGCCTTTTCCACTGTCCGGGGATCGCGAGCGGTCGCCACGACGGAGTCTCCCCGCTCGAGGGCCTGACGTGCGATCTCCAGCCCGAAACCACGGGACGCTCCCGTGATGAACCATGCCTTCATTGATGCCTCCGGATGAACCGTTAGCGGTTCGTCGTGATGTCTGCGTTTGGTGTGGACGGGCGCACGGTGTCGCTTGCCCGAGCCAATTACATTACGTGTCTAGCACGTAATGTAATTGGCGCGCAAGTGAGGACGTGTCCTGGAGTCGCGTGGACGCGCGTCCCACTGGATCAGAGACGGATGATCGCCCAGATGGTGTGGCCCGCTGCTGTCCTCTGGACACTCCAGGCGGCGGCGAGGGCTGTGACGATGTCGAGCCCGCGGCCGCTCTCGGAGAGGGCGTCGCATCGGTGGCGCGTGCGGGGCCCGCCGTTTCCGGTATCGGTCACGCTGAGTATCAGCTGTCCTGAAAGGAGACTGACGGCGAAGGTGACGTACGGGCCGTGCCCGTGCCGGACCGCGTTGGTGAGAAGTTCCGTCAACAGCAGCAGCGCGGTGTCGATGGCGTCGGGGGCCAGCTGCCTCCGGCATAGATGAGCACGGGCGAGACGCCGGGCGGTGGGGACGGAGACGTCCTGATGGGGGAGTGTCCAGATGCTGGCTGACTCGCGTGTCTCGGTCGGCGCTGTGGTGGCCATTTCGGCTCCCTGGGTGCTTGGCCCTTCTGCGTTACGTGTCCAGGGAACACCGCCGCTCGTGAGCCCCCTATGGAGGAATCACCCCACCTCCGGCACTTTCGGTGTGGGAACGCCCACCGGCTCAGGGGCCTGGTGAGCTCGTCGGCGGCCTGCGCCGCGTCCCCGGCCACCGGGCTCGGGCGAATCGGCCCAAGTCCCCTAGCGATCCTCCAGCTCACAGATCTTGCCGAACAGGTCGTGGAGGTGCAGAGCAATGCGCAGCTGGAGGGCTCGGGGCTCGGCCTGCCAGTCCGAGCCGAGCAAGGATCCCACCCGGTCGAGGCGCTTGATCACCGTGTTCGGGTGGACATAGAGCTCGCGGGCGGTCTGTGCCGCGCTGGAGCCGGTGGCGAAGAACACGGTGAGGGTCCTGATCAGATCGGATCCGTGCTCCTGGTCATACACCTGGAGCTTTCCCAGAGTGCTCCCGAGGAAGGTCTTCAGCTGGGTGTCCCGCTGGGGATCCAGCAGCAGGCTGTACAGGGCGAAGTCCCGCGTCGTTGCCGCCGCGCCCCGCTGGCCCAGTGCTTGCAGAAGTTGCAGGCAGCGGACCGTGACCGAGGCTTGGGCGGCCAGCTCGCCGGTGCGGGGGTCGGCGGCATCCGCGGCGCAGACGAGCACCGGCCCGTCCGTTGCCGCGCAGAGCCGTCGCCTGACCCGGACGGCCATGGCGCCTGGATCGTCGCCCGGCAGCACGGCCACGAGAGACCGGTTGTACTCGCCTCCCAGGCCCCCCTCGGCCAGGGCCGTCTCCCGAACGGCCTGCCGGGCCTCGATGCGGGGGCTGTCGGGAAGTGCCACCGCCACCACCACGTGCGGGCGGGCCACGTCGAAGTGCCGGGAGTGGGCGAACAGTTTGGTGCTTTCCCGGAGCGGTTTCGCGCTGCTCAGCAACTCCTCCAGCAGCTCGCCCCGTACCCTTTCCTCGGCGTCGCCGATGGCCTGCTCCCGCAGCGTCAGGAGGGCCACGATCTGGGCAGCCCGTTCCAGTGTGCGTACATCGAGGTCGGTGAGACCGTGCGTGGTGTGCAGCACCAGGGCTCCCAGATAGGTATGGCCGGAAGGGATGGCCGCCACGTACCGGGCACAACGGGTGGCCTTGTTCACCACGCAATGGCCACTGCGCTGGCTGGCCATGATGTCCTCGGAGATCTCGGACGGTACGGCCCTGCCGTACTGGGCATGCGCGTGTTCGCATTCTTCGCCAGCGGTGACGGGCCTGCCGCGTACGGAAGTGACCTCGTTGTTCTTGCCGACCAGCAGCAGGTCCTCCGCGAAAACGTCCGCAAGAGCGTCCGCGACGTCGGTGACATCGGCGCCGCTGATCACGAGGTCTGTCAGTGAGTCGTGCAGCTGGGCCGAACGCTTCATGGCCGTGACGTGGCTCGCCACGGCACGGTGTTCTTCTTCCAGCCCGGCGAAGAGCCGTGCATTGTGCAGGGCGACCGCGGCGTGATCCGCGAACGCGGTCAGCAAGGAGATCTCCTCCTTGCTGAAGACCCGCTCGATCCGGTTCGCGGCGAAGAGTATGCCCATCACCTCTCCACGCAGCATGAAAGGCGTGCCCAGCACGGAGACCAGACCGTCGTCGGCCAGGGCCCGGTCGAGTTCGGAATCGTGCCGGAAGCCGGTGCTGCGGTTGTAGCGCTGGATCTGCAGGGGAGCCCGGGTACGTTCGATCACGCTGGACATGCCGCATCCGGACGGGACTTCCACATGCATGAAGGCGGGAGACGTCAGACCCACGCTGGCCTTGACGTAGAACCCGTCCGACGACTCACTGCGCAGGCACAGGTAGACCGCATCGGCGGACGGCACCACATCGTGCGCACGCCGCACGATGGAGTCCAGCGCCGTACCCACATCGCGGATCTGTGCCAGGTCGCAGGCGGTGCCGTACAGCGCGATGAGTTCCCGCTCACGGCGCAGCCGTCGGTCCAGTACTTCACGGAGCCGACGTGTGGAAGCCCGCACCCGCTCCGCGCCCTCCGGAGAGACCTTGCTGACCAGAGCGTCCGCCAGGCCCTCTACTTCATGGCCGCGGGCGTCCGAGGCGAGCGCGTCGAGCAGGCCCACTACGGTGTCGAGGGATGGCGCACTGCCGTGCGCTGGTGTCGTGACCATCCCGGCCTCCTTCGACGACGATGTCGACGGCCGCGTCAGGACGGAAGAGCCATTCCTTCGCGGAACACTCCACCGGTTTCATCCTACTTTCCCGTCGACTGGCGGAGTGCCCGCGGCGTGGGGCCCGTCGCTCCTCGGCCGGCGCACGGGGACAGCACAGTTCAGCCCTCGGACGCCGCCGAATGCGCGGTCCGCTCCAGCCAGTCGCGGAAGACCTGGATCTTCGGGCTCTCCGGTCGCTCACCCGGCCAGACGAAGTAGTAGCCCTCCGGCAGTTCGACCTCTCGGTCGATGGGCGCGACCAGGCGTCCGGAGCGCAGGTCTGCGCGGATCAGCTCAGGTTGTCCGATGGCGACCCCGAGGCCCTGCCTGGCTGCCTCGTAGGCGAGGCTCGAACTTTCGAAGCGCAGGCCCCGTTCCGGGTCGACATCACCGTGGTCGGTCCCGGCCAGCCAGGTCGCCCAGTCGCGTGGCCGTGCGAGGGAGTGCAGAAGCGTGGTACGCGCCAGGTCTGCCGCCGTATGCAGCTTGGGTGGCCCTGCGGCCAGCGAAGGGGACATCACCGGGATGAGGGCGCACTGGCACAGGTGGAGCGCATGGAGCCCGGGCCACTGGCCGTTCCCGGAGCGGATCGCGGCGTCCAGGTCGTCCCGGTCGAAGTTCACATCGCGCGTCGACGCCGAGAGTTGGACTTCGATCTCCGGATGTGCCTCGTTGAACTCGGGCAGGCGGGGAATCAGCCATCGCATGGCGAATGTCGTGTAAGCCTGGATCTTCAGCACGGCGCGACGGCGGTGGCTCTGCAGCCGCGCCGTGGACCGGTCGATCGTGGCGAAGGCGGCGGAAATGTCGGCCAGGTACTGCTCGCCTTCGGGCGTGAGCACGATCAGCCGGTGGCGGCGCTCGAACAGTCGCACTCCGAGTTCGGTTTCCAGCAGGCGTACCTGGCGGCTGACGGCTCCCTGTGTCACGTGCAGCTCCTTGGCCGCACGGGTCAGGCTGCCGTGCCGTCCGGCGGCTTCGAAAGCCTTCAGCGGGTTGAGCGACGGCAGTTGCCACCCCATCGATCGACTCCTCGCATTACTTTTTCTCAGTTAACTATAGCTGAGAAATCGAGTGACCCAGCTGCTTGAGTGTGGGTAGTTTCAAGCCGGCGGGCAGGCCGTCTGAAATCTCAGACTGATGTCGGCTCCGCGATGGCGCGGGTCGCCCGGATCTTCCCAGCTCTATGTGACCTCACGATGGCGCGGGTCGCCCAAATCCATGATCGATGTCAGCTCCACGATGACGTGAGGCAGAGACCATGAGTGAAACAACGTCCCTGACCGGAACCGCGGCCTCGACGGCCGACTCCCAGGAAACCGACCTTGATCGCACCAAGCGTCGACGCGCCGTCGTGGCCAGCGTCGTCGGGACGTCGATCGAGTGGTACGACTTCATCCTCTACAGCGTTGCCAGCGGGCTGATCTTCCCCGCGTTGTACTTCCACGCGAGTGACCCGTTCGTCGCCACGATCAACGCCTACGCCGTGTTCGCCGTGGGGTTCTTCGCCCGGCCGATCGGTGCGCTGCTGTTCGGCCACTTCGGGGACCGTGCGGGCCGCAAGAAGACCCTGATCGCATCGCTGTTGTTCATGGGCATCGGCACGTTCGCCGTCGCCTTCGTACCGGGATACGACTCAGTCGGTGCCTGGGGCGCGGTGACCCTCACCGTCCTGCGGTTCCTTCAGGGAGTCGGCGTCGGCGGTGAGTGGGCGGGCTCGGTGCTCGTCTCCATGGAGTGGGCGAAGAAGGGCAACCGTGGTCTTGCGGCGAGCTGGCCGCAGGTCGGGGTGCCGATCGGCCTGCTGCTCGCGAACCTGGTCTTCGTCACCGTGGACAGTCTCACCGGCCCGGCCTTCATGGACTGGGGCTGGCGGATCCCCTTCCTCAGCAGCATCGTGCTCGTGGGGCTCGGGTTCTACTTCCGCCGCACCGTGGAGGAGACCCCGGTCTTCCGTAAGGCAGCCGAGGATCAGCGCCTGGCCCGCCGGCCGGTGTGGGAGGCCGTACGGCGCAACCCCAAGGAGATCCTTGTCATCGCCTTCCTGCGCATGGCGGAGATGTCCTTCTACCAGATCGCCACGGTTTTCGTCTTCACGTTCGGGACTGTGATCGCCGGGTACAGCCGCGGTTTTCTGCTCACCGCGCTCATGCTGTCCGCGGTCGTCTGCGGCGTCGCCATCCCGCTGTTCGGTGCCCTGTCCGACCGGATCGGACGCAAGCGGGTCTTCGTCACCGGAGTGGCTCTCTCCGGAACCTTCGCCCCGCTCTACATCTTCATGCTGGGCAGCGGCTCCGCTCCGCTCGCATTCCTCGCGATCCTTGTCGCCCTCGTGCCGTTCGCGATGTCGTACGCGTCCGAGGCCGTGCTCATCGCCGAGTCCTTCAGCCCTGAAGTGCGCTACAGCGGCGCCTCGGTCGGGTACCAGCTGTCCTCGATCGTTGCCGGTGGTCCGACGCCGCTCATCACGGCACTGCTCTTCAAATGGGATCACAGCGGCTACGCGGTCGCCGGGTACGCGGTGCTCGGTGCGGTCATCAGCCTCATCGCCGTCTCGTTCCTCAAGGACTCCCGTACCGGCCGCCAAAGCTGTGCGTGAACCGACGAACCGCGCATTTACCGAACAGGAGCGCATCGACATGGAAACCACTGCCCTTCTCATCGACGGCGAGTGGGCCGCCGGTTCAGGCGAGCCGTTCGAATCCGTCAACCCCGCGGACGGCAGTGTCAACCGGCTCATCGCCACGGCGAGTCCGGCGGACGTCGACCGCGCCGTTGCCGCCGCCGCGGCCGCCCAGCCGGCCTGGCACGCCCTCAGGCCGGACCAGCGGGCGGCCGTGCTGCGCCGCATCGGTGACCTGCTGGAAGCGCACGGTGAAGAACTCGCGCAGCGCCAGATGCGGGAGAACGGCAAACTGCTCGGCGAATGCCGGGCACAGGCCGCCGGCGCCACCGCTGCCTTCCGCTACTTCGCCGGAATCTGCGACACCATGGTTTCCGAGGTTGCCCCCCACCGCGGCGATTACCTGTCGATGGTCGTCTACGAGCCCTACGGGGTGGTTGCCGCGATCACGCCGTGGAACTCCCCTCTGACGTTGGAGTCGCAGAAGGTCTCGGCCGCCCTCGCGGCGGGAAACGCCGTGGTCCTCAAGACCTCAGAGGTCACGCCGACCATCGGGCTGGAACTCGGTCGGCTCGCGCTGGAAGCGGGGCTCCCCGTCGGCGTGCTCAACGTCCTCACGGGCCCGGGCGGGGACACCGGAGCGGCACTCGTCGAGCACCCGCGCGTCCGGATGATCTCGTTCACCGGCGGCACCGCGACGGGGCGCGCCATCGGTCGCTCGGCGGCAGAACGCATGGTGCCGGTCGCCCTTGAACTCGGCGGCAAGTCTCCCCACGTCGTGTTCGCCGATGCGGACCTCGACCGCGCCGTGACCGGGGTCGCGAACGGGATCTTCACCTCCTCCGGCCAATCCTGCATCGCCGGCTCGAGGTTGTTCGTCGAGCGTTGCCAGTACGACGAGTTTGTCGGGCGTTTGGTCGAGTACACGTCCCGGCTCCGGGTCGGGCCGCCGGACAGGCCGGAGTCGCAGATCGCGCCGCTCTCCTCGGACCTGCACAGGCACCGAGTCGAAGCGTTCGTAGACGAGGCGGTCGCCCAAGGGGCCAAGGTACTGTCCGGGGGCACCCGCCCCCATGACCCGGAACTGGCCGACGGAGCCTACTACCTGCCGACCGTCCTCGCGGACCTGCCACGGAACGCTCGCATCGTCCGTGAGGAGGTTTTCGGTCCGGTGCTGTGTGTCTTCCCCTTCGACGATGAGGCCGATCTCATCGCTCAGGCCAACGACACGGACTTCGGTCTGGCGTGCGGGATCTGGACCCGGGACTACCAGCTTGCCTACCGGGTGGGCCGGGCCGTCGACGCCGGCACCGTGTGGATCAACACCTACAAGCAGATCAGCGTCGCGATGCCGTTCGGCGGCTTCAAGGCCAGCGGTGTCGGCAGGGAGAAGGGGCTGTACGGCATCCGCACCTACCAGGCCGCGAAGAGCATCTACTGGGGTATGCAGTGAGCGCCCTCCTCAGCGCGCCGATCGGCTTCATCGGCCTCGGCGTCATGGGAGAACCGATGTGCGCGCATCTGACGGCACGCGCCAAAGGCCCGGTGCTCGTCCATGACCTGCGCGATGACGCCGTCAGCAGGGCAGTCGCCGTCGGCGCCCGTGCGGCAGGCTCACTGGCCGGGCTGCGGACCCAGGCGCAGGTCGTGTTCCTGTGCCTGGCCGACGGTGAGGCGACATGGGAGACGTGCCGGGCCCTGAGCGAGCCCGCATCGGAAGTCCGACTCGTCATCGACTGCGGCACGACTTCAGTCGCCCTCACACAGAGTCTGGCCGACGAACTCGCCGAATGCGGCATCGAGTTCGCGGACGCTCCCATGGCACGGATGCGGCAGGCGGCACGGGCCGGCTCGCTGAGCTTCATGGTCGGGGCCGCGCCGGAAGTGTTCACCCGCATCGAGCCGCTGCTCGCCACCATGGGCACCGACATCCTGCACTGCGGGCCAGTCGGCAGCGGCCAGATCGTGAAGACCATGAACAACATGGTCCTGTTCGAGACGGTGCACGCTCTCGCTCTCGCGGTGCGTGTCTGCCGGAAGCTGGGTGTCGATCCTCGGACCCTGCTCACGGCGCTCGGCCACGGCTCGGCAGACAGCCGGGCGGTGCGCGTCCAAGGCCTGCATCTCGTCGATGAGCACTTCCCAACAGGTGCCTTCCCGCGGACTACGCGCGCAAGGACCTCGCGCTCGCTCACGAACTCGCCGCGGCAACCGGCACCGACGACGCACTGCTGGCGGCGACCGGCGCTGCGCTCGCCCGCGCCACCGAGGGCGGACGCGGCGACGCCTATTACCCCGTCCTGATCGATTTTCTGGGCACCACCCCGGACTCCGCCCAAGGAAGGCATGCATGACCGGCATCGAGTGCGCCATCGTCCGTGGCGGCACCAGCAAGGGGATCATCATTGAACGCCATCTGTTGCCCGCTCCCGGCCGGGAGCGTGACGATGTCGTCCTGGAGGTCTTCGGAAGCCCTGACGTCCGTCAGATCGACGGTCTGGGCGGAGCGGACAAGCTCACCAGCAAGCTCGCCGTCGTGGGGCCGCCGACCCGGCCCGACTGCGACATCGACTACCTGTTCGGGCAGGTGGGCACGGCGCTCGCGACCGTGGACTGGACGAGCAACTGCGGCAACATATCCGCCGGTGCGGCTGCCTACGCCGTACATCGCGGTTACGTCAAGCCGACTGGCGGGACCGTGACCGTGGCCATCCACCAGGTCAACACCGGCCGGCGCCTGCTCACGACCGTTCCGGTGACCGAGGACGGCCAGCCCGCATGGCAGGGTGACTTCGCCATCGGCGGCGTACCGGGCACCGGCGCGCGGATCGACCTGGACTTCGGCGATTTCGGCGGCGGCATCATGAAACACGGGGTGCTGCCCACGGGCAACGCGGTGGACACGATTGACGTGCCGGGCATCGGACGCCTCGACATGAGCGTCGTCGACGCCGCGAACCTGTGCGTGTTCGTTCGCGCCGCCGACGTAGGGGTGGACCCGCGCTCCGGAGTGGACGTACTCCAGGCGGACACCGCACTGATCGATCGTCTTGAGGCGGTACGGGAACGGGTGTCACGGGAGATCGGGTTCCTGTCCGGCCCCGGTGTGGAGGAGGAGCTGCGCTCCCGGGTCAACCCGTTGGCATTCGTCATCGCACCGCCCACCGATTACGACGCCCTCAACGGAGTCCGGGTCCACGCGGCCGCACACGACCTCGTGTCCCGTTCCATGGCGCGCCGGGCGTTCTCCAAGGCGCACCCGGCGACCGGCTCGATCGGCACCGCCGTCGCCTCCGGCATCCCCGGCACCATCGCCCACGAGTCCTATCGGGGGCACCCGGCCGACGGCGCACCGTACTCCGTCCGGATCGGTCACCCCGGCGGCACCCTTGACGTCACCGTGGAGCAGGAGAACGACCCCTCCGGTGCGCCACTGCTGCGGTCCGCCGTCATCGGCCGCACCGCTCGCGTGATCATGGAAGGCACGGTGTTCTTGAAGTGACCACGCCACTCGACTCCTTCGGCATCCGCCGTGCGGCCCACCTCGGCGGCAGGCTCCGCGCCTATCTGGACCTGCCTGCCCTGGCTACACGCTTTCCGGAAGCCACCCGCCTCCCCGTCAGCCTGCTGATCCTGCTGGAAAACCTGCTCCGGCACGAGGACGGCGAGCTGGTCACCGCTGCGCACATCGAGCAGGTCGCGCGGCGCAGCTGCCACACCGGCGAGCCGGTGGAGATCGCCTACCACCCCAGCCGTGTGGTGATGCAGGACTACTCGGGACTGGTCGCCCTGACCGACCTCGCCACGCTGCGGGACCACGTCGCCCAGGCGGGCGGCGATGGAGCCGCGGTCCGCCCGGTACGTCCCGTCGACCTCGTCGTGGACCACTCACTCGTGGTCGATGTCGCCCGCACGCCCGACGCTCTCGATCGCAACCTGGACAACGAGTATCGCCGGAACAAGGAACGTTACGAGTTCCTGAAATGGGCCCAGGCGGAGTTTGACGGGGTACGTGTCGTCCCGCCGGGCAACGGGATCATCCACCAGATCAACTTGGAACATCTCGCGAACGTTGTGTGCGAAGGCCCGAGCGGACTGGTGCACCCCGAGACCCAGATCGGCACGGACAGCCACACACCGATGATCAACGGCCTCGGCGTGCTCGCCTGGGGAGTTGGCGGGATCGAGGCCGAGGCCGCGATGCTGGGTGAGCCCGTCTCGATGCTCGTACCCGACGTCGTCGGAGTACGGCTGACCGGCACCCTACCTGCCGGAGTGCTGGCCATGGACCTGGTCCTTACCCTCACTCAGCGGCTGCGCGAGGTCGGCGTCGTGGGACGGTTCGTGGAGTTCTTCGGCCCGGCGCTGGCGAACCTGACGGTCGCGGACCGGGCGACACTCGCGAACATGGCGCCGGAGTACGGCGCGACATGCGGAATGTTCCCTGTCGACCACAAGGTGATCGAACACCTCGGCGTCACCGGACGCGACCCGGCACGGACCCGGCTCGTCGAGGACTACGCCCGCGCCGTCGGACTGTGGGACGACCCGGCCTCCGTCCGTGACTACGCCGAGATCGTCGAGATCGACCTGGGCACGGTCGGGCGGAGCGTCGCCGGTCCCAAGCGGCCCCAGCAACGACTGGAGCTGCCGCAAGTCGCCGCGAGCACGCCCGCGCCACGGACCGGCGACCCACACGGTGCCCACCGCGACATCCCGGCGACGCTTGACCACGGCGACATCGTGATCGCGGCGATTACCAGCTGCACCACCACCTCCAACCCGCAGGCGATGGTCACGGCGGGACTGCTGGCGCGCAATGCCGTGTCCAATGGCCTGACCGTCGACCCGCGGGTCAAGACGTCCCTCGCACCAGGTTCGCGATCTGTCACCCGTTACCTCGCCGACGCGGGGCTGACAGAGGCGCTCGAGACACTGGGCTTCGCGGTCGTGGGCTACGGCTGCGCGACCTGCGTCGGCAACTCCGGCGCCCTCGACCAGGCAGTCGAGGCCGAGATACGTGACCGCGACCTGGACGTCGCGGCCGTACTGTCCGGCAACCGGAACTTCGAAGGCCGCATCCACCCGGTCGTACGATCGAACTACCTGGCGTCACCTCCCCTTGTGATCGCCTATGCGCTGGCCGGTACCATGCGCGCCGACCTGGACCGGGACCCACTGGGCACCGGTGCCGACGGCACACCGGTGTACCTCGCGGACCTCTGGCCCGACCCCGCCGAAACCGAAGCGATCATCGCCCGGTCCGCAGGACGGGACGCGTACGCCGACGTCGATATCCACGCGGGCGGCCGACGCTGGGACGTCCTCTCTTCCCCGGCCGGAACCCACTTCCCGTGGGACCGGAACAGCACCTACATCTCACCCTCGCCGTTCGTGGAACCCGCTGCACCCACCGACGGCCCGATCACCGCCGCGGTCCCCCTGCTCGTTCTCGGGGACAACGTCACCACCGACCACATCTCCCCAGTCGGCTCCATCGAACCCGACGGCCCCGCCGCCCGACTGCTCACAGAACGTGGCATCGCGCGCGCGGACTTCAACTCCTACGGCGCCCGCCGGGGCAATGCCGACGTCATGGTGCGCGGCACGTTCTCCAACGTACGGCTGCGCAACGACCTCGTCGCCCCATTGACCGGCGGTCTCACCCGGCTTACGGGGGTCGGCGAACCGCTGCCCGTCCACGAGGCCGCCGACCTGCTCCGCAGGGTCGGGGTGCCGGCCGTCGTCGTGGCGGGAGTCGGCTACGGCGCCGGCTCCGCTCGCGACTGGGCCGCCAAGGGCACTCGCATGCTCGGCGTACGGGCCGTACTGGCTCGCAGCTTCGAGCGGATCCACCGGGCCAACCTGGTGCTCATGGGCGTGGTTCCGGTCGAACTCACCGAAGATCCGGGCCCACTCGACGCCGACACCCGCATCACCGTCGACCTACCGACCGGACCCGTCCTCCCACAGACTTACGTCGAGGTTCACTTCGACCACCCGCGGCACGGGCGGCACACGGTCGCCGCCCTGGTGCGCGTGGACACCGCACAGGAGTCGGCATACCTCGCTCAAGGCGGGGTGCTGCGGGCCGTATTGAACAAGCTCATCCAGCGGCACACGCCGCACACTCAGGAGGCAGTCGCATGACCACTCCGATACCGAGGACCCGCGCCATGCGCCCGGCCGACCTGAACGCCGTGGTCGACTGGTGGCAGACCGACATCGTCGACATCGAGCCCGGCGTGATCCGGCTCCGCGGCTATCCGGTCGAACAACTCATCGGCCACGTCTCATTTCCCGCGATGATCTGGCTGATGCTCCGTGGCGAACTGCCGGAATCGCGGCATGCCGACCTCTTCGGCGCAGTGCTCGTCGCCGCCGTCGACCACGGACCCCAGGCCCCGTCGATCGCCACCGCCCGCATGGCGGCTACCTGCGGCGTCGGTATCAACAACGCGATGGCCAGCGGTGTCAACGCCCTCGGCGACGTGCACGGCGGCGCGGGAGAGCAGTGCATGCGGCTCTTGGCTCGCGTCATCGACGGGCAGGACAAGGGCGAGGAAGTCGCCTTCGCGGTGCGGCGTGAACTCGATGCCTGGCGCACGGAGCATGGGCGCTTCATTCCGGGATTCGGGCATCGCTTCCATCACGTGGACCCTCGGGCAGTGAGGCTGGCGGAACTGGTCGATGAGGCGCACGCCGCCGACCGGGTGTCCGGCAAGTACCTGGCCGCGGCCCGGGAAATCGAGCGGTCCCTCAGCAGTTCCGGCCGCAGCGTCCCGATGAACATCGACGGCATCGCCGCCGCTGTCCTACTCGAACTCGGCTTCCCCTGGCAGCTGGGCCGCGGTGTCTTCATCCTCTCCCGCAGCGTGGGAATCTGCGCGCACGCCTTCGAACAGACCCGGCAGGGTGGACGTATCAAGGGCCCGACGCCCCCCGCCGTCGGCTTTCGCTACACCGGCCCCGGGCCTCGTTCGCTCCCCGAGGAAGGCAGCACGTCATGAACCTCCCGACGGACGAGTCTCCGACCGAACGGACACTGCCTCTGGACGGCGTCCGCGTGCTGGAGCTCGGCCACACCATCCTCGGCCCGTCGTGCGGGATGCTGCTCGCCGACCTCGGTGCCGACGTCGTCAAGATCGAGCCCCCGGGCGGTGAGCGCACCCGTCGTCTCAAGGGTTTCGGCACCGGTTACTTCGGCTTCTTCAACCGCAACAAGCGCAGTGTCGAGGTCGACTACAAGACCGCCGACGGTCTCGCCGAGATCCGCCGGGCGATACTCGACGCGGACGTGCTGATCGAGAACATGGGACCAGGAGCGCTCCGCAGGGCAGGGCTTGGGCCGGAGGAGGCCCGCGCCCTCAACCCACGGCTCGTCTACTGCTCGCTCAAGGGCTTCCTGCCGGGCCCCTACGAAACCCGCGCCGCCCTCGACGAGGTCGTGCAGATGATGAGTGGCCTGGCCTACATGACCGGCCCCCCTGGTCGGCCGCTGCGGGCGGGTACGTCCGTCACGGACATCCTCGGCGGAGTCTTCGGGGCGGTCGGCATTCTGGCGGCTCTGCGCGAGCGGGATATGACGGGCGAGGGCACCCTCGTCCAAGCCTCGCTGTTCGAGACTGCGGCCTTCTTGATGGGTCAGCACATGGCCTACGCGGCACTCGGCGACGGGCCCGTCCCGCCCATGCCCGCGCGGGTCAGCGCGTGGGCAGTCTACGAGTTGTTCGAGACGGCGGATGACGAGCACCTGTTCGTCGGCATCACCAGTGACGCCCACTGGGCCGGGTTCTGCCGGGTCTTCGAACGAGATGACCTGGCCGTCGACCCGGAGCTCGCCACCAATGAGCTCCGGGTCGACGCGCGGCCGCGGCTCATCCCGGAAGTCGCCGCGATGCTTCGCGCCCTCCCCGTCGATGAGCTGGAGAAGCGGTGCCATGACGCACGACTTCCCTACGCGCGTATCGCACGTCCGGAGGATCTCTTCGAGGACCCGCACCTTATGGCAAACGGCAGTCTCGCGGACACGACCCTTCCGTCGGGAGTGCGCACCAGACTGCCCAAAATTCCCATTCGACTCGGCGGCCGGCCGTTCGGCCTGCGCCGCAACCCACCGGCCGGGCCCGAGCCGCGAGGATGGTGGTCAGCTCCCTGATTTCGCGGACGCTCACGGTATGCCGCCGGGAAATCCGGCTGCCTGGCCGAGGGAATGGTCGTACCGAAAACAATACCGCTCTCCTGCCGAGCGGAATTTCCCCTTTCATCGGAGCCAAACCCGCCAAACAGCGAGTTCGTGCAGCACCGAAGACGATCCTCTGAGGCGGCGGGGCAGCCGGACCCACGAGGACCGTGACGCGGTCCCGACACTCGCTTGTGGATCGTACTAAACTGAACGTACAGTTCAGTTCACACATGTGAAGGAGAAGCGTCTTGTCCGCTGAGAGCTCGGCAGACGAGCAGGTCAATGAGCAGGGTGACAGCCGTGGCAGCCCGGCGGAGGGTCAGAAGACGACGGTGTGGAAGCGCCGCACTTTTGTGTCAGCGACCGCCGCTGCCGGCGGTGCGGCGGTCGGCGGCGCGATGCTGGCCGTCTCGTCCTTCGGCGACGAGTCCGCTCCCGCCGCACCATCGAGTGATGTGTCCCTGACGATCAACGGCGAACGTCATGCGCTGACCGTCGACAATCGCACCTCCCTGCTGGACCTGCTCCGCGAGAGACTGGGGCTGACCGGTACCAAGAAGGGCTGCGATCAGGGTGCCTGTGGCGCCTGCACGGTTTTGGTCAACGACAAGCGGGTCAACGCGTGCCTGACGCTCGCCGTGCGGTGCGACAGCAGCGCCGTCACAACCATCGAGGGCCTGGCCGACGGGGACCGACTGCACCCGCTCCAGAAGGCGTTCGTGGAACGCGACGCGTTCCAGTGCGGGTACTGCACACCCGGACAGATCATGTCCGGCGTCGGCTGCATCAGCGAAGGTCACGCCGGGTCACGCGAGGAAATTCGCGAATGGATGAGCGGGAACATCTGCCGGTGCGGTTGTTACGTCAACATCGTTTCCGCCGTGCGGGACGCGGCGGACGGAAGGTAGGTCGTCGTTCATGCATCCTTTCTCCTTCACCAGGGCGCGAACGATCGACGCTGCCCTCGCCGCAGGAGCGCGGGGCGGCCGATACTTGGCGGGCGGCACCACGCTGGTTGACCTCATGCGCGAGACGGTCGAGCGCCCCAGCAGCATCGTGGACATCAACGACCTGCCTCTGCACGAGGTCTCCGCGACGTCGAGCGGTCTGCGTATCGGTGCGCTGGCTCGCATGAGCGATGTCGCGGCGCACCCTGCCGTCCGCACCCGCTACCCAGCGATCGCACAGGCCCTTGAGCTGAGTGCATCCGCACAGCTTCGCAATGCGGCGTCCATCGGGGGCAACCTGATGCAGCGGACCCGTTGCGCCTACTTCCGGGACGTATCGGCTTCCTGCAACAAACGGGAACCGGGCACGGGCTGCGCCGCGCTGCGCGGTCACAACCGCACCCACGCCATCCTGGGCACATCGGAAGCCTGTGTGGCCACTCATCCCTCTGACCTCGCCGTCGCGCTTCTGGCGCTCGACGCGGTCATCCACCTACGCAGCCGCGCCGGCGCGCGCTCCGTACCCGTGGCGGACTTCCTGCTCCGCCCCGGAACCACACCAGAACGAGAGCACGACATCCGCCCTGGAGAACTCATCACCGCAGTGGACGTTCCTGCCGCCGCGCACACCAGGACATCGGGCTACCTGAAGGTACGGGACCGCCAGTCGTACGAGTTCGCTCTGGCCTCCGCCGCCGTAGCACTGCACATCGAAAAAGACGTCATCCGCTCCGCCCGTGTCGCTGTCGGGGGAGTGGCGACCGTTCCATGGCGGCTGCCCGCGGTCGAGCACCGACTGCTGGGCGCCCGCCCTTCGCGACAACTCTGGGCCGACGCAGCGGCCAAGGCGGCCGACGGCGCCAGGTTGCTTCGGCATAACGCGTTCAAGGCCGAACTACTCCAGCGAACCGTAGCCCGCCAACTCGGCACCATAGGAGGCAGGAAATGACACCGTCAGCAGTCGGCGCGCCCGTATCGAGGGTCGATGGCCACGCCAAGGTCACGGGTGCCGCCACCTACGCTGCCGAGTTCGAACCACCGCGCCTGGTTCATGCCGTCATGGTCAGCAGCACCATTGGCCTCGGCAGGGTGACCGGCATCGATACACGGGCCGCTCGCGCGCAACAGGGTGTGCTGGAGGTCCTCAGCCATCTCAACGCCCCCAAGCTCCCGTACCGCGACTTCCGCACCTCCATCGACCCTCCTGTCGGGGAACGGTTGCATGTCCTGCAGGACAACAGGGTGCGATTCTTCGGTCAGCCGATCGCCGTGGTGATCGCCGAGACGCTGGAGACGGCGCGGCACGCCGCTGGGCTGGTCGAGGTCACCTACGCAGCGGAACAGCCGTCGACCGAGTTGGCGACTTCCAGGCAGCGCGCCCTCGTACCGGCCGGTGAGCAGGGGAACTACAGCCGGGGCGACGTGGATGCGGCCCTGCGCACCGCTCACACGGTGATCGACCGGAAATACCGCATGGTCCGGGAGAGCCACAATCCGATGGAGCCGCATGCCACTGTGGCCCGCTGGGACGGCGACACACTCACCCTGTGGGACAAGGCCCAATGGGTGCAGTCGACAGCGCCACAGATAGCGGCAGTGTTCGGTCTGCCGAAGTCATCCGTGCGCGTCATATCTCCCTACGTCGGCGGCGCGTTCGGTAGCGCTCTTCGTGCCTGGCCGCACGTGACGCTCGCGGCCATGGCCGCCCGGCAGGTAGGGCGTCCGGTCAAACTGGTACTGACCCGCAAGCAAATGTTTTCGGGTACGGGGTACCGAGCTGCCGTTGACCAGAGAATAGTCCTCGCCAGTGACCGCAACGGGCGCCTTACGGGTCTCGCCCATGAGGCACGCGCCGAGACATCCCGCTATGAGCAACATCAGGACGCTGTCCTCGAACTGGCCCGCGTGCTGTACTCGGTGCCCAGCGTCCGCGCCTCGTACCGGCTGATCCCGTTGGATGTCCACACGCCCACCTTCGCTCGGGGGCCGGGTCGCACACCAGCTGCCTTCGCCATCGAGTCCGCGCTTGACGAGTTGGCGTACGAGTTGCGTATGGACCCCATCGAGCTGCGGCTGCGCAATGAGCCCGCGCGCGACGAGTCCACGGGGCGGCCGTTCTCCACCCGCCGACTGAGGGAGTGCTTCCGCGTCGGGGCTCAGAAGTTCGGCTGGGAACAGCGGAATCCACGCGTGCGCTCCACCCGCGACGGACATTGGCTGATCGGCACAGGAGTCGCCACAGCGTGCTACCATACACTGCGGGGTGCCGCGCGGGCTCTGGCCCGGATCGACGCCGACGGCTCGGCCACGGTGTCGAGCGCAACCAGCGACATGGGCCCGGGAACCTATACATCCATGTCCCAGGTGGCATCGGACGGACTCGGTGTCGCGATGAGCAAAGTCCGATTCCGGTTGGGCGATTCACGCCTTCCCCTCGCTCCCTCTCACGGCGGTTCGCAGACCATGGCCAGCGTGGGATCCGCGGTACAGGACGCCTGCGACAAACTACGGGAAGCCGCTATAGCCCTGGCTGTCGCCGACCCTCAGTCGTCACTGCACGGTGCCGACCCGAAACAGGTCCGCGTGCGAGGCGGTCGCCTGTTCCTACCGGGTGCCCCCCACCGAGGCGAGACGTATGAGCGACTGCTGCGTCGGCAGGGGAGAACCCACCTGGAGGCAACCGGCACCTATACGCCCGGAGAAGAAGTCGACCGCTACTCCAGCTACGCTTATGGCGCGGTATTCGCGGAAGTCGCCGTTGACGAAAGCCTTGGTCTCGTCCGGGCGCGACGGCTCTTTTCCGCATTTGACGCAGGACGCATCATCAGCCCGAAGCTTGCCCACAGCCAAGCTATCGGAGGCATGGTCGGGGGCATCGGCATGGCGCTGCTGGAACACACGGTCACCGACCACAGGGACGGCCGACTCGTGAATGCCAGCATGGCCGACTACTTGGTCCCCGTTAACGCGGACGTGCCCGAGGTAGACGCGTTGTACCTCAATGGCGAGGACAAGACGGCGGACCCTATCGGAGTGAAGGGGCTGGGCGAAGTGACCATCGTCGGCGTCGCGCCCGCGATCGCCAATGCTGTCCACCACGCGACAGGCCGCCGTGTCCAGGACCTACCGATCACCCTGGAGTCAGTGCTGTGAGCCGAGCAGCTGAGGCAACAGACCTCATGCGTCCCACCCGCACCACCGCACCGTGCAGCGCAGTCCGGCGATGCCCGTAGGCCGTCCATCGAGGTGATGAGGGCGGTGCTCGCTCGCTGCAGGCGCATGGCGGGTAGGGCCGCCTGGGGGACGGCGATGAGGCCGAAGGCGTTGACCTCGAACTGGGCGCGAGTGACTTCGCGCCCCCACCTCGTAGCTGGCGCTGACCAGGCATGTGTGCCATGTCCCGGGTGCCTTTGTCGACCATGGTGACGACCTTGCCGTAGTCGGATGACACTCAGAAGGCGCGCGTACGCCGGGGCGGGCGCAAGGTGGTGCAGCATACCGACGACCGCGTGTCCAGCGGGGTGCGCCTCAGCGACTGCGGCGCACCCTGTTGAGAGTCTGAGCGGTTCAGTGGCGAATGCATGGGGGTGGCGATTTGGATGAGGCGAGCAGGCCATTGAGGGCGGTCTCGACGAGTGTCCGGGCATGTTCTTCGGTCAGAGCTCGGTGACCGCTGAGACGACGAAAGATCAGCGGGCCGAACAGGATGTCGATGACGTCGTCCACTGCAATGGCAGGGGCAACCTCGCCGCGGTCAAGGGCACGCCGCCACAGGTCAGCGATTGCTTTGCGGCGGCCGTCCAGAAAGTACTCCCGGAAATAGGCGGCACCGGCCGAGTCATCCACGCAGGCTGCGAGCAGTTGGGCGAAGATCTGACCGCGTTCGCTGGCGTAAAAGGCACTCACCCGCACTACCTGTTCAGTGAGGTCACCGATGGCAGATCCGGTATCCGGCAGAGTCAGCTCATCGGCCATCATGCGCCCGAACGCCTTTCCGGCAACGGCGGTCCGCGACGGCCAGTGCTTGTAGATGGTGGCCTTACTGACCCCGGAGCGAGCAGCGATCGCGTCCACGGTCGCGGCCGCCAACCCCCCTTCCAACAGCAGTTCCTGTGTCGCGGTGAGCACCGCCTCGTGGATGCGCTCGCTGCGTGGCCCCGTGGGGTGCTCGATAATTCCCGCTGCCTGCGAGGTGGCCTTCGGTCTGCGTGGTGACATCGTCTTGCTCCTTGGTTAGCGACGCCGCGCGCCGGGCCCGTCCTGTCCTGCGCTTGCCGAATACCTCATCCGTGCAGGTCACGCGGCATGTCTGTATTCGTGGAGGATGCCGCCAAGGCGTCGTGGCGTCGTTTGTCGAGGTGGCTTAGCTTGTCTGGATCGTTGATTGGTGTGGGCAGTGGGTATAGCGGTCGGGCGTTCGCGATGCCCTGGTGCAGTCGATGGGAGGTGTAGAACTCCTCGAACTCTCGCAGGGCGTGGAGCAGGTGGCGTTGGTTCCAGATCAAGGTTCGGTCCAGGAGCTCGTGTCTGCAGGTCTGCACCCACCTTTCCATGATCGAGTTCATTCTCGGCATCTGGATGCCGGTGAAGACGACCTCGATCCCCGTGTCCTTTAGGGCAGCGTCGAACAGGGCGGGGAACTTCCCGTCTCTGTCTCTGATGATGAATCGTGCCCGGCAGCTGGCGTCCTCAAGGTCCATAACCAGGTTCTTCGCAGCTTGGGTTACCCAGGATGTGGTCGGGTGTGCGGTGGCGCCCAGGATCCGGATGCGACGGCTGCTGTGTTCGATCACCGCGAGTACGTACATCCGCGCGCCGGACAGGGTGACCGTCTCAAGGAAGTCACAGGCCAGGAGCGCGTCGGCCTGGGAGCGCGGGAAGTCGGCCCACGTGCTGGAGCTCCGGTCGGGCGCCGGATCAACGCCGGCATCCTTAAGGATCTTCCAGACGTTCGACGCGGCCACCTTCACTCCCAGCACGAGCAGCTCGCCATGAAGGCGCCTCCAGGGCTTGTTGCGAAAGTGCGGGGGACGGCCACTGATCTGGCTGGTCTGATTGCATAGTAGGACTCCGTTAGGTCTTCCGGTTCGGCCTGTTCCTGGGCATGTTGGGTGGATGGACGCATATGAGTGAACCGTGTTCGGGCGAAGTTGGCGTTATACGTGGCTGACGTGTTCGCGTCGGTGCCGCGCAAGGACCAGCGGGCCAAAGGTGACTGCTACCTGCGGGGACTGATGTTGGACGGCCGCCGCAAGTCGATCCAGGCCATGGCCTCGCGGCTGCCGGACGGCAACGAACAGAACCTGCAGCAGTTCGTGAACCAGTCCACCTGGGACCCGGTGCCGGTGCAGCGGCGGATCTGCGAACGCATGCTGCCACTGGTCAACCCGACGGCCTGGGTGATCGACGACGTGTCGCTGCCCAAGGACGGAAGCATGTCGGTCGCCGTGGCTCCGCAGTACTGCGGAGCTCTGGGCAAACGCGCCAACTGCCAGGTCGCGGTCAGCGTCCACGCCGCCAGTGACACGGCCTCCTGCCCACTGCAGTGGCGGCTGTTCCTGCCCAAGGAGTGGGCGGCGGACACTGACCGCAGGACCGTCACCCGCATCCCGCCCGAGGCCGGGCACCGCGAGAAGTGGCGGCTGGCTCTGGACATGCTCGACACGCTGGCCGGCTGGGGCATGAGGCCGCCGGTCGTGGTGGCCGACGCCGCCTACGGCACCAACGCCCACCTGCGGGCCAGCCTGGCAGAGCGGGGAATCGACTACATGCTGGCCGTCCGCGCGGACGTGACCGCCCACCCATTCGACGCCCAACCGACAGCCCCGGACCGCAAGGGCCCCGTCGGCTGCTGGCCCCAGCCCCGCTACCGCCACCCCGCACCCTCAGTGGCAGCCCTTGCCACCGGCCTCGGGCAGGAGGCGTTCACCTCCCTCACCTGGCGGCAGGGCTCACGCGGCGAGTTACGTTCCCGCTTCGCCGCCGTGCGCGTCCGCCCGGCCGGCAACGCCGTCGAACGTCCCATCCGGGCCGTCGCTTCGGCCGAACAGGGCTGGTGGGACGGCATCCTGCCCGACTGCTGGCTGCTGGTCGAATGGCCCGAAGAGGCCGAGGCTCCCACCGACTACTGGCTGTCCAACCTGCCGGCCGACACTCCGATCGCCGACCTCGTCCGTCTGGCCAAGGTCCGCTGGCGCATCGAGCACGACTAATCCGTTGAGACGGCGGTCCCAGGCTCACGTCCGGGCCGAGGACCGTTCGAGCCCCGCTCGTGACACTTGTGTACAGATGGCGTTCAACACCTGGACCGGTGCACGGATGGGCGCTCGGCGCCGGAGGGATGCCTTGAGCACGATGGACTTGCCAGGTCTAGCGGTAGATCGGCACCTTCCAGCGTCCTTGACCCCTGTCTCGATATTGGTTGGCATTGGTGGTGCGAGCCCGCTGCACGGTGACCTCTTGCAGCACGCGAGCCGTGAGTTCCTGCATAGACAGAGGCCCGTGCGGTGCGCTGGTGCCGCGAACGACTGGTGAGGTGTCGGCCCGACCCCTGCATGGTCGAGGCCTGGGATTAGTCCGACGTGTGGCCCGCAAGCGCTCGTGACCGGCGCAAACATCAGTGCCATGGGGAGGGAACAACTTGATCTACTGCGGTATCGACTGGGCGGAGAAGACGCACGACGTTGCCTTGGTTGATGACACAGGACGGCTGCTGGCCAAACGGCACATCACGGATGATGCGTCCGGGTACAAAGTCCTGCTAGAGCTGCTGGCCGACCACGGCGACAGCGAAGAGAGCCCGATCCCAGTGGCGATCGAGACCAGCCGGGGCCTGCCCGTGGCCGTGCTGCGTACCGGCAAGCGACAGGTGTTCGCGGTCAACCCTCTTGCTGCGGCCCGCTATCGCGATCGACACAGCGTCTCCCGCAAGAAGTCCGATCCCGGCGACGCCCTCATGCTCGCGAACATTCTGCGCACCGACATGCATGCCCACCGGCCCTTGCCACACGACTCCGACCTGGCACGCGCTATTGCCGTCCTTGCCCGCGCCCAGCAAGACGCGGTCTGGAACCGGCAGCAGGTCGCCAACCAGCTGCGCTCTTTGCTGCGCAGTACTACCCCGCAGCCTTGGAGGCCTTCAGCAAGTGGGAAAACGGCTTGTGCCGCCCCGAGGCGCACGAACTCCTCCGCCTGGCGCCCACGCCGACCCGAGCCTCGCGGTTGACCCGGCCCCAGCTCCAGGCTGCGCTCAAGCGAGCGGGCCGGAAGCGGGGTATCGAGGCCGAGGCCGAGCGGCTGCGCGAGATCTTCCGCGATGAATGGGCCCACCAGCCACCACTGGTCGAGGATGCCCTCGGCAAGCAGATGTTTGCCCTCCTCCTCCAGCTCAAGGCCACCTCAACGGCCGCCGATGACCTCGCCGCCGCGGTGGAAGAGGCTTTCCCCGAACACCCGGACGCCAGAGTGATCCTCAGCTTCCCGGGACTCGGTGTCCAGCTTGGCGCACGGGTGCTGGCCGAGATCGGAGACGACCGCACTCGGTTCGTCGACGCCCGCGGCTTGAAGGCCTATGCCGGCTCCTCGCCCATTACCAGAGCCTCCGGCAAGAAGTCGTCCATCACCAGGCGGGTGGGTGAAGAACGACCGTCTGAATCACGCAGGGTACCTCTGGGCGTTCTCGGCGTTGAACGGATCGCCCGGCGCCAAGGCCCACTACCGCAGGCGCCGCGACGAGCACGGGGACTGGCACGCAGCCGCCCAGAGGAACCTCTTCAACCGCATGATCGGTCAGCTCTACCACTGCCTTCAGCACCGCACGCTTTTCGACGAGAACACGGCGTTCCCTCCACGACTCGCCACGGCTGCTTGACGAGTTAAGGCCGTGAGGTGTCTACCGGGAACTCAAGCACGGCCTGGGCCTGGACCGCTTCGAAGGCCGCTCCTGGAACGGCTGGCACCACCACGCCACCCTGGTCACCGCCGCCCACGCCTTCCTCACCGAACAGCGGCTGGCCCCAAAAGCCGACACACCGGACTCACCCTCTACCAGATCCTCGACGCCCTCCAGAACCTGCTGAACTGCTGGACTGCTGGACCGGCACCTGCACCACCTGCCACCAACCCCTGCCCAGCAGTGCCACGCCAAGATCAAGACAGACCTAACGGAGTCCTACTAGTGTCTTGCGCCAGAAGTCACCGGCTTAAGTATCTTGCTGGTTCTCGGTGGCTGGCGGAGTGACCTTGGTGAGGTAGTCGGCGAGGGAGTTGAGGATCTCGTCGGCGGTCTTGGTCCATGTGAAGGGCCTGGGGTTCTCGTTCCATCCCTCGATCCAGGCCCTGATGTCTTGCTCCAGTGCCTTCACGGAGGTGTGCACGCCGCGGCGGATGAGCTTGTCCGTCAGCAGGCCGAACCACCGCTCGACCTGGTTCATCCACGAGGATCCGGTGGGGGTGAAGTGGACGTGGAAGCGGGGATGTTTGCCGAGCCACGTCTTGATCTCGGCGGTGTTGTGGGTGGCGTAATTGTCACAGACCAGATGGACGTCGAGGCCGGCGGGCACGGCCTTGTCGATCGTGGCCAGGAATTTCTTGAACTCGATGGCCCGATGGCGGCGGTGCAGTTCCGATATGACGCTGCCGTCGGCGATATTGAAGGCCGCGAACAGGCTGGTGATGCCGTGCCGGTAGTAATCGTGGGTGCGTCGCTCGGGCATGCCCGGCATCATCGGCAGCACCGGCTGGGACCGGTCCAGCGCCTGGATCTGGCTCTTCTCGTCCACGCACAGCACCACCGCTTTCTCGGGCGGATCGTGGTACAGGCCGACGACATCGACGACCTTCGCGATGAACTGCGGGTCGGTGGAGAGCTTGAACGCGTCCTGGAGGTGAGGCTTGAGGTCGAACCTCTTCCAGATCCGCCCGATGGTGGACTTCGACAGCCCGGAGTGCTTCGCCATCGAGGCCCGCGACCAGTGCGTGTCCTTGCCCGGGGTGGACTCCAACGTCGCCGTGAGCACATCCTCGACCTGGTCCAGCAGGATCGAGGGCGGCCTGCCCGGACGCGGCTCATCACTCAGCCCGTCCAGCCGCAAGCGGATGAACCTCGACCGCCAGCGGTTCACCGTTCCCTGTGATACACCGAGTTCGGCGGCGACCTCCTTGTTCGACCCGCCTTCCGCGCATCGCAGCACGATCTTCGCCCGCAGCGCGAGGAACTGCGCGGTCTTCGCCCGCCGCGCCCAGCGCGTCAGCTCCGCACGTTCGGCCTCGGAGAGCACCAGCTCCGGCTTGCGCCGGCCCGGCCGCGGCTCGTCCACCAGGCCCGCCATCCGCCGCGCCACGAACCGCGAGCGCCACTTGCGCACCGTCTCCGTGGACACCCCGAAGTCGGCCGCTACAACGGTATTCGAGGCACCCTCAGTACAGGCCAGAATGATCCGGGCCCGCTCCGACACACGGGCCGACACTGCACCACCCGCCCAACGTGCCAACTCCGCACGCTCCTCGGCAGACAGCACGACTTCGACAGCACGAGGACCCCGAGACGCCATGAAAATAGACTACAGACTTAGAGCCGCGAGTTCAGGCGCAAGACACTAGCCGAAGCTCGCGAACGCGGCGTCGTCAAGATCCGGATCGAGCACCCGCGGGGGCGGATGATGGAGCTGGAGAGCGCGCTGAGCGGCAGATACGGGCTGAAGTTCGCGGCGGTGGCCGAGCCGTCGGCGGAGGAGACGGCGCTGGAAGCAGTCGCGCGCTGCGCCGCGCAGGTTCTTGCCGACCGGGTGGTCTCCGATTCCGTGGTGCGTATGTCGAACGGCACGACGCTCTCCGCCGTGGTCCACGCCATGAAGCCGGTACGGCGCCGCGACAGTACGGTCGTGCAGATGATCGGCACCTTGGGGCTCGACAACCAACTCATCGACAGCCCGGACCTGTGCCGACGGCTCGCCGATGTCCTCGGCGGAACCTATCGGGTGATGCCGGTTCCTCTGGTCGTGAGGACACCGAGGCTCGCGACGGCGATGCGCCGCGAGAACTCGATCTCGATGACGCTGGCACTCGGCTCGCACGCCAATATCGCGCTCGTGGGGATCGGCCTGTGCGACGAGTCGGGATCGGGGCACATTCTCGACGGCTGGACGACACCGGAGACCAACCGGAACCTCCTCGCGGCGGGGGCGGTCGGCCATCTCCTTGGGCACCACTTCGATCTGGAGGGCCGCCACCTGAACAGCGAGTTGTGCCAGAGGACCGTCGGCGTGCCGTTGGAGCGGCTGCGGGAGTGCCGCTGGTCATCGGCGTGGCCGCCGGCCTCAACAAGACCGCGGCCGTCCGCGGTGCGCTCCGCGGCGGTTACCTCGATGCGCTGGTCATCGACGGGCCGACCGCCGCCGCCATGCTCGCCGACGAGGACGGCAGCGGGACACGTGGCGCGGCTGATGTCGGACCCGTATAACCCGCCGCACGGCCCATTCGCTCCAGAGCCATGCCGCCGGAGCGAACAGCGGTGGCGCGGGGTTGGGCCGTGCAAGACGTGCGCTCTTCGACTCGTCCGCGGTTGCGCCTCGTCCGGCCCCCGATATGCACGGGCTGACGCGCAGATCATCCAATGGCCCGGGCGGGGTGCGGACCATGTACTGCGAAGAGACCCGCGAGCCGCGTGGCACGGCCCGCACGCCATCTACGTCACTGCGACCTGTTTGATGCAGGTCCGCGTCGTCACGAGCGGTCTCGGCACTGCTGGCCTTCCGCAACACCCTGACCCGCCACATGTTCTGCCTCGACCGCGGCAGTCTGCCGCCCCGGATCGTCCGGGCCACAGGTGTCCTGGCACTCGCTGCGGCCGTCGCGACCCCTCTTCGCCGACGGGGCTGCGGGCCTTGCGATTCTGCGTATGATCCTTGGTTGCCGAGGCGTCCCCTTGGCCGCCGAGGCGTCCAGGACAAAGGCGGGTGGGTGCGAGTGGCGATGCAGGGGACCGGCCGCTCGGCGGACGCAGGGCGCACCCGGAGCGCTGACCGGTGTCTGGCTGGGTGGGCGGTCCGCAGCCTGCCCGGCACGTTGATTTTCGGATGAGGCGCTCACGTGCGGTCTGACTGGACGGCTCGCTCAGTCGGGGACTCCAGCAGCGAGGTCAACATGTGAACCAGGTCACTGACGACTTCCTCGGTTTCACTGACACGAGCGGTGCCCGCGCGGCGCTGCCGTTCGTGATCGGCCAAGAGATGGAGCGTGGTCGTCTGGAGCCACATCAGCCTCCGTTCGCGCACGCGTCGCGGGAGGTGGCGGAGCTGTTGCCTGAGCAGCCGCAGCACCTTCTTGTAGGAGCGAGGCGGTATCGACCGGCGACGCCACACCTCTTGCAGGGACGGTTCATCGATGATCTTGGCAAGGAACTGCAGGTAGTAGCTCCCCGTCGGGCTTGGCGAGATGCTCTCGGCAAGGGGCTGGACGGCGAGGCGGACGAGTTCCGCCACGTCAAGTTCGTCGGGCTTCTGGGCCAGTTTCAGGAGCTCGGCGCGCCGACGGTCGATCCCCTCCGAACGTGCGACGATGATCGCTTCGATGAGGCCTTCCCGGGACCCGAAGTGGTACTGCGCGACGGACTTGTTCCGCTGGCCTGTGGCTGCGCCGAGCACGCGCAGGGAGAACGCGGCGTAGCCCTGCTCGGCGATCAGGCGCTCGGCGTGCTCGGTCAGGCGGGCGCGCGTCTCCGCGCCGGCGTCGATCGTCTTCTGCTGCTGAGTCAAGGTACCTCCTGCCAGGACACCATGAGCGTAGCTAAGGTACCTGCCTTATCGTCGGTAAGGCACTTTCCTTAGACCCGTTGACAGCGCACGCGTCGCGCTCCTAACTTGAATTCACTTCAGTGGTGCAGCTCACCGTCGCTCTTCGTGACCCCCGCGTCACGTGAGAAGGAGTCCTTATGCGATCCACCCCATCGCGGCCGAACATCGTGGTCGTTCTCCTGGACGATTGCGGCTTCGCGCAGCTGGGCTGCTTCGGTGCCGCGTTCGAGACGCCCGCCACTGATGCCCTGGCGCGGGAAGGGCTGCGGTTCAACAGGTTCCACGTGACGGCTCTGTGCTCACCATCCCGGGCATCGCTGCTGACCGGCCGCAACCACCATGCGGTCGGGATGGGTCTGTTTCCGGAAACGCCCACGGACCGGCCCGGCTACTCCGGGCGACTCCCTGAGGGCATTCCGACGTTGCCATCGACACTGCGGGACCACGGCTACAGTACTTTCGCGGTGGGTAAGTGGCACCTGACGCCCAGGGACGAGCGGAGTGCGGCAGGCCCGTTCCAGCGTTGGCCGCTGGGCCTCGGCTTCGACCGCTACTACGGATTCCTCGGATCCGAGGCGAATATGTGGGCTCCCACCCTGACGGTGGACAACCACCACATCGGGACGCCAGAACGTCTCCCTGGTGAGTACCACCTGACGGAGGACCTGGCTGACCAGGCCATCCGCATGATCAGGGACCAGCAGCAGGCGGATCCGCAGCGGCCGTTCTTCATGTACTTCGCGCCGTCCGCCCCACATGCGCCACATCACGTCGCGCCGGAATGGAGCGATGCCTACCGCGGGAGGTTCGACGACGGCTGGGAGGCGCTGCGGGAGCGCGTCTTCCGCGATCAGGTTCGCTCAGGTGTCGTTCCGCCGGGCACCCGACTCACGCCCAGGCCTTCCTGGGTGGCGCCATGGGACGAACTCGGAGCCGACGAGCGCCGTCTGTACGCGCGCATGCACGAGGTCTTCGGCGGACTCGTCACGCACACCGATCAGCAGATCGGCCGCCTCGTCAGCGCCCTGGACGACCTCGGTGTCCGCGACAACACGATCATAATGGTCCTGTCCGACAACGGGGCCAGCGCTGAGGGCGGGCCGCACGGGACGTTGAACGAGACCGGTTTCGCGCTCGGTGGGGACCAGACCCTCGATGAGATGGTCGGCCACGCCGACACGATCGGCGGCCCGGACTGGTACAACCACTACGCCTGGGGATGGGCGTGGGCCGGGAACACGCCCTTCCATCTGTGGAAGCGCTACACCTGGCTCGGCGGCACGCGGGTGCCGTTCATCGTGAGCTGGCCGCGTGAACTCAGGCAACACGGCGGCGAGATCCGCTCGGAGTTCGGACACATCGTCGATCTCATGCCCACGATCTGTGAGGCGGCCGGTATCGACACCAGCGAACTCACCGTCGATGGCCGGTCGATGGTCGCGAGCATGCGCGGTGAGCGGTTGACCGAGTCACGCACTCAGTACTTCGAGATGCTCGGCACGCGCTCGATCTACCGGGATGACTGGAAGGCCACCACGAACCACGTCATCACAGGTGCCGGTGTGGAGTCCGAACTACTGGAGGGCAGCAAGAGCTATGACGGCGACACGTGGCACCTCTTCGATCTTTCGACCGACTTCTCCGAGGCCGTAGACGTAGCCGCCGACCATCCCGAAATTCTCGAGGAACTCCGGGACATCTGGTGGGAGCAGGCCGAGCGGGACCAGGTCCTCCCGATGATCGAGGGGTCCTTCACGGACCTGATCGCCGAGGCCTCACGCGCCGCCGGACCTGCACGAACGACGTTTTCCTACCAGCCGGCCACCGGCCCGGTCCACGAGTACGGCGGCCCCGTTCTCTCCCCCGGGTTCACACTGACGGCGCACCTGAAGTACTCAGGCGCCGAGAGCGGCATCCTTTGCGCACAAGGAGACTGGAACAACGGCTGGGCGCTGTTCTTCGAGGGTGGCCATGCCCATTTCGTGCTCAGTCGAGTCAGCCGCGAGCACCATGTTTCCTGGCCGCTTCCCCGGCGAGGAGCGATCCGACTCGAGCTCACCTACCGGCCGCACGCGCAGCGACCAGGTGGGACGCTCAGCGCCGAGGCCGACGGGGCAGCGCTCGGCGAGGTGGAACTGGCAGTCGGTATCCCGCCGCTCTGGCACTACTACGGCGCCAACCTCTGCATCGGCTACGACGAGGGCCTGCCAGTTTCTCGTCGCTATGAAGTTCCTTTCACATTTACGGGAGACCTGGAACAGATCGTCATCAACACCAAGACGCCAGGAGAACATGTCGAGGCTTTCAGTGAAGCCGCAGTCCGGGGAGACTGAGGAGAATGACGTGTATTCGCGTAAAGGAGAAAAACCTATGGCCACACTCGGGCGGGAATCAATGATCGATTACCCAATTTCGGAAGCTACGAAAAAGGTAGTCGCCCGGGAAGTGTTCGGGCATGTCCTCGACGGCCAGGTCGTTTCCTCGCGGGACGGGAGGACCATGGAGGTCATCGACCCGGCTCGAGGCACGGCGATAGCCACGGCCGCCTGTGGCGGTGCCGCCGATGTCGACCGCGCGGTGGAGTCGGCGAGAAGGTCCTTCGACGCGGGAATCTGGCGGTTGCTGGACCCATTGGAGAAGGAGCGGCGGCTGCGCCGGATGAGCGCTCTTCTCATGGACAAGGCGGAGACCATCGCTGAGCTCGACGTCCTGGACGCCGGGCTGTTGCGCTGGTACGTGGACTTCACCATCCAGTTCGCCGCCAACGGCATCGACTACTACGCCGGCTGGCCCACCAAACTGCAGGGATCGATCCCGCCCGCGCCTCCAGGCTTCTCTGTCCGGCTGGAGAGGGAACCGATCGGCGTCATCGGATTGATCACCCCGTGGAACGGTCCGATCAGCGTCTTCGCGTCTGTTGCGGCAGCGCTCGCGGCCGGTAACTCCGTCATTCTCAAGCCTGCCGAGCAGACCCCGATGACGGCTGTGCTCATGGGCGAGATCGCGATCGAAGCAGGAATCCCGCCGGGCGTATTCAACGTCGTGCAGGGCACGGGCAGCGAAATCGGCGCGGGACTCGTTGCCCACCCGGGGGTAAACGCGATCTCATTCACGGGTTCGGTGGCGACCGGCACGGCGATCCAGACGTCTGCCGCCGAGCGCGTGAAACGAGTCTGTCTTGAACTGGGTGGGAAAAGCGCCTTCATTGTCCTGCCGGATGCCGACCTCGGTGCTGCGGCCGCCGCGGCGCAGATGTCGGTCTGGGGCGCGGCGGGCCAGGTGTGCACGGCCGGGTCGAGGGTGCTGGTCCATCGTTCCATCCAGGAGGAATTCACGGCGGCCGTGATCGAGGGATCGAAGGACATGAAGATCGGGTCGGGACTCGACCCGGAGAGCCAGATCGGTCCGCTCGTCTCCTCCGAGCAGTTGGAGCGCGTCCGGAGTTACGTTTCCATCGGCCAGCAGGAGGGGGCCCTCCTGGCCATGGGCGGTGCGGCCCTTGACATTCCTGGTTACTTCCACGAGCCCACGGTGTTCACCGACGTCCGCAACCACATGCGGATCGCCCAGGAGGAGATCTTCGGTCCGGTGATGTCGATCCTGCCCTTCGACAACGAGGAAGAGGCAGTGCGGATCGCCAACGACACGCAGTACGGCTTGGCCGCCGGTGTGTGGACGAAGGACCTCGACACGGCACACCGAGTGTCCTCCTGTCTGAAGGTTGGCACGGTCTGGATCAACAGCTACCAGATGGTCTACCCGTCGGTTCCGTACGGCGGCGTGAAGCTGTCCGGCCACGGCCGGAATCTCGGAGCGGCATCACTGGACGAGCTGACGCAGATCAAGAGCGTCTGGACGAAGATCGGAGACTGACGGATGACGAGCATCGAGGATCGGATCCTCATCGAAGACACGCATTACCGTTATTCCTCGAGCATCGACTCGGCGAACGTGGACCGCCTCAGCGAAGTCCTTCACCCCGACATCTGGGCAAGGTTCGGCAATGCCGATCCCATCCAGGGTGAGCGGAAACTAACCACCTGGATCAGGGAGGCAACCGCCAGGTGCGTGTGGCAACACCATCTGTTGAACGTGTACCACGCGGATGTGAGGGGGGACAGCGCGACAGCGCTCGTCTACCACACGTCGTACCAGAAATTCTCCGGTGATGATGGAGTATGTCTGCTGGTCGGGAGGTATCACAACGAGCTCACCAAACACGAGGGGACATGGAAGATCTCCCGGCTCGTCCTTGAAGTCATGTGGGGCGAACGCCGCACGGACACGGCCGGGTACCTGGAGTCGGTCGGCGGTCGTGGGCCGGAGGTTCTCGGGTGGCCCTCATGAGCGCCCGGGCACCCGCGGTCACTCCCTCGGCCGGCCTGGCGTCCGCGCTGGCGGCAGCCAGTTCCGGCAGCAGCGTGGTCGTCCTGGAAAAGGGTGAACTGATCCGCGGCACGAGCGCGCTGTCCGGAGGCATCTGTTGGATACCGAACAACCACCACATGGCCGACGCCGGGGTTGAGGACAGTCGTGAGGACGCCCTTGCCTACATGCGGTCGTTGTCCTTCGGATTGCTGGATGATTCGGTCGTCGAGGCGTTCGTCGACAACGCTCCTTCGGCGATCCGATGGATCGAAGAGCAGACCGATCTCACGTTCGGGACTGTTGCCGGGTACCCCGACTATCACCCGGAGCATCTCACGTTTGAGGACGTGCCCCTTGGCGGAGGGACAGGCAGGCTCGCACCTCAGGTGCTGTGCGAACGCGAGAAGCACGACCTCCGTGGGTGCGGACAAGCCTTGATCGGAGGGCTCCTGGAGGCATCTCTCAAGCTTGGCGTCGAGATCTTCACGGACATGGCCGTGCAAGAGCTCGTATCGGAGTCGATGCCCGGCGAGTCATCGGGGTGTCGGCCATCCAACAGGGCGAGGCCGTTCAGTGGCGTGCGGATCAGGCGGTCGTCCTCGCCTCGGGCGGCTTCGAATGGAGCCGTGAGCTGGTCCGGAGCTTCCTGCGCGGACCGATGACGAGTCCGGCAAGCATGCCGACGTGCACACGCGACGGCCTGAGAATGGCCATGGGTGTTGGCGCGGCGCTGGGCAACATGCGCGAGGCCTGGTGGGTACCTTGCGTCCGAGTTCCGGATGATCGGGCCTTCGGACATCCGAAGTCGACTCCCATCAATAGGGAACGGACCCTTCCCCACGGCATCTTCGTAAACTCTCGGGGGGATCGGTTCGTCAACGAGGCCACCAACTACAACGCCCTCGGAGCCGCGTTCCATCATATCGATGCGACGAACTACGAGTACCTTAACCTGCCGTGCTGGCTGGTTTTCGACCAGTCGTACGTCGACAAGTTCGGATTCCTCGAGACACCTCCTGGGGGTCGGCTTTCCCACTGGATCAACCGTGCGGACACACTCGAAGGAATTGCTGATTCGTTGGGGGTGCCCACCGAACGACTCCAGCGCACTGTCGAGCGCTGGAACGGCCACGTCTCAGCGAAGTACGACGCCGACCACGGCCGCGGGGAGAGCAACTACGACCGCTGGGCAGGTGACCGCCGTTACCGAGGCGAAAAGGAATCTACCCTCGGGGCCGTCGGGTCGGCACCTTCTACGCAGTTGAGGTGCACAGCGGGACCCTTGGCACCAAGGGAGGCCCACGCACCGACGCATACGCACGTGTCCTCGACGTCCGCGGCAAACTCATCAGCGGGCACTACGCAGCCGGGAACGTCATGGCCGGCGTGTCCGGCATGTTCTACGGAGGCGCAGGCGGAACCCTGGGCCCTGCGCTGACCTTCGGGTACCTGGCCGGCCAACATGCCGCTAGCGCAACAGGTAGCGGAAGAGCTCTGTAGCCGCGCGATTCCTGGCAAGCCAAATTTTGACGGAACTCCCCATCCAGGCACGCAACCTGTCGATCGTGGGACTGGGAAGGAACGAACCGACAAGCGATTCCACGACGCGTTGAATTGGCATACCAGGGCTACCCGAATTGATCCCGGCGTTGGATTCGAGTACCCGAGCTCCGTCGACTAATCGAGTTTAGTTCCCTGGTTTTCCTACGCGTCGACCCTCGAGATTTACCTATGCCGGACAAAGGAGTCAGGCCATGCGTCCTGTTGAAGCAGAAGCCGTGGAGGCCCATCAGCCGCAGTTCAGACCGCAGGCGGTGCGGCGTTCGGCCTTGGCCGGAGCCATCGGCAATCTGATCGAGTACTACGACTTCAGCGTCTACGGCTACGTCGTGGTGGTCATCGCGCCACAGTTTTTCCCCTCCGATGACCCAACCACGTCTACGCTATTGGCGCTTGCAGTGTTCGGCACTGCCTTCGTGCCAAAACTCGTGGGTGGCGTCTTCTTCGGCTGGCTCGGTGATCGCGTGAGCCGTCGCACAGCGCTCGTCTCATCAGTGTTGTGCATGGGTGTTGCCGCCAGCGTTACCGGGATGCTGCCGACCTACCACCAGATCGGTGTCGCCGCTCCCGCCTTGCTTGTTGTCACCCGTCTCGTACAGGGCTTCTCGACCGGGGGCGAGGCAGCCGGCTCCATCACCTATGTCTACGAGTCTGTGCCCTCCCGGCGTCGAGCCGTGTTGGGATCTTTGAACTATGTCGGCTCGAATCTCGGGTTCGTACTCGCCGCGATCATCACTGGCGGTGTGGTCGCTCTTACGTCCAAGGAACAGATGGCGGACTGGGGTTGGCGGATTCCATTTCTGGTCGCCGTTCCACTTACCCTCTTGTGCCTGTGGGCCCGGCTACGACTGGAGGACACTCCCGAGTTCACTGAAGCCGCCCGGCGCTCCAGTCTCCCCAATGCTCCAGTGCGGGAAGCCATCGCCACCCATCGCAAGGCAGTAGCGCAGGTTGTCGGCGTGATGATCGCGCAGTCTGGATGCATGTTCCTGGCGCTGACCTACCTCAATATCTACCTGTCGAACGAGCTGAATTACAGCGCAGAGCTGGTTCAGTGGCTATCAGCGTTGGCGGGTCTTGCCGGAGTGGTGCTCATGGTGCCGGCAGGATGGTTGGCCGGACGTTATGGTCCACGCCGCGTGCTGCTCGTCGGTTTCCTCGGAATGCTGGTCATCGTCTACCCGGCTATGTTGATGATGGGACGAAATAACTTGGCCCTTGCCGGCGTCGGGCAGGTTGTGGTCATGATGTGGGGAGCGATCATTCAGGCACCCGTGGCGGTTCTGTTCCCACGCCTGTTTGAGCGCCGAGTACGGTTTAGCGGCATGGCGCTCGGATACAACATCGGGACCGTGCTGGCCGGCGGCACGGGCCCGTACATAGCGGCTTATCTGGTCGCCGCAACCGGGAATGTACAGTCCCCGTCCTTCTGCGTGATGGCAGTATGTGCCATCGGGATCGGCAGCCTCCTCACTATAAAAAAGACAGTTGATAAAGAGTATCTGCATTCAAGTCTGCAGGTCGGCATGGATCGAACTGGTAGCATTGCGGAGCATTGACCCTGAACGGTCCCGGAACTGCCGTTTGAGAACCGCTGAACCGGAGGCCGAAGCGACCTACATTCAAGGGCATGACGGCGCGGCCCGTTTTCGCGGGAGCTCTTTACAAAGCTGTAGATTCTGTTTCTGCTTCTCCTGGTGGGTAGCGCTGACAAGGATACGCGCATGATGCTGTTGGACCGCCTTGAGGACTCGGTCCAGACGATGCGGGATCAGCTCGCGGCGAAGAAGAATGAATTGCAGAGCGGGGCGTTCCGGGACGTGAGCATGGCGATGTGCGCTCTGGTGGCGGCGGACGGCACGATCGATCCGTCCGAGCGGCAACGCGTCGCCCAGCTCATCGCCACCGACACATCCTCCAGAGTTTGCCCCGGACGACCTGCATCGCTGCTTCGAAGAGCACCTCAACGAGGTGACCGAGGACTTCGCTGCACGGCAAGTCCCGTTGACCAGAGCCTGATGCAGGTCGAACTCGGCCGGAAAGATATCCAGGGCTGAGCAGCCTCGCCGATCATGGCCCGCCATCCGTGGGTGGCGGAAACAGGGACTGAACTAACTTCAAGTAGATCAACTTGCGCTAGTCGGCGGGAGTCGCTCCGGCGGACCGCCTACTAGTAGGACTCCGTTAGGTCTTCCGGTTCGGGCTGTTCCTGGGCATGTTGGATGTGTGGATGCACATGAAGTGAACCGTGTACGGGCGGCGTTGGCGTTATATATGACTGATGTGTTCGCCTCGGTGCCGCGCAAGGACCAGCGGGCCAAGGGTGACTGTTACCTGCGGGGACTGATGCTGGACGGCCGCCGCAAGTCGATCCAGGCCATGGCCGCTCGGCTGCCGGACGGCAACGAGCAGAACCTTCAGCAGTTCGTGAATCAGTCCACCTGGGACCCGGTACCGGTGCAGCGTCGGATCTGCGAACGCATGCTGCCGCTCATCGCCCCGACGGCCTGGGTGATCGATGATGTGTCGGTGCCCAAGGACGGAAGAATGTCGGTCGCTGTTGCCCCGCAGTACTGCGGGGCACTGGGGAAACGGGCCAACTGCCAGGTGGCGGTCAGCGTCCACGCCGCGTCCGACACCGCTTCCTGCCCGTTGCAGTGGCGCCTGTTCCTGCCCAAGGAGTGGGCCTCGGACACCGCCCGCCGGGCCACGACCCGCATCCCGTCCGACGTCATGCACCGCGAGAAGTGGCGCCTGGCGGTGGACATGCTCGACACGCTCGCCGGCTGGGGCATGACGCCGCCGGCCGTGGTCGCTGATGCCGCCTACGGCACCAACGCACACCTGCGGGCCGCCCTGGCCGACCGGGAGCTGTCCTACGTACTCGCCATCGGAGCGAATGTGACCGCTCACCCCTTCGATGCCGAGCCCGTGGCCCCGGACCGCAACGGAGCCATCGGATGCTGGCCCCAGCCCCGCTACCGGGATCCCGCACCCTCGGTGGCGACTCTGGCCACCGGCCTCGGGCAGGAGGCATTCACCGCTCTCACCTGGCGGCAGGGCTCGCGCGGGGAGTTACGCTCCCGCTTCGCCGCCGTGCGCGTCCGCCCCGCCGGCAAGGCCGTCGAGCGCCCCATCCGGGCAGCCGCCTCGGCCGAACAGGGCTGGTGGGACGGGATCCTGCCGGACTGCTGGCTGCTGATCGAATGGCCCGCCGACGCCGAGGCGCCGACCGACTACTGGCTGTCCAACCTGCCGGCCGACACCCCGATCACCGACCTGGTCCGTCTGGCCAAGGTCCGCTGGCGCATCGAGCACGATTACCGCGAACTCAAGCACGGCCTGGGTCTGGACCACTTCGAAGGCCGTTCCTGGCCGGGCTGGCACCACCATGTCACCCTCGTGACCGCCGCCCACGCCTTCCTCACCGAACAGCGCCTGGCCCCAAAAGCACCCGAACAGGACTCACCCTCTACCAGATCCTCGACACCCTCCAGGACATCCTGAGGTGCTGGACCGGCATCTGCACCACCTGCCACCAACCCCTGCCCAGCAGGACACACACAACACCAAGATCGAGGCGAACCTAACGGAGTCCTACTAGGGTCTGCTGCGAAAGTAAATTTTGTTCGTTGATGATCATGTGTTGTGGGAGCCGTTGCTGCCGCAGGGCATCAAGCCGTGCCGTTCGCTACGAAGCGACCGTGCTGGTCGCCGCCATCAATGAGTGGCTGTGACCAGCACTTTCACAACACGCCCTAGGCGTGATGGCCGAGGTCGCGTCCAAGAACGGCGACCGGGAACGGGCCCGGGACCTGATGTACGCCGCAGAGGAGATCGCCCGCAGCCTCGTACACTCCCACCAGCAGACGGTGCTACTCACCACACTTGCTGTTGGCGCTGCCGAGTTGGAGGAACCCGCACAGGCCCGGTACCTGGCCCGCGAACTGGAGGAGATGGGCCGCACCCTTTCGCAGCCCGTGAAGCGGGCATTGTCCTTGGCTGGTTCAGCCGCCACCCTCGTGACACTGGGGGATCAAGACAGGGCCCGTCGCCTGGCGCACGACGCCGCGGCAGCCGCCCGCGAGGAAGCGGATCCGCCGGGGCGGTCCACCGCGCTGGGAATGACGGCCGCAGTGGCCACCGAAGCGTTCGACCCGGATGATCTACAGCGGCTCACGCATGAGGTTGAACGCGAGGTGGAAGCCCTCACCGACACAGAGCAGCGGGATAGTACCCTCGCCTCGCTCGCCACGGCTCTGGCCCTAACTGACGACCGTGCCGGGGCATGCCGACTGCTAGACAGAGTCATCTCTGTCAAGGAGCGTGCCCGCGCACTCTCGGGCATGGCCCTGACAGTGATGCGGAAGGGCGACCCCGGCTGGGTACGGGAGTTGGTGCCCGGTATCTCGCGTGCGGTTGCGGAACTGCCCGAAGGCGAGGAGAGGGAGGGCGCGACCGCCGACATCGCAGAGACTCTCGCCCTGCTCGGCGAACCGGCCCGGGCTGAGATGTTGCTGCGGGAGGTCACCGACGCCCGCCGTCGGGCGGAGGGCTTCGCGACGGCAGCCGGAGCCGCCGTCGAGGCAGGAGACAACGTTCTCGCCCGTCGCTTGGCGCAGACGGCCGAAAGTGCTGTTCGGGCCACGGTCGACCTCTTCGCAGGCGCCCACGAGCTCACCAGCCTGGCCTGTGCCCTGGCTTTGGTCGGCGACCAGGAGCGCGCCCGCGCCCTGGCCCTGTACGCGGAGAAGGCGGTCGACGGAAGCGCCGAACCAGCACGCCGGGCCTGGCCCACCATCGGCATTGTGAAGGCAGCGGCTCTGACGGGCGACACCGAGTGGGCAGAGCGGCTGGTCCGATCCGTGGAGGAGCCCGGCCCGAGGGGACAGGCACTCGCACGATGGGCTCGCGTCTGCGCCGACGCGGGTGCCCGGGACCGGGCGACACTTGGTCGATGCGGCCCGGGAGCGGGACGCGGTCGTGCATTTCGACGGCGGTGCTGTCCGCCGCCTTGGCCTGCTCGTCTGCCATGGTCTTCTCTCTCCTTCCCGGAAGCGCCCTCGCCGCTCACGACGCGTCCGGCGTTTCCCGCTTCGCCGACACCGTCGGAGACTGCTCGCCCGGGGACTCGGGATATCCGCTGCCGGCCTCGTTGAATCGCACGATTTCCTCGATCGTCCGCTGCAGCTTCAGCTCATCCTGGTCGGATACGATCGCCTGTCCCACGCGGCCATACGGCCCGACCGGGGCATCAGGTGACGAGGAATACTGGATCTCATCGAAAGAGAAGTGGCGTTCGAAATCGCTCTGCGTCAGCTTGCCGCTCTTCGGGCGACGGAGAAGGATGTAGCCGTAGAAGCGATCCGGGTCACCGCTGTCCAGCGGCTGGGTCACCTCTTCCCCGAGCGCGAGACTGATTTCGACGTCGAAGAGATCGACGCCGAATGTCAGCTTGTTGACCTGAGGGGAGAGCGCCCCCGGGAGACGGATGGCGCACTCACCGAACGTGAGCCCCGAGTCCTCCGTGAACGCTTCCAGATGAAACACGCAATCCGGTGCGTCGAGGGCGGTGAGCGCCTGCCTGGCGAGCGCCTCCGCCTGCTGGAACAGCGATGAATACCGTTTTCTGTCCAATATATGGGCGGCCAGAACGCCGCCCTGCACGGCGCTCAGCGGTGATATGTGGTTGCGGCTCATGGACGACCATTGAAGGTCGCCGCTCTTCCAGATGCCGTCTATATAGACTTCCGAGGCGTCTATGAAGGACTCGGCGACGATCTCCACATCCGACTGCCCGGAGAACGGCTTCACGGCCCGCGCGTACTCGTCCGGGGACCGGACGATGCCGGTGCGAAGGGCGCCGGCGCCGGTCGCCGGCTTGATCACGAAGACATCGCCCAGGTCGCTGGCAAGATCCGTGAAGGACGTACCGACGGGCACATATCGGCAGCGCGCTCGCTTGACCTGCAGCGGCAGCTTGCTCTTCTGCAGGTACTTGTCCCGGAAATAGAGCGTTGCCTTCGAATCGGTGTTTCCGGGAAGGCCCAACTCCTGCCGCACGTAGGCTGCTCCGAAGACGCCCATTTCATGGACGGTCAGCACTCCTGCTACATCATCGAGGTGTGCGGAGAGCACTGCGCGCAATATCTCCTGGGCGTTCTCCATATCGGCGACACACCTGAAGCGGCGGCCCTTCGGTGTGCTCGCCGGCGCCTGCACGATATAGAAGGGATCCAGGCCTCGGCGCTGCAGTGCCTGGTCCAGACCGTCCCTATGTCCGATGACAATCATCGTCGGCATTCTTGTCTCCCCCGGTTACGGCTGGCCAAAACATTGAAGAAGCGATGCGCCATACCGTCATCCGATGCCAATACGGGTGGCATCATTTCACAGAGGTGCGCAGGTGTTGCCTGTGATGTAGATCACAAGCAATCTTTGTGGTGAATGGCATGGATCGCCCATGTCTTTTCTTCTCACCGGCGAATCATGCGTGGTGCCCGGCGTCCACCTGGTGTCCGGCGTGATCCGGGTCGAGACCGGCGTCGGCGGACGCGATGACGGCGCGCTCGGTGTCGATGTCGAGCGAGCGGCACAGCACCAGATAGAGCAGGGACGACACGGCGAGTCCGACCAGCATGGTGACGTCGGCGCCCCTGACCCAGTGTGCGAGCGGCCCCTCCGCGTCGCCGATCACGGCGAACGGCAGCATCGAGACGAAGCCGACGCCATAGGCGGTCAGCCCACGCCAGTTCCACCGGCCGTAGACGCCACGGGGGTTGAAGATCTCGCGGATCGAGTAGCGGCCACGCCGCACCACATAGAAGTCGATCAGGTTGACCGCGGTCCACGGGGTGAAGAGGTAGCCGAGGACGATCAGGAAGTCCCCGAAGGTGGTCAGGAAGTCGTCGTCGGCACTGAAGGCGAGCCCGGTGGAGACCACGCCGATGACCACCAGTGTGGCGATGCGGGTTCCCAGGGTCAGCGGGACCCGCTTCACCGAATCGATGCTGGAGAGCAGTGTGAGGCTGCCGCCGTAGAAGTTGAGGGTGCCGATGGTGAACAGCGGGATCACCGACAACAGCAACAGCACGACACCGAAACCGGAAAACAGCTGGTCACCGGCTTTGACCACGGCATCCACCAGGCCCAGCTTCGGGAACAGCCCCGCGGCCACCGCCCCCACCAGCATCATCCACGCGCCACCGAAGCCCGCACCCAGGTACGTCCACCAGAACGAGGAGCGCACCCCCACCGTCGGCGGAAGATAGCGGGAGTAGTCGGAGACGTAGATGGACCACGAGAGCTGGTAGACGGCGGCGTGGAACAGCTGGATCAGAAAGGGAGCGAGAGTGAAGGCGCTCAGATCGAGCTGGTCCGCGCTGAAGGGGGCGACCACCACGATGCCCACGGAGAACACGGCCAGGCCCGCGCCCGTCAGATACGTCAGCCACCGGGACGCCTTGTGGATGAAGTCATATCCCACGACGGCGAGCACGATGCCGATCACGGCATAGGCGATATAGCTGACCGACGGGGGAGCGTCCGCCAGGTGATCCATCGTCGAACCGACCAGCACCTGGTTGAAGGCCGTGTAGCCGATGTACGTCACCAGTGCCACGACCCACACCAGCAGCGCGCCGACGAATCCGAACTGCGGCCGGGACTGCACCATTTGAGGCAGCCCGAGCTGCGGGCCCTGGGTGGAGTGGAAGGCCATGAAGAAGGTGCCCAGAGCGTTGCCGAGCACGATGGCGATGGCCGTCCAGATCAGATTGCCGCCGAGTGCCACCCCGATCGCACCGGTGGCGATGGTGGCCAAATGCGCGTCCCCGGCGAACCAGACGGGGAACAGATGCCAGACCTTGCCGTGGCGTTCGGCGAGGGGCACATAGTCGATCGACCGGCTCTCGATGACCGGCCGGTGCCGGGCGGCGCCCGACGTGTCCGGTGCCCCGGTCTCCTTGGTGGTGCTGACTGCCATACGGTTTCTCCTGGGCGCGAGCGTGGATGGGCGTGTGGTTGCGGATCCCCCCTGACGGTCGTGGTCGCGGCGGAGCGGTTCAGCCGGTTCGGTTGAGCGCGGCGTACGCGAGCTGCTCCAGCAGCAACGCCGCCTCGCGTGGAGCATCGGTGGCCGCCGTGATCACCTGTTTGGCGACCGAAACGGCGAGCCGCGGCTGCGCGGCCAGCTCGGTGGCGATCTCCACCGCCTTCTGCCGTGCGCCGCCCCCTTCGGCGATCTCGCCGATCAGCCCCCAGGCGTACGCCTCCGGCGCCTCGAAGCGGCGGCCGCGCAGCACCAGATCGCGGGTGCGGGCCGGTCCGACCTCCCGCACCAGCCGGGTCACCCCGCCGGAGCTGGGCAGAATGCCGATGCCCACCTCGGGCAGGCCGAAGACGGTGTCCGGGTCGGCCACCCGGATGTCCGCGGCCAGCGCCAGTTCCAGTCCACCGCCGATGCAGTAGCCCGACAGGGCCGCCACCGTGGGCTGGGAGAGGGCGGCGAACGTCTCGTACACGGCGCCGGACGAGTGGTAATACTCGGCGATCCGCTCGGGGGTCATCTCGCGCAGTTCGCCGGTGTCCGCCCCGGCGGAGAAGGCGCGCGGCACTCCGGTGACGATGACGGCCCGGCTGGTGCGCACCTCCTGGCTGCGCAGGGCGTCGAGCAGGACGGACTCCAGATGGGTGGAGAGCGCGTTGAGCTTCCGCTCGCGCCGCAGCGTGAGGACGGCGATGTCGTGGTGTTCGCCGGTGCGCTCGATCTCCACGGTGCCGGCGCCGGGGGAGGCGGTGGGCGTTGTGTCGGTGATGGTCATCAGGTTCCTCCGTGGATACTCCGCCGTTCGCTGCGGAGAGGAAACGGACTCCTGCGGAGCAGGGTGAGGAGCGGGGCTTCGCCATCAGGGCGAAGGACCGTGCCCTGACCGGCGGATTTGGGCATTACTTGTGGCTCCGCTAGCTTGTGAGCGTGGCCACGGGATGTGTGAAGCGGGCGTTCAAGTACCGCTTCTATCCGACGGATGCGCAGGCGGCCGAGCTGTCGCGCACGTTCGGGTGTGTCCGGAAGGTCTACAACATGGCGCTCGCGGCCCGGACCGAGGCGTGGGCCCGGCAGGAGCGGGTCAACTACAACGCCACGTCGGCAATGCTGACGGCGTGGAAGAGGACCGAGGAACTGGCCTATCTCAACGAGGTCTCCTCGGTCCCGCTCCAGCAGACACTGCGGCACCTCCAGGCGGCGTTCACCCACTTCTTCGCCAAGCGGGCGAAGTACCCGCGCTTCAAGTCGCGGAAGAAGTCCCGGAAGTCCGCCGAGTACACCACCAGCGGCTTCCGCTTCCGTGACGGGAAGCTGACACTGGCGAAGATGGCGGAGCCACTGGACATCGTGTGGTCCCGCCCTCTGCCCTCGGGAGCGAAGCCGTCCACGGTGACGGTGTCCCAGGACGCGGCAGGCCGCTGGTTCGTCTCGATGCTGTGCGAGGACCCCGGTGTCAGGCACCTGGCCGCGACGAGTGCGGCGGTCGGTATCGACGTCGGCCTGGACCACTTGCTGACCCTCTCCACCGGAGAGAAGATCGCCAACCCCAGGCACGAGCGCCGTGACCGTGCCCGGCTTGCCCTGGCCCAGCGGCGCCTTGCTAAGAAGGCCAAGGGGTCCGCGAACCGGGCGAAGGCCCGGCGCGAGGTCGCCAGGATCCACGCCCGGATCGCCGACCGTCGGCGTGACGGGCTGCACAAGCTGACCACTCGTCTCGTGCGTGAAAACCAAACGCTCGTGATCGAGGACCTGACCGTGCGGAACATGGTCAGGAACCGGAGCCTGGCCCGCGCCATCAGCGATGCGGCATGGTCGGACTTCCGGAGCATGCTGGAGTACAAAGCCGCCTGGTACGGACGGGAAGTGATCGCGGTCGACCGCTTCTTCCCCTCCTCCAGGTTGTGCTCCGCCTGCGGCGCCCTCGCCGAGGCGATGCCGCTGCACGTCCGCATTTGGACGTGTGGTTGCGGCGTCACCCATGACCGTGACGTGAACGCGGCGAAGAACCTTCTGGCTGCCGGACGGGCAGTATCGGCCTGTGGAGCCGGTGTAAGACCTCAACGGAGAACTCCGGGCGGGCAGTCGGCGACGAAGCAGGAACTCCACGGGGCGACCCGTGGAATCTCCCGCCTTTAGGCGGGAGAGCGTCAAGGCGCTGGTGCTTCTCCTGCCTCGGTGCTTGAAGGACGTTGCGGGTCGTTGCCACGCGGGGTGTTCGGGCGGCGCGGCGGTGGGGTGCCCGGCGGCAGGGGCCGTTCGGTGTGGCCGTACGGCAGTGGGCGTGGCCGTACGACCCGGGGTGGCCGTACGGCCCCTGCCTCCGGATGGCGCCGGTCAGCTCCCGGCGGTGAAGGACAGCAGGTCGTCCAGGCCGCGCTTGCCGACCTCGTTGGCGATGACCAGCCGCTGGATCTCGGAGGTGCCCTCCCAGATCCGGTCCACCCGCAGCTCGCGCCACAGCCGCTCGACCGGCATGTCCCGCATATAGCCGCGGCCGCCGAAGATCTGCACACAGCGGTCGACGATCCGGTTGGACGCCTCGGAGGCGGCGAGCTTGGCGGTGGCGGCCTTGGCGTGCAGGGTCTTGCGGTCGCCACCCTGGTCGAACTCCCAGGCCACCTGGTGGGTGAAGGCGCGGTTGGTGGCGATCTCGGTCACCGAGTCGGCGATCATCCCCTGGATGAGCTGGCGGTTCATCAGTACGTCCCCGCCTTGCTCACGCTCCTTGGCCCAGTCCACGGCCAGCCGTAGCGCGCGCTCGGCGGCGCCGATGGTGCGCGCGGCGATCATCAGCCGCTCCTCGGTGAACCAGTCGCGGGTCAGGTCGTACCCCTCGCCGATCCTGCCGAGCACGGCGGCCTGGCCGACCCGGACGTCCTGGAAGAGGAACTCGGGGTGTTCGTAGACGAAGGTGTGGGTGTAGCGGGGGGTGCGCTTGACGGAGACGCCGGGGGTGTCCTTGTCGACGAGGAACATCGTCGGCTCGTTGTCCGGCCGCACATAGGCGAGGACGATGAGGAAGTCCGCCGCGTCGCCGACGGTCACAAACCACTTCTCGCCGCTCAGGACATAGCCGTCGCCGTCCCGGGTGGCCGTGGTGCGGATCCGGGAGGGGTCGGAGCCGGCGTGTTCCTCGGTGATGGCCACCGCGTCGCGGCGGCGGCCCTCGATGTCCGGGACGAGGTAGCGCTCGCGCTGCTCGGGCGTGCAGGCGCTGAGGCAGTTGGCGGGCCGCCATACCGCGTCCCACAGGGCGTTGGTGAGTTGGCCCAACTCGTCCTGGACGACGACCTGTTCCAGGATGGTGAGGCCTGCGCCGCCCCATTCGGCGGGCATGTTGATGGCCTGCAGACCATGGGCGAGCACCTCGTCGCGGATGACGGCGTGGGCTTCGGGCGGCAGACCGTTGTTGGCCTCGCACTCGTCCTCGAACTGCATGATCTTGCCGGTCAGGCCGGCGGCACGCTGCTTCAGTTCGGCCAGACGGGGGCTGAGGGCGAATTCCACGTGTGTTTCCTCCTGTTGATGTGCCGTGCGCGAGGTGATGTGGCGCCGGCGAGCGCTCTTACGTGTGGGTGTCAGCCGGTGGGTGTCAGCCGGTGGGTGTCTGTCGTGTGAATGTCAGCCGTGTAGGTGTCAGCCCAGGACGATGCGGGCGTCCAGGCCCTGGCATCCGCGCGCAGTGGCGAGCAGCGGGTTGACTTCCAGCTCGGAGATCTCCGGATGGGCCGCCGCCACTTCGGTGATGACGGCGATGGTGTGGGCGAGTGCGTCGAGATCGACGGCGGGGCGGCCACGCACGCCGTGCAGCAGGGCCGCGGAGCGCAGCCGGCCCAGGAGCTCACTGGCCTGCCCGGGGGTGAGCGGGGCGAGCGCGAAGGCCACGTCGCGCAGCACCTCGGTGGTGACCCCGCCGAGGCCGAGCATGGTGACCGGCCCGAACCGGGGGTCCCGCCGGACGCCGACGATCAATTCGACACCGTCGCGCAGATCCGCCATGGCCTCGACGCAGTACCCCGGCGGAGACAGCCGCTCGGCCATGTCGACGACGGCGGTGCGGACCGCCGGATCGCCTTCCAGCCCGAGCGCGACCCCACCGGAGTCGGACTTGTGCAGCAGGCCGAGCGCCTTGACCACGACCCCGCCACCGATCTCGCGGGCCGCCTCCACGGCCTCGTCCACCGTCGTGACCAGGCGCGCCGCCGGGAAGTGCACACCCGCGGCGCGGATCAGCTCGCGTGCGCTCCAATAGCCGTCATCCGCCACGGGCTGTGCCGGGTCGGGCAGGGGGCGCAGCGCGGGGTCGGCGGGGGTGCGCCGGGCCAGCATCCCGAGGCTGCGTGCCGCTTCCTCGATGGCGCGGAAGACGGGCACACCGCGTCGCTGCAGTTCCTCGGCGGCGTCGCTGTAGGGATACATGGTGTGAATGGCCACCGGTTTGCAGCGGTCGCGTACCAGCTCGCCCATCTCGGCGGCGGTCTCGATTTCGGCGGCGGCGAGGGCGGCGCTGTACTCGCCGTAGCCGCCGAAGTAGCCGGTGATCAGCACGGAGTCGGTGTCCGGCGCGTCGAGCAGATCGCCCAGCACCCGGGCGAAGGAGGTGACATCCCGCTCACCCATGCCCGCGAGGTCCACCGGGTTGCCCACCCCCGCCGACGGCGTCAGATGGTCTCGTAGCCGCCGCGACAGCTCGGGATCGAACTCCGGCACGGACAACCCGTATCGCTCGGCCAGGTCACAGGCGACCGAGGCATGGCCGCCGCCGTCGGCGAGCACCGCCACCCGGCGGGCGGGGGCAGCGCCGAACAGATGCAGCGCCTCCAGCAGGCTGGCCATCTGACGGGGGCTGGCCACCCGGTCGATCCCGGCGGCCCGGCAGGCCGCGTCGATCACCGAGCTGTCGCTGACCAGCGCTCCGGTATGCGACTTGGCCCCGCGTACGGACGCCTCGCTGGCGCCGACGGTGAGCAGCACCACGGGCTTGCCCATCGTGGTGGCCTCGGCAGCCGCTGCCACGAAGTCGCGGCCGTCGCCGAAGTCCTCGCTGTACACCGCGATCAGCTTGGTCTCCGGGTGCACGGTGTAGGCCCGGATGAGGTCGGCGACGGTGAGGTCGGCCTGGTTGCCGAGGGAGGCGAAGCGGGAGAAGCCGAGTCCCCGCTCGGCCAGGATCCGGCTGAGCTCCAGGGCCATGTTGCCACTCTGCGAGATCAGCCCGACCGTGCCGGGCGGCAGTGGATTGGAGGAGAGATACAGTTCGCTGCCGCTGTCCAGGACGCCCAGGCAGTTGGGCCCCAGCAGGACGGCACCCGCCTCGCGCACCCGCCGGGCCAGCGCCGTCTGCCGCGCCTCGCCCTCGGTGCCGAGTTCGGCGAAGCCCGCGGTGATGCCGACGATGGCGCGTGCCCCGGCGGCGAGCGCGTCCTCGACCGCCGACTCGAACCCGGCCGCCGGGACGGCGATCACCGCGAGGTCGGCGCGTTGGGGGAGTTCGGCCATGGAGCGGTAGGCGCGCTCGCCGAGCACCGGTTCTCCACGGCGGTTGATCAGGTACACCGGGCGCCGCTGCCGCATGCGCAGCGCCTGCACACTGATCCAGTTGCCCCATTTGGTCTGGTCGTTGCTGGCTCCGACGATGGCGACCGCGTTCGGTGAGAACAGCGGACCGAGGTCGCGTTCCGGAACGCGCCGCTCAGTGGCGGAGAGGGTCATGGGTGGTCCTTAGGGGACGAGTCCGGCGTGGCGAGGTCGGGTTCCGGCGTGGCGAGGTCGGGCACGGGGTGCCCGGCGCCCCAGGCGTCCGCCCCGCCGTCGACCACAACGGTGGTGCCGGTGATGTAGGAGCCCTGGGGGGAGGCGAGGAAGGAGATGAGGCCGGAGACGTCCTCGGGCCGGCCGAGCCTGCCCAGCGGCACCGACCTCTCCCAGCGTTCCCGGTCCTCTGGGGTGTAGTGGTCGTCCAGGCCCCCGGTGGCGATGGTGCCGGGGGCCACGCACACGGTGCGGATGCCGTACCGGCTCCACTCCAGGCTGAGCCCGGCCGCCAGGTTCTCCACCGCGGCCCGCGCGGAGGCGGCATGGGCGAAACCGGGAATGCCGCGGCGCGGAGAGAAGGCGATGAAGAACACGGCGCCGGAGCGCTGCGGAATCATCGCCCGGCGGGCGACCTCGCGGGTCATGGCCCAGGTGGCGTCGACGGCGAGCCGGTGCACGGCCCGCCAGCCGCCCGGGCTGATCTCCTCGGCGGGCGCAGAGAACTGCCCGCCCGCGTTGTTGACCAGGACATCGATGCGGCCGAACGCCTCGAGTGCGTGGCCGACGACCGTGGTGACGCTGCCCTCCTCGCGGATGTCCGCGGGCACCGTGACGCAGGAGCCGCCGAGAGCCTCGATCTCATCGGCGACTTCCGCCAGGGACTCCGGGCGGCGTCCGCAGATCACGACGCGCGCTCCGCCGGCGGCCAGGTCCACTGCGGTGGCCCGGCCGATGCCGGTGCCTCCGCCGGTCACCAGAGCGACCTTGCCGGTGTGGACATCCGGCCGTAGTCCGCTGCCCGGCGGCGCGGGTTGATCAGTCCGCACAGAGCCTCCTCGATCTGTGAGCCAAAGGTTTGACTGATGCGTCAGTTAGCCTTCCGACCGAGACCGACGTCAAGGGGGTACGGCGAGAAAATTCCCAGGGAAGAAAGGGAGTTCACCGTGGTCTCCGGACTTGATGAGGAGCTGACGCCTGAGTCAGAATGACCGAGCACTGGGCGCCATGACCGGACGCTGAGCGCCGGCGCGTACGGGGAGCCAGGACCGAGGAATGGGGACACGATGTGAGCACCGGCACGAAGACGGAGCCCAGGACCGATGAGGACCGCAGGGCGAGGATCCTGGACGCCACGTGGCAGCTGATCGCCGAGCGCGGCTTCCACGCCGTGCGCATCTCCGACATCGCCAAGGTCTGCGGCACCAGCACCGGCACGGTGCACTACTACTTCCCGGGGAAGAACGACGTACTGGCAGAGGCCCTCAAGTACTGCGTCGACCGGGCGTTCGCCCGCCAGTCCACCCAACTGCGCGCCGTTCACAACGCACACGAGCGGCTGCTGAAGCTGATCGACATGCAGCTGCCACGGGTCGGCCAGGTCCGGGACGAGTGGGCCATCTGGTTGCAGTACTGGGCCGAGGCCACCATCCGCCCCGAGTTCCGCCCGGCCCACAACGAGTACTACGCACGCTGGCAGGAGACCGTCCGCCGGATCGTGCAGCGAGGCCAGCGGCAGGGTGTCTTCCGTGCGGACGCGGACCCGCATGTCGTCGCGCTGCGGCTGACCGCACTCACCGACGGCGCGGCGATCCAGGTGCTGACCGGAGTGCCCGGCATGACCATCGGCACCATGCGCGAACTCCTGGTGGATTTCGTCCACCAGGAGCTGGTGGCCGACGCACACTGAGCCGGACCCGGCACCACGCCGCGCGGCATCGGCGGGAGAGGGATCGGCCGGGGCGGGATCACTGGATCAGTGTGCGCAAAACGGGAACGCCGGCGCCCGCACTGGTCAGTCCGGCGATCACGGCGGCGGGCACGGATACGCCGGTAAGGGCGGTGAGGCCACCGATGACGAGGCCGATGACGAGCGCGGTGAGCAGGACGACGGTGGTGTGAACGGACAGGAACGGCTCCGCTGGGGCGGAATCGCTCGGTGATGAATGGACCGGTTGCGGCGGCTGAGTGCTGGTCATGCTCCAACTCTGAGAGTGTGCGGTGCCTTCACCTGCACGGATCGAACAACTCCGCAGAACCCTGATCAGGGAGCCGCCACCACCGAACGGGCACCCGTGTTCGGCCGAACGCTCGCGCGTGTCGTGGGCCGTTCGGCGGTGTTCCGGCAAGTTCGGTACCGTTCCGTGGCCAGGGCTCTACCCTGGCTCCCCACGGCACGACGTGGGGGAACGTGGGGAACGGTGGACAGGACGCAGCAGCACCAGGCGGCGGTCAGCACTGGCACGTATGACGACCTGCTGCGCCAACAGGCAGCGGAACTCACACAGCTGCGGCTGCGGCGAGGCAATCCGTCCCTGCGCTCGATCGAGGCACGCGCGGGGCGCTTGTTCGGGCTGGAGGCGTCCTTACCCATCTCCACGCAAAGCGCGGCGTTCAGCGGCCGGTACGTCGGCCGGGACAAGCTGATGTGGCTGGTGCGCACCCTGATGTCATGGGACGAGTGGGGAGCGGAATGCGAGCCGCCCGGAAACCGGTCCCATGAGCTGGACGCGTGGCGTATCCGCTGGACGGCCATCGCCGCCGCGAAGCCGACCCGCCGTAGAACACCGGCCGCAGGCGCACCGGCGGAGGCTGAACCGCTCGCGGCTGCAGCTCCCACACCTGCACCGGCCGGAGCGACTCCACCCCAGCCACCGCCGAAGGAGGCGGCAGACAGTCTCCCGCCCGGTCAGTCTCCTGATGAGCCGCCTGCGCTGTCCGGAATCGCATCGTTCTCCCCGGCATCTGCTGTCCTCACCGGTCACAGCAGCACCATCCGGTCCGTGGCGTTCTCTCCCGACGGCGCGCTTCTTGCCACCGGAGGGGGCGATCGGACGGTGCGGTTGTGGGACCCGCGCACCCGCGGCCCTGTTGGCGAGCCCCTCATGGGCCACACCGGAGCGGTCTACGCGGTGGCGTTCTCTCCTGATGGCGCGCTTCTCGCCACTGGAGCCGATGATCGGACGGTGCGGCTGTGGGACCGGCACACCCGCACCCCGATCGGCGACCCCCTCTCCAGTCACACCAGCACGGTCCGGTCGGTGACGTTCTCTCCCGACGGAACCCTCCTCGCCACCGCAAGCGGTGACCGCACCGTGCGGTTGTGGAACCCGCGCACCCGTACCCCGGTCGGCGAACCCCTCATGGGCCACACCGGAGCGGTCCACGCGATGGCGTTCTCTCCCGACGGGACGCTTCTCGCCACCGGAGGCGGCGATCAAACGGTGCGGTTGTGGGACCCACATGCCCGTACGCCGGTCGGCGATCCCCTCACCGGCCACACCGGCTGGGTCCGGTCAGTGGCGTTCTCTCCCGATGGTGCCCTCCTCGCCACCGCGAGTGGCGATCGCACGGTGCGGCTGTGGGACCCGCATGCCCGCACCCCGATCGGCGAACCCCTGACCGCACACGTCAGCTGGCTCTACGCGCTGGCGTTCTCTCCTGACGGCGCGCTTCTCGCCACCGGAGGCGATGACCACACAGTGCGGTTGTGGGACCCGCATGCCCGTACGCCGGTCGGCGAGCCCCTCACCGGCCACGCCGACTGGGTGCGGTCGGTGGCGTTCTCTCCTGACGGCACCCTCTTCGCCACCGCAAGCGGCGACGGCACGGCGCGGTTGTACGAGCGCGAGGCGCTCAGAGACATGAACGCTCGCCGACTCGAATTCCATCACCGAGTCGGCACGGCCATGCTCAACGTGTACCGGGGAACGGCAGGAGGAGGCGGAGCGCCCAGCGCGGAGCCGCTGGCTGAGGTCTACCGCGAGGTGCTGGAGGCGGCCGAAGCGACCTTCGCGCGGGCGACGGAGACGGGGGACGTCGAGCAGCTGATCGCGGGCTGGGACGAGTTCACCGAGCTCGCCACCCATCTGGGGCAGAGCTCCGCGCTGCTCGGAGCCGCACTGCTCGGCTCGCTGGTCGAGCACACGGGTCTGTCTCCGCAGGAGGTCATCGCTCAGGCCATCGCCAAGGCGCAGGCCCACCCCGCCGGGACGCAAACGGCGCTTGCAGCTGCCGAGTCCACCGATCCCAGCTCTCCCACTGGAAGGTGACCCGACGATGCCCTTTCCGAGTCTCCTCGCGGTTTTCGCGCACCCGGACGACGAGTCCCTGTCGGCGGGTGGCGTGCTCGCCCAGCACGCGGCCGCGGGAGCGCGAACCGCCGTCGTCACGGCGACCTGGGCAGAGGACACCCAACGCGCGGCGGAGCTCGCCGATGCGCTCCGCGTCCTCGGCGCCGGTGAGCCACGGATGCTCGGCTACGCCGACGCCCGGGCACCACAGTCGGCCCCGGGCAGCGTCCGGTTCTGCGACGCGCCGCTCGATGAGTCGGTGCGTCGGCTGGTCATGCACATCCGTGCGTTCCGCCCGGACATCGTCGTCACCCATGACGCCTATGGCGGGCTGACCGGACATCCGGACCACCTCCACACCCACCGGGTGACCACGCTCGCAGTCGAGGCCGCCGGGCTGGACCGGCTCTACCCGGACACCGGCGCGCCCTGGCAGCCGAGTGCCCTCTACTTGGCCACGCACCCGCACTCGGCCGCACAGGCACTGGGCGCACACCTGGTCCGCGGAGGCAGGACGATGTACAGCGTCCCCGATGAGTGGGTCACCGTGACGGTTGACGTCAGTCCCTGGCTCGAACAGAAGATCGGTGCGGTACTCGCCCACCGCACCGAAGTGGAGCGGGGAGCGCTGCCGGGCCGGCTTGCGGCACTCCCGCCAACCGACCGGGCGAAACTGGTGTCCACCGAGTGGTACCGCCGCCGCGACCTCGTCCCCACGGCGGCACCCCAAACCCGACTGACGCCACGCGGTTGAGCGGTATCAACCGCCGCAACGCTCTTTCGCGCTCAGCTCCGCGGTCGCGCCCCGCTCTCCTCCGCCACGGCATAGCCGGGCACGGATGGCCATCGAACAGTCAGCACCACCGACTCTTCCTCCGCGAACCATGAGTGGTCGACTCCGCGGCCCCACACGACGTAATCACCCTGCTCTTCCAGCAGAACGCTGCGGCCGGGGAGTTCAACGCGGAAACGGCCGCTGATGAGGACCAGGAGCGCTGTGCGTTCCTCGCCCTTCACCCACTGCAATCGCTCGTCGCCACGTGGGTGGACGCCCCATTTGATCTCTACGGCCTCGCTGTGGCGCGGATCGCCAACGTCCTTGAAGTGCCCGAGGAGCCACCCCCGGTCCAGCGCCGCGTCCTTGCCCGCGTTGCCCACATACACACTGTCGTTCACACGGCAGGACGCTAGCAGCCGCTCTTGTGGAGGCAATCCGTGCCTGATGCGCGCCGGTCAGGCCCTAGTGTGCTGCCATGCGCGACGACACGCCTGACGAAACGCGCCGTGCCGATCTGAGCCGGATCTTCGACGAGGACGCGGAGCTGTACGACCGGGCCAGGCCCGGGTATCCGCCCGAGCTGTTCGACGACCTCACCGAGGTGGCCGGCACCGGCCCCGGCTGTCATGTCCTCGAGGTGGGGGCGGGCACCGGCCAGGCGACCCTGCCGCTCGCCGAGCGCGGTTACCGGATCACGGCCGTTGAGCTGGGCGCGGACATGGCCGCCGTCGCCCGGCGTAACCTGGCCGGGTTCGAAGCGGTGGAGATCGTGACGGCGGACTTCGAGACCTGGCCACTGCCGGAGGAGCCGTTCGACACGGTCGTCTCGGCGACGGCCTTCCACTGGATCGATCCGGCGGTGCGGATGGCAAAAGCCGCCGACGCGCTGCGCCCCGGTGGTGCCCTCGCCGTCGTCGCCACGCAGCATGTGGCGGGCGGTAGCGAGGAATTCTTCGTCGACGTCCAGGACTGTTACGAGCGCTTCGATCCGGCCACCCCGCCGGGGCTGCGGCTTCCGGCCGCAGCGGACGTCGACACCTCGGACCACGCGGATGAGGTCGCACGCAGCGGCCGCTTCGGACCCGTGGACTTCCGGCGCTACGAGTGGGACCTGACGTACACCACGGCGGAGTACCTGGCAGTGCTGCGGACCTACTCCGGCCACCGGGCGCTGCCGCCGCAGGCCCGGGAGGGGCTGCTGGAGTGCATCGCCGGGCTGATCGACAGGCGGTACGGAGGCCGGGTCACCAAGCGGTATCTCACGGAGCTACGGGTGTCACGAACGGTTCCGGCGCTTCGGTAGGCGCCGCTCCGGCCGTGCCCACCGCACACACCTCCGACAGCTCAGCCCCTCAGGCGATGACTCGGCCGCGCAGAACGATGCGGCTGGGATGGGCCAGAACCGAGCTGTCGAGAGTCGGATCGGTGTCATAGGCAACGAGGTCGGCGGGGCCTCCCTCGACCAGTCCGGGCAGCCCCAGCCAGGCTCGGGCTGCCCACGATGCCGCCCCGAGAGCCGCTTGCACCGACAGCCCGGCGCGTATCAGCCATTCGACCTCTGACGTGATCCTGCCGCAGGGGAAGCTGTCCGTGCCTGCCAGAACCGTGACGCCGGCTTCGCATGCGGCCCTGACGTTCGGCAGCATGCCCTCCCAGCCGGCCAACCACCAGTCGCGACGGCCGCTCGGCTCCTCGGCGCGCCTCCGGTCGGCTCCGGCGCCGAAGACGCTGAGCGTCGGAACGAACGCGGTGCCCTGGGCAGCCATCTGATCGATCAGGCCAGGGTCCAGGTGCATGCCGTGCTCCAGGCTGTCCGCGCCTGCTCGAACGGCACGGCGGCTGCCGTCGGCGGTTTGGCAGTGGGCGGCCACACGGCCGCCGACCGCATGTACGGCTTGCACCACGCAGGTGAGGACTTCCTGGGGCAGCGCCGGTTCGTCGTACTTCCAGTCGACGATGACCTTGCACCAGCCCGAGGACGCCTTGGCCTCCTCGACGGCCGCCCGCACCAGATCCGCTTCACTCACATCACGCCCCAAGCCGGGGAAGAAGCGGCCCGGAGTGGCCAGCCACCGTCCGGCTGAGCGGACCCGCGGCATCTCCGGCTCCTCGTCCACCCAGCTCGGTATGCGCGCGGCGGATCCGGGCGTCCGGACCAGCAGTACGCCGGAGTCGCGGTGATCGGTCAGGTGCCGGCGAAGCGTGTCGTCGCTGAACGGCACGTCGATGTCCTCGGTGCCCGGGTGCGTATGCACGTCGACCAGACCGGGCAGCAGCCATCCGCCATCGACGACGAGATCCGCGCCGGGGACGGGGTCGGTCCGTAGCCGGTCCCCGTCGATCCAGAAGGACCGCTCTTCCCGCTCCGGCAGGACGACGCCGCGCACCTGGAGTACCACTGGCGAGCGCCTCCTCGAATTCGCCCGGCCCGATGAGCCGATCTTACTGGCCGACGCATATCAACGCATCCTGCCCGAATGGCGGTTGGAACGGGCCGCACCTGATGTCTCATTGTCCTTGGGGCGTCCGCGCGACAGGCATTTCCGGCGCGGTGCCCGGCGTACGGGTCTTCTGGGGGAGTAGGCCACGGCTGCCGACCACCAGCGCCCACGCCAGGAGAGGAAAGGCCGCGACTCGCTCCATGCCTCCCATGCCGAGCCCGAGATAGTGGCCGGAGAGAAAGAGCCCGAAGGCCGTGAGCGCGGTGATTCCCAGCAAGGTGGTCAGCCGGCGCAGGGGAACCGGAACATCTGCCGCCAGCCTGGTTCCCGTCAGAAGGAGACCGATGTTGCCCGTTCCCATGATGAGCAGGGCGCCCAGAACGTGCTGGTTCTCATGGACGTCCGCGGGCGCCAGCCCGGCCAGCACAAAACCGACGCCTGCACCGGCCAACAGAAGTCGGGTCACGGTCGAGGTGGAGCCCCGGCGCCATAGAGCGCCCGTCAGGGCGGTGCCGACGACGAGCAGCGTTCCCAGTGCGATGAACGAGGCGTTCATCGCGGCGTGTTCAGGTGAGCAGATATAGCGTGGCTCGGGATCGGACTGAAGAGCGCAGTGAGCGTTTCCTAAGTCGCTGATGTTGTTCCGTGCCCAACTGTACGGTCGCGCCCAGGCCGACTCGACGAACCAATGGACCGCGAAGAACTGCACCACACCCGCCACCCACGCGGAATATCCGATTCGAGTCTTCACCTATCCGCCTTCTCTCGCACGATGATTGTGCATACAGCGGATCATGCGGCGTCGGCCTCCATCACTCCGGCAAGCCCCCGGAGCGAGGTGGGGCAGCCCCTACTTGTGCCTGCGTCTCAAAGGGTTCACGGCACTGCGGGCAGAGCGGAATTGCAGCTTCATCACCGTCTCCCGGGGGCCGGGAAACGAAAGTGGCCCTCACCGACGGGGGATGCGGTGAGGGCCAACCTCAGTGTGGCACGGCCGCAGCGCGGAAGCACGCGTTCCGCGCGACACAATCGCATATATCTACAACCGGAACTCGCCCGCCCGCCCCCGTGCGGCGGCCCCGGCCGCCCTGACCTGCTCCGTTGTGTCTCGCGAAGCGGCGGAGGTACGGGGAGCTACCGCACAGCCCTGGCTTCATCCACGCCGTCAACACCAGTGACACCGAAACACAGCTCACCGTCCATCTCATCCGTGGAGCTGGAGCCGGGTTGGCCTGAACCTCCGGCAGCGGGAGCTTCATCCGTTTCATCGCTCTTCGGTGAAGGGCCCGTGCTGGACGAAGCGGTGGAGCTGGCCGGCGAAGGTCCGCGCCTCGCCGGGCGGCCAGGAGGCGAGAGAGTCCTCGATATGCGCGGCGAGGCGCTGGCGGGTGGTCTCGATGGCCTGTCGCCCGGTTTCGGTCAGGGCGAGCAGAGTGGCGCGCCGGTCGCCGGGGTCGGGTTCGCGGCGTAGCAGCCCGGCTTCCTCCAGGCGGGTCGCGCGGCGGGTGACGCCGGAGCGGTCCAGGCCGATCTCGTCGGCGAGGCCCGCGGCGCTGCGCGGGCCCGTGCGGGCCAGCCCGCTGAGGACGGGGTAGGTGACCTCGTCCACGGCCTCGCCCAGGCCCTCGGTCAGGCGTCGGTGGATCTGCTCACGGGTGCTGCGCCTGAGCAGCGTGCCCAGCGCGTCGGCGATCTCGTGTCCCACATCGTTCGGCATGACCCCCAGATTAGCGTGCGCTGCGCACGCAATATGCGGTACGGTGCAGATGCGTGCTCGGCGCACGCAGTTTTCGATGCTTCCAGCCACCGAAAGGCACCGTCATGGCCACCGCCACCTCTCGCACCAGCATCGCCGCGGCCCTCACCGACCTGCTCTTCACGCCCGGCCTTGACCTGGTCGAGGCTGCCGGCCGGCACTTCGCCCCCGACTACCGCCAGCGCACCGACGGCCGCTGGGACGACCGCGGTGAGTTCCTGGCCCACATCGCCCACCTGCGCACGATCGTCGCCGGCGGGTCGGTCCAGGTCCTCGACGAAGTCGTGAAGGGCGACCGCTACGCGGACCGTCACGTCATCGACGTCGCGAAGACCGACGGCTCCATCGTGCGCACGGAGGTCTACCTCTTCGCGGAGTTCGCCCCGGACGGGCGCTTCCGCCGCATCGAGGAGACCACCCTCATGCTGCGGGGCGCCGAGGCCGACCGGAACATGGGCAGCGCTCGCTGACAGCGCGCGGCGCGGCGTACGGGAGCGGTGCCGCGTTCCCGAACGCCCCGACCGACTACCCTGATCTCCCACTGCGCCCCATGGGGCACGCGTCCTGCGAGAGAATGACCCGAGCCCGAGCGAAGGCGTCTCGACTGGGGCCGCAGAACGTGACACCCGATGCGGGGAAGGGAAGTCGGAGATGAGCGCACAGCCCGAACACCCCACCGACCGCAGGATCCCGGCGATCCCGAACACGATCAACGGCATCGGCGATGCGCTGACCGGAGCGAACCGGGCCCACTTCTACGCCGAGGTCCTGGCCGCCGAAGAGGAGACCGTCCCCGGCATCATGCGCAAGTGGTGGAAGGCGGCCATGCTCGACAGCGCCCCCGGTGCGGCGGAGAGCCGTTCCAACGCCGCCGCCGGCATCCGCCTGGTCTCCGTGGAGGACCTCGCCGACCAACTCGAGGGAATCGGCCGATGACCGCCCAGCCGCGTCGCGGCTGGGCGGTGTGGACCGAGGAGATCCCCGCACGGACGCTGCTCGACATGCCACCGGACCTTTCCAAGAAGGTGGTGAACTTCCTGAGCGCGCTGGCCCTCGAAGTCGGTGGCGCGATCGACCGCGACCGGCGGCCGCCCGGCGACCCGATGGACGACCTCGGCACCCGGTACAGCCTGCAGATCGGCGGGGAGCCGATCGTTTTCGAATACGTCGTGCTCCCCGAGCTCCGCGAGATCCGCGTCCCCGTGCTGGTCTGGTTCCGCTGACCTCCTGTCCGCCCCCCGGCGCGAGGCGGTCAGGAGGTTGGCGTGACGAGGTAGTCGCCGTGCTCCAGGTCGTCGAGCAGTGTCGGGCGGGTGGGTGACCACCCGAGCAGTTCCTGGGTGTACGAGCTGGAGACGGGCGCGTCGATGCCATAGACGGTGGCCATGAACGGGCTGACGAAGTGCGCGGCGGCTTCGTCCGGGGTCAGCGGGACCGCGGGCAGATCGAGGGCTCGGGCGATCGTCTTTGCGATGCTCTTGAAGGTGACGCCGCTTTCGGCCACTCCGTGCAGCACGCTGCCCGCGGGGGCCTTCTCCAAGGCCAGGCGGAACAGGCTCGCCGCGTCGAGCCGATGCACCGCGGGCCACCGGTTGCCGCCGTCGCCGACGTAGGCCGACTTGCCGGTCTTTCGCGCGGTGGCGACGAGCATGCCGATGAAGCCGTAGTCCCCGGGGCCGTGGACGGTGGGGGCGAGCCGGACCACGCTCGTGCGTACTCCCTGGGCGGCGAAGCCCAGGCACGCTCGCTCGCCCGGGATCCGGAATCCGGCGATCCCGTCCGGGTCGGGTTCGTCCTTCTCGGTCGTCTCCCGGCCGAGGGGCATGACCAGCGTGCCGGACGTGCTGACGAACGGCTTGCCCGAGTGCGCCAGCGCCCGGCCGAGCGTCTCGATCGCGGTCCGGTCGCGCCGCATCATGTCGTCGGGGTCGGCGAAGTCGCCGCCGAAGGCCATGTGCAGGACGCCGTCGGCGGCTTCGGCGCCGCTGCGCAGGCTGTCGAGGTCGTCCAGGGAGCCGCGGTGCGGTGTGGCGCCCAGCGACTCCAGCCGAGCGGCGGCGGCGTCCGAGCGCGCCAGCCCGGTGACGGTGTGGCCGGCCGCGACCAGCTCGGTGACGATGGCGGGGCCGGTCAGGCCGGAACCACCGGTAACGAAGACATGCATGAACACTCTCCCACTTAACGTCAGTGACTGGCGCTACGTAGCGCCAGTGACTGACTCTACGCGTAGCGCCAGTCACTGACGCAATGTGGCGTCGGTCACTGACATGACGCGATAGGCTCGGGGAGTGCCACGGAGCGGACTAGAAGCGCGCCGCCGCCTTCAGCAGGCGGCGCTGGAGCTGTACCGGGAGCGGGGGTTCGACCAGACCACCACGGCTGAGATCGCCGCCCGGGCCGGCGTCAACGAGCGCACGTTCTTCCGGCACTTCCCGGACAAGCGCGAGGTGCTCTTCCATGGCGAAGCCGACCTGCGCGCCGCGCTGATGCAATCGGTGGCCGAAGCGCCCGACGGTCTGCAGCCCCTCCAGATACTGCTCTGCGCCTTCCGGGAAGCCGGACGGATCCTCGAGGAGAACCGCCCGTTCTCCGAACCGCGACTGGAAGTCATCGCCAGGACACCGGCCCTCCGCGAGCGCGAGTTGGCCAAGGCCGCGTCGCTCACCGAAGCCGTGGCGGAGGCGCTGCGGCAGCGCGGGGTCGCCGACCGGCTGGCCGGCCTGGCCGCTCACACCGGCTGGGCCGCCTTTCACCAGGCGGCCGGGGCCTGGATCGACGACCCCTCGCAGAGCCTGGACACGCATCTCTCCCGCGCCTTCGACGATCTGCGCGCCCTCTGCGCGACGTCGACAAGCTGAGCCGGTCTGTCGTCCAGCTCGTAGCGGAACGCGGCCGAGCGGCCTGCCCCCGGGGCGCCGCCGCCGTCAGGTCCGCCGCGCCGCGACGCAGCGGGCGTGGACCGCCAGGCGTGGTGGGGAACTCCGCGACCGAGCCACCCCGTTCGCACAGCTCCTCGATCTCCTGCGGCGAGCTGGGGTCGTGGCCGAGCAGCCGGATCCGGCCCGCCGCGGCCTGCTCGCCGAGCCACTCCAGCGCCTCCTCGCGGACGTCGAGCCGGCCGTCCCGGTCCTCGATCGGCCGGTCGCCTCCGCGTCGAGCACCGCGGCGGCCGGCGCGGCCGCGCGGTCGTCCCCGAGACGCATGGCCCAGCCGCGGTGGCCCGCGAGCTCCACCTCGGCCGGCAGGCCAGCACGTCACCGAGCAGGAATCGCTGCTCCAGGACCGGCTCGCGGACCTGCGCGGTCACGCACCCGACCTCGGGCCCCACCAGCACCCGTACCTGCGCGCCGTCGGCGATGCAGGCATCGGCCAGTTCGATCAGTTCGGCCCTCTCGGCCTCGGCCAGCAGGGCACAGCGATGCTCCCTGCTCATGACGTATGCCACTGCTTCTCCTGGTTCTCCTGGTTCATGGCGGTGTGACAACTTCCTGCGGTGTGGCGACCTCGTCACCGGTGGCCGCCCGTTCGTCGAGTTCGACCACGACCCGGACGGCGTCGGCACGGGTCCAGGTGCGGCTGCACATCGAGACGTTGCCGAGCGCCTCGTCCCGGCTGACGCTCTCCACCAGCCAGGCGGGCTGGCCGTTCTCCATGTGCAGGACGCGCAGGACCTCCGCCGGGGGGACGTCGATGCTGACCCGGCACCAGGCCCGCATGGGCCGCACCCGCACCGTCTGGCGGAGTACGAGATCGACGGAGTCGACCGCGTGCAGTGCCAGATCCAGGTGCGGCGCCTCGTCCACCGGGATCCACTCGTGGGTCCAGGAGGCGAGGAGGTCGTCGATGTAGAACTCGCGCACCACCTCGTGCACGCGGGACGCTGCGCGAGATGACGTAGTCGATGCGCCGGTTGACGAACGTGCCCGACCCCTGGATCCGGCGGACGACGAATCGGCGCTCCAAATCCTGAACGGCCGCCCGTGCGGCGGCCCACTCGGCGGACAACTGCTCCGCGATCTCCAGATACCTGGTCGCACTCACACCGGGAACTGTGATCGGCCCACTCGTCCGGACAACCTGCCGATGGCCAATGAGTCAGGCCGGGAACGTGAACAAACGGGGCAGTTGTTTCACGATTCGAACCGGACTTCTTCCTTGGAATCCAAGGTGTGCGCGCGTCCGGCGGCCAGTGGATCGGTCAACCCGGGCCATCTCACTGCGACGGCGGCTCACCGAGTGCGAGAGTCGTCATCACGCCGGCACGGCAACTGACCACGGCAAGGAAAGAGGAGCACTCTTGTTGACGTCCCTGTGGAAACGGCACGGCCTGGTCTTCGCCATCGGGGCGGTCTGTATCCTGGTGAACGGACAGGGTCTGGGCCCGCTCTGGTTCGCCGGCGTCATTCTTCTGGTGCTCGGCGGGCTGATGCGCGGGCACCTGTGGCGCAAACAGCGCCCGCCGCAGGGACAGACACCGGTCCCGGTCGAGGTGCCCGTCACCGGACGCTGGCAGGCTCTCAACGGCCCGGGTACGAAGGTGCCCAGCCACACGCACAGCCATGCGCAGACCTACGCCATCGACCTGACACACCACCCCACGGCAGAAGCGACGCCACCGTTCCGCCCGCTCTGGCCGCTGGGCCGCCGCCCGCACCATTACCCCGCCTTCGGCAGCCCCGTCCTGGCCCCCGGCGACGGCGTGGTCGTGGCAACCACCGACCGCCAGCGCGATCACCTCTCCTGCACCTCGCTGCCCGGCATCGCCTACCTCTACCTGGAGGGCTTCCTACGCAGTCTGGGGTGGCCCCGCCACCTATGGGGCAACAACCTCGTGCTCGAGCTGGACCAAGGCGTGTACGCGGGCTTCGGGCACCTCAGACGCGGATCTCTCCGCGTGGCCGTGGGCGACCGGGTCACGGTCGGCCAGCAGGTGGCCGAGTGCGGCAACTCCGGCAACTCCTCCGAGCCACATCTGCACTTCCAGCTCATGAGCGGACCCGACTCCGAGACCGCACACGGCCTGCCCTTCGCATGGCGCTACCGCGACGACGACGGCACCGAACATGCCGGAGTGCCCAAGGACGGCACTTACCTCACCCCGAAAAAATGAGGTTGCCCGGTGGGGGAGTGGGGCGTTCTCTGGATGAGCGTCGAAGCGTTCCAGCGGGCCATTGGACCCAAGGAGATCCACTGGATCAACGGCGCAAGCCATGTCGACCTCTACGACAAGAAGCAGTACGTGGACCCCGCCACCGAGAAGCTCGCCGGCTTCTTCAGCGAGCGCCTGGGCCAACAGTGAATTCCAAGGCCGGGTCAGATCACGCGGAAGAGGTCGGCGGCCGCGTGGACGTCGGCGAGGTCCTCGATGGAGCGGAGGTTGTCGCACAGGGCCTCCAGGACCGAGCCGGTCTCGGCGGCGCGCGGGGCGCCGACGGCCACGCCGAAGACCCGGAAGCCCAACTGGCGCTTGGCGTCGTTCCAGCCGCGCATCCATTCCTCGGTGACGCCGCATTCGTCGTCGGTGATCATCACGATGTCGCCGCGCGTGCGGGCGGTGTCGTTGAACTCCTGCGCCAGCAGCTCGCGGGCCGCTGTCAGCGGCGTCTGGTAGCTGGTGCCGCCACCGAGGAAGGTCTCCGCGAAGTCGAGGAGCCGGGCGATGCCGGCGGGCCGGCCGGACGGAAAGCGGAACACCTGGATTTTGTCGGCGGCGGAGAACAGGATGCCGACGAAGTCACGCTTGGCATGGCGGGCCTGGTCCAGCAGTGCCAGGGCGCACGCCTTGGCCCACGCCTCCCGGGTGACTCCGCCGGGCCCCGCCTCGTACATGGAGTGCGAGGTGTCCACGCACGCGATGATGGCGCCCCGGCCGGTGGCCTGCTCGCCCTGGCTGTCGTAGAGCATCAGCTCCCCGGCGGCGTAGCGCGCGGCGAACACCGCACGCAGTTCGGGCAGGCCGAGGTTGGCCAGCTCGGAGGGGATGACGCGGGAGAGGTCATTGCCGAGCGTGACGCCGACCAGCTCCCCGGTGGCGTTCTCCACCTTGCGGGCGCGCTCACCGCCGGCCATCTGCCGGAAGCGGCCGATCAGCTCGGCCCACTGTGCGAGACGGCCGCTGCGCAGCCGCTCGGCGAGCCGGGCGCGCTGGTCGAACGGCATCCGCTCCAGCTCGCCGGGGCCAATGCCCCATGCCCGCATCAGCGCGGCCTCCTCCCGCACGGCCCGGGCGGCCTTCGCCGCCGCGTTCCGTGCGGCGGCACGGATGCCGGGGGCCGCCGCCAGGGCCCGCGAGGCGTCCTGGGCGGCCTGCCGCGCAGCGGCGTCGGCGGTCTCGGCGGCCTCGATCGTCTGTTGTGCGGCGTCGGCGGCCGGGGCCGGCACGGTGCCGACCCCGTCGGACCCGTCCGCCTCGTCGGCGGCCTGCTGGAGCGCCTCGCCCACGGCGTCCGCCGCGTCCTCGGCGTCCCGCTGGGCCCGCTTCGCTCGCACGGCCCGCTCCTGGGCCGTCCGGGAGCGCTCCAGCATCCCGCGCAGCGCGGCGGCCTGGGCGAGCACGGCCATGGCGGCGGCGTAGGGGTCGCCGGCCGTCTCCCGGTGGAGTTCGGCGAACTCCACCGACTCCATCAGCGAGGTGATGACCTGGTGGTTGACCAGTCGGGACGGATCCATCTCCGCGCGCTCGCGCAGCCGCGGGCCGACCTTGTAGGCGGCCAGGAACACGTCGGTCAGAAGGTCGGTGGTGTAGTGGTAACGCCCGTTCAGCTCCTCAGCCACATCGCGTAGTCCGGCCGACTGCTCGTAGGTGTCGCGCCAGGTGATCCGGTCGAACCGGTCCGCGACCACGGCCACGGTGTGCCGTTCGGGAGCGGCGGCGGACCGGCCCAGCCATGTCCCGGCCCGGCCTGCCAGGTCGTCGAGCCGGGCCGGTGTCCGGTCCGGTGTCTCGTCCATGCTTCTGATCCCCCGGCGTTCAAAGCTGGGCCTGCACCGTGCTCGCGTCCACGCCGAGGGCCTCGGTGAGGACGCGGGCGCGGACGGCGCGCTGGCGGCCGGTGACCCGGTCGATGGCGGCGGTGGAGCGGCCTGCGCTCGCCGCGTCCTGGCGCAGCTTCTCCAGCCGCTTCCCCGCCATGGCGAGCTTGTTGTGAGCCTTCTTGATGACCCACTCGCTCAGCGCCTCGCGGGACTGCCCGGCCATGGCGTCGAGCTGTGCCTCCAACTCCTCGATGGCGTCGGCCAGGTCGAGCGCCTCCTTGGCGTCGGGGTTGACCAGTTGCAACACCTCGCGCTCGACGGTCGGACGCTGGGCGGGGGAGTCCCACAACACGTGCGTCAGCACCGACAGGTCGGTCTCGGCGACCGCCGGACGGCCGTCGAGGTACGCGGACGCCTGGAGCAGACCCACCGCCTGCCGCCAGCGGCGGTCGGAAGCCACGAGTTCCTTGCGGCGCAAGGCGGCCCGCAGCGTACACACCGCGTCCACGATCGTGTCGGGGACGTCCACGGCCGGGACGGCTTCGGTCACGGCGTGCCGCAACGCGGCCAGCTCGACCGTGGTCCGGGCCGGTGCCGCCGGGCGGCTGACGGCGGAGCGGACCAGCGCGGCGAAGTTCGAGGGGTCCTCCAGATATCCGACCTCGATCCGGACCAGCAGCCGGTCGTAGATCGCGGCCGAATCCTCGCCGCTGGGCAGTTCATTGCTCGCCGTGATGGCCCCGATCAGGGGGCAGCGGATCGGCTCGCCGCCGCTCTCGGGGTGGTAGATCCGCTCATTGAGATACCCCAGCGTCTCGTTCAGCGCCGCCGTGGAGCACTTGAAAATCTCGTCGATGAACGCGACATGCGCGGTCGTGGCGCGGCCGTCGTAGACCTGGCGGTACTCACCCCGGGCCAGCGCGGCGACGTCGATGGGACCGAACATCCTCGTCGGTGCGGTGAACTTCGACAGCAGGATCTCCCAGTAGGACGCCCCCTCGATCCGGCCCGTGAGCTCCCGGGCCATCTCGGACTTCGCCGTTCCGGGCGGGCCGAGCACCAGCGAGTGCTGCCCGGCCAGCAGCGTCACCACCAGCGTCCGCACCACGTCGGCCCGCTCGTAGAAACGGTCCGACAGCTCGTCCCCGATCGCCCGTAGCCGCTTGGCCGTGTCCTGCGCGTCCTGTGCGCTGTCCAACTCAACTCCCTGTCTGCGACACCCGGTTGGGCTCACGAGACGGCCTTTCCGTGGCCTGCGCTCGATACCGCCCCGGCGTAATGCCGAACTCCCTCTCGAAGGCGTGCGAGAGTGCGTACGGGCTGCCGTAGCCGACCCGGCCGGCGATGGTGGCCAGGGTATCCGGAGTGTCTCGGAGCAGGGTGGCGGCGAGGATCACGCGCCACCAGGTGAGGTACGTCATCGGAGGGCGGCCGACCAGGGTGGTGAACCGGCGCGCCAGGGTGGGCCGGGAGACGCCCGCCTCTGCCGCCAGGCGGTCATTGCTCCACGGCGCGGCCGGGTTGGAGTGCATCGCCCGCAGGGCGGCGGCCGTCACCGGGTCGCCCAGTGCGCCGGGCCAGGCTCCGCAGGTGGTCTCGGCCATCCAGGAGCGGATCATATAGACGAGGAGGAGGTCGAGCAGGTTCGGCAGCGCGACGCAGGAGCCGGGCCTGCTCTCGTCCAGCTCACCGGCGAGCAGGTCGATCGCGGCACGGAGTTCGAGGTGGCCGCCTACTCGGTTGGGAAGGTGGACGACCTCGGGCAGTTCTGCCATGAGCGGGTGCATGCGGCTGCAGTCGAGCCAGTACGTGCCACAGAGCAGCTCCGTCGTGTCGTGATCCGGCCGGGCTCGCGGCTCTTCCGCCACGAGCCATTGCTCGAACGGCACCGCCTTCGCCTTCGCGACCGCCGTATCGACGGGGGAGTCGGCGATCACATGGCCTGTGCCATGGGGCAGCAGCACTGCGTCACCCACGCCGAGCGGTACCAGGGTGCCGCCGTCGGTCAGCAGCCAGCAGTTGCCCTTCAGGACGACGTAGAAGCCCGCACCGTCGTACGGGTCCAGCCGCGCGCACCAACTCCCACTCGTCCGCACCCGGTGGGACCAGGGGTGGCCGAGGTGCACGGCAGAGATCGCGTCGCTCACCACATCCATGCGCCGAGGATATCTCCCGTATGAGGCGTGAGACGGATGCGTATTTCGCTGAGCCGCATGCGCATTGAGAGGATCGTTCGGCCTTTTTAGGGTCGAGCGCATGATGAACGAGAACGAGCGGGTGCAGAGCATGGTGCTGGGGGATGTCGAGGTCATCCGGATCATTGAGTGGCACAGACCGTTCTTGCCCACCTTTGGCATGTTCCCGGGAGCCACCGCCGAGGTGTGGAAGGACAATGAGGACTGGCTGGCACCGGACCACTGGGAGCCGGACAGCGACCGGACGGTGGTTGCCCTGCAGACGTGGGTGCTGCGCAGCGGTGGGCGGACCGTCCTGGTGGACACCGGAGCGGGCAACGGGCGCGAGCGGCCGGGCATGGCGCCGTTTTTCCATCAGTGTCAGGGTGATTTTCTCGGTCTCCTGGCGAGGGCCGGTGTGCGCCCGCGGGATGTCGACGTCGTCGTCAACACCCACCTCCACGTCGATCACGTCGGCTGGAACACCGCCCAGGCGGACGGGGAGTGGGTACCGACGTTCCCCAACGCCCACTACCTCATCCCGGCCGCCGACGACTCCCACTACGGCCCCGGCAACGCGCAGGGGAACGGTCTGCAGGAGGTCGACCGCCTGATCTACGAAGACAGCATCGCGCCCCTCCACCGGGCCGGACAGGCCGTGCTCTGGGACGGCTTCCACCGCATCGACGAACACCTCACCCTGGAGTCCGCGCCCGGCCACACTCCCGGTTCGTCCGTGCTGCGACTCGCCTCCGGGAGCGACCGGGCGGTCTTCGTCGGAGATCTGCTGCACAGCCCGGTGCAGATTCTCCAGCCCTGCTGCAACAGCGACGCCTGCCTGGCCCCGGAACAAGCGGTGTCCAGTCGCCGCCGGATTCTCGGGCGGGCAGCCGATGAACGAGAGCTGCTCGTCCCGGCACACTTCGGCGGTGCGGGTGCCCTGGAAGTCCGACGCAAGGGCGGTGGGTTCGCCCTCGGCCCATGGGCCGCATTCGGTCCGAAGAAGTAGAGCGGGTCAGCTCTGCGCGACGTCCTTGACGAACACGATGCCGTCAATGCCGGCCAGATGGGCCGGGTCGAGCGGGGAGTAGCCGAACCAGGGGGATACGCGGTGCGCGGGCAGCGGGTCGCCGACGGCGGTGGCCAGCCGCGGGGCGTCGATGACGCAGCGGTCCTCCGGGAGCGCGTACAGAAGCCCTTCGACGGTGTCCGGCGGCGGAGTGTCCACTCCCCGGTGCCGGATCGTGCCCAGGGCCGTGGCCACGAAGGCGTACTCCGCGCCGAGTCGGGCACTCACCAGCGCACCGGCGCTCCACCACTCCAGCGGCATCCCGCCCATCCGCATCGTGCTCTTCGCCCGCTGGAGATGGCCGTTGTGGGCGTGGACCAAGGCCGGGCCCCGTTCCGCGAGGGCGAGGAGGTTGTGGGCCATCATCTGGTCCCGCAGGCTCACCAGCCAGGTCATGCGGGCCGGTGAGGTGTCGGCCATCCAGCGGTGGTAGCGCAGCAGGCCGGTGGCGGTGCGCCCGTACAGGCGCGCCCGGTCCCAGCCGTCCCGCGAGCTCGCCGCGAGCAGGTGCGGTGTCCGTGTGTCGAGCAGGGCCACCAGATCGTCGGCGAGCAGCCGCAACTCCCGGGCCTCGGCCGACTGCCCCACGGACTCGGTCGGGTCCATCATCGCGGCGGGGTTGGTCCACCGGTCGTCGGCGCCGAGCAGGCGGTCGAGCGTTTCCCCGGTGCAGGAAAGCAACTCCGCGTCCACCCGGGCCGCGAGGTAGCCGTGGAGTGCGGTGAGGGCCTGCCGGGGGCTCGCGGCGGCGGTGATCTCCAGCGGTCCGTCGAAACCGGCGAAGCGGAGCCGCTCGGACGCGGGCCTGCCGTCGTTGTAGGCGCGCATCCAGCGCACGAGCTCGCGGTTGGCCGCGGAGGTGCCCCAGCCGTGGCTGAATCCGTGCTCCATGACCTCGTCGAGCGTGCCGGTGCCCGAGGTGACGTAGTCGTCCACGACCAGGCCCATCATGCAGTCGCTCTCGATCGCGATCGTCCGGTAGCCCTCCTGCTCGACGAGCTGCCGGAAGAGCTCGTTGCGCAGGTCGAGCAGAGTGTCCTCGCCGTGGGTGGGCTCGCCCAGGGCGAGCAGCCGCGGCCGGGCCGGGAGCAGTCCCATGACGGCGGCGGCCTCGACGGCATGGGCGGTGTCCTTGATGTCGGTAGCCATGCCTTCAACGGTATCGTTTGAACCTTCCGTTGAAACTTCTTCGCGATATCGGCAGAATCATGGGACGAAACCTTCAAATCGGTAAGCGGCTCAGGCCGGTTGATCTGGCGCGCGCACACGGTCTGTCCACACAGGCGATCAGGAACTACGAGGCGACCGGCATCCTTCCGGCCGCGGGTCGCACACAGCACGGCTACCGCACCTACACCTCGCTGCACGCGGCGGCCCTGCGTGCGTTCCTCGCCCTGGTGCCAGGACACGGCCACCAGACGGCGACGTCGATCATGCGGGCCGTGAACCAGGGCTCGACCGAGAAGGCGTTCCGCCTCATCGACGAGAGCCACGCCCAACTCCTCGACGACCGCCGGACCCTCCAGGCCGTGGAGACCGCGCTCCGCGACCTGGAGCGCACCACGGCGCCCGAGCCCGATGTGGGATCCGGGTCGGCGGCGGTGTCCGGGCCCGGCGACACATTCATCGGGCCGCTGGCGGAAAAGCTCGGCATCGGGCCCGCGACGTTGCGCACATGGGAGCGCGCCGGTCTGGTGCGCCCGCGCCGCGACCCGCTGACCGGGTACCGCGTCTACGACGAGGCCGCCGTACGGGACGCCCGGCTGGCCCACCAACTCCGGCGCGGCGGCTACCTCCTGGAGCAGATCGCCCCGCTGATCGCCCAGGTGCGGGCGGCCGGCGGGCTGGAGCCGCTGCAGGCCACCCTGTGCGACTGGCACGGTCGGCTGTCCGCCCGCGGGCGGGCGATGCTGACCGGGGCCGCGGAGCTGGAGGCGTATCTGCGCGAGGGCGGAAGCGGACGCCTCGGAGCCGTCCCCGACAACTGAAAGGTCACTGGTGGAGAACCATCAGCTCGGGCCGCTCGAGGAACCGGGCGATGTCGCGCAGGACGAGTGAACCGAGCTCGCCGTCGACGAGCCGGTGGTCGAACGACAAGGCGAGGGTCGCGGTGTCGCGCAGCCGTACGCGTCCCTTGTGTTCCCACGGCGTTCGCCGCACCTGGCCGAAGCAGAGGATCGCCGCTTCACCAGGGTTGAGAATCGGGGTTCCGCCGTCGATGCCGAACACACCGATGTTGGTGATCGTGAATGTCCCGTTTCTCATCCGCTCGGGTGGCGTCTTGCCGGCGCGGGCCCGATCGATGAGGTCGGTGAGCGCCAAGGCGATCTCACGCAGGGAGAGCCGCTGGGCCGCCGCGATGTTGGGGACGATGAGCCCTCTCGGTGTCGCCGCGGCGACACCGAGATTGACGTCGGGGTACTGCACGATCTCACCGGCCGCGGCGTCCCACTTCGCATTGATCTCGGGATGCCGCGCGATGGCGGTCAGTGCCGCCTTGATGACGAGACACAGCGGTGTCAGGCGCACCTTCCCGAACGCCTTGTCGGCGCGTGCCCGCTTCAGGAGTTTGAGGGACCGTCGCACGTCGACGGTGACCCATTCCGTGACGTGCGGGGCGGTGAAGGCGCTCGTGACCATGGCCTCCGCGGTGTGCTTGCGCACTCCGCGAATCGGCGTGCGCACCACGTCGTCACGGGGGAGGCCGGGGGCGTTCGACGCGGTTGCCCGCTGCTCGGCGAGGCGGTGGACATCCTCGCGCGTGATGCGTCCCGACGGGCCTGTGGCGGCCACGAGGCGCAGGTCGACTCCGAGGTCGCGGGCGAGCTTGCGCACCGGCGGGGTGGCGAGGGACGTCCGGGCGGAAGACGCGACGGCCGGTTGCTCGGTCTTCCTCTTTCGCGGGCGCCGTGCTGTCCGCGCGTGCGCCGGCCCATAGCCGACCAGGACGGGCTCGCGGGCGGGGGCGGTCGGCTGCTCGTCCTGGTCGGGCGGATCGACGGACTCTTGGGGTGTGGCGTCGAGTTCGGGCCCCGCCTGCGGGGGGCTGTCGTCCTCGACCTCGAACGTGATGATCGGCGCGCCGACCGCCACCGCCTCGCCGGCGGCACAGAGGATTTCGGTAACGGCCCCGGCATACGGGCTGGGCAGCTCCACCACCGCCTTCGCCGTCTCGATCTCCACGAGGGTGTCGTTGACGCCGACCGGGTCGCCGGGTCCCACGCGCCACTCGAGGATCTCGGCCTCGGTGAGACCCTCGCCGACGTCGGGGAGATGGAAGTGCTTGGTTACCGGCATCGTGTCCTCCAGGAGAGCTCCGCCGGACGGTTCACGGGGCACACACCCGGTCGACGGCGTCGAGAACGCGATCGAGATCGGGCAGGTAGTCGTCCTCGGCGCGCGCCGGCGGATAGGGGACGTTGTAGCCGCCGACCCGTTCCACGGGGGCCTCGAGGTCGTAGAAGCAGTGCGTCATGACCGTGGCGGCGATTTCGGCGCCCAGGCCGACGTTGACGGGCGCCTCGTGTACGACGACGACGCGCCCCGTCTTCGACGCCGAGCGGCACAGCTCGGTGGTGTCGAGCGGCGACAGCGAGCGGAGGTCCAGGATTTCCAGTGAACGGCCTTCGGCGGCGGCGACCTCGGCCGCGCCCAGCGCGACCGCGACCGTGGGTCCGTAGGCGACCACGGTGACGTCGGCGCCTTCGCGCAGGACCCGGGCGCGCTGCAAGGTGTCGCCGTCCACGGGGTGACCGAGGCCGACCTCGGCCCGGTCCCAGTACCGGCGCTTCGGCTCGTAGAAGATGACGGGGTCGTCGCACGCGATCGCGGCGCGGAGCATGTCGTACGCGTCCTGGGGGTGGCCGCACGCCACGACGCGCAGTCCGGCCGTGTGGCAGAAGTACGCCTCATTCGACTCGCTGTGGTGCTCGACCGCGCCGATCCCGCCCCCCACCGGGATCCGGATGGTGACGGGAAGCCGCAGCAGCCCGCGGGAGCGTGCCCGCATCTTCGCCAGCTGGCTGACGATCTGATCGAAGGCGGGGTAGACGAAACCGTCGAACTGGATCTCGCACACCGGCCGGTACCCCCGCAGGGCCAGGCCGATCGCCGTTCCGACGATCCCCGATTCGGCCAGTGGGGTGTCCACCACGCGGTCGCCGAATTCGGCGGCCAGGCCATCGGTCACCCGGAACACCCCGCCCAGGGAGGCGATGTCCTCGCCGAGCAGAACCACCCGCTCGTCGTCGCGCATGGCCTGCCGCAGTCCCTCGTTCAGTGCGCGTCCGAGCGTGGTCGGGGCGGCCTCGTCCTGGGCGTTCGGCTTGGCTGAGGTGGCTGAGGTGGCCGCGGCGGTGATGGTCACAGGAAGGACTCCAGATACGTCTCGAAACCTTCGCGCTCGCGCCGCAGGGCCTCGGTCTCCTCGCACAAGGTGTTTCGGAAGGTGTCGCTCAGGGACGGCTCCGGAAGGGCCCGGCACTCCCGGCGCGTCCGCGCCGCGAGCTCCTCGGCGTCGGACGCGACCGTGGCGAAGTAGTCCTCGTCGGCCCAGCCACGCGCCGTGAGCAGAAGGCGTACGCGCTCCACGGGGTCGTGGGCCTCCCACCGGGCGAGCTCGGCGCTGTCGCGGTAGCGCCCCGGATCGTCCGACGTGCTGTGTCCGGACATGCGATAGGTGTGCGCCTCGATGAACCCAGGTGCTCCACCGGCCCGGACGCGCTCGACCATGCGCTGTGTGGCGGCGTGGACGGCCAGGACGTCGTTGCCGTCCACGGACACCGCGTCGAGTCCGAAACCCTTCGCACGTGCCGTCAGAGGGCGGGCGTACTGCTTGCTCGCGGGTGTCGAGATCGCCCATCCGTTGTTCTGGCAGAAGAACACGATGGGTGCCGACGCCACCGCCGCCCAGTTGAGCGCCTCGTTGGCGTCCCCCTGGCTGGACGCGCCGTCACCGAAGTAGCTGAACACGACGCTGTCGACGGCGTCGTACCGGACGCCCATCGCATAGCCGACCGCGTGCAGGGTCTGCGTCGCCAGCACAAGGCTGTAGATGTGGAAGTGATACCGCTCGGGGTCCCATGAGCCATGGCTGGCACCACGCCACTGCGACAGCAATTCCTCCGGAGAGATGCCACGGCACAGGGCCGCCACGTGCTCGCGGTAGGACGGGAAGACCCGGTCGTCCGCTCGAAGGGCGCGGATCGACCCGGCTTGTGCCGCTTCCTGCCCGAGGGACATCAGCCACAGCCCGAGCTCACCCTGGCGTTGCAGTGAGTACGCCTCCTGGTCGAAGCGGCGCCCGAGCACCATGTCGCGGTACAGCGTACGGACCAGTTCATCGGTCACCTCGAGCATGCCCGCGGCCGCCTGCTCATTCAGCGTTCCGGCAGGATCGACCAACTGCAGGACGTCGTCGGCATGGGCCGCCGCGGACACCGCAAGGGAGCTCGTGCTCATGACCGCCCCCAGGTGTGCGCACGGTCCACGGCGGTGTGGCCCTTCCGGAGGAGGCGCGGCATCCGCAGCGGCGCCGCCATCATGAGCTCCCGGATGGTGAAGCCGGAGAGCGCTTCGACGAGGGCATCGACCTGGGCGGGCTCCGCCGCGGCGAAGACGGTGCAGCGAGTCCGGCCGGCTTCCACGACCTCCGCGGAAAACGCCCGAGCGATGGCGACGACTTCGGCGAGTCGGCCCTCGGGGAAGGCGACCGCCACGAATGCCCCGCGCCGATGGTGCGACGTGTCGTCGGAGAAACGGACGACCTTGACGACGTCGGGTGCCCGGTTCAGGAACTTGACTAGGCGCTCCAGCCCCAGTTCGTCTGCCGTGTCCACCTCGATGGTGATCCTCCGCAGCCCGTCGACGGGCGCGGCGACGTCCATGGTGAGCACGTTGAACTGGCGATGCGCCAAGATCGAGGCGATGCGGGCGAGCGCCAAGGGCATGGCCACGACATCGAGTCGCAGCACGGCACCACCATGGCGGGTGTCCGGCTTCATGGCTTCAGAGGGGGCAGCGTGTGTCGCTGCTTGTATCGCGGCTGACATGAGGGACACAGTTCCAAGAGCCCGGTGCCGCCACAACAAAAGTGCGCTCAGCGATGCGAAGCAGGCGCAGATGAGCAGTCCAACCGGGTCGGGAGTGACCGTTGAGGGAAGTGCTGCTTACAGTTGCGGTATGTCAGCACCCGTACATCTCGACTCGGTCGATCTGCAGATCTTGGAGTTGTTGCGAGCCGACGGGCGGCGCACCGTTCGCGATATCGCACGCCTTGTGCAGCTCTCGCCGGCGCCGGTCCGCCGGCGCATCACACGCCTCGAGGAGTCGGGAGTCATCACCGGCTACACGATCACGACGGATCAGGCCAAGCTCGGTCAGGGCCTTCAAGCGGTCACTGAGCTGCGTTTCACGGGCGACACGGACATCCATGACATCGTGGAGTTCGCGTCGACCCTGCCGGAGGTCGATGAGGTGTTGACGCTCACCGGCGACGTGGACGCACTTGTCCGATTGCACGTCGACAATGTCGATGACCTGCAGAAAGTGGTCAATCGTCTGCGTCGTAAGGGTGTCGGCGTGCTGCAGACGAAGACGCTGATCGTCATCGCCTCCTGGCAACGCGGGACGTCCGTGCCCTGAGATCGAGGTGGCCGACGAGCCGATCGCCTCCGCTCGCACACCGCACACGGGTCACGGGTGCTCGCCACCAGCGAGCACACCGATCCCCTCTCGATCGTCTACGGCAGAGTGGTCGACGTCTCCTCGTCGTCCACGAGCGCGAGCAGTGGCCCCTGTTCGTCCTCGGGGACGTAGCCGGCGTAGTAGTCGTAGAGTGTGCGCCGCGAGATGCGTGCTGCCGCCTGGCCGTCCCGTACCCGGATCGCCTCGAGCACTTCCTGGTGGTGGTGGAGCGACTTCCGCATGAGCGCCGTGCTGTTGCGCGCATGGGCGACCTTGTCCGAGATCAGCGAGAGGACAGCGCCCCGGACCACCTGATTGCAGACCTCGATGAGGGAGTTGCGGCTGGCCACGGCCACCGCCTCATGGAATGCCACGTCCGCCTTGCTGAACTCCTCGTAGCCTGCCTCGATCGCGTCCGACATGACGGCGAGCGTCCGTTCCATGGCGGACAGCTCCTCCTCGGACCGCAGCCGAGCCGCCAGCAGGCTCGCCGACCCGTCGAGGATCATGCGGAACGAGATCAACTCGGCCATGGACACGTTGTCGAACTGGACGAGCCGGGTCATCTCCTTGGTCAGGCCGGCCGGCGAGAACGGCAGGATCTCCGGGCCGTTCGGATCACCCGGGCGCGAGCGGACGAGGCCGTTGCTCTCCAGCACGCGCAGGGCCTCCCGCACGGTTGGCCGGCTCGCCCCGAACTGCGTCACCAACTCCCGTTCGCTGGGCAGCCGCTGACCGGGCTTCAGATCACCTCGCGCGATCGCCTGCTCGATCTGCTCGACGATGCGCTGGTAGAGCCGTACCGGTGAGACCTGCCGAAACTGTGCACCGTCACTCACGGCTGCTTCCCTTCGAGCGTGGTACATGTCGTCTTCTCCCCGGAGGGCGCACCGGGGGCGCTGTCCGGCCAGTCCGGGACCGCGTCGGCGGGCCGGTTCCGTTCGTACCACGCCGCCGCCCTCAAGACGCCGAGATCGTCGAAGCGGCGGCCCGCGATCTGCACCCCGATGGGCCGACGGTCCGCGGTAAAGCCGCAGTTGACGGTCGCCGCGGGCTGCCCCGACATGTTGTACGGCGCGGTGAAGCCGATGTGGGCCATGGTCTTCGCGTCCTCCGTGAACGGCATCGGCTGCTCGGCGGGAAACGCCGCCACCGGAGCCACCGGCGAGAGCACCAGATCGTACGGGTCCGTCGCCGCCACGGTCCGCGCCTGGAGGCGCATGATCTGCTGGTAGCACTCGAGCACCCGCGTGCCCGGTACGTCCGCGCCGCCCTGGCACCACCTGATGATGTGGGGGTGGACGCGCAGCCCGGCCTCGGGCGTCAGCGCGCGGAAGTCGTTCCAGGACCGCACCCGCCAGAACAGATCCAGGTCGTCCAGGAGGTCCTGGCGCATGAACGGCTCGACGGGCTCCACGACGGCTCCCGCCGCCTCGAAGACCGCGGCGGCGCGGTTCACCGCGGCGAGGATCTCGGCGTCGCACGGCTCCCCGCAGCCGGCGTCCAGGTGTACGCCCACCCGCAGTCCGCGTACCTCGCCGGCCGGCGCCGACCAGTCGATGTCCTGAGGCGGCAGGCTTGTCCAGTCCCGGGGGTCCGGCCGGCTCAGGACACCCATGAACAGGGCCGCGTCCGCCACGGTGCGCGTCATGGGCCCGGCGGCGCGCCCCAGGTACGGGGCGTCCAGCGGGATCCTCCCGTAGCTGGGCTTGAGCGTGGCGAGCCCCAGCCAGGTGCCCGGCAGCCGGATCGATCCCCCGATGTCGGTGCCCACGTGGAGCGGACCGTACCCCCCGGCGGCCGCGGCCCCCGCACCGGAACTGGAACCGCCCGTGGTCCAGGCGGCGTTCCAGGGGCTGCGCGAGATGCCGTGTCGGCTGGAGACCCCCGAGGAGAGCATGCCCCAGTCCGGCATCACGGTCGACCCGAGGATCACCCCGCCGGATTCGAGGACCCGCGCGGTGATGGGCGCGTCCGCCTCGGGGACGACCGGATCGGTCCCCGCGTTGCCCGAGGGCATGGGGACGCCCCTGCGGGCGACGTTCTCCTTCAGCGTCACGGGCACACCGTCGATGGGCCCGAGCGGTTCCCCCGCCGCCCATCGGGCCTCACTGGCCTGCGCCGCCTTGCGGGACTCGTCCGGATCCCGCACCCAGAACGCGTTCAGCACACTCTCGCGCGCCTCGATGACCGACTGGACGGCGTCGTGGACCTGGACCGGCGACAACGTGCGGTCAGCGAATCGGGCCACCATCTCGACGGCCGGCATGGTGGCCAGGCCTTGTTCCGTGAGCACCCGCAGTCTCCTTCTCCCCCGGCTACCGCTGGGAGGTGCCTCCCTGGCGATACCCGGGAAATTCGAACCCTTGACAAGAGCAGTTTCAGTCGTCACGGTACCTGGCAAATGAGCTTACTGGTCAGGCCAGTCACAACGAAAGGTGTCGTCCATGGCGCGGGACTCCGAGGTCGTGCGGCTCGCCGTCATACCGGGTGACGGGATCGGCCCTGAAGTCGTCGCGGCGACCGTGCCCGCGCTCCGGAGCGCGCTGGAGGCCGAAGGCCACCGGCTCGATGTGACCTCGTACGACTGGGGAGGCGAGCGATACCTCCGGCAGGGCGCGGCGATGCCGGCCGATGCGGCCGACCTCGTCAAGAGGGCGGACGCCGTGCTGTTCGGCGCCGTCGGACGTCCCGATGTGCCGGAGCACGAACTGGTCTGGGGCCTGATCATCGGCCTGCGGCAGCAGCTCGACCTCGCCGTGAACCTCCGCCCGGTGCGCGCGTTCCCCGGCGTTCCCACCAAGGTGCGCGACACCGATGGCGTGGACCTGGTGATCGTACGCGAGAACACCGAGGGCGAGTACGTCGGCGCCGGCGGGGCGGCGCACGCCGGCAGCGGACACGATCTCGGCATCGAGGTCGCCGTGCACTCCCGTCGCGCCATCGAGCGGGCGGCGCACCAGGCCTTCGCCCTGGCCGGGCGAAGGTCGGGACATCTGTCTTTGGTGACCAAGTCCAACGCGATGCGATACGGCTATCCGCTGTGGGACCGGGTGGTGCGCGAGGTCGGCGAGCTGTATCCGGCGGTGCGGCTGGAAACGGTGCTGGTGGACGCCATGGCCGCCCGTATGATCCAGGCTCCGCGCTCCCTTGATGTGCTGCTCGCGAGCAACCTGTTCGGCGACATCCTGTCCGATCTCGCCGCGGTGCTGGCCGGCGGTATGGGCATGGCGCCCAGCGCCAACGTCCTTCCGGGCGCCGACGTGCCGGGCATCTACGAACCCGTGCACGGCTCCGCACCCGACATCGCCGGTAAGGGCGTGGCGAATCCGGTGGCCTGCATGCTCTCCGGCGCGATGCTGCTCGACGACCTCGGACACGTCGGCGCGGCTCGCCGCGTCCGCGACGCGGTGGCGGCCACCTTGCGCGACGCCCGGCACCACACGGCCGACCTCGGCGGCAGCGCCACCACGGCGGAGGTGGCATCCGCCGTCCTGCACACCATGGAAAGCCAGGGGTAGAACATATGAGACATACCAGGCGGCCGGTGCGGGGGGCCGGGACCCTCGCGGCCACGCTCGCATGCCTGCTGCTGGCAGGCTGCTCGGCCGGGTCCACGGCATCCGGCGGCACCGGGAAGAACGCCCTGACCATCGGTCTCACCGCCGAACCGGCCAACTTCGACTTCACCAAGACCGAAGGTGCCGCCATTTCGCAGGCACTGCTCTACAACGTCTACGAGAACCTGGTGAAGCTGGACCAGTCCGGAAAGATACGGCCGCAACTGGCGACGTCCTGGAGCCTGTCCGAGGACCGCGAGACGTACACGTTCCACCTGGTGAAGAACGCCAGGTTCAGCAATGGCGCACCCTTCACGGCCAAGGACGCGGCGTTCTCCATCGGACGGGTCAAGTCCGACTGGACGATCGCGCAGAAGGCCCAGATGGACGTCGTCGATACGGCCCGGGCGGTGTCGCCCACCGAACTGAAGGTCACCCTGAAGCGGCCGAGCAACGACTGGCTGTACCGGATGACCACCCGCGTCGGCGCGATGTTCAGCCGGACCGGCGTGGACAAGCTGGCCACCGAGCCGGTGGGCACCGGCCCGTATGTGGTGAAGAAGTGGAACCGCGGCGACTCGATCACGCTGGCCCGCCGCCATGACTACCGGGGGCGCAAGCCGCACTTCGCGTCGGTCACCCTCAAGTACTTCAAGGACCCGACGGCCATGAACAACGCGCTGCTCACGGGCACCATCAATGTGATCGGCACGATGCAGTCCCCGGATTCCCTGTACCGGTTCGCGAACAACCCGAAGTACAAGGTCATCGAGGGCACGACCAACGGCGAGGTGGTCCTCTCCCTCAACAATGGCTCGGGCCCGCTGAAGGACCCGAAGGTCCGCCGGGCAGTCCGCTACGCCATCGACCACAAAGCCCTGATGGACACCTGCTGGGCGGGCCGCGGCAAGCTGATCGGCAGCATGGTCCCGCCGACCGATCCGTGGTACCAGAACCTCACGAACGCGTATCCGTACAACCGCGACAAGGCCAAGAAGCTCCTCGAGGCGTCCGGCCAGGCCGGCCGTACGCTGCGGCTGCGGCTTCCGACACTTCCCTATGCCACCGCGTGCGGCACCGTGGTCAAGAGCCAGCTCGAACAGGCCGGGTTCAAGGTCAAGCTGGACCAACTGGAGTTCCCCGCCGCCTGGCTGACCACCGTGTTCAAGAACGCCGACTACGACATGTCCATCATCAGCCATGTGGAACCCCGCGACATGCAGGCGGTGTTCGGGAGCAAGACCTCCTACACCCGCTACGACAGCCCTGCATTCCGCGCGCTGCTGAAGAAGGCGGACCAGGGCACCCAGCAGGAGCAGATCACCTCCATGCGGGCGGCTGCCCGGCTGCTGTCCAAGGACGCCGCGGCCGACTGGCTGTTCCTGCTCCCGAACCTGATGGTGGCGAACAAGGACATCACCGGCCTGCCGGTGAACACCGTCTCCGAGTCACTGGACCTCACCGGCCTGGGCCGGTCATGAAAGGCGGCCTCAACCCATGATCGTCCGTCTGGCACAGCGGATCGCGATCCTCCTGGCCAGCCTTGCCGTGAGCTCCGTGCTGGTGTTCGCTTTCATGGCGGTCCTGCCGGGGGATCCAGCCCGCGTCGCACTCGGCACCAGTGCCTCGGACACCGCGGTGGCGCAACTGCGCGAGCAGTTCGGGCTCAACCGGCCGCTCGTGGAGCAGTACCTGAGCTGGATCCACGGACTGGTGACCTTCGACCCGGGCAACTCCTACATCTCACACGCGCCGATCGGCCCGCAGATCTCCGACCGCCTCCAGGTCACCCTGTGGCTCGTCGGCACCGGGATGGTGATCGCCTGCATCGTGGCGATCCCCATGGGCATGGTCATGGCCGTGCGGCACCGCAGGCCGTCCGGGCTCATCCTCTCGGCCCTGTCCCAGATCGGCGTGGCCGTCCCGGCCTTTCTCGCGGGCATCCTCCTGATCACCGTGTTCGCGGTGGGACTCGGGTGGCTGCCGGCGAACGGCTGGACACCCCCGGTCGAGGATCCGGTCCTGTTCCTCAGACAACTGGTCCTGCCCGCGCTGTCCCTCGGCGTGGTGCAGGGGGCAGTGCTGACCCGTTATGTCCGCAGCGCCGTGCTCGATGTCCTCAGGGAGGACTATCTGCGCACCGCTCGCGCTAAGGGACTCCGTCCGACGCAGGCCCTGCTGCGGCACGGCCTGCGGAACGCGGCGGTGCCGGTGGTCACCGTCCTGGCGCTGCAACTCGCCACGCTGCTGGTGGGCGCCGTCGTCATCGAACGGGTCTTCGTCATCCCCGGGCTCGGGAGCCTGCTGCTGGACAGCGTCTCCAACCGCGACCTCATCCTGGTGCAGGACGTGGTCATGATCATCGCAACGGCGGTGCTGCTCGTGAACTTCCTTGTGGACATCATCTATCTGCTGATCGACCCGCGGCTGAGGGTGGGTGCGTCATGAGTGCTCCGAACACCGAAGCCGCGGTCGTGTCCGCGGCGCCCGAGGGCCGCCGGCGGCGCCGCCCGGTGCCGGGCAGCCTCCTGGTGGGCGCTCTCATCGTCGTGGCCGTACTCGGCATGGCGCTGCTGTCCTTCGTGTGGACCCCGCACGACCCGACCCTGGTGAACCCCGCGGCGCGGCTGGAGACGCCGTCGTCGGAGTACTGGTTCGGCACGGACAAATTCGGCCGCGACGTGTTCAGCCAGATCATGATGGGCTCGCGCACCACGCTCTTCGTCGGCTTCGTGGCGGTGGGAGTCGCCGCCCTGGTCGGAGTGCCCCTCGGCATCGTCGCCGGAATGGCGCCCGGCTGGTTCGGCGAGCTGCTCATGCGCGGCAACGACCTGATTCTCGCCTTCCCGGCGCTCCTGCTGACCATCATGTTCTCCGCCGTGTACGGCGCCGGCACGCTGGTCGCGATGGTCGCCATCGGCATCGCGTCCATCCCCCATTTCGCCCGGCTGATCCGCGGCGGCACGCTGCAGGTCATGCGGACCGAATACGTCATCGCCGCGCGCGCGGCGGGCCGCGGACCGTTCGCGATCGCCGTGCGGCATGTCCTGCCCAACGTCAGCGGTCTGGTCATCGTGCAGGCGTCGGTGGGCTTCGCCATCGCCGTACTCGCCGAAGCCGCGCTGTCCTTCCTGGGCTTCGGAACCCCGCCCCCCACACCGTCCTGGGGCCGGATGCTGCAGGAGAGCCAGGAGATGCTGTCGATCGCCCCCCGGCTCGCCGTGTTCCCGGGCATCGCCATCGCGGTGGCGGTGCTCGGATTCAATCTGCTCGGTGACGGCCTGCGCGACCGCTTCGACCCCAAGATGGAGGACCGCCGATGACCCCGGCACCTGACACGGCACCGGCCTCCGCAGCGGGCTCACCGGACTCTCCCGGCTCTCCCGGCTCTCTCGATGACGTACTGACCGTGCGGAATCTGGACGTCGCGGTGGGCGGCCGCAAGCTCGTCGAAGACGTCGACTTCACCATCCGGGCGGGCGAACGGGTCGGCCTGATCGGCGAGTCGGGGTCGGGCAAGTCGCTGACCGCGCTGAGCGTGATGGGCCTGCTTCCGGAGGAGCTCCGGGCCACGGGTTCGGTGCGGCTCGCCGGAGTCGGCCACGACCTGGTGGGGGCCGACGAGGCGCGGATGTCCCGGGTGCGGGGCAAGGAGATCGCCATGGTCTTCCAGGAGCCCATGACCGCTCTGAACCCCACGATGAAGATCGGGCGGCAGATCGCCGAGGTACTGCTGATCCACCGGACCAGGCCCGACCGGGCGTCCGCTCGCGCCGCCGCCGTGGAACTCCTCGACCAGGTGGGACTTCCCGATCCCGCGGTCGCCGCCGACGCCTACCCGCACCAGTTCTCCGGCGGCCAGCGGCAGCGCGTGGTGCTGGCCATCGCCCTCGCGAACGACCCCGCGCTGCTGGTCTGCGACGAACCCACCACCGCACTCGATGTCACGGTGCAGGCGCGGGTGCTCGACCTGATCGTGCGGGGCGTAAAGGACCGCAGGTCGGCCCTGCTCTTCATCACCCACGACCTGGCCGTGGTGGCCACCGCCTGCGAGCGGGTCATGGTCATGTACGGCGGGCGGGTGGTCGAGTCCGGCCCGGTCCGGGAGGTGTTCACCCGTCCCCGGCACCGCTACACCCAAGGCCTGATCGGCGCCTCCGACCTGACCGTGGTCGACGACCGCGGCCGGCTGGTCACCATCGGCGGGTCGGTTCCGCCCGCGGGACAGTTCCCCGCCGGATGCGTCTTCAGGAACAGATGCGCCCAGGCGACCGAGGTGTGCGCCACCCGGCCGGAATGGGTCGCGACCGGGCCGGACTCCGGCTACGCCTGCTTCCACCCGGTGTCCGAGAGCGGCGCACCCGGCACCGGCACCCCCACCAACCAGGAGGCCGGCCATGGCTGAGCAGCCGACCAGCGACCCCCAAACCCCCGGGTTGCGGACCGGCCCGGCGGATGCCATCAGCGTCCGCGACGTCACCCGCGACTACCGGCGGCCCCGTACCTCGCTGCGCCACCCCAGCCCGCCGGTGCACGCCCTGCGCGGCATCAGCTTCGCCGTCCCCGCGGGGCAACGGTTCGGCATCGTGGGCGAGTCGGGGTGCGGCAAGTCGACCCTGCTGCGGATCCTGGCCGGGCTCGACCGCCCCACCAGTGGCAGCGTCGCGATCGACGGCCGGGACATCACCGGGCTCCGGGAGAGACAGCTCCGGTTCGTCCGCGAGCGGCTCCAGCTCGTGTTCCAGGACCCGATGAGTTCACTGGACCCGCGCATGCGGGTCGGCGACATCGTGGCCGAGCCGCTCGTCGCGCAGGGGCACGGGAACCGGCGCGAGCGGGTGGCCGAATTGCTCGAGGCCGTCGGCCTGCGCGCCGACGCGGCGGACCGGTATCCGCACCAGTTCTCCGGCGGCCAGCGGCAGCGCATCTCGATCGCACGCGCTCTGGCCCCCCGCCCGAAGATCATCGTGGCCGATGAGCCGGTGAGCGCCCTGGACGTGTCCGTACGGGCCCAGGTGCTCAACCTCATCGCCGACCTCGTCGACGAGTTGAACCTCACGCTGGTCTTCGTCTCCCACGACCTGTCCGTGGTCCGCCATGTGTGCGACCGGGTCGCGGTCATGCACAACGGGCAGATCGTGGAGACCGGGGCCACCGAGCAGGTGTACGAGGATCCGCAACATTCCTACACACGCAGGCTGATCTCCGCCGTTCCGACTCTGGGCAAGGCACTGTCCGGGGTGTCGGCGGCCGACCTCAACCGGGAGTACCAACCGTGACGACCCATGCCGAACCCGCCGGCGAAAGCCCCGTGGCGAAGGAGTTTCCCGAGGGTCTTCCCATCGGCGACACCTGGGTGGAGGCACCCGCCACCGAGGACGTCCGTTTCCCCTACGACGGGAAGTTCGTCGCAGGGGCGCCGATCGGGGACACCGCCCTCGCCCGCCACGCGGTCGACGCGGCTCTCGCGGTCCGCGAGCGCGTCGGCCGGCTCCCCTCGCACGTACGCAGGGCGGCGCTGCTCGCGACGCACGAGGCGGTCGCCTCCCGGCGCGCGGACTTCGAGCGGCTCCTCGTCCTGGAGACCGGCAAGCCGCTGGTCGACTGCCGGGTGGAGGTGGACCGCACCCTGCTGACCCTGCTCACGGCGGCCGAGGAAGTGGCCCGGCTGCACGGGGAGACGGTGCCGCTTGACCTGCTGCCGTCGGGGGAGGGGCTGCTCGGCTTCTGGACCCGCAAGCCGATTGGCGTGGTGGTGGGCATCGCGGGCTTCAACTATCCGCTGCTGCTCGCCACGCACAAGATCGCCCCATCGCTGGCCGCCGGCTGCCCGATCATCGTCAAGCCCGCCCCGCAGACCCCGCTGGCCACCCTGTGGCTGGTGCACCTCCTCCGTGAGGCCCTGCGCGCCGGCGGCGCGCCCCGGGCCGCGGTGCAACTGGTGACCGGGGGCCCCGAGGTGGGCATCGCGCTGACCACAGACCGCCGGATCGGAGCGGTGTCCTTCACCGGTTCCGCCGCCGTGGGCCACCAGATCGCCCGGGACGCGGCACCCACCAAGGTGCTGCTCGAACTCGGCTCCAACGCCGCCTTGGTGGTGGCCGCCGACGCCGACCTCGACGCCGCCGCCGATGCGGTGGTGCGCGGCGGGTACTACGCGTCGGGCCAGGCGTGCATCAGCGTGCAGCGGGTCATCGTGGTGGACTCCGTGCGGAAGGAGTTCGTGACCCGACTGACGGAGCGAGTGGCCCAGGTGGCCGTGGGCGACCCCCGCGATCCGCGGACCCGCGTCTCGGCACTCATCGACAAGCGGTCGACCGAGCGGGTGCGCGCGTGGCTGGCGGAGGCGGTGGAGGCGGGGGCGTCGCTGGTGGCCGGAGGCTCGGTCACCGATGGTGTGATCGAGCCCGCCCTGCTGCTCGATGTGGACCGCGCCCTCGCCGTCTGGGACGAGGAGGTGTTCGGCCCCGTGGTCGCCGTACGGTCCGTCCCCGATCTGGAGACCGCCTTCGACCTGGTCAACGACTCGCGCTACGGACTGCACGCGAGCGTCTACACCAGTGCCCTGGACACCGCGTTCGCCGCTCTGGACCGCCTGGAAGTGGGCGGAGTGGTCGTCAACGAGGTTCCCGGGTTCCGTTCCGATGTCATGCCGTACGGCGGTGTGAAGGACTCCGGGGCCGGACGGGAGGGTCCGAGGTTCGCCATCGAAGAGCTCACCGTGACCCGTATGGCAGTGATCCGCCCGACGACGAAGAAGCCGTGAGGACCATGCAGGACAACGACCGCACCGATGCGGTGAACAGCTACTCCCGTCTGTTCCGGCTCGACGGCCGCAAGGCCGTCGTGGTGGGCGCCGGCAGCGGCATCGGCCGCGAGAGCGCCCTGGCGCTCGCCGCGCACGGCGCCACTGTGGTGTGCGCCGACCGTGACCTGAAGGCCGCCGAGGAGACGGCGTCGATGGGCCAGGAGATGTCGGCGTACGCCCTCGACGTGCTCGACGGCGAGGCGGTCGTGCGTGCCGCCGAGGAGCTCGGCGCCGTCGACGTCCTCGTCTTCACCGCCGCGACGAACGTGCGCAAGCATCTGCTCGACTACACGGCGGACGAGTTCGACCGGGTCGTGGGGCTCAATCTGCGCGCCTCCTTCGACCTGGTGCGGGCCTTCGGCCGCGGCATGGCCGAACGCGGCCGCGGGAGCATCATCGGCTTCAGCTCGATCCGCGCGGTGGCCGTCGAGCCGGGCCAGGGCGTGTACGCGGCCACAAAGGCCGGCCTCGTCCAGCTGCTGCGCACCGCGGCGGCCGAGCTGGGCCCGAAGGGCGTGCGGGTCAACGCCGTCGCTCCGGGCGTCGTCGACACACCGCTGACCGCGCAGATCCGGTCCGTGCCGGAGTGGTCGGAGGCCTACGCGTCCAAGAGTGCCCTGGGCCGCTGGTCCCGGCCCGACGAACTGGCGGGCGCCGTGGTTTATTTGGCGTCGGAGGCGTCGTCCTTCGTGACGGGCAGCCAGCTCTTCGTGGACGGAGGCTGGACGGCGATCGACGGACGGTATACGCCGCCCAGCTGACCCGGCAAAGATACGAGGGCCCGCCACCGTTCTTCCGGTGGCGGGCCCTCGCGCGTGAGCGCGTCAGTCGACGCGCTCGAAGGGCTCCGTGCCCTCTTCGTCCGGCGCGACGTCGAAGACGACCCTCTCGAGCTTGCCGGTGAACGCGAACTCACCGTCGTAGCCGGGCGAGGAGGGCGACAGGGTGTCCCGGCCGACGTCGAGGCCCTGCCATCCGAAGAAGTGCGGCAGGACCTGCGGCATGTCCGTCTCACCGGCCGGCATTCCGGACACGTACAGACGACCGACGCCCCGCACATCACCGGTCTTGATGAAGTCGAAGGTCAACTCGGCCGGGCCGAGCGGGAGTTCGTCCCGCGACGTCACCGTGTAACGGGTGCCGAGGAAGTTGTACTCGTAGACGAGCCGGTTGTCCTTGACGTACAGGACGTAGCCGCTGCTGATGTTGCCCAGGGACACCAGAACGCCCTCATCCGACGCGGCGGCCCGGTCGACGAACGCGGTGATGCGGTGGGCGCGGTTCATCACCGGTGGCACCGCGGCACCGGGCAGATGCGCCATGCCCGGGTAGTACGTGAAGGTGGTGCGCCTGCGCGGCGACCCGGGGCGCGGGATCTTCGCGCGGAGGGCGAAGCCGTTGTCGTCCAGCGGCAGCACATCGTATTTTCCAGCCTCCACCCAGAAGCGGGCGACCATCTTCCGCAGTTGCTCCGGCTGCGTCTCCGCCAGGTCGTTGCACTCCGAGAAGTCGGTGTCGTGGTGGTAGAGCTCCCACTGGTCGTCGTCGAACGACGACCCCCGCTGATGGAAGGAGACGGCCTTCCAGCCGTCGTGCCAGATCGCGCGGTGCCCGAACATCTCGAAGTACTGGGCCTCCTTGCGCGTCGGCGCACTCGGCTCGTCGAACGTGTAGGCCATGCTGGTGCCGTGGAGCGGCATCTGCGGGATGCCCTGGTAGACCTCGGGCGCCTGCAGATCGAGCAGTTCGAAGAGGGTCGGCATGATGTCGCTGACATGGTGGAACTGCTGCCGGTTCTCGTCGGTGCGCGACAGCCCGCGGGGCCAGTTCACGATGAGCGGGCAGCGGACGCCACCCTCGTGGGTGTTCTGCTTGTAGCGCTTGAACGGCGTGTTGCCCGCCTGCGCCCAGCCCCAGGGATAGTTGGCGTGCGCGCGCGTGGTGCCGATCTCGTCGATCCGCGCGAGCATCTCGTCGAAGTCCTCGGAGAGGCCGTTCTGGAACGCGGTGGGGTTGAGGGACCCCTTCTGCCCGCCCTCCTGGCTGGCCCCGTTGTCCGAGAGCAGGATGGTGATGGTGTTCTCCAGCTGCCCTATCCGCTCCAGGAACTCCATGAACCGGCCGATGTGGTGGTCGGTGTGGTCGAGCATCGCCGCGTAGGCCTCCTGGAGGCGCACGGACAGCTTCTGCTCGTCGTCCGACAGCTCGTCGAAGGGCTCGACTCCGGGGTTGCGCGGGGCCAGTTCGGTTCCGGGCGGCAGGATGCCCCGTTCGATCTGGCGGGCGTGCCGGGTCTCGCGCTCGACGTCCCAGCCGTGGTCGAACCGGCCCCGGTACTTCTCCAGGTATTCCTGTGGCGCCTGATGCGGGGCGTGCGCCGCACCGAAGGCCATGTACATGAAGAAGGGCTTCTCGGGAGTGACCGACGTCTGGTCCGTGACGAATTCGATCGCCCGGTCCACCAGGTCCTCACTGAGGTGATAGCCCTCCTCCGGGGTCTTCGGCGGAGCCACGGCGTGGTTGTCGTAGAACAGTTCCGGATAGAAGCTGTCCGTCTCGGCTTCCAGGAATCCGTAGTAGCGCTCGAACCCACGGGAGAGCGGCCACTGGGTGTACGGCCCGGACGCGGTGGTCTGCTCCATGGGCGCCAGGTGCCACTTGCCCACGGCCATGGTGTTGAAGCCGTTGTCGCGCAGCACCTCGGGCAGCATCGCGGCGGCCTTGGTGACCCGTCCGCGGCCGCTGGGGAAGCCGGTGTCGAAGTTGGACAGCATCCGCATGCCCACCGAGTGGTGGTTCCGGCCGGTCAGCAGGGAGGCCCGGGTCGGCGAACACAGCGTGGTGGTGTGGAAGTTGGTGTAGCGCAGACCGCCGGTGGCCAGGGCGTCCATGGCGGGGGTCTCGATGTCCGAGCCGAAACAGCCGAGGTCGGAGAAGCCGACGTCGTCGAGCACGATGACCACGACATTGGGCGTGTCCTCGGGCGGCGCCGGCTGCTCGGGCCACCACGGAGTCGACTCCTCGTAGGTCGTGCCGATCTTGCCGTGGAAAGTGCCGTTCGCGGACGGCGGATGCGGAGAGGCGTTGGTCATCCAGGACGCTCCTTTGCATGGACATGGGTGCGCTGTGACGGCGGTCCGTCAGCGTGGCGGGGGCAGGTCCGCCGCGCAGCGGAACCCCATGTGCCCGGTGCTGCTGTCGGGTGTGTTGGAGGTGCGCGCGGCGACGCGGTAGCGGTTGCAGTACGAGGCGTGGCACAGATAGGACCCGCCGCGGATCACCTTCGCCTCACCGGTGGGAGGTCCGGCCGGGTCCCGGCGGGTCTCCGGGCGGTCGGCCGCGTGCCAGGTGGTGCTCCACCAGTCGGAGCACCATTCCCACACATTGCCCGAGGTGTTGTACACGCCGAGGTTGTTGGGCCGGTAGGACTTGACCGGCGCGGTTCCCAGATGCCCGTCCTCGCCTGTGTTGACCTGGGGGAACTTCCCCTGCCAGATATTGCAGCGGTGCTGCCCCCGGGGCAGCAGCTCATCCCCCACGGGTAGCGGGCGCGCTCCAGACCGCCACGCGCCGCCATCTCCCACTCCGCCTCCGTGGGCAGGCGCTTGCCCGCCCATGTCGCGTAGGCGGACGCGTCACGCCAGGAGACATGGACGACAGGGTGGTTGGACAGATCGGTCCAGGACGACCCCGGCCCGTAGGGCGCCCGCCAGCACGCCCCGTCCACCGCGAGCCACCAGGGTGCCTGCGCCACCGTGCCGTCGCGCACCAGGTGCCGGGCGTCGGGGTGGACGAGTGCGTAGAACACGAAGGACCAGCCGTAGCGCTCGGCATCGGTCCGGTAGCCGCTGCTGCGCACGAACGTCGCGAACTGCCTGTTGGTGACAGCGGTCGCGTCGATGAGGAACGGCGACAGCCGCACCGCCCGGACCGGGCCTTCGCCGTCCTCGGGAAACGCGTCGGCGTCATCGCCTCCCATCAGATACGTCCCGGCGGGGATGCGCAGCATGGCGCGCAGTCCCTGCGCCCGGTCCCGAGCCGAGGCCTGAAGCCGCACGGCGGACGGCTCGGGGATCTCCCGGTCGCCCCCTGACGTGGGGGCGCAACAGGCTCCTGACATCGCTCCTCCAACCGCGGCCGCTGTTGCTCGCCCGTCTTGAGGTCTCCTGAGGTTACTGGTCTGGCCAGCATCATATTCTGGCTAGTTGAACGAGTGTGTTTCGGTCCGAATACCGCTGTCAAGGGAGTCATCGAGCGGCGGGGACGGCACGTGGAGCGATACGTTCGGCTACCCGTAGCGGAACGAACCCGCCAGAAAGGTGGATCGTGTCAGAAGAGCCGTACTTCCGACCGGTGCGTCCGACCCGTGCCTATGAGGCGGTCGTCGAGCAGGTGGAAGAGACGCTCGCGCGCGGCGCCCTGCGCCCCGGCGACCGGCTGCCGAGCGAACGGGACCTGATGAGCCAGTTCTCGGTGAGCCGCTCCACCGTGCGCGAGGCGCTGCGGGTGCTGGAGAGCGCGGGCCTGATCCGCTCACGACCGGGCGATCCACGTGGCGCCGAAGTGCTGCCGTACTCCACGAAGAACCTGCGCAAGCCCCTTGAACGGCTCGCCGGAAGGGACGGTATTTCGCTCAGCGAACTGATCCAGTTCCGCATGATCCTCGAGGGCTCCGCCAACCGGCTCGCGGCCCGGCTGCGCACCGACGAGCAGGTGGCGGCCATCGAGGCCGCTCTGGAGCGGATGCGGGAGGCGATCGACGAGGGATACGCGGCCTTCAGCGCCGCGGATGTCACCTTCCACGACGTGGTGGCGCGCGTCGGCGGGAACAGTCTGATCCAGGTCTGCGGTGAGGTGGTGCGCGGCGCGGTCCTCGCGCTCATCGAGGACAGGCTGCAGCGGGCACCCGACAGTGTCGCGCTGATGCGCCGGTCCGTGGCCCACCACGCCGAGGTTTTCGAGGCGGTGCGCCACGCGGACCTCATCCGGGCCGACCGGCTCGCGCGCTGCAACCTCTATGAGTACTACGCCTCGTATGTGACCGAGGAGAGCAAACCCATGCTTCGGGCACTCCTCGAGGAGTAGCGCACCGCCTGTTCGCGGCCTGCTCCGCGCTCATTAAACGGCGGTGGTCCGGGGGATGTGGTCGGTTTCGCGTTGGGCGGCGTACCAGCCCAGTGCGCGCACCATGGCCTTGTGCGGGGTCGGCGGGAGCAGGGGGGCGAGGGTGTCCCAGGTCGTGTCGACGAGTTCGCGGGCCTCGGCCATGCACGCATCGACGGCTCCGCTGCGCATCAGCAGGTCGGACGCCTGGAGCGCACCGGTGTCGGAGCGCTGCCGGAGGGCGTCGCGCAGGCGCCGGCGGTCGGTGGTCCCGAGGAGGCCGGTGGCGTGGGCCACGGGGTAGGTGACCTCGCCGTTGCGGAGGTCTTCGGCGGGGAGCGGGTGGTGATGCCCTGCTGGTGTTCGTCGGGGGTGCACTGCCCGTACAGGTCGAAGACGTCGTCGGTGATCTGGTACGCGATTCCGACGGCCTCGAAGTACTCGCAGATAGCGCCGAGTTGGGTCTCGTCGGCGCCGCCGAGGACCGCGGAGACCTCTGCGGTGCTGCGGACGAGCATGCCCGTCTTGAGCCGGTGGGCGGTGCGGATCTGGTCGAGGAGGGGGCGGGCGTCACCGGTGGCCACGGCTTGGTCGAACGCGGTGTGGTGCCCGGCGAGGTCGAGGGCCTGACCGGCGTGGGCGGCGCGCAGGTCCCGCAGATAGAGCCGGTAGATGCGCAGCATGGTGGCGGCGTCGGCCTGCGGGACACGCTGGATGAGGGCGTCGAAGGTGTAGTAGCCGAGGGTGCCGGCGGTGATCGCCGGAGCGGTGCCGAAGATCTCGTGGACGCTCGGACGGCCGCGCCGGGTGGGCGAGTTGTCCTGGATGTCATCGATGACCAGCGCCGAGACATGCAGCAGCTCGGTGACCGCGGTCAGCGGCCGGTAGCGCTCGGGGTCGGCGCCGAGAAGGCAGAGGACGGCCGCGGCCACGTAGGGGCGCCAGGAGCGTCCGGGGTTGTCCAGCAGGTGCAGAACGGGAGCGGCGACCGCCTGATGGAGGCGGATCCGGGCGGCGGTGTCCAGGTCCGTTCCGCCGCTGGTGCCGGTGAGCAGCCCCAGCGCGGTCTCGTCGGTGGCATCGGTGGAATAGAGCACGGCGGCTTCCGCACGGGCGATGTCGTGGGTGCGGCGCATGTAGTGCTCGATATCGCCGATGGTGTTGGTCGGGAGGGTCTGCAGGAATGCCGTGCCGGCCACGGGCGTGGTACCCATGACGCCGCGCACGGTGGCGGGGCTCTCCCAGAAGGCGCGGCCGACGATCAGGGTACGGACCTCGCCCTCCGTCGCCGGAGCGATCACCTCGACATCCAGCCCGAGGTCGGGGACGCGCACACGCACCGCGGTGGGGTAGGTGTTGAGGGTGGCCAGTGAGGTCCAGCGGCGCACGGGCAGCCAGTCCACGTCGTGGTAGCCGACACCGCCGTCCGGGGCGACCACCGTGGCCCGGGTGAACGCCGGCGTGGTGGCACCGGTGGCGGGATCGGTGTTGCGCGCGTGAATGCAGCCGATCTCCCAGCCGTTGCCGAGCTGGATACCGGCCCACTCCCAGGTGTGGTCCGGCGTTCCCGGGATCCGCTCGACGTCGTAGTAGGTGCTGCCCCAATCCTGCTCGAACCAGGCGTGCCCCTCCACCCGCTGTGGGGTGCCGTCCGCACGACGCAGGGTTCCGTGGACGTGCAACCGGGGCACGAAGTACGACGTCATCGCGTCCGCGTCGGTCGGAAGCCGCCCCGGATAGCGCCCCTGGGCGTCGAACTGCGGGACCGCCCCCTTGACGGGGGTGAGGAGAAGCTCGAAGCGCTCCCTGTCCTGGAAGGCCAGGCGGAACCCGCCGTCCTCCTCACGGCGCAGCGCGGCCACGTCCCCGAACGACATGTCCAGCGTGTCGGCCGACTCCACCACCGGCTCGGCCAGCAGCCGGTCGGGCAGCAGCGGGCCCTCGGCGAGGGCCTCCGCCAGCGCCTCGCGGACCCGGTGATCCTGCGCGGTGTCGCCGCGGAGCGCCTCGCGGACCGCGCGGTGCATGGTGGGCGTGAGCCAGGCGCCGTGGGAGACCCCCGCCGGGCCCGAGCAGGTGGACACCACGCCGTACCCGGGACCGGCCGCGCGGTCCCGCAGATCGTGGTGTTTCAGGACACTGATCATCCACGTGTACTCGTCGCCGCTCTCGTCCCGCAGATGCCCGTTGAGATACCACCCTTCGGCACCGGCCGAAGGGTGCGGCAGGCCGAAGGGCGCCGAGCCGGCGGTGTGCTGCGGTGCGGCCTGCGAGGGGCCCTGTGCCGGGGGACGGGACGCGGAGATGGTCATGCCGGAAACCTAGACGTCCGCACCCCGCTCACCGGGTGCTGTCGTACCGGCCCCACCTCATCGGATGACAGCGCGGCGCGGATTCCGGCTCGTCACCGTGCCCTCGACGCCGCCCGCTCGTTATAGCGGAACGCCAAGGGGAGGAGGCCCTCGATGGAGGTGACCGGCGTGTACCACGCCTACGGCCGTCGTGCGGTGCTGGGCGGTGTCGACCTGCGACTGCGCCCCGGTGTACTGGCCGGAATCGTCGGGGAGAACGGCGCGGGCAAGACGACCCTGCTGAGGATTCTGTCAGGCGAACTGGCCCCCGATCGCGGCACGGTCCGCCACTACGGCGGTTTCGGGTACTGCCCGCAGGCCGCCGTCCTCAACGACGCGCTCACCGTCCGCCAGCACCTGAAGTACTTCAAGGTCGCCTACGGCCTGAGTGACCTGGTGCGCGCCGAAGAGGTCATGGAGACACTCCAGTTCAGCGAGTACGCCGACGAACGGGCCGGAGTCCTCAGCGGCGGAACCCGGCAGAAGCTGAACCTCACCCTGGCCCTCATGCACCATCCGCGGACCCTGCTGCTGGACGAGCCCTACCAGGGCTTCGACTGGGAGACCTACCAGCGGTTCTGGGACCTGGCCACCCGGCTGCGCGAGGACGGCCGATCGGTCCTCGTGGTCTCCCACCTGGCCTACGACGCCGAACGCCTCGACGCCTTGTGGCGCCTGGACGGCGGCCGTCTCCACGGGCGGACCGCGGAGCCCACCGCATGACACCTCCCCGAGCCGTACGCCGCAACCGCACGCTTTTCATGACGGCGACCCGCTACGCACTGATCGAGCATCTGCGCAACCGCTTCGCCATGGTCCTCATCGCCCTGTTCATCCCCGTGTGGACCGCGCTGGCGTTCTGGTCCGTGCCCAGCACCGACACCCGCTTCCGACTGCGGGCGACCGGCAAGCTGCTCATCCCGCACGGCAACCAGCTCACCGAGATCACCGGCGCTCTCAACGCCGTCACCCTGATCGTCGGCTTCATGATGTTCGCGGCCTCTTTCGCGGGCGGCCACTTCGACCGCCGACTGGCCCTGGCCGGCTACCCCCGCACCCATCTCGTCCTCGCCAAACTCACCTCCTTGACGCTGGCCTCCGCCGCCGTGGCCGCCTACGCGACCATCCTCACCCGCACTTTCTGGGCGCCCGAGCAGCCCATCCTGCTCGCCGCCGCCCTCTTTTGCGCCGGCATCACCTATGGCGCCCTGGGCGTCGCCTTCGGCTCACTGCTGCGCCGCGAGGTGGAGGGCATGTTCGCCATCGTGATGACCAGCGTGATCGACCTCGCCCTGCAAAATCCCCTCTACAGCTCCAGCTCCGACGGCAGCGTGGTGCGCTACCTGCCCTCCTACGGTGCGATGCAGGCGGCCACCGGCGCCGGGTTCTCCACCACTCCGCTTCCGAAGTACCTCGCCATCCAGGCCGGATGGTTCACCGCCGCCGCACTCATCGCCCTCCTCGCCTTCCACTGCCGCACCCGCAACACCCTCGGCAAGAGTGGGCGGCCGCGTGTCGTCCCGCCCCGCCACCCCCAAGCCGCACCGCGGACGGACGACGTCCCGGTCGGCGAGCCTTCTTCCCATCGCACCGGGCGGCCACCGTCACACGGATCAGGACCGTCCACGGCAGGAGAGCAGGTGCCGCCTTCCTAGGGGAGTGACCCTGCTCGGCGACGCAGCCCATCTCGCAGCCCCGAACGGTGAAGGTGCCAACCTGGCCATGCTCGACGGCGCCGAACTCGGCAAGGACCTCGCGGCGCATCCCGAAGACATCGAGGCCGCACTGACCACCTACGAACAGGCTTTGTTCGCCCGCGGCGCCGAGCCCGTCATGTTCGACGGCGCCGAGGTCCAAGGGATCGACTCCGAGAACAACACGGCCCAGGCCATGCTCAGGATGATCACTGAGCAGAGTCACTAGGCTCGCCCGGCCGGTCATGCGCGGGGCCAGATGACGAGGGCCGCTGCGGTAACGGTGTCGATGGCTCTGCGGAGCCCGCCCGCTCCGGGGCGAGGGACGCGGAGATGGTCCACCACCGGCTCGATGGGTGCAGTCCGCCCGTTGTCCTGGCGTGACAACCAGGGACGACGGGCGGGACCGGCCATCCTCCTGGTGGAGCTGGGCTCAGGCCGTGGAGATGGCGGCGTTCATCTCCCACATGAGCACCTCGGCGCCGTCGGGGCCGCCGGTGACGCGCTGGCCCTCCGCGCCGGTGACACGGACCGCGTCGCCGGTGGCCAGTGCCCCCGCGCCCTCCAGCTCGGCGCTGCCGCGCGCGACGAAGAGGTGGACGAAGGGAGCGGTGACGATCTCCAGGGTCTCGGCGGGGCGGATGCGGGCGACGTGCAGGGCGGCGTGCTTCTGCCGGATGCCGATCGCCCGCTGGTTGCTGTGCCCGGGCATACCGGAGGCGAGCGTGGCCCAGCCGCCGAGAGCGAGCTCGTCGTTGATGTCGAGCTGCTCGTAGCCGGGCCGGATACCGGACTCGTCGGGGATGGTCCACATCTGGATGAAGTGGACGGGGTCGTCGTGCTCGGGCTGGCCGGTAAGGGTCCAGGAGTCGTTCTTCTCGCTGTGGAGGATGCCGGTGCCGGCGCTCATCCGCTGGGCGAGGCCGGGGTAGATCACCCCGTTGTGACCCTCGGAGTCCTGGTGGACGAGGCCGCCGTCGAGCACCCAGGTGATGATCTCCATGTCCCGGTGGGGGTGGGTCTCGAAGCCGGTGCCGGGGGCGACGACGTCGTCGTTGGAGACCAGCAGAAGTCCGAAATGGGTGTTCTTGGGGTCCCAGTGGCGCGAGAAGGAGAAGGAGTGGTGGGAGTCGAGCCAGCCGGCGCGGGTGTGGAAACGCTCATCGGCGCGCCGGATGTCGAGCAGGGAGGCCATGGTGGTGTCCTTTCTGTCCGTGTGGCCGGGGTGCCGACCCGGCGATGTAGTTGAACGTTATACAACATCGCGAGCCGAATCATTCCCGTCGCCGCCGGGGTGCTGATCGCCCTCCATATGGTTTACGGTTCAACTAGTGCCCTGATCGGCGGGCACGGACCAACAAGGATGAAATCCGCCATGGGCATCTTCAGCCGCAATCGCACGAACGACTCCAACGGAACGGAGACCACAACCGTGAGCGCCCCGATCAAGGTAGCCGTCGTCTACTACTCCTCCACCGGCACGATCGCCGAGATCAGCAAGCAGATAGCCCAGCAAGCGGAGAAGGCCGGTGCCGAGGTCCGCCTGCTCAAGGCGGCCGAACTGGCCCCGCAGGCCGCGATCGACTCCAACCCCGCCTGGGCCGCCAATGCCGCCGCCACCGCCGACATCCCCGACGCCACCCCGGACGACATCGAATGGGCCGACGCCGTGGTCTTCGGTTCCCCCACCCGCTTCGGCAACGTCGCCTCGCAGCTGAAGCAGTTCATCGACACGCTCGGCGGCCTGTGGGGCGAGGGCAAGCTCGCTGACAAGGTCTACAGCGGCTTCACCTCCTCCGCCACCACCCATGGCGGCCAGGAGTCCACCCTGCTCGCCCTGTACAACTCCTTCCATCACTTCGGCGGCATCATCGTCGCCCCCGGCTACACCGACCCCGCCAAGTTCGCCGACGGCAACCCGTACGGCACCTCCCACGTCGACGGCCAGGGCAGCAACCCCGTCGACCAGACCACCCGTGAGGCCGCCCGCGTCCAGGCCGAGCGCATCGTGCGCCTCACCACCGCCCTCAAGGCCGGCCTCGCCACCGCCTGAGCCCGCCACCGGCGAACGCCACCCTGGGCCGGCCGGCCGTACCACGTCGTACGGCCGGCCGGCCCAGGCATGCCCACACGCGGAATCCCCTCCCCGTACAGGCATTGGGGCGTCCGCGTGCGTCCCCGGGCGTCGCTGCGCCCGTCGCCCGCGGCACTGGTCGGCGTCGGTCCAGGTGACCGACGCCGACCGGACGCGGCTGGAGGTGCCGCCCGAGGGGCTGAAGGCGTTCATCCAGCCACGGCCCGAGATGCGCACCGCGGCCCACGGCTTCGCCGCCGGATGCGGAAAACTGGGCGCCGCCCTCGGGACGTTCCTCTTCCCGGTCCTGCTGTCCACCGTAGGGAAAGCGCACTGCTGTTCGGGCATGAGCCGGGCCGCGCCCGGCCGTCCGTAACCCGTTCGGCGGGGCACGTCCCGGGGTCCGGTGGGTCGGGGGAGCCACCGGTGTCCGCATCGTCACGGGCAGACCGGCGTGGCAGGAATCGAGGGCATCGAGAAGGGTCGCGTCAAGGGCGTGTGCACGGTCGGTGACTACCTGCTGCGCCGTCTGCGGGAGGTCGGGGTCAGGCATGTCTTCGGGGTGCCCGGCGACTGTCAGATGGAGTTCCTGGACCAGGTCGAGGCGGTGGACGGCCTGGAGTGGGTGGGGAATTGCAATGAGCTCAATGCCGCCTGTGCCGCGGACGGCTACGGCCGGCTGAACGGGATCGCCGCGCTGGTCACCACCTTCGGCGTGGGCGAGCTGAGTGCCCTCAACGGTGTCGCCGGCGCGCACGCCGAGTCGGTGCCCACCTCGCCGACCAGCTGGTGGAGCTCAGGCGCAGGAGCTCTCCACGGTGCTGCGGCAGCAGCTCACCCCCGTCATCATCCTGGTCGACAACGACGGCTACACGGTCGAGCGTTGCATCCTCGGTGCCGACGCGAGCTACAACGACATCGCCACCTGGCGATATGACCGGCTGGTCGAAGCATTCGACCCCCAGAACCTGGCCATCACCGCCAAGGCGGACACCGAGGACACCCTCGCGGCCGCGCTCGACACGGCCAGGAGCAACCGCGACCGGCTCGTCTTCATCGAGGCAGTCATGGAACGTCTGGACGCCCCGGAGTCTCTCGTCAAGCTGGGCAAGGCGTTCGCCGCCGCGGACTACCACCACGCGCCCGTCCTGAGCTTGACGCTGTCGGGAATGCTGCCGTTTCCCAGCTCAGGCGGTGCCGGTCGGACGGCGCAGGTAGACGCCGACGGGTGGGCCGACGACCTTGCCCGCCTGCAGGATGTGGTGGCCCCTCACGAAGGTGTCGGTGACCTGGGCGGTCAGCTCGAAGCCTTCGAACGGGGTGTACTGCTGCGTCGACTCCGACTCCGCGGCGCGCACGGTCCAGGTGCGGCCCGGGTCGACCAGGGCGATGTCGGCGTCGAAGCCGGGGGCGAGGCTGCCCTTGGCGCGCAGCCCATAGCGCCGGGCCGGGTTCCAGGAGGTCAGCGCGGCGATCCGGCCCAGCGGCAGGCCGCGTTTCGTTCCCTCGGTGAGCAGGCCGGGGAGGAGGTACTCGGCGCCGCCGAAGCCGGCCTTGGCGAGGAAGACGTCGTCCTCGGGCACGCCGAACTTCACCTCCTCGCGGCAGCACGCGTGGTCGCTGACGACCCAGTCGACGGTGCCGTCGAGCATGTACTCCCAGAGCGCCTCGACGTCGTCGCGGGGCCGCAGCGGCGGGTTGACCTTGCCGCCGAGGCCGTGTGCGGTGGTGATGTCGGCGAGCAGATGCCCGACGGTCACCTCACGGCGGAAGTCGATGTGCGGGAACGCCCGGCTCATCCGCACGGCCGCGTCGACCGCCTTGCGGGACGACAGGTGCAGCAGGTTGATCGTGGGCAGCCCGGTCTCGTGCGCCAGGTAGGAGGCGACGGCGACCGCGAGGCCCTCGGAGTGCTGCGGCCGGGAGGCGCTGTAGGCGGCGAGCCCGGTCAGGTCTCCCGCCTCCTCGACCAGCCTGGTGTACGCGGTCATGATCTCGGCGGTCTCGCAGTGCAGGGAGAGGGAGATCTCATCGGCGAGGTCGGGGAACCGCTCACGGGCCGCCTGCACCTCGCGCATGACGAACTCGAAGTGCGCGTAGTCGTACCGCTCGTCCTCGGGGAGCATCAGGAACGCGTTCTGGTCGGCCGACCTGCCGTGCAGACCGTGGCTGCCGTAGAACATGAAGACCTTGAACGAGGTGACGCCGAACCGCTCGATCAGGTCGGGAATCTCGTCGAGGTGAGCGCGCGAGATCGGCGCGAGGTGGAAGCCGTAGTCGACATGGGCGCGGCCGGAAGCGGCGGTCAGCACCTCGGGGAAGAAGTCGGCGTACGCTCCGGTCTTGTTGAGGTAGTAGCGACCGGTCCGGGTGTAGGTCAGGGCGCTGGTGACGCCTCCCTGCGCACACGCGCGGCTCTCGGTGGCCGCGTCCTCGGGCAGCGGGTGGTAGATCCCCCAGTGCTGGTGGGCGTCGACGACACCGGGGAACGCCAGCCTGCCGCCGGCGTCGACCACCCGACGGGCGCCTTCCGTGGCGATGCCGGAGGCTACGGCGGCGATCCGGCCTCCGCTGACGGCGATGTCCGCGGGGCGCGCATCATCGTGGTCGTGGGTGACGACACGGGCGTTCTTCACCACCAGGTCGTATGCGGTCATGCGGGCCTCCTGCCGCTGTCGTCCTCAGCTCGTCATGCGCCGATCACCCGGTTCTCCTCGGCCCAGAAGACGATCCGCTTCCGGGCGAACCGGATGATGAAGTGGGCGATCAGCCCCAGTACGGAGAGCACCACCAGCACCGCGAACATCCCGGCGATGTCAAAGTTGTAGTTGGTCTGCAGCAGGAGGTATCCCAGGCCCTCCTTCGCGCCGATGAACTCGCCGACGACGGCGCCGAGGATCGAGAAGACGATCCCGATGTCCAGGCCGGCGAAGAGGAAGGGGAGCGCGCTCGGCAGCCGCACCATCCGGAACACCTGGAACCTGCCGGCGCCGAACACCGTGAGCATCTGGATCCGGTCGGCGTCGGCCGAGCGCAGCCCCTCGATGACGTTGACCAGCACGGGGAAGAACGAGATCACCGTCGCCATGACGACCTTGCTCGTCATACCGAAGCCGAACCAGACGACGAACAGCGGCGCGAGCGCCACCTTGGGCACCGTCTGGAAGGCGACGACATACGGCATGAAGGTACGCTCGATCAGCCGCACCTGGGAGATCGCGGTGCCCAGCACCAGCGCCGCCGCCACTCCGAGCAGAAAGCCGTACAGCGACTCCAGGACCGTCACCTTCAGATGCCCCAGAACAAGGGGTCCGCCAGCTGCGTGCGGAGGGCGTCGACGATCTGCGAGGGGCGCGGCAGCACGTAGTCGTCGATACCGAAGGCGGGGACCGCGAACTCCCAGGCCAGCATGGTGACGACGAAGACGGCGGGAACCAGCAGCAGTTCGGGGCGCTCTCGCAGGTCCACGCGGAGCCGCCGCTTGCCCAGTCGTTTCATGAGTCGGTCACCCAGGTGGCGTTGATATGCCTGCGGACCCGCTCGATGAAGACTCCGGCGCGGTCCGAGGCCATCGCGCCGAGTGTGCGCGGGCGTTCGAGCCCGATGTCGACGATCTCGGCTATGCGGCCGGGGCGGCGGCTGAGAACCACGACCCGGTCGGAGAGGAGGACCGCCTCGGGGATGGAGTGGGTGACGAACACGACGGTCTGGCCGCTCGCCCGCCAGATCCTCAGCAACTCGACGTTCAACGACTCGCGGGTCAGGGCGTCGAGTGCGCCGAAGGGCTCGTCCATCAGCAGCACGGCCGGGTCGTGCACCAGGGCCCGGCAGATTCCGGCGCGCTGCTGCATCCCGCCGCTCAGCTCATGCGGGTGCCTGTCCTCGAAGCCGTCGAGGCCGACCATCGCGAGCAGCCGCTCGGCCCGCTCCCGGTACACCGAGGCGTCGAGCTTCCGCACCTCCACGGGCACCATCACGTTCTGCAACACGGTGCGCCAGGGCAGGAGGATCGGCGTCTGGAAGACCATGCCCACCTCGGGCAGCGGCCCCGTCACATCGCGGCCGGCGACGCGGACCGTCCCCTGGCTGCTGGAGACGATCCCGGCGAGGATCTTGAGCAGGGTGGTCTTACCGCACCCCGACGGGCCGACGACCGACAGGAACTCGCCGCGTCGGACCGTGAAGGTGACGTCCGAGAGCGCGTGGGTCGGCTCGGACCTGCGCGGCCGGTAGGTCTTGTGCAGTCCGGTGACTTCGATCCAGCGGTCTTCGTCCATGGCTCCCCGCTCTCCTTTTCTCCCCGCCTTCCCCCGTCACCCGGCGGCCTTCGCCTTCGCGATCACGGCCGCCGGGTCGAAGTCGTTCGCGCCCCCCAGCAGGCTGCCGTCCCACAGCTCCGGGAGGGGGACGTCCTCGGTGATCTGGCCGGCCGTCCTGGTGTAGGCGACCGTCTTGTCCCACTCCACGTCGCCGATCGCACCCCAGTCCTTGAAGTTCGCGGGCTCACCGGTGGCGGGGACCGCGGTCTCGATCCACGCCTCGAGGGTCCTGGTGTCGTCGGCGATACGGTCCTCGGCCTTCTTGCCGGTCAGCAGCTGGGGGAATGCCTGGTAGCCGTCGCGCATCGCGGCCTCGGGGTTGACGGCGGAGAAGAGCAGTGCCTTGTAGGAGGCGCGCAAGTAGCGCGTCAGCACGTCTTTCTTCTCCTTCAGGGTCTTCTCGGTCACCGTGTAGGTCAGGGAGCGGATGCCGTCGAACGCATCGGAGTTGTCGAGATAGCGCAGCTCGGTGCCGGTGTTCTCGATGGTGGTGTACGCCTGGGTGTACAGGGCGAGCACGTCGACCCTGCCGTTCTCCAGAGCGGCCAGGGCCTGCGCCCCCACGCCGACCGGCAGCAGGTCCACGTCCTCGGCCGCGTCCAGTCCGGCGTCGCTCGCGTACGCGCGGGCGTAGATGGCCGAGCCGGAGGCGAGGCTGATGACCCCGATCTTCTTGCCCTTGAGGTCAGCCGGGCTCCTGATCTCACTGCCGGGCCGGACGGCCATACGCCACGGCCAGTTCCGTACCAGGCCCCCGATGACCTTCACCGGGACGCCCTTCTCCCGTGCGGCGAGGATGGCGCCCGCGTCGGCCGGCGCGATGTCGGCGCTGCCCGAGGCAACGGCCTGGACCGCTGCCACCGACCCGTCGGTGTTGATCACGTCGACTTTCAGCTTCTCCTCGGCCAGATAGCCCTCGGCGTCGCTCACCGCATAGGTGGCGACCTCTTCCTTGGGAGCGATCACGGCCGAGGGAACGGCGAGTTGGAGTGTGGCCCGGGCGCCCGAGTCGCCATCAAAGGACGACGAGGGCCCGTCCGCGCAGGCGGAGAGCGCCGCGAGGACGGCGACGCCGAGGCCGAGCCGTAAGGACAGCTTCATGTTCCCTGCCTTTCGTGGCCGCGCCGCTCGATGAGGTCGGCGGCGGTGCGCAGCCCGTCGCGGGCCCGGATGGTCCTGGAGGCTTCCGTCAGCCTGTGCCGCAGGCGGGCGTCGCCGAGCAACTCCGCAAGGGCGCCGTGCAGTTGGGCGTCGGTGCAGCGGTACGGGTCGAGGCGGACGCCGTAGCCGAGTTCCGCGATCCGCTGTGCGTTGTCGTACTGGTCCCAGAACAGCGGGAGCACGATCATGGGCTTGCCGAAGTGGAGGCTCTCGGTGGTCGTGTTGTTGCCACCGTGGGTGATGACGAGATCGACGAGCGGGAGGATCCGCGTCTGCGGGAGGAACTCCGCGCCCCACATGGTGGGAGGCAGCTCGATCTCGTCGTGCAGCGGCCCCTTGGAGACGAGGTAGCGGTGCGGGGTGCGCGCCAGGGAGGCGATGATCCGGCGCATGAGGCCGACGTCGGCGGAGCCGAGGGAGCCCAGGCTGAAATAGATCAGCGCGCTGCCCTCAGGCCGTTCGGCCCACTCCGGCGGCAGGGTGAACTCCTCGTCGGTCTCGCGGACCGAGGAGTCCAGCCGGTGCCAGGCAGGGCCCAGCGGGCGGGCTTCGGCGTAGTCGGCGATCTCCGGGTAGACGTACAGGTTCAGCTCGCCCTCGTGGATGAACTCCAGGTCGGGCAGGGGCCTCGCGCCCTGGTCCACGACCCAGGCGTTGAACTCGGTCCAGAGCTCGCGGTGCGTGCGGTCGTACTCGGCATGGAACTCGGCCCAGCCCGCGCGGTCACCGGCCGGGTACCCGGAGAAGGGCGGGGGAACGTGTTCGCCCTTCATCTCCAGCGGGTTGCAGGAGACGATCCGCACGAAGGGCACGTCCGCCGTGGTCAGCGCGGGGAAGCAGACCACGTTGTCCTCGACGATCACGTCCGGGCGGACGCGGTCGACGAGGCTCTTGAGCTGAGGTTCGCAGTACCGGGCGCCGTTGATCAGTTCCTCCCAGACCGGCCTGACCCACGTGCCCAGCTGTTCGATCGTGGGCTTCTGGAACTCGGGGGCGGTGTCCCGTACGAAGTCCTTCCAGAACTGGCCCGCCTCCTGGGGCTTTTCGGGCGGTGGGGCCAGGTCGACCAGGTCCTCCTCGAAGCCGAGCGGGGCGAGCCTGCCCTTCCAGGACGCCTCCGCCGCGAACACCACGCGGTGGCCCCGCCGGCGCAGTACGTCGCCTATGCCGACGCAGTTGTTGGTCGGACCGTACGCGCTCTCCGGCGCGAAGAGGATGGTCAGGTCTCCGCTCAAGGGGCGTCTCCCGTCGTCTCGATCAGTACCGCGCTCTCCGGGTCCCACGACAGCGCGACGCGGGCCCCGGAGGTGACCGTGGCCGGGCCCGCGACGGTCAGCAGGACCGGCCGGTCCAGACCGGGGACCGTGACCGCGATCCTCGAGGAGCCGCCGAAGTAACTGATGTCCATCACCGTGCCGTGCAAGGAAGCGTCCGCCTCCCCGGCGGCGAGCCGGATGCTCTCCGGGCGTACACCGACCAGCCCCGCCGCCTTCCCGGCCGGAGCGGGCAGAACACCGACGCCGGGTACCTCGAGTCCGCCGGAGGGCAGCAGCCGTCCGGAGAAGACGTTGTTGGCGCCGACGAAGCCCGCGACGAACCGGCTCCGGGGGTGCCGGTAGAGCTCGACGGGGGTGTCGACCTGCTGGACGCGCCCCCGGTCCAGGACGGCGATCCGGTCGGCGAGCGACATGGCCTCCTCCTGGTCGTGGGTGACGACGAGGAAGGTGACGCCCACCTGGTGCTGGAGGCGTTTGAGCTCCAGCTGCATCTCGGCGCGGACCTGTTTGTCGAGCGCCGACAGCGGCTCGTCGAGCAGCAGCACACGGGGGCGTTTGACGATGGCACGGGCGAGGGCGACCCGCTGCCGCTGCCCGCCGGACAGCTGGTGGGGCCGTCTGCGGGCCTGCGCTGTCAGCCCGACGGTGGCAAGGACGGCCGCGACCCGTTCGCCGATCTCTGCGCGGGGAAGCCCTTCCCGCGCCAGCCCGTACGCGATGTTCTTCTCCACGTTCATGTGCGGGAACAGCGCGTACGACTGGAACATGAGGTTGACCGGCCGCCGGTGCGCGGGCACGCCCAGCAGGTCCCGGCCGTCCAGGGTGACCGTGCCGCTGTCCGGGGCCTCGAATCCGGCGAGGACGCGCAGCAGGGTCGTCTTCCCGCAGCCGCTCGGGCCGAGCAGGGCGAAGAACTCGCCCTCCCCGATCTCCAGGCTCACCCCGTCCAGGGCGGTGACCTCGCCGAACCGCCGGGTGACGGCATGGATACGGATCACAGCGCCTCCGTCAGCCGGCTGACGCGCTGGGCGGCGATCACCACGGTGAAGCTGACCGCGAGCAGCAGGGTGGCGAGCGCGTTGATCTCCGGGGTCACGCCGAACCTGATCATCGAGTAGATGACGATCGGCAGGGTGGGATCCTTCGGTCCCGCGGTGAAGAAGGCGATGACGAACTCGTCGAGCGAGAGCGTGAATGTCAGCAGCGCACCCGCCACGATGCCGGGGGCGAGGGTCGGCAGGGTGATGCGGAGGAACGTGGTGACCTCGCCCGCGCCGAGGTCGCGTGAGGCCTCCTCCAGGGAGGGGCCGACATGGGCGATCCGGGTGCGCACGACGGCCGTGACGAAGGCGAGGCCGAAGACGGTGTGGGCGAGCAGCACCGACTGCAGGCCGAGGGTGGCCGAGACGAGTGAGTAGAAGGCGAGCAGGCCGATCGCGAGCACGATGTCCGGCAGGACGGCGGGCAGCACCGACAGGGCGGGCAGCAGCCGCGACCGGCTCGCGTGGCGGGCGAGCCCCACGGCGAGGAGTGTGCCGAGGACGGTGGACAGGGCGGTCGCGCCCGCGGCCACGATCAGCGTGTTGGCCAGGCCCCGCAGGACCTCGTCGTCACCGGCCAGCGTGCCGTACCAGGCGGTGCTGAACCCGGACCACTCGTAGGGGCTGTCCGAGCGGTTGAAGGACATCACCACCAGCACCACGACGGGCGTGTAGAGGAAGGTGTACGTCAACCACAGCGGGAGGAGCGTCGCCCGGCGCATCAGCGGCCGCCCAGCCGGCGCCCGGCCCGGGCCTGCGCCATGAGCAGCAGGACCAGGAACGCCATGAGGGCGAGGGCGAGCACCGAGCCGAACGGCCAGTCCCGTGCGTTAAGGAACTGGTCCCTGATCAGGTTGCCGACCATGACCGTGTGCCCGCCGCCCAGCAGTTCGGGGACGACGAAGTTGCCGAGGCTGGGCACGAAGACGAAGACGCAGCCGGTCAGCACGCCGGGCAGGGTGTGTGGCAGGGTCACGCTCCAGAACGTGCGGGCCGGGCGGGCGCCCAGATCGGCCGAGGCTTCGAGCAGCCGGGGGTCGACCCGCTCGATCGCCGAGTACAGCGGCAGCACCATCAGCGGGAGATAGGCGTAGAGCAGTCCGAGGACGACGGTGGGTTCGGTGTAGAGGAGTTTCAGCGGCCGGTCGATCAGCCCGATGCCGGTGAGGGCCGAGTTGACCACACCTCGGCTGGACAGCAGCACGATCCAGGCGTAGGTGCGGATCAGGAAGTTGGTCCAGAACGGCAGCACGACCAGGATCAGGGCGACCGTGCGCCATCTGCCGGGCAGCCGGCTGATCGCGTACGCGGTCGGGTAGCCGAGGAGGAGCGCGAGCAGCGTGGTGACGGCGGCGATGCGCAGCGAGTCGGTGAGGACGCCGGTGTAGAGGGGGTCGGCGAGCCGCGCGAAGTTCTCCCCGGTGTGTCCGTCCTCGTACGCGATTCCGCCGAAGCGGCCCCGCCGGAAGACCGTATAGCCGATCAGCAGGGCCAGCGGCAGCAGGAGCAGGACGGCCAGGTAGCACAGGCCCGGGCCGAGCAGGACGAGACGGGCTCGCACATGTGGTCCTCCGGCCGCCTTCCTTCGGCGGGCCATCAGCCCGCGGTGACTTCCGTGACGATCCGGGCGTACGCCGTCGCGGCGTCCCCGAGGTCGACGACGGACTCACCCTTGAGCAGTTGCCCGGAGGGCATGGCGAGTGCGGGATAGCTCTTCAGCAGGGCCGGATCGAGTTCGGCCATGGCGGCGGTGTTGGGGACCTTGTAGAAGATGTTCGAGGCGACCCAGGAGTGCACCTTCGCGTCGAGGACGTAGTCGATGAAGGCGTGCGCCGCCTCTTTGTTCTTCGACGATTTGAGGATGACCATCGTGTCGGTCCAGAGGTCGCTGCCCTCCTTGGGGACGACGAAGCCGATCCTCTTGTCGTCGGTCGGGCACCAGCCGTCCCAGGCCTCCGCCAGCACGGCCTCCCCGGACCTGAGCCGGTCGCCGAACGTGGTGTCGTCGTAGGCGAGGAGTCCGTCCTTCGCGCTGAGGAGCAACTTCTTGATCCCGGCGAGCTGTTGCTTGTCGGTGGTGTTCACCGAGTAGCCGAGCGCCTTCTGCGCGGGGAGGAAGAGCCAGCGTTCGGTCTTCAGCATGGTGGCCTTGCCCTTGACCGCGGCGCGCGGCTTCAGCAGGTCGTTCCAGCTGTCGGGGGTGTAGCCGAGGAGGTCCTTGCGGTAGCAGAGCCCGGTGGTGCCCCAGGTGTACGGGACGGAAATGACGTTGCCCTTGTCATGGGCGAGCCGGGCGGCGAGCGGGTCCAGGTTCCCCAGGTGCGGGACCAGATCGTGGTGGATGGGTTCGAGCAGCCCCTGCGCCGCGAGCGCCTGCGCGTACTGGCCCGATACGAACGCCACGTCGATGCCGCTGTCGGCGGAGGCGGTCAGTTTGGCGACGATCTCCTCGTTGGTGCTGTGCTTGGCGACGGTCATGGGCGTGCCGACGGCCGACTTGAACCGGGCGGGCAGGTTCTTCGGCATATAGCCGTCCCAGGTCGAGACGGTGAGCCGCTGCTTGCTGAGATCCGCCTCGGGGTCGAGCGACGCGGAGGCGGCGGGGCCGCTTCCGGTCGGTTGGCCGTCGCCGCCGCATGCGGGGAGAAGGAGCGCGAGGACGGCCGCAGTCGCCGCCATGGACACATGCCTGAACCTCAGTGCGCCTAACACGCCACTCCCTTGCTGTCGCTTGCTGTCGAGATCAGCCGGCTGAGCGTGGGTCGTGCCCGGTTCGCCGAACGGCTCGCGGACAGGCATCGGTTTCCGGAGTTTCGCACTATTGGCATGCACCGGGCAAGACGGCCGTTTCGTCCGGCCTCGTTCTCGCCCTGTCCGGCCGCGTTCTCGCCCTGTGCGGACGGGGGAACCGTGCCCGGGCACGACGCAAGCTAGCGCTATTGTCTATAAGTGGAATTTTCGTTGATGATGTGAGCGCGGGACGCGAGCCATGCCCCAGGGCGACGGCGGGCAAGCGATCCGGGCGACCGCGAACAACTCTCGAGAAAACGGACCTCACCCCATGACCTCCACCCCTTCCACCACTACCGGGACGCTCGCCGACCCCGACACCCCCTTCGCGGTCGTCGACGCACACAAGGCGCTGCGCAACATCGACCGCCTCGCGGCCAGGGCCGACCACCTCGGCGTCGCCTTGCGGCCGCATGTCAAGACGGCCAAGAGCCTTGACGTGGCCGCCCTCATGCACGGTGGCGCGCCGTACCCCGTCACCGTCTCCACGCTCGCCGAAGCCGAGGCGTTCGCCGACGGCGGCTACACCGACATCACCTACGCCGTCGGCATCGCCCGCCACAAACTCCCCCGCGTGATCGCCCTGTTGCGCCGCGGCGTCACCCTCCGCGTCCTGCTGGACAGCACCGAGCAGGCCGCCTTCGTCGCGGAAGCCTCCCGTCGGGAGGGCATCAGCATTCCCACGCAGATCGAGATCGACTGCGACGGCCACCGCGGCGGCCTCAAGACCGACGCCCCCGCCCTCGTCGACATCGGTCGCACCCTGCACGACGCCGGATGTCTGGACGGTGTGCTGACCCACGCTGGCGAGTCCTACTTCGCCTACTCCGCGGAGGAGCAGCGGCTGGCGGCGAAGAACGAACGCGACACCGCCGTCGCCGCCGCCGAGAATCTGCGCGCCGCCGGCCTGTCCGTGACCACCGTCAGCGTCGGTTCGACGCCCACCGCACACGCCGCCGAAGACCTCACCGGCGTCACCGAACTGCGCGCCGGCAACTACGTCTTCTTCGACCTGGTCATGGCCGGTCTCGGAGTGTGCCAGGTCGACGACCTCGCGCTGTCGGTCGTCGTCACCGTCATCGGACATCGTCCCGAGTACGGCTGGATCGTCACCGACGGCGGCTGGATGGCGATGTCCCGCGACCGCGGCACGGCGGCTCAGCCGCAGGACCAGGGGTACGGCCTGGTCACCGACCTGGCGGGGCATCTGATCCCCGGCCTGGTCATGAGCGCCGCGAGCCAGGAACACGGCACCATCACCGCCCGCGACGGCGCCACCCTGCCCGACCTGCCCGTCGGCACCCGTCTGCGCGTCCTGCCCAACCACGCCTGCGCCACAGCCGCACAACACCGCGGCTACCACGTCATCGACAGCGGTCGGACGGCGACGGACGCACCCGCCGTCCAAGCGGTCTGGCAGCGCATCAGCGGCTGGTGACCCGCCCTGCCCGCCACGAAAACGCTGTCCACCGGGCCGGGATGGCCGGCGGCGACGATCGTGCAGACGCGACGGGGCGGCCTGACGGGGCCGACGCCGCGTGCGGGCGAGGGATCAGCGGCGGGCGAGGTCGGGGGAGCGGTGGCGGACGGGACTGACCGACTCGAGTGCCGCGCCCAGCCGCAGGACGGTCGTCTCGTCGAACCAGCGGGAGACGAGCTGGACACCGATCGGCAGCTGATCGCCGGCGGCCCCGAACGGCAGCGACAGCGCGGGCAGGCCGGTGAGGTTGAACGGCACGGTGGCGCGCATGATGCCGCTCGCCGGTACCGTCAGGTCCCCGACACGGAGCGTCCGCTGCGCATGAGGCGGGGCCGGTACGGGGCACACGGGGCACAGCAGCGCGTCATAGCGCTCGAAGTAGCCGGCGAACAGCGAACTGAGCGCCTCAACTCGCTGTTGCGCGGCGATGTAGTCGTCGAACGCCACCTCCGGAGCAGCGATGGTGCGTTGCATGACGGTGTGCAGTTCGGACTCGCGGCCGGCGGCCACTCGCCGAAAGAACGGCCCCGTCTCCGCGGCGAACAGGATGGCGCTCAGCTCGGTCCCGTCCACCGCCTCCAGGGTTTCCAGAGGAGCGGGTTCGACCGTGCAGCCGGCTTCGCGCAGCGCATCGGCCGCGGCCGAGACCGTGGCCGCCACCTCACGGTCCACCGGACCGAATCCGGGCTCGGTCATCCAGCCGACGCGCAGCCCGGCCACCTCCTTCGGGGCCTGGGTGTAGGGCGGCGAGTGCCGCACCTCACCATCCGCGCCGTCGGGTCCGGACAGAACGCGCAGCGCGGTCGCGATGTCCCGCACGCTGCGGGCCATCGGGCCGACGTGCCAGTAGCGCCGGGGAACCTCCGGCCAGTGTCCGGTGATCGGAATTCTTCCCCGGGTTGCCTTCAGGGCGACGATCCCCGTGTCATGCGCCGGGCCACGCACCGAGATGGCGACATCGCTGCCCAGCCCGAGCGGTGACATCCCGGCGGCGATCGCGGCCGACTCGCCGCCACTGGAACCACCGGGTGTTCGTTCGACATCCCAGGGGTTGCGGCACCGGCCGACGAGCAGGTTGTCGGTTTCCGTCCAGTAGGAGAACTCGGGCAGGTTGGTCTTGGCCAGCGGAATGGCACCGGCTGCCCGAAGCCGCGCCACGGCGGTCGCGTCCGCCGCCGCGACATAGTCGCGGAACAGCACGGAGCCACGTGTGGTCACGACGCCCTCGACGTCCAGCGCGTCCTTGACCGTGAACGGCACACCGTGGAAGGGTCCGAGCGGGGCACCGGCGGCGACCGACTCATCGGCGGCGTGTGCCGCGGCGAGCGCCTGCTCGCCGAGCACCGTCACCATCGCGTTGAGCCGTGTGTCGACCTCCTCGATCCGGTCCAGATGCGCCCGCACCACCTCGACCGCCGACACCTGCCGTGTCCTGATCTGCTCGGCCAGCTCGGTCGCGTCCCGGTAAATGGACCTGTCCACATTCATCCAACCTCCACGTTGCTACTCGAGTTATCAATACTGCGTCCGGTCAGCTCATGCGCCTCTCGAACCGAGGGGTGGCCGGCGCGGCCGGATTCGACGCGGTGCCGCCGGTGGCCTTTGGACGAGACCGATGCGGTGCGCCACCCACATCAGCAGCGTCCCCCAGGCGATCGCGACCAGCGCCATCACCGCCGGCTGCAACGCGACGGCCTGATCAGCCGTACGCGTGACACCCACGATGGCCGGCGGCAGGTGCTGGAGATTACGCAGGCGGGCCGCGAGGCCCTCGCCCACGACCTGGCACAGCGCGACGCATGGCTCGACATCGCCCTGGCCGACCTCAATGAGACCGAGCGCAGGTCCTGCTGCTCGCCGCCCGCCTGATGGACCGCCTGGCAGGTTCCCCGGCAGTCTGCCCGACAAGCCCCCGGTGACCGGTACTCGAGCGAGTGCGCCTGCCGGGCGATGACCTGAGCGGTATTTCGCGAGCCGCGCCGCGCCGCGTGTATCAGCTTCATGTGATGTGTCACGAGCCGGTATCCATCTCGCAGTGGGACACCCACGGGGGGAACGGGCGGCAACGCGACTGGCTTAGAGTGCCGATCATGTCTCATTCAAAGATCATCGAGCCCATCGCTCAGCCCCCGCAGTCCACCCGTATATCGTCCCGGCGAACGAAGAAGACCCTGATCGCGGCCATCGGCATCGGCATGGCCGTCGCTTTGAGCGGGTGCAACGAGGACACCGGCGAGGCCACGGACAAGGACACCAGCGCCGCGGAGTCGAAGGCACCCTCGGCGGGGTCGTCCCAGTCCTCTGCCCCGTCGAGCCCTGCGGGCGATCAGCCGGCGGTCGCGGGATGGCAGACGCAGACCGCGCAGAAGCACCACTTCCGCTATGACGTGCCGGCCAAGGCCAAGAAGTGGAGGGTCTTCGATGAGAACACGGCCCTCTCCTACACGGACGAGAACGGCCAGCCGATCGTCGTCATGACCTCGGCCGCCAACTACCGTGAGGGCGGCTGCGCTTCGAGCCCCAATCCGAAGGCTATCGGCGAGGCGGGCAAGGGGCAGCTCGCCACCGTCGGCACCACAGGCGGCGGCAAGGACGGCACCCTCCAGGAGAACGCTCGTAACTGGGCGGGCAACTGGGGCTTCGCCGCGTACGGGGGTGCGGACCACAAGCCCAAGATCAAGGTCAGCGAGGCCAAGCCGTGGAAGCAGGGGGGTATCGACGGCTACACCGCGACCGCCCAGGTCACCGTCACCAACCGGTCGAGCTCATGCGTCCCGGCGAAGGCGATCGTGCGCAGCATCGCGCAGAAGCTCCCCGACGGCACTATGCACGGCTGGGTGATCTACGCGGACCAAGGGGTTCCGAACGCGCTGACGGCCGCCGAGATCGAGAAGGTCATGGGCACCGTCCGGTCCACGGGAAGCTGACACCGTTTGGCCGGTGAGGCGGCGGCGATCCGGGGGCAGGGCGGGAGCGAGCATCGCGGGGGTGCTCACGTTCCCTCTCGGCCCCCTTCCCCCTCTCATCTCAAGTCCCGTCGCTCCAGCGGAAGTTCTGTAATCAAGATCGAATAGCTGCTTTAATTGGAGTAGCTGATCGTGAGTCCCGGCCCTCGGAAGGCAGCCATGGTGTCCCCCGTCCTCTACCAGTCCCGCTCCCGTTCCGACGACCCGTTCGAGGCTGCTGCCGACGCCGGCGTTCTCCGCGTCATATCCGACTCCCGTACTCCGGTGTTTCTCACCGTGCATGCACGTGGACGGCGCCGGTACGGCTACTGGCAGCCGTACGACCACATCGCCGACAGGGGAGGCTGCTACGTCGCTCTGCCCACCCCCGTATGCGACCGGCTGTACTCCCAAGGGCGGATCACCCTCGGTGATCCCCTCGTGGACCCGGGCAAGACCACTTACCGCGTCCGGCCCGCCAATGACCCGGTCGCGCCGGTGCGTATCCCGGTGGCACCGTTGCCCGCGGTGGCAGCGGCACAGACGCTTGCTGCGTGAGGCTGCGCCTGCGCCAACCGCCCGCAAACAGGTCGTCACGCCTGCGCGGTGGGCCGGACGACGACCTCGCTGATGTCGACGCCGGCGGGCTGCTCGATCGCGTAGCCGATCGCGGACGCGATGGCGGCGGGCGGGATGGCCATCTCGTCGCGCTGTCGGGCTGCCGCCGCCGCTGCCTCGGGACTCGCCCCCTTGCCCACGCCCTCGGTGTTGGTGAACCCGGGCGAGACCAGGGTGACCCGCAGGTCGGGGCCCGACTCCTGGCGCAGTCCCTCGGTCAGCACCTTCACCGCCGTCTTGGTGGCCGCGTAGACGGCCTGCGGGGATTTCACGACGTAGGCCGCGGTGGAGGCGATGTTGACGAACTGGCCGGAGCGCTGCCGCCGGAAGAGGGGAAGCGCCGCCCCGATGCCGTTCAGCAGGCCGGTGATGTGCGTCGCGACCATTGCGTCCCAGTCGTCCTGGCGCAGCTCGTCGAATGGTGACACCGCCATCGTGCCGGCGTTGGAGACCAGGACATCGAGCCGGCCGAACCGGTCGACCGCCGTGTCCGTCAGGCGCTGGAGGTCCTCGCGGCGCGTCACGTCGGTGACCGTCCCGACGGCCGAGCCGCCCTGCGCGGTGATCTGGTCCACTACCGCCTGCAACCGGTCTTCGCGCCGGGCCCCGAGCACGAGCCGGGCGCCCCTCTCGGCGAGGTAGGTCGCCGTCGCCGCTCCGATGCCGCTGCTGGCACCGGTGATCGCTACGACCTTGCCTTCGACACCTGACATGATCAACATCCTTCCGAGGGGGATATGTGCGGGTTGGACCATGGCCCATGGCCTACAGTGGAACTGGGGGCGCCCCCACTTACCTGACGAGAGGCTAAATGGGCGCCCCTCCGTTTAGCAAGCGAAGGGGACCGGAGAGGGGAGGGCGACCGCTGATGGCCGACAGTGCACAACGCCCGTTGCGAGCTGACGCGCGGCGTAACAGAGACAAGATTCTCGCGGCCGCGGTGCGCGTGTTCGCCGAGGAGGGGCTGGACGCGCACCTGGAGCGCATCGCCAAGGAGGCGGGTGTGGGCAGCGCGACGCTGTACCGGAACTTCGCCACCCGTGAGGCGCTGATCGAGGCGGTCTACCGCAACGAGGTGGCGCAGCTGTGCGACGCCGTCCCCGATCTGCTCGAGGAGAAGCCGCCCTACGAAGCCCTGCGCGCTTGGACACGCCTCTTCCTGGACTACGTCACCGCGAAGTTCGGCATGGCCGACGCCTTGCGCGCCATCGCCGCCACGGGAAGCAACCCCTACGGCCACAGTCGGGACATGATCCAGGCCGCCATCACCACACTGATGGACGCGTGCGCAGCCGCCGGGACGATCCGCACCGACATCACCCCCACCGACATGGGTGCCGCCCTCGAAGGCATCGCCGTCACCTCGGCCATGCCCGAACACCGGGAACGGGCTGAACGCCTGCTCGACCTCACACTGGACGGACTGAGGGCCCGTTCGTGATGCCGTTTCCGCCCCCGGAGTCGCCCTCGTCCTCGTCCTGCGGAATCCCGGTCGAGTGCACGCTGTACCGTTGCGCGTGATCAAACCAAACTGATATTGGTTCATTGTCGAGCGATGGCAGCGAGAAGACCGTGAATCCCGGAGTGGTGTTGATGAACGAAGGCTCCTGTCACTTCAGCGGCACCGCACAACCCGTACTACGCCGCATGATGCCCGTCGCGGTGGTACCGGCATGATGCGGACTGGACGGGAGATCCGGGTCAGGGCATACCCGGCCGGCAGCGTCAGCCCGGACGACTTCGAGTTGGTCGAGGTCCCCGTGCCCCGGCCCGGGCCGGGGCAGGTGCTCGTACGCAACACGTGGACATCGGTGGACCCGGGCCTTCGGCTGCGGCTACGTCCCGACGCCCCCTCCGGCTATTTCGCCGCCTTTCCACTCGGACGCGCCATGGACGGCATCATGACCGTGGGGGAGGTGGTGGAGTCCCGGGCTGAGGGCTTCGCCCCGGGTGACGTCGTGTGGCACGCCCAGGGCTGGCGTGAGTACGCCGCCGTGGACGCGGGTGCCGAGCAGCTCAGCGGACTCGGCACCCTGACACGCCTGGACCTCGACGAATGTGAGCCGCAGTGGTATCTCGGCCCGCTGGGCGGAATGGGTCTGACGGCCTATGCCGGTCTGCACGTCGTTGACGCTCTACGAGGTGGGGAAACGGTCTGGGTCTCGGCTGCCGCGGGGGCGGTGGGCAGCTTGGCCGTGCAGATCGCACGGCTCACGGGTAACCGGGTAGTGGCCAGCGCGGGCACCGACGAGAAGGTCGACTGGCTGCGCGACAGCCTGGGCGCCGAAGCCTTCAACTACCGGGTGGGGAACCTCGGGGCAAGTCTGGGCGGCATCGCGCCCGACGGAATCGATGTCTATTTCGACTCCGTCGGGGGGACCCACCTCGAGACTGCCCTGTCACACCTGAGGAGAGGCGGGCGGGTAGCGCTGTGTGGCTCGATCTCGGAGTACGAGTCCGGCTCGGCCGGGCCGCGGAACCTGTTCCTCGCGGTCTCCAAGGATCTGACCCTTCGTGGGTTCCGTGGGAGCAGCAATCTGCATCTCATGGGGCAGATGCAGCGCCAGATGGCTGGGTGGCTTCGCGCCGGCGAGCTGGATTATCGCCAGACCGTGTTCACGGGCTTGGAATCGGCTCCGCACGCGCTGACGGAGATGATCGCCGGCCGAACGACTGGAAAGACGCTCGTCAGCCTCGACTGACGTGACGTGACAGCGGTTCGGGAGGCACCGGGCTGTCGCCGCACTGTCGGACCGTGCCCGAGTTCCGACAGCGCAGATCCATGCCCTAGGGTGCGACGCTGCGCCCTGGCGCGAATATCTTTCCGACTCACCATCACGGGGATCTCTCATGCGTTTGGCAACCACACTCCTCCTGATCGGCGCCCTGCTCGGGGTGGCACCCGCCGCGGCCCACGCGGTGCCGACGCGTGACTCCGTCTCGTCCGTGGGGCTGTCGTCGAAACGAGGCGGTGGCAGCGGCGGCGGCGGTGGCGTCAGTAAGGTCGGTGGCAACAAGAAGTCGAAGGGCGGCGGCTACTCCTCCCGCAGCAACGGCGGCGGCTCGTCCACCGGAAAGAAGAAGATGCCCCTGTGGCAGGCGATCCTGTTCCTGCTCCTCCTGGGAGGCCTCATCGTCTGGGCCGTCGTCAAGCTCGTACGCAAACTCCGGAAGGTCGCCAACGCCTGACGGCCATTCGGCGGGGCCGTGGCGCGGATCGGATGCCACCGGCCGGCTCCGCGTCCGGTGGACACGGCCGCGCAGCGGTGCGCGATGTGCGGCCGTGATGGACGGGCTCAGGGATGAGATCGCCGGGGCAGCTACTCAAGGACCTGCCCGAGGACGCGGACTGAGGCGCGCGGACTCTCTGGCGCGGGAGATCTTCTCGGACGTGGCCCACACATGGGCGTTCCTGATCATCGAGGCGCTCGGTGAGCGCACCCTGCGCTTCGGTGAGTTGCGCAATGACGTCGAGGGCGTCAGCCATAAGATGCTCGCCCAGAACCTGCGCATGCTGGAGCGCAACGGCCTGGTCGAGCGGAAGGTGTATCCCACCGTGCCGCCCCGGGTCGAGTACACCCTCACCGAGCCGGGCCGGGCCCTGCGCGCGACGGTCGATGGAATGTGCGGCTGGACGCACACCCACCTCGGTCACATCGAGGAAGCGCGCCGTCGCTTCGGCTGACGGGCGCCCAGTGCCACGCCCTGGTGGTGTAGGTGTCAAGCGCTGCTTCGAGTTCACCCGGGAGTTCACCCGGCTCAGGATCGGGCGGCGGAGCCGTGGTGTCGGCGGCATATCGGGGACTGTCGGTCCGATGTCGGTGAGGTCCGACATCTTTCGAGAGATCCTGCCGGATGATCATTTCGCCAGGATATGACCGTTCTCATTCGGTTTCCTCCTCTCACCCGAGTCCAAGGAGCGCATATGACGATCACTATTCGACCGGGAAGCACCGTGATGTTCACCGGCGATTCGATCACCGACTGCCAACGGCTGCAGAGCGAAGACGGTCTCGGGTTCGGTTACCCGCTGCGCATCGCGGGGGAGTGGGGACTACGGCACCCGGACCGGCCCGTGACCTGGCTGAACACCGGGATCGGCGGCAACAAGGTGATGGACCTCGAAGCCCGCTGGCAGACAGACGTCCTCGACGCGCGCCCGGACGTGGTGTCGATCCTCGTCGGGGTCAACGACATGGGCTGGCACACGCTGGACCCGGAGGGGTACCTGATCACCGCGGAGGAGTTCGAAGCGGGTTACGACCGCCTGCTCGCGCCCCTCGCCGAGGCGGGCACGGAGCTGATCCTCATCGTGCCGTTCCTCCTGCCGATCCACGGCATCGTCGAGGCCGGCGCCGGTTACGCGTTCATCGGAGACGACGAGCGAAAGGAATGGCGCACCGACCTGGACCCGAAGATCCAGGTCGTGCGCAAGCTCGCCCTCACCTACGGCGCGCAGCTGCTCGACGCCGACGGCATGTTCGCCGAGCTCGCCGCGACGACCGGGCCGGAGTACTGGGCCGCGGACGGCGTCCACCCGACGCCGGCCGGTCACGCCGCGCTCGCGGCGGCCTGGCTGCGCCTGGTCGAGTGACCGCGGGCGTGGCGGGCCGTCTGACGGCGGCGTTACGGCCGGGGCTTGTTCGCGAACACCCACCGGTTGCCCTCCAGCGCGTCATTCTGCTCGGGCAGCGGGCCGCGCCCGTGCCGGCGGGTGAAGTCGAAGGGGGTGTGGACCGAGGTGGACCAGCCCTTGTCCGCCAGATCACCCGCGGAGTCGGGCCGCGGCTCGCCATCGAACAGGTTGAGCAGGTCGATGCCGATCTGGTCTCTTGTCGAGGTGTAGAGCGGGCTGTCGCGGTATGCCAGCAAGTCCTTCTCGAGCTTGACCTCGAACGCCAGGGCGCTGCCACCCGTGCTCAGCAGGTCCACCGTGTCGATGAGGTACTTCTCGGAGGCGCCTGGCAGGTAGAACAGCAACCCCTCGGCCAGCCAGACGCTCGGCTCGGCCCTGTCGAAGCCGGCGTCGGTCAGCGCTCCGACCCAGTCGGCGCGCAGATCGATCGGGATCGGTACGCGCGCCGCCTTCGGGGTGGCCGACAGTCCGTCGAGCACCTGGTGTTTGAAGGCCAGTACGCCTTCCCTGTCGATCTCGAAGATCACACAGCCGGAAGGCCAATCGAGCCGGAACGCCCGCGTATCCAACCCCGCCCCGAGCAGGACCACTTGGCGGGCGCCCCCCGCCTCCGCCCGCACCGACCGGAGGAGAAAGTCGTCGAGGACCCTCGTCCGCAGACCGAAGTAGCGCGCGAATCGCCCCCACAGCGGATCCGCGTCTCCGTCCGGAACCTGTTGCATGCGGATCGGCCATCCCGCGGAGGCCGGTGCGGCGAGCACGAAGTGCTCCGCGAAGGCGTCCCGTGCCAGGCTGTCGTGGCGGTGGGTCTCGATCGCCCGTGCCGCGGCGACCATGAGAGCGGTCAGGCCCACACCCCCTTCCACGCCTTCCACACCGGCGCTCCGATGCGCTGTGCCGACCATGTGTCCTCCCTTGGGGCGAGCAGAGACTACGAACAGCGAGGAATACGAAGTACGAAAGATGTGGCGATCGATCGGATGGGTGATGGCGTTGAACGCCACGTTCATCGGCCCGTCCCCGCGGGAATCAGGACGGGTTTGACCACGCGGCCCGCGTCGCAGTCGCGTTCGGCCTCGTTGATGTCGGCGAGCGGGTAGGTACGGATCAGCTGGTCGAAGGGGAAGCGCCCGGCCTGCCACAGCCCGGTCAGCCGCGGAATCAGCAGTCCCGGCACCGCGTCCCCCTCGCAGATATGGGAGATCCTCCTGCCCCGGTCCAGCGTGCCCGGTTCCAGTGGCAGCGCGGTGTGGAGCCGTGCCACCAGGCCGAGGTGGCCGGTCGGGCGCAGCGCCCGGAGCGCGTCGTTGATCAGCTGGGCGGAGCCCGTGGTGTCCAGCGCGTACTGCGCGCCACCGTCGGTCAGTTGCCGAATGCGCTCGGGCAGGCCGGCCGATGCGGCGTGCAACGGGCTCGCGCCGAGCCGCTCGGCGAGCGCCAGCCGTTCGGGGTGCCGGTCGACGGCCACGGTCACCGCCCCGGCGGCGGTGGCCGCCATCACCGCGGCCAGGCCCACCGCTCCCGCGCCGAAGACCGCGATGGCATCGCCGGGACCGGCACCGAAGGAGGTGAAGACCGCTCCGGCGCCGGTGAGGAAGCCGCAGCCGAGCGGTCCGAGCAGTTCGATGGGCAGCGAGGAATCGACCCGGACGGCATTGCGGGCCGGGACCATCGCGTACTCGGCGAACGAGGACTGGCCGAACCACCGGGGAGCCAAAGCGATCCCGGCCGCGTCGGTGAACCGTGCCGCGTTCTCCTTGCGCCCTCCGAAGAGGTTGAGCGAGGCGAAGGAGTCACAGTAGGCGGGGGCCGCGCCCAGACAGCTCCGGCAGTGTCCGCAGGAGTCGAAGCTCAGCACGACATGGTCGCCGACGCCGAGGCCGGTGTCCGGGCCGCCCGTCTCCACCACGACCCCGGCTCCCTCGTGGCCGAGCACCGCCGGCAGCGGTGAGCGGCCCGCCGAACGCCGGACCGCGAGATCGGTCCGGCACATCCCGCAGCCCGCGATCCTGACCAGGATCTCGCCGTCGGCCGGCCCCGCGCCCACGGTCACCTCCTCGACGGCGAATCGGCTCTCGTACGAGCGCAGTACCGCAGCGTCGAACCTCTTGGTCACGCCTCCTCCGGACGGTGCACGACGAACGGCCTGAGGTTTCCGTAGAGCCCCCACGGCCCGCCCGCGACGCCGACACCGCTGTCCTTGGTGCCGGCGAAGGGCTGGGCGAGGGACAGTTCGGCGTGGTTATTGATCCACGCCGTCCCGCACTCCAGCCGGTCGGCCACCGCCTCGGCCCGGTCGAGGTCGGTTCCCCATACCGAGCCGCCCAGTCCGAAGCCGGTGTCGTTGGCCGCCTCGACGGCTTCGTCCAGGCGCTCGTACGGCAGCACCGGCAGGACCGGGCCGAACTGTTCCTCCGTCACCACCGGGCTGCCGGAGGGGACATCGGCCAGGATCGTCGGCGCGAAGAAGTAGCCCGGCCCCTCCAGCCGGTGACCACCGGCCGCGGCTCTGGCGCCGTCCGCCAGGGCCCGGGCCGTGCAGCGCTCGACCCGGGCCAGCTGGGGGGCGTTGCTGACCGGCCCCAGCTGTGAGCCCGGGTCGAGGCCGGGCCCGACCACGACGGTCTTCGCGCGCTCCGCGAGGGCCTCGACCACCTGGGAGTAGAGCCGGGCCGGGGCGTAGACGCGCTTGACCGCCATGCAGACCTGCCCGCAGTTGCGGAACGCCGCCCAGAACAACCGGTCCGCGATCCGCTCCACCTCCACGTCCTCCAGCAGGATGGCGGCGTCGTTACCGCCCAGCTCCAGGGTGACCCGGGCGAGCGAGGCCGCCGCGCCCTCGGCGACGGCCCGTCCGGTGGCGATCGAACCGGTGAAGGTCACATGGCGGATCCCCGGATGGGACGCGAGGCGGGCGCCGAGGGGCTCGCGACCGGTGACGATCGTCAGTACGTCCTGGGGGAGGGCGGCGGAGAGGACGGACCCCAGCAGCCGGGTGGCGAGGGGCGTGAACGGGGAGGGCTTGAGCACCATCGTGTTCCCCGCGGCGAGCGCGGGCGCGAACTTCGCCGACGCGAGCTGGAGGGGAAAATTCCACGGGACGATCGCGGCGACGGGCCCGAGCGGTCGCCAGCGGATCTCGGTGCGTACCGGCCGGCCGTCCGCGATCGGCTCTGGCACCGGGTCCAGTTCGGCGAAGTAGCGCAGGCGGGCCGCCGCACGGGCGATCTCCGCGTACGACTCGGCCAGGGGCTTGCCCTGTTCACGGGTGAGCAGTGGAGCGAGGTCGGCCCCGGCCGCCTCCACGGCGTCGGCCGCCGCGAACAGCGCGCTGGTGCGGGCGACGGGGTCGGCCCGCCAGTCGCGCCAGGCATCGTGGGCCCGTTCGACGATGGCGTCCAACTCGTCCGGCCGCTGGTCGGGAGCCTCGTCGAAGGCCTCGCCCGTCGCCGGATCGAGGACGGCGAAGCGCTCGCCGCGGGGCCCCGGGGTGCGACGGGGCTGATGTGTCGGCATGCCCGCGGTCAGCTCGCGGCGGCGACGGTGGCCGCGTACTCCCGGGCATGCCGGTCCATCTCCGCCCGGAAGGCGGCCACCAGCTCCGGCTGAATCCTTCCGGCGTTGCGGTCGCCTCCCTCGCAGACCGCCCCGCGCACCCCCACGATGTCCGTGCCGATGCGGGTCAGCTCGCCGAGGTCTCCTGCCTTGACGCTGCCCGCGAGGGCGGCGAGCAGATCGGCCTCGTGGGCCAGCCGGACGAACTCCGCGCAGACATCGGGCGGAACGTGGTCGAACAGCCGTGTCCCGTCCTTGATCGCGGTGTCGAGCATGGCCGCGTCGGAGCCGGAGCGGCGGGCGATGTCGGGCAGCGCGAGCGGGTTGACGCAGCCGATCCGGTGGGCGTCGGCGTAGCCCGAGGCGACGACGAACGCGTCCGGCCGGTAGTCCTTCACCGCCCGGACGACCCCGCGCATGACATCGATGGCCTGGTCGGGCGTTGTGCATCCATAGAGGCCGACCTTGATGTACGTGGCTCCGGAGACAGCCGCGCCGAGCGCCGCCTGGGCCACCGTGCCGGGCTTGTACGGCACGTCTCCCACGGTGGCGGACACCGGCTTGTCCGCCGGGACCGCGTCGCGGATCTCCCTGATGATCCACGGGAAGTTCGCACCGAGCGAGCCCTCGTCGGGCTTTTTGACATCGACGATGTCGAGGTGCTCCGCCGCCTTCGCGCAGTCGAGGGCCTCTTCGACGCTGTCCGGGGAGATGAGAAGCAACAACGTACATTCCTTCCACCGCATGTCCACCCGCCACAGGGCAGGTGTGCGGAGTCGTGGATCACGTGCGGTCGGCTCATCATTGCCGCGGCTCACGGCCACCGGCAGGGCGCGCGGAGTCCGAACGGGGCATTGCATGGCGCACCCGCGCCCCCCACGCACCGTCCACGCCGTTGCGATGCAGCCGCGCGCGGATGCATCCGTGGTCCGGTGACCTCGCCGATCCACGTCGTCCGCACGGGTAACGCGCCCGCCGAGGAATCCTGCGGCGACGGCCTACCGCGGTGGCCACCACCGCGGGCTAGGCCGGCCCGTCCGCCACGACCACGCAGGCGCTGAGATGCCAGGTCTCGTCCTCCTTCGCGGACAGCTCCAGGTCCACCTCGCGTCCGGAGGATCCGCCGTCCAGCGGGATCCGGAGCCAGGTGAACTCCCGGCCGTCGAGCTGCTCGCTCCGGGCCCTCTCGATCCCGTCCACCCGGACGATCAGCGACCTGTTGAGGGTGTTGGGGTCGCCGGTGAGCAGATGCGCGGTGCAGCGTCCGGCGGGCAGCTTCAGCCGCAGCACGGCCGGGGCGCTGTCGCGTACGTAGTCCCGGCGGACGACGTCGAACAGTCCGGTGTCCGTGGCGTCGGGCGTGTTGCCGACCCAGCCGAAACCGGCGCCCTCGTGCCAGCCGCTCGACGGTGAGAGCCGGGCGTAGTCCTTCAGCACCGGCGCCGAGTCGGGCCCGGCGTCCAGCGCGTGTACGCAGCGCGCGGCGGGTGGCACGACGACGGCCTTGGCCAGGCTGCGCAGCGAGGCGTCGAGCACCGGCACCGCGCCCGACCTCGGGCGCGCGTGCAAGGTGGCGAGCGCGGGCGTCGGTGGCGGCACGACGGGCATCTTCACCGTCTGGCCCTCCCGCGAGGCCACGTAGGCGGCCGCCTCCTCGGACCGCCAGCCCTCGGGTACATCCAGTGTGGTCACCGTGCGCAGCCCGGAGCCCGTCGCGTTGAGGACCTGCACCGGCAGCTCGTTGCGCTCCCCGCCCAGCAGCACGGTGTCGGCCGGGGCGACGATCGCCTGGAGCCAGGCGCGGCGCTCGTCGCGGATCCGGCTCAGGTCGAACCAGTAGGCGACCAGGGTGTCCCGCCACTTGGCGGCCTCGGTGATCTGCTCCCCGAGCTGCCGGTGCACATCGGTGAACCGCCGGTGGTCGACGCGGCGGCGCAGCCCCTCCCACTCCGTGCGCATGTCCGCCACCCGCGCCGCGCCGGAGAAGTGGGTGTCGTAGATGTGCTGGATCACGGTCGTGCCGCTGGCCAGCCGGTGGGTGTAGGGGACATGGTGGAGGAAGAGGAGCAGCTCCTCGGGGCAGTTCGCCGGCGACTCATAGGCGTCCCGTGTCGCCGGCGCGTACAGCTCGGTGAAGCCGTCGCCGGTGGCGGTGGTGCGGTCGTAGCCGATGCCCGCGCGGTCCGACGTGTGGAACTGGGTGGTCGTCGTCGGGCTGGGGTCGAAGTGCCCGGCCACCGAGGCGTCCGGCGGATGGGTGAGGTATCCCGTGCCCAGTGGCGAGGTGTAGTCCTCGTAGGTGTGCCAGGAGTCCAGGAGCAGGGCGGAGACCGTTTTGACGACGCGCGGGTCGTTGCCGAAGGTCATCCGGGTCCACTCGGCGGCCAGGTCCTGTGCGGACAGGTCCGGGTTCCAGGCCAGCCGTCCGTAGCCGTGGGTGTTGGCGGCGGCCAGATGTGAGCCGGTCCAGTTCCTGGCATCGCCGAAGTTCATCACGCCGGCGAAACCGAAGTGCGTGTAGGAGTGCACTCGGCCGGTCACGACACGGGCCACGGTGCTGCCCTCGCCGGCCTTGAGGGTGTCGAAGTCCAGGACCTCCTTCCACTGCGGGACCAGATAGCACAGATGGGTGGCGTGCCCCGTGTACTCCTGTGTCACCTGGAGTTCGATCATCGAGTTGGTACGCGGCAGCGAGCCGAAGAGCGGGTGGGCGGGCTCGCGGACCTGGAAGTCGATCGGCCCGTTCTTGATCTGCACCACGGCGTTGTGCGCGAACTTCCCGTCCAGCGGTGTGAAGTCGAGGTAGGCTTGCCGGTCCCACTTCTCGTCGCTGTCGTGCACGAACGCCCGCCACATCACGATCCCGCCGTACGGTCTCAGCGCGCCCGCCAGCAGATTGGCCCCGTCGGCGTGGGTGCGACCGTAGTCCAAAGGCCCGGGGCGGCCCTCGGAGTTGGCCTTCACCAGGAAGCCGCCGAAGTCCTCGATCTTGCCGTAGATCTCCGCGGCCTGCTTCGTCCACCAGCCGCGCACCCCCGGGTCGAAGGGGTCGGCGGTGTCCAGCCCGCCCAGGTCGATGGGGGCGGCGAAGTTCGCCGTGACGTACAGTGCCACGCCGTAGCGGCGCAGTACCCCGGCCAAGGCGGCCAGCTTGGTCAGGAACGGCTCGGCGAGGTAGTCCGCCGGCGTGTTGACATTGTTGATCACGGCGCCGTTGATGCTGAGCGAGGCCAGGACCCGTGCGTAGTCCGTGTACCGGGTGTCGAGTTGCGGCAGCTTCTCCCAGTCGAAGAAGGACCGGCCCGCATAGCCGCGCTCGATCGAACCGTCGTCGTTGTCCCAGTGGTTGGCCATGCGCAGCGGGGTGGCCGGGCGCTCCATGAGGTCGACCTGTTCCAGCGGCCGCCGGGTCTGTACGAGCCGCAGCAGATGGAACGCACCGTAGAGCACACCGCGGTCGGCGTGGGCCGCCACCACGGTGAAGTGTTTGCCGCGCCGGGTGACGCGGCGGACGACGTAGCCCTCGTCGCCGAGCTCGGCCAGGTCGGCCGCGGGCACGAGCTCTCGGATCAGGGCGGAACTCTTCGCGGTGCCCACCACAAGCGCCGCGGGTGAGGGGGCGCTGATGCGTGGCGCCACCCGGGTACCGAGCAGCCCGGTGAGCCCGCGGCCCAACTCCTCCACCGCCGACTGCTGGAGCGGGCCGCCCCCTTGCCAGACCAGGGTCCCCAACGCGGCCCGGTACCGCTCCAGTTGACCGGGATCCTCCACCCGCCGGTAGCGCAGCCACAGGTCGTACCCGTCCTCGGCGGGTAACGTCGCCGCGGACGGTTTCGTGCCGAGGACCGGCTGCGCCGACGCCGGGACGGAGAGACCGAGCGAAGCGGCTGTGCTTCCCAGAGCGGCCGCGGACAGAAGGCTGCGGCGCCGTATTCCTGAGCTCATGCGTCCCACTTCCGTTGCAGAACGAACAGTGCACATCCAGGCCAGGACCAAGCTCCGCAACCGTCACACTCATCACGACATGTGTCAACACAACGAACCACAAGGGAACATGGCGCCCTTGTCACCTATCAAAATCCAACAAACCTGCGCGTGCGTCAGAGCGTGTCCGTTGCGCGGGCGAGTGCTGCCGCGTGGTGGTGGAAGGCGCGGCGGACCGCCGGGAAGCGGCGGGGCTCGCGGCTGGGGTGGACGCGGTTGGTGAGCAGGACGTAGTAGCGGCCATCCGCCCCGTTCACCCCCGGCTCCACCCACAGGCTCGTCCCCGTGAAGCCCGTGTGGCCGTACGAGGACGGACCCATCGCCGTACCGACCGGCGATCCCACCGCGTCCTGCCCCTGCCAGCCGAGGCAGCGGCGCAGCGGGAGACCCTCCGTATGGCAGGCGGTCATACGGGCGAAGCCGGGCGCGCTCAGCAGACCCTCGCCGCCCGTCGCGAGCGCCCGGCCCAGCCGGTCCACGTCGGCCAGCGACGCGAACAGGCCGGCGTGGCCGCAGACCCCGCCGAGCACCACCGCGTTCTCGTCGTGCACCTGGCCGGTCACCAGCCGGCCGCGCCAGGTGCACAGCTCCGTGGAGACCGCGCGCTCGCGGGCGGCCGGGCCGGGCGCGAACACCGTCTCGCGCATGCCGAGCGGCGCGCACACCTGCTGTGCGACCAGCTCGTCCAGGCCGGTGGCGGTGGCCCGTTCGAGGATCAGGCCGAGCAGGATGAAGCCCGCGGAGGAGTACTCGACCACCGTGCCCGGCGCCCCGCGCAGCGGCAGCTCGCGGAGGGCGGCCAGCAGTCCGTCCCGGTCGGAGTGCGCGCGCCACAGGGGGGTGCCGCCGGGCAGTCCTGAGGTGTGGGCGAGCAACTGGGTGAGGGTGATGTCCGCCTTGCCGGGCACGCGGCGGTACTCGGGCAGATACGTGCCGACCGTGTCGTCGAGGCGCAGTGCTCCCGCCTCCGCCAGCCGCAATGCGGCCAGGCCCACGATCGGCTTCGTCACCGAGGCCAGGTCCCACAGTTCGGTGCCGTTCAGCTCCGCCCCGCCCCAACTGCTGGTGCCCAGGTGCCCGTGGACCGTCCGCCCGGTCGCGGTGCCGAGCGACCAGGCGGCCGCGGAGTAGATCCCGCTCCGGCGGCCCGCTGCCAGGAGTCCTTCGAGCGGCCCCGGCTCGTCTGCCTCGTGCGGTCCGGCTGTTCCCGTCCGTTCCGCTGCCCGGGCGGTCCGACCGCCCGCGGCCCCGCTCACTCCTGCCCCCGCACGATCCCCAGCGTCCCCGCGCCGCCGCGCAGCGCCGCCGACACCGTGCCGGCGGCGGCGCGCACCATCGGCCCCAGCATCGCCACGCTCCCCTCGTCCAGCGTGAACGTCAGCCCGAGGATGCCGACCGCGCCGACGACCTGGCCGCCGGGCCCCAGCACCGGGGCCGCGATGGCGCGGACGTCCTGCTCCGCGTATTCGTCGTCCACCGCGTAGCCCTGTTCGCGCACGGCGGGCAGAGCCGCGAGCACGGCCTCCGGGTCCGTCACCGTCCGCGGCGTACGGGCCGGGAGGGGCGCGCTGCCCAGCAGCTCCGCCGCCATCGGCGACGGAAGGGCCGACAGCATCGCCCATCCCACCGCCGAGCAGTACAACGGGACTTCGCCGCCCGCGGCCGGTGCCATGTGGTACGCGGACGACGGCTCCGAGTGCGTCACATGCACCGCCACGGCGCCGTCCCGCACCGAGAAGTGGGCCAGGTGGCCGGTGCGCTGCCGCAGGTCGTCCAGGACCGGGCGGGCCAGCCGCAGCTCGCGGCTGGACGCCATCGTCGTGGCGGCGAGCCCGAGCAGACGCGGCCCGGCCTGGTAGTTGCCGCCGGGGCCCGGGACCGCGTATCCGGCGTCGGCGAAGGTCTGCAGCAGACGGTGGACGGTCGGCTTCGGCAGCCCCGTGCGGGCGGCGAGGTCGGCCAGGCGGTGCGGGGGGTCGGGCTGGACCAGTGCGTCCAGCACCTCGAGTGCCTTGTCCACAGGGCCCTTTGCGGCGGCACGCGGCTCTTCGCGGTGGCTCGCGGGGGTATTGACCGGGTTCGGCATGTCACTCAGCCTAACCCATCGCCGTTCCATTATCCGGAACGGATGGACGATTCATCGGAACGCCCCTCCCTGCCCGGTACGACAGCCACCACATCGATCTCCACCAGGATGTCCATCAGATCGGAGCCGACGGTGGTGCGCACCGGGCACGGCTCGCTGAAGAACTCGCGGTAGGCGGCGTCGTACGCGGCGAAGTCCCGCTTCAGGTGCTGCAGATGTGTCGTCACCTTCACCACGTCGCGCAGGCTCAGCCCCTGTTCGGCGAGCACGGCGGCGACATTGCGCAGCACCTGTGCGGTCTGTGCCCCGACGCCTTCCGGAATCTCGCCCGTCACCGGGTCCTGCGGGCCGAATCCCGCCGTGTACAGGAACCCGCCCGCCACCACGCCCTGGGAGTAGACACCCGCTGGGCGCGGGGCCCCCGGCGTGTGCACGGCCCGCTTGCTCATCCGCTCGCTCATCCCGTCAGGTCCCCTTCCCGCTCGTTGGCCGCGGCGTAGTGCCGGAGCTTCTCCTCGTCCACGCTCACGCCGAGCCCCGGTCCCGTCGGCACCCTCAGCCGGCCGTTCTCCAGGTGCAGCGGCTCGATGATGTCGTCGGCGTGCAGGTAGTACATGCTGTCGATGGCGCGCGAGAGCACGGGGGTGCTGGAGACGACGCCCAGATGCGCCGCCGTGGCGATGCCGAGCTCGCCTCCGCTGTGCAGGTTCATGCCCAGACCGAAGGTCTCGCAGTGCGCGGCGAGCGCCTTGGTCGCCGCGATCCCGCCCCACTTGTAGACGTCACCGTGGATGACGTCGACGGCGTTCAGCCGCATGGCGGGGGCGAACTCCTCGAAGCGCACGACGCACATGTTGGTGCACAGCGGGATGCGCACCTTCGCCTTCACCTGGCTCATGCCCTCGATGCCGACGCAGGGGTCCTCCAGGTACTCCAGATCGAGTTCCTCCAGGGCTATGCCGGCGCGTATCGAGTCGGGCACCGACCAGGCCGCGTTCGGGTCGACACGCAGGTTCACCTCGGGCAGCGCCTCGCGCACGGCGCGCAGGATGGCGACATCGCCCGCGCAGTCCTTCGTGCCCTTGAGCTTGACGGCCTCGAAGCCGCCCTCCGCCACAACGCGTACCGCGTGCTCCGCCATCGCCTCGGGCAGGCCCGGGCCCCGCGCGCCCGGCGCGTCGGCGCGGGTGATGAGCGCGGTGATCGGGACCTCGTCCCGGACGGCACCGCCCAGCAGGTCGGTGACGGACTGATCGGTGGCCTTGCCCATCGCGTCCCAGCAGGCGACATCGAGGGCGGCGATCGCCGCGTAGCCGAGGTAGCCGTAGAAGAACGGCACCATGTGCTGCTTGCGATGGAAGCTCTCCAGCGCGAACGGGCTGGTCCCGATCAGGTCGGGGGCCATCGACCGGACGATCGCGGCGACCGGCGCACCCCACATCGTCTCGCCCCAGCCCTCGACAGCCTCGTCGGTGCGAATGCGCACCACGGTGCGCGTCTCGCCCGTCTTGGTCTCGAACGAGCTGGTGAAGGGGTTGACGAGGGGGAGGTTGACCACCCATACGTCGACGTCAGTGATCTTCATTGCTACTCCTCGCATCATCGGGGTGACCGGCTCGCCGCGTCGAAGGCCTGGATCGCCCGGGCCAGTCCTCGCGCCCGGTCCTCCAGCAGCCGGTCGCCCCGGGTGGCGTCGGCGTCGGCGGCGTCGTCCGTGGAGCCGCCGACCCGCTCCCATTCCCCGTGGCGTTCCACGGTCAGGCCCGGGTAGGGCGGGGCGTCGAACAGGGGCGGCGGTTCGACCGGAGCGCGGGCCGGCACGGGTGTCCGCACCAGGTCCGGGTGGGCCGCCAGCATGAGTGACGTCTCGAACCATCCGGCATGCCCCGGGGTGACATCCGGCCGCCCCGCTCCTTCCTCACCCGCGGTGAGGGTCCAGTACGAGCAGGCGGCGACCGTCACCGGGGAACGCAGCGCGAACCGCTTCACGGCGAGCCGCATGATCTCGTCGTTGCCGCCATGGCCGTTCACGACCATGATGCGGCGGTATCCGCTGGTCACCAGCGAGTCGAGGATGTCGTCCAGGACCGCGCCCAAGGTCGCCGCGGAGAGCGAGACGGCGGCCGCGAACAAGTGGTGCGGACTGTGCCCGAAGGGCAGCGCCGGCAACCGCACCACACCCGGCCCGGCCTCCCGGGCGAGCATGTCCAGCGCGCGGTCCACCACCTCCTCGACCAGGAGGGTGTCGGTGCCCATCGGGAGGTGCGAGGCGTGCTGCTCCTGCGAACCGATGGGCAGCAGAGCGATGCCCTCCTCGCCGGCCCGGCGCACCTCCCGCCAGGTGAGTTCGGTCAGTCTCGATTGGCTCACGGTGCTACCTCTCCGAAACGGGGCCATGGCAGAGTCGGCGCATGGCCCACAAACGTTCTCCGTTGCGACTGGTCCCCGAGGCCGCGCCGCAACCGGCCGCTCCCCAGGCGCCTCGGCGGCTGGGGGCCGTCGAGCTGGTCCCCGGTCGGGTCGGGGCGGCCGTACTGTCCATGGCGGGCCGGATCCTGGACCGCACCGAGTCGTCGTACGACGCGGCCACCGCCACCCCCGCGGACATCGACACGGCGCTGGCCGCGGCGGCCGGGGTCTTCGCCGGCCATGAACTCCAGGGGATCGGGGTGGCCGCCGCCGGGCTCGTGGACCCCGTCACGGGCCTGATCATGGAAGTGAACGACGCGCCCGGACTGCACGGCTATCCCGTCACGGAGCGGCTCGGCGCGCTCACCGGGGCGAGCGTGCGGGTGGAGCACCGGGCCCGACTGCAGGTGCTCGGCGACCGCTGGTTCGGCGCCGGCCGTGGACGGCGCACCTTCGCCTCGGTCTCCACGGGTGAGGTGCTCGGCGTGGGGCTCCTCTACGACGGCGAGGTGATGGCCCCGCCCGGCGGGCGCAGCGGCGCCCATATGACCGTGTCGGCCAGCGGCGAGCGGTGCACCTGCGGGAGCCGCGGCTGCTGGAAGACCGTGGCCACCACCGGCTGGCTGCGGGCCCGGGCCCGCGCCGTGGGACTGGGGGCCAGACGTCCCTGGAGGCACTGGTGAACCGCGGGGGCGCGCTCGCCGGGCAGGTGGTGGAGGAGTACGCGCACAACCTCGCCCTGGGGCTGGTGAACGTGCAGCAGCTCTTCGCACCCGGCCTCTTCATCCTGCACGGTGAGGCGCGCGAGGGCGGTGAGCGCTTTCGCACCGTGGTGGAGGAGAGGCTGCGGGACGCCGTCGCCTTCTCGGGCGCCGAGCAGCCGCGGGTGCTCGTCGGCACGGCCGCCGTCGACGATGTCGCGCTGCTCGGCGGCGCCGGTCTCGTCGTCTCGCATCTGTAGCGCGCGGGCGGTCATCGGCTCTCTTCGCTCGTCAGGGACAGGCGGTCCGCGGCACGGCGGCCCCTGCGCGGGTCGAGGACCGGCACCGCGTCGAGCAGTTGCCGCGTATAGGGGTGCTGGGGGGTGCGCAGTACCGCGGCCGTCTCGCCCACCTCGACCAGGCGCCCCGGCGCATCACCGCGACCCGGTCGGCCACCTGCCGTACGACGGCGAGGTTGTGCGAGACGAACACATAGGTGAGGCCCAGCCGGCTCTGGAGATCCGCCAGCAGGTCGAGGACGGTGGCCTGCACGGAGACATCCAGTGCGCTGGTGGGCTCGTCGAGCACGAGCAGGCGGGGCCGGAGCGCCAGGGCCCGTGCGATCGAGACGCGTTGGCGCTGGCCGCCGGAGAACTCGTGCGGGTAGCGGTCCTGGATGGAGGCGTCCAGGCCACGGCCTCCAGGAGTTCCCCGACCCGTTCCCTGGTGCGGGCCCGGGCGCGCCGCCCGCGGGCCTCGGGATCGTGGGTGACCAGCGGTTCGGCGACGATGTCGGTGATGCGCATCCGCGGGTTCATGCTGGAGTACGGGTCCTGGAGGACGACCTGCATCTGGCGCCGTACGGCACGCAGTCCGGCGGGGAGAGGGTGGCGAGGTCCTGTCCGTCGAAGCGCACGTTTCCGGCGGTGGGTTCGACGAGCTTGAGCAGCAGCCGGGTGAGGGTGGTCTTGCCACAGCCGGACTCGCCGACCAGGGCGAGCGTCTCGCCTTCGTGGACTTCGAGCGAGACGTCGTCGACGGCCACGTTCACCGTCCTGGTGCCGAACTCCTTGCGCAGGCCGACGAGTTCCAGGAGGACCTTTCCGCCCGGGGGCGCGGGCGCAGCGGCTTCGGTGGTCATGCCGCCTCCAATCGCGGGGTGGCGGCGAGCAGTTTGCGGGTGTAGTCGTCGGCCGGACGGTCGAAGACGTCGAGCACATCGCCGGTCTCGACGACCTTGCCCTGGTTCATGACCACGACGCGGTCGGCGGTCTCCGCCACGACCGCGAGGTCGTGGGTGATCAGCACGACCGCCATCCCGTGCTTGTGCTGGAGGGTGACGAGCAGGTCGAGGATCTGGCTCTGCACGGTGACGTCCAGGGCGGTGGTCGGCTCGTCGGCGATGAGCAGGCGGGGCCGACCCACCAGCGCGGTCGCGATCATCACGCGCTGGCGCAGGCCGCCGGAGAGTTCGTGCGGGTACTGCCGGTAGCGCAGGGCCGGGTCGGGGATGCCGACCTCCTCCAGCGCGTCCAGCGCGGCGTCCCTGGCCTCGGCGCGGGAGATGCCGGTGTGATGCCTGAGCACCTCGGCCACCTGCGCCCCGACGCGCTGCAGCGGATCGAGGCAGGTCATCGGTCCTGGAACACCATGGCGATGTCGCGGCCCGGATCCGGCCGAGTTCCTTCTCGGAGAGCCTCAGCAGGTCACGTCCGTCGAAGAGGATCTCGCCGCTCGCGTAGACGCACGGAGGGCTCGGGTTCAGACGCGGAACGGACAGTGCGGTGGCGGTCTTCCCGCTGCCCGACTCGCCCACGACGGCGAGCGTCTCACCGGCCCGGACATGGAGGGAGACGTCCTGGACCGCGTGCACGACGGAGGTCTCGAGCCTGAAGTCGACGCTGAGGCCGTTGATTTCCAGCAGCGGCTGCTCGTCCGCCGGCCGCTGGGACGGGTCGGTTGTCGGTCGGTCGATGGTCATCGGCGTAGGCCTTCGGGTCCGCGACGTCCCGCAGGGCGTCGCCCGTGATGTTGATGGCGAGAGAGGTCAGCATCAGCGCGATGCGGGGAACACGGCGACCCACCAGGAGGTGCCCAGATAGAGCTGGCCGTCGGAGAGCATGGCACCCCAGGTGACCGTCTCCTTGGGCACGCCCAGGCCCAGATAGCTCAGGGACGCCTCGGCCACGATCGCGGCGGCCACGTGCAGGGTTCCGATGGTGGCCAGCGGCGCCATCACATTGGGCAGCAGATGGCGGCGCATGATGGTGACGTCGGTGACGCCGATCGCCCGGGCCTCGGTGATGAAGTCGCGGGTGCGCAGCGACATCACCTCGGACCGCACGACGCGGGCGTAGGAGACCCAGCCGGTGAAGCGAGCACCAGGATCACGTACCACAGACCCGAGCCGAGGAAGCCGACGATGGCGAGGGCCAGGAGCAGTGAGGGGAAGGCGAGCTGGACGTCGGCGAGCCGCATGAGCACCCGGTCCGCCCAGCCGCCGAAATAGCCGGAGGCCAGTCCCACGACGGTGCCGATGACACCGGCGAGCAGCGCGGCCCCCGCGCCGACGAGCAGCGAGACCCGGGCGCCGTAGATGACACGCGAGAGCATGTCGCGGCCCAGTTGGTCGGTGCCGAGGAGGTGGGCGCCGCTGCCGCCGTCCTGCCAGGCGGGGGGCCGCAGCCGCAGGAGGAGGTTCTGCGCGTTGGGGTCGTAGGGGGCGACGAGCGGTGCGAACAGGGCGGCGATCAGCAGTAGGGCGAGTACGGCGAGCGCCAGGACGGCGAGTTTGTTACGCAGGAGCGCGCGCAGGACGACGGACCGGGAGCCGCCGGCCGGTGCCGTCGCCGGGGCATGGCCGGTCGCGGCAGGGGACATGAGGGTCATCGGGACGTCCTCACCCTCGGGTCGAGGAAGCTGTAGGAGAGGTCGACGAGCAGGTTCACCACGACGAAGGTGGCGGCGAAGAACAGGACGGTGGCCTGGACGAGCGGGAAGTCGCGATTGGAGATCGCCTCGACGGTCAGCTGTCCGACTCCGGGCCAGGAGAAGACCCGTTCGGTGAGGATTGCCCGCCGAGCAGATTGCCGACTTCCAGACCGATGACGGTCACCACCGGCAGTGAGGCGTTGCGCAGCCCGTGCCGGAGCACCACCTTCAGCGGCCCGAAGCCCTTGGCGCGGGAGCTGCGGATGTGGTCGGAGGACAGCACGTCGATCAGCGAGGAGCGCAGCAGCCGCGCGACGACGGCCACGGAGTAGACGGCGAGGGTGACGGCCGGCAGGACCAGGTTGGCGAAGGTGCCGTAGCCGGAGGCGGCAGGGCCTGCAGCCAGACGGCGAAGACCAGGATGAGCAGGATGCCGACCCAGAACGGCGGGGTGGACTGGCCGAGCAGGACGCCGGTCATCACGGTGTGGTCGGAGCGGCGGCCGCGGCGCATCGCGGCGAAGATGCCCGCCGGGATGGCGATGACGAGGGTCACCGCGAGGGCGGCGGCGGCCAGTTCGATCGTGGCGGGCAGCCGGTCGGCGAGGATTTCGCTGACCGGCTGGCCGTAGACCAGGGAGTCGCCGAGGTCGAGGCGGGGCAGTCCCCAGAGGTAGTCGAGGTATTGCGTGAACAGCGGCCGGTCGAGTCCGAGGGACGCGCGGAGCACGCTCTCCTGGTGGGCCGTGGCGTCGGGCGGCAGCAGGATCTTCACGGGTCGCCCGAGAGCCGGACGAGGAAGAACGAGACGGTCGCGGTGCACAGCAGGACGAACAGTGCCGTGCCCACGCGCCTCAGTACGGTGCGCAGCAGCCGTGCCGTGTCCCGGTGGCGCGACGGGAGTCCGCCGGGTGGGTGGCTTGTCGAGGGTGAGGGCGCTCATCAGGTTCCTCCGTGGATACTCCGCCGTTCGCGGCGGAGAGGAAACGGACTCCTGCGGAGCAGGGTGAGGTGCGGGATTTCGCTGCCAGGGCGAAAGACCGTGCCCTGACCCGCAGCTTTGGTCTTCACTTGCCGTCCCGCTAGCGTGTGAGTGTGACCACGGCATGGGTGAAGCGGGCGTTCAAGTACCGCTTCTATCCGACCAGTGCACAGGCGGCCGAGCTGTCGCGCACGTTCGGGTGTGTCCGGAAGGTCTACAACATGGCGCTCGTGGCCCGGACCGAGGCGTGGGCCGGGCAGGAGCGGGTCAACTACAACGTCACGTCGGCGATGCTGACGGCGTGGAAGAGGACTGAGGAACTGGCCTATCTCAACGAGGTCTCCTCGGTCCCGCTCCAGCAGACGCTGCGGCACCTGCAGACGGCGTTCACCAACTTCTTCGCCAAGCGGGCGAAGTACCCGCGCTTCAAGTCGCGGAAGAAGTCCCGAATGTCCGCCGAGTACACCACCAGCGGCTTCCGCTTCCGTGACGGGAAGCTGACGCTGGCGAAGATGGCGGAGCCACTGGACATCGTGTGGTCCCGCCCTCTGCCCTCGGAGCGAAGCCGTCCACGGTGACGGTGTCCAGGACGCGGCAGGCCGCTGGTTCGTCTCGATGCTGTGCGAGGACCCGGTGTCAGGCACCTGGCCGCGACGAGTGCGGCGGTCGGTATCGACGTCGGCCTGGACCACTTGCTGACCCTCTCCACCGGGGAGAAGATCGCCAACCCCAGGCATGAGCGCCGTGACCGTGCCCGGCTTGCCCTGGCCCAGCGGCGCCTTGCGAAGAAGGCCGAGGGGTCCGCGAACCGGGCGAGGGCCCGGCGTGAGGTCGCCAGGATCCACGCCCGGATCGCCGACCGTCGGCGTGACGGGCTGCACAAGCTGACCACTCGTCTCGTGCGTGAAAACCAAACGCTCGTGATCGAGGACCTGACCGTGCGGAACATGGTCAGGAACCGGAGCCTGGCCCGCGCCATCAGCGATGCGGCATGGTCGGACTTCCGGAGCATGCTGGAGTACAAAGCCGCCTGGTACGGACGGGAAGTGATCGCGGTCGACCGCTTCTTCCCCTCCTCCAGGTTGTGCTCCGCCTGCGGCGCCCTCGCCGAGGCGATGCCGCTGCACGTCCGCATTTGGACGTGTGGTTGCGGCGTCACCCATGACCGTGACGTGAACGCGGCGAAGAACCTTCTGGTGCCGGACGGCAGTATCGGCCTGTGGAGCCGGTGTAAGACCTCAACGGAGAACTCCGGGCGGGCAGTCGGCGACGAAGCAGGAACTCCACGGGGCGACCCGTGGAATCTCCCGCTTTAGGCGGAGAGCGTCAAGGCGCTGGTGCTTCTCCTGCCTCGGTGCTTGAAGGACGTTGCGGGTCGTTGCCACGCGGGGTGTTCGGGCGGCGCGGCGGTGGGGTGCCGGCGGCAGGGGCCGTTCGGTGTGGCGTACGGCAGTGGGCGTGGCCGTACGACCCGGGGTGGCCGTACGGCCCCTGCTCCGGATGGCGCCGGTCAGCTCCGGCGGTGAAGGACAGCAGGTCGTCCAGGCCGCGCTTGCCGACCTCGTTGGCGATGACCAGCGCTGGATCTCGGAGGTGCCCTCCCAGATCCGGTCCACCCGCAGCTCGCGCCACAGCGCTCGACCGGCATGTCCGCATATAGCCGCGGCCGCCGAAGATCTGCACACAGCGGTCGACGATCCGGTTGGACGCCTCGGAGGCGGCGAGCTTGGCGGTGGCGGCCTTGGCGTGCAGGGTCTTGCGGTCGCCACCCTGGTCGAACTCCCAGGCCACCTGGTGGGTGAAGGCGCGGTTGGTGGGATCTCGGTCACGAGTCGGCGATCATCCCCTGGATGAGCTGGCGTTCATCAGTACGTCCCCGCCTGCTCACGCTCCTTGGCCCAGTCCACGGCCAGCCGTAGCGCGCGCTCGGCGGCGCGATGGTGCGCGCGGCGATCATCAGCCGCTCCTCGGTGAACCAGTCGCGGGTCAGGTCGTACCCTCGCCGATCCTGCCGAGCACGGCGGCCTGGCCGACCCGGACGTCCTGGAAGAGGAACTCGGGGTGTTCGTAGACGAAGGTGTGGGTGTAGCGGGGGTGCGCTTGACGGAGACGCCGGGGTGTCCTTGTCGACGAGGAACATCGTCGGCTCGTTGTCCGGCCGCACATAGGCGAGGACGATGAGGAAGTCCGCCGCGTCGCCGACGGTCACAAACCACTTCTCGCCGCTCAGGACATAGCCGTCGCCGTCCCGGGTGGCCGTGGTGCGGATCCGGGAGGGGTCGGAGCCGGCGTGTTCCTCGGTGATGGCCACCGCGTCGCGGCGGCGGCCCTCGATGTCGGGACGAGGTAGCGCTCGCGCTGCTCGGGCGTGCAGGCGCTGAGGCAGTTGGCGGGCCGCCATACCGCGTCCCACAGGGCGTTGGTGAGTTGGCCCAACTCGTCCTGGACGACGACCTGTTCCAGGATGGTGAGGCCTGCGCCGCCCCATTCGGCGGGCATGTTGATGGCTGCAGACCATGGGCGAGCACCTCGTCGCGGATGACGGCGTGGGCTTCGGGCGGCAGACCGTTGTTGCCTCGCACTCGTCCTCGAACTGCATGATCTTGCCGGTCAGGCCGGCGGCACGCTGCTTCAGTTCGGCCAGACGGGGCTGAGGGCGAATTCCACGTGTGTTTCCTCCTGTTGATGTGCCGTGCGCGAGGTGATGTGGCGCCGGCGAGCGCTCTTACGTGTGGGTGTCAGCCGGTGGGTGTCAGCCGGTGGGTGTCTGTCGTGTGAATGTCAGCCGTGTAGGTGTCAGCCCAGGACGATGCGGGCGTCCAGGCCCTGGCATCCGCGCGCAGTGGCGAGCAGCGGGTTGACTTCCAGCTCGGAGATCTCCGGATGGGCCGCCGCCACTTCGGTGATGACGGCGATGGTGTGGGCGAGTGCGTCGAGATCGACGGCGGGCGGCCACGCACGCCGTGCAGCAGGGCCGCGGAGCGCAGCCGGCCCAGGAGCTCACTGGCCTGCCCGGGGTGAGCGGGGCGAGCGCGAAGGCCACGTCGCGCAGCACCTCGGTGGTGACCCCGCCGAGGCCGAGCATGGTGACCGGCCGAACCGGGGTCCGCCGGACGCCGACGATCAATTCGACACCGTCGCGCAGATCCGCCATGGCCTCGACGCAGTACCCCGGCGGAGACAGCCGCTCGGCCATGTCGACGACGGCGGTGCGGACCGCCGGATCGCCTTCCAGCCCGAGCGCGACCCGGAGTCGGACTTGTGCAGCAGGCCGAGCGCCTTGACCACGACCCGCCACGATCTCGCGGGCCGCCTCCACGGCCTCGTCCACCGTCGTGACCAGGCGCCGCGGGAAGTGCACACCGCGGCGCGGATCAGCTCGCGTGCGCTCCAATAGCCGTCATCCGCCACGGGCTGTGCCGGGTCGGGCAGGGGGCGCAGCGCGGGGTCGGCGGGGGTGCGCCGGGCCAGCATCCGAGGCTGCGTGCCGCTTCCTCGATGGCGCGGAAGACGGGCACACCGCGTCGCTGCAGTTCCTCGGCGGCGTCGCTGTAGGGATACATGGTGTGAATGGCCACCGGTTTGCAGCGGTCGCGTACCAGCTCGCCCATCTCGGCGGCGGTCTCGATTTCGGCGGCGGCGAGGGCGGCGCTGTACTCGCCGTAGCCGCCGAAGTAGCCGGTGATCAGCACGGAGTCGGTGTCCGGCGCGTCGAGCAGATCGCCCAGCACCGGGCGAAGGAGGTGACATCCCGCTCACCCATGCCCGCGAGGTCCACCGGGTTGCCCACCCCGCCGACGGCGTCAGATGGTCTCGTAGCCGCCGCGACAGCTCGGGATCGAACTCCGGCACGGACAACCCGTATCGCTCGGCCAGGTCACAGGCGACCGAGGCATGGCCGCCGCCGTCGGCGAGCACCGCCACCGGCGGGCGGGGGCAGCGCCGAACAGATGCAGCGCCTCCAGCAGGCTGGCCATCTGACGGGGGCTGGCCACCGGTCGATCCCGGCGGCCCGGCAGGCCGCGTCGATCACCGAGCTGTCGCTGACCAGCGCTCCGGTATGCGACTTGGCCCGCGTACGGACGCCTCGCTGGCGCCGACGGTGAGCAGCACCACGGGCTTGCCCATCGTGGTGGCCTCGGCAGCCGCTGCCACGAAGTCGCGGCCGTCGCCGAAGTCCTCGCTGTACACCGCGATCAGCTTGGTCTCCGGGTGCACGGTGTAGGCCCGGATGAGGTCGCGACGGTGAGGTCGGCCTGGTTGCCGAGGAGGCGAAGCGGGAGAAGCCGAGTCCCCGTCGGCCAGGATCGGCTGAGCTCCAGGGCCATGTTGCCACTCTGCGAGATCAGCCGACCGTGCCGGGCGGCAGTGGATTGGAGGAGAGATACAGTTCGCTGCCGCTGTCCAGGACGCCAGGCAGTTGGGCCCAGCAGGACGGCACCCGCCCGCGCACCGCCGGGCCAGCGCCGTCTGCCGCGCCTCGCCCTCGGTGCGAGTTCGGCGAAGCCCGCGGTGATGCCGACGATGGCGCGTGCCCCGGCGGCGAGCGCGTCCTCGACCGCCGACTCGAACCCGGCCGCCGGGACGGCGATCACGCGAGGTCGGCGCGTTGGGGGAGTTCGGCCATGGAGCGGTAGGCGCGCTCGCCGAGCACCGGTTCTC